>NZ_CP150271.1:0-4800000 GCF_045040735.1 Paenibacillus sp. FSL K6-1217
GCAGCGTCAGAATTAACTTATGGGTTGGATTAGCTGACCCGCTATTTTTAATCTGATGCGCTACTAGGAGCTTGTTCGAAGTGAACATTCACATAGGTGTATTATGTGCAATTAAAACCGTGAAAAGAACGACTTTCCTCTCCTAACTGTAGTCTGTACAACTAAATTTGCCCGAATAGGTGAAAACCGGCATATAGAGGCAGTTTAACTGTATCAATTGCAGCTAAATGGATGGTCGGCAGTTAATCAGGCGATTTAGTTGTACAGAATGCACTTGAGCATACCCGTTGCACCATAATCGCGCCATAGATACACTGATCTTTTTAGCACATTTGCCCCCTCTTCCGCATACATTAGGGAACCAATAGAGTGAACTTATGAATCTGTCAGGCTTCACTCTCAAGTTCAGCCAAATCATAGCGGGCCATTGTCCCGTGCGGAAGGGGAATGACATCATGTCCTATCAAATGGCGGAGGAACTGCTGGAGCGCCGGGGAGTCTCGCTGAGTGCGGTCGCGGAGATCGTCTATACCCTGCAATCGGTCTATTATCCGAGCTTAACGCAGGACGAATGCCTGAACAGCGTCAAGTCGGTACTGAACAAAAGAGAGGTCCAGTATACGCTAATGACGGGGATTGCGCTGGATGAACTGGCCGAGAAGAAGCTGCTGCCCCAGCCGTTTCAGGCGGTGATGGAAGCCGATGAATCGCTCTACGGGGCGGACGAGACTCTGGCCCTGGGCATCACCAGCGTATATGGAATGATCGGTCTGACCAGCTTCGGCTACCTGGACAAAATAAAGCTTGGAATTATCGGCAAATTGAATGATGATAAGGGGAGCATTCACGTATTTCTGGATGATCTGGTGGCCGGAATCGCGGCTGCCGCATCAGCCCGGATCGCCCACCGGCATGAGGGTGCGAAGGTCTATCCCCATGTAACCGGGACCGAATAACGGCTGCTCCTGAACCGCTGCGACCGGCCTCCCGGGCCTGAGTCCTTCCTGCCAGGCTTGCTTGCGGGAAAAAAGAAAACTGTGTTATCATAATTTCAATATATTCAGGATACGGCTGGATTCGAGATTAGGGAGGCCTTGCAGGGCATGTGGACGGTAATCTATATAGCGCCGACCGCCAAAGTGGCGGAGATGATCCAGAGGAAGCTTACGGAAGAAGGATTTCTGATTAAATGCCGTCCCATTAATATGTCCAAGCAGCAGTTTGAGATTCTGGTTCCTTCGGGAGAGCTTGAAGAAGTGCAGGAGGTCCTGAATCTGATTCTGCATCCCTGAAGAGTACATCGTAGAGATTCAAGAGCATTCATGACAGCGGCAAGCTGCTAATTACGCAAATAAACGGCTGAAGAGGTGCGACCCTTGTTCAAAGATTTATTTCAGAAAAAACGGAAGTACGCGACTATTCCTTCAGAGCGTCTGGAGCGAAGCGGCGGACCGGCGGAAGGCGAGCGCCCTAAGCGGGAGATTCCCGAAGGCCTCATGAGCAAGTGTCCCAAATGCGGAACGATCCAGTACAGCAAGGAACTGGAGAAGAATTTGAAAATATGCCCGTCCTGCGGCTACCATATGCGCCTGAATGCAGCGGAACGGATTGCGATGACGCTTGACCCGGAAGGATTCATTGAGTTCGACAGCGAGATGGCATCGATTGATCCGCTGAAGTTCCCCGGCTATGCCTCGAAGCTTGCGCAGCAGCAGTCCAAAACCGGACAGGTTGAAGCCGTAATCACCGGCCAGGGCAGCATTGGCGGACATCCGGTAATTGTGGCCGTGATGAACTTCGAGTTCTTCACCGGCAGCATGGGGTCCGTGGTCGGCGAGAAGATTACGAGAGCGGTTGAAGAAGCGACAGAGCGGGGACTCCCGATGCTTATCTTCTCCACCTCTGGCGGGGCCAGAATGCAGGAGAGCATTCTCAGTCTGATGCAGATGGCGAAGACAAGTGCAGCGCTGGCCCGGTTCAGCGAAACGGGCGGACTGTATATTTCCATCGTTACTGATCCGACCACCGGCGGGGTATCGGCGAGCTTTGCCAGCCTGGGCGACATTATTATTGCCGAGCCGGGAGCGGTATTCGGATTTGCCGGACGGATTGTCATTGAGCAGACGATCCGCCAGAAGCTGCCCGAGGATTTCCAGACGGCAGAATTCAATCTGCAGCACGGACAGCTCGATATGGTCGTGCACCGTAAGGAAATGCGCTCCACACTCACCAAGCTGCTGGAGCTGCATGATGTGAAAGGGGGATTTTAGGTTGGCAGGAGAGATGCCTTTTGAAATGCCTCTGGTAGAAATGCGCAAAAAAATCGCTGAACTCAAGCAGTTCGGCGAAGAGAAAGGGATAGATTTCAGCGATGAGGTAGCCCGGCTTGAGGAACGCTACAGCGAGCTGGAGAATGAGATCTATTCCAATATATCCCCGGCCCAGAAGATGCATCTGGCCCGTCATCACGTACGCCCGACCTCGCTGGACCTGATCGGGCTTATCTTCACGGATTTCATCGAGTTGCATGGCGACCGCCTGTATGGCGATGATCTTGCTGTAGTCGGCGGAATTGCCAAGCTCAATGGCCGCCCTGTGACCGTGATCGGCCAGCAGCGCGGCAAGGATACGAAAGAGAATATTCTGCGCTTCTTCGGCAGCGCCCACCCGGAAGGGTTCCGTAAGTCCCTGCGGCTGATGAAGCAGGCGGAGAAGTTCGGCCGCCCGATCATTACCTTTGTGGACACCAAAGGCGCTTACCCCGGCAATACCGCTGAGGAACGCGGACAATCGGAAGCGATTGCCCGCAATTTGTTCGAGATGTCCCAGCTGGCCGTGCCGGTCATCTGCGTGATTATCGGCGAGGGTGGCAGCGGCGGAGCGTTGGCGATGGCGGTAGGCAACCGCGTACTGATGCTGGAGAATGCGATCTATTCGGCGATCTCCCCTAACGGTGCGGCATCGATTCTGTGGAAGGATGCGACCAAGGCGGAGCAGGCGGCGGAGGCCATGAAGATTACGGCCAACGATCTGCTGGAGATGGAAGTAATCGAGGAGATTATTGCGGAGCCCCGTGGCGGTGCTCACCGGGATTACGAAGCGACGGCCGAGGCGGTGAAGGACACGGTCTGGCGTCACCTGGAGGAGCTGTCCGGCATGGATGCGGCAGCGCTTAAGGAAGACCGGTACCTGAAATTCCGCAAGATCGGTGAGTTTTCCGAGTCGGTCCTGGAGCAGGATTCCGAGCAGGAAGAAGCGCAAATTGTGGACTAGGCGGGAGATGCCCGCCTGAGGACGGGCGTCAGCGCCGGTTTGCACTTTTTAACATACCCCCGCTTATTTCTGCCCGTGAACGGGACAAGGCCGGGTATACAATTATTCCCATTATAATCATCCTGCGCTTCTTGCAGGATGATTTTTCTGTTGACGGTAATCCTATATTATTCGACTTTAAATTACAGCAAAAATAGGCACTAACATTGATTTTGTCTTCAACATGCAGTAATATTCATAAGGGCGCAATAAATCGTGCATGTCTTTACATGTGATAAAGTTCCTATACAGAGAGCAAGCCTTATAGTAGATTTTGTAGTTGGAAAACGCGAGACAGAGAGAACGAAAAAACGGAGGAAAACCTAATGCGGAAAAGTAAAATTGTATGTACGATCGGACCTGCAAGTGAATCGTTGGAGAATATCAAAAAATTGATTTTGGCTGGTATGAATGTGGCCCGTCTGAACTTCTCCCACGGTGATTTTGATGAGCATGGAGCCCGGATCAACACGATCCGTCAAGCATCCAAGGAACTTGGCAAGACCGTTGCCATCCTGCTCGACACCAAAGGACCTGAGATTCGTACAGGCAAGCTGGAAGTAGAACCGATTGAACTGGTTCAGGATGAGTATCTGACACTGACTACGGAAGAGATCCTTGGCGACCACAACCGTATCTCCATCACTTACAACAACCTGCCTAACGATGTTCAAGTAGGATCGACCATCCTGATCGACGACGGCCTGATCGGCCTTACTGTTGTCGACATTCAAGGCACCGAAATCAAGACCCGTATTGTTAACGGCGGTACGATCAAGAGCAAGAAGGGTGTAAACGTACCAGGAGTTTCCATCTCCCTGCCGGGCATTACGGAAAAAGATACCAATGATATCATTTTTGGGATCGGTCAGGACATTGATTTTATTGCCGCTTCTTTCGTACGCAAAGCCAGCGACGTTCAGGAAATTCGTGAACTGCTTGCGAAGCATGATGCTTCCCACATCCAGATCATCTCCAAAATCGAGAACCAGGAAGGTGTCGATAACCTGGATGAGATCCTGGCAGTATCCGACGGCCTCATGGTTGCCCGTGGTGACCTTGGTGTAGAAATCCCTGCTGAAGATGTACCTTTGGCACAGAAGCTGATGATCCAGAAATGTAACATTGCCGGCAAACCGGTAATCACAGCTACCCAAATGCTGGATTCCATGCAGCGCAACCCGCGCCCGACCCGCGCTGAAGCAAGTGACGTAGCGAACGCAATCTTCGACGGAACCGATGCAATTATGCTGTCCGGTGAGACTGCTGCCGGGAAATATCCGGTAGAATCCGTACTGACTATGTCCCGTATTGCTGAGAAAGCTGAATCTGCCCTGAACCATCGTGAGATCTTCATGAAGCAGCAGATTGCCCAAGAAACTACTGTAACCGAAGCGATCAGCCAATCCGTAGCGATCTCCGCTCTGGACCTGAATGCCAAGGCCATTATTTCTTCGACAGTAACCGGCCACACGGCACGCGTGGTTTCCAAATATCGTCCTAAATCACAGATCATTGCTGTCACCACTCAGGAAAGAACGATGCGTCAACTGGCGCTGGTATGGGGCGTAACTCCTGTATTCGGTCCGGAAGCTCATTCTACTGACGAACTGCTGGAAACAGCTCTTAACGGCGGTAAAGCTTCGGGTCTGGTCAAAGCCGGCGATCTTGTAGTGATCACTGCAGGTATCCCGCTTGGCCGTTCCGGCTCCACCAACCTGGTGAAGGTAGACACGATTCCAGCCGACTAGGGTGTGGAAGAGATTCTGCAGCACGAATTGAATAGATGAATAAGAGCAGTGGTGCCTGATGCCGCTGCTCTTTTATTTATAGATAAGAATTTATATGTTTTGGGGTCCCCGCAAAGTACCTGAGTCATCATCTGCGCTAAAACCCCACTTTGTGGGGTTATTTTACAGGTTTTCGGGGATATTTTGGACTATGGGGATTACTGCGGGTTGATGTAAATGCTGCTATTATATATAGTGGACTGAGCGTTTTTGCGGGCAGCGGAGGGTCAGGCTTTTTTGGCGAGCGTTTTTTTGGATTTTGCCGGGGTCTTGCTTGTGGGATAGATCCGTCTGACCGTGAAGGCTTCTCCGCAGGAGCGCGGTGCTGAAGGCAGGGCCAGCAGGACATTATCCTGGATCATAATGCCGCCGTCGGAGGCTTTAAGTCCGGGGCTGCGTCCGTTGACCCGGCAGCAAGTGAAGCATACCGGAGAGATTTTGGCCAGCGGTGCGATATCGAAGCCGATCTGCGGAGCCTCTACAATCCATTCGGCGGAGCTTTCCGGCCCGTTATAGCGCTGTACGGTGCGGAAGACCCAGCACTTGCTGAGGTTACGCAGGGTGATGCACCATTTGCCGGGACTGAGCTTGACGATGGAAGCCCGCATGTGGTCACCGGGCGATACCGGCAAGGGAATAACGGTCTCAGAATCAGGTAGAATTTCCCACCAGGCATAATAGCGGACCTTCCCGTTTACCGATTCATGGCCGGTTCCGGTCTGAATCAGACTGCTGTTCTTGAAACCGTCAATGCCGATCCAGGCCGAGGAGAACGTAGCTTTTACCGTAGGCTTTACATAAGGGACGATCCAGTCGGCGAATATCCGCCGGTAGCTGCCTTTTTTGCCGGAGATGGCATAACCGCTCCAGTTGCTGGAAGTCCAGCCGAAGCCGGAATGGGTGGCTCTGCCCGTATTGAGTTTATCCTTCAGACAGGGTTTGCTCCGTGTTAATCTATTGACTTTGCCCACTTGTCCACCGCCTTATAATAGGTTGTGCTCTATTTAATGCAGCAGGCGGCTATGAAGGTTGGGTATTCTGTTAAAAAGAATGAGAGAGGACTTGTAATCCCCATGGAAAAAATATCAAAGCTGCGCGGGTTCTATCTGTTTCTGGGACTGGCCGGGGGCTCCTTCGGCTCCTACCTCTCGCTGCTGCTGAAATCGAACGGACTTGAGGTCAGCCAGATCGGCTTGCTCATGGCGACGGGTACGCTGATCGCCATCTGTGTCCAGCCTTTATGGGGAGTGGTCTCCGACCGGTACAACCAGGCGCGGCTGGTGCTTATTCTGAGCGTCGCGGTTCCGGCGGTGCTTGCGGTCCTGTACCGTTCAGAATATTTCATCGTGCTGATGCTGGTGTACACCGTGTCTACGATCTTCTCCTCCACACAGGCTCCTATAGCCGACTCTTACGCCATTGTGGCTGCGAACAGAGCTGGCTCCACTTACGGGAGCATCCGGATGATGATGAGCATAGGCGCTGCTGTAGGGGCCATTGCGGGGGGGCAGTATGTCTCCCGGTTCTCCGTATCTACTATCTGGCTGCCGTTTCTGCTGCTGAACTGCGTGGCGGTGGTCATTGCCCTGACTCTGCCGAAGCAGGCGGAGGAGAACCGCATGATGAGCCAGTCCTTCTCCCAGGGCGTGAAAAAACTGCTTGGCAACCGCATCTTCCTGGCCTTCCTGGGCGGCAGTTTCCTGGTCAACCAGACGATGACTGCGTTCGGCACCTATTTTGTCATCGCCTTCCAGTCTGTCGGAGGATCGACCGGCACTGCCGGGATCGCCCTGTTTCTGGCGTCGATCACCAATGTTCCGTCCATGTTCTTCGCCTCCAAAGTAATCCGCAGACTGGGGATGGAGCGGACACTGCTGCTTGGCGCAACGATCTATGTGCTGCGCTGGGGGATTCAGGTGGTTTTCCCGTATCCTTCGGTCATGATTGGCGTGCAGGTGCTTCACGGCCTGTCCTTCGGGTTCTTTTATATCGCAGCGGTGGAATATGTATCGAAGATTACTTCTGCGGAGATGCAGGCGACCGGGCAAAGTGTATTTAACATCGTATTCTCCGGGTTAGCCGGCATTCTGGGCAATTTGCTGAACGGGATGCTGCTGAATCAGGGCGGGGTCGGACTGATGAACCTCTCCTGTATGCTTAGCGCGGGAGCGGGGGCGGCCCTGCTGTTCTATGTCGCCCGGAGCTCGCGCCGCAAGCTGCCGCTTGCGTCTGCATCCGGCGGTGTCGGCGCTTAGCGGGCTGCTGGCCGTATAGGCTGTATTTTAGAAAGGAGCATGACTATGAATCCGCATCAACCGGGATGGACCAGCCGCTGGCACAGTACCTCCCTGCGCGTACGTTATCAGGAAACCGACCAGATGGGCGTAGTTTATCATGCCAACTATTTGATCTGGTTTGAGTGCGGCCGGACGGAGATGTTCCGTGAGCTGGGCTTCGACTACCGGAGACTGGAGGGCCTCGGTCTGCTGCTGCCGGTAACCTCCGCAGATTTGCAATTCAAAAGCCCCGCGCGATATGATGATCTTGTTACCGTGTATGCGCGGTTAACAACCTTCTCGGCTCTGAGGGTTGTCTATGAATATGAAATCCGCCGGATGGCGGCGGGTAGTGAAGGCGAAGGGTCCGGGACCGTTAAAGTGCATCCGGCCGATGGCGGAGCTCTCCCCGGCGAGCTTCTGGTCAGCGGCTCGACGAGTCATGTCTGGCTGAACGGGGAATGGAAGCCGGTGCGGATCGACCGGGCACAGCCTGAGCTATTCCACGCTATCGTGGCTGCACTGAAGGAAGAAGAACAGTGTTAACGGAAGAAGAAGGAGGAGCAGTATGATCAGGAACAAATGGCTGTGGGCTGCACTGTTTGCAGTCCCGGCTGTGGAATTATTCGGTTTCATCTATGTCTCAAGTTTTCTTGGAGCGCCCAAGACACTGCTGATCATGCTGGCTACTTCAGTCATCGGTTTGCTAATGATGCGGTTCGAAGGCAAGAAAGTGCTGCAGGACAGCAGAACTCATATGCAGGAGGGACGGGTGCCCGGGCGGACCATGCTGGACGGCTTATGTATTTTCTTCGGCGGTCTGCTGCTGATTCTGCCGGGATTTGTTACGGATCTGATCGGCTTTACTCTGGTATTTCCGCTGACCCGGCCGCTTTACCGGGTTTTTCTGCTGAAATGGATCGAGAAGAAGATGAAAAACGGCACCTTCACCTTCTACCGCAGGTAAGTGGGGAGTGAGGTAGGGCAGGCGGGCGGTTGCTGGCGGTAATAAGGAGTAGTAAGGTTACTTAGGAATACTATGGAGTAATCTGGTGTGTCAAAAGGTGTTCAGTTGCAGGGTGCTGCGGCTGGAGGCCTTTTTGGCGTTAGGGAGTGGTCGGGATAGACCATCAGTTATATGAGTGTGAGAGTTACTTTGACTAACCGCTTGCTGAGGGATTGCCGCGCCCCGATTAAGGCAATGGAGTGGCTTAATTGCAGTCTGTACAACTAAATCGCCGGATGTGCCGCCGAATCTCTGTTTAGCTGTATTTCGTGCAATTAAAATGCCTCTATATCTGGATTTTCGCCCATTTGGGCAAATTTAGTTGTACAAGCTACAGTTAGAAGAGGAAAGCCTTCCGTTTCGCTGTTTTTAGTTGCACAGACTACACTTATCGCTAATGGTTCACTACGCTCAACTAGTTTCGTACCGAGGATGGCAGAGGCAATTAGCAGAGCGCGACGGGCCACCGTTAGTTTTCAAAAGCCCCTAATGCAGCCTGCCGCTGAGAATGTAGCTGCGCAGGGCGCGGAACACACCGGCGCGGGCGAACGCGTCGAGAATAACGAGCAGCACAGGGCCGAGGATCAGGCCAAGCATGCCCAGCAGCTGGAGACCGGCGAACATGCCGATCAGCATGGCGAGCGGATCGACGCCGATACTGCTGGCGAGTACCTTGGGCTCCAGCACCTGGCGGGTGATCAGGATGACACCGTAAAGTACCAGCAGCCCGATGGCCAGCCCCATGTTCCCGGTCATGTAGGAATATAAGGCCCACGGCAGAATGACGATGCCGACGCCCAGATAAGGGATCAGATCGACGATGCCGATGGTCAGGCCTATGGCGAAGGCTGAGCTTACGCCTAGCAGCAGCAGGCCGATAATCACAATCACCGCAGTTACGGAGATCAGCACCAGCTGGGCGCGGATATAGCCGAACAGCGCCTTGCGCAGATCCTTCCAGATCTCCGACACCGGTCTTAGCAGCGGCGCAGGAAGCAGCGCAGTCAGCCTGGCGTTATGCCGTTCCCAGCCGGTGCTGAGGAAGAAGGCGGCCAGCACAATTACAATCAGAATGGTACCAAGGCTCGGCAGCGAGGAGATCAGTCTCAGGATGATATTGAAGAACCCGGTAATCATCTGTGTCACGGCATGGCCGACGGTCTCGGTGGTCCGGTTGATATTGCTGTCAATGGTGGCGTGATAGCCCGGGTTGTCGTGGTAAAACTGGTTGATTTGGTTAATAATATTCTGAATGCTGGCATTACGGCTTAGAGACAGCAGCAGCTCCCGCCACTGGCCGGTATGGAGATCGAAGGTCTGGAGCAGCCCGATCAGCTCCTTCACCAGCCGTGTAATGAGGGCGGTCAGGACAAGAGCGGTGCCTCCGATGTAGAACAGCAGCGAGAGGGATACGGCGAGCCAGCCGGGGAGCTTCATTCCCTTAAGAACCAGGACCAGCGGATGCATGAAGTAAGCCAGCAGCCATGCGACCAGCAGAGGGTACAGGAGCGGCAGCAGTACATATACAGCCAGCAGAATCAGGGCGGCGGCAAGCACGACCCAGAGGCCGCGCAGCATTCTTTTCAGCACAAGTGTATCTATTTTGGTTCCCTCCCACTCTGGCGGACTTCAGGAATAACGGCTCGTCTTATATATATTCATAGGGGGTGTGAAAAGACTAGCGGCGATAGAAAAGGGCAGGTGGCGGGCATATCCATAACCTGGAAAAGTATTCATGAAACAGTTTTTGTATTCGTTTTTTTCTATCCCTCCGATAAAATCATTTGATGCCCTGCAAAGCTTCCATGTTGTTCACATAACCGACAAAATCCGGTATGATAATTAAAGGTTAAAGAGCAGAAATATAGTTGCAATCTTCTGAGCCGGTCCTGAAGCTTTTTTTCAGAGAGTTGAAATACTTAGAAATGTAAATGGTTACATGAGGTTTGAAGCGGCACTATACACTCTTGTTGGCAAAGGAGAGAGATACTATGACAGCTACCAAAGGACTTGAAGGCATTGTTGCAACGACCTCCTCGATCAGCTCTATCGTAGATGGAGTGCTCACTTACCGCGGTTATGATATTGACGATCTTGCGGATCATGCCACATTTGAGGAGACCGCTTATTTGCTCTGGTTCGGCAGTCTGCCGACAGTGCCGGAGCTTGAAGCTCTGCGGCGCGATCTCAGCGCCCATGCTGCGATCCCGGAGCAGGTCCTCGCCCAAATGAAGCTGTACCCCAAGGAAGCCAACACCATGGCCGCTTTGCGTTCAGCCGTATCCAGTCTGGCACTCTACGATGAATCGGCCGATGATATGAGCAAGGAAGCGAACCAGACCAAGGCGCTGAAGCTGCAGGCGCAGATTCCGACTGTAGTTGCCGCACTGGCACGCATCCGCAAAGGACTGGAGCCGGTAGCGCCCAAAGAGGGCCTGACCATCGCCGAGAACTTCCTCTACATGCTGTGGGGAAAAGAGCCGGATGCGGTATCGGTTAAGGCGCTGGATACGGCGCTTGTGCTGCATGCCGACCATGAGCTGAACGCTTCGACTTTTGCAGGACGGGTAACGGTTGCGACCTTGTCCGATATCTATTCCGGTGTGACCTCGGCAATCGGTGCGCTTAAGGGACCGCTGCATGGCGGGGCGAATGAAGCCGTAATGAAGATGCTGGAGGAGATCGGCAGCCTGGACGCGGTGGAGCCGTATATCCTGGGCAAGCTGGAGCGCCGCGAGAAGATTATGGGCTTCGGACACCGGGTATACAAGAACGGCGATCCTCGCGCCAAGCACCTGATGAAGATGTCCAGCGAGCTGGGCACGATGAAGAATGACACTAGTCTCTATGACATGTCAGTCAAGGTGGAAGAGCTGATCACCAGCCAAAAGGGGCTGAAACCGAACGTGGATTTCTATTCGGCTTCGGTCTATACACAGCTGGGGATTGAGCGCGAGCTGTTCACCCCTATCTTCGCGATCAGCCGGACTTCCGGCTGGACGGCCCATATTCTGGAGCAGTATGAAGACAACCGTATTATCCGCCCGCGCGCGGAATATACAGGCATGTCCGACATGAAGTACGTCCCTGTGGACGAACGATAAAGCAGGCGGCAGGCAGGGCGGCCCTTGCGGGCTGCTCTACCCCTTTAGTACAATGAATAATATGAATGCTTGTACATCATACTTTTAGGAGGAATATCTACAAATGTTGAAACTGGAACAATACGATCTGCCCACAGAAGGCGAACAAATTACAATCGAAGACGGCAAGCTGCTGGTTCCGGATCAGCCAATCATTCCATTCATCGAGGGTGACGGGACAGGCCGTGACATTTGGAAAGCCTCCAAGCGGGTGCTGGATGCAGCTGTAGAGAAAGCATATGGCGGTAAGAAACAAATTGCGTGGTATGAAGTGTTTGCCGGCGAGAAGGCCTTCAATACATATGGTGAATGGCTGCCGAACGACACGCTGGAAGCGATCCGTGAGTACATCGTTGCGATCAAAGGCCCGCTGACCACTCCAATCGGAGGAGGTATCCGCTCCCTGAATGTGGCGCTGCGCCAGGAGCTTGACCTGTACGTATGTCTGCGCCCGGTGCGCTACTTCGATGGCGTTCCTTCCCCGGTGAAGCATCCTGAGCTGGTCGATATGGTAATTTTCCGTGAGAACACGGAGGATATCTATGCCGGTATTGAATATCAGGAAGGCTCCGCTGAAGTGAAGAAAGTGATCGAATTCCTGCAGAAGGAAATGGGCGTGAACAAGATCCGCTTCCCGGAAACATCCGGTATCGGCATCAAACCTGTCTCCGAAGAAGGCTCCAAGCGCCTCGTTCGTTCTGCAGTGGAGTATGCGATCAAGCACGGACGCAAGAGCGTGACCCTGGTACACAAAGGCAACATCATGAAATTCACGGAAGGCGCATTTAAGAACTGGGGCTACGAAGTGGCTGAACAGGAGTTCGGCGACAAGGTCTTCACCTGGAACCAGTATGATGTCATCAAGGAACGTGACGGCGAAGCGGCTGCGAACGCTGCCCAGAAGGAGGCCGAAGCAGCAGGCAAAGTCATCGTGAAGGATGCCATTGCGGACATTGCGCTGCAGCAGGTATTGACACGCCCGACAGACTTCGATGTCATTGCGACACTGAACCTGAACGGTGACTATCTCTCCGACGCACTGGCTGCCCAGATCGGCGGTATCGGTATTGCTCCGGGAGCGAACATTAACTATATTACGGGACATGCTATTTTTGAAGCTACTCACGGTACGGCACCGAAATATGCAGACAAGGATGTAGTGAATCCGGGCTCTGTCATTCTCTCCGGCGTTATGCTGCTTGAGCATCTGGGCTGGCAGGAAGCGGCTGACCTGATCTACAAGGGAATGAGTACGGCGATTAACAATAAGACGGTTACTTACGACTTTGCCCGCCAGATGGAAGGCGCGACTGAGCTGAAATGCTCTGCCTTCGCTGACGAGATCATCAACCATCTGTAAGCAAGCCTGCCGGTTAGTATGACAAGTATAAGCTGCACATCCGTGTAGCTTATACTTGCGTCAGGCGGTCTGCAGATCAACATCCTGCTTGGAAGGGAGGGCTACCGTGGCTATCAAACGTTCAAAAATCACTGTCGTAGGTGCCGGGTTCACCGGTGCGACCACAGCGCTTATGCTTGCCCAGAAGGAGCTTGGCAATGTGGTGCTGCTCGACATTCCCCAGCTTGAGAAGCAGGCCAAGGGCAAGGCGCTCGATATGCTCGAAGCGGGACCCGTGCAGAAATTCGATGCCCAGATTACCGGAACCTCCAGCTATGAGGATGCCGCGGATTCTGACATTGTGATTATTACGGCTGGGGTTGCACGCAAGCCCGGCATGAGCCGGGATGATCTGGTCAACACCAATGCGGGAATCATCCGATCGGTCTGCGAGAATGTGAAGCGGGTGGCTCCAGAGTCGATTGTAATCATTCTGAGCAATCCGGTGGATGTCATGACGTATGTGGCCTATCATGCGCTCGGCTTCCCCAAGAACCGCGTAATCGGACAATCCGGTGTCCTGGATACGGCCCGCTACTGTACCTTCATCGCCCAGGAGCTTAATGTATCGGTAGAGGATGTCCGCGGATTCGTGCTGGGCGGCCATGGGGATGATATGGTGCCGTTAGTACGTTATTCCAGCGTAGGCGGTATTCCGATCGACACACTGATCCCGGCAGAGCGTATCGCGGAGATTGTGCAGCGGACCCGGGTCGGCGGGGGCGAAATTGTCAGCCTGTTGGGGAACGGCAGCGCGTATTATGCCCCGGCAGCCTCGCTGGTTCAGATGACGGAGGCGATTCTGAAGGACAAGAAGCGGATCATACCGGTGATCGCTTTGCTTGAGGGTGAATACGGCTATGAGAACCTGTTCCTGGGTATTCCTGCGCTTCTGGGTGCGGAGGGCATTGAGCGGATCTTTGAACTGGAGCTTACGGCGGAAGAAAAGGCTGCGCTCGATCATTCGGCCGATTCGGTCCGCGCGGTGACTGCTTCTGTAACCCTGTAACGGCAAATGCAACGAAGCTTGTACACATTCGAATAGGAGGAGATTACGATGGGTCACATTTTCTTTTTTCTGCATATGATCGGGACACTGGCACTAGGCTTCTATCTCGTGCTGCCGTTCATTCTAAGCGGGACGGCGAAGCTGTCCTCCCCGGCGAAGGAAGGCACCTTGAGTGCTATCGGCGGATTCAACCGGTTTGCCCAATACGGGCTGGTAATCCAATTACTGACTGGCGGCTACATGATGACTAAAGGCGAGTATTCCGTGCCCTGGATGATCATCGTGACTGTACTGCTGCTGGCCATGTTCGCGTTCGGCGGAATTATGACCAAGCCCCTGCGCCTTGCTGCGGCAGGCATGAGAGAGAACCGCGATGTCTCTGCGGAGACGGCTAAGATCCGTACGATGAGCCTGCTGCTGATGCTTTCGCTGGTTATCATGATCTTTTTCATGGTGTACAACTCGATTATTTAAATGGAAGCAAGGATTTATATCAGACGCATTTAAGATTTGAATTGGGAGCATGGTCGTCGTTGCGGTGAACTTTGGACTTCCGGCCGCTGTAGTGTTTGGATTTCCTATTTAAAACCGCTCCTTGCGGTTTTGCTTTTTGTTAATTGCTGTGGTGCATCTTAACTAACAGCTCTGGAAGCCTCGGCCTCCAGGGCTATTTCGTATGTCTGGATGCGCATTGTTGGAGATTGTTCCCAACGGCCGTGGATTCCGCTACACTGTAAATAGGTGCTTGGTTCATTTGGCATCACATACATACATTGGAGTGAGCGCAGTAATGATAGGAAGAAAATTAGTAATGGTGGGGCTAAGTCTGGGCTTGCTGCTGGGTTCAGCCGGGGTTATGAATGCGGCAGCCGATTATGAAGGACACTGGGCGCAGAAGCAGATTAGCCGCTGGCTGGAAAAGGGATGGCTGAAGGGATTCGCGGACGGGACAGTCCGGCCGGATCAGGCGATCACTAGAGCGGAATTTATCGCGTTAATCAACAAGTTTGCCGGGCTGACGGCGGAGAGCAAGGTGAAGGCCGATTTCAGCGATCTGCCTAAGACGGGCTGGGCCTACGAAGAAATCTCCAAAGCGCTCGATGCGGGTATCATCAAGGGTTACGGAGGCACGATTCGTCCGGGCGATCCCGTTATGCGCCAGGAGGCGGCGATTATGGTGAGCAGATTGCTCTATTATGAGACGGGGGGCACGGAGGTATTATCCCGGTTCAGCGATAAGGATCAGATTGCAGGCTGGAGCCAAGCCGATGTCGCTGCAATGATCAATGCCGGAAGAATGAAGGGGTACCCGGACGGGCGGTTTGCTCCAGAACAGGCGATGACCCGGGCCGAAGCGATTGCCCTGCTGGATTACAACAACGTCACAAGTGGCGGCTTGCAGAGTGTAACTATCAGCAGTTCCGAGGGCCTCGGAAGCTTTGAACCGGGAGCCATCAAATATTATAACAATGTTACCGTATCCGGCTATGATGTGCTGCTGCAGAATCTGAAGATTTTCGGAGACCTGATCCTAGACGAAGGTATGGGCAGCGGAGTGGTAACCTTGGACAGTGTTGAAGTACTAGGCAAGGTCATCATACAGGGCAGTGGAGATCCGTCCGTGCAGCTCAAGAACACAACGCTGAATCAAGTGAATGTGCAGAGCAAGAGTGGAACTGTCCGCCTGGTAACCCAAGGCTTGACGTTGGTGAAGGCGGTGTCGGTACAGTCCAGCGTGATTCTGGAGGAGGGGGAGGGTGCCGGAGACGGGTTCACCGATGTTGATCTGCCATCCGGCCTTGCAGCCGGGCTCGTAGTGACGCTTAATGGCAATTTCAGAGACGTGAACATTGAAGCGGAAGGACCCATCCTCCACCTGCAAAAAGGCTCCATACGTACGTTTAAGACTGCGGCCTCTACCTCAGGAGTTAAGCTGGAGCTGGATGAAGGGACAACGGTTACGCAGGCTATTCTAAATAGCTCAACGAAGGTTACAGGGGCGGGTAAGGTTCAGGATGCACTTGTAAAAGAAGATGAATAAAGTTCTGGAAGGAAGGCCGCGATCCCAAGGAGAGCGGTCTTTTATTTGGGTTTAGAACCAGCCTCCAGCGGCATAAGGTATCAGCATCGTTCCCCGGCCTCTATTCCGGTACTCCCCAGGTACTCCCGGTCCAGTATCGCATAAAAGTATTGGTTGACCCACTGGTTGTTCCAGTGTATTTCTTCCCGGAATACGCCTTCGCGGATCATCCCTAGCCTATCCAGCACCTTGATGGAGGAGGTGTTATATTCATTGCACATAGCCACGACTCTGTGGGCCTTCCATTCTTCAAAAGCAAGCATCAAGGCCAGCTGCGCTGCTTCGGTGCAGTAGCCTTGCCCCCGGTATTCAGGGAAAAGACTGTAGCCAAGCTCCCAGCTCTCTCGCTCTTTTACAGAAATTAGTCGAGAAAGCCCACTCCTTTAGGGATGGGATGAATCGTCTTTGTTTAAGGAATATCCTTATGTTGTCAAAAATGTTTTAAATGAGCGCATGTTTTTGTAGCAGTTAAATTATTTTATTGATACAATCTAGGTATGAGACAATCCTACCGAAATACCAAAACAACCGTATCCTTAATTAACTATCATTTTGTTTTTTGCCCTAGATACAGACGTAAAGTGCTAGTCGATCAAGTGGAGATTCAGTTTAAGCAAATCGTTATAAAGATATGTGCCGATCAGGATTGGCAGCTACTCGCATTGGAAGTCATGCCTGATCATGTGCATATTGTTCTAAACGCACGGCCAACCGATTCTCCTGCAGAACTGATGGCGAAACTGAAAGGAATCACTTCCCGGCGCCTCCGTGAACAATTTAAGCACTTGAACCACTTGCAATCCCTCTGGACTCGTTCCTACTTTGTCAGTACGGCAGGGAACGTTTCAAGCGAAACGATCCAACGATATGTTGAAGAACAAAAAACAAGGGGGTGAAACCCTGCAAACCGTAACGATTCAAATCCGCATTTTTCCAACCCATCCGTCTGTACTGGTGGATATGGGTAATGAATACATTCGAACCGTCAACGATTTAACGGAGCAAGCCGAAAGGTCTGGAACGTTTCCTAAGCTAACTTCAAAAACCGTTCGTGCCAATCTACCCTCTGCCGTAAAGAATCAAGTAATCCGAGACGCCAAAAGCCTATTTCAGCGGTTCAAAAAAACGAAGAAGCGTCCTATTCTCCAAAAGAGTGTGTACTACGTGAACAATCAAAATTATACGATTCGGGGCAACCATATTTCTTTCCCCGTGATCCTGGATGGAAAAGTACAACGTCTTATGGTTCCTGCGCTTTTTTCGGATAGGGAGCGAGACATGCTTTCGAATGGGAAGCTTGGACTTCTGCGCGTGGTTCAAAAATCAGCGAAATGGTTTGTTCAAATTTCAACCGAACGCCCCACTGAGCCACCCGATGGTCATGAAGTGATGGGGATTGATTTAGGCTTGAAAGTTCCTGCTGTTGTCGTGACTTCTAGTGGCAAAACAACATTTTGCGGAAATGGACGTAAAAACAAATTTGTTCGCCGTAAGTACAGTACCTATCGCCGCAAATTAGGAAAGCTTAAAAAGCTATCCGCAATCCGTAAGCAGAACGACAAGGAACGTCGTTTTATGAAAGATCAGAATCACAAAATCAGCCGCCAGATCGTGAATATGGCGATTCAAGAAAAGGTGTCAGTCATCAAGCTGGAGAAACTGACGGATATTCGGAAGACGACAAGAACAAGTCGTAAAAACGCTAAACATCTGCATCAATGGTCTTTCTATCAGTTGCAAATGTTCATCGGATATAAGGCGACACTCGCTGGAATCCAAGTGGTTGAAGTGAATCCGGCATACACCTCGCAAACCTGTCCCTCTTGTGGAGGGCGGAACAAAGCAAAGGATCGAACCTATCGATGCGACTGTGGTTATACAGCACATCGGGATCGGGTCGGTGCCATCAACATCATGCGTCAACCTTTGGCAGATGGTAACAGTCTGTCAGCCTAGATAGCTATAAGCTCTGATCTAGGATGGGCGAATGAACTCGCCCTTAACTTAGCAGTAGGGCAAAGCGGAAACGTATGCGCCCGCTAACTAGCTAAGAATCCCACCCTTTTAAGGGTGTGGAGGTTCAAATACCAGTGTATATGCACTTCCCCTACAGGGGTTGCCTCCGGGGAGGAGAGCCGGATCACGAATTGTTTGTGCCAGTCGCTATGGATTCGTTCCGCCACCGTCTTCCGGACCGCCTCCTTGTCGGCTGGAATCATATCCTCGAAAGGCCAGAGCGAAGCGCTCATTTCCAGCTCTGAAATGAAATCGATATCGTCCGGGGTGACCGGAGATAGGGTGATTCTTGCGTTCATTTTGCAAAACCTCCTGCTAGTGTAATTTCGATACGATCTTGCCGTCTTTCATTACCCAGCTGACCTGACGCAGGTTGTTAATATCCGCCAGCGGATCTCCCCCGACGACTAACAGATCTGCCCTCTTGCCTGTCTCAATGGTACCGAGTTCATGATCTAACTTACAGATCTTGGCACCAGATGAAGTGGCGGCCACAATAATCTGCATCGGGGAGAGGCCGGCCTGGCCTAACAACTGGATTTCCTTCCACGGCATACCGGCCCGGTACCACGGAGGAGCTTCTTCGATAAAATCATCCCCCAGGCCAATCTCTCCGCCCGCCTGAATAAATCTCCGGACATTATCCAGCCCTTGCTCCAGTAGCGGCGCTCCGAATTTGTCCTGAAACAACTGAAGTATGGTGAGTGTGGGGACGATGCGGATGCTCTCGCTCACCATTTGCCGGATCAGTTGATCGTCCAGCTGGTCGTAAATCATATGCGCAGCATCGCTGATCCCAGCATCCACCAGAATCTGAAGATTGCGCGCACTTGTAACATGAGCAGATACGTAAGTGCCCATGCTCCGGGCCTCCCGGCAGATCGCTTCGAGAATCTCCTGATTCAGCTGCGGCAGTCCGGCGGTTGCGGGATCGTAGCCGTCTTCCAGCGCTGTTTTGATGAAATGTATTCCTTGTCCCAAGACTTCACGGACCTTAAGCCGAGCCTCTTCTGTACTCTCTACCCCGATAGGCTCCTGACCACCGTAACCGCCTGGAGCCGTGAATACTTTACCGGACGTAAGAACTCTGGGAAAAGCACCGCCCTCCAGCTGCTGCGTCTGAGTGACTACATCGTCAATCGATGCTGCCGTAGTCATCCCCTCATCGCGGATCGTAGTAATTCCTTCTGTAAGGCACGCAGCCAAATATTCCGTATGATATCCGTTAAGCGGCTCATTCTGTATGTACTTGAAGCTGGTATGGGCATGGGTGTGAATAAACCCCGGCAAAATGAACAGACCCTCTAGGTCGATCACTGTAGTTGCGGAGTCAGGCCCGGTTCTCCCGTTAATGTCACTATGCTGTGTAATGGTACCGAAGCGGCCATTAACAATCTCAATGCTTGTATGATGCAGCGGCGGCCGTCCGGTTCCATCGATTACAGTTCCATTCGTCAGCAAGATGCGCTCATTTCTCATGATAGAAGCGTCCCCTCAGTTAAGGTAGTTGTAATGTCTTTCCTCACAAAGTATAGGACATTCCCCTTAGCAGATATAGATAATATTCATTTTGGAAACGTTCGTTGCTTACCGTACTATCGTTCCGCTATAGGTGCCGGTAAATGAAGATTGGGTGTTTTGGCAGCCGCCAAGTGTGGTAAGTAACATAACGTAAAGTGATTGTGACAAGCGAGCAAGATGCATAAACACCCGACCTTAAGCCATGCTAACATGATGAATTCAACATTACATGGAATTGCGAAAGGAGAATGGATTATGCCAGATACAAGCAAGCAATCCGTCAAAACTTTACCTCCGCAGGTACAGGATCAACAGCCCGGAATAGAGAGTGAGATGAACCCGCTCCCGGAATTTGAGACACCGGCCTATAAGGCAGCAGGCAAGCTGCTGGACAAGGCAGCGCTCATTACCGGAGGAGACAGCGGGATCGGGCGTGCGGTTGCCGTTCATTTTGCCAAGGAGGGCGCGGATGTCGTAATCTCCTATCTGAACGAGCATGAGGATGCGGAAGAAACCAAACGCCAGGTGGAGCAGGAGGGCCGCAAGTGTATTCTGATCGCCGGGGATATCGGGGACGAGGCCTTCTGTCAGGATTTGATTCATAAAACCGTGGAAGGACTCGGCAAGCTCGATATCCTGATCAATAATGCGGCGGAGCAGCATCCGCAGGACAATATTGAGGACATTACGGCTGAGCAGCTGGAGCGTACGTTCCGGACGAATATTTTCTCCATGTTCTATCTGACCAAGGCAGCCATGCCCCATCTGAAAAAAGGCTCCACCATCATCAACACGACCTCCATCACGGCGTATCGCGGCAGTCCGCAGCTGCTGGACTATTCATCCACCAAGGGAGCGATTCTCAGCTTCACCCGTTCGCTGTCGATGAATCTGGCCGATAAGGGCATCCGCGTGAATGCGGTGGCGCCCGGACCGATCTGGACTCCGCTGATCCCGTCAACCTTTGACGCGAAGAAGGTCAGTGAGTTCGGCGGCACCCAGCCGATGAAGCGTCCGGGACAGCCGGAAGAGCTGGCTCCTGCTTATGTATACCTGGCTTCGGACGATTCCTCCTATGTGAGCGGACAGGTGATGCATGTGAACGGCGGCGAGGTTGTCAACGGATAAAAAGCAGCGTAACCATACTAATTACACCATTTGCTTAGCAAATGTGGAGAAGCCAGCCGGAAGGCTGGCTTTTGTGCGACGAGATAGGTATAGCCCTGACAGGAATAATATGCTAATATACAACAAGCAAGATGAAACAATCGCATAGAACGATCACTAGGGGTGCCGCAAGGCTGAGACGGGCGTAATGGTCCGGACCCTTTGAACCTGATCTGGTTGATACCAGCGTAGGGAAGTGGAGAACGAATATTGCAGCGGGGGCATACGGCTAGTCCGGGATTCCTGCTTGTGTTCGGAGACTGCTTCCTTTATGGGAGGCGGTCTTTTTTGTGTTGAAGGTGATGGGGGAGTAGGAGGTGAGGGCATTGCAAGAGATTCACGTGATCTCGGACGGGCGGATGCAGCCTGAAGCGCTGGCCGAATGGGCCGTGGCGGTACATCCCAACGTGGACTATATTCATCTCCGGGAAAAGAAAATGTCCGCCCGGGAGCTACTGGCGGCTGCGGAGCAGATACTCGCAGCAGGGGTTCCTCCGGCGAAGCTGGTCATTAATGACCGGATCGATGTCGCGCTGGCCTCCGGAGCAGGCGGTGCACAGTTAGCCTGGCACAGCCTTGGGCCAGCCGCAGTACGCAACCTTGCACCGGCCTTGCGGCTGGGCAGGTCGGTTCATTCCCCGGAGGAAGCGGCAGAGGCCGGGCGGCAGGGAGCGGACTTCTGCCTGTACGGGCATGTGTTCCCGACTGCCTGCAAACCGGGGCAGCAGGCACGCGGACTGGAGCAGCTGGCGGAGGCCGTCCGCCGGAGCTGCGTACCGCTGATTGCACTTGGAGGGATTACTCCGGACAATACCGGAGCGGTGCTGGCCGCAGGGGCGGACGGCATTGCCGTCATGTCCGGGATCTGTGGTGCCCCGGACCCTGTGGCTGCGGCTAATGCGTACAGAGCTGCGGTTGAACGGGCTGCGGCGTGTGCGGAAGCCCGGACTGTGTCCCCGGCACTGGGCGAAGGAGGTGAACAGGCATGAATGTGACCGTTAACGGGACCCGCCAGAGGGTGGAAGAGAGCTGCCGGACGCTGGCGGATCTGCTGGCCCGGCCCGAGTGGGCCGGGAAGCTGGTGATTGTTGAGCTGAACGGCGAGCTTGCCGGAAGAGAGGTTTATGGCGATACGTTACTGAATGAAGGGGACCGGATTGAGCTGGTTCATTTTGTAGGCGGAGGCTAAACACGAACACTTATCCCAGGAGGCGTTAACATGCAAGATCCATTGATGATTGGCGGAGTGACTCTAACCAGCAGACTATTCATCGGCACAGGAAAATACAGCCGCAACACCCTCATTCCCGAGGTCATTGCGCGCTCAGGTTCACAGGTCATTACCGTTGCGCTGCGCCGGGTTGACCCGGAGAGCAAAGACAATATTGTCAGCCATATTCCTTCCCATATGACCTTGCTGCCCAATACCTCCGGTGCGCGCACCGCAGAGGAGGCGGTACGGATTGCCCGGCTGGCGAGGTCGGCGGGGCTGGGCAACTGGGTGAAGATTGAGGTCATTAACGACCAGAAATATTTGCTGCCGGATAATATTGAGACGATCCGGGCGACAGAAATCTTGGCGGCGGAGGGCTTCGTGGTGCTTCCGTACATGAGTCCCGATCTGTCGGCGGCCCTCCGGCTGAAGGCTGCGGGGGCAGCGGCCGTTATGCCGCTGGGAGCGCCAATCGGCTCCAACCGCGGATTGCAGACCAAGGAGCTGATCCGCATTCTGATCTCCGAGACGGATCTGCCGGTGATCGTGGATGCCGGAATCGGCAGGCCGTCCGAAGCGGCTGAGGCGATGGAGATGGGCGCTGCTGCGGTTCTGCTGAACACAGCGATTGCAACCGCCTCAGATCCGCTGCTGATGGCAGAAGCCTTCCGTGAAGCGGTATCCGCAGGGCGCAAGGCTTATCTGGCCGGACTGGGACCTGTGGAGGAGATGGCAGCAGCCTCTTCACCGTTGACCGGATTTCTGTCCTGACTGCTGAAATAAGAGGGAGGAACGATGATGAGCTTTTATGAAACGGTGACCCGGCTGGAGCAGCTTCCTTACACAACATTGTGGAGCCGCTATACGGCAGAGGATGTGAAGCGCGCGCTTCGTGCAGAGCGGGTCGATGAAGAAGGGCTGATGGCGCTATTGTCACCGGCAGCGGAGCCTTATCTGGAGCAGATGGCGCAGAAGGCACACAGGTTGACGCGCGCGCATTTTGGCCATGTGATGCAGCTGTTCACACCGATGTATCTGGCAGATTACTGCGTGAATCACTGCACGTATTGCAGCTTCAGTTCAATTTATGATTTTCCGCGCAAAAAACTGACCCTGGACGAGGTCGCCCGCGAAGCGGAGACCATCGCAGCCACGGGCCTGCGCCACATACTGATTCTGACCGGAGAATCCCGCAATGACAGCCCGGCTGCTTATGTGAGGGACTGCGTGAAGGTGCTGCGCGGATTTTTCTCGTCCGTCAGTATTGAGGTGAACCCGCTCTCGACAGCGGAATATGCGGAGCTCAGGGAAGCGGGCGTAGATGGCCTGACGCTCTACCAGGAGGTCTACCACCAGGAGACTTACCGCGCGCTGCATGTAAAAGGCCCCAAACGCGTCTATCGCAACCGTCTGGATGCTCCCGAGCGGGGCTGTCAAGCCGGCTTCCGTTCGGTAAATATTGGGGCCCTGCTCGGCATGTACGAATGGCGGCAGGAGGCGCTGGCCACTGCGCTGCATGCGAGGTATTTGCAGGACAAATACCCCGAGTGCGAGATCGGGTTGTCCATTCCCCGCTTCCGGCCTTACTTAGGCGAATTCAATCCGGCAAGCGACGTAACCGACCGGGCGCTGGTGCAGATCATCCTGGCCTACCGCCTGTTCCTGCCGCGCTCCGGCATCTCACTGTCCACACGCGAGCCTGCCGCTCTGCGCGATCATCTGGTCCAGCTCGGCATCACGAAGATGTCCGCCGGGGTATCCACCGAGGTGGGCGGACATTCAATGGAAGGGGGCACCCCGCAGTTCGAGATCTCGGACAACCGCAGCGTGAACGAGATTGTTGAGATGCTTGAAACGAAGGGGCTGCAGCCGGTATTCAAGGATTGGGATATCTTGTCGGAGCCGGTTGGCTTGACTTAGATAACGAGAGTCTGATTTATGTAATCTGGGCAGACTGAACACATTGAGCGGATTGAGCAGACTGACCAGACGCATATAACCCGCCGTGAGGCGGGTTGTTTGCGCGCGAAGCGTGCGGGCCGAATGTACACTCCTCATAGCTGACACCGGACGCGGCCAGAAAGCAGGCGGATGGAAAAATCGGCTGCCGTTTAAGAGCGGCATAGGCGTCCGCATGATTCACGCGTTAGGGTGTCTGCAAATGCTATCCCGCATACTGTATTCTATTCACTCCAGGGGTTCAGGCTGTCCACCAGACTGTGATTGACTCATACTGGAAGAGAGCTCGTCCAGCGACATTTCGAAGCCCGGAGCCATGTGGGCAAGGAAATACTCCATCTCAGGCATCTCCAGCGCATGCAGCCTGGCTGCGGTCTGCTCCCGGGCGGCGGCGAATTCGCGGTTGCCTGCGGCGACCTCCCAGACGCATTTCAGATATGCGTCCAATACATCCGCTGCCTTGACGTAACGGAGCAGTCCGGCATCCTCGGAGCCGGGCGGGCTGGTCTGCGGCTGCAGGAGCGGCGCATAGACTGCGCTCAGCTCCGGCGGGATCATGGCCGCCAGCCGGTCGGCGGCCACCTGCTCCATCTCGCGGAAGTTCGACAGCAGACGCGAGTTGTTATGCTTCACCGGCGTAGCGATGTCGCCGGTGAAGACCTCGGTGGCGTCGTGGAACAGCGCCATCGTGGATGCGCGGTCGGCGTTCAGCGTCCGGCCGAAATGGGCATTGCCGATGGTGCACAGCATGTGCGCCAGCAGGGCGACATGGAACGAATGCTGCGCCACGTTCTCCGGGGCGGTGCTGCGCATGAGGCTCCAGCGCTGGATATATTGCAGCCGGTAGAGATAGGCGGAGAAATGGTAGTTCAATTTTGAAGTAACCCCTTTCATGAGCAGCTTAATGTGCTATTATAGTAACTAATTGTACCAGAGTTAGGGCTGCTTGAACCAGATGGAGAGGAGACTGAATGAAGATGCAGCATTTTGAAGAGAGCATTTATAATTTGATTGTAGAGACCTCCACGAATTTGCCGGGTGATGTACGCCGGGCGGTGGCCAGAGGGCGGGCGCTGGAAGACCGGGCGACACGCTCCGGACTGGCACTAACCACGATAGCGCAGAATATCGGGATGGCGGAGCAACAAGTATCACCGATCTGCCAGGATACAGGGCTGCCGACTTTTATTATCCATACGCCGGTGGGCGTGAATCAGATAGAGATGAAGAAGGATATTCACAGCGCGATTATCCGCGCTACGAAGAACGGCAAGCTGCGTCCGAATTCCGTGGATTCGCTAACCGGCGAGAACAGCGGGGATAATCTGGGGGCAGGCACACCTGTGATTCACTTCGAGCAGTGGGAGGAAGAGGGCATTGACGTCAGGCTGATCCTGAAGGGCGGCGGCTGTGAGAATAAGAATATCCAGTATAGCCTTCCGGCAGAGCTTGAGGGTCTCGGCAAAGCCGGACGCGATCTCGACGGTATCCGCAAATGCATTCTGCATTCCGTATACCAGGCGCAGGGACAGGGCTGTAGTGCAGGATTCATTGGCGTAGGCATCGGCGGCGACCGTACCACAGGGTATGAGCTGGCTAAGAAGCAGTTGTTCCGCAAGGTAGAGGATGTGAACCCCAACGAAGATCTGGGCAAGCTGGAAGATTACATTATGGAGAATGCCAATAAGCTTGGGATCGGTACGATGGGCTTCGGCGGTGAAGTGACGCTGCTTGGCTGCAAAATCGGGGTCATGAACCGGCTGCCAGCCAGCTTTTTCGTCTCTGTGGCTTATAATTGCTGGGCTTTCCGCCGCCAGGGCATTCTGGTCCATCCGGCTACCGGTGACATTCAGGAATGGCTCTATGAGAGCGGCACCGGGATATCTGTTGAGGGGGAAGCTGCACCGCAGCCTGCCGCTGAACCTGTGGGTGTAGCTGCTGCAGATCGGGAAGCCTCCGGTGTGGTTCCAGAGGATGCTACAATCCCTGCGGCACCGGCTATTGTATCCGGTACGGGAGAAGCGGCTTCAGATCCTGCCGTACAGGGGAATGTGGCAGCATCCGAACCGGCTGCATCTGCTTCCGCGAGCTCAGGCGGCTCGCGTGAATTCCGCCTGAGCACACCGATCAGCGAGGAGGACATCCGCAGCCTGCGTGTCGGTGATGTGGTGATCCTCTCCGGCGAGATGCATACCGGCCGTGATGCACTGCACAAATACCTGATGGACCACGACGCCCCTGTCGACCTGAACGGTGCGGTTATCTATCACTGTGGCCCGGTCATGCTGAAGGATGACGAGGGCTGGCATGTGAAGGCGGCCGGACCGACAACCAGCATCCGCGAGGAGCCGTATCAAGGCGATATTATCAAGAAGTTCGGAATCCGCGCCGTCATCGGCAAGGGCGGCATGGGACCGAAGACGCTCAAGGCTCTAGGTGAACATGGCGCAGTCTACCTCAATGCCATCGGCGGTGCAGCACAGTATTACGCGGAATGTATCAAGAAGGTCAATGCGGTTGACTTCATGGAATTCGGAATTCCGGAGGCCATGTGGCATTTGCAGGTGGACGGCTTCGCAGCAATCGTAACTATGGATGCGCACGGTAACAGCCTGCACGCCGATGTCGAAAAGGATTCCGCCGCCAAGCTGGCCCAGTTCCGGGAGCCAGTGTTTAAGTAAGCGCACAGTTCCTGCTTCGCTGCCGTCTCTAATGAACGGTAACGTCGTGTATAGCAGCATATCCAGTCAGACCAGAACCTCTTTCATTCCGGTGAAGGAGGTTCTTTGTTGAGGTTTGGAGCTAGTGCGGCGCGTGGCCGAATGTAATCAAATAACCGAACACAATCTGCCTGCTGCACTGCTGCATGAACGCGCGTTTTTGGTTTTTCGGCAGAGCAGGGTTGGCACAGGAGATTTTTTTTGCAGCGAAGTTCGCGGATTTGTCTTGACAGCGCATACAAGAGCGTGGTAATTTTTAGTGGGGAAACCGGTTTCCCTATCATTAACAAATTTCAAAGATTCTGTCGTCGATGTGTTGCTAGAGTTTTAAGCTTGAGCACAGGTTATCCATGAGAGGGAGATGAGGAATGAAAAGAGAACGTAACCGCCTACTTATTCCCGTTCTAATCGCATCCATTGTACTGTCTATCACGATGAGTCTGTTTGTTGTACCGCCTTCTAAGGCGGAGGCTGCGAGTATTGGTACAGTAACCGAGAATGACACGATCTATCAGATTATGGTTGACCGCTTCAATGACGGGGATTCTTCCAATAACGCAACAGGAGCTGCCATCCGCTACGGGGAGAACTCTGAGGAGGATTTCCGTTACATGAAGGGCGGCGACTGGCAGGGGGTCATTGACAAGCTCCCGTATATTCACAATATGGGCTATACCGCGATCTGGATCTCACCGGTAGCCGAGCCGCAGATGACTAACCGTGAGAACAATGGAACAGGCAAGAACACTGCCTACCACGGCTACAATGTCAAAGATCCGAACAAGGCCAACCCTTACTTCGGCACCAAAGAAAAGCTGAAAGAGCTGGTAGACTCCGCGCATGCGCTCGGAATTAAGGTCATCATTGATGTCGTTCCTAACCACATCGGCGATTACATGCTGGGCACTCAGGCTTTTTACGATATCCCATCCTTGCAGCCTGCCGCTCCATTCAATAATCCGGCCTGGTATCACCACAATGGGGACATTAACTGGTCGCTTGCCGATGGACGGTACGATCAGTGGGCCCAGGATTATCTGGAGAATCATGATCTGGGTGGTCTGGATGATATCGACTTCGATGTTCCTGCCGCCAAGCAGGCCATCTTCAGCTCGATCAAGGGCTGGTTTGACTATACCGGTGCAGACGGCGCCCGTGTTGATGCGGCCAAGCTGATGAAGCCGACCGATATCGGCGAACTCCAGAATTTGCTGGGCGTAAATACGTTTGGGGAGAATTTTGACGGCAATGCCGAATTCGTCTCCCGCTGGGTCGGTACCAACAAGGAGTGGGGGATGCTCGACTTCCCGTTATTCTTCTCTGTGCTGAACAGCTTCGCTTACGGACAGTCTTTTGACGCGAATATTAAAGGCACTCTGGCTCAAGACTCCTACTACGGCGGCAACGCCAACCATATGGTTACCTTCATCGACAATCATGACCGCAACCGCTTCCTGACGGAGGCCGGGGGCAGTGTAGAGAAGCTGCAGAATGCGTTGTCCTTTATTTTCACCGTGCGCGGAACGCCTGTCGTCTTCCAGGGAACCGAGCAGAACAAGGGCAACGGCAACGGGCAGATCATGACGGGCGGGATCGCCGATACGTGGAACCGCTGGTCGATGGTGAAGCGGGATCCAAACGGCAATGTGCTGGAGAATTATTTCAATGAGAATGCCAGTACCTTCAAGCATGTAGCCAAGCTGAACGAAATCCGTAAAAATAACCCGGCCCTGCGAACCGGCACCCAGCGCGAAATGTGGTCCGCACAGAATCTGTACGCCTTCTCCCGGCGGATTGATACCGGCACGAATGTCGGCCAGGAAGTGATCTCCGCATTCAGTAATGCGTCTGGGGGCTCACAGACAGTGACGCTGCCGCTGCGCGCCGAAAGCACGCTTACCGCAGGTACGGTTCTGGTGAATCAGCTGAACCCCTCCGATACTGTGACCGTGCAGGCGGGCGGTGTTACCGGTAAGCAAATTACAGTTACCCTAGGCGCCAATTCGGCCAAAATCTACTCCAAAACACAGCCGGTAACCGATACGCAAGCACCAAGTGTTCCCGGAAATGTAACAGCCACCGTACAGAATGCCTCCAGCGCGTTGGTATCCTGGTCAGCATCCACCGATAATGTCGGGGTGACTGGGTATGAAATTTACCGCAATGGAGTGAAGATCGGAACTTCGGCAACGACCTCTTTTACAGATAACGGACTGGTGGGCAGCACCAATTATTCTTATACAGTAAAAGCGTATGATGCCGCCATGAATCTGTCGGCCTTCAGCGCAGCCGCCCTGATTGTCACCCCTGCCGGTAACAGTGTGACGATCTACTACAAGCAGGGTTACACCAATCCGTACATTCATTACCGCCCGGTGGGCGGGACTTGGACGACATCTCCGGGTGTAGCCATTCCAGCCGCCGAAGTAGCAGGCTATAACAAAATCACGATCAATATCGGCGCAGCCACCCAGCTGGAAGCCTGCTTCAACAACGGCAGCGGCACCTGGGACAGTAACGGCGGCAGCAATTACCTGTTCGGGACAGGCACTTGGACCTATACGCCTACAGGCAATATTCAGGCAGGCGGTCCGGTGACGCCAACAGCATCGCCGACGGCTACACCAACCGCGACACCAACTCCAACCGTAGCGCCGACGGCGACACCGACCGTAGCTCCAACCGCAACACCAACCGTTGCGCCAACGGCGACACCTGTGCCAACCGCCACTCCGGCGGGCAACACCGCGACAATCTATTACAAGAATACAGCATTCAGTAACTCGTATATCCATTACAAGCTGGATGGGGCGACCACCTGGACGACTTCACCGGGAGTGCCTATGCAGGCCTCAACCTTCAGCGGCTACAAGTCCATTACCATTCCGCTCGGCACTGCAACCGGATTGACCGCAGCGTTCAATAACGGCAGCGGCACTTGGGACAGCAATGGCGGGAATAACTATCATTTCGGTACTGGCAGCTCCAGCCTGGTAGGGGGGAGCTTAACCACAGGGGAACCGCAAGCAGACAGCGTGACCTTCCGGGTCAGCGTTCCCGGGTCCACCCCGGCGAATGCTCCAGTCTACCTGACAGGATCGTTCAACAGCTGGAATGCGGCAGATTCTGGCTACCTGCTGACCCGCGGCAGTGATGGCGTCTACTCCGTCACCTTGAATCTTCCGGCAGGCACTGCTGTAACGTATAAGCTGACGCGCGGAAGCTGGGGCACGGTAGAGACCGCGTCCAATGGTGCAGATATTACGAACCGGACGCTTACACCGGCAGGCGGAGCACAGACGGTGACGCTGACCGTGCAGCGCTGGAAGGATCAGTAAACAGCTTGAGGGGGCGAAGGATGAATGTCCGGCGCCCCCGTTTTTTTGACGAAGAAGAATGAACCCGATAAAAAGGAGTTGACCAATGACCAGGAAAACCAGGTATCTGCGCCAAATTACAACCCTAATCTTGGGCGGGCTTCTAATCGTTCCGGCAGCCGCGCCTCCTGTCTCAGCAGATATTGCCGCTACGCATGTCTATCATAATCATATGCCTAATTTCTGGGCTTACTATGATCTGAACACTTACAATTCCACCCCTGTAGGCAGTCCGATCCGTTATACCTACGATGGTGAAGTCATCCAGCTGAAGCAGAATCCGCCCGCGGGATATCCCTATTATCTGCCGAATGGATCTCCCATGCCCCATGATGATCTGGTCTCTTACTATTCCCATCACGCAAAGACGGGCGCGTATCTAACGTGGCCCTGGAGTGTGGCGAATACGCTGCACAGCAGTCATCCGCAGGCGCAGATGCATGTGACCATGTCGGGGTCTGTAGTGAACAATGTGAACAGCATCATTCAGCAAGGAAATGTAAGCGGATACAACAATCCTGCCTGGGGAACCCCATGGAAGAACGCCGTAACCCAGCTCAAAACCGCGGGCGGCGACAATAGGCTCGACCTGATTCATTTCTCCGGACATCATTCGATGGGACCGCTGGTTGGCAATGATTATTTGCTCAAGGATATGATCTATCATGGAGCGACGATGGCCCAGCCTTATTTCCTTGGCAGCAGCTACAAGTCATCGAAGGGTTTTTTTCCGACAGAGCTGGGGTTCTCGGAGCGGATCATCCCGGTGCTGAACAAGCTGGGTATCCAGTGGTCCGTGATCGGCAACAACCATTTCTCCCGCACACTTAAGGATTATCCGCTGCTGGATAGTCCAGGCACAGATACGATGATCTCACCGCCCAACCGCAGTGATCTGCAGAATGTCAGCACGGCCGGGGCCTGGGTAAATGAACCGATGTTCAACGAGCAGCAGGTGGTCTACAACAAATATCCGTTTGCCTCCACGGCCCATTGGGTCCGTTATGTTGACCCGGCAACCGGGGCTGAATCGAGAGTGGTCGGCGTACCTGTCGCTCAGGCGCAGTCCTGGGAGGAAGGCTATCTGGGTCAGGTAAAAGCAGATGCGCTTAAGCCGTATGAGAATCTGGTCGCGCAAAAGCAGATTTTTGTCGTGGCCCATGACGGGGATAATTCTTCGGGGCGGGCCGGCTCCGAGGAGACCTGGCGCAATGCCGGGAATGTTACCTATACGGACAGTGGCGTAACCGGAATGGGAATCGATGAGTATTTGCGCAGCAATACACCGGCCGCTGCCGATGTGGTCCATGTGCAGGACGGCTCCTGGATCGATACCCGGGATTCGTCCTCCGATCCGACCTGGTACCATTGGCATCTGCCGTTTGGGATCTGGAAGGGCCAGTTCGCGGCTTTCAATCAGGTGAACGGGACCGCTTACGCCCCGAAGAAGAATTTGGCGGGTGTCGAGGAAGGCATGACGGTATCCTTCGAGAAGGGCTATCATTATCTGGAGCGTAATTTCGCACTGCTTCAGGCTTCCCTGAACTATGCCAAGACCGCCGAGCAGATCTGGCTTGAGGAGCATCCGAATTACTGGAAGCCCGCTAACCCGCTGGACCGGGAGGTGACCTACGAGGGCAATCAGTTGAATCCGTGGATGCTCTCCTATCCCGTGAAGGGCAACCCCGCGAACGACTATGCCGGAGGCGCCAATCCCGCCGAGCTGGCCTGGTACTTCCTGCTGCCTGCGATGGACTCGGGCTTCGGCTATTATGATGAGAATGTGGATGACAGCGTGAAGCCGGCGTTGTCCTTCAATCAATCGCTGTATTTCTCCAAGCCCTATGTATCGCAAAAGCTGGCCAAAGACAAAACCGGCCCCTCCGTCTGGTGGCCGCAGCGCTACCCGTACAATCCGGGCAGCGCGAATGTCAGCAAGGCAGAAGGCTGGACCCTTCAGCATTATAATAATGCTTTTGCCATCTATACCTATGCATTCGATACGAGCGGGATCAGCGAGATCAAGGTGAAGGTCCGGGCACACCGCGATAAGACGGCAGACGCAGCGGATAATACCTTCAAGGTCTATGATCCGGCAGGTCTGGCCGCAGCAGGGATAGCCAATATTGATCCCGCCAAGGTCGGTGCGTGGACGGAGTACCCGATGAATGTCCGCGACCTGAGCGCCGATATCAACGGTGTAGACTGGCAGCCAAGCAGCAAGACGATCATGCAGAAGGTTCCGGCCACGGATATCGGGAATCTGTATTTCTCCTACATCTCCGATTACCGCGATCAGCTGTTAGACTACTATATTGAAGCCAAGGATGCCAAAGGCAATGTGACTCAAAGCGATATCCAGCAGGTCTATGTCGGTGCCGGAAAATATAAGCTGGCGAACGGCAAATATACCGAAAGCATGCAAGGGACGATTGAAGGAACGCATCCGTTCATCACCGATGTGCCCGCTGTCCCGGATACAGAAGCTCCGGCTGTGCCGGCCAATCTTCAGGCCACGGTGGTGAATGCTTCCTCTGTCGGGCTGAGCTGGAATGCCGCTACAGATAATATCCGTGTAACAGGCTATGAGATCTACCGCAATGGCGTCCGGATCGGCACAACTCCCTCTACCTCATATACAGACAGCGGCTTGTCAGCCAGTACAGCCTATGAATACCGGGTTAAAGCTTATGATGCCTCCGGTAACCTCTCCGGCTTCAGTGCGGCAGCAACTGCGACCACACCGGCGGGTAATCATGTAACGGTCTATTATAAGCAGGGTTATTCCACGCCTTACATCCATTACCGTCCCGCTGGAGGGACATGGACGACAGCTCCGGGTGTAGCGATTCCGGCGGCGGAAGTGGCAGGCTATAACAAAATCACCATCAACATCGGCGCAGCCACCCAGCTCGAAGCCTGCTTCAACAATGGCAGCGGCACCTGGGACAGCAACGGCGGCAGCAATTACCTGTTCGGCACAGGCACCTGGACCTATACGCCGACTGGCAAAATTCAGGCGGGCGCTCCGGTTGCACCTAGCGCAACGCCAACAGCTACGCCAACGCCTAAGCCAAGTGTTACGCCAACTGTAACACCAATAGCTACACCGACCGTGGCGCCTACTCCATCACCATCGCCAACGGTGGCACCGACAGTTAAACCAAGTGCAACGCCTATTGCAACACCAACTGTAACACCAACTGTATCGCCGACCGCCACACCGACTGTAGTACCAACAATAGCACCAACCGCAACACCAACTACATCACCATCGGCGGCACCTGTACCAACCGCCACACCGGCGGGCAACAGCGCTACGATCTATTACAATAATACGGCCTTCAGTAACGCCTATATCCATTACAAGCTGGATGGGGCAACCGCCTGGACGACTTCACCGGGTGTGCAGATGCAGGCCTCTACTTTCAGTGGCTACAAAGCCATTACCATTCCGCTCGGCAGCGCCTCAGGCCTGACCGCTGCCTTCAATAACGGCAGCGGTACCTGGGACAACAATGGCGGGAGTAACTATCATTTTGGTACCGGCAGCTCCAGTCTGACGGGAGGCAATCTGATTACCGGCGAACCTCAGGCGGATAGCGTAACCTTCCGGGTCAGCGTTCCCGGATCCACTCCGGCGAATGCTCAGGTCTATCTGACGGGCTCATTCAATAGCTGGAATGCGGCAGATCCGGCCTACCTGCTGACCCGCGGCAGTGATGGGATCTATTCCATCACCTTGAACCTTCCCGCAGGCAGCGCCTTGACGTATAAGCTGACGCGTGGAAGCTGGGCTACGGTAGAGACCACATCCAGCGGTGCAGATACCCCGAACCGGATGCTTACGCCGGCAGGCGGAGCACAGACAGTAACACTGAGCGTTCAGCGCTGGAAGGATCAGTAGTACTTGTAAGTAACAAGCAGTAACGCCTTTTCTAAATGGTGCGGTCGCCATTTAGGAGGGCGTTTTCTGGTTGGTGAGGTGAGCGGACCAATGTAATCGGAAAACCGATTACAATGGGAACGTGCGAGGTGAGCGGGCCGATTGTATGCGAAAACCGAATACAAGGGGCAGCGGTGGGGTGCGGGGCTAAGGTATGCAGGGTTTTCCTGTATCTCCCACCTCTTAAACAGCGCAGCGGGCGGACTGATTGTGGAGAAGCGGTAGCGTTCGCCTTTGTGTCCGGATTTTCACCGATCAGGTAAAAATAATGAAAAATCTGGACACAACAGCGATCGGAACAACGGTCCGTTTGCGGAGCGTCCATTAGAACTCCCACATTGCTCATCCCTCGCCCAGGATTTTGAACCTCAGACACCGCTCCTCCCTCGCCCCCAGGATTTTGAACCTCAGACACCGCTCCTCCCTCGCCCCCAGGCTCTTGAATCTCAGACACCACTCCCCCACGCCCCTCAGTATATTCCAGCCTCCGCATCCCGCTGAGCCCAGATTTTACACTCCGTTGATAATCGCCGCCGGAACTGGTATTTTGCCGAAAATGCAGGTAGAGTGTTCTCAAGGACATAAACACGAGGGAAGAGGACCGCCGCAGATGAAACCATTCCGCATTCGACTTACCATCATACTTATGGCACTGATAGGAATATCAATGACCGGGGCCGGGATCACCATGGCTCAGCTGTTCAAGGATTCGCATATTTCCGTGCTGGAAGAGAACATGTCCCGGGAAATAAAGCTGCTCTCCGGCACCTTCTCATTCATGGATACCAGCAGCCCGGATGCCCTGAACTACTATACAGAACAGGCACAAAAGATCTCTACCTTGACCGGATCACGTGTCACCTTCATTACAAAGCAAGGCCGGGTGATCGGCGACTCGGAGAAGAATCCGCGCGAGATGGACAATCACTCTACCCGCGAGGAGGAGCTGCTGGCCGCGAAGGAAGGGATTGGCCGGGCGATCCGTTACAGCGATACGTTAGACCGTGAAATGATGTATGTGGCGGGTTCCGTGTCCTCGGACCAGGGCTTCGACGGATATATCCGGCTGTCGATGGGGCTGGATACCGTATCCGAAGGGCTGAACCGCGCGTGGATGATCATGGCAGGGGGGCTGGTGCTGCTGTTCATTGCCGCAACCTTTGTGAGCTACAAGGTGGCTTCCAGTATGACCTCACCGCTGGAGCAGATCACCAGAGTGGCGCGGCGGATTACCGATCTGGATTATGATGCCCGGGTGCCGTTGAAGCGCAAGGATGAGATCGGCCAGCTGGCAACGGCGATTAATGCGATGGCGGACAGTCTCCAGGCCCAGCTTAAGACCATCCGCGACAATGAGGACCTGCTGCAGAGCGTACTCGACAATATGACCGGCGGGATCGTGATGATTAACGCAGAAGGGGAGATTGCCCTGCTCAACCGGGCGGCTGAGCGCCTGCTCGATGTGAAGCACAGCGAGATGACCGGACATTCCTATAAGGAGATTAAGCATCACTATGAGCTGACGCGGCTGATTGATGATGGAGTATCCGCAGGTGAACCAATTCACGAGGAGCGTAGCATCTATAATCCGGTAGAGCGGATTGTGCGTCTGGACGGAGTGCCCATGATCCAGGACGGCTGTTCCCGGGGCATGCTTTTCCTGCTTCAGGAGGTTACGGAAATCCGCCGTCTGGAGAAAATGCGCAGCGAATTCGTCGCCAATGTCTCCCATGAGCTGAAGACTCCTGTCGCTGCGGTAAAAGGCTTCGCCGAGACCCTGCTGGGCGGAGGCGTTACGGATGAGAAGACAGCGCGTTCGTTCCTGCAGATCATTTACGATGAGAATGAACGGCTGAACCGCCTGATCGGCGACATCCTGGAGCTGTCCAAAATCGAATCCAAACGCGTTCAGCTGGAATGCTCGCCCATCCACTTAATTGAGTTTTTCGATTCTGTGCTGGAAACGCTCAGTAAGGTGGCAGAGAAGAAGAAGATTACACTTAGCTCGGATGTGCCTGCGGAGTTATTCATGGAGGGAGATGAAGACAAGCTGCGCCAGATCTTCATGAATCTGCTGTCCAATGCGATCAACTACACTCAGGACGGGGGAAATGTCAGAGTGACCGCAGGGAGCATCCAGAAGAAAGATAGCACCGAGAGCGTGCGTTTTACAGTCAGTGATACGGGGATGGGGATTCCGCGCAAGGATCTGCCCCGGATCTTTGAACGCTTTTACCGGGTGGACAAAGCCCGCTCCAGAAGCTCCGGCGGAACCGGCCTGGGTCTGTCCATTGTGAAGCATCTGGTGGAGCTGCATCGCGGGTCGATTAACGTGGAGAGCGATCTGGGCATCGGCAGCTCGTTCATCCTGGAATTGCCGCTGCTGCAGGAAGAGAATCAATAACCCTGCGGTCCATAGATCATAATAGAGATTATATTCGTGATTTTACACTAAGTTAACATTGTGGTGCTATGATGTGCATGTGTGCAGTTTTGTAAAATTAATAACCTATGAAAAGACGGGGGAACCTATGGCACAACGATTGCTTGTCATTGAAGACGAACCGACACTGGCCCGGCTGCTGTCTTATAACCTGACACAGGAAGGCTACGAGGTGACGGTGGAGGATCATGGAACGGCAGGATATGACCGTGCGACTAGAGAACCTTTTGAATTGATCGTACTGGATCTGATGCTGCCCGGCATGAACGGCATTGACATTCTGGATAAATTGCGTGGACAAGGCATCCGCACACCGGTGATAGTGCTGACGGCCAAGAACGCGGAAGAGGATGTTGTCCGCGGGCTGAAGTCCGGGGCGGATGACTATATTACGAAGCCCTTTGGCGTTTCCGAGCTGCTGGCCCGGGTTAGTGCAGTATTGCGGCGGATCTCCGGCATTGCCGAGGAAGCTCCGCCCGAGACGGCGGTATCCGCATCGACGATTATTCTCGGACAGCTGGAGATTTACCCCGAGCGGTATGAAGTCTCGCTGGGCGGACAGAGCATCAATCTGCGGCCGAAGGAATTCGAAGTGCTGCTGTATCTGGCCCGGAAGCCGGGCGTCGTCCTGACGCGGGATGATCTGATGAATGCGGTCTGGGGCTTCGACTATATCGGAGGCCAGCGTACCGTCGATGTGCATGTCAGCTCCCTGCGCAAGAAGCTGGAGCTTGACCCTGAATCCGTGCATATTGATTCCATTCGCGGCGTGGGCTACAAACTGGTCGTCAACAAGAAGAGAACACCGGTCATTTAACGTGGCGGTGTTCTTTTCTCACACAATGAGCACCTTCTCTCCTGCGCTGTTTCACCGCCCAAGGATTTTACACTGCGTTAACAATTCTCTGGAGCTCTATTTACACTGAAAGCTTATCATGGGGAACGAAGATGATGAGAAGGAGACAACAGAAACTAATGAAATCCATCATTGACATAGAGAAGCTAGATCTCTACTATGAGTCATTCCATGCCCTGAAGAATGTGGATTTGCAGATTCCGGAGAAGCAGGTGACCGCTTTTATCGGACCTTCCGGCTGCGGGAAATCCACCCTGCTGCGTACCCTTAACCGTATGAACGACATGATTCCCGGAACACGTATTGAAGGTAAAGTGAATATCGGCGGCAAAAATATCTACAGCGACGAGATCGAAGTGGAGAGTCTGCGCAAGCAGGTGGGGATGGTGTTCCAGCAGCCCAATCCTTTTCCCAAGTCGATCTATGACAATGTGGCTTACGGCCCGCGCCTGCACGGTGTGAAGAGCAAAGCCGAGCTGGATGTCCTGGTAGAACAAAGCCTGCGCCAGTCTGCACTCTGGGAGGAAGTGAAGGATTTCCTCAAGAAGTCTGCCTTAAGCCTGTCGGGCGGCCAGCAGCAGCGTCTCTGCATTGCCAGAGCCCTTGCCGTACAGCCGGATATTCTGCTGATGGATGAGGCGACGTCTGCGCTCGACCCGGTGTCCACACTCAAGATTGAGGAGCTGGTCCAGGAGCTGCGGGATAAGTATACGATTGTAATGGTCACGCATAATATGCATCAGGCCGCCCGGGTATCGGGCCGCACCGTATTTTTCCTGAACGGCGTTATTGTGGAGGCTGCGGATACGGAGCTGCTGTTCTCGAACCCGAAGGACTCCCGCACAGAAGACTATATCTCCGGCCGCTTCGGCTAAGGGTAGCTGCTGCGTAATTCTCAGGTTCTCAGTTAAACCGAATTGACCATTTGTTTGTGAGGAGGATCACTTTCGATATGATTCGCAGAAAAGAATTCGATAAAGATCTGGAAGAACTGCGCTCCCTGCTGCAGCAGATGGGCGAGCATGTAACGGATGCACTCGATGGTGCGATACTGGCCCTGCAGACCCTGGATACGGTACGGGCCCAGGAGATTGTCAAAGCGGATCTGCGGCTGAACGCCATGGAAGACCGGATTATGGAGATCGGCTCACGGCTGATCATCACCCAGCAGCCGGTGGCGAAGGATCTGCGCCGTATTATTGTAGCCTTCAAAATCTCCAGCGACCTGGAGCGGATGGGCGATCTGGCACTGGATGTAGCCAAGGTGACGATGCGTATCCAGGGACAGCAGCTGATCAAGCCGCTTGTAGATATTCCGCGCATGGCGGAGCTTGTCACGATCATGACCACGGAGGCCATTCAGTCTTATCTGGACGAGAACACGGATCTGGCCTACAAAATGGCGCAGGATGACGATCAGGTGGACGGATTGTACAGTGCCATGATCAATGAACTGTATGCCTATATGGTGGAGAAGCCGGAGTCGCTGAATCAGGCAATGCTGCTGACCCTGGTTGGCCGTTACATTGAACGGATTGCCGACCATGCCACGAATATTGGCGAGAGTGTAGTGTATCTGGTTACAGGTAAACGTCCGGATTTGAACCAATAATTGCATAAAGTTGGCGCACAGACACAGCTTCGCAGAACTCTGTGCCCTGAACATCAGGCAGCAAGCCTCCTCCCCGGGGCTTGTTTTTTGTTAGGCTCTGTTAAAGTTTAATGCTGATAATTAAGTTATAAAAATGGAACTTCCATAAATTAGGAAGTTCCCGTTTTTGTTAAATTATCTATTATCTTTAATTGTCTTTTCCGTTCTTTCGTTGATGCATCTAAGGAATTATTAGTTAAGTTATTTACTACCCTTATTGCGTAATCACTGCAAACCATTGCATGTCCTCTCATATGTCCAGTTGCAATGGCCTGAGCAAATGAACGCGCGGAATACTTACTAACGTCAGATGTAGACTCTTTAGCTAATTCGTTAACGGTAAATCCAACTTTTCGTAAATCATAAGCTCTTATACTTCCATTGATTCGCTTGTTTAAAGTTTCTATGCCTAAATTTATACGTGAGTCATTTATTAAATGGTTATCGAGATTATTCAAGTATTGAGTTGCTACTTTTAAAGCCCATTGAGCAAGTAATTTCTGTGGCATTTTTTCCAATTCTTCTTCGATTTTATTTCTTAATTCATTGTTATCAAATATCTTAATTTTAGGGAGACTGTATGTAAATTCTTTCTCCTCTTTCTTTGTTTTCTGCTCGTGTTTATTCCATGCATAATCATCAATGTTCACTTCTATCTACTCCTGTTTTGTATTAAATTCCCTTTAATAATCAAGTCATTCATGCTCCAGTAAAATAATGTGACGTGGGGTACGTTACCCACTAATTCAGCAGACTTACGAAGAGATTATCCTTCTATTATACACTCAACAAACTTTTTTGCGTTCAGATAGTTCCTGCAGAACAGCTCCTGTCGAGGAAGAGGCAGTAAGAATATCAATTAAATACTCTTGTAGGGGGATGGGGCTTCTGGTCTCAGGTTCTGTTTTGTGCGGAGCATATGGTACTATGTAAGGAGAGAAAGCAAGAAAAAGGCGAGGTGCTAGTGTGGACAAGTTGATACTCATTGATGGAAATAATATCATTTACCGGGCGTTCTTCGCCATGCCGCCGCTGACGAATACAGCGGGACAGCAGACGAATGCGGTATACGGTTTCACGACGATGCTGCTGCGTCTGCTGGAGGAGCATAAACCGACACATATGATTGTGGCCTTCGACGCGGGGAAGATAACCTTCCGGCATGAAGGCTATGAGGATTATAAGGGCGGACGCCAGAAGACTCCGCCGGAGTTGTCCGAGCAGTTCCCGCTGCTGAAGGAGCTGCTGAAGGGTCTGGGGGTTCCGCAGTTCGAGATTGAAGGCTATGAGGCTGACGATATTATCGGTACGATCTCCCGGGAGGCGGATGCCGCCGGCCGTCAGGTGATGATTGTGTCCGGGGATAAGGACATGCTACAGCTGGCATCCGAGCATACCACCGTAGCGCTGGTGCGCAAGGGAGTTACGGAAGTGGAGCTCTACGGACCTAAGCAAATTCGTGACAAATATGATCTCACCCCTGAGCAGATCATTGATCTGAAGGGGCTGATGGGCGATGCCAGCGACAATATTCCCGGGGTGCCGGGAGTCGGGGAGAAGACAGCGCTTAAGCTGCTCCAGCAGTTTGGATCGGTGGAGGGCGTATTGGCTGGAACCGGTGAGCTGAAGGGGAAGATGAAAGAGAAGCTGGAAGAGCATGCGGACAGCGCCATTATGAGCAAAAAACTGGCGACGATCTACCGCGAGGTTCCGCTTGAACATACCTGGGAGGATATGGTGTTCAGCGGTATCCATAAGGATACTGCGGGGCCTGCCCTGGCGAAGCTGGAGTTCAAATCCCTGCTTGAACGCCTGTCGCTGAGCGCCTATTCGCATGCGGCGGACGGCCTGTCCGGTCCCGCAGCAGTGGAAGCGGAAGAGCTTACGATTACGATTGTTGACGAAGCCGGAATAGGCGAGCTGGTCCAGGCACTGCCGGGCATCTCCGCCCTGCATGTGGAATCGAACGGGGAGAACCCGCACCGTGCCGAAGTGATCGGCCTCGGGCTGTCTTCGCCGGAGCAGCATTACTTTGTGCCTTTTTCCCTGCTGAAGAGTAAGGCGGCAGCACCCCTGCGTGACTGGCTCGGCGACGAGCAGGCGCCGAAGAGCGGGTATGATCTGCACCGTGCCGATCTGGCGCTGCATTGGCAGGGGATTGCTTTTGCCGGAGCCGCGAATGATGTTCAGCTTGCCGCCTATCTGCTGGATCCGACCGAAGCGAGCCAGAATCTGAATGACCTGACTACGAAATACGGCCTGCCGCGCTTGTCACCGGATGAGGATGTCTTCGGCAAAGGGGCCAAATATCGGATTCCTGAGCTCCAGATTCTAGGTGAGCATGTTGCCCGCAAGAGTGCGACTGTGCTTGGCATTGTGCAGAAGCAGCAGGAGGAGCTGGACAAGACGGGGATGACCGGCCTGTTCCAGGACCTGGAGATGCCGCTGTCGCGGATTCTCGCTGATATGGAGAAGCAGGGTATTGCAGTTAACAAGGATGATCTTCTCCAGCTCGGCAAGGAATTTGAAGCCCAGATCTCCCGGCTGGTCACTGAGATCTACTCCTCCTGCGGAACCGAATTCAATCTGAATTCTCCGAAGCAGCTGGGCGAGGTTCTGTTCGAGAAGCTCGGTCTGCCGGTCGTGAAGAAGACGAAGACCGGATATTCGACGGATGCCGAGGTATTGGAAAAGCTTGCGCCTTATCATGACGCCGTACGCCTGATTCTGCAATACCGCACCCTGGCCAAGCTGCAATCTACGTATGTCGAAGGTTTAATGAAGGAAATTTCGCCGGAGACGGGCAAGGTGCATACCTTCTACCGGCAGACGATAGCTGCTACGGGCCGGCTCAGCAGCCAGTTCCCGAATCTGCAGAATATTCCGATCCGGCTGGAGGAGGGCCGCAAGCTCCGCAAGGTCTTTGTTCCCTCCGAACCGGGCTGGTCGATTCTGGCGGCGGACTACTCGCAGATCGAGCTGCGTGTGCTGGCGCATATCTCGGGCGATGAGCGGATGAAGGAAGCTTTTGTCGAGGATATGGATATTCATACCAAGACGGCGATGGACGTATTCGGCGTTCCTGCCGAGAGTGTGGACAGCAATATGCGCCGCTCCGCCAAAGCGGTTAACTTCGGCATTGTCTACGGCATCAGCGATTACGGCCTGTCGCAGAACCTGAACATTCCGCGTAAGGAAGCGGCCCGGTTCATTGAGCAGTATTTCGAAGTGTTCCAAGGCGTCCGCCGTTACATGGATGATATTGTGGTCGAGGCCCGCAAGCAGGGGTATGTCACTACTCTGCTGGAGCGCCGCCGTTATCTGCCGGAGATTAATGCGAAGAACTTCAATCTGCGTTCCTTCGCCGAACGTACGGCGATGAATACGCCGATTCAGGGAACCGCTGCGGATATTATCAAGCTGGCCATGGTTCATATGGACAAGGCGCTGCACGAGCGCGGCCTGAAGAGCCGGATGCTGCTCCAGGTGCACGATGAACTGGTGTTCGAGGTGCCGGAGGAGGAGCTGGAGCAGATGAAGCAGCTGTTGCCGGAGGTTATGGCAGGAGCGCTGCAATTATCTGTTCCGCTGAAGGCAGAGGTAAGTTATGGCAGCAATTGGTACGAAGCGAAATAGGCTCCCCGCACATGGCAGATATCCGGTATAATGGAGTGGAGGTGAGCCATAATGCCGGAATTACCGGAAGTCGAAACAGTCAGAAGAACACTTAATGAGTTAATTACAGGCAAGCAGATAGAGCATGTCACCGTCCGGCTGCCGCGGATTATTCAGCGCCCGGATGATATTCAGGCCTTTGCCCATATGCTGGCAGGCCATAGTGTAGTTACAGTGGAACGCAGAGGCAAGTTTCTGCGGTTCGTATTGGACGGGCTGGTCATGGTCTCCCATCTGCGGATGGAGGGCCGTTACGGAATGTACCGTAAGGGCGAGCCGCTGGACAAGCATACGCATGTTATTTTCCATTTCACAGACGGGACAGAGCTGCGTTATACGGATGTGCGCCAGTTCGGGACGATGCATCTGTTCCAGCCTGGAGAGGATCTGTCGCTGAAGCCGCTGAATAAGCTGGGGCAGGAGCCGCTGGATGCCGATTTCACGCTGGAGCGGTTCAAGGAGATTGTCACGAAGCGGAGCACCAAGATCAAGCCGTTGCTGCTCAATCAGGAATATATAGTAGGTATCGGCAATATTTATGTAGATGAGTCCCTGCACCGCGCAGGCATCCACCCGGAGGAGACCGCGAAGTCCCTCTCGGAAGATCAGCTGGCCAGGCTGCACCATGCTATTGTTGCGACACTGACCGAAGCGGTTAATGCCGGAGGGTCCTCGGTGAAGTCGTATGTTAACGGCCAGGGGGAGAGCGGGAACTACCAGGATCAGCACAAGATATACGGACGCAAGGATCAGCCGTGTGCCACCTGCGGCACGCTGATTGAGAAGAGTGTGGTCGGCGGACGGGGAACGCATTATTGTCCCACCTGCCAGCCGGTCCCCCTGCTGACGCTGTGATTTTTCGTAATTACAGCACAGCTTCTACAGCCCGTTTCCGGGCCAGCTGCACCTGAGTTATCCGGTTACATCAAAAGATAGGCACTCACTGCCCGTCCCGCCCATATAATGTGTGAAGATTGCTGATTACGGCGAAACGGAGTTCCGGTTAGGATCGCTTGATCCGCCGGCTCCGGTTCTTCACGGGAGGGATTGCGGGTGCTAAGCCCATTGTTGTCACTGCTGCTGCTTGCGTTTGCGCTTAGTCTGGATGGTTTTGGTGTTGGTATTACATATGGACTGCGTAAAATGAAAATTCCCTTGCTCTCGATTGTGATTATCTCACTCTGTTCAGGGGTGGTCATTTATGGTTCTATGCAGGTCGGCGTGCTGCTGGCCAGGGTGGTCTCGCCGCATGCCGCTTCCAGTGTCGGAGCGGTTATTCTCGTCTTAATGGGCTGCTGGTCCCTGTTCCAGATGCTGACGCAGAAAGAAAAGGAGCAGGAGGAGATCGTTCCAGCGGTAGCAGAGGGATATTCCGGGCGGGACGCGAGGCTGGAGACGGCCGCGGCCGTTCAGACGGTGGGGGCGGAATTAGAGGCAGAGCCGCTGAAGCCGGCCGTATTCTCTCTGGAGCTGCGCCATCTGGGCGTGGTCATTCAGATTCTCCGCACACCGTCTTCTGCCGATATGGACGCCTCGGGGAGTATCTCCTCCATGGAAGCCATGATCCTGGGCATAGCGCTGTCGCTGGATGCCTTCGGTGCCGGTCTTGGTGCGGCGCTGCTCGGATTCAGCCCGTGGACCACCTCGCTGATGATCGCTGTATTCAGCGGAACCTTTCTGTTGCTGGGGATGAAGACGGGACTGAGGTTGTCAGGCAGCTACTGGATGAAGCATGCTGCTGCGCTGCCCGCGATATTATTAATTGTTATGGGTATAATGAAGTTATTATGAGGTGAGTACATGATTATAGGCTTAACCGGAGGCATAGCTTCGGGAAAAAGCACCGTGTCTGCACTATTTGTCCGCAAGGGAGCTGCGCTGGTGGATGCAGATGTCATCGCCAGAGAGGTGATGCTCCCCGGACATCCGGTGCTGGCGGCGGCGGTGGAGGCTTTTGGAGACCGCATTCTGCTGCCTGACGGATCGCTGGACCGGGCGGGGCTGGGCGAGATTGTGTTCCGGGACCCGGAAGCGCTCCAGACTTTGAATAACCTGACCCATCCGGCAATCCGCAGGGAAATCAAGGACAGGATGTACGCACTGGAACAGGAGAAGCCGCAGCGGCCGGTCATTGTGGACATTCCGCTGCTCTACGAGTCAGAGCTGGATTCCCTGTTTGAACAGATTATTGTGGTCTATGTTCCGGGGAGGGTGCAGTTAGCCCGCCTCATGGAGCGCAGCGGAATGAAGCTGGAACAGGCTGAGGACCGGTTAAGATCCCAGATGGATATTGAACTGAAACGCAGGAAAGCAACTTATGTTATCGACAACAGCGGAGACTTGGAAGATACGGAGCGCCAGGTTGCCGGACTGTGGGACAGGCTGGTTCTGATATGATGAAGTGGCTGCGCAAAAAAAGAGTGCTGCTGCTGCTGTTCATTGGCTTCACAGCGATTCTGTTTCTCGGCTCCAACTGGATGTCCTGGTTTTATCCCATTTATTATAAAGAAGAGATCCGCCAGCACAGCCTCACATACGAGATGGACCCGTTCCTGGTGGCGTCCATCATCCGTGTGGAGACCAATTACAAGACCGGCCGCGAATCCAAAAAAGGCGCACTGGGACTCATGCAGCTGATGCCGGATACCGCCAAGTGGGCGCTGGAAAAGGCCAAGCTCCCCGAGGTGTCGCTGGAGCGGCTGAAGGAAGAGCCTTCATCCAATATTGAACTGGGCACCTGGTATTTGTCTACACTGTCCAAGCAGTTCAACGGCAACCGTATAGCGGTCATTGCCGCCTACAATGCCGGGCCCGGCAAGGTGCAGAGCTGGCTGGACGATGGACAGTGGGATGGAACCGAAGCTTCTGTGAAGAACATTCCGTTCGGTGAGACCCGTCACTACGTGCAGCGTGTGATTTATTATTATGATCAATACACCGAGCTCTACAGCGAGTTCTAGGGTGCTTATTATTTTGCTGCTGTCATGTAAAAAGAAGCATCAAACGGCCGGAGGCCGTTCGACACTTCTTAGGCAAGCTTATGTCGTTTGTGGACAGGTTATTTGTACTGACCTGCCAACTGCTGTTCAGCCAGGGTTACAAGACGTTTAGTGATGTAACCACCGATCGAACCGTTTTCGTAAGAAGTTTTATTGCCTTGGTATCCATCTGGGGAGAGGGTAATACCGAGTTCCTGGGCAACTTCATATTTCAGTTGTTCCAAGGCACCACGTGAGTTTGGAGCTACCAGGTTATTGGAGCTGTTGTTTTGGCTCATTGCTGTTCACCTCCTATCGGTTGGTAACAGTATTATGTGCCGGACATGCCATATTCATTACAACAAATAAACGGTGTTTTCTGGAAATTAACTTAAGCCCCCTACAGACCGGTTTCAACAGGGAACGGGGCCTGTCCATTCTAATGATAAGGAAGTGAAGAAGCTTATGAAATGCCCTTACTGCGATCACACCAATACCAAAGTCCTTGACTCACGACCGGCCAATGAGAATAAGTCCATCCGCCGCAGGCGGGAATGCGAGCTGTGCAGCCGCCGGTTCACCACCTTCGAGATGATTGAAGAGACCCCTCTGATTGTAATCAAAAAAGACGGCAGCCGTGAAGAGTTCAGCCGTGACAAAATCCTCCGCGGCCTGATCCGCGCCTGCGAGAAGCGTCCGGTCTCTGTAGAGCGCCTGGAGGTCATCGTATCCGAGGTGGAGAAAAGCCTGCGCGGCATCGCCCTCGCCGAGATTGAGAGCCGCCAGATCGGCGAGCTGGTCATGGAGCAGCTCTATCCTGTAGACGAGGTAGCCTATGTCCGCTTCGCATCCGTGTACCGTCAGTTCAAGGACATCAACATGTTCATGAAGGAACTGAAAGGACTGCTCTCTAAGAACACGGAGGAGCTGGACGGGCTGTAAGCTAAGGGAGTGAAGGGTGACGATGATGGCTTAGAGGGACTGGCCTTGGGGTTGAGGGGCCAGTTCCCGGGTGATGCGCTGGTCATCAAAATTAATTTTGAAAAAGTGTTGACACTGAAGGCGGATTTCTGTATTATATAGAAGTCGCCTACGAAACAAATTGATGAATAAGCGACTTGAGCCTACCGCTCAAGATGAATTTTAGAATACATAATGTAATTCTAAATTGGTATAATTGTAATAATATGGGGCCATAGCTCAGCTGGGAGAGCGCATCGCTGGCAGCGATGAGGTCAGGGGTTCGATCCCCCTTGGCTCCACCAATTTCATACGGACTCTTAGCTCAGTTGGTAGAGCAGTAGACTCTTAATCTATTTGTCCAGGGTTCGAGCCCCTGAGAGTCCATCACATGAAGAACGGCAGCGATGCCGTTCTTTTTTGCTGTTTCAGGGGATACGGATGATTAAGTGGGGATGACAATAGGGGCTTGAGATCCATTCCCGAACCGCGCCCCCAACCTAGAACCGCGAAATATGGTTTCCATCAATACCCTTCGGTTCTTAATGCCTGGAAAGGACTGCTACGGACCCCACAGCCCTTATTTTCTCTATTCAGCATAATTAAAAGGGCTAACGGACCGTATCGCGCTTATTGCTTCTTCACCATCCATATATGAGATGAAATCGAGTAAATAGCGCCATTTGAGTCCGTAAGCTTGGTGAAATTGTGCTTTTTGTAGAAATAGGCGCGCCCCGGTCCGATACAGCTGATTGATACCTCATTAGCTTTATAATTCATGCTCCAAAACATACGTTAAACTTTAAGGGGGGCTAATCTCCACAGTAAGAGTATCCCTTTGGAAGTGCTCCTGATTTTAAGTCAGGCAGCAACTTGTTAATATGCTCGATCGCTGTATCCTCCTCAAGCGATACTTTAAAGACTAGTGAGGGGCCGTCGAAACCAGGCAAAGGAGAAATCCATTCCACATCCCCCTGATGATATTGCATATGTTCTGCCAACGCCAGGGTATGGAGATATTATTCCATTCCATCAATGATGCATTCCACATAATAATCGTGATTCATAAATGGCCTCCCTTAATTGAAGGATAAATTAGCTGCTATTATGAATGATTACTCTATAATTATATTGTATAATGTAACGTGATACTTAACATAATAATGCACTCTTGATAGATGAGTAGGTGAGTTTTAATATAGTACATTGCCGTGAAAGGTCTGTCTGAGGTTAGACTTCAGGTTGAAGTGGAGGGACTATTGAAAAAGGATCGAATCCTGTCAGACGGAAAATATTACAGTAAATATATGATGGCGAGATATAAGGAATGAAGAGTAAAGGAATGGGGGATACCAGCGCTAATGGATAAACAAACCGCTCATGAACTAGTTGAAGATGATTATTCAATTGACGATATTCTTGAATCTGCAGGTATACTGACTCCTAACGAAGCAAAAGAACTGTCCGATAAGGTTCGGAGAATGCGTGAAGAAGAGTGGAATTGATAAAAGGGGAGAGTCCGATGACTAAGAACGAACAAGCCAGATTATTTAAAGTAACCCTAAGCGACTGGAACGGTGCAGTGCGTGGACGGCCTACCCGGAAGATTGCTATTTCTGCAAAGGCATCGTTGTACGATCTCGCGGCAGTTACGATTGAATCTTTTGATTTTGATCTGGATCATGCCTTTGGATTCTATGATAATCTCACAAACTGGGCACGCTCTGAGGAAGGCTATGAATCATTTGCTGATGTGGGGGCGGGGGATATGTTTCCCGGAGTGCAAAAAGCGAAAATCAGTAAAGTCTTTCATACTCCCAAACAAAAGATGCTGCTCTTATTCGATTATGGTGATGAGTGGAGAATGATTGTTCAATACCTGGGAGAAACGGAAGTGAAGCCGGGTCAGAAGCTGCCTATGATCACGGAGAGTAAGGGAGAGGCACCTGATCAATATGGCGGTTTTGATGATGATGAAGACGAAGAGGATGAAGAGGTATAACGGGTACGAAAGGCTTGTGCAAAACGCGCATCATGAATTCGGGAGCCGGAGAACAATGGAGGAATAACATATCCGTTGTAAACCAGGAACTCCCGGATCTTTTTATTTCCATGCTTATTTACAAACCGATGGTCGGTATATATAATCATAAACAAATATAATCTGAAGCAAGCTGGATGGAAGGGGAAGTTAGACTTGAAGAACGAAGATCGCCGGAAGCAAACCATCCGGCAGTTGCTGGATGCAACGAAGGAATTGCTGCGGGATAAGAGCTGTCATGCAATCACCTTAAAGGATATTATGGAGCAATCGCAATTATCGAAGGGTGCGATATTCCATTATATAAGGAGTAAGGATGAGATTTTTGCCTGGGTGCTGGAGGAGCGGCTTGAAGCTGTGAATGAACATTTTGAGGAAGAAGTAAGAGGTAGTATTGATAAAAGCTTCGACGGGCCGATGCATGCCATCGCCAGAAATCTTGCCGGATTGGAAGACAGCCATGAAGCGACCAACAAAGTGCTTCTATACCTGCTGGGTAAGGAGAATGAACCGGCGGTAGCGGAGGTGCTTGAGCATTTTCATGAGCGGTCGGTGTCTGTCTCCAGGGATTGGATTGCAACGGGGCAAAAGCACGGGGTGATCAAAGAAAACGTGAACCCTGATGAGACTGCGGAGCTGTTCGTCCTGCTGTCACTGGGTCTGCGTGTGCGTTCATCCCTGCGTACTTCATCTGAGGCCCTTTCAGCGAAAGGGGTATCGGATTTTATGGCCGGAATCCTGAAAAATTAAAGTTGAGGGAAGAAGATACAATGGTTCCTTTTATAGCGTTTATCATATCCTTTTTGCTGTTTCGGGTGGTTGGTCTGCTGGGCTTGACTTATTGGGATGACTGGCAGACATCTCTTCAATGGGCCATATCCATTATGCTACTATTGGGTGCTTCTGCCCACTGGGGACGGCGGCGCTCCGATTTGGTAAGAATGGTGCCGCCTGCTTTTCCGCAGAAAGAATGGATCGTGACGGTTACCGGGATTCTGGAAATGTCCGGAGCTATAGGTATCCTGCTACCCGCTTTCTCAGCAATTGCTTCTGTATGCCTGATCTTGCTTCTTATTGCCATGCTCCCCGCCAATATTTTTGCAGCACGCAGTAACATGACTATCGGGGGCAAGCCTGTGCCGAAATTACCAATCCGTATAGGGATTCAGCTCGTTTTTATCACTGCAGTGCTGCTCGCATCCCCGTTACTCTACCTGCCTTAATCGTGGATAGGACTCCAGTTCTTCTTTTACAAATTGCATTAAAAGCTTCTTGGATGAGGATTGATACTCAACGTTGCGTGATTGTAGCAGACCTATCGGAATGGCGGCGTCCTTCTGCTCAACATGAAGTCTCACAACATTCGGCGGTAACGGCGTGGATTCGAGGACGGCTCCTACAACAGCGATCTGCTGGACGAAGCCCGCAATGGCAGAGATTTGACTTACGGTATGCAGAAAGGGAGTTTCGGTGTACCGGGAGAACTGCTTCGATAATTGGGAATGATATAGACAGGTAGCTCCCCCCGCCATGATTGGATAACCAAGCAATTCCTCGAAAGCAATCTCCTCTCTTGCGGCCAAAGGGTGGTTGTTCCCTGCGATAAAAGTTATCCGTTCCTGATACAGGGGTTCGAAGTGATATGAAGCTGGATCAGCAGGCTCCCCACAGATGGCAAAATCCAATTGATTCTGAAGCAGTGCATGCGAGAGCGAAGCGGTGTTACCGATCACAAAATGGCAGGATACATTAGGCTTATGCTCCATGAATCGCAGAAGCGACCTTGGCAGTACCTCTTTCGTTAACGTTTCCAGCCCGCCGATACTAAGCGTACCGATCTCTTCTTTTTGCAGAGCCTTGGCCTGATCCGCAACATAGGTCCAATGTCGAATCAGACTATCGATCTCAGCAGCAAATATTCGCCCCGAAGCTGTAAGCTCAGAGTCCCAGCCCCGTTTGAACAGCTTGATGCCCAGTTCCTTGACCAACAGCTGCCTATCATTAGCCGCGAAATTAAGAATGCTCTTAGGGAGCATTTTAACGTGCCGCAAGATGATTTCTTTCAAGTCTTCCATGCCCATAAAGCAAGCGAGTTTTATTACAGTCCGAACTATTTAAACATAGAGCGAACGGATGGGCTGCTCTATATTCAGATTACGCTCAAATCCGGGAGAAGCAAGGAGCAGAAAATGAGCTTTTACAGCAAGCTGGCCGAAACGTTGTCGAGCACACTGGGCATCAGGAAAGAGGACGTTTTCGTCGTGCTGGTCGATACAGAATTCGAGGATTGGACGTTTGGCAATGGCATCGCTCAGATGATTGAATGATTGTTCATTGAAGGAAGAGAGGTACTTGGAATGAAGCATCGGAAAATTGCATCGAATGCCCTTGAAGCTTTTGGAGACATTGCTCCTTCGTTCGCGCGTTATTCGGAGGATGTGCTCTTTGGGGAGGTATGGAGAAGGGCAGAATTGTCGCTTCGGGAACGCAGTCTCCTGACGATATCGGCCCTGGTTGCCGGAGGGCTTACTGAGCAGCTACCCTTTCATATCCGTCTGGCCCTGGAGAACGGTCTATCCGAAGAAGAATTGATCGAGGCGATGACTCACCTCGCTTTTTATACAGGCTGGCCGCGTGCCGCATCGGCGATACTAGTTGCCAAGGAAATTTTCGAGGAAATATAACCACACTTGCGCATGTGAGCGAAAAGCTCCGTGCGCTTTTTTGGTTTAGACAATTTTTTTGATAAGAGGTTAGAAAATCGCAATTATTTCATTTTTTCAAGAGCTATACCCCATTTAGGTCCTGATGAATCGGTTTTTGTCGAGAATTGTTAAGAGTTTGTTTAGAGCTGTCTGCTAGAATGGGCGCATATATGAAAATTTCTAAGGGGGCAGATGCCACACTCCAGCAGAATTTGCAATATAGCGCACAGGATGAATGAACAAGGGGGAGCGATACATTGTTTAAGGGTAAGGGATTGAAAAAATATTTCTCGTTGTTACTCGTGATCAGCTTGGTATGGACCGGAGTCTTTCCGGTATATGCGGGTTCAACAGACAACGGTGAGGCAAGCTGGGAGAATCTCGGTTCGCTGCCAGGCGGCAAAAAAGTAAACGGAGTTGCTATAGGCTCCGAAATATTAGTTGCAGTGGGTGAAGAAGGTAGCATTGTTACGGCAAGCGGCCCTACGTCATGGGCAGTTCGTAATTCTGGGGTAGAAGAGGATTTGAACGGCGTTGTTTATACGGGGACAGGCGGCAAATATGTTGCGGTTGGTGACAACGGGATAGTCCTGACGTCAACAAATGGCGTGTCCTGGATACCCTCCGATGGATCCGTCGGTTTTAACTGGAATGGAGTCAGTTATGGCGATGATAAATTAGTTATTGTTGGAGATTCAGGATTTATCATGGAGAAAAATGACACTGGAACTGACTGGAATATAGTATACTCAGACACTACTGCGAATCTGAACGCTGTGGCTTACGGCAACGGTACGTTTGTAGCAGTGGGTGATAACGGTACAGTGGTAATGTCCAAAGATGGATCTGATTGGACTAAGGTAACACGCAAAACAAGCGAGAATTTAAAGGGCATCAGCTTCGGCGGTGGCATGTTCATGGCTGTTGGGGCGTCAGGAACCATTATTATCTCTCCGGATAGTAAGAGAGGCGTTGAGCAGACCCTGGATTCTAAAGTGAATCTGAATGGAGTAGCTTTCGGTAACAGCGTCTTCATGGCCGCAGGAGATGGCGGGAAAGTGTTTTCCACCACCGATATGGGGCAGACCTGGAAGCCTGAGACTACAAACGCGACTGCTAAGCTTAACAGCATCGTATTTTTTCAAGCTATTAATCAATTTATTGCAGCAGGTGATTCCGGTGTGATCATTAGGTCTTATACCGTTCCCAACATTACGCGGGTGCTCAGTCTGACTCCGGGAAATGATGATACCGATGTAGCAGTAGATGCGAATCTGGAGCTGATGTTCAATCAGCCGGTGACGGCAGCCACTGGGGAAGACTTTAATATTAAAATTTTCAAGGCTGCGGATCTGTCCACTCCTGTTGAGACCATCCCAGCGGATGACACCAGCAGAGTAACGGTAAATCCACTTGCCGATACGGTAACGATTAATCCGGGCAAGAATTTCGATCCAGGTATGAAATATGCTGTAACAATTGACGCGGATGCTTTCACTAACGGTGACAGCGGCAATGCAGCGATCGCAGCGGAGGAGTGGAGCTTCACGACTGTTGCTGGACCAGCAGATGAGACCGCTCCAACCGTTATCGATTATTCTCCTGTGCCAGGGGCGATAGGGGTTGATATTGAAACGAATCTGACGCTCACGTTCGATGAGCCTGTAACGAAGGATAGCGGAAACATTGAGATTTACAAAAGTACGGATGAAGTTAATCCGGTAGAAGTAATTCAGATTGATGATGTTACAGTTCTTGATAAGGTAGTAACAATTGATCCTTTTGCAAAACTAGAATATGACACAACCTACTATGTGAAAATAGGAAATACAGCATTCAAAGATGCAGCAGACAACTATTATGCCGGCATCGATGACAGCACAACCTGGCAGTTCACAACAGAAGAAGCGCCTGATACTGCGCCGCCGGTGGTGAGCAGTTATTCTCCTGAAAGTGGAACAAAGAATGTAGAGATCGGCACCAACCTGACTCTTACGTTCAATGAGGATGTACAGAAGGGTGAAGGGCAAATTAAGATATACAATAGTGTCAATAGTGTTAACCCGGCCGCGACAATTCCTGTCAGCTCCGATGATGTAACCATTGACGGCAATATAGTAACGATCAATCACCAGGGGAATCTGGTTTACAGTGCGACCTACTATGTGATGATTGATAATGGTACATTTACGGATATGGCAGGCAACAGCTATGCCGGTATCACGAACAATACCACCTGGCGGTTTACAACAACCAGCCGGCCGGATACGACAGCCCCAATCGTAAACACATACTCGCCTGAGAATGGGGCTACAGATGTAGCTATCGGAGCTAACCTGAAGCTTGCTTTTAGCGAGAATGTACAAGCAGGGGAAGGCAGTATTGTGATTTACAACAACTCGTCCGACAAAATAGCAGCTACGATCTCCGCCGGAGACGTAAGCATTCTGAACAATGTAGTAACCATTAATCCGGTGAACAATCTGGAGTATGGTACAAGCTACTATGTGAGAATTACAGGAGATGCCTTCGCAGATCTATCCGGCAACTTCTACTCCGGAATTGCGGACAGTACAACCTGGCACTTCACCACCCCGGCTGCGCCGGATACAACTGCACCTGTGTTGAACACGTACTCACCTGAGAATGGTGCAACAGGAGTAGCTATTGGAACTAACCTGGAGCTTACCTTCAGTGAGAATGTAAAGGCTGGAGAAGGCAATATCGTCATTTACAATAGTGCGAATCATACACCGGCAGTGACGATTCCAGCGGCTTCCGGGAATGTAACTATCCATAGCAATGTAGTGACAATTAACCCTACAGAAGATCTGAAGTATGGCGCGAGCTACTATGTCCAGATTGGAGCCGGGGCATTCACTGATCTCGCAGGCAACGGCTATGCCGGCAATGCTGAGAGCGCAGACTGGGAGTTCACAACCACAGATGCACCGGATCGGATCTCGCCAACGGTGATTACGTATTCGCCGGAGCCTTGGGCTACAGAAGTGGCAGCGAACGCGAATCTGGTCCTGACCTTCAGCGAAAATGTACGGGCGGCGGCGGGTACCATTGAGATTTTCCGCAGCACCGATGACATTCATCCGGTAGTGGCGATTCCTGCCAGTTCGGAAATGGTGACTATCCTTAATCATGTAGTAACCATTAATCCGGCTGACCATCTGGAGCTTGGGACAAGCTACTTTGTACGTATCTCTGAGGGCGCATTTACAGATCTCGCAGGCAACAGCTATGCCGGCATCTCAGGTATTAATGCCTGGCGGTTTGTAACAACCAGCGGGCCGGATACGGCAGCGCCTCTGGTGACAGCTTATTATCCGGCAGGCAATGCAACGCATGTACCTGTATCTGCTACACTCACACTGACTTTTAACGAGAATGTGTTAACTGGAAATGCCAATATCGAGCTTGTTAATGCAGAGAATGGTGAGGTCGTTAAGTCGATTAAAGCGGACGATAAGACGCTAGTCTCGATTACGGGCTCAACCGTCAGCATCAACACGAACGGCCTGCTTAAGCAGGGTGGCAGCTATTATGTGTTGATTCAGGCGGGGGCTTTTACAGACGAATCAGGTAACAGCTATGCAGGACTTGCGGATAGTAAGGTCTGGAGCTTCTCGACAGTTCCTGTTCCGGTCACGCCAACTGATCCTCCTACACCGGCACCGGGCGGCGGTTCAGGATCAGGCGGGGGAGCCCCGGCTCCGGTACCGACACCTTCTCCGCAGACAGAAAGCATTAATGCAAACGTTGAGAACGGCGCCGCTCAAGGCTCCATGGTATCCTCTGTGGTCATTACCCGCACTAAGGATGCAAACGGAGTGAAGAGTGACACGCTTACGTTCACATTGGAGCAAGCCATCCGGGCAGTTAATGAGCTTAAGGCCGCTGGGTCCAGTATTGCCAGAATCAACGTGCCTGATAAGAATGATGAGGTGGCTGGAACCAGATTGACCATTCCGGCAACTTCCAGCAAGCAATTTGCTGATAATCAGATTATGTTGGATCTTTTCACAGTGAATGCTGAGGTGAAGGTGCCGGGCAGCTCGATGGCCGGATTCGGTACAGATATTTATTTCAATCTGGTTCCACTGAAGACGTCACAACAGAGCGCAGAGGTTGAAGCCCTTGCAAAAGCACAGGTGCAGAGCGTATCCCCCGGTGCCACAGTTACACTTGTGAGCCGTCCGGTAACGATCGACACCAACCTGCAGAGCCGTCCGGTTACGCTGGTGCTTCCGCTTAACAACAGTTCGTTAACAGCGGAGCAACTGAAGGCACTGGCGGTCTTCATTGAACATAGTGACGGCACCAAAGAGCTGGTCAAGGGCGAAATCGTACCTTTCGGCCAGACCGGAAAGTCAGGAATTCAATTCAGTATCAGCAAATTCAGTACATTTACAGTTGTTCTTGCGCAAAATCCTGCGGCCCAACTGAAGGCGTATATGACGGGGTATGCTGATGGCACCTTCAAGCCGGGGAACAGCATCACACGGGCCGAGGCTGCCAGCATTATTGCCCGAACCTTCAGCCAGTCCGCAATTACTGCCGGCGTAGCTTACTCTGATGTCGCTGCCGGACACTGGGCAGCAGACGCCATCGGTCAAGTGACGCGAAGCGGCATCATGAAGGGGTATGGGGCCGGCAGCTTCAAGCCTAACCAGACGATTACAAGAGCCGAAATGGCGACCATTCTGTCCCGTCTGATTACAAGCGCTCAAGACCATGCGGCCGGCTTCAGCGATATTGCCGGACACTGGGCTCAGACAGCCATTGAGCGGATGTCCCAGGCAGGCATCATCACCGGCTACGAGGACGGCACGTTCCGTCCAGACCAGACGTTAACGCGTGCGGAAGCCGTAACCATCGTTAACCGTGCTCTTGGTATCGCTCCGCTGACCAACGCGGTCCAGAAATGGACGGATGTCCCGGCTAGCTATTGGGCATTCGGCAGTATCCAGGCAGCCTCTGTAGATCATTCTGCAGAATAGAATAAGTGTTGCACAAACAGCCCTTCCATCCGTCTTCTGACGGGGAAGGGCTGTTTGGTGTGCAGCTGAAGATATAGGCTGCCACGAGAGCGCGTGAGCCCAATGTAATCGAAAACCGACCACATTGGGCCGGCAGAAGGTGGCTCAGCGCTATCGGCGGTATCCCCCGCCCGCCAGGGGACGTTGTTCCTGATCATGCAGGCCGCTACTTACTCCCTACTTGCTCCCGGTCTCCCACCGTAGATTCCAATGGTAACGCTGGTCCAGCTCCTCGTGACCGCTGAAATACTCCACAAGCCGTTCCACGCTGAAGCTACCATCCGGCTGGCTGTGAAGCATAGCAATGGCGCACATTCCCTTATCGTTGTTGTGCTCGTCCAGCTTGACCTTGATCTCAGGTCCGCCCTGCTGGCTTATGGTTACAACGGCGTTAGCTTGCGACCAGTTTGCGACGCCCTCATAGATGAGGGCAAAGATAACAATCCGCTTGATCTCGGAGAGATAGCGGCTGTTAATCCGCAGATTCTCGCCCGTGGCAATCGAGCCGGTGCGGTCATCTCCGTCCAGGAGAATGTAAGGCGGCCGGTTCAGACTGCCGAAGGATTCGCCGAGCGCCTGGACCGCGCCTTTGAGGCCATTGCTCAGTTCAAACAGACAGCCCAGATCGAGATCTATTCCTTTTCTGCCGAACCAGCTGGAGGATTCGGTCTGAACCCAGTTGAGATTGATGATTATCTCGCCTGCAGCTCCCGGCCCGCTCTGAAGCCGGACCGTCTCCCCCCGGTTCTTCAGCAGCCGGTCTCCGGAATTTCCTGGAGAACCGGGCGGCGAAGCCGGAGGCAACAGGTCCGCCGGCCTCTGCTTAGGGCGTGGCCGCAGCTCCGGCAGAACAAAAGGAGACTTCCGGGGCGGAGCCTCGGGTCTCGCTGTCTGAACCAATGCCTGAGCCTCATCTGCCGGTATACCGTAGCTATGACAAAGGGCGGGCAGGCCGCCGGCATAACCAGAGCCGACTGCGCTGAACTTCCATTCGTTCCGATACCGGTACAGCTCCCCGGCAACTATGGCAGTTTCCACCGTATAACCGTTACCCAGCGGATAACGGAGCAGCTCCGTTCCGTCTGCAGCGCTCATGATCCGCAGATAAGCACCGTTCAAGGAAGAGAAGCTCTGCTGCCGCTTCACGGCTTCATGGATCGTCAACACAAACGCAATGCGCTCGTATTCCGCAGGAATCTGATCGATCCTGACTGCGATTTGTGCGTGGTCAGCCATGCCTGTGCTGATCTGTTGCTCAGGCGGCAATAGGGCTACAGACTGATCATCGGCAGCGGGATGCCCATAGAATATGAGATCCGCCGCAGAAGAGACCCGCTGTGCCTCTGTAAGCAGAACAGCAGAGCTATCAATCTCAATCCCGGCTCCCGCAGCCTGCCAGCCCAGGCCGATGATGAGCTGCGTGAGGCGGGGGTTGTCTTTGGTTATGCTGCATTTTTGCCCCTTGATTAGCTCAAGTGTCATGAGAACCAGCCTTTCCTATGAGTAATTCAAGCTTGAATAAGTGCGGTGTCAGGCTCAGAATCTGCCCCGGCTTCCGGCATCGAGGTTCGGACCGTTCAGATCACTCAGCCGCTCCAGGGTTTGCTCATAGATTCGCACGATATCCTGGATCTTCTGGAATTCGGGGTCCGAGGGCCCCAGATTGTCCATGAACATGCGCTGGAGAATTTCCTTATAGAAGGAGATGCGGCTTCCAACCAGACGGCATTCGTAGTCTATGACCTCTTCAATCGAATGCTGCTGAACGAATTCCATCAGATCATCGGCTAGATCGTCTGCAGGGTTAACACGTGACTCGCGCTCATTGCGCGCAGCAACCGGCGTGTTGACATTATCGAGATTGACGGTGGAGCGGATATCGGTGAACAGAATCCCTTCCTTGGCCAGCATGACCTGAAAAGGCTTGTGCTTGAACAGCTCCCCGGCAACCAGCGTACACATTGCCTGATTCCTCAGCAGAATTCCGTCAAACGGATGAAGCACCCACCCGTAGTCATCCCGGAACAGGTTGAATGTAAAGTACTCACCCCCATACTCATATCTCAGATTAATAGCGGTCTCAGAAGTAAGCTCGTATTGAAATGCATCCATTCTACTGCACGCCTCCTGTTTCTACTTTGGATTTCTATTAGCATAGCAGAAATTGGGGGATCTTGGAGAGAGGATTTTTGCCTAAAAGAAAGAACCCCTTGCAGCGCAAGAGGCTTTTCCATTCGGTGTCTATTATTATTCGTGGAGAGGGGGAAGCTGCAAGGTTGCGCGCAGTCCCCGGCCGGTGGCGCTCTCCAGAACAAGCTTGCCCTTATGGGCTTCGGCAATACGGGCGACCATCGGGAGACCGAGTCCATGGCCCTGGCGGACGGGCCGGGTCCGCCGCCCGGAATATGGCAGCAGGATTAGCTCCGGTAAGTACTCGGCCGGAACGCCCTGCCCGGTATCCGATACGGACAAGGCGAAGCAGGAGGCTTCCTGGCTGCGGAAGATACTGACAACAATTCCGCAGCCGTCCGGGTTATGCCGGATGCTGTTCTGTACCAGATTGCTTACTGCCCGGTACAGCAGCTTCTCGTCTCCCCGAACCTGCAGGCTCTCGTCCGTGAGACAGAGGTCAATCGTATACCGTTCCTCCAGGCCGTTGTTCATGATGTCGGAGACAACAGTTCGGGCCAGAGCGGATAAGCGGACAGGCTTAAGCTGCAAGGGCTGCATGTCATATTCCAGCATAGAGACGAGGTTCAAGTCGCTGACCAGCGACCTTAGCTGTTCCCCCTGACGGCGGATAATTGCAGCCTGCTGTCTTTGCTCTCCGCTCAGATTGGTTTGCTCCTCCAGATTGCTGGCGTAGCCCAGGATCATCGAGAGCGGGGTGCGGATGTCATGGGAGATTCCTGCGATCCAGTTGGAGCGGGCTTCATCCCGTGATTTCAGCAGCGTGCTCCTGTTCTGCAGGGTAGCGGAAGCCGAATTAATGCTCTCGGATAAATCGCTGAAGATCCCGGCAGTCTCCAGGTTGACCGGTTTGTCTTTGGCCAGGGCATGAATGCTGTTGATCAGGGGCCGGATACTGCGGATCAGCCGGGTGCCGATGAACAAGGAGAGGGCCACGGCCAGTACCACATTGCAGACCAGAAGGAGCAGCACCCTTAAGGGAAGGGAGCGCAGCCAATCCGTCAGGTATCCGAGCTGATATTTCTCATACGAATATTTGGGATAGCCTACGACAAGTAGTCCTTCCGGATGCTCCCAGATATACACAGGGTACTCCAGCAAGTAGTAGCGGGAGAATTTCGCCACCTCTATGAGGCTGTAAGCGCGCGGAATTTCCGGCGGCAGCTGCTCACTCCACTGCACCTTGCCTCCCGCATCCAGCAGCATGGCCCAGGCCCTGTTCTGCTGAAGCAGCGCGGCTCCTTTGGGATCCAGGGAATATTTCCCGGCAGACCCTTGCAGCTTTGAGGATATTTCCTGTACGACCTTCTCCGGCGAAGCCTCCTGATGGGTCTCCTTGAAGATTAGAGAGCCGATCAGAATCAGGTTGAACAGGAGCAGCAGCGAAGAGACCAGCAGGGTGGAGCCTACGAATTTGCGTAAAATCCGGACCGCACTGTCCATTACAGCGCCTCCTGCACAATGAGCTTATAACCCAGCCCTCTGACCGTCAGCAAATGCACTGGCTTCGAGGGGTCTGCTTCAATCTTCTCGCGGATTCGCCGGATATGTACCATTAAAGTGTTCTCATACCCGTAGCTGTCATCGCCCCATACCGCCTGGCAGAGGGCATCGCTGGTGACGATCCGGCCGTGGTTCTGGTGCAGCTTGATTAGAATGGCATGCTCCTTCGCCGTCAGCGGCAGCTCCTGGCCTTCTCTCCGTACCACAGCGCTGTCCAGATCGACCACTTGCTCACCTGACCTGAAGACAGGCAGCCGCTCCGGAACGGAGGGCGCATACACCCGCTTCAGTACAGCCGTCAGACGCAGCATTAACTCCCTCGGCAGAAAAGGCTTGACGATATAATCGTCGGCCCCCAGGCCCAGCCCCAGCAAGCGGTCCTCATCTTCGCCGCGCGCCGACAGGAAGAGGACCGGCATCCCGGAGAAGGTCCGTATGGCGGAGAGGAGCGAGAATCCGTCCCCGTCCGGCAGCATCACATCGAGAATGGCGATATCCGGCTTCTCCAGGCGGCACAGCGCGAGGGCACTGCTATAATCTCCAGCCGTATATATGCGGTAATACCCTTCTTTTCGCAAAAAAAGCTCCAGCATCTCACGTATTTTGGGCTCGTCCTCAACAATCATTATTTTGCGGTTCTTCATCGTATTCAATCGTCATCACCCATGAATTAGTATACACGATCAGGCGTTGAAGAATGGGAGGGGCCGGTGTATTTAAGGTAGGCGTAAGGTTAGCTTCAGCCTGTAGCAAGGGAAGGCCTCTATGCTTGGAAGCAAGAGCCAACTTGACAGAAATGGAGCTGAATACGAATCTATGAATACTCATCCAATCATTGAGACTAAGCAATTGACCAAAACCTATGGAGGAACGTCCCGGGTCGATCACGTAAATCTGAAGGTGCAGAAGGGAGAGATCTTCGGCTTCCTCGGTCCGAACGGTGCCGGTAAGACGACTACGCTCAAGATGCTGCTGGGCCTGGTGCAGCCCACTAAGGGGACGGTCAAGCTGTTCGGACAGGAGCTGCGGAACCACCGGCTGGAGATTCTGAACCGGACAGGCTCGCTGATTGAGTCGCCTTCCTATTACGGACATCTGACGGGCCTGGAGAATCTGAGAGTCATGCAGCGGCTGCGCAGTCTGCCCGCCAAGAATATCGATAAGGTGCTGCAGATCGTCCGGCTGGAGAATCACCGGCATAAGCCTGCCGGGCAGTATTCTCTCGGTATGAAGCAGCGTCTGGGTCTGGCCATGGCCTTACTGGCATTCCCGAGCCTGCTGATTCTGGACGAACCCACGAATGGGCTTGATCCGGCGGGGATCGGAGAGATAAGGGAGCTGATTAAGTCCTTGCCTGCCCAGTATGACATGACGATTGTGGTGTCCAGCCACCTGTTATCCGAGATCGAGCAGACCGCTACCTCAGTGGGCATCATCAGTGAAGGCCAGCTGCTGTTCCAGGGGACGATGGCTGCGCTTCAGACGCAGAACCAGGCCAAGATCCACTTCCAGATCAATGATCCCTCCGCGGCGGTCAAAGTGCTGGCTGCACAAGGATATAGGCCAATCATGCAGGAACGGCGGCTGGTGTTCGGCCCTATGCAAGACTCAGAGGTGTCGCGGATCAATGAAATTCTGGTGTCAGGGCAGATTGAAGTGAGCCGGATCGTAGAGTCGAGGAAGAGCCTTGAGGATATTTTCCTGGGTCTCACCGGAAAGGAGCGGAGCCTGTGATGAAAGCCTTGTTCCTGGAATATTATAAAATCCGGCGGAGAAAGGTGTGGGCGATGCTGACGCTCTTTCTGACCGCAGAGCTGGGCTGGGCGTCCATGTCCATGAGCATCTCTATCTCGCGGAGTGCGGACAATGCCACCTGGGAAGCGCTGATTTTCAGCCTCTCGTCCATGAACGGACTGTTCCTGCCGATACTGTCGGCCATTGTGGTGTCCAGAATTTGCGATATGGAGCATAAAGGCGACACCTGGAAAATGCTGATGACCACTTCTGTCGGACGCCGGACAGTGTATGCTGCCAAATTCGTCTGTGCGGGCAGCCTGATCTTGTACGGGATTCTGGCCCAGGCCGTATTTATTGCCGGCTTCGGCAGGTTCCATAAGCTCGCAGAACCGCTCCCGGCAGGCCTGCTGCTAGAGTTCGCTGCGGGTACGCTGATTGCCAGTCTGCTGGTCATCGCGATGCAGCAATGGATATCGCTGGCGGTGAAGAATCAGGCGTTTGCCCTCTGTCTTGGCATGCTGGGCGGGTTCCTGGGGACGACAGCCAGCTTGTTCCCTGCTGCTGTCCGGCAGGTGGTCGTCTGGTCCTATTATTTGGACCTCAGTCCGGTGACTTATGTGTATAAGGCTTCCTCTGGAACGTATATCACAGGGAACATGCCTGTTATTCCATGTATTATTGCCCTGCTGGTCACGCTGGGGTTGTATGTTGCCGGGAACACCCATATTTCCAGACAATCGGTCTAAGGAGGAGAGTTTATGCTTAGAAGTATTGCGGCCGAATGGCCCAAGCTGCGCCGCTCCCGGATGGGACTGGTACTGATCAGCCTGCCTGTAGTCAGCCTGCTGATCGGCTATGCCAACTTTGTGATGAACCGGGAGGCCTTGCAGGGAGAGTGGTACAGCCTATGGACTCAGGTAAGCTTATTTTACGGGGAGTTCTTCCTGCCGATTCTGATTGCCATCTGCTGCGCCTTTGTCTGCAGGCTGGAGCATGTGAACCGGAACTGGAATTTGCTCCTGGCTGCGCCTATATCCATAACCAGTCTCTTCATGGCTAAGCTGGCGATTGTCGGCGTGCTGATTGCGGGAGCGCAAGGCTTGTTTCTATTGTTATACTGGACCGCCGGACAGGCGTTGTCCTTCAGCGGACCCTTTCCGCGGGAAATGATTCTCTGGACCTTCCGCGGCTGGATAGCTTCGCTGAGCATTGCCGCCCTGCAGCTCGGGTTGTCCATCCGTATCCGCAGCTTTGCCACTCCGATTGGAATCAGCCTGTGTGCGGTTTTTGTCGGGCTGGGCCTATATGTATTGAAGCTGGGACTGCTGTTTCCTTATTCGCTGCTGACGCTTGGCATGGGCGTGCTCACTCAGCGGGGTCTGACGGCTATGGAGAATCTGCTATTTTTCTTAATGAATGGGGTGTATCTCGTAGTCTTGTCAATCTGGTCGATCCGCAGGCTCAAATATAAGGATATTGCCTGAGATCTGGCGGGCAGGCGAAAAAAAGACAAGTGGAGGACACCGTCCTCCGCTTGTCTTAGGTATCACCATATGGAGTGGTTAATGCGGGGAATTCACTCAAGCTGCGGCTTCCTATTTGCTCATATCGAAATCCGGCATGCCGATGGTAGAGAACCACTGGCGGATCTGCTCCTGATCCTTGGAGAAGGTGAGGCCGAGCTGAAGCAGGATTCTTGCCTTCTGCGGGAGCAAATCGCCTGCGCCGATGATTCCTTTGGCCCCGGTGTCATATACTGCCCCTGAGCCTGCACGCGTAGCGCTTACGAACAGGACGCCCTTCTCAATGGCCGCTGTGCGGGCGGCTTGCTGCGCGGTGGAGAGGCCTCCGGCACCGTGACCCGCAGTTACAATTCCCTTAACCCCTTCATCAGCCAAGGCAGTGATGGGAGTTGCGGAGGCTTCCGTGTAGCTGTATACTACGTCAACCTTAGCCAGATCCTCCGGCTGGATCGTACTGAGATCAAAAGGAGTCTTCCACTTCTCGGTTCCGGCATCCTTGACGCGGGCCGGCGCACGAACCGCGCGAATCCGGTTCTCGTCTACAGTCCCCAGAGCGCCGTATCGTCCCCCGTCAAAGGTATCCAGGCGCAGCGCATCGGTTTTGGTGACTTCTCTTGCAGCGAAAAATTCATCATTCATCATCAACACCGTTCCGTAATAGGCCGTTTTCTTACTTGCAGCCAGCCGGATTGCATTGAGCAGATTAGCTTCTCCGTCGAAGGAGATGGTATTGGATTGTCTCATCGATCCGGTGAAGACAACGGGCTTCGGACTGCGGACGGTGAGGTCGGTCCAGTAGGCCAGCTCCTCCATGATGTTAGTGCCGGTGGTAACAACTACGGCATCGACAGCAGGGTTGCTCAGCTCTTTATCAACAGCAATCGTAAGATTATATAAGTCCTTGGAGGTGGTTTGCGCCGAGCTGATGTTGCTTAGCTCCGTGCTGGTGACATTAGCTACTTTGGATAGCTCGGGCTGTAATCTTTGGATAATATCCTTTATAGGCACTTTGGGTGTGCCATAAGTTTGAAACAGCTCTCTGGAAGGAGAGGTGGAGGTAATCGTTCCGCCGACGCCTACCACTACAACATTAGGAATGATTTTCCCGGATACGCTGACCTCAGCGGCCTTCGTGAGGGAAGGGAAGGATAACAGGGTGAAGAGAACCAGCAGGGCAGTGAAGAGATTTAGACTTCTTTTGGGAATGAAATTCATAAGTGACCTCCTTTTATTTTAAATTCAATGTAATTATAGGTGACATAAATCATAAATGTCAAAATTATAAATTTACTTTTATGTAAAATAAATCTATAAAAATGCATTAATAACGTATAAATATTAAAAATATTTATTCTAATGTTATTTTATCTAACATCTAAATGTATTTCCTTCCGGTTGGATGTTAATGAAGCTATACGCAAAAAGAATAAACCTGCGGTCAGAAAGCCGCAGGCTGTAATAGATTGTATGATTGAACCCGGGTGGGTTACCTTGTCTCCAGATAGGCGATGCCTAGCGCTCCGGTAACGGGATTGCGGTAGGTCTCGCACTCCACATCGAAGACCTCGCGGATTAATTCCTTCGTCAGAATATCCTCAGGAACTCCGCTGGCGGCGACCCGGCCTTCCTTCATGACATACAGATAGTCGCAGTATTCAGCGGCCAGGGTGAGATCGTGGAGGGCGGCGAGAATGCCGATATCCAGCTTTCGGACAATATTCAGAATTTGCAGCTGATATTTGATATCCAGATGGTTGGTCGGTTCGTCCAGAATCATGAACTCCGGCTGCTGGGCCAGCACACGCGCCAGAATGACACGCTGCTTCTCGCCGCCGGATAAGGAATTATAGCTGCGGTCTGCATGTCTCTCCAGATTGACCTTACTTAGAGCAGAGGAGACGATATCCGAATCCTGTTGATTGTCAGTCTCCAGCATCCCCTTGTGGGGAGTTCGGCCCATCGCTACCATCTCCCGAACGGTGAAGTCGAAGCTCAACTCGTTGAACTGGCCGACCACGCCCAGCTTCCGGGCAACAAGCTTCGGGCTGGCTTTCATTACATTAAGCTCTGAGAGGAAGACATCCCCCTGACGCGGCTTAATGACTTTGTAAATGCTTTTGAGCAGCGTGGACTTTCCGCAGCCGTTCGGGCCGATCAGGCCGACGAATTGCTTATTTTGAACTCTCAGCGAGACCTCCTGGACAATCTTCGCCTCACCGAAGGAGACACTTAGCCGTTCAACATTCAGATTCATCAGCTTTTCCCTCCGAAGGCATAGCCTTTTCTTATCAGCATGTACATGAACATCGGTGCGCCAATTAAGGCGGTAATGATCCCGATCGGCAGCTCCACATTCGGAACGATGGTCCGTGCAATGACGTCCGTCCAGATCAGGAAGATCGCCCCGAACAGAATCGAAGCCGGCAGCAGCCTGCGGTGATCCGAGCCCACCAGTCCCCGCACCAGATGGGGGATAATCAGTCCAACGAAGCCGATCATGCCGCAGCTGGCGACCATGACTCCTGTAATCAGCGCCGTGAGGATCATATAGACTCTGCGGTAAGCGCCCAGATGAATGCCCAGCGTAACCGCCGCCTCATCTCCGAGCAGCATGGCATTCAGCACACGGAACTGCGAGAGGAACAGTATAACGGCAAGCAGGACGGCGATCGAGATCAGCGGAAGCTTGTCCCAGCTTGCGGCAGCCAGGCTGCCCATTGTCCAGAAGGTCACGGTCTTGATGCCTTCGGCGTTGTTTGCGAAATAGACAATGAAGTTGGCGAAGGCGGTACATAGCGCGTTAATGACCATTCCGGCCAGCACCAGCTTGACGGAGGTCATTTTGCCGCCTGCACTGGCGAGTGTGAGGACAAGCAGAGAAGCGCCAACTGCCCCTGCAAAAGCCCAGAAGGCGACTCCGGTCTGGCCGAGCAGCCCCATCGAGCCGAAGCCGACCAGGATGGCGAAGGTTGCGCCCAGCGAAGCGCCGGAGGAAATACCGAGTATGTATGGATCAGCCAGGGGGTTCTGTACCGCCGCCTGCATGATCGTTCCGCACAGCGTAAGTCCGGCACCGATGAACATCGCCATCAGCACACGCGGGAAGCGGATTTTCCAGATAATGTCCACGAATGAACCGTTCGTCAGCTCCTGCACATCTCCAATCTGGATGCCAGTGAGGTGATGCAGCAGAATCCGGTAGGATTGGGAGACAGGAATGTCCACCTGGCCGAAGGAGACCGCAGCCCCGGCGGACAGCAGGGTAAGAATGAACAGCACGCCTATAACCGCTGCGAATCCGTAACGGGTATGAATGAGCGATTGCTTAGGTTGTGAGGATACGGCTATATCGGTATGCATGGCAGTAATAAAGCTCCTTCATTGATAAAATTAAGAACACATAGCAGCATAAGTTTCTGGGCACCGGTTAAGTACACAAGGAACATAGATGTATGTGCTTGGGCCGAATGTAATCGAAAAACCGAACACAATTGGACTGGACGCGCCACGTAGGGCGTGCGTTCATCGCAGGTTGTGCCAGATGTATTTTCAGAAAAACCGATCACAATGTGCCAGCGCGAGCACGTAGCGATGTGGTTTTTTAAATATAAGGCACATTGAGAATGATTGTCAATGATAATAATTCTCATTGACATGGCGGGCAACATTCTATATTCTACGGAGGTATCCCCTGCAAGGCGATGGGCTTAATGCCATTCCCGCAGGATCATAACGTACATACAGAAAAGGGGACCAAGAGAATGAAAACAATATTCAAAAGATATGTACCGCTGCTGGCAGTGCTGGTTATGGCGGTTATGCTGGCCGCTTGTTCATCCGTAGCAGGCAATACGAAGGACGCAGCGGCAACGGCTGCACCTGCATCTGCCAGCCCCGCACCGGTGGAGACTGCACAAGCTGCCAAGACGGTATATCCGCTAACAATTGAGAACCACACGAATAACGGGGAAGGCACGGAATGGAAGACTCACTCCCAGACCTTCGACAAGGCTCCTGACAAGGTAGTTGCGAATACCCAGGGTGCGGCCGAGCTGCTGATTAAGCTGGGTCTTACCGACAAGATGGTCGGAGTAGCAGCCCTCTACGGCGCCGGCGACCCGGCAGTCCAGGAGGAATTCAAGAAGATCCCCGTGATTTCCCAAGACTATGCCAGTAAAGAGCTGGTTGTAGGCAGAGGCCCGGATCTGGTGATGGGACGCGGCGGCCTGTTCGCAGATGCGGATTGGGGAGTCGGGACGGTAGGCGGACTCAATGAACTGGGCATCAAGACCTTCGTGCAGAGCACCAGCCTGGCCGGGGCGACGCTTGACAGCCTGTACAAGGATATTGAGCAGCTCGGCCAGATCTTTGATGTGCAGGAGAAGGCCATTGCATACATCGCAGAGCTGAAGGAACGTGCGGCGAAGCTGAAGGAGGGAGCGGCAGCCACAGGTGCCAAGACCTTCGCTTATGTATCTGACGGGGGCAACGGGGCGATCGCTGTCTATAGCGGCAATGTCGATACTTTTGCGGGAGATGTGCTGGGACTGCTGGGACTGACCAACAGCTATGCGGATGTGACCGGTGAGATCAGCAAGGAGCAATTGATCGCCACCAACCCGGATGTCCTGCTGATCTCGGTCTACACAGGCGGTGTTGATCCTGACCAGACGCTGAAGGCCTTCTACGCTGACCCATCGCTGCAGAGCCTCAAGGCCATCCAGAACAAAGCGATCTATAAGATCGACTTCAACCAGTTCTGGGGCTACAGCTATTCGATCTTTGACGGGGCGGAGAAGCTTGCGTCCGAACTGGCTGCTGCGAAGTAAGCCGAAGCTTGCCATACTCTGTCAAAAAAAAGCAGCCTGAGCTGTCACTGTAACGGGTGACGGTTCAGGCTGCTTTTGGCATTCTCATAGATATTCATAACCACCTGCTGGATCGGCAGCTCCTTGACGGAAATATCCGAGAAGCCGTGCTTCCGGGAGATGCCTTCGATGAACTCGCTGATTGAGATCCGGGCGGTGTCTACCTCCAGCGTGATCTGGAAGTCGGAGGGGCGTTCCATTACCTTGGTGAAGTCGTTGTCGAACGGCGTGTCCCGCACAGACTCGTTGAATGTAAAGCTCACACGCTTCTTCTCCCCCAGGAACAGCTTCAGCCGCTGCAGCGAGTCGTCAAACACCTTCTCGCCGTGGTTAATGACAATGACCCGGTGGGCCAGCTCCTCCACATCCTCCAGATCATGGGTGGTGAGGATGCAGGTCATGTTCTGCTGCTTGTTCATCTGGCGGATGAACTCACGGATTTTGACCTTGGCGATGACATCCAGCCCGATGGTCGGCTCATCCAGGAACAGGATATCCGGCTGGTGCAGCATGGCCATGACGAATTCACATTTCATGCGTTCGCCCAGCGACAGTACACGGGTGGGCTTCTCCATCACCCCGGCGATATCCAGCAGCACCGCCAGTTCCTCCAGCCGGTTATTGAAATCCGATGTGGAGATGCCGTAGATTGCTTTGTTCATCTTGAAGCTGTCGATGGGCGGGATATCCCAGATGAGCTGGGATTTCTGGCCGAAGACGGCTCCGATAGTGCGTACATAATGCTTCCGGTCCCGGGCCGGAGAATGACCGAGTACGTCAATCTCCCCGCTGGTCGGATAGAGCGCGCCGCAGAGCATTTTGATCGTTGTGGATTTACCTGCCCCATTCGGACCTAGCATCCCGCAGATTTCACCCCGCTCAATGGCGAAGCTGATATCGTTCACAGCCTGGACGGAGACGGCTTCACGCCGGAAGAAGCTCGTGAAGGTCTGCCCCATGCCTGCGCCCCGCTTATAGGTAGTATAGCTCTTCGTTAAATGCTTGACATCAATAACCGGCATCAGCCGCCAACCCCCTCATATAATCTGATCATGTGCCGGTATACCCAAATGCCGACCCAGAGAAAGATAAAGCAAGGCAGAATCGCGATGAAATCACCGGCCTGAACCCGGCCTAGCAGTGCGGAGGCCGGGAGGTAGCCGACCATCCCCACGGGAATGATCAGCGTAGCTGCAGCCTGCACCGCCTTCGGGAAGATCGGCAGCGGATATTTGCCGATATGCAGCACACTGTCCGCCAGCTCGGATATCCGCGAATTGCCGACCCATTTGAAGGACATCGCCGCCATCATCAGCGATAATCCGGCCAATACAGCCGTCCCGGCCAGGAACATCCCGGTGAATTGCAGCCACGCGAGGGCGGAGATAGCGCCGATATGCAGAGCGGAGAAGATGAATAATGCAGCACCTCCAAGGAATAATCCGACACTCTCTACAGAGAAGGTAGTCGCTACAATGTAGAACAGCGGATTCAGCGGCTTGAGCAGAATGACCTCGAAGCTTCCCTCACGTACATGCGACATCGTTGTCCACAACAATCCACCGAAGACCAGACTGGAGAGCCCGCTGGACATAGTGAATATAGACTGGATCAGAAGGACCTCGTATAAGCTCCAGCCCGGGAAGCTGGTACCCGCCCTGTAGATTAACAGCGTCACCAGCGGAAACAGAATGTTGCCGATGAGTGTAATCAGACTGCTGACGATGAAGTTCATCCGGTAGGCCGAAGCGGTCTGGATAGCAGAGTACATGCACTGCTTGTATACATCTACATATTTTTTCATAACAGGAACGTTCCTTTCCCTCCGCGTATTCATGCGCCAACCGCCGTGAACTGCTTCATCGCCCGGCGGCGGACCAGCTCATTGCAGCCGAACATTACCAGAACAGCGGCCGCCTGCATGCCTACGGCTTCGGGAATGGACAGCTCAAGGCCGCCAAGTGAATAATGGCCGGTGAATACCATGGCAGGCATGTAAGCAATGTACTGAAAAGGCAGGAACAGCTGTATCACCTGAAGCCAGTGCGGGAAGAAATCAAGCGGAATGAGCGCACCGGAGAAAATACCCGACACCAGCAGGAAGGCGCTGCGAATCCCTCCGGACTGCACCAGCCAGAAGGAAGTCAGGCCAATCGTATAATTAACATAGAAGTTCATCAGGAAGGCCAGCGCCACGGACACCAGGGTCCACGGGAGGCTTGCCGGCCGCATATCGATCCCGAAGATGAAGATAAAGATCAGCAGACACGGCAGGAACTCAAACAAGAAGCCGAGCATCCGGTGCCCGAGCTTCTGGTACAAGGCAAAGGAACGGTGATGCACCGGACGCAGATGGAAGGTGAGGAATTTGCCGGTGCGCACCAGCATCGACAGGTTCCAGTCGGCAAAATCCATAATCAGATACCCGATCAGCGCCGTTGCCCCGAAATAGCGGATCATCTGGGGGAGATCAAGCCCGCCGAGCGTAGTCTGCCCGCCATAGACTGCGGTCCAGATGAAATATTGCACCATGAAATACACCGGGCCGACGATTACGGAGACTAGGGAGTGGGTGCGGTAAGCACTCCATTCCTTATAGGTCACCTCCGCTACCGCCCGCCCAATTAGCCAATTATGCTTGAAGCGGTTCATTACATCAATCCTGACCAGATGATATTGGTTACATTGAACAGGGCTTCCGCATACCAGTTATCGCCTGTGAAGGGCACGAACCATACGGCGGTTAGCTGCTCAGCGGGGTCAATGACCATACAGCAGGCACCGGCACCTTCGTGGAAATAACTGCCCTCGGAATAGAGGAACGCGGGACCTTGGCGCATATCCAGCCCAATGCCGTAGCTCCGGTCTTTGACATTGTTGCCCCAGCAGTAGTCGGGCACGCCATAGAGAGTGCGGGTAGTGATCTTCTCGATGGCTTTGCGGCCCACAATCCGCGTATCCCCCAGCGTTCCCATGCCCAGCAGCATGTTGGCGAACTTGGTCAGATCGGCAGGAGTAGAGACCAGCCCCCCGCCTGTGCGGGATACGTTCTCCCACAGCTTCTCTGCTGGAGATTCATCCGGCAGTGTGCCGTGAATCAGGTCATGGAGCTGCTTTTCTCTACGTTCATTTCGTATAATGAAGCGCCTTGCCAGCGCGGGAGTCGGCTCCCACATCGTGTCCCTCATGCCGAGCGGCTGCAGAATCTGCTCCTCTATGTATTGTTCAGCGGGAATACCCGTGACCTTCTTAATAATCTCACCGAGAATACAAAAGCCGAAGGAGCAGTATTGCCATTCCTCGCCAACCGGTTTGGCGATTCCGCAGCTCAGTGATGCAGTAATCCAATCCAGCTCCCCGTTCTCCGGTTTGTACTGATCGAAATATTCGTCCACCCGTTGCCAATATGACTTATGATAAGGAATCATGCTGGACGCACAGTCCGGGAACAGGCCGGAGGTATGGGTCAGCAGGCTGTAGATATCGATTTTGCTAAAAGGCTCTACGTTAAACGGTTCCAGAAAGGTTCCCACGGGAAGGTCCAGCCGGAGAATGCCATCCTCTACCAGCTTGGCTATGGCGACCGAAGTAACCGATTTGGTGATGGATGCAATGTTATGAACGGACGTCGGCAGCAGCGGCTCCGTGCGGTCTTCGCGATAGGAGAGGGGGCCGATGGCACCGTGCATGAACGTCTTGCCATACCGGGAGACGCAGTATGCAGCGGCCTGGATTTTTTTCTCATCGATCAGTTGCTGAAAGTGGGTATGCAGTACCCCGATTCTTGATGCGTCATATTGAACCTCTGCCGGTGAGCAGTCGGTAATGCCGGGAGTGTGCAGCATAAGTAGATGATTCCTCCTTAAGGTTAGTAGTACCGGGCTTGGGAAGTAGTCAATGAGAACGTTATCCATGAAGAGGAGAACTTCCTGCCATTTCAAAGGGCGGGGCTGCCGGCACGATACGTATAAGTATATTTCCAGGGAATGGATGTGGCAATGACAAGTTTATTTATAACCAAAGTTGACTTAAAGTTGACTTGATGTGGAATTAATCCGGCCCAAAAGCAGGGGAGCGGAGGAGCAGCATAGAAATACAAGTCATATACATACTTACAGAATGGAAGGACAAGGAATGAAGTTATGACAACAAAGCCGTTAACCAAAAGTATTACGTTTGTGCAAGCCCTGGCCCTGGTGGTCGGGATGATTATCGGATCGGGGATTTTTCTGAAGCCTGGCATTGTATTGAATAACGCGGGAAGCCCGTGGATGAGTATTCTGGCCTGGGGCGCGGGCGGAATCATTACCCTGGCTTCGGCGCTGAGTGTGGCGGAGATCGCGGCTGCCATTCCGAAGTCGGGTGGTCTATATACTTATTTAAGTGAATTGTACGGCGGGGTGTTCGGTTATCTGCTGGGCTGGGTGCAGGCGGTGATCTCCTATCCGGCTTCTGTAGCGGCGCTGGCTATTGCCTTTGCAACCTATTCCGGTTACTTCCTGCCGCTGAATTCATGGCAGCAGAAGCTGCTGGCCGTAGGCATTCTGGCCTTCATTCTGCTGATGAACGTCATAGCGACGAAGTTCGGCGGAATCATCCAGACGGTGGCCACGGTGGGGAAGCTGATTCCGGTAGCAGGCATTGTAGGCGTGGGGCTGTTCTCGGATCTGGCTCCCGGCTTCGGCGGTATCGGTACAGCGGCAGCGGGTGCAGGCTTCGGGGCTGCGGTGCTCGGCACACTCTGGGCTTATGACGGCTGGATCAGCGTAACCAATATGGCAGGAGAGATCAAAGACCCGGCCAGGACGCTGCCGAAGGTCATCTCGATTGGGGTTATTTTTGTCATCGCCGTGTATGTATTGTTCAATATTGCGGTGTTCCAGGCGCTGCCCTATGACCAGATTGTGTCGTCCCCGACTCCCGGAGCCGATGCGGCTGAAGCGCTGTTCGGGAGCGGCGGCGGAGCCTTCATTACAGCAGGCATTATCGTCTCTGTACTGGGCGCGCTGAATGGGTATCTCATGACCGCAGCACGGGTGCCGCAGGCGATGGGGGAGCGGGGACAGATTCCGTTCTCCCGGGTGCTGGGCAGGATTCATCCGAAGTTTCAGACACCGGCGAATGCGCTTGTTTTTCAGAGTGTGCTGGCCGTAATCTACATCTTCTCGGGAACCTTTAATACGCTGACAGATCTGCTGGTGTTCGTGCTCTGGATTTTCTTCACCATGGGCGTGTTCGGTGTGTTCCTCCTGCGCAGGAGGCTGCCGCCCGTACAAGGCCGCTACCGCGTGCCGCTCTATCCGTTCACCCCGATTCTTGGCGTAGCAGGGGGACTCTATATTCTGGCCAGCACGGTCATCAGTGATCCGCTGCGCTCGCTTATAGGGATTGGCATCACGCTTGCCGGACTCCCGGTGTATGTGGTGATGAGGCGGAAGAATCGCGTGTAGACAGCAGTTCATAGCCGATGTGAGAAAAGATGAATAAAACAGTTGACAGCACCCGTTCAAAAAAGTATACTATGAAAGTACTTTTGAGCGGGCGCAGTCAGCTTAGAGATCATCGCCTAGAAGAATGATACATAGACACCATACGGACTCTTAGCTCAGTTGGTAGAGCAGTAGACTCTTAATCTATTTGTCCAGGGTTCGAGCCCCTGAGAGTCCATCCCTTAAGAAACGGCAGAGATGCCGTTTTTTTGCTGTCTATGCTGTTTAGGGTACTTCGCTGAAGGTCTGCGTATAATCGAATGCAATCGGCTGCTGCAGCGGCAATAGGGTGCCGAATGTATGTGGAAAACGGCATACATTGCTACCCAAAAGTAGGCGCATGGCCGAATGTGTGTGGAAAACGGTATACATTGTACCCAAAAGTAGGCGCATGGCCCGAATGTATGTGGAAAACGGTATACATTGTGCTCAAAAGCTGGCGCATGGCCGAATGTGTGTGGAAAACGGCATACATTATGCTTGCTCCAAGGTAATCCCTCCTAATCATTCGAGTCTGAAAAGAAGAAGACGTAGGCGGAAAACAAATAAAATGTAGTAGGCGCGTGTGCGTAGGCCGAATAAGGAGCAGGAATGCAACTTATCCAGACCCAAACGCAAGCTAATTCAGAAAATCTGGTGCTCTACTATTGCCAGTCTGTGGATAGCAAGCCAGTCCTAACGCTGCTACATATGCTCGGCAAGCTGCACCTCGAACCCGTCCGGGTCCAGGATATAGAAGAAGCGCAGACTGGGATTCGGCGCGATGGGGCCGCGGGCTACCGGGATTCCTTCCTTACTAAGCTCCGCCATAGCTTCGTCCAGCGACCCAACCTCGAACCCTACGGATACTCCGCATTCCGGCTTCAGCGGCGGGTCATTGCCCTCTATCAGTTCAAGCTTCGGCTGCCCCTCTATCCCCAGCATGACAATCTGCTTCCCTCTGCTCTCGAATCTGCGCTCCACCGGCAGACCCAGAATTCTGTGATAGAAATCAAGGGAAGCCTCCAGATTACGCACCCTGAGTGTCATCCAATTCATACTAAGCTTCATCAATATCCATCCTTTGCTGTACAATTCAGTTGCTGCTGTTATAAGCTATCCGCATATTCTATCATATGCGATCAGGAGGTTGTAACCATGAACATAACAACTATAGAAGCAGGCGGCAGAATCATCGCTATAGTGAGCGGCAACGAGGCCGTGGTGGGGGATGTCCAGAGCGCGCTTGATCTAATGGCAACGGTACGCTATGAGACGGACTGTGACCGGATCGTGATCCATAAGGCGCTGCTGAGCGAGGAGTTCTTTGACCTCAAGACAAGGCTGGCCGGCGAGATTCTGCAGAAGTTCATTAACTATCAGGTGAAGGCAGCGGTAGTGGGTGATTTCAGCAGCTATACCAGCCGCAGCCTGCGTGATTTCATCTATGAATGCAACAACGGGAAGGATATATTTTTTGTGGCGGACGAGGAGCAGGCGGTGGAGAGATTAAGCCGGGTCTAGCATTCGCAGCGTCAGAGCAGGGGACTGCATCCGTTAGCCCGATCCTCTGTGCAGCCGGTAGTGGAACCCGAAACCCCGGATATGATAAGCTCATGGAAACAGGGCAGACCTGAACTCAAGGAGGGAAAAATATATGGGCAGCTTAAACACAGGTGAGATCTATTCCGGGTTTCAAGTCATACGCAAGGAGTACATACGGGAAATCGAATCCTCCGTATACACGCTGGAGCATCAGCAGAGCGGCGCAAGGCTGCTCTATGTACAGAATCAGGATGACAACAAGGTGTTCAGTGTCACCTTCCGGACGCCGCCTGCGGACAGCACGGGAGTGTTTCATATTCTGGAGCATTCGGTCCTGTGCGGCTCGGACAAATTCCCGGTGAAGGAACCGTTCGTAGAGCTGCTGAAGGGCTCGATGAAGACCTTCCTGAATGCTTTTACCTTCGGGGATAAGACGATGTATCCGGTAGCCAGCCAGAATGACCAGGATTTTGCCAATCTGATGGAGGTTTATCTGGACAGCGTCTTTCAGCCGAACATCTACAGTCAGCAGGAGATCTTCGAGCAGGAGGGCTGGCATTATGAACTGCCGGATTCGGGGGCTGAGCTGATCTATAAGGGTGTTGTCTACAATGAAATGAAAGGCTCATATTCTTCGCCGGTGACGGTGCTGATTGACCGGATCAAAAAATCGCTCTATCCCGGCACCATCTACCGTCACTCCTCCGGCGGTGATCCGCAGAATATCCCTGCCTTGACCTATGAGCAGTTTCTGGAGGCGCACCGGAATTATTACCACCCGTCGAACAGTTATTTCTATCTCTATGGCGACCTGGATATCGAAGCGCGGCTGCAATTTATCCATGAGGAATATCTCAGCCGCTATACCCGCAAACCCATGGACACTTCGATTGCTCTCCAAGCACCGACCGGTATTACCCAGCTGACGGCGGAGTATCCCATTCTGGAGACCGAAACCGCTGCCGACAAGACATACTTGAGCTTGAATTATGTAATCGGCACCTCTCTGGACCGGGAGCTGAATCTGGCTTTCGCCATTCTGAAAAGCATGCTGATGGACAGCAACGCCGCCCCGCTAAAACAAGCGCTGCTGGAGAGCGGCCTGGGGAAGGATGTGGTTGCTTTTTATTCGGATAGTATGGTTCAGCCTATGCTGGGTATTGCCTTGACGCATTCCAACCCGGACGCCAGGGAAGCATTCGTGAATCTGGTCAGGGCCACGCTAACCCGCTTAGCTGCGGAAGGCCTGGATGAGAAGCTGGTGCTGGCTGCGGTGAACAGCAAGGAGTTTGAGCTGCGGGAGGCCGATTTCAGCCAATATCCCAAGGGTCTGACCTACAATATGGAAGTCATGAAGGCCTGGCTGTATGACGGGTTACCGTCCACCTATCTGGAATACGAGGCTGCGCTTACGTCGATCCGTGAGCAAAGTGGAAGCCGCTATTTCGAGCGGCTGATTGAGACCTATCTGCTGAACAGTAACCACTGCAGTGTCGTTGTCCTCCAGCCCTCTCAGAGCCTTGCAGGGGAAAAGGATGCCGCCACCCGCAGCCGTCTGGCGGCATACAAAGCGTCTTTGGCCCCGGCGCAGCTGGATGAGCTGGTGCTCAGCACGCAGAAGCTGCTGGCCCGGCAGAACACCCCGGACGCCGCAGAAGACCTGGAGAAGCTGCCGAAGCTGACTCTCCGGGACATTAATCCTATGGCCCCGGCAGGGGTGCCTACAGTGGAATATGTGCTGGATGGAATGAAGGTGCTGCATCATGAAGTGGCTGCCGGTGCAATTGCCTATATCAAGCTGTACTGGGACACCAGCGTGCTTGCCGCGCAGCAGATTCCTTATCTGGAGCTGCTGGCGAGAGTGCTGGGACAGCTGGAGACGGAAGCCTACAGTATTGAGGAGCTGACCAGTGAGATCGGGATTACGACCGGGGGCATCCGTTTTCAGAACGAGGTGTTCGGAGCCGGGAAATCTGCGGAAGGAAGCTATCAGCCCAAGTTCAGCACGCGGATCAAGGTGATGCAGGGCAACATCGGCGGTTCCCTGAAGCTGCTGCATGAGCTGCTCTATGGCAGCAATCTGGATAATCTGTCCAAGCTCCAGGAGATTGTCCGCCGGGAAGCTTCCGGCATGGAAGCGATGCTGACCCAGAAAGGCAACGAGATTGCAGCCAGCCGGGTGCTGTCTTATTTCTCGGACCGGGGGATGTATGAGGAGCAGCTGGGCGGCGTAGCCTATTACCGCTTCATCAAGGAGCTTGCCCGCAGCATTGACCAGCAGGCGGAGGAGCTTGCGGATACCTTGAAGGAAATCTGCGGGTTGTTATTCAATACGCAGAATCTGACGCTCTCTATCACCGGTACGGCGGATACTTATGCGGAATTCGCCGCACATGTGCAGGAACTGGACCTCAGCAGACGGGCAGTGGAGTTCCAGCCGCTCTTGTCAGCAGAGGGGCAGGCGGTCAACGAAGGCTTCATGTCCGCAAGCCAGGTACAGTATGTAGTCAAAGGTTATGACTACAAGAAGCTGGGCTTCGCCTATTCCGGCAAGCTGCAGGTGCTTAAGAAGATCCTCAGCCTGACCTACCTGTGGAATACGGTCCGGGTCAAGGGCGGTGCGTATGGCGGCAATCTGCTCCTGCGCCGCGACGGGGTAATCCTGTTCACCTCCTACCGCGATCCGAACCTGCTGGAGACGCTGGAGATCTATGACCAGGCCTCCCGGTTTGCCGGGGAATATGCGGCAGATGAGGCGGAGATGGAGAGGGCGATTATCGGTACCCTGGCTATGCTTGACCAGCCGCTGAGTCCCGGCGCGCAGGGCCGTCAGGCGGACCGGCATTATTTCGAACAGATCAGCGCGGAAGACCTTCAGCAGGAGCGTAATGAGATCCTGTCGGCCACAGCCGGGGATATGAGAAGCTTTGCCGGTCTGCTTGGGGCGGTAACGCAGCAGAACTACTTCTGTGTGGTCGGAGGCGAATCCAAGCTGAAATCGGCCTCTGGTGTATTTGGCAGCCTGGAGGAGCTGGTGAAATAAGCGGGAGCTTCGAATAACCCATTAGCACAATATCAGCACGAAACAGGGTGCCCACGGGCTGTTGATACAGCCGGGCACCCTGTTTGCTGTGGCTTGAAATTTTCTTTGAATATTCAACTATTTAGTTTTAGAATATAAAGATTACTGACTTCTAGGAGGAACAATACGTGGAACTTGGAATAAGCACCTTTGTCGAGACAACGCCTGATGTGAATACCGGAGTGACTCTGAGCCATGCAGAGCGGCTGCGCGAAGTGGTGGAGGAGATCGTGCTTGCGGATCAGGTGGGACTGGATGTATACGGCGTGGGTGAGCATCACCGGCCTGATTTTGCAGCATCATCGCCTGCTGTGCTGATGGCGGCGGCTGTACCGCTGACGACCCGAATCCGCCTGACCAGTGCGGTCATGATTCTGTCCTCAGCGGATCCGGTACGGGTATTCCAGGATTTCGCTACCCTGGACGGAATATCGGGCGGCCGTGCCGAGATTATGGTGGGCCGGGGCTCGTTCACCGAGTCGTTTCCGCTATTCGGCTATGAGCTGAAGGATTACGAAGAGCTATTTGACGAGAAGCTGGACCTGCTGCTCAAGCTGCGGGAGCCCGGCAAGGTGAACTGGAGCGGCAAGCACCGCCCGGCCATCAGGGATCTGGAGATCTATCCGCGCCCGCAGCAGAACCCGCTGCCGGTATGGATTGCGAGTGCCGGAACGCCGGAGTCTGCGGTCCGCGCCGGTACTCTGGGCCTGCCCTTTGCCCTGGCGATTATCGGCAATGTCAATCCTTCCGATTATGCCATGCATGTACGGCTCTATAAGGAGGCAGCAGCCAAGGCCGGTCATGATGTGTCCAAGCTTCCGATTGCAACGCACTCCCATGGGTATGTTGCGGAGACGGACGAGCTTGCGGTAGAGGGCTTCTTCCCGTCTACACATGCGCGGACGAATGTCCGTGCAGTGGAGAAAGGGCTGCCTCCATATCACCGTGCGGATTACGATGCCGCCCGCAGCTTTGACGGGGCTCTATATGTGGGCGACCCGGAGACGGTTGCCCGCAAAATCATCTACCTGTACCAGCATGTAGGCATCACACGCTTCCTGCTGCATGTCCCGCACGGCTCTATGCCGCATGCTCAGGTGATGCAGGCCATCCGCCTCTTCGGGACAGAGGTAGCGCCCAGAGTGCGGGAGGAGATTAAGCGGTTGAAGCAAGCCTAATGACATTACGGGCTTAGGCAACAGTTAATAGCCCCGGGGCCTAATGGCCGGGGGGCTTAAGTCTGCCAATCTAAGTTACCAGAGTACGGACAGTCAGGTGGAGGACTTTAAGTAATCGAAGCCTCATAGATGGCCTGGATAGACGCAGCAAGGGTGCGGCCAAATTCCTCCTCCGTCTGCTGATCACTAAGGCCCTGGGACAAGGCGCGGGAGAAGCTGGCAATCACTCCATGCTGGCGGGCCAGCTTCTCGTTGGCTTCAGCCTGGGTATACCCTCCTGAGAGGGCTACGATCCGAACTACATGGGGATCTGCGGCGAGCCCGCTGTACAAATTATCCTCTGTCGGGATCGACAGTTTGAGCATAACCTTTACGTCGTCTGCCAGCTCAGACAAGTGTGCGGCCAGTTCCCGTTTCAGCAATTGCTCTGACGCCTGCTTGTCCGAACTAAGAATGTCTACTTCCGGTTCAATAATCGGAACCAGTCCGAAGGCGGCAATCTGCCGGGCCAGCTCGAACTGCTGCTCCACTACCTGCCGGATACCCTCCGGGTTCGCTTCATGGATTACGGAGCGCATCTTGGTGCCGAAGATATGCTTGCTGACTGCCCGCTTCAGCAGTTCATCGAGGGCGGGAATAGGCTTCATGAGCTGGACACCGTTCTGAAGAGCGGCCAGTCCCTGGTCAATTTTGAGAAAAGGCACGACGCCCTTCTGCTCCCACAGGTAATCGGCGGTATATTGCCCGTCTATGAGGCGGTCCATCGTGTTCTCGAACAGAATTGCACCGAGAATATGCTCGCTTGTAAATGCGGGGCTCTGAATAATGCGTGTTCTCATGCTGTGAACCATGGTGTACATCTCTTCGTCCCCTGAATAACGGTCTTCCTTAATACCGTATTGCAACAGCGCTTTGGGGGTGCTTCCCCCGCTCTGGTCCAGAGCAGCTATGAAGCCTTGGCCAGTGTGAATTCGGTTCAATTGTTCGGTATTCATGGTTAGGGTCATTCCCTTCTGCAAGATGAGATGGTTGCTGTACCCTGTCTAGTATAGCACTTGCGCATAAGGACATACATCCGGGCCCGGCAGAGCTTTCCATTTGTGCCTGAGAGATATGGTATGTTACCTTGTTCAATAGGATGGTATGATAGAAAGTGGGGTGAATTTAATTATGACAAACGAAACAACCAATGAGACTACGAATGAGCCGGTCAACGGGGAAGCGGAAGCTGCCGGGAAGGAAATGACCGAAGAGAATTGGAATGAGCTGCTCAAGGCTGTTTTTCATAACGGCATTGTAGCTCTCAAAATGAGCTTCAGCGATGTGGAAGGACAGGTGCTGAACCTGGACAACTACGGCCCGGTCTTTGTATTCCGTGTGAAGGATCAAGATAACGCTGATTATTACTGCGGCTTCTTCCTTCGTGAGCTGGCTGGCCGGTTCCAGTCCGGCAACAGTCCGGAGATCTGGATGGCCTCCTTCTTCCACGAGCTGATGAAGAACAAGGGAGGCAACTCCATGCCCAAGCCGCTCGCCAGCGAAGAGGAAGCCAAGGCCGCTGTCGATAACGTGCTGGTTCCGATGTGTATCGCCGCTGTAACGGAGGAGTTCGCTCCAGAGCAGGTGCATGCCGGACTGGCCTGGAACGAGGAGCATGGACCGGTCTTTGAGGCAGGCTTCCCTGCAATCACGGACGGGAACAACGTATGCGCTATCCCGCTCCACCTGTTACTGACGCATCTGCAGCTTAACCGTGATCCTTCGGAGCTGCTGCTGCAAGGGATGTACAAGATCCGGGAAGAGCACGGCCTGGAGTAGTACGGCAATAACAGTATCATTTTAGCAAAAGCATGGACCGCTTCCATTGGAGAGCGGTTTTTTGCTGTGTTTGATCTTGATGAGGCCTGAAGTTTCGTCTCACTGGTCCCATCCATGAATTAAAACCTGACGCTCTACTAGTGTCTTCCGAAGGACAGCACCCCCGTTCCTCCGGGTTCGCTGGATTGTCAAATTTCTGGTTCTTCGGGGAAGCAAAAGCGATATATATGGGTTGTAGAGGATGAAGGCGTTACCAAGCCAAGGGGATTTCCGAAACCGGTTGGGTAAGCATTCCTTTTCAGGTTTCAATGGCACGAACGTACGCGTGCATTGAAATAAGGCTGGCGAATTTGAATTGTTAGAGGAGGACGAAGATGGTTAAAAGAGGTAAAGTCTTAAGCTTGTTCATGCTGTTCACGTTATTGCTCGCACTGGTGCCTGCGGGTAGCGCAAGCGCAGCAACCTGGAATCTGGCTTGGAGCGATGAGTTCGACGGCTCTTCCCTGAACACGGCCAACTGGACGGCCGAGACAGGCACAGGCAGCGGCGGCTGGGGGAACAATGAGTTGCAATATTATACGAACCGGGCACAGAACCTGAAGGTTACCGGCGGCAACCTTGTGATTACAGCGCAGAAGGAAAACTACGGGGGCATGAACTATACCTCGGCACGGATTAAGACACAGGGACTCAAGAATTTCACTTACGGCAAAATCGAAGCCAGAATCAAGCTGCCTTCCGGCCAGGGAATCTGGCCTGCGTTCTGGATGCTCGGCGCAAATATTACCTCGGTTGGATGGCCGGCCTCTGGAGAGATAGATATTATGGAGCGGGTGAACAATAACGCTGTTGTTAACGGTACGGTGCACTGGGATGCCGGCGGCCATGCCGAATTCGGGAGGGTATCCGGCAATCTGGATTTCTCCCAATATCATGTGTACAGTGTGGAATGGGATTCCAAGTATATCAGATGGTTCGTGGACGGCAACCAGTTCAATGAATTCTATATTGAGAACGGAACCGGCAATACAGAGGAGTTCCAGAAGCCGTTCTTCCTGCTGCTGAACCTCGCGGTAGGCGGCAACTGGCCGGGCGCTCCGAACGGCGCAACCAGCTTCCCGGCGCAGATGTCCGTGGATTATGTGCGGGTATATCAGGCGGGTGCTCCGTCAAGCGGCATTGTCAGCGGCGGAGTCTACACCTTAATGAACAAGGCGAGCGGCAAGGTGCTGGATGTGAAGGATGTCTCTACGGCAGACGGAGCCAAAATGCATCAGTGGACGAATCACACCGCCGCCAACCAGCAATTCAGAGTGGAAAGCACAGGGGACGGCTTCTACAAGCTTACGGCGATGCACAGCGGAAAATTGCTGGATGTGCCGAATGCTTCCACCGCCAGCGGAGTCCAGCTCCAGCAGGCGAATGACAATGGCAGCAACGCCCAGCGGTGGAGCATCGTCGATGTGGGCGGCGGGTATTACAAGCTGATCTCCAAGGCCAGCGGGCTGGCTATGGATGTCGATAACTCCTCTACCGCAGACGGTGCTGTCGTGCAGCAATGGACGGACAATGGAACCGATGCGCAGAAGTGGCAGCTGACCAAGATTAATTAGGGGATGCTTATATTGCTGTAAAAGGGCTGAAGTAAGCAAGAAGCCCCGCAAGCCTGTCGGCTGGGCGGGGCTTCTTGCTCTATTCTATTTCTTTGAGAACAGCTCCATACTTTGCGTCTCCATAATTGGATTCCAAATGCGCCAGACCGATTGGGTAAGCGGCTGCGGGTAGTCTGCAGCTTGACTGCCAAAAGATAAACTCATCTCGACAATTCCCGTACCATCTCTAGAGACCGTGGTTCCGCCGAAGTTGATAAGTGGCGTTTCCCGATTGGTTCTATCATGCACCCGGCCGTTCGCATCGGTGAATTTGTCGTCCAGTCCTACGCCGATGGACTCTGCCTGTACCGCCCCTTGCGAATCGGTATAATAAAACATGTCGGTCATCTTGCGCCGGAGCAGAATCTCTTCCGCCGTTGCATTATGTTCTTTTTTGGAGGTGACTATTTCCCAATCGTTTGTCGGTGCTTCAATCACTTGCTGCTTGTTCGGATCGACCACAAATTTCATACGGTCCGGCTCCAGCGCCGAGATACCGGCAATTTTCAGCGCGATGGAGTCCGGCTGGTTAAGCCCGGTATACCTGAACACCAGCGTTGCCTGCGAGTTGTCTTTGTACACCTCAGAATTATCGGCCGTGATTCTACCCGGATATACCAATTTCTCGGTTTGACTCCCGGTTGCTGCGATCAGAACAGGATTCAGCAGGCTGAAAATCTGTTTGGTGTTCGCCTTGTCATACTCCAGATCGACATAAGTATGGAACGGAGTATACTGTACCTGGCGCACTTTGATCTTTTGACCGTCCACGGTAAGCGTGCGATTCACAGGGAGTGTGCGCACCTGGTTTTTGAATTCGTCCGGGTCAAGCTGAAACGATACCTCCAGACTGGTCCGATACTTGTTGCTGCTGGAAGTGAGCGCCTGGTCGGACGTTCCGGTGAGAATTAGAGTGAACTTCACCTCCTTGGAATCAGTGATGGAAGCCGGATAGTTAGTGGAATAAATAAAATTCTTGTTTTCGCCGGGCTGAATTCTGGATTCGCCACTGTTCCCTAATTCCAGGGCTGCACCCCGATGCGGATCTGGAACCTCATAATCACCGAATTGAATTTTCGTATGCCCAGGATTGACTACTGTATCCGTACCGTTGTGCACATTGAATAGGATATACACTTTACGGCCATCCGTGACGGCGCCCTCCACATCCATACGGTATCCTTTGTTTGTTGCGCTTTGACGGACCGGCTTTACCAGATTTCGTTCCAGGATGCCGCCAATCAGCCGGTTCGTTAATGGCTGTTTGCGATAGTCTGCAAAATCATTCCAGCTTGTGGTGCTGGCCGTCTGCACTGAACCGCCGAGGACGGAACCGTCTGTACCTCCGGCTGGCAAGCCGAAGGATGAGACAATCACAAAAATGGCTGCGGCCGTGGCTAATACGGCGCCGGCCCCATAGGAATAGAAACGCCGTTTGCTGCGTTTTTTCCCTTGCGCCATTCCACTGCGCATGGCCTTATAAATTTTCATTTCCTGAATCGTCTGTGCATCAAGATTGACCTCCTGGGCATCCTGTTTCAGAACGCGCTCTTCTTTTTCCAACATTTCTGCCACCTCCCACATGCTCACATATATTTCCGCAACTGCATGAGTCCTTGACGCATCCAGGTTTTGATCGTGCCTTCCGGCTTATTCAGGACCTTGGCAATTTCGGCGTTCGTCATATCCTGGTAATACTTGAGCATCACGGCATGCCGGTATTTCGGCTTCATCCGCTTCATCGCCCGCTCCAGATCGAGACGATCGCTGCTCCTCATCTCCCGGGCTTCTTCCTCCTCGAGCTTCTCCGTCAGCACGACACGTTTTTTACGCCTTAACTCATCCATGCAGCAGTTGATGGTAATCCGGAGTAGCCACGGTGTGAAGGCCTGCTCGTTTTTGAGCTGTTTGCGCTTCATCCAGGCCCGGCACGAGGCTTCTTGCACCGCTTCCAGGGCATCTGCTTCTGAGCGCAGATAGCTGTACGCGAGCGCATACAGTTTACGGTGCTCACTGGCAAGCCGCTCAAAGAACACCTCTTCATCCATCAGCGCCGGATCTGCTGTATCGGCTTTGTTCATTGTCTTCCCCCCCCATTCACCATCCCCTCTTCCTGTTGTGTTGGTCTATGGAAGAAGTCGTCCTCGAAATATGTTTTCACAAGTAAGACGGAGCTGACCGGAAAAACGATTGATTTTTATTAAAACACATCTCAGATGGTTTACGAAATACACATTGAATTTTGAAAAGCGGTGTGCTACATATAAGTTGGGTTGGCTTAGCGGTCATGCACCTAAAGGAGATGAAGCCTAAGTGGAAAAGAATAAAGTTACCTATGAATCGGTTGACCAGTATATTGCGGACTTTGTACCGGAGATTCAGGAGATTCTGCAGAGCCTGCGCAAGGTCATTGCGGAAGCCGCGCCGGAGGCAGTGGAGAAGATCAGCTACCAGATGCCGACCTTCCACCTGCATAAGAATCTGGTGCATTTCGCCGCCTTCAAAAATCATATTGGATTCTACCCCGCACCTCAGGGGATTGAAGCCTTCAAGGAGGAGCTGGCACGGTATAAAGGGGCCAAGGGTTCAGTGCAGTTCCCGATCCATGAGCCGCTCCCCTATGATCTCATTACCAGAATCGTCAAATTCAGAGTGGAAGAGAACAAGCAGGAGGCCGCAGAGAAGGGGAAGAAGAAGTAAGCGGACAGGCTTATGATCGATCCAACTCAAAAATAAGGGCTGTCCCGGGTAGCCACTTGCTGGCTTCGGGACAGCCCCTAATCGTTGACGCTGTGCTTGATGGTGAATGTAACTTAATTGTAGCGGGTATATGAATCCCGGTCTCTACAGCGCCTTATCGTCTATGCTGTTCAGCCAGCCTTCAATCTCACCGATGACGGAGCCGATGCAGCCATCCTCGAACGGGGAGGTTAATCCGGCAAGCTTCACCAGCTCCGTGAAGGAGCGGCTGCCTCCGGCCTGGCAGAGCTTCAGATAATCCGGCCAGGCCGAGGTGAAGTCCTCGTTCGAGCGTTTCCAGAACTGAAAGGCGCAGAGCTGGGCCAGGGTATAGTCAATATAGTAGAACGGGGAACGGAAAATATGGGCCTGCTTGTGCCAGAAGCCGCCTTGTTCCAGATAAGCATTACCGTCATAATCACGGTGCGGCAAGTATTTCCGTTCAATCTCCCGCCAGGCCTGCTTGCGTTCCTGCGGCGTAGCTTCCGGATGCTCGTACACAAAATGCTGGAATTCATCGACCGATACGCCGTAGGGAATGAACTCCAGACTGTCCGCCAGGTGGTTGAAGCGGTATTTGTCCGCCTCCTCCTTGAAGAACAGGTCCATCCAGGGCCAGGCGAAGAACTCCATACTCATCGAATGAATCTCAGCGGCTTCGGAGGTTGGGAATGCATATTCAGGGACCGCCATATTCCGGCTGGAATACACCTGGAACGCGTGCCCGACCTCATGGGTCAGCACATCGATATCCCCGGAGGTTCCGTTGAAGTTGGAGAAAATAAACGGAGCACGGTAGTCGCTGAAGAAGGTGCAGTAGCCGCCGAATTCCTTGCCTTTTTTGCTGACCAGATCCATCAGCCCGTTCTCCTGCATGAAGGTGAAGAATTCCCCGGTCTGCGGGGACATCTCCTGGTACATCTTCGCACCATTCGCCACGATCCAGTCCGGGTCTCCCTTGGGGGTAGCATTGCCGGAATTGAACTTAATCCCCTCATCATAAAATTTCAGTCCGTCCAGCTGAAGGCGTTCGCGCTGGCGCTGCTTCAGCTTCCCTGCAACCGGCACGATATGCTCATGCACCTGCTTGCGGAAGCCCGCCACCATCTCCGCATTGTAATCGGTACGTCCCATCCGGTCATACCCGAGCTCCACGAAGCTCTTGTATCCCAGCTTGGCAGCGATTCCTGCCCGGACCTTCACTAACTCGTCATAGATCCGGTCGAATTCGGGTTCATGCTCTGCCATGAAGGCATTGCGGGCCTCGAATACGCCTTTGCGGACTTCACGGTCTGTGGAAGAATCGAACGGAATTAACTGTGCCAGCGTGCGTTCTTCGTCCTGGAACAGGATTTTGGCGGACGCGATCAATTGGGAATATTCGGAGGACAGCTTATTCTCCAGTTGCAGATCTTCAATGACTTCAGGGCTGAAGGTGCGCAGTGAGATCTCGGCCAAGCTTAGGAGCTGTGTTCCCCATTCCTGCTCGAACTCGGCTCTGTACCTGGAATTGACGAGGGCTCTGTAATAATCTGTGATGTACTCCTGGATCACCGGTCCGGTCTCGTCCATATAATCTTGCTCTGCCTTGTAGAATGCATCCTCCGTATTAATCGAGTGACGGACGCTGACAAGGGTCTCCATCGTATCGAAGCGGCTTCTCAGCTTATTCACCGCTGCCACGGCAGCCTTCTGCTCCTCCAGATTGCCTGTCTCCAGGTCCTTCAGCAGAGCCGTGAATGCAGTCTTGAATTGCTCCACATCCGGTCGTTCGTATACATATTCTGTGAATTTCACCAGCTATCAACACCCTTTCTTTGCCATATAAATCCTATTATATAATCGGCACCGGCAAAAAACTAATGTTCAGGCAGTAAACTTTGATTATAGCTAAACGTCAGGCTCATTGCGCTGCCCACTTCCATTGTTGAACCCTTCTGGAAATTACACTAGAATAGAGTTAATCTGCACCAATTCTAGAATCCCGGGAGGTGAGGACCCATGTTTCGAATGAGTCATTATGTGAACGGCACGCTCCATGCAAAGCCTGTGGAATAACTAAGGCGAAAGCTTGGCATGGAGCGGATATATTCGCCTGAAGTATGTTTTAAGAAATACAGTTATTTATACACAGGCTTTGCCCTTAAAAGATCAATATATTTTAAGGAGCGAGCCAGAGATGCAATGTATAAATGCAGCAAAACTATTGCCAGACCACCTGTTGAAGGAGATTCAGCAATATATTCAAGGGGAAGCCCTGTATATCCCCACCTGCAAGAGCAAACGCAGAAAATGGGGCGAAAGCTCAGGCGCAGCCGATTACTATAAAGTCCGCAATGCGGAGATCCGTAGACGCTTCCAAGAAGGTGTGGAGTTGGACCAGTTGTGCGAGCTATACGGCTTATCCATCGACAGCATCCGTAAAATTGTATATTCCAAGAACTCGCAGAGCTGATCTGCGGGTTCTTGCTGCTTGGGAGGGACGCTGCGGACCTTAGCGGGAAAAGGGCCGAGCGGATGCTGCGGATGATCAAGTGTGCATAGGTAATAGAAAGTGTGTGGTCAAGGGCATCGACTAAACTGCTATAGCCAAGTGTTCTAAGCGGCTGCGGACTGAGATTCCGCTATTGTGGATTTTCAGGGCCAAATGGACATTTGGTGGACTGACAATCCGTTATTGCTGCTCAGACAGGCCGTTTGGGCGATTTCAAAGGCGGTTAGTGGAGTCTCAGTCCGCGAACAAGCGAATAAGTAGCAATTTCGGCAAAATAACGGCTTCTCAGTCCGCGCCATCAGGCTCACGCACATCCGCGCCATCAGGCTCACACACATCCGTGCCATCAGGCTCGTACACATCCGTGCCATCAGGCTCGTACACATCCGTGCCATCAGGCTCGTACACATCCGCTACCCCAAGCTCGTCGCAAAATCGAATATTCCAAGAACCCGCAGAGCTGATCTGCAGACTTTTTCGGTTAGTGGTGGGGGGGGCGGACTGAGATTCCGCTATTGTGGATTTTCAGGGCCAAATGGATATTTGGCGGACTGACAATCCGCTATTGCTGCTCAAACAGGCTGTTTGGGTGACTTCTAGGTCGGATAGCGGAATCTCAGTCCGCGAAGCGCAGAAAAAACTTGTTTTTAGCAAAATAGGCGCTTCTCAGTCCGCGCCATCAGACTCGTGAACATCCGCACATCAGACTCGTACCCCAGGGCACATCAGGCTCACGCACATCCGACCCCATTCTCACGCACATCCGAGCCAGCCCACCCAGCTACACAGGCTTACTTCTCCCGCCCGCAAGGCTCAGCGCACACTAGCCCCGGAGCTTATACGTGCGAATCCGCTTAGAACCACTCGCCACCTCCAGGATTTGCAGCTCAACGAGATGATGAAGAATGCGCCTCGCTTGACGGTCACATACCCTTAGGTGCGCGGCCAGCTCCAGCGGAGTCAGCGGGCGCAGAATGCGCCGGGCCAGGCGGACGGTTTCTGCCTCCAGCCAGGTTAAGGATGCAGCTACATCAGTAGCAGCGAATCTGCCAATGAACGCAAGCACAAGCTGCTGACAGAGCTGAGGTTCTTCAGTAATAGACGGGTAGGCAATCGGTAAAAAGGTCCAACCATCCAGCGCTAAGAGGCAATGCCGTCTGCATAAGTCTTTGAACCTTCTGACATCAAGGTCCCGTGCATGGGGACCAAACCCTTGAATCTCAATACCGCCCTTGGCACCGCCTGGCATATACGCCAGATCTAAGTAACGGTAACCGTTGTTGAAGTCACGGACCTCCCACTCTGCATACAGAGACTTGAAATTGCCGACAGCGGGAAACCAGATGGAGCGCAGAAACTCTACGGTCCCGTGCCCCAACCCCTTATTAAGAAACTCCAACCTTATTGAACCTGTCTCCGCATGAATCTGTTCCTGAAGCCATTCCTCATAGTGCTGCTCGAATCTCGACAATGAAGCTTCCCCTTTACAGTAGATTGGCCATGAATTCAGAGTGAACCCGAACACAAGAAAAGCCGCCCCGATACAACGTATCCAGAGTCAGCTCCGGGTAAACGTTCTATTGAGGCGGCGTGTTCTTCACGACCTATACGGGTTATTATACCGTGTTTCACATTATAACCGGTACCTTTTATTGCAGAGAGCCAACCAAGAAATTGAAGCTGCCAAACCTACAGCTTGAACCCCCTGTAGCGCAGCTTACGCAAAGGCCATTGTATAAGTCTTTTACAAAAATATACTGTTTCTGTTGGGAGAATGCAGGAGGCGGTGGCGGTGAAAACGGGGCTGCAAATGCACATCATCCATCCGCGAGATGTCTATTACTTCGAGGCGGTGGACCATAAGGTGTTCATCTATTGCCGGGAGAAGGTGTATGAGTCGAGGCAGGGGCTGTGTGAGCTGGAGATGGAATATGAGTCTGGCGATTTTTTCAGGGCATCCAAATCCAGTATTCTAAATGTTGCCCAAATCCAGTCGCTCCTGCTTCATCCTCGCCGATGTGCTGGTGATCCTCTGGCTGTGGCTGTTCACTGACGGCCCGCTGATGGATAAGGGAGTGCTGGTACCATTCGTCGTTGTCATTCTGGTGGTCAAAAGTATGGTGTACGCGATGATGCACATCGACGGGAAACGGGAAGCCAAGCAGCTTAATCAGAAGCTGAATGAGTATAAGCAAGGTGAGGGTCACGGAAACGAAGAGCTTTAGGAAGCTCTGGTGGTAGGTAGCATGAAAGCCATCTTGGAGGGAACCGTCCGGGTGGCTTTTTGAGTTTTTGAAGATGAGAAAGATTGGATATTTCTGTTACCTTTTGAAGGATGAGCCGTAACAAGCCTAGTGTTATACATAATCTTCCATGGAGATGATCTGATGCTGATTCACAAGGTATCCCTGACAGAAATGATGAGCCGGATTCATGAGCCCGGGTATTCACCCGGCAATGTGCTTGACCGGTACATGGAGCGTTACAGACAGCTTGAGCCGCATATCCATGCGTTTGTCCCTGAGCATGAGGTTGAAACCCGGCTTGACTCGGAAAAAGCTCTGCTGGAGCGCACCTCCAGCGGAGCAGCGCGTAAACCGGACTTATTGGGAATCCCTGTGGCCATTAAGGATCTCCTGCATGTGGACGGCCTGCCGACCCGGGCGGGATCACAGCTATCCGCTGAGCTGTTGGCCGGTGCCCAGGGGTCTCTGGTCACTAAGCTGCGTGCCCTCGGGGCCGTGATTGCAGGCAAGACGGTGACCGAGGAATTTGCCTACAACGGGCCTATTGCTACGCGTAACCCGCATAACACCGCGCATACTCCCGGCGGGTCCAGTGCAGGCTCCGCCGCAGCGGTGGCGGCGGGGCTCTGTCCGCTGGCAGTGGGCACACAGACGCTGCGTTCAGTGATTGCCCCGGCCTCCTTCTGCGGGGTGGTCGGGTTCAAGCCCAGCTATGGCCGGGTGCCGCTGGACGGGGTGCTGCTGTTCTCGCCGTCTTTTGACACGGTTGGGTTCTTCACGCAGGACTTGCCGGATATGGAGGCAGCGGCAGCAGTGCTTGTACCGGATTGGGAAGCGGGTGCTGCTGAAGTCTCCCGTAAGCCGGTTCTGGGTATCCCCAAGGGAGTCTATATGGAGCTGATGAGCGCTGAAGTCAAAGGGGTATTCGAGACTCAGATCGCCGGACTTGAACGGCTTGGGTATGAAATCCGCTACGCCGATATGCCGTGGGAAGATGAACTCATCTACGGCAATGCGATGCTGCGCTTCATTGAGGGTGAGCTGGCACGGGAACATGAGCATAGATTCGCGGAGCATCGGGCGGAATACGGCCTTCCCGTGCAGGAAGCGATCCTTAGAGGGCAGCAGATTCCGGAGGAGGAGCTGGAGCAGTATCGCACCCGGCAGCAGATGCTGCGGCAGGGTCTGATGGAGCTGATGGAACAGGAGGGGATTGATCTGTGGGTGTCTCCGGCGCAAGGGGGGACCGCCCCGAAGATAGAGGAGCGGAATACGGGCTGGGCAGGGATGCCTGCGGTCTGGGGATTCGCGGGCCTTCCCTCGGTAAGTCTGCCTGCGGCAACGCTTGGAGGACTGCCGCTCGGCTTCCAGTGCATTGGAGGCTATGGAGAGGACGAAGCACTGTTAGCCTGGGCGCGGCAGCTATGGCCGCATCTCACCTATGAGACAGGAACCGGCGCTTAAGCTGGAGAGCCGGTCCTAAGAGCCAGAAGGGTATACCTGCTGTGAGCAACCGCTCCCTGTGTGACGGGGAGCGGTTATTTAGCGTTGTTTAGGGGGGCAGCGGCGCTTCAGGAACCGTACATCGATCTCCCCGCTGCCGCCGGTATTCGGCTTCAGGCGGAGGGGGAAGGCATTACGCTTCAGCAACTTCTTCACCTGACACGGCGTGAGACAAGGCCGGAGCTGGAGCAGCTGCGCAACGGCACCGGACACGATGGGCGTGGAGATGCTGGTGCCCGACAGCTTGAAATACCGCTTGCCGACCTTATTGCGCGGCATTTCACGGACCAGCCGGGAGCCGGGGGCACGCAGCGAGATCACTGAATCGCCGGGGGCGACCAGATCGGGCTTCACCTTGCCTCCGGGAGCGGGCCCACGGCTGGAGTAGACGGCGATGCGGTCATCCTTCTGCGTCAACGTCCGGCGGTCATTGACGGCTCCGACAGTGATGGCGGAGGGGCTGATCCCCGGTGACTCCACCGTCCGGCGCCTAGGGCCGGCATTGCCGGCGGCGATGACTACGGTGAGTCCGGCTTTGACAGCTTTTTCAACGGCCTGGACGAGCAGATCATCCTTGATATGCGGGGCCACCGGTCCGCCGAAGGACATGGAGAGGATGCGCAGCTTCAGCTTTTTGCGGCGGGTGATGCAGTATTCAATGGCCTTAATGATCGTAGAGTCATAGCCGTCCCCATTCTTATCCAGCACCTTGATTCCGACAATTCCGGCTTCCGGCGCGGGTCCCCGGTACTTGCCCCGGCTGGACCAGCCGTTGCCGGCGGCATCCCCGGTGATATGCGTGCCGTGTCCGTTGTCGTCATACGGGCGCTTCCGGTGATTGATATAATCCTTGAAGGCCAGGATACGGTTCACCGGACGGGTCAGATCGGGATGCGGATATACTCCGGTATCGAGTACAGCGATGTTAATGCCTTTGCCGGTAAGCCCTCTTGAGCGTCTGACCGCCGTAGCTCCTATGGATGGAGTCGCAATGTTAAGCGTAGCCTTCTTCATTCCGTCCAGATAGACTTTATGGACTCCATCCCAGCGGCACACATGCTCCAGACATGTCAGGGATACCTGTGAAGCGACAGCCTGGTGCAGCCGCAGATGATGTTTGACCGGGAGGGCATGCCCTCCCAGATGCTTCCGCAGTGCGCGGAGCCCCGCCGGAGTAAGCGGTTGCCTGAACTGTATAATCACCGGAATAGCAGCAGGTGCGGTTGCAGTGGAATAGGCTTTGCGGATCTTATGCTTCAGGGGCCGGTTGAGCTTGGCGGCGTGACGCCTGACCCATGATGGTTTACTTTTCATATTGGAATCACCTCTATGAAGCAGTGTATGCGGCCAGCTGCCCCGCGGGTACGAAACTATGAATGAGTACAGCGATACATTTATATAAATAACAGGCGAAAAATAGTTTCGGCCGAATCTTCAATTGCATCTACTACTGTATTCCAATAGAAAGCGGTGAGGCAATTGAAAGATTCAGAGAAGAAGGCATTGCTGGCAAAACGTCTACTGATGGCTAAAAAAGCAAGAGCGGCGGCAGTTAGACCCAAGAGACGGCGGATCAGACAGGTGCTTAATAATTTCATCGTGCTTGCAGTGAACAATAACAACGTTCCTTACGAAACGCAGGGCTGGATGGCTACATTGACCCGGAGCTCCGGCACTGTGATCACCGCACAGTTCGATGAATTCGGCGTTGCCCAGTTTAATACGATCAGCACGCTGACATCGGTCAGCTACACACTTAGAATTATCGACGCGGATAATGTGCAGCGCACGCAGAAGTTCGTCCCGTCGAACCGCGAGTTTTTTGTAGCACGCTTCTAAGGCAGCAGCGAGCCTTTACGCTATTGGGGTGCGCTGCATTAGTTTTTTGAAATAATAGATACTATAGAGGATCTGCGGAATGAGGACTGAATGAAAGAGCTGTTTCCGGGGCCGGAGGGCTGCTGGGGGCGGCTTTTTTGGAAATATAAGAATTTATATGTTTCACATGATGAATTTTCCTTCTATTTCTCGCTGAAACGGTACCGTCCTTAAAAGGACGGCAAAGTCGTTTCCACTTGCTGTTCAGGTGATGGCCGGCATCGTTCATCCGCAGAGTGAATTTGTTGCTGATAGGTGTGAGATAATATTCCGTTTGTCAAGCGGATAAGCTTAGCTGGCGTTAAAATATAGGCTCAATGTACAATCCCTTCCGCAGAATTCAGCTCAGATGACAATAAACCTTCCATCAATATTCAAAAGCGGAAGCATACCCTATATAATATCGCCATAGATGTATATCAGGGATTGTGTAACAGGATGCACAAGGAGCAGCAGCGGTGAGCTGAAGATGCCCCGGAAAGGTCGGAGGAATGATGTGCCTGGAAACCTTGAATGAACGCATAAAAACAGATCTCTCTTACCTCGCCTTCGGCGGCGCGGACTGGGTTCGCCCTGTGGAACATGACGAAGGCCATGTCTATGACGTCGTCATTGTGGGCGGGGGCCAGAGCGGACTCGGTGCGGCGTTTGGCCTGCTGCGCGAACGGATATCGAATCTGCTGATTATCGATGAGAACCGTGACGGACTGGAGGGGCCTTGGGAGACCTATGCCCGGATGGTGACGCTGCGCACGCCCAAAGCGCTGACCTCCATTGATCTGGGTATCCCGTCGCTGACCTTCCGCGCCTGGTGGGAGGCACAGCATGGGGCGGGGGCCTGGAGTGAGATGGACAAAATCCCGCGCGGGCAGTGGATGGAGTATCTGCGCTGGTACCGGCAGATTCTGAAGCTTCCGGTACGCAATGAGGTGCGGCTGACGCTGGTCGAGCCTGGTGACGATGGAATCTACCGTCTGCAGGTTACGGGAGCGGGGGCGGGGGCGCTGGCCGGAACGCTGCTGGCGCGTAAGGTGGTGCTGGCTACCGGCATTCAAGGCGGAGGGCAGTGGCATGTTCCGCCGATGATTGCAGAGCATCTGCCGGAGCATCTCTATGCTCATACTTCCCGGCAGATTGACTTCGCCGCCCTTCGCGGCAAGCGGGTGGGGATTCTCGGCGGCGGGGCATCCGCCTTCGATAATGCCAATTACGCGCTTCAGGAAGGCGCGGCTGAGGCTGAGGTCTTCGTCCGCCGCGCACAGCTTCCGGGAGTCAACCCGATCCGCCAGATGGAGGGCTCGGGAATGATTGAGCGGTTCCATACACTTGCGGATGCCGACAAATATGCGGTAATCTCGCATTTCTTCCACTATAATCAGCCGCCGACAAGCGATACCTTCCGCCGCGCAGCGGCGTGGCCCGGCTTCCGGCTGCATCTCGGCTCCCCGTGGCTGAAGGCGGAAGCTGCGGGAGAACAGGCGGTCGTGACTACGCCTGCCGGAGAGTTCAGCTTCGACTATCTGATCATCAGCACGGGCCTTCTCAGCGATCCTGCCCTGCGGCCGGAGCTGCGGCAGGTGGAGGCTCATATCGCCCGCTGGAGCGACCGGTATACGGCGCCTGCCGGAGCGGCGAATCCGCTGCTGGATGCGCACCCGTATCTTAGCCCGGGCTTTGCGCTTCAGAGCCGGGATGAGGCAGGGGGCAAGCTGCTGCATGGCTTATTCGTGTTCAACTACTCCGCTCTGGCCAGCTGCGGGTTATCGGCCTCGGCCATCTCCGGGCTAAGGAATGCCATTCCGAGGCTGGTAAGCGGTGTGGCGGATCAGCTGTTCCAGGATGACCGCAAGCAGATCCTCCAGGCCTATTATGATTATGATGAGATCGAATTCAGCGGACAGTAAGGAAGGAAGAAAGAGGCTGTACCAGAGGCCGGGAATGACCTCTGGTACAGCCTCTTGGGGTGCAATTGGGTATGCTGCCCGGCAGCCGGGTCAGGCAGTAATCCTGGCGTAGAGCGCGAAGAACAGCGCCAGCTCGCCCATGATCAGCACATCCGGTACATGGATTATGGAATCCAGTACATAGAAGAGGGTCAGGAGGGCGGTCAGCAGTGCAAGATGTCCGGCGCCGAGCCGGTGCTGCTTATGCCTGTAGACCTGGAAGACCAGCACTGTAGATGCGAAGTAGAGCAGCGCGGAGCCGAACAACAGATTCAGCATCGGCACATAATGAAGCTGATCCAGGAACAGGAGCTGGATGGACGCTGCAAGCATACATAGCGACAGGTAGATGAACAGATGCCCGTAGATGATCGTCTGCCCGGCAGTCTGGATGTGCATATCGACCTTCTTCTCCAGGTTGTCATAATACTGCCACCATATCGCGATGATTAGCACGAAGGTAAGTGCAGCGAAGCCGACAGATTGCCCGGTCCAGGTGCTGGATTGCAGGACTGCAAGGATGCTGACTACGGATTCCCCAAGCAGGATTAAGGCGAACAGGGAGAAGCGCTCCAGCAGATGATGGGTATTGGCGGGAGTCTTCACCAGAATCCGCCGGCCGGTCAGCGGAAGCATAATATCCAGCACAATCCCGGCGTACAGCACGGCATACCGAAGCCAGGAATCGAAGAACAGGGAGCAGGCCGAAATCGTAAGCCCAATCCAGAAGCGCGTTCCCAAATAGCGGGCCGTGTTCCGCAGGTGCCCGCTTTCTCCGGGATGGACATAATGGTACTGGACAGCGGTCATGATGCGGAGTCCGAGGTAGCCGATCAGAAACGGCAGATAGTTGGCATCGAAATCCACAGACAGGCTGGCCGTCATGATCAGCACGAAGAATAATTGAATGATCAGAAACACGCGGTGCGGGACGGTATCCTTCCCGTAGCGGTTGACGAAGAGGGTCTGGCCTACCCAAGCCCACCAGATTGGAATGAAGATCAGTACGAATTTACCCAGTGTCTCCAGAGACAGGGTCTCGTCTTCTACATGCAGCAGCACATGGCTGGCTTTGGAGACTGCAGCGACAAACAGCAGATCGTAGAAGAGCTCCAGCCAGGTTACTTTTTTGATGATCATTCCGTTGTCCCCTTTGCCGTTTGATTGCCCGGAGCTGTCCGGTCTACAAGTATAATATAGGCACTGGACGGAAAAAGGCAAGACAGGCCGTCAACCGGCCGGGGAATCTTCCGGGAATTGACCTGACGGACACACTCATTGATAATAAAGAGGTTCATATTCTTTAGAGAATGGGAGTAGAAGCATGTCATATCGCAATATGGAAGAATGTATTATTGACCTGGAGAAGCACGGGCATTTGATTCGCATACATGAAGAGGTGGACCCGCATCTGGAGATGGCGGCGATACATATGAAGGTCTATGAGGCAGGCGGTCCCGCACTGCTGTTCGAGAATGTGCGGGGCTCGAAGTACCGCGCGGTCTCGAATCTGTTCGGAACGATTGAGCGCAGCAAGTTCATCTTCCGTGACACATGGGAGTCGTCCCAGGCGGTCATTGCCCTGCGCAGCAATCCTATGAAGGCGCTCAAGCAGCCTCTGCGCTATATCGGAACAGGCCTTGCCGCCCGCAAAGCGCTGCCGATTAAGAAGGGCGGCGGTGTGCCTGCCGGGTTCGAGGAGATTAGGATCTCCGACCTTCCGCAGATTAAGCACTGGCAGGGAGACGGCGGGGCGTTCGTCACGCTTCCGCAGGTGTATTCCGAGGATCCCGATAAGCCGGGCATCATGAACTCCAACCTGGGGATGTACCGTATCCAGCTTAGCGGCAATGAATATGAGCTGAATAAGGAAGTGGGCGTCCATTACCAGATTCACCGCGGCATCGGCATTCATCAGGCCCACGCGAACCGGCGCGGCGAGCCGCTCAAGGTAAGCTGCTTCATCGGCGGCCCCCCTGCGCATACACTCTCTGCGGTGATGCCGCTGCCGGAGGGCTTAAGCGAAATGACCTTTGCCGGGCTGCTCTCGGGGCGCCATTTCCGCTACACTTATGTGGACGGCTTCTGCATCAGCAGCGATGCCGACTTCGTGATTACCGGAGAGATTCATCCCGGGGAGACGAAGCCGGAAGGTCCGTTCGGCGATCATCTGGGATACTACAGTCTGACCCACCCGTTCCCGGTGATGCGAGTGCACAAGGTGTATGCCAAAAAAGGGGCCATCTTCCCCTTCACGGTGGTTGGACGTCCGCCGCAGGAGGACACTGCCTTCGGCGAGCTTATTCATGAGCTGACCGGCGGGGCGATCCGCTCGGAGATTCCCGGCGTGAAGGAGGTGCATGCGGTGGATGCTGCGGGAGTGCATCCGCTGCTGTTCGCGATCGGCAGCGAACGGTATACCCCGTATCAGCAGCTGAAGCAGCCTGCAGAGCTGCTGACCATCAGCAACCGGATTCTCGGAACCGGACAGCTCAGTCTGGCGAAATATCTGTTCATCACGGCGGAAGAGGATCAGCCGGTCAGCACGCATGATATCCCCGGGTTCCTGACCTATATTCTGGAGCGGATCAATCTGCGCCGCGATATTCACTTCCAGACGAACACGACGATCGATACGCTGGATTATTCCGGCACCGGAATCAACAGCGGAAGCAAGGTAGTCTTCGCCGCAGTGGGGGAGCAGAAGCGGAGCTTATGTACTGAGGTGCCTGAGGTGCTGCGGCGGTTGGAGCAGGGCTGGGGGCCGGCGGCCATGATTATGCCGGGGATCGTTGCTGTGCAGGGGAAGCCGTTCCGGGATTACGCCTCGGCGGCGGAGGAAGTCTCCGGCTTGAGTGCTGCGATTGCAGCGCAGGGGCCGCTTGATGCCTGCCCGATGATCATTCTGTGCGATGACAGCAGCTTCATGGCGGAGACGCTGAACAACTTCCTGTGGGCGACCTTCACCCGCAGTAATCCTTCCCATGACATCCATGGGGTAAATAGCATGGTCGAGCATAAGCACTGGGCCTGTGATAATGTGATCATCGATGCCCGGGTGAAGCCGCACCAGGCACCGCCGTTAATTCCTGACCCCGAGGTGCAGCGGAGAATTGAGCGGGTATTTACTACTGGAGCAAGCTTAGGTGGACTGCGAGATCGTAACAGGTCGAGCAGCCATTCCGTAGTGAAGAAAGATAGCGAAGAAGATAGCTAACAAGAGAGCGAAGAAGGAAGAGGCAGGGGGTTTGTAGACGCCTGTCTTTCTTTTGGGTGGCTGTAGGTGTTAGGCGCATAAACGTCATTGTTTGCTATGATGACTTTTATGCGTCTTTTTCGTGATTGGAGAAGAGTCAGGAGAATCGAGGGGAAACGGATTACCCCGGCAGGCCGAATGGTAAATGAGGAGTATGAGATGTAGGCGGAAAACCGAATACAGTTGCTAGTACTAGTGCGCGTGCGCGTGGGCCAGGGGAAGTTCGGGGAGAGCAAACAGGGGCACGGATGCCCCTGATTTTTCTGCAAGTATGATCACTGCTGGATCAGCCGTCCTTGGAACCGTTCCTGGATCAGCCGTCCCCCGTCCCGTGACCCATAGGCTGAACCACGGATTGTACAGCGGCCTCTGTTGCAGATTCATAACCCTCCAGGGGAAGAAAAGCCATAACCGCCAAGCTACACGAAACTAGAAGCATAATCCATTTTCTTGTCATTAGAATCCTGCACCTCTCCAATCAGAAGTCTGTATTGCTCTGTCTGTTCCTCAGTGGCCTGATGCCGGAACTGCTCAAACAGATTGACACATTTAATGATTATGCTGTCACTCTTAATTTTAGCAGCGGATTCCAGACTTTGGAGCAGGAACCCCATTCCTTCCTGGCGATGATGGCGTAAATAATACAAGGCTAATTCAGCGAGAAAGGTAGAATACTGGTCAGCCAGAATCTGCTGGTTGTGGAGCTGCCCGAAGTCCTTCAGACTGGTCCGGTAAGGGATATAGGAAGGGAACTGTTCAAGCACCTCGTCGACATTCCAAGCGAAGCGGTTGGCTGAGATCATAATATGGTACAGGGCTACGAAAATCTCGCTGGCATGCGGGGCAATGTAAGCCACATAATCAGGCAGCACTCCACGGTCGCCGGCCATCATCCGGTAGAGGAGGGTATTGGCCGTGCCCCACTCCTGGAATTGGTCCAGGATGTGCCGGGTGTCATCCCCTTTTTCGCGTATCCAGCTCTTATCCATGTATAGGGCTACGTATTTCAGCGCCGATTCATAGTCCCGGAATTCTTCGCACACACTGGCACGCATCAGGTGCGAATACAGCGCATAGAAGAAAACCGGCTTCTCCGGCGATTTATCCTGGCGGTCCCTGCGCTGTGAACGATGCAGATGGTGGTAGCTGAGCATGGCAAGACGGTGCATCTCCTGGGCCAGCGCATCTACCTTATCCCACTTATGCAGCGAGTAATAGACATGCATCAGAGCTTTTAGCCCATCGAGCTGATCCGTCACCTCCAGCCGGTCCATATAACATTCGAACAGAAGGGCGGCCTGGAGGTTGAGCGTCTGGTTGTCTCCCAGGGCAATGCGGAACAACCGGTATTGGCAGAGGGCTAGCCGCTCCGAATGCTGATACTTCTCGCTGGCGCTTATATTCTTGTACAGCACAGCCGCTGCCTGCCAGTGTTGCTCCTGGAACAAGTCCTCTGCCACTTCAAAAAGCATCGGTGCGTAGATCAGGTTGTCCAGCAGATTTTTGACTACAAGCTCAATACAGTCCAGCCGTCTCAGCTCTGCCGAGCTCAGGATGAAGGGACGCAGCCGCCGCCAGGTCGGTGCTGAATACAGGAAGCATTCATCGACATACATGCTATAGAAATGATCCTCCGGCAATCTCATGCCCCGGGTGATCAATTTCAGATGATTCATGGCAATGGGCTGCTGGCCGCTGAGGATACGGCTTAAGGTGCCGGAATTAATGCCGGACTGGATGGAGAACTGATTAATGGACAACTGCTGGGAATAGAGATAAGCCTCAAGATGACTGCGAATAGTTGTGAGAGGCTTCAAGGGATCACCGCCTGACTGAATTCCATATTTTGGATTATTGTATATGTGTATAATATAAGTCATTATTCCAATGGTCAATAGAGTGATAGGGAGAAACCGTGAACAATACAAAAAAAGCATTCCCGTGATCCCCGGAACGCTTAGTCTTCCTATGTGTGCAGCCAGCAGGGTCAGGCGGTATAAATACCCGCCCGGCTCTTGATTCTCCGGCGCTCGATGACCTCCTCGTAATCCTTAATCAGTCTGTCAAAAATCTGCTCCCAGGAGCGCTGAAGGGCTTGGCGCCGCCCTTCACGGCCCATTGCACTGCGCAGCAGGTGCCCGGCGGCAGCAGTGCTGATCTGCTCTGCCATGGCTTCCGGGCTGCGGGGCTTGAACAGCATGCCGGTGACACCGGGTGCGACCAGCTCCCGCGTTCCTCCGGCATCTGCGGCAATCACGGGAAGCCCCGACGCCATGGCTTCAAGCACGACGTTGCCGAAGGTCTCCGTGCAGGAGGGGAAGACGAACAGATCGGAAGAGGCGTACAGCTGTGCCAGCTCTTCGCCGTGTCTGGCACCGGTGAAGATGACATTCTCCGGTGCCTGCGGCTTCAGCTCGGCCAGCAGCGGGCCATCGCCGACAATCACCAGCTGCACCTTAGAACGCACGGACTCCGGAAGGAGCGGCATGGCCTGAAGGAGGGTAGGGAGATCTTTTTCCGGGGCAATCCGTCCGACATAGAGCAACATTAGCTCTGCTCCCTTGCTGTAACGCTCCCGCACTTCTTCGCTTCGTTTCTCCGGCGAGTAGAGGGTACAGTCCACGCCTCTGGACCACAGGCGCAGCCGGGTGAAGCCCTCCATGCGCAAGCAGGTCAAGGTCTCGCGGGAAGGGGCCAGGACAGCATCGCAGGACCGGTGATACCACTTCATGTATTTCCAGTAGAGCGGCAGGATTCTTCTCATTTTATAGTATTCGAGGTAACGGTCGAAGTGGGTGTGATAGGAGGCGACATGGGGAAGCTGCTGCTTGCGGGCGTAGCGGAGGCCGGTTAAGCCGATGTTGAACGGGGTGGCGAGATGGAGCAGGTCCGGGGCGAAGGCGGCAAGTTCATTTTGCATGGAGGACATGCCTGGCAGGGCAAGCCTGCACTCGGGATAGAGGAAAAAAGGGATGCTGGCGACGGGCCTGACAGGATCGGGGTAACTGCTCTCGGGGGCTGACTTTGGAGTGAACAGCAAATGATCGATTCTCCGGCGGTGCAGGTGTCCGGTTAACCGGCCAAGCGTACGGGCAACCCCATTGGTCTGCGGAAGAAAAGTGTCCGTGAATAGAGCCAGACGCATCGGTATCCCTCCCAGGATTCGTGTTGTCTTGATCTTAACAAGCAACTATTACTTGGAGATCAAACGCAGGTTAAACATCTGGCATGAAGAGGGTAATTTGCAGCGAGGGCCGGAGGGAACCCGGGAGGAGTAGGGAGGAGTAGGGAGGACCAGGGTAGACCCGGGAGGACCAGGGCAACCAGGGAGGACCAGGGAAGACTAGGGAAGACTAAGGAAGACCAAGGGAGGGCCAGGGAGGATCAGGAAGGGCCAGGACAACAAGGTTAAAGGAGGAGCGGATCGGGTATACATGAGGTATCAGGAATGAAGGAGGTATAAGGAGATGAGCAAAGATCTGCCGCCAGAGGTTCCGCCGAAGGTTGTCCCCGATGTGAAGCCGGATATCCTCCCGGAGCCGGTTGTGATCCCGCCGGAGATTGTGCCGGAGAAGCATCCCGAAATCGTACCGCCGGAGCATCCCGAGATTATTCCTCCAGCCCCGCCGGAGATTCCTCCGAATGCTGATCCGCTGTAAGCTGGAATGCTATCTGACATAAGGATAATGTATAGATTATGCTGAGCGCCCGGGGAACCGGGCGTTTTTGTGGAAATATATAGGATACGATAGTTTCCTGCAGCTGTGGAAAAGGTGAGTGTAAATTTGTATGGAGATGACTTCTTGGAATGATTCGCAGAATGACTTTGATGCTGAATGTGACTGAAGGCTGAATGTATGTGAAAAACAGCATACATTCGCTCGCAAGCAGGCATCTGGACCGAATGTATGTGAAAAACAGCATACATTGTGCTCGCAAGCAGGTAGAGGGACCAAATGTATGGCAAAAACAGCATACATTGTGTTCACGCAAAGTACCTGAGCAAGTATCAGAGCTAGGGCCGGAGGGAGGTATGGCTTTGCGGTTATTTTAGCTGCTTAGGGGGAAGGAGGGGGTGTTCGGACAAGCAAGGAGTTACTGTAAAGGGATTTTGTACACTTGCTGATGAACGAAGGCTCTCTGCTGGAACCACAGTTGGATAAACAACACTTAATTTGCCCGTTTCCTCCATAGTAGCGAAAACTAACTGGAATAAATGTACAAAATCCACTTGTTCCCCGATATTCTTGAGAAACCGGCGAAACAAAATACGTTTTTCCAATTGTTTACGGCAGGCACCCGTCTCCTTCACAGGAAAAGGGTTCGGAGGTAAAATGAGCAGGCCAGATCTTTGCTGGGGGGCCGCTCCCGATGCCGGGTTCCTGTTCCAGGATGGCCGCTCCCGATGCCCGGTTCCCTGCCCCCGCATCCGGCCCCGCACTCGCATCCCTTACCCGCCCAAATACTTCGCCCCCCGCCGTTAACTGCCCGGGAGACTTGTCCAGATCGGTTCGGCGTATTGGTTCTGCAGATTCATGCTGCAATCCTTGCCGGTATCGTAGGAGCGGTTGCCCAGCACCTGTGCGAACTGCTCCAGCTTGCGCCTTGCCGCAGCGGGGTCTGTGCTGTCCAGCCAATCGGCAAGCGCTCCGATAACAGTCCGTCCTTCCGTAAGGGCCGTTTCCCACAGCTCCCACACCGATTCTGTGCGAACCTCGGAATAGAGTGCGGGATGCCGCCATTCGGAGTGCCGCTCATTCAGATAATCCAACTGCTCCTCGCGGGCGTTCAGATTGCGGGAGAACAGCCGGCGCGTCCGCCCCCAGGTGATGGCCTTCTTCCAGCCCTTCGGGTCATAGAGGCACCGCTGGGCCAGCACCATATCGCGGTAAGAGGTCTGCCAGATCTCCTCGGGCAGCCGGGCCATCGCTTCCGGGTAATGCTTGAGAGCCGTAGTGTGCAGGATGCGGTGAACCGGACCGGGCAGGCGCGAGCCGGCGTCAATCAGGGACCAGGCCGGGTTCTTCCACGTGTTGAACTTCCGCAGCCGGCTCATAAACAAGGTGTCCAGGTCAATCTCAAACCGCTGATGAGCATGGTACTTATAACCTGCCTTCCAGTTAATATAGGGATGGAGGTTACGGTCCAGCAGATGATGGGTGAGGAAACCGAGGAAGTAGAGCTGCGCCTGAGCGGCTTCGGTTCCTTCAAGCGTCCGGGCAGCTTCCCAGAAATCAACAAGTACAGGCCCGCAGCTTCGCGTATGCATCTGGTCTCCGAGATGCAACGCCCCGGCATCCTTGCTCCAAGGGAGAAAGCTGTGATACAGCAGGAAATCCGGACCCTGACAGCCAAGATTATATAGACGCTGCTGCTGTTCCAGCAGATGGAGACACGGGAAACGGCTGCTGAATTCTCCGGCCAGCTGCTGACCAAATTCAATATGCATCCAGATATTGGGCATGATTGATCCTCCTACTAGTATGATGGACACCGTGCAGTGATGATCTGAATTCATTGTAATCCCTGAAGGTTACAACAACATAAGAAATATGTGTGAAATTTGTAATATGCAACTGGAAAAAGGAGGGCCATACCTATGAAGTCCCGTTCCTCTGAACGTGTTAAAATGCCTCCGGGATTCTGGACAGCCATAAGCCGCCTGGGGATTGCTGCCCGCGACGTAGCCCGTCAGGCACAGCTGCCTGCATCAATAACAACAGAAACCTCGGTTACCACTGCCCAATATTTCGCAATCTGGCAGGCCTATTCCGAGCTCGCCGGGGACCTTGCGTCAGGCATCACCAGGCTGGCAACCGCCTTTGATGCCGCACAGTATCCTCCCGCCGTATTAGCGACTTATCACGCCCGGGACTACCGCGATGCCTTGCACCGCATGGTCAGGTACAAACAGATGTGTCCGCCTGAAAGCCTGCGTATGGCTGAAGAGAACGGGCAGTGCACCATTGAACTGGAATGGAGGGATACAGGACAAGCGGGTCCGCCGGTGCTGGCGGGGATCACGCTGGCTTTTCTCTTGGAGCTTGGAAGAAAGGGGACAGGGCAGCCCTTGAAGGCCCAGACCGCCGAATTTGTCCATTCCATGGGCGATGAACAAGTGCTGGAGGCTTATTTGGGCTGTGCGATTCAAACCGGCGGGAAGTATAACCGGTTGACACTGCTGCAAAGCGATCTGGATCTTCCCTTTGTCTCTTATAACGAAGAACTGCTGGAGATCCTTGCTCCTGCACTGGACCGCTCACTTGATGAACAGCTTGGCAGCTTCTCTGTATCCGGGAGAGTCAAACTGATCATTGCACACGGTCTCGCGGGTGGATGCCCCGATCTTCAGACGGTTGCAAAGGAGCTTGCTATGAGCGAGCGGACCTTGCAGCGCCGGCTGACTGGCGAGAATTCGACCTTCAAGCAGCTTCTGGCTGAGGTCAGACAGGAGCAGGCACGGGAGTACTTGGCAGATCCTTCGCTTGACCTTAAAGAAGTGGCGTTTCTGATCGGCTATGAGGATCAGAACTCTTTCTTCCGTGCCTTCCGTCATTGGGAAGGGGATACACCCTCACAGTGGCGCGCGGAACACCTGAAGATCTAAGCATCTGAATGGCGCATGTGCTGGACGGTATCTTTTGGCGCGTCCGGCAAGAAGCTTGGCGCAAGAGGCTAGTTACTGAACGATCCCAACGAGATAATATAATCACTATCCGCAACACAAGAAGGTATGAATAAGGAGAAGTGCATGATGGAGATGGGACTACACAACACAACAGCATTAGTTACAGGATCAACGAAAGGGATAGGAAAAGCCATCGCCATAGAGCTTGCCAAGGAAGGCGTCAACGTACTGGTCAATGGACGGAGCAGGGAAGAGGCGGATCAGACTGTCAGTGAATTGAAGCTGAATTATCCGGCCACCAACCCTCAGAATGCCGCAGCCGATATTGCCGATCCTGAACAGAGACAAGCCTTATTCGCACAATTCCCCAGTGTGGATATTCTGGTCAACAGTATGGGCATTTATGAACTCATGCAATATGAGGAGGTGGACGATGACATCTGGGAGAAGTATTTCCGGACGAATGTGCTTGCTGCAAACGGATTAACGAAATTATATATACCTGGAATGCTCGACAAGAATTATGGCCGCGTGATCTTCATTGCCAGCGAAGAGGCTGTTATGCCCTCAGGACAAATGCCCCAATATGCGATGACCAAATCCATGCTGCTGTCCTTGTCCAAAAGTATCTCTAAACGGACCGCAGGAACAGAAGTTACTGTGAATACCATCATGCCCGGACCTACACTCTCTGAGAAGGTATATCACATCATTGAAGGGATGTATCCGGACGATAATTTAACTTTTGCAGAAAAAGAACAGAAATTCATGGCGGCAAATCTGCCGCAATCCGAATTACAGCGTTTCATCAAGCCGGTGGAAATCGGCAGGCTGGCTGCCTTTATATGCAGTCCTTATGCGGCGGCCTTTAAGGGTTCTCCCATCCGCATGGATGGAGGGATGGTGCCGACTATATATTGAGCGGGGTGTACATGCTCAAGCCAAAACAGCGGCATTCCAGGGACGGTTAAGCCCCGGGATGCCGCTGTTTTGCTGTCTCAAGGCCGGATTCAGCCGAGTTTGATCATGTCACGGAATACCCCGGGAAAAGAATCAGGGATCGCTATCGCCCCTATGGTCTTCTCATAGAAGGGCAGTGCGTCCTCGACCCAGCCGATGACGGCGTAGCCATAACCGCGCTGGTGCATCGCGGACAGGCATTCGAGCAGCAGGGCCTTCCCGATGCCCAGCCCCCGGTAATCCTTCAGCACCCCGGTCGGACCGAAGAAGTTCTTCACTACGACATCATGGCAGGCGAAGCCGATTACCTCGCCTTGCTTCACAGCAATATAGCAGTGGACGGGCAGATGGGCGAAAGCTACCTCGCATTCATTCCGCCAGCTATCCGTGAAATGGCGGCCGACAAAATCCACAATGGCCTGCTTATCTCCGGTCATCGCCCGTTTGATGGCAATGCCTTGTCCCCGCAGACGCTCCAGCAGCGCCCCGTTGTCCGGCAGGTCATACAGCTTCACAAGCATATCAGGCATCAGCTATCCCCCGCTTTCTGTTCTAGGATCTCAAGATCGGTAATCATCGCATGCAGATCTGCTTCGAATAGTTCCGGCCGGTAGAACCGGGAGCGGATGAACAGCTCCGCCATCTGCGGCACAAGCAGCCCGGCAAGCACGCTCTGCATTCTTAGCTTGGCCCGCCGGAGATCGCTGTAGCCGCTCCGGTATTTGTCCCGGAGGAAGGTCATCACTTCCTCGCTGCCCGGCGACATCGCCCCCCGGAAGAGGAAGGTATGCAGCGGAGAGCGGCGCTGAGCCGGAAGCTCATACTGGATCATGGCGTCGATCAGCTCGGCGGTCAAGCGGTTCTTCTTCACCTCCGGCAGGAGCTGCGGGAGCAGGGCATAATAGTCGGTTACCGCATAATCCGCCCACTCCTCTCCGCTCAGCCGGGCTGTGGACAGGCCATGGAACTGGTGCAGGAAGCGTGTCAGGAAGGTCCCGGACTCCGCTCCGGCATTCCAGCTCAGCTCAGCAGCGTAGAAAGCCGGATAACGCGAGGTCTCGAACAATCCGTAAGGGCTCCCTAGCGAGAACGGACATCCCCAGTTCGTATGAATAATGCCCTCCAGCTGCTCGGAACGGGCGAGCTCAATCCAGTCCAGCACATTCTTGACCCGGTTATGGATGACCGGATAATTCTGGTCGCCGTTATCATCCCAGCAGCGGACAGAGGAAGCTCCAAGGGTCTGGATGCCCGCATCCCGCAGCTTGTGAAGGATATGACGGGCATCAGCCTTCATCCGGTGCCCGCCATATATCCAGACGACCACGATCACACGCTTGTCAAGCACCGCAATCTCCTCTGCCGTAGCATGCATGATCATATCATGCCAGATCATCGGCTGCTTGCCAAGGCTGACCGTCTTCTCCGCCAGCTGATTGACGAAGCGGATGAACGAAGCCTCGGGGGTAAGCCCGGCCCGCCTGCAGTCTTCACAGGTGCCGAGGGTCCAGACCTCATCGCAGCCCAGGTGAAGATAGCTGCTGTGCGGATGAAGGGCAGCCACCTCTTCCAGAATGCCGGCCATCATCTCGAAGGAGCCTGCGCGGTGCGGGCACAGCTCCGAGACCGTCTCCGGGACCTCCCGCAGACCGATATAAGCGGGATGCTTCAGAATATATTCCAGATGCCCGAAGGACTGCTGCTTCGGAATCACGGTGACGAAGTGGTCATGTGCGACCTGGAGCAGGCGCCGGTGTTCTTCCTCTGTGAAGGCAAGCTCAGGATGGCGCAAGAAGCCCAGCTTACGGAAGGGCAGTTTGTCTTCATATTCAATGACCAGCGTATTGATCTTATAATCGGCCAGCTCTGCGATATACTCCAGGATATGCTCATAGGTCGGATAGACCGTGCGCAGATCGAGATAATCGCTGCGCAGCTTCAGCTCCGCCCAGTCGGCAATCGTCACCGCTGGCACGGTACCGCCGCCGCTCTCCAGCAGTTGTTCCAGCGTCTTCAGCCCGTAGAACAAACCCGAAGCGCTGAGCGCATACAGCTCAATCCGGTCCGTGTCTGTAATCAGCACGTAGCTGTCATACTTGCCCTCGACCCGCCGGGCCAGCAGCGGGTTGAGCGGCGTCCCCTCCGAGACCAGGGCGAATACACCGCTGCCGCCCTGAGCAGCATGCGCTGTTACCCCGGCGAATATCCGTTCAGCCGCCACCACTAGCCGGACATCCTCCCCGGGGCTCCATAACTGCACCGCCCAGCCGCGAATTCCCCTGACGGGCTCCGCACTGCGGCGCTGCACCACCTGAGGGGATGGAATCAGCTGAAGGTTCATAGCCAGCGTACCCGGCCCTTGAAGCGCTCAATGAAGCGGTTATTCCACTCGTCCCCGCCCGGGGCGTTGCCGCTGCGCCAGACCGGCACCTCGATCCCTTTGGCCCCGAGGCAGGCGGCGGTGGTCATCATCAGGGAATTGAGCAGAAAAGCATTAGCGAAGGTTGAGGTCGAACCCATCTTCGGTTCAATACCGTCAATATGCAGCGCAGCATCTCCGGGCTTCACCTTGCTGTCCAGGACATAGTCACAGAGGGCATACAGATTCTGTCCCGAAGGGTGGCGGGCAATATGATTCGTGGGTGTAGCGTCAGCATGGCCGACCGAAGTAACGGCAATTGTTGTGACTCCCCGGCGCCGTGCTTCCAGAGCGGCATCGACACAGGCCGTGTTAATCCCGTAAGCATTGGCGATGATCAGAATATCGCCTTGTCCCAGCCGGTTGTCTTCAATGACCAGGGTTCCGTAGCCGGGGGTACGTTCAACCGCCATGGAGCGCAGCGCACCATTCGAGATCATCGTGCCTTCATCTAATATGGCGCTGATATGCATCAGACCGCCGGCACGGAAGAAGACCTCGGTGGCATTCATGTTGGAGTGTCCCCCCGGCCCGTAGAGGTAGACCAGCCTGTCCTGTGCAATATGCCCTGCAAGCAGCTCCGCCACCTCCAGCAGCTTCTCCTGCGGCTCACTCCGTATCTCGTTCAGCAGCTCGACAATAGTATCCATATAAGCGGACATAATATCTGACTTCAGGTTCATGTGGAATTCCTCCTAAAAGTTTGGTAAGCATAAGCCCATGTGTGCCTGCCTAGAAGATAACAAAGCAGACTAACCGGGTAAATCAACTATTTTGCGCAATTCGGCACCGTTTTTGACTGATTTGGCCGGCAGGGTGTCATAGAGCAGCATCAGATATAATTCTGTGAATAGAATCAGATCCCGGAGGTTCCGTAAAACGAAACTGCATCGGCTGGTCGAGTTTGCTTCTAACGGACCTGAGAGACCCTATTCCCTGGAAAACGCCACTTTTTGCGGTTTAACGGACTGAGCAGCCCTTATCATCTCTCTATAAGATGTTTAAAGTAGAAATTCCAAGAATAAGGTCCATGGGGTCCGTTCCTTTGCCCAAGTGGAGACTTTCACCCGGAATAAGCGCGCCTCAGTCCGTTATGCCGGGCCAAACGCTCTAATGGACAACTCCCGTCTACGGCAGGTAAAAATTTTTCCGAACGGGTCAGGATCGTGGCTTATGCGCCGTTCTTTGCTTTTCTATAATGAGAGATAAGATCACGCAAGAGGGGGGACAGAGCCTTTGAAGACGTCAGTTACCTTACCGCAGTCCCATGAGCAACCAACCGCCGGCAGCAGAAAAAGAAAACGGATAGAAGCGGGGATGGGCTACTTTTTCACCGGTCCCATGCTGCTGGGGGTGCTGGTATTCACGCTGATTCCGATGATATTCTCCTTCATGCTCAGCTTCACCAAATGGTCGTTTGTCACCGGCTTTGACAAGATCCGCTGGAGCGGCCTGGACAACTTCCGCCAGCTGTTCCAGGATGAGGTGTTCCTGAAGTCACTGGGCAATAATTTCATTATGCTGCTGGCTGTACCTATCGGGATGGCGATCGCGCTAATCCTGGGGGTGATGATCACGAATCATGTCTACGCACCGGGTATCTTCAAGGTCATCTACTTCATGCCCCAGATCTCCAGTGTCGTGGCAGTGGCGGTAGTGTGGCAGGTACTCTTCCATCCTTCGTATGGTCCGGTCAACGGTTTCCTGTCGGCGCTCGGGGTGGACAATCCGCCCAAATGGCTGGCCGATCCGACGTATGCGCTTCCATCGGTCATGCTGCTGATGATCTGGATTGACCTCGGGGTGTCGCTGATTATCTACATTGCGGGGATCAAGAATATTCCTGCCGACCTGTATGAAGCGGCGACGATAGACGGCGCCTCGAAGCTGGCCCAATTCCGCTCGATTACCTTTCCGCTGCTGACGCCGACGACTTTTTTCCTGCTGGTGACCGGCATTATCGGCAATTTCAAATCCTTCGCTCTGGTCAAGGTGCTGACGGACGGCGGACCGGCTAACTCCACCTCTGTCGTAGTGTACGACATGTACCAGACTGCATTTGTCGATCTTCAGACCGGTTATGCTTCATCCATGGTCATGATTCTGTTCGTCATCGTGCTGGCCATTACCGGCTTGCAATGGCTGGGACAGCGGTATTGGGTCAATTACTAGATAAGGGGGCACACACCTGTGAGATTGGGCAATCTTACCTTAGGAAAAGCAATCATCACCCTGATCATGGCGCTGCTGGGCATCGTATTTCTGCTCCCTTTTATATGGATGCTGTCCGCTTCGCTCAAGCCTGAGGCCGATGTATTCAAGTATCCGATTGAATGGATTCCGCAGACCTGGAGGGCGGCCTTCAACTATCATTCCGTCTGGTTCGGCAAAGCCAACTTCACCCTGTATTACTGGAACTCGATTAAAGTCACTGCGCTCACGACACTGCTCTCCGTAGCGGTATCGAGCATGGCGGCTTACGGCTTCACCAAAATCCGCTTCCCCGGCAGAAATGCACTGTTCGTAGTGGTGCTGGCGACTTATATGATTCCTGCGGAAGCCACACTGGTGCCGCTGTTCATTATCTTCCGCTCCACCGGCTTGTACGATACGCATCTGGGCCTCATCCTGCTGGGCGGATTCAGCGTGCTGGGCACCTTTTTGCTCCGCCAGTTCTTCGCCTCACTCTCGAATGAGTACATCGAATCGGCGCAGATCGACGGTGCGGGGCATATCCGTATCTTCCTCTCGATTCTGTTTCCGCTGGTCCGGCCCGCGATTGCCACTTATGCTATTCTACGGTTCATCTGGACCTGGAATGACTTTCAGACGCCGCTGGTCTTCCTGAACAGCAAGACGCTCTACACGCTGCAACTGGGCATGAACGCCTTCGCTGACCGTAACGGGGCCTTCTATTCACTGATTATGGCGGCCTCTGTCTCGGCGATTGTGCCGCTGCTGATTGTGTTCATCCTTGGGCAGAAGCAGGTTATCGAAGGCATTTCCTTGGGGGGGGTGAAGGGGTGAGGGCCGGCAAGTTCCCGGAAGCTGCATAACCGGAAGGCAGGCGGGCGGATAGGACGGTCAGGGAGTGCATGGAACTGTAGATCACATTAGAAGGGGTGTTAGTAATGAAAAAGAATGTGTTCACTCTGGTATGGATCATCGTGCTTCTGGTAGCCCTGGCGGGCTGCGGCAATTCAAACAACACCAATGGCGCAGCTCCCACTGCTGGCAGCACGGCTGCGCCGGAGGCGGGGGAGAGTGCCGCGCCTTCCGCCGAACCGGTAACGATCAAGGTCGCGAACTGGTCCCCTGCGGCGGATATGGAGCCGATTCTGCAAGCGTACGAGGATTCCCATCCAGGAATTACGCTGGAATACGTGGAGCTGGCTGACAACGGTGATTCGGTGGCCGGGATGAAGAAGCTGGATCTGCTCGTCGCATCCGGCGAGAACCTGGATGTGGTATTCATGCCGGGAGCCACCGACTACTCCCAGCGTGCCGGACTGGGCCTGCTGGCTCCGCTGAATGACCTGATCAGCAAGGAAGGCATCACGCTGACTGATGAGTATACCGTTGATCCGTCCGTTGACGGCAAGGTGTACGCGCTTCCGGATACGCTGGAGAATTATTTCGTCCTGCTGAACAAGGACAAGCTGGATGCGGCGGGGTTGGCCGTTCCTACCGAATGGAGCTGGGACGACTACCTCGACTACGCAGCCAAGCTGACCAGCGGTACCGGCCCGTCCAAGACGTTCGGCACGTATTTCCATACCTGGGCCATGTACTGGGAGCTGGGGATTATTAATCAGGAGAAGGACAATAATCTGGTCAACAATGGGGTCGTGAATATCGACAGTGCAGGTATCCGCAAGTCTCTGGAGCTGCGCAGCAAGGCAGAGGAAGCGGGAGTAGCGGTGCCGTATGCCGATACCATCTCCCAGAAGCTTGCTTACCGCTCGGAATTCTTCACCGGACATGCCGCGATGATCGTAACGGGCAACTGGATGATCGGCGAAGCAGGCGGGTCGGAAGAATTCCCGGCGACCTTCACCACCGCGTTCGCTCCGATGCCTTCGAACAGTGCCGGGCAACCTGCGGGAGTCAGCATCGCCAACGGAAACTATGTAGGCATTCTGGAGAAGTCGGGACATCAGCAGGAAGCCTATGATTTCATCCGCTGGTACTCTACGGAGGGCGAGCAGATGCAGAATGTATATTCCGCCTGGAAGAAGCAGGATGTGGACAAGTTCATTGAAGGTGTCAAGACCAAGGCGCTGAGCCCGGACAAAATTGACGAAACGTCGCTGGCCTATGTGATCAAGAATGCGAAGCCTGCTCCCTTAAGCGTTCCGCCAACCTATCAGGGTGAGCTGGAGACGGCCTTCACCAAGGAAACCGAGCTGTTCATTCTGAAGCAGCAGGATCTGGAGACTACGGTCAAGAAGGCGCAGGCTGAGCTGCAGAAGATTGTAGACGCCAATAAGTAAAAATTGGAAGCGGAAAATAGCTCTTATTTTGCCGGAAACCTCCCGGAAAATAAGCTGCTGGAGGCGGAAAGCTGATATGATGGAAGCAGAAAACGATAGTCTGATTGTGAAGGAGGATTGCCATTGCTGCCAAGAGGATGGAGACTCGGTTTTCGCAATAAGCTGCTCGTCGCTTCTCTGCTCTGTCTGCTGCTTCCCGCCTCTATTACTCTGTATATTTCCAATTCCTACACGGAGCATATCCTCCGCTCCCAGGTGATTCAGAATGAACACCGTTCGCTGGAGCAGGAGAGCCTGTACATCTCGAACCTCTTCAGCAATATGGTGCTTGTGGCGAATTATATCCAGTTCGATCCCGGCATCACTCTCATTCTCAAAGAAAACTGGCAGCGCAGCAAGCTGCACCAGCCCGATACAGCCAGGCATATCCTGGACTTCAAAGAGGTGACCGACAAGCTGGCCAGCGTGACCTCCATGATGGAAAAAACCTTCGTTACCGTGCTCACCTCGGACGGGCAATACTATTCCAATTATTCCTATGCCAAGCTGGATGTCGGCGCTCTTCTTCAGCAGCCCTGGATGGATGCCGCCCGCCGTCAGCCTGCCTTCGAGCTGTACTGGGCAGGCGTGATTGATAATTATATTCCGACCGCAGCGGCGGGCAGCCCGCAGGTGCTTACGATTGCCCGCAATCTTAAGCTGTCCTCCAGTTCGACCTATGCTACGGTGATAATCAGTATCTCCGAGAGTAGGATCAGCCAGATCTTGAGTGATGCCGGAAAAGGACAGCAGACCCTGCTGATTGCGCCGGACGGAACGGTGATTGCCGCCCGGGACAAGTCCCTGCTGGGCCGGCCGTTCGCGCTTATGGATGCCGTAAAGCCTGCCGCCGATTCCAGCTTCATCGATTACCGGGGGGAGCAGTATCTGCTTAGCAGCCTGGAGATTCCTTACGGGAATTACCGGATTGTCAGCCTGTCGCCTTACCGTGAGGCGGTCAGCCGGATTAGCGCGACCCACCGCTGGAGCACGGCGGTGCAGGTGGTATCGGGCGCTTTTTTCCTGCTGATTCTCGTGCTGCTGGTCAGGCAGTTCACGAAGCCGGTCATCCGGCTTGATCAGGTGGCGGCGCGGGTGGACCGGGGGGAGCTGGGTCTCCGTTCCGGGGTTCGCGGCTATGATGAGATTGGACGGCTGGGTAAATCCTTCGACCATATGCTGGACCGGGTGGAGCGGATGGTGGTTCAGATCAAGGAGGAGCAGGCGGAGAAGCGCAAAGCGGAGCTGGCGATGCTGCAATCGCAGATTAATCCCCACTTCCTGTTCAACATCCTGAACTCGATCCGCCTGCGCATCATGATGCGGGGAGATGAGGAGAATGCGGAGCTGCTCTTCTCGCTGTCCCGGCTGCTCCGCATGACCATTCAACAGCGCGATGAATACACCACACTGCATGATGAGCTGCATATTGTCAGGAGCTATGTGGAACTGCTGAATTTCCGCCAGTCCGAGGAGGTTGCGCTGGATACCGAATGTACCTCCGAGAGCCTCAGCGTCCGCATCCCGCGCTTCCTGCTGCAGCCGGTCATTGAGAACGCTTATATTCACGGGCTGCGTCAGGCGGGAGGGCGTATTGTGATCCGGACCCGGACACAGGATCACCGGCTGTTCATCGAGATTGAAGACAACGGGCAGGGAATGGATGAGGCTACCCTGAACCGTCTGCGCGCCGGGTTAAGCTCCAAGCTGCCGGGTAAGGAGGAGATGCCGCCCGGCAGGCTGGCCCATATCGGAATGTCCAATGTCTATGAACGTCTGTATCTGACTTACGGTTCAGCCTTCCAGATTACGATGGACAGCAGGCCCGGAGAAGGGACAACCTTCCGGTTCGTGCTGCCGGGGCAGATTCCGGATCAAGCTTAAGGAAAGGGAGCGTGGAGCAATGTATAGCGTAATGCTGGTGGATGATGATCAGCCGGTACTGGACTTTCTCTCGGCAATGATTCCCTGGGCCGAGCTGGGCTTCACGCTGCATTCGGCCTGCAAGAACGGTCTAATCGCCCTGGAGAAGGCCGGGGTGCAGATGCCGGATATTGTGATTACGGACATTGGTATGCCGTATATGGATGGTCTGGAGCTGATCCGCGAGCTGAAGCTGCGGAGCGGGGAGGTGCGCGTGGTGGTACTGTCCTGCATGGATGACTTCACCTACGCGCAGCAGGCGGTCAAGCTGATGGTGAGCGACTATATCCTGAAGGAGACGATGAACAGAGAGCTGATCACGAACCTGCTCCGTGAATTAGGCGTAGAGCTGCGCCGCAGGGATGAAGAGAAGGCCCAGACGCTGAAGTGGAAAAGTATGGCCGAGCATCAGAAGGTGCTGCTGAAGCAAAGTGTGCTGCGGCGCATCGCTGCCCGTGAGCTGCCGGACAGCGAATGGCAGAGTGACGCTGCCGAGCTGGGCCTGGAGCCTGAACTCACGGCCCATGTTGCAGTGCTCTGCCGGATCAGCGGCGAGTCTCCGGGGGAGGAGCTTGCGCGGATGGCCCTGGTGGCATCAGCTGTCGAGTCTGTATCCCAGGATCATAATGCTGTGATATGCCTGCCCTACAGCGGCAGCGATTGTGTGCTGGTGTTCACCGGCGGCCACGGGAACGGTGCGGAGGCCGGGCACATCGCCGTGCTCGGCAGGCTGCGCTCAGCGGTTCAAGCCGTGCCGGAGGTGCAGGCTTCCTTTCAGTATCTGTGTATCCCGGCGGGCAGCGGGCATTTCCGCGAGGGGATCGTGGAGCTGCTGGCCCATGGCCGGGAATATGCCTTCTACCTGGGGCCGGGCGAGCTGACCGGGCTGAAGGAAATTCCGCCGTTCACGGAGGAGGACCTGTTCACCCGTTACGCCGAAGCGGCACACGAGATCCGTGAAGCCTTCCTGGAGGAATCAGCGGACAGGCTTGCCGAACTGCTGACCAAATGGATGGGCCACATCCGTCTGAAGCGTTATGCCCCGCGCCAGGTGAAGGAATGGATGCTCAAGCTGCTCTATGACAACCAGATGCGGCTGATGGCCCGCCAGCAGTTCCAGTCCACCTTTTCGCTGGAGCTGCTGCATGATACCCTGGCGGGCATGGAACATATCGGTACGCTGGAGAGGTGGTCCCTGGAATTCTTCTACGAGCGGCTTCCTTCGGTCCGCGAGATGTACCAGGAGACCCGCCGGGATGAGATCAAGAAGGTGAAGCAGTATGTGGACCGCCATCTGAACCGGAAGATCACGCTGGAGGAGGTGGCGGAATACACGCATTTGAATTCCAGCTATTTCAGCCGGCTGTTCAAGAAGGAGACCGGCATGAGCTTCATCCACTATGTCACCCATACCAAAATGGAGCAGGCCAAGGAATGGCTGGACCAGTCTCCGCGAAGTGTGGAGCAGGTTGCCGAGCAGCTTGGATATGAGAATAAAAGCTATTTCACAAAGCTGTTCAAGCTGCACACAGGCACTACGCCCGGAGAGTTCCGGGGGGAGGACGGCAACCGGTCCGCACAGACACCAGGCACAAGGAGGCACTACCCATGCTAAACATCACACCGATTCATACGGAACTGTCAGGCGCCATGCTTGTCCGTGTATACAAGAACCGCTCACAGCTCGGTGCCGCTGCCGGGCGTGAGGCGGCGGCAGCCATCCGGGCGCTGCTGGCCTCCAAGGCACAGGTGCGGATCGTCTTCGCCGCCGCCCCCTCGCAGAATGAATTCCTTGCCGAGCTTGCCGCTGCGCCGGATCTGGATTGGAGCCGGATTACCGCGTTCCATATGGATGAATATATCGGCCTGGCGGCAGGCTCGCCGCAGAGCTTCGGCCGCTTCCTCCGGGAGGCGCTGTTCGACAAGGTCCGGCCGGGAACGGTTCATTATCTGAATCCTGGCGCTGGTAGCGAAGCGGAATGCCGGCGTTACGGGCGGCTGCTGGCCGAAGCGCCGATAGATATCGTCTGCCTCGGCATCGGGGAGAACGGCCACTTGGCGTTCAACGATCCGCCTGTGGCCGATTTCAATGATCCGCTCCCTGTGAAGGTGGTGGTCCTGGATGAAGTCTGCCGGAACCAGCAGGTGAATGACGGGTGTTTTGCCAGTCTGGCGGAAGTGCCGCAGCAGGCCTTGACGTTGACGATTCCGGTCCTCCTGTCCGCGCAGTGGCTGTTCTGCATGGTGCCGGGCGCCTCCAAGCGCGCTGCGGTGACCCGCACGCTGCATGAAACCATCTCAACGGCATGTCCGTCCACCATCCTGCGGGAGCATGGGGATTGCCGGATGTTTGTGGACACCGACTCCTTCGGGGCGGTCTTCTCATGAACATTGACGCGCTGCAATACCGGACGGGCGAACCGGTCCGGGTTACGCTGCAGGAGGGCGTGATTGCTGCAATCGAACCGCTGGAGAAGCGGCTGACGCTGGAGGAACGGGCGGAGCTGCCGCTGGTGGCTCCGGGGCTTGTCGATCTGCAGATCAACGGCTATGGCGGACATGATTTCAATCATCCGGCGCTGACGGCGGAGGATGTCAAGAAGGCGGTCCGCGCGGTATGGCGGGAGGGCGTGACCGCCTGTTACCCTACGGTGATTACCGGTGCGCCGTATACCATTCTCGGAGCGATGCGGGCGATTGCCCGGGCCTGCGAAGAGGACGCAGCCAGCGCGGCGACGATCAAGGGCATCCATCTGGAAGGCCCGTTCCTCTCGCCGGAGGACGGGCCGCGCGGGGCGCATGCGCTGGAGCATATCCGTCCGCCGGATACGTCCCTGCTCGATCAGTGGCAGGCGGCGGCGGGCGGACGCATTTCTATTGTTACGCTGTCCCCCGAGTGGGAGGGGAGCGCGGAATTCATCCGCCACTGCGTACGGCAGGGGATCACGGTCTCCATCGGGCATACGTCAGCGGATGCCGCGCAGATTGCCGGTGCGGTGGCCGCCGGAGCGCGGCTGTCCACGCATCTGGGCAATGGCGCGCATGCCGTGCTGCCGCGCCATCCGAACTATCTGTGGACCCAGCTCGCCGAAGAGGCGCTGTGGTGCACCTTGATCGCCGACGGCTTCCACCTCCCGGATGAGGTGCTGAAGGTGGCGATGAAGGTCAAGGGCCAGCACGCGCTGCTGGTCAGCGATGCCGTTGCCCTCGCCGGGCTGGCGCCCGGCAGCTACGACACGCCGGTCGGCGGCCGTGTCGTGCTGACCCCGGCGGGCCGGCTGCATCTCGCCGGCGAGCCCGGGCTGCTGGCGGGTTCGGCGCAGATGCTGCTGCGCCACATCGCGCGCCTCAGCGCCGCGGGCCTGGCCGCGCTGCCGGACGCCTGGGACATGGCGTCCGTGCACCCGGCAGGCTTCATGGCCCTGCCTGCGGCGGCGGGCCTGGCGGCCGGAGCGCCGGCGGATCTGGCGCTGATCCGCCGCACCGGGCCGGGCGGCGGCGGGCTGGAGCTGGCGGCGCTGTGCCAGGGCGGCGGCTGGGTGTACCGCCGGGACTGAGCAGAGCGGCGGCTGAATGAGGACAGGCCCCCGGTTGCGGGGGCCTGTTATGATATGTAAGTGAATCGCTCAAAGTGAGCGATTACAGAGGGCGGGAGCGGCATGGGCTGGGCGAGGGTATGGTTAGGGCATGGGTATGGGTATGAGTATGAGTAGGAGTAGGAGTAGGAGTAGGAGTAGGAGTAGGAGTAGGAGTAGGAGTATGGCTGTTGCGCCAGCGTCTGCACCACGCCAGTAACATTAATAGTAAATGTATTCGGTTTTCAACATACATTAGCCCCGTTCGCCTACGTGCAGCGTAATGTATACGGTTTTCCACATACATTTGTCCCGATTACCTACGTACAGCGTAATGTATACGGTTTTCCGCATACATTAGCCCCGTTCGCCTTCGCGCGGCGTAATGTATTCGGTTTTCAACATACATACGCCCCGTTCGCCTACGTACAACGTAATGTATTCGGTTTTCCACATACATTTGCACTAGCATCTGCGCGATGTCCGCACTAACGTCAACGTCTGCTCCAGCACCTGGACCACAAGCTGCATCAGCATCAACATATATGTAATGAAATAGCCTCACCGTCAACCTCAGCCCCTGCCGCAGGGAACAGTTGGATTTCGGGCACTTGTTCAGGGGCGGAAGGGGGCACAGCGAGTCGTAGTTGGAAAAAAGGCACTTAATATGCTGGCATCAGAGCCATAGAGGGAGTTCGCACGAAAATAAATGTCATAAATCCAATTAATTTCCGCAAACACTCCAAAGGACCTAGAATAAGACACGTTTTTCCAACTAGTATGCATTATGTAATCTCCGTCATGTAATCTCTATCATGCAGAGCAAATCCCAGTTACTTTCAATGCACCCATCACACATCCCCACACTTACCATTTGCGCAAATCATTCAGGAGCTATATGCACCCCAGTCAGGACAATTTGTCCGAAATCAACCTCGCCACCAGAACTAATAATCCACCAGAACTACACTCCAACAGAACTAATAATCCAGCAGACGCCCGCCGTCATGCCATTGGCCGTACATTTTGTTCAGCCTGGTGTTCTCGATGAATTTGTCCAATCTGCGTTCGAACAGCTCGGGCTGATGCTTATAGCTCTGAATGTTGTCGATCCGCACCCGCTGATACAGCGCCGGGAAGGCCAGGAAATGGCGATACACCTGCTCGTCCGCCTTCAATCTCTGCTCAATCACGGGATCAATTCGAAAAGCTCCGCTGTCCATATCCGGCAGGCATCGCCGTCCCTCGTCACGCATCAGGCCCAGCTTCTCCAGCCTCCGTACGCGCTCCTTATTCAGCTCGGTCCATGAACTCCGCTTGCTGCGTGGAGACAGCCGTTGCATCAGCTTGCCCTCAGCATTCACCTTCTTCACCCCGTCAATCCACCCGAAGCACAGCGCTTCTTCCACGGCGTCCAGATACAGGATCGTTCCCGGGAGCGGCTTCAGACTGACTTCTACCCAGCAAGAACCCTCTGTGGTGCTGTTCGCCAGCAGCCAATCTCTTAATTCTTCCCTTGTAATAGCTGCAAGCTTGTTTTCTATACTCATAGTCCATGTTCAGTCCCTTCTGGCATATGCCCTCTGCTCCCTCGCTGATACAAATACTGCACTTTATACAACTTCTCCCTCATTAAATTAATCCTAATCTGAAAATATTGCATAAAAGGCAGCATTTCCTCTTCTCTAAGGGGCTGGGCGGCGATATTCCTGCAATTTGTGCAACAATATTTAAGATTACCGCTTTATCGGTGAACCAATGTTGCAATTTGTACAACAACTAGGCCTGCCGCTGCGGTCACACCAGTCGATGCTGTCATACCTTGTCTCTCTGACACCCACCCACTCACTCACCAATCGTCCCGTACAAATAAGCCGTGTTCCTATCCAATAGTCCTATTATTTCCTTAAATTCTGCACATTTGTTAACATTTTCGCAACAGAATCTTTACGCTGCGCATACACAACTTAGGAGGACAATTAATATCCGGCTTTTACAATGGGGTTATTAGCATAATATACCTATTGCACAATCAGGCTGGATATGAAGGGATGATACTTTTGAAGGGGAATCCGCTGCACTTTTCGATGAAATGGAAGCTGATCTTAAGTTTCTCGGCAATTACACTTGTTTTTCTGGGCGTGGCTGTATACCAGGGACATAAAATCAAGCAGGTCGAGCTGTCCATGGAACGGCAGAAGAGCGAAATGGAGAATAGAATTACCGTCTCAACCATCACCCAGCAGCTGCAGGAGCTGAACCGTGCGGAGACTACCTTGGCGGAATCCAGTGACCTGGAGCAGGCAGAACCCTTGCAGGAAAAGCAGCAGCAGCTGTCTGCCGAGCTGGCCAAGGTGAATTTTGAGCAGGGTACGCCTGCTGCTGCAAGCTTTAAGCTGCTGTCGGCCCGGGCTGCAGAATACGGCGCTCTAACGAAGGAGCTGGTAACGACGATGTCGGACGAGACCCTTGACCCGCTGAGTGTGCTGGAGACCATCGATGGTATACATACGAAGGCGCTTGCGCTGAATCAGGACTTGCTGAAGACCAACGGGGAGCTGTACACCGCCGCTGCCGCCAATGCCGATCAGGCCCAGGGTGTCTCCTTCGCCCTGCTGAATGATACGGTATCCATTGTGACATACGCTGCGATTGCAGTGTCCCTGTTCATGCTGGTGCTGGCCTGGCTGCTGATCCGCTCATTCCTGTCACCGGTGCGCCAGTTGCAGGCAGCGCTCAGACAGCTTGCGGATGGCGATCTGCGGCAGCAGATCAACTCCCCGTACAATGATGAACTGGGACAACTGAGCCATCATTTTGATCATATGGTCGGCAGGGTACAGGGGATGCTGCGCCAGACCTTGTCTGCAGCGGGCTCACTGGCCGAGTATGCAGATTCTTTTGAGCAGTCTTCGGCGGTCACAGCGCAGACGAACCGGAATATTGTCAGAACCATACAGGAGATTTCGCTTGGAGCAGACCAGCAGGCCACTCAGTCGGAGCAGAGCTCGCAGCTCCTGGAGGAGCTGGCCTCCGGGGTCCAGGAGATTGCCGATTATACCGATGTGATGCTGACTACAAGCGAAGCCGCTGACCGGAACAGGCAGCTGGGCTCGGATACCGTCACGGCGCTGCACCGTAGCTCCCGGCATTCCCGGGAATCCATTAGCAGGGTGTACGGGGCGCTGGAGAAGCTGGTGAACCAGACTAAGGATATCTCACGCATAACCAATTCGATTACGGAAATCTCGAAGCAGACGAATATTCTCTCGCTGAACGCCGCTATTGAGGCTGCCAGGGCCGGAGCGGCGGGCAAAGGCTTCGCTGTAATAGCCGATGAGGTGAGACAGTTGTCCATTCAGACGAATGACTCCTCTGTGCATATCAGCAGGATTATTCAGGAGCTTGAGGCCGGTATGGCTGATTTCGAAGGACATATGCTGGAGACCAGGAACAGCCTGGAGCAGCAGGACCATCAGGTGGAGCAGACGCTGGCTTCCTTCACCGCTATCGACGAATCCATTACAGGCATCAGCACACAGATCGGGCAAATTCACCACAAGATGGAGCAGACCCGTGCCCTCAATTCGCGGCTGGCCGAATCTGTACATTCTGTTGCGGCTGTAGCCGAGCAGACGGCGGCCGGAGTCCAGGAGGTCAATGCCTCCAGCACCCAGCAGGATCAGGCCATCGGTGACATCGCCCGGCAGGCCGGGGAGATTAATGAAATCTCGCAGCGGCTGTTCCGGGAGATCAATGTGTTCAAAATACCGCAAGCGGAGACGGAAGGGGGAATTCAGGCCGAGCGCCAGCGGGAGATGTATACGGGGCCCACGCAACAGACGGGAAGTAGGACAGAAGCCGGAAAGTACCGGCCGCTGCCCGTGGAGGTGCCGGTGCAGGTTGAACCTGCATCCGGCTTGAGTACACTTGTGAACGAACCGCAGACAGAAATCTCCGAAGAACTGGAGGAAGAGCTACTGGTCCTGGCGAAGTGAACGGGTCAGCAACGTGACCAGCTCCGGGAACCACTCTGATAAGGATAGGAAGCTGAAGCCCGCGCTGCGGGCTTTTTCCGTATCCATGAACCAGGATTCCGGTATCCCAAAGGGGGATTGATCCTCTTCCGCCGCTTCACTCTGGACGATAGCCGTCCTTCCGGTGATCTGCTCTATGATGGAGATGACGCTGCCAATGGTTAGGGTTCCGTCCGAGCAGGCATTCACCGGCCCCGTGACGGCAGAGCCTTCCCGGCCCAGCCAATGCAGGAAATCAGCCGCTTCGTCCGAACGGATGAACGAGATCTCCGCCTGCGGATTGGGGATGCCGACCGGCTGTCCCGCCAGAACATGCTCAATATGAAAATGCAGCCGGCGCGTATAATCATCCGTGCCCTGCACAATCGGAAAGCGCACCGCTGCCACCGGAAAATCCGCTGTCTGGAGCAGGACGGCTTCGGCTTGTCTTTTGCCTTCCTGGTAACTGACATCCGCCTTCCCGCCGGGCTTCAGCGGATAGTGCAGCGGGTCGAAATCGGCTTCGGCCAGCGCCTCCGGCTGCGGATCATACACCGATAAGCTGGAAGTCAGGATATACCGCTTCGCCCGTCCCGCCCAGATCCGCACAGCTGCCGCAGCCTCATCCGGTGAGAAGCAAATGTTATCGTAGACGATGTCCCACACGGTATCCCCTACAGCCCGCTCAAGCGCCGCTTCATCCGTCCGGTCCACGGCCAGCCGGGTGACACGTTCCCCGAAATCATCACTGGTCATCCCCCGGGTCAGAATAGTGACCTCGCTGTCCTGGTCCTGGAGCAGCAGCTCCACCAGCCTTTTGCCGAAAAATCTCGTCCCTCCAAGCACAAGCACCTTCTTCACAGGATTACCCCTCCTAAGTTATTGTCTGAGTCCTCGTTCCATTCATACGCATTAAGCAGTCATCCGAAGCTCGCCATATGCAGGCGCTCCATGGGTGTAGGCGTATCTCGCGTTGTCTGTATACACGGAATACTCGGACTGAACCGTAAAGGTGCTCACAGCCGCGGTTACCTCCCCGGCGTTCTCCTGGCGGAGCAGCTCCAGCAGCACCGGAATCTGTCCGCGCTCGTAGGCCTCGGCCAGCGCCCGCAGATAAGCCCGGTAATCGGCATCCTGTGCAAGGGCGGGGCCATCATGCCGGGTCAGCTCTTCCCTGACCTTGGCCAAAGCCTGGCGGGCGCGGTGCAGCGCTGCTTTGACCGCTCCTTCTGTGGTGTCCAGGAATCCGGCGGACTCGGCGGCTGAATATCCCAGCACATCACGGAGTACCCAGGCGGTCCGCTGCGGCGGAGAGAGATGGGCCAGCAGGGCCTGGAAGGTCAGCTCCAGCCCGGTAAGATCCTCTTGAGCTGCCGCAGCAGCAGGGTCTGATGATGCTACGGCCCGTTCCAAGGCGCGTATGAGTGACCCCTGGCGGCGTGAAGCATCGATCCAGGTATTCTTGGCAATCCGCAGCAGCAGGGCTTCGGGATTGGGACTGAGGGTGAATTTGCGGTAGCCCAGCGCTTTGGCCCAGGTCTCCTGCGCCAGATCGTCAGCCTCGAAGCGGGAACGGGTGAGCGACAGACAGTAGCGCTGCAGCGCGCCTCCCAGCTCCTGCAGATGTCTTGAATCCATATCTATCGTATCCGGCATCCGGTGATGCTCAAGAATCGTCATTGTGGCCCTCTCCTTCGCGTAAGTGTGTTGCTTCTATTATATAAACGAACGGCGCTCTGTAAAAGATACGCGGTCCCGTTATTGCAACAGATGTTCCTCTGCCCGTATCTTTGAGCGGCCCCGGACCGTTTACAGGGTATCAACACCAACACAAGAAACAGATCAGAGGAGGCACAGTAAAATGAGTGTAATTCCATACGTGATAGAACAGACATCCAGAGGCGAGCGTTCTTACGATATCTATTCCCGGCTGCTGAAGGACCGGATAGTATTCGTCGGGGCGGCGATCGATGACGGGCTGGCCAACAGCATTATTGCCCAGCTCCTGTTCCTGGCGGCGGATGAGCCGGAGAAGGATATTCAGATGTTCATTAACAGCCCGGGAGGCTCGACTACCGCAGGCTTCGGGATTTATGATACGATGCAGGTAATCAAACCGCAGGTGAATACGATTTGTACCGGTTTTGCGGCTTCCTTCGCTTCTCTGCTGCTGCTGGCCGGAGCCACCGGCAAAAGATTCGCCCTGCCGAACAGCGAGATTATGATCCATCAGCCGCATGGCGGCGCTCAGGGCCAGGCCAGCGATATCGCCATCAGCGCAAGACGTATTCTCCAGATCCGCGAGAAGATCGTTCAGATTACAGCAGAGCGGACCGGACAGCCGGCGGAGAAGGTGGAGAAGGATATGGACCGGGATTACTTCATGTCGGCCGGAGAAGCGCTGGAATACGGGATTATCGACAAAATCATCACCAATCTGTAAGTGAAGGAGCGGGTAGGCATGTTATCAGTACTGAAGGGACAGGAAGTCACGATTCATTTTCTGGATGGCAGCAGTGTCAAAGGAGGCGTACTGGAGGAGCTGGATGATAAGTTCGTGAAATACAGTACGGAATATCAGACCCTCTATATTCCGATCACCTCGATCCGCGCTGTGGATGTGCAGACCAAGGAACGGGAACGTCCGCGCGTCGGCTTCGGGCAATAGAGTCTGCAGCTTCTTGTGATACGTGATGAAGTCAGCCCCCGGTTCTCCATTATTATGGAGAGCCGGGGGCTGTTCATGCTGAATCAGAGGCAGCCGGAGAGGACAAGCGCCGCAGGGTTGCTGTTCTCTGGGGTTCGCGCTGCGGTATGGCGCGTGAGGGAGAACGCCGCAGCGGGTTGCTGAACCCGGCGGTTCATGCCGCAGTCCGGCGCGTGCCGGCAGACTGTTTATTCTTTGGCGGTTACAGCGTTCATAGGGCCGCTACGGTGCGAGGGCAATAGGAGTGCGGGAATCAGGGCGGTTACGGCAAAGCCGATCGCCCACCAGAAGGCCGTGTCGTAAGCCCCCGCAACTGCCCGGAGATCCAGGGCGGAATGCCCTGACATCTGATGTGCAATGACCGTTGCCAGAATCGCTGCCCCGAAGGCGCCGCCGATGGTCTGGAAGATTTTCATGGAGATGCTGGCATGGGGGATCTGGTCTTTGCGCAGCCCGATATAGGCGGTTACCATTACAGGAATCAGCAGTCCGTTCAGGGCAGCTCCCCGCACAACCAGCGCTGCTGCAAGCAGGATCAGATTGGTATCCGTACCTGCGAAGGCGAAGGGCAGTGTCGCAGCAATCGTGACGAGCAGGCTCAGAAGGACTATGATCCGCGAGCCGATGCGGTCGGACAGACTGCCGATCCAGCTGCGGGTAAGCAGCATTCCAAGCCCTTGGGGAATCATCATCAGCCCGGTATACATAACACTTTCACCGCGTACCTGCTGATAGTATAATGGCAGGAGAAGCAGGGCTCCGTTCATGACCATGCCTGCGAGGAAGACCGTGACGTTCGATGCGGAGAAGATGCGCGATTGGAACAGGCGCAGATCGAGCAGCGGTTCTATACGCGTCCGCAGCGCGTAGATGATGAATGCCGCCGTGAGCGCAACGCCGATGGCCAGCGGTACCCATACCCGGCTGCTGTTCAGACCGCCGTAGGCGCTGATCTGGGCAATGCCGTAGATAAGGGCAGCGAATGCCGGGGACAGCAGCAGCAGACCGGTGAGGTCAAGTGACTGCTTGCGTGTGGAAGGCTCATCCGCCGGTATCCCCCGCCAGGCCAGCAATCCGGCAATAAGCGTAATTGGAATATTGACGTAGAAAATAAACCGCCATCCAAAGCTGCCGAGAATAACTCCGCCCAGCACCGGACCCAGAATCGGACCCAGCAGGGTAGGGATGCTGATGATGGAGATCATGCGTCCGATGTTGCGGCCGCCGGTATTCTGGACGAGTACCGTCTGCATCGTCGGAATTAATATTCCCGCACCCACACCCTGCAGGAGGCGGAAGCCGATCAGGCTGCCGGGGTTCCAGGCCAGGGAGCAGAGGAGCGAACCGGCGAGAAATACGGCGAGTGAGAACAGGTATACTTTTTTGCCGCCAAAACGGTTGACTGCCCAGCCGGACACAGGAATGGCCATCCCCATGGTCAGTACATAGCCCGTAATCACCCATTGGATCACAGATACCGGGCTTTTCAGGTCAGAGGTGAGTGTCCGGACAGCAACATTAATCATCGTGGAGTCAAATAACGGCGCGAGCGCACCGAATACCAGGATGAGGGCAACCTTGAGGATTGCCGGATCAATTTTCTCCTTCCGGGCTCGCTTGGGCTTAGCTGTAAGGTCAGACATATAAATTGCTCCTCTCCACATAATAAGGTACGGTACGTACCGTACCTTATTAAATTAAGATAAAGTAAACGCAGCCAGAATGCAACAAGAGATTTCGCTGCCGTTTTTTTGCCATAGTAAATGTATCCGGAAATATCCCGAAAGTAGGAATCGAAATGGACGAAATGAAGCATGACAATCAGCCCGCTGGCGGACGCCGCCGGGGAGAGGTGTTGGAACAGGCCATTCTGCTGGCTGCCTGGGAAGAGCTGGGTGAAGCCGGGTATGCCCGCCTGACCATGGAGGGAATCGCGATCCGCGCCAAAACCAATAAAACCGCAATCTACCGCCGTTGGCCGAATAAAGCGCAGATTGTGATAGCTGCAATTAAGCAGCATATGCCTAAACCCGAGGTGACGATCCCGGACTCAGGCGATCTGCGTACAGATCTGCTGCAGTTCTTTCAGGGGGTCTTTAAGCCTTTTCAGAGCATCGGTGCGGAAACCATTCACGGGCTGATGGTGGAGCATCTCGGCAATGATCTCATTGCGAAGCTGCCGCAGCTCATGCATCCTGAGGCCGGCAGCAAGCTGCATCCGGTGATGAAGACGATTCTGGAGAATGCGGAGAGACGGGGAGAAGTGAGTCTTGACAAAATTGCTGACCGGGTGATTTCACTTCCTGCGGATCTGCTGCGCTACGAGCTGCTTACTACCCATGAACCGATCTCCGAGGAGACGATCACCGGGATTATTGATGATATTTTTCTGCCGCTGGTGCTTGTCTGACCCGGTATGAATTGGGATAAAAGGCAGAGGGCAGAAAAGGTACTGTATCCTTTTTATTTAAAAGGACAGTACCTTTTCTGTTGGTGAATAAGGATTAGTTAGGGGTGTGCTGCGCGGATAACGAGAAGGCCGGGTCCGGGCGGTGTACACCCATCGGAGTATAACCGAGCGATACACTTACACCGCACAGATCGCCCAGCAGATAGATGATACTCAGCCACATCTCGGTGCCTTGCAGACCGGTGTCCTGCTGCTGCGATAGCTGGAAGGCGAAGCCACGATCCGGCACCCAGTATCTCAGCACTTCGCTGAGCATGTTCTCCGCCCAGGCGCGGATCTCTGCCTGCCTATAACCGGTCTGCTTCAGGCAGAGCCAGAGCGGATGGACCACATCCAGCACATTACATGCATTGAGTACTTCTGTGCGGAAGAACCGGCGGTCCCGGCTGTGGGCCAGTACGGTATCGATGCTGCGCTCAGGGTACGGCAGCGGGAGGCCGAACTGGGCATAAGTTGCGCGGGTCAGCCGGTAGAAGCCGTTCACCGGCTGCAGCCAGCCTTCCTCCGCCGTAGGCTGGCCCCATAGGCCGGAGTCTGTGCGGCAGTGAGTCGCCAGCCAGCCGAAAAGATCATCCGGCCGCTTGCGCGAGCCGAAGGTCTTCAGGTTGTGGTACAGGCCGGTGGCGTAGCAATCGATCCAATCCCCGCCGCCCCAGGCATTCTTCTCCCAAGGAAGCTGGTTCAGCTCTTGATACAATGTGGCGGTATCCATATTCTCGGCAACAGCAACGGGATAGGGCAGCGCTGAGCCTAACACTTCAAGCGCGTAGCCTACAGCGAGAAGGTGATAACGCGAGAGATGATCGGATAATAACGCGGGCTGGTCATCCGGTCCGGGCGGCGACCACGGGTCGGGCAATAACCCTGTCCCGCTATCCTGGAATCCTTGTAATACAGTGATCAGCTCTTCGCTAGTCCAGCCGGGCGGCAAGCTGCCGAACATCGCAGCGATCTCTACGGCATCGCAGTAAGCCCGGACTGTCCGCTTATATCCCGGCCGGTCCCGGAACAGCTTCTCTCCCTCTATGGATTCGGAATAGAACTCCAGCAGGGGAGTTAGCTGCTCCTGCACCTGCTTGCCGAAATTCGCGAGCTGCTCATACAGGCTCTTAGGAGCAGGCTCCGCTCCGCCAAGCGGCAGTACCCCGCTGCCTGTTCCCGCTCCTTCAAGCTTAGCGGTATCTGTCTCATGTTCAGCAGACGATGGCCTCTGCGCATCCGCTACATGCTCCGCGTCTCCCCCAGCTTGCTCCTTCATCTCCATTGCTGCATCCTCCTTAGGGTCTTCTGTCACTGTATCCCCGGCCAGACGGCTGCGGATCAGCTTGGCCGGGTTGCCGCCGACAATACTGTACGCCGGAACATCGCGGGTCACTATGGCACCCGCCGCAATAATACTGTGTGAACCGATCCGCACCCCATCAAGAATAACGGCACCCGCCCCGATCCAGACATCATCTCCTATGACAATGCCCTTGACGGTCAACGGCTGGCGGAAGACCGGGATATCCGTCACGGCGTAGCCGTGATTGAAGCCGTATAGACTTGCGTGGGAAGCGATCCGCACGCCGTCCCCCATGGTAATATCGCCTGACAGCACGCAATAGCTGTTCATGGAGCAGTCGCTGCCCGTGACGAGCCGCGTACTGCGGATAATGGCACCTCCGGCAATGTAAGTCCGGTCGCCGAGCGTAAGCTTATCCGGCAATACGATGGCTTGCGGCGAGACGAAGCAGGCTTCCCCGAAGCTGCAGGGATAATCCGCAGCCAGCTGCTGCTGGTGCAGAGCCTGCTTAAGCTGCTCCTGTTCGGACAGGCCGATCCAGGGCATGTAATCCAGCGCTTGAGCAGAGGTGGACAGTGATTCAGGCATCTTGCATCTCTCCTTCATGTTTCCAGTCCTGTATGTCCTAAGTGTAGCAATGAATACAGGGGAGTGGCATGGTATAATGAACAGAATTGGCATGTCAAAAACGCTTCATATCCCTTCCCGAATGAACAGGCAAGCTGAGAAACGGAGGAGCTATTCATGGAAGAGATTCCGCAGAATCTGGTAATGGATATCCACTGGATTCATGACAAGACCACTTTCCCGCACTGGACGGATATCCGCCAGAATATACATGTACACAGCTTGTACTGGATTCAGGAGGGGGAGGGAGTATTCCGGACAGATACAGAGGAGCATCCGGTGTCGCCGGACATGCTGTTCTATCTGCGGCCGGGACTGTCCATGAAGATGAGCAGCGGAGGCGGCGAGCCTCTGCGGATCACAATGATTCTGCTCTCGCTGTACACGTTGTCGCCGTCTGCGGACAATCAGGGGAGGGTGGCGCCGCTTCATGCGCTGCCCTTGCCGTTCCATCTGAAGCCCCGTAGGGAGCCGGGCAGACAGCTGGGTCAACTCTTCCGCCGGATTGCTTACGGCTGGGTTCCCGGGAGTCCCGGAAGCCAGCTACAGACTCAGGCGCTGCTCTATCAGCTTTTGCATGAACTGCTCCAGGTCCGGGCCATTGACCATCCTGACCGTGGACAAGGCTATGAACTGTTTGTACAGATGAAGAATGAGCTTGAACGGCGCTACAGTGAACCCCTGCAGATCCAGGATCTGGCGCTGCGTTACGGGTTGTCAGCCTCGTATGTCCGCAGTCTTTTTCAACAGTACCTGCACAAGAGTCCCAAAGGGTATTTAAGTGAGATCCGCTATGCGCATGCGAAGAAGCTGCTGAAGTACACCAGATTAACGCTGAAGGAGATTGCGGATGCCTGCGGCTACAGTGACGAATTTCATTTCAGCAAAGCCTTCAAGCAGCTCAGCGGACAGCCGCCGTCAACGGTGCGGACCCGGAGTGACGGGCAATGCTAAGAATGTTGTGATCCGGGAAGCCGGACGGGTATGGGAAAGACAGGGTTACACATACTAACCGGATGGAATGGGAGAGACCTCAGGTATCTGAACGCAGGAAGTTAGCGGGAGTGAAAAACGGGTAAATAACTATAATGTGCCGCATGTTGACCTTTAGCCGGATGTTCCGCTTAAATTTGAAATATAAATGTTGAAGAACTCCGCCACTGTGATATAATTATCCGGTTGGCCTTATGGACTAAGAAGTGGACAAGGTTGCAAGCGATGTTAGATTATATGAATGTCAAAATCGCAGCAAAACGAAGGATTTCAGTGTAATGAAGTGAATTACAGAGTATTAATGCAGAAAACTGCGGATTTTACACGGAAGAACTCAATTTTTGTCGGATTTTATTGATTTATTCAGAAAGTTTCTGTATAATCAGCGTTGTTGATTTTTCATAGGATGTAGCCTGTTCCAGAGCAGCAAGGCTAATAACTAATAACTTAAGCATAATTAGGGGGTTATTAATTTGGGAAAAGCGTTAATTATTGGCGCTGGCGGTGTAGCGAGCGTTGTTGTTCATAAATGCTGCCAGAACCCGGATGTATTCGAAGAGATCTGCATTGCCAGCCGTACGGTGTCAAAGTGCGATGCGCTCAAGGAGAAGCTGGACGGGGGCCCGACTAAGATTTCTACGGCCAAGCTGGATGCTGACAACACGGAAGAAGTCATTGAGCTGATCAAGAGCTTCCAGCCGGATGTCGTGATTAATGTGGCTCTTCCTTACCAGGATCTGACGATCATGGATGCCTGCCTGGCTACCGGAGTGCACTATGTAGATACAGCCAACTACGAACCGCAGGATACTGCGAAGTTTGAATATTCCTGGCAGTGGGCTTATAAGGAACGTTTCGAGAAGGCCGGAATTACGGCTCTGCTCGGCAGCGGCTTTGACCCTGGCGTAACCGGTGTATTTACCGCTTATGCACAGAAGCATTATTTTGACGAGATCCATACGATTGATATTGTGGATGCGAACGCGGGCGACCACGGTTATCCGTTTGCGACCAACTTCAATCCTGAGATTAATATCCGCGAGATCACAGCGAACGGGCGTTACTTCGAGAATGGCGAGTGGATTGAGACAGCGCCGCTGTCCGAGAAGAAAGTATACGATCTCCCGGAGATCGGTCCGAAGGACATCTATCTTTTGTACCATGAAGAGCTGGAATCCCTGGCTGTTAATATCCCTGGCGTGAAAAAAATCCGCTTCTGGATGACCTTCTCGCAGAACTATCTGACCCACCTGAAGGTGCTTGAGAATGTCGGCATGACTTCTATTGAGCCGATCAATTATGAAGGCAAAGAGATTATTCCGTTGCAGTTCCTGAAGGCTATTCTGCCTGACCCGGCTTCGCTGGGACCAAGAACCAAAGGTAAAACAAATATCGGCTGCATCATTCAAGGAACCAAAGACGGCCAGCCTAAGACTTATTATGTCTACAATGTCTGCGATCACGAAGAGTGCTATAGAGAGGTTGGCTCACAGGCCATTTCCTACACTACCGGCGTTCCTGCAATGATCGGAGCAATGATGATTATCAAAGGCATCTGGAACAAGCCGGGCGTACACAACATCGAAGAATTCGATCCCGATCCATTCATGGATGCCCTTAACAAACACGGTCTGCCTTGGCAAGAAGATTTCTCGCCGACGCTGCTGGATTAAGGCGCATGGCCATGAAGAACAAGGACATCGATATTGATATCAGCAATCTGCCGTCTCCTGCCTATCTCGTGGACGAGCGTCTGCTGACGAAGAATCTGGAGACCCTGAATTATGTGCAGGAGAAGAGCGGAGCCAAGATTCTGCTTGCGCAAAAAGGCTTCTCCATGCACGCCATGTACCCGCTGGTAGGTAAATACCTGCACGGCGTTACGTCCAGCTCCCTGTTCGAGGCCCGCCTGGGCTTCGAGGAGATGGGCAAAGAGGTCCATGTCTATGCACCGGCTTATGTGGACCGCGAGTTCGATGAGCTGCTGCGCTACAGCGATCATATGGTGTTCAACTCGTTCGACCAGTGGAACCGGTTCAAGGGCCGGGTGCAGAACGCACCGAAGCAGATCAGCTGCGGCATCCGCGTCAATCCGGAGTATTCCGAGATTGAAGTGCCGCTCTATGATCCTTGCTACAATTACTCCCGCATGGGCGTAACTCTGCCGAACTTCCGGCCGGAGGAGCTGGATGGGATTGACGGCCTGCATTTCCATACGATGTGCGAACAGAACTCGGACACGCTGGAGCGTACGCTCAAGGTGGTCGAAGAGAAGTTCGGGCAGTATCTGCACGGTATGAAGTGGCTGAATTTCGGCGGCGGGCATCATATTACCCGTCCCGACTATGATCTGGACACCCTGATCAAGTGCATTCTGCATATGAAGCAGACTTACAACGTGGAGATCTATCTGGAGCCGGGCGAGGCGATTGCGCTCAATACCGGCTATCTGGTAGCTACGGTTCTGGACACGATGCATAACGGCATGGACATCGCGATTCTCGATACTTCGGCGGAATGCCACATGCCGGATGTGCTGGCGATGCCTTACCGCCCAGGCATCATCGGTGCCGGAGAACCGGGCGAATTCGCCCATACCTACCGGCTCGGCGGCATGACCTGCCTGGCAGGGGATGTCATCGGCGATTATTCCTTCCCGGAGCCGCTGAAATACGGCGACCAGCTGATCTTCACCGACATGGCGCACTATTCCATGGTGAAGAACCACATGTTCAACGGCGTGAACCTGCCGGCTATCGCTTCTTATAATGAAGCAGAAGGCCTCAAGGTGATCCGCGAGTTCGAATATAGTGATTTTAGCGGACGGTTGTCTTAAGGATATAGAAGCGCCCCTTCAGCTTTGGCTGAGGGGGCGTTTTTGTGCCAACAGGGCAACTGGGCAAATCCTGCAAAAAATGCAACATTACTGCCCCCGATCCGTCCACCTGCCTGAAATCCTGCAAAAAATGCAACAATAGGCTGGTCTGACCCGACAAACCGCGGGAAATCCTGCACAAAATGCATCAATTGGCAGCTCAAATCCGCCAGCCCGCTGCAAATCCTGCAAAACATGCAACAATTGGTGATACAGCGGTCAAACGGCACGCCGATCCTGCAAAACGTGCAACAATGGGCGATGCAGCGGTCAATTTCGCGTCTAAACTTTTCAACTAATACAAGTCCGAGCTATACTTCTCCCCAAAATATCTCCGTTTCATACTCAAATTCAATCCTGCCGTCCTGATGATTCCGGTCAAACAGCTCCCGCAGCTCTGCCATCATCGGGTCGTAATTTGGATGTCCGGGGTTAGGGCTGTAGGAAGAGGACAGCAAGCGGCCTTTTAAACCCTCGAAATCGAATGACTGGCTCATTCGGAAGCGTGTGTCATGCATACTTTCTTTGTTGAAAAAAGTGCGGAGTATCGACGGTGAAATGTTCTTATGATTAACTGTCTCGTAGTCGGTTCCGTACGTGCGAAGCAATTGATCGTACTCTTCACGAAAGGAGGTGCCGCTGGTCAGACGGGAGTTCCAGACCAGGACGACTCTCCCGCCCGGCTGTAGAATTCTGCGGAACTCGGCTCGCGCTGCGGCTTGATCGAACCAGTGAAATGCTTGTGCGCAGACAATGAAATCAACGGACTGATCGGGCAATCCGGTAGATTCAGCAGAGCCGGATGCAGTCTGGAAGTTCGGATGGCTTGCTAACCTTTGCTCAGCGGCTTCCCGCATAGCCTGATTCGGCTCGACCGCTGTCACATAGCTGCCCCGGTCCAGAAGCAGCTTAGAGAAGATCCCGGTACCTGAACCGATGTCTGCGATCTTGCTGTCCGAACGAAGACCAACAATGTTGTACAGATAATCAATTGCTTCATGCGGGTAACTCGGACGGTACTTCGTATAGGAATCGACCCGGTCTGAGAACCTTTCTTCATTCTTCATCTCGTCACTCTCCCCAGTAAGTGAATTTCTATTTCATACTAATCGCAATCCGGCCCTCCTGCGGCAGCCAGTCGACCTTGGCCCCAAGCTGTTCGCTGATGAAGCGCAGCGGCAGGTAGGCGGAGCCGTTAACTACAAAAGGCTTATTGGCCAGAGTTACACTTTTACCATTTACGGTTGTGGCTCCGGTTACGGTATTGATGACGATGGTGAGCTGGGGTGCGTCAGCAGCGGTGCCGGTAATGGTGGCTACCTTGTCCGCGGAATATCCGACCGTTGCACCCATCTTGCTGAACAGCGAACGCAGCGGAATGAAGTTCTGCTCACCCCGCGTAATGACACCATTGGTGAAGGGTACGGATTCTCCGTTCAAGGTGACAGAGATCGGTTTCTGCATTGGAACCGGCTGCTTATAGCTGAACTCATAGGTGCCGTACCCGAGTTCGGCATTCTTGTTCACGCCCCAGCCCCAGAGGGTGCCGTCCTTCTTCTGCATGATAATGTGTCTTCTGGCACCCTCCATTGACTGGACATCTGACAGGAGCAATGTGAACTTGGCGTCCGGCGACATGCGGTCTGCAGCAATCGAAGCGGCATAGACCTTGCTGTCTGAGGTCAGTGCTACAATAGAATGTTCAACAATGTAGGCGTCGGTCACTTTGCTAATCCCTGAGAAGAGCACGGGAATGGGCTGATCCTGATAAGTAGTGCCATCCGAATATCCGGTAACGGTGGAGCCCCAGAACCATAGACGGGATTGTCCATCAATGGCTAGCCGGGTGCGCCCGTTGTTGTAAATAGACTTAATATCTTTCAGACCGGCAAAAGGAACAGCCTTCACCTGGGCAGGGTCACTCTGGGTCTTAGGTTCATAACTATCCTGGACGGGCCAGGTCCAGACGCTGCCATCCTTGCGGAGTGCATAATTCTGCTCGAGCTGAACAACATCCTTCAGATTGGCGACTGGTTTAACAGTAGCCAATTCATCCATGCTCGTCCACACCGTCCCGTCTGTCTTCAGGAACAGGTAACGCTCCCAACTGTTATACTTGTTGTTAAGCTTGTTACTCTCATAGTATTGAGAGATCGCTGCAACATGATCCAGACCCTGTACCTGGGAAAAGGGCGGTGCCGTTTTTCCATCCTCTGAGACCACTGAAGAATAGACATTACCCTCTCCGGTGACGGCCAAATAACGGGGGTACATCCCTTGGACTCCGGTTACATTCTTGATGTCTTCGGGAGACAGGATGTCGCTGCCTTTAGCGTCAGTCTCCCATTTCGATACGCTACCATCTTTGGTTACCGCCAGTCCGCCGTTCCACAGCGGGAAAGCAGCTTTCACATCGCGTAATCCCTGCACCTGGGTAGGAACAGACTTCGTGTTCCCCCAGACCCAGAGAGAGCCATCGTCTTTGATCAGATAATCGGGTCCATAGGCAGAGATGCCGGAGGCCGCAGCACTTGCTGCAGAGCTGGTATCCGGTGTCCATACGCTCAGGATTGCAGTCAGACTTATGGTGATGCTCATCAGTACATTTCTTTTTTTCATCTTGTGATCCTCTACTTTCCCTATAATTGCACCTTCACTATAGACGCTGCTTGGGCGCGAAAAGTTTCTTTGAAAATTAACCGTTGCTGATGGCGCTCCTGTGGTACAATAATTTAGTCTGTTTTTTTGGAATTGTCCGTACTTGAGGAGGAAATTAGCGTTAATGAAACATGCACCCTTTATAGCCGTGGAAGGCCCGATTGGAGCCGGTAAAACCACCCTCGCCACGATGCTCGCCACCGAACTTGAGCTTCCGGTCATTAAAGAAATTGTCGATGAGAATCCGTTCCTGGACAAGTTCTATCAGAATATGGACGACTGGAGCTTCCAGCTGGAAATGTTCTTTCTCTGCAACCGGTTCAAGCAGCTAGAAGATACTACGACGCAGTACATAGATCAAGGGAAGCCGGTCATTTCGGATTATCATATCTATAAGAACCTGATCTTCGGGGAACGGACATTGAAGGGATCGAAACGGGACAAATACCGGGAGATCTATCATATTCTGACCGATGATTTCCCGAAGCCTAATATCATTCTCTATATCCGGGCTGATCTGGATACGCTGCTGGCCAGGATTGCCAAGCGCGCCCGTACGTTCGAAGAGATTATTGCGCCTGCCTATCTGCAGCAGTTAATTGAGGATTATGACGAGGCGATGGCTTCACTGGCCCTGCGCGAACCGTCCACTGTCATTGTCACCATCAACGGCAACCAGGTGGATTTCGTGGAGAACCCGGAAGACTTCGCCGCCATTGCGGAACAAGTAAAGGAGCTTATGAAATGAACAGTTACAACATCCCGGACAATGCAATTATCACGGTAGCCGGTACCGTAGGCGTCGGCAAGTCGACGCTGACCGCAGCACTCGCGCAGCGCCTGAACTTCCAGACTTCGCTGGAGCAGGTGGACCATAACCCGTACCTGGAGAAGTTCTACCATGACTTCGAGCGGTGGAGCTTCCACCTGCAGATCTATTTCCTCGCGGAACGCTTTAAGGAGCAGAAGAAAATGTTCGAGCTGGGCGGCGGATTCGTGCAGGACCGTTCGATCTATGAGGACACCGGGATTTTCGCCAAAATGCACGCCGATCAAGGCACCATGTCCCCGACAGATTACGCCACTTATACCAGCCTCTATGAGGCCATGGTGATGACGCCATACTTCCCGCATCCCGATGTGCTGATCTATATTGAAGGCAGCCTGCCTTCGATCCTGACCCGCATCAATGAGCGCGGACGCGAGATGGAGATCCAGACCGACGTCTCCTACTGGGAGCATATGCACGGCCGCTATTCGCAGTGGATCAACGAATTCAGCGCCTGCCCGGTGCTGCGGCTGAATATTGACGAGTATGATGTGAAGGACCCGGCTTCCATGGCGGAGATTCTGACCCGGGTCAGCGCGGTAATTCACCGGAGTACGGCGGGGAAATAAAGAGATAGAGTGAAAAAGCAGCACCAGGGATTAATCCTGGAGCTGCTTTTTTGCGTCCATCACAGAATGTTAAAATACAATGGTTTCGGGGGTTACACCCTTGGGATATTCTTCCTCCCATACGGTTTTGTCCATATAGGCTTGATACCACATGTCGGCAATCACATCCGGATCATTGATTGCGCCAGTACCCGACTCCTTAATCAACAAGCCTAAAGAACGGTGACCAACAAAAATGCCTTGAGCAGCCAATGAAGTATGAAGATTAGCTACATAATTGCGCAGCCCTGAAAGAGCAATACCGATATTCCCCATCATTGGGACGGGGTACATGGCAGATAATCCTGTGGTAAATAGTATGGAACCCTCATTCTTAGCGAGCATATCAGGGAGAACAGCATTGACAACTTGGATGGCACTGACCACATTGGCCTCAAATGCGTCCCTTACATTCTCTACGGTTAACTCCAATACAGAGGTGGGAGGATAGTTGCCTGCTGTAGGACTGAATTCCAGCACATCAATCTGGCCATACTGTGCTTTAATGTTACTGATCGCCTGTTCAATTTGTTCTTTACTGAAAATATCCGCTATGAAATAAGAGGCCTTAATACCCTCCGCTTTCAAGTCATTCACCATTTCTTGCAGCTTTGCGGCGTTTCTTGCGACTAATGCCACTTGGAAGTCATTTTTTCCAAAGCTCTTCGCAATAGACATTCCTAATCCCTTACCTGCACCAATGATCGCTAGTGTTTTCATATCTGATTCTCCTTTTATGAACACGTGAGTGTAATTGACAATTTTAATTGTAAAATCTACAATTAAAACGTTCAATGGTTGATATGAGTCAACATGATATTTAAACATCATTTTATATATATTTGACTATTATTTATGAAGGGGTGGCTTATTATTGGGCAAGGATAAGGTGGATCTGCGTATTCTTAAAACGCGAAAAGCGATTAAGGAAGCCTTCTTGAGACTAGTGCAAACCAAAGGCTACGAACGAATTACTGTACAAGACATTGCCGACGAAGCGATGATAAATCGAAACACATTTTATTTGCATTATGTAGATAAACCTGAATTCATGGACAAGTTATTTCAGGAGAGCGTAGCGAATTTGAATGCTTGCTTGAGCCTGGAGGTGAGCTCGATCCATGAGATGGACAAGGATATGTTCGGTACAATGATAAAAACGATTTTCGACAATATCGATGCCAACATGGTATTCTTTAAAACCATGCTTACTCAAAACATTCACCCAAACTTCTCTATATATTTAAAAGATGCTTTTAAAACGTTCATCTTCGCCGGAATCGGCGATTATCGCCACGATGAAAGGATGAAAATTGGTCTCGAGTACATGATATCGGGATTGGTAGGTGCGATTTGTCTATGGATTGTTGAACGAGAGAATTATAAGATGGAGGGCTTTATCGAGCATCTGAGTGAAATTCATTATCACAACATGGTTGACTTGCTGAAGAATACTAGATAGCAAAACAACTAGTAGAGAATAATGGCACAAGTACGTGGATTTCCAGGAGATTGCGCGCGTTGCGAAAATAGACCTTACCCCAAGAGAAGTATGATAAAAAGCTCACCATTGACGAAATACGAGGGAAATTAAAATAACTGATGTTAAAATGCAGCTCAGGATTGATCTGGGGGCTGTATAGTCAAAGAGCGATCAGCTTCAGCTTGAACAGTTAAAAGGAGGAGAACCATATCTCAGTATCAGCTTCAATAAGCATACGTTTGTGTGAGCGAGCTTGTTCTCTTCTATCCCTAGCCGATCTGTTTCAGAAATTCGCAGACGAAGGTTGGGATTACATAAACAACAAAGGCGAGGTTATGGTGTTGCCATTGGGCGATGATGGTGAATACAATTGGACTTCCGTTGCTGTTAATACAGACGGTCTTTTTGAACTGTTCAAGGAAAAGCGGACAAGAAATGAGATTATCGGAATTGAGTTAATGCGGACAGATTCTGAGGTTGGCTGTGAGTTGCTGATTTTTAATAAGAAGCAATTCATGTTTAGTCTATCGATAGCAAGAAAGAAAATGATAATAAAAGATGATACCGACATCACTGATTTTAGCTGGTATCTGGACAGAATATTACCCGTCTTCAGAGGTCTGCAGGTTGAACAGATAAGCTGTGAGCAATTGCTCTGATAAACTTCATTTTTCAATGCGGGAAAGACGAGGAAGAGGATCTTAAGAAAGCTTTTCAAACCTTTGGTATTCGTCTGGAGAATTTGCAAGATAACAGGTGGTGAGCTATGTGAAAGGAAGCTTCTCGTTCATCGTTCGTGGTGATAACTTAGATTTTGACGGGATCAGTACCAAGTTACACTTGTTACCGACTTCTACTATTAAAAAAGGGCAACCTGTCAGAATAGGAGGGAGTTCGATAGCTCTTTATGACCTATGGAAATTAGAGTTAGAACTATCTGAGGAAAGTGAACCGGAAGATGTACTTAGGCAATTACTTCAGCAATTAACTCCAAACGCTAAAACGATTAATGAAATGATAGATGAGTATGACGAAGTAAGCATCAATTGTTTTATGAGATCAGATTATGGTCAGATGGGTTTTGCACTTTCAAATGAAATGCTTACAAAGTTAGCAGTTTTAGGAGTCGGTATGGATTTTCATATATTGTCGTTTGGTATGGTAGAGTAAACTGTCGAAATCCATAACAAAGACACACCAAATTAACCGTAACTGAGCCAGCTCAGTGCGGTTTATTTTTTAGACATTTTTCGAGAATTCCAGGACTTTTTTCATTTTCCGAGTATATTAACCCTATTTCGGAGCGTTTGACGCAGCTTTTGTCGAGATTTGTTAAGAGTTTGTTTAGAGCTGCCTGATAGAATAAACGCAGATATGAAAAAATAGGTAGTTTACGACTCGTATGTTTTGTCCACGGGAGGGCAGGGCGAAAGGAGAATGCGGAAGCATAGGGAGTGAATCCAGACTACAGCGAAGCTTGCTGCACGGCGGACAGGACATTGAATGAATAAGGGGGAGCACCAATTGTTAATGAGCAGGAGATTGAAGAGATATACCTCGCTAAGCTTGATTCTTAGTATGTTGCTATCGTTAATACCCAGTTCCTTTAGCGGACTGGCAGAGGCTGCGGGGAATGATTATGAGGTCACGTTTCCGAATGGACAACATGTCGGAAATCTAAGCTATCCTGCAGACAATACATTTCTCAACTTTTATACCAAGGTGCAAGGCTTTAAGCAGACAGAGGAAGATAAAGACGCCAAGTACGACTGGGCCAAGGGCGATATCTTTGCCGGTGTCGATGATAATGAAGCAACGGTTAAATTCCAGGTGAATGTAGCCGATAATACCATCTTGAAAAATATGGCGGAGAGCGGACATGCCGAGATGCTTACAGGGTTCGCCGTGCTGCGGCGTCACTCCGGGTTCTTATGGACCCGTCATTCTTCCATTACAGTAAACATCGACGGAAAAGATATTATCAATGAACGAACTGGCAGCAGCCAGCGGTATAACAAGTCGGCCAAGGCCATCATCAAACCTAATTCCGTTATTACCATTAGGGTCTGGGGTGAAGGCGATGACGACGGTGAAGCAGCCGGTGTGCGCGGATTCTACCTCAAGTTCCAGGACCTCAAGCGTCCGGTCATCGATAACTATACCTTCACCGGCAATGGTGCAGAACGGCTCAACGAGAATATTAACCAGAAAGAGCTGTATGTCAAAAGAGACGAGAACATCACGCTCAGCTACAACTTCAGCGAGCCGGTCAGACCTACTTCGGTAGTGAAGGCAAATTCTGATTATTTCCTGCGGCACAAGCTGTTCATTAATGATCCGGAAACTGGACTCCCAGCAGCCGGACAGCAGCAATATCTGCAGAATTTATCCTTTAACGAGAACAATCTGGATTCCTACCAGAAAAAAATCGCCTACAGATATACGGGAGTTCCTTTTCACAACAGCGGCAATAATCCGCTGAGACCGTTAATTACCGGAGGAACCACCGGCGGTGCGCAGATGGATCTGTCGCTGGATAATAAATTGAAAGAAGCCGTGCTCAGTGATGCGGCAGGGAATAAAGCGGTTGTTAATCTCAACACCGTACCGAGCAGCGGCAGCAATGCCTGGCTGGACCGGAAAAGCGGGAACCCGTTTGACTTCGACCGGGGCGGCTTCCGCGTCATTGTCGATGCCGTGCGTCCGAAGTATTCCAAGACCAAGAACGGCATTCAGCCGGAGATTCTGACCGGGGTTACGCTCAATACGGGAGATGTCATTGATTTCACCCTGCAGATGACGGAAGAGGCGATTGCCAAAACCGGCTGGGATGAGAAGAAAACCTTCATCCTCTTCAATAACGGAATGAAAGCCTATTATGTTGCAGGCCGGAATACACCGAATTGGAGCTTCCGCATGACTGTGCCTGACGGCAAAACGGTGGAAACCCCGCTCCTCAAGGCTGTGGCTATATCTAATGATGCCAAGGGCGGCAGTGAGCCGATCCAGATGGATACCGATGTCATTCAGGATTACGCAGGGAACCTGATGATTCAGCCTGCTAACTACGATGGAATCCATAAAGAGGAAATTAAACCTTTCGGCAGTGACGATTCGCTCGCCAACTCCAAGATTGACTGGGCGAACCTGTTCATCGACAATACGGAGCCAGTGATCGGTTACCGGTTCGAGACTGGCGGCGCTACTGATAAAGAATATGCCAAAAAAGGTAAGGTTACGATTGATGCCAACGATCCTTCCATTAAAGTACCGCATCTAGATCCTACTGTAGGTGACCGTGGTACGGAACGGCCGAGCCGCGGAATCTACCGCCCTTCGAATCTGAGTGCGGAAGCTTCTCCTTCCGTGGGTCTGGTGTACTACTGGTGGAGCCAGGATAAGGCTGATCCGTTCGCCGGTGTAGCCGGAGATCATTATGCAGCGCTCAAGCGTTATGCACTCTCCGCCAAGCAGCCGTCAGATGAGCTGTATCCGGGAGAATTCGAGAATATTGAGCTGTCTGTAGTGAATAACAAGACGAACCTGCTCGCCCCTCCGGCGGAAGCCTTCGAGGAAGGGAACAGCGGTGAGTGGTATCTGCATACGTGGACTGCCGATATGTCCTGGGATTCTGCCAGAGAATTGATGCAGTACGAGAAGAAAAAAGTGTATGTGGATACTCATGAGGCACAGTATGATGCTTGGTTCGCAGAGGCACCAGGCAATGAGACAGAAAAGACCTTCTACGCCGACAATCAGGCAATGGCCGCGGTAGGACAATACGGTGATGTAAGTGTCTGGCCGCTTGCGGATTTCAAAAATGACGACTCCAACTGGAAGCATGAAGTAGGCGTGCTGAAGCTGGACAACCAGGGACCTGCCATTACGATGGCCGGTGAAGATACCGCTACGGTACAGGCTCTGGTGAAGGACCCGCATAGCGGTGTCAAAAGTGTGCAGTATCAATGGGTGAAGGACGGGGATTCTCCGGCGAGCGGCAAGTGGGCAGATACGACCTACACCGGCTCAACTGTAACCCGGTCTACTTATGAGGATATTGATGAGGACGGGGCCTATTGGCTCTATCTGAAGGCGCTGGATTTCGCGGGCAATGAGACGGTTAAGACTCCGCAGGAAAGAGCGGTGGTTGTAAGTTCAGAGGCGGCGATTCCGACACAGTTCACACCGGAAGCCAATCCTAACTACGTGAAGAGTCATGATGTTACCTTTGAGATCAGCGGTGTGCATCCGGATTATGCGGGTTTTGTGATCAGCGACAGCTCCCTACGTCCTGATGATAGTAAATTCGCCCCGATGGATGTTTCCAAGGTGTCAGACATCACCCCCCTGTCTGAGAAAAGCTTAATTCAAGACGGATCGGAACCGGCAGCGTCTGGTGCTCCTACAGAGCCAAGTCCTCCGGTTGAGCCGGAAGTTACAGCGAGCATCGGGCCGGTGGCCCTTATGAAGTTCTTGTCCTCCGGGCCGGCAGCGCCTGCGCTGACGCCGCTTGAATCGGAAGAGACTCCGGCACCGGATAACAGTGCCACGCCGGAAGCGACACCTGCTGCTTCAGCCGAAACGACTGAACCGTCAGCGACGCCAACTGTCTCAGCCGAAGCAACGGAGCCGTCAGCGACGCCTGCTGCTTCTCCAGAGGCCAGCCCCGATGCCAAGCTGGCAGCCAAGGGCCTTGGTGCTTCTGTAAGTGAAGCCACTTACAGCTATGTCATTCCTGCTGCTAAAACAGTATTGAACGGAACGCAATACATTCATCTGATGGTGAAGCATAGCGACAAAACGTACTACTACTCGAAGGCTTATTATTTTGACAATGAAGCACCGGTAGTGTATTTCAGCCCTGATAGTGTTGCTTACCCGCTACCGCTGCAGAAGACGAAGATTAGCGTGTCAGAGTTCTACAGCAAAACAGGATTGGTAAGCAAGTATCAATGGGTCAGACAAGATGCAGGTGCAGAAGTACCTACAGAGTCATCGACAAAATGGGCAGATGTTCCGGCAGGCGGCTCAGTATCTATCGACGACAACTCGCTAAAATCGGGAGAAATCTCTGAGTTCCGCTTATATGTACTCGCGGTTGACGGAGCTGGCAACAGCACGATCAAGGCAAGTGCAGGAACCTTCAAGGTCTCGGCAACAACCAAGCCGGATGCGCCGGTGTCGGATGCCAAGTCATCTCTAATCTATCTGTCCGGTGATGCAGCGGACGGCTACACAGCCATTATGAAGCTGAGTCTCGAAACGGAGGACAAGACCGGTTATGAATATTCGGTCTCACCGGATAACGGAGTGAGCTGGCTGAACTGGAAGCCTTATACGAACTTCGTAGCTGTTAAGGTTCCGACGAGTAAGGCTGAGGAGCTTCAGGTATGGGTCAAGTACAGAACGCCGGGCGGTCTGATCAGCAAACCGGCCCAGCTTGAAATCAAGCTTCCTCTTACTACCGTACAGCCGGTCTATGCGCTTGCTTCACTCAGCGTGAACAGCCCGGTTAATGCCAAGGTAGGTGCTGACATTGAGATTACGCTTCCGCCGGGTATTCGCGTCATGCCATCGAAGATTAACCCATCGGTGCCAGTGCGGACCGGGAATTCATTCAAGATCTACGAAAATGGTTACTACAGCTTCGATCTGACCGATCTCAGTGATCCGGACCGCACAGATACTCTATATCTGGTCGTGAAGAATATTGACGGTACGCCTCCTGAAGGAACCGTTGAATATTCATACATGGAGAGTACGAACGGTAATGTGGTTGCCCTTCTCCAGAGCACCTCTGAACCGGTGACGGTTGTGAATAATGGCGGCAAGACGGCCTACACCTTCACGGAGAACGGCAAGTTCGAATTCGAAATTAAGGATGCTGCCGGAAATGTCAATAAGGTTGAAGCAACGGTTGCGAACATTAACAAGGAAGTCCCTAGGGTAAAAGTAGTCCGTTCTTACCAGTATGGCGAGAATGGAAGCCAGACCTTCGGCACCCTGAAGGATAACAGCGGCAATGTGCTGTTCTCCACCGGCGTTACGGTTACGGTAGAGAAGGCGGATGCTTCGGCTAAAGCGTTCAACATCATCAGTGCCGATAAGAGCATTACACTCATGGAGAATGGAACGGCTTCATTCACTGTGGTAGATGTGTACGGCAATACGACAGTTATCAAAGAGAAAGTAACAAATATTCTCTCTGCGCCGCCAGTACCGGATAAGGTGACCTATACCTTTGTAGATGCCGAAGGCAAAGCCGTTCCGGCTGATCAGATTGTGACCATCGGCGGACAGAAATATGCCAAGGGTAAAGTGAAGGTTACGCTTAGCGGCACAGTTGCTGCTCCTAACCACATGTTCTCAGGCGTAAGACCTATTTCAGATGGAGCTGCCTATACGAACCAGATCAGTAAAGCGGATGGAACGTACAGCTACTCGCGTGCTTTTGAGAGCAGCGGTTCAGCGGTCATTGCCATCTCGGATCTGCTGGGCAATGTGAACAAGCTTCCGGTGACCATTGCAGGACTTGATAACACAGCGCCTGAGCTGACACTGAACAAGGAAACGGTCGGAATTGTCCAGAACAAGAAAGACTTTAGCTTCCGTACGGATCTCGGCGGATTCACCGTCTCCGATAATGTATCGGCTGAAGCTAACGTGAAAGTATCGGTCAGCGGGCTGGATCTGAGCAAGCTTGGACGCCAGCGCGTAGCGTACACAGCAGTTGACCAGGTAGGCAATAAGTCGGTGGTCTATCAGGATGTGGTGGTCGTGAAGGATGGCGGATTGCTGGTCTTCGGTAACGACACCTTAATCTCGGCTTCATCCGGCGAATCCGCATTGTTCAATACCAACACCATTACCTTCAAGGTATCCGGCTTCAACCAGATGAAGGTAGGCGGAGTAGACAAGGTCAATCAGGCAGGAACGTTCGATATTCTGTATTACCCTGGTCTGTACCGCGAAGGACAGCTGAAGCTGGTGAAGCAGAAGCTAAGCTATGCTGAACTGGTGAGCAGTAATTTCAAGGTCACCTTCCCGAAAACAGGCTGGTACACCATTGTGGTGAGAACCCAGGAGCGGGACCGCGAATTTGCTACCTTCTTTGTCGGCAATCTGAAATAGTTGAAACAAGAACAGGGGGAATACTTGGTGAAGTTGTTGAAACGCACAGTAGCGGTAATGCTCACCTTAATCATGGTATTTCTGTCCACCTCCGAGAGCTTCCATGCTCTCGTCGAGGCGGCCAGCAGTACCAAGACAACCATGATCCAGAATGACTTTATCAAGGTCACTGTGGATAACGAAACGGGCCGCTACGGCATTCGCACTGTAGAGGGTCAACCAATCCGCAAGAAAGATAATGATGTTAACCTGCTGTTCCAGGGGGATGATCCGGAGACTTCGTTCACGACGTTCCGGATCGACGGAACGGATTATATTTACGGCAATAAATACAAGTTCGACGCCAGCCATTATTCAGAGACTAGTGCACCTAAAGTGGTGGAGAATTCAAATGGCACCAAGCAGCTTGAGATGATCTGGAAGATGAAGGGCGTAGAGATCAAGCAGATTCTGATGCTCTACACCGACAGCAAGGATGCTGTGAATTCCGGGAATGTCAACATCCGCTATGAAGTGAATAACAAGAGCGGGGCGCAGGTCCAGGTCGGCAGCCGGATTATGCTGGATACGATGGTCGGCGGAAACGACGGGCCGCAGTTCCAGATTGGCACAGCTTACAAATCACCGCTGCAAGTGGAGCGGAAGCTGGTCCATAACCCGGAGGACGATCCGGGGATTCCCTTTGAAGATAGAGGGTACTTCAAAATTCCTGCATATTGGGTCATGCGCGACAAGCTGGATTTGACCAATCCTCAGGCAACCAATGTGGTGGCCTACGGCTTCAATAACTTTGCCGAACAGAATATTAATATTGTGGATGAGATGATTGTCGGGCACTGGAATGGTCTGGCGAATACGAAATGGGATTATAAAGTACATCCCAACCTCGACTTCACCAGAGATACCAATGATTTCGGTACGGCGGATTCGGCCGTTGCCTTCTACTGGAACCCGGAGAAGCTGGCACCGGGAGGCTTCCAGAGCTTCGAGACCGTATACGGACTCGGTGAACTCACAGCCCCGGATAAAGTGTTCTCGATCCGTTATGTAGATCAGGTTCAGCAACTGGCTACCGAGCCGGTTGAAGGCGGAGGAGTGCCGACGAAATATGAGAAAAACGGTGTCTTCAACGTTACAGCAGAAGTAGAGAATCTGCAGGCCTACAATATGGAACACTCCAAGATCGAAGTAGAGATGACGCTCGAGAGCGGCCTCAGCTTCGTCAGGCAGAATGAAAAGGGAGAGGATGTCCTGGATGCAAACGGGAATCCGGTCCTGGAGAATTCCCGCAGCAAAATGCTGGAGTTCAAAAAGTCAGCCACACCTGATGAAGCGGCGATGGGCATTGAGCCGAAGTACAAGCCGGGTGACGCGATTACCGCGACCTTCCGCGTTCAAGCCAAAGGCAGACCTTGGCCGGTCACCCGGGAGTATATGATCTCGGCGAGAAGCCCGGAGACGCAAGGCAAAATCGAAGGCGTCAAGGATGAGGGCATCAAAGCCCAGTATGAATCGACCCGTACCAACTTCATTCTTCTGCCGCCGGTGGGTGAAGCAACAGCTACGTATTCCTACGCACTGTCACCGGCGGAATTGTACAGCACTGATGTGAAATATCTGACGGTGAATCTGTCCAATATTGAAGCCTACAATATAGGCAATGCGACTACTGCACCTAACTTTGATCTGTACCTCAGAGATAAGGCGGACGGAAGCCGCTACAAAGTGAATGTGCAGGATGCAGTGGTCATGCAGCCTACAGACGATGGTTACTCGGGATCGATGCGGATTACGTACCGCGGGGGGGACCGGGTGGACGAAGGCGGCAATGTGCTGGAAGCCGGACTCGGACCTGAATTGCCGCTTGGGGAATACCAGGTGGAGATTGATTACAAAGGCGACGCCGGAGGGGACGAGGAAGTAGCGGCTCTGTATGATATGACGACTCCGCAATCCTTCCTGGTCACCGATAATAACGACACACGAATCCGTGAAGCCGGAGTGATGGCGGTTTACAAGGAAGCTGTAGATATCAGCGGCCTTGCGAACGGTGCCACTGTAAAGAATGAGCTGCTGGATCAGCTGAACTCACTGTTCCCTGGCGAGCCTTTCAAGAACGGTTCGTTCCTGTACTCTGTTGTGACCGAATATAAGAAAACCAAAGCTTTGTTCGGAGCAGCCAGCAAGGCGGTTGATCCTGAATTTGATATCAGTGAATTCATGGACGATGAAGCGCTTGAAGAGACTCCTCTGTATGCCTACAAATTGTTTGCAACCGAAGAGGACTTTGAAGCCTTCCAGGAAGAAGCGGAATCCGAGGACCCGGAATTCGACCGTGAGATTCTGGTTACGGTCCGCGGAATGATCAAGCAGGTCGGCACAGGTGATGAAGAGCAGGTCATCGTGGATACCAAGACAGAACCGGCAATTATTAATGATGCCGTGGCATATACAGGTAAGGATCTGGCTTTTGTGCGCGGCAAGCTGGACATCTTCGGAAATAGCCTTCCAGGCGATCTTCCCTTCCTGGATACCTTGTTCATCAAGGGTGACGGAACGCTCAGCGTAGCGAGTAGCGGGTTCGTCTTCCATAAGGGCGAATGGACGCTGGATTTCTTCAACGGCTTCTCGAAATCTCTTGGTGATGAGAACTACAATCCGTCCCAGGTGAAGACGCCAGAGGATGAGGAGGAAGAGGAAGAAGAAGGCAGTAAGGAAGACAAAGGCAATGACGGTAACCCGGAAGACGACAGCCAGAACGGCAGTCTGAAATGGGCCATCGGCGGTGTGGGGGACAGACTGAATCCGCTGCGCCAGGTCATGATCGGAGATGTGTATTTCAACAAGCAGTCTCTGTTCGGGGCACCAAGCTTCTCGATCGACGGCTTTGGCTTCTCCTTCAATGATTTCATTCTGAGAGAGAACGGGATCTCCTTCGGAGGCTCGTTATCCCTGAAGATCATTAACTCGGAGATCAAGAATGTTATCTTCAACAGTGCCGGCTTCTATGGCGTCGATGCCTCATTGGGCTTCGATCTCAATCAGGAGATGGGCTTGTTCGGACCGGATAAGAAGAAGGATGCGTCTAAGAAAAAAGGTCCGGATGCTCCTAGCGGCAAGGTTACAATCAAACACGCTGTGCAGGGCAAGGGGATCGGTAATGAATACGGCCTGGAGTTCGCGGCACAGCTGAAGAATATGATGGGTGTAGAGATTGAATTCTCGCTCAAAAAAGTAAAAGACGGCCGGATTCTTCCGGATGTCATTGCCTTCGGGGCAGAGCTTCCACAGCCGGGTATCCTGGTTACGGGTGCCACTTACCTGACAGCAATACGGGGAGCAGTACGTGAACTGGCGGACACGATTGCCGGCGGCACGGCACAAGATCCGTTCCCGTTGACGATTCAAGCAGGCGTAGGCATGCGGTTCGGGATTGCTCCGGCGTATTTCTTCGGCGATGTGGATCTGACGGTGAAGCGTACCGGCCTCAAGGTGGAAGGCAAGCTGGATTTCGCCGCCAAAGCCGATGCGAAGGAAGATGACCGTCTTCCGATGCTGACCAAAGCGCTGCTCGAAGCGCAGTGGGTAACGCCATGGTTCGTGCGCGTTGAAGCAGAGATGGATATTGGCGGCTGGGACATCATCATCGGGAAGGCGGGTATCTTCGTCGGACAGAATCTGGAGAAGAACCGCACTGATTTTGAAGGCTATATCAGCTCGAAGGTTCAGATTCCGAAGGATGTACCGATTGTCGGCGGCATGCCGCTGTCGAGTATGTTCCTCGGCGTCAACAATGACAAGGTCTGGGGCAGCATCGGTGTTCTGCTCATCTCCTTAGGGATTACCTACTATTGGAGCGGGGGCATTGAATTCGGTACCTCTACCGATCAGTTGCCGGAAGGCATGATCCATCTGGTGGTGGATGACCCTGAGCTTGGACCGCGTCTGATGGTGATTGGGGCAGGCGTGCAGACGCTGGCCACCTCCAAGGTAGCTTCCGAGGAAGAGAACCAGGAGATTATCTACCGTAAGGTGGATGAGGGAGTCAAATATGTAGAGAACGGCTCGATCAATGTCGGCGTAGGCGGCATTACGGTCAAGAACGGCGGCAGAATCCATGAGATTCCGATGGACGGCGTGGCCGGCAATGCAATCATTGAAATGGAGTACAGCAGCAAGGAGTTGCCGGAATTCAAATTGCAGGATGCATCAGGCAAGAATTATCCGGTGAAATTCGACAACACGAACACGGACCCTACGGCAAATGCTTTTACACAATATATTCCTGCAAGCTTCAAATCTGGAGATAAATCCAGACTGAGCGATGAAGTAGATATTCGCAGAGCTTATATCATTATCCCTGAGAATGAAGCCACAAAGGGCGGCACTTGGAAGCTGACAGCCGTCTCGGCGGTTGACACCAAGCTGCTCAACGTTCCTACCCTGCCTACTCTGGGTGAAGTCAACCTGGCGAAGGACAGCGCGGATGTCAACAAGTTCACAGCCTCATGGAAAGTCGCCAACGCAGCCGAAGGCGATACCGTGAACCTGTATCTGGCTGAGGATGCGGTGACAAACCGCAAGGAAATGCTGAATGGCCAAGAGATTCTGCAGACAGGTGATCCGGGTATGCTGATCGCCAAGGATGTACCGGTCGGAGCTGGCGGCTCGGTCAGCGGTGGAATCACGAGCGGCAGCAAAGTGATCGATGTCACCAATGTAACATTGATGGGCAATCCCGAGGATATCCGCGGGCTGCTCAGACAAGGCAACTACTACCTGCGGGCCGAGCTGAAATCCAGTTCGAACTTCGGGACGAAGACTTCGCCGCAGCGTTTTGAGATCATCGATCCGCTTGCACCTCAGAGTGTCAGTGAGGTCAAGGTTGAGCCTGCCGGCAACGGATTGTTCTCACTCTCCTTCAAGCCGGGAGCGAAGAAATCGGGACACAGCGGCTTCGAGCACAGCTACGTGGTCGATGCGAAGCTGGATGATGGAAGCAAACTGGGCGAATATGCTCCGTTTGGAGAGCTTTTGTATACCGAACAGGAGCTTAAGCCTTACTGGAATGCCTCCACAGGCAAATACGAAGGTCTGCTGATTGGCGGCTGGAAGGCTGTATCTACAACAGATGAAGTCTATAAGGGCAGTCTTGAAGGCTCAGTGATTGATCTGAGCAAGGTGAAATACGTTGGCCTGGAAGTGAAGAAGAATTACGTCATCGGCGTTACTTCAGCAACGGTTCCAACCGAAGATGCCGACAAGCACCAGAACTATCATTATGCCGAGCGGCGGGACAGCAGCAGCACCTTGCTGCCGGTTCCGAATCTGCCGGATCTGAAGGTGTTGAGTTCATCGGGGACGGTAGATGCCTCCTCCGGGAACTACGTGAACCTGTTAACGAATGAAACGAAGCAGAAGCTGACGCTCTCTTCAGGCCAGTCCAATGTGACGGTGGAAGCATTCAATGCTGACAAATCCATTGGAACAGTAGCTCTGACGAACAAGGCCGGCGGCGGAAGCGAAGGCATACTGAATCTCGACCAGTTCCAGACGGACGGGCCGTATGCGATTGAACTCAGGGCCAGAAATACGGTGACCAAGGATATCTCAGTGACCATGCTGTATCTGACAGTAGATACGATCGCGCCGATCCTGTATCTGACGGAGCCGGTAACGGGTGAGCGGACGGCGAATGGTGAGATTCGTGTAGCAGGAACTACGACTACAGGAACCAAGCTGAGCGCAGTGTATACCGTGAGCCAGTTACAGCCGGACGGGAAATACAAGGATGTTGAGATTTCTGATCCGCTTACCGTGGACTCGTTAAACGGTGATTTCAACGGAACAGTGAAGATTAACTCGGCTGACCCTTCCGTAGCCCTCAGCATTGTGGCTAAGGACGAAGCGGGCAATCAGAACACAGCGGTTGTGGATATTACGAATGCCGGCTTCAAAGTACCGGTGGCTCTGATTCTGAAGGGAGCGGAGATGCTGACTCCGGGAGCGGCGGCCCAAGTCCAGGCTTATCTCAAGGTTTCGGATGGCAAGGACGGGAATGGCAAGCCGAAATTCAAGGAAGAGCCGATTACCGGCAAGGATCTGGATAACTTGACCTATGAAGTTGCCGTAGGCGATGCAATCTCCTTGTCGCCAAAAGGTAATGTTACCGCACTTGCCACCGGCTCCAGCCTGATTGAGGCAGAGTTCAAGGTGTCTGAGGGTGTTACGCTCAAGGGCATGCTTGCGGCAACTGTAGCTGTTCCGGATTCGAAAGAATTGGGTACAGTGCAAGCCGTATCGTCTCCGATTAGCGGAGACAGCAACCATACGAAGATTACGGTGACTTCCGCCGGGGATATGACCGGACAGCAGATCGCTTACAAGGTCTTCTCGTCGAATCCGGCAGAACTGAAAAGGGATGACAATGTAAGCTCATGGAGCCTGCTTCCGCTCGATGGTATCGTTACAGCCCATCCGGGTGCCATCGTTGTACTCGCCAAGCGTACCTCCCTGGACAAGCTGGTTAGGGCATCCGGCAGTGTTCCTGCATCAGTCTGGACCAGCAGCGGTTCAGGCGGTGGTGGCGGCGGTGGTGGAGGAGGAGGCGGTGCCGTACCGGGAGTTGTTGAAGAACAAGCACCGGAACAAGCAGCCCAGATTACCGTCAACGGCCAAGCCGTGAAGACAGAGTGGAATGGACTTACAGCGATCGTACACATTACGGATAAAGAAGCTGTTGCGGGCAGTGACCTCACGGTAAGCTCCACCGATCCGAATGCCAAAGCATTCAGTATCCGGGTAGACCAAAGTGTGGTCCAGCAGCAGCTGACCGCGAAGAATAAGATTGTGATTGAAGTTCCAATGGGACAACTCGTCATTGCTCCTGAGAATCTTGCAGGTGTGACCGCCGGACTTACTATCGGCATTGGCGGTAATACCACTGCTGACCAGCAGGCTATGAAGGCTATTGCCGATCAGCAAGGCTTCACCCTGATGGGAGCGGGCCAAGGGGCAGCGGTTACTGTGAACCTGCCGCAGGCCAGCTGGACGCCTGCGCTTGCAGCCAAGATCGCGATTCCTGCGCCGCTTGCGGCCAAGGAGATTACGGCTATGGTGCTTAAGGACAAAGACGGGAACTGGACAACGGTACCGTGGAAGCTGGATGCAAGCGGCACGGCAGTGAATGTACAGCTGACCGGCGAAGGCAGCCTCTTCTTCATCCGCAACCAGAAGGCCTTCAAGGATATGCCTTCAGGCTGGGGCAAGGACGGCATCGCAGCGGCATCTGCCAAGCTGTTCGTTCTAGGGAAATCTGCGGAACTGTTCGATCCGTCAGGCCAAGTGACCCGGGCAGAATATCCAACCATTCTGTTGCGTGTTGCAGGTCTGATGAACAAGCAGGCAGCTTCGGCAGGCTTCAGTGATGTCAGCGCCAGCAGCTGGTATAACCGCAGCGTCTCCATTGCCACAGAGCTCGGTATTGTCACTGGTCTTGAAGGCGGCAAATATGCGCCTAAGGATACGCTGACACGGGTGGAAGCGATGACGATGCTCGGCAGATTGCTGAATCAGGTCAATCCGGGCAGTGAACTCAGCGAGGCCGAAGTCACTTCGATCCTCAGCGGCTTCGTTGACAAGGGCAAGGTTCCGGCATGGGCAAGACAAGCAGTGGCAATGAGCATTAAGAACGGCATTATTCTCGGGGAAGGCAACAAGGTGAACCCGTCAAGTCCGCTTACGCGTGAGCAGGCGGCAGCCATTGCCATCCGTCTGGATCAATTCATTACAGCCAAGCAATAACAAGGATGTGCCCGTTCGCTCGGCAAGCGGGCGGGCACACTCTGCTGGGAAATCCTTAAGTCACAATACTATTCAGGTGGTGTCAACATGGCTTTGAAGCGAAGATCATGGATAGGTTATTTTATAGCACTGGCGGTTATTACCGTTGCCGCAGTTGCCGGAGGCATCATGGCCAAGGCTGATCCGCAGACTTGGGACAGCGCGGCTAGGACCGAGTGGTACGTGCCAACGAATGATACCTTCAAAATAAAGACTGCTGAAGAGCTGGCAGGTGTAGCTAAACTTGTTAATGAAGGTAAGGTAAACGGGCTGAGCGGTAAAATTATGGAGATTACCGACAACCTGGATCTCTCCGCTTACCAGTGGGTGCCCATCGGTACAGCCGAGCATCCATTTCGGGGAACACTCATCACCGAGAATGGGTTAATGAAGAAGATTAACGGGTTGAATGTAGTAGCAAACCGTTCTTATCAGGGTCTGGTAGGGAACATGGTAGGCGGTACAGTAGGCGGCCTGATTTTTGAAACAGGCACCATCTCTGTTACCGGAGTAACCTATGATGTCTATGCGGGCTCTGCTGTAGGTAAAATGAGCGGCAGCAGCATTGTGTTTGACATTACCAACCAGATCAATATCACTTCGGACGCTTCCCCTTATCACTCCTACGCGGGCGGTATTGTCGGGATGGGCGGAGGGATGATCTCAAACTCTATCAATAACGGAACCGTTACAGCATATGGTTCAGCCGATGTTGGCGGAATTATGGGCTATGGCGATTCCAGAGGCATTATTATCAAAAAAGTGGTCAATCATGGAGCGATTCTTGCCCAAGGAACGGACAGCTCCGTGCTTACCGCAGGCGGGATTGCAGGGCACACCTCAGGATCGCTTCGTCTAAATGATGAAGACACTCCAATCATTAATACGGCTACTGTAACCATTGCCGGCGGAAGTCAGGTTGCGGCAGGCGGGATTGTCGGTAAAGTAGACCACACCGTCGTGTTCTCCAACATGACTACCAATAACGGCGCAATTACCGTGAATGCAGCAGCGGCAGTGAACTCGGCAGCCGGGGCGCTTGTAGGTGCAACAGGTACGGTAGCAAGCGAAGCGGCCTCCATTACGTTTGTGAATACAGCGCCGGTTACCAATAACGGCGGCAAAAACGTATATACAGGCGGGATTGCCGGATATACCGGCAGCACCTTCACCTGGACGCATCCTTATGTGAATACACAAGAGATTACAGCGACAGGCTCAGAGAATGTAGCTACCGGCGGATTCGTCGGATATGCTGCAGGCGGGCTGGTTACCAGCAATGCTACCGCTGGGGCATTTGAGAATAGTGCAGACATCTCAGTTACCGGTGGTACAGGAGTCTACACCGGCGGGATTGCCGGTTATGATGCAGGCGGGAACATCACCCATACCTCTTCCACAGGCGAACTGAAGGTTAAAGGTACTGCGGATGTCTATACCGGCGGTACCGTGGGTTACGAAATTGGCGGAACCATTGCATCGGCAGCGACCGGCAAGACGGAAAGCAAGCATCTGGCTATCACTTCCGATGGCACAGTCGGCGGAATCGTCGGCTATCTGGAAGGAACCTTAAGTAATTCTTCTATTAAATATGCAACGCTGCAGGTTACTTCTGCAGGCGGCATTATCGGCGGGATTGCCGGTAATGCACAAGGTACGGTAAGCGGAGTTACTGCTGGAGATGCTGAATCGGCAGGCTACAGCACTTTGGTGCTTCAGGCTGCGGTAGCGGGGGCGGCAGACGGACAGTATAATGTCACGTTTGGCGGACTCGTAGGCGTGAATACCAAGGCTCTGACGCTGACCGGCGGTAAGGCTGCACGGATCAGCTTCCTGAATGAAGCCGGAACCAGCGGGTATACAATCGGCGGGACAGCAGGCAAGCTGACGTCTGAGGCTGTAATCGGGACTGCAGCTGTGCCTGTAGATGTCCAGGATATCGTTACAGAGCTGAAGGCCGACAAGGTAAGCTTCGGCGGCGGCGCAGGGCATAACTCGGCTGCCCAGTTCAACGGGCACACGAATCGTATTGAGATTAAGGCTACAGGCGCTTTGGTAAAAGCTGGCGGTATGTTCGGTGAGAACCATTCAGCCGCAGCCGCTCCGTACAATCATGCGGAGAATGTAATTATCACCGCAAGTGGTGCAGATAACCAGCTTGGCGGGAATACCGGCTTCAATGCCGGACAACTGGTTAACGCAACCGTGACCCAGTTGTCTATTGAAGCCAGCGGTGTCCGTGCGGAAGCGGGCGGAATCGCGGGACATTCGGAAGGAGCATCGGCGCCTGAAGCACGTGCAGGCATTGCATCCGCAGTGCTGAATGTTCCGGGAGCTGATCCGATGATCACCCTGACAGCGGCGGATGCCAAAGCGGGCGCGATCGTTGGAGCAGCTACAACAACAGATGTTACAACGCCGGAAGTGAACGCTGAAGATGGCGCCCTGATGCTCATCCAGGCCCAAGCGGCGAAGCCGTCTGTCGGCGGTCTGGCAGGGACCCTTACAAACAGCAGCATCAGCAGTGACAGCAAAGTAGTCAATGTAGAGAATATGCTGATTCTGGCAGGACCAGCGGCTACAGATGCCTATATTGGCGGGATTGTAGGCTACAATGAGTCCTCCAAGCTGGACCGTCTGGCAGGTTCTGCGATTAGTCTGACGCTTAACGCGCCACGCGCTATTGCAGGCGGGGTGGCCGGATATAACCACGGCAGTGCTTCGGGTATTATTACGGGCACTTATATCAGCGGTCTGAATCTGAAGGCTAATGACGGTGCAGTGTCCTCATATGTCGGAGGCATTGTGGGCCTCAATGCGGCCCAGAGTATTGATCCGGTACTGAATCCGGTGACCTCAGTCAGCACGATTCAGAATACCCGGACATTGGGTACGGTCTCAGCTACTTCCGCGAATGCCATTGTGGGCGGTATGGTCGGCGAGAACCGGACGCTGATTGCCAACAACAGCATTACCGACAAGATCTCGGTGATCGCAAGAGGCAATTCCTCCATCATCGGCGGTCTGGCCGGTGTGAATACGGCATCAGGAACACTCTACTACACGTATTCCAATGCGAACCTGACGATTGAGGGTACAGGTACACATGCCGGCGGCTTGGCAGGCAGCAATGCCGGTGCAGTCATTGGCTCTTATGTAGATATTGATGTGACGGGCAATGCCCAAGGAACATCAAGCGGCTCGGTCTATCTGGGCGGACTGATCGGCAGAAATACAGCCGGTACAGTGGAGCAATCGTATTCCGTATCCAAGGTTACGGCGAACAAGGTCTATACCATTGTCGGCGGCCTGATCGGAGAACTGTCCGGCGGAACGGTCAAGAATTCCTATGTGGCGAAAAGTGTTAACGCTGCGGAAAATAATTCTTACGCCGGCGGCTTCGTTGGCCGGATTACAAACGGTAAAATAAGCAATGTCTACTCAGCAGCAGAGGTTAATGTAGCCGAGAAAAAGACCGCTTATGCCGGCGGCTTCGCCGGACGTTATGATAATGCAAGTAAAGAACTACTTTACAAGTCTTACTATATTAAAGACGAAGGACTGAATATCAACCGCGATCTGCCTGATTTCGCAGAAGGCAATCACCGCTGGCTGAATGTGCATGTCCGGCTGACCACGATTCTGTCGGAGACACTGAAGGACAGAACGGTATTCCCGGGCTTGTCGGGCTGGGACTTTGAGGGAGCCTGGAAATACGGCTCGCTTAGTGCAGCATACCGTTATCCTGAAGTCAACCGTATTGCCAATACCGGCGGCGGAGACAACGGCAATAACGTGAATGCCAATATCAACTGGTACACGAAGGATAAGGATGCGATCGGCTTCGAGATCACCTCGGAGGCTGAGCTTGCCGGTCTGGCGGGAATTGTCAACGGCACGATTGCCGGTGTGGACCAATTCAGCTTTAAGGACAGAACCGTGACCGTGATGAATCCGATCCATATCCAATCCAAGCAATGGGTACCTATCGGTGACAAGGAAGCTAATCCTTTTGAAGGAACGTTAGACGGAAAGAGCCAACTGATCGACGGTCTGACTCTGCAACCGGTATATGCCCATTCCGGGTTGTTCGGAATCATTGGGGCTAATGCTACAGTACAGAACATGAATCTTGAGCCGCTTACGGTTGCCGGTAACGGCTACACTGGCGTACTGGCTGGAACGAACCTGGGTACGGTCAAGAATGTGGACCTTAAGCTGCTTGAAGGCGTTAAGGTCAGCGGCGGTATTGTCGGCGGCATCATCGGCCAGAACTCAGGCAGTGTTGCCGGTCTGCAGCTTACGCTGGACGGCGGAAGCCGGATTGAGACAGTAGCTGAAGGCGGCATCGCCGGCGGTCTGATCGGCGACAATACAGCAGATATTACATTGGACACCTATGTCATTCATGATAAGGACGGCAGCATCGGCAGCGCAGCTGACCGTGCCGTTATCGGCGGAATTATCGGGGTTCAGAATGGGAATGTGACAGGTCTGGCCCTAGAAGTGAATTCCAGATACCGGATTTCCTCCACAGGAGTGGAAGCCACGGTTGGCGGACTGGTTGGACATTACCAGACAGGTCAAGCTGAAGGGCTGACCGTAAGCTTTGCAGACGGAACCTTGGAAGCGCGGGGGCTTGGCTCCATCCTTGGCGGTATGATCGGTCAATCCGATCAGGGGAACAGCATCCGTAATGTTACAGTAACCGGCTCCGGCAGCGGTGTGCAGCTGACAGCTAATGGTACGGCTGGCGGTGTTGTGGGCGCGAAGGAAGGCAGACTCGGCGGAATGCCGGTCCGTTCTGTGGATAACAGCAGCAGCTTCGATGTTGAACATGCAGCATTGTCAGGCGTGAAGCTGGCTACGACCAGCGACAGCTTGAAGGCTGTGCTCGGCGGGATTGCCGGATCGGCTTCCCGGACGGCGATCAATGACGCCAAGTTCAAGGCTTCTTTGCAGGCCGCCGGTGAAGTGATCACTGCCGGAGGTATTGTGGGAGAGAGTGATAACTCCATCATCTACAACGCGGATTCGTCACCTGAGCTTCAAGCTGCGGCGAAGAGCGGTGAGGTTGCGGTCGGCGGGATCGCCGGAACGATCACAGCCTCGGATATCAACCAGGGCTTTGATTTTGGCAAGGCGTATCCGCTCTATAAAGGGATCTATATTGCCAAGGTTCATGATGGCCAGATCACAGTCACTGGAACAGACCATCGTGCAGATCTCTATGCGGGCGGTTTGACAGGCAAGAATACGGATGCATCCATCTATAGCTCAGAGGTTGCTTCCGGTCTGAAGGTAACCGGCGGCAATACCGTAAGTGCAGGCGGAGTGGCCGGATACAGTAATGGTATCATTGTGGATACCATTGTCAGAAGCGGTGTGAACGCAGATAACAGCAGAGTGATCAATGCTGGCGGGCTTATCGGCCGGGGAGACGGCGGCGAGATTCATTACAGTAAGGTGATCTCCGGCTCCGGCCAGTCCATTACTGTGGGATCTGCGGTTACTCTGGGTGAATCGGTACCGAATACACGCGTCGGCGGGGTCATCGGTATGGCCGATCATGTCGTGATTACGAATACTCATACGGATATTCCGGTAACGATCGCAGATACCAATCAGGATAATACGATGTATGCAGGCGGTTTTGCCGGACTGCTGGGTGAGAATGGTACGCTTGCCGGACAAATTCAGAAGTCTTATGCCACAGGCAAGCTGAATGTCAGCGGCAGATTAGGCTCCTATGTCGGCGGATTCGCCGGGTCTGTAGATCATTATTCGATCACGGATTCCTATGCTTCCGGTGACATCAGCAATACCGGCTTCGACACACGCAGCGGCGGTTTCGCTGCCTCCGTGGAGAGAAGCGGCAGCATCAGCAAGTCTTACGCCTTGCAGAGCAAGATTTCTACTGTCGGAGTCAAGTCTTCGACCCGTTCATACAACGGCGGCTTTGCCGGTTATAATGACGGAACGTTAACAAGTGTGTACGCGAATGTGCCGCAGATCACGGTTGCGGTAGCAGGCAATAATGTCTCTACCGGCGCACTGGTCGGCTATAACTTCCGCGATGGTAAAATTCTTAGTTCGTCCTACACAGGCACACTGGATGCTGTAGGCCGCAACACAGGCGCGGCCGCAGCAGCCGTAAGTACAGCCGCTGTTAATCCGCTGGCTTCAGGACTATGGAGTATCGATTATGATACTACCTTCCTGAACGACCTGACGGACGGGGCCATTACAGTACAGACTCCGCTGCAGCTTGCAGGGGCAGTCATGTTCTATAACGAGACTGGACTGAATTATTACAAGCTGTTCAACAGAACGGCCGAGAACAAGCCGGAGCTGGCAACCATCCTGCTCGGCGCGGATATCGATCTTGCCGGACGCTTCTGGACGGCATTCGACAGCTTTACAGGTGTGTTCAACGGTCAAGGCCATACGCTAAACGGACTTTCACTGAAAGCCTCCGGACAGCAGACCGCCGGATTCATTAAGGAGAACCGCGGCCAGCTCCTGAATGTGAACTTTACCGGAGCAGAACTTTCCGGTGCAGTGAACGCAGGGGTGGCTGCCGGGATCAACCACAAGGGCGCAGTCATCCAGAATGTGAAGGTCAGCGGTTCCGTGGCGGGCAGTGCTGCCGCAGGCGGGGCAGCAGGTGTGAATCAGGGTACTCTGGAGAAGGTCACGAATGAAGGAGTGAAGCTTGCCGGAGCAGGCCGGATTGGCGGAATTGCCGGAAGCAACGCTGGTGTGATTCACCAGGCTGTATCGAAGGGCAACATTGATGGTTCATCTGCACTGGCCGCAGGCGGAATTGCCGGTGAGAACCGTGCGGAAGGCTCCATCACTGAATCCATGGCCTATGGCGATATCCGTGTAGCTTCGGCTCAGGCAATCGCTGGCGGGATCAGCGGACTGAATGCCGGAGAGATCAAGAACAGCTACTCTGCCGCCACGGTTCTCGCCGAGGGCATGTCTACTGCATGGGCTGGCGGGATTGCCGGTCTGGCAGAGAGCGGATCGATTATTTCTTCCCTGAACACCGGAGAAGTGAAGGCTGGAGTGAAGGGCAAGATTCAACCGCTGCAGGCCTTCTTCGGAGGGGTTGCCGGACAGAAATCGGACAATGCCACGATCAGCGGCTCCTTGTTCAACAGACAAATGCTGAAGAACAATATTGCCTATTACAATTTGGATGGTCAGGCAGTGGCCGGCAATAACAGCAGTGCCATGGGGCTGCCGGGTGCAGAGCTTACCACTGCGAATCTGCCAGCAGGCCTGGATGCCGGAGTCTGGACAGCCCAGAGCACCTTCTATCCAGTGCTTGCAGCCTTTAACGGAACAGACGAAGGGACTCTGGCTTCAGCCGCTGTTATCCTGGACCCGCAGGATCTGATTAACCGCGTGGGTTCGGCATTCCACATGAGCAGCGGCGGAGCACTCTCCTGGAGCGCTGATCCGTCCAAGGCTGTAGTGAACGGTACAACCGGCAGCCTGATATCAGGCGGCAGTGCCGTGCTGGAGGCAACCGCTGGAGGACAGAGCAGAAGTATTGCTATTAATACAGCTGCACTTCAGTACCTGAGCGCTGCGGTTGCACCTACTGCAACTCCTGCAGATAAGAATTTCACCACTGAAGTGAAGGTGGAGCTGGTAACAGGCGAGCAGGGAGGAAGCATCTACTATACACTGGACGGCACACAGCCAACCGAAGCCTCGATGCTTTACAGCGGAGCGATTGCTCTTAAGAGCACCACGACGGTGAAAGCCATCACGGTGGTAACAGGCAAGGAATACAGCCCGGCGGCAAGCTGGACCTGGACACTTGTAGTGCCTAATCCCGGCACTGGTTCCGGCCCTGGCGGTGGCAATGGTGGTGGTGGCGGTGGCGGTGGCGGTGGCCTAGCAGCTCCGCTTCCGAGCCCGACACCTGCACCGGCAGCTCCGTCGATCACAGCGGTCGCTGGCACAACAGCGGTAACTGGCGACAGTGAAGCTCCGGTCAAGATCGCTAAGAACAGCAAGCTGGAGCTGAAGGCTCCAGAGGGGCAGACGATCTATTACACAACGGACGGCAGCATTCCGACGACCAAGAGCACGAAATACACCGGTGAGCTGCTGATTACCAAGTCTATGACGATCAAAGCGATCACGGACAAAGACGATAAAGTCATTACCATCGAGTATGAGGTGGAGAACGCGAAGTACAGCCTGAAGAGTAATAGCAGCGAGATCAAGTATATGGCAGCCTATCCGAATGGCCTGTTCATGCCTAACGCAGCCATTACCCGGTATGAGTTGATCCAGTCCCTTGCGCCGCTGCTCGACATGGAAGAAGTGAATGTAGGCAATCTGTTCAATGATGTCAATGCCGAGAATGTGGCGTTAAGCGGCTTCTTCGCTTCTGCGGGAATTATTGAGGGGTACCCGGATGGCGGCTTTGGCGGAACCAAGGGCTTGACCCGGGCCGAATTCTCCAAAATCATGACTACCGTGCTGAAGCTTGATGTAGCTCAGACAGGCGTTACGAAGCAGAAGGATATGCGCGGCCACTGGGCAGAGAAATATGTCAATGCCCTGTCGCAGGCAGGATATGTGCAAGGCTTCCCTGACGGCACCTTCAAGCCGGGAACACCGATTACCCGTGCGCAGGCCGTGGTGCTGATCAACCGGATTGCCGGGACGAAGAAGCTGACGGTAACCTCTGTACAGTTCAAGGATCTTCCGGCTACCCACTGGGCTTACAAAGACATCATGTCGGTTGTGAAATAACAGGAATTCATATGTGAAGGAGATCGGCGGATGAAAACAAAGCTGCTTGCCGCAAGCCTGGTCCTCTCATTGATCTTGGCGGTACTCTTCTATTCGGGCACCACCAGTGCGGATACACCTGAGGTGTATAACGCTGAACAAAGCTATGGAATAGCGAGTGAGGCCATCTTTTATCTGAGGGTGCTGAAAAGCGACGGTACCGCAAGCACCACCGGAACAGGAATTATCCTGTCTCCGGCCGGTACCGCGGCAACCGCGTATCATGTGGTCAAAGGCGCACAGCGCATCGAAGGGATCATGGCCGACGGAACGGTGATCAGTCCCATTAAGGTCACGAAGTCCGATGAGCTGAAGGATGTTGCCATCCTTGAACTGCCAAGTCCTGCTGCGATGAAGCAAAAGGACAATGCCTATGCCTACCTTCCGCTGCGCAAGGACAAGCTGAGACATGGTGAAGCTGTGTATGCCCTCGGGTATCCGCTCAAGAATACAGCGATCATCACAGAGGGGATTGTCAATACACCGGCAGCCGACATTAACGGCAGAAGCCGGATTCTAACCTCGGCCCAGGTGGCAAGCGGAATGTCCGGGGGCCCACTGCTCGATACGCATGGCGAACTGGCCGGTCTTATCTCCGGTTCCCTGCGGACGATGAATAACATTCATTTGATTGTGAATACGGAGGATCTGCGCAGCCTGCTGCCAGCTTCCTTCAACTAAAAGAACAATTACAAGCAGCTTATACTTGAGGCTGCGATATAATACCGACTATGGCTGTCCTCAGACGTTTCGTAGCAAACGCGGGGACAGCACTTTTTTTAAAAATATAAGAAATTATATGTTTCACACCATAATTTATCCTTCTATTTCTCGCTGAAACGGTACCGTCCTTTACAAGGACGGCAAAGCCGTTTCCACTTGAATATAGAATGTATAAGCTGCTCTATGATCGTAATTCAACCCTATGGAAGGAGGAGGAACCCGGGTGATTAAGGCCTATTTGCTGGATGTGAATCAGAAGGATCTCTATAAGCTGTCATCCATGCTTCGGCATACAGGCAAGGTGAATGTGATTGGCATGTCAGCCTATCCCGAGAATGTTGTAGACCAGATTGTTCTGCTGGAGCCCGATGTGCTGTTTTTGGATCTTCAGCTTCCCGGCCACCAAGGAGTCGTTGTAGCAGAGCTTGTGAAGAAAAGGCTGCCGGAAATTCAGATTGTGGTGGTTACCGAGACGAAGCAGCATGCCCTGTGGGCCTTCGACCAGGACATAGTGGATTATGTGCTGAAGCCGCTGGAGGAGGTCCGGCTGGGCCAGTCTCTGGAACGGCTGCGCAAGGGAAGCTGAAGCAGGCTGGCGGATGGAATCAGGATGCCGGATGTCTCTGCCCATGGTACAATGTACGGATAAGCAGAAAGGATGGGTGATTTTAGTTGAAGTACGATTTTAACCGGATTATTGACCGCCGCAATACCCGTTCCTACAAATGGGACCAATCGGAGAAGCTGTTCGGAGACAAGGAGATCCTTCCGCTGTGGGTAGCGGATATGGACTTCGCGAGCCCTCCTGCGGTACAGGAAGCGATTCTTCGCCGTGTACAGGCAGGAGTATATGGCTATAGCGTGACGGGCGACTCCTACAAAGCGGCGATTACCGGCTGGTACCGCAGACGCCATGACTGGGAGATTCAGGAGGAATGGATCTCGGATTCTCCGGGGATTGTCACCTCACTCAGCCTGTCTGTGGAGCTGTTCAGCATGCCGGGAGATCAGGTGATTCTGCAATCGCCGGTCTACTATCCTTTTTATGATGTCATCCAGATGAATGACCGCAAGGTGGCGGTGAATCCGCTGAAGCTGGAAGCAGGCCGTTATGTCATGGACTATGTCCAGCTGGAAGAACTGATGGCCGGAGGCGCGAAGCTGCTGCTGCTGTGTAATCCGCATAATCCGGGCGGTAGAGTATGGGAACGGGAGGAATTGCTGCGTCTGGGCGAGCTATGCCTGCGCTATGGGGTAACGGTGATCTCGGATGAGATTCATTGCGACATGATCATGCCCGGACACAAGCATATTCCGTTCGCTTCCCTGTCTCCAGAGCTGTCAGATATTACGCTGACCACACTGGCGGCGACCAAGACCTTCAATCTGCCGGGGCTGCAGACCTCATATATTGTCACCTCCAGCCCGGAGCTGAAACGGAAGTTCGACTATAAGATTAAGACGCTCAGCCTGCATATGTCGGCCTTCTTCTCGCCGGAGGCTGTAGAGGCCGCTTATAACGAGGGCGGAGAATGGCTGGATGAGCTGATCCTGCACATTAACGGCAATGCGGAATATGCCATCAGCTATCTTGCGGAGCATCTGCCGCAGGTGAAGCCGATGAAGCCGGAAGCCACTTATCTGCTGTGGATCGACTGCCGATCCCTCGGACTCGATGCGGACGGGCTTAAGCAGCTGATGTACCGTGAGGCCAAGGTCGCTTTTAATGAAGGATCTGTCTTCGGCACGGAAGGCCAAGGCCATCTGCGGATCAACCTCGCTTGCCCGCGTTCCCTGCTGGCCGAAGCGCTGGAGCGGTTCACCGGGGCTGCTGCGGCTTACGTGAAATAGATATTGCCTTGCATACCATAGCTGTACGCCGTTATCTCTTGAACATTAGTTCGGGGATAACGGCGTTTTTTTTGCGGATATCGTTGTGGGGACACACTGCAATACAAAAAGTGTAATACCTAAATTTGAAGCATAATGTTATAATAAACGACATATTAATCGGGTTTGTCTTTTTTTTCGACAGGAATTCCATACAGAGTGATGTATCCTTACATCAGCAGGACTGAAAAGGAGGGGCAGCAGCCATGCGGTTGACGAAGTGGCCGGAACAGCAGCATCTGTTCATGCGTTTGATGATACCCTATATCTCTTTCATGGTTTTTGCGTTGTGTCTTGGAGGGCTCTTTTATAAGCTGACCTACGATGTCGTCAAAGATGAAGTGACCGGAAGCAATATGCAGCTCCTGGAGCAGGTCAAGGAGACGATGGATATCCGGTTATCCGAGATTAACACGATTGCCCTGCAGCTGCTCAACGATCCGATGGTGCAGAGCTTTGCCCGCGTCAGCGACCCGTTCAGCAGCACCAGAACCTACAAGGTTCTGGAGACCCAGAAGAATCTCTACAGCTATAATACCTCGAACAATTTCGTGCTGGATTACTATCTGATTTTTAAGAACAGCAATTTGGCCTTATCTTCCAATTCCACTTACGAGCTTCCCGCTTTCTACAATTACGTACTCTCCAGCGCAGGAACCGACTACGAGACCTGGCGGAGTGACCTGTTCAGTACATACCGCAACCGTGAGGTGATGGCTTCAGGCTCGGCTCAATATCAGGGCAAGAACTATGACATGCTCACTTACGTGCAGTCGCTTGGTTATCCGGGCTCCATTCAGGGGGCGCTGGTCATTCTGGTGGATAACCGCAAGCTGAAGTCGCTGCTCTCAGGGGTTGATGTCTCCGATGGCGGCTGGGTCTCGATTATCGACAATGAAGGCCGCGTAGTCAGCGCCTTGTCCGGGGATGGAACGATTCCTGATCTGGACCCTGCGGCGTATCCGGCTGATTCCGGGATTATTGAGGCTTCGGGCAAGACGAACGATATGATGGTGACTTATACCAAATCCTCTTATAATAAATGGTCCTACGTGGTGGCTCAGCCGCCTCATGTGGTTCTGGGCAAAGTTCTGTCGATCAAAAAAATAACCATTATCGTCGTTCTGGCGTTTCTGCTGGTCGGCGTGTTCCTCGCGTATCTGTTCGCCACCCGCAGCGGCAAGCCGCTGGTCCGCATCCTCTCGACGCTAACAGAACGCCCCGGCGGCAAGCAGGCCCGGAGACCGAAGGAGATGTACGGCTTCATTCAGAATTCGCTGTCTGCTCTGATTGATAACAACGCCGCCCTGCAGGGTGAAATTGAGCGGCAGGCCCCCCTGCTGCTGGAGAGCTTCTATGAACGGCTGCTCAAAGGGGAATTCCTGAACCTGAATGAGGTCCATACGCTGCTGCGGCACCAGCATATGGAGATCACGGGTGAATCCTATGCTGTCGGTATTCTTCATTTCCGCGGGGAGGCCCGGGGCATGAGCGCAGATGCACTGCGCAAGCTGGACGTGGAGCGGGTGCTGATCAAAGAGGCGCTCCGGCTGACCATGGGCGGAAGCTTCTACGTGCATGATATCGCCGAAGACAAGATTGCCATCCTGTTCGTGGATACCGCCGGGGACAGCATCCAGTTCCGCCGGACGATCGAAGGGATTATCCAGGGTACCGCTGCGGAGATTGGAAAGCGCCTGATGCTGGGGTTGTACTTCGCCATCGGCGGCTTCCGCGCTTCACTGCTGGATGTGTCCGGCTCCTATGAGGAGGCGCGCCAGTCCCTGTCGTCTATTACCTGTGAGGAAATGGTGCAGACAGCCTGGTTCTATGACCTGCCGAGCGAGAACAGCCTGTTCTATTTCCCCGGTGAGGTGGAGAACCGCCTCAGCAATTATACGAAGGCGGGTGAAACTGCGGAGCTCCGCCGGCTGCTGGATTCCCTGTTCCGTGAGAACTTCCAGGAACGGCATTTGCCGCTGGCGATGCAGCAGCTCTTCTGCTGTGAGATGATCAGCTGTCTGGTGAAGCTGCAGGAGCAGCTCATGCTGCAATACCCTCAGCAGGTAAGCAGCCTGCTTCAGCAGCTGAATGCCACCGAGAATCTGCGCGAGGTCTATAAGAGTGCAGCCGCTATTTTTCTTGCCATGAGCGAAGAAGCCGACCAGCGCAAGAAGAGCCGCAATGTCAGGCTGCTTGACTCTATTCTTCTCTATATTCAAGAGCAGTACGGGCAGGCCAATCTCAGCCTGGATGCCGTAGCGGACCATATGAATATCTCCAAAGGGTACATGTCGCAATTCTTCAAAGAGCAGACAGGCACGAACTTCTCGGAATATCTGGAGAATCTGCGGATGAACGAAGCCAGAGCGCTGCTGGCGAACACGGGTCTGCCCATACGGGATATCGCCGAGCAGGTCGGTTATCATTCCACGAATACCTTCTGCCGGGCCTTTAAGCGGGACAGCGGGCTCAGTGCCACCGCATTCCGGCAATCCGCAACCGGATAATGGATACTGCTTACATGCATAGGAAGGCCGGGATAAGCTCCTGGCCTTTTTTGATATCAGGAAATCCGGGTGCTGAACAAGAGCGGGCCGCTGTTACCCGCTGGAAATGAGAATTATCTTGAAACTCATTGGGCGCTTCGGCATTGAATTCTACTGCTGGAAAGTCACCTTAAGTGTGATATAAATTAACTTTGAAATAGCGCTACATCTAGTAATTAATCCATATAATAGAAAAAATAAGCTGAATTCTAAGCAAATGCACATGGAAACGGCAAGTGCAAAGGCAGATTTCTTAACAAATGACAACGAAACGGACGATTTACAATTTACGCTCAGACTCTCCCTGCCTATGCTGAAGGTACACGGAAGACACACGAACAAGCCCCGCCGGGGAGTGATCGCAGGTGTGCCCAAGTCAACCCTAAGAGGAGGTGAGAAGTGAATTGAGCGAGAATCCCTTCGTCAAAAAGCTGATCAAAAGCTGGCAATTGTATGCGCTGATGGCACTGCCTTTTCTGTATCTGATTATATTTAAATATATACCAATGTACGGTGCCCAGATTGCCTTCAAGGATTTCTCGGTAGTCAAGGGCATCTGGGGCAGTGACTGGGTGGGCATGAAACATTTCAGCCGGTTCGTCAATTCCTATGATTTCTGGCGGATTCTCAGGAACACGCTGATTCTCAGCTTTTACAATCTGATTGCCGGGTTCCCGATCCCGATGCTGCTGGCCCTGGGACTGAATTATCTCCGCAATATCAGATTCCGCAAAGCCGTGCAAATGGTAACCTATGCGCCGCATTTTATCTCTATTGTAGTAGTGGTCGGGATTGTGAAGGAGCTGCTGGACCCGCGGATCGGAATTGTGAACAAAATCCTCGGGTTCTTCGGAGTAAGCCCGATCAACTTTATGGGTGAAATTTCGATGTTCTCTTCTATCTATGTCTGGTCGGATGTGTGGCAGCATGTCGGCTTCAACTGTATTATCTTCATCGCAGCGCTGGCCAGTATTGATCCTTCGCTGCATGAAGCGGCGGTAATGGACGGGGCAACGAAATTCCGCCGCATGTGGCATATCGATCTGCCGGGCATTATGCCGATGGCCATCATCGTGCTCATTCTGAATACCGGGCATATTCTCGATGTCGGCTTTGAGAAGGTGCTGCTGCTGCAGAATCCGATTAATCTGAAGGCCGCCGAGATCATTGACACCTACGTATACAAGGTGGGCCTGACATCGCAGGTGGCCAACTATTCGTATTCAACGGCGATCGGACTGTTCAAGTCGATTATCAATCTGATTCTGCTGCTGACGGTGAACAAGATTGCGCAAAAAACCAAACAGGGCAGCTTGTGGTAAAGGAGGCAAGACCATGAACACTATATTCCGCAATAATTCCGCAGCCGACAAGCTGTTTACGGTTCTGAACAACATTTTCATGGGCTTTCTCTTTCTGGCCGTACTGTATCCGATCGTGTATATTGTCAGCGCCTCGTTCAGTGACTCGCAGGCGGTGGTGTCCGGGGAAGTCTGGCTGTGGCCGGTGCGTCCGAGTCTGGACGGGTACAGGGCCGTTTTTGAGTACAAGCAGGTATGGGTCGGCTTCGGCAATTCCATTCTCTATACGGTAACCGGAACGCTGGTCAATGTGATCATGACCGTGCTGGCGGCCTATCCGCTGTCCCGCAGGGATTTCTACGGCAAGAACGGGTTCATGCTGCTGTTCATGTTCACCACCATGTTCACAGGCGGCCTCATTCCGAGCTATCTGCTGGTCCGGGATTTAGGCATGCTGGATACGATCTGGTCGATGATTATCCCCGGCGCACTCAGCGTATGGAATGTCATTATCGCCAGAACCTACTTCCAAATGTCGATCCCGCACGAGCTGCTGGAGGCGGCACAGCTGGACGGCTGCAATGATTTCCAGTTTGTCTGGAAGGTGGTTATCCGGCTGTCGGGTCCGATTCTCGCGGTCATCACGCTCTACTACGCCGCTGCGAACTGGAACCAGTACTTCAATGCCATGCTGTATCTGAAAAGTCAGGATCATTACCCGCTCCAGCTGGTGCTTAAGGATATCCTGGTCAAAAATGATGTGGATGTCGGGATGCTGTCGGGCGATCCGCAGGATGCGGCCAAACGCGAGGCGATGAAGACACTGCTCAAGTATTCGCTGATTGTGATCTCTTCTTTTCCGCTGCTGGTCTTCTATCCCTTCGTGCAGAAATATCTGGTGAAGGGCGTTATGGTAGGTTCACTCAAAGGATAATTAAAGGGGGGCTATATTGATGAAATTTAAGGCGGTCGTAACACTACTCGTTGGAGTGAGCATGCTGGGCAGTATTCTCAGCGCATGCAGCAGCAGTAATAACAGCAGCACTGGGGCTGCTTCAGGGAATGGGGCTGCAGGGCAGGCGGTTACAGAGGCAGGACAGTTCCCGATTGTGGATGAGAAGATTACGCTCCGCGTCATGACCGGAGCCAACCCGGCCGTCGAGGATTTCGATACGAATGAGTTCACCAAATATTTCGAAGAGCTGACGAATATCCATGTAGAGTGGGAGATTGTCCCGACCAGTACGGTTGCCGAGAAGCTTAACCTGGCGCTGGCCAGCGGTGATCTGCCGGATGTCATTATGACCATGAACGTGACGCCTGAGCAGCAGGCTCTGTATGGACAGCAGGGTGTGCTGCTGCCGCTGAACGATTACATTGAGAAATATGGCGTGAATACGAAGAAAATGTTCGAGGAAAGCCCGCTCGTAGAGTCTACTATTACCTCGGCAGACGGCAACATCTACGCGCTTCCTGCACCGAATGAATGCTACCACTGTTCGATGCGCCAGAAGCTCTGGATCTATGAGCCATGGCTGGAGAAGCTGAAGCTGGACATGCCGACAACGACAGAGGAATTCTATGAGGTACTGAAGGCCTTCAAAACCCAGGACCCTAACGGCAACGGCATCGCCGATGAAATTCCGTTCTCCGGTGCACCGCAGGTGAATCAGACGTCAACGCTCACTACCAGCGTCGAGAACTTCCTGATGAACTCCTTCACCTATGCGCCGTTCACCCGCATCTATGTGAATGACGAAGGCAAGGTAGATGTGCCGTTCAATAAGGATGGATGGAAGGAAGGCCTGAAATACCTTAACCGCCTGTATAGCGAAGGTCTGATGGACCCGCAAGCCTTGACACGGGATGCCGCCCAGCTTGTGCAATTGGGGGAGAATCCGGATGTGCCGATCCTGGGAGCTGCCTCCGGTCCGAATATGAGTGCAATGACCCAGCTGAACGGCTCCAGCGGCAGATGGCTTGAGTATGTGGCGGTAGCTCCGCTTAAAGGTCCGGACGGGGTGCAGCTTACACAGTATGATCCGTATCAGGTGGCACCCGGACAATTCGTTATTACTAACAAAGCGAAGAATCCTGAAGCCGCCTTCCGCTTCGCGGATGCCCTGTATGACCGGGAAATTACGCTTCGTTCCACAATCGGTGAACCGGATGTGGACTGGAGATGGGCAAAGGCTGATGAGATCGGCCTGAACGGCAAGCCCGCTGTCTATATGGATATGTCCAAATTCGGGGTTACCCAGAATAAGCAATGGTCGCAGACAGGAATCGCCTACCGTCCGAACTCGCTGCGCCTCGGCCTGGTAGCCAATCCGGATAACCCGCTGGACAGCATTCTCTATAACGAGACCAAGGAGAAATATGAACCGTACCGCGTCGATGTCGAAACAGTGCTGCCGCCGGTCAATTTCACGGTGGACCAGTCTTCCGAAATCGCCGATCTCTCCAAAACAATCTATGATTACACCAACGAAATGATGGCCCGCTTCATTATCGGCGATGCCGACATCAACACCGGCTGGGATCAATATCTGACCACGCTGGACAGCATGAACCTGAGCCGATACCTGGAAATTAATCAGGAGGCTTACGATACGTACAAGTCGGCTGCAGCGAAATAGAGACAACTTCCTACTTCCACCTGTAGCTGCCTGAAATTCGGGCAGCTGCAGATATAACATGCCTACAATACAAAAATCAGCAGGAGGACACACATGACCACGCTAGAATTCACCGTACCGGATCACTGGAAATGGTTCACCGAAAGCCGTTACGGCATGTTCATTCACTGGGGCCCTTATGCACAGTATGGCCGGGGGGAGCAGATTCTGTTCCGTGAGCATCTGGACCAGCGGGAATATGCCGAGCAGGCCGCTGCGTGGAATCCGCAGCATTTCGATCCCGAGCTGTGGGCAGCGACTGCCGTGAAGGCCGGCTTCAAGTATGCCTGCTTCACGACCAGGCATCACGACGGCTATTGCATGTGGGACAGCGCCTATACAGATTACTCCAGCGCGAAGCTGGCTCCGCAGCGCGACTTCGTCCGCGAATATGTGGATGCCTTCCGCAAGGCCGGGCTGCGGATCGGGCTCTACTACTCTTGGATTGACTGGCGGCTGCCAGCCTATTTCGACGGTCCGGCCAAAGATCCGGAGGGCTGGGAGAAGGTGCGGAATTACCTGCACAACCAGGTCAAGGAGCTGCTCACCAATTACGGGCAGATCGATCACTTCTTCTTCGACGGCGTGTGGCCGAGAAATGCCGATGAGCTGCAGAGTGTGGAGCTGCTGAAGGAAATGCGCAGGCTGCAGCCGGGCATTCTGGTCAACAACCGGCTGGGCTACTCCAGTACGCATGATGAATACCGCGCAGACGGCGGTGTCGGCGCGGGCGACTCTGATACACTGGGTGACTTCGGAACCCCGGAGCATCTGATCGTTGCCGACCGCCGGCGCCTGTGGGAATCCTGCCAGGTGACCACCTGGCGGCTCTGGAGCCATGTATTCGGCGAGCGCTGGCGTCCGGCTGATTACCTGCTGGATATGCTCTGCGAATGTGCGGAGAAGGGCGGGGCCCACGGCGGGAATCTGCTGCTGAACTGCGGTCCGACAGCAGAGGGAGAGCTGCCGCCGGAATTCGTAGAGCGGGCGCTGGCGATCGGCCGCTGGCTGGAAGTGCACGGGGAGGCCATCTACGGCTCTGACGGCGGCTCCATTACTGAATTTATTACCAGGGGACGGCAAACCACACGCGGCAATTACCTGTATCTAATCATCCGCTTCTGGGATGGACGGCCTGAGATGAGACTGGCGGATCTGACCAGTAAGGTGAAGTCTGTAACCCTGCTGACGACAGGACAGACGCTGGAGTTCGAGCAGCGCGCTGAGGAATTATTCATTAAAGGGCTGCCGGCTGAAGCGCCCTCCAGGCTGTTCCCTGTTATCCGTGTGGAATGTGAGGGTAAGCCTGAAGCCAATCAGTGGGGCCGGGAGCGCCTGTGGGAAGGCGATCCGGCCCGGGTGGCGGAATGGGCCCGCAGCCAGCGCGGTACCTCGGTCTACGCTGACGGCATCGAACGGTGATTAAGTCCCGGGGGCTTCACTCTGCCGCAGGAAGCGGACAAGGGATCAGCCACAATCTTGGAGCACAAAGGAGAGAGTAGCATGGGGAAGGTAGAGCAGCTGCTGCAGGAGAAGGGAATTGTATTGGGAAAAGTGCCTCCGGCAGTAGCGACCTATGTGCCTGCCACTCAGGCAGGCAATCTTGTATACACCTCAGGCAATGACTGCCGGATTAACGGAACACTGATGCTGACGGGAAAGGTAGGCTCAGACCTGACCGTGGAGCAGGGGTATGCCGCCGCCCGTCAGGTGGCGGTCAATCTCCTGGCTGTGCTCAAGGAGCACCTGGGGGAGCTGGACCGGATCAAGCAGGTGGTGAAGATGCTGGCTTTTGTCAATTCAGCACCGGGCTTCACGGAACAGCCTTATGTCATCAATGGTGCGTCCGATCTGCTGGTAGAGGTGCTGGGCGACAAAGGCAGACATGCCCGTTCGGCCATATCGGCCAATGAGCTGCCCTTTGATACCCCTGTGGAAATCGAGCTGATTGTAGAGGTAACCGAAGCATGAGCCTCTACGGGAACTTGCCGACCCCTGTTGTAATTATTGACATGGATATCCTGCAGCGCAATATTGTCGGGATGGCGAAGCGGCTCAAGGCTTGCGGTATTCAGCATCGTCCGCATATCAAATCGCATAAATCGGCAGCTATCGCCCGGATGCAGCTTACGGCAGGTGCCATTGGAATCACTACTGCCAAGCTGTCGGAAGCTGAGGTGTTTGCCGCCGCAGGTGTGGAATCAATTCTGATCGCTTATCCGTTAATCGGTGCAGATAAGCTGGACCGGTTCGCGGCGCTGCATATGAAGTGCAGGATGATCACTGCTGTTGACAGTATCACCGGAGCTTCCGGCCTGTCGGAAGTCGGCATGCGTACCGGGAAGCCGGTCCGGGTGCTGGTCGAGATCGACGGCGGGCTGCACCGGGGAGGCCGGCAGGCAGGCGAAGACGCCCTGCGGTTTGCCTTAACGGTCCAGAGTCTGCCGGGTATCCGCGTCTCCGGGCTGATGGGGTATTTCGGGACGATATACCGGAATACAGGCGAGGCGGCATTCATCGAAGCCGCCCGTGAGGAAGCAACCCTGATGATGGATACTGCAGCGCTGTTCCGGGAGGCCGGGCTGCCGGTGGACATCATCAGCACGGGGTCTTCGCCCGCTGCCCTCATGTGCCGGGAGCTGGGTGGTGTGACAGAGGTGCGTGCAGGGAACTATGTGTTCTGGGATGCATCCGGTGTGGGAATGGGGCTTGCTTCCGAAGAAGATTGCGCGCTGCGCGTGATTGCTACTGTAGTCAGTATCCCCCTGCCGGGGCGGGCGACTATCGATGCCGGTACCAAGAGCCTGACCAGCGACAAGGCCCACGGGCGTGACGGCTTCGGGATCATTGCCGGGCATCCGGAGGTCAAGCTGGCTGCTCTGAACGAAGAGCATGGCTTCCTGCAATATGACCCGCTCTTGGAGCCGTTTCAGCTTGGGGACCGGATTGAGATTATTCCCAACCATTCCTGCGTCATTCCGAATCTCCATAACCGTGTAGCGGGTGTCCGTAACGGCCGGTGGTCAGAATGGATTGCGGTGGACGCCCGGGGCTGCACTACGTGATGACGGGACAGCTGGCTGAACGACTGGCGGAACGACTGATATGAAAGATGGCAGCAACGACCGGCATGTAAAAAGGAGGCTGGCCTATCTATGGGACAGGTGAAGATTGAAGCGGCTGAAGTCACCCGGGTGCTGCAGGAACTGGTAGCCATTCCTAGCGTCAATCCGGCCTTTGAAGGCGGCTGCGGAGAGACGGGTGTCGCAGAATATGTGAAGCGTTATCTGACAGGGCAAGGAATTCCGTTCCTGGAGCAGCCTGTCCAGCCTGGCCGCAGCAACATTATTGGGATGCTTCCCGGCGGGCTTTCAGGTTCTGCGCTGCTGCTGGAGGCGCATATGGATACGGTACAGGCCACGGAGATGACGATTGATCCTTACGCCGCCGCTGTAATTGACGGCAGGCTGTACGGGCGTGGTGCCTGCGATACCAAAGGCTCGCTGGCCGCGATGCTGGTTGCCATGGCCGCGCTGAAGCGCAGCGGCCTGCCGCTTCCGGTAGGCGTGCATCTCGCGGCAGTCGTGGATGAGGAATACCGGTATACCGGAGTCAGCAGGCTCGCAGCCGCAATCCGCGCTGGTGAGCTGAGTTATTGCGGAGCTGTTGTCGGGGAACCGACTGGCCTGCACCGGGTAACGGCCCATAAAGGCTGTGTCCGGTTCTACATTGATGTGCTCGGCAAACCGGGCCATAGCTCCGAGCCGGATACAGGCATCAATGCGATTGAACAGATGGCCGAAGTAATCCGTTATCTGAAGGAAAAGATTGCACCCGCCTATGCGCTGCAGGAACATCCGCTTACTGGAGCGCCGACGCATTGCATCAGTGAGATAACCGGCGGTGCTGCGCCCAATACCATACCGGGCAGCTGCCGGATCACTATCGACCGGCGGACGGTTCCGGGCGAGGAGCCGCTGGAGGTCTGGCTGGGCTTCAAGGAGAAGCTGCGGGAGCTGGAGCGGCAGATTCCGGAGTTACAGCTTACCGTACAGGAGCCGTTCATTATCGACTATGCTCTGGACATCTCCGGCAGCCATCCGCTGGTGCGCCAGCTGGGCGCGGCGGTTGCCGTTTATGCTGAAGGCCGCCTTGAGCAAGGGGCCGCTTATGGGACGGATGCCAGCAAGCTGGCCCGTGTCAACGTGCCGTCGGTAGTTTTTGGACCCGGGAATATCAGCCAGGCACATACGGAGAACGAGTGGGTGTCTGTGCAGGAGGTAGTCTCCGCAGCTTCGGCGCTTGCCGGACTGGTTCTACATTATAGAAGGGATGGGATATGACATGACTATGATCAAAATTGGCATCGTGGGGGTAGGCACCATCTCCGAGCTTCATCTGAATGCGTACCGCAGTAACCCGCATGTAGAGATCTGCGCGGTATGCGATCTCAATGAGGGACGGGCCAAACTGGCTGCAGACAAGTATGGGGCAGCCAAAATCTACACCAGCTACCACGAGATGTTCGCGCAAGCTGGCATTGATGCGGTCAGTATCTGTACCTGGAACAACACACATGAGGACATCGCCGTTGCTGCCGTTCAAGCCGGAATTGATGTGCTGCTGGAGAAGCCGCTGACCACTACTGTAGAATCGGCGCTCCGGCTGGAAGAGGCAGTGAACAAGTCCGGGCAGATTCTGCAGGTAGGCTATGTGCGGCGGTATGATAACAACGCGCAGCTCGTCAAGCAGTTCAATGACCTTGGTGAATTCGGGGCTTTCTACTACGCCCGGGCCTCCAGTATCCGCCGGATCGGCAATCCGGGCGGCTGGTTCGCCGACAGGTCGCGTTCCGGCGGCGGACCGGTCATTGATATCGGCGTTCATGTCGTGGACCTGTGCTGGTATCTGATGGGCCGCCCCAAGGTGAAATCCGTCTCTGCCAACACTTACTATCAGCTGGGCAACCGGTCGAATGTGCAGCATCTGGCCGCTTACCGGGCCGCTGATTATGATGCTGCCGCAAGCTCGGTCGAGGACATGGCCAATGCGCTGATCCGCTTCGAAGGCGGAGCTTCGCTGATGCTTGACGCCAGCTTCACCCTGCATGCCAAAGAGAACAAGACCACCATTCAGCTCTATGGGGACAAGGGCGGCGTTGAGGTTGATCCGGTGCTGTCCTTCACCACGGAGAAGAATAATACGATTCTCAACACTACACCGCAGACCACACATCCCGGCTTTCATCTGGACACCGCTTTTCAGAATGAGATTGATCATTTCATTGAATGTGTGCGGCAGCGCCGCGAGCCGCTGAGTCCGGTGTCTGACGGCGTAGAGATCATGCGCATGCTGTGCGGGATTTACGAATCGGCGAAGCTTGGGAAGGAAATTGTTTTTTAAATGCACACAGGAACCGCATAGCTGAAGCCGGATTGTAAGATGAATTGCCCGGGTTGGACTTAACCGGCTCGAAGCGGATCGGACGGGATTAGATGGGAGCGGGCGGGAGAGGACGGGACGGGATCAGAGCGGGAACGAATCAGACCAGACCAGACGGGAGCAGATCGGATCAGATCAGATCGGAGCGGACCAGATCAGAGCTGACCGGACCGACCAGCCAAATGTTGTAGTTATTGCAACTTGGATTCTTGGTAAATGGGGAAATTGCAACAATTATTGCATAAATTGCAGGAATTGACACGCTAAAACGTCTGGAGGAGGAGAATTGCTGTCTTTCATGCAACATTCTTTGAACAGAGCGGAATGCCGGGAGAAAAAGTTGTATTTTCTGCAGGATTACAATGAACACAAATGATCGAGAGCTTGCTGCATGCACAATTCATCGCATTTAACGTTATCAAGCGAATGCTTCCGAGCTAGTTTAGCGAAGCTGAGACAGGAAGCGTATGCTATCTAAACTTTAGGAGTGAGAAAATATGAAGCTTGGCGTCAGCACCTACAGTTTATATAAAGCGATTCAGAGTGGAGAGATGGATGTTCTGGACGTCATCGAATGGACGGCAGCGGCGGGCGGGGAGCATGTGGAGCTGGTGCCGATCGGCTACGATCTGCATAAGCAGGACGGACTTGCCGAACAAATCCGCAGCAAAGCGGACGCATGCGGCATTGAGCTGTCCAACTATGCCGTCCGGGGCAATCTGATTACAGACAGCGAAGAGAGCTTTCATGCCGAGCTTGCCCGGCTGAAGACGGAGGTGGATATGGCGGCCCGGCTCGGCGTGAAGCTGCTGCGCCACGACGCAGCCACCCATCCGGATACCTCCATCCGGCATTACCGGAAGCAGTTCGCCCGGCTGACGGAAGGCTGCCGGGAGATTGCGGATTACGCGGCGGGCTTCGGCATTACTACCAGTGTGGAGAACCACGGCTATTTCCTGCAGACCAGTGACCGTGTGCTCGGACTGGTGGATGCCGTTGACCGGGACAACTTCCGCACCACACTGGATGTAGGCAATTTTGTCTGTGCCGATGAAGACCCGCTGGCGGCAGTTCTGAAGAATGCGCCGTATGCTTCCATGGTGCATTTCAAGGATTTCTACATACGTCCGGGAGACCGTGATCCCGGCGGCGGCTGGTTCCGCAGCGCCGCAGGGCGGTATTTAATGGGAGCCGTTGCCGGGCATGGCGATCTGGAGCTGGCGGCCATTACAGCAGCCGTTAAGAACTCCGGTTACGACGGGTATATCTCCATTGAATTCGAAGGACGTGAAGAATGCACAGCAGGGACTAAGCTGGCGATGGAGAACGTCCGTGAGCTGTGGGAGCAGGCGTAAGCCAGAGCTTCGCTCCCTGTCAAACCATACGAAACGGGGATGGATATGAACATACTGGTATTTTACGATGATACATTTCCTTATTCGGGTGACAGACCATCCCGTAGCATTATTGAAGGCATAAGCCGGTGGGCTACGGTGTCGGATGCGTCAGACCTGGCGGAACGCCTCCGGGCAGGCGGATGGGATGCGCTGATTCAGCTGCATGGCCCCTATTTCCCCAAGGCAGCCTGGAATGAAATCCATGCTTATCTGCTCGGCGGCGGGGGGCTGCTGCATACCGGCGGGGTTCCGTTCCGCGAGCCGGTGTCTGCAGGAGCCGAAGGCTGGAAGGTGGAGCGTCCGCAGGTGGCCTACCACCAGCTGCTGAACATTCATGATGCGCTGGCAGTCAGCCCGGCTCCGGTCGTTACCTTCAAAGCTTCCTCCGAATACCCGCTGCTGGAGAATTATGAGGAGCTGTTCACGGTCAAGCCTACCTGGGGACTGACGCTGCACCCCGCCAAGACCAGCGATATTCCCGAGGAGATGGGCGCCTGCGGCCCGATGGATATGTTCATCTATCCGCTGCTGACCGGGATGGACCATACCGGGCGGAAGCGCTCCGCTCCGGTTGTTCTGCTGGAGCTGTACAAGGGGGATTACGCCGGGAGCCGGTGGATACTGGTCAATCAGGAGCTGGACGAGCTCTTTTGGAGCAAGGGCGGGCCGGAGCTGCTGCATGAACTGGCGGATTATACAGCTCAGGGTGCAACAGAAATATGGCTGAAGAGCAGCTTTGCCTCCTATGAGCCGGGAGAGCAGGCACTCTTGACCTTGCAACTCCAGTCGTTATCACGAACTTCTGCGCTGGATGCTAAGTGGCAGTTCAGGCTGGAGATCAGCAAGGACGGAACTGATGAAGTGCTGTGGGAGGCCTTGGCTGAGCTGAACGCTGGAGCGGCCGCGCCGGATTTGCAGTTTGTGCGTTTGCCGGTTTCTTTGCGGCTTGAGCCGGGCTTGTACCGTGTATGCTGTACTGCGGAATCCTCGCGCGGAGAGAGACGCGTGCTTACGCAGGCCTTCTGGGGAATGGACCGGGCGCTTCTGCAGAGCGGGGAACCGCTTAGCACGGGCCGCGATTATTTTCGCCGGGGTGGCCAGCCGGTGCCGATCGTAGGTATGACCTACATGACCTCGGATGTCTCGCGGAAATTCCTGCAGCTGCCGAATGTGGACCGCTGGGAGTCGGACATGGCAGAGATGAAGCGTGCCGGGATCAATCTGATCCGCACCGGGATCTGGACCGGCTACCGGATGGTCATGTTCGCGGACGGTCATGCCGCCGAGGATGTGATGCGCGCGGTGGATGCCTTTGTGCTGACTGCGAAGCGCCATGAGCTGGAGGTAACGTTCACCTTCTTCTCCTTCGCGCCGGAGGCTTGGGAAGGGGAGAATCCCTATCTGGACCCGCGGTCGGTGGAGGCGCAGAAACGGTTCATTGCCTCCATCGTCTCCCGCCAGAAGGGGACAACCAATGTGCATTGGGATCTGATCAATGAGCCCTCGCTGTTCCATCCGCGCCGCGTCTTTCAGGGGCCATACACAGCCGGAGACCGCTTCGAGCAGGCGGCATGGAGCGAGTGGCTGCGTGTAAAATATAACAATGATCTCGCTGCGCTTCAGGAGCGCTGGAATATGACGCCCGGCCAGCTGCCTTCGTTCGAAGCCGCCCTTGCACCGGACCCGGATGACACGTATTTCCAGAGTGTGGTGCAGCCGAAGAAGTGGCTGCGCTGGACGGATTATTCTCTGTTCAGCATGGATATGCATAACCGCTGGGCCTCCACGCTGATTAGGACGATCCGCCGGTCGGACCCGGCTCAACTGGTAACCGTAGGCCAGGATGAGGGCATCTGCTCGCAGCGGCCTTCTCCGTTCTTCTATGCGGAGACAGTAGATTATACAACCGTGCATACCTGGTGGCAGATGGACCACCTGGGCTGGGACGGAATTTTCACCAAGACGCCGGATAAGCCGAATCTGATTCAGGAGACCGGCATTATGCATGTTCAGCGTCCCGATGGTATCGCCAAGCGGACGGAAGAGGAGCTGCGCAACATTCTGGAGCGCAAATATGCTTATTCCTTCTCGACAGGCGGAGCAGGTGCGGTGCAGTGGATCTGGAACACCAATTACTTCATGAATAACGCCAATGAATCCAATATCGGCGCCCTGCGTGCCGATGGAACCCAGAAGCCGGAAGCGGATGTCTCTTATGATTTTGGCAGCTTCATGGCGGAGATCGCCGGGCTGTTCGAGTCGCGGGAGCTGGAGGAGATTGCGGTGGTCTACCCGTTCTCGAATGATTTCTCGAACCGCAAGCTGGCCTTCGAGGCCACCACCCAGGCGGTGCGGGTATTGGCATTCGGCATGAATGTACACCCGCGTGGAATTGGCGAGTACCATCTGGAGGCCCTGCAGCGACATCCGGCTAAGCTGATTATTGTGCCAAGCGCGCATAACTTTGCTGATGAAGCCTTCGTACAGCTGCTGGAGCTGGCCCGGCAGGGCAGCACCGTGCTATGGAGCGGGCCTCTGAGGCTGGATGAGCATTGGGGACCGGCCGGGGATCGTCTGCGTGAGGAGCTTGGCGCGCTTGAGCACGGCAATATCCTGCGCGAGGAGATGCTGAAGCTAGGCGGGGAGCATTTCCCGGTAGCTTTTGGCCAGAAGAAAATCGGCAATCTGGCCGTGGAACGGCCCGCCGGAAGTGGCGGAGCGCAGGAAGTGCTGGAGGTTGCCATTGGAGCGGGCAAATTCTTGTACTGTCCGCTGCCCGTGGAGCTAAATGAGCGCTGGGAGCCAATTCAGGCATTGTACGCCTCGGCAATAAATAGCACCGGGGTACAGCCGGAGCTGGACTGGCTTCAAGGGGGAGAGCTGCCGGGTGTTTACGGGCGCAAGCTGGCTTTTGCGGGCGGCAGTCTGTACATCTTCGTGTCCGAATTCGGCAGCGATGCCGATATTGAAGTGCGTGACCCTAAGCACGGAACGGCGTATGCCTTCACTCTGGAGCGTGAGCGGACCGTCATGTTTGCCGCTGGTCTTGAAGGGCAACTGCTGGCAGTCTATCGTCCGCAGCAGGTGCAGATCCGGGTGAATTTGCAGTAAAATCATATAAACGAATGATGAGAAAGGGTGAACTATAATGGGATTGGGCTTATCCAACAAAATCGGTGTCATCGCCGACAGCTTCGGCAGGGATCTGCGCAGTAATCTGCGGATTGCCAAGGAACTCGGAGCAGAGGGCGTTCAGCTCTGGGCGATTCAGGGCGAGATGGACCCGGCCGGACTGACGGCGCAGGACCGCAAGGCGATCAGGACTTACCTGGCGGAGTTAAATCTTGAGTTGTCAGCGCTTTGTGCAGATTATGGCGGCCAGGGGTTTAAGAATCCGGAGGAGAATGGCTGGAAAATCAGCAAGTCAAAGCAGGCGCTGGACCTGGCGCTTGATCTGGGCTGCAACATTGTTACGACACATATAGGAATTGTGCCGGAGGACCCCGGCGCTCCGGAATATGCGATTCTGCTGGCGGCGTGCAATGAGCTGGCGGCCTACGCTTCCGGGCGCGGCGGCTATTTCGCCATCGAGACAGGGCCGGAGCCTGCCGCCCGGCTGAAGTCCTTCCTGGATTCGCTGGACACCAAGGGAGTCGCCGTGAACTTCGACCCGGCGAATATGGTCATGGTGACCGGAGATGACCCGGTCCGGGGGGTGTACGCATTGCAGGACTATATCGTGCATACTCATGTCAAAGACGGCGTGAGGCTGCGCGAGGTCGATCCGCATGAGGTATATGGGGTACTGGACCATGAACGGATTGCTGTTATGGGGGAAGGCGGAGCAGGCTTCCGCGAGGTTCCTCCGGGAGAGGGGAGCGTGGATTTCCCCGCTTATTTCTCCGCTCTTCAGGATATTGGCTATAAGGGATATCTGACCGTGGAGAGAGAAGTCGGCAACCGTCCCGAGGACGACATCGCTGCCGCCGTAAGATTCATCGGACAGTTCCGGTAAGCGGGGCAGGCATCCGGTGCGATAAAGAAACTGCCTGGAATAGGCACTATTGTGTTTCAACATGAGAACAGCGGCGCTTCCTTCCGTGTGAGCCAGCCGCTGTTTTTGTTGCAGTGAACACATTGGGCGGGGCTGAATTGCTAGGGGCAAATGTAATCGAAAGACCGAACACATTGAGCGCTGCGGAGATGTGCGGGTCAAATATACAACACAAGTCGCCCCTCCTTGCCGGCATACTCATCCGCCATGCTACTTATTGAGCAGATCGCAGACCCATGATAAGATGGGCAGTGCAGTATGGCTGATAGCATAAGTATGAGCAGATAGAGTAAGTATGAGTAGATAGAGTAAATATACGAGTAAGATTAAATAGAGAGTGGAGAGATAGAGATGAGTAACAGCACAACTAGAATCATCATCGATTGTGACACAGGAATAGACGACGCACTGGCCATATTGTATGCGCTCCGGGCACCGGGTGTGGTGGTCGAGGGGATCACGACAGTGTTCGGCAACATTGATGTGCAGCAGGCGGCGGATAATACGTTGCGGCTGCTTGAGCTTGCGGCTCCGGGCTATGAAATCCCGGTAGCGCTTGGGGCTTCCCGGGCGTTGGTTCGCGAGCTGACAGGCTTCTCCACCCATGTTCACGGGGAGAACGGCATTGGCGGCGTTCAGCTGCCTCCTTCCCGGCAAGTGCCGGTTCAAGAGACGGCCGCAGAGTTCATTGTGCGGATGGCGGATGAGCATCCAGGAGAGCTGGTGCTGGTGACGCTCGGACGGCTGACGAACCTGTCGCTGGCCCTGGATCTGGACCCTCAGCTGACCTCCAAGCTGAAGAAGGTGGTGGTTATGGGCGGCACGGTCTTTAAGCCGGGCAATGTCACGCCGGTGGCCGAAGCCAATCTGTGGGGCGACCCGGATGCGGCTGACCGTGTATTCACCTCAGGGCTGCCTGTAATGATGATCGGGCTGGATGTGACACTTCAGACGCGGATCACTTCTGAGCATGTGGAGCTGCTAAAGCGGCATGGGCGGGAGGAGAACAAGGCGGTCATTAATTTCATGGAAGAGTCGCTGGCGTATTATTTTAAATTTTACCGTGAGGCGAACTATCTGATCAATAGCGCTCCGCTGCATGATCCGCTGGCCCTGATGGCTGCCTTGCAGCCGGATCTGGTAACCTGCCGCCGGATGAAGGTCCGTGTAGAGCATCAGGGAACGTTCACTTCCGGTATGGTCGTAGCCGATTTGCGGGCACAGCCGAAAGAAGGGGAGTTCATCGAAGTCGCCGTAGAGGTGGATGCTGAACGTGCGGTCGGTGTCTTTTTAAGCGTATTTATGTAGGTGTAAAGGGAACCCCGGACGGGTGAATCTGCAATGGTTACAATACCTTCATTTGCTATATTTATCTAGTTTGCTAGAATAGTAGGGGATGTAAGGTTGAGAGATTCACAATCTATCTAAGAGAATGGGGAACTTACTTATATGAAGCATCTGGCCAAAATAGTATTATGCGCAGCCATCTCACTCGGCAGCCTCTCGGCACTTCCGGCGAGTGCGGTCCATGCTGCACCTGCGGGTGTAAGTATCATGCTGGACGGTTATCCGTTGCCGTTCCCGGTGGCGCCGGTGATGATGAACGGAACGACGATGGTGCCCTTCCGCGCCATCTCTGAAGCCCTGGGAATTCAGGTGGAATGGGATCAGAAGGCCCGCAAAATCACAGCCACCCGGAAGGCCGCAGCCGGAAGCGCTCCAACTGTAGTGGTCCTGACCCTCGGCAGCAAAGATGCAGTCGTGAACGGGACAGTAGTGAAGCTTGCGGCAGCGCCGCAGGATATCCGCGGAACAACGATGCTGCCGCTCAAATTCTTCAGCCAGCAGTTCGGGGCGGCTGCCTCCTGGGATCAGGCGTCCAAGACCGTATCCATCACCTCCCCGAAGCGGGACATGTATACCTTGGGCTTCTACGCGCAGAAGGCTTACAGTGAGGTCTCGCTGATTCCGAGCTTTGATGCGGTTGCTTTTGGCTGGGCCCGGATTGACAAGAACGGCCAGTTCACCACTACCGGCAAGGATTTCTGGTGGCCGGAGGCGGCAGGCGAGGTTACGCCGGAATCGATTGTGCAGAATGCGGCGGCGGGAGGGACCGCTCCCTACCTGATGATCTATTCCAGTGACTCGTCACTGGAGTTGAGCAAGAATCTGGAGGACGCGCAGCTCCAGCAGCAGACGATCGCCAGTATTGTTGAACTTGCTTCCAGCAAGGGATTCAAGGGTATCGGACTGGATCTGGAAGGACTTGGGCTGACGGGGGATAAGGCGCTGGTGCAGAGCCAATATAACGCTTTTGTCAAAAATCTCTCCACAGCCGCCCGCGCCGCCAGTCTCAAACTGACCGTCATTCTGCATCCGCTGAACAGCTCCTACAAGGGCTATGATTACAAGACGCTGGGGTCACTTGCAGATGATTTGGTCATCATGGCTTATGCCTATGAAGGGGAGACCGGGCCGGAGCCGATGAATAAGGTCGATGAGAGCATCCGGCTGGCGCTTGATCAGGTCAGCAAGGACAAGCTGATTCTCGGGATATCGGTCTACAGTGAGAACGAATCGTCCGTCAATGCCAAGATCGGCCTGGCCAAGCGTTACGGGCTGAAGGGAATTGCGGTCTGGCGTCTGGGGATCATCGGCCAGCCGGTGCTGAACCGGATGGGCGAAGCTGTCGAGCTGTAACAGGTTAATTGATCTGAATGAGACTGCCGTATGGTGAGCCTATAACCATGCGGCAGTCTTTTTGCAAAGATCAAATGTCACATTAACCTCGCGGGCTAACCTGTATAATTCTATAGTTAACTTTATTGCGAATGTGCCAACATCCAAGGAGGACTATAGAAGATGAGTACGAAATACAAAGCACTGGAACTGGATAAGCCGATGACTTACGAGCTGGAAGGGCTGGAAGTCGGCGTGACCTCTAACTGCAATTTCCGCTGTGATTACTGCTGCGCTTATAATAGAAACGATGGTCAGACACTGGACGGTAAGGAGGTCATCCGCATTCTGGAGGAGCTGCCTAATCTGAAGCGTGTGCGTCTGTCGGGCGGAGAGGTTACACTGAAGTTTCAGGATTGCGTGGAGATCGTTGCCTATTGCACCTCCCGGGGCATTCAGACTCAGCTCAACTCGAACGGCAGCCTGCTGAATGAAGAGCGAATCGCACAGCTGGTCGAAGCAGGTCTGACAACGATACATATCTCTTTCAACTTCACCACCGCCGAGGGCTTCTCGCGTTATTACAACATTCATCCGAGTGTCTATCACAAAATCAGGGAGAATATCACCATGTTCGCCAAAACCCGTGTCAATGTGGTGCTGGAGACGCTGCTGTTCAATGAAACGCAGGATCATATGCAGGAAATCAGTGAGCATGTCTATTCTATGGGCGTAAGAACGCATGAAATTCAGAATAGCATTATTATGGGACATACCGGCTGGAAGGCGATTGCCGCCCGGGAGCAGCTGAAGAATGCCGTCAATGAGCTGATTGCACGGAAGCCGGAGGATACCACCCTCTACTTCACCTGTATGGACCGGTTCATGGACGCGATGGGCTTCGAGGAGCAGCCGGGTGTCTACTTCCCGCATTGCATCGAGGGCATGAAGCAGCTGCATCTGCACGGCAACGGCGATATTCTGATCTCCGAGCTGTGTCATCCGGTCATTATCGGCAATATCTATAACGGAACTTCACTTAAGGACTTGTACAGCAATATGCCTGCACCGCTGTCGGACTATCTGGAGAAGCGCCCTTGTCCGGCGCTGGACGCATTGTTCCCGCAAGGAGTGTAGCTCTGTTACCGGCTTTGACAGCATTGGCGGACAGTGCAGCGGCGTATGGTGGTATAGTGAACATGGGGGGATGAGAACCATGCTTGGTGCAATAAGACGCGGATTAGTATCATCCAATCGTGTGCTGGAGCGCATCATGCCGCTGCTGACACCCGCAGCCATTGTGGCCGGGGTACTGAATGAGGCTTCGCTGCTTCCGTTAACCTGGCTGGTGCCATGGATCTTTGCGGGGATGACGCTGATTGGCAGTCTGAAGTCCAATTTCCGGGATCTGCTTGCCGTGCTGGTCAAGCCGCAGAAGCTGATCATTCTGCTGGTCATCCTGCATGTCGTGATGCCGCTGATCGGCTGGCTGTCCGCGATGCTGTTTTTCCCGGAAGATCCTTATACCGTTACAGGGTATGTGCTGCTTTTTGCGATTCCAACCGGGGTGGTCAGTGTAGTCTGGGTGTCCATGCATGGCGGGAATATCGCTCTAACGCTGGCTCTGATCCTGATCGATACGCTGTTATCGCCATTAATTGTACCGGCTACCCTGTATGTTCTAATGGGCGCAAGTGTACAGATGGACGCCGGTGAGATGATGCGGGGTCTGCTCTGGATGGTGGTGCTGCCCTCTGTTGCGGGAATGCTGCTGAACCAATTCAGCAAAGGCAAGATCAGCGCGGCCTGCGGCCCGCCGCTTGCCCCGTTTGTCAAGGTGGGCTTGTTCATCGTAGTCTCTATCAACGGTGCCAGCATTGCCCGGTATCTGAAGCATCCGGACGGCAAGCTCGCGCTGATTATCGCGGTTACCTTCGTTACAGTTGCGCTCGGCTACGTCATTGGAGCGATAGTCTCACGCCGCCTGCACTATGATCATGAGAGCTCCGTTGCCGTGCAGTTCAACTCCGGCATGCGCAATCTCAGTGCAGGTGCAGTGCTGGCCGTCCGCTATTTCCCGCCAGCCGTGGCATTACCGGTAATCTCCGGTATGCTGTTCCAGCAGATTCTGGCCGCCTGCTCCGGCATGTTCATCCGCAGCAGAGTGAGACGGCGGCAGGAGGCTGATCAGCAGACAGATCGGCCGGGTGCCCCAGCCCCGGCAGACAGCCGCAGCCCGATGTAGATTAGCCTCCGGTATACGAACCCGTTTTTCCTGATCATGCCGCTGTCAGCGGCAGAAGGGAAGAGCGGGTTTTGTAGTGTGTGGGATAAAATGTATAATTTATGCCGACATTCGACAAAATTCGATATTATTTCTGAAAATACTACAAGGAATATTCATTATTTTCGAGGAAAATCCGATAATCATTGTAATAATGTAACCATTTTGGCGGTTTAGAAGCTATATAAGCAGCATTCAAGAAATAAACGAAAAGCAAAAAGAAGCGGAGGGGAAATTTGGAACTGTAGGAGCGATAGCGTCCGCCTTTGTCAACGGATTTCTACCACGAAGAGCGGATTAAATCTGAGAAGTCTGTTGACAACAGCGCCCGAAAGTCCAAATGTTCACCGCAGTGACGACCTTGCTTCGAGTTCAAAACAAAGTGCGCTTTATTAGTGGATAAGAAAAGGGCGGAAGGAAGTAGAAGAGCATGAAGATTCGTATGAAGCTATCGGTTATGATGATTGTCGTCACACTAATTTCTACAGCATTAATGGGGATTTTTACGTACACCAAATCCACAGGCACCATCATGAATCTGACTGAAGCTTCCATGGCACAGGCGAATACCAACAAAGCGCAGACCATTGCCGCCATGATCGATAAAGAGAAGCGGAGCATGCAGCTGGTAGCCGGGGACAGCGAGATTGTGCAACTGTTGACGCAGGCTGGAAATAACAGATTGAGCGCCGGGAATCCCCTCCAGAATCAGGTGAATGCGAAGCTTCAGGGTCTGGTGAAGGATGCAGGCAACCTGGAGCATATGTTTGTGGTGGATCTGAAGGGAACGGCGGTAGCGGACAGTGATACCAAGCTGATCGGCTCAAACTTCAGCGATAGAAATTATACGAAGAATGTCCTGAAGACAGGTGCGCCTGTAATCAGCGAGACGTTGAAATCCAAGTCAACAGGGGCGTATATTCTGGCATTTGTCCATCCGGTGAAGAGCGGGGAGCAGATGATCGGGTTCGTCGCTTCAGCGGTCAGGGCGGACAGTCTGGTCACCTATCTGGCTGATACCAAAGTAACTAACGCGCCATCCTCTTACGCCTACCTGGTCGATGAAACGGGGAATACGCTGTACCATCCCGATGCGAAGAAGATCGGTTCACTGGTAGAGAACGAATCGATCCAGGCGGTGGTAGAGCGGGTGAAGGCGGGGGAGACGGTACCGGATGGCAAGGTGGAATACACTTTCAATGGGGCCAAGAAAAAAGCCGCCTTCACCGTGCTCCCGGAGACGAAGTGGACGCTGGTGCTGACCGGAGATGTGGACGAGGTGCTGCAGCCGGTGAGTGAGATGACGAACTTCATTATGCTGCTCGGCCTGGGAAGCCTGTTGCTCACCCTGCTGATCGGCACTACAGTGGCTACCCGGATCTCTTCGCCGATCATCAAGCTCACGGAGCTGGTGAACCGCACGGCAGAGCTGGACCTCAAGTATGATAACCAATATGAATATCTGACTAAGAATAAAGACGAGACTGGGACCATTGCCAAGGCTATGTTCCGTACCCGTGCGGCGCTGCGTGAGATGGCAGGCAGTCTGATTGCCATCTCCTCCAAGGTGCTGGACAATGCCGAGACGCTGGAGAAGCTGTCGAACGAAGTCAGAGAGAATGCGCATGATAACTCAGCCACAACCGAGCAGTTGTCGGCAGGCATGGAGGAGACAGCGGCTTCTACTGAGGAGATGACGGCGGCCATTCACGAGGTTCAGAACTTTGTCAGCATGATCACCAGCAAGGTAAAAGAAGGCTCCGGCTTATCCAGCCAGATTACGGAGCGGGCCCTGGCCCTTCAGCATGATGCGGTGACCTCCACCGGGAACGCGAAGCAGATCTATAGCTCGGTCCGAAGTGAGATGCAGAAGGCTATCGAGCAATCGGGAGCGATCCACGAGATAAATGTGCTGGCAGATACGATTCTCTCGATTACCAGCCAGACCAATCTGCTTGCCTTGAACGCAGCAATTGAAGCTGCACGGGCGGGTGAGGCAGGCCGGGGCTTCGCCGTGGTCGCCGGTGAGATCCGCAAGCTGGCCGAGAAGTCCTCCGAGACGGCGGCCGGCATTCAGGAGGTTGTTAAGAATGTATATTCCTCCGTAGAGCAGATGAAGGAGCATTCTGAAGCCGTGCTGACGTTCATTGACCGCAATGTGCTGGGCGATTATGAGCGCCTGACCGAGGTCGGCCAGCAGTATAACAGTGATGCTTCCACGATTAACGAGCTGATGAGCCAGTTCGAGGAGTCAGCCGATCATCTGAACGAGACCGTCTCCAGCATCGCCATCGCCGTCAATGAAGTGGCGGCTACTGTGAATGAGGGAGCTGTCGGCGTGCAGGATATTGCGGAGAAGACGGCCGATATTGTGGAGAAGACCTTCCATGAAGCCACCATGGCCGATGAGAATACGCAGAGTGCCAAGGAGATGCAGCAACTGGTAGAGCGGTTCAAAATCTAAGCCGGTTTCAGCAGATCTTTACCTGGGCTTCATCTGTTTTTAAGCTTCGGGGGGTATAGTACTGGCATACCCCCCTTTAATATAACTTTTGACCCCGCCGGACGCTGGCGGGGTCCCTTTTTTATTTCTCGCTGAAACGAATGCCATCCTTTAAAAGGACGGCAAAGCCGTTTCCGCTTGTGTACACTATTTGCACAGAAGCCGGGGCATCCGGTATGCTATATGTAAGTATAATACTGGAAGGAGGAGGACGCTCCATGAGAAGATTAATGCTCAGCTCTGCGCAGAGTCTACGGACCCACACACAGCGGTTAATGTGCAGAGCGGATAGCTATACTCCGCTGTAACGATTCACCAGTTCCTCTGTGAACACCTGTCTGATAGACTCTGCTGCCTTGATAAGTTGAACTAACTTAAAAGGAGCGGAGCAAGATGAAATATATTAATGCAGATGTGATATTGCCGCAGCAGCTGCTGCAGGAGGTTCAGAAATACATGCAGGGCGGAATGCTCTATATCCCGAAGTCCGAGGGGCAGCGCAAGCGGTGGGGGGAGAGCTCCGGCGGCCGTTCCTATCTGGAGGCCCGGAACCAGTCCATTCGTGAGCATTATGCCAGCGGATTGAGCGTAACCGAGCTGGCGGAGCAATTTTGCCTGTCAGCCGACAGCATCAAGAAGATTGTGTATGGGAGCAAGCAGAGAGGATAGAGGTCTTAAGGGCACATAAGGCAGCCATTTCTGTTTATGGGTTCACCCCGGGCTGGCTTCGATTGCACTATGTACACTTGATTCTTCTAAAACCCCTCGAAAACTAGCATCAGCTGCACTCTGTACAGTAGAATTCAGGAAATACAATTGTAGTGTCAACACACAAGCACTCAAGCTGCCACCTGTAACACAGAGGGCTGTCCCAAGAAGTCGCGTCATGACTCTTGGAGCAGCCTCTTCTTTTTTGTGCAAAAGTCAGGTTATACCTGTCTATTATCTATGTCCGCCGCCTCTGCCAACCCTATAATGAATGCAGACATCCATATGAGGGGGCAGGAAGATGAAATTAGAAACAGCAGCAAGGGATATAGTACTGCGGGCGCTCAAGGCGTATGAATTAGATTGGACGAAGATCGAATATATTGGACAATCCGATAGTGTTACCTTCAAGCTAGAGACGGAAACTGCGGGGAAGCTGCTGCTGCGGCTTCATGGCGAACGGTGCAGCCGGGCAGAAATTCTGTCGGAGCTGGAGTGGCTCAGGCATCTCAGCGGGTCAGCGGAGCTGGTTGTCCCTGTTGGGCTGCCCGATTCAAGCGGGAGTTATATCCTGGAGACTGGCAACGAAGCTGGCAGTGAAGCGCAGCAGCTTAACTATGTTACCCTGATGCGCTGGGTCGAAGGGGAGCATTCAGCGGGCAATCTGCAAGATGAGCAGCTCCACGCTGTAGGCGTGATGCTGGCCGGGATGCATGAAGCGGGCGAACAGTTTGTACCCTCCGCTGAGTTCACCCGACCGGCTTGGGGAGCGGATAGCTTCCGCAAGGAATGGGATAAGCTGGAGAAGCATCATGAGGCTATGGTCCCGGAAGCTGGGTGGAAGCTCTATCAGGCTGCCGCCGCCAGAATCCCTCGTGAACTCGATGCTATGACGCCGGACCCCGGAAGCTATGGCCTGATTCACGGTGATCTGCACTTTGGGAACGTTGTATTCGCTGAGGGTCAGCCCCGGGCAATTGATTTCGGCCGCTGCGGCTACGGCTTTTACCTCTATGATCTGGCCGCGGCTCTGCTGGAGCTGTCCACGGAGCAGCGCAGGAGCCTGATTCGGGGCTACAGCAGCATCCGTGCGCTGAAACCTGATTATGAACGGAAGCTGGAATGTTTCTTCATTATGATCATGATCGGGAACTACAGCCACCACATCTCTAATCCCGATGAGCTCCCCGGCTTGCGCGAAGAACAGCCGTATGCGCTGGCTTATCTTAGAGAATACGTGAACGGCGCGAGCTTTCTGTTCAGGAGAATTGAACCCTTCGTGATAGCGTGAGGGGCCGTACTTCACTTGCTGTTCCCCGGAAGATGCCGGTGGAGCGGCTTTTTTGTGTGGGCCTTGGTTCCGCCTCATCCCTATTGAGCCATCCGTCAGACCCTTTGTCTTCTTCCCGGCAATCTGTAAATATGTCCATTGATCCTAGAGTGAGGACATTTATTGCGCTTCCCCGGGGCGTTACCATAAAGATATCAAAGAGCAGCCAGCTTTGAATCACCGGTAAAAGGGGCGTATACAGATGAAACGATCCATGCAAAAATCAGCATCTATCCTAATGACGGTCATGATGTCGGCCATGGTTGTAACCGCTTGCGGCGGAAACAATGCGAACAGCGGCAGCGGCGGCAATACCGCAAGCGGCGGGAACAGCGGCACCGAAGCACAGGGCAGCAACAGCAGTGGCAGCAGCGGCGGCAAGAAGACAGAGCTTCTGTTCTGGTCACCGTTCTCCGGCTCGGACGGCCCGTTCATGAAGAAAATCGTGGATAAATACAACAGCTCCCAGGATCAATACAAAGTGAATTTTGTGATCCAGCCGAATGGCGAGTATTACAAGCAGCTTGATGTTGCGCTCAGCACCGGCAAGGAACGGCCGGATCTGATGATCATGCACGTCGATCAGGTGCCGACCTACCAGAGCAAGGATCAGCTCCAGCCTGTCGATGAGCTGGCGGCGGCAGCCGGAATCAATCCGGCTGATTTTGCCGAAGCCCCGGTTAAATACGCCACTATCGACAGCAAGCTGTACACGATTCCGCTCGATATTCATCCGGTAGTGATGTATTACAACAAGGATCTGTTCGAGAAAGCAGGAGTCACCGCACCGCCAACAAACCGTGCTGAATTCGATGCGGCAGTGGAGAAGCTGACGGATAAATCCAAGGGTGTCTACGGTTATGTAGTGCCTACCCTCTGGCCGCAGCAGTTCATCTTCCCGTCGCTTGTCTGGCAGAACGGCGGAGAGCTGTGGAACGGAACGGATGTGGCCTATAATTCTCCGGAGGCGGTGGAAATGGTGCAATGGCTGCGCGATATGGTCGACAAGGGCATCTCCCCGGCCAACGTACAACAGGACGGCGAGAACACCCTGTTCTTACAGGGAAAGAACGCGATCCAGTTCAACGGCCCATGGATGAAATCACAGTTCGATGAAGCCGGACTGAATTATGGCGTAGCCGTAATGCCGCAGATCGGCAAAGCGAAGCAGGCTATATATGCAGGCTCTCACGGTTTTGTGGTTCCGAAGGCTGTCACTGACAGCAATACGCTGGCCGGCATCGGGGATTTCCTGAAATACGTCTCCGGCAACTCGCTGGACTGGGCTGAATCCGGTCAGGCGGTCGCCTCCAAGACCGTGATGGACAGTGCGGAATTCAAGGCGATGGAGTTCCAGAGCACCGTATCCCAGAGCTTCTCCTCCGTACAGTTTGCACCGAATGTGTTGAACTGGGGCACTATTGTCGAGCCGGTATGGAGCGAGCTGAGCAATGCCATTCTCGGCAAAAAAACACCCCAGCAGGCGATGGACGATGCTGTAGCCAAATCCCGTCAGGCGATGAAATAGCACCCGGAATGAACGGTTCATTTCGGTAAGCAAAGCGGGGAGCGCTGCACAGCTTCCCGCTTTTCCCTATACGAGGAAATGGAGGAATCCCTTTTGAAAAGCACATGGACGTCCCGCTTCACCTCATTTCTGTTCATCCTGCCCTATCTTGCAGCCTTCGGAATGTTTCTGCTCTTTCCTATTCTGTACGGCTTTGTAATCAGTCTGCAGGACTTCGAGCTGCTGTCTGACGCGCATCCCTTTGTGGGGCTGCGTAATTATATTACGATTTTCACCCCCGGAACGTATGAGAACAGCATTTTCTTCCGCGGCCTGTGGACCACCTTCCAGTTCGTCCTGTATTCCGTTCCGTTGCTAATCCTTGCGGGGCTGGGGATGGCGATGCTGGTTAATGCGCTGCCGGCGAAGCTCCGGGGGCTGTTCCGGACGTTCTACTTCCTGCCCTACGCTCTGTCAGCCTCCGTAATGGCCGTGATCTGGCTGATGATGTTCGATACCAATGCCGGCTTCATTAACAGCCTGCTGCAAAAGCTGGGCCTGACCGGTATCCCTTGGCTGACGGACACACCATGGGTCTGGATTTCACTGGTGCTCACCACGCTCTGGTGGACGATTGGATTCAACATGATTATTTTTGTGAATGCGCTCAATGAAGTGCCGGAGGAGTATTACGAGGCGGCTGCCATTGACGGGGCAGGAGCCTGGAACCGGTTCGTATCGATTACACTGCCTACGATCCGGCCGGTCATGCTGTTCGTGATGATTACCTCGACAATCGCTTCCTTCAACATTTATGCCCAGCCGTTCCTGCTGACGCGCGGAGGGCCGGGAGACACCACCAAGGTGCTGCTGATCAATGTGCTGGACCAGGCATTCGCGCGCAAGGACATTGGCTCGGCTTCCGCAATGGCGATACTGATGGCGCTGCTGATCATGATGGTGTCAATCGTACAGTTCCGTCTTACGAACCGGAAGGAGAACGTCTAAATGGGTAAAGCCAAACAAACGGGCCTGCTACTGCTGGCCATCCTGATTGCGCTGTTCGTGCTGCTGCCGCTGGTCTGGATGCTGTCCACGGCATTCAAGAATGACTTCGAAGCCCTCTCCGGGCGGATGAACTTCTTCCCGCAGAAGCCCACGCTTGATAATTTCGTTCAGGGGCTGGGCGGTGAGCTGATGAACACCCCTATTCTCCGCTGGATCATCAATTCCCTGTCTGTCGGGATAGCCGGTACAGCCATCGTGCTGCTGATTGACTCCATGGCGGCGTTCGCGCTGGCCCGGCTGCCGGATCTGCCGCTGCGCCGCACGCTGCTGTCCATGTTCATCGCCTCGCTGATGATTCCAGGCGTGCTGACCTTTCTGCCGATGTACATGGAGTTCAATGCACTGGGGCTGATCAACACTTATCAGGCGCTGATTCTGCCGGCTACAGCCGGGGCGTTCGGAGTGTTCCTGCTGTACCAGTTCTTTGTCTCTTTTCCCAAAGAGATTGAAGAGGCTGCCCGGATCGACGGAGTGAACAAGTGGAAGCTGTATACCCGGATTTTGCTGCCCTCGGCAGTCTCAATTATGATGACGCTGGGTATTTTCACCTTCATGGGAATCTACAATGACTTTGTCTGGCCGCTGTATGCCACCACCTCGCCGGAGATGCGGACGATCACTGCGGGGATTGCCATGATGGCCACAGGAAGCTACACCCAGAGTTACGGCAAGCTGATGGCCATGACTACCGTCGCCGCACTCCCGGTGCTGATTATCTTCATCGCCGGACAGAAGTCATTCGTGAAGGCGATTACGAGTTCGGGAGTGAAATAGCGTCTGCTGATGCTGTAAGAAATGTTAGATAACCTTTGGAGGAGTAGACAATGCTAATAAAGCCAGAAAAACCGCAGAAGGCATGGGCAGGTAGGAAGTCACGTAAAATAACCTACACCCTTGCGGCGGTTCTCTTAGTGATACTCGCAGGAGGTGCATATTTGTTGCTGCAGCAAGGGAATAGCGGAACAGATGAGGTCTATAAAGGGCATGGCGGAACATTCAAGAACACGCTGGCCGAGATGGATACGCCTGATCCGAGCGTGATTTACAGGGAGGGGTATTATTACATGACCTTCACCCATAACGGTACGGATATTATGGTGATGAAGTCTCGCACCCTGGATTTCCGCCAGGCAGAGCGGAAGGTGGTGTGGTACCCGCCGGCCGAGACGGCCTACTCGGCGAATCTCTGGGCACCCGAGCTGCAGTATATCCGGGGCAGCTGGTATATCTATTTTGCCGCAGATGACGGAAAGAACGAGAACCACCGGATGTATGTGCTGCAGGGGAACAGCAGTGATCCGCTGGGCGGTTATACCTTCAAGGGTCAAATAACCGACGACACCAATAAGTGGGCGATCGACGGGCTGGCGATGGAGGTGAATGAGGAGCTGTATTTCGTCTGGTCCGGCTGGGAAGGCGGGGTGAACGCTTCGCAGAATACCTATATCGCGCCGATGAGTGATCCGCTGACAATCAGCGGGCCGAGAGTGCTGCTGAGCGAGCCGCTGCTCCCGTGGGAGCAGGCCGGAGGCCCGCCGTATATCAATGAAGGCCAGTCTGTCCTTCAGCATGACGGCCGTGTCTTCATTGCCTACTCCGGGGCGGGCAGCTGGACGCCGTATTACAGTCTGGGTCTGCTGGCGCTGAAGCCCGGCGGCAATCCGCTGGAGGCGGCAGACTGGACTAAGGCGGAGCAGCCGCTGCTGGCGATGGATGAAGCCGCCGGGGTATACGGGCCGGGGCATAATTCATTCACGGTCTCTCCGGATGGCAGCGAACAATGGATTGTCTATCACGCCACGACAGGAGCAGCGGACGGCTGGAACAACCGCAAGGCGCGGGCCCAGCCGGTCCGCTGGGATGATGCGGGGCTGCCGGTCTTCGGCAAGCCGCTACCGCTAAGCACAGCGCTTGAAGTTCCTGCGGGAACGGGAGTGTTCCTGGCGGAGAATGCCATCCGCAGCGGAACCCGGCTGGAGTTCCCGTCCCTGCCGTCCACAGTGGATAGCGCTACCCCGCTGCTGGTGCATTATGTCAATCCGGGGCAAGAGCCGGTTGAGGCGGCTGTCACAGTGAATGGTGGAGCGCCGTCAATGCTTCAGCTGACGCCATCCGGGGAAGGGCAGACCGGATATGCCTATGTTCGCTTTCCGTTCGCAGCCGGGATGAATACGGTAGCTCTGGAGTTACCACAGGGGGGAAAGGCTGAACTGCGGGCGGTAGAAATACCGCGTTACGAAGGTGAAGCCCAGTCGCTGGAGGGGGAGGCCGAAGCGGAGGATAATCCGTATGCCTCGGGCGGGGCAGCGGCAACCCTCAGCGGGAGTGCTGCGGCGCTGCGCTTCAGCCATGTTAATGTTCCATACAGCGGAACCTACACGCTATCGGTGGCGGTTCTCAATGCTTCGCCGGATGCGAAGCTGGAGGTATCTGTGAACAGGAGGCCGAAGGCCGCCTCTCTCCCTGAACGGCTGGAACGGAACCAGCCAGCATTCATAGAGCTGAAGCTCAAATTACAGGGCGGGGCCAATGAGATCATTCTTTTTGACAGACAAGGCAGCTTCGGTATAGATTATATGGATATATGGCAGAAGCGTGAATGAGCCTGACAGATTCATAGACGGCAAGCAAGGCGGGGGCTTACTCATATGAGAGATACCAGAGGCAATACCGGACATAGACGAAATAAACTGATTGCGCTTTCAATCCCGCTGCTGGTTATGCTGCTGGTGCTGGGCGGCTGCGGTGCTGAGGATGCGGCAGAACCTCCGCAGGCTGTTGCCGATCCGGTAACGCTGGAGTACTGGACACCGTTTAGCGGTGGAGACAACATCTTCATGACCGAGCTGGTAGAGCAATTTAACCGGGAGCATAGGGATATCCGGATCGATCAGATCAACTCCCGGCTGGATGATTATTATTCCCGGCTGCGTACGGCTATTCTGTCCGGCAATGCACCGGATCTGGCTATTATCCATGCCACCAATCTGCCGCAATTCGTGCAGAACAGTTATATCGAGCCGCTTGACGGACTGGCTGCGGATACCGGGCTGGACTGGGGCCAATTCAATGCCAAAATCGCTGAATCCACGGTCTACGGCGGCACCCATTACGCGGTACCTCTGGATACGCATACGCTGGTGCTCTATTACAACAAGAAGTATTTGCGGGAAGCCGGGCTGCTGGACGCTGAAGACAAACCGTTGATCGGCCAGGGAGAACAGGGGTTTACGGCATTCCTGCAAAAGCTGAAGGAGGTTGTCCCGCCTGGTGTCGCCCCGCTGGCTCTTCCCAGCACACGTATTGATTCTGTGTGGTTATGGTGGAGCCTGTACAATCAGCTGCCGGGCGGCGGTGTCTTTTACAACCCGGAAGGCACGCAAGCGGTCTTTAACAACAAGGCCTCACTTCAGGCGCTGGAGTTCGTAAACCGTCTGTATCAGCAGGAGCTTATCCCTCCGAATATCAATGATGCCTTTAAGCTGTTCTATGACGGTGAGGCGGCTACGCTGATTACCGGGGTGTGGGGAACCGGCGCTTTTGAGAAGGATGAGCAGCTGGAGCTGGGGGTCGTGCCGGTACCGGTCATTTATGACCATCCGGCGGTCTGGGGAGATTCGCATACACTGGCAATTCCGGCCAAAAGTGAGATGAGCGCGGAGAAGCGCCGAGCGGCGATGATTTTTGCCCGCTGGGCAGTGGAGCATGGGGTGATGTGGGCGGAAGCCGGGCATGTGCCGAGTTCCCGGAAGGTCGTGGAGAGCGGGGCGTATGCTGCGCTGAAATTCCGCAGTGATTACGCCAACACCGCCAATTACGTAGCCTATTGGCCGAGAAATGTGAAGCAGTGGAGTATTAATGAAGAGATTATCCGGCAGTTTGAGCGGATGATCTATAAGGAGCAAAGTCCGCAGCAGGCTCTGCAGAGGGCGGTGGACAGCATTAACCTTCAGCTGAAGAAATGACGGTAAGGGGATCGAAGGAGAGAATGCGGTTGAAATCATTTCGCGGCTGGTTCAGGAACCTCGCGCTTGCGCGCAAGCTTATTCTTATCAATGTCGTGTTCATTGTGTTTCCGCTGGGACTGATGGGCTATTTCGCCTTTGCCCGTTTTACCGATACGACGGAGCGCAAGGTAGGCGATTATCAGCTCCAGACGCTGAAACAGCTTACCCTGAATATTGATACCTATATGAATGAGCTGAATCGGCTGACCGTAATGCCGTACCAATATCCCAAGGTTACCGATTATCTGGCAACGAAGCGCTCCCCCGGAGAACCCTTAACGCTAGATGAGATCAGCGGCTTGAACAGCTTCGTTACCCAGGTGTTCCTGAACGGCCGGGTGGATATTCTGGGCGTCTCGCTATACGGCACCGGAGGTGCCTCTTATGTGGTCATGCCGGAGAGCCAGTATGTGACAACCTACAAGCTGGATGAGAATGTAAGCTGGCTGAACAAGTTCAAAGGGCATTACGGACAGCCGGTCTATGTTGCCACGCATGACATAAGCGCAAGCGGCGGTAAGGTGTACCAGGCCTTCTCCATTGTGCGGGAGCTGCGCAGCTTCGATGACGGGGTGACTCTCGGCTACATCGTCATAGATGTGGACCCCAAGTTCATCCGCGAGATTCTGTCCAAAGTAAAGCTGGACGCCAGGGAGCAACTGTACATTACGGATGATTCGGGCAATCTGGTGATCGGCAAGGATCACGGAGCGCCGCAGGCTGCGCCTTCCCGCTCACCGGGTAAACCCGCCGAAGGGGTAAGCCATGTGAAGTCGGAGGGAGAGGGCCAGCTGATGGCCCGCGTAACTTCCGAAGTGACCGGCTGGACAACGGTAGGTGTCGTTCCTGTATCCAGCCTGATGAAAGATACCGAGGTGCTGCGCACCTACATTATTCTGATTGGCATCCTCTGTGTGGGCCTGGCCCTGCTGCTGTACGTGTTCATCGCCTACCGCATTACCCAGCCGCTGCGCAAGCTGAGCCGGTTGATGCGCAGTGTTGAGCGCGGGGACCTCAGTATGGCTTTTCCGGTAAGCGGCACGGATGAGGTAGGGATGCTGGGCCATTCCTTCAACGGCATGCTGGCCAAGCTCAGCGAGCTGGGGTATCTGCTCTATGAGACGGAGATCCGGGAGAAGGATGCGCAGATTGCTGCGCTACAGAGCAAGATTAATCCGCATTTTCTGTACAATACACTGGGCTCGATCAGCATGTACGCCGAGCTCGAGGGAAGTCCGGAGATTATTGCCATGTCCAACAATCTCAGCAAGCTGCTGCGGTATAGTCTGAGCGGACGCAGGGAGCGTGTGACGCTTCAGGATGAACTGGATCATGTCGGCGGGTATATGACCATCCAGCAGATGCGTTATGAAGAGCGGATTCAGTTCAGCATGAGTATCGAACCTTCGCTGCTGGGCTGTGAGGTCATCCCGCTGATGATCCAGCCGCTGGTGGAGAATGCCATTAATCATGCGCTGGACCAGGGGGTGGGGCGGGGCGTGATTTCACTGACCGCAGGCAGCAGCAATCAGGTGCTTACAATTACGGTTGAGGATGACGGAATCGGTATGAATGCGGAGGCGCTGGAGACGCTCCGGCAGCATCTGCGGAATACGCAGGAGCTCGGCGGACGCTCGGGTAACGGCCTGCTGAACGTCCACCGCCGGATTGTGCTGCATTACGGGGAGGAATACGGCCTGTCTCTGGAGAGTATGCCATATCAGGGCTTCAAGGCCGTGCTCAAGCTGCCGGTCATTCACCAGCAGGACAGAGCAGAGGAGGATGACGGAGTTGCCTAGAATACTGATTGTTGACGATGAATCGGTCTTCCGCAAAGGTCTGCGCAAAATGATCACCAGCCTGGACGGCAACTGGGAGGTGGTCGGTGAAGCCGCTGACGGCTATGATGCGCTCGACAAGCTGGCCGAGCTGGCGCCCGAAGTACTGCTCACCGATATCCGCATGCCGCGGATGGACGGCATTCAGCTGCAGCAGGTGGCTGGGGGACGCTTCAAGGATCTGATGACTGTCGTGGTCAGCGGGTATGACGAGTTCGCCTATGTGCAGCAGTCGATGCGCCAGGGAGCGAAGGATTATCTGATGAAGCCGGTCGAACGCCAGGAGCTAAGCCGTGTGCTGGAGAGGCTGGGCCGCGAACTGGCCGAGCGTAAGGCAACGCCGGTGCTGAAGAATGAGCCGTGGCAGGTGCAGCCTGTGCTGAAGCGGCATGTGGCCGGTCATCTGATCGAGAGTTTGCTGAAAGGCAAGACAGAAGAGAGCGACCTCAAGCTGTTGCGGGAGATGGGTTTTGCCTTCGGGCACCCCTATTTCATCTGTATGGTGATCAAGCTGGATAAGCACTCCGTGGAGAAGGAACGTTACCAGCGGGGCGATGCCTCCCTGTTCCTTCTGTATATACAGCAGGTTGTGCAGGAAATGTTGAACCGTCATGCCACAGGATTAAGCTTTGTGCTGTCGGATACTGAAGTGGTAGCCTTGCTCAATACGGCGGACCCGCAGCATTCCTTATCGGCACCGGGCAATCTGGGCGACCAGATCCGCAGGCAGATCCGCTCATTGTCCAACCTGACGGTGACAATCGGGGTCAGTAATCCGGCGGAAGGACTGCCGGGAATTCCCAGGGCGTACAATGAGGCCGGAATCGCGCTCCTGTACCGGTTGATTGAGGGCGGTGACAAGCTGCTCGATTATGCCAAAATGAAGAGGCGTCCCCACACAGGAAACGGCCCCCTGAAGTGGTCTTGGGAGCTGCTGGAGAAATCGATTACCGGCGGCAGAGTGACGGGCATTGGCCCGATTGTTGAGCGTATGATTGAAGAGCTGTGCAGCACGGCGGAATCACCGGAGAGCATCCACCAGCAGATCTGCAAGCTGCTGCTGTACTACTACGAGCTGGCCGAGGAGCTGGATGTTACTGAGTCGTGGCTGGGGTCCAAGGACATCCGCAAAGTTCTGTTCGATGTGTGCAGCCTGTCCTCACGGCAGGAGCTGGCTGAGAAATGCCAGGGGCTGCTGCTGGGCCTGACGGGAAGTATTGCGAAATCCAGAGAGGCAAAGGATATCGATCCGGTCACCGCTGCCCAGCGCTATATTTCGCAGCATTATGACCATCCGCTGAGCCTGAAGGAAGTGGCGGATGCGGTTTATTTGAACCCGGCGTATTTCAGCAACCTGTTCAAGCAGAGAACCGGCGTCACCTTTATCGAGTTCCTGACGCAGATCCGGATGGAAGAAGCCCGCAAGAAGCTGGCCTTCACCGATGAGAAAATCAGCAGAATCGCAGAGGAAACAGGTTTTGGCAATGTGCGTCACTTCAACCGCGTGTTCAAGAACTGCAGCGGTGTTTCACCTAAAGCATACAGGGACGGCACTCGCAGAGCGCAGGCGGCTTCTATGAATAGCCAGGACAGATAACCCGGACCGATAATCCGGACCGAAATCCGATCCAGTAGCATAGAACTTTACCATGAGCAGTCCCAGCGTGCCGGAAATCCTGCACAAAGTGCAACAATCGGCGCTCCACAGCCCCAGCGTGGCGGAAATCCTGCACAAATTGCAACAAACGGCGCTCAACAGGCCCCAGCGTGACGGAAATCCTGCACAAAGTGCAACAATCGGCGCTCAATAGGCTGTGCTCATCAGCCAACAGCATCCATATTCCAAGACCGCGGAGGGACGCATAGGCTGACTCGCAGTTATCGGCTATTACTCGCAATCACCCGACTATTACTCGCAATTACCCGGCAGTCGCCCGAATCGCCTCCTCTACTGTAACCAGCTGCTCGCTCCCCAGCTCCATATCCTTCAGCCGCAGCTTCTGCTCAGCGGCTTCGCTCTCTCCAACCATGATCACGTAGCGGATGCCCTTGGCTGAAGCTGCGGCCAGTGTTTTTTTGAGCTTGCGCGTGCCGGTGTCCACGCCCGTGCGGATACCGGCGGACCGCAGCGCAGCGGCAGCAACCAGAGCCTCCGGCATATACCCGCCAATCGGAATGATCAGGACGCCGGAACGGTCCGCCGCATCCGCCGGGCGTTCGCCCAACAGCGCCATGATCGACTCCATCCCGAAGGAGATGCCGACGGTTGGATATTCTATATCGTCCCGCCCCACAAGCTTGCCGATAATCGCGTCATATCTGCCGCCGCCGCCCAGGCTGGAGGAATAGCCGCCGGAAGCATCGAAGATTTCATAGACCGTCCCCGTGTAGAACGACAACCCGCGTGACAGAAAAGGATCAAAGACGCACACCTCCGCAAGGCCAATCGCGTCAATCAGCTGCTGCAAGGCAAGCACTTCAAGCGCCCCGGGCTGCCCGTCCAGCGAATATTTCTCCACCAGTTGTCCGAACTCAAGGTTCCCCAGCTCCAGCAGCTCGGCAATCCGCCGAATTGTAACCGCCGTCAGCGCTTTGTCCGTCAGCTCAGCCAGCACCCCGCCGCTGCCGATTTTGGCCAGCTTGTCGAGGGTCAGCATCACGGAGAGCTGCTCCTGCTGTGGAACACCGACCGCACCCAGAATCTCGCCGAGGAAGCGGCGGTTGTTCCACTTCAATACCACCGGGATCTCCAGGCTGCGGAAGACTTCAGCGGCCAGCTGCATCAGCTCGGCTTCCGCCTGCGGACCGGCAATGCCGACGACATCGGCGTCACATTGCAGGAATTCGCGCAGGCGGCCTTTTTTGACCGGACCATCCCGGAACACCTTGCCGATCTCATACCGCCGGTAGGGGAATTCAATCCCCGGATTTAAGGCAATCACCTTGGCAAAAGGAATCGTCAAATCGTACCGCAGCCCCACCCTGCGCCCGCCTTGATCTGTAAGCTGGTACATCTCGCGCAGAATCTCATCGCCGCCGGCGTATTTGGAGGTCAGCAGCTCCAGCTCATTCAGCAGGGTCGTATCCATCGACGCGAAGCCGTACAGCTCGAACAGCTCCTGAAGCGTAGTCCGCACCTTCTGGCGGATGGCCTGTTCCCGGCCGAAGTAATCATAAGTCCCTTTAATATTTTGCATAATTAGCAGCTCCCTTGTATGTGAATTCGGTGACAATAAAAAACGCGCCGGACCCCGTGGTCCCGCGCGCTTATCTATGCCGCAGGGAGGTCAAACGCGAAATGCGTTAGCCCTCCCTTGAATGAATTCAGGGGTGTGCTAACGCTGCTTGTGATGATGAAGTTGATTCGTTATGATGGACAGGCGGTTCATAGGAATCTTTCCCTTCGGCTTTTGATTACAGCACATTATAGCGGATCGGGAGCAGCCGCGCAACATCTGTATATTCCCTATTTTTCAAAAAAGGAGCCATCATAATGAATTATACACAGCTCATTACCGCCGCAGAGAATTTCGCCAAAGAGCAATTAAGTCAGGATACCACCGGACATGACTGGTTTCATACCAACCGTGTACGGAATACAGCCGCATTGATCGCAGGGATGGAGGGGGCCAATGTGGTGATCTGCACGATTGCCGCACTGCTGCATGATGTGGCTGACGAGAAACTGAATCCCTCCAAGGAAGTGGGCCTGCTTAAGGTACAAACTTGGCTCGCCGCACATCTCCCGGATGAAGCGGCTTCCCGGCATATTATGGAGATCATCGAAACGATGTCCTTCAGCGGCGGCGGGGGCGCACCGATGTCTACGTTGGAAGGACAAGTGGTGCAGGATGCCGACCGTCTGGATGCGCTGGGGGCGATTGGCATCACGCGCACCATGGTGTTTTCAGGAGCAAAGGGCCGTCCGGTCTATGACCCGGAGATCGCCCCGCGGGATGAATCGTTGAAGCAGGAATACCGCGATTATTCCAAGGGGACGGCGGTCAATCATTTTTATGAGAAGCTGCTGAAGCTGAAGGACCTCATGAACACCCCGTACGGCAAACAACTGGCGGAGGAGCGGCATCAGTTTATGCTGATTTTTTTGGAGCAATTTTATAAGGAATGGAATCAAGGGGCGGAGTAGGTGTTATAATGAAATAATGCGCAAGATGGATGGAACGCGGGAGAGCCCGCCTGAACCGGAACAATCGGCATAGAAGAGGTTGAATATAATATGAGTGAAGTACAAGTACAGTTTAGTGAATATGGTCTGAATGAAGAGATTATCCGCGCGCTGGAGGTTCTGAAGTACGTGGACCCTACAGAGGTGCAGCGGAAGGTCATTCCGGTAGCGCTGAAGGGGCAGGATCTGATCGTCAAGTCGCAGACCGGCAGCGGCAAAACCGCAGCCTTCGCCATCCCGCTCTGCGAGCTGGTCGATTGGGCGGAGAACAAACCACAGGCGCTGGTGCTGACCCCCACCCGGGAGCTGGCCCAACAGGTGCGCGAGGACATTACGAACATCGGCCGCTTCAAGCGGATTAAGGCGGTAGCCCTGTTCGGCAAGCAGCCGTTTGCCCCGCAGAAGATTGAGCTGACCCAGAAGACGCATGTGGTTGTAGGTACGCCGGGCCGCGTATTCGACCATATTGAGCGCGGTACGCTGAACCTGAGCCGGATTCAATATCTGGTTATTGACGAGGCGGATGAGATGCTCAGCATGGGCTTCATCGAGCAGATCGAGAAGATCATCAAGCAGCTGCCGAAGGAACGTGTAACGATGCTGTTCTCTGCGACACTGCCGGATGTGATCAAGAATCTGTGCCGCAAGTATATGACGGAGCCGGTAGACATTGAGATTGAAGCCAGCGGAATTACGACATCGTCGATTGAACATGCCCTGATTGAGGTCGTACAGGCTGCCAAGTTCGGGCTGCTCAGCGATCTGCTGACGGTGGAGAACCCGGATAGCTGCATTATTTTCTGCCGGACCCAAGAGCAGGTGAATTCCCTCTTCCGCGGGATGGCCGACCTCGAATATCCGGTGGACAAGATCCACGGCGGCATGGAGCAGGACGAGCGGTTTGAGGTGATGAATGCTTTTAAACGGGGCCAGTTCCGGTATCTGATCGCCACCGACGTTGCGGCCAGAGGGATTGATATCGAGAACATCACCCATGTCATTAACTACGATATCCCGCTGGAAAAAGAGAGCTACGTCCACCGCACCGGCCGGACTGCCCGTGCAGGCAAAAGCGGCAAAGCAATCACCTTCGTGACGCCGAACGAGCACAAATGGGTCAGGGAAATCGAGGGCTATATCGGCTTCAGCCTGCCTGTTATGAAGGCTCCTTCGGACGATGCCGTGGCTTATGCCAAACCGGCCTTCGATCTGAAGCTGGGCAAGCAGCAGGTCCGCAAAGCCGGCAAAACCGAGGTCATGAATCAGGACATCATGAAGCTGTACTTCAATGGCGGCAAGAAAAAGAAGCTCCGTGCGGTTGATTTCGTCGGCACCATCGCGAAGCTTGAGGGCATCACGGCGGCGGACATTGGAATCATCACGATCCAGGACAACGTCACCTACGTCGATATTCTGAACGGCAAAGGCTCGCTTGTACTCCAGACGATGAAGGAGACTACAGTCAAGGGCAAGCTGCTGAAGTGCCATATTGCCAAAAAATAAGCCGGAGTTGCTATTGCGGCTGGTGTGCTTGTATAAAGGATGGACGCTAATGAAAAAGGCAGACAAGTCAGCCTCCTAAATTCATTTTACACAAACATTTAGGAGGCACAGCCAATGGATTTTAACCTGATTGATTTGGATAACTGGAAGAGACAAGAGATTTTTAATCATTATCTGAACCAGGGCACGACCTTTAGCATGACGGCAGAAATTGAGATTAGCGGTTTATACCGAAAGATCAAACAACAAGACTATAAGCTGTATCCTGCGCTTCTATTCTTAATGACCAGTGTGGTCAACTCCAATACAGCGTTCAGAATGGGGTACAATAGTGCGGGGGAATTAGGGTATTGGGAGAAGGTAGACCCGCTGTATACGATTGCTGATAATGTCTCTGAATCCTTTTCTGCTATTTGGACGGCTGGCACGGACGATTTCAGGGCGTTCCATGACTCCTATCTTTCGGATGTGGAGAATTATAAGGATTCCGGGAGATTGTTCCCCAAGACACCCGTACCTGAGCATACCTTTTCTGTATCTATGATTCCGTGGACTTCCTTTACCGGATTTAACCTGAATATCAGCAATAACGGGAAGTACCTTCTGCCCATTATTACTGCAGGGAAATTTATGACCAGAGGCGATTCCATATACCTGCCGCTGTCGTTGCAAGTCCATCATGCTGTCTGTGACGGCTATCACGCAGGATGGTTTATGAACGAAGTCCAGGCCATGGCAGACCGTGCTGGGGAATGGATGGGCGGAGGGTGTTCTTTTGGCTAAATTACAAGACCATTATGAGAATGATAAATCTTTGAAAATGGAATTTGTTTATCGTGATGAGAGACCGGACCAGGGCTGTAAGTTTATCGTTACAATTACAGAGAATAGAAGCATAGTTGTGAGTGAAGTAGGGTGGACGAATTTTACATTAAATAAATTCGTTGAGATGCTTAATCATTTCCCGATGGATTTATATAATGGTTATTTTTCGCATTATGACGAATCCTTTGAGTGGACATGGATAGAACAATCCGATCAACAGTTGTTTCTAATCACCGTTTTTACTGCGGGCGATGAATTTTCTTACACCAGCAGTATTCAAGAGATTCAAGCCTTTGGTGCTGCGATTGTTGAAGAAATTAAGAGTGCATCACAATTTTATTGTACAAGAAACTATGCCTAAAACCGAATACAATGGCTGGTATAGCGGCCTATGGACCAAATGTATGTGAAAAACAACATACATTGTGCTCGCAAACAGGCCTATGGACCAAATGTATGTGAAAAACAGCATACATTATACTCGCAAGCAGGCACACGATCTGAATGTATGTGAAAAACAGCATACATTGTGTTTGCGCGAAGGTAATCAGGCCCAATGTATGCGGAAAACCGAATACAATGCTATACCTTGTACGGTAGGATGACCTTAACTATTATACTGCGCCTGATACAGTCGGCTGTATGTGCCTCCGGCATTGACCAGCTCCTCGTGGCGGCCCTCCTCGGAGATGCCGTCCTCGCTGACGACAACGATCCGGTCGGCGTTCTTGATCGTCGTCAGGCGGTGAGCGATGACGAGTGTAGTACGGCCCACCGACAGGTCGGCCAGCGACTGCTGAATCGCGGCTTCCGTCTCGGTGTCGAGCGCCGAGGTGGCTTCATCCAGAATCAGAATCGGCGGATTCTTCAGGAACATCCGGGCAATCGCCAGGCGCTGCTTCTGTCCGCCGGACAGCTTGACGCCGCGCTCGCCGATCACAGTGTCCATCCCGTCCGGCAGGCTGTTAATCAGCTCCTCCAGCCGGGCCTGTCTGGCAGCCTGCCAGATTTCCGGCAGCGCTGCATCAAGCCTGCCGTAGGCGATATTCTCACGGATCGTGCCGGAGAAGAGGAACACATCCTGCTGCACGATCCCGATCTGCTTGCGCAGCGAGCTGAGCTTCATGTCGCGGATGTCGATCCCGTCGATGGAGATCGCGCCGCCGGTCACATCGTAGAACCGGGGGAGCAGGCTGCAGATGGTTGTTTTACCCGCACCGGAGGGTCCAACGAAGGCAATCGTTTCACCGGCATTAACGTTCAGGCTGATATCCTCCAGCACCTTACGGTTGTCTTCATAGCCGAAGCTGACCTGGCTGAAGCTGATATCTCCGCGAAGCGGGCCTACCGCTACGGCATCCGGTTTGTCGGCGATATCCGGCTCGGTATCAATGACTTCCAGGTAACGCTTGAACCCGGCAATCCCCTTCGGATAACTCTCGATTACAGCATTAATCTTCTCAATCGGCCGGAAGAAGACGTTGGACAGCAGGATGAAAGCGACAAATTCCCCGATTTCCAGTTCTCCCTTAATGAAGAACCATGCACCGCAGACCATCACTACAATAGTGATTAGACGGGTCATCATGTAGCTGACCGACGAGCTTTTGGCCATCAGCTTGTAAGCCATGAGCTTAGTCTCGCGGAACTTCTGGTTGTCCACTGCGAACAGCTCTTTCTCGAATTCCTCATTGGCAAAAGACTGAACCACGCGGATTCCGCCGACATTGTCTTCAATCCGGGCATTGAAGTTCCCGACATTGCCGAATAAACGGTGATAGGTCTCGGTCATGCTGCGTCCGAAGTGGATAATGACCCAGGCCATAATCGGCACGATGATGAAGGTAATCACGGCCAGCTGGAGATTGATATCGGCCATCAGCACAAAGGCGCCGACCAGCGTCATAACGGCAATGAACACATCCTCCGGCCCGTGATGGGCGACCTCCCCGATATCGTTCAGGTCATTGGTAATTCTGCCAAGCAGATGACCTGTTTTGTTGTTGTCGAAGAAGCGGAAGGAGAGCTTCTGGATATGATCGAACATTTTTTTGCGCATATTGGTTTCAATATTAATCCCCAGCATATGCCCCCAATAAGTGACCACGTAGTTCATCGCCGTATTGAGCGCATAGATCCCGAGCAGGGCAACGCAGGCAATCAGAATCAGCGGCCAGTCCTGACCCGGCAGCAGATCGTCAATAAATTTATTAACGGCTACAGGAAAAGCGAGCTCCAGCAGACCGGCACCTACTGCACAGGTGAAATCAAGGATAAACAGCTTCTTGTAAGGACGGTAATAGGAGAAAAAACGACGCAGCATCTCTTGTTCACTCTTTTCTGTATTGTGTTATGTATCTGGCTATTGAGAGTAATTCTCAATTAAACCTTATTCTTAGGATACTAAAGTGGGTTACACGTTTTGTCAACGGTAAGAAATATAAAATTGAATATAAACAAGGTATTCATTGCCGCTTAACCCATACCGGGACGAGTTTTTATACATATTTTAACAGAATACAAGGATAAAGGAGGAGTTAACATGAGCGAAAATGTTGGGGGATACGGCGGAGCTTTCACTTCCACAGGAGCGATTCTGGTTCTGTTCATCCTGCTCGTCATCATCTCTAAATCTCTGTGGGTCTAATGTAACTGTGATTTCATGTGTGCGGCCGCTGGTCCTGAAGACCGGCGGTTTGACCTGTTATGGTCAGCATCAGGAGGGGTGTCAACCCTGTGGAGGAACTTATAGTTGTGCAGCCTCCGCCGCAAAGGGCTATAATTGACACATGCACCTTGGACCAGCAGTATCCAGTCTGCCTGCAAATCCGGTGTAATACATATCACAGCTTACTGCCCTGACAAGCCTGGACTTGGCGGGTGTTTTGCTGCGACCTGGAGGATCATCATGAAATTCAGCCGTAAAAACAACATAGCGGGGACAAGCCTGCCCGCCCATGATTCAAATACCGGAAAGCGGTGGATGCTCATCATCGGCATTATTTGTGTCGCAGCCGCGCTGCGCGCCCCGTTCACATCCGTCGGCCCCCTGCTGGAGATGATCCGTGATGACCTCGGCTTGTCCAATACCCTGGCCGGAGCCATCACGACCTTGCCTTTATTAGCCTTTGCGCTGCTGTCTCCCTTCGCTCCACAGCTTGCCCGCAAGCTGGGACTTCCCAATATCCTGATGCTGGCCATGTTGACGCTGTCGCTGGGGATTCTGGTCCGTTCGGCTTCCGGGACAATCACCTTCTTTGCGGGTACGGCCATGATCGGCCTGTCGATTGCCGTCTGCAATGTGCTGCTCCCGGGACTGATCAAGGGGAAGTTCCAGCACCGCATCGGCCTCTTGACGGGCGTGTATACCGTTTCTATGAATATATGCGCTGCGGCAGCTTCCGGGGTGAGTGTTCCCTTGGCGACCCGTGCCGGGCTTGGGTGGAGAGGAACACTGGCGCTCTGGTTTGTGATCGCAGCCCTGGCAACCCTCTGCTGGATTCCGCAGATGAAGAGCCTCGGGCAGACCGGTGCTGGCGCTGTTCGCGCTTCGGCCGTACAGGTCTGGCGCTCCCCACTTGCCTGGCAGGTTACGCTGTTCATGGGGCTCCAGTCTTTGCTCTACTATGTCCTGATCTCCTGGTTCTCAGTTATTCTCGGGGAGCGGGGGATGACACCAGGCCATGCGGGGTGGATTCTCTCGCTGATGCAGCTGGCCCAGCTTCCGTTCACGTTCTTCGTACCGCTCTGGGCCGGACGGATGAAGAATCAACGCCTGCTAGTAGTCATTACCTTCGTTCTGTTCATCATTGGTATCCTTGGGGTTTGGCTGGGCCGCACAGAATTAATGGTGATATGGGCCATCTGCATTGGAATAGGCGGCGGTTTTGCTTTTGGCCTGGCGATGATGTTCTTCAGCCTGCGCACCCGGACCGTGCAGGAAGCAAGCGAGCTGTCAGGCATGGCCCAGTCAGCCGGATATCTGCTGGCGGCAGCGGGACCCGCACTGTTCGGCCTGCTGCATGATGCTTCGGGCGGCTGGAATGCTCCGCTGGCGCTGCTTGCGGCAGCATGCGTGCTGTTGCTGCTGGCCGGTATGGGGGCTGGACGCGACAGATATGTGGGAGACCGGTTGTGAACAATGGCCCCGTCAGCTTGGCGGGGCCTATCTATAAGTTTGTATAGTTTGTATAAGATTTTTGCAGAGAAAGTGCATTGAAAGCTGGTCAGAACATGCTACGATGTGTTTAACTAATTGAGAATGATAATCAATGAAATTAGACACAGGAGTGAAGCGGAAATGATAAGCTGGGGTAGGAAATGTATTGGGACAGTCGTTCTTATAGTGGCAATGTCTGCTATAGCGGCTTGCGGAAATAATAATCAGGCTGCGGACGGCAAGGCCGTGCAGACAGGGAATAAAGCGGAGCAGACAGCAGCAGCCAGTACAGCTCCAGCGGAGACTGGGAACAAGCCATCCTCCGCAGCGGCAACCCGTACGATTGCCGGGGAATTCGGAGAGGTCGAAATTCCGGTGAACCCCCAGCGGGTGGCAGGGATCTATCTGGAAGACTATTTGAAGGCACTGGGCGTTACTCCGGTGGTGCAGTGGTACCATCCAAGCTGGGGCAAGCAGGATTATCTGGATCTGGATGTGCCTGAATTTGATATCAGCGGCAGCATAGAAGCGCTGCTCGACAAGAACCCGGATCTGATTATTGCTGATGGCGGTGTAGATGCCGCTAAGTATGAGCAGTATTCCCAGATAGCCCCAACCTACCGCCTGCCGGAGAGCGTATTGCAGGATTCAAGGCTCATCCTGACAGCGGTCGCAGACGCGCTGGGTATTCCTGAGAAGGGGAAGGCTGTGCTGGCCGAATATGACCAGAAGGTGGCAGATGGCAAAGCTGCGTTGCAGCAGGCCCTGGGACAGGAGAAGGTGGCTGTGATCCGGCTTAATGTGGCAGACAAAACCGTTGCTCTTTTTGGAGTCAAAAACCGCTTTACCGGTGTGCTCTATAATCAATTCGGGCTGACACCTGTTCCTATGGCCGCTGAGATGACGGAATTCCAGTCGATTATCTCGGAAGAAGTGATCCCGGAGCTCGATGCGGATCATATCATTGTATTCCCTGACAACGGGGGTTGGGATACTGCGGCTAATCAAGAGGCGATTCAAATTCTCGATGGCCCTCTGTGGAAGAACCTGCCTGCGGTGAAGAACGGAAACATCTATAGAATGGAACGCTCCCACTGGCAGTCCGGTGCCATCACGGCCAATATGATGAAGCTCGATGACCTGTTGAAGGTCATGGTGAAATGATAGCGGTTCTTAATCAGGAGGGGTAGAATGGCGGAGCATTGGCAGGCAAGCACCGGAAGAACGCTGCTCTACAGCCTGGTTAACATAGAAGAGGTTACCCGGTCCCCCGGGGGAAATGAACCAGTCGCTGTATATCAGGAGCATGTGTTGATTATAGTGTCGGCAGGAGCGGGCTGGCTCAAGGCAGATCATTGGCGTTATCCCTTGGAGGAAGGTACGGGATTTCTGATTGAAGCCGGATCAGTATACAGAATCCAGGCCGGAGAGCAGGGGATAAGCTTTTACCAGATTTCCTTTGAAGTCATCCGTAGAGGACTCAGCAATCCCGGGAGAGTGGACAAGCTGTCTGGAGATAGCCTGCTCGTACCGGGACTTCTCAACTGCAGGCCCTATTCACAGTGTGCCCTGCTGCTGGATTCCATCTATTATAGCTGCCGGCGTCCGGAGGATATGGAGTGGTTTGCGGCTCAGACCCGTTTTCAGGAGCTGTTGCTGCTGATAATACGGGCGAATTCCCCGGCAATGAAGACCAAGAATGACCATGAGGCGGTGGAGCGTTCGATCCGCTATATGGAGGAGCATTTCAGTGAGGCCTTATCCGTTGACCAGCTGGCAGAGATTGCCGGGATTGCCCGCGCGCGTTATACGCAGATCTTCAAAGAAATTACCGGGCGGATTCCCCTGGAGCACTTGAACAGTCTGCGGATTGAGCAGGCGCAGCAGCAACTGCTGCTGACCCGGGACCGGCTGCATGAGGTTGCACTGGCTGCCGGGTACAGTAACGAATACTATTTTAACCGGCGGTTCAAGGCAACGGTTGGGGTTACTCCGGGTCAATACAGGAGTCTTCATCAGGAAGGTGTGCGCGTGTTTGCGCCATTTCTGGAGGATTACCTGGTGGCCTTGGGGGTTATGCCAGTGGTGCAGTATTGCCATGCCCAGTGGGGCAAGCAGGAGTACCTGGGTCTCGATCAGGTTCCGGCGTTTGATATTTCGGGCGGAGACTGGCAGGGGCTCGCCCGGTACAGGCCCGACCTGATCATGCTGGATGACGGCTTCCAGCGCTGGCAGCTGGGAGAGTGCCGCCAGGTGGCTCCGTTGTTCCGGCTCCCGTTCCATCAGGAAGACTGGAGGGCCACACTGCGCTCGGCGGCAGCAGTCTTCGGCAGAACCGGCCGTGTGCAGGAGGTCATCAGCGACTATGAGCAGCAGGCCCGGCAGGCAAAGCGTCAGCTCAGCCGCAGCGTCCGGGGACAGACGGCGGCCCTGCTGCGGATTTCTGCCCATGGCGTTGCCCTGTATGGCAGTGAGCGTCTGGGATATTCCGCCCATGTTCTGCATGAGGATCTGGGGCTGGAGCGGCATCCCGCCGTCCAGCGTCTTACCCGGGGACAGAAGCGCGTCAATCTGACCGATGACGAGCTGTCAGGGTTGACCGCAGATCATTTGTTCATTACGTTTGATCTTCAGGAAGGCGAGAGCCGGGAGCTGCTCGATACTCCGCTCTGGAGAAGCCTGCCTGCTGTGCGCAACCGCTGCGTCTACGAGGTGGATTTCATGGCCTGGATGAATTACGGTGTCCTGTCGCATCAGCGGAAGATCGCAGATGTGCTCAAGGTATTGGCTTGAAATTAATGCTTGCATTTCCGCTCCAAAGAGCGTATATTCTTAATTACGGTGATTGAATCACTGCAATACATAATATGCGGTCATGGCGGAATTGGCAGACGCGCTGGCTTCAGGTGCCAGTGATAGCAATATCGTGGAGGTTCGAGTCCTCTTGACCGCATCATATTTTACAATACAGGTTCTTGCTTGGCATTTATGCCGCAGGGACCTGTTTTTGTTTGGCTTAAAGCCTGTAGTTCGTTCCCCCGCTTAAACAGCGGAGAGAACGGAACGAATGTGGAAAAGCGATAGCGTTCGCCTTGGTCTCCGGATTTTCTCCGCTCAGGGGAATGAAAAAAATCTGGAGACCACAGCGATTGGAACATCGGTCCGTTCGCGGAGCGTCCACCCAAGCTCCCACCCAAGCTCACATGCGGATCTTACTCCAAACAGTAATCTCTCTGCTCTCTGCTCTAATCAATTCCAATAAAAATCCTATACATTTCATAAAAATGTGCGTTAGAAGCCGGAACCCTGAGGCTGTATCATAACTAGTAAGCAATCTGTTTAATTAAAATTCATGATGCGAGGAGAACGGTGATATGCAGGATACCATTGTGCGGATCTTGAGTGAAATTAAGAACAATCCAGAGCTGTTGCTCACTGCCACTGAAGCCACCGATATTGTGAATGAGGTAGGTCTGGATTCCCTGCAAATGATTAATTTCATTCTCCGGATCGAAGACGAATTTGAAATTGAATTTGATTTTGATCATTTTGCCTATGAGGATTTCCAGTCGATCGGGGATTTCATGGGGTTCATCACAGCCACACAGACCGCTTCTTAAGGGGGCTTCCTGGATGGAGTCAACCGTATATCTGGGCACCTTCGATTCCGAAGCGTGGTGGCGGAGTCCGAATCGATCTATGCTTCCTTCTATGAGCAGCAGCCAAGCTGTGACGATGGGCATGGATGAATTGTTGTTTCCGTTATGCAAGGAGCAGGACATTCTGTTCACCCGGCAGCCCATGGACGAGCATCTTAGAAGCTATCTATCGCAGCTCGGCTATACCTTCACCAATATTCATTGCAGAAACCCCGATCATGCGGAGGACCACAGTCTGCATGTGTTTGATCTTCTAATGGCTGATGCTGGCTACTATCAGCAGTTACTCCCTGTAGAAGCTCTGATCTCTCCCTATTCTATTCTTTCCGATGCCGATGAGTTTGTGCGCAGGTTCAGTTTCGGTAATCATTTTCCCTCCTTAGATACAGTAAAAGCAGTGAATTCAAAGATTTATTCTCATGAACTAAGACAACGATTGGGCATTCGCAATAGTTCCTCTATAGCTGACAGCTCGGAGGAACTGCTGACCCTGGGCTCGGAGCTGCTGCAGACCGGACAAGTGCTGGTGAAGGACCCGCTGGGCGTCTCAGGACGGGGCAATATGTTAATTCCGGGCGAGCGAATGCTGAAGAGAATTGCAGCCTATCTGCAAGAGCAAGAGAACAAAGGCAAACGAACACAGTTCATCCTCGAACCCTTGCTGGATAAAACGGAGGATTTCTCCTGTCAACTCTTCATATCAGAACAGGGGGAAGTGCAGTGTATCTCCGTTCAACGAATGGTTAACGAAGCCTTCTCCTATGCAGGCTCCTATCCTGCCGGTTCCGGGTTTGTGGAGCGTCTCCAGGAAACGGATTATTTCAGCATCATGGAAGCAGCCTGCAGGGACTTGTTCGAGACAGGCTATCACGGAGAGGTATGTATAGATTCCATGCTGCTGGCAAGCGGTGAGATAGTGCCCATCGTTGAGATTAATGCCAGGAAGTCCATGGGGCTGATTAATCATCACCTCAATCACTATGTACAGCAGTATTCCATGTTCAGCTTTTTGACATTTATTCAGGCAGGCTACGCCACGGAAGTCACCATGCAGCAGATTCTCGGGGTACTAAGAGCGAGCGGATTGTTGTTTACGCAAGAGAACAGGCAAGGAATTATACCGCTGGGTGCAAGCACGCTTCTAGGCTCCGGCAATACAGCAATCGCTCAGGCGGAGTCTGAATGGCGGAAGGGAAAGCTGTACGTAGCTGCTCCCTATACCTCTGATGTAAGTGAAGCCCGTACTTTAATCCGCCGGGTGAAGGATGTCTTGAAGTCTCTGTCGATGAAGATTTATAACTAACCAGTCTTTAGGGTAGAACGAGGGAGCTGACAAATGATTACCATTTTATGCTCATCTGTCGCTTTGGGGGTGTATACGCCCGCGGTCCTGTTACGTGAGGAGCTAAGCGGGTTATACGAGGCCGATCTGGAAGTGCTGGAAAGCCTGTATCCGCCTGAGACCAGACTGAAATTAACCGAGAATAAGAAGGTTTTCTCTACGAGGTTTGAAGTAGCCAAGCTGGGTCACAGAATGATTAAGGATATCACACCTAATCTGGACCCGCAGCTGGTAACCCGTCTTTTAGGGAAGTGGGCTGAACAGAACCGGAGGGTTTTTATGGTCTTCTCGGGGTTTTGGATGCCCATTATCGAAGAGTATGCGAAGAGTTACCGCAACGATGTCCATGTGGAGCTGATCCATATGGATGCGGTGATATCGCCTTCGTGGAAGCTATATTTCCATAATATCCGAAATGATCTGTTTACGGTGAATGATGTCTGGTTTTTTGACGGGGCCGCCAAGCGGGTGAATTACAGTATTTCTATGGGTCATACTGCCCCCAAGGACTATAAGGAACGTGACAACCGGCTTGTCATCCATGGCGGCGGCTGGGGAATGGGGACCTACAAGGAGACGGCAGCGGAGCTGAACCGCTCTCTGGATTTGAACATTGTCATTCATGAGTTGGCAGATGATCAGGCGTATGGAGCTAACCACCGTTACTATATGGTGAAGCCGGGCTGGTCGCCCTGGATGAAGAACGAAGCGAATGAATATACCCTGCCGCCGTTCGGTGAAGTTATCCATCATAGTTTTCACGAGGATACCGGGGTGAAACATAGCTTCTATCAGCTGATCTGTAACTCGAAGGCTATTATCAGCAAGCCGGGAGGAGGAACCCTGCTGGATTCGCTGGAATCCTGCACGCCGGTTATTTTCCTGGAGCCGCTGGGTGAACATGAAACGAACAACGCGCAGCTATGGGAGCAGCTTGGGTTCGGCATAGGGTATGAGAAGTGGAGGAAGCTTGGCTGTCCGTCCGGGATGCTGGAGACATTCAGCGGGAACTTACAAAGCTATAAATCACAGGTACACAATTATGGGAGGTGTTTTGATGAGACAGCCGCAAACATCCGTAGTGCTGGACCGGGATTCCTTTGAACGCCTGAAGAAAACCATTAAACATATGTCGGTCACGCACAAGCAGGTACATCTCAATCCCACGTATTCCACGAATCTTCCGGTCGAGGTCGGGCTTAAATTAACCAATGGCTGCAATCTGCGCTGCAAGCATTGCTTTGAATGGAACGCTGAGGGCTATCACCGCGATTTGGGCAGAGCCGAGCAGAGAGAAGAGCTGGATTTCGCTGTAATTGAGAAGGTGTTCCGCCAAACCAAAGAAACGAACGCCAATATGTTCCTGTGGGGAGGCGAGCCTCTGTACTACAGCCGGTTCAATGAACTGGCCGATCTGCTGGAGCAGGACCCCAGATGGACAGTGTTATGCACCAACGGCATTCAAATTATAGAGAAGCTGGATTCCATTCTCAAGATGTCCAAGAGTCTGGTCTGTCTGATCAGTCTGGAAGGCTTCGAAGAGGAGAATGATGCGATCCGGGGCAAGGGCACCTTCAAGAAGGTGATGGCGGGCATTGATAAGCTGCTGGAGCTGGAGAAAGAGGGCCTCTACCAAGGGAAAATCTCCATCCATCTGACGATTAGCGATGTCATGATTGATAAGCTGTATGATTTTGTGGAGTTTTTTGAGAAGAAAGGAATTGACTCGGTGTATATTACCTTCCCGTGGTATTTGCCGGATGAGGTATCTAGTAATATGGACCGCTATTTCAACGAACATTTCAAGTGGCTGGCGGATGATCTGGAGGAAGGGCACCGCAATAGCTGGCATTCGTTCAAATATAAAATTTCGCCTGAAAGAATTGATCCGCTGCTCGCGCAGATGGAGCGGATTAACCAGCGAACCTGGAACTTAAGAACACGGTATCAGCCTGCGCTTGAACTGGATGAAGTCCGGGACTTTGTACTCGGTTCAGAGAAGCCTGCCCAGAACAAAACGCAATGCTTGTCGATCCGCACCAGGCTGGATGTGCTGGCGGACGGGGAAGTCAGTGCCTGCAAATTATTCCCGGAGTTCTCCTTGGGCAATCTGGCGGACCAGGATCTCAAGGACATCTGGGATGGCGAGAATTTCGAAAGGGTCCGGGAAACCCTGCAATGCGGCCTGATGCCGGTATGCTCCAAGTGCATTCTGCTGTATCTTCACGGAAAATAAGCATGGATTCTGTAACGAAGAATTCCGCTGTGAGCCGCAAGCTGATGGATTGGGCGGTTCCGCTGGGCCCTTATGATTGTTTGTTGAATGCGGTTACATTGTGGCTGTCTGTTCATCATGCCGATCCGAAGCCGCTGTACAGGTATAATTTCACCATTAATTATTATGCAGGCTATGACTGGTTCGACGCTGCGGTGCCGGTGAATGAACTGTTTCACTTCCTCCGGCACGCTTATGGGGTTGAATCGAAGTCTTGCCGTTTAGACTCGCTGGATAGCGGGAAAATGTATTTGCTGCCGGTGGACGCCTATTATGTGCCTTATATGAAGGAGTTGTACGGGAGCAGCCATATGCTGCATTATGTGCTTGCTGAAGCGGTAACGAATCAGAGCCTGAGAATTACAGATCCTTATTTCAAAAAAAGCCTATTGGCAGACAGAACCTGCGTGGAGCAGGCCTGGCGCACCTTCAGCGAACCGGTTATGGAAATTAGCCCGCCCCTCAGCCTGAATCCTGACCTGAACGCTATCCGGCCTTACTTAACTACACAGCCCTATGAAGAGCTGCTCCCCCGCACCTTTGCCCGGATTTCGGAACGGATCATGGATGTTGGAGCATGTAGGGAGCCGGCGAATTTAATGGATGACCCTGTGTTCAAACAACAGTTCGGCTGCATCCGCACGATCGCTCTATCGCGGTTAAGGCATTTCGGCACCTGCAGCACCATGGATGTTGCTCCCCTCGGCTCAGCCTGGAGGAAGCTGGAAGTGAGCTTTATGAAGATGACGATAAGCTTGGACAGAGGGGTAACGGCTACCGTGAAGCAGCTGAAGCAGCTTGCGGAGGATGAGCTTGCTTATTTACATTCCTATGCCACAGGAGGACGATGATGCCTTACGAAACCAGGTATGAGCAAATCCAGCGGATGTTTTGGGAGAAGAGGGTTGAGGCTGTCCAATTGCTTAGACGGGCGCTGAAAGAGCAGGTGGAGCAGATTGAGATTCATAAGGAGGAGACCCGGATCAGGCTTACGGACGGGAGACGGTTTCATTGGGATCTCGGGCATGTGAACAGTCTCGGATTCCTCATGCGGGATGGAGTTGTCGAGCAGGAAGAGAGCCGGATATTGTCCATACTGATCCGTGAAGGTTTTGAAGTGTTTGATATCGGGGCGAATTATGGATGGTATACCACGTTATTCGCACAGGCGGTGGGGCAGAGCGGAAGAGTTCACAGCTTCGAGCCGGTAACCCCCACATTCTCGGAACTGGCCAGAAACATCCAACTAAACAAGCTGGAGAATGTAGTTCTCAATCAGCTAGCGCTGTCTGACTACAATGGGGAAGCTGAAATCTATCTGCCTGTAAAAAGCGGATCGGAGGACGCTGCGTTAATTATTGACTCTGCCTTGCAGCACGAAACCTACTCTTGCCGGGTGCAGACTTTGGATACGTATATTGAACAGCATCAACTGAGTCATATTGACCTGATCAAAATGGATATTGAAGGCGGCGAATTCAAAGCTTTAAAGGGCTTTGAACAGTATTTGCAGCAGCACCAAGCGAAGCCCATGCTTATGCTGGAAGCGACGGAGGTTCTGGCTTTGCAGTTCGGAAATTCGGTAATCGATGTATTCCGGTTCTTGCAGCAGGTTCAGTATCAGCTCTTTCAACTGGCCGCAGAGGAGCTTGTGGAGCTGGATAACGCTGCGGAGCTTACGGCGCAGAATATCTTTTGTCTGCAGCCGGAGCATATCAAGAGGTACGGCCCGTTCCTAAGATTGATAACCATTGCAAAGTAGGGATGCCGGTATGGTCATTCATGTGGATCAGTTAAGCAAGTCCTTTGACTACTACAAAAAAGAAACGGGAATCAGAAACTCCGTCAAGAATCTGTTCCACCGGGAGAAATTAACCAAGGATGCCGTGAACAAGGTCTCGTTTGATATCAACGAAGGCGAGATAGTTGCCTTTCTGGGGCCGAACGGAGCAGGCAAAACCACCACTCTGAAAATGCTCTCCGGTATCCTGTATCCGACAGGCGGCAGTGCAGAGGTACTGGGCTACACGCCTTGGGAACGGAAAAATGAGTTCAAGAAGCAATTTTCCATCGTCATGGGCCAAAAAAACCAGCTGTGGCTGGATCTGCCGGCAAGCGATTCCCTGTATTTAAACAAATGTATTTATGAAATCAGCGATCAGAAATACAAGGATACACTTGACGAGTTAGTAACTCTGATGGATGTCAGACATCTGCTGCATGTACAGGTCCGAAGACTGTCCCTGGGTGAGCGGATGAAGATGGAGCTGATCGCAGCTTTGCTGCACCGGCCGAGGATTATTTTTTTGGATGAGCCGACGATTGGCCTGGATCTGGTGTCACAGAAGAACATCCGCGAGTTCCTAAAGGCGTACAATCATGAATTCCGCACCACCCTGCTGCTGACGAGCCACTATATGAAGGATATTGAAGACCTCTGTAAGCGCACGATTGTGATCAATCAAGGCAAGCTGGTGTATGACGGGGAGATCCGCAAGATCAATGAGGTCATGAATGAGAAGAAACGGATGAAGCTGACCTTCTCAGCCATCGTCGAGCGGAAGGATCTGGCCGTTATGGGTTCTATTAAAGAATATAGCGGCTATGATGTCATTCTCGAAGTGGAGCGTGCGAAGTTTAAGGAGTATTCCAGAATGGCCATGGACCACTTTCCCGTCATTGACCTGAATCTGGAGGACATTCCCCTGGAAGAAGCCATTGCACGTTTGTATGAACAGCCGGAGCCGCGCGGATGAACAATAAATTTGCCGTCAGCTTCTCGCTGGGAATCCAGAACTCCATGGAGTACCGCTTTAACTTTTTTATGGGTTTTGCCAGTCTCTTTTTCCCTATCTTCATCCAGCTCTTCCTGTGGAAGGCGGTCTATAGCCATGCCTCCAATATGAACTTATATGGCTATACGTACCACCAGATGATCGTCTACACGATCGTAGCTGCCCTGATCTCGCGGCTGGTGGCTACGGGTCTGGAATATGACATTAACTATGATATCAAGAGCGGGGGGCTCAACAAATATCTGGTGCGGCCGATCGGTTATTTTCCTTATAAAATATGTGTCTACCTTGGCGGGAAGGTGCTCTCTTTTGCCGTTACATTAATCATGCTGCTGGGCGTGGTGCTGTTCATGGTCTATTATTTCAAAGCGCCAATCAGCGTATCGCGCCTGCTGGTGTTTGGGGTCGTACTTCTGCTGGCGGTTGTGCTTAATTTCATGATTTCATTCTCGGTCAGCGCGATTGCCTTCTGGTTAAACGATGTCTCTTACTTTTTTCATGTGACAGCGTTATTGATTCAGATCTTTAGCGGCGGGATTTTCCCGCTTGATATTTTTGGGGCGACATGGCTGGCTGTCTTCGATTACCTGCCGTTCAAGTATACGATCTACATGCCGGTGAATGTAATCAATGGCAAGCTGACCCTGCTTCAAGCGCTGCATGTGATAGAGCTTCAACTGTTATGGATTGGACTCCTTCTGGTGCTTACACGCTATATATGGAAAGTGGCGATCAAGAAATATATTGCCGTAGGGGGTTAGGTGAACCCGATGCTCAGATCACTCCGGAAGTACGGATTCATATACACCTTATTCATCAAAAATTCCCTGATGTCCCAAATGGAGTATAGAGTGAATTTCCTGATGGGCCTGCTGGTGGAGACCTCTTACCTGTTCGCCAAATTCCTGTATGTGATTATTGTCTATGAGGCCGGCTTAACGCTGGATGGCGTGCCCATTGACGCGATATTGCTGTTTATTGGCACCTACACCTTGATGACCGGGCTATATTGGGGACTGTTTGCCATCAACTTCGTGCAGATCCCTGAGCATGTAAGAACCGGGTCACTCGATATTTTGTTAACGAAGCCGATTTCCCTGCAATTTATGATGACGTTACGGAATGTGGATTTTGGTCTGGCGATTCCGAATGTGCTGGGCGGCGTAATCATGATTGTCGTGGGCTGGAGAAGAGTGGGGCTTCCAGTTGATGCAGCTTCAATAGGCGGGTTCATCTTATTCCTCGTGCTGGGGCTGTTCGTGACCTACACTTTGTTCCTGATTCCGCAGTTATTATCGTTCTGGTTTATTCAAATTGCGGCTGTAAATGACATCTCAAACGGCCTGTTCGAGCTGAATAACATGCCCATAATGATTTACTCCAAATGGATTCAGCGGATAGGGGTATTTGTGATTCCTGTTCTATTGATTACTAACTTTTCACCATTATTCGTTCTGGACCGGCTGCATCCGGGCTTCTTCCTCTGGGCCATTCTGTCTCCCATCCTATTGCTGGGAATCACGAGATGGATCTGGTCCAAGGCCATTCGTAATTATAACAGCTCGGGCGGCTGAACACCCGGGATAACGGGAGGTATGGGTATGGATACTCAGAAGCAATATAAGATTGGAATTTTGGGCTGCTCCACGATCGCGCCGTTCTCGATTATTAACCCGGTCAAGGTGCTTGACCAGTTTGTAACGTATGGTGTGGCTTCGCGTGATGTGGAGAGATCGAAGGCTTACGCACTGAAGCATGAGATTCCGCATGTGTTTGAGAGCTACGATAAGCTGCTGGCATCGCCGGACATTGATGTGGTCTATATTCCATTATCCAATTTCCTGCACAAGGAATGGACGCTGAAGGCGATTGAGGCTGGCAAGCATGTATTGATTGAAAAACCGATAGCCTTACATGCCGATGAGGTTCTGCTCATCAATGAACGGGCCAAGCAGCAGGGGGTGTATGTCCTTGAAGCGCTGATGGTCCAGCATCATTCGTGGCAGCAGGATATAACGGATATGATTAGAGCTGAAACCTACGGCAAACTGAAAAAAATCAAAACCCGGATCTCATTTGAAATTCTGCAAAGCAACTACAGTGCGGATAATTACCGGTTCAAGCCGGAGTACGGCGGCGGCTGCTTCATCGACGAATGCTCGTACTGGCTGCAGTTTATACAAAAGGCCATTGGCCTAAAGCCGCAGGCACTGGACGGATTCTCGGCATTCTCAGGCATCAATCAATGTGACTGGACCTTTCACGCAGCGCTGCAATATGAGGGGGGCGTCGAGGCAGAGTTCCTGGGTTCGTTCGAAATGCCGAACAATGCCACCCACTGGCTGGAGTTTGAGCGGGCCAAGGTCAGGATCAGCGGTTTCTTTAAGCCTTGCTACGGGGATTACAAGATTATCATTCAAGTTGAACATTCGGAAGAGGGAACAACAGACAAGCTTGTGTACTCCCCGCAGAATTACTATGTGAACCAGCTTTGGTTTTTGGCTGAGGTGCTTGGAGGCGCAAGAGAGAATATCCCCTTATCCGAATCCTATGAACGGGTGGCAACCATGAACGCCATCTATGAGATTGCCAGGAAGAAGCATGATGAGCAGCCCGGCCAGGCGGATAGACCCGACGGGGAGGCTGTGAATGTTGGATAACCGAGAACAGGTGCTGCGTACGCTGCTCGCTCAATTGCCCGGCGGTCCTCCCCGTCTGAAGAATGCAGGTATGGATGCGGATTTGCGAAGCTATGGCATGGATTCTTTGTTGTTTATTCATTTTGCGGTGGTTCTGGAAGAGCATTTCTCGATAGAGGTGAGCCCGGAATGTCTCGATATAGATAAACTATATAGTCTTCAAAAGTGGCGAGAATATATTGATTCACAGGATCTTGTATGCTAGTAGCCTTGGAGATGGACTATTTCAGCGAGGGCTACCGGACCATGCACTCCAATTGTGTGGATTTGCCTATGGCGGGTGCCGCAGGCTTTCATCAGTATGAGAACTATTTCTACTATACCTTTTTGTATGCAGTCATGATGAATTGGGGAGAGGCGGCGGACGGGGACTGGGTGGATTCCAGACGCAGCATCCTTAACAAGCTGGGATTAAACCTTAAGGTGACGGAGGTCTCGGATGGTGCTGAGCTTCTGTCTGCGATTCGCATGAACATTGATCGGCAGTGCCCGGTGGTGATGATTGCCAACTACAAGCATCTGTTTTTTTTGACCCAATATGAGACGGTCATAGATGATCATGCCTTCTTAATCACGGAATATGATTCAGCCAGAAGGCTGGTAGTGATCCGGGAGAATCAGCTGAACAAGGAGGTCACCTTGAATGTGATGAAGGGGGAGCCTTTTTTCAAGCTGCAGCTGACTGAAGACCTGCTGGCGGATATCTGGAGTCAATCTAATGCTTCTCTTAAGGAAATCCGGGAGTATTGCTATAACAAGCTGTTTAGTGTTGAGAGAACGGGCCCGCCGGAGTATGGCGGCTACCTGGAGCTGGTAGAGGATTTCGTGGAGGGTTATCAGAACCGTTCCAGCCGTTTAATAGAAGCCGTGGCACGGTTCAATGACCGTGTCTCTCTTATGGCGGGGCTTAATGACGCCAATGCCATTGCGGTTGAATTTGAAGTGATGCGCAGGAGTTATCACGGCTCGGCGATCATTATGTTTGATATCTTTGAGAAGGCGTTGCCCTGGTTATCCGCCCATGAAGGATGGCGGGAGATCTTTGCCGGGTTCCGGGATCAATATATCAAATTCAGATACCAGCTCATCTCTGGTTGCCATGCAGATACGCTGAGACGGAAGCGGATGCCGCCGGATCGAATCCTTCAGCTTCAAGAGGAGATTAGACAACTGGATACGGAGCTGTTCTCTCTGCTGGGCAAGCTGCTCGCACATCACCATAAGGAGCAGGAATCTTACCATGCCGCACAGGCTTGGATGAATTATGCAGCTTGTGCTGAGGTGTCAGCGGATAGTGAGTATAGTCTTGACCCGCAGACCGTCTGTCAAGCCAGCCAGGTGGTGAATGGCCGGCGGGAGAACTGGGTCACGGATTCCTGGCATTCGGACACAGACCAGCCCGTCCATTGGCTGCTGCTGGATCTGCGGGAACGGAGGGATATTCTGAAATTTGTGATCAGGCATTCGCCTGCCCCCGGCTATATCACGATGGATTATGAGCTTCAGGGAAGCCATGACAAAGAGCAATGGGAGCAGATAGCGGCTGTACGTAATAATGAGTCTGTTGTAACTGTGCATGAGACGGACGGCTGTTCATTCAGATACATCAGACTATATATTACGTATCCGGCCCAGAATGATTTTCAGGCGCGGATCTATGAGATTGAGGTGTGGGGGCTGCCTGTATAACTCAAGCCTCAAGAATCTGATATGTTTCAAAAAAAAGTAGGATATCCTTCCATTTGGCCTGCTGGCATAATAAAAATGACTTAAAATAAAATGCCATATTGATTGGAGAATCAAACATGAACAACAAGAAGAAATGGACGATTTATGTGATTCATCATTCCCATACGGATATTGGCTACACCGAGCGGCAAGAGAAGATCGAGCAATATCACGTGGACTTTATCAGGCAGGCCATTGCGATCTGCGAGGCGGCTCAGACAGAGGCCCGTAAGGAATGGGCGGGCTTTAAATGGACCTGCGAAACCTTCTGGGCTGTGGAGAAGTTTCTGGAGGAAGCCACGGAAGCGGAGAAGGAACAATTTGCAGCCGCGCTCAGACGCGGGGATATTGAGTTATCGGGCACCTACTTGAATATGACAGAACTGATCAATTTTGAGTTACTGGGCAATATGCTTGCACGGGCAGGGCAATTCGCCCGGCCGCTGGGGCTTCAGGTGAAGTCGGCCATGACCGCGGATATTAATGGATACAGCTGGGGTTACGCGCAGGCCTTGGCCGATGCGGGAGTCGAGAATCTGCTGTCCTCTATCCACACGCATCATGGAATGTTTGCTATCGGGCGCAAGCAGTTCCCCTTCTATTGGGAGACCCCCAAAGGCAACCGTCTGCTGGTATGGAGCGGTGAGCATTACATGATGGGGAATGATCTGGGGATCAATCCGGACGGGGCGTTGTCCTATACCATCAAAGACGAAGACCCGGTATGGGGGATCTCCAAGGATCACTGGAAGCTTGCCGAGACCCGGATTGCCCGCTATCTGGACCAGCTGGAGAAGGAGCAGTATCCCTATGATTTTGTATTGGTGAATGTCATGGGGCTGCTGCGGGATAACTCGGCGCCGAATCCCGGAATCATGACCTTCATCAAGGAATGGAATCAGAAGCACGGGGACCAGGTAGAGATAGAAATGACAACGCTTAACCGGTACTTCGAGCTGCTGCGGAAGCAGGAAGCTGATATTCCTGTGTATAGCGGGGACTGGCCGGACTGGTGGTCCGATGGCGTGGCTTCAACCGCGATGCACACCCAGATCTTCAGGAATGCCCAGCGGACCCTGGACGTAGTCAAGCGGCTGGACCCGGAGCGCAAGCTGGCAGCGTCAAGCGATATTGCCCAGGCAGAGCAGCAGTTAATGATGTATGCCGAGCATACCTGGGGATATCACTCCTCCATCTCGGAGCCCTGGCACATCATGGTGCAGGAGCTGGCCGTCCGCAAAGAGGCGTATGCCGCCAATGCCAGCAGACTGGTTCATGCCTCGCTGGATGCGGTTCTGAAGGAGCGGGGCGATGTGCTGCTGAGGGCAGACCGGGCATTCACCTACAAAGTAATCAATTCCTTCGATTACCCCGTAGAGGATCTGGCTCATTTCTACCTGGAGGAGCAGTGGGAAGCGGATTATTTCCGGAAGGGGCTCGAGGTGGTCGATGAGCAGAGCGGAGAAGTGGTCAACCATCAACAGGAGAAGGTTAGCAGAGGATACCAGATTGCGGTTATGGTCAAGCTGGGCGCGAAGGAAGAGAAGTGGTTCAGTATCCGGGAAGCCTCGAAGACCGTTCCGGTGACGACCAGCAGCACCCGCTTGCGGGGAGCCGACCGGATTCATGATATACGCGATCTCTTCCCTCCTGTCCGCGAAGAGACCGCCCGGCTGTTCATCACGGAGAACCACATAGAATCGCCTTATGTTCGTATTGCGTGGAGAGCCGGAGAAGGCATCGTCTCCTGGACGGATACACAAACAGGCCAGGAATTCATTGATCCCCGTCAGGCACACGGAGCCTTCACCCCGGTGTATGAAGTGACCCGCGGCGGCGGTGACGATCAGATGACGGTGAGAAGAATCATGGGCAGGAACCGCAAAGGCATGAATGTTGAGCGTTCGGAGGGTGTCCTCGCAGGCGTGAAGGAAATAACGAATGGCCCGGTGTACGGCATCATTGAATTGAAGTATCAGGTTCAAGGGATGAGCCACTATTCGTTATTCCTGAAGGTGTTCAAGGACCGGAAGAGAGTCGATGTCTCCGTCCGCATCCACAAGGACAGTGTATGGGACCCGGAGAATGTGTACGTTGCCCTCCCCTTTGATACAGGCGGCGGCAGTGAGCTGTGGTTCGAGAAGGCCGGGGCTATCCTAAGGCCGGGAACGGATCAGATACCGGGCACCTGTACGGATTTCTATTGTATCCAGGAAGGGCTTGCGGTGATATCCCCTCAAGGCGGGCTGTCCATTGCGACCCCGGATACACCGCTGATGCAGACCGGACCTCTGGAATACGGCCCAAGACTCGTGCAGGGCCAACAGGAAGAGGGCGCTCACAAGTCGTTGTATGCCTGGGTGCTGACCAATTATTGGGAGACGAACTTCAAGGCGACCCTCGGGGGCTTCTACGAATTCCGATATATGCTGCAATGGGGAAGCGAAGCAGGTACGGCAGAACAAGCTATTCAGCTGTGCCACAGTGCCAATGCAGGTACGGTTGCGTTCAGAACCACATAAATTCCGGCGGGCAGAAGAAGGGTGAATCTTTTATAGAGAAGCCCTTTTTTTGTTAAATTTATAGGCTTCAAGCTATAAGAAGCACTAAAAGAAATAAACAAAAAGCAAAAGAAGCGGAGGGGAAATTTGGAACTGTAGGAGCGATAGCGACCGCCTTTGTCACCGGATTTCACCCGCGAACAGCGGTTCAAAATCAAGAAATCTGGGGACAACAGCGGCCGGAAGTCCAAATGTTCACCGCAGTGACGATGAAGCTTCAAGTTCATATCTTAAGTGTGTCTTATTTATAGATTGAACTTGAAAATATATAGACAGGGAAAAGTGGCGGAAGAGAATTTTGGAACGCTTTTGGTAGAAAAGGGAGGCGTGCGCTGTGTACCGTATTCTAATTGTGGATGACGAACGCATTGAGAGAGAAGGCATTCAGCAATTAATCCAGGAACACTATCCGGAGCTGGAGACGGTCCTGGCGGCGAATGGCGAGATTGCGCTGGAGATCCTCGGGAAGCACAGGGTTGATATTCTGATTACAGATATCAAGATGCCTTTTATGGACGGACTGGAATTGTCGGAGAAGGTTAGCAGCCTGGGCCTGGATATCGAAATGATCATCTTCAGTGCTTACCATGAGTTTGAATACGCGAGAAGAGCCCTGCGGACCAATATATCGAATTATTTGCTCAAGCCGGTTCATATCCCGGAGTTTCTCAGTGTGATTAACGAGGCGATCAGGGCCTGTGAAGACAAAGCGGCGGAGAAATTGCGGAACGAACAACTGGTGGAGGGATATAACCGGGGGCTGGTGTATGAGAAGGAGAAAATGCTGCTGGACGCCCTAAACGGAGTGAAAATCAATACAGAGGCCTGGATGTCCCCGGAATTGCTGGAATATGTCCATCACAAGCATTGGCTGCATATGATTCTTGTGGACTGCCGCCGGAAGTTTTTTGATATTCACAATGAGGAATTCATTAGGCTGTTACACGATAACCTCAGCTACGCCTTCGATTATGTGAATTTGAGCGAGCATCAAAGCATGCTGTTCGTCAAGCACCCCCGTTCCATCCCCAAAGAGACGCTGCGGCTGCTTGGAGACCAGATCATCCGCGCCGCCGCCGGGAGCCTGGATCTGAATGTGGGTCTGGTGATCGGCAGAGCGGTGAATCAGCCGCAGCAGTTATATGATGCCTATACCGAGATGGAGCAGATGCTGGAATTCAAATTTTTCATGGATGAGTACACCCTTCTATTTGCCGATGAACCTTTTGAGCAAGCGGGTTTTGATGATATTGAATTGAATCCGATTCTGGATAAGATCCACCAGTGTCTGGAGTATAACGACCTTACCGGAGCGAAATACAGTATTGAGCTGCTGTTCACCTACCTGAGAACCAAAGGGCAATTCTCGTCCCTGTACACCAAGTTCATCTGCTCGGAAATTATGAAAAAGGTGGTGACGAGAGAGAGAAACCATGAGCCGCTGGAAATGAATCATTACTTGGACCAAATTCATAAGACCGTTTCCCTCCAGGATCTGAAGGATCATATGTTTGCGATTCTTTCCCTAATTGAAACCGGCAGCGGAGTGAGCCCGAAGAAAGCCGCCAATCTCAAGCTGATCCGGACGATTACAGATATAATCGACAAGGAGTACGATCAGGACCTGTCTTTGGAGGGCATTGCGGAGAGGGTCTATTTGACCCCCAGTTATCTCAGCTATTTATTCAAGAAGGAGACGGGCCAGAGCCTCATCCGGTACATTACGCAGGTGCGAATGGACAAAGCCGTGGAGCTGCTGAATACAACGAATATGAAGATTGTGGACATATACAAGAAGCTGGGCTACAGAAGCTCGACGTACTTCATCCAGACCTTTCGCAATTATCACGGGGTCACTCCGGCGAGATTCAGGGAAGGCTCACCGTAGAGTTCACTCCATCAGCTTCATCAATCATTAGCGGTTACCGGAAAAGCTCCAACTATTTCTCGTTGTATGGATACGGGGAATGTTGGAGTGTGTACATTATTGTAGTATCATATGTAATTCTGTGAATAGGAGCAAATTTCTGTGGTTCCGTATAACGAAGCTGCACCGGCCGTTTGAGGTTGCTCCTAACGGACCTGAGAGACCCTATTCCCGGGAAAACGCCACCTTTTACGGGTTAGCGGACTGAGGAGCCTTTATCGTCTCTCGATGAGAGTTCTTTGAGTGGAAATTCCATGAATAAGACCCATGGGGTCCGTTACTTCCAACAAGTGGGGCCTTTATCCGGAATAAGCGCGCCTCAGTCCGTTACGCTGGGTCAAATGTCCTTAAGGAACAACTTCCGTCTTCATCTGGGAATGGTGGAGGAGCTGGCCGCCTGTGAATGGCAGAGCTAAAAAGGCAACTGAAGGGGTTGGCTCCATTCCCGTGTCCTTCAGGGAGCATAGCACCTCGTCCATCAGTTTAAATCTGACGCTCTACCGGGGTGCAACAACGAAACGTGATGATGGCCTCGGCTATGCCTGGTCAAACATCCTGGCAATCCCCCGGAAGGTGTAGGCAAGCACGTGCGCTGATGTGCGGACCGCCAGGGCGGGGGAGGAGGGATTCTGCAAGCGATCCAGCAAGGCAGGCCCGAACAGGTCATGGCTCTTGGAGATTTGCCCGCCCAGCATGATGAAGTCCGGCCGAAAGCCGTCCACGTAAGGCTGGAGCAGCTCCCCGAGCCGGGCTCCGAATTCCGCGAATACACCGCGCGCGGCAGCATTTCCCTCTCTGGCTTCACCGGCCAGCTCTTTCACATCCATGCCCGGCTCCCCAATCCCCGCCTCGCGGGCCAACATCAGGATGCCTCTCCTGGAGAACCAATCATCCGCCCTGCCGTCAAGATAAGGCTGGTCATACAGCCAGCCATTCGGCGGGATGCCCGGGCCGGATTCCATGATCCGGGAGCTGTCGATGAAGGCGGAGCCGAGGCCGGTTCCGAGCGTCAAGGCGATGAACCGCTCACGCGGGAATTCGGCGCTGACTCCCAACGCGAACAGGCGGGCGTCATTCTCGAAGCGGATCTCCATCTCCGGCAGCGGGCCGGTCTCCCCGACGCTGTTCACGGGCCAGCGCTCGCGGAAGGCCTGGACCAGATTCAGCCCGTAGATCGCCTCGAATTTGCCAAGCCCCCGGATCAGGCAGATCCCCTGCCTGTAATCGAATGGACCGGGAAAAGCCATCCCGATCTGATAGCGGCAATCCGTTACCGCATCAGCACGCCGGTGCTGATACAGATTGTACTGGGCCTCAAAGATAGATCTGAAATGGTCAAGGATCGTATCCCGGTCCCGGTCAGCCAGAGCGGGGAATTCCATGTCAGTGCCTTGCAGCGGAAGGCCGTCCTCCAGCACGCAGGTCTTAATGAAGGTTCCGCCCACATCCAGCGCGAGTACGATATTACGGCTCAAGGAGACTCACATCCCATGCCTGGGATACCCCGGCCTTGATCAGCCTGCAGGGGCCAGAACCCAGATTGACAATGATATATTCTCCAAACACCGCCGGGAGAATATAAGATTCGGCGTAGTGCAGTTCAACATACACCGCCTCATCCGCAGCAGACACAATCCGCACCGCCTCTCCTTCAACGAGGTTATACATGGTCATTTCGCCGCGTGTATGGTCTTTCCACGTATCCTTCAGATGGACACGGTGGACATAGAACAGCAGATCATCGCGCTGTCCCAGCACATACTCTTCATTCTCCCCTTGCTGCTGCAGAAGCACCGGCGAAGGCATAAGCTGATCTTCAACCCGTGCGGTCTTCTGAGTGAAGTCAATATTGTCGAAGGCAAAGTCGATGTTGATCGGCCGGGGCTTGCCGTCCAGGTCCTTGCGCAGAAAATCATAGATTTTGAAGGTGAACCACCAGGTGGTCGAGGAAATCTCCAGCACCAGATTGTCTTTGCCTGCGGAATGAACCGTTCCGGGCGGGATCAGGAACAGCTCGCCCTTCCGGGACGCATAACGGTTGACATAGTCGGTCAGCGGCAGCGGGATGCCCGTCTCCTGGGCCTTCTGCACCTCATGGCGGAACTGCTCAGGTGTGCAGTCTTCCGTCAGTCCCAGATAGACCCCGGAATCCCCTTGCTGCTCCATGATGTAATAGGATTCCTGCTGGGCCATGAACTCATTGAACCGGCTGCGGATATAGTCCTGGGTGGGGTGGACCTGGCAGGACAGATTGTCTCCGTCCATCGTGTCCAGATAGTTGAAGCGGATCGGAAAATAATCTCCGAATAAGCCGGTCAGACGTTCCCCCAGAATCCCTGAATGCTCCTGCTGCATGACCAGAAGAAACGGAATTTCCATCACGTTGCCTTCATACCCTACAAGGATGGAATTCTCGGGGGCAATCGGCTCGAAGCTCCAGGCGCAGTTCACCCATTCCTCCGGCAGATCGGCCAGTTGTTTGAGGAATTGCCCGCCCCACACCCCCGGTGCATAAAAAGGCTTCACCCGCATTGGTGACCTGGCAATATCCGAGATTATCCGGCGCAAGAACGGTACGGCAGCCATCACCGGCTGTCCCGGCTGATTCAGGTCGATGTAGTAATCCATGTGATCCAGGATTTGTTTGCGGTAGGTTTCGAGAATAGGCCATTCCACGAACAGGGCGATTTTATATTTCTCCACAGCATCCCGGTTCCAGTTGAGGCCGAAATTCAGCAGTTCCTGCCGGTGTCCTGCCTGCTGGTATTCACGCGAGACATCCAGATAGCAGGAAAGATCGAACCGCCCCTCTCCAAGCCAGTAAGCTCCCGGGCCAAAAACCAGACAGAATGCAGCCGAATCCGCGCCCGGCTCCGCTTCATCCAGCCTGCGGGCGGCTTCTTCCCTGGCTCCGGCCCGGAAATAATCCTCTATACTTCCTTCAGTGAAATAGCCGAAGGCACGGTTATCCGTAATATTGGCGGCAAAAAACTCACGCAGCTCCTCGCCCGACTTAAGATAGCTGCCCGTGCCGAGGAGGGACACGGAATGACCCGCTTGTTCAAGCGCTTCCACTGTTTTTTGCAGAACGGTCTGAAACGGGGCGCCGTGGGTTCCGTCCAAAGCAACATACAGCTTGCCGTTTCCCTTCTCACTGGCGAGCTGAAGCAGAGAAGCGGCAATCGGGGAATAGCCTTCCCGGAGTACTGCGGGAGAGTCAGCCAAGGATATGTCATCCTTGGAAACAGGAATCGGACTGCGTACCAGGTTGACCGGTCGTTTTTCAAACATGGGGAATACACTCCTTCTAAGGGTTTACAACCATTGTAAGGAGTCCTTGCGGGATTATCTTTGAATACGGCGTCTGATTTTTTGTACAATCCGGACATTTGGTGATTATTAGCTCGGATTCTGTCTTCCGTCTGCAAACTGCGATCTGCGGAACCGGGCGGGGGAGACACCAAGCTGCTTGGTGAATACGCGGGTGAAATAGTGCACAGACTCGAAGCCGCAGCGCTCGGCGATGTCTTTGATGGGCAAATCGGTGTGCAGCAGCCAATCCTTGGCTTGTTGGATTCTTCGTTCCTGAATATAATGGACGAAAGTCTGGCCCAGGCGGGCCTGGAATATCCTCGACAGATGTCGCGGAGATATATCCAGTTCCATGGCCACTTGGGCCATGTGCAGCGGGGAGGACAAATTGTCGCGGATATAGCGCTTGGCCCGTTCCAAGTGGCGGTGCTCCCCGCTGTCCTCCTGCATCGCCCCGGCCTGCAGATGGGGTTCGGGGGAGAACGCCTGCGGGAAAGAATGCAGCAGGGCAAGCGCCAGATGGTTCATCGGCAGCCGGGACACCGCCGCTTCGCTCTCGGCCAGGCTGAAGAGGGTCCGCCAGATTCGGGCAGAGAGTGCGGCAGCTTCCTGCGAAGCTATGGCCTGCCCTCCGGCGGCGATATCCTGAAACGGCTGGCGGCCAGCTGCAGAGCTCAGGGCTTCGTCGATTTCAAAGGCAATGAAGAACAGGACCAGCCCCTGCTCACTGCGGATCTGGTGCCAGATGCCCGGACGCGAGCAGAACAGGGTTCCCGGCTCCAGGGGGAAGAGCGCGTCGTCATCCTGGTAAAAGCCGGTGCCCTGCTGGACATAACAGACTTCAAAAAAAGAATGGCGGTGCAGGGAATTATTATAATGATTCGGCATGAAGCCCCAGTAATGAATATGAAATGAGGTTTGTCCGTCACCGATATTTGAGATATGCTGATTCAGAAGTGCGTTGGCTTTGCGGTATGCCAGGCGCATGGCGGGACCTCCTCATGGTGTAGGCTTCAATGAATTGATAACGTTTGCTTATGATTCTATCAGACATCAGGAGGGAACTCTATGTTTACCATATTGATCGTGGATGATGAGAAAATTGAACGGGACGGCATCCGGGGGCTGATCGCGGACATGAACTACGAGCTGCGGGTTATCGAAGCGGAGAACGGGGAGAAGGCGCTGGAGTCTCTTCGTATGCACCCGGTGGACATCCTGCTCACAGATATCAAAATGCCCTTCATGGGCGGACTGGAGCTGGCGGAGCAGGCAAGCGTGACGCAGCCCTCCCTGGAAATTATTATCTACAGTGCCTACGGGGAATTCGACTATGCCCGCCGGGCGCTCTATACCAATGCTTCCAGCTATCTGCTGAAGCCGATTGATATCGAGGAGTTCGCCGGGGTGATGTCAGGCGTGATACAGAAATGCGCGGATAAGGCGAACCAGCAGCGCCGTACGGCCGAGATGATGCAGGGGTATCAGAAGGGCCTGGAGTACGAGCGGGAGAAGTGGCTGACGGATGTGCTGAACGGGGTTCAGGTGATCGCGGAGGATGCCGCGCTGCCATTCGGAGGGCGGCCAGCCACTCTGCTGCTGATTGATTTCAAAGAGCGGTTCTTTGACCGCAGCTACGAGGCATTCGAGCAGGAGGCGGGGCAGCTTGCAGCCGGTGAATATGAGCTGCTGAACCTGAATGAATATCAAAGTGTGCTTATGGTCCCTTGTCAAGGCAGCGGCGGGCAGAAGAGGATCAGGGACATGAGTGAAGCGCTGGCGGAGCGGATCGCGGAACGCTTTTACCGGCATTGCTGCATCGTATACAGCCCCGTGATCTCCGATTGGCAGGAGATTGCAGCGTGTTATGAGCAGATGGAGCAGACGCTGGACTACAAATTCTTTTTTGAGGATACGGTGGTGCTGTTTGCCGGGGATGATCTTGCCGGCCGTGTCCCGGAATTCGTCAGCACCGAGACGCTGATGGCCGATATCAACCAATTCATTAATCATGGGGAATATGCAGGCGCGGCCAAAAGCATTGAGCTTCTGTTCAGCCACTTGAGCCGGAACGGCGGCTCTTCTGCCATTTATGTCAAGTATCTGTGTTCGGATCTGGTGCGGAATGCGTTTGAACAATCGGCCCGCAGACAGAAGGCGGATTTCCAGCAGACGGTAGAGCGTATTTTTAAAAGCGATTCGATAGTAGAGGTGAAAAAAGTGCTGCTGCAGGCGCTCTCGGAAATAGAACCGGACAACGGCCCTCCCGATGAGAGCAAACGCCATATTGTCCAGCAGGTCATCCGGATTGTGGAGAAGGATTACAGGGAGGATATCAGTCTGGAGGTTATCGCCGGACGCGTATCGCTTAATCCCAGCTACCTGAGCCATTTGTTCAAGAAAGAAACCGGGCAGACTCTGATCAAATTCATCACTCAGCAGCGTTTGGAACAGGCCAGGCATTTACTGGACAGCACCAATATGAAAATCGTCGATATCGCTGAACATGCCGGCTACTGGAGCTCCTCTTACTTCTGCCAGACCTTTAAAAAATACTACGGCATCAGTCCGCAGAAATATCGTGAAATCCTGGACGAATCATAATACGGCTTGTTGCGGGCACCTGCGGGTGCTTTTTCTACTTCCAAATTAATTGACGCGTATCCAAAGAATTTGGGATTTCGCTCCCTTCCACGCTAATTTACAATTTAACTGTAAGCATGTAAGCGTTTTATAACAAAGTTTGGGAGGGGCATCTATGAGATTGAAGAAAATTCGTGTTATGGCTTTGCTGCTGTCCATGGTAATGGTGCTGGGAGTGCTGGCGGCCTGCGGCAGCAGCCCAAAGGAAGAGAAGGTTGCGGCGCCTGCCGGCAGTGAATCCACGAATGCCGGAGGCAACGAACCATCCGCCGCCGCCAAGGAGAATGATGGACCCTTCAGCAAATATGAAGAACCCGTTACCGTGACTCTGGGAAGACAGGGCGTATCGGGAAACAATCTGCCGGCAGGAGATACGCTGGAGAATAACAAGTATCTGAAATATGTCGAGGACCGCCTGAACGTTAAGGTGAAATACGATTTCTCGGTGGAAGACCAGGATGCGTATAACCAGAAGGTTACCCTGGCGATCTCAAGCAATTCCCTGCCTGACATTCTGGTTGTGGATGAGCAGCAATTCAAGAGAATGGCGAAAGCGGGTATGCTGGCCGATCTGACCGGATTATACGATCAATATGCCTCTCCGCTGATTAAGGATTATTACAACTCCTACACAGGGGACCGGGTGCTGAATACCGGAAGAATTGACGGCAAGCTGATGGCGTTGCCCAACACCAACATCGACGGCAATTATCAGCTCTTGTGGATTCGCCAGGATTGGCTGAACAAGCTGAAGCTTGAGCTGCCTAAGACCATGGATGAGCTGAAGACCGTGATTAAAGCGTTCAAGGAGCAGGACCCTGACGGTAACGGGAAAGCGGATACCGTTGGTCTGCTTGGCGATAAAACAGTGGTCGCAGACGGAGGTTTCTTCACCTTCGATCCGATTTTCAATGCCAATCATGCTTACCCTAAGAACTGGTTCAAGGATGAGGGAGGAAACATCATCTACGGCTCGACCACTCCAGAGACCAAGCAGGCGCTCTCTGTGCTGAGACAGATGTATGCGGACGGGTTGATTGACAAAGAGTTCCTGACCCGGAAGTACGAGGATAATGCCGGGCTGGTGTCAGGCGGCCGGGCCGGTATCCTGTTTGCCCCCTGGTTCGGAGGCTGGGCGTTGTCCGATGCGGTGAAGGCCAACCCGGAAGCCGATTGGGTGCCGCTGGCAGTGCCGCTGGACGGGGAAGGCAAACGGAATATCGTGCCATCTACGCCGTCAGGAACCTTCCTGGTCGTGAACAAGAAGGCGGAGCATCCAGAAGCCGCCCTGAAAATGCTCAGCGTGGAGTATGAAGGCATCCGCCTGATTGATCCGGTTGCGCAGGAGCTGTATAAGGATCTGGGTGTAGGCTGGCTCAATTATCCGATTAATGTACAGCTGGATTACCAGGATTCCCTGGCACGCGATGTTCCGATCTATGAGAAGGCGATTAAGGATAAGAAGCTCGACGATCTGCCGGCCCGCATCCTGCCGAGAGTCAAGGCGGTCTTGAAGAATAATGAGAATCCGAAAAAGGATATTCCCGCCTATGCCGATTCGCTCGCCTTCTATACTGCCGCCTCTATCACCGGAGCGAAAGAAATTGTGAAGGTGGAGCCTGTGTTCTACGGCAAGACGGAAGCGATGCTTAAAAAGGGAGCCAACCTGGAAAAGCTCGAAAACGAAACCTTTTTGAAAATCATCACCGGAACTGCTCCTCTTGAAGAATTCGACAAGTTCGTGGAGACCTGGAAGAGCATCGGAGGGGAAGAGATCACTAAAGAGGTTGCTGAGGCAGTTGAGTCACCATGAGAAGCAGAGCTTCGATCTGGAATTACCACCTGATGCTGCTCCCCGGCATATTGCTGCTCCTGGCATTCAGTGTAGTTCCCATGTTCGGAATTGTGATTGCCTTTCAGGACTTTCAGCCTACACTGGGCATCTTCCACTCTGAATGGGTGGGCTGGGAGAATTTCGAGTATATGTTCAGCCTGCCTGACAGCAGGCTGATTCTCGGCAACACCCTGAGCATTGCGCTGATGAAAATCATTGCCGGATTGACCGTTCCTTTTGTCTTTGCCCTGCTGTTCCATGAAGTGGCGAATATCAAATTCAAGCGCACCATCCAGACGATTGTGTACCTGCCCCATTTCATGTCCTGGGTCATTCTCTCAGGAGTACTGATTAACCTGCTCAGTCTGGACGGCATTATCAATCAGATGATCCAGTGGTTCGGCGGCGATCCGATTATGTTCCTTCAGAGCAATCACTGGTTCCGCTTCGTGATCGTGTCGAGCGATGTATGGAAGGAATTCGGCTTCAATACGATCATCTACATCGCGGCCCTGACGTCCATTAACACCAATCTGTACGAAGCCGCCGCCATTGATGGAGCGAACCGGTTCCAGCGGTTAACCAATATTACGATTCCGGGCCTGATGACCACGGTGATTCTGCTGGCGACCTTAAGCCTCGGCAATGTGCTGAATGCGGGCTTCGAGCAGATTCTCAACCTGTATAATCCGATTGTCTATGAGTCGGGGGATATCATTGATACTTATGTATACCGTTCAGGATTGCTTGAAATCCAGTATGGACTGGCAACAGCGGTGGGCCTGCTCAAATCGGTCGTAAGCTTTGTGCTGATTGCCGTCTCGTATGGTCTGGCTGCCCGGTTTGCCAACTACCGTATTTTCTGACAGAGGTGATTTGCTGTGATCCGAGGAACCAGCCGGACTGTTGATATTGTGATTTATTGTATTCTAACCGTGATTGCCTTTCTCTCATTGGCCCCTGTACTGAATACCTTGGCTATTTCGTTCAGCGGCAAGGTGGCGGCCATGTCGGGGCAGGTCTTCTTCTGGCCGGTTGATTTCAATCTGGAAGCCTATAAGTCGGTAATCAGTGACCGCAGCTTCTTCATTTCCTTTGGCGTATCTGTGAAAAGAGTGCTGCTCGGAGGAGCCATCAATCTGCTGGTTACGGTGCTGATGGCCTATCCTTTATCGAAATCGAACAAACATTTTCCGGGCAGAAATATCTATATGTGGTTCGTGATCTTCTGTATGCTGTTCAACGGGGGGCTGATCCCGTGGTATATGACGATCAATACGTATGGGCTGCTCGATTCCATCTGGGCACTTGTGCTGCCTACCGCCGTTCCGGTATTTAATGTAATTCTTCTGATGAACTTCTTCAAGGGCGTTCCGAAGGAGCTGGAGGAGGCTGCCGGGATGGACGGGGCGGGGGCGTGGAGAACGCTGGTGACGATTTTTATCCCCATCTCCCTGCCCTCACTGGCAACGGTCACCCTGTTCTCGGTCGTCGGTCACTGGAATGCGTTCTTTGACGGGATGATCCTGATGAACCACAAGGAGAATTGGCCGCTGCAAACGTATATCCAGCAATTGATTATCAGTGTGAATTCGATCATGAACACCACCGACCCGGAAGAGGTCAAGCGTCTGTCTAATATGTCGAGCCAGCTGCTCAATGCGGCCAAGGTGATGGTCTCGATGATTCCGATCATGCTGATCTATCCGTTCCTGCAGCGGTATTTCGTCAGCGGAATCGTGCTCGGCGCCGTCAAAGAGTAAGCGTAAACTGCATGTAAGCGGGTGTCCTGTAAGCCGGAAACGGCTGGGGGCACCCCTTTGCTATTTGGGGGCAGAGCTGATGCGGCGGGCCGCTGCTTTTACCGATTGTTATTTGACAGGGTCAATGCTACGTTATAAGGAAAAGAGGCTTAAGACAGGAGGGGTAGATCTGGAGCGCTTGGGCCGGTTCATCAGGGATCTAAGAATTAAGCATAAGCTGTTTGTCTCTTATTTGTTCGTTATCATTATTCCGCTCAGTGTGCTTGGCTGGTATTCGTATGACCAATCCCGGAATCTGCTCGTTCAGCAGGCCCGGCTGACCTTAACCGACAATGTGTCGGAGATCGCCGCCAATCTGGATTATAAGTTCGGCAAGCTTAATGCTGCGCTGGACTCGTTCACTTTTAACTCCAGTGTGGTGTCCGTCTTCAACAATGATTACTCCGATAATTATTACTATATGTACAATGATCTGAACACTATCGTGGAGCCGCTGTTCAACACGCTGCTGTTCCTGAACGAGGAGATCCGCCAGCTTACGGTGTACACAGGGAACAACATCACAGAGCGGAAGAATACGATTCTGCCGATTAGCAACGTATCCGGGAAGCCCTGGTATGAAGCGGCGATGGCCAGCGGCCAGACGCATTGGATCAAGGAGGGCACGGCCTTGTCTGCGGTGCGGAGAATGGTGGGCGGCTCGGGAACGCAATATGACAACCTGATCTATTTAGGCTTTGACAGCAAGGATATTTTTGCGGGTCTGACCAATGTGGTCTCCGGTGAGTACGGCGTTCTGGTCGAGAATGGGGCGGGGGAGCCGGTGTTTGACTATCACAACGGGCTGCCGTCCTTGGAATCGGCCCGGGCGGCGGAAAAGCGTGCGAACGATTTCATCGTGATCTCCCAGACGCTGGACGTAACGGGCTGGAAGCTTGTCTTTTATATGCCCAAGAACTCGATCGGTGTCGATGCCAAGACGATTCTCCGCGCCACCATGCTTACGGTCGGGATTTGCCTGCTGATTCTGGTGCCTGCGGTCTGGCTGTTGTCGAATGCTTTCGTGAGAAGGATCTACCGTCTGAACCGTACGATGAAAAGAGTGACCCGCGGAGACCTGCATGTGGACATTGTGGTCGATTCCAATGACGAGATCGGTGAGCTGACCTCGCGGTTCAAGGATATGCTGCAAAGCCTGAATGAGCTGTTCAATGAAGTCTACCGCAGCAAGGTTGTGCAGAAGGACGCGGAGCTGAAAGCGCTGCAGGCCCAGATCAATCCGCATTTCCTCTATAACTCCCTGTCGCTGATCAACTGGAAGGCTATAAGCATTAAAGCGTATGACATCAGTAAAATCACTACAACCCTCTCCAAATTTTACCGGACGACTCTGAACAGGGGGCAGGATGTCATCAGCGTTCATGATGAACTGGAAAATACGAAATCTTATATAGATCTCCAGCTGATTATGCATGACCATAGCTTCGATGTCGTGTACGAGGTGGACCCGGAGGTGCTGGGCTGCCATATGATCAAGCTGATTATGCAGCCTATTGTGGAGAATGCGATTGAGCACGGCGTGGACAACAAGCGGGAGGGGCGCGGCAGGATCAGCCTGCGGGCCAGCTTCGAGGAAGATACGATTGTGTTCGGCATTGAAGACAACGGTCCGGGAATGACTCAGGAGACGATGGATACGGTACTCAGCAGGCAATCCAAATCGTACGGGCTGTTCAACGCCCAGGAGAGAATCCGTATTTATTTTGGCGAGGCGTACGGGATCACGATCCACAGCGAAATCGGCCAGGGTACGGCCGTGACGGTGAGAATTCCCAAGAGGACCACGTGAAGGATGGAACATTATGTCCGCAAGACTGTAACCTTTTGCCTTACTTGAACGAATAAGCAGTAGACGGCTGGGCAGGAGAGGAGGCGTGTGAGACGAACGGGAGCGAAAGTGAGCGAGGAGAAGGTCCGGTCACGGCGGATGAGGTAGCGGCTTCTCTGCTGGATGAAGAGGCGGTGCTAATCAGGTTCAGGGAAGGGAGCCGGGAGGCGTTTGAATGGCTGGTCCGGCAATACCGGGAGCCTGCTGTGCGGTTTGCGTACCACTTGACCGGGGATTATCATACCGCCGAGGATCTGGCGCAGGACTGCTTCGCCTATCTGCTGGTGTACCCGGAGAAATATGATTACCGGGCATCCTTCAAAACCTATCTGTTTACCATTCTCCGCAACAAGAGCATAGACTCGGTCCGTAAGCGTGCAAGGCAGCAGAGCTTGCCGTATACGGCGGAGAGCAGCAGCGTACATAACCAGGATGAGGGGAATCCTGAACGGCTGGCCATCATCCGGGAAGAGGATGTGGAATGGCGCAGAAGATTGCATAAGATGAAGCCGGACTACGGACAGGCGGTCTATCTGGTGGATGTGGGACAGATGTCTTATGAACAGGCGGCCGCAGTGATGAGCCGGAATCAAGTGAGCTTCAAGGTGCTGCTGCACCGGGCGCGCAAGAAGCTGAGGCAGATCTATGAAAAGGAGGAGTGGGATTGTGAAGTCAACGGAACAGGAGCAGCTATTTCTGGATGAGGTCTACCGCAAGGCCCGGCTGCTGGAATACGACAAGCGTGAAGCTCAGAAAGTGTTGTATAACCGCAGGGTGCTGGCCAGACGCAAGATTCTGACAGTCTCAGGCATCACAATCGTTACAGCCATATTTGCCCTGATGATTCGGATCGGTAAGGTGGATCAATGGCTGTGTGTTCTGCTGTCGCTCCTTCTGATTACAGCAGGTCTGTTGATCGAGAAGCTTGAATTGCTGTGGGGTCTGGAGAACAAAGGATGAACGGGAGTTGCAGGAAAGGGAGAGAACGGAAATGGAGCTAATTATTAATCATTTGACCAAGACTTACGGAAGCAAGATGGCACTGCAGGATATCAGCTTTCGGGTAGGCGAGGGCATTCACGGCCTGCTGGGGCCGAATGGGGCAGGCAAAACTACGCTGATGCGGCTGCTTGCCACCCTATTAACGCCAAGCTCAGGAACGGTAGAGATAGGCGGGGTTCCCTTGCAGGATAAAGCCCGGGTGCGCGAGCTGGTCGGCTATCTGCCGCAGGAGTTCGCCTTCTATCCCGGAATGACCGTCTATGAGGCTATGGATTATCTTGCGCTGCTGTCCGGGATTGGAGGCCGTTCCGAGCGGAAGCGGAGAATAGATGATCTGCTGGAGCAAGTGAACCTTATGGAGCAGCGCCGTACCAAGGTCAAGGCGCTGTCCGGCGGGATGAAGCGGAGGCTGGGCGTAGCCCAGGCGATGGTGCATGAACCGAAGCTGCTGATTGTCGATGAGCCGACAGCGGGGCTGGACCCTGAGGAACGGATACGCTTCCGGCGGCTGCTCGGCCGGTTTGCGGAAGGGCGGATTGTTCTCTTGTCCACACATGTGGTCGAGGATGTGGAATCCACCTGCGAGCAGATGACTGTACTGCAAAAGGGAAGTCTGCGGTATCACGGCAGAATAGGCGATCTTACCGCCGCTGCGGCCGGCCGTGTCTGGATCGCTGAGCTGGACCGGGCGGAATGGGAGCGTGACCGTGACCGGTTCCCGGTACTGTCTGCCGTGCCGGAAGGTACAGGCATGCGGGTCCGAGTGTTGGCGGAGGAGCAGCCCTTCGCAGGGGCACAGCAAGCCGCGCCATCGATTGAAGATGCGTACCTCCACCTGATGCGCAGGGAGGAATCCTACGTATGATGGCATTGATTGGCAAGGAGATGCGCATGACTCTACGCAGCCTGGTATTCTATCTGTTTGTGATTGCCAGCGTGTTCTTCTATTTCACCTCTTATGCTACGGAGGAGACCTGGGGGGAGCTCGGTCCTCCTGTAATAAATACGCCGCAGAATATGGGGATTGCGGAACAGCCTTATTACGGCTGGACGTCCCCGGGGGATACCCGCAGCTTGGCTGAACAGATGAAGATTCATATGCAGCGGGATCTGAATGCGGGAGCCGGTGAGAAGCTCAGGCTGGGCTTCCCGATGGAGGTGGAGCTGGATGCGGGAGAGAAGGCGGCCTTCACTGCTGCAATCTCGCAGCTGGATAAAGTCCTGAAGGACCCCGGCCAATATACGATGGATGAGGTTTACCAGATCGCTGAGGCATTGAACAGCGAATTGGGCGGAAGCAGTATGTATCAGCAAGGGGTGAGTAACTACGGTTATGCTATAACGTCTGTAGACGAAGCCATGAAAGCACAACAAGCGCAGCTTGCGGAGTATAATGCGAAGGTGGACGGGGGGGAGCTGCTGCCCGGAGCCGCACGCTATTTCAGTGATTATCTGTCGTTACCGGCAGGGATCTTCCCGGTCTTTCTGTCCGCCTTCCTGCTGCTGCGGGACCGTTCCAGCCGGATGAATGAATTGATCTACAGCCGCAGGGTCTCCCCGTGGGTGTATGTCGGGTCCAAGTTTATCGCCCAAGGGATCATGCTCTCCCTGGTCTACCTCATTCTGGCTGTCATCGGGGGCTGGCAGACGGTGCATACACTTGGGCTTACAGGTCAGACGGTGCAGGCAATCCCGGTCTTTCTCAGCTATACCGCCTGGTGGCTGTTGCCCACCCTATGGGTCTCGGTAGCCTTCGGGATGTTCGGCTCCATGCTGTTCCGCCGGGGCATTGTGCCTATTGCCCTGCAGATCGTCTGGTGGTTCGTATCCGTACTGCCGCTAATGGGCTCCTATGGGCTGAACCGGCTGTTCATCCGTTTCAATTCGCCTAATGACTATAACCTGTACAGAGGGTGGGCAAATGAGATTGCTCTTAACCGCAGCTTCTACCTGCTGCTGGCAATTCTTCTGACCGCCGGGGCAGCCTGGCTCTGGGAGCGAAACCGCAGCCGTCTGGATTCTGCACAGTCAATTGGCAGGAAAAAGACGAAGCGGACTCCGGCGGTCCCCGCACCCGGAGCACTGAGATGAGCCGGCAGATCATCGCTCCGCTCGCCCGCTACAACCTCAAGCTGACAGTACATTATTCCTGGTTGTTGTCAGCAGCACTTCTGGTTGCTATACCGATATTCATTGAGCCTGTGCTCATGGACAGGCTTCAGGTGGCTAAGCTGGGAGAACTGCTCCTCAGCCTGCTGGGACTGATAGTCTACCCGCACCTGGGTCTGTTGGAGGATGGAGGCATCCAGGAGGTGCTCTATGCCAAGCGGGTACGTCATCTTCCGTTATTTCTGTTCCGCTGGCTGCTTACCGCTCTCTATATCTTCCTCGCAGCTGCTGCTTTGTTCACCTGGATACATGGACACGGCGCGGATTTCGAGCTATGGGCGATGGTGGGAGGGACGGCAATCACCGCCCTTATGATCGGGTCAGCCGGGCTGACCGCCACCCTTCTGGCCGGCAACCTCTCGGCTGGATATATTGCAGGCTTCGCTTGGTATCTGCTGGATTTCACCACCAAGGGCAAACTGACCGGGCCCTTTTACCTGTTCGGCCTGCTTAATGAGCCATGGGATAACGGCAAGTGGCTGCTTGCCGGTCTATCCCTGGCACTGGTACTTTTCTGCGCCTTCTGGCTGCCCCGCAGGAGAATGGACTAACCTATAACCACCGCCTTGACGTCATGAAAGTGACCAGGGCGGTTTTTTTGATATCCTCCACTCCCGGCAGCAGCTAAGCCTTGTGCACCTTGATTAGCGGGACTTTAGGTCTGGAGCATAAATTCCGAAAAAAAGGTATAATGTTACTAAATTATGTCCCCATTTTCTCAGAGGAGGCACCAGCTTTGTCCGACAATCTATTTAAGCACTTGTACTTGCGGTCCTCAATAGGATATGCGGCAGTATCCATTACGGATGGTACTATGCTCATGGCCAACCCTGCGCTTTGCGGGATGCTTGGATACACCGAGACTGAACTGAGGGAGCTGCGTTACCAGGATATCGTCTTTCAAGATGGAGCGTATACTCTGGATTACGTGCAGATTATGAATGATTTGATGAACAGCCCGGATAGGGCTGCAGATAAAGAAATACGGTTCGTACATAAGAATGGAGAGCTGCTCTGGGTCGCCCTGCATCTCTTTTTGATCCAGGATGAACAGACCGGCAGTCCCTCCCGCCTGATCGCGGAGGTGACGGATATTACCGCGCGCAGGATGGCGGAGAAGAAGATCGCGGAGGAGCGTCAGCTCTATACGCTGATTACGGAGCACACCCCGGATATGATCTCGTTCGCCGATCCCGACGGAACGCTGCGCTATGTCTCCCCGTCTGTTGAAGCGCTGCTCGGATATACGGCAAACGAGATGATCGGCCGCAACAAAACGGATTATTACCATGAAGCGGACGCGCTGGAAATGACGGAGCCGGGGAAGCTCTACTCCGACAATGATACCTTCATTCGCAGAGTCAGGCATAAAGACGGCCATTATCTTTGGACCGAGAGCTCTTTTCAGGTGGTGCGGAGCTGTGAAGGTGAAGTGCGCCAGATTCTGACGATTGCCCATGACATCACGGAGCGGAAGAAAGTTGAAGACATGCTGGCTGCTGCGCAGGAGCTTGGACAAATGGGCTCCTGGGAGTGGAATTCCATGAATGAGCAACTGATCGTCTCCGGCCAGCTGATGGCCATCTTTGAATTAGGCAAGAATTGCGGAAATCATACCGTGGTCCATTATAGGCAATTGCTTGACTGCGTTGTGCCGGAGGACCTGGGCAGATTGCGTGAACAGCTGCATAATACGCTCAAGGCCGGGCTCAATGGCGAGGCGATTTTCAAAGTGAAGGGCAGCGAGGGACGTAAGTCTATCTATGCCCACTGGGAGGTCGCTCTGGATGCCACCGGGAAGGTTCAGCAGATACGCGGTATAGTGCAGGATGTGACCGAGCGTAACCGGATGGAAGAGCAGCTTCGTGACAGTGAGCGGAATTACCGCCTGATCTCGGAGAATTCTCAGGACTTCATTACGCGCAATGCCACGGATGATGTGGCAACCTTTCTGTATGCTTCACCGGTCTGCCGCCAGATGTTCGGGTACTCCCCGGAAGAAATGGTTGGCACAAGCGGGTTAAGCTATGTCCATCCTGAGGATTATGCCAAGGTACGCCATTATCTGGACAGCAGCAAGCTGGACCTGAAGATGGAGCCGATGGTCTTCCGTTACCGCTGCAAGGACGGCTCCTATCTGTGGGTGGAGAGTACGCTGCGTCATACGGAGACAGGAGTTGCAGGAGTTACAGAAATCATCGGGGTGACCCGGAATATTTCGGATCGCAAGCAATACGAGCTGATGCTGCTGGAGAGCGAGAACCGGTACAAGTCGCTGTTTGAATACAATCCGTCTGCAATCAGTGCCATGGATCTGCAGGGCTACATACAGTCATTGAATACCAGTCTGGAACAACTGACGGGATACAGCAGGGAGACCCTGCTGAATTCAAGCTACAGCGAGATTATTGAGGAGGAGGAGCTGGAGGCTGTGAATACGCGTTTTCTTGCGGCAGCCGCAGGCGTGGCCCAGACCTTCGATACCCGGCTTATCCGTCACGACGGGGAGAAGGTGGAGGTGGGGGTGATATACGTCCCTATCCTGGTGGATCATGAGGTCGTCGGCGTATTCGCCATTACCAGTGATATTACAGAGCCCAAGCGGTATCTGGAGCAGATCGAGAAGCTTAGCTACGAGCATGCGCTGATCCTGAACTCGGTGTCTGAGGGGATTTTTGGCATGAATCTGGAGGGGGAGACCGTATTCATCAATCCGGCTGCGTCGGCCATGCTGGGATATAACCCCGGGGAGCTGGCCGGCAATATCAAGCTGCATACGATTGCCCAGACCTGGATGGATGGTGAGCTGTATCCCGGCGGACAAAGAACGCTGGCGGAGCTGCTCAAGATGAATCTCTCTTATGAGCAGGAGCAGGAAGGGATCTTCTGGCGGCAGGACGGGTCCAGCTTCCTGGTCAAATACCGGATGACGGCACTGTATGATAACGGCGAGCATAAGGGCGCGGTAGTGGTCTTCCGGGATATCACCGAGGAGAAGGCAGTGGAGCGTGCCAAGGAATCTGCGGAGAAGGCCGACCGGGCCAAGTCGGAGTTCCTGGCGATTATGAGCCATGAGCTGCGTACGCCGATGAATGGAATTATCGGGATGGCCGATCTCCTGTCGGGCACAGAGCTTACGGAGGAGCAGCAGTACTACACCCAGATTATTAATAAAAGCGGGGGCGCGCTGGTGCATATTCTGAACGAGGTTCTGGATTTCAGCAAGATTGAATCCGGCATGATGACGCTGGATCTGCAGCCGGTCGATATCCGGCAGGTGGTTCAGAACGTCTGCGAGCTGTTCTATCCGCGTATCCAGGAGAAAGGGCTGATTCTGCGCAGCGATATTGAGCGCGATGTTCCGGCTGTTGTCATCACCGACGAAACCAGGCTGAGGCAGGTACTGGTGAACCTCGTCGGCAATGCGGTCAAGTTCACGGAAGAGGGCGAAGTGGGCGTCTCAGTGAAACTGGAGGCTGCCGGAGAACCGGGCACGCTGATTCTGCGGTTCTCAGTGACCGATACCGGGATTGGCATTCCGCAGGGCAGCCGGAACCTGTTATTCCAGTCCTTCTCGCAGCTTGACCCTTCGATCAACCGCAAGTACGGCGGGACGGGACTGGGGCTGGCGATCAGCAAGAAGCTGGTTGAGCTGCTGGACGGAGCCATCGGTGTGGACAGTGTTGAAGGGGAAGGCTCTGAATTCTATTTCACGATCAGTGTGATGTATTCGGCTGAGGAGCAGGGTCAAGCGCTGCTGGCAGGAGTCGCTGCGACTCAGGAGTATAAGAGCGGGGTCTTCAATCTGGATCATCCCGAAGGTCAATATGGTCCCTTGTCCATTCTAATCGCGGAGGATCATCCGGTGAACCAGCAGATTCTGCAGGCTTTTCTCAAAAAGCGCGGCTACGCTTCAGACCTGGCGGTGAACGGAGAGCAGGCGGTTGATGCTGTACAGTCCCGGCATTATGATCTAGTGTTCATGGATATTCAAATGCCGGGCATGGACGGAATTGAAGCCACCCGGCAGATCCGTGAGGCGATGGGACTGTCCCCGGTAATTATTGCCGCTACCGCCTTTGCCCGGAAGGAAGATGAAGAGATGTGCCTCCGGGCAGGCATGCAGGACTTTATTCCCAAGCCGATCCGTGGAGAAGAGCTGGATAGGGTACTGAGGGAATGGTCCGTCAACATCCGCAGATAGTCTTGTACAGATCATCTGCATTCGGGCCCGTCTCCTCGTGGAGATCTCAAATCCGGAGTCTTCGCTGGAGGATGACGATGCGCTGGATGCGGTTATTTAGAGGAATGCAGCTCTTTCCATGCCGCAGTGGCATCGGCGTTCGTGTATACATAAGGTGTGGACGGCGCTGTCACTGCGGTAATGCTCTGCGGAGCGATCTGCAGCGTCTCCACTCCCTCGCGGAGCGTCACATGAAGCTTGCCCCGAACCTCAATCCAGGTATCGGCGGGCAGGCTTATTTGTGTACCCGGCGCAAGGAGAATGCCGAACGGGGTGGCATCTGCCGTACAGCACTGGACCAGGAAGCGGCTGACGGCGTAGCCGGGCTGGCCGGACCCTTGCGGCTCACGGTACAGGAAGCCGGATACGGAGATCTCCTTGCCCTCGAACTGCGATATGTAGAGGTTAAGGGCACCCAGCGTTTCCGAGAAAATCTCAGGGAATACAGGGATGACAGGCTGCCGATAGAGCTGACCGGCCAGCTCGGCAAATTCGGCCTCATAGGGGTTGGCCGGGGTGAAGCTTGCCCCGGTGCCGGACTCTACGGCTGTGTAGGACAGGGCAAGGCCCTTCTTGGCCGCTGCGGCACTGCCAAGTGCCCGGTCTGGCAGCAGGAAGCCGAGCAGCAGCGGAAGCAGGAACAGGCTGTACAGCGCGGAGCTGCCCAGGACGGAACGGGGCATTCGGTGCTCGCAGTCGCAGAGGGCGGAGCTTCGGCCAAGCACAGCCTGAAGCCCGAGGCTGAGCGCCATCAGGGAGAGCGGAACCGGACATAGCCGGATCCAGCGGGCCAGCTTAGGCGCAACATAATAATGGAGGGCGTCCTGCTGGACCAGATGTCCGATATAGAGGGCGAAGGCGAGCAGAATAACCGCCCTGAATACATAATGAAACCGGATGCTCCCGGAGTTGTTCAAGCAGATCCACCTCCAGATTTTCGGGATTTCATGCCAGCTACAGCCAGAACGAAGCCAGCACGGAGCCGGTGAAGACGGCTGCGGCAATGAGGAAGAACAGATACAAGGCAAATCTGGTTTTGAACAGCGAGAGCAGCATCAGTGCGTTCTTGAAATCGAGCATCGGTCCCAGCACCATGAAGGCGAGCAGCGCACCGGCCGGGAAGGTATGCAGGAAGGTGGACGCGACGAAGGCATCGGAGGTGGAGCAGAGCGAGAGCACGAAGGCAAGTCCCATCATGAACACGTAGGAGCCGAGCGGACGGTCTCCAATGGCGGACAGGCTGCCTTGATTCATGAAGGTCTGGATTCCCGCAGTCAGCAGACAGCCGATGATCAGGAATTTGCCCATCTCAAAAAATTCATCCGACGTATGCACCAGGACCGCCGCAGCCCGGCCTCCGCGCAGCGCCCCATGCGGTTCTTCGCTTCCCTCCCGGCGGATCGACAGGCGCAGCGGCGATCTGCGGACGGTCCCGTAGATAATCAGGCCAATGCAGGCCGCTACGGCAAAAGCCAGTCCCATCCGGGTGTAGGCCAGCTCCGGATGGGAGCGGAAGGCTGTCAGGGTTGCCCCATAGACGACCGGATTGAGGATCGGACCGGACAGGATGAAGACGATAGCAACGTAGAGCGGCATGCCCTTATGCATGAGGCGGCGGACCAGCGGAATCATCCCGCATTCACAGACAGGGAAGAGGATACCGAGCAGACAGCCGAAGAGAATAGCCGGAACCGCGCGGCGCGGAATCCAGCGCGAGATCAGCTCATCCGGCACGAAGACGCGGAGCAGGGAGGAGAGCAGCGCGCCCAGCAGGACGAACGGCAAGGCCTCCAGCAGAATGCCGAGGAATGCGGTTTTGAACGTGTCGATATAGCCGTTGTCCAGCAGGCTCAGGTGCCCGGGGAGCCACAGGCTGCCCGCTGTGAGCAGAAAAGCGGCGGAAAAGAGCAGCGGCAATATTTTGAACGGAGTCAGGGTGGTCACAGGATCGATTCGCTCCTTCCCGCACAGGGGGATTAGCTGAACAAGTCTGCCCAGCTGCGGCTGATCGCCTTCTCGTCCAGATTCAAGCCAATGCAGACGATATAAGGCTGGCCCGGGTAGCTTGAAGCCTCCCAGGAGATGCGGTTACCCGCAAGCTGTACCAGTTGAACGGAATCCTGGCCTGCAAGCCGCACATGGCCCTTGGCCCGGAGCAGACTGTAGCCCCATTGCCGCAAAAATTGCTCCAGCTGCTCCCGCCGGAGGCACCCGCTCCATGCCGGGGGAACGGTTAAGGTCACTGCCGCCACCTGGGAAAAAGAGCCATCCGTCCCGGATACCGGCTCATGTACTGCCGTGGCGCTGCTGCCGTTGCTGTTGCCGGTATTCATCCGCTGGAGGGCGGCGCCGCTGATATTGCCGGGGCCGCGCCGGGGAGCCGGGCTCTTCAGCCCGCGCACGGCGATGCCGGTCAGCAGCGGAGCGAGATTAATCTGGCTGTAGTGGGTGAATACAATCTCGGATTCCGAATTTTGCTTGTAGACCATTTTCTCGATCTTCCATAGGGTCTCCGGTTCTACCAGATCGCTTTTGTTGACGATGATGAGATCAGCGGTCATGATCTGCTTGCGCAGTGTGTGGACGAGCTGCTTGTCGGACGAGAAGCGGCTGCTGTACTCCAGTGCATTCTCTGCATCCAGCAGCGTAATAGCGTGGTGCAGCTGCAGCCGGTCTGCCAGTGCCGGCGCCAGCAGTGACTTCGCGATCTCGTCCGGGTCAGCTACCCCTGTAAGCTCGATGTAGATGATGTCCGGCCGGCGCATTAGCAGGGCGCCCAGGCTGCGCGGCAGCTCCTCCTTGCGGCTGCAGCAGATGCAGCCGTCCAGCAGCTTTTCCACACTTGTGCCGGTACTCTCCTGAAGGATATAGCCGTCCACATCCTTGGCGCCCAGCTCATTCATGATAACTCCCGGGTTCAACCCTCTCCGCTGGCTCTCCTTCAGCAGACTCAGCAGCAGGGTTGTCTTTCCGCTCCCCAGAAATCCGCTCAGTATAATCACAGGTATCTTCATGGCTCACTCTCCCGCTCCAAAAGTACCGTCCCCATAAGAAGGCGGCCAAGCCGCTTCCGCTTGTAATTCCATCTATACGTCAGTCTTCTTCAGGAAAGAACACTAATCTAAGAGAGTTGAAAGGTTCAGGAACATCTGTTGACAGCGGAGGGGTAGAGCATGTAGAATGTTTAAATCGTAAAAATTACGATTAAACGGAAAGGAGCTTGATTGAAATGAGAGTAATCGTTACCTTGGCCTGCACAGAGACGGGCGACCGCAACTACACCACCACGAAGAATAAGAGAACGACACCGGAACGTCTGGAGATGAGAAAATATTGCCCGCGCCTGAAGCGCATCACGCTGCACCGGGAGACCCGCTAAGCTGCGGAATATCTCCAGTAGCCCAGCAGATTTCAACTAGTGAAAATTACTTTACCTAATCGCTGGCTGCGGGTTTGCCGCGCCCCGATTAGTGTGAGGTAGGCTTAAATGCAAGAATACAGTTAGAAGAGGAAAGCCTTACGTTTCACTGTTTTTAGTTGCACAGAATACACTTATCTGATGGTTCGCTACGAACAGAATGCCTTCTTTTAAGACTATAAAGAAAATATATTGCACAAGGAGAACACAATGGACAAAATTCCTGTAACGGTGCTAAGCGGATATCTTGGCTCCGGCAAGACTACACTGCTCAATCATATTCTGCATAACCGTGAGGGCCTGAAGGTGGCTGTGATCGTCAATGATATGAGTGAAGTGAATGTGGATGCGAATCTGGTGAAATCCGGCAGCAGCCTCTCCCGCACCGAGGAGAAGCTGGTGGAGATGTCCAATGGCTGCATCTGCTGCACCCTCCGCGATGACCTGCTGCGCGAGGTGAATCATCTCGCCTCGGAGGGGCGCTTCGATTATATTCTGATCGAATCCTCCGGGATCAGCGAGCCGGTCCCCGTGGCCCAGACCTTCACTTACCCGAACCCGGAGCTGGATATCGACCTGACCGAGCTGGCCCGGCTGGACACGATGGTTACGGTGGTCGATGCCAACCGCTTCTGGCATGATTTTGCCTCGGGCGACAGTCTGCTGGACCGCAATATGACGGCGGGCGAAGGCGACTTCCGGGACATTGTCGATCTGCTGATCGACCAGATCGAGACCTGTGATGTGCTGCTGCTTAACAAGTGTGATCTGGTGGAGGATGCGGAGCTGAACAAGCTGGAGGCCGTTCTGCGCAGACTTCAGCCGCGGGCGAAGATCATCCGTACGGTGAACGCACAGGTGGAGCTGTCCGAGATTCTGAATACCGGACGGTTCGATTTCGAACAGACCAGCCAGTCGTCCGGCTGGATTGCTGAGCTTGCCAAGGAGGAACACACCCCGGAGACTGAGGAATACGGCATTGCCTCCTTCGTCTACCGCCGGAGAGCACCGTTCCATCCGCAGCGGCTGAGCTTCTTCTTCAGCAACTGGCCGCCCGAGATCGTCCGGGCGAAGGGATTGGTCTGGCTGGCAGCCAGCGGTGATCTGGCAGCGACAATCAGTCAGGCAGGGCCGTCCATCCAGTTCGGTCCCGCCGGTTATTGGCTGGCCACCCTGCCGGAGGAACAGCAGCAGGAGGTGCTGGCAGCCGAGCCGGATGTCCTGGCGAAGTGGGACGGGCAGTGGGGAGACCGGCTGAATGAGATCGTCTTCATCGGAGTCCAGATGAACCGGGAGGACATCGAAGCCCGCCTGGACCGCTGCCTGCTGACCGCAGAGGAGATGAAGCAGGACTGGACGAAGTTCAACAACCCGCTTCCTTGGCCGGTAGAGGAGCTGCTTGCCGCCGGTCAGGAATAGACTTAAGCGCGATGACAGGACGTATGATAGATTGAAAGGCCGGAATCCTTCGTGCGGATTCCGGCTTTTTGTGCTGTATAGGAAATCAGGTGTGGGGCGAATACGTATGGATGCGATAAACCGAACACCGCAATGTGGTGGTGTGAGTGAGTATGAGCCGGATGTAGGCGAAAAACCGAACACATTTTGTTGTGAGGGTGTGTATGGGCAGCATGTATGCCGCCACTCTGAAGCTTGGTTAGGAAGGGTTAATCAGAGTTATTACGATTAATTTGCAGTTTTGGGTTTACAAATCGTAATGATTACGATAATATCAATGGAGTTAAATCGTAAATATTACGAACAGTGATTAATATCTGGTTTGAGCCGTAGCTTATGCGTGGGCCAAATGCAGCGCCCAGCAGAAGCTACAGCAGCATTCATACTAGAAGCTACGGCGGCATTCATACTAGAAGCTACAGCAGCAGTCATGGCTGCAACCACAGAATTAAGTACGGGATCAAGCACGGCAGCGCCACGGAGGGCGTAAGGGGAGGAGGCAAAGAGATGATTCTATCATCCATCAGGGATGTGGTGTTCGGTTACGGGGATGAGCCGGTCATTGACCGCTTGTCGCTGGATCTGGAGGCCGGAAAGTTCATTGGGATTACCGGACCGAATGGGGCAGCGAAGACCACGTTGCTTAAGCTGATGCTGGGCCTGCTGAAGCCCTGGAGCGGGACAGTCACCCTGAACCGGGAAATTACCGGAGGGGACAGACTTACGATCGGGTATGTGCCGCAGCAGGTAGCCTCCTTCAATGCCGGATTTCCGAGCAAGGTGATTGAGCTGGTCCGTTCCGGCTGTTATTCCAGGCTGGGATTGTTCCGCCGGTTTGCCAAGGAGCAGGAAGCGCTTGTCGAGAGCAGCCTGCGGCAGGTGGAGATGTGGGAGTACCGTAACCGCAGAATCGGCGAGCTGTCCGGCGGACAGAAGCAGCGGATCTGCATTGCCCGTGCGCTGGCCCAGCAGCCGCAGGTGCTGGTGCTGGATGAGCCGGTGACAGGGATGGATGCGGCAAGCCGCGCCGGGTTCTACAAGCTGATGCGGCATTATGTCAGTCAGCACGGCCGGACAGTCATTATGGTTACACATGGCCTGGAGGAGACAAGTTCGTATCTGGATACCGTGATTACGCTGGAACGCAAGGAGCAGGAGGGCTGGACATGCTTGGTTACGAATTCATGCAACGCGCATTTTGGGCAGGAGGCCTGATCGGGCTGATCGGACCGCTGCTGGGAGTATACCTGATGCTGCGCAGACAGGTGCTGATGGCGGATACGCTGTCTCATGTCTCCCTGGCCGGAGTTGCACTGGGTTCGGTGCTGGGGTGGAATCCTGCCCTGAGCGGATTCGCCGTAGCCGTAGCCGGGGGGCTGGTTATTGAGCAGCTGCGCCGCTCATACCGTACATACAGCGAGCTTCCGGTTGCTATCATTATGACCTCCGGCCTGGCATTGGCCGTCGTGCTGATGAGCTTGAAGCAGAATCTGACCAAGAGCTTCAGCTCTTATCTGTTCGGCTCCATCGTCGCTGTAAGCGATACTCAGCTTAAGCTGATTGCAGCAGTGGCCGCCGCCGGTCTGCTCTACTTCATCATTCTGCGCCGCCCGCTATACAGTCTGACCTTCGATGAAGAGACTGCCGCTATCAGCGGTGTCCATACCGGATTATTGTCCTTCTCATTCGCCGTATTAACCGGAATGACCGTTGCCGCTGCCATGCCGGTGGTGGGGGTGCTGCTCGTATCCGCTCTGATTGTGCTGCCTGCCTCCATTGCGCTGCGGATTGCCTCAGGGTTCACCGCAGCAATTGTGATCTCGGTCTGCGTAGGACTGACCGGTGTGTTCAGCGGATTGACGGCTTCCTACTATATCAACACGCCTCCGGGAGGTACGATTGCACTCATTCTGCTGGTATTTCTGCTGGCTGCCATTACCATACAGAAGCTGATCCGGTTGCGCAGCCGCCGCAGCCTGCATTCCTCCAAAGCCAATAAAGAAAAGGGGTCTCACAACATATGTTGAATTTCAACACCACTGCAAAATCCACTTCGTCCGCACAGTCCAAATTCAAAATCCGTCATCTTGCTGCTTTGTCCCTGACCGCCATGCTGATGATCTCCGGCTGCGGCGACAACACTGCGCCGAAAGCCGCTTCTACCGGTAGTCCGTCGGCTTCGCCGTCGTCTGCGGCTGATGCCTCATCTGTACCGGCAGCGGATAAACTGAACATTAAGGTTAGCTTCTACCCGATGTACGAATTCACCAAGAGCATTACCGGCGACCTCGCCAATGTGGAGGTACTGGTCCCGCCCAGAGTCGAGCCGCATGACTGGGAGCCGACAGCGAAGGATATGGCCGATATTTCGGATGCAGATGTGCTTGTCTACAATGGGGCAGGCATGGAGGGCTGGGCGCAGCAGATTGTGGACGGCGCGGCCGGAAGTGATCTCATTACAATAGAGGCGAGTAAAGGACTCCAGATTATCGAAGGAACAGAGCATGAACATGAGCACGAGCATGAACACAGCCATGAAGAGGAAGCTGCGGGTGAAACAGACCATGATCACAACCACGATCATGAACATCATCATGATGAATCTGCAACAGAAGGAAGCGCTCACGAGCATTCCCATAATCATTCGCCTGTAGTTGAAACAGACCACACTCACGATCACGATCATGGCGGACTCGATCCGCATGTATGGCTGGACCCTGTGATGGCTATCCGGGAGGTCCGCACCATTGAAGCAGCGCTCTCTGCTGCCTTTCCCGCGAATGCGGACGCCTTCGCCAATAACAGCGATGCTTATATCGCCAAGCTGGAGAAGCTGGATCAGGATTTCAGAGCTGGACTTCAGAACACGAAGCGTAAGGATTTTATTACCCAGCATGCCGCTTTCGGGTACCTGGCACAGCAATATGGCTTGACGCAGGTGCCGATTGCCGGGTTGTCGCCGGAGCAAGAGCCGTCTGCTGCACAGATGGCCAAGATCGTGGAGTTCGCCAAGGCGAATAAGGTGACTACGATCTTTTTTGAAACCTTGGTCTCCTCCAGTGTCGCCGATACTATTGCCCAGGAAATAGGAGCCAAGACCGCAGTGCTGAATCCAATTGAAGGATTAACAGATGAAGACGTTAAGAATAATCTCGATTACCTGGGTCTCATGCGGCAGAATCTTGAAGCGCTGGTTCAGGCGCTGAACGATTAATAACGAAGGAGCTGATCGATAATGGCTAAGAAATCGAAGGTTGTGAAGGAACAGAAGCGGCAGGAGCTGGTGGCGAAGTACGCGGACAAGCGCAGAGAGCTGAAGGCGGCGGGCGATCTGATGGCACTGCAGAAGCTGCCCCGGGATTCCTCAGCCACCCGTCTGAAAAACAGATGCAGCGTGTCCGGCAGACCGCGTGGATACCTCGCCAGATTCAAGATCTCCCGGATCATTTTCCGTGAGCTGGCACACAAGGGACAAATTCCGGGCGTTACCAAATCCAGCTGGTAGGCTGTTAACTTCATAGATGCTGTCACGGCAGGCGGCTGATCTCTCTGGGCTAGAGGAGAGCAGCCGTTTTGCTATGCTCATATATTTTGCCGGATCGGGCAGAGTGGATTATGATAGAACAATAACTTCGTGCTATTGAAGGAGGATTACCTTTGAGCTATACTGACACGTTTATCCGGATTGCTGAAGATTGTCCGGTGGAGACTGGCACCATCCCTGTATCTGACCGTCAGCCTCCGCCTGCACATGTCATTCAGTATCATCTGCTGGCCGGTTCGCCTTACCGCTATAATCATGAAGAATTACTGTATCAGGTGCATGTGCGTCACAAAGGAATTCCCGAAGAGGAGCATGAAGCACGCCGGGAGGAGATCTGGGCAGCCCTGTTCTCGAAAAATCACCCATGCCTGCGTGCCTCCATGCTGCCCAAGAAATTCGGCTGGGGAGTCCATTACGATGCCGAAGGCAAGATCGCCCTCTATGCCAAAGAGTCTCCGGAGTATGATGATTACACCTCCAGGGAGGATACCGGAGTGAAGCTGCTGAATGCCATGCGGAATAAGCGGCGCTAATCTTGGCACCACGCAGAATCATATTCTCAAGCACAGAAAGAAGGAGCTGCATGACAGAATATTGGAGTACAAGGTTTGCGCAGGAGGGGATGATCTGGGGGAGTGAGCCAAGTCCGTCTGCAGAATGGGCGAAGCGGAAATTCCAGGTGGCGGGTGTATCCTCCGTGCTTGTTCCGGGTGCCGGGTATGGGCGGAACACCAAGGTGTTTTCTGCTGATTTTACTGTGTATGGAGTGGAATTAAGTGAAACGGCACTGGAGCTGGCGGCAGCATGGGACCCGGGAACGAGCTTTATCGCAGGCTCGGCGCTGGAGCCGCAGCTTCTGCAGCCTGTGGATGCCGTCTACTGCTATGATGTTCTGCATTTATTCCTCGCCGGGGACCGCCGTCGCCTGATTGAGGCCAGTCTCAGTCAGGTCAGGACCGGAGGACTGCTCTATTTCACCAGCTTCTCCGATGAAGACCCCAATAACGGCTGCGGAAGAGAGCTGGAGCCGGGCACATACGAATATAAGAAGGATAAATATGCCCACTTCTTCAGCGATGCCGATTTGCGGGAGCATTTTGCCGGGACGGAGATTGTCGAGACGGGTTCATTTACCGAGTCATTGCAGAGTCCGCAGGGCGGAACTCATGAATACATACTAAGAACGATCCTCGCAATCAAACGATAAAGGCTGGAAGCGAGACGTCAATAGGGCCCCTCCCTGCGGCGAGAAGGACCTACTGTGAACCTGATGCTGTACGTGATCCCTCTTCTTCCTGCGGCTTCCTATTAATGAGGCTTAATGAAGCTCGCAGTCTGCAAATAGGATGTGCCGCGGAATGCGGAAGAAATTCTCGGCTTTCTCCTGCAGGGCCAGGGTAGGCAGATGGCAGTGGTGCAGCCACTTGCGGAAGGTACCGGGATGTACGCCGATCCAGATGCTGACATCGGTGACAGAGAAATCATACACCATGCAGAGTCCGGTCAGAATCGCGTTATGCTGCGGTGAATGGGCGAGCGTTCTTTTCATGAAACGGGATGGGGTCGGCTGGCACACAATCGGACTTTGCCGCAGGAGAGCTTCGTTGAACAGGATATGGGGCGGATAGCCTAAATGGCGGCAGACCTTGTCCAGATTGGTTCTGGAGGGAATGCGTCCTTCATATACCCATGCGCTTACGCTGCGTGAGGAGACGGAGAGCTCTTCTGCGAGCCGGGAGAGCTTCATGTCCTTGGCCATCAGGATGGCCAGCAGAACGCGGTTGCGGATCTGGCTGCGTTTGGGGCGGCGAAATCTTTTGACCCGTACGCCTTGTCCAAGATATTTGCGGTTGATCAGAGACCAGGCCTGAATTTTATGTGTTTCTTGCTGATTTTTAGCCATAATACCTCCGGGTGTACAGATTTAATGAAGTGACGGATCCTGTAGTTTCGCTGTTATGACTTTACCATTTCATCACGGCATTCGTCCAGAGTGCAAAGCTCCTGTTTTGGCGGCGGACCAAGATTGTTTCAGTAATGCTGCGGTTTATGATATATTTTTAGTAATCCATTACACATTAATCATGCAGGGAGCGGGATCGATGATCAAGCATATTGTATTCTTCAAATTAAAGGACCGGTCCCCGGACAAGGTCGCAGAGACTGTTGCAGTGCTCCGTAATATGGAAGGAAGAATTCCGCAGCTATTGTCCATTGAAGTCGGGGCCGATCTGATTCACTCGGAGCGTTCGTTCGATATTGCCCTGGTGACCGTTGTGGCTTCGATGGAGGAGCTGCAGGCTTATCAGGTGCATCCGGCCCATAAGGAAGTTATTGCACATATCAACGAGGTCAAGGAGCTGTCGGTAGCGGTCGATTACGAGATCTGAGACTGTACCTACTTGCAAGGCTGGAACCCAATAAGCACGGAAAGCGGTGAGCGGAATGCGCGAGCTTGAATATCCGATGGAAGCATTGACGTATCTGATTGTTTTTATGGCGGCGTGTGTCGTGATGGTGTTCTGGCTGAAGCGCCGGGGCAGGCGGGGGAAATAACGGCAGGTCATGCCGGGCAAGATCACTAAATACCGCAGGGTGGAGGGTCAGCTGTGTATTATGTCAACCGGAAGCAAATAGAAGTCATTCTCGAACAGATCCCTGATCTTAATGAAGGTCTAGCGCATGCAGCTTCTTCCTGGGACGGCAGTACAATGCTGGGTCTGGTGCAGGAACGGTGCCTTCATCTGGCCGTTGAGGTTGTTACGGATGTGGGCAGCTGTCTGATTGACGGGTTCATTATGCGTGATGCCGGAAGCTACGAAGATATTATATCCATTATTCATGAGGAAAAGGTACTGGGAGACAGCGGGATCTATGGTGATCTGACTTCGCTGGTCGCACTGCGCAAGCCGCTGGTTCAGGATTATTTCGTGTGGGAACGCAGAAAGCTGCACCCGATGACCCTGACGCTGCCGGATACGCTGGAGAAGTTTGCCTGCGAGGTGCGCAGATATCTGGACCAGGAGCTGGGCAGTGAAGTCACGGGCTAACTGAAGCCGGGACCGTATGCAGTCAGACAGAAAGGAGGTCCTCTATGGCGAAGAAAAGTCAGGAGAGCGGTTCAACCCGGCGGATGATCATGACGCTGCTGAAGATGAGAGGTCCGCTGACGATCAGCGCGCTTGCCGAGGAATTGGGAATTACCGAGATGGGTGTCCGCCGCCATGTGCTTCAGCTGGAGCAGGAGTCGCTAGCCAAGACTAAGGTCGTGCGCCAGGCCATGGGACGTCCGATACATGTGTATTCGCTTACCGAGCGGGCGGAGGATCATTTTCCCAAAAGCTATCACAATCTGGCGCTGGAGCTGCTGCGGGAGCTGGACCACGGGAGCGGGGTGGAGGCGGTCAATACGCTGTTTGAAGGCCGCAAGCGGCGGATGCTTGCCCAGTACAGCAAGGTGATGCAGAACCGTGATCTGGAGCAGCGGGTTGCCGAGCTGTCAACGATTCAGAATGCCGGGGGATATATGGCGGAATGGAGCAAGGAAGAGGACGGCTCTTACACACTGCGGGAGTATAATTGTCCCATCCGTCAGGTGGCTACCCAGTACCGGAAGGCTTGTCAGTGCGAGCAGCATTTGTTCGAGGAGCTGCTTGAGGCGAAGGTGACCCGCAGTGAATGTATGGCGGAAGGCGGTCAATGCTGCCGGTACGCCATCACCCCGAGTCCCCGGGAGAAAACTTCGGAAATCAAGGGCTGAACAGTCACAGGACATCCTCTCCATGCTTATGATATAGCAGAAATAGGCGATCGCCCGGGTGGCCGGGCAGAGGCACATACAACCCAAAGGAGAGATGGATGATGAAAAAAGATAACAAAAGCTTACTCTGGGGCGTACTTGCCGGCAGCATTGTGGGATCGGTGACAGCGCTGCTGTTCGCTCCCAAGCCGGGTAAGGAGCTGCGTAAGGATATTGCTGAAGGAACCACCGAAGCTGTGGATAAGGTGCAGGTGATTGCCGGTCAGGCCAGTGAGAAGACTACAGAGATCTATGGTAAGGCCAAAGACGCTGTAGTCTCGGTGGTGAGCGAGGTCAAGGAATGGAGCAAATCGGTCAAGGATGCCGTGGAAGAAGCAGATGTGGCTACCGTAAGCGGCATTGCTGAGCAGGCGGTGGAAGTTACAGATGCAGTGGAAGCCGTACGTGACGAGGTGGCTGCATATGAGGCCGCTGAAGAGTCGGCAGTGGTAGAGGCTGAGATCGAGGCTGTGACCGGTACAGATGCTGCCGTAGCTGAAGCGCTTGAGGATGGCAAGAACGCAGGGAAGCTGTCCTAAGCTAAGCTGTATGGATGAGGGTTGGAGCCGTTTTCCGCTGTATAGGCGGGAGGCGGCTTTTGCTGTGGCGGCAGTCTTCGGATGGACAAGATATCAGCTCTGCTAACTCCCCTACTTGAACTGAACCGTTAAATGGAGTATTATCTGCAATTGGGGCTGAAATTCTGGTACACATTATTCCAGCCTTACATAAGCTACACAAAACGAGTTAAAGGATGCGGTGTGTTCGTGCAGCAGGCAATAGCAATATTAGACTCAGGCGTAGGAGGATTGACCGTTGTCAAGGAAGTGATGCGTCAGCTCCCCCGGGAGAAAATCATCTATTTCGGCGATACGGCAAGAGCCCCGTACGGACCCCGTTCCACTGAGGAAGTGAAATTGTTCACTGAACAAATCGTGGACTACTTAATTCAATTCAATCCTAAAATGATCGTCATTGCTTGCAACACGGCAACAGCGGCAGCGCTTGATTATATCTCCGCCAAGGTAGCCATTCCTGTGATCGGAGTCATCCACCCCGGTGCCCGCGCTGCAATCAGCGCATCCAAGAGCGGACAGGTCGGTGTGATCGGAACTATCGGTACGATTACAAGCGGTGCCTATACGGCGGCGCTGAAGCAGCTGTCCCCCTTTGTGCAGGTGGTCAGCCAAGCCTGCCCGGCGCTTGTACCCTACGTAGAGCAGGGGTTATTCCGCTCGGAGGAGAGCCATCTGGCGGTGGCCGAATCACTGAACGGCATCAAGTACGAGCCGATTGATACGCTGATCCTCGGCTGCACTCATTATCCGTTCCTGGTGGAGCCTATCGGCAAGGTGATGGGACCCGGCGTCAAGCTGATCAGCTCGGCGGATGAGACGGCGCGGGAGATCAGCACGATTCTCTATGATAAAGGCCAGCTGGCGCGCGGGGACGAGAGTCCGATCCACCAGTTCTTCTGCAGCGGAGATGCAGAGATCTTCCAGCGGATCGCCCGGGACTGGCTGGGCGAGCAGATCAGCCGGACACCTGTAGTCTGGCAGGTATCTTCGATGTAGCTTGCAGAGTTACAGCGGTGAATTGAATAGGGACAAACCCCTTGCTGGGAATGTCCGGAGGATGAGACCGGGAGGGCTTCCCGGTCTTTTTTTGCCGGATGCTCCATGGAGAGTTCTGCACAATGCCGGTTCATTACAATTCCACATGACCCGCTGCCGCCGCTCATATACTAGGGTTGAGGGCCGGGTCCCGCCTGTCTTCGCGCAGGGTGTAAGGGACAACGGCACAAGAGGGCCGGGAGGATGAGACCTATGCAGCAATACATTGCCCGCAGGGGAGATACCGTAAGCCGTATCGCCGCAAGACACGGATTGACACCGGAGCATGTCATACAGGGGAATCCATGGGCTGGCAGCCAGCCGTATTTATATCCGGGGCAGGTGCTGTTCCTGCCGTCTGCCCCGCGCAAACGGTATGCGGTGCAGGCGGGGGACGATGCGCAGAGCATTGCGTCCTTGTTCGGGGTTGGAGTAGATGAGCTGGAGATGCTGAATCCCGGGGTAAGCTCGGGACGTATCTGCCTGCCGGGCAAGGTGCTAGTGATTCCGGCGGCCACCCGGGGGACAAAGGTTTATCTGCACGGGGAATACGGACCGGCTGAGGTGGATGCGGATGCGGCAAGACTTGCGGCCCGCTATTCTTGTGTCAGCAGTGAACTGATAGGGCACAGTGTGCTAGGCAAGCCGCTCCGCCTGCTGCGGATCGGCAGCGGCCCGCGCCATTTGCATGTCAATGCCGCGCTGCATGCCAACGAATGGCTGACGGCCCCGTGTCTGATGCGCTTCCTTGAAGAATATGCGGCTGCCTACGCGGCGGGTGCGGACTGGCACGGGCGCAAGCCTGCGGACTGGCACCGGGACTGGACGCTCTGGGCCGTGCCGATGGCGAATCCCGACGGCGTCGAGCTGGTGCAGGAAGGGGCGATGCCGGACCATCCTTATTATGCGGAGCTGATGAGGTGGAACAGCGGCAGGCGCAGCTTCCGGCACTGGAAGGCGAACATCCGCGGCGTCGATCTCGGAGACCAGTTCCCCGCGCACTGGGAGGAGGAACGCAAGCGTCGGCTCGTTCCCGGACCGGCCCCGCGGGATTACAGCGGCCCTGCGCCGCTCAGTGAACCGGAGGCGGCGGCGCTGGCCGCGCTGGCCGAGCGAGTTCCGGGTGATGCCGCCGTATCGCTGCACAGCCAGGGGGCTGAGATCTACTGGAACTACCGGGGCTACGAGCCGCCGGAGAGCCGGGATTGGGCGGCCCGGCTGGCGGCGGCCAGCGGCTACCGGGCGGTTGAGCTGACCGGCAGCGATGCCGGTTACAAGGACTGGTTCATTGAGCGCTTCCGCAAGCCGGGCTTCACAGTGGAGCTGGGAATGGGCAAGAATCCGCTGCCTGTGGCTGATTTCGAGGATATGGCGCTGGACACCGGCCTGATTCTCAGTGCGATTCTATCAAATTTGAAATAACAATGAAACAATTCTGCAAATTTGCGTAAGATAACAGCAAAGGGGACGGCCGCAATCCTGACCAACTGATGCTATGCGGCTGTGTCCTTTTTTTGCGTGGAATGAGGTGCAGAAGTGCACCTGATTTCAGCAAAAGTCGGCGAATGGGCCATATGAAGTGTAAAAGTGCACCTGATTTCAGCAAAAGTCGGCGAATGGGCCAAATGAAGTGTAAAAGTGCACCCGATTTCAGCAAATGTGGGTGGATGTGCCAAATGAAGTGTATAAGTGCACCTGATTTCCCAAGAGTCGGCCCATGAGCAAATGTAGTGTATAAATCCCTCCGAATCTGCTGAGCGTAGGCTGTCCAACCCTAAAGTTTGTTACCACACTCCCATTATTAGCCCAACTCCCTGCTATCAACTGCAAGCGATCCACTCACCAGCACTCATAGTCAATCCTCATCATTTCACCACCCGTCAGCCAGTCATCACCAGCGCCCATTGTAATATTCCGATTATTCCATCATTCGTCAACCAGCCCTCACTAGCCCCATCGTTAATCCCCATCATCGTCAATCCCCACTTGCCCGCTCCCCGGCCGCGAACCGACCAGCCAACCCTTCTTCCGATCTCTTCCCATCTCCTCACGCCCCCATACCCTTCACGCCCTTACCCGGCCTGTCCAGCCTATACTCCCACCCGCGCCATCCCACAGAGTCAAAATAATACACATCAACCCGTATGAAAGCTATACCGTACTCCTCCGGGTCTCTTGCTAAAATTAGCGTATAGAAGAGCGGCAGACGGCCCAGGCCACAGCACAGGCGGGGCGTCTGCCGGGAAAGTGAGGGCGAGATGGAACACAATATGTATATGTTAGTTAGTGGTAAAAGCCCGCTGACCGCCTCCTGCGGAGCAGCAGCAGAGGTGGGAACGCGATGAGTGAATCTGCCGTTACCCGGAAGACGGCCAAGCCTGCCAGCGGAACCTACTGGACGCGCAAACGGCGGGAGCAGCTTGCCGGATGGCTGTTTATCGCGCCTGAAGTGATCGGGATGCTGGTCATCGCCGTTTTCCCGCTGCTGTTCAGCCTGTTCCTCAGCCTGACGGAATGGAACCTGGTCGGCGGGTTGTCAGCCATCCATTTTGTCGGTCTGGATAACTTCATTGAGCTGTTCAGGGACAACCGCTTCCTGCTGGCCCTGAAGAATAATGTACTCTTTACAGTAGGCACGGTGCCGGTCACGATGCTGCTGGGGGTAGTACTGTCGGCGCTGATCCATAAGAAGCTGTATGCTAAGACGTTTTTCAAGGTCGCTTTTTTTGTGCCGTATATCTGTTCCACGGTAGCAATTGCCGCTGTCTGGCAGGCGCTCTATCATCCGTCCAAGGGGCCGGTTAATCAGATCCTGATGCAGCTTGGGGTAACCGAACCGCCGCGCTGGCTGGTCGATACCAGCTTCTCGCTGATTGCGATTATGATTATCTACGTCTGGCAGCTGCTGGGCTATCAGATTATCATTTTCCTGGCGGGGATGACGAATATTCCCGAAGAGTTATATGAAGCGGCTACGATTGACGGGGCGAGCGGGATCGGACAGTTCCGGCGGATTACGCTGCCGCTGCTGGGGCCGACCACCTTTTTCCTGGCGATTACGAGCACCATTTCCTCCTTCAAAATCTTCGACATGATCAAGTTCCTGACCAGCGGCGGTCCCAACTATTCCAGTACCGTTATCGTGTACCAGATTTATGAGGAAGGGTTCGAGCGCTTCAAAATGGGCTACGCCTCGGCGATGTCCTGGGTGCTGTTCCTCATCATTATGCTGGTCACCTCCATTACCTGGATGACGCAGAACCGCAAAGTCCATTACTAGTCTACGGCGAAAGGAACGAAAGGCAATGACAATGAAAAAACTTAAGCCCGGCAATCTGATCTTCACGCTCCTGTTCGCCCTGGTCTCAGTGTTCTTCCTGATGCCGCTGGTGTGGATGCTGTCGGCCGCCTCGAAGACGGAGAAGGAGGTCTGGACCTTCCCGATACAGTGGATTCCCACCGACTGGAATCTGGTCGCCAACTTCAAGGCGGTGTGGATGGGCGATGTGGCGTTTGGATTATTCTATATGAATTCGCTGAAAATAGCCCTGATCTCAACGCTCGCTACGATCGTCATCTCGGCAATGGCCGGTTATGCGCTCGCCAAGCTGGATTTCAAGGGCCGGACCCTGGTCTTCACCCTGATGCTGGCGTTCATGATGATTCCCGAGCAGGCGACGCTGGTTCCGCGTTATATTATGGTTAAGGAGCTGGGTCTCTACGACTCCCATGCTGCGCTGATCCTGATGGGAATGTTCTCCAGTTACTTCACCTTCCTGCTGCGGCAGTTCATGATCGGGATTCATAATGATATGCTGGAAGCGGCTGAGCTGGACGGCGCCGGGTTCTTCCGGATCTTCTGGAGCGTAGCGCTGCCGCTGAGCCGCCCGATTCTGGCAACAGTCGGGATTATCAAGTTCATCTGGACCTGGAATGATTACCAGGGGCCGCTGATCATGCTGAATTCGACCAAGCTGTACACCATTCCGCTGGGGATGCAGTTCTTCAAGGAGGAATTCGGCACACAGATCTCTGTCATGATGATGGCCTCCGTTGCCGCGATCCTGCCGTTGCTCGTGCTGTTCCTGGTCCTCCAGAAGCAGGTCATCAACGGAATTGCCATCGGCGGGGTCAAAGGATAAAGGTCAAAAAAGTGTACGCGTACACCGCATAGCTGTACACGGTGTGCGCGGGGCTTAGATTGTATAATGAGCCTGCAGCAAACCAATCAAGGGGGAATTCCAGTGAAGAAATATTCATTAATGCTAGCCAGTATGCTCCTTATGCTCTCGGTCACCGCATGCGGCGGGAATGGGGGCAACGGCAACACCTCGGCGCCAACCGATGCACCGTCTTCGGCTGATCCGGCTGCCGGAAGCGGCGGTACAACAGAGCCCGCAGGCAAAGCGAAGATTAAATTCTACACATTCAAGGCCGATAAGCCGGAAGAGCCGATCTACCAGGCCGTGCAGGCTTACAACGAAGCTCAAGATAAAGTCGAAGTGGAATATGAATCCCTGGTCCAGAACAGCGACAGCACGGATTTCATGAAGAAGCTGGATATCCTGGTAGCAGGCGGCGAAGTGGTCGATGTCTTTATGACCGGGAACGAGGATGAGCTGCTGGAGCGCGCTTCGCGGGGAGTTGTGGAACCGCTTAACTCCTTTTTTGAACAGGAGAGTATTAAACCCGAGGATGAATATTCCAAGCTGCTGAAGCTGGACGACAAGGTATACGGCATTCTGCCCAGCTCCACGCAGTGGCTGACGGTCTTCAACAAGGATCACCTGGAAGCCGCAGGGCTGTCCCTGCCTGAGATGGGCTGGACCTGGGATGATTTCCGCGACTATGCCAAGAAGCTGACCACCCCCGAGCATTACGGAACCTACTTCCACACCTGGGGCGAATATCCGAATATTATCGCCTATACCGAGAAGCCGCATCCGCAGCTTAGCGCTGACTTGAAGCCGATTTTTGACGATCCGTCCTTCGAATACTTCTTCAACCTCCGCCGTGCGATGGAGAAGGAAGATAAGAGCGCTGAGCCTTATGCCGATGTGCTGGCCTCGAACTATCATGTGCTGCAGCAGTTTTTTGCCGGAAATGCCAGTATGCTGGCGGTGCCAAGCTATGCTGTCCGGGCAGCGCTGAATCTGGAGAAATTCCCGCATGAATTCCAGAGCATGTACGCCCCGCTGCCGCGTTCGGTGGACAGTAAGGAGCTGGGCATGACGAATATTTCCGGCGGCGGCCTGGCGATGGGCGCGAAATCAGCGAACAAGGAAGCCTCGTACGACTTCATCCGCTGGATGTCGAAGGAATCCTACAAGTTCACCAAGGAGATTCCTTCGTTCAAGGGCGTGGACGGAGCGGAGCTGATCAACAGCTTTTTCGGGGAAAATACAGACCTGATCGATACCGCCTCCCTCTCCAAGACGCTGTTCGATCCGAATATTAAAATGCCTGACTCCTTCAGCGTGCCGTACGGCAGCGAACTGAAAGCGATTGTGGAGAACGGCTTCGCCAGCTTCATTCTGGATAACCGCAGCTTCGATGAGGTCAAGAGTGAGATGACAGCGGAAGTCGAGAAGGTAGTTTCTGCCAATCAGAAATAACGGATGAAGTGCAAAGGCGGCAGTGATTATGGATTATAATAGGGACGTTGAAGCATTATTACAGTACGGGGTGGAATTCTTATGAAATGGTTAAGCCGTTTTTCCTTCCATCGCAGACTGCAATACACGTTCCTGATCCTGATCCTGCTGCCTTTCGTTGTCGTTACCTTCTGGTCGTATACCTCTGTGCGGGAGAATGTAAGTGAGAAAATCGCCCGTTCCAACGAGGAGACCCTGAAGGTCATCGGCAGTCAAATGGAGAAAACGGTGGACAGCATCTCGTTTGTCTCGGTGTATTTCTCCGAGGCTTATGATCCGGCCGTGCTGGAGAGTCTGCGATATCTGAAACACACCGGGAACTTCGGAAATTACGGAGTGTATACCCATTACAACAAGCTCAAGACCACGGCCAATATCCTGTCGGTGCAGTCGCTCGATGCCGATCTGCAGATTATGCTGGTCAACCGGGAGAACCGGATACTGATCGGCAACCAGAATATTCCGGTGTTCTCTGTATTGCCGGAGCGTCTGCTAGAGGAGAGCGGTCAATTGAATGAATCGGAGAAAATCGCGCTGCAATGGTTCCCCTACGGCGGTACTCCTGCAGCACCGGATTATTATTATGCGGTGCGCTTCATTACCGATCCGCTGAATCAGGACAAGCTGGCCACGCTATACGTGGGCATTCCGAGCCATTACTTCCGCAGCCTGCTTGACACGGGCAATGCGGTGAGCAGGCTTACGCTGGTTGACCAGAAGGGGAGGAGCATCGCGGCCACGGGCGAAGCGGCGCAGGCGGATGAAGGCCCGCTGCTGGTCAGTGAGGTCCGTATCCCCAAGGTGGGCTGGCTGCTTACCAGCAAGACGCCCCGCAGCTCGATCGACAGTCATATCAACCGGGAGTTCATGGTCTCCATCTCGCTGATCGGGCTGTTCTTCCTGGCGTTCCTGGTCCTGTCCATGCTGTGGGCCGGATATATGAACAAGCCGATCAGCCTGCTGCGGGCCAGTGTCAAGCAGTATGTCGGCGGCAACCGCGCGGTGCGGATACCCGTCAAGGGCAAGGATGAGGTGGCGGTATTGTCGGCGGCCTTCAATCAGATGCTGGAGGATATGAACGGGCTGCTGCTTCAGGTCGAGAGTGAGCAGGAGGAGAAAAGACGGCTGGAGCTTCAGGCGCTGGCGGCGCAGATCCGGCCCCATTTCCTGCTGAATACGCTCAATTCGATCAAGGTGGATCTGCTCTTAAGCGGTGATCCGGCACATGGGGCCATGATCGATGCGCTAATGAAGCTGCTGCGTGTGTATGTCCATGTAGATAAGCCGCTGGAGCTGGCGGAGGAATGCAGGGTGCTGGGCAGCTATGTACAGGTGATGCAGATCCGCAACCGTCTGGATATTGCGTTTGAATGCGTGGTGGGCGAGGCGGAGGGAGCGGTGCTGCTGCCCCGGCTACTGCTGCAGCCCATTGTCGAGAACGCGATCAGCCACGGCTTCTCCGCCCGCCCGGACCATCCGGCGATCCGGCTCGAAGCAGCGTTCGAACCGGATCTGCTGCGGATCAGCATCAGCGATAACGGCCGGGGGATGCCGGAGGACAAGCTTCAGCGCCTGAACCGGCGTCTGCAAGGGAGTGAAGACCCGGCGCTTTGGCCGGAAAAAGGGGTCGGGCTGGTCAACACAGCACGCCGTCTACAGGTGTTGTACGGATATCGCGCACGGCTGAGCGCACAGGCAAGAGAAGACGAAGATGGCATGACGTTCACCCTATATATCCCCGTGACCCGGGAGAAGGAGGCGGTTCCCCTTGATGACCCTGATGCTGATCGATGATGATGTCCCGATGCTGGAATATGTGGAATATCTGCTCGGGTCACTGGGGCTGGAGCTGGAGCTGGTAGCTTCGGCGTACAGCAGCGAGGATGCACTGGAGCAGTTCCATGCGGTGCTGCCCGATATCGTCATTGTGGATATCGGCCTGCCGGGGATGGACGGGCTGGAGCTGGCGGATGCCTTCAGGATCACGAAGCCGGAGGTGCGCCTGATTTTCCTGACCTGCTATGAGGATTTCCATTACTCGAAGCGGGCAATCCAATTGGAGGCCGATGATTATCTGATCAAGGATGAACTGTCGCTCGAACAGCTTAAGGGCAGTCTTGCCAAAGCGATGAGCCGTTTCAAGAGCCGGGAGGAACTGCTGGAGCGCTACTCCTTCCGCCAGGCGATCGAGCGTAATAAGGAAGTGCTGAAGCAGAGCTTCCTGAAGCAGCTGTTGTCGGGTGCAGCCGGTCAGGAGGGCACCCTGGAGTTCGGTGAACGCCTGGGCATCTCCTGGAAGCATCCGTATCTGCGCCACGGGTTCCTTCATATGGATGCCGCTTCCGTTACGGAACGCTACCGGTATCAGGATATTCCGCTTATCCATTTTGCCGTGAATAATATTGCACTGGAGCTGTCTGCCGCAGAGTCTTCCATTACACCGATCATGAGCAGAGATGCCGATATCTATCTGGTCTGGAATGTAGCGGACCCCGGTGTTACGGAGAACAGGCTGACTGAGTTCATGCAGGCGGTGCTGGATAAGGTGGAGCAGTATTTGAAGATTACCCTGCGGGGATTCTATTCGGAGTCCTGTGCACCGGTCCGCAGCTTCGATGGTTTATATAAGACACTCACCGGATGCCGGGAGAATAACTTCTACCAGCCGGTGCAGCCGGTGGTTCTGCTTGAAGAGCACGCGGATTTCGGGCAGACCGCAGAGCGGCGCGGGGAGAAGGAACGCGGGATGCTGTCCCTGGCGCTTCATGATCAGCATGCCGCCTGGATCGATCTGGCCGTGAATCAGTGGATACAGCAGGCTTCGGCGGAGCGGCTGCTGCCGCGGCTGGTGAAAGAGGCTTGCGGGAATTTTGTGCGCCAGCTGGCCTTTGAGGCCGGCGGGCTGGCCGAGGAGGACTTCTTCACGCAGCTGGAGCAGACGGTGCATATCGGGGAGGCGGCCAGCCTGACCAAGCGGGAGCTGCGGAGTCTGTGGCGGCAGCATACGCTGGCTCCGGCAGCCGCCGAGGAGAAGGATGTCCGGCTCCAGGCGGTGGACAGGTTCCTGGAGGAGCATGTGGATGAGATGGTGACCTCCACCGATATGGCGGAGCATCTGCATCTGAATGCCAGTTACTTCTCCCGCTACTTCAAGAAGCTGTCCGGCGTGAACTTCACTGATTACGTCAACCAGTACAAGATGAATATGGCGATCACGATGCTGGCCCGCCCGCAGGAGACCGTCGAGAATGTCGCCTATACCCTCGGCTTCTCCGACCGGGCATACTTCTCCAAGGTCTTCAAGAAATACAGCGGCCGGAACCCCAGCGAATTCAAGGCCGGGCCGGTGGAAGAGGATGGCAGAGAGCCATTAGCGGATGACGCAAAGCCGTAACAGTAGAGCATGAGATTTAGACTGGTGAGAATGATTTAACCGATGCGATGCTATGGGTTTGTCGTGTTCCAGACTCGTGTTCCGAATAAGCAGCAGGCGGTACGCTTACTTGCATTCTGTACAACTAAATCCTCTGATGTACCACCGAATATCCATTTAGCTGTAAAACATGCAATTAAATTGTCCTTCCTACCCAGGTTCTCCCTCATTCGAACAGATATAGTTGTACAGACTGCAGTTAGAAGAGGAAATTCTTCCTTTTCCTTGTTTTTAGATGTACAGAATACAACTATCACTGAATATTCGCTTCGAACGAAACTTCATACATGCTCTAATAGAACGGCACGAAGCCCTATAAGTCAAAACTGTCCACCGTAACAGGCAATCAGTCTGCACGTTGTTGCAGCCTCCGTCTCACTATAATGGTGAGGAGTCTAAGTATAACTTCAAGGAGGAACAACGATGAATAGAACTGTATTTACCTTGCCTGCGGAGGAGATTGCGGTATCCCGCGAGGTGGATGTGCTGGTTGCGGGCGGCGGGCCTGCCGGTGTGGCAGCGGCGATCGCTGCCGCCCGCAGCGGGGCGCGGACGCTGCTGATTGAGCAGCGCGGCTTCCTGGGCGGCATGGGCACCGTTGCCCTGGTGCCGGCCTTCTGTCCTTACAGCGACGGCGAGAAGGCCGTCGTGCGCGGTATCGGCCTGGAGCTGCTGGAGCAGATGAAGGCCGAATGTGAGCCGGCGTTCCGCGAACGCTTCGGGGCGGAGCTGGACTGGGTGCCCATCGACCCGGAGGTGCTGAAGCGTGTGTATGACGAGGCGGTTACGGAGAGCGGAGCGGAGGTGCTGCTTCATACCATCGCCAGCCAGACGGTGATGAATGAGACCGGCAGCAGGATTGACGGCGTGGTGATCGTCAACAAGTCCGGCCGGAGTCTGGTCCGCGCCCGCACCGTTATTGATGCGACCGGGGACGCCGATCTGGCCGCCCTGGCGGGAGCGCCGTTCCATAAGGGCGGAGAATCCGGTGAGCTTCAGGCCGCGACCATGTGCTACCTGCTGGCGAATGTGGACCGGCAGCGTTTTGAAGAATACCGGAATGAAAGCGGTGACACGGATCAGATTCATCAGGCGGTCCAGCAGGCGCAGGCGGACGGGAAGCTGCCGCAGGGCCGGGACTCCGTATCGGGCCTCGCTTGGATTGCCGATTATCTGGTAGGTGTGAATTTCGGCCATGTGTTCGGCATTGACGGTTCCCGCGCAGAGGACCTGACCCGGGGAGCCATAGAGGGACGCCAGCTGGTTCACCGCCAGCTGGAATTCTTCAGGGCTTATGTGCCCGGATTCGAACAGGCCCATCTCGTCTCCACCGGCGAACAGATCGGCATCCGCGAGACGCGGCGGATTGTGGGCGACTACATTCTGACGCAGGAGGACTTCATGAATATGACCTCCTTCCCGGATGATATCGCCCGTAACAGCTACTTCATCGATATTCATATGGCCCGCAGCAGCGGGGCGATGCATATCCACCATCTTCCGCCCGGGAAGTCGCACGGCGTCCCTTACCGCTGCATGCTGCCGGTGGGCCTGGACAATGTGTGGGTGGCGGGGCGCGCCGCCTCCTCGGACCGGGTGGTGCAAGGCTCACTGCGGGTGATGCCCAACTGCTTCGCGATGGGGCAGGCGGCGGGTATGGCGGCAGCGATGGCCGCCGGAGCGGACAGTCAGAGCCGGAAGGTTGACCTCGCCAAGCTTCAGCAAGGACTGGTACAGCAGGGAGCCTGGCTGGGCGAAGCCATGACCGCTTTATAACTGTAATAAATTGAACTTGAACATACACAGAGCGGGAAAAGTGACGGAGGGGAATTAGCAAGTACAATTCATTATCTGCGGGAGCGTGATCCGAATGACAACAGGAGGGTATCGCATGAGAACTGTACGTCCGGGACAAGGCAGGCCGCGCAGGCGGCTAAGCCGATTCGGCATGCCGGGGCTGATCGGCTTGCTGCTGCTCAGTCTGCTTGCAGGCATGTCAGCTCCGGTGGCTGAGGCCGCCGGAACCACTTATTACGTCGATGCTGCCCAAGGCAGCGACAGCCATTCAGGTACCGGTGAGGCGGCAGCCTGGAAGACGCTGGACAAGGTGAACAGCGTAACCTTCGGCCCGGGGGACCGGATTCTTTTGAAGGCAGGCAGTGTATGGAATGATCAGTATCTGGATCTGAAGGGCTCCGGGACGGAGGGGAACCTTATTACCGTGGACCGCTACGGGAGCGGGGCCAAGCCGTTGATCAACTTCGGCAACACAGCCGTGGGCGGGGAGGGCTTCGGTGTCCGGCTGCGCAATGTCTCCTATTGGGAGATTAACAATCTGGAGATCACGAGCGGGCAGCATGCCACAGATATGCGCAGAAGCGGAGTGCTGGTGGTCGGTGAAGGCGCAGGCGCGGGGGATTTCCGCAATATTACGATCCGTAATCTTGATATCCACGATATCTTCGGCACCGACCGCCGGACAGGCGGCATCAACTTTCATGCGCGCGGAGCGAATTCTGCACCGGAGAGCACCTGGGACGGCATCCTGATCGAGAATAATACCGTTACTAATGTGGCGGACACGGGGATTCAGACGATGACGGATGCTTTTCTGAATAGTGCCTGGACGCATAAGTTCGATGCCTTCCGGGGCGTAGTCATCCGGGCTAATACCGTGGAAAAGATCCACCGTGACGGCATTCTGGTCAGAGCCGGGGTGTCACCGCTGATTGAATACAACAAGACGAAGTCCATCGGTGAAGCTTGTGATATCGATTCTGCCGTTGTGAACTATCTGGATAACATTGCTGTCGTAGCTGCCCAGTGGGCTTATTATACAACCGGCGCGATTTTCCAGTACAACGAGGCTTCGGATACCCGGATGCTGGAGGGGGACGGCCAGCCCTGGGACTTCGACGTTGAGGTGCATGACAGCATCTACCAGTACAATTACAGCTATAATAATCAGGGCGGCACGCTGCTCGTCATGAACAACACGAACAATAATATTTTCCGCTATAACATCAGCCAGAATGATCTGGACGGCAACGGGGCGTTCCATCTGGTGAGCGGCGGGGGAAACCTGCAAATCTATAACAATATCATCTACCGTTCCGGCACGCAGAACCGGGCGCTGACTCATGCGAGCAATACGGGAATGGTCAATTACACGAATAATATTTTTTATAATACCGCCGCAGGCCAATACACGAACAGTCCAAGAATGACGTACAGCCATAACGGCTTCTACGGGGCGAATGCCAATGTCCCAAGCGATCCCTACAAAATCACCGGCAACCCCGGGCTCGTCAGCCCAGGCACGGCAACCGGACGCGATTCGGCAGACGGCTATAAGCTGCTCCCGTCCTCTCCGCTGATCAACGCAGGTGTATCTGTCCCCGACAACGGGGGGCTCGACTACTACGGGAATCCGCTCTATAACGCTGCGCCGGATATCGGGGTGTTTGAATTCCAGGGTACCCTTACGCCGCCTGCGGTGCTGTTCCAGGAGGATTTCGAGGATAATGATTACTCCGGCTGGACCACCTCGGGGGGAGCATGGAGCGTGGCCGATGACGGGACCCGCGCGTTGTCACAGAACTCCGGGACTGGCGAAGCGCTTGCCTTCACAGGCGATGCCTCCTGGAGAGATTATACGTATTCGGCCCGGGTCAAGCTGCTGAATGCCTTCGGCAATGTAGGCCTGCTGTTCCGGTATGCGGACGCTTCCAATTATTATATGTTCCGGCTGAATGATGCAGGCGACAAGGCCGAGCTGTTCAAAAAAACCGCCGGCACGCTCACCATGGTCAGCAGCACGAATTCTCTCGTTACGCCCGGCCAGTGGACGGAGCTGAAGGTAACGGTCAGCGGCAGTACGGTTACAGCATACGCCGGAGGTGTCCAGCTGCTCCAGTGGACGGATACGGCGGCACAGCCGGCCGGAGGGAAGATTGGCCTGCGGATGCATTCCAGCACCGCACGGATCGACGATGTTAAGGTGACGGAGTGAACGGCTGGTTCCGTTCGGGAGGATTCGATTAAATTTTACTTAAAAGTGAAACGAATCCTGCGCATTCGCGTAAGATAACAGCAAAGGGCACAGCCGCAATCCTTTTACAGGTGCTTAGCGGCGGTGTCCTTTTCTACTTACACAGATCACGCAGGGAGGCATAACTCATGAAATTCAGAAAACTGTTGTCGCTCAAACAATGGTCTCATATATTCCGCAGCTCCTGGCATTATATCGTTTCGCCTAATGTTGCTATGGCCGACAAGCTGCTGTTTACTATTCCGGCACTGCTTTACTGGGTGCTGCCCGATATCATGCCGTTTGTACCGATTGACGATATTGGCGTAACGATGCTGCTGATGGGCTGGTTCGTAACACGGATGGACCGCAAATACGCTGCGCTGCATAGCGGAAGATGACATTTTAGCGACGATTGCCGGTTCAGCTGTGGAAGGATGTCGCCTAATGGTTGCTTTATCCTCCCGGATTCCTTAAAATGAATTATTGAGTATTTAAAATATAGAGGCCTGGGAGATGGAAACGAATGAACGTCAAAATTACCCGCAATGCGGCTAAAGTGATAAAGAAAACCATGGAGCTTGAAGGCAACAGCGAGCTTAAGCTGCGCGTAGCGATTACACATGCACATGGCGACCATGCCCACTACGGACTGGATCTGGACACGCCCAAGGAGAATGATGTGGTGGTCTCCACCGACAAGGATATCGATGTCATTCTTGATCCGAACCAGCCGCTGCTGGACGGTGTGAAGATCGATTATCTCTACCTGCCGGAAGAAGGCTTTGTGATTACTAATCCGTCTAAAGGAAATCATGGCGATCACTAATGGCTAACGATATAAGATTATGTGACGAGTGCAATCATATCAAAATGAAAAGCATCGTGCCCAAGCTGCTCAAGATGGCACCGGATGCCGAGATCAAGACCGGCTGCATCTCCTACTGCGGACCATGCGGCAAACGCCCGTTTGTCTACATCAACGGCCGCTACATCAGCGGACCGACAGAAGACGAGGTGCTGGCCAAGGCGGAAGCTTTCGTCAAACGCCCGGTGGAGAAGAAGTAATTCAGATCTGCTGCGCCAGCAGCATCGTACAGCCCCCGCGTTATTTGCGGGGGTTGTTTTGGTGTGTTCGGAGCAAATGTATGTGGAAAACAACATATAATGTGCAACTGCAGGAGTGAGCGGAGCGAATGTATGTGGAAAACAACATACAATGTGCAACTGTGGTGTGTTCGGAGCAAATGTATGTGGAAAACAACATACAATGTGCAACTGCGAGGGTGTGAGGGGCGAATGTATGCCGAAAACAACATACAATGTGCAGCTGCGGGGGTGTGCGGGGCAAATGTATGTGGAAAACAATATACAATGTACAACTGCGGGGGTATCGGAGCAAATATAAGCGGAAAACAACATACAATGTGCAGATGCGAGCGTGAACGGAGGAAATTGTAACTCTATAGTACTACCTTTATATTGCATTCGTTGCCCAAAAGTGGGACACTAATTTTAGGTACAAATTAACGCGGCAAAGAATGCCCCGCTCTCTTCCATTCAGAAGGAGGCGGGGTTTTGTGCGTTCTGAGATTAATTTCAATGCTAAGTGGGGGGACTGAAATGGGCTTTGCTGGAGAGCATGATCAATGGTTAAGCAATCATCTCAAACGAAGAAAGGGGGAGCGGCTAGATGCGCTTAAGCGTGGACATGGCTACGGGAACCGCTTATTCGTCGAAAGTGTATGGTGGCCGCTTGCCGGACATTTTCACGGACTGCATCCGGAATACGAAGTAAAGGACTGGCGCGGCAGATCCTATTTTGTTGATTTACTATGGAAGGTTGGATCTTCGCGCATTGCGTTTGAGATTATGGATTTTGGGTCGCATGGCACGGATCGGAGCAAATACCGGATGGACCTGAATCGGGGTCTCTTCCTGCAATCACAAGATTGCGTGGTGCTCTACATCTCTCTAGACGAGATGAAAGATAATCCATCTTTCATCCTTTCCGCACTACGGAACCTTTTGTTTCCTTATTTGTCGGCTGGAACTACAAATCGGAGTACAGAAAAAGCTTATTCCAGAATTGAACGAGATTTAATGCGCTTAGCCATCCGTTACAATCGTGTTCTTCGTCCGGGGAATGCTGCGAGAGAGCTTGAACTGCAAACTGCGACAGTCATTAAGTACAGCCGCATGTTGGTGGATAAAGGTAAATTTCGCCCTGTAGCTCGAGGAGTATCTCAACGGATTATTTACTATGAGTATGTAGGTTCGCTGCAAAGTCCAGATCTGGTTTAAGATCTGATTCCACCCGCAAATATAAGCCGAAAACAACATACAATGTGCAGCTACTGGGTGCACGGAGGAAATGTATGTGAAAAACAACATACAATGTGCAGCTACGGGATGCGCGAGCCAAATGTATGCCGAAAACAACATACAATGTGCAGCTACGGTGGTGTATGGAGGAAATGTATGCGGAAAACAACATACAATGTGCAGCTACGGGGGTGCATGGAGGAAATGTATGCCGAAAACAACATACAATGTGCAGCTACGGGGTGCGCGAGCCAAATGTATGCGGAAAACAACATACAATGTGCAACAGCGAGGGTGAGCGGAGCAACTGTGTACGAAATTGATGCAGCATCAGCGGCTTAACGAGAACAAAGAGCCTTAAGTTCATAGCACAGAGTGCTTCATGTGACTTAAGGCTCTTTAGGGATAGTTACTTAACTGCAAAACTGCTTAACCCACACCGCTCCTCCTATTTCCGCGGAGGCAGCGGCCCCAGATACTGATAGTATTGGCATTCGATCCGGCCGTTGTAGAGCTTGCGGCGCTTGTCCGCCTTGCGGCCGTAGTATTGCTCGAATTCCTTGTACGGGCTGATGGCGAAGAAGGACCAGGTTGGCAGATAGAGCATCATCTCGCCGAACTGGCGGGTCAGCTTCTCCACTTCCTTGTCATTGCTGATCCGCTCACCGTAAGGCGGGTTGGTGATGATGCAGCCGTATTCGCCTTCCGGCCGGGCCTTGGCAGCGGCCATATGTTTAAAGGTAATCTCGCCGGAGAGTCCGGCGCTCTTCGCTGCCGCTTCAGCAATCTCAATCGCAGCCGGATCGATATCCGTTCCGGTCAGCTGCAGCGGGTAATCGTCGCGCACCGCGTCGAAGGCTTCCTCGCGGGCTTCATCCCACAGGCGCCGGGGAATCTCCGGCCAGTGTTCGGACGGGAAGGAGCGTCGAAGGCCCGGCGCGATATTCCAGGCGATCATCGCAGCTTCGATCAGAAGCGTGCCCGATCCGCAGCAGGGATCATAGAGCGGGCGATGGCCGTTCCAGCGGCTGAGCTGGATCAGCGCCGCAGCCATGGTCTCTTTCAGCGGCGCTTCTGTAGCCTGGCGGCGGTAGCCGCGCTTGTGCAGGGCTGGGCCGGTGGTATCCAGGGTGATCAGTGCGATATCATTCAGCAGGATCACTTCAACCACATACCGGGGGCCATTTTCAGGAAACCATTCCGTGTGGTACGACAGCTTCAGCTTCTCAACAATGGCTTTCTTCACAATCCCTTGGCAGGCTGGTACGCTGGTCAGCTGAGATTTATGTGAACGGCCCTCTACCGGGAATTCGCCGTTCTCGGGAATCCAGTCCTCCCAATTTATCGCCTTCACTCCTTCGAACAGCTCGTCGAAGGTCCGGGCCGGGAACTGGCCCATCTTAACCAGTACACGGTCCGAGGTACGCAGCCACAGATTGCAGCGGCAGATGTCGATGTAATCCCCGCTGAACAGGACCCGCCCGTTCTCGACCGTGGTCTCATAACCCAGCTCGTTTAATTCGCGTGCTACTACAGCCTCCAGCCCCATGGGGGCGGTGGCGATCAATTGTAATTTGCCCAAATGCGCTCAACTCCGTTTAACTTGTGGATAAATACGTATAGCCAGTACAATAAGAGTAGCTGGTGGTTAGCCTGAACCTGTAGAACGTTCAGCTTACAGTATAGGGTAAGGAAGAGTTCTGCACAATGCCTGTCCGCAGGCGCACACACCCATTCAAGAGGAGAATACATATGCAGAATCAGGAAGAGTACAGTGAACAGTTATATACAGAAGATGAATTACTGCTCAACGTCAAAGCAGCCATCGTGGCCAAAGGGATGCCGGAGGTGTCGATTGCCCCGGGCTACGGCAGATTGCTGACGATGCTGGTGACCCTCTCCCGCTCGGCAAGCCTGCTGGAGATTGGGGCGCTCGGCGGTTACAGTGGAATCTGTCTGTGCCGGGGACTCACGCAGGAAGGCCGGCTGACCTCTCTGGAGCTTAAGGCCGAATATGCAGAGCTGGCACAGAGCCATCTGCAGCAGGCGGGCTTCGGAGACCGGGTAGAATACCGGATCGGCCCCGCACTGGACAGCCTGAAGCTGCTCGAAGCACAGGGGCGCAGGTATGATTTCTTCTTCATCGATGCCGATAAGGAGAATTATCCGAATTATCTGGAATATGCGATCCGGCTTGCTTCGCCGGGGGCGATTATTGCCGGGGACAATATTTTTCTGCGCGGCCGCACGCTCAATACGGAGAAGAACGGACCGGCAGTCCAGGCCATGCGCCGCTTCAATGAGATGATTGCCGGCGATCCCCGCCTGACCAGCACGCTGCTGCCTGCCTATGACGGCCTGGCGCTGGCGATGGTGAAATAGCTTGAGCCAAGCGACACCAGTCATACCGCTTCTAAGTTAAGCAGCCCGCTAACGGAATAGCCGGGGTTCCGTCTTCTTGTACAGCTTGATCCGCACCCAGACCGTATTGATCAGCAGGAAAGCGCCTGAAATGATGAACAGGCCTTCAATGCCGATATAACCGGATAAAAATCCGCCGATCACCGCGCCAAGCATATTGCCGAGCGCGAGCGTACTGCTGTTGAAGCCAAACGCCCGGCTCTCTTTGCCGTCAGGCGTATAGGAGCGGATCAGGGCGTTGACGCTAGGCAGCAGGCCGCCCATGAACACGCCCATCAGGAAACGGACGAGAATCAGCTGCCAGACGCTGGTCACGAATGCCTGCGGAATCAGGAACAGAGCGGCGCCGATCAGCGCAAAGGTCAATATCCGGTGTGCCCCCACCTTGTCGCTGAGCTTGCCGAGCAGCGGTGAGGCGAGCATATTCGAGATACCGGTGACTGCGCTGACCATACCTGCCCAGAAGGCAAGGTCCACAGTGGTGCCGTGCAGCTTCTCTACATAGAGCGGCAGCAGCGACATCGGGCTGATCATGGCGAATTGCAGCAGGAAGGTTACGCCGAACAGGGCGGGAAGCTGAGGCACCTTCGCCAGCTCCTTGAAGCCTTCCAGCACGGATACCTGGGGCACCTGTGCCGCTTCTACCCGGTCGAATTTCTCTTTGACCAGGAATAAGGCCAGCAGTGACGCAACGAAGAGCAGCGCACCGACCACATAGAAGATCGGACGGAAGCCGATCCAGTCAGCAAGTAAGCCGCCCAGCAGCGGTCCGAGAATGGTTCCGGCCACCGCCCCGGATTGCATCAGGCCCATAGCGAAGCCCATCTTCGGTTTCGGCGTGGTTCCCGATACGAGCGCGATGGACGCGGGATTGAAGCCGGAGATGGTTCCGTTCAGCAGCCGGAGCAGCAGCAGCTGCATCGGGGACTGGGCGAAGCCCATCAGGACAATAACAACAGCCATGCCGAAGCTGGAGCGCAGAAGCATGATTTTGCGTCCGTATTTGTCGGCAAGCTTGCCCCACAGCGGCTGGAAGATGAACGAGGTCAAGAAGTTCGCGGCAAAAATAAGTCCGGCCCACATGCCGATTGCGCGGTCACCGGTTACCCCCAGATCCTTGGCGAGATAAAGCGACAGAAAAGGGGTAATCATAGTCATGCCTGCATTTACCAGAAACTGGCCGAACCAAAGCACCATGAGGTTGACTTTCCAAGTCTCCCAATTCTTCAAAGTGCTTTCACTTCCTTTCAGGGGATTCATTAAAATAAAATTCACGAAAAATTGACATTATATCAGTATATCATAGTTTTTCAGCCCGACAATGCAACACTTGTCATAGTAATGTCATGGGATTGTCATTCCCTTTCGGGTGAGGCGGTTGTTAGCCGCTTACAAAAGGGGCATAATAATGATATGTGTTTTTTCACAGAATTCTATCAAATCTAATGGAGATCTTATCATGACCTACAACGACACTTTTATCCGCGCCTGCAGACAGCAGAGCACGGAGTACACCCCCGTATGGTACATGCGGCAGGCTGGCCGGTATGATCCCGACTACCGTACAATCAAGGAGAAATATTCACTGCTGGAGATCTGCAAGCAGCCCGAGCTTGCGGCCGAGGTGACCCTGATGCCTGTGCGCAAGCTGGGCGTGGACGCAGCGATTCTGTATTCCGACATCATGAATCCGGTGGCTTCCCTCGGTGTGGATTTTGACATTGTGAAGAACATCGGGCCGGTTATCGAGAATCCGATCCGCTCAGCAAGCGATGTGGAGCGGCTGAAGCCAATTGATGTGGAGGGTGATCTGGGCCATATTTTGGAGACCATCGCCATACTGGACAAGGAGCTGGACGTTCCGCTGATTACCTTTGCCGGGGCGCCGTTTACCATCGCCAGCTATCTGATCGAAGGCAGACCCTCCAAGACCTATCACCGTACCAAGGAGCTGATGTTCAGCCAGCCTCACGTATGGGATAAGCTGATGGAGAAGCTTGGCGATATGGTTATCGCTTATCTGCGCGCCCATGTCGCAAGCGGCGGGAAGGCCTTCCAGCTGTTCGACAGCTGGGTCGGGGCGCTGGCTCCGCGTGATTTCGAGCAGTATGTGCTGCCGACGATCACCCGGATTTTTGCAGAGCTGTCCGATCTGGAGGTTCCGAAGATCTACTTCCCCGGTGTCAGCTCAGGGGAGTTGCTCCCCAGTCTGAGCAAGCTGCAGGCCGATGTGATCGGACTGGACTGGCGGGTAAGCATTACCGAGGGACGGCGCAGACTAGGCGGGGGCTATGCGGTTCAAGGCAATCTTGATCCCTACCTGCTGACCGCGCCGATGGATATATTGAAGGCCCGGGCCAAGGAAATAATCGATGAAGGCATCACGGAGCCGGGGTATATTTTTAACCTGGGGCATGGATTATTCCCTGAAGCTTCGCTGGACACACTGAAGGAATTGACGGATTACGTCCATGAGTATTCGGCAGCGGCACTGAAACAGGCGGCACCGCCGCTGGCATAGTTGAAGAAATAGCATCTGACGGCAGCAGCCTTTGCTGCTCTCTTTGCTGTATAGGATATTAATTATTCGTAAAAGGGGATGGAAACCGTGGCCACAAAAATTGGAGTACTCGTGATGTCGTACGGCACGCCTGAGAGTCTTGAAGATGTAGAGGCCTATTATACGCATATCCGGCGGGGGAACGCTCCTTCTGCTGAACAGCTCAAAGAGCTGACTGACCGCTATAAGGCGATTGTCGGCGGGGTTTTTCCGCTTCGGGAGAATACAGACCGTCAGGTGGAAGCCTTGCAGGCTAAGCTGAACAGCGGGCAGATCCAGTATGTCTGCTACCAGGGGCTTAAGCATGCCAGACCGTTCATTGAGGATGGTGTAGAGGCGATGGTCCGGGACGGGATTACCCAGGCGATAGGCATCGTGCTGGCCCCGCATTACTCTGTGATGAGTGTGGGCACCTACATCAAGCGCGCCAAGGAAAAAGCGGAAGCCTGCGGTATTCAAATGGAGTTCGTGGAGAGCTACCATATGCACCCCGAGCTGATCGATGTGCTCAGCCGGAGAGTAACCGCCAAGCTGGACGAATTCGAAGAGACTGGCGCAGTGCGGGAGGAGGTCCGCGTGCTGTTCAGTGCACATAGTCTTCCTGAACGCATTCTGGCGATGGGCGATCCATACCGTGACCAGCTGCTGGAGACCTCGCAAGCGATTGCCGCGCAGGCCGGGGTTGAATCCTGGCAGTTCACTTGGCAGAGTGCGGGCCGGACGGCAGAGCCGTGGCTGGGCCCGGATATTCTGGATACGCTGCGTGAGCTGGCCGAGAGCCAGGTGAAATACGTGCTGTCCGCGCCGATCGGCTTCGTCTCCGACCATTTGGAGGTGCTGTACGACCTGGATATTGAAGCGCAGCAGTTGGCCTCCGAGCTGGATATGCGGCTCTTGCGGATTGATTCGTTGAACAGTGATCCGGCTTATATGTCTGTGCTCAGTGATGTGGTGCGTACGAAGGCCAACCAGTTGAAGGTGAATCAGCCATGACTGCTTCACCCCGCAAGGTAGTCATTATCGGCGGAGGCCTCAGCGGCCTCAGTGCCGCGTACTACATCCGCAAGTTCTACCGTACAGCCGGAGTGCAGCCGGAGATCACCCTGATCGAGAAGGACAAGGTACTCGGCGGCAAAATCGAAACGCTGCACCGTGACGGCTTCGTGATTGAGAAAGGCCCGGATTCCTTCCTGGCCCGCAAGACGGCAATGGTCGATCTGGCCAGGGAGCTGGAGCTGGACCATGAACTGGTAAGCACCAATCCGAACGCCAAGAAGACCTACATCCTGCAGCGGGGCAAGCTTCATCCGATGCCTGCGGGTCTTGTGCTGGGCATTCCGACAGAGCTGAAGCCCTTCCTGAAGAGCGGACTGGTCTCCTTCGGCGGCAAAATGCGGGCAATGATGGATTTCGTACTCCCGCCCCGCCGCAGCGCTGAGGATGAATCGCTTGGCGATCTGATCGAGCGCCGTCTCGGCACAGAGGTGCTGGAGAACATGACGGAGCCGCTGCTGGCAGGGATATATGCCGGGGATATGCGTAAGATCAGCCTTCAGGCGACCTTTCCGCAGTTCGGTGAGGTCGAGCGCCAGTACGGCAGCCTGATCCGGGGGATGACGACCGGCAGGAAGCCGGTGGAGACTCATACCGGAACGAAGAAAAGCGCCTTCCTCACCTTCCGTCAAGGGCTCCAGAGCCTCGTGCATGCGCTCATCCATGATTTGCAGGATGTCCGGCAGATCACGGGGACAGGAGCGAAATCCATCAGCGTGGCGGGGGAAGCCGGTTCTTCCGGCGCTTCCCGCTATGAGGTGGAGCTGGACAACGGTGAGCTGCTGGAAGCTGACGACATCTATATTACAGTGCAGAACTTCGCTGCCGCAGAGCTGCTGCGCCCCCATGTGGATGTATCGCCGCTGGATGCCGTGAACTATGTATCGGTAGCCAATGTGGTTCTGGCGTTCACCCGCCAAGATATCGTGACGGAGTACGACGGATCGGGCTTTCTGGTTCCGCGTAAGGAAGGGCGGAACATTACCGCCTGCACCTGGACTTCTACGAAATGGCTGCACACCAGCCCGGAGGATAAGGTGCTGCTGCGCTGTTACGTGGGACGTTCGGGGGATGAACAGAATGTGGACCTACCGGATGAGGCGCTGGCGGAGCTGGTGCGCAAGGACCTGAAGGAGATCATGGGGATTACCGCAGCTCCGCTGTTCACAGAGATCACCCGGCTGAGGTCGTCCATGCCGCAATATCCGGTAGGCCATCCCGGACGGATTGCCGGCCTGCGCAGCGAGCTGGCGCAGAAGCTGCCCGGGGTCTATGCCTTCGGAGCAGGCTATGACGGCATCGGGATGCCGGACTGCATCAAGCAGGCGAAGCTTACGGCCGAGACGGCCGCAGCCAGCCTCCAGAAGCTGCCGGAACCGGCGGGAGCCGGAGTATAAACGGAACGGTGGAGCGGAGCAGTGGCCGCTTCACCTTTTTTAGCAAGATAAGAATTTATATGTTTTGGGGCCCCCGCAAAGTCCCTGATTTATCATTGAAGCTAAAACCCCACTTTGTGGGGTTATTTTGTGACAGACAGGCGCTGAACCCGGCTTGGAGCGGCAGCTGATAGATATGCTATAATAGAAACACTTTAAGGGCAAAGGAGATTACTTGCACTCATGTATCCGCCGAGATCAGGCAATAGACAAGGCAAGAGAAAGCATAGCAGGCGCCGGCGCAGAAGAGCGTGGGCGTGGGTCAATGTGGCGCTGCTGCTGCTGATTACTGCAGCGCTCGCGTATTCATTCATGGACGATAAGGATCAGCAGGGCGCTGCTGATCCGCCGGCGGCGCTCGTCACCTCCCCTTCCCCGGAAGCTGCTGCAACGGCGGCAGTCCCTACGGAAGCGGTGCCTTCGGAGGAAGCGCCCGGGGCAGAGGCCACAGCCACTGCGGAGCCTTCGCCGGAGGGGACGCCGGAGGCTTCTACAGTGCCTGCAGAGACAGCGGAAGCTGCTACGCCAGCTCCTACCCCTGCACGGACGGAGCAGGCGGCTGCAACGGATGCGCCGCAAGCCACAACGGGAAGCAGCAGCGGACTGATCGCAGGCTTGCCGGAGAATACATCAGGCAAGACGGTGAAGCTGAGCTTTGCCGGAGATATCATCTTCAGCGGGAAAGCAGGCGCACTGCTGGAGCAGAAGGGCTACGATTATTCCTACAGCGCGCTGGATGGAATGTTCAAGAAGGATGATCTGACTGTCGTCAATCTGGAGACTCCGATTACTACACGAGGGGTTGGAGCCAAGAACAAGCAGTTTGTGTTCAAGGGCCCGCCGAAAGCGCTGGATGCGCTCAAATCCGCCGGTGTGGACGCCGTCAATCTGGCTAACAACCATACGTTGGATCAGGGGGAGCAAGGGTTGCTCGATACCCTGAAGCATCTGGGCGAGCGCGGAATCCCTCATGTGGGCGCAGGGCGGAACAGCCAGGAGGCGTATTCGGCGCAGTATTTTGAACGCAATGGAATTAAGATTGCCCTGCTGGGATTCACACGGGTGATGCCGGTGATTGAGTGGAAGGCGGAAGCTGGCAAGCCGGGCCTTGCCTCTGTGTATGACAGTGCGGAAGGTCTCAAGGCAATTGCCGCAGCCAGGCAAAAGGCCGATGTTGTCGTTGTCTTCGTCCACTGGGGACGCGAGCGGATGGAGCAGTATGACAAGACCCAGCAGGCGCTCGGCCGTAGCTTCATTGATGCCGGAGCGGATCTGGTGATGGGCGGCCATCCGCATGTGCTGCAGGGAATTGAGCCGTATAAGGGCAAATGGATCGCCTACAGCTCAGGCAACTTTATATTCACACGCGGCTCCGTCCCGGCGACTTGGGAGACCGCGGTATTCCAGGCGGAATGCAGCAAGCAGGGCCAATGCTCGCTTAAGCTGAAGCCGATGGATGCCGAGCTGGCCCAGCCGGTGCCGATGAATGAGGCAGACGGGCAGCTGCTGCTGCACAGAATGGAGTCTATCTCTTCCGGCCTGGTCACAATCCGCAATGACGGCACCGTTATCCAAGCGGTGAAATAGCCGGGGGTGCGTATAATGATGAACAATATGTGTGTAGCCCACCGCGGATTTTCTGGCAAAGCCCCGGAGAATACACTTGCCGCCGTGCGGATGGCGATTGCGCTGCCTTTTGTACGCTGGATAGAGATTGATGTGCAGCTGACGAAGGACGGCGTTCCTGTAGTCATCCATGATTATTCACTGGACCGCACGACCAACGGACACGGCAAGGTGAAGAATATGGACTTCGAACCGATGCGACGGCTGGATGCGGGAAGCTGGAAAGGGCGTGCTTTTCGCGGAGAGCGGGTGCCCTCCCTGGAAGAGGTGCTCGCACTGGCGTCAGGCAGGCTGCGGCTGAACATTGAACTGAAGACGGTGGGAGAGATGTATCCCGGCCTGGAGCAGAAGGTCATTGACCTGGTGAATGCCAGGGGAATGCGCGAGGAAGTGGTGCTGACCTCGTTCGATGCCGGTGTGTTGCGGCGGATCAAGGAGCTCGACGCGCGGTTCCATACGGGACTCATCTACGACTCCAGATCCGGTGATCCGGCGGGGAAGCTGAATGAGCTGGGCTGCTCTTTCCTGTCCATCAGCTTCGACCGGCTAACCCCGGTGCTGGCGCAATCCCTGATTGAACGGGGGGTTCAAGTTATGGCCTGGACTGTGAACAAGGGCAAGGACATGCGCCGCCTGGCGAAGCTGCATTCCGATATTATGATCTGTACGAACCGTCCGGATATCTGGGGCGAACTCTTTTTGAAGGCTTGATCAGGCTGTTGCAGGATTACAAATTCATAAGGGAAGCGGGCTGAAGAATCTATGAGTGGAACTGTCAATAACGTGTACTGTGTAGGACGAAACTATCAATTGCATGCGGAGGAGCTGGGCAATAAGGTGCCGTCCGAGCCGCTGATCTTCCTGAAGCCGTCTCACGCTGCTGTAGCGCTGGATAAAGCGATCATCCACCTGCCCAAGGACGCCGGACTCATTCATTACGAAGGGGAGCTGGTGCTGCGCATTGCGCGTGATTACGTGCCGGGGATGAGCGTGCAGGAGCTGGTGGATGTCATGGCGCTGGGCCTCGACTTCACGCTCCGTGATGTGCATAATGATCTGCAGAAGAAGGGACTGCCCTGGACTGCCGCCAAGGGCTTCAAGAATGCGGCTCCGCTGACCCCTTACATGGCTTTGCCTGAGCAGGAGGAGCTGGAGGCCACAGACTTCACGGTCCGCAAGAACGGAATTGAGGTGCAGCGCGGGAACGTGAAGAACATGATTTTCTCCCTGCAAAAAATTGTTGAATTCATCGCCTCCCGCTACGGGCTGGGCAAGGACGATATTATCTTCACGGGGACTCCGGCAGGTGTAGGTCCGGTGGTGGCTGGCGATTCGTTCGAGCTGTTCTGGGGCGAGCGCCCCATGGGCACCTGCCTGATCGGTTAAGGCGATGCTCTCAGGACTTGAAGTGCTGCAATGGCTGATCGGAGCCTGCGGTGCGCTGCTGGTTGCCGGGGCCGCCTACTGGAAGCAGTCGCTTAGCTTCTCAGGGATGGTGGCGGCAGTGGTGATGGGGACAATCTATTTCGGTGCAGGGAATCTGTTCTGGTTCGGTATCCTGCTGGTATTCTTCATCTCCTCGACGGTGCTGTCGAAGCTGCATCATGAGAATAAGGCAGAGCTGGAAGCCACTTATGATAAAACCGGACGCCGCGATGCGGGCCAGGTCTTCGCCAACGGCGGACTCGGGATGCTGGCTGTTCTGCTGAACGCGATCTATCCGCTGGAGCTCTGGGGCTTCCTGTTCATCGGGGTGATGGCTACCGTAACCTCCGATACATGGGCGACAGAGATCGGCACGCTGGCCCGCAAGCCTCCCCGGTCAGTCCTGACCGGGAAGGTGCTTCAGGCAGGCACCTCCGGCGGCGTATCGCTGCCGGGCACGCTGGCTGCAGCGGCGGGAGGGGCGCTGATCGGCGCGGCCTCCTGGCTGCTCCGGGCGGCCTCCGGCATGACACCCCATGCCTTTTGGCTGCTGGTGCTGGCCGGACTGCTGGGCGGGCTGGCGGGAGCTTTTGCCGACTCGATCCTGGGAGCTACCGTGCAACGGATGAACCGCTGCGCGGTCTGCGGCCACGAGGTAGAAGCCTCTCAGCACTGCGTGAAGCCGACCCTGTATGCCAGGGGCTGGCGCTGGATGGACAATGATGCCGTAAATGCTGTAAGTTCTATAATAGGCGGTGCTGTAGCACTGCTGGTCAGTTATATCAGTTACATAGGATAAGGGCGGACCGGATGGCTGAGTGATGTGTTACGTTATCCGGTAACTAGCGGGATTCTATGGGTTGGGAGGTGAACCGTTGAGCAGTGCATCCGTAGACAAACATGCAGCTATCCTCGATGCCGCTTATGAGCTTTTCGGTTCAGGCGGCTTCTATGAAACGAAGATGTCAGAAGTGGCCGAACGTGCAGGCATTGCGAAGGGCACGGTCTATTTATATTTTAAAAGCAAAGAGGAGCTCTTCATGGCGGTTACCCGCCGCGATTGTGAAGGATTCCTTGAGCAGCTTGAGGGCAAGCTGAGTACCTGTTCCACACTGACAGACAAGCTCTCCGTTATTGCGGAGCATCATCTGTTCTATTATTATGAGCGCAAGCAGCACACGAAGCTGTTCTTCCGTGCGCCTAACAATAACCCTGAGCTGGTGGCTTATATGGCACAGTTCATGGAAGCCTATATGCAGGCTGTGGTGAAGGTGCTGCTGGAAGGCGGTGCTACCGAGCCGGAGCTGATGGCACAGTCGTATATCGGGATACTGGACCGTCTGAAGATGGACATCCTGTTCGACCCGGAGTTTGCCGAGGCAGATGCGGATAAGCGGGCGAAGTTTGCGGCCAGGCTCTTTATTACAGGGGCGCTGGGCAGCCTGAATCCGGCATCGGGTGACCTTCCGTTTGAATCTGAATCCTAAGCAATACACAACCCATTCCGGTTATAAAATATAAGGCAAGCGAGGACAACTGATGAATATTATGACGGTGGAACATCTCTCCAAGAGCTACGGGGAGAAAACCTTATTCCGTGATGCCTCCTTCGGCATGGATGACAGGGATAAGATAGGCGTAATTGGCGTCAACGGTACGGGGAAATCTACCTTTCTGAAGATTATCGCCGGGCTGGACACAGCAGATGAAGGGCAGATTGCCATCGGCAATGATGTGCGGGTACAGTTCCTGGCCCAGAATCCGCCCTATGAGCCTGGTAATACAGTCTTGCAGCAGGTGTTCGCCGGAGAGGACCCGGAGCTTGCGACGATGCGGGAGTATATGGAGGTCATGTCTCTTCTGGAGCAGAATCCGGGAGATTCAGGGCTGGAAGGCAGGCTTGTGCGGATTGGCCAGGCCATCGACGCCGCCGGCACCTGGCAGCTGGAGAGTGAGGCCAAGACGGTTCTCACGAAGCTCGGCATCACCCGGTTCGATGCCCGGATGGAGAGCCTCTCGGGCGGACAGCGCAAGCGTGTAGCCCTGGCGGCAGCGCTGATAACGCCATCGGAGCTGCTGATTCTGGATGAGCCTACCAACCATATTGATACGGATTCCGTAGCCTGGCTGGAGCAGTATCTGCAGAAGCGGCGCGGGGCGCTGCTGATGGTAACGCATGACCGTTATTTCCTCGAACGGGTCGCCAGTGTAATGCTTGAGCTGGATGGCGGGAATCTGTACCGGTATGAAGCGAATTACTCGCGGTTCCTGGAGCTGAAGGCAGACCGGGAAGAGCGGGAGGCCTCGGAGGAGCAGAAGCGCAAGAATCTGCTGCGCACGGAATTGGCCTGGATTCGCCGCGGGGCCAAAGCCCGCTCGACGAAGCAGAAGGCGCGGATCGACCGCTTCGAGAAGCTGAAGGCAAGCACGGGAGGGGCTTCGGCGTCTTCAATGGATATCTCCGTAGCATCTACGAGACTGGGCCGCAAAATCATTGAGATCCAGGACCTCACCAAATCGCTGGACGGCCGGACCCTGATCAAAGATCTGACTTACATTGCGGTGCCGCAGGACCGTGTGGGGATAGTCGGCAAGAACGGCAGCGGCAAGTCTACGCTGCTGAACCTGATTGCCGGTAAGCTTACGCCGGACAGCGGCGAGGTGCAGCTGGGGACGACCGTCAAGCTGGGCTATTTCACCCAGGAGCATCAGGATATGGATCTCAGCCTGCGGGCCATCGAGTATGTGAAGGAAGAAGCGGAGATCATCAAGACTGCAGACGGCAGTGTCATCACCGCCGGGCAAATGCTGGAACGGTTCCTGTTCCCGCCCGCGATGCAGTGGACGCCCATCTCCAAGCTGTCCGGCGGCGAGAAAAGACGCCTCTACCTCCTGCGTGTCCTTATGGGAGCACCGAATGTGCTGCTGCTGGATGAGCCGACGAATGATCTGGATATCGGCACACTGGCTGTACTGGAGGATTACCTGGATGAATTCCCCGGCGTAGTCTTCACCGTATCGCATGACCGCTACTTCCTGGACCGTACCGTGGATAAGCTGATTGCCTTCGAGGATGGGGGTATCCGCCTGCACGTCGGGGACTATAGCGAATATGAAGAGTGGCTCTCGAAGAATGTCCCATCGGGCAGCGGGAACTCCGGCAAGGCAGACAGCGGCTCCGGCCGCAGCGCCAGCGGGGCAGGTGCGGCCGCTCCTGAGCAGGGCGGGAATACACCGAATGCCGCAGCGCCGCGCGAGAAGCTGAAATTCACCTTCAAGGAGCAACGTGAGTACGAGGGAATTGACGAGGCCATTGAACAAGCGGAACAGCATCTGACAGATCTCTCGGCACAGATGGAAGCGGCATTCGCCGATTCCGGCAAGCTCCAGGAGCTGGTGGAGAAGCAGCGGCAGGCTGAGGCAGAGCTTGAGCGTCTGATGGAGCGCTGGACGTATCTGAATGAGCTGGCGGAGAAGATTGCCGGTAAGTAGGTAAGAGTAGGTAAGTAATAACGCTCAGAGAGGGGCCAGTGACCCGATGACTGCGACTCATTCGATAGAAGCTGCTGTACAGCTCCGGTCCTCTGGCCGGGCTGAACAAGCAAGAGCCATGCTGCTAGAGCTATTGTCAGCAGACGATAGCAACGCGGAGCTGCATTATCAGCTGGCCTGGACACATGATGTGCTGGGCCTGGAGCGCGAAGCCGTATCTTATTACGAGCAGAGCCTTGCCCTTGGCCTTCCTGATGAGGAGCAGCGGGCAGGGGCGCTGCTGGGCCTGGGCAGCACCTACCGGACACTGGGGCAGTATGCAGAGTCCCGCGCGCTGCTGGAGCAGGGTGCGCTTGAATTCCCGCAGCGTGCGGAATTCAAGGCTTTTCTGGCGATGACGCTGCATAATCTCGGTGCACACACCGAAGCCATGGAGCTGCTGCTTAACCTGCTTGCGGATACATCATCCGACCCGGGTATCCAGGATTACCGCAAGGCCATTAAGTACTATGCGGACAAGCTGGAGCAGGTATGGCCTTAACCGGGGGATACTGGTAGGAAGAAGGAGCTGGGCGGAGAAGATCGCGGGTAAGTAACACCGCACAGAATCAGATGCAAAGTCAGAGGGGTATGCGGAAATCCTGCTCAAAATGCAACATCTGACTCGTTATCTCAGCTCTAATCCGCAAATGTTGCACAAAATGCAGGATAAATCCTCCCCGGAGCTGTTGGGCAAGGTAATTGTTGCAATTTATGCAGGAATCCATGCAAATGTCCAATTACGGGCGGGACAGGTTGCAATAATTGCAACATTTCGGCTTGGTCAAGATTAGTATAGTCAACTAAAAAGGCAGCACCAGCTATTTAAATGAGCTGGTGCTGCCTTTTTGTACTTATTTACTGATATCCAGGTCGTGTTGCTATAGAAAGTGACCCATCGTGGCGAGCAGCCCGATCAGTTCGCCCCAACATAAGCCGCCAGCAGCTTAGCCGTATTAAGCACTGCCTGCTTGTGGGTACGCTCCATGGAGTGTGAGGCGTGTACGCCCGGTCCAATCAGAGCGGCGCGGATATTATTGCCGCCGCGCAGCGCAGCAGAGGCATCGGAGCCGTATTGCGGATAGATATCTACCGCGAACGGAATCGCCAGGCCGTTCGCCAGCTCGATCATGCGGCTGGTCATGGCATAGTCATACGGGCCGGAGGAATCCTTGGCACAGATGGAGACATCCGTCTCCTTGCAGCTCAGATCATCGCCCATCGCGCCCATATCCACAGCAATCATCTCGTTGATTTCGCCCGGAATCCAGGCCGCGCCGTGTCCAACCTCTTCATAATTGGAGATCAGCAGGGACAGGTTGTGCAGCGGCTTCCAGCCTTCGCGCCGGATGCTCTCCAGCAGCCCGAATAAGGCGGCTACGCTGGCCTTGTCATCCAGATGACGGGATTTGATATATCCGCTGGGTGTCAGCACCGCCCGGGCGTCAAAGGAGATGAAGTCGCCGACGGAAATCCCCAGCTTGAGCACCTCATCCTTGGTGGAGACGAGCTCATCAATCCGGATCTCCATGTTCTCCTCCGCACGTTTGAAATCACGGGCATCGGCATAGACATGCACGGAAGGGTGGCTGGTCAGAATCGTACCGGTGTACGTTAATCCGCTGCGGGTATGAATAATGCAGTATTCATTCTCGATACTGTTCATGCTGAATCCGCCTACAGAGGTTAAGCGGAGGGTCCCGTTCGACTTGATGGAGCGGACCATGGCGCCAAGAGTATCCACATGGGCGCTGATGCCGATTGTGCGCGTAGGGTCAAGGCCTGGTACTGTGAGCATTGCGCCGCCTTTTTCATTCCAGGTAAGCGGGATATTCAGTGCCGCCGCTTCTTCGGCCACCAGCGCCATTACCTGGGCGGTGAAGCCGCTGGGGCTTGGGGTGTCGAGCAGTTTTTTGAGCAGAGTCAGAATATATTCTTCATTGGGCTGGATGTTAAGCAAGGGTAATTCCTCCTATTCGTCTATATGTTATAGCTGGGATGATCCTTCTGGAGTATAAGGGGCACTCTCAGCAGGAATAGGGTCCATGATACTGCCCGCGTCCCGTAGCTTGGCAAGCTCGGCGTTCAGGCTCTTGATCTGCTTCTGCAGCTTATACTGGCGGAAAATCCCGTATGAACCGACAACCACACCACCGATCAGCGCACAGCCCAGAATAACAAGAATAAGCGGGATGCTGACAAAGTCGAAGCCGAAGTTCACCGGAACCGGATCTACATTCATTACCGCGAATACAGCGGTTAACAGAGCAAAAAACAAACCTAATATTAATGACCATTGAAGTTTCATATATCTTCCTCCTCGGAATCTATGACAATACAAATCCCCTGCCCGCAGAGGGCAAGGGATTACTGTAATACTAAGCTTTCTGCCTCATTTGGTCAACTGCTCCATCTGCTCAATAACGCTCTCAAATACGCTCATCGCTTCGCGGATCGGCTCAGGGGAGGACATGTCAACCCCAGCCTTACTGAGAATGTTAATGGAGTAATCGCTGCCGCCGCTCTTCAGGAAGCCGAGGTAACGGTCAACCGCCGGTTTGCCTTCATCCAGAATCTGTTTGGCGAAGCTTGTCGCCGCCGAGAAGCCGGTAGCGTATTTATAGACATAGAAGCTGTTATAGAAATGCGGAATCCGTGCCCACTCCATCTCAATATCCTGATCAACCACCATATCCTTGCCGTAATACTTGACGTTCAGATCGTAGTAGATCGCAGAGAGATCCTGCGGTGTGAGCGATTCGCCTTCTTCAGCACGCTGGTGAATGATCTTCTCGAATTCGGCGAACATCGTCTGCCGGAATACCGTCGTGCGGAACTGGTCGGCATAATAGGTGAGCAGGTACATTTTTTCCTTCGGGTCTGTGGACTTGTTCAGCAGATAATCCATCAGCAGAGCCTCATTGGTAGTAGAAGCAACCTCCGCCAGGAAAATAGTGTACTGCGCGTCCCGGTATTTCAGCGTCGTGTCCGAATAGTAGGAATGCAGGGCGTGACCCATTTCATGCGCCAGTGTGAACATGCTGTTCAGATTGTCGTTATGGTTCAGCAGCACATAAGGATGGGTGCCGTAAGCCCCCCAGCTGTATGCGCCGGAGCGTTTGTTCTCGTTCTCGTAGACATCGATCCAGCCTTTGTCATAGCCTTCCTGCAGAACACTCAGGTAGTCCTCGCCAAGCGGCTTCAGGCCTTCCTTGGTAATCTTCTTGGCTTCGTCAAACGTAATATCCAGCTTATATTCGTCCACCAGCGGAGCGAACAAGTCATACATATGTAGCTCATCTACTCCAAGCAGCTTCTGGCGCAGCTTCATATAACGGTGCATCAGCGGCAGGCTCTCGTGAATTGTATCGATCAGGTTGGTATAGACTTCCTTCGGAATATTGTCGCCGTAGAGGGACATTTCCAGCACGGAAGGGTATTTGCGCGCACGGGAGTAAAATACATTCTTATTCACATTCGCGCTCAGCGTGGCGGCAATGGTGTTCTTTTGCTTGCCGTACGTTTCGTACACTGCTTTGAATGCGTTCTTGCGTACTTCACGGTCCGGGCTTTCGAGGAACTGAATATAGCTTCCGTGGGTCAGCTCGACTTCCTTGCCTTCTTCGTTCTTCACCTTCGGGAACTTCAGATCCGCATTATTCAGCATGCTGAATACAGTTTGCGGTGCCTGGGCGATTGTGCTGACCTGAGCCAGCAGGGCTTCTTCCGCCTTGGACAGGACATGGGCCTTCTCGCGCTTCATTTCAGTCAGGGTGAAGGTGTAGTCAGAGAGCGCAGGGTCGGCGATGAACTGGTCAAGCGTCGCGTCAGGCAGGGCCAGAATCTCAGGTGTGACAAAAGAAAGAGCTTCACCCGCTTCAACGCCAAGCTTCTTGGCCTTGGAGGAGAGTGCCTGGTACTTCGGAGCCGCTGTATCCTCATCCTGGCGCATATGCGCATAGACATAGAGGCGTTCAGTCAGCAGGGACAGCTTATCATCCAGCTCGAAGCACTTCTTCAGGGCATCCGGAGAATCCAGCTTCCCCTGGAAGGAGGCAGCGCTTGTGATCAGTGCCTTCACTTCCTTATATTCAGCATCCCATTGCTCCTCTGAAGCAAACATATCTTCAAGCTTCCAGCGGTTCTCGGCGGGCACTTCACTTCTCTTAGGTAATTGTTCCATAGAAATCCTCCTCGGTAGATGAGATGCGGCTGAACGGCTCTCCGCCTGCGGGAGCGCTGAGGACAGATTTCCTTGCAGCAGGCTGAGCGCAAGCAGGAGCGGGAGTGATTTGGCGGTAACGGACATGACGGCAGCCTCCTGATTCTCAAAGTCTGCTTAGTATGCCCTGCCAATTCATGTTTATTAAATCATAAGTTTCCTTCTGGGATAAAGTTATGTGAGCAGGCTATAAATAATGAAGACAAAAGCCAGCGCAATCATAATGACGGCGGTCAATGCCATCCCGCGCTTCAGGCGCGGGGGCATTTTGTCCTTGCTCATAATCAGTACGGCACCGAGACACAGGACGACAACTACATAAATGACAAGACTCTCATTATCCATTCCGGGCTACACCTGTTTGAAGGCAGCAATGATATTCTTGTACTCTTCTTCATTATCCTGGTAAGACTCTTTATTGAAGCGGTTGTTCACCCACTGCATCATAGCCGGACGGCTCATGAAGGTATGCGTTTCTTCCCCCCATTGGTCGGAGATTTCACGGAGGATAATATAACGTCCCTGAACCTCCACCGTCATCATGTTCCATTTGTCTGTTTTGTATATTTCATGTTTTTTGATCATTATCATTACCACCCTGGCGATTTTTGGCTTTTGGGTCAATGATAACGCACCGGAGAAGGGAAAAGCAAATTAAATCATGAAATCAGGGAAAAGATGGATTGCTTTACAAGTATAGAAAGAGTATAATGTAAGCATACGCCATATATGGCGGTATTTTTAGGAGGTTGTTCATTTGAAAGGTACAGTAAAATGGTTTAACGCAGAAAAAGGTTATGGTTTCCTTCAAGTTGAAGGCGGCGAAGATGTATTCGTTCACTTCTCAGCAATTCAAGGCGACGGATTCAAGACTTTGGACGAAGGCCAAGCGGTAGAATTCGATGTTACTGACGGTAACCGTGGTCCACAGGCAGCGAACGTAGTTAAATTATAAAATACGGCCAAGGCAGAGCTTCTGTCAGCCGCAATATATATATTTGATCTAGCACGCACTGGCATGAGTAGCATCAGGCAGCTTGAGCAGCACAGTTCCTCCGGGAACTGTGCTTTTTTATATTCCCGTACCCGGTGAAGCTTCACCCGCCCTTAATTGCTCAGAGCGGGTTATTGGTCTTACGACGCAACGGGCGGTCCGCGCCGCCCCCGAGGTCCATGAGATGCTTGGACAGGAAGCCGATGAAGGCCAGGATCGAGAAGCCGGTAGCGACCAGATAGAATACAATCCGGCCGGCATCCTGGTAGATCAGCCCGCCGAAGGTGCCGCTGAGCAGACCTGCGCCGCTGGACCATACGACGGTGAAGAGGGCCATTCCGGTGGCCCGCAGATGATCAGGGATGATCCGGGTGATGTAGCGGACCGCAGTTACATAATAAATGCCGAACGAGACGCTATGCATGGCCTGGATGGCGACTACGGTGCCCGGCTCCTGGGCAAGCGACATGAACAGGAAGCGCAGCGTGAACATCAGGCTTGCAAAAGCGAGCAGCGGCAGCTCCTTGAACTTGTCGCCGTATTTGCTGAGCAGGAAGAAGATGGGGATCTCACTGAGCGCAGAAGCCAGCAGCGCCCAGCCCACAATCTCATCGCCTGCATTCATGCCCTTGAGGCTGATCGTCAGGAAGGCCTCGTTCATCCGGTAGCCGATGGCGAGCAGGAAGACGGAGCTGAAGAACCAGAGCACTTCCTTTTGCAGCAGAATCTCCCGGAGTCCGGCAGCCTTCAGCGCTTTGTCCGGAGTCTCTCCGTTCACAGGGAGCACAGCCGCTTCGCTGCGCTTCACATCCTTCAGTCCCACCGTGATAAGCAGCGCGGTTACAACAATCACAATACAAATGGCTACGCTATACTGAGGTCCCAGTGTTCTAAGAACATAACCTATTGTAAGAGCGAAGAAGGAGTATCCGAGCGAGCCGAATACACGGATGGCGATGAAATTCCGCCCGTGGCGCTGGGCGATCTTGATCGCCATAGTGTCTGCAAGTGGAAAAACCGGGTAATAGAAGAAATAGAAAAAGGACAAAATAAGCATAACACTCGAGAAATCGGTGGCTCGGGCCAGAATAATGGCGGTAATCATCTGGCCTCCAAGCAGGAGGGCCATAATCTTACGGACGGTACCCAGCCGGTCGCTCATCATACTCCAGAACAGATTCGAGAGAATCGAGATTAACGGGCCTACGGAGTAGAGCAGACCCATTTGCGGACTGCTGAAGCCCAGGTGGGCATAAAATAACGGAAAATAAGAAACAACCAGCACACTGGTGCCGTATAGCGTAAACATAAAGGATCGCAGCCAGTTTTGGTCACTGTATTGGCCGCCGCTCCGCTCTGCATTCATGATTGTGCACTCCTTCGGGGTATAGAAAAATATAGTATAGCACAATGCGGAGAAGTCAGGGGTTACGTAAAATATCGATTTTCTGAATCTTTCAAGACTTTGCGAAAGTGATTTTGTTGTTTGTACAAATCCGCTCTGCATATTATAATAATCATGATTTGGATAAGGAGACAACAATGTGGAGGCACTGTCATTGAATGAATTTGAGCAAGGCCGTAACCGTAGTCCGCGCGGTCCTATAGGACTCATGAACAGGGTCTATAAGTACGTGCTGCCGGAAGTACGATCATGTCTCGATTTCTGGCGCAAGGACGCAGAAGGAATTCCCGATCCCGAGCTCCGCAAGCAAGCGCTTGCCAGCATTGAAACGAAGCAGTTTCATTGCGAAGGCGGCGGAATCTATGCCGCCGGCAATTTGTCGATGAGACATATACTGATTCCGCTAATTGTTGCTTATCAGACGATCAGTGATTATTTGGACAACCTGTGTGACCGCAGTACTTCACTCGATCCGGCCGATTTCCGGTTGCTGCATAAGTCCATGCTTGATGCTGTAACCCCGGGTGCAGAGCCTGTGAACTATTACGCGCTGCGTACTGAACAGAATGACGGCGGATACCTGCACAGACTGGTCCGCAAATGCCAGGAGATGACCTCCCGGCTTCCGGGGTACGGTGCTGCCGCTGAAGAGATTTATAATCTGGCTGTATTGTACACCGATCTTCAGGTCTATAAGCACATTCACCCGGAGCTCAGGGAGGCTGCCCTGAAGGAATGGTGGGAGAAGGAGGGACACCGGGCGCCTCATCTCCAGTGGAATGAGTTTGCGGCCGCAACCGGTTCAACCCTGGGCGTATTTATGCTTTTTCTGGCTTCATGTGATCCCAAGCTAAGCAGAGCGTCATCAGCATCCATTCGTGCTGCTTATTTTCCGCATGTGTGCGGTCTGCATATTATGCTGGATTATCTGATTGACCAGGATGAAGACCGGGCCGGCGGTGATCTCAATTTCTGCAATTATTACGAGAATACGGATATGATGCTGAACCGGATCGCTTCCATTGTGGAGTGGGCCCGCAAGGATGTCCGGAGTCTTCCCGAGAACTCCATGCACCGTATGATCATCGAAGGACTCCTGGCACTGTATTTATCCGATCCCAAGGTTAGTGAGCAGCGCGAGGTCCGCTCGGTATCCAAGCGGCTGATGAAGAATAGTCCGCTCACCAGACTCTTCTTCTTCGTCAACAGCCGCTGGATACGTAAACACATGTATTAGATGCTGCAGGGTCTTCTCCGATCAGGGGAGAGACCGGCGCAATTTTAAGGAGGAACTAACAGAATGTCAAACGTCAAAAAAATCGCAGTATTAACCAGCGGAGGAGACTCCCAGGGCATGAACGCCGCAGTACGTGCGGTTGTCCGCAGCGCGATCTACTTCGGAATTGAGGTATTCGGCATTCAGCGCGGATATCAGGGCCTGCTGAACCGCGACATTTTCCCGATGGATCTGCGCAGTGTCGGAGATATCATCCAGCGCGGAGGTACCGTTCTGCAGTCTGCACGCTGTCTGGAGTTCATGAAGCCGGAAGGCCAGCAGAAGGGTGCTGACATTCTGAATGAGCTCGGCATCGACGGTCTGGTTGTTATCGGCGGAGACGGCTCTTACCATGGCGCCAACAAGCTCAGCAAGCTGGGAATCAAGACGATGGCTCTTCCGGGAACCATTGATAATGATATCTCGTTCACGGATTACACGATTGGATTCGATACGGCCGTAGGCGTGGTCGTGGATGCGATCAATAAACTGCGCGACACCATGTCTTCCCATGAACGTTCATCTATCGTGGAGGTTATGGGTCGCCACTGCGGAGATATCGCTCTGCATGCGGGTCTTGCTTCCGGGGCGGAGACGATTCTGGTGCCGGAAATGCCTTATGATCTGAATGAGGTAGCGGACCGGATGAAGGATAATTTCGCACGCGGCAAACGTCACAGTATTGTCATTGTGGCTGAAGGCGTCGGCAAGGGTGAGGATGTCGCTCAGGCGCTCAAAGACCGCCATGCTTCCCTGGATGCCCGTGTTACGGTTCTGGGACATATTCAGCGCGGGGGTACTCCAACTCCGGGAGACCGTAACCTTGCCAGCCGTCTGGCCGATTTCGCGGTCCGCAAGCTGATTGAAGGCGAATCAGACAAGGCATGCGGGATTATTAAAGGGGAACTGGTTCTTACCGATATCGACAAGGTAGTGAACACGAAGAAAGATTTCAATATCGAACTGTATGAACTGGCTTCCCGTCTATCCCAGTAACAACTGCAAGAGTTCATCCCATCTCCAATCCTTAGCGGAGCAGTCTTCCTTCCATTACCGGAAGAGACTGCTCCGTTTTTCTTTCTTGACAGTATACCCCCACCCGTATATTATAATACCCATAGGGGTATATAAATAGGAGGGGATTTAGAATGAGCAGAACTATAGTCATTATTGGCGGAGTTGCCGGAGGGGCATCCGCTGCGGCACGCTTAAGAAGATTGAATGAAGAAGACAACATTATCATTATAGAGCGGGGAGAGCATGTCTCTTTTGCCAACTGCGGCTTGCCTTATTATATTGGGGAGACTATTGATGTCCGCGAGAAGCTGTTCCTGCAGACACCGGCTGGTATACAGTCGCGATTTAATATCGATGTGAGAATCTTCACCGAGGCAACAGAGATTGACCGTGAACACAAGGTGGTACATTGCCGGAATGTGACAACAGGAGAGACGCTGCAAATTCCGTATGATATTATAGTGCTTTCTCCTGGTGCGAAGCCTATCGTTCCGCCGTTTCCCGGGCTCTCTGAGGCGGATAACCTGTTCACCTTAAGGAATATTCCGGATACGGACCGTATTAAGAATTATGTGGATAACCGTCAGCCAAGACATGCCACTGTAATCGGTGCAGGGTTCATCGGTCTTGAGATGGCTGAGAATCTGCGGGAGCGTGGGCTTGCCGTAACCGTAATTGACCGGGGGCAGCAGATTCTGAACCCGCTTGATCTGGAGATGGTTCGTCCGCTGGAGGAGCATATGCGTCTGCATGGGGTGGAGCTGCGGCTGAATGAGGGCGTAGAGGCTATTGAACAGCAAGGCCGTCTGCTTCGTCTCTCCTCCGGCGGGGAGCTTAGAACGGATATGGTTATCCTGGCGATTGGGGTCAGTCCTGAGAATGACTTGGCACGAAGCTGCGGACTGGAGTTAGGCGTCCGTGGATCGGTTAAGGTCAACGCCTCACTGCAGACCAGTGACCCTGCCATCTATGCTGTAGGAGATGTCATTGAAGTGAAGGACCGTGTTCAAGGATTCGATACCATGGTATCTCTGGCTTGGGGAGCGAACCGGCAGGGGCGCCTCGCCGCCGATCATATCAATGGCCGGGAAGCCTCGTATACGGGAGCATTAGGTACTGCCATTATTAAGATCTTTGATATGACTGCTGCGCTGACCGGAAATAATGAGAAGACGCTTAGTTCATTGGGTGTTCCCTTTGAAGCCATTCATATCCATCCGAATTCCCACGCCGGTTACTACCCCGGTGCTGCACCGATAGCGCTCAAGCTGCTGTTCAACCCGCAGACGGGCGAGATCTATGGAGCGCAAGCGGCCGGAAGTGCCGGAGTGGACAAACGAATAGATGTTATTGCCACTGCCATCCGCAGCAAGCTTAAGGCTGATGAGCTTGCGGATCTGGAGCTTGCGTATGCACCGCCGTATTCCTCGGCCAAAGATCCGGTAAATATGGCGGGTTATGTTGCCTCTAATCTGATGGAGGGGCTCGTCCGTAATCTGCAATGGCATGAAGTCGATGAATTTTCGCGCAGCGGCGGCCTTATCATTGATGTCAGAGATGAAGCAGAGCGTCTGGCCGGGTTCATCCCCGGTTCCATTAATATTACGCTGTCTGAGCTGAGAGACCGGCTGGCAGAGATTCCGAAGGGGCAGGAGATCGCTGTATCCTGCCAGGTTGGGCTGCGCGGCTACATTGCTGCCCGCATGTTAACCCAATATGGATATGCAGTACGTAACGTTGACGGAGGTTACAAAACATATGCAGCGATAGCAAGGAAGGATAATACTGGAGCTTCCGGCAAGGCAGGGACACCGGTTTTGAAAGTGCAGGACCCGTCTCCCGCCAGTAAGGTCCAAAGCCAGGGACAACTTAGCAGTAAGCCGCAGCTCCTGCTGGATGCTTGCGGATTACAGTGCCCCGGCCCTATACTCAAAGTATATGAGACTATCAGTTCTATGGAGGAAGGCCAGCGGGTAGAGATTACAGCAACGGATTTCGGTTTTGCCGCTGATATCAGGCAGTGGTGCAACAAGACGGGGAATACGCTGGAAGCTGTGGATGTATCCGGCGGCAAGGTTCAGGCACTGGTGCGTAAGGGGCAAGATCTCCCAGACAGAACCGGCGCTCCGGCGGAACAGTCAGCAGCAGTCTCTGAAGGAACAACGATGATTGTATTCAGCGGGGATCTGGATAAGACCATCGCTTCCTTCATTATTGCAATAGGCGCCGCAGCGATGGGCAAGCAGGTGACCATGTTCTTTACCTTCTGGGGGCTTAATGTTCTGCGCCGGGGGCAGTCTCCGCAGGTGAAGAAGAATGTGCTCGACCGAATGTTTGGCCTGATGATGCCGAAGGGGACGCGGAAGCTGCCGTTATCCCGGATGAACATGGGCGGGCTTGGGGCGAAGCTGATCCGCTACACCATGGGCCGCAAGAATGTGGAATCCCTGGAGAATCTGATGCAGAGCGCACAGCAGGCCGGGGTTAAGCTGATGGCCTGTACGATGAGCATGGACATCATGGGGATCAAGCAGGAGGAATTAATTGAAGGTGTGGACTTCGGCGGTGTTGCCAGTTATCTTGGAGCTGCCGAGGATTCCGGCGTGAACTTATTCATCTAGAGGAGGGCTGATTGACAGTGGATTATGATAAAGCCATTACTAACCGGCTGAAGCGAATCGAGGGTCAGGTGAGAGGAGTACTCGGAATGCTGGAAGAAGGCAAAGATTGCCGGGAGATCGTCACTCAGCTGACAGCGATCCGGACAGCCGTAGACCGCTCTATCGGTGCAGTGGTTGGAGACAATCTGGAGAAATGTATCCACGAAGAGCTTGCGAAAGGGAACTCTCCTGATCAAGTGATTAAGGAAGCAGTGGATCTGCTTGTAAAAAGCCGGTAATGAAGAACAGCCACAGACGAAGGAGATTACTCTCCATGGTCTGTGGCTGTTGTCATGTTATTCTATGCCTTCTCAGGGGCAAATCTCCGCTGTACCCTTACAAGCCGGGCGAGCAGCAGAATTGCACCGATTCCAAGGCCGGTAATGAGTCCAATCCAGTAGCCGTAGGCACCAAGCTCGGTGTAAGTGGCGAGCAAGTATCCGACCGGCAGGCCGATCACCCAATAGGCGATGAAGCAAATAACGAACGCAGGGTTGACATCCTTGTATCCACGCAGTACACCCTGGGTCGGGGTTGCGATGGCATCGGAGATCTGGAAGAAGATCGCATAGATCAGGAAATGCTGGATCAGCGAAATCACCTCATGGTCATCCGAATACAGCCCGGCGACATGATTCCCGGCGAATAGCAGCACCAGCGCTGTAAGCAGGGAGAGGACAGCTGCCGTACCGATGCCCATAATGCCATACTGGCGCGCATCCTTAAGCCGCCCGGAGCCGCTCTCGAAGCCGACGAGAATCGTCAGGCTCATGCAGATGCTCAGCGGAATCATATAGAGAGTCGAAGCAAAGTTAATGGCGGCCTGATGGGCCGCGATCGTGATCGTATCGAAGCGGCTCATCAGCAGGGTTACAGCCGAGAACACTGCCGTCTCGAAAAAGATGGAAAAGCCGATAGGCACACCAATCTTCAGCAGCTCTTTGAAGCTGGACAGCGACATAGCATGGAATTTGCGGAAAATATGCAAGCTCCGGAAAGGCTCGGCCCGGTAGACGAAGATTAGGGCAATCAGGAAGATGACCCAGTACGTGATGGCAGAGGCTACGCCTGCTCCTACTCCGCCAAGACGGGGGAAGCCGAAGTTGCCGAAGATCAGCAGATAGTTAAGCCCCACGTTGACCGGCAGGGCAATCAGGGTGATGAACATGGAGACACGGGTCTGACCCAGGGCATCAATACAGCTGCGGACAACGGTGTAGCCGAACAGCGGGATAATGCCGAAGGAGATGGCACCGAGGAAGCGGAAGGCGATGTCGCGTACCGCAGGCTCCAGATTCATGAAGTTCAAGATCGGTGAGAGGGCGAAGCCGCCCAGAACCAGTACAAGAACGGATACGATCAGGGAGAGCCAAATGCCCTGCATCACCTGGTGGGCTACATCCTGGCTCCGCTTGCTGCCGAGGAGATGTGACACAATAGGCGTGATCCCCATAAGAATCCCGCTGAGGCCTGTCTGGATGGGAATCCACAGGCTTGTGCCGATGGCTACCCCGGCAAGATCATTCGTGCCGAATTTGCCCGACATGTTGGTATCGAAGAAGGTAATGGCCGACAATGCAATCTGGGTAATCAGGATCGGAAGTAATATATGCAGGAATTGCCCGGCCTTTTGTTTAATGGAAGAAGTCTGTTTCATCATCAATGCCCCGTTATTTTTAATTTTGAATATATTTCCAGTAAAAAGCCCGGCGTCTGCCGGGCTCTGGATATCGTGCGGCTATGGATACATCCGAATAATTGCAGAAAACTTACTGGTCGTACTTCACATTGGCGGTATAGCGGTTGTTGGCATTCCAAAGCAGGAATTCGTCGATATTCTGATCCTTCAAGGCCCGGACCTGATCTTCAACCTGCTTCTTGCCGTATTTGACATAATGCCCGCTGCCCAGCCAGCTGGCGGTGAAATCCTGAATCCACGGGCGGATCACCGGTTTGTAGCTGCCCAGCGGATTCAGCTTCTTGTGCGTATCGACCATGGAGCCCTTGATCGTGGCATAAGGGTCTTTGTCCGGGTCCTTCACATCGAACCAGCCGGTGGAATAATGGCTCGGATAGACCATCGGGCTGATAACATCGACATTCTTGGAGATCTTCACGAAATCCTGGCCGATGCCTTCGGCGGCAGGGACAGAAGCGGCATAACCGAAGATATCCACGGATATCCGTACTCCCAGCGGTGCCAGCTCTGCTTTGGCGTATTTCACAAAGTCAGCGATAATTTCCACGCGCGGACGGTCGCTCTTCGTGTATTTCAGAGTGTCCGCACGCTTCTCGAAGCCTTCAGGGAAGCGTACATAGTCAAACTGGATTTCCTTGAATCCGAGCTTAACGGCCTCTTTGGCAATATCCACATTATACTTCCATACTGCTTCATTATAAGGATTGACGAAGCTGTCTCCGCCCTTGTTAGCCCATACGGAACCGTCCTTATTCACGAAGGACATCTCAGGCTTCTTCTTGGCCAGAACCGAATCCTTGAAGACGACAATCCGGGCGATTGGATAGACATCATGCTCCTTCAGGCGTGTCATCAGCTTATTGATATCACCAATGAACGGCTGGGGATGCCCCAGTTGCTGAAGCTCGGCATTATCCGTCTTGTAAGTGATGTATCCGGCATCATCCTTAATATCAATGACCATGGAATTCAGCTCTGTCTTGTCCAGCAGGGCGAGCAGAGTTTCCATCCGTGCGCCTCCGGCACTGTAGGCCGTGACGTATATCCCTTTAACCTTGGGAGCATCCGGCTGAGGATCGGTATGAAGTGCTGTCTCCGGGGCTGCGCTTGCTGATGGTGAAGGAGAGGTGGTGCCGCCTCCGTTCGGAGAAGCTGCTGCGTCCGGATTGGTTGTCTGTTCTGCGACGACGGAGGGATTCATGGCGCTCTGCAGTGTGGCTGCCACATCGGCTTCATGCCCTTGGTTCGGGACACCTACGCCTCCCAGGGCCATCATCAGTAATGCCCAGGTGATATTCATTGTCTAATTCGCTCCCTTTATGTACATTCCCTATAAAGTATAAGGTAACGGATGCACCCAAAAAGAACAGACTTGTAACAATACCCGTAATTTTTTGATGTGAATTCCGCTCTTGTTGTTAATAAACGGGATGTACGGATTTTAAACCGCTAATTGAAAAAGTAAATGCCGCCCGGACCCATCCCAGGCGGCAGCTATCACAACTTGCTCTTAAAGCAGCTTGCTCTGACACTTAATGAAGATACGCAGAATTCTGGTGTTCGCAAATGCTGTAATGGATGATATCCATGGCATCTGCAGGCTCCAGAATATTCAGGCCGTCACGCAGAACGATTACGGAATTGAGTTCGTCCTGCTTGAGAAACGGTATCATGTCCGGATACCACTTCATGACGATTGCTGACAGTTTTACCGTTTCCATTTCCACAAAAATCACCCTTTCCTTTTTCGAATCGAACTGAATGAAAATTCAGGGTCTATCCGGAAAAACGAAGTGCCTGGAAAAAAGAGGGTAAATCACAATCTTCATGAAATTGTTGAGGTCCTGCGTAGTTATAATATATCACAAATTTGATCGTTTAGCATTTCTAGCGGCCTATCTTTTGCGGAAGGAGCCCATGACCCCAACCGTTTCAACAATATTTACAAAAGCCTGCGGGTCACTGGTCTTGATGATGCGTTTCAGCTCCGCAAGCTCATATCTTGTGGTCACTGTCATTAGCATGTCCCGTTCTACATGAGAATAAGCGCCTTCTGTCTTAAATTTTGTAACTCCGCGCTGAAGGCCCAGCAATTGCTGCAGCAGCTCGTCTGTCCGGGTAGTGATAATGTACACGGTGACTTTGATGTGGCTGACATGAATCAGGTCTACGACCTTGCCGGTGACATAGATAGAGACCATGGAGGCAAGCGCCAGATTCCAGTTGTCGTCAAAATAAGCCGCTGCCAGAATGACCAGCCCGTTGAGGCCGACCAGCACGCTGCCGACCGGGAAGTCCCGGTACCGCGTAATGATGGAGCCCAGAATGTCGAAGCCGCCCGAGGAGCCGCCTACACGGAAGGATACGCCTGCCCCGAAGCCCACCAGGACTCCGCCGAAGACTGAGGAGAGCAGCATATCCGAGGATACCTGAAAGACCGGCACAACTGTCATCAGCCAGGTGGTTGCCCCTACAGAGACAATGCTCAGTATGATAAATCTGCGGCCGAGCTGGAACCATCCGGCGGCAAGCAGCGGGATATTGAAGACTAGATACAGCAGGCTGATGTTGAAGGGAGTGAAATAACCGGCCAGCATGGCAAGGCCGGATACGCCTCCGCTGAGCAGTCTGTGGGGGATCAGGAACAGATTAAAGCCGCTTGCGATCATCGCTGAACCGAAGAGCACGGCTAGAAAGCTCCCGAACAATCTTAGTTTGACCAAGCAAATTCACCTCTGAGTGTAGTGTGAGTGCAATGTAAGTAATGAAAGTAAGGAATACACTGGTATTCCTGATCGGGTTTGTGATATAATGTATAGGATATTCTTGAGTAGGACGTTACAATGGTATTTTTGCATTGCTTTAGAATGCGAAGCTACAATTGTCAGGTGTAAGTAGTGGCCTGATCATAGGACATTTTTTTGTCCCAATACGCGCTAAACCATGCAGGAAATACGGCATGATTGGACAGCCTATAAAGTGTTACCGCTACTTAAGAATACAGACAAGCATGTGGAATGTCCACTGTATAGAAGGAGCATGAATAATTTGAAAACATTCGCAGAATTCGGCTTGGAGCCAAAAGTACTTCAAGCAATCACAGAGCTAGGATTTGAGGAAGCAACACCTATCCAGGAGCAGGCGATTCCGCTTGCAATGGCCGGATCAGATTTGATCGGACAGGCACAGACGGGTACAGGTAAGACCGCAGCCTTCGGGATTCCCCTCATTTCCAAGATCGCCCGGGAAGAAGAGAAAATTCTTGCATTGATTATGACCCCTACCCGTGAGCTTGCCATTCAGGTTGCTGAAGAAATCGGCAAGTTGACCCGCTTCAAAGGACTTCGTTCACTGGCCATCTACGGCGGACAGGATATCGGCCGCCAGATCCGCGGACTGAAGAGAAAGCCCCAGATTATCATTGGTACACCGGGACGTCTCCTGGACCATATCAACCGCAAGACCATCCGCCTGGATGATGTTCAGACGATCGTACTGGATGAAGCCGATGAAATGCTCGATATGGGCTTCATGGAGGATATCCAAACCATCCTCAAGCTCGTTCCTGAAGAACGTCAGACCATGCTCTTCTCGGCAACTATGCCTCCTAACATCCAACGCCTTGCCCAGCAGTTCCTGAAGAACCCGCAGCATGTATCCGTAATTCCTAAGCAGATCAGCGCACCGCTTATCGACCAGGCTTATGTTGAAGTACCTGAACGCCAGAAGTTCGAAGCGCTCAGCCGCTTGATTGACATGGAATCGCCTGATCTGGCGATCGTATTCGGCCGCACCAAGCGCCGGGTAGACGAGCTTGCTGAAGGATTGCAGAAGCGCGGATACTCCGCTGACGGCCTGCATGGCGACTTGTCGCAGAATCAGCGCGATGCTGTAATGCGCAAATTCCGTGACGGCAGCATTGATGTACTGGTAGCTACAGACGTAGCTGCACGCGGACTGGACGTATCCGGCGTAACGCATGTAATCAACTTCGACCTTCCTCAGGACCCTGAGAGCTATGTACACCGTATCGGCCGTACAGGCCGTGCCGGCAAAGAAGGAACTGCATGGTCCTTCGTAACTCCGCGTGAGATGGATCACCTGCACCTGATCGAACGCGTTACCCGTCACCGCATTACCCGCAAACCGCTTCCTACAATGGCTGAGGCTATTGAAGGCAAACAACGCATTACAGCAGAACGTCTGCTGGCAATGGTTGAGGATGCCGAATTGAACGAATACAAAGGCATTGCCATTCAGTTGCTGGAACAGTACGACTCTGTTCAACTGTTGTCTGCTGCAATGAAGCTGCTTACCGGGGACAACAAGGATGCTCAGATTGAACTGACACCGGAAGATCCGATCCGTGCTAAGCGCCGCGGCGGCAAGTACGATATCCGCAGCGGACGCAAGCCTAACAGCGGCTATGGCGGCAACCGTACGGGTTCCGGTTCCAGTTCCGGCGGCGGTTATCGCGGCAACCGTGACAATGCAAGCGGCGGCGGCTATCGCGGGAACCGTGATAACGCGAGCAGCGGCGGAAGCACCCGTGGCGGCTACAGCAGCGGCTATGGCGGTAATAGCGGAAGTGGCAGCAGCTACGGCGGCGGCTACAAAGGCAACCGTGATGGGGCGAGCCGTAATACAGACGGAAGACCATCCTCGCGTCCTAGCAGCACCAGCACGCGTCCGGCTAAGCAGGATTTTGACGCATAAGCAATAACCAACACCTTGAAGAAGACGAGCAACCGTTACCGGTTTCCCGTCTTCTTTTTTTACTGTGGATTCGCTTAGATGAAGGTACGGCTGATGATGACCAGCAGGATGAACAGCACGAGAATGGTTCCGGTGGAAGTCCACGGATTGCAGCAGCCAGGTGCGGACATGAGGTCAACCTCCTTTGAGCTTGAAGGATTTGTTAGGGTTACAATGTAATATATGGACGTATTGCGGAGCTTGCTTAGACGCTAACCTAGAACTTGTAAACTTGGGCGCTGGAAAAGTCCTGTACAAACAGGTATAGTTAAGATACGCAGTATGCACAAGATAGACAGGAGGAAGGGAATTGGAGTTTAAAGGAGCAATGGGCGGTATTTACCGCATCACGGAATGGATCTCACGCATCGCCTTCAGCAATATTTTATGGGCATTGTGTTCGATACCGTTCCTGTTCGCAGGAATTTTGAAGATCATCATGCTGGGTTCAGGGGCAGGCGGAGCGAATGAGCAGATTATGCTGAACTGGGTGCTTGGTGTATTCGCGCCATTCACTGTATTTCCGGCTACGTCGGCGTTATTTACAGTGGTACGCAAATGGGTAATGGGCAATACGGATGTAAGTACATTCCGCACTTTTTTTCAGGGGTATAAAGAGAATTATCTGAAAAGCATGCTGGGAGGCCTTATCTACACCCTGCTGTTTGTCGTGATGTACGTTGATGTGACCGTATACATGACACAAATGCCGAATTTCAAGATCGTTGGTATCCTGATGCTGGTGCTGATGATTATTTTGTTCGTATCGATGTTTAACTTCTTCTCGATTGTGGTTCACTACCAGATGACCTTCAAGGAAGTGGTAACCAATTCTATTCTGCTCACGATCGCCCGGCCGATCCGTGTGTTCTCGACGTTGATTGGTGCAGGGGTTCTTCTCTATATAGGTCTGCGGTATCCGGTGCTCTATGTGCTGTGTATTCCTACGCTGATTGCCATGCTCGCTTTCTTTAATTTCTTCGCTACATACAACAAGCTGCAACTGCAGGTGGAGAAGAAGAAGCTGGCGGAAGAACAGGCAGCGCTGGAAGCGGCTGAAAACGAAGGTATGGCCTCTGATGACGACGATGACGATGAAGACGATGAGGATGAAGACGACAGAGACAAGGACAGCGGTAAGGAGTTCAAGCGGATTTAACAATCCCTTGATCATTTGGACAGTAATATCAACGGTAAATGATCCCGCTGTTAAATAAAGCGCATACAGGTTTACTTTTTCGTCAAAACGCAATATAATGATTATAAATCCTGCGATGTACGTTATGGTTGCTCGTTGTTTTGAACCAATGATAATGTCTTGGGAGATCTACATGAAGCGCGGCTGAACAGCCCTGTCTATATGACCTGGGGAATTCAAAAACGACTTCTGCGGTCACCCACCTGCTCTAGCAGGTTCAGAAGACACTGCAGCCGGACGGCATAGGCGGGTTTTCCAATGAAATTGACAAGGCACCCTGTTACCTGCTCACTGCGGGTAGAGGGTGCCTTTTTCAAGCTTAAAGTGAGCAATGCCCTTTTGTTCCGCGGACAAGAGTGTTACACTTAGGAGAGTGAACTTGGGATTTGAAGAGGGGGAAGAATTTTGTCGTTGAAAAGAACCTTGGTCGGTTTATTTCGCAGTCATGACGGAACAAGCGACCGTGCCAAAGATCCGGCATTGAAAACGCGTTATTACAATCTTTCAAGAGACAAGGCGTGGGATGAAGTCTCCGCAACGCTGAAGAAAATTCCTGGATTTAAAGTCTTGCATGAAGTGCAGTCTGTAGGGGAGATTACCTTGGAGAAAAGAACGGCGTTAGGCCGCTCGCTGGATATTACCGTATCTGTGCTGAGCACTACGCCCGTACGCTGTGCCGTAGATATATATTCAGCATCCAGAGGGTCGCTTGGCGATCTGGGTGCCAATTACCGTGTCATTCAGCGTTTGTATCAGTCTCTGGATAAGAAGCTGGGTAAATATAAGGTGGATTAAGGACAGCCGCAGGCATGTATTGCCGGGATTGTATGCGGTTTCCGGGGGCGGGACAGTCCGTGCCGGACACTGATATCCTTACTGATCATCATACGCAAAAAGCGGGAGAAGGATGACCTTCTGCCGCTTTTTTTCAAAATTGCAGCCTTCTACAGGCCGGATGCTATTTAAATATCAGTGCTGTCCGTTCAAGCTTAGAGCAGGGCCTTAACCGCAGCGATTGCCGCTTCGTAGTCCGGGTGCTCGGCCATTTCACCAAGATACTCAACATAAGCCAAAGTATCGTTCTTGTCCACAACGAAGATGGAGCGCATGTCAAGGCGGAACTCCTTGATCAGGACGCCATAGGCTTGTCCGAAGGAAGTCTCTTTGTGGTCGGACAGTGTAATGACACTGTCAATGCCTGCGGCACCGCACCAGCGGGCCTGAGCGAAGGGGAGGTCTGTGCTGATGGTGAGGATGACCACCTCATCGCCAAGACCGGCAGCCTCGCTGTTGAAGCGGCGGGTCTGCGCATCGCACACACCGGTATCCAGGGAAGGTACAACGCTGATCAGCTTGATTTTGCCAGCGTAATCTGTAAGAGTAACGTCTTCCAGGAGATTCTTGCTTACCGTGAATTGCGGCGCGGAATCTCCGGCTTTCAGCTGCGGGCCTACCAGAGTAATGGGGTTGCCCTTAAAAGTGGCTACGCCTGTTCGTTCTTGCGTCATGTCCTTGTTTCCTCCTTGAATTGCATTATTGGCTTGTACCTGCCAGAATAAATTATAATCTTTTTAGAAGCTGGATGTCGAGCTTGGGACAACATACATAAAAGGATGGGTGTTATGATTTTTATAAGATATGAGAAGTGGAGAAGTTATCTCCGGTATTATCCGGTGACCTGTGCGCTGATTCTGGCCAACGTGATTATGTTCATTGTGCTGTCCCTGAACGGCGGCTCCACCAACCTGTATACGCTTGTGAAGTATGGGGCTACGGTCAATCTGGGTGCTGAAAAGGATGAGCTGTGGCGCTGCGTGACGGCGATGTTCCTGCACAATGGCTTCGCCCATTTATTCTTCAACAGTTTCTCGCTGCTTGTGTTCGCCCCGCCGCTGGAGCGTCTGATGGGCTGGTGGCGTTATGCGCTGCTGTATCTGGGCGGCGGCTTCGTTGCTAATCTGCTGTGGGTTCTCATTAGCAGCCGCGGGAATGTGGAGATCGGAATTGTCTCTGTAGGGGCCTCGGGGGCGATCTACGCCGTCTATGGCGCTTTCCTCTATATTGCGGTCTTCCAGAGGGCGATGATGGATGAGGGCTCGCGCAAGACGATCTACGGACTTCTCATGATGGGGATTATCATGTCCTTTGCTGCTCCAAAAATCAATTATATGGCTCATATCGGCGGCTTGATCGCCGGATTCTTCATCTATGGGCTAATTATCCGTGTATTCAAACGAAACCGGCGATAAGGAAGGGTGTAATCGTGGAGCTTAGACAGCTGCAGTATTTTCTGAAGGTTGCCCAGAAGGAACATGTCACCAGAGCAGCGGAGGAGCTGCATGTCGCACAATCTGCGGTAAGCCGCCAGATTCATCAGCTGGAGCAGGAGCTGGGGGTGGATCTGTTCATGCAGAAGGGGAGGAATCTGCAGCTTACTCCTGTGGGGCAGCTCTTTTGCAAAAGAGTGGAGTCCGTGCTGAATGAACTCGACCGGTCGGTGGCAGAGGTGCACGAATTCCTTGACCCGGAGCGGGGAGAGATCCGCATCGGCTTCCCGCACAGTCTCGGAACCCATCTGATTCCTTCAATTGTAGCGGAATTCCGCAGTCATTATCCCCATGTGAAATTCCGTTTCAAGCAGGGAGCCTATCCTTCCTTAATTAAGGATGTCATCTCTGGAGAGGTGGATCTGGCCTTCATCTCCCCGTTCCCGGAGAATGTAGGGCATGTGGCCGGGGATATCGTGATGACCGAGGAGCTGTTCGCCATATTGCCGCAGAACCATCCGCTTGCAAGCAGGGAAGTCATCCGGCTGGAACAGCTGCGGGATGAGAAGTTCGTGCTGTTCAGCCAAGGCTACTCGCTGCGGCCGATTGTGTGGCAGGCTTGTCTTGCGGCGGGGTTCAAGCCGCAGATTGCTTTTGAAGGCGGGGAGACCGATACGATCCGCGGCCTGGTTGCGGCCGGGATGGGGGTAAGCCTGCTGCCGGAGATGGCGCTCTACCAGACCAACCCGATGCAGCCTGCACAGGTCCGGGTGGTGGAGCCTACGGTGACCCGAACGGTCGGGCTGATTCACCGGGCGGAAGGCAAGCTGCCGCTGGTCGCCCAGTCCTTCCGTAACTTCCTGCTTACCTATTTCAAAGACAGACACACAGACAATACCCCGGTCGGCTCATAGCCTACCGGGGTATTGTCTGTGTAGTGTATAATCCTTAGTCCCGGTTGCCCAGGAACATCAGGATCAGGCGGATCAGTTCGAGCAAGGATACCAGAGCCGCTGCCACATAGGTAAGCGCTGCGGCATTCAGAACCTTGGCCACGCCGCGCTCTTCATCGTTGCGGATGAAGCCCTGCTGTAACATAATCGTGCGCGCACGGCTGCTGGCGTTGAATTCGACAGGCAGTGTGACCAGCTGGAACGCTACTGCGGCGGAGAAGAAGATAATACCTAGACCAATAAGATTCAACGAGCTGAAAATGAAGCCCGCCAGCAGCATGAAAGGCGCGACCCCGGATGCGAAGTTCACAACCGGGAACATCCGGTGGCGGAGCGACAGCATCGGATAATGCTCCTTATGCTGAATCGCATGGCCGATCTCGTGACAAGCGACGGAGACCGCTGCGATGGAGCTTTCATAATATACAGGCTCCGACAGCCGCACAACGCGGTTAATCGGGTCATAGTGGTCTGTGAGGGTTCCCGGAACCGGTTCAATGGGAACATCGTAGAGGCCGTTGGCGTCCAGCATGCGCCGGGCAGCTTCATAACCCGTCAATCCGTTCATATTAGGCACCTTGGCCCATTTCTTGAAATTGCCCTTGACTCTGAACTGGGCCCATAGCGAGAAGATAAAAGCGACAGCTAACAATACATACATTAGGGGCATCATATGTGCTCATTCCTCCATTATAAATTACAAGCTGTTACATTGGCGGTCCCTGCGTCAGCAGAAGCCGAATCGCTTCCATGCAGGCAACGCCCTGAGGAATCAGTGCTGCCAGTGCCCGGTTAGCCTGGCCCGGCTTCAAGCCGCTGATCACGGGCTCCAGCGCCTTCACTTCACGTTCAAGCTGCTGCATCTGAAGCTCAAGCTGGACCAGCTTGCCGGAGACCTCGGCCTCAGGTGTGGCTGCGTTCCATTTGCCCATCAGGGATTTGATTTCTTCCAATGTATATTTCTCTTGCTTAAGCTGATTAATACGTTGCAGAACGACTAAGGTTTCATGGCTGTACAGCCGGTAATTCTTCATGCTCCTGGATTCCGGTGTAATCAGTCCAAGCTTCGTATAGTAATCAATGGTACGTTCGCTGATACCGGCCGCCTTGGCCAGCTCTCCGATCCGGTAAAGGGTCATATCTCCAAGTTATCTCACCTCGCTATAAGAGTCAGCTGGAATACAGCAGGGCTCTTTCATTAGAATTCCCTGACTTCATTATATTCCTCCGGAAATTTCGCATTCGCTGCGTAAAATAATCATATCAAATTGGAAACCGTACAGTCAAACGTGACGCTTACTTTAAAGTATATGCTGACTTTTTATAAAGATGCTTTAACCCGGAAGGCTTCATAGCACTGTGCAAAAGGCAAATTCTTCTTATAGAAACCAATAAACAAAATAAACGACTTAACGCGGGTTGGTCTGGAGGCGATTGAACCGAAGAGTCCCTTAAAATGAGTGAAGTTAGGATTAACCTAACACCATATGTCATATATACAATCACATAGATCAGCGGGAAACCCGCAGGATTGCAGAAGACAGAGGGTGGTGCGGGGAGTGATCATGGGAAAATAAAGGGCATGTTTACTAATAGGGATTCATAAAAATGCAGTGTGAGGCAACGAGCGAAGCACTTCTGGCTGTATGCGTTTGCATAATTGATACATAAGGTCCTTGGCTGTTCATGGCGGGCTATCGGAAACGCCGTCCGGAATAGGCATAGAGTGTAGAATAGTTCAGCTTGCAAAATTAAATTCAAACATTCAAAAAAATAGTCTTGTCAATTTACCTGACTTCTGATTATAATGACATTAAGAGTTTCACGCTTTGTTAGAAAACATAACATATGGGGAGTGGGGTACAATATGAAAAAGAAGTTGTTGATGATGTTCCTGGCTATGATTACACTGATGATCTATCCGGTCAGCGCGTTTGCGGCTGAGGGTCCGGCAGCACCGGATCTGCAGATCGGACTCGACACTGCATTTACGTTCCTGGCATTTATCCTTGTATTCTTCATGCAATCCGGATTCGCATTACTTGAGGCTGGTTCGGTCCGGATGAAGAATGCCGGCCACGTGGCCGGTAAGACGGTACTGACACTGGCCATTGCAAGCTTGTGCTTCTGGGCACTGGGCTTCGGTCTTGGCTTCGGAAACGGCAACAGCTTCTTCGGAACTACGGGCTTCTTCTACGGTGGAGATTCAACCGGATCTGCGTTTGATTCCCTGGCCTTCTCCGATGTAACGCTGAATACTAAATTCCTGTTCCAAATGGCATTTGCCGCAGTTTCCCTGGCGATTGTATCCGGCGGTATGGCTGAACGTGCTAAGCTTAGCGTATATATTATCTTCGGAATTCTCTTCTCGGTTGTGATTTATCCGGTTGTAGCTCACTGGGTATGGGGCGGCGGCTGGTTGGCAGAGCTGAGCATGCAGGATTATGCAGGTTCTACCGTAGTCCATCTTACAGGTGCAACGGCGGCTGTAGTGGCGACCATTCTCCTCAAGCCCCGTCTTGGCAAATTCAACAAGGAAGGCAAGCCGGTCATCATCCCGGGCCATAATCAGGTATTCACTGTGCTGGGGGTTATCATTCTCTGGTTCGGCTGGTTCGGATTCAATCCCGGCAGCGCGTTGTCCCCTATGGGCGGGTTCTTTGGACACGTAGCGTTGACTACAAACATTGCAGCGGCGGCAGGCGGTCTGGCAGCACTGGCGGCATCCTGGCTGTACTTCGGCAAATCCGATATTCCGGCCATGCTTAACGGCGTACTGGCAGCTCTGGTTGCCATCACCGGTGCCTGTGCCTTCGTAGAGCCTTGGGCAGCAATCATTATCGGTCTCGTGGCCGGTGCCTTTACCTTCATGACTTCGCAGTGGCTGGAGCGTGCAGGGCTTGATGATCCGATCTACGCTTTCTCCGTACATGGTATTGCCGGTATGTGGGGGGCGTTGTCTACAGGGCTCTTCGCAGCACCTGATCTGATTGAACAGGGCGCACTTGTAGGGAAAGCCGGCCTGTTCTATGGCGGAGGCTTCCATCAGCTCGGCGTACAGGCGCTGGGTGTAGTCGGAACCTTTGTGTTCGTAGCTGTGATGTCCTTCGTCATCCTGTATGTAATGAAGATAGTTATGGGTATCCGTGTAACGGAAGAAGAGGAATTGATGGGTCTGGATATCAGTGAGCACGGTACGTACGGTTATCCTGAACAAATGAAGCTGATCAGTGAATCCGAATCCAAAACCCTCAAACACTAATATCTATACTTAAGCAGGGAGGCGGACTGATGGCTTCGGTGGAGACAGCAGATTGGAACGAAGAAGAAAATTACTTGTCCATCGTAACAGCCGGTTCGCCGGAGGAGCTTAAGGCCAGGCGTACCGCTTGTCAACAAGTGCTGCTGGAGCAGTTGGGTGTGATTCCCGTTCAGGAATGGATGCACCGGGTCAATGCGATGCATGACCAGCTTGCCGGGACGGCGGTACGCATATGTGAGGCGCAGATGAAGGAGGCGGGCTATGGCCTGCCTCCCTGCGCCTATTCCTTTATTGTGTTCGGCAGTGCGGGCCGGCAGGAGGCTACGCTGTGGAGTGATCAGGATAACGGCTTGATTGTGGAGGAAGCGCTGGAGGGTGAACGGAAAAGCTATTTCGAGGCTTTTGGCAGCATGCTGTCGGATATGCTTGAGGCGATTGGCTATGAGAAATGTGAGGGCAGGGTGATGTGCTCCGAGCCGCTCTGGCGCAAGTCGCTGGCTGACTGGAAGCGCCAGCTGTCAGACTGGATGGAGCAGCTCGAATGGGAGCCTGTCCGGTACCTGATTATCGCTTCGGATATGCGCCATGTAGCGGGAAGTGAGGCGCTGTCTGCGCAGTGGCGGGAAGCCCTGCATGCCGGATTCACGGACAACAGCAAATTGACGTTGGCGGTACTGCGCAATACGGTGCGCCATAAGGCAACACTGAATCTGCTGGGACAAGTGCTCACAGAACGGTTCGGTGACAATGCCGGCGGCTTCGATGTCAAATACGGCCTCTACATTCCGCTTGTTAATATCGTCAGGCACCTGTCGCTACTGCACGGAATCGAAGCCACTTCGACCCTGGAGAGATTGGATGAACTGGCTAAGCTGGATCAGTATCAGCATCTGGCAGAGATCCGGCGGGCTGTCCTGACGGCGCTGAGGATGCGGGTGAATACACCGTTTACGGTGACGGACGGTCTGCTCGTGAGCAGTGATTATTATGCCGAGAATGATCTGAAGAACAAGCAGCTCCGGGCGGAGCTGCGGGAAAGCCTGCTGCTGATCAGACGCCTGCATAAGGCGCTGCAGCGGCAGCTCCGGTCAGCGGAAAGGAGACAGCTATGAAGGAGCCGAGCAAAGGCGGAGGATTCTGGAATAATCTGCGGCAAGGCGGAATGCCCTCCGCCATCGCTTCCATGAGAGGCGGAGAGTCAGCGCAGCAGACAGCCCAGCAAATGGCCTTTATCCGTTCTCTGATGCGCGAGAAACGGCGTCCCGAGGTGCTGCACACTCCGCTGTCTGAACTGGAGACGGTAATATTCGATCTGGAGACTACGGGCTTCTCCCATCAGGGCGGGGATGAGATTATGTCTATTGGGGCGATCCGCGTAGTCGGGGAAGAGATCAAGGCAGAGGAGTGCTTCTACACACTGGTGAACTGCGGGGCAGCGATTCCTGATCATATTACCAGGCTTACCGGAATCTCGGCAGAGATGACCTCGGCTGCCCCGCCGCTGATGGACGGCCTGCATAATTTCATGTCCTTCGTCGGGCAGCGGGTGCTGGTAGCCCACGGAAGTGCCCATGACAAGGCGTTCCTGAACGCTGCCTTATGGAAGACCTCCAAGGTTCAGTTAACCCACCGTGTACTGGATACGATGATGCTGGCCCGCTGGCTGGAGCCGCACCGCAGCAATTACACGCTGGATGAGCTGCTGGCGATCCACGAGATTCCCATTGAGGGCCGCCATCATGCGCTGGAGGATGCCAGGATGACAGCGAAGCTATGGGTGTCGTACATCGGCCAGATCTCACAGAAGCACCAGGTGGATACGCTTGGTGACTTGTATGCCTATCTAAGCAGGACATGAGCGCAGGCGGCGGGTCAGGCGCTACGTGCGTGTTTGGCCGAAGGCCAATACACATGCCCCCCGCTGCGGCAGCGCCAGCAGCTGTCCGCAGGTATTCCTGCGGACAGCCGGGCAGCAGAAGCTTCCCCAGCCTCTGCTGTACGGAAGAGCCCGGTCTGAACAGCCGGAGGCTTCCCTGGACCGCTGTCAGCTTTACCCCTCTCTCTTCATGGGATTTCGTCTTTGACGGAATCCTCTTTTTTATGTAAATAACGTTTGAAACTGGAGCAAGTGGGGGTACAATAGAGGAAAATCCTCCATGCAAAGGAACTGAACCTTATGAAAGCGGTCCATAAACGGAATGTAACGATTCTGGCCTTGATTGTTTTTTTGGCCGTTCTTGCGATAGAGCATAAAGTGAAGTCTGAGCCTAAGGCGGTTACTGCCTTGCAGCAGACGGCGGAACCGGAGACCGGTGCTTACGCTGGCATGAAGGCTCCTCCTTTTACGATACAGGAAGGGGATAAGCAATATACGGTCGATGGGGCAAGGGAGAAGGCGGTCATTCTTAACTTCTGGGCCTCCTGGTGCGATCCTTGCAAGCAGGAAGCTCCTGAGCTGAACAAGCTGGCCATGAAATACAGCGAGGTGCTGGATGTATACGGAATTAATGTGGCCAGTGAGGATTACAAGCCTAATGCGGAACGGTTCGTTAAGAAGTACATGCTGACCTTTCCGGTAATGTATGATCTGAAGGGCCAGGTCTTCGACAAGTATAACGGGGCTGTGTTCCCGACCAACGTCTTGATCGATAAGAACGGGATCATCAGCGAGATTGTTCTAGGCGTCTTGAGCGCAGAGGAATTGGAGAAAAAAATTATCGCGCTGACCGGCTCCTGACAGAGGTACTCAGCCGCATAGTACAAAGCCCTCCTACGCGGCGAACTATCCGCATAAGAGGGCTATTGGTGATGAATAGAGTCTCTGAACCGGTCAGTGATTGACCAGACCTCTCGGCTCACTGCTGGTCTGAATGCCCTGATCCAGCGAAATCTGCCCCAGAAGGGCATAGCGCATGGAATCGACCAGAGCCTCCCAGCTCGCTTCGATCACATTGCCGGATACGCCAACCGTGTTCCAGGTGTCGCTATAGTCTTTGGATTCAATCAGCACACGCACCTTGGCGGCAGTCTGGTCCTGCTCATCCAGCACGCGGACCTTATAGTCGGAGAGGTGCATATCCTTAAGCTGCGGGAAGTAGGTCTGCAGCGCCTTGCGCAGCGCGTTATCCAGCGCGTTAACCGGTCCGTTGCCCTCGGCGGCTGTGTACAGGTTCTCGCCGCCGACCTTCAGCTTGACGAAGGCTTCGGATACGACAGGGCGGCCGGCGGTTTTCTCAACCAGCATCTTGAAGGACTCGAAGGTGAACAGCTCATTCATCTCGCCGGTCGCTTCCCGGAGCAGCAATTCAAGCGAAGCATCAGCCCCTTCGAACTGATAGCCCTGATGCTCAAGATCCTTGATCTTGTCAATCACCTTGCGCGCCTGCTCGCTGCTCGGGTCGAGGCTGAGGCCCATCTCCTGCGCCTTGGATAGGACATTGCTCTGTCCGGCAAGCTCGGAGACCAGGACGCGCTGCTTATTGCCGACCAGCTCAGGGGCGATATGCTCGTACGTCCGTGAATCGCGCAAGATGGCGGATACATGGATGCCGCCCTTGTGGGCGAAGGCAGCTGTGCCGACGTAAGGCTGGTTCACCGGCATGTTCACATTGGCGACCTCGCTGATGAACCGGGCCGTGTTGGTTAATTGCGGCAGGGAGTCGCCGGGGATACAGTGATAGCCCATCTTAAGCTGAAGCGTCGGAATGATGGAGCACAGATTGGCATTGCCGCAGCGCTCGCCGTAGCCGTTGATGGTCCCCTGGACCTGCCGGGCACCGGCGCCGATGGCGCTCAGGGTGTTGGCAACCGCAAGCTCACAATCGTTGTGCGTGTGAATGCCGAGTGGCGCTCCCGGGAGCAGCAAGCCGATGCCGGTCACGATATCGTGAATCTCGTGCGGCAGGGTGCCGCCGTTCGTGTCGCACATCACCAGCCAGTCTGCTCCAGCCTCGCGGGCACGGGTGAGAACGGCGGCGGCGTATTCAGGGTTGTTCTTGAAGCCGTCGAAGAAATGCTCGGCATCGAAGATGACCTCCAGCCCCTTACGCTTCAGATAGGAGATGGAGTCGCCGATCATGGCGAGGTTCTCTTCCAGGGTGGTCTGCAGGGCGGTGTGAACATGGAAATCCCACGATTTTCCGACCAGTGTAGCCGCCGGAACGCCTGCGTCAATCAGCCGCTGCAGCCCTTCGTCCTGCTCGGTTACAGTGTTTTTGCGCCGAGTGCTGCCGAATGCGGTAATCTTGGCATTCAGATGCAGGTCCTTTACTCTTTTGAAAAATTCGATGTCCTTGTTGTTGCTTCCCGGATTGCCGCCTTCAATATAATGGACACCCAGATCGTCGAGTTTCCTGGCAATCTTCAGCTTGTCATCCGCCGACAGACTGATCCCCTCGCCTTGTGTTCCGTCGCGCAGGGTAGTATCGAAGATGGAGATAGACTTAGACATGAGTGTCCTCCTAAAAGTGTTATTAGCCTTCGTATTGGAAATTAATTTTTATATTATAGCATTTTTACGCGGGAAAGTAACAAAGAACTTTTCATCCCGCTGTCACGAGCGCCCCTCTGGCAAGTTGACCTCCCGCCGGGGTAGAGGTATGCTGACAATAACAATGGAACCCCGAAGATAAGAAGGTGGATACCATGCAGAGTGTGGATCAATATTATCCGGCGAGCGGCAGGGTTATTCTGCATGTGGATATGAATGCCTTCTACTGCTCTGTGCATGAGGCGGAAGATCCGGAGCAATATAAGGGCAAGGCGACAGCGGTGGCGGGCAGCGTGGAGGCCAGAAGGGGCATTATCGTCACCTGTTCCTACGCCGCGCGCAGGCTGGGCATCTCCACCGGTATGCAGGTGCAGAAGGCGCTGCGTATTTGTCCTTCCTTAATGCTTATTAAGCCGGATTTTCATCTATACCGCAAGTACTCAAATGCATTTATGCAGATTGCCTACAGCTATACCCCGCTGCTCGAAGCGGTCTCGATAGACGAATGCTATCTCGACATCACCGGCTCCCGCCAATTCGGCACGCCGCCGGAGATTGCCGAGGCGCTGCAGCGGCGGATTATGGAGGAGCTGGGCCTGCCCTGCTCCATCGGAATTGCCCCCAACAAGCTGCTGGCGAAGATCGCTTCCGATCTGAAGAAGCCCAGCGGCATCTCCGTGCTGCGGCTGCGCGATGTGCCGTCTGTTCTGTGGGATAAGCCGTGCAATGAGATGTTCGGCATCGGCGGCAAGACGGCTGAGAAGCTGCGCAAGCTGGGAATCTACAGCATCGGACAGCTGGCGGCGGCGGATGAAGCGATGCTGGTCAGCCATTTCGGCGTCATGGGAGCCTGGCTGAAGCGGGCGGGAAACGGAATTGACCATGGGATCGTGAATCCGCAGCGGGAGCAGAGTAAATCCATCGGTCACACGACAACGCTGCCGCATGATGTGGTGGGGCTGGCTGAGGCGCGCCCGATCCTGCTGAACCTGAGCGATCAGGTTGCGCGGAGGCTGAGGAAGCAAGGGCTGGTTGCAGCGGGGGTACAGCTGACGATCCGCACGCCGGATATGAAGACAATCACCCGCTCCCGCCAGCTTGAGGCCCCCACGGAGAGCGCCGAGGATATCTATAAGACGGCGTGCGACCAGTTCGCGCGCCACTGGAAGGCCGACAAGCCGGTGCGGCTGCTGGGGGTAACACTCCAGGGGCTGATACCCAAAGAGGAGTCGGCCATTCAGCTGGACCTGTTCGACTACGAACGGCAGCCGAAAAAGGAGTCGCTCAATAAGGCGATGGATATGCTGCGCAACAAGTTCGGCGAGAATGCGGTGCTGACCGCGGGGATGCTCAGCGACAGCCACTCGGCGCGTCTGCGTAACCATAAGGAGCGGGGCACCTCGCTGCAGAAGGATAATCTGGGGGGCGCTGACAGGGATATGGACTGAAATCAGGCCCGGCATCAGCCGCTTGGGGCCTCCCTGAGAATGAGGCAATAATGTCAACACATTGAAAATTCATTGAAATTGTATCCTATTTATATTAATATGAGAAAAATAACAGGCTGCGACTGCAGGCTGTATTGTTAAGCGGGAGGCAGAGATAAAATGGCTAAGTACACTTGGGTCGAGAAGGACACATGCATCGCTTGTGGTGCTTGTGGCGCGACGGCCCCTGATATTTTTGATTACGATGACGAAGGTTTGGCAGAAGTAATCTATGAGAACGACGGCAACCACGGTAATGTAGAGATTCCGGACGACTTGTTCGATGACCTGCAGGATTCAGCTGACGGATGCCCTACAGATTCCATCAAGATTGCGGATGCGCCGTTCAACAAAGAAGGCTAATCGGGGCTTCTATCCATCAGCACTGGAATGGTAGGAACGGATGCAGGTTGAACCTGCATTCGTTCCTGCCATCTACATAAAGACATCTTCTGACCGCAATAAATGCGGCTTGAGGTGTCTTTTTTTGCGGCCTCTGCCGATATAAAATAGAAGGTACATACGAATACATAACCATATCACCACAAGCGGGAAGGATCGGAGGGGGACTTAAGGGACGGCTGGAGCGGAAGCGTCCGGAGATCCGAAGGGGTCCCCCGCAGTGCCGACTGAGCTTAAAGCGGAGGCCAACATGAAGAATGCTCAGCATCTAAAAGCTTATGTACAAATGCATCCGGATAATAAGATGGCATGGTACTTGCTTGGTAAGGAATACTATAAGAACAACCAGTTCGGGAAGGCGAATTACTGCTATAACCAGGCTGGAGAAGTGTATGAGGCTTTTGAACGCAGCAAGGTGCCGGCGGAAATGCTTCAGCAGTATGAGGAGGGCCTGCTGGAATCGGCCCGGGAACGGCAGACGGCGAGGCTCAGGAAGCGCCGGGTGCTGCTGGCACTAATGCTGCTGCTGCTCATGCTTATTCCGGCTGCCGTCGCACCGGGACTTCTGCCGGACAGTAAGGGCACAGCTGCGCCGGTCGAGACGATCCCGGTCGCGCTCACGCTGCCGGAGACAGCCGAAGAGAAGCCGGTAAGTCCGCAAGAACCGGCAAGTCTGGATTTCACGGCGGCAGCGTCGGATGCTGCTGCGGGGGGCGGGGGCCTGGCAGCCATCCTGAAGTCGGCGAAGACGCCTTCCGCCACCGCGTTGCTCGGCATGAAGCGCTCGGGCAAGTGGCTGCTGTGGAGCAAAGGGCTCCCGCTGGAGGCCACCCTTGCCAAGAGCGGAGAAGGGCGTATAGTCTATCAGTCCTATAATCCGGCAGCATGCGCATGCCAGCCGCCGGATGCGGCGGAGCTCAAGCAGCAGGGACTGAACTGGCAGAAGCAGCAGGAGGAGCTGGCTGTGCTCTGGAGTGCGCTGCGTGCGTACAAGAGCAGCAAGGGGGCTTATCCCGAAGCGGCGCAGGAATTAGTGAAGCCGTTCCCCGCGAACGTGCTGGGCGGCATCACCCCGCTGATGAAGGAAGCCTTCGCACCCCTGCGTGCGGCTGCACGGGGAGAGGCTCCGCTGCTCTCGGCTTCCCCGCAGCCGGCTGCCGGCCAAGACTCGGGTACTCCAGGGCATGAGCAGGCGGGCGGAGGGAGTCCGGCGGCGGGGCCGGGGGAGAAGCTTTTTTTCAAAGAACCGCTTGCTATTATTGTGGATAAGCACAGCTACCGTCTGGCCGTCACCAGCGGGAATGTGATTCTGCGGAATTATGCCGTGGGACTCGGCGGAGACAAGACCCCTGAAGGGGAGTTCGTCATTAAGGATAAGGTGGTTAACCCGAACGGGCGCGATAACGGGGAATTCGGCAGCCGCGGCATGCAGCTCTCGGACAGCAGCTATGCGATTCACGGAACGAATGAGCCGGACAGCATCGGCAAGGATGAATCACTGGGGTGTATCCGGATGAGCCGGAAGGATGTGGAGGAGCTGTTCGCCATGGTGCCGATGGGCACGAAGGTTCAGATCAGTCAAGGGGTTCTGCCTGAGGAGCTGGTCGTACCGGAGGAACGTTTCCCTTCGGATTCGCCCCGTAATCAGACCAACCCCCATAAAGTATACCATTGGCTGAATTAGTTCCCGGCCACGAGAAATAGTACAACAATGAGAGCAATCAGCACTACCAGGCTGGCGCTGATCCACAGAATGGCTTTGCGGTTCACTTCTTCTTTTTTCTGCTGGAGTGTAGGAGGTTTGCGTTTCGTTGACATTTGGTCACCCTTCTTTCTCTCTTTATTCTGTGATAACCCTTACATGTAGATTGGCGGCATTGGACGGAACTTGTACCCGCTTCTCTATTTTAGTCTGGATGAAAAGACAAGTCTAGCTGCAATCTCTTTCGGTGGGGACTGGAGGGCCGAAGTCTTGGTCTATACAGAGGAATACCGGCTGGAGTATCATAAGAAAGGTTTTATGCTGCAGCGTGAAGAACACAGAAGCAGGAGTGATGGGAGTATGGCAAGCAGGTCCAAAAGCGTTATTCCGGTGCTCCGTTACCGGTATGAAGGTCCCCGGAGGAATATAGGCTACACCTTGTCTCCGTTATATCTGAACGAGGAGGCGGGCGGGGACCAGCCGGAAGAGATGCTGTTTATTTATAGTGAGGATTTCGAGTATCTTCAGCCTGCCGTCAGCCGTGTGTTCCCGCTAACCGATCCTGTAACCGGAGAAGAGATGGCCTCGCTGGACCCCTGCTGGGAGAACCCTATTCCGAAAAGCTTGTGGGAGTCCATCTTGACTGAGCTTGAGCAGCAGGCAGGCTTAGACTCTGAACTACAGAATTTCCTGGAGCAGTTCATAAGCTGGGCAAGGAATCATCTGCGGACTGCGGATGGAATTGAAATTACGGGGAATCTGTGAGAAATGGCGGCGGCACCAAGGAAGTACGGCCAGGCGGTGACAACCGCCGCGCCAAAAAACTTTTCTTTTCCCCCGGAAACGGATAAAATTAAGAAGAAACTTATAGATACGGGAGTCGCCCAGCGATTTGTGGTTCCCTTGAAGGAGCGAGAGCGGTGCTGTATCGACATTTTGGTAAACCAATTTTCTTTAAAATGGACCCCGAGACGGCGCATCATCTCGTCATCGGCGGCCTGAATAAAGCAGATCTAGTACCCGGCGGGAGTGCAGCCATGCGCCTGATGTACGGGGTTCCTGAGACCTCTGACCTCGCAGTGGACCTGTTCGGGGTACATTTCCCGACGCCTGTAGGCTTAGCCGCAGGACTGGATAAGAACGCGGAAGCGGTAGGAGGCTTCTCTTCGATCGGCTTCGGATTCATGGAGGTAGGCACGGTAACTCCTGTAGGCCAGCCCGGCAATGACAGCCCCCGGCTGTTCCGGCTGCTGCCCGACAAAGCGCTTATTAACCGGATGGGCTTCAATAATGAAGGCGCCGAGGCTATGGCTGAACGTCTCAAGAAGCTGAAGAAGCGCAGAATTCCGGTGGCGGTCAATATTGGACGCAACAAGGCCACCCCGAATGAGCTGGCGCATGAGGATTACCGCAAGTGTATCCGTACGCTGTATCCGTACGGTGATTTTTTTGTGGTCAATATCAGCTCGCCGAATACCCCGGATCTGCGGAGTCTTCAGCATGGCAGCGAGCTCTCGAACCTGCTTAGCGAGGTTAAGGAAGAGATGGAGCTCCAGCGGGCGAAGACGGGCATCACGAAGGGGCTGCTGGTTAAGATTGCCCCCGATGTCAGTGACGCTGAGCTGGAATATATGGTACATACCATCACGGAAGCGGGAATGGACGGCGTGATTGCCACCAATACGACCCTCTCCCGTGAAGGGCTGCAGAGCGATAAGGCCGGTGAGACGGGCGGGCTGAGCGGCCAGCCGCTGCGTGATCGTTCCACGGAGATTATCCGCAGAATCTATAGCCAGACCGGCGGCAGGCTGCCGATTATCGGGTCGGGCGGGATTTTTACAGCCCAGGATGCTTATGACAAAATACGGGCAGGCGCCAGTCTGGTCGAAATTTATACAGCACTCATCTATGAGGGGCCTGAGGTTAACCGCAGAGTGCATGCCGGACTCCGGCAGCTGCTGCGGCGGGACGGCTTCCAGAAGCTCCTTGATGCGGTAGGCGCTGATCATCACTGAAGGATGAATGGACAGGAGGACAAGGCGATGGACGTCAGGGACTGGGGAACTTTTCTGCTTCCTTATGAACAAACGGTGGAGGAATTGAAGGTTAAATTCAAGACGATGCGCTCCGAGCTCAAGAAAAGGGAAGAATATACGCCGATTGAATTCGTCACCGGCCGTGTGAAGCGGCTGTCTAGCATACTTGAGAAGGCCAAACGGTTAAACGTAAAAATGGAGGATCTGGAAACGGGCATTGAGGATATCGCCGGCATTCGCATTATGTGCCAGTTCGTCGAGGATATCCGCAGAGTGGCGGAGTACATCCGTGCCCGCAAGGATCTTGAAGTATTATATGAGAAGGACTACATTACCAATTATAAGGAAAGCGGCTACCGCAGCTTCCATATGATCATCAGATATCCGGTCCAGACTGCGCTTGGCCAAAAGATTGTGCTGGCTGAGATTCAAATCCGCACACTGGCAATGAACTTCTGGGCGACCATTGAGCATTCGCTGAATTATAAATACCGCGAGAGCCTGCCTGATGAAATGCGGGTTCGACTGAAGACGGCAGCGGAAGCTGCCTCCATTCTGGACAGCGAGATGTCGAGCATCCGGGAGGAGATTCTGGAGGCCCAGAAGACCTTCGAGGAGAACTCGAACATGACGACCCAACTGCTGAAGGCTATCCACCAGCTATATTTCTATCACCTTGTGAATGAAGCGATTGAGAGCCAGGAACGGTTCAATGCGATCTGGCAGGCTCAGGATATGGATGCGATGAAGGAACTGCTGGACCATGTGCGTGAGCTGCTCTCGAATGCCAAGAAGGGCAGCGAGCCGGATGGCTTATAAGCCGCTGTATCTGGCTTACCTCATCTACTTCAACCGGGACAGGGATTATTTCGAATGTCATGAGGTGCTTGAGGAACTATGGCTGGAAGAGCAGCGTGATCCGCTATACAAAGCTCTGCTTCAGGTGGCTGTCGGACTGTATCATTTCCGGGGCGGCAATGTGCGCGGCGGCCTGATTATGCTGAAGCAGTCCCATCAAGTACTGGGCAGATATCCGGCGGTAACGCTGGGTATCGATCTGGCGAAGCTGGTCCGGGAAGCGGGAGAGTATGCTGCCCGGCTGGAAGCTTACGCGGATCAGCCGTTCGATTATTATGATCTGACGATCCGCATCGTAGATCCCGTACTGGAGGAAGAGGTCAGGATTGCGGCGGAGTCGATTCAGCCGGTGGTGCCCCAGCGGCGCGGGCCGCAGCGGCCGGACCGGAGGAAGAATGAACGGAATTGAATAATCTCAGAAGAACAACAGGAGCACCCGCAGGGGTGTTCCTTGATTAATGAGCAGGGGGAAAGCATCATGAGGGCCGAGCTGCCCGTAACTTTCGTTGAACGCATGAAAGAACTGTTGGGACCGGAATATGAGCCATTTATGGAGACCTATAAGCAAGCACCTTACGGAGGCATCCGCGCCAACACACTGAAAATAACGGTGGAGGGGCTGCGGGAGCATTCCCCTTTTGCCAAAGACCCGATTGCCTGGTGTCCTTCGGGCTTCTATACGGCAGAGGGAGCGAGACCCGGCAAACATCCGCATTATCATGCGGGGTTATACTATATTCAGGAGCCGAGTGCCATGGCCCCGGTAGAGCTGCTGGACGTTCAGCCGGGAGACCGGGTGCTCGATCTGTGTGCAGCCCCGGGCGGCAAGTCTACCCAGATTGCCGCCAAGCTGCAAGGCGAAGGCCTGCTGGTCTCGAATGACCTGCACCCTGAACGGACGAAGGCGCTCGCCAAGAATCTGGAGCTGTACGGGGTACGGATCGGCATTGTCCTGAACGAAAGCCCTGAACGGATTGCGGCGGCGTTTCCCGGATTCTTCGACCGGATTCTGGTCGATGCTCCCTGCTCGGGAGAGGGCATGTTCCGCAAGGACGAGGATATGGTCAAGCAATGGGAGCCGGGGACACCGGCCAAATATGCGGAGATGCAGCGTGAGATTCTGCGGGCCGCAGCTTCAGCGCTGAAGCCCGGCGGTACGATGGTGTACTCCACCTGTACCTTCGCTCTGGAAGAGAACGAGGAGATGATTGCCGGATTCCTGTCCGGACATCCGGAGTTCTCGCTGGTTCCCGCAGGCGGAACCGGACCGTTCGCCGCAGGACTCGGCCCGCTCCCGGGTGCGGCGCGGCTGTGGCCGCATAAGATCAAGGGGGAAGGGCATTTCATGGCGGTGCTGCGCCATGGTGGAAGTGAAGGAGCGGAGAGAGAAGTAGAAGCGCGAAAGGATCTGAGAGAGAGAAGTCTGTCCGCTGCACCCAAGAGCAAATCTGCCAAAACAGACTTGCCTCGTAAGGCAGATCACGGCCGGGGAAGCAAGGGAGGACGCGGATCTGGACACGGCTCCGGCTCTGGTAGAGCCGGAACGGGTCCAGGTTCGCAGTCACAGCGAACCGGCGGGAACGGAGAAGCCATAGGGTTCGCGGTATACGCGGACTTCATTCAGGAGCTGCTGGGGACGCAGCCGCCCGGACATGCCATATGGTTCGGGGACCATCTGTATATCTCCCCGTTGCCGCGTGAAGCACTGGACGGTCTGAAGACGGTCCGTCCGGGCTGGTATGTGGGGCAGATCAAGAGCGGAAGATTCGTTCCCGGTCATCCGCTCGCTACCGCGCTGCGTCCTGAGGAATGCAGCCGCTCAGTATCGCTATCCAGCGCCAGCGGAGAGGCGGTGTCTTACCTGAAGGGAGAGACCTTGTCGATCCCGGCAGAGCGCCTGTCCATTAAGGAAGGACATGCGCACAAAGGCTATACCCTCGTCTGCATCGACGGCTTCAGCGCAGGCTGGGGCAAATGGCAGGACGGACTACTGAAGAACGAATATCCCGCTGGCTGGAGGTGGACTTAGGGTATGACTACAGGAGGGAATGCAATTAAGAAGCAACGGCTTGACAAGGTGCTGTCCCACATGGGGATCGGCTCGCGCAGCGATATCCGCAAGCAGGCCAAGCAGGGGCTGATCACAGTAAATGGGGCTGTCGTCAAAGACAGCGGTCTCCATGTGGACCCGCAGCAGGATCGCATAGAGGTTGGCGGAGAGCCGGTTCTCTACCGGGAATTCATCTATCTGATGATGAATAAACCGCCCGGTGTATTGTCCGCCACCGAGGATAAGCGGGACCGCACGGTTCTGGATCTGCTTAGACCAGAGCATGCTCTGTTCGAGCCGTTCCCGGTCGGGAGGCTGGATAAGGATACCGTGGGGCTTCTGCTGCTCACGAATGACGGCAAGCTGGCGCATGAGCTGCTGTCCCCGCGCAAGCATGTCCCCAAAACCTACGAGGCCACCGTTGAAGGGGAGGTCAATGCAGCGGATGTGGCTGCTTTTGCCGAGGGTGTGGAGCTGGAGGATGGTTACGTAACGTTGCCTGCACAGCTTAGCATCCTAAGCAGAGAACGGGGCAGCCGGATACTGTCGTATATCTCGCTCACGATCACGGAAGGCAAATTCCATCAGGTGAAGCGGATGTTCGTAGCGGTCGGGAAGAAGGTATTGTTCCTGAAACGGGTATCGATGGGCGAACTGAAGCTGGATGAGGCGCTGCCCGAGGGAGCCTGCCGGGAGCTGACGCCCAGTGAGCTGGAGCTGCTGCGCGGCGGCGGGGCGAAGGATTAACATATCTGTTGAACAAAAGCCAAGCGCAGTTGACGGGAAACAGGTAAGCTATAGATAGTCAATCCACAATGAATTGCCACTGGAACAGTGAAGCAAGCAAACGCGAAGCGGTATACTATACAGAGAGACAGGATGGTGGGGTTATGAAATACAAGCTGATTGCACTGGATGTAGACGGAACGCTGCTGAAAGACGATCATCAACTCAGCGAGGAGAACAAAGCGGCGGTTGCCGAGGTTACGCGTCAGGGCGGGCAGATCGTCCTCTGCACAGGGCGCAGCCCGCAGAACTCGATTCCTTTTATGGAGGAAATGGGCTTATCGGGGTATGTGCTGGGCCATAACGGAGCGGCCACGGTGAGGGTTGAGGACCGTAAGGTGCTGCACCAGTATGGGCTGGACGCCAGAGGGCTGGACCCGTACATCGCGTATTGCCGTGAGCGTGATATCCATTTTGATGTGAATACTGCGTTTGAGATGTATGTGGACAATGTGGAGAACCTGACGAAGGAAGCCCACTTCATGTATGAGCATTTCCGGATCATGCCGGCCTCTCTTCCAGCCTGGGAGGAATTCCGCGAACCGATTGTGAAATTCACGGTGTTCACGCAGTCTGACATTCTGGATGAAGCGCAGCGGGAGTGGGCTACCTGGGGAGAACAGTACAATATTCTGCGCAGCGGAGAGTTCTTCGTGGACTTCATGCACCCGGAATCCTCCAAAGGCAATGCGCTCAAACATCTGGCGGCCGAGCTTGACATTCTGCAAGAGCAGGTGCTGTCGATCGGCAATTATTATAATGATATCTCCATGCTAACGTATGCCGGTCTGGGTGTGGCGATGGATAACTCTCCGCTTGAGGTCAAAGCAGCGGCAGATGTGATCACCGGCACCAATAATGAGAACGGTGTGCGCGATGCACTGGTGAAATATTGTTTGTCTTGATGATGCGAATAACGGAAAAAGCAGCCTGCCCCCATATAAGGGAGCGGGCTGCTTGAGGTCCGTGTGCTGTGCTGCTTACAGCGAAATTAGACGAACAACGAACGGGAAATGATTACGAGCAATATGAAGAGTACCAAAATCGCACCAGTCGATGTGAAGCCTGCACCTACACCCATGTCTGATTCCTCCCTTGATTCATGTCAGTTCCCATCGCCGCAGGTTGGTTCGGCGGACTGCCATGGGATAATGACATCATATGCGTGGGAGGGCCTTATGAACTGGTCAACCGCCTAAACCGCGTCAAGATGGGCCTTTTGAATCCGCAGGCCCTTGGGCAAATGATTCTTAAGCTGGCCGGAGCTGGCTTTGCCCCAGCCTACAGGCAAGCCGTCTACAGTTACCAGTGTCCAGCCGTGCAGACTTGGCGGAACCGGAAGGCTCTCGCCGCGCAGCCAGGCCGCTACCTCCGGACCGTCCGCAGTCATGTCATAGCTGCGCGCAGCCTGTTCCGGCCGGAGTGCCATGGCCAGGGCGTGGGCAGGCTCGATCCGGTTCTTCTTAAGGTGGGCGATGTGCAGGCCGGCGCGCGGAACCTTGAGCCCGTCAAGCATCCCGGTGTGTAGCCGCCCGCTGAATGCTTCGGGCAGCAGATACAGGGACTCACCGAACAGAAGCGGCACGCCGTGACCGGCGAATCCGGGTAGCTCTGCCGCTGCCCAGCTCATAAACTGTTGATGTGCCTCTCTGAGCGTGGCATTTGCCCTCGGTCCGTTATTGCCGCGTTCACTGCGTTTGTCCCGGCCTTTGCGCGGAACGGAATCCGTATGATCCGCTGAAGCTGCCTTGTGCAGCAAGGCCACGAAATGCCCCTCGCCCCGCTCCAGATGCGGCCACAGCCGCTTCGTCACGATCAGCTCCATATCGGGATAGGTCTGCACGAAGCGATCCATCGTCTCCTCATTTTCCCGGCGGTTGAAGGTACAGGTTGAATAGACCATATGGCCGCCCGGCTTCAGCATCAGATAGGCGTCCTGCAGAATATCCCACTGTCTGGCTACACAGATCTCCACATGCTTCGGTGACCATTCTTCTATCGCCGCAGGGTCTTTGCGGAACATTCCTTCACCGGAGCAGGGCGCGTCCAGCATGATACGGTCGAACACCTCAGGGAACCTTATGGAGAGATCACCGGGAGCCGCAGAGGTAACAAGCGCGTTGGTTATGCCGAGCCGCTCGACGTTTTCGGCCAGGATTTTGGCCCGCTCCGGGTGGATCTCATTGGAGACAAGCAGCCCTTGCCCCTGCATCAGTGCAGCGATATGGGTGGTCTTACCGCCGGGAGCGGCTGCGAGGTCGAGAACCGTCTCTCCGGGAAGCGGATGAAGCAGCTCGGCCGCGGACATTGCGGAGGGCTCCTGAATATAATATAGTCCGGCGGTATGATAAGGATGTCTTCCCGGCCGGGCAGGGTCTTCATAATAGAAGCCTGACGGGCACCAGGCTACCGGCGACAGGCCGAATTGGGAGATGGAATGCTCCGCTGCGGCGCGTCCGGGGTTTGAACTGCTTTTTAGCGTATTGAACCGCAGCCCCTGGGTCCGCGCAGCAAGATAGCTCTCCAGAAAAGCATCCGCCGTATCCCCCAGCATCTCTCTTATATTAGTGGTGTAAGCGGCAGGCAGTCGTTCTTCATTCATAAATCACTCTCCTTGGTCCAAGTTCAAGATAAGTAAAGCTGTCATCTTAGTTGCTGTTTCGGGTGGATACCGATAAAATTAAGATATGGAACCTTAGCGTACCTTAACCTGTAGCAGTACCCGTAATTGTACATATACACAACTATATCATAATTGCCGGGCTTCATCGTAAATAGGGCAATTGTAAAGGGAGATGTACCTAATGAACTTGCTGCAAGCGCTATTCTTCCCGCCGGAGCAGCCCGGTGGTGTATCTTCTATGATCCCTTATCTGCAGGAACGCTTCCGGTCCAGCCGCTGGGAGATGGATTTGTTCTGGCTGCCCAGGCGCATCCGGGGCAAAGGACGCGAAGACATCGTCTTCGAGACCTTCGACTGGACACCATACGGCGAAAGTCCGGTTGTGCAAAAATATATTCAGACCTACCGTGATTACATTTGGTGGACCAAGCTGCGCATGAGCAAAAATTATGATCTGATCCATGCCCATCACCCGATTGCGGGGCTGGCCATGAAGAAAATCTATCCTGATATTCCTTTGATTCAGACGCTGCATTCCAGCTATGAACGTGAATTGATTCTGAACGGGCTGATCCGGGAGGGGGGGCTGGAGCATCAGTTCCTGGTCTCGATCTACCGGGAGCTGGAGCAGGTGAGTGACCGGCTGATGACGGTTTCGCGCGCTTTTGCCGACTATGTGACTCCTTATATTGAGCAGCCAGGCAGCATCGGAGTGATTCCCAACGGCTTCGACGAGAAGCGGTTCAAGCCTGTACCGCATGAGAATGACGTTCCGCAACTGGTTACCGTTACCCGTCTGGTGCCAGCCAAAGGCATCGATATTCTGCTGAAGGCCTGTGCCGAGCTGAAGAAGCGCGGGCATGAATATGTGCTGCACATTATCGGTGACGGACCGAGCCGGGCGGAGCTGGAGCAGCTTGCACAGAAGCTGGGCATATATAATGAGACTATTTTTTACGGCTATACACTGCATCCTGAGGAATTCATGCCGTTCTTCGATATTTTCGTATTGCCTTCGCGGGCGGAGGCGTTCGGGTCGGTATTTGCCGAGGCTGCGCTGAGCTGTCTTGCACTGGTCGGGACCAATGTAGGCGGGATTCCTGAACAGATTGAGGACGGGGTGAACGGGCTGCTGGTGAATCCGGATGATGAGCTGGGTCTGGCAGATGCTCTGGAAAAAGTAATCAGCGACCCCGGCTACCGCTATGAGCTGTCGCGCTCGGCTTGGGATAAGGCGAAAAGCCTCTACTCCCTGACCCGTGTGGCCAATGAGCTGAAGAAAACCTACCTGCAGTTTCAGCCGGGAATGAAGGGGTGAGGCTATGATTCCATTTCGCTTCCTGCATGCTGCGGATCTGCATCTGGACAGCCGGTTCGCCGGTTTGTCCCATCTTCCGCAGGGCATACGCTCCTATCTCCGGGAGTCCACCTTCGCCGCCCTCGGGCGGCTTGTTGGCGTCGCTGTCGCCCAGCGGGTTGATTTCGTAGTGATCAGCGGTGACGTCTACGATGTCTCGGATGCTTCGCTTCAGGGACAGCTCCGGTTCCGGGAGGCACTGGAGGAGCTCGGGCGCCACGGGATTCAGGTATTCCTGATCCATGGCAACCATGATCCCCTGGACGGCCCGCGTCTTAGCGCAGCACCGCCTGAGCATGTTACGGTATTCGGCGGCAGTGAGCCGGAGCGCGTGACTGTCCGCCGCAGGTCAGACGGTGCAGAGATCGCTGTGGTCAGCGGCATCTCCTACCCGACCTCCAAAGTGACGGAGAATACGGCTCTGCGGTTCAGCCGCCAGCCGGGGAGCAGCCTGTTCCACATCGGCCTGCTGCATGGCAATGTGGACGGGGATCTTCAGCATGAGACTTACTCCCCTTGCACCCGGAAGGACCTGATCGGCAGGGGCTATGACTACTGGGCGCTTGGGCATATTCATAAGCGCAGTACTCTGCATGCCCATCCGCCTATTGTCTATCCGGGAAATATTCAAGGAAGAAGCATTAAGGAGACTGGGCCAAAGGGCTGCTACACCGTTGATGTCAGTGCAGAGGGTGCGGCTGTGCTGAGGTTCCACGAGCTGGACTATGTACGCTGGCAGGTCCGGGAGATCTCGATCGAAGGCCTGGCAGACGAGGCAGAGTGGACGAGGGCTGTGGAGAATGCCGTGGAGGATATTCGTGAAGAAACTCCGCAGATGATGTCCGTGGTCAGATTCCGCCTGACCGGACGGGGCGATATACATAAGGTGCTGGCAGAGAAGGGGGCTGCGGATGATCTCCTTACCGAGCTGCAGCGGAGGGAATCCGTGCGCGCGGAGCGCAAGGAATATGCAGGCTTGGTCTGGACGGAAGGCTTCTCCATCGAGACAGGTCTTGCGGTTGACCGTGAACTTCTGCTGCTGGAGGACAGCTTCCTGGGTGAAATGCTGCGGCTTGCCGGGCACAGCGCCGGGGATGCCGCCGGGCTGGACGAGCTGGTGGCTGCTGCCCTCCGGCCGCTGATGGAGAATCAGGAGCTGCGCAGGCTGCTGTTATCCGTAGGACCCGAAGAGAAGCAGGAATGGCTGAGAAGTGCAGCAGAGCTGGGGATCACTCTGCTGAGCGGACTGGAAGAATCCGGCGGAGTGCTGGTGAATCCTGCGGAAGCAGGCATGGAGCATTCTGCTGAGATTGCAGCAGATGGCGAGGGACAGCAAGGCCGGGAGGTAGAGGAATGAAGATTGATGTATTGCGGATAGGCGGCTACGGAAGACTGGCGCAGCGGGAGATCGGACTGAATGAAGGAGTCACGCTTCTGTTCGGGCGCAATGAGGCTGGTAAAAGCACCACCCTGCAGTTCATCCGTGCCATGCTGTACGGCATTCCGGGCCGGGCGAACCCTGCTGAACGGTACGAGCCGCTGCAAGGGGGAACGCACGGCGGGGTGCTGGAAGCCAGGGACGAGACCGGCGCATTATGGACGATCCGCCGGTATGCTTCCGGCGGCGAAGGGCCGGGGAGAGCGGAGAAGCTGCATATTGCGCTCAGCCATCCGGATGGCAGTACAGAGGAGCTGAATCAGGCCGAGCTGGAGCGCCGTCTGCTTGGCGGGATCTCCCGCAGTATGTTCCGCCAGCTGTTCGCTGTCTCGCTGGATGAGCTGCAGGAGCTGGGTGCCTTGCAGTCCGGTGAGATGAGCAGCTACCTGTTCCATGCCGGGATGGGCGGCGGCGGGGAGATTATGCGGGCCGAGAAGCGTCTGGTTCAGGAGGCCGAAAAGCTCTATAAGCCGCGGGGCAGGATTCAGGAGGCAGCCAAGATTCTGCAAGCTATCGCGAAGCTGGAACAGGAGGTCGCGGAGAGTCGCTCCTATCTCCCCAGATATAATGAGAATACCCTGGCTCTGGAAGCTGCGGAGCAGAAGCTGGAGCAGATGAAGCAGGGCCGGGAGCTTGCCGGAGCAAGGCTGATGAAACTGCGCAAGGCGCAGGACATCCGGGAGCTGTGGCTGAAATGGAGCGAAGGCAAGCTTGAGCTGGAGGAGCTGCCCGTGATCGCAACGTTCCCTGACGACGGGGCGGAGCGCTGGAGGTCGCTGGAAGCCGGTCTGCACAGCTTGCACGGCGCCGCGTTCCGGCTGGAGCGGCTGGAGGAAGAGCTTACCGCAGAGCTGGCGGCGAATCCGCCTGACCCTCTGCTTATGCAGCAGGGGCCCGCGCTTGAAGCGCTGGACCGCAGCCGCAGCAGCTATGAGGACAAGCGGGCAGAGCAGCAGCGGATTCAGGCGGAGCTGACTTCTCTGCGCGAGCAGCTGGAGCGTCTGCTGCGCAGTATCGGCGCAGGCTGGGATGCCGCAGAGCTTGCGGGCTTCACCGCCGCAGCGGCGGACCGGGAGGCCGCGCGGCGTTATGCCGGGTCCTTTGCCGGATATGACCGGCAAATGGAGACCCGGGGCGCGGAGCTGCTGAGCCTCCGCGCCCGGAAGGCCGCCGCCGCTGCTGCGCTGCAGGCGGCCGAGCGCCTCTTGGCGCAGGAGCACGCCAGCGGCGCAGCGGACTTCGCGGGCCTGGCTGCGCGCAGCCCGCGCGAACTGGTGCAGCTCTGGGACGAGCTGCAGCAGGCCGCCGAGCGCTGGCGCGAAGCGCAGCTCGGCACGGAAGGCGGCGCGTCGGCCCCGCGCCGCACGGGTACCGCCGGGGGCAGCCGCCCCGGCGGGAACGAACGCCGGGCGCAGCGCTACCGGCGCCTCCTGCAGGCGGGCGCAGCGCTTACGCTGCTGCTGCCGCCTGCGCTATGGCTGACCGGCGCGCCGCCGGTCAGCGCATGGTCCGCGCTCGGCCTGCTGGCCGCAGCGGACCTGTGGCTCTGGGCCGCCCTGCGCGCAGCGGGGGCGGCGGATTCCCCGCCGGAGCCGGGCGGCGGGGCGGCGGGCAAGGCCGCAGCGGAGATGCTGCGGCTGCGCGGGCAGCTGCTCTCCGGCGCGGAGCGGGAGAGCGGCGGTAAGGCCGCCAGCTCTGATGCAGGCGGGCTGGAGGCCGGGATGCGGGAGCTGCGCCGGCTGATGGAGGCCTGGGGCGCCTGGCGCCAGCGCGTAGACCGGCAAGCGGCGGAGGCCGAGGCTTGCCGGACGGAGCTTGCGCGGCTGAGCGGAGAGGAGCAGGTGCTGACCGGTGAGCTGGCGGAGGCGGAGGCCCGCTTCACAGAGCTGGCGGCACGCTACGAAGAATGGCTGCGTCAGCGGAGACTCCCCGAAGGGCTGTCCCCGGACAGCCTGCCGGATATCTTCGCCCTGGCAGAGCAGGGCAATGAGCTGCTGCGCCAGGAGACCAAATGGTCTGCGCGGCTGAGCGGACTGGCGGAAGAATGTGCGCTCTATGAGCAGGAAGGGTTGAAGCTGCTTGCAGCTGCGGGGACCGGACGGCGAAAGGCGATTTCCTTAATAGCTGAGCAGATCTCAACACCTGCTACTCCGCCTGCTGATCAGCACAGTCTACCCGCTACCGAGCCTGCCGCACAGCAGTCGCACCTCACTACCGAGCCTAGTGTCCAACAGTCACAACGCACTACCGAGCCTACTGCCCAACAGCCACAACCCGCCACCGAGCTAACCACCCAGCACCCCACACCAGCCGCACTCTTAACCTGGCTGGAGCTGCGGAAGCGGGAGTGGGAGCAGTTGAAGGCGGAACTGCTGCGCAGAGAGAGTATGGAGGCACGGCTGGCGGAGGTCCGGGCGGAGCTGGCAGCGAATAGCCGGGAGCAAGCGGAATTGAATATGCGGTGCTCAAGGCTGCTGCAAGAAGGCGGCGCTGAGGACGGCGAAGACTTCCTGAGCCGTTCCTCTGCGTGGCTGAGACGGATTGAGCTCACGCGGTCCGTGCGTCAAGCAGAGCTGGCGATGTTCAGCGGATGGGATGACGAAGGCCGGGCGGAGCTGCTGGGTCTGCTCACACATCTGGACGCCGGGCGGCTTACGCAGGAGCGTCAGGCTGCGGAAGAAGAGGCGGCTGAGCTTGAAGAGGAGCGCAGCGCACTGCTTGAGCAGCGCGGCAAGCTGCTGCAGGAACGGGAAGAGCTGGCAGCACGCTGCAAGGAAGACACTGCGCTCCAGCAACTGGAGGAGCAGCGGGCCGCACTGCGTAACTTGGCCGGACAATATGCCGTAACGGCGCTGGCGGCCGAGCTGATAGGCCGGACGCGCAGGATCTATGAACAGGAGAAGCAGCCGCAGGTGCTCAGGCTGGCCTCCGTATATTTCTCGAAGCTCACGCATGGGGAGTACCGCCGGATTGTGATGACGCTGGGGCATAAGGAGCTGAAGGCTGAACACAAGGATGCCGGACTGCTGGACAGCGGGCTGCTCAGCCGGGGAACCGCGGAGCAGCTGTATCTGGCGATCCGGCTGGCCCTGGCAGAGACGATGAGCAGCAAGGTGAATCTGCCGCTGTTCTTCGATGATCTGTTCGTTAACTTCGATGAACACCGGCTGCACGCTGCCTTGGCTTTGCTTGGCGAGCTGTCGGCTTCCCGGCAGATCGTCATGATGACCTGCCACCGCCATATAGCTGAAGCCGTGGCGGGCATCATTCCTGGCGCAGCCATTATTTCCGTGTAGTCCGGATCACAGGCTTGACGCTGACAATCGTGATCCCCTGCTTCTTGCCGCCCGCCCCTCCTGCGGGCGGCTTGCCCTGTCCTGGCGGCGGAGATATCGGGGAGCGGACCAGCATGACCACCCATATCAGGCACAGCGCGCCGAAGATGGGGTAGAAGATGCCCAGAAGCGAGCTGAAGCCGAATTGGCTGAACACATAGCAGATCAGCATCAGCAGCGGGGCGACAAGCGCAGGGGCGACCGGGAGCCGCTGCTGGAGCTGTACGCTTACCCCGTAGATTCCGGCTACGAAGGTGCTGAAGATCTCCATGAAGATCAGCAGCAGAAAAATCATCTGGACCACCGGACCCAGCCGGATGGCGATACTTCCCATCGGAATCTCGAACTGCAGGATGCCCGGCATTTGCGAGCTCATGGCAAAATGGGCCGCCAGCAGCATGAACCCGATGCCCGCTCCGCCGAGAATACCGCCGCGTACCAGCGCACGTTCGTCATCCGTATGACGGGCCAGCGGAACCAGCACGGCCTGGGCCATGCCCAGGTTGAACGAGGTATAGAGGAGCGGAGAGATCCAGGCATTAATGCCGCTGTGATCTGTCGGCAGGAAGAGGAACCGTTCGGCTCCCGGAACGCCGAGCGTATTACAGACAAGAATGAGCGACAGGGTAAGCATCAGGGGGACGACCAGACTGTTAATCTGCAAGATGCCGGAAATGCCGCGCTTCAGCAGAAAATAAGAGCCCAGAATCGTCAGCAGCAGCCCTGCCTGATAGGGAAGGCCGAGATGCTCCTTGAAGATCGCTCCGGCGCCTGCCAGCATGATGCTGTTTACTCCGATCAGAATAATCATGGTGAACAGGCTGATGCTGGTTCCGGCCTTAGGGCCGAACAGGTGGCGATTGAAATCCTCATACGAGTCCGCAGCGATTCTGCGGGCGATGATCATCATTTTGGTGCCCAGCCAAATAAAGATAACGGCGGAGAACAGAATCGTCAGCAGCGCCCAGTGGCCGTACCTGGTGAAGAAACGGAGGATCTCCTGGCCGGTAGCGAATCCGGCGCCGACCACGGTGCCGATATAAGTGAAAGCGATCTGTAATGTGCGGACATGTGACTTCATGCTTAGCCTCCTTATGAATGCTGCGAAGTTTACAATCGCGGGGCCTGCAAGGATATAGCCTTGTGTAGTCCGCATAGTACAGGTTATGATGAGGAACAGATGGACATGACTTCTGCCTAGAGGAACAGGTGCGATTTCGGTGGAACGTCTGCAATAAATAAATTCTTATATTTTTATAAAAGGTAATGGAGGTTTGCAATTATGGAATTATTGAAACAGCGGATATTGGAGGAAGGGGTTGTCGTCTCGGATCAGGTGCTGAAGCTGGACGGGCTGCTCAACCACCAGGTTGATCCGATGCTGACGATGGAAATGGGACGGGAATTTGCCCGCAGATTTGCTGAGGCTGGAGTTACACGCGTAGTGACCGTGGAATCCTCGGGGATTGCCGTGGCATTTGCCACCGCTTATGAGATGAAGGTACCGCTGGTATTTGCCCGCCGCAAAAAAACGCTGCTGGCTGATCCCGACGCTCTCTGCGAACGGGTGCCCTCTTTTACCAAAGGGATTGTTACGGACATCATGCTGTCCCGTGAGTTCATCTCGGCGGATGACAAAGTCCTCTTCATCGATGATATTATCGCCAACGGCGATGCGGCACGCGGCCTGATCAAGATTATCCAGCGCTCCGGCGCTGAACTGGTGGGTCTTGGCGTAGTGGTTGAAAAAAGCTTCCAGGCCGGCGCCCGCACCATCCGGGAACAGGGAATCCGCCTGGAATCCCTTGTTAATATTACTTCTCTTAGTGAGGGAACCATTGTTTTTGGCTAAGATTGGAGCGATATTAACAGGAACATTGCCTAATTTTGAAACATCTGCTTTTCACCCTATAAGTTTTCCTTTATAATAAAAATTAGACATGAGAGAGGAGGCGTCACAATGGGGAATGAACCGGTGACAGAGCAATTTTTTATAGATAAACTAACCGAGGCTAAGGATCACTTCGAGCGTGCGCTGGATTGCAAACACACGGAGTTCGACGATTTGTATCCCTATATGATCGAACATCCTCAGTTTTTCTGGTACAAACGTTATGTTGCTTGGTCGGAGCTTTTGACAATCACAAGTTTATGTGAAGAGCTGTCGTATGGCTGGAGACAGACGTTCACAGAGCATCAGGTCGAATATCTGGAACAACGTGTGATGTCCGCTAAAGTTCTTGACTTCTGGTTCGAGAAGAATGAAGCGCTGATATAGGAACTTCATAAGACATACAGATTGATTGAAACGTAACTAGACCCGGATGATTCTCATTTGGGTCTTTTTCATGATGAGATTCAGGGTCAGATTGGACAAGCTAAGCACAGAGAGGGGAGCAAGAATACTATGATCAGCGATGAACAACTGGATGCCTACCGGATTTCCGGTGAGCGGGTAAGAGTCGTGCGCGATGGGCTGGCGAGCAATGATATCAGAGGGATCGTGCTGGCCTGGGACGAGACCCAGGTGATGATCCGGCGTCCGAACAAGCATGTGGTGAAGCTGGACCGGAGATACTTGTATCAGCCGGTGAGCGAGCCCAGACCGGAAGCCTATACCTCAGAATGAGCGGAGAACGGAGGCCACGATGAGTCATCATAATAAAATTGCGATCGTCACTGGCGGCGCAAACGGAATCGGGCGCTGCCTGACTGAGGAATTACTTAAGGCCGGGGCAGTGGTTGCCTGCCTGGATACGGATCTTGCTGCCGGACGCCGGCTGGAGGAGCGGTATGGGACAGAGCGCCTGTTCTTCTATCCGGGCGATATTGCGCAGCAGCCGGTGCTGGATGATTTCACCGCACAGGTGATCAGCCGTTACGGGCAAGTGGATTATCTGATTAACAATGCCTGCATCAGCCGTAAAGGGCTGCAATCAGAATGCAGCTATGAGGATTTCGAGTATGTGCAGCGGATCGGAGTGACGGCGCCTTATTATCTGACGCTGCGGCTTAAGCCGCATTTTGCCGAAGGTGCCTCGATTGTGAATATCTCCTCCAGCCGGGAGCGGATGTCGCAGCCGGATACCGAGAGCTATACTGCCGCCAAAGGCGGGATCGGCGCATTGACCCGCGCGCTTAGTGTAAGTCTGGCCGGCAAGGTACGGGTTAATGCCATCAGCCCGGGCTGGATTGATACCACAGCGTACCATGGAACAGGGGAATCGGCGGAGCCGGTTCACACAGAGCCGGACCGGCTGCAGCATCCTGCGGGACGGGTCGGAACTCCGGCGGATATCGCGGCCATGGTACTGTTCCTGTGCAGCGAGGCTGCGGGGTTCATTACGGGCGATGATATTACGATAGACGGCGGGATGAGTAAGCAGATGATCTACCATGGGGACGAAGGCTGGACCTATCACCCTGGAGGGCAATCATGAAGCTGCCGGTCATTAAGAATGCCGGGGAACTGGCCGCACTGGTGCGGGAGATCGGTTACCTGCCCTTGTTCCGCTGTGAGATCGCAGGCTTCTCTCTGGAGGAATGCACGCCTGCGGGCTACTGGTTCGTGAAGGATGTGATCGGGCCCTGGGAATGGCGCGAGGAGATTGCGGCCGGGGGCGAGATTGCTTATGCGAAGCTTTTTAACAAGAAGGCCGGATTCATTAGCAGAGAATGGTATCCGGACTTCGCCAATTACCGCCGGGACGGTTATGATTTCGATGCCAGATATGATGATGGACTGGCCTCTATGGCCAGCAAACGAATCATGGATGTGCTGCTGGAGCATGAGGCGGGGCTGCTCTCGAGTGACCTTAAAGGGCTGGCTGGCTTCGCGGTCAAGGGCGCCAAAGGCTTCGACACAGCCATGACGCTGCTCCAGATGCAGACCTACATTACAGCCAGCAAATTCGAGTATAAGCTGGACAAGCACGGCCGTCCCTACGGCTGGGGTATCGGGCGTTATGCCGTGAGCGAGCATGTATTCGGAGCAGAATGGGTGACTTCGCAGTACAGTGTTCAGCCTGAAGCATCCAAGGAGCGGATCGTAGAGCATACGGCCAAGCTGTTCCCGGAGGCAGGGTCGAAGCAGCTGGAGAAGGTTGTGAAATAAGTTCGCTCAGGCGTCGAACCGGTGAACGTCAGGAAGGGGCAGGGGTGCCGCTTGGACCAAATGTAATCGAAAAACCGATTACATTGGCTCGCGCGAAGGTAGCTGGACCACATGTATGCCGGCTGTACTCCAGACAACAAAGTCTAATCAAGCCGCTCCCCATCAACGTATCATATATTAATCTGCCCGCACCAAGAGCCTCGTCCATAAAAGGACGAGGCTCTTCATGTCAGCAGTACAATCCACCACAAGGGCGGCTTAGATGGACATGGCTAACTGTTCGGCCCGTTCCTCCCGGGGAAGGACGGAGGCAAGCTCTGCACCCAGTCCGAGATAGGCGCGCATGCGCTGCATCATCTCATTGCGGAAGCCGGGCCATAGAATATGGATCTCGCCAACATAGCCCCGGCAGTTATACTCGGCGGTAACTCCGCGCTGATCCTGGCGCACGGTACTGATCTTGAGCTGGCTCACGGTAAGTTCGCGGGTAACCTCCTGCAGCATCAGGGATGTCTTCTTGGTAGCGCTGGATACCAGCTCCATGTAGAGCTGGGGTGTCTTGAACAGACCGCTCTTGCCGATGGCACGGCAGTCCCGTTCAAATACTTTATGAATAAACGTTAGCAGCAGATAGCTTCTGACCAGGGACAATTCATCTTTGGTTATATTCTCAGGGATGGTTGGTGTAGTTAGGGGGTGTCTCTTGGTAATCGCCATTATAAATCACCTCATTTATAGTATGCGAACCTTTGTTCTCATTATACACCGAACCCGCAAATAAAAGCAAGATTTTACTTGCAATTTATGGATAGCAATTTACAATAAAATAAACTTGACTCCATAATTCTGGCATGGTAAGATCTATCTTGTGACTGCGTAAGCAAGTCAACTGAATATGCGGTCATGGCGGAATTGGCAGACGCGCTGGCTTCAGGTGCCAGTGATAGCAATATCGTGGAGGTTCGAGTCCTCTTGACCGCATCGCAGATTACAGAAGACCCGTTCATTTACCCTAGTGGGAATGGACGGGCCTTTGTTGTGTTTATTTTCCTTCCGGCTTCGCTGGTGAGGTATCCTCATTCTTGAGTATAAGTCGTAATTCCTCTTGAATATAAATTCTCCACTAACTGGATAAATTCTTCAGGCGGTATATCCTTTTCACGCTGTAGCCAAAGGCGAAATAAAGAAAGAGCAGATGTCAGATAGAAGTCAATGAAGTACGGCGTTAAGGAATGGTTGTGCGGGAGGTTCAGGAATTGCTCCATGGGGATGTCTCTTTTTAGGCGTGCCAAGAAACGGGGGCTTCCATAATCGCCCAGAAGGGCATGGAGCGCCAGGAGATGTTCTTTTTTGTCCATACAAGAGAGCGCATCCTGAACCGAATGCATGGACGGCTCTTTACTGGCTAGTTCTGTTTTGATGTCATGGAGCAAGTTATTTTCAACAGTGTCCAGCAATTCGTAAATGTCTGTAAAGTATTGGTAAAAGGTGCTGCGGTTATACCCTGACCGGTTGGCGATTTCCTGAATGGAAATTTTCTCAACCGGCTTTTGGCTGTAGAGCTCACAAAAAACTTCTATGAACCTTTGTCTTGTTTTCTCCGTAATTTGGGGCTGCTTGTTCATGTTTCCCTCCTGCTTGCGTGTAGAATATCATCCGACAGATATTGAAAATCTGATGATTGATCAAGGAATCCTAAAGCTTTATGATCACATCATACAACATGTTGTTGGATGATCAAAAGGAAATATGAATCGGCGGGGTGGTTATATGTCAGTAAAACCAGACAGAATTTTAATTTTTGGTGCAGGTGTCATCGGGAGTATTTACGCAATGAAGTTTATGGAAGCAGGATATGATGTTAGTCTGTTTGCACGTTCGGACAGATTCAGACTTTTACAAGAAAAAGGCCTGCAATATAATGACAAAGGTACAGTCAGATCGATTCCGGTGAAGGTCATGGATACACTCGAAAATGATGATATATACGATTTTATTTTCGTTACCGTTCGTTATGACCGGGCCGAATCCGCATTGCTCGCGCTAAAAGATAATCAAAGCCAAAATATAGTTACGATGACCAATAGCTCGATTGGATTTTCTTCGTGGCGGGGGATTGTGGGGGATAGACTTTTACCGGCTTTTCCGGGCTTCGGCGGACAGATTAAGGATGGAGTCCTGTATGCCCGGTTCATGCCCAAGTTTTTAGTGGCTACCGCATTTGGAGAAATGAATGGCACAGTGACGCAGCGGATCGAAGGTCTCGTAAGAATATTCCAAGCAGCAAAGCTTCCTTACGTGATAAAAAAGGATATGAAGGCGTATCTAATTACACATTCTGTATCAGACATTGCTCTGCTGGGCGGCTTGTATTCCGGGACTCAGGTAATTGACCCCATAACGCCTGGAACCCGAAAGACGGCACGTAAAATCACAGTTACTTTAAAAGCCTACCTGAGGGAAATTGAGAAAGCCGGTGTTCCCATTGATCCGCCAATCTTTAAATGGGTCCCTAAACTCCCAAGCTTCATGCTGGATGCCCTCTTCCTTGCGTGGCTGCGCACAAATATGGTTAAGGATATGATGCGTCCGGATTATGCGAAGGCTGCGAACCAGGAGGTTGTGCAGCTGGAAAATGATCTGAGGAAATTTTTAAGTCAAAGCGGTACAACTAATTCTGCCTCAATCTTAACCAAGGAGTGAGCAACGATGAGCTGGGATGTTCTTATCATGAAAGTGAAGTATGATTTTGAAGCGCCGGAGGAGGAGCAGCCCCCAGTGCCTCCCCTGGGGCAACGTGACGATATCATTGCGAAGCTGACCCGTGCCATTCCGCAGCTGGATTACCACGATAAGGCATGGGGCATCCTTGAGGGCGAGGGGTTTTCGATCGAGTTCAACACTGGCGATGAGGAGCTCGTGGATTCCATCATGCTGCATGTGCGGGGCGGGGGAGAAGTAATGAATACCCTCCGCCTTATCTGCGAGACACTGGAGGCTTATGCCCTGGACACATCGGATACCGGCTATATCGACTTTGAGCAGCCTGAAGCAGCGGAGCAATCCTGGGAGCAATTTCAGAAGTATCGCGACAAGGTGATTAACCAGAACAAGTGAAGAGTATGGAAAAGAACAGAGGCACAGGATGGATCACATCTGCAGCCTCTGTTTTTGCTTTGTATCCCGCTTCAAAAACAGCCTGAAATAACGTGCAGAAGAGTATTGACGCCTAATGAAGTAGCATGTTAATATTTTCACGTGGCAAACTAACATGTCAGTACGTATGAATAGCATGTTAGCATGTTAACTCATTGATCCTACTTCAGGAGGTATTTTTGTGGATGTGGCTAATGTTGTAATCGGTTTCATTATGGTTTTATCTTTTTTCGGATTGGTGTGGTATTGCGTCAAGGGGTATAACCTCATGGTCGGCTTCTTCGTCATGTCGGTGCTGTGGACCTCGATTGCCTTGATCGGAAACAGCATCCATCCTACCTCTGTGATGGAGGGCAAGACGTTCATTGACGTCCTGACGAACGTGTTCCAGACGGGGCCTGAGAACTACGGGAAGGCGATCCTGGTTAATATTTTCTTCGGCGCCTTCTTCGGCAGAGTCCTGATCGACACGGGGATTGCCGCTACGCTAATCCGTAAGGTCGTAGAGCTTGGAGGAGACAAACCGAGAATTACCATGTCTCTGCTATGTATCGTTACCGCTGTAATCTTCACCTCCATGACCGGTATCGGCCCGGTAATCTCCATTGCTGTCATCGTGCTGCCGATCATGCTGTCGCTCGGGATTCCTTCACCGATTGCCTTATTCTCCTTCATGGGCTCGATTATGGCGGGGATCTTCGGGAACATTGTGAACTTTAAGCAATATCAGGCGATTTTTGCAACAGCCAATGAAAGTTATGCCAGCTACGACTATAATACATATTTCAAATTCGGCATGATTGCGATGGCTGTGTCTCTGATTGTGGTTCTGGTTGTATCTAATGTGATGATGAACCGGAAGCTGTCACGGGCCTGGGCGGCAACACCGGATAGCGGAGCTACGGTAGATGCGCCTGCCATCTCCTGGATCTCGATCATCCTGCCGGTCATCGGTGTGGTGGTGCTCAAGGTTCCAATCATATTCGGATTTATCTTCGCTGCATTGTTCGCCCTGCTGACCTGCGGCAAGCTGAAGGGTGGTTTTGCAAGCGTTTGCAGAATGCTGTCGAAGCAGTTCTCGGACGGAGCCATCGATGTAGCCCCCATGATCGGGTTCCTGCTCACCCTGTCGATGTTCAATAATGCAGCGACTTATGCTTCCCCTTATTTCAAAACCCTGCTGGACGGCGCAATGCCCCAGACCGCGTTACTCTTATGTATCGTATTCGCTATCCTGACACCGCTCGGCTTCTTCCGCGGCCCGATGAACCTCGTCGGCTCCGGTTCGGCCATTCTGGCCGTCGTGGTGGCAACCGCAGCCTGGCCGGTACAATTCCTCTATCCGCTGTTCGCCATTACGACAGTCGCACCGCAGCATTTGGACGTTACACAGTCCTGGGTGGCCTGGGGCTTCGGTTATACGAAGGTTCCGGCCAAGGAATACATGAAGATGTCGATTCCTACGGGCTGGATCATCGGGATTATCCTGTGTACGATCGTATTCTTCATGTACGGCAATCTGGTGTAGTCCACTATTAATGAAGAGAAACGGAGAAATCATATGAGTACAATGGTTAGAATGGGAATCGATGTAGGGGGAACACATACCAAGGCAGTTGCGATTGACAATGCGACACATGAGATTATCGGGAAATCGTCCGTTAAGACTACGCATGATCATGCGACAGGCGTAGCCGCAGGTGTGGTGAAATGCTTCCAGAATTGTCTGGAGGAGAATAACATCCGGCCGGAGGATGTAGTGTTCGTGGCCCATAGTACCACGCAGGCTACCAATGCACTGATCGAGGGCGATATTGCCCAGGTGGGCATTATTGGCCTGGCGAAGGGCGGTCTGGAGGGGTGGCTCGCCAAGCGTCAGACCAAGCTTCAGAATATTGATCTGGGCAACGGCAAGGAGATCAAGATCTACAATAGCTTCCTTAATGTGCGTAAAATGTCCGAAGCCTCCGTGCAGGCGGTCATCGATGAACTGAAGCAGCAGGGGGCACAGGTGATTGTGCCGTCGATGGCTTTTGGCGTAGATAACGGGCGGCCGGAGGAACTGGTCTATATCGAAGCGGAGAAAAAAGGCATGCCGACTACGATGGCCTCCGACATCACGAAATTGTATGGGCTGACCCGCAGAACGCGGACGGCGGCGATTAATGCAAGCATTCTGCCGAAGATGCTGGATACCGCCAATTCCACTGAGAACTCTGTGCGCGGGGCCGGGGTCCATGTTCCGCTGATGATTATGAGAGGCGACGGCGGCGTCATGGAGATCAGTGAGATGAAGAAACGGCCTGTGCTTACGATGCTGTCGGGTCCGGCGGCTTCGGTCATGGGATCGCTGATGTACCTGAGAGCCTCGAACGGAGTGTATTTCGAGGTTGGCGGGACGACTACCAATATCGGTGTCATCAAAAACGGCCGCCCGGCCATCGACTATTCCATCGTCGGCGGTCATCCGACCTATGTCAATTCACTGGATGTACGGGTGCTCGGCGTGGCCGGCGGGTCCATGATCCGGGCGAACAAGAGCGGGGTGGTCGATGTCGGACCGAGATCGGCGCATATCGGCGGGCTGGATTATTCGGTATTCACCGACCCGGCCAAAATCAAGGGAGCGCAGGTCGAATTCTTCTCGCCGAAGCCGGGTGATCCTGATGATTATGTGGCTATCCGGCTGGAGAACGGGGAAAGGGTGACGATTACGAACTCCTGCGCGGCGAATGTGCTGGGACTGGTGAAGCCGGAGCATTTCTCCTACGGGAATGTGGAAGCGGCCAGAAGGGCGATGCAGGCGCTGGCGGATTACTGCGGAACGACGGTAGAGGATATCGCCAAGCAGATTATGGAGAAGGCGTATGCGAAGATTGAGCCCATTATTCTGGCGCTGGCGGAGAAATACAAGCTGGAGAAGGACCAGATCTCCCTGGTGGGCGTCGGCGGCGGCGCGGCTTCGCTGATTGTCTATTTTTCGGAGAAAATGGGCCTCAAATACAGCATCCCGGAGAATGCAGAGGTGATCTCTTCGATAGGGGTTGCCCTGTCGATGGTCCGGGACGTTGTAGAGCGGATTATTCCGTCTCCGTCCAAGGAAGTGATTGCCGCCCTCAAGATGGAAGCCTTGAACAAAGCCATCCAGAGCGGAGCGACACCGGAGAGCATTGAGATTCATATTGATATTGACCCGCAGACCTCCAAAGTAACAGCCATTGCTACGGGTTCTACAGAGGTGAAGACGACCGAGCTGCTGAAGGAATGTGATGAGGCGGAGCTGCGGGAGCTGGCGGCGAAGGATATGCGTATCCCGCTGGAGAAGACCCGGCTGCTGGAGAAGACCCGGTATGTCAGTATTTTCGGTGAAAAGATGGATAAGGCTGGTGAAGCCGGAGCGGTCCGCATCCTGGATACCAAAGGCTTCATCAAAGTGCAGAGAGGCCGGGCCATGGCACTTAAGACCACTGCGGGTGACTATCTCGGCGCGATTAAGCAGTTGTGGGAGGCAATGGCCGTGTATCAGACGGAGCTGATTGCAAGGCCTGACTTTTACCTGTGTATCGGCGCGCGCGTCATGGACTTTACCGCATCGGACTTCGAGCAGCTGGAGCTGCTGATGGATATTGAGATCTCCACGTTCGAGCCGGACACGGAGGTTGTTGTTGTAGCGGCCAATATTAAGCAAAGCTAACCGCCGCGCGGAAGAGAGTATAGACAGGAGGCTGCATGCAGGTGCAGATGAAGCTAGGAGAAATGATGAATCATTTGCTGCAGGTGGATGACGAGGCTTGGGGAATGTACGCCTTCTCCCGGGATATTCTGAACCGGCGCCTTCTGCCGGAGATGAAGCGGGAGATGCTGGAGCGGGCCCAAGCCTGCGGCATAGAATACGCACAGCGGATAGTCCGCGAATATGGTACCAGCGATGTTAGGCTGCTTGCACAGAAGCTGAAGCTGAAGCTTGAATTCCAGCGCGGGCTCATGACCGGCAAGCGTGTGCTGTTCGCCTGTTATACCCCTCCGGACAAGGTGGAGATTATGGAAGAACCCGTACGCAGAGCGGCGGAGCGGGTGCGGGAGGAGGCGCCGGGGCTAGTTGAACTTTTTCCTCAAGCTGGTATAATGAATACTATCCTTGGCCACGAAATTTATCATTTTGTAGAAGACCGGTATGCACAGGAGATATACACCCGAACCGAGCGCATTCTGTTATGGAAGCTGCTGGGTCTGAAGAATTATTCTACAATACGTACCTTAAGTGAAGTTGGAGCCATGGCTTTTACACAGGAGCTGAACAGACTGCGTTACTCGCCGTTTATTCTGGATGTTCTGTTGTATTACAGCTACGACTCAGCCAGTGCGGAGACAATATACCGTGATGTACTAGGAGTGAGTTCAGGGAAGGTGTAGGAAGACGTTGAAGATTATGAATAACAGTAATTCACTGAATGATGTAACTTACAATAAAATAAAAGACGACATCATGAATATGACGCTCGAGCCGGGAATGGATGTCAGTGTGCAGAAGCTCTCTGAACGCTATGGCGTCAGCCGCACGCCGGTACGGGAAGCAGTAGTCCGCCTTCAACAGTCAGGACTGGTGGAAATATATCCTCAGCGCAAAACCGTAGTCTCCAAGATTGATCTGCAAAGAGTCCGCGAGGAATGGTTCATCCGGACATCCCTGGAATCCGCGGTAATCGATGAATTCATCCGCAAATGCAGTGAATTGGTCGCAGATACGATGCAAGAGCTGATCAACAAGCAGAAGAAATACATGGATAAGAAATATTTCAGAGAATTCTACTTCAAGGACAACCGCTTCCATCAGCTGATCTTCCAGACGGCCGGGGAGGAGTTATCCTGGTTCACCATTGAAGAGGTGGCCTCCCATTACAACCGTATCCGTCTGCTCTACGGCAAGATGGAGGGGGTCCAGCCATCCGATATCGATAAACATGTGAAGATGGTTGCGGCTACCCGTAAGCGGGATGTGGAAGGGATGCGCAAGGTAGTGATGGAGCATTCCAATACACTCCTGGACCGGGTACAGAGCATGTCGAAGCAATACCCGCAATTCTTCTGAACCATAGACCGGCCGGTTAGAATGTAAAGGCGTATACTGAAAGTCTTCTCCGCATGGAGAACTTCCGGTATACGCCTTTTGTTGCGTTATCTCTAAGTCGTCCCTACGTGTGCAGGCATGATGCAGCCATCCCTATAGCTTCTTGAGCCGCCGGTAATACAGCCAGGTTCTGCCCGCTAATGAGCCGAAGAGCAGAATGCAGAAGAGCATAATAGATGTATTCAATGCCCGGGAAGCGGTGATTCCTTCCCGGCTCATATTATCAATGAAAGCCGTCACATTCAGGCTGTAGAGCAGAATCATGGGCAGGAACAGCAGGGTATAGCTGATGGCGATTTTACGTGCATGCTTCAGGCGGTGGAACGGATCACTGTACAGCTCGGCGTGTTCGGCCTGCTCCGGATTCTCCCGGCTCCATAGGGTCCATTTCTGCAAAGAGAGCGGTGAGCTGTAGAGCCTCGTCCAGCCAGCCTCCTGATGCAGCTCGAAATAGCCTTCACCCGCAACGACCTGATAGTCGGCGTGATATTTCATGCGGCGGGGACTGCCCTTGCTGAAGTGGAACAGCGATCCTCCGAAGCCTACTTTATAGAGATTCCATCCCTGCTGCTCCTTATCCTCCAGCCATTGCTCCAGCCGGTCGGGGGCATACATCCAGCCTAACTTCATCCGCACCCTGGTAGTACCCGCAGGCCGCGGCGGTCCGGGAGGCTTCTCCATGTCCTGATGATCCGGGAGAAATACCTTACTGGCCGCCCGGAGCTTCACCAAAGAGTAGATTGCAAGGACAAGCAGGGCCAGGGCCAAGGCTGCGGCTGTCCAGGTAATTGCCCACATGGGACTTGGCTGAATGCGCACTGGAGCCCCCTGATTGAAGGTGAGTCCTAGTACAAGCAGTGGAATAAGGGCAATAAGCAGCAGGTACACCAGGATTCCCGTGAATAGATAGGATAGGATGCGGTTTCGCCTCAGAACCTCTGTGCGGGAAGGATAAGCGCTAATCTGTGATGGCAGCCGGTCATTCGCGTAGAGATTCCACTTTCCTTGCTGCAATGGCTTGCTCCATCCCTCTGAGGCAAGATAGGAAGATATGGAGGCTTGACTGGCTGGCTGGTAAGCAATCTGATAAGTTAGCAAGACGGGCTCAGCCTGCCGGAAAGTGAAGCGCCGCAGCAGTAAGCTCCATTCCTCCAGCAGCCATCCCCGGCTGGCCATATCGGTTAACCAAGCTTCTGTCCCCGGAAGATCATAGCTCCAAAAGGGCCGAAATACAGTTTTCATTGAAATTCCTCCTCACTGGCGGCGGCATTGCGGTGAAGTTCCTTTAATCTGCCGATTTCTGCGCGCATGACTTCCTTCCCCAGTTCAGACACCTCGTACACCGTCTTTCTCTCTTCATCGGCAAATACCGTAATCAGTCCATCCTTATTCATCTTGGTCAAGGTTCCATAGACCGTTCCCGAGCCCAGCCGGAGCCGTCCCTCCGACAGCTCCTCCACATGCTTGATGATTCCATAGCCGTGGCGGGGTCTGGTTAAGGACAACAGAATATAGAAGGCCGTCTCGGTCATGGGGACGTACTTTTTCATAACCTTGTGCGCTGCGGACACCGCGTTCACCTGCTTCGTCAGTTCATTGTGCCAAGTCATGGCTAAGAAAATATGTCATGCTGTGACTATGTCATGGTGTGACTATATCACGTTGCGACATATAATTCAACCTCTGTGAGGAGGCTAAGGGGCAGCGGAACTAGCTTGGTGAAAGAAGTAGAGGCTGGCACAATGGCTGCCAGATCTCAGGCACAAGCTGGGGCTGTGAACAGTAGACGGCCTGTAAATGCTGGCTGAGAGGGGCGAGCTTGCCCTCAATCAGCACCTCCTTGATCTCGGACGGCTTGACGGGTATAGCTTGTCCGGCAGAGGACATGAATTCGGTAAGGGGCAGCAGCATGGCGCAGCTTTTGCGGTAAGACATGCGGTGCGGGAACCTTGGAGAGCTGCCGGAATCATATTTGGAGAGCCTGACTTGATCGTAGTGACCAGCCAGGACGCTGCGGGCCTCCAGCTTAAGCACAGCGAAGACCTCGCCCGGTTCTCTGCGCGAATACATCGCAGCCATTGCCAGGCAATCGCGCCAGGTCGGCCACAGAAATACATGGCGGTCCAGGCAGCGGCGGAATTCCTCCGCCGTTGTCCCCGGAGCCATCGCTTCAGGCACAATGCGCAGATGGGCATTCAGCATCGCGGCTTGCCCGGCGAAGCTTACCCGGTGCGCAGCAGTCCGCCGGTCTCCGGCAGTATGTGCGGGACTGAGCACCGCAGAGGAGCATATGGCGTCAAGGGAAGCCATGGCGGGCAGGTTCACCGCCCGGGTGAAATGATAGAAGGAGGTGCGGAGCGGGCTTTTGGTAATGGCGTCAATCAGAGCAGGGTTCATGGGAGCTTCTGTCCTTTGATGGCGCTGAGGGGCATACTCTTCACCTTGCGGTTCAGCAGCACGGCATTGATCTCGCCTCCGGCCAAGATAATGAATGAGCTGATATAGAGCCAGATGAGCAGTACCGTCACGCCTCCGAGACTGCCGTAGGTTTTGGAGAAATCACTGAATTGATTGACGTATACGGAGAACAGGATCGAGGTCGTGATCCAGCCGATGGTGGTGAACAGCGCACCGGGCATGACCTCCCGCAGCATGAGTCTCCGGCTGGGAGCGATCCAGTACAGCAGGGTGAAGACGATGAACATCACGAGCAGCGGAATTGCGTATTGGAGCAGGTCCCACAGCTTCTGGAATCCATAGGGAAGATCAACCAGCAGGAAGACCTGTGTCTTGAGCCAGCTCCCGAGGACGAGCAGCAGAATGCTGAGCAGCACCACGAACCCGATCGTCAAGGTAGCGAGCAGGGCGATCCCCCGGATTTTCCAGAAGACCCGGCTCTCGTCGATCTCATAGGCCCGGTTCAGCCCCTTGATGACGGCGTTGATCCCTTTGGAGGCAGCCCACAGTGTAGCCAGCATCCCGAAGGATAGTAAGGTCTGGCTGCGCCCGGCGGATACATCCTGCAGAATCTCTTCGATGATCGAGATGGCCTCGGCGGGCATGATCTGCTCCAGTTGATGGATATTATTCTCCAGGGAGATATTCGCATACCCGATCAGGGTCATGATGAAGATCAGAAAAGGAAACAGGGACAGGATTAAATAATAGGTCAGCTGTGCAGCGATGCCCTGGACATCATCGGCACTGATTTTAACCCAAAGCTGCTTGAAGAAATTGAAAATGCCTCTTCTACTGCCGGAAGTGCTGTTCATAAGACCCTCCTTCATGAATTCCCGGATAGGCTGCGAAGGCAGCCCCATCGTCTAATATATGTATACCCCGTCAAAATATCGATTAGTCCGCCGGGGTAGCTTTTATTGTAACATACCGGGATTAGTTGGATTTTGGGCAGTGAAAATTCAAGCGGGGAATTTACTTGTATTATACTGGAAAACTCTTAGAATAGTAGGAAAGATAACAATAAAAGAATATAAGGAGAGTGTATATGAAGCTGCTGCTTGAGGATTACGAGGGAATTAGACGCTGGATGTACCGCAATGCCCGTCCGCTGGACCTGGCGCGGTGGAAATTTCATTTTGAGGGCGGCGGGGCTGCGCCGGTATTGGAAGCGCTGTCCGCATACCAGAATGAGGATGGCGGCTTCGGCCATGCGCTGGAAGCGGACGCGTGGAATCCGAATTCCACGCCTATCCAGACCGCTACGGCGGTCGAGCGGCTGCTGGAGCTGGAATTTGCAGATAACGGGCATCCGCTGGTACAGGGAATTCTGAAATACCTGGACAGCGGTGTGGATATGGATGGCCGCACGTGGAGGAATGTCGTAGCTTCCAATAATGATTATCCTCATGCCCCCTGGTGGCATACAAGCTCGGACAGTACTTCCCACAGTATGTATAACCCGACAGCTATTCTGGCCGGATTCATTCTGAAGGCTGCTCCCCGGGATAGCGGGCTGTATGCCACTGGACTGGGGATTGCCCATGAGTTGACGGAGCTTTTCCTGCGTGATTCTGCTATTGAGATGCACCCGCTGAAATGCATGGACACGTTGCTGCATTGCATCATCTGGGCCGGTCTTCAGGAGCACTTCCCTTATGTGGAGCTGCAAGAAGCGTTCAAGGTACAGAGCGCACGGCTAATCAGCCGAGATGAGGGGAATTGGAGCGGGTATGGCTGCCGACCGTCAGCGTTCATCCATTCGCCGCATAGTCCCGGGTACGCTGAACTCGGCGGGCTGCTGCACCAGGAGCTTGATTATCTGCTGGAGACCCGAAATGCCGCAGGTGTCTGGGAGCTGACCTGGAGCTGGGAAGAATATGAACATGAGTATGCTATTAGTGAGAACTGGTGGAAGGCACATATCGTGATTGAGAATTTGCGGCTGTTGCGGGAATTCGGACGAATGGCGGAGCTGCTGTGAACAGAATTGGAATTGGAATGCCGTTTGGCATAAAATAAAACGGATGCAGCGCATCGTCAAGCCACAGCCCTCTATATCGGGAGCTGTGGCTTGATCTTGTATCACATGCTGCCTCTGCAGCAGGCGCAGCTAATTGGCGCTGCCGGTCTGAAGGAATTCCCGCTCATAAATGGCCCGGACATCCTTCAGGATACGGCTGCTGTGCTCTGTGAATTTCAGCGGTTTTACCTGATTCTTGGTCAGAAAGACACCGGACTTGCCGCTGTGTTCACCCAGAGCCGCCTGATACAGCAGGCCTGCCCCATGGGTAGGCTCGGGAAAGAACAGGCGCGTAATGGGCTTTAGCCACAGGGGAATTCCGGATTTTTTGCCGCTGCGGAGGGTATTGTTGCCTCCGGGATCGGCACTTCGGATGAGGATGCCTTCGGCTTCAAGCACCGGTGCCACCGCCTCCGTCCACAACGATAAGGCGCGCTTGGTGTCGGCATAAGGGCCGGTCAGCATCTGGAATTTGGCCGGGTGCGCAAGAGAAGCCGGATCGAAGCCGGGCTTCATCATGAAGGCGTTGGAGGAGGTATTAATGACCGTGCGGAGCGTGCCGTTCAGCAGAAGTGGCTTCAGCTCCATCGTAATGATGTACGGAACCACCGTCTGCAGCTCATAATGCAGCTCACGCCCTTGCTTGGAGAAGGTTAGCTCCGGGAAGCTGCCACCGGCATTATTGAACAGCAAATCAATCTGCGTCTCATGTTGGTTAATGCTCTGCATTGCGCTCCGCAGCTGGGTAAAGTCGCTCAGGTCTGCCTTATAGATCCGCAGCTGTCTGCGGGCAAGCGCCTCTTGGATCAGGGGGTCATCTTCAGCAAAGGCTGAGCGGATCAGCGCGATGACCTCCCAGCCTTCGTCCAGCATCCGGCGGGTTAAGGCCAACCCGATTCCATGATTTGCCCCGGTAATCAGCGCTGTGCGGGGGGAGTGTGTTATGTTCATTATGATTGCTCCTTTGGATATGAGTGGGTGAATGGTGTCCATTCTATAACTTGGAGCCGAATCCAAGTCAAGCGATAAAATGTGTCATTGACTTGGAGCTGACTCCAAGTTATACAATGGAAGAGAGGAATGAGAACAATCAAAGGGAGTGATTCTATGAGTCTGGCGGAAGCGGATCTCGCGCAGGGGTATTCGATTAAAGAAACGGCAGAGCGGACCGGAATGCCGGAGGATACGATAAGGTATTACGAGAAGATCGGATTGCTGCCCCGGGCGAAGCGCAAGGAGAACAGCCACCGGATCTATAGCGAGTCAGATCTGGAAATGATGCAGATGATCACCTGTCTCAAAAAAACAGGGATGTCGCTGGACGACATGCGGCCCTATCTTCATCTGTCTCTGGATGCAGACCTGTCGGCCTATCCCGAGCTGCAAGTGATGATTCTGGATCACCGGCAGAAGATTCTGGAGCAGATTGCTTCATTGCAGCAGATTGTAGACTTTATTGATGTCAAAATAGAGCAGGGAAATCTGGGCCCGCAGACCTGCGAGCTGACCGGAGACCGCAAGCAAATGCCAAGAAGAAGTAAGGCCAAAGTTAAAGTGTGAGAATCACTTGCAGCCGGTTGGGAGTGGAAGCGGAGCTGGAGGAATGGCATAAGATGCTGACAGGCCATCCGTGCCGCTTCCGTATCCCATTGTTAATAATTGCGTAAGCGCTCCGTACATATTTAACCTCCGTGAGCCAAACAATGAGAACAATTGTTGAATCACGAAGGAGGTACTCCATTATGAATACAAGCAATTACAGAGTGAAGCGTGTCCTGCTGTATCCCTTGGCCGCAGCGGTGATTATGACGGCGGCGCTGATTCCACCGCATGGAGTGTCTGATGCATCGTCAGACAAGGCAGCTTCAGCATCCGCACCTGCGGATAGCAGAGGGGGCAGTGCATCGGGCAATCGGACAGCTGGGAATCAGCAGCAGCAGGCACTCAGCCGTGTGGCGGTTATTATCGATGATTTCGGCAACAGTATGCGCGGGACTGAGGAAATGTTCAAGCTGCCCGTCAAAATCACCGTCGCAGTCATGCCGTTCCTGCGCTCCAGCGAGCAGGATGCCCGGTGCGCTCATGAGCTGGGCTTCGATGTGCTGGTCCATCTGCCGATGGAGCCGCGTCAAGGCAAGCCGGAATGGCTGGGACCGGGCGCTGTACTGACAAGCATGAATGACGCCGAGGTCCGGGGGCGGGTAGAGGCTGCGCTCGATAATGTGCCTTACGCGATCGGCATCAATAATCATATGGGCTCCAAGGTGACCGGTGATGAACGGGTCATGGGTATTGTGCTGGAGGTCTGCAAGGAGCGCGGTTTATTCTTCGTAGACAGCCATACCAATTACCGTTCAGTCGCGGGACGGATGGCCCGGGAGCTGGGCATGCCGCCGGTGGAGAACCACATTTTCCTGGATGATGTGCATTCGGCAAGCCATGTCGCGAAGCAGATGAAGCTGGTGCAGGAGCGGGCCTTGAATCAGAAGTTCTGCGTCACCATCGGGCATGTCGGTATCCAGGGCAAAGAGACCGCAGCGGGCATCCTCAGCGGCATTGCCGGAATGAAGGACAAGGTGCAATTCGTCGGCATCTCCGATCTGGTCCGCGAGGAATGGAAATGGAATTCCCGGCTCACACTTCCATAAGATAGGCAGCGATTCCGTTCGCAATAGCTTCGGCAATCTCTTCCTGGCCCTTCGGTGTACAGAGCTTCTCACGGTCTGCCGGACTGCTGACAAATCCCGCCTCAACGATCACCGTTGTGGCGGTTATTTTGTTGAGCAGGTAGAAGGGCTTACCCTGAACAGGATCATTCTTCATCCTGTAGAGCTTGTTGAGCTGATCCTGAATGGTCCGGGCCAGCAGGAAGCTGCGTCCCTCCTGGCGGTACAGGACGAGCGGACCATGCTTGGACGGGGACTTCGCCCAGTTAATGTGGATGCTGACCACGACATTGGCCGGAAGGGTCTCCGCCAGCTCCTTGCGCTGAGCCAGATCGCGCAGATGCCGGGATCTGCTGCGCAGCCACAGGTTCTCATCACTAGGCGCATAATCGCCGGTCCGGTTCAGGATGGTATCGAAGCCGTCCGCACGCAGCAGGAGAAAAAGGCGGCGCGAGATGGCGAGGGTGATGTCTTTCTCCAGAATGCTGCCGTAGGAGGTTCCGCCGTCAATCCCCCCATGCCCGGCATCAATCAGAATGATCCGCTGGTCATGGCCGAGCATATGCTGGCGCTGTCCGGGATATACTGTCTGCGGATTGGTGCGGGGCGCAGCCGCGTGAATCGCTTCGGCATCTCCTGCCGTAAGCAGGAGCAGGACGCTGGCTGCTGCTATAATCCGCTGCAGACGCCGCCCGGTTTTCAGCCGGGGCTGCTTTTTTGAACAATGGGACGATGTAGCGGTGTGGGGCTCCAATGCTTCTGATTTTCTCAAGTGAATAACCTCCCTGCCGGAATAATCACAGCTTCTTGTACCTAATGACGGTTCGCAGCTACTTGCCTCAGGCGATGACCGGTAATTCTTCAGTTCATACAGATGTAGTCTTGTTAGATTGTGCCTTAACTGCCCAACCTATACGAACCTTCGGAATCCGGTTTAGAGATCAGAGGAATGGAGCACACTATAGGCATAAGGTCAATGGGCGGTAACCCGCCAAGCACTCACTTGGGAGGTGTACGAAATGGCATCCGGCAGAGATGATCTGGTGAAATACATTACGGAAAAAGTAGTCGTCTACATCGAGAATCCGCGCGCTGTCCATGCTCGGCGGAAGGCAGAGAAGCAGCCGTGGGCGGAAAAGTGGTTCGGCACGCTGCCGCTCGCCTGGTCGGTCTGGCGCAGCAAATGGCGCAGGGACGGGGACGGTAAGGAATAGCGCTTCAGCGGTAAGCGATGGCGCTGAGTGAGTATCAGGTGTATAAATGCACCTGAATTCGGAGAAAACGGGCGTTGAGAGGAATAAGATGTATAAGCAAACAGCCTTCCCAAGGGTGCCGTACAGACGGCACCTGGGAAGGCTGTTTCAGTATGCAGCAGCAATTATCTATCCGTCTACCGGCTTGAACCGGGCAGAGGAGCGGAGCCCAGCGTGGTTCCACCAGTCAGCGGGACCGGCGGCTTGTGGAAGGTTCCGGCCTTCTGAAGCGCGCTAAGCGGGAGGTAGCGGATGCCCCCGGGACCGGCGGCGGCGTAGACCACTGCGGCTTCAGTGCTCCCTTGGTCGCGGGAAGCCGCTGGCTTCAGCCAGCTCTGGCTGCCGGTAATCATGAAGGGGGCGCCCAGGGTATCATTGTGCCCCGGGGACTGAAAAGCGAGGCTGCCCCGCTCCTGAAGCAAGGCAGCAAGACTTGCTCCATTCAGCGTCTTCAGCCCGGGTGCATTCAGCCACAGCAGATTGGCGTACGGGTCATCCTCTCCGCCGCTCCGCAGAGCGGGCAGGGGAGCGCGGGCCTCACCCACGCCGGAGGACAGCGCAGACGCGCCATCCAACGGGGTATTCAGTATGCTGTCTGCCTGACTCTGACTCCAGGGCAGCAGCTCCAGGACGGCAGCATTCAAATACAGTGTTCTATTCTCCGTGGTGATCTTCCAGATCGGCAACAGCGGAGCATAGAGCGCCGTGAGCCCGATTGTACCTGAATGATTAGAGGGTATCAGTCCTTGCTGCACCAGATACTGGCGCAGTTCAGTCATACTGTAAGGGAGGCCATCGGTTCCGGCTCCGTATTCGCTAAGCAGATAGCCGCCCTGATCCGCAGCGGAGATAATGAGATAGCCGATCCGCTGGCCGCTGTTCATCACATTGACCAGCCAGCTGCGCGTTCCGGGGCCAAGCGGGTAGACCTCCGTCCCGGCATTCTTCCATTCCTTAAAAGGAGCATCCGCCGAGAGCTGGCTGATCGTCTGCCGGGTGAAGGCCTGCAGCGTTTCCGGTGCCGGAATCCGCTTCATCTCAAGCACCGGAAGAACTTCTTGCGTGACAGCCTCTGTCACGGTGGTCCGGCCGGCTTGTGATGCGAGCGCCTGGGGAGAAGCGCTGCTTGCAGCCAGCAGGGACAATCCAAGAATCAGGCAGAGGAGCAGGCGGCCGCGCCGCCGGAATGAACCCTTCTGCCTTATAGAGATGTTCATAGTATAGGTCACCTTTCCTGTACCCAAGGATATTCGCAGAGCGCGCTGTCCCGGCCGCCTTGCCGCAAGCCTGGCTTGCCTCTGCTTCTTCTTACTGTTCATTCTAGGGGACAAGCCCTGAAAAGGCTGTTGCTTGCTGTCGCGGCAGGCAGCGGGAGTTTCGCTGTTTTTTTGCCTGGTTTTAGCGGACAAGGTCGCATTCTATGTGCTGCGCAGATGAAACAATCCATACGTTACGGCAGAAACTGCAATCTGCGGCTCATACTGCCAGGAGGTCTCCTGACGGCGGCGGTTGTACTGCTCCTGGATCGCCAGGCGCTTCTCCTCATCCTGCTCCTTGAGCAGCTCCGCGTAATAGATATCCACGATGCTAAGCTCCAGCTCCAGCCGCTCGCGGGCTTCTTCGGCCCAGGTATAGTCGAGCAGCGCCAGCTTCGAGGTCAGATATCCCTCCAGCCGGTCGGCTCCGTCCGTGATGCCCAGCTCGAACGGCTGGACATGAATGTTCTCCGGCAGCCGGGGTGTCAGCTCCTTGCCTGCCAGCCGGGCCTCGAAGTCCGGGACGATCAGCCCTGAGGTTAACGACACCGCGATGAAATGCAGCTCCTCCCGCTTCAGGTCACAGGTCATCTCGACCTTATAGCAGACCGCCAGCCACGGCTCGTAGGCGGCCGAGAACAAGGTGGTCCGCTGCCTGAGGCCAGGGTCCTCGAACAGCTGGAGACACCGGCCTTCGTCACGCGCCGCCGACCAGATCTGCCGCAGGCGCTTGCTGCCGTAGGTTACATCCTCGCGGCGGATCATCCCCGGCCCAATGCGCGGCAACGCCGGGACGATGCCGAAGTACCGGGCGAGGATGCTGTCCTCCGGCGCAGCCGAGACCCCGGGCGGCAGCGCCGCTCCTCCCTGCGCCGCGCCAAGGTCCGCGCTTGCTTCGGTATCCGCCGCCCCTGCCGGGCGGCTTGCCCCGCCGCGCGAGCGGGCCGCAGGCGTGGCAGCCTGTGCGGCCAGTTCATCGTACTTCTGCGGGTCGAAGACGAAGCTGAAGGACAGGGTCTCGGGATCTACGCCGGTGCGCTCCACGAAGCCCCAGTAATAAGGGCGGTCCGTCAGCATCCGGTCCGCACGCGGGGAGAGCTTCACCGTCACATGCAGCGGTGAGGCTTCAAGAATGGTGCATTCGGTCGCTTCCAGATAATCCATGACCTGCTTGCGTACTTCCGTAGGCGACAGCATCAGCTTTGCACCCCGCTATCATCCAGATCGGCATGGGTCAGCTCGCTGAGGGTATCGCCGATATCATCGAGACTGCTGCGCAGCTCCTCGTCCGTGCGGGCTTCAAGGACGATTTTGTAGAGGCTTTTCTCCAGCGACTCTTTCTTCTCGAAGCGTTCCAGAATGACATCCAGCCCGCCGATGACCATCTCGAACATATTGATTTTCTCATGCAGCAGGTGGAGGATATGCTCTTCGATCGTCCCCTCGGTGGAGAGGTTATAGATGACCACATCATTCTCCTGGCCCAGCCGGTGGACCCGGCCGATCCGCTGCTCGACCCGCATTGGATTCCAGGGCAGATCGAAATTGATCATATGGTGGCAGAACTGCAGGTTGATGCCTTCACCGCCGGCTTCGGTGGCAATCATCACCTGGGCGCGTCCGCGGAAGAGGTCCATCATCCAGTCCTTTTTGCCGCGGTTCATCCCGCCGGAGTAAGTCACACATTGCAGTCCATGGTCACGGAAATACTGGAGCAGATACTCCTGCGTGGCGCGGTACTCCGTAAAGACGATAACCTTCTCGTTCATGCCGCGGATCAACTCCATCGTCTTCTCCGCCTTGGTATTCGTCTTGACTGTCCGGATGGTCTGGAGCAGACCCATCATCCGCTCGCGCTTCGGAGAATCGGCCGGAAGCTTCTTGATCAGATTCACCAGCGTAACGAACACCGCATCCCGGCTGCTGCACACCTCACGCTGAAGCGTGACCAGGGAGAGCATACTGCTGAGATTGCCGCCCGCCTCCTGATACTGGTCCTTAACAAAAGCGGTCACGCCGTCATACAGCGCCTTCTCCTCTGCGGAGAGAGTGAGGGGGATATTGCGCACCTTGCGCTTGGTGAAATTCACCGGGCCTTCGCCCCGGCGGTTGCGGATCATGACCTTGGACAGCTCGCCCCTGAGCTGGACCTCGTTCTTGGGCTGGCGCTTATCCACTACGAAATTGGTAGCAAAATCGCCCTGATTCCCAAGCTGGCCCGGCTTCAGCAGCGTGATCAGGTTGAACAGCTCGCCGAGATCGTTCTGCACGGGGGTGGCGGTGAGCAGCAGGCAGTACTTTTTGCGGAGCTGCTGTACGAACAGATAATTGGTCGATTTCTTGTTCTTCAGCTTATGGGCTTCGTCGATAATCAGCATATCGTACTCCTGGCTCAGCAGCATTTCCTTATGCGGGTCACGCTTGGCGGTATCCATCGAGGCGACGACAATGTCATTGCCCCAGGAATAGGCTTTCTTTTGCGCTACGGCAGAGATTCCGAACTTCGTATTCAGCTCCCGCACCCATTGCAGGACAAGTGAGGCAGGAACCAGAATCAGAACCTTGCTCACCAGCCCGCGCACCAGATATTCCTTCAGCACCAGCCCGGCTTCGATCGTCTTGCCAAGGCCGACTTCATCGGCGAGAATCGCCCGGCCCGACATCTGAAACAGCACCTTATGCGCCGTATCCAGCTGATGGGGGAGCGGGGACAACCCGGACAGATGCTTCATACACTGCAGCTCATCGAAGCTTGTCACAAGGCCGGATTGCTCTCCCTGTACAGCCAGTCGGGACATCCGCCAGTCGCCCCACGGGCCGCCTTTATCCAGTCTCGATTCCAGATCATGCAGCCAGTTACGCTCAAAAGATAGAGGTACAGGCAGCAGCGGCGCAGAAGTTACCTTCTCTTGGGGCAAGGAATTGCGGAATAATTGCGTCATGTTGCAGCCTCCTCCGTCGCAGATTCATATCGAAATGCGTAGCAGTAGTATGCTCGTTTCAGAGAGATTTCATAACCTGTCTTTCTCCGGGCAGCGAGATTAAGCACTGAAAACTTTCAATTCCGTAGTCTGCAAAAAAGCGAGAAAGAGGGAGGAAATCAGCCTTTCTTTTCCTGTTTTTCCGTTATTCCTGCCCCGGGCTGCTTTTTCAAAAAAGACCTCTATCCACAACATGTGGTATAGTTTAAAAGTTAACGCACACCATATATTGTTACAAAAGCATGAAGTTTTGTTTGGTTTGCGGATTTTTTCGGCTGTTTGTTATTGACAAGAGGAGCTTCCGCCGGACAAGCAGGCTACGGCTGCCTTGCCGCCGGAAGTGTGACCTACTATTACATCCCCGGGAGGTTTTGGTATTGAGTACAGTGGAACACAACAAGCGTCTAGAGGGTCTGAGCGAGAAAATATTCCTGGACCGTTACGCCTGGAAGGACGCAGACAGCAATAATGCCAAGGTAGGCGATGTGGTGCTTGTCCTGACCAAGGACGATCCGAAGTTCCCGACCAAGGAGGTTGGCGAGATTGTGGAGCGTACGGGCCGGATCGTTACGGTTCGAACCCGCAGCGGCGAGCTGGTGCAGTCGGATGTGGAGAAGCTGACGCTGAACATCGAGAAGACGCCGGAGGAGATGTGGGATCGTCTTGCGGCTGCGATGGCCTCTGTAGAGAAGACACCCGAGCTTCAGGAGGAGTGGACCAGCCGGTTCCGCTCGATTCTGGATGACTGGAAGCTGGTTCCGGGCGGACGGATTGCAGCAGGCGCTGGGGCAAGTGAAGAGCTTACGCTGTTCAACTGTTATGTCGTTCCTTCTCCCAAAGACAGCCGGGGCGGCATCATGCAGACGCTCTCCGAGATGACCGAGATTATGGCCCGCGGCGGCGGGGTTGGCATCAATCTGTCTTCGCTGCGCCCGCGCCGCGCGATCGTCAGAGGGGTGAACGGCTCCTCCAGCGGCTCCGTCTCCTGGGGCGGCCTCTTCAGCTATACCACCGGACTGATTGAACAAGGCGGCAGCCGCCGCGGCGCGCTGATGCTGATGATCAACGACTGGCACCCGGATGTGCTCGACTTCATTACCGTGAAGCAGACGATGGGCCAGGTCACGAACGCCAACCTGTCGGTCTGTGTGAGTAATAGCTTCATGAAGGCTGTGAAGGAGGATCTGGATTGGGAGCTGGTCTTCCCCGATACGACTGACCCGGATTACGACACCCTCTGGGACGGTGATCTCGATAAATGGAAGGCGGATAACCGCCGCGTCATCCCTTACCGTACGGTCAGAGCACGCGATGTCTGGCACACGATTATCCAGTCGGCCTGGAAATCAGCAGAGCCGGGTGTTGTTTTCATGGAGTATTATAATCAGATGTCTAATAGCTGGTATTTCAATCCGATTATATGTACTAATCCTTGCGGGGAACAGGGTCTGCCGGGCTGGGGCGTGTGCAACCTGTCTGCCGTCAATCTCTCCAAGTTCTACGACGCCGAGAACCATGATGTGGACTGGGCAGATCTGGCGACAACGACCCGGTATTCCGTGCGTTTCCTGGATAATGTCATCGACAAGACACCTTATCATTTCCCGGAAAATGAAGCCAACCAGAAGCTCGAACGCCGCGTAGGTCTCGGCACTATGGGACTGGCTGAGCTGATGATCAAGCTGAATATCCGTTACGGCAGCCCGGAATCACTGGAGTTCCTGGACAAGCTCTACGGCTTCATGGCCCGTGAGGCGTATCTGGCTTCAGCCGAGATTGCGGGCGAGAAGGGTTCGTTCCAGGCTTTTGACACCGATCCATATCTGCAGAGCGGCTTCATGCGGAATATCACCGAGGTCTACCCGGAAGTCGGCGAATCAATCCGTAAGCACGGCATGCGCAACGTAACTGTAATTACCCAGGCACCTACCGGCAGCACAGGAACCATGGTCGGTACATCTACAGGCATCGAGCCGTATTTCGCCTTCAAATATTTCCGCCAGAGCCGTCTCGGCTATGACGAGCAGTTCGTGCCGATCGCCCAGGAATGGCTGGAAGCCCATCCGGGAGAGGAACTGCCGGAATACTTCGTCACTTCGATGGATCTGTCCGCCAAGGATCATATCCGCGTGCAGGCCGCGATTCAGCGCTGGGTGGACAGCTCCATCTCCAAGACCGCGAACTGCCCGTCCGACTTCACGGTAGAAGAGACCGCCGAGCTGTACGAAATGGCCTTCGATCTCGGCTGCAAAGGCGTAACCATCTATCGTGACGGCAGCCGTGACGTACAGGTACTGGAAACGGCGAAGAAGGAAGACAAGAAGGAGTCTCAGGCAGTAGTTGAGCCGGTGGAGACCAAGGAGGCTCCACCCGCAGCTCCGGCTACTGTATCTACAGCGCCCGCTCCGCAGCCAGCAGCCAGCGGAGTAGACAAGCAATACAAGAAGCGCCCGCAGGTGCTGCGCGGTGCGACCTATAAGATCAACACGCCATTCGGCATGGCGTATATCACTATCAACGATCTTGATGGCATCCCGGCCGAAATCTTCCTGAATGTCGGGAAAGCAGGCTCCGATGTCTTCGCCATGGCGGAAGCTCTAGGCCGCGTCTGCTCGCTGTTCCTGCGCTACGGCGACCACGGCGAGAAGGTCGGCCTGCTGATCAAGCATCTCAAGGGCATCGGCGGCTCCGGCGCCATCGGCTTTGGCGCGAACCGCGTTGAGTCTATCGCCGACGCCGTAGCCAAAGCCCTGGAGACCCATGTGCTGAACAACGCCCATGATGACCATATCCCTGCACCTATCGCGGCTACTCTGGAGCTGGACTTTAACGAGGCGCTGAGCGCTGAATTGAAATCCACCGTTCCTGCAGAAGCTGCCGATGATGGCCATAGCGGTCATGGTGGACACAACCATGCTGTCGCTTCACGCGACCTCTGCCCTTCCTGCGGAAGTGCCTCGCTGATTAATATTGAGGGGTGTAAGATTTGCGGGAATTGCGGATATAGCCGGTGCGGGTGATAAGGCCATATATGTATACATCAATAAGCCCAAACCTCTAAGGTTTGGGCTATACATATTGCAGTTACATTTGCATCTCAATACAGAATTGCAATGATGTTACTTGGCAATTTTGGCGAAGTATTCTAATGTTCTAACCAGTTGTGCGGTATAAGACATTTCATTATCGTACCAGGCTACAGTCTTCACCAGTTGCAGGTCGCCAACGGTTAGAACTTTGGTTTGAGTTGCATCAAAAAGAGAACCTAATGTCATTCCTCTAACATCGGAGGATACGATCTCATCCTCCGTGTATCCGTATGTTTCTGGATCTGATGCTTGTCTCATAGCGGCATTAACTTCTTCAACCGTAACCTTCGTGTTCAAAACAGTTACGAGTTCTGTTACGGAGCCTGTTGCTACAGGCACACGCTGAGATGCACCATCAAGCTTCCCCTTCAATTCAGGAAGAACGAGGCCGATAGCTTTAGCAGCACCGGTGGAGTAAGGAACGATGTTCTCTGCTGCCGCCCGTGCTGCGCGGAAGTTTCCTTTTGCTTCTGGCGCATCAAGAGTATTCTGGTTACCTGTGTAGGCGTGAACGGTGGTCATCAGCCCGGACTGGATGCCAAATGTATCGTTCAAAGCTTTAGCCATGGGAGCGAGACAGTTCGTTGTGCAAGAAGCAGCGGAAATGACGGTTTCCGTTCCGTCCAGTGTTTCATGGTTTACGTTATATACGATGGTCTTCATGTCGCCTGTTGCCGGAGCGGAAATAACGACCTTATTGGCTCCGCCTTTCAGGTGCAGCTCTGCCTTTTCTTTGGTGGTGAAAAAACCGGTACATTCGAGTACGATAGCTACGCCAAGCTCGCCCCAGGGAATGTCTTCAGGGTTGCGGTTGGCCAGCACTTTAATTTCTTGGGCGTTAACAGAAATAGCTCCTTCATGAACCTCAATATCGCCTTGGAAAGTGCCTTGTGTAGTATCATATTTGAGCAGATGCGCGAGCATTTTGGCGTCAGTTAAATCGTTTATCGCTACAACCTCGATATTCTCCATTTCCTGAATGCGGCGGAAAGCGAGTCTGCCAATTCGCCCAAAACCATTAATGCCTACTTTTATTTTCATTGAATACTCCTCCTGATTCGTTTCAAACTCATTCCAAAGCCAAACAAGTTTGCCTTAAGAATGGGTTTGTTTTATAATAAAAGATACCGTTTGGTACCTTTTATTATATCAGAACTTAAACCTTTGGCAAGGTTTCGGCTTAAATTTTGATATAATGTTAATTTAGAATAAGATCATCTGGAGGAACCTATGAAAAAAGGAGATCGGACAAGAGAGCACATTATTATGAAATCAGCAGCAATCTTTAATCAAAAAGGGTATGCTGGTACATCGTTAAACGATATTATTGCCGACACCGGGATTAAAAAGGGGGGCATTTATCGGCATTTTACCAATAAAGATGAGATTGCACTTGAAGCCTACAGCTACGCTGCCAGTGTAGTTTCCAGCAAATTCGCTGAGGAGGTCGACCGGGAGCAGTCTGCGTCAGGGAAATTACTTGCTTTTTTTCGCGTTTATGAAGATGTTGTGGGTAATCCACCATTTGTTGGCGGATGTCCTATGCAGAATACAGCAGTAGAAAGTGATGATACTCATGCGGAGCTTCGGGACCGGGCAAGACAAGGGCTGCATAACCATTTGGATACGCTAAAAAGTATCATTCTGAGCGGGATAAATAGTGGGGAGTTTAAGGAGGATTTGAATGCGGATGCACTTGCATCATTTACCTTTTCCTTGCTCGAAGGAGGTATTTTACTCAGCAAGTTAGACGGGGATAATAAGCATATGCACATGAATACAGCATCCTTTGCATTCTATTTACAAAATTGTTGTTTGAACAATAGTTAAAGCCCAGCGCTTTTTTCATGAGGCCGCCTCGTTTCGGGAGATTGCAGGGGGACAAACCCTTTACCGAAATGAGGCGGCTTTTTTGTTTTGGCTAACTGACATCTGAAGGTCTCGTCATATACTCGTCATACATAGTTTTTATCATGTTGAACATTCACCTTCGTGACTTTGGTGCCACGAACGGATGCCACTGCGTATATAACAAGCGCTGTCCAAATGAGTGCAAACCCGATGAGCAGGGTAGAGGAAACCGATTCCTTAAACACAAAGATGCTCAGCAACAGCATGATTGTTGGTCCAATGTATTGTACGAATCCGAGTGTGGAGAACGCCATGCGGGCGGCTGCCCGTGCAAAGAAGAACAGCGGCAGTGCCGTTACTACGCCCGAAAGCAGTAGTCCGGTGAACATGGACGGAGGCAGTGTCCATGCCGTTGCTTTGCCCGCGAAGGCCAGATAGACCCAGTAGCCAAGCGCAATGGGCAGCATTACAACCGTCTCCGATAACAAGCCTGCAGAAGCGTTTAGCACAATCTTTTTTTTCGCAAGGCCGTATAAGCCAAACGACGCAGCCAGCGAGATGGCGACCCACGGAAATCGCCCATAGTCGATTGCGATGATAAGCACCGCCGCGCCAGCAACGGCAATCGCGAGCCACTGGCCCCGATTCGGCTTCTCATGAAGGAAGAAGATCGCTAATAACACGTTCAGCAGCGGGTTTAAATAATAGCCGAGGCTTGTCTCAACGACATGGTTGTTGTTGACAGCCCAGATGAAAATGAGCCAATTCACAGCGATTAACAGTCCGCTGGCGGTGAGCGACAGCAGGAGCGAACGGCTAGCCACAATCTGCTTCATATCCCCCCAGCGGCGCTGGACGGTGACGAGAATACCCACGAAGATAAACGACCAGACAACCCGGTGCGATAAAATCTCGCCTGCAGGCACATCATTAAACAACTTCCAATAAAGCGGGAGCACTCCCCACATGATATAAGCGATAATAGCGTTGATTAACCCATTATTCATAATTAATTTCCTTCTTCCCGCCCCGATTTCTGTTCAGTGCCCCGTAGCGCCAATTCATTGTAACACAATTCGTTACGTTCGTATTTTCATCTTCTTATCTCCTCTCGCATACGCTGGCTTGGATATCCGAGCCCGGCGCTATTTCATTCTAGGACAGCTTGTTGTACAATAAAAGATACCAAACGGTATCTTTTATTGTATCATGATTCCGGTGAAAGGCAAGACCGGTCCATCCTAAACCCTGAACAGAAAGGACGAACACAATGAAAATTCTTGTCACGGGAGGTACGGGTCTGCTAGGCGGCCGCCTAATTCCGAAGCTCATAGAGGACGGTCATGAGATTTTCGCACTCACACGCTCCATATCATCTCACGCCAAACTCAAGTCCATGGGTGCTACGCCAGTCGATGCCGATCTCGAAAGCAGTACGCCACTGATATTGCCGGTAATTGATGCGGTTGTGCACGCGGCGGCCCTATTCCGCTTTTCGGGGCCACGCGAACCCTTCTTCCGCACCAATGTTAATGGAACCGCAGCCTTGTTGAAGGCAGCCGAGTCCGCCGGTGCGAAGACATTCGTTTACATCAGCGCAGCGGGAATCCTCATGGATAATGGCGGCACGCCTATCCGCAACGTTGATGAGAGCACACCGGTTTTCCCGAACCACTTCTCCGCCTACCTGGCAAGCAAGGCGCGGGCCGAATCATTGGTTCTGGCAGCTAACCAACCTGACTTTCGCACCATCGCGCTTCGTCCGCCGGCCATCTGGGGGCCTGGTGATTCCTTTAGTCAAGGGCTTCCAGAAGCCGTCAGATCTGGACAGTTCGCCTTCATCAACCGCGGAGACTACGCTTTTGCAACCTGCCACGTGGACAATGTGGTAGAAGCCATACAATGTGCTCTCATTCGCGGAGAAGGTGGTCATGCCTTCTTCATCAAAGACCAGGAAGGTCAGACTTTCCGTGAGTTTGTCACCTCGCTCGCGAACTTGCAGGGCCTGTCCATCGATAAGCTGCGTTCGATTCCCTACTGGCTTGCCTCTGCCATTGGCCGGCTGCTCGACACGTTCTGGGCTGTCACACGGAAAGATGGGGATCCGCCGATCTCGCGCTCGATGATACGCATGATCGGACGTGAGTTCACGGTCAACGATGCCGCTGCACGCCGGGAGCTGGGCTATGTCGGAGGAACTTTGCGCAACGCGGGCTTGCAAAGCTATAAGGAAGAAAGTTAAAACAAAGCCCACATCCTGATCATCAGGTGTGGGCTTTGTTACGCTTGTAGTTTCAACCATCAATCCCTAATGAAATTCTCCAACATCCCAGCCGGATAGCGGCTGCCGGCTGAGCCATGCGGAAGGATCTCTTGAATACGCTGAAGATCAGCTGGGGTGAGCTGAACGTTCACAGCGCCAATGTTTTGCTCAACCCGCGCAGCGCTGCGTGTACCAGGGATGGGGACGATATTGTCTCCTTGGTGAAGAAGCCAGGCCAGGGCTAATTCTGCTACAGAGATTCCTTTGCTCGAAGCCAGTTCTTGAAGTTGCTCCGTTGCCTTCAGGTTGTAATTATAGTTCTCCCCTTGCCAACGTTCATCGAACCGGCGCATATCGCCTTCGGCGTACTCGTGGGAGGGTTTCACTGCATCTGTCAGGAATCCTCTGCCTAATGGGGAGTATGGGACCAGACCTATGCCCAATTCATTCAGAGTGGGTCGTATATCCTCCTCAATCTCGCGTTCGAAGATGGAGTATTCCGTCTGAAGCACAGACACTGGAGTGACCGCGTGAGCCCGGCGGATGGTTCGGGAACCTGTATTACTCAAACCGAAATATTTAACTTTTCCTTCTTGGATCAGATCTCCAACGACCCCGGCTACTTCCTCGATAGGAACATCAGGATCAGGAATATGCTGATAGAGAACATCAATGTAATCCGTCTGTAGATAGCGGAGACTGTTCTCTGCTACTTTACGGATATTTTCTGGACGGCTATTGAAACGTGTTCCGAATTGCTCGGCTGTCATGTCGAAACCAAATTTGGTCGCCAGGATTACCTTGTCACGAAAATCCTTCACGGCTGTACCCAGCAACTGTTCATTGTGACCCTTTCCATATCCATATAATTCGGCCGTATCGAAGAAATTAACACCAAGCTCATAGGCCCGGCGAATTGTCGCAATGCCTTCATTTTCATTGGAAGGGCCATATGCCATGCTCATCCCCATCGTACCCAAACCTATAGCAGAGACTTCTAAACCTTGTTGACCGAGAATCCGGGTTTTCATTGTGACGGGTCTTGTAAAATATATCCGCGAAATTATAGAAGATTCTGAATTAAGCCAAGCGTACGGTCCACGGTTTCAGCATTTATTTGAACAAACGATTTTATTAAAAGAGTACATTACAGATATTTTTCTGAGGGAGCTTGAAAGCAGCTACCCTGAAAACTATGAGCGGCTAAAAGAAGCGGTGAAGGAGCGGGAAGCTCAGGAGTTGGCTTTCTATGAAGAAGGAATGAAGAATGGGGTATTTAATAGACTTGATGGCAGGCTGATCGTCTTGCAAGATGAGATTCTACGAAATATTTTGGATGTAAAATACCTGATGGACAACCATTTGACGGTGTATCAAGTGCTGTATGAATATTACACTCTTAAAAAAACTCAGTTGTTCAAACCGGATACAATGAAAATAGCAGATGACAGCCTGATGGCCCCTAGAATTGAGTATATGGCACAAAAAATTTCGAAAGATTTGTATTAAACTTAGCAACGTATGAGCAGCGGCAGTTTAAGACTTTATGTATGGAGTCTTAGATTGCCGCTGTTTTTTTATGGATGGAACAATCCCTTACCATGTTATTACCTATCAAACAATAGCTCAAAAGAGTAGTTTCGGCCGTATTCACCAAGATGTAAGAAAGAGTTGATGCTTTCATGAACGTTTGAAGGCAAAAAGGTGACCGTAATCGATATACTTAAAATTAAAGATATAATAATTGAAAATATCTACGATTTTAATAAGGAGGCACTAACGTAATGGGCATCGATACCGTGCTGTGGAGCAGACTGGTGACAGGCTTGACACTGGGGTTCCACGTTATATTCGCAACAATTGGCGTCGGGATTCCGCTGATGATCGCTATCGCCGAATTCATGGGAATACGCAAAAAAGACCCTCACTACACGCTGATGGCCAAGAGATGGGCCCGCGGGTTTGTCATTTCTGTTGCAGTAGGCGTGGTGACAGGTACGGCGATTTCGCTGCAGCTGGCCTTAATCTGGCCGAATTTCATGAAGCTGGCCGGTAACGTGATTGCGCTCCCGTTATTTATGGAAGTGTTTGCTTTCTTTTTTGAGGCGATCTTCCTGGGCATTTACCTGTACACATGGGACCGGTTCAAAAAACCTTATATCCACTGGCTCCTTACGATCCCGATTGTGGCCGGTGCCGGGATGTCCGCTGTGTTTATCACGACCGTAAACGGGTTCATGAATCAGCCCGAGGGCTTTGCGATGGCGGGAGGGCAATTCACAGCTGTGAATCCGGTGGAGGCGATGCTGAATACAGCGACGTTCTCCAAGGTGTTCCATGTCTTAAGCTCAGCCTATCTGACTGGGGCCGCACTGCTGGCGGGCATAGCCGCGTTTGCACTCCTGAGGAAGGGTGCCTCGGAATACCATAAAAAAGCGCTGAAGCTGATGATGGCCGTGGTGATGGTGTTTGGACTGCTGAATGCTCTGGCTGGGGATACGTCTGCGAAATTTTTGGCTGAGCATCAGCCGGAAAAGCTGGCTGCGGCAGAGTGGCATTTTGAAACGGAAAGCGGAGCAGATTTGATTCTGCTGGGATGGCTTAACGCAGAGCATGAGGTTCTGGGCGCACTTCACATTCCCAAATTTCTCAGCTTCCTCGCCTTCGGCGATTTCAATGCAGAGGTGACCGGTCTGAATGAATTCCCTGCGGATGAGCGGCCGCCGCTCCTGGTTCATTATTTGTTCGATCTGATGGTCGGTATAGGGTTCGCCCTATTAGGCATTTCATTCCTGTATTTCCTGTTTGTATTCTGGAAAAAACGCAATGAGCATAACAAATGGCTGCTTCGCGCGATCGCATTAGGGGCACCGCTTGCTTTCTTGGGAGTCGAGCTAGGCTGGTTTTACGCGGAAATCGGACGGCAGCCCTGGATCTTAAGGGGGTACATGCGTGTCGAAGAGGCGGCTACGACTTCACCGAGCGTGAGAATCCTGTTTTTTGCTTTCCTGTTGCTGTACATCCTGTTAGGTACTGTTTGTGTTCTTGTGCTGCGGCGCATGTTCAAGGACAATCCGGCAGAAACCGAGATGGAGAAGTGGAATCAGCATCCCGGCGACAAATCAACAGTAAGGGGTGAGCACACACAATGAGTTATGAGCTGATTGGAATTTCAGTGCTCTGGCTGTTTTTATACGGCTATTTAATCGTGGCCTCCATTGATTTTGGAGCCGGGTTCTTTGCCTTTTATGCCCGGCTGACGAAGCAGGATCATCTGATTAACCGTTTGATCTCCCGCTACTTATCGCCTGTCTGGGAGATTACCAATGTATTTTTCGTCTTTTTTTACATTGGACTTATCGGCTTCTTCCCGGATACCGCTTATTATTACGGCTCGGCGCTGCTTGTTCCGGGAAGCATAGCATTAATCCTCATCGCGATCCGCGGTTCGTTCTATGCGTTTGAGAATTACGGCTCCAAAAATAACATCGTATATCTGTTTCTCTACGGCGCTTCGGGGCTGCTGATTCCTGCATCCTTGTCCGTGGCGCTCACCCTGTCGGAAGGCGGCTTTATCTTTAAGCAGGGCGAGACCGTATCTCTGGATTACTGGGCCTTGTTTACCAACCCGTTATCCTGGAGCATTGTAGGCTTGGCGATTGTATCCGTGTTGTTCATCAGCGCCTCCTTTTTGGCCTTTTATGCTTCCCGGGCAGAGGATCACTCCGCGCTGAAGCTTATGCGTACCTATGCGCTGTTCTGGAGCACCCCGACCATTGTTACCGCACTGACGGCCTTTATTTATTTGGGCCAGCACAATGAGCGGCATTTTCAAAATATGATGGATTTATGGTGGCTGCTTGCGCTCTCCGTTGCTTTCTTCATGTTTGCCATGTGGCTGCTCTACAGCGGACGCCGTTACGGCTTGGCGTTCATAAGCATCATGCTGCAATTTCTATGCGCCTTCTTCGCTTACGGAATCGGGCAGTATCCTTATATTCTGGACCCGTTCATTACGATCGAGAACAGCATCACTTCACCGGCAATGGGCCTGGCGCTGGTTATTGTGTTCATCGGCGGCATGTGTATGCTGGTTCCTTCCCTGATTCTGGTGTTCAAGCTGTTCCTCTTTGACGCAGATTATGTGAAAGGAAAGAAATAAATGAATAAGACAACAAGCCTGATCGCTGAGCAAATGTCAGGGCAACGGAAACGACTTGTTATGCTGACCATCCTATCGCTCATGCTTGGTATTGCGATTGTAAGTCAGGCCGGGTTGCTGGCTGAAGCCGTCCAGCGGGTATTCGTGGAGAAGGCTTCCTTATGCTCGGTTGCTTTGCTGCTCGCGCTTCTGCTGTCAGTGATGGCGATCCGCACGTTGCTGTTATACGGAAATGGAAGAGTAGGCCTGAGTATGGCGGCTGCCGCTAAGGCAAATATGCGTTCAGCCGTGCTGCAGAAGCTTACACAGGCTTCGATGCCTTCAACGCTGCGGGGTCAGACGGGGGGAAAGGTCAGTGTAGCGCTGGATGCAGTGGACGAGGCGGACAGTTACTTCAGTCATTACATGCCGCGGATGGCCGAAGCAGCGATCATCCCGGTTCTGATTTTGGTGGTCACGTTTATCCTGCATGCTAATACCGGCTTCATTCTGCTGTTTACGGCACCGTTCATCCCGCTGTTTATGGTTCTGGTGGGACTGCAGACGAAGAATAAATCCGAAGAAAAGTATGCGCAGCTTGCAGAATTCTCCGGTACCTTCCTGGATTCGCTTCAAGGGCTGGTGACCTTGAAAATATTTGGACAGTCCCGCCGCCAGCAGCAGCAGATTGAGCGCAGCAGCCTGGGGTACCGTGACGCTACAATGGATATATTGAAGGTTGCCTTTACGAATACTTTTATGCTGGAATCCATCGTCATGCTGAGCATCGGGATTGTTGCCCTTGAATTGGCGATTCAGCTGCTTGTATTCAAATCCATGCCGTTCCACACGGCCTTTCTGGTTCTGCTGCTTGTTCCCGAGTTTTTTAACCTGCTCAAGAATACAGGAACCGCTTTTCACAGCGGGCGGACCAGTATGGGTGCGGTCCGTAAGGTGGAGCAGATGCTTGCGGAAATAGGCGGCGACTCAGGCACACAGCCGGAAGGGGGCCAGCAGCCCTCAGCCAAGCTGCTCCGGATGCCGCCATCCATTGAGATGGATGATGTACATTTCCACTATGCACCCGGTTCATTTGAGCTTAAGGCCGGGCCCGTCTCCATAAGAGCGGGAGAGCATGTTGCCATTGTCGGCCACAGCGGTTCGGGCAAAACGACCTTGCTCCATCTCATTGCCGGGCTTCTGAAGCCCGTATCAGGGACCGTGCTGGTGAACGGAAGCCCGCTGTCAGAGTGGGAGGAAGACTCGTGGTTTGAGCAGGTCAGCTACATTACACAGCATCCTTATATTTTTGCAGGCACCTTCGCTGACAATATTGCCATCGGTGCCGGACGTAAGGTCCCCAGGGAAGAAATCTGGCAGGCTGCAGAGGAAGCGGGACTTGCACCGCTGGTTGCCGGGCTGGAGCAGGGGTTAGATACCCATGTCGGGGAAGGCGGCAGGGGACTGTCGGGAGGGGAGAAGCAGCGCCTTGCTCTAGCGCGGGCATTCTTGAAACGTCCGGCCCTGATCTTGTTCGATGAGCCTACGGTAGGGCTCGATTTGCAGACCGAACAAATTCTGCAAAGCTCCATAACCGAGCTGGCCAAAAATGCCACGATGATCACAGTCGCACACCGGTTATATACGATCCGGCAAGCGGATAACATTTTGTATATGGACCATGGAGTATTAGCGGCGGCAGGACATCACGGCGAGCTCCTTGAACGTGTGCCTCAATACGCCGAGATGGTTGATATTCAGCGAAAAGGAGGATCAGCATGAATGAGCTGGCGATTTTGTCCAAGGCCATGATAGCAGAGCGTAAGGATATTCTCCTGTCGATTCTGGGAGGGTTTATTGCCGGTGCAGCCGGTGTGGCCCTCTTCTCCGCGAGCGGGTATCTGATCTCACAAACGGTCTTTATGCCGCCGCTCTATACCCTGATCGTACTTACCGCGCTGGTCAAGCTGCTGGGTCTGCTCCGGGCTGCAAGCCGTTACGGGGAACGCCTGTATTCGCACAGAGCAACCTTTTCCATGCTTAGCCGTTTGCGCACAGGCTTTTTTGCCAGGCTGATCCCGTTAACGCCCGGTATATTGAACAAGAACCGCAGCGGAGATCTGCTGGCGCGGATTGTCGGAGATGTAGAGAGCCTGCAGAATTATTTCTTGCGTGTCGCTTATCCGCCGGTTATCGTCATCACGGTCTTTCTGGCAACGATGGTGTTCAGTGCTTCTTATTCATTCTGGATGGCCTGCATGTTTGTAGCAGGAATGCTGCTTACAGCATGGGCGGTACCGGGAATCGTATTGCTGGGCCAGCGGTCGATACATGGCCGCGTCCGTAAGCAGCGGGCGCTGCTGTCCACGGAAGTGACCGAGGTCTTGTACGGCTTCCGCGATCTGAAGGTGTACGGGCAATTACCACAGCGGGAACAGCAGCTCCAGGCGGCTTCTGCCGCACTGACAGCAGAGCAGCAGCGTGCGGCAGGCCATCTGCTGCGCGGACAGGCAATGCACACTTTTGTAACCTTTTTGATTTCCTGGGGTGTACTGACGCTGGGTGCCTATCTCATTATGGAAGGTGCGCTGGCCGGCGTATTTCTAGCCATGCTGGTCATGGCTTCACAGACGGTGTTCGAAGAAGCCGCGGCTATGGCAACTTTGCCTGCCTATAAGCAAGACAGCGAGCACGCGGCCGCCAGGCTGACCGAAACCGTATTGACTGCCGGTAATTCCCCTGTGCAGCCGGGCCGCAGCCTGCCAGCAGGAGATACTGTCTCGGTAGAGCTGTCCGGCGTTACGTTCCAGTATGAAGACGAGTGGCGGCCCGCGCTGACAGAGGTGTCGCTGCACCTCCCGGCCGGCTCCAGAACAGCAGTGGTCGGACCGAGCGGGTCCGGCAAATCAACTCTGGTCGATCTGCTGCTCAAGCTGCGCACGCCTATAGCCGGGGATATCCGTATGAACGGCGTTTCGTTACAGGAGCTGGATGAGACAAGCATATGGGAATCCGCTAACGTCGTATTGCAGCAAAGCCATTTCTTCCGCGGAACGATCCGTGATAACCTGCTGCTGAATGGAGAAGAACAGCCGGACGAGGCATTGTTAGAAGCTCTAGCTAAGGCCCAACTGCCGGATGTGGCCTTAACCGATGCCGTATTCGAAAAAGGAGAGAACCTGTCCGACGGCGAGAAGCAGCGTCTGGCTCTGGCCCGGGTTATGCTGCGCAAAGGGCGGTTATGGCTGCTGGATGAACCTACATCTTCACTGGATTATGTAACGGAAGAGCGCGTGTTAACCCACCTCTACGAACAGTCCGCCGGAGATACCTTACTGCTCATTTGCCACCGGCTGACCGGCCTGGAAGGTATGGACAGGATTATCGTCATGGAGCAGGGCAGGGTGATCGAAGCAGGTTCATATGTGGAGCTCATGGAACAAGAGGGTTATTTGTACCGTATGAAGCAGATTGAGCAGCAAATGATTGGAGAGCTGTAGGCTGGCCTGTAGCCGGCAACACTCGAATCCTCACGCTGCGTTTACTTGGAGGGGCTGTCCCAAAAGTAACCTAACGGAGCCAGGCCTCTATCTTCAAAAGCTTAAAACTCAAAAAGCAGCGATTCTCCCGTTATTGGAGAATCGCTGCTCTGCGTTTTTGGTCATTTGCAGCTTGTTTTAATACATTATGGGCAAGTGAAAGCCAACCGACCTCGAGCGTCACTTTTTCGATACCGCGAAGCAGAAAACGCCGGAAGCCCCGGTTGTTCTTCAGTTGTCCAAATACGCTTTCCGGCTCCGTAAGCGTTCCAAACTCACCACAACTTCCCGATTTCCGCTTGCCTTCGTACAGCTTACTTTTAGCGGACATCCTTCGCAGTTCTGACTTCGGTAATGACGCTTCCGAATTTCGTATCCGCTCTCTAAAATTTCCTTGCTCTCTTTGAAGAAATACAGCGTTTGTCCTGCCGGGCATGTCCAGCGATCCTCGGCTTCGTCGTACGCCCAGTTCTCAATCTTTCCGGAATATTGTGTCCATTTCCCGCTTAAACAGCGGAGAGAACGAAATGATTGTGGAAAAGCGATAGTGGTCGCCTTGGTCTCCGGATTTTCACCGCTAAGGGGAATGAAAAAAATCTGGAGAGCACAGCGATTGGAACAACGTGTCGTTCGCGGAGCGTCCTCACCGAGTGCAAACGTCCATCCAACTCCAAAACAAGGGGTGTCCAGCCATTACTTAATATCTTATAAGAAATTCTTGAAATCACAGAAATTTATCCGGGTGGGGGGTGCTACTATACAACTATAAATAAAGACGAGGTGATGAAATGCAAGCGAAGCTGGCATCTGACGCCATTCCCCTCTCCAAAAGGAGGAACTCATGGATAAGGACGATCAAAAAGTATAAAGTGATGTACGCTCTCCTGTTCCCGGCATTGGTGTACTTTGCCGTATTCAAATACATTCCGATGGCGGGAATCATTATTGCTTTTAAGAACTATAACCTGGCTTTGGGGCTATGGGATAGCCCGTGGGTGGGATTTAGGAATTTCACGGATTTTATGAACGGCGTGTATTTCTGGGACATCATGAGAAACACGATTATCATCTCGCTGTATAAGCTGTTGTTCGGTTTCTCGGCTCCTATTATTCTGGCGTTGCTGCTGAATGAAGTGTATACCCAATGGTTTAAGAAAATCGTCCAAACGATCACGTATTTGCCGCATTTTCTGTCATGGGTCATTGTCTATGGGATGATGGTGGCTTTATTAGCCCCCGGAGATGGTCTGTTTAACATGATTCTGAAGGAAGCCGGGGTTGAACCCATCTCCTTCCTGACGGAACCTGCCTGGGGCAGACTGCTGATCATCTTATCTGAAATATGGAAGGATATTGGCTGGGGCGCAATATTGTACCTCGCCGCATTAGCGGGAATTGATCCAAGCTTATATGAAGCGGCTAGAATGGATGGCGCTTCCAAATGGAGACAGCTATGGCATGTAACATTACCCGGCATTCGGGGAGTGATGATTCTGATGCTGATTCTCAAATTAAGCCATATTCTGGATGCCGGTTTTGACCAAATCTTCATGTTTGCCAACAGCTTTAATCAGGAGAAGATCGACATTATCGATACCTGGGTATACCGGGAAGGGCTGGAGCGGCTTAAGATTGGCCTGGCTACGGCTGTGGGATTGTTCAAAGCGGTCATCGGATTTGTTCTAGTGCTGGCGGCGAATAAGCTGGCCAAGAAATTCGATGGGCAAATCTGGTGAGGGGGTGATCCAAATGATCCATATGACAATCGGGGAAAAAGTCTGGCAAGCCGTCGTTTATTGTATTCTGATAGTGGTGTCCCTGCTGTGCCTATTACCCTTTCTGTATGTGGTTGCTGTCTCAGTGACCCCGGAATCGGAAGTGCTAAGAAGAGGGATTGTGATTATCCCGGAAACCTTTACCTTCCTCGCCTATAAAGAGGTATTCCTATCTCATGGGATCGGGCAGGCGTATAAAATCACCTTGTTCCGAACGATTGCCGGTACTTTACTTAATGTGTTTTTTACGGTAATCGCTGCGTATCCTTTATCCAAAAAATATTTGCCGGGGCGAAGCCCATTCTTACTATTCATTGTCTTTACCATGATGTTTGGGGGAGGATTAATTCCGACTTATCTGTTAATCCGCTCTATGGGATTGCTGAACAGCCCGTGGGTATTGATTATTCCACAGCTCATTAGTGCATTTAATTTGGTGATCATTAAAGGGTTTTTCGAGCAATTGCCTGCTGAAATCGAGGAATCCGCAAGGGTAGACGGTGCAAGCGAGCTTCAGTCGTTATGGCGGATCATTTTGCCCCTGTCCTTGCCCGTCCTGTCCACCATTTCCTTATTCTACGCTGTTGGTCATTGGAACAGTTACTTCGATGCTATTGTGTATATCAATGATTCGAACCTAATGCCGCTTCAAGTGATCTTGCGCAACATCCTGCTTAACGTCGCCACACAAAGTGCTGATTCGCTGGCCAATTCCGGAGCCGTTAGTACGTTCGCAGTGCAAATGGCCGCTGTTGTGGTAACTACGGTTCCGATTCTGATCGTGTACCCCTTTATGCAAAAGCATTTCACCAAAGGTGTGCTCTTGGGGTCGGTTAAAGGTTAAAAAGCATTCCAACCTGAGTTGTTACGGGGAAACCGTGATAATATAGAAGCAAAGGAGAGGTCAATATGGAACGTAAAGTCATTACATTGGCTATTCTGACAGCAATAGTGGGTATGGGAACGGTATTGTCAGGATGCGGGGAACAACAAGAAGATACGTCGGCAGCTCCAGGTCAATCCCAAGACCCGTCAGGTCCCTTTCAGACCAAATTGAAAATCTCGATGTTTAACCAGGGCACGTTCAATGCTGCTGCTCCGATTCCTCCCCGTGAAGAAGATATCCAGCGCCAAATGCTGGAGGAAGCAGTAAATATCGACCTCGACATGATGATTCCTCAATCGGGGCAAGCAACGACTAAATTAAATACGCTCATTGCCGGCGGAGATATTCCTGATCTGATTTTTTTGAAAAGCCGGGCGGATCTCGCGCAATATTATGATCAAGGCGTGCTTGCGGATCTGACACCGTATCTGGATCAATTTCCGGAATTGCAGAAACGTTTCAGCAGCGACTCCTGGGAGGCGATGTCCTATCAAGGCAAAACCATTGGGGTTCCAGGTTATGATAATGTAAACGGGATCAGCCGAAGCTACTTCATCCGCCAGGACTGGCTGACAAAGCTGAATATGGAAGTGCCAACGACCCCTGACGAGCTATTTGAAGTTATGAAAGCCTTTACAGAGAAGGACCCGGACGGTAACGGCAAGAACGACACGTACGGATTCATCGGCGGTATGAATAAAGAAGGCAATCTGCAAACCTACGGCTTCGATAGTCTGATGTGGATGTTCGGCGTTAATCCTCCCTCAGCCATTGATGTGAAGGACAATGAACCGGTGTTCCTGTTCACCGATCCCAAAATGAAAGAAGCGCTCGCTTATATCCATAAAATGATGGAGGCCAAGGTTGTAGATCCCGACTGGGTGACGATGAATACGCCCGATTTGCTGGACCAAAAGCTATTTAAGGGCAAAGTCGGCTTCATGATCAGAGACGCCCGCAGGCTTGAACCGGATTATCAGCAGAAAATGAAAGAAATCAGCGGAGAGGTGCCGGAATGGATCGTTATTCCTCCAATGACAGGTCCTTATGGGGATCAGATTGTCGAGAGAAAATCGTTCCAGGGCAATTCATGGGCCATCTCCAAAAAAGCGGATAAAGATAAAATCATCCGGATCTTGTCCCTGCTGAATTATTTCTTTACGGACAAGGAAGCCTATCCGAATTTCGCCTACGGGATCAAAGGGATTCATTGGGATGTAGTGGACGGCAAGATTAAGAATAAAACCTCCGAATTATCGAAGGACGTGAAGGAAAAGTACCTCTGGGTCGATCATTATAGAATGCCGCGCCGCGGGGATGATGCAGAGTACTTCAGCTTCCAGAATCCCAAGACGGCAGAAGCTTTTGAGAACAATCAGAAATACGTGGCGGCTACGTTGCCCGGGAATTTACTGACTGAAGACCCGAACGATTCATTGGCAGCCGACCGCCAGCGTTACATTAATGAAAGTCTGGTCAAATTTATGACCGGCAAAGAACCTCTTTCGAACTGGGACCAGTTCCTCGATACGTTGGAGACCAAGTTTGATATGCAGAGATATAAGGAATCTGTAATCAAACAATTTAAAGAAGCAGGCTTGATTAAGTAAAACATAACGAAGAGAGCGGCTATCCTTAGCCCTCTCTTTATTGTCTTATGCTATGATTTGTTCAAAACCGATGTAGAAGGAAGATGATCGATGCGAAGAAGAATCAGCCTGCCTTTAAAATTATTTATGATCGTGTTTGCCTTCGTATTAAGCTGTATCCTCTTGATCAGCCAGCTGTCTTACCGCTATGTCCAAAAGGAAATAAGAACCACGGATGTGTATTACACCAACCAAATTCTTGACAAGATAGACCAGTATTTCACAGTTAACTTCTCCTCCTTCCAGACGATCCTGTTCTCAGTCGAATCCTCGGTGAAAGCCAACATTGAGAATACGGAAGTGATTAAAAAGCAGTTAAGAGAGCTGTATGAGCTTAACAGTAATTACGTCAGTAATATCTATTTGATCAAAAGCGATCTATCCATTCTGGGCGGAAGTACGGCTACCCGGATATTCGATGAACCTTTGGCTGAAAGAGAGCCCTTGTTTGCTGCGGCTGACAAGAACAGAAGGACTACTTTTGTCAGCGACCCTTACAAATCTAAATATTCCGGCTGGACGGTTACCATGGTCCGGTATTTGAACGGCACCCCGTTTCCTATCGCCATTGCGGTAGACTTGGATCTGAATGCCATTGAGGAAACCCTGTTCAAGATTAACAGAAAAGAACAAATGAACTTGGCTCTAATCACCGCCTCGGGAAAAATCATTGCCGGATTCTCGGAGAATAAAGGCCCCCTGAATGTTCAGGACCATACTTTCTCCATCGGTGAAACGTCAGCGGAACAGATTCTGGATACAGCAGAAACCAGCCTTCACCTGCTTACCAAGGAGGGGACTCAGGTCTCCCTTCTCAAAAAGCCGACGGAAAAATTCAACTGGACCATCCTCTCGATCAACGATGAATCACGCTTGAAAGCGGCTTTGTCCAGATTGGAAACTTATTATATTGAGCTTCTAGCGGCAGGTTTTCTCTTAAGCCTGTTCGTATCCTTCGTTATTGCCAAATATATAAGGACCCCGCTCCACGCACTCAAAACAAAAATGAAGCGGGTGGAGCAAGGCCTCCTGACAACAACTATAACGATTAACCGAAACGATGAATTTGGAGATCTCTCCCGGGCATTCGATCGTATGCTACAGCAGATTGTGGAGCTGATCCGGGGAGCAGAGCTTCATCATGAACTTGAACGCAAGCTGGAAATTCAAGTGCTGCAGTCTCAAATCAACCCTCATTTTCTGTATAACACGCTTGGTTCGATCAGCAATGTCATCCGGCTCGGACAAATAGAGAAAGTGGATGTGGTGATCGAGTCTCTGATTTCAATCCTGGAATATGGGATAGCTGACGCTTCGGAGAAGGTCTCCCTGCGTCAGGAATTGCAGAATGTATCGGACTATATCGCCATCCAGAACATCCGCTATAACCGAAACTTCCAATTGATTGAAGATATCGAAGCAGGGTTAATCGACTTTCCTGTCTTTCGGATGCTGCTGCAGCCGCTTGTGGAGAATAGCATCTTCCATGGTTATAACGGAGGGGGAATCGAAGGCCCTATTACTATTCATGCGTACAGAGAGCGCGGCATGGTCATCATAGAAGTCGTTGATCAGGGCGAGGGGATTCCTGCAGATACCATACAGCATATTCTGGTCTCAGAACCAGGTGATGTGGAAGTGAAAAGGAAAAGAATCGGATTAAACAATATTCATGGCCGCATCAGACTGCACTACGGAGAAGAGTTCGGACTCCAAATCATAAGCAGACCTAAGGAAATTACCCGTGTTCAGGCCTTATTCCCGGCAGGCTTGTATAAAGGAGATGCATAACGGTGAGCGACTATACCTGCTTCATTGTTGACGATGAAGATCTAATCCTTCAGAGACTGGAATTGTTTTTCCACGAGCTCTCCCTAAGAGACAGACGATTTCATTTGGTGGGAAAAGCGAAAAATGGGCAGGAGGGGATAGAGGAGATCGTCAAGCTTAAGCCGGATATCGTGATCTCTGATATCGTTATGCCGCGCATGGATGGAATTTCCATGATCGAGCAGCTTAAGCCCATACTTCCCCGTACCCAGTTCATTCTTTTGACCGCTTATTCTTCCTTTGAATACGCCCAGCGAGCCATTCAAGCGAATGTATTGGAATACATTGTTAAGGTTCCGCTCAGGGAAGCGGATTTGAACCGGGCGTTAGATAAGGCCGCCGGAATTTTGAATGAGGTTAAGCAAAAAGAAGCGGAATTTCAATCGTTAAATGTATCCGTGCTTGAGAATAAATATAGAGTCCGCAAGCAATTTTTTAACGAGCTTATCAGAGGCGAAATTCCTTCTCACCGGGCATCGGATTTTGCCAACCGCATGCAGTTCCATTTCTTTCAAGCCCACTACCGCTGCTTCATTGTCGAAATGAACAGGTATGAAAGCTTCCGGAATGCGTATTCAGCATCTGATCAAAATATCCTGAGATATGCGATTACGAATATTATCGAAGAAACGGTGATGAATGGCGGCAGTGGTGTAGCAGCGGATCTATCGGATAACCGTTTTATTGGCTTTCTGTCCTGGGAGAATAACCGCAGTGATCTGGAAACGGAATATGATTGCCAGGCCTTAGGGGGGCAGATCGTCTCTCATTTGCACCAATATTTGAATGTAAGAGTATCTGTCGCTTTTGGAGGTCCGCACCGGGGCTGGGAATCGATCAAACAAGCTTACACGGAAGCACATCATGTGAGTGATGATTTCTATTACCATACAGAGAAAGCAGTAAAAACACCGATGCATCGCTTCCAGTACCAGAATGACAGAAAGGAAGAATGTCAGCAGAAGCTGGCCGAATTTCTTGCCGGGGTGAAACGAAAGGTCTCCAAGGAAGAGCTGGAGCAGGCATTTGCTGAGCTGAACCAATGGGTTACGGAGCATAAAATCCATAAGTCCATCATGGCGCCTATGCTGCGGGACTTGTACAGAGACATTACTGTGAAATTTAAATCAGGGAATAAGCTGACCACGGAAGTAGCGGAGTTTCCCATAGAATGTATGTCTTTTCAGGAGCAGCTTGCCTATATTGGCGACTTCACCTACGAATATGTACACGCCGGCCAGCTGGTACATCGTGTAGAAATCATGAGTGCCATACGGTTTATAGAGCAAAACCTGAAACAGAGATTAACGCTGGAGATGATTGCCGAGGAAGTGAACTTAGCTCCATCGTATTTTAGCAGCTTATTCAAAAAAACAATCAATGAAGGCGTTATCAGCTACATCAACCGTAAAAAAATACAACTGGCGCTCGAGCTGTTAAATGTTCAGGATTATTCAATACTGGAATTGTGCGAGGAAGTCGGGATTGTGAACGAAGGTTATTTTTGTAAATTATTTAAAGAATATACGGGAGATACGCCTAAGCAATACCGGATAAAAATGACCAGGTATGAATCCGGATAACCTTGCAACAATTGTATAATTTTTTCGCGAAATCCTGTAAAAAAAAGCTCCTCAAAAAGCTTACCATGAGAGAAGGATCTAATCATGGAGGTTATCAAAATGGAGCTTATCAAAGCAGATGTAACCGTAGTAGGCGGAGGGATTGCCGGGATCTGCGCGGCCGTTGCCGCTGCACGCCAAGGGCTGCAGGTCGCACTGATTAATGACCGGCCGGTGCTTGGGGGGAATGCCAGCAGTGAGGTCAGGGTGCATATCAACGGGTCGGCCTATCTCGGAAACAGTCCATCCTATTATGCACGCGAGGGCGGATTGGTGGAAGAGCTCAAGCTGAAGATTTTTCACTATAATCCGTTGTACAACAAGAAGCTGATGCTTTCACTCTCGGATATGGTCTTGCTCGACATGGTGTATGCGGAGTCTAACATTTCTCTGTTTCTGAATACATGCGTGCATGATACGGGCATGGAGAACGGCAGAATTAAATGGGTGGAGGGCCTGCAATTGGCTTCCGAACGGAAATTCCGGTTTGAAAGCCGAACCTATATTGACTGCTCCGGTGATGGAGTTGTCGGGTATCAGGCAGGTGCGGATTTCCGCCGGGGTAGAGAAGCGAAGCATGAATACAAGGAAGATTTGGCGCCTGAAGCGGCGGACCTGTACACCATGGGCGATACGATCCTGTTCCAGGCCCGTGACGTAGAATATCCCGTTCCATTCACAAGGCCCGGCTTTGCCTATGATATTACGAAGCTGGCCTTCTTCGACAGCATCCGCAAAGGCTTAAACCACCGGGCGTTACCCCGAAAAATCAACGGACTTGGCGGATTATGGTGGCTGGAATACGGCGGGCATCTGGATACGATCAAGAATAATGAAGACATCGCATTGGAACTGCGGAAACTGGTGTACGGGATATGGGATTATATCAAAAACAGCGGGGAATTTGATGAGGTAGACAATCTTATCCTGGATTATGTATGCCCGATTCCGGGAAAGCGGGAGTCAAGACGGTTCATAGGGGATCACATGCTGTCCCAGAATGATCTTACCGCAAAGCCGCATTTCGAAGATGCTGTATCTGTCGGCGGATGGTATATGGATTTACATGCGAATAAGGGTGTCTACGATGAGGGGCCGGCTACGGCCTGGAATTTCGTGCCGGGACTATACAATATCCCTTTCCGCAGTTTATATTCACGCAATATTCCTAATCTCATGTTCGCCGGCCGCAATATAAGTGCTACCCATGTGGCATTTGGATCGACAAGGGTCATGGCCACCTGCGGTTGTATGGGGCAGGCGGTGGGAACGGCTGCTTCGTTATGCCGCAAATATGAGACAGACCCTGCGGCCATAGCCCGGGACCATATGGGAGAGCTGCAGGCGTTGCTGCTCCGGGACGGGCAGACGATTGTAGGCCTTCAAGAGGAATTGGACCCTTACTTCGTTGACGGATTAACGATTCGTGCTTCATCTCAGCGCAGCTATGACAATCTTCATCCAGCCGAAGAGATGTCCCTGGAGACCGGGCTATGTCTGGTCCTGCCGATTCAGACCTCTGCGGCTGAAAGCGTACAGATCAAAATTAAAAATAGATCCGGGCATGCCGAAACATTGCATGTGAAGCTGTTCGGCGGGGAACGGAAGGAAAATTATATTCCCGTTAGTGAGTTGAAAGACTACCGCTTGGCTGTTGCAGCCGGTCATGACGGCTGGATTACGCTGGACCTCGGCTGCAAGAAACCGGCTGACGACAAAATCTATATCGTACTGGAAGGTACGGCGAGCCTTGCCGTATACGGCAATGAAGAGAAAATGACTGGTGCGGTCAGCTTCTATTATAGACCGGAAGAGCCGTCCAGACTGAAGAAACTCAATAAGAGCATTTGCTTCAAGGATCTGTTGCCAGCCCAGGATATGTATACTCCCGGGAGTGTCGTCAACGGCTTCTCCAGGCCTTATGGCCAGCCGAACAGCTGGATTTCTGAACGAACGGAAGGACCGGAATGGCTGGAGTTTAATTTTGCCAGCCCCAAAAATATAGACGAAATCCATCTGGTGTTCAATTCACAGCTGAATTTAGAGCATTTCGACGATCCGATCGAGTCCCTTATTCAAGATTATGATATGACCGTAACCCTTGAAGACGGAAGCGAGAGGACCCTCATAATCCGCGGGAACTATCTCACCTTGAACAAACATAAGGTGGAGGTGAAAGAGGTAGCCCGGGTCCGCTTTGACTTCTATGCAACGTATGGCTCGCCATATTTTGAAGTGTTTGCTGTGAAATGCTTTGCTCCTAAAAACGATAAGTGAGGTCAGGTGAAGTCGAGATGAAGGAAGTATTCCCTCGAAGAGGGCTCCCGAATGTCATTCAGAAGCTGGAGAATGGGGATACCGTAACCATTGTCTATTTCGGCGGCAGCAATACGCGTTCTGAAGGATACAGGGTCATGACGGCGGATTGGCTCCGTGAGCAATATCCTAAGGCGGATATCCGCACAGTGAATGCAGGCATTAACGGGACAGGATCGGATCTGGGCTGTGCCCGTGCGGAGTCAGATGTACTTCGTCACCGGCCGGATCTGGTATTTGTTGAATTTGTCGGTAACGATGGCGGAGACCCCGAATCCAAGGCGCGGATCGAAGGAATTGTCCGTCAGATCCGCAAGCGGAGCCGGTTTACCGATATCCTGTTCGTGTATACGCTCAAGGAGCGGGATGTGCCCTTATTCCAGTCCGGGGAATACCAGAAGGGGGCTCTAATGCAAGAGGAGGTGGCTGACTATTATGGCATTCCTTCGATTCATCTGGGCGTAGCGGTCAGTCAATTGGTGTCGGAGGGACAACTCGTGTTCACCTCAAGCGAAGACGTATCCATTCCCGGGGCCATTGTTTTTACACATGATTCGATCCATCCGACCATTCCCGAAGGACACCGGATTTACACGGATACGATTACCCGGTCCTTTGAGAGCATTAGAGAGCTTCAAGATCAGCCGGGAAGATTAGTCCATCACTTACCTCAGAATCCGCTGGTTCCGGGTAACTCTTGGGAGTATGCGACCATGCTGTCACTGGATAGCCTTCCTGATCCTATTATCACCGCAGGATGGTCTTACGTAACGCCAGAGGAGTCTGCTCTAGTACGCGAGTACAGTTGGCTGTTCCCCGGCCTATGGCGGGCAGCCGATCCTGGAGAGGCGATCACGGTGCAGTTCGCGGGAACCCGGATCGGGTTATTCGATATCGGGGGGCCTGATTCGGGCAGATTGAAGGTGTCGGTGGATGGGGGAGAACCATTTATAGTGGACCGGTTCACACCATACAACGATCATAACCGGAATCAGTATGTATTCTTGCCGGAGCTGCCGAACGGGAAACATACGGTTCGCTTCGAAGTCGATCATGAGAAGACAGACAAAATGGCAGTGTTCGAGGCATGCGGCAATGAACGGAGTATGGAGCATGTCCGGCAACATCCCGATTGGTATGATCAAACGGTGATCCGGCTCGGGAAGCTGTTACTGGTGCAGCCGCCATTATAATTTTGGTTATGGAAGCGTTATCAACTTAAGAGAGGCTGTGATTGGTGTGATACAAAGGAAGCTGCTTATCTTAATTGTGTTCATCGTGATGATATTAGTTCCTTTCAGCCTGGACGGCATAAGGACCGCTTATGCGGATACCTTACCGTATAAGACCATCATCATTGATGATGGAAGCCTCACGGTCGATGGTGTGCTCACCCCAGATGTGAATAACGCGAATAACGGATACTCCGCTCTTTATTGGAGTACAAGCACAGGAGTGAAGGGATATAATAATTCCAGCTCCCAATTCACCGATGCCGTAAATCGAAGCATCACCTGGAATCCGCGATTGGAAGCAGGAACAGCTAAGATTTCGTTCAACAAGCTTAACTGGGCGGATAAAGCGGACAGTAATGTCAAAATCGAAATTGTTCACAATGGGATTACAGATGTCATGTTTATGGATCTGAGGCCCTCGTCGGGTCCGGCAACCGGATGGGTGGACCTGGGGTCCTATGAATTCAGCGGTGAGGATAGCGAATTTGTCAGACTGACCCGGACGCAGCCTACGACGGGCAAGATCATTACGCGGGCCGATGCGGTCAAGTTTGAAGGGGATATCCGGCAGCAGGCCCCTCCGTTGCCTCCGCTGCGCAGCCGCACATTGCCGAATCTCAGTTACACGGAGAAAGGCAGCATCGAGAATGCCGGCTATAGGGCGACCTTCTATGAAGCAGTCTGGGATGGCGGCAAATCCATCGTCCGTGATCTGTTCTACAAGAACACGGATACGGGGAACTGGATACCTGTCAATGATGTGGCCGAAAGACTGGAAGAGCAGTGGGTATTACTGGAAGGGAATGCGGGGAGCCGAACCAATTACTACGATACGATGAACAAACGCTGGATTACCTTCGACGGGATCAGCTTCCCTGACAGCCACACAGCGGTATTAACCGATTCCGCACATGGAAGCGATTACGATTTACAAGTGAACTGGTCCATGGCAGGCGATAAGCCGGATGTTTCCTACGACTTCACCCCCCGCCGGGACGGCAATTATGTGATCGGCTATCAGTCTTTTACCACAGAGCAACTTTCTGACGTCAACGAAGTGTTGAATGGCTTCAGGTCCCATGCCAAAATGGCAGGTTCGGTGGAATCAACAAGCTTAAGGGAGCTGAGCGCACCGATGAGTCTGGTTGAAAAGAACGATGGCTTGGGCAACCCTTTGTCGTATGGCGTATTTGTACCGTCGGAGGAGCTGCCTGTGGAATTTGAACCGGCGGGAGGCGTCTCCAAGCAACGGCTTGGCATGAGTCTTGTCAACAACGAAGGCAGCGTGCAGCCGATCCTGTATGCGCCTCAACTGGGAGACTATTCGCAAATGACTGCGGAGAGCACCTATCAGTTTCATATGGGGCTAATCGCTCAGACCAGCAGCCTATATGAGGCTTACGGGGATATTCTCCGCAGTGAGTACGGTTATTCGGCTTACCGGGAAAATGTCGGAGAACAGTCACTTACGGACGCGATGTTCAATATGATTGATTTACTTAAGATAGAGCCACAAGGGGACGACTCTGTGAATTTTGTCCCGTCACCCAGCGGGTGGTGGAGCCGGGCCAAGGGCTTCATTGACATCGAGAACGAGGATAGCGTGCGCACCAGCTCGAATGCGGTTCTACTGGGGGCTTATTATCTGACTGGGGATGACCAGCTATACGATACGAGAGCATTGCCGTCCGTCCAGTATGGCTTATCGCGGAATGGGATAGGCTGGTCTCCGACGAAGAAACCAGTCTACGGTGTGCCGTCGTTATGGAAAATGGCAACCTTGCCGTTTGATTATTCAAGTATAGCCGCTGTGCATCAGATGATGGGGACTTCGGCGGGGATTGGGGCGCTGGCACAGGAAGAGTATCTCGTGCGTGATCCTGACCAGAAAGACCGGGGGCCTGTCATTCAGCCCCTGATGAAGTATCGTATGACGGGAGATGCGCAGTATCTACAGGCTGCCAAGGATGCAGCCGACAGCTATATCCTGCAGCATATTGATACGCCTGCATCTGTTAATGTGAGTAAGAATGAGTTCATCTATTATTACAGCAAGCTGTGGATGGAGATCCTGGAGCTCTACGAAGAAACGAATGATCCCAAATACTTGAATGCTGCTTATAAGGAAGCCAAGCGGTATGCAACGATGTTCGTTGCCCGTCCGGTTCCTGAGGGGACGGTTACAATTCCGCAGCCGGAAACGTATAATTACGCGGAGTCGTTCCATTGGCCGGACAGCGGTAAATTTCAATACCCCCGGCTCAAGCTCCCGGAGGATGTAGCCGGAGGCGTACAAGCGGATAAACGGCTGGTCTCTCAGAGTGGATTGACGTTTGAAGCAGGAAGCACAACGGGCTATTACCGGATGAATGCTCAGGAAGCTCCCTTCATGCTGAGATTGTCGCTCTATACAGGGGATACCCTGCTGCGGGACATCGCTCATAATGCGGTTATTGGCCGGTATTCCAGTTATCCGGGGTATTACTATAAAGGGTTCGCCGTCAGCCAACTTGAACCGGAGTTTCCTCTGGAAGGCCCAAGCGGAGCTACATCCATCTATTATCATCATATACCGGGACAGCTCGGGCAAACGATGGATTATTTGATCAGCGAACAATCGTTGAAATCCAATGGAAGCATTACCTTTCCTTCTATATTTGAGACTAATTTTTTATGGTTCAAATATCATCTGTATGGTAATAAACCAGGACAATTTTACGGGAATTCCGGCGTCTGGCTCTGGATGCCCAAGGGGATTATTAAGACCAACCATCCTCAATTGAACTGGATAACGGGAGAGAGCGGGGATAAATTCTACATCGGGTTAAGCAACGAATCGTCGGCTGAAGTTCAGACTCCTATTGAACTGAATGCGCAAATCATCGGGTTCGACCCGGCACAGGATTACACCGTCACGATCATCCGCGACAATGGCACACCAGAGCAAGCCGTTATGAGCGGAGGAATTATTCAAGCCACGGTGTCAAGCAAGGGAATCACCGCGATCATTGTGGAAGGACTCAACATTGATGTGCCTCTGCACCAGGTCAGAACTGCTGATTCGTCAGATGCAAGCTATTTCTTCGATACCCACAGTCCAATAGATGCGGTTAAAGGGATGCTGCTCGTCAAGCCCGACGAAACGGCCTATGATGCTTATGTGCAGGCCAAAACGACTAAACCTGCGACGATCCATTATTCCTTAGATGGCGGGGTTACGTATACCACCGTTCCGGATACGATCTATCCGATGGAATGGTCGGTACGGGTAAGCGATTTATCCCAAACCTTCACTTATTATGTGGAGTCGGACGGGAAGCAGACCCGCAAGCGGACACTCTATCTGCCCGGCCATGTCACTGAGACTCCCGTTCAACCGGAATGGCAGGCGGGCTCCTCTATCATTGTGGATAACACAGAGGCGGAGACCGAAGGGGTCTGGATACGGGATACAACGGCTAACGACTATTACTACGATAACTATGTGTACGCCAAATCGGCTAGCGGCACAGCGACCAGCAGAATGAAATGGCGGCCTGGGCTGCCGGAGAGTGTTACTTACAGTGTGTATTACAAGCTTCCGCAAATCACCGCTGCAAGTGAAAATTGGGCAACGAATGCCACATTCACCGTTAATTATAACGGAGGCTCCGAGACGGTTACCGTGGATGAGACAACGGCCAACGGGACTTGGGTGCATCTGGGGGATTATCCTTTTGCAGCAGGTGACAGCGGATATGTTGAATTAACCAACAAGGCCAACAAGTCACGGGTTGTTGCCGATGCGATGATGTGGGTGGACCCGAACCATATGCCACAGTTGGAGTCTGCGGTGATCCAGTCAGACCGGGACGAACTGCAGATGACTCAAACCGCACACTTAAGCGTAACCGGTTATTTGGATAATGGTCTGACAGGTGATCTGTCGCAGGCAAATGTGCAGTATTTCGTGGATCGAACCGATCTGGCTGAAGTGGACAGCAGCGGTGTGTTAACCCTTCTAAGTCTGGACGGGGTGACGGATCACATTGAGGTATGGGCCACTGTAACGGTGGACGGGGTAACCTTAACTACACCGCCTTTGACAATTGCGGTCAGGGACTTAACGGTGATTGTTGACAGCACGGATACGACCGGATTATACACGACAGAAGGGTCTTGGAGCCAGAGTAATTTAGCCGGATACAAAATTGGTGTGAAGTCCCGTTACTCTACCGTTCAAGGGTCATCCGCAAAGTGGAAAGGCCAGTTCCCGGAAGGGAGATATACGGTCTCTATCTACAAGCTCGTCCATACGACGGCCAACGATAATCATGTCAAAGTGGAAGTGAAGCATCAGTCGGTTACCGAAGTCACGTATATGGATGCAACTGCCGGCCCGTCGGGATGGGTTAATCTGGGGACGTTCGATTTCACTGGAGACGGCAGCGAATATGTCCGGTTAACCAGGGTAACTCCGACTACAGTAGATCCGCCCACGCTGCCTGCCGATATGATTTATACGCGGGCGGATGCAGTCAAGTTCGAACGGCACTCCAATAGTCCGGGGATGAATGGGAATTGATAGCATACAAATTATATTGAGATAATGCTATGAGCTGAGTGGATGAGAATGATCCATTCGGCTTTTTTATTGGGCAGGGTTGTTGATATAATTAGTTCAATCAGAATCATATTATTCAATGACACCGGAGGAGGCCGAAATGAAGCAGCTCTATATCAAGCAGAAGGTATTCAGTCTGGGCGAGAAGTTCACGGTGAAGGATCAGCAGGAGCGGGATGTCTATTACGTGGAGGGCAGCTTCATGCAGATTCCCAAGACGTTCTCGATTCTGAATGCGGGCGGCAGGGAAGTTGCGCAGATTACGAAGAAGGTGTTCAGCTTCCTGCCCAAGTTCTTCGTGGAAGCAGACGGCCGTGAGGTGCTCACGATCAAGAAGGAACTGTCGTTCTTCAAGGCGCGCTATTCGATAGAATCGGCGGATATTGAAGTGCATGGGAACTGGTGGGACATGGATTTCCAGGTCTTGCAGCGCGGAGCCGTTGTGGGGGAAGTCAGCAAAAAGTGGTTCACCTGGGGGGACAGCTACAGTGTGGAGGTGTTGAATGAGGAGCTGGAGGCCATCATCATTGCGATTGTGGTTGCCATTGACTGTGTGAAGAGTGATGAAGCCTCGGCTTCTAATCAATAGCGACCGGAGGATTCCTACTATGCATTTATCTCGTTCATGGCGTTACAAGCACCCGCTCACGGCGGTTCTGGCCGCTGGCCTGATCGCGCTGGCCGCTTGCTTCGGACTTGGCGGGGCCACGGCCTATGCCGACCGCTGGGAGATCTTTGATCAGGGTGAGCATTTATTGTTGCCGGAGGGGCCGATAGAGGTGGATGGGGTGGTGATGGTGCCGCTCCGCTCCATTGCGGAGCGGTTCGGTTATACATTCGTCTCAGTGAACAGCAAGGAGATTGTACTTACCCATAAAGAGGGGCGCAAAGCGGTCATCCGGCTGGGCACCAAAACAGCATTGCTCGATTATGACGGCGGTGCCAAAGTACAGCTGATGGCGCAGATTCCTCGCAACTACAACGGTGCCTGGTTCATCGATCTGGCGCTGGCCGGGGCACTGGGCGGTCAAGGCCACTCTGCCGTACCGGGCACCAACCTCATACAGCTTCGTCCCGTATCAGGGGATGCGAAGGAGCAGCTCGAACGCCAGTATTGGTTCAACTTCAAGGATAAGGGCGAGACCGTATTCGTGAACAATCAGGGGCAGTTGCAGTTGCAGACCCCGTACACCTCCCCGCTGGATTTCGGTTATGATGACCTGCTGCCGGTGAAGAAGTCGGGTTATACCGCCGGTTACATGAACCGTGCAGGGGAGCTTGCCATTGATGCGCCGCACTACCAGCTTGGACGGTTCAGTGAAGGACTGGCCTGGTTCAAGGATCTGGTCAAGACGGAGAACGGCGGCGTTACCGTGAGAATGGGCTACATGAACCGCGCGGGGAAGGTTATTATTCCGGGGATCTACAATCGGGCGGAGGATTTCTCGGACGGGCTGGCGAAGGTGACTAGAACAGGCAAGACCTATTATATTAACCACAACGGCCAGATGGTGATCCCGCCGATCCCCGGGCTGTTGAACAGCGAGTCCTTCTCGGATGGTCTGGCGGCTGTAACGGTACGAACCACGGCAGGCGGCAAAAGCGTCCTCCGGACAGGCTTCATCGACACTGCAGGCAAGTGGGCGATTAAGCCGGTCTATGATTCAGCGACTCCTTTCTCGGAAGGGGTGGCTACGGCAACGGTGAACGGTAAAAGCGGTCTCATCGATACCGCAGGCAAATGGATTGTGAAGCCCCAGTATAGCGGCGGCAGCACTTTTCTCGGACAGTTCCGTGACGGGCATATTCTGCTGACACTGAGCGGCAAGCATGATTATACGCATCGTCTTGTCGATACCAAGGGGAAGATCATCACCGTTCCGGGAACCGGCGAGGTTACTGGGTTCGGCGATGGCATCGCCTCCTACAATGATACGGGCGGATATGGCTTCAAGACTCTCGCCGGACAGGTGATTGTCAAGCCAATGTACTCCTATTTTTGGGACTTTACGGCCGGGGCGGGCAAAGGGTTCATTGAGTACAATGATGTCTACGAAGCTCATCTGATCAATAAAGCTGGTAGAGTGGTATGGAGCACCGGCATGTTAGAATAGATCAATTATGATCCTGCTTAGATCATTGTTTTGGGGCAAGGGGTCTATTAAAATTTGGGGGTAAGCAACGATGTGGATGTAAAGGAGACGGTAATATGCTTAGATTGGTCAATGTGGAGAATGGTACGGTAAAAGGCCTGCCCGCAGCCGATCCCCGGATCACGAGCTTTAAAGGGATTCCGTTCGCGGCACCGCCTGTAGGCGAGAACCGCTGGCGGGCGCCGCAGCCTGCCGAAGACTGGGAAGGGGTGCTGCATGCCCACGAGTTCGCGCCTGTCTCCATGCAGGTCAGACAGGAGCTGGATGACAACAACATCTATACCCGTGAATGGGCGGTAGAGCCGGATATTGCGATGAGCGAGGATTGCCTGTACCTGAACGTGTGGACTCCCGCCAAGCAAGCGGACGAGAAGCTGCCGGTCTATGTATGGTATTTCGGCGGCGGGCTGCAGGTGGGCCATCCGGCGGAGATGGAGTTCGACGGTGAACGGATAGCCCGCAGAGGGATCGTAGTTGTGACGATTAACTACCGGCTGAATATCTTCGGCTTCCTTTGCCACCCCGAGATTACGGCGGAAGCGCCGGAAGCGCCCGCCAACTTCGGAAATCTCGACCAGCAGGCGGCTACCCTCTGGGTGAAGCGCAATATTGCTGCCTTTGGCGGCGACCCGGACAACATCACCATCGGCGGGCAGTCTGCGGGCGGCGGCAGTGTCATGAGCCAGCTCACCTCTCCGCAGAATGAAGGCCTGTTTCAGCGGGCGATTGTTGAAAGCGGTATCTTCACTAAGCTGTATCCGGGAACTCTGCTGCCGCCGCTCCGGGGCACGCTACAGGAGGCGGAGCAGGAGGGCATCGAGTTCTTCAAATATCTCGGCGTGTCCACTCTTGCAGAAGCGCGGAAGCTGGATGCAGTCTATTTGCGGGACAAGGCCGTGGCGCTTGGAGGGTTCTGGGGGACGGTGGTCGACCAGAAGTTCCAGGTGGGCAATCCGTTTGATTTATTCATCCAAAATAAACGCTGGCAGGTGCCGGTGATGCTCGGCCATACCTCGTCCGAATTCTTCAGCACTCCGAAGGTGCAGTCTTACGAGGAGTTCAAGCAGCTTGCAGCGGACATGTTCGGGGAAGATGCGGAGACCTTCCTGAAGCTTAGTGGCGCTAAGCCGGATAATGTGCAAGAAGCGGCACAGCGGGCAGCGGTAAGCGGGATCGAATACGCGATCCGGATCGCTGGGCAGGCAAATGCTGATACCGGAGGCGGCACGCCGCTCTATTACTATAATTTCGATGCCGAGATTCCCGGCTGGGATAACCCGGGCACCTTCCACTCCGTCGATCTGTGGTTCTTCTTCGAGACGCTGGCCAAGTGCTGGCGGCCGTTTGTCGGCAAGCATTACGATCTGGCCCGCCAGATGTGCAATTATACCGCGCATTTCATCCGTACCGGCGACCCGAACGGACCGGATTCCACCGGCGAAGACTTGCCGCGCTGGGAACCTTACACCCCGGAAGCACCTTACGGGATGCTGTTCGCAGATCGGGCGGAGTTCTTGAGAGAACCGCCCGGAGCGGTAGTGGATTTTCTGTTGAAGCAGTATTTCAAGAAGGCTAAGAAGCCGGTTCAGAGCTGAGAAGCGCAGGAGTGCGCGGTATAATGTTTAAGTTAAAGGAAAAGTGGCGGAGGGGAATTTTGGAACTGTAGGAGCGGTAGCGTCCGCCTTTGTGTTTGAATTTCTACCGGTAATGCGGTTTAATTCAGGAAATTCAAACTGGGCAGCGGCCGGAAGTCCAAAACTTCTCTGGAGTCACGGCAATCCTAAAACATAAAAATCATTAGTTCAATATATCTAACCTCTGCTCTGCCGCTGGTAATTGCGCGGAGTATACCCGGTCATCTGCTTGAATTGACGGCAGAAATGCTCCACGTTCGGATACCCGCACCGTGCGGCGACCTCGGCGATGTTCTCGGTGCTGTGGATCAGGTACTCCTTGGCCATGCGAATCCGGCTGTTGATGACATCCTCCATGCAGGAGAGGCCGAAATTTTTTTTGTAAATATTCTGGAGATAGCCTGGACTAATCTCAAGCACATCGGCCATTCTGGAGACGGTCCAGTATTCTCCGGGGTTACTCTGAATTAACGTGCGCAGCTTCAGCAGCTTGTAGTATTGCGGGGTAATATTGTCCTGGAAGTAGGATTCCCACAGCTTGTTGAACAGGGCCCGCAGCAGCAGCTCGATGGAGGAGGCCTTGTAGTTCCGGTCAAAATGATGCTCGCTGACCAGCAGCTCCACCAGCTTCCGGCAGGAGTCGGGATCACTTAAGGCAAAGGGGATGCCGAAGGGCAGCGGCGATTCCGTAATATACGGCTCATCTGTGTCAAAGCGAATCCAGTCATTGGCGAACGGGCCGCCGTGCGCTCCGTAATAGACCTTCTGCTGCGGGCGGTAAAGGACCACCGTGTGCGCAGGGTATACCTTAAGTCCCCCATGCACCCAGAACTGGGCCGGGGTCTTGGTCATGACCAGGAGCCACTGCGAGCCTGCGGGGACATCCACGACAAAGCCCGCAGCGTGTGTCGTATTGCATTCCACATAATGAATAAGGGCCATTCGCGCTCTCCTCCTAATGAATCTCGCGGAATTCACCTGGCGTAATTCCTTCGGATTCCATGAATTTCTTATTGAAGTAGCTGATGCCCGGATACCCGGAGAGGATGGCAACCTCTTTGATGGACATAGAGGGATGGCCCAGCAATAATTGCTTGCTTTTTTGAATCCGGCATTTGGTGATATAAGAGACAGGAGTCATTTTCGTCGCCTTTTTAAACAGACTGCAGAAATAATTCGGTGTCAGTCCTGCTTTGCCCGCCCACCATTCCAGCTCAAATGGAAGGTGGGCTTTTTGTTGCATTTCGGGCAATAGAGAGGTTATTTTATCCAGATGATTGGTGCTGCGGTAGGATGAGAATGGAAGCGAATTGCTGACAAATTCAATAATTACGCTATACGTTAAGGTTGAGATCCGGGAGGGGCGGAGGAAATTATAGTGTTCAAGCTCATGAAATAAATCCTCGAAAGCTGAATGCAGCAGAGAAGCGTTCTTCAGTGTCCAGATCGAAGAACCGGAATACCGGTTATCCAGAAAGTAAGCCTGGAGTGCATTGCCGTTAAACTGAATCCAGAAGATATTCCACGGGTCTGACTCGGAGCAGTAATAGCGCATACGGTCGTTCGGGAAATGGAGAAAGGCATCTCCAGCGCCTAATGTGAAGGTTCTATCCCCGATTTCAATATCCCCGCTTCCACTGGCGATATAATGCAAACTGAAATCTCTGACCCCATTCGGCCGGTTCACATTATGATCGTCCGGCCGGATGAAATTTCCGATAGAATGCGGAAAGCAGAAAAAACGGAATTCCGTAAAATTGGGTAAATAATAAGTTTTCATGCAGCCGCCACCCCCCCCTTCTTTTACCAGACAAAATCTTAATATAGTTTCATTAATAGTATAATATTATTATTTCGTCAAGGATTATTGATCATTATAATGAAAACAATAAACTATTTTTGTTTTAGAAAACGGTGCCCGATATATAAAAGTGACAACGCTTTCTAGAAAATGTTAGCTTACGCTGCCATCCTCAGGGAGATAAACTACAGGTAAAGGAGGAACGAATGATGCAACTCGAAACAAACTTAACCGGCGCAGAGGTTCACCGGGGCCAGATATGGAAGCGGTTTAAAAAACAAAGAGTGCTCCATTTATTTGTCGGGCTCGGCATGATTTTTCTGGTGATTTTTTCCTACACCCCAATGTTCGGTATTCTGATGGCATTTAAGGACTATAGCATTTCCGACGGGATCAAGGGGATTTTTACAAGTGATTGGGTGGGACTCCGGTATTTCGATGAATTTATCCACGATTATCAGTTTGGTAAGATCGTCAGGAATACACTTGTGCTCAGCTTCCTGAAGGTGATCTTTGCCTTTCCTGCTCCTATCGTGCTGGCCATTCTGCTCAACGAAGTGAAAAGCATGCCGTTCAAACGGTTCGTGCAGACGATCAGCTATTTGCCTCATTTTATCTCATGGGTAGTAGTGGTCGGAGTCTCCTATGCGTTCCTGTCCGCAGATATGGGGCTTGTGAATAAAGCGCTGCTGCAAGCCGGGTTCATCGACCAGCCGCTTAATATTCTGACGAGTCCGAATTATTTCTGGGGCCTCGCTGTAGGGAGTGCCGTGTGGAAAGAGATGGGCTGGTGGACGATTATTTTTCTGGCCGCGATTACAGGTATCAATCCTTCACTTTACGAAGCCGCTGAGATTGACGGGGCTGGCAGGCTGGCCCGCATCCGCCATATCACACTTCCGGGAATGAAGGGGACCATCGTCGTCGTGCTGGTTCTGACCATCGGCAGTATTCTTGGAGGCGGGCTGGTGGGCTCTAACTTTGAACAGGCGTATCTCCTGGGGAACAGCATTAATAATCCGACCTCGGAAATAGTGCAGACCTATGCGTTCAAGGTGGGGTTAAGCGACGGCCGGTTCTCTTATGCAAGTGCGATTGATTTAATCCAGTCCGCCATCTCGGTCATTCTAATCTTCTCCAGCAACTTCATAGCGAAGCGCGTCTCAGGCTCAAGTCTATTCTAGAGAAAGGAGCGGTACCTGTGCTCAAGAGTCAAAAACAAAAAGATCGGGTCATGGACAGCATCGTTTATTTGCTTCTTTCCATTATTGCCCTGACCATGCTATATCCCTTTTATTATGTACTGATTGCTTCGTTTAACAAGGGATCTGACACATTATTGGGCGGAATGTATTTATGGCCCCGGAGTGTAACCTTTGAGAATTACAGGATTTTCCTAGAAGACCCCAAATGGATGAAGGCGTTCCTGGTTACTGTGGCCCGCACGGTCTCCGGCACCGCGCTCGGTCTTCTGCTCACCAGTCTCGTAGCCTACGCGCTGTCTCACCGGGATCTGCTGTTCAGTAAATTTTATTTCACCTTGATTATCTTCGCAATGTACTTCTCCGGCGGCCTGATTCCGTATTACGTGGTGCTGCGTTCATTGGGGCTGCTGAATTCGTTTGGCGTGTACATTGTTCCTTCTATGCTGAATACGTTTTTCTTGCTGATCGCCATCTCGTTCTTCCGGGAGATTCCCGGTGAATTGAAGGAATCCGCTCACATGGACGGCGCCGGCGAATTCGTGATTTACTTCCGCATCATCCTGCCGGTCTCGATGCCGCTGCTTGCCACAATGGCACTGTTCATGGGGGTGGGCCAATGGAATTCCTGGCTGGACTCCGCGTATTTCGTCCAATCCGAGAATCTGAGGACGCTTACGTTCCGCATGATGGAGATCATCAACCAGAGCAATGCCCCGATGGATTCGGTGGCTGTGGCCAACCGGCCTGGCGGCGGAGTTACCAGCTTTTCCTTGCAGGTCACCTCGATGGTCGTCTCCATCTTGCCGATCATCTGCGTGTATCCGTTCCTGCAGAAGTATTTTGTACACGGGATTATGTTAGGTTCTGTCAAAGGTTAATCAGGATGCTGAAAACAAAACAGGGAGAGATAAACATTGCTTAGAGAGAATCTGGACCGGAATTGGGAGTTTGAACACGGGAAGCCGTTTCACATTCAAAGCAAGGACAACGGGCAGGCGAGGATCGTTCATCTGCCGCATGACTTCACGATTGAAACGGATACGTGGGCGGAGGCTCCCGGCGGGAGAGCAACCGGATATTACGGCGGCGGGATCGGTACTTACACCAAGATGCTGGATATCCCGGCCGAGGCTGAGGGGAAAAGAGTGCTGGTCGAATTCGACGGCGCGTATATGAACACCACTGTGGTACTCAACGGGCATACCGTAGCCCAGCATCATTATGGATATACGCCATTCCATGCTGATCTCACGCCTTATATGAGGCCCGGTAAGCCGAACCGGCTCGCGGTGACGGTGAATAATGCCGCACAACCCAACTCCCGCTGGTACACGGGGTCAGGCCTATACCGCCATGTCGATCTGTTAACCAGTCCGAAGCTGCATATCGTACCATGGGGAATCTATGCCCGCACCTCGCATATCGTGGGCGGCACAGCGTTCATTATTGTGGAGACAACGGTAGCGAATCATGCGGATACCCCCGCCAGTGTGTGGGTAGACCTCAAACTGGAGAAGGAAGCCGGAGGAGCTGAGGCAGGAAGCGGAAGGGTGCAAGTCTATGTACCTGCGGCCGGGAAGGCCGTGGGCCGGGTGACAGTCGCCGTGGATCATGCTGAATTATGGGATATTGATTCCCCGTCTCTATACCGCATTACTGCATCTCTGAATGGAAGCGATAAACATTATGACAGTGACAGTACCCTGTTTGGCATCCGGACGCTCACTGTTGATGTGAAGAACGGTCTGATGCTGAACGGGCGCACGGTCAAACTGAAAGGCGGCTGTGTGCACCATGATCACGGGATTCTTGGCGCCGCTTCCTACAGAGACAGCGAGTACCGCAAAATGAAGCTGCACAAGGATAACGGATACAATGCCATCCGCTGCGCCCACAATCCGCCGTCCAGGGATATGCTGGATGCCTGCGACCGGCTGGGCTTGCTTGTGATGAATGAAGCCTTCGATATGTGGACGATGGACAAAAATCCGCATGATTACAGTTTGTATTTTGAGCGCAACTGGAAGTCTGACATTGAAGCATTTATCCGGCGTGACCGCAATCATCCCAGCATCATCATGTGGTCAACAGGCAATGAAGTTAATGAGCGCGGAGGATTGTCCGGCGGATATGAGTGGGCTGCCCGGCTCACGGCATGGGTCAGAGAACTGGACCCCACCCGTCCGGTTACCAACGCGGTATGCACATTCTTCAGCGGGCTGGAGGATGAGGATCAGGAACGCTTCTATGATGATCTCAAGAATCCGCCCAAGGAGTCGGCAGGGTTCGTCAACTTCGACACGGAGTTCGGCAAGCAGGTGTGGGATGGCTATACGGAAGCCTTCTGCGCTCCGCTCGATATTGTGGGCTATAACTATCTGATTCATCAATTCGATGCCGCTGCCCATAAATATCCTGACCGGGTGATCTGCTCGACCGAGAGTATAGCCAGAGATATGGATAAATATTGGGAAGGTGTAGAACGCCATCCTTATATTATCGGCGATTTCAACTGGACCAGCTTCGATTACATCGGGGAGGCAGGCCTTGGCAAGACGTTATACGCGGAACCGGAGGAGGCGGACGAACGGCGTAAAACCTTACATGAGTCCCCGTATCCATGGCGCCTGTCCTACGACGCAGATTTCGATCTGTGCGGCTTCGCGCGCCCCCAGCTTGCTTACCGGCGGATTGTCTGGGGTTCTGACGAAACCTTCATTGCTTCACACCGTCCTGAAAACTACGGCAAAACCGAGCTGATTAGCGGATGGGGCTGGACGGAATGCGAGCATGCCTGGAGCTGGATCGGGTATGAAGGCGAACCTGTTACTGTCGAAGTCTACTCGGCAGCTGAGGAAGTCGAGCTCATTCTGAACGGTGTAAGCTTGGGCAGGCAACCCGCAGGCAAGGTTAACCGCTTCAAGGCGCGATTTGTTCTTACCTATATGCCGGGCACCTTGGAGGCTGTGAGTTATACCAAGGACAGCAAAGTTTCAAGCGATGTGCTCCACTCGGCCGGAGAGCCGGCGGGAATCCGCATTGTTCCTGAGAAGAAGGAGCTTGCCGCAGATGGGCAGTCGCTCTGTTACGCGGTTGTTGAGATTATCGACGCCGCCGGCCATTGCGTGCCGGAAGCCTCGCTGACTGCGGTTGCCCGGGTAGAAGGCGCAGCATCTCTGGCTGGCTTCGGTACCGGCAGACCCCAGACGACCGAGAATTATACTACCGGCCGGTTCACTTCCTTCAAGGGCAGACTGCTGGCCGTTGTCCGTGCAGGGGTTGAGCCGGGAATCTTCACGCTGACAGTCAGCGTTGACGGGCTGGAGCCGGTTAGCCTGGATATTCCTGTGAACTAATACTATGGAGGGATTACATTGACAAAAACAATAAGCCGCAAGACGCTTGCGGCAACCATGGCAGTTACCTTGACGCTGGGATTATTATCCGCCTGCGGAGGAGGCAATAACGAAGGTGCCAAACAGGGGGAGGCTGCCGCAACAGCCGGAGTTGGAGCTGTAAAAGAATTATCCTTGTTCATTGATTTTCCCTGGTGGGCAACCAAGGAGTGGAAGGGGCCGATCGCGGAGAAAATCACCGAGAAGACAGGCGTTAAGCTGAATGTAACCGTAGCCACAGACGACAAGCAGCTCCCGCTGATGATTGCTTCAGGCGATCTGCCGGATCTGGTGCTCACCTCCAGCAACGTAGGCCGGATGTCCGATGCCAAGCTGTCGTATTCGTGGAATGAGCTGATCGAGAAGTATGCGCCGGACTTCAAGCTGGATGCCACCCGAATTGCCATCAATACGATGGATGACGGCAACTTCTATACGGTCCGCAATGCCTTCGCCACCCAGGAAGAGATGTCCAAGAATAAATTTGCACTCGGCGGGGACGGCAATCCGGGGATTGCGGTGCGTGAAGACATCCTGAAGGAGCTGGGGAATCCCCCAATCAAGACACTGGATGACTTCGTGAAGGTGCTCGGTATGGTCAAGGAGAAGTATCCCGACATGGTGCCGCTGGTGCTGGACAAGAACTGGATCGAGCAGTATTTTCTCCAGCAGTTCGGTGCCGAGGCCCTGTTTGACAATTGGTACGAGCATGACGGGAAAGTGGATTATTTCATCAGACAGCCGCAAATGCTGGAGTTCTTCAAATTCATGAACAGTCTGTACCGGGATGGCTACATTCTGGCCGAGAACTTTGCGTTTGCCAATGATCAGATCGACGAGCAGTATGCGACAAGCGGCAAAGCGTTCGCCCATGGCCACACCGTAGGCACTGCGGATACGGATAACAGCGCCATTCAGAAGAACAACGGTACCTTTACCTTCAAGATGCTGCCGAGCGCATTGACCAAAGAAGCCAAGAAGGTAAGCACAGGACTGGGCTTCGCCGGCACCTTCATCACCAAGAAGAATAAGAACCCGGAGGCCTCGATCAAGCTTCTCCAATACCTGGCCAGTGACGAAGGGAAGAAGCTGACGATGTTCGGGGTAGAGGGCGAGCATTGGACATGGAATGAAGAAGGGCACCCGGATCTGAAGTATAATTCGTCTGATCAGGACTTCATGAATGCGAACGGCATCGGCTGGTGGGTGCTGTACAATGACGGAGTCATGGAGGGCATGAGAGGATATGTGCCGGGCAAGCAGAAGACACAGGCGCTGATGGAGACGAAGGCGATCACAACCTATAAGCCTCAGCTCGGCCTGATCCAGACACAACCGGATTCTGCGGAGAAAACGCTCAAGACCAAGATCGACGAGATGATTAAGAATGAAAAGGTTAAGATCTACCTGGCAAAATCTGAAGCGGAAGCGGTGGCAAATTACGAGAATCTGGTGAAGACTGCCGAGAGCCTGGGTTTGCAGCAGCTGGTGGACTGGGCCAACGACACGTACCAGAAGAAGAAGGGTTTGTTCAAGTAAGCCAAGGACAACCGGTAGAGGCGCCCTAGCCTCTACCTTATTTTGCTTTCATCAATACAGCAGGAGGAAGGGGACAGATATGAGAGTATTGATCGTAGACGATGAACCGCTGATCCTGAACGGGCTGGTGAAGATTATCGGGGAGGCGGCTCCGCTCGGGACGGAAGTTTTCAGGGCAGACAATGCGTTTGAGGCCTTGGAGCTTATGACAGACTGTATGCCGGATGTGACCATTACAGATCTTCATATGCCGGAGAAAAATGGCTTCGAGCTCATCGAAGCGGCCAGAGAGAGCGGACTGTGCGACCGTTTTATTATTCTTACAGGCTACGATGAATTTGAATATGTCCGCAGAGCGCTCCGCACGGGAGTGGTGGATTATCTGCTGAAGCCGCTGGGCAAGGATGAGATTGCCGCTCTGCTGGAGCGGATTGAACAGGAGCTTCCCTCTGAGGCTGATCCGGAGTACTCGAACCATGCGAAGCGCATTCTGGCCTATACCAAAACCCATTATATGAACGATCTGTCGCTCAACCATCTGGCGGAATTGATGAATCTTCATCCGAAATATATCAGCAGTCTGTTTAAAAGAGTGACTGGCGATACGTTTGTGAATTATCTGAACGGATTTCGCATCAAGGAGGCCCAGAGGCTGCTCAGGTCCCATGGGCGGCTATCCGCGAACGCAATCGGCAAGAAGGTCGGGTTCGAGGACAAGCACTATTTCACCAAAGTGTTCAAGAAGTATACAGGAATGACACCGGGCGCTTACCGCGAAGAGGGCAAACCGGAGTATCCGGCGAGTGGCGAAGGATCAACCGGAGCCGGAGGGCTGGAGCTGCAAGATAAGCGCAGTTAATGCGCAGCATTGGGATTTGTGTCAATGCCGGATAAGTGAAGTAAAGATGTGAGCGTTGTCAATAAATAGGGTCCTCCCCCATAATGAAAGCGTAACCAATTAAAGACCACAATCATTGAACTGGGGGTTGACTATGAACACAGGTACAAGAAAAGGTCCGGTATGGCTGAAGAGCACTTCCATTCTGCTGTTGTCTGCACTGCTGTTGTCGGCTTGCTCGGGCAAGCTGGAATCCGGTAACGGGGGCAAGGAAGCGGCAGCCGGTAATGACCCGAAGCCAAGCGCAGCGGTAGATGAGAGTCCGCTCGGCAAATACGATCCTCCGATTGAGGTGTCGTTCGTCAGAGATCTGGGCGATGTGGTAGAGAATAATGTGCTTGGCGTATTGAAGGACGAGACGATTGACAACAACCGCTGGACCCAGTTGTATGAGGATCAGCTGGGTATCAAGATCAAATATAACTGGATTGTGAAGGGCAGCCAGACCTCGGATCAATATTTGCAGAAAATCAATGTCACCCTGGCCTCCGGCGATCTGCCGGATGTAACGCCGGTGAACGCCACCCAGCTTAAGCAATTGGCCGATTCGGACCAGATTGAGGATATGACGGCATTATACGAGAAGTATGCCTCCCCGTTCACCAAGAAGGTGCTGTCGGGAGAAGGCACGAGTGTGTTCGATGCGGCGACCTATGGCGGGAAGCTGATGGCGATTCCGAGCCTGGAATCGTCCATTGAACGGTCGATGTACATCTGGATTCGCACCGATTGGCTGGAGAAGCTGGGCATGCAGCCGCCGAAGACGATGGCGGATGTGCTTGCGATCTCTGAAGCCTTCGCCGATAAGGACCCGGACGGGAACGGCAAGAAGGATACTTACGGCCTTGGCATCACCAAAGATCTGTGGGGCGGGGCAATGGGACTCGAAGGCTTCATGGCCGGATACAATGCGTATCCGAATATCTGGGTGGAGGACGGCAGCGGCAAGCTGGTCTATGGCAGCATTCAGCCGGAGGTGAAGAAAGCGCTCCAGGCGCTGCAGGACATGGCGAAGAAGGGCCAGCTGGATCAGGAGTTCGGGGTGAAAGACGGCGGCAAGGTCTCCGAGCTGATATCGGCCGGCAAGATCGGGATGGAGTACGGCGAGCAGTGGAATTCCATCTGGCCGCTGCAGCTTAACCGTGATAATGATCCCAAGGCCCAGTGGCAGGCCTTCCCGATTGTCTCGGAATCAGGTGACACGCCGAAGGTGCCGCTGAAATTCAGTACCACCCGCTTCTTCGCCGTCAAGAAGGGCGCAGCCCACCCTGAAGCGGTGATCAAATTGTTCAATCTGCATCTGGAGAAGAATTGGGGCGAGACGGCCGAATTCGATAAGTACTTTGCACCGCCTGAAGCGGAGAGTGTCTGGCAGCTGTCTCCGGTTACGCCTTATCCGGTGACGAAGAACGTGGACGCGTTCCGCGAGATTGATGCCGCCCGCAAGGCCGGTGACTTCTCCAAGCTGGTGGGGGAAGCCAAGACCATACAGGAGAAGCTGGAATCTTATGCTTCCGGCACTTCGGAAGGCTTCGCCCTGTGGGGCTGGGAACGGATCTATGGCGAGCAGGGCTCCATGGGTATAGCCGACCAGTACATCAAGAATGACCAGTTCATTCAGGAGAAGTTCGTCGGTGCGCCGACTCCGACCATGGTCGAACGTAAGACGACGCTTGAGAAGCAGCAGAATGAGATGTTTGTCAAAATCATTCTGGGTGATCCTATCGACAAGTTCGACCAGTTCGTCAAGGACTGGAAGAAGCTGGGCGGCGATCAAATTACGCAAGAGGTTAACGAATGGTACGAAGCGACTAAGAAATGAGGCGCCATGGAGGAAGAATACACCGACCTTTTCTTCCTCCATTCCATTCTTGCCTGCAGATGTGGAGGATAACGATGAGAGCGAAACTGCGAAAAGAACTGCCGCTTCATTTGATGCTTTTGCCGGGACTGGTGATGATCATTCTGTTCTCCTACGTCCCCATGGCCGGTGTCATGATCGCGTTCCAGAAATTCATCCCTGCCAAGGGCTTGTTCGGGGATCAGAAGTGGGTAGGCCTCGATAACTTCGAATATGTGATGAATCTGCCAAGCTTCACACAGGTGCTGTGGAATACGCTGTTTATTTCGAGTCTCAAGCTGATACTGGGACTGATTATTCCGCTGGTGTTCGCAATTCTGCTGAACGAGCTGGCCAGTAATGTGATCAAACGGTCCGTGCAGACTGCGATATATCTGCCGTACTTCTTGTCCTGGGTCGTGCTTGGCGGCATCTTGATTGATATTCTGTCTCCATCGGGCGGGATTGTGAATGAATTCCTGGGATGGTTCGGCGTCTCCAAGATCTTCTTCCTCGGCGACAATGACTGGTTCCCCTTCACGCTGATTGCCTCGGATGTGTGGAAGAACTTCGGTTACGGCACAATTGTCTACTTGGCGGCTATTACGGGAATTGATCCCGGATTATATGAAGCCGCTACCATTGACGGGGCCAACCGCTGGCACAAGACCTGGCATATTACGATTCCGGGCATCCGCATGGTCATCGTCCTGCTGTCGGTACTCAGTCTGGGGCAGCTGCTGAACGCGGGCTTCGATCAGGTCTTCAATCTGTACAGTCCGCAGGTCTATGAGAGCGGGGATATCCTGGATACCTTCGTCTACCGGATCGGTCTGCTCGACGCCCAATACGGCGTAGCGACTGCCGTCGGCTTCTTTAAATCGATCATATCGCTCACCTTAATCTCCAGTTCGTATTTCCTGGCTTACCGCTTTGCCAAATACCGGATCTTCTAGAGGAGGGAGTACCCTTGGAGCATCAGCTTACGCCCAAACCGGAGGAATGGACTCCCATTCGCCCCAAGAAACGTTTTGACGGGATTGCGGTACTCAACGCAACCTTCCTGATTCTGGTCTCACTGCTCTGCATTCTGCCGCTTATTCATATTGTCGCTGTGTCCTTCAGTTCAAGCGCAGCGGCATCCGCCGGATATGTCCGGCTCTGGCCGGTAGATTTCACGTTCGCTTCCTATATGTATACGATGAGCCGGACTGAATTCTGGCAGTCGATGCTTGTCTCCCTGACCCGGATCGGCATCGGGACGCCGCTGAACCTGTTGCTGACGATTCTCGTGGCCTACCCGTTATCCAAGGAATCACACGCTCTGCGGTTCCGCAGCGTCTATGCCTGGGCCTTCTTCGTCACGATGCTGTTCAACGGCGGGCTGATCCCCTGGTATACCACTCTCAAGGAGTATGGCCTGCTGGATTCGATCTGGGCGCTTGTACTGCCCGGCGCCGTTCCTGTGTTCAGCGTGGTGCTGCTGCTTAACTTTTTCCGGGAGATTCCGAAGGAGCTGGAAGAGGCGGCGCTGATTGACGGGGCCGGCCACTTCCGGACGGTCTGGTCCATCTTCGTGCCGATCTCCAAGCCCGCGCTGGCCACACTCGCCTTATTCTCGATGGTGGAGCACTGGAACAGCTGGTTCGACGGCTTGCTGCTCATGGGGAATCCGGCCAACTATCCGCTGCAAAGCTATATTCAGACCATTGTCATCCAGCAGAACCTGTCGAATATGTCGCGTGATGCCATGCTTGACCTGGCGCTGATCTCCGACCGGACGCTGAAGTCTTCCCAGATCTTCCTCGGCTCCCTGCCGATTATTCTGGCTTACCCGTTCCTGCAGAAATATTTCGTGAAGGGGATTGTACTCGGCAGTGTCAAAGGATAACCTCCCGGAAGTTATGCATAAGCCAGCGGAGCTTCCGGGATTCAGGCTATAATGGTGAAAATGATTGCTGGGGGCCTGGGATTGTTGTTCCAAAAGGATTATTCACTGCGCAATACGATATTTCTGCGGCTGATTGTGACCTTTCTCCTCATTATGCTGCCTATTCTTGTCTTCGCCGCCTATCTGTATCAGTGGATTGTGCAAACGGCCAGCAATGATATTCGCAGCTCGGCCAGTGCCCAGACCGTCTTCTACTTAAGTGATATGGAGAATGAGATCGAGCGGATGAAGCTGTTGCAGTACAGTCTGCTGGAGGATGAGGATCTGAACAAGCTGGCGCTGACCTGGGAGACGCTGCCGACCATTGACCGCACGGAGAACCTGAATTCGCTGATGAAGCGGCTGTTCATCGTGCAGAACAGCAGCACGTATATCAAGGACGTACGCGTTCATATCATGACTATAGGCCGGACCATCTCTTCGGTTGGCGGCGTGCGTGAGCTTGAGCTGAAGCGCTTCCGTGAGATCCGCTCGGTCTTCGGGGACCGGAAGTCCCAGGTGATTGAATGGGAAGGAGGCTTGTACCTCAGTGCGATGAAGCAGCGGGGGATTAAGGGCGCGGAGCCGCTGCTCACGGTGGAGATTGAACTGGACACCCAAGAGCTGCGGGCGGCGCTGGGCCAATTCAATACGTATCCCGGCAGTGGAACGCTGCTGCTGTCAGACAGTGCGAGATTCGCGCTGTACAGTATGACCGGTGAGCTGGCGCAGGCGGACCCCTCCCGGTACGCCCGGGATATCCGCTTGGTTGCCTCCGGGGAGAGGCTGAGCATCGCAGGCGCACCTTATTATATCGTCCAGACCGGCTCGCAGGAGCTGGGCTTGTCCATTTACCGGATCATCCCGGAGGGCATTATCAAGAATCCGCTGAGCAAATTCTATACCTGGGCCTGGGTGTTCGCCGTGGCTGCGCTTGCGATCATCATTGCTTTTGCGCTGTCCACCTACAAGTTCATTCATAAGCCGATGCTGACGCTGGTGAAGAGCTTCCGGAGAATGGAGCAGGGCGATCTGGATATTCATATCCAGCATGAGTCGAGGGATGAATTCCGTTATCTGTACAGCCGCTTCAATCAGATGGTAAGCAACCTGCATTCCCTGATCGACCAGGTGTATAAGCAGAAGATCCTGGCCCAGCGGGCAGAGCTGAAGCAGCTGCAGTCACAGATTAACCCGCATTTCCTCTATAACAGCTTCTTCATTCTGAACACCATGGCGAAGACCGGCGATACCGAGCGGATCGAACAGCTGACCACGATGCTCGGCGAATACTTCCAGTTTGTCACCCGGAACGCTTCCGATCTTGTGTCTATGGAACAGGAGATCCACCATGCGAGAATGTATACAGAGATTCAGGCCATGCGTTTCTCCCGGCGGATTGGGGTCCGGTTCGATGCCTTGTCCGGGGAGCTGAAGCAGGTGCAGGTGCCGCGGCTGATTGTCCAGCCGATTATTGAGAATGCGTTCAAGCACAGTCTGGAAAAGAAAGCAATGGAGGGCCTGATCATTGTCCGCTTCGCCCAGGATGGCCCGGACATCCGCATTATCGTTGAAGATAATGGGGACCGGCTGAGCGACGACACACTGGAGCAGTTGAAAGAGTCCCTTAATGTCTATCAGGAGCAGGCGGAGACAACGGGCCTTGTGAATATCCACCGGCGCATCCGCATGACCTTCGGGGAGGCAAGCGGCTTGCTGGCAGACCGGAGTGAACTGGGCGGACTAAGGGTGACCATCCTTTTTAGAGCTGGAGGTGAGGATACCGGTGTACAGGATGCTTATCGTTGACGATGAAGAGATTATCACGGATGGTCTGGCGGTTGTGTTTGGCAAAATGGAGCTGGAACTGGACATTTACAAGGCCTACTCGGGCCACGAAGCGCTAAGCCTGCTGAGCCGGACCCGGGTGGATATCGTCCTGTCTGATATCTGCATGCCCGAGATGGACGGGCTGGAGCTGATGGAGCATATCCGCCGTAGCTGGCCGCAGTGCAAAATCGTATTCCTGACCGGGCACAGCGACTTCAATTACGTCTATCAGGCGATTCAGGCTCCGGGCGTCCAATATGTGCTCAAGAATGAAGGGTATCCGAAGCTGATTGAGGCGGTCAAGCGTGCGCTCCAGGAATTGCAGGAGACGATGCAGGTCAATGACCTGATGCGTGAGGCGAAGGAGCAGCTTAACACGCTGGAGACCTTGGCGCAGGGCGATTATTTCCGCCATCTCATTCACAGCGTCAAGGTGGATCAGGATCTGGCGGAGGATTTCATCCGTCTGAATATTCCACTGGATGCTTCGCGGCCGGTGCTGATTGCACTGGGCAGCATCAGTGATCCTGAGTCCTCGCGCACGTATATGGACCGCCGGGAGACGGCGCTTGCAGTGAAGTTCCTGTCGGAGAAGCTGCTGAAGGAGCGGACGGCCAGCCTCGGGGTCATCGACCGGTACGGTGACCTGATCTGGATGATTCAGCCGGACGGGACGGGAGAGGCAGCGCAGCCGGATGCTTTTGAGCAGATGATGAAGTTCCTGGAAGGCACCTTCGAGCTGATTCAGCAGTCCTGCCGGGAATCGCTGGAGGTCGGGATGGCCATCACCCTCAGTGCGGAGGAGTGTGCCTGGCCCAGGCTTCCGGTAGTGTACGATAAGGCCAGACAAGTTCAGCATTACCGGGCCGGGGACGGGGAGCGGATGGTGCAGAAGGTACAGCTGAATGAAGCGGCGGTGCCGGATACCGTGCGTGACCGGTTCATGCGTGACAAGGTGGAGACCCTGGCTGCGCATCTGGAGGCAGGCCGCAAGCAGGAGTTCCTCCGGCTGTACGGGGAGATGGCCGAACCGGCGGGGCAGGACCCGGGAAGGTGCAATCCTTATCTTACCGAGCTGTATTACACGATTGCGCTGATGCTCATGTCGTATATTAACAGATGGGAAGCGGACGAGGAGATCGGGGCAAGCGGATTGATGCAGCTTGAGGTTCACCGTACCCTCGGCGAAGCCTTCCAGTATCTTCGGAACACGGCGGAGCAGCTGTTCTCTGTCAGGAAGAGCGGGGAGCAGAAGCGGGCAGCGGGTGTCATCGACACCATTTGTCTGTATATAGAAGAGAATCTCACTCAGGACCTGTCGCTCGTGCGGCTCTCGGATCTGATTCATTTCAATCCTTCGTACGTATCCCGGCTGTTCAAGCAGGAGCGCGGCATCAATCTGTCGGAATATATCGAGGAGCTGCGCATCCGCCAGGCCAAGGAGCTGCTGCGCAGAGGCGAGCTGAAGGTCGCCGAGGTCGGCTCGTTAATCGGTTATGTAACCCCGCAATCCTTCACCCGGGTATTCAAAAAATGGACCGGCACCACACCTCAGGAATACCGGGCGGATGTGTTTAGCGGGTGAATGGCCTGCGCTCTTAGCCGAGGGCCGCTTGTGAGGGTTAGGCAGGGGAGAGAGATGTGATAAGAGAGGTAGGAATTAGTTATATTGGATGAGAAAAATTAAAGGAAGATATAGTCGCTCCTTGATATGTTGGATGCGGGCCAAGTGAGTAATGAGGAGCACAAGTGCACCTGAATTTGCTAAATACGGACGAAATGATCAAATGAAGAGCATTAGTGCACCTGAATTTGCCTGACGTGGGCAAAACGAGCAAAAGAGGAGCACTTGTGCAGCACAAGTGCCCCTCTTTTTTCAATTCCGTCTTAAGATGAAACTGCTTACTTTTACATATAAATCCGATAATTCCCGCTCAGCGCCAGCATGGTGAAGAAATACAGGCAGTTGTCGTAATACCGCCGTTCTCCGGTGCGCAGCGGGGTGTTCCAGAAGCGCTTGATGAAGAGGCCGGCGTCCGGTCCGTCAGCAGCGAGCGAAGCCATCGCCAGTGTGGACAGCAGGCCGACTGGATGGAGGGAAGGCTCGTCAAACGGCTGGCCGTCAATGGTATACCGCCGGTAATCGGCCGGATCGGTATCGCGGAAGAACGCCTGAATGCGGTTCGACTGCGCTACCTGCCAAGGATCGCAGCGGAACCATTCGTAGTCCAGCCCGATGTTGGCGGCAACCCGGTAAGCGTCGCTGAAGAAATGGCGGAAATCGCCATGCGGCTGGGGCTCAGCCGGTGTCCCGTCATAATTGGCATATTCCGGCGACAGGCCGGTTACGGGATGGCAGGCCTTGTGCAGATACGCCCGGCTCCGGGCAGCTGCGTCCTTCCAGAACGCCCGGTCCTCTTGATCTGCCTGCAGGGCGAACAGATCATAGAAATGCGGCAAATGATAGGAGGGGTCGCTGAACGGAGTCTCCGGGATGAACTTGATCAGCCGGGTCTCGGGGTCCCACATCGGATCGCCTTCCCCGTCTTCTCCCTTGTGCACACAAGCGCGGAGAATGATTCTGGCCTGCTCGGAATAATTGAACGGCTCGGCTCCGTCACCCCAGCGGCTGGAAGCGAAGAACAGCGCCATCGCGAAGAACTCCTCTCCATCCGGTGCCGGACCGGGAGACAGCCGCGTGCCATCCAGCTTGCATTGCCAGGCGAAATAATCCTTATAGCGGCCTTCCGTATGCTGCATGAATACCTTGGCGAAGGTCCAGAGCCGGTCGAATTCCTCCTTTTTATCCATCTGAACCGCCATCATCATCCCGTAGGACATGCCTTCTGTGCGCACATCGGTATTGCCTGTATCTACAATATATCCCTTATCATCATCCATCGGGTGGTAGATCCGCACATCGGGGGCACCGTAGAACATTTCATTCCAGGTATCTTCCAGCCGCTGCTGAATCGCCTCCGGGTCCAGTCCGTTCTCAAGGAACAAATTCCTGTACGCTCCGGTATAAAAAGAGCCCTCTGTAGTATTCATCATAACAACCTCCAGGAGATTCATATTTTGCCCAAGTATATCATAAGCGGCGATATAGAGATTAAAGCGTTTTCCAGATAATTTATAGAGGTTTCCGGCTCCGGCCCATAATCTAAGGATAGATCAAACTTAGGTGTCTATATGTCATGGACTTCACTCCAAAAGCTTCTCTATACTGATAAAGACATGCTGCAAGTTGAATAACAAGGTTAGGGTGATAGAGCGATGAATGAGGTGCAGGATCTAATGAAGCTTACTGTCTACACACGCATACCGAACCAGGATTACACCGGGTCTCTCAGCAACAGTGTTCATATGGCTTGCATAGATGACCATAACGTATTACAGCCGCTGAACCGGAACTATGGCCTATTATTTGCCGTGGCAACCGTGGATGAGGACAATGTGATTCATGAAAAAGGACTGAAAAATCCCTATCTGTTCCGCGCACAGGATGGCACATTCGGGATTATTGCGGTAAGGGTTGACGCCGCCGGGGAAGATGACGGGGAGAGCAGAGGGCAGATTCTGCTGTGGACCTCGCCGGATCTGGTGAACTTCGAAGACCAACGGCTTGTCCGGTTACACAAGGACCGGTATGTAAAAGAAGCCGTCTGTGCACTCGACAGCACGGGCGGATACGAGGTCCGCTGGCAGGACAACGACGGCAACTATTATGTGAACCGGCTGGCTGACCTGCGGAAGCCGGAAGGGATCTCGCCGCCGGAGCCCGCGGAAGCTTACGCGGCAGAGCGGCCCGCTCAGCCGCTGCCCGGAACCCGTCCCGGGAATGTGCTGACAGTGGACGGCCCCGCCGGCCGCAAGGTTCAGGCTGCCTGGACCCCTGTGCGCAACACCGGTATTCGCGTGGCGGAGCAGGTCAGTGTCCACTCGGCTGAGGAGTTGGCGAAGGTCAGAGCCACAGCGCTATATTCTGACGGCTCCACTGCCGATAAGCGGGTGGCCTGGGATACTGGAGGGATCGATTTTACCTTACCGGGAACCTATACCGTATCCGGCAAGGTAGTCACGTACGATTTGCCGTTCCCGTTGGCAAGCGGCTATGCAGACCCGGTAATACTCCCCTGGAACGGCAGGTATTACTTCCTTGCCACCAATGACAATGTTAATAATATCGGCATCTATGTCCGCGTGGCGGATACCTTGCAGGATCTATTTGCCCCTGGCTTCCAGGAAGCTGTCATTCTGGATCTGAATGAGGAGCTGAACTTCATCCAGACCTTCTGGGCGCCGGAATTCCATGTCATCGGCGGGGAGCTGTACATCCTGTTCGCCGTTGGCGGCAAGGTATGGGGACCGCAATGCCATCTTATGAAGCTGAATCCGGGCGGCGATATTATGAAGGCTGCCGATTGGAGCACACCGGTCCGGGTGAAGCGGATGGACGGTACTCCTTTGGCCGAAGACGGCATTACGCTGGATATGACATATTTCAGGGCTGACGGCACCTCATGTGTAGTCTGGTCTTACCGCAAAGGGATCGGAACGCCGCTCGATACCGGCTCCATGCTGTATATCGCCACCGTAGATGAAGCGAATCCGGCGGTATTAACCAGTGAGCCGGTGCTGCTGTCGCGTCCGCTACTGGGCTGGGAGAATGTGCAGGGCACGATCAATAACGAAGGCCCGTATCCGCTCCTTACGGAAGATACCGTGTATATAGCCTATTCCGGCGGCGCAGCAACGGGCTATACCTATGCGGTGGGCTGGTTAAGCCTTCCACGGGGCGGCAACGTTCTGGATGCCGGTGCCTGGAGCAAGGCGGCCACGCCTGCCCTTTCTTATTATTCGCTGGACGGGGTGTATGGCCCGGGGCACAACTCCTTTTTCCAGGATGCAGACGGCACTACGCTGGTTCTCTACCACGGGGAAGAACAACTGGTGAAGCATGGAACGAGATGCTCGGCGATCCACAGAGTTCACTATAACAATAAGGGTGTACCTCTACTTGATGTGGCTGGGGATAGAGATGTACACCCGGATTACGCCGATTGCACGATACAGGTGACGGTGCTTGCTTAGCTTATCCGGGTCACATTAAGCAGTACAATCTATATAACAAATGGAGGATTATAGAATGACACAACAACAAGGATTCAACCCATATCTGCCTTCCTGGGAGTATGTGCCGGATGCGGAGCCTTATGTTTTTGAAGGAAGAGTATATGTCTATGGCTCACATGACCGCTTCAACGGCCACGCCTTCTGTCTGAACGACTATGTCTGCTGGTCAGCGCCGGAGGACAATCTCGCTGATTGGCAGTATGAAGGTGTGATCTACCAGACGACAGATGACCCGCTTAACCCGGAAGGCAACATGTGTCTCTATGCACCGGATGTGACCCAGGGACCGGACGGGCGCTATTATCTCTACTATGTACTGGACAAGGTTCCTGTCGTATCGGTGGCTGTCTGCGAGAAGCCGGGCGGGAAATACGAGTTCTACGGGTATGTAACCTACAGTGACGGCACGCGTCTGGGCGAACGTGAAGGCGATGAGCCGCAGTTTGATCCGGGGGTATTGACCGAAGGAGACACCACTTATCTGTATACCGGCTTCTGCGGATACGGCGACAAGTCCAGACACGGCGCGATGGCTACCGTACTCGGTCCCGATATGCTTACGATTATTGAAGAGCCTGTGTTCGTGGCACCGAGCCAGCCTTACAGCCAGGGGACCGGCTTCGAGGGCTATGAGTTCTTCGAGGCCCCGTCCATCCGCAAAAGAGGGGATATCTACTACCTGGTCTATTCCTCCATCTCGATGCATGAGCTGTGTTATGCGACCAGTAAGCATCCGACCCGGGATTTCGTGTATCAGGGAGTCATTGTGAGCAACTGCGATCTGCATATCGATACGTATAAGCCTGCGGACCAGCCGATGTATTACGGCGGCAATAATCACGGCAGCATCGTGGAGGTTAATGGAGAATGGTATATTTTCTACCACCGCCATACCAACGGGACAGCGTTCTCCCGCCAGGGCTGCATCGAGAAGATTGAATTCCGCGCAGACGGCACCATCCCGCAGGTGGAGATTACGTCCTGCGGACCGAACGGCGGCCCGCTCAATGGGCGCGGCGAATATCCGGCTTACCTGGCCTGCCATTTGTTCACCAAGGATCAGGAGATGTACACCGGGGGCTTCGGCAAGATCGGTGCCTGGATGGACAGCAGGTTCCCGAAGATTACCCAGGACGGCAGGGACGGCGACGAAAAGACTGGCTATATTGCCAATATGACCGATTCGGCTACCGCCGGATTCAAATATTTCAATTGTGAAGGGGTATCGCGGGTCTCCATTAAGGTACGGGGCTATTGCCATGGTGAGTTCGAGGTGAAGACAGCCTGGGACGGGCCTGCGCTTGCCTCTATTCCGGTAGGGTTCACGAATGTCTGGAAAGAGTATGCTGCGGAAGTGGCGATTCCGGACGGCGTTCAGGCGCTGTACTTCACGTATACCGGGGGCGGCGGTGCGCAGTTTGCTTCATTCACGCTGGAATAAGCTTACGACCTCTTGAATATGGCCTGATACACAAGCAGCACTTGGATGTTCACAAGTGCTGCTTTTTGGTGAAGAAAGTCACATTATAATCTTGGGCTATATGCTATTTTTATCCTACAATCATGAAAAAATGACCTCATTTACTAATTCTCCCTAATCCATATCTAAGCAACCCCTGGATATAACAAAAAAAATTATTTCCACTACGTTTACGTCCACTAATCCCTTGTATAAAATGCATATTTATTCGAACCCATATACATAGCTTAGGCGAAAGCTCTAATGATTTATGGTGTGTAATTAATGATTTACATAATGAACAATTGAACTTGGTCTGAGAATGATAAGTATAGTAAAAGGAGCGAAAGGTATGAGAAAACAGACAGAAAAGCTAGTGGCGATTGTAGGGATGGGCTGCAGGTTTCCGGGGAGCGCAAATAACGTAGAACAGTTCTGGGACATCTTGAAGTCAGGCAAGGATGCGATTACGGATATTCCCGGGGACAGGTGGAGCATTGAAGAATATTATCATACTAATAAACAGGTGAAAGGAAAAAGCCACGCCAAGCGCGGGGGATTTATTGATAAATTTGATCAATTTGATGCAAAGTTTTTTGGGATCAATGCCAGAGAGGCAGACCAGATCGATCCGCAACAGAGACAAATGCTGGAGATTGTCTGGGAGGCGTTAGAAGACGCAGGAATGAAGCCCGGCAGTCTGAGCGGTTCCAAAACAGGTGTGTTTATCGGCGGATTTACTCTTGATTATAAAATCCTGCAATTTGCCGACGCTTCACAGATTGGAACCCATGCTGCAGTAGGAAGCATGATGACGATGTTATCCAATAGAATCTCATATATATACAATTTAATGGGGCCGTCCCTATCCATAGATACAGCCTGCTCGTCCTCCGTGGTTTCCGTTCATGAGGCCTGCCGGAGTCTGCTAAACGGTGAATGCGATCTGGCCTTGGCAGGCGGTATTGAGTTGATCTATGCCCCGGAATATTTCATAGCTGAATCCAAAGGCGGATTCTTGTCGGTGGACGGAAGCTGCAAGACCTTTGATGCTTCTGCGAACGGTTATGTACGGGGAGAAGGGGGCGGAATCATTGTCCTTAAAAGTCTGGATAAAGCCCTTGAAGATGGCGACCATGTGTATGCCGTGGTCAGAGAGAGCCTCGTGAACCAGGACGGGAGAACGAATGGTATTACGGTTCCTAACGGCGAATCACAAAAAATGCTGCTGCAGGATGTATATGCAAGAGCAGGGATTGCTTCCGACGAAGTTCAGTATGTTGAATTGCACGGAACAGGAACAGCGCTGGGTGATCCCATTGAAGTAAATACGGTAGGTGAGTTCTTTGGAGAGCACAGAACGAACGATAACAGATGCATCATGGCTTCGGTCAAACCGAACATCGGGCATTTGGAGGCAGCCTCCGGCATCGCATCGGTGATCAAGGCGGCATGCATCCTTGAGCGAAGACAGATTGTACCGCATATCGGGATGAAAGAGCTTAATCCTGAGCTTGATCTGGATAAGCTGATGCTAAGAATTCCGTTGGCCAATGAAAGCTGGCCGCAGGATGGCAAAGATGCCATTGTCGGTGTCAATTCCTTCGGATTTGGCGGAACCAATGCACACGTAATTTTACAGGGGATATCGCAGGAAAGAAAGTACGATGGAACGGTTAACGAAGAGCTGCCTCAAGTATTAACCATCACTGCAAAAACAGAGCAATCCCTGAAGGCTCTTGCTGCAGAATTCAGTGAATTTCTGAATCATACAGCGGAAAGCTTAACGGATATTTGTTATTCCGCACTGACCAAACGTGAGAAATTCCCGAAATCCCTTGCGGTATTTGGTAAAACCAAAGAAGAGATTATTCAGGGCCTGACAGGTTATCTGCAAGATACTCGGCCGCAGAATGTGGTTGTGGGAAATGAGGGAAAAGACAAGAGACTGGTGTTTATATTCACCGGCATGGGTCCCCAATGGTACGCGATGGGACGCGAGCTGTATCATACCAACACGGTTTTCCGTAACGTGGTTGAGAAGTGCCATTCTGAGTTCTCCAAATACTTGTCCTGGTCACTGATTGATGAATTCCTGATTGATGAGGAACAATCCAGCATGCAGTTCACAGAAGTCTCCCAGCCCTTGAATTTTACGGTTCAGGTTGCATTGGTTGAGATGTGGAAGAGCATGGGGGTCAGTCCGGATCTGATCATTGGACACAGCGTGGGAGAAGTGGCGGGGCTGCATGTTGCCGGTGTCTACAGTTTTGAAGATGCGGTCCGGATTTCGTATTACCGCAGTATGCTCCAGCAGCGGCTGACTGGCAAAGGCGGCATGCTTGCGGTTGCCTTGAATGAAGAACAGGCCAAGGAGCTGATTGCTGGCAATACCGACAAAGTATCCATTGCGGCAATCAACAGCAACACAAGTCTCACCTTATCCGGAGATATGTTATGCCTTACAGAGATCAGCAACAAGCTTGCCGCTGACGGTGTTTTTAACAAATTCTTAAGAGTAACGGTGCCTTATCATAGTGTGTTTATGAGCGAGATTAGATCGGAGCTGCTGGAGGCCCTGCGCGATATTCATCCGCAAAAAGCAAAAATCAGAACGTATACCACCGCAAATGGCCAGCTGGCGGAAGGGCCGGAGCTGGATAATGAGTACTGGTGGCTGAATGTATCCGGTTCCGTGTACTTTGCCAAGGCCATGAAGCAGATTTTGGAGGAGGGCTATACCAATTTCGTGGAGGTTGGCCCTCATCCGGTACTGGCGAATTCAGTAAGTGAGCTTGCGAGTGATATGGATAAAGAAGTCTCTATCTCGCCATCCCTTCGCAGAAATGATCCGGAAATACCAATAATGGCCAGAACCTTCTCTGAGCTATTCTGCGCAGGCTATGCAATCGACTGGTCCCAGATGTACACAGGAACCTTCAAGTATGCGAAGCTGCCGCATTATCAATGGGAGCACGAGAGATTCTGGAAAGAATCCAAGGAGCATATGAAGAGACGTCTTGGACAGAATGAGCATCCTTTTATCGGATATCGCAAGAACAGCTTTGTACCGTTATGGGAAACGGAAATTAATGATTATATGATGCCGTTCGTCAAAGATCATCGTGTAAATGGCAGTGTGTTGCTGGCCGGAGCCCATTTCATTGAAGCCTCTCTCCAAATGCTCCGTGACTATAGCAAGTTAAGCAAAGAAGAGGTCTATGCTTTATATCATATCCACTTTAACAGAGCGTTGTTCCTTGATGAGAATAATGTTGGCCATATGTCTATCAGCTACGACCCGCAGCACGGGGTGGTGAAGATCGGAAGCCTGGCGGATGGTGATGTATCCAGAACTACCGAGAATTTCCGTGGGGAATTTGTCAGGAAGCAGACCTGGACAGTCAACGGATCAGCCGATCTGGAGGCTCTTAAGCACAGTGCCAAGGAACATTTGAATAAAGCGGAATGCTACGAGCTGCTGGAGAGAATGAATTTCACCTACGGCCCGATGTTCCAGGGGCTTAAGGAAGTATGGATTAATAATAATGAAGTCCTTGCTGAGCTTTGCATGCTGGAGGAGCTAGGTATCCAGGACATGGATAATATCTTGCATCCGGTTATTCTTGATGCGGCCTTCCAGTCCCTTCTCGCCAATCAATTTGATGAGTTGAGAGATAAAGGACAGGTTGAACTCAAGCTGCCTGACACGGTGGATTCCATAGTCGTATACGGCAACACCTCAGGTCCATTGCGGGTTCGTTCTATTGTGAAGGAAGCCAATAAGGAGTTCATTGCCGGGGATATTGAAATCTATGATGAGCAAGGAAACATCGTTGTATATGTAGACAACTTTGTTGCCAGATCACTAGAAAAAGGTGCGGAAGCTGCCGTACTTAGTGAGAAGAATCTGCAGGAATGGTTCTATGCCATTGAATGGAGGGCTCAGGAGGTTGAAGACGATGAACAGCTGATCACGGCTCGTAATTCGTATACGAACTGGATTGTGCTGTGTGATGCCTCCGGTGTGGGTGACATGATTGCCGAGAAGCTGAGCGGCAGAGGCTATAACTGCAAACGGTTCTACGCGGATTATCAGAATCCCGGCAACCAGGACATAGGCAGTATTATTGTCAGCAATGATAAAGAGGATTATATCAAGCTGATTCAGCACATGGATAAAGATCAGGAATACGGCATTATCCACCTATGGGGGATGGATATTAAAAGTCATGACCAAATGGATACGGAAGAGATTGAAGCTTCCAAGCAGAAGGCTGTCAACAGTATCCGTTATCTTATGAATACTTTGAATGAGCACACCGTGAAGTATCGTACCTGGGCAGTTACCCAGGGGGCAGTCAGTGTAGACGGTAAGGAGCCAGTCGATGTACTGCAAGGAGCAGCTATCGGTATGTGCAGAGTAATCAGCCACTCGGAATGCATTGGAAGCTGGGGGGCAAGTATTGATATCGATCATAACCCGGCCTCTGTCGAACGATTGATTAACGATCTGGACAATTACACACGCGAAGATCAGCTGGCGTATAGAAATGGCATCCGTTATGTTGCCAGACTGGAGCATATCTACGATCTGGACGGGAACATCCCGGTAAATATGGTTAGCAATAAGATTTACCTGGTCACCGGTGCAATGGGCTCTTTGGGACAAATCACTGTGAATTGGATGTACGACAAGGGAGCCAGACATTTTATATTGATGGGCCGTACTCAGTTCCCCGATAAAAAGGAAAGAAAAACGATGGATTCATCCCATAAGCTCTACAGCCAGGTTCAATTTATCAATGAGCTTGAACGAAAAGGCTGTACCGTTGAAGTGGCCGCTCTGGACATTGCCAATGAAGAAGCAGTTGGGGAGCTTACGCAAAGACTGATTCATGAAGAAACTATGGCCATCGGCGGTGTAATCCACATTGCCGGTGTAGTCAAAGACAAATTAATGATGCAAATGGAACAACATGAGTTCGATGAGGTCTATGACACCAAAGTTAAAGGTGCATGGTTGTTGAATAAATATCTTGAAGAGGTTGAACTGGACTTCTTCATCATGTACTCATCCACAGGCTCAGTCGTTACGGCGGTTGGACAGGTGAATTATGCAGCAGCGAACTCCTTTATGGATTCATTGGCCTACTATCGCCGCAGTAAAGGCAAACCTGCGTTGAGTCTGGGCTGGGGACCATGGGGTGTCGGTATGGTTAAAGAAAAGAATCTAATTGATCATTATAAATATCAAAGAGGCATGAATCCGATCTACGCGGTGAACGGTATGCAAGCACTGGAAAGAGTGTTCGGACAACAGTTATGCCATGCGGTAATCGGTGAAGCGGACTGGCCGCTTGCACTCAATAATTATCCGGGCAAGCCGGCATTGTACAATCATCTGGCCGTACACAGCAATGATACTGCGGGGGACACACAAGAGACGGACTTATTCAGCATTCTAGCCAAAGCACCGGGCGATGAAGAAAAATGCACGATTATCATGGATTTCTTCGCAGAAATCATCGCGGAGACCATTCATGCCAAGAAGGAGAGTCTCGTGCTTGATGAGCCGATCAGTTCGGTTGGAGTGGATTCTATTATAGCTACAGAGATCAGAAATAAGATGAACAAGCAATGCAGTATTAACATCTCGATTGTTGACATTTTGGGAGGAATCAGCATTGCTGACTTGGCCAGAAAACACCTAAATGACATCAACGACTTGATTGTTGAAGACGAATCAGAGGCAGAGCTGGAAGCGTTATTGAACCAGTTGGAGAACCTGACAGAAGAAGAGGCTGCACTTCTACTATCTAAATAAAAACGGAAAGGAGAACACAGAAAGCATGAAAATTATTGCCGGGAATGATGATCTTAGGGACCTCGATATTGCCATCATCGGGATGGACTGCCAGGTTCCGGGAGCAGATAACGTAATTCAGTATTGGGAGAATCTGTGCAATGGAACGGAGTCTTTGACCTTCTTCACAGATGAGGAGCTGCGGGCAGCAGGGATACCGGAAGAACTGCTCAGCAACCCGGAGTACATGAAATGCGGATTTAAAATGAATGATATTGAGCACTTTGATGCGGCGTTCTTCGGTTTCACCCCCAGGGAAGCGGCCCTGATGGACCCGCAGCAAAGAATCCTGCTTGAAAGCTCTTGGCGGCTGATGGAAAGTGCCGGTTACCAGTCGGACCAGTATGACGGGAAGGTCGGCGTATTCGTCGGGACGGGGACCAGCAAGTACTTATTGAAGAATATAATGTCCAATATGGATCTGGATTCCACTTCCGAGATCAGACAAATATGGATTGGGAACGATGTTCATTATGCTTCGACCATGATTTCCTACAAGTTGAATCTGAAGGGACCGAGCGTGAACGTGCAGACCGCATGTTCTACCTCCCTGACCGCCGTAGTTCTGGGCTGTCAGGCCTTGCTGAATTATCAATGTGATATGGCTATTGCCGGAGGAAGTTCCCTGTCGCTTCCACAGGATAGCGGTTATCTATATATCAAAGGAGAGGTTCTCTCTGCAGACGGACATTGCCGGCCATTTGATAAAGATTGCAGCGGTTCATTAAGCGGGAGCGGAGTAGGAACAGTTCTACTGAAAAGACTGGAAGACGCCGTCAGCGACAGAGATCATATTATTGCTGTCATTAAGGGAGCCGCATTTAACAATGACGGTTCGGCAAAGGTGGGGTATTCGGCACCAAGCATTGAAGGTGAACGCAATGCCATTAAGAGCGCCCAGATCTTAAGTGAGATTGAGGAAGAAACCATTACTTACATTGAGACTCATGGAACAGCGACTCCCATGGGGGACCCGATAGAAGTACAGGCACTTACAGAAGCTTTCTCTGAAGGCACGGACAAGCGGAATTTCTGTGCCTTGGGTGCAGTGAAAGCGAATATCGGACATCTGGATTCTGCAGCAGGTACGGCCGGTTTAATTAAGACCAGCCTGATGCTGCAGAATAAGAAGCTTGTACCATGCATCAATTATAAAGAAACGAATCCCAACATTGATTTGAAGAACTCCCCTTTCTATGTGAATACCCGGTTGCAGGATTGGAACCCGGATTGCGGGGTAAGAAGAGCGGGCGTAAGCTCGTTTGGTATTGGCGGTACCAATGTTCATGTAGTCCTGGAAGAGGCGATTGAAACCCGCAACGTTGAAAGCAACGAGGAATTCCAATTGCTGCTGCTGTCCGCAAAGACAACAACCGCTTATGGCGAGGTTGCCAGACAACTGCTCGACTTTGTGCAGAATAATGAAGACATTGATTACCGGAATATCCTCTACACCATGAATATCGGAAGAAAAAGAATGCCCTATAGAGGAGGGCTGGTCTGCAACAGCAGGGAGGATCTGATTCATAAATTAAGCGGCAGCCTCTCTGCGGTAAAATCTCCGAATGAGAACGAAAAGGAAATTGTTTTCCTGTTCCCGGGACAAGGTGTGCAGTATGTGAATATGACAAAACAACTGTACGATACGAAGCCTGTCTTCCGGCATGAGCTGGATAAGTGCTTCGAGATCCTTCAGAAGCAGTGTAACTATGATCTGAGACAGCTTATCTTTGCAGATCAAGCGGATGCTGAGGGCGAAGAAACGCTGAAAGAAACCCGGAATACGCAGATTGCTATATTTGCCGTTGAGTATTGCTTGGCCAAGAGCTTGATGCATTGGGGAATCATTCCCAAAGCTCTGCTGGGGCATAGTGTCGGAGAGTACGTGGCCGCTTGTCTGGCAGGGGTATTCTCATTGGAGGATGGCCTTAGATTAATGGTCATGCGGGGCAGGATCATCCAAGGTCTGCCGACGGGCGACATGCTGTATGTGAATATGAACGAGCAAGAGGCACAGGCCTATATTAGCGGCAAAGTATCACTGGCCTTGATTAATTCCGAGAACCGGGTTGTATTGGCCGGGGATAGCGAAGCACTGCAGGAAGTGATCGGACAGATTGAAGAGCATAGAGAGTACAGAATTATCCACACCTCCCATGCGTTTCATTCCTATATGATGCAGGGTGCAGTGGAGGAAATGCGGGATGTGCTCAAGACTGTCACCTTCCACAAGCCGATTATCCCTATAATGTCCAATGTCACGGGTGAGTGGCTGAAGCCGGAAGAGGCGATGAGTGCTGACTATTGGATACAGCATATGCTGGGCACCGTCAGATTTAAAGATGCTTCCGTTAACCTGGCAAAGAATAATTATAAATATTTTATCGAAGTGGGTCCGGGAAAAACCCTCTCTGTCTTTATGCAGGACAATTTGAAAGACTACACGGAATGCATAATGTTCCAAACCGTCCGCAGCGTTAAGAATACGATGAATGATAATAAATTTATGGCGGAGTTTGTAAAGAAAATCTGGATCAGCGGACTGAACATTGATTTTGCAAAGTATTACGAAGATGAAAGCTTATTCAGAACCCCGCTTCCGACATATCCTTTTGAAAAGAAGAGGCATTGGATTGAAGCCGGCAAGCAGAAGGTAATAGATGCGGCCAGAACCAACGACCGGAATGAGGCTATTTCAGACGACAGTGCTGTAGATACGGAAACGGCCCCATACAACCGGCCGGATGTATCCGCGAAATATGAAGAGCCTGAGAATGTGATTGAAGAGAGTATAGCGGAAATACTCCAGGAGATTATGGGGATCACGCCGATTGGCATACACGATAATTTCTTTGAGCTTGGCGGACATTCTCTGATGATTACTCAAGTCATCCTGAGAATAAAGGAACTATACGGTATTGAATTGCAGTTGAAACTGTTTGTTGAAGCACCGACTGTTAAGAATCTAGCTGACCTTGTATTGCAGGAGTTGTCAGAAAGCCTCGATTTGGATGCAGTCTAAATATTGACAGATAAAGGTGTGTAAAGATGCAGAACAATGAAAGCGGAAGTGTGAAAAACAGAGTCAATGCCTTATCGGACGCCAAGCGATTGCTGCTGGAGAGTCTCCTGGAAGAACAAAAAAATAAGAAAAGGCAAACCATCCTGCAAAAAAAAGGGATGCCTATGGTCACCAGGAGAGCACCTGAGTTGACCGTTTTGCCTTCCAGCTATATGCAGAAAAAAATCTGGTATGTGGAACAACTCTTCAATGAATCAATTACGTATAACGTTTCGGGCTATGTGAAATTCCATGGAAAAGTTCAAGTGGAGCTTTTGCATAAGGCCTTTAGAACGGAGGTTAAGCAGCAGGAAGTGCTGCGTTCCAAATTCAAGGGGGGACAAGGCAAGCTTGAGGTTGAGCTTAGCGAAGATAGCGAAGAGCCGGACTTCAAAATATGCGACTACTCCCAGGCAGAGATGGAAATATCGCCTGCAGAGATCAGGCAAATGATGTACACGGAAGGAATACAGCCGTTTCAGCTATCTGAGGGCAAGCTTATCCGCCTGATCTGTTACAAGCTCAGTGAGACCGAATGGATTGGGCAAATTGTTTGGCATCATATAGTATCGGACGGCTATTCAAGCGGCATTTTTATTAGAGAATTGCTTCAACGGTATGAAGCCTATGCGGGAACAAGCGTGGAGCCTGTACAGGAACCTGCTGTGCAATATTATGATTATGTAGTTCACATCAATAACCGGATTGCCAAAGGCGAGTTCGATCATCAGCTTCAATTCTGGAAGGAGCATTTGTCGGGCAGCAGCATGACCTGTATGATTCCAACGGATTACGCGGTCAGTCATGAACTTACCTATCAAGGTGAACGTGTAGCGTTCTCAATCGGCAAGGATATGAAATTACAACTGGAAGCTGCTGCAAAAAGACACAGGGTTACGCTGTTTGTATTATTAATGAGCGCACTCAAAATCATGCTGCATAAGTATGTACAACAAAACGATATTATTGTCGGTGTTCCGGTGACCGGGAGAAATGAAGAGGAATTCCAGAGCATCATCGGGTGCTTCCTGAACATGCTGCCGATCCGCAGCAACATTGATGAAGAGCAACAATTGTTCGATTATATTCAGGCGGAGAATGCCAATGTGATGCAGGCCCTGAAGCATCAGAATTTGCCGTTTGATTTTATAGTAGAGGAATTGAAGGTAGAAAGAGATTTGCAGTCCACACCTGTCTATCAGGTTGTGTTCAGTTATGAGACCAATGCGCTCAAGGATATTACAACAAAGGATTTCTACATAGAGTTCGAAGAACTGGATTTAAAAACAGCCAAGGTTGATTTGGCGCTGGAAGTAAATGATGAAAAGGATGGGTTAAGCGCCTGGTTTGAGTACAAATCCGATAAGTTTAGCCGGGAGCGGATGGAGAAGATTAAGGATTATTATCTGAATATTCTCCAATCCATTGCTGAATATGAGGATCAGGCCATTAAAAATATTGAAATGATCTCGGAAGTAGAAAAGGCTGAGATCCTCTACTCTTTTAACGAAAAGGTTACGGACTATACGCCGCAGACCATCAAACAGTTATTTGAGACCCAGGCGGCACTCAGGGCAGAGGCAGTAGCAGTTGTATGCGGTAATGAGAGGATAACATATACAGAACTGAACATCCGCAGCAATCAACTGGCGAATCATCTGCGGAAATGCGGTGTGGGCTGCGAGAGCATTGTGGCCATCATGCTGGATAAATCCATTGAGGCCATCATTGCCATACTGGGTGTAACCAAAGCTGGCGGAGCTTATATGCCGGTGGATTTGACTTATCCCAGGGAGCGAATTGAGTATATTTTGGAAGACAGCAAAGTCCGGCATGTGATAACTTCCGGCATTCCTTTGGATTATGCAGGCGTTGAGCAAATCTCAATTTGTGATAAGCAACTAAAGAACGAGTTCGCGGACAATCTTACGGATCACAGTAATCCGGAACATTTAGCTTATGTAATATATACCTCGGGAACTACAGGCAAGCCCAAAGGCGTTATGGTGGAACACCGCGGCATTGTTAACTTGAGAGATTATTTTAGGAATAAATACAAAGTTACTGTGGACGATACGATTCTGCAATTTGCCAATCTTGTTTTTGATGCCTCGGTGTGGGAAATGGTTATGGGAATTCTCACTGGCGCCAGATTGTGCATCATTACCAAAGCAGTTGCACTGGATGTGAATCTGTTTGAACAAGAGCTGAGAAGACATAACGTAACAGTCGCCACCTTGCCGCCGCCCTACTGGAATATGATCTCGGATAGAGAAATCGGAATCCGGTTGTTGATCACAGCAGGATCAGGGTCAAGCGTCAATCTGGTAGAAAAATTGGCAGAGCCCATTGAATATTTCAATGCGTATGGCCCCACCGAGACTACGGTGTGTGCGTCGGACTGGCTGTACGAGAGGACTGCACAAATTCCGAATAAAATACCGGTCGGCAAGCCAATCTCCAACATGCAAATCTATATTATAAATCATACTTCCTTATGTGGAAAAGGAATTATCGGAGAATTATGTATAGCAGGTGTGGGCATTGCCCGGGGGTATCTGAACAAGCCGGAACTGACAGCGGAGAAATTTATTGATAATCCCTATGGTCCCGGTAAATTGTACCGGACGGGTGATTACGCAAGCTGGCTGGACGACGGAAATATTGCTTTTATCGGAAGAATAGATAATCAGGTCAAGATCAGGGGACACCGGATCGAGATTGGAGAGATTGAGAATACGCTCTCTTCTCATGAACAAGTGAGTGAGGCGGTTGTCGTCCCGGAGCTGGATCTCAAGGGCAATCTTTATCTGGCAGCTTATGTAGTGGTGGATGCAGCAGTAACTATGAAAGAAATCAGAACCCATTTGAATGATAGAGTACCTTCGTATATGATTCCGTCAGCTTTTTATACGATTGATGCCATTCCGCTCAATATTAACGGCAAGCCGGATACCAGCAGATTAGCATCCTTAGGACAGAGAATGGAGTCGGCCAACGACTACGTAGAGCCGTCTACAGATATGGAAAGAAAGCTGGAACGAATCTGGAGTGAGCTCTTAGGGGCTGAGCGGGTTAGTATCCGCGATCATTTCTTCGAAATTGGCGGTGACTCCATTATCAGCATGCAGGTCATCGCCAAGGCGGCGGAAGCAGGGATTAAGCTCGAATTAAAGTCATTTTACGATGATAAATGTATTGAAGAAATGGCATTGAACGCTGCTGCTGTTGAACATATTCACTGTGATCAGGGAGAGGTTACAGGCACTTACCCGCTGGCGCCTATCCAGAAATGGTTCTTCAACAACGATTTCCAGGAAGTTAACCATTGGAACCAGTCTGTAAGCTTTGAGTTGAAGGGAAGCGTAGATGCCGGGCGGTTGAATGAAGCGCTGAATGAAGTGTGCCGGCAGCATGATTTGTTAAGAACCCGTGTACTTCCCGGAAAGGCTCCAAGGTATGCGGATATTCTGCCGTTTGCCTACAGCGAACGTTTGAAGACAGTAGAAATTACGATTGGTAATGACTATGAACAAAGGATGCAGCAGGAACTGACGGCTTGTCAGCAATCTCTCAATCTGCAAACGGGAGATGTATTTAAAGGGCTGCTAATCGTGTCCGATACGTGGGCAAGAAGCAGACTGGTATTGACGGCACATCATCTGGTATGCGACGCGGTGTCTTTCAGGTTCATCATTGAGGATCTATTGAATTGCTATCAGGCTTTATCAGACAAGCTGGAAGTTAGACTTCCGCAGAAAACCACCTCCTTCATAACATGGAGTAAAGCGGCAGAGGCATATGCTGGCGGCTATGAAGCAGTGAGCAAAAAGAACGAGTGGACAAAAGAAAACGCGGCGTATTCAAGAAATACCGTAAAAGGCTGGTCCGGGAAAGACAATCTTGAACGGGATGCAGAGCAATGTATGTTCTCCTTATCCCAAGAAGAGACTTCAAAGCTAATGATTGAAGTGCCTAAACATTACAGCATTCAGCCTAATGAAGTCATGATTGCCGCCATGGAAATACTATTGCATGAATGGGACGGGGCAGACCACACCCTATATTTGGAAAGCCATGGAAGAGATATGCTTGCCGATAAGGTGGACCTCTCAAGAACGGTAGGCTGGTTTACCAACCTATACCCTTTCCACTTCTATGCGGATGATATTACAAACACTGGAGTGGTGTTGAAAAAAGTGAAAGATGGATTATCTGCGGTTCAGAAGCGTAAGTTCGAGTTCATGCTTGGCGATGGCCCTCATGAAGCCATTGAGATTGTTTTCAATTACATGGGGCATTTGGATCACCAGAGCTCAGAGCATGCACAATTCCGGCTGCTTACCGGTGAGCCCCTTTATCCCAGAGGATTGAAGAATACAAGGGTCAGTCTGCTTGAAGTGAACGGGTATGTACGGCATGGCCGCTTAACATTCGAGTGGATATATAACCCGAACATCCATTCCAAGGAGATCATACTACAGCAGGCCAATGCCTTCATGGATACACTGAGGGATACGATCATCTACTGTATTGAGTCTGAGGATGATGGAGTTTCCGCCGCGGATTTTAACGATGTGGATATGGAAGACTTGGATTTCATCTTGGCGAAGTTCAATTAAGGCCAGTCAGTGATAAGGGGAGAACCAATGAACAAGCGGAATGTTGCAGATATATATGGATTATCCACCATGCAGGAAGGCATGCTGTTCCACAGCCTGAAAAGTGATAGCAACAGCATGTATTTGGAGCAATTCTCGTGCAAAATAAACGGGCAGATTAATTTCGAGTATTTTTGGAATGCCTGGCAGAAGGTCATTGACGATCATTCCGCATTAAGAACCGCTTTTGTCTGGGAAGGTGTCAAAAAGCCGGTTCAGGTGGTTCTGAAGCAATGCGAATGCAGCTATATCCAGTATGATTGGAGCAATCTGCCGACGGAAGAAATCGAGCATGATTATACTACATTGCTTGAGAATGATAGAACGATGGGTTTTGAGCTGGACAAGGCCCCTCTGATGAGGTTTGCTCTAATCCAAATTACAGAAGACAGTTATTATTTTGTCTGGAGCTTCCACCACATTATTATGGATGGCTGGTCACTGCCTCTGGTACTGGAAGAAATGTTTGAGAATTATACTGCCTTCAAGGCAGGGGAAGCACCAGCGAAGAAACGATCCGGTTCTTTCAAGGACTATATCCAGTGGTTGAATAAACAGGATGCCGAAATTTCCAAACAGTATTGGAAAGATAATCTGAAGGGTTTTGAGGAAGTTGTGCCTCTCTATACTGAATCTGAGGAGGAAGAGCAGCAGGGTGAGACCCGGAAGCTATCCTTACGCCTCTCTGAGGACTTACATAAAACAATCGAACAGTTCACTAAGATTAATGGGGTTACCTCCTATCAGCTGTATAATCTTGCTTATGCCATCCTGCTGAGTAAATACAGTGGCAAAGAAGATGTAGTCTACGGGACCACCGTATCGGGAAGGCCTAGTGAATTAAAAGGCATTGATCGAACTGTAGGGATCTTTATCAACACCATTCCGGTTCGTGTGCGCTTGGACAATAGCCTTACCTTGCTGGAATGCCTGGAGAGCCTCAAACGGGATCAAATCAGCCGCAGTTCCCATGAATATATGTCATTGGCTGAGATCAGCAGCGCCCTTAACCTGCCTCAATTATTCCAGAGTATTTTTGTATATGAGAATTATGCCAACGCGGAATCGTATAAGGATATCACAGAATTCTCGATAACAGAGCTGCAGTTAAGAGAAGAAATCAATTATCCGCTGGCCTGGGTGGTCAAGCCGGATCACGGAATCCTTGTGGAGACAATCTATAACTCCGCTTATTTCAGCGATAGTATCATTGCAGAATTTCAAAGGTGCTTCCTAACGATTTTGGAGGAAATTGTCCTTAAAATAAATGAATGCATCCGTAGTATTCAATTAATTCCATCTGAGCAGATTGCAGATTCTTCAGCAGGAAAGCCAGTGTCCGCAGTTGTGAACTTGCATAACCATGCTGTCCACAATAGTTTAACCTCCGCTGTGCAGCGCGTGCTGATTGTTGATAAGTATGGGCACCCGCTTCCGGACGGATTCGAGGGCAGTGTATGTGCACCGGATCACACCGCTTCCGGGTACATCGGGCGCTATTACGCAGATGGAACGTTAAAAATTAATGAGACCTTAAGCACCAGCATGGTGATTGGCGGAATCAACCGGGATTTGCCTACGCTGGAGCGTGCGCTAAGGACGGAATCATTAGTTGAAGATGTGAAGCTTCTTCACCGTTATAACATGGAGGGTGAATCCAAGCTTGTTGTCTATTATGTAGAGCCGGTAACGGACGTTTCGGCGGAGCAAGCCCCATTCGAGGACGCACGGGCCGGAGAATTAAGAAGCGCAATCGCGGGCAGATTGTGCATGCTACTTGAATTAAATAAGCAAGACTGTCTGGCAGCAACCGAGTTCGTTCATGTATCAGCAATTCCTTATTATGGAGATGGAGTTGCGAGAATCAATGATCTGCTCGAACTGGAAATTATCAATGACAACCTCATTCAGCGCTGGAGTCATTTATTTGTCCAGGATGAGCAGAGCGCCCTGAATGAATCTCCTGCTAAGTTCGTGCGCAAGCCGGTGACAATCAACCGGGATAAAGTGCATATCTCCGATTTGGCCGATGGCTATTCTTTTATGAAGAAGAAGAACTCCGGCCACGCCGCCAAGGTTGAAGTTATGGAGACCAGCAAGGAAGAGCACAGCACCGCCACACAGCTATCACTCATTGTTGGAGAAGAATTAATCATTCCTGAGAATACCGTCTTTGATCTGGGATATTACATCAAACGGGCTGCCGACCAAGCCCCTGAGGATCATGGAATCCGGTTCATTAATTATGATGGAAGCATTGAGTTCTCTAACTATAAGCAAGTCTACAGTGAAGCTAAGGCTATCTGCTGCGGTCTTATCGAAAGAGGATTACAGCCTGGGGATAAGGTCATCTATCAGATGGATAACAACCGGAATTATGTTAATACCTTCTGGGCTTGTATGTTAGGCGGATTTATCGGGATTCCGGCTACCGTAGCTGCTTCCTATACAGAAGATAATGCTGCGATCCGCAAGCTGTTAAATTCTTGGAGAATGCTTGAACAGCCTGTGATTGTGACTGATGAAGCTCTGGCTGAAAGCATTAGAAGAGTTCCCGGTGTTCTTGGCGGCGAAGAGGAGTTCACCGTCTATCCTGCCGAACAACTGATGAACAGCCGTGATATGGAAATCACCTACGAGGTGAAGCCGGATGATATCGCGCTGCTGCTGCTTACCTCGGGAAGCACAGGGATGCCGAAAGGAGTTATGCAGTCCCATAGAAATATTCTGCGACGCACGATTGCCGCCTGCCAGAAAAACGGGTTTGGTCCAGAAGAAGTAACCTTTAACTGGATGCCTATGGACCATGTAGGCGGGATTGTAATGTGTAATGTAAGAGACATCTATCTGTATTGCCAGGAGATCCTGGCACCCGTTAATTATATTCTGGAATCTCCGCTCCGTTGGCTAACGTTGATGAGTGATTTCAAAGCTACGAATACCTGGGCACCCAATTTCGCCTTTAATCTGATTAACAGCCATGAAAGTGGCATCAAAGCTCTAAATATTGATCTATCTGCCTTGAGATTTATAACCAACGGCGGAGAAGTTGTAGTTGCGCGGACAGCACTGAGGTTTAATGAAATCCTTAAGCCGTACAACCTGAATAAATCGGCAATGATGCCGTGCTTCGGGATGTCCGAGACTTGTGCGGGTTCCATTTATTCCGGTGATTTTGGTCAAGATTTAGTACAGCAGGAGGATAGCACTGTAAGTGTGGGCAGACCTCTTCCAGGGAACAGCATCCGTGTTGTGGATGCTCAGAATGAATTAGTGCCGCTCTATACGGAAGGACGCTTTCAGATGGCCGGGGTATGCATTACACCGGGGTATTACAATAACCCCAAAGCAAACGCCGAAGCATTTACGTCTGACGGCTGGTTTGATACGGGGGATCTCGGAATTATAACCGAACGGGGATTAACCATTACCGGCAGAGCCAAAGATATTATTATCATCAATGGTGTCAATTATAATAATTCGGAAATTGAGGCCATCCTTGAGGAAATTGACGGTGTTGAAGTATCTTATACAGCTGCGGTAACGGTCAAAGCAAGCGGTTCACAAGAGGAAGAATTAGCGGTATTCTTCCATCCGGTATCCATGGATACCCCCAAGCTCAAAGCGATCATCAAAGAGATGCAAAAGGTAATCACTTCAAAATTCGGAATTGTTATTGAATATATCGTACCTCTGGCTAAAAAAGATATTCCCAAGACAGGGATTGGTAAAATTCAGCGGATTCTGTTAAGAGATTCCCTGCTTGCCGGCAAATACGATGCTGTCCTGAAAAAGCTGGAAATCGTCAGAAATAAAAATACGGTAAAACCATGGATATTCAAGAAAGTATGGAAGCCACTGAACTTTAAGGTTGAGGCCACCGCTGTACCCTGCGTCAATTTCCTGGTGTTTGAGGACCGCCACGGATTGGCGGGTGAATTCATAGAATGCATGGGTCTGGATGAATCCAGAGTCATATCGGTCAAACAAGAGGACAGCTTCAAAGTATATGACCATAATCATTATGGCTGTGACTATACCCGCTATGAGGGCTGCAAAGAGCTGTATGACTATTTTAACCATATCGGGTGGAAGGCTGATCATATTATTTATCTTCCCACTTATCACATTAACGCTGCTGGTCATACGGATATCCCTAACAGTAATCAACTCGGCGTATTTAATTTAATCCACTTACTTCAAGTATTGGCGAACAATAATCTGTGCGCTTCTACGAAGCTGTATGTGGGAAGCAGCAATGTGTTCCAGGTGGAAGGCGATCGGGAAGCCCGTTATGATAATGCATCATTGATCGGCTTCATGGCTACTCTGGAGACGGAGAATACGGGGCTACGTTCGCTGCTGATCGACTTGGAAGGAACGGATATACAGCAGGATGCCAGGTGCTTGCGCGATGAGGTTGTGCACGGGGAGACTGCGGTGAAGGAAATCAGTTACCGTGACGGCAGAAGAATGACATGGAAGCTTCGAAATGTGCCTTTACGAAAAGAAGAACCCCGGACAAAGCTTAAACCAGGCGGAAATTATGTGGTAACCGGGGGCCTCGGGGGCATCGGCACAAAAATCTGCAGTCAGTTAATTGAAAATTACCAAGCCAATATTCTCATCTTGGGAAGAAGCGATATTGAGACGCTTGATGAAAATGACAGCAAAGTTCAAAATTACAACCAATTAATTGAACTTGAACCTTCCATTAGTTACCGGCAAGCGGATGTATGCGATCTGGACTCCATCATTCAGGCGGTTGAAGATTATGAGCAATCGAAGGAGACTCAGATTGACGGAATTATACATCTTGCCGGGAATTCAAGTTATCAGCAACATTTTGACAACCGGAATTCATACCTGATTACCGAGATTAACCCGCAGACTTTTGCCGAAGAATTCAATGCCAAGGTCTATGGGATGCTTAATTTGTTTGAACTCTTGAAAAGCAGAAAAGATGCCACGATGATTACCTTTTCTTCGATGACCTCTCTGCTCGGAGGGGCTACCTTCAGTGCCTATGCGGCAGGAAACAGTTTCCTGGAGATGTTCTGCCAATATGCAGCCGGACGGTTGGGGTATGCAGTGAAATGTATATCCTGGACGATGTGGGACAAGATCGGAATGACTGCAGGAAGCCTGCAATCTATTAACAGTCTTAGCGAATCGATCGGGCAGCATGTTATCGGTGAACAGGATGGCCTGTTATTCTTCGAGGCCCTGCTGAATATTAATGAGGACATGGTATATGTAGGGATTGATGAGAACAACGTGCATATCAGCCACAGAATTGATGAAAAAGCGTATGCCAAAGAATATCTTGCTGTATACAAGCAGGAAGAAAGAGATGCTCTCTTCCATTTCGAGAACGCCAAGGTCATCGATGATTTTGGAGCTGTAAGCACGCTGAAGATGTTCACGGTTAATAGGGATGGCGAAGTGATCGAAGAGGAAGAAGCAGAACAATATGTAGAAGCGAGTACAGATACCGAGAAAACCATAAGCATCATTTGGTCTGAAGTATTAGCCGCCGGGAAGATAGGGATGAATGATAACTTCTTTGAGCTTGGAGGACATTCCTTAAAGGCTACCCAGGTCGTCTCCAGAATTAAAAAAGAATACGGGATCGAATTTGCCATCAATGACTTGTTCTATCATCCGACCATCGGAGCGCTGGCTAAGCTTGTGGATGAAAGATTGCACTCGGTTACCCCTATTAACGGGCAAAGCACTCTTCTTCAATTATCTGAGGAAGAGAAGAAAAAGGGCATACCGGTTTCTTATGCCCAGCAGAGATTATGGTTTTTAAAACAATATGATGAAGAAAGCGCGTTTTACAATATTCTGGAGACCATCAAGCTTAAAGGCGAGTTGAATGTCCCTTGCCTGGAGCAGGCCGTTACAGAAATCGTCAAGCGCCATGAAGGGCTCCGGACGACCTTCGACAATATCGAAGGGCAAATCATGCAGGTACTGCATGATGTGGATGAAGTCCATATACCTCTGCAGAATTTAATGCATGTAGAAGAGAATGCAAGGGAGCAGACCATTGCCATACTGGCAGATGAAGAAGTGAATCAGGCATTTGATTTCAAGAATGGGCCGTTAATCAGATGCAAATTGCTTAGATTTGCCGCAGATGAGCATGTTATTTTTCTCACCATGCATCATATTATTTCCGACGGCTGGTCTATGGGGGTCTTCGTACATGAATTTGTCCAGTTATATGATGCCTTAGTGAATCAAAGGCCGGCCGAATTGTCCACAATTGAATGGCAATATGCGGATTATACCCAGTGGCAGAGAAACTGGTTCACAGGCAAGGTTAAGCAGGACCAGTTCATCTATTGGAAGAACAAGCTCAAAGATGTTGCCACCCTGGATATACCGTCGGATTATGACAGACCGAAAGTACAAACGTTTAATGGACAAAAAGACTTCTTTGTATATAGCAAGAGCATGATGGACCGGGTGAATGAGCTGGCGGAAACCACGGGTGCCACACCATTCATGATTTATCTGGCGGCGGTCGATGTGCTGTTCGCAAGATACACCGGACAGGATGACATTGCCATTGGAACCCCGATTGCCAACCGTACGCGGATGGAAACAGAGCATACGATAGGATTCTTTGTGAACACATTGGTGCTTCGCAATGATCTGTCAGGGAATATTTCCTTCATGGAACTGATTGAACGGGTCAAGACAAGTGCCCTGGAGTCCTATGATGCACAGGACATGCCGTTCGAGATGCTGGTGGATGAATTGGATCTGGAACGCGATTTAAGCAGAAACCCGTTGTTCCAAGTGATGTTCTCCCTTCAAAATGAGGAACTGCCTGATTTCAAATTGCCAAATCTCGAAATTAGCAGAGTGGAAACAGATAATAAATCAGCGATGTTTGATTTCTGGATTTCCATGAGAGAGCTTGAAGACGGGGTTCACGCCTTATGTGAGTACAATACGGATATTTATAAAGCTGAAACCATACGGAGGATGATGCGGCATCTGGAGAACATTATCAACAGCTTGTGCATAGATCCTTATCAAAAAATCAAGCAGTTCAATTTCATGAATAAAGAAGAAATCAATGAAATCCTCTATGAGAAAAATAATACGGACTATACCTTTGAAAAAGAATTATTTATCCATGAATTATTTGAAGAACAAGCCGCATTACGGCCGGATGCACCGGCGCTGAGATTCAACGGCTTGACACTCACGTATCAGGAATTTAATATGCGGGTCAATCAAGTCGCCCATTATCTGATGAAGCAGGGAATAGGGAACGACGAATTCGTCGGTGTATATGCAGACCGGTCCATTGAAATGATGGTAGCTGTATATGGGATTCTAAAAGCAGGCGCGGCCTATATCCCAATTGATCCAACGTACCCCGCAGACCGGGTAGATTATATGCTTCAAGACTCTGAGGTTAAGCTGGTGCTGTACTGCGTCGATGAGATCGATGCCCTTGCGGGAATCCGGAAGGTGGATTTGCGGGACAAGGAACTGTTCCTGTCGATGAGTACGGATAATCCGGGAGTGAAGGTTGAAGAGAATCATGCGGCCTACATGATTTATACCTCAGGCTCGACAGGAAAGCCCAAGGGAACGATTAATATTCACAGCGGCATAAGAAACCGTATTCTATGGGGCCAAAAGGAATATAAGATGCAGCCGGCAGATCGGCAGGTGCAGAAGACACCGTTCAGCTTCGATGTATCCTGCAGCGAGATTTTTTGGGCGCTGACTGTAGGCGCATGTCTGGTTATAGCTAAGCCGGAAGGACACAAAGACATTGAGTATCTTATTGAATTGATCAAGGACGAACAGATTACCATCTCGCATTTCGTGCCTTCAATCCTGAAGCTGTTCCTGGAACATCCCGGAGCCAAGCAGGCAGGAGGAAGTCTGAGAGAGGTGTTCTGCAGCGGGGAGGCATTGCCGTACCGGCTAAAGGAACAGTTTGTCCAGACCTTCGACGCAGGCTTATACAACCTGTATGGCCCGACAGAAGCATCCGTTGAAGTATCCTACTATGATTGCAGAGAGAAGCTGGATAAAGAGATTGTTCCAATCGGCAAACCGATTTCCAATGTCCAGCTGTATGTACTGGATGAGTATATGAACCCCGTTCCTTACAATGTGAGCGGAGAGTTATTCATTGCCGGTGTAAACCTGGCAAGAGGTTATTACAAACGTGAAGAGCTGACCGCCGAGAAATTCATACCGAATCTGTTCAGTAAGTATGGGGCTGCACGGATGTACAGGACAGGCGACATTGTCAAATTGCTGCCGGACGGCAACATTAACTTCATTGGACGCGCTGACAATCAGGTGAAGGTAAGAGGACTCCGCATTGAATTAGGGGAAATCGAAAAGGTCATTCAGTCACATCCTTCCGTTAAGGATAACGTAGTCATTAACCTGGAGGATGGAAATGATGTAAGAATCGTCTCTTATATTGTCCGTGATGTGAATTATAGGGAACAGGATGTAATGGAGGAGAGCAAGGAACAGGTAACCCAGTGGGAGTCGATATTCGATAATGCCTACAATGAAGAGGAAACGATTCAGGATTTCAGTTTGAATACGATCAGCTGGAACAGCAGTTACACCGGGGAGAAGATTGGTATTCCGGAAATGGAAGAGTGGCTTGCTGATTCGGTAGATCTGATTAAGAGCTTTGAGTCTAAAAGAGTATTGGAAGTCGGTTGCGGTACGGGGATGATTCTGTTCAAAATCGCCCCGGGTTGCGAGGAGTATGTGGGTATTGATTTATCCAGGATAGGCCTCAATTATATTGAACGGAATTTGAACAGCTCCATGAACGTCAGAATTTATCAGAAATCGGCTGATGAGCTTGGCGAGCTGCAGAATGAAAAGTTCGATACCATTATTCTTAACTCTGTCATCCAGTACTTCCCGAGCGGAGAGTATCTGAATGAGGTGATCACTACTCTGTTAGGCATGCTGGACCAAGAGGGTACCCTCTTTATCGGCGACGTGCGTTCCCTGCCGCTGCTGAAGAGCTATCATACTTCGGTTGAATGGCATAAGGCTTCTGAGGACACAACGGTGCAAGAATTGAACGACCGAATTAAGAACTCCATTACAACGGAGAATGAGCTGCTGGTAGACTCCAAATATTTCTTGAGTCTTAAGGACTCCCTGGAGCAGGTTAAAAATGTCTCGATTCTGCCTAAGGTAACAAAATTCGAAAATGAAATGAGTAAATTCCGCTATCAGGTAGTGATTCGAACGAAAGAAGCGGAGCAACTGGACAATATTGTTCAGTTCAGCTGGCGGAATATACAAGCGGAGCAGGAGCTCCAGAATATACTCACCGGGCGGCAAGACGACGTTATAGTAATCCATGATGTCCTGCTGGATAAGCTGGTTCAAGAGAACAAGATTGAGCCGCTGCTGAACGACCCTTCTGTACAAGCTGTGACTGTCCGGGAGCTAAGAGAAAACGTAAGTAAGTCCCGGCTGTATGCCCCAAGTTTGTATGACTTACTCTTGCAGGATGGCGGGAATTACCGGATTCGTGCTTTGTGGAACGGCCATGCCGAGCGCGGAGATTATCAATTGATCTTATTCAATAAGAAGAAATATGGAGCAGACACCTGTGCCTATGATTATGCAGTGCCGAATTTCATCCGCTACAGTGAGGACCCAAGTGTATACTTCACCAAACCTTTGGAGTGGAAAGATAACCACAAATATATTCCTTTAATCAGAGAACATACCAAAAAACTGTTGCAGGATTATATGATCCCGTCGTTCTTTATTGTATTGCCGGAGATGCCGCTATTGCCGAACGGCAAGTTGAATAAGAAGGAGCTTCCGCAGCCTGGGAGTATACGAAGAAGTGTATTGACTGAATTTGTTGAAGCGGCCAATGCCAGCGAAGCCAAGGTCAAGACAATATGGGAGACGGTATTGAATGCCCGGAACATTGGCGTCAATGATAATTTCTTTGATATCGGGGGCCATTCGCTGCTTGTGGTTCAGGTCTATTACAAGATCAAGGAGAACTTTGATACGAAACTTACGGTAGTGGATATGTTCAAATACCCTACGATCCGCAGCTTATGTGAGTATCTGGAGGAGGGAACGAACAGTTTTGCCGAAGTCGCTTCTGCCAGTGAAGAGCTGGGGACAAAGAAGGAAGCCATGAAGGAAAAGAGAAAGCGCCTGAAGGAAATCTTAAAGAGATAGCTGTGCTTAGGGCTCTGTCCCTGATCATTGTCTGCTGTGGATACTAATGTAAGGAGTACTGATGATATGGAGACTAAGAAGGACAAAATCAAATCCTTATCCAGGGAACAGCTTGCAGGACTGATTACAAAAGCCAAAGAAAGCAAGAAAAGTGATATCGAGAGGGTCGCTAGAACCTCGAATGTGTTCAGCCAGTCCTTTTCACAGCAAAGACAATGGTTTATGGAACAGTTCATGAACGGAGGCGTAGCTAATGTTCCGCAGTCCTATCTGCTCAAAGGAAATATCAGACTTGATATTCTGGAAGATGTGCTGAATGTAATCGTTGAGAAGCATGAGAGTCTTAGGACGGTTTTCAACACCGTAGATTATATTCCGTCACAGATTATCAAACCGTATGAAAGATTCCGGATGGATACGATTGATTTGGAAGAATACGACGGTTCTATGAGGGAGGCAAAGATCCGGGAGATTAACAGTGAAATCGCAAGACGGCCCTTTGATTTGACCGTAGGCCCTTTATGGCGGTTCTATGTGTTGAAGCTGTCTGAAGAAGAAATCGTATTGACGCTTTCCCTTCATCATATTCTCTGCGATGGCTGGTCCTATGGTGTAATCATGAATGAAATTGCCGGGACCTATCAAGAAAGGCTTAACGGGCTAGTGGCCCATTCTGTTCTGCAGGTACAATATGTCGATTATTCGGAATGGCAGCGTAAACGAATCGAAGGCGGCCAGCTGGATGTTCAGTTGGAGTATTGGATCAATAAGCTTAAGGATGCACCAAAGGCCATACATTTACCCTACGATTATAAAAGAGGCAGTGTACAGACTTATCGGGGAATGACTGAATACTTTTTCATTGAAAAAGAAGCAGTGAAGGCTATGAGCGATATAGGTGTGCAAATGAATGGGTCCATTTACCATATGATGATGTCCGCACTGACCCTTCTGATGCATTGCTACAGTCTGGATAATAAGCTGTGCATTGGAACACCGGTTGCCAACAGAAACAAGATTGAACTGGAAAAATTAATCGGATTATTCATCAATACGGTGGTTATCCAAAGTGAAATAGCCAGCGGCATGACCTTTGCCGAGTTATTCACCCAGGTCAGAGACAATTGCATGGAAGCCTTTAATCATGCGGAGATTCCTTTTGAACGAGTGGTTACGGGCCTTGATATTGAACGGCAAATGCAGCATTCTCCGGTGTTCCAGGTGCTGTATGTTCAGACCGAGGAGTCGATGCTTAATGTTAGTATTCCAGGGATCGAGGTTGAAGTAATTCCTGTATCGGTAGAAACGGCGCAATTCGATTTGTCCTTGTATGCCACCATTATGAAGAATGGAATATCTGCAGGTTTAGAGTACAATACGGATCTATTTGCTCAGGCCACCATTCTGCAGATGATTGAGGATTTCAAATTATTGATCCGGTTGATTACCGAGAAGCCTGACCGGACCATTGGGGAATTCGTCTCTTCTCTATCGCAGAAGAAGGTCGTGATGACGGTAGTCTCTTCCTTCGAATCCGAGCCTGTCGGAGAGTCGATGGAATTCTGGCTGGACAAGCTCCAGATCAACTACAAGCTGCAATTCGCACCCTATAGCCAAGTGTTTCAGCAGCTAATTGATGATAAGGGGCTGTTGTGCAGAAGCAGTCAGGGCATCGGTGTAATATTACTGCGGTTGGAAGATTGGATTCAGGGTATGGTCGATAACGATGCAAGACTTACAGCAGTGCTGACGGACAATACGAACCGGTTCATCCAATGTGCCGGCAGCTTTGTGAAGAAGCATCAGTCCAAGGTCATCCTGTACCTGTGTCCGGCATCAGATAAGGTCAATCAGATGCATGAAATAAAGCAGCTCATCCGGAAATTGGAGCAAAAAATAGCTGTTGAATGTGCGGGGAACTGGAATATTCATGTTCTTCAGGGAGACGAAATCGCCTCGAAATATAAGCTTAGCGAGTATAACGATGGTCTGGGTGATGAAGAAGGGCATGTTCCTTATTTAAGAGAGTATTACACGGCGATGGGCACAGAGCTGGTCATGAGTATTTGGAATACAGCACTGCAGTCAGCAGGCTGAAGCATGAGAGGAGGCTGAAGTTATGACATTCAAAGATATGGTTGCGAATATTCTGGTCATAGCGGACAAAGAAACGATTAATGAAGATTTGTCACCGCAGAATTTTCCGGAATGGACAAGCTTGAAGCATATCAAATTAATCACAGCCATTGAAGATACCTATAAGGTTAAGTTCACCTTCAAGGAAGTAAAAAGCTTAAAAAATCTTGCAGCCTTTATAACTGTCTTAAAAAGCAAAGGAGTAGGCAATGAAATCTTTGAATAATGCCATTGCTGAGCAGGCGATTATGAAGGGAAGCCCTAATGATCATGATCTGGAAAGAATGCTGATGATCCGTCAATATGAGCTGACGATCCTTGAGCTATTCTCAAGCGGACATATCAAAGGAACCACTCATACCTGCATTGGACAAGAATATATTCCGGTAGCCTTGAATCCGTTCATTGAAGAAGAAGACTTCGTGATCAGCAATCACCGGGGGCATGGGCATTATATTGCCAGGTATGGGGATGCCGAGGGATTGCTGGCAGAAGTCATGGGCAAAAAAGGCGCGGTATGCAACGGAATCGGAGGAAGTCAGCACATCCGCAGAGACCGCTTTATCTCTACAGGGGTTCAGGCCGAAGGCATAGCGGTAGGCACAGGCATTGCTTGGAGCTATAAATTCAAGCAACAGGACAATCTCGTATTTGTCTACATTGGAGATGGAACTTTTGGCAGAGGCTGCTTGTATGAGAGCTTGAACTTTGCCGGCCTATGGAATCTGCCTATGGTTATCGTTGTAGAAAACAATGGCATAGCAATATCAACGCACCAAAGCTACAGCATGTCGGGAAGCATAGAAGGCCGGGTTCGGGGGTTCGATCTTGATTATATGTGCGTCCACAGTAAAGATGTTAACGAAATAAGAGAACAAATAGGCGGTGCCATCGATCGGGTACGCAAGGAATTTAAACCCCTGGTCATTGAATGTATAACAGAACGGGTCGCGTCCCACAGTAAGGGTGATGATACTAGAAGTCCTGAGGAGCTTGAAAGAGTTCAGGAGAATTATTGGTACAACCAACTGAAGGCCAGCGATACTGCAAGGGTAGAAAGACTTGAAGAAGCTGTCCGAAATCAAATGCAAACTCTGCAGGAGCTTGTCATAAACAGAGAGGGAGCAGAATGGGAAGATTATGAAAAAAGAAAAAATAAATGAGAATTTGAGAAATGCCATTCATCAACTGATGTGTGAGGACGAAGCCATCATTGTTATCGGGGAAGATGTGCGAGAACCCTATGGCGGGGCCTTCAAAATCAACAAGGGTTTTTCTGATGATTTTCCGGACAGAGTGATTGGAACGCCGATAAGTGAAGAGGGATTTGTTAACATGGCAAGCGGAATGGCAATCATGGGCCTCAAACCGATAGTGGATATGATGTTTTCGGATTTCACTACTCTGTCGTTTGATCCTCTGTTGAATTTTGCTTCCAAGTCCGTCACCATGTATGGGGAAAAGCTGGAGCTCAGCTTGATTGTCAGATGCGCGAATGGCGGTTACAGGGGATATGGAGCCACACACAGCCAAAGCATGCAAAAATACTTCATGGGCATCCCTAATTTAAGCGTGTATGAGCTCTCTCCATTTCATGATAACTATAATGTGTTTAACCGAATGTTGAATGAGAAAAATCCGTGTATTTTTTTTGAAGAAAAAATTATATATTCCCAATCCAAGTATGAAAATGGCATGATCAATGATATTTTCAACTATTCATATAAAGGTGAAGAAGATAACTGGGCAATCTCCAGTATAGAAGAAAACAGTGTAGCGGATGTCCTTATCATCTGCCCCGGAGGCTTGGCTTCCATGTGTATGGGAGTTGCTGAAAAGCTGATTATGGAGGATGAAATTGAAGTGAAGGTAGCCGTGCCGTCCAAGCTGTACCCTTGCGAGATCAAGGATATTGTTGAAGATGCTGTTGCAGCCGGCAGGGTGCTCATTGTGGAAGAAGGAACAAGCGGGCATACCTGGGGCGAAGGAATAGCGGTCAAACTGTATCCGCATATCAATAAAAGGAAAGATGGAGTCATTGAGCTTGTAAGTTCTGCTGACAGTATTATTCCTGCTTCCATGCATTATGAAAGCCAAGTGCTGGTAGGGGAACAGGACATTTATGAAAGTGTGCTGCACCTGATGAAAATAGCTAAATAAGTCTAGCGGAGGCTGGTATGAGACAAATTGTTGTTCCACAGTTAAATGCGAATGATAACAGCTGCCTGATCCAGAAATTTTATTGCTCTGAGGGTGAATTTATTCATTCCGGTGATATTATTACCACCTTGGAGACCTCCAAGGCAGCCATAGATGTCGAGTGTGAAGCAGACGGCTATTTTTATGCTACGGCTAAAGAACAAACCGATGTGAAGACCGGCGAGGTTATTGCCTTTGTTTTTGAGTCACTTCAAGAAATGAATACATACAAGGAATTATCTGCAGGCAGTGCCGCTTCAGCAAGCCCGGCCAATTACAAGCTTTCCAATAGTGCGGAAGTGTTTGCCACATTGCATCAATTTTCACAAGAGGAGCTCTCCTCCTTAAATAAAAAAGTGATTAAATTAAGTGATTTGGAAAAGCTGCTGAAGAAAAGAAGCAGAGGAGATGAAACCCGGATTCTCTTGACAAAGAATCAAAAACAGGTTGCTAAAATAGTGGCCGAATCACATACGACGATTCCAAACGCATTTGTATCAATGAAGGTGTATTGTGATGAAGCTCTGGCAGGAATGCAGGAAATCAGCGAGCAACTTGAGGTCATAGTGGGGTTTGGAGAAGTATTACCGGTGCTGCTTGGATCGGTCAAGGATGATTTTCCATATATGTACGGTAAGCTGAAGGATGAAGATACATTTATCCCTGCCGCTGAAGTCAACGTCGGTGTGACTATAGATGTTGGGACAGGCCTGTACATTCCGGTAATTAAATCTGAACACACTGGAAGTATTGAGAATACTGCCGAAGTAATGATGGAATATAAATATAAAGCATTAAGAAATAGTTTTACAGAAGCGGATCTGATGGACGGAAATATAACGATTAGTCTGAATACAAGCGCCGATGTTGTCAGCGTAATTCCCATCGTTCTGCCAGGACAGACCGGGATGATTTCTGTGGGAGCGGTTATGAAGGAATTGGTCCTGAAGGATGGGACAGTGGCAGAAAGAAGTTATCTCAACCTTGGCTTGGCATATGATCACCGGGTAGTGAACGGATTGTATGCGGTAGAATTTTTGACGCGGCTGAAGAGTAAGATTGAACATTTTGAGATGAACGGGTAATACGCGGGACCGAATTTGGGAGTTAAGGAGGATGAAGTAGTGAGTGAAATGCCGCACAATATTTTTGTTTTGTCCAGCTTCACTGCTGATTTATTGGAAGCCTATCTTGAAGAAGATTTAAAGAGACTCCAGCTAAATTCCACAATCGGAACCGGTCCTTATAATCAGATCATATCCCAGTGCCTGGACCGCAGCAGCTTATTATACCAGAAGAAACCGGATTATTTAGTCGTCTGGACCCGGTTGGAAGATATTATAGGCCGGAATGATTTCTATCTGCAAGAGAGCTTTGATTCATGCAAGGGTGATATATCGATGTTGATAGAAGCCGTTCTGCATGCCAAGGCTGCCATCCATTGCAAATTGATTGTTATGCTCCCCCCTGTCTATGAGAACAGACCTCTGGGCGTCGGTGACCTGCAAATTGTGAACGGTGCAATGGAAACTTCCATGCTGCTTCGAAAGTTTATGATGGATAAGCTCAGATTCGTTGAAGGCGTGTACCTGGCAGACGGGGAAGAGCTGATTCGCAGATACGGCGCAGATCAGAGCTATCACATGGGCATGTATGCATTTGCAAAAGCACCTTATGTTAACGGCATCTACAAAGAGGCTGCAAGACAGATCAGCCGAATCATTAAGCTGGATCTGAACAATAAGCGGAATATCCTGGTGATTGATGCGGATATCCTATTGTGTGAGCAAGAAGAACAAGAAGAACAGGAAGGGCCGGCAGTTCTTCATGCATTGGATGAGCAAAGAATAGTTACGGATGATTCCTACCTTTTGTTTCAAAGCTATCTGAAGGAAATTGTTAAGTGGGGAAATGAATTATTGCTATGTTCAAGATCTACTCAAGAACAATTGCATGCCATATTGGACATGGATGATCTCATCATCACCAAGGAAGAATGTAAGTATATGAGCTGTGAGTGTGAAACTATACCAGAAGCAATCATGCAAATACATAGAGAACATGGCGTTTCACTGGATCAATTCATTGTACTGGATACGAAAGAGCTGCACTTAAACGGAATACGTCAATTGCAGCTGCCGGATGATTCTACACTTTGGATGCAGAGCATAGAGGCCTCAGGGGTTTTAGATTATATATCTGATAAAGCTTCCTATTCTAGCAATGATGAAGATGCCTTGGCAGACAACACAGAGGAATACAGTCTGGAGGAATTCCTTGATTCCATGAATCTGGAGGTTTCTGTAAGGGAAATCAATGAGCTGCAGGCAGAAAAAGTCGGGCATATCCTCCATCATACCAAAGACTTCAATTTGACAGGATTGCTATGGACAGAAGAGGAAATAATCGGAGCGCTTAATGAGGAGAATAAAGTAATTTATTCCGTGAAGGTACAGGATAGATTTGGAGATTACGGCATTGCCGGTACCGTCATCGGGACAGTGGACAAGAAGAGTTTCACTGTGGATGCGCTGCTCTTAAACTGCCGGGTGCTGGGGAAAAATGTTGAGTATTACTTAATAAAGGAGTTAGTCAAGGGCATCAGAGAACACCAGTGTGACTCTATAGTATTCCACTTTCAATCCAACGGCAGGAATGAAAGTGCGGCTCAATTTCTGTCCAAAATTACCCGTACTGACTTGCAGCGTGTTCACACAGGTGAGGCCCTGACCGTTTCTTGTGAAAGAGCCGAAGCTTATGCGAAGGAAGCTCTCAATCCTAAGCCAATAGACAAGGGACCGGAACAGCCTGTCCACAGCTTCGATCCATACCGGTTCATTCTCAATAAATGGAATAAGATGGGTGGAGCCGAAAAAGAACAAATTAACGATTTAATTAGTAGTACAAAGTCTATTGAAGACATCATGCGGGCCATTGCGGATTCCAAAATGAAAACAAGAACAGGCATTAAGGTTGAATATATACAGCCGAGAACTGAAACGGAGCAAAAAATTGCCGACTTGTGGGCAGAGATCCTTAACCTGGACAAGGTCGGAGTGTTGGATAACTTTTTCGAACTTGGCGGAACCTCGTTAATGGCGGCTCAGCTCATTGTAAAGTTCAAGAATGCCTTTGATATTCATCTGCCGGTGCGGATTTTCTTCGACAGTTCGTCCATTGAGCAAATGGCGATGTATATTGAAGCGATCACAAGCGAGCAGAATAAACATGATATCAATGAATCCGCTGTAAGTAATTTCCGCTACAAGACCCGGGAATTCTTGAAGAATGAGGTGTGGCTGGACGAGAACATTACCGGATCAAAAGAACTCCAAGAGTGGGATAATACCCGGATACAAAATGTGCTTTTGACTGGTGTGACGGGATTCCTGGGGGCGTTTCTGTTACAGGAACTTATCACTATGACGGATTATCATATGGTGCTGCTGGTTCGTGCGGACAGTGTGCAGAGCGGCTACGACAGAGTTGTAGCTAATATGGAGCAGTACAATTTATGGGACGAAGCTTACAGAAGCAGAATAGAGGTCTGCACGGGTGATCTTTCCAAACCGTTGCTCGGCCAAAGCCTGCAGGGATTCAACGAATTGGCAGTCCACATAGATTCAATCTATCATGCGGGCGCCATCACTAATTTCCTGGAGCCGTATAACATGATTAAGGATGTAAACGTACAGGGAGCACAGGAAATTCTACGCCTGGCTTCAACTCATAAGTTAAAGCAGGTACATTACGTATCGACACATTATGTATTCTCTACACTCTCACACGAAAACGGCTATATCGCATACGAAGATACCATTCCGTCCAATGATGAGGTGCTTGTACTGGGATATCAGCAAAGCAAGTGGGTTAGCGAGAGGATTATGGCATTGGCTAAAGAGAGAGGCATTCCGGTAAGCATATACCGCGTCGGCCGGATCTCCGGCTCCAGTACCACAGGGGCGTGCCAAACCAGAGATATTATGTGGCTTATGATAAAAAGCTGTGTAGAAGCAGGGGTATTGTTTGAGGAGAATGTGAATATAGAATTTATTCCTGTGGATTATGTCAGTAAATCTATCATAGCACTATCCATCCAGGCGGGATCAAGCAATAAAAACTTCCATATTGTCGCCAGTAAAATGAACACACTAAATCAAGTATATGACTGGATGAACAGGTACGGGTTTAAGGTTGAAAAAATGCCCTATGAGCAGTGGAAGGATGAATTGATAGAAAGGGTTGCCCGGAACCCAAATCTGAATACCACAAAAGCTATGCTGCCGTTCATTCCGGAAGATATGGGTGAATGGGATGTGGAAATTACCTATGACATCACCAATGTTAAAAAGGGCTTAAGTGAAACCGCAATTACTTGTCCTGAGGTAGGAGAGGAGGTGTTCAACCGGTATTTGGATTACTTTGTGCAGACAAAGTATTTTCAATTCATCAGCTAAGGGCAAGTAAATATTAAGAGCAGTTTATAATATACGATTTCCTGGGAGGAAAAAATGATGAAGGAAAGATTGGATGTAATGACAGCAAAGAAAATGAGCCTGTACACCAGCGGCATGTGGGTTTCACTCCTCATAGGCCTGCTCTATGTGGGAATCGGCATTCTGATGCCTATTGATCCGGCGGAGAAATACAGAGGAACGGAATTTTATGAGCAAATTGCCGCCCATCCGTTTATTCCGCATTTATGGAGATATATCTTCGTAGCCATCGGTTTCTTGTCCATCTACTGGATCTCGACAGCCGTTTCAACAGTGAGATCAAAAAGCTATGAATGGGAAGGTTTTTACAAATGGGTAACCATTATTGGCTATGGCGGTGCCGGCTTGCTGTCCTTGGAGTGGATGAGAGAAATTTTTATTATGAAGGTTATGACTTTGTATTCCACGGGCAATGAAATGTATCGGGTTGCCCTGGAAGTAGCAGCATTCCCGCTCGACCCTGACTTTATCTGGATGTTTGGCGGCTTCGGATTATGGTATCTGGTGACTTCGCTGTTGGCCAGAAGAAATCAGGTTTTCTCCTCCAAGCTCAACATCTTGGGTATTATCGTCGGACTTGATTTGATTATCACCATGGTTTTTGCAATGACGGACACAATCATTTATTTTGATGGCGGTCAGATGACAGTGATGCAGATTACGGCTCTCCTCGGCGGCATTTTGGGCGCTGTGTACCACATCTGGATGTTCTTTGATATGCGAAAGAATCAAGCGCAGTTCGAAAAAAGCATTACAACCCTGCTGGAGCAAAAAAAGAGTGCGGCATAAACGGAATACACAAGACATCCGCCCCGGGTCCAGCGGCTTAAAGTCGGCACCTTCTAAAAACAGGCTTGGATTTTCTCTCAAAGGCCTTATTATTCTCCTGCTGGTATTGCTTCCTAATCTGATCTTTTACGCATTTGCGATAAACGGAACCGGCGGAACCGCCACGGCCTTCGGCAATAGGTATGAATGGATTAGTTACATTGAACATTCAAGCCAAGTGTTATTAATGCTTGTATTAATTTTTCGCGTAAACCAAAGTTCTCCGTCCCTGCAAAGCAAGTATGTGATTGGAATGGCTGTATTTTTACTGCTCTATTACGCTTTATGGATTCGCTATTTTGCGGGCGGGATGGACTATACATTGATCAGTGGAAGCTTTGTCGTATTTATGGGCATGTCCATTTTCCCTTCCGTGTATTTCGCTTTAGCGGAGAAATGGCTGGGGGATCATGTGGGAGTGGGGATTGCCATTACCTTTGGGCTATTCCATACACTTAACACTTATCTGAACCTTGCAATTTAATGAGAACAACGGAGGGAAACATGAAACAAGAGGTCAAACCATGGTTTTTTTTCAAAAGAAAAGTCGAAAAGTCCGAAATCAGATTACGTTTGTTTTTGTTTCCTCCTGCGGGTGGGGATGTTTCAACCTTTTTGCACTGGGAAGAGCAAATGCCGAGAGATGTGGAGACTTGCTTGGTCAGGCTGCCGGGCAGAGGGGCAAGAATAATGGAGCCGGCCATTGATAATATGGACATACTGACAGATCTATTGGTCAAGGAAATGAAAGAATACAGCGATGTGCCATACGTGTTGTTCGGGCATAGCATGGGAGGGCTGCTATCCTACGAGCTGACGCAAAAAATATATAAACAAGGGCTTAAATTACCTGAATATGTAATGATCTCAAGCATGAAAGCACCTAACTATATGAATAAGTTTACGGAGAGTCTGACCGAAGACGGAAATGACAAATTATATCTGAAGAGCAACGCTGAATTTATGGATAAAATCATTAGTCTTGGCGGAATCCCGGAAGCTTTCAGTGAGAATAGGGAGTTTCTGGAATTAATATTGCCTACCTTTAGAAAAGATATGAAAATGTGTGAAACGTATAATCCTGAGAGTGCACAAGCCGTACCGGTCTCATTTGATATATATGGCGGCAACCGGGATAGCATTGCTACTAAGAAAGAATTAGAGGGATGGAAGAAATATACCACCCAGAAGTATGCACTCACTATCTTTCAGGGCAACCATTTTTATTTTATGGATAATCCCAATATGATTCTGTTCCATTTGCGCAATAAATTGATTGATATAGGCAATAAGCTAACGGATGGAGATCAACGAGAGGCATTATAATACCGGCTCGTTATTCAAAAAGAGTGGAGGATGAAAGATGAATGTGATTGAAATCGAAAACCTGGTCAAAAAATTTGGTGACTATACAGCAGTAAACGGACTGAATCTGTCCATTGAACAAGGAGAGGTGTTTGGCCTGTTGGGCCCGAATGGAGCGGGTAAGAGTACAACGATTAATCTGGTATGCGGCCTGCTTCATGCGACGTCGGGTAACATTAAGCTATTCGGAAATCATGTGGAGAGCGAAAAAAGAAAGCTTGGTTTTGTCCCGCAAAATATTGCCCTGTATGATAATTTCACTGCTTATGAGAATGTGAAGTTCTTTGGTGAGCTGTATGGACTGAGGGGGAAAGAACTGGAGAATGGAATCGATGAAGCTTTGGAATTCACCAGCCTATCCGATGTAAAACGTAAAAAAGCGAAGACGTTCTCCGGCGGGATGTTAAGACGGCTGAATATTGCCACGGCCTTAGTCCATAATCCACAGATTCTTATTATGGATGAACCAACGGTTGGGATTGATCCGCAGTCAAGAAACCACATCTTGAAGTCTGTCCAGCGGCTAAATGAAAAGGGCGTAACGATTGTATACACAACGCATTATATGGAGGAAGTGGAAGCGATCTGTAATCGCATAGCCATTATAGACAAAGGCCAGGTGATCGCTTCGGGTACAAAGAAAGAATTAACAGATCTGATCAGTGATAAGAAATCCCTGCAGTTTACTGTGGATGATGCCTGCGAGCTGGATAAGGAGTCAATCTCCCATATTGATGGCGTGGTCAATGTGGAAATCAACGACAACCTGATCCAGGTGGAATCTTTAAAAGAAACTGATAATTTGAATGCAATTATAGAATACGTAAACAGCAAAAATGTGAAAATCAGAAGTATCGGCACAACGGATGTTACTTTGGAAACGGTATTCCTGACATTGACAGGGCGCAAATTACGTGACTGACCATAAAGTCTAGAGGAAAGGAAGATCATATGTTTCAGATCATAAAGAAAATCATTAGAAATCAAATCAGAAATCCAAAGTGGTTATTATTCTTGATGATATTCCCTATCTTTTTAATGATTCTGATAGGTTCGATTCTAACCGGCGCCTTCTCTGATAAATCAAACCTGACCAAGGTTAATGTTGCGCTGCTGAACCAATCGGAAGGGATGGCTGCCGAGGTTATAGATGCCTTAACCTCAGCCTCTGTATCTATAGAAGAAGATTACGGGATAAAAATGGGTTACACGGACTCGGAGAAAGAAGGCAAAAAAGAGGCACGGGTGAACAAAAAAGTATTCGTGCACCTGGATAAGGAAAAGATCCTGGTCTACGGAAATGAGTCGGAGCCGTTAAATACGGCCAGAGTTGTAGCCTTATTCCGAAGTGTAGCCAGCAGCATTCAGACAGTTAAGGAAGCCTATAAAATTGACGGGGAAAAGGCGATTGAGCTGATAGGCGCGGATAATGCCATGTATGAGGTGCCTGTAGAGCTGATTCCATCCAAAAGTGCCATGAGCTCTTATGATTATTATGGCGTTGTGGAATTAACTCTGATGGTGATGTATATGATGCTGATTCCCATTGGGGATTTATTTACGGATAAAAGAACGAAAATCAAAGACAGAATTTTACTTGCTGGACTTAGCAGTGTGAAGTATTATTTCGCTTCTTTGGCAGCGTACTCTATTTTTGCCTTAGCGGTATTCATTCCGGCTTTTATTTTCTCTATTACATACTTGGGGGTAAACTGGGGCAATTATTCTTTGTTTATGTACTTGTATATTGTTTTATTTGCCATATTCAACGTGGCGCTTGGCATGCTGCTGGCCAAATTATTGAAAACTCGCGGAAAAGTGGATGTGATTCTTTCCGTGATTATCCTGCCGATTTTCTCATTTCTCGGGGGATCGTATACACCATTTCCTTATGATATGGGCGGTGTATTCGGCAAAGTCCTGTTGGTCTCACCGTTAAGATGGGTGAACATTGGTGTTCTCAAAAGTATCTACGCACATGATAACCAAGTTGTCGTGGTAAGCTCTGTCGTATTTCTTCTTTTGATATTCGTTAGTCTATTTATTATTGTGGCAAAAGAAAAGAAGGAGGAATTAAGAGCATGAGAACATTTTATGCATTAATAAAAAATAACTTAAGAATTTCGATAATGCATAAACCGATTTCTTTTCTGTTAATGACTATCACTCCGATCATCGTTCTGATCATTGCAAGTAAGATGGTCAGCTACTCGACAACCTTTGTTAACGTGGGCATTGTGGATGGAGATAAAAGCCGGGCTTCGGAAGCTGTAACGCAAATTGTTGAAGGCCTGGAGGGCATCAAAGTCTTCTATATGGATGAGAAGGAAGTGGAGGCCAATTTTCAAAGTAATAAAATAAATTCGGCTCTGGTTATCAGCAGCGGATTCCAAGAGGGGTTGTTAAATAATTCTATCGAGAACCTCGTGGTGAAAGGAAACGAAGAGCAAAACGTCTACACCTTGCTTCAGGCCATCCTGAAGAATCACCTGTTGAATCTACGTAACTTGGGCAAAATCTCGGGGGGCAATCCGGCTGTATTCGAGAATGCGGTAGACAATTATATCGCCAGTTCTGAGTTTGTGGAGAAAACCTCTCTTAACGATTTGTATACGGAATACAATAATTCCAATATATTTGTCGGTTTTTTGATCTTGTTCATTTTCTTCAATTCATCAGCCATAGCCAATGTCATTAATATTGATAGGGAACGTAATATTTACTCGAGGATCTTCCTGTCTCCGGCAAAAGTATGGATGTATTATCTGTCCAATGTACTGTGCAATTTGGTCATCGTGGCCTTTCAAATCCTGGCGGCCGTACTGAGTATGGAATACTTCACGAATACCTCCATTGGTGTGGAGCCCGGTGTGCTGTTCTTAATTCTCTTCCTGACGGCTATGGTGGCAGTCTCTTTGGGAACATTCTATGTTTCCATTACGGAAGAGGCGGATGCTGCTTCAATGATATCCAATTTTGTGAACCTGCTGATTGTTATCCTGGGCGGTTGCTTTATCCAGGTGGAGCTGTTTCCTAAATTAATCAATGCAATTTCCTATATTTCACCGGCAAGATGGGCTATGGGCAGCATTCTGGATTTACAGCAAGGGCTAACCTTGGCCGATATATCTGGAAAGGCGTTGTTGCTTGGCGGAATGGCGGCGGTTATTCTAGCAATTTCGATCATGATAACCAGCAAGAGAGAAAAGAAATTCAGAAGCCTTTCCTGAGTGGCAACGAATCTAATTAGAGAAGGATAAGACGATAACTATGGCAGAACTTTATTATATTGATATCGAAGAAGAAATAAGTGCTGAAGGTTATCAGACCTTACTTGGCATATGTGCTTCAGACAAAAGGGAAGCCATAAACAAGTACAGGTATGAGGCCGATCGCAAAAGAACATTGTACGGGGAAGCACTGGCCAGATTCATGATCGCGAAGCAAGCTGGAGTTCGCATGAAGGATATTGAATTTGGCAGAAATCCTTACGGAAAACCTTATGTAAAAGATCAGAATGAGGTATTTTACAATATATCTCATTCTGGGAAGTATGTAGTATGCGGATTGGATATTGAGGATATCGGAGTTGATATTGAAGAGATCCGGGAAATTGACTTGGATATAGCTAAACGTTTCTTCCATGTCAAAGAATATGCGGATATCGTTTCCCGGGAAATAAGTGAGCAGATTCCTAGGCTGTATGATTTCTGGACTTTAAAAGAAAGTTATATTAAGTATTTGGGAGTCGGCCTGAGTAAACCTCTGGACTCCTTCTATTTCATTCTAAATGGACAATCCATCCATCTTTGCTCCAAAGAAGACCATGCAGTTTATTTTCACCGTTACTTGATACAAGATAATTACAGGCTTGCTGCTTGTATAAGTAGGCCTGATCCTATCAATATGGAAAAAATATCGCTTCATGACCTCGCAGCCTATATTGATGGTGAAAGTTAACGGACAAAATCTGGTAAGGAGTTCTGGCATGAAGAAAATAGTTGCTATTTCCGGAGCATTAAGCACTTTGTTTTTTTTGATCCATCTTATAGTGGCCTGTATCTATTACACAGGAATGATGCCGTATGGATATATTCATATGACAATCGGCGGAATTCTGTCCATAGTCATGTCCGTCCATATGATTTCTGCTATATTCCTGATGGTAAAAAATCGCCAAAGAGATAAAAAGGCCAAGCAATATCCACAGTTCAATATGAGCACTGTGATCCAGTCCGCAACAGGTATTTTCACAGGGATATTTTTATTAGTACATATTTTGGTGATTGAGCTAAGCAAAAGGATAGACGGAACTGCGTTTAATATTATTTATGTTTCGGCAGAGTTTCTGTTTCTCTTAACCATTGGTCTGCACATGGCCGTCAGCGTGCCCAAGCTCTTTATATCTATGGGAGTCATTAAAAAACGGGAGAATTATCCGCGCTTCATCAGAGGGACCTATCTCTTTCTGGCATTGGTACTGGTGATGTATATTGGTTCCCAAATCATGTTTTGGACAGCATAGGCAGGTAGTGACGCTGTTATGTTTGGACAGAGAGGAGTGTCAGAATTCAGATGAAGGATATTATCATATTGGGCAGTGGCTTAGCCGGAATGACGGCAGCGCTGAAGCTTGCGGAAAAGGGAGCAGCGGTTACCCTGGTGTCACCGGCTTATTCAGAGAGAGCGCAGTCTGTAATGGCCATGGGTGGAATTAATGCTGCCCTGAATACCAAGCAAGAAGAGGATTCGGTCGACCAGCATTTTGAGGATACCATGCGGGGGGGCAGTGATCTTAATGATTCTGAAGCCGTGGCTAATCTGGTACAGATGGCTCCTGAGATCATCCGCTGGCTTGAAGAAATCGGGGTGAATTTCACCCGCGATGAAAATGGCAGAGTGGATTTACGGAATTTTGGCGGACAAAAAAAGAAACGTACTGCCTACGCCGGTGCGCGAACCGGTAAACAAATCTCCACAGCTATCATAGCAAAATGCCGAAAATATGAAGCTGCAGGCCAAATTAAGCGGCTGATGGGTTGGAGATTCCATTCCTTATTAGTAGAGGAACAGGAATGTGCGGGTGCTGTTCTATTGCACGAAAATACGAATGAACTGAAAAGTCTGGTTGCCGATGCTGTTATTATGGCCGTCGGAGGGCCTAATGGCGTTTTCGGAAAAACTACGGGCTCTAAATTAAATGATGGCTATGCTGCGGGAATGCTGCTTCAACAAGGGGTTGAATTTTCGAATTTGGAGATGATTCAGTATCATCCCACAACGGTGTATACTTCTTCCAAACGTATCCTGATTACGGAGGCTGCCCGTGGCGTTGGAGGAAGATTGTATGTCATCAAAGAGGGGAAACCCTGGTATTTCATGGAGGAATGGTTCCCCGGACATGGAGCTTTAATGCCGCGTGATGTGGTTAGTCAGAGTATCTATAAAGTATGCAATGAGATGAATCTGGGGATAGACGGGTCACAGGAAGTTTATCTGGATGTCTCTCATCTGCCCTCGGGCATTATTGATTCACAGTTAGACGAAGTTGTCAGCGTATGTTCGAAATTCTTGAATATTAATCCGTATAAGGAACCTATTCCAGTGGCCCCAGGGATTCATTACTTTATGGGGGGCGTCAAGACGGATAAGAATCACACAACGAATATAGCAAGACTTTTCGCAGCAGGAGAATGCTCTGCTCAATATCATGGGGCAAACAGACTGGGTGGAAATTCTCTGTTAGGTGCGATTTGCGGAGGGTTTGTTGCCGCCCAAAGCGCTCTCTCTGTCGATCCAATGGATACCGTTACCACACAAAAAATATCCAAACAGCAGCTGGAGGCTGCAACTCAGGAACTAAAGAATTGGGAGGAGTGCACGAACTCTTCTATAAAAGGATATTACAAGATAAGGCAAGAATTATCAGAGCTTATGTATGGCGCCATGGGCATCTATCGAAAAGAGAGACCGCTGCTGGAAGCCAAAAAAAGGCTGGAGGAAATGAAGAACGAAACCGCAGACTCAGGGTATCATCATGATTTTTATGAATACATAACATTATCGGCTAATATTCTAGTGGCAAGGGTAATGGTGGAGTCAGCACTGGCAAGAAAAGAGAGCCGGGGAGCACATCAGAGGTTAGATTATAGTGAAAAGAATGATAAACAATTCAAAAAATCTACGAATGCAGTCTTTCTGAATAATAGAATCTGTATTGATTTTAATTAGGAAAGGGTCCAATACTATGAGTATTAGGGTTAATATCAAGCGGCAGGAAAACGCTGATAAGGAATCATACTGGCAGAGTTTTGATTACTCGGGTGAATTGCATATATCCGTAGGGACTTTAATTAATAACCTTAATAGTGAAATCATACACAAAGGCGAGGGAGAACGGCCAATCCGTTGGGACTGCAGCTGTGAGCAGGGACTTTGCGGAGCGTGTGCGATGGTGGTTAATGAGAAGCCGGCATTGTCCTGCCAATTATTTTGCGATGATTTGGTAAAAGCGGACAATGAAATTACTATACATCCCTTAAGTAAATTTCCGGTAATAAGCGATTTGGCAGTCGATAGAAGCCAAATGTTTGAAGTGATGAAAGACATGAAGTTATGGCTGGAAGCTCCGGCAAAAATTAGAACCGCAAATTTAACGCTACAATATGAAGTGTCCCAATGTCTGATGTGCGGCAGTTGTCTGGAAGTATGCCCGAATTATAGCTTGGGTGAATTGTTTACCGGAATGTCTGCTGCTATGTCGATGACTAATCTGACCTTGTTAAGTGAAGACAAAGCCTACAAAAAAGAATATACCCAAAGAGTATATGACGGCTGTTCCAAATCGCTTGCCTGTCAGGAAGTATGCCCCATGGACATTCCGATTGTGGAGGCGATATCCAAAATGAATAGAGTATCGGTCTGGGGAATGTGGAACATGTTTGGAAAACGTGAATAAGAAGCCTCAGCAGAAGCAGCTTGACTGCAAGGGCATTAGCCGCCGGGCAACAGAGACAGCAGCACCAGGGAACGTGTTCCCGGGTGCTGCTGTCTTGTTGTTCAGATATTGGAGCGTACACTCTCAGCCTGCGGTGCTATGCGGACAGAAAAGCCGTGATTTTGCCGAAAAGCTTGATGGTTCGTGATACCCGTCCTCTGAGTCCGCAACTACACGCCGGAAGAATAACGGGATTTGTACTCCGAGGGGGTCATGTTCATATAATGCTTGAACCACTTGGTGAAATAGCTGACATGCTGGTAGCCCGACTCCAGCGCAGCCTCCAGCACATTGTATGACCCGCTGCGGAGCAGACTGGCCGCCTGGCTGATGCGGATATAATTCAGATACTCCATCGGGCGCATCCCGGTCTGAGCCTTGAAAAACTTGCAGAAATGCGAGCGGCTAAGCGATACAACGGAGGCAAGCTGATCCAGCTCCAGCCTGTCCCGGGAATGCTCCTCCATATAGCTCAGCACCTCTCTGATCTGCCGGTTATATTCCCGGCCGTGCCGGGGTTCCGGCTCCGGGTTCAGTCCGGTCAGCCCGTATTGATAGCTGTCTGCAATGAACAGCAGCAGGAGCGCCTTCAGGCTCATTTCATACGCCGCAGACTGATGCTCATAGCGTCTTAGCAGCTCCCTGATCAGCTGAAGCAACGGGGAGTGGGCGGCATCTGCGGCAGATAACATTGCAGGAAGCCGGACCTTCCCTTGCAGAAGCGGGTCCAGGAACAGCTCTTGTACCCGGTCGGGCTGCGGCGAAGACAGCCAGGAGCTTTTGAACACGATGGAGTAATAGCAGGTACCGCCTGAGAGGGTGTCCATGCCGGAATGAAGTTCTCCCGGGTGAACGATCAGGGCATCTCCGGCCTGAATGGCGAACTCGCGGCTCTCCACATGGAACGTAGCGCGGCCTTCGGCCAGATAGATAATCTCCATTTCGTTATGCCAGTGCACCGGAAGAATGGAATGAACGCGGGCCTGGTGCTCTACCCGGTAGATATTCAGCGGGAATTCCGGCTGGCCGTGCAGCTTGTTCTCCCGGTAACGGTGTTCGTACATGGTGCCCTCCTCTGAATCGCCATATTGTGTTGATATCGCGCAAATATATGCTAGATGAACCGCTATCAATAATAATATCATTATAACCAAAGGAAGTCATAAGGAAGGGTGAAACCATAATGAAACTGATAACTGTTCAATCCGGTGAGGCTGGCGTAGGACTGGAGACTAGTGAAGGAATGATGCACATTGGCTGGTGTACGCCGGGGATTGCCAGAATCCGCTATACGCTGAATGCTGAGCTGAGCGGTAAAGAGAGTCTGATGGTGGTAAGCCGGCCGGGCGTAGAGAGAGTAGAGTGGAAGGTCACAGAACTGCCCGGCCATCTGGAGATCTCAACGGCGCAGCTAACGATTGAAGTGGATAAAGAGACCTGTGCGTTCAGCTACAGAGCTGCGGACGGCACATTGCTGACACGGGAGCCGTCCAGAGGCGGCAAGACCCTGGAGCGCACAGAGGTCTATCATACGGTCTTCGATGCTTCAGCAGATACGGTGGAGACCGGACAGGGTGCTGATGGTCTGCGGGCAAGAGCGGAAGGAGTCAATCGCAGGCTGGACAGGGAGGCTTTTCATACGAAGCTGGAATTTGAATGGCAGGAAGGCGAAGCTTTGTACGGACTTGGCTCCCATGAAGAGGGCATGATGAACCTGCGGGGACGGCAGCAATATTTGTACCAGCAGAATATGAAAGCGGTTGTTCCGGTGCTTGTATCTACGCGCGGCTACGGGATTCTGGTCGATTCCGGGTCGTATATGACTTTTCATGACGATGCCTTTGGATCGTACCTCTGGAGTGATGCGGATGAAGAGATGGATTACTATTTCATTTATGGTCCGGAATTCGATAAGATTACGGCGGGAATCCGCTATCTGACCGGAGAAGCGCCGATGCTGCCCAAGTGGTCCTTCGGTTATGTACAGTCCAAGGAAAGATACGTCTCCCAGGCGGAACTGATTGCCATCGTGCAAGAGTACCGTGAACGTTCGCTTCCCCTCGATTGCATCGTGCTCGACTGGCAGTCCTGGACGGGCAATCTGTGGGGGCAAAAGACTTTCGATCCTGAGCGTTTCCCCGATCCCTCGCAGATGATGAACAGCCTGCACGATATGAACGCCAAGCTGATGGTATCGATCTGGCCGATTATGGGCGCGGGCGGGGAGAATCATGAAGAGATGAAGGCACGCGGTTTCCTGCTCGGCAATCAGGCGACTTATGACGCCTTCTCGGAGGAGGCTCGTGCGCTGTATTGGAAGCAGGCCAACGAAGGGCTGTTCACCCACGGTATTGATGCCTGGTGGTGCGATTGCACCGAGCCGTTCGAAGCGGACTGGAAGGGCGCGGTGAAGCCGGAGCCGGAGCAGCGGCTGCTGATTAATACGGAAGAATCGAAGCGGTATCTCGATCCGGGCTTGATCAATGCCTATTCCATGCAGCACTCCAAAGGGATCTATGAAGGCCAGCGGGCCGAGACCTCAGAGAAGCGGGTAATCAACTTGACACGCTCCGCATTCGCAGGACAGCACCGTTACGGCACGATTACATGGTCAGGAGATATCGCCGCCAACTGGGAGACGCTGAGGAAGCAAATTGCCGACGGCCTTAACTTCTGCCTGACCGGTTCGCCATACTGGACGCTGGATATCGGGGCGTTCTTCGTGAAGAATCACAAGGAGCAATGGTTCTGGAGCGGGGATTATGACGAGGGTGTTGCGGATCTGGGCTACCGGGAGCTGTATGTCCGCTGGTTCCAGCTGGGGGCCTTCCTGCCGATGTTCCGTTCCCACGGCACGGATACGCCGAGGGAGATATGGCAGTTCGGCCAGGAGGGGGAGCTGATGTATGACACGCTGGTGAACTATCTGAAGCTCCGTTACAGGCTGATGCCATACATCTACTCGCTGGCCGGAGCTGTGGCACACCGCAGCTATACTATGTTCCGCGCGCTGGCCTTCGACTACCGCGAGGATGTGCGGGTTCATGCTATCAGCGACCAGTTCATGTTCGGTCCGGCCTTCATGGTGGCTCCCGTGACAGAGGCCATGTATTACGGTCCTGGCTCCCGTGAGCTTGAGGGGATTCTTAAGCAGCGCAGTGTATATCTGCCTGAAGGGGAATGGTACGATTACTGGAGCGACGAACGGCTGGAGGGCGGCCGGACGCTGGAAGCGAAGGCGGATCTGGAGACTCTTCCGCTGTATGTCCGCGCCGGGTCCATTATTCCGCTCGGCCCCGATGTTCAGTATACGGATGAACAGCCGGAAGCTGTGATCCGGCTCAAGGTATACAGCGGCAAGGATGCAGCCTTCACCCTGTATGAAGATGAAGGCGATAATTATAATTATGAGACCGGCTCCTATTCCATGATTGAACTGAGCTGGTGTGAAGCGGACCGCAGTCTGACGATCGGGAAGCGGGCTGGAGGCTATGCCGGAATGCAGGCGGTAAGATCATTTGCCGTAGAGCTGGCCGGGCATGCCGGAAGCTGTGTTGTCACTTATGAAGGGGAAGCTGTAACTGTCCGCGAAGCAGACCTGCATCTTTGATAGCGGGGTGGAAATAATGCTGCGATGCAGCGCAGCGTATGCAGACTAGAGAGTGGCTCCATGCACTCTGTTATTTCTCCGGTAGGCGGCGGGTGTCATGCTGGTGATTCTTTTGAACGTACGGTAGAAATGGGGCATACTCTCGAAGCCGCAGGCCATAGCGATCTGCTCAATGGTACCGCTTGATTGCAGCAGGCTGTCCTTGGCGGCAAAAATCCGCTTGGTCGCAATATAATCCGTCACATTCATGCCCAGACGCTGCTTGAAGACCCGGCTGAAGTGGGCCGGAGAGATCGCCGCCCCCGCAGCCAGGGTGCCCAGCTCCAGCGGCTGATCCAGATGATCGTTGATATAGCTGAGCGCTTCACGGAACCAGTCCGGCAGCAAGGGACTTGAGGCAAGAGGCCCGGCGGCCTGCGGCAGGCAGTAGCGGTTCAAGTGAAGCAGTGTAAGATGAAGCAGCAGCGTAAGCGCCTGCCCGCCGTCCGGTTGATTCTGCTCCAGTTCCCGGTGGATCGCATCGATATCATTCTGCACGATTCCCGCATGTTCAGGAGACAGGGTATACTTGTACTGCTTGTTTGTCTTGGCAGCGTCGAACAGCTTCAGATAGGCATAAGACTCACTGTAGGCATGGTTATGAACCAGAGCCGGGCTGAAAAAAAGGGCGGAGGAGGTCACCGGCTCCTCATTGTCGGGAAATCCCCGGTGCACCGTATTCCCGGGAACGACAATGATGTCGCCCGGATGCATCTCGTAGAAGGTCTGATCGATGAAAAAGCTTCCTTTGCCGCCGTATACGTAGATGAATTCGTACCAGTCATGCTGGTGGTCGGGTAGCTCGCGTTGCGGGCTTTTCGTCTCCTTATAGTCCAGCAGCAGCGTAAACGGCAATTGATGGTCAAAATGTCTGCGGATCGGTTCCATGATGTCGCCCCCTGAGTCGAATCTGAACATTCTTACCCACATCATATCAAAATAAGGTATACATTTGTTTGTTTTAGCTATTTTTATTCCTTTATCGGATGTTTACAATAAGGTGGAATGGAGGCGTTATCATGTATATTGATGCTCACCAGCATTATTGGAAGATAGACAGGGATGATTATGGATGGATTACGCCGGAGATTCCGGTGCTGTTCCGGGATTATCTGCCTTCGGACCTTGAACCGCATTTGCACCGGCATGGGATCAGCCGCACGATTGTGGTACAGGCTGCGCCGACCGTGGAGGAGACGGAATACATTCTGGGGCTCAGCGAGCAGGCGGAGTCTGTCGCGGGTGTCATTGGCTGGCTGGATCTGGCAAGCCCTTCCTTCCAGGCCGAATTCGAGCGTCTCAGCAGACATCCGAAGTTCACCGGGCTGCGGGTGATGATTCAGGAGATGGCGGACCCCGGTGTGCTTTTGACCCGGCCCTATATAGAAGCGCTCACATTTCTGAGGGACAGGGATGTGCCGGTGGACCTGCTGGTGCTGGCCGATCAGCTTCCGCAGCTCATTGAGATGCTGGAACAGGTTCCGGGATTGCGGGGAGTCATTGACCACCTGGCTAAGCCGCCGATTGCATCAGGTAGCCTGGAGCCGTGGAGAAGCCAAATGGCAGAAGTAGCTAAGCATCCCGGGATTTACTGCAAGCTGTCCGGGATGGTCACTGAAGCAGATCCCCAGGGCTGGACACAGGAAGATTTCACGGCTTACGTACATGCTGTACTGGAGCTGTACGGACCGGAGCGGGTGATGTTCGGCAGCGACTGGCCTGTGTGCCTGATGGCGGCGACCTATGAGGAGGTCCTTCAGATCCTGCGCACCGCGCTAGAGGAACGGCTGACGCCGGAAGAGCTGGAGCCGGTGTTTGGGGCGAATGCGGTTAGATTTTATAAGCTGGATTAATCCGGATTTCTTAAGCAATTTCAAACTATTGGAGGATGAGCGAGATATGAAATACAGAAAGCTGGGCAACACGGGACTGGATGTCTCCGCATTAAGCTTCGGGGCCTCTTCGCTGGGCAGTGTATTCCGGGAGGTTCCGAAGGATGAGGCTATCCTCACGGTTCATACGGCGATTGATCTGGGGATTAACCTCATTGACGTCTCCCCTTACTACGGCCTGATGAAGGCGGAGAAAGTGCTGGGCGAAGCACTGCAGACTGTACCGCGTGACAAGTATATCCTGAGCACGAAGGCCGGACGTTACGGCGAGGGGGAATTCGATTTCTCCAGAGAGCGGATCATCCGCAGTGCGGAAGAGAGTATGGGCAGACTGGGCACAGATTACCTGGATATTCTGCTGCTGCATGATGTTGAATTCGGCTCACTTACGCAGGTGATGGAGGAGGGGATTCCGGCGCTGGAAGAGCTGAAGCAGGCGGGCAAAATCCGTTACTTCGGCGTCAGCGGCCTGCCGCTGAGTGTGTTCGAGACCGTGTTGTCGAAGACCACGCTGGATGTTATCCTGTCCTACTGCCACTATTCGTTGAATGATACTACGCTGCTCCGGCTGCTTCCGCTGCTGGAGAGCCGGGGTACCGGACTGATCAATGCTTCGCCGATCTCCATGGGGCTGCTCAGCAACCGTAAGGTGCCGGATTGGCATCCGGCAGGAGCGGAGATTCAGGCCGCATGTCAGCGCGCCGCTGAGTATTGCAGGGACAAGGGAGAAGACATCGCCAAGCTGGCGGTCCAGTTCTCCACCGCGAACGAGCAGATTCCTACGACCTTGGTCAGCACGGCGACACCAGCCAATATCCGCAACAATATTAAGTGGACCGAAGAGCCGATGGATGAACAATTACTGGCAGAAGTGCGCGACATTCTGAAGCCGATCGACGGTGCAACCTGGCCGAGCGGACTGCCGGAATGGAACGAAGCACACGGCCGGACCGGGGAGCGCTTATAATGAAGGGAATTATTTGTGAGGAAGTCGGAAAGTTCGTATTCCGCGAGGATCTCCCGGAGCCTGAGCTGCGGGATGGAGAAGCCATTGTAAGTATCCGCCGGATCGGCATCTGCGGGACAGACCTGCACGCCTACCGGGGGAACCAGCCTTATTTCACTTACCCGCGTGTGCTGGGGCATGAGCTGTCAGGGATCATTGAACGCATTGGCGACAATCCGCAAGGGCTTCGCGCCGGGGATCAGGTCAGTGTCATTCCTTATCTGCATTGCGGGGAATGCCGGGCCTGCCTGAGCGGTAAAACGAATTGCTGTCAGAAAATGAGAGTGTTCGGTGTCCACCTGGACGGCGGAATGCGGGAACGGGTGAGTCTGCCTGCAGGCAATCTGCTTAAGACAGACGGGCTGACGCTGGATCAGGCAGCCATGCTGGAGCCGCTGGCGATCGGTGCCCATGCGGTTCGGCGCTCAGGCCTCGGAGCAGGGGATCAGGTGCTGGTGATCGGCGCAGGCCCGATCGGACTTGGCGTGATGGCCATGGCCCGGTACGCCGGGGCGAAGGTTATTGCGATGGATGTCAACGATGAACGTCTGGCCTTCTGCAAGGGCTGGGCACAGGCGGAGCATACCGTGAGTGCCTTGAAGGAGCCGAAGGAGCAGCTATCGGCGCTTACAGGCGGCAACTTCCTGCCGCATGTCATTGATTCCACCGGCAATATCTCTTCTATGGAAGGGGCTTTCGGACTGGTGGGGCATGGCGGTACGTTGACTTATGTCGGCTTGGTCAAAGGAAACATTACCTTCAGTGACCCTGATTTCCATGCCCGTGAGATGACGGTGCAGGGCAGCAGAAATGCGACCCGCGAGGACTTCGAACAGGTGATTAGCGCCATTAGAGACGGTTACATTGATGTGGACCGCTATATTTCCCACCGCTGTTCGTTCGGTGAGATGATTGGTGAGTTCGAGAGCTGGCTGAATCCGGAAACCAAGGTGATCAAGGCGCTGGTGGAACTGAATTAACTGCGAAGGAGCGAAGCAACGATGACAAGCAAGGAACACAGCCAGCGGTTATGGTATAGTGAACCGGCACAGAATTGGAATGAGGCATTGCCGGTCGGCAACGGCAGGCTGGGAGCGATGATCTTTGGCAGGGTGGCTGAGGAGAAGCTGCAGCTCAATGAGGATTCCGTCTGGTACGGAGGTCCGCGTGACCGCAACAATGAAGATGCGCTGCCCCACTTGCCCAAGCTCCGCCAGCTAATTCTGGAAGGAAAGCTGCGGGAGGCGGAGGAGCTGGCGGCCATGACGATGGTGGGCCTGCCTGAAGCACAGCGCCACTATCTTCCGCTAGGCGACCTGCTGCTGTCGTTCGGCGGACATGAACAGCCAGCGGAAGATTATAGCCGGGAGCTGGATCTGGAACGCGGCGTATCCCGGGTGAGCTATATGACCGGCGGTGTGCGGTATACCCGCGAGCTGTTTGCCAGCTACCCGGATCAGGCTATCGTGGTGCGGATTACCTCTGACCGGAAGCACGGCATCTCCCTGAAGGCCAGGTTCAACCGCCAGAACTGGAGAATGCTGGAGAAGACGGAGAAGTGGCAGGACAGCGGACTGGTAATGGGCGGAGAATGCGGCGGGCACGGGGGCAGCTCCTTCGCTGCCGTGTTACGGGCGGTTACCGAGGATGGCAGCAGCCGTACGCTTGGAGAGCATCTGCTGGTGGAGGACGCAAGCTCGGTCACGCTGCTGCTTGCCGCAGGAACCACGTTCCGCCATCCCGATCCGGCGCTGCATGCCAAGCGGCAGCTTGAAGCGCTAAGCAAGGTTCCTTATGAAGAGCTGCTTGCCCGCCATATTGCGGATTACCGCAGCTTGTACGGCCGGACCTCGCTGACACTCCCGGAGAACCCCGAGCTGAGTGCACTGCCTACCGGCCAACGGCTGAACCGGTTCCGGCAGGGGGAAGAGGATCACGGGCTAATCACAACCTACTTCCAGTATGGCCGGTATTTGCTGATTGCCTCCAGCCGTCCTGGCTCCTTGCCTGCGAATCTGCAGGGCATCTGGAATGACAGCTTCACCCCGGCCTGGGACAGCAAATTCACGATTAACATTAACGCCCAAATGAATTACTGGCCCGCTGAAATCTGCAATCTGGCTGAATGCCATGAGCCGCTGTTCGATCTGATTGAACGGATGCGGGAGCCGGGACGGGTGACGGCCAGGGTAATGTACGGCTGCGGCGGATTTACAGCCCATCACAATACGGACATCTGGGCAGATACTGCACCGCAGGATACCTATTTGCCCGCATCGTTCTGGCCGCTGGGCGCTGCCTGGCTATGCCTGCACATGTGGGAGCATTACCGGTTCAGCCAGGACCGCCATTATCTGGCGAAGGCCTATGATACTATGAAGGAATCTGCACAGTTCCTGCTGGATTACTTGATAGAGGATGAGTCGGGACGGCTGATTACCTGCCCGTCCGTCTCGCCGGAGAATACGTATCAGCTTCCCGGCGGGGAATCGGGCGTGCTGTGTGCCGGAGCTTCTATGGACTTCCAGATTATTGAGGCGCTGTTCAAGGCCTGCATCCAGAGCGCGGAGATTATAGGGCGGGACGAGGCGTTCCGCGAAGAGCTCCGCTCCGCGCTGGACCGCTTGCCGGGACCGCAGATCGGCAAATACGGCCAGATTCAGGAATGGATGGAGGATCATGAAGAGGTAGAGCCGGGGCACCGCCATATCTCGCATCTGTTCGCCCTGTACCCGGGGGATGCCTTCACGGTGGAGCATACGCCGGAGCTGGCGGCAGCGGCCCGTACGACGCTGGAACGCAGACTTGCCAGTGGCGGAGGGCATACCGGCTGGAGCCGGGCCTGGATCATTAACTTCTGGGCCAGACTGCAGGATGAGGGCAAGGCCTATACCAATGTGCGGGCGTTGCTGGAGCATTCAACCCTGCCTAACCTGTTCGACAATCATCCGCCGTTCCAGATTGACGGGAATTTCGGGGGAACAGCGGGCATCGCGGAGATGCTGCTGCAGAGTCATACGGACGCGATCAGACTGCTGCCTGCATTGCCCGGAGGCTGGAGCGAGGGCAGTGTCAAGGGTCTGCGGGCAAGAGGCGGCTATACCCTCGATTTCACCTGGAGCGGTGGACTCATTACGGAAGCAGTGGTAACATGTACCGTATCCGGTCCTTTCCGGCTTGAAGGTCCGGGCCTGGATTCCGTTTCGTTCACAGGGGAAGCGGGAAGCTCTTATACATTCACCCGCTGAAGCTGAACAACAGGTTGCCGGGTTGACGAATACTATAAGATAGTACTGTGGGATTGGCGCAAATGCGCCAATCCCTTTCTGTGGTTGGAGGGACGGCGCGTGGGCCCAATGTAATCGAAAAACCGAAGCCGCAAGCAGGCGCGGCGCCGCTTTCGGCGGCCAATTGCAGCCAGTTCCACCTAGTTGTGGCGGTTTATGAGAAACGGCAATTCGGCTGCCGTGCTGCAAGCAACCGTTTTCTTTTTATGAATTTTCAGGGGGGAAGACCTATATTCTATGAATTGTAAGCGCATTCTGAAAACGTATAATTAAAGTTGTCACCAAGAGAAATGATATGCATAAGCATTAGCCAAAAAGGGGAGGCATAACAACATGCACAAAACGGCAAAACGTTCAGCAGCAGCCGCTGCGGCCGGTGTATTAGCACTCACACTGGCACTGACAGGCTGTGGATCAAGCAATAACACAGGCAACACCGGCACCAAAGAGACCGCCACTGGAGGAAACGCCAGCCCTGCAGCAGCCGGAGACGACACGGCTCCGGTAACGTTCTCGGTATTCATGAATGGTCCCGGGCAACAGCCAACGCCTGACAATAAGCTTCTGAAGCTGATCAAAGACGAGACCGGAATCACCTTCAACCAGGAATTCCTGGTCGGCGACCTGCAGCAGAAGCTTGGGGTCATGATTGCCGGCGGCGACTACCCGGACATCCTGTCGGGTGACGACAAATTAATCAATGCCAAGGCATACATTCCGCTTGAGGATCTGATTGAGAAATACGCTCCCAACCTGAAGAAGCATTACGGTGCGGTCTGGAACCAGATCAAGGATGAGAGTGACGGCCACATCTACGTACTGCCAAGCTATGGCGTCTATCAAGGTAAAATTACCGAGCCTACTTATCAGGGACCGGGCTTCTGGCTGCAAAAAGGCGTGCTGGAGGAAATGGGCTACCCTACTCCGAAGACCCTGGATGAGTACTTCGATATCATTGCCAAATATAAAGAAAAACACCCGGATATGATCGGGTTCGAATCGCTCAACTTCGACTGGCGCGTGTTCCCGCTGCAGAATCCCCCAGAGCATCTGTCGGGACATCCCAATGACGGGGCCGTTATTGTAGATAACAATGTGGCACAGATTTTTGCCGACAAGGATATCTCCAAGACCTACTACAAGAAGCTTAACGATATTAATGCTCAGGGCTTGATGGACAAGGAAGCCTTCGTACAGAACTATGACCAGTATCTGGCCAAGGTAGCAAGCGGTAAGGTCATCGGGATGTTCGACCAGCACTGGAACTTCCAGGACGGCGAGAAATCCCTGATCTCCCAAGGTAAGCTGGAAAATACGTATATCGGCTTCCCTCTGCTCTATCCGGGCGCAGAAGAATGGTATCGTGACCGCGGAGCGGTCGGCACCAACCGCGGATTCGGAATTTCGATCAATGCCAAGGACCCTGTCCGCATCATCAAGTTCTGGGATAAGATGATTACCGAGGATTGGCAGAAGACGCTTCAATGGGGCGTGAAAGGCGAAGATTATGAAGTGAATGCAGACGGCTCCTTCTACCGTACGCCTGAGCAACGGGCGAATGCGGAGCAGACGAGCTGGCAGGTTGCTAACAAAATCTCAGGGATGTTCGGTTACATGCCTAAGATTCAAGGTACGTACAGCGACGGTAACGCAGCAGATGCCGGTACACAGCCTCAGGAATTCTTCGACAGCCTGAAGCCTTACGACCAGAACATTCTGAAGGCGTACAACAAGAAATCCTGGTCCGAATTCTTCAAGGAACCGAAAGAGAACAATATCTACTTCCCTGCGTATTCCATCGTGCTTAAGGATGGTTCACCAGCCCAGCTCGCACAGTCCAAGCTGAATGACCTCATGATTAAGTATTTGCCGAAAGCCATTATGGCCAGCCCTGCTGAGTTCGACGGCGTGTGGCAGGATTATGTGGACAGAATCCACAAGCTGGACATCAAGGCCTATGAAGACCGGATGAATGAAGGCATTCAGCAGCGCATCGAGAAATGGAGTGTCAAGTAAACCATTCAGTACAGAAAAAAGAGCGGGAAATGCTGTTTCCCGCTCTTCCTAAATAGGAATGCGTGAACAGGACAACGTGGAGAGAATGATTTTTACAGGAGGGAATACAACATGTCTGATGCCGTACTGGACAAACAGGTCAAAAAACAGAAGACCCGAAAAAGCAAAATCGATCCGGAAATCGGTGTGGAACTCAGCTGGAAAACACTGAAAACACAGAAACAGCTTATTTTTATGTCCGTGCCCATTGCACTCTATCTGATTATCTTCAACTATGTTCCCATTTGGGGCTGGCTCATGGCCTTTCAGAATTACCGCCCGGCGGTGTCCTTCGGCCAGCAGGAATGGGTAGGCTTGCAGCAATTCAAGTTTTTATTCTCTGATGATACCTTTATGCTGGTGCTTCGCAATACCATTGCGATGAGTTTCATTAACCTGGTACTGGGTACGGTTACGGCGATCGGTCTGGCTCTGCTGCTGAATGAAATCAAGCTCAAGTTCTTCAAGCGGGCGGTTCAGTCGATTTCGTATTTGCCGCACTTTCTGTCCATGGTTATCGCTGCGGGGATTGTATCCACTTCACTCTCCATCGATGGCGGGATTGTCAATGTCGTTCTAATGAAGCTTCACCTGATTAAAGATCCGATTATGTGGCTCAGTGAAGGGAAATACTTCTGGGGCATTATCGGGGCATCGAACGTGTGGAAAGAGGTGGGCTGGGGGACGATCATCTATCTGGCTGCTATTACCTCCATCGATCCTTCCTTGTACGAGGCAGCTTCCATTGACGGCGCGAAACGTTTTCAAAAAATGCGTTATATCACGCTTCCGGGAATTAAGGCTACATTCGTTATTTTGCTGATTATGAACATTGGACATATTCTCGATGCCGGCTTCGAGCTTCAATATCTGCTGGGCAACGGACTTACTGTGGACTATTCGCAAACCATTGATATCTTTGTAGTAAAGTATGGTCTGGCCATGGGGAACTACTCGCTGGCTACAGCGGCAGGGATCTTCAAAACGATTGTCAGTGTCATTCTCGTATTTATCGCAAATAATGTCGCAAAACGCCTCGGCGAAGAGCGATTACTATAGAGGAGGAAGCCCATATGAAAGCCTCGACCAAAGGTTCAAGCCGGATTGAGCCGGTTGTATTTCATACATTCAACACGATATTTATGCTCTTTGTGGTAACTGTTACGCTCTATCCGTTCCTCCAGACGCTGGCGGTATCCTTCAATGACGGCAGTGACACGCTTACCGGGGGAATCTACCTCTGGCCCCGTGTATGGACGCTGGAGAATTACCGGGCGGTCTTTATATCAGGAACAATCTATCATGCCGCATTTATCTCGGTATCCCGTACGATAATCTCAACGATGCTCGGTGTGTTCCTTACTACGATGCTCGCTTATGCACTGGCGCAGCCGCAATATATTTTCCGCAAAAAGATCGGCCTGCTGTTCATCCTGACTATGTATTTCAATGCCGGGCTGATTCCGAACTACTTCCTGATCAAGAATATGGGCCTGCTGCATAACTTCATGGTCTATATCCTGCCGAGTCTGGTCAGCGCGTTCAACCTGATTATTATGCGGACGTATATCCGCGGGCTTCCGTTCAGCCTTACCGAATCGGCGAAGATTGACGGGGCGGGGGAATTCAGAATTTTCTGGAAAATCATCTTCCCGCTCTGTACGCCTGTACTGGCAACTGTCGCACTGTTTATCGCCGTAGGCTCATGGAACTCCTGGTTTGACACATTCCTCTATGCCTCCTCGGATATCAAGCTTAGCACGCTGCAATACGAAATGATGAAGATGCTGGGCTCCATCATGAGTGCGAACAATGATCCATCGATGCTTGCGGGAGGCCAGAACAACCAGGTCCAGTCGCTGGTTACGCCAGCTTCCATGCGTTCAGCGATTACGATCGTTACCGCGGTTCCGATTCTATTCGTCTACCCTTTCTTGCAGAAGTATTTCGTGGTAGGATTGAACCTGGGTAGCGTGAAAGAATAATTGTCATTAAGAATTATATAAGGAAAATATGTATAATATAACCGTTTCGGGTGCAGCCGAAGCGGTTTCTCCTGTTCAATCCAATCCTTGTGAGTCCGGAAGGACTCTTAATCCTTCTATAAAGATGGTGATTCAATGCTTAAGGTACTGTTTGCTGATGATGAGCCGCTGATGCTGGAGGGGCTGCGCTTCCTGGTCGACTGGGAGGCACTCAACTATGAAGTATGCGGCGAGGCACTGGACGGGGAGGATGCGCTGCAGCTGATCGGCAGCACCCGCCCGGATCTGGTCATCACCGATGTGCGTATGCCGGTCATCGACGGCCTTGAACTGATCCGCAGAGCTTCGGAGAGTGAGGTCCGGCCGAAGTTTATTATTTTTAGCGGCTATGCTGACTTTGAGTATGCCAAGCGGGCCCTAAAATACGGAGTATCCAATTATTTGACCAAGCCTCTGGATGAGCAGGAGCTGACGGAGGCGCTGCAGACGGTCACTGAACAGATCCTTAAAGAACGCAAGGCGTCCTCCCGCCGCGAGGCGCTCTCGGCGCTGATGCAGGAGGATACCGTATCCCGGCTTCTGATGCGGGAGAATACGGAGGAGGAGCGGGAAAAGGGGCTGAAGACGCTGGGGATCTCTCCGGCCTCGCTGCTGTGCTGTGTTCTGGTCCATGGAGCAGCGCCGGACAGCCTGCAAATGCGTGAGCAGGTCGTTGCCGTGAGCGGAAAGGAGCCGCTGCGCGGCATTTCCGTCTATCCGTTCACCGCTGGGAGCGGGAAGCACGGGTATCTGCTGGTGTCACCGCAGGATGGACCGGAGCTGGACCAGGCACTGCTTACCCGCTGGATTGCAGAGATGCGGCCGCTGTACAGCGCGCCGGTCTTTTTCACGGCAAGTCTTCAGCATCAGGGCCCGGAGGCTCTGAATTTGGCGTATCAAGAGGCGCTGGCTGCTGAGCTGTGCAGGCCGGATGCCCCCGGAGACGAGGTGGCCGGCTTCTTCGGGAAGCAGGACAAGACACAGATGGCCATGCTTCCGGCAGAGCTGAGACGTTCGCTGCTGCAATCTGTCACCGAAGGGAAGACCGAACCTCTTACTGCGCAGATTGGCGAGGTGTTCAAGATCTTCTCGGCGGAGGGGGCTTCGAGCTCCTGGATCGACGCTTTTCTGGCCAATATCAAAGCAGAACTGCTACGTGAAATTACCGCCAGAGGGGGAGACTATGCGCAGTGGGTGCAGAAATGGTTCCCGTCCCGGCATACGGCCGGCTGCCTGCCGCTGCTGGAGCGTCAGACAGAGCAGGAGCTGTGCGAGGCGGCTGAGTGGTTCGCTGCGGCTGCGGACGGCAGGGCAGAGGATCAGATCGTGTCCGCAGCGATAGAGTATGTCCGCGGGCATTATCAGGAGAAGCTGAAGCTGCAGGATATTGCGAAGCATCTGCATGTGAATTCCGCCTACCTGGGCCAACGGTTCAAGAAACATTACGGCAGCTCCTTTAACGATTATCTCCATGAATTCCGCATTGAAGAAGCCAAGAAGCTGCTACGCCGGACCGATATGGGGATATCGGATATCGCAAGCAGGGTGGGGTATTCAGACGCCGATGTGTTCGCCGCCAAGTTCAAGGCGCTTAACGGAGTGACGCCTTCCGTATACAAGAAGAGTTAATTCAAGAGGGAGGAGAGGGCTGACATGAAGGATAACCGGAAGCCATCTGCCTTCATTAATGATATTCCGCTCAAATACAAGTTTTTGTTTATCTACTTACTGTGTGTGCTCGTCCCCATACTTAGCATCAATGCCCTCTTTTATGTACAGATTAGCCGTAATGTGGAGGCGCGGGAGAGGGAGAACCTGGAGATTTCGGTAGACCGGGTGGTCTATGATCTGATGCAGATCGTGAACGAATGCGTGGCGATCAGTAACACGGTGGCTGCGGACCGGTCCTATATGGAGATGATGGATTATGCTTACCCGGATAATGAGGCTTATTATGATGCCTATAATGATTCCCTGAAGGATAAGCTGCGGCAGTACAGCAATCTTCACTCCTATATCTCCTGGATGGGCATCTATACCTCCAATCCGACGATCCAGAACGGGAACAGTTATTTCATTCTGTCCGATTCAGATAAACAGAGTGAGTGGTACCGCAAAATCTCCAGCAGCTCGGACAAGGTGCTGTTGACCTCGTACCAGGGGACCAATCCGCTGAATCCGCCACAGCAGGAGGTGCTGGTCAGCCTGATCCGCAAGCTGGATAACTTCACCGGCCAGCCCTACACGAAGTATCTGCGGATCGATCTGCGGCTGAACAGCGTGCAGGATCTGTTCCAGAAGGAGCGTGACTATCTGGACTTCAAGCTGCTGGATGAGAAAGACCGGGTCGTGCTGGCCTCGGACGGTTCCTTCTCCTCGCTGGATGCGGGTGCCTTGCTGAATGTGGACACCAGTCTTGATCATCCTGCCAAGCAGATTGTCCGGCCACTTAGCAGTGCCGCTTACACCAAAGGCTGGCGGCTGGTCGGAACTCCCGAGGGGCGTCAGATCAACCATGAGATGGACCGTGCGCTCAGGAATTCGCTGATTCTGGTTCTGCTGACGATCATCATTCCCACCTTGCTCATGAGTGTTATTATACGCTCGTACAATCTTCGGGTAAGGCTGCTCTACAAGCATATGAAGCTTATCAAATATGAGCAGTTCGAGAGCATTGACATGTATGAGGGAAGGGACGAGATTGGCGGTCTGATCCGCAGCTTCAATCTGATGACCGGCAAAATCCGCAATCTGATCAATGATGTCTATAAGCTGGAGATTCAGAAGAAGGATCTGGAGCTGGAGAGGGTACGGGCCGAGCTGAAATATCTGGAGAGCCAGGTGGACCCTCATTTTCTATTCAATACGCTGAATGCCATCCTGGTCATCTGTAAGAAATATAAATATGAGCAAGTCACCGATGTCATAAGGAATCTGGCCCTGATTATGCGCAGGCTGCTGAGCTGGAAGGATGATCTGATTACGGTGGAGGAGGAAGTATCCTTCATTGAAATGTATCTGCAGATTGAGAAATTCCGCTTCCAGAACCGGTTCTCTTATGAGCTGGATATTGAGCCGGAGGTGCTGAAATGCCGGATTCCCAAGATGAGCATACAGGCCTTAGTGGAGAATTCCTGCAAGCACGGCCTGCAGTCGGTCAAATGGGCCAGGGAAATCCATGTGTCCGCTTCGCGGAATGACACAGGTCTGCAGATTGTGGTCACTGACAATGGCAAAGGAATTGAGAAGGAGAAGCTGGAATGGATTAAGTCCCATCTGGAAACAGGGGAGGATTCGGGGCAGAATGTCGGGCTCCGCAATGTGTATAAGCGACTCATGCTGTACTATAACGGCAGGGCAACATTCCGCATTGAGAGCACCGAGTATGAACGGACGGTCATTACCATCCAGATTCCGGGGAACTTGAGTCTGGTTCCGGCAGGGGAGGAATCTCATGTATAAAGTAGTGCTCGCAGATGATGAGACCCTCGCATTAGAGGGTCTGCAGACGCTGACTGACTGGGGGGAGCTGGGCTTTGAGGTATGCGGCGCCTGTGAGAACGGGGAGGAGGCGCTGGCCGCCATTATCCGCAGCTCGCCCGATCTGGTGATTACAGATATCCGCATGCCGGGGATTGACGGGCTGGAGCTGATCCGGCGCGTACGCAGCCTTGACATGGAACAGCCGGTCTTCATCGTGCTCAGCGGCTACGGCGAATTTGAATATGCCAGAACCGCCATTCGTTATGGGGTAAGGCATTACCTGCTGAAGCCGGTCGTTGATGCGGAATGGGATAAGGTGCTTATCGATATTACAGACGAGCTGGAGCTGCGCCTGAAGCAGAAGATGCAGCAGAGCATGCTGGCCAGCCGGCTGCTGCCGCTGGCGGTAGCGCGCATGCTTGAAGGCCACTGGGCGGAGCCGGAAGAGGAAGCGGCGGAGCAGATGGACCGCCTGGATGAGGCAGCCACGGGCTGGACTTATCTGCATGTGGAGGGCCCAAGCAGCCATATTACAGAGCTCTGCCGGGAGCTTGCCGGACCCGCTGGCGCCATGTTCATTGATCTGCCGGGGGATCAGGCCGGGCTGGTTGTGGAGAGCTCGGCGGAGGCATCCGGGCTGGCGGAGCAGCTATACGCCGGGCTGACCCGCAGCGGGGTGAAGGGCTCCGTCAGCATCGGGCCAAGTGTGCGTTCCCTCCGCGAGCTGCCGGTCTCCTACCGGGAAGCGGCAGGCGCTGCGGCCCGCCACTACTTCTATTCGGACCGGTGTGGTCCGGTGGATTCGGCCAGTGAAGCTGGAGGCCAGGTGAATTACACGCTCCCTTCCGCAGAGCTGATTGAGGAGATCATCGGCGCGGTCGAGCGGCTGCATGAGCAGAAGGCAGCGGAGAAGCTGCGCGAATTGTTCAGCGGGTTCAAGGAGAACCGGACCGATCCGGGATTGGTACAGATGACGGGCATGGATATCATGCTGCGGAGCATGGAGCTGCTGAAGGAATTCGGAGGCACGGACGATCAGTGGATCGGAACGCTTGATTTTTTCAGAACCGAGCCCAAATCCCTGGAAGATCTGCAGGTTACCCTGGAGACGGCTCTCTCCACCAGTATGAATTATATCCGGCAGCACAAGGAGCGCAACTCCGAGCATCCGCTGATCCGCGTGGAATGCTTTCTGAGAGATCATTACTCGGAGCATCTGACTGTAAAAGAGGTTGCCGAGCATTTCTATATCAATCCGGTGTATCTGGGCCAGGCCTTCATCAAAAAGCACGGCATCAGCATTCTGGAGTACATTCATAATCTGCGGATCGAAGCGGCCAAGAAGCGGCTGATTGAAACTCACGATACGGTCAGAAGCATTGTGGAGAGTGTGGGCTATGTGCACTATCATCACTTCTTAAGAGAGTTCGAGAAACGGACCGCTCTCAAGCCGGTGGCCTTCCGGGAACAGGCCCAGTCCGGACAAGGATAGAGTATCCATTTATTTATTAGGGTCCAAGTCTTTACTATGGTGATGGAAAACGCATTCAAATGCGTTATGATAGAGAGAGTTGTCCAAAAATGTTATCAACTACAGGAGGTTAGCAAAGATGAAACAAGCGAGCAGCGAAATTCCTGCATTACATGAAATGTTCCGGGAGGCCTTCAAGATAGGAGCTGCCGTCAGTACGGGTATTATAGCTGCCCAGGGTCCTTTCATTGCCAGGCATTATAACAGCATCACCGCTGAGAATGAGATGAAGCCGGCTCTGGTTCAGCCGCAGGAGGGAGAGTTCACCTTCGGGGCTGCGGACGGTATCTTCGAATTCGCAGAGGCACACGGGATCGGTGTCCGGGGGCATACGCTACTGTGGCATAACCAGACCGGAGACTGGATGTTCCGGGATGCAGAAGGCGGAGCGTGCAGCAGAGAGCAATTGCTTGCCCGCCTGCAGACCCATATCAACACGGTAGTTGGCCGTTACCGGGGACGGGCGTATGCCTGGGATGTGGTTAATGAAGCAATTGAGGATAAAACAGACCAGTACCTGCGGGATACCCGGTGGCTGGAGATCATCGGCGAGGATTATCTCCGCCAGGCGTTTGAAATGGCGCATCAGGCAGACCCCGACGCTCTGCTGTTCTATAACGACTATAATGAGACCGATCCTGTCAAGAGCAGCAAAATCTACAAGCTGGTGCGCAGCCTGCTGGACCAGAATACGCCGATTCACGGGATCGGGATGCAGGGACATTGGAATATCTACGGCCCTTCCATTGATGAGATCCGCAATGCGCTTAAGCTGTATTCGTCGCTGGGACTGAAGATCCACATTACTGAACTGGATCTCTCCGTGTTCGACCATGACGATAAGCGCACGGATTTGAAAGCGCCAACAGCTGAAATGCTGAAGCTACAGGAGGAGCGTTATGCCGAGATCTTCGCCCTGCTGCTGGAATTCAAGGACTCTATTGATTCGGTGACCTTCTGGGGCGTGGCCGATGATTATACCTGGCTGGACGGCTTCCCCGTCCGGGGACGCAAGAACTGGCCGTTCCTGTTCGATGAGCAGAAGCAGCCCAAGGCTTCATTCGCCCGGCTGGCCGGGCTGGCCGCACCGCAATCCTAATATTATTTTAAGCTGACACTTTATCAGATCTGGAGGGAAACAAATGACAACTCAACTGAAGCAGGCTGCCGGCAAGGTACAGCCGAACGGCAATCCGCTGGTGGCACACAGATACGGAGCCGATCCTTACGCCCTGGTATTCGGGGACAGAGTCTATCTGTACATGACCAACGACGCCCTGGAGTATGATGAGAACGGTGCGGTGAAAGAGAATTCTTACAGCAGCATTAATACAATTACCGTAATCTCGTCCACTGATCTGGTGAACTGGACCGATCATGGCGCGATTGCCGTGGCCGGGCCGGAGGGTGCGGCGAAATGGGCAACCCAGTCCTGGGCACCGGCAGCGGTGCATACAGTGATTGACGGCCGGGATAAGTTCTTCCTCTACTTCGCCAATAACGCCAGCGGCATCGGCGTGCTGTCGAGTGACAGTCCGGTGGGACCATGGGTGGACCCGATCGGGGAAGCGCTGATTCTGCGCTCCACACCTGGGGTCGAGGATGTGACCTGGCTGTTCGATCCGGCGGTGCTGGTGGATGATGACGGCAAGGGGTATATCTACTTCGGAGGCGGTGTCCCGGAAGGACAGTTCGCCGAACCGGGCACAGCACGGGTGATGCCGCTGGGTGAGGATATGACCAGCGTGGTGGGCACGGCGGAAGTCATTCCGGCCCCGTTCATGTTCGAGGATGCCGGAATCCATAAGTGGAACGGAGTCTACTATTATACCTACTGCTCGAACTTCTATGACGGGCAGCGGCCGGAGGGCAGCCCTCCGGCGGGAGAGATTGCCTATATGACAAGTGAGCATCCGATGGGGCCCTGGACGTATCACCGCACGATCCTGAAGAATCCGGGACATTTCTTCGGTGTGTCCGGGAACAACCATCATGCGATTTTCCAGTTCCGTGATAGCTGGTATATTGCTTATCACGCCCAGACCCTGTCCAAGGCCCAAGGGATTGCCAACGGCTACCGCTCCACACATCTTAACCGCCTGACTCATCACGAGGACGGGTCCATTCAGGAGATTCACGCGGACTACGAGGGTGTGCAACAGCTTGGCACCTTGAATCCTTATGAACGTATTCCGGCGGCAACAATGGGCTGGAGCGCGGGGGTGAAGACGGAATACCTGTCCGAGGGCGGAGTTCAGGCGGTTACGGATCTTGAGCGCGGCGGCTGGATCGGACTATCCGGGGTAGACTTCGGCAGCGGAGCGGAGTCGTTCCGGGCTTCGGTGCTGAGCCTGGAAGCGGGCGGCGTGCTGGAGCTGCATCTGGATGAACCGGCAGGTCCGCTCATCGGCAGACTGGCGGTTCCGGCAGCGGACGGCACGCAGGAATGGCTGGAGCTGAAGACGGAGGTTCAGGGAGCGGCGGGAGTTCACAACCTCTATCTGGTATTCGCGGGAGAGAGCGATAAGGGCTTGTTCAAGCTGGCCCATTGGCAATTCACACCACAAGATAAATAACATCAAGGGGGCGGGCATATTGAATACAGCCAGCATTACCAATCCAGTGATATGGGCAGATGTCCCGGATGTGGATGTGATCCGGGTCGGCCAGGTGTTCTATATGGTCAGTACCAGCATGCACTCCATGCCGGGCTGTCCGATTATGAAGTCGGTGAATCTGAAGGACTGGGAGATAACGGGTTACGTCTATGACACCTTCGAGGACAACGAGGCCCACCGGCTGGAGGACGGCAAAGGCATCTATGCCAGCGGCTCGTGGGCGGCATCATTGCGTCACAAGAACGGGACCTTCTATGTATGCTTCTCCTCCAATGACATGGATCAGTTCTATATCTACCAGACCCGGAATATTGAGCATGGGCCATGGGAGCGTTCGGTTATTCCGGGGCTGTACCATGACCCGGCGCTGCTGCTGGATGATGACGGCCGCAATTACGTGATCTACGGGAACGGGGATATCCGGGTCCGGGAGCTGACAGCGGATCTGACGGCTGTGAAGCCTGGCGGAACGGATCAGCTGCTGCTGGAAGGCGAGCGTAAGGACATCATGCTGCGGATGGAAGGCTGTCATGCCCATAAGCGGGACGGCTACTACTTCCTCTTTTTCATTGAATGGCCGTCGGCGGGGAATCAGCGCAGACGCCAGCTATGCTACCGGTCCCGGGAGCTGCTGGGCCCATATGAGCACAGGGTTGTTCTGGATGATGATCTGGGCTACCGCAATAACGGCGTGGCGCAAGGCGGGCTGGTGGATACAGAGGAAGGAGACTGGTACGCTGTACTGTTCCAGGATCATGGAGCGGTTGGACGTATTCCCTGCGTGTTCCCTGTGACCTGGGAGAACGACTGGCCGGTGATCGGAGATGGCGGCAAGGCTCCGGTGTCCTTCGGGACGAAGCTTCCCGCCGGGGAGCCGAAGGCGCTTGTGATCAGCGATGAGTTCGAGTATGCAGACAATCGGCTGGCGCTCCAGTGGCAGTGGAACCACAATCCCGACAACGGGCTGTGGTCGGTCACCGATCGGCCTGGCTGTCTGCGGCTGCGCACAGGCCGGATAGCTGACAATGTTCTGCTGGCCCGAAATACGCTGACCCAGCGGACGGAGGGTCCGGCTTGCAGCGCCGAGACGATGCTGTATCTGGGCGGCATGAACGAAGGTGACCGGGCCGGCATGGTTGCTCTCCAGTCCGGGTACGGCACGGTTGAGGTGGCCGCCGGAGAGCAGGGACAGTACACTGTAAATATGTGTTTCCCCGGCGACAAAAGCCCTTATGTGACAGAGAGTATCCCTTTCACAGGCCAGTCGATCTGCCTGCGGATTGATTTCAATTTCAAGGATGGTGTGGATGAAGCCAGGTTCTTCTATTCAGGGGATGGTGAGGTGTGGCATTCCATTGGTCAGACCCTGCATATGAAATACACCCTGGATCATTTCATGGGCTACCGGATTGGCTTGTTCAATTATGCAACCGTCTCATCCGGCGGTTATGCCGATTTCGAGTATTTCCGTTATCGCAGGCAGGGCTAAGTCCGGGTCTTGAACCGGGTAGCATACACGCTTGGAGTCATGGAAGTATTCTGTTTGAATATTCGTCCGAAATACGTCAGGTTGGAGAAGCCCACCCGGAAGGCCACCTCCTGAACCGGATACTGGCGAAGCTGAAGCAGCCGGCAGGCTTCGTGCACCCGCAGCATGTTCACATATTCAATCAAGGTTTTTCCTGTGTTCTTCTTGAATAGGTGACAGAAGTAGTTGGGGGTCACGCAGCAGATCCGGGCGGCTTCCTCCACCGTCAGCGGTTCATGGAAATGGTTGCTGAGATGAATCAGCAAGGGCTGGATGCCTGTTTCCTGGCGGTCTTTTTTCGAAGGCGGTAATTTGAACTCTGCCAAGGGATAAGCAAGACCCAGGGAGGAGAACAAGCCGCCTTTGATACATAATTCATAACCGGGGCTTTTGTTCTGATAGCTGTACACGATCTGTTCTATACATGCCCTGATCCGCCGTGTAACCGGCTGGTCCGCACCATAGAAGGCGGGCAGCCGGATCTCGCCGGAGAGCAGCGGCCGGATGTGCTGAAGCTCGGTAAGATCTCTCATCCCGTTCAGCAGAGCTTCGTTATAGACGACCGCATACAGTTCACTGCCCTCTTCTGTAGGATAGGCCGCGTGGATCTGGGGCCGGCTGACAAAGGCCAGCTCCCCCTCCACCAGTTCTCTGGAGCTAGGGCCCACCTGCACCCGGAAGCTGCCCTTGGTAATGAGTATCCATTCGAGATGGTCATGCCAATGAGGCGGAATGATGCTGCGGTCCGGGAAGCAGATATGAAATACATTGATGGGAAACAGGCCCTCGGGAATCTCCGTGTGCTCTTTTTTCCATGGATAAGGCTTGTCTTCGAAAGCTCCACTCATCTTAATCCCTCCACAAAAACGTAATATCGTATGATATATGCGTACTTTTATGCGTAGTATCGCGGTTTCGCACTCTTTATAATGTGGTTGCAACCTTATTATAGAACTGTTGGAGGGATCACGCTATGTTTCGTGAAGAGAATGGCAGACTGATCAGAGAATATGACCATGAGAGAGTCTGGATAGAGCCTTGGGGAGAGCATTCGCTGCGTATCCGGGCTTCTTATTCAGAGATCACCGATGAGCAGTGGGCGCTTCTGCCGGCAGAGCAGACCTCAAGCAAGATAACCATTACCAAGGAACGTTCGACCCTCGTGAATGGAAATATTCGGGCGGAGATTACGGATAAGGGACAGATCTTCTTCTACAACCAGCATGGCAAGCTGTTGCTTAACGAAACGGAAGATACGTATCAGTTAAAATATGGAGGCAGAGAGCTTGCAGCCGTTCCCGGCAGCAGCGATTTCTCTGTGAAGCTCCGGTTGGAAGCGGACCCATTGGAGAAGCTGTACGGCATGGGCCAATACCAGCATTCCTTCCTGAATCTGAAGGGCTGTTCGCTGGAGCTGACTCACCGTAACAGCCAGATCAGTATCCCGTTCGTGCTGTCTAGTGCCGGTTACGGGTTCCTGTGGCATAATCCGGCGATCGGACAGGCGCACTTCAGTCTGAATGTGACCGAATGGACAGCCCCGTCGTCCAAGCAGCTGGATTACTGGATCACCGCCGGGGACTCGCCTGCCGAGATCGAGGAGGCATATGCCAAGGCCACGGGAACCGTGCCGATGATGCCGGATTATGGCATGGGGTTCTGGCAGTGCAAGCTCCGCTACCGTACGCAGGAGGAATTGCTGGAGGTGGCGAGGGAGCATAAACGGCGGAATCTGCCGATTGACGTCATTGTCATTGATTTCTTCCACTGGACGAATCAGGGCGACTGGCGGTTTGACCCGGAATATTGGCCAGATCCTGAGGCGATGGTGCAGGAGCTGCAGGAGATGGGCATTGAGCTGATGGTCTCGGTATGGCCGACCGTCCAGACGGAGAGCGAGAACTATAAGGAGATGCTGGAAAAAGGGTATCTGCTGCGCTCGGACCGCGGGGTGCGGACGCAATTTCAGTTCCTCGGACAGAACGCGATCTTCGATGCGACGAATCCGGAAGCCCGTAAGTTCCTGTGGGGGCTGATTAAGCAGAATTATTATGATAAAGGGATCAAAGTCTTCTGGCTCGATGAGGCGGAGCCGGAGCTGACGGTCTATGACCATGATATCTACCGCTATCATATCGGCTCCAGCAAGCAGGTCGGCAATATCTATCCCGTGAAATACAGCCAGACCTTCTATGACGGCATGGCTGCCGAAGGTCAGGAGAATATTATCAATCTGGTGCGCACCGCCTGGGCGGGCAGCCAGCGCTACGGAGCACTTGTATGGTCTGGAGACATTCACTCCAGCTTCAAGGTGCTGGGCATTCAGGTCCGGGCCGGACTGAATATGGCCGTGGCCGGAATTCCATGGTGGACCACCGACATCGGCGGCTTCCACGGCGGCAATCCGGCTGACGCTTCCTTCCGGGAGCTGATGGTCCGCTGGTTCCAGTATGGCGCGTTCTCTCCGGTATTCAGGCTGCATGGGGACCGTTCCCCTTTTGTTCCGCCCACCGGAACGCGTGGCGGGGGCGTATGCGGAAGCGGCTCGGATAACGAAGTATGGAGCTACGGGGAAGAGGCGTATGCCATCTTCAAAGAGTTCATGCAGATGAGAGAGCGGTTGAAGCCTTATATCCGCGGACTGATGGAGGCTGCGCATGAGAAGGGCACGCCGCCAATGCGCCCATTGTTCTATGATTTCCCTCAGGATCCGGCGGCCTGGGATATCGAGGACCAGTATATGTTCGGCCCCGATCTGCTGGTCGCTCCGGTGCTGGGCGAAGGCGAACGGGCACGCAAGGTATATCTGCCGTCCGGCTCAGAGTGGACGCATGTCTATACCGGCACAGCCTATGCCGGCGGGCAGGCTATCACGGTCGATGCGCCGCTCACGCAGATTCCGCTGTTTGTGCGGGACGGTGCTGTGCTGCCGCTCCTTAGCGGGGCTGAGGAGTAAGGATAGTGTGAACAAGAGCAGCGATTCTCCGACGGAGGGTCGCTGCTTTTGATAGTTGGGGCGGAATGTGTGCGAAAAACTGAATCCGACCCTTTTACACTCCCGCTATTCCTCCTCCCGGATCAGTGGCTGTTTGGAAGCCAGCCGCTCCCGGTAGGCCCGGGGGGAGAAGCCGGTCAGCTGCCGGAACTGGCGGCAGAAATGCTCGACATTGGCGTAGCCGCAGAGGGCGGCGATCTCTGCGATTTTGTGCTGGCCGAAGCCCAGCTTCTCCTTGGCCAGCCGAATCCGGCAGTGGATGACATCCTCCATGCAGGAGATGCCGAAGGCGGATTTGTAGATGGTCTGGAGGTAGCCGGTACTGATGTGCAGATATCCGGCCATTGTCGATACGGTCCAAGGATGGCCAGGATTGCTGTACAGCGTCTTGCGCAGCTCCAGCAGGTTATAATACTGCGGCGTCAGCTTGTCCTGGGACGCTTCGGACAGCTTGTTGAACAAGATGCGGAACAGGTAGTCAATGGAGAGCTCCCGGTAATCGTTCTGGAACGAGTTCTCCAGCGTCAACAGCTGGAACAGCTGGTGGCAGTACCCGGGATCGGGCAGGGAGAAGGGGCTGCCCAGCGGCAGGACGCTTTCGGTGATGTAGGATTCATCTGCATCGAAACGGACCCAGTCGTTCACGTATCTTTTGGAGCAGGCCCGGTAATAGATGTTGTGCCCAGGCGGATACAAGGCAACGGAGTGAGCAGGAAATTCCTTCAATTCGCCGTCTACTTCAAACACCGCCGGAGTCTGGGTCAGGACAAGGAGCCAGGCGTCCAGTCCTTCGGGGATACTATAGACAAAATTGGCCGGATGTGCAGCATCGTATTCCACGTAGTGAATGGTGGGCATGGGCTTCTCCTTTCTTCGGATAGATCAATTAATGGTCACGAAATATCATTGTTAGTGTTTCGGTGAATCTCTATAATTTGTAGTGAATCCAAGAGTTGATCTGAAATACTAGCGTGCAATGGGAGATTAATGTTATTAGAAATTATCAACATGAAGGAAGGTTATGGATCAATGATACCACAACAAAATGAAGATCGGAAAGATATCCTTTGCTATACAAGACTGCCGCAGGAGGATATCGTGTATGCTCCGAAGCTGGCTTACAGTATGCATCTTGCATACAGCACGGGCGGGGGACCGTTCCAGGCATTGAATCATAACTCGGGAGTCCTGTTCGCCAAGGCGACGGAGAATGAGGATGGGACGCTCCGGGCCAAAAGCCTGAAGCAGCCGTATCTTTTCTACTTGGCTGACGGGACTTTCGGCGTCATTGCTGTACGTACCGAGGCAGACGGTGAGGCGGATGAGCAGAGCAAGGGGAAGGTACTGCTGTTCTCGTCTGCCGATCTGCTGCAATACAGGGAGATTGGACTGCTGGAGCTTCAGGCGGATACTCATGTAAGCGATGTATCCTGCACCTTCGATCCGCAGCGGAACGGTTACCTGATCCACTGGATTGACGAGCAGGGGCAGGGCTACGAGAACTTCACCGCCGACATCCTGAGCCTTACGAATGTCTCGGAACCGGTGGAAGCGGAACCGTTCACGCTGGAAGCAGTGCAGGCTGAGATCGAGGGAATCCAGCCGCGCAACGTGATCTCGGTCTCTGCAGAGATAGCCCGCAGACTCTGGTGCAAGCTTACGGTGCCGGAGAATATTGCTGTGGTGGTACCGGACCGCGTGAGCGCGGCATCGGTGGAGGATGTGAAGACTATCCGGGCAACGGCTCTATACAGTGACGGTACGCAGGCTACCAAAAAAGTAAACTGGAATACGGCTGTCATCGACTGGGCCAAGCCAGGCACCTACAGCATCTCCGGGGAGATCCATCAGGATCACTTTCCATTCCCGATTGCACTTAACCGTGCGGACCCTTGCATTGTAGGGTGGAAGGGAAAATATTATTTCATTGCGACTAATGATGCGGATAAGGAACATACGTTGTATATGAGGGAAGCCGATACGATTCCCGGACTGGTAACAGCCGAGGAAGCCCTGATTCTCGATTCCTCCACGTATGAAGAGATTGGCGGCCTGCTGTGGGCGCCCGAATTCCATATCATTGAAGACGAGCTGTATATTTTCCATGCCGCTACACCCGGTGAGTTCTTCCATGAGGAATCGCATGTGATGAAGCTGAGCCCATGCGGGAATCCCATGAATGCTGCGGACTGGTCCAAGCCCTGCCGGGTAGTGAAGAAGGACGGCAGCTATCTGTGCGAAGCGGGCAAGACCATTTCGCTGGATATGACCGTCATCCGCTGGAACGGCCAGCTCTATGCCGCATGGTCCGAGCGCCAGTTCCTTCCTGTGGATCTTGGAGCTTGGGTCTATATCGCAACGATTGACCCGCAGGAGCCGTGGAAGCTGACCAGTGATCCGGTGCTGCTGACCCGGCCGGATTACGGCTGGGCCAATAACCATACGTTCGTGGATGAAGGTCCGTTCGCTCTGTACACCGATGATAAGCTGTATGTGACCTTTGCCAGCGCAGCGGTGGATGCCACTTATGTTGTCGGTCTGCTGACCGCAGACAAGGGGGCGGATCTGCTGGATATCAAGAGTTGGACCAAGGGCAATTATCCGCTGCTGACCTCCAGAAGCGTGCCGGGAGAATACGGGCCGGGCCATAACTCCTATGTGACGGACGAGGATGGGGCGATCTGGAACGCCTACCACGCCAGACCGGGAATTGACGGACCGCGGAGTTCCGGCCTGCGCCGCGTGCATTTTGACATCGATGGTGCTCCGGTTCTGGATCTCACCGAGGAGAAGGACCTGAATCCGGGCCTGAAGCAGGTATCCATGGAAGTTGTCGTAAGCTAGACTACGATTCTGCCTAACCCTATACTATTCCTTGTCATCCGGGAACCCTTGACCATTCACTTAGGCCGGGGGATTACCCAAGGTTATAGCAAAGTATCGAATGTTCATTTAAAATATCAATATGACATACAAGAAAGAGGAGGTTGCTCATATGGAATATCATGTGGCAATTCAGGGGAATGATCAGGCGCCGGGTACGGCGGAACAACCTTTCCGCTCCATCTCCCGTGCTGCGGCGCTGGCGGAGCCGGGGGATATGGTTATCGTCCATGCGGGGATATACCGGGAATGGGTCAGTCCGGCCAATGGCGGTACGGAGGAACAGCGCATTGTGTATCAATCGGCCGGAGACGGTGAAGTGGTGATTACGGGCGCTGAGCCGGCAGCTGACTGGAAGGATGAAGGCGACGGTGTCTGGAGTACAGAGGTTCCTAACACCCTGTTCGCTGTCCGCAATCCGTTTGAAGAGAAATTATACGGGGACTGGCTGTTTGAAGGCGCATTCGAGCCGCATCTGGGGGAGGTCTATTTGGACGGCAAATCGCTGTATGAATGTGATAGCGTTACCAAGCTGCGCGATCCTCAGGTATGGCCGCAGGCCAAGTACGCAGCGGACTCTCTGCTGCAGTGGTATGCAGAAGTAGGCCCATCCACCACCAAGATCTGGGCGAGCTTCGGCGGCAAGGACCCCCGCAACGAGAAGGTGGAGATCAGCGTCCGCCCTTATTGCTTCTGGCCTGAGCAGACCGGCCGTAATTACATAACGGTCAAGGGCTTCACGCTCCGGCAAGCGTCTCCGCAGTGGGCTCCGCCAACGGCGCTGCAGGAAGGGCTCATCGGCCCTCACTGGAGCAAAGGCTGGATCATTGAAGACAACCACATCTGCGAGTCCAAATGCACAGGGGTGAGCCTGGGCAAAGAAATCTCAACCGGGCATAATGAATGGTCCAATGGCCGGATGAAGGGCGGAACGCAGCGGGAGCAGGAGGTTATTTTCCGCGCACTCCGCCAGGATTGGCATAAGGACAACATTGGAAGTCATATCGTGCGCAATAATGTGATTCATGATTGTGAGCAGGCTGGAATTGTCGGACATTTAGGCGGGGCGTTCAGCCAGATTCTCCAGAACCGGATTTATAATATCCATCATAAACGGATTTTCCACGGGGCAGAGGTCGGCGGAATCAAGCTCCATGCTTCCCTGGATACCCAGATATGCGGGAATGTCATCTATAGCTCCTACCGGGCGTTATGGCTGGATTGGCAGGCACAGGGTACGCGCATCAGCCGCAATGTGTTCTATGACAACCTGTCCGAGGACTTCTTCATGGAGGTCTGCCACGGCCCTTATATGGTGGATCACAACCTGTTCCTGTCGCCGATGAACTTCCGCAATATGGCTCAGGGCGGCGCGTTCGTCCATAATCTGTTCGCCGGCAGGTTCGTGGTGCGCCCGGAGCTTACCCGTTATACGCCGTATCATATGCCGCACGAGACAGCGATCGCCGGGTACAGTAATATCGCGGGCGGTGACGACAGATATTATAACAATATCTTCCTGCGCGATGAGGATACGGGCAATGAGGTAGTGCCGATGACGTTCTTCGAGCATCTTCCGCTGTCTCCAAGAGATAAGGTGGATGATACCGGTGCTCCGGTAATGGATGGTATCCCGGATAATTCCCGCTGTTACCTGCATCCCGTAGGGCTGGGCGGATATAACGAGCATCCGAATGCCCGGGATAAGCAGTGGTGGGAATACACCAAGGAAGAGATCAAGGCACTGATCGATTCCGGGAAGCCGTTCCATCCGGAACAGATGGCTCTTTCCGTAGCCATCCAAGGCAATCTGTATCTGAAGAATGCGGTGCCGGGTACACATGAGCCGAATGCGAAGGTCTATGCTGGCAAGGGTCTTGAGATCGAGGTTGATCCTGCTTCCGGCAAGGTGCAGGTGCATATTGAGAACCCTGAGCTGCTGCGTGCAGCAGCGCCTACTGTGGTCACCACGAATCTGCTGGGCAGAAGCTATCACGCCGAGATGCGCTATGAGGAGCCGGACGGTTCACCATACCGGTTCGACCGCGACTTCTTCGGTAAGCAGCGCCCGGACTCGAATGTGACGCCTGGACCGTTTGAGCTAACAGAGAATGCTGCGGTGAAAATAGTGCTGTAGAACTGAATTGGTTATGCCTGAGAGCCTGTCCCTGTGGACAGGCTTTTGTGTGGTACAGGATATGAGAAATCTTGCAAGAATTGCAACAATGGTGATTGCAATAGAACAGATGGTTATAGCCGATCTCTGCCTATAAAGGGGAAGTGGCCCTGCTTATAATAGAAGAAGAGTGAAATGATGAGAGCCGAATGGAGATGAGGGGATGAAGGCATTCAATGAAAGGTACGCAGACACCGGGGAGAACTTCAACAACGTTCATGCCTTTTTAAGACAAATGGTAACTTTGACGGGGAAGCTTCAGACCTGGGAATTTGTCAGATTCGAGTTCTGGAACCGGTACGAAGCGTCCAAGAGTACAGATCCTAATTTCATGGAGCATAATGCACACCTATGGAAGAATGAAGCCGGTGAGATCACAGGCTTGTTCATTTCTGAATCCGGAGGCGGTTTCTTCAGCTTAATCGTTCATCCGGATTACCCGTATCTGGCGGACGAGATGGTCGCATGGACCCGGAATGTATGGGGCAAGGAGAAAAAGAAGCTCAACACCGATTGCTATCCCTACGGTCTGGAGGTTCAGGCATTATTGGATCAAGGTTTTGTGCAGGATTCCCATATCGGGAATACCCGTAGATACGATCTTGCGCATACGGATTACACTTTGAACCTGGAAGAAGGATTCTACATCCGCTGCATGGCGGAAGGGATAGATGAAGGAGCGAAGAGTGATTTAATTGAGCGGATCTTCTCTCCGGATGATTCCAATGTCGGGAGCATAGAGTACTGGAGAAAAGATCTAAAGTCCTATCGTGCGGACCTTGACTTCACGGTGATGGATGAAAACGGCCGGCCCATTGCCTTCTGTTTCGGGTTCGTGGATCAGGATAACGGGATCGCGGTTATAGAGACGATTGGGACCCATCCCGATTACCGGCAACGCGGCTTCGGCAAGGCTGTCATTACAGCATGTTTCATCCGGCTGAAGGAGCAAGGTGTGACAACGGCATATATTACGGGGTTCTCTGCCGGGGCTAATGCACTCTATCAATCCCTGCAGCCGGTGGAGATTACTCCCATGTATTCGTATGTATACGAACGTTAGATGCAGTCAGTACAGTGCGTTATAGATGGGCTTCCATGCTCCATAAATATTTTTCCGCAGCAGGTTCCTCAGCAGGATTTCATACTTAGTTTATTGAATAAACAAAGTGTGAGAATATACATATAACTATGAGAGGAATGAGCAGCTTTGGACATGAACCAGCAGAAGTATACAACGCAAGCAGCAGGGTATGATCAGGAGAGAGCAGGGATCGAGCATGGTAAGATCACGATGATCGAATATCCCTCTGCAACAGTTGGCAACACCCGCAAGGCCAGAGTATATACACCGCCCGGATACTCCAGCGCAGAGAAATATAGTGTGTTGTATCTGCTGCACGGTATCGGTGGAGATGAGGACGAATGGTACACTCACGGCACACCGCAGGTTATTCTGGACAACCTATATGCTGATCAATTGCTGAAGCCAATGATTGTAGTTCTGCCGAACGGGCGGGCGATGCTGAATGACCGGGCGGAGGGCGACATCTTCGCGCCTGACAAGTTGGAAGCCTTTGCAACCTTTGAGTCTGATCTGCTGAACGATCTGATCCCTTATATTGAAGCGAATTATTCCGTGCTGACGGACCGGGAGCACCGTGCGCTGGCCGGGTTGTCCATGGGCGGAGGACAATCGCTCAACATGGGTCTGAACAACCTGGACCTGTTCGCCTGGGTGGCAGCCTTCTCTCCGGCGCCCAACACGAAGGAGCCGGAGCTGCTGGTACCGGACCCGCAGAAGATAGCGGACGCGCTTAACCTGCTCTGGTTATCCTGCGGAGACCGGGACAACCTCAAGTATGTCAGCGACCGCACCCATGCTTATTTCACAGAACATAACGTGCCGCATATCTGGGTGGAAGAACAGGGCGACCATGACTGGCCGGTCTGGAAGAACGGACTGTACCAGTTCGCTCAGCTTATTTTTTAGGGAAGCAGGAAGAACTGTTACCGGTAACAAAAAAGGCAGTCCCAAGCCATATTCATGGCTCCAGGGCTGCCTCTTCTTTTACTTTTACAGCTTACGCAGTAACGCTCATTTGCTTACTTATTGGCTACCGCATCGGCACGCATTTTGACGATTTTGTCTGCTCTTTCTTTGTCTACCGCGAAGACATCGTTCCAGCCGAGACCTTCGACATCGCTCTTGAGCTTCGTCCAGAGCTGGTCGAATTCGGCCTGATCCTTGGCGAAGATCATTTTCCAGGAGGTGTTCTTGACATAATCCGAGATCTGGCTGCGTTTGTTCTTAACGTCAGAGGAATCGGAGCCGAGACTGGTGTTGATGTTAGGTACGATGTCGATCATGTTGTTCTTCGTATAGTATTCAGTCGGAGTGGTCGCGTCATAGGTTTTCTGCCAGTCTGTAGTCAGTGCTGTCTTGTTCGCTTCGATGGTGGACGCCCAGTAGGTGCTGTTGTAGAATTCCTTGGTATCCGGGTCGACTACGAAATCACTCATAATCATCGAGTTCACCTTGCTCTGGCCGTCCTGATAACCGCCGCCGCCGTACTCATCCGGTACAGGAGTGTTTTCCTGGAATGCTGTCTGGCCGACTTCGGTCAGCTTGAATTTGCCGTCAGGTGTCTTCTCATAGTTGAAGCCTTCAAAGCCGTTCGTGTAGTAACGCAGGCCTTCCGGAGAAGACATCCAGTCCATCAGTTCCATGATTCTTTCCGGTTCTTTGGCTTTGGAGCCGATGGCGAATACTCTGCCGTTCCCGAAGTAAGCGTCACTGTTCTGGATCAGGTGGGTATCACCAATCGGAACCGCTACGTTGCCGTCTCCCTGGTTGCCGCGTTCAATCGTATTGTAGAACCCTCTCTGCCAGGAGTACCACAGGAGCAGCACCTGCTTGTTGGTCAGCTTCTCAGACACCTTGTTCCAGTCCTGGGAAGGGGAGTCGGGGTCGACGAGACCCATTTTGTTAGCGTCATAATAGAACTGCAGAATCTTCTTATACATGCTGTTGTCGTCCACGATTGGAACGATATCGCCTTTGGCATTCAGTTGAATCGTTGTCGTGCCGTTCGGCTGCTCGTAGCCATACCAGTTGCTCAGCCAGCGCACATTCTCCATGCTTCCCCCGTCCCAGTCCTTCCACAGGGTAATAGGAACAATCGGCTTGCCGTCTGGAGTCTTCGGATATTTAGCCTGCATGTCCTTCAGGGCGGTCATCAGATCGTTCAGATTGTTCAGCTTCGGCGCGCCGATTCCCTTGTAATAGTCCCAAGGCATAATCGGGCTGGAGTAAGGCAGCTCTTCCGAGAAGGTGGTGGGTGAAGTATCGGCGGTGAAGGCCGGCAGAGCGTAGATTTTCCCGTCCGGATTCTGTTTCTCGAAGGCCACATTGAACGGCTTGAAGTGATTGTCTACATATTTGGACAGATGCTCTGTGTTCTTGATCATGTCCGTAAGATCCATAATCATACCCGCCGGAATCAGTTCTTCAAGCTGGCTGTTCTCAATAATCAGCAGGTCCCCGAGGTCACCGGAGGCGGATCTGGTCTTGTAGAGCTGATCGCCGGCCACCTGCGGAGCCAGAATGTTCAGTGTGATATTGAACTTGTCTTTCAGCAGCTTGCCGTACCAGCCTGTCTGCTCGCCTTGATAGTTAGCTGCGTTGTCGAATACCGTTATGGTTAGAGGTTTGCTGTGATCAATGCCGCCAGTGCCCGGATCGGATGACTTAGTAGGTGTTCCGGGTTCGGCCGTCCCCGCCGCAGTGCCTCCATTGTTGGAATTACCGCTGCAACCACTTAACGCCGTTGTTACCAGCAGAATGGTCGTCCCTAGTAACAGCGCGGACTTTCTGCCCAGCTTAATGTGTGTTTTCATGTGTAGCCCCCCGAATGATTAATGTATCATAATGGCGCATGTCCGTTAGCCTTTCACGGCGCCAATTATAATTCCTTTGACAAAAAATCTCTGGAAGATCGGATATACCAGCAGAATCGGTGCGACTACAATAATGGTAACCGTCATGCGGATGGAGGTAGAGGTCTGCTTGGTAGCGAGAGTGGCCATTGCCGTGGATCCGGCGTTCTGCAGGTTGACCATGGTGGACAAGGAACTCGCCTGGTTGATGTAGTTATACAGAATGAACTGCAAGCTGTAGAGCTTACTATCCGTCACCAGCAGCAGCGTATCCTGGAAGGAGTTCCACTGATTCACCGCCGAGAAGATGGCCACGGTTGCAAGGATCGGCTTGCTGATCGGCAGAATGACTTTGTAAAAGATGGTGAAGATTCCCGCCCCGTCAATGCTGGCCGCCTGTTGAAGCTCCTTCGGAGTTGCCTCGACGAAGGTTTTGACCAGGATAATGAAGAATGGCGCTACCACGGACGGAAGGATGTACGCCAGGAAGTTGTCGGTCAGATGCAGGGATCTCATGGTCAGATACCATGGAATGATTCCGGCATTGAAGAACATCGTGATGATGGTGAAGCGGTACCAGAATTTCTTGCCCCACATGTCCTCCTGCGCAAACATAAATCCGAGGAAGGCCGAAGCGCCGACAGTGAGCAGCGTACCGATCACGGTTCTGCCGAGGGAAATCATGAACGCATTGCCTAGACCCGGGATTTTGAATACATCGATATAGTTCTGGAAATGAATCCCCTTAGGCCAGAAAATAATTTCGCCCTTGGCACTGAGATCATTCGCGCTGATCGTATTGATAATGATCGAGTAGAACGGATAAACGCAGATGAAGGCGAACAGGGAGAACAGGATATAAATGATGGTGGAAATGAGCTTGTCGGTGGCGCTGAGCTGCATTTTGACTGTTTTTTTGGTGATGTCGATCTCCCGGGTGTTTGGCGTAAGACTGGTCTGGTTGTCACTCATACAATGCCCTCTCCTCTCAGCATTTTGGACAGCCCGTTCACCGAAAAGAGAAGCACCACGCTGATTACACTCTTCAGCATACTGATCGCAACGGAGACAGAATAACTGCCGCCGCCCATGGCGAGGTTATACACATACAGATCGAGAACCTGAATTGTATCCTTGTTAAACGCATTCTGGAAGACGAAATATTGCTCTAATCCGTTGTTCAGGAAGCTGGCAATCTGGAGCATCAGCAATACAAAATAGGTAGGCATCATGCTTGGCAGCACGACATGCCGGATGACCTGCATTCTTGTGGCGCCGTCTACATAAGCCGCTTCATACAGTGACTCGTCAATGCCCATAATGGCGGCGATATACAGGATCGCTGACCAGCCGAGCGTCTTCCAGGTAGCCCAGGCCCACATCGTCCACCAGACATGCTCAGAGCTCTGCAGGAACATTGTAGGTGAATCGGTCAGCCCTGTCATATGGAGGAACCCGTTGACCATCCCTTCGCTGGAGAACATGGAGAAGGCGAGGGAGTACACAAGCACCCAACTGATGAAGTTCGGCAGCGTGGTGACCGTCTGGATGAATTTGCGGAAACGTACCGCCTTGATCTCGGTCAGGAAGATGGCAAAAATCATCGGGAGCCAGGAGAACAGGATGCCCAGTCCGCTGATGCCGAAGGTATTCCAGATGACTTGCATTAACTGGTCGATCTTGACCTGATTCTCGATCAGGGAATGGAACCATTTGAAGCCGACGAACTCGGATTGGGATAACGGGATAGGCGGGGTGTAGTCAAAAAATGCATATACCCATCCATAGAGCGGATAGTAGGCAAAGACAGCGAGTAAAACCATAAAGGGAGAGATGTAAAGGAATTTCCGGAACGAATTGCTTCTCATGCTCTGGCTGCGCATTGTTTCACTCCTTATTGTATTCTCTTTGTATGATTGCCTCCTGAAGCTAAGCCGGGGCAAGCAATCCTGAGTAACTTGTCTGGCTGTCATCCCCCTTCATAATAAAAGCAATGAAAAGCAATTTCGGAGCAATTGATAACGCTTTCATGTATGAAACTATAATAAGTTATCGTCTATCTTCTAACAATGACCGATCCTCACCAATTATTGATCTATTATCAGGTGAAAGGAACGCAGACGAAACGGACAAGTTCATAGGAGGGGCAAGCGAGAAAAGCAGGAGGCCGTGGACAAAACGGGAGTTTATGGGAGGGGGGAAGCGGAATGCCGGAGATGAAGCGGGAAACGGGAGGAAGATAAAGGGTGACGATGGGCCAAATGAAGTGCACAACTGCACCTGATTTCGTCAAATGTTGGCGGATGAGCGAAATGAAGTGCACAACTGCACCTGATTTCGGAAAACGTGGGCGGATGGGCCAAATGAAGTGCACAACTGCACCTGATTTTAGAATAAGTCGGCGAAAAGAGCAGGCTGGTGCAAACTGGAACACACACTACATATAACACACCGCCTGATTCCTCCGCATCAGGCGGTGATGAAGCATTGTTTGCGGTATTCGTTGGCGCTTGTGCCGGTGTATTCCCTGAATTTTTTGTAGAACCAGTCGATTTCCGAATACCCGACAGCGTCTGCAATCTCATAGATCTTCATATCGGTTGTTTCCAGCAGCAGCTTGGCCTTCTCCATCCGCTGGCGCAGGAGGTATTCGTTGAAGGACATCTTCTCCTGCTGCTTGAATTTCTGTCCGAGATAGGCGCAATTGAAGTTCAGGGAGTCGGAAATCCGCTTGAGTGTAATATTATGATGGAGCTGCTCATCCACGTATTGCTTGATTGTGCTGACGATCGGGCACGGGGAGGGCGGCACTTTTTGAATGGTGAACTGAGCATAATCCCGCTCCGCCGCCGGTCTGTCTGCCGGAGCAAGCACCCGACTAACCGCCTGAAGACTTCTGCCTAGCTCGGCCGGGTCCACCGGGTCGGTCAGGTAATCGCTTACATTATAGAGCAGCGCTTGGCGCGCCAGCTCAAAATCCCCGCTGCCTCCGAGCAGGATAATCGGAACGGAGCTTCCCTGTCTAATCTGCTCACAGACTCTCATGCCCGCCGTATGGGCGCCTCTGATATTCAGAAGAACCAGGGATATCCCTTCGCTGCGGATCAGCCGGAGAATATCGGAAGAATAATCGGCATGCGCATGGATGATGAAATGCTTAAGTCTGTCCCCTGACATACCTAACATATAAGAAGCGGTCTCCCGCACCTGACGGTTACGCTCCACACATAAGATTCTGTACAACATGAAGACCCCGCTTTCAGATAGAAGTTAAGCTTCTTTGTATCCATTATGTGCAACAGAGTCTGACGCTACAATGTGCAATTCTTGCACCAGGCTCCATTTGTTTACCTGATCGGAATCCGGCTGCCCGGTGTATAAGGACTTGCGGGCCCGACCTATAATTTGACAGGTGAACACCTGAAGTTAGACGGGTTGTTGCCTCAAAATGTAAGCGCTAAACTTTCGAGGTAAGTCATTCATACTTGGGGGGACAGATCATGCGGGCAAAAAAGGTAATGTCAGTATTCATTAGTACGTTGTTATTAGCAGCCACGACGGCATGCGGAGGAGCGGGGAACGGCGGGAACGCCGGAGGGGGAGCATCAGCCCAGCCGGCGGCGGCTACGGAAGCTCCGGCCGCTGAGGCCACTGCGGAAGCTACAGCGACTGCGCAGCCTAGCAATGCTACACCGGACAAGGATTTCGATATGGGCGGCAGAACGATCAAGATTGTCTCCTGGTGGGATATGAAGATTCCCGAGGATAACCCGGACAATATCCAGCGCTCGAAGAATCTGAAGGAATTGATGGCGAAGCATAATTTCAAGGTGGAATATGTGGCGCTGGACTTCGGTGAATACCAGAAGAAGGTTGTGGCTTCACTGGTCGCCGGTGAGCCGCTTGGCGATATTGTCAGAATGGGCAAGGGCTATATGATCCCGGTGCTGACCAAGCAGGATATGTTCTGGCCGGTTGACGAGTATACCAAGAATGAGAATGCCTTCAATCAGCGGATGACTACAGAATTCTCCCAATATGAAGGCCGGGGCTACGGCTTCTCGGAGAATGCGGGTAACCTGATCAGCGGGGTATTCTATAACCGCACCCTGATGAAGAAGCTGGGCATGAAGCCGCTCCAGGAATATGTGAACGAGGATAACTGGAATTGGGAGACCTTCACCCAGGTCGCCAAAGAAGCGAACAAGGATACAGATAACAACGGCAAACTTGATGTCTGGGGCTTGGCATCAGGCGGGTTCCTGGAAATGGCGATGGCCTCTAACGAGACTGATCTGACTATTAACGACAAACAGAATCTCGATGATCCCAAGCTGCTGGAAGTCTTCAAGTTCATCTCTAAGCTAGGTGCCGAGAAGGTAGCCCGGCCGACCGAAGGCGGGGACTGGCAGGAACCGGCGCAGTTCTTCCGCCAGGGGAACACACTGATGTATGCAGGAGCAGATTATGAGGCGAACGGCTTCAAGACGGATATGAAGGATTATGATATCGGCTTTGTTCCTTTTCCCAAAGGTCCCAATGCTACCGAATACCATAGCGTGGAATCCAATGTCCAGTTCCTGACCATCCCGAAGAAGGCCGAGAATCCGGACCAGCTGCTGTATATCTGGGAGAAGATCAACGATATCGAGTCGATCTATGATTATCCGAAGCAGGCTTCCCTGGAGAGCACGTATGACAACGAGGAAGATATCAACAACGCCAAGATGGTCGAGGGCGGCATGCTGTTAACGAACCATAACACCTTCTCGACTATGCCGTACTACGAGATGGTGGATGAGCTAAAGAAGGGAACTTCAGCTTCGACTGTCATTCAGAAGTACAAGGCGAAGGTTCAGGCTTCTGTGGACGCGGTCTACAAAAAATAAGCGGATACCGCATGGAACAACAGTCCCCCGCGGACTGTTGTTCCCATTCTTGCAGCAATTATATAGCTGGAACTTGAAATATACACTTAGGGTGAAGTGGCGGAAGAGAGGTTTGAACTGTAGGAGCGCTAGCGTTCGCCTTTAGGGTTGTATTTCTACTGCGAACAGCAGTTTAGATCAGGAAATACAAACCTAACAGCGACCGAAAGTCAAACCTGCTCTGCAGCCATGACTAACCCTTGAAGTGGAGTTTTTTTCGGTTCGATCTATATAAACTTATGATCCATCGCTTAAGGGGAGGAGTACGTTGAATATTCGAATTAGGAGCATAGCGATTATATTGGTTGTTGTCCTGCTGGCCGGGACGGTCTGGATATTGAACTCCTCGGGGCAGCCCGTGCATTCCGACTCTCCGGCGGAAGGCAAGTTCACGGCTGCCTTGCAGGAAGCCGAAGAAGGCAGCTATGAAGCCTATCTGAAGCAACACGGGGATGCCCCGCGCCCTGACCGGGAGATCCGCATCGAAGGGGAGAGCTATTCCCCAGGCAGCGGAGATGCCTTCGAGGTGAAGCAGCAATTCGCGGGGCTTGACGGAACAGCTGTCATTACCCCGGAATCGGGAACCATCTCCTGGGAGGTGCCGGTTCCGGAATCCGGGCTGTATAACATCCGGGTTCATTATTATCCGGTAGAAGGCAAAAGCTCATCGATTGAGCGTTCCTTATCCATCAACCGGGAGGTGCCGTTCAAGGGAGCCGACACCTTGCTCTTCGACCGGGTCTGGGGGAACCGTGAAGAGGTCATTAAGCAGGATGACCGCGGCAACGATTTGCGCCCCAGACAGGTGGAGCAGCCGGTGTGGCAGTCCACGGTCATAGCGGACAGTGAAGGCTTCTATGAGGAGCCCTATGCCTTCTACCTGGAGCAAGGGAACCAGACGCTGTCGCTGACCGCGCTCCGTGAGCCGATGGCCATTGATTATATTGAGCTGTTCCAGGACCGGACAGTGCAGTCTTACGCAGAGGCTAAGCAGCAGTATGAGACTAAGGGCCTTCAGCCGGTACAAGAGCCGTATATCGAGGTCCAGGCCGAAGCGGCATCTGCCAAATCGTCGCCGACCTTATACCCGTTATCCGACCGCTCCAGCCCGGCAGTGGTTCCTTATGCAGTCTCGAACTTAAGGATCAACACCATCGGCGGGGTGAACTGGAAGCTTCCGGGGCAATGGATCGAATGGGAGATTAATGTCCCTGAAGAAGGTCTGTACCGGATAGCGCTCAAGGAGAAGCAGAATCAGCTCCGGGGCGTCTATGCCAACCGCAGCCTTACGATTGACGGTGAATATCCCTTCACTGAGATGAAGCAGATCCGCTTCAATTACTCTCCCGGCTGGCAGATGAATGTACTCGGCGGGGAAGAGCCTTACCTGTTCCATCTTACACCAGGGACGCACAAGCTGAGACTGACCGTGACCCTGGGCGATATCGCGCCGCTGGTCCGTACGGTCCAGTCCAGCGTCCTGACCTTGAATGAAATGTACCGCAATATTCTGGCGATTACCTCGAATAACCCTGACAAGTTCCGCGACTATCAGCTGGAGAAGCGGATACCGGAGATGACTAAGGTATTCCGGGAGCAGGCGGAGATTATCCGCAGTGTCGGTGAATATCTGGAGCAGGCCACCGGAGAACGCAGCGACAAGGTATCCGTGCTGTACTCGATGGTCACCCAGCTGGAGGATATGGCTAAGCACCCGGACACGGTAGCCAAACGGCTGGTCTCCTTCAAGACGAATGTCGGCGGACTGGGGACCTGGATACTTAGCGTACGTGAACAGCCTTTAACGCTTGATTCTCTTGTGGTCTCGGCGCCAGACAAGCCGCTTCCGTCTGCGCAGGCGACCTTCTTCCAGAAGCTGAAGCATGAGCTGAGAGCCTATGGTGCCTCGTATACCGAAGACTATGACAGTATCGGTAATGTAGCGAAGAACCAGAAGGCGATTACAGTCTGGATTTCGACCGGCCGGGATCAGGCTCAAGTCATGAAGAGCATGATTGACGATACCTTCACGCCGGATACGGGCATCTCCGTTGCACTCAGACTGGTGCCTCCGAACATTCTGCTGCCCGCAACCCTGGCGGGGGAAGGGCCGGACGTAGCCATGCAGATCGGCGAAGACCTTCCTGTGAACTATGCGATGCGCAAAGCATCAGCGGATCTGTCCCAGTTCGCCGATTTCAAACAAGTGGCTGACCGGTTCCGGGACAGTGCGCTCACGCCTTATAAGTACAACGGAAGCGTCTACGGGCTGCCTGAGCAGCAGATTTTCCCGATGCTCTTTTACCGGAAGGATATTCTGCAGGAGCTTGGCCTGGAGCCGCCTACCACGTGGGAGGAAGTCTACAATGTGGTCTCTGTTCTGCAGAGACACAATCTGGAGTTCTATCTGCCCCTGGAGGATACACTGAACAACGCGACGCTGGTGCCGAATGCAGCCTTCACCATGCTGCTCTACCAGAACGGCGGGCAGTTGTATACCGATGACCAGAAGCGGAGCGCGCTGAACTCGGAGACCTCCATGAGTGAATTTAACAAGTGGACCCAGTTCTATACCAATTACAAGTTCCCGGTGAAGGTGGACTTTCCGAACCGCTTCCGTACAGGCGAGATCCCGATCGGGATTGCCGATTATACCATCTATAACAGCCTGACGGTGATGGCGCCGGAAATCCGCAACCTGTGGGAATTCACGGTGGTGCCGGGAACGAAGCAGGCGGACGGCACGGTGGACCATAGCGTGGCCAGCCATACAACCGGCGTCATGCTGCTGGAGAATGCCAAGGACAAGGATTCGTCCTGGGAATTCATGAAATGGTGGACAGACAAGGACACCCAGGTCCAGTACGGACGGGAAATGGAAGGGCTGATGGGAGCGGCGGCACGTTATCCGACCGCCAATATCGAAGCGTTGGAGGAGCTGCCGTGGCCGGTGAAGGATTACACGGAGCTGGAGAGCCAGTGGCAATGGGTGAAGGGTAACCCTCAGGTTCCGGGCGGCTACTTCACAGGCCGGCATCTGGACAATGCGTTCCGCAAGGTGGTCAACGGGAAGGTGAATCCGCGTGAAGCCCTGTCGGATTATCTGATCTACATTAACGATGAAATTCAGATCAAACGGAAGGAATTCAAACTTCCGTATTAGGTTGGAGGCTGTAAGCTGATGGTACAAATACACAATACCACTGAACCAGCCTTGCAAGGGCTGGCTGGCGGTCCGCTCAAGGAATCCCGCCTGGCGCAATTATGGAAAGATATCAAGAAGAGCAAGCATTATTATTTCATGATGAGTCCCTATATGATCATCTTCTTCCTGTTCACGGTGATCCCGGTGGTCGTCTCCTTCGGGCTGAGCTTCTTCTATTTCAATATGCTGGAGACGCCGAGATTCATAGGCTGGGAGAATTATTCCAGGCTGCTGCTGGGCGATGATGTGTTCATGATCGCGCTGAAGAACACCTTCCTGTTCGCGGTCATCACAGGCCCGTTAAGCTATATCGCCTGCTTCCTGTTCGCCTGGCTGATCAATGAATTGTCGCCCTTTGTCCGGTCGCTGATGACGCTGGTCTTCTATGCGCCTTCGATCTCGGGCAATGTGTTCTTCATCTGGCTGATCGTCTTCTCGGGGGACAGCTATGGTTACCTCAATGGCTTCCTGATGAAGATCGGGGTGCTGCTGGAGCCGATTCAATGGCTGCAGAATGAGAAGTACATTCTCGCCATTGTCATCATTGTGCAGCTCTGGCTCAGTCTCGGCACAAGCTTCCTGGCGTTCATCGCCGGACTTCAGACCGTGGACCAGACGCTGTTCGAGGCGGGAGCCATGGACGGGATCAGGAACCGCTGGCAGGAGCTGTGGTTCATCACGCTGCCGTCCATGCGTCCGCAGCTGATGTTCGGCGCGGTCATGCAGATTACCGCCTCCTTCGCGGTGGCGGAGGTCTCCATCGCGCTTGCGGGGTTCCCGAGCGTTAACTATGCGGGACATACGGTGGTTACCCATCTGATGGATTACGGGACCCTGCGCTTCGAGATGGGCTATGCCTCTGCTATCGCCACCATTCTCTTCGGCATTATGCTCGGAACCAACATGATGACCCAGAAGCTGCTCAGAAAGGTGGGTGAATGACCCTGTATTCAAGAGTGATAGGGGCACTTCGCCCTCAAAAAAGACTGAACCGTTCCTTTGCTGTCAGCTTTATGCTCTTCGGCCTGCTGCTGGGCTTCGGCGCGTTCATGGTGCTTCCGCTGATCTACACGGTGAACAATGCCTTCAAGCCGCTGGATGAGCTGTTCATCTTTCCGCCGAGATTTCTGGTGCGGAACCCTACGCTGGAGAACTTCACCGATCTGATGGTGATCATGGGCAATTCCTGGGTGCCGTTCACCAGATATATAGCGAATACACTGCTGATCACACTGGTGGGAACCGCTGGACATATCCTGCTGGCGTCAGCAGCGGCGTATCCGCTGGCCAAGTTCAAATTCCCGGGCTCAAGCGTTCTGTTCAAAATTGTGGTGCTGTCCCTGATGTTCTCGCCGCATGTTACGGCAATACCGAACTATCTGGTTATGTCGCAGCTGGGGTGGATTAACACCCAGGCGGCGATTATCGTGCCGTCCCTGGCCTTCTCACTAGGTTTGTTCCTGATGAAGCAGTTCATGGAGCAGATCCCGGATGCGCTGATTGAGGCGGCCAAAATTGACGGTGCGAACGAGTACCGCGTGTTCTGGCAAATCGTGATGCCTAATGTGAAGCCGGCCTGGCTGACGCTGATGATCCTGCAATTCCCGGCGCTGTGGGGCACAGATGGAGGCAGCTTCATCTACAGTGAGAACCTGAAGACGCTTCACTATGCGCTCAGCCAGGTCATCCAGGGCGGGATTGCGCGCGCCGGGGTCGGAGCGGCAGTCGCTCTGCTGCTGATGACCGTGCCGATTCTGCTGTTCATTATTTCACAGAGCAGTGTCATCCAGACGATGGCCACATCCGGTATGAAAGAGTAGAGAGGAGGAACGGTGACAATGGTCGCAAGGATAAAGAAACTGAGAACCGGTCTGCTGGCGTTGTGCTGCCTGGTCAGCCTGGGTCTTGGCGGAGAGCTGGCCCTGGCGGAGAGCGCAGCCCCTTCCTACAACTATTCATACTGGGGGAATGCGGTGGCTGCTCCGTCCGCCTATCAGGCTACTTCGCTCATAACGGGTGCCAGCACGGGTGCGGGCGCATTCAACAATCCGCAGGATATTCAGGTTACAGCGGATAAGCAGATCTATGTTCTGGATAGCGGTAATAACCGGTTTGTCATTCTGGATCAGGACTACAAATCCATAAAGACGGTAGACGCGTTCCAGTTCAAAGGGAAGGCGGAGAAGTTCAACAATCCGCAGGGGATCTATGTGACGCAGGAGAAGGAGATCTATGTTGCCGATACGGGCAATAAGCGGATCGTCCATCTCGACAGCAGCTTCAAGGCAGTAGGGATTATTGAAGCCCCGAAGTCCGAGCTGCTGCAGGCGAACTTTGAATTTCAGCCTGTCCGTGTAGCGGTAGACAAGGCGGACCGCATCTATGTGATGTCAGCCGGCGTCTTCGACGGATTCATGGAATTCGGGGCGGACGGCCTGTTCAAATCGTTCATTGGCGCGAACCGGGTGCATGTCGATGCGGTGGATTATTTCTGGAAATCGATCTCCACCCAGGCGCAGCGCGAGCAGATGGTGATGTATACGCCGACCGAGTTCACCAATCTGGACATTAATGATGAAGGCTTTCTGTACGCTACCAATGGGGACGACTACGGGGACCCGATCAAGAAGCTGAACGCGCAGGGCGCAGATATTCTGCGGAGAGAGGGCTATTACAAGCCCAGCGGCGATCTTATGTATTCAACACGGTCAGGCGGCGCTCCGCGGCTCGTAGATATTGATGTGAGCGACAGTGAAATATATGCGGTGCTGGATGCCAGCCGGGGCCGGGTGTTCACTTACAACGGGGACGGATATCTGCTGTACATTTTCGGCGGAATCGGTAACCGTCTAGGCGAATTCAACACTCCAATTGCCATTGAGCACAGCGGCGACGATATTCTGGTGCTGGATCAGGCACTGGGTGAAATCACGGTATTCCAGACCACAGAGTATGGAAGAACGCTGAACAGCGCCGTGCGGAGCTACTATAACGGTGATGAGGAGATGGCCTCTCAAGAGTTCAGCAAGGTCGTGAATATGAATGCGAATATGGAGTATGCGTATGCGGGCATAGGCAAGGCCTATCTGCGGCAAGGCGAATACAAGGAGTCGGCGGAGTATTTCGAGCGCAGCATGGACCGGACCAACTATTCCAAAGCGTTCCTGCTCTACCGCAAGGAAGTGCTTCGCGGACAATTTTCCACCATTATGACGGTGCTGATTGCGCTTGTAGCCCTTTGGCTGGGTCTGAGAATGTACCGGAAAATGAAGGCCAGAAAGAAGGTTGAGCTCCATTGAACAGAGAAGCGCTGCAACATCCGCTGTACGTAATGGTTCATCCGTTCAACGGATACTGGGACCTCAAATATGAACGCAGTCAAAAAACCAGTCTGATCCTCTCCTTCGGCATACTGTTTATGCTGATTTTGACGAATGTGCTGGGCGATCAATACAGCGGGTTCCTGGTAAACATGAATAATCCCCGGTATCTGAACAGTCTGCTGGAAGCGGTCTACGTGCTGGTTCCTGTTCTGTTCTGGTGTGTGGCGAACTGGTCGCTGACCACGCTGATGGACGGGGAGGGGAAGTTCGCGGAGATTTTTATTACCACCTGCTTCGCCCTGCTTCCGATCGTGCTGATTAATTTTCCCTGGATCTGGATCAGTAATTTCATTTCGGCCCAGGAGAGCTCTTTTTATTACTTTTTCAAAAACTTTGCATTTCTCTGGTCGGGACTGCTGCTGTATGTGGGCATTATGACCGTTCATCAGTTCTCCCCGTCCAAAACGATCGGGACGATTCTGCTGACGCTGCTCGCTATGGCCTTCATGGCGTTCCTGACCCTGCTGTTCTTCAGTCTGGTTCAGCAGATGATTGCATTCGTCTCGACCATATACCAAGAAATTGTCTTAAGGAGATAGGAGGAGGACCGGGAATGAGGAAGCCGTTAATCATGCTGCTCTCGATTCTCTTCAGTGTGAGTGTGCTGGCCGGCTGTTCGGCGTCAAGCTCAGACAGCCAGGCCAGCGGGCATGAACCGAATCTTGAAGTGTCCTTTACGGAAGGGAGCGCGCTGAAATCTGCCTTCACCGATGCAGGGTTGAACGGCATGACAGGTGTGCTGGAGAACGCGCAGCTCCGGCTGTTCATGGATGAAGCTACCGGCGGGATCGCCGTCAAGAATCAGTCGGACGGGACGGTCTGGTACAGCAACCCGCCGGACCGTGAAGCGGATGCCAAGGCCAGCGGGGATAATAAAGACCTGCTGTCCGCGCAGCTCAAGCTGGATTTCTATAACAACCTGGGTCAGGTCAGCTCTGTCAATTCATATACCGACAGCGTAGCCCATAAGCAAATGAAGATGGAACAGACGCCGGAGGGCGTCAAGGTCTTCTACCAGTTCGGAACGACCGCTGCAACGGCGGAGGATCTGCCCATGAAGATGGGCAAGGAACGGTTCGAGGAGAAGATCATGAGCAAGATGGATAAGACGGGGCAGCGGACGATGAAAATCGCCTACACCTTCGATGAGGAGAACGGGGTATATACGCGAAACGATGAAGCGCTGAAGGGGCTCCAGCTGGAGCGGACCCTGAAGGGCTTCGAGAAGGCGGGGTACACCGAGGAGGATCTGCAGCAGGACATCGCCGAGAATAATCTCAGCCAGACGAAGCCTGCGCCGCGTATCTTCCAGCTCGCCATTGAATACTCCCTGGACGGGGATCAGCTGGTCGTCAAGGTTCCGTCCGCGGATATCCGCTATCCTGCGGATTATCCGGTGAATGACATCTCCGTCCTGAGCTTCCTGGGCGCCGGAGGGAGCAAGGATTCCGGGTCCATCCTGGTGCCGGACGGCTCAGGAGCGCTGATTCATTTCAATAACGGCAAGACCCGTTATCCCGCATACAAGCAGGCTGTGTATGGTGTGGACGGGACGATGGAGACCACGGATGCCTATGCGCAGCAGCAGGAGGTCAAGCTGCCGGTGTTCGGCCTGATCCGGGAGGAAGGCGCCATGCTGGGCATTATTGAACAAGGCGCTTCTCTTGCCACCATCAACGCGGATACCAGCGGCAGATTGAACGGATATAACTATGTGTATCCGAGCTTCACCCTGATTGCCAAGGGAGATCTTACCCTGACCTCCAGCGATCAGAACCGCACCCTGCCGAAATTCCAGCAGGAGCCGCCCAAGACAGATTACGTCGTCCGTTATGCGTTCCTGAGCGGAGAGGAAGCTTCCTATCCAGGCATGGCGCGTTATTACCAGAGCTATCTGGCGGAACATGGCGGATTGCCTGAGGCACAGCCGCCGGCTTCCGCAGACTCCCCGGTGAATACGCCGTTCTATCTGGAGCTGGTGGGCGGAATCACGAAGACCAAGCATGTCCTGGGTATTCCTTATCAATCGCTGGAGGCGCTGACCACCTTCGAGGAAGCGCAAAAGATTCTGGAGCAGATGAAGCAGCGCGGGATTGATAATATCAGGCTGAAGTATGCGGGCTGGTTCAACCGGGGTCTGGATCACAAGGTGCCGGACCGTCTGTCGGTGGATAAGGCAATCGGCGGCAGTAAAGGGCTGGAGCGGCTGACTGCCTACGCCAAGGAGCAAGGCATTCAGCTCTTCCCAGACGTTGCCCTGCTCCGGGCGAACCAGACCTCAGGCTTCCGGATTAACCAGAAGGCCTCCCGGATGCTCAGTGAAATTCCGGCCGCCGTCTATCCGTACAATATGGCCTTGAACCGGCGGGACCGTTCCTTCACCCCAGCCTATATTATTTCGCCAAGCAGGGTCAGCGGATATGTTGATGCCACGCTGAAGGAGATCGCACCGTTTCAGACTGGCGGCATCTCGCTGAGGGATATGGCCGATCAATTGAACAGCGATTTCCGCAAGAACCAGGAGATTGACCGGTCTGCGTCCGAGCAGATATCGGTCCAGTCGCTGGAGAAGATCACCGGACAGTCATTGCGCATTCTCGCGGACGGCGGAAATGCCTACGCTCTTCCGTATCTCTCTGACATTACGGATGCTCCGGTGTCCAGCAGCCGGTTCAAGCTGGAGGATGAGGAGATTCCGTTCTATCCGATGGTGGTGCGGGGATATGTGAATTACACCGGCAAGCCGTTTAACCTGTCCACGTTCACGAATCCAAGGCAATATATCCTGAAGAGCCTGGAGTATGGCTCCGGCCTCTACTATGAATGGATGTATGCGCCTAATTACAAGGTGAAGGATACCGACTTCGATAACCTGTATGCGGTCCATTATGAGCAGTGGATCAACCAGGCAGCCGATATGTACACGGAAGTGAACGGGATTATGAAGAACGTCCAGAACCAGCGGCTGACCGGTCATGAGAAGCTGGCAGACGGTGTTTATAAGAGCACTTACGGCAATGGAATGTCGGTCATTGTCAACTACAATAAGACCGCAGTCCTTGCAGAGGGCCGGACGGTTGAGGCCGAAAGCTATATTACGGGTGGTGAGCAATCTTGAAATCCATACTTAGACTGGACCGCAGATCCTACAATGAGCAGAAGGCATTAATGGGCTTCTTCTATGTGCTGCCCTGGCTGCTGGGGTTCATCTTCTTCTTCCTGATTCCGTTGTTGTCTTCGCTGCGCTACAGCTTAAGCTCGGTGCAGGCCAACTCCGACGGGCTGATTGTTCAATTCAGCGGCTTCCAGAATTATGTGGAGGCGCTGACGGTGAATACCGAATTCAACCGCTCACTGGCCGATGCCATTATGAACATGGTCATCAATGTGCCGCTGATTGTCATCTTCAGCCTGTTCCTGGCAGTGCTGCTGAATCAGAAATTCATCGGCCGCTCGCTGGCCCGCTCGATCTTCTTCCTGCCCGTCATTCTGGCCTCCGGGGTCATTCTGAGCCTGGAGAGCACCAGCCTGATTCAAGCGGTCAACGATCAGAATGCCGGAGCCGGGGCGATTCAGGGTCTGGGCACCTTCGAGCTGGAGGGGCTGATGCTGGACGCCGGGCTGGCCGAATGGGTAGTGGACTATCTGACCAGCGCCGTGAGCCGCATCTATAGCATTGTCAGCCAGTCCGGCGTACAGATTCTGATTTTCCTGGCCGGCATCCAGACCATCTCGCCGCAGCTGTATGAAGCGTCCAAGATGGAAGGGGCGACTGGCTATGAGGCCTTTTGGAAAATCACTTTTCCGATGGTCAGCCCGCTCATACTGGTGAATTCCATCTACACGATTATTGATTCCTTTTCGAATAACGCCATGACGGATCTGATCCGGGAGACCGGCTTCACCCAGTTCAACTTCGGTCTAAGCTCTGCGATGGCCTGGCTGTATTTTGCCGCAGTGGCCATCATTCTGGCGGTCAGCAGCTATCTGATCTCGAAGAAGGTCTTCTACTATGATTAAAGGGAGGATGGGACTAATGCTTGCGACCCGCTTGCTGTCGCTCGAACGCTGGAAGAAATGGATATGGTCCTTCGTGCGGCTGACGCTGATTGCAGGCCTGTCGTTCGTGATCCTCTATCCGGTGCTCCAGAAGATCTCCACGGCCTTCAAGGCCAAGAGCGATCTGTATTCACCGATTGTCGTCTGGCTTCCCGAGCATTACACGCTCGACAATTTCATCAAGGCCATTGGAATTATGGATTACTGGCAGGCCTTGCTGAACACCTTCACCCTGTCGGCACTGACTACACTCTTGACCGCCATCTCCTGCGCGCTTGCAGGGTACGGTTTCGCCCGGCTGAAGTTCAAGGGAAGCCAGCTGCTGTTCGCCGGAGTCATCTTGACGATTCTCGTTCCGCCGATCACAATTCTGATTCCAGTCTATCTGAATTTGAAGGATTTCAGCCTGATGGGGCTGATTCCGCTGCTGACCGGCAAATCGGTGAATCTGCTCAACACCTACTGGCCGTTTATTCTAACGTCTGCCACAGCGAACTCGCTGAAGGCGGGGCTGTACATCTTCATCTTCCGGCAGTTCTTCCGGGGGATTCCCAAAGAGGTGGAGGAAGCGGCTTATATCGACGGGGCAGGCGTAGGCAAGACCTTCTACCGGATTATGCTGCCTAATGCGATACCCTCCATTGTTACGGTCCTGCTCTTCTCGTTCGTGTGGCAATGGAACGACAGCTTCTTCACCACAACCTATCTGACATCCAGCAAGGTGATGGCGACCCAGCTCGGCTCGCTGCCGTATAATCTGGCGATTCTGCTGGAGGACGGGGCCAACTCCAAGGCTGATCCGTTCTACCTCAGCATGGTACAGGACACAGGGATTCTGCTGGCAATTCTGCCGCTGATTATCATCTACCTGTTCGTGCAGCGGTATTTCGTGGAGAGTATTGAGCGTACCGGAATTGTCGGTTAACCGGAGAGGGAGGATGACTGTGCGCCAAAATAACAGAACAAGCACTCCGGCCAGACTGGCCCGGAGTATAGTCTTCGCAGCCGCGCTTCTGTGGCTGTCCGGTTGCTCCGCTCCGGGCGGGGATGCAGCTCCGGCTGCCCCCTCGCCGGGACCGCAGGAGAGCGCAGCGTCATCCCCGGCAGCTTCACCCGCAGGGACTCCGGCAGCATCCGCTACAGCTTCGCCTGAAGCTGCGGCGGAGGCTCCGGGGCCGCAGGAGGCGGCTCCGCTGGCGGCAGCCTATGCGGATTACTTCCCCATAGGAGCTGCGGTTGAGCCGGACCAGACCGAGGGGGCCACGGCAGAGCTGCTGAAGAAGCATGTGAACTGGCTTGTGGCCGAGAATGCGATGAAGCCGGATGCGATTGCACCGGCTGAGGGCACCTTCACCTGGGAACGGGCCGACCGGATCGTCGCCTTCGCGAAGGCGCACGGCATGGGGCTGCGCTTCCACACCCTGGTGTGGCACAGCCAGACCCCGGAGTGGTTCTTCCGGGATGAGGCGGGCGGAGCGATGGTCGATGAGACCGATGCGAAGAAGCGCGAAGCGAACAAGAAGCTGCTACTGAAGCGGCTCGACAGCTATGTCACTGCTGTTGTCAGCCGTTACAAGGACGACATCTCCTCCTGGGATGTCGTGAATGAGGTGATTGAACCTGGAGACCCGGACGGCATGAGGGCCAGCGACTGGTACAAGATTACCGGCACAGGCTTCATTGAGACCGCCTTCCGGGCGGCGCGCAAGGCCGGTGGACCGGAGCTTAAGCTGTACATCAATGATTACGGCACAGACAACCCGGAGAAGCGGGACCGGCTGTATGAACTGGTGCAGGACATGCTGGCGAAGGGGGTGCCGATTGACGGGGTTGGCCACCAGACCCATATTAATCTGGAGTATCCTTCGGTAGAGAGCATAATCGAGTCCATGGAGAAGTTCCATACTCTGGGCCTGGATAATCAGATCACTGAGCTGGATATGAGCTTGTATGTCTATAACGATCTTAGCGATGTCGGCCCTGTAGTGCCAGAGGATATTCTGCAGCGGCAGGCCGCGCGGTACGGCGAGATATTCGCTGCTCTAAGAGACCGGAAGGAGCTGTTAAGCGGGGTCATGTTCTGGGGAATTGCGGATGATCATACCTGGCTGAGCACTTTCCCGGTCGAGCGGACCGAGGCGCCGATGCTGTTCGACCGGCAGCATCAGCCCAAACCGGCCTTCCAGGCGGTCACCGATTTCTAAATAGTAAAGAACGGGTAAGCCAAACAAGAAATGCACCTTACAATTCCTTTATTTTTGCCGGGATAATATAATATTCCGGTAATAAATAATCTTGCAAAGTGAGGTTGCAACTGGTGCCCATAACAATCAAGAACACAATGGCCTGGACTGTCGCTGCGTGCATGGCCGTACAACTGTTGACCGCTTGTGAGAGAAACGATAGCCTTACGGAGCGTTCTCCGGTCCCTGAGGGACATTCGGGGAGCGCTCCGCTCTATGAGGAGCTGGGTCTAAGCAGATATGATCCGCCTATCGAGCTGTCGTTCGTACGTGAGAACAACGATGCACTTGAAGAGATTCTGAAGGAATTGCCGGGAGAGTCGCTGGAGCATAACCGCTGGACCGAGCTGTATGAAGAGGTGCTCGGCATTAAGATCACCTATGATTGGACGGAGTGGAGCTCCATCTACTCCCGCAAGCTGGGGGTCTCTCTGGCTTCCGGGGATATCCCCGATATTGTGCGGGTGAATGCTTCGCAGCTCAGAGTGCTGAGCAATGCAGGGCTGATCCAGGACCTGAGCGAAGTCTATGAGGAGTATGCCACCCCGTTAACCCGCAAGGTGCTGAGCGAGGAAGGGACGGGTCCGTTTGAGACGGCTACGCTCGACGGTAAGCTTATGGCGATCCCGGAGACCAATTCTTCCATTGAGGGTGCGATGTTCCTGTGGATTCGGACGGACTGGCTGGAACGCCTTGGCCTTCAGCCGCCGAAGACGATGGCAGAGGTACTGGCTATTTCGAAAGCGTTTACGCAGCAAGATCCTGACGGCAACGGCAGGCACGATACCTACGGCCTTGCGGCAACCAAGTATCTGTGGGACCCGGTCATGGGACTTACCGGGTTCATGGCCGGTTATGGTGCCTATCCCGGAATCTGGATTAAGGACAAGACCGGCAAGCTGGTCTATGGAGGGATCCAGCCGGAGGTCAAGCATGCTCTGCAGGTGCTTCAGGACTTGTACCGGACGGGACAGATTGACAGGGAATTCGCGTTCAAGGACGGGGTCAAGGCCAGCGACTGGATGGAGCATGAGCAGGTCGGGATGATGTACGGGGAGCAGTGGGGCTCCTTCCTCGTGCAGCTCAGCCGTGAGCAGAATCCGCAGGCCGAGTGGCAGGCCTTCCCGCTGGTCTCGGAGTCCGGGGCAGCGCCGAAGGTGCCGCTTCCGTTCAGCACCAACCAGTTCCTGGCGGTCAAGCAAGGCGTCCCGCATCCTGAGGCGCTGATTAAGCTGATTAACCTGCATCTGGAGAAGAACTGGGGGGCTACGAGTGAGGTGGAGCGGTACTATAACGCTCCGCAGGCGGTATGGAAGCTGTCGCCGGTAACGCCGTTTCCGGTGCAGAAGAACCTGGAGGCCTTCCGGGAGCTGGAGACCTTCCGGCGCACCGGTGATGCTTCCGTGCTACAGGATGAAGCGAAGACGATCCAGAAGCGGATTGCCGCTTATGAGGCCGGAGGTGCGGACAGCGAGACAGGCTGGGGCTGGGAGCGGACGTATGGGCCTTCGGGTGCTTTTTCCATCCTGGACGGGTATGAACGTAAATCTCAGCTGCTCTATGAGAGCTTCGTCGGCGCACCTACAGAGACGATGATCGAGAAGCAGAATATTCTAAATAATCTTCAGATTGATGCCTTTCTTGATATCATTCAGGGCAGACCACTCAGCGAGTTCGATAATTTCGTGGCACAGTGGAACAAGCTGGGCGGCGAGCAGATTACGGCTGAGGTTAACGACTGGTATGCAGAGAAGGGCGGGAGCGGCAAATGATCGGACCTGAGCAGACGAGTGGAGGCGGTGCACGTGCTTAAGTTTCCTGCGGTGTCGATGCGCCACACTATTTTTATCCGGATGGTTGTCACTTATCTAGCTATTATTCTGCCGATTCTGCTGCTTGGACTCTACCTCTACAACTGGAGCTATAGGAATGCAAGCCAGGACTTATCCAGAGCGACCCTGTCGCAATTAACCTATTATCTGGAGGACCTGAACCGCGAGGTGGAGTGGATGGAGATCCAGCAGTATGATCTTGCCCAGGATACCGAGCTGAACAAGATTGCCGTGACCTGGAATTATATGGACGATGTTCAAAAGCGGGAGAGCCTGAACTACATCACGCAGCGGCTCACCTCCCTGAAGAACAGCAGCGCCTATATCGGCGATGTGTTCGTACATATCCGTACCATTAACAAAACGCTGTCCGCGATGAACGGCATCGATGATTTTGACAACAGCAAGTTCAATTTCTTCCGGTCCGTCGATCTCAGAAAAGAAGGCCGGTTGATCAACTGGAACAACTTCCTGGAGCTAAGCGTTACCCAATCCAGCGGCAGGAGGAATGAGCCTCCGCTGTTCATCGTTCAAATCGAGCTGGACAACGAGAAGCTGAAGGATTCGCTGCGGGCGATCAATGCATATGAAGAGAGCGGCTCGCTGCTGGTATCGCGGCTGACGGATTATGCGCTCGGTACGGAGAACAGCTCCCCGGAGCTGATCGAGAGCTATCACCAGGCGATCGATGAGGGGAATCTGTACAATTGGGAGCTGGACGGAATACGGTATCATATTGACAGCTTCACCTCGGACAAGCTGGGGATGGCTGTGGCCACCTACTTGCCGGAGAAAGCGGTCAAGCGGCCGCTGACCAAGTTCGTGGTCTGGGCCTGGCTGTTCGCGGCGGCGTCCTTCCTGGCGGTGCTGATCTATTCCTACGCGACCTATAAGTTCGTCCAGAAGCCGCTGCTTGTGCTGATCCGCAGCTTCAAGCGGATGGAGAGCGGCTCGCTTGATATTGAGATTGACCATGGCCGCAAGGATGAATTCGGCTATCTGTATCTCCGGTTCAACCAGATGCTCAGCCGGCTGCGGATGCTGATTGACCAGGATTACACCCAGAAGCTGATGATGCAGCGGGCGGAGCTGAAGCAGCTCCAGTCGCAGATCAATCCGCATTTTCTCTATAACAGCTTCTTCATTCTCAGCGCCCTGGCGAAGCAGGGGGACAGCTCCCGGATTGAGGAGTTCTCCGGCATGCTGGGCGAATATTTCCGGTTCATCACCCGTAACGGGGAGGATAATGTCCGGCTTGCGGAAGAGACGCGCCACTCCCGGATGTATACGGAGATCCAGAAGATGCGCTTCTCCAGGCGCATTCAGGTGCAGTTCGATGAGCTGCCGGAAGCGATGGAAGAGCTGCGGGTTCCGCGCCTGATTCTCCAGCCGATTATCGAGAATGCCTATGAGCATTGTCTGGAGAAGCAGGCGGAGGATGGGGAGCTGCGGATTTCTTTTGAACAGGAGGAACGGGAGATCCGCATTGTTGTTGAAGATAACGGAAGCGGGCTGACCGATGAACGGATCGAGACTCTGAGAAAGCGGCTGAATCAGAACGGCGGAACACATGAAGTCACCGGCATGAGCAATATTCACAGGCGCATCCAGTTAATCTACGGGGAAGGCAGCGGCCTGTTCCTGGACAGAAGCACGCTAAGCGGCCTCCGGGTAGAGATCCGGATTAGGCTCACGGGAGGTGAAGGTCTTGTACAGACTATTGATCGTTGATGATGAAGAGATTATAACAGACGGCTTATACGAGGCATTCAACCAGCTGCTTCCAGACAAGCTTGATGTCTACAAGGTCTATTCGGCCAAAGCGGCTCTGGAGTGGCTCTCGCGCACCCGGATCGATATTGTGCTGACCGATATCCGCATGCCCGGGATGAGCGGACTTGAGATGTCTGAGCAGATCCGGGAGTTCTGGCCCCGGTCGCGGATTGTGTTCCTGACCGGCTACAGCGAATTCGATTACGCCTATAGTGCGCTGCAGCTTCCCGGGGCGCGTTATCTGCTGAAGACCGAGGGCTTCGACAAGATTATTGAGACGGTGCAGGAGGTGCTGCTGGAGATTGAGCAGGGCAACCAGCTGAGCGAGCTGCTGGAGCAGTCCAGGGAGCAGCGTGATTCCATGGAGACAGCGGCGCAGGGCGATTATCTCCGCCATCTGCTTCAGGACAGCCAGGCCTTGTGTGCGGATACGGATATGTTACGTGCAGATTTCAGCAAGCTGGGGATCACCCTTCAGGCTGAATCCCCGGTCATGCTCGTTCTTGGACGGCCGACATACCCGGAGGGCATCTCTTATATGGACCGTCGCGAGCTGCTGACCTCCTCCCGCCTGATCTGGAATTCCCATCTGGCGGAAATGACCCGGCATGCCTGGGTGCTTGACCGGCACGGGGATCTCTTGTGGCTGCTGCAGCCACTGGATAATGCCGGGGCAGCCTTCGGCGGGAATTTCGCGCGGTATCTGGAGGGAACGCTGGAGATGATCCAGGATTCCTGCCGGCAGACGCTGGGCCTGTCGGTTGCTTTTACGGTCAGCGGCTCAGCCTGTGCCTGGGCGGAGATCGGCCGCCAATACGAGCGGCTCCACCGGCTGCAGCAAATGAAGATCGGGGACGGCATCTCCATGGTGCAGATTGACCGCAGCGGTCCGCCGGAGGCTGACGTCGTCCGTGAGACGGGGATGCGTCTCCACCAGCGGGTGGAGAATCTGGCGGCTCATCTGGATGCCGGACGGCGGGAGCGGTTCTCGGAGACGCTGGAGGAGATCAGGGAAGGCATTCATTCGGGGGTCTCCGTGGAAGAGGCCGCCGAGCTGTATTATACTGTTGCTCTTGTGCTGCTGTCTCATATGAACCGCTCGGAGCTGTACAGCCTGGTCAATGAATACGGCAAGCTAATGCGCCTGGACGAGCATGCCTCTCTGGGGGAGGGCATCTATTATCTGGAGAGGCTGGCCGCAGACCTGTTCGAGCTGAGAAGCACAGCCGAGAAGGAGCGCTCCTCGGAGGTCATTGAGCGGATCTGCGAGTATATCCACAGCCATTTGGGCGAGGACCTCTCTCTGGTGCGGCTGGCCGAGCTGCATTATTTCAACCCGTCATACCTGTCCCGCTTCTTCAAGCAGGAGCAGGGCATTAACCTGTCAGAGTACATCGACCAGTGCCGGGCGGTCAAGGCGAAGGAGCTGCTGGGCAATGAAGCGCTCAAGATCCGCGATGTGGCGCTCTATGTCGGCTATGAGGCCCACCATTCCTTCACCCGGTTCTTCAAAAAAATGACGGGAATGACCCCCCAGGAATACAGGGAGTCTGTGCATGTTAATCTATAATCTGTAAGTCTATCAACTATAATCACACAGGTTTCCGCCTGTCTCCCCGCAGAGTACAATTCAGATGTATTCGCTTTCATTAAGACGGCCTCGGCCGATTCCACGAAATGAGAAGGAGATGGGTATCTGTGAGAATAAGAAAGTTGAGCTGGTCCATGAAGCTGCTGGTGATGCTGGCGCTGCTGCTGACGCCGATGCAGTCCGGCGGCGGTACTGCAAACGCTTGGGAGGGGTCGCCTGTTCCTAAGCTCCATGTCAGCGGCAATCAGCTGGTGAACGGCAGCGGACAGCCTGTGCTGCTCAGCGGCTGGCATCAGCCTACCGGGGCTTACTGGACGTATCAGAACAGCAATTATTACCTGAACCGCAACGGCGGGAACCGGCATAAGGCCACTCTGGAGTACCTGAAGGAGATCACCGATACCTTCACCAGCACCTCCGGCAAATACGGCAACAACCATGGCTGGTACTCGAATCAGGTCCGCCTGTTCATTGACCGGGAGGATATGGGTGACGTCGCAGCAGGAACGTATAACTTCGCGGGCCTTCAGGCAGCCACCCAGAATCTGATCATTCCCTATGTAGAGTATGCGAAGACGAAGGGGCTGTATGTCACGCTGGGCCTGGACTTCACCCTGCTGGACAACAAGGCGACCACCCAGGCCAATCTGGACAAGTTCAATCAGATCTGGGGCTACCTGGCCTCCCAGCCTGGCCTCAAAAGCGCGGATAATGTCATGTTCGAGCTGGTCAACGAGCCGGTGCTGAGCGATGTGAACGGGCAATGGGGCGGCAATCCCTCCCAGCCTAACTTCGCGGCGTTCTGGAATTCGCTGAAGAACTTCCAGAACTCGATGATCTCGACCATCCGCAGCAAAGGCGCGGACAATGTGATCTGGGCTTCGGGACTCGGCTGGGATCAGCATTATCAGCTGACGGCGTCCAATCCGCTGACCGACCCGCTTAACAATTACGGCTATGCCGTACACTGGTATCCGGGCTACGGCGCTTATGACAATTACAACTCGCTTCAGCAGATCTGGGATACCAGCATCAAGCCTGCTGCCGACAAGTACCCGATCAATATTACCGAAACCACCTGGTTCAAAAATCAGCCGGGCGACTCCTCGTACTGGGATCTGTTCAACGGTACGAACGCAGGCTTCGGCAAGAATACCAAAGCCATCTTCACTGCCGCCGGCAATGTCAGTATTGCCGTCCATATGAACGGCTTCCTGCTGAACCCCGGTCCGAAAAGCTCCTTCGCCGATCCGGACGGCGGGCTGCTCTATGACGGCAATGCTACCCGGGATGGTATGGCGCGCTTTATCTTCGAATGGTACTACGAGCGGGCACAGTTCAACCCCTGGAACGGGGTGTGGAACGGAGTCACCAACAATGCGAAGTATAAGCTGATCAACCGGGCGTCAGGCAAAGCGATTGATGTGCCGAACGGGCAGAATACGAACTCCCTTCAGCTCCAGCAGTGGCCGGAGAACACCGCGTTGGCCCAGCAATGGACGGCTACCGATATGGGCACGTACAATAATATTTACCGGCTGCGCAGCGTGAACTCCTCCGACAACAAGGTGATGGATGTGCGGAACGGCACGAAGAATAACAGCGAAGCCATCCAGCTGATGCAGGATTTGAACAACACCGCCCAGCAGTTCCGGCTCATCAAGCTGAGCAACGGCTACTGGAGCATCCTTAACGTGAACAGCAACAAGGCAGTCGAAGTCACAGGAGCCTCTACCGCAGACGGCGCGAAGCTCCAGCAGAACCTCTACCGCGGCGATCTCCACCAGCAATGGAAGCTGGTTCAGGTGAATTAGAGCTTTATGGTAAGAGACCCCTTCTCCATCTGCAGGCGGTCCGGGACAGTACCGGATTGCCGCGCGGGGTGAAGGGGGCTTTTTTGAGTGTGCGGGAGAGAGAAGATGACCAAGTAGTTTTGCTTGCGGCAGGGCCAGAGAAGGTGTGATTTTTCAACCAGTCTACCCGCCCACTCCCGTCGAAGTTGCTGCATATGCGCCCACAAGCATCACAATCCGCATACAACAAACCAAGCTCTTTACATCTTCGACTCTCTCGCTCCTTATATAAGAAAAGCAACATAACTCCATACGAAAGCAACGTTAAGCTATGTATTATAAAGGGTTTATGTGATTAAATACATAAATAATACAGCATTTGCCCAGGGTTCAACTCCTGTCATAATGCGAAAGGATGAGTACAGATTATGGACAAACAGCAACAGCTTGGCTTAACGCCGCCGATGGGATGGAATTCGTGGAACACTTTTACCTGGGATATCAACGAGCAACTGATCCGGGAAGCGGCCGATACACTGGTGGCGGATGGTTATAAGGATGCGGGCTATGATTATATTGTCATTGACGACTGCTGGAGTCTGAAGGAACGGGACAAGGATGGCAAGCTGGTGGCAGACCCGGTCAAATTCCCGAACGGAATGAAGGCGGTTGCAGACTACATTCACTCCAAGGGACTGAAGTTCGGGATGTACTCTTGTGTGGGAACGCATACGTGCGCCGGGTATCCGGGCAGCTTCGAGCATGAATTCCAGGATGCGGCGTCGCTGGCGGAATGGGGCGTAGACTTCCTGAAGTATGATTACTGCTTCAAGCCCAGACATATGTCGGGGGAGCTGCTGTACAAGCGGATGAGTCTTGCTCTCAAAAACTGCGGAAGAGATATTCTTTTCTCCGCGTGTAACTGGGGTGAGGATAATGTGTACCAGTGGATTCGTGAATCCGGCGCGCATATGTACCGTTCCACCGGCGATATCCAGGACAGCTGGGAATCGATCAAGACGCTCGCGCTGTCGCAGCTCGATAAAGCCGCCTACACCGGAGCTTACTGCCATAATGATCTGGATATGCTTGTCGTGGGCATGTACGGGGGCAGCAACAGCGACTTCATCGGCAGTCAGATCGGCGGCTGCACGGATGTGGAATACAAGACACACTTCTCGCTGTGGAGCCTGATGGGTTCTCCGCTGATGATTGGCAGTGATATCCGCAAAGCCAATGAGGCAACCAAGAACATTCTGCTGAACCCGGATCTGATCGCTATCAACCAGGATATCGAGGGCCGCGGAGCTTACCGCATTAAGCCGGAGCCGCAGTGGTTCCATACCAATGAAGTGTTCATGCTGGTAAAAGTATTAGCAGACGGTGACCTGGCCATCGGGTTCTTCAACCTGAGCGATGGCCAGAGAGAGATGTCGCTGCAATTCTGGGATTTCGGACTTCCGTATGCCTCCGGCAAATCGCTGTCCCTGTATGACTGCTGGGAGCATAAGGAGCTTGGGGTGTTCAGAGAAAGATTTGCTCCGGTTGTTGCAGCCCATGATTGTCTGATCGTGCGGGCGAAACTGGTATAGAGACAAGAAAGAAGAGAAGCGTATGAGCATGAACAGAACCTGCAGACAATGCGGGGTCCCCCTGATGACGGATGATGTGGCAATTTACCTGAAGCTGGTCACGCGCAATGCTCGGGATTTTCTGTGCATCGACTGCCTCGGCGTCCAGCTGAACTGCGGACGCGAGCCGATTGAGAAGCTGATCAAATATTTCCGGGAATCCGGCAAATGTGTGCTGTTCCGTTAACGTTACTGGCAAGCCAGAGCAGCGGTCTCCATGGATGGAGATTCGCTGCTCTGTTTTACTTTTGCGGGATGGTGTGATCAAGACAAGGGGTATTGCGTATATATACGGTTAACATTCTGGCTATATCTTCGGGAGGCATGGCACGGTCGCTCATAAACCAGTGATGGATAAGCCCAAATTGTGCGTTACCCAAATAAGCGATGGCATATTCAGTAAACAGGCGGCTTTCTTGATCCATCTCCGGTTGCTGTTGCTTAAGATTCTCGTATAAGCGTGTACCCGTCAGATACCGGAGCCGTTCTTTGATCTCTGCCGGAGCTTCCGGATGAAATAATGCCTTGAAAAAACTGGCATGCTGTTGCATATATTGCAAGGCCTTAGTGATCGGAGGGAAAGCTCCTTGCGGATCAGGATAGTCCATTAACTCTTGCATCTGGATGGGCGCAAATACCTCTAATAATCCTTGGAAGAATGATGTCTCCTCAATCAGATGAAAAATATCTGTATAATGCAAATAGAAGGTGCCCCGGTTAATCCCAGCCTTTTCACAAAGATTCTTGACCTTCAGTCCTTTAATTCCTTCCTTCTCCAAGATAGACAATAAGGCGTTCTCCATTAGGGTACGGCTGCGGACGGCTCTCATGTCTGTACTGTGTTCAATCATGGACGGAGCTCCTTTGTACGGATAACCATTATTTTATCAACACTATTGGCATTGTATCTATTAATATACATTTTGCCTGTAATGTTCATTGATCCTCTAATTATGCCTGAGTATAATGGGTCCTACAGCTGAAATCAACACAAGTTCATTATCATTGCCATGGCAGGAACCTGATTAGGAGGAGTAACATGGAATATCGTTATCTTGGAAAAACCGGCACAAAAGTCAGCAGCTTTGCGCTTGGCGGGTCTGCCTTTGGAACCCGGACTAGTGAAGCGGAGAGTCGGCAAATCATAGATAAGGCTTTGGATTTCGGGATTAATGTAGTGGATACTTCTAATATTTACGGAAAGGGAGAATCGGAGCGTGTCATAGGCCAAGCGATTAAGCACCGACGGCAGGATGTTCTCCTGGCCACTAAATTTGGTGCGGAGTCTCCTGAGAAAATAAATCAGAACGGCGGGTCACGCCGCTGGATCAGGACGGCTGTCGAGCAAAGTCTGTTACGCCTGCAAACTGATTATATAGACATTTATCAGCTTCATCTTCCGCTGGAATGGATGGGCTATGAAGAAATTCTGCTTACCTTGAACGATTTGGTGAAGGAGGGGAAAATCCATCATATCGGTACCTCCAATCACCTCGGCGGGCAGCTTGTGCATGGACAGGCGATTAGTGACCGGTATCATATTCAGCGGTTTGTAAGTGAACAGACACCCTATTCGATGATTAACCGGCGCATGGAATTTGAACTTGCCGGAATCGCCAAGCAATATCAGTTGTCTCTATTTGTGTATAGTCCCTTATCCGGGGGCTTGCTAACCGGGAAATACACCCCGGGCCAACCCGCACAAAGCGGCACACGCGCTTCCGTATTGAAAGGGTATATGGATACACTGGACCCTGAACTGGCCGACAATGAAAACAAATTCAAGATCATTGCCCAATTGCAGCAGTTGGCCAATGAATCCGGGATCTCACTGGCGGATATGGCCATCGCTTTTACACAAAGTCATCCGGCCGTCACCTCCACTATATGGGGGCCACGGACCTTGGAGCAATTAAATGCCTATATCTCCGGTGCGGGGATCAGGCTCAGCACAGAGGTGCTGGATGCGATTGATGGTATTGTTCCGCCAGGCAAGCGGGTCGATGATAAAGAACAAACCTGGACTCCGGAGTGGATGGAGCCGGAACAGCGCAGGCGGCACATGTAGCAGCACGAACCTTAAGTATAAAAAAAACAGCGGCAGAACAAGACGGATAACCGTCTCGTTCTGCCGCTATTGTTTTTATTTAGAGGGATGAAGGAAGCCATATCCCCGGGAGTTAGTTCATTAATTTCGCTTGCACCAGCAAGCGGAGGATGACGGTCGCCGCTTCCGCACGGGTTGCGGATTGCCCCGGCTGGAATTGCCCGGCAGGTGTACCGGTGATCAGGCCGGCCTGAACCGCCTTGGCTACATCCTGCTGTGCCCAGCCCGCAATCCTGTCGGCATCCTTGAAGGCTGCGGGCTGCACCTCGGAAGCTGAGAGCGGCGAGCCTGCAAGGGCCATCGCCTTAACCAGAATAACGGTCATCTCCTGGCGGGTAATGATGTCGTTCGGCCGGAACTGATTGTCCGTTCCGCCCCGCACCAGACCCAGCTCTGCAGCTGTCGCAACGCTTCCGGTGTACCACGCGCCGGAGGGGATATCCTTGAACGCAACATCTGCCGAACCGTAGGAGGAGTAGCCCAGCGAACGAACCATCATCGCTGCGAATTCCGCGCGGGTTGTGGTTGCGTTCGGTGCGAATTGGCTGTCCGTTAAGCCGGTCAGGATGTACTTCGAGGCCAGCTTATCGACGGATGTCTGAGCCCAGTGCCCCTTGATATCCTCGAATGTCTTGCTGTTTGAAATTACCGCAAACGTACCGTTACTTGGACTGTAGAAGGTTACACCGGTGCCGTTGAAGACAGCCGGAACGAAGGTGAGGCTTCCGTTCTTCTCGATCCGGACTACGGTCGTATTACGGCTGTCTGCCGGACTGTCGAGCTGCAGGGTGCCCCGGGAATAGCTGCCCTTGAACCCCGGGATCTCCATCGAACGTCCATTGGCTTCAGCGGTTACCGTGTATTCTATGGCTTGGCTGATTAGTTTGCCCTTGGCTGCCAGGACAGCCTGAAGGATCTCTTGCTGCCGCTCTTCCGGCAGGACAGTCATAGTGACCTTAAGCTTCCAGTCTTCGGTTCCCAATTGCTGTCCCCAAGCAGCGGTATCCACCGCTTGTACAGGGAAATGGAAGGTGCCGAGCGGAGACGAGACGGTGATCTGTTCCGCCGCTTTTACCTTCTGGGCATCCAATGTGGCTGTTGCTGTAGCCCCTGTAACCTCTGCTTCAACGGTCAAATGGCTGCTGCCGCTTGGAGTTTCCGGCTTAACAGGAGTGACCGAACCAACGGTAGTGCCAGCGCCGCCGTTGTTACCGCCGCCAGTCTCACCGCCGCCGTTGTTACCGCCGCCAGTCTCGCCGCCGCCGTTATTGCCGCCGCCAGTTTCGCCGCCGCCGTTGTTACCGCCGCCAGTCTCGCCGCCGCCGTTATTGCCGCCGCCAGTTTCGCCGCCGCCGTTATTGCCACCGCCAGTCTCGCCACCACCGGTCTCACCGCCACCGGTCTCACCGCCGCCAGTCTCGCCACCGCCAGTCTCGCCGCCGCCGTCAATCACAAGCGTATGCCGTGCATACAGATCGAACCGGTCGAACGCCGGTGTGTACTGGCGCGGCACTGCTGTGTAAGGTGTGAAGCCCTGCGCGCCGTTGCCGCCGTAAGGATTCGAGCCGCCGTTGTACGTATTGTTGTTGGAGAAGCGGATCGTATTGACGCCTGCCGCAAGCTCCACCTCCAGTGTCTGTGTGGCGAACTGCTGCCAGGAGATGGTGTTCTTGAAGTAGACAGTCTGCGGTTCGCCGCCGTTGACACTTACCTGCGCATAGCGTTCAACGACATCATTGTTGTAGGCATGGGTTCCCGCGCTTTCACCATTGGCATAAGTGACCACCAGCTTGTAGGTTCCTGCCTTAGGCACGGTGATGTTCCCAAGCTCCAGATAGCGCTCTGCTCCGTCGAAGGAGGTAATGCCGTTCACATATTTGCCGCCGGAGGCGTATTTGGCGAATGCATCCTCCCGGATGAGAGGCAGCTCGGAACCGGCAGGCGATCCAACCACTGTTGCCGCCTCAGCCTCCAGAGAATATACAGGAGTCTTGCCTGCATAGGCTGCATTAATGTAATCCAGACTAAGCGCTGCACTGGACCGTACATCGATTAGGTTAATGCCTTTGCGCAGGAAGACCGGAGCCTTGGCATCCTGCCACAGCCCGTTAGTATTGACAACGGGAAGGTCGACCAGAGGCTTGCGGTCATGGGCAAGCTGCAGCTTGCCGCTGCCCGCAGAGGCATAGCGTGCGGTCAGCTCATACATACCGTCTTCCTGCACACTGACTACGAACCGGGTATTGGCCTCCTGGCTGCTGCCGTAGCCGGTCACATATCCGGCACCCTCGAAGCCTTCCAGGCTGCTCTCTCTGGATAATCCCAGCGCAGGATCATAGTCAGCGAATTCCGCCTGTACACGATAAGCCGGGAGTGCGCCCGGCACCCCGTTATACGTCAGCTCCATGGCATCCAGGGTAGATTCGCCCTGGCCTGCTTCTCCCGTATCCGGGTTGTACTTGCTGATGCCGATGGCATGTGTCCCTTGCGTCAGGTCGGCAAAGATCGTATTGCCTCCAAGCAGCTCCATGCTGTAGTCTGCACGCAGAATCACTTTTGTTGCCGGGTGATCATCTATCTTGATGAACCACTCGGAATTGACGCGCTGATTCGCATTGCCGGTATTGGACTGATTGCGCAGGCTTGATGTTGCGCCGTTGCCGCCAATCAGATCCAGACGGTAATTCCCGTCCGCCGGAAGAGTAACCTCCGTCCATTTCACCAGGCTGTCTGCCGCCTTGATGCCCTGAACGTACTGGCCGTTCGATGCAGAACGTCCGGTGCTTTTGCGCGGATAGTGGTCCGCTATAGTCACATTCGTCCGCACCTGCGCATTCTCGGCCTCGAAGCGCTTGTAGAATGTCTCCTGCGGAGTATGATCTACAGCCGGGGTAATGACTGCATAATACGCCGAGGTGTAATCGTTCAGGTTGACATCCAGCGTCACCGAGCCGTTCTTGACCGGAAGATTGCGGTCCAGAATCTGGGTAGGCTCTACGAGAAATCCGGTCAAGCCCGTATATCCCGCGTGCCATACAGTGACATGCACCTCTTCTGCCTCTGTCAGGAAGGAAGGGCTGTCTGCACTGCCGGTCACGTGGTTGAACACGATCTGGCCGTCACCCTGTGTGCCTCCGAAGGCGATACTGACCTGCTTCTTGTTGTCTTGAATCGAGGATAGCCCGTACAAGCCGGGGCCGAAAGCATCATCCTCATGTCTGGCGTTGATCACATTGATCTTGGCCATATCGCCGCCCATCATGTCGGCATACCATTTGTAGAGCCACCATGCCCCGTTCGGCTCATTCTGCCCGGCGAGCAGGGACCCGTAGGAGTTGGCCGTGTTCCAATACGGCAGCATGCTGTTCATTTTCAGCTCATCATACCGTGCGATGTAATGAATCAGCGAGCCGCCTACGGCAATCTCTGAGGTAGCGGCATATTCATTGATATCCACCTTGATCGGGAAGGGAACCTTCCGGTCCGGATACAGCTCTTTATAGCGCTGTAAGGACCCCGCTTCCACCGTGCGGAAGGTGGCTACGTTCGAGGGGGCCTGGTTGAAGGCTTTGTCCCACAGCATATGCCAGCTGATGATATCCGGCAGACAGTCATTCTCCACACAGAAGGGAATGAAATCCTCGAAGACCTTGGCCCCGTACTGGGTCAGATTCACGCCGGAAATTACGGCACCGGGGTCAATCTCCTTGATTTTCTTCGTTACCGCCAGCCAGTCGCTGTTGAATACGGCTCTTGAGTTCTTGCCTGTCTGGCTGTCGGACAGCAGCTGTGGATAACGGGTATTGTTCTGCTCAGGCTCATTGAACGGAATATAGATGAACCTTGCATCCGCGTTCTTGCCCGGATTCGCCGCCGCCCATTGCTGCTTATACGCTTTGACTGCCGTTGTAATTGGAATGACGGCTTCCTGGATATATTCATCAGCCGTTCTGGACGGATAATACCAGTGCTGATAATAATCCTGCATCACGATATTAACCGCTTCCCCGCCGGCCTCGAAGAAATAATCCGATACCCGCAGTGCGTCACCGGTCGGATGCTGGATGCCGTTCGGCGGCTTTTGCGAGATATGTGAGGGCTTGATCGGGATCAGCGTATTGATATCCGGCACATTCGGCTCGCTGATCGCATACAGTGCGCCGGAAGATCCGTGAAAGACAGGTCCGAGTGAGCGGTCAGCGAGATCGACAGAGATTTTGGCCGGAGTGGCCGTATTCACCTCTTCATGCTTGGTCGCTGTATAGAGCGCACTTACCTGACCCGCATCTAACCGGACATTGTAAATCCGCAGATCATCAAATTTCCCCTTGATATCTCCATCCGAAGTATAGAGCGATCTGCCGAAATCATTGAATTTCAAGGCATCCAGATAATCACGCGTGAAAAAATGCTGCAGCACGGAAGCCATCGTCGCACCCGGTGAGCTCTTGTCCTGATCCAGGCCCTTGATCCCGACCGGGACGCCGTTCAGATAGATCTCGTAGGCTCCGCTGCTGGTCATGGTGACGGTCACCTGCTGCCACTTGCCCTTGGCCGGGTTGCGGTTCCAGACGATATCGCCTTTGTAGCTGGCAATCTGGCTTGGATTCGTGCCGGTATAGATCCGGTTGCTGAACGTGCCGTCCCCGGCGATGACAATGAACTCGGAGTCCTGCCAGCCGCTTACCCCGGCATTCGTCAGACCCTTCCCGGCAATTGTGGAGGACAGCAGACGGGTATAAGCGTTAGACGAAGAGTCAATGTTGGCCCAGAAGGAGATGGACAGCTCATCCTTGATCCCGCTGTAGAGCTGATCGGGCAGCTTCAGCCAGGCGGTGCCGTTCCCGCCGCCGGGCAAGGAGAGGACGTCTCCGCGCTGGTCATCATAGACAATGGAAGCTACTCCCTTGAGCTCGGCGCGCTCAGCGGCCGCATCGGGGTAGACGCTGTTCACCACCGAGGTGCGGTCAAGCACCTGCCCGGGGCGGAAGCTCCACTGGAACAGCGGGGCCGGCTCAGCGGCGGTCTTCATCTGTAGCTGTTCCGGTGCAGTCTCCTGGACAGAAGCAGCCTCTGGCACTACAGCAGCATCCGCCACCGCAGCAGTATCCGGCTCAGCCGGGGAAGCAGGCACTTCATCGGAATCAGGTGCCGTAACCGGATCGGTCACTATCACCGGATCAGTCACCCATGCAGAAGCCGCCGCCGGAACCGGGTCTGTCAGCGGTGTCGTGGAAGCGCTTGCTAAACTGGAGGGCAGGAGAGTCAGGATTGCCAGTATGGATATCAGTGAACGCTTAAGATATAACCTCAATAAATATTCACCTCTTTTGTTTTTTGGGAATGCCTTAGCTTAATGTCCTTATGTCCTTCCGGTGATGATCGTCTGCACGTTATGCCGTGAATGGTCCCCCGCACTTGGAACAATGCTCTATTCGCATATCTCTGTTATCTTCGCATAGGCACCGCAACCTCCCTGTCATCGCTGTTTCGCTTCACCGAGAATGTTAAGATAATGACCCTTACTATAAAATCAAGCATTTTTACTGTTTTTGTTCCTTTCTTTACGTGTCTGTGCAGCCGCCCTGAATCAGGAACCCGGGAAGCTTCGGCAGAAGCTGCCGGAAGCCGCCGGCCGGGCAGCCCTATGGCCGACACAGGTAAAAAAGAGAGAAAAAAGAGTAAAAAAAAGACATGCCGGTCAGGGTAGTAAGAAAGCCGCCGGGAGTCTATCATTAGAAGTATTCTATCAGGTGTTCCATCATCTCTGCCACCGGAGGTTATCCTTTGAAGCATAACTTGGCCCAGACCCGCCGCTTTGTGAGCGTGAAGAACAAAATGATGTTCTTTTTCCTGCTGGCTATCCTGATTCCGGTCATTATCATGTTCATTAATTCCTATATCTCCTCCCAGCAGATGCTGGAGCGCAAATACACGGATCTGCTGGCCGATATTACGAGGCAGTCGAACATCCGTATTGAAGAGTTCCTTGAGGATACGAAGCAGATCTCCCTCATCTCCAGCTACGGGATCAACAGCTATATCTCCGCCGTCTCCCAGGAGAATTATCCGGTCCAGAACTATTTGCATGACAGCTCCGTCACGAACGAGCTGCAGGCTACGCAGCTGCTGATGAATTACATCACCATGAAGGACCGCGCCATCTCCATATACGTATACAATTTGAATAAAGGCAGCGACCTGTATATCGCTCCGAACAAGCCCATTGATTACACCTACCATCCCCGGAATGAGGCGTGGTTCAACGATTTCCTGCGCTCAGACGATATTACGCGCGATTTGCCGACCAGGCTGGATCTGCAGACCAAGAGAGACGACAACTGGGCCATTTATAATCTGCGCAAAATATTCGATATGGAGAACGGCAAGCTGCTCGGTGTCATGGTTGTGAGCGTGGATATTGATTTCATCGACCGGCTGAACAAACGGATGCAGGCCGGGAACCGCTCCGCATTCACGGTTGCGGATGACCAGGACCGGATTATTTTCAATAATAATTACAGCCTGATCGGCCAGCCGTTTAGGTCGCAGTTTCCGGTCCGTGAAGGGGTGCTTGCTTCCGGCCTTGACCGGCAGATTGTCCGTGTATCGGGCCAGGACTATATCCTGATCCAAGCGCCGTTCGAGGTGCATGACTGGAAGACGTATATGTATATGCCGGTTGGAGAGCTGGCGGTCGAGAGCGACATCTTGAAGCGGAACCTGTGGACGGTCGTTGTGGTGCTGGTTGGGTTCGCCCTGATCAGCTCCGTGTATATGTCGAACCTGATTACCCGGCCCATTAAGCAGCTGATCCGCAACATGACGCTGGTGGAGCAGGGCAAATTCGACAACCTGCCTGTAGTCCGGTCCAATGACGAGATTGGGGTAATGGCCAGCAGGTTCGAGCAGATGTCGGCTGAACTCAAGCAGCTGGTGGAGCGGATCTACGTGGAGCAGGAGCAGAAGGTCGAGGCCGAGATCCGGGCGTTGCAGGCGCAGATCAGCCCCCATTTTCTCTACAATACGTTGAATTCGGTTAAGTGGATCGCCACCATGCAGCAGTCGGACAAAATCGTAGAGATGACCGAAGCGCTGATCTCTATGCTGCGCTATACCGCCAAGACGGATAGCAGGCTGGTGCCGATCCGCGAGGAGCTGGAACATATCGGGCATTATATCGTCATTCAGAAGGTGCGTTATTTCAACCGGATCGAATTCCATTCTGAGGTGGAGGAGACACTTGCGGAGCAGGAAATTCCGAAGCTCAGCATTCAGCCGCTGGTCGAGAATGCGATCTTCCACGGGATTGCCGACCAGGAGGACGGTCTGCTGTCCATTGAGGTCCGGCGCGCCGGTTCTGCCGAGCTGACGATCAGCGTCAGAGACAACGGTGCAGGCATGAGCGGGGAGGCAGCAGAGAAGCTGCGCAGCAGGCTGGGCGGCGCCGGGGACAGCGGCGGCATCGGCATTATTAATGTGCATCAGCGTGTACGCCGGTTGTATGGCGAGCCATACGGTGTATCGTTCGAGAGCAGCCCGGGTCAGGGTGCAGTGTTCGTGATCAGAATTCCCGTTCGGGACAGGAAGGGGGCAGGTTGAATATGCTGGGTGTAATTATCGTGGATGATGAGCTGCTGATGCGCATCGGTCTGAAGTCGATCATTCAGTGGGAGGATGAGGGCTTTACCATTCTCGGTGAAGCGGCGAACGGGCGGGAGGCGCTGGAACTGGCCGGAACGCACAAGCCTGACCTGATTATTACAGATATCAAGATGCCGGTAATGGATGGCCTGGAGCTGATCCGCGAGGCCCGGGAGATGAACATGGAGGGGCAATTCGTGATCCTCAGCTGTCTGGAGGAATTCCAATATGCGCAGGAAGCGCTCAGGCTGGGAGCAACAGACTATCTGATTAAAAGCGATATGAAGCCGTCTCAGCTGCTGCGGGTGCTGGACATTGTAAGAAAGCGGGCGGCCCGTATCCCCCGCGCAGGCTCCGGAGAAATGCCGCCGGGCTCTTACAAGGAGAGCATCGGATATTTGAAGGAGACACTCTTCAAGGAGCTGATCAGCGGCTTCAAGGGAGCCGGGGAGGTGCTGGCCCGCCGGGAGGCGCTGCATATCCGCCTGCCGGACGGGCCGATGGTGCTCATGAAGCTGCGGATTAATCATTTCGAACAGCTGCGGCGCAAGTATGTGGAGCAGGACGAGAAGCTGCTGCGCTATTCAGTCTTCAATATTCTCGAAGAGATCCTCCCGCGCAAGCGGGCGAAGGAGATCATTGTGATGAACTCTGCGGAATATGTGCTGCTGCTGGACCTGGGACCGGAGGGGCGGATTGTCCGCGCGGAGATGGAACGCGCGGCCGCCAAGATTCAGGCGGCGATGAAGGATTTCCTGAAGCTAACCCTGTCGATTGGCGTCAGCGGCCCCGCGTCCGGCTATGACGGGCTGAAGCGCGGGTATCAGGAGGCAGATATGGCGCTTGATGCGCTGTTCTTCGAGAGCGGGAGCGGCCTTGCCTTCTACGATAAAGCCAGGAGCCGGCAGAGAAGCGGCGAGCGGGTGTTCATCGACAGGCCGGCCATGCGACAATTCAGGCAGGATACAGAGAGCGGAAGCGAAGGGGCGATGGCCTTCCTGAACAGCCTGAAGGATACCCTGCTGCGGGAGGGCTGCACGAAGCAGGCGGCGCGTTCGGTCTATATCCGGCTGCTTGGGGCCATTCTGTCCTGCTTTCCGGCGCTGCCCGAGCCGAATGAAGCCGGGCTTACGGTATACGAGCGCATTCTCCATGAAGAGAGCCTGGAGGGCCTGCACCGGACTGTCGCCGGTTATCTGGAGCAGTGCAGGGCCCAGATGTCGGAAGGCAAATCTTCCCGGAGCTATGCGGAGCAGGCGAGTGAGCTCCTTATGCAGCTGTATGCGGAGGATATCTCGCTGCAATCGGTGGCAGACCGGATCAACGTGAACGCCTCCTATCTCAGCCGGGTATTCAAGCAGGAGACGGGCGAGAATTTCGTCAGCTTCCTGACCCGGCTGCGCATGGAGAAGGCGAGGCATATGCTGAGGGACAAGAACGTCAAAGTATATGAGGTGGCAGAACGCGTAGGCTACCCGAATACCGCATACTTCAGCAAGCTGTTTAAGAAGCTGAGCGGAATGAGTCCTGAGGAGTACCGGGGCTAGAAGGGCAATTGTCAAAAAAAGAACAGACGCAGTAAAAGAAGTGCATCCGCTCTGGATGCGCTTGTTGCGTCTGCCTGCCGAATGGTCAAAAAAGGGAAATGTTCCGTAAAAAACAGCCATTTCGATGCCGTCACTGTTCGCCTAATATGGGAGATGCAACAGATGCTGCACATCCTAAATGGAAGTTGGGGGTAATTCTAGTGAAGAAAAAAAGCTTAGCAACCGTGTTGTCTATCTTGCTCGCGGCGGTCACCTTGACGGCTTGCGGCAATAGCAATGGCAACGGCAACAGCAATACATCGGCCTCACCATCGGCAGGCGCAACGGATACGGCAGCGGCCACCCAGGCAGCAGGCGGGGAGAAGACCCAGCTGACCTACGCCATCTGGGATTCCAATCAGGAGAAGGGGCTGCGGACCATTGCCGATGAATTCGAGAGCAAGAACCCGGACATCAAGGTCAATATTGAGGTGACCGGCTGGTCCGATTATTGGACGATGCTGGAGGCGGGAGCCACCGGCGGCTCACTGCCGGATGTATTCTGGATGCATTCCAATGAGATCTACCGCTATGCGAACAACGGTATGCTGCTTGATCTGACGGACCGGATAAGCAAGAGCGAAGACGTTAAGCTGGAGAATTACCCGGAGGGCCTGAACGAGATCTATAATCTGCAGGGCAAGCAATATGCGGTTTCGAAGGATTTTGACACGATCGGGTTGTGGTACAACAAGACGCTGTTTGACCAGGCGGGCGTGAAATACCCGGATGAGAGCTGGACCTGGGATGACCTGCACAGTGCTGCGAAAGCGCTCACCAAGGATGGGGTATACGGCTTCCTTGCACCGATGCACAACCAGGAGGGATATTACAACTTCGTCTATCAGAACGGAGGCACCATTATTACAGCGGACAAGAAGTCAGGCTATGATGACCCCAAGACGATCGAAGCGCTTGATTTCTATGTGAGCTTTGTACGTGACGGACTGTCCCCTGAGGTGTACGGAGATGCCGAGCGGGCCGATCTGCTGAAGAACGGCAAGGCGGCGATGGGCCTCTTCGGCTCCTGGAACCTGAGCGGCTTCACCGAGAACGAGTTCATGGCGAAGAATTTCGATGTGGCCGTCCTGCCCAAGAAGGCTGCACAGGCCTCCATCTATAACGGTCTGGGCAATGCGATTGACGCCAAGACGAAGCATCCGGAGGAAGCGTGGAAGTTCGTGGAATACTTAAGCTCCAAGACAGGCCAGGAGCGCCAGGCAGAGCTGGGCGTTGCCATTTCGGCGTACAAAGGCGCGGCCGACAAGTGGGTAGATTCCAACAAGACCTTCCATATCAAGGCATTCGTTGACATGGTCAGCTATGGCGTAATCCGCCCGTATTCCAATACGACGGCAGTCTGGGAAGACAAGGCGTATGAAGCGCTTAAGCCGGCCTTCTCCGGTAAAGTGTCCGTGGAGGAAGCGGCCCGTAATGCAGCCAAGGTGATGAATGAGAGTCTGGCGGAAGAGAAATAAGCATGAGCCATATGCCTGCGGCAGCCTCGTGCTGCCGCAGTTTTGACAGGAGAGGGAAGCAGATGAATCAACCCGTCAAGAGAACAATTGGAGCCAAAACCTGGAATGAATGGTCCTGGGGCTGGTTCCTTATCGCGCCAACGATGATCGGCCTTATCGTCCTCAACTTCATTCCGATTATACAGACCGCTTACCTCAGCTTCTTCAAGAGCGGAGATTTCGGCAGAGGCAATATCTACATCGGATGGGAGAACTACCGCAAGCTGATTCAGGACCCCCAGGTGTGGCACGCTGTCGGCAATACCCTGCTCTATGCCTTGCTGGTCGTTCCTGCCAGCATAGCCATCGCGATGCTGGTGGCCGTCCTGCTGAACGGCAAGCTCGCAGGCCGCTCGCTGTACCGTACCATCTATTTCATTCCGATGGTCGCCGCTCCTGCGGCAGTCACCATGGTGTGGCGCTGGATGTACAACCAGCACTACGGCCTCATTAATTACGGGCTGGCGAAGCTGGGCCTTCCGGCCGTCAACTGGACGACGGACCCCCGGGTAGCCCTTTTTTCCATCGCAGTGATCGGAATCTGGAGTGTCATCGGCTATAATATGGTGCTGCTGCTTGCCGGTCTTCAGGAGATCCCGAAGGACTTCTACGAAGCCTCGGATATCGACGGGGCCAGCCGGGTGCGCCAATTCTTCACGATCACCCTGCCGCTTGTATCGCCCACCCTTTTTTTTGTGGTGGTAACCACGGTCATTCAGGCGATGCAGGTCTTCGATGTCATCTATATGATGATCGATGTGAGCAATCCGGCCTATGACCATACAGTATCGCTTGTGTATCTCTTCTATAATAACTCGTTCAAATACTCGAATAAGGGCTACGGCTCAGCCATTGTCATGGTACTGCTTGCGCTGATAATGATCATTACCTTCTTCCAGATGCGGGCGCAAAAAAAATGGGTCAACTACATGTAGCAGAGGAGGCGGCACGATGGCCAGCCGTAAACGCTTTAACCGTATGATCGCTCACCTGGTGCTGCTCCTCGGAGCAGCCGCCATGATTCTGCCGTTCGTCTGGATGGTGCTGACCTCGTTCAAGTCAGTGACGGAGTCCACCTCGATGAATCCGTTTATCTTTATCCCCAAGACCTGGCGGGTGGAGAATTATCTGGAGGTATGGCGTCAGAATAATTTCCTGATCCTATACTGGAACACCTTTGCGATGATGGCGCTGCGGGTGCTGTGTGCCGTACTGTTCAGCGCAATGGCCGCGTATGCATTTGCCAGGCTGAGATTCCCGGGGCGGAATTTCTTCTTCAGTCTTGTATTGTTTCAAATGATGGTGCCAACGCAGATATTCATCATTCCGCAGTATCTCATGGTAGATGCGCTGGGGATGCGCAATACCATATTTGCCCTGCTGTTCCCGGGGCTGGTCAGCGCCTTCGGCACCTTCTTGTTAAGACAATTCTTCATGGGACTGCCCAAGGAACTGGAGGAGGCAGCTACAATTGACGGCTGTAACATCGGGCAGACGTTCGCCAGAATCATGCTCCCGCTGGTCCGCTCCGGCCTCGTGGCGCTGGGAATATTCACGGCTCTGTTCTCCTTCAAGGACCTGATGTGGCCGATGATCGTCAACACCAGTTCGGACGCGGCGACCCTCTCCTCAGCACTGGCGAAGATTCAAAGCGCCTTTGCCGTGGACTATCCGGAGCTGATGGCGGCTTCCGTGCTGGCGATTTGGCCGATGCTGCTGATCTACATCCTGTTCCAGAGACAATTCATCGAGGGGATTGCGACCTCGGGGGGCAAGCTCTGATTGTCCGTTGACGAAGCTCTGCGGTATCGGTCAGAATATAAGGATCGGGCCAGAGCGTAACAGAAGTGAATGGAGAATAAGCCTAAGGGAGGGGAAGCGCCATGAAGAAGTGGAGACCCGGAATCGGGATCGGCGCGGCTGTGCTGCTGCTGACGATTGCCGGTTGTGATGCGCAGAGCCGTACCGATGCTTCCCTCCTGGCGGGCGGAGGCGGAGCGGCAGGCGTCCGCGAACCGGTCACCCTGCGGTATTCCAGCTACTTGCTGGATACAGCGCAGGCAGGCAAAGTGTATTTCGATGCGATTGCCGAATTCGAGAAGCTTCATCCCCATATCCAAGTTGATGCCGATTTCATTCAGAATAATAACTATACGGCGGGAATCAAGATCAGGCTGCTGGGCGGCGAGAGGGTGGATGTGTTCGATACCTGGTCGCCCAGCCTGTTCGAGGAATTCCGCGCCCTGCGCAGCGATATGTATCTGGACCTGACCGGGGCGGATTTCCTCAAGGAATTCTACCCTAACTCTCTGCTGCCGGTAACGGTCGGCGGCCGGGTGTACGGCGCACCCGAGGTGATGCACAGTGACGGGCTGCTCTATAACAAAACCTTGTTCGATGCTCTGGGGCTTGAGGTTCCGCGTACCTGGGACGAGTTCCTGGCGCTCTGTGTGAAGCTGAAGCAGGAGGGGCTTATTCCGGTGGCGATGGATGCGGAATGGTCAACCGCCCAGTTCTTCTGGGGGTCGATCATGTCCGATAACGGGGCGGACGCCGCCTGGACCAAGAAGCTGGAGAGCGGGGAGATCACCATCGATGATCCGGTATTCGTGGATGCTGTCCGGAAGCACCGGGAGATTATTGACCGCGGGTTCGTGCCGCCGAACTGGAAGAGTCTCAAGCATGAGCAGGCCAAGGATCTGGTCGGCACAGGAAGAGCGGCCATGATTATTACCGGCACCTGGGACATTCCCAGCATTAAGGAGCGCAATCCGGCGCAGGATATCCGCTTCATGATTGTACCGGGCAGTGTGCGGACGGTGCCGAACATCAATGTCGGCACGTACCGGGTGATCAGCTCGCGGACGGAGCATCCCGAGGAGGCCAAGCAGTTCGTGGCGTTCATGAACGGCAGAGCCACGCAGGAGAAGCTGGCCGCAGGCGCTCTGGCCGTGCCATCCGTCATCTCCGCGCCGACAGACCGGAGTGATTCGGTGTCGTCCATTGCTGCTGCGGTGACAAGGGAGGACGCCACGCTCTATTGGCCGCACACGGTATCCACCGAATCGCTTCAGGTGAAGATTCTGGAGGGGGTCAATCAATATCTGGCCGGACAGCCCCTGGAGAAGGCTCTGGCCGCTATCCAGCAGGCGATTGATGAGGCTGCGGCCAAGCGGCAGCAATCAGAGTGACCTGAGCAGGAGATGAGGGATGCCCCTAGAATATAGTCAGGGAAGCAGTTGAATATACAGACTGGAAGGGTAGGACAACAATGGTTAACTACAGAACAGCAGCTCCGCATGAGCGCGAGGCATACATAGATTTGGCCAACTATGCATTCCGCCTGGATTTTGAGACCCTGATGCCCAAGGCTTATGACAAAAGTATAGATACCTCAGCGCTGCACAAGGTGGCTGTAGACGAGCAGGGCCGGCTGCGCGCACAGGTAGCCGTATTCCCGGAGATGCTCAGGATAGGGGACCATACGCTGCGGGCCGGTTATCTGGGCACCGTCTCGGTTCATCCGCGGGCACGCGGCGAAGGCCATATGAAAGCGCTCATGAATCTGTGGCTGGAAGAGCTGCGCGTCACATGCGATATGGTTGTATTATACGGCCAGCGCCAGAGATATGAGTATTTCGGCTTCACGCTTGGCGGCGTGAAGCTCACCTATACCGTGGCAGAGGCCAATGTGCGTCATGGCTTAAGGCAGGTGGACGCGGCCGGAATCACCTTCAGCCCGTTATTCGAGATGGAAGGCGGAGCAGAATTTGCGCACAGCATGAACAACTCGCGGCTGGCTTATGTGGAACGTAAGCCGGAGCAATTGCCGCTTATATTCAGCTCTCTTCATCAGAAGGCCCTAGGCGTGCTGGATCAGGGCAAGCTGATCGGGTATCTGGTTGTCAACGAAGCGGACAATGATATCGCTGAAATCGCGCTGGAGACCGCGGACGGTATTCTGCGGACGATCAAGGCCTACATGGCTTACAGCAGCGCAGGGCAGATAACGTTGCACGCGCCGGAATATGACATCCCGCTGAATAAGGCTCTTGGCGGCATTGCGGAAGACTTCGTAATCGAGAACTCGGATATGTATCATATTCTGGACTTCGCCAACGTCCTGAAGGCGTACCTTACACTGAAGTTCAAGACCACAGGCATTGTCCCGGGGGAGTTCTCAGCAGTGATGGACGGACAGCCGGTTACGGCGCGCGTGGACGAAGAGGGCGTGAGCATCGAGCGGTCAGCCATGCCGGATGCAGTTGTCCTTAACAGGCAGCAGGCACAAGCGCTTCTGCTTACACAGCACAGCCGGTATATGGCCGTGCCTGCGCCCGCAGGCTGGTTCCCGCTGCCGCTGTTCTGGTACAAGATTGATAAGTACTGAGTCCCCTAGATCGACTTGCGGAATTCCGCCGGAGTCATGCCGGAGAAGTTGCGGAATAGCTTGATGAAATAGCTGACGTTGTCATAGCCCAGCTGCTCTGCGATCTCCACAATGGTCAGGTTCGTCTGATTCAGGAGATCGCGGGCCTGTTCCATTTTCACCCGGGTCACGTACTCAATGAAGGTCAGCCCGGTCTCCAGGCGGAATAACCGGCTGAAATGGGTCGGGTTCAGGCCCAGTCGCTTCGCCATCTCCTCCATTCCGACCTTCTCGCCTGTATGATTCATCACATACCGTTTGGCCTCGGCTACTTCTTTGCGGACATTCTGCTTCCACATGGAGCCGAGCATGAGTATTTTATCCTTCAGGAATTCCTCCAGCCATTCCATGAGCTGATCCAGCGTTTCGAACTCCTGAATCGAGCGCTGGAGCCGCTCACTGTTGAAGTTATTGACGAAGTTCTGCATGACTACATATTTCAATTCCAGCTCCATTACCATTTTGAGCAGCCAGCTCTTCACGCTCTCCACCGGATATTGCTGGTCCCCGATATACTGCTTGAGCTCCCTGACCTTGGCCGCAATCTGCGAGCTGTCCTCCTGCTGGATGCAGTCTCTTAGCTGCTGAAGGATCTCCGAGTAATGGACGAACAGGTCCTCGCCGCTGGTCTGCACAGGCGCAAGCTTCATAATCGCTCCCTCGGCTGTATAGAAGCGTAAGGCATGGGAATCCAGCAGCGCCTGGATCTGCTTCTTGAGCTCAATCAGACTTGGAGTGGCCTCCCCGTAGAAGAAGGAAATCCCCATCCGCAGATGCAGCTTCGACATTCTTTGGACATGCCGGAATTGATCGCGGAACTCCTCATAGAGATTGCGGATGAGCAGATGCGGCAAGGGAACGAAGAGGATGAATTGCCGCTCTGTCAGCGCGAACTGGATAATGCCTTCGATCTCCAGGAATTCCTGCAGCACATTATCCATCACGAACTGCAGGTTCACCACGCCGCCGAACCGCCGTTCCAGCTCATAGGAGCGCTCCGGGACAGCCAGTACAGGCAGATACGGGGTACCTTGGTGCAGGCGGATTCCCATCGTTTCGGCTTGTCCGAACCACTCGGCTTCATCCCAGACCGGCTGCTCCACGAACCTGCGGATGAACCTCGTCCGGATGGCGGCGTAGTTCTGGCTGACCAGCTTCTCCATCTGGAGATAGTGGTTGCGGGATTTCAATTTCACCTCCAGCCGGGCCGCCGCCTCGGTCAATACAGCAATCACCTGATCAATCTGCATATTCTCCTTCAAAATATATTCGGCCACGTTCAGCTTCACAGCCTGCTGGGCATATTCGAATTCCCCGTGGCAGGACAGGATAATCGTCTGGAGCTGGGGATTCAGCTCGCGCGCCTTCTGGATTAACTCAAGGCCATTCATCGCAGGCATACCGATATCGGTCAGCAGAATATCGGGCTGATGCAGCTGGCAGGCTTCCCAGGCCGCTCGGCCGTCCGAGCACGCTGCCGACAATTCAAGACCAAGGGTGTCCCAGGGAATCGAAGCGCTTAAATATTCCAATACCGGATAATGATCGTCCGCTAATACTACTTTATAGGTCATGAATATCTGCTCCCATCTGCTTAACGGGCATGATTAACTGTACGGTGGTCCGCTCCCCGTGAATGCTCTCAATGTTCATCTCGAAGCGCTCTCCGTAGATTAGCTTGAGCCGCTGGTAGACGTTAATTAATCCGATGCCGTGAACGGACTCTGCCACTGGCGTCCCGTCAGCCGCCAAGGCGCCGATCTCCGCATCCTTCTGCCTGATATGCTGGAGCAGGGCAGCCAGCGTATGCTCCTCCATTCCTGTTCCGTTATCCTCGATCTGAATGGTCAGCCTCGACTCAACCCGGCCGATGGTGATAACCACCCGCCCTCCGCCCTGCAAGAACCCGTGCTTGTAAGCATTCTCAATAATGGGCTGGAGGATGAACCTCGGCACTGTCTCCAGCAGCAAGTCTTTGTCCGCATGCACTACATAGTCTGTTGGATATCTCAGGGTAAACCGCATTAACTCCATATACTGCTTGGTGAAATCAAGCTCACTGGCAATCGAGACGAATTCATCCCGGCTGGAGAAGCTGGCCCGCAGCATAGAGGAGAGCGAGCCGACCACCGCCGCATTCTCCTCATCGTGCTTCATCAGCAGCTTCAGCCGGATGGAGCTGAGCACATTGAACAGAAAATGCGGGTTGATCTGGGCCTGCAGCATCGCAATCTCCGCCTGGCGCTTGAGCTCCTGCTCCGTCTCCACCTGCTGCAGCATCAGCTGCACCCGGTCCAGCATGTTATCGAAGGAGTGCCCCAGGCTGCCGATTTCATCGGCTCCCCGGATGCCTGAGCGCACCAGGAGATCCCCGTCCTCCACTCTGCGGGCTACCTTGCCAAGCACAAGCACGGGCTTGGTGAATCTCCGCAGCAGCACCGTCAGTGCGAACAGGAAGCTGACCGCGAAGATCGTCTGAATAATCAGGCCCGTCTGGTTAATTCCGTTCAACCGTTCCGTCAGCTGCTCATAAGGTGCGACACTGATCAACCGCCATTTGGCATATTTCAGCGGCAGCGAGAGGAGGAGCTGGTTCTCTTCCTTGAACTTGACGATGTCAGGGAACACCAGCTCATCCACAGGCAGCAGACTGCCAAAGCTTGTACCGATCAGCTCCTGGTTCCGGTTCGACAGAATGTTCTCCTCATCATCCAGCAGATACACATCCTCTTCGAGTGAAGCGAACCGCTCACGGATCGCAGCCTCGCTGCGGCTGACAATCAGGTAAGCGTAAGGGGCAGCGGTCGTTTCTTCTCGTAAAGCACGCGCGGTCATGAAAATATAAGGCTGCTCGGCCTTCAGCGAGGCCAGATAATGGTCTTCCGCCCCCATGAATAAGGTGTCATACGGCGGGAGCTGCTCCAGCTCCTGGAACCAGGGCTGCTTGATGAATTCCCGCGGATCATAGTCATAGAAAGAATAATCGGAATAGGCATGTCCTTCCTTGTCCAGCAGCGTTATCCGCAGATCAGTGGTGTCTCCGGCTACCTGCTCCAGACGGCTGGTGAGAGTTCGCGCGGCCACAGGATTGGTCTTGGCATCCTCCAGCAGGGTTTTGATCTCCGGGTCGAAGTGAACGAAGTTCGAGACCGACACCATCTCTTCGAAGATCACATCAATCTGCGACTGGACAATTCTCAGGGACTGCGTGGACTTCTCCAAGGAATGCTCCCGGATAATAAGCTTGGAATAGACATTGGTAATATAGAGCATCCCCAGTGCCGGAATGACCAGGCAGGCGATCGAGGTAAGAATTAGCTTTTGCCGGAAGGAGAGCTGACTGAGCCTGTGCTTATCTTTCATTAATATCCCCTCCAGTAGTAGGCCTTCACAGACTTATGGTACTTGATTCTGCGCTTCGGCTCATCCAATAAATTTTTCAATTTAGAAAAAATAATGCTATACAAAGTTTTCGCCACAGATAAATTCGTTGCATGTGCAATAAAAGCGGTCCTTCTATAATGAAGCTACAAACATAAAAAGAGGTGGATACAGTGGACGTTATTACTGAAGAGGGGACAGCGAAGCGGTCCGGCAGCCCCGGAACAGGCAAAATGCGCAAGCAATCCTTTTACGACAATATTGCAGGGTATTTATTCATTGCCCCCATGCTCATTCTGACCGTAACGCTGGTAATTATTCCGATTCTCCTATCCGGTGTGATCAGCTTCTCGAACTGGAACTTTGTCTCCGGGCTGGACGGGTTCCAATTCGTCGGGTTGGACAATTACTCACGGCTTATGCAGGACGAATCCTTTCACCGCTCGCTCTACAACAACCTGATCATGATCGGCGTTGTTCCGGTAGCGATGTTCCTGGCGCTGGTGCTGGCGGTGCTGATCAACAAGGCAACGTATTTCAAAACCTTTTTCAAAGTGATCTATTTCATGCCCTTCATCTCCAGCTTCGTGGCGATTGCCCTGCTCTGGAGAGTGCTCTATCACCCGAACAATGGTCCGATCAACGGATTCCTCAGATCTATCGGGTTCGAGCATCCGCCGATGTGGCTGGCTGATCCCAAGTATGCCCTGATCTCGGTCATGATCATTATGGTGTGGACTTCACTGGGCTTCAATATGGTCATTTATCTGGCAGGCCTCCAGAACATTTCACGCGATCTGTATGAAGCTGCCGATGTGGACGGTGCCTCACCGCTCAGACAATTCTTCAGCATTACACTGCCGATGCTGTCGCCTACATCCTTTTTCCTGCTCATCACAGGGGTGGTCGGGTCCTTCAAGGTGTTCGATCTGATTATGGTCTTGACCGGCGGCGGTCCGGCAGGCTCAACCTCGGTTATTGTCTACTATCTGTATGAGGTAGCCTTCGTGAATCTGGAGTCGGGTTACGCTTCTGCGATGGGCATTATTCTGCTGATCCTCATCCTGCTGGTGACCTTGGTTCAATGGGTCGGACAAAAGAAATGGGTCAATTACTAGGAGGTCAACACATGCGATCACTCAAGCTTAACCGCGTTATCGTCACACTCTTCATGGCGGCTGCGGGTATCCTGTTCATCATGCCGTTCTTGTGGATGCTCTCCGCTTCCTTCAAGCCGGAGCTGGATGTCATGAAATATCCGATAGAGTGGATACCGTCACAATGGAATGCGGTGGAGAACTACAAGCAGGTATGGGCCGGAGCCGTACCGTTCACACTCTACTACTGGAACACGACGAAGGTTACCCTGATGTCCACAGCGCTGTCCCTGATTATTTCCGCAATGGCAGCCTATGGCTTCTCCAAAATCATGTTCAAAGGGCGGGATACGCTCTTCCTGATTGTCCTGGCCACCTTCATGATTCCGACTCAGGCCATTCTGGTGCCGCAGTTCATTATGTACCGCTGGCTTGGACTGTTCGACAGCCATATCGGGCTGGTGCTGCTTGCCGCCTCCGGGGTGCTGGGAACCTTCCTGCTGAGACAGTTCTTCCTTGGAATCCATGATGAAATTATTGAATCGGCGCGGATTGATGCTGCGGGCCACTGGACGATCTTCATGCGGATTGCCATGCCACTGGTGCAGCCAGCCCTTGCTACCTATATGATTCTCCGTTTTATCTGGACCTGGAATGATTACCAGAATCCGCTGATCTTCCTTCGTTCCGATTCATTGTTCACCCTGCAGCTGGGCATCCGGAAATTCGCTGATTTCAGCGGGGAGTATTATTCCTTAATGATGGCAGGGGCAGTATCAGCCATTCTGCCGCTGCTCATCATCTTCATGATCGGCCAGAAGCAGGTTATTGAGGGAGTTGCGATGGGCAGTGTCAAAGGCTAGACTAATTACATTACAGGGGGCCAAATCATGTCAAAAGTAAAACGCAATCTATTCATCGCTGTACCGCTGTTATCCCTGCTGGTATCCGGCTGCGGAGGGGCAGGCAATGCCGAGAAGGAGCCTGCGGCTGCCGGTGGCGGGAAGGACGGCAATGCGCCGGTAACGATCAAGCTGAGCAACTGGTATGCCAAAAAAATGGACAACTGGGATGTCGTCATCGCTGAATTCGAGAAGCAGCATCCGGACATCAAGGTGGAATTCGCCTCTGCGGAAGACAACAATTCCAATGAATATTATAAGAAGCTTGATCTGGCCGTTGCCGGCGGCGATGATCTGGATATCATTATGTTCAGCAACATGACCTTCCTGTCCCAGCGGGCGGGGCTCGGCATGATCCAGCCGCTGGATGAGTATCTGACCAAGGACGGCATTAATTTCAAGGATGAATACACCGCCGATACCAGTATTGACGGCAAGGTCTATGGGCTGCCCGGCAAGTCCTCCCAGGGCTTGGTGATTATCAACGAGGATCATCTGAAGGAGGCCGGACTGAAGCTGCCTACAGACTGGACCTGGGATCAGTACATGGAATATGCCAAGGCCATGACGAAGAAGACTGGCGATAAAACCCGGTACGGCACCTATTTCCACAGCTGGATTCAATATGGCTATGTGGCGCAGACCTTCGGCCAGGCGGTAAATGCGAACCTGACTACCGATGACGGAAAGACGGCGAATATTGATAATCCGTTCATGCGCAAGTCACTGGAGATGCGTCTGCAGGGAGAGCAGGAAGGCTCCGCAACCCCGTACTCCGAGGTGGTCAGCCAGAAGCTGAACTACAGACCGCAATATTTCAACCAGGATACCAGTATGCTTGTTACGGGCTCCTTCCTGATCCCGGAGACCGGGGGAACCGAGACGATTCCGGCCAGCTTCAAGACCGTGTTCGCTCCGCTGCCGAAGATGAAGGCCGAAGATCCAATGTCATCGAACGTGAGCGGAGATGTCCTGAGCATCTACAGCAAGTCCAAGCATAAAGACGAGGCGTACACCTTCATCCGCTGGTTCTCTACCGAAGGCATTGTACTGCAAGGCAAGAATATCCCGTCCTGGAAAAAAGCCAACCTGAATGAAGTGGTGGACCGGATCATTGCAGGCAGCAAGACCCCGGAAATGATCGATAAAGCGTCTCTGCTCTATGTTCTGGAGAAGACCATACCGACTACTGCGGCTACAGCAGTGCCTTATCATGCTGAGCTGGAGAAGGTGCTGCTGGAGGAGTTCGACAAGATGATGCTGTCGGGTCAAAGCATCGATGATACCATTCAGCATGCGCAGACCAAGATCCAGAAGATTATTGATTCCAAAGCCTAAACAGATCATACCGAAGAGACAGGAGTGCTGCGTGTGCTGTATCCAATAATGACGGAAACCCGGAGTCTGTATGATCTGGGCGGGGTATGGAATTTCAAGCTGGATCAAGGCCGGGGATGGGACGAGAGCTGGTACGCTTCCAAGCTGACAGATACGATCCCTATGGCGGTACCTTCAGCCTACAATGATCTTGGCGTGAACCCGGAGATTCGTAATCATGTCGGCTGGGTCTGGTATGAGCGGGAGCTAACCCTCCCGGCGGGCATTCTGAATGAACGCCTGGTGCTGCGCTTCGGCTCGGCCACTCATAAGGCGAAGGTATATATGAATGGAAGCTTTGTAATGGAGCATTCCGGCGGATTCCTGCCCTTCGAGGGTGTGATTAATGACTACATTCAAGCAGGAAGCAACCGCCTGACGGTGGCCGTTCATAATGTGGTGGATTACACTACATTGCCTGTAGGCCTATACTCGGAGACAGAGGGGCCGGACGGGAAGAGGAAGGTGAAGAATCAGCCGAACTTTGATTTCTTCAACTTTGCAGGACTTCAGCGGCCGGTGCGGATCTACTCCACCCCGCAGACCTTCGTCCAAGATGTCACTGTCGTAACTGACTATGCGGGAGAGCAGGGGGTCGTCCGGTATAGTGTGGATATTACAGGCGAAGCCGATATCCGGGTTACTGTACGGGATGAAGAGGGGAATACGGTCTGCTCTGGGACGGAGCGGTCCAGTACACTGGATATTCCCTCTGTCAGACTATGGCAGCCGCTGAACGCCTACTTGTATACCCTAAGAATTGAGCTGATGCAATCCGGGCAATTGATTGATGTCTATGAGCTGCCGTTCGGTGTGCGGACGGTCCAAGTGAAGGACGGGCAGTTCCTGATCAATGGCGAGCCCTTCTACTTCAAGGGCTACGGGAGACATGAGGATACTCCGTTCCATGGGCGGGGTCTGGATGAAGCCGCGAATATTATGGATTTCAATCTGATGAAATGGTCCGGGGCCAATTCCTTCCGTACGGCGCATTATCCTTATGCCGAGGAAGTGATGCGTCTGGCCGACCATGAAGGCTTCGTCGTGATCAATGAGACTCCGGCAGTAGGCCTGGACCTTAATTTCCTGGTGATGTTCTCAGGGGGGGCGAAGAAGGATACCTGGGCAGAGGTCCAGACCTTCGGGCATCACCAGCAGGTGATCCGGGAGCTGATTAACCGGGATAAGAACCATGCCTGTGTAGTGATGTGGAATGTAGCCAACGAACCGGCCTCCTATGAGGATGGGGCTTATGAATATTTTAAGCCGCTGATTGAGCAGATGCGGGAGGAAGATCCGCAGCACCGTCCGGTAACGCTGGTGACGCATATTGAGGCTTCTCCGGCGAACGACCGGATCTCTGAGCTGATCGATGTGCTGGCCTTCAACCGGTATTACGGCTGGTATGTGGACGGGGGAGATCTGGAGTCGGCGAAGGTCAAGCTGTGGCAGGAGCTGGACGCTTGGACCAAGCGCTGCCCCGGCAAGCCGATGATGATGACCGAATACGGAACCGACACCGTAGCCGGACTGCATGATGTGGAGCCGATCATGTTCACAGAAGAATACCAGGTAGCGTTCTATCGGGCGAATCACGAAGTCTTCGATGAATTTCCGGAGTTTGTGGGTGAGCAGGTATGGAATTTCGCAGATTTTGCCACCAGCCAGGGCATCATCCGCGTACAGGGGAACAAGAAGGGCATCTTCACCCGTGACCGCAAGCCCAAGGCGGCAGCCCACGAGCTGCGCCGCAGATGGACGGCGATACCGGATTTTGGATATAAGAAGTGAAATGAACTTTCGGTTGCAGCGCAAGTTTGCAAACCTGCAAGTTTTCAAACTTGCAAGTCTCCAATCCTTCAAGCCTCCCGTTATGGGAGGCTTGTTTTTTTAAACAACCCCCGGCTCGGCTGGGGGGCCTTAATGATTCGTGGCAAGAGGGAAGGGCGGACGGAGTTGGAAAAAAGGCATTTAATTTTGCCGTAATCAAGGGTTAGAGGGAAGCAGCTGGAAAAAGTACACTTAATTACTGGAATACGATGGATTTAGCAGAAGTTGGGCTGAGCAAGCTACATTTTTCCAACTAATTAGTTCACGTAGCCCTTTACCGTCACATTAAATGTACAATTTCCACTTCTATAAGTCCGCCGTCATGAGTCAGACGCTGTAGCCCCCCACCCCCTAATGATCCAGTCCCGCCTTCCGCAGACACTGCGCCTTCCGGCTCCACATCCCGCGAACATTCTACATTCTGTTTTATTCCTGCTTAGCATATCTGCCCGGGGATACTCCGGCTACCTTGGTGAAGCTGCGGATGAAATTGGCGTAATCGCTGAAGCCGGATTGATAGCAGGCCTCGGTAAGGCTAAGCCCGTCGCGGAGGTAAGCCTTGGCTAACGAAATCCGGCGGTCCAGTATGTAGGAACGCAGCGTCAGGCCTGTGTGTTGTTTGAACTGGCGGCTGATATAGGTGCTGTTCAAATGAAAGATACCGCTAAGCTGCTCAAGCGTGATGGCCTGCCCCAGATGGGCATCAATATACTCCATCGTCCTGCGGACCAGCTCCGGCATGATATCCGCAGGAACGATGCTCGTTCTATGAAACATGGTGTTGGTCAGCACCAATATTTGAGCAAGCATGCTGTTGGCGAGGATATCTGCCCCATACGCATCCGATGAGAGGACCTGCTCCAGATCGCCGGTCAACCGGAGAATCTGCTGAAGCTCGGCTTCCTCCAGACGAACGATGTTGCCCTTCCCCTTCGGGCGGTAATCGAAGCACCAGGATAGAGGAGTAGCTGGAGTAGACAGGCGGTGCAGATAAGATTTTTGGAGATTGATCGTAATCCGTTCATATTCCGATTCATCCTGGCTGAAGGAACGATGCATTTCTTCCGGATTCAGTACAAGCAGATCTCCGCGCTGCAGGTGGTAGCAGCTGTTCTCAACATAGAACTTGACGTTGCCGCGCAGAAATAAATACAGCTCATACGCTTCATGGCGGTGATAGAAGGTTCCCATATTATAGGTGGTTGTCCTGTGCAGGTAGAGGTAATCTTTATGGATAGGGTCATAGTGAAGCTCAAAGGGCTCGTTCATGGGTAACCTCCGGATCATTTCGCGCAATAATAACAGCGGAACCCGCAATGATTCTTCTCTGGAAATACTTTAAAATGACATTATCCTAGCATGCAGGAATAGGATTTGCAACCCTTTTATCGTATTACAACAGACTGGAGGACAGGATAGTGGAACTGATCATAACGGCAAGAAGCAAGGCTCAGGAAGATTCTGAATATACCGGACTTAACGGGAATGGACTACATGCATCCGTAGAGATAACAGGCGGGGCGGGCAGTGCACAGCATCCCTTTCAGGCTCATGTACAGATCACGAATCTGAACAGCACGCCTTGGTCAGGCGTCATTCATGTGGAGTTGCCGTTCGCCAAGGCTGATCCGCGCTTTTTTCTTCCCGCATTTATGTATGGCCGCAACCGGGGAGAAGCTCCGCAGAATGTTCCGAACGAATTCTCGAGATTAAGGGAGGGCCAGCCCGCGCGCCCTTCTTCTTCCTGGTGGATGGTGCGCAGCGACCGGCTGTCACACCCTGCAGCGCTTGTATATGACACGGGCAAAGTGTACGGATTATGCGCCAGTCCTTATTTTATATACAAGGAGGGAGAGAAGCTCCAGTGGAAGCCTGGGCTAAAGGGGGAGTTCTTGCAGTATGGCGGCTTCACCTGCTCGCTTGCCAAGGGGACGGTCGGGTATACGCTGGGGTATGAGAATGCTCCGCTTCTGTTCATCAAATCGCATCTCGTCAAGGAGCGGGCACCGCTGGAGGAGAACTGCTTCGAGCTGGCGGCCTCAGAGTCTGTGTTGTTCACGCTGGATGTGTATGACTACAAGGCCGGGTCGGAGCTGGGCATCAATGCTGCGCTGGAAGACATCTATTTCCGCTATCATCAGCCACCAAGATCCGGCAGTGATAGGCGGACCGCTGTAGCCGATCTATCGAAGGCAATCTATCAATATGCATGGCTGCCTGAGGACCGGAGCTATACAACCTTTGTCTATGAGGACAAGGAGACGGGCGGGTACCGGTATAATAAAATCATCTCGACCAGCTGGACGAACGGTCTGAGTGTAGCCACTCCGATGCTGATGGCTGCCCTGCGGCTGGGGGATGAGCCGATGCGCGGGCAGGCGCTCTCCTGCATCGAGAATATCATCGGGAACTCTCTGAACCCGGCTTCCAGTCTCCCTTATGAGGCCTATCAGGACGGGGAATGGAGCATTCACGGCTGGTGGTTTGACGGGATGCGCACGCCGGGACATTCCGCTTATCTGTGCGGACAGGCCTTATTCTATATTATGAAGGCCTATGAATATGAGAAACGGATCAAGCATGTCATCCACGAGGAGTGGGTGGACTTCGTGCGGAAGATTCTTCCTGTGCTGGAGAGAAGCCGGAATTCGGACGATGAATACCCTACGATACTCTCCGAGAGAACCGGTGCCGGGCTTGAATATGATTCCTTCAGCGGAACCTGGATCATGGCGGCAATAGCTTACTATAGCTGGCTAACCGGAAACCGGTCGCATCTGGACAGCCTGAAGCGCAGTGAGCGGCATTATTATGAAACCTATGTGAAGCGGATGGAATGTTACGGCGCACCGCTTGATGCGGATAAAGCGGTAGACTCGGAAGGGATTCTGGCGTACATCCGGGCGGTCAGATATCTGCACGCCCTGACAGGCGATGAGCTGTATCTTGATCATATGAGAGATGCCCTTGCTTACGAATTCACCTTCAAATTCGCCTATAATTCTCCGGTTAAGGTGCCGCCGCTGAGCACAGTAGGCTGGTCCAGCTGCGGGGGAAGCGTGACCTCAACCGCCAATCCGCATATCCATCCCATGTCGAGCAGTGTGGTCGATGAGCTGTATTACTACTTGCAGCAGCGCGATGATCCTTACGTCCGGCAGCGGATGCTGGATACCGTCGGCTGGGGCTGCCAGACCTACAACCGGTATGACCGGGAATTTGATCACGGCCTGACGGGCTGGATGTCCGAGAGATTCTGCCATTCCGAGGGGCTGGTCACCGAGACCTACAGTGACGGTTCACCGGCCAGCACCTGGTTCTGTCTGATGCCTTGGGCCAGCGGCAGCATTATTGAAGGGCTGGTGGGTGATTACTGGGAAGCTGACAGCGAGTAGCGCCGGTACGGATGGAAGACTTACATGAAGAGGATAACGGTTCCCGGTTAAGCGGGGGGTTGTCCTCTTTCTTTGTTTCACAAGAATGCCCGGGCACTCAGGGCAGCGTACTGGCCCGGTATCTGCCCGGGGACATGCCGGCCACCTTAGTGAAGCTTCTGATGAAGTTGGCGTAATCGCTGAAGCCGGACAGCTCGCAGGCGGCAGCGACGCTTTTCCCGGCTGTAAGATGGCTCATGGCCAGGGAAATGCGCTTGTTCACAATATAGGAGCGGACCGTAAGACCGGTATGCTCCCTGAAGAGCCGGCTGATATATTTGCCGCTGTAATGGAATTCCTGCTCCAGCTGCCCGGAGGAGATCGGGTCCAGCAGATGAGCCTCGATGTAAGCCATCGTCTGCCGGACCAGCTCCGGCATAAGATTATGCGGGAGGGCGGCGGAGGACTGCTGCAGGGTGTTGATGAATACAAGCAGCCGGGTCGCATACGAATCGGCCAGCAGATCCTGTCCGTAGTCCTCCGAATGGAGGCTGTGAATCAATTGGTCGGCCAGTCTGGAGTAGAAGCTGCACTGGTCCTTGGAGAGCCGGATCAGCGTATTCAGCCCGGAGGGAGCGGAGTCGAAGCAGGCCAGCAGATTCGTGCGCCTGCTGGACAGCCGCTCCAGGGCAGATCTTCTCAGGTTCAGCCCGATCCGTTCATACATCTGGTTGTCGGCACAGACGCAGCGGTGCATCTCGCCGGGACGGATCAGGAGCAGGTCGCCGGGGGAGAGCTTGTAGCAGGACTGCTCCACATACATATAGGTATTGCCTCTCAGGAACAGATAGATTTCGTAGGCGTCATGCCGGTGGTACAGCTGGGCCGGGTTAAGCAGCTCCGTGGTGGTGGACCTGTGGAAGCAGATCATTTCTTCCGGGATCGGGGTGAAGACATACTGGATATTCTGCTCCATAGCATTCATTCCTTCAAATGGAAATAATGGGATTATTGGTATCCGCGCAATATACTCTCTCTGATGTGCAACGACTAGAATACCAGATATTTAATATAATACAGGAAAAGGAAGCGCTTGCAAGTGCTACAAGAAGCATGGACAAGCAGGGTGGAAGGTACCGCTGACGCTTCAACCAGACAGGAGGTGATCAGAGCAGGGTTTCGCAGCAAAGCAGAATTGATAAGAACAGAAATGATACGATGAGGAGATGAGTCTATGATATCAAAGGTAAAAAAATCAATCTGTACATTATTGGCATCTGTAACCATGCTCTCCGTATTGATGGTGCCGCCGCCGCCCAAAGTTTCAGCGGCCAGCGATGTAACGGTCAATCTGTCCGCCCAGAAGCAAGTGATTCGCGGATTCGGGGGCATCAACCACCCGGTCTGGATCGGCGATCTGACGGCCGCGCAGAGGGAGACCGCCTTCGGCAACGGGGCGAACCAGCTTGGGTTCTCCATTCTGAGAATTTCTGTAGACGATAACAAGAATAACTGGTCTAAGGAGCTGGACACGGCCAAGGCGGCCGTTGCCAAGGGAGCGATTGTCTTCGCTTCACCGTGGAATCCTCCTGCAAGCATGACGGAGACCTTCAACCATAACGGGAATACCTCGGCCAAGCGTCTCCGGTATGACAAGTACGGCGCATACGCCCAGCATCTGAATGATTTCGTTACGTACATGAAGAATAACGGGGTTGACCTGTATGCGATTTCTGTGCAGAATGAACCGGACTATGCCGAGACCTGGACCTGGTGGACGCCTGCGGAAATCCTGAACTTTATGAAGAATTATGCCGGTTCCATTAACTGCCGGGTCATTGCTCCAGAGTCCTTCCAATACTTGAAGAATATGTCCGACCCGATTCTGAATGATTCGCAGGCGCTGGCCAATATGGATATTCTGGGAGCGCATTTGTATGGCACACAGGTGAACAACTTTGCTTATCCGCTCTTCAAGCAGAAGGGTGCAGGCAAAGAGCTGTGGATGACCGAGGTCTATTATCCGAACAGTAACAACAACTCGGCCAACCTGTGGCCTGAGGGGCTTGAAGTAGCATACCATATGCACAACGCGCTGGTGGAAGGGGATTTCCAGGCTTATGTATGGTGGTATATCCGCCGTCAATACAGCCCGATGAATGAGGACGGCACGATCAGCAAGCGCGGAGACAGCATGGCCCAGTTCTCCAAGTTTGTCCGCCCGGGTTATGTCAGAGTGGATGCCACCAAGAATCCGAATACCAATGTTTATGTCTCGGCCTACAAAGGCGATAATAAAGCTGTGATTGTAGCGATTAACAAAAGTAATTCAGCTGTCAGCCAGAATTTTGTCCTGCAGAACGGGGCGGCCTCAAGTGTCTCGGCATGGATCACGGACGCTAGCCGGAAGGTTGCTGCGGGAGCATCTATCAATCTATCGAACGGTTCCTTTACAGCCCAGCTTCCGGCGCTAAGTGTAACGACCTTTGTAGCGGAACTTGGAAGCGGGGGCGGTACCGGCTCGGGAACTACTTATGAGGCTGAGACGGACACCACATTGACGAATGCGGCCGCAGAGACAGTCAATGCCGGTTATACGGGCAGCGGCTACGTTAATTTTAATGCGGCAGCGGATGCTGCAATCCAGTGGAACAGTGTATACTGTGCAGTGGCCGGAACCAAGAATCTGAAATTCCGCTATGCCCTGGAGAGCGGCACAAGAAATCTGGATGTGTATGTGAACGGCAGCAAGGTCATCAGCAATGCCGCGTTTGCAGCAACGGGTGCCTGGTCCTCCTGGGGGGAGAAGACGGTTCAGGTTCCTATGAATGTCGGCAACAATACGGTAAAAGTGGTGACTACCGGTACGGAAGGCCCAAATGTGGACAGCATTAATGTGACCGCCCAGTAGGCTCTGGAGCTCATAGGTTCAATAGGCTGAAATTCAATCCTGGCTTGTAGACTGCAGCTTGCACAGTGCGTTTACAGGCCGGGATTTTTAATGGGCACCGTAATACATAAGCCTAAAAAAAGATGATCGTACAAATTTGAAGGTTTATAGTGTTTTTTTATAATCTTTCGTGCATCCCTCTCATACAAATTTGCTTTTTGAATTGTTAAGCTATTACCAGGCAATTTAGTGTAAGCGCATACAAAAGGAGGAATCTCTAGGATGAGTACAAAGATCAGGAGAAAGGCACTCTCGGTTTCACTGGCTGGTGTGCTGTTGCTATCCGTCATTACCCCTATGCCATTCTCTAACCCGCTTCAAGCTGCTCCGGCTGCTGCCGTGCATGCCGCTATTGCTCCGGCACAGGTAACCGCCGATTGGTACAAGAGCTACCAGACGATGGATGGTGTAGGAGCCGCCTATGCTTATACAGACTCCGTGCACATGCTGCAGCTCGCTTCCGCCGGCCATCAGGATACCGTCAGGCATCTGCTGGATCTGACCTTCAGCGAGCAGAAGGGTACAGGCCACGACATTGTGCGAGTGATCATCGGCGACAACGGCGGCCTGACGGCTTCCGGGGCTACGGCGGCCAGCCCGGGATTTAACCCGCTCACCAGTCTCCTGGCCGATGTGAACAATCCCGGCTTCGACATTGAAGGGAATGCCATTCCCCTGCGTGGTACTGCGGGACAATACGGCTACAAGATCGAAGCGGAGAACCGCTATTACGATGGCAATACCGACAGCATCTGGCCGGTTGAACCTGAGCATGCTCCAGGGACTCTTGTACCTGTGCAAGACTTCATCTGGGACTATCCCTCCTGGAACCAGCCGATCGGCAATGACGACGGCGGTCCGACCAATCTTCTCAGCAAGCCGGGTGAACAGCCTGTAGTCATCAAGAACTCCCCGCGTACCCGCAAAGAGCTGTTCGATGTCGATCAGGTCTGGACCATGCTCCAGGCGCAGCAATACGGTGTTACGCAATTCTACGCTTGTACCTGGACTGTACCCTACTGGATGAGCCAATCCAACACCAATTCTCCCAGCAAAATTATCCGCGGCGACATCGCCACCATCAATGGAAAACCGGTCAAAATATACTATCAGGCTTATGCAGATTATCTCGTGAATTATATCCGCGGAATGTGGGAGCAATACGGCATTCCGGTCACCCACATCAATCCCTTTAACGAAGTAGACCTCGCAGGCGGTTCGGCCGCTTACGTTACGGAACTGATTAACGGCTATATCGGGCCTGCCTTGAAAAAATCGATGCAGCCCGGCGGTGACCTCTATGATATCAAGAACCCGGACGGCAAGCTCATTGATTTCATTCCCCAGCTTGCCGCCGTGGATGGCACGAATCTGGGCGCTTCCTTGAGCAGAGGCGGCGAGGTGTTCTCGCAGACCGACCCGGACAATGCGCTCGATAAGAATCCGTATCTCGATGTATTCACCACCCATCTCTACGGTACGGTCGGCATCGGTACGGATGAGAACAAGCTGTACCATACCGGCGACTTCTCCAAGAGCCCTCTGGATTACACCAGGGATGGCAGTAAATATCCCGAATGGCTGAACAAGTATAAGCTCTGGCAGGCAGAATTCATGAACCAGGATACCGCTGACGGATCGGCCGGCGCGTACACCCAGCGGTACGGCAATCAGAATATCAATGACGCCGTGCGCTGGTCCAATCTGATGACCAACATGTTCACCAGTAGTCCGGGCTTTAACGGCTTTGTCTGGTGGAGCATGTGGGACAGCAACGGCGCGGACGGCTCTGACCTGATCCGCTTCGTGACCACCAACTCCCAGCAGGAGCCGGGACGGATCAGTACACTTACGGGTGAATACCGTTTGTTCAAGCGCTTTTACGGCTACGGGCATTTCTCCCGGTTCATGAATCCCGGCGATGTGCGCTTTGAGGTGACACGCGTACCGGCGCCCGATCTGAATGTGGTCGGCTTCAAGAATCCGGCTACGGGTGATTTCTCGATGACGGTATCCAATGCGAACAACGATGACAGCGTGCAGCCGCTGGAATTTAATCTGAAGGATTTCCCGGCCGGAACGGATAGTGTGACGGTGTTCCGCACCTCGGGAAGCGAGAATCAGAAGAAGCTGGGTACCATTCCGGTAAGCGGCGGCAAGTTCGTTATTGACATTCCGTCCGCCAGCATCGTGACCGTTGTTCCGTCCAAGGGTACCTTTGCTACCTATCAGGGACTTGACGGGGAACGCGACATCTTCTCCACGCTGGAGGCAGAGGGCAATGACAACCGTGTGCCCGGCGACAGTGCAGGCCAGGCAGGCCGGGCCCATGAGGCAGTGACGCTGGGGGCAGGCGCCTATCTTACCTACAACAATGTGAACTTTGCAGACGGCTCGGCGAACGGCGGCGTCGTCCGCAGACACTTGCTGTATCTTACCGCCCAGACGAAGTCGGCTCAGGGAGGGAAGCTTGCCACTTATGTGCTTCCGGTGGGGGCCGCTGCCGGCAGCAGTGCCGATATTCTGTCCCGGGGTACGCGGGTCGCAGAAATTCTGGTACCGGCCAACGACAGCTACGGCAAATTCCAGACTATGGTCGATACCGGTGACCTCAGTGCTTACGGGCATAAGGATCTCTATATTGTGGCTGAGCCGAGCGGGGCCGGGGGGACCATTACCGTTGACCGCTTCCTGTTCGGCGCAGGCGATTCCGACTGGGGTACAGCCGCCAATAACTCGGTCGTGACGATTCCGGGGAACCTGCTGCTGAATGGAGATTTCGATACAGCCACAGCCTCGAATACAGATCACTGGTCGGCAGGCCGTTACAATAACGGCAGCTTCGAGCCCGCTGTCACCGGACCTGTGCTTACAGCAGATACAGTGCAGAGCTACTCGGGACTCTCCCGTTATCTGAAGAACAACTCGACCTCGAAGGTTGCCGGGTCCGGGAAGCTTGCGGGCCGCATCGACGCCGCAGAGCAGTATGATGGAATGTGGCAGGACGTTACCGGTAAGCTGAATAAGGGGGAGAGCTATAACTTCAAGGGTTATTTCCTCTCGATGATGAGCCGCCCGGACAGTTATGATGTTGCTGCGGAGCATCCCGGAGATGTGGAAGCGGCGCTGGTGTATTACGACAAGGACGGCGTTCAGCTTGGCATCGAGCCGGTCAACGGGCGGGATATGCCAGAGCCCTACGCTGCCCGTGAAGCCGGTGATCCGGCATACTGGGTCGGGGGCAGACTGGTCGGACGTATCCTGGAGGGCGGGCCGCTGGCCTTAAGCTCCTTCCAGCCCGTGGATGTGAAGGTAGCGGATTGGCATGAGACGCCTAATCGGCCATTCACATATGAGGAACCCGCAGGCACAGCGAAGGTAGTTCTGGCGGTGTATGCGAAGGATGCCAACATCCTGTATGCCGACCAAATGTCACTTACTCCTGAGGCGGTCGTGGCGCATAACCTCTTTATTGATGGCGTTCAGCCGTCTGATTTTGACCAAGCGAAGTACGAATATAAATATACAGTAACCGGGAACGCCATTCCGAAGGTTACGGCAGTGACCAGCGATCCAGCTGAGCTAGTGAGTATCTCGCAGGCAGAGAGTGCGCAAGGCACGGCGGTAGTCCGGTTTATCAAAGGCGAACAAGTGAAGACCTATAAAATCTTCTTCAGTACCAACGAGGTGGTTGATTTCTCGAATGGCCTTCCGGCAGGCTGGGAGGTGGTGAATCCGGCTGATCCACAGACTGCATTCCGCTATAGCGCGGATGGTGCAGAGATTCAGACCTTGAAGAGCGATACGGACTATCCGGGCAGCCATAATATGCTGCAGCTTCCAGGCTCCGCTGAAGGCAACTGGACGCTTACGGCGAAGCTCACCGTTGACAAACCGCTGAATGATCCGTCCATGGGCGAGAATTCCCAGGTTGGGCTTGGCATCAGCGGCACGACAAGCGGAGAATTTTACCGGATCAATGCAAGGAAGGTCAGCAGCAATATTAAAGTGAATAATTCAGGATTAATCGGCACTCAGCCCTTCACGAACAATACGAATCAGACGAATTTGAGCGGCACCAACTATTATTTGCGGATTGTAAAAGAAGGCAATGTGGTGCAAGGCTATTTCTCGACCAACAGCGGCTCTTCCTGGATCACGATGGGCAGTCCGTCCACGTATACCCCGGAATTCTTCAAGGCTGCCAAGGTGCAATTGTATGGAATGAATACGAGCGCTGTAACGGACTTCAAAGTCACCTTCTCGGGTGTCACGCTGGTGAAGACCCTGGGAGAGACGGGGGAAATTTGGCCTGAGGGAAGCAAGCTTGAGGCTACCGGTGTCACGCGTACAGGGGTTACCTTATCGTGGCCGGCGGCAATGGATAATCTGGGCGTTACCGGCTACCGCATCTACAACGGGATCGATGCCGAGCCGCTGCTTGTAACTGGCATTGAACCGGTGGAGACCGAAGCCGGAGCCGTATACCGTTATGAGATATCCGGGCTGCTGCCGAACACGCAGTATACCTTCAAGGTGGAGGCAAGAGATGCTGCGGGGAACTGGAGTAAGGACGGACCATCTGCCGAGGTGACCACCCTGCCGGGTGAAGACATCACACCGCCGGTCTGGGCCGAAGGAAGCACGCTTGCTGCTTCCGACATCACGAGTAGCGGGCTGACGCTGACCTGGTCGGCTACGGCCACAGATGACAGCGGCATCTACGGCTACCGGATTACGAACGGAACCGGAGATAAGCCGGTTACGGTTACAGATGCTGTGTATACGGAGACCGTAACCGGCGCTGTATACAGTTATCAGCTAACGGGATTGCAGCCGGGTAAGCAGTATACGTTCAAAGTGGAGGCAGGCGATACGGGCGGCAATTGGAGCGAGGGTGGGCCTTCGGTGTCAGCAGCCACACTGCCTGCTGCAGACACCACACCTCCAGTCTGGACGGAGGAAAGCAAGCTTGAAGCTTCACTTATCACGGCATCCGGCCTGACCTTAACCTGGACGCGGGCTGAGGATGATACAGGAGTGACAGGCTACAAAGTCTATAGGGGATCAGAGGAGATCGCTTCGTTGTCCGGGACAGAGCTGCGGTATGAGGTAACCGGGCTTGCTGCGGGAACCGAGCATCATTTCTCGGTGCAGGCCGGGGATGAGACCGGGAACTGGAGCACGAATGGTCCTGCTATCTCTGTAACTACGCTGGGCAACAGCGGCGAACCTTCAGAACCGACACCGAAACCAACACCAGTACCCACATTAGTACCAACACCAGCGCCAACATCCGTGCCAACATCAGTACCAACATCAGTAACAACATCTGTGCCGGTATCGACACCTGCGCCGGCACCGTCATCGACGCCGGGAGCAACAACAGCACCTACTGCGTCACAGACACCGGAACCAACATCGGCCCCAGCGAGCGTATTCAAAGATGTGGGCGTCAAATACAGCTGGGCTTCGGAGGCAATTGACACGCTGTACAGTCTGGGAATTATTCAAGGAACCTCCGGTACGGCCTTCAGTCCGGAGAAAAACATCACGAGAGCAGATTTGGTGCTGATGCTGGTGAGAGCCCTGCGGCTTGAGGCGGAGGCAGATTCCAGCTTCGCAGATGTCAATCAGGGAGCCTACTATTATGAAGCACTGGGCATTGCCAAGAAGCTTGGCATTATCCAAGGTGTGGACGGCAGCAGCTTCCATCCAAAGAGCGAAATCACCAGACAGGATATGATGGTCATCGCTGCCAGGGCACTCAAGGCGGTGAACAAGTTATCCCTTAGCGGCAGCGCCGGAGAGTTAAGCAGCTATACGGACCGGAGTAAAGTGGCGAAGTATGCGGTGGATAGCGTAGCCGCTCTGGTTAGAGAGGGTATTGTCCGGGGAGACGGCATATCCATTCATCCCGCCGCAGCCACCACCCGGGCGGAAGCCGCCGTCATGATTTTCCGCATACTGAAGAAGGATACATCAGCAAGCGAAGCGATAAAGTAACACTGTACCATTCCTCTTGGCAGTCAACGTCTATAGACATCGGAAGATGGCATTAGACGCTGACCGTCCGGAGGTTTTTTTTGAGTAGGCAATGATGAAGACCGTCTGTTATTACTCAACCATTCATCCTGCTTAATAAGCAACGCGCATCCCGCCTGCTCTGGGTCTTCCCGCCCAGCCGTTCTGCTACGCGTTTAACATGCTGCTATACCGTAAGTACTAATATTTCCTCTATAGCTTCTTTTTTACAAATATTTAGTTTATCATTGCTTCATTCCACAGATTAGGAGGATTTATCATGCGGGGAGTGAACAATCATATAAGCCGATTGTGTGCCGGGCTTATGCTGCTGGGCGCTGTATCTTATGCGGGAGGGGGGCAGGTGCGGGCCTCGCCAGTCCAGAGCGAGCAAGTTATCACGGCGGCTGCGGCACCGGACGTCAGTTCTTCCATAACAGGGCTGGGCAGTCCCTTCAAGAAAGCGCCTTACGCGCGTAATGTCTGGGACATGCAGCTGTTTGGCGGCAAAATCTACCTGGGCCACGGCAACAGCAGCAACAATGCGCCTTCGCCCAATGCGGGGCCGGTTCCAATCTATTACTGGGATCTTGCCCAGAATAAATTCTCTGTCCAGGACGTTACGTATACCAACCCGGCGACAGGTAAGGTGACCACCAATGTGTATGTTATGGATGAACAGATCGACACTTTCAAGGTGCTGAACGGGGAGCTGTATATTCCCGGGCATGACTCCAGGGTGCCAGGGTGGGCCTATGGGAATTTTTATCGGCTGAACGGGGATCACTGGGACCAATACATGAACATTCCCGGAGGTATCCATGTGTACGATATGGCCTACTACAAAGGCAAGCTATACGCAGCACTGGGCGCTAACGAAGGGCCTTTGATTTACGTGTCTTCGAACAGGGGAGCGACCTGGACCCGCTTCGGCTCTGTCTCCCAGTACGGTATTATGCGTGCGTACAATCTGTTCGAGCTGGGCGACACACTGTATGCTTCCTCGGCCACGGCAGGGAAGACCCAGGGAATTGCAAATGACAAGGGGTATATGACTTCCATCAAGCAGAACAGCAGCGGGGGGATTCAGACGTCCAAGCTGACTTTTACCAGTACCCAGTTGTTCCCGGGGCTCAGCTTCGTTATCAAAGCGGGTGAAGTGAATGTTCCTGGTGTCAGCGGCCAGCCTTGGCTGAAGCTCCTGCGTACGACCCCGGTGAACGACCGGCTGCTCTATATTGCAGGGGTGATCTATAACGATCATCAATCGATCCCGCAGGGACTGTTCTCGGCCGGAGCTAACTTCCAGAATGTGCGCAAGGAGTTGTTGCCTGACGCTGCTGTAGTGCCGATGGATATTCTGGAGCGCGGAGAGAGTGTATATGTGCTCGGTTACATCAAGCAAGCCACAGGCCAATATATGAATGTTGTCTACCGCAAAAATACTGCCAGCTTCGCAGCGGGCGGGGAGGGCTGGAATGAAGTCTTCCGCTTCAGCCGGGATACATTCGCCCGTTCCTTCGAGGAACAGAATGGCGATTTCTACTTCGGACTGGGGAGCTATGCGGACGTCATTCCGGCTTCCACCGGTACGATTCTGAAGCTGAGCGCCGGGGATTATTGATGAATACTTGCCCCGATAATGGCAATATCCGTGTTGATCCATTGCGCTGTATCTAAGCCTTTGGCCCGCAACAGCAGCGTGTTGATGATATCCTCACCCCAGTTCTGCTCGTTCTGTGAGATCACCTGTGTAATCTGGCCGTTATCCAGCGCCTGCTGCAAGGCAGGGGTCAGGCCGAGGGCGAGGTTATAACGCTTCAGACCCTTGGCCTTCCAGACCAGGACAGAGCTGGTGCTGGAGACAAAATCCAGATTGACCAGCGCGCTGAAATGGGGATGATCCGAGATCATCTGCTCCAGCTGCAAGGCAGCACGCTCCTCACTTCCGTCATTGTGGCGGATCTCCAGGATATCGATGTCCGTATGCCGGGTCAGGTAGTTCTGCAATCCAAGCAGGCGTTCCCGGGTGCTCTGCATCCGGGACATCCCGGATTCGACCAGGATCATTCCTTTGCCGCTGAGCAGACGTTCCACCGTCTGTCCCATCACTGCGCCGGTTGCCCGGTTGTCCGCCCCGATATAGGCTTCTCTCCGGCTGGCGGGCGAATCCGACTCGAAGCAGACCACGGGAATCCCTTGGGCGGCCGCTTTGTTAATCATGGCGGTGAGCGCCTGCGAATCCACCGGAGCAATCGCAATGCCGTCTACGCCCCGTTTAATCATCATCTCCATGATCCGGATCTGCTGTTCCAGATTGGCCTCATCGGGAGCTTGCACCAGCAGCTCCACGTTATGCTTCCGGGCTACGGCTTCCGCTTTCCCGGTGATCATCTCGTAAGTGGCATTCACCATAGGGTAGATGATGCCGAAGGTCAGCGGAGGCTCTTCGCCCGCACTTAACGGAGAAGCGTCCGCGCTCTGCTGAAGCGTATCCGCTGCTCCGGCAGCCTTAAGGCAGCCGCCAAGAAGGAAGCCTGCCGCCAGCAGAAGAAGAAGGACGGACCATTCCCGAAGCCTGTACACCCTCACACATTTCCCGCCCCTCTGCGGATAGCATGAAGCGGTTCCTCCTCCGTACTTCCCTGCTTGCGGAATTCCATGGGCGTCATCCCCGTTACTTTTTTGAACAGATTGGAGAAATAATGCTGATCGTTATAGCCGACCAGATAGGCAATTTCAAAGGTTTTGTGCCCCGTGGATTTCAGCAGCTCCTTAGCCCTGTCCATTCGTGTGGCCGTCAGGAATTCCGTGATCGTCTGTCCGGTCGCCTGGCTGAAGGTCTTGCTCAGATGGCTGGGACTGACCCTGACTACCTTGGAGATGTCATTCAGGGAGAGCTGCTCCTTGTCGTATTGCTCACGGATGTACTGCTTCACCCGGTCGATCAGCTCACGGTGCTTGTCCGCTCCTTCGGACCGCCATTCCCATAGCCGCTCGTATAACCGTTTGAGATACTGAAGGCCATCCTCGCTGCTGGAGATTTGCTTCAGCTGTGTCTGCAATTCCTTGAGGATTCCAGCGTGGTTGTCTGCGGCCCGGAACCCGTTCTTCGCCGTCTGTACCAGCTCCAGGGTGATGTCGTTCATCAGGTAGCAGGCATAGCCGGAATTCCAGTTCATCCGTTCAAGCTCCGTGGAGAGCTCCAGCAGGAAGACGGACATCTGACTGTGGTCGCCCAGCTTCAGGAACTGGACCAGCCGGCTTCTGTCGAGCAGAACCCCGTGGGCGCCAGGGTCGTCATACGCCTCAAGCATGGCGGCGGAATGCATTCGGGACATCCGCTTGAACATCCGGTCATTCTCAGCCTCCAGATAGGAGAGGTGAATGCCCTGAAGCCGTTCGCAGACCTTGCCCCGGCTGACGGACAGCTCCAGCCCGCAGGCCTCCCGCAGCCGCTGCTTCGCAGCTGCGCACAGCTCATCCAGAGTATGGTTCATCTGGACCGGATCACTGCCTTTATAGATCAGGACCGTCTCCGTGCGGCTGCGCTTATAGATGAAGCTGTCAGCCGCTTCCTTCAGCAGGCCCGCCAACAGCTCCTCCGAGTCCAGTGAAGCGGAGCGGGGCTCCGGGGATTCCTCTATATTCTGCGGATCTACCGTGAATATGGCGGCGGCATAGTAAGGGGCAGTTAATTGCAGATCAAGCTGTGCCGCAGCTTCGTAGGCAGCGGCGGTGCTGATCAGGCCTCCGCACAGATCGGCGAACAGATTCTCGGGGGTGTAGGCATATTTGTGCCTAATCCGTAATTCCTCATCAATCCGTGCGCTGACGCTGCGCAGGAGCTGCAGCAGGTCGGCAGCGCTGAACGGCTTCAGGCAGTAGTCCTCCACCCCCAGGCGCAGCGCCTTCTGGGCATACTGGAAGTCATCGTGGCCGCTGAGAATGATGATTTTGATCTGCGGGAATTTTTGGCGGACGACAGAGGTAAGCTCCAGGCCGTTCATGAACGGCATTTTGATATCGGTAATCAGGATGTCGGGCAGCTGCGCTTCAATGACAGGGAGCGCCAGCTCACCGTCGGGAGCATCACCGCAATAGAGGAAGCCTTCCTTGTCCCAATCGATGCACTCCCGGATATTCTCACGGATCAGGATCTCGTCATCCACCAGCATAATCTTCTTCATCACTAGATCCCCCTGTTCTTGGGTATGCGAACCGTAATCGTTGTGCCATAGCCTTCCGAGCTGTCCAGGCGTATACCATATTCGGGTCCAAAATACAGCCGCAGCCGCTGATGCACATTCTGCAGTCCGAAGCCGCCCTGGCCGCTGTCTTCCGTATCCTCCGACTGGATGGGATGCTCGACCGATTCCCTAAGAGTCTCCAGCCGCCCGGCGGGGATGCCGATTCCATTGTCCGAGACCGTGAGCATAATGGAGCCAGCGTCGGTGTACCCGCCAATGCGGATCAGGCCCTTGCCTCTTTTATTCTTAATTCCGTGATACAGGGCATTCTCGACCAGCGGCTGCAGGGTCATATTCAGAATCGGATACTCCTGCAGCTCCTCCGCCACCTCAACCTTGAACTCCAGGATGTCATGGTAGCGCATCTGCTGGATAATCAGATAGCTCTGCACATGGGCAAGCTCGGAGCGGATCTGTATCCAGTCGCGCCCTTTATTGAGGCTGAGCCGGAAGAACCCGGATAACGCCTTCACCAGCCGGATGACGCCATCGTGATTCCCCGCTTCCGCCATCCAGACAATCGAATCGAGGGTGTTGTATAGAAAATGTGGGTTAATCTGCGCCTGAAGCGTCCGCAGCTCCGCCTTCTGCAACTGCTGCTGCTTGCGGATACTCTGGGCCAGCAGCTCTTTGATCTGCTCCACCATGATATTGAAGCTCTGCCCGAGATCGGCGATCTCATCGGTGCCGTCCGGCTTGACTTTGGCTTCCAGATAGCCACTTGCGGTCAGACGCATCTTGTGCTGGAGCAGCTGAATGGGCCGGGTTAGCCGCCGGGTCAGCAGATAATGGAGCGTGATCGCAAAAATAATGCTAAGTCCTACGCTGATAATAATCAGCTGCCTGATCCGGTTCGCCTCGGCCACGATCTCCTGCAGCGGGGCTATGCCGATAATCGTCCAGCCTGTCGCAAGCGACGAGGTATGGACGATGAACCGGGGCGGACCGCCCGTCTGAAGCACGAAGCTGCCGCTTCTGCCCCGTTCCCCCGCAGGGATCAGGTTGTCCTGAATAACTGCCAGCTCTCCCGCCCGCACAGGAGGGACATAGAGGGGATGGTTCTGCTCGTCCAGCAGGTAGAAGAATCCGGTAGTCCCGATCGTCACCTTGTCGCAGAACTCTTTAATGAAGGAATCGCTCAGATCCACAATGATATAACCGATGACCTCATGCGTAATCCGCTGCTTGACCGCCGTCATAATCGAGATCACGCCCTGATCGCCGTAGGTGAACCCGTCCACCCGGTCATAGCCGGTAATCAGCGGCGGGGGAACCCGGAGGATCAGCCCGGGATCTTGGGATAACGCCTGAAAATGCGGATTGCGCAGCGGGTTGCTGGCGGACTGGAAGATTCCCCGGCGCTCGCTGATGCCTTTGCCGTACAGGTTAATCAGGCTGATGTTGAGCACATTCTCATACTTGTAGGTGTCCCGGTAGAGGGTGAAGGTCTGCAGAATGTCCTTGGCCTCCTGATAGGTCTCCGACTGAGAGAACAGAAAGTGGATGACCTGAGGATTATTGCTAAGCTCCAGCAGACGCTCGGTATCCTTGAACAGGTTGTCCATATTCGTTCCCAGCATATCGGCCTGAAGCATGCTTGAGGCCTTGCTGTGACTGGAGATGGATTGGTAGGATTTCTGGTAGGAAATGAGACCGACGGCAATCAGCGGTATGGTGGACAGCACTATGAACAAAGCCAGCAGTTTGGCTCTAAGACTGGAGGAGATCCAGCGTGTGATCCGCATTATCGGGAATTCCCTTTCACAAGTAGAGTAGATGCCGTTCCTAACTCTATTTTATAACAAATATTGGAATACCGAAACAAAAAAGAAAGCGCAAACAAAATATCCACCTTTTGAATAAAAAAGTACACCAAAATACCTATTCGGAGGGAATAAACCCAAAATTAGAAAGTAAACGCCAAAGGCTGCCCGTATAATGCCCTTCTGTTAGCGTTCTATAATGGGCACAACACCGCAACAAGGTGACTACCAAGGGGGAGGAATCAGGATATATGAAAAAGCTTGGAAAAGTGGGGGCTGTGCTGGCCCTGACCCTGTCCATGACCCTGTTAGGGGCATGCAGCAGCAATAACGGCGGGAACACGGCGGCGGAAGCGGGCAAGACAGACAGTGCAGCAACGAAGGCGCCGGCGGCAAATGCCACCAAAGAGGCCAAGGACATCACGCTCGGCTTCTCGCAGGTCGGGGCGGAGAGCGGCTGGCGCAGCGCGAATACGAAGTCCATTCAGGATTCAGCCAAGGAAGCGGGCTACACACTGAAATTCTCGGATGCCCAGCAGAAGCAGGAGAATCAGATCAAGGCACTGCGTTCTTTTATCCAGCAAAAGGTGGATGTCATCTCCTTCTCTCCGGTGGTTGAATCCGGCTGGGATACGGTACTGAAGGAAGCGAAAGCGGCGGGCATTCCTGTGGTTCTGACGGACCGTGCGGTGGATTCCAAGGATACCTCGCTGTATGTTACCTTCCTGGGCTCCGATTTCGTGGAAGAGGGCCGCAAGGCAGGGAAGTGGCTGACCGAGCAGTATAAGGACGCTTCAGAGGATGTTAACATTGTGGAGCTGCAAGGAACGACAGGCTCTGCTCCGGCCAATGACCGGATGGCAGGCTTCGCCGAGGTTATCAAGGGCAATCCGCACCTCAAGGTGATTGCTTCACAGACCGGCGACTTCACCCGGGCCAAGGGCAAGGAAGTCATGCAGGCCTTCTTGAAGGCCAATAAGGATATCGATGTGCTGTATGCCCATAACGACGATATGGCGCTGGGGGCGATTCAGGCAATTGAGGCAGCAGGCCTGAAGCCGGGCGAGGATATCAAGATTATCTCGGTCGATGCCGTGAAGGACGGAATGCAGGCTGCCAGTGAGGGCAAAATCAACTTCATCGTCGAGTGCAACCCGCTGCTTGGACCTCAGCTGATGCAGGTGGTGAAGGATGTGGTGGACGGCAAGCAGGTAGAAGCGCGGATTGTAACCGAGGAGACCACGTTTACTTCCGAGCAGGCCAAGGAGGCTTTGCCCAGCCGCCAGTACTAAATATTGTATAAGAAGAACTTATGAAATTAACGAAAAGCAAAAAGAAGCGGAGGGGAAATTTGGAACTGTAGGAGCGATAGCGACCGCCTGAAAGCTTTCCGCAGGAAAGCTAGCTATCTCCAGCATCAGCTGTCACCGGATTTCAACCGCGAAGAGCGGATTAAATCAAGAAATCTGGTGACAACAGCGGCCGTAAGTCCAAATGTTCACCGCAGCGACGACCAAGCTTCAAGTTCAAACTTAAGTGCGTGGAGAATAAGGAGTGGATGCACCCATGAGCACACAGCTGCCCATACTGCAAATGACCCGGATACATAAACGGTTTCCGGGGGTGAAAGCCCTGACGGATGTGAGCCTGCGCCTGTTCCCAGGCGAGGTTCACGCCTTGATGGGCGAGAATGGCGCCGGCAAGTCCACCTTGATCAAGGTGCTGACCGGCGTCTATTCGATTGATGAAGGCGTGGTGGAGATGGAGGGCACAGCGATCTCCATGCGCAGCCCGCAGGAATCGCAGGCTGCGGGCATCAGCACCGTGTATCAGGAGGTCAATCTGTGCCCCAACCTGAGCGTGGCCGAGAATATCTTCATTGGCAGAGAGCCGCGGCGGTTCGGCTGCATCCAGTGGAAGCAGATGAATCTGCGGGCCGCAGAGCTGCTGCAGGAACGGATGAACCTGCACATTGACGTCACCCTTCCACTGCATAGTTACTCTGTAGCCGTTCAGCAGCTGGTCGCCATTGCCAGAGCGCTGAATATCTCAGCGAAGGTGCTGATTCTGGATGAACCGACCTCCAGCCTGGATCAGAACGAAGTGGAGCAGCTGTTCCGCGTGATGAGGAAGCTCCGGCAGGAGGGGCTGTCGATCCTGTTTGTTACACATTTTCTGGACCAGATGTATGAGATCTCCGACCGGGTTACCATTCTGCGCGGCGGTGAGCTGGTCGGTGAATACATGGCGAAGGAGCTGAGCCGTCTGGAGCTGGTCCTCAAGATGATCGGCAAGGAGCTGGATCTGCTGGAGGAGCTGCCTGAGCTTGCGCAAGAGGATAAGAACAGCCTGGGCGATGAACTGCTCAGGGCTGAAGGGCTGGGCCGCAGGGGCGGGATCGAGCCGTTCGATCTGGCGATCCGCAAGGGAGAGGTTGTCGGACTGGCCGGGCTGCTGGGTTCAGGACGGACGGAGGCGGCCCGGCTGTTGTTCGGTGCCGACAAGCCGGACTCCGGGCAAGTGACCCTGCCGTCCTCTGGCGGCGGGGTGCATTCGCCACGGGAAGCGATAGGGCGGCGGATCGCCTTCTGCTCGGAGAACCGCAAGACCGAGGGGATCATCGGCGATCTGACGGTAAGGGAGAACATTATTCTGGCGCTTCAGGCCAAAGACGGGATGTTCAAGACGATCCCGCGCAAGCGGCAGGAGGAGCTGGCCGGGGAATATATCCGCATGCTGAATATCAACCCTCCCAGCCCGGAGCAGCTGATCAAGAACCTCAGCGGCGGCAATCAGCAGAAGGTGCTGCTGGCACGCTGGCTGCTGACGGAGCCGGAGCTGTTCATCCTTGATGAGCCGACAAGAGGCATCGACATCGGGGCCAAGGCAGAGATTCAGAAGCTGGTGCTGACACTCTCCCGTCAGGGAATGTCGTTCCTGTTCATCTCCTCGGAGCTGGAGGAAGTGCTGCGGGTCAGCGACCGGATCGCCATTCTGCGCGACCGCCGCAAGGTGAAGGAGATTTCAGAGAAGGACATGAGCCAGCAGCAGATTATGCAGGCGATTGCGGGAGGCTGAACCGATCATGAGCTCAATAATGAAGCATCATCTATTCTGGCCGCTGTGTGTGCTGGCTGCACTGCTGCTGTTCAACCTGTGTTATTCGCCGGATTTCTTCTCCATCACCGTCCATGACGGGCATCTGTACGGCAGCTTGATCGATATTCTGAACTTCGGCGCCCCGCTGATTCTGGTGGCTATCGGGATGACGCTGGTAGTGGCTACCAAGGGAATTGACCTGTCGGTCGGCTCCATAGTCGCTATCTCGGGAGCGATTGCTTGTCTGAGCATCAGCAGAGCAGCGGATCAGAACAGCATGGGGCTGATTCTGACTTCGGTGCTGCTGGCCGCTGGCCTGTCGCTGCTGCTGGGAGCCTGGAACGGACTGCTGGTCGCCGGAGCCGGGATTCAGCCGATTATTGCCACGCTGATCCTGATGGTTGCGGGAAGGGGCATCGCCCAGCTCATTACCGGCGGACAGATAATCACGGTAACCAGCACCAAGTATGCGTACATCGGTTCCGGCTCGCTGGCAGCGCTGCCGTTCTCCATTTTTGTCGTAGCGCTGGTGCTGGTGATCGCCCTGCTGCTTACCCGGCGGACGGCTCTCGGCCTGTTCATCGAATCGGTGGGCTGCAATCCGGCCGCCAGCAGGATGTCCGGCATCCGTGCCCACTTAGTCATTCTGGCTGTCTATGTCTTCTGCGGCTTATGCGCGGGCATCGCCGGACTGCTGCTCAGCTCGAATGTCTCCAGCGCCGATGGCAACAATGCCGGTCTCTGGTATGAGCTGGACGCTATTCTGGCCGTTGTAATCGGCGGAACGTCGCTGAACGGAGGCCGCTTCTATCTTACCGGCACCGTGATCGGGGCGCTGATCATCCAGACGCTGACTACAACCATCTATATGATCGGCGTCCCGCCGGAGATTACGCTGGTCGTCAAAGCCTGTGTCGTTCTGGCCGTCTGCCTGATCCAGTCGGACACCTTCCGCGCTGCGGTTGCCGCCCGCTGGAAGTCGCGGCATTACCCCGCTGAGAAGGAGATGAGCCGCCGTGTCTCTTAACCGCAAGTATATTCCGATTGTAGTCACCATTCTGCTGTTCATCGTCATGTTCACCGCCGGTTCCTTCCGGTACACGGGATTCTTCTCCCTACAGGTGCTGATGAACCTGCTGGTAGACAATGCCTTTCTGCTTATCACGGCGGTGGGCATGTCCTTCGTCATCCTGTCCGGCGGCATCGATCTCTCGGTCGGCTCGGTGATTGCGTTATCCACAATGGTCTCGGCGAGCCTGGTACAGCAGCAGGGCTGGCCGCCCGCCGTGGTGATCCCGCTTGTGCTCCTGATGGGTGCGGTATTCGGCACGGCTATGGGAGCGATTATTCATTATTTCTCCATCCAGCCGTTCATCGTCACACTGGCCGGAATGTTCCTGGCCCGGGGCTTATGCTATGTGATCAGCATCGATACCATTACTATTGATAACACCTTCTATACCGCTATGGCCCAGACGCGAATTCCGCTGCCGGGCGGCAGCTTCCTCTCCATCAGCGCTGTTATCGCTATACTTGTCGTAGCAGCCGCTATCTTCACGGCCCACTATACCCGGTTCGGGCGCAATGTGTATGCCCTTGGGGGCAGTGAGCAATCGGCACTGCTGATGGGGCTGCCTGTGGCGAGAACCAAGGTGCTGGTCTATACGCTTAGCGGGCTATGCTCGGCGCTGGCAGGCGTGGTGTTCACCTTTTACATGCTGTCGGGGTATGGGCTGCATGCCGTCGGCTTCGAGCTGGATACTATCGCTGCGGTCGTCATTGGCGGCACACTGCTGACCGGAGGTGTAGGATATGTGCTGGGCACCTTCTTCGGTGTACTGATTCAAGGCGTAATTCAGACGATTATCAGCTTCGAGGGCACACTCAGCTCCTGGTGGACGAAGATCGTCATCGGCCTGCTGCTGTTCATCTTCATCCTGCTGCAGCGGGTGCTAAGCTCCAGGCGGCTGACTTTAAAAGAATAAGCACTGCGCATGGAGAGACAAATTATACTTGTCTCTCCATTTTATTGAAATATAAGAATGTATATGTTTCACGCTATACATTATCCTTCTATTTCTCGCCGAAACGAATGCCGTCCTTTAAAAGGATGGCAAAGCCGTTTCCACTTGCTATATAATTGTAATCGCTATCATACGGAAGGGGGGGATCTGCTTGCGAACGGTAAAAGAGTGCCTGGTGCTGCTGTTCTTCGTCCTAACACTGATGCTGACGGGCGGCTGCACGGGTGGCGGAAATAACGGCGGGCCACAGTCGATTCCCATGTCCGAGCCTTCTCCTGCGGCCCTTACAGGCCTGCTGCCATCCGCAGCGGAGATTGCCGCTGACAACAAGCCTATCGTGCTGGGCTTCTCCCAGCTCGGGTCGGAGAGTACCTGGCGGGAAGCGAACACCGCCTCGATCCGCGAAGCCGCCGGGGAGGCGGGGATTACGCTGCTGCTGAAGAACGCCGAGCAGGATCAGCAGCAGCAGTTCGAAGCCATCCGTTCTTTTATCCGCAGCGGAGTCGATGTGATCGCCATTGCGCCTGTGGTGCAGACCGGCTGGGAGCCGATTCTGCTGGAGATTAAACAGGCCGGAATTCCGGTGATTATCCTGGACCGTTCAGTGAATGTACCGGACAGCTCGCTCTATGTCACGTTCATCGGCTCTGACTTCTACGAAGAAGGGGTGAAGGCGGCTAAGTATGTGAGGGACAAGATGCGCCATCACAGCGAAGAGATCCGCATTGCCGAATTGCAGGGGACCATAGGCTCAACGCCGTCCATCGACCGCGGGCGCGGGTTCCGCAAGCTGATCGCGGATCAGCCGAACCTGCGGATTACCCTGAGCGCCCCGGCGGATTTCACGCGCAGCGGCGGTCATGAGGTGATGAAGACCTTCCTGCAGCAGCCGAAAGAGCAGTGGCCCCGCGTACTCTATTCCCACAATGACGATATGGCGATCGGCGCGGTAGAGGCCATTAAGGAGGCCGGGCTTGTGCCGGGGGAGGATATAATCATTGTGTCGGTGGACGGGACGCGGCGGGCATTCGAGCAGATGGTGGCGGGAAGCATCAACGCGGTGGTCGAATGTAATCCGCTGCTCGGGCCTCTGCTGATGCAAGCCGTGAAGGAGATTATGGCCGGACGGACCCTGCCGAAGCGGATGGTGACCCCGGAGGATATATACACCCAGGAGCTGGCTGTAATAGAGATCAACAACCGCAAATATTAAGACAAAAAAACCAAAAAATTTCAACTTTTCAAACAAAAATCTACATTGTTCATTGGGCAGAAGTATATTAAGATGAACTCGAATAACAAATATTAGTAGATTCATTCAAGTAATTCTATAGGAGGGGAGGATTGTGAGCTTCCGGCATAAGTAACGCATCCGATTGATTGAAAGGGTTTACACAAACTCGTAATGGAGGAGAATGCCAATGTTCAAAAAGCTCTCGGTGCTTGCGATAACCTTTGTGCTGCTGCTGGGCTGTCTGCCCATGCTGTCTGCTCAGGCGGCAGGGAATGCTACAGCCAAACAGCCGGGAAATTCCAATCCGCTGATGGACCACAAGCTGGGTGCCGATCCCTTCGCATTGACGTATAACGGAAGAGTCTATATCTATATGTCGAGTGATGCCTATGTCTATAACAGCAACGGAACCGTGAAGGACAATGATTTCAGCGCACTGAACAAAATCAATGTCATCTCTTCGGCCGATATGGTGAACTGGACAGACCATGGCGCCATTCCGGTAGCCGGAGCCAATAATGTCAACGGTTCTGCGGGCATTGCCAAATGGGCCTCGCTCTCCTGGGCACCTTCAGCAGCCGTCAAAAAAATCAACGGACAGGACAAATTCTTCCTGTACTTCGCCAACGGGGCTTCAGGCATCGGGGTATTGACAGCCAACTCTCCGATAGGCCCCTGGTCCGATCCGCTGGGCAAAGCACTGGTGACAGGCAATACACCGGGAATGTCCGGGGTGACCTGGCTGTTTGACCCGGCAGTGCTGGTCGATGACGACGGCAGCGGATACCTGTATGCCGGCGGGGGCATCCCCAACACCTCGAACCCGGCGTCTATAGCCAATCCCAAGACAGCCCGCGTACTGAGACTCGGTGCGGATATGACAAGCATTGTTGGAAGCGCATCCACCATTGATGCTCCCTATATGTTTGAAGATTCGGGCATCCACAAGTACGGCGGCAAATATTATTACTCGTATTGCTTCAACTTCTCCGGCACGCACCCGGCTGCCTATCCGGCAGGTGAAATCGGGTATATGGTCAGCAACAGTCCGATGGGGCCATTTACGTACACCGGACATTTCCTGAAGAATCCATACACCTTCTTCGGGGTAGGCGGCAACAACCACCATGCGGTATTTAATTTCAACAACCAATGGTATGTAGTCTATCACGCCCAGACTGTGGCGAAGGCCGTGCTTGGTGACGGTAAAGGCTACCGTTCTCCGCATATCAACAAGCTGGTCCATAATGCGAACGGAACCATTCAGGAGGTTCAGGGAGATATGGCGGGCATTGCCCAGATTGCCAATCTGAATCCGTTCACCAGAGTGGAAGCCGAAACGATCGGCTGGAATGCAGGCATTACCACGGAACGTACGCAGGCTGCGGGCGGTCCTGTCAGCAACATGAATGTGACCAATATTAACAATGGAGACTGGGTTGCCGTAGGCAATGCCGATTTCGGTTCCGGCGCGTCCAGCTTCAAGGCTAACGTGGCCTCTGCCACAGGCGGCGGTAAAATCGAAATCCGGCTCGACAGTGCTACCGGACCGCTGGTCGGCACGCTTAATGTTCCTTCCACAGGAGGGGCGCAAGCTTGGCAGGAGGTATCGACCACTGTCAGCAATGTGACAGGCGTTCACCGGCTCTATCTGGTCTTCACCGGATCAGGCTCCGGCAATCTGTTCAACTTCGATTACTGGCAGTTCTCTACGGGCGGCGATGGCGGCACAACGCCTCCTCCTGTGAGCAAGGTGGAAGCCGAGGATATGACGTTAAGCGGGACCTATGCGGGCAAGATCACCTCTCCTTTCAATGGAGTGGCACTCTACGGTAATGATGACGCTGCTGCGTTCAATCAATATTATGCCTACGGCACGCATAACTTCTCGGTTCGTGGGGCTTCTAACAGTTCCGCTGCGGCCAGAGTAGATCTGCTGATCGGCGGAGTGAACGTTGGCTCCTTCAATTTCAGCGGCACGACGCCTTCCGTTCAGACGTTGACGAATGTGACCCACGCTACCGGCAATCAGGAGGTCAAGCTGGTCGTAACCACGGACAATGGAAGCTGGGATGCCTATGTGGATTATATTGAATGGAGCCAATGAGCGGACAAGCAGGCGGGAGGAGCAGGGCGATGGCCAGTGGAAATTCTTATATTTTTAGAAAAACAGGGCTGTACCTGCTGGCAATGTCACTCTTGCTCGGCATCCTGTTCAATCCTTCTGCGGTTGCCGCTGCAACCTTTACCAATCCGTTCATCTATGCCGATGCCCCGGACAATGACGTTATTAGGGTAGGCAATGTGTATTACATGACCAGCACCACCATGCATATGACCCCAGGTGTTCCCGTCATGAAGTCCTATGATCTGGTGAACTGGGAGATTGTGAACTACGTCTATGATACCTATGCTAACGGGGATGCGCAGAATCTGAACAACGGACAGAATGAGTACGGCAAGGGCTCTTGGGCCAGCAGCCTGCGATACAATAACGGGATCTACTATGTGTCCTTCGGGTCCAATTCAACCGGCCGGACCTATATCTATCAGACCACGAATATTGAAAATGGCCCCTGGACCTCATCGGTCCTGGGCAGCTACTATCACGATGCTTCGCTGCTGTTCGACAATGGCCGGGTCTTCCTGGTGTACGGGGTGGATAATATCAGCCTCATTGAGCTGACGGCAGATGCCAAGGCCATCAAGTCCGGCGGACTCAGCCAGGTGATCATCCCGAACTCCAGCAGTATTGCCGGTTCGAACTTCATCGTGAAGGCGGAAGGCGCGCATATCCAGAAGATTAACGGTTATTATTATGTGTTCCTGATCTGCTGGCCTTCGGGAAGCGGCCGCACACAATTGACCTACCGCTCCACCAGCTTAACCGGAGGCTATACGGGTCAGGTGTCGCTTAACGACTCGGGCATTGCCCAGGGCGGGATCGTGGACACGCCATCCGGCTCCTGGTATGCGATGCTCTTCAGGGACAGCGGGGCGGTCGGACGGATGCCGTATCTTGTCCCGGTGACCTTCTCCGGCAACTGGCCGGTCTTCGGAAGCGGCGGCAAAGCGCCGCGGACCCTGAACCTGCCCGTTGAAGGGTATCCAGTGAAGAAGGTGTACGCGTCAGACGAATTCACGGCGCCTTCGAGTGGAAACGGATTAGCCAAGGTCTGGCAGTGGAACCACAACCCCGATAACTCGAAGTGGTCTCTGACCCAGCGCCAAGGCTTCATGCGGCTGACGACCGGCAAGGTAAGTACAAGCCTGCTGAATGCCCGGAACACACTGACCCAGCGGACGTTCGGACCGAAGAGCACAGGCGTCACCGCTCTGGAGACGGGCGGAATGAAGGACGGGGATGTTGCCGGACTGGCTGCTTTTCAGGCCAAATACGGCTTCGTCGGTGTGAAGATGTCCGGCAATGCCAAGTCCATTGTGATGGTCAATGCCGGCTCCGGGTCCATGACTGAAGTGGCGGGTGTGCCGCTCAGCCAGAACAGGGTCTACCTCAAGGTGAGTTGTGATTTCACCAATCAGACTGATAAGGCGTACTTCTCCTATAGTCTGGACGGCAATAACTGGACCTCTGTGGGCAACACGCTTCAGATGTCCTATACGCTGCCGCACTTTATGGGTTACCGGTTTGCCTTGTTCAATTATGCGACGAAGTCAGCAGGCGGCTATGCTGATTTTGATTATCTGCGCCTGGAATAGCTTGTTTGAAGTAGAAACCAATTATGCAAAGGAGATGTATTCTATTGAAGAACAGAATCAAGAAGGTTGTGGGCGGGCTCGCCTTAGCGAGTGTCCTGCTCACCTCAGTGATGGCAGGCAATGCCAGCGCGGCATTAACCAATGGACCTAAGTTCCTGGGGAATATCATTGCAGGCAGTGCTCCAAGCAACTTCACCACGTACTGGAACCAGGTGACGCCTGAGAATGGCACCAAGTGGGGATCGATTGAAGGCAACCGCAATCAGATGAACTGGGGCAATGCGGATATGATCTATAACTATGCGCAGAGCAAGAACATCCCGTTCAAATTCCATACCCTGGTCTGGGGAAACCAGGAGCCTAACTGGGTCGCCGGTCTATCGGCTTCGGAGCAGAAGGCTGAGATCAGCTCCTTCATTACTCAGGCAGGTCAGCGTTATTCTGCGAAGACTGCCTTCGTGGATGTCGTCAATGAACCGCTGCATGCCAAGCCTTCTTACCGTAATGCCATCGGTGGCGACGGAAGCACCGGGTGGGATTGGGTAATCTGGTCCTTCCAGCAGGCCAGAGCCGCCTTCCCGAACGCCAAGCTGCACATCAATGAATACGGCATTATCGGTGATCCCAGCGCGGCCGACAAATACGTGAACATTATCAATATCCTGAAATCCAGAGGTCTGATCGACGGCATCGGCATTCAGTGCCATCATTTCAATATGAATACGGTCAGTGTCTCCACCATGAATACCGTACTGAATAAGCTTGCTGCCACCGGCCTGCCTATTTACGTCTCCGAGCTGGACATGACCGGCGATGACAACACCCAGCTTGCCAGATACCAACAGAAGTTCCCTGTCCTCTGGAACCATCCATCGGTCAAAGGCATCACTCTCTGGGGCTACATCCAGAACCAGACCTGGGAGCCGAATACCCATCTGGTGAATTCCAATGGCACAGAACGTCCGGCGATGAAATGGCTGAAGCAATACCTGGGCGGCTCGTCAGCCCTGATGGAATCCACCGATAGCCAGGACATCACGGACAGTGTGATCCAGCCGGACAGTGTGGTTGAGCCAGACCTTCAATTGGATCTCCAGCCGGTGCTGGAGCCCGTTCCGGCCGAGTAAGCTGAAGCAGGCACGCGGTATGTAACATTACTTAAGGGCTGCTCCCGTTGCGCAATGCGCCGGGAGCAGCCCTTTTTTGACTAGGTTGTATTGTATGTGAAAAATCGAACACCTTGGGCATGCGAGCGGAAATGAGGTGCATTAGTGCACTTGAATCCTGCGAAAGTCGGCTGTGAGCGGAAATGAGGTGCATTAGTGCACCTGAATCCGGCAAAAGTTGGCTGCGAGCGGAAATAAGGTGCATTAGTGCACTTGAATCTGGCGAAAGTCGGCTGTGAGCGGAAATGAGGTGCATTAGTGCACTAGAATCTGGCGAAAGTCGGCTGTGAGCGGAAATGAGGTGCATTAGTGCACCTGAATCTGGCGAAAGTCGGCTGCGAGCGGAAATAAGGTGCATTAGTGCACTTGAATCCGGCGAAAGTCGGCTGCGAGCGGAAATGAGGTGCATTAGTGCACCTGATTAGTTGGATACAGCTCAAATGTGTTGGTGCAGAGGTGCGTTAGGCCAATCGTATGTGAAAAACCAAACACAAACACAAACACAAACACAAACACCACCAGCACCACTCACCCGCACACGTAAGTTATCCACGCGCCCGCCAATCTCACTCCTCACGCCCATCCGCCGCAGGAAGGGACACCGTCCCCTCCCTATACACCTTCCTGTACTGCGACGGCGTGTAGGAAGTCACCTTCTTAAATATCTTCGAGAAGTACAGCGGGTCGTGGTAACCGACTGAGTAGGACAAGGACTTAACCGACAGCCGCGATTCCGCCAGCAGCTCGCAGGCCCGCTGGATACGCACGGTGGTCAGGTAGCCGGAGATGGAGGTGCCGGTCTCTTTTTTGAACAGACGGAACAGGTAACTGCGCTCAATAGTCACATATTCCACCACATCCAGCACCGATAAGGAAGACTTCCAATAGTTACTCTCGATATAGGCCTTCGCCGAACCTACATAGTCCTTCTTGAGACTGGCCCGCTCGCTCGGATAATACTCCATGTAATACGACAGCAGCAGATGCAGTCCCGCATCCGAGCGCTCCCGTGCGTACGGCTCCAATTCATAGCCCTTGACCTGATCGAACATGGCCCTGAAATCCTGCGGGGCGGACGACACAACGGGCTGGTCCGGTGAGATATGGATCATGGCAAGTAAGCGCGACGCCTCCGCTCCGCTGAATTCAATCCAGCAATAGGCCCACGGGTCCTGCGGATCAGGATAGTAGTACACCTCCGTCTGCGGAAAAATCATAAAGCTCTCGCCCGTCTCCACAGGGTGCACCGTTTGACCGGTCTTCAAGTAACCTCTGCCGCTTACGATATAATGCAGCGCATATACATCCCGGACGCCGGGTCCCCATCTGTGCAGATTGGGGGGCTTGTACCCGTTCCCTTTTACCATTGGACCCTCGTTGAGTCCGTATTCCATAGAGTTCATAATCGGCACCTGTACCCTTTAAAATGATAATACTACTATTATAAGCTGAATATCAGCCACTGGCTCTATGCCCAGTCGTCACTATAGTGAATATTTGGATTTCCTGCGCAATACCCCAACAGGCTGGCAGAATTAACTGGATTTTATAGGCGTTTATGCAACTATATAGATTGAACTTGAAAACTCAAGTTAAAGGAAAAGGGGCGGAGGGGAATTTTGGAACTGTAGGAGCGGTAGCGTCCGCCTTTGTATTTGGATTTCTACCGCGAAGAGCGGTTACAATTAGGAAATCCAAAGACAACAGCGGCCGGAAGTCCAAAACTTCTCTGGAGTCGCGGCTAATCCCAAAACATAAAAATAATTAGTTCAATTTATATAAATAATGTAGATGGAGCCAGTTAAGTATGTCTTAGCCGTATTCAAAAATGACAACGCTTTCTTAAGAATGTGAGCTTACGGCGCCCCTCCCCTGGAAGGTAAACTAAAGGTACGAGGGAGGAGCGCATATGGAATTGGAAACACAGCCAAAAAGTCCCGGAACCGGCGGCGGCCGGCGGTCGTTTTTATGGAAGCGGTTTAAAAAACAGAAAGTACTGCATTTGTTCGTCGGGCTAGGCATGATCTATCTGCTGATCTTCGCGTACACTCCGATGTTCGGCATCCTAATGGCGTTCAAGGATTACAGCATCTCCGGCGGCATCAAAGGAATCTTCACCAGCGATTGGGTCGGGCTGAGGTATTTCGATGAATTCATCCATGACTATCAATTCGGCAAGCTGGTCCGCAATACGCTGGTCCTCAGTCTGCTGAAGGTCATCTTCGCCTTCCCGGCGCCGATCCTGCTGGCGATCATGCTGAACGAAGTGAAGCACATGGCCTTCAAGCGGTTTGTGCAGACGATCAGCTATCTGCCGCATTTTATCTCCTGGGTGGTCGTGGTTGGCGTTTCCTATGCCTTCCTGTCCGCCGATGTCGGTGTGGTCAATAAGGCGCTGATGGCGATGGGCTTCACGGATGAGCCGCTGGCCTTCCTGACCAGTCCGAATTACTTTTGGGGGCTGGCGGTAGGGAGTGCGGTGTGGAAGGAGATGGGCTGGTGGACGATTATTTTTCTGGCGGCGATCTCGGGGATCAGCCCCTCGCTCTATGAGGCCGCAGAGATTGACGGAGCCGGAAGGCTGGCGCGTATCCGTAATATCACCCTGCCGGGGATGAAGGGAACCATCGTTGTTGTCCTGGTACTGACCATCGGGAGCATTCTCGGCGGCGGACTGGTTGGTTCAAACTTCGAGCAGGCCTACCTGCTCGGCAACAGTATCAATAATCCAACCTCAGAGATTGTCCAGACCTACGCATTCAGGGTGGGGTTAAGCGACGGGCGGTTCTCCTATGCAGCGGCGATCGATTTAATTCAATCGGTGATATCTGTAGCGCTGATTTTCTCCAGTAACTATATCGCTAAGCGGGTATCGGGCTCCAGTCTGTTTTAGAGAGAGGAGGGAAGGCTATGCTGAAGAGTCAGCGGCAGAAGGATTTTGTTTTTGACAGCGTGATCTATGTGGTATTGTTCATTATTATGCTCACGATGCTGTACCCGTTCTATTATGTGTTAATAGCTTCATTTAATAAAGGCTCAGACTCGCTGCTGGGCGGGGTGTATCTGTGGCCCCGGAACTTTACCCTGGAGAATTACCGGGTGTTCATGGATGATCCCAAGTGGGTGAAGGCGTTCCTGGTCTCCGTACTGCGGACGGTGTCCGGCACCTTGCTCGGACTGCTGCTTACCAGCATCGTCGCTTACGGCTTGTCACATCGTGATCTGTTATTTAGCAAGGTCTATTTCACAGTGATTGTATTTGCTATGTACTTCTCGGGCGGACTGATTCCTTATTATGTGGTGCTGCGTTCACTGGGCTTGCTCAATTCGTTCGCAGTCTACATTGTCCCGTCCATGCTCAGCACGTTCTTCCTGCTCATTGCCATCTCCTTCTTCCGCGAGATTCCCGGTGAGCTAAAAGAGTCAGCGCATATTGACGGGGCCGGGGAGCTTACGATCTTCTTCCGGATTATCCTGCCGGTCTCAACGCCGGTGCTGGCGACTATGGCCTTGTTCATGGGGGTCGGGCAATGGAATTCCTGGCTGGATTCGGCTTATTTCGTCCAGTCCGAGGAGCTGCGTACGCTGGCCTTCCGCATGATGGAGGTCATCAACAAGAGCAACTCTCCGATGGATTCGCTGGCTGTAGCCAACAGTGCCTCGGCGGGGGTGACCAGCTTTTCGTTACAGGTGACCTCAATGGTCGTTTCCATTGTTCCCATTATCTGTGTGTACCCGTTCCTGCAGAAGTATTTCGTTTCTGGAATCATGCTGGGTTCGGTAAAAGGCTAGGCCAGTGCTTCGGTGTTCAAATGTTCCATCGCTCATACAGCTCATTAATTCAATCATGGAGGGATTAGCTTGAACAAAAGCAGAAGCTTCAAGATCGTCGCAGCCGCACTCTCAATGGCCGTAGTGTTATCCGCCTGCGGCGGTAACGGGGGAAATACCACCCAGCCCGCCCCGTCCGGCAGCCCGGACGCCGCAGCAGGCGGGAATGCGCCGGCCAAGCCCGGACAGGTGAAGGAGTTAAGCCTCTTCATCGATGCGTCGTGGTACCCGGTTACGGAATGGAAGGGCCCGGTCGCAGACATGATTACCGAGAAGACAGGAGTGAAGCTCAAGGTTACGGTCGCTACCGATGATAAGCAGCTTCCGCTCATGATTGCCTCCGGTGACCTGCCGGACCTGGTGTTCACCTCTTCCAACATAGACCGGTTATCCGACTCGAAGCTGTCATATTCCTGGAATGAGCTGATTGAGAAATATGCGCCGGATTTCAAGATTGACAAGACCCGGATTGCCATTCATACCATGGATGACGGCAAGTTCTATACCGTGCGGAACTCCTTTGCGACCCAGGAGGAGATGAAGAATAGTAAATATTCGTTAGGTAGCGACGGCAACCCGGGCATCGCGGTCCGGGAGGATATTCTGAAGGAGCTGGGGAATCCGCCGATCAAGACCCTGGATGATTTCGTCAAGGTGCTGGGCATGGTCAAGGAGAAATATCCCGAGATGGTCCCGCTGATCATGGACAAGGACTGGATCGAACAGTATTTCCTGGCCCAATTCGGTACGGAGACTCTGCTCGACGGCTGGTATGAACAGGACGGCAAGGTGGAATATGCGATCAGGCAGCCCAAGATGCTGGACTTCTTCAAGTTCATGAATAGCCTGTACCGCAATGGCTATATCCTGGCTGAGAATTTCGCACTGGCCAATGACCAGATTGATGATCAATATGCTACGGGCGGCAAAGCCTTCGCCCATAGCCATACTGTATCCACGGCAGATACCGATAACATCAAGATCAAGAGCAATCAGGGGAACTTCTCCTTCAAGATGCTGCCAAGCGTATTGTCGAAGGATGCCAAGGTAGTCAGCTCAGGACTCGGCTTCTCCGGAACCTTCATCACCAAGAAGAATAAGGACCCGGAGGCCTCCATCAAATTCTTGCAGTATCTGGCCAGCGACGAGGGTAAGAAGCTGACGATGTTCGGAGTCGAAGGGGTACACTGGACCTGGAATGAAGAGGGCCACCCCGATTTCAAATACAACCCGTCCGATGCCGATTTCGTGAACAGCAACGGGATTAAGTGGTGGTATCTCTATAACGATGGAGTTACTGAAGGCATGCTGTCCTATGTTCCTGAACTGCAGAAAACTCAGGCGTTGATGGATCTGAAGTCGATCCGCATCTACAAGCCGGAGATCGGCCTGATCCAGACTCAGCCGGATTCACAGGAGAAGACCATTAAGACCAAGATCGATGAGATGGTCAAGAATGAGAAGGTCAAAATCTATCTGGCTGAATCGGAGGAAGCCGCAGTAGCAGCCTATGAGAATATGCTGAAGAATGCAGAGAACATTGGCCTGCAGAAGCTGACCGACTGGGCGAATGCGACCTATCAGAAGAAAAAGGATTTATTTAAGTAAGCGAACTCCTGCCGGTAGAGACCTGTCTCTACCGGGTTTTACATGTTCATGGTAGGATTAGAGAACACAAGTCGGGCACCGGAGGGACAGACTGCCTTGAGCATTGTACGCAAAATGATAGTAGGGTATATCTTTCTGATTTTTATTCCTGTAGTTACGTTTGGCTACTATTACTATAGTAAGATCTATGACAGTGTAAGCAGCCAGTTTGTGGAGAGCCGTCAAAAGATACTGGAGCAGGCCTATGCCAATATGAAGGCGGATCTGGCCCGGATTGATTCCACCCAGCGTATGCTCCAGTACAACCCGTATGTCACCGACTATCTGGACGGCAGCTATGAGACGGACTCAGAGAGCGTATATGCCTATAACCGTTATATCAATCCGGTGATTCTGCAATCGCTTAATATCAGTCCTGAGATCGACACGTTCAGAATCTATATAACCAAGCAGGGCGTGCTGCCCATTACTGACCGGCTGCTCGATATATCAGCGCTGAACGAACAGGGTGCCGAGGCTACCCGTATGCTGCGGCCGGGACAGGGCAAATGGATCATTCCCGATCCTGAGGTGGAAGCGCCCCCGCTGGTATTCTACCAGAAAATATATAATAATGACTTTACCGAGATTGTGGGATTGCTGGAGCTGCGGGTCGGCAGTGAGCTGATCCGCAAATTCTACCGGGCGACAGGCGGAGGGGATTGGACCGCGCTGCTTCTGCCGGCAGAGGGCGGGCCGCTGGAGCGGGAAGGTATCCCCGCAGCGGTAGACGATGCCACCTGGAGCAGACTGACTTCGGGAGAAGCGCAGACCTATTTTATCAACCGGGAGGTCATTGTTAATCAGCTATATATGAAGGAACTGGGCGTACGTGTCGCCGTCATCGGCAAGGTATCCGAGGTGTTCCGCTCGATCAGGAGCCAGGAGCTGGTGATGATTACGACATTCGCGGTGCTGCTTGCGTTATTGTCATTCGCCTATTACACACTCGCATCAACGATTACGAAGCGCGTTCTCCGGCTCGCCCGGCATATGCGCAATCTGAACGACGACAACCTGAAGCAGTCCATCAGCAAGGAAGATAAGCCGGGCCGCAGGGATGAGATCAGCTTCCTGACTGAGACTTATAATTCGATGCTCCTGCGTATGGATGAGCTGATCAACAATGTTCACCGGGCCGAGCTGCGCAATAAGGAAGCCGCTTACAAGGTGCTCCAGGCCCAGATCAAGCCGCATTTTCTCTATAATACGCTGGAGACCATCCGCATGCTGGCCGAATCGAACAACGACAAGGAAGTGGCGGAGATCTCTTACTGGTTCGGTAAGCTGATGCGCTACAGCCTGTCCGCCCAGGACGATCATACCGTTCTCTCCCAAGAGCTTGAGACCGTAGTTTTCTACCTCAATATTCACAAAATGCGGCTGCAAAAAAGACTTACCTACGAGGTCGATATCGCTGTGGCTGCGAAGACCCTGATCTGTCCAAGATTCATCCTCCAGCCGCTGGTTGAGAATAGTATTATTCACGGAGCTGCTGTGACGCTGCGGCCGGTCCATATCCTGATTCAGGCGAAGGAGACGGCGGATGAGATTCGAATCAGCGTGTCGGACAGCGGCATTGGCATTCCTGAAGAACAGGTGCGGCTTATTCGCGCCCGGTTATCCCGCGGAGAAGAGGTGAGGACTCAGGAGGAGGCGGAGGGAGGCGTGGGTTTGTATAATGTCAGCGAACGGATTAAATCATTCTATAGCGGGACTTCACGGCTGGTTCTTGAGAGTGAAGAGGGCAAGGGGACCTGCCTGACCATCATCCTATCGAAAGGAGCGGCTGAGCAAGCATGAGAATTCTGATCGTAGACGATGAGCCGATTATCCTTGGAGGGCTGGTGAAGGTGATTGGCGGAGCCGCGCCGGTCGGAGCTGAGATCCGCGAGGCCGGTGACGCCTTCGAGGCGCTTCAGATTATGAAGGAATACATGCCGGATGTGACGGTAACCGATCTGCATATGCCGGAGAAGAACGGGTTCGAGATGATGGAGGAGGCGAAGGAGAACGGTTTATGTGAGCGCTTCATTATTCTTACCGGACATGATGACTTCGAATATGCCCGCCGGGCGCTCCGCTACGGGGTAGTGGACTACCTGCTGAAGCCGGTGGATAAGGAGGAGGTAGCCCGGCTGCTGAGTCAGGTGAACCGGAATCTTCCCTCCCTGGACAGTACGGACTGTCCGCCTCATGCCAAGCGGATTCTTGCCTATACCCGGCTGAATTATATGAATGACCTGTCCCTGGATCATCTGGCCGAGCTGATGCATCTTCATCCGAATTACATCAGCAGCCTGTTCAAGAAGGTCACGGGTGATACCTTTGTCAATTACCTGAATACCACCCGGATCAAGGAAGCGCAGAAGCTCCTGAGCCTCCACCGGGATCTGCCGGTAGGTGAGATCGGACGCCGGGTCGGGTATGAGAACAAGCATTACTTCAACAAGGTGTTCAAAAAGTATACCGGGAGCACCCCGGGGGCTTACCGGGAAGACCACTGAAGCTTGCGCTCGGCCGGGAGGCCGGGCGCAAGGATGGGGCATGCTGTACCTACACGCCTCTCTTGGCCTTCCGGCACTTCAGATTGTACGTACGCCCGTAGGCTGTGCCGTATCTTACGATCCGGTTCAGCATCCGGGTATCCTTCAGCTTGGTGAACGGGCAGGGATCAGGGGCGGTGTTCACTTCCAGAATCCAGGGAGTCAGCCGCCGGTCCAAGGCCACATCCAGGCCGATTTCCTTAAGTCCGGGATAGGCAGAGCTTAACTGGATGGCGCACTTCACGCCAAGTCCGTACATTTGGGCAAGCAGAGTCTTGCGCTTCTCGGAACGGGTGTAGGCCTTCAGCAGCGTCTCCACCGGATAGATGGTTCCGCCCTGGCTGCCATTCGTAACCACCTTGTGCGGATGTGCCACGCGTCCCGCAGCTCCTGTAGCCTCCCACTCCCCCTGAAGATTACGCTGCACCATCACGCGGATATCAAAAGGCCGTCCGCCGTAAGTCAGCAGCCGGATGCCCTTTTGCACCAGATAGGATCGGCCACGGGTCTCCTCCAGGAGGGACTGATAGGTCTCGCTATAATTACTGAATGTGCGTATCCTTGTCCCTGCCTGATAGCGGTAGGACCGCCTGGTTCCCGAATCCGCACCGCTTCCGCTTCCTGGTGTTCTCTGTTCAACCCGTATGACCCCTTCGCCTAACGAACCGCAGCAGGGCTTAATGTAGACCATCTGATGATTTTGCAGCATGGCCTGGAGTACTCTCCGGCTTAATTGCCGGGTCTCCGGGATATGTCTCTTTAATTCAGCCTTCTTCGCCAGTACCCTTGTCTTCGTTAATTTATTGGATATTCGGCTGATTTGCTCCTTCATGCCAATCCCCCGTCCTATAGACTCTAATAGGTTATAGTACGGTACAGAGCCGGCTTTGGCTTGGGCAGATGCCCCGGGGCTGAACACACAGGCAGAATGTTACATAGATTAATGAAGGTATTCATCCGGGAGGCTGCGTTCAGGCCACCGGTGCGGGAGGCGTCGAAAGGAATGGCGGAGCAGTTGCGGGATAAAGTAAACGAAGTAATCAGGTACTTCCCCTGGTACAAGGACCTCATTAGCGATAAGCACGTGAATTACAGTCTGGAGCAGCTTCCCCTTATGACTTCGGATCTGCTGGATATTCATTATTATGCGGGCGAACCCGAACCTTCTCTTGCCGTCTACCGGACCTCGGGCACCAGTACAGGACGGCGTAAATCAATCGTCTATTCGGAAGAGGATGAACAGCATTATATCGATATCAAAACCAGATTGTTCGGGAAATTGCTTCAGGGAAGCGGATGTGCCCGGGCGCTGGCGGATATGGGAACCGGACATGCTGCGAATACGGCGCTGGCTATTTTTGCACGGCTGGGACTGGTGAACAGCTCCATTCCCTTCGAGTTGCCGGTAGAACAGCATATTGAGCGTATTCAGGCTTTCCAGCCCGACCTGCTGTACACCATGCCCTCGATTCTGGATCATATCGTATACGCTGCGGAGGACCCCCGCACGTTCGGAATCCGCAAAATCATTCTGGTCGGCGAGATCGCTACACAGGAGTGGCAGCAGAATATGGCCCGCCTGTTCGGCCTGAAGCCGGAGGATATTACCGATACGTACGGCTCAATTGAAATCGGCACGTTTGCTTATTATTCGCATGAGCTCGGCCGGTATCTGCTGGCTGAAGGCATCGTTGCCGAAACCGTCGGAACGAAGATCGTAGGAGAAGGACTCGGCCCGCTGGGTAACGGCGAAGGAATTCTGGTGTTAACTTCAACCGTGCGTAAGCTGCTGCCAGCCCTCCGGTTTGTCACCTATGATGTTGTGAGGGATTTCAGGACTGTGCAGGTAGACGGGGCGGAGCGGCAGAGCTTCCAGTCCATCGTCAAACGGGTGGGCCGTGAGCTGAAGCATGGGGAGAAAATCAGCATCTACGATATTGAACAGGTGGTCTACCGTCATCTTCAGCAGGCCAGGGTCCGGGTTCATGTCAGCCATAATGCATTATCCGTGTATATCCAGAGCAGGTCAGCAGATCCCTCCTGCATTCCGGTCATCAGGGAAGAGATCAGGGCATGCATCCCGGAGATTGGTCTGATGATCGCAAATCATCTGCTTGACGATATTGAAGTCATTCTGACGGCAGAGGGCGGGGAGCTGGCGGGCGGGCAGGTGAAGAACAAGAAGCTGTATTATCAGCTTGCCCCCATGCAGGACAGGGCAGAGCCGCAGCTTGCCAGCGGTATCTTAGCGTCCATCGGAAATACACCACTCCTCAAGCTGGACCATCTGTTTCCCGAGAGCGGGTTCAGCGTATATGCCAAAATGGAGCTGATGAACCCCGGAGGAAGCGCAAAAGACCGTCCAGCCCTATGGATGATCCGGGAGGCCTGGAAGGAAGGGCTTATCGGGCCGGGGACCGTTATTATTGAATCCAGCTCCGGGAATATGGCGATCAGCCTGGCCATGATATGCAAGCAGCTGGGGATGACCCTCATCAGTGTGGTGGATGTCAGAACCACCGGGATGAATCTTCAGCTGTTGAAGGCCTTGGGTGCGACCATTGATTTCATTGACCGCCCTGATCCTGACAGCGGAGAATTTCTGCCGGCCCGTCTGAAGCGGGTGCAGCAGCTGCTTGCGGAGACAGCGGGCAGCTATTGGCCGAATCAGTATGCCAATCCCAATAACCACCTGTCACATTATGATACGACCATGCCGGAGATTGTGAAGGAGCTGGGGCAGGTCGATTATCTGTTCTGCAGCGTCAGTACCTGCGGAACGATCCGCGGTCTGGCAGAATACGTGAAGGACAAGGGGCTGCGGACCCGAATAGTCGCGGTGGATGCAGAGGGCAGCGCTATTTTTGGCGGCAATTCGAAGCAGCGGCGGTTCCCTGGATTGGGTGCCGGTATCGTGCCTCCGCTGTGCAGGACGGAGCTGATCGACCGGATTGTGCATGTTACCGACGCCGATATGGTGAAGGGCTGCCGGGCGCTTGTCCAGAGGGAATCCATTCTGGCCGGAGCCTCCTCCGGGGCAGTGCTTGCCGCTATACGGCAACTGAAGCAGGAGATCCCTCCCGGCGCGGTCTGCGCCGCCATCCTGCATGATAAGGGAGAACGGTATCTCGATACGGTATACTCGGACACTTGGGTTCAGAACCAATTCGGAGCGGAGCTGCTGTCAGCCACGGAAGAGTTCCTGGCGTGACCCCAACAGGGGAGAACGGGAATGCTCTGCTGAAATAATCAGGATCTGTGCGCATTGGTAAGAAGGCCTATGGTATGATGGACGTAATCGTAATCCCAGATCCACAAGTGATTTTACATCCCATTAACATGGTTCAGATGTTCGCGTGATATAACTGAACCAGCCGGTTATAAGAGGAGAAGATGAGATGAAGCTAAGCAAAGAGGAGAAATCGTGGATTCTGTACGACTGCGGGAATTCCGCGTATTCGATGGCTGTCACTACGGCGCTGCTGCCGATTATTTTCGGGATGTTCAATAATGTGGGCAGCAGCATGGACCTGGGGTACTTCAACTCCATCGCCAGTATTCTGGTCGCGGTGCTCAGTCCGATTCTGGGCACCATTGCCGATTATAAAGACCGGAAGAAGCGGTTTTTTATTTTTTTCGCTGCGCTTGGTGTGCTCGCTACCGCCTCACTGGCCTTCGTGTCCCCGGACAGCGGGCAATGGCAGCTGCTTATCGCCTTCTACATTCTGTCAGCGGTCGGCTTCGCCGGGGCCAATATCTTCTATGATTCTTTCCTGGTGGATATTACGGAGGATGAACGGATGGACCGGGTGTCAACCAGAGGCTTCGCCTTCGGCTATATCTTCAGCTGTATTCCGTTCGGCATCAGTCTGCTGCTGATCTTCCTGCTGGGAATGGACAAGGCCATCGGCTACCAGATCGGGTTCATCATTACGGCGCTCTGGTGGGGTCTGCTGACGGTGCCGATGATCCGGGATGTACGGCAGAGATATTATATCGAGCCTGAGCCGAAGCCGGTTGCCCGGAGCTTCCAGCGCCTTGCGGCCACCTTCAGGAATATCCGCCAGCACAGAATCGTGTTTGTATTCCTGCTCGCTTACTTCTTCTATATTGACGGAGTAGATACGATTATCAAAATGGTTGTGCCCTACGCCACTTCCGTCCTCGGCACAGATTCCCTGGATACCTTCACGCTGCTGGGGATTCTGCTTATCATCCAGATTATTGCCTTTCCCTGTGCGATTCTCTATGGCAATCTGGCCAAAACCTACTCCGCCCGGAAACTGATTATTGCCGGGATATTCACCTACGTTATTTCTTGTATCGCAGCGTTCTTCATTAGCTCGGTGTGGCATATTTTCCTGCTGGGTGCGCTGATCGGCTCGGCACAGGGCGGCATTCAGGCGCTGAGCCGGTCCTATTTCGCCAAAATCATCCCGAAGGAGAATTCCAATGAATTCTTCGGGTTCTATAATATCTTCGGCAAGTTCGCGGCGATTCTCGGCCCTGCCTTAATGTCTCTGACCACTACCTTGACCGGCGATGCCCGCTACAGTATTTTGTCAATTATCCCGCTGTTTCTGATCGGCTTCTTCATCTTCATCACTCTGCCTAAGGGGACATAGTATGGAATCTACTGGACTGCAACCACCCTCTGCTGCCAAGCATCTGATCGTTATCTCTTATGATGCTTTCTCTGAAGATCACTGGGAGATGGCCAGCCGCCTGCCTAATCTGTCCAAGCTGATCGCCGCAGGAGCCTACAGTAACCGTCTGAGAAGTGTCTATCCCACACTCACCTATGTGGTGCATACGACAATCGCAACCGGCGTCTACCCGGATAAGCATGGCATTCACCACAACAATCCGCTGCAGCCGTTCGTGCCGGAGGAGGATCAGCGCTGGTTCTGGTTCCGGGAGGCGGTACAGGTGCCGACGATATATGATGCCGCGCGGGCGCAGGGCTTAAGTACGGCGGGGCTGCTCTGGCCGGTAACCGGCAAGTCGTCGATTCAGTATAATATCCCGGAGATCCGGGCGCTGAAGGGGGAGAATCAGGCGCTCAAGGTGCTGCGAAGCGGGAGTCCCCTGTACTGCGCCCGGCTGGAGCTGAAATACGGACGGATCAGGCAGGGCATCGCCCAGCCGCAGCTTGATAACTTCACCACGAAGTGTGCCGCCGATACAATTAAGCGCCATAAGCCGAACCTGCTCATGATGCATCTGATTGACCTGGATGACACCAAGCATCTATACGGCACGGACAGCGGGGAAGTAGATGATGTCATCCTGAGGATGGACAACCGGCTGGGGGAGATCATCCAGGTGGTAGAGGATGCCGGAATCCGGGAGGAGACGGTGATCATGGTGCTTGGCGACCATGGTCAGTTCAATGTGCGCTACAAGCTGCATTTGAACAATCTTTTGCAGGCTAAGGGGCTGATCTATGAGAAGGACGGTGTCATGCACTGGCGGGCGTACTTCCAGAGCGGCGGCGGTTCGGCTTATCTGCATGTGCAGCCCGGAGATGAGGAGGCGCATCGGCTGGCCTTGGCGGCTGTTAATGAATTTATGCATGATGGAGCAGCAGGCATTGAGAGCGTATACACGGCAGAGATGTTGAAGCAGCTCCATGCCAGCCCGGTGGCTAAGGTCATGCTTGAAGCCCGCCGGGGCTACAGCTTCGATGAAGCGCTAACGGATACGCTGGTCAACGATCTGCAGGCTGAGGGCATACGCTATGCTACACACGGCTACTCCCCGGATTCAAGCGGATACTGCTGCAATCTGGTCATCGCAGGCGCAGGGATCAAGCAGGATTATGCTATCGGTGCGCTGGAGATGGTCGACATCGCCCCGACGATGGGACGCATTCTGGGGATTGATTTCGGACCAGGCGATGGGCGGGTGCTGGAGGAGATTTTTGAAGAGTAGCGGGGGATAGTAATGGTAGTGTGAATGATGGATAGTATGACGAATGGTATGAATGGTGAAAAGAGCTACTTGAATTGGTCTGATCAGGATGTCCGCATACGCGGCAGCCGGGTTGGGCTTTTTTATCGTTGATTGTACCGGCAAATATGATGATAGCTTGCTTATACGGTGTTGCGGCTGTGGGGTGCGAGTACGCGTAGGCCGAATGTATATGGAGAAGTGAACATAATTTACTCAAACCGAATACATGTGCTGGCGCGTAGTAGAGTGGCGTTTACCTAAGGAAATAGGTGGATTTCGTCCACTTGCTGATGAACGAATGAGCGCTTCCCGGACAACAGTTGTATAAACAACACTTATTTTCAGCCCATCCAGCCGCAGAAGACCAAACTAACTATTTTAGTTGTACTATTTCCACTTGTTTCCTTATATTTGCCTAAAGTGGGCTGATTAAGATACGTTTTTCCACCTGTTTGCCGCTAAGAAGGAGACGCCCTGCCTGTGGACATGCCTGGGACCTCGGACACGAATATACGTTGGAGGAGTAGCCTCGAATGTAATTTAAATTTAAATTTCCGTTGACAATTTGCCTATGATCAAATATATTATCCATAAGAATAAAAGTTTCCTCAAGGAAACAAAAATGCATATGAGAAACAATATGCACAATATTCACAATAGACTTATTAATTTTCTATACAGATTGAAATGCTAGATAGGCTAGATTTGCTAAGTAAGCTAGAGACCTAATAGGAGACGGGGTGTTGGCATGATTCAGATTAGAGGCTTGAATGTTGATTATTTTGGCAATTCCGCGCTGGAGGGTGTGACTTTGGATATCCCCTTCGGGCATTCGGTGGGCATTATCGGGCCGAACGGCGCCGGTAAATCCACGTTCATTAAGGCGCTGCTGGATGTGATTAAGAAGAGAAGCGGAACAGTGAAGGCAGAGGGCAAGGACATCGCCCTGTACAGACGGAATATTGCCTACGTGCCGCAGAAGAACGATATGGATCTGACTTTTCCCATTACAGTCAAGGATACGGTGCTGACCGGGACTTATCCGAACCTTAAGCTGTTCCGGCGTCCGGGGAAGAAGGAGAGGGAGATTGCGGAGCGCAGCATGGCGATGGTGGAGATCAGTGACCTTGCAGGTAAGCAGATCAGCAATTTGTCCGGCGGGCAGCTGCAGCGGGTGTTTATCGCCCGGGCGCTGGCTCAGGAGGCTAGTGTGTTTTTCCTGGATGAGCCGTTTGTCGGTATCGATATGGTCAGTGAGCGCATCATTGTGAACCTGTTCAAGCAGCTCCGTGCGGAAGGCAAGACCATCCTGGTGGTGCACCATGATCTGCATGAGGTCGAAGAATATTTCGATAAAATCATTCTGCTCAACAAGCAGCTGATCGCCTTCGGAGATGTGCAGGATACCTTCACCACAGAGAATATCCGCAAAGCATACGGGACATCTCTAGGCAATGTGATGATCCAAGGGGCAGGAGGTGCCGCCCATGATTGAGGCGTTGTCAGCTCTGCTGAATATTCCGGTATACGCCATCAACGCAGGATTATCCGCGATGATCCTCGGAGTGGTGTCGGGGGCGCTGGGCAGCTTCATCGTTCTGCGCAAAATGTCGCTGATGGGAGATGCCTTATCTCACGCGGTGCTTCCGGGCGTCGCCCTGTCTTATATCCTGGGAATTAACATACTGTTAGGAGCTTCCCTGTTCGGTCTGTTAGCTGCAATTCTCATTCAATTCATCACCAGCCGCAGCAATATTAAGAGCGATACCTCGATCGGCATCATTCTTAGCTCCTTCTTTGCACTTGGCATTGTCTTGATCACGTTCGCCCGCAGCGGGCTGGATCTCACTCATATTCTGTTCGGCAACATTCTGGCCGTTCCGCAATCCGAGCTGCTGCAATCCTTCATCATCATGCTGGCGGTGCTTGCCATTATTACACTGCTGTACAAGGAGCTGCTGATCAGCTCATTCGATCCGGTGGTGGCGAAGGCCTACGGGCTGAAGACTGGCTTTTATCATTATCTGCTGATGATGCTGCTCTCTGTAGTGACTGTGTCGTCCTTGTCCCAGGTCGGGATTGTGCTGGTCATCGCCATGCTGGTCATTCCGGCAGCCACCTCGTATCTGTGGTCCAATTCCCTGCTGCATATGATCGTGTTGGCTTCTCTGGCAGGGGCGGTCTCGGGGATCATCGGCGTGTACGTAAGCTTCCGCTACAATCTGCCGACAAGCGCTACCATAGTGTTGGTTGGCGTCACGCTGTTCAGCATTTCATTCATTATATCGCCCAAGAATAATTTTCTGCGGAAAGGATTGAAGCAGGCATGAAACTGTTCAAAATACTATCGGCATCCGTACTCATTCTACTACTCGCCGCATGCTCCAACACCAGTAAAGGGGGAGCAGATGACGGCAAGCTGCAGATTGTAGCCACATATTCGATCATTGCAGACATGACCCGGAATATCACCGGAGAGAAGGCGGAGGTCTACAGTATGGTGCCTATCGGCACAGACCCGCATATGTATGACCCGCTGCCCGCAGATACGGGCAAGGTCTCCAGCGCAGACCTTATTTTCTATAACGGCTTGAACCTGGAGACCGGCAAGGGCTGGTTCCAGGATCTGCTCAAGGTCACGAAGAAGGAGGATGCCGCATTTGCCGTCTCCGAAGGGGTAACACCGATGTACCTGACCGAGAAGGGGAAGGAGACTCAGGTGGACCCTCATGCCTGGCTGGATATACAGAATGCGGTCAAGTATGTGGAGGTCATTACTTCACGTGTGATCGAACGGGACCCGGACAACAAGCAATATTATCTGGATAACCAGACCGCGTATGTGAAGGAACTGACAGAGCTGGACCAGTATGCCAAGGATGCCGTGAGTAAGGTTCCGCAGGAGAAGCGCGTCCTGGTGACCAGTGAGGGAGCCTTCAAATACTTCTCCAAGGCCTATGGCTTCGAATCCGCCTTCATCTGGGAGATTAACACCGACAGTCAGGGCACACCGGAGCAGATGAACCGGATCATCAGCATCATTAAGGAGAAGCAGATCCCTGCGTTATTCCTGGAGACGAGCGTTAATCCCAAGACGATGGAGACGATCTCCCGCGAGACCGGAGTGCCGGTGCACTCCAAGATCTTCACAGACTCTCTGGCGAAGGAAGGCGAAGACGGAGACACCTACCTGAAGATGATCAAGTGGAATATTGACAAGGTGATCGAGGGCTTGTCCAAGACATAGGCAGATATCTGTGTACGAAAAAAGAACCTGGAACAATAAATAACCCGCAGAACCGGATAAGCACAGCTATCCTTGCCTGCGGGTTATTTGGTATTACCTGAGTCATCATCGAAGCTGAAGCCTCACTTTGTGGGGTTATTTTAAAATATAAGAATGTATATGTTTCACGCTATACATTATCCTTCTATTTCTCGCCGAAACGGTACCGTCCTTTACAAGGACGGCAAAGCCGTTTCCACTTGTGCGGTGACAATGCCGAGCACGAAGCCGTCATATCCCTTGCTGCCTACTGTCTGTATTGCAGTAGCGTCTATACGCGGCTCGGCGGAGAGCAGCTCCATGAACTGCCGGATGCCTTGAACCCGGTCATCCGTACTTGCCGGATTAATAACCTCGCCATCCCGTACGATGTTATCGGCCACAATGACTGCGCCCGGCCGGGCCAGCTTCAGCGCCCACTTCAGGTAATGCGGATTGTTCGGCTTGTCGGCATCAATGAAGATGAAGTCAAAAGGCTCGGCGCCCCGGGCTTCCAGCAGCGCCAACGAATCCAGCGCCGGACCTTCCAGCACCTCTGTCTTGTGTGCCAATCCCGCCATTCTCAGGTTATCCTCAGCCACAACCACATGCTTGTGCTCGAATTCGAGCGTGACCAGCCTGCCCGTCTCCGGCAATGCCCGTGCCAGCCAGATGGTGCTATAGCCGCCCAGAGTGCCGATCTCCAGCATGTTGGACGCTCCCTTCATCTTAGCCAAAAGATACAGCAGCTTCCCTTGATTCGGAGCGACATCAATCGCTGGTAAGCCGGCCCCGGCATTTGCATCCAGCACAGCGTCCAGGATCGGGTCTGCCGCCAGCAAGCTGTCGCCCAAATACGTGTCTACTGTGCTCCATGTGTTCTGTTCTGTCATGTGAATCCCTCCGTTTGTATTATTGTATGGGAACTGCTTTAAATATAAGGCAAAATGATTCATAAAACTAATATATGTTAATGGTATAATCATAAGTATTAGTTATGAATACAACCTATGAATAGGGGTGCATTTCATGAATATTCATGCACTGAGGCTGTTTTATTATGTAGCCGAGACAGGAAGCGTTACGAAGGCGGCTACCCGGCTGAGGATCAGCCAGCCAGCGGTTACCAGCCAGATCAAGAGGCTGGAGCAGGACCTCGGCCTGACGTTGTTCCAACCCAGCGGCCGGGGAATCTCGCTGACTCCCTTCGGGATAGAGCTGGCGAAGCAGGCTGGCAATCTCTTCACTTATGAACAGCGGGTCGAGGAATTCGTGGAAGATTACCGCCAGGGCCGGAAGGGGAAGCTGCGGATCGCCGCTACTTATCTTCCGGCGAACTTCCTGGTTCCGGGCTGGGCCGCTCGGTTCAAGGCGGGGCATCCAGACATGGAGATTGAGATTACCACCACCAATTCCCAGCAGGCCTTTGAACAATTGCAGCGTCATGAAGCGGATGTCGCTTTTTACGGGGGCGGGGCCAAGGAGAAGCCGGAGGATGTGGACTGGCTGGAGCTTTTTGAGGATGAGCTGTGGTTCGTAGTGGCCCCTTCCCATCCCTATGCCAATGCTACGGTACCCTTAGAGGAGATGATGCAGGAGCCGTTCGTGATGCGTGAGGAAGGCAGCTCCACCCGGGAGCGTCTGGTCTCGCTCTGCACCACTTATGGCCTGAAGCCGCCGCGCGTGACACTGCAATTCAGCGGGCTGGGCGAAGTGATTCGTTCAGTTATGGCAGGATATGGTGCCAACTTCATCTCCTCGCTTGCGGTGCGGGACTATGTGGAATGGAAGCAGTTATCCCGGGTACACGTGGAGGGTATTCAGCTAAGCAACCATATTGCCGTCTGTACACGCAAGAACGAAACCCTGCCTGCCGGGCTACAGCGTTTCATTGATATTTGCCGGCAATCGTAAACAATAATAATTTATTATTTTTCAACGTAAATATATTGATAAACGATAAAAAATATGCTAAATTAAACTCACCATTAATGAGTGAGGTGCTTTTTTTGATGAAACGTAAACCAGCTTCAACCACTTTTCTGAAGGCCGTGATCCTTCTGCTGGCCCTGGGTGCGCTGGCCTTGTGCATCTTTGTGGTCCCGGCAATCGCCGGCTTTGCCGCCGAGCTGTATCCCGGGCAGGTTTATCTTAAGGTGCTGGTCATGATTGATTTGTATGGGGCGGCTGTACCTTTTTACATTGCGCTCTATCAGACCTTCCATCTGTTAGGATATATTGACCAGAACATGGCCTTCTCGGATGCCTCTGTGCTGGTGCTGAAGAATATTAAGCACTGTGCAGTTGCCATCAGCGGAATGTTCGCCCTGGGTATGCCGCTGTTCTATCTGATGGCGGAGAAGGATGATGCTCCCGGCATTATTGTCATTGGAATGATTTTTATTTTTGCCTCGATGGTCATCGCCGTATTTGCGGCTGTACTCCAGAAGCTTTTGAAAGATGCTATTGATTTGAAATCTGAGAACGATCTGACAGTCTGAGGTGGCTACCATGGCGATTATTGTTAATATTGATGTGATGCTGGCAAAGCGGAAAATGAGTGTAACCGAGCTTACGGAGCGGGTGGGAATTACGATGGCGAACCTGTCCATCCTCAAGAACGGCAAGGCCAAGGCGATCCGCTTCTCAACGCTTGAGGCGATATGTAAGGCGCTGGATTGCCAGCCGGGCGATATTTTGGAATATACACCTGATGCTATTGAATAATAGGCGCCGGGCGCGGGGAGGGAACGTTATTGAATTCCATGACAAGGCTGCTGCATTTCGGGTATCATCAGGCGATGAGCTGTATCTTCCCTGTGGCGATCTTTGGAACGTTAATTCTGACAGGGACAGCAGAGCTGCCGTTCATCCACCGCTATGATCTGATTCTGCTGATCCTGCTTACTGTGCAATATCTGATGTACCGGAGCGGGCTGGAGACTCTCGATGAGCTTAAGGTCATCTGTGTGTTTCATGTGATTGGACTTGTGCTGGAGATGTATAAAATAAGAATGGGCTCCTGGGCCTACCCTGAACCCGGTTATGCGAAGCTGCTCGGTGTGCCGCTGTACAGCGGATTCATGTATGCCAGTGTGGCAAGCTACATGTGCCAGATCTGGCGCAGGCTGAAGATGGATATAACCGGCTGGCCGGGTCTTGCCGCTGCGGGACTGCTGGGCGGAGCGATCTACCTGAACTTTTTCACCCACCACTATATTCCGGATTTCCGCTGGTGGCTGACGGCCCTGGTAGTGGGGGTATTCTGGCGCACCTGGATCATCTACCGCGTGCAGGGCAAGACGTACCGGATGCCGCTTGTACTGGTATTTGCCATTGTGGGATTCTTCATCTGGCTGGCCGAGAATATTGCGACCTTCCTGGGGGCGTGGCAATACCCGGATCAGCGCGAGAGCTGGCATCTGGTAGGCTTCGGCAAAATCAGCTCATGGTTCCTGCTCGTCATCATCAGCGTAATTATTGTCGCCCAGCTTAAGCATGTGAAGGCCGGGCGGAGCGGCGGGCGGTCCGGGTGAGGCTGTTACGGTCTGCCGGACCGGGTCCAGTAAGCCAAGCCGTCCAGCCGGTAAGCGAAAGGCTGCCCGGTGCCGTGATCGCCTGCCGGAATCAATGACAAGTGTTCCCCGCCGGAGCGGAGGGCGAATAGCTGCTCAATGTGATAGACCCCGGGAGAAGGCGCAGACTCATACAGCTTCAGCGCCACCCCGGCTGCCGTTGCAGCGGTGATGGCTGCTTCATGTACACCTGTAATTCCGTATTCCCTTGAGGCGGGCTGCCCGTCCTTCATGCCGTAAGCATCCACTTTGACGGCGTAATGCTCCGAGCCGAAGCGGAAGCGGGTGAACGCCTTGACCGCGAGATTGCGGAGCGTCGGGTTCCCCAGCAGACGGGACAGGCCGGTGCGGCGCAGCAGGGCTGCGGCTGAGGTCATGCTGCGGGAATCGAAGCAGAGCCGGGTCGAGACGGAAGGAACCTCCAGCACCTGAGGCAGAGTCATTTGATCCGAAAAAGGAAAACGGTACGCTCTATGCGTCCCCAGTTCAAAGCCGAAATCTGCAGCTTTGACCTCCGTGAAGCTTGAGGTGGTGCGCGGTCTGCCGTGTTCGGTGATCTCGAAGCCGGCCCCGAGGTTGTCCACCGTCCACTCCATAGCAGCCTGTCCGTGGCTGTCTCCCAGCCCCAGCATAATCGAGATGTCGATCCGCTCCGTACGGTCCAGCTCCTGGACGGCCCGTGCCGCAAGCAGGTTCGTTAGCCCCGGGGCCAGGCCGACACTTAGCACTGCTGCGGCCTTAAGCTTATGCTTCACAGCGTCCAATCTGTGCAGCTTGGTCAGGAAATCTCCGCTTGCCGAGATATCTACATAATGGGTGCCGCTCTGGAGGCAGGCTTCGGCCAGGCGGGTGTCCTGCTGGTCCAGACACATGACGACCAGCTTGACCTTCTCCAGCAGCTTGGGGTCAAGCGGCAGGTCGGCGCTCAGCTGGAGCGGCTTCACATTTCCGCCGGTACTGCGGGAGAATTCCTCGGCCCGTTGCAGGTTTCTTCCTGCCGCGTAGACTTTGCCGGGGTGCTGTGCTCCGAGAATCCGGCATATCTGTGACCCGACATGCCCGTAACCGCCGATCACTACAATATCTGTTTTCATGATAATATCCCGTCCTTCGTGGTGGATTGCAGGTTCTGCGGTATAATTAACTCTACATATCATTATCCGGCTTGGACGGGCGGCAGACTATCCCACATTTGTGGGATTTCGGGGGGGACAGAAGATGAACAAGGGAATACACAGCATATTGCAGCTTGATCCTGCCCGGGGTGGCCCGGTTCTGGATTCGCAGCAGTTCCGCGAAGCGGTGATTGCCAGGCTCCGCCTGCTGATTCCGTTCGCTGCGGCCTGTTGTACGACAGTTGACCCGCACACGCTTTTAACCACGGGGGCGGTCACGGAGCAGGGACTTGAAGAGGTTCATTCGGTATTGTTCGAATATGAATATCTGCATGAGGATTATATGAAGTATGACCAGTTAGCAGCGTCGGATATTCCGGCAGTCTGCTTAAGCGGAGTGACCGGGGGAAGCCTGGAGAAAAGCGCGCGTTACCGCAAGGTGCTGCGGCCCGCCGGATTCGGGGATGAGCTGCGTGTGGCGCTTCGCACAGGCGGGGTCTGCTGGGGGTTCCTGACCTTATTTCGCCTGCTGGGCCAGCCGCCGTTCCAGGAGCAGGAATGTGCCATGCTGGCTTCGGTGTCTCCGCTGATCGCTGAACGCCTGCGCGCGTATGCCTCTGTCCTGCCGGTATCCGCAGCGGACCGGGCAACGCCGGAGGATAACGGTATTCTGGTGCTAAGTGATCGGCTGGTCCCGGTCAGTGCGAATGCAGCGGCCCGTTATTGGCTGAAGGAGATCTGGAACCTGGAGCCACTGGAAGAAGGGCAGCTTCCAGGCCCGGTACGTGCCGTCTGCCTGCGGGTGCTTGGTGCGAATAGACATGCCGCGACCGGGCCTGCTCAGGCGAGGATCAGTCTCCCCACCGGAGACGGGGCTTATCTGACGGTTACCGCAAGCCTGCTTGGCGGTCCGCAGCGGCAGCTCGCCGTTTCTCTGGTGAGTGCCCGCTCTGCGGATGTGTTCCGGCTGCTGGCCGAAGCTTTCGCACTGACCGCACGGGAGAAGCAGCTTGCCGAGATGCTGGCGCTGGGGTTATCGACCAAGGAGCTGGCAGCATCGCTGCATATCTCCGCCTACACCGTGCAGGATCATTTGAAATCCATCTTCGCCAAAACAGGCGTATCCAGCCGCAGAGAGCTGATCAGCCGCCTGCTTCCGCGATAAGGGTGGAGAGATACAAATAAGGGGAATCTCCGCAGCCGGATGGCTGGAGATTCCCCTTTCTTCATAACTGGAACTGCTTCGTTATTGGATGGAAGATTACCGTTATGAATTCTTACTGGCGCAAAGTCTTCAGCGCGCCGCTCCAAGCCAGGACCTGATCCAGCATGGCATTGACGTTGGCGGCATGCAGGTCCGCAGGCTTGAATACTGAGCCGTTCTCGAAATCGGTGAACAGCGAGAGCAGCGGGTGGACACGAACATCGGCGACAGACAATTCGCCGAGAATTCCGCGCAGATGCTCAGCGGCACGGACACCGCCGCCTGAACCATAACTTACGATTCCGGCTGCTTTGTTATGCCATTCATCGCGTGCGGAGTCCAGAGCGTTCTTAAGTACTCCGGTTAGACTGTGATTGTATTCTTGGACGATGAACACGAATCCGTCCAGTGTCGCCAGCTTGGCAGCCCAAGCCTGAGCTTCAGCGTAGCTGTCACTCTCTCCGAAGAACGGCAGTTTGTAGTCGGCAATATCCACGATTTCATAGTTGGCATCTCCACGGGCGTCAGCAATCCCCTTCACCCATTCGCCTACCTGCGGGCTAACGCGGCCCTGGCGTGTGCTTCCGAGAATAATTCCGATATTAAGTGTTGTCATTGTAATTCCTCCCCGTATTTGGTGTTCGGTGTTTTGCAAGTAGTTTATGTTTTTATTATATCTAATAACTTTAATAAAGCAAGTGAATTTTCGAAACTATTTTTGCGGATTTGCTAATAAGGATAAAAGGTTAAGTATGTAGTTTTCTTATGTTATAATGCATAACATTCAAAGATGGATTTTAGGCGTGAATACAAATAAATTAGATTGAAGATTGATTTTATAGCTATACACAGCTTAAAATACACTCAACAAGTCAGTTATTCTAACATATAATTAAGGATCTTATGTATTCATACTATATGAAGAGGTGGGGCAGCCATGATTGAGGAAAAGAAACGGCAGGCAGAGCTTGAACTTCCGCGTGATTGCACCTTCTCGCCTGAAGACTGGCGTATTCTGGCCCAGTACTGGTACCCGGTGGCCACCGCAGCAGAGGTGCAGGATCAGCCGGTGGCCGTGAAGCTGCTGGATATGAAGCTGGTATGCTACCGCAGCGGGGGCAAGGTGGTGATTGCCCGGGATCTGTGTTTTCACCGGGGAGCGCCATTAAGTAAGGGATGGGTTGAGAACGGAGAGATTGTCTGCCCGTATCACGGGTTCCGCTATAATTGTGAGGGGAAATGTACTGCCGTACCGGCACATCCAAGCGCCAAAATCTCGCCCAAATTGAAATTGATCGTCTATCCGGCCATCGAACGCTACGGTCTGATCTGGACCTGCCTTGCAGATGCGCCGGAGCAGATTCCTTCCTTCCCGGCCTGGGATGATCCAGACTATATTAATATCCTGATTCCAAGCTTCGACATTGCCGGTTCTTCCGGGCGGCAGATGGAAGGCTTCCTGGACGTATCCCACTTCGCCTACGTGCATACGGCAACCTTCGGTGACCGCAATAATACAGAGGTCCCCCAGTACAAGGTATGGCGTGAAGGGGAGACGGAGCTGGTGGCTGAATACTGGAGCACAGTCAGCAACTATGGCAAAGGGCAGGAGAATCCTGCGCCGGAAGGCTTCCAGTGGCTGCGGGAGTTCCGTGTATTCGCACCGTTCGCCGCTTCGCTGACCGTCTATTTCCCGGACGAAGGCAGGCTGAAGATTCTGAACTGTGCGTCTCCGGTGTCGGCCCGTTATACCCGGCTTTTCTGCCCGATCTCGCGGAATTTTGATAAGAATGCGCCCTTAGAGGACACGGTGAAGTTCAATCTGCAGGTGTTCCAGGAGGACGCGGAGATGGTGGAGTCGCAGACGCCCGAGGATCTGCCGCTGGATCTGCAGGCCGAAGCCCATATTCCGGCAGACCGCACATCCATTGCTTACAGACAGCTGCTAAGCAGCCTTGGGCTGGGGCAGAATTATACGTCCTGAGCATTATTAACAGCACACGCCCGGCAGCAGAGAGCAGACTCTCGGCAGCCGGGCGTGTATTATTGTATTGAGTTGTTGCAGGCTGTTGCGACAGGCGGAGTTAGCGGCAGCAGCTAGTAGCTCATCAGATCTAAACGTGTGAAAATTACTTTAACTAATAGCTTGCTGAGGGTTTACCGCGCCCCGATTAGGGTGCAAGGGTAGGCTTAAATGCAATTTGTACAACTAAATCGTCAGTTGTGCCGCTAAATCTCTGTTTAGTTGTATTTCCTGCAGGCCTGTTGATTAGCTAAATTATGGGAATGCAAGATCATTAGCGAAAAAGGTAATCCATTCTACGGGTAAACGTTGCAGCGTAAATAAGCGGTCAAAGTCGGCAAACGTTAGTTTTGCGCTCCAATGCACCCCTGCATTCCCTTCGTCAAACAGGAATTTTAATAACACATAAACCAGTAGAGCCGTATATAACTGGCCGTACACAGCGTTTGGTGTGGTCCCAAATAAGGTTGGAATGTTTAAGTGCTGCTTAATCCAGCGAAAAAACACTTCAATCTGCCACCGCTTTTTGTAGATTTCTGCAATCCGCTCGGCGGAGTGCCAGTGCAGATTCGTAGCAAGGATCACCGGATTGCCTTGCGGATCTCTTAGGATCACCACGCGAAAACGGTTTTTGGAAAGCCCTTGTTTTTTTCCCAATTGGCAGGTGAAATCTTGTTCGAGTGTTCCCGTGAAGGGTTCGCTTCGCGTTCGGGAGACCGGGGAGTGAAAGAGCGTGTTGTCCCGAAGCCGAATAACAAAGAATTGGTGCTGCTCCAGATAGTCATCGAATCGTTTGTAACCGCTATACGCCCGATCAGCTACGAGAATAAACCGCTTGTCGGTCACCTCGGGACAGCTTTTGAAATCATGGGAATTCCCTGTGGTCTCGGTCACCTTATGGAGCCGGCCTTCATCGGCCACTACCGACACGTGCAATTTAATTCCCGCTCGTTCGCCTTTCAGCAGAGCCCAAGGAAGCCGCCCTTTACCCACGGTAATTTTAGTGGAATCGACGAGCAATAACGCTTTGGGAATCCCTAAATGTCTTCGGGTCGAGCGATTACACCGATCGATCATGAGGTTCAGCAGTTGCTTAAAAAGCTCGAAGGGAACCTTCTTCGCTTTTTTCGAGAGCGTAGAATGGTCTACGGGTCTGAGGCTGCTTGAAACCATGCGTACTTCACCATCCCGATACCCCTTCCACTGCTGGAACGAAGCCTCCGCCAAGAACAAGAAGAGGTCATAGACGGTGAATTTCCTTGCTTTATCGACATATTCAAGTTCTTGAAGAAACGGTGAGAGTTTCTCTTCGGGAATCACCGATTGCAGAATGTTCGAGATTGAAGTAGACTTTTTCATGAGGTCGCCTCATTTCGGATGTTTGTAGGGGTACAAACACTTTACCGAATGAGCGGCCTTTTTTCTACCTTTTTTTAGCTAATCAACAGGCTTGTATTTCCTGCAATTAAAATGCCTCTATACCTGGATTTTCGCCAATCTGGGCAAATTTAGTTGTACAGACTACACTTAGAAGAGGAAAATATTCCTTTTTAAGGTTTTTAATTGCATAGAATACACCTATCTCTGAATGTTCGCTTCGAACGAAACTTTATACCTCACCGCATTTATGGAATGAAATCACTTGTTTAAATCTGATGCTGTACTACACCGTATAATTTTCCAACGATACGCCCCATTGTCCGTCCACAAGCTCGATTCGGTGCAAGCTGACATAGGAAGCCGGGAATTTACTGCCGCGGTTATTCCAGTCCATTCCTCTTATTATATGATAAATGATATTTATAACTCCGCCGTGCGTAACAATCATCACGTGATCATCGGGACCGCTGCGCGCGTGCTCTGCGCACAACCGGACGAAGGCCTCCTGAATCCTTGTGAAGAATTCAAGCGGACTCTCTCCGCCGGGGTAACGCTCTTCCATCCGCAGGCCGGAGAAGTATAAGCCGGGATACCGTTCATTCACGATTTCGTTCGGCATACCGGCGATCACGCCGTTGTTCATCTCCCTCCAGTCCATGCTGCGCTCCAGGGGTAACTCCAGCTCTCTTGCCAGCTCACCGGCTGTATCCAGCGCCCGCTGCAGATCGCTGCTGACTATACGTTGTATAGGAAATGAAGACCGGTTCTCTCTGAGATAGCGGCCCAGCTTCTCCGCTTGCCTGTAGCCCTGGGTATTCAGCCCCCGCTGGCTCCAGCCGCCGCGATATCCTTCGTCATCCTTGCCGTGTCTTACCAGATAAATCGCCAACTGCTCTTCGGCCTCCTGTTTTATGAAGCTTTTGTATGATTCCTTAGTAGATTCCTTCAAGAAGGATACCCTGCTAAGTCTATCACTCAATTTCTAGAAAGTTCAAGAACAGAAGTTACAATCGAAGTAACGCAGCTTGACAATACCCGGACATAGCTTTGCTTGAAGGGTCCGGGAATCTACTTGTTGTTCGGCACGAAGACAATACGTTGCTGGCTGTCCGGCTGAGTCATCCATACCTGTTCAATTTGGGATAGCGGGTATACTATCGGATTTGCCGTAAGCTGGCCCTCTGCAATGGCATGGATCAACGCCGGGAATTCCGCCAGATATCCGGCTGGGGTGACAGACCCCTGGCCGCTGCCGATGATCTGGAAGTTGGCAGAGCGGAGTGCAGCGGAAGGAATCGCGGCGTCCCTACCCGCCATGGAACCGATCTGAATCCAGGTTAACAGCCGGCTGCGGTCGGACCGGCGGGTTAATATCGGGAGCATGGCGAGTGCAGCAGGCTCACCCCACAGATAGTCGAGCACGATATCAACTTCGGCTGAGGCTTCGCCAAGATCCCGGGCCGCTGTCCCGGGATCTCCGGCAAGTGATAAGACTACATCTGCACCAAGCTGTGTAAGTGAACTGAGCCGTTCCGGGTTCCGCCCGGCGGCGATGATCTGACTGGCTCCCATAAGCTTGGCGATCTGAACGGCCATTTGTCCGGAGTTGCCGGTAGCACCTAGAATGAGAACCTTGAACCCGGGCTTAGTCTGAACCCGGCGGCGGAGGGTCACCCAGGAGGACATGGCCGGATTCATCGCGGCGGCGAGGAGCACGGGATCAGCATCTGCGGGTAGCGGGACTGCGCGGCGGAGATCGATAAGGGTCTGGTCTGCGAATGATCCCAGCGCTGTATCGGTTGCTACAAAATAGACCAGCTTGCCATCCGGCAACCGTCCGACGCCGTCAATACCGGGGATTAGCGGCAGTTCCTCCGTACTGGTGTAGTGAGAACCATTGGCCTGTGCCCGGACCCGGAGATGTAACCCGGCAGCCAGCACATCCACTAGAGCTTCGTGTTCTCCTGAAGGTACAGGAGCTTCAAGCTTTTCGTATTTCGGACCTGAATCGAATGATCTTACAACAGCAGCGTACATAAATAACCCTCCATGTACCCGGATTTTTACCCGGGTGAGAATTTTTTTGTTTGTGAAACAAACTAATAAGTTTGCAATACAAACAATATAGTTTGTATTACGTACAAAGTCAACGGCTGCTGTGGTACAATAGGAGCAAACAGTCTGAAATATACAAAAGTGCGGAGTGAAATCAATGAGCAGTTACGATAATTCTTTTGATAAGCTGGATGATCTGTCGATGGTAGACAGCCTTGTGCAGCTATCCTTCCTGATTCAGAATATCCTTGCCAGAATAGGAACGGAGCATGATCTGTCGATCATTCAGATCCGTCTGCTGGGGATACTGCGTGACCGGGAGCCGGGTATGCTGCAGCTGGCCAAGCATCTGGGCCTCGATAAATCCAGTATTACAGGGCTCGTTGACCGGGCCGAGCGCCGCGGGCTGGTAGAACGTACCGTATCGCAGATTGACCGGCGGGCATTCAATGTGAGGGCTACTGCGGCAGGCTGGAAGATCATTCACGAGGTCGGGGAGCAGATCGAGTGTCAGATAACGGCGGTAACTGATGGTCTTACCGGGGAGGAGCGGGCGCAGATGATTGCCTTGGCTGGTAAGATTCTGGCCACTGCACCTGGGGTGAGCCGCTGAACGATAGGGTTTGTGACGATGAAGCATAGAGGAGGAATTTCCATGGACCAGGAACTTATGGATGAACTGGCGTCTGAGTTCAAGAATTCGCTGAAGGTGTTGAGTGCGGTTGGTGATGAGACCCGGCAATCCCTTCTGATGGCCTTGCTGCAAGGGCCGCAGGATACGGGTATGCGTGTGGGCGAGATAAGAGTGCTCACCCACCTATCCCGTCCATCCGTGTCGCATCATCTGAGAATATTAAGAGAGGCGGAGATTGTCAGCGTCCGAAAAGAAGGAACGCGCAACTATTACCGGCTTGATTCCGGAAGCAAGCTGATGGTGCTCAAAAGCCTGGTGAACGGGCTGGAGAAGGTTCTCGCACAATGTGAGAGTGAAACAGGGATTCTCTGATAATGGAGAACCCCCTGCTTAATATTGAGGCTATTATTAAGAATGCGGAAAATTTAAGCTACCATGTTTCATCCAAGCATGCTATTCTATAATCACTTACCGACAGACAGTCGGTCGGTGCAGATGTTAGGAGTACGGATTGGCAAATTGAATGGGTACGAAACACAAGGAGACATGACGATGAGAGTTGTAAAAGAAGCGGAAGCCCGCAGAAATGAGATTCTGGATGCGGCAGAGGCGCTGTTCGGACAGAAGGGCTTCGACGGTACCAGCACGGGTGATATTTTGGGCGAGGTCGGCATTGCGCGCGGGACGCTGTATTATCACTTCAAGTCGAAGGAGGATATTATGGACGCGCTGATTGAGCGGACGAACGCCAACATCCTTCATGCCGCGCAGCAGGTTGCTGAAGATAAGAGCATACCCGTCATCGAGCGGATTCTGCGTGTCGTCATGGCGCTGAACATCAGCAGCGGAGACGGTGGCGGCACGGAGATCATGGAGCATATCCACAAGCCGCAGAATGCGCTGATGCATCAGAAGATTCAGAAGGCGGTCATCCGCGACGTCCCGCCGATTCTTGCCCCCATCATCAGCGAGGGGATAGAGCAGGGGATATTTCATACTCCCTATCCGTACGAATGTATGGAGATGGTTGTTGTTTACGCCACCACTATTTTTGATAATGACATGGTTGAAATGACGGAGGAGGAGCGAATGTCACGCATTCTGGCCTTCATCGCCAATGTGGAACGGCTGCTCGGTGCCGGGAGCGGAAGTCTGATGAGTGTGATGCAGATGTTCAGCGGCGCAGGTGAAGCCAATGGGGAACATAGGGATGAATAGCTCCGGCACAGGCTTCGGCAGATTTCTGTTTCTGTGGTCAGGGCAACTGATCTCAGCCATCGGCAGCGGGCTCACCGCGTTCGGGCTGGGGATCTATACCTTACAGCAGACCGGGCAGGCATCGGCGATGGCGCTGGTGACCCTGCTGGCATTCATGCCTTCCCTGCTGCTAAGTCCTGTCGCAGGCGTGCTGGCGGACCGCTATGACCGCAGGCTGCTGATGGTAATTGGGGACAGTCTCTCTGCCTTAGGTCTGATCTATATTCTGGTATGCCTGCTGAATGGAGAAGCGCAGCTGTGGCAGATATGCTTAGGCGTGACCGTCAGTTCGGTGTTCTCCTCTCTGCTTGATCCCGCCTATAAGGCTACGGTAACGGATCTGCTCACCGAAGAGCAGTATACGAAGGCCAGCGGTTTTGTGCAGATTGCCGGCTCCGCCAAATATCTGATTTCGCCGCTTATTGCCGGGCTGCTGCTGACAGTGTCTGATGTGAAGCTGCTGCTGATCATCGACATCTGTACATTTTTCTTAACCGTACCGACTACCCTTGCCATCCGCAGCGGTCTAGCCTCCAAGCAGGCGGAACATGCACAGGCCTTTATCCGGGAATTCAAAGAAGGCTGGAGAGCAGTCTCCGGGAACCGGGGGGTGCTGGTGCTGGTGATTATGACCTCGGTCATGACCTTCTTCATCGGATTCATTGAGACCTTGTCCATGCCGATGATTCTGGCGTTCTCCAGCAGTGCGGTCTTGGGGACGCTGGAGACGGTCATGGCCTCGGGAATGCTGGTGTCGAGTGTCGTGATAGGGATGCTGCGGATTCAAAAGAATTTTGTACGCATGCTGTCCATATCGCTTTTTTGCTCAGGAATCAGTATCGCGGTCTTCGGTCTGCGTGAGAATATTGTGCTGATTGGCGCTGCGGGGTTTATGTTTTTTGCCATGCTGCCCTTCACGAATACTGCCCTGGATTATCTGGTCCGCACCAATATCGACAATTCGGTTCAGGGAAGAGCCTGGTCACTGATCGGACTGCTCTCACAGCTCGGATTCGTGGCGGCTTATATGCTGGCGGGTGTGTTGGCAGATTACGTATTTACTCCCTTGCTGGTGAGTGGCGGAGTCCTGGCGGATAGTGTAGGACGGATTATCGGCACAGGCAGCGGACGGGGGATGGGACTTCTCATTATTATTGCCGGGCTGCTGTTAAGCGCCGCTTCGGTCATGATCTATCGGCTCAAATCCATTACAAGTCTTGAGAGCAGGGGGTAACTTATGTTTTACCGAATCATCCGCAGCGATATCCGCACAAGCAAGGGAATCACGCTGACGACTATGCTGTTCGTAGCTGCCGCAGCCATGCTCGTCTCTCTGTCAGCCATTCTGGTCGTCAACCTGACAGGGGCCATTGATCATCTGATGACACAGGCGAAGACGCCGCATTTTCTGCAGATGCATTCCGGACAGCTGAATCAAGCCCGGCTCACGGCCTTCGCAGAGCAGAACAGCAAGGTTGAGGATCACCAGGTGCTTGAGTTCCTCAACATAGAAGGCGCGAAGATTGGTATGGACGGCCATACGCTTATTGACAGTGTCCAGGATAACGGCTTCAGCACACAGAGCAGGAAGTTTGATTATCTGCTTGATCTGGACGGGAAGGTGATTGATGTACGGGGCGGCGAGGTGTATGTCCCGATCAGTTATATGAAGGATGGCTCCATCAAGGCCGGAGGGACGGTTACCGTGGGTGACACAAGCCTCACCGTAGCGGGGTTCCTGCGGGATTCACAGATGAACTCGCTGCTCGCTTCGTCGAAGCGGTTCCTCGTCAGCCCGGCGGATTATGCAGAGCTGGCGCAGTACGGAACCACGGAATATCTGATTGAGTTCAGGCTGAAGAACCTGTCGATGCTGGGGGCCTTTGAGACCGACTATACCGCAGCGGGACTTGAGGGGAACGGCCCGGTGATTACATATCCCCTGTTCAGAGTGCTTAATGCGATTTCTGACGGGCTGATGATTGCGGTGATCCTGCTGGCGAGCGTTTTGGTCGTTATTATTGCTTTTCTATGTATACGGTTCACCCTTATGGCTACCATCGAGAGCGATTACCGGGAGATTGGTGTTATGAAGGCCATCGGCCTGCGCGTCTCGGATCTGAAAAGAATCTATCTGGCCAAATACGCAGCGATAGCCGCTCTGGGCAGCCTCCTTGGCCTCACGTTATCATTCATCTTCAGAGGTCTGCTCCTTGAGAATATCAGGCTGTATATGGGCGAAAGTGCGCATCCGGCGCTTGCCCTAGCCTGCGGTGTCCTTGGTGTAGTGCTTGTATTCCTTACTATTGTTGTCTATGTGAACAGGGTGCTGAAGCGTTTCCGCAGGATTTCGGCGGTCGAAGCCATCCGTTATGGCACATCCCAGGAGACCCGGATGGGCTCCAGACGTTTCACCTTGAGCGGCAACCGGCTGCTGAACACGAATGTCTATCTGGGGGTTAAGGATGTTGTGTCCAGAAAAGGTCTATACGCAACCATGCTTGCGGTGCTCGTCATCTCTTCCTTCCTGATGATTGTGCCCCAGAATCTCTATCATACGATTTCCTCCCGGGGCTTCATTACATATATGGGCATCGGTGACAGTGATTTGCGCATGGATATCCAGCAGACTGACCATATTGCTGAGAAGGCCGCAGAGGTTGTGCGGGTCATGGACGAGGATCAGTCGGTATCCCGCTATGCTGTGCTTACCACCCGGGCGCTTAACGTACAGCTCGATCATGGAGCCGGGGAACGGTTAAAGGTTGAGCTGGGAGACCATTCTATTTTCCCGGTGGCCTATTCGGAAGGGCGGAGACCGGAGGCAGCGGATGAAATCGCCCTGTCTGCCGTCAATGCGAAAGATCTGGGCAAAAAGCCCGGGGATTCCCTCGTCCTTCTGCTTGACGGAGAACCGCAGACGCTTACGGTAAGCGGAATTTATTCCGATGTGACCAACGGCGGTAAAACGGCCAAGGCCGTATTCACTACACGATCAGCAGAGGCGATGTGGTCTGTCATCTATGCAGAGCTGGCAGATAAGTCGCTGGTGGGCAGCACAGTCTCCGAATATGCCCGGCAGTTCAGTTATGCCAAGGTGTCAGGGATTGATGAATATGTGACACAGACCTTCGGCTCCACCATCCGTTCAGTCGGTAAGGCCGCATGGGCTGCTCTGGCCGTAATGCTGGTCCTTAATGTACTGATTACCCTGCTGTTTATGCGTATGCTTGTAGCTAAGGACCGTTATCCTATTGCTGTCATGAAATCCATGGGCTTCCGGAATTCGGATCTGACGGTACAGTATTATACGCGTTCTATATTTGTACTTGTGATCGGGATGGTGCTGGGAACCCTGCTGGCGAACACCCTGGGGCAGATTCTTGCAGGGGCTGTGATCTCCTCCTTCGGGGCATCGTCCTTCAAGTTCGTGGTCCATCCGCTCTCCGCGTATCTGCTGTGTCCGCTGCTAATGACCGGTTCTGTACTCATCGGGGCGGTTACCGGAACCTCGGGCATCGGCCGCATTCAAATATCCGGCAATATTAAGGAGTAGATCAGGAAGATGAAGAAGATTATTTCGGGTCAAAATATAACCAAACAATATGGCACCGGCGCGGAGCAGCGCAAGGTGCTGGACGGAGTATCTGTCGATATTCACGAAGGTGAATTCGTCTCGGTGATGGGACCCTCAGGCTCAGGGAAATCCACGCTGATGTTTGCACTGAGCGGAATGGACCGGATCGACTGGGGCCTGGTTGCTTTTGAGGGCAGGGATCTGGGAACACTGGAGGGCGATGAGCTTGCGGATCTACGCAGAACGGAGATGGGCTTCGTATTCCAGCAGCCGACGCTGATGAAGAATCTGAACATCCTGGATAATATTATTCTGCCGTCGATGCGCGGTAACCGGCGGAAGGTTGCGGCCATTACAGATAAGGCGCAGCAGCTTATGCACAAGGCAGGGATTGCGGAGCTGGCGAAGCGTAATATTACGGAGGCTTCGGGCGGACAGCTGCAACGGGCGGGCATTTGCCGCGCGCTGATGGGCAGTCCGCGCATTATTTTCGGGGATGAGCCGACCGGTGCACTGAATCTGAAGGCTGCCGAGGAGATCATGGACCTGCTGTCCGGGATCAATGAAGAAGGTACGGCAATCATGCTGGTCACCCATGATGCCACCGTGGCGGCCAGGACGCAGCGGATTATGTTCATGTGCGACGGCCGGATCGTCGATGAGCTGCGCCTGCCGAAATACAGCGGAGGGACGCTGGAATCCCGCATGAACCGGATCACGGCCAAGATGCGGGAGATTGGGATATAATTGAAAATGAACGATCTGCCCGGATGGTTCGTATTATAGTTATTTGCTAACACCAAGGAAGAGGTGAGAGGAAATGCTGACCATTAGGCATTTTACGAAGAGTTATAAGGGCGGTGCAAAGGCGGTGGATGATCTTAGTCTGGAGGTTGAACCGGGCGATATCTACGGCTTCATCGGGCATAACGGCGCAGGCAAGACCACGACCATCCGCGCTGTGGTAGGCGTGCTTGATTTTGAACAAGGGGAGATTGAAATTGACGGCATCTCGATCCGCAGGAATCCGGTAGCCTGCAAGGCGAACATAGCCTATATCCCGGATAATCCCGATCTGTACGATCACCTGACGGGGATTCAGTATCTGAACTTCATTGGCGATCTCTTCAGCGTATCCAGGTCCAGCCGGGAGCGGCTGATCGGTCAGTACGGCGAGGCCTTCCAGCTTACAGCCAGTCTGGGCGATCTGATCTCCTCGTATTCCCACGGCATGAAGCAGAAGCTTGCTATCATCTCCGCGCTGATTCACGAGCCGAAGCTGTTAGTGCTGGATGAGCCTTTTGTAGGACTTGATCCGAAGGCAGCGCATACGCTGAAGACGATCATGGCAGATGTGTGCAGCAGAGGCAGTGCGATTTTCTTCTCCACGCATGTGCTGGATACTGCTGAGAAGCTCTGCAATAAGATTGCGATCATCAAAGGCGGACGGCTGATTGCCCATGGTAAGACCGAAGATGTCAGGGGCGAGAACAGCCTGGAGGATGTATTCATGGAGCTGATCGATCATGATTAATGTCTGGAGATTAACGAAACTGCAGCTGTTGTCCTCCTTCGGCCTCAATCAGGCGCTGCATACCAAAGATCCTGCACAGAGACGGAAGGCGCTGCTGATCAGCATCTCGGTGATAACCGGTATACTCATGATCGGGGCCATATCTTTCGGCTACAGCTTCATGATGGCGAAGACGTTCGAGCAGCTGGGGCGGATGGAACTATTGCTGGCGGTGATGATGGCGGTCACTTCACTGGTCGGCTTCTTCACTACGGTCTATAAGGCAAGCGGGGTGTTATTCAGCTATAAGGATTATGATCTGATCATGTCCCTCCCGGTGAAAACCAGCCATGTTGTGGCGAGCCGGGTGCTTCAGCTCTATGTGATGAATCTGTTCTTCACGCTGCTGGTCATGCTTCCGGCGGGGGCGGTGTATGCGATCCATGTGAAGCCGGGCGTGCTGTTTTATCTGTTTTTTGTAATGACACTCTTCTTCATTACCCTGCTGCCGATTATAGCGGCTACGCTGGTGGGCTCTCTCATTAGCTGGGTCTCTTCCCGGTTCCGGGCGAGCAAAATCCTGAATATGCTCTTCACCTTCGCCTTCATCATTGCGCTGATGCTGGGCTCGTTCACGCTCAATCAAGGGGAGCAGGCGATTGCAGATGTTGGAACCGCCTTAGGTGATATGATCTTCAAGCTGTATCCCCCGGCTTCCGTGTATGTTGATGCGGTCTGCTCGTACAGGGTAAGCGCCCTGATCTTCTTCATCGCAGTGTCTGTACTGGCCTTCATGCTGTTCTCAGTCCTGCTGGCGACCCGGTATAAGGCGATTCATACAGGGCTTATGACCAGCCGGGCAAGCCGCGGATATACGATGAAGCCGCTACAGGCTAATTCAGCATTCAAGGCCTTGTATCTTAAGGAGCTGAGGCGTTATTTCAGCTCGGTCAATTATGTGCTGAACACAGGGATCGGGATGGTGCTGCTCCTGATGATGTCCATTTCCTTATTATTCGTCAGCTCAGAGCAGCTGGGAACTATTCTAGACATGCCGCAATTGTCAGACTCTCTCAGTACGCTGAGTCCGCTGGTTATCTCTCTATTTGTTGTTCTGAGCTGTACGACAGCCTGCTCTATTTCGCTGGAAGGCAATCATCTGTGGATCTTGACCAGCTCCCCCGTGCCCAAACCGGCGATTGTATTCAGCAAGGTGGCGGTGAATCTCACAATTACATTACCGGTTATAGCCGTAAGCTGGGGGCTGCTGGTCTATACCCTGCATGCCGGGTGGATGGAGAGTCTATTCATGCTGGCCGTTCCGGTAATCTATGCCTGCTTTTCAGCCCTGCTTGGCGTTCTTGTGAACCTGAAGCTGCCTAAGCTCGACTGGACCAGTGAAGTTGCGGCGATCAAGCAGAGTGCGTCGGTGCTGGTAACGATGATAATCGGTGTTCTCACGCTGGCTGTTCCGTTCGTGCTGTTCCTGCTGCTTCATGGGGAGGGCGGAAATCTCATTCTGCTGGGATACGGCGTGCTTCTGGTAGCGGTCTGCGCCGGAATGTACAGATATATCCAGATTAACGGGGAGCGGCTGTTTGCGAGGCTTTAGCTGCTGAAGAAACTACTCTTGGAACGGGAGGAGGCCTGACCTGTTCCTGGGAGTGGTTTCTTTGTGTATTCAGAGACAAATGATCACCTATGTCTTAAGTCCGGTCTACGAATAACGTCCTATCCTCGACTTAACCTTCTTAAGCAATGGTCCCGCCAGGGCTCTTGCCTTCCGGGCGCCTTCACTCAAGATTGTGTCGATCTGCTCTGGCGCTGCTATGAGATCATAGTATTTCTTCCGTGGCTCCTCCAGAGCAGCATTAACCACCTGGAACAGCTCCTGCTTGGCCTCACCCCAGCTAATGCCGCTTAGATATTTGTCTCTTAACTCCTGCACTTGAGCGGGTGTCGCAAATTCTTTATATAACAAGAAAATATTAGAGGTTTCCGGGTCTTTCGGTTCCTGCGGAAGCGTAGAGTCTGTTTTGATTTTGCTGATCAGCTTCTTCAGGTTCTCTGCCGTTTCGAACAGCGGAATCGTGTTGTTATAGCTTTTGCTCATTTTCCTCCCGTCAAGACCAGGAATCACCGCTGTGCTCTCATCGACAATATAATCAGGCAGCTTGAACGTATCTCCATAAACCCGGTTGAAGCTTTCGGCGATATCTCTGGCGATCTCCACATGCTGAATCTGGTCTTTGCCGACAGGGACCTTGTCTGATTGAAACAGCAGAATGTCCGCAGCCATCAGAATCGGATAGGTGAAGAGACCCATATTAACACCAGTATCCGCATCCACGCCCAGTTGTTCATTTTGATCTTGGATCGCTTTGTAGGCATGGGCACGGTTCATCAGTCCTTTGGACGTCAGGCAGGCTAGAATCCAGCTCAGCTCAAAGATCTCCGGCACATCAGATTGTCTATAGAAAATCACCCGATCCGGGTCGAGTCCGAGTGCCAGCCAAGTGGCTGCGATACTATAAGACAGATCACTGAACTCGTCTCTATTCTGTATGAAATTTAACCCATGGTAGTCGGCCATGAAGTAGAGTGAAGTGCAATCACTGGCCCCGGCGATTTGCAGTGCAGGCTTGATTGCTCCGATGTAGTTCCCCAGATGGACTTTGCCCGTAGGTTTAATTCCTGTTAATACAATGTCCTTACTCATATTATCCCTCCGTCTATAAAATCAAAAAGGGGTCTTCTCATCCTGAAAAGGACGAGAAAACCCCGTGGTGCCACCTTAATTAGTCCGAACGGTGATCCGGACCGCTTGAACGTATCGAAACATCACTATATGTTTGAATACGCGTCTCTTGTAACGACGAGACATTCGCCAAAGCCTACTTCCTGAAGGTTCGGTTTGGATGCTCAGAAGCCCACTTCGGCATATTCCCTACACTGATTCGCACCAATCATCAGCTCTCTGAAGTATTCGTTATGCTTACTCTCTTCATCATTGCAAAGTTATATAATATTGTATTACTGTATTTTTACAGTACTTTTCGGTGAATGTCAACGGATAGTTCAAATAGGGTTAGGGAGTGAGTCTGTGCAGACAATACGTGCAAAGCTTGAGGGATATACGAATCAGTACCTGAAGCTGTGGGATTTTTACGGCGTGATTCAGGTGATCAGGAAGGGGGAGGTGCTCTTCGAGCGGGCCTGTGGGTATGCAAGTATGGAATTTGGAATTGAAAATACACTGGCGTCACGCTTCTCCCTCGCCTCCATGTCGAAGCAGTTTACGGCCTTTGCTGTCATGCTGCTGCATGACAGGGGGCTGCTGGATGTTAACCAGCCTGCACACCTGTATCTCCCGGCAGAGCTTGCCATTGATGAGTCGATCACCGTTCATCATTTGCTGTCTCACACCTCCGGTCTATATAAATTTTATAATTTTGAGAACGATTTCTTCGGCGGAGATTACCGGCTGGACTATTCCCGGACAAGGTTCTTCCGGCAATACATTAACAAGAAGCCAACCAAGCCGGCAGGAGCAGCGTACGATTATAATAACTCCAACTACAATCTGCTGGCCTGGATCATCGAGCATGTCTCGGGGGAGAGGTACGGGGAGTTTCTGCATCATCATATTTTCCTGCCTCTAGGGATGCGCAGCAGTACGGTGGATGACGGCTGCGCTGTGATTGAGAACAGATCCAGCAACTATATCACAGACTTCGCGGCAACCATCAAATGCCCGTACTATAACGAGAAGTTCAGTATCGGAGCAGGCGGTATTGTATCGGACTGCGCGGATTTGTACAAATGGTATGTCTGTCTGCGTGACCGGAAACTTCTATCGCCTGCAGGCTATGAACGATTCTTCCAAGAGAACGAGAACAACTACAACTACTGCTACGGCCTGGAGCATCACCTGCTATACGGGCAAGACAGGTATTCCCATGGGGGCGATCAGCTGGGGATTTGTACGTATATGCAGCATTTTTACGCTGAAGATCTTTGCATTATCATTCTCTCGAACAATGAAGGAATCAATCAGTACAGACTCGGCAATGCGCTCGCGGATATTCTGCATCATGTGGAGGTGGAGGCTCCGACCCGGCATCCTGAGCTTGAGCTCAGTGAGGGATGTTTAAGGGCGTACTGTGGAACCTATCTACCAGACAAAATTCAGATCGAGCTGATCGGCGGGAAGCTCTACTTCACCAGATTCACCGGCAACGTCCATATTGAGCTCTACCCGGTAGGCGAAGGAGAATTTGTCCAGCGCTATTATGACCAGCTCCACCCCTATAAGATCACTGAGAATGCGCAGGGAGAGAAAATTTTTCTCGGATATGCACGATTAGCCCCTTGAAGTTGCCGCTGCGTCAAGTGATAGGATAGGGATGAGATCACAGGAAGGAGGGCGAAAATGAGCAGAACGATTACTATACAAGAATGTTCAGAGCAGTTGGGGCTAACGAGCCGCACCTTGCGGCACTGGGAAGCGGAAGGATTGTTTCAGAGTAAGAGAGAGGTCTCTTCCGGCTGGCGTACATACGATGAACATGCGCTCAAGTGTATCAGGATAACAGCGCTGCTGCGGAGAATGGATATCCCGATCAGAGAAATACAGACTGTCTTGGATAAGAGTTCTGTGCCTGTGCTTAAGCAGGTTATACAGAACAGGATAAGGGCTCTACAGGTTCACCAGGAAGAACTCGAACGGGTGGGACAGCATTTACATCAGGTACTAGATTACCTGAATAATTCCAATAAGAGGACCTCCATTCAGGAGGAACTGCTTAGCGAAATGGAGAATGTCTTTATGAGTAATATAACCGGGCAGTCCACATTCAAAGTGATTACACTGCCGGCGATGAGAGTAGCTTATCATATCGTGGTGGACCAGTCTCCTGAAGATAAAGCGATAGGCCCTATCATGGATTGGCTGGAAGCTGCTAATCTTCTGGGCACCGCGCGGTTATTCGGCGGAAATATGAAGCCTATGCCAAGTAGTGCAGGTAAACCCTATGGCTATGGAATGTGTGCGACAATTCCTGATGGAACCACCGTGCCGGAACCCTTCAAGGAAATGACCCTGCCCGGCGGGCTATATGCCAAACTGGACAGCAGTGACGATATTGGGGGCTCATGGAAAATGCTGATGGATCAATTAGCCCATAGTCCAAAGTACTGCTCGGACCGCAGCAGACTTTGCCTGGAAGAGCATATCCGCAATGACAGCTCTGCGGGCAGTGGCAACCTATACGATTTATCTTTACTGGAACCCGTTGTATTGAAATAATTGTAGCCAAACCCAAGAAAAGAAGGGAAGTAAATGAGCATTGAGTTCAGTAAGATCAGCCTGTTTGAACGGGGGACATTGCTGGAGCTGTTACAAGATGCCTATTCCTTTGACGGCAGGTATGAGCAGAGCTGTCTGGAGGAATGGCAGGAGTTCGACAACTTTTTCTTTGACAATCTGCAAATTGCAGATAAATATGGGTTCATGACTATGCTGCATGGTAAGGCGATTGGCTTTGTATCCTGGGACCCGAGGCAGTTGCCCCAATATGCTGAAATCGGCCATAACTGTATTGCGACTGCTCATAAGGGCAAAGGATACAGCACCCTGCAGCTTCAAGAAGCGGTTCATCGTATTCTGCGGAATGAAGTGCAGCACATTCTAGTGACGACTAATGACGATCTGATCCCCGCCCAGCGGATGTATGAGCGTGCCGGTTTTATTTTGCAGGGGAAGCGGGACATGGGGCCTGGCTCCGTACTTAAGGGTGAGCATTGGGATTACGTCTATAAGGTATAACGTCAGGAGGTACATACTATGAAAAAGTCAGAGGTTACACTAGGTAAAGCTACGGTGAAGGATGCGGCGGATATTCATGCTATGCAGCTTCAGGCCTTTCTTCCGCTCTTGGAGAAATATCAGGATTACGAGACAAATCCGGCTAATGAAACGCTGGAGAGGCTCGTAGAACGGATGAATCAGGAATTTGTTGATTACTATATCATCCGAAAAGCCGGAAATGCTGTAGGCAGCATGAGAGTCAAGAAGACAGATGAGCATCATTACTGGCTCAGTCAGATATGCGTATTGCCGCAATACCAAGGTCTGGGCATAGCCCAGCAGGCATTCGCACGGATTGAAGAGATCTATGCGGATGCGCAAACTTGGGGGCTGGCTACCGTCGTGCAAGAGGAGCGTAACTGCTATTTGTATGAGAAGCTGGGCTACAGAAAGACCAGTGAAACCCGGGAAATCAATGATAAGATGACCTTGTGCTTTTACGAGAAAACTCTTAATTGAAGTTAACGCCTGCAGATATGAAATGCTGCATAAATTGCAACTCCGATTCATTGATATATTAGTATTTGCGAGGATTGTTGTATGAAAAGCAGGAATAATCCGATCAACGGTTTGGTAGATGCGGGAAAACTGCCTTTTGTGCAACAATTTTTTGATTACGGGCCATAGAGTGAGCAGAATGTTGCAAAATGTGCAGGATTATTACCAGTAACATGAGAAGCATAAAAAATCGACGAATATGCCACCCCTTGTCCTAGGGGGAAAATGGCTTGTTCGTCGATAGAACTTCGTTCATTTCGCCCTACGGTCAGCAGCGCGCTGAATTTTTACATCATCTGGTTCTAACTTAAAAGCCACCAGCCATGGCTGGAGTTTGATTGGTTATAAGAGAAGAATATCCATTTCCTGTATATGCATATACAGTTCCTTTAGCTGAATAATTACCATATCCGAAAGTATTAATTTCAGTTGCCACGTGTGCGTAGGTTGAGAAATTATTATAACTTCTAGGAGAAATGGCTACTAAAGCTCCATCTTTATATAAATACGTTTCTGCACCAATATAACCTGTTGGAACTGGTTCCCATTCAACTTGGTTGTTGATGTACGTTTGACTTTTCATATTATTTGCGGCTGTTCTATCAATCTCACTCCAGGCAGTGTATCGGTAGTATTGCCCGTTTATCAGGTAGGGCCCCACAATTTTAGGAGGACTTATTAAAGGGACCGCCGATGCTATAGTAGCTGTAGAGCCAATCAAAAAACCTGCCATTAACACACCTGTAACCTGCCTGATTTTTTTCGTGAACATAGTATTATTCCTCCTTAGTATCTACGGTTTAGTTTCGCCCGCCAAAAAAGTACCAATCACCGTTTTGCCGTCTTTTTCGTATAAGGGGAGTTGCCTCGGGCCTTTCACTTGTTGCTTGTTCATCAATGCGGTTGCTTCTTCAGGTGTTTTTGGCATGTCGCCATCCAGATCTTTTTTACGGATATAACCTGCAACACCGTCTTCGCCGATCGCTTCAATCAAATCCGGTTTCTCTTCATTTGTACTTGCATGGAATGCCGAACCGTAGGTATCGCCGTTCTCATTTCTCGGATAGACAGGCACAGCTTCAGAGGATTGATTTTTTGGAGAAATGGTTGATTCTGCTGCAATCGTGCCCAAGAGAATCCCCGCTGTCAAGATGCCGCCGGCGATCAGAATCCGTCCTACGAGAATCGGAAAAGCCAGCTTCATTATTCCGCCCCTTTCAAGTTAGATTGGCCGTAAATGAATAGCGGACTCACAAACAACAAAATACATAAAAAGGATTTAATTACAAGTAAAATTTTACCACAAATATTGACAAAAACAAGAACAAATTTTATGGATCTCCACGATGATCAGGAGCAGCTTGAATGGCAGGCGTTTGTGCATGATAATGGGGATGACGCTTATCCAGAAAAGAGGAGGCACAATTATGATTTCGATTGATCCACTACAGGGCACCGAACGGGATAATTATAAGCTTCTGGTCGGGACGATTATTCCGCGGCCGATTGCTTTTGTCACCACGCTGGGGGATGAGGGGGTCTTGAACGGTGCGCCGTTCAGCTACTTCAATATCGTATCCTCCAACCCGCCGATGATCTCCGTCTCTATTCAGCATGCCGGGGGGCAGTCCAAGGATACAGCGCGGAATATTAAGCATACGAAGGAATTCGTGGTTCATATTGTGGATCAGCAGAATGTCGGGCAGGTGAATATGACAGCGGCTCCTCTGCCGCCGGATCAGAGTGAGGTTTCTCTAGCCGGACTGACGCCTGTGGATAGTCTGCATATTGGTGTACCCGGGATTAAGGAAGCGAAGGTGCGAATGGAATGTGTGCTGGAGCATTGCCTTGAGCTGCCTAATAATGATCTGATTATCGGCAGGATCGTGCAGTTTCATCTGGACGAAGCGATCTACGAGCAGGGAAGAATTAATCCGGTGGCATTAGGGGCGGTCAGCCGACTGGCCGGGAATCATTATGCGGGAATCGGGGAGATTTTTGAGATCGAGCGGCCGGTATGACCGTGCCCAGCTATTCTGATTCGGCGAGGGTTGCCGGAAATGTAAGTTAATAAGCTACTATAGTCTCTAATACACACAATAAAACCCTGGCGGAAACGCCAGGGTTATCTGTGTCATATAAAAGGATTGCATCGTGTCAGGGAATATGTTAATGTTAATAAACTGTCGGCCATTTTAACTTGAAATGGTCAGAGTTAATGCATCTTATTTATATCTTAAGTATAGCAAACGGACATCCAGTTTGTCAAGCCGCCAGTGTGGAACGATTTCAGCAAGAAAAAGGAGTGTTCAGAGGATGGAAGAGACAAAGGTCTGGAAGCAGGAGCAGGAGTGGCTGGAGCAGGTGAAGGAGAAGCTGATCGCGGGGATCGCTGAGCTGGAGCCTGAGGTCGGGCAGCTGAAGGAGCAGGCTGCGGATATCCGCCGGGGATTCTGGGAAGAGGTCACAGTCGATACGAACTCACAGGAGGATTTTGAGGAGAGCTTCTTCACCATCACCCAGCAGGAAGCGGTTTTGTCTGAACGGGAACGCAGTCATGCGCGCAAGCTCCGGCAATGGAAAAATATGCAGCGGCTGCTGCCGTCACCTTATTTTGGGCGGATTGATTTTCGGGAGGATGGGCAGAAGGGGACGGAACAGGTCTATATCGGGGTCTCCTCCTTCGCGGCTGCAGACGGCCTGAGCTTCCTCATCTATGACTGGCGTACCCCGATTGCGAGCCTGTATTACGACTATCCGCCGGGACATGCGGCCTTCGACACACCGGGAGGACGGATCACCGGCCGGATGGAGCTGAAGCGGCAGTACCAGATCCGCGGAGGCCGGCTCCAGCATCTGTTCGATTCGAGCGTGACGATCGGAGATGAGCTGCTGCAGCAGGTGCTGGGTCAGGGCGCTGACTCCCAAATGAAGAGCATCGTAGCTACGATTCAGGCGGAGCAGAATGCCATTATCCGTAACGACACGAGCCGTATGCTGATTGTGCAGGGAGCGGCGGGCAGCGGCAAAACCTCGGCAGCGCTCCAGCGCGTAGCCTACCTGCTGTACAAACACCGTGAGCGGCTGACGGCCGATCAGATTGTCCTCTTTTCGCCCAATCCGATGTTCAACAGTTATGTGTCTACCGTGCTCCCGGAGCTAGGGGAAGAGAATATGCAGCAGACGACCTTTCAGGAGTATCTGGACAAATGGCTGGGAGCCGCGTTCCGTCTTGGAGATCCGTTTGACCAGATGGAATATGTGCTCACCGCCCAGCAGCAGGAGGGTTATGCCGCCCGTCTTAAGGCCATCGAGTATAAAGCTTCGGAAGCGTTCCTCCACGCTCTTCAAGGATATGCGCACTGGCTGAAGCAGGAAGGGATGCTGTTCAAGGATATTTGCTTCCGGGACCGTGTGCTCATATCAGGTGAACAGATCCGGGCCAAGCTGTATAGCTACGATCCTTCCATTCGTCTGCCGAACCGGGTGGAGCTGGTGCAGAAATGGCTGCTCACCGAGCTGGCGGCACTACAGAAGGAAGAGCAGGGGGCAGCTTGGGTAGAGGAAGAGATGAATTACCTCGACAATGAGCAATACGCTGCAATTCACGGTAAGCTGCATAGAGATAAGGGCGTGTTCGACTTCGCGGAGAAATACCTCCGCCTGCAGGAGATGCTGGTGCATAAGCGGGAGCAGGATGAAGGGGATTTCGATTACGCCGAGCGGGAGCAGGAGCTGCTGGGAGAGATGATCGTGAAGGAGCAGTTCAGACCGCTGAGACGGGGGATCAGGAAGTTCACCTTTATCGACATGGCCGGGCTCTACCGTCAATTGTTCAGTGATGAAACGGCCTACAGGAAGATGACAGGTGAGACGGAGGTGCCGAAGCTATGGCCGGAGATCTGTGCGCAGACCCGGGAGATGCTGGACAGCGGGACACTCTGGTATGAAGATGCGACCCCATATCTGTACATGCAGGAACTGATTGAAGGCGTGCGGACGAATACGCAGGTGCGGCATATTTTCGTGGATGAAGGCCAGGATTATTCGATGTTCCAATACGAGTTCCTCAAAAAGCTGTTCCCCCGCGCCCGAATGACTGTTCTGGGAGACTTCAGCCAGGCGATCTTCACACAGGCGACGAATCTGTATGGGGACCGTTCACCGCTGCTTCAGCTGTACGGGGAAGAGGAGACTAGCCAGTTCCTGCTGGTCCGCAGCTACCGCTCGACCTTCGAGATTGTGGAGTTCACCAAGCCGCTGCTGCCTGGAAGTGAAGGAATTGTGGCTTTTGAGCGGAGGGGCAGTAAGCCTGTATTGTCTAAGCTGGGGAGCAAGGACTTGAAGGCAGAGCGTATCATGGAGGATCTTGCTAAGCTTCAGGCTGAAGGCTATAGCTCTATCGCTATCATTACGAAGACGGCCGCCGAGAGCAGAGAAGCGTATGAGAGTCTGGCTGCTAGTGGAGGGGCGCAAGAGCTGAAGCTGATTACGAAGAACACGCCAACTTTTGAAAAAGGAATACAGGTGATCCCCGCCTATCTCGCCAAAGGCGTCGAATTCGACGCGGTGCTAATCTACGATGCTTCTGCGCAGACGTATCATAGGGAGAGCGAGCGGAAGCTTTTTTATACGGCATGTACTCGGGCTATGCACCGGCTGCAGCTGTATACTGCGGGAGAGTGGACGCCGTTTGTTAACGGTGTGGATGAGGAGTTGTATGAGCAGACCGTAGTTACACCATAGATCTAAGAGTGCCTCTCCAAGTGCTGGAGGGGCCTTTGCATGTTGAGCCTGGTTCAACTATGAGAACGAAGCGAATGACTCTGTGATACTTTTTTCATATCAAAAGGATCGTTAAATGATATTTCACCTATTAATAGTGGTTTGTTACGCTTAAATTACTATTAATTAAGGAGGTAAGAAGATGGAATATCGGAAATTGGGTGCTAGCGGCTTATCGGTCAGTGAGATTGCATTTGGAAACTGGATTACGCATGGTGCTCAAGTGGATTACGACACAGCCAAAGCTTGTGTCCATGCTGCATTGGATGCGGGAATTACTACATTTGACACGGCAGATGTGTATTCGGACACGAAGGCGGAGACGGTGCTGGGAGAAGTCTTAACAGGAGTGCGGCGGGAAAGCATCGAGTTATGTACCAAGGTCTATCAGCCTACTGGAACAGGGCCCAATGACCGGGGGTTATCCCGGAAGCATATCATGGAAGCTTGTAACTCTTCGTTGAAGAGGCTGCGGACGGATTATATAGATATTTATTACGCCCATAGGTTTGATACAAAAGTTTCGCTGGAGGAGACCTTCCTGGCATTCTCTGATCTGGTGCGTCAAGGGAAGGTTCTGTATGTGGGGATCAGCGAATGGACCGCTGAACAGATCACACAAGCCGCAGTTTTGGCCCGGGAGCTGAGGGTTCCCCTGGTGGCTAGCCAGCCGCAATATTCGATGTTATGGAGGGTGATCGAAGCGGAGGTTATCCAGGCTTCAGAGCAGGAAGGAATCGGGCAGGTTGTCTGGTCACCGCTGGCCCAAGGAATTCTGTCGGGAAAATATCTGCCGAATCAACCGGTTCCACAAGGGTCCCGTGCCTCGACTTCGGCGGGCTCTCCGTTTTTTGAACGATTGGCTGGCCAGTGGCTGCACCCCGAGGTTCTTACGGCGGTCTCCAGACTCTCCTCGCTTGCACACGAAGCGGGGCTGACGCTGCCGCAATTGGCTATTGCATGGGTGCTGCAGAATCCGCAGGTGTCGTCTGCAATCATAGGGGCATCCAGACCAGAGCAGGTACAAGAGAATGTGAAGGCTTCAGGGGTACGTCTTGAACCTGAGCTGATGAGTGAGATCGACAGAATATTAGAGGGGTTAGTTGAGCGTAATCCTGCAAAAACAGGCTGAATAAGTCTGTTTGCTCACCTTTCACCTGGAATTATGGTCTTGTAAAATCTCTACAAATGCTGAGAGGATGGCCTGATCGTATCCGTTCTCCAGGCAGCATAGAAGGGGACAGGCGGCGTGTTTTCTTCGAAGGGTCTGAATACGACTCCGCTGCGCTGGAACACGGAAACCGAAGAAGGGACAATGGAAACCCCGAGGTTCGCTGCTACAAGGTTTACAATGGTATACATTTGTACGGCTTCCTGTACAATCTGAGGGTAAACATCATGCTTTGCGCAAAAACCCATAATAAGATCATGAAAAGGAAGTCCGTGCTTACGCGGAAAGAAGATAAAAGGCTCGGCACGCAAAGCGGAGACAGGCAATACTGGCAGTTCAGCCAAGGGATGTTGATCAGGCAATACGGCAACCAGAGTTTCGTTGATCAAGCTGCAATGACTAACATTTTTAGCCGGTTCAATGAAGCGAAGGAATCCAATATGGATGGTACCGTCATGCAACGCCTGCCATTGCTGGGCAGAAGTCATTTCCAGCAGATTCAGCTGGATTTGAGGGAAGCGTTGCCGGAAGATTTTGAGCACATCCACCATGATTCCGCCCTCTGCGGAACCGATGAAAGCAATGTTCAAATGTCCAATGATGCCCTGGCTTGCCAGTTGTACCGTTCGAATAGACCGCTCCAGTTGAGATAAGATCCTTCGGGCTTCCTCCAAAAAGACAGATCCCGCCGGGGTGAGACGGACTTGACGCTTATTCCGTTCAAATAGCTTCACACCCAGTTCTTGTTCCAGTGCTTGAATCTGCTGGGTCAACGGAGGCTGCGTCATATGTAATTTCTCTGCGGCACGATGGAAGTGAAGCTCTTCCGCAACCGTAATGAAGTATTGTAATTTTCGTATATCCATTGTTGTGGTCCTCTTTCCTGGTGATAAAGGTAGTATAGCATAAGGGGGAGGGTCGACATGTATACTGCGAAGCAGTTAGCTTAGGAGCTTCACCGCGAAGATGCGCAGATGAATCTGGGGACAGTCAGATACTATACGCAGAAATCAGCCGGGACACGTGGCCTTCGACACACCGTGAAGACGGATCACCGGCACGATGGGGCTGAAGCGGAGTGATTAGTAATTTGATTGAAATGTAAAATTGTCGAAAAAGTTAGAAATATGTAAATCTAGGTATATACAAATTTCTATTAAAGTAGTAATATTCTCCTGTGAAATAATTACCATGGGGGGATTTGGAATGTTTGCAATGGGTCTAATTGGTGGTATTACTGGTATTATCGCCTCACTCTTAGCGATGGCTATCGGAGGCGTTGATGCTGCTTTTTCGGATAGTGGCACTTCAAGTATTACAGGGTTGGCAGTTTCTGCGTTACTATTCAGTATTTTGGGAATAGTTGGTTCTGCGTTCTCTAAAAGTAAGCCAAAACTAGCAGGATTTCTTATGTTGGTTAGTGGTGTAGCTGGGGCTATCAGTATTTCGTTGTTCTACGTTCTTTCAGGAGTACTACTTATCGTGGCTGGATTCATGGGAGTTTTAAGTAAGAAAAAAGCTGGAAATTCCACAGTTCCTCCTGTATTTGAATAAGTACAGAACAATTGTGAAAATTTAAATTTAAATTTAATCTATAAATTATACAGTTTGAATTTTTTTACTTAAAGCCTATCAACCAGTTAAGGTTGGCAGGCTTTTTTCTTTTTGTAATTAGGACCTATCAATCTTTTACCTCTGATCTTCAGCAATACCCAGATCTCAAGTAAAGTGAGAACATTGACATTCTTTATTTGTTACACTAAACTGTAAATGATACAGTTTAGTGTAACTTTTGTTTTGATAAGAAAGGTGAGTACTATGAATACGTACACTGCGAAGCAATTGGCTGAGGTACTGCAGAACGAAGATCCGCAGATGAATCTGCGGACGGTCCGGTACTACACGCAGATCGGGATGCTGCCGCCGCTCGAATTGGCCGGGAACAAACGGGTCTATACCGACAATCATCTGCACTATCTGCGCGCCATCCTTGTCTTGTCCAAGAGCGGCGAGACGCTGGCTTCGGCACAGGAGAAATTGGCGGGATTGCCGCTGGATGATGTGATCAAGCTCGGGGATAATCTGCGGCTGTACCAGTCGGATCAGATGCTCCATAGTGAGCTGCATGTTATCAGTGAAGATGTAATTCTCTCCGTTAGCCCTCGGATCTCGCCTGCGTTGAAGGAGAAGATGGTTGAGGCCGTCACCCGTTTACTTCAAGAGGAGGGACAGGTATGATCCAAATGCGTTTTGCAAAATCTGCTATTGAGCATGAAGAAGGCATGAATCATCTCTGGATTCAGTTGGCTCCGCCGGGTCCTGTGCAGAATGCCCGCTTACAATTCATCCTTCCGGCAGGGCTTCACCGGTCTCCTGATCTGAGTGGTACTGTTGAAGACGGCAGTGGGAGATTAAGGATTAACGAGATGCTGGCACTAACGGACCTGTACTTTGAAATTTTCACGCAGGAGCCGATCCCTTGTGGGGAATATACCATTAATGTTGAGCTGTCCTACACGGGCGGCGATGGAACGTTAACCAATGTGAAGCAGGAAATCCCGCTTATGGTCGTGTCTGAGGAAGAGTCGGCTGCGATTCGTACCGATGAGGAAGTAGTGCGCAGAATTAAAGAACTGCGAGGGATATGCGGCAGCAGTGAACTGAGACAGTGCAACGAATACACCCCAGCTAAGCTAATCAGGCTTGATTCAAGCGCTATGTCGGAATGGGAGAAGAAATACCGCGTTGAAGGGGTAATAAGATATTAATGACTAAAATCTAATTGAAACAATGTATAGTGCGATCCATCTAATTGCATCACAGGCAGGTAAATCCTATGAACTATGAGAATGCCGGGGATATTTTGCCGGAGAAGCTGTTACAGGAAGTGAAGAAATATGCAGCGGGCAAGCTGCTGTATGTTCCGCAGGATAACCACAAGAAGGCCTGGGGCGAGGTTTCGGGCCACCGCCAAGCTCTGGTCAGACGTAATCAGATGATGCTTAATAAATTTCTGAATGGGACCCCGGTCTGTGAGTTGTCGAAGGAATACTTTCTGTCCGAGGAGACGGTCAAACGTATTGTGTATTCCAAGAAGGACACGAATAAACTGGATTACCATCCCACTACAAACTCCGCCAAAGCCTACTCGGAAGCAGGCATGCTGGAAGAATGGATTCATACCTATCTGCTGTTCGGCCGCGCACAAGGGGAATTGGAGCTGAATTGCGGCAATCCATTGCTGGAAGCGCTTAAGCGCTCTGAGGTGAGTGAGTATCCTGTGATCCTATGGATTACGGAGCTGGCGGATTATGCTATGCACGGATAGGCTTATGCCGGGAATAGCTTTAACTATTCTCGTCATATGACCTTTCCCGGCTCTCCGGTATGATTAAGATATCACATAAGGAAAGGCAGACGTTGGGGATGATCTACGGGACTACAGGTTGTGCAATAGAATACGCCCGGCGGGGGGCGATAGAGGAGTGGTTACAGCTCTTTTTGAGAAATGACGGGGGGAATGTGGTATTTGCGGACGGATTACTGCTGGAGCCTAGAACGTATACGGGACCGGTTCGCATGGATATCACGAAGTTTGGCATAGAAGAAGGCGCCCCAACGTATTTGACCAGAGCAGATGAAATTGCCGGCTTTTATGACATTGTTGAGCAGATGACGGAGTGCTACAGCGGGTGGGATATGCCTTCGTTGATTGTTAATTATGCTGACGGGAAATTTGAAATCAATGACGAGTGTCACAATAACGTGGCCTTGCATCAGATGAATATTACCTATGCCACCGTGATATTCTGGACGAGTTCAGAGGCGGATCAGCGGTATGTATTGGAATGCTTGAGTGAAGAGAGGACGGAGAACGTATGAATAGCAAATGGCCATTATTTATTATCACCGGAGCCAGCGGCGTAGGCAAAACAACGGTGATGCACGAGTTAAGGAGACAGATGACGGAATTTGTGCTGTTCAGCACGGATGACGATAATTTCGGGACAACGGGCCAGAAGCTGGAGTATCAGGACCGGTATAATGTGCTGCTGCATTGTGCGCGTGCGGTTGCATTGTCGGGAAGAGGGACGATTATTTGCGGGACGATGATGCCTTGGGACGCTAAGAAATGTGATGTTTACAATGCGTTCAGCGAAGTGCATTTTATTAACCTGCATTGTGACGATGCCACCCGTAATGCCCGCCTGCGGGGCCGTGAGGATACAGCGACCTGGACCGACGATATGCTTAAGCAGCATGAGGAATTCGCGCAGTGGCTGCTGGACCATGCAGATTCGGAGTATGACCCGCCGATGCCAACCTTTGATTCAACGTCTACACCTCCGGCCAAGCTCGCTGAGCAGATTAAGGAGTACATTGAGTCACAATGGAAGGATAGTTCCGGGCTTGCTCCAGCGCCTGAATCATTGGTCTGAGTTTCTCTCTGTTAACAGTGGAGCGGATGGATTGTGCAAAAGTTAAGATGTGAGAAGCGTCCCGATCCAGTTTATGGTTGTTGGGACGCTTCTTTTTTCTGGCATTAAATTACATATTACAACTTAGGTTATTGCTGGTTACTTATCAGATTGTCTAAGAATATTGTAGCATAACTCAACGTGAGGAGGTAAATCCTATTGTCCAATCCCAATATGCCGAACATCACCCCTACGATCACTCTCTCAAGAGATGATGTTATCAATCTGCTGTTCTCCTCCATTGCGATGGAAGAGCTCGGACTGGCCCATATCATTAACGCTGAAGGCGAGAAGATTCAGTTCGCTCTGGGCACACTCCCCGGAATAAGCGGTCCCCCGGCCACACTGGCTCAAGTGCTGGAGGTCAACAGCAGTACTCAAGCCATGCTGGACACCATTTTCCGTCAAGAAATGATGCTCGATTCCAAGCTAAAGACCGCCGCAAATGTTCCCACGCTGAGAGGACCTATCGGACCTACCGGCCCCCCCGGGGGCGTCACAAGTGTCAACGGCCAGATCGGCACGGTCGTGCTGAATGCCGCGAATGGGGTCTTCCCGTTCACTATTGAGCCTTCGGGCAATCTCCTCGCTCCGTATATCGAGCCAGGAGTCTACAGCTCGGACAACCCGGACGGTCCGTGGCCATATGACAGTCCAGACGTACTTCACAAGGCCGTCTGGACTCTCTATGTCTCCCGTGTCGGAGACTACGTACAGCAACTCTACATCTCCAACCCATCGCTCTATTACCGCAGCAGTATGCAGGCGGGAGCCAACTACACGGACTGGATTCCCATCGGTGAACAGGGCCCGACTGGAACCACTGGTGCTGGAGTTACCGGATATACGGGAGCCACGGGAGCCACGGGGTCCACGGGAGTGACTGGGGTTACAGGAGCCACTGGTGTTACGGGTCCCACGGGAGCCACTGGTGTTACGGGTCCCACGGGAGCCACTGGTGTTACGGGTCCCACGGGAGCTACGGGTACTACAGGGGAAACGGGAGTGACCGGAGTAACCGGGGAGACGGGAGTGACCGGAGTAACTGGAGAAACGGGAGTGACTGGGGTAACAGGTGAAACGGGAGTGACCGGGGTAACAGGTGAGACGGGAGTGACTGGAGTAACAGGTGAGACGGGAGTGACTGGAGTAACAGGTGAGACGGGAGTGACTGGAGTAACAGGTGAGACGGGAGTGACTGGGGGAACAGGGGAGACGGGAGTGACTGGGGTAACAGGTGAGACGGGAGTGACTGGGGTAACAGGTGAGACGGGAGTGACTGGGGTAACAGGTGAGACGGGGGTGACCGGAGTTACAGGCGAGACAGGAGTGACTGGAGTGACTGGAGTGACCGGGGTCACCGGATTAGCGGACCAGTTTTTATTTGCAACCCTTTCCACAAACGCCACTATCAATACTTCAGGTCCCGTTCCTTTTGACAGCATTATCACAAGTTCAGGAAATACTATTACTCTTTCTACGACAGGAACGTCACGAGGACAAATAACATTGAAAAGAAATCATGTATATTTGGCCATGTATTCTGTATCTACCAGCAGCAATAATTCCGAATTTCAATTTTTCAGAAATGCTTCAGAAGTTCCAGGTACCCAGACCGTGAGTTCCAATAACTCTAATGCATGTCACAGTTCTACAGCTATTATCAATCTTTTAAATCAACCTAGTGATTCAATTCTTTACCTACGAAGCCTATCATCTAATGTAGTCATGCGAAGCGATTATTGTGAGGTCACTGTAGTCATGTTATTTTAAAACCTGTTCCATGCCGGAAAGTAGTTCTCTTTATTCTTAAGCCGCAAAAAGTATGCAGAGCAACGGTTCTCCATTTACTGGAGAGCGTTGCTCTGCATTTTTGTGTTATCTGCAGCTTGCATTAGTACAAGGGAACTATTTGATCTCATGGAACATAAGCGGAGCGCTTGCCGCGGCAGGGACATCATTCTCCTTTGTTTTACGCAGCGGCGCGACGGCAATTCCGGGCGGCAGAGCATTTAACACCCCTGCTCCTATTGCTCCAGATTCCATTAGTCTTGGTGCTACTCTAATCGTACCCGTGACAGGTGTCAGTGAGACTATTGATTTGTTTAACGATGGTGACAGCGCGGCTGTTACTTCAGCAGGCGGGCGTCTGGCAGCCCAAGTGTCTATTGTGAAATTATCGTAATAACTGTAAGCCTCAGCCCCATTCGTGGGGCTGTTTTCCTTAGCGCCAGTCCGTTCGCGGAGCATCCACTAAAGCAAGCGACACGAGTACATCGCACTCAAAAAACAAGAGGTGTCCCAAGTGGCCATTTCATGGCTTTTTGGACACCTCTTTTAACTCTAGTATGTCTATTGGATAAGCTGGATAGTTATGAGCACTACCTATGCGGGTAAGCAGCCGCTTACTGCTTCATACTGTTCCAGAGCGCCTCGAACGCGCCGGACTCAATCTCGAAGAATACCGGAGCATTGCCGTAGCGCACGATTCCCTGGCCGAATAATGTCAGCTCCACCCGTGCCTTGTTATCAAGCTGGAAGTAGATGATCTTGCGGTCTTCGCTGTCATAGATGCCTTGCTCTGTCAGCGGCTCGGCGGCGAGTGGCTTGGCGGTCATGAGGGCGCTCAGGAAGCCGTCCAGCGCGGCGCCTTCCGGCAGCGGCTTATTCTGCTGCAGGCCGTTATTCCAGCTGTTGAAGCTCTCCCACTGGGCGGAAGCGATATGGCCTTCCAGATTCAGCTTGCCGAACAGATCGGCCCCGCTGTTCACCGTAATCCCATTGGTGTGTTCGTACAGTTCGGCGAACACCTGGCCGTCAGCCTCTGTATAGGACATGATCATGAACCCGGAATCATAATCCTTGACGGCATAAATATCCGTCTCACCAATGTTCGAGGCCAGCTCCGTATACGCATCCTTGCCGCTCCATTCGTCGATTCCGCTGGTCGTCCGGCCCAGCTTCTCGCCACGAAGTGCGGCGGCATCGGCCGCTTCGATACGGGTCGCGGCTTGAGTATAGATATTGCCTTTGTATACGACCAGGGCGATCATATCTGCGGAGACACCGGAGTTTTTATCAGGCAGCTCGATCTTGGGAATGACAATTCCAGCGGAGTTCCCCGCAGCGGGTGTACCCGGATCTACCTGGGCCACTTGATTCGGGGTTGCCGTTCCATTCAACTGCTTCATGACGCCGGGTCCGGCCAAGCCGATGGCGGCGGCGACCAGTACGCTTGCTGCGATATAGACCATTTTACGCGGACGGCGTTTCTGTTCCATTTTATTGACCAGTCCTTGCTTCATCGTTTCATTTGATTTCATAGTATCCACCGCTTTCTTATATTGGGTTCGAAACTGATCTTCGTTCATTCTGTTTCTGCTCCTTCCAGCTCCAGTCTTAACAGCTGCCGCCCGCGCTGAAGTCTCATCTTCACCGCAGACTCGCTGATTTGCAGAATCCTGCTGATCTCCTGGACGGGGTAATCCTCGTAATAGTACAGATGAATCACAGCCTTATACTTCACCGGCAGTGCCAGCACGAGCTGCAGAATAGCTAATTCCTCGGGGTTATCGGACGTTATCGGCTCCACGCCTTCGAGCTTGACCTCGCGCTTGCGCCAGCCTCTGCCCAGCAGATTCTTACAATGGTTGGTAATTACACGGATCAGCCATGCTTTCTGATGTTCGTCATCCTTGAATACTGGAGCTTTCTCCATCAGCTTGATGAAGGTGTCCTGCGTAGCTTCTTCGGCATCCTGGCGGCTGCCCAGATGAACCAGGGCAATCCGGTAAAGCATTTCTGCATAGACTTCGTAACTTTGTATCACATGATTGCCCGGCCGGGTCATGGGTTGCTGCATGAGGTTATGCCCTCCTTTATCTATAACACCCTTTAGGACGGCATCCGGTCACATTTTGTTTCCGGTAATTTTATATGGCTGCATGAACAGGTGCCCTGGCGGCAAAAAAGAGGGGATAGAACAGTCCTAAGACTGTCCCATCCCCTCGGATCGAGGCCATATAAAGCGGCTCAGCATACAGCCGCATGTCAGTTACAGCATCCCGCTGTTACTCGGGTGTTCCCTGCGTCACTCCATGCACATAAGTTTGCCAAGATGTATCCAGCGCCCCTTGGCCCGGGTTATAAGTGAAGGAGTATTCCACGGTATCGCCTTGCTGCACGTTATTCACCGCGTAGGTGTAATTGCCGTTGCCTGTAGAGGTCATGGCTACATTCTGCTGGCCGCCGCCGTTGATCTTGTAATGCAGATCGGCGAAGGTGGCTCCATTCACGTAGAAGAGCAGGTTATTGCCTGTTTTCTTCAGGCCGCGCACCTGATCGCCGATCACAATCACGGCCGGAGGCGGTGAGGTCACGGTAATGGTGCTGCTGGCTGTTTTGTTACCGTCCGCTGTTGTCGCCGTTACGGTTGTTGTACCTGCTGCCAGCCCGGTGACGAGACCACTCTGGCTTACAGAGGCGGTATTGCTGTTCGCCACACTCCAGGTAACCTGCTTGTTGGACGCGCCGGACGGCGCTACATTGGCGGTCAACTGGACATTCTGTCCGGCCTGCACCTGGGCAGTGGCAGGAGTAACGGAGACGCCGCTAACTGCGACGTTGCCCGGATTACCCGGATTGCCGGGATTCCCGCCGCCGCTGCCGTCCTTGTAGACCCGTACATAATCTACCTGCATCGTTGCCGGGATATCGGACGGAGCAGGGGAGAGCCCGCCGTCGAAATGTCCGCCGACCGCCAGATTCATAATGAGATAGAACGGCTGGTCGAAGGGAGCATTCGGGTTATTCGGTGCAGCTACGGAATACCACTGCGATCTGTTGACCTTGAAGAAGAATTTGCCGTCCACATACCACTTCACATTGTCGTCTTCCCAGACCATGGAATACACATGATAGTCGTTCGCGAACGTCTGGCCTTGCGGGAAGTGGTATTCACCGGCGATGTACTTGTTCACCGGCCATTGGCCGCCGAAGTGAACCGCGCCGCTGGTTGTGCCGGGCAGCCGTCCTTTGGCTTCCATGATGTCGATCTCACCGGAAGCCGCCCATGCCCCGTAAGCGGCATCCTTCGGCAGCATCCAGAGGGCGGGCCAGATCCCGTTGCCTGTCGGCAGCTTGGCGCGGATGTCCACCCGGCCGTATTGGAAGGATAGATGGTCTTTGGTGTTGATTTTGCCGGAGGAATATTGTGCATACCGGTTAGGGTCCTGCGGGAAGGACTTCGGATCGTTCTTGGCCCGGATATTCAGTTGTCCGTTCTGCACAAAAACATTCTCCGTACTGTTCGTATAATGCTGAAGCTCGTTATTCCCCCAGCCCCAGCTATTAGGGTCATTGGTAATATAGTAACCCTGCTCATAGTTCCATTTGCCGGTGTCGAGCGCAGTTCCGCTGAACTCATCCTGCCAGATCAGGTTCATGCCGGCCACAGCCGGATCTGACGGGGTACCCAGCGTAATATCCTCCTGATCGCTCTCATCCGGACGCGGGGCATTCGGGTTGCCGGTGAAGGTGTAATAGACATAATTGCTGCCTACATTTCCGCCCTGCTGCCCGTTCAGCGGATAACCGATGCGGATCTCCATATTCTCCTGGATCGGCTGGAACCACAGTCCATAGACATAATCGGACCAGTAACCCCACTGGTTGGCAGCGGACATATTGTTGTAGCCGTTGCCTGCGTACACGAAGCCGCTTTGGCCGGAATTGCTCAGATCGACCCACTGGCCGCCGATTTTGATCTGATAGACGTATTTGCCCAGCTCGCTGTTAATCGGTGCGCCCCCGTCAATTTTTGGCAGAGGAAAACCGATAGATCCGTTATTATCTGCAGTAAATGCTGTGCCGTCATAAGCCGACAGGACATATGAATTTCGGACCGGCTGGTTGAAGGTGATAGTATAGACCAGACTGGCGGACGAGGTCTTCGATTCCAGCTTGACATTGATGGATTCGGTAACGGTGAACCAGTATCCGCCGCCGCCCTCGGTGAACTGGCCGAAGTTGCTGTCATAGATCCAGCCGCTCGCCGCGTTGTTGTTAATGTCAATCCAGGTGCTGCTGCCGACCGGCTTCACGAATACCTTGAGATCCTCTGCCACGGCTTCATAGGTTAAGGCCGGATCATTGTTGAAGGTTGGGTAAGTGAAGCCTGCACCTCCCGTAAAGCCTGCTGTCAGCTGCGGCCCTTGGGTAGGGGTCATGGCGGTGATGGTTGTTTTGTTCAGATTCTGAAAAGCAAGCGTGTAATTCAGCGTAACCCCGCTGTTTGCCTTCGAGTAGAGCTGGATTTCGGTGGTCGCCGAGAGCGTGAACCAGTAGCCGTTCTTCCCGCCGTCGCTCCAGTGCCCCCAGTTCTGGTTGTAGACATAGCCGCCTGCGCTGTCGATGTCTGTCCAGTTGCCGTTTACTTTTACTTTGACGCCCACATCATCCGACACATCGCTCCATGCAGCAGAGCCCCCGTTGAATACCGGCATGACGAACCCGTAGCTGGCCTGGCCGACACCTGATTTGGAGATCACAGGACCGTCTGCCGCTGAGAAATAAGCCATTGAGCTAACCGTGGTGCCTGCTGCCTCTGCGCTCTTTGAACCAGGGAGCTGGCCGATGCCGGACAGCAGCATCAGGACCAGAAACAGACTAAGTACCTTCCGCTTAAAACCGGGTTCCATAAGGTGAAGTCGCTTCATACTTGCCCTCCTTTAATAATATGGTAGTGAAGGTAACCGCTTACATGTGAGAGAACATCTTTATTCTATCGAATCTGATCCCCCTCTAAAAGGGACAATCCTTTTTGTTATGACCCAATTTTTTGGGTTTTGTTGCCAGTGATGGGCTGTTGGGGAGGCGAGTAGGTGGGATGTATGCGGAAAACAGTATACAATGGGCTCGCTCAAGGCGCGTGGGCCAAATGTATGCGGAAAACAGCATACAATCGGCTCGCTCAAGGCGCGTGGGTCCAATGTATGCGGAAAACAGCATACAGTAGGCTCGCTCAAGGCGCGTGGGCCAAATGTATGCGGAAAACAGCATACAATGGGCTCGCTCAAGGCGCGTGGGCCAAATGTATGCGGAAAACAGCATACAATGGGCTCGCTCAAGGCGCATGGGCCCAATGGGGTTCAGCTTTTTCACAGCACAGTGTCCCGGTAATCCTCTTCACTTGCCGGCTGCCGGCGGATCAGCAGGCGGTATTCGGTGGGCTGCATATCCATGGCATCGCGGAAGGCGCGGGTGAAGCTTTTGTAGCTCTCGTAGCCGACCATGGCGGCAATGTCGATGATCTTGTGGTCGGTCTCGGCCAAGAGCCGCCGTGCTTTGTCGAGTCGCACATCACGCAGATATTCGGCGAAGCCCTTGCCGATATTCTTCTTGAACTGGTTGGAGAAGTAGGCGTAGTTCAGCGAGACATGATTGGATACCATCGCAAGATCCAGCGGCTTATGGTAATTCTCGTGGATGAAGCGGATGGCTTCATTCAGGTCCTGCGAGCTGCGGTAGCTGCACTTGTATTCATAGTAGAACTGGTCCAGCCGCAGGAGCTGCTGCTGCAGGGCCTGAATATATTCGCGGATGCCGGGATAGTCGAACAGATTGCGCAGGCACTCCAGATCGAGCGCGTCTTCACCCAGATAAGGACGGATGACACGCTCATAGTCCTCCATCATCCGGACTACGGCGCGGCATAGCTGCTGGGTGTACCGGATGTGATAGCGCTGAAGCACATCTTTATGGAAGAGGCAGGAGATTCCTTGGGTAATTCTGCCGCTATTGCTGGTGCCGGTTAACTGGAAGAGGGCATACAGCTCCTCATAAGGAAGCTCCCAGTGCTGCTCCAGCCGCGCTATGTGCTGAGGAAGCAGGCAGCGCGTATCCGGGAAAAGAAAGCTGTGGCGGTAGAGCTCAAGCACCTGTGTATAACTGCCTGGTAAGGCGCTTAATCCCTGGTGCGGCTGGGTCATTACCGTGACGGCCCCAATCTGCTCTGCGCTGAGCGCAGCAGGGAGGGCCCCTGGATCTATGGCGGCATCCACAGCCAGGATCAGGTGGGGGCGGTGCTGGAGAGTGATGCAGCCTTGCCCGCCGTACACACGGTAGGCCACAGCTTCGATGCTGTGACTGCTGCTGGCCCCCGGCTGGTTAATCCAGCGTTCCTCGCGCAGATGGCAGAGGCGGTAGCTGCGCCACAGCCCCGGGTTCTGCTGCTCAGTCTCTGTAATCCATGCCTGATCGCCTGCCGCACCCTGCATATACATGCGCAGCTCCTTGCGGTCCGTCTCCCGGGCCAGCCGGGAGAGCTGCTCCAGATTGCTGGAGAGCGACCTTCGCGTCTCGATCTCCTGCCAGACATGCTCCACCGAGGCTTGCAGGTCCTCGCGCTTCACGGGCTTGAGCAAATAACCTTTGGCTCCCAGCGTGATCGCCTGCTGGGCATAGGCGAAATCGCTGTAGCCGCTAATAATCAGGTAATCGACCTTCAGGCGTTCCTGCCCGGTCTGCGCCATGAGCGCAAGGCCGTCCATATCCGGCATGCGGATATCGGTAATGACGAGCTGGATGCTGTGCCGGCGGAGAAGCGCCAGCGCTTCGATTCCGTTAGCGGCACTGTAGATATGGTCCGGCTGACAGGGGAACTCATGCAGCATCGCCTGCAGTCCGTCACGGATATGCTTTTGATCGTCTACCACCAGAATATTGATCATGCCTACCAACCTCCCAGATTCTCATTTTCCCAGGGCAGTCTTAGGGTTACACAGGTATATTCCCCTTGAACGCTGTCAATCCACAGCCCGCAATCCTTGCCGTAATGAAGCTGCAGGCGCTTATGTACATTGTCCAGCCCCAGCCCGCTGCTGTTGCTGATAATCGGTGTGTCAGAGTCGCCCCGGAGCACAGACTGTAGACTGTCCAGCATCTGCGGATCTACCCCGGCGCCGTCATCGCGGATTTCGATCAGCAGCAGGCTGTTATGCTCTACCCGCACCGAAAGGGTGATGTGGACACTGTCGCCTGAAGGGGCCGCATGGTGTACGGCGTTCTCGACGATGGGCTGCATGCACATCTTCGGGATGCGGTAGCGCTGGACCTCCGGGGGAAGATCGGCCGACAGCTCAGTGCTCCCGCCTTCCATGAAGTTGATGAACCGGATATAGCTGCGGATGTTGGCCAGCTCTTCGCTGAGCGCCACCGTATCGCTGCGCCACTGCATGCTGTAACGCAGCAGTGACCCCAGTGAGACCAGGGCGCCTGCGATGGCAGGCTGCCGCTCTACCTCTGCACGCATTCTAATCGATTCCAGCGCATTGTACAGAAAATGGGAGTTGATCTGGGCGTGGAGAGAGTGGAGCTGTGCGTTCTTGGCAATAAGCTGCTTATCGACCACCTGTGTCATCAGCTGCCGGATTTCGTCCAGCATGCTATTGTAGCTGACGGCGACATAATCAATCTCGTCACCGGTTTCATTCGCGCGAAGCCCGGTATCAATCTTCGCATCCAGCTGGCCTCTGCGTACCTTGCGCATTGAACCCAGCACCTTCTCCAGCCGGCGGAACATAAGCCGTGTCATTCTCGACACCAGCAGCAGCATGAGCAAGAGCACGGAGGAGGTGATGGCAATGACCAGCAGATACCCGTCGCGCGGGCCTTTCATCAGTGCCTGACGGGAAGCGATGTCTACCACATAGGCGTTCAGGGGAGCGATATAACGGTACAGCGCATAGTAAGTCTGATCCCCGGAATCAACCTTGATGGGAGTGTTCTGTTCCAGCGCATTAAGTTGCCCATGGGTGCGGCTAAGGATGTCGTCCAGCTGCTCCCCGGCCTTCTGCGGGAACTCATGCCCCGGGAGGTAGACATTACGGGAGGCATCCGCGCCGTCCATAATCACTGTGAAGAAATCCCGCCCGCTGTCCTCCAGCAGATCGCTGAACAAGACGCTATGCCGGGCACGGATCTCCATTATGGTAGGCAGCCTCTGCTGCTGGCCCTGAAGCCGCACCAGCCTGTAGTAAGACAAGGTATCTGCGCCATCCTTAAGGGAGAACAGCCGGAAGGCGGCGCCGCCTTCATCGCGGAGGGTGATCCAGTAATCCTGCGGCCAGAATTTACTGTAATGATAGATTTCCGGCCAGATCTCATAGACATCGGGGTTATCGACATAGAAGCTCAGGCTGTCGATCATTTCATGGCTCTGAATGATATTATGCATCTGTTCATATTGATTCTGCTTGAACTTCACGAGCCGCAGACCGTCCCCGCGCATGCCCGAGTGGATGAAATCCACGAAGGACTTCTGGGTCAGAGCCGTTGAGGAAGCGTTCTCAAGAATGTCGAGCCGGCTCCGTATCCGTTCGTTCAGCCGGGCGACATGATTGCTGCCTTCCGCCATGGCTTCCTTGTAGAGCTGGCCCTCCTGGCTGCGGATGAACAGGGAAGACACCACAATGGCCGGGATGGCAATCATCAGGCTGAAGGCCAGGAACAGCTTTTGCGAGATGGGGGCATTGCGGTATAGCCTTCTTAACGTTGTCAGCAGCCTCTTCATCGGTAACCCCTCCCATCCCAGTAATATAGCATAGATTATAAATGGGCTGGTAGGGAATATGGCATTGCAGCGCCAAGCCGCATTCCTTCTAAGCAGGAAATACCGGCAGCCCTCACGGCCGCCGGTACAGAGTAGTTTACAGGCGGATTATTCCTATTCCGCCATTTTGGCCTTGCGGGCGTCCAGCTCGGTCTGGCGGTACTCCATAACCTTAGCGAAGCCGTAGCTGTCGCGGCGGGATAGGAAGCTCTCGAAGATTTTGTCAAAAGCAGCCTCATCCTTGGCCGTAATCAGCTCCGGGAGTACCTCTTCCCAGTTCTGTGAGATCCGTGACCAGGCTACGGCCACATCGGAATCGCCGAGCGGGTCCAGTCCTTTGTAGATACCGCTGTCAATATCGGCCTGCGCATTCGCGAAGTCTTCCATTTGCTTAATGACCGGTGCCTTCTCCGGTCTCCACTGGTTGACGATGACCGGATTACGCATCATCCAGTAGGTGTCGAGAATGCCGTACTCCTTCTCCAGCTTCTCGATATTGCTGCCCAGCATGTCTGCGAATTCGGCCTTAAGCTGCGGCTTGCCGTCCACCGAATCCCAGGTATCGCCTTCCTTGCCGAGGAACAGGTCGCGTTGTCCTTCCTCACTGGCGAGGTAGGACAGGAAGCGGATCGCCCGCTCCGGGTTCTCCGTAGACTTGCTGATCATAGTCACCATCCAGCCGTCCATGTTGCCGGGGAACAGCTTGGCGTTCTCGCGCTTGCTATTCTGCGGTCCGTCAACCGCGATGTAGTAGGAATCAGGGTTAGCCCCGGCAGCGAGCATCGGATTGACCGCTGACATGCCGGTCCATTCGCGGATCATCATGAAGTAGCGGGCGTTGTTCGTTTTCTCTTCCACCTGGGTATCGGAATCGACCAGGAAGTCGACGTTGATCAGTCCGCGCTCATAGGCGGTGCGGAAGGTTTGGAGCCAGGTGACATACTCGGGATCGGTAATGCGGTCATAGACACTGCCGTCCTTCTCGTGCGGAACCGCCAGCAGATTCTGGAGATATTCCGTCATCCCGTAAGGCACATTCCCTTGGGCGAAAAAGGGACTGATCGGCTGACCCTTATACTCCGGGTATTTATCCTTGAGCAGTTGCAGCGCACCCAGGAAGCCCTCTGGAGTACTTAGATCCGGTCTGCCCATCTCCTCGTACAGGTCCTTACGGACCAGGAAGGTCTGGTTGGCCGCCGTCATGCCGGTCTCATGCATCAGGTTAGGGCTGTAGGAGTCATTCGGCACCCCGTAGGTGTTGCCGTTCTCCTGCCGGTACCACTTCAGCGTGCCGTCACCGGCAACCTTGAAGAAGTACGGATCATACTTGTCGGCGAGTTCATTGAGCGCATAGACATGATCGCCTTCCCACAGCTTCTGGACCGCAGTCTCCCAGGAGCCCATCGAGATGAGGTCCGGCAGCTTGCCGGAGGTCATCATCAGCGTAACCTGCTCATTCGCTTCCCCGGAGGGAACCTCCAGCTTAATATTAACGCCTGTCTTCTCTGTGACATATTTGGAGGCGAGACTATCGCCCCAGGTGTGGGCATACCAGTTCGCGCCGACGAACCAGGTCAGATCCACCGGGCTGGTATCGAGCTTCCAGGCGGGCTCCTCCGCATTCAGCTTGGCCTCAGCCTGCGGTGCTGGTGTTGCTTCAGCCTGCGGCGCAGCCGTTGGCGCATTCTCCTTCTTGGCGGAATTGCTGCTGCAAGCGGCCAGGCTTAAGCTCAGGATTACGGCCAGAATGACGGCCAGGACAGGGCGTACAGGTTTGCTTTTCACGGCAAAATCATCCTTTCGGGTTAGGTATGGTTAGACTCACTGGGGTTATCCCTTAATCGCGCCGATCATCACGCCCTTGACCAGATAACGCTGAATGAAGGGGTAGAAGATCAGGATCGGCAGCGTAGCCACCATCATGGAGGCGAATTTGATCGAGTTGCCGGGCAGCCGGGCACCGAATTGGGCCATCGCCTGCTGCTGCATGAAGGACATGGAATTCTCGGCGATGATTTTGTACAGCATCGTCTGTAGAGGCAGCAGCTCCTGGGAATGGATGTAGATGACACCCTGGTAATAATCATTCCAGTGATAGACGGCGGAGAACAGCGCAATGGTCGCAATAACCGCCATGCTATTGGGCAGGACAATCCGGAACAATACGCCATAATCCGAAGCACCGTCTACCTTGGCGGACTCCTCCAGACTGTCGGGAATCGTGCGGAAGAAGCTCATGAAGATGACCATATTAAAGAAAGTATACATGGACGGGATGATGAACACCCAGAAGCTATCATACAGGCCCAGCTTCGTCATGAGGATGAAGGAGGGGATAAGCCCGCCTGAGAATAGCATGGTGATCAGAGAGATTTTGAGATAGAGCTTGCGGCCGATCAGGTTCGTCTTGCTGATTCCGTAAGCGATAATTGCGGTGAACAGCACGTGCACCACCGTTCCGATAACCGTCCGCATCGTGGTGATGTAGAATCCGTTCATCAAGGTCTTATCGTTAAAAGCCACACTGTAGCTGGCCAGCGACAGCTCTGAGGGAAACCAGTTGACGGTTCCGAGTGAAGCCTGCTCCGGTGAATTCAGCGAGTTGACGAGCACGAACCACATCGGGTACAGCGTCAGGAAGCAGACGGCCAGCATCAGCAGCGTATTGCCGATCTCGAAAGCGCCAATCCGCCGGAATCTTCCGCGTCTTGCCATGAATCGGTTGTCTCCTTTCCAGGTGGAGTTGAGTTAAAAAATACTGTCCCCGGTTAACTTCTTGGACGTCTGATTGGCTAACAGCAGCAGCCCCAGCGCTACAATCGAGCGGGCGAACAGAACGGCGGTGGAGAAGGAGTGGCGCCCGGAGACCAGCCCCATGTTATAGATATAGAGGTCCAGGCTCTCCGCCATCTTCATGTTCATATTGTTCTTCAGCATGAAGATCTGCTCGAAGTTGCTGCCGAGAATGCCGCTGACGGCGAGGATGAAGAGAATCGCAATCGTGGGGCGGATGCTCTGTACCGTGATATGCCACATCCGCTGCCAGCGGTTCGCGCCGTCCAGCTCTGCGGCTTCATACAGCCCCGGATCAATGCCAGCTATGGCTGCTATGTAGATGATGGCGCTCCAGCCGGTCTCCTTCAGCGTGTCGGTGAAGAAGGTAATCCACCAGAAGTACTTCGGCTCGCTATTGAACAGAATCTCCCGGTCCTGAAGCCCCAGCGCCATCATCAGCTGGTTCATGACGCCGCCCTCGCCCAGCCAGTTGAGTGCAATGCCGCCGAAGATGGTCCAGGCGATGAAATGGGGCAGATAGGAGATCGTCTGCACCGTGCGCTTGAACCGCAGGCTGCGGATTTCATTCAGCAGCAGGGCGAACAGAATAGGGATGGGAAAGCCAAGGAAGAGCTTGATGCTGCTCATCCCGAGGGTGTTGCGGATCGAGCGCCAAAACCGGTCATCCGTCAGGAAATCCCGGAAATGCTTCAGCCCGACAAACGGAGATTCCAGCATGGGCCGCGCAATACTGAAATCCATAAAGGCTATGATCAGCCAGAGCATAGGGATGTAACAGAAGATAAACATCCAGAGAATGCCCGGGATCACCATGCTCTGCAGCTGCCACTGTCTTAGAAGCGCTTTCATTTGTCCCGTTCGGGTGTGGAACATGTACTGTGCCCCCTTCCTTCTTCATCGTATGAAAAAGGCCGGCCGAAAAAAAGGCCATGATTATTGGCCCTATCCCAATTTTTTGGATTCCGCCCACAGGGGCCGGAAATTCATTATGCTATGGTTAATTGAAGGGAGTGTGCCACAGATGAACAAGCTTGTATGGGAACAGGATTTCACAAGTGAAGCGGCGGATTTGAAGCTCTGGAATATCCGCCTCGGCAATGACCTGCTGGACAATGACGGGAATGCGGTCTACCCGGGCTGGGGGAATGGAGAGCAGCAATTCTATACGGGGCGGCCGGGGAATCTGTCGATTGGCGGGGAGGGGCTGGAGCTCTGCGCGCGCCGCGAGGTGACCGGGCAGGAGGAGCGCAGCTTCGCGTATACTTCGGCACGGATCGATACGAGGGATCATTTCGCTTACTGCTACGGCAGGCTGGTGGTACGTGCCAGGCTGCCGGTAGGCCAGGGCATCTGGCCTGCCATCTGGCTGCTCCCGCAGGATCAGGCGTATGGTCCCTGGCCTGCTTCCGGCGAGATTGATATCCTGGAGGCGAAGGGACGCCTGCCCAGGCACATTGCAGGAACGCTGCATTATGGAGCGGATTTTACGCAGAAGGTCGTCGAAGAGTTCACCCATGAGCTGGAGCACGGAACGATTAACGAATTCCGGGAATATACGCTGGAATGGGCGGAGAGCTACATGAAATGGCTGGTGGACGGGCACTGCTTCGCCGAGCGGCGGCTTGCGCCGGGGATGCCGTTCGACCAGCCCTTTTATCTGCTGCTTAATCTTGCCGTTGGCGGCTGGTATGATCCGGTGGAGGTGGATGAAGCTGCGCTTCCTGCGGTTATGACCATCGCAAGCATCCGGCTGTACCAGAGCTGAGGCTTAGGGCTTGCTCAGATACCGGCGACAAATTCATTCAAGCGGTCCCAGTTGGCCGCGACCCACTGATTCTCCTGACGGAAGCGGACGAGCGGAGGGAATTCATCCTCCTGAGGCACAGCAATCCATTCGGCTTCCTTCCACCATGTTAATTTAAGCGACCGGATCAATGTAGTTACAGGCAAGGGCGTATATTCGCGGTAGCCCGTCACAAAAGCCCTTACCCGGTCCAGCCTGAGCCCGTCTTCAGTCAAAGTGCAGGAGAGGATCGGCCGGGCTACATCGAATTCCGGGTAGACGAAATGCAGCCTGTCGAAGTCAAGGATTGCCGACACCTGATCTGCGCGGAACAGCATATTATCCACGAACAAATCCCGGTGGCCCCAGCCCCGTTCGCAGTCTGCGAAGATGGAAGTGTCCATCCGGTCAATAATTCTCCGCTGAAGTTCAAGCGCCGCAAGGGTATCTTCACTCTGCCGGGCAGCGGCCTGAAGATAGCGGTTCTCCCAGTTCCTCAGCATGGATGCCTGGCTGCGTACCTCCCAGTTCAGCGGCAAGGAAGCAGGCTGCGCATTCAGCAGCCAGTGCATCTGGCCGACCACTCTGCCGAGAGCGTACATCTGCTGCTCCGTTGCCGAGCCGGGGGCAATGCTGTGCCCGTCACACAGGGCCATCAGCACGTACCGTTCCTGTGAAGGCGTCCTCAATACATAGTGCCCCTGGTGTGAAAATAGCTTCGGAACAGGAAGGCCTTGCAGATAGAGATGATCCTGATGGCTGAGGGAGACCTCCAGTCCGCGGGTGAGGGATTCAGGGTAACGGATCTTGCTGTATTGCTTGACGAACAGACGGCCGTGATCACTGTCCAGTCTCCATTTCAGATTCAGGAAGCCCTGGTCAATCTGCACCGCTTCGGTGACATGCACCCCGAATAGTTCTGTCATAGAGTCCAGGATCTCATCCCGGATTCTTGCGGCTGACTCTGACATACGATATCTCCTCACCGGGGTAATATAGGAGCTGAGTTAGAAGAGACGGCAGTGCAGCGTACTATAGGGTTATAGGAATGAGAAAAAAGAGCGCAATAGACCACGTTTCCTTGGCGGAGACATCAGCCTGCCAGAGGCAACCGGATAAAGCTCTTCATGCGGGGATAGGGATGGACTGCCGGGCTTCTGCATTGTTTCCAGAGATGCGGATAATTGCTTAATCATTACTCGCATATCCTCAAGCTCTGCACGCTGCTGGAGCAGCTGTACCGAAACGATCTCGCTCGCTTTTTGATCCAGTGCGTGTTCAATATACTCGATCCGGGACCATATTTTATTCATAGGGTCACCATCTGTATTTAGGCTTGGATTCTCATGCAGCGGGCCCCTTGGCAGCTTGCCGTTCGTGAGATCCGGATCTATGCCTTCCAGTGCTTCCCCCTGATTAATACGGTCTTTAATATGATTGAGCTGGCTGATTTGCTGCTCCGAGAAGGTATAATGTCCAAGACGGTCCTTTGGAAAGAAATCGGGGAACATGGCCGCCCAGCGTTTGATCGTAGTCTGGCTAACGGACAGCAGCTCCGCAGCTTCCTTTGTTTTCAGAATTTCCATTCTAATCCCTCCAGTGTAGTAGTCTTCTATGAGTAATTCGTTATTCTTGGACGGCTCCCTGCACAGGTGACAAAGGAAGTGCTCATTCGCCAAGCAAAGTGTTATTACGACTATTCTTGCTCTTTAGAGAGCAGTGTACATACAGAAGAGTATAATTGTATCCTGGGGAGTGGTCCTGCCACGCTTCTTTCTTCATGGACCAGAATTATAGTAGGAATACAAAAAAAGCCTTCCATAACCCCTTCCGGGAAATTATGAAAAGCTGTCTTCAGCTCGTTACAGACATTGTGCTGAGCTGCCTTAAGGGAGAAGGCAGGGGTTATAGCAGGGAGAGCTTGAACTTGAACGTATACGGACGGTTGGCAGGCAGCGTGAACTGCTCATGCGTTGGCGCACCCCAGCTGTCGTCGCCGCCGACACCCATTTGCTTGTAATTGACACGCAGCACGGTTTTGTCAGAGGCTAGAAGCTTGTAGCCGTGGTCGCTGGCTTCAAGCTCAGCCGGAGACCAAGGTAGCGCATTAACTTCAAGCGGCAGCGCGCCTTCTACGGATAATCCGTGTCCTTCGTGTCCTGCGGTAACGGAAGCAAACCGGACATCCGTCTTGTTGCCGCATTCCTGAGGGCGGAGGTAATCCGTGAACTGCTCACTGACCTTGCCTGTGTAGAGTCCCAGCGGAGCTCCGGTCTGGCGGTCCCAATAGTTCTCATGCGGCCCGCGGCCATACCAGGAGATCGTGTCCAGACTGCTGTCCAGTTCGAAGACCATTCCGAATTCCGGGATCTCCGGCAGGCTGCTGCTGCCCGGGTTCAGCTCCTGGACAATCTCGACAGAACCATCTGTGCGAATCTCGTAATGCACACGCAGAGTGGACTGCGGCTGCGCACCCAGCAGATAGTCGGCGGTCACGAAGCCGAGATTGCCTTCCACGCGGCAGCTGAACCGGGCCAGCTGACGCTCATAGGAGGCTTCCTTCCAGACGGCGCAACGCTCGGGATGCTTGTTGCCGAGATCGTTGTCGGTTACGGCCCGCCAGAAGTTAGGTCTGGCCGGTGTCAGCAGATACTCCTTCCCGGAGGACTTCAGAGAAGTAAGCGCGCCGGTTGCAGTCTCGAAGGAGAGCGCAAAGCCTTTGCCTTCGAAGGTCAGGAAGCCATCCTGCTCGTTGACCTGTAGCGTATTGCCTGAGCTATCCGGGTTGCCGGATGGAATGTACGGGGTTAACACGAACTGTTCCCAGGCAATTTCATGCGCGGCCTCAGACCAGGCGGTTGCGTTCTCTTGAACAAATGACACCGTTAGCACTGCTTCCTTGTCCGATTCAAGCAGCGCTGAATCCAGCGGAACCGTGAAGCTGGCTGCTTCGCCAGGCGCTGCGGAGAGCGGCAATTGTCCTTCCTGGGCCGCCCTGCCGTTCAGGGCCAGCGTCCATCTCAGCTGATAGTCTGCCAGATCCGTGAACAGGAAGTTGTTGCGGGCCTCGAAGCTTCCGCTCTTCAGATCCAGTGCGGTGATGATAATATTCTGATAGCATTTCTTCACCTCATAGAGCTTAGGAGTAACGCTGCGGTCCGCGAACAGCAGCCCGTTGCCGCTGAAGTTGCCGTCATGCGGCTGCTCCCCGAAATCTCCGCCGTAGGCCAGATAAGATACCCCTTCTGGAGTCGATGTGCGGATCGCCTGATCCACCCAGTCCCAGATGAATCCGCCCTGAATGCTGTCATATTTGTCGAACAGCTCGGTGTACAGATGCAGGCCGCCGCAGGAGTTGCCCATGGCATGGCTGTATTCGCACAGAATGTACGGCTTCTTAGGGCTGCTGAGCGCGTACTGCACCACCTCATCCGGCTTGATGTACATGGTCGATTCAATATCGCTGGCCGCATCCGAAGGTCTGTAATGATAAGTGCCTTCGTAATGCACCGGACGGGTTGGATCTGCTTCCTTCAAGTGGTCGTACATGGCCAGGAAGTTATCGCCGCCGAAGGATTCGTTGCCAAGCGACCAGATGATCACCGAAGGATGGTTCTTGTCCCGCTGCATCATAGAGTTACAGCGGTCAATGACGTTCGCGCGCCACTCCGGGCGGCTGCCGGGAACGTTGCCCTCATGCAGTTCCTTCTGTCCGTATTGCCAGGAGCCGTGTGTCTCCAGGTTCGTCTCGTCGATCACATAGAGACCGTATTCATCGCACAGCTCGTACCATACGGATTGGTTTGGATAGTGCGAGGTCCGCACAGCATTAATATTATGCAGCTTCATCAGCTTGATATCGGTGATCATGTCCTCCTTGGAGAGCGCACGGCCGGTATCACAGGAGAATTCATGGCGGTTCGTCCCCTTGAATACGATCCGTTTGCCGTTGATCTTCATCAGGCCGTCTTGGATCTCGAAGGTGCGGAAGCCCGTCTTGCAGCTAAGCGCTTCCAGCAGCTGTCCCTGATCGTCTTTCACAGAAATCAGCAGGGTATAGAGGTTAGGCTTCTCCGCGCTCCATTTCTGCGGATTCTTCACGGCTGCGGACAGCTTAAGTTGCTGAGTTCCATCCTGTTCAAAAGCAAATCCGGCTGACACCGGCGCTGCCAATACAGGCTGCTGCTTGCTGTCATAGAGCTGTAGCTCTACAGAATGTGCGGAAGTGACCCGGTTATAATAGTTCTCCAGAGTCAGGTCGACCTGCAGCTCCGCATCGGTGAAGCTCTTGTCCAGCCCGGTGCGGACGAAGAAGTCGGCTACCCGTACTGGAGGCGCAGTGTAGAGATAGACATCGCGGAAAATTCCGCTCAGACGCCAGAAGTCCTGATCTTCCAGCCAGCTCGCATCACACCAGCGGTAGACTTCAACGGCCAGCTTGTTCTCGCCGGGAATCAGGTAGGCGGTGATATCGAATTCTGACGGTGTGAAGGTATCCTCAGAGTATCCGGCCAGTTCGCCGTTCACCCATACATAGAAGGCGGATTCCACGCCCTGGAAGCTGAGGAATACCGGCTGTCCGTCCCAATCCTGCGGAACGCTGAACGAACGGATATAGGAGCCTACCGGATTGTATACCGTCGGAGCGAAGGGAGGCTTCAGATCCGGCTCGGATACTTCCCAAGGATAGCGTACGTTGGTGTACTGGGGATAATCATATCCCTGGAACTGCCAGTGGGAAGGGACGGTGATATCTGCCCAATCCGCCGAATCATATCCGGCCTTGTAAAAATCCTTGATCCGCGCATCCGGCGTTTCGGCAAAAGCGAATTTCCACGTTCCGTTCAGCGTCTGGTAACGGGAAGAGGCTTCTTTATTCCCTTGCAGGGCATCGGCCGCTGCCGGGAAAGACATCATGGAGGCATGTGCATCTATACGGTTCAATTGAAAAAGCTCAGGGTTATTGTTCCATTCGGGATATCCGTTGGCAGGCTGCTGGTATGAGAGTTTGTTGCGCAAGTTAACATCTCCTTATATTGTTATATTCATATTATAGGATGGGAAATGTTCTGGGTATATATAATGATTTTGTTCAGATATAATAGAATATGAAACTAAGGGGTGCCGAATGGCATCGGAAGGGAGGCTGCTATGGACAGTACGATGATCTTTTGCGAGATGGAAGATATGCTTCTGCTGCCCCTGTATGCCATGACCATCGGGTATTGGGAGCATCAGGGGGAGATGTCCCGGCCTGCGGGCTTCCCGGATTATCAGCTGCATCAGGTCCTCGGCGGCAAGGGGGAAGTGAAGATCAAGGGCAAATCCTATATTGCGGAGGCGGGCGATATCTTCTGTCTCTACCCGGATGTGCCCCACTCCTATACGCCGCTTAGCCGCGAATGGGAGCTGGCCTGGATCTCCTTCAACGGAAGAGAAGCAGCCCAGATGCTGCTCTACGCCGGAATACGGGAGTCCGGGGTCGGACGCCTCAGAGCAGAATCGATCCTTGCTCCGCTTGAGGAGATGCTTACCCTCTCCTACGGCAATGAGCTTCAGGACAACATGGAGCGTTCCAAGCTGCTGTATGCCCTGCTGCTCGATCTGAAGCGCAGCCTGCTTCCGGCATCGAATGAGGACAATGAGCTTGCGCGGGTGAAGCCGGTGCTGCAATATATTGAGCTTCACCTGCACCGCCCGCTGCTGCTGAAGGAGCTGGCCGAGGTGGCGTCCGTCTCGCCGCAGTATCTGTGCAGGCTGTTCCAGCGGACGGTCCGTGAACGGCCGGTCGCCTATATCAACAAGCAGCGGGTCAACCGAAGCAAGCAGCTTATGTTCAGCAGCCGGGGTCAGCGGATCTATGAAATCGCCAGACAAGCCGGATTCGAGAATGTCAGCTATTTCTGCGCGGTCTTCAAGCGGATCACCGGAATGCAGCCGGAAGAGTGGAGGGAGCTGCACGGATTGGACTAGAGGAGGGGCTTCTAAGATAGCTCAAGCAAGCTCCAGCTTAAACACAACCGGCAAGTCGCTTGTGACCGCAGTGGTACGGATCGTTAAGGCCTCAGTATCCCGTTCCCAGGACGGCTGCTCGCTGAACCCGAGGACCGTAATGTCCTTCACGATTCCCTCGAAGCAGGGGGATTTCGCCCGGAGCGACTGAATGCGCACGATACCGTTAGCCGGATACACCAGGACGGTTGCATACAGGCAGCTGCCTTTTACAGTGAAGCGGATGTCTTCCGGGGTGAACATTTTCGTTATCCCATCGGTAAATTGTCCTTCTTCAATTCGTGTCGGCCCTTCCCCGAAGGTACGCCAGAAGGAGGTGTCATAAATCGCTTCACCGTTCGTGCCCAGCCAGCTGCCGATAGCGGTCAGAATGGCTGTATCTTCATCAGTGAAGCTGCCATCGGCCTTGGGCCCCACGTTCAGGAGCAGGTTGCCGTTCTTGCTGACGATATCCACCAGGTCGCGGATGATCTCCCCGGCGGATTTGTAGTCGTTATTCTCTGTATAACACCAGGAATTACGGGCTGCTGCCGTATCCGTCTGCCAGAAGAAGGGCTTCAGCTCGGCGAATTGCCCGCGCTCGACATCAGGGACGGCAGTACCGAACATGAACGCGTCATGTTTATAATTAATTGCAGCCGGAATTCCGCGCTCTGCTGCGCGATTATAGTAGTAGGCAGCGAACTTTTGCAGATAGGGTCTGAATACGGCATTCTCAATCCACCAGTCGAAGTAGACGATCTTGGGCTGATACTGATCGACCAGCTCGCAGCAGCGGATCAGCCAGTCCTCCAAGTACTCCACGGATGGGGGAGAGCCGTATGGATCATGATGGTCCGGTTCCGGCATGGCCGGCCAGTAGAAGTCGCCGCGCACAAGCGGCTCATGGATATCGGAGTCGAAGGCCTTGCCGTGGGACATGAAGAACCAGTGCTCCGCCCGGTGGGAGGAGACACCCAGTTCCAGATTCTGCTCCGCGAAGGCCGCCTTCAGCTCGCCGAGAATATCCCGCCCGGGGCCCATCTCGTAAGTGTTATAATGAGAGACAGCGCTTTTATACATCTGGAAGCCGTCATGATGTTCAGCCACGGGAATGACATATCTGGCGCCGGACGCCTTGAATAACGCAGCCCACTTGCCCGGGTCGAACTGCTTCGCGGTGAACAGGGGAATGAAATCTTTGTACCCGAACTCCTTGTGGTTCCCGTAGACCGCCAGATGATGCTCATATTCCTTCGTGCCTTGAATGTACATATTGCGTGAATACCATTCATTGCTGAAGGCCGGAACCGAATACAGCCCCCAGTGAATGAAGATGCCGAATTTGGCCTGGCGGTACCACTGCGGCACCTCATAAGCGCTTAGTGACTCCCAATTGTCCTTATAAGGGCCGTTCTTGATAGTCTCGTCAATCAGCTGCAAATAATCAGTAGTGTTCATCATGAGCTTGTCATCTCCCTGTGTCTGAGTAATGCCTTCATTGTACCGGGCGGCAGGGCGGTTAAGAATGTACGGCACTAACTTTTTGATGTACAAAAATAACCTTTAAGGCGGTCTGCCCCATGGACTCCCACACTCTGCTGTCCAGCTATCTGGCCAATCTCCAGGTTGACCTGATCGTAGCGGATTATAACGAATGCTCAACGGATTGGAAGGATCTGGACTATACTCCGGATTACAGCAAATTCTATTACATCATCGGCGGAGAGGGCTGGCTGAAGATCGGGGATAAGGAATATTATCCGAGGCCGGGTGAACTTATTCTGATGCCGGAGGGCGTGAAGCAGTCCTATTCGTGCATCAGCGACCGCCCTTTTGTGAAATACTGGTGTCATTTCAGTGCCAAGGTCGGACAGATGAACCTGTTCCGTGTGCTTGAGCTGAGTCATATCTGTATTCCTGAGAATCCCGCTGAAGTGGAGGCTGCGTTCAAAGGGATCACCGGCAGTGCCCAATCGGACGCCGTCTACGCGCCGTTGCTGGCCAGAAGCAAGCTGCTTGAGCTGATGTCTTATTACCTGATGAATCTCAAGCTGGATGAGCTGTCCTACAAGAATCTCGGGGCGGCGCGGAAGCTGACTGCCGTTCTGGATTATATCGCGGAGAATATCGAACAGACTATTACCATTCATGATCTGGCCGAGATTGCATACATGCATCCGAACTACTTCATGCGCCTGTTCAAGCAACAGATCGGCGTCCCGCCCATCCAGTACATCACCCGGCAAAAGATAGAAAAGGCCAAACACCTGCTGACCACCACCGCAGGTTCGGTCAGCGGGATTGCCGATCAACTTGGCTTCGGCGATCTGTTCTATTTCTCCAAGCAGTTCAAGAAGCATGCCGGGCTTACGCCCACCGAATTCAGGAAACAAAAGACCGGAGGGATGATGTAAGGATCGGCGGAATGGAGTTCCTGCTGATGGAGACCCGGTACCATGCTGCCCGCCCATAGCGCGAGTGGAGAATACAGGGTGAAGTCTGTTAATATAGAACTACGGTATCATCCATATCAAAGGAGAATTCAATGTGAACGAGAACCTGAAGCAAGCATATGTGCAGTTAGGATTACCTGAAACCGTAACCAGAGAGGAACTGAACAAGCGGTTCGATCTGCTCCTGAAGCGAAGACGCTCCCTGACCACAGAGGAGGAGATAGCAGACTACGAAGCGGATTTCCGGGCGTACAAGCTGATTCTGGATACCTGGGATGAGCAGGAGATTCAGAAGGCTGAAGACGAGCGGCTGTCCAAGTACGGGCGCTTCTCCGGTACGGCAAGCAAGTGGGAGACCTTCATGCGGCTATACAAAACCCATGTGATTCTGGGTATTATAGGGCTGCTGGTGGTGATTTTTGGCGGGAAGGCCCTCTATGACAACTATCAGCATAGACAATATCTGGCTTCCCTGCCGCCAGTCGATGCGAAGATTATGTTCATCGGCAGCTTCGGCGTCACGGATACCAGCGGCAAGATCGAGGAGCTGGAGAAGGCCATCATCACGGCTTACCCGGAATGGAAGCGGGTGGAGACGGTGATGACGTATCTGCCGAGAACCGGCGACGGCTCCGACTCCCTGGACATGAATTATATGCAAAAGGCAGTCGTGGAGCTGGCGGCGAACCGGCCGGATATTCTGGTTCTGGATGAGGCTACCGTTAAGTGGATCGGCGGACAGACCGGATTCCAGAATCTGGATCCGATCACGGCGGACGGGAAGCTTGCCGCAGACGATGCCCGCATGCAGTGGGGAGTTAATGAGGAGACCGGCAAGAACGAGCTGTTCGGGGTCGATATTCTGAAATCTCCGTTCATTTCGAAGCTGCCGATCAATTATAATGCGAAATCCATCATCATCAGTGTGCTGAATGACAAGGACAAAGATAAGATGCTGGCGTTCGTGAAGCATATTGCGGAGGAGCCGGTAGTCAAGTAAGCAGGGCGCATCGTACCAAAAAACCTCTCTTCACCGATGGACTGGACAGCCATCGGGAAGAGAGGTTTTTGGTGCCTGTTGCTCTACTGGCTCTTGTTAACAGTCTGGTCTTACTGCTCTTGGCGGTAGCCCCCGTGGAATACAGGACCGACATATTCATTGAATGCAAAGCCGCCCCGGATAGCTGCGGATACGAAATCCTTCGCCTTCACGACAGCGTCCTTCACCGACAAGCCGTTAGCCAGTCCGCCGGTAATCGCTGCGGCGAAGGTGCACCCGGCTCCATGGTTATGGGCAGGCTCGATCTTGGCTGTCTCCAGGACGAGGAATTCGCTGCCGTCGAAGAAGATATCAATCGCCTTGTCGCCGCCCAGCGCCTTGCCGCCCTTGACGACAACATTCCGGGTGCCGAGCTTATGGATCAGGCGGGCAGCCTCCTTCATCTCATCAAGCGTAGTCAGCTTGCCGAGACCGGAGAGCACTCCGGCTTCGAACAGATTCGGAGTAGCTACCGTTGCCAGCGGCAGCAGCAGATCGCGGATGGCATCCGCGCTCTCCGGGTTCAGCACTTCATCTTCGCCTTTGCATACCATAACCGGATCGATCACGACATTGGTCTGCTTGTTGTTCTTCAGGGCCTGTTCAGTCACCTTAACAATCTCCACGCTGCCGAGCATACCGGTCTTCATGGCATCCACGGGACCGCCGGCGAAGATGGTCTTGAGCTGTTCGGCAACAATGGCAGCATCGACAGGGTATACATTATGGTGCCAGCCCCGGTCGGGGTCCATCGTAACAATGGTAGTCAGGGCACTAAGGCCGTAAGTGCCGTATTCCTCAAAGGTTTTGAGGTCTGCCTGAATGCCTGCGCCTCCGCTGGAGTCACTGCCGGCAATAGTTAATGTCTTAATGATTTTTGACAAAGGTAACGTCCCCTTCTTGTATATAAATAGTATGCTGCTTATTATAACAAAAATCACCGCCGGAGTCCGCAAAAAAAGTATAAGCTCCCAAAACGCTCTTAAGCACTGGGTAAGAGCCAGGGTTCGCTGTCTTCCTCCCTGCATATCATGATAGCACAATGGATGGGTTATTCAGGAGGCTGCCATGATAGAGATCAGCTTATGCATGATTGTCCGCGATGAGGAGAAGAGCCTGCCCCGCTGCCTGGCTTCTGTGGCAGGGCTGACCGATGAGATTATCATTGTGGATACGGGCTCGACAGACCGCACCAAGGAGATTGCCGGTGACTTCGGCGCGGTGATTTATGATTTTGCCTGGATCGATGATTTCGCCGCTGCCCGTAATTTCGCCTTCAGTCAGGCGACCCGGGATTATATCTTCTGGATGGATGCAGATGACTATCTGAGAGAAGAGGATCAGGCGCTGTTCAGGGAGCTGAAGTCTTCGCTGCCGGACAATGTGGACAGCGTGAGTATGCAGTACAATCTCGCGCTTGACGGGGAGGGGAAGGTGGTGACCTCTCTGCGGCGCAACCGGCTGGTCCGCCGTTCCTGCGGATTCCGGTGGATCGGTCCGGTGCATGAATATCTGGAGGTGTACGGCCCGTCGCTGGCAAGCGGGGTCTGTGTCACCCATGACAAGGATAAAGCCTACACGGACCGCAATCTGCGGATCTACCGCAAGCGGGCAGCGGAAGGAGAGACCTTCTCTGCACGCGATCAATATTATTATGCCAATGAGCTGCGTGACCACGGAATCCACGCCGAAGCCTGCCGCTATTATGAGCTGTTCCTCAGCGGCGGACAGGGCTGGATCGAAGATAATATTCAGGCCTGCCTGCGTCTGGGCGAATGCCGGGAGACGCTGGGGGACAAGGAAGCGGCATTCACAGCGGTTACCCGCACGCTGCAATATGATTCCCCGCGCCCCGAAGCCTGCTGCCGGCTGGGGGCATGGCATCTGGAGAAGGGGCAGCTTCACCCGGCAATCTACTGGTATGAGCTTGCCCTTCAGCTTCCGGGACAGGCGGAGTCCATGGGCGTGAAGAATGAGGCCTTCGCCACCTGGATTCCGAATCTGCAGCTTGCGCTCTGCTATGACCGGCTGGGACAGCATGAGCGGGCCAACCGGTATAATGAGACTGCGCTCCTTCATTCTCCCAGCCATCCCAGCATGCTGTATAACCGGAACTACTTCCAGAAGCTGCTGGGCGACCAGTATGTCGCCTTGCAGCCCTGAGCACCAAGAAGCGCTCCCCCGGCGAGGCTGGGGGAGCGCTTGCTCTTGTCTTACTTAAGTCCAGGTATGGCCGCAGGCTCCAGCAGAAGCTGGGGTTCACTCATACGGATGAATTCCAGGATCTTGTCGTAGATAATCCGGTGGCCTTCCCGGTTGGGATGGATGCCATCCCGGCAGATGAACTTGGTATAATCCGGCTGCTGCAGGAAGGCGCCCCGGACATCGATAATCTTGGTTCTAGTGGTCTCTGCGACCTTGATGATAGCGGAGTTGTAACGCTCCTGCCACCAGTAGATTTTGGTGACACTGCCGAGGAATTTCAGAATGTTCACTTCGGAACCGGGGTTGTTGCCGCTGACCCATTTGAAGTAATTGTCCGCATTCAGCGGAGGCAGGCTCATCAGGATAGGCGTGATCTCCTGGTTCTTCAGGAACTGAATCATATCAGCCAGCATCCGCTCGAAGGCCGGAAAGTCCGTTTTGGGACTATGCTCTGCCTCGGGATTGCTCGCAATCTCTGCCCAGTGATAGTCACAGTCATTGCCGCCGTATTCAATCAGCACCACATCCGGCTTCTCCTTCAGTACATCGCGCTGCAGATTGCCGAAGCCCTTCATCAGCGTGTTGCCGAATCTGGCCGTGTTGCGCATCGCTCCCTTGAGCTTGCCCTGAAGCATAGAGACATAATTATCCTCCAGAATGACATACTTGCTTCGGGTCTCGTCATACACAACACCCTTTGAGATGGAATCCCCGCTGACCATATATTTGAACTGAGAACCCGTGGGCTCTTTGAGCTCTTTACTCGTGTTCATATTCCCGCCTCCGATAACCCTAGTGTACATACAATCAGTGTAAACCATACGTGCAGCCGTGCCTATGCATAGATGTCATGGTTTCTTAGTTCTGCTGTCGCATCCTGCTCTTAGTCCAGTCAACAGAGTGAATTCGCCATAGAATAATGGGAAATTCATTTGTTACCGGGAGGCTATTCAATGACTCAAATTATTGATTTCAGCAGAAGTGCGATCACCAGCTTCAGCCAATCGATCTCTATACCTGTTCCCCTGTCCCCCTCCAGCTATATCCTGACCGAATTCGGGCTTGCCACGGCACTGGGCGGGAGTGTTCTGCTCAATGCCACAGTCGGGGTTCAGACTACGCTCGGCAATCCCAATCTCCTGTTTACCCTTCTGCGTTCGGGAACCCCTGTATTTACACTACTGGCAACGGCACCCGGCGCAGGCCAGTATGATTCGCTCAGTCTCTCTTATGTGGATTTTAACTTTCCGTCAGGGTATTTCGCCTATACCTTAACGATTGCCCAAGTGAATTCCTCCACGCTGAACACTGCCACTCTGATTGGTCCTGTAGATTTCTCGGGACTCTCCCTGGTGTAAGCGATGGCGACGATCAATGATTTCGGTAAAAGTGTCCCGTCCAGCTTCAGTCAATCCTCCTCGTTCCCCGTAAGGAGGCTGCCTAACAGTACAATTCTGGGACAGTTCGGGCTGTCTGCCGGAGCGAACAGTCTGATCCTGCTTGAGGCGACGGTTGGCCTGTACAACAATACGCCCAACGCTGCGGATCTGATTTTTACCATCGTACGCAATGCGGTCCAGATCTTCACTGCAAGATCCAGCCCATGGAGCGGGAACAGCTATGAAGCCGTTCATTTATCCTTTACAGACAGCGGCATTCCTGCCGGTTATTACGGCTATTCGCTCGTTGTATCTGCCGCCGGTACCGGGAGCCTGCCGACAATCATCGGCCCGCTGGTATTCTCGGGCTTGTCCATCTCATAACCTGACGCCGGGGAGCGGTACTCCCCGGTTGTCCGCTGCAAGCAGACAGAATTATTATCTCATTGGACAAATAAAGCGATACATATACATGGAATGGGAGGAGTATGCGGCTTGGAAGGGAGGGCGAACGCGAGGAAGAAGACAACGGTTCAAGGAAAAATGGAAGGAGTACGGAACTTATGCCCTATACCACGGGAGCACTCTATAATCCGCCTGCCGGAACATCACACATCGACCGGATTCAAATTTCCTGCCTGAATGATTCTATTATCGTAGCGATTAATATTAATTTGCAGATCTTTCATTTCCTCGGCAGCAATTTCTCGCGGGTTGCCGTAGGCGAATCTTTGTTTCAAGTGAATCCCCAGCAGCTGGTGGTTCAGACCTTTTCGGTAAATGCTGCTAACTATTATGAGGCCCAGATTAACTTTTACAGTGCGGTCAACACGATTGTGAATGTGTTTGCAATGGATGCGGCAGGCACCATTATCGGGCAGATTCTTCAGCCAGAACTTACATACATTGACCGCTTGACGATTATTAACACTTGAAACGGGGGGACGTCTATTGGCGAACGTCAATGTTACAGCAGGATTGCCGGGGAATCATATTGAGCCATCGATTGCGGTCAATGAACTGGACCCCAATATTCTGTGTGCGGTAGCGGTAGATTCCAGTACCGGAACAGCTCTGACCGGCTTCTACCGGTCGGTGGACGGCGGCGCCACTTGGACCTCCACGATTCTGCCGCAGGCACCGGGATTCATGAGTGCGGAAGCGCCGACCATTGATTATACGTTCCCGAATACGTTTATTGTTGCTGTCCATTACTTCAATGAATTTAACGATGGCACCATTGCCACCTACACCACGTTTGACAATGGGGTCACCTTCAATCCGCCTGTTATCGTCCAGCGGGGCTATGGCCTGTACGTCCATAATGACGAACCCTTTCTGGCTGTAGACCGTTCGCCGTCCAGCCCCTACCGGGGGAATGCCTATGTAGGCTACACCCCGCTGTTCTATTTGGGGACGAATGCGGCGATCTTTTTCCAGCGTTCAGTGGATCAGGGGCTTAGCTGGGAGCCGCCGCAGCGTATCTCAGATCCCCGGGGGGATCTGGAACGGGCAGCACTCATTGTCGGACTGGCGGGTGAGGTCTATGTGGGGTATATCCAGCTTGGCCCTGGCCCTAAGTATGCTTATATCCGTGTCTCACAGGACGGTGGAGTCAGCTTCAGTCCTCCGGTCACCCGGGGGGCGACTTTTCTGGCAAGCACAGTCCCTGTGCCAAGCCCGCTGCCTGTTCCGAATTATAACTTCCGCGTACAGACCAATTTAGCGCTTGGAGCAGACATCTCGAACGGCCCCTTTGCCGGTTTTGTCTATGCGGTGTGGAATGATTTCCGGCTGGGCTATGCCGATATCTTCTTCTCGCGGTCCCCGGACGGCTTGCTGTGGTCCGCTCCGGTGAGCATCACAGGGGCCCCGGCGGGGTCGCAGAATTTCTCGCCCTCGATTACGGTGTCGCCTTCCACAGGGACGGTGCGGGTGATCTACTATACAAACCGGCTGGACGGTTTCCTGCTGGATGTGTTTGTGGCGGAATCCATTAACAGCGGCTTGTCCTTTGCGAACCGGAGGGTGTCGGATGTCTCCACGAACCCTAACGGCAATTCTCCAATTCCCACAGAACTGATTGGTGACTATATTACTGCGGCTACCATTTTCCCGGATACGCTGGCTGCGGTATGGAATGATACGCGGCTGAACAAGCAGGATGTTATTTTCGGCAATTGAGACGGGAAGACATAGCTAATTTATATAAAAACAGGTCCAGCTGCTTCCTCCAAGCCGGGCCTGTTTTGCCTTGCCAACCTATACGTCTATAGCCTGCTTTCTTCGGAGCTGTCTAACTGTTCTCTGCCAATGAGCGTTTGGAGGGCGATTTCCCCCCAGTATTTCCCTTTAAAAAGGCCGCCGCCGTCCGTTCCATGATTTTGACACTGTTCTCCCAGGTCCATTCCCTCGAATCATCCTCCCCGCGCGCGGCGAGCCGCGTCCGTAATGAGGGGTCCTTAATGAGCCGGATCACATCCGCCGCAATCCGGTTCTCATACCGGTAGGACAGCAGGCAATTCTCCTCATGGCGCGCATACTCCAGATTACCTCCCGAATAGACGGAGACTAACGCTGCCCCGCAGCGCATCGCCTCCAGCCCCGGCAGTGAACCGGTGTCGAAAATGCTGGAGCTGACAAAAATATCAGCACCGTTATAGTGATAGCATAGCTCCTCATCATTGAGCGGGGTGAAAAAGCGGTATTTCCCGCTGTTCATCATTCCTCTCAGCGTTTCGGATGTGAAGCATTCATCCGGCGGACTGATGAAATTGATATTGACCCCTGGAAAACTCTGCTTCACGATATCAAGCTGGTTCACCAGGTAATTCTGCTCGCGGTGCCAGGAGAAGCCGTGCTCCACCTTACGCAGAATCGCTGTAATGTTCAGCGGCTCCTGAAGGTCTTTGCGGATATTCATGTTACGGAATGAAGAGCTGATCCCTACCGGTACAATGCTGCCGCTGATGCCGTGGCCGAGCCTAATCAACTCCTGCTGCCATTTGGAGAGGACGATCAGCTTATCGGTTATGTGATAAGAGGGGAAGGAGACCTCATTCTGCGGCAGAAACAGCGGTTCATAACACAGGGAGAGGCGGATATGGATGCCTTTGCCGTTCAGGCTGGCTGCCTGTGAGACCGGAACCGTTGTGTAGAAGTTCGAGACGATGATATCACTGACCGGAAAATCGGATTCACGGAGCAGCGTATGATCGGTAATCAGCAGAGTGGAATGGACGTCATAGGAAACATCCCCTCCCAGCGGCATGACAATCACAACCTGGTGGCCCCGGGCCGTAAGGCCGTTCGTCAGCTCCACGAGCATGCGTTGTGCCCCGCCATGACATAAGGTAAGAATGGGGAAAGTGAACCGCATCTGTGATCCCTTCCTTTCTGCACAATCGCTTGCAAATATGCGAGAGGTATACTATTTTATTCAGTGAAAAGCGAAAAGTACCGCTAAGCGGTACTTTTGGAGGAAATGGGGTTATGGACGGATGATGGCTACTTGCGCAGGCTGCGCAGCAGATTCACACAGTCCCGGATCTCCAGGCTGGTGACATCCTCCAGCGAGACATCGATCATCGGCTTATGAGCCTCAAGCTTGTTCAGGAACTCAGCGGTATGGAACAGCCCGCGTCCGGGAGCGCCGTGACGAATGCGTCCGTCCTCTTCATAGATCCCCTTCAGATGAGCGAGGATGATCCGGTCGCCGAACAGGCTGAAGGAGTGGTCAACGATTTCATCCTGGAGATGAACCTGTTCACCGATCAGGTTGCACGGGTCGAATACGACGCCGATGGAGCTGGAAGGCACCTCATCGAGGATGCGCCGCATTTTGGCCGGAGAGGAGAGGGTGTGGGTGCTGACGCCTTCGAGTCCCAGGAATACGCCCCATTTCTCCGCCTCCTCAGCCAACTCCTCGATCGTCGCCTTAAGGGCTTCCCAGCCGATCTCCTCATAGCGGTAAGGGTCGGATTCCTGGAAGGTCGTAAGGGCTCCCGTCTCCGTAGCGACCATAGGCGCACCGAGCTGGCGGGCGTAGCGCAGATGCTCCTTGAAGCGGTCGATCTCGCCCCGGCGGACCGCAGGATCGGGATGGATCGGATTGATATAGCAGCCAAGCACGCCGATGCGGATACCGGCCCTGTCGAATTGCTCACCGATATAGGAGGCCAGTCCGGGGCTGAGCTTGCCGGGGGAGAGGTCGATATCCTGGATGGCTTTGGATAAGGCGAGCTGTACGAAATCAATATTGTAGGTCTGAAGAGCGGCAGTCAATTCCTTCAGCGGCAGGCATCCGGCCGTGTGCGCTAACGTTCCGTAACGAATAATAAACAACTCCTTTGGAATTCTATCAATTTATATCTATAATATTAATGACGCTTACATAGACATGCAAGGTTAAAGAATGCATGCAACAACAGGAGGAATAATGATGAATGCAATAGAAGCGCGTAAGCAAGAGCTGGAGAACTGCCGTCCGGAGCCGACACTGGACCGGGAGACGATTGATGAATTCTGGAATGATCTGCTCGCAGAAGATGAGGAGCAGCCGCTGGATGTGACCCTTACCCCCGAAGAGACCCCGTATCCGGGGATGAAGGTGAGCAACGTCAGCTATATGAGCTATGGTGAGACTACGATTCACGCCTGGTATCTCCAGCCAGCCGGTGATACGGAGGGAACGGGAGACCGGCCGTGTATCGTCACTTTTCCAGGCTACACCGGAGACCGGGGGTATCCCGAACGGTATGCACATTTCGTGCTGCTTGGATACACTGTCCTGGCCGTAGATGTACGGGGACAGCTTGGCGAGACCGGTAATCTGCTGCCGCAGGAGCACGGGATTGTCAGAGGCTGGATTACCCAGGGGCTGCTGGAGAAGGAGCAATCCTATTATCTGGCGTTAGCCATCGATACCGTCCGGGCCATCGAGACGGCAGCGCAGCTGCCGGGGGTTGATCCGGCGCGTATTGCGATTACAGGAGCCAGCCAGGGTGGAGGGATTGCTCTGCTGGCAGGTGCGCTCAGCCGCCGCGTAGCTGTAGTGGCCGCAGACATTCCTAACCTCTGCCGGCTGGATTTCGGGGTGCTGAACTCTACCAGCTCGCTCACTGAGATTGCATATTACCTGAAGCGTTATCCGGAGCATCTGGAGCGTACGCTTCAGAACCTGGCCTTCTTCGACATTGTGAATCTGGCCCACCGCTTCACAGTCCCTGTCATGATGTCTGTAGGCTGGAAGGACACGGTATGTATGCCGGAGACCATCTATGCCGCGTATAACCGGATTGAGTCGCCCAAGGAGATTAAGGATTATCCGTTCTCCGGGCATGAGGTGAGTGAATTCCAGCTCAGACAGACAGCACTGTTCTTCCAGGAGCATCTGGGCTCCTAAGTGAAAGCCGTACAAGCGGCAGTGATTAGCAGCAAGGGAATGGTGTGAAGATATAGTAAGGGCTGGCGCGAGGCCTTGTGAAGGCAGTCTAATCACCGGGAGGGAACTACAGATGGACAATCAGACAGGCAAGCTGCCGGCAGGCGTATTGGTGGAGAATTTTGAGTATGACAAGAAGAACGAGGAGCTTGTGAAGAAGAGCTTCTGGAGCAAAACCAGGAAAGCCGCCGGTAAAATCCCCTTCACCAGAGAAGCGATCGCCATGTACTACTGTGCACTGGATGCCAAAACACCGTTATGGGCAAAAGGCATTGCCTTTGGCGCGCTGGCTTATTTCATCTCCCCGATCGATGCCATTCCCGATGCGCTGATCGGCCTGGGCTTCACAGACGATGCTGCGGTCATGGCGGCGGGGATCCGGGCGATTGCCGGACAGGTCAAGGAGGAGCATAGACAGAAGGCGGAGAAGTTTTTCGAAGATTCATAATAGACTGGAAGACAGCCTCTTTTTTTAGCAGGATCAACGTGAGTACTTGGGTGGACGCTGCGTGAACGAACCGTTGTTCCAAACGCTGTTGTGTCCAGATTTCTTTTATTCCCCCTTAGCGGTGAAAATCCGGACACAAAGGCGAACGCTTCGCTTTTCCACAATCGTTTCGTCCTCTCCGCTGTTTAAGTGGGATACGAAAATACATTTTTTCAACACAAAAAAGAAACCGTTCTTTGGTAAAATGGAGTTACCAAGGCGTCCGTGCTTTCTGCTTCGCGGCATAGACAAAGTGACGCTTGAGGTCGGATGGCTTTCGCTAGCCCACAATCTATTAAACAATCTGCAATGGACCAAAAACAGAAAGCAGCGATTCTCCAAAAACGAGAATAGCTGCTTTTTTAACATTTGAATCTTTTAAAACATCTGAGATCTGACTCGTCAATAGAATAGCTACTTTTGGGACCGCCCTATTATGGTGTGCCCCGCTACACTCCGGTGTCGATAGCTGGACTCTCAGAAGTCTGCTGCTTCGCCTGGTACTCCAGACCCCAATCTCTCATCAGCTTGATGATCGGAATCAGCGTGCGGCCAAATTCGGTCAAGGAGTATTCGACCTTCGGCGGCACCTGATGATAGACCTCACGGTGTACAACGCCATCCTCCTCCAGCTCGCGGAGCTGCAGAGTCAGCATGCGCTGGGTGATGCTAGGGCAGATGCGGCGGAATTCATTGAACCGGACTGTGGAATCCATCATATGGTACAAGAGTACACCCTTCCATTTGCCGCCGATGACATCGAGGGTGAATTCTACAGGACAAGCAACAGCCTTGCCGTCCGGGCAGGTGCCGAAACCGCCTTTACGGTCGCGCATCACTGAACACGCTCCTTAGTATCATTTTGTATACTACATCACAAAAATGTGCGTACTTCTAAATGTGTTGTATATCTATTACTATAGGCATGGGAACAGGAAAACGTCAATTCCTTATCATGAACGGTACACAGAAAGGGAGTATGGAGGATGGAGAACACAAGCACAGCAACTGAAATGACGAAACAACAGATTCTGGCCGCCTATGAATACAGACATGCGGCCAAAGCATTCGACAGCAGCAGGAAGATCAGCGGGGAGGATTTCGGCTTCATTCTGGAAACGGGACGCCTGTCACCGAGCTCGTTCGGATTCGAGCCCTGGAAGTTTGTCGTTGTCCAGAACCCCGAGCTCCGGCAGAAGCTGCTGCCATACGCCTGGGGCGCCCAGAAGCAGCTTCCGTCCGCGAGCCATTTCGTGCTTATTCTGGCCAGACAGCCGCGTGATATGGCAGCTGGCTCGGACTATATTCAGCGCATGATGTCGGAGGTTCAGAAGCTGCCGGTTGAGATTGCAAAGGGCAAGCAGCAGGTCTACGATACATTCCTGAAGACCGATTTCGGCCTGGCTGGCAATGAGCGGGCGATCTTCGAGTGGGGGGCGCGTCAGACGTATCTGCCCCTGGGCAATATGATGACCGCAGCGGCGCTGATCGGTATCGATTCGTGTCCGATTGAAGGCTTCGATAAGCAGAAGATAGAGCAGCTTCTGGCCGATGAGGGGATTATGGACCCGGAGCATTTCGGAATCGCCTGCATGGTTGCCTTCGGCTACCGTATGACCGAACCGCGTGCCAAGACCCGACAACCCGCTTCCCAGGTGGTAGAGTGGGTCTAAGGGCGGCGTCATCAACGGGCAGGAGAACCTGCTGAGAATCTAAAAAGAAACGGGTGCAGCCCTCAAGGCAGCATCCGTTTCTTTTTGCAATCTGGAGAACCTGCGGCAGTTCCTGCTTCCGCGTCCAACGTAATGAAAGTACATAGAAGAGTCGAAAACATATTGAAAATTTACTGAAAATTCTGCTACTCTTAGGAAGTCGGCCTGCTGCCTTTAAGAGGCTGCTTGTGATCGTCATTTCAAGATTGAAGGGATTCCTGCATTATGAAAATCATCCGTATTATCGCCGAGGTCTGCTTGCTGTATGTGTTCTTCCTGGCCGGAGACTATCTGCAAGAGCTGCTGCATTTGCCGATTCCGGGCAGTATCGTGGGACTGCTGCTGCTCTTTATCCTGCTGCTGCTTAAGATTGTGCCCGTGAAGCTGATCGAGAACGGCTCGTCCTTTATTCTGGCCTATCTGCCCATGTTCTTCATCCCGGCTACCGCAGGCATTATGAACCATCTGGATATCTTCAGCGGAAGAGGTCTGCTGCTGATCGGTATTCTCGTCATCAGCAGTGTGCTGACTATGGTCGTTACGGCACATTCCAGCCAGTGGATTGCCGGCCGCAGCGTCAAACGGTTAACACGCCGGATTTACCGTGCCCGGAAGCTACACGGGAAGGGGAAGGAAGCATGAGAATTCTGCTGGCCATTGGTTTTGTGCTGATGAACGTTGTGATCTATCTGGTCATGTCCATGCTGTACAGACGCTACCGTCTTCCTGTCCTGCTGCCTGCACTTACAGCAACGTTCACGGTTGTGGTGCTGCTCCTGGGCTTCCATATCTCTTATGAGACTTATATGATCGGCGGCGACTGGATTAACCGCCTGCTGGGACCGGCGGTAGTATCGCTCGCCTATCCCTTATACAAACAGCGGCATGTGCTGTGGAAGAACCTCCCCGCCATTCTCGGCGGAACCGTCACCGGACTTGTAGTCGGAATGTTCAGCGGACTGCTGATGGCAGCCGGACTCGGCTTCTCCAAGCTGTATGTGCTGTCCATTCTGCCCAAGTCGATTACCACCGCTGTTGCGATCCAGATCTCCAGCAACCTTGGCGGAGATTCATCCTTGACCTCCGTCTTCGTGATGGTTGCCGGGTTCACCGGAGCGATTGGCGGCCCCTATATTATCAAGCTGTTCAGAATCCGCAGCGAGTCCGGGATCGGCATTGGCCTGGGCACGGCTTCTCATGCCCTCGGTACAGCCAAAGCACTGGAATACGGCGAGGAGTCAGTGTCCATGAGCTCTGTAGCCATGACGGTGTGCGCTATTGTTGGCTCCATCGCCGGACCGCTAGTCGCCTGGATCATGTACCATTAGGCTTGCAGGCATTCCGTAATCAGCCGTTCACGCGCAGCCGGATCACGTTCCAGGAAGCAGCCGGAAGCATCGCGCTCACCCGGCCGCCGTCTGCGGCTGCCGTTCCCCGGTTGTGCGGAAGCACATTCGACGGGTTGGAGCGGGTATTTGCCGCCTGAAGATCTTCATGCTCAAGAACTGTGTGCTGAATGACCTCTACAGCGCCGAAGCTCCGCAGATCTACCGCCAGCTCCATGCCTTCGCTCAAATGGCGGTTCACTGCAAAGACAGTCACCTCGCTTAGCTCCTCGTTATACACACTGACTGCTTCCAGATAAGGAACATCGGTGAAATCCTTGGAATCATATTTCGCACTTGTAATCAGCGGGTGAAGCACCGTTCCCCGGCCGTAGACAGAGGCGTGCATATAAGGATAATAAGTGGTCTGCAGCCAGAGCGGTCCGCCGTCCTCCGTCATAATCGGTGCAATGACATTGATCAGCTGGGCGATACACGCCATCTTGACCCGGTCAGCATGCTTCAGCAGGCTGATCAGGCAGCAGCCCACCACCAGCGCATCCTCCAGGGTATAGACATCCTCGAATTCAGGCGGTGCAATCTGCCAATGCTGCTCGGCACGGCTCGAACCCTGCGATTTCCACACATTCCATTCATCGAGGGACAGGTAAATCTTTTTCTTGCTTTTCTTCTTAGCCTTGATATAATCACATACTGCTGCTACGCTGTCGATGAACTGATCCATATCGAGCGACTGGGCCAGGAAATTCGCCGTATCGCCATCATTGTTATTGTAATAAGTGTGCAGCGAGAGGAAATCGACATTATCGTAGGTGAGATCCAGGACAGTAGCTTCCCATTCGGCAAAAGTACTCATATTGCTGCCCGAGCTGCCGCAGGCCACAAGCTCCAGGGAAGGGTCGACCCAGCGCATCGCTTTGGCGGTCTCGTTGGCGAGCCGTCCGTATTCAACCGCAGTCTTGGCTCCGATCTGCCAAGGTCCGTCCATTTCATTGCCCAGACACCAGGTGCGGAAATTATGCGGTGCCTTATAGCCGTGGGAGATCCGCAGGTCGCTCCAATAAGAACCGGAGGGATGGTTGCAGTATTCCACCAGATTCCTCGCAGCGTCGATGCCGCGCGTGCCCAGATTGACGGCCATCATTACCTCGGAACCGGCCAGCTTGGCCCAATCCGCGAATTCATTCGTGCCGACCTGGTTAGTCTCTGTAACCCACCAGGCAAGTTCAAGAGAGCGCTTTCGCTCCTCCTTGGATCCAACGCCATCTTCCCAGTTATAGCCGGATACGAAGTTGCCTCCCGGATAACGGATGATCGGCACGCGGAGTGCCTTGATGGCCTCAAGAGCATCACCCCGGAACCCGTTCGAGTCCGCGGTAGGATGTCCCGGCTCATAGATTCCGCCATAGACGGCACGGCCCAGATGTTCAATGAAGGAACCATACAGCCGCGGATCAACCTCGGCCAGCTTGAAGTCTTTGTCGACAATCATTTTGGATTGAATGCTCATTGTCAGAAGCTCCTTTGTGTTTGATTAATGTAATGGCTAATCGTTTCAAGCCTGTTTATGATTACATGATACGAATTACGGGACATACTAAGCAATAACTAATTTCAGGATTAACCTAATACTTAATTCAAAGAGTGCGGAGGGAAACTCATGTATTTAACGACAGATTCCGAATCGCTGAAGGTCTATGAAGCCCTGGCCAGTGAAGTGCGGCTGCGGATCATCGATCTGTTAAGCAGTGAGGAGATGCATATTAAGGAGATTGCCGCGAGGCTGTACCTCAGCAGCGCCATTGTCAGCTCGCATGTAGCCAAGCTGCAAAGGGCCGGTATCGTCAGCTCCCAGATGAAGCGGATCGATGGGGGGACGTATAAATTCTGCTCACTTTCCGCGAATTTCTTGCAGATTAAATTATCCGGGGCCAAAGGAATTGCCCGCAAGGTGGTAGAGGTGTCTGTCCCTGTCGGCCACTACACGGATCTTGCAGCTTCACCGACCTGCGGCATTGCCACCACCGAGAAGCTGATCGGGTATTATGACGACCCGCGTTATTTCCTGGACCCGCAGCGGGTCGATGCCGGGATTCTCTGGTTCGCCAAGGGATACGCAGAATATAAGGTTCCGAATTATCTGTTCATGGACCAGACGGTGCAGGAGATCGAGATTTCAATGGAGATCGGCTCGGAGGCGCCGAGTGTGAACGAGAAGTGGCCTTCGGATATCTCTTTTATGCTGAACGGCATTCCGCTTGGCAAATGGACCAGTCCCGGTGATTTCGGCGTATTGAGAGGCAGGCTGACCCCGGCTTGGTGGAAATCGGATGTCAACCAGTATGGACTGCTGAAGGTGCTTAGAATTAATGCAGGGGGAACTTATATGGACGGCCAGCAGATCTCGGCGGTTACAATTGATGAAGTGGGCTGGCAGCAGGATCAGTGGAGCTTCAGGTTTACCGCTGAAGACACCACCCGAAGGCGGGGCGGCTTAACCTTATTCGGGCGCGGCTTCGGGAATTACGAACAGGATATTGTATTTCGTGTGTATTATGAATAAGAGGGGCCCGTCCGCTGAATGACAAGTGGATGGAGAAAGGAAAAAGAAAGGGAGATGAAGCTTTGTTCGGACGGGATGTTTGCAAAAGGGGTCTGCGGGTAACTATAACTAAGTAATTCAAAACGCATAGCTTGCATAACAAGGAGGAGTTCACATGTCAGATCAATCCGGCAATGAAGCAGACATCCGCAACAAAGAGAATAAAGACGGGGATTCACTCGCGGAACGCAAAAAAATGGAAAACGGTGTGGACATTGAACCGGAAGCCGATGATTGGGAAGCCAAACCGGCCGAAACCGCACATCCCGATCCGCTCCCGAAGAATTAGGAACGCTGGAGCGGGAACAGAAGACCTATAATTGACCAGTTAGACAATCAGGGGGCAGAGGGCTGAAGTTAGCAAAGCCCTCTGCCCCCTGATGTGAATCATTCTTCCCATCCTTTTACCCTTACCCGGCTGCCATATCGACGCTCTCGCTCGTTCCTTGAGGAATCACTTTCCCGGGAAGGTAGTGGATGGTGCGCAGATAACGGATGGTACGGCTGCTCGCCCGCATAATAACGGAATGTGTCTCGGCCCGATCCTTCGATAGTTGCCGGACACCGCTCAGAAATTCTCCAGAAGCAATACCGGTGGCTGCAAAAATCACATCACCGGTTCCAGCCATATCCTCCATGGTGAGTATATGTGCAGGATGGGTAATCCCCATACTCAGGCAGCGCTGAAGGTCAACAGCGTTCTCCGGCAGCAGCCGTCCCTGTATCTCTCCCCCAAGGCAACGCAGCGCAGCGGCAGCAAGGACTCCTTCAGGCGCACCGCCTGAGCCCATGTACAGATCGACATCACTGTCAGGCAGGGCCGCCGCGATTGCACCGGCTACATCTCCATGCCCAATGAGCCGGATGCGCACGCCCAGACGCCGTAATGTAGCAATTAGTGCTTCATGCCGCTTGCGGTCGAGCACCAGTACGGTCAGATCGGATAAGGCTTTGCCGGTCAGTGCGGAGGCTCTGCGGACCGTTGTCTCATGATCGTCGTCCAGACTCAGCTTGCCGGCCAGTTCAGGGCCGCAGGCTAGCTTCTCCATGTAGATATCCGGTGCGTGAAGGAGAGTGCCTCTATCGGCAACCGCAATAATGGATTGCGCATTGTGCAGACCGGAAGCGACAACCTCTGTACCCTCCAGCGGATCTACAGCAATATCTACCGCCGGTCCGCGTTTGTTGCCTACCCGTTCTCCGATGTAGAGCATGGGCGCTTCGTCCATTTCGCCTTCACCGATAACGACCGTTCCATCAATGGATACGGAATCGAACATGGTACGAATTGCCGTTGTAGCCGCATCATCAGCGGCCATCTTGTCCCCGCGGCCGGTCCAGCGTGCTGCTGCCAGCGCCCCCAGTTCAGTCACTCTTACAATTTCCAATGCCAGCTCTCGTTCCATATTCTTCCCCTCCAGTGGTGTTCTAGTATTAATCTTCCGAATCGGCTATATAGCCCATAATGATTCCTGCGGTCTCTTCAATGGCCTTGTTGGTAATATCAATAACCGGACAGCCCAGCTTGCCGAACAATACATTGGAATACTGAATCTCTTCCTCGATTCTTGCCAGGCTAGCATATTGTGAGGTCTCCGGCAGATGCAGCGCCCTAAGCCGCTCGGAGCGGATCTTCAGCATCATCTCCGGCTTCATGGTCAGCCCGAACACCCGGTTCGGCGGCAGGGTGAACAACTGGGACGGGGGGGCCATTTCCGGGACGGCCGCCAGATTAAGGACCTTGTTGCCGCGATGCGCGAGGAAGATGCCAAGCGGCGTTTTGGAGGTGCGGGACATTCCCAGCAGTACAATATCTGCCCTGGGCAAGGCTGACAGATCCCGGCCCTCATCACAGGAGACGGTGAATTCGATGGCCTCCATACGCTTGAAATAATTGTCATCAAGCTGATGCAGCAGACCGGGCCTTGCCTGCGGCTTATCATCGAACGTATCGATGAAGGCCTGCATCATGGGACCCATCAAATCAACAATCCTCAGGTCGAGCCGGACCGCCTCTTCCCGGATGACCTCTCTCAGCTCCGGCTGCACCAGAGTATAAGCGACAAATCCGTGAAGCTGTGCAGTCTCCTCTAGCAGCTTGCGCAGCTCGTCCTCGTGTCTGACATTGCCGTATCTTCTTATCGTGACCGGACTATTCCGGAACTGGTGAATAACAGCCTGCACCACTGCCTCGGCTGTATCGCCAAGCGAGTCCGAACAAATGGTGATGAATTGTGACGAATGCTCCATTGGGTATAGGTTCCCTCCTGTCAAACGTTAAGCTCAAATTCTAAGAGAAGCTTGATAATCGCTGTCTTTGTCAGCCGTCCGATAACCTCCTGGCCCATGTCCGCCTGCTTGAATTCAGGGTGAAGGACAGGCAGGCTATCGACCTCATGAACAATCATTTTCGATGCAGCCTCCAGAACGGTATCCTCGGGGGAGACCGTCACGACCTTGGTGCGCCGGGTCATTACCATGCTAACCGGCATCGTTGCCGCAGCAGGGTTGCCTAAGGTTACCTTCAGGAAGTCCTTGCGGGAAGCGACCCCGGCCATCCGGCTCTCCTCATCGCATATCACCAGCGTCCCTACGTTCTGCAGGAACAAAGTCACTACCGCATCCTGGATGGTTGCCGTTTCACGAACGATAATCGGTGTGCTTAGAATGGCGGCAACCTTCGTCTCCTTAAGCACATCGCTGCCTTTCAGCTTCCCTGACACTTTCTTGCCCAGGAAGTACCCGACCTTCGGCTTGGCGTCAATGTATTCCAGCATGACCAGCACAGACAGGTCTGAACGAATCGTCGGGCGCGATAATTGAAGCTGCTCGGCAATCTGGTCGCCGGTGATCGGGGCGTGTTTTTTGACAATTTCAATAATCAGCAGTTGACGGGATGTCAAATCAATCACATTCTTCCTCCAGTTCCATCAGATATCGGTGATTCTCCTTTAATAATACGTATTATATGCGGATTATGCAATATATAATGTGTCATATATAAAATTTATGTGCTTATCATCTATATTATGGTCCAACACGCCAAGCCGTCTTCACTCAGATTCCCTCATAACCAGCCGCTCCCCGAGGCATACTAGCCTGGATTAGTATATTAATGGATCAGGAGGCGGCAGAATTATAATGGCAATACTGCTTATACAGAGCGGGTACAGTGCATTGGCGGCGGTGAGTCCATACTTGTTCTATTTCACTGTCTACTCGTTCATGGGGTGGGTTCTCGAAGGCAGCTATAACCTCTACAGCGCAGGTACCTTTCGCAAAGAAGGCTTTTTGAAAGGGCCGTTCAAACCCATGTATGGCTGCGCTCCCTTGCTGCTGCTGGCGGCATATGAGAGCAGGCTTCCCTTCTTGTCCTTCCTGCTGTTGGCACTGCTTATTCCATCGGCTGTGGAATTTGTCAGCGGCTGGCTGCTGAAGAGGATGTTTCGTAGACAGTGGTGGGATTATTCAGCAATGCCGTACCAGCTCAAGGGGCATATCTGCCTGAAGTTCTCGCTGTATTGGTGGGGCCTGTCACTGGCTTGCATCTATGCCATTCAGCCGATGGTTCATTCCCTGTACCGGCAGGTTGAACAGGTATGGCTGCCGCTGCTTCCCGGAGTGCTGCTGCTGTTCACAGCGGATCTGCTGTGGACCTTCCGCACCCGCCGCCGCGGGCTGCCGCTGCTGGAGGCACCGGAGCTTGGCGAAGGTTGAAGAGCTAGTGAAGAGTGGAAACATTAATATTACAAAGAACCCACAGATATCTCCGCCTTATGGCTGGAGATATTTTGGGTTATATAACCTGTCAGACAAGGAATATCATACAACCATGTCAAATATAGTGCTAACCCTGTTTATTCATCAACCGTGGAGCGGGAGGGCACATGAACAACTTTTTCAGCAAATACAGTCGGGTTATTATTATTCTTGAAACACTGCTTATTGTGGTGCTTTCACTATTGCTGATACGGGAATTCGACAAGCCCGTCCCTCTGGTCAGGGACCAGAGGAACTTGATTACTCATTTCGATCAGCTGGATTTGGACAGAATTACAGAAATGATACATAGATTTAAGGAAGGTAAGGGAGATAACCTCACCATGCTTAAATGGGGCGTTGACAGCGGGCCGTATATTCATGATTTCTACAACGATGGCAGGGTACTGCACTGGACGGTGGATAATAGCCGGGACTGGGCGGGAGACGGCGGGAAGATTGAATATGTGTGCAGAGCCATCGGGCTTGCCGAGACTCAGGAATACTATAACGTAGAGCTGACGGATTGTGAGAATCAGCCGGATGATTTCGTGGTTCATCCGGTTTCTTTCCGCAAGGATGAACTGTAGGCTGGAATTATGAAGGATATAGGGATTAATTGAAATAAAGTCAGGAGGAAACTTCATGCCAATGTCTGAGTATTACCGGGAGCTGCGCGGGAAGGCCGGCAACGGACTGTTAATGATGCCGTCTGTAGCGGCTGTAGTAAGGGATGAACAGGACAGAATTCTGCTGATCCGCAAAAAGGATGAGACGTTATGGGGCCTTCCGGCCGGAGCTATCGAACCCGGAGAGACACCGTCCAGAGCGCTGCGCAGGGAGGTATTCGAAGAGACCGGCTTAATGGTTACGCCTGAACAGATTATTGGCGTATTCGGCGGCGGGAAATACCGGTATGAATATAGCAATGGGGATCAGGTAGAGTACACGGTTATTGTATTCGAATGTGTCATTGTTAAAGGCCAGCTGAGAAGCCTGGACGGGGAAGCGGAGGAGCTGAAGTTCTTCAAGGAAGACGAGCTGCCCGGGCTAACCATCCCGTATCCCCCGAAGCTGTTCGTGCGGGATGCTGCTGGCCCAATGAAGGTTGTATTTGATTGATCTGAAATATTAAGAGTAACCATAATAAAAGCAATGATATGAAGGAGTAGTTTCGATTGCGGAATTTGGATGTACCATCCAGGATGATCTACTGCGGCGCAGTATTGTTGGCCCTATTACTGGGACTTGGGACCCGGGCATACGGGAGCCACCTGCCGCACTTTGTCAGCGAACACTTTGGGGATGCGATCTGGGCAGGGATGATCTACCTTGCCTCCCGTGTGCTGCTGATCCGGCATCCGTTATGGATGTCGCTGGGACTTAGCCTGTGCTTCAGCTTCGGAATTGAGTTCAGCCAGCTCTATCAGGCAGAATGGATTCTGCATATTCGTGCTACAACCATTGGCGGATTGATTCTCGGCCACGGCTTTCTCTGGATTGATCTGGTACGGTATACAGCCGGAATTCTGTTCTGTTGGGCGGCCGACCAAATCTTACAAAATTGATTCTGGATTAACCAGGAAGAAGAATATATATTAAGTGGGGCGATCCGGTCTGTAATAATATGGAATACGAATGCCGGTCATCTGCCGAACGCTGCTTAATATGGAGATGAGTAACCGTAAATGACGAACAGCTTAATGGTGGTATGCCTGTTGACTCTGATTATTCATACAGCGGAGACATTGTCGTATTCGGTGCGGTTTGCCGGAGTGAAGCTGAACAAGATCGCTATCGCCTTATCCCTGACCGGAATTATCGTGCTGGTCTCCAGAACTGCAAATATGGTACAAGGCCCCCTGACGGCCAAGTTCGTAGACTATGCCAAGGCTGACGACAGCTTCCCGCTGCTCAATTATCTGCGGATCATTATGCTGGCTTCTTCGCTGGGTACATTGATCGCCATCGCCTTGTTCCCGACCTTCGTAGGGCTGTTCGCAAGAGTGATCTCCAAGCTGGAGATTGAAGGCTCCATCCCCAAGCTTCTGACGAGTGTAACTGTCACCCAGCTTAAGAATACGCGCAAATATATCCGCAGACCGAAGGTCAGGCTGAGCAGCTTCCGTTATCTCGGAATTCCCAAGCGCTTCATTGTGATGAATGTCTTCGTGACGGCATTCTACACGGTAGGCGTATTATCCTCGATGTATGCGGCCAAGCTGCTGCCGGAGTTCAGCACCACCGCCTCCCAGGCATCCGGCCTGATTAACGGGATAGCAACGATACTGCTGACAGTGTTCATCGATCCGCAGCTGGGAATCATCACCCATAAAGCAACGGAGAATGAAGAGTACCGTGACCAGCTCGGGAAGATCTATGTACTCCTGATGGGCTCGCGCTTCCTGGGATCTCTGCTGGGCCAAGCCCTGCTGGTACCGGGAGCCTTCGTCATCACCTGGCTGGTGAAGCTGCTCTAAGCTTCAGGAATAAGCTACTTCGGCAGCTTCTGCTCTGCGGCACGGAGCGCCGTGCTGATCTGCTGTTCCCAGCCATACAATTGTCCGGCCATGGTACGGATCTCCTTCATCCTGCTGTAAGACAGCTTCATCGCAGCCGCAGCCTGGGTGGCGTCCCCGGCCTGGACTGCGGCCTTGTAGCGCTTGTCGGCTTCGGTTCGCTCTGATTGTGCGGCTGAGAATAGCTTGTTCTGGGCGGCGATTTGCTTCTTGAGCAGGGTGATGGGGGCAAGGGCATCCTTAGCAGGCTTGTTCTTCGCGGCAGTTAACGCTTTGGCTTCTGCCAAGGCGGAGGCCGCCTTCTTCACTTCAGCCCGTGCTGCGGTTGCGGAAGCCTTAAGCTTATTGCGCTTCAGCTCAAGCACGGTGGCACTCTTCAGATTGCTTACCTTACGGGCAGCAGTGATCTGTTTGCTGAGGGCGGTATACTGCTCAAGTAACGGAGCATGCTTCTTCTGCACCGCTTCCAAGGCAGACTTAAGCTTGGCGAGCTGAGCGGCGTTAGTAGCTTGAAGCTGCTTGTTCACGGCGGCAAGTGCAGTGTTATTCTGCTTGCGCAATTCCTGATTCCGCTGGAGGTCAGACTTCAGCGATGCCTGTAGACCCGTATAGTCTGTATACAGATTATGAATCTCGTCCAGCGCAGCATCCCACCCGGAATCGGCAGAGACACCGGACAAAGGATATGTCCACAGTGACAGTACGATCAGCAGCACAGCCATTCCTCTTACAGTTCTCCCCTGGAAAAGTGTAACTCCTCCCAAACCTCTCCGATGCGTGAAGCCAGTGAATTTAAACATTGCATTCAGCTCCTCTGATTTTAATTTGCCAATAGACATCAATAGGCATCAATAGGCATCAATAGGCATCAATAGGTACCCATACACACAAAGAAGCACCTCCAAGAAAGGCATGAACTGCCTGTCCTGCGAGGTGCTTCTCCCGCTTGCCATGTGTTATTGTGCATTTACTATAACCCCGGTGAACCTGCATAGTCAAGCATTTTTAGGAACGTTAGTTCGTGGAATGGGAATTTATCTAAATATAAGAATTTATATGTTTCACAATATATATTATCCTTCTATTTCTCGCCGAAACGGTATCGTCCTTTAAAAGGACGGCAAAGCCGTTTCCACTTGTCTTTTTGTATATGACTCTGCCGGAAAATCTAGTAGAATATATCTGTAGTTTACAATAATATATAAGGTTCGACATCTTGGTACTCACAGGAATGGGAGATGCATTATGCAGCTTAGACATGTGAAAATAAAAGGAACAGGCAAATATTTGCCGGAGCGTGTAGTCAGTGATGCAGAGCTTGATCAGATCCTTGGCACAGCACCGGGCTGGGTGAATAAAATCACGGGCGTTGGCACCCGCCATTATGCCGGCATAGATGAAACCGCCTCCTTCATGGGCGCAAGAGCCGCCGATGCGGCCCTAGCCGATGCAGGACTCAGCTTCAGTGAGGTCGATTGTCTGGTCTGTACGAGTGGAACCAAGGAGCAGCCGCTTCCGAGTACCGCCGTGTTCATTCAGCAGGCGATGGGGCAGGCGGATTCCGGTGTTCCGGCTTTTGATATCGATGCGACTTGTCTCAGCTTTCTTGTAGGGCTTGATGTGATGTCCTACATGGTACAAGCGGGCAGATATAAGAATGTGCTGCTGGTGGCCACTGAGATTGCATCGGTGGGGCTGAACTGGCAGGATAAGGAGAGCTCGGCCTTGTTCGGTGACGGAGCGGCAGCGGTGGTGATCGGACCTGCGGAGACGGGAGATTCCTCGCGGATACTCCATGCCTCACTCAAAACCTACAGCAGTGGGGCGCGTTATTCGGAGATTGCCGGAGGCGGGACCAGACTGCATCCCCAGAATTATACAGCAGAGGATGCGCTGCCTTATCTGTTCCATATGGATGGACAGGCCATATTCCGCAAAGCGTCCAAGCTGCTTCCCGATTTCATTGCTGACATGCTGAGCGCCACAGGGAATCAGATGGACGACTTCAAGCTTGTGATTCCACATCAGGGCAGTGCAATGGCGATGCGTCTCCTGCGTAAAAAGCTGGGAATTGCCGAGGACCGCTTCCTCGACAATACCGCAGGCCATGGCAATACGATTGCAGCGTCCATTCCGATGGGCCTGCATGAAGCCATCCGGCAGGGCCGGATCTCACGCGGAGACCGGATCATGCTGATCGGCACAGCGGCAGGACTGTCTCTGGGAGGCATGATTATTGATTACTGAGGCCCGCCATATTCTGATTACCGGCGGGCGCGCCCCGGTGGCCCTGGAGCTGGCAAGGCTGTTCAAGGCCGCAGGCCACCGGGTATATGTAGCGGAGAGTGCTGAGTATCACCTGTGCCGGGTATCCTCTGCCGTCGAGGCCAGCTTCCGGGTGCCTGCCCCAAGGCATCACCCGCAGGCCTATGTCCAGCGGCTGGCTGCGTTAACAGAAGAATTGGGCATTCACTGCCTGATTCCGACCTGCGAGGAGATATTCTATGTCTCTGCCGGTCTTGAGCATCTAACGGGGTGCCGCGTACTTACGTCAGAACGAAGTATTCTGGCCGGGCTGCACCATAAAGGGGAGTTCATGGTCCTGCTCCGTTCGCTCGGCTTCAAGGTCCCGGACACGGTGCTGATCAGCAGTGCAGAAGAATGGCAGAGAGCCGTGAAGCAGGCAGCGGACAGGGGGGAGCAGCGGGTCTACAAGCCTGCATACTCCCGCTTTGCCTCCAAAGTCATTCTCCCCGACCGGAAATCCGCTTCGGCTGATCCGCATAGCCGCGCCTCGGGGGGAGGACAACCTCCAGCCGGCCTATCGGCCGAGGCTCCCTGGGTGTCCCAGGAGTATATTCAAGGCAGAGCTGTTTGCACGTACAGCATTGTTCACGATGGCATAGTTGTGGCTCATGCTGCGTATGACAGCAGGTACAGGACAGGCCGGAGCGGTGCGAGTGTGTATTTTGAATCTCTTGAGCATCCTGCGTCTCTGGAATGGGTGCAGCGGTTCGCTGGAGCAACCGGCTTCAGCGGCCAGATCGGGCTGGATTTCATCGAGCCGGAGAACGGGACACTGTATCCGATTGAATGCAATCCGCGCGCAACAAGCGGTATTCATCTGTTCACACCGGAAGACGGACTGATAGAGGCGCTGCTGAATCCCGGACGGCTTGTGCAGGCGGGAACAGTGATTGTTCCGCGTTCAGCCCGCACAGCGATGCTGACGCTGCCCATGCTGGGCTGCGGGCTGAAGCCGGGACCTGGAGGAATCCGCAGCTGGCGGCGGGCGCTGCTTGGAGCAGCAGATGTGGTCTACCGCAAGGAGGACCGCCGCCCTGCCCGTGAGCAGTTCCGCGTAGTATACGCCGCCTGGAAGACAGCCAGGCGGCACCGCATCTCGATCACAGAAGCATTAACTGAAGATATAGAATGGAATGGTGAGGCATGACCAAAGCGCTGGTAACAGGTGCAACCGGATTTCTTGGACGGCATACCGCCCGGAGGCTGGCCCGGATGGGCTGGGAGGTCTACGCGCAGGGACGCAACCCGGAGCTGGGAAAGCAGTTGGAGCAGGAAGGTGCAGTGTTCCTGGCCGGGGATCTGCGTGACCCGGAGACTGCTTATAGCTTGTGCCGGGGAATGGATATTGTGTTCCATTGTGCAGCCTTGTCCTCACCCTGGGGGAAGTACAAGGAGTTCTATACATGTAATGTGGAGGCTACAAGCCATATAGTAGAAGGGTGCAAGCGTCATGGCGTAGGGAGACTGGTTCATATCTCCACACCCAGTGTGTATTCCAGCCAGCAGCACCGCTTCGGCATCCGGGAGAGTGATCCGCTTCCGGGGCGGCCGGCCAATGCTTATGCCGCTACGAAGCTGATCGCCGAGCAGATAGTCCGGCGGGCTGCAAGCGAAGGCCTTACAGCCTTCATGCTCCGGCCCAGAGCCATATTCGGCCCGATGGACAACGCCCTGTTCCCCCGGCTGCTGGCAGCGAATGAGAGCAAGGGGGTACCGCTGATGAATGGCGGACAGGCTCAGCTTGATCTCACCTGCGTAGATAATGTAGTCGATGCCATGCTGCTCTGCTGTGAAGCCCCGCTCTGTGCTTCCGGCAGCGTCTACAATATTACCAATGGTGAGCCGCTAAGGTTCGAGGAGCTGGTCACCCGGCTATTCTCACTGCTCGGGCTTCCGCTGCACACCCGGCGATTGCCCTACCCGGTAGCGTATACCGCAGCGGCCTTAATGGAGGGGATCTACAAGGTGCTGCCTATCCCGGGTGAGCCACTGCTAACCCGCTATTCTGCGGCCGCACTTGGTATATCCCAGACCCTTGATATTACACTGGCCCGCGAGCAGCTGGGCTATCAACCGCGCATAACAACAGATGAGGGACTTCGAGCCTTTGCAGAGTGGTGGAGGGAACAGCAATGATTACAGAAATTCCAGTTGGATTATCTATACTGTCAGCGGGCTATTGCCTGCATCCCGAGCTGCTGACGCTGCGGGGAGGCTCACTGAAGCCTGTTGCCTTTCCAGCAGGCTACGCCCTGATCCGGCATCCGAAATACGGGCCCATCCTATTCGATACAGGCTACAGTGCGCGCTTCTTCCAGGAGACTGCAAGCCTGCCGGCCTCTCTATACCGCAAGATCACTCCGGTAGTCTACAAGGAGGAAGAGAGTGCAGTGCGGCGCTTACAGGCAGGCGGGATATCGCCGGAGGAGGTGCGCTATGTGGTGCTGTCGCATTTTCATGCGGACCATATCGGCGGGGTACGGGATTTCCCGCAGGCGCAGTATATTTATTTGCAGAAATCTTACGATGCTGTCAGCGGGCTGGGTCCGGTACGGGCCACGAAGGCGGGATTTCTGCCGGGACTGCTCCCGGATGACTTCAGGCTCCGCTCTATGCCGGTGGATGAGACCTCGGCGAAGCGTCCGCTGCCGCAAGGCCTTCCGTTCCCGGAAGCCTATGATCTGCTCGGAGACGGCAGCCTGCTGGCGGTTGAGCTGTCCGGCCATGCCGCCGGTATGATCGGTGTCTTCGTCTCCACCGGCGAGCATGATTATCTGCTCTGCGCAGATACGGTCTGGTCCAGCCGGGCTTTCCGGGAGAACCGCAAGCCCCACCCGGCAGCAGGCTTGATCATGTCCAGCCGTAAGGAATACCACCGCAATTTCGAGCGGCTGCGCCAGATCCATGAACAATTCCCAGCCCTGCGGATTGTGCCCAGCCATTGCCGAGAGGCGCTTGCGCACTGGGGAACGGGAAGTGTGAAATGAAGCGGATCAGGCTGGTGCTCACCCATTACATTCTCACCAGGTGGGGCAGACGCTGGAAGAGCCGGGCCGCGCTGGAGCGGTGGCAGGAAAAGCGGATCAGGCGTCATGTGGACAAGGTGCGGCAGCACTCTGGATTCTACAGGGAGCTGTGGGCAGGCATTCCATCCAAGGAATGGCGCAGCTTCCCGGTGATCGGGAAGTCCGAGATGATGGAGAATTTCGATCAGCTCAATACGGCGGGCATTACGAAGGAGCAGGCCTTTGCCGAGGCCTATGAAGCGGAGAACAGCAGGAACTTCAAGCCTAAGCTGCAGGGTGTCACCGTCGGGTTGTCCTCAGGCACCTCCGGCAACCGGGGGATTTTTCTCGTTGGAGAAGCAGAGCAGGCTGCCTGGACGGGGACCGTGCTGGCGAAGCTTTTGCCGGGGGGACTGTGGAAGCGGGCGAGCATTGCTTTTTTTCTGCGGGCGAACAGCAATTTGTATGAATCTGTGAAGCAGGGACGGCTGCAGTTCCGGTATTTCGATCTGCTGGAGCCGCTCCCCCGGCTCTTGGCCCGTATGAAGGAGTACCAGCCGGATATCTGGATTGCACCGCCGTCCATGCTGCGTCTGCTGGCCGAAGCACAGCGTTCAGGCGAGTTGAAGCTGCATCCCCGCCGGATGATTGCGGTTGCGGAAGTGCTGGACCCGCTGGACCGGCAGCATATCGAGCAGACCTTCGGGCAGAAGGTGCATCAGGCCTATCAGTGTACGGAGGGCTTCCTCGGTGCGACTTGCAGTCACGGGACGCTGCATCTGAACGAAGATATTGTACATATCGAAAAAGAGCTGCTGGATGAAGGATCACGCCGGTTCGTGCCGGTCGTGACCGATTTCTCCAGAACTGTGCAGCCCATCATCCGCTACCGGCTGAACGATATTCTGACCGAAGCGGCAGAGCCGTGTCCCTGTGGTTCACTCTTTACTGCCATAGAGCGGATTGAAGGCCGCTGTGACGACATCCTGTATTTGCCGCATGCCGCAGAAGATATGCAGGTCACGGTATTCCCTGATTTTGTAACGAGGGCCGTGCTGGCGGCTTCCGCAGATATTGAGCATTACAGGGTCATCCAGCACAGCCTGACTGAGCTGGAGATCTCCTACCGGACACGAACCGGCACCGATGAAGTTACGGAGCAGCGGCTTACAGGAGAACTGACGCGCTTATTCGACAGGCTGTCCTGTATATCACCGCAGCTAATATTTACCGCCTACGACTTCGTGCCCGGCAGGGTCAAGCTGCGCCGGGTGGAGAGAAGGTGGAAGCTGTGAAGAACAGAGTGACGCTATATGACCGTGATTCTGTAAGCGGGCTGGATTGGCCGGATACAGAGTATGGGCGATACGCCCGGGAGTATCTTACACCGCTGCTGGAGCGGGGAGCGCAACCTTTTATTGCCAATGTGAGTACAATAGTTAAGGTGCTGACCATCGATGGTCTGCCCGTTCCCATTACCGTCAACGAAGCAGACTATGACAATTCGTATGTATGTTCACCGTATACCCATTATGTCAGCTATGCGCGTGAGGAGCTTGCCCTGATCAATAACCGGATGCTAGAGGGCCTGCTGTCGCTGATGCTCACTGGGATGGGCCGGATGCTGAGACAAGCACGGTTCAACCGGGTGATTCAGGTGAACAACTGGCTGCTGTCCACCAACCTGTATCCAGCCTTAAGTGCGGAGCAGCTGACGGCGATCCTCGATTACCTTAGACAGGCTTATCCGGGTTATACCTTAATGTATCGTTCGCTTAGCCGGGAGACTTCGGGAGAACTCACCGGCAGACTGCAGGAGTATGGCTGCAAGCTGGTCCCAAGCCGTCAGATCTACCTGCTGCACCCGGATACCGCCGGCTCAAAGGCCAGATGGCTGGTCAAACGTGACATGAAGCTGCTGGTGAAGCACGGCTATACTGAGGTCGGCCCGGAGGAGATCAGACAGGAAGACATTCCCCGGATCGTGGAGCTGTACAGACTGCTGTATATCGATAAATATTCGGCCTATAATCCGCAGTTCACCGAAGCCTACATTGCCCTGGCGCTGGAACGGCGGACCTTACAGATCTATGGTCTGCGCAAGGAGGGAAGACTGGATGCAGTGCTGGGCTTCTATGAGCGGGAGGGCGCGATGACTGCGCCATTGTTCGGTTATGACACGAGTCTGCCTCAGTCTGTAGGACTCTACCGTATGCTGTCCGCTGTGCTGATCGGGCTTGCAGGCAGCAGGGGCCTTCTGCTGCATGAGAGCTCCGGTGTCGGCCAGTTCAAGCGCAACCGGGGAGCGGCAGGAGCGACCGAATATTCGGCGGTGTATGACCGGGGCACCTCGCTGCTGAACCGCTGCGGCTGGTCCATTCTGGAGCTGCTGCTCCGGCGGATCGGCATGCCGCTTATTCAGAAGCTGAAGCTGTAGGCCGATTCATAACCAGTTCACTTGAGCAAAATGAAAGGAGGTGCCCCATGAACACTAATCTAAGCCAGCCTCATGAGCATGGGCCGGTCGCACTGATCACAGGCACCTCCAGCGGATTCGGGCTGCTGACCGCAATTACGCTGGCCCGCAGAGGGTACCAGGTCATTGCCACCATGCGGGATCTTGGCCGCAGCAAGGAGCTTGTTCAGCAGGCTGAACAGGCGGGGGTACGGGAGCGCATCCATCTGATGGCACTGGATGTGACGGACGAAGCTTCGATTGCGTCTGCCGTTCAGGCTAGTCTTGAGCTTGCCGGCAGAATTGATGTGCTGGTGAACAACGCCGGCTTCGCTGTAGGCGGATTCGTGGAGGAGGTCTGCATGGAGGATTGGCGGCGGCAGATGGAGACCAACTTCTTCGGCCTGATTGCCGTGACGAAGGCGGTGCTTCCTCTAATGCGGGTCCAGCGCAGCGGCCTGATCATTAACGTGAGCAGTGTCAGCGGCCTGAGCGGATTCCCTGGCTATGGCCCGTATGCCGCCTCCAAGTTTGCGGTGGAGGGGTTCAGCGAGAGTCTGCGCCAGGAGATGCGCTCTTTTGGCGTCCGTGTTGTGCTGGTTGAACCGGGCTCCTTCCGAACTCCCATCTGGGACAAAGGGATTACAGGAATGCACAGAAGCGAAGGATCACCGTATCACACCAGGCTTGAAGAGGTGCTGCGGTACTCCCGGCGGGCGTCGGAGACGGCTCCAGATCCGCAGGAGGTGGCTGATCTGATTGGACGGATCACTGCCTTACGTGCGCCGAAGCTGCGTTATCCTGTAGGCCGGGGCTCGCGGGTCCTCATGATCGGGAAGGCCCTGCTTCCCTGGAAGGTGCTGGAGGGCATCATCTCGAAGTCACTGCGGGCGATGAAGTGAGTGCTGTGCTGTGCTGTGCGGTATGTGCCGGTATCACAGGCAAGAATGGAACAGGAGGGATGCTTTTGCCGGGAACGGTTGGATTACATATATGCTTTGATGAGCAAGGCCGGGAGATTGAGGTGCTGGATGTGACCCGGGTCGGCAAGGACACCTACCGGATTGAAGAGACGCCAATTTTTAATCCGGGGATTGCGCTTGGTGATATTATCCGAGTGAGTGAGCGTGAGGGGATCGCGTATTATATTGAAACAGTGAAGAAGTCCGGGCTTGTCCGGTATGCCTGGCTGCTCAGCAAAGAAGCGGCGGCTTCCGGCGAGATCCGCAGCTTCACGAAGCGGGTTGCGGAGCATGGGGGCAGATGGGAGCAGATCTTCGGCGGACTGCTGGTGATTCATCTCCCGAAGCACTCTCCAGTAGATGCAGAGCTGGAAATGTCACGGATTATTGAGCATTTTGAAGACTAATTATATGAATCTGAGGTGAAGGAAGTTGAAGAAATTCCTGAAGCAGTGGGTGCCTAGTATAGCCATAGGCATTATTCTATCCTTATTTATCCGGACTTACGTAGCGGAAGCGATGCGGGTGCCTACCGGCTCAATGATTCCGACTATTGCGATTAACGACCGGCTTGTGGTGGACAAAATGCTGTGGAACACCTCGCTGAAGCATGGCGATATCGTTGTATTCCATCCGCCCGTTGCTGAAGATGCGCATAAAAGATATGTGAAACGGCTGATCGGTCTGCCAGGCGATGTTATTGAGATTAAGGAAGGCAAGCTGTACCGCAATCATGAGGCGGTTGATGAGCCATACCTGCAGGAAAAGATGACCTATACCTTCGGGCCGGTCACCGTTCCCGCAGACCATTATTTTTTCCTGGGCGACAACCGGAACGTCAGCTATGACGCCCACTTATGGGAGACTCCGTTCGTAGACAAGGATGCGCTGATCGGCAAAGTGCTGTTCGATGTGAACCAGTTATTCTAACAGAAGTGAGAGCTACGCAAAAATCGGGTAGTCCACCACTACTACGTTCTCCAGGATTCCCTCCAGCATGGACACGAACTTCTGATGGGCCGGATGCGGCCCGTACGCACGCAAGGCTTCCTGATCCTGAAAGGTCACGCGGAGCCCCAGCGTATAGCCGTGGACATTCTCCTGCTCCTCGGTTACATTAACGCCTGCCGTAAGCTCAACTATGCCGGGAATTTGCTTTTTCAGCGCCAGCAGTGCTTGTAACAGGTCTGGCTCCTGGCCTTTATCATATTGCTCATTGAATCGGAAGACTACGAGATGCTCATACATATTGGATCTGATCCCCCTTGAAAGTGTGATGTGCTGCATTAGCGATTATACTACAAATTGGACGGAGCGCCGCACTGCGGAAGGAAGGCCAGCTTCAGTGGGGGACAGATTCGCTTATTATTCGCAAAAAGCGCATCTCCGCGTCAGGGATTATGGTCATTTACATAGATGGTCCTATAGTAGGAATATTGCCTGCAGGCAAACGGATTGTCCCGGTTAATCTCTGTTTCAGGTTCACAGAAGACACGGCAGCGGTGAGGAAGAGACTAATGTACTGGGCGGAAGAGAACGAAATTAGGCTAAAGTACAAGAGATTTGTCAGATGGCTCTGAACAGAATATGGAAAGGCGTCTAAAGACAGGGATTCTATAGAACTAGATTGTTTGGAGTTTGTGACTTTGACCGGATTGTTACTTTACCGTCTGTTGACTATGATCAAGTGGAGCATAACGGAATATTCCTATCATACAAAAGGGGTGCTGGTACTTGAAAGTACATGTCACGGATCTAAAGCACGGAGATTGTCTTATGGCAGACACTTTCAATGGTGTAGGGCTGCACGTTCTCCCCAAGGGGACGCGTGTGGAGCGGGAAGAGATTAGTATCCTGATCCGGCACAAAATTGATTATGTCGATATCGAGCCGCGCAGCGGGCTGCATACGGATGAAGAACCTGCGCCCAGCCACGGGCTGCACGATGATTTTGATCTCGCTATTTTGAATTATGAAGCGATTTTTCTGGAAGCCTTGACGAAGGGCAGCTTCTCGCAGTCTGCAGTCGATGATACGCTGAAGCCGCTTCTGGAGACGTTGGAAGGGCAAAAGGATGTTGTCTCTCTGCTGCTCCTGCTGGACCGGGATGACATCGATACATATCACCACTCATTACAGGTGGGCTTATTATCCTATTATATTGCAGCGTGGATGGGCTACTCCAAGGAGGAGCGGTACATGATCAGCCGTGCGGGCTATCTGCATGATATCGGCAAAAGCCAGGTGCCCCTGTCGATCCTGAACAAGCACGGTCTGCTGACGGATTCCGAGAAGGATGAGCTGGCACGCCACACCTTCTATGGCTATGATCTGATCCGCGGCTCCAAAATGGACGAGATTACCGCACTGGTAGCCCTTCAGCATCATGAGTATGAGGATGGCTCAGGTTATCCGAATCAGCTGCTCAAAAAAGAGATCCATCCGTACGCCCAGATTGTCTCGGTAGCCAACATCTATATGTCGCTGACCACTTCTACCGCGAACCGTCCCAAGCAGGGGCTGGTTACCGTGCTGCGCAAAGTGCATGAGATGGGCTTCGGCAAGCTGAACGAGACGGTGGTGCAGGCACTGACCGGACATTTACTGCCTAGCTTCGTGGGCAAGAATGTGCAGCTCAGCAACGGCGAAGTGGGCATGATCGTCATGAATAACCCGCTGGACCTCTTTAAGCCGCTGGTAAAAGTAGGCGAGGGCTTCAGAGATTTGTCGCGTGAGCGCAGCCTGTCCATCGATGAAGTGGTTAACTGAATGACCGGATGAAGCGGCACTGCCCGCAGTGTCCGCTTCTATTGAACGGCCAGACTGTCCTTTTGGACGGTTTGGCTTTTTTTTCGTGTGTGGAGAGAAGAAAGGAGGCAGCACGCGGGAGTCACGGTAACCGGAGGAAGGTTTGTGTTCCCGTGATAGATTGGCTATGATTAATTAGAGATGGAAGAGTTGCATAGGATTCTATCTAAGAAACACTACATAAATTATAAAAGCAAAAAGAAGCGGAGGGGAAATTTGGCACTGAAGGAGCGGCAGCGACCGCCTTTGTCAACGGATTTCAACCGCGAAGAGCGGATAAAATTGAGGAAATCGGGTGACAACAGCGGCCGGAAGTCCAAATGTTCACCGTAGCGCCGACCAAGCTTTGAGTTCAAATCTTAAATGTGTCTTATATAGTCATTCTGTGCAGCAGCATAAAGGAGAAATGAAGATGCATACCGACAACCAGTTAGAGAAATTGAAGCAGCTCAAATATGAGCTTACCCGTTTTATGATGATTTATAAATTCGCCCTCGCCGAGATGGAGACCAAGATTGATATTCTCAAAGAGGAATTCCAGCTGCTTCACGACTACAGCCCGATCGAGCACACCAAGTCCCGGATCAAATCCCCGGAGAGCATTATGAAGAAAATGCTGCGCAAGAACAGTGAGCTGTCCCTCGACCAGATCAGATCCAGTATCAAGGATATCGCCGGACTGCGGATTACCTGTTCGTTCATTTCAGATATTTATCAAGTCAGCGCCATGCTGCAGAAGCAGGACGATCTCAAGGTGCTTGAGGTTAAGGATTACATTAAGAACCCGAAGCCGAACGGGTATCAGAGTCTGCATCTGCTGATCGAGGTTCCCGTATTCATGTCGGACTGTCAGGAGCATGTCTGCGTGGAGGTGCAGATCCGCACGATAGCTATGGACTTCTGGGCCAGTCTGGAGCATAAAATTTTCTATAAATACAGCCAGGCGGTTCCCGAGCACCTGACCCGTGAACTCAAGAATGCGGCTGACAAGGCGTATGAACTCGATCTGCAGATGGAGCGGCTGCACCGTGAGATTAAGGAAATCAAGGATTCGCAGGAGGACGAAGATCCATTCGCCGAGTTGCGGGATATGATTCTGAACAATCAGCAGCTCAGGCTGCCGGATAACTTTGTTAAGCTGTTGAAGGAATAGATGATGGAGATATCCGGTGATTCTTTATAATGGTGCACACCGAGACCGCCGGATGTTACAGCAGGAACACTGGAAGAGGCCTATGAGCTGATATCCAGTGAACAATAATAAAGGAGCTGTGAGCGAAATGAACGACAATGTGGAAGAGCAGGAGCTGGAATTGTTAAAATACCCGATTGGGAGATTCGCCGCTAAGGGGAGCCGGACGGCAGAGGTACGGGAAGAATCGATTGCAGTCTTCAAGCAGCTGGCAGAGGAGCTGCGGGCAGCAGTCGAGCCGTTAACGGCGGAACAGCAGCAGACGCCTTACCGGCCGGGCGGCTGGACCGTGGTTCAAGTCGTGCATCATCTCGCCGATACGGGCATGTATGCATACCTCCGCTTCAAGCGGGGGCTGACGGAGGAAGCACCGCTGGTTCCAAGCTACCGGCAGGATCTGTGGGCGGAGCAGAGCGATTATTCCGGCGAGCCGGTGGAATCCTCACTCCAGCTCATCGGACTGCTTAACCGCAGATTCGCCACCTTGCTGGACTCCTTGAAGCCTGAGGATTATGACCGGACCTTCGTAAGCGGCGGTCTTGGTGAGATGACACTGGATACGGCATTGGAGAGATACATCTGGCACAGCCGCCATCACACTGCCCAGATTACAGCATTAATCCGGCGAAGCGGCTGGTAGAGGATAACTAAGTTTTACAATGAACAGACGGAGAGGATGTTTACCCTCCGTCTTTTTATTTTGTCCGGGACCGGAAAAGGGTGTGGAGGCCCTACGAGTAAACGAGGAGTCTGGAATGTATGCGGAAAACAGCATACATTGGGGCGGAAGCGGGGCCTACAGGCAATACGTATGTGGAAAACAGCATACATTCGGGCGGATACGAGGCTCCCGGGCAAAATGTATGTGGAAAACAGCATACATTGGAGCGCAAGCGGGGTTCCGGGCAAAATGTGTGCGGAAAACAGCATACATTGGGGCGGAAGCGGGGCCTACAGGCAATACGTATGTGGAAAACAGCATACATTCGGGCGGATACGAGGCTCCCGGGCAAAATGTATGTGGAAAACAGCATACATTGGAGCGCAAGCGGGGTTCCGGGCAAAATGTATGCGGAAAAACGCATACATTAGCATAGGGCGACTGCGGGGCATGTGAGACTTTACTCCTTTTATGGTTGCAGCCCCATCCAACCCAGCCCGTCCGCCCCATCCATTGTTTAATCGCGCATCCAGCTATTCAATTCCGCTTAAGTTGCAATTTTACCGGGCGTCGGCACAATTCATCGTCACCTGGGCATGGGCGGATACATACCATATAACCAGAACGATAAAAACGGCCCCGAGGAAGGACGGATATGTGTGACCTCTTACATGGATTATACGTCGCCCAATACACAGTTTACGTTTGATATGAACGGCAACACCTTATTCAAGAAGGATGACTGCAATTATATCAATGTACTGGGCATCAAAAATTTGAACACCCTGGAGAACACCTCGCTGCTCGATATCTACCTCAGCAAATCCAATGTGGTCGAACCGCATTATCATCAAAATGCTGCTGAACTGGTCTATTGCATCTCTGGCGCAGCCGTGGTGTCGCTGATTAACCCGTTCACGAATGAGCTGCTGCATTTCCCGATCACCCCGGGCCAGGTTGCCAATGTGCCGCAGGGCTGGTGGCATTATGAAGTGGCTACGATGGATTGCACCCATCTGCTGGCGGTCTTCGATGCTCCCACTCCAGAGGTCATCCTCGGCTCGGATCTTCTGAGCCTGACCCCGGCTAATGTGCTGGCGCATACCTACTGCCTGAATGAAGCGCTGGTCAAGGAGACACTCGCTCCGGTGAAGCCCCAGACCTTCATTGGTCCGCCTGCAGACTGCTGTCCCCCTGCGAAGGCTGCGAACGAGAATATAAAGGGTACCCATACCGCTCCCGCCAATATGGCGCCGATGATGGCCAGTGCGAATATGCCGCCTTACATGCAGCCGCAGCCGTCTCCGCAATCCTTCGGATACCAGCCGATGGCGGTACACGGTTATTATGCTCAGCCGTATGCCCAGCCCTACCGCCAGCAGCATTACTTCCAGGCTCCTCCGCAAGCTGTACATGAGGCTGGAACCAAGTAGCAGCAGCAATATACACTGGACTTGAAAAAACGGCGGCGTCATTCTGCATGCACAGAATACGCCGCCGTTTTCTTTTGAGATCTAACAAAAAGGGAGCTTACCCTCAGTTCTTCTTATCTGGAACCTGAAAGGAATGCAGATAATTCTGAATATCCTCCTGCGGAGTCTCCAGCAGACCTGCCAGCATGCTTTGGATGGAATACAGGGCGGCCACCTTCTCATCGATTTCGGTGATTTTGTCGCGGACGAGCTCCTTCAACGTGTCCTCATCCATCTTCGAGCCGAGTAGGGCAAGCGCTGCCTGAATTTCTTTCAGTGAATATCCCAGGGATTGGGCATCCTTGATGAACTTCAGCTTCACCAGAACATCCGCGGAATAGATCCGGTATCCCTTCGCGGTCCGCTCCGGGGCGGGCAGGATGCCGCTGTCCTCATAATAACGGATGGCGGCTGCGCTCACCCCCGCCTGCCGCGCCAGCTCACCACGGGTCATTCCTTCCATCTGGCTTTCCCTCCTGTGTTCGATATCTGTCTAATCCTATGGTCTCTTACGCGTGTAGGCTTGGTCAATAGTCACTTCCGGGTATCCAGCCGACAGACCATTCAGCAGTTCTTGCGGCGTCCCGTTCCAGATTCAGAACGGGCTGCCGCCGATACTGCTAACCTTGCATCAAGTAAGACTAGGCTATGCGGACAAGCACGCGCCCCCGGGTACCCGACTGGAGAATATCCTGAAGCGCCGCCGGCAGCTCCGTCAGGGAAATCTCGCGGTCCACCAGCGTATCCAGCACCGCAGGCTTCATGTCACCTGCCATGCGCTTCCAGAGCTTGACCCGTTTCTCCATAGGGCAAGCTACGGAATCGATGCCGAGCAGACTGACTCCGCGCAGGATAAACGGCAAGACAGTGGTTGGGATAGCCGTGCCTGCGGTTAAGCCGCTTGCGGCCACTGCGCCGCCGTAGGCGATTTTGCTTAGAACGGCAGCAAGCGGGGTACCCCCGACTGAATCCACTGCCGCCTGCCAGAGCTGCTTGTCCAGCGGCTTCACCGCACTGCCCGCGACCTCTTCACGGGAGATGACCTCAGCGGCGCCAAGCGCCAGCAGATATTCTGCTTCATCCGTTCTGCCGGTACTGGCAGTGACCTGGTAGCCCAGCTTCGCCAGGATGGCGGTTGCCGCACCTCCGACACCGCCGGTGGCACCGGTAACGAGCACTTTTCCCTGATCAGGAGTCATTCCTTGGGCTTCGAGCGCCTGCACAGACAGCGCCGCCGTGAATCCGGCCGTGCCATAGATCATCGCTTCCCGCAGCGTTAAGCCTTCCGGCAGAGGGACGACCCAGTCCGCAGGAATTCGGGCGTATTCACTGAAGCCGCCGAAGTGGGAGACGCCGATCCCATAGCTGGTGGCGATGACAGACTGGCCTTCGCGGAACCGGCTGTCTGTAGATGAGACTACCGTCCCTGACAGGTCAATCCCTGGAATGAACGGATAGTTTCGCACAATATTCCCATTAGGGATGCTTGCCAGTCCGTCTTTGTAGTTTACACTGGAATAAGCTACCTTAATTAACACTTCACCGGCGGGCAGTTCCTCCAGTGCTACCGGTCTGATCTCTACGGAGAATGGTTCTGTCTTGTCCACTACCAATGCTTGAAAAGGGTTAGTCATATCTTCTCACTCCTAATCCGTGCTGTATTTGTTCAATGACAAGAATTCATAGGTCTTGCGCCACTACTATTGTGCCCTGTCAATTGGGGAAACGCAATGATATCCTATACTAAAATGGTTTCAAAGGGGGTGTTCATATGGGAGCAAAAATGCGTAAAACCGCGCTTATCACAGCGATTTGCCTCGTTCTGGGCGGAGGAGCGCTGTACGGGTCCGCAGCATCTGATTCCGGCCCGGCCGTACACCGGCTGCGGCTAAGTGCGGACGAGCCTGCGCGATATGTGCAGGGGATGGAGGCTGTGACTCTCGACCAACTGGAGCTGACGCTTGGCGAGCAGAGCCGTCCGGGTAATTATATCAGTATCCCCAATCATACTGAGGTGCTATGGAGGAAGCCGGTGCCGACTCCGGCAGGCGAAGGGGAGCTGATCAAGTTCGTTCAGGGGGGAAGCGCGGTCTATCCGGTTCCTGAGACTACTTATTATTGGCTGTGTTTTCAGCGTTCCGGCAAGAGTGACAGCGTTAATACGTTAACCTACTATATTGAAGCGAAAGTCTTGGGACAGGATGAAGAAGCGGCCGAGGCGGAGCTGTTGAAGCTTGCAGAACAGTGGGAAATTCCCGGTTAACCCGGAATTGATTATGAACATCGTGTGAACTGTAGTATATTAGGATAGAATTCATCCGTCTGATGAGGGAGGCATACTCTATGTCCATTGCAACAACGATGATTATCCGGCTTGAGATCCGTAAGGCAGAGGCTTCTTTTGGCGATGTGGCGTCCAGGCTGGCCGCAGCCGGCGGTGATATTGTCGCGATTGACGTGATCCGTGGCGGCAAGGATGTGACGACCCGTGACCTGACTGTGAATGTGCAGGATGCGGCGAACGAAGAGATTATTAGCGTGCTGAAGAATATGGCCGGGATCAAAGTCATCAATGTCTCCGACCGTACCTTCCTGGCCCATCTCGGGGGCAAAATCGAGGTTACCCCGAAGATGCCGATCAAGAACCGGGAGGATCTGTCGCTGGTGTATACCCCCGGTGTGGCCCGTGTCTGCACGGCAATTGCCGAAGATCCGTCCAAGGCATATTCCCTGACGATGAAAAGAAATACGGTAGCTGTCGTCACCGACGGTACCGCAGTGCTTGGGCTTGGTGATATCGGACCGGAGGCGGCGATGCCGGTGATGGAGGGCAAGGCCATGCTGTTCAAGCAGCTGGCGGATATTGACGGGTTCCCGCTGTGTCTGGACACCAAGGACCCGGAAGAAATCATCCGGATTGTGAAAGCGGTTGCTCCGGGCTTCGGCGGCATCAACCTGGAGGATATCAGCTCGCCGCGCTGCTTCGAGATTGAACGGCGGCTGTCTGCGGAGCTGGACATTCCGGTCTTCCATGATGATCAGCATGGTACGGCGGTAGTTGCGCTGGCTGGTCTGCTGAACGCGTTCCAGGTAGTGGAGAAGACGATTGAAGACTCCAGAATTGTGGTCGTCGGTATCGGTGCGGCAGGCGTATCGATCTGCCGTCTGCTGCTGGCGGCAGGCGCGAAGCAGCTCTATGCGGTGGACAAGGACGGGATACTGAACCGCAATGTAGCCTACACCAATCCTGAATGGAGCTGGCTGGCCGAAGCCACGAATCCCGAGAATCTGAGCGGAGGACTGGACGAGGCGGTGCGCGGCGCAGATGTGTTCATCGGCGTATCCAGGGGAGGCATTCTGCAGGTTAGTCATCTGCAAAGCATGGCCCCGGACAGCATCGTGTTCGCTATGGCGAATCCTACCCCGGAGATTGAACCGGATCTGGCCGAGCCTTACGTCCGGGTACTGGCTACCGGAAGAAGCGATTATCCTAACCAGATTAACAATGTGCTGTGTTTTCCAGGGATTTTCCGCGGGGCGCTGGACTGCCGGGCGAAGACGGTCAATCTGGAGATGAAGCTCGCAGCGGCGCAGGCCATTGCATCGGTGGTTCACCCGGATGAGCGGAATGAGCAGTATATTATTCCGAGCATTTTCAACGAGAAGGTTGTGGAGCAGGTACGTCTGGCTGTAATTAAGGCCGCCATAGCGACCGGCATCGCCCGGCGCATCCCGCCGGATGTGAGCTGAGGAGCACACTGAGCATTAGGAAGGTGAACAAGCTGTAGCCTGGGGCTGCGGCTTTGTTTGCGTTGTCCACCTATTTCCTGCCGGGATAGAGCGGCAAGTCCTGCAGAATCAGGCTGCAAGGTTTAAATATAAGGATCAGCATGGTAAAATATACAAATGGATACAATGATTCTTTCATACAGGAGGGCCTATGTACCGCAGAATTCATATTATGGGAGCTTCCGGGGCGGGAACGACTACCTTGGGCAAGGCGCTGGCGGCGAGGCTTCCGCATGCCCATCTGGATAGTGACGATTATTTCTGGGAGCAGAAGTACAGTAAGCAAAGTGTTGTGTCAGAGCGTCTCGGCAGATTGCGGTCTGATTTGGCGCGGAATGAGCCGTGGGTACTGTCCGGTGCGGTCTGCGGCTGGGGGGATTCGCTGCGGGATACCTTTGATCTGGTGATTTTCCTGTGGATTCCTGAGCAGGTTCGTCTGGAGCGGCTGCGGGCGAGAGAGTATGGGCGTTACGGGGATGAGAGTCTGCCGGGCGGAGATAAATATGAGGATGTACAGGACTTTATGGCTTGGGCGGCGCTCTATGATACGGCAGGACCGGAGGTCCGCAGCCGGACGCTGCATGAGGAGTGGATGGCTGGGCTGAGCTGTGATCTGCTGCGGCTGGAGGGGGATCTGTCAGTGGAGGAACGGGTAGAGGCAGTGCTGCAATACATGTCCCGTTCACTCTAATTCAATCTATGGGAAAAGGGGGCTGACCATGAAGAAGATGGTGCGTGCGCTGCTGCTTCCGGCAATTCTGCTGCTGCTGACGTCCTGTAATACGGAAACGACCCATTTCAATTATACCTTCAAGGGCGAGGGGGACACCTGGTCGGGGGTGTATAAGCAGGAGGCCAGCCAGAAGCTGATTACGAAGAAGGATAAAGTGACCAGTGAAAGCTCCAAACAGCATACATTCGATCTGAAATACAAAGGTAAGCAGTCCGACCTGGGGGAAATCAAGCAGTTCAAATATGGCTACAAAGGCACCAGCGGCAGCAGCACCCGGACGGAGGAAGGCCCGGTGCGCTGGGATATGCTGCATATGGGGGGATATGGGAATGGTGCGTTTGAGAATGAGGACTCCGTCATTATAGTCACTGTCGAGTGGGACGGGAAAAGTGAGGAGTTTGAGCTCAAGAATGAGAAGTAGGGGGCATAACAAGCCATGGTAACCATCGAACAAATCGAAATCGCATCACTGGAAGCATTGAACACACTCTACGATGAATTAATGGGCGGAAGGGCGGACCCGGTGAAGCTGGAGAGAGCCTTTCTGACAATCCGGCAGGATGAGCGGTATGTGCTGCTGGGTGCTTTTGTGGACGGGGAATTGTTAGGCTCGCTGATGGGGATTGTCTGCCAGGACTTAGTGGGGGATTGCCGTCCGTTCATGGTTATTGAGAATGTGGTGGTATCTTCGCGCGCACGGCGGCAGGGGCTTGGCAAGAAGCTGATGACTTCCATCGAAGCGATTGCGCATGAGCGAGACTGTTACTATATCATTTTCGTGTCGGGGGAGAAGCGGAAGGAAGCGCATATTTTCTATGAGGCGATGGGGTATAGGGAGGAGAAGGTCGAGGGGTACCGCAAGCATCTTAGCTCGCATTAGGGTATACTACTTTTCCAATTCACCCTCTAATTGTACTTTGTACAATCAAAAGCCAAGAAACCATCGTATTTTCATCTTCTGCTGTAGTTCATACATTAGAATGCTGGAATTGGGCCTGGAATGAGCACTTTTGAGGAAATCTGTTGCAGCAAATACAGCAGAATTCATTCTGGAGGACGTTTTATCCTTGTCTGCTGTACAAAATGCAATTAGCCAAGTGTATCTCGATTCCTGTTAAAATCAGGATAGCATGCGCCTCTCTTAGACACTGTACATAGGCAGACTTGAACAAATACAAGAGCCGGGAAAGCTTCCCTGCTCTTATTTTTAGTTTGACCATCTTCATGATAGCGCTTTATAATCCGTTCATGACTGGCATAGGCCGGCGAGGATCACTATGAAAGGCGGGGGACAATTGTGAATCAAATATGTAAGGTGCTGATTGTGGACGATGAAATCCTGGTCCGGCAAGGGATTAAGTATGTGCTGGACTGCGAACAGGAAGGATTTCAGATTGTGGGTGAAGCGGCCAACGGACGGGAAGCGCTGAATTCGCTGCTGACCCTGCAGCCGCATATCATCATTACAGATATTGTCATGCCAGTGATGGATGGCGAGGAGTTGACCCGGCTCGTGAAGCGGGATTATCCAGATACCGAGGTCATTGTACTAAGCAGCTTCAGCGAGTTCCATTATGTGCGCTCCACTTTCCAGCATGGGGTGGCGGATTATATTCTGAAGCCGAAGCTGGAAGCCGGAGCTTTATTGCAGGTGTTAAAAAAGACCCGGGAACGCATTCCGGGACTCAGCGGCGGGGGACCGCAGGCGGAGACGGCAGCGCAGCCGCTGGACACCCTGCTCGGCCGGATGCTGGCCGGTTACCGGCTGCCGCCGGAGAGCGAGGCGGATGTGAAGCGGCAGCTGCCGCATAACTGCTTCGCGCTGCTGGGCTGGGAGACGCTACAGCCAGTACCGGGCGGTGAAGCCCTTAACCGTAGCTCCGTTAACGCTGCCATGACCAATAACGCCACTAGCCTTGGCGGTAATAATGCGGCCACAAGCAGCAACGCCCGCACTGCATATGACGCGGCATCCGCCACCGTCACCACTGCTATTACAGGAGAACTGGACCGGAGTGTTCCGGGACGGGTGCAATGCGTTATTCCAGGCACAGAGCCGCCGGGGACTGCTTTCATGCTGGTCAATCTGGAGGAAGCCCATTGGCCGGAGCTGCTAGAGGCTGTTCACCGGTTAGCCGATACGCTGACCGGGCAGGAAGTCGAGCTGCGTCTGACCCTAAGCCGAAGCTTCAGCTCGCTCAGCGAACTGGCGGCTATCCGGCAGGAGAGCTATGCCAGACTGCAACAGCACCGGTTCTTCCGGCCGGATCAAGTGCTGCTGGTGCAGGTAGAGCGGCCGGAGTGGGAGACCCCGCCGCCCAAGTTCAATCTGACCACGTTCACAGAGCAGCTGAAGCGGCAGCAGCTGGAGGAAGCATTCGGTGACCTGCATCAGCATGTGGATGCGCTCAGCCGCCAGAATGACGGGGATGTGTATCAGTTCAAGTCCTTCCTCGGCAATATCATCTTCAATATTACGAATCAGTTCAGCCATCTGCCGGAGCTGGAGGAGGGGAAATACAGCCTGTTCAGGGCCATCGATGAAGCGGGTACTGCGGAGCAGGCTATGCAGATTCTGGATCATTACCTGACCCGGATCATGGAGCTGACTTCATCGGCAACGTCTGCACCGGGCGGCAATGCCAATATGGCGAAGCTGCTTCAGTACATAGAAGAGCATTATGCCGAGCCGCTGACCCTTACGGAGCTGGCCCGTCATTTTCATTTTAACCCATCCTATCTGTCCAGCCTGTTCACAACCCATAATCGCGAAGGCTTCAAGGAGCATCTCAACACGGTCCGCACGGGCAAGGCGGCAGAGCTGCTGCGGGCCGGGGAAGCACCTATAGCGGAGATTAGCAGTATGGTCGGGTACGGGGATCACAGCTATTTTTGCAAAGTGTTCAAGAAATACACCGGCTTGTCCCCGAGCGGCTACCGGCGTCAGCATTACGGGCAGGAGTAGAGCGTATGCGCAGACACTGGGAGCGGTTCAAATTCCACAGCCTGTTCATCAAAATCTTCATCGTCATGCTCATCAGCATCATCGCCGTAGCCATCGCTTCCTCCTGGACGACCGTCCGCATGTCGGAGAAGCTGTTCATGAATACCTTCAGCATTACGAATTCCAAGGTGATCAGCCAGATTAAGGCGAGCTTTGAAGCTTTTCATTACTCGGTCGTTACGGCTACCAACAATACCCAGCTAAGCGGCACGATCCGTTCCTTCCTGAGTGAGGAGGACTCTGATTCGGTGCGGATGCTGCGGACCTATTACAACATGACCACCCAGATGAAGAAGATTCAGTCCACACTCGATGCCTATCAGGTCGGGATCAAAATCATGGGCAAAAACGGCCGCAGCTACTCCACCAACACGAACAATCTGCTGATGAGTGACCGGGAGCTTCAGCAGCATGAGCTGACACGGAATACGCTGGCTGAACCGAAACGGCTGATGTACCAGTTCTATGAGGAGACGGTGCAGGATTCGCCGCAGAAGGAAGCGGTCATTGTGGGCAGCAAAGCGCTGATGGACCGGACGACGGGCGATATTTACGGGACACTGTTCTTTACGATTCATGAGAAGGATTTCCGCTCCTTCTACGGGAGCTTTGTCAGTACCGGGAACGATGTGGTGATCCTCAATAAGCAGGGGACGATTGTGTCCAGCAACCGCAGTGAGCTGATGGGCCAGCAGGCAGGAGATCTATTGCAGGTGGCGAGCGAGATTGAGGAGCAGCAGCTTGCTTACCAGAAGATTGATTTCCAGGGGACCGATTCGATTCTGATTGCAGATTACCTGCCGTCTTATGATTTCTATATTGTGAACCTGATCGATAAACAGACGGCCCTCGGCCAGATGGTCAACGGTAAAATGGTCGTACTCTTCTGCTCAGCCATCGTCATCGTGGCCCTGATCGTGGTGTTCCTGATCTTCAGAAGGCTGACCCGGTCGCTCACGCTGCTTACCCGGCAGATGTCCAAGATTACCGAGCGTAACTTCCATAATTACATTACGGTGACGGGCAGCTTTGAATTTCAGGAGCTGGGTCATGCCTATAACTATATGCTGGACGAGCTGAATGAATATGTCGAGAAGCTGGTGGAGACGCAGAAGGAGCAGCGGAATGCCGAGCTTGCGGCCTTGCAGCATCAGATTAACCCGCATTTTCTGTACAATACGCTGGCCTCGGTGAAATTCCTGGTGCAGCAGGGCAGTCAGGACAAGGCGGTGCATACAATTCATGCCCTGATCTCGATGCTGCAGAATGCGCTGAGCAATGTCAGTGAGAGCATTACGGTGACGCAGGAGCTGGAGAATCTGAAGTCTTATGTGTTCATCAACCATGTGCGGTACGGCGAACGGATCAGGGTGAATTTCTTCGTCTCCCCGGACTGTATGGAATACCAGCTGCCGAAGCTGATTATTCAGCCGTTCATTGAGAATGCCTTCTTCCATGCGTTTACGCACAAAAGCAGCGGATATATCCATATCCTCATCTCCCAGGATGCCGGGTCCCTGCTCTGCGAGGTGGTGGACAACGGGGACGGGATGGACACCGGAGCGGGAGATCTGCCCATGTCCGGCCTGGAGGGCAAACGCCAGTTATTCACCGGCATCGGCATCCGCAATGTGCATGACCGGCTGGTGTTGATGTACGGTGAGGAGTATGGAGTCACCATTAAGAGTGCACCGGGGGAGGGGACTGCGATCCGAATCCGCCTGCCGCTGATGAAGGGGTGAGATAATTACCATTTTCCAAAAAAAGAACAAACGGCAAACAGGGTAACGCTTACAATCAGGCGATAAAATGACCAATCCCCATAAAGTAAGTCCTAACGGGTCCCCGATGGCGGGTGATAAGATTACTTATGTAATAAATAAGCGCTTACATTCAAGCGGGTTACAGTAAAGCGCATCAAAGGGGAGGCTTACCAATGAAAAAAGGCTTTGCGTTAATCCTGATTTGCCTGCTTCTGCTCACGGCCTGCAGCTCGAACTCCGGGTCGAAGAATTCCGGCAATACCGCTGCGGACACTGGAAAGACAGAGAATACAGCTGCTACAGAGCCTGCACAGGCGAAGGAAGTTACCATCTGGGCTTGGGACCCTGCATTCAACATCGCCGCGCTGGAAGTGGCCAAAGCAGAATATGCCAAGACGAACCCGGATGTGAAAATTAACATTGTGGAATATGCACAGGCGGATATTATCCAGAAGCTGAACACGGGGCTGAATTCCGGGACCACCAAGGGTCTGCCGAACATCGTGCTGATTGAAGACTACCGTTCGCAGAGCTTCCTGCAATCGTACAAGGATTCCTTTTACGATCTGAGCAGCTCGATCAAGGGCGCAGACTTCGCGGATTACAAAAGCGGGCCGACCAGCCTGGACGGCAAGCAGTACGGAATTCCTTTTGACTCCGGCGTGACCGGCCTCTATGTCAGAACGGATTATCTGGAGCAGGCAGGCTATAAGCTCGCTGATCTGCAGGATATCGACTGGAAGCAATATATTGAAATCGGCAAAGCTGTGAAAGAGAAAACCGGCAAAGCACTGATTACGCTGGACCCGAACGACCTCGGGCTGATCCGGGTGATGATTCAATCCGCAGGCCAGTGGTATCTGAAGGAAGACGGCAAGACACCGAATATTGCGGGGAATGCTCCGCTTAAGGAAGCTTTTGAAACCTATAAGGAGCTGACCGAATCCAATGTGGCCAAGGTGCATGCGGACTGGAGCCAGTTCGTGGCTGCCCTGAATAGCGGCGATGTCGCCTCCGTGCCGACAGGCAACTGGATCACCCCTTCGATTACGGCTGAAACATCACAATCCGGCAAGTGGGGTATCGCGCCGCTTCCGAAGCTGACGGTGAACAAATCGGTTCATGCCTCGAACCTGGGCGGAAGCTCCTGGTATGTGATGAATGTGGACGGCAAGGAGACGGCAGCGGACTTCATGGCGAAGACCTTCGGCTCGAATGTGGAAATGTACCAGAAGCTGCTCACAGACATCGGTGTCATTGGTACCTTCAAAGCGGCAGCGGGCGGAGAGGCTTACAGCCAGGCGAATGAATTCTTCAGCGGCCAGAAAATTGTATCGGATTTCGCGGCCTGGACGGAGCAGATCCCAAGCGTCAATTACGGGATCAACACGTATGCGATTGAAGACATCCTGATTGTAGAGATGCAGAATTATCTGAACGGCAAGGATATTGACAGCGTGCTGAGCGATGCTCAGGCCCAGGCCGAGTCGCAGATTAAATGATTGGCTCTCACACAGTGAACCTTGGGCGTGGCGTGCAGCTTCCGGGAGTTAGGGAGGCGGGCGGCGCCCGGGGTTTATTTTAAATGATCAGGAAAGGACTGGACGGCTGTGCATCATACAAATTCCAAACTTAGGTTCCGCACCAAAAGCGTGTTGACGGGATGGTCCTTCGTCCTGCTTGCGGTCCTGCTTATCTTCATCTTCTATTTCTACCCGATGATTCAGGCCCTTATTCTGTCGTTCCAGACGGGAACGGGCAGCAATCTTACCTTTACCGGCTTCGATAACTATTCACGGCTGCTGTCTGACAAGACATTTATAGTATCGGTTAAAAACACCTTCATCTATCTGCTGGTTCAAGTGCCGCTGATGATCATCCTCGCGCTGTTTATCTCGGTGCTGCTGAATGACAGCAAGCTGAGATTCAAGGGGTTTTTCCGGACGGCGATCTTCCTGCCCTGTGTCACTTCACTGGTTGCGTATTCTGTAGTATTCAAGTATCTGTTCTCCGGCAATGGCCTGGTGAATACGATGCTGCTGAAGCTCCATCTGGTCAGTGCCCCGATTGAATGGATCACTGATCCGTTCTGGGCCAAAATCACCATTATTATAGCGATCACTTGGCGCTGGACGGGGTACAATATGATTTTTTACCTGTCGGCCCTGCAAAATATCGATCACTCCATCTACGAGGCCGCCCGGATTGACGGAGCTTCGGCTTCCCGCCAGTTCTTCGGAATTACGGTCCCGCTGCTGAAGCCGATCATCCTGTTCACCTCGATTACCTCAACCATCGGGACGCTGCAATTGTTCGACGAGGTCATGAATATTACGAAGGGCGGCCCGGGCAACGCGACCCAGACGATCTCCCAGTACATCTACAATTTGTCGTTCAAGTATTCAGCAGACTTCGGCTATGCAGCCACCGTATCGTATTCGATCGTGATTATGATCGCGCTGCTGTCGGTCATCCAGTTCAAAGTGGCAGGTGATAAGAATGGCTAAAAGTAAACGGTTCTTCATGTACCTGTTCCTGAGCATCGCGGCCATCGTCTCGATCTTCCCGTTCCTGTGGATGGTGGTTAGTTCCACAAACCCGTCGGTGGATGTCACCCGCGGACGGCTGCTGCCGGGCACCCATCTGGTGGAGAATCTGCGCAAGCTGCTGGACACCACAGACCTGCAGTTATCCCTGATGAATTCAGCGAAAATCTCGGTAACCACCACGCTGCTGGCGCTATTGATTGCCTCGCTGGCCGGTTACGGCTTCGAGGTGTTCCGCAGCCGCTCGAAGGATATCGTATTCAACATTCTGCTGCTGTCGATGATGATTCCGTTCGCCGCGCTGATGATTCCGCTCTACCGGATGTTCGGCCAGATCTCCAACGTGTTCCCGTGGATGGGCATTGATACGATGGCCTCGGTCATTCTGCCAACCGTGACTACCGCGTTCCTGATCTTCTTCTTCCGCCAGAGCACGAAGATGTTCCCGAAGGAGCTGCTGGAGGCCGGCCGGATGGATGGTCTTAGCGAGCTGGGCATTTTCCTGCGGATCTATCTGCCGACGATGAAGACCACTTACGCCGCCGGAGCGATCATTACGTTCATGTCGAGCTGGAACAACTATCTCTGGCCGCTGATCGTATTGCAGACGCCGCAGACGAAGACGATGCCGCTGCTGATCTCCACCCTCGGCTCGGGTTACGCCCCAGACTACGGAATGATTATGATCGCGATTGTAATCGGCACGATCCCGACCGCGCTGGTATTCTTCGTGATGCAGAAGCAGTTTGTGGCGGGGATGATCGGGTCGGTGAAGTAAGGTGAACAGGAGCAATTCTACACATTGGGAATAGTCGTGGCTCCGGGGATTGTTTGGACTTTCGGCCGCTGTTGTCTCCAGATTTCTTGATTCAAGCCGCTTCCAGCGGTTGAAATCCGGAGACAAAGGCGGACGCATTCGCTCCTACAGTTCCAAACATCCCCTCCGCCACTCCTCCCAAAATGGGGGGAAGCTCAAGTTCACTTACTGTGAGGGGAGGCAAGGGGGGAAAGGCAAAAGGCAAAGGCAAAAGCAAAAGGGTTTGTTTAATTGCACTCTGTACACCTATATCGTCTGATATAACGCCAATTATCCGTTTAGCTGTATTTCGTGCAATTAAACTGTCTCGATAGTGGGGTTCTCACCCATTCGGGCAGATTTAGTTGTACAGACTGCAGCTAAAAGGAGAAAGCCTTCCTTTTCAGGGTTTTTAAGTGTACAGAATACAACTATCGCTGAATGTTCGCTTCGGACACAGCTTCATACGTTAACTTAATTAATAACAGATAAATGAAGAGGAAATCCAATAAGGATACCGTATTGACATATCGCAAATCATCAATATAATAAAAATATGAATCCAATCGATGTATTTAAGGCGTTATCGAATGAATCCAGGTTACAGATCTTACAATGGCTCAAAGAGCCATATGTTCATTTCAAACCCCATGAAGGAGTGGATATGGAGGAGATTGGGGTTTGTGTAAGTCAAATAACCGACAAGCTGAACATGACTCAGTCCACGGCTTCACAATATCTTACGATGCTGCAGCGGGCAGGGTTGATCACAACAAAACGTATAGGCAAATTCACGTATTATCAGAGAGATGAGGAAGCCATACGTCAGTTAGCTCATTATACGATGACTGATATGTAAGAGAGATAACCCTGAGTTCTTTACCGGAATTCGGCTTTATCTTGGTAGTACGTATCTACAATTCTAGATATGTCTTTTTATGTTATCATATCGACAATTCGTGAATTGTACATATAATAAATAAAATCAAAGGAGTGGTATTATTTTATGGCACTAAGCTGGAAAGTTTATATTTTAGCCATTGTTAGTTTTTTGGTAGGGACGTCTGAGTATATTCTATCTGGCATTTTAGATAAGGTAGCCGTTTCTTTTGACGTTTCAGTTGCTGCAGCCGGGCAATTAATTACGATTTTTTCTCTGGTCTACGCTGTATTTACTCCTGTTCTTATGGCTCTAACCGCAAGTATGGACAGACGGAAATTAATTATGATGGGTCTAGGTTTGTTTGTGGTATCTAATGTTCTCGCCGTTCTTTTGCCCGGGTATGGATTGTTTGTGGTTGCCCGTATCATCATGGCCTTAGGTGCAGGCATAGTGGTTGTTACCGCATTAAATATCGCAGCGAAAATTGCCCCAGAGGGTAAACAAGCAAGTTCTATTGCAACAGTCGTAATGGGCTTTACAGCATCATTAATCATTGGCGTTCCTCTTGGGCGCATTGCAGCGGATACGATTGGTTGGAAATCTGTGTTTGGGGGAATTGCCCTTCTAGGTATTATTGCAATGGTCATACTTTCTGTCGCCATCCCGCGTGTGAAGGGAGATGAGTCTATTCCATTACGGCAACAATTAAGTTTACTCAAAAAGCCTAAGGTAGCCCTGGGGTTAGCTATCACCTTCTTTTGGCTGGGCGGGTACTCGATTACTTATACGTATCTTTCACCGTATCTGCTTGAAGTATCTGGCATAGGTGATAAATATCTCAGCGGAGCTTTGCTTATATTTGGAATAGCCAGCATGATAGGCTCCAAAATCGGCGGCCTCAGCACGGATCGATGGGGGGTTCAACGAACCTTATTCAGTGGATTGACACTCCATATTGTAATGCTGATTCTATTGTCTTTTGTGACGAATACATTGATTGGTGTAATGGTTGTGCTATTGTTGTGGTCGTTCTCCGCATGGTCATCCGGCCCAACGCAGCAATATCATTTAACGACAATTGAACCCGAAGCGTCAGGTGTGATGCTTGGCCTTAACCAGTCTATGATGCAGCTGTCTATGGCAGCAGGTGCCGGTATAGGCGGGGCAGCTATTGAAACAGTATCACTTACCTCTATTACATGGCTGGGTGCTGGAGGGGTTGCGATTGCTATAATCGCTATGCTTGTTTTATATAGAATGAATTCTAGATCAGAGATAAGTATTCGACATTTAGTTCAAAATAAGTGAATGATGCTGCGTGAAGTGTACTTACTTCCGGCTTGTTTTGGGAGTAGTCGTGGCTCCAGAGATTGTTTGGACTTTCGGCCGCTGTTGTCTCCAGATTTCTTGATTCAAGCCGCTTCCAGCGGTTGAAATCCGGAGACAAAGGCGGATGCTACCGCTCCTACAGTTCCAAACATCCCTTCCGCCACTCCTCCCAAAGGGGGGATAAGTACGTTTACTGTGGGGTGGGGCATGGATGTTTTAGTCGCTGCTGTTTGCTTCATTTAATGCCTCTCGTTAATACATTTCCCTCCCAATCCACAAAAATGAGCTTTTCTTTATCCATCAGGCTCCATTCAAGTATGGTTTTTACAAGGCCTGGCGTTATAACGTCGTCACCCCACAATGGTGTCTGTATTCTAACCCAGCCGCTACGACCGCCACTTTCTAATCCGCCAAACTCCAAGCCGATAATTACGATGAAGGGAATTCGGTCTTTTTTGGATTGTCCAACTTCATAGGAAACGTTAAATTTTTTATCTTCCGAAACAATAAATAGTTTAATTCGTCCGTAATCTTCATCATCTTCTTTGACGTACCAGAAATAACTCTTTTCGCCATGAACGAACTTTCGTTTTCCCTTTGTATTAACACCCAATATGTTTATCCCTCGCATTCGTATATGATTCTTTTTCCGATCTTCCACTTCATAAAAAAGTTAATATCCTCAATTGAATCAAGGATTCTCCATTCATATTCTTTATTCTCACGAAGCTCTCTCAGAACGATGGGTTTAACGATGTGTTTCTCTAATTGTCCCTTCGTCCGGGCAATATATGCAAATCCTAAAACGGCATTAGCACGGACAGCAGCAGACTCATGATCCGCAAGCTGAGCACAAATATCTTGGGCGAACTTCCAGTTCGAATGGTATTCACCGACAGAAAGAGGGAGCGTCAGAAGATCAGCAGCGTCATTTCTTTTTAGACGCTCAATGATCTCCTCGCTGGAGAGATCATCCAGAGGTTTATAAATCCTTTTTTCGTCCATGTGTACCTTCCTTACCACAAATAAGTATAAAACAAAGAATTCTAGATCACCATCGTATTGTCCTCCAAGGTAATGATGCAGCTTGCCTCTTGGGGGTACTAAATTTACTATAGAGGTAGAGCTCGGTAATAGGGCAGAGGTTAGGACATTCTAACAGAGGTGAATCTATTTGAAGGATATGCTGGCGATCAAAAAGGCTGTAAGTACGCTCAGGGATGAGGAAGTGAAGCTGCATCTGATGCAGCTTCTGGCGGGAATTGGCGAGTTGAAGGAGCAGAGCGAACTGCTGGAGAGTGCGCTGGAGGAGCATATGGCGGAGCCGGTTGCCAGATTGATTGACCAGTACTCGTCGCTGATGAGTCTTCCGGCGCAGCGGGCATTCTGGGACCCTGCGCCGGACAGCACCCATGTTCATATCCTCTGCGGGGATTCCTTCGGAGGCAGTATGAAGCAAGCGCTGAAGGGACTTAGCTGGACCGATACACATAAGCTGATTATTTTGCGGGAGAATTATGCTATAGGTCCGCTGGAGCAGTTGGATACGCCAGTAGGGAGGAAAGTGCGCAGCGACTGGTTCCGCCAAAATATAACGGAAAATTATAATATCTCATATGATTGTGAAGAAGAGTATACGGAGAAGCTGGACAATCTGGAGCAGATTCCTGAACAGGCCAAGGTTGTGATCTGGACCAGCGGCAATGCTTGCGAGCAGACTGCGCTGCGTCTAACCGCTCATCTGCTGGGGAACCGGCAGAATGAGCTCATAATGATTGATGCCTGCGCCATCTGTGAGCAGCTGTTTAACCGGCCGGATGCCTTTATTAATTACTGTCATTCCGGTGAGATTCCGTCAGACAAGCTCCGGGAAGCACTTCTGTGGATTAATGACGGCAGCAGGCTAACTACTGAGGATATCGCGCAGTTGTCTCAGGAATGGCAGGCAATTTCCGGGCAGTCCGGCGTCCTGCGAATCTGGCAGGAGGACACCCTGCTGGAGGTGCCCGCTGATTATTACGACGGCTATCTGCTGGAAAAGCTGGATTCACTAACACCCCCGCCAGGAGAAGACGGGTTCCTGAAATCAGCACGGCTAGTTGGAGAGGCGCTCGGATACTGTGAGCAGTATGTCGGTGATACTTATTTCGAGCATAGGGTGAGGGAGTTGATCTACAGCGGGGTCCTGGAGATCAAAGGCGTTCCCACAGCGATGAGATTCTATAGCATCCGGCGCAAGAAAGGGTAAGTTATTAGGAAGCACTAATGAAATTAACGAAAAGCAAAAGAAGCGGAGGGGAAATTTGGAACTGTAGGAGCGAAAGCGTCCGCCTGAAAGCTTTCCGAAGGAAAGCTCGCATCGTAAGCAACAGCTGTGTTTGGATTTCTACCGCTAGAAGCGGTTTAAATCAGGAAATCCAAACTGGGCAGCGGCCGGAGGGCCAAATGTTCACCGCAGTGACGACCAAGCATTGGGTTCAAATGTTCACCGCAGTGACGACTAAGATTTGAGTTCAATTATTAGGTGTACAAGGCAAAAGGAGGCCAACCATGCAAACCTTATTTCTTTATAACTGGCAGGTCCGTGAGGAATGGTATCAATGGTGCGGGGAGCTTCCGGAAGAAGAACTGGTGAAGACACGCATTGGCGGGGTGGGCGGAATCCTGCAGACGCTGGTGCATATAGTGGATGTGGAATTAAGCTGGGTCCGGGATATGGAAGGGAAGCCGGATATCCGTTTAGACTTCACGGAGTACAATACTTTGCAGAAAATCAGAGAGGTGGACGCACGCTTCCGGCCTGAGGTGGAGTCCTTCGTAATGGCCTGGAATGAGGGATTGGAACGGAGGATTCTAAGGGAGGATAAGCCGGATGGGCAGGTTACCCAGCATAGATGGGGCGAAGTGATGCGCCATGTTGCCGCGCATGAGATTCATCACATCGGCCAGCTCTCCATCTGGTCAAGGGAACTCGGCCGGAAGCCAGTCTCGCCTAATCTGGTGGGCAGAGGTCTGGCTACGTATTTACCCGGTACAGAATAAAGGAGGCTGCGGGTCCTAAAATAGTCTGGCGGTGCAGCCTCCCCGGCCTTCTACTTCGTATCTACAGCTCCGGCGGAAACCAGAGATGGCGCAGATCGACCCAGCCCTGGCTGTTGAAGGTCACGCCGCGCACGCTGGGCAGATAAGCGGTCTCGGCAGGCCGCTCGTAGAGGATATGCAGCTGGTGGTCTCGCGTCAGGGTGTCCTCTATAATACGGAAGCCTTCTGCACGCACTGCGGCGTCAGGCTCCCGCGAGATCTGGCGCAGCCTGCCCTCAATGCCCGCGCGGGTGCGCGGATCAATATGCTGCGAGAGGGTCAGATACAGGTCGTACAGCCGGAGCTGCTCGTCCTGGTCACGAAGCAGCGAGAAGACGATCAGGTCGGCCTTCAGACGGATCGGGCCTTTGAATTCCTCCGGCGACACGGATAACACCTTGCAGGCATATCCATGCTGCGTTAGCCTTGCGGCAATGTATTCCGCATCTCCGGCATATTGCGGGATCGTGGCAATCTGCAAGGCTTCTGCCGGAGGCGCGGCAGAAGGCCGGAAAGGCTCTCTTGGAACTTCCCGGAGACAGGACAGCAGCTCGGCACGGAGAAGGGGATCGCTCAGCGGTCCCTTTTTCTTCGTGTTGCAGGTTACAAATTTGCGGACATAGGACTCGGAGTGGATTCGGCTTAGAGAGTCTGCACCCGCTGCTGACGGATTCGGGATGACATGGAAGGCAGAGCCGGTCTCCGAGGGCTCGCGCTCAAGGCTCCACGGGACATAGATAATCTCCACACGGTCCAGATGGGCCCGCCCCTGGAAATAATACGGGAACACCTCCAGCACACAGGTATCCTCGTTCATCTCTACGACCTTGAAGGGACCGGTGCCCGCCGGCCTCCGTCCGAACAGATTCTCCCCAATGGTTTCCAGATCGCGGGGCACAATAGCCGCCCGGCTGGTACAGAGGAAGGGAAGGAAGAGTTCATTCGGCTTCTTCAGCAGAATGCGGACGGTTGAAGCATTCAAGGCCTGGACCTCCTGAATCTCCTTGACAATATAACTGTACAGCATGCGCTGCGAGGTAGACATCATCCGTTCGAACGAGTAGACGACATCCTCGGCGGTCAGTACCTTGCCATGATGGAACAAGACCTCCTTGCGCAGATGAAAAGTCCAGGCCGTCCGGCTCCCGTCCGTCTCCCAGGCATGAGCCAGACCGGGGATGACCTTGCCGCGTTCACCGCTGCGGCCGACCAGCCCGTCAAAAACATGGCTGGAGACAAACGACTCCGCCAGCAAATTCATATAGAGCGGATCGAAGGTATGGAGCTGCTGGGTGACGGGCAGCCGCAGCGTATCGATCCGCTTGTCGCTGTGCACCTCGGCATGATGCCCGAAGTAAGTCAGCAGCCAGCCTTGCAGCGTGTCCTGCAGCGATGAGGTGCGGGCATGTCCGCGGATACCCTCCAGGGCACTGCTGATATCCTTGCTGCTTATTGCCTGCTTCATGGATTCCAGGGCAATGTCCTCGGCAGCGGCGAGGATTACCAGCTTGGAGCGCCGCCCCCGTCCCCGGCTGGGGGTCCAGGTGATCCAGCCCAGACCGGCCATTTTGCGGATGACATGCAGTGCATTGCGGTGTGTGCAGCCAAGAGTCAAGGCCAGCTCGTCCAGGGTAACAGAGATCTCTGCCGGGCCTCCATGATGGGAATGCAGCTTCAGGAATTGATTGTGCAGCTTCATCTGGGAACTCTCCTCCTGCCTATTTTGTAAAATAGGAAATTAATATTATTATATTTCTCTTTTTCTTCTTATTTTATCAGCTAAAATCAGGGTATGACAGTAAAAAGATGGGGGAATTTACCATGGGTGATCAAACTGCATCCAAACCGGGGCTTGGGCGTCTGGCCTTATTGGCCGCACTTGTGCTTGCGATTGTACATCAGTACCTGTTCTACGGCAAGATGCCGGGGGCGTCATACCCGATTTTTGTCACGTTGTTCTATGCCTTCATGCTGTATTTCGCCAAGGAGCGGCTGCGTAAGCAGACCTGGTTCAGCTATCTGTGGATGGCGTCTATTTTTCTGTTATCCCTGACTTATATGTTGTATGGTAACCTGTTTTTCTTCGCGCTTAATTTCGTTGTGATTCCGGTGCTGATTCTATTACATATGACCTATATGCTTAGTTACCGCAAGCCTGCCTGGAGCGGCTTCGCCCTGATCGGCGCGGCGCTTGAGCATCTGTTCCCGCAAAGTCTGCGCAACTGGTCCACAGCACTGAAGCTGCTGCGCAGGGGCAAGGACGGGATGGCGAATGAACGCAAGCAGGTATTGATGCGGGTGCTGATCGGCCTGCTGATTTCCGTGCCGCTGCTGCTGATTGTCATCTCGCTGCTGTCTACGGCGGACGGGGTATTCAGTCAGTTGCTGGCAGCGCTGCCGGGGGTTTTTGATAATATTTCGCTGGGGGACTGGGTCTTCAGAGGCCTGTGGGTCCTGCTGCTCACTCTCTTCCTGTTCGGCTTCGTCTGGGGGTTTGTACAGAGTAAATCCTATATCCGCTCCCCTTTGGTCAGTGAGTTTGATGCGATGGGACAGAAGCTGGAAGCGGCTGAAGCAGGAGAGGACGGTATCGGTCTTGATGACCCGGTCATTATCACTACCGTGCTGACCGCGATTAATGCTGTGTACATGCTGTTTGTGAGTGTCCAGTTCTCGTATCTGTTCGGGGCCTGGGACGGGATTCTGCCGGAGAACAGTACGTATGCGGACTATGCGCGGAGCGGTTTTCTGGAGCTGATTCTGGTCACTTCGATTAACTTCGCAATCCTGCTGCTGTCCTTGCTGGCGGTGCGCAAAGCGGGCGGTATCCTGAAGCGGGTGATTCAGCTCCTGCTGTATATTCTGGTGCTATGCTCCATGGTCATGCTGTATTCTGCGTTCTCGCGGCTGACTCTATATGAAGAGGCTTACGGTTCCACCTACATCCGGTTCCTGGTGCATGCCTTCATGATCTTCCTCGGATTGCTGCTGGTGCTGGCGGCCGTGCGGATTAGCCGGGAACCCTTCCCGCTTCTAAAATGCTACATTGTGCTCGGTCTGCTCTCCTACGTGCTCATGAACTATATAGGGATGGATCATATCATTGCGAAGCAGAATATCCATCGTTATGAAGCAAGCGGTACGCTGGATGCCGGTTATCTGGCCGGGCTCTCCGCAGATGTGGTTCCAGAGCTAATCGAATTCAGCAAGAAGGAGAAGGGGATTCTGGACAAGGCGCTGCGCAGCAGACTGGCTGAAAGCAATCAGACTCAGCGGAGCTGGCCTTCGTTCAATCTGGCCCATTACCGGGAGCAGAGAGCATTGGAGGATTATTTTGCCGGAGAGGTAATGCAGAAATAGCTTCCGTCCGTTAACTTGTGTTACAGTGATTTCAGCTAAGATGACACAAGGAGAGTAGAACCTCATGCAATCGATAATGAATCCGGAAGCGGTTCGGAGCCTCACCGAGCAGAATGGCCTCACGGCCATGTTCAACAGCAGCGCCATTGCCCAGATGGAGCTTCGGCGTTACGGAGGCGGGGAGGCGGTCTGCTCGGTGGGCGACCGGCTGGAGCATATGTTTTTCCTGATGCAGGGCAAGCTGAAGATTCATACGCTGCTGCCGAACGGCAAGTCGATGCTGGTCCGGTTCGCCCGGCCGATGTCGGTGATCGGGGATGTGGAGCTGCTGCGCCAGTATCCTGTCAAGAACGAGGTGGTCTCCGTAGGGGACAGCCTGCTGCTGGTCGCCGGAAGGAAGCTGCTGCTCCGGGAGATTGAAGACAATACGGCGCTGCTGCGCTTCCTGGTCGGAGAGCTGAGCCACAAAATGTACACGCTCGGCCAGACCTCAGCGATGAACGTGCTCTATCCGGTGGAGAACCGGTTCGCCAGCTATCTGATGTCGCTGTTCGCGGACAACACGGGCGCCCAGCGCGTAGAGGAGATCCGTACCTCCAGTCTTACAGAGACCGCCGATTTGCTGGGCACCAGCTACCGGCATCTGAACCGGGTAGTGCGCCGCCTGATTGAAGACGGTATTATTGAACGCCGGAACGGCCGGCTGATTGTACGGGACGAAGAGCGGCTGGCAATGCTGGCGAACGGGAATTTGTATGATTAGATGAAGCCCCCGCCCTGAACGAAAGGGAGGGGGCTTCGTGCTGCTTAATCGCTACTGCTTCATATATTGCCGGTACAGCTCTTCAAAAGTATCGTATCGCTCTACCTGCCGGCCGACCCGGCGGTATTCCTCCAGATAGTCATCCATTGCCAAGAGAAACCGGTCCTTGAACAGATCCAGATAGTCCACATCAAAATACTGCATAAGATTGAACTTCCGCGTTCCCCGCGACTCGGTCATCTCATCCAGCAGACCCTGCGCTCCCATGGCGGCGTAAAAGGCGTAAGAGGCATCCTTACTTTCAACGCTGGAAATCACCTTGTTACGGTAGTTGCACCATAATTCCTCATAGGTACCCTTCAGATTATCATAGGTGGGCACAGGCTGTTCCACATATTGCTGATGCAGCGTTTTGTAAAGCTCAAGGAGGCTATTCAGCAGGAAACGGGATGTGCTTCTGATCTCATCCACATTTTTGGCGCGGATCACATTCCAGTAGTTCGTCTCGAAATCCCCCGGAAGATGCCGGAAGGACTTCACCTCCTCCAGATAACGCTTCAGTCCTCTCTGAAAATACCTATTATTCATATGCGACAAAGCGTTCACCAGATTATACACCATTTCGGCTGATGCCAGCCTGACTGACCCGATATCCTCATGCAGACAAGTATTTGCATACTCCTGCTTCGCCAGATCAATCCACTTCTTCGCCCGTTCCAGGCATTCGCTTCCAATGGACTTCGCCAGTGCATCCTGCGCCCGCTGCTGATAGGCTCTCAGCTTGTCCATATATTCCGGCTTCGCGCAGTAGAGCACCAGCAGATCGGTCAGACTGGAGATCATCGGACTCTCAAGCGCGGCCTGATCTTCAATCCGGGTCTCCCAGGGCGTGCAGTAGATATCATATCCGACATCCCCGAGAATGAAGCAGGATGAGATGTCCCAGCCTTCATTGTTGTTATTGATGATGATGAGATCGAGATCGCTTTTGTCATGGAAATCGCCGGTTCTGAAAGAGCCCGCAAGCCCGATCACCGCAATCTCCTCCGGAAAATCCCGTTTGGCCCGTTCGATCACCATGCGGATTAATTTTTCATTTTTGGATAATAGCTCCTGCCTAATACTTTCATTCATAGCTGATTCCTCCTGCGCTGTGGCTTGTTGTTGTACTCATTGTAAAAGGATCTGCCGCGCAAGGGTATGCCGACTTCGGTTAGGTTCATTCTCTGCCTGAACGCTCCGTATGTACGCACATACTTTTCATAGAATACGCCATCGACCTGAGCCAGGCTCTATCTTATATTATTACCATAATTTGTTTTATGAAAGCGCATACTCGAAGGTGGAACCATAATCTATGGGAGGTGGTTGTTAAATGATCAGCAGAACCAGGTCTTCAGTGAAAAGGACATTCCTCATGTACAGTCTGATGCTTGTGTTATGTGTGGGACAGCTCGCGTTATTTCCGGCAACGGGGGCGGCGGCAGGCAATCTGGCTCAAGGCAAGACGATTAGCGCAAGCTCAGTCGGGGATGTGTATGCAGCAGTGAACGCCAATGATGGTAACCAGGGGTCGTACTGGGAGAGTGCCAGCAATGCTTTTCCGCAATGGATCAAGGTGGATCTGGGTGCCGGCAGCAGTGTGAATCAGGTTGTACTCAAGCTGCCCGCAGCCTGGGAATCAAGAACGCAGACGTTGTCGGTTCAAGGCAGTACGGATGATACCTCATACAGTAATCTGGCTGCTTCTGCAGGGTATGTGTTCAATCCTTCCAGCGGCTCCAACTCCGTCACGATTCCCTTCACTGCAACAACCGCCCGTTATATCAAAATAAACTTCACGGCCAACACCGGCTGGCCTGCTGCGCAGCTGTCGGAGATTGAGGTGTACGGCACCACGGCCTCTCCACCCGGAACCTACGAAGCGGAGGCCGCCGCCTTATCCGGCGGGGCCAAGACGAATACCGATCACAGCGGCTATACCGGTGCGGCCTTCGTTGACGGCTATCTGACGCAGGGAGCAACCACAACCTTCACGGTAACGGCTCCGGCGGCAGGGAATTACAGCGCAGCACTGCGGTATGCTAATGCGTCAGGCAGTACGAAGACGCTGAGTGTCTACGTGAATGGCGTGAAGATCAGGCAGACGCAGCTTGCCAACATGCCAAGCTGGGATAACTGGTCCACGCAGGCTGAGGTGGTAGCCTTAGCTGCCGGAACTAACACGATTGCCTACAAATATGAGGCGTCCGACTCCGGGAACGTGAATCTGGATCAGCTTGTATTGACAGCTTCAACGGCACCAACGGCAACGGTCGCCCCTACGCCTGTTCCAACGATAGTGCCGACAGTTGCGCCAACGCCTATGCCAACTACCACACCAACCGTAGCTCCAACGCCAACATCTACACCTGTGCCAACACCAACTGCCACACCAGTCCCTACAGCAACCCCTACCACAGGTCCCGGCGTGAACCTGGCGATCGGCAAAGCCGTGAATGCTTCCTCCTCCGTCTTCACCTTTGTTCCGGCCAATGCTAATGATGGAGATGTCACCACCTACTGGGAAGGAGCAGGGGGGGATTATCCGAACACGCTAACTGTTAACCTGGGTGCGAACGCCAATATAACTTCAGTAGTAGTGAAGCTGAATCCGGCAGCAGCCTGGTCGGCCCGTACCCAGACCATTCAAGTCCTGGGGCATAATCAGTCGGCAGGCACGTTCGCTAGTCTGGTACCGGCAAGCGTGTATACCTTCAATCCGGCCAGCGGCAATGCAGTGACCATTCCGGTCACAGCAACCGTCAGTGAGCTGCAGCTGAAATTCACAGCGAACTCCGGTTCAAGCGCCGGACAGGTAGCGGAGCTCCAGATCATCGGCACACCGGGGGCGAACCCGGATTTGACGGTAACGGGGATGTCATGGAGCCCCTCCGCACCGGTAGAGACAGATTCTCTCACTTTGAACGCTACAGTGAAAAACAGCGGTTCTGCTTCATCCGCAGCTACCAATATGAGCTTTTATCTCGGCAACGTTCTTGCCGGAAATGCCCCAGTGGGTGCACTGGCCGCAGGGGCTTCGGCAAATGTCTCCTTCAGCGCTGGTGCCAAGGATGCCGGAACCTATACGGTAAGCGCCAAGGTGGATGAGAGCAACAATGTTGTGGAACTGAATGACGGCAATAACAGCTATACGCATCCTTCAGCCCTTACAGTAAACCAGGTATCCAGCTCCGATCTGATCGCCTCACCGGTCAGCTGGTCTCCTGGCAATCCGGCAGGGGGCAATGTGGTCAGCTTCGCAGTTGCCATCAAGAATCAGGGATCAGCTTCCTCGGCAAGCGGCGCTCATAATATCACCCTGACTCTGACCGATGCTACAACAGGCGCAGTCCTCAGAACGTTGACTGGCGCTTATAACGGTGTCATTGCTGCCGGAAGTACAACCGCTCCTGTGGCTCTTGGGACCTGGACGGCTGTGAACGGAAAATATAATGTGAAAACAGAAATTGTCGTGGACGGTAACGAATTGGCGCTAAAGCGGGCCAACAACATCCAGAATCAGCCGCTCTACATCGGACGCGGGGCCAATATGCCTTACGATATGTACGAGGCCGAAGATGGAGTGATCGGCGGCGGAGCGGTCAAGCTGACACCGAACCGGAATATCGGGGACCTGGCCGGTGAAGCTTCAGGCAGACGGGCCGTTACGCTGAATACCACAGGCAGCTACGTCGAGTTCACCACCAAAGCCAGTACGAATACCCTGGTCACCCGGTTCTCTATTCCCGACTCGGCCAGCGGTGACGGCACAACGGCGACCCTGAATATTTATGTCAATGGTGTCTTTAACAAAGCCATTACATTGAATTCCAAGTATGCCTGGCTCTATGGCTCAGAGACCAGTCCGGGCAATTCGCCAAGCGCCGGTTCCCCGCGCCATATCTATGATGAAGCGAATATCATGTTCGATACCACCATTCCGGCAGGCAGCACGATCCGGCTGCAGAAGGATGCAGCCAACACCTCGCAATATGCGATAGACTTCGTGAGCCTGGAGCAGGTATCGCCGATTGCCAATCCTGACCCGTCCAAGTATACCGTTCCGCTTGGATTCACGCATCAGGATGTGCAGAATGCGCTGGATAAGGTGCGTATGGATACAACGGGTAATCTTGTGGGTGTCTATCTTCCTGCCGGAAACTATGAGACCTCGAATAAATTCCAGGTCTACGGCAAGGCAGTGAAAATCATCGGAGCCGGACCGTGGTATACCCGGTTCTACGCGCCGCTCAACCAGTCGAATACAGACATCGGCTTCCGGGCGACAGATTCAGCTAACGGCTCAACCTTCTCGGGGTTCGCCTACTTCGGCAACTATACTTCACGGATTGACGGTCCCGGCAAGGTGTTCGACTTCTCCAATGTGGCGAACATAACGATCGACAATATCTGGACTGAACATCAGGTGTGTATGTACTGGGGGGCCAATACCGATTATATGGTGATCCGCAACTCCCGTATCCGCAACACCTTCGCCGACGGGATCAACATGACGAACGGCAGCACGAATAATCTCGTGTCCAATAATGAAGCCCGGGCTACCGGAGATGACAGCTTCGCGCTGTTCTCGGCGATTGATTCCGGCGGCTCGGACATGAAGGATAACGTCTATGAGAATCTGACCTCGATCCTGACCTGGCGGGCAGCCGGTGTTGCGGTATACGGCGGTTATGCCAATACCTTCCGCAACATCTACATCGCGGATACGCTCTGCTATTCAGGAATTACGATCAGCTCGCTCGATTTCGGTTATGCGATGAATGGCTTCGGCGCTTCGCCGACGACGAACTTCCAGAATATCTCGGTCGTCCGGGCAGGCGGACATTTCTGGGGCTCGCAGACCTTCCCGGCCATCTGGGTGTTCTCCGCCTCTAAGGTGTTCCAGGGAATCCGGGTGAGTGATGTGGATATTGTGGACCCGACCTATCACGGGATTATGTTCCAGACCAATTATGTCGGTTCTTCTCCGCAGTTCCCTGTCGCCGATACGATCTTCTCGAACGTTACAATTTCCGGTGCCCTCAAGAGCGGTGACGCCTTCGATGCCAAGTCCGGTGTCGGTATCTGGGCCAATGAATCGGCAGAGCCCGGCCAAGGCCCGGCAGTGGGCAATGTAGTCTTCAACAACCTGAAGATCCTGAATACAGTAACGCCGATCAAAAACACAACCTCCACGTTCACGATAACGGTGAATCCATAGGGGAATAAAGCACCGCCTTGTGTGAAGCAGCGCACAAACAACCGCCACCCGTGTGTCCGGGAGGCGGTTGTTTGTGCTGAATCGCTGCGGGGTCCTTAGGTTTACATTGCAGCATGACTACTGGCCCACATGGGTTACCTTTCACATCACGCCTGGCCCTAGGAAATCCTGCATCTTTTACAACAAATTAGTCTCTTCATAGCCTCCAAAACGGAAATGCTGCACAAATGGCAACAATGTGGACTCAGAATCTCCGATCTGCAGATTATTCCTGCAAAATGTGCAACAATCGGGGACCAGAGCTACTCTGCGGCTGGAAATCCTGCATAATGTACAACATTGCCGGTGTTGCAGATTCCACAATTCTTATGGTAGAGCTTACCTAAGCTACTATCCGCCATGATTGCCGGGTAATATGATCAAGTTCAGGCCCGATCATGGCCGCAACTCCTTAGAATCGACAAATGCTATCCCGTGACTATACAATGGGTGTTATATCGTGCATAGGATAAGGACCGAAACAAAGGAGGCACACCCATGACGAAGCGGGTAGTTGGCAATATTACGGAGCTGATCGGCAGCACGCCGGTTGTACGCTTGAACCGGGTAACCGGACCGGAGGACGCGGAGCTGTATGTGAAGCTGGAGATGTTCAATCCCAGCGGCAGCGTCAAGGACCGGGCGGCCTATAATCTGATCCGGCAGGCGGAGCAGGACGGACGGCTGCAGCCGGGCGGGACAATTATCGAGCCGACCAGCGGGAACACCGGGATTGGGCTGGCGATGAACGCGGCGGCGAAGGGGTATAAGGCTATCCTGATCATGCCGGATAATATGACGAAGGAACGGATCAATATCCTGAAGGCCTACGGAGCGGAAGTAGTGCTGACTCCGGCGGCGGAGCGGATGCCCGGCGCGATTGCCAAGGCGGTGGAGCTGGGACGGGAGATCCCCGGCAGCTTCATTCCGCAGCAGTTCGAGAATCCGGCGAACTCGGACATTCACCGTACCACTACCGCGCCGGAAATCCTGGAGCAGATGGAGGGCCGGCTGGATGTCTTCGTCGCCACCTCCGGAACCGGCGGCACCATTACCGGAACCGGCGAGGCGCTGCGCACTCACCTGCCGGAGCTGCGCGTGGTTGTCGTGGAACCGCAGGGTTCTCCGGTGCTGTCCGGCGGCCAGCCCGGACCGCATAAGCTGGTCGGTACCAGCCCCGGCTTCGTCCCGGCGATTCTGAATACCGGCATCTATGATGAGATCGTACAGGTATCCGATGAGGATGCCTTGGAGATGGTAAGAGAATTGGCCCGTACCGAGGGGATTCTGCTCGGCCCTTCCGGTGGTGCCGCAGTCTGGACAGCCCTGCAGGAAGCACGGCGGCTGGGACGGGGCAAGCGGGTGTTATGCATCGCTCCCGATACCGGTGAACGCTACCTCAGCATGGGGATATTCGATTAAATTCTACTGGAGGCCCGCTATGAATCAAGCGAAGCGCAGTTTCCGGCACCGGCTAAGAGCGGCCGGATGTCTTATTCTTGCCGCAGCCATAGGCCTTAGCCTGACCGGATGTGCCCGGCCGAACAGCAATGACGCTGCAAGCAGTGCAGAAGCTTCGGTCCGGCCTTCCTCGGGCAGTCCATCGTCTGCGCCGCAGCAGACGGATAGCCCGGCCAGTGCGGTCCCTACTGTATCTGCATCGGCAACACCAACGGTATCGGCTACGAATCCCCCGGAGGCCTTCCTTGACCCTGCCAAGCTGCGGCCTGTCTTCGGATTCGCCAGCGAGACCGGGAGTCATATTCTTGTCTCCAGGGAAGAGGAGGGGGCCGGGGGGCAGATGAAGTCCCTGAATACTGCCATCGGCAACGGAGGCCAGGTGCTGGCCGTGAAGCTGGAGAAGTGGCAAACGGGTAGCGATAACAACAACGGCCGGGAGCTGGCGAATAATATCCCTAATATGTCCGGTTATCTGTACAAGGTAGAAGGTGAAGCCGCTATGCGGGATGAGACCTATTATATGGTTGATTCAGCGGCCTTCCCGCAGGCGGCCTTGCTGGAGCTTCAGCCCGCTGACCCGGCAGGCCCGCAGCTTGCAGCCGGTGATCCGGTAAGGCAGAGTATAGCAGCAGCTAAAGGGCGGAAGATCCAGTCGGCCTGGAAGCTGGCCGGGCTGGGTGCGGACAGACAGCTCTATCTGGTGCAGTTCGTAAGACAAGATAAGGATATGCTGTTCAGCCTTGTCCTGGAGGAAGACGGGAAGCTCAGCTTCAAGGACTATCCTGCGGAGATTACAGACAATGAATATTCAGTCTGGCGTGTCGATGACGGCGGTGAGGTGAACCCGCAGATGTTCTCCCTGCTATTCGCGGCACATTCGGCAGACGGGCTGCTGCTTGGGCTGAACTGGTGGGGAGCGGAGGGTGTGAACAGCTTTTTCCTGACGCAGCAAGGGAATGGCTTCACAGAGCTGGCGATCGAATACAGCCGCTATATCTCCCCCTTGTGAGCAGGGCGGCCGGAGAGCAAGGCTCCCGGTCACTTCTGGGTGACGGAGAAGCCTTGTCTGCCTGTCATATAGATCATCATGATTGGGCGGATCAGCATATATCCGAGCATTCCGCCGAATGTATTCAGCAGCAGATCATCCACATCAAAGGTACCGATATAGAAGACAGCTTGCGAGCATTCCAGTACTGCGCTTAATGCGAAGGACCACAGGATGACTCCGGTGAAGGAGCCGCTGCCTTTTCCATTAGGGGACAACAGCACCAGGAAGATGCCGTAAGGGATGAACAAAGCGATATTTCCCAAGAAATTAACGACGGTGTTAGTGGTGAGATGGTGATAAGTGTCGGCCAGAGTAGCCAGTGGAATCAAATTTCCAGTTTGCAGACTGGCGGCTACATTGCCCGGTCCGTCCTGGAGCTGCTGCCAGAGAAATGGGAGATCCATCGAACCGAATTTGAACAAAATGATTTTAAACAAAATATACACGTAGACGGTAAACAGTACCTGTAAACCGTATGTTGTCCGCTTGTGTGCCTGACTCATTGTACATCACCGCTTTCTGCTGTCATAATCACGCCGTTCATATTGTCGCCGGAGAACTCCACATGCTGGGCTTCAGGGGTGGGGATGGGAGTATTCCCGTTGACTTCGATATAAGAAATCTGATATTCGACCCCGTCAACGGTAGTAACAATCGACTTCTGCTCCTTGAGGAATTCAAGGTATTCTTCCAGCGTGAAATTCTTGTCCCGCATAATCACACTGTGCGGTAGACCTACATACCGGAAATGCCAAGGCTCATACTTGATACCGGTTATGTCCGTTTTATCTTCAGGATAGCGCAGAATGAAGCCGTAATCCCACGCGTGCTCCCGCAGCCATTGCCCTTCAGGGGCATGGCTCATGGACATCTGGGAGGAGCCGATGTCAAGCGACAAGCCCAAGTTATGCTCGCTGTATCCGGGCGGGAGGGCGTAGTCGGCCCCTTTTTCCTCATAGAGCTGCTTCTGCTTCTCATTGTCCCGGTAACCGCTGCTGATCAGAAAGCTGTTAATGTCATCTCCGGCTGCGGCATGTACCATCTTGGTGAATTTCTCTGCCACTTGCTTGGAGAGCAGGGTTTTGTGATCCAGCAGCAGGTAGCCGGAAGTCAGCTCATCATAATCGGTAAGCCTTACAATATCCTCGCTGACTCCCGAGGGCTGAACGGGGTACTCCTTGTTGACCAGCAGCAGGTTACCCTGAAAGATCTGCTCCTTAGGGATCACTGTCAGATTCTTCGAATCTTTATCTGTAGAGAGTTGTACGGTCTCGATATTCAGCCCAGCCTTGGCATCCTCTTTGTCCGGGGACAGCCACTCATATCCGAGCAGCAACGCAATCACAATTACGAATAACCATTTCTTCATATCCTCGTCCTCCTTGGTTCAATGACTTAAGCATAGAGGAGCGTGTTTAAATAGAAGTGGGGGAAAGATAAAGTTTTTCTTAAAATATCACAGCAAAAAGCCGCCCTTCTAAAAGGACGGCAACACTGCAAGCGATACTTGGGCCAGGCTAGTGGATCAGACCCGGCAGACGGACCTCGAAGAGCGTGCGGATCGTGTCACTCTGTACGGAGATCGTCCCCTGATGCTGCTCGACGATATTTTTGGCAATGAACAATCCAAGGCCCGTACTGCCTTCCTGATGGGTCCGCGCCCTGTCGCCCGTATAGAACATATCGAAGAGAAAAGGCAGCTCTGCCGCCGGGATCATATCCCCGTAGTTGATCACCTGGACAATAATGTTCCCGCCCTCCGGGTAGCAGCGGAGATCGACATAACGGCCGTCTTTGCCGTAGCGTACCGCATTGGTCAGCAGGTTCTCAAACACCCGGGCCAGCAGCTCCCCGTCCCCGGTAATCCTGAGCTGCGGAGTGACCTCCATGCGGGCTGTCAGCCCGTTATTCTCCAGCAGCGGATATAATTCCTCGTTCAGCTGGACCAGCAGTTCGCTCAGATCAAGAGGACGCTGCTCCACGGTAAGCATGCCGTAGTTCATCCGGGTGATCTCGAACAGCTCATCGATCAGCTTTTCCAGCCGCTGGGATTTGGTGTAGGCAATCGTCGTGTAATGCTTAACTTGTTCGGCGGTCAACTCCCCGTCCTTTAGGACCAGATCCAGATAGCCGAGCACAGAGGTCAGCGGAGTCCGCAGATCATGAGCCAGATTCAGCACCAGCTTGTCCTTGCTGTTCTCGGCGAAGTCCCCGCGCTCTACCGCTTCCTGCAGCTTATCCTTGGCCAGATTGAGGTCCGCGGCAATATCCTCGAATTCATCATTGGAGAGGATGACAATACGGCTCTTGAAGTCCCCCGTTGCCAGAAGGCGGATATGCTGCGAGATTTCCTTGAAATAGCGGGCATACGGCTTGGTGAACAGGAAGAAGAACAGGAGTGCCAGCGGGATGAAGAAGATCAGGAAGAAATTCAGGTCTCCGAAATCGGCAATCAAGTAACGGAAGCGGGTCAGCTTATCCTCGAACTTCACCTGGGAGGTATAATACATTTGCAGGCTTTTATAGAGTATGAACGTAATGGCACCGGAGCAGAGCATACTCAGCACCAGCAGCGAAATCATTTTGAAGCGGAAGCTGCGGACAAGATTAGCCATTGAACGTATATCCTACTCCCCAGATCGTTTTGATCCATGTATTTTTATTCTGGTCATCGCCCAGCTTTTTGCGCAGGGTGCGGATATGGACCATCACGGTGTTTCCGCCTTCATAATAAGCCTCACCCCAGATTTGCTGAAAAAGCTGCTCAGCGCTGAATACTTTCTTGGGGTAGCTGGCGAGCAAATAGAGAATATCGAATTCCTTCGGCGTCAGCTCCACGGGATTTCCGTACAAGGACACGGAACGGCGGTCCGGATCAACGGTCAGGCCCCCGGCTTCCACCACGGCCTTCTGCTCGGTAACCGGCTGGTTCAGCTTCATGGAACGTCTGAGCTGCGCGTTCACTCTGGCGACCAGCTCCATGGGGTTGAACGGCTTGGTCATATAATCGTCGGCGCCGATGACAAGACCGGTGATTTTATCCAGATCCGAAGTCTTCGCGCTCACAAAAATAATCGGCAGCCCGTGCTGCTCCCGGATCTGCCGGGTCACCTCATACCCGTCCAGCCCGGGCATCATAATATCCAGAATCGCCAGGTCGATATGCCTGGACTGGATGACCTGCACCGCTGCCGGGCCGCTGGTCACTTTTATGGGGTGATAGCCCTCTTTTTCCAGATGCAGTCCGATCAAGTCGGCAATTTCCGCATCATCGTCGGCGATTAGAATACTAATTCGTTTCATTTCATTATCTCTCCTGTAGTGTCAGCATGAAATTGTACATAGTTGTGTTTCAATTTATATAGTGTAACCTATCGGATATGGTTTCGCTAACTGCTATGATAGGAAGATGGGAGCTATGAACAGATTGAATTAACTTTTAAATACTCAAATCTGTAACATATACGGGCGGACATAGCCCTAAAGAGTCATGCCGGAGATCATCCGCAAATGGTAAAATAACGAACGGAAATTAGGGAGGGGACCGTGACGTATACCCGAATTAAAGTGCTAATCCTGCTGATTCCAACCGTTATGGTCGGCTTCTGGGAGTGGGTGAGACATCAGTTCCTGATGGAGTATATCTCCATGGACACAGGCAACTTCTTAACTCCTGTATTGGTATTTCTGTTCAGTATTATTCTGCTGCTGCCGCTCTTTCGGATCATGGAGCGCAATCAGCGGGAGCTGGAGCAGGAGCGGGCGGCAACCGGAGCGATGGAAGCGCGGGAGGCGCTGGCCAAAGAGCTGCATGACGGGATGGCCCAATCCCTGTTCCTGCTCTCTGTGCGGATTGACCGGCTGGAGCACAGCCGTAAGGACGGAAGTGTCAGCGCGGACAATGTGGATCAGATCAAGAAGACTGTCCATGAGGTTAACCGTTACGTACGTCAGGCTATTGCCAACTTGAAAGTGCCGGTCAGCAGTGCAGGGAGCTTCTCGCTGGAGCGTTCCATCCAGGAGCAGCTTGCGGCAATTGCCGGAGAAGTCATGATGGAGGTATCGCTGGACTGGCATCTGCCGGAGCAGGCGCTGACGCCTGCGGAGCAGGCAGAGCTGTTATCCTGCATTCGTGAAGCGATTATCAATGTGCGCAAGCACACACGCGCCGGCAGGGTGTCCGTCTCGGGTCATGGGAATGAACATGGCTGGCGTGTGACCGTTGCAGATGACGGTGCGGGGATTGAGCATCCCGATCCTTTTGCGGTGAACGGCAGCTATGGCTTGCAGATTATGAGAGAACGGTCGCGCAGTATGGGCTGGAGGTTGGATGTACAATCGGGGTCAGTCGGAACCACTGTAGAAATTGCGAAGGGGGAGGTGCAGGATGGAACGCTGCCGGGTGCTTATCGTCGATGACCATGCACATGCCCGTGAGGCAATGAGCGAGATACTGGCGCTGGATGAACGGTTTGAAGTAATCGGTGCGGTGGCCAGCGGAGCTGAAGCGATTGTCTGGACCGGGCAATGGATGCCCGACCTGATCCTGATCGACATCGAGATGCCGGGAATGGATGGTCTGGAGACCACCCGCCGCATTAAGCTGGAATATCCGTATGTCCGGATTGTCATCGTCACCGTGTCGGATGAGATATCCTATCTGTTCGAAGCGCTTAAGCAGGGGGCACAGGGGTACCTCCTGAAGAACCTGGCCCCGTCTACCTGGATTGAATATCTGCTGGCGATTGTAAGCGAAGAGGTGCCGCTGAGCCGAGAGCTGGCGTTCCAGATTCTGAAGGAGTTCGCCGTCACCTCCGTGAAGGAGGAGCGGGAGGCATTAACGGCGCGGGAGAAGGAGATACTGGGCTGTGTATCCTCCGGGTCCACCAATAAGGAGATTGCCGCCACCCTCGGCATCTCCGAGCATACGGTCAAGAATCATCTGAAGAACATCCTGCAGAAGCTTCAGCTTCAGAACCGTACACAGCTCACCAGATACGCATTGGAGCAGGGACTGGCTTCGCGGGAGCGGGATTTTCCGGGAAAGAGATAGATGATAACAAGAGAGAAGGGGAGATTCCATTGAATAGAATGTTTCGCAAAATAGCAGCACTGGCCGCACCGGCAGCCGCAGCCTTACTGTTGTTCGCAGCCGTGGCGAGTGCCCACGTAACCGTTAGTCCAGCCCAGTCCGGCACGGGGGCCTGGGAGACATATACCCTGAAGGTGCCGTCCGAGAAAGACGTTGCCACCATCCAGGTGGATCTGCGGATTCCGTCAGGCGCGGAATTTAAGCAATACGAAGCCACTCCCGGCTGGGAGGTAACGGTTGAAGGGAATAAAGTAAGCTGGATTGCCAAGGACGGCGGTATTCAGGCCGGACAGTTCCAGCGCTTCTACTTCACCGCCAAGAACCCGGACACCGCTGGCGATATCGCCTGGGATGCCTATCAGCACTATGCCGACGGCAGCCTGGTGCAATGGTCCGGCGAACCCGGCTCGGAATCGCCGCATTCCATCACTGCCATCGTAGAAGCCTCCGGCAGCGCCGATGGCGGCCACGGCCACGGTGCCGCAGACAAGTCCGGCAGCGGCACCATGACCATGGACGAGCATCAGGCCATTGTAGAGAACGAGGGCACCGGCTCCGGCACCTCGCCGATGCTCTATATTACCCTCGGCATCTCCCTGGTCTCCTTCCTGCTATCGGCGATAGCATTGCTTCGGGGGAGGAAGGAGTAGGCAGGAAGATTAGGATGGATTGATTTGTATAGAGAGAGCCCCGCATCAGAGGTGATTGGATTTTCACCATCTGGTGCGGGGTTCTTTGTGGTTGGTATGGATGCTCCCACGACTGAGGTCCCTTGCCTGCTGCACAGGATGCTAAGTGGATAAACAACATTAATTTTCGGTGAAATCTCTACAAATAGAATAACAGTTGGAAAAATGCTGCTTAATATAGATGAAAATGGCTATTGTGCGAGTTAGGCCGGAATTAAGTGCCGTTTATCCAATTGTTACTCAGATAGACATATTATTTGATTACTATGGTTTTAACACCTATTCCAGAGCTATTTCCAAATTGGTCAGTGGTATAGATGTGCGTTATATAAGTACCAGTCTCGTAATTGTGTTCACTGAGAGGAATGGTAATTTTCCATGTTCCTGGTGATACTTTTTGGCCTCCACTTTGCTTTATATCATCCTGACCCTGTAACTCGGTCCAAGTATAGAAGGTAAGTTTAGATATATCTTCACGTAAGTTTTCTATTGTTATTTCGTATGAACCAGCCCTTGAGCTAACTGTATCTGGAATGATAATCGTATTGGTTTTAACAATGGTGGTAACCCCTCCAAAGTACACACCATCAACCCAGACATCGTTATAGTACAATCCAGACTCATTATTATGCTTATTCAAAGGTACGACAGCTTTCCAGATACCATCGGAGACTTTCTCACCGGCTACCAAAGGAGAGGCTAAATCGTCCTGACCCTTGTAATCAGTCCAAGTGGGAAAAGTAACATTTTTGGCGTCCTTTTTGACCCCATAGGCGTAGACTTCATACGAACTATCCAGTAGATAGACCTCAGAAGGAGCAAATATAGAAGATTGGACTTTAGTCTGAACACCGATTCCAGTGCTATTCCCAAAAGAATCTATTGAATAAATATGTGTAGTATATGTACCTGTTTCAAAGGAATGTTCACTTAATGGAACCGTCAATTTCCATACTCCTGGCGATACTTTCTGTCCTTTGTTTTGCTTCAAATCGTCCTGACCATTGGCCTCAGTCCAAGTGTAAAAGGTCATATTAGTTATAGCTTCACTTACTCCATGAACGATAATATCATACGAGCCATCTTTGAAATTTACCTTCTCAGGAATTTGAACAACATTTCTTTTAACAACAGTAGTAGTTCCTCCAAAATACACACCATCAACCCAGACGTCATTGTAGTACAACCCAGACTCCTGATTATGTTTGCTAAAAGGAACAACTGCTTTCCAAATACCATCGGAAACTTTTTCACCGGCTACCCAAGGAGAGCCTAAATCATCATTACCATTAAAAGCCGTCCAAGTAGGAAAGGTAACATTTTTAGCTTCCTTTTTAACCCCATAGGCGTATACCTCATAGGAGCTATCTAATAAAGTCGCTTCTGCTGGTGCTTGAACTACAGGTGTTTTAAGGTTGCTTTTAGAGGTCATATTACCGTTCAAGTCATATTTATAAATAATGACCGTTCCATCATCATAAGCCACACTGCTGAGCTGTCCCGTAGAACCTTTGTAATTATACTGAACTGCTAAAGACACATCGGTGTCCCATATCAAAAATAGAAGCATTCCCAACACAAACACACTAAATTTTAAATAACATTTATTTACGAATACACGCATTTCTCTTTATCCCCCTAAATCAATTCTTAGAGGATTATAGCCTTTTCGGAAATCTCTGTAAATTATATAATTCTGCATTTTGATAATGTGACCAAAATAATACGCAATCGACAATATAAGTTATATTTCGACAAAATACAACCGTTTAAATGTGCGGGGCGGTAAATTATGATGGTTGAGGAAGTCATTGGATGGATACAGGCGAGTTCCGAAAAGTAGAGCTACGACAAATTCAACTAAAGAGAGGGCCTTATAGCAACATGGAAAATTTCAGAAAACTCAAGAAAGTGTTTCTTCTCATCACTATACTCTGTTCATTTATTATGAGTACAAATACTTCCGCAGCTGGAGCCTCCAATCTGAATAAGCATATCGGCTACGTCCCATGGAGCTGGAGCACAACTAGCCGTATGGTCGATGACAATAGTCAGATGTGGTTTGAGGATGTTAACGGGGACGGGAAGAAGGATCTAATCTCCAAGGGCGAAGCAGGAGCCTGGAATGCTGGAGTTATCTACGTAGCCTTAAGCACCGGAAGGGGGTTTCAGCCTTGGACGTGGAATTCCGGTTCCCGCATGATAGACGACAATAGTCCGATGTGGTTCGCTGACGTGAATGGGGATGGCATGTCAGATCTTATCACAAAAGGTGAACCAGGAGCCTGGAATGCCGGGGTCATCTACGTTTCTTTAAGCACGGGGAATGGCTACCAGCCTTGGACCTGGAACTCTGGTGTACGTATGCTTGATGATCACAGTCCATTGTGGCTTGAGGATGTGAACGGGGATGGCAGAAAGGATTTAATTTCAGTTGGACAGGCAGGGTCATGGAACGAGGGGCGCATATACGTATCCTTAAGCACAGGAGCAGGCTACCAGCCTTGGACATGGACGTCCTCAATCAAAATGCTCAATCCTCTAGATACAGCATGGTTTGCAGATGTGAATGGCGATGGGAAGGCTGATTTAATCGCAAAAGGGCAGCCGGGCGCAATAAATGCTGGTCAGATGTATGTCTCTTTAAGCACCGGCAGCGGTTATAATCCATGGACTTGGGCATCTGGATCACGGATGGTTAATGACAACGATGTTCAGTGGTTTGCTGATGTGAATGGAGACGGCAAAGCCGACATGATATCCAAAGGTCAGCCCGGAACAGCCAATGCTGGATATGTGTTCGTCTCATTGAGTAATGGAGCAGGTTATGCCTACTGGACATGGAACAGCGGCAAACGAATGATCGACGACAGCGGAACCATGTGGTTCACAGATATTAATGGAGATGGCAAGGCCGATATGATATCAGTAGGGAAAAATGTAGGGTATAACGATGGCTGGTTGTACGCCTCCCTGAGTGATGGAAGTGGCTATCCCTACTGGACCTGGAACTCTGACAGTAGAATGATTGATAGTAATGATTTATGGTTCAGCGATGTGAGCGGCGACGGAAGAGGGGACTTGATTATTAAGGGAAGCGGCCGGGAAGCAGGTTTTGTTCGCGTTGCAGTCAGTACGGATTTTAATCTGATTCAGCACAAGTATAATGCAGCCGGCCAACTCCTGCTTACTATCTTGCCAGACGGATCAACAATTCAATATACATATGATAAGAACGGGAATTTGCTGAAAGTGGAAAAGAAATAATCTATTAGAGGATGGAGAGGTTTAATGAAACTCTATAAAACGCTTGGTTTGTTTTTTTTATTTCTTATTTTAAGCTCAATCTCTGTGAATGCTGAATCCTCAAATAATCTTAACACAACATTCTATCATTATGATTCTGGGGGGAGCAGACTAGATTACACAATAGATTCAAACAAAGATAGTTTCTATTATGTATATGACCGTAACGGTAATCTCAAACGAAAGATTGCTTCTACAGGTTACAGTGTTTTCACTTCTTCTAGTATTGAGGGCTGGGAGCCTTACAAACTTAGGGACAACAATGCGGCAACGGTATGGTCAAGTGTAAATAGAGGCAATGAAGACGATATAGAATGGGTAGCTGCTGACCTAGGCACAAGTGGTATTGTAGGTGGGGTCGAATTAACTCCAAGGGGGAAGCTATCTTTTCCGGTTAACTTTAAAATACAGTCTAGTGACGATGCAGTGGCTTGGACAGATATCCCTGGTCAGACCTACAGCAATTTTGTCAATGACGGTTTGACTCATTCTTTTCAGTTTGAAGCACCTGTAATTGCAAGATACATAAGAGTATATGCTACTAAGTTGGGGAAGGACGATAACGGACATTATTATTTCCAACTTGCTGAAATTAAGATTATGCCTTCTACTGTTGCGACTTCATCCACAACTGGTGGCTGGCCTGCGTCCAGACTGGTCGATCAGAATGCTACCACAATGTGGTCAAGCATTGCGCGTTATCCGGCAGAGAGCACAGAATGGATCGTCTTTGATTCTGGGAGCATACAGATGATAGGTGGAGTTCAGCTATATCCAAGAGGAACACTGGGATTTCCGGTTGATTTTAGAATACAGAGCAGTAGTGACGCTAAGTCTTGGACAGATATCCCTGGACAGGCCTACAGAGGGTATATCAACAATGGATCTGTTCAAACATTCAACTTCGATGTACCTGTCATTGACCGTTACGTAAGAGTATATGTAACTAAGCTAGGTACGGATGATAACGGAGGTTATTATTTTCAACTCGCTGAGATTAAGACCCAACTGGCATCTGTAGCAGTGTCTTCTGAAATAAACGGCTGGCCTGCGTCCAGACTGGTTGATCAGAATGCTACCACAATTTGGTCAAGTGTAGCTCGTTATCCAGCGCTTAGTACAGAGTGGATTATTGTTGATTCCGGGAGTATTCAGATGATAGGAGGGGTTCAGTTATATCCAAGAGGAACATTGGGCTTTCCGGTTGATTTTAAAATACAGAGCAGTAGCGATGCTAAGTCTTGGTCAGATATCCCGGGGCAGTCCTACACAGGATATATTAACAATGGATCTGTTCAAACCTTTAACTTTGATGCCCCTGTTATTGACCGCTATGTAAGAATTTACGCAACCAAACTTGGTACGGATGACAATGGAGGATATTATTTTCAGCTTGCTGAGATTAAGGTCAATTTGTCAACTGTAGCAGCTTCTTCTGCAATTAGTGGTTTGTCTGCATCTAGAGTGGTGGATCAAAATTCTTCAACTATATGGTCAAGTATTGCCCGTTATCCATCAACAAGTACAGAATGGGTTGCCGTAGATTCCGGTATGCTCCAAAAAATTGCTGGCATTCAACTGATTCCAAGAGCAACATTGGGATTTCCAGTCGATTTTAAAATACAGAGCAGCGTAGACGGTAAAGTTTGGACTGACGTAAAGGGACAGTCTTACACCGGCTATGTTAACAATGGGAATATTAAAACGTTCACCTTCGATGCTCCCATCTTGGCACGGTATGTACGTGTATATGCGACCAAACTGGGTACCGATGATTATGGAGGTTTTTATTTTCAGCTGAGTGAGTTCAGAATCAATAAATCCAAATAATACAAGTGCAATTAACCTAAGAATCGAGGGGGCTAATGCGTAAATCTTTATCTGCAACTCCATTTGTTTTCACAATCGTTCTTTTAATGTTTTCTTTCACTATTCTGAATTCTGCCTCTGCCGCTACCTTCTACTATTATGATGCGAATGGCAGATTGGCACAAAAAAGCGAATTGACCGGAGAGACGGAACGGTTTCTCTACGATAACAATGGGAATCTAGTATCTAAGAATTCTGGAGAACCCTATTTTGAATTACAGACAGCCTTTGGTTCCAAACAAGGAGAGAACAACTGGTACTACCAGCTATGGGACGGAACCCAGTACAAGGACATGACATGGGACCCCGTTGAATCAAGGTGGAGAGGAGAGCAAAACTGGAATATTGTCAGCAAGGAATGGATGCATCCGGATGGTAATGACGCCGTACTTAAATGGGTTGCGCCCCAGACAGGTTCCATACGGATCGCAGGAAGAGTTGCTAAACACCCGGTGAACCTGCAAGGGGACGGGGTTCGCGTGAAAATCATGAAGAACAGCACTCAGGTCTGGCCCTCAGCAGGTTGGCAAAGTATACAAGGCGATGATGCTATAGGGGTGACAACGGATGTAAACATTAATGTGACCATTGGGGACACTATCTATTTCATCGTTAATCAAAATGGAACCATAGGATATGATGCCACTAAATGGACACCGTCAATTACATATATTGAAAAAGCTTCAACTGCATTTGGCTCTGATCAGGGAAGGAACAACTGGTACTACCAGTACTGGGATGGAATCAAGTATAAGGATATGACATGGGACTTGACAGAAAATAGATGGAGAGGGGAGCAGATTTGGAACATCATCAGCAAGGACTGGATGCATCCAGATGGTAATGACGCCATGCTGAAATGGGTTGCACCGCAAACCGGTTCCATACGCATAGCTGGAAGAGTAGCCAAACTCCCGGTTAACCTGCAAGGGGATGGGGTGCGCGTGAAAATTATGAAGAACAGCACTCAAGTCTGGCCCTCAGCAGGTTGGCAAATTATAAAAGGCGATGATGCTATCGGAGTCACAACAGACTTGAATATTAATGTGACAATGGGGGACTCCGTCTATTTTGTCGTCAACCAGAATGGTGATCAGCTCTATGATGGAACCCAGTGGAACCCGTCGATTACCTATATTGAGAAGATGTCTTCCGTATTTGGCTCAGCACAGGGAAAGAACAACTGGTACTACCAGCAATGGGACGGAACCCAGTATAAGGACATGACATGGGACCCGGCAGAAGCAAGATGGAAAGGTGAGCAAAAATGGAACATCATCAGCAAGGAATGGATGCATCCAGACGGCAATGACGCCGTACTGAAATGGGTTGCGCCTCAAACGGGTTCCATACGGATCGCAGGAAGGGTAGCCAAACACCCGGTTAACCTGGAAGGGGACGGGGTTCGCGTGAAGATTATGAAGAATAGCACCCAAATCTGGCCTTCAACGGGATGGCAAAGTATAAATAGAGACGATTCAATCGGAGTGACAACAAATTTGAATATTAATGTGACAAAGGGAGACTCCATCTATTTTATCGTCAATCAAAATGGTAACTATGGGTACGATGCTACCAAATGGAATCCATCTATAATTTATACTTTGCAATAGTTTAATCAAATATATTACGACAGGAGAATTCATCCATGAGAACTAAATCCTTACTCAATCGCTGGTTGATCATTATTTTATCTATCGCTCTGGTGTTGAGCTCGTTTCCTCCCTTGCAAGGATCGGCATATGCTGAAGCTGCGAAGCAGTCATCTATACCAACGGAAGCTGCTGACATCTCTGTACCTTCTGCTATGCCTAGCCCTGAGCCTTCTGCGAGGGTGGAACCACAGCCTATGCCTACTCCACAGAACTTTGCAGAAGAAACATTGTCACAAAAAAGCTCTATGTCTAACGATTCTTCTGAATCTTATTTGAAATACAGTGCTGTTCCTGATGGCCCCGTCATTATAGGAGAGCCTGTAAATGGTATTCAAGCGAAAATTAATGAGATCAAGGCCAAGTATGCGAACCGTAAGGCATCGAATGATTCCAGCAGGATGGCCATAAGCAGCCTTAAACCTGAACCCTCTATGACAAACGAAGAGATCGCAGAATTAATTAGCAAAGGAGCCACGATTGAAGATATTTATGAAGCAGCTTATTTGAGCATGGAGAGCGGAGTGGACCCCGTTAAGCTCTATGAGGAGTTCAAAAGCAATAAGCTTTATACGACATGGGATCAACTAAGAGAAGCTTATATTCCCTCTTCAAATACGACAGTTACCAAAGATACATATCTTGAAACCTCAACTTGGGAGGCAAATAGTTTACGTAGTCCCGTATTAGAAAGCGTTTATTCTCCTTATAGAAGCAGTGTTATGAAGGACGTGTATACTGAGTCTGGGAATAATTCCTTACTTACGGCTTTTGACTATCGAGTAAACAGTATCATCGACAAAGATGTAATTAAGCAAATCAATCAGACTTATAAACCGCAATATTCGGATCGGGCAGATTCTTCGGAAACGATAGATCCGATTACAGGCAGTTTGACCTGGAAACAAAACCAATTAACTTTACCCGGCAGAGATGGCCTGGACTTCAGCTTGGGGGTAATGTATCAATCTAATCAGGCATACGCCAGAAGGCCATCTGGAGCCAATATCACGGATAATAATTATCTGAGCGACAAATATGATTTAGGGACAGGTTGGTCCTTCCGGTTGCCTAACCTTCAGTATGATATGACTCTTAACGACAATACGATGTATTACCATGATGGCGAAGGCGGGGTCTATGAAATAGGTACGAAGGAAGATGATCCGCTCTCTCAAACTACACAATTAATCGGCTATCCAGGCAAAGACAAGAAATTCGTATATGATTCTAATCAAACGTTTTCCAATGGAACAGATAAGTCGAGTTATTATATAGAGTATGCAGATAAAAGACGCGAGTACTTTGGCGGAAGAATGAAATTGCTGCTAGGTATCGTGGATAAGTATGGAAATACCATTACATTCACATATAAAGACTATCCGTGGGGACATCTCTCATATTTATCAGAAATAGTCGATAGCGTGGGGAGAAAAATAATTTTCGAATATGATCCTCGTTCTTATGATTCCGTACCCGAGAATGGGAAAGGAAAACAAGAGAATCTAACGGTTATTGTTAAAGCTCCAAATGGTCAGGAATCTCAGAAGGTTGTCTACGAACGTGCCAGAGAAGGATACTACTTTTCATCGTACTCTGTAGAAGAAGGAAATCATTCAAAACATACCTATTGGAGTTACGGTTCGACGATTGCTCTTCGCGCTATTGTAAAACCTGAAGAGGAGAAAATAAACTTTGAGTATGCTGTGAGTGAAGGGACATTTAACTCAAATTATAAGCATTATGAGACATGGGATTGGGGTTCATCTGTTGCTGTATCGTTTTTACTGGATACGGTAAAATATAGCCACTCCAGCACGAAGTACAGTTATGGACAAACTCCCCGGAATCTGGGCTGGAAAGGAGCTATTAATGAATTTCAAGTTCTCAATAGATACGATCAAGTAAAGAAGAATAACACTGACAGCGGTAGAATGAATGAACAAGAGTTTAAATATGAAGGGTCCGCGGATGGTTTCCCCTTCGTCTATTCTTTTGGATTTCCAGAAACAGATTATTTTACATCTACAATAATCAATAAAAACAATGATACATCCACAAGTCAGACAACAGTCCGTAAGTTCAACGGAAAACGCCAACTGCTCTCTGCGGAAACGAAAGCATCCAACGGAGAACTAACAGTTATTAAGAACACTCAATTTCATAATACGTTTAAGTTCTTGCCAACGAAGACAGAGCAATGGATCTACAACGCAGGGGACACGGATGCTTCTGCTGCGAAGTTCTATCAGGAGACCGGCTACGATGAGCTGGGCTCTGTAAATTCTGAAACCAAACTGTTAGACGAGAGCCAGAATAATGATCCGGGTCTAAAAAGTAAACTCACTACAACGTATGCGTATGAGCCTAATCACCATCAACTGTCATCCAAAGCCTGGTTCAAAGACGTTAACGGCCCTCAACTGCAAGAAACCTACACGTATACACCAGAGGGAAGAATAGCGAGCATTACGAATCCTTTACATGAGATAACTACATTCAGTTACGAGTATCTTCCGGACAAGAAACAAATTACGAGAACCTCTGCAACGAGTGCTAAAGATGGTGCAGTATTCTCGGAAATAAATCAATACTACACAAAAGATACCGAATACTCATTACCAGCCCAAGAAGATAGAGTATTCACGTCCAATGGTTCCCGGCAGGTAGTAAGCAAATATAACAAATATGATCTGGGTTCAGGAAGACTTGTGGAATCGAAGGATGGCAACAATAACAAGATTACGTATACCTATGATCAATTAGGAAGAATAAAGAAAGAAACCTATCCGATCCGGACGAACGAAAACGGAGAGCAGTATCTGGAAGTAGTAGACTATAATTATTATCGTGAGAGCTCTCCTAATTTCGATGCGGTGAATGCAGGCGTATACGCCTTGAAGGTAAACAGTATCCATACTGTGACGAAGGTTTCCACGAATCAGTCGATGAGTACTAATTCCGCTATATATTACAACGGGCTAGGGTCGGCACTCATGGAAGAGCGCCTTGATCCCAATGCGAAAACATGGGTGTTCACACACTATCGTTATGACGACCAGGGGCGTCCGGTGTATTCCCGCGATCCAGCCGGAAATACCCTGACCGCCAGCTACGATGCTTGGGGCCGTCAAAACCGGGCAACCAATGCGAACAGCGATCAGATGATCAGTGACTACAATATCAAAACGCGTACCAGCACCAGTTATATTAAGGATCACACGAACGAAGAAAAGTTGAATTACGTAGAGCAGAGCTATGATCCTTGGGGGAATAAGCTGTCAGCGGCAACCTACAAGGATTGGCCAACCAATCAGCAACGAATTGCCGAATCATACCGGTACGATATTATGGGGAATGTTACAGGGTATACTGACCCTAACCACAATCTGAATGAAGATGGGGTAACCACCTCCTTCACGTATGATGCTTTAGGTCGGTTAACCAGCCTGAAGGATGCCTTGAATCAGACAACGAACTACAGCTATGACGGTAACGGCCAAGTCACCAAGGTCACGATTCAAGCCAAAGGCGGCACTCCACAAACTCTAAATACAAAGAGCTATAACGAACTCGGTCTGCCTAGCGTCAAGCAGGACGGCGCCTCGCAAAGTGAGAGCTACACGTATAATAATCTGGGGCAATTGGCCGCCAAAACCGACCGTAATGGCAGCTCATTCGATTATGTATACGATGAAGCCGGCCAGTTGAAAAGCAGCACGATTCGTGGAAGTATGAATAATGTAGCGCAAACACAGGTAACGAAAATGATTAGCGGCGATGGCAGCCCGGATAAGCAAACGGTTCGCACCCTTACCAATGGGGTAGAGACCGCTTCACATACTCAAACCCAGAATAGTCTGGGTCAGGTTAGCAGTATATATTCGAAATCGGGTGCACATGCGGCATCGATCGGTAACCAACTTGATGCATTAGGACGAATGAAACAGATTACAGACAACTATATGGGGTTCTCTGCGAATTACCAATATTCTAAGGAACGATTGGACAAAGTTCAGACAAATGGAAGCTCGACCCTAAATAGTGACCCTTCTGTAAATGCCCAGTATAGTTATTATGCGAATAACCAGATTCACCGAATTGTCTATCCGACACTGACGGACGGCAATCAGCTTATCACAACATATACGTATAACAAAGCACTCGGCTGGACGGAAACGATGGAAAATACTAAGGGAAGCGGCAGCCTGTCCAGTTACAGCTACAGCTATGATAACAACGGGAACCGGATCTCCGTCAGTGAATCACGCAACGGAGCTGCTGCTCAAAAAACCAATTACAGCTACGACGCACTGAACCGGCTGATCTCCATCAGCCGCCCGGACGGCAGCCAAACGACGTATACGTATGATGTTCGAGGTAACCGGCTAACATTGTCCGATACGAGTACTGTAAGCTTGGATTCTGCCGATACCAGCTACACCTATGATCTGCAGAATACTTTGACGAGCGTAACCAAGGGCGGCGCCAGCACCAGCTTCAAGTACTATGCCGACGGAATGCGGTCCATGAAAACCAAAGGCAATATCCAGACTCAGGTGAACTACAACTTCCAAGGTCAAGTCATCTCGGAAGAGAAACTCGTCAATGGTGATTTTGTAGAGCAAGCGAATTTTGTGCGCGGCGATCGGGTATTGGTGAAGAAGGACAAGAAGGCGGCTAAGGATTATTACTATTTGTACAACGGCCATGGTGACGTGGTGCAGATCGTAGATACTACGGGTGAGGTTGTCAATAATTACACTTATGATGAATGGGGCAACATCACCAGCCAGGACGAGAAAACGTCCAATTCCTTCAAATATACTGGAGAGGTGTATGACGAGGAGACCGGACTGTATTACCTACGGGCCCGCTACTATGACCCAAGTATGGGGCGGTTTTTAAATGAGGATACGGTTGAGGGGCAGATTGATAATCCGCTGAGTCAGAATTTGTATACGTATGTGCATAATAATCCTTTGGGTTATTCTGACCCTACAGGACATATGCCTCATAAACTTTTGAACGTATTCTTATCTGATTTTATTGGAGGCCGTTCAAACGGAACTAAATACACAAGCGCAGAATTGTCTAATGCTGTTTTTAATGCAAACGGTAATAATGACAGTGGCAGATATAAATCATTCCATGAAATTGCACAAATATTTGCTGCTAAACAAATCCATTCAGCATCTTGGCAAGCTGTTCAATTGGAATTCCATCTGGAGGAAGAAATTAATAACTGGCCCAATAAACATCATTATGTTGACATAGTTACAGGAGACAACTTAATGTGGGAAGTGAAGGCCATGAGGGTTACCTATTTAGGTTTAGGGGATGGCGCTTGGGAGGATGCAGAGGCTCAACTCTTGAGATATAACAATGTGAATAATGAGCTAAAGAGAGGATATCAGCTTAAAGATATAAGTGGTATTGTTATTGTAGATCAATTAAGAATGGATATTTCATTTTCAGATTTAGGAAAGATAATGTATTCATTTTACTTAGATTACGGAGATAAAGGAGTTATTCCTCTTACCACTAAAATGGCAGCTGATTATGTTTCAAATACTTCAGTGTATCCTCCATCATTACCTGATATCGATATTAAATTTCCTATAAAGGGAAAGAAAAGATGATTAAAAAAATTATATTGATGCTAATACTTAATTCAATTCTTATAATGGGGTGCGATATGGATAAAACTGAAACGGAAAATTTTAATCTGGAGAATGATTTCAAAGAAGATGCTTTATTTATTATTGACTCACTCCAAATTTGTATTGATAATTTTGGGTTTTCCGAGTCGTTGAGAAAAGAAATAGATATCTTTTTTGAACAAGAGCATTCAATCCATGAGGAGGATATAAGTGGTAAAATTGCTGGTATTTATATGGCTTTTCTAGGTAAAACGGATTTTAAAAATAAGGAGTCTACCTCCAATAAAGAATTATTAAGTCAATTGAAAAAGGAGATTGCTGAAGTTAGAGAATTATTGAATGATTAAAATCAACAAGATATTTCTTCAGTCTCTAAAAATATTCGCTTAGATGTACAGATAAATTAAATTCAATACCGAACCACATGGGAGTATCTAATCCATGTGGTTTTTTTGAATCGGAATAGTGAACTCCTCATTACAAAGATCCGAAAAATCTAAATGTGACTAAAATATTACCCGATCGACAAAACGAGTTATAATTCGACAAAATACAACCATTCTCAACGTTGGTCAACTCCCTTATGATGGTTGAGGAAGTTCTTGGAGAAAAGAGAGTGAGGGAATTATAATGCTGAGCAGCAAACCTAAAATAACTTTCTATTTAACACTATTGATCATTTCTACACTATTCATTAGCGACTCTGTGGCTATGGGTGCTGGAGGAAAGTCGTACTATTATGATACCAATGGGAGATTAGTAAACGAGGCATTGCACTCCAATGAGATTATGGAATATCAGTATGATTTAAATGGAAATGTCGAGCGGAAGTTTAGAACGAATAATATGCTCGTAAATCCGAATTTTGAGTTGAATGCTAGTAAAGCCACGGATATAGCCAGTGGTTGGGACAAATGGAGCGATACGGGAAGTACCTTGTTTCAAGTAATCCCGGCGTCAGTAGTGTCTAAGAGTGTGGCACAGAAAGTTTCAGCCTCGGGGATGAGGCTTGGTACTGCAGCATGGCTATTTCAGGATGTTTCCGTTAAGGGGAACTTGTCGGTTCTGTTTAATGGCGATGTTAGTATCGAGAGTATTAACAAAGCCAAGGTGTCCTTATGTATCCAATATTTCGATGCAGCCAATACGCTGCTGTCTCAAAAAACGGTTGATTACCCCTCTGGAGCTCTAAGTAGTTATATGACTTTATCCTTGACAGATATCACTCCTCCTAATACAGTTCGTGCCAGAGCCCATGTAGGGATCAGAACGGAAGAAGGGGGAGGAAGCGGTGCTTTTTATGTGGACAACATGGCATTCAGATATGACACTGCAGGCAATATATTAAACAACCCTAGCTTTGAAAATAATCTATCCGGCCAAAAGGAAATTGCTGAAAGCTGGTCGCGATGGTCCGACTCAGGAGGAAGTCTATTACAAGTAGTCTCTTCCCCTGTGACTTCAGGTGTAAGAGCTCAGAAATTGACAACGCCAACCATGAAGTCTGGAGGTGCGAGTTGGTTATTTCAAGATGTAGCCGTTCAACCTAATGTCCCCATTTCAGCAAGCGGAAATATCTGTGTGGATGAGCTGTCGTCCGCGAAAGTTTATATTGTTATCCAGTTTTTTGATGAAAAGAATAAATTCTTAACTCAGCAAGCAGTGGAATATCCTACAGACATGTTCAAAAAGTATATGACGCTAGCTCTAAATACAACACCGCCATTGGATGCGGTTAGAGCCAGATTACATGTTGGGATTCAAGCAATTGCTGAGGGAGGCAAGGGAGCCATTTATGTTGATCATATGGGTTTAAGTCATGATCCGCAAAGGAATATGTTATCTAATCCAAGCTTTGATACTATTTCAACTGCAAATGCTGGTATCGCAGACAGCTGGCAGACGTGGTCTGACACCGGGAATCATACTTTTCAAGTTTTGTCCCCTTTTCAAACAACAAACACCTATGGGCAAAAGTTCTCTAGCGTGAATATGAAGAAGAACGGAGCAGCATGGCTGCTGCAAGATGTAGTGATAAGCGGAAATAAGTTATTCGAGTTCAAAGGCAATATTTTAGTCGAGAGTGCGGTGCAGACAAAAGTTGCTTTAGCTATACAGTTTTTTAATCGTGATGACGCTCTACTCTCAGAGAAGTACGCTGAGTACCCAGCGGGGGTCCTGCAGAAATTCTCTATGCTGTCATTAGCTGAAAAAACTCCCTCCAGCGCGGTTAGGGCAAGGGTACATGTGGGATTGCGATCAACCGCAGCGGGCGGGAGCGGGACCTTTTATGTGAATCAAATGATATTAAAATATAGTGAATAATGGAGCGTGCAATTTCGTGAGTCCGAAAACGTTGAAGCTTGTAAAGAAGATCTGCCTCCTGTCTATCCTGATCTTAGGATATGCAGCTTCCTCTGCCATTGCTGAGGCATCCAGTACAAACCACATTGTGATTGATGCCCCTGGCTCAACTCCGCATCGCATATACTCCTATAATCAAGGGCGACTGGATACAGAAATTCTGCCGAATCGCTCAATGATTCAATATACATATGATGCTAACGGAAGTCTGGTCAAGCGCAGCCGGGTGAATTCATCCGAGCCTTATGTCTTCGACCTCTCCTCAGTATCCTATGATATCTATATCCGCGGGCTTCATCCCGGTATTCAGCAAGTACATTTTCCAACATGGACGGCCTGGAACGACCAGGATGATGTGGAGTGGATCGTAGGGGGAAAACTGGCCGATGGAGTCTGGAAAGGAACTGTAGTTTTTAATAGACATGGTGGAGAGACAGGTACATATATTACACATATTTATGCGGATGGGAAAATTGTTAGCGATGTAGGTGCAGAAGTCCGGAACAACGGAGTGACGATTACAGCACCTGAACAAGCTTCGCTGGCTGACGGGTTCTATACTGTGCAGGCTAATGGTATACCGGAGAGTATCAAAGAGGTGCGCTTCCCTACGTGGACAGAGCATATGGGACAAGATGACTTGGTCAATCCCTGGATAACAGGTGAAAGACTTGCAGACGGATCTTGGAGAATTAAGATACCGTTCAGTACACACAACTTTGAAATGGGAAATTATATTACACACATTTATTCATTTGACCGGTATGGGAACAAGACAGGAGTGGGCGGCAAAGTAGTCAATGTGGTAGGCGGAGCAGGGGGATCTAAAGAGACAGATCTGTCCGGTGTTTCGTATGATGTATTTATCTATGGATTAGATCCATCTATACAGATTGTACATTTCCCAACATGGACGGCTAACAATAATCAGGATGATATTGAGTGGATTGAAGGTGTCAAAGTCGGAAACGGCGTATGGAAAGCAACGGTCGTGTACGCCAAACACAATTCAGAGACAGGCAGGTATATCACACATATCTATTCCAGCGGCCGCTTTCTTGGAGCTTGGGAATATGATGTCACTAATTCACAGACATTGAAGGCACCCGTAAATGCGAAGATCAGTGACGGTTACTATGAAGTCTCTATTGATGGAATACCGGCTAGCGTAACTCGCATGGAATTCCCAACATGGACGAATCATAACGGACAAGATGATCTCAATTGGTATCAAGGAGAACGGGAGAGTTCGTCCAAATGGAAAGTTCGGATTCCTTTTGCTAATCATGGGAATGAAACTGGGTTTTATATCACACATCTCTATGCCAGTGATGGATACGGAAACAGCCGGCCTGTTGGAGGAGTTACAGTAAATGTTAATCGTTAGTGAAATGATAAAGGATTGGAGGAAATAGATAACATGAAAATTGGAAGGGATTTAAAAATTCTAATTTGTATCATTGTATCTTTGTCTCTTATAGTAAAGCCTTCACAGGGTACGGCTGCCTCAGTAGATCAAGTATTTAGAACCGTGGATAAAGGCGGAACCATATACAACTACGATCCGACTGGAAAATTAACGGAGACTCAAACCCTTAATGCAGTTGTCAGAAACAAATACGACTTGAATGGTAACATGGTAAGCCGAAAGTCGGTGGCGAGAAGCCTGACACAGTGGCAGTTGGGAAACGGTCTTGGCTCCAATACTCGTTTTATCAATGATGTGAACGGTGATGGGAAGGCGGATGCGGTTCTCTTTTTTAAGGATACAGGAACATGGTATGTCTCTCTGTCGAATGGTCAAGGAATTAAGGGGTTCCAGAGATGGATTACCGGCCATGGAGTGGGATCGGATGCTCAACTGTTAGCGGATGTGAACGGAGATGGTAAAGCGGATGCAGTTATCGTGAATTACGGAAGCTGGTACGTGGCATTGTCCAGTGGGAGCGGTTTTGAAGGCTATAAATTATGGGTCTCCGGCCATGGAGTTGGGGCCAGTGGCTTATTTCTGGCAGATGTGAATGGAGACGGCAAAGCAGATGCAGTTATCGAAAATAGCGGAATCTGATATGTATCACTTTCGTCAGGTCAAGGATTTCAGGCCTACAGCAGATGGATTGAAGGATATGGTGTAGGAGCTACCAAAGAGTTCTTAGCTGATGTAAATGGGGATAGCAAGATGGATGCCGCTGTTTTCTACGAGCAAGAGGGTTCTTGGTACATAGCGTTATCCAATGGAAAGGGGTTCGAAGGGTACAAAAAGTGGATAGAAGGCTATGGTGTTGGTTCAGCGGATCAGCTTCTGGCTGATGTGAACGGAGATGGCAAAGCAGATGCTGTAATAATAAATTACGGGAATACGTATGTAGCCTTATCAGGAGGTAGTTACTTTAAAGCATATACCAAATGGTCAATAGAAGGTGCTGTGGGGCAAAACACTTATTGGCTAGCTGATATCAATGGGGATCACAATACTGACGTTGTTCAATATAGTGAGGATGGTATGAAATGGAGCGTATCTTTATCTAATGGTTACAGCTTTCTGAAGAATAAGGATTGGACACTGGAAGGTGGATCAGAGGTTCACACCCAATTTACATCTGACGTGAACGGTGATGGGAAGGCGGATGCGGTTCTCTTTTTTAAGGATACAGGAACATGGTATGTCTCTCTGTCGAATGGTCAAGGAATTAAGGGGTTCCAGAGATGGATTACCGGCCATGGAGTGGGATCGGATGCTCAACTGTTAGCGGATGTGAACGGAGATGGGAAAGCGGATGCGGTTATCGTGAATTACGGAAGCTGGTATGTGGCATTGTCTAATGGCAGTGGGTTTGAAGGTTATAAATTATGGGTGGCTGGGCATGGAGTTGGGGCCAGTGGCTTATTTCTGGCAGATGTGAATGGAGACGGCAAAGCAGATGCAGTTATCGAAAATAGCGGAAGCTGGTATGTATCACTTTCGTCAGGTCAAGGATTTCAGGCCTACAGTAGATGGGTTGAAGGATACGGTGTAGGAGCTTCCAAAGAGTTCCTGGCAGATGTAAATGGGGATAGAAAAGCAGATGCCGTTGTATTTTACGAGCAGGAAGGTTCTTGGCACATAGCATTATCCAATGGCAGGGGCTTCGAAGGGTACAAAAAGTGGATAGAAGGCCATGGCGTTGGTTCAGCAGATCAGCTTCTGGACGATGTGAATGGCGATGGAAAAGCGGATGCTGTGATTATTAATAGCGGAAATTGGTATGTAGCATCATCAACTGGAACCAGCTTTACAGGCTATGCACCTTGGATTGTGGAGTTTGGTGGTGTCGGTTCAAAATTATACCGGCTAGCAGACATTGACGGGGATAGCCGTCTGGAAGCAATAGTAATTACTACCGATGACTCTTGGTATGTGTGGGATTATTTATCTGGTGCTAATTGATTAAAAATGAAAATAGGCGGGAATAAGGAGCGAGACATTTCTATGAGCTTCAGGATAAAAAAGAAAATAATATATTCTCTTGCCTTAAGTCTAGTCTTTAATTTAGTTGGTATCTTTAATTCTGAATATATTACGGCGGATGCAAGCATGGGGAAAGGCAATTTAATTAATAACTCTGGTTTTGAAGTAACTACTAATGGTAGTAGCATAGCTGATAACTGGGTCTCACATGGGATAGGGAGTTTCGAGGTGACCAGCTCGAAGGTTTCTGGAGGAAGCAAAGCACAGAAGGTCTCCATTAGCAATATACCGGTAAATCATTTTGCTGGAGTAAGCCAAACCTTATCGGTGAAACCCGGGCAACGGTATAATATGAACGGGCGATTTTATATTGAAAGCATCTCCAATGCTAAAGTGCAATTATACGCAGATTTTTTTAATTCCGGCGCTTTTGTAGATAGTAAGATTTATGAATTGCCTGCTCAGGGTACTGGACAATTCGTTACTTTAGGAGGAAATGGTAGTGTTCCTGAGGGAGCTACAACGGTTGTGATTTATGCTTTGATTCGTTCTAGTGCTGCTGTCAATTCTGGTGCTTTTATTACGGACAATATTTCTTTTCAGTATACTAATGATACTAATCTAATTGTTAATTCAGACTATGAGAATTTTTCAAACACGCTTGCCAACTCAAACGACTGGGATTATACGAACTCTTATAACCCAACATTTAGTTCCGTTGCTTATCCTTCGTTAAGTGGAGCCAGAGCCCAGAAAATCAAAGTCTCGTCTCTCCCGGTTAATGGATATGCGGGTATCTTGCAAAAAATCAAGGTCGATTCGGGGAAGTCATTCCAAGCAAGTGGTGCATTGTTAATAGAAAGTCTAGCGAATGCCAAGGCGCAAATCTATATTGATTTTATGAGCTCCTCTGGAAATTATACGGGGACGACTATTCTCGAATATGCTAAACCGACCAATGGCATATATATGACATTATCTGATACAGGTCAAATTCCTAAGGATACCACTTATGCTGTTATATACGTAATCATTCGAGGGACAGGGAACAATGGTTCAGGAAGCATGTATGTGGACTCTTTGAATTTTCATTATACGAATGAACCCAATCTATTTAACAACGGGAACTTCGAAGCACCTGGTTCTAACGGCTTAGGAAGCGGGTGGTTGCCCAGTTACGGGAATGATAACCCTACCTACAGATTAGTTTCGGAAAGCTACGGGAATACCGTTCAGCAAATCGATGCATCTAATATAAAAGCTAATGAGTATGTTGGAATAAGCCAGATGTTAAAAGTTGTACCTGCTAAAAAGTATACGATGAGCGGCAGATTAAAGGTGGATCGTATCAGCAATGCCAAAGTACAGCTGTATGCAGATTTTTTTACAGGCTCAGGTGCATTTATTGATGCGAATATCGTAGAATTGCCTGCCATCACTCAAGGAGGATATATCACAATATCTAATACTGGATCAGTACCTTCTAATGCTGATTACGCTCGTATCTACGCTATCATACGTGCGACTAATGGAGGCGGGGCAGCAAGTATTTATATAGATGATATGAGATTCAGTTATAGTTCCAACTTATTGGATAACGCTGACTTTGAAGTAAGTAATTATGGGTCAGAAACACCGCTGAACTGGACCATTCATAAGCCTTTAGGAGTAGAGGATGAAATACGGTTGGTTGAGAATAGTCCGGCTAAGGGTGTAACTACTAATTCTTATTCGGCAGCGGGACGTTTGCTTAATCAGACGCTTGTACAAGGAACCCAGACTTATAATACATTTTACAAATATGATCTGAACGGAAATTTAACGAAGAAATCAACGGTGATAGGTACACTAGAGGCATTTCATGATCAAAAGTCAGTGGAAGTCAGGGGATTCGGGATTCCGGTTAATCAATTTGTTGGCATCTCTCAGACTCTACGTGTAATTCCTGATAAGTCTTACATGGTTACAGGGAAAATTAATATTAGCATGTTGAATCAATCCAGAGTGCAGATGTATATTGACTTTTATGCTATGGATGGGTCATTCGTCTCCAGCAGTATTAAAGACACCACTGAAGCGAATGGAAAGTATGTGTTACTGACGAATGAGGGGGTCATCCCAAGTAAAGCTGTATTCGCAAATGTATATTTTCTAATCAGATCTGCAGGAGATTCTGGGGCGGGGACGTTCTATCTTGATTCGGCTAGCTTTGATTATAGATGAAATTAGGAAGTAAGGGGTGATCACAATTGCACAATTCAATGGATGGGGAGATAACTTATGAAAAAAATTGCATTAGTTTTTTTAGTATTTGCTTTATTTATTAACTCTCAGACTGCCATAGCAATGAAATACACCTATTCCAGAACAGGTGGGTTAAATCTAATACGAATATCAGAAGAGAAGTATATGAATTTTCAGTATGATAACAACGGCAATTTAATTGGAAGGAAAAATCTAAATTGTAAACCATCTGAATACAAACTGTTGAATGTGAATAGCAATAAAGCACTAGATGTGTACGCTGGAAATACTGTGAACGGGACCAAAATTCAAATTGAAACAGATAACGGGACAGATGCACAGCGATGGTTGCTATGTTATGCAGAAAACAACTCTTTTAAGGTGATCAATGTTAATAGTGGGAAGGCACTAGATGTAGCAGGTGGAGAAACTTCCAACGGGACAAGGGTTCAGATATGGAACGATAATGGAACCGCAGCTCAGGTATGGCGTGTAGTTGAACAAGGGGACGGTTCATTTGAACTAATAAATATACATAGCGATAAAGCTCTCGATGTTGCAAATGGTGATACAGCGAATGGAACCCCAGTACAGATATGGGCCTCTAACGGAACAACTGCTCAGAAGTGGAGACTCATTAAAACGATTAGTAATGGAGCAGAATACAAAATATTAAATGCTGGTAATGGAAAAGCCTTGGATGTGACAGGGGGAAATACTACTGACGGTACTCCTATTCAGATATGGACCCGTAACGACACCGCATCCCAAAGATGGAGAGTCTATGATACTGGGGGCAATAACTATAAGTTAATCAATGTGATTAGCGGCAAGGCACTGGATGTGAATGGTGGAGGTACAACTAATGGTTCTGCTATTCAAATTTGGACGGAGAACGGTACAACCGCTCAACAGTGGAAATTCAAAGAGAATGCAGATGGATCAATTAGTTTCATCAATGTAAACAGTAATAAATTGCTTGATATTACAAATGGAAATAATGAAAACGGTACGCCCCTCCAAATATATGAGGATAACGGAACAAGCTCGCAAAGGTGGAGATTAATCAAATATATTGATTAGGGAACAGTTATTATTTAATACTTAATTCTAGATAGGAGTGTGTTTTTCTTTGAGAAGGATCTTCTTGATATTTCTATTTTTATTAACTTTAGGTGCTAGTCATGCTTATGCTTATCCCATTAATGAGAATATCAATGGAGGGTTTGAACAGGATCAGAACAACAATAACCTTCCTGATTTTTGGGAAACCGTTTGGAGAAATGGAACTAGCGTCGGCTCCAGCGCTTCAAAAGAAAGTTTCGAACCCATTGAAGGAAAATATCATTTCAGATTATACAATGGTAGTGGAGATAAGAATTCATATATGTATGCTTTATCGAATCCGGTTACTATCGAAAAAGACCATTTGTACAAAATTAATGCTTTTATGAGATATACTCTCCCTGTTGGAAGAGCAAGCATAACGATCATCGAAACTGACCGCTATAAGAATATTGTATATGAATCCAATCGTTCCTTCTCTAACGGCGGATGGCAATGGCATGATATTACCATATATCTAGCCCCCAAGGACAATACAGAATACATACAAATCCGCTTTGAAGTAGGCGGAGAAGAAAAAGCCTATTTAGATATCGATAAGGTCAATATTGATTCTATTGAAATTAACGAGAGCTTCGAAGATGATCTGAATAACAATAATCTACCGGATTTTTGGGAATCAGCATGGAGAAATGGAACGAGTAGTCAATCCAGTGTCTCAAAACCAGGTTATGAGCCTATTGAAGGGACCTCCCATTTAAGAATGTACAGTGGGACGGGAGATCCGCAATCCTTTGTTTATGCGCTGTCAGATCCTATTCCAGTTAGTAGTGGATATTCTTATGATATGAGTGCCTTTATGAGGTATACCTTACCAGAAGGAAGGGCGGAAATAACAATTATTGAAGTGGATAGCAATGATAGTGTTGTTACCGAGTATGAGAGGAGTATGAATAACGGCGGATGGAAATGGCATTATCATTCAGTTTTAATTACTCCTAACTATCAGACCAGTTACATACGAATACGTTTTGCGGTAGGGGGAGAAGAGAGAGCTTATTTGGATGTTGATCAAGTTTCTTTGAAAAGAGTTGCAAATCCAGCGGCATGGAAAATAGATATACCGAGTCAAAATCAAATACGCTACTTCTATGATGCTAACGGCAGGCTTCAATATGTGCTGCTGAATAATGGGAAGATTGTAGCATTTAAATATGACAGAAATGGATCACTGATTAAGAAAGAAGCATTATAACTAAATTTATTTAAAGCGAAGATTAGGAGAGTTACTAATGAAAATATCAGATTTATCTAAAAAAATTATATTGTTCTTGCTGTGTTTTGTTTTAATATTGCCAGATGAGCCTATGTTTGCGCAAACTAGCAAAGCAGTGATAGAACAGAAATCCGGACAGACACAAGACATCGACCCATGGGACAGTATGAGGAATCCCCAGAAGCCTGTAGATAATGGTCAACCATTGACCACTCAGGAGGTTGTGGAACCGACACCTCTCGATCTGCCACAGTTTGATGATGATTCGTTGGCTGAGGGCACAGATACGGCGTTGCGCCAAAACTCTGTTGTAGCAGATACCTATGAATCGGCAGACCCGACCCAACTTGAGATTCTGAAGCTAAAAGCGAAAACGCTGGAAAAGCAAGGTCTTCTACCGGCTAACGGAGCTTCCATGCAGCGGGGATTATCCGATGCGAATATCTCCAAGGCGTCCGATAAGAACTTATCCATCGAAGTGATCAAGGAGTTGGACCTGCGGGGGGCTACCAGGCTGGAATTTTACTGGATGAACCTGTTGTTTCAAGACCATCCGGATTGGAATCTGCCCGAGGTATGGGATTGGAAGCAAGAGTCCGGTTATGATTGGGAGACCATCTACAACAACCCAGCCTTATTCACAGCTTCTTCCTCACTTCAATTGAAGCGAAACGTAACCTCTCAGGTATATCAAGAAGAGGCACAGGATTGGAGTCCGGCAAGTGTAACTTCAGAGGTATATAATTCGCTGGAAGTGTCCAAGAACAGTTTAAGCTTTGCGGCTGTGAGCATGAGAGCCTTTGATAATGATGTGGACAACGTCACCAAAAACCGGTTGCAGGCTCAAATTAATCAGACCGGCAAGCCTCAATATGGAGACCGTTACAATGCGGGAGAATTCGTGGACCCCGTTACTGGCTCCCTGAGCTGGAAGCAGAATCAGATTCATCTGCCGGGAAGAGACGGCCTGGATCTGGATATTGGAATAAGGTATAGCTCCAACGAAGCCATGGCCTTCTATACGTCCAGCGACTATAATCCTAACTTCAACAGCTACGATGTGACAACTAGCCTATATAATTCGTCTGTTCTGGGAGCAGGCTGGTCCTTCCAGTTCCCGTACATTCAGAAGATTGGGGATTATAACTATTACTATCACGATGGCAACGGTAGTGTCTACCCTGTCGGTGATGGGGGTGGACTGTCGAGCTACACCCAACTGATAAATTATGAGGGCAAGGACAAGCGCTACATCTGGGAAACCTCGGTTTGGGAGAATGAATTCAGCAACGGTAAAATTGGCTCCAAGCACTATATTGAATATGCCGACAAAAGAAAAGAGTACTTCGACCGCGATGGGAAGTTACTCGGGATCAAAGACCGGTTCGGCAATACCATTACCTTCAAATATGAAGGACCGAACTCTTGGCAGCTCTCCTCCATTGTGGATTCCGTAGGTAGAGAAGTGAAGTTTACCTACGAAGATAACCTGATGAACAGCAATTTTAATGGGGAAAATGTAAGTATTCAAGTATTCGACGAGAACGGACGTCCCAGTGAATCAGTCATGCTAACCAAGGGCCGGCAAGCGATTAAAGTCAACGAACTTCAAACTTATGTACCCTTTCTGCAAAAGGTGACCAATCAAAAGGGGGATAAAATCTATTTTGACTATCAGCACGAGTTGGCCAGATACAATCCGCAGGGCATTAACCGCAACTATGAGAACAAGAATTACTATGCACTCTTAAAGAAGATTCAATTTCCGAATTCAAGCTCAGAATATAGCTACGACAAAGTCGTACGCAATCTTCCTTATGAAGATTCGGTAGAAGAATTCCGTATTAATTCCCGGAGCGATCATACTGGACTCAAAGCCTATAACCAGTATAAATACACCTATTGGAAAGATTATACGGGGGAACATTTCACCCAATGGCCGGGTCATCTCCCTGACGGTTATCAATACAGCACCAGTGTCATCCAGATCAGTGACTCAGCAAGCAATGGAACGACAGCGCTAAGAGTATTCGATAAAGATAACAAGCTACTGCGGACCGAGACTCAAGCACCGAATGGAGAAAAGAAAGTAGTCAATAACACTGCGTTCGATCCTACCTTTATCCATCGGCCGGTAAAGACAACTCTATCCGATTACGGAGTAGGCGACAGTGAGCAAACGGCGAATCACCTGTACACTGAAACGGTTTACAATGAGTGGGGCTCTGTTCACAAGGAGACATCACCGCTAACCTGGGAACAGTTGAACAACGCAGCCGTCAAAGAGCATTACACCACTACGTATGACTATGAGCCTAATTATCAATTTATCCGTGCCAAGACGTGGTATCAGAATGTATCCGATGTTGCACCGCGCAGCGAGACGTATACTTACACTGGAGACGGGCGTCCAGCACAGAGCGTCAATGCCATGGGGGAAGAAACCCGCTACAGCTATAGCTACGACTCCAGCAAGGTTGTAGTGGTACAAGCTGAAACCTGGGCCAATGGGCAGTGTGTCGCTACTGTCATCACCCGATACGGGCCGGAAAGCAAAAATGCGTATCCGACCGAACAGCGTCAAATGCAGAATCCCGGCGGTGGAGACAGGCAAGAAGTCATCACCAAGATGAGCTATGACCTGGGAACCGGGTTGCTGAGGAAGATGACAGATGGATTGGACCGTGTAACATCCTATGAATATGATCCGCTTGGTCGTCCCACCAAGATTACTTATCCCGAAGCGTTGAACGGTAATGGTAGCCGCTACACCCGGACTGAAGAATACAGCTACATGTACTATAGTCCAGACGGACTGGATGCGTTCAATGCAGGTACCCCGACCCTGCGGGTAGGAACCAGCACCAAACTGACCGAAGTGGCGACCGGCAAGCAGTCGTTCACGAGCGGAGAAACGTATTACAATGGGCTGGGACTGCCTATTCTAGAAAGTAACTGGGATGCCTTTGGTGCAGTATCGGTCATGAAGCAGTATCATTATGACGATCAAGGACGTCCGGTATACATGATGGACCCGGAAGGAAATATCGTGACCGTTGGCTATGATGCCTGGGGCCGTCCAAATGAATCTAAGGATGCCTTCGGCAATCGCATGATCGCAGAGTACCAGTTGAAGGCCCGTCAGGATGTCAGCTACCTAGTTCCAGCCGATGGCAGCGGAAATCTTAATTATATTCATCAGCAGTATGACCCATTAGGTCATGTAACCCAGCAAGTGACGTATAAAGACTGGCCTCAGAATACACAGCCCCTGACTGAAGACTATCAATACGATCTGGACGGGAATATCACGGCGTACACCGATGCGAACCGAAGCCGGAACAATGAAGGAGTGACCACTTCCTATCGGTATGATGCGCTGGGACGGTTAACATCCGTTAAAGATGCGCTTAACCAGACCACCCAGTACACCTATGACGGGACCGGACAGATTAAGGAGGCGTCGATCCAGGCGTTGGGAGGCGTAGCCCAGAAGATTTTCAGCAAAGGATTCAACGGGCTGAGTCAAATGACGATGAAAGAGGACCCCTCTTCTCAAAGGGAAAGCCTGACATATAATGAACTCGGACAGCTTGCTACCCGTACCGACCGGAATGGGACGTCGTTTACTTATGACTATGATGAGTGGGGACAACCTAAATCAGTGAAATTGGCAGGCGCTGGAACAGTAGCTCAGCAAAGTCTGGAGACAAAGTTCCGCATTAGTGGCAGCAGCATCTGGGATACCGTCACCGAAAAAAATGGCGGACCGGTAAAAGCGACACATACACAATGGAATGACAGCCTGAACCGTATCCGGGCTATATATGAAGAAGTGAACTGGAACGGAGCCGTTCACAACGCGAATATCACGAACACCCTGGACCGTATGGGCCGATATACACAGGTTAAGGATGCAAACCTGTCGTTCTCTACCAACTTCCAGTATGATCGGAGTCGGTTGTTGAAGGTACAGACCAATGGTGCGTCTGCTCTTAATGGAGCAGCTTCAGCGAATGCAGAGTATCGGTATTATCCGAATGGACTGGTGGAATCAATCACGTATCCGACGCTGGCAGATGGAAGCCGTCTGGTCACGAGATATACGTACAACAAAGCCCTGAACTGGGTTGAAACGGTAACGAACGAGAAGAGCGGTGTGGTCCTGTCGAAGTTCGACTATGGTTATGACAACAACGGCAACATCATAAAGGTAACTGAGAAGCGGCTAAATGAGGATGAACGGGTGACCGCCTATACCTACGATGCACTGAACCGTCTGCTGACCCTCAACCAATCTAATGGGGCGCGTGACGCCTATACTTATGATGTGCGCGGAAACCGCTTGACCCTGGAAAGCAGCGCCACGCTGAGTGCAGAATCAACGGAGACCAGCTATCAGTACGATTTGGAGAATACACTGACCGGACTGACCAAGGGAACACAGAAGACTGAGTTCGCTTACTATGCCAATGGTCTGCGTGTAGCCAAAGCGACCGGTGCCAAGAAAACAGAGTACAACTACAATTTCAACGGTGAAGTTATCTCGGAAGTGAAGAGCGGCAACGGAGCCTCGGAACAGTCCAATTACGTACGCGGCGACCGGGTACTGGTGAAGAAGGAACAGAAGACAGGCAAGGATTATTACTACCTATATAATGGACATGGCGATGTGGTGCAGATCGTAGATACCACGGGTAAGATTGTGAATAACTATGTGTACGATGAATGGGGCAACATCACCAGTCAGAAGGAAGAAATCTCGAACTCCTTCAAGTATGCCGGTGAAATTTATGACGAGGAGACTGGGCTCTATTACCTGCGGGCGCGCTATTATGATCCGAGTATGGGGCGGTTTTTGAATGAGGATACTGTTGAGGGGCAGATTGATAATCCGCTGAGTTTGAATTTGTATACGTATGTAGAAAATAACCCTCTTATGTTTAATGATCCAAGTGGTAATGTTAAAATGAGAGTTGATGGTAATCTCGCGCTTGAATTTTTCGGGATTACGTTCTCAGATTATCATCCTGATAATACAATAGTATGTAGAGGATCACTAACCTATGAGAGAAGTAAGGATAAAAAAAATCTACAAAAACATGAAAGGTATGTCGTTGATTTGTTGTTAGAGATGGGTAAGGATGTTTATTTAAATCCAGAGGCAAAGGGAGAATCTAAGCAGTATGATTTTAAAGTTGAAGGGTATTATAAGGTTGAATTAAAAACAGCTTTTCCTGAAGGTAGGAAGTTTAAACTAAGTAGTGCATTTACAGCTATAAAATACGGAATAGAGGACCAAAAAGCAAACGTTGTTATATATGATTTAACATTTTATAATGTTGAATACGAACTTACGGATATTATTAATCTTAATTCTGAATTGTACAATTATTTTGGAGATAAACCTTTTAGATATGATGTTCAAATTTGGACAAATGAAGGGATATACTTTTTTAGTGATAGAAAACCAACAATTATTTAGAAGGAGGGGTTTAATGGATAACAACGATATATTTATGAGTGGTTACATAAATAAAGTTATTAAAATCACATTTCTTGATAACTTATATGTGACGGGAACGTACGTTGATTATTGCTATTCTACCAATGTTGTGGTTTTAGTACCTGAGAACGGACATGGGAATGCTCGTCTTTTGATTCCTATGACTGCAATAAAAACTATAGGTCCCTGGCTCTATTGATTTATATCAATTTTTGTAGGAGCAAGATTTGCATTATTTTGTGCATATTTGAGACGAAAGTTAATTTATTGATAGGAGGATTATAATGGAGGAAAAAGAAATATTTATGCAGGGTTATTTAGATAAATATATTAAGATAACATTTCTCGATAATTTACATGTAATAGGGATGTATCTTAATTTTTACTCATTCAATAACACTATCGTTATCATGCCCGAGGAAGATCATGATGATACACGCCTGCTAATTCCGTTAAGTGCAGTGAAAACTATTGAGCCATGGCCGATTGATTAGTGTTCATCTAGGATAAAAAATGGGTTAGACCACGTGTGAGCCTAAACACTCCATGTGGTCTTTATCATTTAACAATATGGCAAGGCTTCAGCAGGACTACGAATTAGCAACACTAACATATGGATACTATTCCATAGAACCTGATCTGGTTTTAGTAAAAAATGTGAGTAAAGAGGAAATTGAATTTGTTGTGAAAAGATTATTTGAACAGAACTATTTTGAATATATACAGCCAATCGATGATGAGAATATCTATAGTCATTTTGAAATAAAATTGCAAAAAACGAATGTGAATATCGAGTTCATAATTTCAGGTGAAAGCTTTGACCCTAAACTTGTATCAACAATTTTTGGGCTGGATGAAGAGGGACATTATTTAAAAGGGGATAAGCTTTCTACTAGAGCCAGTGAGTTATCGCGCGGAGAAACTTGTTGGTTCTACAGTATCGGGTACAGTGAGACATATGATGTTAATTTGCAGATGGAGAAGATACTAGACATTTTTGAGAGCAAAGAAAATACTTTGATTAAGATGAAAGAAGAACTAAATCTGAATTATAAGTTGGTTGTATCAATACGCATAGAGAATGGTGAGATTCCTTCTATATACTTTTGCCAGAGAGTTATTTCATTTTCAAGTATGATACAAGCTGACATGGATATCGATATTAACTAAAATCGTGCCAAAATCCCCCTCTTTATGTTTTGAAAAATAAGTAAGGAGATAAATACCATGGACAAATACGATGATTGGATAGAGCAGTTTTATAAAGCGCAGAGGGGTTATAACTCTTTAACATCATTTCATTTCACCCGGACCTGCAAGGTTGCATTACATGCGGGTATCATACTAAAGAGGCTACAAGCTGGATATTGCAGGAACTGTATTGGCGCTTGATTATCTGTAATGTATATAGGGAACCAGGAGGAGGGAATGAAGATACAATTAAGACTAGAAAAACTATGGAAGAGGGCACGTATAGAAAGAAGCTACTTTAGTCTGGAGAAAATATCAGATAGATTTATTTTGGTGAAAATAGTATTTGACTATGATAAGGTGAAGGATTATTACGGGAGACTGGTATGGTGTTTTTATGATGAAGCTGAACCTCTCATTATTTACTTTGATAAAAGCAGGGAAACTTATACAAGTGAAGAAGTTTTGCTCCCTAATGAGTTGACATTTTTTGTTGACTCATTCTCAGATAAGTTTGTAAATTATCCGCAGGTAAGCACCTCCGGGCTTCCCGCTTTATCTTTAACATCAGTGGAAAGGATGGGTGATGACTTTCTTGTTGAGGAGAGAGGCGAGTTAACAGTGGCTTATAAAGACAACAGCATCTATTGCCTATTGAATGCAAGTCAACCTGACGAGATTGTACAAGTGGGAGAGAATATTGGTTTTTATTTCTCTAACAAAATGCTGTCTGGAATTAAGCTGCAGTTAACCGATCATGATAAACTGCTACTCCAGCAGGCCCATTTAATTTGACTAATACAGATTTATGGAGCGAGGTGATCCTAATAGCTGCTAATTTCAATATAGTCCTATATTCTAGAGACCTCATTGCCCCGGATAAGTTGCTGAGAATTGTGCGAGACAAGGGTTTTGCACCTGCCATCAATCATATCGAATCAATAAGAAATTGGGAATATGAAGATTTGAAAACCCACATGATTCAGGGACTGCTGGCAGCCGCTTAGGAAGAAGGAATCTATCTAACAAGTATTGCAATCAATACGCAACATTTAGATTACTTAGACGATATACTTAATGAACGTAACCAGCCCTTCTATGATGCACTATCAAACCTATTGTTATCTACCAAACTGACGAATGATTTCCTTGTTGCCGCATTAGGTGTGGAAGTGGTGGTAAACTACCATACCGACCCAAATAAGATGATGTGCAATAGTCACAACGTGCTGAAATGGATATTTAACACACCAAAGGAGGCTCCCGAAATGTCCCTATCCCGACAACAACTAATCGAACTCGTAACCAAAATAGTCAACGCCGAAGGAACGGAGGCGGAGTTGGACCAATGGCTGGAGATCGTAGCGAGCAATGTGGCTCATCCCGGCGTGAGTGATTTGATTTTCTGGCATGAGCCGGAGCTTACGCCGGAGGAGATTGTGGATTCTGCGCTAGGTTATCAGCCGATTGTGCTGCCGCCCCCTGCAGAGAGTTAACTCGCCATTCACCTTGCGACTAATGATTGCGAGGTTTTTTCAATTACACAGTACCCTAATCCCCAATTTCGCCAAGTGTGAAAATGGTGCGCTAATTGCTGACAAAATTCCCGCATAATCAACCATTTTCTCTCACAGCACGGGCGAAATCCGCTCTATAATGGAAGCGTTACCAAAGTATGCTTGGGGAGGTAAGGATCATGAGTCGAAAACGTACCCGAAGACTAGGAATACTCGTCCTGCTGGCAGCGATGTCAGGCTCTTTGTTGACCGTTTCTCCCGCAGTAACCCAGGCCGCAGCCAGTGAAGATTATAACTGGAACAGTGTGGTTACCGGTGCGGGCGGCGGTTTTGTGCCGGGGATTATTTTCAACCAGACGGAGCCGGATCTGATCTATGCACGGACGGATATCGGCGGGGCATACCGCTGGAATGAGGCGGACGGGAGCTGGATTCCGCTGACGGATACCGTCGGCTGGGCGGACTGGAACAAGAACGGTGTAGATGCGCTGGCGACCGATCCGGTTGACCCGGACAAGGTGTATATGGCAACCGGAACCTACACGAACTCCTGGGATGGCAATGGTCAGATTATGCGTTCCAGCGACCGGGGAGATACCTGGCAGTCCACGCCGCTTCCGTTCAAGGTTGGAGGCAATATGCCGGGACGTTCCGCCGGGGAACGGCTGGTGATTGACCCGAATAAGAACAGCATCCTGTTCTTCGGGGCGCGGAGCGGCAACGGTCTGTGGAAGAGTGTGGACTCCGGCGTGACCTGGTCCAAGGTTACCTCCTTCACTAATGTAGGGACGTATGTCCAGAATCCGGCGAATGAGTATCAGAGTGATATCGTGGGCTTGTCCTGGATTACTTTTGATAAAAGCACAGGTTCAGCGGGACAAGCCACCCAGAGTATCTATGTCGGCGTAGCGGATACCGCGAAAAGTGTGTTCCACAGCACGGACGGAGGAGCCACCTGGTCTGCACTGCCCGGCCAGCCCGTAGGCCTGCTTCCGCATCATGGGGAACTGTCCGCTACCGGCGATCTGTACCTTACCTACAGTGACGGGGTCGGGCCGTATGACGGACGCAAGGGCGAGGTGTGGAAATATAACACAACCAGCGGGATCTGGAAAAATATCAGCCCGTCCACAGGCGCCGACAACTTCTACGGCTTCGGGGGACTTGCGCTGGATGCCCAGCATCCGAATACACTTATGGTCGCCAGTCTCAATGCCTGGTGGCCGGATGAGGTGATCTTCCGCAGTAAGGACGGCGGGGAGACCTGGAGCCGGATCTGGGATTGGGGCTTCTACCCGGAACGCAATTATAAGTTCGAGATGGACATCACGGCGGCTCCGTGGCTTGATCATGGACTCTCATCGACATCACTTGATCCTGCGCCGAAGCTGGGCTGGATGATGGGGGACCTTGAGATTGACCCGTTCAACTCGGACCGGATGATGTACGGCACGGGTGCTACGATCTACGGTACGAATAACCTCGGAGACTGGGACACCGGCGGCAAAGTCAAGATATCCGTGATGGCAAAAGGAGTAGAAGAGACCGCAGTGCTCGGGCTGATCAGCCCGCCAGCGGGTGCCCACCTGATTACCGCGCTTGGCGATGTGTCCGGCTTCCGGTATGAAGATCTAACAGCGGCACCGGTCAAGTTCCAGACCAGTCCTTCCTGGGCTTCTACCACCGGCATTGATTATGCGGAGCTGGACCCGGCCTATGTCGTCCGTGTCGGCGGTGCGGACAAAGAGAAGTATCCGAACAGCAAGTCGATTGGGATTTCGAATGACAACGGCAAGAACTGGTATATGCCCAATGCGGAACCCTCCAGAAACGGCAGCACCACGGTAGGCCAGGGCCAGATTGCTGTATCGGCGAGCGGCAATGCGCTGCTGTGGAGCACCTCAGATATCGGGGTCTTTTATTCCAAGACCGGGGGCAATGCTTGGACCGCAAGCAGCGGCGTACCTGCCGGAGCGAAGATTGCCTCGGACCGGGTGAATCCGAATAAATTCTATGGCTTCTATGAGGGCAAGCTCTATGTCAGTACGGATAGCGGAGCTACCTTCACTGCTACGGCGGCCACCGGATTGCCTGCCAATAACGTGAACGGCCTGCAGCCCAGCCAGGCACAGGTCAGTCTTAAGGCGATGCCAGGCGTTGAAGGAGATATCTGGTTCGCCGGCGGACATGAGCAGGATAAGTATGGCATATGGCATTCTACCAATTCAGGTGCCAGCTTCACGAAGTTGAGCAACGTCGAAGAAGCGGACCTGATCGGATTCGGCAAGGCCGCACCGGGAGAGAATTATATGGCACTCTATACCGTTGCCCAGATTGACGGGGTAAGAGGAGTCTTCCGTTCGGATGACGCCGGAGCCAGCTGGGTGCGGATTAATGATGATAATCATCAGTATGCCAGAATTAATATGGCGATTACAGGTGATCCGCGGATCTATGGACGGGTGTATCTGGGGACCAACGGACGCGGAACTTTATATGCTGATCCCGTAAATCCTCCGGCGGCAGGCTCTGTAATTACACCGGTCACAGCCAGCTTCGATAAGAAGACAGGGAATCAGAGCGACATTGAAGTGACGATGACCTTGAACGGAAATACCCTGTCTTCCATCACCAATGGCTTAACTGCATTAACCGCCGGAACAGATTATACGGTGAGTGGTTCCACAGTGACGATTCACAAGTCTTATCTGGCAGCCCGGGCTGTGGGAACAACCACGCTGAGCTTCCATTTCAGTGCCGGAGCTGCGAAGACTTTAACGGTTACGGTGGCAGATACGACATCAACGGCCAATGATTCTGCGATAACACCGATCACAGCCAGCTTCGATAAGAAGACAGGGAATCAGAGCGATATCGAAGTGACGATGACCTTGAACGGAAATACTTTAGCTTCTATTAAAAATGGCCCGGCGGCGTTAACCGCCGGAACGGATTACACGGTCGCTGGTTCGGCAGTGACGATCCACAAGGCCTATCTGGTAGCACAGCCTGTGGGAACAACCACGCTGAGCTTCCAGTTCAGCGCTGGAGCTGCGAAGACCCTGGCGGTTACAATAGCCGATACGACTGCACCCGTGGATGGCGGTCTGAAGGTCCAGATGTTCAATAGCAGCACGGCTGCTGCTGTCAATGCCCTCAGCCCGCGGATTAAGCTGGTGAATACCGGCACGGCGGCGGTCTCGCTCGCTGATGTGAAGCTCAGATATTATTACACCAGTGACGGCGAGCAGGCTCAGAATTTCTTCTGTGACTGGTCGCAGGCGGGAAGCGCCAATGTGACCGGAACGTTCGTGAAGCTTCCGTCAGCCTTAGGTGGAGCGGATCATTATCTGGAGCTGGGCTTCACAGCAGCAGCAGGCTCGCTTGCTCCGGGAGCCAGCATCGATATCCAGATGCGGGCCTCCAAGGTGGACTGGACCAATTATAACCAGTCCGATGATTATTCCTTCAATGCAGCGGGCACAGCTCCTGCGGATTGGGCCAAGCTTCCGGCTTACCTCTCCGGCAATCTGATATGGGGGAATGAGCCCTTATAATCTGTTTAACGCATAGCCGGGCAGGTTCCGGCGGCAGCAGAATCACCGGTTGCACATGACGAAACTCATGGGCAGCCGGTTTTTGATATGTCAGGATGTAATAAATTGCCTAGCAAGGGAACCTTCCGCCTGTAGCGGACCAATATAGAGTGTAAGCAAGATAGAGAGGGGAGAGGAAGATGACAGAAGAAGAGCTTCGGGATTGTCTGCAAAGGCTGGGCAATGGAGATAAAGAAGCATTCACCTTACTACATAACAATATTAGGCAGCAGGTATACGGGACGGTCTGTCTGCTGGTGAACCGGCAGGCGGATGTGGCCGATGTAGTCAATGAAATCTACATCGAGCTGTTCCGCAGTCTGTCGAAGTATGATGGCAAGCGGCCATTCGGGGCATGGTTGAACGGAATGATTGTGAGACAATGCAGCAATTGGAAGCGGAGGAGCTGGCGCAGGCTGCGGCTCATGAACCGCAGCCGGGAGCATGCAGCTGAGAATCTATATCCGGGGGCGGACGCGCAGCTTCTGGTCCAGGAACAGCAGGGAGAGCTGATGCAGCTGGTCAGCGGACTGCCGCCTAAGCTCCGTAGCGTAATTGTCCTGCGTTACTATGGGGAATGCAGCTATGACGAGATTGCCTCGGCCCTGGACATACCGCTGGGCACTGCGAAGTCGAGGCATCACAAGGCGCTGCGTAAGCTGCGGCAGCAAGCGGCTTTTACGGAGGAAGAGGAGATGAAGGGGGAATGGACATGTCTGCCGAAAGTCAACTGAAACAGAAGTTCAACAGGTATAAACAACATACAACGATACCGGAGCCGCTAGAGCAGCGGTTAGCAGCGAGCTTTGAGCAATTCCATCAGCCGCAGCAGAGAGGAAATACTGTTACCGGGAGGCCCGTGCGCGTGCGCGGGACAGCGAGGATCGCCCTGGTACTCTGCGGACTGATGCTATTCGGCGGCGTGGTCTATGGTGCGGAGCGGCTATGGCAGGTTACCTATGGAGCCACCAGGCTGGAAGTGAACATTCAGCAGGAAGGGAATGAATCGGCAGCCTTTGCCAACAATACCCGGCGGATGATTGCGGATATTCAGTCTCAGCTTGGAGTGAATGAATCGGCTATGCTGTTAATTGCCAGGCCAAACGGAATGAAAGAGCTCCGTATGATTAACCGTCCGCAGATATTCAAGGATATCGAGAGCTGGAGGAAGGCTATAGAGCCTGTCGCTGGTGAGCTGAGCGTGCCGGGCAGATTGCCGGAAGGATATCATTTTGCCGAAGGAAGATCAGACAGTACGGTGGGCATTACCGATGATTCCTGGATTAAAAAATACACCAATGTTCTAACCAAACGGCTGAAGCCCGGTGCGCATTATGCCTGGATCAAGAGCTTCAACGTACCCAACCAGTTGGCCGGGACGGTAAGTCCTCAGCTGGTATATCAAGGTCCTAAGGGAGAGAATGATTTCATCTCCGTTACCTATTCCCCGCTCACTCCTTGGGCACAGCTTATGTCTGATGTTTGGGCGGATACAAAGGTTGAGCATCTGAAGGTAGGTTCTGAGGAGGCCTTGTATGTGGAGATTCACCAAGCATATGAGAATAACAGCAATGGCTATTATGCTTACATCCGCTGGATTGAGCTGCGGGAGAACGAGGAGAGAAATATAATGCATGAGGTAGGAACCGGATCGGCTGAAGTCACCAGAGAGATGCTGCTAAAAGTGGCTGAAGGCCTGCGTTAACCTAGAGCGGCGGTAAGACTGTGCAAACACATATAAACCTCTATTGTTGATCAGTACATCAACAATAGAGGTTTATATTGTTACCACTATACCCATGTTAGTCTCAGACTCCTTATCCTATCCTTTGTACTCAGCCGGGTAGAAATCGTCCGAGGCGGCAGTGAATTTTGCCTATCCTGCACATTCATACTGCTCTAACTGATCCTCTTGCCACGATAGGATTGGATGGTGTAGCCTGTGAGCTTTAAGAAGCTCATACCGTTTCGCGCAGGGATCGAGATTTAAAAGGCAGGAATGCCAGGATCAAAGATATAGTCTCAGTCACAAGGAGTAGCGCTGCTTAAGATTAGCTGCCGGAGATGCTGCCCTGGCCTATGCTCTTATTGCAGTGTGTATTTCCTTGAGCTGATACCTGAATTATATCGTCAGTGCCTGAAATAGTAAAAAGCCGAAATTTTTAAATTTGCACTTCCTGTTATGGGAATGGTCTTGTAAGCGCTCTTATTCTGCGGTTTGCTTAGAATCTGCTGCATTCAAATCCCTTAGCCTTTGCTGTATAATGGAAAGGATGGTTTCAATGCTTCGTACACTCCGGCAGTCTTGCCAGGAGGGAAAGGACACGGAAATGAGCTTGTATGGAATGAAGCTTGACGAAATCGGCAGCGGGCTGCTGAAGTCCTTTTTGGAGAATAATTATATATGTGCAGGCTATCCCGGCGTGGGTGATCTGGAGCATAACAGCAGAGAAGAGATTATTCGTAAGCTGGCTGCTGCCAGCTATCACGGGCAGGAGCTGGAAAGTGCAGCGAATACCCTGGATATCTTCGTCAATGCGATGCAGGATGGAGATTATGTGCTGATTGCCGATGAAGAGTGGGTATATCTCGGGGATCTTGGCGATTATTTCTATGATACCCGGCACAGCGGCACAGAGGATAGTACGGCCCACCGGCGCGGCGTCACCTGGCTGAAGAGTCTGCCCCGCACTGGGGTTCATCCGGCTGTAACAGAGCTGCTTGCATCTGACAGCAGAATAACTGCCTATTCAGGAGTGCTGCCCACAGCCCGAATCGATCTGTGGCTCGGGAATCAGGCTGGTGAAGGCGGGAGTACCGCCGGTTCCCCTTCGGTTCAAGTGGATGAAGCTACGGTAGCGCATGCACTGGCTATCCTTAAAGCGGCCTTGCACAGTACGGATGTGGAGCGGCAGGAGCGTGCGGCTGTGGCGATTTTGCAGTATGCCCGGTGAGTATGGGATTAAGAATACGGCATGATGGTATAGCTAAGGGTCTTCCGGTTTATTAGCCGGAGGACCCTTTTTGCGATCAGATAAATTCAACAAACTCATTCACCGGCTTGCGGTAGCCGCGCGGTCTGATCTTGTGCTGGTTATCCTTGCCGATGGTAATCAGCATCACCGGAACCAAATGGTCAGCGAGACCGAGGGTAGCCTTCACAGCCTCCGGATCGAAGCCGATCATCGGGCAGGTATCCCAGCCCTTATCCTTGGCAATCAGCATGAACTGCATCGCCGACAGCGAAGCATTGCGGATCGCTTCATCCCGCTGGAACGCATCGTTACCGGTATAAGCAGCATTAATGGATTGAATGGTTTGCTCATAAGCATCCTCGCTCATCGCTCCCAGCAGCTTAAGCCCGCTATAGATTTCAGGAGCCTGCAGGTAGGCATTCTTGTCCCCCAGCACCACAATAACAGCAGACGCGGTGTGAATCTTGTATTGACCGTACGCGTTACTGCGGATCGCTTCCTTCACCGTGTTATCACTGATTACCTTGTAATGTGCGTGCTGAAGATTATAAGCCGAGGGAGCCAGGCGGGCCAGGGAGAACATCTCTTCAAGTTCGCTCTGCGGGATGGTCACACCTTCCACGAAATTATTAGCGGATCTGCGGGACTGCACCAATTCGGAAAAAGTACTCATAAATAATTACCTCCATCTACATATGTATGCTGCTTAGTTAAAATCAATTGCTAATATTAATTAATAAACTTACATTTAGTTACTTGCTTAAGATATCACGACTCTCAGTATACGTCAATGAATAAATACATAATAAATTGAAAATTTATCCTGAACAAACGGCTGGATTCGATGAGTTTCCTTTGATAGTGATTAAAATCACAAAAAAATACTGAAAAACCAAAAAGATTGTGACAATAATAACAAATAGAGTGTTATAATAGTCACATAGTTTCACTTGGATATCATTGTGCAAAAATATCATTTGTAAAAGGAGACTTCGATATGTCAGAAACGGTTACCCAAACTATGCCTGAACAAGAAATACCAGAAGCAGCCCTTCCCAGAGAGGATGTGCTGAAAGAGCTTATGAAGCCGGAGGTTCAGCAATCTCTGATGGTTCTGGTAGAGCAGCTGCCGCAGATCACACAAATGGTCAGTGTATTATCCAAATCACTAGAGTTTGTGCAGTCCGTAGCCACGGATGAAGTACTGAAGAATGATACAGTTGGTGCGATCAAGGAAATAGCAGGACCTGTGGTGGACTCTGCCAAGAATCTGGCGGCCACTGCCATTGAAGCGAAAGACCGCGCGGATGCAAGCAGCGAGACGATCAGCGTATTCGGCATGATGAAGATGATCAAGGACCCGCAGGTACAGAAGGCGCTCCGGTTCATGAATGCCTATCTGCAGGTCAGCGGTGAACGTCAATCGGGCAAATAAGCCCGTACTACTTAATGATGGAGGAATAATCATGTCAAAACATATCGTGATTCTGGGCGCAGGCTACGGCGGTCTGCTGAGTGCCTTAACCGTACGCCAATATATGAGCAAAGCAGAAGCCAAAATTACAGTAGTCAATCAATATCCGACACATCAGATTATTACGGAATTGCACCGGCTTGCAGCGGGCAGTGCGTCTGAACAGGCCGTGGCCATGCCGCTGGCGAAGCTGTTCGCCGGTAAAGATATTGATTTGAGAATTGCCAAGGTCAATTCGTTCTCCGCAGAGAACAAGCAGGTTATTCTCTCGGACGGCGTCATGCTGACCTATGATGCTCTCGTGGTCGGTCTGGGCAGCACAACAGCGTATTTTGGGATTCCGGGACTTGAAGAGTACAGCATGGTGCTGAAATCAGCAGCGGATGCGCTCCGGATTCGCCGGCATATTGAAGACCGGATTCGTGACTACTCCAAAACACGCAACGCGGCGGATGCCACGATTCTGATCGGCGGCGGCGGACTGACCGGCGTGGAGCTGGTGGGCGAAATTGCTGACATCCTGCCTAAGCTGACTAAGCAGTACGGAGTGAATCCTGCGGAGATCAAGCTGCTGCTCGTTGAAGCGGGTCCAAAGATTCTCCCTGTCCTGCCGGATCATCTGATTGAACGTGCTACGGCCAGCCTCGAGAAGCGCGGGGTTCAGTTCCTGACCGGCCTTCCGGTTACAAAGGTGACTGACAACATTATTGATCTGAAGGACGGGCAGCAGATTGTGGCGAACACCTTCGTCTGGACAGGCGGCGTGCAGGGTAATCCGCTGGTTGGTGAATCCGGTCTTGAGGTCAACCGCGGCCGGGCCACGGTGAATGAGTTCCTGCAGTCCACTTCACATCCGAATGTATTTGTAGCCGGCGACAGCGCCGTTGTCTTCGCGCCGGATGGACGTCCTTATCCGCCAACGGCACAGATCGCCTGGCAGATGGGTGAACTGATTGGTTACAATCTGTTCGCTTATCTTCATGATCAACCGCAGGAAGCCTTCAGCCCGGTCAATTCCGGCACACTCGCCAGCCTGGGACGCAAAGACGGGGTAGCCATTGTCGGCGGCAACTCCACTCCGCTGAAGGGCCTGCCGGCTACGCTGATGAAGGAAGCGAGCAATATCCGTTACTTGACTCATATCCATGGCTTGTTCAGCCTGGCGTATTAATCGTCTATCCTAAGATCCCCCCGGGGCTGTCCTACGGCAGCCTAAGGGGGATTTCTAATTTAAATAGAAGGAATAATTTTCAATGAAAACGTGTCCGCAGGAAAGTCAATTTGCTATAATGATCATGTTTATATAATACAGATGTTTTCATAGGAGGATTTCAGGCATGCCATTTCAAAAGAACGATATCATCCTGTTCCAGGGGGATAGTATCACGGATTGCGGACGCAATTACGCCGATGCTTCATCGCTGGGTGTAGGTTACGCGCTGATGGCGGGCGCCCGGCTTGGACTGCAGTATGCAGAGCAGAACCTTACATTCCTGAACCGCGGGATCAGCGGCAACCGCGCGGTCGATCTGCAGGAGCGCTGGGAGCGGGATTGTCTTGCGCTGAAGCCAACCTGGGTGTCTATTTATATTGGAGTGAATGATACCTGGCGGCGGTATGATTCCGGTCAGGAGACTACAGCGGCTGAATTCGAGTCTTCGTATCGCGATCTGATTGAACGGACCAAGCAGCATCTGGATGCCAAGCTGGTGCTGGTGGAGCCGTTCGTATTGCCGGTGCCGGAAGACCGCAAGGGCTGGCGTCAGGATCTGGACCCCAAAATCCATGTGGTCCGTGAACTGGCCCGTGAATACGGCGCGGTGCTGGTGCCGCTGGACGGCCTGTTCGCAGCGGCATCCGTCAAGGCCGAGCCGGCCTTCTGGGCCGGGGATGGCGTGCATCCTTCCCCGGCGGGACATGCGTTAATCGCCGAAGCCTGGATGAAGGCCGTAGGTGCCATCCGCTAAAATGTAAAGCAGCGGGAGCATTGCTTAATATTGAAATCGCCGCGCTAACCGGTCCTTGCAAACGCAGGGGCCGGTTTTTTGACATTTATCTTGGCAGGCCCTTAGCCGCTGAACGGCAGGCGGCGTACCGTAGATTTCACTCTGCGTAACAAGGCTGTTATACTTGTAGGATACATACTCAAGGTGAAGCTTGGATAACGAGAGGAATGTGAGCCGGAATGACGAGCGAGACGCTCCAGGATATGCAGGGACTGAAAGCAGCGGGTGCAGTGGTAGGCCATACCATTGCGGAGATGAAGAAAAGTGTAGTTCCCGGAATGACGACAGCGGAGCTGGATGAAGTGGGGGCGAAGATTCTGAACCATTTTGGCGCAAAATCTGCTCCAAAGGTAACCTATAACTTCCCTGGCACCACCTGTATCAGTGTCAATGAAGAGGTGGCACATGGAATTCCGGGACAACGTGTGATTCAGGCCGGGGACCTGATCAATATTGATGTATCCGCCGAGCTGAACGGTTATTATGGCGATGCCGGGGTATCGTTTCAACTGCCTCCGTACAATGAGAAGCTGGTCCACCTCTGCCGGAGCACGGAAGAGACCATGATGAGCGTGATTAATCACCTCCGGGCGGGAATGAAGGTGAACGAGATCGGCCGGGTTATGGAGTCGGAAGCACGGAAGCGCGGCTATAAAGTAGTGCGTAACCTGTGCAGCCACGGCATCGGCAAGTCTTTGCATGAGAAGCCGTTTGAGATTCTGCCCTTTTATAATCCGCGTGTGACGACAGTGCTGAAAGAAGGCCAGGTTATTACCATCGAGCCGTTTCTGTCCACAGGCGCTGATTTTGTAGAGCAGCAGGCGGATGGCTGGACACTCAGCGTTGCTGACAACAGCCGCGTGGCCCAGTATGAACATACGATTGTGGTCACCAAGGGCAAGCCGATTATTCTGACCAGTGCGTGAAGATATATAGGAATATTTTACAGTTGTAATGTATGCATTACGCAGGAAACCCTCATACTAAAGATGATGTTATGATATGGAATGCAAGGATTTTTTTCCAGAATCGGAGGGTTAATTAAAGTGGACAATGTACCTCAAGTCAGTCAAGCCTTCATGACGTTTATGAAGGAAGCGCCGGAGCAGCAAAAGGCCCTGGGAGAAATTGTAAAGAAGCTGGATGCCGCAAGCAGCCTGGATGCCAAAACCGAAGAGATTGCCTATATTTCCGTACTTGCGGCGGTTAGGCTGGAGAGCGGACTGCCCTTCCATGTCAAGCATGCCAAAGCGCTCGGCGCGACCCGTGAGGAGATCATCAGCGCAGTGCTGCTGCCCCTTCCGGCGGTAGGCAATGTGGTGATTCAGGCTCTGCCGGTGGCTTTGCAGGCGTATGACAGTGAGTAGTGTTCTGTTGACTGCAAACTCCGTACAGGATTGACAATTGCTCTAAATGTAACTATTATAGTTGCATCTGGCGGAAGCATTCCGGCCAGTGTGAAGGAGTGATTGTCATGAACATCAGCACGCGGTTTGCGGTAGCTATTCATATTCTAACCTTAATCGACAGCAACAAAGACGGCAAAAGCACCTCCGAATGGATCGCCGGGAGCGTGAATACGAACCCGGTGGTGATCCGCCGCCTTACGGGTATGCTGAATAAGGCGGGACTGGTAGAGGTCCGGCCCGGTGTGGCCGGAGCGAAGCTGGCCCGCAGTGCAGCTGAGATTACGCTGCTGGAGATCTATAAGGCGGTGAATGCCGTGGAGGAGGATTCCCTCTTCTCTGTCCATGAGCATCCGAACCCGGAGTGTCCGGTAGGCAAGAACATTGCAGGAGCGATTGTTCCAGTGTTCTCCCTGGCGCAGAAGGCGATGGAGAATGTGCTGCAGGAGGTCACCCTGGATCAGATCGTACATCAGATTCCGGTCGCTTGAGACAGCAATCTGATGTCAGTAAATTTAAGGAAAATTTCAGCCCTGCTTTATGTCTTTTTAAGGTTCAGGGAGTATAGTGAAGTTCTCCACCCCCCAGTGGAACCATTTGTGGAAGACCCCGCCGTGATTCGGCAGGGTTTTTCTTTTTCCAGCGTGTATTCTATTCATTTTCATTAAACCTTTATGTACTTTTCATCTGGCTTTAAGCTTCACTCCTTATAGTAGACACATGACCCCCTTACAATAGACTTTGGCCCTGCCGGTTCCCGGCGGGGCCGCTTTTTTGACGGGGGAGCTGCTTAGCGTTAACTTTACACTTCAAATACTATGGTTTAGACTGACACATAGGTGACAGGGGAGTAATAGTAAGGAGATGCTGTACATGAAGAATCAATATACCATCCTGGGAGCTGCCCTGATTCTGGGCCTGTGTGTGGTGGCGGGCAGCTTTGTGATCGGCGATCGGCTTACAGCGAGGGATGAGATGCAGACACCTGCCGGAGTGCAGAGTGGAACGCAAGATACGGACCACCCTTTGATGACACTTGCAGAGACTGCACAGTTCCTGCGTCTGAGCGAAGATCAGGTCAAGAATATTATGAAGGCAGAAAATGCAGTGTTGCGCAATGACGGACCTTTTAAGGGGATGAAGCTCCCTTATCTCAGAATAGATAACGAATTCCTGTTCAACAAGCAGCAAGTGTCGGTCTGGATTCAGACGGCTTCGCAGGAGCACAGGGTATACCTGGGAGAGAAGCTGACCGGTAACCGGTAAATAAGGGTTGCTACAGGCAGAGTGGAGGAAGCGCCGGAATGAAATTTTTCACTGTACCCTGGTATGAAGAAATGCAGGTGCGCGGGTTCATGGTATTCCCGGAGTCAGAGCAGGACTGGGTGGAGGATGTGGCCTGGCATGCGGCGGAGGGGATCAGCTATGAGGAGCGGGCCGGGGATTTCCTGGACTATATGAAAGTAGACCTGCTGAAATACCTTCCCGCTTACTTCCATGCTTCAATACATGACGGAACGATAAATTCCACCTATCCGGCTCCTGAGTTCAAGGCAAAGGCGTTGCAGTGGGGCAAGGAATATGATGAACGGATGCAGGCGATCTTCAGGGAATACCGCAATGGCTATGAAGCTATTAAGCATGAACTCCCGGTCAATGCTGTAGAGTTAGTCGAGAAGAGTCTGCATGATGCGAGCGTAATCTCCTATGCGATGCCTGCAGAAGATGTGCTTGAGATGATGCTGGACTGCAGCGGGGCGATGCATTACCAGTGTGAGATTAGGCTGACGTTCAGCGGTGTGACGGGACTACGCTTGCCGGAGCCGCTTGAGCAGAAATATTGGCTGTATGATGAGATCTATGCTGTAGAGCAGGGATTCGAGCTTCGTGTGCTGATGGCTTCCCCGCCGGGTGAACTAAGAATTACTGCACAGGATGTATCGATAGAGCTGCTGGGTGAACCTGAATATCTGGAATGACTGCTCCGGAAGTCTGGCCTGTTGGCTGGGCTTTTTTTGTAGGGCATGAAACGTGTTGTAAAAGTAATTGACAAACATATAGATCGCAACTATACTTAAGTAAGTTAATGTGCAACGGAAATTGAAGTTACCTTTGCATGGACAGGGTAGGAATAGTAAAAACTAACCGTTATTATGTGTGATATGATTCATTTCAGGAGGGATTCCTATGACAGCAACAGCTATATTACCGCAAGCACTGGAAATCGGACTTGTACAGATCCGGGTAAGTAATTTGGAGCGCTCGCTCAGCTTTTATCAGAATGTGATCGGACTGAAGATCCTGCGGCAACAAGGGCGCGTGGCAGAGCTGACGGCGGACGGCCAGCAGGTGCTGCTTGTTCTGCGGGAGATTGAGCAGGCTCAGGTGCTGCGCCGGAACTCGGCAGCCGGACTGTATCATTTTGCAATTCTGCTGCCGGACCGTCCTGCTCTTGGACTGGTGCTGCGCAATCTGATCGACTCCGGGATATCCGTAGGCCAGGGTGATCATCTGGTCAGTGAAGCCCTGTACATTGAGGACCCTGATCATAACGGAATCGAGCTGTACCGCGACCGGCCCCGTGATACCTGGAAGTATGAAGCAACAGGCAATGTGGTCATGACCACAGATCCGGTGGATGTGGACGGCCTGCTGGCTGCCTCCGAAGGCATGAGCTGGACCGGGCTGCCTGCGGGCACTGTAATCGGTCATGTTCACTTCCATGTTGGCGATCTGGCGGAGGCCAAGAAATTCTACGTGGATGCCCTTGGATTCGCGGTGACTGCCCATTACGGCGATGCGGCCCTGTTCATCTCGGCAGGAGGGTATCATCATCATATGGGGTTGAATACCTGGGCTGGACAGGGGGCTCCGGCGGCTCCCGCCAATGCGGCAGGCATCGATTATTTCACCTTGCTGCTGCCGGATACCCGTGATGTGCAAGAAGTGGCCGAACGTGTGAAGCGTGCCGGATACCTTGTGGAAGAAGAAGGCGGGATTACGACGCTAAGGGACCCGTGGAATATAGGCATACAGTTGCTGGTGAAACGATAACATAACAAGGCAGGCGGCTTAGCGTTGCTGTTTACTGCGAACCGGCGGCGGAAGCTGTAACTTATAGGATAACGGAAGGTACGGGCGGAGGGTTGTCATTCCGCTGTGCCTTCCGTTTATTGACGTTCGCCGGGGCATCGCGATACTATACTTTAGAATCAGACGGGGAGATGATGGGCTTGGAGACTTTTCTGGCTGTGCTGTTAATGCTTGGACTAATCGCCGTATCGAATATCTTGAACCGCTTCATTCCGTTCGTCCCGGTTCCCCTGATTCAGATCGGACTTGGAATCATTGCCGCACTCATTCCGACAGGCATACATATGCACTTCGAGCCTGAGCTGTTTTTTGTATTATTCATCGCTCCGCTGCTGTTCAATGACGGGCGGCGGACGCCGCGTGGGGAGCTGTGGAACCTTAGGGCGCCTATTCTGCTGCTGGCGCTGGGACTGGTGTTTGTCACGGTATTTGTAGCAGGCTATGCGATTAACTGGATGATCCCTTCAATTCCGCTGGCCGCATCCTTCGCACTGGCCGCCATTCTGTCTCCTACCGATGCTGTTGCGGTAAGCGCGCTGGCTGGAAGGGTTCATCTGCCCAAAAGTATTCACCGGATTCTCGAAGGAGAATCGCTGATGAACGATGCCTCCGGCCTGGTCGCGTTCAAATTTGCGATTGCGGCCATGGTTACCGGAGTGTTCTCTCTGCCCAAGGCCTCGCTCAGCTTTGTGATGATTGCCGCAGGCGGACTGCTGCTCGGTGCGGTGCTGTCATTCCTGCTGATCCGGCTGAGCGTATTCATCCGCAGGTTCGGCATGGAGGATGTGACGATCCATGTGCTGCTGCAGATCCTTACACCGTTCATTATCTATCTGATTAGCGAAGAGATCGGGGTCTCGGGCATCCTGGCCGTTGTGGCGGGCGGTGTCATGTACGCCATTGAGAAGGACCGGGCGGTCTCCCCGCAATATAAGCTTCAGCTTGTATCCGCCAGCACCTGGTCTGTGCTGCTGCTGGTGCTGAACGGGCTGGTGTTCCTCATTCTAGGCGTATCCGTTCCGGATGTAGTTGAGGTCATTTACCGGGATCAGACGCTGAATAACTTCAAGGTTGCCGGTTATGTCCTGGCGATTACAGCGCTGCTGATTGTGCTGCGCTTTCTGTGGGTCTATGCGTATTCCTTATGGGAGAGCAAGCGCCTTAAGGCAGACAAGGCTCCGCTGAAGTCACAGATTATTACTTCGATCTCGGGAGTGCGGGGGGCTGTAACCCTTGCAGGTGCCTTCTCGATTCCCTTGGTGCTGGGTGACGGGGTGACGCCTTTTCCGGAGCGGGATCTCATTATTGCGCTGGCGGCAGGTGTAATTCTGATGTCGCTGGTTATCGCCAGCATCTTCCTTCCGCTGCTTGCGGACAGTGAAGAGACTGTGGTCCAGACCGCCGGGGGCGGCCACGGGAATAGGGAGCTGGTGGCCAGAAATGTGGTCATTGATGCCGGGATGTCGATGCTGCGAAGCCTGGTCGCAGAGAGCCCGGAGCGCTCAACGCAGCCCGTGCTGCTGGAATTCACAGACAAGGTTGACAGACTGTGTGCGGCGAGAACGGATTATGATCCGGCCCATGAGCAGTTCCTCCGGCTGGGAGTGGAGGCGCGCAAGAGCGCGCTTGAAGCCGAACGCACAGAGCTGCGGCGGATCATGGAGAACGGGGCGATACCAGAGCCGGTTGCCGTGAAAATGGAGGAGCTGCTGGATCATACGGAATCTCTGCTGTGCAAACGGCTGGATACGCAGATCAAATTCTCTTTTACAGAAATTCAGCGCCTGTTCTCCGGACTGTTCTCAGGTAAGCTCAGCGGGGCAGAAGGACGGCTCGCCTTGCAGAATGCCGAAAGCGCGCGGACGGCGAAGATCGCCATGTGCCAGGCGGCGGTATCCGCCGTTAGTGCGGGAATGAGTGATGAGAACCGGCTCGCGTCACAGAAGGTCATCGACAAGTACGAACGGCTGGAATCCCGGCTGGAGCAGAGAGACGGCTGGACCGAGGACGGTGTGCTGGACGATGAGAAGCTGGAGCTGAAGCTGCAGGCGATTCAGGAGCAGCGGAACACCGTACAGGAGATGTACCAGAACGGGGCGATTAATCTGAAGGTGGCGGGCAGGCTGCGGCGGTTCGTCGATCAGCTCGAAACCTCAATCTGGGAGGATTAAGTTCAGATATGAAAAGCCCGCTTGCCGCAGGGATCATCCCTTCCGGCAAGCGGGCTTTCTCTAGTTGCTGAAGCTTCCGGCTCATCTGCGGAGGCAGCCGCTGCTATCGCTAGGCGCTTTTTTTGAAATATAAGAAATTATAGGTTTCACACGATAATTTATCCTTCTATGTCTCGCTGAAACGGGTGCCGTCCCTGAAAGGACGTCAAGGCCGTTTCCACTTGATGCGCATGAACATCTGTCCGAGCACCTCGCTCAAGACCAGACCGGCCGCAATCGCTCCGGACAACAGAAGCGCCTGCACCCCATACTGGATGCCGTGGTTATTGTCGTTCTCCACGAACCTCCGCATGGCATCATAAGCAAGGCCGCCCGGCACGAGCGGAATAATGCCGCCGACACTGAAGATGATAACCGGCATCTTGAAGGAACGCGCAAAAAACTGGCTGATCAGCCCGACCACAACGGTAGCTCCGAAGGTAGCGACTACGGTATCGGAACTGTAATCCAGCAACAGGTACAGCATCCAGCCGATCATTCCGGCGAAGCCGCATTGCAGCAGCGCCCGCACCGGTGCATTGAATAGAATGCAGAAGGTGGAGGCAGCAATGAAACTGGTTATTAGTTGCAAAATCATGGAAGGACGACCTCTTTCACATAGGTGTTAAAAAATCGACAGGACCAGCCCGATCCCGGTCCCGATGGCAAATGCGGTCAGAAAGGCGTCGGCCCCCTTGGAGATGCCGGATACCAGATGGCCTGCCATCAGGTCACGCACCGCATTGGTGATGAGCAGCCCCGGTACAAGCGGCATGACGCAGCCGATGATAATCTTGTCCATCTCCAGTCCAACGCCAAGCCTGACGGAGTAGAAGGCCAGCAGGCCGATAATAAAGGAGGCAAGGAATTCTGCGAAAAAACGGATCTGCACCAGACGGTGAAGATAAGTTGCCGCAGCGAAGCCTGTCCCGGAGATCAGCAGGGACGGCAGCGCATCCCATAGGCTCCCCTTGAACATTACAGTGAAGCAGGCTCCGGTGAGCGCAGCGGCAACAATCTGCAGCCATACCGGGTAAGCGTGTGCCGCATCATCGACGACGTGAAGACGCTCAAGCGCCTCGGCCGCTGTCAGCTGGCGTTCGCTCAGCCGCCGGGAGATGTCATTGACCTCGGATACCTTTTGCAGGTCTGTCGTCCGTTCGGCAATCCGGAACAGCTTGACCGGCTCGGTCCGGCTGGTGGTGAACATAATGACCGTCGGCGTGACGTAGCTATGCGCACCGGGGAAGCCGAGTACCGCCGCCATCCGGCCCATCGTATCCTCCACACGGTAGGTCTCTGCACCGCTCTGCAGCATGATCTTGCCCGCCAGCAGGCACAGGTCGACAATGTCATGCGTGGAAGTATTGTTAGTAATGCTTGTGCTATCCAACTTCGTTGATCCTCCCCGGGAATGTTATCTATTCGATTGTCGCCTGAAAGTGTGAAAATTACAACCTTTATTCCCTAGCATCCGGCAAATCCCGGGTTTTTATCAGCAACAGCGCAGAAATCAGGCTCACGGGATGGTTATGGCTTAGCAGCTACTCTTCCAGCGTGCATAAGCCCGTAGCCACCCCTCCTGAAACAATCGTCAGAATCGAATGGAAAAAAGTCTCCTTGGAGATGAGCAAACCGCCTGCACCGATGATCAGGAAGTCCGTCAGGAAGATAATCAGTCCGACATTCAGCGGAAGGTAATGCTGGATGTATCTGGCCAGCAGATCTGTTCCGCCTGTACTGGCTTTGAACCGCAGCATCAGCCCGAGCCCGGTGCCCATCAGGAAGCCGCCGATAATGGCGCTTGAGATGGAGCCCAGCTCAATATAGTAGAGGAAGTAGTACTGAAGCGGGAAGAGCAGCTCGATCAGCAAGGAGGAGGCCAGCAGACCCAGGATGCTTTTGTAGAAAATCTCCCGCTCACGGAACCAGGCCAGCAGGAAGATAGGCAGACTGCACAGCATAATGCACAGTCCGATCTTGGCGCCGGAAATATAATTGATAATGAGGGCGATGCCGATAATTCCTCCATCGAGGATTTTGTAGGGGACCAGGAAGAAGTTGGTTCCAGTTGCAATCAGCAGGCTGGCCAGCAGAATAATAACATAGCTTGGATAAGATCGCATAGTCAACATCTCCGGAATTAAGGCATGTCTTAATCATTATGCGCCTATCTGGAAAAAAATAGCTAAAAATTCTGCCCTGTCCGAATTCGTTGACCATAAACCTTGCCCCGGCAGCCGTCTGTCCATAAACAAACAACCCGGCTGCACCGCTTAAGCGGGCAACCGGGTTGTTATGCTTTTATAGGAGTGACAGATAATTAGCCGAGAGTGACTACTACCTGATGAACCGCTCCGTCGCCCACAGGAGCGATGATGTTGCCTTCCACGGCAGCGCCGTCGAGGGTCAGGCTGGCTACACCTTTGGACACATGATTCGGATTCTGAATCGAGATCACATAAGTGTCGCCGCGGAAGACGCGGGTAATCTCGAAGCCATCCCACTCCGCAGGGATACAAGGGTCAACCTTGAGTCCGGCGAAGTCCGCCTGAATCCCGAGGATAGACTGTGTGATCGCTACATAGTTCCATGCAGCCGTACCTGTCAGCCAGGAGTTCTTGGCTTCGCCGTGACGGACGGCATCTTTACCGGCGATCATCTGCGAGTATACGTAAGGCTCCATGCGATGCACTTCGCTGATGTCCTCCAGGTAGGCCGGAGCGATTTTACGGTAGATGTCAAAAGCTCTGTCGCCATGTCCAAGCACCGTCTCGGCAATCATGATCCACGGGTTGTTATGGCAGAAGATCCCGGCGTTCTCTTTGTAGCCCGGAGGGTACGTGGAGATTTCACCCAGGTTCAGATAATACTTGGAGTATGGCGGCTGTTGCAGCACGATACCATAGTCCGTATCCAGACGTTCCTGCACGGAAGTCAGGGCGCGGGCCGCTTCACCGTTCTCCACACCGATACCGGCCATGACGCACATGCCCTGCGGCTCGATGAAGATCTGGCCTTCCTCGTTCTCCTTGCTGCCGATCTTGTCGCCATAGTGGTCATAAGCACGCAGGAACCAGTCGCCGTCGAAGCCGTGGGACAGGGTGATGGCACTCATGTTCTCGATCTTCGCAACTGCGTCAGCGGCTACATCATCCAGCCCGCGCATGCGGCAGATCTCGGCATAGTCCGGTCCGACGAAGACGAACAGGCCGGCGATGAACACCGATTCCGCCACGCCGCCAGCGATATTCTCAGTCGTCTGGAACGATTCGCCCGGCTCGGTGGAGAAGCAGTTCAGGTTCAGACAGTCATTCCAGTCCGCGCGTCCGATCAGCGGCAGGCCGTGAGGCCCGAGGTTGTTCGTGACATGCTCGAAGCTCAGCTTCAGGTGCTCGAACAGGGTAGCGGTGTGATTCGGGTTGCTGTCAAAAGGAACCTGCTCATCAAGAATCGAATAGTCACCGGTCTCCTTAATATACGCTGCTGTACCCGAGATCAGCCAGAGCGGATCATCATTGAAGCCGGAGCCGACTTCATTGTTGCCCTTCTTGGTAAGCGGCTGGTACTGGTGATACGCGCTGCCGTCAGGGAACTGGGTAGCGGCGATATCAAGAATACGTTCTCTGGCCCGCTCAGGAATCTGGTGGACGAAGCCGAGCAGATCCTGATTGGAGTCGCGGAAGCCCATGCCGCGGCCAATCCCGGATTCGAAGTACGAAGCGGAACGGGACATGTTGAACGTCACCATACACTGGTACGGATTCCAGATGTTCACCATCCGGTTCAGCTTGTCGTCCCCGCTCTGAATCTGGTATTTGGACAGCAGGTTATCCCAGTGCGCAGCCAGAACCTCAAGGGCGGCATCTACTTGGGCGTCGGTAGCGAACTGGTCGATTACAGCCTGGGCAGGCTTCTTGTTAATAACGTTCAGGGATTCCCATTTCTCATCTTCAGGATTCTCGATATAGCCAAGGACGAAGATGAAGCTTTGTTCTTCACCCGGCTCCAGCGTGATGTCCAGAGCGTGGGAGCCGATCGGCGACCAGCCGCTGGCCATAGAGTTCGAAGCTTCACCGGCAGCGACGGCCTGCGGAGCATCCAGACCATTGTACATGCCCACGAAGGATTCGCGGTCCGTATCGAAGCCGGCAATTTGCTTATTCACAGAATAGAAGGCGTAGTGGTTTCTGCGCTCGCGGTATTCAGTTTTGTGATAGATGACGGAATCCTTCACTTCCACTTCGCCGGTGCTGAGGTTACGCTGGAAGTTGGTCATATCATCGTTCGCATTCCACAGACAGAACTCGGCAAAAGAGAACAGCTTCACGCTCTTCTTCACATTGCCTGTGTTCTTAACGACCAAACGGTGGACTTCCGCATTGTGGCCCATCGGTACAAAAGCAAGCTGATTCACAGAAATACCGTTGCGCTCGCCTGTAATGGAAGTGTAGCCAAGGCCATGGCGGCATTCGTAGAAGTCGAGATCACGCTTCACCGGCATCCAGCCCGGGGTCCAGAAGTCCCCGCCATCGTACAGGTAGTAATAGCGGCCGCCGGTATCCAGCGGAATATTGTTATACCGGTAACGGGTAAGTCTTCTCATCCGCGCATCGCGGTAGAAGGTATAACCCCCGGCAGTATTAGAGATCAGGCCGAAAAACTGCTCGTTGCCGAGGTAGTTAATCCAAGGGTAAGGGGTTTTGGGGGTGTTGATTACATACTCCTTGCGGGTGTCGTCAAAATTTCCGAATTTCATGAGAGACAAGTCTCCTTTCGATTGTGAACGCGCGTTTACAAAACGGAGAAAAAATTCCCTCGGGGCAAGGGATTTTTCTGTAACCGGATATAAGTGCAATATGCTGTAGAACTTTAAGGCTTCTTCGGCGGCTGACAGGAATCTCTGGTGATCAGACGCGCCGGGAAACTGATGGTGCTGAAGGTCGGCGTTTGTGAATCACATAGCTCAATGACCTTCTCGACAGCGGCTTTGGACATTTCGTAAATCGGCAGACGGACAGAGGTCAGCTTGGGATGAATCCGCGCAGCAAGCTGCACATCGTCGAAGCCCGCAATGGAGATATCCTCCGGCACGGAAATGCCGTGCTCCGAGAATGCTTCCATGGCCGAAATAGCCATATCATCGTTGGAGGAGAAGAAAGCTGTGGGCAGCGGTCCGCCGGACTCCAGCAGCTTCTTCACTTCCTGATAGGCAGTCTCCTTGAGAAAATCGCCCTGAAGGACGAAGTCCTGCTGCAGGGCAAGTCCATGGCGCTTCAGCGTATCCTCGTAAGCCATGTAGCGCTCCCGCCCGGAATAAGTATTCATCCGCCCGCAGATCATGCCGATCTCCTGATGGCCGAGGCCGATTAAGTACTCAATGGCTTCTACCGTACCTTCATAATCCTTGGAATTCACAATAGCGAGATGATTGCGGTCCAGATGCTCGGACATAATCTCCGAAATGTCATAATCGATCAGCACAAGCGGAGCGCTGAGACCGACCATTTCCCGGACAATTTCGATATCCTTCTGGGTGCCGACAATGATGCCCCCGTCAATCCGCTTCTGCAGGAAGGCCTGCTTGACCTTCAGGAAGTCGTCGGGGGAATAGACGGTGTGAATCAGAACATAACAGCCGCGGGCATTCGACGTATCTACCACAGCATCGACGAACGGGGCAAAATAATTATTCTGATAGATTCGTGTCGCGTTCTCCTTCTCGTTCATACTGATGGCAAACAGCCCGATCGTGTCGGTCTTCTTGCCGGCCAGAGCCCGGGCGAAGCTGTTCGGCTCGTACTGATGCTGTTCAATCACCTTCAGCACCTTGGCCCGGGTCTCTTCAGGGACATTGGAATAGTTGTTGATCACACGGGATACGGTGCTTCGCGAAACCCCGGCCAGCTTGGCAATATCCTCGCTTCGCATAATGTACCCCCTTTAATGTAAACGCGCGTTTATGAACTCATTGTAGAATAAATCTGCCCAGCGGTCAATCGTCCGCCGCAACATTTTTGCCATGCGATAAGAGCGTTTCCACTTGCCGGATTCTCTGATCTGCGTTACAACTAGAGACAAATCATAGCTCCACAGAGCTGCAGGGAGAAGGAGGGCTAATTATCTTTTATTCGTTGAAAAACCGTTTGATCGCATTCTTCGTTGTGCTGCTGGTACTGTCCTTCGGCACGATGTCGCTGCTGCTGTTCAGCCAGTCACGCTCGATTATCCGCTCTTATATTGAATCCTCTGCCCTGGAGAAAATGGACGAGTACGGGTCGTTTATCAATATGGCATTGCAGCAGAGCTACGACTTGTCCTCTCTGGTCTATAACAGTGATATCACCCAGAAATGGGATGCCCAGCTTACGAATCCCGCTTCTACCGAAGGACAGAAGATGCTCGCAAACATCACTATGAGCAAATTCCTGACGCAGACGACCAACAATTATTCGATTGTCTCCTCCGTCAGCATCTACCGTGAGGAGGGGCTGCGGATCGGAGCCGAGAATCAGGTGGTTACAGATACCTCCTTCAGGCAGGAGGCCTGGTACCGCAATTTCATTGAACACAGCAATCATTGGGTCCCGGCCCATACCGATCAGGCGGAGATCAAGGGGGCCAAGCCATATGAGGTGGTGAGCCTGCTGCTGCCGATCGGGATCTTTGAGCCTTCGCTGGCCAAGAATGTCATGAAGGTAAATATTAAGGCGGACTTTCTGCTGGAGCCGCTGAATCGCATACACCTGGGTGAAAGCGGTACCATCTTCCTGCTGAATGAGCAAGGCAGCCCCATTCTGTCCCAGGAGGAGTACAGCGCTTATCCGGAAGCGGCGAAGGAGGTTGACCGGGTCAGGTCAGGCCGGACCTTGCAGGGGGTGAGCTACCTGGAGAATCAGCAGGGTGCCTCTCATATTCTGGTCTATAAAAAGCTGCCTATCACCAACTGGCTTCTGGTGGGCTTTGTCTCGGAGAGGGACCTGTATGCGAATCTGTTCAAGCTTCAGAGAAGTATCATTGTATTCGCTTCGATTATGCTGATAGCCGCCTTTGTACTGGCTTACTGGATCTCCTACGGGATTACCAAGCCGCTGTCCCGCCTGGTGTCGGCTATGCGCCATGTGCAGAAGGGGGACTTCGCCCAGGCCGAGCGGCTGACCCCGCCTGAGCGAAGGATACGGAGTGAGGTCGATTATGCCACCGATACCTTCCGTAACATGGTCCGGCAGCTGCGGCATCTGATCCGGACCGAGTTCGAACAGAAGCTCCTGCGCCAGCAGGCGGAATATAAGGCGCTGCTGATGCAGATGAATCCGCATTTCCTGTTCAATACGCTGGAGCTGATGAGCAGTCTGGCTATTCAGCAGCGGACGAAGGAGACCGTTACGGTCATTGATTCGCTGGGCAAAATGCTCAGGTTCTCGCTGCGCATCAGCGAGGATCTGATTCCGCTGCGCGAGGAGTTAAGGTATGTCCGCTATTATATGTCCATTCTGGAAATCCGCTTCGGTCCGGGTCTGGATCTGCGGCTGGAAGAGGAGGGGACGCTTGACGATCTGGAGATCGTCAAGTTCCTGCTTCAGCCGCTGATTGAGAATGCGGTGAAATATAGCTTCATTCACCAGGCGCATGCCAAGGTGCGGATTATAGTGAGACAGGACGGGGAACGGCTGGTTCTGTCCGTGGCTGACAATGGCATCGGGATGGACCCGGAGCTGCTGCGGCAGCTGCATCATCAGGATATGCGCCAGCAGCTGGAGCAGCTTCTGCAGAGCCGGACGCATCAGATTGGACTGCGCAATGTGCTGGCCCGGTGCTGGCTCTATTACGGCGATTTGTTCAGCTTCCGGATCGATTCGGATCAAGACAAGCGGGGCACCTCTATTGAGCTGAGCCTGCCCCTGCAGAGGAGGAATGAAGATGTATCGCGTATTGATCGTGGATGATGAGCCGGAGATCCGTCAGGGCCTGCGGCTCAAGGCGGACTTTGCCGGTCTCGGGATGAGCGTAACCGGTGAGGCAGGCAACGGGCTGGAAGCCATGGAACGGCTGACCCGTGAGCCGGTTGACATTGTGATCACAGATATGAATATGCCTGTCATGAACGGCGTCTCTGTGCTTGAGGATTGCCGCAGGCTCTACCCGGAGCTGAAGCTGATTGTGATTACCGGCTATGAGGATTTCCAGTATGCCAGAGCGGCGGTCCGCAATCAGGCGCGTGATTATTTGCTGAAGCCGGTGACCGGGGATGAACTGACGGCGGTACTCCTGAAGGTGAAGGAGGAGCTGGACCGGGAGCGTAGTGAACAGGACCGGCAGGCCTTCGCCCAGTGGCGTCTGTCCCAGTATTACAAGGAGATGAAGGAGCATTTCCTGGTGCAGCTGGTCAAAGAGGAGGTGGAGCAGGCGGCTGTGCTGAAGGAGCGTGCCGCGCTGTTCGAGCTGGGCGAGTGGGATCTCGCCGAAGTACGCTTCGTGACAGCCGGACTCCGCGAACGGACAGGGGATGCACCGCAGGCGCCGGAGCGCACGCCCGGTATGCTGCGTCTGCCGTTTGAGCTGCTGGGCAGAGAATTCGCAGGCGGATACGGCAGCCCTTGCTCTGTATTCCGCGATCCGAATTATCCGGGGCTGGTGCATTATATACTGCAAGATGGTGGAACAGATCTGGCACACTTCAGTGCGGAGCTGGCCGGATGTGTCACCGTACATCTCGGCTACGAGCCGGTCATCGGCTATAGCGGACTCAAGCTTGGCTTCAGCCAGTGGAAGGAAGGCTATCTGGAATCGTTGCTGTCCTGGAATCTCTCGGAGAATGCGGCCATCCCCTTGGCCGCAGGAAGGGCAGAACCGGAACCCGTTCTGACCGATGAGCTGGCACGGACCTTGCGCCGCCTGCTGCTTCAGGGAGAGCGGGACGCCACCCGGCAGACGGTGAGGCGTGAATTACAGGCAGCCTTCGCCCAGTCGCGGTCCTGCCTGGTGAAGCTGATCTTCCAGCTGTATTTGCTTGTGGATACTGCGGTTGGCGCTGCGGCAGACCGGGGCGGGCAGGCCCAGCAGCTATGGCTGTATCCCGAAATGGTCCATAGACTGGATTCGGTAGACAAGGCTGAACAATTCCTCATGGAGCTTATAGACCATGCGGACCGTGCGGTGCAGGCGGCTGGAGATGCCGAGGATTCGGTCATCCGTACGGCGACACAATATATCGACAGCAATTACATGTATGATCTCAACCTGACCCAGCTCGCCCAGCGGTTCAATTACAATTCATCGTATTTCTCGGAGCTGTTCAAAGCCAAGGTCGGCCGGAGCTTCATGGCCTATCTGACCGGCACCCGGATGGCCCAAGCCACGCATCTGCTGGTGAGTACAACCCTTGGACTCTGGGACATTGCCGAGCTTACCGGGTTCTCGAATGCCAGCTACTTCAGCGCAAGATTCAAAAAGATGTACGGCATCGCCCCGTCGGACTTCCGCCAGAACCCACCCGAAAAATTCAATAGCCAGCAGCCGAAGAAATAGCATTCAAGCAGGCGGCGCTTCTTCCTATAATGAGCCTATATCCATGAAGAGGAGGAGGCGCATATGAAGACAGCACACAGACCGGCTATGTGGAGAAGGAGCGGCACCGCTTACCTGTTCCTGCTCCCGTGGCTGATCGGATTTTTCGGACTGACCCTGGGTCCCATGCTGGGTTCGCTCTATCTGTCCCTGACCAAGTATAACCTGCTGAATGCCCCGGAATGGCTGGGGCTGGCGAATTACAGGCACATCTTCACAGCAGACGAATATTTCTACCAATCGCTGTCGGTAACCTTCCGGTATGTGCTATTCTCGGTTCCGCTGAAAATGGCCTTTGCCCTCTTGGTCGCCGTTGCCTTGAACAAAGGCATCCGGGCGCTGGGCATCTACCGGACCGTCTATTACATTCCCTCCCTGCTCGGGGGAAGCGTAGCGATCGCGATCGTCTGGCGTCAGATTTTTGACGGGGAAGGGCTGGTCAATCATTTCCTCGGCTGGTTCGGGATCGAGGGTCCGGCCTGGATCGCCCATCCCAGCTACATTCTCTCCACCATCGTCACCTTGTCGATCTGGCAGTTCGGCTCCGCGATGGTCATCTTCCTGGCTGGAATCAAGCAGATTCCGGCTGACCTGTACGAAGCGGCGCAGGTGGACGGAGCCGGGAAGCTGCGGCAATTCGCGCGGATTACACTGCCGATGCTGTCACCCGTGATCTTTTTTAACCTGGTCATGGGGATCATTAATTCCTTCCAGGTCTTCACACCGGGATACGTGATTGGGGACGGGCGGGGCGGTCCAGTCAACTCCACTCTGTTCTATACGCTGTATTTGTATCTCAAAGGCTTCTCCTTCTTCGATATGGGCTATGCCGCCGCTCTGGCGTGGATCATGCTGATCATTATCGGCCTGTTCACCTCGATCGTGTTCATAACCTCCCGGTTCTGGGTGTTCTATAGCGACGGAAAGGACGGGCGATAATTCATGGCTGAATCCAAAACGATCTTCAGGCTCGGCAAGCATGGCGTCATTATTCTGTTCGGGCTGCTGATGCTGTATCCGGTGCTGTGGCTGCTGTCCAGTTCCTTCAAGCCCAATGAGCTGATCTTCTCTCAGCCGGGTCTGTGGCCTGGAACATTCACGCTGGAGAACTATGTGAACGGGTGGAAGGGGCTTCAGGGAATTTCATTCAGCCGCTTCTTCCTTAATTCCGCTACCATCTCAGTGCTGTCGGTAATCGGCAATATTCTGACCTGTTCGCTGGCGGCTTACGCCTTTGCCCGGCTGGAGTTCCGCTTCAAAGGTATACTGTTCGCCTGCATGCTGGTGACGATTATGCTGCCATATCATGTCCTGCTGATTCCGCAATATATTATTTTCAGCAAGCTGGAGTGGGTGAACACATATCTGCCGCTGATCGTTCCCAAATGGCTGGCGCATGATTCGTTCTTCATTCTGCTGATGATCCAGTTCATCCGCGGCATTCCGAAGGAGCTGGATGAGAGTGCGACCATTGACGGCTGCGGACAGGGCCAGCTCTACTTCCGGATCATTATTCCGCTGCTGGTTCCGGCGCTGATTACTACGGCGATCTTCACGTTCATCTGGAGCTGGGATGACTTCTTCAGCCAGATGATCTATCTGAGCCGGATCAATCTGTTCACGGTACAACTGGGCATACGTTCGCTCTATGACCCCTCGGGATCATCCGACTGGGGCGCGCTTCTGGCGATGTCCGTGCTGTCGCTTGTGCCGATTATGACGATCTTTCTGCTCTTCCAAAAGCATTTCCTGGAGGGCATTGCTACAACCGGCCTGAAATGAGCAAGCGATTACAATCACTCTTGGGGGGACTTAATCATGAAAAAGATCTTGGGTCTTACATTGGCTGCACTACTGCTGGCGGGAACGGCTGGCTGCTCCGGCGGGAATAGCGGCAAGCCTGCGGCGGCGGGGAATAAGGATTCCGCAGAGCCATCCGGGGATCAGGTGGAGCTGCGGATCATGTGGTGGGGCGACCAGAAGCGGGCGGACAAGACGAACGAGGCGCTGCGCAAATTCGAGGAGAAGCATCCGAACATTAAGGTGGTCGGGGAGTTCGCCCCGAACTCCGGGTACTTTGACAAGCTGAACACGCAACTGGCTTCGGGGACGGCTCCTGATGTGTTTTTCCTGGGAGGGAATGTTACCGATTATGCCGATAAAGGCGTGCTGCTGGATCTGCAGCCCTATGTCGGCAAAGAGCTGGATCTGACCGATATGGATCAGACGATGATGGAGTACGGCACGCTTAAGGGCAAGCTGGTGCATATCTCGGCCGGAGCCAATGCCAGAGGCATGGTCCTGAATACCGAGCTGTTCAAAAAAGCGGGCATCGAGCTTCCGGCTGACGGCTGGAGCTGGGAGGATTACGCGAGCATCAGCAAAGAGATCTCCGGGAAGCTGGGCAAGGGCTTTTACGGTACCTATAATTTCACAGTCGAGGGCATGGACATCTATATGAAGCAGCGCGGGAAGCAGGTCTATGACATGGAGAAGGACGCGCTTGGCTTCGGCCAGCAGGATGCCGAGGACTGGTTCAACTACTGGAGCGGGCTGGCGGAGAGCGGCGGGATGGTGACCCCTTCGATGCAGGTATCCAATCCGCCGGGGGATACGAGTAAATCGCTGGTGGTGACGGGAAAAGTGGCGATGAGCCTGATTCCGTCCAACCAGTTCGCTGCCCATCAGAATCTGATTCAGGACACGCTGACCATGGTGCAGGTGCCGCGCGGACCTAAGGGAACGGGAGTCGTCTTCGAATCCAGCCAAGGGCTGTCCGGGTATGCGAAGACCGCGCATCCGAAGGAAGTGGCGGAACTCATGAACTACTGGATCAATGATCCCGATGCCGCCCGGATTCTGGGCAGTGACCGCGGCGTGCCGGTGACCTCGAAGATGCGCGATCTGCTGATGAAGGATGCGACTCCGCTGGAGCAGACGGTCTACGACTTCACGAGCCGGGTTTCGGAAGCGACGAAGAAGGAGCCTTTTGCCATCAGCTATAATCCGCCAAGCTTCACCGAGTTCACCAAGCTGGCCGAAACCGCTGTGCAGGAGATTGGCTTCGGGCAGAAAGATGTGAAGCAGGGAGTAGAGGACTTCTACAATGGGGCGATGCAGCTATTCGGTGCCAAATAGGCATGAAGGGAGAGAAGCAGGCTGCCCGGGCGAGTTGCTTCTCTGCTGCCGGACGGGCAAAGTGAAGATACAGGAGGGGACAGCATGACTGCTAACAGCATATTACAGCAGCTGCGGAAGATTACCGTGGAGGACAGGATCGGAGCGCTTACAAAGCTAGAGGACCGTGAATCTCTGGAGCAGTGGAAGCAATCGGGAGTGGTCTTCGCTGCCTCGTCTGCGGACATGGAGAATGTCTACTATTCCGCGCTGCATAAGCTCATGGATTGTATCGTGCCAATGGATGGGGGCGGCCTGGTCCTGCATGAAGGCGGGGTCTATCTCGGGAGCTGGCTGGAGAGTACCGGCACGATCAGCGCCGAACGGCTGTCACGCTTCATGCCGGAGGTGGCGGAGGCGACCTTCCGGCTGTTCGCGGAATATCAGCGGGAGGATGGGCTGATTCCCTACAAGGTAACCCCTGCTGGACCGGCGTTCCTGCAGATTCAAATGGTCACCCCGCTGGCCCGGAGTGTGTGGAATCATTATGAGCGGAACGGATGCAGCCGGGAATTCCTCAGCACCATGTACCAGGCAATGAGCCGGTTCGACGAATGGCTGGCGTCCCGGCGCGATACACAGGGTACAGGCTGCGTTGAAGCCTTCTGTACGTTCGATACCGGTCATGATCTCTCCCCGCGTTTCTGGCATGTTCCGGATACGCCCCATCTGGAGGATGCGGCCAGGTTTCATCCGGATTCGCCGCTGCTGCCCTTCCTGGCCCCTGATCTAACTGCCAATGTCTATTGCCAGCGGCAGTATCTGTCCAGGATCGCAGAGGAGCTGGGGGAGAGCGGGGCCGGGTGGCGGGCTAGAGCAGCAGCCAGCAGCCACAGCCTTTTCAGCCATTGTTATGACGGGGAGGATGCATTTTTCTATGACCGCGACCAAGGGGGAAGGCTGGTCCGGGTGCAATCGGATGTCTTGCTGCGGGTACTGGCCTGCGAAGTGGGGGACCGGGAGTTCTTTGATGCTGCACTGCGCCGTTACCTGCTGAATACCGGCAAGTTCTTCGCCAAATATCCATTCACCTCACTTGCGATGGATGATCCGAGGTTCGACCCTTCCTACGGTTATAACACCTGGGGAGGGACGACTAACTTCCTCAGTCTGATTCGTGCGCCGCATGCCTTCGAGCATCATGGGCGTTACGTCGAGCTAAGCTGGGTGCTGCAACCTATTCTGGCGGCATGCTCACGGATGACCCGGTTTGCCCAGACCTTAAGCCCGTGGACGGGAGAAGAAGGCTATACCGAAGCCTATTCACCGGCCATATTGTGCCTGCTCGATTATGTAGAGCGGTTGTGCGGCATTCTGCCGGCAGGTGGGGAGGAGCTATGGTTCACCTGTCTGCTCCCCTATAATATGGATCACGGCCGGGAGACGGCCCATGAGACAGGCTACCGCCGGATCGTGGATGGAACCGTATTTGAGCTGATTAATACGCATGAACAAGCTGTGATCTACCGCAATGAAGAGGAATACCTGCGCTGTCCGTTTGGAGTGCGGGTGGTGCTGGACCGGGCCGGACACCTGCGGAAGCTGATTGGCATGAGTGTCCGCCAGATTGAAGGAGAGGTCCGGTATCTGGGCAAGAGCCTTCCGTTTAAGGTCAAGGGAAATGAACAGTTGGAGTATGCGGATGGCGGATTTGTCAGCATCAGCGATATCGGAGTGGTACTGCCGGAATACCGGTAGTAAAGCCGGGAAGAGAGGAGATATTATGGTAGATAACAACGGCCTGCAGATCAGAGATCCGTTTGTGCTGCCGCTGGCCGGACAGAGGCAGGGAGAGGGACTCTACTATTTATATGGCAGCACGGACAGTAATATCTGGGGCAAGGGGACCGGCTTCAATGCGTATACCGGCAAGGATCTGGAGCATTGGGAGGGGCCATTCCCGGTATTCCGGCCGGGGACGGATTTCTATGCAGAGCGGAATTTCTGGGCACCGGAGGTCTATGAATACGGCGGCAGCTACCTCATGTTCGCTACCTTCCGGCGCAAGGACAATGATCTGCTGGGTACGGCTGTGTTAATCTCGCAACATCCGCTGGGCCCATTCCTCCCGCACAGTGAAGGACCGGTCACTCCGGCGGATTGGAGTTCGCTGGACGGAACGCTGTATGTAGATCAGCAGGGCCAGCCGTGGATGGTCTTCTGTCATGAATGGCAGCAGACTGGAGACGGGGAAGTGTGCGCTGTGCGGTTAACGGAGGATCTGCGGAGCGCCGCAGGAGAACCCGCCGTGCTCTTCCGGGCCTCGGAAGCTCCGTGGACGACTCCATTCGTATCTGCGCGTTATATGGATCAGCTCAATTATGTAACCGATGGGCCGTTTCTGTTCAGGGCAAACGGCGGTACGCTGTATCTGCTGTGGGCCAGCTTCATTAATAACACCTACGCACTGGGCATCGCCCGTTCCGGGAGCGGAGAGATCACCGGACCGTGGATTCATCAGGAAGAGCCGCTCTATACTAAGGACGGCGGACATGCCATGGTATTCCGCACCTTCAGCCATCAGCTGATGCTGGCGATTCATACACCGAATCAGACGCCGGAGGAACGGCCGGTTTTTGTGGAGCTGGAGGAAGAGAATGGTATGATGAGGGTGAGGGTGTAAAAAGAAAAACGATTGCCGGTCCATCACGGATCAGCAATCGTTGTGTTCTAACGATAGAGCTTATTCAATATCTATACTCCATTGTCCGTCTGCTTCCACAGAAAAGACATAAATTCCGTCGGTGTCGATTTTTTCCGCGGTAGAGCCGGAATAATTACCAATTTCATTCACCAGCCCGCTATCATTCAATCTGACGACAAAGTTCGATTCACCTGTATGTTTGGAGGTGAACCGGGTCAGCTTGCTTTGCAGCTTTGCAAACACAACATCGTTACCCTTACCGGATAACTTAACCGGTGCGCTCTTGATATTCTCAGGGATGCTCTGCTTAATGTCCGCCTTCCAGGAGCCATCCGACTCTACCTTCAGCATATACTTCCCGTCTTCGGGAATCACCACTAAAGACTTGCCCTTGTATGGTCCAATCTCATTAACTACATATTCTTCAAAGTCTCCAGTTTCATTATACATGTGGATAATAAAGTTAGAATTCCCGGCGTCTGAGGCCTCCACAATTGCGATCCCGCTATTAAGTTGGAAGAACTCTGTGGCCTGGTCTTTTTTTCCTTTGAGATGGATGGCTTCGTCCTTTGCCGCTGCTGGCGCTGGCGTAGCGTTTGCCGATGCTGAACTAGGTCTGCCTTGGTATAACGGCAGCAGCTCAGCGTATAGCTTTTCAACAGTTGCCTTGTCATCATCTTGAATGGCAAGGGCCATTTCCTTGAATTTGCTTTGATTTTCTTTATTTATAAACTCCAGACTATTGAGAATAACTGCTAATACTTCATCTCTAAGTTCTTGGGTGAGGTTCTTTTCCAGATAGCTTTTGGCTAAATTAAGAGATCTGGCTCCTAACTCCTGGTTTGCTTCATCAAAGGTGTTAATAGTATCCCCGCCAGAGGGTACATCCGTTGGATCGGGTGTGGGCGTAGGATCAGGATAGCGGGCTGCAACGGAAGCAGGTAGAACTCCACCAATTTTCGTAAAAATCTTCTTTACATTTTGCACATCATTTTTCTCAATAGAGTCAGCAATCTCCAGATAAGTGAAGGTATTCTCTTTATCCTCTCTGGCCTTAATCCGGATGTTCTCGGCAATTTCTTTGGACGACTCAGCATTCCAAGCACTGGTGCCGAAGTTCTCTAGGTATTCCTGCGTCTTATCCTTCACAGAGAAGTTCTTCAGCTCTGGCGCTGGAGTAGGAGACGCAGTCGGTGCAGCAGAAGGAGTCGCGGTTACAGCTTGCGTAACCTCGGCAGACCCGCCGCATCCGCTCAAAGTCACCAGTGAAGATAACAGAGCCAGCGCAACAGTACCTTTGGTTAATTTTACGTACATAAGTAATTTCCCCCAAATATTTAATTGTGCATAGCTAGTATAGCAAATTTAAATTATTTTTGGGTGAATATTCATAGAACTTTGCATTCTATCTGACTAATATGTCAAACTTATAGATGATTGGATGAAAGTGCATGAAATATCTAGATGAAAGGGGGTGTGGACAAATTGTATTTTACAGGTTTTGGGTCCTTGCTTGCCGGAGGGTTCAGCATTTTTGCTCTTTTGCTCTGGTTCACTTGTCTGGGGATGGGGATTTATTTATTTGTTCTGGTGGTGAAGCTTGCACGCAGGGGAATTGTTGCGCTGGACTTGTATAATCACTCCAAAAATCTGGAGATCCGCGAACGTTATGAATCCGTTGGGCGGAGAGATGGACTCTAAGTTGCTTTAGGGTACATAAGAGTATCGGATGCCCTGCCGGATTGGCGGGGTCTTTCTTTGGCTTGACAGGCTACTATATGTCATGTTGCATCTGATGGCAGGATTCATTATACTCCCAATATGGAATATTCAAATTTGTTATAAATGGAGAGGAGTTTGATCGAATGAAGAAGAAGATGACTGCTGCACTGACTGCATTTGCGGTACTTGGAGGAATGGGTACGGGCGTGTATGCCGGAGCCAACCTGCAGGAGATCAAGGCTTATCTGAATCCAAGCATCAAATTCAAGATGAACGGCCAGCCCGTACAGCTTAAGAACGGCAGCGGTGCAGTGATTGCCCCAATTTCCTATAAGGATACCACGTATCTGCCGGTCCGTTCCGTATCCGATCTGCTCGGGGTTACCGTCAAGTTCGATGCCGCAACGAATACGATCTCTCTGGGCGAGCAAACGGCAGGTGTACCGATTGCTACCGGCTTTGACAATATGTATCACACCAAAGACCCAGGCAAGACCGTCTATAAAGATAAGGACTACAAGGACGTCTTCTTCGATAACGGCAGCGGCGACCGCGGCAGTTCATTCATGCTGGAGCCGAACAAAAAATATCAGAAGCTCTATCTCCAGGTAGCTGCGATCGGTGGAGAGATCAAGGATTTCGAGGTACAGGATAGCGATACTAACACAGTGCTGAAGACGCAGACTATTGACCCGGCTAACGGGTTGACTACTATCGAAGTGGATATTGCCGGAGTCAGAAGCCTGTATGTCAACGGAGATGTGAAGGACGGAACAACGGTCTTCGTCCCGCTTACGACATCGTATTATAAATAATTCTCTGAACTTATAAATAAAGTCACAGATGACCCGGAAGCCTTGGTTTCCGGGCTTCTTTTTGTCTACATTTGTTGTTTGGAGGAATGTGAAAAGGGGTATTATCCGGTAAGCCATTGAATCTAACTGGCGATGTTAAAGTTCATTGAAATCATGAGGAGTGAGAAGATGTATACCAAAAAACTAATAATGACCTTATCCTTGACGTTGTCCCTTGTGGCCCTCAGCGCATGCAGTAATGCAGAGGATAAGCCGTCAACCGAATCGATGCAGACCTCGGCACCGACAACCGAGGCTGTGCAGACTCCTGAGCCGACGACAGACGCAGAGCAGACTCCAGCACCAACGGCAGAGCCGGAGCAGACTCCTGAGCCATCGTCCGGAAGCAATGATACGGCTGCCGGATCTGCGGACCTGCCGAAATATCTCCCGGAGGATTTCCCGATGCCGGAGAATGTAACAGAGACTGTCCTGTCCACTACAGCGGAGAATGAGGGCAAGAAGTCAGCCATGCTAATCTTTAGAACAACGGACAGTATGGAATCGGTAACGAAGCTCTATGACGATTATCTGGCCTCGAAGCTAGGCGATCAGTCTGTGAAGACTATTGATCCCAAGAACCTGATCATTCAAGGCAACACCAAGGACGGTAAGCAGAGCTGGTCCATCATTGGCGGTCCGCTTGCGTCCAAGGAGGGAACCGTGGAGCTTAACGTCATCTGGTCCGAAATTTAATACGAACAGCCAAGCTGTTATATACAGAGGAACATCCTTTGAGGCTCGATTCAGAGCATTCAACGGGTGTTTTTTTGACTTGAGCAAAAAGTGTCGAATTTTGTATTTAAGTAGTATACGCCAGGCATGATGGAGTTATATAATTATTCTTGTGAACGAAAATTAGTCAGGCGGTGTTTTGGTTTGTCGTGGGAACCTGTAGGCTTTATGTTTTTCTCTACGATAGAGACGCTTGCGCTCTATTATCTGATTATGTCTCTTTATAGATTCAAGTGGAGATGGTACATCTGGCAGGCTTTATTTGTCATCTTGCTTAACAATCTGCAAAGCTATTTGTTACGCAATGAACTGGGTATGTCGAATGTCGCACCGCTTGTATTAATCCTGATTTTCATCTTCTTTTTTGCTGCAGTGGTGAGGATGCCGCTGATTCTATCTATCATTGCAACGATATCAGGGTTTGCTATTTTCGCCGGGATTCAGACGTTGATTCTTTGGAGTGTCTTCCGCTCCGTTTCGAATATCGACAATAAGGCGAACGGGTATTTCCTTCAGGTTGCGACCGCTGCTATTGTCTTTGGAGTGTTCGGCTACCTTTACCGCAAAGGCAAGGGCTTCACCTTCGATCTGGATAAACTCCGCTTCAAAATAGAGGATATCCTGCTGTCCGTACTGATTTGTGCATTTGTAATAGTAGTATCTCTCCTGCTCTATTACAATGATATTTTGTTAAACGCACTGATTTTTTTGGTTATGTCTGTCTTCCTTCTATACTATTCCACCCGGAAGGAGCTGGAAGATGCTTGAGCACATGTCCGGCAAGCTTGCACTGCGCATTAAAAGTGTAGTCCCTGAGCATCCGGCATCCTTGGCGGTTTTGAAGTTCGCTATTGCTATCATCCTTAATGTGTTGTTCATTATCGGTCTGACCTTGGCGGTATCCCTTCTGACAGGCCGGACAACGGAAGCTCTGCTGATTCTGATCTCTTTTGCGTTATTGCGCCAGGTCTCCGGCGGGGTACACCTCAAATCGGGTATGGCCTGTGTTTTGTATACAGCAACCTTATTCACGCTCTTGTCCTTCATTGAAGTGGGCAGTACAGCGGTTCTGCTTATGAACGGAATTAGTCTGTTGATTGTACTGTGGCTAGCACCGATCGGAATTGAACGTCAGACCCGGATTCCCAGGCAGCACTGGCCTAAGCTGAAGGTCATAGCGGTAATCCTTGTGGCGGCCAATGTTGTGGCAGGGTCCCCGGTGGTTGCGGCCAGCTTTTTGGCTCAATCTGTCAGTCTGATTATGGCTAGAAGGGGGGTGAGAACTTGAGAATGAGGGGGTTAAAGACGCTGCAACGCAAAATAGTGTATAAATTAGCTTCCGGTTTATCCGCTATGGCTGCAATTGTTGTGTTAGTTACCGCCAGTGTGTTCTACGTTAACCAACCGGAGGTTCCTGAAGAGTTACTTAAATAACATTGGAGTTGATCCCTTTGAGCACGATATCTGTTACTAGAGACACAGAGGGAAACACTGGTGTATTCTCACTCGATATTGCGAAAATAACTTTTATGGAATTTGAACGGACTATCTATCGGATCATTGTCCATACGTACGATCAGACCTTTTATACAGTAGGTACGCTGAAATATTGGCTTAATACCCTGGCCAGTTCAGGATATAATTTCGTTCTAGCAGATAGAAACACGTTAATTCAGGTTTCTAATATTATCCAGTTGGATAAGACGTTTCATATTGCTTATTTTGGGGAAGACCACAGAGGAGTCGAGCAGAAGTGTTTTCTGTCAGAGAAGGGCTATAAAGAAATTCTCAAATACGTAAAAACATCCGCATCGGATATTAAATTAGTGGAGCTGCCCCAGTGGTAGCTTTATTTTTTATGGTATATAAAATAAGACTGACCCTGCGCTGTTCTGCTGCGTCCCGGGCCAGCCTTATTCAGGTTAGCTTAATCTGTAGCTAATTTGGAATACATACAGAGATCAATGAATGTTCCTTTGGACCGCTCACTCTGCCTTAAAGTTCCTTCCAGCGAAAAGTTTAATCTCTGCAGCACCTTAATAGAATTGATATTAGCAGGCTCGACCTTTGCTTCTACTCTATTGAAGTTCAGTGTATTAAATGCATAATCGATCAGAGCGAGAAGGGCTTCGGACACATAACCTTTTCCCCAAAACTCCCGGCCAAGGTCATAACCAATCTCTGTCTTGGCGTTGTCATTATCCAGACTATTGAAACCGCAGGAGCCTATGATCTGTTCAGACTCTGCCTTAATGATTGAATAGCGGATCGCCTGATTCTCTGCGGCCAACTTACCAAGCAGCTCAATCATTTCCACGGCTTGACTTTCATCCGTGAAGCTGCTGATATTCATGAACCGGGTGACTTCAGGATCAGACCAGATTGTGAAGAGGCTGGCTGAATCGGCTGTGCTCATTTGTCTCAATATTAATCTCTCAGTACGTAATTCAGTAATCAATATATTACCTCCATTAAAAGAATATTTGGCTTGTGGGGTTAAAATATTGATATCTGCGCATAGTTCAGTCCTTTCCGTGTGGAAGCTGCCTCTATTATATATAATTTAATGAATTTCCACAAAGAAGGATAATCGGCTTGGTAAGGATTTCTAACCAGAGACGTCGACCCCGGGTTTTACAAGTCAGATGACCAAGAGTTAACTGGATGCTTATTTGCAGCCTGTTTCTAAATCCGCTGAACATGGTAAGCTTTAGGTAAAAACATCCGGGAGGGCATTATGAAAAAAACCGTACTGATATTGTTGTTTCTGTTGGTATTAACAGCTTGTGCGAATTCAAAGGACGGGGTGACCACCAAAGACTTAGCCATCCAAAAGGTGGGGGACAGCAAAGCCATTGTTCAGTACGGAATGAGCCGTGCGGAAGCGGAAGAGGTGCTGGGCAAGGGGGAAGATAAGGGGCTCGCCAATTCATTCATGTATAGCGCTGGCGTAAGGATTATGTACCGGGAGGATAAAGTGGCCGGCATTACTCTGACAGAGGAATCGAAAGAGGCGTATGAAACCGTCGGCGGTTTCCAAATTGGCATGTCCAAAGATGACTTCAAACCAATCTATGGCGATCAATATCTGAACGATACGGAGCGTAACCTGGACTATGCTTATGATTCAATCAACAAGCGTTATTTGCAGGAAAAAGAATGGGCAGCGAAAGCGGAGGACGACACGAAAATATTTGTGATTTCAGCTCTGTTCAACGGAAAAGGTGAAGCAGACGGCGTTGTATTGGTGGATAAGCGAATGGCGATTATGTTTAGGTGAATGGGAGGTGCTGGTGAAGAATGATCCTGTGTTGAACAAGGCGATGCATACGCTGGATTTTCTGAGTCAGGGTTGGGCAGGGGAATCTGAGGCAAAATAGGGGCTGTTAAAGCCCCGGCAGATTATTTCCGTTTCTTTCGTCCAATTAAGCCGCCTACTATCCAAAAGATCAAAATCCCCACAAAGGCAAATACAATCCAAAAAGCAATACGCACAATTATCACTCCTTTAAAGCAACAATACGACAATAGTAAATTTTCCGCAATAAAAGGGGCTTTTATACCTGGGGAGGGAACAGATATACAGCGTATCATCCTGCTACAGCTATTAAGGGGCTGCCATAGGCTCTCCGCAGATAAACAATCTATTTATCTGGCATACCCCAATATTTTTTTATCCAAGAATGATGAGTAGATCAAAAAGTCTGCTTAACAAAAAGAAAAACCCTTATTTTATAAGGGTTTTTCTAAGATGATGCAGTATAGGACGGATGGGGTTCGAACCCATGACCCCTACCCTGTCAAGATAGTGCTCTCCCGCTGAGCTACCGTCCTGCAACGAAATTTATAATACCATAGGAGGGGAGGAGATGGCAAGAATTTTTTATTATGCACGACACCCCATCCGCAGTATATTACAATAAACGATGATGGTCTGGAAGAAACTCTCATTCCATCCTGTATACATAATGGCCAACAATGAACCAAAAAGGTGGAATTCTATCATGATCGTAACGTTGTATGAAGCGGAGCGCCCTGAGGTGAGTCTCAAGTATGTGGTAATTGTCATGAAGCAAGGGGAGGAATGGGTTCTGGTGCGGCACCGCGAGCGGTCCACATGGGAATTTGCCGGCGGGCATATTGAGGCAGGCGAGAGTCCAGGGGAAGCAGCGGTAAGAGAACTGTATGAAGAGACCGGTGCTGAAGAGTACGAGCTTCATTCATTATGCATCTATTCAGTTAGCAGTGAAGGGCTGGAGGAGAGCTTCGGGATGCTGTATTTTGCAGAGATTAAGAAGTTCGGAGCTTTGCCCCCTTATGAAATGGCGGAGCTTCGAAGCTTCAGCGAGCTGCCGCAGGCGATGACGTATCCGGGGATCTACCCGGCGTTATTTGCGAGAGTCATTGAACATGTGAAGCAACTGTGAGGTAACCGTGATCGCATTTCTGGTAGAATAGATACACGATTGGCTGAGAGGAGGCCCTGTTCATGAGTCATGGGATTACGAGGTTCAAGCGGCTTGGCGACTTTTTGAGATCACGCCGGGAGCGTCTGCAGCCTGAAGCTGTAGGGATCAAGGAGACGAACAGTCAGCGCAGAACACCTGGGCTGCGGCGGGAGGAGGTTGCCGTTCTAGCCGGTCTTAGCAGCACTTATTATGCGTGGCTGGAGCAAGGCAGGGAGGTTACCGCTTCCAGAGAGGTCATGGAGAGTCTCAGCCTGGCGCTGCGGTTGTCACCGGATGAGAAGAAGCATCTGTTCGAGCTATGGAATCCGGGTTTGCCGGATACCATTACTTCTATTAATGAGGGAAGTCCTGAGCTGAATCCGCAGTGGCGGGACATTATCGGCCAATTGTCCTATCCGTCTTTTATAACGAATGAGCGCTCTGAGGTGTTGGCCTGGAATGATGCGGCGGGTGAGGTTCTCAGTGACTTCGGAAATTTGCCTGCTTCAGAGCGTATTATGCTGCGTCTCTTATTCCTCGATCTGGAGCTGCGCCGCCGGATGCTGAACTGGGAGGAGTTCGCTCTCTATTCAGTGGGGGTGTTCAGAACCTATTATGACATGAATCTGCACGATCCCTGGTACAAGGAGATGGTCGATCAGCTTTGCGAGGACAGTGCGGATTTCGCCGGGATATGGAAGCAGCATCATATTCAAGGCAAGAGGGTCAACCGTGTGGTCATAGAGAGCCTTGGCACGAATCAGCCGGTAGTCTACGATATCAATTCTATGGCGAATCTGGCGGATCATCCGGGTCTGCATATTTGTATCTATACGCCTGTTATAACGTAGCAGACGATCTCGGGGGACATACGCCATACGTTTCCTCCGCTTCCTGGTAATGATCTTACTAGCATGAACGTACTGTGGCTGCTCCACGGCAGGACGGTTAGAATAAGGGCATGTTCACAAGATCCTTTACAGGGAAAAGAGGGAGACACCATATGCACACAAGAACACTCGGGAACGAAGGGCTGAGCGTATCGGCTCTGGGACTCGGAACGATGATGATGCCGGACAATGAAGAGTCTGTACGAACCATTCACGGCGCGCTTGATCTGGGAGTAACCCTGCTGGATACAGCGGACATCTATGGAGCCTTCGAGCAGCAGCGCTTCGGCGGCAATGAGCGGCTGCTTGGCCGGGCGCTTAAGGGCAGAAGGGATCAGGTTGTGATTGCAACCAAATTCGGCATTACGCATACTCAGGGACCCAAGGGAGACCCGGCTTATATCAAAAAATCTGTCGATGCCAGTCTGTATCAACTAGGCACAGATTATATCGACCTGTACTATCAGCACCGGCCTGATCCGAACACCCCTATTGAGGAAACAGCCGCTGCACTGGCTGACCTCGTCAAGGAAGGGAAGATCCGCTACATCGGCTTATCCGAGGCTTCGCCCGAACTGATCCGCCGGGCACATGCGGTGCATCCGCTCACGGCTCTGCAGACAGAGTACTCGCTCTGGAGCCGCGAGGTGGAGGATGAGATTCTGCCGCTGGTCAAGGAGCTGGGCATCGGCTTCGTTCCGTATAGCCCGCTGGGCCGGGGGTTTTTGACCGGCCAGATCAAGAGCTTCGATGATCTGCCGGAGGATGATTACCGCCGCCATTACCCGCGCTTCCAGGGAGAGAACTTCACCCGAAACCTGGAGGTCGTCTCGCTGATCGGGCAGATGGCAGAAGAGAAGGGCTGCGCTCCGGCACAGCTTGCGCTGGCCTGGCTTCTGGCACAAGGAGAGCAGATTGTGCCGATTCCCGGCACCAAGCGGCTGGAGCGTGTAGAAGAGAACCTCGGAGCGCTTCAGGTTACATTGTCGGCAGAGGAGCTCGCCCGGATTGAGCGGATATCCCCGCAAGGGGTTGCAGCCGGAGGACGTTACCCCGGGCAGAACTAAGTCATCACGAGGTATCAAGAGCCCTGAGCGTTCTTGCCTGTGCCGCTTGTTTGTGAGCGGTATGCGGGCGAGAACGCTTTTTCCACCTCCATTCCATCCAACCTCCCCCGGCACTCTTGTAACCCCCGGCATGTCACCGTTCCCGCTGCACATCTAGTTACCCATCCGCTCCACTTCCTCCTCTATGCGCTGCACATCTATCCGCTCAAACAGTAATTCAAGCTCTACGATAGGCTGCTGCGCACGTACGGATACCGGCTGCCAGACAGGCTGTTCCATGGACAGGAAGCCTCTAATCTTCCCGCAGGAGAAGGGGAGGAACGGGTTCAGCAGGTTAGACAGGTTGGCAATAATCTGAACACAAGTGTACAGCGTGTTGCCTCCGGCCGCAGGGTCATGCTTAATCTGTAGCCACGGCTGCTGCTGGTCGAAATACTTGTTGGCCTGGCGGATATACGAGAAGATGAATTCCAGCGCTTCCTTGAAGTGTCCGGCTTCAATCAGTCTCCCAGCTTCCGTATACAGATGTTCCAGACCATCAGCCCATGCTACGTTCAACGCGCCGTCTGGAACTTTGCCATTCCAGAACTTATTCACGAATACGAGACTGCGGTTGACGAAATTGCCGAACGCACCCAGCAGTTCACTGTTATGGCTATAGATGAACTCTCTCCAGGAGAAGTCGGCATCCCGCTTCTCAGGACCGTTCGCAGTTAGGAAATATCGGATGGAGTCCGGGTCATAACGGCTGAGAATATCCGGCACCCAGACCGCCCAGTTGCGGCTGGTGGAGAATTTTTGCCCTTCCAGGGTCAGGTATTCAGAAGAGAAGATCCGGTCCGGCAGATGCAGATCCTCAGCGCCCAGCAGGAGTGCCGGCCAGATCAGGCTGTGAAAAGGGATATTGTCCTTCCCGTGTACATAATAGGCAGTTATAGGCGGCTGCCCATCGTTATCCTGCCCGGATGGCACGGACCAGAAATCCTCCCACCGGTTGCCGGTCTCTGCCGCCCACTGCTTGCTGGCAGAGAGGTAGCCGCTGACGGCTTCGATCCAGACATAGATCTTCTTGTCTGTGAAGCCGGGAGCGGGGACATCCACGCCCCAGTCCAGATCGCGTGTGGCCGCGCGGTCCTGCAGTCCTTCCTGCAGATATCTGCGGGTCAGCCGGACCGCATTGTCTCTCCAGCCCTGGGCGGATTCAGCGTATTCCGTGAGTGCATGCTGGAAGCTGGACAGCGACAGATAGTAATGCAGGGTGGAGCGCAGCACAGGCGTGGACCCGCAGAGGGCACAGGTGCGCTCCAGCAGATCCACCGGATCGAGAATCGTGGAACAGTAATCGCATTGGTCCCCCCGGGCCTGCTGTCCGCAGACCGGACAGGTCCCATTCACATAACGGTCCGGCAAGTAGCGCCGGTCCTGTTCACAGTAGCACTGGAGCGTGGATTTCTGGTACAGATACCCGTGATCCAGCAGCTTAAGGAACAGCTCCTGCACTGTGCTGTGATGATGGGCCTGATCGGTCCGGGTATACAAATCATAGGTGAAGCCTAAGGCGCGGAAGCACTCTGCGAACTCCTCATGGTACCGGCTGGCGAATTCACCGGGCGATACCCCCTCCTGTCCCGCCTGTACAGCAACGGGGGTGCCGTGGCAGTCACTTCCCGATACATACAGTACAGCGTCGCCTTTGGCACGGTGGTAGCGGGCCAGAATATCTCCCGGAAGAATGCTGGCGAGTCTGCCCAGGTGCAGGGAGCCGTTGGCATAAGGCCAAGCCCCTCCGATAAAAATGTTAGTCATATCTCTCTCCTCCTCAAGTTGTATGGACGCAAAAAAGGCACTCATCCCCTAAAGGGACGAGAGCCTGTGCTCACGTGTTACCACCCAAATTCATCAATGCCTCGCGGCATCCACCTCTTCAGGTACGTCCGCAGAAAATAAGCGGGTATACCCTAGCATGGTAACGGATGCGGGTTCCGGCGCAGCCTACGTCCCGTTCATGCCGGGATTCGGTGCGCAGCTCTGAGACCATATTCCCGAGGGTTTTCTTTGCTCCTTTTCACCGGCCGGAGCTCTCTGTGGAAGAATTGCCAGGGTACTCTTTCTCTTCGCAGCTATTGTGGTTATCCTAATTACTGGATATCATATATGCAAGCCGGGAGATTTGTCAACACCCTAAGCCTATTTGCAATCCATAGCACTCCTGTGCGACAGTAGAGAATAAGGGCAAACAGGGAGCAGGGGAGCGCCTGACCCGTAGCCTGGAACTGGAGCGACACAGAGGTCAAAAGGAGATTGAGACTATTGCAGGAAAACAAACAGGAGAAAAAAAGCTCGGGTGCATGGGGATGGCTGGGCAGCGGGGCGGTCCTGCTGCTGCTTAAGGGGAAAGCCATTATCTCTCTGCTCAAGCTGGGGAAGATCGCAGGTCCGCTGATCTCCATGATGGTATCGATCTGGGCTTATGCCCTGATTTCACCATGGCAGTTTGCTGTGGGCTTCGTGGCGTTATTATTCGTCCATGAGATCGGCCATGTGATTGCTGCCAAGCGGATCGGCCTGCCGGTAAGCGCACCGCTGTTCATTCCTTTTATGGGCGCACTCATAACGATGAAGAAGCAGCCGCTGGATGCCAGAGAGGAAGCTTATGTCGCTTTTGGCGGGCCGGTGCTCGGAAGTATCGGCGCGCTGATTGTATTCGGTGCAGCCTATTATTATCATAGCCCCTTGTTATATTCACTGGCCTATATCGGCTTCTTCCTTAATCTGATTAACCTGCTGCCGATCCACCCGCTGGACGGGGGGAGAATTGCCACGGCAGTTACACGCTGGTTATGGCTGGTAGGGCTCATTGGCGGATTAGCTGTAATCATCTATCTGAAATCTATCCTGTTCGGTGTGATCTGGGTCATGTTCGCTTATGATATGTATAAGAAGTACATCAGCCGGCGTACGAAGAATCAGATGCATACTGTGCTCAAAAGCTTCCTGATCCCCATCGGGGATCTGCAGGAGCAAGGATATCTGATCCCCGGCCCTGAGCATAAGCGGGAGCTGCCGTTCACCACCTACAGCGAGTTGAACCGCCAGCAGTTCGTCGGGGTACGCTGGGATAATCTGGACTTCTACGGAACGACCACTATGCCCGTGCAGTCCCTGATCGGAAAAGTCAAAGTCGTGCAGCTCGACCAGCTGTACGTGGATGCCAGCCTCCAGCTGAAGATGACCTGTGAGATCAGCTTTACGATCCATGACAATGATAAGTATTATGAAGTGCCGGCTGCTTCCCGCTGGAGATATGGCGCTGCATATTTTGCGCTTGCCGCTTTTCTGGGGGGAATGATGTATCTTGTGCATGTGGTCGGCAATGTAAATCTGTAAAGCTCCGTTTATGAACCTCCTGATTCGTCAAAGCTGTAAAGAGCCAAGAAGGATGAGGGGGTTCGAAGCAATGCGCATGGCAAGAGTACGTATACTATCCATCGGAGTATGTCTTCTTGCGGGAATCGCCGGATGTACGTCCGGCCAAGAGGTCCCTGAATATACGGATGTTCACAGTATGACCGGACTGGACGGGGGCCTGGATTCACGGGATAGCCTGACCTCGCCGATTCTGCGGGATGTGTATGACCGCTCGATTCCCGAGGAAGTCTATGACACTCCGTAAGTAAGATGTTCGGCGGTTCCCTGCTCACGGGCCCAGCCCGGAAGGTCTCAGGCTCTATACAGGATATTAATAATTCTGTATAATGCTCAATATTGATTGGACCTACAGAGAGGAGCCAGGGGGATGGCAGTGGAAATCGTACATGTAACTACAGAGGAGCAGCTTCAGATGGCGCTGGAGATCCGCAAGAAGGTATTTGTGGAAGAACAGAAGGTGCCGGTAGAAGAAGAAATCGACGAATATGATGCCATCAACGAGCATGTGCATCATTTCCTGCTCATGGAGGGCGGGCAGCCGGCTGCAACCGGCCGGCTGATCTACTATAAGGCGGACACCGCCAAGATGCAGCGGATTGCTGTGCACCAAGCCTTCCGCACCAAGGGATACGGACGTATCCTGCTGCTGGCTATGGAAGAACGGGCCCGTGAGCTGGGTCTGCAGGCTTCCGTTCTGGATGCCCAGTGCCAGGCACAACCATTTTACAGCAAGCTCGGCTATGAAGTGATCTCCAAGGAGCCCTTCTATGATGCCGGGATTCTGCATGTTAGAATGAATAAGGCTCTGTAATCTGCCGGGGTACATACTCTTCCGCTGCTATGGACAAGCTAGAATTAGGCCATATGGATGGCTAATTCTTAGTGCGAAGGAGACGATCCTAAGTGATGAATCAAGAACGGGAACGCTTTATTGCCGCCAAACGCAACGGTGACGGAGATTTAACCGGGTTCCAGACCTCCTCCGGGCGTGAGCTGGATTATCAGCAGGCACTTCAGGAGGTTCAGTCCGGGAGCATCGAAGGGGTCAATGTCTTTAAGGGAAAAGACGGCGAAATGTATATCCGCGGCGATGCAGACGGAGATCCTACGAACAATCTGGATCAGCTTCCGCAATTTTAGCCGGGCATAGATAAAAGGGGGAAAGGCCGGACTGGCGTCTTAAGGACGCTGAAGTCCGGCCTTTTCTATGTATCAGGGGAGAGTACGGCTCCTCCGATAATGCTGCGTTGACGGCTGCCGTACAAGCCGAAACCGGTTGCACAAGGGCTTGATTTTCTTTTCTTCTGCAAAAAGAAATAATTCCCTGAATTCTGCGCAACTTGTCGATGGCTTAGCAGTATACATTAACAGCATGAATTATTTGGAGGGGCTTTGCAATGAGATGGAGAAAAATTGCTCTGTGTACGGTTGTGTTTTTCATGATGGGAAGCTCCTATTTGTTCGCGGATGCTGTGAACCAGAAGATCAAGGTATGGAGCAATGGAAAGGAAATAGCCGATGGCGGCTATTTGATTGACGGCAAGACCTATATTCCCGCCAGGGAGGCAGGGGGTGTCGTCAGCTGGGACGGCTCGGGCAGAGTGACGATCCTGAAGCCGAATGTTCATATCGTACTGTTCAAGGGCGACACCGTGTTCGGCAATGTCAATACAGGCAAGCTGAAAATGAAGATTCTGACGCAGGTCGACAGCCTGAAGGACAGCATCGCTGCCGTGAAGGTGGCAATCACCGATCCGGCCGGGAATGTGAAGGATATTCTTGAGGATGCCGGCGGCTCCAAGAACGAGGATTTCTGGTTCTCCACACCGGAATTCACCTATGATTTCAAGGAACCGGGCAAATATAGCGTAGGCTTCTTCATGAAGGCCTCCAAGAGCGGAGATTACATTCTTGTGTCCGAGAAGGTAGTTACAGCTTCATCCAAGAATTAAGTCCCTCCTCTAAATTGACCTGTACTTATCTTACGTGTTACGATACCAAATGTAGGATAAATCAATTAAAGTGAGGTATTTCAATGAGCGATCACAAACATGAGCATGGCCATGAACATGGTGAAGCATGCGGTTGCGGACATGATCACGACCATGAGCACGAGGAGTTTGTGCTGACCTTGACGAACGAGCAGGGCGAAGATGTAGAGATGGTACTGGTGGAAACGTTCGACGTAGGCGAGAAGTTGTACGCCCTCCTGCTTGAGCGCGAGAACCCGGAAGCAGACGGAATCATCCTTCGTATGGAAGAAGAAGACGAAGAAATGGTTCTGTACAACATTGAAGATGAAGCTGAATGGAAAGCTGTTGAAGAAGCTTATAACGAGCTGCTTGCCCAGCAAGAATAGATTTCAGGCATTCATGCAGAACCCCGATACATAATACGTATCGGGGTTTTGCATGTCGTATGCCAGCGGACAAGTCTTAGGAGATTGGCTCTGCTTCGACAATCACTTTTATATTGGTAATGCTGCGGTCCTCGGGTCCTTTGACAGGTAATCCGATTTCTACATGGTCGATGATATAGTCGATATTATCCTGGGTAATAACTTCTCCAGGGAGAAGAATAGGAATACCCGGCGGATACACGTAGATGAATTCTGCAATGATGTAGCCGGCAGACTCCCGGAAGGGGATCAGCTGCGTATCCGCGTAGAAGGCATCTCTCGGGATAAGGGCCAGCTGCGGAATATTCGGCACCTGCACCTTAAGCTCGTAGATCTCACCCTTGCTGTAATGGATCGCTGAGAGCACCTGCAGAGCCGCAAGCAGCTTATCTACAGATTCCTTAGTATCTCCAGGGGTAATCAGGCAAAGAATATTATACATGTCGCTGAGTTCAACTTCGATGTTATACTTCTGCCGGAGCCAGTTCTCGGTCTCGTAGCCGGTAATCCCCAGGTGCCGGACATGAATGTTCAGCTTCGTCGGATCATGATTGAAGGTGGCTTCGGTTCCGAGAATTTCTTTGCCGAAGCTGTACAGTCCCTCGATCTCGTTAATCGAATTGCGGGCATAATTGGACAGGGCAATGGTTCTCGCCGCCATCTCATGGCCGTTCAGGGCAAGGTTGCGTCTGGAGGTATCCAGAGAGGCAAGCAGAATATATGAGGTTGAAGTGGTGGTCAGCATGCTGAGAATGGTCTGCACCCGCTGTGGGTTGACAAGACCCGTCTTGGCATTGAGATTCAGTACCGAGCTCTGCGTCATGGAGCCGCCCAGCTTATGCACGCTGGTTGCTGCCAAGTCTGCACCGGCCTGCATGGCCGATACCGGTAAGTCCTCATGAAAATGAATCAGTACTCCATGTGCCTCGTCCACAAGTACGGGAACCCCGTAACTATGGGCCAGGTCGACAATCGAACGGAGGTCGGCGCATACGCCGAAATACGTCGGATTGATAACGAGGACACCCTTGGCATCCGGATGGCGCCTTAAAGCCCGTTCCAGCGAGCTGGTGGTTATGCCGTGGTCTATCCCAAGATTCTCATCCTGTACAGGAGAGACGAAAATAGGCTTGGCTCCGGAGAAAATAATGGCCGACATCACCGATTTGTGAATATTGCGCGGCACAATAATTTTGTCTCCTTCTGAGCAGACAGAGAGGATCATAGTCATGATGGCATTGCTCGTGCCCTGTACACTGAAATACGTGTAGTCGGCGCCGAAAGCCTCTGCAGCCAGCTTCTGAGCTTCAAGAATAACCCCGGTGGGCTGATGAAGATCATCAAGCGGTGCAATATTGATCAAATCTATGGATAGAGCGTTATCGCCGATAAACTCACGGAATTCGGCATCGGTCCCGAGCCCCTTCTTATGCCCCGGAATATGGAATTGAACTGGATTTCCGGCGGCATGCTTTTTGAGAGCAGTGAAGAGGGGAGTAGCTTGTTGATTCATTTAATGCTGTCACAACCTTTCGCGAAGAGTGGTTTTTTAGGTTTCGCTGAAGCATAAGGCGTCCCCGGAGGGACGGAATACCCATTTCTACTTGAGCAAGCATCAGTATAACAAATCAATCAACATAATACTAGGATGTGATGAAATGTCTGGCAAAGTAGCGCAACGTATGCATATCAGTTTATCCTCACCGTTCATATTGGAAATGTGGATCATTATTTTCCTGGTCGAATTCGTCAAAGGCTCGCTGCTGGTAGCCCTGCTGCCGGTCTATATGGAGAATATTCTGGGCCTCTCCGTCACGGTGGTCGGATTCGCCTTCGCGCTGCAGTATCTGGGGGATAACCTGTTCCGCAGCCCGTTCGGCTGGGTGATGGAGCGGATCGGCTACCGCTGGACGATGACAGGGGCGCTGCTGCTGCTGGTCGTGGCTGTCGGGCTGATTATCTATGCCAAAGATGCCGTAAGCTTGTCTATCGCCTGTCTGATTCTGGGGATTGGCACCTCGCCGCTGTGGCCTTGCACGATGACAGGCATCACCGAGCTGGCGGGCTCAACCAAGAGCGGCAGCAGCGGCGCAGCTATGGGGGCGGTGGAGATGGCTTCCCTGGCCGGAACCGGAGTCGGGCCGATTATCGTCAACTTCATGATGGATCATGGCGGACAGGGCTACCGGACGGTCTTCCTGGTGCTGATGGGCTTCGCTGCCGCCGTTGTAGCCGTGGCGCTGTTCCTGCCTTCGAAGATCGGCGGGCATGCGCCGCGTGTGGTCCGCGAGGTATCGGCAGAGGGGCCGCCGGTACCGCGTAAGCCGGTAAGACCCTTGCAGAGTCTGAAGCGGACCTGGAAGCAGGTGACCTCCTCTCTGAAGGTAAGCCGCCTGCTGTTTCCTGCCTTGTTCCTGCAGGCTTTTGCCATCGGGCTGATGACGCCGGTGGTTACCCTGTTCGCACGCTCAGAGCTGCATGTCACTCCCAACCAGTTCAGCCTGCTGCTGATTGCCGGAGGGGGGATCACTGTACTGACCCTTATACCGGCCGGGAAGCTGGTCGACAAGGTCGGCACCTCCATCTTCCTCAACATCGGCTTCCTGCTGGCAGCCTGCTCCATGGCCTTCTTCTCACAGGTCCGCTGGCTGCCGCTGGCCTTCGTCGCTGTGGCACTAGTCGGGATCAGCTATGCGCTGATTCTTCCGGCGTGGAACGCCTTCCTGGCCAAGCAGGTGCCGGAGGGCGAGCGCGGGACCGTCTGGGGGCTCTTCCTGACCTTGCAGGGCTCTGGCATGGTTGCCGGTCCGGTGGTGTCAGGCAAGCTGTGGGACACCGTCAGCCACGGTGCACCTTTTCTGGCCAGCGCCGGAGTCATGGTTATATTATTCGGTCTGCATCTGCTGATTGTCCGCCGGACAAGGCTGAAGCACGGCAGAGCGCACTGAGCAGAGCAAGCACCGGGTAGTGAGCCCGGGGACGGAGATCAAGAAGCCGCAGACCGCCTGAAAACGAGCGGAATGCGGCTTTTTTGCTGTTTTTGCGTATAATAAGGCTCGTCACTAAGCTCAAAAGCAGCCCCCGGCGTTTGGAAAAGGCCTAAAACGGGTAAAAATAGTCAATAAACCAAGTTACCGCTACATAAGATGAAGTATAAAATAAGTGTAAGCCAAACACTAAATCCACAAGGTTCAAGCGGAGGTCCGGCAGTCTGTTCTGCTCTTAGGTTAGGCCATGAAGCTGACAATGCTCAAATCAAGCCGTTAGGGGGGAGTGCCGTGAACAAGAACGATGAAGTGGAGTATTGTAATCTGGAGCTGCGGTTCGACAGACAGCATATCCAGGATTTAATCAAGGATCTGATCCAGGAAGGCTATTCCCTGTACTGGAGTGAGAACGAGAATGTTTTTCTTATTTCGGTGCGCACCGGCCGCAAGCTTGTGAAGCTGCGCTTCCAGCGGATTAAGGACGGCTTCAAGCTGGTGGGAGATTACATGATCCGTGATGCGCGCCTGTCAGAATGGATGGAGAAGCTGATTGGGGATATGAGAGGTCATGCCGTTGTCAAGCGCTTCCGCGACCGTCAGATTATTATAGAGAATATTTTATTCGGTGAAGTCATCCGCCTAGTGGAGATTTCAGGTTATCAGCAGCGGGTGCTGTACCAGAAGGGGCCGCTGCTGTCGGATCAGGAGCTGACGAAGCTGTTCTACTCCATTGAGGGCGAAGAGCGAATCCGTGACCGCAGGCTTGCGGTGGATGAAGAGCTCGACCGGCTGAGTGAAGCGATGCGTGGCAGCGATACTGATGCAGTGGCGGCCAGCACAGCGAGGCTTGAGCAATTGACCAGGGAGCTGGCAGCGCTGGAGTGGTAGGGTGCGAAGTGAATACAGGCGGTTAAGGGCATCCCAACGCGGGGTGTCCTTTTATTGAGCCTTTCTTGAGGACGGGGGTTCACTTCTGCGGACAAAACCGTTAAAATAGTCATTGTGAGCAATTTCCCTGATGGATCGAAGTTTGTCAATGAAATTGATCTCTCTTTCGCAGGCAGAACTTTGCTGTCTCTGACAAAGGGTGGTATTCTTATACTGCGAGAAATGGATTTCACAAAAATACAGGGTGCAAAGGGTGGAGAACCAGATGTCAAAACAACAAATCGGCGTTATTGGCTTGGCGGTAATGGGCAAAAATTTGGCTCTTAACATCGAGAGCAAAGGCTTCAGCGTATCCGTGTTTAACCGTTCCCCGGAGAAGACACATGATCTGGTCGCAGAAGCAGCAGGCAAGAACCTGGTGGGCACGTTCTCCGTTGAAGAGTTCGTACAATCACTGGAAGTACCGCGCAAGATTCTGATCATGGTTCAGGCTGGCCAGGCAACCGATGCCACCATTGAGCAGCTTCTGCCTTACTTGGATCAGGGTGATATCATCATCGATGGCGGTAATGCTTATTTCCCTGACACGGTACGCCGCAGCAAATATCTTGAAGACAAAGGCTTCCGCTTCGTCGGTACCGGTGTGTCCGGCGGTGAAGAAGGCGCGCTCAAGGGACCTTCCATTATGCCAGGCGGTCAAGAAAGCGCATATAAGCTGGTTGAACCTATTCTTACGGCGATTTCAGCTCACGTGGGCGGAGAGCCTTGCTGTACATATATCGGGCCGGACGGTGCAGGACACTATGTGAAAATGGTGCATAACGGCATCGAGTACGGTGACATGCAGCTGATCGGCGAAGCCTACCACCTGCTCAAGGACGTCCTGGGTCTGGATGCCAAGGAGCTGCACAGCACCTTCGCAGAGTGGAACAACGGCGAGCTGGACAGCTATCTGATCGAGATCACGAAGGATATCTTCGCCCAGTATGACGAAGAGACCGGCAAGCCGATGGTTGATGTTATCCTTGACGCAGCCGGACAAAAGGGTACCGGCAAGTGGACAAGCCAAAGCTCGCTGGATCTCGGCGTGCCGCTGTCCATGATTACCGAATCCGTCTTCTCCCGCTTCCTGTCGGCGATGAAGGAAGAACGCGTTGAAGCCAGCAAAGTGCTTAGCGGACCTCCTGCGGTAGCCTTCGACGGCGACAAGGCAGAATTCATCGAGAACGTGCGCAAGGCATTGTTCGCCAGCAAGATCGTATCGTATGCCCAGGGCTTCGCCCAGCTGCGTGTAGCTTCTGACGAATACGGCTGGGATCTGAAATACGGCGAGCTGGCCAAGATCTGGCGCGGCGGCTGCATCATCCGTTCCCGGTTCCTGCAGAACATCACAGATGCTTATGCTAATAATGCAGACCTGAAGAACCTGCTGCTTGATCCGTTCTTCAAGAATGTTATGGATAACTACCAGTCGGCTTGGCGCAAAGTTATCGCTTCGGCTGTAACTCTGGGCATTCCGGTTCCGGGATTCGCCAGCGCTCTTGCATATTACGACAGCTATCGTACAGAACGTCTTCCGGCGAACCTGCTGCAGGCGCAGCGCGATTACTTCGGCGCCCACACCTTCAAGCGTGTGGACAAAGAAGGCGTGTTTCACCACAACTGGCTGGCAGAATAACAGGCAGCCGCTTCGCTTCATGCTCAGGAACCCGAGATGCTTTCCGCTTCATGCGGAGGGCTTTCGGGTTTTTTGCATGGATGAGGCAGGGCAGGCGGCAGGCACAGCCGTCTTCAAATTGGAGGCCGCCCGGCATTGTGCAAACTTTTCACCCTGTGTTATGATATGACAAATGTCGCGGCTTGGAGGTAGTTATGAACGATCGAAATATCATTCTCGTCGGGATGATGGCTACTGGGAAATCGACAGTAGGCGCCATTCTGGCCGGGGAGCTTGACTATGAATTGATAGATCTGGATGCAGTGATTACCGGAAGAGAGGGCCGCAGCATTGCGGATATCTTCGCAGAAGGCGGAGAGCAGGCGTTCCGGAGCATTGAATCAGCGGTCCTCCAGGAGATGCTGCAGGGAGAACGCAGAGTGATCTCTACAGGCGGGGGGGCGGTACTTGCGCCCGGGAATGCCGAGCTTATGCTGGAGCATGGATTCGTTGTGGCGCTTACAGCCTCCGAGGAGACGATTATTGAACGGGTCAGCGGGGATGAGAACCGGCCGCTGCTCGCCGGCAATGCCGAAGAACGGATACGCTCCATTATGGAACAGCGCAGGGAGGCTTACCGTTTCGCACATTGCACGGTCGATACAACGGAGCTGAATGTGGCCGAGGTCTCGCAATACATTTTACTGCGTTACCGCGCTTGAGCTTTTATGTGTGTTGGCGCTTAAGCTTCAGGATGAAGTTCATTACGCTTCCGTTTCGTCCCACTCAATCATGCCGCCGCTCAGGTTCGAGCCCTTAATGCCGAATTGCTGCAAATATTCACAGACACGCTGGCTGCGGCCGCCGGAGCGGCATATGAAGATGATCTCCGTATCAGCTGGAAGCTCCTCCGTCTGCTGCGGAATCTGGCCCATCGGGATATGCTGCGCACCGGGAATCATGCCGAAGGCAACCTCATCGTCTTCACGGACGTCGATCAGCAGAAGTTCTTCACCGGATGCGAGTCGCTTACGCAGCTCCTGCGGTGTAATTTGCGGAATCTCATTCATGGTAGTACCCTCTTTTCTGTTCGAATATTTATGGACTGGCTTCACGCAATGATAACACAACTGCGGATTACCCTGTCAAACAGGACCGTACATACAGACTACTATATTATGAAGGAGCGCTTATACTATGGACGTTATTGTTAGGCCTACGCCGACGCTGCAAGGAGAATTTGGAGCCCTGTCCTCCAAAAACTATACGACTCGCTATCTGCTGGTAGCCGCCCTCTCTGAAGGTGTCAGCACGATCTATCATCCCGCACACAGCGAGGACAGCGACGCCATCCGCAGATGCATCGCCGATCTCGGCGCAGTTCTGACCGAGGATGATGAGAAAATCGTAGTGCAAGGATTCGGGCGTCATCCCCGTAATGTCAAGGAGCTTAATGTCGGGAATGCCGGTGCAGTACTACGGTTCCTGATGGCGGTGGCTGCGCTCAGCCCGGAGGTTACCTTCGTGAATACGTACCCGGATTCCCTCGGCAAACGGCCGCATGATGATCTGATCCAGGCGCTGGGTCAGCTCGGCGTCGAGGTGGAGCATAACCAGGGCAGGCTGCCGATCACGATCCGCGGCGGCAAGCCGCAGGGTGGACGGATTACCGTCTCCGGCGCTGTCAGCTCGCAGTATCTGAGCGCACTCTTATTCCTGACTCCGCTGCTTGAAGAAGACAGTGAGATCATCGTGCTGGATGATCTGAAATCCAAGGTCGTCATCGGCCAGACGCTGGAGGTCATGGAGCAGGCCGGAATTATCGTGCATGCGGCGGACGATTATATGTCCTTCCGGGTGCCGGGCCGCCAGGCTTATGCAGCCAAGTCCTACACGGTTCAAGGGGATTATCCGGGGTCAGCCGCAGTGCTTGCTGCCGCAGCGGTGACGAAATCGGATGTGACCATTCACCGGCTGGCTGAGAGAAGCAAGCAGGGGGAGCGGGCCATTGTCGATGTGCTGCGGATGATGGAGGTGCCGCTCACCCATGAGAACGGTTCGGTGCATGTGCAGGGGAACGGCATCCTGAAGGCGGTGGAATTCGACGGGGATGCGGCAACCGATGCTGTGCTGGCGATGGTGGCCGCAGCCGTATTCGCTGAAGGGACCTCGCGCTTCTACAATGTAGAGAATCTGCGCTACAAGGAATGCGACCGCATCACAGATTACCTGGCCGAGCTGACCCGTGCCGGTGCGAAGGTTGAAGAACGCCGGGACGAGATTATTGTGCATGGCACACCCGAAGGGGTGGAGGGCGGGGTAACCATTAATGCCCACTATGACCACCGTGTGATCATGGCGCTTACTGTAGTTGGCCTGCGTGCCCGCCAGCCGCTGCGCATCAAGGATGCCCACCATGTGGCGAAGTCTTATCCGCAGTATTTCGATCACTTGCGTTCGCTGGGTGCAGATGTGGAATGGGTGGAGTGAGAACTTTAGATTCATTAAGTATCACACCTCTTGCTCCGAAGGACATCCCTTCCGTATCGAAGCTGTTCAAGGTGACGATCGCCGACGCCTTCGAACGGGAAGGAATGGGTCACCTGCAGGCAGACATCCGGCAGGAGATCGCAGCCAAGATACAGATGGCCAATGCTGCGTTGAATCCGCAGGATACGGATGTGTATTTCTGGCTGGCCAGAAGCGGCGGAGTGGTTATCGGCACTGTTTCTTATGCGCCTTGCGGAGAGGACATACGGAACTGCACCGATAACCGCCTATCGGCTGTCGGTGAGCTGGGAAGCTTGTATGTCCTGCCTGAATTTCAGGGACAGGGTGTAGGCTCAGCTTTAATTGAGGAGGTCATGGTCTTTCTCAGAAAGCGGGGAATTTCCGGATTCTGCCTGGACAGCGGATATAAGCGGGCGCAGGACAGATGGCTGCGGAAGTTCGGAACGCCCTATGCAGCAGTTAAGGATTATTGGGGGCCGGATTCTGTTCATATGGTGTGGCTGTGTACTGTGAACTGAAAATGCCGCTTCACAGCAGGCATATAACTACAAAGTGTATAATCCTTACCTTAGTGAGATGAACAATACAGCTGGATCATGCGGACGGTCCGGATTTGGAACTTTTCCTGATGCGCGGTATGATGTAGTTGTAGCTGAATCTGGTATGTGCCGTGGGCTAAGCAGCCTTGTGCTGAGGATACCACGGGCACGATCAACGGGAAGGGGTAATACACATGAGCTTTGAGAACCCAAGCAGGGATCAAATTGGAGACATACTGGCGGCGGCAGGCAATATTGCCGTAGTAGGCCTATCGGACAAAACAGACCGCACCTCTTATATGGTCGCAGGCGCGATGCAGAGCCGGGGGTACCGGATCATTCCGGTCAACCCGTCAGTGGACGGGGAGATCCTGGGCGAGAAGTGTTATCACACCCTGGCGGAGATTCCTGAGCCGGTGGATATTGTAAATGTGTTCCGCCGCAGTGAATACTGCGCGGCTGTTGCGCAGGAGGCGGCTGATATCGGGGCGCGTGTTCTCTGGCTGCAGCAAGGGATCATTAGTCAAGAGGCGGCGGACATCGCCGCTGCGAATGATATGATCGCAATCATGGACCGCTGCATCAAGGTGGAGGAAGCGATCACGATGAAGGGCCGGAACCGGGGCTAAGGATTTTATAGTAGAGGCTTTGAGATAAGGGCTTTAGGGTAAGAGCTTCGAGGGAAGAGCTTCAAGGGAAGAATCTTAGGAACTCCGGCTTCCGCAGGTATACCAGCCAGGCTGTCACAACCGGCAGCGCTGCTCATACAGAAGAATAGATTGAAGGCTTAGCTATTTGTTATAATTAACGCAGACGAAGAACGTCCTTTATCCGCTCATGGCGGGAAAGGGCGTTTTTTGTATTTTGCGGGAGGGGGAGATAGAGGTGGAATTTGATCAGGCACACGGCAGCTTCATTGAAGCACATACGAATGGGAGGACGGGTGAACGGCGGGGGCGGCTGCTGCGCGGACATAACTATGCGGAGAAGCTGTTTTTGCTGAATGTATGGTGGCCGCTATTCGAATCACTGGAGCATTTGCACCCTGAATATGAGGTGTACGATTGGAACCGGAAGTCGCAGTTTCTGGATTTTGCCTTTCTGCCGCAGAACGGAACCCGCTTTGGGATTGAGTGTGACGGCTATCAGAGCCATATCAAGGATATGGACCGGGAGAAGTTCAACTATGCGCTGAACCGGGATACCTTCCTGACAGCCATGGGCTGGAAAATGCTGCACTTCTCGTTCGACGACATCCAGCAGCGCCCTGAAGTCTGCCGGATGCTGCTGCAGCTGGCGCTGGCGCCGTATTTGGCGCGGAGCAGAGTTGCCGGAGAACATCTGTTGTCTGGAGAAAAAGATGTGTTACGTTTAGCCTGGCAGATGGGCAGAGCACTTCGTCCTAAGGATGTAACGGATTATTTCGAGATTAACTTTAGAACGGCACGCAAACTGTTGAACGCTCTGAGCGAGAAAGGACTGCTTCAGCCTGTCGGTGGCGGGAGAGGGATAAGATCCTATGAACTGAGGCCTATGCATCAGGATCAAAGTTGGTGAGAAGACGGGACATCATTGTTTAAAAGGCTTTGAATAGTCGCAGCCGCACCAGTGTGAATGTATTTTGTACATTAGAATTTAGTCAAAACCCGCGATTTCGAGCTTCTGTTGCTTTTTATACAGTAGAATTTTGATTTATGGTTGGTTATGATGTAATTCTGAGATTTCTAATGTACGAAATACAATAGATCGTGGATATGAGCGGAATTTCGGCCAATCTGTTGTATAAAATACAATCACCGCTCTATTGGTAGGCTGTCTATGCCCATGCTACACTTTAGCGGGTGCGAAGGGTGCGAAGGGTGCGAAGGGTGCGAAGGGTGCGAAGGGTGCGAAGGGTGCGAAGGGTGCGAAGGGTGCGAAGGGTGCGAAGGGTGCGAAGGGTGCGAAGGGTGCGAAGGGTGCGAAGGCGCGAAGGTGCCGTCTTCGTAGCGCGCTTCACCTCCGGTTCATCCCCAGATTCTTTTGACAAAAACTGTTGCAGCGCTTACCATTCAATATAGAAAGAAAGGAGAGGGTCGCCTTGAATTGGCTCGGATCTTTGCAGCAGTTGGGCAGAGCCATTATGCTTCCTACCATGGTGCTTCCGGCTGCAGCCATCCTGCTGAGTCTGGGCAGTCTGCCGTGGTCTGCATGGGGACTTTCTTCGGTATCCGAAGTGACGACGTACGCGGGGCAAGGAATATTCTATTTCATGCCTTATTTGTTTGCTGTCGGTGTGGCGTGGGGGTTGTCCAATCAGGCCGGACCGGCCGGACTGGCCGCACTCGCCGGGATGTTCACTTATGACCGGATTGTTTCCAACATGGGAGACGGGGCTGTACAGCCTGCAACATTAATTGGAATTATCCTTGGGATTGTAGCCGGTGTAGCGCATAACCGGTTTAAGAATATCAAGCTGCCGGAGGCGATCCAGTTTTTTGGAGGGTCGCGTTTTGTTCTGCTGTTCATGGGCTTATTCTCGGCGCTGTTCGCCTGGGTGATGCTCGGAGTGTCCCCGCTCCTGCAGGAGCTGCTCAATGAGCTGTTCAGGGTGGTGCAGGTAACCGGCGGGTATGGTGTGTTTGTCTACGGGGTGCTGTACAGGGTGCTGACGGCCTTCGGCCTGCACCATATCCTGAATAATGTATTCTGGTTCCAGCTGGGCTCCTTCACGACGCCTGACGGCAGTGCGGTCGTGCAGGGGGATTTGCCGCGCTTTTTTGCCGGCGACCCTACAGCGGGTGTGTTCATGGCCGGGCTGTTCCCGATCATGATGTTCGCCCTGCCCGCAATTGCCTTTGCGATCATTCAGGAAGCGCGCGAGGACCTCAAGCCCAAGATCAAGAAGACTTTTTTGCGTGCAGCGTTGGTGTGCTTCCTGACCGGCGTGTCGGAGCAGATTGAATTTGCCTTCCTGTTCGCGTCGCCGTATTTGTTTGCACTGCATGTGGTCATGTCCGGGCTGGCGATGGTGCTGACCTATTCGCTCGGGATTCATCACGGCTTCTCCTATTCCGCCGGGACCATCGACTTCTTCCTCAACATGCATCTGTCCCAGCGGGCCTGGCTGCTGATTCCGATCGGAATCGGCTACGGCATTGTCTACTATAATGTGTTCCGCTGGGCGATCCGCCGGTTCCAGATTCCTACGCCGGGCCGTGAAGAGGGCTCGGAGCTGGGCGACTGGGCAGGCAATATCCCGTATCAGGCTCCGCTGATTCTGGAGGCGCTGGGCGGCAAGGAGAATATTGTGCAGGTACAGGCCTGCATCACCCGGCTGAGATTAACGGTCCATAATGACCGCTTCATCGATACAGGGGCGCTTAAGGGGCTGGGCTCTGCAGGCATTATCAAGCTGGGCGGCGGCAACGTGCAGGTCGTCTTCGGGACGTATTCGGAGCTGATCCGCGAGGAGATCGATAAGCTGATGCTGCGCGATCTGCCGCAGGTGCTGTTCAGCTCGCCGATTCAGGGCCGGATGATGCCGATTGAAGAAGTGCCGGACCATATTTTTGCCGCGAAGCTGGTGGGAGATGGAGTGGCCTTTGTCCCGGACAAAGGAGAGCTGGTCTCGCCTGTATTCGGCAAGGTGATGCACGTATACCCTACGATGCACGCAGTGGGCATTGCTACGCCCGAAGGGCTGGAGGTGCTCATGCATATCGGGATCGATACTTCGCAGCTTAAAGGGCCGTTTGAGGCGCTTGTACAGGAAGGTGACAGTGTGGAGCCGGGGCAGCTGCTGGTCAAGTTCGATCTGGCCTTCCTGAAGGAGCATGCGGCTTCGCTGGCGACACCGATGGTCATCACCAACCCGGACCGGGTCAAATCCTGGAGCTACGCGCCATTCAAAAACGTGAAAAAGGGGCAGTCTTCCGTCATGTCCGTGGTACTACATGAAAGCAATGTTGGAGGGATCGAAGCATGATACAAGGCATAGGCGCTGCAGCAGGTGTTGCCATCGGGAAGGCCTTTGTCTTGCCGAACTGGGAATGGAGTCTGCCGGACACCCAGGTGAATCCGGTGGATCTGGCCAAGGAGTTCGAACGGTTGTACGAAGGCATCCGGACCTCCAAGGACGAGATCGAATTTATCAAAAAAGAATTCCGTGAGGTCGTTGGACCGGAGGAATCGAGTATTTTCGATGCCCATCTGGCGATCCTGGATGATCCGGTGTTCATGAGCGAAATCCGTGGCATTATCGAACGCCAATACAAAGCGGCCGAGGTAGCGGTCAAGGAAGCAATCGACCACTTTGTAGCGATGTTCGATCTGCTGGACGATGAATATATGAAGGAACGGGCCGTGGATATCAAGGATGTCGGCAACCGCCTATTGAAGCATCTGCTGGGTGCGCCGGAAGTTACACTACCGTCCGATACCCAGCCGTACATTCTTGTGGCGAAGGAGCTGTCTCCCTCCCAGCTGGCCCACTTGAATCCGGCGTATGTGCTGGGCATCGTGACGATGATGGGCGGCAAAACCTCGCATTCCTCCATCATGGCCCGCGCGCTCGGCATTCCGCTGGTGGCTGGCCTGGAGAACAAGCTCCTGACCCCGATCCAGACCGGGGATATGCTGGTACTTGATGGCGAGACCGGGACGGTTATGCTTCATCCAGATGAAGCGACACTGGATGACTTCTACACCAGACGGGCGAAGCAGCAGCGGAAGCGGGAGCAGCTGGAGCTGCTTGCTACTGTCGAAGCGGTGACGAAGGACGGTGTATCGCTGCGGCTGGCAGGCAATATCAGTTCCGTGAAGGAGCTGAACATCGCGCTGAAATACGGGGCCGAGGGAGTCGGGCTTTTCCGCACCGAATTCCTGTATATGGACCGCAGCTCCTTCCCGACTGAAGATGAGCAATTCGAAGTCTATAAGCTGGTCGCGGAAAAAGTCGGCAAGGAGTCCGTGGTCATCCGTACGCTTGATATCGGGGGGGACAAGCACCTGGATTACTTCCAGCTGCCGGAGGAGCAGAACCCGTTCCTCGGCTACCGGGCCATCCGGATCAGCCTGGACCGCAAGGACATGTTCAAAACGCAAATATCGGCGATTCTGCGGGCCAGTCATTACGGCAATGTCAGAATGATGTTCCCGATGATCTCCTCTGTAGAGGAGGTGCAGGCGGCCAAAGCGGTGCTGAACGAAGTGAAGAGCGAGCTGGACAGCCAGGGTGTGCCGTATAACCGCGAGATAAAGGTGGGGATAATGATCGAGGTTCCCGCCGCAGTGATGATAGCCGACCTGTTGGCGGAAGAAGTGGACTTCTTCAGTATCGGCACGAATGACTTGGTGCAGTATGTACTGGCGGTGGACCGGATGAATGAGCAGATTGCCCATATGTATCATCCCTATCACCCGGGAGTGCTGCGCATGATCCGCATGACGGTGGATGCGGCACACAGCGCGGGCATCGACGTCAGTGTCTGCGGCGAGATGGCCGCGGACGAGCGTTCACTCCCGCTCTGGCTGGAGCTTGGGATCAGCGTGCTGAGCATGTCACCGCAGGCCCTGCTGAAGGTGAAGCACCGCACGCTGAACACGCTGGCCTCCGAGGCCAGGGAGATCGCGAAGCTCTGCTTCCGCAACCGGACCAGCACGGAGACAGAGGCGCAGCTCACTGCTTATGTTGGGCGCAGCGGATTCCCGCTGGGGGCCGGCGGAGATCCCAAAGGGAAGATGTCATAGCCGTGGAACGGCCGAACATTAAGGGCTTACAAGACAAATAGAAAGAATACCCATATATAGTCCGGTGTGAGGGTCCAGGGGGCCATACACACCGGGCTTTTTGCTGTAGAGGGAAGCGCAATCATCCACTACTGGGCTGCTGCTTCATTCACGGGCAACAGCTTCATTCTGCAAAAAGTAAAACCGTTTGGACTACTGGACAGTCAGTATATACAGAAGTCAAAAAAGAAGGGGGAGACTAAGCCTCGATGGAACATACATGGGAAGGCGAGCGGGTGAGCCACTTGAATGATCAAGAGCAGCTGTTTATCGGACGGGTACTGGAACAGAAGAAAATACTCTACAGCATTGCGTACAGTTACTTGCGCAGCGAGGCGGAGGCACTTGAAATGGTTCAGGAAACTACATACCGGGCCTGGGCCAAGCGCGGGAGCCTGAAGGACAAGGAACGGTTTGCACCCTGGCTGACCCGGATTCTGATCAACTGCTGCAAGGATGAACTGAAGCGCAGGAAGCGGATGGCGGCTCCAGTGCCGGAACAGGCGGGCGGCGGACTGCAGGAGATGACCAGCGACCGCAAGCTGGATATGGAGCAGGCCCTGGAAGCGGTGAAGCCGAAATACCGCCAGGTGCTTGTGCTGAAGTATTACCGGGATATGACGCTGACGGAAATTGCCGAAGTGCTGGGCAAGCCGGAAGGAACGGTCAAGACCTGGCTGAACAAAGGACTCAAGCAGTTGCGAGACAAAATGAGAATTAAAGGGGGACTATAGCATGGTCAGAACTGAAGAGGAACTGCTGAAGGAGTACTATCACAGTCTGTCGGCAGAGGCGGAAGAGGTCGCAGAGCTGAAGCTTAATACGGCAATCCGCAGAGGGATCACCCGTTCACGCAGAAGCTCTATGTCACTCAGGAAGCGCTATGCTCTGGGTATAGCGGCTGTGCTGGCCTTTGTGCTGCTGTTCTCCTTTCCATGGGCAGGCAGGATGTTGAAGCCCCAAGGGGCTGTCATGCATACGGGAGCTATGAACCAGAATAATTTGAAATTTGAAAAGTACCTTACAAACGTATGGAGCAACACCACCGTATCCTCAGCCGTTGATGCAGGATTAGTACAGCGGATCAGCGGGGTTACGGCGGAGCAGAACGGATTGGTCCTGACCGTAGATGGAATTGCTGCAGACCGGAAGGGAATTATCCTTCTGTATTCATTACAGAATAATACGAACAAGAACGTTGCTGTGAATTCTATGCAGCTTACAGGAAGTAGCATGAACTCACTGCATTCGTCCCGGGGGCCAGGTGTGTCGAATACTCCGAACAGTATAACCTATGGTTATGAAGTAAGGCAGTGGGAGAGCGATTACAGCTCGCTTCCGGATCAGATTAAGTTTGAGCTGGAGCTTGGTGAGAATAAGCAGTTCACCTCTGCTTCGGCAGACGCCCCCCCCACCAAGCTGTCTGTAGCCATTCCGCTGGACCGGAATCAGATGGCCAAGGCAGGGGAAACCATACGTGTTGACCAAACACTGTCGATAGACGGCCAGGAACTCGGAATTAATGAAGTCTATCTTGCCGCCTCGGGCATTTATCTGGACTACACCAGCAACCCGCAGAACTCCAAACAAATCTTCTCCATGTATAAACCGCGTTTGTTGGCAGGTAGCGGCAATGACTATACGCTTCTGGAATTACGCTCCGCCAGCTTTACAGACAGTAAGAGCAGACTGATTTTTGCGAACGACAGCCGTTTGAACCAGTCGCTCCAGCTGCAAATTAGTGGAATTATGGCGCTGGATAAGAAGGCAACCCAATTAGTGATTGATACGGACAAGCAACAAATCATCAAGGCTCCCGATCAAACTCTGCAAATGTCCGTGCACAACACGGAGAAGGGCTCCACGATGGTTTTGGAATATGATACTGAAGCCCAGAGTAACTCGATCTACAATACATTGATGCTGGGTCAAACATTTACCGATGGAGCAGGTACAGTCCATGCGGCATACAAGTTTGACATTGATATTCCGCAGCGCACCGAGCAGGGGAATGGGAAGTCAATCCCTGTTCTGTACTATCAAGGTCTGGGCAGCAATAAATACCCGCAGCCGCTGACATTCATCCTTGAGGCCTACCCAGCCCTGATTAAAGAGAAGCTGTCCGTCCCTATCCGCTAATCCCCCTTTAAAAGCAGCAAGAAGCCCTGAACCCTGTCGGCAGACAGGTCAGGGCTTCTTGGTTAGTTTGTTGCGTTGCTTGAATTATTCCAGGTCCGCTTCAGCTTATACTCCTGCCAGCGCATCACAGAACGCTTTGCCGTAAGGCGGCAGGTCCGGCGGACGGCGGGCGGAGATGATATGGCCGTCAGTGACGACAGGCTCATCCTTCCAGATGGCCCCGGCATTCTCCATATCGTCACGGATGCCCGGGGTGGAGGTGACGGTGACGCCTTCGAGAATTTTGGCGGAGATCAGGACCCACCCGGCATGGCAGATCTGCCCAATCGGCTTCTTCGCGGTATTGAAATCCTGCACCAGCTTCAGCACTGCGTCGTACCGGCGGATTTTGTCGGGTGCCCAGCCTCCGGGAACAAGGATGCCGTCATAATCGGCAGCCTTCAGCTCGTCCCAGCTATATTCAGCGGTGGCGGGTACGCCATATTTGCCGACATACGTCTTGCCCTTCGTGAGGCCTGCCAAATGAACCTCAGCCCCTTCCTCACGAACGCGGTATACGGGATACCACAGCTCCAAGTCTTCGAATTCATCGTCTACAAGCGCAATGACTTTTTTACCGGTCAGTCTCATTGCTTACAGCTCCCTTCAGCATTAACTTCCTGAGTTCTATGTCATTCTATCAAAAGAGAAACTTGAAGTCACTTTTCAATATGGGAATTCTTAATACTATTGCCAATTTAAACATGATATGCAAACTGGCAGGGATTCAGGGGAATGAAGTCGAATACTAGATTAGGGAAAAGGCAGAACTATGCCTTTTTTAAAAGATCATTCTGAGGTGTGGGAGATGTATAAGGAACAATTAATGAAGAAGTCTTGTGGCTGCGGCGGGATCATGACCATACATATGCATACACTGATTTATAGTGCGAAGATCAAAATTACTCATGTCCCTGTATATACCTGCGGGCAATGCGCCCGTTATGAGCCCCTGCCGGTTATTAAGCGCGACCTGGGTCAGCTGATCAAGGAGCTTGGAGAACGTCCCCCGGGCAAGCTGAACCTTTCCTTTGCGGACCGCAATGAGTGGGCCAGTGTGCTGAAGGATACATTGGCTGCGGGCCTGTTTGCCGGCGGGATGCCGGAACTGGAGGAGTCCATCCGTAAGGCTATGCAGAGCCGTATTGATCTGCTGCTGGATGTATACCGCACGGCGGCGGATCTGTCCGACCGGAAGTGGATGGAAGAGATCGGTCTCCGGCTCTCCCAGCTGACGGCTCATTCGGCAGAAAGTGCCAAATAAAGAGCATTTTTTGACATTTTGAAAAAAAACCTGCAAAAACAATGAAAAAGTTTCAACGAATGTTGGATTTTTCACGCGCTTTTTGATACGATAGAGAAAGCATACAGAATTCTTGAAATTTTAAGGGCTTTCAACTGGAAGCTATTGGAGAATCAGGAATTGGCGGAAGGCGTCAAAGCCGCGCCAGGACTGGCGTTTCAACCTTTGAAAGAAATTTTGAAAGGAAAATGAAGCGTTATCATTGCACAATTGTACAAAGTGTCGTATCATAATTTTAATTAGTCGAACGATAAAATTTATCGCAATGGAGAGAGTAATTTGACGGTAACCATTTACGATGTAGCTCGAGAAGCAGGCGTATCTATGGCTACGGTATCACGGGTTGTGAATAATAACCCCAACGTGAAACCGCAGACCCGGAAGAAGGTTTTTGAAGCGATTGAGCGTTTGGGCTATCGTCCGAATGCTGTGGCGAGAGGTCTCGCCAGCAAGAAAACGACAACCGTAGGGGTTGTTATCCCTGATATCTCAAACTCGATTTTTGCGGAAATTGCACGCGGGATTGAAGATATTGCCAATATGTATCACTACAACATTATTCTCTGTAACGCAGACAAGCGCAAAGAGAAAGAAATTCGTGTCATTAACACCTTGCTGGAGAAGCAGGTGGACGGGCTGCTGTTCATGGGCGGAACGGTTACGGAAGAGCATATTCAGGCTTTCCAGACCTCTGCTGTGCCAATCGTTCTCTGTGCGACCCGCGATGAGAAGGGGACGTATCCTTCTGTCGATATCGACCATGAGACGGCTGCATTCGATGCAGTGAATACACTAATCCGCCACGGTCACCGTGAGATTGCAATGATCAGCGGCACGCTGCAGGACCCTGCGAACGGCTATGCCCGGTTCCACGGCTACAAGAAGGCGCTGGAAGCGGCAGGTATCGAGTATCAGGAGGATCTGGTGCGCATCGGTAACTATCGTTACGAATCCGGTGTCGAAGCCATGAAGTACTTCCTGGGTCTGAAGAAGAAGCCGACAGCGGTCTTTGCCGCTACCGATGAGATGGCGATTGGTGCCATTCACAGCATTCAGGATGAAGGTCTCAAGGTACCGGATGATTTCTCGATTATCAGTGTAGACAATATCCGTATGGCTTCAATGGTTCGTCCGCTCCTCACCACTGTAGCGCAGCCAATGTATGATCTTGGTGCTGTAGCGATGAGACTGCTGACGAAGCTGATGAAGAAGGAGACGGTTGAGAATCCGCGGGTTATTTTGCCGCATGAGACCATTCTCCGGTTGTCTGTCAACCATGTCAACAAGTAAGATCTATACGTCCAGCATGAATAGATTTCATAAGAAGCTCCTTCGGGGGCTTTTTATGTTTCGGGTTAATGAACATCGGGAGGGAGAGCTGTCTCCCGCTATACATAGTGTAATATCAGACAAGCTACAAATGGAGGGGAATTCAATGAGTGAGGTTCTGGGCCTGATCGGCGCCATGGATGAAGAAATCAAGCTGCTGCTGGAAGAGATGGAGAATCCGCAGACAACGGTGAAGGCGGGGATTAGCTTTTATGCAGGCACAGTGTTCGGGAAATCGGCTGTAGTCTGCAAATCAGGGGTCGGTAAGGTGAACGCCGCAGTAACCACACAGATTCTCCTGGATAGCTTCTGCGTTAAGCGGGTGCTGTTCACCGGAGTGGCAGGGGCGCTGCATCCAGAGCTCAACATTGGAGATATTGTCATTTCGTCATCCTGCATTCAGCATGATATGGATGCTACAGCCCTGGGGTATGCCAGAGGTGTGATTCCTTATCAGGAGACCTCCGCCTTCCAGGCAGATCCGGTACTGGTGAAGCTGGCCGAAGAGGCCTGTCGAGAGCTGCAGCAGAAGTCTGTGACGGGCATTGTGCTGTCCGGGGATCAATTCATTGCCAGCAGGGCGTCTGTAGCTATGCTGCGTGAGCAGCTGGACGGGGCCTGTGCTGAGATGGAGGGAGCGGCGGTTGCCCAGGTCTGTCATATGAACGGGACGCCCTTTGTAATCGTACGTTCCATGTCGGACAAAGCAGACGGCTCAGCCCATGTGAATTACAGTGAGTTCACCGTGACGGCCTCGCAGCATTCGCATGCCATTCTAGAACATATGCTTAAGGCCATGTAATCCATGGGCAATACCTCCGGTTAATACATGAACCGCTGTCTGAAGCGCACCCGGTCGAAGGTCTCGCGGGAGGACAGCGGTACAGCCTGGCCCATACGGACCATCAGGCAATTGGCCGGGTGCGAGCAGATCTCCGGGTCATCGGTGGCATACCACACCATATCTACCGTCTTCATCAGCTTCTCCATCATCTGGCGGTACTCCCATACGGTAAGGCCGCTCCCCTTGAGGTCCCAGTGCCAATAATATTCAGTTGTGAATACGATGCAGTTCTCCAGTTGTCCCTTCTCAAAAGCGCTCGAAACCAGCAGCTTCGCAAGGCCGCTCCCGCGATACTCGTCAGCCACTTCGATGGCTCCCAGCTCGATCAGATCTTCCATCCCGCCCTGAGACCATAGCTCCAGCTCATCCGGGTAATGAAAAGTGACATACCCCACAATAACATCTGAGACCACTGCCGCCACGATACGTCCCTCAGGTAAGCCGGATATCTCTATCAAAGCTTCAAGCTGCTCCTGGGGCTTGCGGAAGGCATCCAGATCACGGTGCATGCTTAGCGTCTGAAGCGCGCCCGGGGATAGGGGTCCACGGACAGAAATCAGCCGGCCTTGGTGCTCTAGAGTATGAGATACAGGGATTTTATGGTGCTCCATGCTTGGCCTCCCTCCGGTTCACTATAATATGGAATGTAACCGTTTGCTGTGGTATACTGATTCCGACACGGAATATTCACAAATGAAACATTGACAGCAATTCATAGAATCAGATGGTTACTCTTAAAGCTTAAAGCAAACCAGTAGGGGAGGCAAGAGCAATGGGGCAAGTCCACAACGAAATTTTGCCGGGCCGGGTAACACATTCGAACATGGAGGATTATTCCCGGGCAGTTGATGAATTCCGGTGGGAGGATGTCGAGCGCAGCTTCTCCTGGCATGGGACCGGCAAGGTGAATATGGCGCATGAAGCCATAGACCGTCATGTGCAGGAGGGTCGGGGGGGCGCTACGGCGCTGATCTACAGCGACGCAGTGCGCGAGGAGCGGTACACCTTCGCCGACTTGCGGGAACGCTCGAATAAGTTCGGGAATGTGCTCCGTAAATACGGAATCGGCAAGGGCGACCGGGTGTTCATCTTCATGCCGCGTACGCCGGAGCTGTACTTCAGCCTGCTTGGCATTCTGAAGACGGGAGCGGTGGCAGGTCCGCTGTTCGAGGCGTTCATGGAGACGGCGGTGAAAGACCGCCTGGAGGATAGCGGAGCGGTGGCGCTGGTGACTACACCGGAGCTGCTGCACCGGGTGAAGCGTGAGCAGCTTCCCGGGCTGCGGCATATCTTTGTGGTCGGAGCCGCAGCGGACGAGGAATCCGGGCTGCTGAGCTATGAAGCGGAGATGGCTGAAGCCTCTGCCGAGCTGGAACCGGAATGGCTGAGCCTGGAGGACGGTCTGATTATGCATTACACCTCCGGTTCCACCGGGAAGCCCAAAGGCATCTACCATGTGCAGAGAGCCATGATCCAGCACTATTATACAGGCAAGGTGGTGCTGGATCTGCGGCCGGACGATGTGTACTGGTGCACCGCCGATCCGGGGTGGGTGACCGGGACCTCTTATGGAATCTTTGCTCCCTGGCTCAACGGGGTAGCGAATGTGGTCCGGGGAGGCCGCTTCAGCCCGCAGGACTGGTATAAGACGATTGAGCGCTTCGGTGTAACGGTATGGTACAGTGCGCCTACGGCATTCCGGATGCTGATGGGTGCAGGCAAGGAGAGCCTGGAGGCGGTTGACCTCAGCAGTCTGCGTCATGTGCTGTCTGTCGGCGAGCCGCTGAACCCGGAGGTCGTTCGCTGGGGAGACAAATTCTATCACCAGCGGATTCATGATACGTGGTGGATGACGGAGACGGGGGCACAGCTCATCTGCAACTACCCGGGAATGGACATCAAGCCCGGCTCCATGGGGCGGCCGCTGCCCGGGATTGAAGCCGCTATTCTGGATGACCGCGGCAATGTGCTGCCGCCGTATGCCATGGGCAATCTGGCTATCCGCACACCCTGGCCGTCCATGATGGGTAAGGTGTGGAATAACCAGGCCAAGTATGATGAGTACTTCAGAATTGAAGGCTGGTATATCTCCGGGGATTCGGCGTACATGGATGAAGACGGTTATTTCTGGTTTCAGGGCCGGATTGATGATGTGATTAATTCCTCCGGGGAACGGATCGGACCCTTCGAGGTCGAGAGCAAGCTGGTGGAGCATCCGGCTGTTGCGGAAGCGGGGGTAATCGGCAAGCCGGATGTCATGCGCGGAGAGATCATCAAAGCCTTCATCTCGCTGCGCGACGGATACACTCCGACCACGGAGCTGAAGGAAGAGATCGCGGCATTTGTCAAAGCAGGCCTGTCTGCCCATGCTGCACCGCGTGAGATCGAGTTCAAGGATAAGCTGCCCAAGACCCGGTCCGGCAAAATTATGCGCCGTGTACTGAAGGCCTGGGAGCTGCATCTTCCGGAAGGCGATTTGTCGACCATCGAGGATTGAGCGGCAGATCTGCAGCTGCTGCAATCATGCAAGCGGAAACGTATTTAGAAAAAAGCCCGTTCCCCTTATCCCGGGGAACGGGCTTTTGAAGCTTGCTCGAAAGTGATTATTTGCAGCATGCACTACAAGGTATACAGAGTCTGTTGAGCTTAGCGGCCGGTGTTGCCTGCCGCATTAGTGGCGGCACTGCCACCGGTATTCCCGCCAGTGCTCCCGCTGCCATTGCCTGCAGGCTTCCCGCTGTTAGTACCCGTGGCCTTCCCGCCACTGTTCCCGCCGGTTGCGTTGGTACCGCCTCGCGGAGTTGAAGTCTCCACAGCAGGCGGCTGAACAATGATCATGCCCGGGTCCTCTGTACTGTCCGGGATGATTCCGGCGTCCGGTGTAGACTCAGCTTCCGGCGTAGGTTCCGGTGTAGGCGTAGGCTCCGGTGTCGGCTTGATTCCGCCAGCCACACTGCCGGAGGCAGTCTCATGTCCGGCTACGTCCACAGCTGCCACATAGAAGGTGGCATTAGCGCCTGCCGGGGTTCCCGGCCTGAAGACGGTGCTCTCTCCGGCCGGGAGAACGTCCTGCTTCTGGAAAGATCCGCCGTTCAGGGAACGGTAGAGGCGGTAGCCGACAACATCCGGCGAACCGCTCGGGGTGAAGGTAACTACAGCCTTGCCGGTACTATAGGAGACGATGACTTCTCCGGGAGCACTTGGCCCGTTGCCGTCATCCACCCGCGGATCGACCTCAGTCGGATAATCGGTTTTGGCATCCTGCGGCATGTAGTAAGACAGTGATTCATGCGACTTCATGGCCGGGAAGGCGGCACGCAGCTCTTTGACCAGCTCCTGAATCGGCTTCTCGCGCTTGACTACGATCTTCTCCTTCAGGAAATCCTCGGGAGTTCCTTCCAGAGGGATGTAATTCACCCCGTTATAAGTGATGTACTTGGCCTTGGAAATTCCGTCGTCGCTCTCCTTGGGAACAAATTCAGCATTGAACAGATCTGTTGTGAATCTATCCGTCAGCTTGGAAGGCTTCTTGCCGCTGTATGCGGAGACTGTCGCCCTGACGATGCCCTCCGGCTTGGCGAATTCCTTCGTGCTGAACAGCTCGGGACGCTTGTCAATCACTGTATTCATTACCTTGGTCCACAAGGTCTGCGCCTGACGCTTCTGCGTATCCCCTTGGAGAGTATTAACCTGCTCTTTGTATCCCACCCATATTCCCAGGGTGACATCCGGGGAATAGCCCATGAACCAGACATCCCCATAGTTCTGGGTGGAACCGGTTTTGCCGACAATCGGTACTTCCTTGAAATGCTTGTAGTTCCTCTTCACTGTAGTTGCAGTTCCGTCAGTGATTACGGTCCGCAGCATATCTGTCATCAGATAAGCAGTCTGCTTGGAGAAGACCTGCTCCGGGTTCACTTTATGCTGGTAAACGATTTTGCCCTGATAGTCAACGATCTTCTCGATCATATAAGCATCATTGAAGGCACCCCCGTTACCGATGGAGGAATAGGCGTTGGTCAGCTCTTCCACCGATACTCCGTAACGGAGCCCCCCGATAACCCCGGTCTGTGCGCTATAGTCATTATCCTGAATGGTGGTAATCCCCAGCTTCTTGGAGAAGGCCCAGGCCTTCTCAATGCCGACCTTGTCATTGAATAGCTTAAGAGCCGGAAGGTTCAGGGATTTGTTCAGGGCATAACGTGCAGTAACCAGACCCTGGTAACGGTTGTTGGCATTCTTGGGAATGTGGTAGCCTTTGCCCCCGTCCTTCATGACGATTGGTGCATCATCCAGAATGCCGGCAGGCTGAATGAGCCCTGCATTAAGTGCAGGCAGATACGCTGCAATCGGCTTCATGGTGGAGCCGGGCTGGCGGATCATCTGGGTGGCGTAGTTCATTTGCTCGATGTTGAAATCGCGCCCTTCGATCATGCCGAGAATAGCCCCGGTCTTGTTGTTGATCATCATGCCGGCCGTCTGTTCCTTGCCTCTGGCCTTGCTGTCCTTCGTGAAATTACTGCTGTCATCCGAGATGCTGTGCATCGCGCTGTACACTTTCTTGTCAATGGTGGTGTACACCCGGTAGCCGCCGGTCATCAGCTGCTGGCGGGCTTCCTCCAGAAGCTGGGGGGAAGCGGTAGCTGCATCTGCCTTGTCTGACGTACCCTGATTCAGCTTCAGCAGGATCTCGGACGCTTTGCGTTCGGTCTCCATCATGAGATAAGGGAAGGTGGCATAGGCCTTCTTCGTATGCGGAGCAAGGGAGCTCTTGATATCGAAGAGCAGCGCCTCGTCATACTGGGAAGTAGTGATCTTGTTCTCCTCCAGCATCCGGCGTAAGACCAGCTTCTGACGTTCCATCGCCCGTCCGAAGGCGGTCTCGTTGAATTCGCCCACGCCGTTGAAGGCAGAGTACCTGGACGGGAGCTGGGGCAGACCGGCAAGATATGCCGCCTGGGCCACGTTCAGCTTCTCCAGATCATTGATGCCGAAGATGCCTTTGGCGGCGGCCTTGATGCCGAATACATTATAGCCGTTGGAACCGTTCCCGAAAGGAACCTTATTTAAATAAGCTGTTAAAATTTCCTGCTTGGACAAGAAGCGTTCCAGCCGCAGCGACAGCAGGATCTCCTTCACCTTACGGTCTTCCGTGCGGTCCAGGTTCAGGAACACGCGCCGGGCAAGCTGCTGGGTAAGGGTGCTGCCCCCGGTCTGAACGGATTCATTCAGTACCTTCTGCTTGACGGCCCGCAGGGTGCCGCTGAAATCCACCCCTTTATGATTGTAGAAATTATTGTCCTCTATAGCGAGAACGGCATCAATCACAAGCTGTGGAATATCGTTGAATTCAATAAGTCTGCGGTCTTCTTCCGTGCGGAGCTGGCCGATTGGCTGTCCGTCACTGAAATAGGCAAAGCCGGTAATGGCGTTCAGCCCAACCTGCTGCTGGATTAGTTCTTCGGGCCGGACCGGGTCGTTCTTCACTATGGAAGTGACGTAGCCAGCCACAGCGCCTCCCGCAAACAGGCAGCCGAGTATACCGAGTATGAACATCCACTTCACAACTGAACCGAACCTGCGGAGCCAGGATCTGCGCGGTGGACGCTGTTTTGCGGTCTTCTTTTTCTTCTCCTCAACCATCGACGATAATCCTCCTTTTAACGGAACTATTATAGCACAATTTGGCGATTTTGAATGCGCTTCTGCCGGTAGGAGCGATTTTTTAGCAGGAACCGGATGCAAAATAACCCCACAAAGTGAGGATTAAGCTTCGGGGAAGACTCAGGTACTTTGCCGTTATGTATAAAAAAAGCTCCCGGATAGAAATCCGGGAGCTTTGATCAGATTGCGCTGTAAGCGAATCTTAACGGTTGTAGAATTCGACGATTTGCTTCTCATCGATATCCTGGGACAGCTCGGCACGTTCTGGCAGACGAAGGAACTTGCCTTCGAATGATCCGTCAGCATATTCCAGGTAACCTGGAAGGTGGGAGCGGTTGTCAAGAGCTTCCTTGATTGAAGTCATAGTGCGGCTTCTTTCGCGGAGTCCGATAACGTCGCCAATGCTTACACGGTAAGAAGCGATGTCGACTTTTTTGCCGTTAACGGTTACGTGGCCGTGGGATACCAACTGGCGTGCGCCTGCACGGGAGTTAGCGAATCCAAGACGGTAAACCAGGTTGTCCAGGCGGCTTTCGAGCAGGAACATGAAGTTTTCGCCCGCAATACCCTGGAGCTTTTGTGCTTTGGTGAAAAGAGTTTTAAACTGCTTTTCGCCCAAGCCGTACATGTGGCGCAGCTTTTGTTTTTCCATAAGCTGCATGCCGTAGTTACTGATTTTTCTGCGTTGGTTAGCGCCGTGCTGTCCTGGAGGGAAAGGGCGTTTCAGGTCTTTGCCTGTACCGCTAAGGGAAATGCCCAGACGGCGGCTGAGTTTGAATTTAGGTCCGGTGTAACGTGCCATATTATAGTAGACTCCTTTTAATAAGAAAATGTATTGTAGGGCCTATTTGCGCCGCAAATCGTATCCGTGAAAGCGTTAAATGGTTTCACACTGCACAGGGAAGTTCAGCCGCTGCCCCGGCAGTAACGAAATGCGTAGAGGGTGACACAACGTTACGCCCAATAAGACTTGTTACAGTCTTGTTCAACAATAAATATTATATGAAAATGACAGTCAAAGTCAAGCGCAACTTAAAAGAGTTTTTGTCTTTCTTTGTCGTTAGTTCTTTGGTCCTAAAAAAAATCCCGGTTTTGCGGAAAATATAATGCAATACGTAAAGAAAGGGAGTAAAATATAACTAATTGGATGTTATCGGAAAACTGTGATTTCAAATGTCCTGACTATATTTACACTATATAACGCTGGATTGGTAATGTCTCTACTATAAGAATCAGGGGGCGTACTCTGGTCTGGCCTGATTGAAGATGCAAAGGAGGTCCTCTTTATGTCAGAGCAGGAGACATACGGCCATCAGGATCGGGACAGCCGTATGCTGTTACAGGACATGAGGCAATCAGGCGGAGAGGATGAAGATCCCGCCGCCTGGCTGAAGGAGACGGATATCGTGTCGCACGATTTTCCCTACGCCGCCAGCCTGATTGCCGAGAGCTTCAGGGAATGGCAGGGACAGGGAGTCCCCTCCTTCGCGAAGACCTGGAACTGGTGTGTGCTGAATTATAAAGGTGATTGGATTGAGCCCGGCTCTGAATTCCGGCAGGGGCGCTGGAATTCAGAGTGGGAGGAAGCGGCGGGGATCTGCCTGCAGACCGGCATGATGTATGCCGCCCGGATTCAGGAGGAAGGACAAGCCTATTCAATTCTGGCTCTGCCTGTATTTACGCGCGGGCACCGGGAAATATTTGCCGTCCTTGGCTGCAGGATGCCGGCCGAGCAGTACGAGACGGGCGGAAGGCATACAGCCGAAGCGATGTCGATGCATTTCCAGACCTGCTTTTATCACCGGTTTGAGCATGTGTTTGTCTCGGATCTTGCAGGGATACAGCTGCATGCCGAGCGTGAGGGCAGCCGCCGTTCGCTGCTTTTTCAGATTGTCCAGCGCATGCACGACAATATCGATGTGGATGCCGTGCTGACGGAGGTCATTGACAGCATCGCGGCGATGTATCCGGGGGCGCGGCTTGATCTCTTCATGTCCCAGGACCACCGCAGCGCGCATCCTCAGGTCAAGCCGCTTCCGCTGAACTGGGCCGGCGATGATGTCTGTGCCCGGGCCTTCAAGGATGGCCGGGTTACGCTTCATGCCGGGCGTGAAGAGAAAGGGACTGTGGAGGTAGGGCTTCCGCTTGGCGGCAAGCAGGGGGTATACGGCGTGTTCCATATGATTATGGACAAGGCCTCCTTCCATGAGCTGGATCTCAGCTTCCTGACGATGGTCGCGGATACCGCAGGTACAGCCTTTGAGAATGCGAAGCTCTATGAACGCTCCAACCAGCTGATCAGGGAGCTGCGCATGAGCAATGAGCTTACCCAGCGGCTTAATCAGAGCCTCAGACTCGGCGATATTTTTCAGTTTGCCTTCGAAGAGCTGCTGGCGATGTTCGAGGCGGATTATTGCTGTATCCTCCATAAGAATGAAGAACGTGGCGGCCTGGAGGTGATAGCCTGCAACCATCTGCCGCTGCTGGGCGAAATAGTGGAGACCGGTCAGGGACTCGGCAGCCAGGTCTATGTTACGGGGGAGCCGCTGCTGCTCTCTGATTACAAGTATGCTGTGGAGCAGACTTCAACGCTGATGGATGCAACCGGATCACAATCGCTGATCGCTACTCCGCTGTGTGTGGGAGGAGAGGTGCGCGGAGCCATTATGCTGGCCCATAAGCAGGCCCATTTCTTCTCCTATGACAGCTACAGGCTACTGCAGGCGATGGCCGGTCATATCGGGCTGGCTGTCGGGAATGCGAGGCTGCATGCCGAGGTGCGCCGCCTGGCGAACCGTGATACGCTGACCGGGCTCTTCGCCCGCCACTATCTGGATGAAGAGATCAAGCAGCGGCAGTCCAGTGATTTCTGCGGGACTCTGATTGTGGTGGATATTGACCAGTTCAAGATGGTGAACGACACCTATGGACACCAGAAGGGCGACAAAATCCTGAAGCAAGTCAGCGACATCGTGAAGACCTCGATCCGCCAGGGGGACGTCGCCGCCAGATGGGGCGGGGAAGAGCTTGCAGTCTATCTGCCGCAGCTTGGAGTGCAGCAGGCCGTATTCGTAGGTGAGCGTATCCGCAAGCGCGTGATGGGAGAGACGGAGCCGCAGGTGACCGTATCCTGCGGGGTCGCCGAGTGGAGCTGGACCGATGACCGGGTCAGCGTCGAATCGCTCTTTTACCGGGCGGACATGGCGCTCTACGAAGCCAAGAACAACGGGCGCAACCAGGTAGTGATCGATACCAGAACTGTGGAGAACCATTCGAAGAATCCTTGGGCGTAAGCCTTAAGGATTCTTTTGGTGTATAAGCTCCGTATTCAAGGAGACGCTAGGTAGAATGCATGTACACTCTACTTTTTGCGGAAAGGGCTTGATGGCCATGATGAAATTATTATGCGTCCGTACGGGAATCCTTGCACTGCTGGTACTCTCTATCCTTCCGTCCGGCGGGTGCGCGATGATGAAGGACAAACCGGCTGCGGAGGACTTGAATCTGGTAATGGCGGGGATGGATGGCAGTGACGGAGTGTCCTTTGAAGGGGCGGCTGCGCTGCTGATCGACGGGAAGACGGTCCCTGAATCCTCGCTCTACTATGGGGGAAAGACCATGGATCATAACCAGATCAGTCTCTATTCGCTCCTGCCGGACGGCGGTCATCCCGCTGCTGCGGCGGAATCCGGTCCGCATCCTCTGAAGCAGGGCAAGGGAGATGCGCCCGTCTATTATACCCGGATGGTGAAGGAGGACGGGAGATGGACGAGGAAGCAGGCCTCTCCGGCCTTGGACGGCAGCAATCCCCTGGAAGCGCTGAATCCGCTGCGCCAGCTGGAGGAGCTAGAGAAGGTGGACAAGAAGGTGACAGAGGAAGCGGGCAGCGCCAGAGGGACCCGGGTCCTGCGGATTGAATTAACGGCAGAGGAGGCGCGCAGGCAGCTCTCGGCAGAGCTGGAGGAGAAGATGCTGGCAATTAAGCCGGCTGCCCCGAGCGGGGCTGCTGCGCCGGCTGACACCCGCGCTAAGGCATTTGCGGCTAAGATCACACTATGGGAACAGAAGCAGGCGGAGCTGCAGCAGAGGCTGAACCAGGCGGATATCCGCACGGTGTACTATCTTAAAGTGGACCCGAAGCGGAATCTGCCTACCCGGCTGACCTCGAACCGCACCCTGACCTATCCCGGCAAGGCCGGAACAAGTACGGAAGAAACCTATATTACGCAGGTGGATTTCTATGGTTATAAGTGAGCGGTTCCCTTTCCGCAGATGGCTTGCGCTCCAGGACAGGCGTGCTACAATATAACGGTATGTTTATTTTCAGCAAGAGGAAGGAAGAGAGAGACAGATGAATGATCCCCGGATTCAAAAGCTGGCGGCGAACCTTGTAGGTTACTCCGTAAATGTTCAGCCCGGCGAGAATGTACTCGTCGAAATGATCGGCAGTGAACGAGATTTGATCAAAGCTGTTGTGGAGGAGATAGGTAAAGCCGGAGGCCATGCATTTGTACAGCTGACCGACCGTACCGTTCTGCGCAGTATGCTCAAATATGCAACACCTGAAGGAATCAAGACCTGGGCGGAGATCGACCTGAACCGGATGAAGCAGATGGACTGCTATATCGGCATCCGTGCCGGTGAGAATGTCAATGATCTGTCCGATGTGCCGGAAGAGAACATGAAGCTCTACAATTCCCTGTATTCCCACCCGGTACATAGCGAAGAGCGCGTCAAGCGCACCAAATGGGTAGTCCTGCGTTATCCTAACGCCAGTATGGCCCAGCTTGCCAACACGAGCACCGAGGCCTTTGAGGACTTCTACTTCGCAGTCTGCAACCTGGATTATGCCAAAATGGACAAGGCCCAGGATTCGCTGGCTGAGCTTATGCGCAGAACGGACAAGGTGCGTATCGCAGGTCCCGGAACAGACCTTACATTCTCTATCAAGGGAATCGGGGCGGAGAAATGCTCCGGCCAGAAAAATATTCCTGACGGAGAAGTGTACAGCGCGCCTGTCCGGGATTCCGTGAATGGAACGATCAGCTATAATGCCGCATCGATCTACAACGGCGTGACCTTCGAGAATGTGAAGTTCACGTTCGAGAACGGCCGGATCGTAGAGGCTTCCAGCAATGATACGCTGCGCCTGAATGAAATCTTAGATTCCGACGACGGCGCGCGCCATATCGGCGAGTTCGCCATCGGCTTCAACCCGTACATTCTGCATCCGATGAAGGATATTCTGTTCGATGAGAAGATTGCCGGCAGTCTGCACTTCACACCGGGCCAGGCTTATGATGTGACGGATAACGGCAACCGTTCGTCCATCCACTGGGACCTTGTCCTCATTCAGCGTCCCGATTACGGCGGCGGCGAGATTTATTTCGACGATGTGCTGATCCGTAAGGATGGAATTTTTGTGGTGCCGGAGCTGGAAGGTCTGAATCCGGAGAACCTGAAATAAAATGATACAAAAGCAGTGCTTACAAAAGCGCGCAAGGCTTGTTTCCAAGAAACACCTTGCGTGAGTAAGCGGATTCAATGTATCATGGAATTGGTAACAAGTGAACATAAGTTTATAATCAAGTTGCGGAGGGATTCCTATGTCCAACAATGCGGCAATCGTGGATATTGCACAGACAGCAAGCCAGTTTAATTCATCTATCGTTCTTCAAGCGGACAACAAGTACATTGATGTCAAGAGCATCCTTGGCTTGTTCACTACCTTGGTATCCAGCCAAAGCTATGAGCTGCACGTACATGGCACAGATGCCGAGGAAGCCAAGAAAGCCATGAGCGAAGTTTTCGCCAAACACAATTTGAATTTTACAGTAGTAGCAGAGTAATTGAAGATTCTCCTCAGACGTCCGGCCTTGCGGCTGGGCGTCTTTGCTGTGGAACCGGGTGCTTTTGCAGGAACTTCAGCAATAACCCAAACTGCAATCTTGTATTAGGTCCTAATTTCGACTAATATTAAGAATAATAAGCATTAGCAGCTGTAACTTTTGGACATGGGGGGGAAAATGCATGACTTCATCGGATTTGCAGGAACAGCTCAATATCAAAGCAATCAATCTTCTTCAAGAAGATGCCGATAAAATTCAGAAGCTCATTGAAGTACAGATGGAGAATTTGGCAACCCGTTACTGCCCTCTCTATGAGGAAGTGCTGGATACCCAGATGTACGGCTTCTCCCGAGAGGTCGATTTTGCGGTCAGAGCAGGGCTGGTGCCAGAGCTTACAGGCAAGCAGGTGCTGAGCAAGCTCGAACGCAATTTGGCTGTACTGTATGAGGCACTGAACAAGAAGGCTGAGGAGCGGGAGATGTAAGTCCCGGTCATTCATAGAAAACGCACATGAAAGACCCCGGGGTCGATCATGTGCGTTTTTTTATACAAATATAAGAAGGTATAAGCTGTGCGGCTGCTTCACACCAGATAGAACGATACGCCGAGAATCATGTAGACCGCCAGCAGCAGCAGACCCTCGTACCAGTTAGTTGCGCCGTCCTGGATAATCGACTTGGCGATGAACACCGATACGGCAATGGCTACGATCTCAATCGTGGTGAAGACAATCGACATGGTGTTGCCCATGAAATAACTGGCGAAGATCAGCACAGGGGCGACGAACAGGGCAATCTGCAGACTGCTTCCTACGGCGATCTCGACAGCGGCTCCGATCTTGTTCTTCATGGCGAGCATAATGGCAGCGCTGTGTTCTGCGGCGTTACCGATAATCGCTACGAGGAAGGCGCCGACGAACAGCTCACTGAAGCCGAAGCGCTCGGTAAGGGTCTCCAGCGTCCCGACCAGCCATTCACTGACGAACGCGACCATCACTGTGGCAAGGACCAGATAGAGGATCGAGCGGTTCCGTGACCAGACAGGGGCATGCTCATTCGGCAGTTCTTCCGCTCTATCGTCCGTAACATCCGCCAGATATTTCTTGTGGGTAATCATGGAGAAGACCAGCCAGGCGAGGTAGGCGGCAATCAGCAGGCCGGCGACGACAAGGCTCAGCACATTGGTGTCTTTCTCGGTAATAGAGTGGGTGTTGAAGAACATGGCCGGGACGAACAGGGCGATGACCGCAACAATCATCAGTGAGCCGTTCAGACCTGCGAGTGTGACATTGAAGTTCTGAACCTTGAACTTCATGCCCCCTGCAAAAATGCTAAGTCCGAGCACGAGCAGCAGATTGCCGATGATCGAGCCGGTCAGACTCGCTTTGACCATGTCAAACAGCCCTTCCTTGACCAGGAAGAAAGCGATAATCAGCTCGGCTGCATTGCCGAAGGTGGCGTTCAGGAACCCGCCGAGCCGCTGTCCGGCATAGTGGGCTACGCTCTCTGTGGCCCGGCCGAGGAAGCCGGCCACGAAGATGACCGAAACGGCGGACAATACGAACTGAAGGGTATGATCCCAATTCGCGTAATGCCCTATGGCGCTGAGGATGAAGCTGATGACCAGCAGCGCCGGTGAGATCCATTTTTTCAAGGGGAAGCACTCTCCAGTCTCTATATGTAGGTTGATTTCATAATCAATATACCCAAATTGTTCCTGGCTGTAAACGGGGGTGAGAGAAAGTCATTTGCTTTTTAGCCTGCTTTGGAATTACAATAATTGATAATGAGAGTAGGGGGGATATGGCATGGCAGAACAGCTTCAACTGGAAATGGGAAATATACGGATATCGAATGACGTAGTCTCAAAAATTGCCGGCCTGGCCGCGCTTGAGACTCCCGGAATTGCAGCCATGTCTGGCGGTTTGTCAGAGGGCTGGGCAAAGCGCCTGAGCGGCAAGAACGTGCAGAAGGGTGTTACTGTCGAAGTGGGCCAACTGGAAGCTGCAGTAGACTTACGCATCATCGTACTGTACGAAACGCCGATTCATGAAGTGTGCCGCATGCTTCAGCAGAATGTCCGCGAGGCTGTGGAGAGTATGACAGGGCTTCACATCGTAGAGGTTAACGTTAAGGTCGAAGGCGTGGCATTCAAGAACGACGAGATTTCTTAAGCACAATTATATTAGACATCCATGCAAAAGGCAGTCCGGAGATATTCCGGACTGCCTTTCTGTTCAATGTGCCACCCCTTAGCGTGCACGGGTGCCGGCACTTCTGTTGTTGCGCACCTGTCTGACTGTAGTCACGGACTTCACCACTTCCTCTTTGGCTGGACGGTTGGTCTCCCGTGAGATGCTGAGCATGATTCCCATGCAGAGCATGGTGACAAGCAGGGAGGAGCCGCCATAGCTGATAAAGGGTAGTGTAACCCCTGTAAGCGGAATCGTATTGGTCACACCGCCGATGTTGATGAAGGCCTGAATGGCGATGAGCCCCATGATGCCGATGCCGACCAGGGTACCGAAGGGATCGGTGCACCGCAGTGAAATCAGAATTCCTCTCCAGATAAAATACAGATAGAGCAGCAGGAACAAGGCGGTTCCGACAAATCCCAGCTCCTCACCGATGACGGAGAAGATAAAGTCGGTATACGGATACGGCAGATAATGCAGCTTCTGGATACTCTGGCCGAAGCCGGAGCCTTGTGTGCCCCCTTCGCCGATAGCGATCAGGGATTGCATGATATGATAGCCGCTGCCCTCGGAATTGGCCTGCGGGTCGAGGAAGGCTTCAATACGGCCCTGTCTGTAATCCTTCTGAACCTCAGCCTTCTCGGTGGGCGGGGACAAGGAATCAATGGCTGCCTTCGCGCCTATGACAAGGGCTACCCCCAGAATCAGCAGAGCGATCGATCCCATGATATGCTTCATGCTGGCGCCGCCGGCATAGATGACAAGCCCGCTGGTCGCTACGAGAATCATACAGGAGCCGAAATCCGGCTGCAGCATAATCAGTCCGGCTACGATGCCGACGATAATCATGACAGGGATATACCCTGTCCGCAAATCGCGCAGACGTTCGCCCTTCTTGGTGATCAGGGCAGCCAGATAGAGAATGATAGAGATCTTGGCCAATTCGGTCGGCTGAATCCCCAGAGTTCCGATACTCATCCAGCTCTTGGCGCCGTTAATCCCCTCGGTGGTCGCTACGAAAAGCAGCAGGACCAGTGTAAGTACGAAGATCGGAGCATACCACTTCTTGAACTTGCTGTAGTGGATATTCATTACGACGAACATAATGAAGCTGCCCAGCACAGCCCAGACCAATTGTCTTTTTACGAAAAAAAACGCATCATTGCTGAATTTGCCGCTGGCAAGGGTCAAGCTGGAGCTGGAGCTGAACACCATAAGCAGGCCGAAGCCCACGAACAGCAGGGTAAGAATAAGCAGCTGGAAATCGGGCGTCCCTCTTTTGGGCGTGCTGGCTTTGGCGGCCGTCTTTCCCCTCGCAGTACTCAAGCTTCGAGCAGCGCTTTCAATTCATCGATATGCTTCCGGGCCGCCTCAAGCACCGGCTGAGGCACCGGAGATTCGTACTCCAGCCCGTGGGGGAAGGTGGCCTTGCCCAGATATACGGCTTCAATCGCCAGCACCGCGTCCGCCTTCTCCAGCTTCCCCTCGACAGCACGGGTATTAATGCGCAGGAAGTATTCGCCGCCGTCCTTGCGGTCTTCTATCTTGCAGTCGTAAGTCGCGCGGTAGTATTCCCATTGCCATCTGATGAAGCCTGCCTTGGAGGCACTCTCGTCGAGATAAAGAAGGTCGCTCTTCAGTCCTTCGAGGCCCGTGTTCTCAAATATCATAGCGCACAACTCCCCTTAATGAAGTATAATGATTCATTTGTAATTAAAATTTGCTATTGTTCTTCCTCATGATAGTCTGTTTCCCGGGGTTGTGCAAGATAGAACGGGCTGATCGATACCTACTTTTTTGCGTTTCTGCTACAATAAAAGAAAGTTGGCAGGCTGCGGAGCGGGCAGAGCTGAATCGCTTGTACCGCAGGCTTATCCGCAGGATGCTGCCAGAGAAGGGAATGGGGAGTAATGGAGAGGCTAGAGATCGGGGAGCTGCTTCCGGAAATGGTCAAATGGCGCCGCCATCTGCACCGTCATCCGGAGCTGTCCTATCAGGAGAAGGAGACCTCCGCCTATGTCGCAGACAGGCTTACTGAGCTGGGGATTGAGATCCGGCAGAGTACAGCAGGCTACGGATTGACAGGTATACTTAAGGGCCGGGAGTCTGGCAGAACGGTAGTTCTGCGTGCAGATATGGACGCGCTGAATATTACGGAGGAGAGCGGCCGGGAATATGCTTCACAGCATCCCGGGGTGATGCATGCCTGCGGACATGACGGGCATACCGCCATGCTGCTGGCTGCCGCAGCCTATTACAGCTCCCGCCGGGAGGAGCTGAAGGGAGAGATCCGCTTTCTGTTCCAGCCGGCGGAAGAGATCTGTCCCGGCGGCGCAGTGGGCATGATTGCGGAAGGCGTGCTTGCGGGGGCGGATGCCGTCTACGGGCTGCATCTGTGGACACCGCTCCCGCTCGGGACGGTAGGCAGTGCGCCGGGGCCGCTGATGGCCTCAGCCGATGAGTTCTTCATTGATCTGATCGGCCGGGGCGGACACGGCGGTATGCCCCATCGTACAGCAGACAGCATTGTGGCCGGTGCGGCTCTGGTCACCGGGCTGCAGACGATTGTCAGCCGCAACGTTGACCCGCTGCGCCCTGCTGTCGTCAGCGTGGGAACGATTCAAGGCGGTTCAGCCCAGAATATCATTGCCGAGCGCTGCCGGATTACCGGGACGGTGCGGGCATTCGATGAAGAGACGCGTCATCTGATCCGCCGCCGGATTGAAGAGCTGGCGGCCTCCGTAGCCGCAGCGTATGGTACAGAGGCGAAGGTGGATTATCTGATGGGGTATCCGCCGCTGGTGAACGACATTGCTGAATATGAACGCTTCGCCCGTGTTGCCCCCGGGGCGCTGGGGGCAGATGCCCAGGTGATGCTGATGGAGAAGATTATGCCGGCGGAGGACTTCTCTTATTATGTGCAGGAGATTCCCGGCTGCTTCATCTTCGTCGGCGCAGGCAATGCGGCCAAGGATGCCGACTATCCGCACCATCACAGCAAATTTGATTTCGATGAGGATGCCATGCTCTACGGTGTGAAGCTGCTGGTCGCTATGGCCGACTCCTGCCTGAACGAGCCGCCATCTGTATAAATGTTACCGCTCCAGGAAAAACTACTCTCAAATGCCATGGATACGTGGACAGGAGGGTTCCTTCATGAAGATAGTCAAAGAAGTGATGACCGCGCATCCGGTGTCGGTCACTCTGCTGGACAATATCTATGAGGCCGCTGAGGCGCTCCATGCAATCTCGCAGCGGCAGCAGCTGCATTAATAGAATGACGAATGGCTCATATCCGTTAGGCGGAGGTGGGCTTTTTCGTTATCTGGAGGGCTAAATGAGCAAATGAGGAGCAGAAGCGCCCTATAATGCTGGCTGCCAACAGAAGCAGGGGAATAATGGTCAGATCTTAGCACACAAGGAGGGAACAGGATGAACGGAGCAGAGGCGGGGCCATGTATCACACGGAACGACTGGACGATTCTGCTGGAATGCGGACATCCCGGATTTGAGGAGGCGCGGACGGCTCTAAGCGGATTCGCCGAGCTGGTCAAAAGTCCTCCAGCCTACCACACTTACCGGATCACGCCGTTGTCACTATGGAACGCCGCAGCCGGGGGACAGTCTGCGGCAGAGGTCATTGAAGGGCTTCGCAGGCTGTCGAGGTGGGGGATTCCTTCCGGACTTGAGGGTGAGATGGAGCTGCTGATGTCCCGTTACGGAAGCTTGCGCCTGCATACCGATGAGAGTGACCCGCAGCTTGTTGTGTTAACCGCTGACCGGGCCGGTCTGCTGGAGGAACTGGAAGACTCTGAGGAGCTGAGGGAGCTGGGGCTGCACCGCACAGGAGAACAGGAGAGCCATTGCCCCAAGATAAACCGGGGCCTGCTGAAGCAGGAGTTGACCAGGCTGGGGTATCCGGTTCTTGACTATGCCGGTTACCGGGACGGTCAGCAGCTGAAGCTGGCCTGGCGGGAATTCGTAAGCGGGGCGGCGGGGCGGGGCGGCGCTGAATTCAGGCTCCGGGATTATCAGCGGGAGGCTGTCGTTAAGTTCCAGGGGATCGGCGGCCATGGAGGCAGCGGTGTGGTCGTGCTGCCCTGCGGGGCAGGCAAAACGGTTGTCGGCCTTGCGGTGTTGGAGCAGCTGCAGTGCGAAACGCTGATCCTTACTTCAAGCACGACTTCAGTAGAACAGTGGCGGGAAGAGCTGCTGCTGCGGACCACCCTGAGCACAGACGAAGTTGGGGAATATACCGGGGAGCTCCGGGAGGTGCGGCCTGTGACTATTGCGACCTATCAGATGCTGACCCACAGACGTTCCAAGGGCGGGGCGTTCGTCCACATGAATCTGTTCCAAGAACGGAATTGGGGGCTGATTATCTATGATGAGGTCCATCTGCTTCCGGCGCCTGTCTTCCGGGCGACCGCAGATATTCAGGCTACGCGGCGGCTGGGGCTGACGGCGACACTGGTCCGGGAGGACGGGCGGGAGGGCGATGTGTTCTCCCTGATCGGCCCGAGATGCTACGACCTGCCCTGGAAGGTGCTGGAGCAGCAGGGGTGGATTGCGGCTGTGGATTGCATCGAGGTCATCGTCCCGATGAACCAGAAGCTGCGGCAGCAATATCTGTATGCCGGAGCGAAGGAGCAGTTCCGGCTGGCGGCAGGCAATCAGGCCAAGGCGCAGGCGGCAGCGCAGATTGCAGCATCGCATCCCGCAGCGGCGATACTGGTGATCGGCCAGTATCTTGACCAGCTGGAGCAGCTGGCGGCGGAGCTTGCAGCCCCGCTGATCACGGGCAAGACTCCGCAGAAGGAGCGGAACGCGCTCTACGCCGCCTTCAATGAGGGCAAGGTGCCGGTGCTGATCGTCTCCAAGGTGGCGAACTTTGCTGTGAATCTGCCGGATGCCTCGGTGGCGATTGAGGTATCCGGCGCCTTCGGCTCCCGGCAGGAGGAGGCGCAGCGGCTGGGCCGCATCCTTCGGCCGAAGCCCGGGGATAACCGGGCGTATTTCTATACGCTGGTCACGGAAGACAGCCGGGAGCAAGACTTCGCCCTGCGCCGCCGGATGTTCCTGACGGAGCAGGGCTACGAATATGGGGTCCGTGTGCTGGACCTGGAGGAAGGAGCTGTTCTGTGATGGAGCTGATACCGGTATCACCGGCAGAGGATGTTAGTAATCTGTCTGCGGACGCCTGTGAGGTGCTGCTGCGGATAGCGGCCGCGTATGCGGCTTCGCCGTGTACAGCGGATGCTGTAGAGCGGCTGCGGCCTGAATTCCTGTGCAAGGCCGAGCAGGTGCTGGCCCTGGAGGAGCTGCTTCACGCAGGGATGCTGGAGCTGCGGCAGAAGGTCTGGGGCGAGCGGCTGTATCAGATTGCGGCACAGCAATACCCCCTGGTCCTGCGGAGCTTCTGGGCAGGCTGTCCGCAGGTGCGGGTGGAAGGGGCAGTCCGGGTGGAGCTTGCCGCCTGTTCAGAGCTGACAGGAGAGATATTTCAAGGGCTGCTGTTCATAGCGCAGGAAGGCCTGCCTCTGACGTCCAAGGGAGTGATACATAAGAAGCAGCTCAGCCGGTTAGCCGGACGGCTGTCCATACCGGAGGAGCCTCTCGCCCTGATTCGGTCGTCCTCAGGTCCGCTAAGCTATCCGCTGCAGGTGGCAGTAATTATGGATCTGCTGGGCGCGCTGGGGCTGTTGACCTCCGGCAACAGCGGGTATGGCATAGACAGAACGATGCTGCAGCGCTGGCTGGCTCTTCCCGCACAAGAGATGGCGGACACACTCTACACCTTGATCATCAGCCGGTACGGCGCTCCGCTGCCTGAAGACCAGCATTTCAGGCATTTGCTCTCGGCAGCAGCGTTTAAGGCGGATGAGTGGTATGCGTTAGCGCCTGTTCTGAACTGGATGAGACAGAATGGTCTTGCCGGGGAGCCGTCTGAGCCGGGGGCGGCAGGGACTGGCTCAGGACTTAATCAGACCGCCGTTGACTGGATTCGCCTTCTGGCCGGCTTCGGCTGGTGTGAGCTGGGAACTTCGGCGCAAGGGGAAGAGTGCTTCCGCTGGAAGATAGTGAAGCCGCAGCTAACGGGGGAGATGCCAGGAGGAACTCCGCAGACAGACATCAGCCATATCGTGTACAGCACCGCTGAAGCTCAGGATACTGTCCACGGCGCGCCGAAATCCGCAGAAGCTGAAGCGGTCCCGCTGCCGCCAGCACCGGCTTCAGCGTCCCCCGGCTTCATTGTTCAGCCGGATTTCGAGGTGCTGGTCCCGCCGGAGGTCCCTTATACGGTCCGCTGGATCTTGGCCGGGTGCGCGGAGCTGCTGCACCACGAGGATCTATGGAGCTTCCGGCTGACCCGGGAGCGGCTGGAAGCCGCAGCGGATCAAGGCAACGCTCCGGGTGAGGTGATCTCCTGGCTGAGCGCCCATGCCGCCGGAGGACTGCCGGAGCAGGTCGCGCCGGCGCTCCGGCAGTGGGCCAGAGCCATCGGGCGGACCGAACTAACGGAGGTGCTCCTGCTGTCCTGCGCCGGAGAGCAGGAGGGCGAGGATATCGCCGCCCATCCCCGGCTGCAGGACATCGTTACCCGGATCGGCCCGCTCCACTTCATCGTCCGGCCGGAGGCAGCCGGGCAGCTGCGCAAGGAGCTTGCAGCCGCCGGTCTGGCGCCGTCCGTAAGAGCCGGGGAGGTGAACGGGGCAGCCGGGCAGCAGCGGCTGTTCGAGTTCGAGCCGTCTGGACTGAACGGGCCCGCTCCGCGTTACGAGCTTCCTGCCGCAGCCGGGGAACGGGGCCTGCTGGGAGCGGCCCCCTCCCCGAAGCTCCTGCCGCTGGATAGAGGCGGCCCGGCAATGCTGGAGCTGCCGGGTGAGGAGACCGTACCGCAGATGTGGTTCAATCAGTGGAGGCAGTATCATATCACCACCGCGCAAAAGCTAATGGAGCAGGCATTAAGCTGGGGAATCAAGGTCCGCCTCTCTTGCCGGGGCCAGGCGGCGGACTTCATTCCCGAGCGGATCAGCGGACGTCCATGGAGGGTACGGGGCGTTCTGCTGCCTCCGGGAACGGAGACGGGAGAGGAGACTGAGCTTGCAGCGGAGGACTGGCAGGAAATCCAGCTGCTTCATCCGCTCAGGCACAGAAATTCTTCTTCTGCTGGGGCGGGCGGATATGTTATGATGAAGTAGTCTACCGCTGCGGTAGAACATTAAGCACAGAAAAGAGTTGGAGTTCATGAGCGTAGCGGAATTAAATACGGTTGATATGGCCGAAGTGCTGACATACGCCTATGAATTAGGCGATATGATTAATCAATCCGCAGAAGTGTCGGATTACCTATACTGGAAGGGCCAGGTGGATACCCATCCCGAAATCCAGGCCATGATCAAGCGGCTGCAGAGCAAGAAGGAGCTGTTTGAGGAGACACAGCGGTTTGGTCATTTTCACCCGAACTATCATTCAGCCAAGGATGAGGTTGCGGCTGTAGAACTGGAGCTGGAGCAGTTCGAGGCGGTGATCCGCTTCAAGAATGCGGAGAAGACGCTGGATGATATTCTCCATTCCATGTCTGAGGCAATCGCATTCTCAGTCTCGGACAGCATCAAGGTTCCAAGTAACGACCCGTCCCCTAAGGGCGGATGCGGCAGCGGCGGCAAATGTTCTTGCGGATAAGCTGACCCATGAAGAGACAGAGAAAGAGAGGCGGATGAGCTTATGTTTGCGGAACGGACAGGTTATATCGTATGGGTTAGCGACGTCAAGGCGGCGCGTAATCTGGAGAAATACGGCACGCTGCACTACGTTTCCCGTAAAATGCACTATGCAGTAATGTACGTCAATGCTGAGCGCGCCGAGGAAGTCATGAAGAATGTCCGCAGACTTTCCTATGTGCGCAAGATTGAGCGTTCTTACCGCAATGAGCTGAAGACGGAATACACCAGCAGCGGACCGGACAAGTCCCGGTACTTCGGTCTGTAATTCTTGTATAGCAGTTATTTTAGACAGGCGCCGCTGGCGTCTGTTTTTTTGGAGGGGGACCGGTAATGAATAAAGAGGAACAGGTCTTAACCGCTTTCCGGGAGTTATTCAATAAGATGACCTGGCTGAATAAGTCGAAGATGGAGAGCAGTCTGAAGGGCAACAAACCCTCTGAGGTCCACTGTATTGAATATATCGGAAGACATACAGACGTCAATGTGACCAAGCTTGCAGAGTCCTTGTACATGACCAGAGGGGCGATCAGCAAGATTACACGGAAGCTCCTGCACAAGGGGCTTATCGAGAGCTACCAGAAGCCGGAGAATCAGAAAGAAATCTATTTCAGGCTTACCGGTCAAGGCAGGGCTGTGTATCAGGTCCATGACGAATTGCACCGGGAGTTCCGGGAGCGGGACAAGCCTGTGTTTGAACAGGTGACCGACAGCCAGTACGACAGCATGCTCCGCTTCATGGAGAATTACAACAGACATTTGGATGAAGAAATTAAGCGGCAGGAGCTGGAGAACAGCACCGGAGAAGAATGATTTTCCTTATATCTCTATATTTCAGGCAGAGCTACATCCCCATTTCACCCGGCAGGGTGTTTTTTTATGAGAATTATTTTGTTTCCCCGGAATCAAAAATGTGTTAGAGTGGTATTGTTTCTTAGGAAACAAATAATCAGCTCTAAGGAGAGAAGATAGATGCCCACTTCCCGGCCGGATCACCATCATGATCCACATTCAGAACCAAAAATAGAAAAACACGCGCTCCTATTCGGACTAATCTCTGTATTTTTATGCGGAATCGGCTTCAGTATCATTGCTCCCGTAGTCCCTTTCCTGGTCCAGCCCTATGTTAGTGATCCCGGACAACAGGCGTTGATGGTTACCCTGCTGACTGCAGCGTATGCGGCCTGCGTGTTCTGTGCGGCGCCTGTGCTGGGAGCGCTGAGTGACAAATACGGCCGCCGTCCGCTGCTGCTGCTCTGCTTGCTTGGCTCTGCCGCCGGGTACTTCATCTTTGGCCTCGGAGGGGCCTTATGGGTGCTGTTCGCCGGGCGGATTATCGAAGGAATTACAGGCGGGAGCATCAGCACGATATTTGCCTATTTTGCAGACATCCTTCCGCCGGAGCAGCGGACCAAGTATTTCGGCTGGGTGAGCGCGGTGGTGGGGGCGGGTACCATTATTGGACCGGCGCTCGGCGGATTGCTGGCCAAATTCGGCTATTCGGTGCCGATGTATTTCGGAGCTGCGGTAACTTTGGTGAATGTGGGCTATGGCTTCTTCTATATGCCTGAGACCCTGGAGAAGCAGAAGCGGCTGAAGGAGATCTCCTGGCTGAGGCTCAATCCCTTCTCGCAGCTTGCAAATCTGCTGTCCATGAAGAACTTGAACAGGCTTCTGGTGTCGGCGTTCCTGCTGTGGATACCGAATGGATCATTGCAGGCCATCTTGTCACAGTTCACGGTGGATAATTTCAGCTGGAAGCCGGTCATCATCGGCCTGATGTTCTCGATCATGGGCTTACAGGATATTCTGTCCCAAGGATTCATAATGCCGAAGCTTTTACAGAGATACAGTGACAGACAGATCGCCCTGCTCGGAATGGTCTCGGAAATTGCGGGCTACGCCTTATTTGCCCTGTCAGCCTTGTTCGCCTTTTATCCTCTTTTTATCGCAGGGATGTTTATCTTCGGCTTCGGAGATTCGGTGTTCGGACCTTCGTTCAACGGGATGCTGTCCAAATCTGCCGCAGCGGGCGAGCAGGGACGGGTTCAAGGGGGCAGCCAATCGATTCAGGCACTGGCGAGAATGATCGGGCCGCTGATTGGCGGACAGCTCTATGTATCACTGGGACCGGCTGCACCGGCATGGATGGGGACGATTCTCATAGCAGCGGCGATACCCGTGCTGTATAAGATGAACCGGGCGGGAACCTTGTCGTAATAAGTCATGTCGATGACAGCGATATCAGTATGCACAGAACGGGCAGCTGAGGTTTCGCCCTGCAAGACTCCCGGGGATGGCGGTATGCTTGAACAACGGCCGTCAATGCGGTAAGATTGACAACAATAAGAGCATGCCAAGACCCTTTTTACGTGGAGTGTGATGACTATGCAGGGCAAGGGGATGGACTGGTGGGGGGAGTACGAGCCCTTCCATATCATGCTGAATAATTACGGGATTGCCGATATCGTGCTGACCCGGCATGCCAAGAGCCGTTATACGGACCGGGTAGCGGCTGAGGACAGTGCGAACATTGAGGTGACCGCCTGGATCTGGCAGGCTCTGAAGCAGAACCGGCTGAGGCCGTACTCGAGCAGTGACTATAATGCCTATCTGATCGATAATGATACGGTGATCGTGGCTGATTTCAGGCAGCTTGAGGGCGTGACGTCCCTCTCCGGAGAGCCGCTGTATGTCATGGTAATCGTGTCTTTTCTGGGCAAAATATCGGTGACTCCGCAGCTCCGGGATCTCAAGAGATACTATTCCTGGCTGCGCCATTCCCGGCGCATGAAGCTGTCCAAGAAACGCCGCAGGCGCAAGTAGGATATGTTGAACGAGGGAGGCATGCGGCTCAGGGCTGCGTGCCTTTTTGCTTGAAATCTGGAATTAGCGAAGGAGTAAGGCTCTATGAATTTTCATCAGCTTCATATTTTCTATACCGTATCGGAAAGGGGCAGCTTCTCGGCGGCGGCGCAGACTTTGCATATGACCCAGCCTGCGGTGACCATGCAGATTCAGGCGCTGGAGGATTATTTCGGAACCAAGCTGTTCGACCGGTCCACCAAAAAAATCATGCTCACCGAGGCCGGTCTGACGCTGATGCCGTTCGCGGTGCGCAGCATGCAGCTGATGCGCGAGACGGATCAGGCGATGTCGGCCTTCACCCACATGCTGGAGGGCCGCCTGATGCTCGGAGCCAGCCTGACCATCGGCGAATATGTGCTGCCCCGTCTGCTGGGGCCGTTCGGCAAGGAATATCCGAACATTTCCATTATGATGAAGGTGATGAACACCTCACAGATTATGGATGAGATTCACAAGCATCAGCTGAATTTCGGGCTGATTGAAGCGCCGGTCTCCCACCCGGATATGGTGAGTGAACCGGTCATGGGCGATGAGCTGAAGCTGATTGTGCCCGGGGATCATCCGCTGGCCGCTCAGGGGGAAGTGACGCTTGCACAGGCGCTCGCCTATCCGTTCGTGCTGCGTGAGCGCGGCTCTGGCACACGGCGGGTGATGGAGGAGCAGCTTGAGGCTAACGGGCTTGATCCTGCGGCAATGCAGATTGTGATGGAGCTGGGCAGTACAGGGGCGGTGAAGTCGGCGGTAGAGGCAGGGCTGGGAATTACGATTATCTCGACATCCTCGGTCAAGCATGAAGTGGCGCTCGGCCTGCTGAAGATTGTTAATCTGGCGGATGCTTCATTTAAGCGGCAATTCTATGCCATTCATCTGAAATCGACCTTGCTGCCGATCTCGGCGGTAACCTTCCTGAGCTTCCTGCGCCAGCATGCCGGTGGACAGTAACAGATAGGAGCAGCCGTGTACAGCTACAAGAAAGCACGTATAACCTGAATGAAAGAATGGAGGAATTCTATGGTATACCATAATCATCCCGGCAGAGCATCAGAGGCTGCCGCGTCAGGGACAGCGAGCCCTGCTGATACAGCCGGCAGATGCGATCTGCATACCCATACCCAGGCTTCGGACGGCATGCAGCCGCCGGCGGAGAATGTGCGGCTTGCCTATGAGGCAGGCTTGGCAGGGGTAGCGATTACCGACCATGATACGGTCAGCGGTGTGGCGGAAGCACTGGAAGCGGGCAAGCGGTACGGGATTACAGTGGTTCCCGGTGTAGAGATCAGCACCCGGCAAGGCGGTAAGGAGATCCATGTCCTCGGTTACTATATCGACACGGAGCAGGAGCTGCTGCTGTCCCGGCTGGAAGAGCAGCGAAATACCCGGCTTGGGCGCAATGAAGCGATTCTGGAGAAGCTGCGCGGACTGGGCATTGCGATCACCCTGGAGCAGGTAGTGTCCGGGCTTGGCCGGGAGCTGAAGCCGGACGAGAGCATCGGCCGCCCGCACATTGCAGATGAGCTGGTCCGGCTGGGTGCGGCCGTGGACATGCGGGATGCCTTCGACAAGTATCTGGGCGAAGGTGCGGCGGCGTATGTCTCGCCTCCGCGCATTACACCGGAGACGGCCTGCCGGTGGATTCGTGAAGCCGGCGGTGCGGCAGTGCTGGCACATCCGGGAATTTACGGAGATGACGGACTGGTGCGCAGCATTGTGGAACAATGTGACCTGGACGGCATCGAGGTGTATCATTCCGACCATGGCCCGGCAGAGCATGAGCGCTATCTTGCGCTGGCTGCGGAATTCAGCCTGCGGGTTACCGGCGGCTCGGATTTCCACGGTGCGCGGCAGGGGGTAGTATTCCACGGCGATATCGGCAGTGTGAGTGTGCCAGCCGCTGTGCTGGAGCAGCTTAAGGCTGCTAGAGGCTGACCGCAGGGCACAGAGCAAAGGGCATAGGATACACGAAACAGGATACAAAAAAACTGACACAAGGCACCAAACCACAGGACACCAAACCACAGGACACCAAACCACAGGACACCAAACCACAGGACACCAAAAACCCAATAAAACCTCCCTCCCTTAGCGCAGGCGCTACAGGAGGGAGGTTTTTTGTAGGAGCAATCCCTACTGTTGGTAAAGTGCATGAGCAGTAAGAGGAAACCACCTGCTATTGTGTGTTCGGTTTTGCGCATACATGGTGCCGATTACCTTTGCGCGAGCGGAATATATTCGGTTTTCCACATACATTTCGCCCACGCGTCTTGAGCGAGCCGATTGTGTGCTGTTTTCCGCATACATTTGACCCACGCGCCTTGAGCGAGCCGATTGTATGCTGTTTTCCGCATACATTTGGCCCACGCGCCTTCACTCGAGCCGATTGTATACTGTTTTCCGCATACATTTGGCCCATGCGCCTTGAGCGAGCCGATTGTATGCTGTTTTCCGCACACATTTGGCCCATGCGCCTTGAGCGAGCCGATTGTATGCTGTTTTCCGCACACATTTGACCCACGCGCCTTGAGCGAGCCGATTGTATGCTGTTTTCCGCATACAATGTGCCAGTTACCTTCGCGCGAGCTCAATTTGTTTGCACACTACTGGAGCCTTAACTCCGCAGCACGCTTGGGAGCTGCTTGATCCGTTCTTCATCCGGTGTGACGAACAGCGTCCGCTGATGATCGTAGATGACGAAGCCCGGCTTGGCCCCGCTTGGCTTGCGTACATAGCGGATCAGGGTGCAATCCACCGGCACGCTGCTGGATTGCTTAGCCTGGCTGTAATAGGCGGCGATCTGGGCGGCCTCCTCCAGGGTGGCATCTCCGAATTCCTCGCTGCGGATCACCACATGCGAGCCGGGAATATCCTTGGTATGCAGCCAGGTATCGTTCGGTGAAGCAAGCCGGTTGGTGACATATTCGTTCTGCAGATTGTTTTTGCCGACATAGATATCCACCCCTTCAGAGGAAGTGAACACCTGCAATGTGGGTTTGGCGGCCTTCTTTTTCTTCTTGCCTTTTTTGCTGCGGTCGCGCAGATAGCCTTGGCTGACCAGCTCCTCGCGGATCTCCTCGATGTCATTCAGTGAAGCATGAGCCAATTGCTGGAGCAGCAGCTCCATGTAGGCTATCTCTTCGTGTGTCTTCTGGACCTGCTCGCCGATCACCCGCAGGCTGTTCTTGTACTTGTTATACTTCTTGAAATACCGCTGGGCATTGTCCGTTGGGCTTAGCAGCGGGTCGAGCGGAACGGTAATCTCCGCCTGATTCTCGTCGTAGTAGTTCACCAGTGTTGCTTCCTTGTCGCCTTTGTTCAGGGTGTGCAGAGAAGCGAACAGCAGCTCTCCCCAGATCCGGAACTGGTCTGCATCCTCGGCTTCATTCAGATCCTTTTGCAGGTTGGCCAGCTTCTTGATATTCTTGCTGCGCTCGTTGCTGAGGAAGCGGAGAAGGTCGCTTACCCGCTGCTTAACCGTATCCTTCTCTGCCTTGTCTCCGTAATAATCCTCCAGGCACAGGCTAATCGAGCTGTAATGCTTCACATTCCCGCTCATCAGCTTCAGCGGAATAGCCGAAAAGATCGGCTTGCCCTTGACGTTCAGCCCGGTGACCGGAGCGAATTCCTGCTTCCTGACCGGCTCCATCACGGAATGGAAAGCTTCCCACAGCTGCACTGGCTTATCCATCACGCTGCGGTAATCTTCAGCTTCGCCGCCTGTCTCCTTGTACCGGTGGAGAATCTCCCCGGCAATCAGCGGACTTAGGCCGCTGAAGGCATGGACCAGCCATCCGGCCGGATCGGCTGAAGGGGCGGGCCCGCCGGAGCCGTCAGCCTGCGGTGCTTCCAGAGAGGCCAGCAGTCCGGCGATCTCGCCCTCGATCATATCCTCCTGAGGCTCGGGCGGATGCTCAGCGGCGAAGCGGGCCGCTTCCTCTGCCGAGGCCATCAGGGTGAGAAAATCGGTCTGGCTGATCTGCAGGGGATTCAGCTTATGCTGCTGCGGCGGCTGGGTATAGGCCGCTCCCGGCATAACGACCCGGTAGCTGCTGATCGATGGGGTGACATGATGAATGCCGTCGATAATCGTCCCCGTGGCCAGCTCGGTCAGAATGATATTGCTGTGGCGTCCCATCAGCTCGATGATGATTTTTTTGGCCGAGACATCCCCCAGCTCATCCCGGGTTCTGATGGTGATATGAATAATCCGCTCAAGCCCCACCTGGGTAATGCTCTCGATGGTGCCGCCTTCACAATGCTTGCGCATCAGCATGCAGAACATCGGCGCTTCCGCCGGGTTGATGCTGCTTCTCTCAGTCAGGTGCAGCCGGGGGTACGTCGGGTTCGCTGACAGCAGCAGCTTGCCGCCGCCGCCCGCACCGCGCAGAGTGAAGATGAGGTCATGTGTGCTGGGTTGATATATTTTGCCGACGCGTGCACCGATGAAGGGCTGAAGCTCGTGCACGATCGCTTGGGTAACAATGCCGTCTAATGCCATGATAAGTTTCTCCTGTCGCCTGATAATAAAGTACTCCCTCTATGATGCCATACTTTTACCGGTTCACGCAAAAGGAGAAACCTAGATGCGGTGATATTTTGGGACGACCATGAATACACTTGGACATGAACAGGTGGAAAAGCTGTGCGCCGCCGGAAGTCAAGAAACGACCGGGAGGGGAAAGATTAGTCATGGAACAAAAAAGCTGGCACCGGCTCGGTGCAGAGGAGCTGAAGGAGATGTTCGGCGTAGAGCCTGGAACGGGTCTAAGCGCCGAGGATGCCGCCGCAAGACGCAAAGAGAGCGGGTACAATGAGCTGTCCGAGGGCAAAAGGGTATCGCCTTTTACGCTGTTGCTCAATCAGTTCAAGGATTTCATGGTACTGGTGCTGATGGGGGCGACCCTGGTATCCGGCCTGCTCGGCGAATACTTAGACGCCATTACGATTGTCGCGATTATTCTGCTTAACGGGGCACTCGGGTTCGTGCAGGAGTTCCGCGCCGAGCGTTCGCTGCGGGCGCTGAAGCAGCTCTCCGCGCCTACGGCCAAGGTGATGCGCGGAGGGAAGCAGGAGGTGCTTCCGGCCAGAATGCTGGTTCCCGGAGATATCGTCCTGCTGGAGAGCGGAGACCGGATTCCGGCAGATGTCCGCTGGCTGCAGTGCAGCAGTGTCTATGCCGAAGAGTCGGCGCTGACAGGGGAATCGCTGCCGGTCTCCAAGCATGCCTCGGCGATCTATGCCGAAGAGATCCCGCTCGGCGATCAGAAGAATATCGGCTTCATGGGCACAATGGTGACCCGGGGAACCGGCCGGGCAATGGTCATCCGCACCGGCATGGCTACCGAGATGGGCAAGATTGCCGATCTGATCCAGAATACCGAATCTCAGGAGACCCCGCTGCAGCACCGCCTGGAGCAGCTCGGCAAGATTCTGATCTATGTCTCACTGGGGCTGACCATTGTGGTGGTCCTGGCAGGAATTCTGCACGGCCAGCCCGCAACGGCCATGTTCCTGGCCGGGGTGAGTCTGGCGGTAGCGGCAATTCCCGAAGGACTTCCGGCGATTGTGACGATTGCGCTCGCGCTGGGTGTCCAGCGGATGATCAAGCGCAAGGCGATTGTCCGCAAGCTGCCTTCGGTAGAGACTCTCGGCTGCGCCTCCGTGATCTGCTCGGATAAGACAGGAACCCTGACGCAGAACAAAATGACGGTCACCCGGCTCTGGAATGCCGGACGGACCCTTGAGGTGTCTGGAGAAGGTTATGCTCCGGTCGGCAGTGTGCTGCAGAAGGGCCGGCCCGTTGATCTGAAGAACGACCAGAGTCTCCGGCGCATGCTTCAGGTGGGCGCATTATGCAGCAATGCAGAGATCTATGAGAGCCTTCCTGATACCCGCAGCAAAAAGAAAGGCAAAGGCGCAGATGCCGATAAAGGATCTAACGCCCAGCCGGTCTGGGAACTGAAGGGCGATCCAACGGAAGGTGCGCTGGTCGCTTTGTCAGCTAAAATGGGACTAACTGCCCAGACTCTTGCCGTAACCTATACCCGGGAGACGGAGTTTCCGTTCGATTCTGAACGCAAGCTGATGTCGGTGATTGTGAATCATCCCGGCGGACGGATGATCTGCACCAAAGGCGCACCCGATGTACTGCTGAACTGCTGCACGTATATGCTGTGGGAGGGCGGAGTCGTGCCTTGTACGCCGACCTTGCGCCAGAAGGTGCTGGAGGCCAACGAACAGATGGCTTCCGGCGCGCTGCGTGTGCTGGGGATGGCTTACCGTGACCTGCGGAGCGGAGAAGTGGCCGGCAGCGAGAAGGAAGCGGAGAGCCAGCTTGTCTTCGTCGGGCTGGCCGGCATGATTGATCCGCCGCGCAAGGAAGTGCGTGATGCGATCAGCGTAACCCGCCGGGCGGGCATCAAGACGGTCATGATCACCGGCGACCATGGGACAACCGCCGAGGCCATTGCCCATCAGCTCGGCATTCTGCAGCGCGGCGGCACGGTTCTGACCGGGAGCGAGCTTACCCGGATGGACGATGATGCGCTCGACAAGGTATCGGACCATGTCTTCGTTTATGCCCGGGTATCGCCGGAGCATAAGCTGCGGATTGTGAAGTCGCTGCAGCGGCACGGCCATGTCGTTGCGATGACCGGCGATGGTGTGAACGATGCCCCGGCGATCAAGGCGGCCGACATCGGAATCTCGATGGGCATCACCGGGACGGATGTGACGAAGGAGGCGTCGGCCCTGGTCCTCGGGGACGATAACTTCTCGACCATTGTGGCGGCCATTGAAGAGGGGCGGAATATCTATGAGAATATCCGCAAATTCATCCGGTACCTGCTGGCCTCGAATGTCGGCGAGATTCTGACCATGTTCTTCGCCATGATGCTCGGGCTGCCGCTGCCGCTGGTACCGATCCAGATTCTGTGGGTCAATCTGGTTACAGACGGCCTGCCCGCTATGGCGCTGGGGGTAGACCAGCCGGAGAAGGATCTGATGGAGCACAAGCCGCGCGGGGCGAAGGAGAATATTTTTGCCCGGCGTCTGGGCTGGAAGATTGTCAGCCGCGGGCTGCTGATCGGCCTATGTACCCTGGCGGCCTTCTGGTTGACGCTGCGGATTGATCCGGGCAGTGCCCAGCAGTTAATCCGTGCGCAGTCGGTTGCTTTTGCCACTCTGGTCATGGCTCAGCTTATTCATGTATTCGACTGCCGCAGCTCCCGCTCGGTATTCTTCCGGAATCCGTTCCAGAACAGATATCTGGTCCTTGCGGTTCTGTCCTCTGTGATCCTGATGCTGGCTGTAATGTATCTGCCTGTGCTTCAGCCTGTGTTCAAGACCGTTCCGCTCAGCTTCCGTGAATGGTGTCTGGTACTGGTGATGGCCGGAATCCCGACCTTCCTGATGGGAGCGGGCAGCGTATGGGGCGGCAAGAAGAACCGCAGCCGCAGCGGCGGACGCCAGATGATAAAAAGTACAAAGTTTTCAGCATAAAATCAATAGCCTCACTCCACTCCGATAAGGTATGCTGGTTTCACTGAGAAGCTTGGTTTATGATGAGCCGGGAATGTGAATACAGCTGATATTATTTATAGGAGTGGACCTGACAATGGAATTTACCAAAATGCACGGTTTGGGCAATGATTTTATTATCGTATTCGGTGAGGATGAGCTGCCGGGCAATGCCCCGGAGCTGGCTGTTACGCTGTGCAACCGGTTCTTCGGCATCGGCGCAGACGGACTGGTATACATTCTCCCTTCGGAGCGCGGCGATTACATGATGCGCATCATGAACTCCGACGGCTCGGAGGCAGAGCAATGCGGCAATGCGATCCGCTGCGTCTCCAAATATGTATATGAGCAGGGTCTGGTGGAATCGGAGCAGATTGTCATCGAGACGATTGGCGCCGGGGAACAGAAGGTCTCCCTGAAGGTAAAAGACGGCGTTGTGGAAAGTGTAACGGTGGATATGGGTGAGCCGGTCCTGTCTGGGCCGCAGATTCCTGTAGCCATCGATGCTGAGCCGGTGTTAGACCAGCCGATTGAAGCAGACGGCACAGCATTCCGGTTCACCGCCGTCTCCATGGGGAACCCTCATGCGGTTATTTATGTGGACGATGCGGTATCGTTCGACCTCACTACCTGGGGGCCGAAGCTTGAGGTTCATCCGCTCTTCCCGCGCAAAGTAAACGTGGAGTTCGCCACTGTCCGCAGCCGCGGCCATGTGGACATGCGCGTCTGGGAACGCGGTGCCGGTCCTACGCTGGCCTGCGGAACAGGTGCCTGCGCTACCCTGGTCTCCTCCGTGCTGAACGGAGTGACGGACCGCTCGGCGGTCATCAGCCTGAAGGGCGGCGATCTGTTCATCGAGTGGAACGAGGAAGACAACCATGTCTACATGACGGGGCCTGCGCAGGTTGTATACACAGGTTCGGTGGATATCTGATACCGTGATAGATCCATAACAGCATATACAGAATGCCCCGCGAGCCGGTAGCTTGCGGGGCATTTTTATGGAGATGGAAGCACACCGATACAGCCCTTGTAACAGGAATGCAAATCTGTTTCTGCTTGTTGCCCTTAGGGGAGACCGGCCGAATAATGGCAGGGATATCCGCGAATAATAGAATTCTGGATGAATCAGGAAGGGATGAAGCGGAGATGAAGTCAGGGTCAAACCGAAAAGCGCAGGCAGCAGGAACAGGCTCTACAGCGGACCAACAGCCAGGCAGTGCCCCTCTGGGCCTGGCGGATACCGTATCCCAAAGTCTGATCAACCTTCAGACCGAGCTTGGGGGCAGCCCGGATCTCAAGATCCGCAGAGTCCGGATTGGCGGAGACAGCCGGATAGAAGCGGCTGCCGTTCATCTCAGCGGCCTGGCAGATACAGCGGCTGTGAATGAATTCGTGATCGGGTCTCTGCTGGACAATACGGGTGAACTGATCCGGGACAAGCCGGAGGACGGGGCCGGTACTTCTAATGAACAATCTCCGCTTCCGCAGGCCGTCCTAAGCCGCGCCCTTGTCATCGGCGATGCGGTTCTTCAGGAGGAATGGAAGGAGATCATGCTGGCCATTCTCTCCGGGGACACTGCGATCCTGCTGGAGGGCTGCCTCGAAGCGATCATTTGTGATACCAGGGGTGGTGAACAGCGGGCGGTCAGCGAGCCTTCCTCACAGCTCGTGGTCCGGGGGCCGAAGGATGGGTTCGTCGAGTCGGTGGCTACGAATATTTCCCTGATCCGACGCAGAATCAAATCCTCCAAGCTGCATCTGGAGGTAATGAAGATCGGTTCAGAGACACATACCCATGTGGCCCTGATGTATATGAAGGGAGTGGCCGGGGAAGATTTGGTCCAGGAGGCCAGAGATCGCCTGCGTAAGATTACCTTGAATGAAGTGCTGGAGTCGGGGTTTATAGAAGAGCTGATCCAGGACAAGACGTTCACACCGTTTCCTACGATATACAACTCGGAACGGCCGGATGTGGCTGCAGGCAATCTGCTTGAAGGCCGTGTGGTGATTATTGTGGACGGGACCCCGTTTGTACTGATTCTTCCGGCGGTCTTTACGCAGTTTTTTCAGTCTGCCGAGGATTATTCCCAGCGGTTTGATATAGCCATCTTGATGCGACTGGTACGTTATTTGAGCTTCCTTGTCCTGATTCTGGGTCCTTCGATCTATCTCGCGCTGACCACCTATCATTATGAGATGATTCCGACCACGCTGCTGATTAATCTGCTCTCCCAGCGGGAGAATGTGCCCTTCCCGGCATTTGTGGAGCTGCTGCTGATGGAGACGGCATTTGAGATTCTCCGTGAAGCCGGGGTGCGTATGCCACGCGCCATCGGGCAGACAGTATCTGTGGTCGGAGCGCTAATTCTGGGAACGGCGGTGGTAGAGGCCGGAATTATTGCGCCAATCATGGTTATCGTCGTTGCGCTGACCGGGATTGCCAGCTTTGCCGTTCCGGCGTATAACATGGCGATTGCCGGCAGAATTATCCGGTTTGCTTTTCTGATTCTGGCGAGTCTGTTCGGCTTCTACGGAATTACGCTGGGTCTGATTGTTCTTGTGGCCCACATGAACAGCCTGCGGTCGTTCGGCGTACCTTACCTGTTCCCCTTCGTACCTCTCTCTGTCAACGGGCAGAAGGATACCATTCTCAGACTCCCGCTCTGGGTCGTAGGGAGTGACACAACACCGAAGCAGATGAGTAAGGAGCTGCCGGAGTATATGCAGTTAACCACAGGCCATGAAGCGCAGCAGGCACCGCTCATTCTCAAGAATAATACTTCTGCAAAGCAGAAGAAGGAGGGGGAGACCGGTGAGAAATAGATCGTTCTGCCTGAGCCTGGCCCTGCTGCTGGCCGTTCAAGTGCTGCTGACAGGCTGCTGGGACAATGTTGAGCTCAACCGGCGGGCCATTATTTCCGGGATAGCCATCGACAGGGGGGACTCGGAGACGGAGAAGTACAAGATTGCTTTTCAAGTGATTGTGGCTGAGGAAATATCCGGGGAGAAGAGCAGGGGGATCTCGCCGGTTGCTCTATACACAGGGATAGGCCGGACTATGTTCGAGGCGCTGGCGGACGCTTCACGCCAGACGGCACGTTTCTTATCGCTGGGACATGTGCGGGTACTGGTGATCTCCGAGAAGTTTGCCCGCGAAGGCATCAAGGACATACTGGATGTACTGGAACGGGAGAGTGATACCCGGCTCAACAGCGAGATCTTTATCTCTAAGGGACAGCCTGCGCGTGAATTGATGTCTACAATGACAGTGTTCAGCAAAATTCCGGCCAATGACCTGGTAGAAAAGCTGGAGACGACCTCCAAGCAATTCGGGTATAACTTCAGGATGGCGGTAGATGACGTAATCCGGGGAATTCAGATCAGGGGAGGCGGTCCGATCATCAATGGGGTATATACGAGCGGAGACCGTGAACAGGCAGGCAGCAATGACAGCCTGAAGAACATTGAACCCAAGACGATCCTGAGAGTCTCCGGGCTGGCGGCATTCAAGGATGACAAATTGAAGGGCTGGCTCGCGGGCGATGCCGCGCTGGGCACTGTTCTGCTGCATAACAGGCTCAAGGAATATCCAAGCCTGATCAAAGACAAGGAGGGCGGTTATTTATCCTTCAATATCTACCAGTCCCAGGTGACGCTGAAGGTCCGGTCGGCAGACCCGGAGCATCCCGTCATTACTGTCAAGGTCACCCAACAGGCGGCGCTCAAAGAATCTCCGAATACGCTGGATCTTACGTCTCCCCGGGTCCTGGATGAACTGTCGGACCAGCTTACAGAAGAAACGGTGAAACAGATTAAGGCGGCTGTAAGTGCTGCAAGGGGATTTAAGAGCGATTATCTGGGCTTTGGAAAAGCACTTCAGCGTAAGAACCCCAAGGGCTGGAAGAAGATAAAGAATCATTGGGAAGAGGTATTTACCACCTGTGGAATCAGAATCGAGGCGGATGTAGTCATCCGGCAGACGGATATGCGCAGCAATTCTTTTCAAATCCAATAAGTTTATCCGGGAGGAGATTCAGGGATGGGGAAGGTCAAAATTGGATTAGGTGAGTTTTTTTGCTTGACGGTTCTGTTTGAGCTGGGCACGGCGCTGGTTGTTAATCTGGGTATGGAGTCAGGCAGGGATGCGTGGCTCTCTATCCTCGTCGGCTGTGTGGCCGGGCTGATTGTGTTCACAGGGTATGCCTATCTGTACCGCAAGCAGCCGGATCTGCCATTTACAGCCTATACGCGGCAACTGCTCGGCAAATATATCGGGACCCCGGTAGCTTTGGCGTATATTGTTCTCTACATTAATCTTGCCGCCCGCGATCTGCGCGATGGCAGCACTATGCTGGCTATGTCAACTATGCACAACACTCCCCTATTCATCCTCAGTACCCTGATGCTTTTATCGGGAGCATATGTGCTGCATAAGGGACTGGAGGTGCTGGGCAGAACGTCCATGGTATTTGCTGTTGTGGTTATGCTGATCGGCCTGTTCGGTACCCTGATGCTGATTCTCTCGGGAACGATCAATCTGAACAGATTGTTGCCGGTACTTGAGAATGGAATCCAGCCGGTGCTGGCCTCCGTAATTCATCAGAACTATATGTTTCCGTTCGGGGAGATGGTGTGCTTCACGATGCTGATGCCTTATCTGTCCAATGTCAAAAAAGGGCCGTGGGTCATTGCCGCCGCCATGCTGTTTTCCGCGCTTTTGCTCAGCTTCACTATGGCTTTGAACATTTCAGTCCTGGGTGAAGACATTGTGGAACGTTCCCCGCTCCCGCTGATGCCGACGATCAGCAAGATCTCGATCTCGGATTTCATTCAGCGGGTGGATATTTTCGTGGTTATGGTGCTGATTATCGGAGTGTTTTTCAAAATGGCGGTATTCTTCGCTGCGGCGCTCGTCGGAATTTCAGAGCTGTTCCGGATGCCTTACCGGAGGATGCTCTATCCCTGTGCGCTGATCATTCTGTTCACCTCTATGCTGGACGCGCGCAGCTTCATTGAACATCTGGATGAGGGAGGGACCCTGCTGTACAGGGTATATCCCTATTTGATGGTCGCCGTTCCGGTGGTGCTGGTGATTGTAACGGCGGTCCGGGATCATTTCTCCGCCCCCCGGCCGGGCTGATTCCCGCGAATCCAGTAGATGATGTCGGGAATGATCAGCAGCAGCAGCAGTACTGCGGCAGTCAGCTTTTCGGACGCGGTGTATAGCAGATAGTTCAGGATGTAGCTGATATTCTCCGGGCCATAGCCCAGCATCCAGTCCATCAGGTACAGATATAACAGGGAGAGCGCAGACAGCAGGAGAATTACGGCATATTTGCGCAGCAGCAGCTTCCTAGTATTGTTCATTATTTCCCGGCTCCTTCTGCAAAGATTAACCGTAGTATGAATCATTTGCCGGACCGGCATACAAGAATAACAGACGGCCGCCCCTTTTGCCTGCTAAAGCTTATCAACCATCCCGATTTATGTTACATTAGTATGAAACTAATGTCAGTAAGGGGAGGTTCTTGCGGTGAAGCCGGATTTGCGCTCTGCATGGGAGAATAACGTGTTGGTCGGAGACGGAGCGATGGGAACTTTTTTGTATCAAAAAGGGTTCCCCGTCGGCATCTCCTACGAGGAATTGAATCTGACCTCTCCGGAGGTCATTGAGGATGTGCACCGGAGCTATATCAATGCAGGTGCTGTACTGCTGGAGAGTAATACCTACTCAGCGAACTACGACAAGCTGTCCAAGTTCGGACTGGAAGCCAAGGTGGCGGATATCAACCGTGCGGGGGTCCGCATTGCCCGCCGGGCTGCCGGCGAGAATGGCTATGTAGTCGGTGCCATCGGCTCGATCCGCGCCGGCAAACGGGCGAATCTGTCCTCATCCGAGCTGAAGAAATTCTTCACGCAGCAGATTGCCGCCCTCCTGGAGGAAGCGCCTGACGGAATCATGCTGGAGACGTTCTATGATGTCGAGGAGCTTCATCTGGCGCTGAAGGCTGTGCGTAAGCTTAGCGCGCTGCCGGTAATCTGCCAGTTGGCTGTGGATGATTCGGCGCGGACGCTTGACGGGTTAACCCTGCCTGAAGCCTTCCATATCCTTGAGCAGGACGGAGCGGATGTGATCGGCTTCAACTGCAACACCGGACCGAACGGAATCAAGCGTGCGCTGGGTACGCTACAGGGCAAGCTGGCGCTGCCGGTGTCGATCTATCCGAATGCGGGCGTAGCCGATTATGTAGACGGCCAATACCGCTACGGGGCATCACCGGAGTATTTCGGCCAGATGGCACCGGTGTTCGCGGATATGGGCAGCCGGATTATCGGGGGCTGCTGCGGCACCACTCCTAAGCATATCGCTGAAATCTCCGCTGCCTTGAAGGGCTATGTGGTGGAGCCGCTGCCCGAACCTGCTCCCTTCAATACGGCGGAGCGGATCGCGGTGCAGGAGCATCTGGCGGATGACGGGGGCCAGGAAGGCGGCGAACCGACGCTGGTCGATCTGGTCAAGGAGCGCCACACCGTGATCGTAGAGCTTGATCCTCCGCGTGATCTGGACATCGCGAAGTTCATGAAGGGGGCAGAGGCACTGCGCCGGGCCGGAGCCGATGCGCTGACGCTGGCCGATAATTCGCTTGCTGTAACCCGGATGAGCAATATGGCGCTCGGACATCTGGTCCAGGCCCGCACCGGGCTGAGGCCGCTGGTGCATATCGCCTGCCGCGACCGTAATCTGATCGGCACACAGTCGCATCTGATGGGCTTCGATGCCCTGGGGATTGACCATGTTCTGGCTGTGACCGGAGATCCCGCACGGTTCGGGGATCTGCCCGGCTCAAGCTCGATCTATGACCTGACTTCATTTGAAATTATACGTATGATCAAGCAACTCAACGACGGGGTGGCCTTCTCCGGCAAGCCGCTGAAGCAGAAGGCGAAGTTCGTCATCGGCGCAGCGTTCAATCCCAATGTCAAGCATCTGGACAAAGCGGTCGAGCGGCTGGAGAAGAAGATTGCCTCGGGTGCAGATTATATTATGACCCAGCCTGTGTATGATCCTGAACTGATTGCCCGGATGGCCAAGGCGACCGAGCATCTGGATATTCCGATCTTCATCGGGATTATGCCGCTGGCCAGCGGACGCAATGCAGAGTATCTGCATAATGAGGTTCCGGGCATTCAGCTCTCCGCCGAGGTACGCAGCCGGATGGCCGGACTTGAAGGCGAAGCGGGCCGGGCCGAAGGTGTCCTGATCGCCAAGGAGCTGCTGGATGCGGCCATCACCCATTTTAATGGAATCTATCTGATTACGCCGTTTATGTTCTATGATATGAGCGTGCAGCTCCTGGAGTATATTTGGGAGAAGCAGGGACGGAAGTTATCCCCCTTGTTTCGCTAGTAATAATCAATTACAATAGTGTAATGGATGTGATTCCGTTGTCATTTAGTATGACCGGATACGGTCAGTCAGCCCTGCAATACGGCGGACACAAGATAACGTTCGAGGTCAAATCGGTGAATAACCGGTACTGTGAGGTTGTGCTGCGGCTGCCCCGGGAATGGACGGGGTATGAGGATAAGCTGCGCAGGATGGTTCAGTCCCGTATCCGGCGGGGACGGGTAGATGTCATTATTAATAGAGAACTCACCGACGGGGCGGCTGACGCGCATGTGCTGGACCGCCGCATGGTGAACTCCTATCTTGCTGCAGCGGAGGTACTGAACCGGGAGTATGGCTTCAAGGGAGAGCTGTCCCTCCGCGATATCCTTGCTATGCCCGGTGTGATGGAACCGAAGGAAGAGACTGCTGCCGCAGACTCCTCCGGAGAACTTGCAGATCTACTGGAGCAGGGTCTCCGGCTTAGTCTGGAGGCCCTGCTGGAGATGCGCGGGAGTGAAGGCTCCTATTTGGCGGCGGATCTGACGCGGCGGCTTGACCGTCTGGAAGAGCTGCACGCCGGAATTAGCGGATATGCTCCCCTGGTTGTGGAGGAGCAGCGCGAGAAGCTGCGGCAACGGCTTAGCCTGCTGCATGACGGGAGCTTCCCGTGGGATGAGCATAAATTCGGCATGGAGATTGCCATTTTCGCCGACCGCTGCAATATAGACGAGGAGCTAACCCGGCTTCACAGCCATTTCGGCCAGTGCCGGGCCTTGCTGCTGGGCAGCGAACCTGCCGGACGCAAGCTTGATTTTCTCATCCAGGAGATGAACAGGGAGACCAACACGATCGGGTCGAAGTGCAGTCATCTGGCAGTTGTGAATCTGACGCTTGACATGAAGGCGGAGCTTGAGAAGATTCGTGAGCAGGCGGCGAATCTGGAATGACAGGAACCAGGGAGCAAGCAATGATGTTACTTATGGGGGGAACGACCGGAACATGGCAATCAAATTAATCAACATCGGCTTTGGGAATATCGTGTCAGCGAACCGTATTATTTCCATTGTCAGCCCGGAATCGGCGCCGATTAAGAGAATTATCCAGGAGGCCAGAGACAGGCATATGCTGATCGATGCCACCTACGGGAGGCGGACGCGGGCTGTCATTATTACGGATAGCGATCATGTGATTCTCTCGGCTGTACAGCCGGAGACTGTAGCTCACCGCCTGTCCAGCAAAGATGACGATAACGACGAATAACAACAAATGGAGTGTATTATGTCAAAAGGATTGCTGATTATATTGTCCGGCCCTTCCGGTGTCGGTAAAGGCACGGTATGCACAGCGCTGCGGCCGAGAATGCCTGAACTCGTCTATTCCGTATCTGCCACCACACGCTTGCCGCGTTCGGGTGAAGAGGACGGAGTCAATTACTTTTTCAAATCCAGAGAGCAATTCGCGGACATGATTGAAGGCGACAAGCTGCTGGAATATGCGGAGTACGTAGGCAATTATTATGGTACTCCGCGTGACTTTGTAGAGAGAACGCTTGAGAGCGGAAGAGATATTATTCTGGAGATCGAGGTTCAGGGAGCGCTCAAAGTCAAAGAGAAATTTCCCGAAGGCATCTTTGTATTCCTTCTTCCCCCGTCTATGGACGAGTTGAAGGACCGTATCCGCGGACGCGGCACGGAGCATCCCGATGTGATCAGCCACCGCATGTCGGTGGCCGAGGACGAGATCGGTTTGATCCGGCATTATGATTATGCCGTGGTGAATGATGAGATTGATCTGGCCTGCAAGCGAATAGAAAGCATTATTATCGCCGAACATTGTAAGGTCAGATGATCGGTTCTACAGGATTGGTCCATGTTCTACAGTAAAAGATGAAGAGGTGCCTTACATGCTATATCCATCCATTGACGAAATGATGACTAAGGTCGACAGCAAGTATTCCCTGGTAGTCGCTTCCGCCCGCCGGGCCAGAGCACTCCGTGAAGGCGGCAAGACCGATATCGTTGCGCCTAAATCGCATAAGTATGTCGGTGTTGCGCTTGAAGAGATCTATGAAGGCCGTATTACTGTAACGCGCGGCGAAGAATAGGACGGATCTGACGGCACAGGGCAGTAGTTGCCTGGTGCAATAGAGAATTCGTATATTTCCCGCTGAAATGGTGCCGCCTTGGATAAGGGCGGCAGAGCCATTTCTGCCGGGCAAGTAATCTTATATTTTGATAATAGCCCGTACCGGGCTGTTCCTGACAACCGGAAGGTTGTTATTTTTTTCTCTATCTATATGGAAAGGTTGAAGGTGCAAGATTCAGAAGCGGGGGGAGAACACTAGTGAAGAGCTTACAAGGGAAGTCGATTATACTCGGAATTACCGGGGGGATTGCTGCGTATAAGGCGGCGGCGCTGACCAGCAAGCTTACCCAGAAGGGTGCCGAGGTGCATGTCATTATGACAGCATCGGCCAAGCAGTTCATTACGGAGCTGACGCTCCAGTCGTTGTCGAAGCAGCGGGTGTACAGTGACACGTTCCAGGAACGCGATCCGTCCTCGATTTCACATATTGATCTGGCGGATGCCGCCGATCTGGTCCTGATTGCCCCGGCTACGGCCAACATTATTGCCAAAATGGCCCACGGCCTGGCAGACGATATGCTATCCACCACACTTCTGGCCACAACAGCGCCTATTATGGTCGCTCCGGCGATGAATGTCCATATGTATCAGCATCCGGCGGTCCTCAGCAATATGGATACCCTCTTTAACAGAGGCGTTCAGTTCATTGAGCCCGGGGAAGGGCTGCTGGCCTGCGGGTATGTGGGCAAGGGAAGGCTGGAGGAGCCGGAGGAGATTGTGAAGGTAGTTGAGAACTTTTTTGTGTTGCAGAAGGAGAAGACCTCCGGGCCGCTTACCGGCAAAAAAGTGGTGATTACCGCAGGAGGCACAGTGGAGCGTATTGATCCGGTCCGCTATATCTCCAATGATTCGTCCGGCAAAATGGGCTTCGCCCTCGCGCGCGCCGCGCGCGCCATGGGCGCTGCGGTGACTCTGATCGCAGCGCGTACCGACGAGGCACCGCCCCGTGATGCCGGAATCCAGCTGGTCCGCGTCCAGTCGGCACAGGAGATGCACGAGGCCGTTATGGACTGCTGGAGTGATTGCGATATTCTGGTGAAAGCGGCGGCGGTTGCGGATTACCGCCCGCGCGAGAGCAGTGAATCGAAGATTAAGAAGAGTGGCGACACCATGACGCTTGAGCTGGTGAAGACGACCGATATTCTGGAGAATCTGGGCCGAAGCAAGGATAAACAGTTCCTGATCGGCTTTGCCGCGGAGACCGGAAACGCTGAATTCTACGCCAGGGACAAGCTGATCCGCAAGAACCTCGACCTGATTGTGGCCAATAATGTGACGATGGAGGGCGCCGGATTCGGTACGGACACCAACATCGTCAAGGTCTATGATACTGAAGGGCTGGTGCTTGATCTTCCGCTGGCTTCCAAGGATGAGGTGGCACGCCGGATCCTGCGGCTGGCTGCGGACCGTGTTGCCGGAGCCTTATTATAATGGATATTGCCAAGGTCATTGTCGATGTTCCTGTACGCAGCACCGACCGGCCGTTTGACTATATTATCCCGGATGCACTGAAGCTGTGGATTGAAGTGGGCAGCAGAGTGGCCGTTCCGTTCGGCCCCCGCACAGTTCAGGGGTTCGTGGTGTCCCTAGAATCGGGGGAGACCGGCAGTGTCTCCCGGATGAAGCCGATTGTAGAAGTGCTTGATCTGCTTCCTCCGCTGTCGCCGGAGCTGGTGGAGCTGGCCGACTGGATGAGCCAAAGATACGCCTGCAGACGGATCTCCGCACTGCAGGCGATGCTTCCGACTGCCCTGAAGGGCAAAGCCGAGCGGCTGATCTCGCTCGGAGATACCGAAGAAGCGCCCGGCGCCCCCGCAGACGAGCTGTTCCCGCTCTTCCTGGAAGCGGACAATGAAGAGCAGCTGATCATCGACTTCGTAAGACGCCACAGCGAGGTATCCATGAAGCTGCTGACCCGTACCTTCCCAGAGGCTGCGGAGACGATCAAGTTCATGGTGCGGCGCGGCGTGCTGGCGGAGAGCCAGTCCATCAAGGATAAGATGGGCAAAAAGAAGCTCAAGGCTGTTGACCTGGCCATCGGCCTATCCGCAGCCCGGGAGTCGCTCTCCAGCTTCCCGGCGCGTTCGGCGCGCCAGAAGGAAGTGCTCTCCTACCTGATTGATATGGAAGCCATGCTGCCGATGCCGCTGAAGGATATTCTGGCGATTCTTCAGGTCACTGCGGGCACGGTCAAGACGCTTGCGGACAAAGGTTATATTGAGATAAGCGAAATCGAAGTCTATCGTGATCCTTACCGGGGACGGGACTTCAAGCCGAGTACCCCGCTTCCGCTGACAGCGGAGCAGGAGGTTGTCTACAAGCGGATTGTGGGCACTGTCGAGCAGCAGACGCATGAAGTCTTCCTGCTGCACGGGGTGACCGGCAGCGGGAAGACGGAGATCTACCTGCAGACGATCCAGCGCTGTATCGAGCAGGAACGGCAGGCTGTGGTGCTGGTGCCCGAGATTGCGCTGACTCCGCAGATGGTGGAACGGTTCAAGGGCCGGTTCGGGAGCGGGGTGGCTGTGATGCACAGCCGCCTGTCTGTCGGCGAGCGCTATGACGAGTGGCGCAAGATCCGTGAAGGCAAGGCGATGGTGGCGGTGGGAGCGCGCTCTGCGGTATTTGCCCCGTTCGCGAACCTGGGTCTGATTATTATGGATGAAGAGCATGAAGGCTCCTACAAGCAGGAGGAGAATCCGAAATACCATGCCCGTGATGTGGCTGTCCGCAGGGCAGAGCAGGGCGGGGCTGTTGTTATTCTCGGTTCGGCTACCCCTTCCCTGGAGAGCTATCATGCCGCCAGATCGCAGAGCGATATTCACTTCTCGCCGATTCTGCTGGAGATGCCAAGCCGCGCACTCGGTAATGAGCTGCCGAAGGTGGAGGTCATTGACATGCGGGAGGAGCTGAAGGAAGGCAACCGCTCGATGTTCAGCCGCAGCCTGCATGCCGCTCTGGTAAGCAGGCTGGAACGCGGCGAACAGACGGTGCTTCTGCTGAACCGCAGAGGCTTCTCGACCTTCGTCATGTGCCGGAGCTGCGGCTATGTTGCAGGCTGCCCGGAATGCGATATCTCGCTGACCTACCACAGCCGCAGCGACAATCTGCGCTGCCACTACTGCGGACACGCCGAACCCGCGCCCAAGCTGTGCCCCGAATGCGGCAGTGAGCATATCCGCTTCTTCGGAACGGGTACACAGCGGGTAGAGGAGGAGCTGGGCAAGCTGTTCCCCGGTATCCGGGTCATACGCATGGATGTGGACACGACCACGGAGAAAGGCTCGCATGAGAAGCTCCTGAACCAGTTCAGGGACAAGAAGGCCGATGTGCTGCTGGGCACACAGATGGTCGCCAAAGGACTAGACTTCCCCGATGTAACACTGGTTGGGGTCATTACTGCGGATTCTGCGCTTAATCTGCCCGATTTCCGGGCGGCAGAGAAGACCTTCCAGCTCTTGACGCAGGTTGCCGGTCGTGCAGGGCGGCACCAGCTCCCCGGCGAGGTAGTGGTTCAATCGTATACACCGGAGCATTATTCGATTATCCATGCCAGCGGGCATGATTACCGTTCCTTCGTCCGGGACGAGCTGAAGCACCGCAAGGAGCTGCATTACCCGCCCTATTGCCGGCTGATTCTGGTCACATTGTCGCATGAGCAGCTTCCGCTGCTGCTGAAGCTGGCGGAGAACTATGCGCTCAGCATCCAGGGCAAAGCCAGACAGCTGCGCTGGTACGGCAGCCTGGATAAGCTCTCTTCAGATGCGCTGGATCTGCTGGGACCGGTGGCTTCGCCGCTGCCCCGGCTGAAGGGCCGCTACCGGTTCCAGTGCATTATCAAATGGCGCGGTGCAATAGACGCCATTGCCCTGGCCCGCCAGGTGGCGGAGGAGCTGGAGGATTCCGTCCGCGATAAGGGGCTGCAGATCAGCATTGATGTTGATCCGCAGATGTTGATGTAATTCTCCGGCGTGTTACAATGGTAAGGCCGTTTCGGCGAGAAATAGAAGGATAATGTATAGCATGAACCATATACATTCTTATATTTGAACAAGGATGGTGTTAGTGTAAATGGCAATCAGGCTGATTGTGAAAGAACCGGATGAAGTATTGCACAAGAAAGCAAAGACGGTGACCACCGTTACCCCCAATGTACAAAAATTGCTCGATGATATGGCAGATACGATGTATGACGCGGAAGGCGTAGGCCTCGCTGCTCCGCAGGTGGGCATCCTGAAACGGCTGATCGTAGTGGATGCCGATGAAGAGCATGGATTACTGAAGCTGATCAATCCCGAGATTATCAGCATGGACGGGGAGCAGTTCGGACCCGAAGGCTGCCTGAGCATTCCCGGCCTGAACGGGGATGTCCGCCGTGCGGAGACAGTGACCGTACGCGGCCTGAACCGCGAAGGCGAGGAAGTGACCATTACCGGAAGCGGCCTGCTGGCCCGGGCTTTTCAGCATGAGATCGACCACCTGAACGGTGTGCTGTTCACGGACATCGCTGAGAAGGTCTATGAATATACGGCAGAACGCAGTGAAACTGAGGAGTGAATGAAATGAGAATAGTGTTCATGGGAACACCGGCCTTTGCGGTCCCCTCCCTGCGCATGCTGCTGGAAGAGGGCTATGAGGTAGTGGCTGTGGTGACTCAGCCGGACCGGCCGCAAGGCCGCAAGAAGACGCTGGTGCCATCCCCGGTGAAGGCGGCTGCGCTGGAGCTCGGACTGCCGGTCCTTCAGCCCGAACGGCTGCGCCGCCCGGAATCGGTGGCTGAGCTGGCTGCCTATAAGCCGGATCTGATTGTTACCGCCGCTTACGGACAGATTCTTCCGAGGAGCGTCCTTGAGATGCCGGAGAATGGATGTGTGAATGTCCATGGCTCCCTGCTGCCCAAATACCGCGGCGGTGCTCCGATCCAGCGCTGTATCATGAACGGCGAGAAGATGACCGGTGTGACGCTGATGTACATGGCGGAAGGCCTGGACACTGGAGATATGATCTCACGGGTTGAAGTGGCGATAGAGGATGAGGATACCTCGGGCACTCTGTTTGAGAAGCTTAGCACAGCGGGACGGGATCTGCTCAAGGCTGAGATGCCGCGTCTGGCAGCCGGCCGTGTGGAAGCTACCCAGCAGGATGACAGTGAAGCAACCTATGCCCCGAATCTAAGCCGTGAAGATGAACGGATCGACTGGAGCAGAGGCTCGCTTGATCTGTACAACCAGATTCGCGGTCTGGTGCCGTTCTCGGGTGCATTCACCCTGTGGAACGGCGAGACCTTCAAGGTGTGGGCTGCGGTACGGCCGCAGGCAGAGAAGGCTTCTGGCGGCAGCGCGGCTCCGGGCACAGTGCTGTCCGTGAGCGAACGCGGGGTTGAGGTGAAGACCGGCGACGGGACGCTTCTGCTTACAACTGTTCAGCCTGCCGGCAAAAAAGCAATGAGCGCTGCCGACTTCAGCCGCGGTGCAACCCTTGCGTCCGGCACGGTGCTCGGTTGAGCGCGGGCGGCAAGGGAGGGGGCGGACCGCGTCCGCGTACTCCAGGCAATCAGCCTGCGGCTTCCGGCAGAACGGGCAGACAACATACAGGCGGCAAGCCTGCTGCGCCGGCTTCTGCGCGTGAGGTTGCCCTGGGTATTCTTGTCCGCGTAGAGCAGCAGGGGGCCTATAGCAACCTTCTTCTGGGAAGCAGCCTCCAGAAGGCGGACCTTAGCCGGGAGGATACGGGACTTGCTACAGAGCTGGTGTACGGAACTCTCTCGCGGATGATTACGCTCGATTATGTCCTGGGCAGCTTCGTCAGCAAGGGGATTGCCAAGCTGGAGCCCTGGGTGCGGAGTCTGCTGCGCCTTAGCCTGTACCAGATCATGTATCTGGACCGGGTGCCTTCGCATGCAGCCGTAAACGAGGCTGTGAATATCTCCAAGAGGCGCGGCCATCAGGGCATCTCGGGTATGGTCAACGGAGTGCTGCGCAGTGTACTGCGGGCCGGAGACCTGCCAGTGTTGCCTGCGGGACTGAGCCGGGAAGAGCGGATCTCTATCCTGCACTCCCATCCCCTGTGGATGGTGCAGCGCTGGTCGGCGGAATATGGCCCGGATACGGCCGAAGCGATGTGTGCGGCGAATAATGAGCCGCCCGCAGTCAGTGTCCGTGTCAATACAACGATGATTAGCCGGGAGGCCATGCTGGCTGAGCTGCTGGAAGCCGGTCTGGATGCCGTCGAATCGAAGGTGAGCCCTGCCGGGCTGATTATTAGGGGCGGCGGCAATCTGGCACTGAGCTCTTGGTACCGGGACGGCTATCTGTCCGTTCAGGATGAGAGCTCCATGCTGGTAGCGGAGGTTGTCGCTCCCGAAGCCGGGATGAAGGTGCTGGACTGCTGCGCTGCCCCCGGCGGCAAAAGCGCCCATATGGGCGAGCTGATGAGGGACGAAGGCTCCATACTGGCCAATGACCTGCATGAGCATAAGGCCAGGCTGATTGCCGAGCAGGCAGCACGCCTGGGCCTGGACTGTATTACCACCGCAAGCGGCGATGCCCTGGAGCTGGGTGAAGCCCTCCAGCCGGAATCCTATGACCGGGTTCTGCTGGATGCTCCTTGCTCGGGGCTTGGGGTAATCCGCCGCAAGCCTGATTTGAAATGGCGCAAGCAGCCGGAGGATATTGCCAGCGTGGCTGCGCTGCAGCTTGAGCTGCTGCAATCGGTCTCCGGGCTGCTGAAGCCGGGCGGCGTGCTGGTCTACAGCACCTGCACTACCGAGCAGGCGGAGAACAGCCGGGTTGTCGCCGCTTTCCTGGAGCGTAACCCCGGCTTCGCGCCGGTCAGCTTCAAGTCAGCCGTCTGGGAACGGCTGGAAGGAACCGCCCTTGCTGCCGGTGACGGCATGCAGCTGCTTCCGCATCACTATGGCAGCGACGGCTTCTATATCGCCCGGCTGGAGCGACTCTTGTAATATAGCGATTGCCCAGGAATTACAGCTTCCCGCCCGCAGAGTCCTTCGCGCGGCGGGCTTTTCTTTTACCGGCTCTGAGTTTTGTGTTAAAATAGGAAGAATGAGAAACAATATGCATATAATTTATGAAAGCACAGGTGCACAAACCAATGAAACCTTTAATATATGATTTTTCTTTAGAAGAGTTGCAGCAATGGGCCAAGGACAACGGAGAACCGGCTTTTCGCGGCGGGCAGATCTTTGACTGGCTGTATGTGAAGCGGGTCAATGACTTTGAATCGATGAGCAACCTCTCGAAGGCGCTCAGAGCCAAGCTGGCAGACCAGTTCAGTATTGCCGCGCTCACTGAGATTACGAAGCTGGAGTCCAAGGACGGCACGGTGAAATTCCTGTTCGGTCTGCATGATGATCATGCGATTGAGACTGTTATTATGAAGCATAATTACGGAAACAGCGTATGTGTCACAACTCAGGTGGGCTGCCGTATCGGGTGTACCTTCTGTGCCTCGACCCTTGGCGGTCTGAAGCGGGATCTGACTGCCGGGGAGATCGTTGCCCAGGTCGTCCGTTCCCAGCAGATTCTCGATGCGCGCGGCGAACGTGTCAGCAGCATTGTCATTATGGGGACAGGCGAGCCCTTTGAGAATTATGACGCAACCATGAGATTCCTCCGTCTGATGATTCATGAGAAGGGCCTGAATATCGGCCAGCGCCATATTACCGTATCCACCAGCGGAATTGTGCCGAACATCTACAAATTCGCTGATGAAGATACGCAGATTAATCTGGCGATCTCGATTCACGCGCCTAACGATGCCCTTCGTTCCAAGCTGATGCCGGTGAACCGCCGCTATCCGTTCGACGATGTCATCGAGTCCCTGCGCTACTACCAGGCCAAGACGGGCCGCCGGATCAGCTTCGAGTACGCCTTGATCGGCGGCGTGAATGATCAGCCTGAGCATGCAGAGGAACTGGCGGGTGTGCTGAAGACCATGCTCTGCCATGTGAACCTGATTCCGGTCAATCATGTGCCTGAGCGCAAGTATGTCCGGACTTCCCGCAATGATATCTTTGAATTTCAGCGTATACTGGCCGACCATGGCGTGAATGTTACCATCCGCCGCGAGCAGGGCCATGATATTGCGGCCGCATGCGGACAGCTGCGCGCCAAACATATGGAGTTGGGGTGAGGATATTTGATCAGAACAGTTCAAGCCAGCGACATTGGCCGGGTACGTACCGTCAATGAGGATTCAGTCTGGATCGGCGCTACGCGCCACGGTTATACCCTCGGCATTATTGCCGACGGAATGGGGGGGCATCTGGCTGGCGATACCGCGAGCAGGCTTGCGCTGGAGACGGTCAGGAATATTCTGGACCAGCTGGAGCCGGAACTCCCGGAGGCAGAGCTGAAGGAAGCGCTGACTGCCGCCATTATGGAAGCCAACAACACGGTTCACAGAGAAGCCCAGAGCGATGAGAAGCTCCACAATATGGGGACCACCATCGTTGCTGCCCTGCTGAAAGGGTCGGCAGGATATATCGGCCATATCGGGGACAGCAGGGCTTATCTGATTCAGAACGGTGAAGCCAGGCAGCTAACCGAGGACCATACGCTGGTGAATGAGCTGTTCAAGAACGGCCAGATCAGCCTGGAGGAGCTGGATAATCATCCGCGCCGCAATGTGCTCACCAGGGCGCTGGGGACGGATACAGTGGTGTCTGCTGATCTGGCATATGTTACGCTTGCAATCGGTGAGCTCCTGCTGCTGTGCAGCGACGGGCTCAGCAATTATGTCAGCCAGGAGCATCTGGGCAAGGTAGCCGGAATTAACGAAATATCTCTGGAAGAAAGAGCAGAGCGATTACTTCAACTGGCATTGCTTGCGGGCGGCAGCGATAATATAAGCGTTGCTATGCTGGAACACCAAGGCGAGGCCGCAGTGCCCGAGATAAAGGAGTGGGAAAGATGATCGGTCACGAATTGGGCGGCCGTTACCAAGTCATTGAACGGATTGGCGGAGGCGGCATGGCGCTTGTCTACAGAGCCCATGATATTCTGCTTAACCGGAATGTTGCTATCAAAGTACTGCGCAATCAATTTGTGCATGATGAGGAATTCATCCGCCGGTTCCGGCGGGAGGCGCAATCAGCTGCATCGCTATCTCATCCCAACGTAGTCAGCATATACGATGTCGGCCAGGAAGATGAAGTCCATTATATCGTTATGGAGTATATTGAAGGCAAGAACCTGAATGAAATTATCAAAGAGCGGGCACCGATGCAGGTGGATGAATCTGTGCGGATTGCCTCGCAGATTTGTGATGCGCTGGATCATGCGCATATGAACCAGATTATTCACCGCGATATTAAACCTCATAATATTCTGATCGGCCGCAACGGGCGGGTGAAGGTTACCGACTTTGGAATTGCCCGGGCGGTTACATCCACTACGATTACCCAGACGGGCTCTGTCGTGGGTTCCGTGCATTATTTCTCGCCGGAGCACGCCAAGGGCGTAACAACAGGCGAGAAGTCTGACCTCTATTCCCTGGGCATCGTGCTCTATCAGATGCTTACGGGCGTGTTGCCTTTCTTGGGCGAAAGCCCGATCAGCGTGGCACTGAAGCATCTGCAGGAGGAATTCGAGGAGCCGCGCCTGCTGAATCCGCTGATTCCGCAAAGCGTGGAGAATGTCATCCTGAAGTCGATGCGCAAGAACCCGGAGGAGCGTTACCAGTCCGCCAAGCAAATGCTGCAGGATCTGGAGACCTGTCTGCTGCCTGAACGGCGCAGCGAAGCCAAGATGCAGTTCCAGGATGATGATGATGAAGACCGGACACGTATCATTCCGGCGATCAAGCCGCTGCAGCGCGGGCTAAGCAGCCGCGGCGGCGGTGACGAGCGAATCCGTAGTATGGAGGAAACTCCGGCGCCAGCTCCTGTGAAACGCAAAAAAAGCCGCGCCGCGCTGTGGATCAGCCTTACGCTGGTCGTGCTGATTGCCATGAGCGGGATTGTGTGGTATGTCAATTCCATGCTGTCGGTCGATGAAGTCTCGGTGCCTGCGGTAACGGGTAAGACCTTCCAGGAGGCTAAGGCTGAGCTTGAAGCCGTGGGACTGTTTGCCGAGGAGCCCGCGCTGGTAGAATATAATCCTAACTTCGAAGAGAATATTGTCTGGAAGCAGAACAAGACCAATACAATGGTCAAAGAAGGAACTCATATTATCCTGACGGTAAGTGCCGCGAAGGTTCTTCCTAAGCTCAAAGATGTCTCAAGCCTGAGTTACGACGATGCCGTCAAGGAGTTAATCGCGCTGGGCATAGCCCAGAGCAGAATCACTCCGGATGAACGCTACAGTGAGGAATTTGCCAAGGGTAAGGTCATCAGCTCTGAGCCTGCCGCAGACACTGAATATGATCCTGAGACGGTAAACGTCAAGCTGATCGTGAGCAAAGGTAAAGAGAGCACCAAGATGCCGGACCTTCTCGGGAAGACGGAGAAGGAAGCCAAGGCTGAGCTTGAGAGTGCAGGTCTCGTGCTGGATGCGGTCAAGGAAGAGCCAAGCTTCACTTATGAGAAGGGGAAGGTTACGAAGCAGTGGGCCTACGAGGCAGGGGATCTGGTCCCTCCAGGCGAGAAGATCACGATCTACATCAGCACTGGATACCCGCCGGAAGCGCTGGAATTTACATTCAATGTGCCGGTAGCACCGGCTGCGGACGGCAAGAAGAGCAAGATCCGTATTGTGTTTGCGGATGCGCGCAATGGAGGCGAGAACCAGGAGTGGGGTACCCGCACGATTGGCAAAAGCCAGACCTTGTCCGTAAATATGCTGCTTGCCCCTAACAAAGACGGTATGGTATCCGTATACCGGGACGGGGAGTTCCTGGAGACGTATCCGATCACTTATGTAGATGTCAAGAATAACACTGTGCAGCAGCCTGAACCCTCTCCGGTGGAGACACAGGCGCCTGCACCGACTGTTGCTCCTACCGAGACGGTCCAGCCTGCCGAGACTCCGGTTCCAGACCCTACAGCAGAGCCGGCGATTATTCCGCCGGACACGGGAGAAGGAGAGGTGACGGGCGAGACGGACCAGACGGGTTATGTACCGGGTAACGGACAGAATAGCAGTGAGCTGGCTTCCGCCCTCAGCGATAGTAACAGTAATAATGGTAAGGGTAATGGCAAGGGCCCTAAAGACAAGCCCGGCAAAGATAAAGGCCATAAATAATAGAACAGAGATAAGCTTCAGCCGGGCTGCCGGGGAATTCGGGCAGGGCTGAGGCGGCGAAATGACCCGGGGTTCCTGCACTTGGGTCATTTGCGCAATATACAGGAGAGGAAGGGTAAGTAATGTATGCCTGAAGGAATCATAATCAAAGCGTTAAGCGGATACTACTATGTGAAGCCGGTCAAGGATGAACAGATTATGACTGAAGTAGAGGCGGTACAGTGCCGGGGGCGGGGGATTCTGAAGAAAAAGGGGATTGCACCGCTGGTCGGTGACCGGGTGGTCTATGTGCTGACCGAGAACGGAGAGGGCATGGTGGATGAGCTGCTTCCCCGTGAATCCGAGCTGGTCCGCCCGCAGGTGGCCAACGTGAAGCTGGCGGTGCTGCTGTTCTCCGTGCGGGAACCGGATATGAATCTTAATCTGCTGGACAAGTTCCTGGTCCATATCGAGCATTCCGGCCTGGACACGCTGATTGTGCTCACGAAGCAAGATCTGGCCGATGATGAAGGCCGGACTACGGAAGCCGTCAAAGCGCTGTATGAGCAGATTGGTTACGAAGTCATGGTCACAAGCTCACTGAACGGCTCGGGGGCGGAGGAGCTGCGGCAGCGCCTGTCCGGAATCATCAGCGTCTTCTCGGGACAGTCAGGTGTAGGGAAGTCTACCCTGCTCAACCGGCTTGTGCCAGGCCTTGCGCTGGAGACAGGCGAGATCAGCCTCCGTCTCGGACGCGGGCGTCACACAACACGCCATGTGGAGCTGATGGACATCGGGAACGGCGGCTTTGTGGCCGACACACCGGGCTTCAGCCAGCTGGATTTCCTGGAGCTGGGCGTGGAGGAGCTGTCCGAGTGCTTCCGGGAGTTCGCCTCCTATGCGGAGCATTGCAAATTCCGCGGCTGCAGCCATCTGCATGAACCGGGCTGCAAGGTAATAGAAGCCTTGAAGGCAGGGGAGATCGCAGACAGCCGTTACGGGCATTACAAGCTGTTCTATAATGAAATGAAAGATAAAAAGCGGAGGTACTAAACCCATGGTAAAAATTGCTCCTTCCATATTGTCAGCAGATTTCGCAGCGCTTGGCGCAGAGGTGGCTGAAGCGGAAGCCAGCGGTGCGGACTGGATTCATGTAGATGTGATGGACGGACACTTTGTGCCGAATATTACACTGGGTCCCGCGATTGTATCAGCGGTGAGATCCCATACTTCATTGCCCCTGGATGTTCATTTAATGATTGAGAACCCGGAACGCTATATTGCTGATTTTGCAGCGGCGGGTGCTTCTGTAATTACGGTTCATGCGGAAGCCTGTGTGCATCTGCACCGTGTAGTCCATCAGATCAAGGAGCTCGGCCTGATGGCAGGGGTAGCGATTAATCCGGCTACACCGGCATCGGCGGTACGTGAGGTCCTGGAGGATGTGGATATGGTGCTTGTGATGACCGTCAATCCGGGCTTCGGCGGGCAAGCCTTCATTCCGCGTACGCTGCACAAGATTACGCAGCTCCGGGAGTGGGCGGAGGAGATCAATCACAAGGGGCTGCATATTGAGGTGGACGGCGGAGTAGCAGAAGCTACGGCACCGCTGGTAGCTGAAGCGGGGGCGGATGTGCTTGTGGCAGGCAATGCGGTGTTCGGCCGCAGCGACCGTGCGGGAGCGATCAGGGCCATTCGTGAGGCGGCGGATAGCGCAGTCCGGCGATAGGCGGAAGATCCCCCTTGTGTCAATGACGAATAGACCCTCAATCTACTGCATTTGCATACTGAAGGTATAGGCCAAGTTGTGGGCGCATAAATATGGTTACATGAGCAGAAATCTCATGTAGCCTTTTTTAGGGAGGTCTGCAATCGATGGTACATTCTTCATCAAGACAGGATAGTCTCCTACTGCACGGCATGAATTGATGGGAGGGTTAATCATGAAATTTTATACGTTCAAGCTGCCAAGATTTTTGGGAGGTTTTGTTAAAGCGATTTTGAACACGTTTCAGAAGAGTTAAGCCGAAGCAGACAAGTAAATATGAAAAAAAGCACCTTACGAACGTAAAGGGTGCTTTTTGCTACAAATATAATATCTCTGCTATTCTCGCTGAAACGGATACCGTCTATAAAAGAACGGCATGCCCGTTTCTACTTGGGTTGAGAGATCGCCAGATCCGGAAATGTTCGAAAACTAGACGCGTTCAACTTTACCGGATTTCAAAGCACGGGTGCTGACGTACACGCGCTTCGGTTTGCCGTTCACCAGGATACGAACCTTCTGAACGTTAACTCCCCAAGAGCGACGGTTGCGGTTGTTAGCGTGAGACACGTGGTTGCCGCTGCCCGGTTTCTTGCCTGTTACTGTACATGTGCGGGACATAGATTACACCTCCTTGTTACTTACACCTGCGTAAAACAATACTTGAATATCATATCACAGCAAAATTTGCTTCGTCAACCGATTCAAAAACATTTATTTCTGAAGACTCTTATAGTACAATATAACTTAGTGCATTATGTCCAGTTAATCTTCGAATTGATTAGGCATGAAGTTAGGAAGGGGAATTCTCATTGAGTAAGCGTTCTATAAACGGGACAGATTTCACCGCAATGGTACTAGCCGGCGCGGAAATGCTGCAGCAGCATGCCGAGCATGTCAATTCACTGAATGTGTTTCCGGTGCCGGATGGCGATACGGGAACGAACATGAATCTGACCATGACCGCAGGCGCGAACGAATTGAAGAGAAACAACACAGCTTCTGTCGGGCAATGTGCAGGAGTGCTGTCGAAGGGACTATTGATGGGCGCGCGGGGGAACTCCGGCGTTATTTTGTCACAGCTGTTCAGAGGTCTTGGACGTTATGCGGCCCAATATGATGAGCTTAATACACAGCAGTTCGCTGCTGCCCTGCAGACCGGGGTAGATACCGCCTATAAGGCAGTGGTGAAGCCGGTTGAAGGCACCATTCTTACGGTTGCCAAGGAAGCTGCCAGACATGCGGTGTATTATGCACGCCGTACAACGGATGTTACCGAGCTGATGACCGAAGTCCTGGCCAAAGCCAAGGAGGCCTTGGCGCATACGCCCGAGCTTCTGCCTGTGCTGAAGCAGGTAGGCGTGGTGGATTCGGGCGGCCAGGGTCTGGTCTACATCTATGAAGGCTTCCACCAGCATCTGACGAGCGGATCTGCTTCTGCACCTGTACAGACTCCTGTGCAAGGACAAGCTGCTGCACCTGTATCCGTGCCGGCACCGGTGCTGACCAAACCTGAGAATGCGCTGTCCTCCGTACAGTCTTCCGCGCAATCACAGCTCTCTACGGAAGACATTGAATTTTTATATGATATGGAATTTTTCATTAACCGTCAGCTTGGCTCCTCCGTGAAATCGGATTTTGATGAGGAAGCTTTTCGGAAAGCGTTGTCAGTCAACGGGGATTCGATCATCGTCATCTCGGATGATGAGACGATCAAGGTGCATGTGCATTCTAAGACTCCCGGAGAGGTGCTTAACCTGGCGCTTGTCCACGGGGAGATCACTCAGATTCACATCCTTAACATGCGTGAACAGCACCGCGATCTGCTGACGACTGGTATGGACATTGCGCCGATGCCGGATGTCTTCGCCGATATCCCAGAAGAGAAGGCCAGCGTGCAGGCGCCGGCGGTTCCTCCTGCGGATGATCTGGCGCCGTACGGCTTCATTGCGGTCTCCTCGGGAGACGGAATCTCGGATATCTTCCGCAGTCTGGGCGTCGATGCGATTCTGGCCGGCGGCCAGACGATGAATCCAAGCACAGAGGACTTCGTGAATGCGATCTCTTCGATCTCGGCGAAGCATATCTACATTCTGCCGAACAACTCCAATATCGTCCTGGCTGCGCAGCAGGCCAAGGAGCTGCTGGAGGGCGAACGTGAGATTACGGTGATCCCGAGCAAGAGCATTCCGCAGGGAATCTCGGCAGCCTTTGCCTTCCAGGAAGAGGATGCGGTAGATACCAACACCAGCAATATGCTGGAGGCGATTGCCCAGGTCAAGTCCGGGCAGATTACCAATGCTGTGCGGGATACGGTGATTGAGGATCTGGAGATCAAATCCGGCCAGTATATCGGCATTGAGAGCTCCAAGATTGTCGCTGCTGCCGATGATCTGCTCACGGTCAGCCAGCAGCTGCTGTCCAGCATGCTGGTGCATGGGGACGAGATCGTAACTGTGCTGACCGGTGCAGACACCGAGGCTGAGATTACGGATGCCCTCGGCGGCTGGCTGGAAGAGACGTATCCGCAGGTTGAGGTAGAGATACATGCAGGCGGCCAGCCGCTGTACTATTATCTTTTCTCAGTCGAGTCGTAGAATCTCTTAAGTTCTTAAGCAAGCAGAGCGGAGCAGCCAAATCATAGTATGGGGAGGAACATTATGAATCGTACCGTAATCGTTACCGACAGCACATCCGATATCCCGCCTGCTCTGGCGGAGCAGTACGGCATTGAAGTCGTTCCGCTGACGCTGATGTTCGGCGAAGAGGCTTTCCGGGATAATGTGGATATGACGCCGGAACAGTTCTACGAGCGTCTTCCCCGCTCGCCGCAGTTGCCAACCACTTCGCAGCCGTCTCCTGTCGAATATATGAATGTGTATCGCCGTATCCAGGAGCAGCATCCGGGCAGCTCCATTCTGTCCTTCCATATCTCCTCCGGCTTAAGCGGCACCTATCAGTCTGCCGTAATGGCCAAATCCATGCTGGAAGAGGAAGGCGAAGCTATCACCGTTGTGGATAGCCTGTCGGCCTCCTACGGCTTCGGATTCATGGTGGTGGAAGCCGCCCGGCTGGCGGAGCAGGAGCATGCTCCTGCAGAGATTCTGGCGAAGGTGGAGAGTCTGCGCCAAACCCGCAAGCTGTATTTTCTCGTGGATACCCTGGAATATCTGCAAAAGGGCGGCAGAATCGGCAAAGCTTCTGCAATCCTGGGCACGCTGCTCAATATCAAGCCGATCCTGTCGATTGATGCGGAAGGCATTATCTACGCAGTAGAGAAGGTCAGGGGGCGTAAGAAGGCAGTCGCCCGCATGATCGAGCTGTTCAAGGCCGATCTGCCGGGTGTGAATACAATACATGTGGCCGTGGGTCATACAGCTGAACCGGCTTCCGGCGAAGAATTCCTGCGGGAATTAGCCGGACATTTCACCTTGAAAGAGAAGGTTCTGACCAACGTGGGCCCGGTCGTGGGCAGCCATGTCGGGAACGGGACCTTAGCCGTATTCATCTGGCCCGCTTAAGGTTAGGGGATGAACATGGTGCTTACCTTGGATTCAATTGATGTGAAACAAATAACTGGCGTGAGCGCTCAAAAGCAAAGCGAGCTTCACGCCTTTGGCGTTTTTACAGTGAAGGATTTGCTGGAGTATTACCCTTTCCGGTATGAGGATTTCCGGCCGAAATCTCTCAGCGAGGTCAAGCACGGCGATAAGGCGACTGTGGTGGCCAAGGTCATCGGCATTCCGGTGCTCCAGCGCTTCGGGGGCAAATCCCGCATGAGCTGCAAGATGGTGGCGGAGCCGTGGATGTTCACCGCTACCTGGTTCAATCAGCATTATGCGCGTGAACAATTGACTGTCGGCCGTGAAGTGGTGCTGACGGGGAAGTGGGACCAGAAGCGCAATCAGATTACGGTGACCAATTATGAATTCCCGGACCGCGGTGAAGGCAAGACAGGAACGCTGCAGCCGGTATATTCAGTCGGGGGCAAGATTACGCAGTCCTGGATCCGCAGAATTATAGGACAAGCCCTGCAACAGTACGGGGACCTGATCCCGGAGATCCTGCCGCACAGTATTATGCGCAAATATGACTTCATGTCACGCAAGCGGGCCATAGCCACGATCCATCAGCCGGAGGACACGCGTGAGGGCCAGCAGGGAAGACGCCGGATGGTGTATGAGGAGCTGTTCCTGTTCCAGTTGAAGGTACAAGCCTTCCGCGTGCTGAACCGGGGCCGGATGGACGGTGTGGTTCATACCGTGGACAATGCAACAGTGAGGCAATTCGTGCGCAGCCTGCCGTTTGAGCTGACCGATGCCCAGAAGCATGTGGAGCTGGAGATTCTGCAGGATATGCGCTCAGGGTATTGCATGAACAGGCTGCTTCAAGGAGATGTCGGCTCCGGCAAAACCGTACTCGCGGCCATTGCGCTCTACGCGACTGTAAGATCTGGCTTTCAGGGGGCGCTGATGGTGCCGACTGAAATTCTGGCAGAGCAGCATATGCGCTCGCTCACGAGGATGTTCGAGCCGTTCGGCATTACCGTCGGCCTGCTTACCGGCAGCGTAACCGGCCGCAAGCGGAAGGATCTGCTCGCCTCCCTGCAGATGGGAATGCTGGATGTGGTAGTCGGGACGCATGCCCTGATCCAGGAGGATGTCTTCTTCCGCAGCCTGGGGCTTGTGGTTACGGATGAGCAGCACCGCTTCGGGGTGAACCAGCGCAGTGTCCTGCGGCGCAAGGGGTACAACCCGGATGTGCTGACCATGACGGCCACTCCGATCCCGCGGACGCTGGCAATCACCGTCTTTGGTGATATGGATGTGTCTACACTGTCCGAGCGGCCGAAGGGGCGGGTGCCGATCACCACCTACTGGGTGAAGCCCGATCTGATGGAGCGGGTGATGAACCTGATCAGCCGCGAGATCGGGCAGGGACGGCAGGCTTACCTGATCTGTCCGCTGATTGAAGAATCGGAGAAGCTGGATGTGCAGAATGCGATTGATCTGCATGTGCAAATGTCTCAGGGGTTTCCGGATTATAAGGTGGGTCTGCTTCACGGTAGAATGACGCCGTCCGAGAAGGACGAGGTGATGCGGAGCTTCTACAGCAACGAATTGCAGCTATTGGTGTCTACGACGGTCGTAGAGGTCGGTGTCGATGTCCCGAATGCCACGCTGATGATTATCATGGACGCCGACCGCTTCGGTCTGTCCCAGCTGCATCAGCTGCGCGGCCGGGTGGGCAGAGGGGAGCATGCTTCCTACTGTGTGCTGATGGCTGATCCGAAGTCAGAGATCGGGCGCGAGCGGATGACTGCGATGACCGATACGGATGACGGGTTCGAGGTATCACGGCGGGATCTGGAGCTGCGGGGACCGGGGGATTTCTTCGGGACCAAGCAGAGCGGGTTGCCGGAATTCCGGCTGGCGGATATGACTGCTGACTTCGAGACGCTGGAGCTGGCGCGCGATGACGCCACAGAGCTGCTGCGGGAGGCTTCCTTCTGGACTTCGGCGGAGGTAGCGCCGCTACGCTTGTATTTGCAGCAGGAGCAGATTTTCCAGGGGGATTTAATTGACTGAACAGGCACATATGGGCACCTGCCCTCATATACTGTGAATGATTGGATATGACAGGAGGTGCTGTGCTTGGGTTATCAGCAATATGGAATCAGTCCCCAGCTGGTGGAGCGCATCAAGCTGAAGATGAAGAATCCGGCGGTCAAGGAACGCGTCAAGAATATGATTACCGGCATCTCCAAACAGGAGCTGCAGGATACAGCAGTCGTACGCAAGCTGGTGCGCAATGCGTCATCTGTGATGCATGAGAAGCTGACATCTGCCCAGGAAGAGCAAATTGTGAAATTCGTCATTGCCCAAAAGATCGACCCCGGCAATACGTTTCACTTAATCCGCTTATGGGGGATGTTCCGCTGAAATATAGCGGGATTCAGGAATCTCCGATAGGCTTGCAATCCAAAAAGCGTTCCCGTTAGTAAAACACGGGAACGCTTTTTACTTGTCATATAGGAAACTATAGTTTCCTGCTGCTGTGGAAAAGGTGAGTGTAGATTTGTGGACAGAAGGAGGGCATATGAAACAAATGTATGTGAAAAACAGCATACATTGTGCTCGCAAGCAGGCATACGGACCAATTGTATGTGAAAAACAGCATACATTATGTTCGCAAGTAGGCATACGGCCCAAATGTATGTGGAAAACAGCATACATTGTGCCCGCAAGCAGGCACACGGCTCGAATGTATGTGAGAAACAGCATACATTGTACTCGCGCGAAGGTGATCAATTCATCCGTTAAGATGATTTTGTTGTTATTCGCCGCCCTGGAAAGCCATTTCGCTCACCCCGGCGGCTTATTGCGGAAGAGTGCGCGAATCCGGTTGTTCCGCGCTGCATTGATCACGATCTTGCTGTCCTGATCGCACTCATGCACGATAGATGCGAGCTGTTCTTCTTCCAGCCTGCTTGCCAGGCAGAAGACTGTACCGGGCTCGCCCTCCGGGCCGGTGGATCGCACTAGCTTCACCTCGCGGTCCAGCGATTGCTGGAGCTTGCGGCGGATCTCTTCACATTGGCTGCTGGTAATAAAGACCGCCTGCGTGAGTGAGAGGTCCCTTAAGGAGAACCGCAGCGCTTCAAAGGCGAGCAGGTAAGCAATGATGCTGTACATCGCTTGATCCCAGCCGAACAATGAACCGCCGTAGAGCAGGATGAGCATGTTGAACAGCATAATCGGCATTTCGGCCGATTTGGGCGGTCCCCCGTTCAGCAGCCGGACGCCCTGCTTCTCGCTCCCTGCGGTCAGCCCCCCGAAGCGTACAGTGATGCCGAGGCCGAACCCGAGGCAGAGCCCCCCGGCAATAGCCGCGGGCAGCGGCTCGCTGGTTGCCGCCGGGAAATGGTGCAGGGCCAGGGACCCTGCCGTCAGACAGATTAGGCCAAGCATCGTATATAGGGCAAAGCGGAGATTAATCTGCCTGCGCGACATCAGAATAAACGGAAGGTTGAACAGGAACAGGAATAATCCAAGCCGCATTTCAGTCAGATGTGACAATAGGGCGGATAATCCGGCAATGCCGCCCGGGAGCAGCTTATGCGGCATCAGGAACAGCTCAAGACCAACGGCAGCAAGCAATCCTCCGAATACAATGGAGAGCAGGCGCAGCGTTTTGGAATTACGTGAGGGTGCAGATTTTCTATATCTGACTTTCATAAGATTTCCTCCTTTCAGCAGGAAACCGGTATTTGTGTTGCGGATACGGGCCGTTACAGCTTCACGGGAAGTACAGCCGCGCTGTTACGAAATGTGCATGACATTTGGGCGGAATCAGCAGCAGCCGCTTCAGCAGAATGTAAATGAAGGGGCTCCTATGTTGTATATTGTAGTTAAAGCATATCATAGGATCTTAGCGGGGCCAAATATAATGCACTGGTATTTTCCGGCCCGAAGCATACGGGAGAACGAAACCAGAGCTGCTACGCTGCGTATTCTCTAGTAAATTGAACTTTTTATGGAAAAATTTTCGGAAGGGGCGGTTAATTTGCATAATGCAGGCATATTTAACGGTTTGCACCCCGCATCGGTAAGCAGCCAAAGCGGGTTTCTCTCGGAGGGGCCATTCTTGTTAAAGCTCATCCTCCTGCTGATTGCAGGCTTTGTGGCATACATGATTTGGAGAGGGCTCAAGACCTGGATGGCCAACCAGACCAGTCCCCTGCAGTCAAAGGTCGTCACGGCCGTGGCCAAGCGGACGGAGGTCTGGGGCGGAAGAGGGTATATGGGGACCCATACGAGCTATTATGTGACCTTTGAATTCCATAGTGGCAGCCGCAGAGAGCTGGAAGTGAAGCCGAAGGCGTATGCCATGATTGTGGAGGGGGACCGGGGAGAGCTGTCGTATCAGGGCAGCCGGTTCAAGGGGTTCGTGCGGGCGGGGATGCAGAGGGACAGCGGCGGCAGCCGCTGATTCTTCGAGCGGGCAGAGCCTTCTTCGCTGTAATTTTAGATGAATGTACATAGGTGATCAGAATCCTCCAGCTATTTTTGGGTAAAACTCCATATATGGTTATTTTGCACAGAATAGATCGCTAAGGAGCTGATGGCTTGGATACGGATTCTGCCAAAAGAAAGGGCCGGGAGCACACTGCCTTCCACACGCTTGAAGCTGCGGAGGTGCTGAAGCTGCTGGAGAGCGGGAAGGAAGGGCTGAGTGCCGAGCAAGCGGCAGAGCGGCTTGCGCGTTACGGCAGCAATGTGCTGCAGGAGGCGAAGCCCCAATCGCTGCTGGCCAAATTTATCGCGCAGTTCAAGAATGTGATGATCTTCATTCTGCTGGCCGCTGCGGTATTGTCAGGGATTCTCGGAGAGTGGACGGATACGGTTATTATTCTGCTGGTTGTTATTCTGAACGCTGTGCTGGGTGTGATCCAGGAGAACAAGGCGGAGCAGGCGCTGGAGGCGCTCAAGAGCATGTCCTCCCCGCAAGCCAGAGTCCGCCGGGGCGGGCAGGTCACCGAGATCAAGAGCGAGGCGCTCGTGCCCGGCGATCTGGTGCTGCTGGAGGCCGGGAATGTGGTGCCTGCGGATGTCCGGCTGCTGGAAGCGGCCTCGCTGAAGACGGAAGAGGCTGCACTGACCGGTGAATCGCTGCCTTCGGAGAAGCAGGCGGGCGTGCTGGAAGGCTCAGATCTGGTGATCGGCGACCGGACGAATATGGCTTATATGAGCAGCAGCGTCACTTACGGGCGCGGCGTTGGAGTAGTCACGGCTACGGGCATGGACACAGAGGTGGGACGGATTGCCGGATTTATCTCGGAGTCTGAGAATGAAATCACCCCGCTTCAGAAAAAGCTGGATGAACTCGGCAAGTACTTCACCTTCATTATTCTGGGGGTCTGTGTGATCATCTTCATCGTCGGCTGGCTGGAAGGCCGGGAGCTGCTCGATATGCTGCTGACCTCGATCTCGCTTGCGGTAGCGGCCATTCCAGAGGGGCTTCCCGCCATCGTGACCATCATTCTGGCCCTTGGGGTCCAGCGGATGGCGAAGCGCAAGGCGATTATCCGCAAGCTGCCTGCGGTGGAGACACTGGGCAGTACGGAGATCATCTGCTCGGACAAAACAGGGACCCTCACCCTGAACAAGATGACGGTCGAGAAGCTGTATATGAACGGGGAGACGGTCACGGCAGACGCCAAGCTGAATGAAACACCGGGCGGTGAACTGCTGCTGCAGGCGATGACCCTGTGCAATGATTCCAGCATTGATGACGGCGCGGGCGCAGCAGGTAAGCCTTCACCGGAGAAGCCTCGGGCGGGTGGCGGGACTAGAAGCGGCAAAGCGATCCTGGGCGATCCGACGGAAACGGCGTTAGTCGACTATGCGCTCAGCATAGGGACGGATAAGCGGGAGCTGGAGCAGCGGTATCCGCGTGCCGGCGAGCTGCCGTTCGACTCTGACCGCAAGCTGATGACCACGATCCACAAGCTGGATAACGGACAGTTCCGTGTTCTGACCAAAGGAGCCCCGGATGTACTCGTCTCGAAATGCACGCACATCTATGAGAACGGCGAAGCTGTACCGCTGACGGAGGAGCATACCCGCCGCATTACCGCGAGCAACAAGGAGCTGGCGGATGAAGCCCTGCGGGTATTGGCCTTTGCCTACCGGGATGAAGCTTCGCAGCCCGCAGCGCCTTCGCCTGAGGAGACAGAGCGGGCGCTGGTGTTCGTGGGGCTGACCGGAATGATCGATCCGCCGCGCGAGGAGGTCCGGGAGGCTGTGGCGGTCTGCAGACGGGCGGGCATCCGTCCGGTGATGATCACCGGGGACCACCGGGACACGGCAGCTGCCATTGCCAAGCGCCTGGGGATCATCGAGGATGACCAGGCGGTATTGACCGGGCGCGAGCTGGATGGAATCAGCGAGGCGGATTTTGCCGCAAGAGTGGCCGATTATTCCGTGTACGCCCGGGTCTCACCCGAGCATAAGGTGCGGATTGTCAAGGCCTGGAGGGCCAAAGGGAAGATTGTAGCCATGACCGGCGATGGGGTCAATGACGCCCCGGCCCTGAAGTCCGCCGATATCGGAGTGGGCATGGGGATTACCGGGACGGATGTGGCCAAGGGCGTATCCGATATGGTGCTGGCCGACGATAACTTCACAACCATCGTAGTCGCGGTGGAGGAAGGGAGGAAGGTCTACAGTAACATCCGCAAATCGATCCAGTTCCTGCTGTCGGCCAATCTGGGGGAAGTGGTCACCCTGTTCATCGCCACGCTGATCGGCTGGCGGATTCTGGAGCCGATTCATATTCTCTGGATCAATCTGGTGACGGATACCCTTCCGGCACTTGCCCTGGGGCTGGAAAAGGCGGACGGGGATACCATGGCGAAGCAGCCGCGTAAGTCGAGCAGCAGTATTTTTGCAGGCGGTGTGGGGGTCTCGATTATCTATCAAGGCCTGCTGGAGGCTGGGCTGACGCTCATGGTCTATTACTGGGCGCACACCCATTATGATGAGGGGATTGCGGTCACGATGGCCTTCGCCACCCTGGGGCTACTGCAGCTTACCCATGCGTTCAACGTCAGATCCAATACCAGGTCGCTATTCCAGATCGGCGTGTTCAGCAACCGCTATATGCTGGGCGCATCGGTGATCTCCGGCCTTCTGCTGGTGCTGGTGATCCTCATTCCGGGGCTGAATGCATGGTTCGGCGTAGAGCATCTGAACGGCCTGCAATGGGGCTTGGTCTGCGGGGCTGCGCTGTCTATCGTGGTCATTGTCGAGCTGGTGAAGCTGGTTCTCCGCCTTAGCGGGCGTACGAAGGACTGGGAATAGTCTGTTCCAAAAAATGCAAGGAAGAACACCGGGTCCATCCAGACACCGGCGTCCTCCTTGCATTTTGTCAAAATATAAGAACTTATCAGATCACGCGCTGCATGTGCAGAATGACGTTGCTCCAGTATCCGCTGTCCAGCTCGCTGATCTGTACGCCGGGGTCTCCCCAGGTGTGAATAAAGTTCCCGCCGCCGAGGTAGATGCCGACATGACCGGGGACCGCGTCGCTCTCGAAACGTCCGGGTACAGTGAAGAAGATCAGATCGCCGGGCTCCAGCGCGCTGCGCGACACCCGTCTGCCGATGTTGTCCTGATCTTTGGCCAGCCGGGGGAGGTCCACCCCGAATTTCTGAAAGACATGGCGTGTAAAGGACGAGCAGTCGAAGCGCTGGGTCTCTTCGTACGGTCCGGCGCCGAATTCGTAAGGTACGCCGAGAAATTTTTTGGCATAAGAGATCAGCTCGCCCGTATCCACATTCGATACACTCTGAATCCGCAGCGGCTTGGCAGCCTTCGCCTGGCCGGAGTCCTCTGAACTCTCCCTGTCAGAAGGCGTGGCGATATTAATCTCGCCGGTAACGGGATTCCAGCCGACCTCTGTCTGCAGCAGCTTGGACAAGGCGGTTGGGGTGATGTAGATTTGACCTTCACGGCGGATAGGGACATCGGGAAGGGTGATTTTCTGGCCCAATGAGAACACCTGGCTGGAATCCGGCCGCAGCATATACATCACATCGCTATAGCCTAGCTTGGTATATCCGCCGCTGGCCGTATCATCCTTCATTCTGAAGCCGATAGAGGCCGCAGCCGGTTTGAGCGGAATCCAGTACTTGCCCTCCTTGTCGGTAAAAGAATTCTTCTCATAATAGCTGCCTGCGAACGTTCCGGACGGCGTCAGCGAGTTCACCTTGGGAGTGGTCTCCTTACTGGTGTAGCTGCAGGCGGTTGTTCCGGCAAGGGCAGTAATTACGATGGCGGAGGATAGTATAATTTTGCTTGTACGCAGATTGTTTATTGGCATAGGGCACGCTCCATCTTCAAACTTTAAGGTAAGTTTGTGCAGGAGCGTTTTTTTTATGTGCTGCAAGCTTTAGCAATCAATGTCAAGGGAAACCGCAGATTGTTGAAGCGAGGAGACACTTATTGTGCGTATTTTGTAATATATGGACCACACTTAAATGATTGACGGGAAATCAACCTACATATAATATATGTTTAATAGATTCGGGGAGCGGATGGGAAAAGGGTGCGGGCGTTCGCTTTAATGCTTTTAAAGATGAAAGCGATAATGCTGGACTGCTAGCCCAGGTTCTCGCGCTGAACCCGTATAAGAAGAGGGGTTATCTGATGAAGACTAAGAAGATGTGGCTGGGCCTAAGCATGGCCTTGATGCTCGTGGCTGCCGGGTGCGGGAACAATAATGCAGCAGTGAAAAATGAAGCGGGCACCGGCAATGCTCCAGCCGCTGCGACGGAAGCTCCGGCGAATGCAGGCTCCGGCGATTCCAAGTCGTACAAGATTGCTATCTCGCAATACGTTGAGCATCCATCGCTGGATGCCACCCGTGAGGGATTCCTGGCTGCGCTGAAGGATGCTGGGATTGTCGAAGGCGAGAACCTGAAGGTGGATCTTCAGAACGCCCAGGCCGATCAGGCCAACAACCTGTCCATTGCCCAAAAGATTGCCGGTGACAAAAACGATCTGGTACTGGGGATTGCAACCTCTGCGGCTCAGGCTGTCGTGCAGAACGTGAAGGACACCCCGATTCTGTTCGCTGCGGTAACCGACCCTGTCGATGCCAAGATTGTAAGCGATCTGGAGCATCCCGGAGGTCAAGTGTCCGGTGCATCGGATACCAATCCGGAGTCCATTAACCGGCTGATGAACTTCATTGCCACGCAATTCCCCAAGGTGAAGAAGCTGGGGCTTGTGATCAACGAAGGCGAACCGAATGCTGTAGTGATGGCGGATATTGCCAAGGCTGAGCTGGACAAGCACGGCATTGAACTGGTGAAGGCCGCGATTACCAATACTTCGGAAGTGAAGCAGGCCGCGGAATCCCTGGTAGGGCGTGTAGACGCGCTGTACATCACGCTCGACAACTCCGTTGTCAGCGGCGTAGACAGCATCATCCAGACAGCTAACGACAATAAGCTTCCGTTCTTCTCGGCAGACCGTGATACGGTAGAGAAGGGTGCTTTTGCTACTGTCGGCTTCAAATACTTCGATCATGGCTATCAGGTAGGCGAGATGGCGGTAGAAGTGCTGAAGAACGGCACCAGTCCCGGTGATATGAAGGTGAAGATGCAGGAGAAGCTGGATGTGATTCTTAACCTGAAGGCGGCGGCGGCACAAGGGATTGAAGTAACCGATGCTATGAAGGCCGAGGTCGCTGACCCGGCGAACAATATTATCCAATAACATACAGAGATCGTAACGGGGCGTATCCAAGTTGGGCGCCCTTTGCCGCTTGAGGGAGGAAGTCAGCGATGTATAATTCATTAATCGGAGCCCTGGAAATGGGCCTGCTCTACGCATTCATGGCACTCGGGGTCTATATTACCTTCCGTATTCTGGATTTCCCCGATCTGACGGTGGATGGAAGCTTCACAACCGGCGGCGCGATTGCCGCAGTGATGATCGGCAACGGGTATTCTCCGCTGCTGGCGACCTTATGTGCACTGCTCGGCGGAATGGCGGCAGGGATGTGTACCGGGCTGCTCCATACCAAAGGGAAAATCAACGGGCTGTTGTCCGGCATTCTGATGATGATTGCCCTGTATTCAATCAATCTGCGGATTCTGGTGAAGCCGAATGTCTCCCTGATGGGGGACGATACGTTATTCAGCTCCATCAATCCTCTGCTGGTCATGCCTTTTATTGTCGTGCTGGTCAAAATCCTGATGGATCTGTTCCTGCGCACCGATCTGGGACTGGCCCTGCGGGCCACCGGCGACAACTCGCGGATGATCCGCAGCTTCGGGGTGAATACCGATACGACCACCATTCTGGGGATCAGCCTGTCGAACGGGCTGGTGGCACTCTCCGGCGCATTGATCGCGCAGTATTCTACCTTCGCCGACGCTTCGATGGGGATCGGTATGATTGTCATCGGCCTTGCATCGGTGATTATCGGTGAGGCGATCTTCGGTGCGAAGAACGTCTTCCGGGCCACACTGGCGGTGCTGCTCGGCTCGATTGTATACCGGATTGTGGTCGCCCTGGCGCTGCGGGTGCCTTGGCTCAAGGCTTCCGATCTCAAGCTGATTACCGCAATTATCGTTATTATTGCCCTGGTCTTCCCGTCGGTTCAGCGGTATGTCAAGCAGAAGAGCACGGCCCGCAGACGGACCGCAGAGCTGGCCGAGCTGGCCCAGCGCAGCAAGCAGAGAGGAGGCGCCGCCAATGCTGAAGCTTGATAATGTCTGCAAGCTGTTCAACGCCGGCTCGCCGGATGAGAAGGTAGCGCTGCTCGGCATTGATCTTGCGCTGAACGCCGGCGATTTCGTCACGATTATCGGCAGCAACGGCGCCGGCAAATCTACGCTGATGAATATTATCTCGGGCGTGATGAAGCCCGATCTCGGGGAAGCTTATATTGAGGGCAGCTCGATCAGCCATCTGGCGGAATACCAGCGCGCACGCTGGATCGGCCGGGTCTTCCAGGACCCGATGGCCGGCACGGCGCCGCATATGACGATTGAAGAGAACCTGGCCATGGCCTACAAGCGGGGCAAGCCCCGCGGGTTGTCCCTGGGGGTCAATGCGCAGAGACGCACGCTGTTCCGCGAACAGCTCAGCCGCCTGGGCATTGGCCTGGAGGACCGGCTGCGGGCTAAGGTGGGCCTGCTCTCAGGAGGCGAGCGGCAGGCGCTGAGCCTGCTGATGGCGACCTTCACCCAGCCGCAGATTCTGCTGCTGGATGAGCATACAGCTGCGCTGGACCCTTCGCGCGCCGAGCTGATCACCACCCTTACGGAATCGATTGTCCGTGAGATGAAGCTGACTACGCTGATGGTTACCCATAACATGGACCAGGCGATCCGGCTGGGCAACCGGCTGATCATGATGGACAAGGGGTCGATCATTCTCGATTTCGATGAGAAGCGCAAGAAGGACCTGACGGTAGAACGTCTGCTGGGCGAATTCGAGGCGATCAGCGGCCATAAGCTGGCTGATGACCGGATGATGCTGGGCTGATGCAGTATGTTTTTCGTTAAGGCTTGAGCCGCTGCCCGTGACTCCGGGTGCGGCTCAAGCCTTTTGGTATTTGTGCTGCCGTAATCCGATTCATTTCAAGGTATGAGAGGTAAAGTTAAGGGAAAGAACATAACTGAACATCATACACCAATGGAGGCGACTGCGCATATGACTGCGAAGAAACTGGAAGGTAAAGTAGCTATCGTTACAGGAGGCGGTTCGGGCATCGGCCGGGCCTCAGTGCTGGAGTTCGCCAGAAGCGGGGCCAAGGTGGCACTTCTGGACCGGACGGTGGAGAATGCGGAGAAGGTGGCCGTTCAGATCAGGCAAGAGGGCGGAGAAGCCGAAGTGTTTGAATGTGACATCGCTGAACCGCAGCAGGTCGAGCATGCTGTGAACCAGGTGGTGGAGAAGTGGGGGCAACTTGATGTGGTCTTCGCCAATGCCGGAATCAACGGGGCGATGACACCGATTGAGACGATGGATATTGAGTCTTGGGACCAGACGATTCAGATCAATCTGCGGGGAACCTTCGCTACCGTCAAATATGCAATTCCCCATCTCAAGGAGAAGGGCGGCAGCATCCTGATCAACAGCTCGATCAACGGCAACCGGGTATTCTCCAATATCGGATTCTCCGCCTACAGCACTACCAAGGCCGGTCAGGTGGCTTTTATGAAGATGGCTGCGCTTGAGCTGGCCCAGTACCGAATCCGTGTGAACGCCATCTGTCCGGGGGCGATTACCACGAATATCGATGACAATACCTATCCTTCGGATGACCTCAAGGAAGTGCAGATCAAGGTGGAATTCCCGGATGGCGGGCAGCCGCTGGAGAAGGGGCCGGGGCGGCCGGATCAGGTGGCCAAGCTGGCGCTGTTCCTGGCCTGCGAGGATTCCGATCATATCAGCGGTACGGAGATCTTCTGTGACGGAGCCGAATCGCTCCTGCATGGCTGATCCTTCTATCCGTCAGTCATCGCTCATATTATGAGATAAGTGAAATCTTCACTGAAGCGGACGATGTTCCTTGCCGGAGCCTCAGGCAGTGCTGCCTGAAGCACCCGGATAGCGGGGATAGCCGTCCGTTTCTTTTGTTGAACTGCTGACGAAAATTTCAGTAAAGATTGCAGCGCTTTTCAGGTATACTGTTTCTATGTGCCATGAAGGGCGAGGAAGGAGGGAAAAATTCATGAATATGGACCTGTTGCACACGGAATCGATTATTAAGCTGCTAGTGGCCATGCTGTTCGGGCTGTTCATCGGCATTGACAGGCAATTAAAGCAGAAGCCGCTGGGAATCCGGACCAGTATGGTCATCAGTATCGCCAGCTGTCTGGTTACCCTGGTATCGATTCATGCGTATGACAAATTCGGCGGACCGGAGCATCCGAGCATGGACCCGATGCGTCTGGCGGCGCAGATTGTCAGCGGCATCGGGTTCCTGGGGGCGGGCGTCATTCTGCGCAGAGGCGGAGATGCCATCTCCGGGCTGACCTCGGCGGCGCTGATCTGGACGGCATCCGGCATCGGGATTGCGGTCGGCGCGGGCTTTTTTGTAGAGGCGGGTTATGCGGTTGTGCTGCTGATGTTCGCGGTTAACGCTGTGCCCCTGCTCATCAAGGCGGTTGGACCCGAGGTGCTGAACAAGCACGAAATCTCCATCAAAATCATCATGGAACCGAACTATATTCTGACCGATGTCATTCAGAAGATTGAGCAGCGGCATGTCATGACCGATCAGCGCAAAACGCGCAAAACCGGCCGGACAATCCGGCGGATGAAGATCAAGGATCTCGAAGACGGCCGGCAACTGATTGATATGGTTATCTCGGCACCAGACAAGGATTATGCTACGGAAATCTATTATGATGTGAAAAAAATCGAGCATGTCATGAGTGTCGAAGTGGAGCAGCTGTAAAATGGCATGTTGCATCGCGGACAGATGTGGTACTCTATCTATGAGAGAGTCATTTTGATGATATGGAAGGGGAATAATATAATGACGTCGATTACAGCATTTGAAGGACACTATGAGGGAGAAGCTGCGGTCTGGCTGAAGGCCGGACGTTATGAAGCGGCTGTTCTGCCGGGCATCGGCGGGAACCTGATCTGCTTCCGTGATACTGAGAGCGGTTACCGTTTCCTGCATGAGCCGGGCGCGGAGGAGATGGAAGCGTTCAAGGAGAACCCTGGCATTCATGGTATTCCTGTGTTATTTCCGCCGAACCGTTATGAGGATGGGGAGTTCCCGTGGAACGGACAGACCTACCACCTGCCCGTCAATGAAGCCAAGACCGGCAACCATCTGCACGGGTTCCTACATACAGCTGCATGGGAGGTTGAGGAATTCGGCAGCGGCACAAGCGAAAGCTTCGTCACTGTCGCCATCAAGGTGGATGAGAATCATCCGTCCTATCAGTATCTGCCGTTCAAATACACTGTCAAGCTGCGCTATACGCTCGGTGAAGGCGGCTTGTCCCAGCAGCTGCTGGTCCACAATGACGGCGATGTGCTGATGCCTTGCCTGCTGGCATTCCATACTGCAATTAATGCACCGTTCGCACCCGGCAGCAGCGCGCAGGATTACCGCGTCAAGGTGACTATCGGCGAGCGCTGGGAGCTGAGCAGCGACCGGATGCTGCCTACCGGCAAATTCCAGGAGCTGACTGCCGATGAGGTGGCTCTGCGCGGCGAAGGAGTGTATCCATTCTATGCGTCGATGGACAACCACTATACCGCAGCCGCCCAGAATGGACGGAACCGGATGGAGCTTACCGACCGCAAGGCCGGAGTTACGCTGGTGTATGATGTGGGCACCTCGTATAAGCAATGGATGATCTGGAACAACGGCGCGACCGAAGGCTTCTTCTGCCCCGAGCCTCAGATCAACCTGGTGAACGCCCCGAAGGTGGATCTGCCCGCCGATGACATCGGCTTGTTCGGGCTGGAGCCTGGGGAGTATTGGGAGGAGAGCAGCCGGATATATGTGAAGTAGGAGGAGATAGCCTGAACCGGTAAAATCCACTCAGGAATTGTCCGTGACTGCAGAGAATGTTTGACTTCCGGCCGCTGTTAGGTTTGTATTTCATGATCTAAACTGCTGTTCGCAGTAGAAATACAAACCTAAAGGCGAACGCTATCGCTCCTACAGTTCAAACTTCTCTTCCGCCACTTCACCCTGAGTATGTTACACATCCAGTCTATCTCTTTGGGATGAGAATAGGAAAGAGACAAGAGAGCAGCGTTTGACGCTGCTCTCTTTTTTGTCTCCAAATCATAGTGGTGGGGGAGTAAACAGAGGTTGTGCCTTTTTGGATACTGAATTTTAAGGCGGTTTTAAGCTAAAAGGCGTATACTACTCCTTTAACAGTTAGGAGTGAATGCACTTGTCGCGGTTATTGCCATCGAAGCGTTTGTCGTATTTATTGATGATTTTACTGGTTGCAGGGTTTGGGCTGAATTTGTTTTTGCAGGCTGCTTCTTACCGTATGGATGTGCTTCATGCGTTAGAGTGGGTTGGCGCTTACCCTTGGCTGTATTGTACCGGAAGCTTGTTCATCTTCTTCATCCTGCTCTTAAGTTCAGTGATTATGCCGAACGCGTATGCGGGACCGGCGGTGGTCTCGGCCCTGTTCGTGCTGCTGGGGATTGCCAGTGACCAGAAGCTGGCCACGAGAGGGGAACCGCTGTTTCCGTGGGATCTGATGCTGCTGAAGAATGCCGGTGAGATGAGTAAAATCACCAGCGGAATGATCTCTCCGCTTGCTATAGGTGCCGCAGTTCTGCTGATTGCCGGACTGGCCGTTGTGATTATCAAGCTGCCGAAGAACCGGATCAGACTGTCCTTGCGCCTGACGCTGGCAGGGGTATCTGTGGGACTGAGCGCATGGTTTCTTGTGCTGGTCACCAGTCAATCTCCTGTGGTGGCAGCGATGAACTATCAGAACATCTTCTGGAACCAGAAGGTGAATTATACGCAGAACGGGTTCGTGTATGCCTTCGCCGGGAATCTGCGGCAGAGCCTGATGGACAAGCCGGAAGGCTACAGCCGCGAAGCGGTTGAAGCGGTGGCTGCGAAGTATTCGGCATTGCCGGATGTGGCGGTGCAGGCCCGTCCGGAGGAACAGCCGAACATTCTGTTCATGATGAATGAGGCGTTCTTCGACCCTACCCGGCTGCCCGGATATACGTTAAGTGAAGATCCGCTGAAATTCATCCATGAGGTGGCGGGCCAGACGCCGTCCGGTTATTTGCTGTCCCCGGAATTCGGCGGCAATACGGCCAATGTGGAGTTCGAGGCCCTGACCGGGCTGTCGATGTATTTCCTGGGGGATGGCACAATTCCTTACCAACAGCGCATCGTCAAAATGTCCTCCCTGCCGTCGATCGTCAGTATTCTGAAGGACAGAGGCTACGAGGCACTGGCGCTGCACCCGTTCGATGAGACCTTCTATAACCGGAACCGGGTCTATCCGGTACTGGGCTTCGACCGCTTCACAAGTGAGAAGGATCTGCCGGCAGCCGACCGCCTCACTCCCGAGGGGTATGTCTCGGATAAGGCGGCTGTACAGGAGGCGGTCCGGCAGCTTCAAGAGGCTTCGGGCCCGGCGTTCCTGCATCTGGTGACGATGCAGAATCATTTTCCATTCGTCAAAGGCGTGAACGGACCGAATACCATCACCGTCCAAGGCGGACTGCCAGAGCAGAAGGACGAACTGGAGACCTACGTGCAGGATACCAAGCTGACTGATGAGGCCATGGCTTATCTACAGCAGGAGCTGCTGAAGATTAAGCGGCCCACCATTGCGGTGTTCTGGGGAGACCATCTGCCCGCGCTCAGCGCCGGGATCTATACCGGAGCAGGCTGGGATCAGCAGCCAAGGCTGAAGCATGAGACGAAGCTATTAGTACTCTCTAATTTCGATATTGGGCAGGAGCCGCTCGGCACGCTTAGCCCTGCCTTTCTCGGCCCTGCAGTCTTCCGGTTATCCGGGCAGCCGCTGCCGGCCTTTTACAAGCTGCTGGAGCAGGTACGGACGGAAATTCCCGGCCTCAGCAAGAAGGTGCTGATCGGGCCAGGTGACAGCGGAATCCTGAAGGAGCTAACTCCGGAGCAGCAGGCGCTGCTGGGTGACTACCGTCTGATCGAATATGACCTGCTGGAAGGGGAGAAATATGCAGAGTCACTGATGTTCTGAGCGCACCGCAGGGGTTAGCGCAGCCCCACATCCTGGAAGCGGTTCTCGATCGGCTCACGCAGCAGCAGGCGGATGGATTGAATCGCTGCGGTCTCGATACAGCCTGCTTCGCGGATCAGCGGAACCAGGCGCCGGGATGCATTGGAGCCGAGAAGCTCAGCCTGCGCCGCGTATCTGCTTGCCTCTGCGGCAAGTTCATCATAAACGGCCGACAGGGCAGCATAATGGTTCGCAGGTTCTTCCAGCTCCGGCCAGTATAGGCTGGCTTCTCTGGTGTAGGCGGCTGCATCCTTTTTCGAATATGCATAATACACCAGGGTGTCATAAGCTCCGGCCGCCCCACAGGTATGGCCTGTCAAGGCTTCCTGCATGGCCTCATAGGCCTGAAGTCCGCAGGCATATTGCGCCTTCGGCAGCATCAAGTCATGAACCTCTGCCTTGTACACCGCCTGAATGAGTGACTCCCGGATGACTTGCAGCGGCTCCTTGCGGATCTGCCTTTCGTACCCCTGCAAATACCAGTAGGGAGTCTCATTCCTGCCAAGCTGCTCGTAAGGCAGTTCGTGCTCAGCGGCTGAATTCAGCTCCTTGTAATAAAAGAGCCGCCGCTCATCATCACAGCGGGTAATGACCACGAACCGGTCCTTCCAGCAGACCACCCCGGTGCCCTGCTCAAGGGATTGGCGGATTGCGGCAATAGCCTGCTTCTGATAGAGAGGAAAGGTAGGGCTGAAGTTAAAGCCTGCACCCTGGCTGGCGATCATGCCGATTAGATCAGCCGCCACCGCGTGTTCAGCTGCCCAGTTATAAGCCGTAGCTGAATCCGGGTGAAGCTGCCTGTGCACGGACAGGCGGAAACACAAGGCCGTCATGCCGGACAGCATATGGACGGGCAGGCTGAACCAGCCTTTGGCCGAGAGAACCTGGTGCATGGCATCTGCAAAAGAAGAAGAGAGCGGCACACGCAGCTGATCCGCAGCGGCTGAAGCTTGTTTGTTATGGTAATCACTCATCGTGCGGTATGCGCCCCCCATCTTGGCAGTGTGGACCGTTTTCGGTCCGGGTATTGTTCTGAGATGACTCTGACCTGCTGCATGGCTGCTTCCTCCAGCCTCAAGGCCTTCTCCAAAGCAGAACAGAGGGAGGGAAGCTGCTCAGGGATTAGCATCGTACTTCCGTTCATTACGGTAAGAGCAGCCGCGAACGGCCCCCTCAGTCCTTCCCCCAGCTCAGCATACAAGCGCTGAACCGCATCCAGCCCCGGCAGTACAGATTGAACCTCCTGGAGATAAGCGCAGATTTCAATCCGCGAGGTCTGGTACGATTCAAGAATATAGACAGCGCCGCTGCTGTCGAACTCCACCTGCTGAAGCGCCCGGATCAGGAAGCTGTAGGCGAGGCGGCCTGAAGCCAGACTTAGGTCGGGCAGTGTTTTGTGAGGCGTCTCCCAATCCTCCAGCGCGAGCCGCAGCGACTCCAGTACAGCATCCTGCAGCGGAATCTTCACCCGCTCTCCGACATACATACAGTCCCAGAAGGGCGTGAAGTTAAGGCCGAAGTTATCATACAGCACAACCTGTGTCTCACCGGACCAGCCATCCTGTACATAGAATACCTGGTCGTCCTCATCATAACCATGGATCACGCCGAATTCCGGTATCCAGTAGATGCAGGCCCGGCCATGGTCCAGACTCAGCTTCACATTGTCAATAGCGAGCCGCTGGTACTCCCCGAATGAATCATGTCTTGTTCTCCCGCCGTCATACTGGAAGAAGATGCCGAGGTTATCGGCCGCCCGGCTATGCTCTGTGCCCCACTGCCCATAAGCCGTTACGGAGTAGGGGAGCAGCTTCTCATGTACGGTGAATTTGAAGGCCATGCCGCTTAGCCCCGAGAGCATGAATTTGGGTCCATCGAATAACCCGGCAGCAGTCAGTACGGCATAGAGCGCATCGGTAAAAGATTTGGACTCACGCTTCATCCGGACGTCAAGAATTACGCTTGTTCTCTTGCTCACTGATCATTCTCCTGTTCATCCAGCCGTCTCACTACTGCCTCACAGCTGCTGCGGAGCTTCTCCTTCAGCCATTTGGGGGAGAGGAGGGCACTCCACTCCGCATGGAGCAATTGTGCGATGAACGCGCTGGTATCATAAAAATCAACCTCATAGACATCCTCAGCGGCAGCGCGGAGCCTGTAACCGCCCCATGAGCTCTCCCGAGGCGCTTCCTTCATGCGGATTCTTGCCGTGAATGGCTTCAGGAGTCTGGCCTGCTCCGCCGGAGCCGCCGGACCGTCTTCTCCGGCTGCAAAAACCCTGCCAGTCAACGTTAGCTGGCGGATGCCGGACAGGCTGAAATACTCACTCCGTCCGTCTCCCTCTACAGTCGCCACCAGATAATCCTCCTCTACCCGCCGGCTTAGCTGCCGGGGGCAGAGATACAACTCCTGTGGAGAGTCCTGTCCGTCCCTGTAGAGAACATGGACCACTCTGCGGGCCAAGATGGCCTGCTCCAGCATCTCCATCATCTGTAGGCGGTGGGCATTCACTTCAAACACCGGCAGCCTCAGCTCCTTGTCCGTGAGGGGCTGATCCGTGAACCGCTCCAGCAACCCCCCGATCTTACGGATGGTTCGGGCATCCTCATAGTCATAATGGCTGTAGCGGTAGGCCAGATATTTCAGCACCCGCTGCTCCTCGTCCGTTATGTACAGATGAGGCAGCACGAAGCTGTTGTCCTCGTAGATATATCCGCGCTGCTTCGCCACGTACCGGAGTGGAGCCCGCAGGGATTCTGCCAGGTATTCAATATCCCGCTGGGCCTGGCGTCTGGAAATCTCGAATTGCTCCGCCAGAAGCTGGCTGTTCGGATAAGCGGCCTGGCGGACCTGCTGGTCGAACCACTGGATACGGTGAATATGGCTCATGCGGCTCCACTCCTTTCTATTTAGCCTCCAGTATAGCTGGTGATGACTTGTAAGGCCAGTACGACCGTTCCCGACAAGAAACAAGGATGCTGCCCGGCATCCATGCACGAAGCATGAAGCAGGGGGCATCCTTGCGTCATTTTACCGGCTTGCTGCGTCCACTCTAACCTGCGTGGCTTTGTCGCAGCGCTTGCAGACCTTCAGGGCGGTGCCGTCAGATTTTATTTTGGTGTAGAGCAGCTTGATTCTGGTGCTTCCGCAGACCGGGCAGGTGCCGCGTCCACGGGAAGGGAGGGTCCAAAGGACCCGTCCGCGTTTTGTTTTTGCCATGTGTGTAGTCCTCATTTCAGTAATTTGATTGATACATGTCCAGTATAGAACAGGTGGTACGACATAAAATGTCGCAGCAGATTCACGGGATTTATCCATCGACCGCGTAACGTAATTGACGGAACGCCTGCCAAGCTATTAGACTAGATTGGATATAGATGGAAGAAGCTGGAGGCTACGAATATCCATTGTTGTGAAAGGGGTTACATATGTGAAAAAGCTCTGGCTCGTCTACGTGCTGCTCATCGGCATCTTCGTGGTCTACGTGCTGAATTACAAGCAGCAGGGGAATGCGGCAGACCCGTGGGAGACCGCCGGACTGCGCGGGAAGATTGAGGACAAATATGTGATGGTTACGTTCCAGATCGGCATTGATTACTGGAAAAGCGTGCTGAAGGGCTTCGAGGATGCCGCAGAGGAGCTGAATGTATCCGTTGAATATCACGGCTCCACCCAGCACAACGCGAGTGAACAGATGACGGTGCTGGAGCAGACCATCGCCAAGAAGCCGGCGGGGATTGCCATCTCGGCGGTGAATTCCAAGCTGCTTACCGCGACCATTAACAAGGCTGTGGAGAGCGGCATTCCGGTAGTGCTGTTTGATTCGGGAGCTGAGGGCAGCAAGGCGTATTCCTTCCTCGGCACAGACAATTATAATGCCGGAACGAAGGCAGCGCATACGATGGCTGAACTGACCGGAGGCACAGGCGAGGTCGCTATTATTACCACACCGGATCAGCATAACCATCAGGAGCGGACGGACGGCTTCACGGATACGATCCGCAGCAAGTACCCGCAGATGAGACTGGTGGCGGTCAAGGATGGGCGGGGAGATCAGGTGGCGTCCAGGGAGGCCGCCGAGCAGCTGCTGGTGCGGTATCCGCAGCTGACCGGGATTTTTGCCACAGAAAGTAATGGCGGCATCGGGGTCGCGGAGGCGGTGGATGCCGCTCGTGGCAGCGGACCGGTTCCGCAGATTATCAGCTTCGATACGGATAAAGGCACACTCGATCTGGTCAAGGAAGGCAAGATTGCCGCAACCATGGCCCAGGGCACCTGGAATATGGGCTACTGGTCGCTGACCGAGCTGTTTCATCTACACCGCGATCTGGAGGCTGATCCTGATGCCTATGCCAATAACAAGCCTCTGCCTGTCCCCGATTCTGTAGATACCGGAATTGATGTAGTCACGCGGATGAATGTGGACAATTATTATGCCAAATAGGCGGCAGAGGGGGAGCCTGTAATGCGCAAGACCGGCGTAACAATGGAGAAGCTGAAGCTGAATAATATGCCGATCCGCTACAAGCTGATTATTCACTTTTTGCTGATCAGCATTCTGCCTTCCATTGGACTCGGGCTGCTGATTGGCTGGACGGTGGACCGGATCGTCGAGGACCAGAGCACTGAGAACACGATGCAGCTCATCCGCAAGGTCAATACAGCCATTGAGAGCGATGTGGAGAATCTGCAAAAAATCACATACCTGATCTCGTTCGATCCGGGTGTGCAGAAGTTCCTGAAGGGAGAACCGGCGGTTGCGGCACAGCCGGACCTAGCAGCGGGCAATGGAGAGTCGGCGGAGTACAATATCCGCAAGTTTTTGCAGGGCTTCACTACGCTCAGCTCGGAGATTGCCGGGATCATGCTGGTCAACCGTGAAGGCGGTTACATCAGCAATGAGATGTATACCCGTTCCGGTACCCGGCTGACGGAGGAGAGCTGGTACAAGCAGGCGGCTGAGAATAAAGGGATCTTCCTGATCGTGGGGCATCCGTATGGCCGTGATGTCAGGTCCCACGTGGACTATAAGGAGAGCGAGGTTGTCTCTGCCGTACGGGCCATTGTGAATCCTGAGACGCAGGTGGTACAGGGCGTGGTGCTGGTCGATCTGAAGCTGCGGGTGATCGCGGAGACGGCCAGAGATGTCACACTCGGCAAGACCGGTTATCTGACGGTGGTGGATAATCATCACGGAGAGATGATTTATGCGCCGCAGCACCCGTTGATGGATACCATTCCGGCAGGCCTGTTCACCGAGTCCTCGGGCATTACCTCTGAGACGATAGACGGCCGTGAGCTTCAGCTGATCTACCGTTCCTCGCCGTTTACCGGCTGGACCACGATGGGCGTATTCCCGATGGATGAATCGGCTTATGGCATCCGCGAGATTACATTCAATGTCGTCACCTTTGTATTCGTGGTCTGTATGCTGGGCATGACCGCCTCGTTCTATCTGGCCTATTCAATCTCCCGACCGATCGGCCAGCTGGCCTCTTTCATGAGCAAGGCGCAGTCCGGCGATCTGACGATCCGCTACTGGGGCAGCCGTTCCGATGAGATCGGGCTGCTCGGCCGCAGCTTCAATACGATGCTGGCCCAGATCAGCCGGCTGTTATCCCTGACCGAGCTCCAGGCGCGGCAAAAGCGGGAGGCGGAGCTGCGCAGTCTCCAGGCGCATATCAAGCCGCATTTTCTGTACAATACGCTGGATACGATTCACTGGATGGCCCGCAGCAAGGGGGCGGAGGATATCGCCGAGGTGGTGCAGTCCCTCTCCAGGCTGTTCCGGCTGGGCCTCAGCAAAGGGAGCGATATCATCCCGCTCTCCGATGAGCTGGAGCATATCGTCAGCTATCTCAAGATTCAACATGTCCGTTATAGCACTAAGCTGACGTATTCTATTGAAGTGGAGCCGCACTTACAGGAGCTGTATGTGCTTAAGCTGCTGCTTCAGCCGATGGTGGAGAACGCGATCTATCACGGCATCAAGGAACGGCGCGGCCCCGGACACCTCTTGATTGCAGTTGTGGAACGGGATAACGAGCTGTATCTTACCGTGCGCGATGACGGCGCGGGGATGGCTGCGGATAAGCTGAAGGAGCTCAGGCAGCGGCTCGAAGCGGTAGGCACAGAAGAGCCGGAGTCTACAGAGACCGAAACGGCTGTAACAGGCAGTGCAGGAAGCGGCTACGGCATATTGAATGTGCAGGCACGGATCAGGCTGACCTATGGGGAGCCGTACGGTATCCAAATAGAGAGCGAACCGGGTCAGGGGACGCTCGTAACCGTCCGCCATCCGGTCGTTCGTGAGAGCTATGCCGAGAAGCATCAGGACAGAGGAGGATGATCTGTACATGGAAGACAAATGGAAAGTAATCATTGCCGATGATGAGCACATTATCCGTGAGGGCATCCGGCAATGCGTAGACTGGGATAGCCTCGGCATGGAAGTGGCCGCAGAGGCGGAAGACGGGGAAGAGGCGCTGGAGCTGGCCGTGGAGCAGGCTATCCATATCGCTCTCGTAGATTTGAACATGCCGATTATGCACGGCATGGAACTGATGAAGCGGCTGCGGGAAGCGCTGCCCGGCTGCAAAATCATCGTGATTACCGGCCATGATGAATTCGCCTATGCCCAGGAGTCGATCCGGCTCCAGGTGAATGATTATATTCTCAAGCCCGCAGAGCCCAAGCAGCTGATGCAGGTACTGCGGGGTGTCCGTGATGAGCTGGAGTCCGAGCGGCAGCAGAGCCAGCATCTGGAGCAGGCCTCCCGGCAGCTGATGAAGAACTTCCCGCTGCTGCGCGAGCGCTTCTGCCAGGAATGGCTGGACGGCAATCTGAGCCAGGCGGAGATCTGGGAGCAACTGCAATTCCTCAAGCTTCCACCGCAGCGGCCGGAGCTGATCGGCATCATCCGCTGGAGGTGGGAGAGCCGGCAACCGGCGATGAAGGAGAAGGAACGGCAGCTCTTCCTGTTCGCCATTGAGAATATCGCCGCCGAGCTGCTGGACTCCTATCCCAGAGTGATGTTCCGGGACGCCGCCGGACTGATCGTCATTCTGCTGTGGGATGCATCAGGCGAACGCATCCTGGCCGGAGTGGAGTCCGCGGTACGCAGCCATCTCAAAATCGCGGTTGAAGTCGCCACCCGGCTGGTCCAGGGAGAGATTACAGAACTGGCCGCCGCTTACCGGAGCTGCCGGATCGCGCTGGTCAAGGAGCAGCCGCTGTCACCGCTTGTCCGCCGGGCGAAGCAGCATATCCAGGAGCATTACAGCGAGTACGGGCTGACGCTGGAGGGGACAGCCGGACTGCTTCAGGCCTCGCCGGTCTATCTCAGCCGCCTGTTCAAGCAGGAGCTGGGCGAACCCTTCGGCATGTATCTGACCCAGACCCGTATCCGCCGGGCCGCCCAGCTGCTGCATTCCACGGAACTGAGTATTAATGAAGTGGCGGAGCAGTCGGGGTATGAGAGCCAGCATTATTTCAGCACGGCCTTCAAGAAGCATACCGGGGTGCCGCCGCTGCAATTCCGCAAAGGGGTGCAGGCTGAGGTACGTGGTGAGAGCAAGCGAGATCAGCAATAGGAATGATAATATTAGCTGCTCTAACCACCTAACAAGCTATAAATAGAATTATTTGTGAAGCGCCTGCGGCCAACCGGCTACAGGTTTTTTTTGCTTATTTTTGCGTATGGGAAACTATGATCGCTTCGCTTCCTTATGTGAATTTCCAGAGGCTAGCCGAGGGTCGACGGGGTCAGATGTAAGCGAAAAACCGAATACAATCATCCGGCACGAAGGAAAGCGTTATGATCCGCCGGATGATTTCGTTCAACGGCGTGCTGTAGTCATTAAAGTAGCGTTCAGATAAGTTATATTTTCACAAAAACAGTAGACTCAGTGTAAATACGGCACCCGCCCCTGGTTGTTATACTCGATTTGTCACACGGGATCACCTGTGGAAGACATCAGAATAGTTCAGGGGGTAGTGCAGGAATGAAAAGATATTCAATGATCACGCTTCTGCTAACACTGGTACTCATCTTATCTGCTTGCGGTAACAGCGCAAATTCATCGACCAGCAGCGCTGGCGGCTCTTCCGGTGGCGGGGACACCTCCAAGGGCAAGGTAGGCATTGCGATGCCGACGAAATCTTCGGAGCGCTGGGTGAATGACGGCAACAACATGGTCAAGGAGTTCGAGAAGCTGGGCTACGGTACGGATCTGCAATATGCGGAGGATGTCGTGGAGAATCAGGTCTCGCAGATTGAGAACATGATCACCAAAGGCGTGAACGCGATTGTAATCGCTTCAATTGACGGCGAGGCGCTGACGGATGTGCTGCAGAAGGCGCATGACGCCAATGTTAAGGTGATTGCCTACGACCGTCTGATCAAAAAAAGTGAATTCGTAGACTATTACGCAACCTTCGATAATTTCAAGGTGGGCGTGCTGCAAGGCTCCTACATCGAAGAGAAGCTGGGCCTGAAGGACGGCAAGGGCCCGTTCAACATCGAGCTGTTCGGCGGATCGCCGGATGACAACAACGCCTATTTCTTCTTCGATGGCGCCATGTCGATTCTGAAGCCGTACATCGATTCCGGCAAGCTGGTGGTCCGCAGCAAGCAGCTCACGATGGATAAGGTAGCTACGCTGCGCTGGGACGGCGCCGCCGCCCAGTCACGGATGGATAACCTGCTGAGTGCGAACTATGCGAGCGATAATCTGGATGCCGTCCTGTCTCCTTACGATGGCATCAGCATCGGTATTCTGTCCTCGCTCAAGGGCGTAGGCTACGGCTCCGGTGACAAGAAGCTGCCGGTGGTCACCGGACAGGACGCCGAGCTGGCTTCGGTGAAGTCGATTCTGGCCGGAGAGCAGACCCAGACGGTATTCAAGGATACCCGTGAGCTGGCCAAGAAGGCTGTGGAGATGACCGAGAGTGTGCTGAAGGGAACCGAAGCGGAAGTCAACGATACCACCACCTACGACAATGGGGTCAAAATCGTCCCGTCCTACCTGCTGGAGCCGGTCTCGGTGGATGCGGGCAACGTGGATAAAGTGCTGGTCGACGGCGGGTACTACACCAAGGAACAGCTGGGACAATAGGCGTCAAGGTTGCAGGTCCAGCGGGCACCCGGCGGCAGCCGTGAAACAGGACAGCCGCCGGAGAACCGTTGCACAGTCACAAGGAAAGCTGGGTGAGACACTTGAGTGAGATTATTTTGGAGATGAGAAACATTACGAAGACCTTCCCCGGCGTCAAAGCGCTCTCTGGCGTTAATCTGCAGGTGAAGGCAGGCGAGATTCACGCCCTCTGCGGGGAGAACGGGGCAGGCAAATCCACGCTGATGAAGGTGCTGAGCGGCGTGTATCCGCACGGGACCTATGAAGGGGATATTTATTACCAGGGGCAGGTATGCCAGTTCAAGGATATCAAGGACAGCGAGGGCCTGGGGATCGTGATTATCCATCAGGAGCTGGCGCTGATTCCGTATTTGTCGATTTCGGAGAACATCTTCCTCGGCAATGAACAGGCCAGGCGCGGGGTGATCAACTGGAACGAAACGACGGTTAAGACCAAGGAGCTGCTAACCACCGTCGGCCTCAAGGAATCGCCGTTTACAGGAGTCTCTACGATAGGGGTCGGCAAGCAGCAGCTTGTAGAGATCGCGAAGGCGCTCTCCAAGGAAGTGAAGCTGCTCATTCTCGACGAACCGACAGCGGCGCTGAATGAGGATGATAGCGAGAACCTGCTGCTGCTCATTCTGGAGCTGAAGAAGCAGGGAATATCCTCGATTATCATTTCCCACAAATTGAACGAAATCGAGAAGATAGCGGATTCCGTCACGATTCTGCGCGATGGACAGACCATCAAGACCCTGGATATGAAGCAGGATGCCGTTACCGAGGATGTCATTATCAAAGGCATGGTCGGGCGCGATCTGACGAACCGTTATCCGGAGCGCACCCCCAATCCGGGCGAGACGATCTTCGAGATCCGGGACTGGAATGTGTACCACGAGACGCAGGCGGACCGCAAAATGCTGGATCAGATCAATCTCCACATCCGGCGCGGCGAGGTGGTCGGCATTGCCGGGCTGATGGGCGCAGGACGAACGGAGCTGGCGATGAGCGTGTTCGGGAAGTCCTACGGCAAGCGGATCAGCGGTCAGACTTTTATGCATGGCAAGGAAGTGCATCTGAATAACATCAGCAAGGCAATTGAGAGCGGGCTGGCCTATGTGACCGAGGACCGCAAGCATTACGGCCTGATCCTGATCGACGATATCAAGCGGAACATCTCGCTCAGCAGCCTGAAGAAGCTCTCCCGCCATGGCGTGATTAATGAGAACGAGGAAGTGCTGGTCGCGGAGGAATACCGCAAGAAGCTGAACATCAAGACCCCCAGCATCCTGCAAAAAACCGTGAATCTCAGCGGCGGCAACCAGCAGAAGGTGGTGCTCAGCAAATGGATCTACGCCCAGCCGGATGTTCTGATCCTCGATGAGCCTACGCGGGGGATCGATGTCGGAGCCAAATACGAAATCTATTCCATTATCAACAGTCTGGCCGCAGAGGGGAAGGGCGTGCTGGTCATCTCTTCCGAGCTGCCGGAGATTATCGGGATGTGCGACCGGATCTACACCATGTGCGAAGGGCGGATCAGCGGGGAAGTGGAGCGGAAGGACGCCACGCAGGAGCTATTAATGAAATTTATGACACGAAGCAGGGGGTAACACCGCATGGGAGCCATGAGTGAATTGTTTAAAAAAAATATCCGCCAATACGGCATGATCATTGCCTTGATTTTTATTTCGGTGTTCTTTCAAATTCTGACGGACGGCATTCTGCTGAAGCCGCTGAACGTGACCAATCTGATTCTGCAGAACAGCTACATTCTGGTGCTGGCCATCGGGATGGTGCTGGTGATCATCACCGGTCATATCGACCTCTCCGTTGGCTCGGTAGCCGCCTTCATCGGCGCCCTGTCGGCCATTATGATGGTCGATATGGAGCTGAATCCGGTACTGGCCGTAGTGATCTCGCTGCTGATGGGCGCGCTGGTCGGGGCCTGGCAGGGCTTCTGGGTCGCTTATGTCAAAATCCCGGCGTTCATCGTTACCCTGGCGGGCATGCTGCTGTTCCGGGGCCTCACGATGATTGTGCTGAACGGGCAGTCGATTGCCCCGTTCCCCAAGACGTTTCAGAAGATCAGCTCCGGGTTCGTTCCTGATGTCGCCAGCGGGGGTTCGCTGAATGTGTTGACCCTGATCATCGGTGTTCTGCTGTCGCTGCTGGTGATCTATCAGGAAATCCGCAGCCGCCGGATTACGGTGAAATATGGCTTTGAGCAATCCCCGGTCTGGATGTCCGTTGCCAAGGCCGCGGCGCTGGTGATCGTTATCAACCTGTTCACCTATGTGCTGGCGCAATATAACGGGATTCCCAACATCCTTGTCATTCTGATGGTGCTGATCGTGATCTATTCCTTCGTCATGAACCATATGACCATGGGGCGGCATATCTATGCCCTGGGCGGCAATGAGAAGGCGGCAAGCCTCTCCGGCGTCAAAACCAAACGGGTGACCTTCTGGGTCTTCGTCAACATGGGTGTACTTGCAGCACTATCCGGTCTGGTCTTCGCGGCGCGCCTGAACTCGGCCACCCCCAAGGCCGGAACCAACTTCGAGCTGGACGCTATCGCTGCCTGCTTCATCGGCGGAGCCTCGGCGTCCGGGGGAATCGGAACCGTGGTCGGTGCCATTATCGGCGGTCTGGTCATGGGCGTCATGAACAACGGCATGTCGCTCGTCGGCCTTGGCGTAGACTGGCAGCAGGGGATCAAGGGACTGGTGCTGCTGCTGGCGGTAGGCTTTGATATCTATAACAAGTCGAAGACGGCTTGAACTAAGGATAAAACAGGCCGGAACTGCTCCTGAGGGAGCGGGTCCGGCTTGCCTGTCGTTCAAGTGTTCCCGCGCAGCTTGCAGCATCTGCCTCTGGCATGGATAATAGCACCTAAGGTGCTTTATATTTCATGCTATATAGTTTGAACTAAAATTTAAGTTAATCATTAGTTCAATTTATATAGTAACAGGAGGCTACAGATGCAGATTATTGCCATGCTGACCATGCTGATTGACCATGTCGGCCTGATTTTTTTCCCGGGGGACCTTGCCTGGAGATATGTGGGGAGAATTGCCTTCCCGATCTACTGCTACGCGCTGGCGCAAGGCTATATCCATACCTCCTCCAGACCCCGCTATCTGCGGAGGCTGCTGGTCATCGCTGTGCTGGCACAGATTCCGTACAATCTGGCGATTCATCCGGGAGGCTGGAATGTCGTATTTACCCTGCTGATCTCAGCACTAGTCCTTGCCCTGCTAGATAAGCTGCCGAATCTGTGGGCGGGTATTCCGGTAGTGGTAGTCGCTGTGCTGCTGATGGATGCTCTGCCGCTCGATTACAACGCTTACGGCCTGCTGCTGGTGCTGATCTTCCGGTATACCCGTTCATACGTGCTGGTGCTGGCGCATTTGGCGCTGAATGTATTCTATCTGTTCTATTATAACTGGCTGGTACAGATGGCGAGTATCATTCCTACCCTCCTGATTGCGCTGACCCCTGCCTTCTGGAGGCTGCTGGAGAAGAAACGTCTGCCGCGCTGGGTCTGGTGGTGCTTTTATCCGGCCCATTTGGCAATACTTGCCTTGGTAAAGTTTCTCTTATTCAAGGAATGGGTATTTATAGAGTGGCGGAGTTTATTTAGCGTATGATGGTTCATCATTTCCGGGTGCTGTATTTACAAATCCATGCTCCTCTGAGATGATAGGTACGTTGCCAAATTATGAGCTAGAGGAGACATGCTATGAAGAAAATGAAAGCAAGAACCAAATGGCTGGTGCCGATTCTCGCCCTGCTGCTGATTCTGTCAGGCTGCCAATCCATTGGCGGCTTCGATGTCAATAAGGCACTGTTGGGGGATCTGGATGTCAAATCCTCTGAATCAAGCACTGCGATGACCCTGAACGCTGTTCCTGCAGCAGGCATTACCGCAGAGGACCGGGAAATCATTGATCTTATTAATTCCTTATCGCTTACGCTTGGCCATGTGAAGGTTCAGGATAACGGCAATGTCTCGGCAACGGGGGTTGTGGGTTATAAGACGATGAAGATTCCTTTCTCCCTCTACACGGACCAGAAGAACCTCGTCTTCACAGCAGAAGGCGCGAAGCAGCCGTTCTACATGCCGCTTACAAGCAATGAGATGTTGCTTGGCCTTGAAGCAACCGATCCTGCCAAGACTTTGGAATTCACCAAGCTGGCTTCCCAGTTTGTGATCAAGAATCTTCCGAATCCGGGTGCGATCACAGTGACATCAGTTAATGAATCCGTATACGGCCAGCCAACCAGCTTGACTAAGCTACATACGGAAATTACAGGGGAAGAGCTTCCGGTATTGCTTAAGAGCTTCCTGAGATCTGTGTCGAAGGATACCGAAGGCTTCACAGCCCTGATCAGCGGACTGTATGATTACATGTATCCGCTGATCAAAGACAGAGCGGAAGACCTGAACAGCATCGGTCTGGGCGATATTCCGCTTGAAGACAAGGAAGGGGTAGTCACCGTAGTGCATGATGCAGCCAAGCTGGCTGTGGATGCCCTGCTGCTCGTCTATGACAAGCAGCTGGAGAACCTCTATGAGACAACTCCTGAACTGAAGACTGTTCTCGGCAAGGATACGAAGCTGAGTGCAGATATCTTCGTAGACAGCGGCTTCCATGTCCGCAAACAGAACATTGACTTCAATGTCGCTCTTCCGGCCAGTGAAGATCTGCCGCTGCAGAGCATCAGCATGAAGCTGGTGTCCGAGACCTGGAATGTCAACGGTCCGGTAACGGCTGATCCGATCAGCACCACAGGTGCCATTGATTATTCCAAGGGAGATCTTACTCCAGGGGAGACCCTGAGAAACTTCGACCCTAATTCACAGGTCTATAAGCTGCTCAAAGAAGATATGGGAATCACCACCAAGAGCCTGATGATCGCACCGGACGATGATTATTATTATCCGACCGTGAAGAATGGCACAACCTATGTGCCGCTGCGCTATGTCGCAGAGGATCTCGACGCTAAGGTAGAGTGGGATGGAGCCAACCGGTCAATCAAGGTTACCGATGATGTATACGGCGATCAGCTCGTATTCAAAATCGGTTCCGCGCAGGCAATCATTGCCGGCAAGACCGTGAAGCTTCCACTGGCGGTATTCGTAGATGAATACGGTGATGCTAATGTGCCGCTGCGCGTATTGGCCGAAGGCCTGCACGCCACCGTTGAGGTTGAAGATGACGGTTATATCTGGATTGACCGTCCGTAATTCGTAAGAGGTAAGAATTGTCAAGAAGCCGGGACCCCTGAGTAATCAGGCGGTTCCGGCTTTTTTGTGCAAATATAAGAAATTATAGGTTTCACAAGATAACTTATCCTTCTCTTTCACGCTGAAACGGTACCGTCCTTACAAAGGACGGCAAAGCTGTTTCCACTTGGGGAGTTACCGGGAGACACCTTGACAATATAGGTTTACTGTAATAGACTTAGCATCATTAGGTCTACTACAGTAAACTTATAAGGAGTGAACGAAATGGAACCGTACAAATTATACGATGCCGAATATAAATTCGCCTGCCTGATCTGGGACCATGAGCCTATTAATTCTACAGAGCTCGTGAAGCTAAGTCTCTCGGCGCTGGGCTGGAAGAAGTCCACGACCTATACCGTATTAAGAAAGCTATGCGAGCGGGGAATTCTGAGGAATGAGGGGGCAATGGTCACAGCTGTCATCCCGAAGTCGGAGGCTCTGCGGCACGAAAGCCAGACGGTAGTGGACAAAGCCTTTGGCGGGTCTTTGCCGCAGTTTTTGACTGCTTTTCTCGGGGATAAGAAATTATCGGCCAAGGAAGCAGAGGAGCTGAAGAGGATTATCGAGGAGGCTTCCCAATGACGGACCTGTGGATCAGTATTCTGAACATGAGCATTACCGCCAGTTATGTGGCCGTCGCCGTGATGCTGGCGAGAGTCCTGCTGCGGCGTGCTCCCAAAATCTTCTCCTATATGCTGTGGTCAGCAGTAATGATCAGGCTGATCCTTCCGGTCAGCTTCACTTCAAGCTTCAGTATCCTGAAGCTGGCAGGGCCTGCGGGCTCGTCCGGCACAGGACAGATGCAATTCGTTCCGAAGAACATGGGCATACAGGCGCAGCCTGCGGTGGACACCGGAACGGCTTCTGCGGGAAGTCTGTTGAACAGCCTGCTTCCGCCGGCTGCACCTGCAGCAAGCGTGAATCCGGTGCAGATCATCCTGTGGACCGGCAGTATGATCTGGCTGATAGGCGCTATAACACTGCTGCTGTACAGCGTGTTCTCTTATGTCAGAATCATGCGCAGAGTCCGTACGGCAACCCTTGTGAAGGGGCATGTTTTTGAAACCGACCAGATTATGACTCCTTTCGTCTTCGGCTTCTTGAAGCCAAGGATCTACATTCCGGCCGGAATGAGTGAACAGGAGCTGTCCCATATTCTGCTGCATGAGCAGACTCATATTGACCGGCGGGATTATTTAGTCAAGCCGCTTATGTTCCTGCTGGTCATTCTCCATTGGTTCAATCCGCTGATGTGGCTGTCTTTTGTACTCATGAGCAAGGATATGGAGATGTCCTGTGATGAAGCGGTGATCCGGAAGCTGGGCCCGCAGATTAAAAGCAGCTACTCCGGCTCCCTCCTCGGTTTCTCGGTGCGCCGAAGCGGGCTTATGACGGGCAGCCCGCTGGCTTTTGGAGAGAGCAATGTGAAGGCCCGGATCAAGCATATTCTCGCATACCGTCAACCGACCTCAAGGAGCATGGCCGCTTGTACCCTGGTTATTGTGCTCTTGCTTATTGGATGTACGGCCAATCCCCAGACTGTGGAGCCCCCGGCGCAAGTGTCAGATTCCGGTTATGCGGTGGATCAGCTGCTGGAGAGCAAAACAATGTATATAGGAGATGCCAGTAAAGTCAGCGCGCTGCTTGGTGGGATGCCGCTGCCGGAGGGACTGGAGAGGGCGGGCATGGAGCTGACCACGGACTCCCGGCCGTATGAATTAACTATTAATTATACTGTGAACGATATCAACGGAATGTGGAGCGATGACCTTAAGGCATTAAACCGGCAGCCTCTGCTGAACAACTCGATCCTGTTGTTCAGCCTGATTGATAACGCGGATATTATAAATTACTCGCTTGCTGATGAAGGGATAACCTACAGCTTCAAGTTTACGAGAGAAGAGATTGATAAGCTGCTTGGAGAGGACGTCCGCCTGTATGGAGCAGATGAAGCTGGCCTCCGTAAGCTGATCGATCGGCTGGATCGTGTCAAGCTTACACCATAGAATCATTCAGCCCTGCAACTAGCGTACAGTGAGACAATACGCACTTTTACAGAACATTTACAGAACACTGCTGTACCTTTTATCTAATGCTTGAACTCGGATGATAATCTGGAATGAGATATATATTCTAGGGTCAAGGGAGCAATAGGTATGCAAGCAGAGAAGCAGGCGGTGCCGGGAGACCATCGGAGGGGGAAGGCTGGAGCGTTACTTGAGGTCCTGCTGGTATCGGTCAAATTGGGTTTTACCTCCTTCGGCGGACCAGTTGCCCATCTGGGGTATTTCCACAATGAGTATATCCGGCGGCGGAAATGGATGGATGAACGAAGCTATGCCGACCTGGTGGCGCTCTGCCAGTTCCTTCCGGGTCCGGCGAGCAGTCAGGTGGGGATTGGCATCGGGATAATGCGGGCAGGCTGGCTGGGCGGTATTGTGGCCTGGCTGGGCTTCACTATGCCCTCGGTCATTGCGCTGGTCGCTTTTGCCTTCCTGCTGCAAGGTTATGATATCGCCGGTGCAGGCTGGATTCACGGACTGAAGATCGTGGCGGTAGCGATTGTTGCCCAGGCCATCCTTGGCATGGGGCAGAAGCTGACCCCGGACCGGGAAAGAGTGACCATCGCGGTGATAGCGGCGGCTGTTACATTAGTATGGCAGACCGGTTACAGTCAGATTCTTACGATTGCTGTAGCAGGAATCGCCGGGTTATGGCTGTACCGCCACGATGCTGCGGAGAATCTGACGAATCTTCTAATCCCCGTTCGCCGGTCCTCCGGCATCATTTGTCTAGTCTTATTCGGCGCACTCCTGATTGTACTCCCGTTGCTAAGAGGAACGGCGGAGACGGGAGGATTTGCGATATTTGACAGCTTTTATCGTTCCGGGGCCTTGGTATTCGGCGGTGGACATGTCGTCCTTCCGCTGCTGGAGCAAGAGGTCGTCCCTACCGGCTGGGTGAGCCAAGCCGATTTCCTGGCGGGCTACGGAGCCGCGCAGGCTGTACCGGGTCCTTTGTTCACCTTTGCAGCCTATCTTGGAGCCATGACTGCCGGGGTTTCCGGGGCCATCGTGGCCACGCTCGCTATTTTCCTGCCAGCCTTTCTGCTGGTTGCGGGCGCATTGCCTTTTTGGAACAGCCTAAGAAGAAATCCGCGGATTCAAGGAGCCTTAACCGGAATCAATGCCGCCGTGGTGGGCATTCTGCTTGCCGCCTGGTATGACCCCCTGTGGACCACAGCCATCCTCGCGCCTCTCGACTTCGCCCTGGCTGTCATTCTGTTCGTGATGCTGGTCTTCTGGAAGCTGCCGCCTTGGGTGGTGGTGTTAGCCGGTGCTGCGGGTGGAATGGTGGTCGGGGGAATGTGATCGTAAGGCTGCCTAAATCTTAAGGATACTAAAATAGTTTGCTCTATATAGAACTGGCCGTTGCAACTTTGCAAGGTCAGTTTTTTGTTGTGTTTTTTTTCGCCACCAGAATCATCCATTCCTAACATTGTAAGCCCATTGATCGTATGATAAAATAGTAATATGAATATTGAAAAAGGTAACTTAAATCAAAAAAAAGAGAGGATAGATCAAATTGACTCAAAGTGATCTAAAAATAGGTCTTTCCAATAAAGAAGGTCAATTGGGCTTTATGTCTGCAAGAGGAGGTCCCCGGGAGGGAGCGGGCCGCAAGAACATAGGTGTAACCAAAAAAGTCTCAGTAACCTTAACTAATGAGCTTTGGGAAAAGGTCGAGCAGCATTGCGCGGAGCATAAATTGTCCCGATCGGAGCTTATCCGGTCTCTGATTGAGTCCAGTAATTTGTAATTTAACTTGTGGAAACGGGTGAAGCTAGTGAGGATCAGCGTAAGTAAGGATATTCTTCTCAAAGCTCTTCAGCTAGTGCTAAAGGCTGTGCCGGCGAACCAACTGATTCCCATACTGGCAGGGGTTCATATACAAGCTCTAGCCAATGAACTGATAGTTACCGCTAGCAATAGCAGTCTGACTATCCATTACCGCATCCCCAGGGAAGATACATCTTTGACGGTTCACAGAATTGGGGAAGTGGTGGTACCGGCAAGGTATTTCTGCGAAATAATACGTAAGTCTGATTCTGGGATGATTACTTTGGAAGTCGACAGTTCCTTAATGCTCACCATCTCCTCAGAACATACACGAATTCGGTTATGCGGAATGGATGCTGTGGATTATCCGGCCATATACCCGGGAGAGAGTAATCCTGCACTCAAATTAGTAGTTAATAATGATCAATTGAAGTCTTCCATTCAGCAGGTGGCAGGTTCAGCTTCTTCATCAGAACATAGGCCTGTGTTGACCGGAGTATCTTTTCAATATCGAAATCATCGGCTACAGTTAACGGCTACTAACGGTATTCGTCTAGCTTCCCGGACTATGGATGTTGAACATAAAGCAGAGATGGATAGGCATATTATTATTCCTGGCAGAAATTTAGTGGAAGCAGTTAAAATCATGGACGGCGGGGACAGAACAACTGAAGTTGAAGTGAGTCACCGTCATGTTAGATTCACTGCTAACAATATCCTGGTGCAATCTGCATTGATTGAGGGAGAGTACCCATCCCTGCACAATGTGGTCCCGCATACTTTTATATCAGAGATTACCATTGGAACAGCTCCTCTGTTAAAAGCCGTCGAACGGACAACGGTATTGGCCAGTGAAAGTATTATAAGGTTAGAGGCTACTTCCAATAGATTGCATTTGTTATCCCAAACTGCAGATATTGGAAATATTGAGGATGCGGTAGCTATACTTGAGAAGAACGGGGAGGATTTCACGATCTCGCTAAATGGAAAATATGTTGCGGACATTCTTCGCGGCACGAGTAGTGAGTTCATACGCTTGAGATTCACCGGCAAAATGAGCCCGATCGTTATACACCCGTTGAATGATCTTTCTTCAACGTTCTTTCTAATTACTCCAGTGCGAACCGCAAAGTAAGCACAAGGTATAGCCCTGTTATCCGTAAACAAAAAGCAAAAAGAAGCGAGGGGGAATTTGGAACTGTAGAGCGTTAGCGACCGCCTTTGTCACCGGATTTCTACCACGAACAGTGGTTAAAATCAAGAAATCTGGGGACAACAGCGGCCGGAAGTCCAAATGTTCACTGCAGCTCCGACCCTGCTTCGAGCTCCACTCTTAAGCTTGCTGTTAATTATTGTGTAGTCAGAACCATCTCCAGCGAGGTATTGCTCACTTCTGCATGCTCCGCCATACTGCGGATGTAGCCGGACATGAAGCCGCCCTCCATACTCTCCCACAGCTTGAATCCCGGCATCGCCCGGATCTCCTCCAGCGAATCCGCAGCTTTCCCGGCAAAATACTTCACGTTCAGCTTCGACATCACCTCAGCCATCGACTGCTTCTGCGCTTCTGTGAAGCTGCTCTCCTTCAGCCGGTTCATCGCTTTCTCATACGAATTGTCTGCGAAGATCTGCTCTGCATACGCTTTGAAGTTCAGCAGGTGCGGATCGGTCTGATGGTTGGCCTTGGCCCAGCCGTCAACATCTACCACAGCAGTCTGGTAGGTCACAGCACGTGAAGCGGGATCGAAGGTCATTCGGCCGTACTGGTGCGGATTCACCGCCATGGCGCTTGTGGCAATATCATAGACAGGCAAGGCCGGATCTATCGAAGCTTCCGGGGGATCGCGGCGAATATCCTGCATATGAATATGCCCGGATAATACCAGATTTAGCCCATCTTTGCGAAAAGCCTTCATCGTCTCCTGGCTGTTATTGAGCTTGAACCCGGATACGGCCATGGAGGTATGGCTCAGCAGATTATGATGCATCACTGTAATAATAGAGGCATGCTCCTGAGCGGCCTGCTTCACATTGTCGTCAATCCAGGCAAGAGTGGAGGGCAGCAGGCGCCCGTCGGTCTGCGGAAAATTATATTCTTCGTTATGCGCATACTGGGCACTGTCCAGCATCAGCAGCCAAAGGCCGGGAGCGGCCTTCACGACATAGCTTAAGCTGTCCTTATCCCGAGAGACTGCTTCGTTATATCCGAAATCGTCATAGATCCGCAGGAAATCGTCCACATTAATATGCTTGGCAACGACCTGCTTGTCACCGTCGAAGGATCTGGCCCAGGGGTTGTTGATATCATGGTTGCCCGGAGTCACGTAGACACGGGTTCCGGCAGCCTCCATCCGGTGCAGCTTCGCTGCCAGCTCCTTATGACTGCCCGCTTCACCGTTATTGGTGAGGTCGCCGCTCAGAATGAGAAAAGCCGGCTTGTTCAGCTGCACATCCCGGACCAGAGCTTCGGTCAGCTCATCGCTGTAAGGAAGCATTTTGCCATCGCCGCTTGTGACATACGTCTGGAAGGCTGAACCGCCATCCTCCAGGGCTTTATCCAGATAATGCGTATCGGTGGCGACCCAGAAGGATACGGGCTTCCCGGGTTCATCATTAGGGGTCCCGGCCGCCCCGGCTGCTGCTGGAACAGCGTTCAAGGAGGAAGAAGCAGAGTCTTCGCACCCGCTGAGGATGAGAAGGGAAGACAGGAGCAACATTAAGGTGAGCTTCACCGTATGGGTTGTGCCGTGAAGAGAGGTGCGCATAGCTTGACCTTCTTTCTGTATTTTAGCTGAATTATTGTAGCTTATTTAGGAGCGGGTTGTATATACGATATGTTGGCCGTTGTTTCTAAACCTCGTAAATAGCTTATAGAAAATAGTGGAAGGTGCATAAATGAAGTCAATTCAGCGACACTAAGAGCGGATATGCAAATAAAGAGCTGGTACAGGAAAAAGTTGTGAAGGATGCATTGTATTCAGGTAGGGAAAGTGTTATAATTAAAAAAAGTAAGTTACTTAATTAAATGGAGGTAGTTATTTTATGTCTAAGACTTTTTTTGAAGCGGTAAAAGGCAGACGTTCCATATACGCCATCAGTAAAGAATCCCCCATCTCTGATGAACAGATCCAGAAGATCGTTGAAGAGGCCGTTCTACATAGCCCAACTTCTTTCAATTCGCAAAGCTCCCGGGCAGTAGTATTGCTGGGCGAGCAACATGATAAGCTGTGGGACATTACGGCAGAGACCCTGCGTAAGATCGTTCCGACTGAACAATTCGAAGGCACTGCCCAGAAGCTGTCCTCTTTCAAGGCGGGCTACGGCTCCGTGCTCTTCTTCGAAGATCAGGCAGTGGTGAAGCATCTGCAAGAGAATTTTGCCCTGTATGCTGAGAATTTCCCGATCTGGTCCAACCAGTCCTCCGGGATTCTGCAATTCGTAGTATGGACAGCCTTCGCAGAAGCCGGTCTGGGTGCATCCCTACAGCACTATAATCCGCTGATTGATGATGAAGTGAAAGAGACCTTCGGCGTGCCGGCAGACTGGAAGCTGATTGCCCAGATGCCATTCGGCAAGACCTTAACTCCTCCAGGCGAGAAGGAATTCCAGCCGATTGAAGAACGTGTGAAGGTCGTCAAGTAAGGAAACCTTGCGATAAGCAGTTTAGAACCTCCCTGATCCGGCTAAGTATGAGTATAGCCAGATCAAGGAGGTTTTTATGATGCCATGGGATAAAGATAACTACCCCGATTCACTGAAGAACTTCATGGCCCCTGTTCGCAACAAGGCGGTGGAGATTGCCAACGCCCTGCTGGAGGAAGGCTACGAGGAGGGACGGGCGATAGCCATTGCCACCGCACAGGCTAAGGAGTGGGGCGAGAATCACGATAAGCAGATCCGCAAAAAAGGGCAATAGCCGCTCACTCTGTACGGATGTTGCTCAGGCATACATCTGAACACAAATAAAGAGGACAAGCGTTCATCCGCTTGTCCTCTTTATTTAAATATAAGAATTTATATGTTTCACATAATAAATTATCCTTCTACATGGTTATAGCTTGTACACCAATATAGCATTCATTATTTTGTTGCAGGAGCTTCCGTTGCCGCAGCAGGAGCTTCACTGGCTGCCGGAGTAGCGGATGCATCCGGTTTGTCGGTCAACGTATTAGTGATCTTGGCATTCTTGTTCAGATCAGCCAGCCACGTAGCAGACATCTCGGATACCTTCTGTGACATCAGGGTTTTCTTGATTTCTTCCTTCTTCTCAGCCAGTGTATATTCTTTGGCATCCTTGTGGTCGGTCACCTTAATGATGTGGTAGCCGTACTCGGATTTCACTGCGCCGCTGGTTTCGCCAACCTTCAGCTTGAAGGCAGCATCGGAGAATTCAGCAACCATGTCTCCGCGTTTGAAGAAGTCAAGATCACCGCCTTTGTCCTTCGAGCCGGTGTCAGCGGATTTTTCCTTGGCCAGTGCGGCGAAGTCTCCGCCTTCTTTGAGCTGCTTCACAATGGCGTCGGCTTCTTCCTTGGTCTTCACCAGGATGTGGGAAGCGCGAACTTCCTCTTCCTGATTGTATTTCGCTTTGTTTTCTTCGAAATATTTGGAGATTTCCTCATCGGTAATCTTTACTTTCGGTTCTACCAGCTTGCGGATTTCAACCTGGAGCGGCATTTGCTTCTTCAGGTCCTCGATGGTCATCGAGCTCTGCTGCAAGGCGTTATTCAGAGCTTCCTCGCCGCCGAACTGGGTCTTGAGGTTCTCGATTTCTTCGTTGATGTCGGCATCGGTAACCTTAATGTTGGCTTTCTTGGCTTCCTGGCCCACCAGCGTGGTGGTAATCAGGTTTTGCAGGGTGGATTCCCCGCCGGCTTCAACCAATTTATCATACAGCTGCGCTTTGGTGATGTCTGTTCCGTTCACGGAAGCAACTGCAACTTTGCTGTCATCCTTCTTGAAGGGCTGTACAATCAGCACTACGATCAGTGCTGCTGCCAGAACGAGCGAAGCAATCATCCAGCCTTTGCCGCCGCCGGATGGAGCAGGTGAAGAAGGAGGAGTACCTCCGCCGCCGACTTTGTTCATCACGGGAACGCTTTCTTCAACTTTTGGAGCTTGCGGTTTGCCAGGCCCGCCTGCGGCTTGTACAGGTTCCTGCGGTACAGGGACTGTTCCGGCAGGCTCAATGGTATCTTCCGGAGTAATCACAGAAGCGTCATTCTCTTCCGGCGTAATGCCTTTTTCCAGCTTTTCGTTTTCATTGAAATCTTTTTTGTCCATTATAATTAATGACTCCCTTCAATATAGGTGGTGCCTGTCTTTCTACAACTTTACCAGAAAACAGAATTCCAAACCTTAAGAAAGTATAAAAAAGCAGAATTACTTTTTAAGATTCCATTAAGAAACAGGTTAAACACAGGAAAAACCGGAGCAGCACGGGTGTCCCCATATGCGCTCCGGCCTGATGAGAGAGACGGTAATGAATCATTGAATAGTGCAAGAGGTCTGCGGACAAGGTGTCCGGCTTAAGAGCTTAGTCCCTTAAGCAGATGACGGATATTCTCCTGCTTCCGTCGTGGAACCCGTACCGACTTGGCGTAGAGGCCCATTTCACCGAAGTAGATGCAGTCGTCCTCAATGGAGCTGATCTTGTTCAGATTCACGTAGCAGCCGCCGTACACATGATAATAGCTGTTGCTCGACAATAAGCGGTTCAGTTGCTCGGCAGTCATTCTCTTTTTAATATTGTAGTTTCTGCCGTGAAAAATGACCAGGTCATGGTCCCCGACCTTAAAGAACAGAATGTCTGTCTCCACCTCGAAGTCCTCGTATACATTTCTGGCTTCCAGCAGGCTGCTCATTCGTGTTCCCCCTTTATCTTGATTAATAACATTAATGTTAGCGCTTTCATTATATCATACTCTGAACGGCTTGAGAAGTCTTATTTTTGAAATGTTTTTTGTCATTTTTTCCGTTGCATTTGTCAATCCTCACGAAAAAATGTAAATTATATAGATGGCTGTTTAACATGGAGGAGGAATTCTAGATGAACGAGAAGACGAAGCTGCTGTTATTTACCGGTTCATATGCCACTGCAGAAGAGAGCGGAGTTCAGGTGTTTGCTTTTGACGGTGAAGCAGGAGGGACTCTTGAACGGCTGGCTACCGCAGAAGGCTTGACGAATCCAACGTTCGTGAATGTGGACCCTTCCGGGCGGAAGCTGTATGCCATAGGGGAGAAGCCGAATGGTACAGGCGGCAAGGAAGGGGAGGTTATAACCTTCGCTATCGATCCTGAGACCGGCAAGCTGAGTGAATTGCAGCGGATTCAGACTATGCCTTCCGAAGGCACAGGCCAGAGCACGACCTGTAACATTAACCGGGATGCTAAGAATGAACATCTTGTCGTGTGCAGCTATCACGGGGGATCGGTCGGACTCCTCTCGCTGGATCAGGACGGGCTGCCTGTGGCGTTGACGGATACCGCCCAGCATACAGGACAGGGGGCAACGCCGGGCCAGGACCGTCCGCATCCGCATTCGGCGATCTTCAGCCCCGATGGACGCTTCCTGTTCGTCTCGGATCTGGGACTGGATCTGATCCGCTGCTACCGGATTCATGCAGACGCGGGAACCTTTGAAGCGATTGGAGATACCCCGCTGCATGCCGGGGCAGGGCCGCGCCATTTCGTATTTCATCCGGACGGCAAGTCTGCATATGTAATCAATGAGCTGGACAGCACGGTGACTTCGTTCCTGTATGATGCTGCGGAAGGAACGCTGAAGACGGCTGTTACGGTATCCACGCTGCCTGAAGGACAGGGGGCAGACCAGAACAGCTGTGCAGAGATTGCCTTCTCCAAGGATGGCAGATATCTGTACGGCTCCAACCGCGGACATGACAGCATCGTTCAATATGCCGTGAATCCGCAGACAGCCGGGCTGACCCTGGTGGAGCATGTATCTACCAGAGGCGGGCATCCCCGTCACTTCTCGGTCACACCGGATGGTGCCTATCTGATTGTTGCCAACCGGGACGGCAATAATCTGGTCGTCTTTTCCCTCGACCAGGGCAGCGGCCGTCTGAGCTTCACCGGGCATACTGCGGAGCTGTCTAAGCCGGTATGCGTAATGCCGGCGGTCTTCCCCGCGTAGGACAGGCTGCCTGCCACTGCTGGACCTGAGGAGACAACGGCAAAAGGAACACCGGGATGCTGCTCCGGTGTTCCTTTTGAGTTCGTAGACAGTTCATTGGTAAGAGCTTAGGTTAGAATGTGCGCCGTGCAGACAGCTTATTTGAGCGAGACGGGCTTCAGCGGCACCACTGTGGAGACGGCCGATTTGAAGAGTACGTTCTGTCTTCCGTCACCCTGACCCTGCAAGGTGATCGTATAAGCGTCGTAAGAGGTTATCAGTCCCTGCATTTTGACTCCGTTAGTTGTGAAAATCGTCACCGGCATCTTGGTTGAGATGCACTGGTTCAACAAACGTTCCTGCAATTTTAGACTTTCCACTTGGCAGCACTCCATCTTTAGTTAAAATAATTTCTCCAGGACATTATAACACGGGACAGACCATCCCAGGAAATGTGTTCATAATGCCTGACAAATAGACAAGGGGGTAGTTATGCTATATTATCATTACTGGTCCCGCGGATTCCGGTGGTTTATATGGTTTTTGCTGGCTTTTATCGTGATCGCTTTAATGGTTAAGCTGGACTTCGCCAAGGGCTTCGACCATGCGGTTATCCGGTTCGTACAATCGATGGAATCCCCGCCGCTGACCGCGCTGGCCAAAGGCTTATCGCTGGTCGGCTCCTCGAAGCTGGCGGTCGGGATATCCCTGCTGACCATGCTCATTCTCTTCTTCGCCCTGAAGCACCGGCTGGAGCTTGCCTTGTTCCTGTGGGTTGGCCTGGGCTCCCAATTGCTGAATACGCTCTTGAAGCTGTGGTTCCACCGGGAGCGTCCAACCATCCACAGGCTGATTGAACAGGCCGGATACAGCTTCCCCAGCGGGCATTCGATGGCGGCCTTCTCGTTATATGGAGTCATTGCCTACCTGCTGTGGCGGCATATGCACAGCCGGAGCGAGCGGCTGCTGCTGATTCTGTTCACTGTGCTGATGACTGGGGGGATCGGCTGGAGCCGGATTTATTTGGGCGTGCATTATCCGAGTGATGTGTTCGGCGGGTATGCTGCGAGCGGAGCCTGGCTGATGCTGTCGGCTGCCTGCTTCGAGGCTTACCGGAATCACAAGCAGCGCCAGGCGGGGAAGCCGCCTCACACAAAGAATGCCCGGAAAAAGTAATTTCCGGGCATTCGTAGCCTGTTCTCTTGCCTGCCACATAAGTCTGTAAGGAGACCGGGCCGGGATGGCCCTGTCTCCCTGAATATGCGACGACCGTTCAGGGCGCCTTCGTTGCAGCAGGCGGCTGTGACGGCTTGCCCTGGTGAAGCTGGGCCGCGCGGTGGAGGCTGCGCTTGATTAGCGTCGGCAGGCCCGGCTTCAGCTTGGCTGCGTCTTCCTGCGTCAGCTTGCCTTCTCTGACGAATCCGTCCAGCTTCAGGCTGGCGGCTTCGCTCAGCTTCTGGACATACTGGTCTTCGCTCCAGCCCTTCTTCTCCCGGGCCAGACCGGCCAGCGTCTTGCCCGACTTCAGACTGGCAATCAGCTCTTCGCGGCCCATTCCGAGCAGGTCAGCCGTTTCGCTGATAATGAAATGGCCTCCGGCCCTGAGATTCCGCTCCCCGCTGCGGGGAGGGGTATGCTCTCTGCCGGCATGCGGAGCAGTCGGAGGAGGGGAGGCAGTACCTTTGGGCAGCTGCTCGCCGTAGACGGCAGCCGGAGCTATAGTTAGCAACATGGCTGCTGCCCATGCGATTAGCGTTCGGATCGTTTTTTTCATGGATACACCTCTTCTAATGGTAGTGGTTGCTGCCTGGTATAACAGTATTCCCAGAAAGCTGAAAGAATCCTGAAGCCCGGCTTAAGCCATACTAAAATTCGCCAGTGCAGTTCATGGGTAATAAATGGTGTGGAAGGATTAGAGATTAACCGATTGCCTGCAGGATATACATAATGGGTGGACATCCGCAGTAATAATGATAAGCTTCAAGCTTCTTGGGAGGGATGGACTTGGCTTTCGGTGCCCGCATACTCAAAACAGGAATGGCCGTAACGCTTGCCCTTTATCTGTCCGTTCTACTCAACTTCGCCTCTCCTGTCGGTGCGGCCATTGCGGCAATCTTTGCCATGCAGCCGTCCATCTACAGATCATGGAGGTATTTCCTGGACCAGATCCAGACCAGCACGATGGGGGCCGTGATAGCGCTGCTTGGCGGAATGCTGCTCTCCAATGAACCGATTGCGGTCGGGCTGGTATGTATCCTGGTGATTATGATCAGCATGAAAATGAACCGTGCCGACACCATCGGCCTGACGCTGGTTACAGTCATCTCCGTCATGGAGGCATCCGGCCAGTGGCAGTTCGCCTTAACCCGGTTCCTGCTGACCCTGACTGGAATTCTGTCGGCTTTTATTATCAATATCTCTGTATTTCCGCCGCAGCCGCGCAAGCAGTACATCCAGCAGATCGAGAATGTGTTCACCAGCCTGTCGCTGCTGCTGCGGACGGCGGTGTCGCATGAGATGAAGGAAAGTGTCTTCCGGGATGAGAAGAACAGCCTGGAGGGCTCCATTAAAGCGCTGGCTGACAAATACGCCTTATTCGAGGAGGAGCAGAAGCAGCTCCGCAGGGCTAAATACAGTCAGACGAGGCAGATGGTGGTCTACAAAAACCTGCTGAATTCGCTGCAAAAGGGATATCAGGTGCTGGAGGCGATTGACCGGCATTATTTCCAGGCAGACCGGACGGGACACACCGATGAACTGTTCGACCACCATCTGGAGCAGCTGATCAAGTATCATGAGTATATTCTGCTGAAATTCGAGGATAAGCTGAAGCCCGGGGCCAATGACTCCGAGCCACTGGCTGAGGATAATGACCGCTTCCTGCAATCCGCCATTGACGGTTACGATCCGCAGAAGGCCGGGCAGCTCCGGCTTTCGGTGGTGGCGGCGGCCATCTATGACTACGGCTATCAGCTGGAGCGTCTGGACAAGGTGGCTGACCAGATCAACCGGATGAACGCAGACGACAAGGAAAACGCAGTGCTGAACGAGAAAATCTAGAGTCAACCTTCCGAAGGGGATGAAATGAATTGGATAAACATGATCACGAGTGGCAAAAGGAGCAGGAGCGGGTCAACGGCATCACCAGGCTGCTGTCTGCCCATATCCGGATGCTGTCTGAGGAGCTGGGTCTCCACCGCACGGATGTCGTGGATATGCGCAAAGACTTCTGGGAAGAAGTGACCGTGAACTTCAGCAGCCCCGACGACCTGGGGGAGACTTCAACCAGTCTGCGGCAGCAGGCACAGATCCTGAACGAACGCGAACGCCATCATCTGCAATCCAGCAAAGCGCTCAAAAAATATAAAAAGCTGGTCGTATCCCCTTATTTTGGCCGGATCGACTTCTCGGAGGCGGGGGATGAGGCGGCTGACAGAATCTATCTGGGCATCGGCTCCCTGATGGAGGATAACGGAACCTTCCTGATCTATGACTGGCGTGCACCTATCTCCAGTCTCTATTATGACGGGGCTCCGGGGCCTGCCTCCTATGAGACGCCGGGCGGCCAGATTACAGGAACGATGGAGCTGAAGCGTCAGTTCGTCATTGACAACGGTGAGATTGAAGTTATGTTCGACACGGGCGTCACCATCGGCGATGAGCTGCTGCAGCAGGTGCTGAGCCACAGTGCAGATGACCGGATGAAATCCATCGTAGCCACCATCCAGAAGGAGCAGAACGCGGTTATCCGCAATGACCGGAGCCGGATGCTGGTGGTGCAGGGAGCCGCCGGCAGCGGCAAGACTTCAGCGGCGCTCCAGCGGGTAGCCTATCTGCTCTACAAGTACCGTGAGGTGCTTCAGGCGGACCAGATGCTCCTCTTCTCGCCTAATCCCTTGTTCAACAGCTATGTATCCACTGTGCTGCCGGAGCTGGGGGAAGAGAATATGCAGCAGACGACCTTCCAGATGTATCTGGAACACCGGCTGGGCCAGGAATTTCAGCTGGAGGATGTGTTCAGCCAGACGGAGAGTCTGCTGAATACACCGGACGGGGAGGAAGCCTCCATCCGCCGCGCAGGCATTGCCTATAAATCATCGGTGGCCTTCCTTAGCGCCATCCGGCAGTATGTGAATCTGCTGGAGCATGAAGGCATGCTGTTCAAGCCGCTGATCTTCCAGGGGCGGGCCGTTGTCTCTAAGGAAGAGATGGAGCGCCAGTTCTACAGCTACGACCCGGGCATCAAGCTGGCGAACCGGATTGAGTTGATGACAGGGTGGTTGCTGAAGCGAATCGCTGCGTTCGGTGTAGAAGAGCGGACCGCGGCATGGGTAGACGAGCAGATTGAGCTGATGGACAACAGCGATTATCAGCGGGCCTACAACCAGATGCGCCGCAAGGGCGGAGGGCATAACGACAGCTTCGATGATTATGAGGCGGAGCGAATCCTGCTCGCCCGCTACGTCGTCAGCCAGCGCCTCAAACCGCTGCGCGGCTGGACCAAGCGCGGACGCTTCGTGGATGTGAAGGCGTTGTACAGCCGCTTGTTCGAAGGCCGCGGGCTGATAGAGAGTCTGGATACCGGCGAGACGCTGCCTGAAGCGTGGGATGAGATCTGCGGACAGACGCTGGCTGCGATCAGGGAGAATGAGCTGGCTTATGAAGATGCGACTCCCTTCCTGTATTTGAAGGAGCTTAGCCAGGGCTTCCGGACGAATACGCTGATCCGTCATGTCATTATCGATGAAGTGCAGGATTACTCGCCGTTCCAGCTGGAATTCATGCGCCGTCTGTTTCCCCGGGCCAAAATGACCGTGCTGGGCGACCTGAACCAGGCGATCTATGCCCAAGGCGAGGTGCTGGGAGATCTGGCGGGGCTGGTGAGCATCTACGGCGAAGAGAACACCGAGGTAATCTCCTTGACCCGCAGCTACCGCTCTACTTACGAGATTGTGGAGTTCACACGGGCGATGATTCCCGGAGGGGAGAAGATCGTACCCTTTAACCGCCGGGGAGAGGAGCCGCTGCTGACGGTGGTGGACAGTGAAGCGGACCTATTCACCTCTGTGGAGCAGGATGTGCTGAAGCTTCATGCAGAGGGTTATCATTATGTGGCCGTGATCTGCAAGACAGCAGAAGAGAGCGCACAGGTGCATCGGGAACTGGAGAAGCGGCTGCCGGTGCGGCTGGTCACGAAGGAGACGCCTAATTTTCAAAAAGGGACGCTGGTGCTTCCGGCATATCTCGCCAAGGGCGTCGAGTTCGATGCTGTAATCATCTATGACGGCTCCGCTGAGAAATACGGGCGGGAACATGAGCGCAAGCTGTTCTATACAGCCTGCACCCGGGCCATGCATCTGCTTCATATCTACAGCCTCGGACAGCCGAGCCCGTTCCTGCCTGCGGCGGTACGCGATACGGTTACGGCGGGTACGCAGGAGAAGTAAGCAGTGGCTGGACAGAAAATACAAAACCGCCTGTGCGTGTTGACGCGAGGCGGTTTTGTTCTTGTATTAGGAAACTATAGTTTCCTAATACAGTGAATAGGTGTGTGTTGGATCAAAAGTATGTCAAAAACAGCATACATTGTGTTCGCAAGCAGGCACATGGTCTGAATGTATGTGAAAAACAGCATACATTGTGCTCGCAAGCAGGCACACGGCCCGAATGTATGTCAAAAACGGCATACATTGTGTTCGCAAGCAGGCACATGGTCTGAATGTATGTCAAGAACAGCATACATTGTGTTCGCAAGCAGGCACACGGTCTGAATTTTTGTCCAAATATAAGAGTTTATATGTTTTACTCTATAAATTATCCTTCTATTTCTCGCTGAAACGGTACTGTCCTTCAAAAGGACGGCAAGGCCGTTTCCACTTGATTCCACAGAAATGTAGCTTCCTGCTACCCCTGTAGAGCAGCCTTTCGCTTACTGTTCTGCCGGGTTACGAGTACGATAAGATAGACAGCGAGCAGCAGCACAGGTGCCAGTACGGAATACCGGTACATCACGGCATAGCTGGTGAACATGGCGACCGCACCAAGCAGCATGGAGCCGATGGCGACGCCGAGGTCCAGGGAGTTCAGGAACATGCCGTTGGCTAACCCGCGCTGGCGCGGCTCGACAGACTGGATCATCCAGGTCTGGAGGGCAGGCTGCATGGAACCGAAGCCGAAGCCGTAGCATAGGGCGGCCGGGAACAACCCTGCCGTTGTGGAGGCGAAGGACAGCAGCAGCAGGCCTGCGATGATGAAGAGGCTTCCGGGGATCAGCAGGGCAGCCGCACCGAAGCGGTCATAGATTCTGCCGGACAGCGGCCGGATTACGACGATGGCTACGGCATTGAACAGGAAGAAGTAAGCGATATGCTGGAGATGCTTCTCTTGCCCGTAGAGCGCCAGGAAGCCCAGCAGGCCGCCGTATGAGATGGATAAGAGGAAGTTCAGCAGGCAGGGAAGCAGCAGCCTGCGGTAAGGCCCGCTTCCGGGGGCGGCAGGCGCCGCGGGCGGCTCCTTGTGTCCGCCAGGCAGCGACTTCACCAGGCGGAAGCCCATGGGCAGGATGAGCGCAAGCACGACAGCCGTCCCCAGGAGCAGGGAATCGAAGCCCGGCCCCTGCAGCAGGCTGAGTCCGATCAGCGGACCTGCCGACATGGCGAGACTGGTGGATAATCCGAAGTAGCCCATGCCCTCGCCCATCCGGCGGATGGGAATGACATCGGAGGCCATGGTCGGGAACGCGGTACTGGCCATGCCGAAGCCTATGCCGAACAGCATGCGGAACAGCAGCAGAGTGAAGATGCTGCCTGCGAAGTAATATCCGGCTACTGCACAGAGGGCAATTGCCAGGCCGAGGAAGATCAGCAGGTTGCGTCCGCCCTTCTCCATGGCTCTGGCCGAGAAGAGGCGGGAGGCAATGGCACTGAAAGCGAACAGGCTGGTCACCAGGCTGACCTGCACGGCTGAAGCATGCAACGTCCCTTCCGCATAAGCGGGAAGGGTGGATAAAGTCATCTGCAATCCGATGAACAACAGAAGATTGCATAAGGTTAGTGTAATGAAAGATGTGGTCCATAGACGTTCAGATGAATGATTCAAGTGGGTAGACTCCTATTCCTGATGTATATTGCCAGTGTTGTGATAGATCTGCTCCAGCATGCTGCGGAGGTCTTCAAGCTGCTGCGGCTGCAGCCCGGCTACTGCCTTATCGATGGTCTGTTGCTCCAGTTCCATAGTGTTCTCGATGAGCGCCCGCCCCTCTGCGGTGGCGTAGAGCTGGAATGCCCTGCGGTCCTCCGGGTTGGTTGTTTTGGTAACGAATCCTTTTTTGATGAGGAGCTGGGCAATCCGGGCGGTGGTCGGCTGGTCTTTGGCGGCGGCAACGGCAACTTCCTTCTGGTTGATTCCGCTCTGGTCACAGATCATCAGCAGGACAGACCATTGCTCGGGCGTAATATCATAGGGCTTCAGCGACCGGGCGAAGCCGGCTGAGATTCTCCGGTGGGCCGAGCCCATCAGAAAGCCGAGAAATTGCTGCGGAGAGGTTCGGGTCATAAATTAGTGGCTCCTTCATAAATACTTGTTATAACAATTATAAGCATAACAAGTAAATTGGGTCAAGGAGGAGCGGTGCCCGCTCTGCATGAGGCAGCATCACCATGACGCCTCATTAGTTGGAAAATCGTTTCTTAATTTAGATGTTTTGCCGCGTGTGATCTTCCCGCACAGCACCAAAAAAGCCCCGCTCCGCTAGGCGGAAGGGGGCTTGAACGGTATGCTTTGTTGTTTTAAACCTGTGGTACCTTCTCCCAGTCCTTCAGGAAGCGCTCGATACCATTGTCTGTGAGCGGGTGCTTCCAGAGCGACGGCAGGAGTGATCCAGGGATGGTAGCGATGTGGGCACCGGCGATGGCAGCTTGCTCCACATGGGCAATGTTGCGGATACTGGCGGCGATGATCTCGGATTTCAGGTCGTAGTTGGTCAGAATCGTCTTCAGATCCTTGATCAGCTTCATGCCGTCCACGCCGATATCATCCAGACGTCCGACGAACGGACTGATATAAGTAGCTCCTGCCTTGGCGGCCATGAGGCCTTGAGCAGCGGAGAATACGAGGGTTACGTTGGTTTTGATGCCTTTTTTGGTCAGTTCATAGCAAGCTTCCAGACCATCTTCGGTCATAGGCAGCTTGATGACCACGTTCGGAGCCCATTCAGCGATCTCGTAGGCTTCCTTAAGCATCTCCTCAGCTGTAAGACCGATGACCTCAGCGCTTACAGGACCGGGAACAATAGCTACGATCTCTTTGATTACGTCCTTAAACAATCTGCCTTCCTTGGCGATCAGCGACGGGTTCGTCGTTACGCCATCCACTAATCCGAGGCGGGTAATACGTTTGATTTCCTCAATATTTCCGGTATCCAAGAAAAATTTCATTTCCAGGTATCCTCCCTTGATTTCGTATGGATTGACAAAACAGCAGGCTCCACTTCATTATGAGACATGCTACGCCAAGTTTCAACTGTTAATTTGAATATCTCAAAATAACTTTATGGAATCGGCGCCAAAAAAATGTTTTTACACGATAGGACCATTCACGGCTACTTCTGTCCATGATACTATAGAAGCGGTATTGTTCATTACAGGCGATGGGCTGGTGACAGGAATGTATACTTTAATTGCGGGAGCGGTGCTGTTTCTGCTGGTCACGGCCGGAATTATTGCCTACCAGAACAGCAGAATCCTTGCGGAGCAAGAGACCGATGCTTCCAGAACGCATACCGGGAATCTGATGTATTCGGTGTATAATCAGAGGTTCTCTGCGGACGGCGAGCTGCCGGAAGCGGTGCCGCTGTTTCAGTTCACGGTGTATGCGCGCGGGGAAGAGGACCTGCCGGAGTCAGAGGCGGGAACGACCCGCGCCCTATGCAGGGTTGCTGCCGGTACGGGCGAGCTGGCGTTATCCGATGCGCAGAATTATATGCTGGGCATTCTCCGTCAGGCTGCATTGCAGGGCGGGCGGCTTGTGCCTGTTTCTTTTTCGGGGAAGGCTGCCCGCAGGGGCGAGAAGGAACTGATCCAGGCGCTGGAGACGGCGGCGAAGGAGGAGGCCGGCTATGCAGATCAACGTTAATGATGTAGTCCTGTCGGTACAAGAGGGCGATATTACCTCCTGGCAAGGCGAGATGATCGTCAATGCTTCGAATTCCGGCCTATATGGAGGCGGGGGAGTGGACGGGGCTATCCACCGGGCCGGGGGGCCGGAAATTGCTGAAGAATGCGCGGTAATCCGCCGGAAGCAGGGCGGCATCCTTCCCGGCGAAGCTGCGCTTACCGGTGCGGGCCGGCTTCCTTTTCGCGGAGTGATACATACGGTGGGGCCGATCTGGAAAGGCGGCACGGCGGGTGAAGCTGCTGTGTTGGCGAGATGCTATAAGAGCAGCCTTGATCTGGCCTGCGCCCATGGGGTGAAGAGCCTGGCTTTTCCGAATATCAGCACAGGCGTTTACAGCTTCCCGAAGGATCTGGCCTGCACAACAGCGCTGGAATCCGTGATTCATTATGTCCGCGCGAAGAACCCGGCAGAGCTCCCGCTGCGGCAGATCGATTTCATCTGCTTCGAGCATGAGAATGCCGGGCTGTATGAGGACATGCTGGGGAATTATAGCTGAACAGCCGCTGGAGACCCTAGAGAAGAAGTGAAGGAGTGCGTTACCCGGGATTCAGGCGTGATACTTGCCTGCCGGTGCATTCAGTACCCATTCCAGCATTAGAATCATATCGTCAATCCGGGCCAGCTGGGCGTCCAGCAGGGTCCGCTGTGAGTCACCTTCCGGCAGTGGGACCAGACGCGACTCCAGAGATCTGCGCTGGAGCGTCAATTCGTTGATTTTGGATTGGATTTGGTTCTCGGTTCTCATGCAGATTCCTCCTGGTAGGTGATTGGTGTCAGGCTGATTGGTAAGGATAAGCGTTCCTTGTGGGCGGCATGGCCGTATCCACTTCGTTCATTATAACGGATAACATGGAGGGAATAAAATGAGTATCAATGTGAAACAGCTGGCAGCGGAGAAGGCAGTCGAATATGTGCAGGACGGTATGAAGGTAGGCCTGGGAACAGGCTCTACTGCTTACTGGGCTATCCGCAAGCTGGGTGAGCGGGTGAGCGAAGGCCTGCAAATTACGGCTGTAGCTACCTCACAGGCGTCTGAGGATCAGGCCCGCGAACTGGGCATCCCGCTGGTAGCGTTCAGTGATGTGGACAGCCTCGACCTGACGATTGACGGGGCGGATGAACTCGACGGGGCGCTGCAGCTGATTAAGGGCGGGGGCGGTGCGCTTTTGCGGGAAAAGATTGTCGCCATGGGCAGCGCACGCATGATCGTTGTGGCCGATGAGAGCAAGGCGGTGACCACGCTCGGGAAGTTCCCGTTGCCGGTGGAGATTGTGCCGTTCGCCTGGGAGTGGACGGTCGCCGCGCTCGCTAAGCTGGGCTGCAAGACGGAACTGCGGCGTAGCGGAGAAGACCTGTACAAGACGGATAACGGCAATTATATTGCCGACTGCCGGTTTGAAGCCATTGAATCGGCGGCGGAGCTGGCGCTTGCCCTCCAGCGTATTCCGGGAGTCGTCGAGCACGGACTCTTCATCGGGATTGCCGATCTGGCTATCCTCGGCAAGAGCGACGGCACAATTGAAATTATTGAAGGTGGCCAGGATCGCTAAGCCGAATGCAGGCCGCCGGAAAGGGAAGGCTTCTACAGCCAAGCAGGTGCTTCCGCCCGGACGCCGCTTCCTGGCCTGGCTGCTCCTGATCGCGTATAGCGGAATGCTGCTGTACTGGATGTTCATCGGATTCGGACGGACGGTTCAGCTGGACGGACCGCTTCGTTACAATCTTGAACCGCTGCGGACAGTGCGTTTATACTTTGATATGACGAATGGATTATCGTATGCCAGCAGACTGGTGAATCTTTTGGGGAATGTGGCAGTATTCGCGCCTTTTGGCATTCTGCTTCCGCTGGTGGTCACCGGCTACCGCTCTTTGATCCGGCTGACGCTTCTGTCTGCACTGGGCATTATGGTTCTGGAGCTGCTGCAGATGCTGCTGCATGTCGGGAGCCTGGATATCGATGATCTGCTGCTTAACCTGCTGGGTGTGTGGACAGGGTATGCGCTGCTGCGGCTGGTGCGGGGATAGCGGAGGCACCCGGGGCAGGTATAATTTCTGTTCAGGTATAATTTTAGGAGGATGAGACTCATGTTGATAGATGTGAAGCCGCTGGTCGGCACACCGCAGGTGAACGAACTGCTGACTTATGCGGTGATAGATGATCCGGAGGCGCTGGAGCGCACTTCGGCAGAATACAGGGAGCAGGCGGCCATGCAGCTATGTGGCTGGGAAGAGGACGGGCTGCTGCTCGGACTCACCGGATTTGAAGAGACGGAGGACGGCTCGCTCGACATCCGTCATATCGCAGTGCTCCCGGAGAACCGGGGCAAAGGGTACGCGCGCGGCATGATTCTTGAGCTGGTGACCACTCGGCAGCCGCGTTATCTGGTAGCGGAGACGGAGGACGAGATCGCCGCTGACTTTTACCGTAGTCTGGGCTTCATGGTGTACAGCCTGGGCGAGAACGCTGCCGGAATCGAAATGTTCCGTTGTGTCTATGAGGTGGAAGAGACGGAGGACGAGGACTAAGTGGGCCTGGCGGCATCGGGGAACGCAAATAGGTATAATTTAGGAGATCAGCCACTCTGCACATTACGTGCCGGGTGGTTTTTTGCGTCCGCATAAATTCATGAAAACCGGTTGACTTCTAATGAAAAGGACAATATAGTTTTACTGTGAAACTGTTCGATACGTGAACTATAAGGACAGAAGGAGGAACCGGCTTTGAGAAAAGATGCAGAGCAATGGATTAACCGCTACGTAGAGGCTTATATGGTCGTTACCAGGCAGATCAACTCGCGGCTCCGGGATATTTTTGGAGAAGGCCTGACCTCGGATCAATTCCGCATTCTCAGGCTGATTGGCGGGCAGGAGAAGTGCACCTCCACCTATCTGGCTGAGGCTGTTGCGGTCGGCAAAAGCTCGATTACGGCCATCATCAACCGGCTGGATGAAGCGGGCATGATTCAGCGGACCCGGGATGAGAATGACCGCAGGCAGGTGTACCTGACGATGACGGAGCGGGGGAAGGATGTGTATGAGACCTCTCAGAAGCAGATGCATGAGCTGATCTCCCCGTATCTGTTCCATTTCGATGATAAGGATATTGAGCATTTTGTTGTGATGTTTGAGAAGCTGGCATTTCTGATGCAGGATACAGGAGGGAGAAGCAATTGAGAACGATTTTGAAGGCAAGATGGGCGGTTATCGCGGTGTGGGTGTCTGTGGCGGCAGTGTTATTCCTCACGGCTCCCGGGATGTCCGATCTGGTGCGGGAGAAGGGACAGATTGCTGTTCCAGCTGGCTACACCTCTTCGCGCGCTGCGGAGATTATGAAGGAGGTTGCTGCGGCCAAGGACGGGGAGACCGTGCATCAGGTGGCCCTGGTATTCCATAAGCCGGAGGGGCTGGCGGCTGCAGACACCGAGAGTATCAAGCAGGGTGTGGAGCAGCTGGCCGGGAACAAGGCTTCCCTTAAGATCAGTGCAATTACTGACCCTTTCTCACAGCCTGAGTTGAAGGATACGCTGATTGCGGAGGACGGCAAGACGATTATGGTCGCATTGTCGGTCCAGGGCGGAGAAGAGGCGGTCAAGGAGCTGCCGGGTAAGGCCGCCGAGCTGCTAAGTAACGTCACAACGGAGCATTATATGACCAGTGAAGGGCTGATTACGGAGGATACGATTGCCAGCTCGGAAGCCGGTCTGAAAAAGTCGGAATACATCACAGTCGTGTTCATTCTGCTGATTCTGTTCGTGGTGTTCCGTTCGTTCGTGGCTCCGTTTGTGCCGCTGCTGACAGTGGGGCTGAGTTATATCGTGTCCCAGTCGATTGTCGCGTTCCTGGTGGACCGCTTTGACTTTCCGCTGTCGACGTTCACCCAGATTTTCATGGTCGCTGTCATGTTCGGGATCGGGACCGATTACTGTATCCTGCTGATCAGCCGCTTCAAGGAGGAGCTGGTGCAGTCGGAGGATACGCACAGCGCGATCATCGCCACTTACCGGAAGGCCGGTGGAACGGTGTTCTATTCAGGGCTGGCAGTCTTCGTCGGCTTTGTGGCAATCGGCTTGTCCAAGTTCATGCTCTACCGTTCGGCGGTGGCTGTGGCTGTCGGCATAGCGGTGATGCTGCTTGCACTGGTGACGGTGGTGCCGTTCTTCATGGCGGTCTTGGGGCAAAAGCTGTTCTGGCCCTCCCGCGGCAAGCTGGAGCACAGTGAGAGCCGGATCTGGGGAGCAGCCGGTTCGTTCTCGCTGAAGAGACCTTGGGCTGCGCTGCTGATCGTGGCTGCGGTTGTGGCACCGTTCCTGCTTACCTACAGCGGGAAGCTGAGCTTCAACAGCATGGATGAGATCGGGCCGAACTACGCCTCGGTCAAAGGGTTCAATATTATATCTGAGAGCTTCGGACCGGGTGAATCCATGCCGGGCAAAATTGTCATCAAGAATGACGACCGGATGGACACTGCTGAATACATGGGACTTGCCGAGAAGATCAGCCGCGAGCTGGAAAAGGTGGATGGCGTTAAGGCTGTGCGCAGCATGTCCCGCCCTACCGGGGAGCAGATTAATGACTTCCTGATTCCTACTCAGGTGGCTACGCTGGCGGACGGTCTGGATCAGAGCAGTGAAGGGTTAACCAAGATCCAGAGCGGGCTGAGCGAAGCAAGCAAGCAGCTGAAGGACAATGAGCCCAAGCTTGCGGAGGCGGCCTCGGGAAGCGCGAAGCTGACGGAAGGAACGGCTGAGCTGAAAAAAGGCATTGACGCGCTGGGCGACGGCTTGGTGCGGATCGAAGAGGGCATCCGCAGCGGCGGGGCCGGAGCGGGAGAGATCAGAGCGGGCCTGGCGCAGGCGGCAGGCAGTGCAAAGCAGCTGGCGCAGGCCAATGCCGCGCTGCTTGAAGGTTACAAGAAGATCGGCAGCGGCCTGACCGCGCTGAACGGAGGACTTAGCGGCCTGCAGACACAGCTTCAAGGCGTGGCAGATGCGCTTAACGGTCTGGGCGCTTCATTCACCGGACTGGAAGCCGTCTATCCGGAGCTGCTCCAGGATGTGAATTACCAGACGATCAAAGGTACCGTTACGCAGAGTGGTACGGGAGCTGCCGGACTTGCAGGAGGACTGGGCCAGATCTCGGCCCAGCTGAGCGGGGCGGCGGCCGGATTGACAGAGGCCAATGCAGGGTATTCCAAAGCAGCAGCAGGGCAGGCTGCGCTGGCGAAGGGGCTGGATCAGCTGGTAGCCGGTATCGGCAAGCTGCAGTCCGGGCTGAAGCAGGCGGCTGACGGCCAAGGGCAGATTGTCGGCAAGCTTCCGGCGATTACCACCGGGCTTACCCAGATCCAGGGCGGGCAGAAGCAGCTTGCCGACGGGTTCGGCGAGCTTACGGGCCAGCTTGGACAGCTGACGGACGGACTGACGCAAAGTGCGGACGGTCTGGGACAAATCACCGGAGGCTTAAGCTCGGCGCAGGATTATCTCAAGCAGATTCAGGATGCCAAGGATGATGAGCTAAGCGGGTTCCTGGTTCCGGCAGAGGCGCTCAAGGCCAAGGGCATGCAGCAGGTATTCGATACCTATCTGTCCGGGAACCGCAAGGTCATGACCCTGGATGTGGTCTTCGCCGGGAATCCATACAGCGCGAAGGCTATTGACAGTGTCGGACAGATTCAGGCAGCGGTGAACCGTGCTGTTGCCGGCACCAAGCTGGAGAACGCGGAAACGGCCATGAGCGGCGTGACCAGCACCTACAATGATTTGCAGACGATCTCCAATGAAGATTACACGCGAACAGTAATTCTGATGCTAAGCGGTATTTTCATCATCCTGGTGGTGCTGTTCCGTTCTATGATTATGCCGCTCTACATCATTGCCTCATTGTTAATCACTTACTTTACGGCGCTGGGCATCACGGAAGCGATCTTCGTGCATCTGCTGAACTATTCGGGAATCACCTGGACGACGCCGTTCTTCAGCTTCGTCATGCTGATTGCCCTCGGGGTTGATTACAGCATCTTCCTGATGGACCGCTTCAATGAGAACAAAACCTGGGATGTGCGTGAAGCTATCTTACACGCCATGCGCAATATGGGGACAGTGATTCTCTCGGCTGTAGTGATTCTTGGCGGTACCTTCGCCTCAATGTACCCTTCCGGGGTACTGTCGATGATGCAAATTGCCACGGTTGTATTGTCCGGTCTGGCGCTGTATGCACTGGTCTTCCTGCCGTTCTTCGTGCCGGTCATGGTGCGCATGTTCGGCCGGGCCAACTGGTGGCCGTTCCGTCCGGCGGCCGGGGACGATCAGCCTAGATCGCTGGATATGTAACGTTCTTCACTACAAGAGATGAAACAATAAAGAGCAGGTTTCCCGGTTATATGGGGCCTGCTCTTTGGCTGTTTACGCAGTAAAAATAAAAAATCACCGTGCCGATGTAACCTTATCGGCCTGTGCTTCATCTAAAGAGCATATAGAAGAAAGCACTGAATGGGGATGCGGCAGCTTCCCGGAAGAAGGGGGGCAATCATATTTGAATAACGGACAAGAGGATCTGGTCAGGCGTGCCCAGGCGGGTGACAGCGAGGTCTTCATCCAACTGGTGAAGAGTCAGGAGCGGCGGATGTACAGTATGGCCAAGTCCATGGTCAGGAGTGACGAGGATTGTGCAGATGCGATGCAAGAGACTGTACTGAAAGCTTTTAAAGCCATCTCAGGACTGAAAGAAGCGGCTTATTTCAACACATGGCTGTTTCGGATTCTGATCAACGAATGCAACTTGATTCTGCGCAAACGGGAGAGGGTAGTCGTCATGCCCAATCCGCCGGAGAGCGTACAAGCCATATCTTCGTCCGTAGAAGAGATGGATCTGCGCCAGGCCATTGGCAGGCTCGAAGAGATATCAAGAACCATTGTTAAGCTGCATTATTATCAGGGGTTAACCGTGCAAGAGATTGCCGGGCTGCTTGAGCTGTCAGAGAGTGCCGTCAAGACCAGGCTGCACCGCACCCGTAAGACGTTACAGCAATCCCTGGAGCAACCTGTAGAAAGGAAGGTGAACGGATGAGCCAGCAGCGGTTGGAGAGCAGGCTGACAGACCTTCAGGAAGAGACTCTTCCTGAACTGCCGGAGCTTGTGCATCTGCGTATGGAGGAGACGTACCGGATCATCAGTGACAAGGATGAGGTCGGCTTGGAGGCGGATTCAGAGCATCAGGAGACGCTCAGACGCAAAAGAATGCCCCGGTGGGTGTCCCGGGTGATGATCAGTGCAGCATCTGTGGCCGGAGGGCTGGTGCTCCTGATTAGCCTGGGATTCATCTCCCCGGCCATGGCAGAGACCTTGAAGCAGTTACCATTCATGTCAAGCGTATTCCAGCTTGCAGGAGATGCCGGGCTGCGTAAAGCAAACGAAGCAGGGTTAACCACAAATGTTGAGCAGACCGTTACACAGGACGGGATGACGCTAACCGTATCAGAACAAATGTATGACGGAAGCCGTCTGTCGCTGGTGCTGACCCGGTCGAAGGGCGTGTATGCGCACAAGTCTTTTTCAGATACATGGGCTATCCCTGATCCAGAGACGGGCAGCCTTATTAACCGTCCCATGGATTTTTATGTAAACGGAGAGCATGTTAATACGGGAGTGGGAATTGCACCCGGCGGGCAGGAGGCCTCCGATTCTGTCATTATTACAACTCTAAATTCAGGGAATTTGCAGCTTCCGGGCACCTTTGATTTCAAAATGTCTGTCTATCTTCCCGGGTTTGCCGACCCGTTCATTTTTGAGTTCCCCGTAACCCGCCAAGTATCGGAGGGCGTCGTTCTTACACCGGATATCCTGAAAACTCATGATCACATTAATCTGATGATTAAACGGCTGGAGGTAAGCACTACTTCAACTCAGCTGACTGTAGAATTACAAGGAGAAGCAGGGGAGCACATTACGGCTATAGAAGCAAACATTCCGGACAAATATAAGGTGAATGGTCACTTCCCGGTCTATTTTGAACTTTCAGATGAGCAAGGGCGGGAAGTTAGGGGACTCGGCGGCGAAGGCGGGACGGGCGAAGGCAATTTATTATCCTACACTTTTAATTATGAACCGTTTGAGACTATGCCGGCCCGCATCACCATTAAGCCTACCATTTGGAAGGATGGACAGAAGCTGTACATTCCCGAGCTGGAGATCACTGTTCCGGTAAAATAGCATATAAAAGCCTCCGGTCAGCAAAGGTTAATTTGCACCGGAGGCTATTTGCTTAGGAAGACCGGGATGAATTTACTTCAGCTTTGCAAAATAACTGCGCAGCGCCCAGCCGCGTTCCTGGCGTTTCTTGTACTTGGGCAAGGAACGGTAGACGGCGAGCGACTCATCAAAAGCAAGCTTGGCGTCCTGAGTCCGCCCCAGCGTCTTATACATCGACCCGGCCAGATAATAAGCTTCGCTGGAGGAGGTCTGAATCTCCTGGAATTGGCTCACATAATGCAGCGCCTTGGCCTGATCCACATGGCGGAATACCTCAGCCAGACGAAGGTAAGGCTGCCCGTATTGCGCTCTGCGGTTGATCTCAAGGCCTTGGAGCATCTGGGCTTCACCTTCAGGAAGCTGTCCCAGCTTGAGGTTGGCGTACCCAAGCTCCACCCAGTATTCAGCGGAGGTCTCATAACGGTCAGCGATGACACTCAGCAGCTCCTTGGCTTCGCTGTAGCGCTTGCGCTCAATCAGCAACCGGGCCAGATCGAACTTGGCGGTGACATCGTTCGGGTTCTGGGCAATGGTCGTCCGTAGCTTGGAGATCTGGCGGCTGCGGCGGAAGGGCTTGGCGAAGCTGGGCAGAATGCCGACATAACGGCGGTCCAGGAAATACAGGACAACCAGCAGAATAACCAGGGCCAGAATGGGATTGCCGAGCAACCTGTAGAGTAGCAGGAAACCTAGAATTTTGATCATGAGTAACAATTCCCTCCGTTACGTTTGTGGTTCGCATATGCTTCCTGCAAGCTGTAGATGAATAGAGCAGGGTAATTATACCATATCAACCTTTTTTGAGGCCACGACAAAAAAAAGGCAGCACGCACCTGCCGCTAGTCCAGGCAACCATGAGACCCTGCCCCCTCCGACTTGCTGTAATTGACAGTCCGCCTTGGAAGTCATAAGCTTTGTGTACAGTTAGATTGTCTCATAGCTATTATTAGCTCTTATAGAAAGAAGGATGAAATGTGGGCACACTTACAAGCAAGGTCCAGCTGCGTCCCCTGGGACGCTCTGAGTTGTCCGTATCACCGCTCGGTCTGGGCTGCTGGCAGTTTAGCCGGGGCAGCGGAATCGTAGGCCGCTACTGGAGCAACATTACAGATGAGGATATTCTGGATATTGTGCGGGTCAGCCTGGAAGGCGGCATGAATTGGGTGGATACAGCTGAGATCTACGGCGGCGGCAAATCCGAGGAAGCGCTGGCTCATGTGCTGGATCAGCTGCAGAAGGAGGGCAGTCCCCATGCGGCTCCGCTGATTGCGACCAAATGGTGGCCGATGCTGCGGACGGCAGGCTCCATCACCTCTACGATTGACCAACGTATCGCTTGTCTTGGCGGCAGAGGGATTGATCTCTACCAGATCCATCAGCCGTTCTCGTTATCCTCCATTGCCAGTGAGATGAAGGCGATGGCAGGATTGGTGAAGGCCGGCAAAATCCGTAATGTCGGAGTGAGCAATTATTCCGCCAAGCAGATGACCGAAGCCCACCGGCTGCTAAAGACCTACGGTCTCACCCTCGTATCTAACCAGGTCAAATACAATCTGCTGCATCGTAATATCGACCAGAATGGTCTCATGGCAGCTGCTAAGGAGCTTGGGATCTCCATCATCGCGTATTCTCCCCTTCAGCAGGGCATCCTGACCGGCCGCTTCCATAATGATCCTTCGCAGGTGGCTGCCGTCTCGCGTCCCCGGCGGATGATGTCCGGCCTGGACGACAAGAGTCTGGCCCGCAGCAAGCCGCTGATCACCTCCCTGACCGCACTGGCTGACAAATACGGATGCACACCGGGACAGATTGCACTTAATTGGCTGATTTATTATCATGGCGACACTGTAGTTGCGATTCCCGGCGCGTCCAAGGTCCGCCATGCCCGGGAGAATGTCGGCGCCATGAGCTTCCGGCTGGAGCCGGAGGAGCTGGAGCTGCTGAATGAGGCCTCCTGGGCAGCCGTGAAGAAGTAACGATAGAGGCAACTACAAGTCTGGTGGTGAACGCAAATGAATGAGAAGCATTGGCTCGTGGTACAGTATCCCTTGAAGAGCGCCAAGGGAAGCAAGCGTGATGAATGGCTTAGAGACAAAGTAACCGAATACTTGAATCTGTTCCTGGCGGATGCCGAACTTGGTTATGTGGATGGCTTTGATATGGGGAAGAGCGTGGCCGACCCGGCTGCATATGTGCTTAACCTGTTCTGTGTAGTGACAGATGAACCGCGCGGAATTGCTCTGGTCAAAAGAGTTCTAAAAGAGCACAGGCTGGATTATACTCGTATACGGATCGCCACAATGCCTTTTGAGGGCGAAGGAACGTATACGTTGAAGTATGCCGCTAAGAAAAGCGTGGCTGAATTTTCGTTATAAGTCTTTCTTAAAAATATAAGAAATTATATGTTTCACACGATAACTTGTCCTTCTATTTCTCGCTGAAACGGTACCGTCCTTACAAAGGACGGCAAAGCCGTTTCCACTTGTATCAATCAGGGGTTGTGTATCACGTAACGTGATACAGTACGATTGATGTAAGAGGTGATAGAAATGAACAATATTATAAGAATGCTATCCGTGAAACAAGATTTCAGAATGGCTGTTGCGGATACCCGTCAGATAGCTGCAAAAGCATTAAATGCGTTTACCGGGACAGCCGGCATGCGCAGCCTTTTGCAGGAGATCATAACGAATGGTGTATTATTATCTTCCATTAATGATGCTGCTCCTAAAATAAGCTTTTCTTTTCGTCTTTCTCAAGGCGTCTCAATTTTTTGCCAGATCTCTGATGCGAAGTTTACTATGGAGTATAGTGCTGAAATGAATAAATTTGACGGGGCAGCCGCTGATCTATTTGACGATAAATCTGTGCTGTCGGTAACAACAGGGAATTGGGAGACGGGGATACACACTAGTACAGTTGAGGCGCATATGGATAGCGTTGTTATGCTGTTTTCTCACTTTACAGTACAGAGCGAGCAGCTTCCAAGTCATATTATACTCGGTGAGGACAATGCTTCCAGGGGGATTTTGATGCAGCCCTTACCCTTCGCAGATAACGAATTGATGGGAAAGGCTGCTTATGAAGTGGTGTATCAAGCTAAGGAATTGGGAGAACTGCCTTGGGGGCAGGTTCCCGGGAAGTTGTCCTGTTTAGCAAAGGTAATCTCAGAAAATACGATAGAGTAGAGTGTATGACTATGGAAAAATACATTAAAACCAAAGAATTTGCAGAGCTGACTGGGGTCAGTGTGCGTACTTTGCAGTACTATGATGACATAAAAGTTCTCACTCCGGCCTATGTCAATGAGCAGGGGCACCGCTTTTATGACTCAGATTCCTTCTCCAGCATGTTTGTTATTCTTTCACTTAAAAATATGGGGATGACGCTCAACGATATTCAGCAATATCTCAACAATGACAGCTTTGACGTCAGGCTCTTTATCCGTGAGGAAAAAAACAGGATTCAGACAGCGCTATCGGATCTGCAGCTTCGATTCATGCGTCTGTCCGTTCTCGAGGAGAAGGTTAGTGAGGGACAGGACATAACCCCTTATATTCTTCCGCTTTTTTCACAGCTGCCGGATACAGGCGATTCTCCAAAAGGCAAACAGGCTTCCTTTAACCTCAAGCATTGGAATACCTTCATTAAGGAATTGAATTTCTGTGCTGGACACCGCTTGTCTGCAAAAGATGATAGAGCGGAAAAATGTGTTCAATACTGGAAAAAGAATATTCTTGAGGCAAATCAGGTACCGGAGGATACGGTAAAGAAATCAGAGGAATATTATCAGCAGAATCCGGCGAAGACTTTCGGGATCACGCAGGAAAATTACCGCTATTTAGCCCAGTTGATTGATGAGTATGATGCCGGCTTGTAAGCCATAACAAAGAGCAACGATTCTCCATGAGGGGAGAAACGCTTGCTCTTTTTATTTGGATAAATTTATAGCAGCATAACCTATAATTCAGATAAAACTGTTTAGGACTGGAAAGAGCGGTTTATATAAGGGTTAAGATGCTTCGCATTCACGCAAATTCAGGGTGAAGATTATGGAAGGAGGTTGAACTTCAATGAGTATGAGCGTACATAACCTTATGGCTTTTAATCATCAGTTTTTTAGACCTCAGCCCGTTATCAGTCCTAAAGCGCAGAGACAGGAAGATAAGGTTCAGAGCTTTCAGGAAGTCCTCAACGAGAAGCTGAGCAGCTATGGCGACATGAAGAAATAAGCAATATTGCCGCAGAACTATTGTACACAGAAGACATGGCAGCAAATCATAGAGCCTTCAGCAAAAAGCAACAAAAAGGTGCCTCCCGGTTATCGGAAGGCACCTTTTTGTTGTTTAGGAAATTATAGTTTTCTCCTTTTGTGGACAAGGTGCGTGTGGATAAGAGGAGCGGCATATGGCCCGAATGTATGTGGAAAATAGCATACATTGTGCTCTCACACGGTCATATGTCCTGAATGTATGCGGAAAACAGTATACATTCTGTTCTCACACGGGTATATGGCCCGAATGTATGTGGAAAATAGCATACATTGTGCTCTCACACGGTCATATGTCCCAAATGTATGCGGAAAACAGTATACATTGTGCTGGGCGAAGGTAATCCTATTCACCTCGAAGCACTTGCTTCATCCTGCTTCCCAGCAGATTAACGTTTGCTTCGTACGCGCTTTGATTTGTGCAGCTTCGGTCGGAGCCCGGCGCCTGCCGCATGATCCATCTCAGATAAGAGGCAATCTGCGGGTCGCTCCGCAGGCTGTCCAGTGTCGTAAGGCCAAGAACAACGAGATCGCTGTTGGTATACAGGGCATGAATCTGCCGGTGGCAAGCCTTGCACAGAAGGGCAGTCGGGAGCAGGCTGCCGCCTTTCTCGCGGGGGATCAGATGGTGAACGGTAGTTGCAAGAGGAGAACGGCCGCACAGCTCACACGTGTCCAAGGCTTGGGCAGTCATCTCTTAAGGCCGCACTTCGAAGAATTCGCAGCGGCTGCGCGAATAATAGGTTAGATCACTGACCCGCGACTGGATCACAACATCCGAATCCGTGAACCGCACTATAGTAGCGCCGGAATTCACGAGATGGTCATCCTGGAAGACGCGGACGGGCAGCTTGCGGTCAATCGCTTCCTGCAGATCCTGGTCCGTTAGTAGGGGGCGGTTAATGGGCATAGATATAATTCTCCTTCTATATAGAGATAACTGCATTTTCAGCAAATACGATCAGTATACCCGTCTGCCCGCCAGAAATCCACTTACTGGGTGTGATTCTTCAGTAACAGAAGCCCTGGATTTGTTCAGGTGCAAACCAATGGGCAGAGCATAGTAAACCCCGGAACGTTATTCCGGGGTTAAATCTATTCACACGCCACTCCGTCACCATCTCGATCAAGCTTACTGGAGTATCCTGGATCTCCAGCATAGATCGGCGCAGCACCGGCTGCTCTCACGGCAGAACAGTTCTTGTAGTAAACCTCTTGAACTGGTTGCGGGGTTGCTTTTGGTTTCGGTTTTTTAGTAGTTGCAGGTTTTTGAGTTTTGGCGGGAACAGGTTTTTTAGTAGCGGCAGGTTTCGGTGTGGCTGTGGGCTTAGGTGACGGTTTAACTGTGGGAGTTGGCTGGATAGTAGCTTTAGCCACAACGGTATCATCATAGCCTTTATCAGTTGCGTAATCTTTTAAGCTCCATATCCCTAATTTTGCTGCTTGAGCTTTTTTCTCGATAGACCTGAACTGATCAACATTTTTCACATTCGGCTGAAAGACAGCGACTCGTGCAAGACCTTTCTCCAGCAGCAATTCATTTACCATTTTATCATCAACATAGGCGTAAGCAAGGATACGTCCGTACTGGTCGCGTTCGGATACATCGAATTCAAGTCTGACTGTATGATCCTTAAGCAACTTTGTTGTAAACGCACTCGCCTCTGGCCCGAAGGGCTGTACAGGTTTTGTTTCAGGAGTGTCGATTAGGATAAGCCGCACCTTTTCAGACTTTCCATCTAATTGAACTGTGAAGGTATCACCATCAGTAACTGCGGTGACCTTTGCTTCAATGGTTGTTGTATTCAAAGACAAGCTGGCAAGTTCAGAGTTCTTCTGAGTTGTTTCAGATGTAAGCACATTTGTGCCGAGAACTTCTGTGTGGTCATCAGTCTTATTAGCAGCTTGTTCCAAGGGAGAGGCTTTTGGAATTGCAATCACGAACAAAATAAAAAATAGAATAAACATAACAGCAGAATACTTGGTAATTGTTTTTCGATTTCCCCAGCGAACAATGGTCGGCTTAAACATGCCTACAAACCAAAAAATAATTACAGCAAGTGATGCAAGAAGAAAGTTCATCCCTATGGCTTCTCTCAAGGACATGCCTGTAAAAATAGCAATTTCTAATAAAGCGATGATTCCGATGGAAATTAGAAGCTTTTTTGATCTAAACATTAAAATCCCCCTCTATACGTGTACCTTTTAAACTATCGGTAATTTACAATGATTTGTAAATACTGTAATCATAAAAATTCTCCTATTTTAGAATCGTAAGTATTTCCACCATAAATCGGCAATATGCCTCCTCAAAAAAAACCGTGGCCTACGGTACACTGAATCTTGTAAAAGAAACCTTTGAGAGGGGTACAGAGGAATGAAAAAAACAAAAAACCTGGCGCTGACGCTGGTCTCCATCATGCTCATGAGTTCACTCGCAGCATGCGGAGGAAATAACAACGGCGGCAACAAGTCCGCGGAAGGAAATACGGGTAACAACGCAGCAAGCACAACAGCACCGGCAGCCGAAGGAGACAAGGCAGAACCGGCAGAGAAGGTCGAGCTGTCGTTCTGGACGCTGGGCAACGTGAACTATGAAGAGCTGGCTGCTGCGTACACCAAGGAACACCCTAACGTAACCATTAAAATTCAGAATACCGGTGACCAGACGGCCCACCATAACAATCTGACCACAGCACTCTCGGCGGGTTCAGGCGCACCTGATATTTTCCAGCTTGAGATCGGTTTCATGGAACGCTTCCTGGGCGCCCAGGACAAATTCTACAACCTGAATGATCTCGGAGCCAAGGATATTCAGGCGAACTATCTCGACTGGAAATGGAAGCAGGCGTCCTCAATTGACGGCAGCTTCCAGCTTGGACTTCCTACAGATATCGGCCCGACGGTAGTCTACTACCGCACTGATCTGGCTGAAGCAGCCGGCCTGCCGAGCGATCCTGAGGGCTTCGGCGCAGCCATCGACACATGGGACAAATTCGCTACAGTAGCCAAGGCTTTCAAAGACAAGACAGGCAAATATTTCTCCGATCTGACCGATCTGACGTACAATGCGCTTCGTGACCAGTCCGCTGACGAGATCTATTTCAGCAAGGCGGACGGCAGCTTCATCGGCGATACCAATCCGCAGGTGAAGAAAGCGTATGATTTTACCGTGAAAGGAATTCAAGAAGGCTGGATCAGCAATGTAATGCTGTGGTCGCCTGAATGGGGCCAAGGCATGAACGATGGATCGTTCGCCGTAGTCATGGGTCCGGCCTGGATGGCCGGCAATATCAAGAGCAATGCGCCGGATTCCTCCGGCAAATGGAAGATTGCACAGCTTCCTGAGGGAGCAGGCAACTGGGGAGGTTCCTTCATCACGCTGCCGAAGGAAGGCAAGCACTCCAAGGAAGCTTATGATTTCATCCAGTGGCTCGTGAATAAGGATAACCAGCTGGAATCGTTCAAAACCAAGGGACTGATGCCTTCCATTCCTGCCCTGTATGAAGATCCTGCGTTCGTAGATTTCAAGGATGACTTCTTCGGCGGACAGCAGACCGCTGTTGAATTCGGTAAAGCGGCTAACCGCGTGAAGCCGGTATACTACGGACCGCTGCATGACCAGACCGATACCTTCTTCAAAAATGCGCTCAAAAACGTACTTGAGAAGAAAGCCGATCCGGCCAAAGAGTGGGACGATGCTGTGAAACAGGCGAAGACACTTGCTGAACGCGGCTAACCTGTAAGTAGCGGGGAACTGGCTTCCCCAACTGTCCGGATTCATGGGGGATTCCCTCTGTGAATCCGGATTTAGATATGAATTCCCTGGAGGTGTGACATGGCAGAGCCCGTAATTACGAGTCCGCATGCCGAGAGCAAACGCCCTTTCTTCACCGAACAAAGACGGAGCCGCATCACTGCATATACATTCATTTCACCGTTCTTTATTCTGTTCTCGATATTCGGACTATATCCAATCTTCTTCACATTCTATTTATCGTTCTTCAAGTGGGATGCCTTGGGTCCAATGAAATACGTGGGCTTCAAAAACTTCGAGCTGATCACCACGGACCCGACCTTCTGGATCTCCTTCAGCAACACGCTGATTATGGGGCTTATGGGTACTGTGCCGCAGGTCATTCTGGCGCTGCTTCTCGCGGTGCTGCTGCATTCGGGGATGACCCGGTTCAAGAAGACCTTCCGCATCCTCTATTTCATGCCGAATATCACTTCGATTGTGGCCGTTACGCTGGTATTCAGTACGCTGTTCGGCAACAACGGGATGATCAACTGGCTGCTTAATGGAATGGGGCTTGACAGTATGGCCTTCAACTCCGGCTGGTGGGGGGTCAAAATTGCCATCTCCACCATGGTTATGTGGCGCTGGACGGGCTACAATGCCATCCTGTTCCTCTCAGGCCTGCAGAGTATTCCGATGGATCTGTACGAATCTGCCAAAATCGACGGAGCCAACCGCAGACAGCAGCTGTTCTCTATCACCCTGCCGCTGCTTAAGCCGTTCATTATCTTCGTATCCCTGCAATCCACCATTGGTGCTCTGCAGCTCTTCACAGAGCCTTATGTCTTCCTCGGCCAATCCGGTACCGGCTCTACCCGGCAGGAAGGGATCACGATGGTCACTTACTTGTACAGTGAAGCTTTCCGTAACGGCTTCTTCGGCACAGCGGCGGCTACAGCGGTTCTGCTGTTCCTCGTTACGATTCTGTTCTCTGTCCTTAATATGCTGATCTCAAGAGGCGGCAGAGAGTCTGGAGGGAAAAAAGCGTGAGTACACTGCGTATGTTCAGAAAAAAACCGGATGATCTCGGCTTCTTCGGCAAGCTGGGCTTCTATTGTCTGCTGATTCTCGGGGCGCTCGTCTCGATCTTCCCGTTCTATTGGATGTTTGTGGTCGGAACCAATGACAAGGGAGCCGTATTCCACGTACCGCCGCTGCTGACCATCGGAGACCAGTTCTTCGAGAACTTCAAGCGTGTGCTGGACAAATCGGACTTCTTCCAGGCGCTCGGCAACTCGCTGTTCGTATCGTCCATGGTGACGGTCTCGGTCGTGTTCTTCTGTACACTGGCCGGGTATGCTTTTGCCAAATATGAGTTCCCCGGTAAAAACGTGCTGTTCGTGTTCGTGATCGCCACCCTGATCGTTCCCCAGCAGCTCGGCGTATTGCCGACCTATGTCATTATGGCCAAGCTTCACTGGATTGACAGCTTCAAGGCGCTGATTGTTCCGGCGATGGTCAATGCCTTCGGGATCTTCTGGATGCGGCAGTACATCTCTTCGGCGGTGCCTACCGAGCTGATTGAAGCAGGACGCATTGACGGGGGCGGCCACTTCCGGATCTTCTGGAAAATTGCCGTTCCGGTCATTACACCGGCGATGGCTACCCTGGGTATTCTGAATTTCATGACGGTATGGAATGACTTCTTCTGGCCGCTCGTGGTCTTGAAGAACAAGGAGAATTTCACGATTCAGATTGCGTTACAGCAGTTATTCACTACACGGGACGGGTTGGATTACGGGATGATTATGTCCGCTACCTTCACGGCTACGCTGCCGCTGCTGGTTGTCTTCCTGCTGTTCAGCCGCTGGGTAATAGCCGGCCTGACCTCGGGCGCGATTAAGAGCTAACCATCTATCTATTCAATAAGCAAGAGGATTTACAGAATGCTGTGAAGAATAATAATCAAGTGGAAACGGCTTTGCCGTCCATTGTAAGGACGGTACCGTTTCAGCGAGGAATAGAAGGATAAGTTATTGTGTGAAACATATGAATTCTTCTATTTGGACAGAGACAGCAGGAGGAAGGGACCGGTTATGAAGCTCCGCCGCAAAATCTTGTTCGCTATTATTCTTCTTGTATTCATTCCTGTGATTGTGATGGGGATTGTTACGTATGTGAATTATTCGAATGCCATGGAGAAGAAATCAAGCAATTTCTACTGGATCTCCCTGCTGGAGACGGACCGCAAGCTGAAGTTCGCCCTCAGTGAGATTTCATCGATCACCAATTCTGCCATCACCCAGCCTGCGATCCAGCAGTCGCTGAAGCAGAAGAATTTCGTCCTCACCTATGACCGCAAGCAGGAAATCAACAACCTGCTGATTAACCATCCGATGATCACCTCGTTCAGCCTGTACGGCAAAGACCGGTTGCTGTATCAGTACAATGCGCCGATGTCTTTTGCAGATATGCATAAGCAGGTCTGGTTCGGAGCCATGCAAGGTGCCGAAGGGCGCCCCGTCTGGTCCGGTCCCGGGGAGAACGGCTCGGCCAGCGGCGATAAGCCGGTGCTGGTCCATGCCAGAGTGATCAAAGACTATTATTCGCTGGAAGATATCGGATATCTGGTTGTATATGTGAAGCCGGATCTGCTCGATCAGATTTTCTGGGAGGCTGCGACCCTGAAGAAAGGGGATATCCTGCTGGTCAACAAGCAGGGCAATATCGTCTTTAACAAGTCCGGGGAGCATATCGGAGAACGGACGGATTTTCCTTTTTTGCAGGAGAATTATAACCAGGAGCAGGATTATTACATTGACAATTATCAAGGGGAGCGGTCGCTGATCACTTTCCTGCCTTCACATAACGCGGACTGGTATCTGGCTGCCATTACACCGATGAACCTGATCTCCTCCGAATCGGTCTCCATCCGCAATATTGCCATTATTCTCGGCCTGGTGTCGTTGCTGTCCGCCTTCCTGTTCGACCATTATTTCATTCGCAGGCTGGTCCGCAGCATTAACAGTGCCGTGAACGGCATGAAGCGGGTGAAGCAGGGGATATTCACTCCGATCCCAGTACCGCTAAGGGCCAATGATGAGAGCGATTCCCTGATTGACGGCTTCAACCGGATGAGCTCGCAGATCAATGAGCTGATTGACCAGGTCCAGACCGAGCAGGGACGCAAGAAGGAAGCAGAGATGCAGGCGCTGATGGCCCAGATCAACCCGCATTTCATCTATAATTCACTGGAATCGATCAACTCTATGGCGGTGCTGGCTGGCAACCGGGATATCAGCAAAATGGTCATCTCGCTCGGCCGGCTGCTGCGGATCAGCATCAGCCAGAATCAGGAGCTGATCCCGCTGCAGATGGAGTTCGAGCATGTCCGCCATTACCTGGATATCCAGAAGTTCCGGTTCGAGGACAAATTCTCCTATGAGCTGGAGCTGCCCGAGCCGCTGAAATATGTGATGACCCAGAAGCTGATTGTTCAGCCGATTGTGGAGAACGCCTTGTATCATGCCATTGAGCAGATGGAGGAGCACGGGACCATAACGGTCACCGCCCAGGAGAACGGCAAGGATATTATCATTATTGTGCAGGATAACGGGCCCGGCTTCGATCTGGAGGTGCTGATGAGCCAATGGAACAAGGAGCGGAGCAATCCCAAGAAATACAGCGACAGCGGGGTTGGACTGAAAAATGTGCATGAGCGCCTGAACATCCGGTTCGGCAATCCCTATGGTATTCTGGTCTGCTCCTCACCGGGCTTCGGAGCAGCCATCTGCATCCGGATTCCGAGGATACAGCCGACATGAGGGGGAGGAGCCAAATGAAGGACCAGCGGCATGTGCGTAGATGGTTGATCAACTGGGGGTGGATTCTGCTCTATATTGTGCTGATGTCCGGCGCCGTATGGTTCATTATGCAGGAGGACCGGGAGCAGATTGAGGATACCTCGGCCGAGAAGATCACACTGACCTTCCGGCATTTCTGGATCAAGGAGCATGACCGGCCGCTCCTGGCTATCTTCGAGGAGGTTGTGCGCAGCTACCAGGAGAGCCACCCGAATGTGAAGGTGAACTTCGAGGGGCTGGATCAGAATATCCACCGGGAGCAGAAGCTGAAGAGTGAGATGGTTACCGGGACACCGCCCGATATGTTCGTTCTGTTCGGCGGGGCGGAGATTGAGCCTTATGTGCGCTCTGACCGGCTGATGGATCTGACTGAGTTCACAGCTCAGAACGGTCTCAGCAACCAGTTCAAGGATCTGCATCTCTGGACCTTCAACAACCATATCTACGGACTGCCGATCGAGGGCAATGCGGAACCGCTTTATTACAATAAAAAAATCTTCACCAAGCTAGGGATTCATACCCCAACTACGGTGGCTGAGCTGGATACGGTGATGGAGAAGCTGAAGGCAGCGGGGTATATCCCGTTTGCGCTGGGGAACGAAGACCGCTGGCCTGCGGGGATATTCGCCCATTATCTGATGGACCGCTACGCGGGTCCGGATCTGATCCAGAAGCTGGTTACGGGCGAGGATCAGTCCAGCTTCCAGAACAGCGGCTACCTGGAGGCGTTCCGGCACCTGAACAGATGGGTGGAGGCCGGCTATTTCAGTGAAGACTCTAATGATACCTCCACTGAGGGTGCAGTCCGCCTGTTCACTGAAGGCAGGGCAGCCATGTATCTGAACGGCAACTGGGATATCAATTTATTCTCGGGGGACACTGCACCGGACGATTTCCAGAGCCGGGTTGGAGTCATTCCCTTCCCGGCGCGGGAGGCCGGGACAGAGCCGTCCATTGCCGGAGGGTATACGATCGGTATCGGGCTGTCTTCGGGCCTCACCGGAGCCAAGAAGACAGCAGCCCTGGAGTTGATGAAGGGCTTCTATACAAAGGAGATTCAGACGCGGATTGTCTATGAAGGCCTTAGAATTCCGTCCATGCGGATTGCATTCGACCCGGATAAGACCGGACCGGTCTTCGCCCAGGTCATGGATATGATGGAGGAGAATGAGCAGAGCTTCGTCCCGTATGACAATGTGTTGTCGCCTGAAGTGAAGAAGACCTTCCTCAGTGTCATTGAGGAGATGATTGATGGAGGGCTGCAGGCAGAACAGGCTCTGCAGCAGCTGCAGGATGCGTCCAAGCAGTACTGGAATCTGATCCGGAGTTCTTCGGGTCAATAAGTCTGGGGGTGTAAGAGATGAAGGAGCAGCAGGAGAAATATAAGGTACTGCTCGTAGATGATGAACCGATTATACTGCGCAGCCTGAAGGTGGCGATTCCCTGGGATGAGCTGGGTCTGAGCATCGTGGGGGAAGCGAAGAACGGCGAGGTCGCATTGCAGCTGATTCAGCAGACCGCGCCGCATATCATAATCAGTGACATCCGTATGCCGGTGATCGACGGGATCACGCTGATGAAGGAGGTGCTGCCGCGTAGCGCCAAGCTGATCTTCATCTTCATCAGCGGCTACGGGGAATTCGAATATGCCAGGGAAGCCCTGCGGCTGGGAGCCTTCGACTATTTGCTGAAGCCGATCGACCATGACGAGCTGATGGTGATGCTGAAGCGGGCCAAGGAGCGTCTGGACCGCCAAAAGGAGAACGAGCAGCTGATGCTCTCGGTGCAGACCCTGTCGCTGCTGGCCCGCGAGCGCATGCTGGCCGAATTTACGCTGGGCAATCCGCGGCCGCTCCAGCACCTCAAATGGCTGGAGAACAGCGAGCTGGAGGACGAATACTTCATGGCCGTGGTCCGTCTGGACGACTATGCCGCACTGACGGCGAAATGGAGCGCCGGTGAGAAGCAGCTGTGGCTGTTTGCCGTGCGCAATATCCTGGAGGAGTGGTCGCTTACGAATGGCGCTTTGTCCATCTTTCCCTTCTATAACGGGGAATGGATTCTGCTCTTCCCGGCCAGCCTGAGTGACGGCAAGCGGGAGCTCGGGGAACAGCTTATTGCCGGAATCAAGCGCTATTCCAAGCTGAACTGCTCGGTAGGCGTCAGCAGAAGCACCAGAGGGATTGATCAGCTAAGCGCGGTATATCCGTTGGCATCCCAGGCGCTATACCGGCGCTTCTATTCCGGTCAGGCCGGTGTCTTCCTGGAAGAAGAGACCGCAGGGGCCGGAAGCCGTGAGGTGCAGTATCCGAAGGAACTGGAGCTGGCGCTGATTGAGAGTATCCGCACGCTGAACCTGACGCGGATGCTGGCTCTTTTTGACGAGATGTCCGTCTTCATTGAAGCCCAGAGTCTGCCCCAGCCGCTGGCGGAGCGCCTGATGATTGAGATGAGTGTGGTGCTGTACCGGCAGTTCGAGCATTTGAGTACCCACAATGACTGGTCCATTGAAGGGCTGCTGAGCAAGCTGAACGGACTGGGTACGTTGCCGGATATGATGAATGTTCTGAAGTCCACCTTCCGCGACTGGCTGGAGCAAAGCCATAAGACGGCAGCCCGGGAAGACGGCCGGAGCATCATTGAGAAGGTCCAGCGGTATATTGAGGCCAATTACCATAAAGATCTCAGCATCGAGGAGGTGTCTGAGGTGGCCGACCTCAGCATCAGCCATTTCTGCACCCTGTTCAAGCAAATTTCGGGCTACACGTTCCTCGAATTCGTCACCCACTGCCGGATGGAGAACGCCAAATACATTCTGCAGAGCAGCAATGTGAAGGTCTATCAAGTCGCACCGCTCGTCGGTTATCAGGACCCGAGATACTTCACCCAGGTGTTCAAAAAAGCAACCGGCAAGACGCCGACGGAGTACCGGGAGGAGTATGTGAAGCAGGCTTAGCCCAGACGGCGTACAACACCAAACACGAAGATATCATAATGTCAAAATACCATGCACCCATGAACCATAGGGTGCTTTTTTGCCGTGTTGCTGCCCGGCGGAATGTTTATTATGAGAAAAGGTAAAACTATGAAGCCACAAATGCTGTTATCCGTAGGTTTGCCGATCAGAACGTAGGAAGCAGGAGTGCCATCTCTCCAGAGCAGACTATGACATTTGTCATACACCAAGGTTGATATATATGACTTACGGGCATGACACTTCTTTCTTTATAATGGAAATATAAGAAGTATCCTTGAATGGATGCATCCGAGGAGGAAACGATCCCGATGACTAACAACCAGATACCCCAGCTCTCTACCTTAAAAAAAAGCGTAGCCCCTTACGAGAAAACAGACCGCAATACGAGCATAAAACAGCTCATCAATACCCTTGGGCCGCTGGTGCTCTTATGGGCTGCCGCCTACTTCAGCTTATCCGTGTCCTACGGGCTGACGCTGCTGTTCGCAATTCCGGCTGCGGGCTTTGTGATTCGCACCTTTATTATCTTCCATGACTGCTGTCACGGGTCGTTCTTCAAGAACCGCAAGGCCAATGATATTATCGGCACTATCACCGGTGTGCTTACCCTGGTCCCTTACCGTCAGTGGAAGCACAGTCATTCGATCCATCACGCCGGAAGCAGCAATCTCGACAAAAGAGGCACCGGGGATATCTGGATCATGACCGTGGACGAATATATGGCTGCCAAGCCGCTGCAGCGGCTGTATTACCGGATCTACCGCAACCCGCTGGTGTTGTTCGTCATTGGACCGATCGCTGTCTTCCTCATCCAGTACCGGTTCAACGCCAAAGGCGCAAGACGCAAGGAACGGATGAATACGTATCTTACCAATGTGTCCATAGTCGGTTTGTATGCCGGGATTATCATGCTCATAGGCTGGCAGGCGTTCCTGCTGGTGCAGCTGCCGATCGTATTCGTATCCGGCTTCCTCGGCATCTGGCTGTTCTATGTGCAGCACCAGTTCGAGCACACCTACTTCGAGCATGATGAAGAGTGGAGCTACGTGAACGCCGCAGTTGAAGGAAGCTCGTATTATAAGCTGCCGAAGGTGCTGCAGTGGATTACCGGCAATATCGGGTTCCACCATGTGCATCACTTGAGCCCGAAGGTGCCGAATTATAATCTGGAGCTGGCCCACAATGCCAGTCCTCCCTTGCAAAAGGCGACCACCATTACACTCAGCACCAGTCTCGAAGCTCTGAAATACCGTCTATGGGATGAGGAGCGCAAGGTCTTCGTCAGCTTCAAGGGATTGAAGCAGCGGCTGCGCCAGAACGAACCTGCGGCATCAGAGGGGCTGAAGGTGATCAAGCCTGGATTCCAGAGCGAATAGAAGCTATAACATGCCAGAAAGACAGATCCGGAGCGCAGGATGCCGGGTCTGGGCTTTCTTTTTTGGAATAGAAGCAGCGATAGAAGCAGCATGTGTGAAGGAAATTGCCTGTTATAGGCTGGTTTATGTTAAAATGGGGGTATTAACTTGCTGGCAAAAAGGATGGCTAACATGCAGAAGTGGCATCATATTTTCCATAAAAGCACGGGATTGAGCCCTTATGTGTGGGTTATTTTTTACATTCTTCCCTTCTATTTCATCTTTCGTTCCTCCTCGGCGGACCGCTGGGTGTACGGGATTCTGATGATTATGGTCTTTTTTGGCTGCTATGTGCTGTCATTTAAGTCCAAAGGCTGGGTGGTCTATTTCTGGACCAGTGTGCAGATGGTGGTCTCGATTACGATGACGCTGCTGTTCGGGTATATGTATTTTGCGCTGTTTCTGGCCTTTTTTATCGGGAATATTCAGAAGAGAGCAGCCTTCTTCACCCTCTATCCGATCCATCTGCTGACGACGATTGTCGCGATTAACTTCGAGCTGATTATGCGCAACCCCGTCTTCCTCTCGCAGTTGCCGTTCGTGCTGGTCAGTATCATTGCTGTGGTACTGCTTCCGATCACGACCTATAACCGCAACAATCAGGATAAGCTGGAGGAGCAGCTGGAGGATGCCAACAAACGGATCTCCGAGCTGGGCATTATGGAGGAGCGCCAGCGGATCTCCCGGGATTTGCATGATACGCTGGGACAGCGTCTGTCACTGATCGGGCTGAAGAGCGACCTGGCCGGGAAGCTGATCACCAAGAATCCGGCTCAGGCCATGATCGAGATTAACGATGTCCGCATGACGGCCCGCAGCGCGTTGAAGGAAGTCCGCGAGATGATTACCCAGATGCGCGGCATCCGGCTGGAGGATGAACTGGTGCGTGTCCGCCAGCTCCTTCAGGCGGCCGGGATCAGCTACGAGCTGGAGGGCAGTCCCGATCTGACCCAGACCTCGCTGATTACCGAGAATGTGCTGAGCATGTGCATGAAGGAGGCGGTAACCAATGTGGTGAAGCATAGCGGCGCCTCACTCTGCCGGATTCAGATAGAATCCTCGCGCACGGATCTGGTCATTAAGGTGAAGGATAACGGCGGAGGGATTGAGGGAGCCAAGCTGTACCATAAGGGGCATGGTCTCCAGGGAATGAGGGAACGGCTTGAATTCGTCAACGGTTCGATGGAGGTCATCCAGGATGAAGGGACGACACTGGTCATCAAGGTGCCGAATGCGGCTCAGCAGCCGGACATGGAGGTGAATGCGCAATGATATCAATCGTGATAGCCGAAGACCAGCGGATGCTGCTGGGAGCGCTGTCGGCTCTGCTGGACCTGGAGGAAGACATGCGGGTGGTCGGCAAGGCAGGCAACGGGGAAGAGGCTGTGAAGCTCGTGAAGCAGCTCCAGCCGGATATCTGTATTATGGATATTGAAATGCCGGCCATGACTGGCCTGGAAGCGGCGGAAGCCCTGAAGGGGGCTGGCTGCAAAATCATGATTCTGACCACTTTTGCCCGGGCGGGTTATTTCGAGCGTGCGGTCAAGGCCGGAGTCGATGCCTATCTGCTGAAGGACAGTCCGAGCGAGGAGCTGGCGCTGTCGATCCGCAGTGTCATGGACGGCAAACGGATGTACGCGCCGGAGCTGATGGATGAGGCCTACAGCAAGGAGTCGAATCCGCTGACCGAGCGGGAGAAGGAAGTGCTGGGGCTGATTGCCGACGGCAAGAATACGAAGGAGATCGCCAGCCAGCTCTATATCACCACCGGAACGGTCCGCAACTATATCTCGGTCATTCTGGACAAGCTGGATGTGGGCAACCGGATCGAGGCAATTACACGCTTCAAGGAAAAGGGCTGGTTCAAATAAATATCCACGCACGGAACCGGAACGGCGGCTTTCTTTAGGAGGGCTGGCCGTTTTTTTGTTAGCTATAGAGCTTTGTGGAGGCGTGGATCTAGGACCTAATGATCATTTTATCTATGAAAGCGGTTACTCTATTGGATCAGACGCCAATATTTGCTAATATAAATGCAAACATGTGATCCTATTGTGTGATCTTTTCATACAAAGGTGGGTAATGAATACTTGAGCCCCATGGGCGCGTACATCTATCACGTACCTCTATTCTGCTTACATCCTAATTCAGCCGGGAGGAATCTAATTTGCCAGAGCTAACATCCACGTACGTTGATTCACTTGCACCCAATGCTGCTGCCATCAAGAACGGCCAGGGGCTGGTCCGCAAAAAGAGCTTTGTGGAGCTCCATCAGTCGGAGAACGGAGAGCTGTTGTTCGGAAAATGTGCCGGTAGCGGCAAAACGCCCTATGAGTGTTCCGTGGACTTCATCACACCAGACAGCCCGGTCTTCCGCTGTAGCTGCCCTAGCCGCCAATTCCCCTGCAAGCATGCACTAGGTCTGCTGTATGCCTATACCGAAGGCCAGACGTTCACGCCTGCTCCGGTTCCTGAAGACATCGCCTCGAAGCGCGAGAAGGCGGAGAAACGGGAAGAGAACAAGGTGAAGCAGGCGGCTGAAGGGGTAGAACCCAAGCCAAAGAAGGTTAACAAATCGGCCCTGAAGAAAAAAATCAACGCTCAGCTCGAAGGGCTCGATCTGCTGGAGAAGCTGGTGCTCTCCTTCGTACGCAGCGGCCTGTCCACCATTGACAAGTCTGCGGCCAAGACGGTTCAGGGGCATGTGAAGCAGCTTGGGAACTATTATCTGTCCGGTGCGCAGATTGAGCTGCGCCGCTTCGCGAATCTGATGTTCAGCGGCAAGGATCAGGAACAGAACTATACATATGCGGTGGAGCAGCTGACACGGCTACACGCATTTATCAAGAAGGGCCGCGCGTATCTCCAGGCCCGCAGCGAGGACCCGGAGCTGGCGCTGGATCACGAATCCACCATTGATGAATGGCTGGGCCATGCCTGGCAGCTTAGTGAACTGAAGGAATACGGGCTGGTGAAGGAGGGGGCGGAGCTGCTGCAGATAGCCTTCTACAGCTACAACGATGCAGCCCGCCAGGAGTTCGTAGACCTTGGCTTGTGGCTGGACCTCTCGGCGGAAGGCGGGGAGATCCGCCGGACCTTGAACTACCGCCCTTACAAGGCGGCGAAGCTGATGCGCGAGGAAGACAGCTTCTTCGACATTGCCGTGGTTCCTCAGCTGTATACCTATCCTGGGGACATGAATGCCCGGATCAGGTACGAGTCCATGTCTTCAAGACCGGTGCAAGGCGCTGATCTGGAGCGGGCTGCCGCCAAGGCTCACCGATCTTATGCTGAAGTCTTCAAGAAGGTGAAGAACCAGATCAAGAACCCGCTGAGCGACAAGCAGCCGGTCCTGCTGCTGCATGCGGCCTCTCTGGGCGTTACAGAGAACGGCCAGTATGTCATGATTGACGGGGAAGGCACAAGGCTGCTGTTGGAGGATCTTCCGTCCATTCCGCAGGGCACGGTGGAGCTGCTGCCGTTCCTTCCGGCTGGAGCCCGGGAGGACTGTGCGGTTCTGGTTATGTTCGAGCATGACCTGGATCAGGGACGTCTGCGCGCACAGCCGCTAACAGTCATTAAGGATGAAGAGATGGTTCGCCTGCTGTACTAGAGTACTTAGCCTATATTAAACAGCACTAATATAAATATATTTATATGGGAGGACAATCCATGAGCACAGCGTTATTACAGGAGCTGCATCAGGAGTTCAGAAGACTGTATATTGCCGGGAGCGAGCTGGCGGCAGGAGATTTCCGCCTGAAGCGGCTGCTGCCGCAATTTCAGCAGCTTGGCGAACGGTCACCGGTCTTCAAGAAGCTCGGCGAGGGAATCTCCGCGCTGCTTGAACCCGGCAGCCCTGACGGAGCGGCCCCGGGTATTCAATTGCAGGAGCATACCCTGCTGCTGGAGTCCGTACTGTACACCCAGGGGACGACAGCCGTGGATGGAACTCCCGGACCCTTGCCGGTACGGAGTTTCACCCTGCATACGAAGCAGCCTTACCGGAAGCTTGCACCTGTGCTGGAAGCACTCACCACTACCGGAAGCGGCAGATATGAGATTGTAGTGGATGCGTATAAGGATGGGATCTTCCAGGACCTGCGATTGCTGCCGCTGGCGGTCTCTGCGCTGAACGACCCGTATGCGGAGCTGGCGGAATATGCGATGAATCATATTCTCCCGTCCTACGGGCCGGTCATTGCTAGCCACCTGCTGGAGAGTCTTAATCTGTCAGGGGGAAGAAGTGAGGTCCGCAAGCTGGAGGTAATCTGGAAGGTCGGTGCAGACGAATTCCTGGATAAGATCTTCCACGCTGCCGAGAATGGAAGCGAGGAGATCCGCGCTGCAGCCATCAAATGCCTGGGCGGTTATGAACAATTCACGCCCAACCTGCTGGAGTGGTCCACGGACAAGAAGAAAGCCATCCGCGAAGCGGCCTATGCGGCGCTGGCGGCAGGCGGTACGTTACAGGGAGGGGAACGCCTGGTTGAGGCATTCATCCAGAAGAAGGACCGCGAGATTCTGGGCAGAGTGCTGGCGGACGGGCATTCCGCAGAGGTGAGTGCCCGTCTGGCGGCATTATTCATGGAAGAGCTGCAGGCAGCCCCGCAGAAAAATGACGGCGTGAAGCTGACAGACAAGATATGGAGTGAGCTTCTTCCCTTCCTTACCGCTCTTCGCCGGGTACGGAGTCCGCAGCTGGATGAAATCTACAGCTATATCCTTCAAGAGTATCCCCGGTTCTCGTCACTGGGCTGGATTCCGCTTTTGGACCATGCAGCCTTGTATAAAGAGAAAACTCCTGACGGTGCTGCTCTGGCAGAGCTTGCGGAGCTGGAGAAGCGGAGCGTGCGTTTCCTGCCGCATTATTTCCATGCCGCCCAGCAGTCTATGAGTCCGAAGGAGCTGTTCGACCAGTTCGCCGGCGGAACCTTCTTGGATAAACTCAAAGCGCTTGTGGGTAAAGAGGCCAAGGATGCGGCTCAGCGCTCCCAGCTGCTGATTAATACTATTGAGGATCAGGTTGTGGATATCCGCCGGAGGAATTATGAAGTAGAGTGGGATGCAGCGGGAATCAGACAGCCTTACAGCAGGGAGATGCTTCCGGCTCAGGAGATTGCCGCAGCTTGGGACCCCCGCTGGCTGGACTGGTTCATCCAGCACAATGCTGTGAATCTGGCCAGTGCCTTTGCCCGGCCGGGTCACAAGGGCGTGCGGAACTTTCTGGTTGATAAGCTGCAGGACCTGTCCAAACGCCGTGCCAGTGATTTCATTCCCAACATCTTCAAGGGACTGGAAAGGGCCGGGATGCCGGAGCCGGAGCGTCTGGAACTGTTGATGAGTGCCCTGGAGACTAAGAGTCCTCATAACCCGTATACCTTCGAATTGTATATATTTAAAATGATGGAGCGCTTCCCTGCCAGCTATGCAAGCCGTGTGGAAGCGGTTATTCCCAACTATAGATATGAATGCAAGCAGCAGCTGGAATATGTGCTGGACAGCCTGCGGAGTGCCAAGAATACCTGACCCTTATAACAGCTACCCTGTTCCTCGAAGCCATACATTCTTAACTTTAGCTTTTCACAAAACAGTTGCAAGGAGAGGTGTACATGTCAACAGAACAAGATCAGCTTCAGGAATACATGCGTCTGCCGGCTGAAATTCTGTACCGTGAGGAGCTGGAAGCTCTGCGCAAGGAGGACACCGGACGTATTCCTGCCGGCTGGCAGATGTCCCCGCGCTCAGTCCTCACGTTCATTACTGGCGGCAAGGCGGGCAAGACCGTGATTACCCCGAAATATATGGGGAACACCCGGCTGATCGAGATGGCGGTTGCCACGCTGGTCACTGACCGGGCACTGCTTCTGATCGGCGAGCCGGGCACAGCGAAATCCTGGCTGTCCGAGAATCTGGCGGCGGCGATCTACGGCAACTCAGGCATGGTTGTGCAGGGGACGGCGGGAACAAGCGAAGAGCATGTGCGCTATTCCTGGAACTATGCCATGCTCCTGGCGAACGGCCCAACGCCGGAGGCGCTGGTCAAGAGCCCGATTATGCGGGCGATGGAGGACGGCGGCATTGCCCGGTTCGAAGAAATCTCCCGCTGTGCCTCCGAGGTACAGGATGCGCTGATCTCGATTCTGTCGGAGAAGACGATCTCTGTGCCGGAGCTGGGCAAGGAGACCAGTGCCCGCAAAGGATTCTCCATTATTGCCACCGCCAATACGCGGGACCGCGGCGTCAATGAGATGTCCGCTGCCCTGAAGCGGCGCTTTAATATCATTGTGCTGCCTGCGCCGTCTGACCTTGAGACGGAACTGTCCATTGTGAAGAAGCGGGTCGGCGAGATTGCCTCTTCCTATGAGCTGCAGGCTGCCGTTCCGGCGGATGAAGCGCTGTTGAAGGTGGTCACCATCTTCCGCGAGCTGCGCAGCGGTATGACCCTCGACAAGAAGGAGAAGGTCAAGACTCCAGCCGGTGTAATCTCTACGGCAGAGGCCATCTCTCTGCTGACGAACAGCATGGCTCTGGCAGCCAGCTTCGGCAGCGGAGAACTGACCGATGAGGATCTGGCAGCGGGACTCCAAGGGGCTATCGTCAAGGATGACGACAAGGATAAGCTGGTCTGGAAGGAGTATCTGGATAATGTAATGAAGAAAAAAGGAGCGGACTGGCGCGGACTCTATCAAGCCTGCAAGGAGATGAACGAGTGAGCAGGGCAGCGGTTGCCGGCGTTCATGTCTTTGGGGTGCGGCATCTGTCTCCGGGCGGTGCGAAGCATGTCCTGGAATACCTGAACGAGCTGCAGCCGACCGCCGTGCTGATTGAGGGGCCAAGTGATGCAAGCGGAGAGATCCGTCATTTAACCCATGCGGTAACGAAGCCTCCGGTGGCGATTCTGGCCTTCACCGAGGATCTGCCCGTCCGGACGGTACTCTGGCCGTTCGCTGTCTATTCCCCCGAATATCAGGGGATGAAATGGGCGCAGGAGCATGGAGCAGAGGCGGAGTTCATCGACCTCCCTTCCTCCGTAACTCTAGGGCTACAGGATGCATTACGGCAGGATGCCGGCAGCCGCCCGGAGCTTAAGCCGGTGGCAGAGGAGCAGGGTGAGCCGGCGGAAGAGGAGACCCGCGAGCCGGAGTCGGTATACAGCCGCATTGCCCGGCTTGCCGGTGAGCATGACTATGATATGTACTGGGAGCGTAATTACGAGCATAACGCCAGCAGCGGCGCTTACCGCGCAGCTATACTGTCCTTCTCTGCCCAGATGCGGGAGCTGTCGGAGTCCAAGGAGCGCGCAGAGCAGCCGCGGGAATACGCATATAACGCATTACGCGAGTCTTATATGCGGCGGCGGATTCAGCTCAAGATTGATGAAGGGCACCAGCCGGAGAAGATCGTCGTCATCTGCGGGGCTTATCACGCCGCTGCGCTGGCTGATCCCTCGGATGGGATGAGCGATGCGGAGCTGGCATCGCTGCCCTCACGCTCCACCAAGCTGACGCTGATGCCGTATTCCTATTATAAGCTCTCCACCATGTCGGGATACGGTGCGGGCAATGCGGCTCCGCACTACTTCGAGATGATGTGGGAGCTGATGGCTTCCGGCCGCTCTGAGGAGCTGCCCCATCTCTACCTGTCCTCTGTAGCCCGATTGGTGCGCAGAGCAGGGACACACCGCTCTACCGCCGAAGTCATTGAAGCGGTTCGGCTGGCGGAGTCGCTGGCCGCGCTGCACGGCGGAAGCGCACCTACGCTGCGCGATCTGCGCGATGCAGCGCAGACCCTGCTCGGCCACGGGGATCTCGGCGTCATTGCCGATTCGCTGGCCCGGGTCGATGTCGGCACGAATATCGGGAGTCTGGCCGACGGTGTCAGCCAGACACCGATTCAGGATGACCTGAACCGGCTGCTGAAGCGCTACAAGCTGGAGAAGTACAGATCGACCGTAGCCAGCGACCTGGCACTGGATCTGCGGGAGAACCGCCGGGTGTCAAGCAGTGAAGCGGCTTATCTAGATCTGCACCGCTCCGTACTGTTCCATCGGCTGGAGCTGCTCGGCATCCACTTCGCCCGGAATGTGCCAAGCGGCCAGTCCGGGGCGACCTGGGCGGAGCACTGGGTACTCCAGTGGGCGCCGGAGGTGGAGATTGAGGTGGTGGAGTCTACCCTGCTCGGGGAGACCATTGAGGTGGCGGCAGCCTACGTGCTGCGCGAGAAACTGCTGGAATGCGGTTCCATCGCTGAGGCATCGGCGCTGATCGTCACGGCCTGCGAATGTGCCATGACCACGCAGATGGAGGAGAGCAGCCGCGTGCTGCAACGCCTTGCCGTGGACAGCCGCGATGTCGTCTCGATTGCCACGGCTGCCAGGGAGCTGGCCAAGATCATCGGATATGGCGATATCCGCAAGGTGGACACGGCCCCGTTCGTACCGCTGCTGGAGGAGCTGTTCCGCCGGGGCTGCCTGTTCCTGCTGGATGCCAGCGGATGCAATGATGAAGCGGCGGCGCTGATGATCGGCGCAATGAATGATCTCAACAACATCTCGCTGGAGCATAGCGAGATTGCAGATACCGCGCTGTGGCTCCAGGAGCTGCTGCAGCTGGCGCAGCGGGATGACCGTAACCCGAGGCTGTCGGGCTTCGCCTGTGCGATCCTGATGGAGCGTGGAGCGATCCCTGCCGGGGAGGTTGCGGCGGAGGTGTCGCGCCGCTTGTCTCCAGGGATACCGGCGGACCTCGGAGCAGGCTGGTTCGAAGGCCTGTCCATGCGTAACCGCTATGGACTGCTGTCGCGGATGAGCCTGTGGGAGCAGCTGAATGACTACATCAACGCCTTGGAGGATGAGGAATTCAAGCGTGCCCTGGTCTTCCTGCGCCGGGCGTTCAGTACCTTCTCCCCGCGTGAGAAGACGATGATCGCCGAGCTGCTGGGTGAGCTGTGGGGCGTGAACACAGAGCAGGCCGCCGAGATTCTGACAGGAGAACTGAAGGAGGAGGAAGCCAAAATGCTGGATGATCTGAATGATTTTGACTTCGGGGATCTGTAGATGAGTGATGAAGAGCTGAAGGAAGAACTGAAGGATGATAACCAGAACGGCGCCCTTACACGCTGGCGGTTGATTCTGGGGCAGGAAGCGGAAGAGGCCTTGCCCGGTTACGGCCAAGGCAGCGGCCGGACGCTGAGCGAAGAAGAGCTGATTATGGATGCGGCGCTGGCGGCTATCTATAATGAGACAGGCTCGGGCCAGTCGAACGGGAATACCGCCGCCGGACCGAAGGGCAGAGGTGCAGGCTCGGGACATGCTGCGATTAACCTGTCCAAATGGCTCGGCGATGTGCGGAATTTCTTCCCGGAGGATGTGGTCTCGGTTATTCAGACCGATGCGATGGAGCGTAAGGGCTGGAAGCAGCTGCTCTTCGAGCCGGAGTTGCTGGCGGCGGTGAAGCCGGATATTCAGCTGGTCGGTACGCTGCTGGCACTTAAGGGCAAAATCCCGGAGAAAACCAAGGAAACGGCAAGAATGCTGGTCCAGGCGCTCGTGGATGAGCTGGTCAAGCTGCTGGAGACCGATATCCGCCGTGCAGTGACCGGAGCACTTAACAAGCGGCAGCATTCCCCGCTGCCTTCGCTCAGCGGACTGGACTGGAAACGGACGATCGAGCGCAATCTGAAGCACTACGATGCAGAGCGGCGGATGATTATCCCCGAGCGCTTCTTCTACTTCGACCGTGCCCGCCGCAGCAAGGAATGGACGGTCATCGTGGATATTGACCAGAGCGGTTCGATGGCCAGCTCTGTGATCTGGGCTTCGGTGATCGGTTCGATCTTCGCCAGCATTCCGGCGCTGAACACGCGTGTCGTTGCTTTTGACACCGAAGTGGTAGACTTGACGGAGCAATGTGCGAATGATCCTGTGGATATGCTCTTCGGCATCCAGCTCGGGGGTGGCACGGATATCCATAAGTCGGTCAAATATTGCGAGCAGTTCATCGAGGAGCCGAAGAAGACGCTGTTCATCATCGTATCGGACCTGTATGAGAACGGCAATCAGGCCGGGCTGGTCCGGCGGATGCGCGAGCTGCGGGAATCCGGGGTGCGGACTATGACGCTGCTGGCACTGTCCGATGAAGGCAAACCCTCCTATGATGAACGGCTGGCCTCCCAGCTCGCCCGTGACGGAACCCCTTGCTTCGCCTGTACTCCGGCCTTGCTGCCTGTCCTGGTGGAAGGGGCGCTGAAGGGCCAGGAGCTGGGTGAATTGGCCAAACGGCTGGGGATGACTCGATAATTTATAATGAAGAGGAAACACTTACTTTACAATCACATATTGTGTAACATGCCGCTATCCTTTATAATCGGTTATTAAAAAGCGCCTTTTGCTAGGTGCAGCTTGAAAGGAAATGAATTTCTATGTCGAGGAAGCTCAGAGCGGGTATTGTTGGCGGCACCGGTATGGTCGGCCAGCGTTTCATTGCACTTCTGGAGAATCATCCATGGTTTCAGGTAACGGCGATTGCGGCAAGCGCGAATTCGGCCGGCAAGTCCTATGAGGAGTCTGTTCAAGGAAGATGGAAGCTGTCCACCCCTATGCCCGAAGCCGTCAAGGGCATTATGGTTCAAGACGCCTCCAAGGTGGAGGAAGTGGCTGCGGATGTGGATCTGATCTTCTGCGCTGTAGATATGAAAAAGGAAGAGATCAAGGCGCTGGAAGAGGCTTATGCGCGGACCGGAACGCCGGTGATCTCCAACAACTCGGCGCACCGCTGGACACCGGATGTTCCGATGGTGATTCCCGAGATCAACCCGGAGCATCTGGAGGTCATTGCCCAGCAGCGCAAGCGTCTGGGGACCGAGACCGGCTTCATCGCCGTGAAACCGAACTGTTCCATTCAGAGCTATATGCCTACCCTGAATGCGCTACATGATTTCAAGCCTTCCAAGGTGGTTGTCACGACTTATCAGGCGATTTCGGGTGCAGGCAAGACCTTCACTGACTGGCCGGATATGGTGGATAACGTGATTCCTTTCATTGGCGGGGAAGAAGAGAAGAGCGAGCAAGAGCCGCTGCGGATCTGGGGTAAGGTAACCAGTGAAGGCATCGTTCCAAGCGAGCAGCCGGTAATCACTACACAGTGCATTCGTGTACCTGTCGCTGACGGTCATATGGCGGCTGTCTTTGCCTCCTTTGAGCAGAAGCCTTCCCGCGAAGAGATTCTGGAACGCTGGAACAGCTTCCAGGGGCGTCCGCAGCAGCTCGGTCTGCCGAGCGCTCCGAAGCAGTTCATCACGTATTTTGAGGAAGAGAACCGTCCGCAGACCCGTCTGGACCGTGACATTGAGAACGGCATGGGCATCTCCGCCGGACGTCTGCGCGAAGACTCACTGTACGATTACAAATTCGTCAGCCTGTCCCACAACACGGTAAGAGGCGCCGCCGGCGGTGCGGTACTGATCGCCGAATTGCTTAAGGCCGAAGGATATATTCAGCCCAAATAAGTAACTCCAGGCCCTTATAGATTCCCGTCATGCAGCCTGCCGGATGCTCTCCGCGCAGGCTGTTTGCAGTTGGACCTGACAATCCGGCCGAAATAATGGTAAGATAGAGTAATGGTTGACGAAAACTGAATATTGACGGAGTGATATTGTGGCAAAAAGTAAAGGCGGCGGTACAGGCAGAGGAACAGGCAGCAAGGGCTGGACCCGCTGGAACAAGACGGCAAAACCCGTGAAGCCGGCCAGAAGCGGCCCTCCCGGAAGCCAAGGTACCAATGGAGCCAAGCCGGTTAAAGGCGGCAGCAGCAACAAAGCCGGAGGCGCTAAATAAGCGGGCAAGATGCCCCTTGAGGATTACTAAATATAAGGGTTATAGGTTGGAGGCAACATCTGATGGGTATGTGAATCAGGTGTTCTTTCATATGTAGGACCTGAAAGCGGGTACTTCATGAGAATTAACAAATATATCAGTGAGACCGGCCTCTATCCTCGCAGAGAGACGAACCGGCTGATTGCCGCTGGAAGGATCACGGTTAACGGGAAGGTCTGTGCGCCTGGAACAAGTGTGGAGCCTGGAGATACGGTGGCTGTAGACGGAATGACTGTGATACCAGACCAGGAGGAACGTGTATATCTGGCGCTGAATAAGCCGGTAGGGATTACCTGTACAGCCGCCCGGCATGTGGAAGGGAATATTGTGGATTACATCGATTACCCTACCCGGATCTTTGCCGTCGGCAGACTGGATAAGCACTCGGAAGGGCTGATTCTCCTGACGAATGACGGGTCGATTGTCAACCGGATGATGCGCGCCGAGCATAGTCATGAGAAGGAGTACAGGGTGACGGTGGACAAGCCGGTCACCGGACATTTTTTGGCGGAGATGTCTGCGGGTGTAGATATTCTGGAGACCCGGACCAAGCCGTGCCACACGCGGCGGATCTCGGACAACGAGTTCATGATCATCCTGACTCAGGGGCTGAATCTGCAGATCCGCCGGATGTGCAAGGCGCTGGGCTACCGGGTGCTCCGCCTGGAGCGGATACGGATTATGCATATCACGCTCAGCGGCCTGCCGCGCGGAGAGTGGAGGCGGCTGAGCGAGGAAGAGCTGGCGGAGCTCCATGCAAGACTGGATGGTTAGCCGGAACTCACTACAACACTACATTTAGGAGGATCACATGCGGATTATAAGCTTATTGATAGCATTAGCAATCATAGCGGGGTGCTCAAGCACCGGGGATGGCGGATCAGCGGGTCCGTCCGCAGCGCCAGCCGCATCCCAGGCAGCAGATCTCTCAGCAGTACCTGGAGGACATCCGGAGGAGGACGCGGCTGCCGCAGCGCTCGCTGAAGTGTCCCCGGAGATATCGGATGAGTACTCGGGATTCGTACATATGGATGCGGTTCAGTTGAACGGGCAGATTTTTCAGGTGTATTACTGGAACAAGGGAGAATTCAACTATACACAGTTCGCCATTGTGAAAGAGGGCAAGATGGTCTTTGACAGCAAAAAGGCCGGGCTTACCATAGAAGGCGGCGAGATTTGGAATGAGGAGGAGCAGCTCTGGGCCGAGGCGGTTGTGCAGAACAACCGGAATACCTTCTTGTTCAGTCTGATGGACAATCGTCCCCAGTACGCCTCTATTGTGGTCGAGGAGATTGACGGCGTAATTCAGGTAACCGTTAATGATCTGTTCAGCGTGAAGTATGAGGATGTGGATCAGGACGGAAGCGAGGATCTGCTGGCCAGCCCCTATCCGGGTCAATCCCCTCTGGGTCCGGCGTTAATGGGCATCTATCAGCTGGAAGGGATGAATTATGTGCCCGATAAGCTACTTACCAAGCAGTATGCGGACGAGCAGCTTCAGTCCAGTGAGCAGGAGTATAAAAATAATCCGTCCGAGCAGACGTTAGAGCAGCTGCTGAATGCCTACCTGATTCTCGGCAAGCGCGGTGTTGCGCTGACGCGGTTCGAAGAGTTCCATGAGTGGGCCGGGCAGCGTGCCGGTGACGGCGGTTATGTAGACGAATACCAGAAGCTGCTGCGGAGCACGGAGACCGCTGAACAAATCAGCGGCTGGATGGACAAGCTGAAGCCGCTGCGGACTGCGAAACCAGACTGATCTCGAACAACCATAGAAGGGATTCCCGGGGCAGGTGATGCTGCTCCGGGAATCCCTTTCTCATTAAGGCTTCGTGCCTATTGGCCTATGAACGTTCCCGCTGAAACTGCTTGTTGTACAGATCCTGGTATACCCCATCCTCTGCCAGCAGGGAAGTATGCGGCCCCGACTCTACAATTCTGCCGTCCTGAACAACCAAAATGTTGTCGGCTGCCATGATCGTGGAGAGACGGTGGGCGATAACAATGCTGGTCTTGCCCTGCAGCAGTTCATGCATGGCTTGCTGGATATAATATTCCGATACCGTGTCCAGCGATGAGGTGGCTTCATCCATAATGATGACGGGCGGATTCTTGAGCAGCACGCGCGCGATGGATATCCGCTGCTTCTCACCGCCGGACAGCTTAATGCCCCGGTTACCGACAACCGTGCTATAGCCCTCAGGAAGCTTCATAATGAAATCATGAATATAGGCGGCTTCGCAGGCGGCTGTCAGCTCGGCATCCGTAGCTTTAGCGTTAGCATATAACAGATTCTCGCGGATCGTCCCGTTGAACAGGTAGGTGTCCTGGGTGACGAGGCCGATCTGCGAGCGAAGCGAATGCAGTGTGAACTCGCGGATGTCCTTGCCGCCGATACGGATAACGCCCGAATCAAGCTCATAGAGCCGTGGAATCAGGTTCGTAATGGTGGTTTTGCCTGCTCCGCTGGGTCCTACCAGGGCGGTCAGTGATCCGGCGGCTGCCGTGAAGGAGATTCCCTGCAAAGCGGGCTTGTCCGGTTGGTAGGCGAAATTCACCTGCTCGAAGACAATGTCCTCCCCCTCAACGCGGCTGGGCCGAGCCAGCGGAGCATCTACAATCAGCGGGTCCATATCGAAATAGTCAAAAATCCGCTCAAACAGCGCCACTGAACGGTTCACATCCACGTAGAGATTGGTCATCTGCAAAACAGGACTATATAATCTGCCCAGCAGGGCGACAAAAGTGATAATCGCTCCGATGCTCAGCTCTCCCTGGATGAATAAATAACCCCCGTACAGATAAATCAGCATCGGCCCGATACTGGTGAAGGTGGTGAGGACCAGCATGAACCAGCGGCCGGCCATGGATTCGCGGATCTGCAGCCGTGTTGCCTGAGCGTTTACGGTTCGGAAGCTGGTCAGTGCGGTGTCCTCTCTGGTGAACAGCTTCATGAGCATATATCCGCTGAGGCTGAGCGTCTCCTCAATAATCTGATTCTGCTCCGAGATCTTTTCCTGGGTCTCTTTGGCCAGCTTCCAGCGCACATTGCCCATTTTGCGGGTGGGTACGATGAACAGGGGAACGACCAGAATACCGAGCAGCGCCAGCTTCCAGTTCATGATGAACAGAGTGACCGCTGTGGAGACCAGAATGAACAGATTGCTGGCACAATTGACGATGGTGCTGTTGAACACCCCTTGAATCCCGGCAATGTCGCTGGTCATCCGGGTGATCACCTCGCCTTGCTTGACGCCCGAATAGAACTGCAGCGGCATGCCCTGCAGATGGCGGTACATCTGGTTTTTCATATCATGGACAATCTGCTGGGAGATAAAAGAGTTCAAATAATTCTGCAGCACGCCCAGCAGTCCAGACACAACTGTTGTAGCCAGCGAGGCGGCAACGAGCAGGGTGAGCAGCTGCAGATTTTTCTCCGGGAGTGCCCGGTCAATGATCTGCTGAATCAGGATAGGAGGGAGCAGCCCCAGCACTGCGGATATACACAACACGGTCATCACCAGCAGCGTCTGCTTCCAGTAGGGCAGGAAATAGTTAAGGATACGAAGCAGCAGTGCTCTGGATATATTCGGCTTCGCCCCCTCCTCATCGAACTTTAATTTGCCATGCCCGAATCCTCCGGGTCCTATGGCTCTGAAGCCTCTCGACAATAGGGATCACCAGCTTTGCTTGAATTGGTAGAACACTATATATGTAAAAAAAATCCGGTACCGGTTCTGTCATGGGCATTATACGCCTGGATTTTCCGGATGTAAATGCTAAACTGGGTAAGCTGGAGTCAACCGGAATGAATGGATGCCGGCGGAGCAGAGAAGGAGTGAGAGAATGATTATAGATGCTCAGGGATATGAGAATAAAGGGCTCCGTTACACGGTGAGATCCGCCGTGCCGCAGGATGCCGGGCAGCTGTCTGCACTGAGGCTGAAGGTAGACGGGGAGACGGAGAATTTAGACCGCGTCCAGGGGGAAGGGTTCATCGACCCGGAGGGATTCCGCTCGCTTATAGCGGCAGATACAGCCAGCAGCACGAACCTGTTCCTGGTGGCCGAGGTTGAGGATAGGCTGGCGGGCTTTGCCAGATGTGAAGGAAGCCTGCTCCGCAGGCTGGCTCATCAGGCTGAATTCGGGGTCGGAGTGCTGCAGGAGTACTGGGGATTCGGAATCGGCCGGAGCTTGCTGGAGCAATCTATCAGCTGGGCGGATGCCATAAGCTTGGAGAAGCTGAGCTTGAAGGTCCTGGAGCGGAATGACAAAGCCATCCGGCTCTATGAGAGCCTTGGTTTCGAGGCCGAAGGTGTCTTGCGCAGAGACAAGCGGCTGGCAGACGGACACTTCTATTCTACTATTCTTATGGGCAGATTACGCGGGGACAGAGGGGGGAGCGTAAGCCAAATGTAATCGGAAAACCGAACACAATGTGTGTGCGCCCTGGTTAATGTTATATGTCGCCACAATGAGACGGGTGGAAAAGTGAAGTACATCCTATGCGCGGCTTGAGCATCAACATCGTACCACCCGCAGTGTGCCTGGTCTAAAGTGAAGGAGCAGTGACGAGCTGCGCGAACCTCCGCGCGGTTTCGCGTATATCATCAGCTCCGGCAATGGCCGAGATGATGGAGAGTCCATCCGCACCGGCCCGGATCACTGGTGAGGCGTTCTCCAGGGTGATGCCGCCGATTCCCACCACAGGAATACTCAGGCCGCTTCGTCTTAGCTCTTCAATGACCGTAGTCCCCCGCACAGCCTGGGCATCATCCTTGGATGTAGTAGGGTAGACGGGACCGACTCCGAGATAATCGGCGCCGTCCGTGATTGCCTGCCGGGCTTCTGTCAGATTGTGCGCGGACACTCCGATAATCTTATGCTCACCGAGTTGTTCCCGGATCAGCCGGGCAGGGAGGTCATCCTGGCCGACATGTATGCCGTCGGCATCCAGCGCTGCGGCAAGTTCCAGATCATCATTCACGATGAACGGTAGGTTATAGGCCCGGCATATCTGCCGGAGCTGCTGGGCCAGCTCTAACAGCGCGGCACCCTTGAGCGCAGAGGGACCTTTTTCCCGGAACTGGAAGAGAGTGATCCCCCCGGCGGCGGCAGCGGTTAGAGTGTCCTCCGGAGATTGGCGGCAGTTCACACTGCCCATAATGAAGTACAGCTTCAGCAGTCTGCGCATATCCTCACTGTGTATCCGTGTCATAGCGTTATCCCCCTTGATCTCATCCGGCTCCCGTAAGCAAAATGATTCGTCGGCCCCTGCCCGGACCCGATATTCAGACTATCCTCAATCGCTGCTTGAATGAAGGCCTTGGCAGTATGCACCGCTTCAGGCATGGAGCGGCCGAGGGCAAGCCCTGCCGTTACCGCAGCGGAGAAGGTGCAGCCGGTCCCATGGGTATGCTTAGTTATAATCCGCGGGCTGGACATATACTGGAATTCCCGTCCGTCATAGAGCAGATCGACCGCCTCATCCCCTGACAAGTCATGTCCGCCCTTCAAGATAATATATTCGGGTCCCATCTGATGAAGCAGCCTTGCCGCCTTCTCCCGGTCTTCCCGCCCGTGAATCTTCATACCGGTCAGCATCTCTGCTTCAGGAAGATTGGGTGTAATGGCAAGCGAGAGTGGAAGCAGGCTTGTAATCAGCGCCTGCACAGCCTCCTGCAGCAGCAGCTGTGAGCCGCCCTTGGCGACCATTACAGGATCGATCACCAGCCGCTGCTGCCAGCGGTATTGCTGAACTTTACTGGCAACCACGCGGATAATCTCACTGCTGAACAGCATCCCCGTCTTAACGGCATCCGGCGGAAGATCACTGCCGATCGAATCGAGCTGTGCGGCAACGGTCTCCGGCTCCACCGGATAGACGCCTTGTACGCCTAGTGTATTCTGTGCGGTGAGTGCTGTAAGTGCTGACATGCCGTACACTCCCAGCTCCTGAAAAGTCTTCAAATCCGCCTGAATGCCAGCCCCGCCGCCGCTGTCAGAACCGGCAATGGTCAACGCTTTACGTATGCTAGTCATCGTATTCTCTCCTTTGGGGGTGTACGGTTTAGGCTTCGAGCAGCTTCAGCCGTGAACGGCTGCTGTATTGGTCCGGGGTCACCAGCGATAATTGATTCAGGAACTCGATCTGGAAGCTGCCGGGACCCTGGGCTTCAGCCGCTTCGGCCGCAAGCTCTGCTGCCACGCCGTAGAAGGAGAGGGCCTCGGCAGCAGCCTCCAGGGCTTCCCCTCCGCTAACTGCAAGAAATGCGCCGACCACCGCACTGAGCAGGCAGCCGGTTCCGGTCACCCGGGTCAGGATAGGGTGGCCGTTACTGGCGATATACGTACGCTTGCCGTCAGTAATGATGTCCTCCTTGCCGGTGATGATCACGACACAGTTCAGCTTCCGTGCCGCCTTATTCGCCAGCGCAACTACATCGCCTTCACCTGCCCCGGCATCCACGCCCTTGCTGGCCCAGCTCACCCCGGCCACATTGGCAACCTCGGCCACATTGCCGCGCAGCGCGGTAAGCTGAAGCTCACTGAGCAGCCCCGCCGTAACGTCAGTGCGGTAGGCGGTAGCCCCTGCTCCAACGGGGTCAAGCACGAGCGGCACATGGTGGCGGTTCGCCGCCTTCCCGGCCTGGAGCATGGAAGCGATGGCGGCTTCATTCAATGTGCCGATGTTCAGCACAACCGCCCCGGACATGGCGGCGACATTCGCTACTTCTTCAATGGCATCAGCCATGAACGGCGAGGCTCCCAGAGCCAGCAGCCCGTTCGCAGTGAAATTAGCGACTACGATATTCGTGATATTATGCACCAGCGGGTTCGCCTGGCGGACTTTGGACAGATAAGACATTTGAATTCCTCCTGAAAGATGTAATGGTGATGAGGGGTTAATAAGACGAACTTAGTATTAGAACGCGAAGCATGGTCGTCGCTGCGCTGAACATTTGGACTTTCGGCCGCACCATTTTAGAAATTAATAAAAGCATTCTTAACATCCACTGCTCCGGCCAGCAGCCCGTTCCCGCTCAGCCACTGGTTTACCTTCTCCCACGAATCGCTGTCCTGGTAGCCGAAGGGCTGGGAACCGGCATCCATCAGCGGGAGCAGAATCGCAAGGCTCCGCCGCTCGATGGCTTCATCCAGCGGAGCGGTAGCCTCCTGATGCGCAAGCAGCAGCTTCAGCGCTTCATCCGGGTGATCCGCTACATACTTCTGGCCTTTTCGGATCGCATTCACGAATTTATGATAATAGCCCTGTGCATCCTGCAGTCCCTGCTCACTGGCCGCCAGCACCAGCTCATAATAATCTGGAACCCCGTAATCCACGGGATTGAAGGAGCGGACCGGATGGCCCTCCTGCTCCAGAATCAGCTGCTCATGGTTGATGAACCCGCCCATAATTCCATCCACCCGTCCCGTGGAGAGCGCGGGAATCAGCTCATAGCCGACATCAATCAGCTTGAGTGAGGAGGGATCACCGCCGTCATTTTCAACCATCGTATTCAGCATGGCCTCATATAACGGAACGGAGGAATATCCGGCTTGCTTGCCGGACAACTCTCCAGGGCGGGTGATGCCGCTGTCTGCGGCTACCATGAGATGATTCAGCGGGTGGCGCACCAGAGCGGCGATCGACTTGACTGGAATCTGCTCACCCCGTGCCATCAGCACCTGCGGCTGATAGCTGAGTGCGAGATCTACCTTCCCCGCCGCAACTAGCTTCAGCGCATCATTGGTATCGGCCGGCATCTGAATCTCAACCTCCAGACCCTCCTCTGCAAAATAACCTTCAGCCTGTGCCGCATATAAAAAGGAGTGGACAGCATTGGGATACCAGTCGAGCATAATCGTCAGCTTGTGGGCGGCACCCTCAGTCCCTGCCTCAGAGGTTGCGGGTGTACCCGCAAGGGAGCCGGAGGCCGCCGGACTGTTCGTATTGGCGCATGCCGCCAGGACAGGCAGCATACAGAGCAGCAGAGCGGTTAGCAGCAGCTTGGCAGGCCTTGATTTTCCATTAGGAAAATAACGCGGATAGCGGGTAGTAGTCATGAATAACGTCCTCTTTTCTTCAGAATAATCTTCTCCAGCACGGCGACCGCCAGGAACAGCAGGATACCGAGCACGGATAACAAGACAACAGCGGCGAACATCTTGGCACTCTGCAGATTCCCTGCCATTCTGCGGCTGAAATAGCCCAGCCCCTGGCTGCCCCCAAGCCATTCTCCGATGGTTGCACCGATGACACAGTACACAGCCGACAGCTTCAGTCCGGAGAAAAAAGAGGGCAGAGCCAGCGGAACGCCCACCTTCCCGAGAATCTGCCAGCGGTTCGCGCCATACGTCAGCAGCAGCTCCCGGTAGGCATCCGTGTTCTTGGACAACCCGTCATAAGCGCCGATGACCACCGGGAAGAACGCGGTCAGGAAGACAACGGCAACCTTACTCCATAAGGTATAGCCGAACCACATAATAAACAGTGGGGAGAGTGCAATTAACGGAATCGTCTGGCTGATAATCAGCAGCGGGTACAGCGCCTTGGCCAGCGGACTGAACAGGTGCATGGCTGTTCCCAGCAGGCTGCCGCAGATAACGGACAATACGAAGCCTGTGAGTACTTCAAGCAGTGTGGCGGGCAGATGTACCCCGAACATTAGATGTTGATCTTCCATCAATGCCATCCACACCGCAGACGGAGCCGGAAGGATGAAGGGAGGAACCAGGCCCAGCCGGGCTACGGTCTCCCAGACCGACAGCGTCAACACGGCGAGCAGGGCAGCCGGACCGTAATGCTGGAGCAGCCTTCTAGGAGAGCCGGTTCTCATATAACATCAACTCCAATTCCTGGCGCAGGGCAGCGAACTGCGGTTCATAGTTCAGACTCTGATGGCGCGGACGGGGGAGATTGGCAGTGAATTCCTGCATGCTGCTGCCGCCTTGGCCGCCGCTGCCAGTCATCAGGTAGATCCTGTCACTGAGCAGCAGCGCCTCCTCCAGGTCATGGGTGATGAACAGTACCGTCTTGTCGAGCTCCGTCCACAGCTCCAGCAGCCAGCGCTGAAGCGAGCGCTTGGTAATGGCATCGAGCGCCCCGAACGGCTCATCGAGCAGCAGCAGCTCATTCCCTGCCGCCACGGTGCGGAGGACCGCCACGCGCTGGCGCATCCCGCCGGACAGCTCCTGCGGATAAGCCTCTTCGGTTCCGGCAAGGCCGAAGCGGTGCAGCATAGTGCGGATCTCGTCAACGGCCGCCGCCCAGGGACGGCTGCGCTTCAGTTCCCAGGGCAATAGACAATTGCCCAATACGGTCCGCCAAGGCAGCAGGAGATCCTGCTGCGGCATATAGGCCACGGTGCCCAGCCTTTCCGCTGCTGTTGCCGATGCTGTTCCGTTCAGCGTAAGGCTGCCGCTGCCGGGCTCCAGCAGGCCGACGATGATTTTGAACAGGGTGCTTTTGCCGCACCCGCTGCCGCCCACGACAGAGACGAATTCGCCCCGGCGTACCTGCATGGACAGCCCTGAGAACACGGATGTCCGGGACGGACCGGACCCGAAGGCGTAGGATAGATTGCTAATGTTGATCATTGCTGTGTACGAAACCTCCCCCGGATGTTGATTAAACGCTGTACAAACGTCAAAAAGCCCCATTCATTCCCGGAGGAAATGAATGGGGCGGAAGGTACGCTCAGCTGCGGTGATGACGCGAGAATCACGGGTACATTCAGCTCCACTTCCCTCCGCTGGTATGATCCAGATCAGGTTCAAAGGGTCCGGAGCTTAAGCTCCGTCTCAGTCGGCCGACTCCCCTAGTGAAATAACAGGTCTATTGAATTCGTAATTGCTAATTAATATACCACAAATTTCCCTCTTGTAAAGAAGCGGAGGGTCAGCGCCTGGAGAGACCGGTCACGAACAGGGCAACAATGCCGCGGGAGATGTCCAGCTTGGAGGCGTCGTTCCGCTTCTGTTCATACAGGTACAGATCGGGGCTGAGGACAGAGATTAAGGCCGTGGCCGCGAAGCCCGGATCGATATCAATGATCTCTCCGCCCGCCGCAGCGCGCTGCAGCAGCTCCGTCATGATCACCCCCAGCCGCTGAAAAAAAGGATGCTCAAACTGCGTGAGCTGCTTCTTGCCGGTGAACTCGGCCTTGATCATATTCAGCAGCTCGGCATATTGCTCAATGAAATCGGCAATCTGCTCAATGCTGCGCTGCAGCTGCGCGAGGGCCGGGGCTTCACCGGCACCCGCAGCCACCTGCTGCTCCAGCCCGGACAGGAATTGGTCCGCACTGCCCTTCAGCAGCGCAGAACAGATCTCGCCCTTGTCCGTGAAGCGGCGGTACAGCGAGCCTTGCCCTATGCCTGCCCGCTTGGCAATGCTGTACATGCTGACCGCCTCAAGTCCGCTCTCGGTGAACAACTGGCGGGCAGCTTCAAGAATTCGCTGTACATAAGGATCGGCGGACTCGGACGGAACGGATTCTATAGCTTGCGGAGCTGCCGGGGGGAGCTGTGCAGCATCGGTTTTTGGCTTGTTCATGAGGGCCCCTTTCAGAAATAAATCAGCGGTTTACAGAAAAACAAATAAAAGAATTGACACAACGGACAATTGTCCGTAGACTATGAATTGCACTTACGGACAGTTGTCCGTTCACTCATTATATAGAACAATCTGCCCGCAGGTCAATGTAGCACGCGGACAGCTCAGGAGGAGAAGAGAGATGGATCAGACCTTGAAGCAGGAAGCGGATTTCCGGCTGTCCAGCATTCTGGTTCCGCTGCTGGCCATTATTGCCGGTGTATTTATGGTTGTGCTGGACAGTACGGCGATGAATGTGGCGTTGTCCAGACTGGTGGTGGATTTCAAGACGGACCTGCACACGCTGCAGTGGGTAGTTACCGGATATATGCTGGCTCAGGCTTCCGTTATCCCACTGTCAGGCTGGCTGTCGGACCGGTTCGGGGCCAAGACGGTCTTCCTGACGGCGGTAATTGTGTTTACGATAGGCTCGATTCTGTGCGCTACGCCAAGCAGCGCCGAATGGCTGATTGTGTTCCGGGTCATTCAGGGACTGGGCGGCGGTTGTGTGCTTCCTGTCGGAATGGCCTATGTGTACAGACTGGCTCCCAAAAGTAAGGTTGGCGTAGTCATGGGGATTATGGGCATTCCTGTTCTGTTTGCTCCGGCCATTGGTCCGGTATTGTCGGGCTGGCTGGTTGAGTACCATTCCTGGCGTTGGATCTTCCTGATCAATATCCCGATTGGCATCATCTGTGTGCTGATCGGCCTGCGTAAGCTGCCGAATGCGGCGAAGAACAGTGTGCCCGGCATGGATAAGCTCGGTATGGTCCTTGGACCGCTGGCGTTTGCTTCGCTCACTTACGGGGTCAGCCAGGGTGCGCAGAGCTGGACCTCTGAGAAGACGCTGATCGGGCTGCTGCTGGGCGCTGTGGCTCTGATCGCTTTTGTCATCGCAGAACTGCGCTCCAAGACACCGCTGCTGGAGCTGCGGATTCTGAAATCCGTTGATTTCACGACAGGAATCATTGTCCAGTGGATTGCCCAGTTCGGCTTATACGGCGCGTTATTCCTGCTCCCGCAATTTCTGCAGCAGGCCCGCGGCTTCGGCGCATTCGATACCGGTCTGACGCTGCTGCCGCAAGCCATCGCTTCCGGACTGATGATGCCGGTTGCCGGGATACTGTTCGACCGGATCGGCGTCCGCTGGCTCGTGGTCTGCGGTCTCAGTCTGGTCTCCGGCGCGTTATTCCAGTATTCCCATGTAGATCTAACTACGGAGAGCCGTGACCTGATTCTTCCGCTGATCATGTGCGGGGCCGGAATGGGCATGATGATGATGCCGATGAACACGCATCTGCTCAACAAGGCGCCAAGCCAGCTGGTGAACCGGGTCACCTCGCTGACTAACTCCATGCAGCAGGTTATTACCTCGCTGGCCGTCTCGACACTGGTTACGATTCTGACTGCCAGAACAACGGCGCGCGGGGTCGAGATGCAGGAGGCCGCTGCCGCTGCCGGGAAGAGTACCGCTGGCGCTTCACAGGAAGCGCTGCTGCTGGCCAAGCAAACCGTATTGTCGCAGGGCTTCGCGGACACGTTCCACATTATGATGTTTGTCGCGCTTGGCGGTGCGGTGCTGGGACTGCTGCTGCGCCGGGGCCGTCATTCGGGAACTGAGCGTTCCAAGGACAAGGCGGCGCCGGAAATCATGCACGGATAGTTTGAGGAAGCAGGGATTATAGCATTAACAGAACAGCGATTCTCCATTTATCGGAGGATCGCTGTTTTTGCCTGTTTATACTTGGGAAATCTCCTCAGAATCCTGATGCTGCAGCAGAATTTGGGGCAAGCTAACCTATGGAAAATTAATATATTACAAATCCGATGAATATAATCGGAAAAAGGTATTGACGCAGGTCACACCCCGGTGTTACGATTCATTTTGCCGGTAATTACGGAACCTAAAGAGAAGATACGAGAGGGGATTCATCGAATGAAAAAACTTAGTCTAACTATTGTGCTGCTCCTGACCATGGTCACGGCTGCGGCTTGCGGAAACAACAATACGGGCAATACAGCAACGGGAGGCAATACGGGTACTGAACCCACGGCAGCGGCTACAGAAGGGGCAGCTTCCGGGGAGCAGAACAGTCTGGAGGCCGTCAAAGCCAGCGGCAAGCTGCGCATCGGAACCGAAGGAACCTACGCACCGTTCACCTTCCATGATGCGGACGGCAAGCTGACGGGCTTCGATGTCGAGATTGCCGAAGAAGTGACCAAGCGTCTGGGTGTGAAGCCGGAGTTCATTGAGACACAGTGGGACGGAATTTTTGCCGGGATGGATGCGAAGCGCTTCGATGTGATCTTCAATGAAGTCTCCATCACCGATGAGCGCAAAGTGAAATATGATTTCTCCGATCCGTATATTGTGTCCAAGGCGGTGCTGATCGTGCCGGAGGATAATCAGGATATCAAGACCTTCGCCGATCTGAAGGGTAAAAAAGCCGGCCAGTCCCTCACCAGCAACCTCGGCAAAATTGCCACGGACAACGGTGCCGAGATCGTCTCTACCGAGGGCTTCAATCAGGCGATTGATCTGCTGACCTCCGACCGGATCGACGCCACCGTCAATGACGGCTTGTCCTTCCTTGATCTGAAGAAGCAGAAGCCGGATATCAAGATCAAGAAGGTCGATGAGATTGCCGAAGGCTCGCATAGTGCCGCAGTCTTCCTGAAGGGAAATGACGAGCTGGTGCAGGCGGTGAACGAAGCGCTCACCGCTATGAAGAGTGACGGAACCTACCTGAAGATCTCCGAGAAGTACTTCGGCGCAGATGTATCGAAATAAAACCACGCGCTGATCAGGCATTGTCAAATAACGAATGGGTGCAGGGTGGGGCCGGAAGCCCCCACTCTGTATGTCCAGGAAGGGTATCAGAATGATGGATGACCGCCAAATACAAATTTTTCTCGATTCTCTGCTGCCTCTGTTCAAAGCCGGGGTGGCTTTTACCCTTCCGCTTGCGGGGGTATCCTTTATTCTCGGTCTACTGCTGGCGGTGGTTACCGCACTTGCCCGGCTGTCCTCCTGGAGACTTCCAAGGCTGATCGCCAGGTTCTATGTCTGGGTGATCCGGGGTACGCCGCTGCTGGTGCAGCTGTTTATTATTTTCTATGGATTGCCGGCAGCCGGGATCGTGCTTGATCCGTTCATCGCCGCTGTCATCGGGTTCACGCTCAGTGTCGGGGCCTACTCCTCGGAGATTGTCCGGGCCGCTATCCTGTCGATCCACAAAGGCCAGTGGGAAGCCGCGTTCTCAGTGGGGATGAGCCGGAAGCAGGCTCTGCGCCGGGTGATATTGCCTCAAGCTGCCCGTGTGTCGGTTCCGCCGTTATCGAATTCTTTTATCAGCCTGGTCAAGGATACGTCGCTTGCGGCGAGTATTACTTATGTCGAGATTTTCAGAAAAGCCCAGCAGATTGTGGCGACATCCTATGAACCCCTGCTGCTGTATTGCGAAGCGGCGCTGTTCTATCTGCTGTTCTGCTCCGTGTTGTCGGCGCTGCAGAATTACTTGGAGAAGCGGCTGGACCGGTATTCAGCCAGTTAAGGTGAAGGAGGCACAAGCATGATTGAAATCCGCGATTTACATAAGTCCTTCGGGCCGCTGGAGGTGCTAAAGGGGGTGGATCTCACCGTTGAACACGGTCAGGTCATGGTCATTATCGGACCTTCCGGCTCCGGCAAAACCACACTGCTGCGCTGCTTCAACCTGCTGGAGATTCCCGACAAGGGCAGTCTGATGCTGAACACGATTAAGCTGGATTTCACTCCGAGCGCCGCAATTCCACAGCGCACCATTCTGTCCCTGCGGCAGCAGACAGGGATGGTGTTCCAGTCCTATAATCTGTTCCCGCATATGACGGCTATCGGCAATATCATGGAGGGTCAGATCACGGTGCAGAAGCGCTCCAGGGAGGAGGCGCGCAGCAAGGCGCTAACCCTGCTGGACAAGGTGGGTCTGGCTGACAAGGCGGATGCGTATCCGCATCAGCTGTCCGGCGGCCAGCAGCAGCGTGTGGCGATAGCCCGCGCCATGGCGGCTTCGCCGGAGGTGCTGCTGTTCGATGAGCCGACCTCCGCGCTTGATCCTGAGCTGGTCGGCGAGGTGCTGAAGGTGATCAAGCAACTGGCCCGGGAAGGCATGACGATGGTCATCGTCACCCATGAGATGAAATTCGCAGCCGATGTGGCCGACCGGATCATCCTGATGGAAGGCGGGGTCATTCTGGAGCAGGGCACCCCCCGGCAGGTGCTGGAGCAGACAAAGAACCCGCGCGCGCTGCAATTCCTGAACCGGCTTAGTGGGGAAGAGTGATTTTGTTTCTGAACGTGGCTACATGAACTAATGTAAGTGGAAAACAGCATACATTGTGCTTTCAAGGAGGCATAGGAGCAAATGTAGGTGGAAAACAGCATACATTGTGCCCGCAAGCAGGCATACGGAGAAATGTATGTGGAAAACAGTATAGATTGTGCCCGCAGCAGGCATATGGAGCAAATGTGTATGAAAAACAGCATACCTTGAAGGCGGTAATCTCCAGACTGCTGTCAGAGACAGTGTTTTGAATGGATTCATCAGTTGGAGGAGAGCAGTATGTATACCTCATAATAAGCCTACGTATTTACTGTCAAAAAAACAAGGCTGCCCCTAGCCGTAACGGCTTCCGGGACAGCCTTTTATCTATCATACGCGATAAAGCGGTATGAACGAATCCAACTTTCCTTTACTTCTGTGTGCCTCCATCGCTAACGGAGTTCAGATAGTCCAGGGTGTTGTACAGCATAACAGCTGCTTCAGCGCGGGTGATAGTACTCTTCGGATTGAACTTGCCGCTGGCATCAAGCGAGGTGATCTTGTATTTCAGCGCCCGCTGGACGCTGCCCTGATAGGAAGGGTCCAGCGCATCTGCATCTGCAAGTTCGGCCGGGACGATATTGATCATCGGCAGGTTGCCGGCCTTCTCCACGGCTTGAACCAGCATACTGGTATACAGCTCTTTGGAGATCGGCTTGGCCGGATCAATATCGGCAGGGATAGTCACACCATTATAGTGGGCATTGATGAAGGCTTCCGCGTACCAGGCATTGTCTTTTACTTTGGAGAAAAGCACACTGGCCTGGGGAGCCTTATTGAAGTCAATCGCAGCCAGGCTAAGCTGGAGACCGCCGGAGATGAACTGTACAGCTTGTGCAGTGGACACCGTTGCTCCCGGAAGAAACTGGGTATCGGAGATTCCTTTGATCCGTCCTTGCTCCTTCAGCGTATTGATTTTATCATTGCCGCTTATACTGCCGATATCCTTGAAGCTGCTGCCAGCCGCAAACATTTGTCCCCCAAGAGAGAAGGAAAGGAGGGTTGCTGCGGTTATAGCTGCGATCGTGTTTTTTTTCATACTCATCTGAATTCCACCTCTATATTAGGTTTGGGCCGTTTGGCCTGTATCAACTCCTCTAACGTAATGAGATCAGAAAAGGTTGCAAGCTACATCAATTCCTGAAACAGCAGATTGCGGTAAGGGTACTTGCTGAACCTGGTTTTGAACAGCAGCGCTACTCCGCTTTCTTCAATAGATACAGATTTCAGCGACTTCGTCTTCACCAGACTGCGCACCATCGCCCTTACTGCGCGGCTGTCCTTGCGCCGGATGGCCGCAGCCATAGCTTCTGCGAAGCTCCGGTTAACCGCAAGCTCACGGTAGAGCGGAAGGATAGAACGCGCAATGCTGCGGTGGACCTCTGTATTGAAGGTGAACTGGGTGGTTCCCGGCGGAATCGTCGTTCCGTTAGTATAGAAGGCAACCGGCAGCGGAAAAGGAAAAGAGATAAAATAACCGATGCCGTTCGTTCCGTAATTCTCCGCGCCCGCAAGCGCAGGAATGCTTGAGAGCAATCTGCCCATCAGGTCCAGGTCGGCAGTGACAATAGCGGTTGTCCATTGCCTGGCATAGCTGCGGTTTCCGGCAATTTTCCGGTAGAACGGCAGCATGGCCGCAGCTACACTGCGCAGTATACGGGCGGTTACAAGCCGCTGTGTCTGCTTAGGTTGTACTTTCGCCATCCGGATCATCCTCACTTTTTAACAGATTCGTGTAACGATAAGCATGCACAGGTTTCACCTGATCTTGTTATAGAGTATGGGGATAGCGCGCAGTTCGGAATGGGCGGACCCGGTCCTGGCCGAAAAATTATCACAGTGCGATTACAGCAGAAGGAGGCTAAGGCGGTGAAGTGATGGTATACTGAGGTCAGGACTTTTCTTTGACGGGCAAGTTTGTTATGCTTATATCGAAATATAAGAAATTATATGTTTCACATGATAACTTATCCTTCTATTTCTCGCTGAAACGGTACCGTCCTTACAAAGGACGGCAAAGCCGTTTCCGCTTGTAACGATTACTAAATTATTCTGCGGGAATTGTTCTGCTTCCGGAAAGGTGGGAACCCGGGTGAACCGAGTGGCAAATATCAGCCAGCAGTTTGCGGCTCATCATTATAAGCTTACACCACAGCGTGAGGCGATAGTGAGGGTACTGCTGGATAATGAGAAGGATCATTTAAGCGTGGAAGAGGTATATATGCTGGTTAAGCGCAAGTTTCCGCATTTGGGGCTTGCCACCGTCTATCGTACCTTGGAGCTGCTGTGTGAACTTCATATTGTGCAAAAGATGAATTTCGGCGACGGCGTGGCCCGTTATGATCTGCGCGACGACGATCATATGCATATGCATCATCACCTGATCTGCAATGTATGCGGGAAGCTGGAGGAGATCAAGGATGACTGGCTAGTGGAGCTTGAGGCGCGGGTAGCCCGTGAATATGGCTTCAGTGTGACTGATCACCGCCTGGATTTCAAAGGCACCTATAATAGCTGCCAAAAGAGCGGCTGCAAGGGCGACAAAGAATGCCGCGCAGTCTCTTAAGCAACACCTGTAACATCAAGAAGGCGCAGGGCTGAATATCAGCCTGCGCCTTCTTGATGTTGGTGTATGAGTATGTGAACCCTGCGGACTGCTAAGGCTAGGGACGGTTCGGTACGAAGGATTTGATCCACGTTCCGAAGCTTCCGGGATTGCGGGTCTGCACCAGGACAACCCCTTCGCCGCGGAACCGGCAGACCAGGGCCTCTCCGCTGGTTAAGCTGTTCAGCCAGCCGGAGGCTGCTTTTTCCACCTTGTAATTCATATAGTCCGGCCAGGCTACCAGATGTCCGTTATCGATGATCATCTCTTCGCCCGGACCGAGGTTAATGGCGTGAATCGCTCCGAAGGAGGAGAGGAAGACGGTTCCCCTGCCGCTGATTTCGAGAATGAAGAAGCCTTCGCCGGAGAACAGGCCGCGGGTCAGATTCTGCATCTTGGTATTGACCTGAATGCCTTGGGTTCCCGCCAGGAATCCGTCCTTCTGAACGATCAGCTTGTACGATCCATCCAGCTCAATAGCCTGTACATCCCCGATGGAACCGGGTGAGAGCAGCACCTCGCTCTGCCCGCGCGTGGCGGTCAGCTCCTGGAAGAAGAATTTCTCCCCGCTCAGCATGCGGCCCAGGCCGCGCATAATTCCGCCGTCCACCGTGCCTCGCAGCTCCACATTCGGTGACATGGCGACCATCGCCCCCATCTCCGCCTTAACGCTCTCGCCCGGTTCCAGCATAACCTTCAGCATGGCGAAGGCACCGTCATACAGCACATCATACTTCATAATACTCCTCCTCCTCATTCTTGCGATTATTGTCGTATGACCACAGGTATGTAGCTTGCTCTACAAGGATACTGTACCAAGCTGTGCGACTGCAAGCCGGACCTAAGGAAGCAAGGGGCTGTTATGCAGTAACAAATGAATATAGTAAACAGTACCGGGCAGGGGTCAGGATATTGTGTTAAAATGAAGCGGACAGTGCAGCCGCATTGAATCTACGAACGACAAGGAGTGTCGCCGCTTATGGCACGAACAAGAACACAGAAGGCGCTGCTTAAGGCAGAGCGCTCAGGGACATGGTGTGCAGAAAGAAACCGCAGACTTAATCAGGATTACGGGGCTATCTCCCAGTATGTCAGAGTTACACCCGGCAAACGGGAGCAGCTGAATAAGGTCAAACACAAGGAGCGGATCTTCCATGATGGCGCTCCTTTTGCATGCCTGGGTGCTGTCTGGTCATACTTATACCTGTGCTCTGCTGTGAATACGGTACTCCTTGGGCGACATGCCGAAGCGGCTGCGGAAGATCCGGTGGAAGTAGGTATAGTTCGCAAATCCGCAGGTCTCGGAGACATGCTCCAGCGGCATGGGGCTGAACGTAATCTTCTCCCGCGCCATATCCAGCCGCACATCATTTACATATTTGACAATCGTGGTGCCGAACGCTTCCTTGAAGAGATGAACGGCACGGGAGACTGAAATATCGACATAACCGGCTACATCCTCAAGCCGGAAGGCGTAAGAGGCATGCTCCTCAACGTATTGCTTCATCCGGTAAGCCAAATAGGCCTTGGGTGAAATTGCGGGCTGATCAATCATCAGCCGGTCAATCTCCATACACAGAATCTGCAGATAACAGGAAGAGATCTCCGGTGAGGAATCCGACAAGCGTCGCTGCTCCAGTACAAGCTGGCGGAACAGGCCGAGAATATGATCGCTCATCGGCAGGCGGAGAACGGCCGGACGCTGCTTGCGCTTCCACCATTCCTCAATCCATGGCCCGCTGCAAAAGATATGATAGTCGCCGCTCTCGATCCTTGGCTTGCCGACGGGATAGACTTCCTTGTCGATACTCAAATAGTAGGGGTCACTTGGTGCGAACAGCATAAGATCCCCGCTCTCAACGGTCGTGATAACTCCGTTCTCCCTGGTACGGCTGCGCCCTTCGGTCTGGAGCCGCAGCAGATAATACTGTACGCCTTCGCTGCGTGACATATGGAACGGTTTGCGGTGGAAGGAGAATCCGGCGGATAGAATATGGCAAGCTGCAGATGTTGTCATGTGTCCCTCCAAGTCTGATAAATGATAAGCAGATTGTTCATGTTTTAATCATATTATTCATTTTATTATATACGCTTTCATATTACCATGTAGCTAAGTCAAAAACATATAAATGATGTGGAGAAGGCCGTATTGCGGCGCTAATCGCTACATTTACAAACTCTGGAAGCAGTGGATGAAACCAAGAGAGAAGGGCGTTCTCCAATGTTTACAGCCCGTTTGTTCAGGTGATGCACTTCAAGGAAGGCAACCGGGAGTGCGGCGGCGGCAAGAACAGGATGACTCTGGATCATATAAGGAGTGGGATTAACAATGCTCAAGGTTGGACTTCAGCTGTACACGCTAAGAGAAGAACTGGAACAGGATTTCGAGGGGACGATACGTAAGGTAGCCGAGCTGGGCTACAGCGGGGTGGAGTTCTTCCACTATTTCGGCCGTACGGCCGCACAGGTGAAGGCGCTGCTTGATGAGACAGGGCTTGTGGCTGTCGGGGCGCATCGCCCATACGATGCGATGCTGAATGATACGGAGCAGGAGATCAGCTTCAATCTGGAGATCGGCAACCGCAATCTCATTGTGCCTTTTCTGACAGAAGAACAGCGTAACTGGCCGGAGGTAGCGGCGGGTCTGCGGACCATCGGCGACAAATGCCGGGCTGCCGGTGCTGTTCTGTCTTATCATAATCATGATTTTGAATTCACGGAGAAGGTTGACGGCCAGCCGGCGTTTGATTATCTGTTCGAAGCGGTGCCCGCTGAACAGCTTCAAGTAGAGATGGATACCTGCTGGGTGTATTATGGCGGATATGATCCGGCAGAATATATTCATAAGTACGCAGGACGCCTGCCGATCATCCACCTCAAGGATGTGAAGAAGAACGAAGACGGCTCACCGGAGACTGTGGTGCTGGGCGAAGGTGAAGTGGATCTGGCAGCGATCATTGAAGCCGCCGCTGAAGTAGGTGTGGAATGGGCAGTGGTGGAGCAGGACTTCTGCAGCCGCTCACCGCTGGCAAGTGTAACTGACAGCTTGAACTGGATCAAAACATATGCGAATCAAGGAGGAAGTATTCATGTCTAACAAACTCAAAATTGCTATTATCGGTTGCGGTGGTATCGCAAACGGCAAACATATGCCAAGTCTTGCCCGTCAGGAGGATGCCGAAATGGTGGCATTCTGTGATATCGTGGAAGAACGTGCCCAGGAGGCCGCCAAGACCTACGGAGCAGAAGGCGCTGCCGTATTTACAGATTTCCGTGAGCTGCTGGCAACAGGCGGATTCGATATCGTGCATGTATGCACTCCGAATGACAGCCATTCCGAGATTACGGTTGCTGCGCTGGAAGCCGGCAACCATGTACTGTGCGAGAAGCCGATGGCCAAGACCACTGCACAGGCTAAGGAAATGCTGGATGCCGCCAAGCGTACCGGCAAGAAATTGTCTATCGCTTATCAGAACCGCTTCCGTGCGGACAGTGAATATCTGAAGGGCCTGTGTGAAGAAGGAGAACTGGGCGAGATCTATTACGGCAAGGCTATCGCGCTTCGCCGCCGCGCCGTTCCAACCTGGGGTGTGTTCCTGGATGAAGAGAAGCAGGGCGGAGGACCGCTGATCGATATCGGTACCCACGCGCTGGATCTGACACTCTGGCTGATGAATAACTACAAGCCGCGTATGGTGGTAGGCTCCACCTTCCATAAGCTGGGCCAGAAGAAGAATGCCGCGAATGCCTTCGGCCCGTGGGACCCTGAGCAATTCAAGGTTGAAGATTCCGCCTTCGGCTTCATTACGATGGAGAACGGTGCTACAATTGTACTTGAATCGAGCTGGGCGCTGAATGTATCCGAATTCGGCGAAGCCAAGACGATGCTTGCCGGAACGGAAGGCGGAGCGGATATGAAGGACGGGCTGCGTCTGAACGGCGAACGTGCCGGCCGCCTGTATGAGACCAAGGTGGACCTGTCCTCCGGCGGTGTAGCCTTCTACAGCGGAGCTGCGGAGAATGAAGCAGACCGTGAAGCCCGTCTGTGGCTGGAAGCTGTAAGAGAAGACAAGGACCCGGTTGTTCTGCCTGAGCAGGCCTTCGTAGTTACCCAGATTCTTGAAGCAGTGTATGAATCAGCACGTACCGGACGCGCCGTTTATTTCGACGGAAGTTCTGACAACTAAGAGCCTCTTTCGGTTCACGCGACTATTTGACAAACAGGAGTGGAATCCATGAGTTCAATCAAACATACTGTAGCCATCGTTGGTTACGGCGGAATGGGAAGCTACCATACCCAACTAATCAAAGAGAGTGACCGGGTGGTAGTGACCGGTGCCTTCGATCTGCTGGAGAATCGGCGCGCCTTGGCTGAGGAAGCAGGCTACACCGCGTATTCCAGCTATGAAGAAATGCTGGCAGATCCGGCTGTGGACATCGTTCTGATCGCTACACCGAATGATGTACACAAGGACATTGCCCTTCAGGCCTTTCAGGCGGGCAAGCATGTAGTCTGTGAGAAGCCGGTTGCCATGTCCTCGGCAGAATTCACCGAGATGCAGGCTGCTGCGGAGGCGGCCGGACGGGTGCTGATGGTGCACCAGAACAGACGCTGGGATGAAGATTTCCGCGTAATCAGGGAGATGTATGCGCAGGGGACGATTGGATCACTCTTTCAGATTGAATCCCGGGTACACGGTGCCAATGGGATTCCCGGCGACTGGCGTCATGTGAAGGAGCAAGGCGGCGGGATGCTGCTCGACTGGGGCGTGCATCTGCTGGATCAGCTGTTGTTCATGATTGACAGCAAGGTGAGCAGTGTCAGCAGCAGTCTGAGCTTTGTCCTCGGCAACAATGTGGATGACGGGTTCGATGCGGTATTGCAGTTCGAGAACGGCATCAGAGCCATCGTAGAGGTTGGGACCACCAACTTTATCACCATGCCAAGATGGTACGTGAAGGGCACCCGGGGAACAGCTATTATTGAAGATTGGTCGCTCAGAGGCAGAATTGTAGCCCCTAACCACGAATCGGAAAAAATCGAACCGACACCGATCCGTGCCGGTGTAGGCTTGACCAAGACGATGGCCCCGCCATCCGAGGGCTCGACCGTCCTGGAAGAGCTGCCTGCGGCATTAGAGATGCCCACAAGCTTCTATGATAATCTGGCTGCTGTCATCGAAGGTACGGCAGAGCCGATTGTCAAGAATGCCGAGGTGCTTCGTGTTCTAAGGCTCATTGAAGCGATCTTCGAAGCGGCAGAGCGCAATGAGACGGTTAAGAATTTCGATATTTACGGAGCTTAAGCTAGGCTTCAATACGATCTTAGGAGAGGTGGAATCTGCAAATGAAACTTGGAGTATTTATGGTGTTGTTCGGTGGCCGCAAGCTGGAGGATGCACTCGATTATGTGGTCTCCAAAGGCCTGAAGGCTGTGGAGATCGGTACCGGAGGGTATCCCGGCAACAGCCATTGCAATCCCAGAGAGCTGCTGGAGAATGAAACGGCCCTTCAGGAATTCAAGCACGCGATTGAATCCCGCGGCTTGATCATCAGTGCGCTTAGCTGCCACGGCAACCCGCTGCACCCGCAGAAGGAGCTGGCGGACAAGGATCACGAGGTGTTCGTGGACACGGTGAAGCTTGCGCAGAAGCTTGGGGTCAAGGTAGTGAATACCTTCTCCGGCTGTCCCGGAGACCATGAAGGCGCGAAATACCCGAACTGGCCGGTGGCCCCTTGGCCGAATGATTACCAGGAGATTCTGGCCTGGCAGTGGGAGAATAAGGTCATTCCTTATTGGACCGAGCAGGCGGCCTTCGCAACAGCCCATGATGTGAAGATCGGTCTTGAGCTGCACGGAGGCTTCTCGGTACACACTCCGGCTACTCTGCTGAGATTAAGAGAAGCTGCCGGAGAGGCCATCGGGGCGAACCTGGACCCGAGCCATATGTGGTGGCAGGGTATTGATCCGGTACAGGCCATTCATATTCTCGGCCGTGAAGGTGCGATCCATCACTTCCATGCGAAGGATACTGTGATAGATCCGGTGAACGTCAACAAGTATGGCCTGACGGACATGCAGTCTTATGCTAACATGCTGGACCGCGCCTGGCAGTTCCGTTCCGTAGGCTACGGACACGATGTCAAGGTCTGGGCAGATATGATGAGCGCTCTGCGTCTGGTAGGCTACGACTTTGTAGTCAGCATCGAACATGAAGACGGCCTGATGTCCATTGAAGAAGGCTTCTCCAAAGCCGTAGACAATCTCAAGCAGGTGCTGATCGAAGAGCCGCTGTCCGAGATGTGGTGGGTCTAACCGGTGGAGAGCTTCACTAAAGTCCAGTTGAACGACTGGCAGCTCAGTCTGTTGACTGGCGCAGCCTTTGGTGCACAGGTGAAGATCGCCAGCAGCAAGGAGTTGACCGCAGGCTACTTTAATACGGCCTATGATCTGGAGCTTAGCGATGGCCGTTCTGTCATTCTGAAGGTGGCTCCGAACCCGGAGACGGAGACTCTGAGCTATGAGAAGGATATCATGCGTGCTGAGGTGGAGGCTCTCCGGCTGGTACGTGCGGCAGGCGGCGTACCTGTGCCTGAAGTGTACAGCTATGACGATAGCCTGCAGCTGATTCCCTGTCCGTATTTCTTCATGGAGAAGATTGCAGGACAGCCGTACAACGAGGTGAAGGAGAGTCTCACCGAGGAGCAGCGGTACTCCATTGAGTATGAGCTGGGCCGGTATCAGCGGAGAATCAATGCGATCGAAGGTCTAGCCTTCGGGCTGTTCGGCAAAGAGCCTGACGGGAACGGACGCACCTGGAGGGAGACCTTTCGGTCCATGCTGTTGAATGTGCTTCAGGATGCAGCCAGACTGGAGGCGCGTTTACCGGCTGGTCAGCAGGAAATAGAGCAGGTGCTGGAGCTGTATCTGCCGGCCCTGGACGAAGTGACGCAGCCGCGGCTGGTGCACTGGGATCTGTGGGGCGGTAACCTTTTTGTACAGGATGGGGTAATCGTATCGATTATTGACTGGGAGCGGGCGATGTGGGGCGATGTGCTGCTGGAGTATTATTTCCGGCATTTCGAGGGCTCGGAAGCGTTCTATGAAGGATACGGATCGGCGTTCACCAGCAGGAATGAACTGCTGCGCAAGCAGCTATATGACCTGTATCTGGATCTGATCCTGGTCATCGAATGTTACTCACGCCAGTATAAGGATGAGAATCATATTAACTGGGTGCACGATAATCTTGCGGAATCCTGGACACGGTTCACAGCACTGGTACTATAGCATACTTATGAGGCCGGGTCTCTTTATGAGATCCGGCCTCATAACCTGTTGCTCCTCAGTAACTGTTGCGGATGGTTACAACCGGATGAATATCAGCTTCATAGTCAACGCCGCCGGTCTCGAAGCCGAACAGCTGGAAGAACTCGCGTCTGTAGCCGGCCAGATCGGAATATTCGTAGACATTCTCCGTGCTTAACATAGGCCAGATCCGGTCCACTTCCGTCTGCACAGCGGGGCTCATCTCATGGTCATCAATCCGTATCCGTCCTTGTGCGTCAACCGGAGTTCCTTCCGGGTTGTACACGAAACCGGTATACAGCCGGTAGGCTTGTTCAATGCAGCCTTCGTGCACTCCCTGCTCTTTCATGACCTTGTAGAGGACTGCCATGTATAGCGGAACTACAGGAATCGCCGAGCTGGACTGGGTCACCAGACCCTTGCTTACTACTACATAGGCGCGGCCGCCCGTTCGTGATAATTGTGCATTCAGCTGAAGGGCTGTGGCTTCCAGATGGTCTTTGGCCCGGCCGATGGTGCCGTTGCGGTAGACGGCCTGTGTTAGCTCTGGACCCATGTAGGAGAAGGCCAGAGTGACCGCATCTGCTGCCAGAACACCGGAATCCTGGAGCGCTTCAATCCATAGCTGCCAGTCCTCGCCGCCCATCACATGAACGGTATCATCGATCTCAGCTTCGGTGGCTGGTTCAATCTGTACAGTGCTGAGTTCTCCGGTATGGAAATTAACCGTTGTATTGGTATAGGTGCTGCCGATCGGCTTCAACACAGAGTGATGCACTGCTCCGGTCTGCGGGTCTGTTCTGCGTGCCGAAGCTACGCTGTAGATGACAAGATCAACCTGGCCCAGCTCGCTGCGGATCAACTGGATGGTTCGTTCTTTCGTCTCAGCGGCAAAAGCGTCCCCACATACGCTGTAGGAGCGCAAGCCGGCCGTATGCGCCAGCTCCTCAAACGCTGCGGAATGATACCAGCCTGCGGAGGCGGTACGGGTCTCGCTGGCTGCACTCGGTCTATAGACACCTATCGTGGCTGCGCCTGCACCGAAGGCTGCTGCAATTCTTGATGCAAGCCCATACCCGGTTGAAGCTCCGATAACGAGCACATTGCGGGGACCGGTGAATTTTTCTTGGCGCTTTACATAGTTCACTTGCTCTTGTACCTGTTGTGCACAGCCTGCCGGGTGGGCAGTCGTGCAGATGAACCCGCGTGTTCTCGGTTTTATGATCATATGATTAATAACCTCGCTTTCATCGGTGGTTGCAGGGATTGCTGCAATAACCATACCAGATGATAACTTTCTTTGGCAAAGGGACGGATGTTTGGCATTGGGCATAACCGCCGGGAATTTTGCTATGGATGTGCTCTTCGTGTATATTCTCATAGTAGGGGAAACGCCCTAGTCCCGGATGATGATTGTTGACGGTGACGTTTTCAGAAAAATCTTGACGTAAGCCCCTAAAGATAGATAAAATAATAGTATTGCGTGTTTTTTGGAGATTAAGAATAAAGATCATACTTGAAAAGAAACAGAGAGGGTGACAGGATGGAGCGCCTTTTAGAGGTAAAAGACCTGGCTATATCATTCAGAACACGCGGAGGAGAAGTTCAAGCAATCCGTGGTGTCAGCTTTCATGTAAATAAAGGGGAGACACTGGCGATTGTTGGCGAATCCGGTTCCGGTAAGAGCGTAACCTCGCAAGCCGTCATGAAGCTGGTTCCTCAGCCTGCGGGCGAATATAAGCGTGGACAGATTCTGTTCGATGGACAAGATCTGATCGGCAAGAGTGAGAAGCAGATGCAAAAAATCCGCGGCAAAGAAATCGGAATGATCTTCCAAGATCCGATGACTTCACTCAACCCGATGATGAAGGTAGGCCGGCAGATTACGGAAGTGCTGTTCAAGCACGAGAATATCACGAAGGAAGCCGCCTACAAACGCGGTGTGGAATTGCTCAATCTGGTCGGGATTCCGTCACCGGAACGCCGTTTCCAGCAGTATCCGCATGAATTCAGCGGCGGGATGCGCCAACGTGTCGTTATCGCTATGGCATTGGCCGCTAACCCTAAGCTCCTGATTGCCGATGAGCCGACCACCGCGCTTGACGTAACCATTCAGGCACAGATTCTTGATCTGATGAAGGACCTGCAGAAGAAGATTGATACGGCAATTATTTTCATCACCCATGACCTTGGGGTTGTGGCAAGAATGGCTGACCGCGTAGCTGTTATGTACGCCGGACAGATCGTCGAGATGGGTACTGCAGAAGAGATCTTCTACGATCCAAGACATCCGTACACGTGGGGCCTGCTGGCTTCCATGCCGAGTCTGGAGAGCAAGGGCTCGATGCTTACCGCTATCCCGGGCACACCTCCCGATCTGATCAAGCCGCCTAAGGGGGATGCCTTCGCCCTGCGCAGCACCTATGCCATGGCGATCGACATGGAGAAGGAGCCGCCAATGTACAAGGTATCGGACTCCCATCTGGTGAAGTCCTGGCTGATGCATCCGATGGCACCAGCGGTGGAGCCGCCGGATGTCGTGAAGAAGCAGCGCCGCGTCTTGAGCAACGCCTACCCGGAGCCGGTTCTACTCGCCAACAGCAGCGAATACTAAGTTTAATGAATTAGATCAGCGTCAGGCCTTCATGGGCCTGGCGTTTTTTTGTATGGTGATGGGCTTAGGTAACTATTATATGCATTCGATTTGTGATGAAGAGTAACAGTTGAAGGCTGAGGGCAGTCATCTACAACAACCGGGTTGGCGCTATAGCAAACGGGCCGAATGTATTCGGAAAACCGAACACATTTACTGGTAAGAAGGTGTATGGGCGGAATGTAGTCTAATGGGAGTAAATGAGGAGCACTAGTGCACCTGAATCCGCAGGAACCCCCAGGTGTAGGTCTAGGGTAAGCTTCAGCCCGATCTTCCTCCCACTTATATTTCATATAAACATAAAACTAAACTAACTAATATAAATAAAATTATTGACTAAATCTCATTTGCCCAGCAAAATGTAAGGGTATACATAGGGAGGTTATGATGAGATGAGAAAAAGATCATTAACGGCGTTGATATCCTTATCCCTGCTGTCGGCTTGCAGTGGCCGGAATCCGGAAGGACCGCCGGAGTTCGGGAATGTATCGGTACATGATCCCTCTGTAATCAGGGTAGAGGATACGTATTACGTATTCGGTTCGCATCTGGCCTCGGCCAAATCCAAAGATCTGATGTCGTGGACACAGATCTCCTCCGGCGTGACGGATGATAACGTGCTCATACCGGGTGTAACCCAGGAGCTCAGTGAGACGCTTAGCTGGGCCCAGTCGGATACGCTGTGGGCGCCGGATGTCATTCAACTGGCGGACGGGAAGTTCTACATGTATTACGATGCCTGTAAGGGAGATTCACCGCTGTCGGCGCTTGGCATTGCTGTGGCCGATGAGATTGAAGGCCCTTACAAGAATAAAGGCATCATTCTGAAATCGGGAATGTCCGGCATAGGCGATGACGGAGAGGTCTATGATGCTACGGAGAAGCCGAATGTGGTGGACCCGGATGTGTTTTTTGATAAAGACGGCAAACTGTGGATGGTCTACGGCTCCTACTCCGGCGGGATCTTCATCCTGGAGCTGGACCCGGCTACGGGCTTCCCGCTGGAGGGCCAGGGCTATGGCAAGAAGCTGCTCGGGGGGAATCATGCCCGGATTGAAGGGCCGTATATGCTGTATAGCCCGGAGACTGATTATTACTACCTGTTCCTGTCCTACGGAGGGCTTGATGCGAATGGCGGCTACAATATCCGGGTCGCCCGTTCCAAGCATCCGGCTGGCCCGTTCGAGGACTCGGAAGGCAAGGCTATGCTGGACGCGCAGGGTACGCCTGGAGTGCTGTTCGATGATCCGGCCTACGCGCCTTACGGGGTTAAGCTGATGGGAAATCATGAATTTGTGAACACGGATGAAGAAGCCGCAGAAGCGGGCACAGGGTATGTCTCCCCGGGACATAATTCGGCGTACTATGATGAGAAGAGCGGGCAGTATTATCTGATCTTCCACACCCGGTTCCCGGGTCTTGGTGAACAGCATGAGGTCCGGGTGCATCAGATGTTCATGAATGAAGCGGGCTGGCCTGTTGTCGCGCCTCACCGCTACGGGGGCGAGAAGATAGGCAAGTACACCGCCAAGGAGGTGACGGGTGCATACAAGCTTGTGAATCACGGCAAGGAGATTTCGGCTGAGCTGGCGGAGTCGCAGATTATGGAGCTGAATGCAGACGGGACGATAAGCGGGGCAGTAACAGGCACATGGACCTTGAGCAATGATCATATGGCGAAGCTGACGATGGAGGGTGCGGAGTACAGCGGGGTGTTCCTGCGCGAATGGAATGAAGCTACCTCAAGCCAGGTGATGACCTTCACAGCGCTTTCAGCGGAAGGTGTTGCGGTCTGGGGAAGCCATGTATCTCCGGCGAAAAAGTAAGCTGATCCCGTGAAACTCTAGTCGCGGTATATCCATAACAATAACAAATAGCGGATCTCCGTATACCGGGGATTCGCTATTTGATATACGCGGGCTTTTTGCGGAAAAGCAGGCTGCTGCGGGAATGAGCCCGGTTTAAGCTTCATATTTACGCAGTACAATGACCGCGTTGTGGCCGCCGAAGCCAAAAGAATTAGAGATTCCAATCTTCAGCTCCGCCCGGCGGGCTACGTTAGGGACATAGTCCAGGTCGCAGGATTCGTCCGGCTGCTCCAGATTAATCGTCGGCGGGATCAGCCCTTCCTGCAGGCTTAGGAGCAAGGCAATGGCTTCCAGACCACCGGCTGCGCCAAGTGCATGTCCGGTCATCGATTTGTTCGCAGTGACCGGAATCCGGTAAGCCTGCTCTCCGAACAGCTTCTTGATTGCCAGAGTCTCCGAACGGTCCCCGACAATCGTGCTGGTCGCGTGCGCGCTGATGACATCCACCTCTCCGGGAGCGATTCCAGCCTCGCTCAGCGCCAGCTTCATCGCCTGGTAGGCGCCTATGCCCTCGGGATGGGTTGCCACCATATGATAAGCGTCCGAACTGGCGCCATAGCCGGTAACCTCGCCATAGATGACGGCGTCTCTGCGCAGGGCATGGGAGAGGGACTCCAGGATCACAATCGCTCCGCCCTCCGCCATCACAAATCCGTCTCTATTCCGGTCAAAAGGACGGCTGGCCCTCTGCGGCTCATCGCTGCGGGCAGATAAGGCTGTCGCATTGCCGAAGCTGGCCAGGGCAATCTCGGTCACAGCCGCTTCAGCACCTCCGGCGACGATCACATCGGCACCGCCGTAGCGGATCAGGCGGAAGGCTTCGCCGATGGCCGTGTTCCCGATGGAACAGGCGGTCACCGGCGAGAGTGTCGGCCCCTGTGCACCCAGCCTGATGCTGATCATCGCTGCCGCCATATTGGAGATCAGCATCGGGATCAGGGTAGGGCTTACCCGCTCTGGTCCCCGGGAACGCAGCAGTTCTCCCTGCTCCATCAGTGTCTGGATACCGCCTACGCCGGAGCCGACATAGACACCCAGCCGTTCCCGGTCCAGCTCCTCCAGCCGCAGGCCGGATTGTGTCCAGGCCTCCTCTGCGGCGGCAAGCGCGAACTGGCTGAACCGGTCCATCCTCCGGGCTTCCTTGCGCCCGAATCTTGCATCCGGGTCGAAGCCCTGTACCGAGCCGGCAATCTTGGTTTTGAACCGGGTGGTATCAAAAGAATCAATCGGCGTAATCCCCGATTCTCCTGCCGTAAGGCGGCTCCAGAACTGGTCTATGGTATTGCCAAGCGGAGAGATGACGCCCATTCCTGTGATCACGACACGTTCCATTTTGTACTCCTCCTGTTATTCTGAATAAGCTCATTTTTTCATTTTCTTTATCCTATTACAAGTTGTAGTTTATACTAGTATAATTACTACCACACTAACAGGCAGACGAACCGGAAGGCAGGTTGAAGCACAATGTCCAATCAGAACAGGCTTCAGGCATTATCGGAGTTCCTGAAAGCAAGACGCGCGGCTATCACCCCGGCAGCGGCGGGACTCCCGGAGGGCACCCGCAGGCGGACGCCGGGGCTCCGGCGCGAGGAAGTGGCGCAGCTCGCCGGAGTGAGCAATACCTGGTATACCTGGCTGGAGCAGGGGAGGGACATTAAAGTGTCCCCATCCGTTCTGGATTGTATTGCCGCAGCATTGCGGCTGACGAAGGATGAGCGGAGCTACTTGTTTGCCCTGGCGCTGGAGAACGGACCGGGAGTAGCAGCCTATCCCCAAGAGGAGAATTCGGTGATTCATCCGTCCCTGCAGAAGATATTGCAGGAGCTGAAGACTTGCCCGACCCTCATCTCGGACCGGCACTGCGGCATTGTCGGCTGGAATGAGGCAGCGGCGCATGTGTTTCTTGATTTCGCCAAGCTTGCTCCGCAGCAGCGCAATATGATCTCGCTTTTGTTCGAGCGCAAGGAGTTCAGGCGGCTTGCTGTGAATTGGGAGCAGTTCGTCCGGGGGTATCTATCGATCTTCCGCGCTTATTACGGGCAATACCTGGAGGACCGCTGGTATGATGATTTCATTGCGGAGATGAAGGGGCGGCATCCTGAATTCAACCTGCTATGGGAGGAGAGCCGGGTTAGCTCCGCGCCGGATGTAGTTCTGGAATTCCGTCATGCCAAGGCCGGCAAAATGCTGTTCCATCTCACCTCGCTACAGGTGCAGGGCGCAGCGGATCTGCGTTGCAGCATCTACACACCTGCGGGCGAGTCCAATACAGAAGCCAAGCTGAAACAGCTCATGGAACCTAAGGAATATAGGTGATAGATTTTTATTATGGATTCATAAAAAACTATAAATATGCAATATAGACTTTGCAGTTTATACTCCTAATATGATGAATTTCTTCCTGCGGGACCGGAAAAGGGGTAAGGGTATAATGGCTAAAGTTACGGGATTAGAAGGCGTAGTTGCCGGAGAGACAGCAATTGGACTGGTAGATGGGGAGAAAGGGTATCTGGTGTACCGCGGCTATTGGGCCAAGGAGCTTGCGGTGAGCAGAAGCTATGAGGAAGCCGCTTATCTGCTCTGGAACGGACACCTGCCTGACGCAGAAGAGCTGGAACAGCTCAAGACGCAAATGGCAGCGGAGAGAGTGATTCCTGAATATCTCTGCAAGATGCTTGATCTGTATCCGGCTTCTGTACCGCTAATGCTGGTGTTACAAAGTGCAGTGGCTGCACTGGGGGATGAGGAGAACGCTACCTGGCCGCCCACGTTGAAGCAGGCAGTGCGGCTGACGGCCATGCTTCCGGCAATCATAGCTTACAGGTACCGCAGACTTCAAGGATTGGAGCCGCTGAAATCGCTTCCTGAGCTTGACCATGCCGCGAATTATCTGTATCTGCTCACAGGCAAGCTGCCTGAGGAGGCTCATGTGAAGGCGATTAGCGCCTATATGATCCTTTGCATGGAGCATGGCATGAATGCCTCGACCTTCGCCGGGCGGGTGGTGCTGTCCACGGAATCGGATCTGTGCGCGGCTGTAGCCGGGTCCATCGGGGCTATGAAGGGTCCGCTGCATGGCGGCGCGCCTTATGAGGTGATATCCATGCTGGAGGAGATCGGGACGAAGGAACGCGCGGAGCCTTGGCTGAGAGGGAAGCTTGAGGCCGGGGAGAAGCTGATGGGCTTCGGCCACCGGATCTACAAGACCAAGGACCCCCGGGCGGAAGCTCTGCAACTTGCGACACTTACGATGATCGGCAAGGACACTTTCTTTGATCTTGCGCTTCATGTGGAGGCTACAGCGGTTGCGCTGCTGGAGGAATACAAGCCGGGCCGCCGCCTGTTCACCAATGTCGAATTCTATGCTGCGGCTATTCTGAAGGCGCTGCAGCTGGTGCCGGAGATCTTCACGCCTACCTTCACAGCGGGAAGAATTGTCGGCTGGACGGCCCATCTTTTGGAGCAATCGGAGAATAACCGGATTTTCCGTCCGCAATCTGCTTATATCGGACCTATGCCTGAATCAGAGACTGCCTTGTAAAAGCACATACCATCCGCCCAAACGGTGTACAAAAACATCTCCAGCCGCCTAACAGCCGGGGCAACCCGCAGCGAGGCGCATGGGAAACGTCCCGGAACGTAAATAATGCCCTTTTCACTTCCTGCTGGGAAGGGAAAGGGCTGAAAAGTTTGCGTTCATGGTACTGGGAGGACTCGATGATACTTATTGACCGGCTGTATTTGAAGCCCAGACAGGATACCAGCCTAAAGCCACGTTCTTAGTGTTGTACAGAACTAAATTTCCGTCATCTTGAACGATTAGCAGGTCACCTACGAGGTTGACTGGTACATTAGCTTGTCCGTACCACGCAGTAGCCCAGGCATTATTGTCAGATGTCCAGAATGGAGTGTTATTCCAATCCATTAACTTAAGTCTGCCATTATATTGATCAATGACGAGCTGGGATATTCTAAAGTCGCTGGTATTGGTGTGCCATATCATGGTGCGTTTGTTATTATTCCATAACTGTATATCTCCGGAAGGCATTAAATTCAGTATATATTTCATGTTGTTTGATACTAACGGGCTCGCATTCCCAATAAATCTTTCGCGAACCGTGAGACGTTCTCCAGCTGCAAATGTTGCAGGAGCAATAGGGAGCTGGATCAGGAACACGGCCAATAAAAGCAGAATAATCTTTTTCATAATAGCCTCTTTTCTGGTATATTTTATCATTTTCTAACCAACTATATCATAAATTTTATATAAAAGAGAGATTAACCTAAAGATTGCAAAATATATTTCTGAATTGGGAGATTAAATCCAATAAGCGGAATGGATCGTGTGTCCTGAAACGACAAAAAGATGGACTCCCCGGGATAGCGGGAAGTCCAAAAATAGTCAACAGAGCATGAGGGAGGTACTCTTACATTAGATTTTAGAAATCAGAGGTTGCCACTTCGATAGTGCCAAATACGGCACCGGCCGCCGTGCTCAGAAGTCCGGCCACAAGCAGTGCATGAACGGACAGGGTAAGACTATTAAATGCAGGGATAATATAAGTGACCACTGGTGCATTGACCCGGTAAATAACAAGATCCACGGGGAACCCGGAATTGTTGTTTACAGTCACTGCCGCGTTGATGCCACCTGCCAGATTTTCATAGAAAGATTTTCCTACAGAAGCCGGCAGGTTGAAGAATTGTTGCGGTAATAAGATAGCCATTGTAATGTCCTCCTTTTCCTTGTGATAGGATAGTATATTCGGCGAAACTATGATTGCTGTAACGATTGTCATGGGAGATTCACACATTTCACTAGAATACCCGTAGCTTCATTGCCGAGCCGGATCTATGGTACACTGGATCTAATCTATTGACAGGTAAGGGGAAATGACAACGATGAAGCTGGTGTCCTGGAATGTTAACGGTCTGAGGGCTTGCGTGAATAAAGGGTTTAATGAGTATTTCCGGGAGGTTGACGCAGATATCTTCTGTGTACAGGAGACGAAGCTCCAGGAGGGGCAGATTGTTCTTGACCACGGAGAGGAATATGCTCAGTACTGGAACTATGCACTCAAAAAAGGATATTCGGGTACGGCGGTATTTACTAGAATCAAGCCGCTGTCCGTGCGATATGGACTGGAGCAGGATACGGAGGATGAGGGGAGAATTATCACCTTGGAATTCCCGGATTTCTATCTGGTGAATGTATATACGCCGAATGCCAAACGCGATCTGTCGAGACTCGACTACCGGATGGAGTGGGAGGACAGGTTCCGCACCTATCTGCTGAAGCTGGATGCGCACAAGCCGGTTCTCGTCTGCGGGGATCTGAATGTGGCGCATCAGGAGATTGATCTGAAGAATGCGAGATCGAACCGGGGGAATTCAGGCTTCACCGACGAAGAACGCGGCAAAATGACCACGCTGCTCACAGCCGGATTCGTGGATACCTTCAGATTCTTCTACCCCGAGCTTGAAGGTGCCTATAGCTGGTGGTCCTATATGCCCAAGGTCAGAGAGAAGAACGTAGGCTGGCGGATCGACTATTTCCTGGCATCGGAGCGCTTAGCCCCGCGTCTGCTGGACGCCGGGATTGAGTGTAATGTACTTGGCAGTGATCATTGTCCGGTGGTCCTATATCTGGCGGATGCGGCGGAAGTATAAATAGAATAGATTCCCTCTTCTTCACAAAAATAGAGGCTGTATCCCGATGTATGGGAACAGCCTCTATTTTGTTCATGTGTTTCATATATCGTAGGCAGGCCAAGTGTAAGCGAAAAACCGAATACATTGTGCCGCTGGGGAGCAGAACGTTTTTTACCCGCTCTATAAATTGTTACTTCTAAGTTTGCGCTTCTGGAATGGCCGTGTCACCAATGCGTATTTGCCGCCCAGCGCTGCCTGGCTCAAGCACCGGCGGACGCCGGTGCTTCGTGGCCTGTTCGTAACTATATGCAATCCCTAGCAGCATAGCTTCACTATGGGCGGAGGCGCAGAAGGTGACGCCCTGCGGTCCCTTAGTGAGATAGCCGCCCGGCGCAACGATACCGTCAAGGGTATAGCCCGCAGGAACTGTAATCAGCGGGTAACCGGCCCTTGCCGCCACTTCACATCCATGGTCTCCGGGGAAGAGGATGGCATCCAGACCGTAATACTTAAGGGCATAATCGATTCCCTGCTTACCGGCCAATGAACGGGAAGTTTGTAGCTGCTCTAGATATTGCTGCTCAGTAATGTCATCCCCGGAGGTATTCAGCCATTCCAGTGTTCCCTGGCCGTATTTCAGCGTCTGCTCGCTATGCTGCTGATTGAAATCGATCAGCTCTTGCAGAGAATGCACAGGAGCGGCTTCAGGCAGGCTGCCCAGATAGCGGTTCAATCCTGATTTGAACTCATATTGCAGAATCGCAGGCTTCCATTCAGCGTTCTGGCAGGGCAGCTCTACAGGGTCGATAATCTCTGCGCCCAGCTCTCGCAGGTCTGCTATAGCAGATTCCATCATGCGCAGTGCCTCAGCATCTAAAGCCTGATAATAGAAGCGCGGAATTCCGATCCGCTTGGATTTCACATAACCAACCTTCAGACAGGCCGTATAATCATCTCTGCCTGCTGTTCCATCGGGTGCAGCCTTAAGAGGATGTTCTCCGGTACCGGCCATCACATTAAGCAGAAGTGCAGCATCCTTGACGGTTCTGGCCATCGGCCCTGCGCTATCCTGGCTGCCGATTCCTGGTATAATCCCCTTGTTGCTGACCAGTCCCCAAGTAGGCTTCAGGCCGACGAGGGAATTATGGGCCGCCGGGCTGATGATGGAGCCGGAGGTTTCGGTACCGACAGCGACAGTGACAAGGTTAGCAGCGACAGCAGCCGCACTTCCTGAGCTGGAGCCGCCAATGAACAGCTCCCCGGGGCCGTAGGGGTTCAGTACAAGCCCGCCGCGTGAGCTGTATCCGGCCCACATCGAGGGCGACATGAAGTTGGCCCACTCGGTCATATTGGCTTTGCCCAGAATCACGGCTCCGGCTGCTCTTAACCGCGTGATGAGCTCAGCGTCTTCAGCTGCTATGCAATCTGCAAGCGCCAAGGCTCCTGCACTGGTGTGCAGCTTGTCTGCTGTACCAATATTATCTTTGACCAGTACAGGAATTCCGTGCAGAGGTCCGCGGCTGCCCGTATCCCTCCGTTCCTTATCGAGCCTTGTAGCTATCTCAAGGGCATCCGGGTTCACCTCCAGCACGGAGCGGAGCAGACCGTCCAACCGGTTAATCCGTTCCAAATACCAGTGTACCAGCAGCATGGAGGTTAAGCTCCCTTGTGCCATTTGCTGCTGAATGCTGGTGATGTCTGCTTCTATCAACCACTCTTGTCCATCTTGCACAAGGGATTCTATGTCTAAGCCGTTATTTTTCACAATGAGTGTATACCTCTATTCCTTGTCATTTACAGGCTCAGGGGCCTCGCTTGCCGCTGCCTCATGCCGCTTTGGCCAGGTAATTACATTGCGGGTTCTGCTAAGCTCCTCGTAGATAAGTGGACGGTCACGCTTGATCAACCGCAGCACCAGATGAATGAAGAAGGCTACATCTACCGCCAGGATGACCAATTTCACCACGGCCGTCAATACTGTGCCGATGCTCAGGAAGATCGCGGAGTCTGGCGGCAGGGCATTCATCCCCCCGAGGACGCCATAGAGTAATCCATACCGTACCCACACCTTCCAGGGTCTGAGCGGACCGTCGTCCTCGCTCCTAAGCCGGATGCGCACAACCCATTTGCCGAAGGTCCGTCCGCCGGTAAGCAGGGGAATGCTCAGGAAATACACCAGGCTTACTGCCCACATCGAGATGCTTAGTGAGAGCAGATTGAGGATTAGTGTCACCGCGAACAACAGGATTGAATCCAGCAGGAATGCAAGGGCGCGGCGGGTGTAGGTCACTTTTTTGGCGGAAAGGTCCACTTGGCTGTCAAGCTTCTCAATCCGCGGCAGCAGGCCGGAGATCCATAGGGAGAGCTTGAATCCTACAAGGCCGCCCAGCGTATTCGTGATCATGTCATCGACATCGAAGATCCGGTAGGGATGGTCGAAGAACCCGTAAATGCCGGTAATCTGCGTAATCTCGAATAACAGCGATAGCGCAAAGGACAGGATAATGCAGACTACCCAGCGCGTGCGGAAGTAGTAGCCCAGGAACATACCGAAGGGCACCGTTAGCACCACATTGAAAGCAGCCAGCAGAAAATCCGGTCCGGTCAGCACATTAAGGTAGCTGGAAGGGTCACTGCGCGTAATTTGCGTATTATGCAGAATATCCTGGATGAACTGCAGTGGCACAAGCTGGATCATGCTCCCGGACGGGGCTGCATTATGCCTGGAATCGGGGAAGGGCAGAAGGACCAGGAAGAACGCGTTAAGCAGGTACAACAGCAGCAGATACAGCACCAGGGCCCGGATTTTATTGATATAGCCGTGCCGGCGGTATTGCACGATTAGAAACGGCAGGGTAAAGAACAGTGCCGCAACCGGAAAAGCCATGAATGCATAGGAAATCGGAAATAGATAAGTCTGAAACATGGGTTCACCTGCTGTCTGATTTTTGTCACAACGACTTCATTATAGAATTAAACATAAACGGTCTCAACAGAATTAATCATTCTAACCGTTCTTTCCTGCATAGACATGTTAGGAGAGGAGCGTGAGGACTGTATGGAAAAGAAGGTTCAGCAGTATTATAAGCTCAAGGCGAAGCAGAAGGAGCTGGAAAAGGAGCTGGCCGGACTCCGGCAGGAGATCCTTGCCCATATCCATGAAGCGGGGCAGACCGAAGCGGTGTTCGGCAGCTATAAGGTGAAGCTGGTCACTCAGAACCGCAAGGAATATGATGACGACAAGCTCTATCAGACCTTGTCCGATCCTGAGCTGTGGAGGCTGCTCTCCCGGGCAGACCCGGCCAAGGTGGCCAGTCTGACGAAGCTGAAAGTGATTGCGGAAGACAAAATCGCCCATACGTACGATGTGAAGACCATTCAGCTACTGCAGGTGGATAAGCAGTAAAAGCAGTGCTGCCGGAAGCGGAATAGTGACATCCGGCTCTGCTTCCGGTTCTACATAGACGATAGATTACGTGCCTTCTTCCCGGTCTTCCGCTATAATTATACAGAGAATGTAGAAGATATGGAGGAAGAGAAGCGATGAAGGATTTTGGGCAAATGCTGGAGAAATACGCAGAGCTGGTAGTGAAGGTCGGTGTGAATGTGCAGCCGGGACAAGTGCTGATGGTTCACGCCCCGCTGGAGACAGCGGAGCTTACCCGGCTGATTGTAGGCAAAGCCTATGACGCAGGAGCGAAATACGTGCTTGTGGACTGGGACGATGAAGCGGTCACACGCATCCGTTACGAGAAGGCTCCTGAGGAATCGTTCGGGTATTATCCGCAGTGGCATGCCGATATGCTGGAGGGATTCGCTGAAGAAGGCGGAGCTATATTACATATAAAAGTACCGGACCCGGAATTATTCCGCGGGATCGATTCGGCTAAGGTGTCCACTGCCGTTAAGGCAGCGGCGGTTGCGCGCAAGAAATACCAGGCCTACACCCGTAACAGCAGAATCAGCTGGTCGCTGATCAAGGCGCCGACACGTGCCTGGGCGGACAAGGTGTTCGCAGATCTGCCGGAGGAAGAGCGGATCGATGCGATGTGGGAAGCGGTGTTCCAGATGAACCGTGTGAACAGCGAAGACCCGGTGGCTGCCTGGCGCAGTCATATCGGCGAGCTGAAGCAGAGTCAGGACCGTATGAACGAGAAGCGCTACAAAAGCCTTCACTACCGTGCTCCGGGCACGGATCTGCGTGTCGAGCTGCCGGAAGGCCATCTGTGGCGCGGCGGCGGCGGGGAGAATGCGCGCGGCGTTTATTTTGTAGCCAATATGCCTACAGAAGAGATCTACACGATGCCCCATCGCACCGGCGTGAATGGCACCGTCAAGAGTACGCTTCCACTGAACCTGAACGGGCGGCTCGTCGACGGAATTACCGTTACCTTCACGGACGGTAAGGTGACAGCATATGACGCTGAATCCGGAAGAGAGCATCTGACCTCCCTGCTGAATACGGATGAAGGCGCCTCCTATCTCGGAGAAGTGGCGCTGGTACCGCATGATTCGCCGATCTCCCGGCTGAACAGAGTGTTCTACAACACCGGGATTGACGAGAATGCTTCCTGCCATTTCGCGCTGGGCAGCGCCTATCCGGTTAATATTGAAGGAGGCACCTCCATGACAAGCGAAGAGCTACTATCCAGAGGGGCTAATGTCAGCCTTACGCATGTCGACTTCATGGTAGGCTCCGATGCGCTTGATATTGACGGAGAGCTGGCTGACGGCACGATTGAGCCGGTGTTCCGCAAGGGGAATTGGGTACTCTAGGTGCCTCCTATCTAGAAATGAAATAATTTACAGGACAAAATCATCCTAACAGATGAATAAGGTTACCTTTACGCGAACACAACGTATGCTGTTTTTCACATACGTTTGGTCCATGTGCCTGCTTGGGAGCACAACGTATGCTGTTTTTCACATACATTTGGTCCATATGCCTGCTTGTGAGCACAACTTATGCTGTTTTTCACATACATTGAGGTCTTGTGCCTGCTTGCGAGCACAATGTATGCTGTTTTTCACATACATTCAGGCCGAGGCCTGCTTGGGAGCACAATGTATGCTGTTTTTCACATACATTCAGGCCGAGCGCCTGCTTGGGAGCACAACGTATGCTGTTTTTCACATACATTTGGTCCCACACCTTCTCCACAGCAGCAGCAAACTATAGTTTCCTATATAACAAGAAAGGCCGCAATATTCCTGGCAGCGGGGATTGCGGCTTTTTTTAGTATATTTATAGGTTTTATTCATGGAAGTTATAAAATAATTGCCGCAGACTAAAACTGTTTGCATAACCTCTCCGTCTAATTCATGTAAAAGTGATGGAGAGGAGAGGGAGAGATGACGATGTCCGGGGCAGAGATGAAGCGGGTCACTGCCGCTGTGCCGCTTGAGGAGACGGATTTTGTCAAAGCGGTGCTGGAGCACAGCGACCAGCTATACCATATTGCTTACAGTTATCTGGGCAACCGCAATGACGCGCTGGAAGCGCTCCAGGAGACCACCTGCCGGGCCTGGATGAAACGGAGAACCCTGAAGGACCCGAGCGTGTTCAAAACCTGGCTGATCCGAATATTAATCTATGTCTGTATAGATGAGCAGCGGAGAAGAAAGAAGGCAGTCCCTACGGCCGCAGAGAATATGCAGCAGGGGGTCATGCAGAACAGTACGGATGCCATGGAAATGCAGTGGGCGCTCTCGCAGGTGAAGGTGAAATACCGCCATGTGCTGCTGCTCAAATATTATAATGATCTGACCCTGGCCGAGATCGCAGTCCTGCTGGGCAAGCCGGAGGGAACCGTCAAAACCTGGCAGCACAAGGGCCTGAAGCAGCTTAGGGAAATTATGAAGAACCGGGGTGAATGGAATGAACAGTAGCAGAGAAGAACAGGCCATGCTGTCTGATGCGATACGTATCCGTGAGGAGGTACGGGTGGACTGCGGGGGCAATGAGATTAGAGGGGCGGTTCAGGCGGGGTTCGAGCGCGGACGCAGACGAAGCCGGCAGGGCAGACTCGGCAACGGCACCTTGGCCGGTCTGGCCGCTGCCGCGGTGGTTGCTTTTATCCTGTTTTTTATTCCAATGATCCACGATCTTGCACCACAGTCTGCAGCACCTGCTGAAACTGCGGGTTGGGGAGCACTGGAGAACATTTTGCGGCTGTATCCCTTCGACACAGAGGCGCCAGCGCTGGATTCGGCTATCCGGCACGGCTATATTCAACAGGTTAATCAAAGTGCATCCAGCGGAGATTACCGGATTACCTTGGATGCTGTAACGGCGGACGAGAACAAAATCATCTTTTTGTATACAGCCCATACCGCTGCGGGTCAGGAAATATACAGCGTGAACAGTGCCAGAATAAAGAATCTTTCGACTGGCGATAATCTCGATAGTGAAGGACAGATCGGCGGTCACGATGTACGAAAAGGTTCTGAGAAGAATCGTGTGTACTACGGCCGTGGCGTTATCCGTCTGGACCGGAATCAGCCTTTCCCGGAGCAGCTTGAAGCGGATTTCCAGATCGCCTCTGTAGACCCCGGCAAATTGAAAGATCCCAAGACAGGCAAGAATGCAGCGGAAATGAATTATTCTCCAAGACTTAAAGTCAGCTTCAAGCTGGACCCGAAATTCAAAGAGCAGCAGACGGTCACTGTTAAGCCGGAGGCAGACTTTATGCTGGAGGGCATTCAAATGACACTGAAGCAGGTCGAGCTCTCGCCGTTAATGACCCGGGTTGTAATGGGAATTAAGAACGGGTCTGAGAATACCTGGCCGAACAAGCAGAAGATATTCATAGCGATGGGTGGGAATGAGATTCAGTCGGTTACCCGGGCCGGAACGGCCTTTATAAGGAAGTCGTCAGGATCCGTAACTGATGAAGGGTTTGAAGAAGGGTATGGCAGCAATTTACTTGATCATCCTGAGTCCATGAATTTGATTCTGAAGACCGGAGAAGGCACGAATATCAAGGATATCACAGTCCCAATTCTGCCGTGAACCCTTGCATGTGGAAAAGGCTGACTACCGGTATGCCCGGCGGACAGCCTTTTTTTACAATTCGGTTAGAGTGGCCCGTTATCCCCGGTTATCAAACCTGAAGGCAAGCTTGTGTCCGTCAAAAGTCTCCCCGCTCCGCTCCGAATATTGGCCCTGCGTGTAGCGGGAGACAGTCTTGCGCCAGAAGCTCTGACCGGTGATATTCTTCGCTGCCGGGTTGGTGAACAGCTCCCATTCGCCCCGGAATTGTTCAAACACCAGCACCGCCGCCTGTTCCGCGATTCCAGTCCCTCTGAAGGGCTGCAGCAAAAAGTAATCACTCACGAAATAATCGACGCCCTGCGCACAATATGGAGGGGTAGCAATCCGTGCGAAGCCTGCCGGCATCGAATTAGCTTGAATCAGAAAAGAGTACAGAATGCCCGGCTTGTCCCACCAAATATTCTGCACCTCATACTGATCTGCCAGCGTCCTGTATTCGTCCGTATCCTCAAAGATACCATGCCGGTTAGGCAGATGCCCCTCCACAAGTCCGTAATGACCTGAAAGATCATGCAGATAGAGCGGTAACATATTTTTGATAATATAGGCTTCATCCGGTCCGGTAAGCTTGATTGATATATTCATTGCCAGCCTGCTTTCTGTAATTATCTATAACGCCTACTCCCACTGTATACTGGAAATGATGCCTCTTCATAGGCAAGTATCTGTTATAAACCGAACTTTATCTATTCCCATCTCTAAAAAAAAGCCGAAATTTCCTTATCGGAAATTCCGGCTTAATCTCTCTCTGACTATTACTTAGCGGAGACCAGTGCCAAATAGCTAACCGGGCCAGTGGACAGCTTGATTTTGGTTTTGCCGTCATTGCTGTAGCGGTACAGGCAGTCGTTATCCAGACCGTTAATATAATATAAGCCCGGAATATCGTCTGTAATTACAGAGTAATCGGATTCTACACCGCTCATTTTGGTTAAAGTTGAATCGGCATTCAGTGCGTAAGCATCGGACTTGGTGAACAATACGGTGGTGAGCGCCGCTCCGTTCTTAACCGTCCGGATATCTTGGACATTCGCCAGCGGCAGAGCCTTGGATGAGGTGATTTTGCCATTGGCCAGTGTGCTGATGTAGGCTTTGCCTTTGGAATCTGCATAGACCAGCTTATTCGGGGTAAGCTCGCTGATGCTGATCACACTGTTCTGGCTGAGCTGCATGATCTTGCCGTTCTTATCCATCAGGAAGCCCTTGCCGGTGTTATAATCCAATTCCTCGCCTGCGGCGTCCACTTTAATGCCCTTGTTGAACAGAAAATAATGGTTGGACCAGGTACCGGAGGTGGCGGCATTGGATTCCAGCGGATTTTTGGCATTGGCTGCTTTGGGAGCTCCACCGCTTAGAGGGAGGGTGTAGAGCACCATGGAGTCCAGAGAATACTCGGTTTCGGCGGGTTTGTTGTCAATCATAAGGTTAATACTTGTAGCGTAGGGATGATAAAATTTGCTCTTTTGAATAGCTCCGCCGGCAATCCACTGAATGACTCCACTCCCGTCACGGGACTTCGAAGCAACCCAGGTTGTGTTGTTCTTCAGCGCATTATAGTAGATCCGCCCGCCGAAGACATCGAAGGACCGGAAATTCACATCGGCATTGTCTGCTATCAGTGTAAGCTGTGAATCATCGTCAGCGTCGGCCAAGGTACGGTAGATGTGGCCTGTATCATCCAGGAAGTACAGATAGGGACCATCGAACAGGTAATAGAGGATATTCCGGTCCCCAAGGAAGCTTGTAATTAAAGCATCGGGATCGCTCAGGGACAGCCGCTGAATTCCCATACCGTCATCATAGTAAAAATACAGATATTTGCCGGTCGAGTCTAATCCGTTGCCGTCATAGTTCTCAGCGATCTTCTGTGTCTCACTTCCATCTGTGGTCACACGGTATAGAACATCGTCAGAGACATAATACACATATGATTTCGTAGAAGCAGCCGCTGCCGCCGTGTGTGACTGTCTGCCTCCCCCAACTGTACCAAGTGACGCCAATAGCAGTACAAGCAGAAGGACACCTGTTTTTCTGGATAGTAAGTGTAAAGCCTTCATAGTAATTCTCCCCTTCAGCCAATGTGGTGAACAAATGAGCAAATACTGTTCTAATAAGATATCGGAGGAATCGGCAGTTTCAAATATACAGCTTAAGCCTTAAAAGGCTTGCATGAAAGAGAAAATGAAGCGTGCGCGGGGACCCATGGTCCTGTAGCATCAATGCGATAGGCAATAGATCAGGATGGCTTGCTGGAGATAGATCAGGCTTTTCTTGAACCCGAATCCGGCAAAATAAGGCGAAGCAATCACCTCTTCACTGACCTCCTCATTGCGGAAGAAGGGAGGACAGGGGTTCAGCAGCGCCCCGGGTCTTGTCTGCTTCATCCGGTCCAGTGTAATCTGATAGGCACTGATATACTCCGGGGTCAGGAAATCCTTGGGCAGAGAATCGGTAAGAATCACATCGCTCTCCGGTAACACGCTGTCCAGGCTCGTATGAAAGGTATAGCCCGGGTGATTGCCGCTGGCCATCTCATGACCTGGTGTGCATACATGATGGAACGAGAGATTCAGGACTTGCGCCGCCTCCAGCCAAGTTCTTGATATATTGCCGGGTGGTCCAACGAAGGTGTAGGTCAGCTCCCGGTAGTTGTCCCGGAGGGTGCGCAGAGCATACAGGTCAGACAGAATCTCGCAGGGGTGATTATGTGCGGTCATCGCATTAATAACGGGAATAGAGGCGCAGGCGGACAGCTCCTCCAGTTTGCAGAGGTCAGGGATTCTGGCAATGATGCCATCCCCCCAGTTCTCCAGGTAGCGGACGATATCGCCCGGCGCTTCTTTCTTGTCGAGCGTCTCCGGCGGAAAGGTAATGCAGGCCCCACCCAGGTCACTGATGCCTTTCTCGAAGCTGACCCGTGTCCGCAGACTGGTCTCCGGGAAGAAGAGAATCATCGTTTTACCTTCGAGCAACAGTTCTGATTTTCGGAGACGAAGCCGGTCGGTTAATTCAAAGATATCCAGAATCTGCTCTGAAGTGAGCTGGTTGATATTCAAAAAATGCATAGATGAATCCCCCGGTAGATTAGAAATCAGCAATAAGTGCCAGTTGAATAAATATACAATAAAAAGGAATAGTATACAACCCATTTTATGTTAAGAAGAACATTCTACCGGCAGTTGAATCAGAGGGGATACAGCCATTCAACCAGCGATTGATAGGATTGTGTATGCTGAAATGCTATGCTGTTTTTGGCAGTGCGCACTGTACATTTGATTAACTTGGAGGTATCACATGCTCGACTTGCGCAGAATTGGAGCTTATATTTCGAAGCTTCGCAAAGATCAGGATTGGACACAATTGGAGCTTGCCGATCAACTGAATGTAAGCCATCAGGCGGTATCGAAATGGGAACGGGGCGAATCGCTGCCGGATATTGGAACGCTTCCGCAGGTTGCTAGGTTATTCGGCAGAACGGTAGACGATATTCTGAATGCAGGAGACCCCCCAGACAACCGGGAGCACCCGCACATAGGCTTGATCGTTGAGAAGTTCGCAGAGAACAGGCCGGGCCAGGTGGCAGAGCTGGTCAATACCGGTAAGCTGGAGATGGATGAGCTGGTAGAAGTAGCGCCGTTTGTAAAAGCAAGTACTCTGCATATGGTTACAGAAGGCATAGACAGCAGCGTGATTAAGCTAGAGGTAATCATGAGGCTGGCTCCTTTCCTTGGAACAGGTACACTAGATGAACTGGTTCATCAGGCGGAAAAGGAAGAAGTGACATGGAGTGCCATTACCGGGCTCGCTCCGTTCGTTAGCAGAGCCACCTTAAGCCGGCTGGTGGATACATCAATTGACGATTTCTCAGAGATAGACGATCTGGTTGGCATTGCCCCGTTTCTTGAAAGAGAACATCTGGACCGGCTGGTTCAACAAGCAGAAGAGCGCAGTCCCAGCTGGCAGTCCATTCAAGAGCTGGCTCCCTTTATAAGCAGAGGAACGTTAGGCAGCTTGGTAGACCGGGTTGCAGATGGCACTGCCGATGCGCACCAGATCATGAGTCTTGCCCCTTTTCTGGACAGGGTTGGCCTGGAGAAGCTGCTGGACGGAGTCGAAGCTGAACATCTTAGCCCGGAGCTGCTGGCGAGCCTCGCTCCTTTCCTTGATCAAGGAACATTAAGCAGAATGGTTACAAGCTTATTAAATAAAGCAAAGTAGTCACAAGTGGAAACGGCTTTGCCGTCCTTTTAAAGGACGGTACCGTTTCAGTATGTGCAAAAAACAGAGCACCGGCCTATCCTGCGCCGGGCTCTGTTCTGCGTTATATCTGGAGAAGCGTTGCTACAGCCCGAGCGATTTGCCCTTTTCCAGCCGGTGAATCTGCTGCTCGCCGTTATCTGCAAGCTCCCGGAACTGGTTGATGGTCTCCCGCATCTTGGGGAGTGCCTCCTGCTTGTAGGTACTGATCGAATCCAGGGCGGAGAGGACGTCGGTGAAGGCCTGCTTCAGCGTGTCGACCGAAATGCTGGTTTCGAGCGATTGCTTATGAATGGCAGCACCCTGCTCCTTAAGCATTCTGGAGGTGCCGCTGATCAGATTGTCGGTGGTCTGGTTCAGCAGCTCGATTTTTTGGAGAACGATCTTCTGGTTGTATAAGGCGCTGGCCACCGTAACCGAAATTTTGAGCGCAGATACCGTAACATTCCTGGCTCTGTCGACACCACGGATCAGTTCCTTGTTGTTGCGGATGACAACTTCAATCGCCATAATTCCCTGTTGGTTGACCACCAGCATCTGCTGCAGATCCATCACCCGCTGGCGCAGCGGGAACAGTACTTCCTCCGTGATGAACCGCACCTTATCCTCATCTTCACTGCGCTGCTTGGCCGCTTCAATCTGCTTTTCGATTTCCTCGTCCATCAGGATACCGAGCTGAATCTCCTTCTTAAGCCGCTTGGTCAGCTCCCGCAAGGTCTGCTGTTCAATCTCCAGTGTAGTATTGTCATTCTTCAGCACGGCTTTGCCTTTATCCAGGGATAGAATGATGTCTGAGATGACGGCATCGGCCTTTTGATATTTGGCGAAATAATTACGCAGGGGGTGGAAAAACTTGCCGAGGAACCCGCTCTTGGCGAAATCAACCGCACTCGGGTCCAGATCCTTGAGCTGCTGATGCAGCTCGGTTAATCCCTTGGCGACCTGGCCGCCTTCATCCCCGGTCTTGGACAGATTGCCCACCGATACTTGAAGAAGGGAGTTCTTCTCCGAAGAGGAGCGCATGGTGCCCATCCCGAAGCTGTCAATCGACTGCAGCACGGCCTTGCGTTTCTCCAGAGACTCGAAGTCCAGCTCCAGTATACTGGATACGTTATTGATCGCCTGCTGCTTAAGCTGGGTGACTTCCTCCGGCTCCGGCTGAACCTGCTCCTCAATAACCGATTTCAGCTTCTCGGGACTGGGAATTTCCATGGTGAATGACATATGAACCCTCCTTCAGAATATAAAGTCTACATCTGCACGTTGAGCAGGTTGCCGATTTTGTATACTACATCCTCTGTGTCCGCGTTGATATTGGCCGCCTCGTTGATGCCGGAGATGCTCTCCAGTGCCTTGATATTGGCGTTATACCCGATGGTGTATACCGGAATCTTGTACGTCTCGATCAGGCCCCGGATATCATCCAGGGAATGGCCTTCGTTGGTCTCCCCGTCGCTGAGCACGAAGATCAGAGGCTTCAAGTCCGGGTTCAGGGCCAGCTCATCCTTCAGCATCTTCATGGCAACCACCAATCCGTCGAAGGTAGCTGTACCGCCTACAGGCTGTAGGCTGTTAATCGCACCTACGAACATGGACTGCTGATTGGTGTCATATTTCCCGATGGGCAGATTGATGGTCACATCACTGGAATAGGAGACAAAGCCGATGCTGTTGTCCTTGCCGAGGAATTTCTGCCCCTTCAGCAGCGACTCCTTGAGACGGTTCAGCGGCTCCCCGGCCATGCTGCCCGATACATCGGCTACGAATACGGCCGCAATCGGTTTGCTGCCGTTCTTTTTCTCCTTCCAGAGCTTCTGGGCCGAGGAGAGGATGGATCCGTCCACCGGCGCCAGCTCTGAGACATAGTCGGTCAGGCCGTTGAAGCCCTTGTCCGCAGCCGTCTTCTGATACTTATCCTGCTGGACGAACTCGCCGAACTTCTTAAGGATCGCCAGCTTCTCCGGCGGCAGCTGCCCGAGTGCATAGAGCGGGCTGTCATGTCTTACCCCGAACGGGGTGAACACATAGCCGCTGGTCAGATCCTTCGCATTGACGAAGGTCTGATATTCAAGGACGAAGGCATCCAGCATACCGGATTTCGCCGCTTCCCGCATTTGCAGGGTGGTGGAGGCAATGAAGGGCACATTGGCCTGGAACTTCTCGAAGCCTTGAACAGCCTTGTCTCCCAGCAGATCCTTACTGTCGAAGGTACTCAGTGCGGTTACCAGGAAATTAAGCCCCGTGGAGCTGGCAAAAGGATCGGTGTACCCCATAGCCAGCTCATTAGCCGCAATGGCGTCGGTAATCGTCTTGACATTGATCGCGCCGTATTTGTCGACCAGCTGATCATACTTCTGCTTGCTCATTACAACTCCGGCTACGTTGCCGGTCAGACGCTTCGTGACTAGCTCGGTCTTAAGACCATCGGCCTTGACCATCTCGCCCCACAGCTCATTGGAGGGAGTGAAGGCGTCAGGCACATATTTGCCGGACCGGATATAATCCGCGGCTGTGCCGGAAGCGATGTTGCGGATTTTGACGGAGGCCGGCTTGCCGTCTATCGTAATACCGGCAGCGTTGAAATCTGTGGCGACCTCATTCAGCCAGCCGTCGTTGCCGGTTCCCGACTTCTCCGTGGAGGAGAAAATCTCGACGAAGCTGTCCGTGGTGCTCTCTACGGAGATGGGGAACTTGGAGATATCGGGCAGCGAATCACCGATGGAGGCCGGATCAAGATCGATCTGCCCTTTTACCGGCTCTGCACTGGTCACGTTGATATCCTTATAGATCCGGTTCAGTCTTTTATCGGCGTCTTCGGCAGAGATTTCTGTCTTGGATTTGCCCAGATTGGACGTTAAGGTAATTCCGAAATAGACAAGTGCGAAGACGGATGCGGCTATAATGCCGAGTATGAACAGTGTTTTGCCTTTCCTCATAGGGTCATCTCCTTTTCCTTACTGATAGAGTTTCGTCTGCCCGATCAGGGCGGTTAATTCCTGCATGCACGGCATTTCTTCCACATTGGCATAATCTGTGCTGCCCAGCTCGGTGATCTCCAGCAGCAGCTGATCCATCTTGAGCAGAATCTCCTCATTGGCTCCGAGACAGCCTTTGACATAGGAGAGATATTCGTTGTATATCGCGGTTTTCTTCTGAATCAGGGAGCTGGAGAACCGGCTTGATGCGTTACCGGCACTGAATTTGGCAAACTCTGAGGCATCGAACACACTGAGCTTGCCCAGCAGCCCCCGGATATTCAGATAGAAGAGCTTCTCGACTTCCATAATGACGGAATGAAACTTGCGGAAGCTGAGCTCAGCCGGATCAAACCTGCGGCCCAGCACTTGGAGCAGTGCGGTCTTCTTCTTGCCGATCCGCTCGATCTGGTCCAGGGCGAGGGAGATATCGTCCTTCAGCACCTTCACATTCCGGTGGCGGCTGAGGCCGGTAATGTAATCCTCCCGCGTCTCTAACTGTACGCTTGCGGGCTTGGCGGCCGGGGGTCTGAAGAGCAAGGTGTAACTCCCGTATAGGACGACCAGCAGACTGATGATTAGCAGGGTGACCGCCGATGCCGTTTCCAGCGGGCTTCCGCCGATCTCGACACCAAGCAGGCCGGGAGACAGGACGATGACATTTAAGATGACAACTCCGGCAATCATGCCGAGGAGCTTAACGGGCCCGGATCTGTTCAGGGTCTACACCTCCTCCATAGAAGTATATTTGGGGATAGCAGCGTGAATCACATGAAATCGGTTGGAATGAAGGCTATTACAGACTGCTACGTATCGAAACTTGTCTATGTTTCAAATTTTTACGATAGTCCTTGATTGAGGACGGCACCTTACCATATGTATGGCTCCTTTCAGATGAACTGCTGAATTGAGATATATTTTATCATAATTTGGGGAGAGTAGGGTCTGTGTTTGTATTAAACCATTTACAAATAGGTCTACAACCTGTAAACTAAGTCTATAACATGTAGACCGAAAGGCGGGACCGTATGAGTAAGATTGCATTAACTGAAATGGAGAGCCGGTTCGCAGAGCTGATCTGGGACCGCGAGCCGGTTCCTTCCGGGGAGCTAGTAAGGCTGTGTGAGACAGAGCTGAGCTGGAAGAAATCCACGACCTATACGATGCTGAAGCGTCTGGAGAGCAAAGGGATCTTCGAGAACCGTAGTGGCCTCGTTACAGCAGTGCTGAAGAAGGAGGACTTCTACGCCGAACAGAGCAAGCAGTTCGTAGAAGAGACCTTCGAGGGCTCTCTGCCCCGGTTCCTGGCTGCATTCACCCGGAGCCGGAAGCTTAGCGATAATGAGATTGATGCCTTTCTGAAGATCATCAAGGAGCATAAGGAGGAATAGCCGTGGAACCGTGGTTTGCACAACTGATTCAGATGAGTATAACCGGCAGCTACTGCATCCTGGTTGTGATCCTCGCAAGGCTGCTGCTCCGTAAGATTCCGGCCCTCTTTTCCTATGCACTCTGGTCTATTGTCCTGTTCCGGCTGATCTGCCCGTTCTCCTTCGAGAGTCCGATCAGCTTCATACCGGCAGATACGCAGCGGATTCCGCTCACACCGGCTGCTGCTGAGGCCTCAATACCGGACATGAGAGGGGCCTTTCAGGCTTCTTCCGAGTTGCAGGTGCCTAAGCCACAACGACAGACTAGTGATGCAGGTACCCCTACGCAAGGAATGAAGACTCCTGCTCAGACTCCGGCAGCTTCCACAGAACCGGCTGCGGGTACGTTTGCCAGCAACCCTTGGATGAAGACTATCCAGTATTTATGGCTCGTTGGAACCGGTGTTATGATTATCCATAGCATAGTTGCTACAATCCGGCTGAAGCGCAGCCTCAAGAGCGCACAGCACATATCCGGCAATCTCTATCAAAGCAAACAGATCACCACCCCGTTTGTAATCGGGCTGTTGAAGCCTAGGATCTATCTCCCTGCGGGGTTACAGGAACAGGAGAAGACATACATCATCAAGCATGAGCAGGTGCATATCCGCAGGCTTGATCATTTGATTAAGCCGGTTGCTTTTGCGGTGCTCTGTCTGCATTGGTTCAACCCGCTTGTCTGGCTTGCGTTCTACCTGATGAGCGAGGATATGGAGAAGTCCTGCGACGAGAGCGTGATTCGTCAGCTAGGCAGCGGAATCAAGCAGGACTATTCACTGTCCCTGCTAGCCCTGTCGTCCGGGAGACGCTTTACCTACCGCTCTCCGCTTGCGTTTGGAGAGAACGGGACGAAGGGGCGTATCCGCAATATTTTACAATACCGTAAACCGGCCTTCTGGGTCGTTCTGCTCTGCATTGCCGGAATCTCTTCTCTGGGTGTAGGGTTACTCGGCAACCCAAAACAGCAGGCGGAGAGTGTGGAACATACAGCACGGGAGTACGCACAGCAATTCATTAATACTGTAATCACCTCTTACTCAACACGAGTTCCGGACCTTACCTTCAAGGAGCCTGTGATCACGAAATGGGAGCAGATCGGTGAATATGATAAGCTGCTGGATATCCCTGTATCACTCTGGGCCTTGGAATACCGGCTGAAGCCCGAGAACACTGACCTGTTGAAGCAGCTTGGAGATGTAAGTGTTGAAGAGGGTATGCTGACCGAAGAGGGGGGCATGGGCAAGCCGATGCTTGTATTCTCATATAAGGATTCTGTGGCGGACTATCTGGGAGTTATCCGGGATGGGGAGCACGATATGACAAGTCCGGCCGGTCAGGAAATGGCGCTGCGTGTGTTCTTGGAGGAGAAGGGCCAGCTTCCGCATGAGACATTCAGCGGACAACATGTGCTGGTCCAGTTCCCGCTAACTACAGGGGAGACCAGCCAGCTATTGCTGTCCCAGCCTGTGAAGCAGGGGGATGCGGGCATATGGACGGTAGAACGCTGGAAGGATACGAACGGCAATGAATACTATCATACGCCGCAGACGGAGAAGACGCTCGAAGCCTATTACGCAGATCAGCAGTCCGGTGCAGAGCAGGGGAAGGACGCTTCACTCTTTGATCCGGTAGAGGTGGCGGTCCAATATATCAAGACGGATCTTGGCCAGCCGGTATCCAGAGATAAGCTTGTAGTGAACTATGAAGCAACTTCCGCAGATTTCGCAGTTACACCTGAGAGCCGCTTAACGGGTTATGTAACAGGTCTTGCAATGAATACGGATTCTCTGGACTTCGATCAGGTGGAGTGGTTGACGCTGGCGGATGCAGACCGTTTTGCCGCTCTGAATATTAAGGCGGACGATTTGCCTGGCGGATTCTATATCCTCAATAAGTACGAGATTAACGATCCTTACAAGGTCACTCCCGAAACAGAGTACAAGCTTGTTAACCGTGAGCAGCCGGGCACTTATACAAGCGTCAGCAAGCAGGACTTCATCCGTTACTTCGGGCAGTTAACTGATCTCGCACCCCCGTGTACTATAACCATAAGTAAGGGCACGGTGAACAGCATCACAGAGGTCTATCTTCCCTGAATTTCAAATTTAAAAGAATTAAAGGTTGACGTCAGCTCACTTGGCGTGTAACATATGAACAGTCGTCAACTAGACGTACCAGGCAATAATTCCATAACTCTATATTGTTCTCGTATAACCTCGCAGCCATTCCGATGTCACAGGGCGAGGGTTTCTACAGGAAGCCTATTCTTCCTAACTACGATGATAAGGACCACGAACCAGCGGTCCTTGTCCCGGAGTTAGGATTTTTTGCGTCTGGCGGTCCTTGGCGCAGTAGCATTCTGATCAGAAGATTCAGGAGGATAACCAGAATGAAAGATATGAAATATTTAATCTCCGTACTTGTAGGCGCTATGAGCTACGGTATCCTATCCACTATTGTTGTATTGGCCTATGGGCAAGGTTATAAGCTGGGAGAGGTGGTCGGCACCCAACTCTTAACCGGCTGTATTCTCGCCTGGCTGCTTGCGTTATATACCAAGCTCAGAGCGAACCGTAAGCAACGCAGCACAGCGAACGTTGCGGCGCCCGCCAAGGCGGTTCCCACCCGGCTGACCTGGAAGCATCGAGTACTGCTGATGCTGGCGGGCGCACCCACGGTGGTTACCGGTCTGCTGTATTACCAGTCTCTCCGGTATATTCCCGCTTCGCTGGCGATTATCTTACTGTTCCAGTTCACCTGGATCAGTGTGCTGATTCAGGCCGTAAGCAAACGTCAACGCCCTGACAAAATCACTGTACTTACACTAATCCTGCTCTTCGGAGGCACCCTACTGGCTGCAGGTATTCTGAATCAGGGAGCAGCCGAGTTTAACCTGCTGGGGCTGATGCTCGGATTGTTATCGGCAGTCAGCTATTCCATGTTCATTATCTTCAGCGGCAAAGCCGTTCCTTCGGCCCATCCGGCCTACCGGAGCGCCTGGATGGTCACTGGCGGCCTGGTGCTGCTGTGCATCCTGTTCCCGCCGACCTTCCTGTTTAACGGCATGCTGTGGGGACCGCTGCTGCTGTTCGGCTTCCTGCTGGGCTTGTTCGGCGCCTTTATCCCGCCGTTGCTGTTCGCCATCGGGGTTCCGCATATCGGCGGCGGTATGGCCGGTATTCTGGGCGCCGTCGAACTGCCCGTTGCCGTCTTAATGTCTTCGTTCGTATTGCAGGAGCATGTAAGTCTTCTGCAATGGACCGGAGTGGTGCTTGTGCTGCTGGGTGTGGTATTGCCGGAGCTGTATAAGCTGCGGTGGGGAAATAGAAATGCCCAGGCCGTGAGCTCGTCATCGGTCTGAGTTCAGGCGGATAGAAGAGGAGTGTTCCCTGTAAATAGGGGACACTCTTATATGTTTTGGGGCCCCCGCAAAGTACCTGAGTCATCCTCGAAGCTAAAGCTCCACTTTGTGGTTTTTTTATGCAGCTTCAGATTTTTGTAAGCGCAAACATTTTTGTTGCCAAAAGTGAAATTCAGTGCTATTCTGAATTTGGGATTGTTACTGCAAAGGCAAAACCCAAAACATGGTCACGTGTTTTGGGTTTTGCCTTTCTTTATGTTAAGGGCCCTGCGGGACGCCGCAAGGAACCTTGACCCGTCTAACATCCTGTAAGCAGTGCCAAATGAAATTCGGGGTAAAGGAGGGCAGCTTGGTTGATTATCGAGAAGATTTTCAATAACAATGCCATTATTGCCAAGGATTCAGGTAAGGATGAATTGGTTGTTATGGGACGCGGCATCGGCTTTAAGAAGAGCCCGGGCGATCCGGTGGATGTCTCTCTGATCGAGAAGACATTTGTACTGAAGCGAAATGACGCGTCCGAGAAATTCAAGGCCTTAATGGCGGATGCCCCCGCCGAATATGTAGCCTTAAGCTATGACATTATCGAGTATGCCAAGCAGACGCTGAAGGCCCGGCTGAGCGATTATATCTATGTGACCCTGACGGATCATTTGACTCATGCGCTAAGGCTTCATGAGCAGGGTATCCGCAATGACAATCCGCTTCTCTGGGAGATCCAGCGCTGTTACCCGAGGGAATATGCCATCGGGCATCATGCCATGGGGATGATTGAACAGGTGACCCGTATCCGCCTGCCGGAGGATGAGGCCGGGAACATTGCACTCCATCTGATTAATGCGCAAATGAACAGCTCGGGCAACAAGATTGCAGATCTTACCAGGCAGACCCAGCAGATTGATGACATTCTAAATATTGTGAAGTATTCATATAACAACGAAATTGATGAGCATACGGTCAGCTACGAACGGTTCATCACCCATCTGCGTTATTTCTTCCAGCGCTCGCGCAAGCAGGAGTCTGAGGAGTCCGTGGATGATTTTCTGCTCAAGCAGGTGAGGATGAAATACAGGAAGGCGCATCACTGTGTGCTCAAAATTGAGAAGTATCTGGACCTGAAGCTCCTGGATGAAGAAATCCTGTATCTGACGATTCACATTCAGCGGGTAACGCAAAGACAAACTGAATAAAACCACTTGGATTGTTACTGGTCATGCAGGCGAAACCAAATCAGGCAGGAAGCTGCCGGGATGGTTTCGCCTTTTGCTTATCATTCATCAGGAAACGGGAGGATTTACTATGAAATATGAGGCACTAGCCAAGGATATTATCAAGCATGTCGGCGGTAAGGAGAATATCAACGGACTCAGCCACTGCGTCACCCGACTGCGCTTCAAGCTGAAGAATGAGGCCGTGGCGAATACGGATGCGCTGAAGAATATGGACGGAATCGTTACGGTGATTCAGAGCGGCGGCCAATACCAGGTCGTTATCGGCAATCATGTGTCTGAGGTCTATGCCCAGGTGATGGCAGCGGGCGGATTGCAGGAAGGCGGATCAGAGACAGCCTCCGGTGAGAAAATGGGTCTGTTCAACAGCTTCATCGACATGATCTCCGGCGTATTCTCGCCGACGCTTGGCGTATTGGCTGCAACCGGGATGATCAAGGGCTTCACCGCCCTGTTCCTGACTGTGGGACTCCTTACCAAGGAGTCGGGGACCTACCAGATTCTGAATGCGCTCGGGGATTGCCTGTTCTACTTCTTCCCGATCTTCCTGGGGTATACCTCAGCCAAGAAATTTGGGGCCAATATCTTTATCGGGATGGCCATAGGCGCTACGCTGGTGTACCCGTCCTTCGGCACGATTACGGCGGCGGGCGAACCGCTGTATACGCTTTTTAGCGGAACGATCTTTGAATCGCCTGTGTACATTACCTTCCTGGGGATTCCGGTCATCCTGATGTCCTATACCTCCAGCGTCATTCCGATCATCATCTCGACTTATATTGGCTCCAAGCTGGAAGCCTTCTTCCGAAAAGTGACGCCGAGCGTGGTACGTACCTTCCTCGTCCCGTTCTTCACCCTGCTGGTCACCGTTCCGCTGGCGCTGATTGCAATCGGTCCGATCTCCACCTGGGCCGGACAGCTGCTGGGGCAGGCAACCTTATTCCTCTACAACCTCAGTCCGGTTATTGAGGGGCTGCTGGTAGGCGCGTTCTGGCAGGTCTTCGTCATCTTCGGGCTGCACTGGGGTCTGGTGCCGATTGCCCTCAATAACATGGCTGTGTTGAAGTCTGATCCGATTCTGGCGGCGTCCTTCGGCGCTTCGTTTGCCCAGACCGGTGCTGTGCTGGCGATTATGCTGCGGACCAAGAATGCCAAGCTGAAGTCATTGTCGATTCCGGCCATCATCTCAGGCATCTTCGGCGTTACGGAGCCTGCTATTTACGGAATTACGCTGCCGCGTAAGAAGCCGTTCATCTTAAGCTGTGTTGCGGCGGCGGTCGGCGGCGGTATCGTCGGTCTGATGGGCACCAAAGGCTATATTCTCGGCGGTCTGGGGATTTTCGGTATCCCTAGCTACATTAGCCCGGAGGGCATGGATACAGGCTTCTACGGCGCAATTGCAGCCATTGTAATCAGCTTCATTCTCGGGTTCATTCTTGTTTTCTTCTCCGGGTTGAAGGATGAGGAAGCTGTGGACAGCAAGAGTAGAGGGAACACGCGAAGCACACTGGTGAAGCAGGAGACGGTGGGCAGTCCGCTGAAGGGCCAGATCAGAGCCTTGTCGGAGCTGACAGACGAAGCCTTTTCTACAGGCGCAATGGGTAAAGGTATAGCGATTGAACCGCTGGAAGGCAAGGTGTACTCTCCGGTTGACGGGGTACTTACCACCTTGTTCGCCTCTGGACATGCGATTGGCATCACCAGTGATAACGGGGTCGATATTCTGATTCATGTCGGCAAGGACACGGTCAAATTGAAGGGCAAATACTTCACCCCCCGGGCCAAGCAAGGCGATACGGTCACCAAAGGCCAGCTGCTCATGGAGTTCGATGTTGCCGCGATCAGAGAGGCGGGTTATACGCTGACCACGCCTGTGATCATCTCCAATTCCGGCGAGTATCTCGATGTCATTGAGACAGACCAGAAGAGTATCGATTACCGGGAGAATCTGCTGACCGTCATGATCTAATCGGTATGCTAATCCAATCTCAGGAGGAGTTAATATGAATAAGAACGTGAATGTGAATGGGAATGTGAGCAACAGAAGTTTTCCGGCAAATTTCCTGTGGGGCGGCGCAACGGCTGCGAATCAGCTCGAAGGCGGGTTCGATGCGGGCGGCAAGGGGTTAAGCACGGCGGATGTGATGACTGCCGGAACGCATACGGTCTCCCGGAGAATTACTCCAGTGCTGGAAGCCGGGGCTAATTATCCAAGTCATGAAGCGGTTGATTTCTATCACCGGTACGCGGAGGATATCGCGCTGTTCGCCGAAATGGGCTTCAAGGTGTTCCGCATGTCCATTGCCTGGTCCAGGATCTTCCCGAACGGGGATGATACCGTGCCAAGCGAAGAAGGGCTGAAGTTCTATGACCGGGTTTTTGCCGAACTCCATAAGCATGGAATCGAGCCGCTGGTGACGATCTCGCATTATGAAGCGCCTTACCATCTGGCTGAAGCCTATAACGGATGGGCGGACCGCAGAACGATTGATTTCTACGTCCGTTACTGTGAAGTGATCTTTAACCGCTATAAGCACAGTGTGAAGTATTGGCTGACCTTCAATGAGATCAACATCCTGACTATGCCCTTCGGGTCATTCATGGCAGGAGCGATAAAGCCGGAGGGGAACGCCGAGCTGTCGGCATCCGCCCAAACCGATAATGAGCAGTTAAGATACCAAGCACTCCATCACCAGTTCATCGCCAGTGCAAAGGCCGTGAAGCTGGGACATGAGATTGATCCCGACTGTCAGATCGGCTGTATGATTGCCTATATGTGTTCGTATCCGCTGACCTGTAGTCCTGAGGATGTGCTGCTGGCCCAGCAGAAGGATAATCTGAGTAATTTCCTCTGCTCTGATGTCCAGGTGAGAGGCGCTTATCCGGGCTTCGCCCTGCGATACTTCCGGGAGAAGCAGATCCGGCTCCAGATGGAGGATGGGGACGAACAGATTCTTAAGGAAGGCTGTGTGGACTTCTACACCTTCAGCTACTATTCATCCACCTGCGTAAGCGCAGCCCCGGCTCAGGAGGCGATTGGCGGCAATCTGTCGATGGGGCTGAAGAACCCTTATCTGCAGGCAAGTGCCTGGGAATGGCAGATTGACCCGCAAGGCTTGCGGTGGTCCCTGAATAATATCTATAACCGTTACGGACTGCCGATGATGGTGGTGGAGAACGGGCTTGGTGCGGTAGATACCGTAGAAGCAGACGGCTCGATTCGTGATGGCTACCGGATAGAGTATCTGCGTGAGCATATCCGGGCAATGGAGGAGGCGCTGGCTGACGGCGTGGACTTAATCGGCTACACCTCTTGGGGCTGCATCGATTTGGTCAGTGCTGGCACCGGAGAGATGAAGAAGCGATACGGCTTCATCTATGTGGATAAGGATAACGAAGGCAAGGGGACGCTGGACCGCTCCCGCAAAGACAGCTTTTTCTGGTATCAAAGCGTAATTGCCAGTAACGGAGCTAAGCTGGAGTAATCCGCGTCTGCCGTCAGCTCACTTTTTACAAATATCTGTCTGCTGTTTCAGTCCGCTATCCCTACGGTATATGATAATAAACAACCGTTAAAGGGGATTTCCTATGATCATAAAAGGGATCGAAAACATGGACGGCGGCAATATGATGAGCCAGATTCAGCAAGGCGGTAAATTCGTGATCTATACGTATTGCTTCTCTGTGGTCCTGATGACGTTCAAACGTAGCTCGAGCATCTATTTCATCAGGGCGGGCGAGGGCTCCGTCAAAAAAGGATTGAAGTACACCTTGCTGACCTTCTTTGTAGGCTGGTGGGGGATTCCCTGGGGGCCGATCTATTCCATCGGCGCGTTCATCTCCAACTTCAAAGGCGGCAAGGACGTCACCAATGAAGTGTTAGCCGCTCTGTCGAATCAGAACGCTTCATAATAGTAGTACATACGAGAAGCTGTCCCGCATGCCGTGAATATATGGCTGGTAGGGCAGCTTCTTGTGATGTGGTGATCTGTGTTATCCTCACCGGAATAACCACTAAATTATCTATAGCACCTTATAATATGTTATAATGAATTTCTGATTTTATACTAAGCAGAATAGAGGTCGCCAGAGGATGAAAGTAAAAATTAACCGCAATGCAGCTAAAGTTCTAAAAGATATGCTGAACAGCCCGGAAGCGGAAGGCAAAAAAATCCGCGTGGTCATTACCCAGAATCACGGAGATCACGGACACTATGATGTGGCGCTTGATACACCTACTGAGCACGATGAAGTGGTCGCTACAGACAAGGATATCGAGATTCTGCTGGACACGCGCGAGCCGCTGCTTGACGGCGTCTGGATTCAGTATTTCTATGTGCCGCAGGAAGGCTTCTTCATCACCAATCCGTCTACCGGATTCCTGGAGAAATAAGCAGCAAATCACTATCATATTGTGTTGCCTTAGGGGCGGCACCGTCTGAATCAGCCTCACCCGGCTGGTCAGACGGTGCCGTCTTTTTGAGCTATTCTTTCCTGAACTGGGTGCTATGCTGGACTATAGTGAGACCCGGTTTCTGATGCAGGAGTTACTGGTGGATATTGTCGGCGAGGAGGCGCGGGAGCTGGATCTGCTGCTGGAGACCCGCTACAAAGGGCTGGACGGTTATATTCTGATTCACCTGGAGCCGCAATCGTACAGGGATAACGAATTCCGTGAACGAATGTTTATATACTACAGCCGTTTATTCGAGCGTTACCGCAAAGACCACAAGCTGATCATCCCTATTGCGATCTTTACATCAGATGAGGTCAGGGAGGAGCAGGATACGCTGGAGATATCCATCCCCGAGCATTCCATTCTGCGCTTCCAGTTTCTTAAGGTGGAGCTGCGCAAGCAGAACTGGCGGCGGTTCATCGATTCAAATAATGCGGTGGCTGCTGCGTTATTGGCGAAGATGGGGTATACTACCAGAGAAGAGAGAGAGGTGCGCCGGGAATTTCTGCGCATGTTCATGAAGCTGAAAGCGCGGCTGGATCAGGGCCGGTTGGCGCTGATTATGTCCGTAGCAGATCTGTACTTCAAGCCGGACCGGGCACAGGATGAGGAAATTTTAAGAGAATTAATCGATGACTACCCGGAGGAGGGAGAAGTAATTATGGAACTCATGCCAGCTTGGAAGCGTTGGGGCTATGAAGAGGGTATTGCGGAAGGTATGGAGAAAGGTATTGAGAAAGGCAAAGAAGAAGGCCAGGCGGAGACGATCCGTAAGCTGCTGCTCCACGGATTCTCTCCCGAGGCGGTATCTAAGGCGGTTGAATTGCCGCTGGATGAGATTAAAAAGCTGATATGAATACAGACCCGGGCGGATGTTGCCCGGGGTCTTTTTTTATGACAGGTTATATACAGTAATATTATGTTATTCCGCCCTGAAAGTCGTTGCAAAAGTATGTATAATCGTTGAATGCCTATATTAGCGGGGAGCGGAAATTTTATTATACTGTTCTTGTAAGCGATTACACACATATAGCTGGGGGGAAATTCTAGTGAATAAGAAAAAAGCAATGACACTGATGTCCAGCATCCTGATGGTCTCTCTGCTTAGCGCATGCGGAGGCGGTAACGGCAATGCTGGTGGAAACGCAGGCGAGCCGAAGGCCTCAGCCGCAGCAACGGAAGCCGCAGGAGCGGGCGCCCAGCCAGCCAAGGATTCCGGCACAGTGGACACCTCTTCGCTGGTTACCCTTAAGATGATTTTTGTGGGGCCGAAGCCGGTTGATTACGATCAGGTATTCGGAGAGATCAATAAGAAGCTGAAGGAGAAAATCAATGCCACACTGGAGGCCGAATTCCTGGACTGGTCAGACTGGGCGCAGAAATATCCGCTTAAGCTGGCGGCCAATGAGGACTTCGATCTGATCTATGCGGCCAACTGGGCCGGCTACAACGACCAGGCGCTCAAAGGCGGATTCCTGGAGCTGACGAACGAGCTGCTGGAGAAATACGCACCCATGACCTGGAAAGCGATGCCGGAGGTAGGCTGGGGTCAGGCGAAGGTGAACGGCAAGCTGTATATGGTACCCCAGAACCGCGGCGAAACGGTCGAGAAGCTGATTCTGTACCGCGAAGACCTGCGCAAAAAATATAACCTGCCGGAGATCAACAGTCCGGAAGCCTACGCCAACTATCTCAAGACCATATCCGGTAAAGAAAAGGGTATGACTCCGTTCGTACCGGAGACCGGGGACTGGAAGCTGCATAATCTGGACCGGATTCTGCTCAAGCAGCAGAACGAATGGAATCTGTTCGACCTTGATCTGCCGATGGGCTTCAAGCTGGATGATCCGGCTGGCAAAGTGTTCAACTTGTATGAGACTCCTGAATTCAAGGAGCTTGTCTACTATTATAAAGATCTGGCCGAGAATAACGCCTGGTCGAAGAGCGCACTGAACAGCAAGCTGGATCATCAGCAGGAATTCAAGGCAGGCAAAGCAGCCTCCATCACCCACAATCTGGGTACGCTGGGCGCCTTGATGACCGATATGCGGGAGAAGAACTCCCCGTATGAGCTGGCTCTGGCCGATATCAACCCGGATAAGAAAAAATCCGTTGCCGTCTCTACCCAGAACGGCGTAGCGATTCACTCCACCTCCAAGCACCCGGAACGGGCGCTGATGATGATCGATCTATTGCAGAATGACAAGGAACTGCATGATCTGATGATGAACGGCATCACGGCTGTGCATTATAATCCTGTCGGCGACGACAAATTCACGAACGCCGAGAAGAACGCCAACTACACCGGCTTCTCCAACTGGGGCTTCAACTCCCCGCTGAACCGGGATAATGCTTCCTTCCCGGATGAAGCGAACGCCCTGACTAACAAATGGGAGAAAGAGGTATATCACTATCCGCTGGAGACCTTCGTCTTCGATAACAGCAAGGTGAAGACAGAGGTTGCCAATGTCGGTAATGTCATGCTGCAATACGGCATTCCGCTGGAATACGGAACGGTGAAGGATGTGGACGCAGGTCTGGCCAAGCTCCAGCAGCAGGTTAAGGCAGCCGGTATTGACACTATCATCGCAGAGGTTCAGCGCCAAATTGATGAATTCCTGGCGAATTCAGGCCAATAAGGCTGGAACCACTTCTATCATTTATAGAATTTCGAGAAAACGAGCAGGAGGGGCGTAACCCCTGTCTGCTCGTTTTGGCGAACTTAGCCTGTGGTACGCGCCGGCGGAATACTCTGCGGATTGTTGAACACATTGCCGGGGTCATACTTCGCTTTGACCCTGCGCAACCGGGGATAGTTCGTTCCATAATAGACCGGGCCGGAATGCTTGATGCCCTGGTCAGGCACATTGATATAGCTTCCCACGATGAACGGCTGCAGCTTTCGGCGGGTGTTGCGGACGTAGAATATGTTTTTGGCGGCATCTGCTTTTTTGATCCAGGAGCTGTTCCACTCCACATAGAATTTGGCCTTTCGCCAGTAGAAGGCGGTAGCTTTAGGAGATTTACGGCTTACGGCCCCACCCCAGTTGAGGAAAAAGAACCCGGCGTCTTTCCCCTCCACCTTCTCCAGGAACTCACGCATCGGCTTGAATGCCTGCTGCGGGAACGGTTTCCGTCCGAAGCCGCTGGAGAACTGGTTGCTGAACCGCTGGGTCTGTACCGGATCGGGAGCAAGCAAGAAGCTGACTACCTGCGGATAAGGCAGAGAACGGATCGTTTGGATCGTAGGCGTTCCTACGCTTGTAATGGGCTTCAAGAGGCGGACCGCCTCGGCCTTAGATCCGAGGAAGAGCCCCAGCATGCTGACATTTCCGCCTTTTTTGGGACCGATGGATAATTCGCTGCCCAGTCTCGTATTCACTGCGGGCGCCCAGCGCTGCCAGGTCTTCAGCACCTTCTCGAACTGGCTCCAGGGCCAGGTGATACGGAATACCGTTGCTGTGGCCGGAGCCGGGCGTACTTTGAATTTGTAACGGGTGCATACGCCGAAATTCCCTCCGCCGCCTCCGCGGGAAGCCCAGAGAAGATCGGCATTATTCCTTTTATTTGCGATAATAATCCTGCCTTTGGCATCGACCATTTCGAGCTCCACCAGATTATCGCTGACCAGCCCCAGGGTACGCTGAAGCGGGCCAATCCCGCCGCCCAGGGTAATGCCGCCGATCCCAACGGTCGGACTATCCCCGAAAGGCGCCATATACCCCTTCCGGGCAAGTGTATGGGCGATTCTCCCTACCGTATTTCCGGCTCCGACCACGGCTGTTCCCGCTTTTGAGTTGAGCTTAATGCTTTTCATTTCACTGACATCAATGACGATGCCGCCGTTCACCTGGGACAGATTGACCTCAAGCGCATGTCTGCCGCCTCTGGGCCGGATGGGGAGCCGGTGCTCGTTGGCATATTTGATGGCATTGGCTACATCCTGCGTCTTCTTCGCGAAGACAAATACCTTAGGGAAGCGGTCGGTATGCGGGTCCCAATTTTTGCGTGCGGTCTCATACCCGGGATCACCTTTAAAGATTACGCGTCCGGTAAGCTTGGTTCCTGAGTTCACTGGTTTCCAGCTCCTTTTGAGCTAATGATAGAATTGCATAAATATATCTTTGACCAGATATTGTATGCAGGGCATGAGTCTATGGCGTGGGCTCTGAATGAGTATGTTGATCGGCTATAAAAAGGTACAACTTAATGTTTACAATTCGTGTAATGTATATATACTTAACTTTTGAAGGATTCATATCTCCGGGTTAACCGGCAAGGAGGATATTACAGACATGACATCAACTATTAGAGTAGGGATTGTCGGATACGGCAATTTGGGCAAAGGGGTACAGCAGGCCATTGCGCAGAACTCCGATATGGAGCTGGTAGCCGTATTTACCCGCAGAGACCCGCAGCAGCTGGCAGACATCACAGGAACGCTCACCGAGCACATCTCAGCCGCCGAGCAGTACATAGGCAAGATTGATGTAATGATTCTGTGCGGCGGTTCCGCGACAGATCTGCCGGAGCAGACCCCGCAGCTGGCCCGGTTGTTCAATACCGTAGACAGCTTTGACACCCATGCCAAAATCCCCGAGTTCTTCGCTGCGGTGGACAAGTCCGCCCGGGAAGGCGGCAGCGTCAGTGTGATCTCCACCGGCTGGGACCCTGGAATGTTCTCCATGAACCGTCTGCTGATGCAGTCCATCCTGCCGGTAGGCGAGGATTACACGTTCTGGGGCACCGGGGTTAGCCAAGGACATTCGGATGCCATCCGCCGGGTTCCCGGTGTGAAGGCTGGCGTGCAATACACCGTGCCGGTTCAGGAGGTCATTGACAGCATTCGCGCTGGCGAGACCCCGCAGCTGTCCACCCGTGAGAAGCACCGCCGGGAATGTTATGTAGTGGCCGAAGCAGGAGCTGATCTTGAAGCCATTACCCGGACGATTGTGGAAATGCCTAATTATTTCGCAGACTATGATACGACGGTTAATTTTGTGACGGAGGAGGAGCTTGCAGCGGAACACTCAGGGATGCCGCATGGCGGCTTCGTTATCCGCAGCGGCGTAACCGGGGGCGGAAGCAAGCAGATTGCCGAATTCGGGCTGAAGCTGGACAGTAACCCGGAATTCACCGCCAGCGTGCTGGCTGCCTATGCCCGTGCTGCTGTGCGCCTGAAGCAGGAAGGCCAGACAGGAGCCAAGACTGTATTCGACATCCCGCTCGGCCACCTGTCCCCAAGATCAGCGGAGGAGCTGCGCCGCGAGCTGCTGTAGACCGGAGTAGCGGGCAGCTTGGCATGAGCTGCCCGCTGATGAGGAAAAGCAGGGGATAAATCCCTCTGATCCCACTGAAAGATGGCTGGATGAGGAAAAGAAGGGAATAAATCCCTCGGATATGGTTGAGTGTGGCTGAAGGAGAGTGATGAGGAGCACAAGTGCACCTGAATCCGTCGAAAGTCAGCTAAATGAGCGAATGAGGAGCACAAGTGCACCTGAATCCGCCGAAAGTCAGCTATATTAGCGAATGAGGAGCATAAGTGCACCTGAAAGTCCAGAACCCTGCCTTTTACGCAAAAAGAGGTGTCCCTAGCCAATGGCTTAGGAACACCTCTTTTTTAGATTCATAGAGTCTGAGCAGGTTACACGATACCCTGCGCCAGCATCGTATCCGCGACCTTCAGGAACCCGGCGATATTGGCTCCGGCAACCAGGTTACCGGCAACGCCGTATTCCTCAGCCGCCTGAACGGTGCTGTTGTAGATATTTTTCATAATGACTTGCAGCTTCTCGTCCACCTCTTCGAAGGTCCAGGACAGACGCATGCTGTTCTGGCTCATCTCTAGACCCGAGACTGCAACGCCGCCTGCATTGGCAGCCTTGGCTGGAGCAAACAGCACCTGGTTCTCCAGGAACAGCTCCACCGCTTGGAGGGTGGTCGGCATATTGGCGCCTTCGCCGATGGCCTGAACTCCGTTAAGAATCAGCGTCTGGGCAGACTCCAAATTCAGCTCGTTCTGCGTGGCACACGGCAGGGCGATATCGCAAGGCAGCGTCCAGATTCCGCTACAGCCCTCAACATACTCGGCATGCGGGTGCTCCTTCACATATTCGCTGATACGCAGGCGATCCGTTTCCTTGAGTCTTTTGACCGTATCCAGATTGATGCCCTGCGGGTCATGGATGTATCCGTTCGAATCACTGCAGGCAATTACCAGGGCCCCAAGCTGCTGGGCCTTCTCGATGGCATAGATCGAGACATTCCCTGACCCGGAGATGACTACCTTTCTGTCCTTGAAGCTGGCTCCGCGTGAGGAGAGCATTTCTTGCACGAAGTATACACAGCCGTAGCCGGTAGCTTCCTTGCGCGCCAGACTGCCGCCGTAGAGCAGCCCTTTTCCGGTAAGAACCCCGGCAGCATGCCCGCCGTGAATCCGTTTGTATTGGCCGAACATATAACCGATCTCGCGCGCGCCTACACCGATATCTCCTGCAGGAACATCTGTATCCTGCCCAATGTGGCGGTACAATTCCGTCATGAAGCTCTGGGTGAAGCGCATAACCTCTTGATCCGATTTATCCTTGGGATCGAAGTCGCTGCCGCCCTTGCCGCCGCCCATGGGCAGGCCGGTCAGCGAGTTTTTGAAAATCTGCTCGAAGCCCAGGAACTTAATAATCCCCTGGTATACGGAAGGATGGAAGCGCAAGCCGCCTTTGTAGGGACCGATGGCACTGTTGAATTGAATGCGGAAGCCGCGGTTCACCTGGGTATTGCCGGCATCGTCCACCCAAGGGATACGGAAGGAGATACTGCGCTCAGGTTCAACCAGCCGCTCAAGAATCCCGTGCTTCATATATTGCGGGTGGCGGGTCAGAACGGGGGTGATGCTCTCCAGGAATTCCTGAACAGCCTGGTGAAATTCGGGCTCATGCGGGTCGCGCTTCTGGACCTCTGCATAGATCCGCTGCACATACTGCACAGCCTCATTAGATACTTCTGACGTTAGTGTAGGAACGATGGACACTTTGGCAAGCACTCCCTGTCTGATTGTGATTCGGGCTATCCCGTATTAATTAGAATTTAAAAGAATTCTATAAAACCTGACATCAATTTGCCAATCAATTATTTTTGGCATAGTCATTAAGAAATTCTATGAACCTTACATACTATGCAAGCTAAATGCGGCAGAATGTTAATAAACCTCTGGTCAATTCAGGATTGCAGTTCCCCTTGAATAGGGTATATATAAATATTGGAAACAGCTTAAAGCATTGAGAGAGAGGCGGAAGCATATGCACTTATTATCTGTAGCAGAATTAGTAGATGTGGAGAATCATGCCTGGGAAGAGATCAGGGAGCTGCTGAGCCAAGGGCCGCGAACCTACCGGCTGGAGGCCGCAGAGCCGGAGGCAGCCGCGTTGACGCTCGTCCGTCTGCAGGTAAGTACGAGGTCTTATCTAGGAGCCATTGCTTATGAAGCCGGAGGTATTATCTTCGAGCATGGCTGGATTACCTTGCTTGGCGCTGGAGCAGAAGGGGTCTGCGGCAGTCTTGCTTCCTGGAACGGTCTGGGGGATGCAGCGGACACAGTCCCGCTGCCGGGTGTGCTGGTTGTAGCTTATGATGCGGCCGGAGGCTTCTTCGGTCTGGATACCGGGCGGTTCGGACAGAGCGGGAATATCTATTATTATGCCCCCGATGCGCGAGAATGGGAGACGACGGAATTAACCTATTCGGGCTTCATCGGCTGGCTGGCGGAAGGTGACCTGGATCTGTTCTATGAAACGTTCCGCTGGGAAGGGTGGGAAGAGGAGACGCAGAAGCTTGCGCCGGATCAGGTCTTCGGGTATTACCCGCCGCTCTGGACGGAGGAGGGCAGCGGCTGCGCCAGCAGCAAAGCACCGGTCTCTATTCTAGAGGCATGGCGGGCAGCGAGAAGTGCAGGTGCTGAATGAAGCGGCGTAAGGCTGAACGCGAGCAGCTTAGAGTCTTACGGGTAGCGGAAGAACCGCTGGAGGTGGTCCACTTTGTCAGTGCGGCGCCCGGCAGCCAGGGAATAATATATGGTGGGCTTCCGATATATCCGGGAGAGATGCAGGGACTGCCGGAAGAGGTGAAGGTGCTGATCTTCGCATCTGACCTTCAGGGAGTTGCCTTGTCAGACAATGGAGATTACAGCGATCTATTGGTGGGTGAGAAGCTTGCTGCCACACTGGAAGATCTGCTTATCCGCCATATGCCGGATGTCCGCCCGGATCAGGTGCTGGTCTGTTTATGCGGCGATCTATATGGAGACACTGCAGTAAGAGGTTCTAGCGGTGATCCGCTGCCGGTATGGCAGGCCTTCCGCCGCAGATTCGGAACGGTACTCGGCGTGAACGGCAACCACGATCTTCTGACTTCGGAAGGGGAAGCCGGGCTTGCCTCCACTCCGGGAATGCATCTGTTCACCGGACCGGCGGTCCTGCGCCATGAGAATATGCTTATCGCTGGACTTGGAGGCGTCACGGGAAGAGCAGGCCGGCCGAACCGCACGCCGGAGAAGGAGTATCTGGAGAGACTAGAAGGTCTGCTGCAACGCGGACCCGATCTGCTGCTGCTGCACCAGAGCCCTGACCTTCCTGGAGCAGGGCTACCGGGACATGCAGGCATCCGCGAGCGGCTGGAAGCCGGGCCGGAGGTACTGGTCTGCAGCGGGCATGTTCACTGGGACCAGCCGCTGGCGGAGCTGGACAACGGTGTCCAGCTTCTGAATACAGACGGAAGGGTGCTGGTATTCACAGCCGCAGGCCTGTGCTAAGCGTGCGCTTGTCCGTAAACTTTACAAACAGCATCGGAATAGGTATAATTTAAGTATATTTCAGGGTTTGAAACAACAGAGAGGGGCCTAACGCCATTAGGCTCCTTTTGTATTTTCACCCATGTTAACAGGAGGGCGAAAGTCATTCACAAGGAAAAGATTATGGTATGTGTTCATTATGGGCCGCATGGGGAGCGTCTAATCCGGCGTGGTGTCGAGCTGTCTGAGATGCTTGGGGCACCGCTCTATGTGCTTAATGTGGATAGTTCGGACAGCGATGAATATAATCATAGCAAAGAAATGTATATGGCTGTCTGGAAGCGGCTGGCGGAAGAAGCCGGGGCAGAATTTATGGTCCGCAAACGCCGGGGCCGCAAGACAACGGATGTTATTGTTGAAGCTGCAGAAGAGAAAGAGGTCACTCAGATCATTATTGGCCAATCCGCCCAGACCCTGTGGCAGGAGCTGACCAAACGCAACTTTGTCAATGAGCTGATCAGCAAGATGAATATGATGGATCTGCATGTCGTTGCAGTTCAGCGTATGCGCGCCGGTCTCGAAGAGACCCATGAAGAAGGCGTAATCTCTTATCTGGTGAAGAATGAGGGAGTATACCAGCTCAGCGATGAGCCGGAAGGCGACGATTACATCAAAGGCAAATTTTTTCATGAATTGCACACCGAATTTGAGAATGGCTTGTTCAAAATTGAGCAAGATGGTAAAGCGAGATATTTGCATATCTGTGAAGGAACGCTGACCGAGCCATTATAACCGGCTCTTGTTTTCAGGAAGTAAGTACCAGCGTTCACAACCCAAATTGTAGAATGAAAAAGGAGGCTTGCCTTTGCTGCATATAACCGTTCTTGTTCCGTTTCTCCTGGCCCTGATGATAGCGCTTCTGCGCGGGAGGATGCGAAAGCTCCATAGAGGATGGCTTGTATTAGCCGCACCGCTGGCGTTATTCATATATTTCTTGACCCGGATTCCAGTCATCAAGGGAGGGGAGCTCGGATACGAGACCCTGTCCTGGATTCCTTCCCTTGGGATTGATCTGGTCTTCCATCTCGATGGATTAAGCTTGCTGTTCGCCTTGTTAATTACGGGCATGGGCACTCTGGTCTTTATCTATTCCATATTTTATCTCGATAAACGCAAGGAAGAGCTGACGCCGTTCTATGTATATCTGCTGTTATTCATGGGGGCGATGCTTGGAGTCGTGCTGTCCGATAATCTTATGGTGTTATACGGATTCTGGGAGCTAACGAGTGTCTCGTCGTTCCTTCTGATCGCCTACTGGCACCGGAGACAGAAGTCACGCTATGGCGCACAAAAGTCCATGCTGATTACCGTCTTCGGCGGTCTGGCGATGTTCGCAGGCTTCCTGATGCTGTATGTGATGACGGGTACGTTCAGTATCCGCGAGATCTGGAGCCAGGTGGGCGATATCAGCGGAGAGACGCTGTTCATTCCTGCGATGCTGCTTATTCTGCTGGGTGCCTTCACCAAATCGGCCCAGTTCCCCTTCCATATCTGGCTGCCTGATGCGATGGAAGCGCCGACTCCGGTCAGTGCGTATCTGCACTCGGCAACCATGGTCAAAGCCGGTTTATATCTGGTAGCACGTTTCAGCCCGGTGTTCGCGGGGCAACATGAGTGGTTTTGGATTGTGTCGGGTGTCGGCCTGATCACCTTGATCTATGGATCGATCCAGGCGATGAAGCAGACGGACCTGAAGGCTCTGTTAGCCTATTCTACAATCAGTCAGCTTGGACTGATTATGGGATTACTCGGTATGGGTTCAGCCGCGTCCTTCTACACAGGGGAAGAGGCTGTATTCTATACCGCCGCAACAACGGCAGCCCTATTTCATTTAATTAATCATGCCATATTCAAAGGTTCGCTCTTCATGGTGGTCGGAATTGTCGACCATGAGACGAATACCCGTGATCTGCGCAAGCTCGGCGGTCTGGTGTCTCTGATGCCGGTCACCTTCACGCTGGCGTTGATCGGCAGCTTCTCGATGGCGGGTCTTCCGCCGTTTGCCGGATTCCTGAGCAAGGAAATGTTCTTCACGGCTGTGCTGAATATCAGACAGCTGGATATCTTCAGCCCGGGGGCCTTCTTCACCCTTTTCCCGGTGCTGGCGTGGATTGCAAGCATATTTACCTTTGCATACAGCATGATTATGGTCTTCCAAACCTTCTTCGGCAAATATCAGCCGGAGAAGCTGGACAAAAAACCGCATGAAGCGCCATTCGGCCTGCTGCTTCCGCCAGTGATTCTGGCATTACTGGCCGTAGTCACCGGCTTCTTCCCCAATATATTGTCGAAGTCACTGATCGTGCCGGGGATGAATGCGATTCATCCGCAGATTGCCGCCAGCTCGCCTTTTTATGTGAATATCTATTTCTGGCACGGGTTCACAGCCGAGGTCTGGATGACGCTGGGTGTGATCCTTCTGGGGATTATCGTATACCGCGTATACGGCCGGTTCAGTCTGGTCGAGAAGGAATGGCGCACCGGACTTACGCTGACCCATGTGTATGACGGGAGTATCCGTCTCGTGGAGAATGTATCCCGTGCAGTGACAGGCCTGTACATGACAGGTTCAATGCGTCATTATCTGATGTACATTTTCACCCTGATTATCGCCGTTGTCGGCGGCACGATGCTGTACTCGGAAGGCATTACGTTCGGCCAGGGGCAATATGCTCCGGTTACATTCTTTGAAGTTGTTGCCGTACTGGTCCTGCTGACAGGCGCGCTTGCCATTCCGTTTGCCAAGTCCAGAGTCTCGGCGATTCTGATGACGGGAATGGTCGGTTACATGGTGACGCTGCTGTTCGTCCTGTTCCGTGCACCCGATCTGGCCCTCACCCAGATGATTGTTGAGGTAGTCTCGGTCACGCTGTTCCTGCTCTGCTTCCGGCATCTGCCGAAGCTGAAGCGGGAGAAGGTCAGTCTGAAGGTTAAGGTACCCAAGCTGGTCATCGCCCTGGGTTTCGGCGTCACGATGACGCTGGTTGCATTGGCTGCGCTGGGCAGCAGTCCGTTTGAGCCGATCTCCACCTACTACGTGGAGAATAGCTATAAGCTTGGCGGCGGCAAAAACATCGTTAATGTGCTGCTGGTGGACTTCCGCGGCTTCGATACCATGTTCGAGATTACGGTGCTGGGGCTGGCATCGCTGGCCATCTATTCGATGATCAAGCTTCAGCTGGAGCAGGACAATACGCCTGTACTGGTGAGAAACAGACCGGAGGCCAGCAATATCCGACGCTATGCCCGGAGCAATGATGTACTGTTGCAGTCGGTAGCTAAAGTGGCCTTCGTGATCATCATTACCTTCTCCCTGTACCTGTTCTTCGCCGGTCATAACCAGCCGGGCGGCGGCTTTATCGGAGCCTTAATGGCGGCGGCGGCGCTTGTGCTGATCGCAATTGCCTTCGGGACGGAGTTTGTGGAGAAGGTGCTGCCGGTCGATTACCGCAAGTTAATCGCAGTCGGGATTATGATCGCTTTTCTGACCGGAATCGGTTCCTTTGTCTTCGATGCTCCGTTCCTGACCCAGGCCTTTGACTACTACGACCTGCCGGTCATGGGCAAGACGGAACTTACCACGGCGATGCTGTTCGATCTGGGAGTGTATCTCTCGGTCATCGGTGTCACTATGAATATAATCTTTACGGTCGGGAGGGATAACTGATGGAGATCCTTATTGCCCTGGCGATCGGTGTCTTGTTTACCGTAGGTGTATATCTGGTCCTGTCCAAAAGCCTGCTCCGCATTCTGCTGGGAACCACGCTGCTGACCCACGGTGTTCATCTGCTGCTGCTGACGATGGCTGGACTGAAGACGGGCGCTTCACCTCTGCTTGGCGAGAAGGCGGACAGTTATGTCGATCCGCTGCCGCAGGCGCTTATCCTGACTTCCATTGTAATCAGCTTTGGGGTATCCGCGTTCTTCATCGTCCTCGCCTACCGGGCATACCGCTCGGCGGGTATGGATGATGTGGAAGGAAGCAAGGGGGAGAGACCATGAACAACCTGCTGGTACTGCCTTTGCTGATTCCGGCCTTTACGGCGGTAATTCTGATTTTTCTGAAAGAGGAAATTAAACTGCAGCGTATCATCAGTGCAGTCAGCGTTCTGGTGAATATTGCAGTAGCGCTGATCATTATGTACCAGGTCCATACAGACGGCATTCAGACGCTGTATATGGGAGGATGGATACCGCCTTACGGCATTGTCTTCGTAGCCGATATGTTCGCAGCGCTGCTCGTCTTGACGGCTGCGGTGGTAGGAGCAGCTTGCCTGTTCTTCTCCTTCGCCAGCATCGGGGAAGAGAGGGAGCGGTTCTATTACTATACGTTCTTCCATTTCCTGCTGACGGGCGTGTTCGGCTCGTTCCTCACAGGTGATCTGTTCAACCTGTTCGTCTGCTTCGAGGTACTGCTGGTGGCCTCCTACGCCATGATTGTGCTGGGCGGAACGAGAGTCCAACTGCGTGAGACGCTTAAGTATATCCTCGTGAATGTCATTTCCTCCACCTTGTTCGTAGCGGCAATTGCGTATCTGTATGCTGCGACAGGCACGCTTAATATGGCTCATCTGGCTATGCGTGTGGCAGAGGCCGGGCAGGGCGGAGTCATGAATGTAATTGCCGTGCTGCTGCTGCTGGTCTTCTCGCTCAAAGCGGGCCTGCTGCTGTTCTTCTGGCTCCCGGATTCGTACAGTGCGCCTCCGCAGGCGGTACGGGCATTGTTCGGCGCTTTACTCACCAAGGTTGGGCTGTATGCCATCACCAGAACATTCACACTGATTTTTGTACAGGATATGGGTCTGACCCATTCGCTGATCGGCTGGATGGCCGGAGCTACTATGATCCTTGGAGCGATTGGGGCACTGGCCTACAATGATCTTAGCCGGATCTTCAATTATAACATTGTAATCAGCGTGGGCTTCATCGCTTTCGGCATATCCGTGGCTACCCAGGATTCACTGAGCGGGGTCGTCTTCTATCTGATGCACGATATGATTGCCAAGGCACTGCTGTTCTTCCTCGGCGGGCTGATTGTCGCGGCTTCGGGAACAGAGCAGCTCAGGCTGATGGGCGGTCTGATCCGCCGGTATCCGTGGACGGGCTGGATGTTCTTCGTCCTGACGCTGGCGCTGGTCGGCGTTCCTCCGCTTAGCGGTTTTGCCGGGAAGGTCATGATGGTCCGCAGCGGCTTCGGGGAGCAGCATACCGCGCTTGCGCTTATCGCTCTGGCCTCCAGCTTCGTCGTCTTGTATTCCCTGATCAAAGTGTTCCAGCAGGTGTTCTGGGGAGGCGAGAAGAACGAAGAAGAAATCCGCCCGCTGCGCTATAAAGCGATGATGGCACCGGCTGCTGTGCTGTTTGTTCTCGTCATCCTGATGGGCGTCGGCGCTGAACTGGTGAACGGCTATGTATTGCAGGCCGGCGCAGTCCTCGCTGATCCGGCAGCGTACATCAATGCTGTCATGAAGGAGTAGATGAAGATGGCCTTTCAAATATTATTGAATCTCATGATCGCCTTCCTGTGGATGTTCCTGAATAATGACTGGACGGCCTCCGGCTTCATCGTCGGTTATGTGCTGGGGGTGGCCGTGCTTGTGGTCATGCGGCGCTTCTTCGGCGGACGGCTGTATCTGGGCAAAATATGGGCGATTCTGAAGCTGGTGGCCTTGCTGCTGCGGGAGCTGGTAGTATCCAGCTATGTAGTGGTGAAGGCGGTGCTTAGACCGAATCTCAACATCCGCCCGGCTATCCTGATGTACCATACAGAGCTGGAGTCGGACTGGGAGGTAGCTGTGCTGATTACGATGCTCTGCCTGACGCCTGGTTCTGTCGTGCTGGAGGTGTCCAAAGACAACCGCACCTTATACATTCATGCTATGGACATAGAGGATGTGGAGCAGTTCGATGCGAATATCCGCAATACCTTTGAACGTGCGATTCTGGAGGTGACCCGCTCATGATATACTCGATTCTTATGCTGGCGCTGTCGATTATGGTCATCTCCATCGCGACCTGTGCCTGGAGGCTGGTCAAGGGGCCATCGCTGCCCGACCGGGTAGCTGCACTCGATACCATCGGCATCAATCTGCTGGCGATGGTCGCCGTCCTCTCGGTCCTGTTCAAGACGCAAGCCTATATTGAATATATCCTGCTGATAGGAATCCTCTCTTTTATCGGGACGATGGCCTTGGCCAGATATATCGAAAGGGGAGTGGTGTTTGAACATGGACATGATCAAGACGATCATTGAATATCTGTTTGTCCTGCTGATTCTGACCGGTGCCCTGCTTAGCGCGGTCAGCTCTGTCGGGCTGATCCGGCTGCCGGATGTATATTTAAGATCACATGCCGCCGCCAAAAGCGCTACGCTGGGGGTACTCTGTGTCCTCAGCGGCGCCTTTCTCTATTTCGCCTTTTTCCTCGATTTCATCAGTGCGAAGCTGCTGCTCGGAATCGTGTTCGTATTCATGACCTCGCCGCTCTCTGCCCATCTGACCGGCCGCGCGGCCTACCGCTCCGGGGTTCCGCTCTGGAGCCGGCGCATCCAGGATGACCTCAAAGGGGCGCTGGAGAAAGAACAGGCAGCGGAACAGGTGAAGAGCGACGCATCACCATAAAGAACAGGGATGTCCACAGCGCTAGAGCTGCTGCGGACATCCCTGTTGTAATATTCGGCCGGGTTCACACACTCTGACGGGCCGTCCGTCTGCGGTACAGGTGCAGCAGCACATACGAAGCGGCGAACGCTGCGGTAACCAGCCACAGCGGAATTCTCGGGTCAAGCTTATAGGCCCAGCCGCCGATGATGCCGGCCGGTGCGGTGAACAGCAGGATTAGCACAGACAGCATGGAGAAGACCTTGGCCCGTTTATCATCATCGATGGCGTTCTGCACGGCGGCCTCCAGATAAGGGGAGCTGATCATCAGGCCCACAGCGGCCAGAATGGTGCTCAGCCCGATCCACAGAAAGCTCGCCGAAGGGTAGAGAACCAGCATGGCATTCGACAGAGCAGATAAGCCGAAGCCTGCCATCATGGCGCGGTTTTCGCTCCGGTCCGGGATTCTCGGCATCAACAGCCACAGCGTCAGCAGCATGATGACGGAGGACACTGCCGGGAACAGAGAGAGGATACTGCTGTCCAGATGGATATAGTCGGCCAGATATAGATACAGGTAAGTGCTTTTCAGCGTGGCTTGGAAGTTGAACAGAATGTATACGCCGAAGATCAGCAGCAGATTGCGCTCCGCCCCCAGATCACGGAAGGCGCCGCCGTATTCGATCATACTCTCCCTAAGCCCGAGCTCCCGGGTCTCCTGTCTTTTGCGGATGCCGGCCTCAGTCTCCCGGGTGGTCAGATGACGGCCGACGAACTGGAAGGTCATGAAGAGGAAGGCCAGCACATACATGATCCGCATGCCCGTAACCATGCCATACTGGTGGACAAGCAGACCGCCCAGCGGGGCGAACAGTCCTCCGATCACCCCGATGATCTGTAGCAGGGTGAATACATAGGTCCGGTCCGAAGGACGGGTATCTTCTACAATCAGGCAGTAAAAGGCGATATGCGGCACACGCTGGAAGCCGTTAATCACGGCAGCCGCCACGAAGAACCAAAGGTTCTGTGAAAAGGCCCATAATAAGGTTGCCAGGCTCCAGCTAAGCAGGTCAAAATATAGAATAGCCCGCTTGCGTCCCAGACGGTCCGTTAAATATCCGCTGAGCAAGGAAGAGAATACCTGTACAATCAGTCCAATGGTCGTTATCCAGCCGATGTTCAGCTCCGTCAGTCCAAGCTCATACATGTACAGGGTGGCATAGGTAGAGAACATGCTGAAGGGAATCAGGAAAAAAGGCTCAAAGGTCAAGCAGCCCCGGCTGTTTCCCTCAAGCCGCGGAAAAAAGGGTTTTGCCATGATGAAATCCTCCAGGTTGTCATTTAACTATCCTATTCTATGGGAAGCAGCAGGGTATAATCAAGAGCAGAGCTATATATTTATAGGTTTTGGGCCTCCGCAAAGTACTTGAGTGAGCATTGAAGCAAAACCTAACCTGCACTTTGCGGAGTAATTTAGATTGGAGTTGAGCGCATGTTTATTATTCTCGGGCTGGTATTTATTGCGGTATATGCCCTGATTGTCTTCTACATTGGCTGGAGCGGCTGGGGCTGGATCAAGCCGGTCGTCTCCGGACGGTTCCGGCTGTTGTATATCATTGCGCTGGTCTTCCTGGCCAGCTCGCTGATCCTCTCCCGAGTCGTGGCCGGGTCGGCGGTCTTAAGCGTCATCGGCAGCTACTGGCTGGCCGTATTCAGTCTGCTCCTGATGCTGCTGCCGCTGGTCCATCTGATGGTTTGGCTTACGAAGCTGGTCAGGCTGCCGCGCCGCGCGGTTCAGAAGTGGTCCGGTATCCTGACGCTGGTTATTCTGATCGCCCTGATAGGATATGGAAGCTATAATGCGTACAGCCCGGTTGTGCGGTCCTATGAGGTACAAATAGACAAGCCGGGTCCGGCCGGCGGTAAGCTTCATATTGTGATGGCTTCGGATATGCATTTCGGTTATTTATCCGGCAAACGCCATGCGGAGCGGATGGTACAGGAGATTAACGCCTTGCACCCCGATCTGATCCTGCTTCCGGGCGACATCGTGGATGATGATGTTAGGCCCTATAAGGACAAAGGCCTCGGCGCTGTGCTGGCGAAGCTTGAAGCTCCGCTCGGCGTGTATACTTCCCTGGGGAATCATGACCGCTTCAAGGGCGGGACAGAGGAGATTATCAGCCTTCTGGAAGAGAGCGGAATGCAGGTGCTCTACGATGAAGACGTCGAGGTGGGCGGCTGGCTGACGCTGATCGGACGGAAGGATTACAGCGATAAGGAGCGGGCCAAGCTGGCTGATCTGACCAAGGACATAGATCCTTCCAAGCCGGTGTTCATGCTGGAGCATCAGCCGGTGGAGTTCGGGATTGCTGAAGAGCAAGGCATCGACTTGATGGTCTCCGGCCATACCCACCGCGGGCAGATCGCACCAGCCAACCTTATCACTTCCAGGGTGTTCGAGAATGACTGGGGGTATCTGAAGAAGGGCCAGCTTCATACCGTTGTCTCTTCAGGCTATGGCTTCTGGGGCCCGCCGATCCGTATCGGTTCACGCTCGGAGGTAGTGTCCATTCAGGTGGAGTTTTCTAACGTGAATAAGTAATTTGGAAGGGCTGACCCGTTGTTCGGGTTAGCTCTTTTTTTGGATGATATATTTACAAAAACCATTAGATCAGTTATATTGTACTGGTACAATAAGTACACTGTTCACGCAAGGAGGAAGCGTGTGGAGATTATCATCAGCAGTAACCGGAACAAGCCCATTTATGAGCAGATCACCTCGCAGATTAAGGGCAAGATTATGAGCGGAGAGCTTCAGGCAGGAGACCCGATCCCTTCGATGCGTGCCTTGGCCAAATCTATTCAGGTCAGTGTCATCACCGTTCAGAAGGCATATGAGGACCTGCAGCGCGACGGATTCATAGAAACGACGGTCGGGCGCGGAAGCTTCGTCTCGGCCGTGAACCAGGATGTTTTTCAGGAAGAACAGCTGAAGAAGGTGGATGAGCATCTAATGAAGGCAGCCGAAATCGCCCGCGCAAGCGGAATCAAACTGGAGACGATGGTGAATATGCTGACTAACTTTTACAAGGAGGGAAATCATGAATCTTAGTTTGGAAATCACCGGACTGACCAAGTCCTATGCCGGTTCCGGCTTTATGCTGGACAATGTATCATTTTCTGTTCCCAGCGGAACGATTATGGGGTTCGTGGGGGAGAACGGGGCAGGGAAGACGACAACGATCAAGTCCATCCTGAACACGGTTCAGATTGACAGCGGGACGATCCGGCTGTTGGGGCGGGAGATGAAGGATAGGGATACCGTCTTGCGCGAAGACATCGGCGTTGTTTTTGATTCAGCCAATTTCCCGCCGGTCTTGACGCCCGGCAAGCTTGCCAAGGTAATGCGCGGAATTTACAAACAATGGGATCAGGAGCTTTATGTGAAGCTTACGGACAAGTTCGCCCTGCCCATGAATAGAAAGATTAAGGAATTCTCCCGGGGCATGACGATGAAGCTTGCAATAGCCGCCGCCATGTCGCATCATCCCAAGCTTCTGATTCTAGATGAAGCGACCTCAGGCCTCGATCCTGTGACCAGAGAGGAAATATTGGAGGTGTTCCTGGAGTTTGTGGAGGATGAGCGCCACGCTATACTGATGTCCTCCCATATCACAAGCGACCTTGAGAAAATTGCCGATCATATCACCTTCATTCATCAAGGGAAGATTATTCTGACAGCGGTGAAAGATGAGCTGATCTATGACTACGGTGTTGCCCGCTGCACAAAAGAACAGTTCAAGCGTATTGCTAAGGAAGATATACGGGCTTATAGAGTAAAGGAGCATCAGATTGATGTGCTTGTCGAGGATAAACAAGGCTTTGAACAGAAGTACAGCGGCGTTACGGTGGATCAGGTATCCATTGATGAGATTCTGCTGCTGCTCGTAAAGGGGGAGAAATAATATGCGCGGGCTGCTGTTAAATAATTATTACTCACTGCAAAATAACATCAAATCCTCCCTCGGCATTGCGCTGCTTCTGTCGCTGGTTTCCTTTGCCGGGGTGGATCACAGCGTACTGAATGCAGTCATCGCGGCGCAGATTTGGATTTTTGTGTTGAGCATCGGGGCCTCCCTGCAGATGGATGAGGCTTCTAAATGGAACCGGTTTGAACTCACTATGCCGATCAGAAGGAGAACGGTCATCCATGCGAAGTATTTATCCTTCCTGATGTTAATCCTCATGGGCACCGCTGTAAGTCTGGTTACTCTGGCATTAACCTATGTAAGCAAGGGAGACATAGCACATTTGAACCTGTCCACCGGGTATACCTTCGGTTTATCTTTATCTATCTCCACCCTGGCGATCTATTATCCGGTCATTCTTAAATTCGGTGTGGAAAAAAGCGAGCAGATGGTGATGATATCGGCAGGGCTATCGCTGGGCCTTCGTTTCCTGGTGTGGATGCTGCTGAACCTGTATATGGACGATGTGAACTTTAATGGTCCTGAGACCGGGTATGTCACCCTGATCCCTGCTGTACTCCTGTTCGCAGTGTCATATCTGATTGCCGTGCGGATTCATCGGAATAAAGAATTCTGATACAACGAGGTTAACACCTGCATATGGTGATTATTCATCGGATCAACTAGTCCAAAATAGGGGAGCTGCCATTTCTGAGTTGCTAAAGCCTGCTTATTGGTTACGGTATCCCAGGCCGGATATACCCGTATCGCCATTTTTCCCGGTGCATTAGCGGTAGCGAGTACGCCATGCCTTTTGAGCACGTCTTTGGGAAATACAAACTGTCCAAGCTCCCCGCTGACGGGGTGAAAGGTGTTAATGACCAGCACATCGGGGGCGCCGGTATAGGAGAAGGGCTGGTTTTTGAGCCCGGCATTTTTTTCCCACATCGCGACAAATTGACCGGTCTTGGCAGGGGTGATTTTGGCAACCCGAAATCGGACCGACAGGGCACCCAGTTGAAAGGTACCGGCTCCATATTCGGCATTCTGGGGTTCTTCACGTATGGAATCGACAGTTAAGCGGGCTGGTGCGTACAATATTTCATTTATATGAGCTAATGTGGTCTGAAATTTATTCATGGGCAGGCCCTTCTTCCATACAGATGATCATACTGCTTCTCCTAAAGATACTAGCAGAGAATTGGCTGCGAAGTAAAATTCCCGGTAATCGGTGAGGATTTTTGTTAGAATAGGAGGGCTGCATGATTTTACTTGACTAAAGGAGAGGTCTTATTTGTTCAAAAAGAGTTTAATAGTTATGCTCTCGGCACTATTGCTGCTCACAGGCAGCATTCCGGCATTTGCAGCAGAACAAGGCAGCGGCGGAGCAGGGGGAGCTACCCCATCCGGCATTCCGCTCATCGGTCTGGAAGCTTTTGTCGACAATTATGTAAAAGAGTACATAGGAAAGCAGACTGTAGGAGCGTCTGTTGTAATGGTGAAGGATGGACAGGTGGTTCTGTCCAAGGGGTACGGCTACGCCGATGTGGAGCAGCAGATCCCCGTCACCCCGGATACGGTCATGGAATGGGGCTCCATCAGCAAGCTTGCTGTATGGGCATCCGCAATGCAGCTGGCGGAGCAGGGCAAACTGGACCTGAATCAAGATGTCCGTAAGCTGCTGCCGGAGAATTTCCTGACTAAGCTGGCGTATGATGAGCCGATTACGATGCTGAATCTGATGAATCACAATGCCGGATTCGAAGAGTATATGTTCGATATGGCCTACCAGTCTCCTGAGAAAGTGCGGTCACTGGAAGAGGGGCTGAAGCTGGCCCAGCCTGCACAAATCTACAGACCCGGAGAGGTAGTCGCTTACTCTAACTATGGCAACTCACTGGCTGCCTATATTGTGGAGCGCATCAGCGGACAGCCGTATCATGAATACGTCCAGCAGCATATTTTTGAGCCGCTGGGCATGAAGCATTCCATGGCGTATTCCGTGGTGGAAGACCGCCCGGAGCTGCTGGAGCATAAGGCCAAGGGATACTTCTTCGCCGGACCAGGCTCCTTCAATCAAGGGTCATGGAATTATATGTCCATGTACCCGAACGGCGGAAATAACGGGACGGCGGAGGATCTGGCCAAGTTCGCCATGGCCTTCATGCCTGCCGCCGGAGAGCAATCCCCGCTGTTCCGGAAGTCTGGTACGCTGGATACGATGCTGACCCGCAGTCATTCCGCTGCTGAAGACATGCCGGGCATCGCCCACGGGTTCTGGGAGTATCCGGGAGTTCACCGGACGCTGGGCCATGGCGGGAACACGATTGCTTTTGCCACCAATCTGATGCTGGTGCCTGAAGACCGGTTTGCAGTCGTGATTATGACGAATCAGGCGGGCGAATCCCATATTGTTCATGGTCTGACCAAGGCAGTAGTGGGACAGAGAGCGAAGACGGAGGCAGCGGTTCTGCCGGATGTATCAGAGGTGGAAGGCCGATTCGTGGCTGCGCGCCGTCCCGGACATGGCTTCATGAAGCTGTTCCCTTATCTCACGATGATGAAGCTTGAGCCTCAGGGAGCAGATCAGCTTAAGGTGTCACTTGCCGGGATGAGCGGAAGCTATCAGCAGGTTCAGCCTTACCTCTATGAGAAGACTGGTGGGGATTCAGGGCTGGATGCCTGGCCGATGCTGTATGCCAAAGTCAGTGAGGGGAAGGTAGAGGCCGTCTCGGTGTATACCTCCGATTATCTGCCGCTCACACCAGGGCGTTCCATGCCGGTATTGCTGCTGAGTGCAGCACTTGCGGGGCTGGCTATCGTCTATTTCGTAATTGCTCCGTTTGTGTGGCTGGTACAGGCACTTCTGGGCAAACGGAAAGCTCGCCGTAACCGTCTTGCACCCCGAACCGCCAACCGGAAGCTGACCGCCGGGCTGACCTTGACCGGTACCGGTCTGGTGGTGAACAATCTGGTGCTGGCCCTGCGGATGCTCAGCAACAATGAGCGTGCCTATGCGGAGGTGTATCCGCAGATTATAGTGAATATTGCACTGACCGGACTGGCTGCATTGCTTATAGCTGCGCTGTTGCTAACCTTGATGAAGCGCCGATCCCCGTCTGTCTCACCGGCCCGTAACCATTGGCCGGCCATCGTGCCCATGGTGATGATATCGATTCTGCTGGCCCAGCTTGTATTCTGGGAATTCTACAGTTAAGCAGCAGGGGAAGGGCGGAGAAGCGGCCATCTGAGGACAAGAAGCCAGCAGGGTACGGGGGAGAGCGGGCGTACGTTTTTCCACTTGCCTGCTACTATAGAATTACTTATTACATCCCACGTGTGCGACAATTATCTGTTAGTGGCGATCGACAGAATACCTTTCATTTTCTGTATAAATGGCTACGCTGTCCTTAAGAGGATGGCGTAGCCGGTTTCATTTCTGCAATAGGGCTAAGCAGCCTTTAGGCACTCAGTCCGCCGTCTACCCGCAGGATGACCCCAGTTACGATTAAAAGCAGCCTCTCACTTGAACTGTATCCCCAATTATTATTGATATCTAACCTATGTACAATTTATTGGGTTCGTTAGCGATAGAAGTCCACCATATCTCCAAACAGCCGTTTAATAAATTCGAGCTCGCTTTCGTTATATCTTTCCAAAAATTCGTACATTCTTTGCTTTTCCTTCGCATGAAGCTCATCATGAGCAGCAAATAGCTTTTTGCCGATAGGCGTTAGCCGAAAATACACTTCCTTTTTGTTGTCGTTGAACTGGGCTTTTCGCACCCAACCTGCCTTTAGTAATTTATTTGCGATCTTGGAGGTATTTCCTTTACTTAAATTGATTCTCTCCGCGATGGAAGTGAGATTGATCGGCTCCTGCTCTCCGATGCACGCAATGGTGTGCAGTTCCGTCATATTCAAGCTGAATTCTGATTCAATATGCTTCCGGATATCTTTCAGGTATGTGGCAGTTATTTGGGTTTCATATTGCTCTTTTTGCTCAAGAAACTGAACGAAAAATTCATGAATGGCAGTTTTGTTTTTACTGGCAGTATCCATCATTATGCTGGCTCCTCGACTTATTTGTTTTATTATATCATAGATTGTTCTCTGAGAAACATACGGGAATACCCATATTGGGATTGGGGTTGACATGGTTAAGAGTAACCAAGTAAACTGATATTGTTTCGTTTGAAACTAAAATTGTATATAATTTTCATCACACTTGTTTTAACAGGCGATAAAAAAGGTTCTAACGAAACAATAATTGATGAAGGAGGTTTGCCGGAAATACTTGTCCACTTTTCAAGAGGGAATTTATAAATAGGGAAATGGAGCATACCTGCCTATGGAAGTCGTAAATCCGAAGACCTTGACGGATAAGGTTACATCTGTAATTTCTCATGTCGTGATAACTACTGCCTCCCAATTGGCCTTCATCTCAGGTCAGGTTTCTGTAGATGAAACAGGATCATTGGTCGGTTCAGGGGACTATTACGCGCAAGCGATTCAAGTGTTCACCAACCTTAAGTATGCATTGGAAGCCGTGCGAGCGGATCCCTTGTACATTGTAAAAATGAATATTTTTGTTGTAAACCACAACCCGGAATTGATTTCGATTATTTTTGAGGCAGGATTTCATGTGTTTGGCCCTAACTGGCCTAAGACAGCAAGTACCTATATAGGCGTTCAAGCACTAGCCGATCCTGAATGGCTTATCGAAATAGACGCTATCGTGATCTTCCCATAATGTTTAAGAAAAGAGGCTTTTGATATGAAATATGAAGTCATCCTGATCGGTGGCGGACCTGTCGGCATGATGCTGGCCGGGGAATTGGCATTAGCCGGTGTAAAGGTCTGCGTCATTGAGCGATTAAAAGAGACAACCCCTTATTCACGTGCGCTTACCGTACATCCTCGAACTCTTGAAATATTAGATATGCGTGGAGTGAAATCACAATTAATCAGTCAAGGCCGCTTACTTTCGAGAGGACATTTCGCCGGATTAGAAACACCTTTGGATTTCACGGTGTTGGATTCTTCTTCCAATCACACTCTCTTTTTACCGCAGAGTGAGACGGAGAAGGTGTTGGAGGAATGGGCGCTTAGCCTTGGCGCAGAGGTCTGGAGAGAGGTTGAGGCTCTATCTGTACACCAGGATGAGGATGGGGTTGACGTTAAGATCGCAGGACCTCATGGAGAAACAACGTTAAGATCAGCTTATGTGGTAGGGACGGATGGAGCCAGAAGTTTGGTTCGCAAGCATGCAAATATATCATTTGAAGGTACAGATGCGACCTTCACGGCGATTCTGGGGGATGCCGTTCTATCTGATTTGGCTCCTATGAGTGTCATATCCCGGATTACAGAAAAAGGATTGGTCAGCATCATGCCGATCAATGATCATATGTATCGGGTCTTGATGATTGATATGGAGAGACGTAACATCTCTAAGGATGAGCCCGTTACATTGGAAGAGTTTCGTTCATCGCTCATCCGTACAACCGGAAGCGATCTGGGATTGAACGATGTGAAGTGGATGTCCCGTTTCGGAAATGCGACGCGGCAAGCTGGACGCTATCGGAATGGTCGATTGTTCTTGGCGGGAGATTCGGCGCACATTCATTTTCCCGCTGGTGGACAGGGAATGAATGTCGGCTTACAAGAAGCGATGAACTTAGGCTGGAAGCTTGCAGGAGCAATCAAAGGCTGGGCTCCGGACTGGCTATTGGACAGTTATCATGCCGAACGCTTTCCATGGAATACGACCTTACTCCGGAATACCGAGGTCCAAACCCTGCTTCTGGACGTGACTCCCCCTATCACGGAACTTCGAAGTATGTTAGCTAAACTGATTCAAATACCGGAGGCAAATTATCAAATCGCCGCACAAGTTTCCGCAATGGATGTACTTTATGCTCCAGACGCCGAAGCGCCTCCCCATCCTTTAAATGGGAAACGTTTCAAGGATCTAAGATTAAAGCTGAAAGACGGGCAATTGATTAACTCCTATCCGTTACTACAAAAAGGTACTTTTCTTCTGCTGCATTTCCATCCTAATGAACAGAATAGCGGTCAATGGGAAACGTATAGCAACCTTCAAGTTGTACATGTCTCTTTGGCTGAGGCTGAGGCGGATTGGAACGACGTCCACACGGCGCTTATTCGGCCGGATGGACATATTGCCTGGGCGATTCCTCTATCCGATCCAAATCCAATGCAAACCATAAATGAAGGAATCACTCGCTGGTGCGGGGACATTACCGTATAGTAATTCGTTCGAGGTGCGTAACTGATTCGCTACCACGTTCAAGGATCTAATGAATTAGGGCTTGCAATTAAAAACAAGCGACCCTCCAGAGGCGGACAGCCCCCGGAGGATCGCTTGTTTATTTTAATAGTATTCATTGGACCGTAAGACTTAACCTTTGACCCCGCCGACAACCATTCCTTTGACGAAATACTTCTGCAGGAACGGATAGACGATGATAATCGGCACACTGGCCACAATGGTCATCGTAGCACGGATAGAGGTCGGTGTAACGGTCGATTTGTTGCCCTGCGCGTTCGCAAAGGCATCGGCTGCCGAGGAACTTGACATCGCGGTGTTGGATGTTGACAGCATCTTCATCAGCTCGTATTGCAGAGTACTCAGGCTTGGCGTGGAGGAGTTGTACAGGAAGACGTCAAACCAGGAATTCCACTGATAGACCGCTACGAACAGGGAGACGGTAGCCAGCGCCGGAACGGTCAGCGGAAGCACAATGCGCGAGAAGGTGATGAAGTCGCCTGCGCCGTCGATTTTGGCCGATTCCATCAGTCCCTCAGGCAGTGCCTCAATGAAGGAACGGATCACGATCATATTGAAAACGCCAATGATGCCCGGGATAATATAGACCCAGAAGCTGTTCAGCATGTCCAGCTCTTTGATCAGCAGGTAGCCCGGGATCAGACCGCCGCTGAAGTACATGGTGAAGATAAAAGTGACGGATACGAACTTCTTCAGCTTATATTCCGGACGGCTTACCGTATAGGCCAGCATCGCTGTACAGAATACGGAGACCACAGTTCCGACAATCGTCCGTGCTGCGGAGATAAAAGTCGAATAGAAAATGTTGGATTCACTGAACACATACTCAAAGTTGCGCAGTGTCCATTCCCGCGGCCAGATATAAATGTCTCCGCGTACGGAGTCATTCGCTTCGTTGAACGATAGAGCAAACATATTCAGGAACGGGTAGAGGGTGACAGTCACTAACAGAATCATGAAGATAATATTGCATACATCGAAGATGCGGTCGCCTAATGAAGAGTGGCGGTATGCATTGGAATTCGTTTTTGCTTTGGCCATTACATGTGTCCTCCTTTCTAGTACAATCTGCTTTCGCCCATACGCTTGGCGATATTATTGGCTGCGATTAAGAAGATGAAGCTGACCAGCGTTTTGAACATACCCGCTGCGGTGGCAAGCCCGAAGTTATTCATCTGCATCCCGTATTTCAGGACGAAGATATCCAGATTCTCCGAGTAGTCGAGGTTCATCCCGTTACCTAACAGGTACTGTGCCTCGAAGCCGGACTCCAGAATATGGCCCAGATTCATGATCAGAATCAGTACGATGACCGGCTTGATACCCGGCAGGGTAATATAAAACATTCTTTGCAGACGGGATGCCCCGTCAATCTCAGCCGCTTCATATTGAGAAGGGTCGATGGAGGTGATGGCTGCCAGATAGATGATGGTATTCCAGCCGACATTCTTCCAGACTTCCGTAACCCCGAGTATTCCCCAGAAGTACTTGCCTTCGCCCAGCCACAGAATTGGATGATCAATAAGCTGCATTTTGACCAGCAGCACATTGATGATCCCTTCCGGTGCCAGTGCCATTTGTACAATATTGGCCGCTACGACCCAGGAAATGAAGTAAGGCAGATAACTGATCGTCTGCACGGTGCGTTTGAAGAACACATTGCGCAGCTCATTCAGCAGCAGGGCCAGTACGATGGCTGTAACAAATCCGAGAACCAGGTTAATGGAGCTCATAACCAGAGTATTACGAAGGACGCGATAGAACTGCTGTTCCTGGAACAGGAACTTGAAATTGTCCCAGCCGACCCACTTCTGGTCGAACAGATCCTTGGCTGGCTTGAATTTCTGAAAAGCAATTGTCCATCCCCATAGCGGGAGGTATTTGAAGATGATCACCCAGATTAGGAAGGGCAATGACATCAGCATCAGCATTTTCTGTTTAGACAACTCTCTAAAAAAGGTTTTGAAGCGCGAAGTGCCAGTATTTGATTTCGTTAACTGCACAGCGGTTTTCCCCACCGGTACCGTCCCCTTTCCAAGCTCTATATTCTCTCTTTGCTAACAAGTGTAGAAGGGAAAAGTGAAGGCACTGCTTCACTTTTCCCGGTTCATCATGTTGCATCTGGGAAGCAGACGCTTACCATTTGCCGTCGATGCGGTCCTTGATCTTGTTAGTCATGAATTCTTCGTAGCCCTTAGCATCGAGCTTGTTGTATTCGGCCAGGTATTCACTCCAGACCTTTTCAAATTGGCCAGGGGCAGCAAGCACCATGCGAGGATAGTACTTCTGCTGCAAATCGCCTGCTCTCTGGCTGAATAACTGCTCAGGGGAGCCCGGTTCTTTCTCAATACTCCAGGCAGGGTACCATGGACGCTCTACCGGCTCGGCATAGAAGTCGGAGAAGGTCTTCAGGTTATAGGCCTTCAGCAATGCTTTGTCGCCTTCGGTATAGTTGATAGCTGCAACTTCCGGCTGATTGAACGGAACGTGGGCGTTGCCGTCATCATACACGGAGTTATCTCCATAACGCGGCCATTCATAATCGAAATAAGCGAAGCCAAATTTACGTTTGAAGTCATTGTCGTTGCGGTTTGTCAGCTGTTCTTCGTTCATCACCATACGGCCTTCAGCGTTCTTAGTGTAAGTTTCGCCTTCAATGCCCCACTCTACAAGCTTCTGGTTCTCATCGGTCAGCAGGTTGTCAAAATACTTGATGATGCGGACCGGATCCTTCGCGCTGACAGAGATGCCCAGCCCGCGGTTGTTCACGAAGGACGGAGGATCAACATAAGCGTCTTTAATGCCTTCTTCATATGTGATAGGAAGGGCAACGTAACGCAGGTCGTCATTACCGGCGGATCTCAGGTTGTTAGTAGCGTCGTTGATCTGCCAGGAATAGTTGACATATCCGAGTACACGGCCGGAGGTCAGCTTGGCTAGATACTGGTCTTTATTCGCTGTGAACGTCTCAGGGTCAACCAGACCCTTGCCGTTCATTTCGTTCAATTTGGCCAGCCAGCGCTTTTCATCTTCGGTTCCCTGATACAGCTTGGCTTCATGAGACTTCATGTCCACCAGGACGCCGCCTTCATTCGGATAACCGGCCAGATGCATTGGCTGGTTGGTGATGGTGAAGAATTCACCGGCAGTACCGGCGAAGGTGACGAAGCCGATGGTGTCTTTACCATCCACCTTAGGGTACTTAGCCTGGTATTTCTCGATCAGGTCAAAGTACTGGTCCAGCGTCTTCACTTGCGGGTAACCGAATTCCTTGAGAACGCGTCTCTGCATCCAGAAGGTGCTGGTAGGATCCGGGGGCGATAAGTATCCGTTTACATTTGCAGTGAAGGGAAGGATATAGATATTGCCTTCTTCATCCTTGATCTTGTTCATGTAGTCGCCGTAGACACGTTTGATGTTAGGGCCATACTTCTCAATCAGATCATTAAGCGGAATGTATGCACCGGCATCGAGCAGCTTGGCCAGCTCGCCGACTGGAGAGATGACATCCGGATAGTCGCCTCCGGCAATCATAACACCGGACTTGGTGCTTCCATCGCCAACTACGTATTCCATTTTCCAGTCTACACCTGTCTGTTCCTGAAGCTTCTTACCGATGGTGGTATCACTGGCCATGGTATCCTTGTTGGCCCCGAAGCCGAAGTAAGTGAACGTTACCGGCTCAGTGCTAACCTCGCTGTCGTTGCCTTTGGATGCACTGTTCTTGTTCCCGGAGTTGTCGCCGGAGCAGCCGGCAATCAGGAGGGCCGAAGCCATCACAGCGGCCAAGCCGGTTTGCAACCATTTCTTTGTACGCATTTCATATCCCCTTTCTTTTCTGTGTGCCTTGGAACATCTTCATTATAAAAGAAAGCGTTTTACATTGTTACAGGGCAAACCTTAGATCGGTCTTTGAATAATTAAGGTGTACCCTATATTTATTACTTGTTATCCAGAGGCAGCCGCAGCAAAATGCGTGTTCCCGCTCCGGGTTCGCTTGTAATGGTGAAGGTAAAGGACTCCCCGTAGGTAATTCTCAGCCGGGTGATGACATTCTTCATCCCGATCGAATCGCCCATGGCAGTGTCATCCTCCAGGTAATGCAGCAGCTCACTGATCTTCGCCTGGTCCATGCCGACACCGTTATCGGCAATGACGAAGACAATCTGCCCGTTCTCCTGGGCGATCTGGATGTTGATATACCCGATGCCGGGTATATTCTCAATACCGTGGATACTGGCGTTCTCCACATACGGAAGGAAGGCCATCTTCGGGATTTCAATGCTCAGCAGCGATTGGTCCACCTCGATGTGATATTCCAGCTTATTGTCGAAGCGGTATTTCTGAATCTCCAGGAAGCTCTCGATTAATTCAAGCTCCTCGCGGATCGTAACGAAGCTGCTCTTCCACAGAATCGATTTGCGGAAAATCTTCGCCATATTCTGAATCGTTCTGGCAGTCTGGGTCTCGCCCTTCATCATACTGCGCATCCGGATCGTCTCCAGCGCATTGAACAGAAAGTGAGGGTTAATCTGGCTGTGCAGCGCATGCAGCTGGGCCTGCCGCTGCCGGAGCTCCAGCTCCTTCTTCTGAATCTCTGCAACATATACATCATTGATCAGATTCTCGATCCGCTTCCCCATCCGGTTGAATTCTACCGTAAGCTCACCGATCTCATCCCGCTCCAGATGGTAGGGGATCAGTCCGAAGTTTTTGTCTTTTACAGATTTCATATGCCTAAGGATATTCTTGATGCGCGTGTGAATCGAGCGGGACATAATCATAATCACGATGGTGGGGACCAGGAAATTAATGCCGGCGAACCACAGGATAAATTGCCCGGATTGTCTGACGTCAGACAAAATGAGGGTCTCGTCGAGGACACCGTAGATGGACCAGCCGCCCAGATAACGGTTCTTCTGATAGGTCTTGTCGATCACAATAGCCTGCTTAGGCTTGGGTATCTGATCTGGGGTCAGAGTGTGCTCCGCCGTAATCAGCGTGCTGGGCTGACCGCTGGAGAGACGGCTGAAGCGCGCCTGGCCCGCCGGGTCGAGAATATAGAAGTCACCGCTGAAGCTGGATAAATCCAGGATCTGCCGGATATAGTTCATGTTAAGGTCGATTTTGAGCACATGCTCATAGGTCTCCAGCCTGCGGTCAGTGAGGCGCTGGATTACGCTGATGCTGTCGGGCGTCACATAAAGATGGGGAAGGGTGTTGCTGAATTGGCTAATCTGGTTATACCAGTCCTGTCCCCGCATGTCGTCTTCCAGCCTGATAATATGCGACGAGGCCAGAACCGTTGGATTGTCGGTCATGATGACCGAGGAGCTCAGCACCTTGTTCTCTTTGTCAGTCCGGTTGAACAGATTCGATATGGCGTTCAGCGACTCCACATAGCGGTCCGTTGAAGCATAGGTTGTATTCAGATGCTGGATCAGCTGCCGGTCAATGGAGTAGAGGTAGGATATGCCTGCCGCATCCTCAATGACGGTTCTCAGCTCGGCTTGCAGCAGATTCATCGCCTGCTCGGCATCCGCAGTCTTCTGAGTTTTGATATTGGCGGTGGTGACCTGATAGAACATCACATTGGTCAGGATGATCGGGATGAACACACACACAATGTAGATGACAATCAGCTTGCTTCTAAGCTTCATATGATTCAGACGGAAGTTGAACACTGCAGGGAGCCTCCTTATTTACTGCCCAATCATCATATTGCGATAATCGGTCGGCGTCATATTCTCAAGCTTTTCAAACTGGGTGGCAAAATAATCCGCATTCTGGAAGCCGACCAGCTCAGCGATTTCGTACATCCTTTTCTTGGTTTGCCGCAGCAGGCGTTTGGCCTCCTCAATCCGCAGTGTCAGCAGGTATTCATTGAAATACACCCCGTAGGTTTTGCGGAATAACTGTCCCAGATAGACCGGGTTCATATCGAAATCGGCGGCAATGCCTTTGAGATAGATGTTCTCCCGGTAATGCCCGTCGATGTATTTTTTGATCCGCTCAATATTGCCTTCGCTCTTGCCGCCGCGCTTCTCGGCGATATATTCTGCGGCCTCGGCGATAAACTGCCGGAACACCTGCTTCAGCTGGTTCAGATTGCGGTATTTGAGCGGCCAGTTGAGCAGTTCGGTCATCCAGTGCAGCGTGTTCTCATCCCCTTCGAGCTGGCGGATAATGTTGATGATGGCAATCATGCTGCGCCGGATCGTGTTCGTAACCGCTCCCGGCGCGAAGTGGCGCTCCTGAAACAGGGTGAAGATAGCGTCAACGGTCGAGCTATAGCCCTTGTGGTCATTGGCTTCTACCTCGTAGATCAGCTTACTGTGCAGGCCTTCATCGATATCGAAATAGTACAAGGGCAGCTCCAGCAGCTCGTCCGCCATATAAATGCCCTTGAAGCCGGCGGCAAAACGGTATTGGAGGCATTTCTCGGCACTGGCTCCCGAAGATACAATCTGCTTAAGATGGCTTACCCTCCGGCCCACGAACAAAGCAATGGTTGTTCCAAGCTCCCGCTCCAGTGTATCCAGCATAGCCCGGTAGCCTCCCCTGGGGGAAGGATTGGGTTCATCCACCCACTGGCTGGGCACGATCATCCCGTACTGATTGTTCGTGCGTACATGAAGGAGCAGTGTCTGAGCCTCTTGACGGAAATAACGCAGCAGCGAGTCCTTCAGAGCAGGCAGGTAATCGACTTCTCCCGCGGGGAGCTGATCCTGCATTTCTGCGATGATATACGTATAGGAAGAGGTAAGAGGAAGCTCCAGCGCATAGGCAATCCGCCCCATAACCTGATCATCGGGTTCTGTCTGGAGCAGGCTTTCAATAACCGTCTCGACCAGAGGCTTCTCCCGGGTGATCGAGAGGAGCTGCTTGTTATTCAGCATATGGGCGATTTTGCCAAGCGCAACGGTAAGCTCCTGTTCGTCAACCGGCTTGAGAATGTAATCGGAGACATTGTAACGGAAGGCTTGCTGGGCATAGGAGAAGTCGGCATATCCGCTCAATATGATAAAAATCGGCTCCTGCACCAGCTCTGTCTTTACTTTCTTGATCAGTTCCAGCCCGTCCAGCACAGGCATACGGATATCGCATATCACCAGCTCCGGGTTCAATTGTTCAATCAAGGTAAGCGCTTGCTCCCCGTTCTCGGCTTCACCGCATATTTCAAATTGCGGCGAGCATTCGTTTAATATCCGGATCAGGCCCTTGCGCACAAAAATTTCATCATCTACAATCAGCACCTTATACAATGGACTTCCTCCTTGGGCTTATTCTGGATTGTTTGCTCCTGTTACATCCTCGGTCAAGTCGCAGTGTGATCATTATAAGCTAATTCTCTGACAGAATTCGAGAGGAAACGACTTTTTCTGAGCAAAAGGGGGTCAGGTAGTGCCGGAGCGAAGCTTCCGCAGCTTCATATCCTACCGGATATGGGAGCATACATCCGTACTTTTACGAACCCGGCCTGCTGAGTCAGCCTCTTCTCCGCTCAGCCGGCCTCACCCTGTGTGAGCCCGGATGCTCCGCATTGGGTGAGCCGGGTCTTTCCCGTATAATAATAGACGTTACGCCGGAAGTCACATTACAGCTTACCTCGGCGTATGAACTCTAGCTACAGGAAGGGAATGAAGATTGTTGACTTATACGAAACTGTTGGAACGAAAAGGCGAAATTCTCAAGCGAACCGTGGAAACCTGGATCATGAAAGAGAATCGTGACGGGCTGGACCGTCAGGAAGCCCATATCTACAGGAATATGGTCAAGGAGCTTCATCAGAACGAGCAGGAACTCCATGTGGCGCGTGTAGATGAACTGGATAAGAGCCCGGATTCGGACACAGAGGGAGCAGCTTCCGCCAAGCGCGAGCTTGTATCACAGGGTGTGTGAAACCGATAGCCTATGAAGCTGTATTATTACCAAATCATACAATGAAAAAAGCCGCCCGGATTTCGCGTTAGCGAAGCGGGCGGCTTTTCGCTGAAATAAACTTCATGTCAGGGTAGCCTGATCCGGTAACAGCTGGCGGCGGCCACCTCTGTGCCTTTGGTCGTAGCGAAGCTATAGTGATCGCTGAAGGCGTAACGAATCCCGCCGTGAGTTACCCAATTACCGCTCACAGCAGCGATTTTACCGTGGGAGATAGCGTGTTCAATCGTCAGTGAAGTGAGCTCAGGAACTGAAGCTGATCCCTGGAGAACGGCAGACAACGGATAACGTTCGCTGCCTATAAGTTCCACAACAGCATCGGCTGTCAGCAGATGGCCTAATGTCTTGGTATCTCCAGTGATAAGGGCGACTGCTAAATCTTCAGCCAGCTTGTTCTTCGGTGAATTGCCGCACATGCCGCTTAATTGTATGTCCATTACTCTTGTGCCTCCTTCAATAATGTATGAATGGACAGTCTAGAGTCTCACTATCCGCCGGTACACCAGACAGTCCATCAGATCCGGCCAATCCAGCTCGCTCTCATACGGATCGCGGAAAGCGGTAGCGGTAGGCAGATACCCCAGAATAGCGCCCTGGCCGCCGTGCAGATTGCAGCCGCCGTCGCCGCCTTTGCCTGTTATGCCGTCCGGTGTTACGACCAGCTCCTTCTTGTAAGGATCACCGGGGAAGAGAAGGCCGAATGCATTCGGCAGCTCCAGCGGGTAGGGGCCTGAATTACCGGTCTCATCAGAGCCGGATACATGCCTGAGACGTATGGATGCGTCAATCTCATCGCCCCATGGAAATAATGTCCGCGCGCCCGCGCTGTACAGATACTCCCATTCATCTTCAGTCGGCAGGGCGAACCCCGCAGGCAGCTCCGCCTCGCACCAATCCCCGAAAGATTCGCTGTCGTCGAACAGGAACAGCACGATTTGTTCGCCGTCCCGCTCCAGCCGGAAATACTGGGAGTACTCATAGCTGGTGTGCGGCCCCTGGCGGAACTCCTCTATGGCTTCAAGAATATCCTCGTCTTCTTCAGGATCCAGCCCCTCAACCGCATATTCATACCAGCCTGCAGAGATAGGTTGACGCTGCACCAGCATCGGAGTGATCACCGCTTCGCGAAGGGGGGACATCGGGGCATGGGGATGAACCTCCGCCCGGCCCAGGGTCACGGTGTCGCCCGGTACGTACAAATATTCACTGCCATCATACATGAAGACACCTGTTTCTATGGACTGTCCGTAACGCTCGAACCTCTCTAACCGCAGCCACTTGAAGCCAGCGGGCAGCCGCTCAACCAGCTCTTGCATCGCGGTTTGTTTCTCTTCTATTGTTAATTGCTCCCATGCGGCACGGTCCCATGCTTCCATGTCATAATCTCCTCCCGGGAATCGGCATTATCAGCCTGTTTACTGTCATTGTAATGGACAGCCCCGGGTAGTGGCAAACCAGCCTGGAATGCTGCTGGACACACCTGTTAAAAGCATCCATTTATAACCTGTCCTTATTATCTGCGTGACCCTATAATAGATCAGATTGGAACATTAATACATAGACAAAGAGGGATAGAAGTATGAATTCAAATCGACTCAAAATCTTCACAGGAGCATTTGCGCTGCTGCTGGCCGCACAGGTACTGCTTCCCGGGCGCTCGTCGGCTGCTGCAAAGGTCATTGAACAACTGCCTGCGCCGGAATGGAGCTATACGCTGCCGAATGGACTTAGCTTCTGGGGAACTATAGACACGCAGCAGAGTAAGCAGCGGATGTTCATTCCGCTGGTGAAGACCGTAACGGTGTCACCGGGCAAGACGAAATCTTCCGGCATGTTGTACGCATCCGTTGACCGCATTAACGGTTCTGCCAATTGGGTATATGACTATTCAGACATGGCCAACGACCAGCCGTTTACTGCTCATGGTTTTTATTCTGCCAGCAATGGTTACTCCTATTTCTACAAAATGAAAGGCGGCATTCCCTACGATCTGACGGCTGTCGATCCGAACGGCAAACGGAAGTGGACCAAAACGATAACCGATTCCTACACGCCGGTGTTTCTGGATAACGGAAATATTGTTATTCGGTCCGGTATTAGTACGAACAGAAAAACTATTGCTTTTACGGAATATAATCAGGAGGGGAAGCAGGTAAGCAAGCACACTCTCACCGGCAAATGGACCACAGGCATACTTGAGTTGCTGCCGAACGGGTACGTCATACATGAGTTGCTGGATAAACAAAACCAGGTCGTTGGTATCAGCGTATACCGCAGCCTAACTGCGCTGACGACACCGCTGGCTACCTATACTGCTCCCAAAGCAGTTAAAGATCCTTATTTCCAGGTGCATCCGCTTCGCGGCGGGTCGTTCCTGATTCAGATGAGCGGTAGGGATACCTTTCTGTTACTCGGCTATGACGCAAGCGGCACCAAGAAGTGGATACGTCCGGTGAACAAGACGGACCGGATTGATACGACAGGCAACAACTATCTGATCCAGAGCGGTAACGTCTACAAACTGTACAGTAAGGACAACCAATTGCTTGGCAAGCAGCAGTTTGGTGAAGCCGGGGACCGCGACTGGTACTGCCGGATCACACCATCGGGCGAGATTACGGTCGAGAAGCAGTACCAATGGCAGGAGCGTCCGGCTGTCATTGATCCTGAGACGTTCGAGGGGGATATTGCCAAAGAGGATTTCTATGTGCTGGACCCGGCAAACCTGCAGATTAAATATCATCTCTCAACAAGCTGGCACGACTACGAAACCGGGCATAATTACATTTATGCCGGAGGCGGGGAGCTGTACATTACGAGGAGCTATGCGCCTAAGACCATAAGCAAATATATGTTAAAATAGCACCGAGCCGAGCATATGCCTCCGAATGATAAAAACAACGCCAAGTGGGACATCCACTTGGCGTTGTTTTGGCATATTCCGCTACTCCAGTTTGAACTGCCTCAGCTCTTCCTCCAGCTTCTGCGAGATTTGGCTCAGCTCTCTGGACAGTTCAGCGACCTGCTCAATACTGCCTAGCTGTTCTTGCGTGTTGGCGCTAACCTCTTCAGTGGAGGCGGAATTCTCCTCGGTGGTGGAAGAGATGACCTCAATCGCCTGCAGAATCTCATCCTTGTGCTTGTGGACAATCGAAGTGTTATTGCTGATCTGCAGCATCCGTACCTTAAGCTCCTCCAGGTCGCTGTTCAAGCTGAAGAAGACCTGCTTCGCATTCTCGACAGATTTAGCATTCTCCTCCGCAATTGTAAGGTTAAGCGTAGTGTGTTCTACGGATAGGCTTGTTTTTTCCTCAATGGCGCTAACCTTCTTGTAGATTTCTTCAGTAGCCCGGGCCGTCTGCTCGGCAAGCTTGCGTACTTCACCGGCCACCACGGCGAACCCTCTGCCATGCTCACCTGCGCGCGCCGCTTCAATGGAAGCATTAAGGGCGAGCAGATTGGTCTGCGTCGCTATTTGATTCACTGTGCCTACAATACCCGAAATCTCATGACGGCTCAGATCAATATCCTCAATGAGCGATGACATCGCCTGTGTAGATCGGTGATTGTCTTCTGCAGCTTTGGAGAGCTGCTCCACCAAGTCAAGACCGGAACTGCTGAGCTCTGCTGAGGTCTGTACCATGGTTCCTACAGTCTGGGCATCACTGGTGATTTCGTCAATTTGATCCGATAATGCACCAGTTTTGTGAAGAATGCTCTCGGATTCAGCGGACTGGTAGTTGGTGGCATTCGCAATTTCATTGATGGCCGTAGCCGTTTCGTTCATGGTTATCGCCGTTTTGGTAGAGATAGCTTGCAGGTTGTGGGAGGATTGGGCCAACACCTGAGTCGTATTATGGATCACCTGAATCATGCCCTGAATCTTCTGGACCATGCCCGCGATGCCATGAGCAATCTGTCCGATTTCATTGCGGGAGGCATCACTCAGCTGAACCGTTAGGTCTCCGTCTGCAATCCGTTTGATAGCGGCCAGCAGTTTTGGAATGGAACGTAACAGGTAGCGCAGTGTGAGATAACAGATGAACACCAGGACCAAAGCGGCGACAGCAAAACCGGTGATGGTCGTCCGGGTGAAGGACGTCAGTTCGCTAAGCGCCTCTTGCCGGGTAATGGTTAAGCCTACAGACCATCCGGTATCCTTGCTGGTGGCATAGCCGATATAGCGGGATTCCCCGTTATCATCAATGAGCGATACGCCGGATTCGCCGTTCATCATTTTCTTGCCGATGGCTCCGAGCTCGCCTGGACTCTCTGTAATTTTCTGCTTCAGCACTTTGGCCTTATCCGGGTGGTAGAGAATGTCGCCTGTGCGGGTAGCCAGAATGGAGTACCCGGTGCTTCCCAAGGAATAGCTCTGCATGATATTCGGGATGTCATCGAAGGCAATATCTGCGGCAATGAAGCCGATCATTTGGCTGCTCTCATTCAGAATCGGATAGAAAATGCCCATCAGCATTTTGCCGCTAATGACGTCGGCGTAAGGTTCAGAATAATAGAGACCCTTGGATTCGGATACGGGCTTGAAGTAGGGGCGGGCGCGGATATCAAAGTCTGATTTAGAGGTCAGACCGTCATGCTGGAGAAAATATCCCTTCCCGGATAACCCGGCCACCCAGGCATCGGCGAAGGAGGGCTCTGACTTTACAATGTCCGCCAGTGTAGCGAGTGCTTCTGCGGCGTGGGGGGAGGTGGTGATTTGATCTGGTGTAGTGCTTTCAATATATTTTTGGAAAATCGAGTTGGTAGCCATTTGTTTGACCAGTGAGCCCTTCTCCTTGAACAGAGCATCGAACTGGCTGACAATCCCCTGAGTCTTGGTCATCAGGATCGACTCTTGCTGACTGACCAGAATGCTTCGGGTGCTGGAATAGAAGAAGGTACCCAGAATCGAGAAGACGACAAGAATAATGACGAGCAGCACAATGGCCAATGTGTTGGCGATGCTGGTTGAACGGACTGGCCGTTTTTGAATGAGTTGTGACATAGGTCATCCCCCGGATACGTATTAGAGCAAAGGCTCTTAGGTAATATGTCGGAATTTGACGGATATTCTTGTAGAGTGAAATAGGTTAAATTTCATAAAAAAACCGGATGGGAAAAAGATCCCAATCCGGTGTGGAATTCTATGAGAGTAGTGTCAGCTTAAATGATGGGGCATCCGCCGCAATAACCATGATCTGCTCTGAGCTTATACGCCAGACAGCAGGTGGCCTTAACGGATATCGTATGGTGCGGCGGGTCGGGGTCCGTTCTGAATTTGGGGGTGATACGCAGCGGATTGCTACGAAGTCCGAAGACTTCCGGCTCCAGCTCCCATAATGCAGCTTGAAATTGACTGTGAATCTGGTTGCGGCTGCAAGTACTGGAGGCGTCAAGGGCATCCTCTTCTATAAAAGTATACAGCTGATTATAGATCTGCTTCCACAGCATCACAGCTCTGGTCTGTGAAGCCTCGGCAAGCGCAGCTATAACAGGTCTGACAACGCTGCTGTAGAACAGGCCAAGCTCGCGGGATAATTCTTTTCCATTCCCATCCTGGTCATAGGCACCCTCGCCCTGATCATGGATCAGGAAGGCGAATTCGGGGTACCCCTCCGTGCGAATGAGCTGCACAGACAGGTTATCCAGGCGCAAGGCATCGGCCAGCGGGTCTGCGGCTGTGAGCAGTGCGTATTTGGCTCCGCAGATCCCGGCGATCCAGCTGCACAGGATGGCTGCCGCTATACGCTTATCCTCAGTCCCGAGCATAGAAGCATAAGTGGTAAGCAGATGCTCCGCTTGTGCGGGCATACATAATTCAGTCAGCGGTAACGTAATCACTGCATTCTTAGCGGTTTCCGGGCAGATGTAGAATCGTTCAATGCCCTGAAGCTTGCCAGTGTCGCCCATCCTGAGCACCCCCTTTATTTGGAGCTGCCTTCAAAGGCTTGAACCACCGCATCCACCGCATACCGGTTAGCCAGAGGGGACATGCCCAGATTGAACCAATCCTTGCCCGCCATCGTATAGACCTGATTCTTTTTGACCGCAGTCATGTTCTTCCATAGTGGACTCTTCAGCAGATCCTCATAGGTTTTCTTCACCGCAGCATCGTCCTCGTTATTCAACTGAAGGAAGATGTGATCGGGATTATACTCCGGCAGTTTTTCCAGCGAGATCGATAAGGAAGGATCTTTAGCCGGAAAATTCGGGATCATCTCCAGCCCAAGCGTAGTGTGAAGGAACTTTCCACGGTCAATCTGATCTCCATAAAGAACGAAGCTGCCCGGCATAACCATCATGTACATCACCGTTTCATTACCCACCAGATCATCCAGCTTCTGCTTGGCTTCCGCCTCCTGAGCTTCGAGATCCTTGATTACCTTCTCTGCAAGCTCTGTCTTGCCGAGCACCCCGGCGATATCCTTCAGCTCATCGCGCCAGTCATCGCGCTGCGGCAGCAGAACCGTCGGAGCGATCCCCGACAACTGGTCGTAATCCTTAGCCGACCACCATGTAGGAGCGAGGATCAGATCGGGATTGGCAGAGAGGATCATTTCGAAATTCGGGGTCTGGGCAATGCCCATCTTCAGCGTATCCTTGAACGGCTCCTGCAGATAGGTCGGGAACTCCTCCTGGTAGTTCTGCACAGCAACGGGAGTAACGCCTAAGGCCTGCAGGAATTCCGGGTAGACCACAGACAATCCAATCACTCTGGCCGGGTGGGCAGGGATCTTAATCTCGCCTTTCTCACTGTTGACAGTCCGGTAATCAGCTTCGGAGTCTGCGGCAACCTTGGCCTGTCCGCTGTTATTAGAGCAAGCTGTCACTACCAATGTCAATACTATCGCCATGCAGAACATCATTCTTTGTCGCATCTGTCGCATATCTTCCATAACCTCCTGAGTATCTTTACCTATCGCCCCACCTGAGAGTGAGAATCAATATCACTTATAGGAGTATAAAACAATCTGCATGATTCGACTATTGACTATCCCGCCAATATTTCATATCCGATTACGCCAGAGTGTCGGCGCTACGTCAAGCACCAGCTCCTGGGTGAATGAGTTATACTCTGTCCAGGGGTAGGAAGGGAGGTGTTCGATACGTGAGAACCCTGCGGAATCAGGTGACTTCAAGCACTCGCTGTCCCGGAACTTAGACCAGACAGCCTGGGATACAGCATCCTCATCCACAATGAATAGCAGCTTGTCCGCATCTGCCGACCACAGCTCCTCCGGGGTTAGTGTCTGCTTGCTAAGATTACGCTCCACAACAGCTGCCGGGATAAAATGCAAATCATCGTAGAACACCTCAGCCAAGCTTCGCTCAGATAGCACGGTGATTGTCTGCCAGGATATACGGACAAGGAGCAGCTTGCCCCTCGCTGGACCTTGATCTAATTGGGCACGGACGCTCTTGGCCTTACGTTCATAGTTGTCGAGCCAACCTGCTGCTTCCGGCATCTTGCCCAGGCATTGTCCAATGAAGCTTAATTGCGTGCGCCAATCCGTCTTGCGCGGAGACACAAGGAAAGTGGGGGCAATCGCCTGAAGCTGCGGCAGCATAGTCTGACTGACCGGAGGCTCCAGCTCCAGAATAGAATCAGGACGCAGAGAGCCGAGCTGCTGTAGCCGGAGAGACTCCTCCCGGGCAAGCGGCAGCACCGCATCCGTCTTGTATTTTCGCCGGTAATATTCAGCCCAGGGATGGTCCGCAGGAGCCGCGCAAGGAATAATATTCAGGGTAAGCAGCGCCCCGATGAGGCTGCCGTGGCAAACTGCGATTTTGAGCTTGCTATTGCGCATGAAGGTGGCCGGTGCTACCCCGGTGAGCTGCTTGAATTTGCGCCGGAAGTAAGGAACATCCTTGTAACCGACGTACGCAGCGATATCCTTCAGCTCATAATCCGTATGCGGCAGCATCAGGCTCCTCGCTTGTCTGATCCGGTATTCGGTCAGGTATTCTATCGCGCTGAGACCATAGGTCTGCTTGAACAGCCGGATGAAGTGCCTGACGCTCGTGTCTGCCTCGGCAGCGAGCAGAGCGATGGAAATCTCTTCACGGTAGTGCTGCTCAATATAGAGCTTGGCCCGCTCCATGGCAGTATCGGTATCGCTTGGCTGGAATTCTCCGGCACTGCTGAACAGGCTGTACAGCAGCTCATAGAACCGGCTTTGGGCAAGCAGACGCTGCAAGGGGTTCGGGCTTCCCAGACAGTCGGTGATGGCCTCGCAATGCTTGCTGTATGTAATCGTTGACTGAACAGCTATATTTCCTTCCAGCGGGAAGGGGAGGGAAGGCTCAGGTGAACGGATCAGCTCCGGCTGTTCAGGCAGGCTAGGCTGGCTATCCACATCAAACCGCAGAATGTATATACTCTGTTCGCCTGTGTTCTCCAGGGAGGCCTCGATTAATTGCCCCGGCCGACAGACGAACACAGATCCGGCCGTGAGCTCGCAGTACTTGCCATCCACCGTGATAGAGAACCGGCCCGTAATGGGAATCAGCAGCATATTCGATTCCAGAAATTGCAGCCGCAGCGGCCACTCTCCCCCCGAATGGCTGCCATGTGTGATGCTTCGAAGCCTGAACCACATCCGGTCAAGCTGTCCGAAGGTTGCCTGGGGCGGAAGGATATCCTTGTCGTTCATTCTTTGCACCACCTTTCGTTATACGCAGCTTCAATTCATAACATGTATTATATCTCACTTGATGGGGACATCCTATTTGGGAGAGGCGTAGACACCCTGACCGAGCAGGTGCCGAAGCTGCAGGAATAGACACTCTCCTCAGCATATTGAGAGGAGTGCCTTGAAGCCACCGGATTCCCCGCATAACTAATTCAGTCCTTTTCAGTCGTTAGAAACTCCATCCGTTGTTAAATCAGGTGAGCGTTCTTCTGGTGCAAGAAACTCATGAATGATCTGGCGGAAGGATTCGTGATTATCATAGCTGTTGTACATGCGCCAGGCCAGTGTCTGGGCGCTGCCAAAAAATAATCGCTCAAACTGGATTTGCCGCCCCCCGAATGCACCCGCGCCCAGCTCCCAGGCGAGCCGGAATACCGCGTTTCGGAACCAAGCCTCTGAAACCGTACCCTTCAAATACTGATTGAGGTACGTGCCCGCGCTTGCAGCGAAGTCGGATTCCGAGAGGATCATGATGAGACCACTTGAACTGAGATTGCGGACCATTTCAATCAGTTCCGGATAAAACTCCGAAAAGTGAATGGACGATGCCAAAAGAGGACCTTGGTCTGGAACGAGATAGCCGAATTGGTCTGGGGCAGCCCCTAGTTCAGAAGCAAGCCTTAAAGCTTTGAAGGTCTCTAAATAGGTTATTGTTCTGGAAATAGGCAGAATAGTACGGGGCTCTAGGATAACGTCTTGTTCTTCCGCCAAAGCTTCCAGCAATCCGAGAAAGAACTCTGTTTTTGCAATATAGCGGGTGATGATTTGATGTGCCATATGCGTATGGAAGTGACTCTCGCCAAACAATCGGGAACAGTACATTTCATTGCCGTAATAAAATATACGATCATGAGGGATAAGAACACGGTCGAAGATGACCAGGGTATCCATTTCTTCATATCTGGAGCTTAACGGATGGTCGTAGGCCGATGAGGCTGCGTAGCTTTCACGGCAATAAAAAGTCATCCCGGGCAGATCATTAGGCACTGCAAAGGCAAAAGCGAACGGATTATCATCATCCGCAAACGAGGGGGAAGGGGTCGGGAAGACAAGCATTTCATCACATGTAGCCCCTTGGGTTGCCATCATAAAAGCACCGGTTACAATCATTCCTTCATCATTGATTTCTACGACTTTAGCAGCGATAGAATCCTCTGTAGCATCAATCTGGCCGGATATTTTGCTTGCTTGAGGCTGGATGAATGCATGGGATAAGGTAATGTCATGATCCCGGCAGTAAGCATAGTACTTCCTGAGATTCTCGGCATATTTCGGATGAAGCTCCTCAAGGATATCGGCTGCTGTATACAGAGACATGATGGCTGTATTCATATAATCCGGGGAACGGCCTAAAAAACCGTGATGCCGGTTGGACCAGAGTTCAATCATTATTCTCCGGCGTTGTAAATCTTCAGCATTCCTGGGTGGAAGAAAAGATAGACCAACAGGCTCGCCTGTATCGGGTGAAGGATAGGTCATCTGCTCTAAATAATGCTCATCACACTGCATGTTGTACATTTCGGCTTGTGTTTGTACGAGACCTTGAAATGCGGGATGCTTGGATATAGGACCTTCGATACGTGTTCCTTTGTAGAAGATATTGATATTTTGCCGGTCGATCCGTTCGATATATTGGTCACCTGTTTTAATAGGCACACGGTTCACCTCTTTGACAGACAGCTTTGACTACAAAGCCGTGTTAATGCTTCAATATACGTAAGCATGGTCCGCTGTGTACATTGTCCGCAGATCGCGTGAGAGACGGGGGAGTTGTATCCAAACTCAACAGAAAGAGGATATCCCGCTAGCCTCTTATTCCAAGCTCGGGCTGATCCAGGTATACGTAGTGTTCTACGTACGCATACCTGGAATTTCAGCATACAAAGAAACTCCAGTGCTCATCATACAACCGCTTGCCCCAACCTGACTGGGTCATAGTGTGGAATGTAAATCCGTACGATTTGGAATCACGAGTTGTTGACAAAAAAACCAAAGAGGGCTGGGACAGGTCACTTCCTCTTAACCTGTCCCAGCCCCCAAACCCGCGTCCGACGAAGCTTCCCGGTTCTTATCGGTTGCTTAGCTTTCGATGATAATGCTTTCCAGCTTGAGATTAACCGGGTTTGCGAGCGTATCTCCAACTGGGCATTTGCTTTCCAGGAATCGTACAAATTCTTCAACCTGTTCTTGGGGTGAATCTGTTTTAATACGGAAGGTATACCGAATTTCTGAATATCCCGGACGCACCTCCGACTTGTTGAAAAAGCCATCCAGATCAAGATCGCCTTCTACATCCACGAAGAAATCCTTGAGGTTCACGCCGAATTTAGGCGCATACACTCTGGCTACGATAGACTGACATGCTCCCAGTGAGGCCAGCAAAGCTTCGACCGGATTCATACCGGTATCAGTTCCGCCCAAGCTTTTGGGCTCGTCAATAATAAATTCAAAGTTTCGGGATGCTACTTTCACTTGGACTCCGTCTTGCAAATGCGCACATGCTTTAAAGGTTTGGAGAGCGGTCATTTTTATAATCTCCTTCTATAGTTTAGTTTATAATAATTTAAATCATACTTTTCCGCTGTGATTATCTTAAATTTAACGGGCCACATTGTCAATCCTCAAATTACCAACTTGCCGATCTCTGGAACAGTGTGCGCGAAAATGCCGAAAAAGGGCCGTGAGTAGCCTGCCTTCCGGCAACCTGTCACAGCCCCAAAACTCGATTCCGATGCGGTCAATCGGCTCTTACTCGTCTCCCGTAGCCACCGGATTCTCCTCATAACTAATCCAGTCACTCCAGCTCCCCGCATACAGCCGCACATTCTTGAATCCGGCGCGTTCCAGCGCCAGGACATTCGGGCAGGCGGTGACGCCGGAGCCGCAGTAGACGATGATCTCGCGGTCCTTGTCGAGTCTGGCAAAATGCTCCGCAAGCTCAGCGGCGCTCTTAAAGCTGCCGTCTGCATTCTGCGTGTCTTTCCAGAAGTAGTTGACCGCACCGGGGATATGGCCCCCGACCGGGTCCAGCGTCTCGTTCATACCCCGGTAGCGGTCATTCGCCCGGGAGTCGATGACGATCGGGAGAGCACTAGGCGAGGAAGAGTCGCCTGTGCCAGCATTTGTTCCTGCACGTAGCGTCTTTTCCGATATCAGTCTTACCTCGTCAACTCCTGCGAGCATCTGCGGCTGCACATTAGCAACAAACGTGCTTGGCACCCGTACCGGCTGATGATCCGTCACCGGGTAGTTGTCTGCTTTCCAGGCGCTGAAGCCGCCTTCCAGAATGAATACCTGTTCATGCCCAAGGTAGCGCAGCAGCCACCACAGCCGGGCGGCGTTCATACCGTTCTCATCATCGTAGGCCACAATGCGGGAATCATTGCCGATTCCAAGCTTGGCGAGGCGTGCAGCAAGCACTTCAGGGTCGGGCAGGGGATGGCGGCCGCCATGTTCGCCTTCAGGGCCAGACAGATCCAATTTCAGATCGAGATAGACAGCGCCGGGAATATGTTCTTTTTCATAGCTCTCTCTGCCGGCCTCAGGTTGGGCTAGTGTGAACCGGCAGTCTACGATGGTCTGCTCCGGCTCATAGAGTCTGGCGAGCAGCCAGCGTTTGGTTACGGTAGAGTCCATAGATATACCATCCTTTGCTAGTGTTATATGGTGTCTATTATAGCGGATAATTACGTGCCCGTATAACAGCGCGGCCAGTCTGATTATTTGACACTATCCCGATCTGATTCTACAATGGCTGGATACATAACCTATTGGGAAAGGGGCACAAGCCTACGGAAGCCATCGTTAGTCAGGTCTGGCCTGAATGGAAGGGAACACTGCGCAAACGGAGCGGGGGCTGGAATAATACCACTTATTTCGTGGAGAGTAGAGAGCACCGCGCAGTGCTGCGTATCTATGACACACATAAGGACAGGAACAAAATTGAGTTCGAGCATGCTGTGCTGGAGAGGCTGGCCGGTGCGGGTCTGCCGTTCCGCACACCTCTTCCGGTCCGAACTGCGAGCGGTGAGACCTTGATTCAACTCGAAGACAGCGGGAAATTCGCCTGCTTGTTTGCTTACATTGAAGGGGAATCCCCGTCCGGGCAAGCTTCGGATTACTTTGAGTCCTTCGGAGAAGCGGCAGGAACTTTGTCCGCTGCACTGGCTGAGATCGATACGGGGCTTCCGGCCGTATACCGTCCATACTATGAGCTGCGGACCTCCTATCCGCTATGTACCCGTGAAGCGCTGCATGGTCTGGTACTGGACCCGCCCGAGCCTCTCAAGGAGCTGTTGCCGGAGCTGACAATATTAGCTCAAGCTTACGACAATGTAGCAGACGCGCTGGAACAGCTTCAGAGCCTGCCGCATCAGCTGGTGCACGGCGATCTGAATGCTTCCAACCTGCTGGTGGACGGTGCGGATTCCGCCCGGGTGACAGCGCTGCTGGATTTTGAATTCTGCACATGGGATGTACGGGTTATGGACGCTGCTGTGATCCTGTCGGCACTGCTCGGTCATGAGGATTCGGAGCGGATCATCCGTGATTTCTGGCGGGGGTATAACCGCAGGGTTACGCTGACTCCCGGGGAGCTGGCGGCTATTCCGGTGCTCATGCTTCTGCGCAAGCTGGACGTATTCCTGCACTTCCTGACCCGTTACTGGGAAGGGACTGATGAAGTGAATGTCCTGCAGCAGCAGGTGAAGGAGCTGGCGGCTGAGGTGGCTGCGATGTAGGCTGCCAAGCAGCCTTATTACAGGAAAAGCTGCTGATTATGTATCCTTTTCATAAGCTCTCTGCCGGATCGGACGACCTCGGGTTGATGATGGTGAGTACCCCAGTAGATATCGCCGAGGGCCATTTTGATGCAGCATATTTGTATCTCAGCAGCTTTGTCCTTAAGCACTTCAGGTCCATACCCTGCAAAATATGCATTTCTGGCGGACGGGTTATCTATGAAATATCTGGCGAACAGAATGGAGAAGTTGTCCACATCCAGCCCCCACAGCATATTCTCGAAGTCAATCATTCCCGTCACAATCCCCTTGTCATCCACCAGCCAGTTTCCGGGCGTAGAATCCCAGCTAATAGGCACAGGTCTGCTGTGCCGGAATACATGAGCGTTCTGAAGTGCCCACTCAGTTAATTGTAGTTCAACGACTTGCAGCAGGCCCTCCTTAGCACACTGTGAAGCTACATCGCGGATCGCATCAGCAACATATTGTACCGGGTCTGCATTATGGTTGAGCTCTATCGGATTCCCGTATTGATCGGGGCGGCCGAACCAGGGGCCCGTCTGCGAAAGGTGCAGAATTTTTATTAATTCACCTGCTGTATAAAAGGCGGCTTCAGCAGCACATGCGCTTAGTGCCGTCTCTCTCATAATGGACCCATCGATTGCAGTAATTAGTATGGCCTGCCAACCCTCCCCCTCGTAAGCAGCTATTAACTCAGGCACATACGGCTTCAAGTGACCCACCCAATGACGGTATGCATAGACTTCCGGGTGCCATCTCTGTTTGCGGCTGTATGTTTTTATGTAATAACATCTAGAGTCCTGAGCGGATTGCAGCTTCCAGACTCCGGTTCTCTCACTATTCAGCCTGTAATTCGCCAAGACCTGAAAGGGGCCAATGTCGGATTGAACCCGCCCGTACAACGCTGATGGATGGATATCCAGTGGTTTCATGCTCTGCTGGTCCTCCTCGCGTAACGCTGATTTTTCCATACTATATAGATTGAACTAAAAATTTAATCTAAAGGAAAAGTGGCGGAGGAGAATTTTGGAACTGGAGGAGCGGTAGCGACCGCCTTTGTCTGCGGATTTCAACCGTTAAAACGGGATGAATCAAGAAATCTGCGGACAACAGCGGCCGGAAGTCCAAAACTTCTCTGGAGTCACGGCAATCCCAAAACATAAAAACCATTAGTTCAATTTATATAGTACTTTATCGAAAGAACAAATATGTAACCGCGTCAAAAAGCACATTCATTCCAAGTAACCGGAAATTCATGAACAGGCGCTCACTGCAGCCAGCCCTCCGCGGCACGGATATTAATGATTTTGCGGGAAGCAGGAAGAAAGCGGATGGCGGTTATTTGCGGCTCGCGGGCCACAATAAGGCTATTCATGTAGCCTCTTACACGAAACCGGCCCTCGCCTGAGGTGTCTACGACAAGTGTACAGCTGCTGTTAGGTCCACAGCTTTTGTAGGTGTTGGTAATATGTACAGACTTCTCAGTGAAGCGGCCGCTTGTCCAATACTGCACCAGATCGGCTGTCTGCTGCTGAGCCTGGAAGACTAGGGTAAGCAGCAGCAGAACCGCAGCGGGCCAATTCAAAAAGCTGAAGTAATAGAAGAATCGGTAGCCGCCTTTGAATTTATCTTTGGCTCTAACCGTCATGGCGTACAGCTTCAGAGTTAATAGAATTCCAGTGATCCACAGCAGCGCAGCTTGCACGGTTATAGCCGTAATCAGCCCCTGCTGGACCCCGAGTCCTAAAGTTGTGGCATAATAGCGGTCAGCAAATGCCAGTACGTATAAAACAAGGGCCCCTACTGCCAGCGGCCAGAAATACCTCTGAAGAAACGGCTTTGGGCGTTGCTGTGCCAGATTCTTCATCGGCCGGGAATATGCAGGAGCTGTGCTGCCCGGGTTCAATTTTGTTCCGGATGATTTGGATAAACGCAAGATGATCTTCTCCTTATTCTAGTCTTTAATTAATAACTGTTCCAAGATTACCCGTATTCTAATCTATTGAATACACACCAGAACAGGGCACTCTCCGGCTGGGTGTTACCGGAGGGTGCCCTGTTTGGCCTATCGTGTTCTGCTAGATTAACCGGTAGCCCGCAGGAAGATCCCCGCTGCTGCGGATACGGCGGATTTGGGCCAGCGTCAGTCTCTGGTTGGTAGAGATGATCGATTCGACATCATTGCCGGAAATGTAGTCATCCAGATCACGGATGCTGTGGTTGCCGCGAAGCACGCGGAAGCTGCCTCTGAACCGGGTTCTGCTGAACAGGACGAGCGTGGCATTGCTGCTGGTCGAGAAGAAGCGGAGGCTTTCGATTCCATCCAGTATATTGTCCGTATTGCGGATGCCCAGATTGCCCCGGTAGATTCTGCTTCTTCCCCGGAAGTTTTCTTCGCTGTACACCGTCAGTCTTGGAAAAGTCTGAGAGATATGAACCTCTTTATTCATGCATATTCCTCCTTGGAACGGTTTTGGCAATAGCAGTACAATACTGCCGGCTGCAATACTATTCTATGTATTGTGAATGAGACAGGTATGGTCAGAACTCCCTAACGAATAGCCTATTTACAAACGACTCAGGAAATTTTTCACAAACCTCCTTTACAAACTCAAATGCCTAGTGTACTATTTAACTAACACACCAACACAGTATTAAAAATTAGAATTCCCGCCCCACCCATACCTATCTGCACAAGGAGGCTGTCATGAATTCAACCGCTCACCATGCCCAGGGGCCGTCAGGCCCGGCGCAAGAACATACCGTTCTGGAAATGCAGGGCGTCAGTAAAGTAATCAAAGGGAAGGCAATTGTAGATAATCTAAGCTTCAAGATCCAAAAGGGTGAGATTGTCGGGCTGCTCGGACCGAACGGCGCCGGCAAAACGACCACCATCCGGATGATGACCGGACTGATCCGCATGAGCGGAGGGGATGTTCTGATCCATGGGCACAGCATCCGGCAGAATTTCAAGCAGGCCATCTCACAGATCGGGGCGATAATCGAGAATCCCGAGTTCTATCCGCATATGACCGGGTATGATAACCTGCTGCAATATCTGCGTATGAGCGACGGAGCCGGAGCATCGCGGATTGAGGAAGTCGTGGAACTGGTTGGACTGCAGGAGGCGATGAACAAAAAGGTGGGGGCGTATTCACTCGGCATGCGCCAGCGTCTGGGAATCGCTCAGGCCTTGCTGCACTCGCCGAAGCTGCTCATTCTGGATGAGCCGACCAACGGGCTCGACCCCGCGGGCATCCGGGAGATGCGCGACTATATGCGCAGGATCGCCGAGGTGGAGGGCATAGCCATTCTAATCTCCAGTCACATGCTGGCCGAGATTGAACAGATCTGCCACCGCGCAGTTGTCATTCAGAATGGCAAGCTTGTAACGGTTACACAGCTTACGGAAGCGCCGGAGGCGCGGAGTGAGGTAGCGCTTGCGATCCGGGTAGATAAGCTTGAAGCTGCGCGTACAGTGGCCGGAGCGTTGCCGGGAGTCAAGGTCACAGGAACCGGTGAGACCCATTCCGAGCTGCATGTGCAGCTGCCGGATGAAGCCGTGCCGGGGCTTGTGGCGGCGCTCAGTGAGGCCAAGGTCGGAGTATACCGGATCACAGAGCACAGACAAAGTCTGGAAGAGGATTTCCTGAAATGGACAGGGGGCAACCGCATTGCGTAAATTTAATCTGCTCGTGCTGAATGAATGGCTCAAAATCACCAAGAAACGCAGCTATGTTGTTCCTTATGTCATCCTGCTGGTGCTCGCTCTGGCCGTGGGCTATATAACGCGTACATTTGCCGCAGATATCTATGCTTCAGCGGCAGACTTTACGGCTGATTCCCTGCAGCCGCAAGGTATTGGCCAACTTCTGGCCATTCTGGTGATTGTCGGAACAGCGGGCATAGTATCCAGGGAATACAGCCAGGGGACGATCAAATTTCTGCTGATCCGCGCCCGCAGCCGCACAGCGATCCTGGCCTCCAAATATGTAACGGTGCTGCTGTATACACTGAGCATGCAAGTGGTTGCAGCAGCGGCATTGTTCATCTCAGGCACGGTCTTCTTCGGACTCAGGGGAGGGGAGGCGGGAATAATCGCGATCCTGACTTCGCTGCTGTATTCAACCGTGTATTGCATAGTGTATGCCACGATTGGGTTCATGCTGGGGATTCTGACGAAATCAACGGGTGTAACGATCGGGGCAACCATCTTCGCAACAACCATCGACAAGCTGGTTATCTCCCGCGAGTTCTACAAATATGTGCTGTTCCCTAACCTTAATCTAGCAGCCTATCAGGAGGGTGGAGCGCCGATGCAGGGAATGACGCTCGGCTTCTCCATTATCCTGCTGTGCATCTACATGACGCTGTTCCTGTTCGCAGGCTTCGCCGTCTTCAGACGCAGGGATGTTGCTTGATGGTGATCGAATTCGATAATAACCAGCCGATTTATCTGCAGATCATGAACTACATCAAGGGAGAGATCGTCACCGGCAAGCTGAAGCCCGGAGACAAGATTCCCTCTGTCCGTGAATTGGCCGCCGAACTGCAGATTAACCCGAATACCGTACAAAGAACCTTTCAGGAACTGGAGCGTGAGACCATCGTGGAGACCCGCCGCGGCATGGGCAGATATGTGACCGGAAGCGAAGAGACGATTCTGACCGTCAAGAAGGAGATGGCCCAGGGGGTGCTGGAGCGGTTTATCCGGGGGATGCAGGAGCTCGGCTTCCAGGGGGAAGATATTCTGGCTGCAGTAGCAGAGAACATTCATCAGCGGGACAAAGAACAGGGGGAGTAAGAAGAGTGGGTGATATACTTGACGTTCAGAAGGTAAGCAAACAATTCGGCCCCAGACAAGCGCTGAAGCAGGTCTCCTTCAAGCTGGGCAGCGGCACCATCACCGGGCTTCTGGGAAGCAACGGCAGCGGCAAAAGCACGCTCATGAAGCTGATCGCCGGACTCGCTTGGCCGGGCTCGGGACGGATTTCAGTCCTCGGGGTACCCGTGGGCGTGGAGAGCAAGCAGCTCGTCTCCTTCATGCCGGATGTGCCGGTCACGGAGTCATGGATGAGTATTGGAGATGCGCTGAGATTTCAGCAGGATTTCTACCGGGATTTCGATCAGGCCAAGGCTATGCGGATGCTTGATTTCATGAAGCTGCGTACAGAGGATAAGGTACGGACGTTATCCAAAGGGATGAACGAACGCCTGCAGCTGACGTTGGCACTCTCCCGGAAGGCCAGATTATATTTGCTGGATGAGCCGATTGGCGGCGTTGATCCGGTGGCCCGGACCAAGATTCTGAATGCGCTGATGGAGTTCTATGAGGAGGACAGCAGCATCCTGCTCTCCACCCATCTGGTGACGGATATCGAACGGATCTTTGATGCGGTGATTTTCCTGAAGGATGGGGAGATTGTGCTGCATCGTCCGGTGGAGGAGCTTAGACAAGAGCACGGGAAGAGTGTAGATGAGCTGTTCAGAGAGGTGTTTGCCGAATGCTGAAGCTATTAAAATATGATCTTAAACGCAGAATGCAGCGCATTCTCGTCTTCATCGTCATCGCGTTGATCGCTCAGGCCGGACTGTGGATCTCCAGTGCACAAGTAGATGCGGACTTGGCGTCACTGAATCTGGCCGGTTACTGCGTGCTGGCCATAGCACTGATATTTATAGTCGTCACCGGTTATTTCCGTAATCTTAAATCTTACCAGCGGCGGCTTCTGCCGGTCACTGCGCTGCAGACGGTCTTGTCTCCCATGCTGCTGGCGCTGCTCCTGACCGGGGTAGTGATCCTCCTCGGTCTGGCCCATCTGGGGATCTACAAGCTGCTGTACACGATGGATTTCCTGCCTGGAAATCTGCAGACGGTTGGCTTCAGGGCATTGTTTCAAGCGGTCTGGTCCACCTTATTTCTAATGGTGATGGTTATGTTCTCCTTTACAGTAGCCTTGAGTCTGCACATGAATGGGAGAATCTGGATTGGCATCGCCCTTCTGGTCCTGCTGGAGAACGGATTCGGTTATCTGGAGAAGTTTTTCTTCAACACCTATTTCATCAGTTTGGAGAATGCCTTTAGCTTCGAGATCTACCCTGGAAGACTCCAGTCCGGCAGTGATTACACTATAAAATATTCTCCAATCAATCAAGGGGCGCTGCTGTTTGAAGTGGCGGTTGTCTGCATGATGATCTACGGAATGGTCGTGCTGGTGAAGCGAAGAATCGAGGTATAACGGGAAGTGTCGTAGAGGGGGAGTGAACCGTTCATTCATATGTCACGCAAGCAAGGCACCTAATCAGCCTTGCTTGCGTTGGTGTGCATAATCAGAGCGCGGACGGGCTACAAACCTTGCGCGCTTCTTCCGCTTGTCCAGATGTCCAGCTCCCGCAGCAGCTGTTCTTCCTCGTCTTCCTGCAGGTCCAGCCGTACCCCATACTGGTATTGCCCAAGGCCGAACATCCAGCCCCAGCGGACACTGCCTTCATACTGAAGCTTCTCTTCCGCCAGCTGAAAATGAATAATCAGCTTCGTATCCCCTGCGGTGAAGCGGAGGTTCAGCGAGGTACGGACCTTGCAGCCGGAACGGCTAAGGTCAAGCAGGATACCTTCAGTCAATTTTCCCGCTCCCGGCCCTGAATTACCGGCGGGAATTTCAAGCCAGCAATCGATGGGCTGGTTCATTACATAACGGAATGGTTCTTTTCTGCTGGAGTCATCCATCATTTACCTCCGCGATTTTATTTGCTATTATATCGAAACGGCCACACTTGGACAATCTCCTAAAGTAGTATATTTAAAGAATAATATAGTATCTGTTATACCATACCTTTGCTCGAATACCCAGACAAAGAGGTGCTTAGACCATGTATCAGTATCATAATGAAACGTTTCAAGAGCATAATTTTGATTACGCGGCGCTGCAGGATGGAGAAATAAACGGCTGTACCTTTGAACGCTGCACCTTCCGGGGAGCTTCCATGGAAGAGATGACCTCCAGCGGCTGCCGGTTTGTGGATTGTGATTTCACCGGTGCCCTGCTGAATGCTTCGCTGCATACGGACGGCGCGTTCACCAACTGCAAGTTCACCGGAGCGAATCTGTTCGTGGCGAAGTTCGAGAACTGCAAGATGGTGGGATCGGATTTCGCCAATGCCTATATGGACGGAATTACACTGAGCGGAGGGGACTGGGCCTATACGAATCTGCGCCATCTGAATCTCAGCAGGCAGGATTTGCGCGGCATCCGGTTTACAGAGGCAGATATGCAGGGCTGCGATTTGCAAAAGGCGGATCTGCGGGGGGCTGATCTAAGCCGGGTCCAGCTTGCCCAGTGTAAGCTTGCAGGGGCGGACCTGCGAGACGCCAAGCTGGAAGGGATTGAACTGAAGAGCCTGGAGCTCAAAGGGGTACGTCTGGATGTGGAACAGGCTGTGCTGCTGGCTCGCTCCTTGGGAGCGAAGGTGGGTTAACGCACAAGGGCTATATGGATAGTGCTTATAGCATAATATAAGAAAAAACAGCCGTGTGCAGAAGCTGTATTATATTTCTGCCGGACTTTTCCGATAAAGAAATATCGACCCTTTTCGACATGTTGCCGCAGGATATCTTCAGTGGTCGGAAGCATGAACAAGGTCATCGGAAGAGGAGAGTGTACATGTCATTAAGTCTTCGCACCTTATTTTCAACAGCCTTTGCAGTCATTATTATTCTGCTCACGGCCATGCTCAGCTATGTGATCGGCAACCGGGCCACCGCTTCCGTAGAGGTCGGTATCGGCAGTTCCCTGGCCGCAGAGGCCAACCAAATGTCCGAGAAGCTGGATCATTTCATGTGGTCACGTTCCGGTGAAATAGAAGTTTTGAGTAAGCTGAGTGCTTTTCAAGAGCCGGTGGAACCGGCAGAAGCCGGGGGTCTGCTGGATCAGCTGAAGAAGAGTCTGCCGGTATTCACCTGGGTGGGCTTTTTGGATAAGACAGGGAATGTGATTGCTTCTACGGATCAGATTCTACAGGGGACAAATATCAGCCAGAGGCCGGTCTTCCAGCAGGCGCTTAAGGGAACCTTCATCGGGGATGTCCACGATGCAGTACTGCTCTCCAAGCTGCTGCCTGCTCCTACGGGGGAAGCCCTGCAATTTGTCGATGTGAGTGTGCCGGTCATGGACAAGCAGGGCCGGACAAGCGGCGTACTGGCGGCGCATCTTAGCTGGGAGTGGTCACGCGAAGTCGAGGCCTCCATTGTGAACCCGCTCAAGGAACGGCTTAAGGGGGTGGAGGTGTTCGTGGTCAGCAGGAAGGATGATACCATTCTGCTGGGACCTGAAGCGCTCACCGGCAAAAGAATGACAGCCGGGGTGCTGCAGCAGGCCCGCAGCGGCAAGAGCTCATATGTGATTGAACGGGAGCGGGGCCGTGACTCCTATTTAACCGGATACGCGTACGGGGACGGTTACATGAACTACCCGGGCCTCGGCTGGACGGTGATTATCCGTCAGCCGGCGGACATCGCTTTTGCCTCGGTCCGTCAGCTGGAACACTTCATATTGATCAGCGGTTTGCTGACCGCAGCGGTCTTCGCGCTGATCGGCTGGCTGCTGGCCGGTTGGATCAGCCTACCGCTGCGGAACATCACCCGCACAGCCGACCTGCTTAGCTCCGGTGCCGATGTAGAGATTCCCACCTCTACCCGGTTCAAGGATGTGGCAATCCTGTCGGCCTCCCTGCGGAGCCTGGTCAATAACCTGACCAAGACAGAGACCAAGCTGAGCTATATGTCGGATATGGCGCTGCATGATAAGCTTACCGGCCTGCCCAACCGCGCAGCGCTGGATGAGTTTCTGGCTCATGCGGTCAGTAAGGCCAAGCAGAAGCGGACGACGTTAAGCTTTTTGTACATGGATCTGGACGGCTTCAAAAAAGTGAATGACAGCTTCGGCCATGCGGTTGGAGATGCCCTGCTGCAGGAGGTAGCCTTCCGGCTGATGGATTGCACGCGGGACAATGAGATTGTTGCCCGGCTGGGCGGGGATGAATTCGTGATTATTCTGAATACCTCGGCTGGCAAGCCGATGAAGGAAGCGGAGGTGGTGGCTTCGCGGATTATCAGTAAGATCAACCAGCCGATTCTGATCAAAGGCGAGGAGCTTCGGGTAGGCTGCAGCGTAGGGGCGGCTGTATGGACACCGGATTGCGGCGATACGACCCTGACCATGCGGCTCGCAGACGAAGCCTTGTATATCTCCAAGCGGAGCGGGAAGAACCGGATTACCTTCGAGGCGGCTTCCTAGCATCAGGGATTATTTGCACATAGAAACCTCAAACAACCTTTTATCAGCGTGACGGGGAAGCCCCTCTTATGCCGGATAAAAGGTTGTTTTGCGTGTTCTCACTACATTTGGCGTAACCGCTTGCGTGGTTTAGACCACCATTTGATCCACAGAAATCCCTCGTCATCCCGGAATAATTTCATGCCTATCCAGCTCAGCGGGGTCCAGATTTCTTTGAAATAATATGAAGGCATAGTAAAATAGTCCCTCCGATATAGTTAATTATTACTAGTTTAAGCCAGGATGGAAGATTTAACAATACTTTTTTTACATATTAATCCCATATTGTGCGTTCGCCCAGTTTTTTTGGGACTACAGGCATATGATGTAAGGGAAGCGGAGCTGGGCATGTGCGTACAGAAGGGAGGTCCTGCAAGTGGGAGAACATGTAAGAGGTTATGGCGGTCTGAGAACGTCAACGGCCACCATACTGGTGCTGTTTATTTTGCTGATCATTATCCTTAGCGTATTTTAGCCGGAGAGACATACAGGACCATACAAAGAAGCGCCGGGGCAGATGCTCCGGCGCTTCTTTGTATATAGGATACACAAGGTAACCTACAGCGGGTCAGCTGTATTTAAGGACTTCGCGATAATACACAGTTTGCTGAATAAGGAGTATAAGCGCAAGCACAATGATCGGCATTGGGGCAAAGCCGAATAAGAGGGAGTACAGGGCGAAGAACAGCATCCCCATGACCAGACAAACCGTAGTTGCTTTGTAGCTGGAATAGGAGGAGCGGTATACAATCCAGCGCTCGCCTTCATCCATTTTGGCGAACAGCTCCCGCTGTGCATTCTGTGAATTGCCCAGACTGAGATCCAGCTGGCGGTCCGGATAATTATTGTTGTACAGCGTAAACGAGCGGTTCAGTAAGTAAAAAGAAAACAGCATGAACACCAGAGCTGTGATCATATTGGTCATCATGAAGGGGGCATCCTCAGACTCCTTGCCGCCGGGACCAAGTGCGTGTGCAAAGCTCATGACCAGCCATAATAGTGTAATAATCATAGTGTAATAGCTGAACTGCATAACTCTGCTAAGCGCCTTTTCTTTAAGATTATGAATCTCTCCGTCACTCTTCGGTTCATCCTTCATCCGGCGGGTCTGAACCAGGCCCAGTACAGTAAGAACGGCCAGCAGCAGGGAGAGCAGGGCTATACAGCCGAACATGATATCATACTCATAATAAATAGAAGGATTCAAGCTGAAATTCTCAGGTACAACAACCGCACCGGAAGCAAACACATACCCGATACATCCTCCGGTAGTCATACTTCCAAGCAGTAATATAAGCCCGCGCATATTCGCTCTCTTCTTCGCCTCATTCATCCTGTCCACTCTCCTTCTCTTTGTTAATCCAGAATACCGACTCTACGGTTACCGCAAACACCTCTGCGATCTTGAGTGCCAGCACTACGGAAGGTGAATAGTCTCCGCGTTCTATAAGGGCAATGGTCTGCCGGGAAGCCCCGATTCGCTGGGCAAGCTCGCTCTGGGACAACCTGTCCCGGGCTCTGTATTCCCTGACACGATTATTCAGTTCGTTCAAGTGCTACACCTCCTGTTATGAATTGTATATTAATATTGTCATAATGTAAATTATAATATACAAAAAGACGATAATTATAGTCAAAATATTAGATTGCCGTACTGGATTCTACAGGTTTCCATATACATCATAACAGGGATAAGCACAGGCATCCGCAGCTGAAAACGCATTTAATATAGTAGGAAAGGAAGTGATTCAATGACGGAATCTGAATTCATCTCCAAAATGGTCTCCTTCGCGGTAGCCGATATGCAGCGCAGCCGTATCCCGGCTTCGCTGACGATTGCCCAAGCTGCGCTGGAATCCGGCTGGGGAACCAGCAGCCTGACCGTTAAGGCTAACAATCTGTTTGGGATCAAGGGCAGCGGTCCTGCGGGCAGTATGCCGTTCAAGACTACGGAATACAGGAACGGCCAAGCTGTGCAGATCTCTGCGCCGTTCCGGTCCTATCATAACTGGGGAGAATCGGTGGCGGATCATTCGGCACTCATTACGGAAGGAGTCTCCTGGAACCGCCAACTCTACAGTAAGGCAATCGGCGTGGACGGCAAGACGGCTGCCCGGGAGATGGCTGCTGCAGGTTATGCAACCGATCCGGACTATGCTGCCAAGCTGATTCGGATTATGAATTCATATAACTTAACTCAATATGATGAAGTGAAGGAGGATGAGGAGATGTCGGCGGAAGACAAACAAAGAATTGCAAGGCTGGAAACAGAGCTGCGGGAGCTGAAGGAGCTGCTGGCAGGACTGTCTGTCAGCAGAGATACGTTGAAGGCCGGAGTTCAGGAGCAAGGCCAGTCTATTCAATCGGTAGCGGAGCGGCTGGCTGTCATCGAGAGCCGGGCAGTAATGGAAGTGCCTGACTGGGCCCGGCCTGCGGTACAAGCAGCGGCAGCAGCCGGGCTGCTGGATACGCCATCGGGCGGCAGCTATGATTTCTACCGGATGCTGACTGTGCTGAACTGTGCAGGCCTGCTGGTTACCGGTAAGGAGGTGTAGCGGATATGTACTACGATGCGCTCAACGATGTACTCGCATTTGCATCGGTATTGGCCGTGTTCGTGATGGCGCTGGTGCAGCTGGTGAAGAACAGTGTGAACCTTCCGCGCAACGTAGTTCCTGCGGTGGGGCTGGCCATAGGCCTGTTGGTTGGAGCTATCGCTTACCCTTTTACAGATATGAATCTTATTCTTCGTCTCTGGGCCGGAGGTCTGGCCGGATTGTCGGCAACGGGACTGTTCGAGCTGGCGTTCAATAAGCGGAGCGGAACTACGAAAGAAGGTTAGGCGAATAGAATCTCCAGGGAAGGAAGCTACTAAATATGGGGGTTAAGCATTGGTGATTGATCCAAGCGATTGATAGAATCTCGAAATATACTAAATATGAAGAAAGGAGGTGCTTCAAATGGGAACTTATGTTGATGGAAGAACCTCGCAGAACGCGAGTACTGCCAATTCTATTGCGATTCCAATTCTAGTAATTAATACTCCGCAGCTCTTCGGTCAAATTGGTCTGATCACTGCAGGGGTAGGCGCAAACCCAAGAGTCATGCTAAAAGGAACGGTATCGGTGCAGCTTCCGCTGGCACTGGTAGGTGTCACTATCACCATCGTTCGGGGAACGTTGTCTTCGGACCCGGTGGTATATTCTGCCACATCCACGTTCAGCCTTAGTGTACTGGCACCACAGGTTATCGCTTTCTCGGCCGATGATTTTCTTCCGACCATTACACCGCAGTTAACGTATACTGCATTTATCAGCTCCAACCTTCTCGGTACGGTTCGGGTAGGTCCTGAGAGCTTTGATGGAATACTGGTGTCAGATTAATCTGGTGAAGATATGGGGCTTCCTGCTCCGCTCACATGTTCGGGCGGGCAGGAAGCCCTTGTACATACGCCCCAAATTATGTCCGTTTCGCCCAATCTGATGAGGCAACTGGCTCATATGCTGTTCTGTAGTCATCATTAAGAAGGAGGTAATCTCATGGGTGCAGATTGCGGATACGGTGGTAATGTAGGCGGCGTTAATAACTGTGCGGTAAGTCCTTGGACATCGACAGGTGCGATTCTGGTTCTTTATATCCTGCTCGTTATTATTCTGAGTGCCTGCTTCTACTAAGAGAATACATCAGGCAGCGCGGTCCCGGTAACCCGGGACTGCGTCTTTTGCAGCTATTGCGATGGACAAGCCCTGCTGCCTGGAGGTGAATTTAAATTCGCCTTGCCCCGAAAGGATGTGCGATAATAGAAGTCATTGTCTTCAGGGCAATCAGTGCTGGTAAGAAAGAGGTGCAGGATGGAAGAGAAGGAAAAGATATATGCGATCCTCAAACGGATTGAAGCGGATCAGCCGGTCAATCAGGAGGTTATGGAACTGGAAGCCGGAGCCTTCGCCGACATTATGGAGGAGCTTATAGACAGCCGGATGGTGGAGAACGTTAAGATCTCCAGGTCAGGCAACGGTATGGTGACAGTCAGGGCCACTGAAATCAAAATGACCCGGCGCGGTCTTGATTTTATTTTGTTGAAGGAGTCCGGCAGAATTTGATCGGAAAAATAGATGTCATTACCCGGCACTGAAAGTGGCCGGGCTATTTTTTTGCACTGCACCTCATTATCCGCCATGAAAAGAATGGAATTCATTCTTTATTTGGTTGTGAGCTCAGACAACGCCTTGTCCATCTGCGCTTCATTCGACTGTACTGCTTCGCTATCCACAGCTTCAGAGCCGCGGAAGACATACTTGGTGTTCTGATAGAAGTCAAAAGCGAACTTCTTCATAGCTTCACCGTCAGGGTGATTACGCTCAACGACTGTCGCCTTGAACAGGTTCGTCAGCATGTACCCGGCGTCCTCGCTATGAGCGAGATAATTCCCGGCGGTATACTCCTCCACAATCTGCGATTCAAAATCCTTAAGTTCCACAGCCGACGGAGTATAAGATTTCGCCAGAACCTCCGCTGCATCTGCCTTTTGCGTGGCCTCCGTATCGGTTTGCGCAATTTGTTGGATAGCGGATTCCCAGTTAATCGACCCGTTCCCGGCAGACGGTTCGGCGACCGGCGCGGGGGTGGGCGGGGCTGCTGTCGGCTGCGCTGCTACGGTGGGGGTTGGGGCGGCTTGATTAGCTGGAGCGCTGCAGCCTGCGGTCAGTCCGATGGCACCGCCGAATACGATCGCTAGGGCAAGGGACGACATCTTTTTATACAAGGGCTTCTTCATAGCGGTTCCTCCTGAATCTATCTGATATCCATATACTATATATATATGTAACCTTGTCCGGACGGATTGAATTTATTCGCTAATGCGACTAATAGATATGTCAGTTCAACAGGAACCATCAAGCTTCGTGCTGAAGCGCAGGAACAAGATAAGATCCCCGATGAAGGCTCGGCCAACGCCTCAATTAAAGTCTCCACCCTTAAGGATACCCAGAACAAATCGCTGACAGTGAAAGTAGTCGAAAACCGCGGGCGGTATTCCGGAAATACAGCCTCCTGGAAGTTTGTGTTCAAGATCGATAAGGTCAAATGACAAGCAGAAATGAAGTAGAATAATACATTTGATTCTGGTACAATCTAAATATTAAGCTTTAAAGGAGCGGAGCACATGGATAATGATCTGGAACAATTATTGCGGTCCGTTATTCGGGAAGAGTTAGTTTCCATTAAGGATGACGTGTCCTCAGTTAAGGATGACTTGTCCTCGGTTAAGGATGACGTGTCCTCGGTTAAGGATGACCTGTCCTCAGTTAAGGATGACGTGTCCTCAGTTAAGGAGGAATTAGTCACCGTCAACGAGCGTTTGGATCGAATAGAGACAGAGCAGCAGAACATGAAACAAGATCAGGAACAAATTAAACGTGCTGTGCTGGAAACAAACGAGCGGCTCATCAACGTGGAGTCTCTTCTGGAGAATCAGCACAGAATAATCGAACTTCTCTCTGCGCGCTCCATTGAGCAGGAAGCCAAGCTGAAGCGGATTATATAAGCAGAGTCGATCCGATGCCCACAGGGCGTCGGATTTTTTAAAATAACCAAATAACAAAAATCGAGGCTCCCTTTCGGGAGCCTCTTTCATGGGAGAGGAGAAACCGGACGAAGAGCTTATGGGGAAACGTAAGCCTGCTCCGCGGTTGTCTACGACATTTTGTGATGTCGATAATTATAGGATGACCCGGATGAGGGAGTTTTATACATTTGCTTGCCAATATTCTTCAGGTACGCATTGTGACAAACTCGGACAATCTTTTTATTTCATGGAATAATTGTGGTACTATAGGCTTGGACTTATGCCCTGTAGCGGCATAGTAATGTAGAGACATAAAAGCTAAAAAGCAGGTGGATGATCGGTGAGAGTCATATCGGGAAGTGCAAAAGGCAGGCCGCTTAAAAGTGTTCCAGGCAATGGCACACGGCCTACTACCGATAAAGTAAAGGAAGCGTTATTCAGTATGATCGGGCCTTATTTTGAAGGGGGTACAGTGCTTGATCTGTATGCCGGTACCGGAGGCCTGGGGATCGAAGCCCTGAGCAGAGGGATGGAAGCCGCTGTATTTGTGGATATGGAGCAGAAGGCGATTGACACGGTTCGCGCCAATCTGAAGGCAGCCCGGCTGGAGGCGCAGGCTGAGGTTTACCGCAACGATGCGGGAAGAGCGCTTGGGGCACTGGAGAAGCGGGGGAGAGCGTTTGATCTTGTTTTCCTGGATCCGCCTTACCGGTTGAAGCATGGAGACGAACTGATGGTTGCGCTGGCGGACAAGCGGCTGCTGAACCATGATGCAGTGATCGTGCTGGAGCATGAGTCGGGATATGCCTATCCGGAGGATATACCCGGGTTCGTGAGAACGAAGCAATCCGTCTATGGAGAGGTTACGATCTCTATCTACCGGTATGAAGCTGCTGTTCCAGAGGCTGCCGCAAGCGGCAAGGAGGTTAATGATGAGTCTGCAAATTAGAAAAGAGCGTGTCGCCATCTATCCGGGAACCTTCGATCCGGTTACGCTGGGACATATGGATATTATCCACCGGGCCGCCAAACAGTTCGACAGGCTGATTGTGGCGGTGCTGAACAATCTAAGCAAGAACCCGTTGTTCTCTGTTGAGGAACGGACAGAACTTCTGCGCCAGGCGACAGCGGATATTCCGAATGTTGAGGTGGACAGCTTCCGTGACCTCCTTGTTAACTATGTGAGGCAAAAGGACGCCCAGGTCATTGTCCGGGGAATCCGGACAGTTACGGATTTTGAGTATGAGCTGCAGAACGCATCCATTAATCATAATCTTGACCCTGAAGCGGAAACCATATTTATGATGACCAATCCGAGATACTCCTATCTTAGCTCCAGTGTGGTGAAGGAGATTGCCCACTTCGGCGGGAAGGTCTCGGATTTTGTAACCCCTGAAGTGGAGCAGGCCATGAAGCTTAAGTTCAGCCGGATGGACGGCGGTTCGAAGTAAGCAGCTTCACGGCAGCGGACAGGACCAGCAGCAGCATAATAAGCAGGGCCTGAAGTCCCAGGATCTGCGGGATCAGCGTCCAGATTCTCAGCGCAAGACCCGTGTCCTGCGGCAGAGCTACCGGGGCGGAACCGGCAATAACCGGCAGCACCGCAGATTGAATGTGGAGAAGCGGTCTCCACAGCAGGAGCGTGAACGCAAAGGCAAATAGTCCATGCAGCAGCCTGACTGCGGTGAACGGGAGGAAGCGGACATTCGCTGCCTTCAGTACAGTCTGTGCCTGAAGCTGGGCGCAAATACCGCTCCAGGCCAGTCCGGCGGACAGCAGTGCGGGGCCAAGCAGGCCGCTTATGACGAAGCCTTCAAGACCTGTTCCTGCTGATGTCATGGACCGGGCACCGAGATGAATCTCGAGCATGCTTGCTGTAACCAGAGCCGGCAACCCCGGGAACAGTCTGGTAACAATATTTACGACAACTGCGAACATGATCATATAGCCGCCTACAATCATCAGATTCTGTACGGCGGCGGATACGGATTCGCCGAGCACCTTGCCGAAGCCCCGTCCATCCTTTGAACGGGCATCTGCTGCTGCCTGATGGATACGCTTGGGCCAGGATGCTTTTTTGGTATGGGGGCGGCTGCCGGTAAGTCCGGGGCCGCTTGCTTGCGGCGGAATCGTTGAAGTTGTCTTGCGGCGGCCGCTTAAGCTGGCGGACAGCATACCTGCGGCTAAGCCTGACAGCCAGTGGATGGCCAGCAGGGCATACCCTGCGGCTGGACTATGCAGGAACGCTGTTCCGACGACTATAAGCAGTGTGACCGGACTGGCATAATGGACGATAGCCGCCAGCCGCCCGGCCTCCTTGTCCGTAAGTTCCCCCTGCTTATGCAGCTGCATCACGCCTCCGGCTCCCGCCGGGAAGCCGGCGGTGAGGCCGAGCACAAGCGTCCAGCCGCCCGCGCCCGGAAGCCGGAAGCACCGCTTCATCAGCGGCTCAAGCAGGACGCCGATACCGTGCACGAAGCCTGATGCGCTCAGCATCTCTGACAGAATAAGGAATGGCAGCAGCGCCGGGAAGACCAGGGTCCACCAGAGCGTCAGGCCCGTAAGTGAAGCCTGGAATGAGGATTCGGGTGCCACGACAATGGCTATAGCGAGCAGAATGGCTGTAACCCCGGGTATAAATGGAGCTGAACCCGACAGGAAGCGTCTGAATCTAAACTTTATCATTAGAGTTATCCCCTCTTCATAGCTTAGGACATGGACAGATCTTGTTATCAATTTATGCAGGGGAGACAACCATCATGCCGCAGGAAAGAAGGGGAAGAGACTTGAGGCAATATAAACGCCGGGTAGGCCTCCGCGCTTCAGCCTATTTATTTTCATTCATAGTCGTTCTCTATGTTGTGGTCTTTATGAACACTCCTTACATTGTGTATCAGCCGGGTAGCGCCTCCGAGGTGGCACCGATGATCAGGGTGGAGAATGCCGATCCGCAGGAGCAGGGAACCTTCATGATGACTACGGTCTCTGCAAGCTATGCGAATGTGGCACTTCTCATCGCGTCCGTGTTCAATTCCAATTCCGAGGTGGTATTGAAAGAAACCCGTCTTCAAGATAAGACGGAGCAGGAATACGCGGCGGAGCAGGTATTCTATATGAATAGTTCGCAGTCCTATGCCGTGCAGGCAGCTTATCATGCTGCTGGTGTCCCCTATGAGGATGTCGTGGATTATCTGTATGTGTTCTCCGTCCCTGAGGCGGCCAATCAAGACAGGTTCAAGCCGGGGGACAAAATCATCAGTGTAGGCGGGCAACGGGCAGCCGATCCGGCCGCTCTGTCCAAACTGCTGTCCGTTCATCAAATCGGTGATACGGTGGAGGTATTGCTCCAGCGTGACGGCAAAGAGCTTAAGGAGCAGGTCAAGCTGGTCGGGGTCAAGGATAAAGAGGCTGCGGCTGCCCGGCCGGGCTTCGGAGTGGTCATTGGTGCCGTTCAAAAGGTGGAGCCAAAAGAGGAAGGAAAAGCCGTCAGTTTCGTGGATACCAACGTAGGCGGTCCCTCTGCCGGACTGATGTTCACCATGGAAATCTATAACCGGCTTACGCCGGGAGATCTGACCAAAGGCCGCAAGGTTGCAGGCACGGGGACGATAGATGCAGAGGGTAATGTGGGGCCGATCGGCGGTGTGAAGCATAAGATTGTAGCGGCCGACCGCAAGGGTGCGGAGATCTTTTTCGTTCCGCTCAAGAACTATGACGAGGCCAAAGCCAAAGCGGATCAAATCGGCACGAATATGAAGCTGATTCCTGTCTCCACGCTATCCGATGCCCTCAAATACATGGAGGAGCTGCCGGTCGTTAGATCCTGACCGGCGGCTGGAGATAATCGCTGTACAGATCGCTGCGCAGCGGGTCGGCAAATGTCCCGGCGAATACAGCGGCCGCCTGAAGGTCCCGCTCCAGCATGGGATGGGTATAGCGGGCAGGGCTTGTAATCACCGGAAGCGCGGCCTTCTGCTTCATCTGCTTCAGCAGCTCCCGGCCGCTGTCGCGGAAGCCGAGGACCCGGATATAGCCCGGTCCCTGGGCGAGAACGGAGCGGGACATCTCAGCTTTGCTGTGGTTCAGCAGGGTGTGGAGCAGCAGACGCTGGAGCCTGGTAAGGGTATACCGTCTGCTCTTAAGCTCCTGAAGCAGTTTGCTGACTGTGAACTTGTCCAGCTGGGGCAGGATGCGGAGCAGCCGGTTCTCCAGGCCCTCGTTCATGTCCTGCACCGTGTGCAGCTCCGCAGCGGAGCGCGTGGAGAGCACATGGCGCAGCAGCCTGCTGAAGTCTTCGAGCTGCACCGGGCCCCGGCCCGCTGCAAGCTCCCGCTCCAGGATGGCCTGGCTGTACTCCGGCATGTAAGCCGCCGGTGATCCGCCCTCCAGCAGCAGCCTGCGGATGGCTGTTGCACTGGCAATGGCCGACCCGCCTTCCAGCGGGTCGTGGAAGCCCGCGCCGGTACGCGGCACGGTCAAGGGCCTGATCGCGCTGCCGAGCCGCCGCAGCGCGATCAGGTAGTGAAGGCCGAGGCTATTGTTGGGCTGCCGCAGCAGCGCCTCGGCTTCTTCAGGGTTCCCGTTCCACTCGGGAGTCCCCTTCCAGGCCGCCGCCGCAGCAGCGCTGTAGGCGGCGGGGAATCCCGCGCCCCCGGAGAGGCGCGCGCGGATCTCCTCCTTAAGCGTGCTGCTCTCCTCGGCCAGGAAGCCGGCCAGAGGCAGCAGCACGCCCAGCGTGCCCGCTTCGGAACCGAAGCACAGGCTGTCGACGACGCCGGTCGCCTCCAGCAGGGATACCGCTCCGAAGGCGAACCATTCGGCCGGTTGGACGGCGTACGCCACCGGCAGCTCAATGACCAGATCGGCGCCCATATGCAGCGCCATCTCGGTACGGGCGCGCTTGCTGACCGCCGCCGGCTCGCCGCGCTGGGTGAACGGTCCGCTCATAATGATAACCGAGCGGTCCGCTCCCGATATTCTTTTGGCCTCGGTGAAATGATGGACATGCCCGTTATGTAAAGGGTTATATTCGGCTATAATACCTACAGTTGCCACAGTTGCTTCACGCCCCATTCTGGAATCTATATTGTATATCATAAATTGTCACGCCACCTGAAACAATATAAAGGGAAAGTGGTTGACAAAGTCAGGGAATAATAGGTATAATAAATTTTGTTTGTTTGGAGTGATAGTAATGAACATTCACTTTCGCAAATTAGCGAATGCCGACGAGCCTCTGGTTCTCCACGAAATGGTGGATGTCAGTGGTGTTGTCACAGGGCGCAAGGATATACTTGCTGTTGCACCACTCTCAGTAGACCTTAAAGCGCTGCCCGCGGGAAACGATAGTGTGAACGTGGTGGGAACACTGAGCGGAGAAGTGGACATGTTATGTTCACGTTGTCTCACGGAGGTCAAGAGTAAGCTGAACATTCCTTTCGCTGAGACCTTCAAGTGGCTTAAGCAGCCAATTCTTCCGGAAGATGAAGATGAGGAACTCATTTACATCAAAGATGAGATTGTGGATCTTATCCCGTATGTGGAAGAAAATTTCGTACTGCACTTACCGGATTCGGTATTGTGCAAGGCAGACTGTCTTGGTCTTTGTCAGAAATGCGGACAGAACTTGAACGAAGGCACCTGCAGTTGCGACAACACAGTGATCGATCCAAGACTCGCTGCGTTGAAAGGATTCTTTACCAAGCAAGATGACTAAGAACAAATCCCAAGTCCACTTGGGTTACACACAATCAGGAGGTGTCTAACAATGGCAGTACCACAACGCAGAACGTCCAAGACTCGCCGTGACAAGCGTCGTACTCACTTTAAACTGGTTGTTCCAGGTATGGTGAAATGCGAACAATGCGGAGAGCTGAAGCTTTCCCACCACGTATGTAAAGTTTGCGGAACATACAAAGCAAGAGAAATCATCAAACAATAGTTTGCACTTAAGAGTAGCACTTCATCTGCCGGTGAAGTGCTATTTTTATGCGGATTTAAGAATTTATAGGTTCACACGATAACTTCTCCTTCTATTTCTCGCTGAAACGGTATCCTCCTTTAAAAGGACGGCAAAGCCGTTTTCACTTGGGAAATAAAGCCGGCAGCAGCGTTGCCGAGGCCTTGCAATGCCCGGGTTTCAGGCGCTTTTCAAGCCAAAGCTTTATTTTTGCGGCGGCATGCTTTATACTACATATTAGTACCTGGTTCTAAATGGTAAGGAATAACAGAGAAGCGTGAACTACAGCGGCCACTCATGCGGGCCGGATGCTGCACATCAGGCCTGTGCCGGGAGGTGAGCCGCTATCGAGCGGATGTCCAAGAAAGAACGTCAGCAGCAACTGCTGGCTATAATTGAAAGGAACCCGTTTGTAACAGACCGGGAATTGACCCGCCAGCTGAAGGTGAGTATCCAGACGATCCGGCTGGACCGGCTGGAGCTGGGGATTCCGGAGCTGCGTGAGCGGATGAAGCAAATGGCGGAGCATTCGTATGATCAGGTGCGTTCCCTGCCAGCCGATGAAGTGGTCGGTGATATCGTGGATCTGCAGCTGGACCGGAGCGGGATCTCGATCTTCGAGATCCGGGATGAGCATGTGTTCTCCCGCAACGGAATTGCCCGGGGCCATTACGTGTTCGGCCAGGCGAATTCCCTCGCAGTTGCTATTATTAATGATGAGATTGCCTTAACGGCTTCGGCTGATATGCGGTTCGTACGCATGGTCCGGCTGGGCGAGAAATGCATTGCCAAGGCGCAGGTGCGGTCACTTGCGGGCCGGAACGGCAAAGCTGAAGTGGATGTATTTACATATGTCGGAGAAGAGCTGGTATTTCAAGGCCATTTTATAGTGTATCGTTCTGCAACTGAAGAGTACAACGAAGGGGGAAACCGGAGTGCGGATCGCCATTGATGCCATGGGCGGGGATAATGCTCCTGAATGTAATGTGGAAGGCGCGCTGGCCGCGGCTGCGGAGTGGAGTGACATAGAGATCATACTGGTCGGGGATGAAGCGCGGCTTGAGCCGCTGCTGAAGACTAAGCCTACCAACGTTACGGTACGTCATGCGGGGGATGTGATCGGTTCGGATGAAGAGCCCGTGAAGGCCGTCCGCCGCAAAAAGGACTCATCCATGGTCGTAGCCGGACGCATGGTCCGTGAGGGCGAGGCGGACGCCATGATCTCCTCGGGCAATACCGGGGCGCTGATGACTACAGGACTTCTGGTAGTCGGAAGAATGGAAGGGATCGAGCGGCCGGCACTCGCTCCGATGATTCCGACGCTGGATGATGTCGGTGTGCTGGCCCTGGATCTTGGCGCCAACATGGATGCCAAGCCGCAGCATCTGGCGCAGTATGCCCAGATCGGCAGCATATACCGCAACAAAGTGCACGGCATTGCGAAGCCCCGGGTAGGCCTGCTGAACGTCGGGACGGAGCCGGGCAAGGGGAACGAATTGACCAAGGAAGCCTATCCGCTCCTGGAGGCGCTGCAGGGCATTCATTTTGTCGGCAATGTGGAAGCGCGGGATGTACTCACCGGAAGCTGCGATGTGCTGGTCTGTGACGGCTTCGCCGGTAATATACTTCTGAAGACGCTGGAAGGAACGGCCGGCGCAATGTTCTCCCTGCTGAAGGAGCAGTTCAGCAAGTCGCTTAAGACGAAGCTGGGTGCAGCCATCCTGATGCCGGAGCTCAGAAGCCTGAAGGGCAAGATGGATTATAAGGAACACGGCGGAGCACCGCTGCTCGGTCTTAGCGGCCTGGTAGTGAAGGGGCATGGTTCGTCCGACGGCAATGCGGTGAAGAATGCGGTAAGACAGGCGCGCATTGCACTGAAGGCCGATCTGGTGCCCAGTATATCGAAGGAAATTAGCGGGAAGTGAGTGACGACATGAGACAATTACGTCCGGTAGGCATTATCGGGACAGGGAAATATGTACCTGAGAGAATATTAACCAATAGCGATCTGGAGAAGATCGTCGAGACGAACGATGAATGGATTGTCAGCCGCACGGGCATCCGGGAACGGCATATCGCGGCCCCGGAACAGGCCACCTCTGATCTGGCCTATGAAGCAGCCCTGAAGGCACTGGAATCCGCAGGCATGAAGGCTGAGGAGCTTGATCTGATCATTGTAGCTACAGTGACCCCTGATAGCGCCTTCCCGTCCACGGCCTGCATTCTTCAGGACAAGCTGGGGGCCAAGGGCGCAGCCGCTTTTGACCTGTCGGCAGCCTGCTCCGGCTTCGTCTACAGCCTGGCTACAGCAACGGGCTTTATCCAGAATGGAATGTATAACAATGCACTGATAATCGGTGCGGATACGCTGTCGCGCATTACAGACTATACAGACCGCAATACCTGCGTACTGTTCGGTGACGGTGCCGGTGCGGTAATCGTAGGCGAGGTTCCGGAAGGACGCGGCTTCCAGTCCTTCGATCTTGGAGCGGAAGGCTCCGGCGGCAGCCTGCTGAATCTGGAAGCGGGCGGATCGCGTCTGCCCGCTTCCCAGCAGACCGTGGAAGACAAGAAGCACTTCATCTATATGAATGGCCGCGAGGTCTTCAAGTTCGCGGTACGCGTCATGGGATCGGCCACGGAGCGTGTGCTTACCAAGGCGGGATTGTCCAAGGAGAATATTGACTTGTTCGTGCCGCATCAGGCCAACATCCGGATTATTCAATCCGCTATGCAGCGTCTGGAGCTGCCGCCGGAGAAGGTAGTAGTCAACGTTGATAAATACGCGAATACCTCCGCAGCCTCCATTCCGCTGGCTCTTGTTGAAGCAGCCGAGGAAGGCCGGATGAAGGAAGGCGACACGGTGCTGATGGTCGGCTTCGGCGGCGGACTTACCTGGGGCGCTTCTGTGCTGATCTGGTAAGAATTGGGGCATTAATAATAGTAACGAAGCGGCTCTAATTCGGCGGATATCCGGGTGGGCCGCAGGTAAAGGGAAGGAGCGTTATACCTCATGAGCAAAATCGCATTTGTCTTCCCCGGTCAGGGTGCACAGGCAGTCGGTATGGGTAAGGATGTATATGAAGTATTGCCCCAGAGCCGGGCGGTCTTTGAAAAGGGTGACGAGGTGCTTGGGTTTGCGCTGAGCGGGCTTATATTTGAAGGGCCGGACAGCGAGCTTAAGCAGACAGTGAACACTCAGCCGGCACTGGTTACCGCCAGTGTCGCTTATCTGCAAGCGATTAGCGGCCTTCAGATTACGCCGGATTATGTGGCAGGCCACAGTCTTGGCGAATATAGCGCTCTTGTGGCAGCCGGAGTGCTGTCTTATGAAGATGCTGTACGTCTGGTCCGCCTGCGCGGACAGTTCATGGAAGAGGCTGTGCCTGGAGGACAAGGGGCTATGGCAGCGGTGCTTGGTGCCGGCCGTGAGGCGCTTACGGAATTGTGCCAGAGTATTACAGCGGCGGGTAACTCCGTTGAACTGGCGAATGTCAATTGTCCGGGACAGATTGTAGTCTCGGGTTCGGTGGATGGAGTGGGTGAAGTCGTTCAGCGCGTGAAGGAAGCCGGAGGCAAACGGGCCATTCCGCTGGAGGTCAGCGGGCCGTTCCACTCTTCATTAATGAAGGGTGCGGCGCAGCGGCTGGCTGCCGAACTGCAGAAGGTAACCTTCAATGCTCCTGCTATGCCGGTAGTCGTCAATGTGACCGCTGCTCCTGTAACAGACCCAGAAGAAATCCGCAAACTGCTGGTAGAACAGGTATACTCTCCGGTGCTCTGGCAGGATAGCGTGGAATGGCTGATTGCCGCCGGAGTGGATACTTTTGTAGAGATCGGGTCCGGCAGCGTGCTGGCGGGTCTGATCCGCAAGATTGACAGGAATGTCAAGATTGTGAACATCAACAGTCTGGAGAGCGCACAGTCCGGCTGGTAAGCAGCCTGGCTTAACCGCAGCCGCATGATTATTGAAGGGGGACAACATAGCATGTTTGCAGCACTCAAAGGTCAGACCGCCCTTGTAACCGGAGGGTCCCGGGGCATCGGCCGCAGCATTGCCCTGGCACTAGCTGCCCATGGCGTGAAGGTCGCGGTGAACTATTCCGGCAGCCTTCAGGCGGCTGAAGAGACCGTGGCCCGGATTCACGAGCTGGGCTCGGAAGGATTCGCGCTGCAGGGGAATGTCGGCAGCAGCAGTGACGCCGAGAACCTGGTCAAGGAGGTTATCCAGGCCTGGGGAAGAATCGATATCCTGGTGAACAATGCGGGCATTACCCGGGATAATCTGATCATGCGTATGAAAGAGGAAGAATTCGATCAGGTCATCGAGACGAATCTGAAGGGTGTGTTCAACTGCCTGAAGGCAGTAACCCGCCCGATGATGAAGCAGCGGTATGGCCGGATTATCAATATTTCCTCTGTCGTGGGCGTGACGGGGAATCCCGGCCAGGTGAACTATACCGCTGCCAAGGCGGGGGTAATCGGCATGACGAAGTCTGCGGCCCGCGAGCTGTCTTCACGGGGAATTACCGTGAACTGCATCGCGCCCGGCTTCATTGATACCGACATGACCCGCGAGTTGTCCGATGAGGTCCGCAGTGAGCTGATCAAGGGAATTCCCTTGGGAGAGCTTGGGCGGGCGGAGGACATTGCGAATGCGGCCGTATTCCTGGCCTCGGAAGGGGCAGCCTACATGACAGGCCAGACGCTTCATGTGGATGGCGGAATGTACATGTAAGGCTTCGCAGGGCGTCAGATCATTACGGGGGAAGATGGACAGAGGCGGCCAGAAGGCGTTTTTTATGCTCTATGGTATTTTGACTTCATATCTCGTATAATACCAAAAGAGGAGGTGAACCGGATGTCCGATGTATTGGAGCGTGTAAAACGCATTGTCATCGACCGCTTAGGTGCCGATGAAGCAGAGGTAACATTAGAAGCGTCTTTCAAAGATGATTTAGGTGCTGATTCTCTTGATGTTGTAGAATTGGTAATGGAATTGGAAGATGAATTCGATATGGAAATCTCTGATGAAGATGCAGAGAGAATTACGACCGTGGGTGAAGTTGTGAAGTACATACAATCTCATACCTAGAGTCATATGATTGAGGGTCCCGTTCCTGCCAGGGCGGGACTTCTCCTCATTTTACAGTTCTTTAAGCTTATGAAGATAATAACAGAACCGCAGATTAACTGATCCTGCGGCGACTGCAGTTTATATAGACATCTGGCGTGTTTACGTTTACAAGTTGTAGAGGTACACAGCCTACAGACGGGGTGATGGTGTTTGAATCATAGAGTGGTTGTAACAGGTATGGGTGTAATGACTTCGCTGGGCAAGGATCTTGAGACGTTCTGGGATAGCCTCATGAGCGGCAAGTCCGGAGTATCCCTGGTCGAAGCTTTTGATGTAAGTGAGTATCCGACGCGGATCGCTTCTTCGGTCAAGGATTTCGATGCGGAAGCGCGCTTTGGCCGCAAGGAAGCCCGCAAGATGGACCGTTTCGTACAATTCGCGGTTGCAGCCGGTGAAGATGCGCTGAAGGACAGCGGACTTACCATCGGTGAAGATATTGATGCAGAGCGGATCGGGGTATCTGTCGGCTCCGGGATCGGCGGCTTAGGGACATGGGAAGATAACCACAACCTGCTGCTCGAAAAAGGCCCGAAGCGGGTCAGCCCATTCTTCATTCCGATGATGATTGCCAACATGGGCTCCGGCCAGCTGTCGATCAATCTCGGTGCCAAGGGACCGAATACAACGACAGTGACCGCTTGTGCGACAGGCAGCCATTCCATCGGCGAATCCTTCCGTCTGATCCAGCGCGGTGATGCGGATGCGATGATCTGCGGCGGTGCGGAAGCCACCATTCGTCCTACGGGGATGGCAGGCTTTTGTGCGATGAGAGCCATGTCCACCCGCAATGACGAGCCTGAGAAGGCCAGCCGTCCGTTTGATGTGGACCGCGACGGTTTTGTCATGGGCGAGGGTGCGGGAATCCTGATTCTCGAATCTCTGGAGCATGCAGAGAAGCGCGGAGCCAAGATCTATGCTGAAGTGATCGGATATGGCCTCAGCGCGGATGCCCATCACATGACGGAGCCTGACCCTGACGGTGCAGCACGCTGCATGAAGATGGCGATCCGTGATGCCGGAATCTCTCCAGAGGATATCGACTACATTAATGCACATGGCACATCCACGCCGGTAGGCGACAAATCGGAGACAGCGGCTGTGAAGAAGGCGCTTGGAGAGCATGCGTACAAGGTTGCGATCAGCTCGACCAAATCGATGACAGGCCATTTGCTTGGCGCTGCCGGCGGGGTGGAAGCGATTATTTGCGGTCTGTCCCTGCAGAAGGGCATGATTGCCCCTACCATCAATTTGGACAACCCTGACCCGGATTGCGATCTGGACTATGTTCCGAATGTGCCGCGCAAGGCGGAACTGAATATCGCCATGTCGAATTCCTTCGGATTCGGAGGGCATAACGCAACCGTTATTCTCAAAAAATATAATAAGTAAGGGGAGACAGTGCAGTGAAAGGAGACCTGAAGCAGTTACAGAGCCAACTTCAAATCCAATTTCACGATCCTGTACTTCTGAAGCAGGCTTTTACCCATGCATCTTATGTGAACGAACACCGGTTCAATCAGCATCAGGACAATGAGCGCCTGGAGTTCCTGGGTGATGCGGTGCTTGAGCTGACGGTGTCCGAATATCTGTACAATCTGCTCCCGGACAGACCTGAGGGGGAATTGACCAAGCTGCGTGCTGCGATTGTGTGTGAGCCGTCGCTGGTCCGGTTCGCCGAAACCTTGGGCTTCGGGCGGTACGTACTGCTGGGAAAAGGGGAAGAGCTTACGGGCGGGCGTACCCGCCCGGCACTCCTGGCCGATGTGTTCGAAGCATTCGTGGGAGCGCTCTATCTCGACCAGGGCCTGGAAACAGCCCGCAGATTCCTGGATAATCACGTATTCCCGCTGGTTGAAACCGACGGCAAGCTGCAAATGCAGATGAGCGATTTCAAGACAGAGCTTCAGGAACTGATACAGCATCATGGGTTGGGTACGCTGGAATATCGGATTGTTGAAGAACGCGGACCGGCGCATGAGCGTGAGTTCGTTTCTGAAGTCTATATGGCCAGCCGTTCACTCGGCAGCGGCAGCGGCCGCTCCAAGAAGGAAGCGGAGCAGCAGGCAGCGGCAGCGGCATTATTGCTTCTGAAGGAAGACGGTGCCTGAAGGCATTTTTGAACAAAGCCCCACTTTGTGGGGATATTTTGAGCAATGCGGAGTAGAGCAGCAATGGTCTGAATGCCGGCGGTTCGGCGGAAGTCAGACTTTTGCTGCTCTTTTTCGGAATATCAGATATTATATGTTTTGGCGAAGCAGGTGCACCCCTTTGTGGGGGTGTTTTGGCAAGGAAACACTATGGTATAATGGGTCAGAGGTGATAGGCGAGTTATGTTTCTGAAACGGATTGAATTAGCGGGCTTCAAGTCATTTGCCGACAAAACGGAAATGGAATTTGTGCGCGGTATTACGGCTGTAGTCGGCCCGAACGGAAGCGGCAAAAGCAACATATCCGACGGCATACGCTGGGTGCTTGGGGAGCAAAGTGCCAAATCCCTGCGCGGCGGCAAGATGGAGGATATTATATTTGCCGGAAGCGATGCCCGCAAGGCAGTCAACTACGGCGAGGTCTCGCTGACGCTGGATAATGAGGATCATGTGCTGCCGCTGGATTTCAGCGAGGTGACCGTGACCCGGCGTGTCCACCGCAGCGGAGACAGTGAATACCTGATCAATAAACAGGCCTGCAGGCTGAAGGATATTACGGAGCTGTTCATGGATACCGGTATCGGTCGTGAAGCCTATTCGATTATCGGACAAGGCCGGATAGAAGAGATTCTCAGTACCCGTTCAGAAGACCGGAGGGGTATCTTTGAAGAGGCCTCAGGTATTGTTAAATATAAGTCACGCAAAAAGGATGCCGGCCGCAAGCTCGATGAGACCGAGCAGAATTTGCTGCGAATTCATGACCTGATCAGCGAGCTTGAAGATCAGGTGGGACCGCTGAAGGACCAGTCTGAGAAGGCTATAAGGTATAAAGAGCTGCGTGAGCAGCTGAAGCATCTGGAGATTTCGGTATATGTGCATCAGATCGAAGGCATACATACGTCCTGGCAGGAGGGCAACGCCCGCCTGGAGGTGCTTAAGACAGAGCAGTTGGAGCTGTCCACTGTAGTCTCTGCACACGATGCCAAGCTGGAGAGCGGCCGGGCGGAGCTGCGTAATCTTGAGCAGGAAGTGGAGAAGCTGCAGGAGCAGCTGCTGCGCAGCAGCGAAGCCAACGAGAAGAGCGAGGGCTACGGAGAGCTGCTGAAGGAGCGCCGCAGGAATCTGGAGCAGAACCGGGAACAGCTCATGCAGACGCTGGGCTCTGTAGGTGAACGTTCCGAGGGGCGGCAGCGTGAGCTGGCGGAGCTGGAGCATAAGCTGAAGCAGACCAGGCAGACGCTTGCGGAGCTGCGGGCACAGCTTGCCGATGAAGAGTCGAAGCTGCAGGGTGTGGCCGGAGGCATCAGCCAGAGCAAGGAAGAGAAGCTGAAGAGCGCTCTGCTTGAGCTGATGAACCTGATGGCCCAGGCGCGCAACGAGATCCGCTATGCGGATCAGCAGAAGGAGAGCCTGGAGCGGCGGCTCAGCCGCAGCCAGGAGGAGAGCGGCAAGTGGACAGCCCGGCTGGAGGAGCTTGTCACCGCGCAAAGCGGGCTGAAGGATAAGATTGCCGGACTCGGCAAGGAGATTAGCCTGCTGCGCGGCGTGTACATTACGGAGAGCGAGCAGACCGGCAAACGGCAGAAGCTGCTCGAAGAGACGCAGAGCGGCCTGCGCAAATGGGAGCAGAAGCGCGAAGCCCAGGTGTCCCGGCATGAGACGATGAAGGAAATGCAGGATGATTTTGACGGCTTCATGCTTGGGGTCAAAGAGGTGCTGAAGGGTGCGCGCAAAGGACAGCTAAGCGGGGTGCATGGTGCAGTGGCTGAATTGATCTCCGTTCCCGAGAAGCTGGAAATGGCGATTGAGACAGCGATGGGCGCTTCCTTGCAGCATGTGGTCATGGAGAATGAGGCCGTGTCCCGGCAGGCGATTGCTTTCCTGAAGCAGCGTCAGCTCGGGCGGGCAACCTTCCTGCCGCTGGATGTTATCCGGCCCCGGCAGATTACCGGCAGTGACCGCAGTATGGTTCAAGGCGCCGAAGGTTTTGTCGGCATCGGTTCGGAGCTGGTCGGTTATGAAGACAAATATGGAAGCATTATCGGAAGCCTGCTCGGCAATGTCGTGATCGCCGAGAGTCTGGAACAGGCGAACCGCATTGCGGCCAAATGCCAATACCGCTACAGAGTGGTTACGCTGGAAGGCGATGTCGTGAATGCTGGGGGTTCGATGACGGGCGGCAGCCAGCATAAGAAGAACAACAGCCTGCTTAGCCGCAAGCGTCAGCTCGACCAGCTCTCCGGCGAGATTGAAGAAAGCGAGCAGCAGATTGCCAAGCTGAAGCAGGGGATCAGCCGCCTGCGCGCCGAGCAGGACAAGGCCGCCGAGAAGCTGGAGCAGCTGCGGCATGACGGTGACGAGAAGCGCCTGGAGGAACAGCGCGTATCCGGCGATCTGAAGCAGCTGGAGCAGGAGCTGCGGCATGTGCAGGAACAGGTTGAGGGCGCAGGCGCGGAGCGCAGCGGCTTCGAGAACGAGGCGCGCGGCCTGGACGAGACCCGCAAGCAGGCCGAAGCCGAGCTCGCCCGGCTGGAGAAGGAAGAGCAGGAAGCGCATGCGGCGATCCGCAGTGCCGAATCGGACCGCAAGGCGAATGAATCGGCTAAGGAAGAGCTGCAGGGCAAGCTGACCGGGATGAAGGTTTCGGAGGGCAAGCTGGACCAGGAGATCTTCTCGCTGGAAGAGCAGCTGCGGCGGATGAGGCAGGATGCCGGCTCGCAGGAGAAGGAGCTGCGCCAGAGCCGCAGCCTGCTGATGACGATAGAGCAGGATCTGGAAGAGAATGCACGGGAGACCGTGAAGCAGAAGGAAGAGGTCAACAGCCTGCGGCTGAGCAAGGAAGATACGTCGGCGAGGCTCGATCTGGCCCGTGCCGACCGCGCGTCGATCTCGCGCAAGCTGGAGCTGGCCGAAGGCGAGACCAAAGACCAGCGGCAGGCGCTCCGGGCGGTCGAAGACAAGCTCCGTTCCACGGAGGTTGCCGTCGGGCGGCTGGATGTGGAGCTGGACAATATCCTCCGCAAGCTGAGCGATGACTATGAGCTGAGCTACGAACTGGCGAAGCAGCGGTATCCGGTGCCGGAGGATGTGCCCGCCGCACAGCTGGAGGTGCAGCGTCTGAAGCGCAGCATCTCCGGTCTGGGCGAGGTCAACCTGGGTGCAATTGAAGAGTATCAACGGGTACATGAGCGGTATACGTTCCTCAGCGGGCAAAAGGATGATCTGGTGGAGGCCAAAACGACACTGTATCACGTGATCCATGAGATGGAAGAGGAGATGTCGAAGCGCTTCAAGCAGACCTTCGATGCCATCCGCCGCGAGTTCGGTACGGTGTTCGCGAAGCTGTTCGGCGGCGGCCGGGCAGACCTTCAACTGCTGGACCCCGAGCATATGCTCGATACAGGAATTGATATCGTGGCCCAGCCGCCGGGGAAGAAGCTGCAGAACCTCCAGCTTCTCTCCGGCGGGGAACGCGCCTTGACCGCTATGGCTCTGCTGTTCGCTATTTTGCAGGTGAAGCCGGTGCCGTTCTGCGTGCTGGATGAGGTGGAAGCGGCGCTGGATGAAGCCAATGTGGTGCGCTTCGCCCAGTACCTGCGTGAGTTCTCACAGCAGACGCAGTTCATCGTAGTGACCCACCGCAAGGGAACGATGGAGGAAGCCGATGTGCTCTATGGCGTGACGATGGAGGAAGGCGGCGTGTCCAAGCTCGTATCCGTGCGGCTGGAGGATGAAGAGGCAGAGATAGCTTAACGAAATAGATTAAACTAAAAACATAAGTTAAAGGAAAAGTGGCGGAGGGGAATTTTGGAACTGTAGGAGCGATAGCGACCGCCTTTGTCTGCGGATTTCAACCGTTAAAAACGGGATAAATCAAGAAATCTGCAGACAATAGCGGCCGGAAGTCCAAAACTTCTCTGGAGTCACGGCTAATTCCAAAACATAAGTTCATAAAGTGATCCCTATAACCCTTTAGGAGGAAGCATAAGCATATGAGTTTTTTTAAAAAACTGAAAGACAGCATCTCCGGCAAAACAGAAAGCGTAACGAAACAGTTCCGCGACGGTCTGGAGAAAACACGCAAGGGCTTCGTCGAGAAGGTCTCTGATCTGATTATCCGCCGCAAAAAGATAGATGAAGAGTTCTATGAGGAACTGGAGGAGATTCTGATCGGCGCCGATGTAGGCGTCAATACGGTGATGAATCTGGTGGAGGAGCTGCGCGCCGAAGTGAAGCAGAAGCGGATCGAGGACGCGTCAGAGCTCCAGCCGATTCTGTCCCGCAAGCTGATGGAGCTGCTGCGCGGCGATGACGACAACAGCTTGAACGAGAATCCGGACGGGATTACCGTCATTCTGTTCGTCGGCGTTAACGGAGTCGGGAAGACGACGACCATCGGCAAGCTGGCGCACCGCTACAAGCAGGAAGGCAAGAAGGTGCTGCTGGCGGCAGGAGATACCTTCCGTGCCGGAGCCATTGAGCAGCTTGAGGTCTGGGGCAAGCGTGCCGGGGTTGATGTCATCAAGCAGCAGTCAGGGTCAGACCCGGCTGCCGTAATGTTCGATGCGGTGCAGGCTGCCAAGCAGCGCAGTGTGGATGTCCTGATCTGTGATACGGCAGGCCGGCTGCAGAACAAGAGCAATCTGATGGAAGAGCTGAACAAGATCTTCCGTGTCATCCAGCGCGAGATTCCAAGTGCCCCGCATGAGGTGCTCATGGTGCTGGATGCGACTACCGGGCAGAATGCGCTGACCCAGGCCAAGCTGTTCGGCGAGAAGAGCGGCGTGACCGGTCTGGTACTGACGAAGCTGGACGGTACGGCGAAAGGCGGTATCGTAGTAGCGATCCGTCAGGAAATGAACCTGCCGGTGAAGCTGGTCGGTCTCGGCGAGAAAATGGAAGATCTCCAGCCATTCGACTCCGACCAGTTCGTCCATGCCCTGTTCGCAGGTATGATCTCGGAGGAGGAAGCGGACTCCGGGGAATAAACCATTCAGGCATGGACTGAACCCGTGACCCGTGAGGGTGAACGGATAATCAGCGAATGCTGAGCCGGATCACCGGCAACGATTGAACGAAAAAACGGCTGCTCCAGCCTCCCCAGGGAAGGAACGATTCCCGGGGAGGTTTTTTGTTGATTAACTATTAAAAATACATCATATGAAAAATTCATAATAGTACTGCTTGTCTGCGCACCGGCATACAATTGGATGTGGAATGAACATGGAGCACCTCAAAAGCGAGTTTAAGAGAAAGGAAGCGATTCCAATCCGGCAGGAGGATTCAGGTCCTCCATTTTGCTGTTATATATATTGACATGGATAATATCATTTACGTATTATGGAGGTAGAACTTAATATTTTCGTGGTTAAATTCTAATATTTGAAGTTGTTTGTTAAGAAACATGACACATTATACTGATCCGAGAGGAGTCGGGCTCATGTCCAAACTAGATCCTTTGCCCGGTCTGTCTCCGTATCCGCTGCAGCATTTCTATGATGAGATGTACGCGGATGAACGGAACGTCCGGCCTCATTACAAGCATGTGAACCGCATGTTTTCCGGGATGAGCCCCGAAGAGCTGCAAGGCAAGCAGAAGCTGATGCAGCGTCGGATGATGGAAGAAGGCATTACCTTTACCCTGTATAACCCGGCACAGGATCAGCCGATGGAGCGGACGATTCCGTTTGACATGATTCCGCGCATTATCCCTAAGGGGGAATGGGAACGGCTGGAGGCGGGCATTGTGCAGCGGATTACCGCACTGAATCTGTTCATTCATGATATTTACCATGAGCAATACATCGTGAAGGACGGCATTGTACCGCGGCGGATGATTATTTCGAACTGTTATTTCCGGCCGGAAATGTCAGGACTCCGCGTACCTGGCGGTGCTTACATCACCACTTCAGGAATCGATCTGATCCGGCATCATGACGGCGAGTATTATGTGCTTGAGGATAATTTGCGTACACCTTCTGGCTTCTCTTATCTGTTCAAAGGCAGATCGCTCATGAATCAGCTGTTTCCTGAATTGTCGTTTGCCAGCTCCATCCGCGATGTAGATCACAGTCTGAACCGCTTCCTGTCCGTGCTGCGCAGCCTGTCTCCGTCCCGGACGAAAGACCCGGTCATAGCCCTGCTGACACCGGGTGAGTACAACTCGGCTTATTATGAGCATGCTTATCTGGCGCAGCAGATGGGCATCCATCTGGTGGAGGGCCGCGATCTGGTCGCCCAGGATCACAAAATCTACCTGAAGGTGATGAACGGCCTGCGCCGGGTCGATGTGCTGTACCGGCGGCTGGATGATGATTTTATTGATCCGCTCGCTTTTCAGCCGAGCTCGCTGCTTGGGGTTGCAGGTCTGATGAATGCCTACCGGGCAGGGAATATTGCGATTGCCAATGCGCCCGGAACCGGAGTAGCCGATGACAAGGCCATGTATGTATATGTCCCCGATATGATCCGCTATTATCTGAACGAAGAGCCAATTCTGGGCAATGTGCCGACGTATCTGCTGTCAAGGCCGCAGGAGCGCCAGTATGTGCTGGATCACCTGCCGGAAATGGTGGTGAAGGAGACGTCTCTCTCCGGGGGCTACGGAATGCTGATCGGAAGTGAGGCCACGAAGGAGGAGCTTATAGATTTCCGGCTCAAAATACTGGCAGAACCGGAGCGTTATATCGCCCAGCCGATCATGTCGCTGTCCCGTGCGCCGGTTTTGTCAGAGGGGAGTATGGCTCCACGGCATATTGATCTGAGAGCCTTTGTGCTGATGGGGGCCGACCGCAAGCCGCATGTCATTCCTGGGGGCCTGACCCGGGTGGCGATGCGTGAAGGCTCGCTGGTCGTGAACTCCTCCCAAGGCGGGGGAGTGAAGGATACCTGGGTCATGGCTTAGAGACAAGATTATCTAAGGTAAAGGGGTGGCTGGAATGCTGAATCGCAATGCGGAGGCTCTATTCTGGATCGGCCGGTATATTGAACGGGCTGAGAATCACGCCCGGCTGATCGACGTACATTACCATATCCAGCAGGAAGAGGATTTCCGGGAAGAGGGCCACAAGTGGTCGCGCCTGATTGACGCGCTTGGGGTGCGCAGTGAGTATCTGCGGCAATTCGAGAGCTTCAGTGAGCAGGATGTGTTATCCTTCATCACGCTGGATCTGGGAAATACCAATTCCTTGTTCTCCTGTGTGCATCAGGCGAGGAATAATCTGCGCACGCTGCGCCAGCATCTGCCCAGCGAGCTATGGGATATTGTCAATGGCTTCAACCTGTGGCTCGGGGAACAGTCGGTCGCGGATATTATGAGAGGTCCCCATCCCTTCTATCGGCAGGTCAAGGAACGGGCGGCGATGTTCCTCGGCGCCGAGCAGTCGGTGATGCTCCGGGGCAATGAATGGCATTTCATCGAGAGCGGCCGGTTTCTGGAACGGGCTGAGAATACGACACGTATCCTGCAAGCTGTCACGGTATCCTGCAAATCGAAGGATATCAGCTCTATCTATACCCAGCTTCAGGCCGTACTGAAGTCGGTGAGCGGCTATCAGTCCTTCCGCCGGTATTACGCCGATGATATGTCGCCGGAGTGCATCCTGGAATTCCTGATCGTGAACCCGCTCTTCCCCCGTTCGGTCCGCTTCTCCTTCCACAAGCTGGAGGAGCATCTGGCCAAGCTGGAGCTGGATTCCTCAGAGAAGGGGTCAGGGCATGAGAAGGTAATCCGTCAGGCGGGCAAGATTAAGGCGGAGCTGGATTACATGGAGAAGGAAGAGATGTCCGGCGACCTGGTGGAGGATGTGCTGCAGTCACTGATGATATCCTGTCAGAGGCTCGGCAGAACGATGGACGGTGCTTTTTTTCGCCGTGAAGGAGTCTCGGTATGAAAATACAGATCAACCACACCACCACCTACAGCTATCCCGAGCCGGTGACGGACAGTGTCAATGAGATCCGGCTGACGCCGCGCACGAACTACCGCCAATCCTGTTATCATCATGAGGTGGAGGTGCATCCGCCGGCCAATCTGCTCACCTATGAGGATTTCTTCGGCAACCGGGTCCATGCGTATTCGGTGAACAAGCCGCACACAGAAATGGTGATTCACACCAAAGCTACGGTTGTCACGCTCGACAAGGCGCAAGGCGCCGACCTGCCGCGTATTCCGCTAGAAGAGCAGGTGAAGCTGCTGAATGACGATAAATTTCAGAACCGCTATATCGAGTTTATTCTGCCTACCCGGTACACTGAGGTGACGGCGGAGCTGGTGGAGTTCGCTTCGCAGCATCCTTTTGAGGAGGCCGAGGATATGTATGAATGGACCCGGAAGCTGTCCTCCACCATCTATGAGCAGTTCACGTACGACCCCGAGGCAACTAGCGTCAATACAACGGTGAAAAGAGCGCTGATGCTCAAACGCGGAGTCTGCCAGGACTATGCCCATCTGATGATTGCCGTCTGCCGCAGTGTCGGCCTGCCCTCGCGGTATGTGAGCGGGTACCATTTCGTCGGGGATCTGCAGGGGGGCAACGCCGACTTCGAGCAGGCCTCGCATGCCTGGGTGGAGACGCATATTCCGGGTACGGGCTGGCTGGGCTTCGATCCGACCAACAATGTGGAAGTGAACTGGCGGTATATCAAGCTCGGGCACGGGCGGGATTACAAGGATATCGTTCCGGTCAAAGGCGTATACCGCGGAGCAGCAGGCAAACTTACGGTCAAGGTGGATGTACGGCAGCTAGAGAAGTGAATCAGTGAGCGAAGGCCCCGCAGATGTGGGGTCTTTGCTGTTCCCTATAAGCTGCATGGCAGGCCCGTTTGGCTGATGTGCTGTGCATGTTGCACAGGGTTTGTGCAATTTTTTGCATCACCTGATTATAATCGAGCATCAAATGGGTAATCTTGAAACAGAGCCATTACTAGCAGAATGGTATTCACGGAAGGAGAGTGTACATATGAGCCCGAATATAGCAAAAAAGCAGCGTTTTCAAGGGAAAACAGCCATAGTTACAGGTGCGGGCTCGGGGATCGGCAGAGCGGCGGCGATCCAGCTGGCACGTGAAGGGGCGAATGTTGCCTTGTTCGATCTGGTGAATGAACGTTCCTCAATCCTGGAACAGAAGCTGAACAAGCTGCGCAAGGACTGCGCACTCGCCATTGATGTAGATACTTCGGATGCCGGCCGGATGGAGGAAGCCGTACGCAGGACAGTCGAGCATTTCGGGGGTCTGGACATCGTGTTCGCCAATGCGGGCATTAACGGTGTGGTCGGGCCTATTGAGGAGTTGAGTGTAGAAGATTGGGAGAAGACGCTGTCCGTCAACCTGACAGGCACCTTCCTGACGCTGAAATACAGCATTCCCCATTTGAAGGAGCGAGGAAAGGGCAGCATTATTATTACCAGCTCGATCAACGGCAACAGCAGATTTACCAGCTTTGGCTGGTCGCCATACAGCACTACCAAGGCTGGCCAGGTAGCTTTTGCGAAGATGGCTGCGCTGGAGCTGGCCAAGTTCAAAATCCGCGTCAATGTCATTTGTCCGGGGGCCATCGCCACCAATATCGACGAAAGCACGGAGTTTAATGATGAAGTGGAGTCGATTGTCATTCCGATTGAATTCCCTGAAGGAGCCCAGCCGCTGGCTGACGGTCCGGGCAAACCGGAGAATGTGGCTGATCTGGTTGCCTTCCTGGCCTCGGATGAATCCATTCACATTACCGGTTCGCAGATTGTTATTGACGGTGCGGAGTCGCTGCTGTCCTAATCACATCCTTCAGGAAAAGGTGATTCCATGAACCAGGAAGTTACAGATTACATGGCTCAAATCAAGCTGCCCTGGCAGTCGGAGATCTGCGCCAAGTTACGTGATGTCATTCACGAGGCGATCCCGGAAGTCACAGAACGGATTCAGTACGGCAAACCGCATTTTCTCAAAAACGGGAAATATGCCGCCGTCATCTCTACCGCCAAAGGCTGGGTCAGCTTCTCCATCTTCGGTGCAGCAGCGCTGGAAGTGCCTGAGGGCTCATTCGAAACGGGGAGCGGTGATCGTCTGACAACCAAGCTGACAGAGGGCAAGGCTGTGGATTATGAACTGCTGTCCACCTTGCTGAAGCAGGCTTCAGCAGCATTATAAGTACCAACCAATACCGACCCTTTGGGATATAGAGACACTGCCATTACTGGCGGTGTTTTTCTTTTCTCGAAATGATCTAATTAGATAATTGTAAAATAACAAACAAAATGATATAATGTCTATATAAAAGCAAACAAAGGTTGTGGTGATCCAGTTGGCGGAAGCGAACGAAGCAGTGCGGATATCGGAGAAATTCTGGAATGCTACCATTGCGGAATTGAAGCAGGGCTATAATGTGGAGACGGAAGGACGTACGGAAATATATCATTGTCTGGTGTGCGGGGAACCCTTCGAGAAGGGCCTGATCTATAAGGATGGAGAGCAGTATTACGAAGCGGAGAAGTTCGCAGCCCTGCATGTGGACAGGGTTCATGGGGGAATGTTCAACTGGCTGCTGACGCTGGACAAGAAGCTGAGCGGATTAACCGATTTGCAAAAGGGGCTGCTGCAAGCCTTCCGCCAAGGTCTAAGCGATGCGGAGGTTGCCAAGGAGCTGGGAATCGGCAGCACCTCCACGGTCCGCAACCACCGGTTCACCCTGCGGGAGAAGGTGAAGCAGGCGAAGCTGTTCCTGGCGGTCATGGAGCTGGCGGAGGAGAAGCCGGGAGCTTCATCGCCTTTTGTGAGTATTCCGCGCACCGCGGTGATGGTCGATGAACGGTTCGCCATTACGGAACAGGAGAATGCCGAGATTCTGGGCGCTTATTTCAAACAGGGCCCGGACGGCCCGTTGTCAGAGTTCCCTAAGAAACAGAAGCGGAAGGCGGCGATTCTGCGACATTTGCTTCAGCGTTTTGAGACAGGACGGAAGTACAGCGAGCAGGAAATCAATGCGGTGCTGGGTGCGGCTTACCCCGATTACGTGACGCTCCGGCGTTATCTGATCGATTACGGGCTGCTGGACCGCGAAGAAGATGGAAGCAGCTACTGGGTGAAATTATAATGGAGAGAAGAAGGAGAGAGAAGTCATGACGGATAAATCCAGACGCAAGGAACTGGGATATAATTATGCGCACACACACAGGCCAATGGGGGTCTACCGGATTGTGAACACCGGCAATGATAAAATGTATGTTGGAAGCAGTCTGAACCTGCACGGGGTCTGGAATAAGCATAAATTCATGCTGGATATCAAAGGCCATGATAACAAGGCGCTGCAGGAAGACTGGAACGAACGCGGTGAAGCGGGCTTCCGCTTCGAGATACTGGAGCAGATTAAGCCGGAAGAGGATTTCGTGGCGGATGTGCAGGAGCTGAAGAAATACCGCAAGATGCTGCCGGACATGGAGAGTAAATGGCTGGAGCAGCTGTCCCCTTACGGGGAGCGCGGATATCATAAGCAGAAGTAGGGAATCCCAAGCTGCTGATGAAAGGGACGGTGTGTATGGCTATATTATTTTGGCTTGCAGAACAGAGAATTCAGGAGGCTATGCGCAGCGGTGAGTTCGCCAATCTGCCAGGGCACGGCAAGCCGCTTGAGCTGGAGGATCTCTCCGGCGTACCCGAGGAGCTGCGGATGTCTTATAAAATGATGAAGAACGCCGGTCTGCTGCCGGAGGAAGTGACGCTGCGGGCAGAGTGTGTGACGCTCGAAGAGCTGCTGGTGGCCTGCCACACCAGCGGTAACAGTGACACTGGCGAACGCAGGGAGCTGGAATCCAAGCTCTCGCTCAAGCGTCTTCGTCTCCAGAGGCTGCTTCAGGAACGCGGGCTGGAGGGCAATGCGGCATACTCGGATTACGGGGACATGATCCGGCAGCGGCTGACGGGAAGGGAAGAGTAAGGCGGGCAACCTCCGGTTCTACGAACTGGAGGTTTTGTGCTGGGCAGGCAACCGGCGGAGGGTATTTTCCGCAACGTCAGCCTTTGGCTATGGATTTCCACCGCGAAGGGCGGAATAGAACATACCACCCCGAAGGGCGGAATAGAACAAGAAGTTTGTTGACGGACAGGGGGCGGAAGTGTGGAAGTCTGGGAGTCTGAAAGTCTGAAAGTCTGAAAGTCTGAAAGTCTGAAAATCTGGAAGTCAACAAGTTCACTGCTTCACCGCGGTGACGATGAAGCTTCAAGTTCACAACTTAAGTGTGTTTATGATCGAATGAACCGCAGCACAAACTTAGTATCTTATCAGATTTAAAATAGTGGTGCAGACGCAATCCCCCTTCAAATTACATCTTTTTTCCAAGCGGGCCCTATTCTTCAGGGGCGTTTCGCTTAGCGTAATGGACTGAGGCGCTCTTATTTAGGAGGAAAGTCGCCAATTAGGCGAGTAACGGACTCCACAGGCCTTATCCTTTGCACGTCAGCTCCGAAACGTCTCATAGAGGGACTATAAGGTCGCCTGAGTCCGTTACGCTGCAAAAAGTGGCGTTTTCGCGGGGATAAGATCTCTCCGGTCCGTTAGATTTTGGGTGGATTATCTCCACTTGCTGATGATCGGATGAACCGCAGGTCAACAGCAGTTGGAAAAATAGCACCTAAATCATCGCATTTCACCCAAAGTAGCTTACCACCACTAGTAGTTGCTGTTTTTCCACTTGTTCGTCCACTTTCCTCGGAAATCTACCAATTTAAGGCGCATTTATCCACCTGCTTTACAGGGTGCATTGCGGTGCAGGCAGAAAGGGATCGCGAAGTAGACAGTAGCCGGAAGTCTATATGTTCACCGTAAAGAGGATGCAGCTTCTACTTGATATCCGGGACGGTTTCACCCATGATAATGAAATGGATAGGAAACTTAACTTTTAGCGGATGATGGAGAGATGAAATGAATCAGCTTCCAATTATGCAGGTGCTTCCTGACCTGAAGAGGATTTTAACTAACCGTACAGCGGCTATTCTGATCGCCGAACCTGGAGCGGGGAAGACTACGGCAACCCCTCCTGCTCTGCTGGAGGAGCCTTGGCTGGCCGGTAAAACTATTCTCATGCTGGAGCCCAGACGTCTGGCAGCCCGTTCTGCCGCAGGCTACATGGCTTCCTGTATGGGGGAGAGTGTCGGCCAGACCGTAGGATACCGTATGCGGATGGATACCCGGGTCGGTAAAAATACACGTATCGTTGTAGTGACTGAAGGCGTTCTGACCAGAATGCTGCAAAGCGACCCGTCGCTGGGGGATGTCGGTCTTATTATCTTCGATGAATTCCATGAGCGCAGCCTCCATGCGGATCTTGGGTTGGCGTTGGCGCTTGAAGCGCAGAGTGTACTCCGCGAGGATCTGCGCATCCTTGTGATGTCTGCGACACTGGACGGCGAACGTGTATCTGCTCTGCTGGGAGAAGCCCCGGTTGTGCATTGTCCGGGCCGTACATATCCGGTGGAGACCATCTATGTGCCGGATGCCGGCACGGTCAACCCGGAGAAGTCTGCGGCGTCTGCTGTCCGCAGGGCACTGGCTGAGCAGCCGGGAGATATTCTTGTCTTTTTGCCCGGTGAGCGGGAGATCCGCAGGACGGAGCAGGAGTTGGCCACCGCAGGCCTCCCGGCGGGAACGGTGCTGCGTCCGCTCTACGGACAGCTGCCACAGCAGCAGCAGGATGCGGCGGTAGCCCCTGCTGTGGCAGGTGAACGGAAGGTCGTTCTGGCGACCTCCATCGCCGAGACCAGTCTGACGATTGAAGGGGTGCGGACGGTGATTGACACAGGTCTTCGCCGGACCCAGGTGTTCTCTGCGCGGACCGGCATGCCGCGCTTAACCACGGTGCCGGTCTCGAAGGCATCGGCTGATCAGCGCCGCGGCCGCGCAGGCCGCACAGCGCCGGGTGTCTGCTACAGGCTGTGGAGCCGGGAGGCACATGATCATCTGCCGGACGACAATGTGCCGGAGATCATGGAGACCGACCTGGCGCAGCTCGCCCTGGAGCTGGCGCTCTGGGGCGTGCGCGAGCCAGCCGCGCTCGCCTGGCTTGACGCGCCGTCGGCCGCGCCTTATGCGCAGGCCACGGCGCTGCTGCGCCAGCTCGGCGCGCTGGACGCCGGCGGCGCCATTACGCCGCACGGCCGCAGCATGGCCGTGCTTGGCGCGCACCCGCGCATCGCGCATATGCTGCTGCGCGCGGCAGACCTTGCAGCCGCGCCGCTCGCCGCCAGGCTCGCAGCGCTGCTGCAGGAGCGGGACCTCTTCAAGGGTCCCGCAGCTCTCGACAGCGACCTCACGCTCCGCGTGGAGGCGCTGCTCGGGTTCGAGCGCTCCGCCGGCAGCGGCGGAGCGGACCCGGCGGCCTTGCGCGCGGTGCAGCGCGAGAGCCGCAGCTTCCTGGCGCAGCTGCAGGCAGCGCCGGGCGAAGGGCCCGGCGACATCAGCCGCAGCGGCCTGCTGCTGTCGTTCGCCTATCCCGACCGCATCGGGCAGAAACGCGGCGACGGCGCGTTTCTGCTCTCGGGCGGCCGGGGGGCGGCCATGCGCGAGGGGCAGCCGCTGGCGCGCTCGCCCTACATCGTGGCACCCGGCGTGGATGACCGTGCCGGGCAGAGCCGGATTATGCTTGCCGCAGCGCTCTCCGAGCAGGACCTGCTGAAGCATCATGCGGACAGCCTTCTGGAGGAGCGCGAAGTCTACTGGGACAGTGAGAGCGGGAGCGTGAAGACGAGAAGAGTGACCCGGCTGGGGGCACTCATTCTGAAGCAAACGACACATGAACGGGCTACTCCTGAAGAGACGGAGAGTGTACTGCTGAAGGTAATCGCAGCGGAAGGACTACAGCTGTTGCCCTGGGAGAAGGGAACTCTCCAGCTGCGGCAGCGGATGGAATTCATGCACGCGCTGCGGGCAGACTGGCCGGATATGTCGGATGAGGCGTTGACGGATACTTTGGAGGATTGGCTGGCGCCTTATATGCACGGGATGCGGAATCTCCGTGACTTGCAGCGGGTGAATCTGACGCAGGCGCTGGAGGGGATGCTGGACTGGAACAGCCGCCAGCAGCTGAACAGGGAGGCGCCGACACATATAACGGTACCGAGCGGTTCGCGTGTCCCTTTGGATTACAGCAATCCGGGAGCGCCGGTACTTGCGGTAAGGCTCCAGGAGATGTTCGGGCAGATGGATACCCCGCGGATAGGCGGAGGGAAAGTGCCGGTGCTGCTGCACCTGCTGTCTCCGGCGAGAAGGCCGATGCAGATCACCTCAGATCTGGCCAGCTTCTGGCAGAACACCTATTTCGAGGTGAAAAAAGATCTCAAAGGCCGTTATCCCAAGCACTACTGGCCGGATAATCCGCTGGAGGCAGTGCCGACCAACCGCACCCGTCCGTCCAAATAGAATAGAGCGGTCCTTGTTCTTAATGTTATTCATAGTGCAACCGGAGAAACATTTCCTGTTTGGCCGCCGTGTGAACGGGTAATACAATAGCGAACAACAATTACGAAGGAGGGCTTCAAGTGACAGAGAAAATTATTGGTGTATTCGATACGGAACAAGAAGCAACCAGAGCAATTGAAAGTTTGCAGAGTCAAGGGTTCACGAACGATGAGATTTCAGTAATTACGAAGGATCGGGATGACCTGAAACACATATCTGAAGATACAGGAACGATGGCGCCTGAAGGCGTTGCTACTGGAGCGGCTACCGGCGGCGTAGTTGGCGGAATTACCGGACTGCTGGCGGGGATCGGCGCACTGGCTATTCCGGGGATTGGCCCAATTCTTGCAGCAGGCCCGATCGTTGCTACGTTAACCGGGGCTGCAATCGGAGTAGGAGCGGGCGGTCTGGTGGGCGGATTAATCGGACTCGGAATTCCTGAAGATGAGGCCAGAGATTACGAAGGCTACATTGACAGCGGCAAAATCCTCGTCCTGGTCGATGACAACGGCCGTGGAAGAGATATCCACACGGTATTCCGGGGGAACCGTTCACTCAACTCCAGCCGGTATGACAGCCTGTACCCGGAGGATACCAGAGTCGGCAACTCTTTGGGCAACAGGGGCGCGATGAACACAGACCGTGATCCAGACCTCTACAACCGTGACAAAATCTAATCTTACAGTGGCTAACCCCCGCTAATATAGCTTCATCCAACAGCTGCCTGGGACAACCCCGGGCAGCTGTTGTGCTTGCTGCCTGGTTGTTCTAGCGGATGATTCTCGTCATGATCAGATCCGTTTGCTCCTCGTCACCCATATAGAAAGAGTGAGTTCCCGTCTGTACGAAATTCATATTGTTGTAAAAAGAAATCGCGTTCCCGTTTTGTTCCCAAACCCCCAGCCAGAGCTTCCTTTTATTCTTTTCGACTGCAAGTTCCACTGCCTTGTCTATAAGATGTTTCCCTAGCCCCAGCCTGTGAAAGGGCCTTCTAATATAGATCCGTTCCACTTCAAGCGAGTCCTCGCCCATCTTTTCAGATTGGGCATCCTCAGTGTTAACCTTCAGGTACCCGGCAATTTCTTCATTATAATAGATGAAATGAAATTCAGAATTGCGGTTGGTGCATTCTTTTTTTAACTGCTCTGTATGAAATGCTTTTTTGATATAAGCTTCTATAGCTTCTGGTGAATTTTGATTTTTGAAGGTGTCTGTAAATGTTTCAATACTAATTTTTTGCAGGGTGCCCAGATCGCCGGAAGAGCATCTCTTTATCAAAATAGCCATCTATAATTCTCCTTTTGTATAATCAATAGTCACTTGTACAATCAATAGTCCCGTCTGTTTCCCTTTTTTACATACTCCCAGTCTTTTTCCACATTGGATCTTACCCTTTGCAGCAGTTTCACCAGGGTATCTGCCTCACTTTCGGAGAAGCCGGACAGCGCAACGCTGTTGGAATGATCGTTTTCTCTTTTGATCAGAGGGTAGACGGCTTGCCCTTTCTCTGTAGGCATCAGCCGTTTAATTTTTTTGTTATGCTGATCTTCATGTTTTTCAATAAAACCGTTACTCTCAAGCTTCTTTACAGCACGTGCGGCGGTTGTCCGGTCCACCTTAATCATTTCAGCCAGCTTCTCCTGGATGATCCCCGGATGCTCACAGATCCGCACCAGATACAGATATTGGCCCCTGGTTAGGTCGTACTGTTTAAATTCGATATTGCTGATAGAGTCCAGTGCCCGGGCAATCATTCCAACCTCGCGTAGAATCTCCTTCATAGATTGCAGCTCCATTATTCATATATTTTCCAGCCCCTCAACAGTTCCCCGCATCTCCTCCGCCACTTTTTCCTGTCTGTATAATATCAAGAACACTCTCTATGGTTTTAAAATAATATAGGATTTTTATTGTAATTACAACAAAAATGTTCGTGAGAAGAGGTAAAAAGTTGGGGGATTTAGGTGAAAATTTTATGTTAATTCACCATATGAAAAATTCATAATAATTGCAAATATAACATTCCAAAAATCGCAATCCCATTTAAGCAGAAGCAGCTAACCATCAACACAATATGAACCGGAAAGCTTTTCAACTTAACTATAAACCTAATTTCATCATATGAAAAATTCACAATGGAATGAATAAAACAAACAACCCCATCTACCTACAATCCCACATAATCAAACTCCACACCTGTCTATCTCCTTAAACCAGGAAAAAGTGAAAAATAACATCTTCACCCGGCAACGCAAATACCACAAGTGCCCGAAATCTCAAGCTATCTGAAACTTAAGCTTCATGACTAGCGGACGATATTGATGTCGCTTGGATTTTATTCTCAAATTACTTGTTGTGAAGGCTGGGAAATAGGGTTTATACTAGAGACATAGTTTAAATTTGCAATTCTCAAATCGTACAAAAAAACACCCCGGGAGGTGTCCTATGGCGTTCATGATTGCCCAGCGGGCGTTTATAAAGGTATACCTGATTACGATGGTCGAGCAGCACAAGGGGTACGGTTATCAGATGCTTGAGGATTTGCGCAGAGATTTCAAGGCTCATGGCTATTCGCCTCCTCAAAGTGAAATTTACCGCGCCCTGCATGAGCTGGTGCAGCAAGGGATACTTTACCGCACCAAGCAGCTTAAGGGGAACGACCCGAAGGTCGATTTTCAGGAGATTGTCCTGTATCATTTCACATCGGACGGGGAGGAGAAGGCCAAGCTGTATAAGAAGCAGGTGAAGACCGACCTGGACCGCTGTCTGGGTATTCTCAATAAAGCGGTAGCGGACAACTTCTGATACTACCCAATCCAACAGCCCGCAGGCCGTGGCTTAGCGGATCAGGCATCCTCTTCTTCAGCATCCTGGCCCGGCGGGGTTACCGGCGAGCTTGCGCTGCCATAATCCTCAACGGCTTCCCAGGCACCGGCGTCGTCGAACCTTCCGCTATTCTGCTGCCGTCCTTCACCTGCACCAGCCGGGGGTGGCGTCATGACCTCCTCTTCCACAGGGCGTCCGCCGGTGTCACTGCTGGTTGGGGCGTGCTCCACGGTATAGCGGGTGTAGGGGATGGCTTCAAGCCGCTCATAAGGAATCTCTTCCTTGCTGGCTTCGCAGATGCCGTAGGTTCCGTCATCCATCCGCGCCAGAGCCGCCTCGATCTCGGTTAATTCTTCGGATAACGAGGTGTTGATGGACAGGTCACGGCTCCGTTCGAAGGTCTCCGTTCCTGTATCGGCAGGATGATTATCGACCGAAGAGAGCTCGCCCGTAGAGAGGATCAGGGAATCGCCAAGCAGGCTGTCTTCAGCCCCGTTGCCGGAGAAGTGCTGCTCCAGGTCTGTCTTGCGTTCCTCAAGGGAGACTTTGAGTGTACTTAGTTGGTCTTTGGTTAAGTGGCTCATGTGATCATCTTCCTTTCAGCTTCATAGTAGTTATACTGTCGTAATCTTTCCTTACCCTATTGTCTTATAAGGCAATCAGCAGACTATTCTATTGCTGAATTGTAACTTTAGTGATATTTTCAGGCTGCTTTCACCCTGTTATAATGAGTACTGCCGGATGAACGCAGCATATACTTGGAGGTTATGAAATGGACGAACATATGAAACGGCGGCTGGATAAGCAGAGAAAGCTGTTCAGCCAGCTTGGAATTACACTGGATGCCCTTACGATTCATGAGAAGGAATTCAGTATGAAGCTCCGCGGATATGATGCCGAAGAGGTAGATACTTTTCTGGATAGCGTAATTAAGGATTATGAACGGTTCTATGCCACTATAGCGGATCTGATGGATAAGTGGCAGGAACAGCAGATTGAGATGAAAGAGCTGAAGGCAGAGGTGAAGACAGCAGCGACTCCGGCCCCGGTTCCGATTATTAAGGGGATTGATCCGCAGGATCTGGAGGATATCATCATCAAGCTGGAAGCCAATGTGCGTCAGCTCAAGGACAGATTGCCAATGCCCCGCACAGAGGGATATTTGTAACCCCTGTAGAGCTCTACAGCGTGAGAGAAATGAATATGCAGCATAAGTATAACTCTGGACGGGGGTTGGACCATTGCCGGAGAAGCGTGCTTGGAGCTTGAAGATCCGCGGCAAAATCGCACTTGGATATGTCATGATACTATTAATGTTAGGCCTATTTCTGATTATAGTCTCCGGCCGGATTAACAGTCTGGAGAAAGAAACCGTGTTCTTGAGCGATCATGATATTGAAGTTCATGAACTTACATATCAAATTGAGAAAAATGTACTGGATATGGAGACCGGCCAGCGGGGTTACGTCCTTACCGATGATGAGTCTTACCTGGCACCGTATAATGACGGGCTGGTGCAGTGGAGGATTAATGCAGCGAAGCTGAATAAACTTATCGCCGATAACCCGAATCAGGTCCGGAATCTGGATACGATTACGGATAATATCGAGAAGTGGGTCGATGTCGCCGGGCAGCATGTGGTGGAGCTGAAGAAGAACGGGCATACGGAGGCAGTCAACGCCTTTTTTCGCAACGATACGGGGAAAAATCTGGTCGATACGATCCGCTCCCAGTCCGATTACTTTCGTGACATCGAACGGACCCTCACGAATGACCGGATCAGCAATCTGAAGGACAGCAATTATAAACTGCTGATTACCATGTATATCTTGTGGGGATTGGTGGTCGTCCTGGCGCTGCTCATTACGTATCTGCTCTCGGCCAGCATCGTGAATCCTCTGCACAGTGTCATACAAGCGATCAACAGTATTGCCTCTGGCGGGAACCGCTCAGAGCGGATCAAGGTGAAGACGCTGGATGAGGTCTATGACCTCGGAGAAGCGACCAACGGACTGCTGGATAATGTGCAGCGGGAGCAGTGGATGAGCGAACAGCTCACCTCGATGTCGGTTGCCCTGCAAGAGACCGTGGATTTGCCTTCGCTATGCAGGATTTTTGTCAGCCGCTTATCTGTTATGCTGGAAATGCAATATGCGTCTATATACGTGCTGAATGAAGAGGAGCTGTTCGAGCGGATCTACTCCTATGCAGGAGAAGAGAATAAGGAAGCACGTATCGGACCGGAGGTGATTCAGCCGGGAGCAGGACTGGTCGGGCAATGTGCGCTGGATCAGCGGATGAACGTGATTGAGCGCTTGCCTGAGGATTATATCTACATCAGCTCTGCCCTCGGCAGAACGGCGCCGAAGTTTGCTGTGATCGCTCCGATTATTTTTGAGAACAAGACTGTTGCCGTCCTGGAGATTGCAGCACTGACGCGCTGGGCTCCTTATCATTTCGAGCTGCTGAAGGAATTGCTGGACATGATGGGCGTTACCGTGAATTCAGTGAAGACCCGGATGGAGATCCAGAGACTCTTGCACGAGTCGCAGGTAATGAATGAGGAGCTTCAGGTTCAATCCGAAGAGCTGCAGACACAATCCGAGGAGATGCAGATGCAGACGGAGGAGCTTCAGAGTCAGACGAGCGAACTGCTCGCCGTGAACAAGGAGCTGGAGAACCAGAAATCTGTGGCCGAGAATGCAGCGATTGAGCTGGAGCGGTACAATGAGCAGCTGGAGCAAAGCTCACGCTACAAATCCGAATTCCTGGCCAATATGTCGCATGAGCTGCGTACCCCGCTGAACAGTATGCTGATTCTCTCGCAGCTCCTGACGGAGAACCGCAATCATACCTTAACGGAGGAAGAACTGGGCTATGCCTCGGTAATCTACAATTCCGGCAGTGATCTGCTTAGTATGATTAACGATATTCTGGATCTCTCCAAAGTGGAAGCCGGCAAAATGCTGGTGGAAATGGACGCCGTTAATCTTACAGAACTGCCATCGCTGCTGCAGGGTTATTTCGGCAAGCTGGCGGAATCGCAACATGTGGAGTTTAGCGTGACCCTGAACCCGGAGGTTCCGGATCTGTTCTTCACGGATGAGATGCGCCTGCACCAGATTCTGCGGAATCTGCTGTCCAATGCCTTCAAATTCACGGAGCAAGGCTCGGTTACGCTGGAAATTACCAAGCTGGCTTCGTATTCGGATCAGAGTTACACCTCAGGGGAGCCGGTGCTGGCCTTTGCTGTACAAGATACCGGAATCGGCATCTCTGCGGAGAACCGTGAGCTGATCTTCGAGGCCTTCCGCCAGGTGGACGGAACGACAGCCCGCAAGTTCGGAGGAACGGGACTGGGCTTATCCATCTCCCTGCAATTAGCCCAGCTTCTGGGCGGACATATCAGCCTGGAGAGCGAAGAGGGAGAGGGCAGTACCTTCACCTTGTATCTGCCTTGCCGTGAACTGGACAGTGAGGAAGTGCCGTTCCATCCGGCGGAGCAGGCTCAGGCCGCAGCCGGGGTGGAGCCATCCATGGCCGTTCAGGTCAATGTGCCGCCAAGCAGCAGCCCGGATGCATTGTTCGAGAAGGAATATGCCATGCTTCATGGCCGGACCGTGCTGATCGTAGATGATGATCTGCGCAACATTTATGCTCTGCAGAAGGGTCTGGAGCCATACGGAATGATCATCATGACCGCCCAGACGGGCTATGAATGTCTACAGGTGGTTAGAGAGCAGCCGGAGGTGGATATCGTGCTTCTGGATATTATGATGCCGGTTCTGGACGGCTACGATACGTTGTCTATTATCCGTGAGGAAATGCATCTCACCGACCTCCCGATCATTGCGGTCTCAGCCAAGACGATGAAGGAAGACCGTGAACGCTGCCTGTCCGCCGGGGCTACGGATTTCATAAGCAAGCCGGTACTGATGCGGGACGTAATCACACGAATGTGCCGCTACATTTGACTTTTCCAAAAACCCATTGACGGGAATACAAGGTATGATTTATGATGGGTTTATAAATGATCATTTATATGAAATGGCGTGTTACCTTAACAGGGCATGAGCCAAGATTCGTTCTCATTTCTTTGAGTCCAGTCTTGGCTCTTTTTTGTGCGAAAAATCAGGCAATGGGCGGAAAGGAGGGGGAACTTGGCGAGTGACACTGAACAATTTCAGGTGCTGCGGGTGATCGGGAATAATGTCGTCATGGTTCAAGGGGGCAAGAAAAGCAAGGAATATGTAATTATCGGAAAGGGCATCGGGTTTGCGCTTAAGGACACAGGCGTAATCGATGCGGATGATCCCCGGATTGAGAAGCTGTTTCGGCTGGAGGACCGGGAGGAATGGAGCCAATATCAGATTTTGCTGGAGGATATTGATCCCAAGGTCATGAGGATTACGGATGAGATTATCTCGGATATCGCCCGTGAGTTTCCCGGCAAGTTAAACGACAAGATCTATTTGGCGCTCCCCAGCCACATCCAGTTCACCATTTTCCGCTTGCGCAGCGGGATGGACATTGTGAATCCATTCCTGGAAGAGACCCGGATGACCTTCCCCAAGGAATTTGAGATCGCTTCCAAAGCGGCCGGGAAGATCAGCGAAGGCTTTGAAGTGCAGATCCCTGAAGACGAGGTCGGGTTCCTTACTTATCACGTATATTCTGCGGTCAGCAATGTGCCGGTGGGCCAGCTGGTCAAGGCTTCCAACATTGTCAGCGAGCTGATGGAGATGATCCGCAGTGAACGCAAGATCCGCTTTGAGCAGGGAAGTATGAATCATGTCCGGCTGATGGTCCATTTGCGGTTCTCGATTGAACGGATTCTGCAGGGTTCGCTCATCGACAATCCTTTTGTGAAGCATATCAAGAAGGAATACAAGGATGAATACAAGCTCGCCCACAGGATGGGCAAGGTCATGCAGGGCAAGCTCAGTGTAGACGTACCCGAAGAAGAAATCTGCTTCTTGGCTATGCATCTGCACCGGCTGTTCCAGACGATAGAGAAGAATAAATAGCAGCGGCAAGGAGTGACTTTTATGTTTTCGAGATGGAAAGCTAAAAAAGAAGAGAAACCTACTGAGGCGGTAACCCGCCTGGAGATATACGCCCCGGTCAGCGGACAGTCCGTTCCGTTAACCGAAGTGCCGGATGAAACCTTTGCCGGTGGGCATATGGGCCAAGGTATTGCCATAGAACCTACAGAGGGGAAACTTATCGCACCCTTTGACGGAAAGGTGGCCCATGTCGTCAAAACCAATCACGCTCTGATTCTGGAGCATGCCTCAGGCCTTCAACTGCTGATGCACATCGGGATTGATACAGTCAGCTTACGCGGAGAAGGCTTCATCAGCCATATTGCCACCGGTGATGAAGTGCAGGCAGGACAGACGCTGATCGAATTCAATCTGGAGGCCATCCGGGCTGCGGGCTACCGCACTGTTACTCCGGTGATTGTAACGGGCAACGGGGAGGATACCCCGGAGGTGGATTGTCATTACGGCGTTGTCTCGGCAGGACAGAGCAGTGTACTTACAGTGGCTTCACAGCATTAAAGCATACATGTATTTAATATGAAACCAGGGGGATGATTTCATTATGCTAGCTTTTCTACAGAAATTAGGCAAATCACTGATGCTGCCCGTTGCAACTTTACCGGCGGCAGCAATTCTGCAAGGGTTCGGACTGATTAATTATGAGAAGGACTTCCATCTGGGCAGTACCGTAGGGGGATTCCTCAACCAGTATGTGGCCCCTTTTCTGAATGCGGGCGCGGGTGCAATCTTCAATAATCTGGCGCTGATTTTTGCGATTGGGGTAGCCATCGGTTTCGCAGGGGATGCGGTTGCAGCGCTGTCGGCCCTCATTGCTTATCAGGTGCTGGATAATATTCTTAAGGTCCTTCCCGCTCAGATGCCATTCATCGCCGATGATGTCAAGCTGAATATGGGCGTGCTGGGGGGGATTTTTGCCGGAGCCTGGGCTGCGTACCTGTACAAGAAATATCATAATATTAAAATGCCGGATTGGCTTGGTTTCTTCGCAGGTAAACGGTTCGTGCCCATTATCACGGCTATAACCACAATGATTCTTGCTGTGCTGGTTGGCATGATCTGGAGCCCGATTCAGGATGTCATCAGTGACTTCGGTACCTGGGTTGTCGGTCTGGGAGGTGCCGGGGCATTTGTGTTCGGGACGGCTAACCGTCTGCTGATCCCGTTCGGCCTGCATCATGTGATCAACGCCATCGCTTGGTTCCAATTGGGTGATTTCACGAACGCTGCCGGAGATATTGTTCATGGAGATCTGACGCGCTTCTTCGCCGGTGATAAGACCGCAGGAATGTTCATGACAGGCTTCTTCCCGATTATGATGTTCGCTATGCCGGGTGCAGCCCTGGCGTTCATTCATACAGCCAAACCCGGGAAACGCAAAATGGTCGCGTCCATCTTCATCGGATCGGCGATTGCTTCCTTCCTGACAGGGATTACGGAGCCGCTGGAATTCTCCTTCATGTTCATCGCACCGCTACTATATCTGGTACACGCTTTGCTTACCGGCTTTGCCGGATTCCTGATGTATGTGCTGGATGTCAAGCTCGGGTTCGGCTTCTCCGCCGGGTTGATTGATTATCTGCTGAATATGAAGCAGTCCACCAATGCCTGGCTGCTGATTCCGGTAGGACTTGGCTTCTTCGTCCTCTACTATGTGCTGTTCCGGTTCATCATCGTCAAGTTCAATCTCAAAACTCCCGGACGCGAGGATGAGACGGAGGATGACTTGATTGATCTGTCCAAAGACGGAGCGACTGTATCCGGTTCTTCCAAAGCCGCCAAAATCCTGGAGAACATCGGCGGTCCTGCGAACATCCGCAGCATCGATGCCTGCATCACCCGTTTGCGACTTAACGTTAATGATGACAAGGCCATTAAGGACGCCGCTCTTAAGCAGCTGGGTGCTTCCGGTGTCATGCGGCTTGGGCAAGGCGCTGTACAGATTGTGTTCGGACCGCAGTCCGAGCAGCTTAAGGATGATATCAAGAAGCTGATGTAGCGTCAGCAGAACAGAATAGCAATGTACTGGCAGGCATCCTTCGCGGGGTGTCTGTTTTTTTGCGCAATTTCACCGGTTTGCGTTTTGGATACTTTGCTTCCGGGTAAGGAGATAAAAATCTGTTTGTTTAGCTATCTATAACTTGAGGTCTGCGAAAGGATGGGTATACATGAGAAAGAGGCGAATGGCCGGACCTGTAATCCGGTGGATATGGACGGCTGTTATCTGGCTGGGGGTAGCCGTAGCGCTGGGTATCTCAGCGGACCAGGCGCAAGCTTCGCCGGCAGCGGGTAAGACGATTGAGGTCAATCTGGATGATAAACCGTTGTCTTTTGAGAAAGCTCCCTTGCTGGATAAAGGAACAACACTGGTTCCATTCCGTCCGCTGTTCGAAGCGATGGGGCTCAAGGTAGGCTGGAATCCCGCACAGCAAACAGTAACCGGTACGAAGGAAGGTCTAACCATCGTCATGAAGATAGGCAGCAAGACGGCCACCGTCAACGGCACCAGTGTTCAACTATTGCAAGCGCCAACAATTATCGATAATTATACAATGGTCCCGCTCCGCTTCGTTGGGGAATCAACCAAGGCGCTGGTGGCATGGAATCCATATAAGCCGCAGATTCTCGTCTACACCGACCCGTACTTAGCGGCGAACGGCCTGACCCAAGCTACGGCGAAGGCGGCGGTTGACAAGCAAATTGCCGAATTTAAAAAAATATATGACGAGCAGATCGCCAGCCAGCCGTCTCAGCCCAAGCCGCCAGCTCCAGGGGCTGTGCCGAATGCTCCTGCCGGAGACGGTTCCTACAAGCCAGCCGCTTCGGAACAGGTGAATCTGAGCAATCTGCAGGGAATGTATTACGGCTTCAGCCCGGACTACGACGGGTATGAATGCGGCGGGATGTGCTGGAATATCATCACCTTTCTGCCGGGCAATAAAGTGGTTGTAGATGCTCCAAAGCAAGGCGGACCGGAGACGATCAACTGCTCGCGTGACGGCTGCCAGACATACTCGATACAGAACGGTAAGCTGAAGCTAAGTAACGGAGACACCTTTGATATTACAGTCAAATCCGGCAAGCTGCATATTGACGATGTTGAGCTCAGCCGGGTCAAGACGGTCAAGAACGGGCTGACCCTAAGCGGAAGTTATGTTCATCGCGGCTTCCAGGGGCTGGCCGGGATATCTGCCGGATCGACCTCCTGGACACGGACGCTGGTGCTGAACAGCAATGGAACCTTCACCAGCGATAACCTGATGCTGGGTACCGTCCAGGGCGGCGCACCCACAACAGGTGGGGCCGGAGGCTCAGATACCGGTTCATACAAGATAAGCGGCAATACCATCGTATTCTCTTTTGGCAACGGCAAGATATCCAGCTCCCTATTCTTCCAGCATGATGACGGCAGCATCCAGGTTGGCGATGAGAATTATGACAAGGAATAGCAAGAAGCAGCAACATAGAAACGGTCCACGGGAATACCCGGAGGACCGTTTTTTTTGAAAATATAAGAATGTATATGTTTACGCTACCCATTATCCTTCTATTTCTCGCCGAAACGGTACCGTCCTTTAAAAGGACAGCAAAGCCGTTTCCACTTGGCACGGATAGTATATAGCTCTTCGGTACCTTGCTCATTCGTCCGCTTGCTCCTTATCGGCCGACGTTGATCACCTTGCGTGTCCAGGACGGCTCGCTGCCAGCCGCACGCAGCAGGCAATCGGCACAGGCAGCATAAGGCAGCGCCTGAAGCGGATGTATGCGGGCCGATGGGCCTGCCGTATAATCAGAGAAACTCTCTGCGTATTTAAGCACGGATGCCCGCACGATCACCCAGTCCAATCCGCTGCGCATTACTGCTTGTTCAGCAGCAGCCTTATCCTCAATCGCTTTGCGGAAAATGCGGCGCATCAAGCGGACAGCCCAGCGGTTGACGAGTGACAACTCCCTTCCGTCACTCAGATTAATCCCGCTCTGCATCACCAGCCGCTGAACTCCATGATGCTGACAGGCTGCAAGGATATTTGGAATTCCTTCTGACATGACGGTACCCGGCGAGAAGTTGGCCGCCATGACATTTTTGCCTGCCTTAAGATTTACCAGGCCCTTCTTGCCGGCAGTATCCGGGGAGACGTTGCTTGGAGGACCAATACAACTGATGACCGCTTCACTTCCGGCAAGGGCCCCAATCATGCTGGATTTGTCGAATACATCCCCTTGCCGGATAGTGAGCCCCGTTGCAGGGGAGAGTGCCTCTGGTCTGCGTACCACTGCTATAACCTCATGTCCCGCTGCAAGTGCCTGCTCCATTACTTTTCTTCCCGTTCCTCCAGTGGCTCCGATAATTGCAATTTTCATTATGATATTCTCCTTTAAATGCACAGTCGTGAATTAGTAAGCATGTATGTATAATAATAGGGAGAATAACATACGATACAAGTCTTAAAAAGCCTGATTCTGTGCATTAATTCACGACTTCAACGGAATTGTGCAGTAATCTGCAGGAAAGCTGGTGAGGATAGAGTGTTAAAGATCGACAGGAGAATACGCAAGTCCCAGGAAGCCTTAAAAAAGGCTGTTATTGAGCTGATGCTGGAGAAGGATTTTGATCAAATTACAATACAGGACATTGCTGATAGAGCGGATGTCAGCCGTAGAACCCTTTATCTTCACTACACAGACAAATTTGATCTTCTGGACAAGCTCATAGAAGAGCATATAGGCAATATACGCGAAATCTGCGAAAGTTCTGACGATGCTACTGGGTATACCGAAATGGGATTGGTATGGTTTGAATATTTCGAGAAGCATTCGATGTTCTTCTCTGTGCTGCTGGGGAGTAAAGGCAGTGTGTTTTTCCGCGGGCGGTTTCTTGAATTCTTCCTCGGAGAGCTGGGGAAGGATAAGAGCCTGTCTGGAGGGAGCGGCAAGGATGCAGCCAACATCAGAAATGTGGACATCCATTTTTTGGGATCGGCGATCGTTGGGGTAGTGGAATGGTGGTTCAAGAATGGACAGCCGTTCCCGCCAGACGTTATGGCGCAGCGGATCGGGAACTTGCTGGAGAGAAATCTTGAGGCAAGGTGATACAAATCTGCCTTAGCCTTCGTCTTACTTATAGCTGCAGCGGATAAGGAGGATTTAACTAATGAATATTCCGGAATCAGACCCATACAAATTAATCTTTTATGAGCATTACCCGAGTGTGCGCCGCAAGCTGGCGGCACTAGTGAGGGACGAGAGTGCTGCCGATGATCTGGCGCAGGAGGTTTTTATCAGACTCTACCGGAATCCGCCGGATGATCCGGCGGCTCTGGGAGCGTGGCTGCATAGAGTACTGACGCGGATCGGATATGATTATCTGAATCAGCGGGTGAGAGAGCGGCGGCTGATCAACAAGCAGGAACTGTTATATGATACGGGGGCTTCTGCTCCTACAGGGGAAGAAGTTGTGCTTAGCAAGCTAGATCAGGAAGATGTGCGGAACTGGCTGGAGGATCTTCCGGAACGGGACCGGCAGGCCCTGCTCCTGAAGTATTCAGGCTACAGCTACGCCGAGATCGCCGGGGAGCTGGGCGTGAGGCCGCCAGTAGTAGGAACCCTGTTAAGCCGGGCGACAGCCAAACTGAAACACCATGCGGTGAAATCCATTCCGCAAGAATAATGAGATCCGGGAGGTAAGAAACTATGAATAGAGCAAACGGGCAGTTACAGCCCCAGAGCACTGATGAGGCTTGGGCTAAATTACAGAAGAAGCTGGGAGAAGAGCCGGTCAATCCGGTATGGGCTGCATGGGGCAAGCAAGAGACCCTTCTTGAGGAGCAAGCTGCCAAGACTGATAGATCAGATAGAGCAGAATTGGCAGCAGATGCAGTGCTTCCGGCAGCAGCGGCGGATAACCTTGCAGCAGCGGAAGCAGTGCAGAATATAGGGCGGAAGTCACGCCAGCCTAAGATGAGCCGCACCCGCAAGTGGGCCGCAGCGGCAGCAGGCGTAGCGATTTTCGCAGCAATACTGGCTACTCCGGTAGGGAATACAGCCATGGCAGCCCTGCTGAACCAGTTCAAGATGCAGGAGGCTACAGTTGTTGAAGAAGGCGATCTGCGGGATATGTTCTATCAGATAACAGAGAATGGAAATGACCGCAATATCGAGAAATCCCTTGAGGCCTTCGGCGACGTCTCCATCACGAATGGTGAGGTAAAGGAGAATATTGCCTTCAAGGATATCCAAGGCTTGCTGGGCTACGAGCCGCTGAAGGGGTCTGTTATGGATTCCGTCAAGTTTGTTCGGGTAAGCGGCTCCCATGATATCACACTGAACCTGAAGGTGGAGGAAGTGAATAAGGCACTGAAACGTCTGGGCTCGGACAATCTGCTGCCTGCATCTGTAGATGGCAAGCCGATTACGCTTCATATCCCCGAGCAGGTGAATTACGATCTGGGCAGCGATCAGCACTGGGGAGCCTTGTCACAAATGAACACACCTATGGTAACCGTAGATCCTTCTGTGGATCTGGATGAAGCGGTTGATGCGCTCGTGAACTTCCCACTGATTCCTGATAATCTGAGAAACAGCCTGCAGAAGAGCAGGATCTTGTCCGGTGATCTGCCGATGCCGCTGATTAAGGGCAGTCATGATGAACAGATTGCGGTGGCTGGTACGCCGGTGATTCTTACTGAAATGAAGTTCAGTAACAGCAACAGCTATACGGCTGTCTGGGTGCAAAAGGGGCAGCTTCTGCAGTTTTACGGCGGAGATATCTATCCTGACCGCGAGCAGTTCATCCAGAAGGTACAGGAGTTGATCACGCAATGAGCAGTACCCCTGCGATTGAAGCGAACACTTTAACCAAAGCTTATCCGAATGGTCGCGGTTGCCGGGATGTTACTTTGACTGTGGGGAAAGGGGAAGCCTTCGGCTTCCTCGGTCCCAACGGTGCCGGCAAGAGTACCTTCGTCAAAATGCTGGTGGGACTCATCTCGCCAACGGGCGGCAATGCTACCATTCTGGGCCATCCGCTCGGCTCCATTGAAGCCAAAATGAAAATTGGCTATCTGCCGGAATTGTACCGCTACCAGGAATGGCTGACCGGTGAAGAAGTGGTCAGGCTTCACGCCAAGCTATGCCGGATTCCGAAATCCGTCATGGATGAGAGAATTCCCCGGCTCCTGCAGGAGGTAGGCATCGGGCTGCGCGGAAAGGACCGGGTCAAGCATTATTCCAAGGGAATGCAGCAGCGGCTGGGTCTTGCGTGTGCGCTGGTGAATGATCCTGAGATTCTTTTCCTGGATGAACCCTCCTCGGCCCTTGATCCCATCGGGAGAATGGAAGTGCGGAAGATTCTGCAGCGGCTGAAGGAGCGGGGAATCACTATTTTTCTCAACTCTCATTTACTTGAGGATGTTGAAGTGCTGTGCGACCGGATGGCTCTGCTGAGTAACGGAGCGGTCCTGCGGCACGGCAAAGTAGCGGAGATGCTGAACAAACGGACAAGCTGGCATTTCAAAGTGGGCGGATACACGCCTTTTTTGCTGTCCTGGCTTAATGAGCATACAGGGTTATCCATCCAGCAATCAGTGCCTGCGGCAGGTAAATCGGGCTATGATCCGGCACAGGAGGGTGAACCCGATGCCAGTATCGTATGGCTGGAGGCGGAGCTGGATCATGAGGAACAGGCAGGCTGGCTGAACGGGCTGATGGTGGAGCAGGGGATGACGCTGTATCAGGTGAGCCGCCAGACTGAACGGCTGGAGGACTGGTTCATGGATGCGGTAGCCGGGCTCAGTCATAGGGGGGAGAAGGAATGAGAACCATACTGGCAATGACCTGGAAAGAAATGCTGCGCAAAAAAGTGATGATGCTAACCCTCCTGCTAACTCTGGTGTTCCTGATTGCCTTCTGGTTTGTGGCCGATACCGTGGGAACGAACGATCAGGGGGCCGGAACGTTGGCTAACGACAGCGGGTTATTCACGCAGTTCATAAACGGCGCTTTTATTCTGAGTCTGGGCTTCTTCTTCGGCGCATTCGTTATTGCCTTTCTGGCGATCTTCAGCTCCTTCTCGGTGATTGCCGGTGAAGCGGAGCAGGGGGTCATGCAGGCTCTGTTACCCCGGCCGCTGCCGCGCTGGAAATGGTATTGTGGCCGCTGGCTGGGCTTCGTTACGCTGGGAACGATCTATGCATTCATTCTGTTCACTGCGATTCTGCTGATTACAAGTGCCCATGCGAATGTTCCCAGAGATGTAGCCGTGCTTACGAAGTCATTCCTGCTGTTCGCCTCTGTAGTTCCCTTGTTAATTTCCGTATCCATGCTGGGTTCAGGACTATTCTCGGCGCTAGGCAACGGTGTGTTCATGACGATGCTCTATGGGGCAGGATTTCTTGGGGGGATGCTGGATAAGGTTAGCGGGTCGCTGAGACTGGAGGAGGACGGACTGAAGGTGCTGAATAATCTAACCGGAATCATCTCGATGATTATGCCGGCAGATACCTTGCAGCGCCGAATGATTGTCGAGCTGTTCAGCATGAAGGATCTGAATGGTCTCGTCTCCATGAATAGCGGGGCGCTCAGCATACTGAATATCAGTTCTTTTCCGTCTAATACCTTCATTATGTATGCTGTGGGCTACACGGTGATTATCTTTGCACTTGGGCTTTTGCGCTTTCAGCGTAAGGATCTGTAGGAACCAACCATGCGTACTATAAAAAACAAAGCAGCGCCCTCAAAGTTTCCTGGAACAGGAGCTTCAAGGGCGCTGCTTCGCGTGCCATGCGGGAATCATTTGGTCACGCCGATCTCGATCCAATCCGTGGACCAGTTGCCAATTTCGCCAAGAATGGGGGCAAGTGCCGTACCTTTATCGGTTAACGAATACTCAATACGTACTGGCATCTCGGGGTATACAGTACGCTGTATAATCCCTTCTGTCTCCATTTCCTTCAACCGGTCCGATAAGACCTTGCCGCTAAGGTTGGACAAGCAATGCTCGATTTCCCCGAACCGCCGCGGACCATCCATCAGGACGAACACGATCAGGGCTACCCACCGCTTGCTAAGGACATCTACCGCTTTCTCAAACCTGGGGCACATCTCAAAATCATTCATAAGGATCACCTCAGCATTCATTATATCATAAACTTACAATAAGTAATCATAAATATTTAAAGATATATTATAACTTGACGAAGTTATATTACAATGATAAACTAACTTACAAATAGTTACTATGGCAAAACTTAAATATTCAAATTCAAACTAAGCAACTGCTTCCGAGGCGAGTTTGCGTAATGGAATTTTTGCGTGATGGATCGAAGAAGCGTGTGCTATCAAACTTTTAGGACGGTGCTCTTATGATCAACCCTGATATCCTGTCTATACTACACAACAAAATCAGCCGGATTCCTATGGAACATTCCACGAATATACTTGTTGGACCGATTACTCTGCCTGTGAATCTGGACGGGGAGACGATTACCTTCAAATGGTACAGCTGGCTGAACGTGACGGACGAAGAGCTTCAGCGCGCTGAAGGCAAGGAGGCTACCGAGCTGCTCATTAGCCGGTTGTCATCGATGAAGCTTGCGGACGGACAGCAGTCCAGTGTTCTGGTCTACGGAGATTTCGAGCATTCAGAGGAAGCGCTGATCCGGATGCACAGCATTTGCCATACCGGGGACATCTTCGGCAGCAAGCGCTGCGATTGCGGCTTCCAGCTGCACCAGTCGATGAAGATGATTTCCCAGCATGGCTCCGGGGCACTCTTTTACCTGGCGAATCATGAAGGCCGCGGCATTGGCCTGTTCAGCAAAGCGATGGCATATCTGCTTCAGGAAGAAGGGTATGATACTGTAGAGGCCAATCTTGAGCTTGGGTTCGCCGATGATTCCCGGGATTACACGGATGCGATCAGCGTGCTTCAGCATTTGCGCAGCAAGCCCGTGACCCTGATCACCAACAATCCGAAGAAGATGGAAGCCCTCCGGGCAGCAGGAATGAACACAGTGAAGCGGGTACCGCTCTGGGGCGACATATCGGTGTTCAATGAAAAGTATCTGCGGACCAAAGTGGCCCGTTCCGGTCATCTGGAGGCTGTGCCGAGTGCCGAGTTTTTTGAAGGCCGAGTGGCTAAATAAGCAGGCTGGACGGAAGTACATCCGTTCCCTTATAATGGGGTACTGAACCCAATTCTGAGCTTAGTGAGGTAACCTATGAATGCAATTCAAGTGCAGGACTTGCGCAAGACCTTCAAAGTCCAAAAAAACCGCGAGGGCCTCAAAGGGGCCTTCGCTGATTTGTTTAAACGGCAATATACCGAAGTGACAGCAGTAAAGGACATCTCGTTCAGCATTCCCGAAGGCGAAATCTGCGGCTATATCGGGGAGAACGGGGCGGGGAAGTCCACTACGATCAAGATGCTCACCGGGATTCTGGTTCCTACCGCCGGCAGTCTGACTGTCGGCGGCTTCGTGCCGTACGAGGAGCGGGAGAAGTTCGTTCAGAACATCGGCGTGGTGTTCGGCCAGCGCAGCCAGCTCTGGTGGGATATCGGCGTCATTGAATCGTTCCAGCTGCTGCGTAAGGTATACCGTGTTCCGGAGCAGGCATTCAAGAAACGGCTGGATGAGCTGGTAGAACGTCTGGAGCTTCAGGAGCTGCTGAACCGTCCGGTCCGCAAATTAAGTCTGGGCCAGCGGATGCGCTGCGAGCTGGTAGCGGCACTGCTGCACAATCCGTCCATTCTGTTCCTGGATGAACCGACAATTGGACTTGATATTGTGGTGAAGTCGGAGATCCGCGAATTCCTGAAGGATATGAACCGGGAGCATGGCACAACCATCCTGCTGACGACACATGATCTGCAGGATATCGAAGCGCTCTGCTCACGGGTGATTATGCTGGATGACGGGCGGATTATCTATGACGGTGGATTGGACGATCTTAAGCAGCGCTGGGGAACCGGACGCGAAGTGCAGTTCCAGTTCGGAACGGCCACGAAGCTCCAGCAATTGATTGACTGGACGGAAGGGATGCCGGTTACCTGGACAGCGGAGAATGATCTGGCGGCGAAGGTATGGATTCCGCTGGAGCTGAATGTATCGGATGTGCTGGGCCGGGTCGTAGGGCAGGCAGATATCACAGACATCAAAATCATTGAAACGAATACGGATGACATCGTCCGCAGTATTTATCAGTCAGGCTCGGCAGAGAAGCCGGAGGAGCGGATCGCCGCACTCAGCGATGAGAAAGAGGCTATCCATGTCTGAGAAGCTGGCAACGGCAGTTCCCTCCTCCGGCGGTTCTCCGGGCGGTTCCCGGGAGAATGGGCGGAGGCTGCTGCTTGGCGCTTATTTCGATTTTATCCGTATCCGGTTCCTGACGATGCTTGCTTACCGGGTGAATTACTATTCGGGGATTCTGATCTACACGCTCAATATCGGGGTGAATTATTTCACCTGGAGAGCGATCTATGGCGATGGTCAATCGCTCGGCGGCTTTACCGGGGCGCAGATGACCACGTATGTCGCGGTCTCCTGGATGGCGAGGGCTTTCTATTTCAACAATCTGGACCGGGAGATCTCCACTGACATCCGTGACGGGAGCATCGCGATCCAGTTCATCCGGCCTTATAATTATGTGCTGGTCAAAATGATGCAGGGACTCGGCGAAGGCCTGTTCCGCTTCATGATGCTGATGATCCCGGGCATGGTGATTGCCGTTCTGCTGTTTCCGGTAGAGCTGCCGACAGAGCCTTCGGCCTGGGCCGGGTTCCTGGTCATGCTGTTCTTCAGCTTCCTGATCAGCTCGCAGATTAATATTATCACAGGCCTGTCTGCCTTCTTCGTGGAGAACAATGAGGGGATGATGCGCATGAAGCGTGTGGTCGTGGATCTGTTCTCAGGGCTGATTGTGCCGATTACCTTGTTCCCGGACTGGTTGTCCTCTGTGCTTAAGGTTCTTCCCTTCCAAGCGATTACCTATCTGCCGGGCTCTGTATTTACAGGCCGGGTGCAGGGGGTAGGCATCTGGAATGTGCTGGGTATCCAGGTCATCTGGTTCCTGATTCTGCTCGTTCCGATTGTCTGGCTAAATCATGCAGCGCGCCAGCGGCTGTTCGTGCAGGGGGGGTGAGCTAAGCTATGTACTACCTGGGCTTATTAATGGAATATCTCAAGAATTATATGAAAACACGATTAACCTACCGCGCGGATTTCTGGGTGGAGGTTATCTCTGACCTGCTGTTCCAGGCAACGAACTTCATCTTCATCCTGGTCATCTTCATGCACACCGACAGCCTGGGCGGCTGGAATCAGAACGAAGTGGTGTTCGTCTACGGCTTCTTCATGGTGCCGTTCGGCGTATTCAGCTGCTTCGTCAATATGTGGGGCTTCAGTGAACGGTATATTGTCAAAGGCGAAATGGACCGCATTCTGACCCGTCCGGCGCATAACCTGTTCCAGATCTTCCTGGAGAATGTGGACCCGCCGTCCCTGTTCGGCTCTTTCATCGGACTGGTTGTCATGGCGATCAGCGGCAGCAATCTAGGCTTGCCGTTTGAATGGTGGACCCTGCCGATGCTGATTCTTCTGACCCTCAGCGCCGTAGCCATTTATACGGGGATCTATACGACACTGACATCGCTGTCGTTCTATTCGGATGCTCCGACAGGCATTCTTCCGCTGATGTATAACATCCAGACGTACGGACGTTATCCGGTAACGATCTACAACCGGGCGATTCAGGTACTGCTTACCTGGATTATCCCGTTTGCTTTTGTCGGGATCTACCCGGCAGCCTTGTTCCTGCACCGCGATGAGATGCGGACGATGGCGCTGCTGACCCCGCTGGTTGGCGTGGTCTTCCTCAGCATCGGCCTGATGGCCTGGAGCTTCGGAGTGAAGCGGTATAAGGGCGCTGGTTCTTAACGGGTTGGAATCAAACAGAATTACCGGGAGGGTTGTCCCGCAGCTTCGCAAGAGGCTGCCGGGGCAGCCCTCTTTGTCAATACAATAACAGTAATCCGAATCTGCAGGTTGTTCGCTTTCAAGTGAAACGTACTATCCATATGCTCTGAAAATGCTACTTATCTAAAAATTGAAAGCGCATAATAAGAGGAGAGAGGCTACAGTATTCTAATGGTGGAAAGAAGGATGGGGCAGGATGGACAAATACATAGTCGGCGTTGACCTGGGCGGAACTAATATTAAGGCAGGCCTATTCGATGAGCAATTCACAGCGCTAGAGGAGCTATCAATACCCACAGAAGCGCAGCAGGGTCCGGCACATGTGCTGGAGCGGATCAGGCTTGCCGTTACGCAACTGTGTGCGGGAAGCGAGATTTACGAGTCGCAAATTGCCTGTATGGGCATGGGAATCCCTGGGCTCCTCGACCCTGAGGAGGGCCTGTCGGTATTATCACCGAATTTTCCGGGCTGGGAGCAGGTCCATGTGGTCAACGAACTGAAGCCATACTACGGCTTCGAGGTCTACATAGATAACGATGTGCGGGTTAATCTTTACGGGGAATGGCACCATGGTGCCGGACAAGGATACAAGCATCTGATCCTGCTTACACTCGGTACCGGCCTCGGCTCAGGGATGGTTCATGACGGCAAGGTGCTGTACGGGACAACCTTCAGCGCTGGTGAAATCGGACATATGAATATGTTCCGGCAGGGCCGGCCCTGCCGCTGCGGAAGCTCTGGATGCCTAGGGCGGTATGTATCTGCGGTGGGGATAGTGAATACTTTCAAGGAGAAGCTGGAGGCAGGCAGGGTCAGCCTGATTCAGACCTGGACCGGGCAGACCCAGAAGCAGATCACGGCTCAGATGATCTCAGAGGCTTATGATCTTGGAGACCCCTTGGCAATTGAGGTCATGCATGAGACGGGGGAGCTGCTGGGATTCGGGCTGGCAAATGTGATCAATCTGCTGAACCCTGAGCTGGTTATTATCGGGGGCGGCATGGCCGCAGCAGGAGACCGGCTCTTGAACAGTGTCCGCGATACTGTAAATGCCCATGCGCTGAAGCTGTCAGCAAGCCGGTGCCGGATTGTTCAGGCTGAACTGGGCAGCCGAGCGGGTACGCTGGGTGCGGCTGTGTATGCTTATCAGAAGCAGAGCCGGCACAACTATATAGATTGAACTGAAAAATACTAGTAAAGCATCAGATTAAAAAGAATGGATAAGCTTGTAAACCCTATCAACCCAAATTCTAACGGACCGGAGAGATCTTATCCCCGCGAAAACGCCACTTTGTGCAGCTTAACGGACTCAGGCGACCTTATAGTTTCGCTATGAGACGTTTCGGAGCTGACGCGCAAAGGATAAGGCCTGTGGAGTCCGTTACTCGCCCAATTGGCGACTTTCTTCCCAAATAAGAACAGCTCAGTCCGTTACGCTAAGCCAAACGCCCCTGAAGAACAACGCCCGCTTGGTAAAAAGATGTAATTCGAAGGGGAATTGCGTCTGCTCCACTATTTTGAATCTGATAAGGTACTAGTTCAATTTATATAGACCATTCTAATTGAGCAGAAATGCAATGATGCAAAACTATTGAAATCCAATAATTCACCATATGTCCATATAAAAGCTCCTAATCGACATTAATCGTCAAATTATCCCAATGAATACAGCAACTTGAAGGCGGTATACTGGGTACAGTGGCATATTTACTGGTATATATATCCTGCATCTCTGGAGTAAGCAACATCGATATTCCGGTTCATCATGACTGCGAATCATACTCACGGGCAGATTGAATGGACCGTCATGCAGCTTGCTGAAGGTATTCATGCGTTCGAGAAGGAGCCGTTAATGTTATGAATCTCGTAATTGGAGGCAATGGCGGTCTGGGCCATTCCATCACACAAGAATTACTTGCACGGGGCAGACTGGTGAAGGCTACCTACCACCGTTCCAGTCAGGCTCTGCGCAGGCTGAAGGGCCCGCTGCTGACTCTGGCGGCAGTGGATGTAATGAATGAGAAGGTGCTTGCTGAAGCGCTGAATGGGGTAACAACCGTCTATTTCTGCCTTAATGTGCCGTATCAGGATTGGTATTCTGTCATGCCAGGGGCACTGGAGCGGGTGACCCGCCTGCTTAAGATCGGTCAGACGCTGGTATTTCCGGGCAATATCTACGGTTACGGCAAGCTCCAATATCTGCCGGCGGATGAACGCCATCCGAAGGAGGCGCGTACCCGGAAGGGGAAGCTGCGGAACCAACTGGAGGAGCTTCTTAAGACGGAGGCTGCGCTGCGCGGATTCCGTTACGTGATTCCGCGGTATCCGGATTATTACGGTCCCAATGTCACGAACCGGCTGTTCGGTCCGATCTTCAGCGGAGCCCTCCAGGCCAAGACGATCAAGTGGCCGGTGAAGCTGGATGTCCCGCATGATCTGGTCTATATCCGTGACGCAGCCAGAGCGGCTGTGCTGCTGGCGGAGAGCGGAGAACAGGGGGAGTGGCATATATCCGGCTCCGGCGCTATTGAGGGGCGGCAATTCCTGATGAACATCCAGCGTGCGGCCGGCAGCAAGGGAAAGTGCTGTGCGCTGCCAGCCTGGGCTGTCGGATTAGCCGGTATGTTCAATAAGGAAGCGAACGAATTCCATGAGCTTCTCTATGAATTCGAGTATCCGTTGCTGCTGAATGATCATAAATTCATGATGCGGTTCCCCGAATATAATCCGACTTCGTATAAAAAGGGGATTAAGGAGACCATCGACTGGTTCCGCGAAGAGCTGGGTTAGCGGACTTAGCCGAGGGGAAGGAGCAGCGGTGCTTTTAAAGACAAGCTTGGGGAATTGTACGCCGTCCCGGGTAGCATGATATGCTATAGGAAGTAATCACACGGGAGGTAATATGATGACACGGGACATACAGCATATGCCTTATGGCTATGAACCGCCAGCCAGTGAACGCAAGGGAACGCTGATCTTCTATGATTCCTTTGAGCATATATCGGATAGGGAGCTGCTTAAGGCGGCGGAGACGGCAGTGGAGCGTAAGTTCACGAAGCTGGTGCTCTACCCGCTGCATGAAGAAACCGTCCGGCGGATGACGAAGGAGCCGGTGAAGGCCTGGTATAAGCGGGACGACCGGCTGCATGAGTGGAAAAGGGAGCAGGGACAGTCCTTCATCACCGTGGAGAGCCTGGAAGGGAAGCGGAAGAAGTATACCCCGCTGGATTCGGCGCTACGTCATATCAGCGACATCTACCCCGCACCGTATTTTCTCTATCTGACTCCAGATATGGCAAATCAGTTTGCCTCCTTCTCCTCCTTCGAGGAGTGGATTGTCAAGCTTCGCCTGCTGCTCTCCGAAGCTCCGGCACAGGTCCATCCGCGTCTGGAGAAGTTCCGTCACCGCTGGGATGTGGCAGGCGGGGAACGCTGAACGGGTTACACCTTAGATTCGAAGCATAATTGCGTGAGGAGGATAAGCATGGGAGAGTCTTATCAACTGAATGTCGAATTGCAGCCGGGCGCGGTAATGATGCTGATCAAAGAGGGGATGACAGAGCGGTCGGAGCTTCTGTATGAGGAGTTTAACGAGCTGGGGGATGGCCGGATGATCGGGACGCTGATTTATGAACGATTTTACTTCCGGTCCAGAAACCAGGCGGCGCTGGTAATTATCGTGGATAATCTGCTGCGGGGAACCGTGAGTAATGTCCGTCTCATTCCGGCAGGCGCCTCCCAAGGCCTGATCCTTAAGATGGATTGGGGTGCAGGGCAGAGTTTCGCATCTACAGTAGAAGAGATCCTGAAAGAATATATAGTGAAGTAAGCGGTAAAGAAGAAAAGGGAACTCAGGCCAGCCATGCCTTGACAGCAGTGTGGACTGCTGCAAGGACGGGCTGGCCTGTTCTGTGACAAGCTAAAAATCACTCGCTTTATCCTTGACGCAATGAAACATAATAGTTATTATAGATATCTATAGTCTATGTTTGCGGTGATTATCAATGAAGCTCTCAATGGCTACCGATTATGCTCGACATACAATGCTCTTTTTAAATCAATTATAGACAACTAGTACCTTTAAAGGATGTGATACAGAATATTAGTTGGGTTTGCGTCTTTTGGTTGCGAAATGAAGGTTAATGTAGCTATTGTCAAAACGGATATCTAAAGGAGAGCGGGAAGATGAATGTATTCAAAAGCCAGTATGAGATGATCCAACGCACAAGGGAATCATTATTTCGTTTTTGCGAAACTTTGTCCCCCACCGATTATGTTAAAGAAATAGAAGCCTTTGGCGGAGTTTCTATTCGCAGTCTGCATGCTCATGTAGCCGATTGTTACCGGATATGGTTAGGAAATCGCGCCCTTGGTAAATCACTTCCCAAAGTGAACCCGGAATCCGTTGACAATATAGAGAAAATGCGTGAAATTTTTAAGAACACGGATGAACTGGTTTATGAATTTCTAAATGATTTTAAAATCAAATGGGATCCTGCCATTACCGCATCCTGGCAGAGTGACAGTGTAGAGTTAACCGAATTATGGTTATTTACGCACACCATCACCCACGAATTTCATCATAGAGGACAAATTGTAAAAATGGGCAGGCAACTCGGATATATCCCGCCGAAAATGAACCTCGCTAAACCTTAGTAACCAATTTCATATCACCATGGATTCTCGAAAAATTTAAATTTGAAATTATTATCCATTGACAATAGGCGTTTTTTTGTGGTTTTATTATGTAGACCAATTGTTATAATCGTTGGATCGTCAGGATAAGGAAGTGTCCCGCTTGTCGAACAAGCACAATGCACGTGAAGCCATTGTGGATACGGCTTCCAGGTTGTTTTTTACACAGGGTTACCATGCTACCGGTCTGAATCAGATTATCAGAGACAGCGAATCGCCCAAGGGTTCCTTGTATTATTATTTCCCCCACGGCAAAGAGGAGCTGGCATTGACCTGCATTAACCGGACCAGTGAAGAGGTAGCCCATTTATTGCGTCAATATATGGAGAGTGAAGCGGCGCCGGCTCAGGCTGTGCAGAATTTCATTCTGTCTATGGCAGATGAAGCGGAGAAATCCTCTTTTGAAGGACTCGTTCCGTTCAGCTTCTGGGTGGCCGTGGAGACCTCCTGCGTCAGCCATGAACTGCGCACCGCTTGCCAGTGTGTCTTCAGGGGTTGGCAGGATATCATAGCGGAGCGTCTGATCCGGGAGGGGGTAGAGGAAGAAACGGCAGGCTGCAAAGCCTCTGTGGTGGTCTCCTTGTTCGAGGGAGCGCTGCTCCAGGCGTTGACCTGCAGAAATATTCAGCCGCTGGCGGCGGCAGCAGAGTGCATTCCGGCAATACTGGCATAACCGTAAGACGCAAGACCCTAGAGAGAGATTATACACATATCAGGAGGATACGAGAGTGAACGCAACTATGACTGACAAGGGGCCAAGCGAGCCCCGGCAATTCAAGACTTTACCCATTCTGATCTCCCTGCTGATTGCCGGCTTCATCGGCATGTTCAGTGAGACCGCCCTAAATGTAGCCTTAAGCGATCTGATGAATGTCCTGCAAATCACACCATCGACGGCGCAGTGGCTGACTACCGCCTATCTGCTGACGCTGGGCATTCTGGTTCCAATCTCTGGACTGCTGCTACAGTGGTTCACCACAAGACAGCTGTTCGTCGCTGCCCTATGTTTCTCCATACTGGGCACGTTTCTTGCAGCGATATCACCGAATTTCGAGTTTCTGCTCACCGCGAGAGTGGTGCAGGCCATGGGAACCGCACTACTCCTGCCGCTGATGTTCAACACCATTCTAATCATCATTCCCGCTGAGAAAAGAGGGGCGGCGATGGGACTTATCGGCTTGGTGATCATGGTTGCCCCGGCGATTGGACCTACGATTGCCGGTCTGCTGATTGAGGGTCTGAGCTGGCACTGGATTTTCTGGCTGTCCCTGCCGTTCCTGGTCATCGCTCTGCTCAGCGGAATTCTCTTCATGCAGAACGTCACGGAAGTCACTAAGCCGAGGATTGATGTCCTGTCAATTATCCTGTCGTCCTTCGGCTTCGGCGGCATTGTCTACGGATTCAGCAGCGCTGGCGAAGCGGAAGGCTGGGGAAGTCCGAAGGTCATCATCGCCATCGTGATCGGTGCGGTTTCACTTGTTCTGTTCTGCATCCGCCAGTTGACGATGAAGCAGCCCATGATTGATCTGCGCGCCTTCAAGTTCCCGATGTTCGTGGTAGGGGTGTTGATGGTCTTCATCTGTATGATGGTCATTCTCTCCTCGATGCTGATTCTTCCTATGTATCTGCAACAGGGACAAGGGTATTCGGCCTTCAAGGCAGGACTGCTGCTGCTGCCGGGCGGAATTATCAACGGCCTGATGTCGCCGGTTATGGGACGCCTGTTCGACAAATACGGTCCGAAATGGCTGGTTATCCCTGGACTGGTGCTGGTCGCAATCTCCTTGTGGTTCTTCTCAGGGATTACAGCTACGTCCACTGTTGTCTTCGTAATCGTGCTTCACAGTGTGCTGATGATCGGAATCTCCATGATAATGATGCCCGCACAGACGAACGGCATCAATCAGCTTCCGCTGGAATACTATCCGCATGGTACAGCCATTATGAACACACTCCAGCAGGTTGCGGGAGCGATTGGTACAGCGCTGGCGGTAAGCATCATGACCTCCGGTTCCAAAAGCTACATGCAGACCGTCACTAACCCGGGCGATCCGATGAATATCGTCGGAGCCTTCACTCATGGCGTGCAGAATGCCTTCATCTTCGGCATGGTCATGGCTATTGTAGGTCTGGTGATTGCGTTCTTCCTTAAGCGTGTCATCGTTTCCCACAAGACTCAGGCTTCGATGCATTAATTAATCTGCTTTTGAATAAGGACCTCTCCTTGGTAAAATGGGCAACCATTTGGCGGGAGAGGTTTCTTCGTGTTTATTTTCGTGTTTATTAATGTACATTTCTACAATAGTTTGCCGGGGAGGCTGGACTTCATCTGGTCAATATTGTATATTAAGCATAGATTAACGAGGTATAGGCGAAACAAACAGGAGGGAACGCCGATGAAGGTCAGCAAAGAAATGCTGAAGGGAAGCACAGGAACTATGATTCTCACCCTGCTGCTGGACAGGCCGCTGTATGGGTATGAGCTGATTAAGGAGCTGGAACAGCGCTCGCAGGGGGTTTTTGCGCTGAAGGAGGGGACGCTCTACCCGATTCTCCATGCGATGGAGAGTGAACGCTGGGTAGAAGCGTATTGGATGGAGGTAGACGGACGCAGACGCAAGTATTACCGGCTACTGGATGAGGGCAAGCAGAAGCTGAAGGAGAAGAAGGCGGAATGGGCGCTGTTCAAGGGTGCCGTCGATACCGTACTGGGGGAGGGCAGCGGATGATGGAGCAGGGAAAGAATGAGCTGGAGCGTTATCTGAATAATGTATGTGCCGAGGTCAGAGCCAAAGGGATGCACAGTGAAATCCGGGACGAGCTAAGCGGGCATTTCGCCGACCTGGTGACGGAGCGGCTGGAGCTTGGTGCTTCCGAAGAAGAGGCACAGCGGTATGCGATTACGCAAATGGGTGACCCGCAGCTTGTCGGCAGAGAGCTACACCAGATTCATAAACCGCGCATTCCCTGGGGGCTGCTGGCGGGTGTAATATTGTTGTCGGCGGTTAGTCTGCTGGGGATGGCAGCTGTGGAAGCGGAGTTTGCAGACTCCCCGATTCCTGATGCTCTTATGCTGCGCCAGTCCGTATACATCGTTCTTGGGATCGCGGTAATGGCCATCATGTATTTTATCAATTTCAAGCATGTGCAAAGAGCCTCGGGATTGATCTATGGTGCTACCTTAATGGCGATCATTATCAGCCTGTTGTTGGGTATGGATATGATTAATGGTACTGCCCGGTATGTGAGTGTTCTGAGATTTCCGTTCGATGTGATCGGATACAGTCCATATGTGTTCGTGGTTGCTCTGGCAGGGATCTGGAACAGGCAGAGCTTCATGAAGTCCTGGGGCGGACGAACGAGAGATTTGGCGGAAATATCGTTATTGCTGCTGCCGGCCGTGATTTATGCGGTAATCCCCGTTTTTTCTGAACTGATTCTCTATCTGGCAGTATCCCTTACGCTCTATGTCTGGATGACACGCCGCTGGATTACAGGTGCGGTCATGGGTGTAATTTCTGTAACAGGCGGGGCAATCTATATGTGGAACCAACGGTATCTGCGGGAGCCGCTCATCGCGGCATTTCAGGCCGATCAAGGAGATACGGGCGCTGGCTACCTGAATAGTGTCATTCACAACACCCTAACCTCCGCTGGCTGGAGTGGACAGGGAATGGGCTATAGAGGGGCGGAAGAACGTTTGATGTTTCCGTATACGGACCTTTTTCCGGTGTACCTGATTCAAACCTTCGGCTGGGCCGGGGGGCTGGTGCTCCTTGGGTTAACCTGCTGGTTTGTGCTGAAAATGGTCGCCTACGCCCGCGCAGTCAGCGATACCTATGGCCGGATGCTGATCCTTGCGCTGACCCTGATGCTCTCGATCCGCATACTGTATGGCCTGTCTATACTAAGCGGCAGAATGCCGCTTGTGTCCATACCGTTCCCGTTCCTGAGCTACGGGCAGCATGTCTTCACTGAGTTCGCTGCTGCCGGGCTGCTGATGGGGGTATACCGGCGCAAAGATATGCTTCCAGCGGGGCAAGCTCCATCTTCGCTATAGACTCTTCCTGTGGCTGCACCGTATACTGGAAGGGTAAATATGGGATAAGGCAGGTGAGGAGTAAGCATTGTGAACAAGCTGCGATATACAGGCACAAGACTCGGAGTACTGCTAAGTGCGTTTTTTGTTAGCGGGGCTGTACTTCTGGGCGCAGGGACAACGGCTGCAGCGGCACCCGTGACTCCTGAGACACCGTTTACCTCAAGTACAGTTGTGAAGAAAAACAATCTCCCCGGCGGGTTTGTCTATCTGGATGAGGTGATTCCGTCGGCGCAATATGAGATCCGTTATTATAGTGAGAATAATTTCACCGGCACCAAGGTGGACGGGTATAAGGCACCGCTCGCGATTTTCACGAAGACTGCTGCTGCTGCACTGAAGAAGGTTAGCGAGGATCTGGAGCAGAAGGGCTATATCCTGAGAATCTATGACGCGTACAGTCCGCAGCAAGCTGTCAATCACTTCGTGCGCTGGTCGCAGGATGCTGCCGATCTGAAGATGAAGCCGCAGTATTATCCTAAGCTGGACAAGCGCAATTTGTTCAAGCTGGGCTTCATCGCCAAGAAATCGGGGCACTCCCGGGGCAGCACCATCGACCTGACACTGGCACACCGGAGCACAGGCAAGCTGGTGGATATGGGCAGTCCTTATGATTTTTTCGGTGAAATCTCTTACTATAACACTACGCTCATCAGCAGTACCCAGCATGAGAGCCGCAAGCTCCTGAAGGATGCGATGACGAAGCAGGGCTTCAAGCCGTATGTCAAGGAGTGGTGGCATTTCACACTGATCAAGGAGCCTTATCCGAAGCAATATTTTAACTTCCCAGTGGAGTGAGGGCTGTTCCACAGCTGTGCAGAACGGTTAATGTATAATGTAAGGTTAATCTCTGAAGCATGCGTGCATAATATTCGAATATAGGAGAGGTGGGATCGATTTTGTTCAAAAGAATCGTAGCCGTATTCCTTAGTGTAATGTTATTTGCAGCAGGAGCAGGTGTATTGACCAGTTATAATGTTAAAGCCGCTAGCAGCTTGCGGATTATCGTGAACGGCCAGGAGCTGCAGACGGGTGGGGCATCGGCCTATACCAACGGAACGGAGACCATGCTCCCGCTGCGGGAGATGGCCCTAGCCCTCAAGTACAAGGTCACCTTCAGCGGAGCAACGGGAACGTTCCTGCTGGAACGGTTTCAGGAGAGTATTCAGTTCAGACTGTCCGGTCAGGAGCTTGTGCTGGACGGTAAGAACAAAGTACCTTATACAGGCGGCATTGAGTTAAAACAAAAAAAGGCGTACGTGCCGCTGTCTTTTTTTGCAGCGATCGGGTTAGTCACTTCCTATAATCTGGCAACCGGCCAGATTGAAGTATACACACCGGAGGTAATGGCAGGCGCTGTAGCAGGTCTGCTGGCTAACGGCAACTATCCAGAGCTCTATGAGCGGTACTTCGCCAAGGATGCAGACCCCGCTTCTCTTCCGGTGCTCCAGCAAAGCTGGGAGGGGATCAACCTGCCTTCGGCCAGCTATTTTGGTGTGAAGTCGACCACAAGCACACAGCAGGACGGAACGATTACGATTGTCAGCGTGTTGTCCTTCACCAAAGCGGAGGCCGTGCTGACCCTGGAGCTGGGTGCTTCCGGCAAGCTCACCAAGCTGACACTTACGCCAGTTCAGGCAGCAAGTGAAGTATTGGCCAGCCCGTCCCAACCCTAGGTTCATATAAAACATAACCTCACTCCCAAGGGAGAATTCCACGGCTTAAGTACAGCTGCAGGAATTCTCCCTTTATATTTCTGTTGACAGAATGCCGTAAAGAGAGTAATTTTAAATTCGAATTAAACAATGTTTAAATCATTGATTAGATCATTGATTAAGATTCTGTGACAGAGGAGGGCGACAAGCTGCATTATGGTTAAATTGGGCAACAACGCTGATTCTTCAGATAGAGATACGAATAAAGATACGAAGCAGATTATTCTGGATGCCACCGTGGACTTAATCCGTGAGGACGGATTCCGCTGCATCACCCTGCGCAGTATCGCAGCGAGGGCAGAGACCAATCTGGCACTGGTGAACTACTACTATGGCTCCAAGGAGAAGCTGTTCGGCGATGCGGTGAAGCAGCTTATGGCGACTTTTGACGATGCCTTTAAGATCCTGGAGGATACATCTTTGCCGCCAAAAGAGCGCTTGAAGCTGTTCTTCACGCGGTACATTGTCAATCTCAATCGATATCCCGGGATGGCCCGGCAGATGCTTGACCAGCGGCATCATATTATGGGCTCCCACGATGAATATGCGAAATATTCCAAGCTGATGCGGATTGAGCGGATTCTGGACGCACTTGGGGAGATTACCGGAGAACAGGACCGCGATAAACTCATGATGATGAATATGCAGATCTACGGGGCGATTGTCTTCCCGGTGATTATGGTGAGCAGTTTCCCGAAGGAGCGGGAGGATCTTCAGCAGATCTTCAAGCTGGCCCCGCTGGAGGAGCAGATTGACGGATTGTTTGAGCTTTATTTTCACAAGTATAACTAAACATGAATAGAGAAAAGAGTGGACAAGAGAATGTCAAAACCTATGAATCCAAGTAACACCGCCGCCGCAGAGGCGCCGTTCTCGCTGAGAGCTATACTGCCGCCGCTGCTGGCGATTATTGTCGGCATGATCATGGTTATATTGGACAGTACCGCGGTCAACGTGGCCGTTCCGAATCTGGTGCAATATTTCAATACAGATCTGAAGACCGTGCAATGGGCGATTACCGGCTACACGCTGGCGCTCGCCGCTGTAATTCCGCTGGCAGGCTATATGACGGACCGCTTCGGCTCCAAGCAGGTGTTCCTTACGACGATTGCCATGTTCGTCCTTGGCTCTGTGCTATGCTCTGTAGCCCAGACCTCGGGGCAGCTGGTCCTGTTCCGCGTCATTCAAGGTCTTGGCGGCGGTATGGTTGCTCCGATCGGGATGGCGATGGTCTTCCGGCTCGCTCCGGTGGAGCGCAGAGGCTCAATCATGGGGATGCTTGGTATCCCTATGCTGCTGGCCCCGGCCCTCGGACCGATTCTTTCGGGCTGGCTGGTGGAGTATGTGAGCTGGCACTGGATTTTCCTGATTAACCTGCCAATTGGTATTGTAGGTATTATTCTGGGCCTCAAATATTTGCCGGTGACCGAGAAAAAGGGAAGAGCCCACCTCGACATCCTTGGGATCATTCTGGCCCCGCTCGCGTTCTCGATGCTGGCTTATGGCGTCAATCAGGGCGGCGGGGAGAGCTGGACTTCAACCGGAGCCATCGTAGGCTTGTCGGTTGGCGGTGTCGCGCTGGTGATCTTTGTTATTGTTGAACTGCTGCAGAAGCATCCGCTGCTGGAGCTGCGCGTCTTCCGTTCCTCGGACTTCACGCGCGGGATTATTCTGTCCTGGGTCACACAGGCGGCATTGTTCGGCTCCATGCTGTTCGTTCCATTGTATCTTCAGCAGATCCGAAATTACACGCCGCTTGAGACGGGTCTGATCCTGCTTCCCCAGGCGCTGGCTTCCGGAGTAGGGATGCCGCTGGGCGGCCGCCTGTTCGACCGGATCGGGGCGCGTCCGCTGGTATTCGTAGGCCTCAGTATTATATCCACTGCGTTGTTCCTGCTCTCAGGAGTTACCGTAGACACCAGTCTTCCGGTTATTATACTGTCTCTGGTTATGATGGGCCTTGGCATGGGTCTGTCGATGATGCCGGTCAACACTCATGTCCTGAACTCTGCGCCGCGTGAATGGGTGAACCGGGTCACTCCGCTTACCGCCGCTGCCCAGCAGGTCGTGGTCTCGTTCGCTGTTGCGGGCATGACCGGGTACCTGACCAGCCAGATTGCCGTGCATATGGGCGCGATGACCGCCGGAAGCAACCCTCTTGCCGCTGCCGTACAGGGCTTCGGGGATGTCTTCTTCCTCTCGGGCTGCATCGCCGTGGCCGGAGTGGTCCTCAGTCTGATTCTGCGCCGTCCGAAAGCATCCGGTGCTGCGCCATCTCCTGAAGAACAGCAGACGGATGCCGCGATGATGATGGGGCATTAATCGGAGATAACTGTTATGGATACAAGTTGTAGACAAACGTTATAGACATACAAAGAGCGTCCCTGACTGCCTGATGGCGGGGGACGTTTTTTGTTGTTCTCAATGAATGATGCGGGGGAGGGTGGTGTGTTAGAAGAGGGGCGTTGGGTGCGGGGAGGAGGTATGCGAAAAATCGAGTAAAATAGGATGGTGTGAAGGTGCAGGGGCTAAATGTAGGCGAAACCGAACAGATAGGGCAGGTACGGGAGTGTGTGGGCTGAATGTATGCAGAAAACCGAACACAATGTGCAGCAGCCAAGTAACCTGGGCCTAACGTATGCGGAAAACCGAATACAATTGGGGGAACGATGGTGCGTGGAGCGGCTCTAGCCTAAAGGTAGAAGAATGAGGTGCACTAGTGCACCAGAATACGCGGGAAGTAGGCTAAAGGAGCAAATGAAGGGCATTAGTGCACCTGAATTCGAGGGATGCGGGCAAAAGGAGCAAATGAAGAGCACTTGTGCACCAGAATATGCCAGATGCGGGCTAAAGGAATAAATAAGGTGCACTAATGCACTAGAATAGGCGGGATGCCCCCAAATTCGCCGGATGTTTGACTAACGCAGGCTGCCTCCCCCTATCTCCCGCGGCTGGGCTACAGATGCGCCCGCCGCTTCTTCAGCATCCTCGCCGGCGCCACCAAATGCAGCTTACCCAGCAGCTCGGAGGCCAGGATGCCTAGCAGCACCAGCGCTGCGCCGGTGTAGCCCTGGAGCGAGAGCTGCTCATGTACGAACCAGTAGCCGAAGAAGGCGGCGAACACGGGTTCAAGCGCGAAGATCAGACCGGTACGGGTCGGTGTAGTGTACTTCTGGGCCACCGGCTGCAGGATGAACCCGCAGGCGCTGCAAAAGATCCCCAGAGCCAGAATGGCGATCCAGCCCGGAAGGGTGGACGGGAGCGAAGGCGTCTCGAAGATAGCCGATAGAATCAGGGCATAGCCCCCGGCGAAGCCTAATTGCAGGATGCCAATATTCAGCGAGTCACTGGTCTTGACCGCCCGGCCTGTAACCAGGATCTGCACCGCATAGAAAACGGCGGACAAGATGCAGAGCAGATCACCGGGCCGGACCTGCAGCGAGCCATTAAGCGTAAGCAGCCCGATGCCGCTGATAGCGAGAACAGAGCCGAAGATCTGCGGGGGCGCGACTTTTTTGCGGAAGACCAGAACCTCCAGCATCGGAACGAACACAACGGTCAGAGCAACTAGAAATCCGGCATTTGAGGTCGTGGTCGTCTTCAGGCCGAAGGTGATACAGGTGAATACGCCTAGCAGCAGGAAGCCGAGCAAGGCACCGTATTTCAAGGTTCTGGCATCCACACTTCGCAGCCTTTTGCGGAACAACAGCCCCGCCAGGATGAAGGCCAGCCCGAAGCGCAGTGCGATCAGGTTGAACTCTCCCAGTGTACCCAGTCCCAGCTTCATGAACAGGTAGGAAGAGCCCCAGAACAGTGTTACTACAATGAGCATTAGCTCGGCCTTAAGCGGCTTCATTCATTCATCATCCTTCTTTATTTCAAGTAAATATAGTATAATACGCTCGAATACATAAGGTAACTGAATGTTTATCATAAGATACATGAGTAATTCTCATGATAAGTGAGGAGATGGGACATGAGCCTGATTAAGTATGAAGTGTTCCTGAAAGTGGTGGAGCTGGGCAGTCTGACCAGGGCCGCAGAGGTGCTGGGATTCACCCAATCCGGCATCAGCCACACGCTGAACAGCCTGGAGAATGAATTCGGATTCCCGCTGCTGGTGCGCAGCCGTTCGGGTGTGAAGCTGACAGTGAACGGGGAGCAGGTGATGCAGCCCATCCGGGAGATCCTCAACTGGAATGAGCAGCTCAAACAGCAGGTGGCGGATATTCACGGTCTGGAGACAGGGACAATTACGATAGGTACCTTCACGAGTGTCTCTGTCCATTGGCTGCCGGATATGATCAAGCAGTTCCGCCGGGAATATCCTTACATTAAGTTCAAGCTGATGGAGGGCGGATATCTGGAGATTGAGCAGTGGATCGAGGCCGGGGTGGTGGATTGCGGCTTCCTCTCATTACCGACAAGGGAGAGGTTCGAAGTCATTCCGCTTAAGCAGGACCGGATGCTGGCGATTCTTCCGCTGGACCATCCGCTGAGCAAGGCGCCTCATATGCCGCTGGCTCAGATCGCCTACGAGGACTTCATCATTCCGAAGCCAGGTTCGGATTATGATGTGCAGCGGGTGCTGGAGAAGGCCGGAATTAAGCCGAATATCAAGTTCTCGGCAGGGGACGATTATGCGATTATTGCCATGGTGGAAAAAGGCCTGGGCATCAGCATCCTCCCGGAGCTGGTCACCGGGTTCCAGCATGAGCGTGTAGCCATGCTGGAGTTGGAGGAACGCAGCTTCCGTTCCCTCGGCATCGCGGTCAACTCCATGAAATATGCTTCACCTGCCACGCGGCGGTTCTTGCAGCATGTACAGAGCTGGGTGAATGCTAATAGCTAATCTACCGAATAGGATGCATCCACCCAGGAAGTGATTGGACTTGGTTAATAAGCGCACAAAAGGCATGTTTTCGAAACTGAAAACATGCCTTTTTCTCATGGTCATCCGCGCATCATTTGCTTAATTTGCGTCCTTCATTGTCGAGAAACAACAGCTCGTAGTATTTTTTGGGCCGCCCTTTGCTGTTGTCCCGTTTTTCAAATACCGTTTGCACTTGTTTACTTTCTTCAATTTTGTTAAGGATACGGTTTGCACCTCTGACGGTCATGGACAGACACTCCGCAACATCCTCAGAGGATAGTTTATTGGTCCTCATAATTTCTGCGTAGGATATGATTTTTTGCAGGTTGATGTTGTTGATTCCGATGGTTTTGGCGAGTGCAATAATTTCCGGGTCCCCCTGTTCAGAGAACTGAATGACATTCATGCTCCGCATGGGGCCGGCAACCGTCTGATTCTCGTCTATGAAAAAGCTGGAACTGCCCGTATAGGCTTCCGCCTGTCGGTGAGCCTTGGTGGCGTTGACGTTCGCTTGAAAATATTCATGCCCCGAGCCCCACCCGATCTTCACCTTGCCCTGTATGCGATCCTCCAGATACTCCAGGAGGCTGCAGTGATGCGCGTTAGCGGTGATTCGCATGAAATTTCCGTAGGTGGTGTACAGTCTGACATAGCCTTCTGAGATTTGGGCCGTGTCTGCCAGATTCATGCTGCGCAGAAAATTGCCGACCAGGACTTTCAGTTCATGAAGCTCCTCTTCGGAGGACTGCTGATCCTTTTGGACCGATAAACACGCAACCACTGCCCTCTGGTTCTTAAGCTTAAGGATGGTAATTTCGTTGATGATTTCGCTGATGGTCTCTTTAACGCTCTCCAAAGTGGGCCGGATTAAGATATATTTGACGCCGTGCTTTTGGAGTTCTGGAACAAAGTGGCCAAACGCCGTAATGGACAGATCGATCTTCTTCTCTTCCCACAGCGTGATATGGTTCTCCAGCATGCTCTCCACCCGCTCCAGCAGATCTCCGCTGCTAACGGGCTTTACTTCATGAGTCAGGTACTGCTGGAATTCGCTGAAGGACTCGATGATATACGCATAATCCACATAGATCCGGGAGATATCAAGTTCAGGTTCTGTAACCAGCAGCCGGAAAAGCTCCCTGTACAGCAGGTTCTCATCATCATGCAAAATGTGAACAGGGACCTTATCGTCCAGGCATTCCTTGTCGATGGCCTCGTAAAGCATCCTTCCGCTGATCACAAATCCATCCACCGAATCCAGGTTTTTGAGATAAATGTCTGTGGTTTCCCGGAAGTTGCTGATGGTAAGGAAGCGGAACTGGCATAGGGGCCGCATTTCTTCTTCAATAGCGTGGAAATAATCCATATGGGACTCTGGCGTGATAATACCCAGCTTGATTTTCATAATAGATTCCTTTCATGAACAGTGCAATCAAAAGAGTTATATCACAATAAATGTGATATTACAATGTTCCGGCAGCCGCTGAAATAACGTTCTTAAAATGTCTTAATATCTCTTGACAGCGAATGAAAATGCCAGTACGATGAAAGTGTTCTTAAAAAGTCCTAAAATGTAAAGGGGGTAAGATTTACTCTAACTAAACGTTCATTTAATTTATGTTGCGGGAGATGTTCATTGTGATTGGAGAAGCTGGAGACTTAATGAGTATGGCCCAGCAGTTGCAGGACAAAATGGTCACGTACAGGCATCATCTTCATACGATTCCAGAGCTTGATTTAAGTTTGCCCAGAACCACGGCCTACGTAAAAGAGAAGTTGGAGTCGATGGGGCTTAATCCCGTTCCTGTAGGGGAATCAGGGCTAACCGTTACGATTGGCGGACGGCAGGAAGGGAAGGTGGTTCTGATCCGTGCGGATATGGACGCTTTGCCCATTTCGGAGGAAACGGAGCTTTCTTACGCGTCGTTGAATGGAAATATGCACGCCTGTGGGCATGACATGCATACTTCCATGCTGCTGGGAGCTGCAGAGATCCTAAAGGCTAATGAAGCGCAGCTTCGCGGGACGGTTAAGCTTATGTTCCAGCCGGGTGAGGAGACGCTGCACGGGGCAAATATGATGCTAGAGCATGGAATTTTGGGCAATCCCAAGGTGGATGCCGCCATGATGCTTCATGTGTTGACCGGAATGCCGCTTCCTGTCGGACAATTTGTAGTGCCTGAGGAAGGTGGAGCGATCTCTGCTTCTTCGGATTGGTTCGAAATCATCATCCGGGGGAGAGGCTCACATGGCGCTATGCCCGAGGCCGCAGTGGACCCCTTAAATGTGGCTGCTCATCTACATCTGGCACTGCAGGGCATCCTCAGCCGGGAAATTTCGCCGATTGATAATGCAGTGCTTACCATAGGCGTGATGGAAGGCGGAACTACGAACAACGTGATTCCCGATACGGCCAGATTGAAAGGCAGCGTGCGCACATTTAACACCGCATTGCGGGATAAAGTGGAAGCCCGTATCCGCGCAATTACCGCAGGGATCGGAGATACTTTTCAGGCAAAAATGGAAGTGATCTATACGCGGGGTTGTCCTGAAGTGAAAACGGATGGCGGACTTAATGAGCAAATGAGGGCTTCGATTGCAAATACCTTTGGGGCCGGCTCCTATATCGGTATAACTGAGCTGGTACCCGGCGGCAAATTAATGGGCTCGGAAGACTTCGCCTTTGTCTCACAGGCGGTGCCAAGTACCACAGTGTTTCTTAACGCAGGCAATGCCGAAGAAGGCTATAGTTACCCTGTACACCATCCTAAGACGATGTTCTCGGATGAGGTGCTTCATAGAGGGGCTGCGGCTTACGCAGCTTTTGCCAGAGACTGGCTTGAAAGTAACAGTTAAGCTCTAAACCAAACTTAGGAGGAATTACAATGACAGAGAGACGTATGATTGGACCCACCAAATTCGAAGAGTATTCGGAGAAATACAAGGAATTCCTGTTAATGACCCGCCGTGACGGAATCCTTGAAGTACGTCTTCACACGGACGGAGGTTCGTACAAGCACAATTGGGAAGCCCATACCGCCTGGTCTCATGCCTGGTCAGATATTGGCCGTGACCCTGAGAACGAAGTCATGATTATTACGGGAACCGGGGATAAATGGTTGATTGGCGATCCTGAGGTCTGGAATACGAAATTCATGGATTGGCCGAAGCAAAAGAAGCTCGAACAGTATCATGAATCACTGAGACTGCTTGAGAATCTGATCTTCTGCATTGACATTCCGACTATCGGGGCGGTCAACGGGCCGGGAACGCACTGTGAACTCGCAACGCTCTGTGATATTACCATTTGTACGGAAGACGCTGACTTTTTCGATCCGCATTATCTGGGAGGCACGCCTCCGGGAGATGGAATGCTGCTTACACTGCAGAGCATGATCGGTTTCAAAAAAGCAGCCTATTACGCCTACACCGGCAAGAATATCAATGGTCAGACCGCCTTGGATCTGGGTATTGTCAGTGAAGTGCTGCCCCGCGAAAAGCTTCTTCCACGCGCTTGGGAGCTTGCGGAGATGATCATGCAGGCACCGCGTTCAACGAGACATCTGTCTCACTCCATTATCTCCCGGCCATGGAAGCAGGCTCTGGTCGCCGATCAGGGATTCCAGCTTGCCCACCAGATGTACGACATGGCCATTGATGAAGAAGGAGCGCTGGAGCGGCTGAAGAAAATGCAGGGACGCCTGATGGGCAACGATGTTCAATAGAAAGATGACGGGACCTACCCGGCTCGAAGAATACTCGGAGAAGTACAAGGACTTATTCCTCATGACCCGCCGCGGCGGTATCCTCGAAGTGCGTATGCACACTGACGGGGGACCTTTACAATTCGACTGGCCGGTTCAAGCGGCATATGGTCATGTATGGTCAGATATTGGCCGTGATCCTGAGAATGAGGTCATGATCCTTACAGGGACAGGAGAGCTGTGGCAGACAGGCAATCCTGAGGTCTGGAATACGAAATTCATGGATTGGCCGAATCGCCGGAAGCTGGAAATGTACCATGAATCACTCCGAATGATTGAAAATATGGTTCATTGCCTTGACATCCCCACGATCGGGGCGGTCAATGGCACAGGCGCACACTGGCAACTGGGAACACTTTGTGATATTACCATTTGTACGGAAGACACAGCGTTCTTCGATGCCCATTATCTGGGCGGTGTACCGCCTGGAGATGGAATCGTTCTGGCCCTTCAAAGGATACTGGGAACCAAGAAAGCGGCATACTATGCATACACGGGGTTGAACATTAATGCTCAAGAGGCATTAGATCTCGGTTTGGTCAGTGAGGTGCTGCCTCATGAACTGCTTCTTCCACGGGCATGGGAGCTGGCAGAAAAGATCATGCAGGCACCCCTCTCTACAAGACATCTTACGCATTCAATTGTGTCGCACCCGTGGAAACAAGCTTTTGCAGAGAATCAGGGTCTCCAGCTTACTCACCAATTGGTTGACATGGCTATTGATGAAGAGGGGATTCATGAGCGGCTGATGAAGCTCAAGGAACGTTTTCAGAGAAATGGGTAATAAGCCTGATCAGGCCGCAGGAGGAAATCTTAAGCCAAAGACAACTTAGAAGGGATGAGGGTGCTATGAGATCGTTGACTGAGCTATTTAAGATTGGCAGCGGACCGTCCAGCTCCCATACCATGGGGCCGGAGAAGGCGGCCGGAATCTTCAAAGCAGAAAATGAAGACGCAGACCAGTTCAAAGCGTTGATCTATGGTTCTCTTGCCAAAACAGGCAAAGGCCATATGACGGACAAGGCCATTATTCGGGCACTCTATCCAGTCCGGACGGAGGTTCAATTTGTTCCACAGCCTGACTTTGATCTGCCTCATCCCAATACAATGGATTTGTTTGCTTACCAAGACGGTCAGCAAACAGCCTCCATGCGTGTTGCCAGTATCGGCGGCGGGGAGATCGTGATTGATGGGCGGGAGGAGACGCGGGGACCTGATGTCTACCCGGAGAACAGCTTTGCCGAGATTAGCGCCTATTGTAAAGCGAATCATATCCGCCTAAGCGATTACGTTGAGCAGCGTGAAGGCACATCGATCTGGGAGTTCCTCCAAGGCATCTGGGAAGCGATGAAGCGGTCGATCGACGAAGGGCTGTCTGTCACAGGCATTCTGGAGGGTGGTCTGAATGTCGAACGCAAGGCGAAATATCTGTATCATCAGGGGACTGAGGATGAGAGCCCGGAGACTCGGGAAAACCGGATCGTCAGCGCGTACGCTTTTGCCGTCAACGAACAGAATGCGGCCGCCGGCACGGTCGTAACGGCTCCAACCTGCGGGGCCTGCGGTGTTGTGCCCGCCTCGCTCCGTTATATGCAGGAGAAGCTGCAGGTCCCGGATGAACGGATTCTCCGGGCACTGGCCGTCGGCGGGCTCATTGGCAATCTGGTCAAGCATAACGCCTCGATCAGCGGCGCTCAGTGCGGCTGCCAGGCGGAGGTGGGCACAGCTTGCTCTATGGCAGCGGCTGCACTGGCTGAACTGTCCGGGATGGAGATTGACCAGATTGAGTATGCGGCGGAGGTGGCGATGGAGCACCACTTGGGGTTAACCTGTGATCCGATTAACGGACTGGTGCAGATCCCTTGCATTGAGCGGAACGCTGTCGGTGCGATGCGGGCGATCAATGCGCTGAGTCTGGCTAAGTTCTTGTCTGGTACCCGTAAAATATCCTTTGATCTGGTTGTACAGACCATGTACGAGACTGGCATCGATATGAACAGCCGTTACCGCGAAACTTCAGAGGGCGGGCTTGCTAAGTTCTACAACATGGGCAGTTAATGATAATGATACTGCTATAGACATAAAGCGTCCCTTGCTGCCTTTTGGCAGCAGGGGCGTTTTTTTGCTGGAGGTTATGTAAGGCAGTTCAGAATGTCCGGCAATAAGGGATTTGACTTAAGCGCAGCCTGAATGAGAAAATGTATGCGTGTACATTGAGTAGTCTATTCAGTGAGGAGGCACCAAATGAAACAGCTGCGCATTGGAATGATAGGTTATAAATTCATGGGCAAGGCCCACAGCAACGCTTACCGCAGTCTGCCGATGTTCTTCCCCAAGGCCGTCAAGCCGCAAATGTCGGTCATCTGCGGACGCAATGAGGAAGCTGTACAAGAAGCGGCAGCACAGCTTGGCTGGTCGGAGAGTGTGACCGACTGGAAAGAGCTGATCGCCCGCGAGGATATTGATCTGGTTGATATTAATGCGCCAAGCGATGCTCATAAAGAGATTGCTCTGGCGGCCGCGGCCGCAGGCAAGCATATCTTCTGCGAGAAGCCGCTGGCGCTGAATCTGGAGGATTCCCGCGAGATGCTTGCGGCTGCGGAAGCCGCAGGCATTGCCCATATGATTGGCTTCAACTACCGCTTCTCCCCGGCGGTGCGTCTGGCGAAGCGTCTGATCGAGAGCGGACGGTTGGGCACAATTTATCATTTCCGCGCGTGGTTCCTGCAGGACTGGATTCTTGACCCGGAATTCCCGCTGGTCTGGAGACTTCAGAAGGAGATTGCAGGCTCGGGATCGCATGGTGATCTGGGGGCGCATCTGATCGATCTGGCTCATTTCCTGGTCGGAGATGTGCAGGAGGTCATCGGCATGAGCGAGACCTTCGTCAAGGAGCGTCCGCTGGCTACGGAGATGACCGGTCTCAGTGCCAAGGCAGGCAAGGATGCGCCGCGCGGTCCGGTAACCGTGGACGATGCGACCTTGTTCCTGGCGAAGTTCGCGGGTGGTGCATTGGGCAGCTTCGAGGCGACACGCTTCGCCGCCGGACACCGCTCGACTAACTCTTTCGAGATTAACGGCAGCCTGGGCAGTGTGAAGTTTGATTTTGAACGGATGAATGAGCTGGAGGTCTATCTGACCTCGGATGACGAGGATGTGCAGGGCTTCCGCCGTGTGCTCGCCACCGATCCGTCCCATGATTATGCGGAAGCCTGGTGGCCGCCGGGCCATACGATCGGATTCGAGCATACGTTCATTCACGAGATGCTGGAGCTGTCGAATGCCATTGAGGAAGGCCGCCAGCCGGAGCCGAACTTCAACGATGGCGTGAAATGCCAGGCGGTGCTGGAAGCGGTCGACCGTTCGATTGAGCAGCGGCGCTGGGTTCCCATATCCGAGATGTGAGCTGAAGATTGAGAAACACCGCTGGCTGCTGAGTGGCCAGCGGTGTTTTTTGGCTGCTGCCGGACAGGCCGGGAAGGCGTGCGAGCCAAATATAGCCGAAAAACCGATCACAATTGGACTGTGCACGCCACGTAAGCCTGATGGTCGGCCGGAGCTCCCACTTGGGTTTACTCCTGCTTTCGTGCCTGGGAAGGGGTCAGACCCTTGTACTGCTTGTACAGCTTGGTGAAGTAATTCGGATTGTCGCAGCCGACCCGGCCTGAGATCTCGGTAATCGTCAGGCCCGTCTCCAGCAGCAGGCGCTGTGCCTCATCCATTCGGCAGAAATTCACATAATCGATGAACGTCCGCCCGGTGAGCTTCTTGAAGGTTTTGCAGAAATGAAAAGGGTTCAGATTCACGAACTTGGCAGCAGCCTCAATCGACATCTTCTGATCCGTGTGGTTCTCCAGGTGTTCCAGCAGCGGCTTGAAGCGCTCCCGGTAGATTGAATGGCGTTCGCTGTGCTCCCGCTCGCTGCGCTGCCGTGCCGGGAAGGCGCGGGAGAGCAGGGTGAAGAACAGGTGAAGCTGATTCTTCACGACAAGCTGGAAGGCAGGCTCCTTGGCCTCCACCTCGCGGATGATCCGTTCCAGCAACGGATAGTACATGGCGCACTCGGGATTCTGCGACGCAGGCATAACCGGGAACTGATTCAGATTGTTGAGATAAGGAGCTACAAATTGCTCATGCTGGGAATCCTGGTTCCGGTCCTTGAACAGCGAGGCATGGAACACAATAGAGACATAGGACAGGTCCCCACTGCACTGGCTGTAGCCCACATGAAGCCCGCCGGACGGCACTATAATGACATCCCCCGGCCCGGCTTCATAAGGCTTGCTGTCCACATGAAAAATGGCCTGTCCTTCGCGCATAATGATGATCTCGAAATGCTCGTGCCAGTGCAGGAACAGGATGTTCTGCTCAGGCGATACGTCCCGGCAGGTGTTGAAGAACAGACGGAACGGATATGTTTTCTCTTCCAGCCTGGGATATTCCTTAAGTTCCTTCGGATAGGTCATGCTTGGTTCAACTCCCGCAAGATTCAGCTAGTTTAGCACAAGATAAGTAGAGATTTTGCCCAAAATGAGCGATATACTAGGAATGTTGAATTAACTATAAACCAATATTGGAGTGGCATACAAGATGCAGGATACATTAAGAATCGGAACACTGGTTGGAGGCGGGGATGCGGTCAGAGTCATTCCGCAGATTGTTGGACATGGATTCGAATCCTTCAGTTTAACTTTTTGGCAGACTACAGGGACTACTGATTTGGCAGAGACAGCGGCACGGGTGCGTGAACTGGCTGCGGAGCATGACTTCATCATTTCTTCAGTCGGCATATTCGGGAATCCGCTTACAGGGACAGGAGATAATTCGGATACGGTAGCCAGCTGGGAACGGCTGATCGACCATGCCCATTTGTTCGGTACGGATCTGGTCTCCGGCTTCACCGGACGTCTGCCCGGCGTATCTATAGATGAGTCGATTCCGAAGTTCGCTGAGGTCTTCGGTGAATTGTCGAAGCGGGCGGGGGAGCGCGGGGTCAAGATCGCTTTTGAGAATTGCTCGATGGACGGGAACTGGCGGGCTGGGGACTGGAATATTGCACATAACCCTACAGCCTGGGAGAAAATGTTCAACGCGGTGAATGCTGATAATCTCGGCCTGGAATGGGAGCCCTGCCACCAGATGGTGCAGCTGATTGACCCGATTCCGCAGCTGCGCAAATGGACGGACAAGATCTTCCATGTGCACGGTAAGGATGCAACCATCGCTTGGGATATTATCAAGGAATACGGAATCCACGGGCCTAAGCCTTATGTGTGGCACCGGACGCCGGGCTTCGGGGATACGAACTGGACCGATGTAATCTCGATTCTCCGTCAGGCTGGATATAAAGGAACGATCGATATTGAAGGCTGGCATGACCCTGTCTACCGTGACGACCTGGAGATGACCGGGCAGGTCCATGCACTGAATTATCTCAAAACCTGCCGGGGTGGCAGCTTCATCCCGAACCCGGTGTAACTTGGAGGAGAGAGTGATGACAGCAGGACATCGTGTGGTTGTGGCGGGCTGCGGGGCTATGGCCAATGAATGGATCACCTATGCACTGAAGCATGCTGATGGAATAGAGATTGTAGCGCTCGTGGATATCCGGCGGGAGTCCGCTGAGGCTATGGCAGAAAGACACGGGCTTACTTGCCCGGTATTTACTGATGTGGAACAGGCGATTGCCGATACAGCGGCTAATCTGGTATTCGATGTGACGGTGCCGGCCAGCCATTACAATGTTGCCAGCAGTGCACTTGAGGCCGGTTGCCATGTGTTCGCGGAGAAGCCGCTGGCGGAGACGATGGAGCAGTGCAACTCGATCGTCAGCATCGCTGAACGTACCGGCAGGAGCCATGCGGTGATGCAGAACCGCCGGTATGATCCGCGCATCCGCTCGTTGCGGGAGCTGATAACGTCTGGAACGATAGGGCGGACAGGCTCAATCAGCGCGAATTTCTTTCTGGCTCCGCATTTCGGCGGATTCCGGGATGCGATGGACAGCCCTTTGCTGCTCGACATGGCGATCCACACTTTCGATCAGGCCCGCTACATTACCGGTGCTGATCCGGTAAGTGTGTATTGCCAGGAGTTCAATCCGCCGGGATCATGGTATGCAGGGAATGCGGCGGCGGTCTGTATTTTTGAAATGTCGGACGGCTCCGTGTACTGTTATCAGGGCTCCTGGTGTGCGGAAGGCGCGCCTACATCTTGGGAAGCCTCTTGGCGGGTGCAAGGTGAAAAGGGCGCTGCGATCTGGGATGGCCGGGATCTGCCGTATGCCGAGGTGATTAGTGCCGGGAGTGAACACTCCGGCCAGTTCCTCCATGAATTCGAACGGATCGAAGCGCCGGAGGTACTGATGGAGGAGACCTTCCACCAGGGCTGCCTCGATGAAATGTTCCGTTCGCTGGCAGAAGGCCGTCCGGCCGAGACGGATTGCCGCGATAACCGCTACAGCATGGCCATGGTGCTGGGTGCTCTGGAGAGTGCGCGGACTGGCCGCAAGCTGAATATTGCCGAATTCATAGAGGGCGCTGAGTTGGCGGGGATTTAGAGTAGGAGATAGAGTAAGAGTTGAAACGGGAATGTTAGCAGGATAGAGGTAGCAGGAGGGCAGCCGGGAGGCTGCTTTTTTGCCGTAGGCGTGTTAACACAGATACATTATGCTGCTGCGAAGTACATGGCCGAAGTATGCGAAAAACCAAACACAGATTGAGTATGTTAGCACGGGAGGTGAGGTCCGGCTACTGTGGAGCGGAATTAGTTGGATTTTTTTCCTCTTGCTGGACGGCAATGAAAGTCACATAACTCCATATCCTCCTCACATCGCTGCATTCCAGATCTGTGTAATGAAGCTTAGAATAAATACCAGATAGTGGATGTAACAAAAAGGGGGAATCGCGATGGATGAGAAGTTAAAAGTTGTAATTGGCAGCGGCGGAAGTCGGCATAACCAGGGATGGCTGCATACGGAGGAGAGGGAGCTTAATCTTTTGCAAGAAGAACAGTGGGCCGTCAGGTTCAAGGATAGCTCCATACAAGCAATCCTTGCGGAGCATGTCTGGGAGCATTTGACGTATGAGGAGGGGATACAGGCGGCAAGAATTTGCTATCCTTATCTGGCACCTGGGGGGTATATCCGCTGTGCTGTGCCGGATGGGTATTTCCCGGATGAAGCTTATCAGAGAATAGTACAGGTCGGGGGGCCGGGCCCCCTGGATCATCCGGCGGCGTCCCACCGTATTGTACATACTTACACTACACTTCGCAGCATGTTCATAGCCGCCGGATATCAGGTGAACCTGCTGGAATATTGCGATGAATCCGGGCAGTTTCATTATAACCACTGGGATGAGGGCGGAGGGTTTATCTACCGTTCCAGACGCTTTGACCACCGCAATACAGAGGGAAGGTTAGGTTTTGTCTCGCTGATTGTGGATGCCGTTAAGCGATAACATATAACATCTCCTCCTGACAAAAAGGCTGATCCCCGCAGCTCCATTCGCTACGCTAAGATCAGCCAGTCCTTCATTCGGTAAGCCCGGGCTAGAAGCCCCGGTATTGCGGTTCTTCTTTTTCCAGTTCGGTTACGCGGCCTTCCACCTGCTGAACGATCTGCTGGGTCTGCTCGGCGGCATTGGTGAACAGGGTCTTGGCTTCCTCATTCTGTGTCTCCATGGCGAATTGCTCCAGGCTGGCCTGGGCGCTCTTCAGCGAAGCTACGCAGGTCTTGACTTGTGAAGCGACAGTCATCGGTGTTCCCTCCTCCATATCATAGAAATGGATCATAATCCACGGATTCTAGTATCTGCATTCCCGCAGCTCCTATTCTGGAAAATCACTCCAGCCACGAAAGCACATGAAGAACCGGCAGGAAATCTTATGGTTAAATCCCCCCTGGTTTGACAAATACTGAAGCAGAATGTCTGAGCACACAGAGCATGAAATATCACAATACAGGGGGGTTATTCGAATGCCGGAAGCACTGGAGGTTGTCCTGCGAACCTTGTTTGCAGTGGTCGTAATGTTTTTTCTAACCAAGATACTCGGTAAACGGCAGGTTTCGCAGCTGTCTTTTTTTGAATATATTACGGGAATTACGGTGGGGAGCTTGGCGGCGTATATCTCACTGGACACGGATAAGACCTGGCATTTGGGCCTGATTGCCTTAGGCGTGTGGGTTGCCTGCTCGCTGGGAATCGAATATCTGCAGATTAAGAGTAAGAAGGCCCGGGATTTCATTGACTTCAAATCGACGGTGCTGATTAAGGACGGCAAGATTCTGGAGAATAATATGAAAAAAGAGCGTCTGAGCGTCGATGAGCTGCTGGAGGAATTGCGCAAAAAGGATGTCTTCAAGGTGGCCGATGTGGAATTTGCGATTATGGAGTCGGATGGTGCGATTAACGTGCTTTTGACCAAGGAGAATCAGCCCTTCACCCCTAAGGATCTGGGGATAAAGGTGGCCCCGGAGAAAGAGACGCTCGCTGTGATTATGGATGGTGAGATTCTGGACGAGCCTCTGGATACGCTGAATCTGTCCCGGAAGTGGCTGCAGACCGAGCTGGAAAAGCTGAATCTGACCGTGAAGGATGTCTTCCTCGGCCAGGTGGACTCTTACGGTGAGCTTACCGTGGATCTCTATGCCGACAATGTGAAGGTTCCGCAGCCGCAGGATAAACCGCAGCTCTATGCGCTGCTGAAGAAATGCGAAGCCGATCTGGAGCTGTTCGGCCTGTCTACGAAGAATAAGGCGGCGAAGCAGATGTACGGAAATTGTTCAGAGCAATTACAGGAGCTGCTGCAGAAGCTGAAGCCTTTTATCCAGAACTAACAGCCATTGTCCTAAGGGGCATCGGGGAGATTTTCCATTCGGGCGCTGTAGAGGTATACTATAATCGATTTCATAGGATCTACTTCTACTACAAGGAGGATGCTGCCGATTATGGACTATGTGAAGCTGGGGACGACCGGACTGGATGTATCACGGATCTGCCTGGGGTGTATGAGCTATGGGGTACCGGAGCGCGGGAGTCATCCCTGGTCGCTGAATGAGCAGGAGAGCCGGCCGTTCATCCGCAAAGCGCTGGAGCTGGGCATTAATTTCTTCGACACGGCTAATATCTATTCGGATGGGACCAGTGAAGAGATTGTCGGACGGGCCCTCAAGGAGTTCGCCTCCCGTGACGAGATCGTGCTGGCCACCAAGGTGCACGGGCGCATGCGGCCCGGCCCCAATGGGGGAGGACTGTCGCGCAAAGCCATCCTGAGCGAAATCGATCACAGCCTGAAGCGGCTGGGTACAGATTATGTGGACCTGTATCAGATTCACCGCTGGGACCCGTCCACGCCGGTTGAAGAGACGATGGAAGCCCTGCATGATGTGGTAAAAGCGGGCAAAGCCCGCTATATCGGTGCTTCTTCCATGCCTGCGTGGCAATTCCTCAAGGCACTGCATACGGCAGAGCGCCATGGCTGGACCCGGTTCGTATCGATGCAGAACTATGTGAATCTGCTGTACCGGGAGGAGGAGCGGGAAATGCTGCCGCTGTGCGCCGCAGAAGGGATCGGCGTCATTCCCTGGAGTCCGCTGGCCCGCGGCCGCCTGACCCGGGACTGGCAGGAGACAAGCACCCGCTCGGAGAGCGATCAGTTCGGTAAGCTGCTGTATTCACAGACGGAGGAAGCGGACCGGCTGGTGGCCCTGCGGCTGAAGGAGATTGCGGAGCAGCGGGAGATTCCCCGTGCACAGGTGGCACTGGCCTGGGTGTTACAGAAGAAGCCTGTTACAGCACCGATTGTCGGAGCAACCCGGATGAGCCATCTGGAGGATGCCGCCGCAGCGGTATCGGTTACCCTCACTCAGGAGGAAATCCGCCGGCTTGAGGAGCCGTATGTGCCACATCCGGTGATGGGCTTTTAGCCCGGGCATCATATCATAATAGTGAATTGTGTAGGAGCCGTTATCCGGCTCCTTATTTGTGCGTCACAGCTTGGAATACTCGGTATTATATAATGTAGACGCTTTCTGGTATGATTAGTTTATATGTACATACCTTTTTTTGGAATAGGATGGTGTTATTATTCATGAATCTCCAAGAGGCAACCGCTCTAATTGAATCGATCCGAAGTAATCTGGCCAAAGTCATTGTGGGCAAAGAGAGCGGTGTGAATCTGCTGCTGACCGCTTTGCTGGCGAATGGTCATGTGCTGCTGGAGGATGTGCCCGGCACCGGAAAGACACTGCTCGCCAAAACACTGGCCCGTTCCCTGGACTGCACGTTCAAGCGGATTCAGTTCACGCCCGACCTGCTGCCGTCCGACTTAAGCGGCATCAATTACTATAATCAGAAGACCGGCGAATTTCAATTCCGCCCCGGCCCGGTATTTGCCAGCATTCTGCTAGCGGATGAGATCAACCGGGCCACGCCCCGTACCCAGTCGAGTCTGCTTGAATGTATGGAGGAGCGGCAAATTACGATTGACGGCGTGACGCATGGGCTGGAGCGGCCGTTCCTGGTTATTGCTACGCAGAATCCGGTGGACAGCCAGGGGACCTTTCCGCTGCCGGAAGCACAGCTGGACCGGTTCCTGATGCGGATTACCAGCGGGTATCCGACCTTTGAGGAAGGGGTACATATCCTCCAGAGATTCCGCCAGGATAACCCGCTGGAGGATACCGCTGCGGTGGCCACGGCCCGGCAGATTCAGGACATTCAGCGCCTGGCTGCGGAGGTTGCCGTCAGTGACGAGCTGCTCGCTTATATGATGCGCGTAGTCGAAGCCACCCGCACCTCCCCGGCGGTGCGGCTGGGAGCAAGCCCCCGGGCAGCCTTCGCCCTGCTGCGCGCCTCGCAGGGATACGCACTGATTCAGGGCAGAAGCTACTGTATCCCGGATGATATCAAAGAGGTTGCGGTTCCAGTGCTGGCGCACCGGCTGATTCTCCAGCGCGGTCCCGGAGTCCGCGAAGGCCAGTCGGCAGAGGTCGTGCTTCAGGTGTTGCGTGAGATTGAGGTGCCGGCTGAGCCTGCGGTCCTGTCCAGGGGCGGAAGGGTGGAGTGATCCATGTCGCTGCCGTGGTTCATTGCAAGCACGTTCATCCTGCTGGTCCTGATCTCGCTGGTCTATGACCGGAATGCACTGAAGAAGGTCACCTATACCCGTTACTTCTCTGCCAAAGCGGTGTACGCCGGTGAACAGGTAGAGATGGTTGAGGAGATTATGAACAAGAAGCTGCTGCCGCTGCCTTGGCTGCGGCTGGAATCGAGCATAGCCAAGGGGCTGGAATTCGATAACCAGGAGAATCTAGGCATCAGCAGCGGAGAGATTTCACAGAATCATGTCAGCCTGTTCTTCCTGAGGTCTTACCGTCATATCAAACGGCGCCATAATATCACTTGCAGGGAGCGGGGGCTGTTCGTCCTGGAGACGGCAACCATGACTACCGGCGATCTGTTCGGACTGAGCCGCAGCGCCAAGACCTTCCCGCTTCATCTGGAGCTGCTGGTCTATCCCGGGCTGCTGCGTTTTCATGACCTTCCGTTGCCTGTTCATAGCTGGCTTGGCGAGCTGCCGGTCAAGCGCTGGATTGTCGAAGATCCGTTCCTGACCGCCGGTACAAGAGAATACAGCGCCGGGGATTCCCTGGCGAGCATTAACTGGAAAGCAACAGCCCGGACGGGAATGATGCAGGTGCATCAAAAGGATTACACCGCCGATTCCCGGCTGGTCATCTGCCTGAACGTGGAGACCAGTGAGTCCATGTGGAGAACGGTTACCGATGTGCAGCGCATAGAGCTGGGTATCCGCTATGCGGCGACTGTAGCCGAGTATGCGATCAGCCACGGTATTGAGGTCCGGCTGCTCAGCAATGGAAGACTGGACGGCAGCGGGGCGAGAGATTCGGTGGACACCTGGTCCATAGCCCATACAGAGGAGTTCCTTGGCCTGCTGGCCAGACTGAATCTGGACCGGACCGTGCCTATGAGCAGGCTGATGGAGATTGAAGCGGATAAGGGTGAGGGAGATATGGATTATCTGATCATTACCTGCCACCGGGGGGCAGAGCTGCAGCTGGCTGCCTCAGGGTTAAGCTTCCTCGGGAACGGTGTAGAATGGCTGGATATTCCGGCAGAAGGGGGCGGTGAGCTATGAATTCCCGAATCCCGGATGCCTTCAAAGAAAACTTCGCCATATGGATGTCAGCCCTCATCGAATGGCTGCTGCTGCTCCCCGTATGGCTGGTACTCCAGACTTATTTCCAGCCCGAGGCCGAGGCGCTGCGCTGGATCTATCTGCTGCCAGTACTGGCCGCAGCCGGTGTGCTGCTGCGGAAGATATGCAACCGACGCTGGAAGCAGCTGCTGGCTTCGCTGGTTCTCGGAGCTATTGCAGTTGCATTAACCGGTACGCTGACACTTATGGGGCTTCCGCTGGCAGCCGGAGCGGCAGTGTCTGTCTTCCTTGGTATGACGGCAGCCACACGGGTGAACCGGCTGTGGCTGTATATCAGCGGGATTATACTTTATTTTGTCGCTTCGATTGTCTTCTCGCGCATACCCGGTCTCCAACCGAGTGCAGCGGTGCTCACCTGGAGCGGCAGCTTGTGTCTGATCCTGGCACTGCTGGCTACGAACAGTACCCACCTGCGTTATAGCTCCTTGAACGGCGGTGCAGGAAATTTGCCACAAGGACTTCGGCGACATAACCGGATGTTCGTGGTCGGTTTCATTATTCTGGCAGCACTGCTTGCAGCGGGGGGCGGCAAGGCAGTAGGAATGCTGCTATGGAATATGACGCGGGCATTCTTCGCCTGGCTCAGCCGGTTATCCTCCGGTTCCGAGGAGACCCCGCCAGCAGAGGCACCGCCTGAGGCCATCCCTCCCATGCCCGCAGCGGAGCCGGGTGAACCGGGCTTGCTGTCGATGATTCTGAATATTGGCTTCTATATTCTAGGAGCGGCAGCTATTCTTGCGGTACTCTATTTTATCCTGCGTTGGTTATACAGAAATACAGGAGGTATCCTGCGCAGAGTGATGGACAGGCTGTTGTCCCTGCTGCGTAGAGAGACTCCCGCGGCTGGTGGGTATCAGGATGAGGAGACCAGCCTGTTCAACTGGGAGCAGACGGTTCAGGATTTCCGACAATACGTGCGCTCCAAGCTGACACCAGCCAGCCGCCGGGACCGCTGGGAGGGGATGGACGGAAGCCGCGAGCGTATCCGCTGGCTCTACCGGCACTGGCTGCGGGCCAGACATACGGAAGGGTATGAGGTGAAGCCTTACCTGACCCCGCAGGAGACAGCCGCCGATGTAGCCGCCTGGTCGCAAGGCCGGAAACGTTCGATCAAGCACCCCGGCAGCGATCAAACAGTCCACAGCCGCCTGCTCGGCCTATATCATAAGGCCCGATATACCGAGGAGGAGCTGCCTGAACTTACTGACGCTGAGGCGGCATCGCTTAAGGAGCAGTTGAAGCTGTAGAGCTCCAGATCTGGGAGAACATGTGGTGCGTCTTTCAGCTGATGGCTGCCATACTTCCGGAAGCTCAGCAGGCCATCGGAAATATAGGCAGTTTCATTAAGAGGATATTGCAACTGGAGGATAGGCAGGGTTAGCAACCGTAGCCTGAACCGAATGTGATCGTAAGAATTACCCAGGGTCAGGCTCCGAACAGCAGGCGCAGCAGCATCAGCGTCACAATACCAGTCAATACAGTGGCCAGCAGGCTGCGGGTCTTGACGGCTATCCAGAAGGTAGGCAGAGCAGCGATTAGCTCCACATTGGTGGACAGGGCTGCGAACCTGCCGCCGGTTACAAGCAGCTCTTGGGCAACCAGTGCAGCCATGACTGCAATCGGCACATAGCTCAGCCAGCGCATGCCCCATTCCGGGATCGAGATCCGGCTCAGCAGCATCAGCGGAAGGACACGCGGAATGAAGGTGACGAGAGCAGCTCCGAGAATGATTACAGCAATATCGAGTCTTATTTCCATTGTTCCATCACTACTCCAATCGTTGAGGCTACCAGCGCCGCAGCTATAACGCCCATGCTGGGAGACCACAGCACGGAGACGAGCACGGCGACAATGACTGCCGCTATGCCGACTGTAATATCCAGTCTATACTTGCGCCGTCCCATAATGGTCAAGACCAGCAGCCCGATGAACATGGCTGGCAAGGCGAAATCCAGTCCCCACTTCTCGGGGCTGGATATCCATTGGCCGAGAATAGCGCCGGCGATATTGGCCAGGAACCAGTTGAGATAAGCGGTAATATTCAGGCCGTGCATCCATCTCTCGCTGATCTGCTTCCTTGCGGCACTCTTCTGAATGGCTACGCCGAAGGTCTCATCTGTGAGCAGTGAGCCGATCAGCAGGTTGCGCAGCGGGGTCAGATGCCGGAAGTACGGCGACAATGCTGCGCTTAACAGCAGATGACGCAGGTTAACCAGCAGAATCGTAATGACAATACCGGAGGCGCTGCTCCCGGCGGCAATCATGCCTGCGGCAATGAACTGGGCGGAACCGGCGTACAGTATGATGGAGATCATGGCGATTTCGGCCAGGGTCAGCCCCGCTGTTTTCTCCACAACGCCTGCGGCGAACCCGATGCTCAGGTAACCGAGCAGAGTAGGGAGGCAGTCCTTGAACCCTTGCCAGAACGTATCGCTGCTCTCCGGCACACTTGGGCTATCTGTAACCAGGCTGCCACCGGATAGCGGCTCCTGATGAATGGATTCAGGCTTCATGGGCATGCTCCTTCTGGGTAATGGAATAACGACGACAAGTACAGCGTCAGATTTAAACTAGTGGATGGGGCGCTATCATACCTGAATGAGTATAGGAGTGGAGTCCCCCTACAGGTGTCATTCCCAGATGAAGACGAGATTTGTCCACTAGGGACGGTTGGCCTAACGTAACGGACTGAGGTGCGCTTATTCTGGTATAAAGTCACCACTTGGGCATGTAATGGACCTCATGGAGCTTATTCATGGAATTTCTACTCCTAAACCTCTCGTAGAGAGACGATAAGGGCTCCTCAGTCCGTTAAACCGCAAAAAGTGGCGTTTGACTGGGGATAGGGTCTCTCAGGTCCGTTAGGAACCCACTCTTCCGGCCGGTGTAGTTTCGTTTTACGGAACCTCCGGAATTCGACCCTATTCACAGAATTACCTCGGATGCTCTACTAAGGCCGATAATAAATACATTGTATTAATATCTAATAATTCACAGCGAATTGCAAGGGAATATGTGCTGTAATTGTAAAAGGGTTCCGCCCTCCACAGAGCGATCTGCGGCAGCGGAACCCTTTTGGAGTTCTTGGTTATTTCAAGACGAGTACGCCGAACCCTTCCATCGTATAGCTGCCCGACAGGGTCTGGCCGCTTAAGAGATCTGTCTTGGGAGCCTTAAGCACAATCTGTGCCGGTTCTTCGCTATAGTTGAGCAGGAAGGCGACCCCGGAGGACGCATCTTCCCCAGTGGAACGAATCTGTAATTCAACCTCTGGCGGCAGCTCCGCCCAGTCTGCGGACGGAGAGGACAGACCCAGGCTGCCTAGCATCTGCAGCACAGCAGGCTCATTGAATACGGCCCCGTAATACCACACTTCCCCTTTGCCGCGGGTATTGCGGGTTACTGCCGGTTTGCCGGCATAGTAATCAGTTGCATAGGTTCCCATCACCTGGACACTGTCCGCTTCCACATGCAGGATGTCATTGAAGGCATCTGCACCGGTCAGCGCCTCAGGATCATGATTCCAGCGGATGGAGGTAGGCTTGCGTGTTCCTTTGACCAGCGTGAATTCTTCAACGGTTACCCCGCACAGTTCCTGAGCCGCACCGGGAAAAGGCCGCATGTAACATTGTCCGGTAATATCCTTATAGCCTGTACGGCAGCCGAACACCAGCTTTCCGCCTTGCTGCACATACTGATCCAGCAGGGCCGCCGTATCGTCCGTCATAATCGCCGGATGCGGATAGACCAGCACCTCATAACGGGCAAGCTCCGCAAGCGTTGTATTGCTTCGCATATACAGAACGTCGTTCGGAATATGCTTGCGCTGTAGAGCCTTGAACCATTCCTTGTTGCTCTGCCACATGAACGGGCCGTGCCAGACATCATACTCCCCGTCCCACTCATTGTCATAGTCACGCACGATGGCAACGTTCGCCTGCGTCCGGCTGCCGATGAACTGCTGTCCGATCCTTTCCAGCTCCTGGCCGATCTGCTCGGCTTCCCTTACCCGCCGGTTAGGCTGGTTATGGTAGTCGTTCAAGCCGTGCCAATAGATCTCATTGCCCATCGTGGCGGTCCGCCAGCGGAAATAGAGCAGCATGTCAGCGCCGTGGGCGACTGACTGGTAGGTCCACAGCCGCATCTGTCCCGGCTTCGGTGAAGGCATGTCCAGCCGGTTAACCCAGCCCCCGGGGCCGGATTGCTGTTCCATGACACAGAAGTTGCTGCTGATTGAACGCACGGCCGACAGGGACAATCCCCAGCCGCGGTCCAGCATCGGGTTCACCTCTGCCGGATCGAAGCCGATGGTGGAGAATTGCGGATACGAGTCGTAGCTGAAGAAGTCCAGCAGCTCATCGTTCAGCTCATGGCTGTCCAGATGTCCGAACAGACCGTTCGTGGTCACCCACTGGTCAGGGGCCAATTCCCGGAGGATATCTGCCTGGATTTTGGCGAAGTGGATCGTGTTATCAGAGATGAAGCGCTTCTCGTCCAGAGCCTGGTGCGGGTTCGGCTGGTTCGGTGAAGGGGTCGGCCGGGTGAGGCAGACCTGTGACCAGCTCGTATAGGTCTGATTCCAGAACACGGTGCCCCAAGCCTGATTAAGCTTATCCAAGGTGACATACTTCTCCTGCAGCCAGAGGCGGAAGGCGTGATGATCACTCTCCGAGTAGAATACATTGATCTCACAGTTTAGCTCGTTGTCAATCTGCCAGCCGACGACGCCCGGATGATTGCCGTAATGTTCGGCGAGCTTGGTTACGATTCGCTCACAGAGCTCGCGGTATTTGGGACTGCTGTAATTGTAATGGCGGCGCATGCCGTGCTGTAGCGTCACACCTTCATAAGTAACATTCAAGGCCTCAGGATATTTCTCTGTAAGCCAAGCGGGCGGGGTGGCCGTAGGCGTCCCCAGGATAACCTTCAGCCCGTGGCTGTGGGCCATGTCGACCGCACGGTCAAACAGGTCATATTGGAACACGCCTTCTTCCGGTTCAAAAATGGACCAGGCGAACTCAGCCAGACGTACAATGGTGAATCCGGTTTCAACCATACGGCGGTAATCGTCAGCCCACATGGATTCAGGCCAGTGCTCGGGATAATAGCAGACGCCCAGTTCAAATCGTTCTGCTGCAACAGGTTTCTTCATCTTAACCTCCAAGTGTAAAAATATGCTTTATTTAAGCTACCAATCTATTGTATTATCAGCAGTGTATCCACTTATATAACAGAATATTGCGATTATATCATTATATTGCGTGCTTGATTAAGCGCAGGGCAGGAGGAGAGACACATGAGAAAGCACTGGGTTCTGCCGCAGCCCGCTTATGCCCATTATGTCTGTTATCCGGAGATGCTGGGACATTACAGCGAGTTCCCGGAGCATGCAGAGCGCAGAAGCGAGGGGTTCCTGAACAGCTATAATCTCCACATGGTTTATGGGGGAGAAGGGTATGTATTTCAGGGCGGAGAGCGGATTTCGATGAGGCGGGGCAGCGGGTTTCTTTTTCCCAGGGGGGCTTATCAGCAGTACGGTTCTGATCCCGGAGCCGCCTGGGATGTACGCTGGATGCACTTCGCTACGGCGCTCCCCCTGCCTATGCTGGAGGAGGCGGATCAGTCGCGCGGCTACTTCTTCACCTTCGATCCCGGCACCGGTTATGAAGCGCTCTTCGAGGAGATGTACCGGCTCAGCGCAGGCTATGAGACCCGGAGTGAACCGCGCCTCTCTACGCTGCTCTATGAGATTCTGGTTACGCTAATGCAGAACTCCGAGCCGCTCCACGGCTCCGTTCCGCTGGAGATCCGGCATTCCATCCGGCTTACCGCCGACAGGATCTACAGTGAGTGTGAGCGGCCCTGGACACTGGAGTCGATGGCCAGTCTTGCCGGTTACAGCAGCTACCATTTCCTTCGCCTGTTCCGCAGCATTATGGGCAAGACGCCGAACCGGTATTTGAGCGATTGCCGGATGGCCCGCGCCAAGCTGCTGCTGGCCTCCACGAAGCTGTCTGTTGCACAAATTGCCCTGCAGAGCGGATTCCAGCAATCCAGTTATTTCATCAAGGTGTTCAGACAGCTCGAAGGGATGCCGCCGAACCAATATAGACGTTCCTTCAACTCATAGAATCAAGGTGTTTTAGGACCTAGTATCAAGAAAGTTTGTTACATTTATGGCAGGATTCTCGCCGCGATAGTCTTGGTTGTGTGACAGAAAGTTACAAATGGCAGCAAAGGGTTACAAAGTGGATACAAATTCCACGCGCCCAGCAACTATACTATTGCTAGTAAATACATCTGGAGGGAAATAAATGAGAAAGTATAGAGTTACATATGCTGCGCTGCTGGTGAGTTCACTGGTTGCCGGCCAAGTGGCAGGCAGCATCACTGCGCCTGCTGCACATGCAGCCCCGGCGGCGAAGTCCCCCGCAGTATCCGCTCCGGCGGCCTTCAAGTTCAATACCGTTCCCATGGGTGCCGGAGTGAGCGCAGTACTGGAGAATATCAACATATGGAGCCAACCCGGCGGGAACATCTTGTCCTACACGCTTAAATATACGAATTCCGGCAACTCAAGTGCGAGTCTGATGCATTATTTCTCACGCGTGGTCACTCCGGGGGGCTCAGTGCTTCCGGGTAATCCCCTGGGTGCAGATGCTCTGAAGAAGAAGGTCGGCGCCAAAGAAACCCTCAGTGTGACCTACTACGTAAATGTGGGACAAACCTCTTCCTTGCAGGGGATCAAAATCTCCATGCTTGTCTGGGATGCCAAGACGAAGGGATATCTGAAGCAGACGGGTTCTTTTGGAGTGCCTGCGAATTATTCTACTACGGCTCCGGTGGGTACAAGCCTGAATACAGCCATGAATGACATCCCCGTCGCGGCCACTGCAGACTCTCTCCAGCTCTATAAATACAGCGGCAAGGTCTATGCCAAAGTTGGGGTCAGTCTGACCAACAAGGGGAATAAAGTCCTCAGTGATCCGGGCTATTCGGCGTATCTGGTCTCTGCAAGCGGCACCTCCTTCGCGCTGGCGCTGAGCGGCACACAGGCGGATTACAATATTCAGCCACAGGAGAAGCGGAGCATTTATTATATTACCGAAATCCCGGCCTACCTCAAAACAGATAATATGAAGCTGCAATTCACGCAGCGGGATGAGACCACGAAGCTGGAGCTGGCCAAATCCTCATATAAGCTGCCCGCAGCAAGCTCGCCTAATCTTGTAGTCGGCAACGGGGTAGTCAAAAAGATTACAGTGAACAACAATACCGTAGACACGCTGCTCCGCAACGCCAATGTGTATTCACAGGATGCCGATGCGGTATGGACGTTCCAGATGCAGCTCAAGAACACCGGCAACAAGGCGGTTACCTTGCCAAGCTACGACCTGGCGGTCAAATCGGTGAAGGGCAAGGTATATCCGGTGAACTCCAAAGGCATCAGCGGAATAACCCTCAAACCGCTTGAGACCAAAATCGTACCGCTTACGGTCCGCGTACCGCTTGAAGTCGAACAGTCCGGACTTCAGCTGATGATGATAGAATCGGTAGGCGCAGAGAGTGCAAGTGTACCCGAATCTAACGGAACCGGCGGTGAGACAACAGGGAATACCGGCACACAGCCGCCTGCAACACCTGCAACACCGGCAACACCGACTGCCAAAATGATTTTCCCGGTAGCCTACTTCGTCATTCCCTACGCCCTTCGTACGGAAGTAACGTCCGGCCAGGAGTATCTGACCACGAATTCATACGGCTCCTTCTCGTACAGCATTCAATCTCTGCAGCGTTATCCTTGGAGAGATGATGACATCTTAGCGGCCAGACTGAGAATCACCAATACCCAGAACGTGTCCCTTACACTGCCTGAGCTGAAGGGTACCATTAAGCTGGATAAAGAAAACCTGCCCGTGACTACGGAACTGTATATTGACAATAAGGATACTTCGGTGTTGGCGCCAGGGAAGTCGGTGGAGCTGTATGTACTTGGCAAAATCGCCTATACCTCAGAATTCAGGGATATGCGGATCGCCCTGAACGGCACACAGAATACAGAGACCGTTCCGTTCCTTGATATTAGCGTCAATAACTCGATTAACAGTATTCCGACCATCGAGAAGGGCAAGAGCTACACGATCAGCGGCAAAGGCAAAACGGCAAGTGTACAAGAGAACCGGACAACGATCTATCAAGGAGAGAGCCACAATCTGGTGTACACAGAGCTCTATCTGAGCAGCGAGGAGAAAAGACAGAGCAAAATGGCCCGTCTTCAGGCTTATTATAAGACCAAGGACGGCCAGTATTTCGAAGCGGGCACCAGCCAGTCGGAGAACAGCGCGTCACCGGGAGCCAAGCAGCTCGTGGTCCTATGGGCCAAGGTGCCTAAGGCTACGGACATCACGGATGTCTCGCTCTACCTCGGTGCCGGTATCAAAGAAGGCAAGCTGATCGAGGCCAAGGAGGAAGCGACCGGGTTCGTCAATGTGGCAGCGCTCCAGCTGAATCCGCAGGCTAATGTACCGAAGAATACGCTGGAAGCAACGGTAGTATATCCTTATACGATTTCTGTTCTGACCTCTGAAGGCAAGCGGATGAAGTCATCGGATACCCTGGATATCACTATGAACTACAGCTTGAGGAAGGATAATCTGTATGATGCAGGTGCCCTTGAACATAAGCTGATCCTGCAGATTACCGATCCGTTCGGCATCGCTACCGAGAAGGTCCTTACACTGGGTACAGATCTGATTGAAGGGACGAACAACCAGTACTCCTTCTCCCTAAGCAGACCTGTATACAAGACGATGGACGGCGGCGCTTATAAGTTAGCCTTCTATGATGAGTTCCAGGGTGAACGTCTGTTGCTGGGCAGCCAGGCCTTCGGAGTCACTAATGTGGTTCCGAACAAGACAGAGGAATGATCGCCATTCACTCAACTAAAACATTCTTGTATTTTCAAAAAAGGAGCAGCTTCCATGTTGCGTGTTGAAGAGATTACGCATTCGTACAAAAGCGGTAATGAATGGACCTCCGTTCTTCATAAAATCAATTTCGCTGTCAAAAAGGGAGAAATGGTTGCACTGCTGGGCAGTTCAGGCTCCGGTAAGTCAACGCTGCTCAATCTGATGGCCGGCCTGATGAAGCCGACGGAAGGTCATATCTACATTGCCGATCAGGACATTGTAAAAATGGGTGAGAATAAGCTTGCCGAGTTCCGCCGTAAGAATATCGGATTTATCTTTCAGGCGTACGAGCTGATTACCAGCTTAACGGTCCGTGAGAACGTGGAGCTGCCGCTGGTCTTCCAGTCGGTCTCGCCCAGGGCCCGTAAGGCGAAGGCGCTGGCGCTGCTGGAGCAGGTGGGGATTCCCGACAAGGCGGATCTCTTCCCCTCGCAGCTCTCAGGCGGACAGCAGCAGCGGGTCAGTATCGCCCGGTCGCTGATTACAGAGCCGTCGGTCATCTTCGCCGATGAACCGACGGGGAATCTGGATTCCAAGACCGAGGAAGAGATTATCGGCATTCTGCTCAACCTGAACCGTACGATGAAGACGACCTTCATTGTCGTTACCCATGAATACAAGGTGGCTGAACAGATGCAGCGGATTTTTACGCTGAAAGACGGCTTCCTGGTCACTGAAGCGCAGACAGAACCGCAAGCAGAGACAGAACCGCAGCTTGAGCTGCAGACAGAAGAACAGGTTGAAGAGCAAATTGCTGAGGAAGCTGAACCGCAGACCATGGTAGAGGTTGAAGAACAATTAGCTGCAGGAGCTGAACAGGAAGCTGTAGAGCCGCAGACAGCAGCAGCGGATGAAGATCCGCCGGCTGAGGAACCTGAACACCAGACCGCTGCGGAAGCTGATCCTGCAGAGGGAGGGAAGCCGTGAAGATCAGAGACATTTCACGGATGGCCTGGGAACAGGTCAAACGGCGCAAGGTGGTTACAGGTCTGTGTATGACCGGGATATCTATCGGCTGCGCAGCCATTATTGTGGCCCTGAGCGTAGGCCAATCTGCCCAGGTCTATGTGACCGAGCAGGTCAACCAGAATTTCAAAATGGATGAAATTATGGTAACGCCGGGCGGAGGGCCGCCAGACCTCGGCAAGGGAGCCAGTGCAGGCGGCTCGGGTGAGGTCAATGAGAATCTCGACCCCGGCAAGCTGACCGACCAGAAGCTGAAGATCATCCAGGGGCTGAAGCACGTGAAGGCGGCTTCGCCTTTTCATCAAGCCGGATATCTGCAGATGGTAACCATTGACAACAAAATCTCCGATGTCCAGGTCATCGTCGCCGATCTGCAGAAGCTGTCGGCCTACGATCACAAGTTCAAGCAAGGAGGGGCGAATGGTCAGGTGGGATCGGTCGTTCTGAATCACGGGGCTACACTGGGCCTAATTGACCTGGAGACCCGGCAGAAGCTGTTCGATCAGATGAGTGCGGATCCGTTCAACCAGGAGCTGTATCAGCAATATGACAAAATGGCCACTGTGCCGAGCGAATTATACCGCAAGCAGATTCAGATCCAGGCTCAGGACTATAGCTCTACAACACCCGTGTTCAAGCTGAGCTCGCCCCTTCAGGTTGGCGGCATTCTGGCGAGTCCCAAGGGAGTGGATGATCTGCGGGCATCTTATGAGAAGATTATGTATATGTCGCCCGAAACCGCCCAGCAGCTCTCCAAAGAGCTAATGTTCGATAATTCCACCACCAGTGTGCTCACTCTCCCGCCGGAAGGGAGCTACAACTCAATTACGGTCAAAGTGGACGATGTAGCGAACATCAAGCCGGTCGAACAGATGATTCAGAAGCTGTCACTGAACGCCCAAGACAATCTGTTCCAGCAGGAGATGCTGAAGGAACAATTCGATATGATCAAAATGGCGGCTCTCGGCATCGGGGTATTCATCTTGATCATCGCCTCGATCTCGATCATAGTGGCCATGACCATGTCCACCCATCAGCGGCGGCGCCAGATAGGGATTATGAAGGTTCTGGGAGCCAACATGGGGCAGATCCGCAATATGTTCATTACCGAAGCTGCGCTGCTGGGGCTGCTCGGCGGCCTGCTGGGTGTCGCATTCTCCTATTTAATTGTCATGGGACTCAACAAGCTGGTAGGCAGTGCAGGGGACGGGATGAATTTCTTCATTCCGACGATGAATCTGCCGGTCGGAATGTCCTTTGCCATTATGACCGGTGTGCTGTCGGGGATCTATCCTGCGATCAGCGCCTCCAGAACCGATGCATTAACCGCTATTAAACGAGACTAACCCTAAGCTAGAAAGGAAGCCGAATAATGAAGAGGACTCTAAAGAAGAGCCTGAAGTGGATCATAATCTTAGGTATCATCGGAACCGCAGGGTATTTCGGGTATATCAAATTCTTCAAGGGCGATGACCTAGCCGAACTCCCGCCCGAACCCATGCAGGTGATCAGCTTCCCGGTAACGGAAGAGACGTTAACCAGCTCTGTGCAGATCAAGGGCAGATCGCAATACCAGCAGGAGACGCTGGTATACGCACCCTTTGCTTCCAAGGTGAATTCCTGGAAGGTGGAGAACGGGGCACAGGTGAAGAAGGGCCAGGTGCTCTTCACCCTGGATCAGAGCATACTCCGCAATGAGATTGCAACGGCGGAGGCGGCTGCCCGCAAGGCGAAGCTGGAAGGGGAGCTGAATGCTTTTGTCGCGCAGCAGGAGGATGATTCTGCGACCCCGGCGGGTACGGAAGCGGAACGGCTGAAGGCCTTGGCTGCCCAGGAATCCGCCCGTCTGAATGAAGAGCTGAACCAGGTAAATGCCGAGATTCAAGCCAAAGAGCTGACCGAGAAGAAGGCCAAGCTCAACACTGCGATATTCCATGCACCGGAGAACGGCATCTTCCTCTTCGACAGCAGCACGGAACGGCCGCAGACCGTCACCGACAATCAGTACATCGGCAAGATTGTGGACACGAACAAGGTGGAATTCATTGCACAGGTCGGGGAGCAGGATATCTTCCGCATCAAAAAGGGAATGAAGGTCAAGGTGAAGATGACTGCCGTAAAAGATCTGGTCCTGAACGGTGAGGTAACCGAGGTGGCTAAGTTCGCCACAACTACGACCGGACAGAACACAGCTGGTCAACTCCCGCAATTCGAGGTGGTCATCTCCATGCAGCCGGACGAGCATTTAATCGGCGGCCTCAGCCTGAGCGGAGATGTGGAGACTTCGCGCAAAGAGAAGGCGGTGGTTGTATCCAATATCGCCGTCATCCGTGAAGGGGATCTAGCCTTCGTTATGGTGGACAAAGGAAACGGCAAGTATGAACGCAAAGAGATCAAGACCGGACTGGAAACGACCGATAAAACAGAGGTGCTGTCGGGACTGAAGGCAGGAGACACCGTGGTTCTGCAGTAGTTAGAAGTAGTTGATAGCAGTTGAAAGCCCCAAATAAACCAGAGTAATAACTGTCGGTGGACAAGAACATAGTCCCATTTGAGCCCGCGCCCAGCGCGGGTTTTGCTATTTAAGGAACCAAGTTCTTGTCCTTTTCTCTGGACAAGAACATAGTATTATTGCTGATTTGATACGTATCTAATCAATTACAATACCAGCAAGGTGACTACAAACAAATTGATATTCATCATGAACAACTTATAATTCAACATATTTTGATACAAATAGACTCACCTACTGATGGTACAATGTCTATACAGCGAAAAGGACACATTCTACTCCAAATTATTCATAATGTAATTCGGTTTTTAGTGTCTTTTTGACTAGTGAATTTCTGAGAGGTGAATTAATTAATGAGTACTTCTTTACCACAAAACTATAGAAAGCTCATCAATGTTCGTCGTAAATACGGGAAATTAAGAAAATGTGAATTTCACATTCATACTCCAGCATCTCATGACTATAGATTAATTAAAAATAAAGAATACCAGAGTATAACCGTTGAAGAAATAATTCACTTTGCTTATAACGAAAAATATTACAATGAAGAACAACGAGATTTGATACTTCATAAATATTTAAATGGAGAATTAGATGACATTAGCTCTCTTCAGTATTTTGCCGAAAAAGGCTACAATTCATTTAAAGAATTTTTATCATACCATTTAATTGCGCACAAACTATATGAAAATCAAGTGGAAATTGCAGTAGTATCTGATCATAATACTATTTCTGGTTATAAAAAATTAGAGGGAGCAATATGTAACTATTACATAGAAAGATTAAAAGGTACTGAGCAAAAGAAAGAGATGATTAAACTATTACTTGGGATTGAAATATCATGTTCAGAAAAAATACATTTAGTAGGTATTTTTGATGAAAAATTATTCGATAGAGTAGATGATTTGATTAGAAATCATATTCCTTCTCAAGAGCTAGGTACATATGAAACAAGTTTATCAATGATTGAAAAGATTAGCTTAATGGGAGGTATTGCTTATATAGCTCACATTAATACAGCGGATTTGAAGAATACTACACGTCTTTATAAGCAAACGTTATTTAATAATAAAAATTTAAATGTAATAGGATTAACAGCTTTAGAAGTAGATCGACAGTTGGGAATTCTTCAATCACATGGGGCAGTAAATCCACATGAAAAATTTTGTTTAGTTTATGAAGGAGATTCTCATCAAATTGATGAAATAGGTAGAAAAAATACATGGATAAAGATGAGCAGGGTTGGATTTAGTTCATTGAAAAAGGCATTCTACAACCATAAAATTTGTGTGTTTACTGAAGAGCCAAATAGAACAGATAAATACATAAAAGGAATGCTTATAGAACCGGGAAGGAGAGGATACCTGAAGGGCAAGAATGGTGAAGGGGCATTTATAGTGGATTTTTCAAATGATCTTAACTGTATTATAGGAGGTAGGGGGACTGGGAAAAGTACCGTTCTGAATATATTAGAGGTTATTTTCACTCTAGAATGTAATTCATATGAAACTTTAAGTTTCATATGTAGAAACGAATACATTATAGTAAATTTTGTTTGTGAGAACTCTGAGTTTTTAGTAAAGTTCATACCACAGGTCAAGAAAAAAAATTACACTCCAGAAGACATATTTGAAGAAAAATCTTTTGTTGAAGAAGACAAAAAGTCAGGGTACTATATTTTACAGCAACATTGGTTAGAACTATATAAAGTAGTTCATGCCAGGACTGAAACTTTATTTCATAAAATAGATGATCCAGATGAAGTATCCAATATTTTAGAAAATGTATATCGGAAAAGTTATTCAATAAACAATATTATCAATCAAATAAATCATCAAAAAACAGGTGACTTCATTAAAGAAGTTGTATTTAATGGTGTGCCTTTCGAAAGAAAGGAGGACTTTCTTCGTACATTCAAAAGTCTATCGTCAACTAAAACAAGAACATTCTTATCAAAGGAACTCTCTTTAGTAAATGCAGTTCTAGAGCATAGAAAAGAAGAAATCAATAGTAAATTAAATTCATTTAACAGGCAATATAGCAAGCAATTTCAAGTGGTTTATTCTCCTAAAGCAAAATCTGATAGATTTTACCTTGAAATATTATTTTTCTCCTTAAGAAGAAAGGGCTCATATTTGCTCGGTTATAATATTACTTGGGATAATATCGAAAGATTTATGCTAATTGTATGTGAAAAAATAGGATTCATTAACTTTTTGATTCTTTTAGTGAATAACAAGTTTCGTAATATAGAGTCTTATAATTCAATAATATTATATGCTAATCAAGATGCCACTAGTGTTGAAAGCATAGATCAGGAGCGAGAAAATCTTAATAAAGATAATTTAATTGATGTGTATCGAGGAATCAGAGATAAAATTTTAGCCAATAAAAAAAGCTTAACTAATTGTTTAGAAAATTATTTTGAAGCAGTGGATGATTTTTCACTTCTGTTTAACATTAACTCCAAAGAAGATGTTAAGACAATACCTCCATCTATGAAAGATATTAGTTTGTTATCTTTAGGTCAAAAAGTAGTAACAATATTAACTTTTATTTTTGAATATGGTAAATTTTTCAGAGATAGTACACCTCTTATTATTGATCAACCTGAAGACAATCTGGATAATCAATATATTTATAGGAATCTTGTGAACAGTTTAAAACTTATTAAAAATACGCGACAAATCATAATTGTTACTCATAGTTCAACTATTGTTACTAATGCAGATGCAGAACAAGTAATTGTCCTTGAATCAGACTACCGACATGGATGGGTAGTAAATAAAGGATACCCAGATGATGATATAATAACACGTCACATAATCAATTATTTGGAAGGAGGAGAAGATTCATTTAGACACAAAATTGGTATGTATCAAAAAGTACTAAATGTATAGATGAACGCAGATGCAGGTATGACTTTATGTTTAGGCTTGTGTTTCACCTAGGAAAATATAGGCGATGGAGTTCTTCATTACCGTTGTAAGGATATAGACTATAATGCAATCGAATTTGCTTCATTATTGCAACCGGGTTAAGTAGAACTACACAAAGTTGCATACCCTAAAAAGCCTTATAACTTTGTGTCAGTCTACTTACCGAATTTGGGGTTTTTCTGTGGATTGTAGCCCTGAGTGAAGGGCAGCCTGTTTGATTTTGTCCACTTGTTGCTGAACGATTTGAGTATTGTTACTACCGTATGAACGGCTTACGCCAAGCCTTGATGTCGCTGTTCAGTCCGGCAAGGTCAGGCAAGGGCACTGCTTCGTCCATTAACTGATACTTGGCCTTCAGCGCCAGAATACGGTAGACACTCTCATCAATTCGCGCTTCAGAGATGCTGCCGTTCTTGACGCTGTCCAGCAGTGCGGCGCGTACAGCTTGCTCGTTCTTGTATTCATGGGCCACTAGCAGGATATCGCTGCCGGCCAGTACGGATTCTACTGCCGCAGCAGGGAGCCTGTAATTCCAGATGATTGCGCCCATGGTCAAGTCATCCGTAATGACTACTCCTTCGTATCCCATCAGCCCGCGGAGCTGCTGGCCGATAATCACTTGGGACAGGGAGGCAGGCTTGTCCGGGTCGAGCTTCGGATATAGAATATGGGCCACCATTACAGCATCGGCCTTCTCCTTGATGGCTGCCTGGAACGGCAGCCATTCCAGTTCTGCCAGCTGGGCCTCCGTCTTGTTGATGACGGGCAGCTCCAGATGGGAGTCCACAGAGGTATCACCGTGGCCGGGATAATGCTTGACCACGGGAATTACGCCTTCACGCTCCATCCCCTGCATCTCGGCAATACCGAGCCGGGTTACCAGATCTGCGCTATTGCCGAAGGAGCGGTCACCAATCACCGGGTTATCCGGGTTGCTGTTGATGTCCAGCACCGGCGCAAAGTTCATATTGAAGCCGGAGGATTTCACCGCCCGCCCGAGCAGCTCGCCCATGGTTCCGGCAGCGGCGGAATCACCTCCGCTGCCGACAGCAGCGTTCGAAGGGAAGGCAGCATAGTCATCAGGCAGACGGCTGACCTTGCCGCCTTCCTGATCGACACTCATGAACAGCGGCGCGGGATTTCCCGCGTTGCTCTTCTTCAGGGCGTTGGTCAGCTGTACCAGCTCCTTCAGGGTGCCGACATTATTAGAATACAGAATAATTCCTCCCACCTTATCTTCGGCAATCATCTTCAGCGCTTCAGCTCCTGCCGTTTTGCCTTGGATGCCGACCAGCAGCATCTGCCCGATCTTCTCCTCCAGGCTCATTCCGGCGAGCACGCGGGCTACGGGGTCAGTAGTGGCCGAAGCTACAGGCGACGGTGCTGCTGGAGCTTCGGTTGCCACAGGGGTCTGTGCAGCGGCCGGGGAAACTGAAGCCGCTGGCGGAGAAGAGCTGCTGTTAGCTTGAGTAGCACTTCCATTCCCCTCACAGCCGCTTGCCAGAAGCAGGCAGGCGGAGGCGGCGAGCAGGAGGAGAGAGCGGCGGGGGGAATTGTTTTTTATTTTTTGACGGCTGAACCATTTCATTAGTGGAATCTTCCTTTCGATTGCGGTTTGGCGGATAAGAATGATAGAATGAACAAGACATTACATAAGAACTGCATCAAGCATAATCAATACTATAGGATGAGGTGACCTGTCAATGAAAGAGCAATTAATGAACACGCTTAATGAACAAATGAATTTTGAATTCTATTCTGCTCATGTCTATCTGGCGATGGCTGCGTATTGTTCCGGTGAGAGTCTGGATGGATTCGCCAATTTCTTTTTGGTGCAGGCTGAAGAAGAACGGTTCCATGCCATGAAGATCTACAAATTCCTGAATGACCGCGACTACCGGGCCACCCTCGCAGCAATGCCTGAGCCGAACAATGAGTATAGCTCCATGCTGGATGCATTCGAGCACGCCTTCGCCCATGAGCAGCAGAACACGAAGAAATTCTACCATCTGGCGGACCTGGCCCTGGATGAACGGGAGCATGCGACCATCTATTTCCTAAAATGGTTCATTGATGAGCAGGTCGAAGAAGAGGCGCTCTTCAGCAACATTATCGCCAAGCTCAGACGGATCGAAACGGACAGCAACGCCTTCTATATGCTGGATGCAGAATTTGCAGCACGTTCGTTCACACCGCCAGCAGAGTAGATCACAGCCAGTGTAACCCATAATACGCACACTCAGCGGCTTTCTCCTGAAGAGGGGGAGCCGCTTGTTTGTGCGCGCGTGCCTCTTGAGTCGCCATATATTTAGACTACGCCCGAAGAGAAAAGTTACCCTGCCTGTCAGCAGCAAATGAGCCGCAAAGTTGAACAAGGGCAAAGAATGTAGGAGTCTGCAACTTACTTCCGGCTTCCCAACTCTATTTAGCGGGGTTAACTCTTGCGCTGTCCGGCAACACTGTTTCTCTAGACCCACCCATAAGTCAGCGTGTAGTATGGAACAATACTAATCTTTGGAGGTCCTTTTTCTTGGAAAATTACAGCGATATCAAGCAAAGTGAAAAAGGAGCATGGCTAAGTCTATTAGCATACATACTCTTATCTGCCGTCAAATTATTCATAGGAACGGTGTCAGGCTCTCAGGCCCTTCTAGCGGACGGGCTGAATAACAGCACCGACATCATTGCTTCTCTGGCTATTTTGACCGGGCTGAGAATATCCCGCAGACCCCCGGACTCCAACCATGGGTATGGTCATTTCAGAGCAGAGACAGTTGCCGCACTGGTCGCCTCTTTTATCATGATTGCTGTAGGCTTTCAAGTGCTCTATCAGGGTGTGAACAAATTCATTCAGCCTGCGCTGGAGACCCCTGATCTGATTGCCGCGTGGACGGCAGCTGCCTGTGCTGTGGTGATGATCGCAGTATACCGGTACAACATCAGGCTTGCCCGCAACCTGAACAGCAATGCCATGCATGCGGTGGCGCAAGATAACCGCTCGGATGCGCTGGTCAGCATGGGGGCATTCGTCGGCATTATCGGCTCACAGTTCGGAATTCCCTGGTTAGACCCGCTCACAGCCACGATTGTCGGACTGCTGATCTGCAAGACGGCCTGGGATATTTTCCGCAAAGCTACACATGATCTCACCGACGGCTTCGATGCCGGTAAGCTTGAGCTGATGAAGCAGACGGTGGCTGAGATCGAAGGCGTTGAGTCTATTAAGGATATTAAGGCCCGGATTCACGGCAATAATGTACTTGTGGATACTACTGTGCTGGTGGATTCCAATCTGAATGTGGTACAGAGCCACGATATTACAGAGGAGATCGAAGATCAACTTAAGGACCGGCATCAGGTCGCTACCGTACTTGTCCATATTGAACCGATGTGATCAACAGGTGCGCAGTAAGAATAGGTTACATGAATTGCCTTGCTTTCGGGTAGGGCAATTTTTTGTTTTTTTTAGTATGGATAAAATTGTGCTTTCTCCCGGCAGACTTGCCCGCACTCCAGCAACATGTATATAATATCAATATGTTATTAACAACCGATTCCTATTAATCGATTCAAGACAAGGAGAATATCCATGCCAAATCAACCGGTCACTGACCCCAACGGCTTAACCGAGGAGCAATTCCTGAAGAATTATCAGCCGGGAAGCTATGAACGGCCCTCTGTTACTGTCGATATGCTGATCTTCACCGTGATGGAGCAGGAGCAGGATAACTACCGCAAGCTGGCCGAGAAGTCCTTGCAGCTGTTGCTGATTCAGCGCGGGGAGCATCCTTTTCTGGGACAATGGGCCTTGCCGGGAGGATTCGTAGGGATTAACGAGAGTGTAGAGGAAGCCGCCCGCCGGGAGCTGTACAGCGAGACGAATATCGATAATATATATATGGAGCAATTATATACGTGGGGCGATGTGGAGCGTGATCCGCGGATGCGGGTCATCAGCTGTTCTTATATGGCACTGGTGGATCGCAAGTCGCTGACGGTTCAGGCCGGGGATGATGCCGCCGATGCTGCCTGGTTCGAGGTTTCGTACCGTGTGATCGAGACGCGCCGCGAGGTGGTGGAGCAGGATATCCGGCAGGAGACACTGGTGGAGATTATTCTGGAGAGTGAGCAGGAGAAGCTTAGCGGGGTGGTCAAGCTGACCGAGACTATTCAGGGGCATGTCCGCAGGATGGAGCGGGAAATTGTGCGCAGTTCGGGATTTTCTTTTGACCATCTGCTTATGGTTCAATATGCGATTGAACGCCTGCGCGGCAAAGCCGAATATACGGATATCATCTTCAATCTCATGCCGCCGCTGTTCACCTTGTCCGAGCTGCAGCGTGTGTATGAGATCATTCTCGGCAAGGAGCTGCTCGCCGCCGCCTTCCGCCGCAAAATTGCAGAACGGGTCATCGAGACCGATCAGAGCACCCGGGATGCCGGACACCGCCCGTCGAAGCTGTACCGGTATAATCCTGAGTGGAATTTATTTTGAGAATGCGAAGTAAATGCTGAGGCCCAGTAGCCCTGTCACTACTACCCAAGTTAGCGGATGAGCAGGGTTAAGCGTCCAGCCGATGCCGGAGAATTTGCGGGTGATGAGTGGGGTTTGACTTCTTTTACGGAACATGGCACATGACTCCTTCAACAGTAAGTTGGCGATAACTCTGCACATATAGTACTCCTTTCTGAGAGAAATGCAAAGCTGAATTAGTGGACAAGCTCTTGCCCGGCCAGCCGCCCTGTGATGTTGTTAATAGAACATTCATGGGGAAAAGCGGACAATAAATTATGTTTTGAATATGTAATTTATGGAAAAGGACAGGGTGAGCTTATGATTAGCTGGAAGGATTCGTATGATATCGGAGTAGAGAAGATTGATTGTCAGCACAGACAGCTGCTGGTGAAGCTGAATGATTTTTTTGAAGCCTGCAGCAACCAGCAGGGCAAAGAAAAAATCGAAGAAACGCTGAAGTTCCTCAAGGACTATACCGTGGAGCATTTCGGCAATGAAGAGCAACTGATGAAGGATATCGACTTCCCGGAGCTGACGGAGCATCAGAAGACGCACGCAGAGTTCGTGCAGACGGTGTTGGAACTGGAGGAGACGATTAAGACCAAGGGCGTATCCGTGTTATCCACCATCAAGCTGAACCGGACGCTGACGGACTGGCTGATCAATCATATTCACAAATGCGATAAGCTAATCGGTGAATGCATCGCGGCCAAGGGCAACCGGGCGGTCTAGAAGGGAGAAGACCAAAGTGGAATGTCTGGGCTGCAGAATTGCGAACGGGGTGGAACCCGGCCTGCATATCGTCTATGAGAATGAATATATCACCTGTGTACTCGATATCGATCCCTTCAATGAAGGCCATACTCTGATTCTGCCGAAAAAGCACTATTGGGACGTCGATGAGATGGATGCGGAAACTGCTCATGCCGTTATGGACGCTTCACAGAAGCTCTCTGCGCTGCTCAAACGGCTGTACCAGCCGGACGGGATCCGAATCATTGCTGATGGCGGGAAATTCAACGATCTGACCCACTACCACATGCACGTGCTGCCCCGGTATGAGGGGGATGGGCTACAGTGGGGAGAACCGCTGCACCCGGATGGGGCCGGGGAACGGCTGGAAGGGACCAGATTGAGGATGGTGGAAGCCTTGGCTTAGAAAGAGCCGATGCTGAATAAAGCGATGGATACGCTGGAGTTTCTGAGCCAGGACGCGGCAGCACAAATGGCTTATGATGTCCGGATGAAGGCGCTGAGCGACGAGCGCATTCCCGTATTGAGACAGCCAAGTCAGAGACATGTCAGAGATAAGTGTATTCTGTGCAATTAAAAACAGTGAAACGGAAGGCGTTCCCCTTCTAACTGTAGTCTGTACAACTAAATCTGCCCGAATGGGCAAAAATCCAGGTATATATGTATTTTAGTTGCACGAAATACAGCTAAACAGAGATTTGGTGGCACATCCGGCGAATTAGTTGTACAAATTGCAGGCCTGTTGATTAGCTAAATTATGGGAATGCAAGATCATTAGCGAAAAAGGTAATCCATTCTACGGGTAAACATTGCAGCGTAAATAAGCGGTCAAAGTCGGCAAACGTTAGTTTTGCGCTCCAATGCACCCCTGCATTCCCTTCGTCAAACAGGAATTTTAATAACACATAAACCAGTAGAGCCGTATATAACTGGCCGTACACAGCGTTTGGTGTGGTCCCAAATAAGGTTGGAATGTTTAAGTGCTGCTTAATCCAGCGAAAAAACACTTCAATCTGCCACCGCTTTTTGTAGATTTCTGCAATCCGCTCGGCGGAGTGCCAGTGCAGATTCGTAGCAAGGATCACCGGATTGCCTTGCGGATCTCTTAGGATCACCACGCGAAAACGATTTTTGGAAAGCCCTTGTTTTTTTCCCAATTGGCAGGTGAAATCTTGTTCGAGTGTTCCCGTGAAGGGTTCGCTTCGCGTTCGGGAGACCGGGGAGTGAAAGAGCGTGTTGTCCCGAAGCCGAATAACAAAGAATTGGTGCCGCTCCAGATAGTCATCGAATCGTTTGTAACCGCTATACGCCCGATCAGCTACGAGAATAAACCGCTTGTCGGTCACCTCGGGACAGCTTTTGAAATCATGGGAATTCCCTGTGGTCTCGGTCACCTTATGGAGCCGGCCTTCATCGGCCACTACCGACACGTGCAATTTAATTCCCGCTCGTTCGCCTTTCAGCAGAGCCCAAGGAAGCCGCCCTTTACCCACGGTAATTTTAGTGGAATCGACGAGCAGTAACGCTTTGGGAATCCCTAAATGTCTTCGGGTCGAGCGATTACACCGATCGATCATGAGGTTCAGCAGTTGCTTAAAAAGCTCGAAGGGAACCTTCTTCGCTTTTTTCGAGAGCGTAGAATGGTCTACGGGTCTGAGGCTGCTTGAAACCATGCGTACTTCACCATCCCGATACCCCTTCCACTGCTGGAACGAAGCCTCCGCCAAGAACAAGAAGAGGTCATAGACGGTGAATTTCCTTGCTTTATCGACATATTCAAGTTCTTGAAGAAACGGTGAGAGTTTCTCTTCGGGAATCACCGATTGCAGAATGTTCGAGATTGAAGTAGACTTTTTCATGAGGTCGCCTCGTTTCGGATGTTTGTAGGGGTACAAACACTTTACCGAATGAGCGGCCTTTTTTCTACCTTTTTTTAGCTAATCAACAGGCTTGTACAAATTGCAATTAAGCCTATCCATTGCACCCTAATCAGGCATAGCAATTCTTCAGCAAGTGATGAGTTAAAAGTAAATCTCACACGTTTAAATCTGATGTTCAACGTACTCCATCAACGGCAGCCGCAGGGCTGTCTTTCTTTTTCCTTTTTGTCCAAGGAGAACTCGGGTTTATCACAGGTTGACGGCACAGTTTATACCCGGTGAACACTTTGTGTTATGATTTGAAGTAGATAGGATAGAAACTTACTTTAAGGGAGTGGAATGAAGTGAAAAACATGCGGATGCTGGCCGGGGCTGCGGTCATGGTGCTGGTGCTTGGACTGGTGAATGTCTACATTGGATGGCATTTGTCTATATTGCTTCAGGCATGGCTGCCGGGGATGAATGGGGCTGTGTACTGGACGGTCTTTCTTGTCATTTCCTTCTCTTATATGATTGGCCGGATCCCCCTGCCGCAGGCGCTGAGACCGGTAGGCAGGTTGTTCAAAGTAATCGGTTCTTATTATCTGGCCTGTATGGAGTTCGCCGTGATCATGCTGCCGCTGGCCGATCTGCTCTATGGTGTGCTGGCGCTCACTGGCGCGAATCTCTCCGCATACGTGACGGAAGCAGGTAGTACAGTGCTAGCACTGCTCGCCGTCTTCCTGATCTGGGGTTCACGCAATGCCTGGAGTACTGTGGTGCGGACCCACCAGCTCAAGGTGGAAAAATCCATCGGAACCAGCGTTCCGCTCACGGTAGCGGTAGCCTCCGACCTGCATCTGGGCAACATTGTCGGCAACCGCCACCTGCGCAGAATGGTGAGGGAGATGAACGCGATGAACCCGGACATCATTCTGCTGGCCGGAGATGTGCTGGATGACAGCATTGAGCCTTTTCTCCGTAATGGGATGGAGCAGCAGCTGAAGCAGTTGAAGGCACGTTATGGGGTCTACGCCGTGCTGGGGAATCACGAATATTATGGAGGCTCGATTGCTCAGTATACGGAGGTTATGCGGAGCGTCGGCATTCAGGTGCTGCAGGATGAAGTGGTGGAGACATCGGGAGTCTACGTGGTAGGGCGCAAAGACAAGACTGCGGAAGCCATGGAGGCCGGTGGACGGCTCAGCGTGGAGGCTCTGCTGGAGGGACTTGACCGCAGCAAGCCGATCTTGATGATGGATCATCAGCCGACCGGCTTCGATATCGCTGCGCAGGCTGGAGTGGATGTGCTGCTGTCGGGACATACCCACCGCGGGCAGATTGCACCGAACCACTGGATTACCCGGCGTCTGTTCGAGCTGGATTGGGGTTATCTGCTCAAAAACAAGCTGCATGTCATCGTCTCTTCCGGCTACGGAACCTGGGGACCGCCGATCCGGCTGGCCAGCCGCTCGGAGCTGATCAAGCTGGAACTTGTGCTGGAAGGCAGCATGAGCTATGGTGAAGAAACGGTGCCATCTGCGGCTAAGCCTGTCTTAATCTAACAGAATACTGCATCTGGCTGGATTATGAGCCCCCTGTCTTCCCCGTGAAGGACAGGGGGTTTTTCGTATGGATATGGGGAGAGCAGCGCTATGCCTTTGACAATCCTGGCGGAACCTGTTATTCTGTCTGTAAAAATAGTTAAGCTATTAACTAAATGGAGTTGACCACTGTTCATGGATGATTTACAAAAGTTTGTGACGGAGCTGCCGCTCGCCAATGAGGTGTTCTTCGCCTTGGTGGGAGCGACAGCAGGCACCGTAGCCGTCTCCGAGAAATACTGGCAGGCGCAGGGGCTTAACGGGGCCAGAATCCGTGTACTCGTGGAGATCGCGAAGCACGGGGGAACGATGCTGCCTTCGCTGCTTGCCGCGAGGATTGGGGTAACCAAGGCCAATATCAGCCTGCTGCTGACTCCGCTGGAGAAGGATGGCTATATCACACGGGCCGGTCATGCGCAGGATGGGCGTAAGACAGTCATTTCGCTGACGGAAGCAGGCGGGCGCCTGCTTATGGAACAACTGCCGGGGAACCGGGAAGCGGTCGCGGCTGTAATGAACCGGCTGGAGGAAGCGGAGCAGCGTGTGCTGCTGGAGCTGCTGAACAAGCTGGGCGGCTGACAACAGCGGCCGGGAGTCCAAAGGTTCTCCGCAGCAACGACTAAGCTTCGAGTTCACATCTTAAGTGATGCTTACATTACAGGAGGGAGTTATCGTATATGACAATTATGATCACTGGAGCCACCGGACAGCTGGGGAGTCTGATTATTGAGCAGTTACGCCAGCGTCTCCCGGCCGGACAGATTGTTGCGGGAATTCGAAGAATGGAGCAAGCGGCTGATTTCCGGGAGAAGGGGATTGAAGTCCGTTATGCCGATTATGATCAGCCGGAATCACTGGAGGAAGCCTGCCGCGGGATTACCCGGCTGCTGCTGATCTCCAGCTCGCATGCGGATGATAATGTACGTCTTGCCCAGCATAAGCGGGTCATCGATGCCGCGAAGAGAGGCGGGGTAGAGCATTTGCTGTATACGGGTTTTGCCTTTCCTCAGCAGAGTACGGATCAGAGTAAGCCGAAGAATGTGCACATACTGACCGAACAGGCAATCCTGGAGTCAGGGCTGGGCTATACCTTTTTGCGAAACGGATTGTATATGGATTTCTTAGGGGTGATGGGGCTGAAGGAAGCAGTCTCCAGTGGAGTGCTGGCTACGGCACCGGGAGAATGGCGTTTCAATTCGGTAACGCGGGCAGACTTGGCTGAGGCTACGGCTGCTCTACTTGGCAGAGGAGATTCCGGCAATCATGTGGTTGAGCTGTCAGCTTCTCAGACCTGGGATCTCGCGGATCTGGCCGGCCTGTTGACAGAGATTGCGGGGAAGCCGGTTGTACATGTTCAAGATGCGAGTATTCAGCACTGGATCTACGCTTGGCTCCGTACGCTCGATACTGCCTCCACCTCCAGGGATTTGGAGCGGCTGATGGGCAGACCGGCTACCCCGCTCAGGGAGAGCATTCTGCCTTTTATCGTGTAGGGTGTATTGTCTTAAACAGGGTTTGTTGCTAGTATGATGACATTGATCAGGCAAGCCGGAGGGAGCGTACTTAAGTTGAAAAAGATACTGGTAGCCGACGACGATGTTCATATCCGCACGCTGCTGCGGCATGTGCTTACTAGAGAGGGATATCAGGCTGTAGAAGCCGGAGACGGGCTGGAAGCAGCGGCCCGGATGAAGGAGCAGACGGTAGATCTCGCAGTGGTGGATGTGATGATGCCGCATATGGACGGACTGGAGCTGTGCGCCTACATAAGGGAGAACTATGACATTCCCGTCATTCTGCTAACGGCCCGGCAGCAGCTTAGCGATAAGGAGCAGGGCTATCTGCACGGGACGGATGATTATGTGACCAAGCCTTTTGAGCCGGAGGAGCTGATCTTTCGCATCAAGGCCTTGTTCCGCCGTTATTCCATCGCTTCTGATGATCGGATCCGCCTGAATTCACTGGTGATAGACCGTAAGAATTACGAGATTAGTGACGGAACGGAGGTACTGCTGCTGCCGGTGAAGGAGTTCGAGCTGCTGGCCCAGCTGGCCCAATATCCGGGACGCCTGTTCTCGCGCAGTGAGCTGATTGAGCTGGTGTGGGGAGCGGATTACGAGGGGGACGAGCGGACGGTGGATGTGCATATCAAACGCCTGCGCCAGCGGTTCAGCGAATACCAGAACGATTTCACCATCCGCACGGTCCGGGGGATCGGCTACAAAGTGGATATGGTGAACGCATGAGATCGCTCTATGTACGAATGAGTATTATTTTCTGCTCGGTGATTATGATCAGCAGTGTGCTGGGATTTCTGGCCTCCAACCTCTATTACCAGTCCCGGATCAAGCCGAAGAATGACGCCAAGCTGACCCGGATGGCGACCGGATTGCAGCAGTTTATTGAAGATCACCCGGATGCGGTAGAAGAATATCTCCTGAGCACTGCTTCCCTGGGGTATAAAATGTATCTGGTCAATGCCAATGGAGAGGAACGCTTCTACGGCCTGCCTTTCCGCAAGAATGACCTCAAGGAAGAGGCGCTGCGCAAGGTGCTGGGCGGCGAGATCTACCATGGTGTGGGGAATTTCCCCGGCCAGCTGTTCGTGACAGGCTTCTTCGATAATCAGCTCAGTAATTCCATTGGCGTGCCGGTCCATATCAACGGGGAGACCTATGCCCTGTTCATGCGTCCGGATGCGCAGGTGCAGTTTGGGGAGCTGCGGATCTTTTTCGGCGTGCTGATCGTGGTTATTATTCTGCTGAGTCTGGGGTTTGTGCTGATCAGTGCATTGCATGTGGTGAAACCGATCACCCGGCTGACCGAGGCCACACTCCTAATCTCCAAGGGCCGCTACGACATTAAGCTGTACACCGCACGCCGCGACGAAATCGGCCAGCTGGCCTCCCATTTCATGACAATGAGCCGGGAGCTGGAACGCACGAACCGGGCGAGGCAGGAATTTGTCGCCAATGTCTCGCATGAGATCGAGTCTCCGTTAACCTCTATCCAGGGCTTCGCCCATGCGCTGCAGGACGGTGCCCTGCCGGAAGCCCAGCGGCTGGAGTACCTGTCCATCATCGGCGACGAGAGCCGGCGGTTGTCCATGCTGAGCACGCAGCTGCTCACCTTATCCTCGCTGGATTATGATGAGAATGCCCTGCAGAAGAGAAGCTTCGATCTGCGTGCCCAGCTGCGCCAGGTCATTCAGATTATGGAATGGCATCTGACGGAGAAGGAGCTGGCGGTGCGGCTGCATGCCGGGGACATTACCCTTGCGGGCGACTCCAATCTGCTCTATCAGGTGTGGATGAATCTTGTAACGAATGCGATCAAATACACTCCGGCGGGAGGAACGATCAGCGTCGCAGCACATGTGGAGGGCCAACACTGTATTGTAACAGTAACTGACAACGGTGCAGGCATCCCGGCGGAACAGCTGCCGATGATCTTCGACCGGTTCTACAAGGTGGATCAGTCGCGCTCCCGTGAACGTAACAGCAGCGGTCTCGGGCTGGCGATTGCCCAAAAGATTATCCATGCACACAACGGAACCATCGAGGTGACTAGTACAGTAGGGGAAGGAACTACGTTCACTGTCACTCTGCCCTGCCACCCTGCCGCTATATAGGTTGAACTAATAATTTAAAGTTAAAGGAAAAGTGGCGGAGGGGAATTTTGGAACTGGAGGAGCGGAAGCGACCGCCTTTGTATTTGAATTTCTACCGCGAAGAGCGTTTCAATTTGGAAATTCAAATACAACAGCGGCCGGAAGTCCAAAACTTCTCTGGAGTCACGGCAATCCCAAAACTTAAAGCCCTTTAGTTCAATCTATATTGTGTAATTCTTTATTCATACTCCGTTCATCTTCACTCTCTAAACTGTGGATATACAGATTAGAAGGAGTGGTTATATGTTCTTGGCAATTCGGGAGATGAGGCACTCCAAAGCGCGCTACAGTCTCATTATGGTGATTATGCTGCTGGTCTCGTTCCTGGTTCTGTTCGTTACGGGCCTGGCCAGAGGACTTGCTTATGCCAACATTTCGGCGCTGAAAAATATGCCCGCCAACTACTTTGCCGTGCAGAGTGACGCGGAGCATACCTTCAGACGTTCACAGTTAAGCGATACGGAGCTTGCGGCTGCCCGGTCGGTAGCCGGAGAGGCCAAGGCGACTCCGCTTGGGGTACAGACCAGCACGATTACGGCCGCCGGTGCCGAGGTTAAGGCGGATATCACGTTTTTTGCCGTAGATATGACGGGGATGCTGGCTCCTGAAGTAACGGAAGGCGCCGGATTCACCAATGAGGTGCAAGGGAGCGCAGTTGTGGATGCCAAGCTGGAGCAGTCCGGCGTTACACTCGGCAGTACGATCCGTGATCAGGCGTCCGGCATGAGCTGGACGGTTACCGGCTTCGTGAAGGACACCTCTTACAGCCATACGCCGGTGGTCTATATTAATCAGCTGGACTGGCAGGCGATGAAGCAGGGGACGGCGGTTCAGGGCAGCGGCACAGGCAAGGTGCCTTATAACGTGATCGCTCTCGATGTAACCTCCGAGCAGGCCGCTCAGATTGCCAGTCAGCAGCCGTCCGTAGAGGTGATTACGCAGAAGCAGGCAATAGCCAGCGTTCCGGGTTATGCCGCCGAGCAGAATTCGCTGCTGATGATGATTGTCTTCCTGTTCGTGATTGCCGCCGTAGTGCTTGCTGTATTCTTCTATGTCATTACGATTCAGAAGACCAGCCAATTCGGCATTCTGAAGGCGATGGGGACCAAGATGTCCTATCTGGCCTGGAGTGTAGTCGGTCAAGTGATGCTGCTGTCTGTCGCCAGTCTGGTGCTAGGCATTCTGCTTACACTGGGAATGAATATGGGATTGCCGGATAGTATGCCGTTCGAGCTGGATGGACAGACGATAGCAATGACGAGCCTGCTGTTCATCGGTATGTCTCTGCTGGGTTCATTGATCTCGGTAGCAAGAGTAGCCAAGGTGGATGCCTTGGAAGCGATAGGGAGGACTGGAGCATGAGTGCGAAGCTGGTAATGAAGCAGGTAACCAAGACCTATGGGGATGGGGACGGAGCGATGACCGTCTTGAATGGTCTGAATCTTACGGTGAACGAAGGCGAATTCGTTGCCGTGCTGGGGCCATCCGGGTCCGGGAAAAGCACGTTCCTCTCCGCAGCCGGTGCGCTCCTCACGCCTACCAGCGGAGAGATTCTCCTGGACGGTGAATCGCTGCGTGACAAGGACAAGGGAGCACTGACCGAGCTGCGGCTGCAAAGAATCGGGTTCATGTTCCAGAGTGCGCAGCTGCTGCCGTTCCTGAAGGTAGAGGAGCAGCTGCTCTACGTGGCGAAGCTGGCTAAGCTCAGCCAGAAGGAAGCGAAGGAGCGGGCCGCCTATCTGCTGAAGCGGCTGGAGATCTGGGAACGCCGCAACCATTACCCCGAACAACTGTCCGGGGGCGAGAAGCAGCGGGTGGCCATTGCCCGGGCTTGGATGAACAAGCCAGCGATTCTGTTCGCCGACGAACCGACGGCGAGTCTGGATTACAGCCGTGGCCGCGAAGTGGTGCGGATGATCGCCGATGAAGTGCGCAGCGAAGGCAAAGCCGCCGTAATGGTGACTCATGACGAACGGATGCTGGAATGGTGCGACCGGGTGCTTCATCTGGAGGATGGAGTGCTGGTTGAGGCGTAGAATACAGGTATGATAAAGGACTGAACCCTGGGGACGGGGTTCAGTTTTTTTGATTAACTAACAGGAATGAAGAAGGCCACCGATTGCAGACAAATATGCAGAAGCAGCAAGCGCATAAGATAGGTGTATTCTGTACAATTAAAAACAGTCGAAAGGCAGGCGTTTCTTTTCTAACTGTAGTCTGTACAACTAAATCTGCCCAAATGGGCGAGAATCCGTGTATAGTTGAATTTTAGTTGTACCAAATACAGCTAAATGGATATTCGGCGATAAACTTAGTGATTTAGTTGTACAGAATGCACTTAAGTATGTGGCTGGTACCGTAATCGCCTTACACGCCGGAATAGGCCATGAAGCCTCCATCCACCGGCACAGTGATGCCGGTAATGAAGCCTGACATCTGCTCATCGGCCAGCCAGAGCAGGGTGCCGAGCAGATCCTCCGGTGTGCCGAAGCGGCGCATCGGGGTCTGGGAGATGATTTTGAGCGAACGTTCTGTCAGTTCACCGTCCGGGTTCATCAGCAGCTGTTCATTCTGTGCGGTGACGAAGAAGCCGGGGGCGATGGCATTCACCCGTATGCCGGACTCTGCCAGATGAATCGCAAGCCACTGCGTGAAGTTGTTGATGCCTGCCTTGGCCGCGCTGTAAGCCGGAATTTTGGTCAAGGGTGAGGCGGCACTCATAGAGGAAATGTTGATCACCGCAGCTCCGGGGCGTCCGAGCATCTGCTTGGCGAAGATCTGGGTTGGAATTAATGTTCCGGTCAAGTTCAGGTCGAGGACGTTGCGGAAGCCGCTCACAGACAGATCGAAGAAGGAGACGATATCAGGATTCTCCAGGTCCCCAGTCTGGAAGGTCTCCTTGGTGGTGATCGCCGAAGGCTGATTACCCCCGGCGCCGTTGATTAACAAATCGCAGGGCCCCCAGTGCCGGTGAATCTCATCCGCTGCCTGCCGGACACTTGCGGCATCCATGACATCGCAGGCCAAGGCCAGGGACTGGCCGCCGCCGGAGGTGATCTGCGCAGCCAGAGCCGCTCCCTTGGCCCCGGTACGGTTCAGAATGGCGACCTTCATGCCTTGCCGGGCCAACTCCAGCGCCATTGCGCTGCAGAGTGCTCCGGCGCCTCCGGTAATTACAGCGGTCTTGCCTGCCAGTGCAGGCTGTATTGCCAACTCGGACATAGTGATCCAACCCTTCTTGGTGAAAGTATAATCGTGCGTCAGGTTCAGGTTATGTTCAGTCTGCGGATCTTTGCTTATAATACTGCGGATATTTCTCCATCAGCATCTCCTGGTCGGCGATCGTCAGGGCCATATGCTCCTGCATGATCTGATCCCCTTGCTGGATATTATGCTGCTCAATGGCTTCATATAGACCATAATGCTGCCGGTACAGGTGCTCCCAGTTGTGATCCGCCGTGAGCTTGAGCATCCGGCTGCGGTTCAGATGAACCTTAATCTGCTGGATGACCTCCCAGGTGTTCTTCTTAATGCAGCCCATGAAAATCACATGATGGAACTCTTCGTCCAGCATGAACATTTCCTTATAGTCCTGGTCTTCGATGCAGAGTTTCTGCTTGTCCAGATTGGCCTTCAGATCAATAAGATTCCTGGCCTGGAAGGTGCTGCACGCTTCCCGGACGACCGCACGCTCCAGATGCTCACGCATGAAGCGGGCTTCTTCCACGAGTTCGGAATCAATCAGGGAGACTACCGTTCCCCGCTGGGGATATACGGCAAGCAGTCCCTCCTGGGCCAGACGGACGAAGGCCTCTCTGACCGGAGTGCGGCTAACACTGAACTTCAGCGAAATTTCTTTCTCCGAAATCCCGGTTCCGGGCGGCAGCTCTAGCAGCAGAATCTGATTCTTCAGTGCACGATACACGATGTCCCTTGTGGAGAGCGCTTGTGTACCGATCGTATATTCCATCGTGTAACCCTCCTGTTATCGATTGTGTAAGCACTACCATACTACCATACAAGTATGGTAGTATGGTAGTGCGAATGGGCAGAAGCGGCGGCTGTACGCTTAAGGACGGTATCCGTGGCCCTCCCATATCATAGACGAGAGGCTGGAGAATAATATGAATACCTCATCTTTTATTCATGATGACTGGCTGCTGTTAAATGCAAGTGCGCAGAGATTGTATCACGATTATGCCGAGCAAATGCCGATTTACGACTTCCACAGTCATCTGAATCCGCAGGAGATCAGCAGTAACCGCAAGTTCCGCAATATCGCCGATCTGGCCTTATCCGGGGATCATTATAAGTGGCGGGCGCTCCGCTGGCTCGGCATTGACGAACAGCTGATTACCGGGAATGCGCCGGACCAAGACAAATTCAGGGTCTGGGCGCGCTCTCTGCCTGAGATGGTGGGCAATCCGCTGTATCACTGGACCCACCTGGAATTGAAGCGTTATTTCGGGATTGACGAGCTGCTCTCCGGGGAGACTGCGGACCTTGTGTGGGAACGTTGCAACGAGCAGCTTCAGGGCGAGGATCTGACGACTCAGGGAATTCTCAAAAAACTGAATGTCCGTGTGGTCTGCACTACGGATGATCCCATCGATTCGCTGGAGCATCACATCCAGCTTAAGAAGGATAACGTACTTCAGACCGTCGTCGCCCCAACCTTCAGACCGGACCGGGTGCTGAACATCCGTGATGAAGGCTTCACCGGATATGTCGGCCTGCTTGGTGAGGCGAGCGGTCTTGAAATCCACGATTACTCCGGGTTCATCCAGGCAGTGACGGCGCGGATCGATTATTTCCACAAGCATGGCTGCCGGCTGTCGGATCAGGCCTTCGGCGAGCTTCCGCATGCCCAGTCTACAGAGCATGAAGCGGCATACATCTTCGCCCGGGCCTTCAAAGGTGAAGAGATCAGCCCGCAGGAGGAACAGAAGTTCCAGAGCCATACCCTGCATAAATTAGGCAGACTCTATCATGAGCGGGGCTGGAGCATGCAGCTGCACATCGGAGCGCTGCGCAACAACAACGCGCGGATGTTCAGTGCCATCGGCAAGGACAGCGGCTTCGATTCCATTCTGGATTTCAATATGGCCCGCAGTCTCAATGCGCTGCTCAATGAGCTGGATGCCAGCGGACAGCTGCCGAAGACCATCGTCTACACGCTGAATCCTTCACAATATGAGATGATCGCCACCGCGATCGGCAACTTCCAGGGGCCTGGCATCAAGGGCAAGGTGCAGATGGGCTCCGGCTGGTGGTTCCATGACCAGAAGGAGGGCATGCTGCAGCAGTTGAAGGCGCTCGCAAGCATCGGCCTGATCAGTCCTTTTGTCGGGATGCTGACCGATTCCAGAAGCTTCCTCTCCTTCACGCGCCATGAATACTTCCGGCGGATTCTCTGCAACCTGTTCGGCACGTGGATGGAAGAGGGGGACCTGCCGCGCGACTATACATTGATCGGCCGGACGATTGAGAATATATGCTACAACAATGCGGATGCGTATTTCGGGATTAAGTAGAGGCTGGAGCACCGCAGATCATCGATTCTATTAAAAAGCATCAAAAAAATCAGCAGGTCTCCTTAAAGAGGCGTGCTGATTTTTGGTTGAAAACTTCCGTTATATTCTACTTCGTACTGCTCCGGTAAGCAGACGGGGATACGCCGGTCGACTTCTTGAACACCTTGGAGAAGTGGGCCAGCTCCATGCCGACCTGCTCGGCGATACTGGAGATGCTGAAGTCGGTGTAGGAGAGCTGTCTCTTGGCCAGCTCCATTCGCTTCAGCTGGACGTACTGCATCGGCGGAACGCCGATGAATTTCTTGAAGTAGGGAATGAAGTAGTTCGGGTGCAGATGAACCAGCTCTGCCAGCTCCTCTACTGTCAGCGGCCGCATTAACCGTTGATCGATGTAGCCCAGCACACTCGCCAGCTTGCCCTGGTCGCTCGTATGCGTCAGGTCGTCAAGGAAATTGCTATACCCTCCCGATTCAAGGCAGAGCGACAGCAGCGTAAGCAGCGCGGCTTGCGTCCGCAGGGTAGCGAGGAAGCCAGTATCCTGAAACCATTCAATCATCTCCGCAAACATCGTCCGGGCCGCCTCCGGGTCAGGCACATCACAGATATAGAGCTTATTCGCCGAATGAAACAGCGGCCATTCCCCGATCTGCGCATCGAAGTGACAGTAGTAGCGTGTATAAGGATCAGCCCGCGAGGTATCGGTGGTCTGGGTGGAACCGGCGGGCATAATCATCAGCTGACCGGGTCTGGGATAATAGGCCACTCCGTTGATAATGACCTTGCCTTCACCGGAATCTATATAATACAGCCGGTTGAAGGAAGGGGTCTCATTCGTCCGGTTCCAGCCCGGGTATCTGCTGGTTAACTGGGCATGGGTGACGGTAACCGTCAGGTTATGCAGCAGGCGTCCGGTCAAATTGCCGTTCGCAGTCCTATTCATGTCGGGTCTCCTTCAAATAAGGCTTTAAAGCTATTATAACGCTTTCATTTATCTAATGCATCTTATTTATATACAAATATACCTTAATTACAGTCATGGTCACCACCGGCAAATAGGGTTATCCTCATATCATAAACTGTTTCAGGAAGGGACTGGGAGATGGATAAGGTACGATTTGGAATTATTGGAGTAGGCAATATGGGGCGGACCCATGCACAGAGTCTGCTGAGTGATATTAAGGGAGCTGAGCTTACAGCGGTATGCGACAGCAGCCCTGAGCGGCTGGATTGGGCAGAGGAGCATTTGCCGGATAGCGTGCAGCGCTTTTTGTCGCCGGAGGAGCTGTTCAAGTCCGGGATCATTGATGCGGTGATGATTGCCACCCCGCATTATGACCATCCGCCGCTCGCGATCGAAGCGCTGGGCTACGGGCTGCATGTATTGATTGAGAAGCCCGCAGGCGTGTATACGAAGGCAGTACAGGAGATGAATGACGCCGCAGCGAAGTCTGACCGCAAGTTTGGCATTATGTATAACCAGCGGACGAACCCGCTCTATCAGAAGCTGAGAGACTTGATCCAGTCCGGGGAGCTGGGGGAGATCCGGCGCACGAACTGGATTATCACCAATTGGTACCGCTCTCAGAGCTACTATGATTCCGGCGGCTGGCGGGCAACCTGGGGCGGGGAAGGCGGCGGGGTACTGCTGAACCAGGACCCGCACCAGCTTGATCTCTGGCAGTGGACCACTGGTATGATGCCTAAACGGGTACGCGCTTTTTGCCATTTCGGGAAATACCGCAATATCGAGGTGGAGGATGATGTCACCGCTTATGTGGAATATGAGAACGGCGCAACCGGGCTGTTCATCACCACTACAGGCGAAGCACCGGGGACGAACCGGTTCGAAATTAACGGCGACAACGGCAAAATCGTCATTGAAGACGGGAAGCTGACCTTCTACCGCCTCCGAACAGCTGCACCCAAATTCAATGCTGAATACACCGGAGGGTTCGGCGCACCGGAATGCTGGAAGTGCGAGATTCCGGTGGAGGCCGGAAATGGAGAACAGCATAAGGGCATTCTGCGCAACTTCACCAATGCTATTCTGCACGATGAGCCGCTGCTGGCTCCGGGAGAAGAGGGCATTCACGGCTTGACCCTGTCTAATGCTATGTATTTGTCCGCGTGGACCGATAACTGGGTGGACCTGCCGATCGACAGTGAGCTGTTCTATGCGAAGCTGATGGAGCAGGTGGAGAATTCGACTTTTCAGAAAGCGCCGGTCAGCCAGAAAGCCCTGGATGTATCGGGCACGCACTAGAGCCCAATCAAACTATACTCAAGGAGTGGATCTTTAATATGGAGCGTTCAAATATCGCGGCCCAAATGTATACCCTGCGTGAATTTACCCAGACACCGGAGGGCTTAAGAGAGAGTCTTCGTAAAGTCAGCAGCATCGGCTACCAGGCAGTACAGATTTCGGGAATCGGCAAAATGGACCCTCAGCTGGTGAAGGACTACGCGGATGAGTTCAACCTGAAGATCTGTGCGACGCATGTTCCCTGGGACCGGCTGGTGAATGATCTGGATGCGCTCGCTGCCGAGCATAAGCTGTGGGACTGCAAATACATTGGCTTGGGTTCGCTGCCGGGAGAATATCAGACCAGCCAGGAGGGTTACCGCACCTTTACTAAACTGGCTTCCGGCATTGCCCGTACCCTGAAGGAAAAGCATGGCCTGCAATTCGTGTATCATAATCATGATTTTGAATTTGAAAGCTTTGACGGGCTCACCGGCATGGAAGTGATGCTGAAGGAGAGTGATCCAGAGGCCTTCGGCTTCGAGCTGGATCTGTACTGGGTGCAGGCCGGGGGCGGAGATCCAGTAGAGTGGATTCATAAAGTGGAAGGCAGAATGCAAGCTGTGCATTTCAAGGATATGGCGATTCTGAACAAGAAGCCTGTGTTCGCCGAGATCGGCGAAGGCAATATGAACTATGGAGCGATCATTGAGGCCTGCCGCAAGACTGGGGTGGAATGGTATATTGTGGAGCAGGATGTGTGCCAGCGTGATCCGTTCGAGAGCCTGGAGATCAGCCTCCGGCATCTGCACGCCAGATTGCGGGAACAGTCATGAGCCGCAAGGATGGTATGATGTATGCCCCTGTACATGAGGCGAAGCCGGTTGTAGGGCCCGGTGAATTCGTGATCGCCGCGCTGGCACTGGATCATGGGCATATCTATGGGATGTGCAACGGGCTTGTGGAAGCGGGGGCTGAGCTGAAGTGGGTATACGACCCTGACCCCGATAAGGTAAAAGCGTTCCTGAACAAGTATCCCGGTGTCAGAGCCGCACGTTCTGCCGAAGAGATTCTTGAAGATCCTGAGGTCCGGCTTGTCGCAGCGGCGGCCGTTCCTTCGGAGCGCGGTCCGCTCGGTCTGCGCGTGATGGCGCACGGGAAGGATTATTTCACGGACAAATCTCCATTCACCTCCCTGGACCAGCTTGCGGCGGCCCGCCTTCAAGTGGAGCAGACGGGGCGGAAATACATGACGTATTACAGTGAAAGACTGCATGTGGAGAGCGCTGTCTATGCCGGTCAGCTGGTGCAGCAAGGGGCGATTGGCCGTGTGCTTCAGGTCATGGGGCTGGGTCCGCACCGGTTAAATGCACCGAGCCGGCCGGAATGGTTCTTCCAGCGTGACAAATACGGCGGTATTCTCTGTGACATCGGCAGCCACCAGATTGAACAGTTCCTGTTCTATGCAGGCTGCCGCGATGCCAAGGTGCTGCACAGCAAGGTCGCCAACTACAACAATCCGGCTTACCCGGAGCTGGAGGATTACGGTGATGCTACGCTGGTTGGGGACAACGGGGCTACGCAGTATTTTCGTGTGGACTGGTTCACTCCTGCGGGGCTTGGGACCTGGGGTGATGGACGGACGATCATTCTCGGCACGGAAGGTTATATCGAGCTGCGCAAATACAGCGATATCGGCCGCTCCAGCACACCGGATCATGTCTACTGGGTAGACGGCGGGGGAGAGCATTATGAGCATGTGGCCGGGAAGATCGGCTTCCCGTTCTTCGGTGAGCTGATTCTGGACTGCCTGGAACGGACGGAGAAGGCGATGACCCAGGAGCATGCGTTCAAGGCGGCTGAACTCTGTCTGGAGGCGCAGCGGCAAGCAGTGAATCTGACCCCGGATACGCTCAAATAGTTGTAAAGCAGCTATCAGAAGATCGGAAGGTGGATAAGATGAATAGCACTCAAGCAGCGATAGTTGGCTGCGGGGCGATTGCCCCGCTGCATGCCAGAGCCATTGCTTCGATCCCGAATGCGCGGCTGGCAGCCGTGGTGGACAGTGATCCTGTTCAGGCAGCACAGTCTGCTCAGGATTATGAATGTGAAGGCCTGACGGATTACAGGGAACTGCTGGAGCGGACAGATATTGGCGTAGTCCATCTGTGCACGCCGCATCATCTGCATGCCGGAATGGCGGTGGAGCTGCTGAAGGCCGGCAAGCATGTGCTGACCGAGAAGCCGATGGCGCTGGATGTGCCGTCGGCCCGCTTGATGCAGGAGGTTGCAGAGCAGGCTTCGGGTCAGCTGGGTGTAGTGTTCCAGAACCGCTATAATGAGCCTTCGGTGCGCATCAGGGAAGTGATAGATTCCGGTATTATGGGGAAGCTCCTCTGCATGAAGGGCGTGGTGACCTGGACCCGGAGTGAGGAGTACTACACGAACAGCGCCTGGAGGGGCCGCTGGGCTACTGAAGGCGGGGGTGTACTGATCAATCAGGCGATCCATACCCTGGATTTGCTGCAATGGTTCGGCGGTGACATCGCTGCCGTGAAGGGCAGTGTCAGCACCGATGTCCTGGATGAGGTCATTGAGGTCGAGGACAGCGCACATGCGTGTATCGACTTCAAGAACAAGGTGCGCGGACTCTTCTACGGGACCAATGCGTATCAGGCCAATTCGCCGGTGGAGCTGGAGCTGGTCTTCGAGCAAGGGACCCTGCAGCAGCGCCGGGACAGCCTGTATCTGTGGAAGGATGGTCAGGAGACGATGCTCTGTGAGCCGCAGAATATCAGCAGCGGCGGAAAATCCTACTGGGGCAGCGGACATTCACGGTTGATTCATGATTTCTACGGCCATATCCGTGAAGGCCGCAGGTTCTGGATTGACGGGGCTGAAGGAATCAAGGCGCTTACGCTGATTGCTGAGATCTATAAATCCTCGGGGAGCCGGAATCTGATTCCCCAGGTCTAGCATTCATCAACCGGCCGGGTGCCGGAATAGGCTGTCTCTTATGCAGAGCTTCTGCTTGGGAGATAGCCTTATTTGTGTTCCTCTAACCAAGAAGAGACCGTAAGCCGTTAGAGCTTGATCGCAAGCCAGCAAGCTTCAATGGTCTGCTGAATCTGCTGCTCATTGAGCGGGTATTTCCCATCCAGATAGCCCTTGATCACAGCGGTCAATATGCCGTAGATCAGCTGATAGCACAGGCAAACATTCATTTCGCGGATGATCCCCTGCCGCTGGCCTTCTTCAATAATGGAGAAGATCTCTAAGGTGGATGGGGCAAGCGTGTTCCGCAATTCCTCCGAAATATAAGGCGAGGAGCAATAGTTCTCTGTGAAATCTACCTCTTTGGGGTATTGAAGCGAATAGTTGGCTGTGTTTTTCAGGAGGCTCTTCACACGCTCATAGACCGTTAAGCCGGGGTCGTAGCCGTTCATGACGAACTCATTTTTATGTATGCGGACTGTATGGTACAGATCGTTGACCAGTTGCTCTTTGTTTCCGAAATAATGGTAGAATGTGCTGGAGCCGACATTGGCTCTCTTGAATATTTTGGCAAAAGTAACAGATTGTAAGCCTTCTTCAGTAATCAAATCAAGGGTTGCCTGAAGAATATCATCGCGTTTACCCATCATTACACCTCACCAGCGGAAAAATCATTCTATAAAATAGTACATCTCCTGCAAAGAAATGTCAATTAACAGAATATGTATTCCGCTATAAAGGTTAAGAAAGATAGATTTCGGGGCAAAAATAACGATAAAAAACAGGTTTATTGACCGGGACTATTAAAAACCGCAATTCCCAAGCGAAATCATTTGAAGTTTAATCTTCTTTGTTTTTGAATATCAATAGAATAAATATTCTATTTATTAAGCTTAGGGATGAATGATTAATGCAAGTGATCCAATTGACTTTATGATCATTAGGTATTATCTTCAGTACAGGCTTTGACGGGAGTCAGCAGATGAGAGACAGGGAGTGGGAGTATGGCTAGTGAACAGGCAATGTTTGCCGGAGGCTGCTTCTGGTGCATGGTTACACCATTCGAAGAGCTTCCCGGAATCCAGGGGATTGTATCGGGTTACGCAGGAGGAACGGTAGAGAACCCGACCTATGAGCAGGTGAAGACAGGGACAACCGGTCACTATGAGGTGGTGCAGATCACGTATGACCCGGAGCTCTTCCCGTATGAGCAGCTGCTTGCGCTATTTTGGCCGCAGATTGATCCGACAGATGACGGCGGGCAGTTTCAAGACCGGGGAACGCAGTACCGTACGGCGGTATTCTACTATACAGAAGAGCAGCGGCTGGCTGCGTTGGCTTCCCGGGAACAGGTGGCGGTTAGCGGCAGATTCGAGCTTCCTGTAGTGACGGAGATTCTGCCTGCACCGATGTTCTATCCGGCAGAAGACTATCATCAGAACTATCACAAGAAGAATCCGAAGCATTATAAGGAGGACCGTGAGCAGTCCGGGCGGGATACCTTTATTTCACAGCATTGGGACTAGCGGATAGGATGTAGAAGCGCAAAAAAGCCTTTAATGACCAGGCATCTGGGATTTAAGGGCTTTTTGATATTTTCGCAGCACAAAACCAAAATATGGGAACCTAAATCCGAAATTTCGTGCCTACTAAATCGCAGAAGACGATACTATAATCATATTTGTAAACGGATACAGAAATACCAATATAATTCAGGAGGAATGTTAGGATGTCCAAAAAATGGCTAATGACGATGCTTGCGTTCGTGCTTTTGCTCTCATGCCTGCCCTTGTTCAATTCCAAAGCAGCCGCTGCAGACTTTACCCAAGGGGTAGACCTGTCGGGAACCTCGGCCACTATCTGGTTCAAATCTTCAGTCAATACGAGCTGGACCGATGTGCATTACAAAGTAAATTCAGGTACCCAGCTTAACTACCGTATGACGTATAACAACAGTAAAGCGCGTTATGAGCAGGTGGTTACAGGTGTTTCCAGCGGCACAGCACTCTCGTACTTCTTCACTTACAACAACGGCACTCCGGCCTATGATACCGGCTGGTTCAACTTCACGGCAGGAACCGGGCCGACATCGACGCCGCCGCCTTCCGGCTCTTCAGGCTCGATCTATTCCATTGCGGCTTCCTCCATCCCGGCACCGCCCGCCGGCTCTGTGTCGGTCAAGGTCATGAATGGAACGGGAGGCGTGTATCCCGACAGCCAGATCTATTGGGGCGTAATCGGCATTAACCCGGCCAACGGCAAATGGAGCTATCTGGATCTGAGCGGCAATCTGGTTCCGATCTCGAATGCCCTGAATAATGCTTCCGGCCATTTGTCCAAGAATGGAGTCAACTATGCCAATATTTATCATACGGTGAATCAGGCTTCCTGGGTGACGCTGCCCAAAATCACCTCCGGCCGCATGTTCCTCAGTGTGGGCACGCCGCTGTATATTAAAACCTATGACGACGGCTTCGCCGGACCGGATATTGATAATCCGACCGATCCTAACCGTAATCTCTATTTCGACTTCGTAGAATTCACGGTAGATGCTACAGGTTATCATGGCAATACCACCCGTGTAGATGCCTTCGGCTTCCCGATCCAGCACCGGCTGGTAGGCTTGTCCGGCGGGTATGATAAGACGGTTGGTGAGCTGGAATCAGAGACACGTGCCGGGATTTTCAGCAAATACCAGAATGAAGTTCCTGCGGCCTTCAAATCGCTGGCAACCGAGCAGGCACCTTACCGGATTATTGCTCCAGTGCATGGATCGTTCAAAGCCGGCGGGGCTAATAGCAACTATTTCGCAGGCTATTCCAGCTACAGCACCCAGGATATTCTGCGCAATGACGGGTCGCTTATAGATGCGGCTACCAGCGCTGCAATTAACCGCCATGTCTTCACCTCCAGTAACTGGAACAATGTCGCGGACTATTACAAAGCGGCTCCTGCGAACTTCTATGCGAAGTTCTGGCATGACCACAGCATCAGCGGACTGGCCTACGGCTTCCCTTATGATGATGTGAACGGCCAGGCCGCCTATCTGGAAGTCGGTGACCCTAAGGGTCTGATTATCCGCGTGGCTTGGTAAGCACGGAGCGGATGGCTTCCGTGAGTGCTGCTTCCTCAACCATCAGCAAATGAGGGATATCGTGCAGAGAGCCGGTCCTGAACATCAATAGGCTGCCGGCCCTCTCACACGATTGAATCTGTGAATACTGGGAGGGATCATCATCCAGGGAAGGGAAGACGACACTCGCAGGCACAGGTTCATATCCGGCAAAAGCCCATTCATCGATACGCTCCATCTTCGCCGGGTCAAACAGGAAGAAGCGTTCATTCGAATTTTGCGTGATGGTCTGACCGTTCTGAAGATAGAGCATTCCATACCCCGGATAACTGTCCTCTTCCTCAACCTCATCTTCGTAGTCCCCGTCGTGCGGGCCCTGTTCCTGGAGCAGCTCCAAGGCTGGATAGGAGAAGCGGGCGTATACCTGCATATCGTTCTCTAATGTGAATAATTGCTTGCCGTCAGGATGCCACGCCGGTGCAAGGTAACACCCCTGCGGGAACATCTCCCGGCTGCGCAGCCCATCCTCTTGAATGGATAACTCAAACACGGATATCCCATTCTGACCCGCTGCCAGCTCAAGGGTTACAGCATCCGATTCAGGGATGTCACTCAACCGCAGCATACTGTCACCGAAGGGATCTTCCAAGTCTAGTGAATGTGCTAACGTTCCGTCCCCGCTATGAAACACTGAAATCCGCAGATGTTCTTCGTCCAGCTTGTCTACAGACCAGATTAGACCCCCATCACGCGAGAAAAGAACACATACATACGCTCCGGCTTTGCTCCACAGCAAGCCGCCTGTAAAGTCTCCTGCGCCTATTGCCGCATCCTGCATAATGAAAGCCGCCATCTCCCGCTCAGGATGGAACGAAAGAGAGTCCAGGTTAAGCGGTTGTAAGTTATAGAGCTGTCCGGCGTCACGAGGCGTGAAGTCCGCATCCAGGCGATACACTCTGCCTTCCTTGTCATATACAACAACTTCAGGTCCGGCATTGTTCCTTGCTTCGAAGCGATAGTCACCTATGAGTATTGTGGCGGGATTCAGTAGTATCATCGTATTCCTCCTGCTCCTCGAATTGCCCTGAATTATAGCATCCTGAGGATGGAAAATAAACAGGAAGAAAGGTATGATAGATAGCAATTGCACACGAAGGGAGCATCCGGGAGAGATGAAGAACGGCTTGAAGCACATCTTATTTGATCTGGACGGCACATTGACTGACCCCAAGGAAGGCATCACCAAAAGCGTGGAGTATGCGCTTAACCAATTCCGCATAGAGGTGGAGCATCCTGACCTGCTGATTCCGTACATAGGTCCGCCGCTATATGATTCTTTTATCGAAATTCAAGGCTTCACAGCAGAGGCAGCGGCACAGGCGGTGGAGTTCTACCGGGAGCGTTACCGGACGCTGGGGATGTTCGAGAATCATGTGATTCCAGGCATTCCCGAGCTGCTGGAGCGTTTGAGAGACGAGGGGTTCGAGCTGTATGTGGCGACCTCCAAGCCTATCGTATTCGCTGAACAAATCCTTCGCCATTATGCGCTGGACGGCTTCTTCCAGTACGCAGCAGGCAGCAACCTCGACGGCACGCGTTCGAAGAAGCGCGAGGTGATTCAGCATGTACTGGACGAGAATAATCTTCTTGCTTCGCAGTCGCTGATGATCGGAGACCGGGAGCATGACATTATTGGTGCAAAAGCCTGCGGCGTAGCCTCAGTGGGCGTGTTGTTCGGCTATGGTTCTGAAGAGGAATTATCGGCGGCCGGAGCGGATTATATTGCGCATACGGTGGAAGAAGTGGGGGATATTATCCTGCGGATACAGAGGAGTGAGATGAACGGATAAGGCCTACAAGTTAAAGGATTAAGGGAGTTAAAGTTTAAGAATTAAGCGGTCCAGCGGAAAGCGGATTTTAAGTTTTTTTCTGCGCGGTATTGACTTTTGGCGAAGGCCGCGAGTATTATGTAACCAGCAACACCATACTCAAGGCAATGACCAGAGACAGGATATCCTGTGAGGACTGACCAGAGAGAGAAGTGCAAGGTGAGAGCTTCTTACAGAGACCAGCCGGATGTTACCCCTCTATAGCCGTGACACTGAACCCTCCTGCTGTTAGCGAGGCTGTAAATGCCACCGACCCATCCCCGTTAGCGGATGCCATGAGGATTGTACTGAACATCTTTCCGCCGAACAGCCGGGGGTTAGGTGACGTATAATCGAATTAGGGTGGAACCACGAGCTTAAGACGCACTCGTCCCTTTCCGGGATGAGATGCGTTTTTTTGTGTTTTTATATACGAATATACACTCAAGAAATGGAGGCCATAATCATGGAGATTCAAGTGCAGCTGCCGGATGGAGCAAGTAGGAGGTATTCGCGTAACACCACGATTGCGCAGATTGCCGAGTCAATCAGTGTAAGTCTAAGGAAGAAGGCGGTAGCCGGCAAAATCGATGGCAGACTCGTTGACCTTGATTGCCCGGTTGAAGGGGACAGCCTCGTGGAGATCGTATTGGAGGGCAGCAGCGACGGGCTGATGATTCACAGACACAGTACAGCCCATCTGATGGCCCAGGCTATCAAGCGGATCTATGGAGAACGGAACGTGAAGCTGGGCATTGGTCCGGTAATCGAGGACGGCTTCTATTACGATATAGATATTGCACAGCCCCTATCCAGCGAGGATCTGGCTGCGATTGAGCGGGAGATGGAGAAGATTATCAAGGAGAACCTGCCGATCCGGCGCCGGGCGGTCAGCAGAGAGGAAGCGGTGCTGTACTTTGAACAGCTCGAAGAGCCGTTGAAGCTGGAGCTGATCCGTGATCTGCCGGAGGACGCGGTGATCAGCCTGTACGAGCAAGGTGAATTCACTGACCTTTGCCGGGGGCCCCATCTGCCCTCCACTGGACGGATTAAGGCGTTCAAGCTGCTTAGTGTAGCGGGTGCCTACTGGCGCGGGGATGCTGATAATCAGGTGCTTCAGCGGATATACGGCACGGCCTTCCTGAGCGCAGCCGCGCTGGAGGAGCATCTGTACATGCTGGAGGAAGCGAAGAAGCGGGATCACCGCAAGCTGGGCAAGGAGCTGGGACTGTTCATGTTCTCCGAGGAAGCGCCGGGCATGCCATTCTACCTGGCCAAGGGGATGCTGATCCGTACAGCGCTGGAGGATTTCTCCCGCAGGCTGCAGCGCGCGGACGGTTATGAGGAGGTTCGCTCCCCGCTGATGATGAACCGGCGTCTGTGGGAGCAATCCGGGCATTGGGACCATTACAAGGATGAGATGTATTTCACGAAGGTGGATGAGACAGACTTTGCACTGAAGCCGATGAACTGTCCCGGCCACATGCTGATCTACAAGAACAGCCTCCGTTCCTACCGGGACCTGCCGATCCGGATTGCGGAATACGGCCAGGTTCACCGCCATGAGTCTTCCGGCGCGCTGAACGGGATGATGCGGGTCCGTACCTTTTGCCAGGATGACGCCCATCTGTTTGTCCTGCCTGAGCAGATTGAGTCTGAGATCAGCCAGGTGCTGAAGCTGATTGATCAGTTCTATTCCATCTTCGGATTCGAGTATAAGGTCGAGCTGTCTACACGGCCGGAGGATTACATGGGGGATGAAGCCCTGTGGGATCAGGCGGAGGCGTCGCTTGCGCGGGTACTGCAGAATAACGGAATCGAATACCGGGTGAATGAGGGAGATGGCGCTTTTTACGGGCCGAAAATTGATTTCCACGTTCTCGATGCCCTGAAGCGGAGCTGGCAATGCGGTACCATTCAACTGGATTTCCAAATGCCCGAGAAGTTCGACCTGACGTATATCGGCGAAGATAACAACAAGCATCGTCCGGTGGTCATCCACCGTGCGGTGTTCGGCTCCATTGACCGGTTCATGGGTATTCTTACAGAGCACTATAGCGGAGCGTTCCCGCTGTGGCTGTCTCCGGTGCAGGTCAAAGTGCTGCCAGTCTCTGTGGTTCATGACGAGTATGCCGAGAAGGTCAGAAGACAGCTGGCAACAGCCGGACTGCGGGTGGAGGTAGATTCCCGGAATGAGAAGCTGGGCTACAGAATCCGTGAAGCTCAGCTGGAGAAAATCCCGTATATGCTGGTGCTGGGAGATCAGGAGCAAAATGACGGGACAATCTCGGTAAGAAGCCGTGCGCAGAACACACTGCTCACGCTGAACGCTCAGGAGTTCATACAGCAATTAACGGCTCAGATTGACGGATGGAATTAAATCGCTTCATTATATAAGATGAGAACCGCTCAGGGGGAGACCGTGTGATTTCAACAGATTATAAGCAGCTTGAGGGAAAGGCCATCAGACTTGTGCCCATGATGGAAGAACATAGACAGGAACTGGTGAAGTTGCTGCACAATCCGCTAATTTGGGAATACACCTGGAGACGGATCAGCTCAGAGGAAGAGACAGGACAACTGGTGGATGCGGCTCTGGCGAATCAGGCAGCAGGCAAGGATATGCCCTATGTGATGGTGGAGCAGGCATCCGGCCGGATCGTAGGGACTACGCGGTTAATGCATCTGGACCTTACGCATCGTAATGCAGAGATTGGCTGCACCTGGATCTCGCCGGAATATTGGAGAACGGCGGTGAATACGGAGTCGAAGCTGCTTTTGCTGCAATATGGCTTTGAGGTGCTGAACCTGATCCGGGTGGAGTTCACCATTGTCAGTGGCAATCTGCGCTCGCAGCAGGCCATAGAACGGATTGGCGCGGTCCGGGAGGGCGTTCTGCGCAAGCACAGGATCACCGCTCACGGAGAGGTTCTGGATAATGTGGTGTACAGTATCCTCGATCAGGAGTGGCCTGCGGTGAAGGGGAATCTGCAATATCTGGTGAATGAGAAGTACAATTAGTAGAGCATCAGATTTCAAAGGATGGATAAGCTTGTTAAACCCTATCCACCCAAAATCTAACGGACCGGAGAGATCTTATCGCCGCGAAAACGCCACTTTTTGCAGTTTAACGGACTCAGGCGACCTTATAGTCTCTCTATGAGACGTTTCGGAGCTGACGTGCAAAGGATAAGGCCTGTGGAGTCCGTTACTCGCCCAATTGGCGACTTTCTTCCCAAATAAGAGCGCCTCAGTCCGTTACGCTAAGCCAAACGCCCCTGAAGAACAAGGCCCGCTTGGAAAAAAGATGTAATTTGAAGGGGAATTGCGTCTGATCTACTATTTTAAATCTGATAAGGTACTAGCGTTATGCTGTGAATTCGTGCCATAACATAGAGGGGTCCTGACAAGGGCTCCTCTATTCATTTTGCAAATAGCCATATCTATGAAACATTGTTATAATAGAAAGACATGAGAATAGAAACATACATTCCCATTATTTCGGGGTCCTGAGCATTTATACAACGTCTATATCTCTGTAGGTTCTGGCCCATACTTCACCCTGCGGTGCGGATTTGGGTTTATGTTATGTTGTAGGGAAATTATGAAGTGATGGCGAGGTTGGCAAGAGCATGAACTGGAATGATTTCGGAGAACGGAACAAGCGGCTGAATCCCCTATGGAGTCTGGGTGCAGGCATGAATCTGGGTGAGCTGCAGCCGTATAAGGAAATGATTGCGCTTAGTGTGCTGCTGCAGGTCTATTATCTGGAGCTGGAATCGAATGAACAGCGGGCCAGGGAGGATCTGGTGGATCTGGCGTGGAGCTCGCTGGAGCGCTTCGGCATTGCGAAGCTGGGCAGCCCGGAATCGGTGGAACGGCTGGTAGACGGCCTGCTGTGGAGCGGTAGCGGCGGGGACTTCGAGGCCCATTATTACGATGACCATACCCGGCAGATCGTGATACAGAAATACAAGTATTTCACCGTGGATGAGGATGCTACACGCATCAGCTGGGAAGAGAACGGCACCACCATCTACCGGCTCTCCGAGTATGCGATGGAGCTGATCTTCATGAGCCATGAGATTATCGATGAGTTCCAGATCAGCATCAAGCTGCTGGAGATTCAGATGCATATCAAGCATGGACGGGTGACCCGGGCGATGCAGGATGTGAATGAGCTGATCTCCCGCGTGCGCAAAATGATTCAGCAGCAGCAGGAATACCGCAATGCCCTGCGCCGTAATCCGAAGCATATCTTCAGCGAATACGGCACTCAGCGGCATGAGCGGCTGGAGGAGATTCACCAGCAATTTGACGAGGAGCGCAAGCATTTCGATAATATTCACCGCTCGCTGGCCCGGCTGGCCAATGATGAGAAGGATGTCATAGATTTCAATGAGCTGCGTCAGCTCTCCGAGCGGGTGGAGCTGTCCCGGCGGGTGCATGACGAGCTTGCTGAGGTCGTGCTGAGCATCTTCGAAGCGGAGACGAATCTGCGGCTGAACTTCCCGGAATTATTCTGGGGTGCCGCAGGCTTCAACTTTCGTACCCATGTATGGGAGGAATGGGTGAAGCCGGAAGGACTGCCGGACGGGGACAGCCTGGAGACCTTGATCAGCGGGCTGTTCTCGCCCGGCCAGGATTTCATCTATCCGCTCGCCTGGGCCTGGGAAGAGCAGGATGTCGGCTTCCTGCCGGAGGATACGCTGGATGCACCGGAGGAAGCCGGGGAAGACGAGGACTTTCATTATGTGCCCAAAGGCATTCCGTGGACAGAGGTATGCGAGCTGTGGCTGCCGGTTATAGCGGGAGTGGCTGCGCACGGCCTCTTCACCTTCACTGCGGAGGCGTTCACGGAGCAGGAGCAGCGGCGCTGGGCGGATTGCCCGGATGCCGTGGATTTGTGGGTGCAATTTTTCCATGCCGTAATTACGGTCGAGGAACAGGAGGCGGAGGGCCACGGCGTGGCGGACGAATGCCAGAAGCTGCTTCAGCGTCTGATGTTAGGCCACCCGGAGCTGGAAGTGCTGCGCGGCGCAAGGCTGCGGACCACCATCTCTGCACAGCAGCAGGGCAGCATCCGTATCCCCGGCCTAGAGATCAGCCCTTATACCATTACAATAGTAGAGAAGTGAGATGATTCGGATATGAGTTATTCCTTAGAGCAAGTTCAGCAGGCTTCCCGGCTGTTCTTCGACCTGCTGCGGCGCAAGGTGATTCCGCTGGATGATCCTGCCGCCGCCGAATGTCTGCAGGATAGCGCCGCTTATGATGCCCTGCAATACGTAGCCAAAGAAGCCGGATGCCGGATTATGAATTCCGGTCACCGTCTGCATCTGCTGGTGAGTCCGATCGGCTCCGGGTTCGCCAGTAACTTCACCCAGCTGCGCAATAAATATTCGCGGATTGAGCGCAAGACGCATTTACATATTATCAACGTGATTATTCTCGTGTTCCTGGCGGAGATGGATCAGGATGAGCAGCACTTCAAGCCGGGGCAGGACAGCATGTCCTATATTCAGTTGTCAGATCAGGTATCCGAGCTGTTTCAGACCTGGATCGGCATGGATGATGACGGCAGCTTCAGCAAGCAGTGGCGGCTGGATATCCAGGCCATGCACAGAGTGTGGACCAGCCTCTATATGCAGACCCGCAGCCAGGAGGAGGGCGACTCGCTGACCCGCGGTGCCGGCTCAAGAATCGGCCTGATTCACGAAGGGATGAAGCTGCTGGAGGAGGAGCATCTGGTGTTCATTTCCGAGAATGAGAAGCGGATTTTCCCCCGGGAAGAGCTGTACGAGCGGATGCGTTATCTCTATCACGATGTGGACCGGTACAAAGAGCTGAAGGCTCTGGTTGGCCGGACACTCAGCGAACAGGAGGGTGAAGCCCATGCCGCGCATTGAACGAATCCGCATCGCCGGACTCAAATACGAGAAGATGCTGAAGAAATATGAGGATATGATCCTCGATCTGTGTAATGAAGAAGGACCGGCCAATACCCTGATTACGCTGATGAACGGCGGGGGGAAGGGCGTGCTGTTGCAGTCGATTTTCCAATTGCTGATGCCAAGGGCGGCCTGGGGCAAGGATAATGAGAACCAGGTCGAGGCCTTCTTCCATAATCACAAAAAACAGCTGAAGCCCTACACCTTCCACGTGGCCATTGAATGGCGCCTGGATGACAAGGAGCGGACGGAGTATATCACCACCGGGATTGCGATGACTGCCCAGCATTCCATGGACCAGCTTGAGATCAAAGTGGATTATCTGCTATACGCGCTGTTGAAATATGAGGAGACGGCTGAGCTTACGCTGTCTACCCTGCCCTTATATGACCACGAGCTGAATAGTCCCGCCAGCTTCGAAGCCATTCAGCAGTTTGTCCGGGAGCGGCGCAGTGAGATCAACGTCTACGGCAGCCACAGCTCCGATCTGAAGAAATACTATGCCTACCTGGCTGACCATGATATCCATATCGATGAATGGCGCAATATGCGCAGAATCAACGGGGAAGAGGGCGGTATCAAGGGCTATTTCCAGAAAAGTGACGCCTTCACCAATCATAATCTCTTCGAGCGGTTGATTATCCCGGAGATTGGTGCAAGTCTTGGGGGAAGCCTGCGCGAGGATGAAGGCTCGCTTCAGCGGATGTTCGTGGACACCGCTACGGTTGCGCAGCGGCTGCCGATGCTGGAGCAGCGCGAGCGGGCTTTTGCCGAGTTCACCTCTCTTGCGGCTCCTTTGTATGAAGCGGTGAAACTCGGAACAGAGGCGGACCTCAGCTTCCGGGAGACCGAGCGGCTCGGCTCGCAGCTATACACCGTCATCCATGATGAACTGAAGCAGGCGGAAGACAAGCGCCGCAGAACAGCGGATGAGCTGGCCGGACATTATCAGGAAGCGAAGCTCCTTAGATTCGAGAGCGATAATCTGAAGTACCTGCGGCTGAAGGAAGAGCATTACGGCAAGCAGGAGCACTTCAGAGCCGTCTCGGATAATCAGACACGGGCTAAGCAGCGTCTGGAAGAATCGAAGCAGAGAGAGAAGTCGCTGGAGGTCGCCCATTATCTGGCCCGGCGCAAGCTGCAGCTGCGCCAGATGGAGCAGTGGCAGAAGGAGATTGAAGCCATCGAAGGGTCGCTTGCGATGAAGGAGCGCCAAGAGGTGATTCAAGGGGCCAAGCAGGAGCTGCGGATACAGTGGGAGCAGGTATACCGGTTATGGCAGGCGAAGAGCCTGTACTACAGCGGACAGCAGCGGTCCCATGCAGCGGAGGAGCAGATTCTGCGCAAGGGCAGGGAGGAGCTGCTGCTGGAGCTGGGCCGGGTGGATGGTAAGCTGCAAGAATTAACGGGCATGATCCGTCAATATACGGAGGATCTGGGCGTGTTCGCTTCCCGCCACGGGCAGGAAGCCGCCCACTCACCGGCCGCTGCCCTTCAGCGCACGCTGATTGCAGCCCGAGGCCTGGCTGAGCAGATCGACGCCTTGAGCGGACAGCGCAAGACTGCTGAAGATCAGAAGCTGCTTCTGCACACGCAGCATACCCGGCTTGCCGAGAAGCTGCTGGGGGCCGAGGTCCAGACAGAGGAGCTGACCGGACGGATCGAAGCCCAGATGAATAAGGAGTCACAGCTCTGGTCACAGCTTGTAGTACTGCTGGAGATGTACGAGGAGCATCAGCTGCTTGGCGCGACAGCGCTATTCGAAGCGAAGGGGCAGATTCAGGAGCGCTTCATCCGCAGGCTGGAGGATACCGAGCAGCAGACGAAGCGGCTGCGGCGGGATTATTACCAGCAGCTGCTGGATGTCGAGCTGCAGCAGGAAGCCTACTGGCTGCCTAACCATGATATCGTAACGGTGAAGGATACGCTGGATGCCCTCAAGATTAGTTCCATGACCGGCACCATGTATCTGAACGACCAGCCTTATCTGGTCCGCGAGGAGGAGCTGGATCGCCATCCGCTGCTTCCTTACGGCCTGATTGTCACGAAGCGTGAAGCGGCTAAGCTGCAGCCGGAGCTGCTTAAGGAGCTTCTGCTCAAGGCTCCGGTTCCGATCTTCGTGCGCGAGGAGATGGCGGAGGGCGGTGGAGACACCTTCCTGCTGCTGGCCCATCAAGGACCGCAAATGGTTTTGCAGCCGGATCATTTCCAGGAGTGGAAGCGGGGGATGGCCTCCAGACTCCGTGAGCAGGAGGAGGAGCTTCAAGCAGAGGAAGCGTATCTTGCCAAGCTGAGGTCTGCCCGGCAGGAATACGAACGCCTGCATCAGGGTGAGCATACGGTAAGTCTGCGAAGTAAGCAGAAGAGTGCAGAGACCTTGCTGCAGGAGCTTCGCAGCCAGCTGAATGAACTGAACGCAGAACAAGCACGCTATGAAGAGGTTCTGGCTGGAATTTCCAGAGACCTGTCGGCCTGCGAAGCGGATCAGTCTGAGCAGGAGGCCCGCACCGCGGCGCTGCGGGAGTGGAGCGAGCGGAGCCGGAAGCACGAGCAGAACTACACAGACAAGCAACAGTCTGTGGAGCTGAAGAATACTCTGGGCAAAGAGATTGCCGTGAAGGACCAGCAGCTCGCCCGGCTGAAGGCAGAGATGGACAGTCTCGCCTTACAGCGCGAGAAATGGATTGGGGATGCGCGTTATTCCTTATTCCCGCGGCTGCAAAACTGGTTCCCGGACATAGAGTTTCCCGTTGAGTCTGCGGGCGCGGAGGATCAAGCTGCGGATGCGGGAGGAGCTGCTGCCGATGAGACGCTGAATGAGACGGCGCAGGACAGGCTGCTGCAGCTGCTCAGTACAGTTGAGAGTCTTCAGCAGTCGCTGAGTCAGAATGAGCTGGAGATCCGCACCAGAACAGCCCAGATCAAGGCGGCCAGAGAACAGCTGACCGAGCTGGAAGCTGCTGTGCAGCAGGTAGATGCCGGATGGCAGTGTGCCCCTGAGCCGCAGGATTCACCGGATATGCTTCAGTCCGCCAGAGTCCGCCAGAAGAGCGACACGCTGATACTGGACGAGGACTACCAGCAGCTCCGCGATTCTTTCATCCGCTGCCAGACCGAGCTTGACACCCTGCGCAAGGAGCTGGGCAAGTCCGAGAAGGCGATCAAGGAGAAGCATGAGCGGACGGTAGAGCTGTGGCATGAACCGCTGGCGCAGAAGGAAGAAGAGATCAGTCTGCGGGTCCGGGAGAATGAGCATCTGCTGAATACCTGTAAGCAGGCGCTGGCTTCCATGGATCAATGGCTGCAGATTCTCGGTAATCAGAGCCGCATCATGGATACCCATGTCGAGAACCGTGTGCCACTACGGGAGGTGGCGGAAGAATTGCAGCTGAATGTACGGGAGAGCTGCGAGACGCTGGTGGAGGATTGGCTGCAGCGCAGCAAGGCCAGCCGCAGCCAGCGGGCGGATATCTCCCGCAAGGTGAAGGAAGAGAAGACTACGCTAAGCGGCAAGGTGGCCAAGTCCGGCTGGAATGCGGAGCTTGAGACCAAGATCCAGGAACGTCTGAACAATGTTCACTGGGAGGATTTCTCCATCGCGCTCCAGGTGTTGGATTCGATGCTTCAGAGCTCGCGTGATCAGATTGAGAGCATCCGCAGCGATAAAGAGGATATGGAGCTGTCCCGCAAGCTGTGGGTAGGCCGGGCCGCCAAGCGTGTGGTGCAGATCGTGGATATTCTGAAGCGGATGGAACGCCGGATGATCATTCATAATGAGAACGGCCATGCCTTCCCGCTGGTCAAGCTGAATTACAAGAATATTAACGTTCCACGGACGACGGATGACATCGAACCGCTGGTCAGCGAGTACTTTAACCGCTGCATCAGCAGCTTGCTGGAGCGGTTCCCGAAGATGGAGCAGGTTCCGGCTTCAGCCGTCAGAGAGCTGATTAATGACGGACGCATGGTCTACGCGGCGCTGCAGAACCGCTTCCCGGTATTACAGGTATACAAGCCGGTGACGGAGAATTATTTCCTGTATGCCGCTCCCGAGGATTACCATTATTCCGATTGGGAGGTCATCAACCGCGGTGCGCTGGATGAGGCGGTAGGCAGCGGCGGACAACGCCAGTCTGTTCAACTGCTGGTGGCGATGATGATTATGACCCACAAGCGGGTTAACCGGGAAAATAAAGGCTGGACGGTCTTCCTCTACGATAACCCGTTCGGTGAGATGGTCTCGAATAACGTGCTTGATCCGGTCTTTGAGATCTCGAAGGCACTGAAGTTCCAGTGGCTGATTGTCACGCCTCCGGAGCTGGTCAAGAATGATGTCAGCGTCCGCTTCGGCGTGTACTGGCAGCTGTATTTTGGCGGAGATAAAGGGGATGCACTGGATTCAACTCTGGTCAAGGGCGGCCGCAAGCTGATCCCTGCTTCATTATTCTAGATAATCTAACAAATCGAAGTAGACAGGTGGTAGTGTGATTATGATGAATCTTAAATCGGCAACGAAATTAGCTAACGGTGTAGAGATGCCCTGGTTCGGGCTGGGTGTCTTCAAGGTACAAGAGGGCCAGGAGGTTATTGATTCGGTCAAAGCAGCCATTAAGGCCGGTTATAGAAGTATTGATACCGCATCTGTATACGGAAATGAAGAAGGAGTCGGACAGGCTATCCGCGAATCAGGAATAGCGCGTGAGGAGCTGTTCATCACCACCAAGGTATGGAATACAGAGCAGGGCTATGATTCTACGCTGGCAGCATTTGACCAGAGCTTGAGCAAGCTGGGACTGGATTATGCCGATCTCTATCTGGTACACTGGCCGATCCGGGCCAAATACAAAGACACCTGGCGCGCCCTGGAGAAGCTGTATGCGGACGGCAAAGTCCGGGCCATCGGAGTATCCAACTTCCAGATCGATCATCTGGAGGATCTGCTTACTGTGGCTAAGGTGAAGCCGATGGTCAACCAGGTGGAGCTGCATCCGCTGCTTAACCAGCTTGAGCTGCGCGAGTATTGCAAGGCGCAGGGCATTCAGATTGAAGCCTGGGCCCCGCTGGCCCAAGGGCATCTGCTGGACAATGAGGTGCTTGCCGACATTGCGACCCGCCACAACAAAACATTGCCGCAGGTCATCCTGCGCTGGGATCTGCAGAACGGAATCGTGACGATTCCTAAGTCGGTTAAGGAGGAGCGGATTATTGCGAATGCGGATATTTTTGACTTCGAGCTGTCGGAAGAGGAAATCCGCCGGATCAACGGCCTGAACCGCGATCAGCGCTTCGGCTCTCACCCGGACCGGTTCAATCACGAATAAGCCCCGGCAGACTCTTTTGAATAATTACTAGATTCGGACATACACATAAGAGAGATGGAACTATACGTCCATCCTGTGCGTATCGGGTATAGTAATAGAAGAGATACGAGAAGCCGGAGGGGATTAAATGAAGCGTGCAAGAATACTGCAAACAGTGCTGATCGCTATGCTGATGATTATGCTGCTGCCGTTCATTCCGGGGAAGGCGGAGGCGGCCGTGCCGGCTCATTCGGAGGCCTTTTATGTGAATGACTTCGCGAACGTGATTGATGAGAAGACCGAGAATTACATGGTCAATTTCGGGGTGAAGCTCTATCAGAAGACCGGAGCGCAGGTAGTCCTGGTCACGGTGAATTCGACGAACGGCGTGTCTATGGAGAAATATGCGACCTCGTTGTTCAATTCATGGGGAGTCGGCTCGGCGGACAAGAATAACGGACTTCTGCTACTGCTCTCCATTAAGGACGATGATTACTGGGCTGTTCCCGGCAAGGGACTGGAGAAGGAACTGAACAGTGCTGTAATCTCGAAGATTCTCTCGGCCTCGCTGGAGCCGGACTTCGCTGCCAAGAAATACAGTGCGGGTGCAACCAAAACCTATGGTTCCTTCATTCAGAAGCTCGGGGGAAGCTACTCGGAAACGCTTGGCAACAAGAGCTACGTCTCGGACAATGCCGGAGTCTTCCCGCAGGTCACCAGGGATTATCTGAACCAGTCCAGCAACCGTTACGCGGCTACTACCGGGAGCGGAATCTATGTGGTAACCGTTAAGAATACTGGCACCAAGAGCTTGCAGGATTACACCTATGCGAAGTTCGCCGGGGTTGCAGCCGGACCCAGAGATGTGATGCTGGTGCTGGATATCGGCGGAGATAACTATCATGTGCTGCAAGGCAAGTCGATCGACAGAGTGCTGACGAATGAACGGATCAGCGGGATTCTGGATACAGTGCTCGAGCCCAAATTTGCGGCAAAAGATTATGCAGGCGGCGCAACCGGGACGGCGAATGCTTTCTACAACTTCTTCCTGGCCCGGGCAGATGCCGCTTCGGGAAAGGCCGCAGTCAGCAAACCGGCTGCTGCGCCCGCCACCGTCAGCAAATTGCCTGTGACAACGAAAGACACTGTGGAGCTGGTGCCGGTCTCCAGATCCAAGGGGATGACGATTCTCGGTATTTTCCTGGTTCTTGTAGCACTGATCAGTCTGGCTGCCGCTGCGCGCAACCGTTATGTTGCCCGTTACGGAATACGGCTGAATCCGCATAACCCGCGTAATATCCGGCGTTATGGCGCCTGGACCGGCCAGCCCGGTTATGGCTACAGCCAGCGAAGAAGATACCGGCAGCCTCATCATCACTCCTCCTCGGGGGGCAGCTCATCCAGCTCCAGCAGTTTCTGGGGCAGTAACTCAGGGGGCGGCGGGTCTTCGAGCGGAGGGGGAGCGGGGCGGTATTCCGCGCGTGACGACGATGAGGATGACGATCGTAATAGCGGCGGTGGCGGATACTCGGGCGGCGGCGGAGCCGGCCGGTATTCCTCCCGCGATGACGATGATGACAGCAACTCAGGCGGTGGCGGCAGTGCAAGCAGCGGCGGCGGTGTGGGTAGACACGGGTGAGCCGGGCACTCTAACCCGTTAAGGGTTAGGCATTGTTCGTCCATGTTCTGAAGTGCAACGCTCACAGAATGGACAAGTAGGGGGAAGCCGTGCAGGGATGCGCGGCTTTTTTCATAGCCATAATGTGGTTGAGTAACCATTGGTGTACGAGTCGAGAAGGGAGAATGCAGATTAGACACGGACGTACGGAGGGCATGCAGCAAATAGATGTATTCCGTGCAGCTAAATGACGATGTAAATCTGGATTTGTAAGCTTAGATGTATTCTGTACAACTAAAAATGGTCGAAAGCCCTCTTTTACCGAATATGGGAGAATTTAAATGTACAGAGTGCAATTAAGTCAGTCTCGGCGCAATAATTGGGAGTTTTAATTGTACAAAATACACTTAGGGGATAGGCACAGTCCAACTTGAAAGGAATGATTGACTTTATGAGTACACCTATAAAGGTCCGCAGGATGAAGTCCGAGGACATTGCATTGATACATGAAGGGCTGGCCCCACATGATGTCAGAAAACCGGTAGCGTATATTGAACATTGTTGGCAGGAGAACGAAGAGAAGAAGCGGCTTACGCTCTTAGCCTTTCATGAGAACGAGTTCGCAGGCTGGGGACATATCGTCTATAACTCGCACTATCCGTACTTTGCGGAGAACCACATTCCCGAGATCCAGAATCTTGATGTGATTCCCCCGTTACGCAAGTGTGGCATCGGCAGTGTGTTGATGGACGCTCTCGAAGCAGAAGTGTTCGCTACATTCGATACGATTGGCATTGGGTTTGGACTGTATGCCAGCTACGGTACTGCACAACGGCTGTACACCAAACGCGGCTATATTCCGGATGGCCGGGGACTCATGTATGACAATCTGCCCGTGGTTCCTGGAAGTCAGGTGCGGGTGGATGATGAACTCACGCTATACTTGACAAAATCAAGGTAGAGCACGAATGCCATTGTTACAGCGGCAGTCAGGGACGTTAATGTCCGGGCGGCCGCTGTTTGGTTTCTTTAGATTTCAGCATCATAACGCGCTAAAAAATCTGGAACCCATTCAGGATTTGTCATAAGCGCTACCGATTCATTCTCTAATTCCTCAGCCAGCTCATCGTCGGTCATGGATATAAAGAAGATAATGTCCTCTTTGGTTTGATTATATTTTGTGAATACATCGTCCTTGGTTTCATTAACAACCTTGGCAATGATTTTGACCATTTCATCTTTATATTGGTATACATTATCCTCTGCATATAAAAAACGGCTGATATGATTGAAATGCGAATGCTCACCATATTGAAATTCGGAAATTCCCCATTTGTAATAAAGCTCTGTTTCAGCATCATCACATAAGCCTTCACTTGCCATATCGGCAATATGTCTGGCAAGGGATTGCTCAGTATTGACAGCAAGGAACAGAGTGACAAAGTCGCTATCCGTCCCGACTGCGCAGACATATACCTTCTCATGTACTACTTCCGCCAATATAGCTTCAAGGTCAGCCACAAAGCCCTCGCGAATCCGTTGTTCAAATTCAGTTAGAAAAGCGTTCATTATAACCCTCCTTTTAGTGCGATTTCGTATGACTTCACTTATAGAATAGTGGCGGTGCGTATGGGAATGCAAGCAGCTGTCTTTGTTGCCTCCCCGGGTGATATGGTTGTGCAGATCGCCTTTGGGTATTTGCCGTATCAACTCCCGATTGTTCTGCTCCAAGGCTGTGATGAATTGCTGTTTCATGCCGCTGTCCTCCTATGTTTTAATTGGGCCGGCCTGCGCTTATATGAACTAGTTTACAGTTTTTGGACAGAGTTAAACAAACTGAAACTTTTAAATCAGAGATTTCGTCTATCATGGAAGTTGTGAGTTTATAGACTTAACCATTCAGTATGTTAGGGAGGATTTCAGAAGTGAGCTCTTTACCACAACGTTCCACTGTCCGCAAGAAGAAGAAACCGGCACCAAAGCGCAAGAAAAGAGGTTTCTTCCGTACACTCTTCAGAGTGTTCATGGTCTGTTTCATTGTAATGATAGCAGCCGGAGGCTGGCTCTATTTCGCACCGTCGGCCCAGAATACGCGCTTCCTGATTGCAGATACGCTGATTACGACACAACACCGGCACTGGGCCAAATATATTATCGGCGAAGAAGAGCTGAAGCACCGCGTAAGCGATTATACCAAGCGCTTCGAGGAGATGGGCGACGAAGTAGACACCCATGAGATCAAGCCTGAGCCAGTAAAAGAAGCGGAGCATACACCGCTCGTTCAGATTGAAGAAGTGACGGGCAGCGGGTACAGCGGATATGTCATGATTGTGAACGACCCTAAGAAGGTGCGCCTGGGTGTGCCGAGCAAAATCGGCTCCGGGGAGAAGGTATCCAGCATGGTGCATCGGACGGGTGCTATCGCCGGGGTGAACGGCGGCGGCTTCGCCGATCCGAACTGGAAGGGCAACGGCTTCAAGCCGATCGGGCTGGTGATCTCGCAAGGTAAGCTGTTCTACAATGGATTGGGCGGCAAGAAGTCCACTCAGATTGTCGGCATTGATAAAGAAGGCAAAATGGTCGCCGGTAACTACACGCTGGATCAGCTCAGCAAGATGGGGGTGCAGGAGGCGGTTTCTTTTCAGCCGCGGATTATTGTGAACGGGAAAGGCCAGATTAAAAATGCCGCCGAAGGCTGGGGCATCGCTCCAAGAACAGCTATGGGTCAACGGGCGGACGGTGCGCTCATCTTCGTAGTCATTGACGGGCGGCAGCCGGGCTACAGCATCGGGGCGAACCTGTATGATGTACAGCAGATCATGCTGAAGCATGGGGCGGTCATTGCGGCCAATCTGGACGGGGGATCTTCGACGGTGCTGGTGAAGGACAACGAGATTGTCAACAAGCCTTCTTCGCAGTATGGTGAGCGTTACTTGCCTACGGCATTCCTGGTGTTCGAAGACCCGGAGAACGCGAAGATCAAGAATATCTGGGAAGGGCTGGACCCGGCTAAAATCGACGCAGGCAAGAAGCGCACCCAGTAGCATCCATAGGTTCCCTGCTTCATAATCTATAGTAGATCAGACGCGGCAGGTGTGCTAGGATAACAAGTAAATTCTTATTTTGCTGAACCTGCCAGGTGAAGTCCTTGATCGGAGGGGGAAAAGGTTTGACTTTGCAACAGCTCCGCTACGCGATTGAGATTGCGAACAGCGGCTCTATGAATGAAGCGGCCAAACGGCTATTTGTGTCGCAGCCCAGCCTCTCGAATGCTATCAAGGAGCTGGAGAACGAGCTGGGCATCACGATTTTTGAACGGAATAACCGGGGAATCAGCATCTCGGCGGAAGGCATGGAATTCCTGGGCTACGCCCGGCAGATTATTGAGCAGACCGAATTCATGGAGAACCGCTATACCGGCAAAAAGCGCAGCCCGATCTATTTCTCGGTATCTACACAGCATTATGCGTTTGTTACGGATGCTTTTGTGAAGCTGATGAAGGAGAGTAAGGTGCAGGAATACAATTTCAGCCTGCGAGAGACGCAGACCTATGAGATTATCGAGGATGTGCGTACCCTGCGAAGCGACATCGGGATTCTGTATATCAACGAGAGCAACTACAAGATCATGAACAAGCTGTTCAGTGACGGGAACCTGAAGTTCACGCCTCTGTTCAATACGAATCCTCATGTATATGTGCGGGCAGGACATGCCTTGGCTGCAAAAGAAAGGATCACCGCGGAAGATATTCATCCGTATCCTTACATTACCTTTGAGCAGGGGGACAACAATTCGCTGCATTTCTCGGAGGAAATGCTTAGCTTCACACAGATTGAGAAGAATATTAAGGTGACCGACCGGGCCACGCTGACTCATTTGCTGCTCGGAAGCGATTCGTATACCGTGGGGACCGGAATTATGGCCTCTGAGCTGGATGATGCGGGGCTGATCACGATTCCTTTTGACAGCAAGGAAGTGTTCTCAGTTGGCTGGATTGCCCACAAGGACCGCAAACCGAGTGAGATTATGTCTACATATATCGATATCTTGAATGATCTGGTGTCGGGTAATCTTTTTGAGCTTGAATCTTTCTTACTATAAAAGAGCAGGAGGGACGTATGAGCAGTCCAGTGATCGGATCGACAAGAAACGCACCGCCCTTCCGTTACGACATTGTCGGGAGCTTCCTGCGTACAGAGGAGATCAAGAATGCGCGCAGCTTGCACGCAGAAGGTGAACTAACCGCGGGACAGCTGCGGGAAATTGAGAATATAGAGATTAGCAAGCTGTTGGAGCAGGAGAAGGCGCTTGGGCTGAAGGCGGTAACTGACGGAGAATTCCGCCGTTCCTGGTGGCATCTGGACTTCTTCCTGGGGATTGAAGGTACTGGAAGGATTACGCTTGGCGGCACCCCCGGGGCTACCAAAGAACAGTTGAACCGGGCCGAGAGCTTCAGGATTACCGGTAAAATCGCCTTCGGAGACCATCCGATGGTCGGGGAATTCCGCACTTTGCAGCAGATGGCCGGAGAAACCATGGCCAAAATGACGATTCCTTCCCCCTCTTTGTTCCATTTCGTGCAGGAGTATAACGGCAACGAGATTTATTCCGATACCGAAACGCTGTATGGGGATATCATTCAGGTGTACCGGACGGCGATTCAGGCCTTCTATGATGCTGGCTGCCGTTATCTGCAGTTGGATGATACCACCTGGGGGACGCTGTGCAGCGGCAGACATCGGGCTCATCTGCGCAGCAGGGGCGTTGACCCGGATCAGCTGGCCAAAGACTACGTCCGGCTGATCAACGAGAGCATCGCCGGCCGCCCGGCGGACATGACGATTGCCCTGCATGTATGCCGGGGCAACCTGCGCTCCACTTGGTTCGCCGCCGGAGGGTACGGGCCGGTCGCCGAGGAGCTGTTCTCGAATACGAACGTGGACGCATTCTTCCTCGAATATGACAATGAACGCTCCGGTGACTTCGAGCCGCTGCGCTTCATCCGGGACCAGTTCGTGGTGCTGGGACTGGTGACGACCAAGCATGGGGGTCTGGAGAGCAAGGAACAGCTTATCGCGCGTATCGAAGAAGCTTCACAGTACGTGGACATCAACAAGCTATGCTTAAGCACACAATGCGGCTTCGCCTCTTCGGAGGAAGGCAACATTTTGACGGAAGAAGAGCAGTGGGACAAGCTGCGGCTGGTGATTGAGACAGCGAATGAGGTGTGGGTGTAGCGTTGGATTTGGGGGGATTGCCGGGGATGGCAATCCTCCTTTTGGTGTGCTGGTGGTGGGGTGGGGGACTAAAGGTGGATTTTTTACACTTGCTGATGAGAGAATGGACTTTTCCAGGAGAACAATTGGACAAACAGCACTTAATTTCTCACATTTTCCCCAGTGACAGCCTAACCCCCTCCAACAGTTGCTGTTTTTCCATTTATTCTCCTGAAAACATAAGAAAGCGAAAAATCAAGCTACATTATTCCATTTGTTTGCTGAAGGTTAAGCCAGAACAACAAAGCATTTTGCCCTGCGCCGGTAATTAATTAGATTAGTCAGTAGAACGTTATTAGGCATGCATCTGACCACAAATAGCCCTCCTGCAAAGAGGGCTGATCGATGGGGCTATAGGAGCTAGAGACATTCGAATCTATTAGTCGCATAGACCTGAATCGTAATTTTTTTGCTGTACCTGTTACATACTGTTGAGAGCTTTCTCTATTTCAACTCCAAACTCTGTTTCATTTAGCTTGGGTGTTCTAGTTTTTGAATCGACGAGGGCATAATAGAGAACTAAATATTTTCCAGATTGGTAGACAATTGGGGCGTGGGAACTAAGAAGCTGAATACTTTCTTCAAAGTGCTTTATTCCACTTTCTCGTTTCTCTTCCGATCCGAAAGCGAAAACTTTTATAATTTCCTCATTACTCAGTTTATAGCTAACTGGTTGAATACCCTCAAGAATCTGGTCGTCAGGTGATTCAATTGGTGTAATGTTTTTTTCAAGGGACATCATGGCTTCATTCACGTTAGAATATTTTTGTTGAGAAGAACAAGCAATAAGAAATAATAAGCTAATGAAGGTGAAGTATAGAATTTTTTTCATGAATAACCCTCCTTTTTTTCAGGACACAGATAAGAAGAGACGAGACCCACCTAAAGCAGAAGTTACAACAAAACTCATTTTATCAAAAATAGCGAAGAATGTACTAATATTGTGAACAGGAACCGAATGCGATTGCTGGAACGCATACTGAATTTGCTGGATTTGTGAAGGAGCGGGGACTGCCCTTTACGGGATCGATTGAAGAGAGGTATAATGTACAAGACTGTTTTACATCAAATGTTGGAAAGCGAGCGGTAACGATATGGGTCGTAAATGGAATAATATTAAGGAAAAGAAAGCATCCAAGGATGCTAATACAAGTAAGGTCTACGCCAAGTTCGGGGTAGAAATCTATGTTGCAGCGAAGAAGGGCGAGCCTGATCCGGAATCCAACCGGGCGCTGAAGGTCGTTCTGGAGCGTGCCAAGACTTACAATGTACCGAAGGCAATCATTGACCGTGCCCTGGAAAAGGCTAAAGGCAGCGGCGATGAGACCTACGTGGAGCTGCGTTATGAAGGCTTCGGTCCAAGCGGCTCGATGATTGTAGTCGATGCGCTGACGAATAACGTTAACCGCACGGCTCCGCTGGTCCGTTCCACGTTCAGCAAGAACGGCGGCAACATGGGCGTCAGCGGATCGGTTACGTATATGTTCGATCCGACAGCAGTAATCGGGGTGGAAGGCAAATCTGCGGATGAGGTGATGGAGCTGCTGATTGAAGCAGACCTGGATGTCCGTGATGTGCTGGAAGAGGACGAGGCGGTCATCGTGTATGCTGAGCCGGACCAGTTCCATGCGGTACAGGAAGCCTTCCGCAGCGCGGGAATCACCGAATTCACCGTAGCGGAGCTGACGCTGCTCCCGCAGAACTACGTAGCTATTCCTGAAGATGCGCAGGCACAGTTCGAGAAGCTGATCGATGCGCTCGAAGAATTGGACGATGTACAGCAGGTCTACCACAACGTGGATTCGGAAGAATAGAATAGCGGGAACTTAAATAAGCGGGCAAGCCGATTTCCAGGCTTGTCCGCTTATTCTTTCGTGAGCGGTAGGAGAGGGGAAGAGTTGGAATGGAAGTCTTTCGATTGGTCAGCGTGGTCCATGTATTTCTGATTCAGGACGGGCAAGTTCTGCTGTTGAGACGTAAGAATACGGGACATCATGACGGGGAGTATGGACTGCCTGCCGGGAAGCTGGATGGCGGCGAGCCGCTTCATACTGCCGCCATCCGTGAGGTCCGCGAAGAATGTGGTGCTGTTATAGCTCCCGCCGATCTTACCCTGATCGGAACGATGCATCTGCGCACCTTCGGGGATGAGCGGGTGGATTTCTTTTTCAGAGCGGAGCAGTGGACTGGAGAGATCTGCAACATGGAGCCGGACAAATGCGATGAGGTATGCTGGTTCCCGCTGGATGCGTTGCCGGAGAATATCATCCCGTTCGTACAGGAGGCCTGGGATACATTCAGGGACGGCGTCTGGTATGCCGCTCACGGATGGAATTAGATTAGAGTAGCAGGGGGAATGGCGCAGTAATGGAAGACTGGACGCTCAGTATGGTTCTTATATTGGTGGGGTGCGGATTTCTGGCCGGATTAATTGATTCTGTAGTGGGCGGCGGCGGACTGATCGCGATTCCGGCCCTGCTGTCGGCGGGGATTCCGCTTCACCTGCTGCTCGGCAGCAGCAAATTGGCCGGATCGATGTGCTCGCTGACTAGCACCGCCTCGTTCGTGCGTTCCGGCAAAATCAATTTCAAGCTGGTCCGCACCCTCATCCCGTTATCCGTCATTGGCGCGATGGCCGGAACGCTGACTGTCCGTCAGGTGCCTTCCGAGTTCCTGAAGCCGCTGGTTATTGTGATGCTGGTGGTCATTACGATCTATACGCTTTTCAAAAAATCCTGGGGAGATATCTCCACCTTCTCCGCAAAGAGCGGCAGGATGCGCCTGGCCGGAAGCATGGCAGCGCTGGTTATCGGCTTCTATGACGGGTTCTTCGGCCCGGGAACGGGATCGTTTTTGATTTTCGCTTTTCTGATGATGGGGTTTGAATTTGTAACTGCCGCAGGCAACGCCAAAATCCTGAACTTCGCCAGCAACATCACAAGCCTGCTTACGTTCATTGCCCTGGGCTCTGTAAGCTACACCCATGGCCTGATTCTCGGAATTCCGATGGTGATCGGAGCCATTGTCGGCTCCCGGATGGCTATCCGCAAAGGGGCGGCGTATATCCGGCCGTTATTCATTACAGTCACTGTTATATTGATCGGCAAGCAAATATGGGATACGATGCATTAAGCAGCAAAGGCGGTAAGGAATACGCGGTCATGGAGAAGTTTTTCGGGCCTGTAACAGATGCGAAGGGGGAAGCTTAAGGAATGACCAAGAAGCTATATTATGATTCAGCTTATATTCAAGAATGGAGTACCGTGATCACTTCCACGCTGGAGCGTGAAGACGGGATCTATGTGACGCTTGCGGAAACGGCCTTCTACCCGCACGGCGGCGGACAGCCCTGCGATACGGGAACCATCGGCGGGATTGCTGTGCTGGAGGTGGTGCTGGAGGATCAGGAGGTGCTGCATAAGGTAGCGGAGCTTCCCGTGCAGACTGATGTGGATTGCGCCATAGACTGGACCCGGAGATTCGACCATATGCAGCAGCACAGCGGCCAGCATCTGTTGTCGGCGGTATTCCGCGAGCGGTATCAGGCACTGACACAGAGCTTCCACCTGGGCAGCGATTATGCCACGATTGATCTTGATCTGCCGGAACTATCAGCAGTGCAGCTGGAGGAGGCTGAACAAGAGGTGAACCGTCAGATCTACCTGAACCGCAGCATTACCAGCTACTTCGTGACCGCAGAGGAAATGGCCAAGCTGCCGCTGGTGAAGCTTCCTAAGGTAACAGAGGATATCCGGATTGTCGAGATTGAAGGAGTCGAGCATAACGCCTGCGGCGGCACCCATGTCGCTTCGACCGGGGCGATTGGGATGATTAAGCTGCTGCGGTCCGAGAAGCAGAAGGGTAATATAAGAATTACCTTCAAATGCGGAAGCCGGGCACTTGCCGAATTCAACGACCATATGCAAATTATGAGTCAGCTATCCGCCCGATTCAATACAGGCAAGGACGAAATTATGGACCGGATCGGAAAGTGGGAGCAGGAGCAGAAGCTGCTGGTGGCGGAGCTGGCTGCCGTCAAGGAGCAGAACGACAGCTATCTGGCCCGGGATCTGTTATCTTCTATGCAGGAGGGCAGCCGTGTGCTTACGCATATCTCGGACGCCAGACCGCTTAAAGATCTGCAGAGTCTGGCGGCGAAGCTGACGGCGTTAACCGACTTTCCGGTGCTGCTGCTGAGTGCGGCGGAGAATAAGGCTGTACTTGCGCATAGCGGATCTGCGGATCTCTCATGCGGAGCCTTCTTCAAGGCTCATCTGGGCGGATATCAGGGCAAGGGCGGAGGCAGCGATAAGCTGGCTCAGGCCGGATTCCCGTCATGGGAAGACGCCTTGGCGTTCTATGAATTTGCCGGGCAGCAATTCTAATTGAAGAGATTCCAGGAGCTATGGAGATTCTGAGGCCGTAGCTCTTTGTGTGTGCGCAATGTACGCGAAAACAGCTGCTATCGCACTGGCATGGAGGAGATACAATGAATGGGCTGATTGAACTGACACCGGAGGACTATCCTGCGGTTTATGATCTGTACAATGTTAAGAAGCAACACATTCCCGCCTTATCTGTCCTGCTGGAGAACTATCCCGGGCGGGTATTTGCCGATCATCCCGAAGCGCCAACACTGGCGGTGGTCTGGGCTACAGGAAGATGGATGTATGCTGCCGGAGATATCGGTACAGAGACCAACCGGATGAAGCTAATCAGCTTCTTGCAGACTGTAGTCGTGCCTGATTGCCGGCAGAGACAAGAGAAATGGTTCGAGATTTATACGGATGATCGTGAGACATGGACAACACTATTCAAGCTTGGAGTTGCCGGACTGAGCGTAGACAGACATATGGAGTCGGTTTATGAGTTCAATAGCGAACGATTTTTTCAACTGAACAACCCGGTTGCTGCTGGCTCCTCAGAGGGTGATGTATGTGTCACCTACGAGGAATTTCCCGTTCTCGCCCAACAGCATCAAAGTGTATATGCAAGAGATGACAGGTTCAAGGGGTTGACAGCCACCGGTGCTGTAGTGAGGGTCAGGGATAAGGTCGTCACTATCTGTAAAAACAACGGCTTCATCGTGGATAACAGATACTTCGTAGATGTAGATACTTATGCAGAATCGGAGCGCGGGAAGGGCTATGCTACGCTTGCTGCCGCATCGTTAATTAGTCACTATCTTGCCCAGGGAATGCTTCCTTTATGGGAAACTACGCACGAAAATATAGCTTCACATAAGCTCGCGCTGAGGCTCGGTTTCGAGCCGGTGGAGAGCTATCCGGTATTTGCTTTTGTCATAGAAGAGTAGACTTAGTTGCTGAGAGAGTACAGAAGAGCTAAGTACCTTTTATCGTAGAGGAGCGGTATTAATGAATAGGTTAGCAATCCTTACAGTCGGTAAAACGCATAGCGGGAAGACCACATTTGCCAGAGAATTAGAGCGGAGCTTACCTGAATCAGCCGTTATTGACCGGGATGATCTGGCTGAATTCATCAATACCCGGTACGAAAGCCTGCTGCCCAAGCAAGGGGCGAATACGCTCAAGGACGCTCTGACCCGAACGTTAGTGGATTATGCCGTTCATGAGTCGGAGCAGCACATCATCATGTGTAACAATAACTCCAATAGGGAAGGCCGGCTGCGAATGCTGGATTGGTTTCACCAGAAGGGATTGGTTAGTGTGCTGGTATATTTCAATCTGCCGGATGAGCTGCTGTATTCGCGTATAGCGAGTAGTGAACGGAGTACAGCTATCCTTAGAAAATCAAAAAGCTTCGATGTAGTGCTGACCCGGCAAATCGCGGATTCACAAAATGGGCTGGCGCAGCAGCCAACAGAGAGTGAGTCGGAGTATCTGTTTGTAATCAACGACAGCGAAGAAGTACCCGGTACGATTCAGAAGATCGTCCAGATTGCACGGAGCTTATAAGTCATTGGATGCAGAGTAGCGCGGCGGGATGCCCCAATGTATGTTCAAGAGGAGCCACGAGCTGGACCTGACTGCCCAGACCCTTCATAATAAGAAGAGTTGTGAACGGTTCCACACTAACTCATAAACGGAGGTTCATAGGATGAAATACCGCGAGCTGGGAAATACGGGTCTGTCTGTCAGTGAGGTCAGCTTTGGCACTTGGGCGATTGGCGGGGATTGGGGCAGCAGCAAGGATGAGGACGGTCTGAGAGGCTTGCAGGCGGCGATGGAGCAGGGCGTGAATTTCTTCGATACGGCAGATGTCTATGGCGGCGGCCATGCGGAGGAGCTGCTCGCCAAGGCGACCCGGGGCAAGCAGGATGAGATACATATTGCCACGAAGTTCTGCCGCGCCGGAGATATCCATGACCCGGAGAATTACTCCGCGCGCCGGATCAGTGAATACTGTGGGCAGAGCCTGCGGCGTCTGGAGCGGGAAGCGATCGATCTGTACCAGATCCATTGTCCGCCGATTGAGATTCTGCGCGATGGCAGCGTGTTCGCGGCGCTGGACCAATTGAAGGCCGAGGGTAAAATCCGTCACTACGGCGTCAGTGTAGAGACTATCGAGGAGGGCTTGCTCTGCCTGGAGTATCCGGGAGTTGCGGCACTTCAGGTGATCTTCAATCTGTTCCGCCAGCAGCCGGCACGGGAGCTATTGCCGACGGCTGCGGCTAAGGGTGCAGGAATTCTTGTGCGTCTGCCGCTGGCCAGCGGTCTGCTGACCGGCAAGTTCACAGCGTCCAGTACCTTCCAGGAGAACGACCACCGCAGGTTCAACGCAAACGGAGAGCAGTTCAATGTGGGCGAGACTTTTGCCGGGCTGCCCTTTGGTAAGGGGGTTGAGCTGGCGCAGAAGCTGGAGTGGATCGCTGAAGGACGCAGCAATATGGCACGGGCCTCCATGCGCTGGATTCTGGACCATCCGGCTGTCAGCTGTGTGATTCCGGGCTTCAAGAATGAGGCTCAGGTGAACGATAATCTGGCCACACTGGAAGTACCCTCCTTCAGCTCAGGGGAGATGGAGCGCCTGGATGCCTTTTACCAGTCAGAGGTAGTTCCGCATATCCGTGGAGAGGTGTAGCAGCGCTGTATGAATATAACTGTCGGACTGCTTGCCCATGTAGATGCCGGGAAGACGACCTTCGCCGAGCAGCTGCTCTATCATACCGAAGCCATCCGCAGCAGGGGGCGCGTGGACCATCAGGATACGTTCCTGGATACCCATGAGATTGAAAAAGCACGCGGGATCACCGTCTTCGCCGATCAGGCGGAGTTCACTTATAAGGATGCCCGCTATTTCCTGCTGGATACACCGGGCCATGTCGATTTCTCCCCGGAGATGGAGCGCTGTCTGCAAGTGCTGGACTATGCAGTCGTTATTCTCAGCGCGGTGGAGGGTGTAGAGAGTCACACCGAAACGCTCTGGCAGCTGCTGCGCCAGCACCGGATTCCCACCTTGTTCTTCATTAACAAAACCGACCGCGCAGGCAGCGACCCTGAACGTGTCCTGGAAGAGATCCGGCAGCTGCTTAGCGGCGATGCCCTGCTGCTGCCGGAGCAGCCGGAAGCCGCGTGGACCGAGGAGATGAAATCATTCCTTGCCGAACGCGAGGAGATGCTGCTCGATCCCTATCTTGAAGGCACGCTGACGGATAGCGATTGCCTTAGTGCGCTAAGGTCTATGGTGAAGCGCGGAGAGATCTTTCCGTGTATGCAGGGCTCGGCGCTGCTGGACCAGGGCGTGGGTGAATTTCTGGAGTTTCTGGATGCGCTCACCTTCACGGAGTACGATCATACGCTGCCTTTTGCCGGGAGGGTCTATAAGATCCGCCACGATGCCAGAGGGACACGTATCACCTACATCAAAGCCCTTCAAGGCGTGCTGAAGAACCGCGAGTTCTTGACGTATGGACCCGAAGCAGAACAAATATCCGAACGGATTACCGGAATCCGCAAGTACAACGGTACCGCTTATAGCGCTGCGGACTGGGCCGCCGCCGGGGAATTATTCGCGGTAGTCGGCCTTAGTGCGGCCTTGCCGGGTGCAGGAGTGGGAGCCATCCGGGATGTTCAGGGCAGCGGACTCATTCCCACCCTGAAATCCAAGGTGCTCTACAAGCCGCCCGTGCACTTGAAGGAGCTGACACATGCCTTCGGACAACTGGGCGCGGAAGACCCGTCACTGAATGTGAGCTGGGACGAAGAGCTCCAGGAGCTGCATATTCATGTGATGGGCGGGATACAGCTTGAGATTCTGGAGCAGATTGTGGCGGAACGGTTTCAGCTTAAGATCTCGTTTGGCCCGCCGGAGATTCTCTATAAGGAGACCATTGCCGGTACGGTCTATGGCTGCGGGCATTTCGAGCCGCTAGGCCACTACGCCGAGGTTCATCTGATGCTTGAGGGCGGGGAACGGGGGAGCGGGATCACCTTCATGAACCGCTGCCACCCGGATGATCTCGCGGCAGGCTATCAGCATCAGATTGAGCAGCATCTGCTGGAGAGCGGCCATCACGGCCTGCTGACCGGTTCTCCGCTGACGGATCTGAAGATCACCCTGCTTACGGGAAAGGCGCATAATAAGCACACGAGCGGCGGCGATTTCCGGGAAGCAGCTTACCGGGCCTTGCGTCAGGGGCTGGAGCAGGCAAAGAATCTGCTGCTGGAGCCGGTCTACGACCTGAAGATCCGGATAGATCCGGACGATGTGGGAAAAGTTATGAGTGATATCCAGCAGGCCGGCGGCCGCTTCCATCCCCCGGACATTACACCGTCCAAAGCCGTAATTACCGGCACGGTTCCGGCGGCAAGCTTCATGAATTACGGGGTGAGACTGGCGGCGATGACGCAAGGCAAAGGAGCGATGTCGCTCAGAGTAGCCGGATATGAGCCCTGCCACCAGACCGGGGCGGTGGTGGAGCAGCGGAATTATAATAAAAATGCGGACCCGGCCTACTCCTCGGCGTCTATTTTTTGTGCCAAGGGTGAGGGGTATGCCGTGCCCTGGGAAGAGGCCGGACAGCATATGCATGTTCAAGCAGCAAGCAGGAACGGCTACACGGTTCTTAAGAGAGCAGTACCGTTTCAGTGTGAAATCGAAGGAAAGGTGCAGATTAACAATGACTAATGTAATAGATAAGGTAGCCTGGATCTATGTGGTGGACGGCAAGGTGCTGGGCGCGCGTTCCCAAGGCAAGGACACCTATTATTTTCCCGGCGGCAAGCGGGAGCCCGGTGAGACGGATGCCGAGACCCTGGTCCGCGAGATTGAGGAAGAACTGTCGGTTCAGATCCTGCCGGAGACGATTGCGGAGTTCGGAAGCTTCGAGGCCCCGGCACATGGCAAAGCGGAAGGCATTCTCGTGCGGATGACCTGCCTGACCGCAGATTACACAGGCGAGCTTACCCCGGCTTCAGAGATTGAAGAGCTGGCCTGGTTAACCTATGAGGACATCGACCGGGTGTCGGCAGTCAGCGTCATCATCATGGACAAGCTGCGGGAGATGGGCCTTATCTCCTAAGAGTCAGGCGTGCAATTATCTTGTGCCGAAAAGTCTATGCAAGCCCGTTTCGAGCCGAAATCCGGCCTGAAACGGGCTTGCTGTCTCTTTAGCAGGCCGAAGCAAGCGGCTCAGCACAGATGTTTTCAGATTGAAGGACATATGTCCTTTTCCAATCCGGCGAACTGGCTTTTAATAAGTACAGAGAAGCAAAAAGAGGAGAGAGACAGATGAGAGGGATCATATTCGCATTTTTGGCCGGAGCCTGCATTACCCTTCAAGGGGTAGCCAATGCCAGAATCAGCCAGGATATCGGCACGTGGCAGGCGGCAACCATTACCCAGCTTACCGGATTCATCATGGCGTTAGCGATAGCGCTAATCGTACGGGACGGCAAAAAGCACGGCTTCCGCAAGGTTCATCCGTTATACATCAGCGGCGGCGGTCTGGCCGCCTTCGTGATCTTCAGTGAGGTGACGGCCATTCAGAACATCGGGGTTACGCTTACGATCTCGGCGCTGCTGATTGCCCAGCTCTGCCTGACGTTTATCATTGACATCAGGGGCTGGTTCGGAGTCGTCCGGCAGAAGATGAAGCTGCCGCAATTTATCGGCATCGGGATGATGATTCTCGGGGTAGTTGTACTGAAGTTCTAAACGAAGGGAGCAAGGGATATGTTAGCAGGATTAGTACTTGCACTGATCGCGGGCGCGCTGGTCAGTTTACAGAATATTTTCAACACCAAGGTTAATGAGCACACGGGCTCCTGGTCAACTACTACACTGGTGCTGGGCATGGGCTTCGCCGCCTCCCTCGTCATGGGGCTGATTATGGAAGGAAAAAACATGTTCACGCTCCAGCACATGCAGCCCTGGTACTGGTTAAGCGGAATGATCGGCGTGGGGGTCGTGATCTGCCTCGTCCAGGCCACCAGAATCCTTGGCGCCACCTATGCCATCTCGATTGTACTAACTGCCCAGCTCGGCTTCGCCTTGCTCTGGGATTCAATGGGCTGGCTGGGCCTAGCGAAGGTTCCATTCTCGTTCAACCAGTTGATCGGCGTGCTTATTATCGTAGGGGGGATATTGGTGTTCAAGCTGGGAGGCACAAGTGATGCCAAAGATCCCGCCGGTGCCCCCGGTTCCGGCAAGCCGCAGGGTGCGCTGCATACGGATTAACGGAAGCATTTGCAGTAACGGAAAAGAGCGTGCACCGCAGGAATGCGGGTGGCACGCTTTTTTTTGGGGATGTGTGTGGAAAACCGAATACAATGGTGGCTGCGAGGGCGCGTGGGCCGATTGTGTGCGGAAAACCGAATACATTGGTGGTTGCGAGGGCGCGTGGGCCGAATGTGTGCGGAAAACCGAATACATTGGTGGTTGCGAGGATGGCGGGCCGGACACTAGGCAAGGGGAGTGAATCAAGTGCTGAAGTGCACCCGAATTCGCCATACACAGTCGAAAGCGGCAAATGAGGTGCAGAAGTGCACCTGGATTTCCAGGAGGCAGCCCTACAAGTTTGTGTGCACCTCACATAACTGGGGAACGTAGAAGCCGGGCTCTGCCGGCCACTCTCAACCCTGCCCTAGTGAAGCGGCCCTTCTGCCCGCCAGTGTGTGCTGCCAGCGCTGATAGGTCGCCCAGGCTTGACCGTTATCCAGCAGAGGCTTGCAGGTATAGACGCCTTCCTCAATCGAATCCACACGCCCGGCGGCATGAAGTCTGGCAGCGGCGTTAAGCAGCGTCTGGTTGTAATAGGCCATATGCCCGCCGCCTTGCAGGACCTCCTCTGCCGTACGAAGCTGCCGGAGAGCGGTCCATTCCTGCTCCGCAGGCACGGGGACCTCCAGGCCAAGCGACTCGGGGTCGATGATATCCAGCTCCGCCGCTCCATCCTGAATCCGGTATATGCGGTTCGGGCGGTCAATGTACAGATCCTCCGAGCCTTCCACACCTTGCACCACCAGCCCCTGCTGATAGCCGAGCTTCACAATGAGCCGGGAGATCCGGTCGAATACCGTATTATGGAATATACCGAATACAATGCACGGTGAGCAGGAATAGTCGATCAGCTTCTCCGCCGTATTGAAAATCGTCCGCATCCCAATGTCCTCCCGGAGTCCGCGAAGCTCCCCCAGCGGCGGGCACCACTGCTCGGACTTCACGAACAGAACCCCGCTGGCTTCGGCGGCATGAACCGCGTCACTGCGGCTCAGTCCGGCTATATCCACTCCGCTGGCCTGGACGATGTCCTGCAGCGTAATGCCCCATTTAGGCGGCAAGCCCGCTGAACCGTGCAGGGTAACCGGCAGACCTGCGGCCGACAGCAGAAAGGCCGTAGGGAAGGTAGCGATGAAGGAATGCACCCTGCCGTCATACGGACCGGCGCAGTCGATTCCCTGGTGAACAGGCTCACGGAAGGCGTATTTACGGCAGACTGCCACAAAAGCCTCCAGCTCCTCCAGGCTCTCCAGCTTCATGCGCTCTGCGATCAGGAACGCGCCGATCTGCACCGGCGAAGCGGCCCGAGTGAGTATGGCTTCGGCCGCATATTCGGCTTCCCCGTAGCTTAAATCCTTCGCACCGCGTTTGCCGCGGGCAACTTCCTTCAGAATATTAATCATATGGCGTTCTCCTTAAGTTTGATCCTGCAGCATCTGGTAGACCTTGACGATGGAGGTTGCTACATCCACGATCCGTTTGCGTTCATTCATCGCCTGCTTGCGCAGCAGGTCATAGGCTTCCGATTCACTGATATTCTTGGCTTTGGACAGAATGCCCTTAGCCATATCGATCCACTTGCGTTCCTCAATCCGGGAGAGCAGCTGCTCCCGCTCCTTCAGCCATTGCTTCCGCTCGAAGCATTGCCTGGCACTGAAATGAAGCGTCCAGTGAATCTCCGGCGGCTTCATGGCAGGGGACAGAATGCCGTCCACCATAATATCGTCGCCGCAGGCAGAGACGGAGAGGTTAGCGGTATGAGGGGTGCACCACCAGATTACCGGCGCGATCCTTTGCCGCACCAGCAGGGTTCTCCAATAGCTGATATCCGTCACCGGAAGATTGAGGATGAAGGCATCGGCATCGCCGATGAACGGGGCAGCCAGCTCCGGTGACGCTGCGCTTCCTACTACATAGCCGCAAGAGCTTAGGATGTGGTCAGGGCCTTCAGAGGAGCGCGCTTCTGCGGGATTCTCTGTTCCAGCAGGTTCTATAACGAGCAGGGAATGCATGGGGAACGACGCTCCTTTTACCTAAGAATAGAGACATCTTGTATGATTGCTTACAATCCGATTACAGGATAGTTTATGTTATATTATATAACACTAATTCGGCGTTCTTGTCGATAAATTAAATTAATTAAATTTTATATGTCATAATTATTGACGTATCGTAGGCGGCTGTAGTATATTCGTTTTAACAAATTCAACAATTCACGAATACAACGATGTATTCGGCTGAAGCGGCAATGGCGCCTGCTCTCACTTATATCGCTTACGGGAAATGTATCTTTTCCGGGCGGAGTGAAGCGGGCTATTTCTGTTGTGCACCTGGAGAGGAGAGAGATACAGATGACAGTGAAGCGTAAAAAACTGATAGTAGTCGGCAATGGGATGGCGGGGGTCAGAGCCATTGAGCATCTGCTCAAATTGGCGCCGGAGGCCTACGAGATTACGATTTTTGGCACAGAGCCTTATCCCAATTATAACCGTATCATGTTATCCTCCGTACTGGCAGGCGGGGCAAGCCTGGATGAAATCGTCATTAATGATCTCGCGTGGTACCAGAGCTTCAACATCAAGCTATATACCGGCCACACAGTAACTTCTATTAATACTACTGCACGTACAGTCAATACGGATAAAGGAGTTACCGCCGCGTATGACGAGCTGATTCTGGCAACTGGCTCCAACCCCTTCATGCTGCCGATCCCGGGAACGGAGAAGGAGAACGTCATCGCCTTCCGCGACATCAAGGATACGCAAATCATGCAGGACGTCTCGCAAAAATACAGCAAGGCGCTCGTCATCGGCGGCGGGCTGCTCGGACTGGAGGCGGCCAGAGGGCTGCTGCATCTGGGGATGGACGTCTCGGTGGTTCACATCCACGAGTATATTATGGAGCGTCAGTTAGACGAGGCGGCTTCCCGGATGCTACGTGGGGAGCTGGAAGCTCAGGGCATGAAGTTCCTGCTGAAGAAGCAGACCGAAGCCGTTCTCGGCAAAAAAAGGGCCAAAGGACTCCTCTTCGCAGACGGTGAAACGGCGGAGGCTGACCTGATCGTGATGGCTGTCGGGATCAAGCCAAATGTTATGCTTGCCCGGAGCAGCGGGATTGAGGTGAACCGGGGCATCGTGGTGAACGATTATATGGAGACCAGCCTGCCCGGCATCTACGCCGTCGGGGAATGTGCGGAGCATCGCGGTATTGCTTACGGCCTGGTGGCCCCGCTCTATGAACAAGGTGCTGTGCTGGCCAAAAGACTGGCAGGCGCCCCCACCGAAGGATACGCCGGTTCGGTGACTTCTACGAAGCTGAAGGTGTCCGGCGTCGATGTTTTCTCGGCAGGACAGTATAACGAGCAGCCTGGAACGAAAGCGCTCCGCTTCCAGGATGAGACGGAGGGAATCTACAAGAAGCTGGTCATCCAGGATGATAAGCTGATTGGTGCCGTACTGTTCGGCGATACGAATGACGGAGCGCAGCTCTTCTCGATGATCAAGAAGGGCGAGAATATCAAGGGGCGCGAGAAAGAGCTGCTGCTCGGCCTGGAGGCTGGTGCGCTGGCTTCGCCCAAGGGCAACCGGCTGGAGGGGATGCCGGATGACGAGATCATCTGCGGCTGCAACGGAGTCACGAAGGGAACCATTGCCGAAGCGATTACCGCCGGCGGCTGCACCAGTGTCGGACAGATCAAGGCCTGCACCAAAGCCTCTGCCTCCTGCGGCGGCTGTAAGCCGCTGGTAGAGGGACTGCTCCAGCTCTATGCCGGAGAGGCGGCCGTTACCGTCAAGGAGGGAATCTGCGGCTGCACGACGCTTGGGCGGGATGAGATTGTCGCCGAGATCAAGCGGATGAAGCTGACCACGGTGAAGGAAGTCATGCATGTACTGTCCTGGAGCAATGAGGAAGGCTGCCCGAAATGCCGCCCTTCGCTGAATTATTACCTGGGTATGCTCTGGCCGGAGGAATACGTGGATGAGAATGAATCCAGATATACGAATGAGCGCTACCATGCCAATATCCAGAAGGACGGGACTTATTCTGTCGTGCCGAGAATCTACGGCGGGGTCACTTCTCCTGCGGAGCTGATCAAGATAGCGGAGGTCGCGGTGAAGTACGATGTGCCGCTGGTCAAGTTCACCGGCGGGCAACGCCTGGATCTGCTGGGCGTGAAGAAGGAGGATTTGCCGAAGATGTGGGAGGAGCTGGATATGCCCTCCGGCCATGCCTACGGCAAAACGCTGCGCACTGTAAAGACCTGCGTAGGCTCCACCTTCTGCCGGTTCGGGACCCAGGATGCGCTGGGGATGGGGATTCGGCTGGAGAAGGCTTTTGAACGGCTGAATGCTCCGGGGAAGGTGAAGCTGGCTGTATCCGGGTGTCCGCGCAACTGTGCGGAAGCGACAATCAAGGACTTCGGGGTGGTGGCGATTGACGGCGGCTGGGAGCTCCATGTCGGCGGCAACGGCGGCGTTCATGTCCGGGCAACCGACCTGCTCTGCGTGGTGAAGACCGATGATGAAGTGCTGGAATGGGCAAGCGCGTTCCTGCAGTATTACCGCGAGCAAGCCGGATGGAATGAACGGACCGCACAGTGGATTGAACGCGTAGGCCTGGACAGCATCAAGCAGGCGCTGGAATCCCCGGAGGAACGGGCGGCGCTGGTGGAGAGAATTCAGAAGACGCTCAGCCTGACTACTGATCCATGGAAGCAGATTGTGAATACCCCGGAGCTGCGCAAGAATTTCGAAGCGATCTCGTTACCCGAGACGGTCTAAGGAGGAACCGAGATGACAATGACCAAACTGCTAATCGGCAACCTGAATGAGGTAGATATCAAAGGATCACGAAAATTACGGGTAGGCGATACCGAGATTGCCTTGTTCCGGCTAAGCAGCGGAGAGGTGCTGGCTGTAGAGAATAAATGTCCGCACAAGGGCGGGCTACTCTCGGAAGGCATGGTCTGCGGCTCCAAGGTGCATTGTCCGCTGCATGACTGGCGGATCGAGCTGCATACAGGCGAGGTGCAGGCCCCCGATACGGGACATGTGACTACCTATGAGGTGGAAGTCGATCACGCCACAGGCAGCTTGTACTTAACGATCTAATGCATTCATACAGGGACATGTATAAGGGGGATTCATAATGGACTATGTCAAACCAGGCGAAGTGCTGGGCTCCATGATTGAAGCGGGAAAAGCCAAAGCGGAACTGGGCATCATGCAGCTCATTGTCCGCGGCGGTCTCGGCGGTGCCATTCTGGCCTGTGCAACTACACTGGCCTTCACCGCTGCGGCACAAACCAAGATCCCTATGGTGGGCGCCATTCTTTTTCCGGTAGGCTTCGTGATGATTATTCTTCTCGGGCTGGAGCTTGTCACCGGCAGCTTCGCCTTGATTCCGCTGGCCGTGCTTGAGAAGCGGACCACCGTCAGACGAATGCTGGGGAACTATTTCTGGGTCATTCTGGGTCATTTGATCGGGTGTGCCGTCTATGCCGTATTATACGGGCTGACGATTACGAAGATGGGCACCGATCTGTCGAACCCCATGGTGCAGACGCTGATTACGGCAAGTGAAGGGAAGACGACGGCTTATCAGAGTCTGGGGGCAGAGGGAATTGGGCTGGCCTTCATCAAGGCGATGCTCTGCAACTGGATGGTTACGCTGGGGGCTGTCATGGCGATGACCTCAAGATCCACCTCCGGCAAAATCCTCGCCATGTGGCTGCCGATCCTGACCTTCTTCGGCCAGGGCTTCGAGCATACGGTCGTCAATTTCTTCGTCATTCCGGCGGGAATGATGCTTGGAGCGAATGTGACTATGGCGGACTGGTGGATCTGGAACGGCATTCCGGTGCTGCTCGGCAACTTTGCGGGAGGGCTGTTGTTCACGGGCCTGCTATTCTATTTATCGCAAAAAGGCAGCAGACCCGGAGCAATTGCGGCAGCAGAGCTTCCGGGACGTGTAGAAGCGGGGCTCCCGGGCACACCTGCCCTGGAGAAAAGCCTATGAAACAGGGGAGCATATCCATTGTAGGTGCAGGCCCGGGCGATCCCGAGCTGATTACATTGAAGGCGCTGCGGCGCATTCAACGTGCCGATGTGATTCTGTATGACCGGCTGGTGAATGAGGAGCTGCTGGAACATGCCAGGGGCGATGCCGTGCGCATCTACTGCGGCAAAGCGCCGGGTCTGCATTCGATGCCGCAGGAGACGACCGAGCGGCTGATGCTCCGCCATGCCGCAGCCGGAAGCCATGTGGTCCGGCTGAAGGGCGGCGACCCGTTTGTCTTCGGCAGGGGCGGGGAGGAAGCATTAGCCGCCGCCGCTGCCGGTATTTCCTATGAGGTGATTCCCGGAATCACCTCAGCGGTAGGTGCAGCCGCTTCTGCTGGCATTCCGCTGACCCATCGCGGTGTGGCGGCTTCCTTCGCCATCGTGACCGGCAGCCGCTGCCAGACCCAGGATTCGCCGCTGCGCTGGGATGCGCTGGCTCATGGTGTAGATACGCTTGTGATTTATATGGGCGTAAGCAAGCTGGGGGAGATATGCAAGGAACTGCTGGTACACGGCAAAGATCCGCAGACCCCGGTTGCATTAATTGAGAACGGAACAACGGTGCGCGAACGGATCGTAACCGGCATGCTTGGCAATATCGACAAGGTCGCCGCCGCGATGAAGATCAGCAATCCGGCCATGATCATTATCGGTGAGGTGGTCCAGGTCAGGGCGGAGCTGCTGAATCTGGAAGAAGCCGTACGTTCGCAGATCGGGTGAAGCAGAATAGGGCAGGTGCTAACATCTCCAGGCCGCGGGCCGGGTTATGGCAGCGCCTGTTTCTGTGTTATATTCAAAGGGAAGAATTCATCGCTGCTGCGGTATGCTGCGCTGATAGTCATATTTTCACATTCACAGTGACTGCTGTCACACGGGTCTGCTTAGATTAAGGACTATACTTGCCGCCTACAGATACAGCATACCGGACAGGTTGTCCTGAGAGGAGTAATTACAGATGCAGATTGAGCTTAATGCAATGACCCGCGAACGGCTGGAGCAGAGCTTGGCCGGGAAACCCGGGCAATTCAAAATGTTCTATGATACGGAGGATTGCGGCTGTAACGGCGTACTGGTCATCCGGGTAGTCAGCGAGCCTTCGCCGACAGATATTGTGTTTCAGACCGAGCCGTTCACCTTCCTGTGTGACCGCCAGCAGGAATTGCTGTTCGATGACGTTATGCGCCTCGAAGCAGAGGCCGGATATCCGGCCTACAAGCTGACAAGTGATTCCACCTTGTTCGGGAGCAACATTAGAGTGCAGGATGCACGGAGCTGAAGCAGAATAGGGCAGTTAAGAAAGAAGGCCATCTTCCCGCAGCATGGGAGAGATGGCCTTTGCTATGGGTCCAACAACCTTAATAAGCCGTCCATCCGCCGTCTGCGGTAATGACAGTTCCATTCACAAAGCCTGATTCCTCTGAAGCCAGGAACAAGGCGAGCTGTGCGATTTCGGCGGGCTGGCCCATCCGTGGATTAAGGGCCATACCCGGCTGTGTACGTTCCATGCCAAATGGATTGATATGGGTCATGGTGGAACCAATATTGGTCTCTACACCGCCCGGCGCAATCGCATTGCAGCGGATTCCCTTGGCAGCATACATGAATCCGGTATTCTTAGTGAAGCCGATAACCGCATGCTTCGAGGCTGTATAAGCTGCACCGGCCCGGGCACCGAACAGACCGCCTACCGAGGCAACGTTAATAATAACACCCTGTTGTTTTTCCAGGAAAATAGGCAGTACCTTGCGCGTAGCACGCATCACCGAAGTTGTATTAACGGCGAGCACCCGCTCCCAGCTCTCATCCTCAATATCACCCGCCGGTTCAAAGTTATCCATAATCCCCGCATTATTCACCAGAATATCTACAGTGCCGTAAGTGTTGACTGTACTGTCGATCAGATTCTGGATGTCAGACTCGTCTGCTACATTAGCTTGTACCGCTAGGGCTTCCCCGCCGCCTGCTTTAATATCACGAGCTACCGTCTCCGCAGCCTCCAGATGAATATCCGCTACTACCACCTTGGCCCCTTCCTTCGCATAAAGCACGGCAATCGCCTTTCCCATCCCGGATGCCGCCCCGGTAACTACTGCCACCTTGCTGTTAAGTCTCATTTATGTACCTCCGTTTATAGTTATACTTTCTCTGTTCTAGTATCTTTTGCTTCCTAGTGTTTTATGCGCCCGGTTGACGCTATCCTTCGCGAAGGCTTAACATATGGGCTATACAACAGGGAAGAGGATGGAGCCTATGATTACGGCTGGACTAGATATCGGAACCACATCCATCTCCGGGCTGCTATACGATCTAGAGAAGCGGACGATTCTGCATAGCCTTACGGAAGCGCAAGCGAGCCTGCCTTTCAGCCCGAATCAGGAATGGGAGCGGCTGCAGGACCCGGAATTGATTTTGAAGCAGGTGGGACGTATACTTGAACATCTGCTGGCGCACCAGCCGGAAGTAGCAGGCATTGGCTTAACCGGGGCGATGCATGGGATTGTCTATTTGGATAAAAGCGGGAGAGCCGTAAGTCCGCTCTATACCTGGCAGGATGGACGGGCGGGACAGCTCACCGGAGGGACGGGCAGTACTACCTATGCGCAGCAGTTCAGTGACCTTACCGGTTACACTGTAGCTCCCGGCTATGGACTCGCTACCCATTACTATAATGTGTGCCGGCAGCGTGTCCCGGAAGGAGCAGTCGGCTTCTGCACGATTGCGGACTATATTGCAATGAGGCTGGCGAACGGTGATGTACCGCTAATCGATGCAACACAGGCAGCGGGGATCGGGGGCTTCAGTCTGGGGACAGGGGATTTCGATAGAACCGCGATTAGTATGGCCGGGATCGATTGTTCGTTATTGCCGCAGGTCGTACCCTCCGGGACGGCAATCGGTAGCACATCACAAGGCATTCCCGTATACACCTCGCTCGGGGATAATCAGGCCAGCTTCCTGGGCAGTGTGCCGCAGTCCGGAGAATCCCTGCTGTTGAACATCGGCACAGGGAGCCAGCTGTCGGCCTGGCTGCCTCACTGCGTCAACACTCCAACCGCCATGGAGGTACGTCCGTTCCCTGGCGGTGGGGTGCTAATGGTTGGCGCAGCCCTTAGCGGCGGCAAGTCTTATGCCCTGCTGGAGGGATTCTTCCGGAAGCTGATCACCGCATACAGTGGAGAAGCGCCGGCAGATGTCTATTCCCTGATGTCCAGGCTGCTCAGTGAAGAGGTGCCGGGAAGCGGCAGCACAGGACTTACGGTGAACACACAGTTCCTGGGGACGAGGACAGACCCGGAGAAGCGCGGCAGTGTGCAGGGCATCACGCTGGAGAATTTTACTCCCGGCGGGCTGGCCCATGCTTTTCTGCAAGGAATGGTAGATGAGCTGCACGGCTTCCTGGCAGAGCTGGAACAGCAGGGCACGGCCACATTCAGCCGCCTTATAGGCTCAGGCAATGCGCTGCGGACGAATCCGGTGCTGTGCGCCAAGGCCGAAGCAGCCTTCGGACTGCCGCTTGAGCTTGGTGAACATGCTGAAGAAGCGGCGGTAGGGGCGGCGCTTTGTGCTGCTGTCGGCAGCGGGGAGATCTCCAGCTTCAGTGAAGCTGGGGCTTATCTTGGATAGTTGCAACACTAAGTAAACTTAAATGCGGCATCGCTGCATTCAGATTTGTATCCGCCAAACTTCCCTGACACCGTCTGTCAGGGGAGTTTTACTATAATAGGCTATATCAAATAGTGATGGGAGAGTTGCAATATGCAAAACAGACAAGCTTATCTATATGTATTCAATACGATGTCAGACTGGGAATACGGGTATTTGGCCGCTGAACTGAACACAGGAAGATACTTCAAAAAGGGTACAGCCCCTTTAAAAGTCATTACGGTATCCGCGACCAAAGAATCGGTTACAACCATGGGGGGACTGAGGGTTCAGCCGGATCTCACCCTGGATGAGTGTAGTTTGGCAAGCGGCGATCTATTGATTTTGCCTGGAGGGAATACATGGGGAGAGGCCGAGAATCAGCCAGTCTTGGATAGGGCCCACGATGCGCTCAAGCTCGGCGTAGTTGTTGCTGCTATCTGCGGAGCGACCGCGGCGCTGGCGGATAAGGGTTATCTGGATGCAGTGCCGCATACAAGCAACAACCTGGATTATCTGAAAATGGTCAGTCCCGGCTATAAAGGGGAAGCTTATCATGAGGATGGGCCTGTAGCTGTCAGCGGGAAGCTGGTCACGGCATCGGGCATCGCTCCGCTGGAGTTCGCGAGGGAAGTGCTAAGGGTCTTAGAGGTATTTGCTCCAGCAACCTTGGATGCATGGTACAGCCTTAACAAGACACATGAGACGGAATACTTTTTCCAGCTCATGGGCTCGTTAGATCAGGGGTAAACAGGAAATATTGTAACATCTATCATTGACAAAAAAATATTATATATGCTATAATTTACATATTGATATTTTGTGTATATAATAAGGTTCTCCCGGCCGGGGGGAATCTTATTTTTTATGGGGGAATTCCAGATGAAGCAGAACAAGTCCAGCGTGACTGCCTTAGTGTCCGCATTTGCCCGCGCCTATCACAGTCAGTATGACAGTCCCAAGATCTTCAATGATGATGTGGCGCCGAAGCTGATTACACCGCAGGAGTTCGCGGATATAAGCAGGAATATGGTGCAGGGGATTGCGTTCTTCAATCCCGAGATCGCGGAGAGGTACCAGGATGATCCTGACGCCATACTGAGATGGATTACCCAGGTTCAGTTATCCCCAACTCCGCTGGCCCGTGCGGCTTACTGTGAAGCTATCGTGCAGCATGAGCTGGAGCTGGGGCTGAAGCAATATGTGATTCTGGGGGCAGGGTTGGATACTTTTGCTTACCGTCATCCTGAACTCAGGGAGCAGCTGGAGATCTTTGAAGTGGATGCTCCGGCTACACAGGCGTTCAAGCAGCAGCGGCTCAGCGATGGACAGCTTGCGGTTCCGGGGAATCTCCACATGGTTCCCATGGATTTTACAGGCGGATTTGCTTATCCCAGTCTGCTCGCACAGGGGTTCGATCCTGAGGTCAAAACCCTATTCAGCCTGCTGGGCGTATCCTACTACCTCACGAAGGAGGAGAATGCCCACTTGATCAGCGCATTGTTCGCGAATCTGCCTGCCGGAAGCTCCATCGTGCTGGATTATGCAGATGAGCGGCTATGGGAGGAGCAGGGCTTGTCCGGCCGGGTCGGCAAAATGGTTCAGCTGGCTGCCGCCGGCGGCGAACCCATGCAATCCTGCTTTGCTTACGCGGAGATGGAGCAGTTGCTAGCTGAGGCCGGTCTCCTGGTCTACGAGCACCTGTCCCCGGAAGCCATCCAGGAGCGGTTCTTCGGTAACCGTTCGGATGACCTTGCTGCTTTTGAGACGATTCATTATATTCATGCGGTCAAGCGGTAGCGTCCAGATGTCATAATCCAGTATTAAGGCGTATCTCCATATATAAAAGCCTCCACCGCCGCGATCGCAACCTGCCGGTCGGGATGGGAATTGTCAATCTGCGCCACCTGTGCTGGCGGGAGCGGCCAGGCTATAGTGCGGCTGCCAAGGGAGGCGCTGAACTGCTCCCAATGGGCGAACTTCCACGCATCCAGTGGTGAGTGCCTGCCCTCTATCCGTTGACGGTACACGGCGGCATCTGACAGGCTTACCATGACTACCTTGACCTCAACTTCATCCAGCGTGCGTCCGATGCGCGCCAGCTCGCGGCCGATCCACTCCGGATCGGCCGCTTCTTTGGTGAAGGGCCCCACCACGAAGATATCGCTGGACAGACCGATATTATCGAGCGCGGCGTCCATAGTGATGCGGTAGCCGAGATCGCGGCATAATCTTTTATACTCAGCGGAATCTCTGTCATCGGGGTCCAGTCCATGCATGGTCATGATCGCGGTCGCTGCCGGACGCAGCAGAATATCCATATCGAACACCGCCGCCGGACGCCGGGCTGCAACAGCCTTGGCTAATGTGGTTTTGCCCGCCCCTCCGGGTCCGAGGAAAAATACCAGCTTGTTCATCTGTCTCACTCCTTATCCTACTTGCAAATTCCAGTATATCAGGCGCAACGTTAAGCGGGAAATGATAAGATAGATTAACTATACATCGAAGAAGGAATCGAAGCAGATAGAGGGTAAAAGGAGGACAACTATATGATCACCATCCGTCCCATTGAGCGCAGGGATAATGCAGTCATTGAGGGGATTATCCGGGAGTGCCTGATTGAATTCGGCGGCAACCGCGAAGGCTTGGCCTGGGCAGATGACAGCATGCATGACTTATATACCTATTATAATAGCGCGGCGAACCGGGCTTACTGGATTATTGAAGAGGACGGTCAGGTGCTTGGCGGCTGCGGGATTGCAGCTTTTGATGAAGCACGGCAGATCTGTGAATTGCAGAAAATGTACCTGTCCGCAGCCATCCGCGGCCAAGGCGTTGCAGCAGGGCTACTGGATACGGCGCTTGCTTTCGCTAAGCAGCATTACCGCAAGTGTTACCTGGAGACGCTGCTGACGATGCAGGCCGCTGGCCGTTTCTATGTCAAGCACGGGTTCAGCCGGATGGATGGCCCGCTTGCCGGTTCCGAGCATTTTGCCTGCGATGCATGGTATATCCGGGACTTACCTATCTGACCTCCTGTGGAACTATGGGCACTATGAAGAATTCACTTCTATCTAACGTAATGGAAAATAAATCCGATAATAAAGGGATATGTATATCATTAATGGATATATATTGAATCCTTAAATGTGTATTGGAATCCATTCTGGAGAAGGAAGCAGGGATCATAGTGTCTTCCACGAAGCTTGTATTTAACGAAGATGAAGTCAGGCGCCTGCAAACGAAGATCGGCCAGGTGAGTCAGGACACGAACCGGCTGTATCTTCAATTGAAGGGCCAGTCCAGTGGCTGGGGCGGCATTCCTATGGGCGATCATATGGTCAAGGCCCAGGTCCTGATCAATGAATTAACCGTAGAAGCGGAGAAATTGGAAGATATCATCCGGGTCGCCCTGAGAGGCGTATCAGAGCTGCAGGAAGAGAATAAACGGCAGGCGGACAAGTTGACGGGACAATTTAATCTTTTGTTCGCGGCCTTCGGAAGCTTGGGACTGCAACCAGCCGCCGGACGGTTCTCCATCCCCGAATTTGTGCAGCGAAGTGCGACGAACCTCATCACTTCGATTGCCGCTCTATCGGGAAAAGATGAGCTCAGCAGGGACCCGATGGTACAGCAGCTCAGGAGTTTTATTCAAACCTCCGGCCTGCTGACCGTAGAGAGTATCGCTGCACAAAGTAAACTGAACGATATCTTCGCGGCACGGAATCAGATCGCCAAGGCACAGATGGCCTTTAAGGTGTATCAAGCGTTCGGAAACCAGGCGCAGATGGAGGTTGTCCACGCGCAGGCAGAAGAGGCCCGGCAGAAGCTGGCTTCTCTAGGCATAGCCAAGATTTACTATGAAGCCGGTAAGGATCTAAGTGGCCATTACAGACAACCGGCGGTTACCGCCTGTGCGTATGAACCGTCGATCACAGCGGAGAAAGTTCCGTTACTACATAACGAAGAATATTTGCTGCTCCTGCGGCTGGCAATGGAGAAGAATGCCGCAGGAGCGTATGCGCGGGGTCAGCTTGCGGCGAAGCGGCAGGAAATTCAAACCGCAGCGGTTCTTAAGCAGGCGCAAGAGCAGATCGAAGCAGAGCGGCGGTTGAACGGGCCGCCGCTCACGTTGCCGGACGGCACGCCAATTACTGCAGACAACAAGGTCAATGAGACCACGTGGGACTTTTACGTTAGGAAAGTCCATGTGCCGAGTGAATTTCCGGCTCCGATACACACTTTGTATACCGGGTGGCTGGATGAGACTTACGGGCTTACACCAGTGGAGAGCCGAATACGCCAGTCGGGGGATGTGGTGCTGGCTTTTACCGAAGGCTTGGTAAAAGAGGTTGTCATGGGCGTGGCGGATACGGCAACCTTTGCCTTCAAGCTAGTGGTAGACCCGGTCAAAACCACCACAGAAATGAAGCAGCAAGCGCAATATCTGATTGACCATCCGGAAGTGCTGGTGGAAGCGGCTAAGATGGCGTATCATCAGTTTGACGAAGGCACCCCGGAAGAGAAGGCTGCCATGCTGGGCTCGGTCGCCGCCATCCTCGTCCCCGGATTCCAGGTCACCAAAGCAGGCAAAGCGGGTAAAACGCTGGGCGAAGTGCAAGAGGTCGTCAGCCAAGCTGCGAAGGATGCCCTGCAAGGGATTAAGCAGAAGCTTCCGAATCTGGGTCGGGTGGTACAGACGCCGGAAGGGTTTGTTTTCAAGATCGGGGAGATCCAGGGTACTCCAGCCTTGCCGAAGACGCCGGTGCAGCAGCGGTATATGGATGGGTTGGAGGGAAAGGAACAACCGCTTAGTAATGGGAGTGTAATTAAAGACGGGAATAAAACAAAATATACGAACCCTTCGGGAAATGAAGTAATTTGGTCTGATCAACATCCGAAAAATATTAGTCGTGATATTGAGACGTTCCTTAATAGTCCTAATATAGGTAAAGCTACTGAGGGGAAAGTTGCAAAATTTGTTTCCGAACAAAAGGAAGTTACAGGTTTTGGACAAAAAGTTCAGAGGGCTGATAAAACGCCAGCTGGAGATTTTGATGTGATGACAAAAGATGAAATTATTGAAGTAAAAGCTTCTGCTGGCGCTTTAAAAGTGGAGCAAATTGAAAAGTATACTAAGACAACTCACAAAGATTTTTTGAATCCAGAGAATAAAAGAGTTATTGTTTACATTGAAGAACCGTTGGTTAACTTAGCACCTGAACAAATACTAAAATTAAATAAGATTAAAGATATGGGGGCAATTGTAGTGAACTCACTTGAAGAATTGAAAGGAGTTTTAAAGTAGATGGGAACTTCATCATTTTTTTTAGTTGAAAGAGACACTTATTCACTAGATGATTTATTATCGTCAGTAATGTTAGCTTCATTTAAATCTGATGCCATGCTTTTTTATAAGAATGAAAAATACTTTACTGAAGAAAATCATTTTAAATATACAACTATAAGTATTATGTATCATCCTGATACTGAAGAAAATAAATTTTTAATGTACATTGATGGAGTTGAGAATGACGGTCTGGCGTTTTACAATGACGGACAATTTTCTGGCTTGAATCCTTCACTGAATTTGTATCAGGTTGGTTGTATCGAGGATGTTGATGATAATGAGCAACTGCTTTTTAGCTTTGTTTATGAATACTTGAAGCTAAATCCAAAACAATATTATTGGTTGGGAGGTTATCATTGGGTCTATAGTTTAGAGGATATGAGGAAGCTAAAATCTCTGCCGTATGACCCGGATTGGTGTTATAAGAATCCTAGAGACAATTGATGTTACTGTACCAAAAAATCCTCAAGAAGATTTCAAAAAGGCAAATCTAGAGGCAGGTCTTAATAAGGATTCTGATCCACCTGTGCCAGCAATTAATAGCCTCCCGAAGGTTACACGTGGCATCACCATGAAGACGGAAAGACAATGATTCTTGTCGATGAAGACATACATAGAGAATTTAGACATATTGGAGGTCAGTCTGCAGTAATGGAAAAAATGAAGAAGGAAAGTAATTATGGCGAATATGGATCGAACTAACGAGAAAATAAATATAAATGAAATCCGTGAATTTGAAGGTCAATATGTTCTTAGTCTTCCTGAGCAGTATATTGATTTTTTACTTAAATATAATGGAGGGTATCCCGAAGCATCCACTTTTAAGATTTCTGATGAAGAGGGTGAAAGTGTAGTAAATAAATTTTACGGAATCGGTGATATGAAAGGAAACTTGGCAAAAGTGTTTGAGGTTTTAGATGGTGAATTACCTGAAGGATTTATTTCGATCGGCAGTGATCCAGGAGGAAATGAGATTTGTATAGGGGTTAGTAAGGAGTACTTTGGAAAAATATATTTCTGGATGCATGATATGGAGTCAGATGAAGAAATGGACAACATGTATTTTTTATCTAATAGCTTTAACGATTTCTTTGATAATTTATACTAAAATCGCACAAACAACCAACAATGCCACAATGCGAGCTAGCCGCCCGTGTTGTGGTCTTTTTTATCCTCTATTCTTGTCCATCCTGCTCATTGATCACTTTCATTGAATCACCTATCCTTTCCGTAGAAATAGCTCTTAAAGAGTTCCCTGCATTAATCCTATAATGAGTGTGTATTGCAGAGAGGGGAGGGTGGGCTGAGTTATTCATTAATTTTGTAAAAGTTGTAATCGCTATCATTAGAGGGCTGTGAATATCACTGTGTGTCGTTCCACATCAGATTAAGGAGGAATAGAATGCGCAACAAGTATGTTACATGGTCGCTTGTAGTTACGCTGCTCATCTCAACGCTATTCATGGCGGCCGGTCCGCTGACCCGTTCGTCGGCTGCTGGCGGAACGAATCTGGTTCTTAACAAAACCATTACCGCCAGCGGACAATCCCAGAATTATACGCCGGATAACGTTAAGGACAGTAACCAAAGTACGTATTGGGAGAGTACAAATGATGCTTTTCCCGGGTGGATTCAGGTCGATCTGGGTACGCTCACCAGTATAGACCAGCTTGTATTGAAGTTACCCGTTAGCTGGGAGACGCGGACCCAGACACTTGCGGTACAGGGCAGTGCGAACGGCACCAGCTTTACAGATATCGCCGGTGCAGCTGCGTACGAATTTAATCCTTCGGTGGCGGGCAACAGTGTCACGATTAATTTCACATCTGCCAATACGCGTTATGTCCGTCTGATGTTCAGTGCGAATACTGCCTGGCCTGCGGGCCAGTTGTCCGAGCTTGAAATCTACGGTGCCAGCTCCCCAACCCCTGCGCCTACAGACGGGCCTACTGCATCACCGGTTCCAGCGGGCACCTATGAAGCAGAGGCTGCTGCGTTATCCGGCGGAGCGCAAGTGAACACGGACCATGCCGGATACTCCGGCACAGGCTTTGTTGACAATTATTTGGCTCCAGGTCCGGCTACCACCTTCACGGTCAATGTGCCTGCGGCGGGTACACGGAACGTTACACTGAAGTACGCCAATGCAAGCGGAAGCGGCAAGACGATCAGTATTTACGTGAACGGAGTTAAGCAGCGTCAGACCACCCTGCCTAACCTGGCGAACTGGGACACCTGGGGCACGAAGACTGAAGCCCTCCCGTTGAATGCTGGCAGTAATAGCATTGCTTACAAATACGATGCGGGGGATACGGGCAACGTCAATTTGGATCTAATTACGGTAGCGTCTGCAATCATCGCCACGCCCGCACCTTCACCTACAGTAGCTCCCACTGCTGTACCTACAGCTACAGTAGCACCTACTCCCACACCAACTCCTACCCCGGTGCCAACAGTAGCTCCAACACCAACTCCAACAGCGACGGCTTCCCCTGGCGGCAATATTGCACTGGGTAAGACGATCAACGCCTCCTCCAGCACACAGAATTTCGTTGCTGCGAATGCGAACGATAACAACACGGCTACTTACTGGGAAGGCAGCGTGAATCCAAGTACCCTTACGCTCGACCTGGGAGCCAATTATACAATCTCATCGATTGTCCTGAAGCTGAATCCGGCGGCCGAATGGGCGGCCCGGACCCAGAACATTCAAGTACTCGGACACAATCAGAATTCGATGACCTTCAGCAGCCTCGTTTCAGCTCAGAGCTATACCTTCAATCCGGCTTCGGGCAATACGGTAACCATTCCCGTGACAGCAACCGTTAAGCGGCTGCAGCTTAATATCACTGCCAACTCTGGCGCACCTGCCGGACAGATCGCTGAATTCCAGGTATACGGTACACCGTCAGCGAACCCGGATCTGACGATTACAGGCATGAGCTGGACTCCTGCTTCTCCGGTGGAGACAGGCAGTGTAACTCTGAATGCAACGGTTAAAAACATTGGCAATGCCGCAGCAGCAGCCACCACTGTCAATTTCTACTTGAACAACGAACTGGCGGGTTCGGCACCGGTAGCGGCTTTGGCAGCAGGAGCTTCGGCATCCGTCTCCTACAATGCAGGAACGCTAACAGCCGGAACTTATCCGCTCAGTGCCAAGGTCGATGATGCAGGCCAGATTATTGAGCAGAACGAAAGCAACAATGGCTACATTAATCCTGCTTCCCTGGTCATTGCTCCTGTGTCCAGCTCCGACTTGACCGCAGCGACCTCCTGGTCACCGGGAACACCGGCTGCGGGGAGTAACGTGGCCTTCACCGTTAGTCTCAAAAATCAGGGCAACCTTGCTTCCGCAGGCGGTGCCCATGGATTAACTGTAGCCTTGAAGAATGCCGCAGGCTCTACTGTGCAGACCTTCACCGGCTCCTACACCGGCGTAATTGCTGCCGGGGCTTCGGTTCAGGTCTCTCTCCCCGGCACCTGGAGTGCAGTGAACGGAAATTACACGGTCACTACAACGATTGCCGCAGATGCTAATGAGGTAACAACCAAGCAGGCCAACAACGTGAACACTGCGAACCTGGTCGTATATGCTTTACGCGGCGCAAGTGTTCCGTACAGCCGGTATGATACAGAGGATGCAACCCGCGGCGGTTCGGCGGCGCTGAGATCTGCACCGAATTTCGATCAGACGCTGATTGCCTCCGAGGCTTCGGGACAGAGTTATGTGGCCCTGCCTTCTAACGGAGCTTATGCACAGTGGACAGTGAGAGCGGGGCAAGGCGGTGCCGGAGTCACCATGAGATTCACGATGCCGGATTCGGCAGACGGAATGGGTCTTACAGGTGCGCTTGACGTATATGTGAATGGAACCAAGGCCAAGACCATTCCGCTTACCTCGTATTATGCCTGGCAATACTTTTCTGGAGATCAGCCGGGGGATGCGCCGGGTGCCGGACGTCCGCTGTTCCGCTTCGATGAAGTCCACTGGAAGCTGGACACACCGCTTCAGCCCGGGGATGTAATCCGCATTCAAAAAAATAACGGAGACAGTCTGGAGTATGGTGTGGACTTCCTGGAGATTGAACCTGTACCGGCAGCCATCGCCCGTCCGGCCAATTCGGTATCGGTCACCGATTACGGCGCAGTGGCAGGAGACGGACAGGACGACCTGGCCGCCTTCAACAGTGCGGTTACAGCCGCCGTCACCAGCGGGAAATCTCTCTATATTCCGGCGGGAACCTTTAATCTGAGCAGCATGTGGGTCATTGGCTCGGTCAGCAATATGATCAACAACTTCACGGTCACCGGTGCAGGCTATTGGCACACCAATCTGCAATTTACGAATCCCAATGCAGCTGGCGGAGGCATCTCCTTCCGTGTTCAAGGCAAGCTGGATTTCAGCAATGTCTATATGAACTCGAATCTGAGATCCCGGTATAACCAGAATGCCATCTATAAAGGCCTGATGGATAACTTCGGCAACAATTCGGTCATCCATAACGTGTGGATTGAGCATTTTGAATGCGGCATGTGGGTGGGGGATTATGCGCGGACGCCGGCGATTTTTGCGAACAATCTGCTTGTAGAGAATAGCCGCATCCGCAACAATCTGGCGGACGGCATTAACTTCTCCCAGGGGACCAGCAATTCTACTGTCCGCAATACCAATGTGCGCAATAACGGGGACGACGGACTGGCCGTCTGGCCAAGCAATACGTTTGGGGCGCCGGATGGGGTGAATAATACTTTTTCGTACAATACGATTGAGAACAACTGGCGTGCCGGCGCTATCGGCATCTTCGGGGGCAGCGGTCACAAGGCGGATCACAACTACATTATCGACACGGTGGGCGGCTCCGGTATCCGGCTGAATACGACCTTTCCGGGGGCGCATTTCAACAGCAATACGGGGATGATTTTCTCGGATACGACGATTATTAACAGCGGCACCAGCCGTGACTTGTATGACGGGGAACGCGGGGCAATTGACCTTGAAGCTTCGTCTGACCCGATCAGGAACGTTACCTTCACCAACATCGACATCATCAATACCCAGCGTGATGCGATCCAGTTCGGATACGGCGGCGGCTTCTCAGGTATCGTATTTAACAACATTAACATTAACGGCACCGGCCTCGATGGAATCACTACTTCAAGATTCTCCGGCGCTCATAAGGGTGCGGCAATCTACACGTATACCGGCAACGGCTCGGCGACCTTCAACAACCTGACGACCAGCAATATCGCGTATCCAAGCTTGTATTATATTCAGAGCGGGTTTGGGCTGTCGATTCAGTAGGGACAAAGATTGATAAAGAGGGGCTCTGTGGAGCTCCTTTTCATTGTAAAGGTTCATTGGATTCTCCTTGTGATTATTTACGACAGCGTAATATCAGTTCTTCGTGTTATTGTAATATCGAATACATAATGTGTTGGTAAAGGAGAAACGTTGATGAAAAGGTTGTTTCAGATGAGGAGAGCATTACGACTGTCATAAAAGAATGGCTAAACGCGCTTAATTATGAATGAACATAAATATATCAAGGCTATTGAGAATGCGCTCATAAGGGCGTTGAAAAGTAACAATTATTTTGCAATACTAGCTATACCATCATAAGAATCCTATATAAAAAACAAAGGAGCAATGCAGATGCCTACAGTTTCATTAGCCCCTATCGCGGCGGGATACCGCCATTCTGTACTGCTCCTGCCGGACGGAACTGTGCGGGCTTGCGGCGAAAATACATATGGGCAGTGCGAGGTGAGCGGCTGGTGTGATATTGTTGCGGTTGCAGCAGGCAATGCTCATACCGGGAATTCGCATACAGTAGGACTAAGGCCGGACGGAACGGTGATCGCTGCCGGCTGGAATAAGCATGATCAATGTAACGTGGGCGATTGGCACGATATCGTTGCGGTTGCGGCAGGCTGGCGGCGGACGGTCGGGCTGAAGGCAGACGGAACGGTAGTCGCTGCGGGAAGAAATAATGAAGGACAATGTGAGGTAGGCGGATGGACGGATATTGTTGCTCTTACCGCAGGGGACTGGCATACGGTTGGACTCCGGGGCGACGGCGCAGCCATTACGGCGGGTAACAACCGCTACGGGCAGCGGAATGTGAACGGCTGGCAGGAGCTGACGAGGATCGCAGCAGGTTATCTACATACTGCCGGACTCCGAGCAGACGGTACTGTAGTAGCTGTAGGGCTGAATAAGCGCGGACAATGCGGAGTTGGCGGCTGGCGCACAATGAAGGCCATTGCGGCAGGCAGTCATCACACCGTAGGCCTTCAATCCGATGGCACAGTGACTGCTGTAGGTTGGAATGATTACGGACAATGCGAGGTAAGCGGCTGGACGGATATTGTTGCCATTGCGGCAGGCTGCACCCACACGCTCGGCCTTCAGGCGGATGGTACCGTAGTTGCGGCGGGGAGTAATGCGTATGGGCAATGTGATTTTAAAAAATAGCTATGAACGCTGCCTAAAGCAGGCTCATAGCTATTCATGAACAAATGCAGGAAATTAACCGTTCAATAATTCCGACTTTTTACGGTCAAATTCCTCTTGTGTGATCGCGCCCATATCCAGCAGCTGTTTGAATTTCAGAAGTTCGTCAGCCACACTGAAGTTCTCTTTGCCCGCAGCAGATGAGGTTACCGGCTCTTGCTTCGAGTCAAAGCCCAAGTCAAAGAACTCACCTTCAATTACGTTAATCTCTTCATCTTCTGCCGAACGTTTCACTTTCTCGTAATCCTGCTCGAACTGTGCCTCTGAGTAGTCGTTGCTGGCAGCTGACAAAGCCTCACGCAGACGGTTACCCATCGGTTTCATCGAGAAATACGTCATTCCGCCGGAGAGGAGTCCGCCCAGAACCGGTACGAATTTTGATGCGCCTTGGGCGAAGGTTTTTTTGGTGATTTTGATGCCGATATAAGCTGAGATTTTCTTCAAAATCGGATAGTATATCGTCTGGGTCAAAGCCTTCTGTGGAAGCTTCTTCAATAGCTCCTGAGAGATCTTCGCGGTCAACATCTTCAGCATGGAAGCTGAACCAGCCACTCCAAACATAACGCCCAGATACAAAGTCAGCTCCCGGGTAACTTGCTCTGAATCTGCAGAATCTTCCTCCCACAGGTCTGTGCGGCCATACAGATAAGCCAGCTCTTGAGACAATCGCAGCACTACGCCAAAAAACTGCAGGGTATCTGCCGGAATGGTCGCTGCCATGGCTAACCCGCCTGGAAGTCCAACGGCTGTCGAGGCTACTGTACTCAGAAGGGTCCGTTTCTCAATTAACGTTTTGGCCATTTTATCAACCACAGCCAGGCTGATTCCGGCTTCAAGCGGCCCTTTGTCCAGTATAGTGTGCATATTCCCATAAGTATCATATTTGGCAAACTGCTGAGCGAGGAATTCACGCCGGTCTACCCGCACTCCGGGAATCTTGATTGCATTCGCCAGAATTACTTCCATGGTTCCTTGTGTGCCATTCTGTTCATTGGTCATCTTAGTAGCTCCTTAGAATCGTATGTAAAAATTATGCTCTGAGCTTATATTCGGGAAGCATGCCGGTTTCCCCTCTTTTGACTTACGCTAATCTTAATACAATCTTAATGCCACAGCCGAATCCATAATACTATGCTCATTATGCACATGCTATACTAACGCTACAGTGTACAATGGCTGGTCTAAAGATGGGCTTAGCGGGAAGGAAACCTTCAGATGATAGGGGAAAATACAGCGAAGAAGCGGCGCGGAAGGCTGAGGATATTCTTCAGCTATGTACCGGGAGCAGGGAAGACCCGGGCGATGCTGGAGGCTGCCCATGCGGAGCAGAAGAACGGTCAACAGGTGCTTGCGGGTTACATTGAAGCCCATGACAGAGCAGATATAGCGGAGCTTATTAACGGACTGGAGCTGTTGCCGCCGCTGGACATTCCTGCAGACGGGACCATCGTGCAGGAATTCGATCTGGACCAGGCGATCCGCAGAAGCCCGGACCTGATTCTGCTGGATGAACTGGCCCACATCAATGCTCCGGGAGTACGTCACAAGCGGCGGTACCAGGATGCGGAGGAGCTGCTGCGTGCAGGAATAGATGTCTATACTACGGTTAGTATAGAACAGGTGGAGAGTGTGACCGATGTTGTAGCTTCCCTGACAGGAACGCCTGTGCTAGCGCATATTCCCGACAGTGTGTTCGAGCGTGCAGACCAGGTCGAGTTCATTGATATCAGTCCGGGAGATTGGCTGGAACGTCTGCGTGAGGGACGAATCTACCCTGCGGAGCAGCTCCGACAGGAGGCCGGTGATCTGTATACTCCAGAGAAGCTGATCGCTTTGCGGGAAATGGCTCTACGGTACAGGGCGGATCAATTGAAACGTTATGAGGGCAGGTTAGGGGAACGGGCAGTGGAAGTAAGCTTGTACAGCAGAGAACATATCCTGGTGTGCCTATCGTCGGCAATATCCAATAAGAAGGTCATCCGCACCGCGGCGAGAATGGCCGAAGCCCTACAGGGGGAATTCACTGCTCTCTACGTGGAGACCTCAAGAACGAAAGAGTTAACGGTGAGGAACAAGACGGAGCTGCGGGAGAATCTGCGTCTGGCCGAACAGCTTGGTGCGCAGGTTGCCACTGTATACGGTGAGGATGTGCCGGGACAGATCGCCGAATATGCCCGAACCAGCCGGGTCTCCAAAATCATCCTGGGCCGGTCGCAGAATCGCAGCCGCTTACCAGTCACTTCGAATTTCGTAGATAAACTGACGGCTGCTGCCCCGAATATCGACATCTATATCATCCCGGATCAAGAGTCTGCCTTGCAATCCAAAATTCCGCAATATGCCAGACCTCCGTTGCTGTCGCTGGCTGATACAGGCAAAACCCTGGGGATTCTGCTGGTCTGCACGATCATCGGGTTATGGTTCAAGGTTCTCGGTTTCAGTGAAGCGAACATTATCACTGTCTATATTCTGGGTGTACTGCTCGATGCGATGGTTACAAAAGGACGGCTGTACAGCGCGGTGACGTCGATTTTGAGCGTGCTGGTCTTTAATTACTTTTTCACGGAGCCTTATTTCTCGCTGCAGGCCTACGATTCCGGGTATCCGGTGACCTTCCTTGTGATGCTGGCCGCCTCGTTCATCACCAGTACGTTAACGCTGCGGGTGAAGGAGCAGGCCAGAGAATCGGCACAAAAGGCCTACCGCACCGAGGTGCTCCTCGAGACCAGCCGGAAGCTCCAGCAGGCCAAAGACACGCCCGCCATCTTGAGCGAGACCGCGCTGCAAATGCTTAAGCTGCTGGACCGGAGCATCATCATCTATGAGGTTGTGGGCGATGGGCTCTCGGAGCCTCTCGTGTGCAGCAAGGAGGGTTGTGCGGTGAGCAACCAAAAGGCTATGCTCGAAGCGGAGCGCGAGGTGGCGGAATGGGTGCTGCGGAACAATAAACGGGCCGGAGCATCTACCGATACGTTCTCATCCGCTCATTGCCTGTATCATGCGGTACGCAGCGGCGATGCGGTGTTTGCGGTGGCGGGAATTGTGATGCAGCAGGAGGAGCCGCTGGAGGTGTTCGAGTCAAGTCTGATGATCGCCATGCTTGGCGAATGTGCCCTCGCGCTGGAGAAAGACAAGCTGAACGAGCTGCAAAAGGAAAGCTCTCTGCAAATCCGGCAGGAGCAGCTGCGTGCCAATCTGCTGCGCGGCATCTCGCATGATCTGCGCACGCCGCTTACCAGTATTTCCGGCAACGCGGGCATCCTGATCGGCAACTCGGCCGTGCTGAGCGAGGAGCAGAAGCAGGAGCTGTACAGCGATATCTATGACGATTCCATCTGGCTGATCAATCTGGTGGAGAATCTGCTGTCGATTACCCGGATTGATAATGGCGCGCTTCATTTGAATTTTCAGGCGGAGCTGCTGGAGGAAGTGATCGCGGAAGCGCTGTTGCATGTGAACCGTAACAAGGAGGATCATGTGATCCGGGTGGTGCTCGAAGATGAGCTGCTGATGGCCCGGATGGATTCGCGGCTGATCATTCAGGTGATTATCAATCTGGTGGATAATGCGATAAAGTACAGCGGGTCCGGCTCGCATATTACTCTATCCGCCAGACAGGAGACGGGGCTTGTTGTGGTCGAGGTCGCAGACGACGGACCGGGGATATCTGCTGAGGCGAAGGCCAAGGTGTTCGAGATGTTCTATACGGCGGACAATGTGCGCGGAGACGGCAGGCGCGGGCTGGGTCTGGGTCTTGCGCTCTGCAAATCGATCATTCATGCCCATGGCGGCCATATTGAAGTACAAGATCATGCACCGCAGGGAACGGTCTTCCGCTTCACCCTGCTGGCAGAGGAGGTGAATGTCCATGAATAAACCCATGATTCTGGTCGTCGAAGACGACAAGCCGATCCGCAAGCTGATTACCACAACACTGGAGACTCAAGGGTATAAATACCATACCGCAGAGACGGGAGAGGCTTCGATCCTGGAGGCGGTATCCAGTCAACCGGATCTTATGATCCTGGACCTGGGTCTGCCCGATATGGACGGGGTGGATATTATCCGGAAGGTCCGGGCGTGGTCGAACCTTCCGATCATCGTGGTTAGCGCCCGCAGCGAGGACCGCGACAAGATCGAAGCGCTGGATGCCGGAGCCGATGATTATCTGACCAAGCCCTTCAGCGTGGAGGAGCTGCTCGCCCGGCTGCGGGTCAGCCTGCGGCGAATCCGGGGGGACAGCGAGAAGCTGATGAAGGATTCGTCTGTTTTTAGCAATGGACATCTGAGAATCGACTACGCGGCGGGATGTGTCTGGCTGGACAACGACGAGATTCATTTGACCCCGATTGAGTATAAGCTGCTGTGTCTGCTGGCGAAGAATGCGGGCAAGGTCCTGACCCATAATTACATCCTGCATGAAATCTGGGGCAGTCCTACGTACGACATTCCGGCGCTCCGTGTCTTCATGGCTACGCTACGCAAGAAGATTGAGCGCAGCCCTTCCCAGCCTAAGGTGATTCAGACGCATATTGGTGTGGGCTACCGGATGCTCCAGGCGGGGGACGACAGCCGAGTGATTTGAAGAGGCAGAGTCGAGTTGTCATTGAAATGCAGAACCATGTCAATTGAGGCATGGTTTCTTTGCTGTTGCTGCAAGTTCAGCCGAGAGAGGGGCCGGGCAGGGGGGGGGCGTAGCTCCCTCGGCAGGATGTTCTTTTTAACTGTCCCGGCGATATTTTAACGCAATCTTAATCTGCTGAACCAAACCCTAATCCTGAACTAATGGCCGGAGTGGTACGCTGAATTCAGAAGTTAACCTACTGGAGAGAAGGCTTGGAGATGGATGTGTGGGTGAGGAATATCGGATGGGTGACGGTGCTGACAGCGCTGCTGGTGCTGATCAAGAGACAATATGACCGGATCTATCTGCTGCAGGACTGCATCTATGAGAATAGCGGGGTGTATGCTGCTGCGGCCCGGTTTGCCGGCGGGGCTTCGGACCGTGAGGTCAGGGAGCTGCTTGTTACCAGCTTCGAGTTCGACCGGCAGGAGACGGAAGTGATTATTGCCAGAGCACTCCCTCACAGAATGGAGCCGGACGGAGGGTATGGTGCTTTTATAGAAGCGGTTAACCGGGTGCTGGGTGAGGAGATCTACCGTTCACAAGTGAGAGCTTAATCCGATCTTAATGCAGTCTTAATGCTCCTGAGGAAACCCTAACCCTGAACTAATGGGAGAAATGATACGCTAGACCGGAAGTTACCACAGAGAGATTAACTTAAGGTGAGGAGTGGCAAAGACAATGATGGATGTGTATATGACGGCAGTGCTGGCAGCGATATTCACCGTATTCTATGCGTTTGTGCAATGGTGCGGCCGTGTGACCGATGAGCAAGGGGGGAATGAGTGATGGCGGTTGTCCTTGCTGCTACGGCACTGTTGTTTCTTTATTTGGGCTATGCTTTGATTCATCCCGAGAAATTCTAAGATGGAGCTGTTCAAGCTGAAAGAGAATCTAAGTTGATGGATCATACGTGCCTGCTGAGAACATTAAATTAATAGTTATATTAAAAGGAGGGTCATCCGTGGGGATTGTACAGATTCTAGTCGTCATCTTAATACTCGTACTGCTGGTGAAGCCGGTGGGCACTTATCTATATCATGTATTCTCAAATGAACCGAACCGGACAGACCGGGTGTTCGGCGCAGCAGAGAAAGGGATCTATCGTCTGATCGGGCTGAAGCAGCAGGGCGGGATGTCCTGGAAGAAATATGCGCTCAGCTTCATCGTAACGAATATTGTGCTGGTCGTGTTCAGTTACCTCTTTCTGCGGCTGCAAAAGGGGCTTCCGCTCAACCCTGGCGGGATTGGAGGGATGGAACAGACCTTGACGTTCAACACAGTCATCAGCTTCATGACGAACACGAATCTGCAGCATTACAGCGGGGAGACAGGCGTGTCCTACTTCTCACAGATGGCGGTTATGACGATGCTGATGTTCACCTCGGCAGCCAGCGGCTTCTCGGTTGCGGTTGCTTGCGTCAGAGGGATTACAGGCCGCCAGTCGGTGGGGAACTTCTTCGAGGACTTCGTCAAAGCGCATATCCGGATCTTCATTCCGCTGGCGCTGCTTGTAACAATGGCGCTTGTAGCTCTTCATGTGCCGCAGACCTTGAAGCCTACGCTGGAAATCGCCACGCTCGAAGGGCAGACCCAGCAGATTGCGATCGGTCCGGTGGCCTCCCTGGAGTCCATTAAGCATATCGGCACGAACGGCGGGGGCTTCTTTGGAGCCAACTCTGCGCATCCTTTTGAGAATCCGGGTCCGCTGAGCAATGTGCTGGAGATCCTCTCTATGTGGCTGCTGCCCGCATCTCTGCCGTATATGTACGGGAAGTTCGCCGGGAACAAGCGGCAGGGTTGGATGATTTTTGGCGCGATGATGACGTTGTTCGTGGTATTGCTCGGAGTGAATTACGCTGCGGAAAGTGCGGGGAATCCGGCGATTAACGCGATGGGGATAGATGCTTCACAGGGCAGTATGGAGGGCAAAGAGGTCCGGTTCGGCATCGCACAGTCGTCGCTGTTCACCACCGTTACAACGGCGGCCACTACCGGCAGTGTGAACAATATGCATGATACGCTGACGCCGCTCGGCAGTATTACCCCGCTGACCCTCATGATGCTGAATAACGTGTTCGGCGGCAAAGGAGTCGGGCTGATCAATATGCTCATGTATGCGATCCTCGGCGTGTTCCTCTGCGGGCTGATGGTGGGCCGGACGCCGGAGTTCCTGGGCCGCAAGATTGAAGCGCGGGAGATGAAGCTGATCGCCATCGCAATTCTGATTCATCCGCTGATTATTCTGGTGCCGACGGCGGCTGCTTTTCTGACGGATCTCGGTAAAGGCAGTATCAGTAACCCCGGCTTCCACGGAATGACCCAGGTGCTGTATGAATATGTATCGGCTGCGGCCAATAACGGCTCGGGCTTCGAAGGGCTGGCGGATAATACCTCCTTCTGGAATATCACCACGGGTGTTGTCATGCTGCTGGGCCGGTATGTCTCGATGATCGCCATGCTGGCGGTTGCCGGTTCCCTGCTGCGCAAGAAGCCGGTGCCGGAGACCATTGGGACCTTCCGCACAGACAACGGCCTGTTCACCGGCATCCTGATCGGTACGGTGCTAATTATCGGCGCGCTGACCTTCCTGCCGGTGATTGTCCTCGGTCCGGTTGCAGAATATTTGACTTTACGGTAGGGAGAGGGAGAGAAGAGAATGAGTACTGTACACAGAAAGAAGCTGCTGACGGGTCCCATCCTGCTAAGTGCTGCCAAGGATAGTCTGGTGAAGCTGAACCCGGTGACGTTAATGAAGAATCCGGTCATGTTCGTTGTGGAGGTTGGGACGGTTATCGTATTGCTCATGGTGCTGGCGCCCGGGTATTTCCATGCGGAGCAGGCGGTAGGCTTCAATATTACCGTGTTCTTCATCCTGTTGTTTACCGTGCTGTTCGCCAACTTCGCAGAAGCGCTGGCGGAGGGCCGGGGCAAGGCGCAAGCTGATTCGCTCAAAAAAACCAAGCAGGACATCACCGCCAATAAGCTGGCGGGATCAGCGGTCAAGCAGGTACCCGCCTCCGAGCTGCGTAAAGGCGATATCGTGGTCGTCAGCCAGAACGAATTCATTCCCGGTGACGGGGAAGTGATTGAAGGGCTGGCTTCCGTGGACGAATCGGCTATTACCGGGGAGTCGGCTCCGGTCATTAAGGAAGCCGGGGGCGACTTCGGCTCCGTGACTGGCGGTACCCGCGTTGTCAGTGACCAGATCAAGGTGCGGATCACCAGTGATCCGGGGGAATCGTTCCTGGACCGGATGATCTCGCTGGTCGAAGGGGCGAAGCGCCAGAAGACACCGAATGAAATTGCCCTGAACACGCTGCTGATCAGCCTCACGATCATCTTCCTGATTGTTGTAGTGACCCTGCGACCCATCGCGGATTATATCGGGGTGAAGCTGGAGATTCCAGTCATGATCGCACTCTTGGTCTGCCTGATTCCGACCACCATCGGCGGGCTGCTGTCAGCCATCGGGATTGCGGGCATGGACCGTGTGACGCAGTTCAACGTCCTGGCGATGTCCGGGAAGGCCGTGGAAGCCGCCGGGGATATTAACACGATGATTCTGGATAAGACGGGGACGATTACCTTCGGCAACCGGATGGCCAGTGAATTCGTTGCAGTGGGCGAAGCAACTGTAGCCGAGCTTGCAGCCTGGGCGGCGGTCAGCTCGCTGAAGGATGAGACGCCGGAAGGGCGCTCGGTCCTGGAGCTGGCGAAGAAGCTGGAGCTTTCGGTTGACACCAGCCTGGCAGAAGGCGGGGAGTTCATTGAGTTCAAGGCGGAGAGCCGGATGAGCGGGATGGATCTGAAGGACGGGCGCTCCGTGCGCAAGGGGGCGGTCGATTCCGTGAAGAAGTGGGTGCTGGCCCAGGGCGGTGCAGTGCCATCCGATCTGGACAGCAACTCGGATGCCATTGCCCGGCTGGGCGGCACACCGCTCGCGGTTGCCGTAGACAACCGGATCTACGGGCTGATCTATCTGAAGGATACAGTGAAGCCCGGGATGAAGGAGCGCTTCGATGAGCTGCGCAGTATGGGGATCAAGACGATCATGTGTACCGGGGATAATCCGCTGACCGCCGCTACGATTGCCCGTGAAGCCGGAGTCGATGATTTCATTGCCGAGAGTACCCCGGAAGATAAGATTGCGGTAATCCGCCGGGAGCAAAATGAGGGTAAGCTGGTAGCTATGACCGGTGACGGAACCAACGATGCCCCAGCGCTGGCTCAGGCCGATGTGGGGCTGGCGATGAACAGCGGGACAACCGCTGCCAAGGAAGCGGCCAACATGGTCGACTTGGACTCAGATCCGTCCAAGATAATAGAGGTTGTAGCCATCGGGAAGCAGCTCCTTATGACACGCGGAGCGCTGACCACCTTCAGCATTGCTAACGATATTGCCAAGTATTTCGCCATCATTCCGGCGATGTTCACGCTCGCTATTCCTGAGATGGAAGCCCTGAACGTCATGGGCCTGGGTTCCCCAAGCTCGGCGATCATCTCGGCGCTGATCTTCAACGCCATCATCATTCCGCTGCTGATTCCGCTCGCTATGCGCGGGGTCGCTTATAAGCCGATGAGCTCGTCCAGACTGCTGGCGCGCAACATTGTCATCTATGGTCTGGGCGGTATCGCTGTTCCGTTCGCGGGCATCAAGCTGATTGATATGTTAGTCAGCATATGGATCTAGGGGTCCGGCAGACGATTGACTATACAAGGAGGGCGTAATCATCATGGCACAATCTATTCATGAGACAACCGGAGAGCAGGGCTCCGCTTCAAAAGCTGCTTTTTTCTTCACTACAGTGAGGTTAAGCATTGTATTCATTATTCTCTGCGGAATGATCTATCCGCTGGCTTCCACGGCGCTGGCCCAGGTGCTGATGCCTGCCCAGGCGAACGGCAGCCTGCTGAAGGATGCGTCCGGGAAGGTGGTCGGTTCGGCGCTGATCGGGCAGAGCTTCACGAACCAGGCTATGTTCCAAAGCCGTGTGTCGAGTATCGGGTACAAGGCCGAGGCTTCGGGATCGAATAACTACGGGCCGTCGAATCCCGATATGCTGCAACGTACTAAGGATTCCATTGACCAGTGGAAGCTGGACAATCCAGGCGTCCCTGTAAGTCAGCTGCCTGTGGATCTGATCACGAATTCAGGCTCGGGTCTTGATCCGCATATTTCACCGGCTGCGGCTCTCGTGCAGATTCCCCGGATCAGCAAGCTGACCGGCATTCCGGCTGACCGGCTTCAGGTGCTGGTTGCGGAGCATACCGAAGGGCGCGATCTAGGACTGTTCGGAGAGAAACGGGTGAATGTGCTGAAGCTCAATCTGGCGCTGACGGAGATGGCGAAATAAGCTGACTCCGCACAGACTGCTTCCTCCAGTTGAGAGTTGTGAGAATAGAAAGAAGGTGAGTCCGTGGCGCCCTATAAACGCAAATCTCCTGAGGAGATTCTATATTCTATCTACCAGCTCCAGCGGGGGCGGCTGAAGATTATCATCGGCTCGGTCAGCGGCTCCGGCAAAACCTATCATATGCTGGAGGAGGGCAAGCTGCTGAAGCATCAAGGAATCGATGTGGTGATCAGTGCCGTCTCGACCATGGGCCGGGCGGAGACGGTTCAGCAGCTCGGCGATCTGGAGCGCGTGCCCAGCATTCACTGGCTGAAGGACGGCAAGGAGGAGAAGGATCTTCCGCTTGAAGCTCTGGTGGAGCGCAACCCTGAGGTGCTGCTGGTCGATGGCCTGGCCCACCGCAACCGTGCCGGGGCCCGCTTCCCGACAAGGCTTGCCGACATCCGCTATCTGATGGATCAGGGAATCAGCGTAATCACTACGATTAATGTCTACGAGCTGGCCGGTGTAGGCGAGCAGATCTATGAGATGACCGGCATCCGGGCGGAGGAAACGGTACCGCTGAACACACTGGAGCTCGCCGATGAGGTGCGGCTGATTGATGTCTCGCCGGAGACGATTCTGAAGCGGCTGGAGGATGGCGTGCTTGGTGAGGGCGCACATCCGGCATTATCTCTCCGGGGCAACCTTGGCGTACTCCGCGAGGTGTCGCTGCGGCTGATGGCCGAAGGAGTCAATGATTCCCTGGAGAAGCACCGCGAGGCCGAGGGACTGATCGGCCCTTCGGGCGCAACAGAGCGGATTCTGGTATCCGCGCAGTATCACTGGAATGGCTCCCTCTATATTAGAAGGGGACAGCAGATTGCCAAACGGCTGAATGGAGACCTGCTTATTGTTACCTTCCTGCTGCGCGGCCGCCCGCTGACCAAGGATCAGCAGGTATTCAAGCGCTCCATCCGCAAGCTGACCGAGCGGATTCAGGCCCGGTTCGAGGAGCTGGAGCTGCTGCGCCTGCGGATGCTGCCCACCATGCTTGTACGCTATGCCATTCAGAACAATGTCACCCGAATTGTGATGGGGCATTCGCAGAAAAGCCGCTGGCAGGAGAAGTGGCAGGGCTCCATAGCCAGCCGTGTCCTGCGGCGGACGAGGAATATCGATGTGTTCCTGATGGCTGACCGTGCCGAGCAGGAAGGAGAACGAGTTCTGCCGGTCCGTCCCGCAGTGAAGATGGCGGCAGAACCGTTCCACCGGCTGACCGGCCGGGAGCTGGAGCAGCGGATTGAGGATATCCGCCGGGGCACCTTCAAGGTGTACATTGGCGCAGCCCCTGGCGTAGGCAAAACCTACAAGATGCTCCAGGAAGGCAATCTGCTGCTGGGCAGGGGCATCGATGTGGTCATCGGGCTGCTGGAGACCCATGGCAGAGAGGAAACCGGCAAGCAGGTGGGCAAGTTAACGATGATTCCTAGAGCACGGATTGCCTACCAGTCCACCGAGCTTACGGAGATGGATACAGCGGCGATTATCGCCCGCCGTCCCGAGGTGGTGCTGGTGGATGAGCTGGCCCACACTAATGTACCCGGAAGTCTGACCCGGAAGCGGTATGAGGATGTTATCCAGCTGCTGGAGAACGGGATCTCGGTCATTACGACGGTCAATGTGCAGCATCTGGAGAGCCTGAACGATGCGGTGGAGCAGTTAACCGGCGTGCGTGTGCGCGAGACGGTGCCGGATGCTATCCTGCGGATGGCCAGTGAGGTGGAGCTGATAGACGTTACTCCGCAGATGCTGCAGCAGCGGATGCGGGAAGGGAAGATCTACGCGCAGGAGAAGGTCAATCAGGCGCTGGAGTCGTTCTTCAAGATCGGCAATCTGATCGCGCTGCGCGAGCTGGCCCTCCGCGAGATTGCCGATGATGTGGATGAGCGGCTGGAGGCCTGGGAGCGGGAGCCAGCCCTGCGCGGGCCCTGGAGCAGACGCGAGGTCATCTTCGTCTGTGTAGACACGGGGCCACAGGCTGAACGGCTGGTCCGCCGCGGCTTCCGCATTGCACACCGCCTGAAGGCGGAATGGCATGTACACTATGTGCATTGTGCCCGCATGAAGACGGCAGAAGAGCAGAAGCGGCTGGACACGCTGAAGGCTCTGACGGAACGGCTGGGCGGGGTCATGGACATCACGGAGGCGGGAAGCCGCAGGCATCTCTACAAGCATCTGCTCCAGCGGATGAATGACATGCAGACTACACAGCTGATCATCGGCCAGTCCCGCAGACCGTTCCTGCGCAGCCTGTTCTCCACCAGCTTTGTTCAATATCTGCTGCGGTATGCCCGGCATATGGATATGCTGATCGTAGCCGTCCACACACAGAAGCTGGAATGAGGCTGCTCTGCACCGCAGAAGCGGTGCGGGTAATGTACAATTCACCCCGCTTTGTTCAATAATTGACATCCTTGCTGCCATTGACAATTGCCCCACAGCTTCTCCGCTGATAACCTAATGAACAGATGTTCAATTAAAGACAACTGTTTGAAGTGGAGAGGGGATACAATATGAGGATATTAGTGATGGGTGCAGGTGTCATAGGGAGTTATCTGGCACATGTGCTAGTACGTGGAGGGAATGATGTCACGATTCTGGCAAGAACGAAGCGGGCGGGCCAATTGAAGAAGGACGGACTGGTCCTCCGGCATTATTTTCAGCGCAGAACGACTGTGGATCAGGTGAAGACGGTCTCTGAGCTGCGGAGGGATGATATCTATGATCTGATCTTCGTGGTGATGAAATACAATGACTTCCCGGCGGTGCTGCCGGCTCTGGCGGACAACGGAAGTACGAATATTGTGCTTGTCGGGAACAACGGGGATACCCGCGGGATGCAGCAGTTCTTCAAGGAGAATAGCCGGATTCCCCAGAATATTGCGTTTGGATTCCAGATTAACGGCGGGACCCGTGAGGAAGACGGGCGTGTAATCGTTGTAAGCGGCGGCGGCAAGATGGTGCTGGGCAGTCTGGAGGGTGAGGTTCCGTTCAAGACGGAGCTTGCCGAGGCCTTCCGTCAGACGAAGTACAAGCTTGATTATTCGCAGGATATTAACGCCTGGCTCCTAAGTCACATTGTTCCGATTGTTGCGATTATGTCGGTCATTTATCTCTATGATTTTGATTTGGCAAAAGCAAGCAAAGACTCCGCCCGCTGGAAACAGGCGGTTGCCTTAATGGATGAAGGATTCCGCCTGCTCTCCGCACTGGGCTTACCCGTTAACCCCGCCTCCCTTGTTAACGGGGCGAAGAAGCATCCGGCACTGCTTGCCCAAGGGTTGAGATGGGTGCACAAGCTGCCCTTCATGAAGCTGATCGATGGCTCATTCAGCGAGATTGCAGCGCTCTATCAGGCGTTTGAGCCCCTGCAGCAGCAAGCCAATCTGTCCACACCGGCGTGGGATGACCTCAAGCAGCAGACGATGAGGAAGTATGCGCTGGAGCAGGCCTGAGATTTCAGGCTATCGGATCTTGTGGATATAGATGTGGTATAGATGAAGGGATGAACGGATGATAATAGTTCCTCCAACGAACAGCTCAGGAAGCTCTGCTTATGCGGGTTTGCTGGGCTGTTTTTGCTAATTAAGTAAATCACTATGGTTTTCTTATGTGAATGCTAAAAACCACATACAATGTGCAGGTACGAGGGCGCCCGGGCCCATTGTATGCTGAAAACCACATACAATGAGCAGGTACGAGGGCATCCGGGCCTATTGTATGCTGAAAACCACATACAATGTGTAGTAGCGAGGGCATCCGGGCTCATTGTATGCTAAAAACCACATATAATGTGTTGGCCTGAAGTTGTATGAGATGCTGCCGCCCAAAAGGAGCAAATGAGCAGCAGCAGTCCAGAAACATTCCCCATAAGTTCGCCGGATGCCGCTATTAACGCGATATACATAATGTTCCAATCTACTTATAAAGTATTGTAATTTAGCGTGTTTAAGAGATATGCTTATTAAATGCAGTTACAAACACAACCGAAGGAGAGGACCCACTATGACTATCATCGATACCATTCAAACAAGAAGAACGATTAAGGCCTTTCGGCCGGACCCGATCAAGCCTGAGGAGCTGAATACCTGGCTGGAGGCGGCAAGCTATGCGCCGAACCACCGGATGAATGAGCCGTGGGAGCTGCTGTTCATCGGGCCGCAGACCCGGGCGGCGCTGAATCATAAGACCGATTTTGGCGGCGCTCCGCTGCTGATTGGAGTCCTATCCAAGCCTGCCGCTTCTACAATAGAGCGCGAAGAGAATATCATGGCTGTGTCCTGTTATATCCAGAATTTCATGCTGGCAGCCCATGAGGCAGGAGTAGGTGTGTTCTGGTCGTCTCTCGGCGGTACGGCCAAGGGCCGTGAAGTGCTTGGCATCCCTGAAGGGCAGGATGTCATTGGAATGCTAGCCGTGGGTTATCCCTCGGAGGTCCCTGCGGCCAAGCAGAGAACGCCAATCACTGATAAAATCACCCATTTACCCTAAACAAGCTAAACGGATGCAACGATTGATGAGATGAAGGTGAACGGAATGTGGAAGCTAAGGGGCTTCATGAAGCCTTACGCGCTCTGGAGCGTGCTTGCCCCGCTGTTAATGGTAGTTGAAGTAGTGATGGACCTGCTGCAGCCTGCACTTATGGCCAGCATTGTGGATAAAGGCCTGATGAAAAATGATCTGCCGCATATCCTTTCGACAGGCGGAATTATGATTGGGATCGCTCTCATCGGGATGGCCGGGGGAGTGGGCTGTGCGGTATGTGCCAGTATCGCCTCACAGAATTTCGGCAATGATCTGCGCATCAGGCTGTTTGAGCATATCCAGACCTTCTCGAACCGCAATCTGGACCGGCTGAAGACCGGCTCGCTGATCACCCGGCTGACGAACGATGTGGTGCAGCTCCAGACCTTCGTGCAGATGATTCTGCGGAGCTTCGTGCGCTCGCCGCTGCTGCTGATCGGCAGTCTGGTCATGGCGGTGCGGATCAGCCCGTCCCTGGCGTTGATCCTGCTGGCTGCGGTTCCGCTGCTGTTCATCCTGCTGTATGTGGTGATGAGGCTTTCTTTTCCGTTATTTGGCCGGATGCAGGAGAAGCTGGATGGGGTGAGCAATGTGCTGCAGGAGAATCTCACCGGCATTCGCGTAATCAAAGCCTTCGTCCGCGGGGACCATGAGCAGAAACGGTTCGATACCGCCAATACCGGCTATACGGATACCGGAATCCGGGCGATCCGCCTGATGGCGCTGAATATGCCGCTCATGATGCTGATTCTAAATGCCAGTATCATTGCTGTTCTCTGGTTCGGCGGGCTGCAGAACTGGAACGGGGCGCTGCCCGTTGGTGAACTGATTGCCTTCATTAACTATGTTACCCAATTGCTCATGTCGATGATGATGCTGAGCACGATGCTTGCCTTCGTATCACGGGCCAAAGTGTCAGGTGACCGCGTGAATGAAGTATTCGCCGCCTCAAGTGAAATTATGGAAGCGCCTGCGGCGGATCATGGAGCCGTTACACTCGGACGGATTGAATTCCGTAATGTCTCTTTTGCCTATAACCGCGCAGATGAGAATCTTGTGCTGGAGGATATCAGCTTCGCTGCCAGCCCTGGGGAGACGATCGCTATTCTGGGGGCTACCGGAGCAGGCAAGTCTACGCTGGTGAGTCTGATTCCAAGATTCTATGAGGTCCTGTCGGGTGCCGTTCTGATTGACGGGATAGACATCCGGGAGATAGGAATAGACCATCTGCGGAGCCGGATCGGCTTCGTAATGCAGCAGTCCCTGCTGTTCAGCGGCAGTATCAGGGATAATATCCGTTACGGACGGCCGGAAGCAACAGATGAAGAAGTGGAGCAGGCGGCTATAGCTGCCGAGGCGCATGGATTCATTACAGCGATGCCCCAAGGATACGATACGCAGCTCGGGCAACGCGGGGTGAACCTGTCGGGCGGACAAAAGCAGCGTCTGTCTATTGCACGCGCGCTGCTGATCAAGCCGGCTATTCTGATATTGGATGACAGCACCAGCGCTCTGGATGCGGTTACCGAGGCAAGCATTCGCATGCTGCTGAAGACGGAGCTTCAGGATTGTACTGTCGTTATGATTGCCCAGCGGGTATCCTCCATTATAGATGCCGACCGGATTTTGATTCTGGAGAATGGCCGGATCGCCGCGCAGGGAACGCATACCGAGCTGATGGAGGGCAGCGAGATCTACCGTGATATCCGCCATTCCCAGCTGAAGGAAGAGGAGGAGCCCAATGTCCAGTCAACGTAAAATGGAGCAGGCTCCCGGCGGACCTGGAGCGTTAGGCGGAGGGCCTCCGGGCCGGGCTGGTGTTACACCCAAGGTGCGCCCGAACAACAGCAAGGCAACGATCATCCACATCTGGTCTTATCTGAACCGTCAGCGCACAGGGCTGATTATGGTCTATGTATTCACGATACTGAATGCTGTTCTTGCACTAATCGGACCCTACCTGCTGGGAAAAGCTATTGATTCCGCGATTCTCCCGCGTGATTACAGCCTGCTCGTCCGCTTCTGTCTCCTGCTGGGCGGCATTTATCTGCTGGGCAGCGCCGTCTCCTGGGTGCAGGCTTATGTGATGACCTCCGTATCCCAGCGCACGGTGTATGAGCTGCGGCGGGACCTGTTCGCCAAATTTCAGGAGCTGCCGGTCAGCTTCTTCGATACTCATGCTGACGGTGAGCTGATGAGCCGTGCGACCAATGACATCGACAATGTCTCGAACTCGCTGAATCAGAGTGTAACCCAGCTGCTGAACAGCCTGATTACACTAAGCGGTTCTCTGGTCATCATGCTGATGCTGAATGTTCCGCTGACGGGAGTGGCTCTGATAACTATTCCGCTGGTCGTGCTGGCGAGCCGCCGGATTACCGGCTTAAGCCGGATCTACTTCAAGGATCAGCAGCAGCATCTGGGTGAGCTGAACGGCTTCATTGAAGAAGCGGTCAGCGGCCAGAAGGTAATTAAGCAATACCGCAGAGAGCAGGCGGAGGTCACCAGATTCCGCGGAATAAGCGGAGAGCTTAACCAAGCGAGCATTAAGGCGCAGATTGTATCCGGCCTGGTAGGGCCGGTAATGAACCTGATTAACAATCTGAACTTCGCGCTGATTGCCGGAATCGGCGGCTGGATGGCCTATCATGAACTGCTTACCGTGGGGGTTATCGTCAGTATGCTGAACTATGCCAAGCAGTTCGGCCGGCCCATCTCCGACCTTGCGAACCAGTATAACCTGATTCAATCAGCAATTGCCGGTGCGGAGCGTGTATTTGAAGTGATGGATAGGCCTTCCGAGTATAGCGGGGAGCAGCCTCAGGAGCTGGAGCGGATACGCGGGGAAGTTATTTTCCGGGAGGTAGTGTTCGGATATAAGCCGGGCGAGCCTATCCTGAACGGTGTAAGCTTCACTGCGCAGCCGGGTGAGACGATCGCCTTGGTGGGGCCGACCGGTGCGGGGAAGACGACCATTGTCAACCTGCTGACGCGCTTCTATGAAGTGAGCGGCGGCGAGCTGCTGATCGACGGCATGGATATCCGTGCGCTTAATCGAAACGGGCTGCGCCGCCAGCTCGGTATGGTGCTGCAGGACGCACACGTCTTCTCGGGAACCATCCGTGAGAATATCCGGTTCGGCCGCCTGGAGGCCACAGACCGTGAGGTGGAAGAGGCCGCTAATCTCGCCAACGTCAGCGGCTTCATTGCGCGGATGCCGCAGGGGTACGATACGCTGCTGGGGACGGACGGGACCACCCTGAGCCACGGCCAGCGCCAGCTGCTCACAATTGCCCGGGCTATTCTGGCCGATCCGGCCATCCTCATTCTGGATGAGGCCACGAGCAGTGTGGATACCCGGACAGAGATGCATATCCAGCAGGCCATGCGGACCTTGATGAAAGGCCGCACCAGCTTCGTGATCGCCCACAGGCTTAGCACCATTCAGGATGCCGACCAGATTCTGGTCATCCAGCACGGCCAGATCGCCGAGCAGGGTAGCCACGCACAGCTGCTTGCGCTGCAAGGCGTATATTCTGAGCTGTATAACAGCCAGTTCAAGCAAGCCTTTGAAGCCGGGTAACCAAGGCGCCAAATATATGAACGTAAACAGCGATCCTCCGGTTATGTGAGAATCGCTGTTTGCGTTTCAGTTCAGCTGCTGTTAAATTGGTGCCGATCACGCATTGTTCCGATGTTAATATTGGTTACAAAGTGCAACAATGTGCATAATCCAGCACCACGCTGGGGAATTCCTGCACTAATTACAACAATGTGTGTTCCTTAAGGGTTCAGTTGACGGAATTCCTGCACAGAATGCAACAATGTGTGTTCCTCAGCTGCATAACTCACCGAATTCCTGCAATAAATACAACAATGCGCTTTATCTAAGCTCAAACGGACGAAGTTCCTGCAAAAAGTACAACATTTATCCAACGCGGTGTTCAGTGAGGTGTTTAATGAGGCGTTTAATGAGGCGTTTAATGAGGCGTTCGGTGAGGCGTACAGTGATGCTACTTTCCCTTTCAAATTTCTGTTCAGTGGGACCACTTTCTCTTTCAGTATGTTTTAGGTCCATTCGCTACCCTACACTCAAACAGCGGAGCGGGCGGAACGATTGTGTAAAAGCGGAGCGTTCGCCTTTGTGTCCGGATTTTCACCGCTAAGGGGAATGAAAAAAATCTGGACACAACAGCGATTGTAACAACGTTCCGTTTGCGTAGCGTCCACCCGAGCGCTAACATTTTGTATACTCTATCACTCATTTTTCAGCTAATTTCACCCCAGGACACATAAAGGACATAACACTCGACTATGCTGAGAGGTATAAACGGGTTGAAAGCAGGGAGTACATTGAACAAAAAATTACTGCTTGTCGAAGACGAGCTGCGTATCCGTGAGCTGGTGTCGGATTACTTCATACAGGACGGCTGGGAGGTGCGCGAAGCCGATAATGGGCAGGACGCGCTCCTATGGTTCGATTCGCTTCTGCCGGATCTGGTGATTCTGGATATTATGATGCCCAAAATGGACGGGTTTCAGGTATGCCGGGAGATCCGCAAGAAATCGGCGACCCCGATCATTCTGCTGACCGCCAAATCCGCCGATGATGACAAAATACACGGCTTCGAGCTGGGAGCCGATGATTATGTGACCAAGCCGTTCAGTCCCAAGGTGCTGGTGGCCCGGGCTGCGGCGCTGATGAAACGGGTCGAAGGCGCACACCAGCCGGAATCCGGTGTAGTGAGATTCGGCTCGGCCATTTTCAATACTATGGCGCACCGTCTAGAAGTGGAAGGCGCCGATGTCGAGCTGACCCCGAAGGAATATGATCTGCTATGGCTGCTGATTCGCAACAAGGGCCATGTAGTCTCGCGGGACACCATCCTCAGCCGGGTCTGGGGAATTGAATTCGAGGGCGACTCCCGGGTCGTAGACAGCCACATCAAGAAACTGCGCAGCAAGCTGGGGTATGAATCCCGCCACATCCGCACAGTCATTGGAACCGGCTACAGATTCGAGGACGAAGAATGAAAAGATGGGGAATTACCTTCAAACTGTTCGTGATGACTGTGATCTTCTTCGTCTGCTTCTACGGGATGGTAATCCTCAGCCAGTTCCTGCTGTTCGACCGCTTCTACCAGATACAGAAGGAGTCCCGTGTGGAGAAGCATCTGAAGAGCTTCGGGACAAGCTACACCAAAGAAGCCTGGGGCAGAACCCGCACTTCCCGCGAACTGGTCCGGTTCATGCTGCGCAACAAGACACAGATGGTCATTATGAAGCCGGATGGACGGATGAAGTCGGAAGATCCGTTCCGCATGAAGCTGATCGACGATAAAGGGCAGACTCAGGTGATTCCCATGTCCCTGTTCATGAATCAGTTCGGCGACATGCTGAGATCGGCCCATCTGAAGGAGAATGACCGTGTGACTATACGGGGAGAGCATGTCGTCAGCGCAAGCGAGCTCGGGCAGCTGTTCTATCCGGTTAATATTACCAAACAAGGCGGAACGCCGGTAGGCGAGGAGGCGGATTCGGACAATACCAGCATTACCGGAACCATTACGGAGCTGGTCCTGCCGGATTTGAAAATATGGAGTCCGCGTCAGGGCATCCTGTTCGAGGCCATAGAGGACTGGTTCCCGTTAAATCCGGGTCAGCTGGAGAGCCTGAGTAATCTGAACATGGTCAAGGAAGAGTGGACGGCTCCCTGGAGCGGTATCCGCAATTCCGTAATGATTCTGCCCGTGAAGCAGGCCAGCGGAGAGATTGAACTGTTGTTCTCTGTGACCTCGCTGCAGGATGTTAAGGATTCCAATGAAGCGCTGCGCTGGTTCTTTTTATACCTGGGGCTTGGCGGGTTCGTACTGATTCTGGTCCTGTCGCTGTTCTATTCCAAGATGGTGACCCGGCCCTTAATCAAGCTCAATAATACGGCCAAACGGATGGTGGCGCTCGATTTCACCGGTCATAACTCCATTCGCCAGAAGGATGAGCTGGGTAACCTGTCCAGAAGCATGTTCACCTTATCGCAAAGTCTGGACACTGCACTGGGCGAGCTTCGGGAGACGAATCAGCAGCTGGTGGAGGAGATGGAGCAGAAAAAGAAGCTGGAGCAGATGCAGCAGGACTTTTTTGCCAGTGCCTCCCATGAGCTGAAGACGCCTCTTAGCATTATCAAGGGCTTCGCCGAAGGGCTGGAGGACGGGGTGAGCGCCGGCAAGCAGGATCATTACATCAAGGTCATTATCGAAGAGGCCGACAAGATGGAGTTCCTGGTAAAAGATATGCTGGACCTGGCCCGGCTGGAGTCCGGCACGATCAAGCTGCGCAAAAGCTCCTTCCTGATAAGCGAAATGACGGAGAAGGTGACCGATAAACTGGTGCATTCCCTTCAAAATAAGCAGCTGGATGTGGTCATTATTCCGGCGAATGAATTACCAGTATATGCGGATGCTACATGGATTGAACAGGTGCTCAGCAATCTGCTGACCAACGCAATCCGTCATGCCGAAGAGGGCAGTACCATAACCGTTAGACTGGAGAGTCAGCCCAAGAAGCTTTTGTTCACCATACACAACAAAGGGGAGCGAATCCCCGAGGATCAGCTGGCGCATGTCTGGGAGCGGTTCTACCGGATCGAGGCTTCACGCAGCCGTCTGACGGGCGGGACCGGACTCGGATTATCCATTGCGAAGCAAATTTTAGATATGCATGGCTGCCGGTATGCAGTGATGAACACCATGGACGGCGTCTGTTTTAGTGTAACCTTTGGAGGCTGAGCCGCCCCATTACTAACTTGTCAGGAAAGGAGTGAACAGCATGAAATGGAGCTGGCTGCCTTCAATGTGCACACTGGGAAACCTGGGCTTCGGATCAATATCCCTGCTATTCACGATTCAAGAACGTTATGATCTTGCTTTATTAATGATACTGCTGGCTGCCATATGCGATGTTATGGACGGACTTCTCGCCCGGATGCTGCATTGCACCAGCGATTTCGGCAAACAACTGGACTCTTTGGCAGATATTATTTCTTTTGGCATCGCTCCCGTCTTTCTTATTCTGTTATACCGGCTGGAGAACGTGCAGTGGGTCGGCCCTGTGGCTGCAGTCGCATTCCTGATCTGCGGAGCGCTGCGCCTGGCCAGATTCAATATCTCGGCTCCCTCCAAGGGCTTCGTGGGAATGCCGATTACTGCTGCCGGGGTGCTTTTGTCGATGACCGCACTTATAGATGAACGGCTGAAGCCGGAAATGGTCATTTTAATTATGGGACTGTTGTCCATACTGATGATAAGCAGGGTTCCGTTCCCTTCGTTCAAAAAATTCGTTAACAGGAAGTGATTGTTCATGCCATGGGTCATCGAGATGATCTCACAATACGGTTATATAGCTATATTCGCGCTGCTGGCGCTCGGGCTTCTCGGACTACCCGTTCCCGATGAGCTGCTGACGCTGTTCGTTGGCTATCTATCCTCTACCATGGTGCTGGATTTCTCGCTTTCGGTTCTGGTCTGCTTCATAGGTTCGATTACAGGCATGCTGATCAGCTACACCATTGGTCTCAGAGTGGGGCAGCCTGTTGTGGACCGGTATGGGAAATGGGTGGGCCTGACGCCCAAACGGTTCGCCTATGTCAAACGCTGGTTTTTCCGGTTCGGCAACTGGACGATATTCATCGCTTACTTCGTTCCGGGTATCCGGCATGTGACCAGCTACATCTCGGGCATCAGCGCCATGTCCTTCCGGAAATATCTGCTGGTCACCCTGGCCGGTGCCTTTACCTGGTCACTCCTGTTTGTCTCTATCGGCTATTTGATAGGTTCCAAGATCACCTTTGTCTAATTAAGTAATATTCTTTTATAATCAAACAGGATCTTACAGTGGCTGATCGTTCTGTTATATACTGCAAGTAGTATTTATGGCTATGAGGGTAGGAACTATAGCGACACAAGGAGGTAGTACTGTAATGCCCGAATTACAAGATATCGTGATTGAAGAATATGTGCCGGCCCGGCACGCCGCTTCGATAGCCGAGATGTGGAACCTAAGCTCAGAGAGCTGGGGCGGAGACGGGGCATACCGGACAGAGGAGAGCGTGCTGAGGGAACATGAGAACAGCCCGATGCTCAAGTTGTTCCTGGCGGTAAGCGGATCTGAGGTCATCGGATATTGCAGCTTCTCCCACTATAAGGAGGACACCGGGGCGCTCTACATCGCTCTGCTCAACGTAAGACCGGATTACCATGGACGCAAGGTCGGCAAGCGGCTGGTAAGGCGTGCAATTGAAGAGACGATTCAGCTGGGCTGGCCGCGGCTGGACCTCTATACCTGGCCTGGTAATGTCAAGGCCGTGCCTACGTATAAGAAAAGCGGGTTCTTCTGGGAGAACCGGGATGATACCACCCACCTGATGAACTTCATTCCTTCTGTGCTCCAGACTGGAGCGGTGAAGGCCTATTTCGAGCGAATCGACTGGTATAACGACAGCATCCGTGAGATTCGGGTCGAGCCTGACGGCCACGGGGCAAACGGGTTCGACTATTTTACGTATGAATGGTTGAAGGACGGCCTGTCGCTGAAGATGGAATATGAGCGGACCGGCCGCGGCCTGCGCCTGATTGAGACGGAGGATTACCGGATACAGGTTACGATTCCTGCACAGCATGAGCTGCCTTTTGGAGCGGAATACCCTGTCATTTATGAAGCCGTTAACAAAAGCGGGAAGCCTTTGTCGCTGCAAATTAGCGGTAAAAGCAACGCGCAAATCCGCTTGGAGCTGGAGGCTGCCCGGGAGATCGAATCGGAGGCACGGATCGAAGGCCGTTTCTTCGTCCAGCCAGTGGAGGAGGAGCAGGATCTCTATCAGACCCACCCTGTGGTAGAGGCTGAGCTGCTTATTAACGGGCTGCCTGCTGTCTTCAAGCTTGGCATTAAGCCAAAGTTCCCGGTCAAGGTGAAGCTGCATCTGCCGGACCGGACGCTCTTCGCGGGCGAAGCGGTGGAGCTGGATGTAACGGTGGAGAACGAGTACAGCAAGGACACCGTGTTCAGCTTTGAGCTGCCGGAGGACGAGATCCTGGCGTTCGGCCAGACCCGGATTACCGTAGAGGTTCCGGCCAAGAGCCGCAGAACGGTTACCGCAGCAGCCCGGCTGCTTAGCTACGGCATTTGGCATCATACCGTGAGCATCCGCAGTGCAGAAGAGGGTGCGGACTCTGCTCTGCTGGAGCAGGAGCTGAGTCTGGTCTTCACCGGAGCCGAGGCTGTTATCGGCGGCAAGACCGATAAGGATTGGATCATCAGCAACGGCCGTTATTCGGCTTCCCTGAATAAAGCAAGCAATGCGATTAATCTGTTTGAAGGCCGCAAGTATATCATGAGCCTGCCTTATCCTAAGCTGGGACTGCCTTATACGAATGAATTCAAGAAATTCTCCGCGCTGGATGTGAAGATCTCCAGGGATCAAGAGGCTATCATACTGGAGGCCTCCTATAAGGCCGGCATCAGAGAAGGCCTGCTGCTGACGATGGTTGTGAAGCTGCTGGGCAACGGGCTTGTCTCCCGGTATTTCAGAATCGATAACCCGCAGGAAGCCGATCAAGACGAAGAACTGTTCCTGAAGGACAGCTTCCTCTTCAGCTTGCATGGAGGCGTCATCCCTTACCGCGGCAAATATATAGATCTGAGCATAGGGCCAGAAGCCTCAAGCCCCGATTACTGGGAAGCGCAGGAATTCACGGAGAACTGGATGTTCGCTGCGGATGAAGGCTTCTCCAGAGGGATTAGCTGGCCGGCAGAACTCCAGCTGATTCAGGAGTCGTGGATGCATGCTGTGGAGCACTCCCTGGGGCGGATTCCGGCAGGCGGTCATAAGGAGACGCTACCGCTGCGGATTGCGCTGGGAACCTGGGACGAATGGCAGGATTTCCGGGCGTATGCGCTGCATAGCGGCAACAATGGGGAGGAATTGACCACTACAGAGCAACTGGAGCTGAGTCTGAATAACGGGAATCCGTTCTTGAATGGAGACGCTGAGCTTCTCCTTCACGAGCTGAAGAAGAGTTATCTTGATGGTGAGATTCGTATATCTTCGGGAGCAGGCAGCATGGAGGCAACCAGGCTAACGGTGCAGGAGAAAGAGAAGCTTAGAGAAGCGGCTCTGCCGCTGACAGTGCCAGCAGGCGCTGCCCCGGATGTGCTGACCCTGCATCTGGATATGGACAGTTATATGCAGGATCATTCCTTTCTGGTCTTGCCGGTCGCGGATGAACGTGTCCGGCAGGAGAGACTCACAGTAGAAGGGGCACAGGTACTGGCTGTGGACAACGGGATTCTGCGGATCCAGGCCAGCCCTGACTTTGCGCCGGGATTGTTCTCGCTTGCCCGTCAGGGCGAGGAATGGCTGGAATCTTCTTTTCCGCAGCCGGTCGCGAAGTCCTGGTGGAATCCGTGGGTGGGCGGCATCGTAACCTGTGTGGCAGATATCGCCTTGCGCAGCTTCATGAATGAGCCGGTTGCCGCTGATTTCGCAGAACTGACGGATACTAAGGGCAACCGGTGGTCGGGTATACGCATGAGCGTAACCATTCAGAAGAATGATAATTACAAAGGACTCGTGTTGCATCAATATTTCATGCTGCTGCCGGGCGTTCCCATGCTGGTCTCTACGGTACATGTGGAGCAGCATGCAGGAAGACCTCTGCGTCCGTTGCAGCTTGAGACTTCCACCTTCTATACCGCCGCCTCAGGCATTAAGGATGGCCGGGGATACCTCAAGAACAGCCGGGGTGAAGAGCTGGTGTATAAGGCAGGCCGGGCACAGGCAGGCGCTAAAAGTACAAACGGGCTTCTGCAACTGGGTTCAGGGGAGCGGCAGCACCGCCTGACATTAATTGCAGCACCTGAGCATTCCTCGCCCTCTCTTATGGTGAATGCCGATGCAATAACGTCTTATACGGAAGAGTACCTGCATCTGCAGGATGGCAAGGAGCAGTTCACCAAGCCGCAATTCTATCTGATCTCGGATCTTCAGGTACCTGAGCAGGCCTATGGGGATCTGCTGTCGATCCGGTTCAAGAAGTGAGTCAGAGAAAGGAAGGTTCCATGAAAATCATTGACGCACATGTGCATTATTCCAATATTGCAGCCTTCCACGACACGGCGCAGACCTTGGCGCATATCGATTATACCGGCAAGGGACTCCTGGAGGAGTTCCGCCGCAGCGGCGTCATTGCCGGAGTCGGCATGGGAGTGACCGAGACGGTTGCCGGAGCTTTTCCCGATTCCGCTGCCCTGAATCCCATGCTGCTTGACCTGAGCGAGACGCTGCCGGACAATCTGTTCACCTGCGTGGGGATCAACCCGCTCACCCTTCATCTGGAGGGGCAGCTCGAAGCGCTGGAGCAATCGTTGCAGCGGACGGATGTTGTGGGCATCAAGCTGTACGCCGGATACTACCACTTCAATGTGGGGGATGAGATCTATGATCCGGTCTATAAGCTGGCTGCGGCCTACGGTCTGCCCGTTGTCATTCATGGCGGACTGACTTACGCCGACCAGGGGCTGCTGAAGTATTCCCATCCGCTGTCCATGGAGGAGACCTTCCTGAAGCACCGGGAGATTACCTTCATGCTCTGCCATCTGGGCGATCCCTGGGTGATGGACACCGCAGCCCTGCTGGAGAAGAATCCTAACCTGTATACGGACTTGTCCGGCTGGATTGTCGGTGATCAGGCCAAGGTAGACCGGCTGCTGACCGAGCAGACCTATACCGATCATTTCCGCCGGGCGATTGTGTTCGCCGAGAAATACGACCGGCTGGTCTTCGGCACCGACTGGCCGCTGGTTCCGCTGGATGCTTATATTACCTTCGTGAAGTACCTGATCCCGGAAGCCTACCTTGAGGATGTCTTTTATAACAACGCACTCCGTGTGTTCCCTAAGCTTGCGGAGCGGATCAGAGAACTGAATCTATAATGATGGTTTTTATTGCATGCCCCCGGAATGGTATTCCGGGGGTTTTCGGTTTGTTGCGCGGGGCAGGCTACTACTTCTGACGAATGACCTGTGGTAAGCTGAGAGTAGTGCTGCAACAGTTTTACAACTGTTAGAATGAACTTTAGGGTGTTAAAGTCTGAGCATGAACATCGAGCTGATAGCGGGCTGAACCTGCACCCGTGAGGAAGATTTCATTCTGTTCGTAGCTAACCCCCTGCGATAAATGTATTCTATGCAACTAAAAACAGGGAAAAGGAAGCCTTTCCTCTTTTAACTGTAGTTTGTACAACTACATTTGCCGGGATGGGCGAATAACTGTAGTTTGTACAACTACATTTGCCGGGATGGGCGAAAATCCAAGTATAAAAGCATTTTAATTGCACGAAATACATCTAAACGGGGATTTGGCGGCGCATTAGACGATATAGTTGTATAAATTGCAATTAAGGCACCGGAGAAACGTTGATCTTCCTGCACAGTCATTATTCCCGCAGCATGCTGGCCTTCAGCAGCCAGGTTCTGGATTTCCAGAACCAATACAGTTGTTACTTCCCGGATCTGAGAGGGCATGGAAGGACCCGCTGCCGGGATCTGGACTGGTCTACTCCACGAATAGCTGAGGATGTCGCCGGATTCATGGATCGAATGAACATTGAACGGGCACATCTTATTGGATATAGTATGGGAGCGGGCGTAGGGCTATACCTGGCAGTGAATCATCCGGGACGGATTGCTACGCTGACTACGATTGGAACCAGCGGCTTCTGTGAACCGGCTGGAGCCGGGAGTACGAACCTGAACAGCTGCTGGCGAATCAGCCAGCAAGCCTTCATTGATCAGATGATCGAGAGGCATCAAGAGGCCCATCAGGGGAATTGGAAATATTATTTGCGGCAAACGGTGCAGGACTGGATCAGATACCCGGATCTCACGGAGGAGCAACTGGGCAGTATAACCTGCCCGCACTGCTAATTTCAGGGGAGCATGATCCGTTTGCGGGAGAGGATAGAACAGCGAAGCTCGCTTCCCTCCTTACGAATGCAAGGACACTGATCGTTCAGGGAGCGGGTCACCGCCCGCATATGCTAAGGGAACAGTCTATCCTGGTGAACGATACCATTCTTGAATTCCTTGCACAGAACCCTATCCACTAACACAAGGGGATATCCACATCCAGAAAGGAAGTACAGATGAAGAAAGTGATCGTGATCGGAGCGGGCATTCTCGGAGCCTCGGCAGCCTACCAGCTGGCAGTGATGGGGGCAGAGGTGCTTGTTGTAGACCGTAAAGACAATGGACAAGCTACGGATGCAGCCGCAGGCATCATCTGTCCCTGGCTGTCGCAGCGGCGCAATCAGGCCTGGTACCGGCTGGCGAAGGCGGGGGCGCGGTTCTACCCTGAGCTGATTCAGCAGCTGAAGCAAGGCGGAGAAGCGAATACCGGTTACGCCCGGGTTGGAGCTCTTAGTATACATACGGATGACAGCAAGCTCGACAGGATTGAAGAACGGGCACGGATGCGGCTGGCGGATGCACCGGAGATCGGCGATATCACGCGGCTTACCGCACAGGAGACCCGTGAACGGTTCCCGCTGCTGGCGGAAGGATACGCCTCAGTTCATATCAGCGGTGCCGCCAGAGTGGATGGCCGCGCCTTGCGGGACGCTTTGCTTCATTCTGCACAGCAGCAGGGCGCGGTCATGGTTACAGGTGACGCTGCGCTGGCCTTTGAACCGGGCCGGGTAACCGGAGTCAACGCAGGGGGACACTATTATCCGGCGGATGAAGTGATTATTTGTGCAGGTGCATGGGCGAACCCGCTGCTCCGGCCGCTGGGCATTGACTTCAAGGTGAGCTACCAGAAGGGGCAAATCATGCATTTGCAGGTGCCTGACTCTAAGGATACGGAAGTCTGGCCGGTGGTGATCCCGCCAAGCGATCAATATCTGCTCGCTTTTGCCCGGCAGCAGATTGTGATCGGAGCTACTCATGAGAATGATATAGAAGGATATAATACCAGAGTGACCGCCTGGGGGATGCAGGAGATTCTGGATAAGGGACTGGAAGTGGCGCCTGGGCTGGCAGATGGAATCTTCGGCGAAGTGAGGGTCGGCTTCCGGCCGTTCACTCCGGGATTTCTGCCGGTCATAGGGGCTGTCCCCGGGTGGAGTGGAGTCCTTGCGGCCAATGGGCTTGGGGCATCAGGGCTTACGATGGGACCTTTTATCGGTTGTCAGCTGGCGAAGCTGGCACTCGGCAGAGCGCCTGATCTGGAGCTGGACGATTATAGCCTTCAGAGAGCCATAACGGGCGGATGATTACGAATACATTTCCTTCATTGGAACATTATGATTCAATTCGGCTGACCGGATGAATTTTTGTTTGACAGAAGTGAAGGTCTGATCCATAATACAATCCATACTAAACATATATGATTTATAGGAAGGGTGGATCACACGTGATTAAATTGAAAGCTTCTATGAGAAAAACAGCAGGGCTAGGCACACTTGCGGTACTGTTCGTATCGCTGCTTGCCGGCTGCTCCGGGTCCGCTAATCCTGCGGATTCTGGTAATGGGACTCAGGCTAGTAGCGCTCCAGCCGCAACGGAAAGTGCAAGCACAGCAGAGCCTGCTGCAGGAGGCACCTTCGTGTATGGCCGCCCGGCTGCCGTAACCTCGTTTGATCTGCATAACCAGATTACCTCGAATAACGCGTTTGCGATTGATAAAGTATTTGAATCGCTGGTTGCTTTTGACAGCAAGGGTGAAATTACCGATCAGCTCGCAGCCTCGCATACGGTCAGCGAAGACGGCTTAACCTATACGTTCGTGCTGCGCGATGGCCTGAAGTTCTCGAACGGCACGCCGGTGACCGCAGAAGATGCGGTATTCTCCCTCCAGCGGCATCTGAAGGTTGGCGGTCCGCTGGCCATCTCGGCCAAGGTGGATACGGCTAAGGCACAGGATGAGAAGACACTTGTAATCACGCTAAAAGAGCCTTACACCCCGTTCATCTCGGAGCTGTCGAACTTCTCGAACGGCATTATCCCGAATAACTTCGGCGGAGTGACTGAAGAAGAATTCTTCAAAAAGCCGGTTGGCACCGGGCCATTCGTGATCGAGACATGGGACCCGGCAGGTGATGTGACCTTCACCAAGAATACCAACTACTGGAAGGAAGGGCAGCCTTATATCGACAAGCTTGTCTATAAGCTGATCCAGGACGACAGCCAGGCCATCAACCAGCTTAAAGCTGGAGCGGTGAATGCAGTTGAAGCCCTGTCGCTACAGAATGCAGGCGAGATCAAGGACGGTGCAGACACAACAGTGGTTACGAACGGAAGCTGGGTGACAGAGCAGCTCTTCTTCAATACCCTGGATAAGCACTTCTCCGATGTGCATGTCCGCCGGGCGCTGGCACTGGCTCTGGACCGTGACGGGCTGACCAAGGCCCTGACCTTCGGCTATGCGCAGACGGCAACTTCCCTGCTGCCGACAACGATTCCATACAATGCCAATGACAAGATCAAGGCACTGAGCTTCGATCCGGCGGCTGCCAAGGCAGAGCTGGCCCAATCGGCCTTCCCTGACGGCTTCTCCACCAAGCTGCTGGTAGCCTCCGGCAACAGCACCCGGGCCCAGGAAGCCCAGATTATTCAGGCAGCCGGTCAGGCCATCGGAATCAAGATTGAGATTGAGTCCGTGGAGCTGGCTACCTTCCGTGAACGCTTCTTCGCCTATGATTTCGCGGCGATGCTGAACAGCGGCCAGGCGGATTCCCCGGAAGCGAACTCGATCCTGGCGTTCCAGACCGACCCCGAAGGCTTCAGCAAATCGTATTGGACTCATTACACAAATGACAAAGTAACCAAGCTGTTATATGAGGGCCAGAAGACAGCTGACGGTGAAGGCCGGGCTACCATCTACACCGAGCTTCTCCAGACGCTTGCAGATGAAGTTCCTTACATTCCGCTGTACTATCCGGATATCCTGATTGGCGCCCGTTCTTCTGTAGACGGACTCGTGGTTCTGCCTAACGGCAGCGTCCGTCTGGAAGCTGTCCGACTCTCTAAATGATGAAATCCAGGCTAAACCTTAGCGGTGCAGCTGGACACAACGGTTCTTACAAGTGGCTGGCCTTAGCCCTTGTAAGAGCCTTGCTTGTTATCCTCTGCGTAATGACGGCTGTCTTTTTTCTGATCCGAATCGTACCCGGGGACCCCGCCAAAATGATTCTCGGCGAATACAGCACACCTGAAGCGCTGAAGAATATGCACCACACGCTGGGACTGGATCTCTCCTTATGGGAGCAGTTCACCCGTTTCGTGAAGCTGCTGTTCACTCAGGGAGATACCGGTAACTCGATTATAGCGGGTACCTCGTCCAGAGAGCTGATCGTTGAGCGCGCTCCTGTCACCTTGCTGCTGATTGTGATCGCCTCGGTGCTGGCGATGATTACAGCCCTTCTGCTGGCCACGGTTGCTGCCACCCACAAGGATAAGCTGCTGGACCATCTGATCCGGATTATTCCGGCAATTACCCTGGGGATGCCGGTCTTCTGGGTTGGCATTCTGTTCATTCTGTTCTTCAGCGTCCGGCTGGGTTGGTTCCCTGTTGGGGGAATCGGTGAGGGCTGGCTGGGTACGCTCCATAGTCTGGTGCTTCCGGCGGTCACGATTGCTTTTTCACAGATTCCTACACTGGTCCGTTCGCTGCGTGCGCAGATGCTGGAAGTGCTGGAATCGGAGTTCATCGTCACGCTCCGGGCAGCAGGCATCCCGTCCAGGGTGATCCTGTTCAAGCATGTACTGCGCAATTCGGCACTGCCGACCCTGATGCTGCTTGGAGTGAATGTCTCCTACCTGATCGGGGGGACGCTCGTTGTGGAGCAGGTCTTCGGCATCAAGGGCATCGGCAGTCTGCTGTTCACCTCCATCTCGAATAGGGACTTCCCGGTAATTCAGGGGATAGCGCTCTATTGTGCGCTGGCTGTGGTGGTCATCAGTCTGCTGATCGAAATCATCTCCGGGTGGCTTGATCCCAGAACGAAGGGGCAATCATGAATACTACACAGATAGACACAACCTTGCCGGACACCCGGAAGCCCGCAGGCGGACTGCGAAGAGTACTTCACACCCCGCCCCTGCTGATCGGGATCATTATGTTCGCTGTACTTATATTGCTTGCCATCTTCATCCCGTATTTAAGCCCTTACGATCCGTCTGAGCAGAATCTGAGCGCTTTCCTGCAGCCGCCTTCCGCTGCCCACTGGCTCGGCACCGACCAGCTTGGCCGTGATTTGTTCACCAGACTGGTGTATGCCGCCCGGACGGATCTGACGATCATGGTGCTGGCTGAGATTATTCCGTTCTGCACGGGAGTCATGCTGGGCATGATCTCGGGGTACTATGGCAAATGGACGGATAGAATCATATCGCTGATCACGGACACTTTTATTGCCTTCCCGTTCTATCTGATCGTCATTATTGTGGCCTTCGCCAGCGGGGCAGGGGAGCGCGGGATCTATATCACCTTCATTCTCGTAGGATGGATTGTCTTCGCCCGTGTGGTCAGAGGACTGAGCGCTTCTTTCCGTAAGCAGGAGTGGATTGCCTCAGCCCAGACGCTTGGTCTGCCCGGACACCGCATCCTTCTGCGCCATCTTCTGCCCAATGTATTGCCGCAAGCCGTTGTCGTGCTGATGACGGATATGATCGGACTCCTGGTGGCCATCGTTACGCTGGGTTACCTGGGGATCGGGATTGCACCGCCTACGCCGGACTGGGGGACGATGATCGCAGATGGACAACCTTTCATTACAACAGCTTGGTGGCTGTCAGCGGTTCCTGGCTTCGCGGTCGTGTATACCGGAATTGCGTTGTCACTTCTGGGAGACGGGCTGGCTGATATATGGAGGAAAAAATGATGACTACACAACCTGTCCTTGAAATCGAAGGACTGACACTCACCGCCTTATCGAAAGAAATTCTGGTCCATAACGTCAGCTTCGCACTGCAACGCGGAGAAAGTCTCGGACTGGTCGGTGAATCCGGCTCCGGCAAATCACTTACGCTGCGGGCGATCCTCGGTCTGCTGCCGCGCGGTGTGGAGCAGACTGGCGGAATGGTCCGCAGCAAGGTGAGCAGTGCGATGGTGTTCCAGGACCCCAGAGGTGCGCTGGACCCGCTCTGCCCGGTAGTGAAGCAACTGACCGAGGTCGTATACTACAGACAGCGAACCAGTCTGAAGGCTGCCCGGCGCATTGCCCTGGAGCTGCTTGAACGGCTGGGGCTTCCAGACTCGCTGAAGACAACAGACCGTTATCCGGGACAGCTCTCCGGCGGCCAGTGCCAGCGTGTGGTCATTGCGCTGGCGCTGGCCTGCAAGCCGGGCATACTGCTCTGCGATGAGCCGACTACCGCGCTGGATGTGACCGTTCAGCGCCAGATTATCGATACGATCACCAGTCTCCAGGAGGAGCTGGGCTTCGCTATGGTCTTTGTGACCCACAACCTGGCGATTGCCTCCAATCTCTGCTCCAGACTGGTTGTAATGAAGCAGGGCCGGATGATTGAGCATGGGGAGACACATAGCCTGCTGCGGCATCCGGCTGAGGCGTATACACAGATGTTAATCGATGCGGTGCTCCCGCTGCCGGAGCTGGAAGGAGGCAGAGCATGATGACAGTTGCCCTGCAGGTGAAGGATATTACAGTCCGTTACGGAGGATTCACTGCCCTGGATGAGATCCGGCTGGAGCTTGAGCGGCACACTACGCTGGGCCTTGTCGGTGAATCCGGCTCCGGGAAATCAACGCTGGCCCGGGTTATCGCCGGATTGATCACCCCTGACCAAGGACAGATTCTGCTGGGTGCTGAGCCACTAGGCAAGAAGCGGAGCAAGGCGCAGCATAAGCAGATTCAGATGATCTTCCAGAACCCGGATGCGTCGCTGAATCCCCGGCATACCGTCCGGCAGATTCTGGCCGAAGCCTTGTTGTTTCACCGGATTGTAGAGCGTTCGCAGGTCGAGCGCAGAAGTAAGGAGCTGCTTGGGCAGGTGGAGCTGGATGCCAGATCCCTGGACAGATATCCGCATGAATTCTCCGGCGGCCAGCGCCAGCGGATCGCCATTGCCCGCGCGCTTAGCGTGGAGCCGGGCCTGCTGATCGCCGATGAGCCCACCAGTGCCTTGGATGTCTCTGTGCAGCGCAGCGTGCTGGAGCTGTTCCACACGCTGCAAGCCGAGCTTAATCTTACGATGCTGTTCATCTCCCATGATCTGGGAGTGATTCATGCCGTCTGCGATACCGTCGCTGTCATGCGTCAAGGACAGCTGGTCGAGGTGAACACGAAGGATGAGTTCTTCGTGCGGCCGGGGCATGAATACAGCCGTGAGCTGTTGTCTGCGGTGCCCAAGATGCCGCAATATTGAACATTCAACCCATCAGGAGGAATATATGAACCGTCAAACCACAGGATTCGTACCCTTGTCGCTATCTGAGCTGGATACATTAACACAGCAGCTTTCCCGGTTATTAGGGACACAGCATCCGCCGGTAATTATTCCGGGGGAGGCAATTATAGGCATTGAGGCGGTAGCAGCAGGAATCGCGGCCCCGGGCCGGACGATTCTGAACGTAGTGACCGGACCTTACGGCAGCTTGTTCGGAGAGTGGCTGGAGCGCGGCGGGGCTATAGTGGCGGAAGTGAAGGTGCCTTTCGACCAGGTGGTTACGGCAGCGGAGGTCGAAGCAGCGATTGAGCTGCATCGGCCGGTTGCGGTTTCTTTGGTGCAGGCAGAAGTGGTTACAGGCGGCTCGAACCCTGCGGAAGAGATCTTCAAGCTGGCCCGCAAGCATCAGCTGATTACCGTGACGGATTCCGTCTCGGCAGTGGGGGGAGAGAAGCTGTCCGTGGATGAGTGGGAAGTCGATTTCGCTGTAATGGGGGCGCAAAAAGCGCTCGCCGGGCCTAATGGGATCAGCGCGGTCAGTATTTCCCCCCGCGGCTGGGCCTTCTTGGAGTCGAATGACCGGGCTCCGCGCAATTCCATTCTGTCCTTGCTGGATCTGCAGCCGTCCCCGGATGGAGCAGCGCCGCTCCGCGTCCCGCCGAATATCCCGGTCCTGGAAGCCAGAGCCCTGATTGATGCCCTGGAGGCCGTTGCCGAGGAGGGCCTGTCCCAGGTCATCAAGCGCCATGAACGGGCAGCGGCTTCTGCTGTCGCCGGGATCACGGAGCTTGGGCTGGAGCCTTGGCAGAAGGACAGCAGGCATTATTCCACCCTGACGACCACGGTCCGGGTTAACGAGCAGCCGCTGCTGCTGATCAAGCAGCCTGTCGGTATCGTAGCTCCCGGAGACGGGGAATTATTCGGTCAATTGCTGCGCATTAACCATTTCGGAAATAATGCCAGCCGCGAGAGTGTGGAGGCGGCTGTGCAGACGCTGGCCAGACTGCTGAAGCGGGAGGCTGAACCGGCCTTGCAGGCCGTCCGCCGCGTCTGGGAGGAAGCCGAATGATCCTCAAGCAGCCGCAATTTCAGGCCTACACGGGAATCCATATTGCAGGTATCGAGGGGAAACGCTTCGACATCGAGATTACGAACGGACGGTTCACCGCAGTGGCTGAAGCGGGTCCGCAGGAGGAAGCGGCGGAAGGCTCCCGGCAGCAGCAGCTATGGATCAGTCCGGGCATTCTGGATCTTCATACCCATCTGGCCTGGACCGACTTCGACCATGACGACCAGCTCCGCAGAGACAGCCGTGAGATCGAGGTAATGCAGGCAGAGGCCTTCGCTGCTACGCTACGGACGGGAGTGACCACAGCCCGCGATGCCGGAGGTATCCTGCCGGCCACAATCCGGCATCTGGTGAAGTATTACCAGCAGCCGCTGCGTGTGGAGACCAGCAGTGAAATGCTGGGATCGGCCGATGCCAAGGGGATCAAGCATCTGGAGCACCGCCTGACGGAGATCTACGCGACAGGGGCAGGCTGGGTCAAAATCATGGCAACCGGCGGTCTCGGCGCCGAGACCGAGAAGGTGACGGAGCCGAACTTCTCCGGGGAGGAATTCGCCTTCATCGTCCGGCATGCCCATGCAAACGGGAAGAAGGTGCTGGTGCATACCTGGGGCGGGGTGACGATTGACTGGTCCATCCGGGCCGGTGTGGCCTCCATCGAGCATGGGATGTTCCTGACCTGGGATCAGGCCGGGAGACTGGCCGAGTCCGGCGTGGCTTACGTGCCGACCACTTCCATCTACCGGATCGCCGCCGATCCGAAGGGAGTACTGGCGCTCAGCCCGGTCATCTGTGAACGGGCTGCCCGGGCTGCGGACGCTCACGCCATTGCGCTCCGATATGCCAGAGAGGCAGGCGTGCGGCTTGGCTTCGGCACGGATTACGCTACTCCGGCGCTGCATGGCTATAACCTGCAGGAATTCGACACGCTGCTGGAATATGGCCTCAGCCGGGCGGAGGCCTGGCGGTCAGCAACAGAGGACGCAGCCTTGATTCTCGGAAGCGGCCATGAGCTGGGCAGGATTGCGGAAGGCTACATTGCCGATGCTGTAATCTATGCGGCCGATCCGTATCAGGCCAAGAACGCCGATCAGCTGCGCACAAGCATTGTTACGGTGATTACCGGTGCGCAGGAGGAAGATTTGCTGTAACGGATGCGCAAAGAGGCTGTCCTTTCTGATGAAGGACAGCCTTTTTGCAGTCTGATGGCCCGGGGCCAAATGTATGTGGAAAACCGAACACATTCGGCGCTCTGGAGGCGTGTGGGCCAAATGTAATTTCCTCAGGAGAGTGTCCCGCTTTTCACCCGCCAGCGTGCTTCTCTGTTCTTATCGTAGCATTTATAGCGCCGTATACTGTTTAAGCACTTGATCCAGGTAGGCTGCAACCGCAGGTGTCTTTTGATTACCGTAAGTATTCAGGAGCGTTACCAGCTTGCCCAGGATGTTCAACACTTTGTTATCACCTGCACCCTCCGTCAGGACTTGGTCGTAAGCCCGGCGCAGCTCAGGGTCTAGTTCATTAGTGTCGTAATCGTAGGCAGGAGTGTTATCCGAGCCGAGCAGCACTAGGGGAACCGTATAGGACATTTCATTGCGGATGGCCGCCGTCCGGTTCGAATTTGGATAATCCTGGACAAAATCACTCATGATAGCCGCTCTGCCGATCAGCTCATCCCAAGTGATCACGATACCGGCATCGAAGGTGGAAGGATTGTTGCTCTCCGTTGCCATGATATCAATATACGCAGCAATATCCTTGCTGATATAGGGCTTGAATAACTTGTATCCTTCATAATGCATGACCGGATAATACATGCCTTCGCTGCTCTCCAGCTTGTAGCCTTTGTCCCAGATTTCCTCGATCAGCTTGCGGACCGCAGGCGCTTTAACCCGCTTCAGAATCTCCGTATAGGTCATGTCGTTATTAATTTCGGCATCCATGAGTGCTCTTTGCACAGAATCACTATAGAGTTTCTCAGAGAACCGCTCAAGCCCCGCCTTCTGGGCATTCTCCAATTGAAGGGTCATCACCGTGCCGTACCAGGAGCCTGCTTTGGAGATATGGTTCATCAGGTATTTACGCGCCTGCGCCAGGCTTGCGGGATTGCTGACGTATTTGCGGAACTGGTTGTAGACCGCCTGGGCATCGGAGGCGGATGCAGCAGCTACCGGCTGTACACCTGTAAATACTGTGCCGCCTGCCAGAGTCAGGGCTGTACCGAGCAGCACCGCTTTTGCTGTTTTTGTTAAAGAATGTGGAATAGTTCTCATCATGTACCTCCTGCTGGATGAAATGCTTGTTAAGACGCACTAAAGAAATTAACGAAAAGCAAAAAGAAACGGAGGGGAAATTTGGAACTGGAGGAGCGGTAGCGACCGCCTTTGTCAACGGATTTCAACCGCAAACAGCGGGTAAATTGAAGAAATCTGTTGACGGCAGCGGCCGGAAGTCCAAATGTTCACCGCAGTGACGACCAAGCTTCGAGTTCAAACCTAAAGTGCGTTTTTATCTATCCTATTTATTTGTACAAATTTAGGGTAAGTGAATCGCACGGCCCCTTCTGAAATAACGCTTGACTTGGAACGCATTTCATAACCTATAGTTCAGTGGAAGACTATACAAAGGGGAGAAGAGGACATGAATCAGAGCAGCAGAAAGATTATTTTCATCGATATTGACGGAACGCTTCTCATGGAGAATGGAATGGTCCCGGAATCGGCAGTGCAGGCATGCCAGCAGGCACGGAAGAATGGGCATTTGCTGTACCTGTGCACTGGACGGTCCAAGGCTGAAATCTATGATTATATCTGGGAGATCGGGTTCGACGGGTTGATTGGAGCGGCCGGCGGATATGTGGAGAGCCGTGGCGAAATGCTTTATCATAAAAAAGTGACCCCGGAGGATGCGAAGCATTTGATCGATTATTTTAACGCGAACGGGGTCGATTTCATTCTGGAATCCAATACGGCGCTTCACGGCAGCCGCCATTTACAGCCCCACCTGGAACGCAGAATCTATGGCGACTTGCTGAATGATCCCGAAGCCCAGGAGAGAAGACGGCAATCGCCCCATCCTTATATCGCAACACTCACTTACGGGGACGAGGAGTTATATCTGGATGATGTCAACAAGGTATGCTTCTTGGAGAGCAGCTTGCCCTTTGATCAGATTCAGGAGGAGTTACAGGACCGGTTCACGGCGATTCAGTGCTCCATCCCGATCTTTGGCGAGAACAGCGGGGAGCTGATGATGCCAGGCGTTCATAAAGCTGCGGCTATTGCCGATGTCCTGCAGCATTTGAGTATCCCGCGTGAGGACAGCATGGCGATTGGTGACGGGCTTAATGATCTGGAGATGCTGGAGTATGTTCAGACGGGGATTGCTATGGGCAATGCCCGTGATCCGCTCAAAGCGGTTGCCGATGATATCACCGATTCTATTGAGAACGATGGGCTGTATAAGAGCTTCCTGAAGCATGGATTGATCTGACTGCGGGGTTGATCTCAGGAAGAAGTCGTGTTAGAATGCACTTAATTAAGCGACGGGAGTTGAAGAGTATCGTGCGGAATATTCTTGCGTAATTTGACCAATAAACAAGCGTTATTTGTGGCGCGCAATTTATGGTTTATATGCAAGAAGGTTCTGCATTTCTTCACTCGGGTCCAAATATCCTTATTCATGTCTGCCTGGATGTAGTGTCCCGGGGACTGAATTTGCTGTATTTATTTGAGCTGCGGGAAGAGAACCTTCTTGCAGCTTTATTTTTTTTGAATACAGGAGGATATGTGTATGTCTATGATTAATGTGAGCAAGCTGACGTTTGCCTATGAGGGCACCTACGATAATATTTTTGAGAATGTAAGCTTTCAGCTGGATACGGATTGGAAATTGGGCTTCACCGGCCGCAACGGCCGCGGCAAAACCACCTTCCTGAACCTGCTGCTCGGCAAATATGAATATAGCGGAACGATATCCGCGCAGGTGGGCTTCGAATATTTCCCGTTTGCGGTTGCTGACCCTGCGGCCTTGACTGTGGATGTCATGCAGGAGATCGACCCGGAAATGGAGCACTGGAAGCTCATGCGCGAGCTGTCGCTGCTGCGGGTAGCGGAGGATACGCTTTACCGGCCGTTCGAATCGCTGTCGAACGGGGAGCAGACGAAGGTGCTGCTGGCCGCTCTGTTCGCGCGCGAGAACCAGTTCCTGCTCATTGACGAGCCGACGAACCATCTGGATGTAAAGGGCCGTAAATTGGTCAGCGACTATCTCCGCACCAAGAGCGGGTATATTCTGGTGTCGCATGACCGGGCTTTTCTGGATAACTGTGTGGACCATATTCTGTCGATCAACAAGACCAATATTGAGATCCAGAAGGGCAACTTCAGCAGCTGGTGGGAGAACAAGTCCAGGCAGGACCAGTTCGAGCTGGCGGAGGACGAGAAGCTGCGGAAGGACATCAAGCGCTTGTCGGACTCGGCCAAAAGAACGGGCGGCTGGGCGCATGAAGTCGAGAAATCCAAGAATGGCACCCGGAGCTCCGGCAACAAATTGGATAAGGGCTATGTCGGCCATAAGGCCGCCAAGATGATGAAACGCTCCAAGTCTATTCAGCAGCGCCAGGAGACCGCCATTGCCGAGAAGTCGAAGCTGCTGCGGAATCTGGAGAGCGCGGACAGTCTGAAGATCGCACAGCTTCCCTATCATAAACAGCAATTGGTGGAGCTGGAGGAGCTGTCGATCCGCTATGAAGATAAAACGGTATGCTCCGGCGTTAGCTTCACACTGGAACAGGGCGACCGGCTCTCCCTCTCCGGCAGCAACGGCTCAGGCAAATCAAGCATTCTGAAGCTGATCTGCGGCGAAGACATCAGCTATACCGGCCACTTCTCACGGGAGAACCAGCTGACCGTCTCCTATGTATCCCAGGATACCTCGCAGCTTAAGGGAAGCCTGAGCGAATATGCGCGGGAGCAGGGGATTGACGAGAGTCTGTTCAAATCGATTCTGCGGAAGCTGGACTTCTCCCGGCTGCAATTCGAGAAGGATATGTCCACATACAGCGGCGGGCAAAAGAAGAAGGTGCTGATTGCCGCCAGCCTCAGCGAGCAGGTGCATCTGCACATCTGGGATGAGCCGCTGAACTTCATTGATGTCATCTCCCGGATGCAGATCGAGGAGCTGCTTCTGGAATATACCCCGACGATCCTGTTCGTGGAGCATGACCGGGAATTCTGCGCGAATATCGCAACGAAGCAGTATAATTTGGATTGACAATTCTTACGTGAAAACGGGGAATGATCAATGGAATATGTGATTACGCGAACCGGGATGAGATCGTCCTGACTACAAAGGTTCATGGACAGATGCAGCCCGGTCCGAACGGCGGGGGACTATCCCGCAAGGCGATTATGAGCGAGATTGATAAAGCCTTAAGCGTCTGGGAACCGATTATGTCGATCTGTACCAGATTGGCCTGGCTGTTGCAGAAGCAGCCGGTAACCGCTCCAATTATCGGTGCAACGAGTAGCTCCCATCTCAGGGATGCAGCAGGTGCACTCTCTATTCAGCTCACTTCTGAGGAAGTAGCCTCCCTGGAGGAACATTATGTTCCCCATCCTGTTGTTGGGGCTCTGTAACGAAAAGATGGAGCAGTTCTCCCTTAGTGGAGAGCTGCTTCTTCGCGTGAAGTCTGCTGAACATAATCCAGGAAACGGCGGGAGGCAGGGGACAAATAATGGTCCCGCCGCCATTTTAACCCGACCTCCCATTCCCAGCCTTCTTCCTGAATCGGAATCCAGACCAGGCCGTCCAGCATCAGGCCGAGCGTCTGCGGAAGCACGGAGACGCCCAGCCCGGCTTTGATGAAGCCGGCTACGGTAGTCAGATCCTCGGCATAATAGGTGGAGGCCAGCTCGAAATTTGTATTTTGGAACAGGGCAGTAATGGTCTTCCTCAACCCGCAATTCGTCTTCAGTCCCACGAACGGCTCACCTGACAGCTCGAACAGACTCAGAGAGGGGCGTGAGGCGAACCGGTGGGAGCTGGAGACCACGATATAAATCGGCAATCTGCGGATCACCATCCATTCCTTATCCTCCGCCGTAGTCTCTCTGGACGTAATCAGCATATCCGAGGTCCCGTTATCCAGCGCTTCGTCGATATCCCCGTGATTCCCCTGGTACAGGTCAAACCGCACCTGCGGATGTTCTGCCTGATAGTCTCTGATGAGCGAGGGGATCAGGTCCACGCCAAGAATATTCAGATAGGACAGATGGACAATCCCGCTATCTGCATTCGACCATTCCCCGATCTCCCGCACCCCGTTACCGATGTTCCTCAGCGCTTCCTCTACCCATGAACTGAACATAACCCCATAGCGGTTCAACTGGACATTGCGGCCCTTACGCTCGAATAAAGGAACCCCCAGCTCACTCTCCAGTTTGGAAATTGCATGGCTCAGAGCAGGCTGCGTAATTCGCAGCGCTTTGGACGCAGAGGTCATATGCTCAAGCCGGGCTACGGTAAGAAAATACTCCAATTGTGTAAGCTCCATGCAGACAGCCTCCTTTTTATATTAATATTATTAATGAATTTAATGAAAATAATAAATTAGACGCTCATATTAATCAAGTCTTAAGATATACATATAGACCTTAGGGCAGCTAGACTTCCAGCCTAACCTGAGGAATCCCTAATGAAATGAGGCTGTAACGATGGCTATAACTTATGCAAACCCAATGACAGAATACGAAGGCAAAAGAATCCTGGTAACAGGCGGTACCAAGGGGATGGGACAGGCAATCGCTGCCCGGTTCACAGCGGCAGGAGCTGAAGTTATGACTACTGCCCGGACACTTCCGACGGAAGGGCCCTCTTCGGATTTGTTCGTCCAGGCCGATCTGTCCACGCCCGAAGGCGTGGAGCGAGTCATTGCCGCAGTCAAAGCCCGGTTCGGGCGGATCGACATTCTGGTGAATAACGCTGGCGGCAGCTCAACACCGGCTGGGGGATTTCTCGCAACATCCGATGAACACTGGATGGATGCGCTGAATCTGAACCTGCTGGCAGCTGTGCGGCTGGACCGGGGACTGATCCCGCTCATGCTGGAGCAGGGCAAGGGAGTCATCATCCACATCTCTTCCATTCAAAGAGTGCTGCCGCTGATCGAATCGACCATCCCCTATGCAGCCGCCAAAGCTGCGTTAAGCAGTTACAGCAAGAGCTTATCAAAGGAATTCTCTCCGAAGGGCATCCGGGTGAACCGGGTCGCGCCGGGCTTCATTCAAACCGAAGCAGCCGGGGACTTCTTGAAGAGTATCGCGGAGGTGACAGGCAGTGTGGAAAGTGCGCTGCAATCGGTAATGGACGCGCTGGGCGGCATACCCATCGGACGCCCCGGCTTCCCTGAGGAGGTGGGCGAGCTGGTCGCCTTCCTCGCTTCCGACCGCGCTGCATCCATTACGGGTGCCGAGTACGTGATTGACGGCGGAACCGTACCTACGGTGTAAAATGATCCTGCATCCTTACCAGTAAGAGCTGCATAAGCCAGCATATACCTCATAAGACAGTCCGTTGCGCCATTCATTGGCTGTGCGGGCTGTTATTTTTGTCTGTTTCGGGCTATTATTTCTTATCAGCAGCGAAGCTGAGCTAAAGGACCGTCCAGTATAAGAAGCAATTAAGAAATAAACAAAAAGCAAAAGAAGCGGAGGGGAAATTTGGAACTGTAGGAGCGGTAGCGACCGCCTTTGACTCCGGATTTCAACCGCGCACAGCGGTCTAATAGAAGAAATCTGGAGTCAACAGCGGCCGGAAGTCCAAATGTTCACCGCAGTGACGATGAAGCTTAAAGTTCAAATCTTGTGTGCGCCTTAGATATTCTTTATCTTTTCTTTAGATTTGGTTTAGACTGGATTAAGAATGGCAGGCTATAGTTACAAAGAGCGGGGCTTGCATGACAAGATAGAGGGGGATTCACCATGTATACCATTCTCATAGCCGATGACGAATCGGAGATTGTTGAGCTTCTGCAGCTATATCTGGAGAAGGAATATCATATTTTGACGGCAGAGAACGGAATTGAAGCGCTTAAGCTGATGCAGAATAACAAGATTGACCTGGCCATTCTGGATATTATGATGCCGGGGATGGACGGACTGCAGCTGCTGAAGCGGATTCGTGAGCATGAGCATTTCCCTGTACTGTTCCTGTCCGCCAAGAGCCAGTATCATGACAAAATTCTGGGGCTGGAGCTGGGAGCGGACGACTATATCTCCAAGCCCTTCAATCCCCTGGAGATAGTTGCGCGTGCCGGGGCTATGCTGCGGCGGGTGCATCAGTTCGATGCCAAGGCAGCGGAGGAAGAGAAGCCGAATGAGCAGATCGTGCTTGGCAGGCTGACGCTGGACCGGAGCACCTGTCAGGTTGAGGTGGCCGGGGAGGCCGTCGCTCTGACCTCTACCGAATACAAAATCCTGGAGCTCTTGATGCAGCAGCCGGGCCGCGTATTTACACGCAAGAAAATATATGAGACCGTCTGGGAAGATTTCTATGTCTACGAGGACAACAGCATTATGGTGCACATCAGCAATATCCGCGACAAGATCGAACGAGATTCCAAGAGACCGGAATACCTGAAGACGATCAGGGGATTGGGGTACAAAATTGAAGCACCCGTGGAAAAGTAGGGATAACCGCCCGCTGCAGACGTCACTGACCATCGACTTCCTTCTGTTCAACTGTATGCTGCTGATGCTGGTGTTAGTGGTCTATCTATTCGTCCAAAAGGATATTGCCCAGGTCATCCGGGAGCAAATGAAGCCTGACCCCAATCTCTCTGTGGAGGCCGGGGCGTACCTGAATGAGATGGGCCAAGGGCCGGAGAGTGACCGTCTGCTGAAGAGCGGGGGCTGGCTGGAGCTGCTCGATTCCGGCAAGCGGGTCATCCAGGTGGTTGGCGAGAAGCAGGATGAGGTTCAGGTTTATGACGAGGACAGCCTGTATTTGGGACTGGAGAACCGCAGCGACCAGCCCTTCTATTATTCTATGACAAGAGTAACGGAGGGGGACACCGGGGCAGCCTGGATGTTGCTTAAGATTCCCCGCGATGTAATCAATATCTCCATTAACAACGAGTTTCTGGTCTCCTATCTGAATCATTCGGTGTTCTTTTATGTATTCCTGGTCAGCGGGTTGATTCTGCTGCTGATCTTCGTGTACAGCTATTGGGTCTCCAGACGGATCAAGAAGCCGCTGCGGGTGCTGAATCTAGGCTTGAACCGCATGATGGAGGGGCATTACAATACGCGGATCGCCCTCTATGCGGAGACGGAGTTCCTGCGGATCGGCCACAGCTTCAACTATATGGCGGATGTAATTGAGAAGACCACCGAGGAGAAGCGCCAGGCCGAGAAGAGCAAGCAGCGGCTGATGGTTGATCTGTCGCATGATCTGAAGACCCCGATTACCAGCATCCAGGGCTACGCGCAGGCTCTTATCGAAGGACGCGTGACCGACCCCGAGCGGCAGACGAAATATTTGAATTACATCTACACCAAGTCTGTGCAGGTTACGAAGCTCATTACGCATATGCTGGATCTGCTTAAGCTCGACTCACCGGATTTCATCCTGCGCATAGAGCGCCTTGAGCTGGGCGACCATTTGCGGGAGATTATTGCCGACACCTACGGCGAGATTGAGCAAAAAGCCTTCGAGCTTCACCTTCAGGTGCCCGATGAAGAGGTCCATGCCCGTTATGATCCCGAGCTGTTCGCCAGTGTCATCAACAATCTGATCTCCAATGCCCTTGCCTATAATCAGGAAGGGACGCGCATCCGGGTATCCGTGATTCCCGAGGATACGGAGATTCGGATCGAGATTGCGGACAATGGAGTCGGCATTCCGAAGGAGCTGTGGTCCACCATCTTTGATCCGTTCGTACGGGGAGATGAGGCCCGGACGACAGCAAGCGGCGGGACAGGGCTCGGTCTCTCCATTGCGAAGAAGAACGTGGAGAAGATGGAAGGCTCGCTGCTGCTGGAGAGCAGGGAAGGGGAGCCGACGGTGTTTGTGATCCGTATTCCGAAGTAAGTATTTTTATGATGAGGTGCTAAAATGATCGTTTGGATAAATGGAGCCTACGGCTCCGGCAAATCGACTTGTACCTATGAATTAAACAAAAGACTGCCTAATTCATTTGTATATGATCCTGAGAACATAGGCTATTTTATCCGTAAAAATATACCTCTCGACTTACATGAACCCAATTTTCAAGATCATACTCAATGGCGTATATTTAATTATGAGATGTTGAAATATTTGTCTTCAGCCCACCAGGGTACTATTTTTGTACCTATGACATTGATTAAGCGTCAATATTATGATGAAATAATTGGTCGCCTAATTTTGGACGGAATACAGGTAAATCATTTCATTCTCTATGCTGAAAAGGAAACTATTGAGAGACGGCTCAAAAAACGGTTTGAACGCGGTACCTGGGCAAAGTCACAGATTGAACAATGCATCTATGCTTTTAATCATATTATTACAGAAGAAAAAATAACAACTGACGATAAGGGCATTGATCAACTGGTTGAGGAAATAGCATATCGAAGTAATCTAGATTTAATTAAGGATAGCAGAGGTGCTTTTAAGAAAATAATTGATAGATATACAACAACCTTTAAGCAAATAAAATTCTAAGACATTCTCTGCCACTTAGTCTGTGTAATGAAGGAAATAATTAACTTCTTGTCGAATGTACTGATCTGGAAGATTCCGGCACCTTGCCGGGACACCTAACTTACATTGGGGGAAGGAATTAGAACATCTATGAAAAAACTTGCATTACTGCTCACCACTCTGCTGCTTACGCTCGGACTGGTCTATCCGGGAGGCGCCGGACAGGCAGCGGCCGCAGCCGCACCGGCGTATACGGAGATTGCTACATTTGTCGAAGGCAAGCTTCTTATCTCACCTGTGAAATCCGTACTCGTAAATGGCTCTGCCTATGTACCGGTCAAGCTGGCCGGTCAGATTCCGGGCTTCACTGTGGCGGCAGGTGCCACTGGCGTAACGCTCACAGGCAGCAAAGGAAGCACCAAGCTGAACAAGGATAACTCCATCTTGTATAAGAATACCAACTATGTAGCCTTCAAAACTCTGTTGAAGCTCGGAGCGATCGACGGCAAATATGCCTCCAGCGCTATAGCGTTGTTCGTCTGGAGCACAGAGGACGGCAAGAATAAGAGCAACAGTATGCTCTACGCGATCAGCAAACTGCCTGGAACGATGGGCATTGTGCTTGGCAAAAAGGTCTACTTATATGGACATCCGGGAAGTCACTGGGTGAAAAGTGTACAGTACGTTGATGATTACAACCAGAACTTTGTGATGCAAAATGAAGCCGGAACCGAGTGGGTCCTGGACTTGAACGATTTTGTGGACAATACCATGTACACCATGGAGAGTATAGACTATTTGAAGTATTACTATAATGGACTAACGGTGTGGACCCGGAACGCCATGATTCCAGATAGTCCGTTCAAGAACTTTGAGAAAGCAACCATCGCCAATTTCCGCTCGAACCCAGCAAGTGGTAATTTAGAAATGATCATCCGCCGGGCTAACGGACAGGAGGTTCCGCTCGAGATTGAACCACTCGATGACTATAGTGAGTATGTGGACAAAATGTTTTATTTCAAAAATCCGCGTACTGTCTTCAAGGTCACTGATAAGATGTGGGCTGCCATCCGTGAAGAGCAGGTGATCAGCGGGATGAGTGTGACGGAAGTCTACTTGTCTTGGGGTGATCCAGATCAAGTGAATGAAGAATTAAGATATTTCGTTTACGGAGATCAATACGTTTATTTTAATAATAATGGTAAGGTCAGCTTTGTCTATAATCTGTAGATGGCGTGGATTTGCACCGGGCTTGCTTAAGGAATTCATGGAATTCCTTAGGCAGGCCCGTTTTCTTTTGCTTGGACAAGTTAGCCGGTGCAACTCTTCCAGGTTTTGAGCTTCAGGGATTTCATGTATAATGAATGCACTGGAACCAGCTATTCTTTTACACTATAGGAGGACATTATGCAGCTCATTAAGCCCCAGGCCATTCAGACTCGAATCGACGATTTCACCGGCGTGAATCTATATATCCATCTCGAACTTACCACCGGCGCTTATGCCAGCCACTTCGACAGCACCCGTCCGCCGGGCTCAGCATTCATCAGCAATGCCGAGATCCGTTACACCCACGGCTCCATCTCAGGGACAGGGCCTTACCGGGTTGGGCTCAAGACTGAGAAGGGCTGGATCTATGCCGAGGGACTTACCCATGTGGATGAGCACGATACGGAGCGGCTGATTCTGGCCGGTCATGACAGTCAGGGCAAGCTGATTGTGGCGTTGCAGCTTAGCCGGACCCCTTTTTAAAAAGGATAAGAAAGTATATGCTTCGCGCTATAATTGTCCTTATCTCAATGCCGTTTCCACTTGTGAAATTGAAGGAGTAAGCAGCCATGAATAACAGATCTATGAAGAATAAAAGAATCCTGGTGGTGCTTCCCCATCCCGACGACGAAGCCTACTTCGTATCCGGGACACTGGCGATGTATATCGCAGCAGGTGCAGAGATTACCTATGCCTGTCTGACGCTGGGGGAGATGGGCCGGAACATGGGGGTTCCGCTCATAGCAAACCGCACGACCCTGCCCGCCATCCGCCAAGCGGAGCTTGAGGCTTCCTGTAAGGCTATCGGGATTGGGGACCTGAGGATGCTGGGCTTCCATGATAAAATGATTGAGTTCGAAGACCCGGCGCTGCTCGATAACCGGATATTGTCGCTGGTCAAGGAGCTGAAGCCGTCGCTGGTTATTACGTTCTACCCCGGTTATAGCGTGCACCCGGATCATAATGCCACCGGTGCAGCGGTGATCCGTTCGATTGCCCGGCTTCCTGCTGCGGAGCGTCCGGTTGTACATAGCGTGGCTTTCTCGAACGGCCATCAGCAGCGTATTGGAGCAGCCGATGTAATCATCGATGTAACGCCTTTTATCCATATCAAAATCGAGTCCATTCTGGCGCACCGCACCCAGTTCCAGCCCGAGAAAGTGCTTGGCGGTCTTAAACCAACCGATCCGGCCATCTGCGGCAAGTACGGTACGGAACGCTTTTGGACCTATCGCTTCCCGGAATGCAAGGAACAGCCAGAGGAAGCGGCAGTATGCTGCAATTAGATTGGAGGCCTAGAGATGACAGAACAACGGGTATATATCCGGTTTCCCGAGCCTGAAGATGCCGCTGAACTGACGGGGCTGTATTTACGCAACCGTGCTTTTTTTGAAGAGCATTCGCCAGAGATCAGTGAAGACTTCTACACCGATGAGTATCAGCGTGAGAAGATTGTGCAGTATGCAGAGGACAGGGCGGCGGACGAGAGATATGACTTTGTGGTGATTCACAAGGCTGACCGCCGGATTATCGGCAGTGTCAGCCTATCTTTTGTCGTGCGGGGACCCTTGCAGAGCTGTATGATCGGGTACAGTCTGGACAAAGACTATAACGGTAAAGGCTACATGACGGAGGCAGTGAAGCAGGTCGTGCGCTATGCCTTCGAGGAGCTGAAGTTCCACCGGATTACAGGAGAAGCTTCCCCGGACAACCCCGGCTCCATCCGTGTGCTTGAGCACGCTGGGTTCCACAAGGAAGGTATTGCCCGGCTGAATGTGAATATCCGCGGCGTATGGAAGGACCACCAGATCCTTGCAATCATCAACCCCGCGGATATTAATTAACGGAGTTAACACTAACGGGTTTTTAACCTGAATATTAAATTTGTGGAGGATCATCGATGAGCCAGCGTTTACGTATCACCCGATCCATGCAGGAAGAGAATGCAGAGCAGGCTCTTACTCTGGAGGAATGCCAGCAGTACTTTGCCGGTAAATCCGGCTTCAGTTATTCACAGGTCTATACCGTTCAAGGTGCGGAGAGCACGATGTCGATCGAGGGGGATTTTTTCATGTGGAGTCATGAAGGCATGGAGTACCCGTTCCGGCTGTACATGGGCGATCTGTACGTGGCCTTGTCCATGGAAGCTATTGTACCGGTGATCCTTGAGATTGCCACGGACCTGCGGGCCGATGTGGTTGAGGGGTAGGCTGAGTAAAGTTCGGATTAAGCTGTTTTTTACACATTTTGTATGCTCCCCGGATGTTATATTGATCCAGTACATATAAGAACTGGGGGAACCGGAATGAATACATATCAGAGCAGAGTACAAGAGCTTCACACGATGCTGACCCGTTTTATGGAGAATGGACCGTTTACCGGACTACAGGTGGGGATCGTTAGTGAGGACAAGATTCTTTTTACAGGAGAGTATGGCAGCGCTAATGTGTCTACAGGTGAGCCTGTGGTTAACAGCACTCTTTTTCACCAGGCATCCGTCTCCAAGACCTTCGTAGTTACGGCTGTGATGCAATTGGCAGAGCGTGGGCAGGTAGAGCTGGACTCACCTATCGTGAGCTATCTTCCGTATTTCAGAATGAACGACGAACGCTATCATCAGATTACAGTAAGACAATTGTTGAATCATACCTCCGGGATACCGGATGAGGACGACTATGCCTGGGACCGGCCCGAATACGACGAAGAGAGTCTCGAACGGTATGTCAAAAGTATCAGCCGCCGCAAGCTGTTGAGCGAACCCGGTCTTCTTTTTGCCTATAGTAATATCGGTTATGAGATACTAGGGGATCTGATTGCCAAGGTTAGCGGGCTAAGCTTCGAGGAATATATAAGCCGTAATATTCTTGAACCGGCGGGGATGAAATCGAGTTCTTTTTTGAAAGAGGAGATCGAAAGGGATCTGGCTGCTCCTCACGTGCTTAGGAACTCTACAGGTTACGGCCCTTATGTAAGCGAAGTGTTCCCTTACCATAGAGCGCATGCACCCAGCTCCACACTGTATACGAATGCACAGGAGATGTGCCAATATATGCAGATGCACCTCGGGCAGGGGCAGGCTGAGGACAGATATAACGCCCTACAACCCGGCAGCTATGAACAGATGTGGAGTCCTACTATGGCTACAGGCTGGGGGCCGGAGCATGAAGATGTGGGTCTGGGCTGGTTCCTGGGCCACTATAATGGCTCCCGGATACTCTCGCATTCCGGGTGGGATACCGGATTCCTCAGTGAACTGATTCTGCTTCCGGATGACAACCTGGGTATCTCCATAATGACCAACTGTGACCATGTATGGCTGGGCAGTGTAACCCGTCCTATTCTGGATCTGCTGCTGGGCATAGAGGTCCGCCAGTTTAAGCAGTCAATGGTGCATCATCTTGCCAAGACTGTTATAACCAGCGGCACCGCTGCGGCCATTAACGAATGCCAGCGTATCCGCCGTTCGGAGCAGAACGCGTATTATGAGGCGGATTTTGAATTTGTACGGATTGCTGATACCTTAAGTTATAGCGGTCACTTGGAGGAGGCAATTCGCATTCTTTCCTGCGCGGAAGCTCTATTCCCGGATAGCGAAGTTGTTGCAGGCAAGCTGCAGCAGCTTCTGACAGAAGCGTAGATCTTCCATATTGGTTGAAGGCTTCCCCGCTGTCATCCGGACTGTGGCGGAAGCCTCTTTTATGGAGGATGTCAGAACTTATTCAACTGTCAAAGTGAGTTATACTATGTGGACTTCTGCTCAGTTATCTTGCGCCGCCGGGACATGAACACCAGACACAGGGCAATCACGGCAAGGATCATGCCCAGCACCCGGAATCCGCCGAAGCTGAACTGATTGCCCATAATGATTCCGATCAGCAGGGAGGACAGGATCGTCCCGAAATATCTGGATGTGCTGAATAAGCCGGAGGATACCCCGATGATCTCTTTCGGTGAGTTATTGAACAAGGCTGCTTGCATGGCGACATTGTTCAGTCCGTTGCTGATTCCGAAGGCAGCCAGGGCCAGAATGATACTGATTACAGGCGATGCCGGACTCAGCATCACAATCCACACCGACCCGATGGTCATGAGGATTGCCGATACTGCCTGCGCCGGCCGGGGCCCTGAGGCATTGATCCATCTTCCGGCGAGTGGAGAAACGGCGAGCGAGCATAGGCCCAGACTCAACATCAGCAGTCCGGTGTGGAATTCACTGACCTGACGGACAAGCTGCAAATAAGAAGGAAGACCGAAGAAGACGGAATAGAATAACAGATTAACCAGCATGAATTCGGCGTTGACACGGATCAGCCCGGGATATCCGGCGAAGGTACGCAGAGGAATGAAGGGCATCGCTGTTCTTAACTCATGCCTTACGAAGACCGCAAGCAGGACCAGCCCGGACAGGCCGATGATTACATTGAATAGGGAGACATGACCGGAGGACTTGGCGGACAGCATCTGTCCAAGCACAGCCACCAGCCCCACAGTGAACAGCAGGATTCCAGGCACATCCATCCGGCTCATCCATTGCCGCAAGGACGGCTTCGGCAACAAAGCTGCGGATGGCTTGTCTTGCGGGATGGTTCTCCAGGCTAACAGGAAGCTTGCGACTACAAATGGAAGGTTAATATAGAAGATAGCAGACCAGCCCCACAGATGAATCAAGACCCCGCCGATGAACGGCCCTGCCGCTGCTGCTCCTGATGTAAACATCGACAGCACGGACAGAGCAGAGGCTTGCTTGTCTGTAATATTCACCCGGATGATAGCCATCCCAACAGCCACCACCATACTGGTTCCGATGGATTGGACAACCCGCAGAACGATAAGTCCCCCGAAGCCCGGAGACCAGGGCGCGAGCAGGGAGGCTGCGAAGACGATGACCAGTCCGGCCAGAAAAATCCTCCTGCGGCCGAAGATATCGCTGGCTCTGCCCATGACCGGCTGGGCAACAGCACTGCCAATATAGAATGAAAAAATAATCCAGGAGACAACGGTGAACTCAAGCTTGAACGCATGCTGCAACCTGGGGATCGCCACAGCCACCATTGAAGAGTTAAGCGGGTTAAGCATTATCCCCAGCCCAACGGATATCATTAACCACCAGTTCCGTGCATTCATTGTTATTCCCCCTCAAGTACTGTACAGTTATCGTACAGGATAAGAGTCATTTACTCCAACGCATTTCATGTTATGATTTCATAGACTCGAGGGAATGAATGGAGGCGGGATATGGAACTTCTTCAATTGCAGTATTTCATCACGGTTGCCCGCCTGGAGCATATGACCGAGGCTGCACACAGGCTGCATGTGACCCAATCCTCCCTGAGCAAGACTATTCAACGGCTGGAGGAGGATCTTGGAGTTCCATTGTTCGACCGGAGCGGGAGGAAGCTGCGGTTAAATGGACCGGGACGCAGATTTCTTGAGCGTGCAGAGAAGGCGCTGTTTGAATTGGAGCAGGGGAGGCAGGAGCTTAAGGACCTGTATAGTCTGGAGTCCGGCACCCTTGAATTAGCGGTAACCACCGCAAGCACATTGCCCGGTATCCTCCGGGCGTTTCGCCTCAGGCAGCCGGACATCCATTTTCACGTACAAATGCTGCCCATGCAGGAGATGATTGCCCTTCTCCAGCGGGGAGAAGTTGATTTCTGCTTGTCCTCCCCTCCGGTGAGAGGGGAAGAGATTGAATGTCAGGTGGTCTGTAACGATCACATCTACCTTGCCGTTCCAGCCGGGCACCCCCTGGCAGACCGCAAGAGCCTCGCCTTGATAGAGCTTAAGGATGAGTGGTTTGTCGGTGTCAAACAGGGCTACGGGATTCGTGATCTGGTGGATTCCGTCTGCCAAGCATCAGGGTTCATGCCACGCTATGCGTATGAGGGGGACGAACCGGCCCGGCTGATCGGTCTGGTGGAAGCCGGAATCGGAGTAGCCTTCATACCGGGTACGGCGAGGAATGCGCAGGATCATATCCGTCTGATTCCGCTGGAGGACCATGGACTGGTCAGGGAAATCGCTTTGTTATGGCATAAGAACCGCTATATTTCACAGGCGGGCCAGATTTTCCGCGAGGTTGTTATCGAGTATTTCACTAAGCTATAATGTCACCGGGAGGAATGAACCTATGAACGATACACAGACTACAGAACATAAGCGCATACTGGTGGTGTTTCCGCACCCTGACGATGAAGCCTTTGCTGCCGCAGGCACACTGGCACAGTATATAGAACTTGGTGCTGAAGTTACCTATGCCTGCCTGACGCTCGGGGAGATGGGGCGCAATATGGGCATTCCGCCGTTTGCCAGCCGGGTGACGCTGCCGGTGATCCGTAAGGAAGAATTGCGTGCATCCTGCCAGGCTATCGGCATACAAGACTTACGAATGCTCGGCTTCCACGATAAAATGATTGAATTCGAGGATCAGCAGCTGCTGGATGATACGCTGCTGTCGCTACTGCACGAGCTGGCGCCGTCTCTTGTGATTACGTTCTATCCCGGTTACAGCGTACACCCGGATCACGATGCCACCGGAGCTGCGGTTATCCGGGCGGTCCGGCAGCTTCCGCCTGCGGAGCGGCCAACGGTTCACTGCGTCGCATTCGCCATCGGCCATGAGGCGCATATCGGCCTACCGGATGTGCATGTGGATGTGACTGCGGTCCTGGAGAAGAAGATGGCCTCCATCCGGGCACACCGTTCGCAATTTCAGGCGGCGGAGCTTGTCGGCAGTCAGGAGCTGACGGCAGCGGACATTCAGCTCCGCTTCGGGCAGGAAGCCTTCTGGACCTACCCCATGGATACACAACACTAAGAGAAGGCAGGAATCACCTATGAATCTTATGAATCAGAAAGAAAGAATGCTTGCAGGACTACCTTATAAAGCGTGGCTGGACGGATTAACCGAAGAACGGACAGCCGCCCGGATGCTGGTTCATCAGCTGAATTCACTCTCTCCCGACGCACATGAGGAGAGAGACGGGCTGATCCGTAAGCTTTTGGGCGCAACGGGGGAGCTTGTGCATATTGAGACTCCCTTCCGCTGCGATTATGGAGCGAATATCACAGTAGGGAACAACTTCTACGCTAATTTTAACTGTACGATTCTGGATGTCGGCAAGGTGACCATCGGCGATAATGTGATGTTTGCTCCGAACGTATCGCTCTATACAGCCGGGCATCCGCTCCATCCCGATTCCCGCAATTCAGGCTATGAATACGGGATTGCCATCACCATCGGCAACAATGTGTGGATCGGCGGCAATGTGATTGTGAATCCGGGCGTAACCATCGGGAACAACGTCGTCATCGGGGCGGGCAGTGTGGTGACCAAGGATATCCCCGATAATGTGATCGCCGTAGGCAGCCCGTGCAGAATAGTCCGTGAGATTACGGAGGAAGACCGGAAATTCTATTATAAAGACAGGGAATTCGACGTTACGGATTACAAGTAGAATCGGCTATGCCGTCCTTAAGGAACAGAATTCGTGTCAAATAAGTACGTAAGTAGCCCTCAGCGGGCCGTGTACCCCGACTACCAGCTTCATTTCAATATCTGCCGAATTGGAGGGACCGGAGATGAAATTAATCGATGAGCCTACCGGTTCCCCGGCTTGAATTCTCCGGTTAAGCGCTGCGGCGGCATCCGTGGATCGAAGCACCAGCTTCTCGCGTTCAATCACCGCAATATAATGGGCGGGCAGGAAGTGGAGTGACCGGCCCTGATCGGGGCGGCTCTCCACCACAACCGTTCCAGATTCCGCAAGTGCACAGTCGGCGAAGACTATTGCTGTATTCGCCGATTCAGCACGCCTGATATTCTCCGCCCGTCCCGCCGCTTCTTCCCACACGGCAGCATCCGGGAAGGCCAGCCCGTATTCCCTGAAACGCGGATCACCGGAAGTCATCACCGTCCCGCCGCCATTTGCTTCTACCAGATCATCTAACGTTCGTTGCAGAATCTCGCGTGTCGATTCAATCACCTGAGTGTGGATGAAGAAGCATTGCTCCTTAAGCATCTCAACCAGATCTTCTGGGGTAAGCGGGCCGTAGCTGTCCGGAATGAGCTCCTGCATAGCCGGACGCTGAACCTCAGTCTTCCGTTCCCGGCCCAGCTTGGAGGCAATCCTATTCAGGAAAGCCTCCTTATTCGTGTTTGTATTCGTGCTCGTGTTCGCGCTTGTATTCCTGGATGTCATTGCTCTGAGTCTCCTTTCCGCTCCTTCATCCATGCCCGGAAGCTGTCCTTCTGCTTGACGGGCTGCTTCAGGTCCCGCGTATTAATCCAGCCTTGAATCAGAGCCGGTCCTCTAACAATGCGACCATGCTTGCTCATAATCCGGCTGGCAGAATGGGCGAGCCTAAGGGTTCTGCCGAACAGGGCAGGGGAGGAGAGCAGCTTGGCGGCCGCCTTCATCTGGATTCGGTCGGAAGCGCCAGTTCTCTTCTGCTCCACAATCTTCTGGCGGTGCATAATCAGCTGCTCATGCAGCGGAATTCTTACCGGACAGACATCTGTACACGCTCCGCAGAGGCTGGAGGCATACGGAAGCTCCTTGTAGTCACCGTAACCGCCCAGCAGCGGTGTAATTACCGCCCCAATCGGACCGGGGTAGATGGAACCGTAAGCATGCCCGCCGATATGGCGGTAGACCGGGCAGACATTCAGACAGGCTCCGCAGCGGATACACTGCAAGGCCTCGTTGAATTCACTTCCCAGAATATCGGAGCGGCCGTTATCAACGACCACCAGATGGAATTCCTCCGGTCCGTCAGTTTCACCGGCCGCTGAGGGGCCCATGACCGTGATGTAGCTGGTCAGCTTCTGGCCGACAGCACTGCGGCAGAGCAGGTTATCCAGAATCTCCATTTCCTCAAGTGTAGGCACAATCCGCTCCATGCCCATGACCGCGATATGTGTCTTGGGGATCGCAGCGGTGAGATCTCCGTTCCCTTCATTGGTTACCAGATTAATCGCCCCCAGATTGGCTACGGCGAAGTTACAGCCCGTAATCCCGACCTCCGCATCCAGGAACTTCTGGCGCAGGACGGTGCGGGCGAACCCTGCCAGCTTCTCCGGCGTCTCATCGCCGGTATATCCGAGCTTCTCGGCGAAGACGCGTCTGATCTGCTCCCGGTCTTTATGCAGTGCAGGGGCTACGATATGGGAGGGAGGGTCCCAGTCATCCATCTGCAGAATGTACTCTCCCAGATCGGTCTCAATCAGCTCACAACCGGCTTCAAGCAGCACATGGTTGAGCTCAATCTCTTCAGTAACCATAGATTTGGATTTCACGATCCGGGTTGCCTGCTTGCGTACAATAACATCCCGTATATAACTGCTGGCCTCTTCCTTGGTTGCGGCAAAATAGATATGTCCGCCTTGCCGCTCAACATTATCCGCAAGCTGCTCCAGATAAAAGTCCAGATTCGCCAGCGTATGCTGACGGATAAGCTGGCCGACCGTCCGCCACTGCTCCCAATCTCCCAGCGCGGCAGCGGCTGTCAGCCTCCGTGTCTTGAGGCTGTCTTGTGCCGAGCCCACGGCACTGCGCATAAAGGAATCCCCAAGGCCCTCCGTGGTCCGCTCGCTGAAGTTACGTGAATCCGTTTGCAGGCTCAAGTCAGTCTCCCCCTTTTATTGAAATATAAGAATTTATATGTTTCACGCTATACATTATCCTTCTATTTCTCGCCGAAACGGTACCGTCCGTCAAAAGAACGGCATAGCCGTTTCTACTTGACCGCAGGCGTATGCTGGTTCAGCACCTCTGCAATATGCATGACCCGTACCGGCTCACCCTTACGGGACAGGCGTCCCCCGATGTTCAACAGACAGCCCATATCCGCACTGATTAAGATATCCGCTCCGGTATCCAGCACACAGCCGCATTTCTCATCGACCATCTGCTCCGAGATTTCAGGCATCTTCACCGCAAAGGTGCCGCCGAACCCGCAGCAGTTGTCGCTGTTCTTGAGCGGCTCAAGCTTCAGTCCCTTAACCTGCTCCAGCAGCTGGAAGGGAGTCTCCTTCTCACCCAGCAGCCTCGTCATATGGCAGGAGCGGTGGTAGGTGGCCGTACCTTCGAGCGTGGCACCTACATCAGTGACACCCAACACTTTTACAATGAACTGGGTGAGTTCATAAGATTTCTCTTTTAGAGCAACCGCTTTCAATTCCCAGCCGGGGTCACCGCTGAAGATCTTGGGATATTCATGAAACATAGCAATGCAGGAGCCGGAGGGACCTACGACATAATCCGAAGCTTCGAACGCCAGCATCATGTTCTGCATAGCAAGCTTGGATTCCTGCAGATACCCGCTATTATAAGTGGGCTGGCCGCAGCAGACCTGTGAAGCGGGGTAATCAATTTCGCACCCGAGCCGCTCCAGAACCTCAACCATGGCAATACCGGCATTCGGAGCCATAAGATCTACCAGACAAGTTGAAAAAATACTGACTCGCACTCCCATCCCTCCCATCAATGAAAACTTATACTCACAGCTTAACTCAACAAGTCAATGAAAAACAACACAAAAACAAATAAAAAATGTGAAACTTATTGACAATAAATATTGATAACGTTTACACTATGGTTGGGTAATTGGACAAATGGAATAATCTACAATGGAATAATCTACCTTGAGGGGGATGAACAGTGACTAAGCATTTCATGTATATCAACGGCCAGTTTACGGAATCCGAAGGCAAAGAGTGGATGGAAGTGACCAATCCGGCAACGGATGAAGTCATATCACAGGTTCCCAAGGCAACCAGGAATGATGTCATACGTGCCATTGATGCAGCGGAGCAGGCCCAAGCCGAGTGGGAGGAGACTCCCGCAGTAGAGCGCGGCAAGTATTTGCATGCCATTGCTGATGGTATTCGGGCAGAGGCGGACAGCATCGCCAGGCTGATCTCGGAGGAAGTCGGCAAGACACTGGAATTGTCCACCGTAGAGGTTCATTTCACTGCGGATTATTTGGATTATATGGCGGAGTGGGCACGGCGTTATGAGGGAGAGATCGTGCAGAGCGACCGTGATAATGAGCATATTTTTGTCTTCAAAAGAGCGATTGGCGTCACCACGGGGATTCTGCCCTGGAACTTCCCGTTCTTCCTGATCGCCAGAAAAATGGCCCCGGCGCTTATCACCGGCAATACGATTGTCGTGAAGCCCAGCGCCGAATCTCCGAACAATGCTGTGGCGTTCAGCCGGATCGTGGATCAGGCCGGATTGCCCAAGGGGGTATTCAACCTTGTCACAGGCAGAGGGGCGGAAGTGGGCAACGAGCTGTCGAGTAACGCCAAGGTAGGCATGGTTAGCCTTACAGGCAGCGTACCGGCAGGGCAGAAGGTGATGGAGGCTGCGGCTGAGAATATCATCAAGGTCAGTCTGGAACTGGGCGGCAAAGCGCCGGCCATCGTGATGAAGGATGCCGATCTGGAGCTGGCTGTCCAGGCAATCGTGGCTTCCCGGGTCATTAATACAGGCCAGGTCTGTAACTGCGCGGAGCGTGTCTATGTGCATGAGGATATCAAGGAAGAGTTCACCACACGGCTGGTGGAAGCGATGAAGGCTGTGAAGTACGGAGATCCGCTCAAGGACACGGACATCCAGATGGGACCGCTCATCAACAAGGCCGCGCAGGAATCGGTACAGCAGAAGGTGGACCGGGCCGTTCAGGAAGGGGCTAAGATTGCCCTTGGCGGTAAAAAAGTAGCAGGAACAGGCAGCTTCTTCGAGCCGACAGTGATCATAGACGCTACGAATGAGATGGAGATTGTGCAGGATGAAATTTTCGGTCCGGTTATCCCCGTCATTTCATTCTCTACCCTGGACGAGGCGATTGCCCTCGCCAATGACAGTGAATTCGGCTTAACCTCATCGCTATATACGCAGAATCTGAATGTCGCCATGAAAGTGATCAAGCGGCTGAAATACGGGGAGACGTACATTAACCGCGAGAATTTCGAAGCGATGCAGGGCTTCCATGCAGGCTGGAGAAAATCCGGCATCGGCGGCGCTGACGGCAAGCACGGCTTGAACGAATACCTCCAGACACATGTTGTCTACCTGCAATATGATAAATCGGTGAATTAAATACGCAGCGCTTCCGCTGCTTGCTGATGCGGCCCTTGTTTTGGGGGCCGTTTTTTTGTTGTTTTTCGGAGAGGCAGGCGTGAGGCGAGATGTAGGCGGAAAATCGATCACATTCGGCATGGCGGAGGCATGTGAACCAAATGTAATCGAAAAACCGATCACATTAAGTAGTTTTTTACCCGGGTAATATTGCAATTTTAATTTTACCCGGGTATAATTAAGCCGAATAGACGGGAGGTCGACATATCATATGAGTACGGGTATTGAACAGAAACATTCTTGCTATACGGCATTTTTGGGCGTGGAGATCGTTGCCAGCGGTTCCTTACAGCACGTGGTTACTGCGGTGAAGAGTAAGCTGAGTGACAGGGAGCTCGCCGGGCTGCTTATTTTTAATGATTCTACGGGGAAGCCGATAGATGTTGATTTGCGCGGGGAGACGGGTGAAGTGCTTGCCGGATTAGAAGCACCGGTGGGGGAGTCACCCGCTGGAGAAGGGAACCCTCAGACCGTGCGCCGGGCCGGACGGCCCAAGCTGGGGGTCGTATCCGGTGAGGTTACTTTGCTGCCAAGGCAGTGGGAGTGGCTCAAAGCCCAGCCTGGAGGGGCATCCGTAACCTTGCGCAAGCTGGTGGATGAAGCCCGCCGTGCCGGAGAACCGCAGAGCGTGATCCGCAAATCCCAGGAAGCAGCTTATAGCTTCATGACAGCGATGGCCGGGGATTTCAGCCATTACGAAGAAGCGCTGCGCGCGCTGTATGCCGGTGATTCGGAGCGTTTTGACCAATACACTCAGGACTGGGCCCCTGATATCCGAAGCCAAGTTAAGAAATTAGCGATAGGTGCATTTCCAAAAGATGAATCGAAGGAGAATCGACCATGAATATGATACAAGCGAACGGCATGGAGCTGGCATATGACAGCTTTGGCAACGAGAATGACGAGGCTATCCTCTTGATTGCCGGACTGGGAACCCAGATGATCCGCTGGACGGGAGCTTTTTGTGAACAATTGGCAACCCGGGGCTTCCGGGTGATCCGTTTTGACAACCGTGACACGGGATGCTCCACACATTACAGCCATTACCCGGCAATGGATTTCAACGCCTTGGCGGCTGCGCTTATGTCGGGACAGCGGCCGGACATGCCTTACACGCTCGATGATATGGCCAGTGATGTGATCGGACTGCTCGACGCTTTGGAGATTGAACGGGCACATGCCGTTGGCCGGTCCATGGGCGGAATGATCGCCCAGCTTGCAGCCAGTACCTATCCTGACCGGATACTGTCGCTCACCTCTATCATGTCTACTTCCGGGAATCCTACCCTTCCGCAGGCTTCCCCGGAGGTGATGGGGATGATGACTGCCCCGGGGCCGAGCCCGCTTGAGGATGAGGCAGGATTTTTGGTGCACAGCATGGCTTTTGCCAAGCGTATTGCAGGGACTGGCTATCCATTTGATGAAGAGGCTTACCGGGCACTCATTAGGGAGGAAGTGCGGCGGAACTATGACCCAGGTACCGTAGGACGGCAGATTGCCGCGATTGCGGTCTCCGGTGACCGCCGTCCGCTTCTGGCAGCCATACAAGTCCCTGCACTTGTCATTCACGGGATGGACGATCCCCTGTTCGTTCCGGTCTGCGGAGAGGACACCGCTTCCTCCATCCCGGGCGCCGAGCTAATGCTCGTTGAAGGCATGGGACATGACCTGCCGCACCAGTTGTATGAGCAAACGATTGATGCCATCGAACGGACCGCTCATCGCAGTTGACTAACCACTACATTATGTAGTAGATTATAACTACTACGTAGTGTAGTAATAATGTTATGGACGCATAACAGATCTAAGAGGTGTTCACAGTGAACAAGATTCAGAAGTTATCGGATACGGAATTAGAGCTGATGGAAGCGATATGGGCAAGTACGCCGCCCGTAACTTCAACGGAGCTGTTGAACCAGTTCGCGCAGAAGGGAAGGGACTGGAAGGCGCAGACGATCTCTACCTTTTTGTCGCGGCTGGTGGATAAGGGGTTTCTAACCGCTACCCGGCATGGACGGCTCAACAAATACGTCCCCGGCATTTCGCCTGAGGACTATAAGCTGGTGGAGACTCAGCATGTCCTGGACGGGCTGTATCAGGGTTCGGTCAAGAATCTGATCTCGGCCATGTATGACGGCGACAAGCTGTCGGACCAGGATATTGACGAGCTGAAGCAATGGTTCTCGGAAAAGTAGGTGATGACAATGAATACCTTGCTAAACCTGCTGATCACGTTAACCGTTGCCGGAAGTGTAGTGACTCTCAGCATCCATGCGCTGGGGAGACTATCGACCGGGCATGTTCCGGCCAGGTGGCGTTATGGACTCATTAAGCTGGCCTTGTTCTTCTATTTATTCCCGATAGCTATTGTTCTGCTGCGGATAGCAGCGCGCCTGAGTACACCGCATGTAGCAACAAGTCTACAGAATACGCAGACTGGCGGACTAACCGGGAATATAGCGGCATCCCTCCAGCCTGCAACATTAACTTTAACAACAAGTACCGCCTATATCCTTCTGGGCATTTGGGCCGCAGGGACCGTCTCTTTTGCCGCCTGGCAGTGTTATGCTTACCGCAGATTTACCAGAGCGCTTGAACGTACCCGTACCCTCGTACCGGAGGATAGTAGGGCAGCGATTCTGCTGAAGAGTGTCAAGGAGCAGCTTTGCCTCACAAGCAGTGTCCGGCTAATGTACACTCCTGCCGCACGAAGTCCTTTTCTGGCCGGTCTGTGGAGACCGGTGATCTATCTGCCTGTTCAGAGTCCTGACAATCTGGATATGGAGATGGTGCTGCGCCATGAGCTGGTTCATCTGAAGCGCAAGGATCTGTGGTTCAAGGCCTTGCTGCTGGCCATCCGTGCGCTGCATTGGTTCAATCCGCTCGTGTACACGCTGCGGAACGGGCTTCATACCTGGAGCGAGCTGGCCTGTGACCAGGAGGTGGTCCAGAACATGTCCCATACGGAGCGCAAACGCTATGGCGAAACGATTCTGAGTGTCATGGCAGGACCAACAAACCGGCCCGGAGCATTCTATGCTCTACTATCCGGTGACGGCAAACAACTACAAAGGAGATTAATCCATATGCTTAACGTCAAAAAGCTGAACAGACAAACTCTATTCTTATCGGTAGCCGCAGCCCTGTTAATCGCAGGGATCAGCACCTCTACCGCTGCCTTAGCATCCAGGGTTACACCGCAGGTGGTGGCGGACACGCAGGATGGGGATTCACGAACAACCGCTTCCGAAATAGCTCCTTCTAAATCGTCAGAAGGAGGAATAACCGAGCCAGCTCAAGTATCTGGAACCCAGCCTGCCGAGAGTAGTACCATCCCCGTCCAGCAATATAAAGCAGGACAACTCGTAGCTGGTTCTGCTGAATCTGCTGATTCCGTAACAGTTCCCGCTGAGCAGGTATCTGCCGCTCAGGCGTTACCTGAGCTTGTAGCCGCTCCTGCGGAGAGTGCCCTTGTAACGGTACCGAAAGGAAGCAATACCGTGTCTGACTCCGGGCCTGCTCCGGCGCCGGTCGCTGCCGAGGCGCTGCCCGAAGTGGTGCCTGCTCCTGCTCCGGCAGCGAGCGTGCCTGCTCCTGCTCCCGCTCCCGCTGAGAGTGTTCCCGCGCCTGGTAAGTAGACTTGTTCTCACACTTAACCTGCCGATATATAATTACAGCCAAGAGCAGCTTCCTTGTCGGAGGCTGCTCTTGGCTGTTTCTGGTACCTCTCAATTTTGCTATGAAAGATAGGCTTATTAAGCCCTTAAGGGTCTGAAGAATTCTCGGATGTCCTGCGCCAGAGATTCAGGTTCTTCCATCGCTGTGAAATGCCCGCCGCGCGGCATTGTAGTCCAGCTTGTGATGTTCAGATTACGTTCAGCCCATTCCCTGGGCGGCAAGGCGACGTCTCCGGGGAATACAGCAACACCCGTAGGCACTTCAATATAACCCAAGGGCGGCAACGTGTGGGTATTCTCATAATAGATATTTGAGGTAGAACCTGCCGTATTGGTAAGCCAATAGATCATAATATTCGTAAGCAGCTCATCCTCGCTGAAGCTCTGCCGCAGGTCGCCCTTGCAATCACTCCAGGCACGGAATTTCTCAATGATCCAAGCCGCCAATCCTGCAGGAGAGTCGGAAAGTCCGTAAGCAAGCGTCTGTGGCTTCGTCGATTGAATCGACATATACGCCCCCTCATCGGCGATCCACTGCGAAGTACTCTTGATGTACTGAAGCTCTTCTTCAGTCAGCCCTGACTTATCCTGCACAGCCAGGAGACTCTTGATCAGGCCGATATCCGTAAGGTGGATTCCGGTTAGGAGTTCAGGATGTTTGAAGGCCAGATACCTGGTAACACCGGAGCCGACATCTCCGCCAGCCGCTGCAAATTTAGAGTACCCCAGATGTTCAGTCATTAGTTTGGACCACAGCTCAGCGACATAGGCAATATTGATTCCCCTGCGCTTCAATCCGTTTGAGAAACCAAATCCTGGAACAGAAGGGACAATGACATCGAAGGAGTCTTCAGGATTCCCGCCATAACGGACTGGGTCCGTGAGCATGGGAATTATTTTCTCATACCGCAGGAAGCTGTCCGGCCAGCCGTGTGTGAGGATAATAGGCTGTGGTCTAGGACCTTTGCCGCGTTCATGCACGAAATGGATATCCACCCCATCAACATTACAGCGAAAGTGGGATAGGCGGTTCAATTCCGCTTCCCGGGCGCGCCAATCGAACTGGTCCCGCCAATAGGTAACGAGTGACCGCAGATAACCCTGATCTGTTCCCCGGTCCCAGTCAGACGGCTCTAACAAATCGGGCCAGCGAACATGCTCCAGTCTGTATCTCAGATCTTCAAGAACTTCATCAGCCACACGGATTTCAAAACGTTCAATCGCCATCAATAATCTCTCCCTCAGAGTATTAACTACAGCATCTATATGACAACTATACCACCAGAAGGAAGGTTACATGTCAATAAAACGAATCCCAAATAGGACTCATCGACAGTATGAAGCTCGAATAATTCTTGAAGCTGGCGGAGGGGAAATGCACATTCCTGGAGAAGTACTTTACGTAAAAAAAGCGCGAGGTGAGGGAATGGACAGGTTAGCCAAGATCAGATCCGAAGAGAAGCTGTATCATGATCACTGTTACGATAACAACAAGTTATTTGAGCCAGGCTCCTGGCTGCACAAACCCGTTACTACAGTCATTAATCTTATAGATCAGTATAAGCATGTAGGGGACATAAGCATACTTGATCTGGGAGCTGGAGTTGGCCGGAACAGCATTCCGGTCGCCGAATCTATTAAGCATAGAAATGGAAAAGTGGTATGTGTGGATCTGCTGGAATCAGCCATAGCGAAGCTGAAGAGTTACAGCCGGCAGTTCGGTGTCGAGCCTTACATTGTACCCATTCTATCTGATATTGAACACTTCTCTATTGAACCAAATGAGTATGATATTATCATAGCCGTATCTTCATTGGAACATATGAGCTCGGCCCAGGCGATGGAGCAGAAACTGAGTGAAATGAATGCCGGGACAAGAGCGGGCGGGGCGAATTGTATTATTATCGCGTCCAATATCCGGGAAATGCTTCTAGAGAATAAGTATGAGCTGGACCCCATGTTTGAAGTGAATCTGCCTACTGAAAGAATGATTGAACTATTGAAACAGCAGTTTGCCGGATGGGAGATAGAGCAGCTTCTCGTAAAACCTTTAGCATTTGAGATTAACAGAGACGCGCAGCCCGTCAAGCTGACCTCTGATTGCATCACCTTTGTAGCCCAAAAAAATTAACAAAAAGCAAAAAGAAGCGGAGGGGAAATTTGGAACTGTAGGAGCGGTAGCGACCGCCTTTGTATTTGGATTTCTTCCGCTAAGAGCGGTTCAAATCAGGAAATATAAATACAACAGCGGCTGGAAGTCCAAATGTTCACCGCAGTGACGACCAAGCTTTGAGTTTTATCTGAAGCAAGGAGTTGACTCCAATCCATATAAACTAGATTTTCTCCCCCGCCTGTGACCACACGCACCCCATCTTCCGTGAATTAGGCTACATTAAGAGTATGCCAAATGAAAGGATTCACAAACTTCCGAAATTTGATTTGAATCCTCCTTTTTAAGCGGCCGGCGTAATAGAATGAGGTTGCTGATAAGGATTATCAATCAAATATTGGAGGCTAACACTAATGAGTACACAAACCAGACAAATCGCTGAAGACATCCACTGGGTAGGCAAAATAGACGACCGTCAAGTTCCGTTTCACCGCCTGATTCTCGCCAAGGGAACAACTTATAACTCCTATCTCCTCAAAACAGGCAAGCCGACCGTCATCGATACGGTGGATATGGAATTCGGCCGCGAATATGCTGAGTGTCTCGCCGGAATGATTGACCTCATGGATATTCATTACATCGTTATTAACCATACTGAGCCTGACCACTCCGGCGGACTGGCGGCACTGGCGGCACAGGCGCTGAATGCTACGATTGTCTGCACCGGGATCGCTGTACCGGAGCTGCAGGAGATGTATAAGCTGCACAGCCGTAACTTCCTGGTGGTGAAGGACGGGGATACGCTGGATATCGGCGGCAAAACCCTGCTGTTCAAAGAAACGCCGTACCTCCACACCGCAGAGACCATGATTACCTACTGCATCGAGGACCAAATCCTGTTCCCTTGCGATATTTTCAGTACACATGTAGCAGTCAATGAACTGTTCAGCGATGAAGCAGGCTTCGATATCACTGAAGATTACAAAGGCTATTATGCAGCGATTATCCATCCGCACAGAAGATATGTAAGAACGCTGCTGGAAGCGGTGAAGGATCTGGAGATCCGCATGATTGCCCCTTCGCACGGGTTCCTGATCCGTGAGGACATCCCTAAGTTCATCGGGCTGTATGCCACCATGAGCCGGGAGACCACCCAAGGCAAGAAGGCTGTCATTGTCTACACCACCATCAAGAACAGCACGAAGAAGATGGCCGCGATCATTGAGAATTGCCTGAAGGAGAACAATATCGAGACTGAAGTCTGGAATGCAGATAAAAGCAGTACCGCAGACATCCTCCGCAGCATTGAAGCGGCAGACGCCGTCTTCATCGGCAGCTCAACCAAATATGCAGACATGATCGGGAACCTGGAGGAAGTATTGAAGGGCATGCAGGAGATGAACTTGGAAGGTAAGCTGGCTACGGCGTTTGGCTCCTACGGCTGGAGCGGAGAAGCGATCGAGGTCATTCAGGATTACCTGAACGGAACGAACATGACTGTACAGAGCACCTCCGAGGTTATCAAAACCACTGGCATGACCCATGTGGAGTTCCCCGTACGGGTGAGATTCTCCCCAAGAGAGCCTGAGAAGGTCCAGAAAATCAAAAATGCGACCGAATTTGTCTCGGATCTGCTGCTCAGTTCAATCTAGGGAGGAGGAAGCGAATATGACGAAGCATTACGTAATTGTTGGCGGCGGTGTAACCGCCGTCCATGCCGCCAAAGCGATCCGCGATCAGGACGCGGACTCGGAAATCTCGATCATCGGGGAAGAGAGCGGTCTGCCGTATAACCGGATCAAGCTGACCAAGGGCCTGTTCACCGACCTGCACAGCGAGAAGGTGCTGATCAAGAAGGACAAATGGTACCGCGATAACCGCATCACCGTGCAGTCATCCACCCGCATCGTGTCCATCCACCCGGAGCGCCAGACGGTAGAGACAGAGAGCGGCCAGTGTGTGGAATACCATAAGCTGCTGCTCTGCATGGGTGCGAAGAACCGCGCATTGTCTACCCCGGGGGCCGGTCTGGCCAATGTACACAGCATCCGGGAGCTGGCTGACGCCGACCGACTGAAAGACAGCCTTAAGGAAGGCAGCCGCGTAACCGTCATCGGCGGAGGCGTACAGGGAATTGAGACTGCCTGGGCGCTCCACGAAGCAGGATATACGGTGACTGTGGTTGAATATGCACCTGTCCTGATGGGCAGACAGCTCGACAGCTACTCTTCCAAGCGTCTGCAAGACACTCTTGAAGAGTCCGGGGTGAAGGTGATTCTGCAAGCGGGTGTGGCTTCAATAGAGGGGACAGAGGTTGTCACCGGGGTTACGCTGAATGACGGCGCAAGCTTCCCGTGTGACCATGTGGTCTACTCCATTGGGATTGTTCCGAATACTGCGCTTGTCCAAGGCTCGGAGATTGAGGTCCGCAGCGGCATTATTGTGGATGAGCATCTGCAGACCAGCGTACCGAACATCTATGCAGCCGGTGATGTTGCCGAGTTCGGCGGACTGGTGGAAGGCTTGTGGGGCGGAGCGATGGAACAGGGCAAGATTGCCGGGAGCAATATGGCCGAAGCTGTGAGTGTATACCGCAGAGCGGTTCCGGTGACCTTGTTCAATGCGTTTGGAGTATCCTTGTTCTCCATCGGCAACACCGATGAGCGGAATTGTGATGAGTCGGTATGCGGAGAAGAGAACGGGGCGTATACACGGATTTTTGTGAAGGATCATGTCATTGTCGGGGCGTTGTCCTGGCAGGGCGCTGCGGCTTCGCTGGCTTACAAGGCGGCTGTTGAGCAAGGTGTCCGGCTGAGCGGAAGTGCTGACGGCAAGCGCATCGAAGACATTATAGCGGAAGCGCAGTCTGTTCTGAACTGATTAACTACTAAGGATATAGGAGATGAGTAGAATGAAAAAATATATCTGCACTCCTTGCGGCTACATCTACAACCCGGCGGTAGGCGATCCCGATGAGGATGTAGCTGCCGGCACAGCGTTCGAGGATCTGCCGGAGGATTGGGTCTGCCCGGTCTGCGGCGAGGATACCAGCCACTTCGTACCACTAGAAGAGAAGAACACGATTACTCATTAGACACACCAGACTTCATATGTCACATTACAGGGGGAACGGTATGAAAGAGCATTCCTGCCAGCACGCCGCAGAACCTTGTACACGCAAGGTACCGATTTTTGCCGCACTGACCGATGAGGATCTTACCCGGATCAGCGCCATGATTAAGCACCGTAAATTCACCAAGGGCCAGCCGCTAATTCTCGAAGGAGCGCCTTCCGATACGCTGTACATTATTCAGCAGGGACATGTGAAGTTATCCAAGATCACGCCCGAAGGGAAGGAGCAGATTCTGCATATCCTGACGAACGGGGATTTCTTTGGGGAACTCAGTATCTTCAACAGTGACGAGCTTAGCAACTTCAGTGCGTATGCGCTGAAAGACACCCATATCTGCATGCTGACCCGCAGCGATATGGAGCAGATCATGACCGAGAACCCCGATATCTCACTGCGCCTGCTCCAAAGCCTGACCAAACGGCTCGCCCACACCGAGAATCTGGCCCAGAGTCTGGCGACCAAGGACCCGGAAATCCGGATCGCGTATATGATTATGGAGCTGAGCGACAAATACGGCAAGCCGCGCGGCGGACGCGTTCATATCGACCTGCCGCTGTCCCGCGAAGAGCTGGCCAGTTATGTCGGAGTAACCCGGGAGACGATCAGCCGGAAGTTCTCCAGATTCGAGGACTCCGGTCTGATCAAGCTGATCGGCAACAAGCAGATGGTAGTCATGGACCCGGCGGGTGTGGAGCGGTTCATGGGAATTTAAGGGGAATGAAATATAGAATAAGCGGCATTCCTGTCATATCATGATGGGGATGCCGCTTTTACATGGAGTGGATGTTCATGCCCGCTTCAGACACCTTACAAATACCTGACGCATATTGTATGGTTATAAGCCTACAGGCGACAAGGGGAAAGGAAGTGGAGTATGGCTGCGGGAATATTAAGATATTTTGCAGGCGGGAATACGGCTCTCGGTTTCTACAGTTTGTTCGAATCGAATCTTCAAGGGCTCCGGCGGATATTCATCTTGAAAGGCGGCCCCGGTACCGGGAAATCATCCCTGATGAAAGCCATCAGTACGGAATGGGCGGAGCGGGGATACGATATTGAACTGATTCATTGTTCATCCGATAAGGAATCCATTGACGGAGTCATTATTCCGGTGCTTGGCGCGGGCATTGTTGACGGGACTGCGCCCCATGTGATCGAGCCCAAGGCTCCCGGAGCGATTGAGGAATACGTGAACTTGGGCGAAGCGTGGGATTCGGCAGCATTGATCGGCCAAAGGGAGATCATTGAAGAGATTAACCGGAAGGTTGCTGGTGCCTATGCGGCGGCCTATAGCAAATTTGCTGAGGCCCTGAACATTCATGACAAATGGGAGAAAATTTACTTCGGGCATATGGACTTCAGCAAGGCGGATCAATTAACGGCCCGGATGCTGGAACAGCTCTTTGGTGAAGCACATCTTCAGAGGAGTGCTAACGTGAAGCACCGTTTCCTGGGCGCAGCAACACCGGCAGGGGCGGTTGATTTTGTACCTAATTTGACCGAAGGGCTGTTAAGACGCTTCTTCCTCAAAGGCCGGGCCGGAACCGGCAAATCAACCATGCTCAAAAAAATCGCCTCCGAGGCGGAGAAGAGAGGCTTTGATACGGAAATCTATCATTGCGGATTTGATCCCCGCAGTCTGGATATGGTCATTGTGCGTGAGCTTGACTTTGCGGTCTTTGACAGCACCAGCCCGCATGAATATGACCCGGAGCGGGAAGGTGACGTCATCATCGATACGTATGAGGCCGTTGTTGCGCCGGGAACGGATGAGCGCCTTGCCGGACCGCTTGAGGAAGTAAGTGCACAATACAAGGCCACAATGAAGGAGGCGATAGCCGCACTGGCAGAGGCCAAGGTACACCGGGATGAATTGGAGAAAATTTATATCGCAGCGATGGATTTTAGCGTGGTGGACGCCGCCAGGAACCGGATTTCTGCTGAACTGGATAGCATACAGGCTTAGCGTTTCATAGGATCTGAACCAGCCTTGGGGCTTACCCTGCGGAGGTATTTGCCGTCCGCAGGTAAGCCTCTTTCGGCTTAACCGGGTTCTGTAACAAACGGACATGGCTGCGGGCCAGTGCGGTGCGCTCCTGCCGGTTGACGCGTTCTTCATCAAGGTATAAACTTATTACCTTAAATATGTAACCAGAGATCATTACAAACGTTTACATTCCAGAGGGGAGAGAATAGCAATGACAACTTACGAAGTGGCTTCCTTTAATATCCGCCTTGACAATCCGGGAGACGGAGAGAACCGCTGGGCGTTACGCAAGGAGCATATGCTGCGCATGATCAGGCATTACCGCTGGGACGTCTTCGGACTGCAGGAGGTGCGGGGCAATCAGCTGAAGTACCTGGCGGCACTAGAGGATTATGAGGTGGAGGGCATCAGCCGTGATCATGATCCCGATAGCGAACACAGTCCTGTTTTTTATAACAAGTCGGTATTCACCAAAGAAGACGGGGGCACATTCTGGCTGTCGGAAACGCCGGAAGTTCCTTCCAAGTCCTGGGACTCCGCTTACAACCGGATCTGCACCTGGGTGAGGCTGCAGGATACAAGAAACGGGAACCGGATTCACTTTGTGAATACCCATCTGGACCATATCAGCGAGGAAGCCAGATACCGCGGCGCGCTGCTGATTCTGGAACGGGTCCGTAATCTGGGCGGGAATCTCCCGGTTGTGATCACAGGGGATTTCAATGCTTTACCGGACGAACGATGCTACCGGGAGATTACAGCGCAGCTGACCGATACCCGCAGAGCGGCTGAGGCACATTATGGCCCCTGGGGTACATTCACCGATTTTCGCTACGATATTCCGTGGGATGAGCTGATAGAGATCGATTATATTTTTACGGACAAGCAGGTGAAAGTCCTGAAGACCCGGACGGTAACCGACAGCTTCGACCGGAAATACCCTTCGGATCATTATCCTGTTACAGCAACATTAGAAATCTGACGGGCGAGACCCGGATATAATCACACACAAATGGGGACAACGGCATGATGAGGATCTTCAGACATAAGGGTTATTTCGTCGGAGTGCATATTGTATTGTGTATATCCTTGTTCTCCACACTCTATGCGTATTCTCCGGTCATCCGGGTGAAGGTGAAGGAGATCATCGAACCGGCAGACAAAGTCTATACAATTGCCCATCGCGGCGCGTCCGGTTATGCCCCGGAGAACACTATGCCGGCCTTCGAGCTGGCGCGAGAGATGCATGCTGACTCGATTGAGCTGGATATCCATCTGACCAAGGACCTGATTCCGGTTGTGATTCATGATGAGACGGTCAACCGCACCACCAGCGGCACAGGCTACGTGAAGAATATGACCCTGGAGCAGATCAAACAGCTCGATGCAGGCTCGTGGTTCAATCAGGAGTACCCGATGTTCGCCAGAGATCTATATACAGGGCTTACCGTCCCCACCCTTGAAGAGGTATTCGAGACGTTCGGCAAGGACATCAACTATGTGATCGAGATCAAGGAGCCTGCCCCGAAGGCCGGGATTGAAGCGATCCTGAATGAAACGATACACAAATATGACCTGGACAATATGGTAGCCGTTCATTCCTTCAGCGCAGCCAGTCTGCGGCAGCTTCATTTGATCAACCCGGACCTTCCGTTATACCAGCTGGTATGGAATGATTATGCGGCTTCGCGGGTCACGCAGTCCTATCTGGATCATGTGAAGACCTATGCCGTAGGCATCAGTCCGAATTTCCAGGGAATCAGCGCCGCTTATGTAGCGCAGGTGAAGAGGGCCGGGCTGAAGATCATCCCGTATACGGTGAACTACCAGCTTAACATGGATAAAGCCTACTCCTGGGGAGTAGACGGAGTGCATACGAATTATCCCGACCGCTTCCTTGAAGTGATTGCCGCCAACAGGGCGAAGGCCAAATGGTAGGAGTGGAGGATGGGGGAACAGAGCCGCTCATTTAAGTCCTGAAAAAGGTCCAGAAAAAGGGTCCAGTTCTTGTCCGTTACCCGGACAAGACTGGACCCTTAATGTTGTACTTAAAATGCGCTTAACACAATATTACGCAGCTTACGCGTAATGGGCAGGGTTCCGGCGTCCTTCTTCTGAATCATGAACAGAAGGGTCAGATCCTCCTGCGGACAATTGGCAAAATAAGCTCCCAGCCAGCCGTCCCAGCCGTATTCTCCCAGGCTGCCAAGTCCGCCCGCCTGGCCCGGATGGGTCAGAATACGCATCTGATTGCCATAGCTGTAGCCTTGCAGCGAATGCCACGGGTTGAAGCCCTGCTGCTGCCAGTGGGTCAAGCTGGCCGAGGTCATATACTGAACGGTACGGGGCTTCAGCAGCTGAATCCCGTTCAAGCGGCCCTGATTCATCAGCATGGTGGTGAATTTGGCTGCATCCTCAATCGTGGAGACCAGTCCGGCTCCGCCTGATTCGTAAGCCGCCTCCCGGTCCATATGATGGCTGACGCCCAGGTGACTCTCCTCATACCGCATCAGGCCGCCCTCCCCGTCATCCTGATAGACGCGGGCCAGACGGCCCCTCTTGTCTTCGGGCAGCCAGAAGCCGGTATCCTTCATTTGCAGCGGGCCGAAGATTTCCTGTTGCAGGAATTCGCTGTACCGCATGCCGCTGACGACTTCCACCAGCGCCCCGAGGACATCTGCCGAGGTTCCGTACTGCCAGGATGATCCCGGCTCGAAGGACAGCGGGCCTTCACCCAGCCGGTTGGCGAATTCCAGTGTGCTCATCGGATTATCGCCCGGCAGACGGCTGTCGAGTTCCCGGAACAACGCCTCCGTATGCTGACCGGCCCGGTCGGTTCCGCCGTAGACCAGTCCTGAGGTCATGTTCAGCAGATCATGAATGTCAACCTCCCGGCTGACCGGCACAAGCGCCCCGTCCAATTCAACCTTCTGGTTCTTGAATCCCGGTATGTATTGGCTGACCGGATCGAACAGGTCGATCTCCCCGCGCTCCAGGAGCAGCATAACGGCTGCGGCGGTAACCGGCTTCGTCATTGAGTACAGGCGGACAATCGAATCTCTGGACATCCGGCGTCCAGCTTCGATATCGGCTAACCCATCCTCATGGTAGAACACTTCCTGCCCCTTTTGTATCACCATGAAGTTTGCTCCGGCAATTTCCTTATGGGCAATGCTTGCGCTCAGCGCTTTTTTTAACAGCTCAGTAGTTTGTGCATCCAGCATCTCTAACGTCTCCTTTGTTATGGTCCGTTCCCGGAACTCCCGAACGAACCGGCGTTCACATAGAGAATATTATACGTCTTTCGGGTGTTTGTATATTGGAAAAAGAGATTTCACCAGCGATGCCGTCCGGAATGTAAGCGGTTGTCAGCGAAACCATTGAAAAAGTATGGGTTATCGTTGCTTCGCTTAATTCAATGTAACCTCTATCGTCGTCTATACTATCGGGGAGACTATAAAAGGGAGGCAATATTTTGAAACAGGGAACAAGATGGCTTGCGGCGGTTCTAACCCTTACACTGCTTATGATGTCGCTAACTGCACTTGGAGTACCGGCGAGGGCAGAAGCATCACCTGCGGCGCAATCTTTCGCCAAGGGCGCAGATGTCAGCTGGCTGCCTCAAATGGAGGCCCAAGGCTACAAATTCTATAATGATGAGGGCGATCAACAGGATCTGCTCCAGATCCTGAAAGACCACGAGATCGATTCCATACGCATCCGGGCTTTTGTCAATCCGTCCGATGATCCTTCTAACGGCCATAGCAGCACGGAAGAGGCAGTGGCGTTGGCTTCCCGTGTAAGCGCTCTCGGATTCAGGGTGATGATCGATCTGCACTACAGTGATTCCTGGGCCGATCCCGGCAAGCAGGTAACTCCGGCAGCGTGGGCAGGTGATAATCTGGAGCAGCTCAAAGTGCGTGTCTCAGAATATACCTCTGAGGTTATGAATGCGCTGAAGACCGCTGGCGTTACCCCGGAGTGGGTGCAGATCGGTAACGAGATTAATAACGGGATGCTGCATCCGCTGGGAAGCTACAGCAATACGGCGAATCTGGTGCAATTGATCCAGTCGGGATCACATGCCGCCAAGGCGGTGTTTCCAGAGACCAAGATCATTATTCACAGAGCCAACGGGGCAGATACCGGTGTAGATCCGTTCTATGCCGGTCTGGTCGAAGCAGGGCTTAAAGACAGCGATTATGACATTATCGGGTTATCCTATTACCCGGATTCTATTTACACTTCCTCCATCAATGAATTATCCTCCAATATGAACCTTCTGGCTGCAAAATATGGCAAGGAGGTTATGATCGTCGAGGTTGGCGGCGATGTGAGCAAGAATGTAGATAATGTATATAACATGCTGGTCGCTGTTCAGAATGGCGTGAAGGCAGTACCTGGCGGCCAGGGAACTGGCGTCTTCTATTGGGCACCGGAGGGAGTCTATTTCGGCTATGGGCTGTCTGCATGGAACCCGGACGGAACGCCTTCCTTCGCGATGGATGCTTTTATTGAAGGTGCTTCTGCCATCAACCGGGTGCCGGTTCAGTCGGTCAAAGTGGAGAAGCAGGCCGCAGTTCTTGAAGTAGGCGGAACCGGCAGCTTGAAGGCAACGATCAGCCCGGCGAATGCCACCTTTAAGGGCTTAACCTTCACCAGCTCCGACGAAGCCATTCTCAAGGTAGACAAGTATAAAGGGACGATCTCCGGGATATCTGCGGGGACCTCTACTGTGACAGCGGTTACTTATGACGGCGGATTTACAGATTCTACTGAAATTACAGTCTCGCCAAGTACAAGCTTCATTCAGAATCCCGGCTTCGAGGATGGGCTGAATGGCTGGAGCGTAAGCGGCGATAGCACGGCGGTAAATGTGGAGTCGGATGCCCATTCCGGTTCGGCTGCACTGCACTACTGGAGCTCACAGGCTGCGGAATTCCAGGTCTCCCAGACGGTCACCGGACTTGAGAACGGCACCTATCAGTTATCCGCTTGGGTCTCGGGTGTCGGCGGGGAAGAGACGGCTGAGATTTTTGCGGGCCATCAGAAGCAGCAGTTTGTCAACACAGGCTGGCAGCAATGGAGTAATCCAACCATCGATAATATTGAAGTTACGGATGGAACACTGACACTAGGCGCTAATCTGAAATACGCGGGCGACAAGTGGGGGAATCTTGATGATTTCAAGCTGGTCAAAAAAGCCGGAGCCGTCAGCACCGATAATCTCACGGTGAACGGTGCTAAGTCCGACTGGTATCTCAGTGGAACCAAGCCAACGACCTTCGGAGACAGCAAAGCTTCAGGCGGCTTCGATTACGGGGACGACAAGCCGATTGACTTCACGCTTACTCATGAGCTTACGGGACTTGAGCCCGGAAACTATACTATTCAGGCCAAAATCTTCGGGGACAAAGGGGAGCCTGCCCCAGGCTCGGTCATGTATACGATCTCCGAGGGACAAACGTATTCGGTGCCGGTTACCTATTCGGGCAGCGCTTGGCTGAAGCCCCGGACTCTGACGCTAAAACATGTGCACATAGGAGAAGACGGAAGAGCGTCGCTGGGCTTCAAGGTTATCACGGACTCAGATAATCATTACGGTTATCTGCAAGAGGTGACCTTCGTGCGCGATAGCACGACTCAGCCCGAGGTTCCAAGTGAACCAACAGTACCTCCAACAACGAAACCAACAACAAGCCCGGAAGGGAATACTGAACCAAGTCCGGCAGCCAGTCCAACGCCAACACCAGCTCCAACAACGGCGCCAGGAACAGACTCTGGTTCAGGATGGACAGCTCCGCAGGCAACAGCAACGGCAACAGCATCAGCCACACCGCAAGCCACACCACAGCCGGAAATCTTAGTGGTATCGCGGCCGGAAGTGGATGCGCAGAAGCAGATTGTGATTCCAATGGCTGAAGGGCAGAGCGAAGTAAGAATTCCCGCAGACGCTGCGGCGCTTAAGGGAATAGCCGCGCTGAAGCTGGAAGGGAAGAAGGTAGCTGTAGAGATTCCAGGCCAGGTGGTTCAGCAGCTTCAAGCTTTGGCCGGGACATCTGCAGCTGGCAGCATGATCTCTGCCGCATTAATCCCAGGGTCTGCGGAACAAAAGTCCGGCTGGTTAGAGCAGGCCAGCAGCAAGAGTGATGCAGTTCTGAGAATAGCCGGTGAAGTGTTCCAGCTCCGTCTGTCTGTTCTGAATCAGCAGGGGGTAGAGACTCCGCTGTCCTCCTTCGCGGAACCGGTCACCCTTCGCTTGAAGCTCCAGGAGAGCGGCAATCCGAAGCTGGCCGGTGTGTACGCGATCGCAGTCGATGGAACGCCCGAATATATGGGCGGCACTGTGGAACAAGACCGGATGACCGTTAAAATCCAGCAATCCGGCAAATATGCTGTACTGGAGTATGACAAGAGCTTTGCAGATGTAAGTCCGGCGGATTGGGCCTACGCTGCCATTAAGGAAATGGCGGCGAAGCATATTATTGCAGGCAACGGCGACAGCAGCTTCGCACCGAAGCGGGAAGTGACCCGTGCCGAGTTCGTGGCCATGCTTGTCCGCGCCCTTGGGCTGAAGGCGGAAGGTGGCGGTTCGTTCGCTGACGTAGACAGCAGCAAGTGGTACGCCGATGATGTGGCAGCCGCGTATGCTGCCGGAATCGTTAAAGGAGACTCCACCGGCAAGTTCGTACCGGAGTCGCGTGTTACGCGGCAAGAGATGGCGGCGCTTCTTGTGAGAGCTTACGAGCTGCGCTCTGGAAACACGGCTCCGGCAGGCACACTAGCCGCTTATTCCGATGCCGGAACAATCGGTGGCTGGGCCAAGGAGGCCGTGGGTGCCGCCGGCACACTCGGCTTCATATCCGGTACACCGGACGGATTCTTCAAGCCCCAGGCCAATGCGACCCGCGCAGAGTGTGCGAAGGTATTGAGCTTGCTGCTTAATCTGTGAGCAAGAGTACAAGAGTATAAGTATATAAGTAGAAGAAGAGCAGCGATTTTCCTGATTAGGGGGCGCTGCTCTTTTTACTGGCATGGGATAGGGCGGTTGCGAAGGAGCTGGGCGAAATGTATGCGGAAAACCGATCACATTGTGGGCGCCCTTCCTAAAGCTGATACAGATCTATCCTCGCTTGCAGCTCCGCTCTAACTTCTTCCGGAACTTCCTTCATCTTCAGGTCATTGCCCAGGAATAACAGCCAATTCGTGACTTCCTTCACTTCTTCGGGCCTGTTCACTTCGATATCCATCTTCAGAATTGCGGTGGTCTGATAGGGGTTGGTGTAGGCTAGCGCCACCCTGAACGGGTGATATTTGCGGTATTGGGCAATGGCCCGGGGACCGAGCTCCAGGACGAGGTTGTTGTTCACGTGTTGCTTGCTCAGCTTCTCGTGGATTTTTTTCACGCTCAGCCGTTTGGACTCCGGGTAGGGGATGACATCAGTGAGCTGGTCTACAGGGATCATCCGTTTCCTGGACGCGTCCAGGTCGAAGGCCTCGATGAGCCACAGGCTTTTCTCCTGATAAAGACGTAAGAGATACACAGAATAAAAGATATTCTGCTGTTCTTCCAGGCAGGTAATCCGCAGATAACGGTCCACCAACAGGAGCCGGATCAGCTTCTCCAGCATAGGGTGGGGGAGATCGGACAGATCCAGCAGATCGGGATTGCCAGGGTGAGTGCCCTCGAACAGCAGGATCTGATTCAGAAGCACAAGGTCCTCCTGCTGATTCTCCGAGATGAGCGCCAGTAATTTCTCCGTCAGGGACTGACGGCTTGTGAGATAAGGAAGCTGCCCGTTCCTTGTGGCCATGAAGGCAATGAACAGGGCTTTGACCTCATTATCCGTGAACCGGACCACCGGAAGCACAGAGTTACGCATGACCGAATACCCGCCATCCCGGCCGACCTCCGCGACCAGCGGCATCCCGAGCGCCTCGATTTCCCGGATATCCCGGATAGCGGTCGAACGCGAAATATTGAATTCCCGCATGATTTCTGTCAGGGTAAAATGGGCACGATTATTAATGTACCGCATGATGATGTTGATCCGTTCCACTTTTTTCATCGCGGCTCCTAAACAGGTTCATTTTTTGACATGATTTAAGGTTATCATATACATATCAAGTGAAGAAGACAAATCTAATATTAGGGCAGGTGCGGAATATGGCAGGGTATACTATTGAAGAGAAGGACAGCTTCACAGTGATTGGGCTGGGGATTGAGCTTAAGAGTGATTACACCGATTATGCCGGGATTCATAAGGAGAAGGCGGATTTTTGGCAGGCGGTCAGTGAAGATGGCAGGCTCAGCTTGTTAAAAGGGATTGCGGCGAATGACTATGTGTTTGTGGTGAACGAAGCGGTGAACGGCAAGATGATGCATTATGCCGGGGTGATGGCCGAGGCGGCCGCGCAGGTACCGCAGGAAGCCCGGGTGATCCAGTTCCCGAAGGGGGAATACGTCGTAGTCGCAGGAGAAGGAGCGACAACGGAGGAATTAAGCAATACCGTGACGGGCCTGGCCTTCGGACAAGCTTTGCCGCAAGCTGAAGGATACGCCTACGTGGGCGGGCCGAATGCAGCAGTGGAGATGGGCAGCCGGAATGGTTCGCTATATGGCGAAATGTGGATTCCCGTCATCCGCAACTAAAGTGATTATTATGGAGGGTAACTATGTCGTATACCGTTGATTTCAAAGAAGTATCTCTGCAAGGCCTGGAGTCGTCACCCGTTGCTGAAGAGCTGGCCGGTCTGCGTGCGAATGAGGCACGTTATTTCATGAACAAGTATAAGCATGAATTCACAGTCGTTCCGGCCAGTAACAGCCAGGATGCGCTGGATTATGTGAATACGATTCTGAGCAAGGAGCGGGATATTCATTTTGCGGCCAAGCCGCTGGAAACCTCGCAGTTTCAAGTGGAGAATATCCGGTTCACCTACGTTTTCTATGAGGATGGCCTTGCGCTTAACGTAATGTATACGGTGGATGATCCGAAGAAGCGGGCAGTCGGGTTCAAGCTCTCGGAAGGAATGGAAATTCCTGCGGAGCTGGCGGACAAGTTCAAGTTCGCGCGGCAGAAGTCGAAGCTGGCGGGTACGATCCGGGGATCGTTTTTTGTAATTAAGGGCGAGTACTAATAAAAATCCCCACAAAGTGAAGTTAAGCTTCGGAGTCTATTCAGATACTTTGCGGGGGCCCCAAAACCATATACATTCTTGAACGGCCATAAGGGGCTGCCAATCTGGCAGCCCCTTGTATCGTTCAAATCTCCTCCGCTGTATACGTCTTCTGGGTGCGGAGCACCGGGAAGAACCGGTACATCCAGAGGACGGTGATGATCAGGGTGCCCAGCCCGCCGATCACCGTGGCAGGGACGGCCCCGACCAGTCCGGCCATCGTGCCGGACTCGAATTCGCCAAGCTGGTTCGAGGTGCCGATGAACAGGGAATTCACCGCGTTCACCCGGCCTTGCATCTCCTGCGGCGTATTGACCTGCACCAGTGTCGAGCGGATGACGACACTGACGACATCGGAGCCACCGATCAGTACCAGCGCGAACAGGGACAGCCAGAAGCTGTGTGAGATCCCGAACAGCATCGTTGCGAGGGCGAAGACGACCAGCGAGGCGAACAGCATCTTACCGATGGCCCGCTCCACTGAATAGCGGGTCAGGATGAGCGAGACGATAATGGCGCCCACCGCCGGGGCAGAGCGCAGCAGACCGAGACCGAGTGAGCCGGTCTTCAGAATATCCTCGGCGAAGATCGGCAGCAGCGCCGTGGCCCCGCCGAGCAGTACAGCGAACAGGTCCAGCGAGATGGTGCCGAGGATAATCTTGCGGGCGAAGACAAACCGCAGGCCGCTGAGGAAGGTGTCCATGCTGACTGCGTCCAGCTTTTTGACGAAATGAACGGTCTTGACGAAGAAGATCAGTACCGTGGAAATCAGAAGTGCAGCCAATGAGGCGATATAGGCGGCGGCCGTGCCCCAGACGACAAGAACCCCTCCGAGAGAAGGACCGACGATCATCGCCGTCTGCATGGCGGAAGCGGACCAGGCTGCCGCCTTCGGCAGCTGCTCGCGGTCCACGATGTCCGGCACCAGCGCAGCCGAGGCCGGACTCTCGAAGGTGCGGCACGCGCCAAGAACGGCTGCGGCCGTCAGCAGGTGAACCGCGCCGAGCCAGCCCTCTATGCTGCCAAGAACGAGCAGCAGCACGACAAGGCTCTCTGTAAGCTGGCACAGGAAGACGATGGTGCGGCGGTCATAACGGTCTGCCGTCTGTCCGGCAGGCAGGGTCAGCAGCAGCATAGGCAGGAATTGGGCCAGCCCGACCAATCCAAGCTGGTAGGCGCTGCCGGTCAGCGCGTACATCTGCCAGCCGATCGCCACCGACAGCATCTGGAAGGCGCTGGTGGAGAAGATCCGCGCGATCCATAAGCGCAGGAACGAGCGGTTATGCAGCACGGATGTGCGGGGAGAATTCGCATTTGGTGTATTCGGTGTATTCAATGGGTGTCATCCTCCAAGCGATCAGGTTCAAGTACAGGCTCCGGCTTCCTTGAGCGCATCTCTGGATGCTCCCGGAAGATCAGTTCATAATTCTTGCCGTAACGCTCCTCCAGCTCTGCGGCGAAATCCTGCTCAATCCGCATCATCACGACATCGTGATAATAAGAGGTCTGAATCACATTCAGCACAGCCGGATGGTTGCTCTCCAGCGCCGAAGCCTGCGAATGGCGGGTGAAGCTGCCCAGGAGCGAGGTCTCCTGATCCAGCAGGAGCGAGAAGTTCCGGGCCGCAGGCGGCCCGCCTGCCGGTACGCTGTGCACGATAACACGCGATAGTGCTGTAGGCGTATCGCCTATAACCATCAGGTGGACGGCAATGCCCTGCTCTTCGGCGGCAAGCAGCACGTCCTCTACCCGGTGCAGGTCCTCCGCCCAGATATCCACCAGAATCTCCGCGCTGGCGTTGGCGGCCAGACGCCGGACCGCCAGATCCACCTGCGCATCTCCCTTCCAGTTGCTGAAGAAGGGTGGTGCCGCAGGCAGGTGGGTCAGCTCGTTCTCCAGCAGACGGGCTGTGCGCTCGAACTCCGTCTGGAGCAGCTTGACAACCTGCCGGACCGGGATCGCGGCGAATGTGACCGGATCGCCCTCCACTGTCCGGCAGACCCCCTTGTCTACCAGACTGCGCAACGCGGCGTATACATTGGACCGGGACACAGACACCTGCTTGGCGACCTCATAGCCCGAGGAGGGAGGCTGGCCATGCAACGCCAGATAGCAGCGGGCTTCCAGATCGGATAAGCCGAGCTTGCGTAGTGCTTCAATCATCGGTGAACCGCCTTTCTCTGAATGAGTAATGCTACATGGGATGTAGGAGTATTACAAAATACTACTCCGTTAAATAAGGACTGTCAAGCAGCAATTCCCGCCGGTCCGTGAGCCGTTGCCCTGCACAAAAATGATTAATTCCGGGTGAAATCAGGTAATAACCCACAAGGCGGCTTATGAACAGCTGGTAAGCAACAGTCTCGACTATAACTCAATGACAGGATGATGACTTATGCGTAAAGCTATTCTAACTACCCTATTAATCTCCAGTCTGCTAGTGGCTGGCTGCGGCAATAATAACGATGCGGATAGCGGGGGAGCGGCAGCCCCGGCAGAGACCGGACAGGAAGCCACTGCAAGCCCGCAGCTTACACCGGAAGCTACGCCGGCACCGGCACCTGAGGCTACAGCAGAGCCCGCACCGGAAGCCACTGCACAGGCTCCGGCACAGACGGCCGCGCCCGCTGCCACGCCGAAGGCCAGTGCGGAGGCGGGGGACTCGCAGCGGCAGGCTTATTTTGACAAGCTGGATAAGATTGAAGAGGGTCTCAGCGATCTGAAGGCGGTGTCAGCCAGCGGCGTCACGACAGATATGAAGGAGGCGGCCTCCAAGGAGCACGAACGCTGGGACAAGGCGCTGAATGAAATCTACCAGGCGCTCAAAGCGCAGCTTCCCGAGGCGGATATGAGCAAACTGAAAGAGGAACAGCTAAACTGGATCAAGGAACGCGATAAGGCCGCAGAGGAAGCGGCTGCCAAGTATAAGGGCGGAACGATGGAAGGGCTGGAGTACGCAGCGACCTTGGCCTCTGTGACGAAGGAACGTTGTTATAAGCTGGTGGAGCTGTATATGAAGTAATCAAAGAGCGCAGCGATTCTCTCTTTAGGAGGGCCGCTGCGCTGTTTTTTGACCATTTGTATGACCTGATGAATTGATAAGTGTATTCTGTACAATTAAAAACCGTGAAAAGGCAGGACTTCCCCCTTCTAACTGTAGTCTGTACAACTAAATTTGCCCGAATGGAGAGAACTCATGGATAATAGGAATTTTAATTGTACGTAATGCAGTTAAGCGGATAATAGGCGGTAAATTAGACGATTTAGCTGTACGTAATACAACTAAGCCACTAATTATTCACTTACTCTGCAGATGCCCGTCTAAGCGAGAATTGATGCAACTCCCCCGGTTGTCCGATGGACATCAAGACGCCCTGCTTAATCAATTCTCGCATTCTATTGACTATAAATGAAGTGTCCACGAGCTGCTGTGAGACTTCGAACACCCGGATGAAGACACTGCCTGCGTTAACGTATCCCTTCCTGATCTGATTGCGCTCCTGCTCCATTTCCAGTTCAATAACGGACCTCAGAATTACCTCATCCAGCGCGCTTTCATCACAGCTGATAATGACGGCATCTTTCCACAGACGCAGCATTTGATTTTCCTCCACCAACCTCAGCCAATCCGATTCGTAGCCCCTTCTCTGATCAGATTCAAGAGGAAGGCCTTGACCATGGCTATCTACGATAAATAAATAATCCTCACGATTGGTTTCACCTATAAAATGAGGTGTGACCTCTTCTGTGCCATGAACTGCGGCTGAATGATAAAGCTCTGTCACATTAACCATATGCACCGGCTGTATGCGATCCCGCAATACATGCAATACGAAACGCAGCCCGGTCTGGTCATGCGCATTATCCGCCACCCAAATGACGATGATCTTATGGTGCGGAATACTCTTCACAGTCTGCGCCATGTGGACAAGCTGATTCTCTTGGTTGTGATGTTGGCTAAGGCTGTAATTCTCATCACGTTCCATCATCCATAGCTGTCTGTTCTGCATTCCGGTTATTGTATCCAAGACTGATAAAGGTCCAATTGAGAATAATTCATTAAAAGCCAGGACTTGGTTTGCCTCACGTTTGCCAAGAGCACTGAGTGTTACTTTTAAGGAACCAGCATCAGACATGCCGAAAAGTATATGTACATATTCTTGTTCAGTTCGTTCATTTGAAACTACGTGTGCCTGTGCCATAAACACTCCCCTAACCAAACATATTCCTGATAATACCACATATTGGAATCCTGTATACACATTATAAAAGTCGATTCTAGGCTGAAATCGCTTTTTTTTGAGCAGAATGAATCCCTGTTATTTGTTACGCTCCATATGAACGCTGCCATGAAAGGAGGCGGGCGCTGCTAAAGCTCAAGCTGGAAGACAACGATGAGGGCTTCTGCACAAGTTTCCCCTGATTTCTAAATTGATTTTAGAATAATAGGAGGCCTGAAGTTCATGGGTAGAAAAAAGAGGTCGGTTAAAAAAGCAATGCTCGCGTTCTTGTTATCCTGTCTGCTGGTCACCCCGCTTGCTCTCCCGCCTGCACCGGCACTTGCAGCCTCTACCGGAAATCATCCCGCCCGTCAGGCAGAATATCTGGACCGTGGATTGGTGGCGGTTCTGACAGATGGCGGCGTCTTTCTGAGTTGGAGGTACCTGAATACGGACTCGGATGAAATCGCTTACAACGTCTATAAGAACGGCATGAAGGTCAACCCGGCACCAATCGTGAACTCTACCAACTATGTGGATGCCACGGGTGCAGACAGCTCACAATATCAGATTTCTACGATTGTTGCCGGGAAGGAGGAAATGCAGCCGGAGCGGGCAGCGGTATGGCATAACTCTTATCTGCCGATTCCGCTGGATAAGCCTGCCGATGGCCGGACCAAAGACGGGGGGACGTATTCCTATTATGCCGGAGATGCCTCTGTTGGGGATCTGGATGGGGACGGGGAATATGAGATCGTTTTCTTGTGGAGTCCCAGCAATGCGAAAGATAATTCACAAGCCGGCTATACCGGCAACGTCTATATTGACGCGATCAAACTGGACGGCACTAAGCTCTGGCGCATTGATCTTGGCGTGAACATCCGGGCCGGGGCGCATTATACGCAGCTCATGGTGTATGACCTGGACGGCAACGGCAAAGCCGAGGTCGTGGTCAAGACAGCGGACGGCACCAAAGACGGGCAAGGCACAGTCATCGGTGACGGCACCAAGGATTACCGCAATGACGGCGGATATATCCTGGACGGGCCGGAATATCTGACGCTGTTCGACGGCCAGACCGGCGCTGCGGTGTCCACCGTTGACTATGATCCGCCAAGGGGCAATGTCAGCGCGTGGGGAGACGGTTACGGCAACCGCGTAGACCGGTTCCTGGCCGGGATTGCTTACCTGGACGGTGTGAAGCCCAGCGTGGTTATGGCCCGTGGCTATTATACAAGAACAACGCTTACCGCATACGACTACACAGGTGGTGCATTAGTGAAGCGTTGGAATTTCGACACGAATGATGCCGGTGCCCAGTACGAAGCGCAGGGCAATCACAATCTAAGTGTGCTGGATGCGGACAATGACGGCCGGGATGAGATCATGTACGGTGCGCTGGCGATTGACGATGACGGCACCCTGCTCTATAGCACCGGACTGGGTCATGGAGATGCCATGCATGCCGGGAAGCTCGATCCGAACCGGGAAGGGTATCAGGTGGTCAGCGTGCATGAGCATAAGGATGCGGCCTACGGGCTGGAGATGCGCGATGCCGCTACGGGCGAGATCCTCTGGGGCCAATTCACCGGAAAAGATACCGGACGGGGGATGTCAGCCGATATCGATCCGAATCATCCCGGCTATGAGTCTTGGGCATCCACGATTGTAAACGGGCAGATGGACCCGTTGTCCCGCGGCTATGCGGCTGACGGTGAGGTGATCTATGAGCAGAATGAAGTTCCGCGAAGCGCGAATTTCGCCATCTGGTGGGACGGGGATCTTCAGCGGGAGCTGTTCGACCACGATTGGAATAACACTACAGCGGAAGGCATTCCGCTCATTTACAAGTGGGATTACCGGAATAAGCAGCTGAAGGAGATTGTCCGGGCGGCGGGTAGTTTGACCAACAATCATACCAAAGGCAACCCGGCGCTTCAGGCGGACCTCCTGGGCGATTGGCGCGAGGAGCTGCTGCTTCGCAGCGCAGACAGCTCGGAATACAGACTCTATACCACTACGATTCCTACAACCTACAGAATTCCAACGCTAATGCAAGATCCGGTATACCGGCTGGGGATCGCCTGGCAGAATGTGGCGTACAATCAGCCGCCGCATACGGGGTTTTACCTGGGGACAGAGGCTACAGCATTCCCCAAAGCAAATCTGGCACTGGCCGGCTCTCCGCAACCGCTGGAGCAGGTCTACCATTTCGGGTTCGGTACTCAGCAGCCAGCCGGAACAACCTCTGTGCAGGCTACGCCGTACACTGAGAGCACGGGATATGGTTTCGAGAGCATAAGCGGAATCACCTTGGGTGTGAACCACGCTTCCCTGCCGGAGAACACCAAGTTTGCGGTGGACCTGCCGAATGCCAATTACAAGGTGACGCTCAAGCTGGGCAGCGGAGACAGAGACTCGAACGTAGGGGTCAAATCCGAATTTGTGCAAAAGCTGGCGCTCACTGAGGTCCCTGCCGGAACACCATTGCTCTATTCCTATGACATTGCAGTGGTTGACGGGCAGTTAGAGTTTATTTTCTACGGCAAGGCTGCCGATGTGCAGGAGATTAAGATTGAAAAGTACCCGCAGAAGATGCCGGGAACCGGAACCACCATCTATATGGCCGGGGATTCGACGATGCAGTCCTACAGCGGGATGCAGGCTCCGCAGGAGGGCTGGGGCCAGCCATTCGGTAAATATTTCAGCAGCGGCGTAACGATCCAGAATGATGCCATCGGCGGCAGAAGCAGCAAGTCATTCATGGTGGACGGCCGTCTGGATAGTATTCTGCAGCGGATCAGGCCGGGGGATTACTTCTTCATCTCCTTCGGCCATAACGATGCCAGCGCAGGCATTCCTGACCGTTATGCCTCTCCGGCAGATTACGCAGCCTACTTGGCCCGCTACGTGGCCGGAGCCAGGCAGCGCGTGGCTACTCCAATTCTGTTAACGCCGGTAGGTCGCAGGGACTTCAATACGATCACTCAGGAATTCAATGCCAGCTTTCCTGAATATGTGAAGGCGGCGAAGGAAACAGCGGCTGAACTGAACGTCCCGCTGATTGATCTGAGCCAGTTAAGCATTGCGGAATATAACCGGATCGGCCTGGCGGCTACGGAGAAGCTGTTCCTCTACGCCCATCCGGGGGAATATCCGAAGTACCCGGACGGGGTCAGCGATAATACCCATTTCAGTACCTACGGTGCGCAGGTCATTGCCGGTCTGGTAGCGGGCGCAGTGAAGAACATGGGCCTCAGTCTATCGCCCTTCGTGACCGATCCCGGAATAACGGAGCCGGAGCCAGAGCCGGAGGTACAGCGTTACGAGGAGGACTTTGAGGACGATCCGGCCGCTGCACAATATTCCATGGTGAATGCCACGGGCATTGCCGGGACCATGGCGGGGATGGTTACAGAAGAGAACGGGAACAAGGTATTGTCCGTGGCTGGTTCCGGCTCTGGTAACCGCGCCAAGGTGTTCCGCCTGTTCGATGCGGTGAACGGCGACATCGTGGATGTCAATTTCAACTGGCATTCCGGCAATGTGGGCGCTGTCCCTTCGGAGGGACATCTGACGCTGATGGATGCGAGTGAGAATTTGATTCTCACCCTGTTCACCAAGACCGGTACGGCAAGCCCAAATACGAACATTCATTATTTCACCGGCCCGTATACACATGACTATGGTACCGGCAGCACTGCCATTCCAGGGGGCGGAACCGCTACGGATATTCCGAAGAATCAGTGGGTGAATGTTAAGGTGAAGATTGATTTTGCTGGGAAAAGCCTTGATCTCACCTTGACAAGTCTCGCTAACCCAAGTGTCACCCAGACGATCCGCGATATTCCGCTGAGTCCTGGCGTCTATGCGAATAACGTTAGGGGCTTGCGGTTCCTGGGTACGCGAAAAGGAGGAGGAGGCACGCTGAACTGGACCACCCGGATCGACAATGTGAAGATTGAAGGCACGAAGCTGCCGGTGGCAGCAGGCGATATGGCGGCATTGATTGCACTACATCAGGAGGTGAAGGCGATCGATCTGGCAGGATACACGGAGGCTTCCGCAGCTGTACTGCATCGAGCCGTGAATGCTGCCGGAGCGCTAATCGGAACAACAGCTACGCAGGCGCAAATTGATCATGCGGTGAACATGCTTACCGTTGCGCGTGATTCACTGACCCGTGAGCCTGCGGGTGATATTACTGCATACTCCTTTGATTTTGGCTCCGGCAGTGCTGCCGAAGGTTATACCAAGGTGGATGCCAAACGGGCTTACATTGAAGGGAATGGCTACGGGTTCGCCGACACTGCGCTGGTCAGGGACGAGAACCGGGGTACCGGCAATCCGCTGACAGAGGACTTCACACGGGTGAATGGTACCTCTTTGCTGGTGGAGATGAAGCCGGCGAATTACCGGGTGACGATGACCATTGGGGATGCGCAGGAAGCGACCCAGGCCGGTGTTACGGTGGAGCAAATGAACAAACTGCCGGTGACCACCGTCCCCAAAGGGGAATTCAAAGAAGTCGTCTACGATATTGCCCTGATCGATGGCGTATTTAACTTCAGCTTCTCCGGCAGCACGCCGAAGATCAACGCGCTGAAGATCGAGCGTCTGCCGGAGCAGGGGGCGGCCGATAAGCCAACTCTTTATCTGGCGAGCGATTCCACGGTGGCCAATTATGCGGAGAGCTACCGTCCGCAGGCCGGATGGGGCGAGACGCTGGGCCGTTATTTTGACCTGGAGAAGATCCTTATTGACAACCGGGCAGTCGGCGGACTAAGCAGCAAAACCTTCCTGACCGGCGGATATCTGGGCGATATTCTGCTCGGCATTCATGAGGGGGATTATCTGTTCATGCAGTGGTCGCATAACGACTCCACGCCGTCCCGGCCGGAACGTTATCTTACCCCGGAGCAATTCAAAATCTATCTGAAGGATTACATTAACGGCGCTGTGCAGCGAGGTGCGGTACCGGTGCTGGTTACACCCGTCAACCGGCGGGATTTCACTGGAGAGGTGCTGAACAAGAGCTTCCCGGCATACGTGCAGGCAATGAAGGAAATCGCGCAGGAGACCGGTACGCTGCTGATTGACCTGAATCAAGCAAGCTGGGAGTACTTCCAGGAGCTGGGCACAGAAGGCACCAAGTCTATTTTCATGTGGACGGGAACCACGGAGGACAACACCCATCTGCAGATGAACGGTGCGATTAAGGTATCGGAGCTGGTAGCGGGGCTTGTGAAAAAGCTGAACATTCCGCTGTCTGCCTGGGTCAAACCGGATGGAGAGCAGGCGGACCAGACCCCGCCGCAGACGGCTGCGGCAGTGAAGGGAACAGAGCAGAACGGCTGGTACACATCGGCGGCCGAAATAACGTTAACCGCAAGCGATGAGCAATCGGGAGTGGAGACGACCTATTTCAAGGTGGACGGCGGTGAGCTGCAGACCGGCAGCAAGCTGACGTTAAGTGAAGAGGGCAAGCATACCCTGACCTACTGGAGCGTGGATCGGAGCGGTAACAAGGAGGCCGGGCAGACGCTGGATGTGGCGATTGACCTTACTCCTCCGGCGGTCGTCATTCAGGGAGAAGCTCAGTATACGATTGACCGGCAGGTAGAGATTAGCTACACGGCTTCCGATACGGTGTCCGGTGTTGCGGAGCCTGGCGGCGGGCTGCTGAACGCTCCTGCGTATACGCTTGAACCCGGTCTGCATACAATAACGGCCACCGTTAGCGATCTTGCAGGCCGTGAGACTAGTGTGGATTTCAGCTACAGTATATACGCTACGTTTGCAAGTCTGGCAGAATTGACCCGCGCCTTCGCGGGTGAATCGGCAGACCCGGGTGCAGCGGCACATGCAGAGCAGCTTAGCGGTAAGCTTATGCAGGCGGAGCAGGCGGTCGGCGTGCGTGAAGGAGCGAAGGCCCGGTCGCTGCTTGTTGCATACAGCCAGGATGTCGGCACAGGCGTTGCTGAAGCTTTTACTGCGGAACAACGGAATGTCCTAACGAGATGGGCCGCTTGGATCAGCCAGGGCATCCCGCTCGCGGACAGCGCTCCAGGCATGCCGGTGTTGTCTGATAATAACGGGCATGATACGGGGCTGCGGGACGGTGATTATACGGTTACCATGAATCTCTGGTGGGGCAATAACGGTACCCGCTTCAAGCTCTTCGAGAACGGCGAAATGATTGAAGAAGGTGCTCTGACCGACCAGTCCCCGTCAGCGCAGTCCGTGCAGATCGATATTGCCGGCAGGCAGAACGGGACTTATGTCTATACGCTGGAGCTCAGCAACCCGCACGGATCGGTAACAAGCGAACCTTTGACGGTGACGGTAACCGATGCGTCCCCCGGGCAGGCCGTATTATCCAGCGATAACTGGGACGGGGACGGCAGCTATGCGATCACGATGAATCTGTGGTGGGGGACGAATGCAACGGAATACCGGCTGTACGAGAATGGAGTATTGGCAGATACCCAGACCCTGCAGGCCCGCACCCCGGATGCCCAGTCCGCAGTCACTGCAATCTCCGGTAAAGCTCCCGGAACCTATGAATATGAAGCCGTCCTGCGCAACGCGGCAGGCGAGTCCAGATCTGCGAAGCTGACAGTGACTGTAGGCAAGTGAGCGGTTGGCTGAAGAACGAATGATGCGCATGTTCGAGTGATGATTTCTGGAAAAGCCCGGGAAACCGGGCTTTTTGCGCTTCGGCAGATACCCCTCATGGCTTGGGCTGAAAGTTTGATGTAGGAGAGGTAGGAGAGGTAGGAGAGGTAGGAGAAGTAGGAAATGTAGGAGGAAAACAAGGAGGAGAAAATGTAATCTGTTGAACACGAAGGTTAGTGGGCAAAGTCTTGTTGAAGGCGAGCCGGGAGGGGCACTAGTGCCCCTCATATTCTGAAAACCTCTGCCAGCGCCCGAATGAAGAGCACTAGCTAATGCGTCCCAAACGAGCAAATGAAGAGCACTAGTGCACCTGAATTCAGCGAATGCGACCCAAGCGAGCAAATGAAGAGCATTAGTGCACCTCCCTACGCCGGATGCCGCTAAAAGTAGGCGATGCGAGAAAGAGAGTGGGAATTCATGCCGCTTAGTGCAGCTATAACAATAAAAGCCGCCAGTTACAGCAATCTTGCCCCCCAGTTACAGCATTCTTGCAATAGTACAGTAACAATCTTCATGGCTGCATGCTATTGTTGGGCCAGCAACACTAGCAACTAGCGTACAGTAGCACACATTACACATCACACTAGTCCCAAGTACACTAATTTCAGGATAGTTGCGGGAACGGGGAGGCGGTGCCGGAGAAACTTGTATGCGTTTACATCTCGTTAAGTTTGTATTCGTTTATGTTCGTTTGTATTCATTTGTGTTCGTTTCTAAGGCACAGAATTAAGGGAGGCGTAATCGTTGAAGCAGAACAGAATGTTAAAAAAGAACACAAAGCTGAAACAGAACAGACCTTGGCTGCTTGCTCTTGTGATGACGCTGCTGCTGAGCGTGCTGCCTGCGGGGACGGGGAGCGCGGCTGCTGTGCTGGAAGAGGTGCCTTTTCCGATGGATTCCAGCAATCAGGCCGGATGGTGGTCTCCGCTTGCCACTTACGGGCTTGGCTATGAGTATGCCTATATGGCCTATAACGCCCCGGGAGCAATACCCGGCAAGCATACGGTAGCCATTGCAAGAAGAGACAAAGACGGGCTATGGACCAAGCTTCCGCTCATGGATGGGACAACCCCTGCGGAATATGTGGACGATCTCGGACATAATCAGCCCTCCATGGCCAGAGACGGGAGCGGGCGGTTCCACGTATTTGCTTCCATGCATAGCACAGCCTGGCAATATTACCGCTCAGATACTGTAGGCGGGATTCCGCAGAACCATTCGGACGAGCTGCCCGCAGGCATGAATGTAACCTATCCGGTTGTGACTACTGCTCCGAATGGAGATCTGTATTTACTGGTGCGTGTTGACAAAGACCCGGCCGGCAAAAGAGAGGCCGTGCTGTTTCGCTGGAACAATGCTGATTCGGTCTGGACTCAGGTCAAGACCATTGCGGCGCACCTGAACCGGTCTGTCTACCCGGATGATCTGGTCTTTGACGCTAACGGCGACTTGCATATCTTATTTGAGTGGGCGTACTTCGCCGCCAGCCCGCTGCGCCATCAGTTAACCTACATGAAGTACAGCCCGTCCACGGGTGTATTCAGTAAAGCGGATGGAACTCCGGTTACAGCGCCGGTCTCACTGACTACGGCGGATATTGTGCAGCCTATGGCTCCAAGCGAAGCCTATGTTCAGAGCGGCAGTGACCCCGGCGGGCCGGGCGTACAGAGCGCCAAGATGACACTTGATTCGGCGGGAAGTCCGGTGATCGCTTACCGTTACCGTGAGGAGGGGGGCACAAGCTTTGCGGTGAAGCAGGCTACGTACGGTGCAGGAGGCTGGAACCTGCAGACCGTCTATGACGCTGCTCCCACTAACGCTGCAATCGATGTGACCTGGACCGGTACAGCAGCAAGAATCTATTATGTCAAAAGCAGCGGAACTGACCGTGCGTTCATGGCAGTGAATACCGGGGGTGGCTGGACGGAAAGCTCGCTTGCACCGGGCATCCCGGTCGAACGGCTGGCGGCAGACCGCAGTCCAAAGGGCATTGATATCCTCTATCTGGTAGATGTAACGAACCTGAAGCTCTACTACGGACGAAATAACTAGACTATGCTGAGGCATCCCAGACGATACCCTCTCAGCGGGAAATAGAAGGATAAGGTATAGCGTGCAGCACATACATTTATATTAAAAAAAGAACCCGGGCTATTGTCCGGGTTCTTCCATATTGCATCTATCCATACACGATGATATAATCAAATACGGCTGTTTTTAAAAATGAGAATAGAGAAGAGACATCTTATATTACTAATATAACATGCCGCCACGCTGATGTCAATTTTTTTCTCGCTGAACAGGCTTGCGGGTTACGGCTTCTAATTCACATGTCAGGGGAGATCGAGATGCAATCACTGGTTATAGGGCTTAAGGAAATGGACAATGCACAGCTGCTGCTGGCGGGTGGGAAGGGCGCGAATCTTAGCAGGCTGTCCCGGATGGAAGGCATCCATGTGCCAGAAGGCTTCTGTGTGACTATCGAAGGTTATCAGGAAGCTACCCGGAATAATGAAGCGTATCATGCTTTGCTGGACCGGTTAGCGGTGGTACAAGCCGAAGACCCGGCACAATTGGCTGACATCAGCAGAGCGATCCGCCAGACGATTGAAAGCGCGGAGATTCCGCCCGGAGTTGTGGCAGCAGTTACGCAGCAGCTCTCCCGGCTTGGGGATGATCAGGCGTATGCGGTGCGCTCCAGTGCAACGGCTGAAGATTTGCCGCAGGCGTCTTTTGCCGGTCAACAAGACACGTATCTGAATATTATCGGGTTGGACTCCATTCTTGAGCATATCCGCAAATGCTGGGCGTCGCTGTTCACGGACCGTGCGGTAATCTACCGGATGCAGAATGGTTTCGACCACAGACAGGTCTACTTGTCTGTAATTGTTCAACGAATGGTCTTCCCGCAGGCCTCAGGCATTCTGTTCACCGCAGATCCGATTACGAATAACCGCAAGCTGCTATCTATTGATGCCGGGTATGGCCTGGGTGAGGCGCTGGTCTCGGGCACGGTGTCTGCGGATGTCTACAAGGTGCGGGAAGAGAGTATCGTCGAGAAGCGGATAGCGTCCAAAAAGCTGGCAATCTACGGTCTGCCGGGAGGCGGCACAGAAACCCGTGTGCTGGGTCCCGGTCAGCAAGAGGCTCAGACGCTCACGGAACCGCAGATTTTACAGCTCGCACGTATCGGGAGACACATAGAATCTAATTTCGGGTCCCCCCAGGATATCGAATGGTGCTTGGCCGAGGATACCTTCTATATCGTCCAGAGCCGGCCGATTACGACTTTATATCCCATCCCGGAATCCAGTGACCAGGAGAACCGTGCATATATATCCGTAGGTCACGGGCAAATGATGACTGACGCTATGAAGCCGCTGGGCTTGTCATTTTACCTGATGATATCCCCTGCCAGCATGCGTAAAGCCGGCGGACGGCTGTTTGTCGATATCACCTCCCATTTAACTTCACCAGCCAGAAGGACAATCATTGATACGCTTGGCAAATCCGATCCGCTGGTCAAAGATGCGCTTCTGACGATCATCGAACGGGATGATTTCATCCCTGCTCCCCCGGAGGCCGAACAGCCGCCTGTTCCTGACAAAAGCATTACAGCCAAGCCTTCCCCCGCAGATCAAGCCCCTGCCGGAGGCGATCCGGCCATCGTTACGGAGTTGATTAAGAGCTGCGAAGCGTCGGTAGAAGTACTGAAACAGAGCATCCGGACGAAGTCAGGCTCAGCCTTATTTGATTTTATCCGGGAGGATATACTGGAGCTTAGGCGAGTTCTATTCAATCCGCAGAGTACGGCGGTGTTTATGGCTGCCATGGATGCTTCGTCATGGATCAATGATCATATGTACGAGTGGCTGGGTGAGATTAACGCCGCAGATACGCTTTCGCAGTCTGTGCAGAACAATATCACTTCAGAGATGGGCCTGGCGCTGCTGGATGTCGCCGATGTGATTCGCCCTATTCCGCAGGTCGTAGATTATTTACAGCAGGCACAAGGGGAAGAGTTCCTGGCCGGACTGTCTACATTAGAGGGCGGACAAGAAGCCTATGACGCTCTGACAGACTACCTGGACAAATACGGAATGCGCTGTACAGGGGAAATTGATATTACCAGACCCCGCTGGAGCGAGAAGCCGTCTATGCTGCTGCCTATCATCCTCGGGAACATCAGGAACTTTGGGCCTAATGCCGGCAAGCAGAGATTTGAACAGGGACGGGAGGAAGCCTGGAATAAGGAACAAGAGCTGTTGGCAAGGTTGAAGCAGTTGCCGGATGGTGAGCATAAAGCCCGGGAAACTAAACGGAATATTGACCTGGTCCGTAATTTCATCGGTTACCGGGAATATCCCAAATACGGCTATATTAACCGTTTCATGGTATACAAGCAGGCAATGCTGAAGGAAGCGGAACGACTGGTTGAAGCAGGGATTATCCGTGACCTGGAGGATATATTCTATCTCTATTATGAAGAGCTGGAAGAAGCCGTCCGTACCAGTTCATTCGATTATCAACTCATCCGCACACGTAAAGACGAATTTAATAGGTATCAAAAGCTCACTCCCCCGCGTGTAATAACGTCTGACGGTGAGATTCTCTCAGGCCGGTACAAAAGGGAGCAACTGCCGCCTGGAGCGTTGGCAGGTCTGCCTGTATCATCGGGTGTTGTCGAAGGACGGGCCCGGGTCATCCTTAAGATGGAGGAGGCCAACCTGGAGGAGGGGGATATATTAGTTACCTCCTTTACAGACCCCAGCTGGACCCCCTTGTTCGTCTCTATCAAAGGACTGGTCACCGAGGTCGGGGGACTGATGACACATGGTTCCGTGATTGCACGGGAATATGGTATACCGGCGGTGGTTGGAGTGGCGGATGCGACCAAGCTGATTCAGGACGGGCAACGCATTCGTATCCATGGAAGCGAAGGGTATATTGAGCTGCTATAATATTTCAATGAAGATCAGAGCAAGGGAAGGGGGCACCAAAAATGATTATCTCGCTTGAACATGTATCCTGGCGGCGGGAACAGACGATAATTCTGCACGATATGAATTGGCAGGTACATGAAGGACAGCACTGGTGCATAGTCGGTCTGAACGGCTCAGGCAAGACGTCCATGCTGAATGTCGTGAACGGCTACATCTGGCCAACGGAGGGACAGGTTGAGGTGCTGGGCCACCGCTTCGGCGATGTGGACCTGAGAGAGCTGCGCAAGCGGATCGGCTGGGTCAGCACCTCTTTGCAGCAGAAGCTGTACGGCCATCAAACGGCGCTGAATATCATTCTGAGCGGCAAATTTGCCACAATCGGGCTGTACGACAAGACGGAAGAAGAGGACCTGAAGCAGGCAGAGGAGCTGCTGGAATTCCTGGATTGCTCGGCCCTGGCCACTCGCACTTATGATACCTTATCACAGGGACAGCGCCAGAAGATTCTTATTGCACGCGCGCTGATTGCAAATCCCGCACTGCTTATTCTGGACGAGCCGTGTACGGGACTGGATATTTTTGCACGGGAGCAGCTTCTGCACATGATCGAGAAAATCACGAAGCAGGAAGGCGGGCCCACCTTGCTGTATGTGACCCATCATATTGAGGAAATTACGCCGTGCTTCACGCATACTCTGCTGGTTAAGACAGGAGAAATCTACAAAGCTGACGAAACTGCGGAGTGCTTGAAGTCCGGGGTGCTCAGCGATTTCTTCGATACCCCGGTTGAGGTGCAGGAGCACCATAACCGGAGATGGCTGACTTTGGGGTGAAATTAAGAGACATTACAGGAAGCCATGACAAATAATATTTTGTACCCGGGAGACATGCCCGTGTCCATTCCATCAAGTCCACAATATTGTGTAGGGTAGGACCATAATAACCACAATATTAGGAGGAATGACTTATGGCAGATACAGGATGCAGTCAGACCGCTTCCGGATCTTGCTCACATGCAGAGGGGAACTCCACTACCGCAAGCGGGTTTGCTTCTCATGCTGAGGGGTATGAGACCACAGCCACTGCTTCTGCGGCTCATGCTGAAGGGTACCAGACCCTTGCAGTATTGGACACGGCCCATGCCGAAGGGAATGGTACGCTTGCATCAGGACCGGCATCACATGCGGAAGGCTACAGTACCCTTGCAATCAATGACGCTGCCCACGCTGAGGGAGGTTTAACTGTTGCCTCTGCACCTCAATCTCACGCTGAGGGTGCTCAGACGACTGCTTCGGGTGTAGCTTCACATGCGGAAGGCAATCAGAGCACTGCTAGTGGTGAATATTCCCACTCAGAAGGCTTCCAGACTTTAGCTGCTGGTGGTGCTGCTCATGCAGAAGGCTTCTTCACTCAGGCAAATGGGCTTACTTCTCATGCGGAAGGTTCCTTCACTGAGGCAAATGGAAACTTTTCGCATGCAGAAGGTTCATCTACAATTGCAGGTGCACAGAACTCTCATGCTGAAGGGAACAGTACGGTTGTTCTTCCAGAACACACTGAGGCTCATATTATGGGTATTTTTGGTCAAACACTGTTTCCTGCATCTTGGCATTTAGCTAATGGTACTCCATCCACACCTGGCTTGGCTGCTGCGCTTGAGGGGTCATCCGGAAATTTATACCTTCAAGGCACGGTAATGCCTTTTGGCGCCGATTATGCCGAAATGTTTGAGACCGTGGACGGGTTGCCGATCGAACCGGGCTATTTCGTAACCACAGAGGGTGAACAGGTCAGAAAAGCAACTTCGGCAGATCAATACATCCTGGGTGTGGTCAGTGCAAATCCTTCTGTACTTGGCGATTCTAGCCCTTTGAACTGGACGGGCAAATACGAAAGGGATGAATGGGGCAGGGTTAAATATGAAGATCGGGAAGTGAAGCCAGTAATAGACAGCAAGGGCAAAGTTCTGGCGCCTGCATATACTATGAACTCGGCTGTTGTTAATCCAGAGTATGATCCGTCTCAGACGTATGTGCCACGGATCGATCGTGCAGAATGGGTGGCTGTAGGAACCATGGGCAAGCTTCTGGTCCGGGATGACGGAACCTGCCAGGTGAACGGCTATTGTCTGCCTGGTGAGAATGGAGTGGCTACCTCCGCTACAGAAGGATACCGTGTTTTGGCCAGAACAGCACCGAATCAGATCAAAATTTATGTGAAATAAATAATTCTGCATGTGGACGAAGCTCAAAAACATAAGGCAGCAATTCTCCAGTTATAGAGGATTGCTGCCTTTGTTGTTATTTAGAATTTATTGATACTTAGGTAACCAGTCACCATGGGCAGCAATCAGATCATCGCACATGCTGATGATATCGTCCATCGACAGTTCGGCGGCAGTATGCGGGTCCAGCATGGCGGCGTGGTAGATATGCTCCTTTTTGCGTGACATAGCGGCTTCAATAGTCAGGAGTTGGGTGTTGATGTTAGTCCGGTTGAGCGCTGCGCACTGTGGAGGCAGATCGCCTACAAAGGTTGGCGTCACGCCGCTTCTGTCCACGAGGCATGGCACCTCGACACAGGCTTCCTTCGGCAGATTGGTGATCAGGCCTGTGTTCATCACATTGCCGCCAATCTTGAACGGCACATCCATCTCCATCGCTTCGAGAATATAAGAGGCATACTCATGGGAACGCTCATGCTTCAGCTCCTGATTGTTCACCAGCTCCCCGCGCATCTGTTCCCACCCCTTGATCTGCTCTACACAGCGGCGCGGATATTCGTCCAGCGGTATCTGGAAGCGTTCGATCAGTTCAGGGTAGTTCCGCTTGATGAAGTATGGATGGTATTCGGCATTATGCTCGGAGGATTCCGTAATATAGTAACCGAATTTCAGCATCATTTCATAGCGGACCATGTCGTAGTGAGGCTCAAGCTGCTTCTCGGCTGCACGCCGTTTGATCTCCGGGTACAGATCCTCGCCGTCCTTGGTGACCTCAAGCAGCCAGGCCATGTGGTTGATACCGGCGATCTTGGCCTGTACTCCTGTCTTGTCGATCCCCAGATGATCGAATAATCCAGGGATGCATTGCTGTACACTGTGACACAAGCCGACGGTATTCACACCGCCGTAGGTATTCATCACATTCGTCAGAACCGCCATCGGGTTCGTATAGTTCAGGAACAGCGCATCCGGGCAGACCTCACGGATATCCGCCGCGAAATCCAGCATCACCGGAATGGTACGCAAATTACGGAAAATGCCGCCGATGCCTACAGTGTCCGCAATGGTCTGGCGCAAGCCGTATTTCTTGGGAATCTCAAAATCCGTAATCGTACAAGGATCGTACCCGCCAACCTGGATGGCGTTAACCACATATTTGGCACCGCGCAGCGCTTCCTTGCGGTCGGTATACATATTGACGGTACAAGTGCTGCCGCTGCTTTTCTTCAGATTCTGCAGCATGCTGGCAGAGTCATTCAGACGCTGAAGATCAATATCATATAAGGCAAGCTCGAACCCTTGCAGAGCGGGGGTAGCCATGATATCCCCGAGCACGTTTTTGGCGAACACTGTACTTCCGGCACCGATAAATGTAACTTTAGACATAAGAGTTTGGCCTCCTGTAAGTTGCGGAAAAGGCTTCTGTCCTCCAATAACATGAACATGAGTCTGACAGAAAGGTAAGGTTTCAGAAGCTTTTTTCGCTGTTTTCTTCTATAATCACTATAGAATAGAACCGAAGGTCCGCCTATGGAGAAAGACAAGATACATATGGAGGAATGTTGCATGAACCCCGAACATTATGAATTCACCCTGGGCATTAACCTGACGCCTGAGGAGCAGGAGCTGTCGGTGCTGTTCAGCGGGGAGGGGCGGCCGCATCCCGGCCATACCGTCGGGCCGTCCGTTCACGACTTTTACTTAATCCATACCGTTCTGGAGGGCCGCGGCCTGTTCGAGAGCGACACCTTCTCGGCGGAGTGCCGGGCGGGTGATACCTTCGTGATTATCCCGGGCTCATTATTCAGCTATAAGGCCGACCCGGATACTCCATGGCATTATGCGTGGGTGGCCTTGCAGGGTATTGGGGTACTGGATCTGCTTAGAGCGGTGGGTATTACGAAGGATCAGCCATTTATCCGTTCCGGCGAAGGTAATGCCGCTGAGCTTCATAGCTTATATGAACGTATCCGGCAGGCATTCAAGCAATCCGCCTATCCGCGCCTGGAGAGTCTGGAGGCTTCGGGCTGGGCAAGGCTGCTGCTGCACCGGTTCGGGCGGGATAATCTAAGTGCCTTGCCGCCGAACCCGTCCGGGATGCCGGAGATGATCGACCGGCAGATCGACCAGGCGATCCGCTGGATCTCGCTGCAATACCATCAGCAGATCAGCATCGATCATATCGCGTCCTCGCTCGGCTATCACCGGGTTCATTTATCCAAGGCCTTCAAGCAGCGGACCGGTCTGTCGCCCAAGCAGTTTCTGCTCAAAATCCGAATGAACAAGGCCAGAGAGCTGCTGGGCAGCATGCTGACCATTGAACAGGTAGCCTCTTCGGTGGGCTTCAACGATGCCTTGTATTTCTCCAAGCAGTTCCGCAAAGCTACCGGCATGCCGCCGAGCGAATACCGGGCCGGGCTGAGGAACGGAACTGAAAAAGATACAGGAGGATTGAAACTATGAAACCGCAGGTTGAGCGAATCCGTGATCTGACCGTAGTACGGAGGGGAGGAGGCCGCGTGCTGGTCATCGGCTGTGATTCCAGTGCCAGCATCGGGAATAAGCCGATGGATGTGGTGCAGACTCCTCCGGCTGTCGCTGGCTATTACGCCGCCCGAGTGGCAGTGATGGAGGTGCTGTCTGTGGGGGCGGAGATCTTAACGGTCATCGATACCCTGGCGGTAGAAAAGGAGCCTACAGGAAATGAGATCATCCGGGGCATTCACAAGCTGCTGCATGAAGCCGGACTCTCTGCCGCCCATGTGAACGGCAGCACCGAGGATAATTTCGTGTCCTGCCAGACCGGCATCGGCATCACCGTGATCGGTGAAGCTGACGAAGAGCGGCTGAAGCTGGGATGTTCACGTACCGGCGACTGCATTGTGATGCTGGGCGAACCGCTGGTCGGAAGCGCTGTTCTGGAGCAGGAAGCAAGCTTGTGTACCATCGGGCAGCTTCAGCTTTTGGCAGGTGCGCCGGAGGTCCGTGACATTCACCCGGTCGGCTCTAAGGGAGCCGGATACGAAGCGGAGCTTCTGGCTGAGCTGAACGGCTGCGGCTTCCAGCCGATGCCGGGAATGGCAGATAAGCTGAAGGCATCCGGGGGACCGGCGACAGCGGTGATTTTTGCGGCAGCGGAACTTAGCCTTGCAGAGCTTCAGTCCAGAATAGGCGGCAAAATGGAGATTATCGGTTATTTGCAGAATTTGCAGAATTTGCAGCCTTGAATGGAGCATTTGATGGATACAGTGGAGAAAATCCACCTACATTCGTTCCCGCGAAGAAGCAGAATTGACAGTCCTTCGTTTAACGGTTATTATAGATACTCATAGTCCTTAATAGAGATGCAGACATTAAGTCTATCGAGGTAGTGACCTTAATATGAACGATAAAATGTCTTAGCCTTTTGCGGGACTAGCTTTTTTGGATTAATTAAAGACTATATTAGTCTCTAATGTCCGCAATGTTGATCGCCGTCACCTACACACCGTCCACACACCAACCCAAGGAGGAATTACAAATGAAGAATCTGGAAAATGCAGCTGCAACAGAGCCAGCAAATACAGCAGATGTATCAAATGCAGACGTAGTGATTATCGGAGGAGGTCCCGCCGGGCTGAACGCCGGGCTGATGCTGGGCCGAGCGCGGAAACGGACGATTGTCATAGATGAAGCGCGTCCGCGTAATGCGGTAACCCGGGAAGCGCATGGCTTCCTGACCCGGGACGGGATTGCTCCGTTTGAACTCCGCCGGATTGCCATAGAGCAGCTCGGGGTTTATCCATCGGTCTCGCACATGGAAGATACCGTTGTATCCATTACCGGGGAGGATGGCGCCTTCCAGCTGGAGACTGCTTCAGGTCTTAAGATGACTGCCAAGAAGCTGCTGTTCGCCGCAGGCATGAAGGACCGCAAGCTGGATATTCCGGGACTGACTGAGGTCTACGGAACCAGCGCCTTCGTCTGCCCGTACTGTGACGGCTGGGAATTAAGAGATCAGCCGCTGGTGGTTATTAGCCGAGGAGCGGCTCTCATGCATCTGGCCCCGTTATTGTACGGGTGGACGAAGCAATTCACGGTATGTACCAACGGACCGGATGAACTTAGCGATGCGGAACGGGAGGAATTGCGTGCTCATGATATTCCGTTATTCGATACTCCGATCCGGGAGATTTCATCCAGTAAGGGCATGGTTAACCATGTGAAGCTAATGGATGGAACAGAAATCCCGTGTACCGGAATCTTTTTCAAGCCGGAGCTGCTTCCGGGAAGTGATCTGCCGCAGTCCCTGGGCTGCCGGATCTCTGAGATGGGTATTCTGGAAGTCGGCGAGTTCGGCCAGACCAGCGTACCCGGCATTTACGCCGCAGGCGATGCCGCCACAATGATGCATCAATCCATTGCTGCCGCTGCATCGGGCGCTCTGACTGCGGCGGCGATGAATGGTGAATTGAACCGGGAGGTCTGGAAGGCCGGGCTTGCATAATTTTTCCCTTCATAGCAAAGGATAGCATTACTATGAATATGAAATGCAAAGTGTAGAGCAGGGAGGGAGTACAGGTGAACACAGTAGCGGAAGCAGAACCGGAGATCCGGCTGACCCGGCGGCTGGCGGAGAACGAACAGGTATTGCGCGGGATTTTTGCAGGCTGTGAGGATATTGTGTTCCATTCGTTCCAGACCGTTCATCTTACTTCTGCGCTCTGTGTGTACTGTACAGGATTATGTGATACGGAGCGACTGGAGCAGCAGGTGTTGGCTCCTCTGGAGCAGACCGGCCTTGTAGTTGAACCGGCAGGAGAAGGGGCTGCTCAGGTCCCGGTCGCCTCGATGAACCAGATTGTCAGCGTAGAACAGGCTACTGCAGCAATTCTGGACGGCGAAGCTGTACTCCTGCTGGACGGCCAGGCTGCGGGTACGGGTTATCCGCTATATAAGGTGCCCACCCGAACCCCGGAAGAACCCGCGGCTGAATCCACCGTCCGCGGTGCCCGTGACGGATTCACGGAATCCCTGGCCTCGAATCAGGCGCTGCTGCGTATGCGGCTTAAGACGCCGGTACTGAAACTGCATACCCGGACCATTGGAGAGTACAGCAACACGAAGGTTACCCTTGTATATATGGAGGGAATTATTCAGCCGGAGCTGGTCACCGAAGTCAGCCAGCGGCTAAACCGCCTGAAGATCGAAGAGGTGCTGGAGAGCCAGTATATTGAACAGGGCATCATTGACCAGCCCTCTTCACCGTTCCCGCAGATGATAGCCACGGAGCGCCCGGATGTGGTGGCCTCCAATCTGTTGGAGGGCCGGTTTGCGCTGCTGATTGACGGAACTCCCTTCAGCCTGATTGCCCCGGTCAATATGTTCTCCATGCTGCAATCCCCCGAGGATTATTACGAGAATATCTACATGAGCATTTTTGTCCGCTGGCTCAGATATATCTTCTATGCCTTGTCGCTCCTGCTGCCCTCAGCTTATGTAGCGATCACCACCTTCCATCAGGAGATGATCCCCACCGTGCTGCTGCTGAGTATCGCGCGGGCGAGAGAGGAGATTCCTTTTCCGGCTCTGGTTGAAGCGCTCATTATGGAGATTGCCTTCGAGGCGCTGCGGGAGGCGGGCGTGCGGCTGCCGAAGCAGATCGGTTCCGCCGTCAGTATTGTGGGCGCTCTGATTATCGGCCAGGCTGCGACCACAGCGGGAATTGTCTCCGCTCCGATGATCATCATCGTGGCCATCACGGGCATTGCGTCCTTCATGGTGCCGCGTTATGCCGCCAGTATCGCAACCCGCCTGCTGCGCTTCCCGATGATGATTCTGGCAGGCACACTGGGGCTGATCGGCGTCATGCTCGGCATCATCCTGGTGGTTATTCATCTCAGCAGTCTGCGTTCGTTCGGCAGGCCCTATCTGTCACCGGCGGCTCCAACGTTCAGCAGGGGCCTGAAGGATGTATTATGGATCTCCCAGCCGCGGAGCAAATGACAGAAGCCGGATCACATCATTAGGAAGGGATCATTATGCTGACTGACAAAGGGAAAATATCTGTGACCCAACTGGCCTTTCTGGTGTTTCCCTCCATTCTCGCCACGGCCATATTGTCTGTCCCCGGGATCACTATGCATTATGCGGGACATGACATGTGGTTATCGCCCATCTGGGGCTCGCTGGTTGGACTTACGGCAATTGTTATCTCGCTGGGACTGAACCGGCTCTATCCCGGCAAGACCATTGTGCAGTCCAGTCTGCTGATCGCCGGGTGGCTGCCGGGCAAGCTGATCGGGCTGGTCTTTCTGCTCTACTTACCCCATTTGAACGGCCTGATTATTCTGGAATACGGCGAATTCATTGCGAATAATGCGCTGCCCAAGACGCCCTTACTTGTCATTATGGGCTCCATGGTAGTGGTCTGTGCAATCAATGTCAGACAGGGCATTGAGGTGGTCAGCCGGACCGCCCAGGTATTCGTTACGCTGCTGGTGGTGATGCTCTGCGTGATTTTTGTGCTGCTGATCCGGGAGCTGCGGCCCGCTGAGCTGCTTCCGTTCATGGAGAACGGGCTGGTTCCTACCATTAAGGGCGCGGTGGCTCCGGCTGCATGGTTCAGCGAATATATTGTGCTCGCCTTTCTGCTGCCCTATGTCAACAGCAAGAAGCATCTGGGCCGGACGATGCTCGTCTCCCTTGTCATAACTACTCTGGCGATGACTGCGGCCAATCTGTTCTGCCTGCTGCTGATGGGGGATTTGACGGACAGCTTTGCTTTTCCGGTGATGATTGCGGCACGTTACATTACCATCGCTGATTTCCTGCAGCATATTGAGGCACTAATCATTGCGATCTGGATCTTCGGAATCTTCGTCAAAATCTCTGTCTTCCTCTACATCTTCGCCGCCTCGGCTGCGGAATGGTTCGGGCTGGATGATTATAGACCGCTGGTGATCCCGCTTGCCTTCGTAAGCATGGTGTTCTCTTATTGGGTAGTAACCGGTGCCGCAGGGGTGGCGGCGCTGGTAAGCGCTTCGGCGAATATATATACATTGATGGTCCTGGTGGGGCTGCCCGCCGTTGTCTATGGACTGGCTCTGCTGAAAAGGCGGCTGAAACGGCAGCGGCAGCCCAAAGGATGAAGAAGGAGGGAGGGCAATGCAGGGCTGGAGAGCCATGGTTATGCTGCTGCTGGGCAGTATGCTGCTCACCGGATGCTGGGACCGGACGGAGATCAATGATCTGGCAATCGTGCTCGCCACCGGCGTGGATTATAAGGATGGACAGGCGCAGTTGACGGCCCAGATCTTCATTCCGCGCAAGGGCGGCGGCGGGTCGGAGAGCGGCGGAGCCGGAGAAGGTGCAGGCGGGGTCACCATGATCCGCAGCGCCGAAGGGGATAACATTGCGGAAGCCCTGAACCGGCTCCAGCGCAAGGTGGCCCGCCATATGTTCTGGGGCCAATGTGAGGTGATCGTGATCAGTGAAGAGGCGGGGAAGCAGGGGCTGCGTGAATATGTTGATTTCTTCCTCCGTTACCCGCAGTTCCGTGAACACGCCTATATGTTCTCCAGCCAGGATTCCGCCAAGGATATTCTTGCCCTGCTGGATCCGCTGGAGCGGAGCACCTCCGAATCCCTGCGGGAAATGGCGAATATGAATCTGGGCACACGTGTGACCCTGCTGGAATTGTCCCAATCCATTCAAGGAGCCAGCGGCTCGGCCGTCTTAACCCGTATCCTGATTGCTCCCCCGGAACCGAATGACGGCCCGGATGCGGCGACTCCCTCGCTCAAAGGGTTAAGCCTGTATAAGCAAGGCCGTTACATGCTCACGGTGAAAGAACCGATAAGCCTCGGGGTGCTGCTGATGATTAACGAACTGGATAATATTATCATCACGGTTGCCCTGGAGGGGGAGCAGGGCTCCTTCTCCATCCATCCTAAGGATATAACTACCCATCTGACTCCGCGAATTGTCAATGGGGAATGGATGATGAAGGTCCGGATTGAGGCCAAGGGTGAGGTGGTCCTGAATACAACCGATGCCAACCTGACCGATCCGGCGAAGGTGAAGGCGCTGAAGCAGGCGTGGGAGGACAAGCTGGAGAAGGCCGCCCATCAGGCCCTCCACATGTCGCAACAGGAGCAGAAGACTGATTTCTTCCGGTTCGCCGATATCTTCCGCAAGAAATACCCGCAGCAATGGAAGGCGAAGAAGGACCAGTGGGAGGCTATATATCCCGGGCTGCGGGTGGAGGTCTCCGCCAAGACGAGTATTACAGGCAACGGAAGATCAACCGGACCCCAAGGCATACCGGAGCAGTCGGCCGACTGACGGAGGGGACGCCTGAGACCTAGCAACGATACAAGGATGTGGCAAGTATGAAAATGGCAATGATCCTGGGCATTCTGCTGCTGTCTGCCGCGATCATCATTGTTGAATTCCGGGGCAGCAAGGCCAAGAAAGCCAGACAGGTTATAGCGGGCATCACCTTTACGGCGGCCGGGCTTGCCATTCTTCTCTTGTTTCAACCGGGCCTGCCGGGTCCCACCGAGCTGGTGAAGCTGTTGTTCGGCAGAATCGATCTGATTATGAAATGAAGCACAGGGCAGCTCCTTAGGGGCTGTCTTTTAAGTTTTTACCAAATTCATTTAAGCGATTACATTTTTCTTATCTCCCGCGGTAGCTATAATGAGGAACAGGAGAGCTCCTTAATACAGCCGAAGGGATGGGAGAAATGAAAGCGGTTTTAGACAATCAACGAGATCAGATCGGATTAGTCCGAAGACATACCTTTTGGCACAGAATCAGGAGAGATGCCCTGCTATATGCCCTGTTGCTGCTGCCCTTGCTGTACATTGCCATTTTTAAATATGCGCCGATTTACGGCTTGATCATGGCCTTTCAGGATTACAATATTTTTAAGGGCACGAGCGGAAGTGAATGGGTTGGACTGGATGTGTTCCGGTTTATTTTTGAGCAGGATAGCTTCTACCGTGCCCTTAAGAATACGCTGGTCCTCAATGTGCTGGATTTAGTGGCAGGCTTCCCGGCCCCGATTATCCTGGCGATTCTGCTGAACGAGGTCCGGATGGCCCGGTTCAAGAAATTAACGCAGACCATTCTCTATCTGCCGCACTTCATGTCGTGGGTGATTATCGGCGGGATCGTCTACCTGATGTTCTCGAACAGCGGGATGGTGAATCTTTTCCTGGATAGCCTGGGCCTGGCGAAGATTGAATTCCTGTCACAGAAAGTCCCTTGGCTGGCCACTTATATTACCGTAGGCGTGTGGCAGAACATCGGTTGGGGAACGATTATTTATCTGGCGGCCATCACCGGAATCAACAAGGAGCTGTATGAAGCGTCCGATATGGACGGCTGCAGCAGACTCCGCAAAATGTGGCATATTACACTGCCGGGCATTAAATCTACGATCAATATTCTGCTGATCCTCCAGATTGGCCGAATGGTATCGATCGGGTTCGACCGCCCGTTTGTGATGGGTAATTCACTGGTCAGCGAATATTCGGACGTCATCAGTACCTTCGTGTACAGAGTGGGTATCAGCTCGGGAGACTTCTCCCAGGCAACAGCCGTTGGACTGTTCCAGTCTGTAGTAGGTCTGACTCTGCTGATCGGTGCCAACTATATTGCGAAGAAATTGGGTGAGGATGGGATATGGTGAAAGCGTCAGGGATTATACGAACAAGACGGATTGGACGGAAAAGAAGTGTGGCAGATATCGCGATTATCGTCTTTATTGTGGCCTTGTCATTCACCTGTATTGTTCCGTTCTTATATATGATAGCGCTATCACTGAGTTCCAACGAAGCGATTATCTCGCAAAAGGTATCGTTATGGCCGGTAGACTTCACACTAGAGACGTATAAGACGATTTTGAGCGATGTCGACATGCTGTACACGCTTGGCTACAGTATTGTACTTACGATTTTTTACACGGCGGTATGTATGTTCCTGACCATCTGCGCAGCGTACCCGTTAACGAAGAGACGGCTGTGGGGCAGAAACTTTATTCTGTCGGCTCTCGTCTTCACCATGTATTTCAGCGGCGGTCTGATTCCCTCCTACATTCTGGTCAAGAACCTGGGGATGATGGATACAGTATGGAGTCTGGTGCTGCCGGGCGCGATGAGCGTATTCAACCTGATTATCCTGAAGACCTTCTTCAGCTCTCTTCCCGAGAGTCTGGAGGAATCGGCTTCGATTGACGGATGTTCGGATCTGGGGATTCTCCTGCGGATCGTACTGCCTCTCTCGTTGCCGTCGATTGCCACCTTAAGCCTGTTCTATGCCGTAGACCGGTGGAACGGATTCCAGGACGCGCTATTCTATATCACCAAAAAAGAGCTTTATCCCATGCAGCTTAAGCTGTACCAGATCATCTCAGCCAACCAGCAGCTGGACAGCCAGCAGGGCGGCGAAGGCAGCATCGGCTCATTCATTGTGCCGGAGTCCCTGAAGGCCGCGAGCGTGATGTTCACCACTATTCCCATTCTGCTGATCTATCCCAAACTGCAGAAGTATTTCGTTGACGGTGTAATGACCGGCGCGATCAAGGGCTGACGGGGCTATACTCCAGGGAAAGGGGGGATTCCGGCTGGCGGAAGGTGGATGTGTCGGGGCAAGGAAGCTATAATCTGGATGACTATCATGATAAGGGATGAAAGGGTGGTATATGTGAAGACGGGCATAAAGAAACTATCAGCCGTTATGTTCAGTACAGTACTGCTGGCCGGTGTTGCGGCCGGCTGCGGAGGCAATAACCAGGATAGCAAAGAGGGCGCGGCACCGGAGGCGTCGGGTACAGCTAAAGCACCTTCCAGTACTCCAGTAAAACTGACGGTAGAGGTGTTCGACAGAGGGGTTCAGGGCCAGCCGGATTTGAATAATAATACCTGGACGAAATACGTCAATGAGCATTTCGGCAAGCCCAATAACGCCATTGTTGAATATGTACCGGTTCCCCGGTCACAGGAAGTTGACAAACTGAACGTATTAATGGCTGCGGGTCAGGCTCCGGACATTTCGTTCACCTATGACGGGGCGCTGGTAACCCGCTTTGCCAAAAGCGATGGCCTCCACACGCTCGACGAGCTGCTTGAGAGCCAAGGTAAGCAATTGAAGGAATATCTCGGAGAGAACGTTCTGTCTTACGGCAAATATAACGGCAAGCAGGTATCGATCCCGGGTAAGCGCACCCTGCTCGCCTGGAACGGGATGTTCATCCGTAAGGATTGGCTCGACAAGCTGGGAATGCCGCTCCCGACCAACAGGGATGAGCTATACAATACGCTGGTGGCCTTCCGCGACAAGAACCCGGGCAACGTGAACGGCGTCATTCCCTGGGCAACGGCGGCAGCCGGCATGAACTACACCTTCGGCAACCTGGTTCAATCCTTCTGGGGCCAGATGTCGGAGGAGGAATTCGTCACCACGCCGAACTGGCTGAAGCCGGGCAACAAGGACGCGTACAAGTGGCTGAACAAGCTGTATAACGAGAAGCTGATCAGCCCCGATTTTGCCCTGGACAAAACCACCAAGCAGGCGGATGCCGATGTCACCAACGGCAAGGTAGGCTTCTATGCCGCCAACTGGGATTATCCGATGACCCAGAAAATCCGTGAACCGCTGAAGCAAAATGCGCCGGACGCCAACTATATTCCGATTGATACCTTCAAAAACGCTGAAGGCAAATACCTCAAAGAGGTATATAATGAGAATGGAATATTCTCCTTCATCCCTAAAAGCAGCAAGAACGCAGAGCTGGCTATAAAATATCTGAACTGGATGGCAGACCCGGAAGTGATGTTCTTCCTGCAGTTCGGTGAAGAGGGCGTTAACCATACGCTGAAAGACGGCATCCCGCAAGGGATTTCACAGACCGGCGAGAATATGATGACGAGTAATTTGAATATGGATTATACCGTGATTGTGAACGGCGCTGAGCTGGGCGACACCGAGAAGAACGTCAAAACCTATGCCGCAGCCCTGGCCTCCGGGGATAAGCAGTATGAGGCCCTCGCTATGGAATCGTACAAAATCAACACGACAGACGGCTATTCATCCTTCTATTACGGGATGCCGAACGAAGCCAATATCAAATACGGCAAGACGCTGGGCGATATGAACAAGCAGATGATTGACCGGCTGATCGTTGCCAAGGAGGCCGAGTTCGACGCCTTATACGAGAAGCTGGTGAAGGAATATATGGACGCCGGCGGTAAAGCGGTCCAGGATGAGAATGTGAAGCTCTACAGAGAAGTCAAAGCCAATAACAAATAAGTCTTGAAATACGGATAAACCACGAGGATGATAAGAAGTGGTTTATCCGTGTTCCGTTTGCCGGGTAAGCACCGATGAATTCACACAGGTTCAGGAGGATATCCATGTACAAGGTCATTATTGTAGATGATGAGTCGTGGGCGATTAGAGGGATCAGGAGCGCCTTTGACTGGGAGCAGTATGGCTTTGAAATTTCGGGACAGTTCACAAGTGCCTACCAGGCGTGGGAGGCCATCGTTACACAGGAGCCCGATCTGGTATTCACAGATATCCGTATGCCGGAGATTTCCGGCCTTGATCTGATGAAGCGGGCCAGAGCACGGGGAATAGACACGGAATTCGTGATTATCAGCGGGTATGCGGAATTTGAATACGCCCAGGAAGCGCTGCGCTTCGGGGCCTTGGATTATTTCCTGAAGCCGCTTGATGTAGATATGGCCGATACGTTCCTGGCGAAGATCGCTTTGCATTTCTCCAGGCGCAGTGCGGCGCGCAATTACCTTCTGCTGGATGCGCTTACCTCGGCCGATGAAGAAGAGATCAGGAGCTGCCTTCCTGCCGGCTCGAATGCCGGCTGCTGCCGGGTGCTTGCAGTCCATTATGAGGCAGACCGGCCGAAGATCAGCGGACTGCTGAAGCCGGACGGGCAGCCGGTTCAACTCCTGGAGGTGGAGACTGGAGCGAACACCCTGCTGGCTGTTCTGGTCGCAGAGGAGAAGACGGAGCTGGAAGGGATAACGGATGAATGGACTCCTGGCGTGAGCAGCGCAGGGCTGCCTGTTGTGGGAATCAGCAGCATCGGCAGCGGGCTTAGGCAGATCAGCAAGCTGATCAAGGAAGCGGAGCTGGCGGCCTCCGGGGTATTCGTTGCGGAAGCCTCCGGCGCCGTTCACTACAGTCCCAAGCATCATCTGGTGAAGCCTTGTATAGATGAGCTGCACACTATTGTACACGGGAATCAATACGACAGCATCGACACCTACACCCTTGGCTTGCAGGACTATTTCAGGCTTCATCAGCTGGGAATGAGCGAGGTAGTCTACTTGTGGAATCAGGCAGTCGGCCTTCTGATTAATGCCTATTCGGAGGAGCTCCGGGATATGGAGCTGGAATTCCTGAATTATTCCGAGCTGAAGGAACGGTTCGAGAATCTGGAGTCGCTGTGCAGCTTCCTGCACGACGTTCTTACCGTGCTCCGGCAAGGGAACAGCCGTGCCTTGCAGGAAGGGGATATTCTATCCTGCTTCAACCGGATGATCGCCTATATCGACCGGAATTATGAGCAGAAATTATATTTGAAGGATCTGTCTGTCCAATTCTTCATTAACCAGGTGTACTGCTGTCAGTTGTTCAAGAAAAATCTGGGCAAAACCTTCTCCGAATATGTGGCCGAGCTGAGGATTAGGAAAGCCCGCGGGCTGCTGAAGCAGACAGACCTGTCCATTGAGAACATTGCCATCCAGTCCGGGTATGTGGATTACTATTACTTCAATAAGGTGTTCAAGAAGCATTGCGGGATGACGCCCGCCAAATTCAGGAAAAGGGAAGCCGATCGGAGCGGCAGGCCATGAAGACCCGCAAGGTGAAATTGAAGCATCAGCTATGGCTATTCTTCTGTTGCTCTATTGTTATATTCACGATTATGGAATTTTACTTTTTCTATAGTTTCTCTAATCTTACGCAAAAGAGAGCTGTTACTTACAGCAACCAGATGATAGAGCAGACCCGCCGCAAGATTGATTCGGTGTTCAATGATATCCGGGTCAGCACCGGCTTTGCGGTCAACAACAAGCTGATTCAGGAATTCACTCTAGCGGATGATGATTACAAAAGAGCGTTCGACAGCGCCCCCTATGCACTGGATCTGATGGAATATATGCGGTCCTTCAATTCGTATGTGAACGGAATCATGGTCAATGACCTCCAAGGAAGACGGCTCTCCAGCGAGGATTCTGCGAGCGGCGATATTTTTTATATTAAACCGTATGAGACCTTTATCCGCCCGTACAAAAATGATCCTGCGCTGCGGCAGGAAGGGAGATTCACCGCTATTCTGAAGGATAACCGGACGGGAATGGAACAATTCTTCTATATCGCACCCATTGTGGAGTCCATCGGGGGCATTCATTTCTCACAGATTACAGGTTACTGCACGGTGATGGTCAATATGGACAAAATGCAGGGGCTGGTGGCAAATACGGAATTAACGCAGAACTCCACCTTGTATATTCTGAATAACCGGGACGAGGTGGTGGCGTCCACCAATTCCTATGCGCGGGGTAATGTGATCAAAGATGTGCTGTCCATGGATAAGAACCATTTGCTTAACGGGGTAAAAGCAACGATCGGCGGCCAGGAGGTTCTCGTCCAGATTAAGGGGCTGGAGCAGGCTGACGGATGGCGTGTGGTCAGTATGATCCCGGTGCAGGAGCTGACTGCCGACATGATCCCCATGCGGAGGGTCAGCATTATCGTGGGGATTGGCATTATTGTCAGCATGATACTAACCGGCAGTTTTTTCATGAGTAATCTGATGCGCCCCCTGATGGGACTGGTCATGGATATGAAGAAGGTGGCAGGGCGGGATAGAGGCTTCCGGATTAAAGTCCGGTTCACTAACGAGGTAGGCCTGCTGGCTCAGGATATTAACCGGATGATGGACGAGATGGACGAAATGACCCGGGAGATGTTCAATACCCAGGCCAGATTGTACGAATCCGAGCTAAGCCAGAAGCAGGCGGAATTCTCTGCCCTGCAGAGCCAGATTAATCCCCATTTCCTGTATAATACGTTGAATTGTATCAGCAGCATCGGACTGGAGTACGGAAGCCGGGAGATTGCGCAGATTACGTACTGCATGTCCAAGATCTTCCGCTACAGCATCAAGAAGGATGATCTTGTCCAGATCCGGGAAGAGGTGGACTGCATTCAGGCTTATATGACGATTATTCTGATCCGCTACGAGAATAAATTCTCCATGACGCTTGATGTGGATGAAGGCTTGCTGGAGATGCAGACGCCCAAGATGATCCTCCAGCCCATCGTGGAGAATTCAGTCTACCACGGGCTGGAGCGGATGGATCAGGGCGGAACGCTCCAGGTGACCGGGAGCCTGGACGAGCGCGGGGATGTATGCTTCTGCATTACGGATACCGGCAGGGGAATGGAGCCGGAGGAGCTGACCGCTCTTCAGGCCAAGCTGGGCCTGCTTGACCTGGAGGACACGGAGCGTGTCCTGGCCGGTCCATCGGGGCAGGGCATTGGACTGATGAATATTCATAACAGGCTCCGGCTTCTGTTCGGTGAGGGATACGGCCTCACCGTAGACAGCCAGCTAGGCCATGAGACCACCGTGCGCGTGAAGATTCCGAAGCTGCCAGGCAGCGGCATGGTTCCGGGCAAGTAGGTTGCCGGAAAGCGAAATAGTAAGCGCGTGTGGAACAGGGCACCTCCGTTCATCGGGAGGTGCCCTGTTTGGCTGTAAGGGAGGGCTTAGCAGCACACCGCCGCTGTAATGGATTAAGGCTTCAGGATGATTCAGGAAGGAAGGGGAAACTGTTGGATTTAGTCCACCTGCTGATGGAGATACGTCCCGCCAGGGTGCGATAGTTGAATCAACAACACTTACTCAAGCGCTATTTACTTAAAGTGCCTGAATCCGTGAGCAGCAGTTGCTCTTTTTCCACTTGTTCCCCTGCAATCATCAGAAGTCGAGAAATTAAGCTGCGTTTATCCAATTATTTGTTTGCCAAGTATCTAATTGTTTGTTACCTGACCTGGCTCGCCGCAACGCTGTAAGTATTTACAACTAAAACGGTTACCAAAAGCATTTAAGATAGTACATTTTTTAAATGCTTCCTGGAAGGTATTATGAGTACGCTAGCCGGAGTCACCATTCAAGCGAAAAGGAGATGAGAAAAAATGAAAGCGGTTAAATTCGCCGGGGAAGAAGTGCAATTGTCCAAGAAAGGCTTCAAAGCTCTGCTGTTAGGTCTCGTAGTACTGCTCATGCTGCCGCAGTGGGGAGGGATCGCTGCTGCGGAAGAGCCGGGGCCGGTCCAACCGGAACCGGTAGTGGCTGTACAAGGAGGGGAGAACGTGAATGACTTCTACAATGTGATCATGCAGACCGGGGCCGATCCCTGGGTATACAAGCACACGGACGGCTATTATTACAACACCTTTGTCAATGCCAGCGGAGTGATGGTCCGCAGGTCGAAGACCATCACCGGCATTGAAGCAGGAGAGCGGAGTCTGGCTTGGTCACCAGTTAAGGGAACCATGTACAGCTCCAACGTGTGGGCGCCGGAGATGCACTATCTCAAGGATACGGACGGCCAGTACAAATGGTATATCTACGTTGCAGCAGATAACGGAACCAACGCTAACCACCGTATGTATGTGATGGAGAATGCCAGTGCCGATCCGATGACAGGAAGCTGGACCTTTAAGGGCAAGATTACCGATGCCACAGACCGCTGGGCAATTGACGGCACTGTGCTGACGGTAGGCGACCAGCACTATTTCATCTGGTCCGGCTGGGAGGACACAGACGGAAGCTTTCAGAATCTGTACATCGCCAGAATGAGCAATCCATGGACGATCAGCTCGCAGCGCGTGCTCCTGTCCACACCGGAGTATGACTGGGAGACATCCCCCGGCCGGATTAATGAAGGCCCGCAGATTACGATCAAGGGGAACAAGATCAATCTGGTCTATTCCGCTAACGGAAGCTGGACAGACAGCTATAGTCTCGGTCTGATTACCGCCAATATCAGCGCCGATCTGATGAATCCGGGCTCCTGGACCAAGCATGATCAGCCGCTCTTCTCCAGCGCGAATGGGGTCTTCGGCCCGGGCCATCACAGTATCGTCACCTCCCCTGACGGAACCGAGGACTGGATTATTTATCATTCCGCCCGCTGGCCCGGCTCCGGCTGGACCCGTAACGTCCGCGCACAGAAGTTCTCCTGGAACGCAGACAACACGCCGAACCTGGGAGAACCGGTCCCTCCGAACAGTCCGATAACGTTGCCCTCGGGCGAGCCGGTCCGGACGCGCTATGAAGCAGAAGAAGCTCTGCTCGTAAAGGATCCGGCGGGCACTTCGTCCCCGGCAGTCCGGCGCGAAAGCTCCGCCTCCGGCGGAATGAAGATCACGAATCTGGCGAACGCCAACGACTACGCCCAGTTCAGCGTCAATGTGCCGGAGGCGGGCTTCTATGTGCTGTCCGTGCGCAATAGCAACGGGTCAGCGAATGCGGGGGATGCCTCCCATATCCTGTCAGTCAACGGCGGGCCTGGAGCGTCGATGAACATTGTCTATTCAGGGGCGAACCGCTGGGGAGTCTCCACGGCGAAGATCTATCTGCCGCAAGGCAGCAATATCCTCCGCTTCACCAAGGGGAATAACCTGGCCGACATTGACAGCCTGGATCTATCCCGGCTTAATACATCGGAGCTGCTGTTCGGGGCTCCCGGATATACGCTTGGTCTTAACGAGACCCGCAGCCTGCCCCTCTATACAGTAACAGGCACAACTTATTCTGCTGTCACGGCAGGCGTGGTCCTGAGTTCGTCTGATACGAACGTAGCCGTTATCCAAGCAGGGAATCAGGTGAAGGCCGCCGGGGCAGGAAGTGCAACAATCACCGCCTCCTATAACGGCCGAACTGCTACCGCTGCAGTTAACGTCAAGGCTGATCCGAAAACAGTACAGTCCTTGGCGCTCACCGGGCTTGAGCCTGTGCTGATCAGCGGCCAGACCAGTTCACCGCTACGGGTAACAGCACATTACAACAATTATGAAGTTCAGGATGTAACCGGGAGTGCGCAGTATACCAGCAGCAATCCGGGAGTGGCGGCCATCGATCCGGCAACTCATACGGTAAATGCTGTTCAACCGGGCACGGCTCTGATTACAGCCTCAACCGGGGGCAAGCAAGCCACCTACAGCATAACGGTCATTGCCGCTTCAGAAGCCATTCAGGTCACTTCAACAGTGAAGACACCTTCAGGCGTGGCTCCGGCGCTTCCGGGCGTTGTGGATGCTGTCTACCACAACCAGACCGTTCAGGCCCAGGTGACTGACAGCGAGACGGCAGGGCTGGACTTCAGTACCATTGGCACGGTTCAGGTACCGGTGACCCTCAAGGTGGGCAGCGAGGAGTTCATTTCCACTATTTCTGTAGAGGTTGTGCCGGGTTATGGCCTGGACGAGATCGTGAATCAGCTTCGCAGCAAGCTGGCTAATAACTCCTATCCGCTTGGAAGCGGAGCAGGCAATTATAGTGCAGCCAAGTATGCTGACTTCGTGGCCGCCGTGGATCATGCGGAGGCGCTGGCCGGTAATGCGGAGCTGACCCAGGCGCAGTTCAATGCAGAAGTGAACGCTCTCGCTGATGCGGAAGCCGCCCTGCTGAATTCGCTGAATACCACACAGAACGGTATAACGTATAAGGCATACCGTGATTTCTCCGGCGATACGGCAGGCAAATACCCCTATGGCATTACAGCGCAGGATCTGACGAACGGCGCCGCCGCTGTGGTCCGGGAGGAAGCGGGCAACAAATTCCTGCGGCTGACCACAACCGCGGTATCGGGCAAAGCCAACCTGTTCCTGCCTTATGCGGGAGAGGTTAATGCTGAGGGGAATCAGCGCATAGTCATCGAGTACCGTGTCCGGTTAAACAGCAACTTCCAGTATGCCAACGGCGCCATGGTGAGAAATGACAGCGGTACCGGCAACTACTCTATGGTGACCGCGTTTGATTCGGGCAAAATCCTGGTGCAAAATGGCGGCTCCAACAAGGTCAAGGTGAGAGACTTCACGCTGGGCACATGGTATGCCATCAAAATGGTAGCGAACTGGGATGCCAAAACGTACAGCGTCTATATCAACAATGAATCTGTTCCGGCCGCTACGGATTTCGCCTTCCGCCATACCGGCGGCAGCACACTGACCGGACAACTGTTCGGCGTTGACGGCTACGCTAACGCGTCTATCGACTTCGACGATTTCAAGGTCAGTGTTACCGGAGAATAAACAGCGGAGGGAAAGACAACATGTCGAGTCAAGCTTACGAAAAGTTCACGCCGTTACACAACGCCAGGCTTGTGCTGGGGTATCTGACCTCCATGGTGGATGAGCAGGAAGACAATCTTCCGTATTGGCTTGTATTGCCGCATAAGAAACCTGCCGAGGCCGCACATTGCCGGGTGGATGATGCGGAACTGGTCGGCTCCTGGTATGAGGCCATAGACGCGGTGCGCAAAATGCTGAAGACAGAGGAAGGCGCTGCGGTGCAGCAATCCTTTTACCGTCATCTTATGAAGTCCTGGGGGGAGCACGGCCTGCGATTTCATGAGCCTTATCCTTGGACGCATACGAACCATAGTTCTTTTCACGAAATGGGCTATATTCTTCCTGCGCTGAACCGGATGCTGGAGAATGATCCCGGGGATGAGGAGGCTGAGAAGAGGGCGGCCGGGCTGGTGAGGGGAATGCGTTCTCTTGTGATTGAGCGGAAGGTCAGAACCTTCTGGTCGGGGGATTATGAGGAGCAGGAGCCCTTGTATGAGTTCCCCAATGATGTGTATCTGAAAGACGGCGGCTTCGATCTGTCCAGGCATACGGGGCGCGGGGAGCAGGGAATCCGCAATGCCATTATCCTGCATTCCCTGGTGCGCAGATATGAAATCACCGGAGATGAGGTGGCGCTTGATCTCGCTACAGGCATTGCCAATCACCTGCTCGGACCTTCGCGCTATTTCAATTACAGGATGGAATTCTTCGGCCATGTTCATTCCGCAGGCTGGGTAGCTTCCGGTCTGGTACGGCTGGGGCGCGTAACAGGCAAGGAGCGGTATATTACCGCAGGCAAAGGGATCTATGATTATATCCGCAGCCTGTCTTCCTCCTTCGGCTGGGTGCCGGAATATGCCCAGTGGCATCCCCAGCATGAGGAGCATTGCGAGACCTGCTGCATTAAGGATATGATCGAATGCGCCAACGAGCTGATCCTGGCCGGGTACGAGGAATATTGGCAGGACATGACCCTGTATGCGCGGAACCAGCTGGTGGAGAATCAGTTGAAGGTAGCTTCCTACGTGGTTACTGACAACACCCGGCCTGACGAAGCAGGAATAACGTACAGGGAGATTGACAAAAGAATGATCGGCGGCTTCACCGGCGGCTCGCTTGTTAATTCGATGTCGTTGTCCAAGTTCCGCTCCATAGCGGGCTGCTGTGTCGGTATGGCTCCGGTGGCCCTTGAGCTGGTATGGAACCGGGCGGTGGAATTCCATGATGGAACGCTGCTCGTCAATATGCCAGTGGATAAGGAGACGGAGGAAGCTGCGGTAAGTATGAGCTATCCCGACTGGGGCTATATATCCATTACAGCCAAGCGTCCGTGTGATGTGGCGGTACGGATCTACGAATGGATGGGACAGAACCTCAGCATGAAGATTAACGGAGCCGCCTGCACGCCCGTCAGGGAAGGGAGCCTGCTTGTTATCCGCAATGTAGGAGCAGGAGACACTGTGGAGCTGGAGCATCCCCTGGAAACGTTACCCGTGAAGGAGATCGTGCGCGGCGAGGAATACAAGGTATCATGGAGAGGCTGTGATGTCGTTGATATAGCTCCCCGGGGCGAGCACTTGAGACTGTATCAGCGCGATTTACGCATCCCGAAAGTTTATCCCGCCCCGGAAGATGTTCACTTCGCCGGAGCCGCCAATTACGGCCCTACCCAGCAGGCGCAGGGAAGCACGTAATTTCAGCACTGAAGCCTTAAGCCGCAATGGAAAAAACCACAACCCGCAGGCGTTTATTGCGGGTTGTGGTTTTTTTGGCGTGTTACAGCAGAATGCGGACCTCGCCGCTGGAGAGATACTCCTCGTCGCCATTCGCATACCGGACCTTCAGGCGGCAGTCATTGTCGATATCCATCGCGGTGGCCTCCTGCTGGTGATTCTCCTTAATGACCATAACTGTCTTGCCCAGGGACATCATGCGCTGCCGGTAGTCAGGCAGGAACAGCCGGTCCTTAAGCTGCTCATAATAGCCTAAGAAGCGGTTCAGCACTTCAGCGGCAAGCCGGTTGCGCAGATCACCCGGGGGCTTGTCTTCCCCGTAGACAGAGGCTGCAACTTCCGACAGCCCGGCGGGGAAGCCGCCGGAGGGCAGCGCCACGTTGATCCCGATCCCGAGCACGGCATAATCCAGCCACTCATTCTCCAGGGACAGGGAAGCCTCGGTGAGGATTCCGCATACCTTTTTGCCATTCATGAAGACGTCATTGACCCACTTAATCCGGGTGTCCAGGCCGGAGACATGCTCGATGGCCAGCGCGACTGCAACGGCAGCGGCGGTGGTCAGCAGCGTTGCATCCGCAGCAGACAGCTTCGGACGCAGCAGGAGGCTCATATAGATGCCTGTGCCCGGGGGAGAGAAGAACGGCCGGCCTTTCCGGCCGCGTCCGGCCGTCTGTTCTTCCGCCAGAACGACGGTGCCTTCCGCTTCGCCGCCAGCCGCCCGCATCTTCACCAGCTCGTTCGTTGAGGCTACGGTCTTGAACGCTTCAAGACGCAGCTTCTGCCGCCCCCTGGCATCCAGATATTTGGCGACCGCAGCGGCGGACAGGATGTCCGTCTGAGTCGACAGCGAATAGCCTTTATTGGTGACAGCCTCTATGGAGTAGCCTTCAGTCTGCAGGGATTTGATGGCCTTCCAGACTGCGCTGCGCGTCACGGATAGCTGCCCGGCGATGTCCTCGCCGGATATGTATTCACCCTTGCGGCTGTCCAGCAGGGCGAGAATATGTTCTTTGACTGTCATGCCTATAACCCTCCAAAAGTATCACTTTCCGATCCTACCTCTCTAAGTATATTACCACGCTCAGCCGCCAATAGAAAAACGAAGGATGGACCCGCACTGAATATAACTCGATTGTAAACCTTAATTAATTAATGGTTTACAATCGTCCGGGCCTCCCTTATAATTCAGCTTGTCGGCCGAACCCGATCATCTGGAGTCCGGCCCGCGCACTATATTTTATTCCATGGAGGTTAATTAACTTGAGAACCAAAGAGCTTGTCTACGCGGCCCTATTCGCCGCACTTATTGCTGTGCTTGCCCTGATTCCACCGATTTCTCTTGGCTTCATTCCCGTTCCGATCACCGCCCAGACGCTTGGTGTCATGCTTGCCGGCTGTTTTCTGGGGCGGCGGATGGGGGCGCTTAGCCTCGTCATCTTCCTGATCCTCGTTGCGGTTGGCTTGCCGGTGCTGCCCGGCGGACGCGGCGGGTTGGCGGTCCTCGCCGGGCCGACTGCCGGATATCTGTTCAGTTGGCCGCTGGCGGCTGGACTGATCGGCTGGTGCGCTGAAGCCGTCTGGCCGAAGGTACAGGCCTGGAAGCTGCTCGCAGCCAACATTATTTTTGGCGTCGTGCTGGTCAATCTGATTGGCGCGTCCAGCATGGCCTGGATCACGAATACCCCGCTCTGGACCGGGCTGGCCGGTTCACTCGCGTTCCTTCCCGGCGATCTGATCAAGGCTCTGCTGGCAGCCTTAATCACGATGCAGCTTAGAACACTCAGCCCAATTGAAGACAAGAGGAGGGCATAAGCAGCCATGAATCTGGCAGAACTGATTCTGGAGCGCGGGCAGCAGGTTCCGCACCGCATCGCGATATCGGATGGTCAGGAAGGGCTTACATACGCAGAGCTGGCGAATCGTGTCCGGCAGGTGGCGGGCGGCTTGCGCCAGGGAGGGCATACGAAGCAACCCGTTGCTATCTTAAGCGGCAACCGGCTGGAATTCGCCGAGTTTCTGCTTGGCGCTATCTACGCCGGGTGCGTACCGGTGCTGCTGGACCCGATGTGGCCGCAGGCGGTGCTGGAGCAGGTGATCCGGCAAGTTGAACCCGGGCTGATCACTTATGAAGCACGTTATGAAGCGAAGCTGACACACGCCTTCAGCGGGATTGCCCGGCTTAACTTCGGCTGCGGTCCGTCAACCGGTAACTACAGAGCCTGGCTGGCTGGCTTCGAGCCGGAGGCTGCCGCAGAGGAGAATCCGCAACTGCTGTTCATCGGGTATACATCAGGGACGACAGGCGTACCCAAAGGCTATAGGCGAACCCATTCCTCCTGGGTCAGGAGCTTCACGGCCACGGAACAGGCCTTCGGCTTGCAGCAGATGCAGCATGTGCTTGCCCCCGGCCCCTTCGTGCACTCCCTGTCACTGTTCGCTTTGCTGCAATCGCTGTACAACCGGGCTACCTTTCATCTGCTTCCGGCATTCGATGCCGCACGCATATTGTCGCTCTGCTCCCGTCAGCCGGGAATGATTCTGTTCGTAGTGCCCGCCATGGCCGAAGCCTTAGTGCGCCATGCCGATGCAGCGGACGCCAATGTATCCGTGCAGGCGATCATCAGCTCCGGCGGCAAGTGGCCTGTGTCTTCCGTACAGCGCTGCCGCGGGAGGTTCACGGGGGCGAAGCTCTACGAATATTACGGTTCCTCCGAGGCCAGTTATATCAGCTATCTGGAGATTACGGGAGCAGAGCCTCCGGATGCTCTCGGCCAGCCGTTTCCCGGGGTACATTTATCCATCCGTGACGGGCAGTCCGTGGAGGTTCCTCCGGGAACGGTTGGCGAGCTGTATATCCGCAGCGATATGATGTTCGCCGGATATTACTGCCTGCCTGAAGAGACGGCACAGGTCTTCAAGGACGGCTGGCTGCGGACCGGGGATTATGTCTATCTGGATCAGGTGCAGCGGCTGCGCCTGGCCGGACGCGCAGGCAGCATGATTAAGAGTGGAGGGCTGAAGGTGTTCCCCGAGGAAGTGGAGGCCGTGCTGCTGCGTCACCCGGCGATCCGGGAAGTGATGGTATGCGGCATCGCGGATGAAGGCTGGGGGGAGCGGGTCATCGCGCTGATTGCCTGGAACGGCCCGCAGCGGCCTAAGCTGGGGGAGCTCCGCAGCTACTGCCGCCCTTATCTGGCAAGCTACAAGCTGCCTAAGAAGATCATCAGCGTTGAGGAATTTCTCTACACCGCTTCCGGCAAAATCGCGCGCCAGCTCATGAAGAGCCGGGCGGAGGAGGGGCTGACATGAAGGAGGCCGTTCTGGTCCTGGCCAAGCGTACTCCGATCGGCAGAATCGGCGGTCAGTTCAGTACACTGGAGCCTGAGCAGCTCCTGGCTCCGCTGATTCAGCAGCTGGTCCATGAGGCCCGTCTGCCTCCCGAATGGATTGACGATGTCATCATTGGCAATGTAGTCGGACCCGGAGGGAATATCGCACGCAAGGCGGTGCTGGAAGCTGGACTCCCTGAGACGGTTCCCGGTGTGACCGTGGACAGGCAATGCGGTTCAGGGCTCGAAGCCATTATTATGGCCGCGCGCCTGATCCAGAGCGGCGCAGGCGAGATCTTCCTCGCCGGCGGGGTGGAGAGCACCAGCCGGGCCCCCTGGCGGATGCTCAGGCCGGACACGCCAAGCGGAATGCCAACGCTGTATACCCGTGCAGCGTTCACGCCTGCGGCGTTCGGTGACCCTGATATGGGGCGGGCTGCCGAGTATACGGCTCAGAAATACGGAATCTCCCGCCAGGCGCAGGACCGCTATGCGCTGGAGAGCCATCGCAAGGCTGTCCAGGCCAGACGTACAGGCAGATTCGCTGCGGAGATTGTGCCTGTCAGGATGGATGGCTCCGTGATCACGGATGACGAATGTCCGAGGCCGGATACAAGCCTTACGAAGCTGAGCAGGCTGCCGCCTGTATTTGTGGAAGGAGGGACGGTTACCGCCGGCAATGCCTGTCCCCTCAACGATGGTGCTGCACTCGTGCTTATGATGTCACGCGGGGTATGCGAACGGCTGAACCTGACCCCGGTTCTCCGGTTCGTGGACGCGCAGGCTGCCGGTGTAGATCCGCAGCTACCGGGCATGGGGCCGGTCCCGGCGGTCCGAAAATTGCTTCAGCGCCAGCACCTCCCCATCCATGAGGTCGATATTGTTGAGTTCAATGAAGCCTTCGCTTCACAGGTATTGGCTTCGCTGCAGGAGCTTCAGCTCCCGCCGGATAAGGTCAACCTTGGCGGCGGCGCACTTGCGCTGGGTCATCCCTTTGGAGCTTCGGGGGCCATTCTGATGACGCGTCTCTATGCGGAGATGCTGTATAACCCCTACCGCAGAGGGCTGGCAACCCTGGGCATCGGCGGAGGGATGGGGCTGGCAGTGCTTGTAGAGGGCATAGCCTATAGATAAATCCGGCGTCCCGGAAGTCAGAACAGGAAGGAGCCGTGCCAATGCTGGTTTTTGACCGGGTAGATTATGATTACCGGCAGGAGAAGCCCGTACTCCGGCAGCTTAGCTTCGGAATTCATCCCGGAGAATTCGTTGCCGTCATCGGGGCAAACGGCAGCGGGAAATCGACAGCCGCCAAGCTGATGAACGGGCTGCTTCAGCCCAGGAAGGGAGAGGTGAGACTGGGGACACTCAATACCCTGAACCGGGAAGATCTCTTGAAGATCCGCGAGCGGGCAGGGCTCGTCTTCCAGAACCCGGACGACCAGTTCATCACAGCATCGGTTCTGGATGAAGTGGTCTTCGGGCTGGAGAATCTGCGGGTGCCAAGGCCTGAGATGAGCCGCCGGGCCAGCGCGGCACTTAGGGCCGTGCAGATGGAGGCTTACGAGGACGCCGCGCCGCATCAATTGTCCGGCGGACAGAAGCAGCGGGCTGCCATCGCTGCGGTAATAGCCATGCAGCCGGACATTCTGATCCTAGATGAAGCGACCTCCATGCTCGATCCGCAGGGCAGACAGGAGCTTCTCCAGCTCCTGCGCCGCCTGCACCGGCAAGGCCAGACGATCATTCACATCACCCATCATATGGATGAGGTTCTTGCCGCTGACCGCGTTCTGCTGCTAAGCCACGGGGAGTTAGCCTATGACGGGCCGCCTGCCCGCTTGTTCAGCAAGGACACTATCGCCGGGCAGCCGTTGGAGCTTCCTTTTGCCGCCAGATTATTTCAAGCCTTAGACCTGGAAGTACCCGTGCAAGCGGACTGGAAGGAGACGATCGAACAATTATGGGCTATGCGTTAACGGATGTAAGTGTAAGGCTGGATGGCGGGGATATTCTGCACGCTGTAAGCTGTAATCTGCCGGAAGACAAGTGGATCTCGCTGATCGGCCGGACCGGGGCCGGGAAGTCTACCTTCGCCAAGGCGGTCAAAGGACTGGTTCCTTTCTATAGAGGGGAATATACACGGAACGGCCGGACCCTGCCCAAAGACCGCCAGGGCCGGCTGAAGGCGGTTCCGCAGATCGGCTATGTCTTTCAGTATCCTGAACAGCAGCTCTTTGCGGCGACGGTCGAACAGGAGCTGGCTTTTGCGCTCACCATGCAGGGGGTGTCGCAGGCAAGCACAGAGCAAGCGATTCATACCGTCATGGAACAGACGGGGATACCCGCAGCGCTGCTTCAGCAGAACCCGTTCCAGCTCAGCGGAGGGCTTAAGCGGCTGGTGGCTATCGCTTCTGTGCTGATTGCGGACCCAGAGCTGCTGATTCTGGATGAGCCGGCGGCAGGGCTTGATCCCGGACGCAGAAGGGAGCTGCTCTCCCGGCTCCGAAGGTGGCAGCAGGAGAAGCAGCGGACGGTGCTTTTTATCTCGCATCAAATGGAGGATGTAGCCGAATATTCGGATGAGGTGATTCTTATAAATGAAGGGTGCATCCTGGGACATATGGGGGTTCATGAATTATTCCTGAAGCGGGTTGAACTGATGGAGCAGGCAGGGCTGCCTCTGCCCGAGCAGGTACAGCTCTTAAGACTCCTGGAGCGGTTATCCGGGCGGAGGCTCCAGCCTGCAAGCTGCCGGGAAGCCGATGTGATGGAGCTGGCCAGATCCGTCTGGTTCAGCAGAGGCAGGGAGACATGACCACCACCACCGGTTGGGGTCAGTATATCCACACAAGCTCGGTCATTCACCGGCTTGATCCGCGGACCAAGCTGCTAAGCGTTGTGGTCTTCACCCTCTTCTGTATGCAGCTTAGAGTACCCCACATGTATATGGCAGCGACTGCGTTCGCAGGCGCTGCCATATTATTATCCCGCATCCCGCTTCGCCTGTACCTTAGAGGCTTACGGCCGGTACTCCTCTTCCTGCTGCTGCCACTGGTCTATCATCTTGTGTTCAACCGGAACCAGGACGGAATCATGACGGAAATCTTCACCCTGTGGCGGATTCTGCTGCTGGTCTCGTTCGCCCTGCTCCTGACACTGACCACGAAGCCGCTGGATCTGGCCAAAGGCCTGGAGCTGCTCTGCAAGCCGCTCTCCCGCCTGGGGGTTCCGGTGGAAGCCTTCGCGCTGATGGTTATGCTGGCAATCCGCTTCATTCCGACCATCAGCCTGGAGCTGGACCGCATTCTGCTGGCCCAGAAGGCACGGGGGTACGAAATCGGGGCGCTCCGGGGCCGTCAGCGGATTCAGGCCTGTCTGCGGTTAGTCATTCCGCTCCTTGCGACCACGATCGGGCGGGCGGAGCAGCTTGCTATGACCCTTGAGGCCAGGGCTTACGGGAACGGACAAGGGCGGACCTCCTTCAGAGTGCTGCGTTATTCGCGTATGGATGGTGTTGCCGGGGGAATCCTGCTGCTGTATATTCTGCTGATTCTGTCCAGCCAGTGACCATGGTAAGATGGACGGGAAGAGAACATGTTCAGAGAGAAGGGATTCATGTTGAACCGGACTGCCATTCTGGAACGTCTCCAGGCACAGCTGCGCGAAGGCAACCACATTATCGGCGTCTCGACAGGCACGGGGATCACCGCCAAAGTAGCCGCTGAGAGCGGAGCGGACTTCATCCTGCTGCTCAACTCCGGCAAGTTCCGGCAGATGGGGAGAAGCTCATTAGCGGGCTTCTTGCCGTTCTGCAACAGCAATGAGCTGGTGATGGATTTTGCCTCCAGAGAGATCGTGCCGCTGGTGAGGCATACACCCGTGCTCTTCGGGCTGGACGCGAATGACCCTACCAGAGATATGGCTGAGTACATAGAAGTGATCAAGGCCAGCGGCTTCGCAGGTATCAATAATTATCCGACCGTAGGACTGATTGACGGGATGTTCAGAGAGGCGCTGGAGGAAGACGGCATCAGCTATGACAAGGAGGTTGAGGCGATCCGTCTGGCGCATCAGAAGGAGCTATTCACGGTGGCCTTCGTCTTCGATGAATCCCAAGCGGTCCGGATGGCGGAAGCGGGGGCGGATGTGATCTGTGTGCATCTCGGCTTGACTGTAGGCGGATTGCTGGGGGCGAGGAAGGTCGTCTCCCTGGAAGCTGCCAAAGCAAAGGCACTGCGCATCTTCGCCGCCTGCGGGCAGGTTAAGCCGGAGGTGATCCAGATGATCTACGGCGGTCCGGTCAAGACTCCTGTCGATGTCCAGTACATGTACAGCGGCAACACGGAGATTATGGGCTACATCGGCGGCTCGGCCTTCGAACGCATTCCCTCCGAGCAGTCGCTCACGGCCATTACCCGTGATTTCAAGCGCCTGGGCAAGCTGGATGAGGATGATCTTATGGTCAAAATGCTCAGCGGCATCACCCGGCATTATGATTACGTAGAATTCGTCAAAGAGTATGTCGCCCAGAACTACAGCGAGGAAGTGGTGTTCGCGGATCTGGCCAAGGTGGCGCATGTGTCGCGCAGTTATTTGAGCAGCTTATTTAAAAAAGAAGTAGGCTGCAGCTTCCAGAGCTATCTGGTCGGCTTCCGTATCCAAAAGGCTGCCATCCTGCTCCAGGCTCCGCACCTGCCGTTATCCGAGGTATCCGCGATGGTCGGGTACCCGGATTATGCCCAGTTCAGCAGAATGTTCAAAAAGCTGATGGGCTGCCCGCCCAAACAGTACCAATCTAACCTAAACACAAAAACATAGAACATAAAAGCGTTTTCATCAGCAAGATTGCCCGGTATGATGAATCTATGATTCGTATACAAGGAGGCAGCAGAATGAAGACTATCGCCATAGCTGGAACGTTTGATACGAAGGGTGAGGAGTACCTGTACATCAAGAAGCTTGCAGAGGAGCTTGGCCTCAGAGCCCTGATGATCCATACGGGCGTATTCGAGCCGGCTTTTGTTCCCGAGGTATCGAACCGGGAGGTCGCTTCCGCCGCCGGGATGGAGCTGGATGAGCTTGCCGCGAAGAAGGACCGCGCTTTAGCTACAGAGGTGTTGTCCAAGGGACTGGAGCAGCTCGTTCCCCGGTTATACCGGGAGGGCAGATTCGACGGCATTATTTCCTTCGGGGGAACCGGCGGAACCTCACTGGTCGCACCTGCCATGAGAGCCTTGCCGATCGGCGTACCGAAGGTGCTGGTATCGACGGTTGCATCCGGAAATACTGCCCCCTATGTCGGCACCAGCGATATTATGATGATTCCGTCAGTGGTGGATGTCTCAGGCCTCAATTCGATCTCAACGAGAATATTCAGCAATGCGATGTTTGCCATCGCGGGCATGCTCCTGTTCGAAGCAGACTATGAACCGGAGAAAAAGCCGCTGGTAGCAGCCACCATGTTCGGAGTGACCACGCCCTGTGTGACCGAGGCACGCAAGTACCTGGAGGAGCGCGGCTACGAGGTGCTGGTATTCCATGCAACCGGAATCGGCGGACAATCGATGGAGGCGCTGATTGAAGCGGGCTTCATTGAAGGGGTGCTGGACTTAACCACGACCGAATGGGCGGATGAGCTGATCGGCGGCGTCCTGAATGCAGGACCGCACCGCCTGGAGGCCGCTGGCCGCAACCGTATTCCGCAGGTAGTCTCGGTGGGCGCGCTGGATATGTGCAACTTCGGTCCGGCGGATAGTGTGCCGGAGAAGTTCAAGGATCGCAGGCTCTACCACCATAATCCGACGGTTACACTGATGCGGACGACCGTTGCCGAGAATGAACAGCTCGGCAGGAAGCTGGCGGAGAAGCTCAATATGGCAACGGAGAACACGGTGCTTATGCTGCCGCTTCGCGGCATTTCAGCCATTGATGTGGAGGGACAGCCCTTCTATGGTCCCGAGGAGGACCGGATGCTGTTCGATACCCTGCGCCGGCAGGTGGACCGCTCACGGGTTGAACTGATCGAATTGGAGCTTGAGATTAATGATCCGGCTTTTGCAGAGGCGGCAGCCCGGAAGCTGATCGACCTGATGCAGGCCGCAAATGCCTGAACCACACAATAAGGAGGAGCTACGGATGAATAAGCAGACCAGAGCGGAGATTATGGAAAGATTCAAGCAAGAGGTGAAGGCGGGCAAGATTCTTCTTGGTGTCGGGGCAGGCACTGGGATTACGGCCAAGAGCAGTGAGGCAGGCGGAGCAGATATGCTGATTGTATACAATTCCGGCCGGTACAGAATGGCGGGACGCGGTTCACTGGCAGGCTTGCTGTCTTATGGAGACGCCAATCAGATTGTGGTGGAGATGGGTTCTGAGGTGTTACCGGTTGTCAAGGATACGCCCGTTCTGGCAGGGGTATGCGGCACCGACCCGTTCCGGGTGATGGAGGTATTCCTCAAGCAATTGAAGGAGCAGGGGTTCAGCGGCGTGCAGAATTTCCCTACGGTCGGCTTGATTGATGGCGTATTCCGGCAAAATCTGGAGGAGACCGGGATGGGCTACGGCCTGGAGGTGGAAATGATCCGTATCGCCCATGAGCTGGATATGCTCACTACCCCGTATGTGTTCGACCCCGAACAGGCACGGGCGATGGCGGAGGCAGGGGCCGACATTCTGGTCGCCCATATGGGCCTCACGACCAAAGGGACCATAGGCGCGGTAACCGCGCTGACCCTGGATGATTGTGTAGAGCGCATCGAAGCGATTATCGAAGCCGGACGGGCGGTGAACCCGGACATTATGATTATTTGCCACGGCGGCCCGATTGCCGAGCCGGAGGACGCGGCATATGTCATCCAGCGGACGAAGGGCATCCACGGCTTCTTCGGCGCATCGAGCATTGAGCGGTTTGCGGCGGAGCAGGGGATTACCAAGCAGACGGAGTCGTTCAAAGCGATTCAGCAATAAGAGCGCGTATAGCGAAAGGGCTTGTCCACAAAGCTGTCTCAAAGGCCATAAAGTGGCTGATTGAGGCAGCTTTTTTGTTCGGAGAAAGCACGGCATCTGCACTTGGTGAACGTTTCGCTATATAAGCCAGCGCATCTCGCCCGCACACCCTCACGCCCGCCAAATGTGTTCGGTTTTCCGCCCACATTCGGCCCACGCGCCTCCGCCACGCCTATTGTGTTCGGTTTTCCGACTACATTTGGTCCAAACGCCCTGCGTCTGCCCAATGTGTTCGGTTTTTCTTCTACATTCGGCCCGCCACCTCCTGACGATAAAGACACACCTCTTAACTAAATTTTAAACTTGGCCGCAGGCTCGTTTTAACCTTCAGATGATAAGCTCATCTTCATACACATGGAGAGGGGTTACATTATGAATTCATTGATCCGCAAAGTTCTATTATCCGCAATCGTATGCAGTTTCGGGGCAATACCTGCCGGGCAAGCTGCTTATATGTCAGGCGCACCCGCAGCAGACACGCCACTCACGCTGTCCGCAGAATCCGTCTGGAAGGAGAGTGTCCGCTCCGGCGCGAACACCATTAACCAGATTCACACGAAGGAAGGAGACGCCTACGCCGACTTGGCCTTTCTTCAGCAGGTGCTGGCGGATAAACGGCTTGTGAGCCTGGGTGAAGCCTCGCACGGAGCAGCCGAATATAACGCGGTGAAGGTGCGGCTAATTAAGTACCTGCATGAGAAGCTGGGATATAACGTCATCGCGTTTGAGTCCAATCTGGCGGCTGCGGCGGCTGCGTATGCGCAGGCAGATCAGCTTAAGCCTCAGGAACTGATGGAGAACTCTGTCTACGGCGTATGGCAGGTAGAGGAGAATCTGCCGCTGTTCGAGTACATAGCAGAGCAGAGCCGTACGGATCATCCGCTGATTCTGACCGGATTTGACTCCCAGGCGACGACGGACTATTTTATTAGCTTTGCAGAACAATGGTTTGCCGGAGTGGACAGGGAGAAGGCTAAGGCTTTTGCCCAGACGGAACGCTGGTATCTGAAGCTGAATATGATTGACGACATTGCAGCGTTCGATGCCCAGAAGGAGCAGATCAAGGGGAAATACAAGGTGTTTCAAAAGTTCGTGAAAGACCGCAAAGCTCAGCTAAATCGAATCTATCCCGAACAGCCTAAGCTGGTGCCGACCATAGAGCGTGTCCTCCAGAACCGGATCGATATGCTGGATAATTATCATCCGCACATCGTTAAGTTGCTGGCCGGGACCAACCCGGAGCAGGAAGTCAAGCAGGGCAGCTATGAACGGGACCGTGTGATGGCGGGGAATGTCACCTGGCTGGCCAACACCGTATATCCGAACGAGAAAATCATTCTCTGGGGCCACAACTACCATATCCGCAAACATAACTCTACGATGATTACCGAGCATAACGGCTTCGGTTATGACCAGAACCCTTATCCGACGATGGGGGAGATGCTCCCCTGGTCTCTGAAGCAGGCCGGTTATGTGATCGGACTCTATGCCTATGAAGGAAGCTCCAGCAAGAACAACGGCAAGGAGGAACAGGTCAAGCCGCATGACAAGGGCAGCCTGGAGGATATTCTGGGCAGCGGCAACGGCAGTGGTCCTGCGAAGTTTATGAACCTGAGAGATACGGTGTTAAGCCCAGCGGCAGAATGGATGTATACACCGCGTACGGCCAAAGCATGGGGCGTCCTGGACGAGGTTATGATTCCGCGCGAACAGTATGACGGGATACTGCTTATTCAGCAGATTCATCCTTCCAAACCTGCCGAAGAATAATTGTAATTTTTCTGCCCTGAAAAATTATTCTTGATGCAAAAAGAAAAATTATTTCTTTTTTTAAATTAATTTTGGAAAAATACTTCATTTAATTTAAATTTCTGATATACTCATTGCAAAGAGGGAGCAACAAGTCAGGAATCCTGACGCAGGCAGGGCGCTCGCCTTACACCAAACCTGAGGGGGAATGTTGTGTGGGAACCAACAGAAAGGGCTTCACGGTATCATTGCTGCTGACCATGTCTATGCTGCTTGCGGCTTGCGGAGGAAATGGCAATACGAAGGGTACACCGGATGCCGGAAGCACCGGAGAACCGGGTACGGGAGCCAAAGCTACGGCTGCGGCGGAGCCGGTGAAGCTTGAATTCTGGACCATTGCGCTTCAGCCTACGTTCAATGATTACTTCAATGGTCTGATCACCAAGTATGAGGACAGCCACCCCGGGGTGACGGTGGAGTGGAAGGACTATCCCTATGATGCCATTTCGCAACGGCTGTTAACCAGTACAGCGAGCGGCAAGAGCCCAGATGTCGTGAATCTTAACACCGAGTTCGCCAGCCAGTTAGGCAGCAAGGGAGCGCTGCTCAATCTGAACGAATACCTGACGGATGAGCAGGCGAAGAGTTATTTTGACGGCATTTATAATTCTACAGTGTTCGATGGCAAGGCTTACGCGCTTCCGTGGTATACAGGCACCGAAGTACTGTTCATGAATAAAAAGCTGGTGGAGAAGGCCGGGCTTGATCCTGCCACCCCGCCGCAGACCCGTGAAGAGCTGGTGGAATGGGCCCGCCAGGTTCATGAGAAGACCGGAGCTGCAGGATATGCCCAGCAGCTTGTCTCCAAGCTGTTCCCGATCGACGGTATTGCGATTCTGAACGAGGACAAGACGGCGGCAGCCTTCAACACACCTGAAGCTGAGGCGATGATCGCCCAGATGCGCGACCTGATGAAGGAAGGCGTAGTGCTGAAGGAGGACGCGGATTTCAGCAAGCAGATCCAGTATTTCTCCGGCGAACAGGTGGCCTTCCAATTATCCGGTCCAACGTTCATTAACTTCATCAAGACCTCTGCGCCGGATGTCTACAAGAATACCATTGCGGTCCCGCTGCCGACAGGCAAGGCGAACCTGCGTCTCTCCAATTCGATGAATCTGGTTGTGCCGCAGAAGTCGAAGAACCCGCAGCAGGCAGTGGAATTCGCCGCCTTCATTACGAATGCCGAGAACCAGACAGCCTTCTCCAAGGTCGCCAACACGCTGCCGTCAAGCCGGGCTTCGATCGAAGATCCATTCTTCACCGATTCTGACGGCTCACTGGAAGCCGAAGCCAAGGTGGCTTCCTCGCAGAGTCTTGACAAAGCTACCGATTACATGGTCGGCGTACCAAGCGCCGCAGATATCAACTCTGCACTGGCGCGGGGGTTACAGGAGATTCTGATGAACGGCGCGGATATCAAGGAGACGCTGAGCAAGGTGGAGAAGGAAGTGAACAATATCCTCACTCAGGGTTCCTGAACGACGATTGCGGAACTGCTAGAGGAAGGGAGAACTCTCCCGGTTTATATGTTTTGAAGCCCTGCAGAGTACCTGTGTGAGCACCGAAGCTAAAGACGCACTTTGCGGGGTGATTTGAAGAAGAAGGAGGTGGAGCGGGTGTACAAGGGGTTTCGGTCCGAATCTTTTACCGCATGGGCGTTTATGACGCCGGGGCTGCTGTTCTTGGCAGTGTTTACCTTTTGGCCGATTATTTACGGGATACCGCTCTCCTTGACGGATTATTCTGTCATTACGGAGACGAGTTACGTGGGTCTGGATAACTTCACCCGGGCCTTCCAGGATCATAATTTCCTGATTTCCCTGTGGAATTCACTGGTGTATGTGCTGATTGTGCCGGTGATCCAGATTATTTCGATATTGATGGCCATTCTGGTCAACAGCCGGATTCCGGGGGTCAAAATGTTCCGGGCCGCCTACTATATACCGGTCGTAACCTCAATGGTGGCGGTGGCGCTGATCTGGAGCTGGCTGCTCGGCAATAATGGAGTTGTCAATTACCTGCTGCTGAAGGCAGGGATTATCAGTGAGCAGGTCTCCTGGCTGTCCACGAGCAGCACGGCGCTGTATGTCCTGATGTTCATTACGATGTGGAAGGGTCTCGGCTACTATATGATGCTCTATCTGGCAGGACTTCAGGGCATTCCGGCAGACCTGTATGAGGCCGCAAGGGTAGACGGGGCAGGGCCGCTGCGGCTGATTGTGCATGTGACGCTTCCGCTGCTGCGCCCGCATATTCTGTTCTGCACTCTGATCTCGGTCATGGGCGCGATCCGCGTGTTCGACGAGGTCTACATTCTGACCAAGGGCGGGCCGGGGACATCCACGTTGACCTCAAGCGTCTATATTTTTCAAAAAGGGCTGGAGCAATTCAATTTCGGCTATGCCTCGGCGCTTGGGCTGATCGTCAGTGTGATGGTAGGGGCGCTTAGTGTGCTCGTATTCAGACTGAACCGGAAAGGCGGGGTGAATTCCTATTGATGCCGCGTAGCTTGCGTTATTTCATAACCTACCTTCTGCTGATCCTGCTTGCCCTGTTCATGATGGGGCCGTTCCTGTGGCTGCTCAGTGTCTCGCTGATGCCGGGGCGCAACGTGTTTGCGAACCCGCCGGCGATTCTGCCCACCTTCATCGCGTTCGATAACTATGTGCAGGTGTGGAACTTCATGAATTTCCCGCGTTACATTCTGAATACTGTTATCATCACTCTGCTTGGAGTCGTGTTCAACATTCTGCTGTCCTGTCTGACGGCGTATCCGCTGGCGGCCTTCCGCTTCAAAGGGCGGAACCTGGTCTTCACCCTGCTGATCTCGACCATGATTATTCCGTCGGCTACCGCCATGATTGTGCATTATTTGACGATTCAGGCTTTTCAGCTGGGCAATACGTTCTTCGGCGTGGTGCTTCCGGCTGCGGTGTCCGTGTTCAATATCTTCCTGATGCGGCAGACCTTCCTGGGCATTCCGGCAGATATCCGCGATTCGGGCAAAATGGACGGAGCCTCCGAGCTGCGGATCTTCATTCAGCTCGTGATGCCGCTCGTCAAGCCGGGGATTGCGGTCATTGGCCTGCTTGAGGTCATGGCCTTCTGGAACAACTTCCTGTGGCCGATTGTCGTATTGGACGACCCGGAGAAGTATCCGCTCGCGGCGGCACTTACGTATCTCAACGGACAATTCTCCTATAACTTCGGCTGGATTGCCGCCGGAACCATGATCTCGGTGCTGCCGATCATCCTCGTGTTCCTGTTCACACAGAAATATTATATGGAAGGCATAGCCGGTGCGATTAAAGGCTAACTAAGGAGGCATAGCTTCATGGGAATTTCATTACGGGACTGTCAGTATCTGTTCCGCGATTATTATACGCAAGGCAAAGAGCTGGTAATAGACGGCTCGCAGCTGCGCTGTGAGCTGGCCTCACGGTATTCCATGAATCAGGATGTAGCGGGGCTGCTAACAGAAGGCGGAGACATAGTGATTCTGAAGCCGGCCGGACCGGGCGTAGCCACCGCCGATAAGGGCAATGCCGAGCTGATGCTCGAATATGACGGCACACTGGCTGCGGACGGATACCGCCTTACGATTGGAGAGGACGCGAAGCTGGTTCTTGCCGCACCTAACCGGCGGGGGTTGAAGTACGGGCTGGATGCGCTGAAGCGGCTGCTTACCGTGGAGGAGGATTGCTGCCGCCTGCCGGTGGTCACGGTGGAGGATGAGCCTTCTTTTGCGGTGCGGGGCATTATTGAGGGCTTCTACGGAGTGCCGTGGAGCTTCGCCGACCGTATGGATGCCGTCCGGTATATGGGCGGGCACCGGATGAACGCCTTCATGTACGCGCCGAAGGATGATCCCTATCACCGGGAGCTGTGGCGCGAGCCGTACCCGGACGACATCTTCGCCGGGATTCATGAGCTGAAGCAGGAATGCGACAAGCATCTGGTGGATTTCTACTATTGTATAAGTCCGGGCAATGATTTGGAATTCCGCAGCCAAGGCGACTTCGCGAAGCTGGAGGAGAAGCTGGGGGCCATGATTGCGGTTGGCGTACGGCATTTCGCGCTATTAATGGATGACATTGATTATGTGCTGCAAGGTGACAACAAGCAGTTCCTGGAGCGCTCCGGGACCGCCCATGCCTATGTGACGAACCGGGTCTATGATTACTTAGCCGGATGTCTGCCGCACTTCACCCTGGCGATGTGCCCCTCGGAGTATTGGTCATACTGGGACACCGAGTATAAGAGGGATATCCGGGAGCAGCTTCATCCTGCTGTCAAAGTATTCTGGACCGGTTATTTCGTCTTCGCCCCGGAGATCGGCCGGAAGCATGCGGAGGATAACCATGGCTATTATGGTCATGAGCTGTGGCTGTGGGACAATATTCCGGTGAATGACTGTGATAAGGACCGGTTGTTCCTCGATCCGGTGCGCGGTCGCAGCTCCCGGCTCGGTCAGCTGGGGCATACCGCCGTTGTGGCCAATCCCATGAACCAGTGGGAATGCTCCAAAATCACGCTCACCACTATGTCCCACTACATGTGGAACAGCGAGCGCTACATGGCGGAGCTGTCCTGGGAGCTGTCCGTGCGTGAATTCGCCGGAGAGCTTGCAGAGGACATGATGTTCTTTTGCCTCCAGAACCTGAACAGCCGCCTGTATTCCGGCGGATACCCGGAGCTGGACGATGCGCTTGCACGCCGGGACTTGGCGTGGCTGGATGGCTATTTCAACCGGCTGGAGCAGACTGCCGTGCGGCTTGGCGGCTTGGAGAACGCCAAGTTCATAGAAGAAGCAGGGCCATGGCTGCGCCGGGCCATCGCGGATGCCGTGCTGTGGCGGGCTGTCCGCAGGCAGCTCACGGACCCGTTGAACCCGCAGGCACAGGCGGAGGTGCTCCAGCGCCTGGAGACCTGCCGCAGCTATGGGGTGCGTCTGGGCAGTGACCCGGCCGTACATGCAGCTGAGGCTCTGGGGATCGAGCTGCCGGAGGAGATCAAGGAGGAGACCGGAAATGATTAAGCACAAGAAGCTGATCGTTGTTCCACTGGATGAGCGGCCTTGCAATTATGAATTCCCTTACCTGCTGGCCAAGGAGACGGAATATGCCGTGGAGCGGCCCCCCAGTGAAATTATGGGGCTGAAGAAGCGCCCTGGAGCTGTTGAACCGTTATGGTCCTGGTTCGAGGCGGGCTGTGCAGGGGCGGACGGTGCGGTGGTCGCGCTGGATACACTGCTCTACGGAGGCATTATTCCTTCACGGCTGCATCAGCTGGAGCTTGACGAGCTGGCTGCACGGCTGGAACGGCTGCGGGAGATCCGGCGACGTTATCCGCAGCTTAAGCTGTATGCGTTCCAGCTCATTATGCGCTGTCCGCAATACTCGCTGTCAGACGAAGAGCCGGATTATTATGCAGACTGGGGCCGGGAGATCTTCCGCAAGGGCTTCATCGGCCACCGGCTGGAGCTGGGCATTGCCACGGATGAGGAGATCCGTGAGCTGGCCGACATTGATCTGGTGCTCCCGGCAGAGGTGCTGCAGGATTATCTCGGCCGCAGAGCGATTAATATTGAAGCGAATAAGCTGGCGCTGGAGCTGGTCCGCGAAGGGGTGATCGACTTCATGATTGTTCCGCAGGATGATTCGGCCCCGTATGGGCATACCGCCAAGGATCAGGAGAAGGTGCGGGCACGGATCACGGCGCTTGACCTGGAGCTTAAAGTCTATATGTATCCGGGCGCAGATGAAGTAGGCTGCACACTGCTCGCCCGGATGATGAACAAGTCCGAAGGGCGTACGCCGCTGATCTATCCGCGCTTGTCTTCTATACAAGGGGCGTTCGTGACTCCGCTGTTCGAGGACCGCTTCTTCTACGAGACGCTGAAATATCAGATCCTGGCCGCAGGCGGACTGATCGCATCCAGCGCTGCCGAGGCGGATCTGGTGCTGCTGATCAGCACACCGGGGGAGACGATGGAGGAGGCGGTGTCGCAGAAGCACGCTTTTCACAGCTATGATGTGTACCGGAACCTGATGGAGCTTGTAGAGTACGGGGACTACCTGCTGCGGAGCAAGGGGATGCCGGTAGCTGTTGCGGATGTCGGCTATGCCAATGGCGGAGACCAGAAGCTGGTCAAAATGCTGCGGCAGAAGAACATGCTGTTCGATCTCGCCGGATACGCCGCCTGGAATACCAGCTCCAACTCGCTTGGAACGGTAATCTCGCAGGCAATGATCTATCTCATCTGCGGGCGGACACAAGGGCATCTGGATTTCCTGGCGCTCCGCTATGCCGAAGATGTATGCTATTGTTCAGTAGTGCGGGGAGAGCTCAGTGAGGGTCCGGTGCAGGAGATGGGCTTCGGCAAATATGAGCTGGATGGACCGCGCGGCCGTGTGGCTGCCCGTGTACAGGAACGGCTGAGTGAGGAGCTGGCTGTGCGGATTGACAGCTCTGCTGGGTGTGTTAAGATCACCGATTGCTATATGCCTTGGAACCGGATGTTCGAGGTGGGCTTGTCTGTAGAGTATGTGCCCTCGTGAGGGCGGGATAGTTATATAACATAAGGAGAGAGGGTGGGGACCCTGAGCAATAATATACTGGAACACCTGCATCTGGGGCTGATTGTCTCCTGCCAGGCGCTGCCTGACGAGCCGCTGCACGGGCCGGAGATTATGGCCCGCATGGCCGTGGCGGCAGCGCAGGGCGGGGCCGTCGCCATCCGGGCGAACGGGGCGGCGGATGTGCGGGCGATCAAGCAGGCGGTTCCGCTGCCTGTGATCGGTATCGTGAAGCGCGATTACCCGGATTCCGCCGTCTATATCACCCCTACGCTTAGAGAGGTTGAGGAGCTGCTGGAGGCGGGGGCGGATATTATCGCCTTCGACGGGACCCGGCAGAGCCGGCCGGAGAAGTGTACGCTGGAGCAGATTATAGACCTGTTGAACGCAAGCCCGGCTGCTTCCATGGCGGACATCTCCACCTTGGAGGAAGCGCTATATGCCGAATCGCTTGGGGTCGGGTGTGTCTCGACCACCTTATCGGGATATACACCGTATTCCCGGCAGCAGGAAGGGCCGAATCTGGAGCTGCTGGAGCAGGCCGCCCGGCGTCTGCAGATTCCGGTCATTGCCGAAGGCCGGATCAGTCAGCCCGCCCAGGTGGAAGCAGCGCTGGATCTGGGAGCCTACGCGGTGGTGGTAGGCTCGGCGATTACCCGGCCGCAGCTGATTACCCGGCCGTTCGCAGCAGCGGCAAGAAAAGTGAGGATGAACCGTAATGGAAATGAATGACCGGATCAACACGTATTATCCGTCCATGACCAAGTCTGAACAAAAGGTGGCCCGGTGTGTGCTGGAGCATCCGGACAATCTGATCTATCTGTCTGTTACCGAGCTGGCCGATTTTGCCGGAACGGGCGAGACCACAGTTATGCGCTTCTGCCGCAAAATTGGCTTCAAGGGCTACCAGGATTTCAAGCTGATGCTGGCCCAAGGGCTGCCGAAGCGGCAGACCCCGGCGGATGGCGAGCAGGGGGCGGGCGAGGGAGATTACGCTGACCGTCTGTATGCCTTGATGGTTGGCGTGCTGCAATCAAGCCTCGGTATGCTGGACCGGGAGCAGCTAGAACAGGCTGTAGGCGCGCTGGATCAGGCGCGGTATGTCCAGTTCTTCGGCGTAGGTTCTTCGGGCATCACGGCTCTGGATGCCAAGAACCGCTTCCTGCGCATCGGACGGCGGGTCGAAGCCAATGCCGACAGTCATATCCAGTCGATGATGGCGGTGACGATGGGCCCGGGCGATGTGGCTTTTGGCATCAGTGTATCGGGCAGCACGCTGGATACGAACGACATGCTGATGAAGGCCAAGCAGAATGGGGCCAAAGTAATTGCCATGACGAACTATGCCAAGTCGCCCATCGCTTCTATCGCCGACATCGTGCTGCTCACGGCCGGGAAGGAATCGCCACTGGAAGGCGGCTCCGTAGGGGCCAAGGTCTCGCAGCTGTTCATTATCGACCTGCTCTGCCAGGGGCTGGAGCGCCTGAATGCCGAAGAGACCAAGCGGATGAAGGAGCGGACCGCCCGGGCAGTCATTGACCGGATTTATTAAGACGGGAGAAATTAGTGTGCTGGTTCGTGGGCGCGTGGGCCGGGTGTATGCGGAAAACTGAATAGAATGTGGCGATGCGCGGATATGAGGTGCACTAATGCTCCTGAATCCAGCGTAAGTGGGTGATGCGCGGAAATTGGGGAGACCGGAATGTGCTGGTCGAAGGCGTATGGGCCAAATGTAAGCGAAAAACCGAATACAAATAGAACCAAGAGTATTATTGTTCCTCATGGTAATGCTGTATGCCGCCAGAAAGCAGGCGGATGGAGCAACATGAGGTGACACTTAAGAGCTGAAACGGCACCGTTCCCAAAAGGAAGGTGAGGCCGTTTCCGCTTCATACAGAAAGACGCAGTAGTGGAGGCGGTGCGGATGCGGCAAGTAGTGGGCGTGGATATCGGGGGGACAGGCATCAAGGGGCTTGTGGTCGATGAAGCGGGGACGGTTCTGGCGGAAGCCGGGCGCGACACGGAGGCCCGGCTGGGCCGGGAGGTTATTCTCGGCCACCTGCACAGTCTGGTGGAGGAGCTGCTGGCAGGCCATCCTGCCGTGGAAGCGCTGGGAATTGGCTCGGCGGGCCGGGTCAATGCGGATACCGGTGAGGTGGTCTACGCCACCGGTAATCTGCCCGGCTGGCAAGGCGTGCAGATTACGCAGTCGGTGGAGGCTGCCTTCGGACGGCCAGCGGCGGCCGATAACGATGCCAACGCGGCGCTGCTGGGCGAGGCCTGGCTGGGCGCGGGACGCGGCAGGCCGAGCCTGGTCATGCTGACCCTGGGCACCGGGGTCGGCGGGGCTAATCTGGCGGAAGGCCGGCTGCTGCGCGGGTACGCCTGGAGCGGTGGCGACTGGGGGCACAGCGTGCTGGTGCCGGGAGGTCGCCTCTGTAATTGCGGCAAGCGCGGCTGCGCGGAGCAATATGTGTCCGGCCAGGCGCTGCTGCGGCTGGCAATGGAGGAGACCGGCCGCGTGTATACGCATGGCCGGGAGATTGTGGCAGCGGCGGAGCTTGGCGACGCGGCAGCGCTGGCAGTGCTGGAGCGCTTCACAGCGGATCTGGCGCTGCTGACAGCTAATATCGGGGCGGCGGTAGACCCCGAGTTGATCATTATCGGCGGCGGCGTCATTCAGAGCCGCGCCGTCTGGTGGCCGCTGCTGGCCGGGAAGGCGGGCAGCTTGGCTGACCGGATCGTGCCAGCGGAGCTGGGCAACCGGGCAGGCTGCTTCGGCGCGGCCCGGCTGGCGCTGGAACGGCTGCGCCGGGACGAAAGTGAACGACAGATCTAACTGCCGCGGCAGGGAGGAGATGGAGCATGGCTAGTGAACAAGAGAAACGTTCAGATCTTGTAATTATCGGCGGCGGCCTCGGAGGAACGGCTGCGGCGCTGGCCGCAGCCAAGGCCGGGCTGCGGGTGCTTATAACGGAGGAGACGGACTGGCTGGGCGGGCAATTGACCTCCCAGGCCGTGCCGCCCGATGAGCACCGCTGGATTGAGCAATCGGGCAGTACCGCATCTTACCAGGAATTCCGCACCAGGGTCAGGGAGTACTACAGGCGGAATTATCCGCTTACGGATGAAGCCCGGAGCAATCCTCTGCTGAACCCCGGCAACGGCTGGGTCAGCCGTCTGGCGCATGAGCCGAAGGTGGCGCTGGCCGTGCTACAGGAGATGCTAGCCCCTTATGTGAACACCGGACGGATTGAGGTGCTCTATCATACGGTACCTGTTACGGCTGATACCGAGGGCGATCATGTAACCGGCGTTACTGTCCGTCAGGGACCGGAAGGTAACATGATCCGGCTGCACGGAGACTACTATCTGGATGCCACGGAGTGTGGCGATCTGCTGCCGCTTGCCGGAGTGGAGCATGTCAGCGGGGCCGAAGCCCGCAGTGAGACGGGAGAGCCACATGCGCTGGAGACAGCGGACCCGCTCGACATGCAGTCGATTACCCATGTGGCGGCGGTGGACTATGTTCCGGGCGGAGACTACACAATTGCCCGGCCAAAAGATTATGATTACTGGCGCGAATATGTCCCATCGTTCTCACAGTATCCGATCTTAAGCTGGTTCGCTTCCGATGCCGACGATACGACCAAGCTGAAGCAGTTCACGATGTTCCCGAATGAGCAGGGAATTGTCTCCCTGTGGGATTACCGGCGGATCGTGGACCCGGCCATCTGGATCGAGCCGCTGAATGACGGCGAAGTTACGCTGCTGAACTGGGCACTGAACGATTATTATGCCGGACCCATTATCGGCGTATCGCTGGAGGAACGGGAGCGGCATCTGGAGGGAGCGCGGCAGCTTACCCTCTCGCTCGTGTACTGGCTTCAGACTGAAGCGCCCCGCCTGGATGGCGGGCAGGGCTATCCGGGCGTACGGCTGCGCGGGGATGTGCTCGGCACCGAGGACGGGCTGGCCAAGGCCCCGTATATCCGGGAATCCCGGCGCATCCGCGGGCTGTACACGATAGCCGAGCAGGATGTGAGCAAGGAGCTGCGCGGACCGGCAGGGCCCAAGCGTTATGAGGACAGTGTGGGGGTAGGCAGCTATCATCTGGATCTTCATCCGACCACAGTGAGTCAGCGGACCTTTTATATTCCGAACCATCCCTATGAGATTCCTCTCGGATCACTAATCCCGGTAAGGGTCAAGAACCTGCTTCCGGCCTGCAAAAATATATCCATGACCCAGATCGCCAACGGCTGCTACCGCCTGCATCCGACCGAATGGAATATCGGGGAAGCGGCGGGAACGCTCGCAGCTTATGCCATCCGCCAGCAAGTCGAACCATCGGCGGTCAGGGCTTCGGCGGAGCATCTTCAGGCCTATCAACAGCAGCTGATTGCGCTCGGTGTCCAGCTGCACTGGACTTCCGAGGAGTTGGAGGCCTAAGCACCACCTCTGGTAGCGCGGCACAGATGTTGAGGGTTTCAGACACTCCATGCGCAATATCCGCATATCCACTTAGGTACCCTGTCTGCGGGGTGCCTTTTTGGAATACAGGAAAAAGCATACGAATGTCGAATCTAGTCACTATGACAATTCGAGGAGTGAATTTATTTTGTGTAAGACGATCAAATTTGTGTCAACCACTGTACTTGCTTTCCTGCTATGCTTCATCTCCGTTCCATCCGTATTTGCAGAAGCCTCTCTAATCCCGGACAAGAATCTGGAACAAGCGATTCGAGTTGAGATTAAGAAACCGGCTGGCCCCATTACAAAAGAGGATCTACAGGCCATAACATCACTCTATCCCAGTGATCCTGAGCAGACAATCACCAGTCTAAGCGGACTGGAGTATGCAGTTAATGTAAAAAGCCTAATGCTCCCAGGGCTTGGTATTACCAATATTGAGCCACTTCAAAACCTACATAAAATCACCTTCCTGGCTCTGAATGGCAATCAGATCACTGGGCTTGAGCCGCTGCAATCGTTGTCCCAACTGGAGCAGCTTAATCTTGATTCGAACAACATAGAGCAGCTTGATGCACTGGCGGGATTATCCCATTTAACAGATTTGTTAGTCGGCCATAACCAGCTTGAGGATCTGACGCCAGTTCAATCATTAGTTAAGCTGAAGTGGTTAATCATTAACGATAATCAAATCCAGTCGCTTGAACTGCTAAGAGATCACCCGGAACTGGAGCATTTATATTTCGAGAATAACCTCGTCCAGGACATTAGCGTCTTAACCAGTCTTCCGAAGCTTAAGGAGGTATCGCTCAGCAATAATCCTTTGAATGCGAATGCAAAGAAAATTATGGCCGAACTCGCTGCCAAAGGCGTGAAAGTGCTAAATGAAGATGTTAAAGAACCAATACCACCTGCAGTTCCTGACGACATCATAGTGCAGTTGAATGGGGAGAACATTACATTCCAAGCTCCGCCCATCCTGCAAAATGGTTCTGTAATGGTTCCGTTCCGCGCTATGTTCGAGGCATTCGGACTGAAAGTTGAATGGGAGCCAAAAACGCAAACGATCAGGGGAAGCAAACCGGGTACGCTCATCAAGCTTAAGGTGGGTTCAACTACGGCAGAGATCAATGGCCATCAGAAAAAACTGACAGCAGCTCCTTCTAACATCAAGGGCAGCACCTACGTACCATTGCGTTTCATCGGCGAAGCAGCGGATGCGAAGGTGAACTGGCTGGCGGAGATTCAGACCGCCATAATAGTTACCAGGCAGCCCTTTGCAACCAAGGACAAAAAAATCCAAATCACCGGCTACGAGGATTGGCAGGACTTAACTTCTTCCATGGAGGATGCAGGAGATCACCAGCTTTTTTTAATCTCGCCCGAGAAGAATATGCTGCTCATTCGGCATTATAGTAAGAGTGAGTTAGATATGAACTTCGAACAATATGTCAGCTATGTTAAAAAAGATATAACGGAGAAGAAGGTAGCGAAAATCACGGAGCAGTCCGTAAAGGCAGGGAAAATCAATGCGAAGCAGTTGACCTATACTTTGAACGATACAGATGAAAAGCTCATTTTTCAAATGATTCTATTCGAGAAAAATAATGAAATCTATACCTTGGTATCAACTTATCCGGCTAAGATTAGCAAACAAGCCAAAGCTGAATTCAATGACATATTGAAAAGCATACAAGTGAACTAACTCAACGGGAAACCACTATACGTTAGTCCAATAACAGCGGCAGTCTGAGACTTTTTGTCAAGTCTTATTCTGCCGCTGTTTTATATTAAATTTTAAATATAAATTTATATATTAAATTTCATGTGTGTTATATACTCATTCTAGTCTTTCTGATGCAGTTGACACCACGAGATGAGGAGAACTGAAATTACATGCCAATTCTGAACAGATTCAAAAGAAATGCAGCCCAGGCAGCTCAGGGCAACACCCTGCACCAACAAGCCGAGCATAAGTTAATGGAAGCCTTACAACAGTACGTTGAGCTGGCCGAACGCGGGGAAGAAGAGCAGTCCGGTACATATTTTTCATCCAATCAAGAGGAGCTGCGCGGTCTGGCAGACCGACTAACGTCCGTGATACATACACGCGAGGATTACTACAAGGTCAGATTGAATATGATTACCGAAGCGATTGAGATCTCCCTGTGGGAGATGGATGTCTATGAAGGAGATCCGGTGAATCCGCATAATGAGTTCAGGTGGACGGATGAGCTGCGCCGGATGATCGGCTATACCGATGAGCATGATTTCCCGAATGTCCTGGAGAGCTGGTCCAGTTGCCTTCATCCCGAGGATAAGGAGGGCGTGCTGCAGTTGTTCGCAGAGCATATGCTGGACCGGACGGGCACAATCAAATATGATATTGAGTATAGGCTGAAGACGAAAGCGGGCGATTACAAATGGTTCCAGGCAACGGGCACAACCGTACGTGCAGCTGACGGAACACCCATTATGGTAGCTGGAGCTTTGCTGGATATTCATGACAAAAAAATCAAGCAGGACGAGCTGGGCGCCTTGGTGGTCCGCTACGATCTGGTGAACCGCGCCCTGGTGGAAGCACCTTGGGATATGGTGGTTATCGCAGGCGATCCGGTCAACCCGGATAATGAGTTCTGGTGGTCAGAGCAGTTCCGCAGAACGATTGGTTTTGAAGGCGAGCATGATTTCCCGAACCTGTTAAGCAGCTGGAGCAACCAGCTGCACCCGGAGGATCTTCAGCCCACGCTGGATGCCTTCGCCAATCATCTGAATGACTACACCGGGCAGACGGACTATAAAGTGAACTACCGGTTGCGCTCCAAGAATGGCGGGTACCGCTGGTACCACGCAGGCGGCGAGACCATCCGGGACGAGCAGGGCATCCCTCTGCGGGTAGCGGGAACGATTCGTGATATTACGCAGGAAATCAATAAAGAGGATACGATTAGAAGAGTAAATCTACAGATGGAGGGCTTGCTGTCTGCAATGAACGAGATTGTTAGCGGGATTGTATCGGTAACTGAGCAGGCCCAGGATATCGCCGAAGTCCAGGAGCAGTCCTACAAGGCAGCAATCGATGTGAAAGAAAAGACGAATGAAACCAAAGAAATCACCAAATTCATCAGCGAGGTGTCGAATCAGACCAGCCTGCTTGGACTGAATGCTTCCATTGAAGCAGCTCATGCGGGTGAATATGGCCGTGGCTTCTCCATTGTGGCAAGCGAGGTCCGAAAGCTCGCAGACCATAGCAAGATGGCTTCGAACAATATTGAGAAAACCACGCAGGAGATGAATGAGCGGATCGACCATATTATCAGTACAATCAACGGCATGTCCAGCTTGACCGAAGCTCAGGCTGCACTGACGCAAGAGGTTAATGCTTCTGTAGAGGAAGTAAGCAGGATGTCGGAGGAGCTGTTAAGGATTCTGCGTACCTTATAACTAATCTTAAGGAGACGTCCCATATTTAAATTATCTAAAAGGGAGGGACATATTCATGTCTGAGTCCAATCCAGCTTTTAGTCAAGCGTTAGTGAAATCTCTGGTGGGGGAACGCGGGCATATTCCAATTGCCAGAGCCTTGCCGGACCTCACACTGGAGGTTGCCGGTTATACTATAGAAGGAATTCCCTACTCCATCTACCAATTAGTGAAGCATATGGGCTACTGGCAGGATTTCATGCTTACCCATCTGGAGGGCGGCAAGCCGCAGCCGCCTGCAAGTGTGCAGGAGAGCTGGCCTGCGGAGAAGGCTCCGGCAGAGGAGGCCCGCCTTCAGGAGGCGATTGCCCATCTACTGGAAGGAATCGATAAGGCTGTCGCCATCGCTCAGACCGTCCAGCTTGACGAGCCGCTGGCCCATTTTCCAGGGGAGACTAAGGGCGGCCTCCTGCGCAACATCGCCTCCCATAACACCTACCATCTGGGCGAGATTGTTCTGCTCCGCCGTCTGCAGGGAGCATGGCCGCCGCCAGGTGGCGGGTATCCTGCTTAAGATGCATTGTCAGCCTGTATGACAATCGTCTCCGGTTGCAATAAATAATAGATTTGACGAGTCTGCAATGTTAAGTTGCAGGCTTTTTGGTATGGAAGCAATAACATTCATTGACAGTTCGAGAAAAAGTAGAAGATAATTTAATAGATTCATAGAACAAATTATGGAAATCAGATTCATCAAATCTTCAAGGAGGCGGGCATGGAAGCAACCTATGAGCTGTTTACGCTCAAAACACATTGCATGAATTTCCTGAACTACGCTTATCTCGGTATTGACAAGACCTCCCGCAAAGCTTTTGTGGTTGATCCATCCTGGGATGTATCGCAGATGATCCGTATTTTGGAGTCGCATGAGGCTACAGTGACGGCTGTTCTGCTGACCCACTCTCATTTTGATCATACCAATATGGTGAAGAAGCTTGAGCTGCTCTACCGCCCTACCGTCTATATCTCCAGAACCGAGGCAGATTACTATAAATACCGCTGCAACCGGCTCCGAACCGTCGATGACATGGATCTCATTCATATCGGCGATTCACGGATAACCTGTCTGGTGACCCCCGGCCATACCCAGGGAAGTGTCTGTTACTGGGGGCAGGACCATCTGTTCTCCGGGGATACGGTGTTTATTGAAGGCTGCGGCTTATGCGACAGCAATGGCGGTTCGGCAGAGGATATGTTCAACAGCATCCACCGGCTCATCCGGCTGATTCCTCCGAGCACAAGGGTATTCCCGGGTCATTCGTTCGGCGACCCGCCGGGTAAGGAGATGAGCTATCTCTACAAGAATAATGTGTATTTCCAGATCGATGACATCCAGCATTTTGTGAATTTCAGGAACCGGAAGACTAATGGCAGAATGTTTAATTTCAAATAAGCCGCTCCATATTCAGGAGGCATGTAACTTGCATAACGAAATCGTATTTATGTTCTCCGGGCAAGGCTCGCAATATAATAAGATGGGGCTTGAATTGTTCGGGAAGCAGCCGGTATTCCGGCAATCCATGGAACGCCTGGACCGGATTTTTCATAAGCTGACCGGCAAGAGCGTGATTGAGGAGCTGTATCTGAACACGCAGAGTAAGGGAGACAGCTTCGGGAATATTTTCTATTCTCATCCTGCAATCTTCATGGTGCAATATGCGCTGGCCGAGACTCTGGAAGCTGAGGGAATAACCCCACGTTATACGCTGGGGGTCAGTCTGGGAGAGTATGTTGCGCTGGCGGTTGCCAAGGTGCTGACGTCTGAGCAGGTGCTGGAGCTGATTATGAAGCAGGTCAGTCTGCTCCACGAGACCTGCAACCAAGGCGCGATGATTGCCGTTCTGGATCATGTGCAGTTCTACCACGGGAACGCTGAGCTGAACACCCGCTCCGAGCTGATTGCAGTGAATTTCGACCAGCACTTCACCATCGCCTGCCCAAGCGGGCATACCGGCGGAATCCAGCAGTTCATCCGGGCACATGGCGTGGCCAGCCTGAAGCTGCCTGTGAACTACGCCTTCCATTCCGCATTCATCGATGAACTGGAGAAGCCTTACCGTACATATATGCAGAAGCTCGAATACAAGACCCCTTCCCCGGGACTGACACTGGTATCGGCCATGACAGGGGGGAGTGTGCAGCAGGTGGATGAATCCTTCCTGTGGGATGTGGTGAGGAAGCCGATGAATTTCCGCGGCGCACTGGAGAATCTGATGTCCGGCGGGCCGCGGCTGCTGCTCGATCTGAGCCCCTCGGGTACGCTGGAGAACTTCAGCAAATATATTCTCGGCAAGCCGGCGGCTCAGCAGGCAAGGTCGGTGCTCACGCCGATGGGCAGCGAGCTGAAGAAGCTGAATGAGCTTGTGAATGTTACCTTAGGAGGACTGCGGAGAGGTGAGCGAATTGTTCAAGATCATGATCGTTGAGGATGATATCACAATCCGTACGCTGATGACTGATATCCTGCGCAAGTACAGCTATGAGGTGGTGGAGGTTGCAGATTTCCAAGCGGTGGAGAAAATCTTCGAGCAGGAAGCGCCGCAGTTGGTGCTGCTTGACCTGAACCTGCCCTACTATGACGGATTCTACTATTGCCGCGTATTCAGAAGAAAAACAACGGTCCCGATCATTATCATCTCCGCGAGGGACGAAGAATCCAGCCAGGTGCTCAGCATGGAGCTGGGCGCCGATGATTATATCGTCAAGCCGCTGAATATCCAGGTGCTGCTGGCGAAGATTATGGCGATTCTGCGCCGCAATTACGGGGAGTATGCCGGTAAGGCCGAGCCGCTGCCGGAGCCGCTCCCCATTCATCTGGATGACCGCAACTTCAGCATCTCCTGCAAGGGCGCGGTGGAGGAACTGAGCAAGAATGAATATAAGCTGCTCAAGAAGCTGATGGAGCAGAAGGATACCATCGTCACCCGGGAAGAGCTGCTGGAGGAGCTGTGGGACGATGTGCATTTCGTGGTGGACAATACGTTGACGGTCAATGTGACCCGGGTCAAGAGCAAGCTTGCGAACCTGGGGTTTCAGGATGTCATCCGGGTCAAGCGGGGCGTGGGCTATATTTTTGACTCATCGGTGTTGGGAGGGACGCGCAAGTGAGCATCAGGCTGTTCCGGGCATTTGCGCGCGACCATCTGTCCTTTTCCCTTGTCTATTTCGCCAGCCATGTGCTGGTGAGCGTCTACTGCTACTTTTATGTCAGTGGCAATATTCAGCTCATGTATCTGCTCAGCATCTATGTGTATATTTTCATCCTGTTCATGGGCTTCCGGTTCATCCGCTACGTCTCCACCCACCGGGAGCTTCAGCGCTTGTCCGAGAATATCGAGATTGAAGAGAAGGGCTTCTCGGCCGAGCAGCAGTCTGCCATCCAGCTCATACACCAGCTTCACCATAGCTACCAGGACCAGATCTATGAGGTCAAGGCCCGGGCCGACAACACCCATAAGTTCATCTCCCAGTGGATACATAATCTCAAGACACCCTTGTCGGTCATCGACCTTATTCTCCAGAATTACACAATGAATCCCACCGGCCATGCCCTGGCCCTGCAGCATATTGAAGAGGAGAAGGACAAAATCCTCAGTATGCTGAACCAGATGCTGAAGTTCTTCCGTCTGGAGCATTTCACCCGCGACTACAACCCCGGACCGGTCAACCTGCTGGAATCGCTCCGTCATCTGATCAACAGCAAGCGGAACCAGTATATCTACAACAATGTGTACCCGGTGATTGAATGTGCGGACGAGCAGATCGTGGTCATGACGGACAGCAAATGGAACATAGCGATGCTTGATCAGATTATCTCGAATGCGATCAAATACTCGGAACCCGGCGAAGAGGCGAAGGCCATCCATTTCCATGTGGAGCAGCGGGGCGATCAGGTGGTGCTGTCGATCCGGGACGAAGGAGTTGGAATTGAGCCTGTCGATTTACAGCGGGTCTTCCAGCCCTTTTTTACCGGCAAAAACGGCCGTACCCATCATCAGGCTACCGGCATTGGCCTCTACGTCTGCTCGGAAATCGCCCGGAAGCTGGGCCACCGGCTGACCATTACCTCCGAAGTCAATCAGGGCACCGAGGTGCAGATTTCGTACCTTGCAAAATTGAAAGACAATATAACTTAAATGGATGGATGTGGAATTGTGGATGGACTACACTGGAGCTACCGGATAGAAATAAGCTGAATACATGATAAGCGGGAGATGAGGCTGTGAGCGTAGTACTGGAAGTTAAAGAGGTGAAGAAGGTATATGGTGTGCAGAACGGCGAGCATTCGACAGTGGCACTGGATTCCGTGAGCTTCAACGTAGAGAAGGGGGACTTCATCGGCATTATGGGGCCCTCCGGCAGCGGCAAGACCACCTTGCTTAACATCCTCAGCGGGATCGGCAAGCCGAGCTACGGCGAGGTTCTGATCGGGGGCAAGAACATTACCTCCATGGATAAGAACCAGATGGCGCTCTTCCGCAGACAGCATCTGGGCTTCGTCTTCCAGGAATTCAACCTCATGGACAGTCTGACCCTGAAGGAAAATGTAATGCTGCCCATGATTCTCGACAAGCGGGATAAGGAGCATATGGAAGCCAAGAGCGAGGAGATCATGAGACTGCTGGGCATCGACGAAATTGCCGGCAAATATCCGTACAACATCTCCGGCGGACAGCAGCAGAGAGTGGCGGTCAGCCGGGCGCTGATCAATGATCCGGACATTATTTTCGCCGATGAGCCTACAGGTAACCTGGATTCCAAATCTTCGAACACCGTAATGAAATGTATCGAGAAGATGAACCGGGAGCGGGACAGCACCATTCTGATGGTTACGCATGACGCCTTCGCCGCCAGCTTCTGCAAGAAGATTATCTTCATTAAAGACGGCATGATCAGCATGGAGATTGTCAGCAGCGGGGTCCGCAAGGAGTTCTTCGACCAAATTCTCGATTGTCTGGCCATCCTTGGAGGGGAAAGCAATGACCTTTAGAGAGGTTGCGATCAAAAATTTCAAGCGCAATGTCCGCAATTTCTTCTCCTACTTCATGTGCAGCGCCTTTGCGATCACGATTTTTTTCCTCTATGCCGCGCTCTTGTTCAATAAAAGCATACGCGAAGGAGCGACGGAGGATGTCATCCAGATTGTGCTGATGCTGAGTCTGGTTGCGCTGACGTTCTTCTCCATGTTCTTCATCAACTATGCGCATTCCTCATTCATTAAGGCCAGAAGCAAGGAATTCGCCATCTTCATGTCGCTCGGGATGCATAAGAATGATCTGCAGAAGATCATCCTGCTGGAGAATCTGATGATCAGTGTGTCCTCGCTCATTGCCGGGATCATCACGGGTGCGGTCTTCTCCAGGCTGTTCCAGGATGTGGCGATTCACCTGCTGGATCTGCAAGGCGTAGCATATTCACTCAATGCGGCGAGCTTCATTGTCACGGCGGCGGTCTTCACCGTAATCTTCGCTGCCTCGCAGCTGATCTCAAGTATCAAGGTCGGCAAGCTCGATATCGCAGATCTGATGAAGGATTCCCGCAAGCAGGATAATCAGGCGAAGGCAAGCAATACCAAGCTGGGTCTGCTGGGGGTGGGGCTGGTTGTAGCCTCCATTCTCTTCCTGATCTTCATCTCGAACGCGGAGAGCCTGAATACCAATCCCTTCATGATTATTACCTATGTGCTGATGAGCTTCACCGGGATCTACATGGTGATCTCTCATCTCGGGAATACGCTGATTACCTTCCTCAAGAACAAGAAGTTCTACTATCGGCATATCCTGTCGATCACCGAAATTAATTACAAGTTCAATCAGAACAAGCGGATCCTGTTCATCCTGAGCATTCTCAGCGGGATGACGATCTTCCTCGTCGCTTCACCTTTCTCCCTGCTCCAGCTGTCGGAGAGCATCGCCGAGCGGAACAAATATGATGTGGAGTACATCTCCGTAGCTGGCGTACATGTACTGGAGAAGAGCCAGCTGGAGCAGGTGCTGAAGACGTCCGCTCAGCCGCTGAAGTCGGTCCGGGAGACCCGCTTCCTGAATCTCAGGATGAATCTGGAAGGTGATAAATACGATATCCTGAAGACGAAGCCGATCCTCTCGCAGGATATGTATAACACGCTGACCGGGGAGAAAGTATCGGTGGGTGCAGGTGAGGTCCTGAATATTGTTACAGCCTGGGAGCCGGGCACCCACGGCATCGGAGAGGGCCAGAAGATCCAATTCACAGACGGCAAGCAGAGCTTCGACTACAAGGTCAAGGCCTCTTATCACGGCAACTGGTTTGCAACAGCCAGCTCGTATCCAGCCAGTTCTGGAATCGTAGTGAACAACGAGGATTACAAGAATATGGAGTCCAAGGTAGGGGCGGCGGCAACCGGAACTCATTATGGAATTGATTTTGCAGGCTGGAAGGGGACGGACGGGGTTATTCAGAAGCTTAAGGATACCCTGGATGCTACAGACAAGGACGGAAGCGGTAAGCTGTTTGCTGTAGCGTCCAAGGTGGATGCCTACAAAGCGCTGAAGAAAAACTATTCTCTCTTTGTATTCGTCACCTCATTGATCGGGGTATTATTCTTTGTCGCGGGCGGAATGGTGCTGTACTTCAAGCAGTATACCGAAATCGGAAACGCCACTATCTTTTTCAGGAAGCTGTACAAAATTGGGATCAGCGACAAGGAGATCCGCTCGGTCGTCTCGGCAGAGCTGTTCATTACCTTCTTCGTCCCGCTGCTGCTTGGAAGCATCCTGGGCTATTCGGTGATCTATCTGATCACCCATGTCATGAGCGGGTCGGATATCGCCATCGAGTTCATGAAGAACACCACCCTTGTGGTCGCGGTCTATATCGTGTTCCAGCTCAGCTTCTTCTTCATCACCAAACGCAAGTACAGCCGGGAAGTCGTCCGCAAGCTGACTCGCGCGGCTTAAATCAGTCTGTGCTCTGTGCCAGCCCGGCATATGTCCGTGCTGCACCTCTATGACCTGTGCAGATATCCTCATTTCCTGCTTCATCCGCAAGCAGCGGTTACTCCAGTTACGGAGAACCGCTGCTTTGCTGTTGTTGTAATTTGTGTATAATACATGTACAACGATACATATAACGGAGGGTACGATGAAACGGTCCATGCCATATCCATCCCTCTTGAAGAGGTTCCGGGCACTCCTGCCCTTTCTGTCCAGCGGAAGTATGCCGCTGCGGCGGAAGATTCTGCTCAGCAACATCCTGATTGTGTCGCTGGCACTGGTAATCTTCATGGTCAGCATTCAGCGGATTGTCTTCAACCAGGCTCTGGAACGAACCACGGCCAGCTCACAGCAGGAAGTGCGGCTCGTGAAGCAGTCAATGGAGACGGTATTCCAGTCGGTCCAGAATTTCACCAAGTTCGTGCTGATCAATCAGGATACCCAGAAGCTGCTCAGCAGAGACACCGGCGCCAGTAACGATGTGGCTGCGCTGAAGTCGATCTACAACACACTGGCGGCGATGCTGGTGACCGAGCCGAATATTGATTCCGTGATTATTGAATCCTTGGGCGGCAGCCTCTATTACACCTCCAACCTGACCGGCGTTACCCGGGAGAGTCTGGGGATCTATCCCAAGGCCGAGATCGATGCAGCCAAAGGCGGGGCAGTCTGGGCCGATTCGCTTACGCCTGACTTTCTGTCCGGAGCGAAGCACAAGAATATGATCAGTGTAGGCCGGGTCATTATGAGCATGGAGAAGGGGACCCCGCTTGGCTATATCTATGTCAACATTGACGAGCGGACGCTTGCCCGTCTCTACCATAATGAACAGACCCCGGAGAGCTCTACGCTGGTCATTAACCGGGACGGAAGAATCATCTCCGCGAATGAACCTTCAAGGGTGAACCAGCCGGTGGAAGAGGAATCACTGGCAGATTGGGTGAAGTCGGTCCCGCAAGGAACCCGGACACAGGAGGTTGCCGGAGACCGCTATTTAGTGTCGGTGCAGAGCCTTGCTCCCTATGACTGGAAGCTGGTCCATCTGGTGACGATATCGGAGCTAACGTACGGATACTGGAAAATCGCTCTGCTGCTGGCCGGCTTCGGCCTGATCAGCATGTTGTCGGCTGCGCTCCTGTCCATTCTTTTCTCCCGCCGGTTGACCCGGCCCCTCAGCCGGCTTAGCGAGGTCATAGTCGAGGTGGGCAGCGGGAATCTGGACCGGCGCGCCGCCGCCGATACGGAGGACGAGGTCGGGCGGCTCGGGGCTACCTTCAATGAGATGGTGGGGCGGATTCAGCGCTTGATGTCCCAGGTGGAGACGGAAGAGAAGACCAAGCGGATGCTGGAGCTGCGGCTGCTCTATTCGCAGATCAAGCCGCATTTCCTGTACAACACACTGGACACGATCCGTGCGATGGCTGTGATATCGGGTGCGAAGGACATCAGCAAGATGCTGAAGGCGCTGGGTGAGTTCTACCGGATATCGCTTAGCAACGGTCAGGAGCTGATAACGGTGTCCCAGGAGCAGAAGCATCTGGAGAGCTACCTGTATATTCAGCAGATCCGCTTCCCTAAGCTGAATTACCGGATCACGTTCGAACCGGGGCTGGAATCCTGTCTGGTGCCGACGATGCTGCTTCAGCCGCTGGTCGAGAATGCCATACACCATGGCATCAGAGGAATGGCGGACGGAGGCTGGTGTGAAATTACCTGCGGCAAGGAAGCGGTGGATGGGCAGAGCCGGCTCTGCTTCACCGTCCGCGACAATGGCAAGGGCATGAGCGATGAGCAGCAGCGGCTGATCTGGTCCGGCCATGGCAGCGAGGAGAGATACAGCTTCGGTCTCCAAAATATCCAGGACCGCATCCGGCTGCGGTTCGGCGAAGCCTATGGAATCGCCCTAACGTCTGAGCCGGGCCAGGGAGTGGAAGTGAAGCTGTACTTACCGCTGCTAGTGCAAACGAACGAACAGGAAGAGGGGACAGTCAGATTATGAATACAGCACCGGTAGCCCGTGTCCTGATTGTGGATGACGAATATTATTTCAGGCAGCTCCTGATCCGCCTGGTGGATTGGGAAGCCGCCGGGTTCGAGGTGGCCGCAGAAGCCGAAGACGGCTCGGCCGCGCTACTGATCATCGGGGAGCAGCCAATCGATCTCATCATTACGGATATTGAGATGCCGAATATGAACGGGCTTGATTTCATTCAGGCGGTGCGCAAGCTGAATTCGGCGGCCAAGCTGATTTTCATCACCAGCTATGATAATTTCTCTTATGCACAGCAGGCCATATCGCTTGGAGCGGACCATTATCTGTTGAAGCCCGTTGATGAGGATGCTGTCGAACAAGCCCTCCGCACGATACGGGCACAATTGACAGAGAAGTGGGAGGCAGAACGCTATATCACCCGGCTTAGAATCAAAGCCGGTGATGTGCCGGAGCCGCAGGCGGGCGGTGCCCGTGTGCAGAAACGGCAGAGCAGCGGCACTGCCCTGATCGGCAAGACCCTGGCCTATGTGACAGAGCATTATGCCGAAGATACGTTGTCACTCCAGAATACAGCCAGCGCCCTGTTCGTGAACCCTAGCTATTTAAGCCATGCGTTCAAGAAGGAGACCGGCGATTCTTTTGTGGAATATGTAACGAACGTCCGTCTTGGCGAGGCCATGAAGCTGCTCCGCCAGGAGACTGCCGAGGGTGAGGCTTCAGCTCCCAAGATCGCAACGATCGCCCGGCAGGTAGGGTATAAGGACCCGTTCTATTTCAGCAAATGCTTCAAGAAAAGATACGGAATGACCCCGAATAAAATACACGGCGGCTCTTCTTCGGATACCTATTGAGTTGAGCAGCCCACAGCAGGGTCCGGTTTTTTAGCCGGACTTTTTTGTTCCATCCAAGTAAAGCCTGTGTCAAGCTGCCGTTAACATGGGAACGCCCCGTAAAGTGAGTGTAAAGTAATCTAACACACCTAAAAATTTTACTGTTAGAACCAATATATCTCCATTCGTACATGGCGGTTCACTTGATAAGATGATACCTGTAAGTCGAATCCGTAAATATTGAAAGGTGGTCCAACACAAATGTTCGGGAAAAAGCTTGGGGTAGTTGCAGCATCCATCGCGCTCAGCAGTGTAGTACTTAGTGCTTGCGGAGGAGCGGAAGAGAACAATGGGGGAACCCAGAATCAGGATGCCAAGGCGGCGGAAGGCAAGGAATCTGTCTCGTTATGGATGTTCGATGCAGATCCGATGTATCAGGCTGCTGCCGAGGCTACCGCAGCGGAAGTCGGCGTGGATCTGAATTATGAGTACATACAGGATGAGACCTACAAGACCAAAATCAGTGTTGCCCTGGCTGCCAATGAACTGCCGGATGTGTTCCAGCAGCATGCCGGGAAGTCCTACCGGACCCCTGTGCTGCAATCGAAAACGGTTGCCCCGCTGAACGATACTCTGGATTCCACAGGACTTGGCGCGAAATTCCTGGACAACCAGCTGGTGAAGGAGGAAGACGGCAATATCTATTCCGTTCCTTCCAATATCAGCACAACCCTGGTCTTCTACTATAACAAAAAGCTGATGAATGATCTCGCCGCTACGCCTCCGGCAACCTGGGACGATCTTCAGGCGCTTGTGGCCAAGGCCGAAGATAAAGGGATCATCCCTATTGCGCTGGGCGGCAAAGAAAGATGGCAGGGCGATCTGCTGTACAACCTGCTCGTAGCGCGTCAGGATGTCAATGCTTTTGACAATGCGCTCAAGGGTGAAGCGAAATTCACGGATGCCCCGTTTGTCGATGCAGCGAAGCAGGTAGCCACCCTGGTGAGCAGCAACGCCTTCCAGAAGGGCTTCCTCGGCTCGGCTTACCTGGATGCCCAGGAGCTGTTCAAGAACGACAAGGCTCTGATCTGGATTGACGGCAGCTTCAACTTCGGCGCGCTGTCGAAGGCCATGGGCGATAATCTCGGATATATCGCATTCCCGAAGACTGGTGCAGAGGATGTCTACAGTGCGACGATCGGCTTCCAGAACTCGGCAGCGCCTTACTCCTTGTTCGTGAACAACAGCTCCAAGCACGTGGACAAAGCCAAGGAATTCGCCATCAAGCTGTCCCTCAAGCTTAATGATGAGTTCGTACGCAAAGGCCTGCCGGGCTATGCGGCCAGCGAAGTGAAGTCGGAGTCGCAGAACGAGCAGCTCTCCGCTTATGCTTCCGATATCAGCAAAACAGCCAAAACCCAGGCGATGTGGTTCGGCCTGCTGTCGGCAGATACGGGTCAGGAATACCGTGATATGACGCAGCAGCTCTATGGCGGCAATCTGACGCCTGAGGAATACACCGCACAGTTAGAAACGTTGCTCCATTCGGCAGAGTAAGACACGCTTTACAAATATAATAGGGGAAAGGCGATGCAGTCTCTTGGACCGCATCGCTTTTCTGCACTCTGATAGGTGGATAGTGATGGAAAGAGCGCTCTCGGATAAGAAATTAATCGCTTTGTTTCTAGTGCCCGGTTTAACCGTATTTCTGGTCTTCTATTTCGTGCCAATTCTCATGACGGCGTATTACAGCTTCCAGGAGTGGGACGGAATTAACCCTATGGCCTTCGTGGGCCTGGACAATTACACCAAGATGTTCACCGCAGATAAAAGCTTCTGGAAGGCGGTATGGAACAGTGTGGCCTTCCTGCTGACAGGCGTGTTCATCCAGCTTCCGCTCTCGTTCGGCCTGGCGCTGCTGGTCTCCCGCAAAATGAAGGGACGCAAATGGTTCCGCAATATTTACTTCTTCCCGGTGGTCATGTCAACGACGATGGTCAGTCTGCTGTGGGTCAAAATCTACGATCCGAACATCGGGATGCTGAACACGCTGCTGGAAGCCGCTCACCTCGGCAGCTGGGCGCAGGCCTGGCTTGGGGATACCAAGACGGCACTCTTGTCAGTCCTGATCGTAACGACATGGCACTATGTAGGCTATAACATGCTGATCTTGTTCGCCGGTATCCAGGGCATCTCAGAGCAGTATTATGAGGCCGCGAAGCTGGACGGAGCTGTGGGCTGGAAGGCAGTCCGTTATATCACGCTTCCGCTGCTGTCTGATGTACTGCGGATCTGTGTCGTGCTGAACGTGATTTACGCGCTCAAGACCTTTGAAAGTGTGTATGTCATGACCAATGGCGGACCGCTGCATTCCACGACAATGATTGCCCTGAAAATGTTCCAGGAAGCGTTCCTGAAGCAGAACTTCGGCTACGGCAGTGCGCTTGCCGTATTCATGGTGCTGGAGTGTCTGATCATCGCTTGGGTACTCAATAAAGTGCTGACCCGTGAAAAAATTGAATATTAAGGAGGACCGGACATGCTGAAGACTACCAAAAACACAGGCCTCTATCTGCTGATGGGCCTCATTGCCGTCCTCCAGTTGTTCCCGCTCTACTGGCTTGTGGTAAGTGCCTTTAAGGATAATTCGGAGATTATCGGCGGAGTGGTTTGGGCGCTCCCCACAGAATGGCGGTTTAGCAATTTCTCAGAGGCCTGGGTAAGCGCCAAGGTGAATCAATACTTTTTCAACAGTGTGTCAGTTACGCTGATTACCCTCTTTTTTGTGCTGCTGTTCGCTTCGATGATGGCTTATGCGCTGACACGGATGAGATTCAAATATAACGGACTGATTCTGTTCATTCTGCTCATGGGGGTCATGGTGCCGATTCATGCGACGCTGATTCCGCTGTTCATAATCCTGAAGAATCTCGGCATTCTCAGCTCCCGGCTGTCGATTATACTGCCGTACATTGCTGTGAATCTGCCGATCGGCGTATATATGCTATCGGCGTTCCTGCGGAGTATGCCGAAGGAGCTGGAGGAGGCCGCGTTCATCGACGGCTGCGGGGTGGTGAAGTCCTTCTTCAAGGTCGTGCTGCCGCTGCTGAAGCCGCCGCTTGCCTCGGTTGCGATCTTCGTGTTCCTCGCCGTGTGGAATGAGCTGCTGATGGCGGCAACCTTCATCCAGAAGGAATCGCTGCGGACGCTGCCGCTCGGGCTGATGAACTTCAGCGGCCAGTACAGCATTAGCTGGGGACCGCTGGCCGCAGCGATGGTCATCTCCACGCTGCCGATTCTGCTCGCTTATGTGCTGTTCAGCGACCAGATGGAGAAGAGCTTCACCGCAGGGGCAATTCTGAAATAGAGAAAAGAGAAGGGGGAAGGATATGATGGAACCGGAAGCAAACCGGGAGCTGTGCAAGATCGTGATTATCGCTACCTCGGATGTTCACGGCAATCTGTGGGGCTACCGTTACGAAGACGGCCTGGATACAGCCAATGACGGACTCGCCAGAGTAGCCGCTTACGTCCGGGAGCTTAGAGAGAGCGGAACCGAGGTTCTGCTGATTGATAACGGTGACGTATTCCAGGGGAATATGCTGACTGACGATGTCTACAATAAGCGGCCGGATGACAGGCATCCGGTCGCGACAGCGCTGAATGCCATGGGCTATGCCGCGATGACGCTGGGCAACCATGAGTTTAACTTCGGCCTTGGCCTGATTGAGCGAATCAGGCAGGAGCTGAACTTCCCGGTGCTGGCTGCGAATGTCTGGGATACGGAAGGCCGGCCCTTTGCAGAGCCGTATGTGATTCTTGAGCAGCACGGCATCCGGATTGCGGTCATCGGACTGACGAATCCCAACATTCCGCGCTGGGATGGGAATAAGGTTGAGGGCCTAAGGTTCGGCCATATGGCCGGGACCGCACAGGCGATTGCCGCCTCCCTCCGGGCGGAAGGGAAGGCGGACCTGATTGTGATCAGCGCCCATGCAGGCATGGTAGCAGAGTTCGATGAAGAGGGCGGCTCGGATGCTGCCGGACGGATTGCAGAGCTTGTGCCTGAAGCAGATGTGCTGCTGGTCGGGCATATGCATATTACCGTGAACCAGCGTATAGGAAATACTGTCATTGGTGGACCGCGGGACCGGGGGCGGGAAGTCATTCGCTTCGACCTGACGCTGGAGCTGAACGGCGGACAGCCCAAGGTCGTGAACCGGGAGGTCACGGTTGTGGATATGAGCGGCTGGGAGCCCGACCCGGAACTCTGCAGTCTGGTGGCAGAAGCGCATGAAGAGACCCTCCGGTTCATCGCCGAAGGCGGCGGAGGTCCTTCGATAGAGGGAGAGGGCGGCATTCTGGGCTATGCGGCCGCCGGCTTTCAGCCCCCTGAAGAGACCGCCGGCCTGCCGGCGGGACGAGTGCAGGATACGGCGGTCATTACCCTGATCCAGCGGGCCATGCTGGAGGCCAGCGGAGCGGATGTTGCCGCTACCAGCTTGTTCAACGACAAGGCGGATCTGAAGCAGGGACCGCTGACGTATGCCGATGTGTACCGCATTTATCCTTTTGACAATGTGCTGTATGTCGTCACGGTCACCGGCAAGGAGCTGAAGGCTTATATGGAAGCTTCGGCTGCCCATTTCCGGCAGTGGCAGCCGGGGGACACGAATATTGCCGCCGATCCCGAGGTGCCGAGCTACCTCTACGATATGTTCGCCGGGGTCGATTATCAGATTGACATTTCGAAGCCGGTAGGCAAGCGGATCATCCACCTGGCCTACCGGGGCAGGCCGCTTACCGATACAGATACGTTGCAGCTTGCTGTCAACAATTACCGGTACAGCAGCCTGTTGAAGGCCTCGGGACTGGTCAGCGCCGTGAAGCACTGGGAGTCGGACTGCAGCGTCCGCGATATGCTGGTCCATTACATCCGGGAGCGTCAGACGATCATACCAGAGGTCGATCATAACTGGTCTATTGTTGGAATGGATTTGAAATAGGAGCAGGCCCCTCATGGATTCAATGAGGGGTCTATTTGTGTTTACCCCACTTCAGTAATTAACCAGCTATTGACAATCCGATGTATTAACTGCATAATACACTTTGTAGTGTATGAACCACTTAATACACACACTTGCAAGTATAAGGGGTGTCAATTTTGAACACAGTCAACGATTGGTCCGGCATCTCCTTCAATAGCCGTGATCCTGTCTATTCTCAAGTCGTTCGCCTTTTCAAAGAGAAGATCGTAACCGGCGTTATTCAGTCCGGGCAAACCATACCGTCCAGAAGAGAGCTGGCAGCACTGTTAAAGATCAACCCGAATACGGCTCAGCGGGCCTATAAAGAAATGGAGGATCAGCGATTGATTATAACGGAGGGGAACTCCCCAAGCCGCGTCACTCTGGAACTGGATGTATTAAGGCAAATTCGTGCGGAGCTGCTCGGTACAGCCGTTGAGGCCTTCGTGGCTTCCATTCGCAACATCGATGTTCCTCTTGACGAGCTGTTGAATGTGGTTCAACAGAAATATACCGAGGCACAAACGGAAATCAGCCAGAATCCCCCGGGAGACTCCGTTGATGATGGAAGAGGAGGAACGAATCTTGATTGAACTTATGCATGTTAGCCAACGGTACAGAACCAGGGAGGTCCTTAAGGATGTCACATTCACTGCCGAGAAGGGACAGATCACTTGTCTGATCGGAGTTAATGGAGCAGGTAAATCCACTGTACTCAAAACGGTAATGGGACTTACCCCGATTCAGGGGGGAAGCATTCAGATTGATGGCAAGCCGATTAGCCCTAATACTTATGAACTGATATCCTATATCCCGGACCATTTGGCTATTCCAGCTTCCATGAAGCTCTCAGATGCACTTCGGTTCATGGAAGACTTCTATAACAGCTGGAACAGGGAGAGGGCAGACGAACTTATGCGTTTCTTCGATCTTGATGGCAAGGAACGGGCAGGGCGCTTGTCGAAGGGGAATGCTGCGAAGTTCAATCTGGTGCTCGGCTTGGCTCAGACTTCCGATTATGTGATTATGGACGAGCCCTTTGCCGGGATTGACTTGTTCATCCGGGAGAGGATCGCAGAGGTGTTCTCCAGTGAACTGGTCGGCAACCGCGGTGTACTCCTGACGACACACGAAGTGAGAGAGATCGAGCATCTGATCGACAAAGCCGTGTTACTGCGTGATGGAACTGTAGCCCGTAGTTTTGAATGCGAACAGGTCCGAATGGAGGAGAACAAATCTGTCGTTGATATCATGAAGGAGGTGCTTCTCCCATGAATCGATATCTCAAGCTTGTCCATCTGGAAGTTCACCGCTTCAGGTATGCTATCTTCAGCCTGATGTTCCTGACGGCTGCTATTCAAATGATCGGACTGGTGCACACTACCCGGCTAAGAGTTGCGGGGCGGAGAGAGGCAGCCCTCCTGGGAGATCATCCGCGTAACTTTTCATTTGCCGATATCATCGGAGATTCTCAGTTCTTGTTCACGATACCTATTTTGATCAGCATAATCGTATTGGGGTTGTATGTCTTTGGGATTTGGTACCGTGACTGGACTGGCAGAGATAAGTTTGCCTACCGGTTATTCACCCTTCCGGCGGCAAGACGCCACGTATACATGGCCAAAGCCACTGCAATCTTCATATTTGTCTTCGCTATGGTTTCATTCCAATTGTTGCTGCTGCTGCTCGAACGCCAGTTATTCGACTGGATGGTTCCCTCCGAATATTGGATGCCCTCGCTGCTGGCCGAAGCGGTCGCTTCTAACCTGGTGTTTGTGCGATACTTGCTGCCGCCAGACGGATTAATGTTTGCCGTCTATTACGGAACCGGGATTCTGGCTGTCTTTGTGATCTTTACGGCTATATTGCTTGAGCGAAGCTACCATCTGGCCGGTATAATCTATGCAATCTTGTATGTTGCTTCATGCGCGGCGGTAATCGGATTCGCATTCTCCCTACATCCGTATGTGTATTTCTATCCCCGGGAGATAACAGTCATCCGTTTGTGCATTTATATTGTTGTCATGAGCCTTACACTCACGCTTGGCTTCAGGCTCGTCTCGAAGAAGATCACCGTATAGGGAGTGAATGACTAGTGAAACGTTACACGATTACGGGCGCGCTTGTTCTGTTAATAGTGGCTTCGCTTGGAACTTATTATGCTTATGGGGCAGAGTTGCGCCTGCCGGAATATCAGTTGCAGACACTGGAGGGGGATTCGGCCGAAGCAGCCCCTGTGAATCTGATTGGGAGCTATGTGGGCGGGAAAGGCTCTTATGCTATTGAAGTGTCCGCATCGGGCAGCAAGAGAATTGAGCAAACATTCAAGAATCAATGGATGACAAACAAAGGACCTTCAGAGGCGCAGGCTTATTTCGATTTCAATGCGCTGTATGAGGAGTTTTCAGAATTTATGAGGGGGAAGAAGGGGACGAGCGGCTATTACCGGGATCAAGACACACTCATTTTTGCCAAGTCGGCTTCTATCGGTTCAACTAACTTGAAACAGGAGGGCAAGATTCGCTGGAGCATCGATGTGCTGGATCTGGCCACGCGAAAGCAAGTCCATTATACGGATGAGCAACCCTATTCCGCACAATACGCCAGCGTGGAAGACGTACAGAAGGCTGGGTCAGAAATTCATGTACTTACTAACGTTAACAAGGTGAACCAAGATCATGAGATAATCGATAACGTGTATAATGTTCAGACGGGTTCACCGATCCGCAGTGTCAAACTGCCCTTAGGCACACCCTCCGGAAAGGATCGCGGGCTGGAGATACGGATCATCACTGAAGCAAAGCAGACAGCAGCCAACAGCAGAGTGCTATTTCTGGTGAAAGAGCGCAGCAAGATCTGGACTGATGGTACACCAGCGGCAACAGACAACACTTCTGTTGTGTTCTCTGAAAGACTTTTTGAATACCAATATGCTTCTGGAGAAGTGAATGAATTGCCGCTAGCTGCCAAGAGGGAAGAAGAACGAGCACCGGGGCCTTGGACTCATTATATCCTGGAGGGAGATACGCTCACTACACTTCACATAGCTGAGGAGGCGGTGACACTCAACCGCTATGACCTGTCAACCAAGATCGCTCACCCCCAAGTGACTATACATGCGAGCCAACTCGGCAAGGGGAAAATCAGTCAAGCCCAGGCGGCGAACGGCCGGGTGTATCTGCTGCTGCAAACCGGGAGCGATGTTAGCAGGAACTACAGCATGCCAATTACAGCGGTCGCTGACATAACTGACGGCCATATTCTCTACAAAGGTACACCTGCGCTGGTCAACGCCAATGGGAGACCCGTTAACCAGTTGGATGATGTCAGCTTATTGAATATGAGCATTACGCGATAAGTATCCCCCAGTTCATACTCCGTTCATATTCCCGTCACAATGAGGACATCTTAAGCTGGTACACTCTACCTAATACCGCTAAGGCGAATCTACAGATAGAAAGACAGGAGAAGATGGACATGGCAGGAACCGCTGAATTAAATAAACCTGAAAAGGGACGCAAGAAACGGAAATTATGGTTGAAAATATTAGGTGGCATCATCGGAGCACTCGTGCTGTTCATAGGCATCACCTTTATTGTTAATGTTATCAGTACCGGAATAGAGAAGAAGAAGATCGAATCGTACGGGCAATACGTCAATGTAGACGGGAAAAAGATGAATGTGCTGATTCAAGGCAGCGGGGAACAGACCATCGTTCTCTTGCCGGGGCAAGGAACCGCTTCGCCTGCGCTTGATTTCAAGCCGCTGATAGATCAATTGACGCCTTCGTACAAAGTCGTAGCCATCGAGCCTTTCGGCTATGGCCTGAGCGATGGGACGGATAAAGAAAGAACGACAGAGAATATCATCAGTGAAATTCATGAAGCTGTGCAGCAGCTAGGTCTGAAGCGTTACATTCTGATGGGACATTCCATTACGGGACTCTACTCCGTGTCTTATGTGAATGCTTATCCGAACGAAGTTCAAGCCTTCGTAGGGATTGACAGCAGTGTGCCCAATCAGCCAGGCATGGATGTGAAATTGCCGCTGAAGGCCATAAAGTTTGCCAAGGATTCAGGCGTGATGCGGCTGCTAACGAAGCTCAGCGGAGATTCGTTTAAATCGCTTGACTATGATGAGCATACCAAAGAGCAGATGAAACTGATCACCAATGTACACGGCAATAACTCCACCCTGATGAATGAGCTGGACCACCTTGGCTCCAATTTCAAAAATGCTGAAAAACTGAAATACCCGCAGGATTTGCCGGTCTTGCTGTTCGCGCAATCCAATAATGAGAGCAACAAGCAGTGGATTCCACTGCATGAGGAGCAGGCGAAACAGTCTACACAGGGTAAATTGATCCCGATGGAAGGCCCCCATTACCTGCACCATACGAAGTACAAAGAAATCGCGGAGCAATTCAAGGAATACATGAAGACCGTTCAGTTGAAGCAAGCGGAGTAGGGAGATTGGAATTAATATAGTGCGGCGCCCCTCGGGGTGCCGTTTTTTCGTAGATATAACTAATTATAAATGCTCAATTTCGCAACCTAATCCAATTATTGGAGTCTAATGGGGCCTCCCATTCGCTGGACACCGCTGCCCGGAACCGTAACGGAACCACGCTGGTTCCGCTAAGACAAATATATCGTATTGAAATATTCCAACATGCCCGCTACGCTGCTGGAGGTTGGTTTCTTGTCCAATGCCGCCGAGGAAGCCATCCTGTTCTCCGACGATTTCCAGAACCGGGTAGCGGCTGCTATCGTAGCGGGGCTGAAGGAATATTTCCGGGTCGCTTGACCCCGTCTGTTCCTGCATTTATAGCTTTCAAGATTGCGGTCCGCTCCTTATAATATAGAGAGTGAAAGGAGAACTCCGCCTTAAGAAGCTGAGCGTATTATATCGATAAATAGGGGGTTAAAGGATTGAATCAGCATGACAAAAGCGCAAATTCACCAAGTCTGTTCCGTAACCGGTTCCTGCAGACGATTCTGTTATCCAGTGTGCTGCTGCAGATCGGGATTTGGGTGCGTAATTTTGCTATTCTGCTATATGTTGCGGAGAGGACCAACAATGATCCCTACGCGATCTCGCTGATCAGTGTAGCTGAATTTGCGCCTATCTTTGTTTTTTCCTTCATCGGAGGAACCTTTGCCGACCGGTGGCGGCCGAAGCGGACGATGATCTGGTGTGACTCCCTGTCTGCGGTATCTGTATTCGCCGTTCTGCTCAGCATTCACTTCGGTTCCTGGGAATCCGTATATCTGGTCGCCTTCATCTCGGCCATTCTGTCGCAGTTCTCACAGCCTTCAAGCATGCGGTTATTTAAGTTCCATGTGCCGGAGGAACAGCTGCAGCAAGGGATGGCGCTCTTTCAATCGCTAATGGCCATCTTCATGGTCCTCGGGCCTATGTTAGGCACTTTCGTGTACAGCACCTTCGGTCTTGAGATTTCCATCGCCGTAATGGGCGTGGCTTTTCTGCTGTCTGCGCTCGTGCTTATTCGTCTGCCGGAGGATCGCATGGAAGCCGGGACAGTTGCCGAGAAGGGGCAGTTCCGTAAGGACTTCACCGAAGGCTTCCGGTATGTCTGGCAGAGCCAGGTGCTGCGGATGCTTGGACTTGCCTTTGTACTGGCGGGACTTGCTGTGGGCGCAGCCCAGGCGCTGAATCTGTTCATCGTCACAGAGCGGCTTGGCAAAACTGAAGAGTTCCTGCAATACATGCTTATGGTCAACGGTGCAGCCATGCTAATCGGGGGCGGGATTGTGGCCGCTTTCGCCAAAAAAATTCCGCCTCAGCTGCTGCTGGCCATGGGGATGCTGGCTGGTGCCGTATGCACCACTATTGTCGGGTTCTCAACCAGCATTCCGCTCACGCTGACCATACAGTTCCTGAACGGGCTGATGTTCCCTTGCATTCATATCGGGATCAGTACCATGATTCTGAGATGGTCTAATAGCTCGATTGTCGGCCGGGTTAACGGAGTGCTGAATCCGATGTTCGTCGGGATGATGGTGGTGTCCATGTCGTTCGCCGGTGCGCTCAAGAGTGCCTTTCCGCTAAGTACCATCTACAGCGGAGCCGGAATTCTGTTCCTCCTGGGCGCACTCATGATGCTGCCCATCATGAAGCATAAGGCGCCGGAGCAGACACAGACTGCACAATAAAACAAGTGGAAACGGCTTTGCCGTCCATTTAAAGGACGGTACCGTTTCAGCGAGAAATAGAAGGATAAGTTATTGTGTGAAACATATAATTTCTTATTTAACTGAAACCATATCCCCTTAAAAGCCGCTGATTAGCGGCTTTTTGTCGTTATACCAGGCAAGCAGGTTAGAGCTCCGCGCATGGCATGGCTTGGCAAGCTTGACCCTGACGTATACTGAAGGGTTTACAATGATTGCAGGAGGGATGCACAATGGATAAAATAACACCACCTGCAAGTCACAGCTTGAGCCGGGGACCCACCGGCAGATGGCTGGCGATTACAGTGTTTGGATGGTTAGCAATGACGCTGGGCCTGTTCGCAGCTACAGTTGCCGGGAACGCCGTCCGGGCTTCCGGCGGGGCGGACAATGCAATTGCTGCCGTTCAGGCTGTGACCGCAGCGCTGCTTATTGTGCCTGCCGCTTATCTCATTCAGCGCCGGTTTCGGCTGACCGTCAGGCTGCTACCCTTAACTCCAGCTGCATTTCTGCATTTGCTGGGGGGCGGCGCGTTAGCCTTGCTGATGGGGGGACTGGGCTTTATGATTACCGGTGCGCTGGGCTGGACTACCATTATTGCCTGGCATTTCTCTGTGGATTTGCTGCTGGCTGTAGTCTTCAATACATGTATTGCTTTCCTGTACGAGGCGCTGCCGGAGGAATTGACGATGAGAGGGATGGTATACAGCGGCTTGCGGCTGCGGCTGCCTGCCTATGCTGCATATGTCGTTCAGGTGCTGCTGTTTGTGCTGGTGCCGGTCACTGTGAACCAGCTGCAAGCCTGGAGCGGACAGGGCCGCGGAAATAACATTAACGCAGACTATGTGATTTTGCTGCTATGCTTCGGCACAGTGCTTCAGCTATGGCGCAGCTTGACCGGATCGCTATGGGCTTCCATCGGCTTTCATCTGGCGTATCTGGCAATGGCAAGGTTTGTTATTCTACAGAAGGATCGGAGTATACTAACATACAGTGAACTGGAGGCGGGGACAGCACCGGTTATCATTCAATTTGGTATAATCATTATCGGCAGCGCTGTGCTGCTGGCGCTGCTGGGTCTGTTGGTGCGATGGCGCCGCTTGCGTGTGTAAATGTTGGGAGGAAGCCGATGTATACTGTAGGGCAATTGTCCAAGCTTACCGGTGTGTCTGTCCGTACCTTGCATTATTATGAGAAGCTGGGCCTGCTCCAGCCTGACAGGAATACCGGCAATCAGTACCGTTCTTATGGTGAAAATGATATTTTACGGCTGCAGAAGATTGCTGTGCTGAAGCACATGCATTTTAAACTGAGTGAGATTAAGATTATCCTGGACAACGGGGAGGAGGCTCACCAGGATGTTGCCGTCTGGAGCCGGGCCCTTACGCAGCAGATGGCCTTCGTGAAGCAGCAGCAGGAGAAATTGCAGGCAGTGGAGCATTTGCTGTACTCTACCCTATACGCCATGCGGGCAAGTGAACAAGTGAATATCGATGAGATGCTTGGATTTATCCGTGAGCTTGAACAGCCTCCGCAAGGCAAAGAGCTGCGGCAGCAGTATTTCTCACCGGAGGAACTGGAGCTGTTGCCGATCAACGATGTAAGCCATCCGCTGACTATGGAGTGGGCCGATATTCTCAGGCGTGTCTCAGGTCTGCTGGCAGAACCGCCCGATTCACCGGCAGCGCAGCAGCTTGCGTCATCAATTATAGAATACGCCGATAGAATGTTTGGCGGAGATGAACAGCTCATAGAGAAATATTGGGACTACATTACTCCGCAGGAGGGTCAGCCTGCACGGGTGTACGGAATGACCACCGAAGTCATGCAATATATGAATGCGGTCATCCGTATTTATATGGGCGGGGAAGATCCCCGCCCGTGATCGTTGTTCCATGAAGCGTGCCAGCATTAGGGGCACGCTTGTTTATTTATTCCCCGACGCCGAAGCCGGCCCCTGATTCTCCCCGCCAGCCCGCTTGCGGTACTCGCCCGGCGTTAAGCCGGAGCTGCGCTTGAACATGCGGATGAACGAATTCACGTTCTGATAACCGACCTGAAGCGCGATGTCCTGGATGCGCAGGTCGATGTTCATCAGCAGATCCTTGGCCCGCTCGATCCGCAGCGTGTTCAGATATTCGCTAAAGTTGATGCCGGTCTTCTCCTTGAAGATGCTTGACAGATAGCCGGAGGTCAGATTCAGCTTATCGGCAACAATGTTCAGATTGATGTCTTCCCCGTAATGCTTGTCCAGATATTCCAGCACGAAGCTGATGACCGGGTCCCGGGTCTCCGAGCCGCTGCGGATCGCCGCAAGCACTGGAGACACCAGCTCCTGGAGCCAGTCCCTGTACTGCTGCGTGGAATAGAAGACGGCGAACGGCTCACCGGACAGGGCCGCAAGCAGCCCGATTTCAAGCTCCGGCAGATTGAGCTTCTGGATTGTTTTGCCTGCCTGCTCTGCAACCCCCGCAGCAAAAGCCCGGAAATCCTCCGCAGCGGCATCCTTATTCTGCAATTGCTCCAGCTGGCGGTCCAGCCAGCCGATGACCGCCTCCTCGCTGCCGGACTGCAGCAGATTATGCAGCTCTTCCCCGTGAGTGACCCTCAGATGGAACGCCTTGGCCGAAGAGGCCCGCGGCTCTACGATTATCTGCGTCTCTCCATTTAATCTGCGTTCCTTCAGCAGCTCCGACAGGTTGTGGTAAGCATCGGTAAACGGGGTTTCCCCTGAATATACCGGGCTGACCGCTATGGTAAGGTAGAGAGAACGTTCCTCAGCCAGCAGCTCCTGCAGCGTGCCCAGCACCTGGAGAATTCCGCTCTGCGGGCCGGGATTGAACATCAGCAGCAAGAGCAGATCCTGCTCCGGCTGCAACACCACACTCTCTTCTTCACCTGCGGTGAACAGGCGTTGAATCAACTGCCATAGGGCCAGCGTATGCTGCTCCGGCTCCTCCGGCAGGCGGGTGAAGCTGAGCTTGAACAGGATGGAGACATACGGGCCCTCGGAATGCAGGGCATCCTCCAGCTCACCAAGGCTTGCGTTCAGCGGAATGTTTTTAACCTTATGGGTATACGCATACTGGCGGACCAGCGAATTCTTGTGCGCCAGATCGTTCTGAATGAACCGGTTGTTCTCCAGGATCGAGCTCAGGCGGTCGCCGATAATGGCGAACTCCTTGACGCTGCTCACCTTGCCGGGGGCGCTGCCCGATTTGCGGTCGAACGCGGCGATCAGGCGCTGGAGCGGCTGGTTCAGCCGGTAGCTGAACAGGAGGGAGAACAGGAGGCTGACCAGTACCGCAGCAGCGAGCAGAACGGCGAGCAGCAGCCGCATGCCGCGCAGCCCGCTCGCGATGGCGGCAACCTCGGTGACCCGGACGTAGGTGAAGCCGGTCTGCGCCCCTTTTTGATAGAAATAATACTGGTCCCCGATCCGCTCATGTGAGCTTGCAGTAACGGCATCCCCCAGAGCAGGCAATTCCGTCTCTGCGGTGGAGAAGAGCAGCCGGTTCTGCGCATCCATTATATAGAAGGGATTCTTCCCGGCATCCCCGTACGCCTGCTCCAGCCGCTGCGGGTTCAGCATCACAATGCCGTAGACCTCTTCATAAGGAATGGCCTTGATCATGACCGGCATCAGCCGCCCCAGCGGACGCGAGGAATTCATCGTAGTCTCTGTGAAGGAGGCGGCGGGCAGGACCTTCAGATACTGGTTGTCCATGGTCTGGGTGCTCCAGAAGTCCGCCGGATATTCTCCGCTGTAATAATACTTGCCGAACATATCGGCCGCGGTACTCAGCCCCTCTTTCTCAAGCACATATCCCTCCGCCTTGAAATACAGAATGAAATTCTCAATATGCAGAAAAGGGTTCCCGTTCAGCGTCATCAGATCGGACTTCACCTCGCTGACAATATCGTAACGCCGGTTCTCCTTCAGATGGCTGAGAATGCCCAGGTTGGCCGTCCACGTATCCGACTGGGTGAGCGCCAGAATCATATTCTGGGTCAGCCGGAAGTGATTCTCGTACCCCTCCACCGTCTGCTTCAGACTCTGCTCGTTCTGCCGGACCACCTCCTGATAGACCTTCCCGCTAAGATATAGATGAGAGAACAGATTGAATGAAGCCAGCAGCAGGATGACACTCAGGAAGCTGAGCATGAGCTTAACAAACAGGCCGCTAAGGGCAAATTGGCTGGTAAGCGGTCTCTTCATAGGTATTCCCCCTTCAGGTGCAGCCGCTTGGTTATCGTTTTATCCTATCATAGCGGCCCAAAGCTGACACGCACAATATGCACTTTTACCGATTTATACACCTTAACCGGGAAATATGCAGATCGGGAGAAAAGTTATATAACATGCTGATAGCGCTTTCCAAAGGGTTGCCGCTATAATTCGGAGACAAGCCCCGGAAGCAGAGGGGAAGTAAGCTGACATTAAGTGAGCTGCATCATTAAGAACAAGAGGGGAATGCCTATGGCTCAAACGAGTGTAGTACCTGACAATTTGCGAAAGGAATTGAAAGATCCTTACCGGCGTCAAGGGCGTCTGCTGCGGACCTGGAACCATAACAAAACGCTATGGCTGCTGTTCCTGCCGTGCCTGCTCTACTATCTGATTTTCCGGTATGCACCGATGTTCGGCCTCGTCATTACGTTTAAGGATTATAATCTGTTTAAAGGAATCTGGGCCAGCGACTGGGTGGGGTTCAAGTATTACCGGATGTTTTTTGAGAATCCTGACTTTTGGCCGCTGATGAAGAACACTCTGCTCCTGGGCCTGTACAAGCTGGTGTTCGGTTTCCCGGCTCCGGTGATCCTGGCGATTCTGCTGAATGAAGTCCGTAAGGCCGCTTTCAAAAAATTCGTGCAGACCGTCAGCTATCTGCCGCATTTCATCTCAAATGTCATTGTGGCGAGCATGGTTATTATGTTCCTGTCACCGACCGGCGGCCTGATTAATAATCTGCTGGGCACCTTCGGGATTGGACCGATTAACTTCATGAATGAGCCGGGAATGTTCCGGGGCATCTATGTTCTGTCGGAGATCTGGCAGCATATCGGCTGGGAGACCATCATCTATCTGGCGGCATTGACGGCAATCGATCCGCAGCTCTATGAAGCAGCCGACATGGACGGGGCCAGCCGGATGCGCAAAATATGGCATGTTACACTGCCCGGCATCTCACCGGCGATTGTCATCACGCTGATTCTGAATATCGGCAAGGTGCTGGAGATTGGCTTCGAGAAGGTGTTCCTCATGCAGAACCCGGCGATCTACGATACGGCCGACATCATCAGCACGTATGTGTACCGGGTCGGGATGGAGCAGGGGAACTTCAGCTACGGTGCCTCCATTGACCTGTTCATGGGCATCATCAGCCTGATCTTCATCTATAGCGCCAATTACATCAGCCGCCGTGTCAGTGAGACAAGTCTATGGTAGAGGAGGGGTGTGGTGATGAGATCACCGAGAATTTCCTGGTTTAATGTGATCAGCACGTTCTTTCTGCTGGTGGTTGTGATAATTACGCTCTACCCGTTCCTGCACATGCTTGCGGTGTCTCTGAGCAGCGATGTCAATGTCATCAAGAACACGGTTTCGTTCTGGCCCAAGGGCTTCAATGTGAAGATGTACGAGCTGGTGCTGGGAGACCCGAAGATCTGGACGGCCTATAAAAACACGCTGATCTACACCGTGCTCGGCACTCTGATCTCGCTGGTGGTTACGTCTACCGGAGCCTATGCGCTCTCCCGCCGCGATATGGCGCTGCGCAGGACCTTCACCATGCTGATCGTCGTCACGATGTTCTTCAGCGGCGGGATGATCCCGACCTTCCTTGTGGTCCGCTCCCTGGATATGGTGGACACCGTGTGGGGCATGGTGCTACCGGGCGCGGTCAGCACCTGGAATCTGATTCTGATGCGGACCTTCTTCTCCGGCATTCCCAAGGAGCTGGAGGAATCCGGGCGAATGGACGGATTGAATGATATCGGGATATTCATGCGCATTATCATTCCGCTGTCGAAGGCTTCGTTCGCCACCATTGCCCTGTTTTATGCGGTGGGCATGTGGAATAACTTCATCTATCCGCTGCTGTATCTGCGCACCCCGGATCTGTTCCCGCTCCAGGTGCTGCTCCGCAATCTGGTGCTGGCGGGAAGCGCAAGCTCCGGGGATGTGACCGGAATCGGGGGAGACAACCAGGTCGTGGAAGAGTCGCTTAAATATGCAACGATTATGGTCTCTACGCTGCCGATTCTCACGGTATATCCGTTTGTTCAGAAGTATTTTGTCAAAGGCGCCATGATCGGTGCAGTGAAGGGCTAATCCGGCCCTGAACCATAACTACTACTTGAGGGAGAGATGAGGAATGAACAAATGGAAGTCTGTAATGCTGCCCCTCGCGGCAGCGGCAATGCTGGTGAGCGGCTGCAGCGGGGGCAATAACAATAATGCCTCACCTGCTGCCACGGCTGCACCGGGCGGAGAAGCTGGAGCCGCCACTGCGGGAACGAAGGAGGCACATACCTTCACCGCACTGCTGGACAACAACCCAACCTTTCCGTATTCCAAGGACTGGCCGGTGTGGGGCTGGATCAAGGACCAGACCGGCGCCACCCTGGAGGTGCAGACGCCTTCCGGGAAGCTGGCTGAAGCGCTGAATCTGGCGGTGGCCTCCAATGCGCTGCCGGATCTGATGTACATGCCCAACCGTAAGGAATCGAACAAGTTCGGCCAGCAGGGGGCACTTGTAGACCTGATGGAGTACATGGATAAACTGCCGAATCTGACCGCCTGGATGAAGCAATACCCGGATGAGGCGAAGGCGGCACTCTCGGCCGACGGCAAAATGTATATGTTCCCGAACCAGGGCTTCGGGGAGACGAACCGCATGATCTGGATGTACCGCCAGGATGTTTTTGAGAAGGAGGGCATTCAGGCTCCCAAGACTTATGATGAGCTGCACACGGCCCTTAAGACGCTGAAGACCAAGTACCCGGACAGTTACCCGCTGTCGGTCCGTTATGGCCAGATCCCGGATGAGATGAACTCCAGCATGACGGTCAATTACGGGACAGGCGAAGGGGCTTACTATGATTATGACAGCAAGGAATGGCGCTACGGACCTACCGAGGATAATTACAAGGAAATGGTCGGCATGTGGAAGCAGTTCTATGATGAAGGTCTGATTCCGCCGGACTTCCTGTCCTTGCAGACCAAGCAGTGGCAGGATATGGTCTCCACCGGCAAATCATTCGTGACCGTGGATTACATCAGCCGGGTGGACTTCTTCAATAATGCGATGCGCAAGGAGAATCCAGAATTCAATATGCAGTTCCTGGCTCCCCCCGCAGGTCTTGAAGGCGGCAAACAGCTCAACCCTTACTTCCATTACATGGAGGGCGGCCTGACGGTAGCTTCCACCTCCAAGAATATCGAAGACATCATGAGTTATATGGACTTTTTCTATTCGGAAGAAGGCCGGACGCTCAGCAGCTGGGGTGTGGAAGGCGAGACGTATGTGAAGGAAGGCGAGACGATCAAGTTCAAGCCGGAATATACCGATGTGATTGAGATGCGGAAGCAGACGGGACTTCAGACCAGCGGAACCTATACTTGGATTGACTTCAACGCCCATCTGTCCCTATTCTCGGATGACCTGAAGCATGCTTATGAAGAGGCTGTCAAGTATGATCCGGCCAACATGCAGCCGCGTCCGGCCTTCACCGAGAAGGAGAATGAAGTCATCTCGATCACCGGACAAGCGATCAAGAAGCACCGTGACGAGAGCTTCGCCAAGTTCGTGACCGGCTCCCGCAAACTGGCCGACTGGGATAAATATGTCGAGGAGATCAACAATCTTGGCGTAGACAAGCTGCTCGCGACGTACAAGGAAGCGTATGACCGCGTTCAGAATATTCAATTAAGCAGCAAGTGAGCGAAGCTTGACGCAGGGAACAACCGCTGAAGCACAGGCAAGACAATCAGGGTATTCGCTTGACCACTAAAGGAGGCGCCGCTTATGAAGCAACAGCTGCAAGGCTCTGGCAAACGGTTTGGATGGATTCTACCCTTGGTAGGTCTGATTGTTGTACTCTCAGCAGTGGCGGTCCCGGGCACAGCCCGGGCCGCAGGCACCATTACACTGGATGAACCGCCCGGGGGATATGTCTCCTCCGGCGGGCCGGTGGAGGTCAGCGGCACCTATACCGGACTGTATGATGTCCGGTTATATGTGAACGGGACGGCCCAGTTCGAAGCGCTGCTGGAGGACCCGGACGGGGATGACAGCGGCAGCTGGTCTTATACGCTCGACACCTCCCGTTACAACGGTTCGGTCGAGCTGGTCGCCCGCGGGCTGGATACCTCCACCCGCTATGGGGTGTGGAGCCCATCCGCAACCCTTGAGGTAACCAACTCCGCAGGCACCGCGCCTGTGGTGACGATTACGGGTCCGGATGAAGGGATTGCTGTGACCGGACAGGTGGCGGTCACCGTTCAGGCAGAATCGGCTGCGCCGGTCTCCGGCGTTCAGGTCAGAGTGAACCGGGGCCCTTGGCAGCAGGCTACTTATAACGGCACGGAATATGTATATGCCTGGAATACGGCGGGCATCGGCGACCGCACGATCAGCCTGGAGGCACGGGCCACGAATGCGCCTGGACGCTATGGCTATAGCCCGACCGTCTATGCGCAGGTCGGTGCGGGCACCCATGAGCCGGCAGTTCCTCTGCCGGATCAGGACCGGGCGATGTGGATCTGGGAGCCGGAGAGCTATAAGCTGCTGCTGAATCCAGGCTCGCGCGAAGTGCTGGAGTCCTTCGTTACGGACACCGCGACCTTCGGTTCAGAGCCGGTCACGACCCTGTATCTGGCTGTCGGCAATTATGCCGGATACCGGGCACTGGAGGAGCAGGAAGACGAGCTGCGCTCCTTCATGCGCTGGGCGCATGAGCGGAACTTAAGTGTTCATGCTCTTGTGGCGGGCGGAACCTCCCCGGCTTATATGGGCGCTTATGAGCGCTACCACCATCATGCCGTGCGGGAGATTGAGCAGATTATCAACTACAATCTAGCGGCGGATGCGGATGAGAAGTTTGACGGGATCAACGTGGACATCGAGCCGTATATTTCCCCGGACTTCAAAGCTCCAAGCAAGTTCCTGCAGAAGGAATACCTGGATGGTCTGCGCAAAATGATTGACCGCCGGGATACAGCCGGTATCCGGCTGCCCTTCGGCCCGGCTGTACCCAAATGGTACGATTCTTCCGAGCAGGGAGCGAATATCCAGTGGAACGGCACAACGAAATGGCTGTCCGAGCATATCCAGGACATCTCCGATTATATCTCGATCATGGATTACCGCGATTCCGCAGACGGAACCGCAGGCATCATTGCCGGGGCTGCCGGTGAGCTGGCCTATGCTGAGACCATCGGCAAGCCGAACTCGGTAGTCATCGGAGTGGAGACGCTGGATATTGCCAACAGCGGCGACCCGGAGACGATCACCTTCCTGGAAGAAGGGCGCACCCATATGGAAGCCGAGCTGGACAAGGTCTATGCCGCTTCCGGGCTGAGCAGCGCCTTTGGCGGAATCGCTGTCCATCACTATGATTCCTACCGGGCACTGCCTTCGTATTGGGGACCGGGCGGCGTCTACTGGACCGCACCGGAAGACCATGAAGCACCGTCGTTTGCTGCGGGCACACCGTCCGCTGTTGCCAGCGACTATCAGAGCATCCGGCTGACTTACGGCATGGCGACTGACAACTTAGAGGTAGACCGTTACATGATCTACCGCAGCACGGTCCCCGGCTTCACGCCAACCTCGGCGGACATTGCCGGACTCGCCCGGGGCCTGAATTACCAGGACAAGGGGTTGCTCCCGGACACCACTTACTATTACCGCATTGCCGCCCGTGATCTGGCGGGCAATATCGGGCCGCTCTCCAGCGAAGTATCTGCGGTCACCGGCAGCACAGCGCTGAAGCCGATGATCGTGACAGATATGCTGCTGTCCTATACTGGAACCGCTACAGCAGCTTCGATGAAGGTGCGTGATTATGCTACAGGAGCAGTGATTCCTGGAGCTGCGGTGGAAGGCCGGTTCACGTATTCCGCAGGCCGTTATGCAGCGGCAGTTACAGGAGCAGACGGACGCGCAGCCTTCACTTCAGAGGCGATTCTCCCAGGCCGTCAGGCCGGGTTCGAGCCGAGAAGAGTTCAGGCCGCCGGTTATTACTACGCCAGCGCGCATGACCAGCCGCACACCACGGCGCTGCTGCCGCATGGCGGGCTTAGCGGATTAACGCTGTCGGCTGGCAACTGGGACAAGCCTTTTGCCGCCAGTGACAAGGCTTATACCGTGACTGTGGGCAGCAATGTAACTTCGCTACAGGTCACCCCGGTTACCTCCAAAGCATCGGATACGGTACGGATTAACGGAATGCCAGCGGCTTCGGGAACAGCCGCATCCATTACGATTGGATCACAACCTGCTGATGTGCCGATCCTGGTACATCACGAGGATGGAACTGCCGATCTGTATCTGCTGCATATCGAGAGAAGCGCACCGGCAGATCCGGTGATCCCGGTGGAAATGGATGCTTATGTTCATGAACACCAGCCCTCCGTCAATATCGGGCAGGCTCCGGTTCTGGAGGTCGCCGATCTTCCGAATGCCCAGGGCGGAGGGGACCGCATCGCCTTCATGCAGGCGGAAATGAATCTTCCCGGAACTCAGGTACAATCGGTTACGCTGAATGTCTATGTTACCGCAGCGCCTGCATCCCCGGTTACGCTTGCTCTGAAGGGCTTCAGCGGAGTACAGTGGACCGAGAGCAGCATCACATGGAATAACCGTCCCGTCAGCGGCGGAACGAATCTCGGAACGGTCCGGGTCGCCGGGTCCGGCTGGTACAGCGCCGATGTTACCGCTTATGTCCTAGCGGCTGCGGCAGCCGGAGTACAGCCAACCTTTCAGTGGAGCGATCCCAATACTTCCGGCATCGTGGTATCGCTGGCCAGTTCGGAGAATTCAGATAACAAGCCATATTTGATGGTGAGTGGCGGGTTGTAAGCGAGTGTATGCGCTAGACAGAGCGTGACTGGAAGAGAAGAACTGGAAGAGTATAAGTGAATGAGCGTAACGAGAAGAGCGTAAGTGGGAGAGCGTGACTGGATAAGTGTAACTGGATGAGTGTAACTGGATGAGTGTAACAAGCAGGGGCGGCCCCCCGCCCCTGCCACACCCCAATAAGGAGGAATGACGTAGCTATGAATGATAGTACGGCTCCGGCTGAGGAGCAGCAGGTGGAACGTATGCGTGTTCTGGTTTTTCACCACCGCAGTGAGATGGGAGCGGCGGCAGCTGGTCAGGTTGGACAGAGAATCCGAGACTTGCAGAAGGATTCCACAGCTCCGGTTCGCTTTGTATTTGCAGCGGCCCCATCACAGAATGAGCTGTATGAGGGGCTGGTCCGGGAGCAGGGGATTGACTGGTCCCGGGTGCATGCTTTTCATATGGATGAATATATCGGTCTTCCGGCTGACGCTCCCGAGCGCTTCGGGAACTTCTTGCAGGAACGGCTGTTCAGCCGGGTAAATCCCGGACGGGTCGAACTGCTGGGCAGACCGGGCGATATTGAAGAGGAATGTCAGAGATACGCCGCCCTGCTGAATGAAGCGCCTATTGATATCGTCTGCCTCGGCATCGGGGAGAACGGACATATTGCATTCAATGATCCGCCTGTGGCCGATTTCGCCGATCCGCTCCTCGTAAAAGCGGTCGAGCTGGACGAAGCCTGCCGGACACAGCAGGTGAATGACGGCTGCTTCGCCAGCCTGGACGATGTACCCACCCATGCGCTGACGCTGACTGTGCCTGCCTTGATGGCAGGACATCATCTGTTCGCCATTGTTCCCGGCAAGGCCAAGCAGGCCGCGCTGCAAGCAGCGCTTCATGGCCCGGTCAGCACCGCGTGTCCGGCAAGTCTTCTTCGTACCCATCCCGCCATTACGCTGTTCACGGACCGGGATGCCTTCGGCCCATGAACGGTGTGATCTCGGGAAGACATTACAGAACCGGCCTGCCGGTTGAGGTCCACGTTAACGATGGTGTCATCGAAGCGGTTCATACGCTGGCCGAGAGCCGGCATATGGCAGATTGGCCCTGGCTTGCGCCGGGGCTGGTTGATTTGCAGGTGAACGGCGGCTGGGGACTGGACTTCAATACGTTGCCGCTTGAGCCGGAGACCGTTGCCCGACTCTCACGCCGCCTTCTCGCCCGTGGAGTCACTACGTATTGCCCGACTCTGATTACGAACGGGCCGGACCAGCTTACCCAAGCGGCGTCCGCCATTGCCATAGCGGTGCGGGAGCAGCCGGATACAGCCGGGCTGGTCGCAGGCATCCATCTGGAAGGGCCTTTCTTGTCGCCGGAGGACGGTCCGCGCGGTGCGCATCCCTTGGAGCATATCTGTCCGCCCGACTGGGAAGCCTTCTGCCGCTGGCAGGACGCAGCGGATGGGCTGATCAGGATCATTACCGTGTCGCCCGAATGGCCCGGAGCCGCAGCCTTCATCTCCCGGTGCACCGCCTCCGGCGTCCGGGTCTCCATAGGACACACGGCGGCTGCGCCGGAGCAGATCCGCGAAGCGGTAGCCGCAGGCGCGGTGATGTCCACCCATCTGGGCAACGGCACACATCTTACGCTTCCGCGGCATCCCCACTATCTTTGGGAGCAGCTGGCCGCCGATGAGCTGTACGGCTGCATGATTGCAGACGGCTGCCATCTGCCCGATGCGCTGCTGAAGGTGATGCTGCGGGTGAAGCGCAGCCGGGCGATCCTGGTCAGCGATGCTGTCTCGCTGAGCGGCATGGCGCCGGGCGCTTACCGGCTGCATATCGGCGGTGACGTGGTGCTGACGCAGGAGGGGTGGCTGCATCTGGCTGGCCATCCGAAGCTCCTGGCCGGGTCGGCCATGATGCTGCCGGATCAGGTAGCCTATCTGGTCAAGGCCGGGCTGGCCCCGCTGGAGGAAGCGCTTGATTGCGCGTCCGTCCACCCGGCCCGGCTGCTGGGACTCCCGCAGGCTGCGGGGCTTGCCGCCGGTGTGCCTGCGGATCTGATCGGCTTCCGCAAGAACGGCGGAGCCATGGATATTCAGGCGGTATGGAAGAACGGCCGGATGAGAGCGGCCGATAAGGATAATTAGAGCTCTGATTCAGTTTAAACCTGACGTTGTACTAGGAGGAGAGAGCGATGCTTAGCTTAATACCCGAGCCGAAGCAGGTGAGGATGACAGAAAAGGAGCCATGGCTGGCAGGCGGGGAAGTCCGTCTGCAACTGGCCATGGAAGTGGAAGATCCCCGGCTGATGCTTCATTGCCGGCGGGCTTTTCCCGGCCGGGAAGTCACCGCCGACTCGGGAGCAGGTAGGGGATACTCGCTGCTGATTGAGAGGATTGTCAGAATCAAGGGAACTGAGGGGACTGAGAGCACTTCAGCACAGGCTGAACCTGGAGATGCCGGGCAAGATACCGCCAGGACTGCGGCTGTGGATGAGATAGACTTGTCTGCGCTGGAGGGCAGGAAGGAAGGCTATCACCTGGAGGTTAGCGCAAGCGGAGCCGTGATCCGCACACTGGACGCGCCCGGACTCTATTACGGCTTGCAGACGCTGCAGCAATTGCAGTGCCTGCACGGGGATAGCGATATTCCGGCCGTATCTATTACGGACTGGCCCGATACGGAGCTTCGGGTGATGAATTTCGATCTGCGCCAGACCTTCTCGAAGCCGGAGCGGCTGATCGAATATCTGGCTGAGTTCTCCCGCTTCAAGACAAACGCCGTGCTCATTGAATATGAGGACAAATTTCCGTTCAAGGCGCACCGGGAATTCGCCCATCAGCAGCACGCGCTTAGCCGGGAACAACTCGAGGCGCTCCAGGCCGCAGCCCATGAGCATTATATCGAAATAATTCCGCTTCAGCAGAGCTTCGGCCACCTGGAGTATGTGTTGCGCCATGACTCATGGAAGCATCTGCGGGAAACCGAGGAGTCTACCGGGGAGATCTGCCCGTCTCATCCGCAGACGTATGAACTGATCACCGGACTGCTTGCTGAGATGATGGATGCCCATCCCGAATCGCGCTATATCCATCTCGGCTGTGACGAGGTGTATAGTCTGTGTGAATGTGAAGCGTGCCGGAAAGCGTTCGGCGGCGTTCGGGAACGGGCCTTCATCTCCTTCCTGAACCGCCTGATCGAATTCACGGCCAGCCGGGGCAGACAGCCGATTTTCTGGCATGACATGCTGGACAAATGCCCGCCCGGGGAGCTGGCGAAGCTTGATCCGCGCAGCGCGGCGATGATCTGGATCTATAACGGGCGCAACATACAGGATGAGGTCACTTCCTTGACCCGCAAGTTCCGGGCGCTCGGCATTGAGGTGATGGGCGCACCGGCGGTCCGCAGCTTCGACTGGGCGGAGCATCAGAATTATCCGGTGATAGACAAACGGACCGACAACCTGCTGCAATGGGCAGAGACCGCAGAGCAGCTGGATATCCGCTGCATGGTGGCTACGAACTGGACCGGGCCGTTCAGCCTTGGCGTGCCTTACGGCGTATTCGAGACCACCTGGTATCCGATGCTGCTGCACGCCGATCTGGCCTGGAACCGCAAAGCTGATGCAGACACCTTCATCGACCGCTTTCTTGAACTGTTCCACGGGATTACTCCCGAGATTGGCCACGCCCGGCTCGGCAATTACCAGCTGGAGGATTATTACGATATCATCTGGAAGCTGCGGGAGAATGTCATGAAGAATAAGGACTACGCCGAGCTGATTGCAATTATGCATGACTTCGAGGTAGCGACCGACCGCTCCAGGGCAATCCACAAATACGCCTACCGCTGGGAACTGTACCCGGGCGACAGCGCAGAATGGCGCTCGCTGCGTAATAATTACACGCGTAACCATAACGGCCGTGAAGCGGTCCGGCCCCGGATGCTGGAGGCACTCCTGCAATACCAGCCCCGCGATATGGCAGAGCATTTCGTATTGTCCCGTTTCTATCTGCATGATTATTTGGAGCGGACACTATACCGGGAGATCGGGCTGGCGCACGGGGAATGAGCATCTAACAGAATTACAGGAGGACACAACACTTATGCAGCAGAACGAATTGAATTCGCTACACGATCCGGCCACCATGAGCCTGGAGGACAAAATATCGCTAATGTGCGTTGTAGGCACCCCCTCCACAATAGCGGAGCCGGACTTCCGTGAACGGATGTCCCGGAACCGGTTCGGAGGAATCGGCCTGTTTCCTCATAATGTTAAGGATGAGCAGCAGACGCTTGAGCTGATGGCGCAGGTTCAGGCCATTGCCGGGGACTACGGTATTCCGCAGCCGTACTATGTCTCGATAGACGAAGAGGGGGGCACACTCTCCAAATTCAAGACTTTCTATCCCTACATCCCCGGCAACCGGGCCGCTGGGTTAAGCCCAGACGCCGAAACCGCTTATCTCCAGGGTAAAATCATCGGCAGCCAGCTCCACGCACTGGGCATTCCGATGAACTGGGCGCCGGTGCTGGATGTGAATACGAATATTGACAATCCGGTTGTAGGGGTGCGTTCCTTCGGCGAGGACCCTGAAGTGGTTGCCGCCTTCGGCAAAGCCTATATTCAGGGGATGCATGAGGCAGGGGTAGCCGTCACAGCCAAGCATTTCCCCGGCCATGGACAGGTCAGCGGGGATTCCCATGTGGTCCTGCCGGAATGTGAATTGACGCTGGAAGAGTTAATGGGCGGGCCGCTGCGGCCATTCATCGCTGCCATTGAAGCCGGGGCCGATTCAATCATGATGGGCCATCTGCTGTTTCCCAACATTCCCGAGTCGGACGGGCTGCCTGCTTCACTCAGTCCTTTCTTCGCTGCAGACCTGCTGCGGGGGCGTCTCGGCTTCGAGGGCGTCATCTGCACCGATGACATCGAGATGGGCGCGATCAAGAAGAATTTTAACCCGGAAGATGTGGGAGTACTGGCTGTGCTGGCCGGCAATGACATGATTCTGATGTGTCATACGCCGGAATTCCAGGAGCGGGTCATCGCTGGCATCCGAAAAGCTGTGCTGGAAGGCGTCATCGCCGAATCCAGAATTGACGAATCAGTCAGCCGCATTCACCGCCTCTACGCAAAATTCCGGCAATACCAGGCGGCAGCCCGGCCCATTCCACGCGAGAACTGGAATGAGGCGGCCCTGCAATATGCGCGCCGCACGATCAAGATCAGCCGTGACCCGCAGCAACTCCTTCCGTTGTCTGCAGAACACTCATATCTGCTGATCTTGCCGCGCCAGGAGCAGCTCACCATCGCCGACAATTCCGGCGGCCAGACCATCGGCTTGGCCTTGCTGCTCGAAGCCCAGGGCTTATCCGTACAGGTAGAGTATTGCAGCATGAAGCCGGAAGCCGCTGAGATCTCGGACTTATGTGCCAAGGCCGCCGGACATACCGTGATTCAAGGGACGCTGAACGCCCATCTGTTCGGCGGACAGCTCCGGCTTGCCGAGCAGCTTGCCGCCGCCGGGCCGCTGCTGAACCTGGTGCTGCGTAACCCGTATGACGATGCTTACCTGCCGCAGAGTGCAGGCAGCATTCTGCTGTGCTCCACCTCCGATTATTCGCTTCAGGCACTGGCAGAAGTGCTGGTTGGATAAGCTTAATCACACAGTCAAGAGCAGGCTCTCATGGTAGCAATGAGGTCTGCTCTTATTTGTGTTGATAGAGACAAACATAGTACTATGGTTAAGGCATAGCAACCCAATTCCTGGAGGAAACACGAACAAGTCGGAGAAGGGAAAAACACATGATGACCCTAAAGCGGATGTTCTCACTCACTTATTTAGTACTTATGATTCCAGTACTCATTCTGAGCTTCTACACCTGGAAGGATTACAAAAGTTATCTAATGAACATTACCGACTATTTCCCCTCAATGGAACAGATCTATCTGCTGGACGGGGGCAAGCAGATGCTAGGCCTGTCCAAGGAAGATACATTTGATGAGAAATACGACGTATATCTATGGGACACCGCTACAGCAGCTCTGATCCGGCAGACCACCATCCCCACCAGCTTCCAGAGCGAGCCGGGACCAGTCACCTATCAGCAGGATGGTATTCTCATCCCGATCTATACCAAAGCCTCAGGACTAATGCTGAATCTCATCCGGCCCACAGGCGAGATCGAGGAGCTGTCGCAAGGTACGCTCCATATTCCGTTCTCCTTGAGTTCGAATGCGTTCTCCTGGCGGGGCAGATTGATTGCCGCCGGGAATATCACGGACTCCGAATGGGTGATTGCCCAGGTGAAGGACGGCAAGCTGGAACGGGTGATTCTGGATAAGCAGAAGCTTCTCCCGGCTAGACCGGTCCGGATGTCTGAGTTGATAGGCAGCTTCCAGAATGAACTGTAGGTCCCATTATTCTCGGTCAGCTTGAAGGATAACCGTTCAGCCTTGGTCAGCGGAATTCTGGACAAGGCAGGCAAGCCTGCCGTGCTGGTGGGGCAGGAGGATGAAGCCTCATTCGCTCTGCAGGACCGGGCCAGCGTACAGTTCGCCAAGGTCTTTGGCTTCAATAACGCCAAGCTGGTCCGAGTGCATGACGATTATCCGGGCATAGCTGCCTTCTACAACAGAAACGAGAAGGAATGGGGAGCTGCTGTTCCTGTGCCGAAGCCGGTCTATCAAGCCCGTGTCTTCCTGCTGAATGACGATGAGTTGCTAATCGCCGGATCTACGGCAGAGGATGAAGTGGAAGGGCAGGTTACAGGATATATTTTCAATGAACGGACCGGACAGTTTCAGGATGCTTCATCACTTCTGAAGCAGTTAGCGTATGACCATATCAAGGATACGGACACCCGGTTCTATAAGCAATCAGGCAGCAGCACGCTATATTATAGCAGCGGCAAACAGGAAGTAGGGGCTGCCGATCTGGAGATCGGGAAGGCCAACGTATACACCAATCAGCAGGTGGAAGGCTGGCTCATAACGGACAACGATACCCGGGTCTCCTTGGTAAGCTTCTGGAATTATGCCAAGCAGGGCGGAGGACTTATCATCAACTGGGCAGTATGGGTCGTGATTACCTTGGCCATGCTGCTGGGCTTTGCCATTATTCCGCGGAAGCTGATGAACACCAGACGCAAACAGATTCTGTCAGGCCAGATCGTTCAGGGCAACATTAAGAGTATGCAGGAGACTGGTCTCTATGTTAACGAACAGCCGATGGTCCGTTTCGTGGTGGAATTCGTGGACGAAGGCCGGCTCAAGGAGGTTGAGATTAAGCAGGTCATCTCCTTCCTCAGTCCGCTTAAGGTAGGTGATCCTGTTCAAATCAGCTACAACCGCAAAAAGCATAAAGCCGTGTTCATCACCGAAGAGGATCTGAGGCAGCTATGATTTCCACCCGAAGTTGACGCAATTAAGCCGTATGAATCAACTTTATATTCGTATCCATCATTGGATTGCCGGATAGGCTGTCTTATAATTTCATTGTGCAATCAATGTCATTCCATTAAGGGGCTGCAGCAATGAGAGAACTGAAAGGCAAACAGGTTGTTCTTCAAGATAATGACTTGAAGCGCAGGGAAGGGGCCAACCGCCGGTATCTAATGAAACTGACGAATGATAATCTCCTCTTTAACTATAAAGTAGAAGCAGGCAGATTTGACGGCAGAGATATTCCAGAGGATGCACACGGGGGATGGGAGACACCGGTCTGCCAGATTCGCGGACATTTCCTGGGACACTGGCTGTCAGCGGCAGCGATCCGGTATCATGAGACCGGAGATATGGAAATCAAGGTGAAGGCTGATCTCATCCTGGACGAGCTGGCTGAATGCCAGAAGGACAACGGCGGACAATGGGCTGCGCCGATTCCTGAGAAATATCTGCACTGGGTGGCCCAAGGCAAGGCGATCTGGGCGCCGCAGTATAACATCCATAAGTTATTCATGGGACTTGTGGATATGCATCAATTCACTGGCAGCGAGAAGGCGCTTGAGATCGCGGACCATTTTGCCGACTGGTTCGTGAATTGGAGCACCGGCTTCACCAGGGATAAATTCGATGACATTCTCGACATGGAGACGGGCGGTATGCTGGAGGCGTGGGCGGACCTGCTTCATATCACCGGGAATGCCAAGTACACAACCTTGCTGGAGCGTTATTACCGCAGCAGACTGTTCCGCCCGTTATTGGAGAACAAGGACCCGCTGACCAACATGCATGCCAACACAACCATTCCGGAAGTACTGGGCTGCGCCAGAGCTTATGAAGTCACCGGGGAGCAGCGCTGGATGGACATTGTCACGGCTTACTGGAAATGTGCTGTAACTGAACGGGGAATGCTGGCCACAGGCGGCAACACGGCCGGTGAGGTATGGATGCCAAAGATGAAGCTCAAGGCCCGCCTTGGAGACAAGAATCAGGAGCACTGTACGGTATATAACATGATCCGCCTGGCAGAATTCCTGTTCCGGCATACCTCAGATCCTGCCTATGCGCAGTATATCGAATATAATATGTACAACGGGATTATGGCCCAGGCCTATTACCAGGAGTATCATCTGACCGGCAATAAGCACAGCGATCCTGCAACCGGCTTGCTCACCTACTTCCTGCCGATGAAGGCCGGGCTGCGGAAGGACTGGAGCACGGAGACGGACAGCTTCTTCTGCTGCCACGGAACGATGGTCCAGGCTAATGCCGCGTTGAACAGAGGCATCTATTATCAGGAGCAGGACGACCTGTATGTCTGCCAGTATTTCCGCTCGGAGCTGAGCACAGAGCTGAACGGCGGGAGCGTAAGGCTTCAGCAGACCCAGGATTATATGAGCGGAAGTATGCTGAACTCCTCGAACACGGCCGGGCAGCAGGAATTGAATGAGATTACAGCGCTGCATGAGAATATGCCGGATTACAGAAAATATGACTTCACCGTTCATACCGGCGCTGCCAGTGAATTTGCCATCCATCTGCGGATACCGGACTGGATCATGTCGGAGGCTGTCATCTATGTAAACAGCGAGCTGCACGGAAAGTCTGCGGATCACTCCGCCTTCTATACTATTCTGCGGAACTGGCAGGACGGCGACCGGGTCAGCATCATTCTGCCGGTAGGCATCCGGTTTATCCCGCTGCCGGATGATGAGCAGACCGGAGCCTTCCGGTTTGGACCTGAGGTCCTCGCCGGGATCACTGAGCATGAACGGATTCTGTATACCCCGTTAGCGGATGCAGCAGGTGAGATCATCATGGAGAACGAACGGGAGTGGGGAAGCTGGCGATATTTCTTCAAGACCACCCGTCAGGACCCGGGCATTCAGCTGCGGAGAATCCGCGATATCGGGTATGAGCCTTATCAGGTGTATTTCCCTGTACGAAACGAATAGTTGTTAGAGCGGCCACCTGCATCCTTGCAGGTGGTTATTCTTTGCATAAACTTTTTTTGAACGATCGGTCGTTAAATTATTGACAATTCATTAGACAAATCCTTATAATGACATTAATTCACTAGAAGGGAGCCTGAGGGTTATCAAAAAGAAAGAGATTACATCCAGTTACATCATCCAGGCAGCATTTGAGCTTTTTGCTGAGTATGGAATTGAGAAAACGAGTTTGGGCTTAATTTCAAAAAAAGTGGGAATCACCAAATCCTCTATTTATTATCATTTTGCGACCAAAGAAGAGCTGATCAGCCGGACCTTTGAGCATATTTTCCGGGATCATCATTTTACTGCATACTTTGATACGGAGTCCGCCAATAAAGACAATTACGCAGAAATACTGATCAGCGGCGGTCTGAACATGCTGCCAAGCGGCGGGGAAGAGTATCGCTCTACATTAAGGGTGCTAAGTGAGTTTGCGATGCTGGCGGAGCGGGATGAACAATTTAGAGCACCATTTTTGAAAATTCAACAAGATTTTGTAAATGGTTTTGTTCAACTTCTGTCCAAGGGCGCTGAATTCGGGCTTATCGCTTCTTCAACCATCGGGGTTAACGCAGCCATTCTTGCCCTGCTTATAGATAATTTGTCCAGATGTAAGATGATGAAGATGGAGCTTGAGTATCAGATGATTTGGGAAGAGGCTGTCCGAAGAATGATTCTTCAGGAAGATCACAATTAAATTACTGGAGGCAGATACACTTGAAACATATTATTATTACAGGTACATCCAGAGGAATCGGTGAATCCCTCGCGAATCAATTCATCGACCCGTCCCACCATCTGATATGTATATCCAGAACGGCTAATCAAGGACTCATGGATCGTGCGAAGGAATTAGATTGTCCAATGGATTATTTCAAATATGATTTAACGGATATCCTTGGTATCGATCAGCTTTGTGAAGAAATATTCAGCCGAATTGATCTCCGTTCCAGCGATGAAGCCGTCTATCTTATCAATAATGCCGCTATGTTGACTCCTGTGAGCCCGATGGAGCAGTTAGAGACGGAGCAAATCGTAGAGAACCTCCATTTGAATTTATTAGCACCGATGGTCATCACCTCCAACTTTTTACAGCTCACTAAGCATATGAATATAGACAAAAGAATCCTGAATATATCATCAGCTTCTGCAAAGTACATACTGCCTTCACAAAGCGCCTACAGTACTGCCAAAGCTGGTTTAGACTCTTTTACCAAGTGTATAGACATAGAACAGAAGTTGGCTACGTATCCGGCAAAAGCAGCAGCAGTCTATCCCGGTATGATCGACACAAGCTTGCAATCGGACATACGGTCCGTCTCCAGAGAGCTTTTCCCCTATGTTAATGAGTTCATTCAACTATCTGAGGAAGGGAAACTGCAATCGCCGGAATACACAGCGTCTAAATTAATCGAAATTCTTGTAAGTAATGATTTCGGAAAGACTGTTATTATTGAAACCATTGATTAAGCAATGGAATACAGTGAAATATCTGGTATAATACTGCTAAAAAATTATGGATGTGAGAATGTATATGGACAGATACAGAAATTCACCTTCACTAGAGTTGCGGCTGTCTCCTTCCGGAGGGCTGTGCCTATGAGAAACGCTGTGGAGGACAATCAGAGTAGCGGACAGCAGGAGCACTTCGAGATATTGCCGATGTTCTCTACGAGGGACAAGGGAATGCGGATGACAGTGCTCCGGCCGGGACGCCGCGTCGGACGTGCGGCGCCGCTTCTGCCGTGGCTGCTCACAGCTATGGTACTGTGGGCGATGACAGGCACCGTGCTGTTCGGCACGCTGCTCGGCCTGGCCCCAACACCGGCAATCGGCACGCTGCTCGGTCATCCAGTCGCAGTAGGCGCCGCCGTAGTACTGCTGTTCGCCGCAATTATTGCAACTACGGGATTGTACTCCAGAGCGGCCGGGCAATTCGGACAGAGAAGTGCCGCGGGCCTGTTTGCGATGCTCGCGGTTACCGGGGGGCTTGCTGCGGATGCGGGAGTCCTCCTGCTCTGGATGCGGATCATGGATTCTTCGCGCCCCTTCGACTTCAAGACCATTGCGACGTCGCCGACGGTTCCGCCGGAGCTCGGCGCCATCGCCGGAGCCGGCTTTGCCCTCTTGGCCGCCATCGTGCTCTTAAGGCTGTCCGGCTCGGTCGCCCACGCCCGTCGGCGTCAGACAGACATCGAACGCCTGCGGATGGAGGGTTTATCATTCGCCGGGACACTTACCACTAGGCGCTTCACCAACAGCTGGCTGTATAGTTTCCCGATGTTCAAGGTTGAGATAGGTTACATCGTCGACGGTATGCCTCGTGTTTTCTCAGCACACATGCTCACCAGCGCCGATCGCGTCCCAATCGTCGGTTCGCGCATGCTTGTGCTGACCGATGATCGCGGAACCAGCCACGTGGAGCTGGACCCGTCCAATGGGGCTGAATTCGAGCCAGACGTGAATAAGTACGCTGCATCGCACGACTGACACTGTGTTTTCAACAGCTTCTGCGGATAACGGATAACGCTACAGAATAGAGGTGTTCCAAATAAATGCTTCCCGGAAATACAGCAGCTTCAGCCAGCTAGACGACTTCATGTCATCTGGCGGTTATATAGAAATGCCGGAAAATCGCGGACGGACGCTTCAGGATCTCATGCTTGCCTGTCAAACCGCCCTCAGAAGTGAACGCCACCTCGGCTTGGAGTTCGAGTTCCGGCATTGCGATGTAACCGTGATCTATCTGAATAACAGCTATTACGGGTCACATATTGATTTTAGCCGGCTCAAGAATCTTATTACCCGGGATCAGATCGTCAAGAGCTGTACCCTTCACTTCTGGTCTTATTTCGAAGATTATATAGCAGTGCTGGGTCTGACCATCGTCACATGCACGCCAACCCTTAACAACATAAGAGTGGTGCTAAGCAACGGATTGCGGTTGGTTTTTCGTTACTCGAAGGCCCATCATGAACTCCTCATAGAGGAAATAAGCAGCCGGTACGGCAACAAAAGGATCATGAATCTCCTCCATGCAGAGCCTCACCTCCTTGAGATGGAGAGCATGGGTTTTACTTTTATCCAATACCTGAAGCATGGCGGTTTCTTAAGCGTACCCGGCCTGGAGAACCGCCGCTTCACGGATCTGCTCATGCAGTGCACCACCAAAGAAAGCCACAGCAGTATAACGGGCACCATCTTGGGATTTCAATTCAAAGACTGGTACATGGAGTTTTTTTATGATGAGAAGCTGCAATTCACCGGGGAGAATATGAAATTCATCGGGGAACACGGAAGGGAAGACAGGGAGGAGCGGCAGCAGGATAACGATTTCTACAGCTGGGGAGATTTCCAGGTGTTTGCCCGGCATAACGATATCCAGATCATAGAGCAATGCCGTAGTCTGGATGTCATGATCGTGTTCCTGGATACGGGTGCCAACGTGCATTTTAATTATTCCGATGAGCTCGGGGATTATGCTGTCAGTGTGGTCGAGGGCGACGGAATGCGTTTTCGGGACAGCTACAGGAGAATTTATAAGGATTGATGAGTGATTGTGACTTATTATGAAGAAAAACCACCAGTGAAGGTTAAGAACCTCGCCCGGTGGTTTTTTGCAATGGAAATTCAATTGCCATTTTTGGACACAGCTGTGCGGGGATTAGAGTATTTCCATTCATCTACTTCACGGGGATCAACGCCACACAAATGACTAATGAGAAGCGCCAATGTAACATTCGGGAGCACCACACCGTACTCAATATTCTGGTAGTTACGCAAGGTGCATTTCATGGTGTCATTAATCTGATGTACGATGGATTCTTGGGTGAACCCTGCGGCTTTGCGTGCATCCTTTATCCTCAAAATGCGATATCTCCCTCAACTTTTCGGTATGTTTTTATGATAGGGGAGTAACCAAGTTAATTTAACGCTTTATAATACACGAATTATATTGCGTAAATTGTTTTTAGGTATATAATAATAGATGTAAACGGGTTAAATAGTAAAATATCCCTTAATTTTTGACCATCGTTCGATTCAACATTTATTATCCACTATTCGCATGTTTTTAATTCTATTTTATGGAAGGAGGTCCATGGGTTTGGGAGTGGTAAATTCTATCCGGAATGAACTTCTCGCGTATATGAACAGAAATCAAATGATACATTCACATTTTGCTGGGTTCTCAGGTATCAATTCAGGTACGCTCAGCCGGATCTTGAAAGGCAATCATCCAATCTCTATGGCACAGCTTATTGCGATCACTGCGGGAATGGAGCTGCGGGAAGACTATTTTTTTGAAGACTATATAGATGAATGCTTTTCTTTTGTAGTCTCCATGCGGCGGATACGGCCGTTTATTTTCAGATGTGCAGAACTGGGGCGTTTGGATTGTATTGAACAGATTGTGAACCGTCTGCTGGAGGATTTGTCTTATGCACCTTTACTATTTGAGTTCGCTGAACTTTTGTATAAGGACGATAAACGCCATGCTGCGAGGATACTGTATCAAGGTGTGAGCGAAGCCGAAAAGTATCAGCATTCCGAACGGTTAGCGTTATGTCAGTACCGGATATTTCGGATTGAATTAGAAGAACAAACGGATTTGGAAGAGAAATTACGTGCAGCCACTCAATTTGAGTTGTATGTTAACCGCTTGGATGCAGCCGATCAGCTCGATGCAATGAAACAGCTAATGCATATTTATGGTCTGGTACACAAGTGGAAGAGAGTAGACGAACTCGCTAAGGAAATGCACCGGATTGCATCCGTTCAATATGAACTGGAAAACCGCCGGTCAGACACCATAGAAGGAGGGTTGAAGCGTCCGGAGCGTCCTTTCTACTATTATATCCTGTATGCATACTTAGCCAGGGCTACAGCCAGCGAAGCGTGCGGCGATTACGGGCGGGCCTTATCTTTTGTACAACTGTATGCAAATGCTGAGCGCTGGGTACACGAGAACGATGAACAATCCCGGCAGATCATTGCCCAATTCTCAGAATGGGCCGTTGCGAACACCTATCTGTACCGGTTAATGTCCGGAGAATTGGATGTAATAGATGAGTATGCAGACTATATAGCGCTTCATGAGAATGAAATATTTGTGGCAGTGCGTTATATCGTTCAAGCGGCGAATGTATTTAAGCTTAATGTCGACAGCATCTTAGATCGGTTCGCACCATACATACCCTATGAATTGGGCAAGACAGATTGTGGCGATTACAAGCAGGCCATTCTGCAAGAGAGGTATGCGCAATTCCTCATCGATCTGGCAATCTATCAATTCAATCACAGCAAGGGTAAGGAGCAGGCATTGAACACTGTATTGAAAGGCTTGGAAATATCTATTGCCATGAATAGCAGCCAAAATATAATTGCTTGTATGACACTTTTTGAGGAATATAGGGAATTTGCGGATCAGGAACTACAGGAACAATTCAAAAATCTATCAAGTGAGGTGTATCAGTTCAATGCGAAAAAAGATCTTATTCTTCTTAACGCTCTGTAGTGTTTCAATTGTTATCTCTACAACACTAACCTTGGTGACTACGATGGGGCATGGCTGGGGAACTTAATCATTATCATGAAAATAAACAGAGGTGCTCCTGAAGTTTCGGGGGTGCCTTTTTGTATGTTCCGGGGTCCCCGCAAAGTACCTGATTCACCATCGAAGCCAGGCCACACTTTGTGGGGTTATTTTGTGCAATCAAATGAATATCCTATTATCTGTCATATAATCCTAAGATAGCATTAAGGGAGGATTCTATGGTGAACAGAAATATGCTTGTAGAGGTCCGTATTGAACAGGCCCGGAACCGGCTTCATATACTGGCAGAGAAACATCAGGATTTTCAGCATCCTGCGGTCCTTAAGCAATCCATGGTATTGGATGAATTGATTAACCAGTATAATATGAAGGGAGAGCAGCAGAGATTAATAGAGAGCAGGAAATCATTTGAGAACAAGCATACTTTATATTGAAGATAATGAGAAAATCGGCACTTGGGTAAAAGAGGAGCTGGAGCAGCGGGGATATACGGTACAGTGGCTGCTGTCCGGTGAGGGAGCCGAAGCCGCGGTGGCACAGTATGATATCGTTATTCTGGATATTATGTTACCCGGATTAGACGGATTCACCGTAGGCAAACGGTTAAAAAAAGCAGCCCCCGCCGTTCCTGTACTGCTGCTGACCGCCCGAACCTCCATAGACGATAAGGTGGAAGGCCTACAATTCGCGGATGACTATCTCACGAAGCCCTTCCATACCGATGAATTAGTGGCCAGACTGGAGGTGTTAATCCGCCGCAGCGGCGGAGTTCCTTCGGAGCGCATTACACTGGGCACTCATATTGAAGTGGATACGAAGCTACAGACCCTCTATGACACGCGCACAGGCGAAGAGATTATATTGACAGGGAAGCAGCATCAGATCCTAATGTATTTCCTGCGCCATCCGAATCAGGTGCTGACGAAGGAACAGCTCTATGAAGCCATCTGGGAGGAAGCGTATATCCCTGGCGACAAAACCTTGCTGGTTCATCTCCACCGGCTGCGGCACAAGCTGGAGCGTGACCCGGAAGCGCCGGAGATCATTGAGACGCTGAAGGGAATCGGCTACCGGGTGAAGCTATGAAGCAGCCCCGCTCCTTGTTCCGCCATTTTCTTAAGCTGCACTTTCTGTTCATTCTTCTTCCGCCGCTGGTGCTTTTGGTCATCTCATCGTTCTTTGGAACTTCCGGGCCCGGGCCAAGGTTCAATACGCTGAACCTGTTTTACATTACAGTACTTATGTTCACTGGTATCATCGTGGCCTTCGTTGTTCTGTCCTGGCTGTTCTTCTGGAGACTCCGCACACGTCTGACCCGCTTACAGGAAGCTATGTCCGCTGCTCCCGCTGCTGCGGATTCGTCGCCTGAGCCTGTCTTGATTCAAAAGGGCCGCATGGATGAAATAGACCAGTTAGGCGGTTCCTTCAACCGGATGATCCGGCAGCTGGAAGACAGCCGCAGGCGGGAGCAGGAAGAGGCAGAGCTGCGGCAACGGCTCATTGCCAACATGTCCCACGACCTGCGGACACCGCTGACTATCCTGCGGGGACATGTCACCCGGCTGAACAAAGAACCCATGAGTCCTGAAGGACAGAGCTCCTTAGCCGAGATCAACCAGACTATTACCCGGACCGGAGAGCTGATGGATGATTTGCTCTCGTATACCTTGCTTACCTCAGGAAAATATCCCTTCGAGCCTGCTCCCACAGACATGGTACGCCTGGTAAGAGCCTCGGTTGCTGCGTGGTATCCGGTTTTTGAAGAACACGGCATTCAGGTCGATGTTGATCTGCCCGCAGAGGAGACCTTCCACTGGACAGCAGATCCGAAATGGATGACCCGGGTGCTGGATAATCTGTTTCAGAATATCATCCGCCATGCAGCGGACGGGAAATATGCTTGTATCACCGTGGAAGTGCAGCAAGAACGGATTCTTGTCGCTGACCGAGGCCCTGGCTTGGATCACTCCGCATACGGTGGCGGGGCGGGAATAGGACTGTCGACCGTACAATACATGCTGAATACAATGAACTTGAAGGCTGAATTCAACTCAAACGGGCAGGGGACGAGAGTAGTCATTGGCAGAATGTAACCTGAAGTTAACCCGGAAGTAAACGGACTGCCCACCGGGATGTAACCTTGCAGCTGTATACTTAGCACCATAACGAAAGGATGTGTTATGGTTGCTTACCATCAATAACTTAGTCAAACGCCGCGGTACGCAGGAGATTCTATCCGGGATCACCTTCGAAGCCAGACCGGGAAGAGTCACGGGATTCCTGGGACCCAACGGAGCCGGCAAAAGCTCTACACTCCGTATCCTGCTCGGACTGGATCATGCTACCTCCGGCAGCGCCTTGATTCATGGCAAGCCCTTCGCAGAATTAGAGCATCCGCTGCGAACCGTGGGTGCTGCACTGGACGGATCTGGAGCCCACCCGATGCGGACAGGACAGGCACACCTGCGCTGGATTGCCCGCGCTGCCGGTCTGCCCCGTTCACGTGTCGATGAGGTGCTGGATATTGTCGGTCTTACCAAGGCAGCGGGCACTAGAGTGAAGCGATATTCTCTCGGCATGGGGAGAAGACTGGGAATCGCAGCAGCGCTGCTTGCAGACCCGGAGATTCTGATTCTGGATGAACCTGTGAATGGGCTCGACCCGGAGGGCATCCGCTGGATCCGGACTTTTCTGCGTAAGCGGGCAGAGGCCGGGAATACGGTGCTGCTCTCCAGTCATCTTATGGGCGAGCTGGCCGAGACCGTGGACGATGTGGTGATCATTAAGCGGGGGAGAATTGTCGCAGACGGCACCTTGCAGGAGGTAACCGGCAGTCATTCCACGCTGGAGGATGCCTTCTTCGCCCTGACCTCTGAACAGGCAGGTGATGCCTGGTGAAGGCATTCCATGCAGAAATCTCGAAATTGCTCTCGCTGCCGGGAATCTGGCTCGCCCTGCTTATTGGAGCATTGGCTCCTGCGGTGGTGGCTGCCCTCGATAGTCTGGCCCAGAAGGAGGACATTCTGGCTGGCGTCAGCACACGGCTCCCGGAGGTTGGTTATATCGGGTTAGGCTTTGGTATACAGGGCGTTATTATCCTTGGCGTGCTTGCAGTCAGCAGCGAGTACCGGACAGAGAGCAGTGAAGGGGCCGGAGGGCAGCAGATTTCCACAAGTCTGATGGTTGTGTCATCGCGGCTTCAGTTGTTTCTGGCAAAAGCAGTCGCTGTATCTGTCATCAGCATCCTCCTGTGTATCCTTGCTGTGATTCTGATTGTGCCAACCACACGCTATATATTAGGTGACTATGCCCCGCCACTTGAATGGACCCGGCTTGCCGGTGCCGTCTGCTACTGGACTTTCACTGCACTGTTGGCCTCCGGGCTGACACTGCTGACGAAGCAGGGCATGATCCCGCTTACCGTGCTCATGATTAATTCATCGCTGGTATCCTTCAGTGTCCTGCTGGCCAAGGTGACGAAGCTGGCATTCTATTTGCCGGACCGGGCCGGCTTAGAGATGTTTATGTTTACGAAGGACGGCGTGGCGCCCGCTGCTACAGGCAGTGTGTTCGACAGCTATCACACCCCGGTTACCGGCGGTTTGATCATGTTTGCCTGGGTAGCCGTGCTGCTTGGGATTGCAGCCATTGTATTCCATAGGGGGGATGTGGCGGCATGAGTGTCTCATCCGGCAGGAAGACTATACGAGTCCTTAGGGCTGAGCTGGACAAGCTGATGACATTGCCATGGACATGGACTGCTGTTACGGTTACATTTCTTGTTCATCTTCTTTTGACCGCCGCCTTCACTTCCGCCTCTCTGCAGGAAGGAGCCGCAGCACCCGGAATCCTGAATACAGGACTTGCCCCGATGAGCTATCTTCAGGCAGGGTTCATTATTCTGGGGATCTTAGCGGCTTGCTCCGAGTATACGGGCGGACAGATCCGCACAACGTTAACGGTAATCCCCTGGCGCGGGCGTCAATTATTCATGAAGCATCTGGCACTCACCTTGATTACGATTCCCGCCGCACTTATCCTTACAGCCTCTGGTGTCTTATATGCGGGCTGGAGGCTGGACGGTCATGCAGCAAGGGTTGAACCTCATGAAATCATACAAGCATTGCTCGGGGCCACGGGCTATCTGACCTTGACCACACTGCTTAGCGCGGCGGTAGGGGCTTTATTGAGAAGGACCCTTCCGGCCCTGGTGATTCTGCTCGGCTATTATTTCATTATCAGTCCGTGGTCGCGGGGGCTTCTGCCGGCTTACTTCCCGGATACGGCTGGACGTTACATGTACCTGCTGCCTTCCTCTGGCGAACTGAATGTCCTTACACCTGTGCAGGGGGCCGGTATTGTAATGATCTGGACAGTATCCCTTGTGGCAATAGCGATTGTATTCTACCGTACACGGGATGCCTGAGGCTAAGCGGAGGGTCACGCGGCTGACGGGCTGGTCCTCCGGGAAGGCCTGGCCAATACTGCCAAGCATGCGCAGGCTACAAGCGCCCAGATCACCGTGTCTGCAAGCGTGGAGCGGAAGATCATCTCCCGGGCCAGAGGAACCCGCGATGCCCTGGATCAGCGCAATATCATTACCACTTACACCAAGGCGTTTTTTGACAACTATTTGTTGAAGCAGGCCACGGACCTTGACAGCCTCACCTTTGACGGGGTAGAGATGATTAAGAAGCCTTGAAAAGAGGGCTTGAAGAGGGCTTGAAAAGATCTATAACAGGCTGTATTGAAGGATGCCATGCGCAGTGGCGTCCTTTTTGTGCGTTTTTAAGCAAATGGATAATCACGACGAAGTAGTCCCTCCCCGGCGGTGACAATCACAGCATGATCTCAACAAGATCTTTGCAACCTAAAGACTCTGGCCCGATTCATGCTTGAATCTTAAGGTGAAGGGTATATAGGATGGCGTGTATCCAAGGCGTATTTACGCCGATTACGCTACAGACGTTTCAGTTTACGACGTATTTACGCAGCTTGAAACATGCAGAGGAGCGAGAAGGCGATGAGAAAATCATTTTTGTCCTTATTTATTCTAATATTCTGGATTCCTGCAGTGATCCTTGGCTTCCTGGTCTGGAACGATTACACCGGGTCAGTCCGCAGTACAGCGGATCGCCTGCTCCCTGTCAAGGCGCTGTACTATCTGGACCAGGGCAAGAAGGTGCTTGCCCTCACAGACAGCAGCAACGGGTTAATGGCGACGCTGTATGATGCAGGCACTCATAAGGCTGAGCAGGAGATCGAGCTGCGCTCCGACATCCACCGGCAGCGGCTGGTCTCTTATCAGGCCGGTAAGCTGGTGATCGCAACCAAGGATACAACGGGCCTGCAGGTGAATGTTATCGATTCGGCGGGGGGCACGAAAGAGTTGGTACAGGGAAGCTTTAATATCCCGACATTTCTGAGCTCGGATGGACATCAATGGCGGGGCCGGTTACTGTTCGCGGGAGCGGACAAAAGCTTGGCGGTCCATGTGGCGGAGGTCAGCCAGGCTCAGCTACACTACGCGAATCTGAACGGATCAGCCGCTCTTTCCGCTCGGCCGGTCTCCATTCGGGAAGCCTCCTTCAGCTTCCAGGATGGTTATTCCCTCCCTGTCTATGAAGTAGGACTTAAGGATGGGCGCACCGCCTATGCTTCGTCCCTCTTCGGTAAGAACGGCACACCGCTCCTTGCACTGAAGGGAGAGCAAGAGAGTGCGCCCCAAGCTCTGAAGCGGATAGGGCAGGAGTTCGCCGGGCCATTCGGACTGGACATTACCCGGCTACTGAGGGTAGGCTCCGAATATCCAAAGCAGGTGCAATATTACAACGGGGCTGCGGGTGAATGGGGAGAGCCCGTCAAGACGCCGGAGCCGGTCTATCAGGCCAGACTTTTCCCGCTGAACGACCAGGAGACGCTGATTGCCGGGTCCACTGCGGAAGACGAGATCAAGGGTACCTTACGCGGGTATTTGTATCATGAGCAGACCGGGGAATTCACGAATGTCACTGCCGCGCTTGAGACCTTATCCTACGATAAGCTGCAAGATCCGAAGCTGAGCTTTTATAAAGAAGCCAACAATGATACACTGTACTATTCAATTCCTGACTCATTGGGAGGCTGGCTGCAGGTCAAGGAAGGGCTAAGCGGCCAGATCACCGCCGGGGAGCTGCAACAGTGGCAGATGGCCGCCGGAGAGGATCAAGTATCTGCTGCGACCTTCAAGAACTATGTGCTGCAGTGGAATGCATTGGTCGTGAACTGGGTGATCTGGCTCTTTATTCCCTTGCTGATGGTAGCGGGAATGGTCTTACTGCCACGGCTGTTCACCCGTAACCGGCGGCGGAAGCTGGCCGAGGGAATTCTGATTCAAGGCACGGTTATCAACCTGATCGAGACCGGGATGCTGGTCAACGAACAGCCGCAGGTCCGGCTCACCGTCCGTTTCACGGACCAGGGCCAGAGTAAGGAAGTGCAGATCCGGCAGGTCATCTCTTATCTGAACCCTATCCGACCGGGGGATAAGGTGATGATCAGCTATAACCGGAGCAGGCATAAGGCGATCCTGGTACGGGACAGCGAGCTTAAGGATCAGGCACCTCCCCGGATCATTCAAGATGCGGTACTACGGCAGATTGAGTCCTGTGGACCCGTGAATCGCGGGGAAGCACTGCTGCTGCATTTTGAAGCAGCCGGTCAAACCTACAGTGTACCTGTGGTGCAGCCCTCCGGCTTCGTCTACCGTACCGGAGAACGGGCAGATCTGATCGTTAGGGACAACATAGTCAGATTGTTGCGGTATGGTCCAGCAGAGCGGAGGGATCAGGCCAGTCAGCTAACCTTAGAGGCTGAAATTACAAGCATTCATAGGGTCCCGGTGAAGCTTGCCGGCCAGCAGCTGCTGCTGCTTGAGATTGTGATGATGCACGGACAGGAACGTCTGCGCAAGGTGAACAGCCAGTTCGTCCCGGAACATCTGGAAGTCTCCGTAGGTGGAGTGGTTCCGGTGAGTGCGAAGCCGGAGGAGATTGCAGAGCAAACGCGGCTGCTGCAAGGCAAGCAAGGCAGTGCGAGAGTGCTGTCCGTAAACTACCGGGGAACAACCGGCGATCGGCCGCTCGCCACCATCACCGTGGAACGCGGCGGACAGAGCTACCGGATCAGGCAATCCATAGAACCGGTGTATGGCGTTGAAGCTGGCGATGAAGTATGGGTCGCCTACGATGAGCGCACCGGGGAAGCCACAATTGTTAACTACGCCACGTAAGCACAGTCAAGGATTGGTAAATTCATTTAATGAAGGGAGGGAACTGGAGATGGACAGCAGAAGCCGAATAAGCAATCTTACGAACCTATGGTTGTGGTTAAGCAGGAAGCATCTCCTTCCCCCATTGCAGTATAGGTCTATTGTATTCAGTCTGTCTTCAGGCCCCCCTGAATGACTGAATCGGAATAGCCTTGCAGCTCTCGTGAATGAAGGAATGTGTAGCTCTCCCTGCTGATGCAGAGGAGAGTTTTTTATTTGGAGCAGATTGGAGTTGTAGACGATGCAATTGAATTATTTCAATAACGGGAACCAGCGCAGACCTTTCGGCTGGGCGGATATTCTCGTCATATCCTTGTTGTTATCCATCCTGTATGCAGCGGCAAAGTTAGGCTCAGGGATGCAGGTGCCTTTAGATCCAGAGGAACTGTCCTCGCTCAGTCTGGCCCCTAAGTGGCTGCCTTACTATGCAGGCCGCTCGCTCCTGCGCATGTTTATCGCTTTTGCAGCATCCTTGATCTTCACCTTCGTGTACGGCCGCATTGCGGCGTATAACCGGACAGCCGAGAAATTCATGATTCCCGCCATTGATATCCTGCAATCCGTTCCGGTGCTTGGATTTCTTTCGGCCACTGTCCTGGCTTTTATGGCATTGTTTCCGGGGAGCCTGCTGGGGGTGGAAATGGCTTCAATCTTCGCTATTTTCACCAGTCAGGTCTGGAATATAACACTCAGCTACTATCATTCCCTTAAGACGATCCCCCGCGATCTGAAGGAGGCTGCCGCAATGAATCAATTGGGCAGATGGCATCGGTTCACGAAGCTGGAAGCGCCATTCTCGATGATCGGCCTAGTCTGGAACAGCATGATGTCGTTTGGCGGAGGCTGGTTCTTCCTGGCGGCCAGTGAATCGATCAGCGTTCTGAACCAGGATCTGCATTTACCCGGCATCGGGACGTACATGGCCTTGGCCGCAGATGAAGGTAATATTAAGGCCCTGATCTATGCGATCCTGGCGATGGTGGTGCTAATTGTGATGGTGGACCAGTTCTTCTGGCGTCCGGTTATTGCCTGGAGCCAGAAATTCAAGAATGAACAGACAGAAGCAGGCGAGGCGCCAACCTCATGGGTGTTGGAGCTTCTGAAGCGGGCAGGCTTTGTTCATGCTCTGAACCGTAAGCTGCGCGGTGGGGTTCATGACGGATTCTTGCGGCTCTCCGCCACAAGCTCACAGGTGAAATTGCCGCCTGTCCCGTCACGGGTCAAGACAATCTTCAAATGGCTAATCTTGCTTGTGGCCGCTGTACTTATGCTCCGATATTTGTATTCGGGGATTCTGGAGATTGCCCGCTTAAGCTGGAGCGAGCTGATTCATGTGGTATTCCTCGGTCTGCTAACCGGGTTACGCGTTGTCGTTTCGACACTTCTGGCTGTAATCTGGACGCTGCCTGTCGGGGTGTTCATTGGAACGAATCCTCGGCTGTCACGAATTGTTCAGCCTGTTGTGCAGGTGTTGTCTTCTTTTCCGGCGAACATGGCATTTCCGGTATTCACGATTCTGTACTTGAAGTTCGGGATCTCGATGGAGATTGGGGCAATTCCGCTGATGATGCTGGGGACACAATGGTATGTATTATTTAATGTGATTGCCGGTGCGATGGCCATTCCTTCTGATCTCAAGGAAGCTGCGGTGACTTTGAAATTGACACGCTGGCAGACCTGGAAAAAACTAATTCTCCCCGCCGTCTTTCCATTTCTTGTAACCGGCTGCATTACGGCAAGCGGAGGCGCCTGGAACGCCAGTATTGTCTCCGAAATCGTATCGTGGAAGGATCAGAATCTTCAAGCAGCCGGGTTAGGTACGTACATCGCTGAGGCCACTACGAACGGCAATTGGCCGCAGATCATCTGGGGAATATTCGTCATGTGCCTGCTCGTTGTAATTGTGAACCGCCTGGTGTGGCGCAAGCTGTATGCATTAGCCGAAAATAAATATCACTTGGATTAGAGGTGTAGAACATGACCAAAGCATTGATTGAATTAAAGCAGATCAGCAAACGTTATGATCAGCCGAAACAGGCAAATGTAAGCATTATGGAGGATATTAATATCAAGATTAAGGAGGGCGAGCTGGTATCCATCCTGGGACCTTCAGGTTCAGGGAAATCGACTCTTCTGCGAATCATTGCAGGTCTTGTCCCTCCTTCACAAGGCTCGGTGCTCTATAATGGACTCGAGATTGCCGGTACTAATCCGGGTGTGGGGATGGTATTCCAATCATTTGCATTGTTTCCTTGGCTTACAGTCCTGGAGAATGTGAAGCTGGGGCTGGAGAACAAACCGTTACGCGAAGCCGACAAAATGCGTAAAGCCCTCTCGGTCATCGATATGATTGGGCTTGACGGATTTGAAGGAGCGTACCCCAAAGAATTGTCCGGAGGGATGCGCCAGCGTGTCGGTATCGGCCGGGCGCTCGTTATGGAGCCGGATATTCTCCTGATGGATGAGCCGTTCTCCGCCCTTGACGTATTGACCGCAGAGAACTTGAAGCGCGACCTGCTGGAATTATGGACGGAGAAGCAAATCCCTACCAAATGCATCATTATGGTCACCCACAGTATTGAGGAAGCCGTCTACATGTCGGACCGGGCCATCGTCCTCTCCAGGGACCCCGCCCATGTAATCTCCGATATTCCCATTCCCATGCCGCACTGGAGGGATAAACAAGATCCGCAGTTCACATTGCTTGTGGACCAAATCTATTCCATACTAACCCAAAGGGAAGTGAAACCTGCCGGTCCGGCCGAAGAAAAGCAAAATACCATCGAGAAAATACCACCGGTTCCGGCAGGCGCCCTCACAGGCTTCATTGAACTGATTGACGATCTGGGTCAACAAGTGGACTTGTACAAGCTGGCCGATCAATTAAGTCTGAAACTGGAAGATTTCCTGCCCATCGTCGAGGCGGTGGAAATGCTGCAATTTGCTGCGGTTCTGCATGGAGATATCGAGTTGACAGAACCAGGACGCCAGTTTGCCAATGCAAGTGTTCTCTCCCGGAAGGAAATTTTTAAAGACCAGGTGCTGGAGCATGTTCCCATCATGGAGAAAATCATCTGGATACTGCAATCGAAAACAAATAATAAAATGGAAGGGGCCTTTTTCGTGGAGATTTTTGAGAAGCATTTTGAGACAGAGGAAGCCGCACTTCAACTGGATATACTGATCGACTGGGGCCGATACGCGGAACTGATTGCCTACGACAAAAAAGCAAAGGTGTTGTATCTGGAAAATGATTGAAATCAACCTGGACATTCGAGCGGAGGAAGTTCCTGGCCTAAGAGAAGCCGTGGGCTGGACAAGAAGAGACTCTGACTATCCCGCCCTGTTTCAGCGGTGCAATTTCTGGGCGGGAGCCAGAGATCCCGCCGGGAGACTCATTGCCTTTGGCTACGTTGCCGGAACCGGCCTGGAGCACGGGTATATGGAGGACATTATCATCCATCCAGAGTATCAGAGGCGCGGAGTGGGGCAGCAGCTTGTTAAGGAGCTATTGAACGAGTCTATTCGACGCGGATTGACCATAGTAACCCTCACTTATAGCCGTGAGCATAAGGAATTCTATGAGCATTGCGGATTCTCGTCTACAGCGGCCGGGATCTGGCGGGTGAAGGAAGGACTGGAATGAACAATTTCACATGGTAAAGTTTACCGCCTGTGGTAAGATGGGAGGGATGCGAAAAATACATCGTTAAGGGGAAGTTCAGATGAAGAAAATGTGGATTGCCTTACTCGTAGTACTGCTGACCCTGGCGGGGGCCAACCCCAATGAAGCCAGTGCGGCGGGGGCAGAGAAGCAGGTGCTGAGAATTGGCATGGATGCGTTACCGGTCCTGCTGGACCCGGCCAGCATTGAGGGCTTAGACCGGGATAAGACAACCGTTATCAAAGCATTATACGAAGGTCTGGTAAGGCTGGACAAGAATGGAAAGCCGGTTCCCGGGGTAGCCCAATCCTGGACGGTGGGAACGGACGGGAAGACGTACACGTTCAAGCTGCGGGCCAATGCCAAATGGAGCAACGGCAAGAAGCTGACGGCCGCCGACTTTGTATTGGCTTGGAAGAAGGCTCTCACACCGGGACTGAAGAAGGGGAATATATTCAGAATGTACTATGTGGCCGGGGCAGAGAGTTATCATACCGGCAAGCTGAAGGATTTTGCCAAGGTCGGGGTGAAAGCCATCAATGACAATACCCTCCTGGTTACACTCAAGGGCAAATATGCCTATTTCCCTACTCTTCTGGCGGAGCCGGAATATTATCCGGTATCGCAGGAGGCCAAGGAAGCAGCAAGCATCTCCAATGGACCTTTTCAACTGCAAGCAGGGACTAATAAGGAGATTAAGCTGGTTAAGAATCCTCACTACTACGATGCTTCGTCCATCCGTCTGAGCGGGGTTGATCTGCTGTCTGCGCCGGGTCTGAATTCGGAGAATGCGACAGCGGCCTTCGTCAACGGACAGGTGGATTGGGTGGGCGGCGGCAATACCATGCTAGATTATAAATACAAGGATATGGCAGCAGAGAATGAGTACTTGCAAGCACCTTATGCCTCCACCTACTATTATCAGTTCAATCTGGGGCAGAAGCCCTTCAGCAACATCAATATCCGCAAGGCGCTGGCCTTGGCTGTGGACCGGAAAGCTATGCCAATGGCCATGCCCGCTTACGGATTCGTACCCTCGCCTATCTTCGGCTCCAGAGCACAGTATCGTACAGAGTTTAGCGACGCTGCTTACTTTAAGGAGGATCTGAACAAGGCCAAGGAGCTGCTGGCCAAAGGGCTCAAGCAAGAAGGGCTGACAGCGCTGCCGCCGTTCACCGTCATCGTCAATGGTGGATACAATCACGAGGCATTGGCGAACGCACTGGTCAAGCAATGGAGTGAAAAGCTCGGCGTAACCGCCACCATCAAGGTACAGGACTGGCAGACTGTCCTGGCCAACCGGCAAAGCGGCAGCTTCCAGGTAGCCCGTGCCGGCTGGTCCGCTGATTACAACGATCCCTCCACTTTCCTGAATTACTTCCGCTCAGATAGTACCGACAACGACTCCGGCTGGTCAAATAAGCGGTATGATGATTACGTTAAGCAGGCCGAGCAGACCTTCGACTCCGCGAAGCGGGTCCAGCTCTATGCCAAGGCCGAGCAGCTGCTGATGAGTGAAGCGGTCATGCTTCCGTCGCACAACTATGTGGCCGATATTCTGCGCAATCCCCAGATTGCCGGTGTGTACATCGATTATGACGGCTCCATCGCCTTCAGCCGGGGATATTGGAAGTAATTCTGTAATCATTCATAATCATTCGTAATCATTCGTAATCATTCATATTGTTAGTCAGAAGCCAGCGATTCCTAGCGGACGCTGGCCTATTTAGTTGTTTAGGAAATGTTATATTTAAACTTAATTGGATAATTAATGGTCGGAACAGACCCCATGCTCCCAAGCCAGTAACACTTATAATGAAATCCTGCAAAAAGTGCAACAATCCTGCCCCATAGAAGCGGCCTATGCTGAAATCCTGCATGAAATGCAACAAATCCAGCGCTAACTTGCTCTAAATACTGAAATTTGTGCAAATAATGCAACAATGTAGCGTAGCCAGTAACATTTATAAAGAAATCCTGCAAAAAGTGCAACAATCCTGCTCCTTACAAGCGGCCGGTGAGAGAAGGCACCAGCACCCTTCACCCGCAGGGTAATTTTGTTCCGTTTTGATCAGTAATAATTCTATAACCTGACAGGTAATTATCTATTATTTGACAGGTTAAGTTCATGATCCCGATCCGCTATGATTACATAAGCTGCGCTCATTGAAGGAGGTTCTGTGGGCTTATGAATCCGACCCGGACATTGATTAAGGAGATATTGTCTAATAGTAAGAGAATCCTTGTTTTGATCCTGCTCTTCAATATCTCAGCCGCATTCGTCTCGGCTCTTCAGCCCCTCCTGTTCAAAGACCTATTCGACGACATCCTGCCAGGCAAGCAGATCGGTACGGCTGCATTTTATATGCTTTTGCTAATTCTAATTCCCGTAATTTACGCCGCCTTGAACTGCGTCACCTCTTATTACAATAATGAGCTTGGCAATCATTTATCCAGGAATCTGCGCCTGCGGCTGTTCTCAGATGTACTCCAGACCCGGCCAAGAGATGTGGACAGCATCGGCAAGGGGGAAATCATTAACCGGATCACCTTGCAGGTGGGGATGCTGTGTGAAATTTTCGTGGTAGACACCCTGATGTCCATAGTCTCGAATGCTATTCTGCTGATCGCGACCCTGTGGATCATGTTCTCGATGAGTACCGAGCTTACACTCGCGGCCATCCTCTCATTCCCTCTGTGTATGTACGGCTTCAAGCGCTTCAGGAGCAAGACAGAGCGCCTGGATAAGCAGTATCATGGTATTTTGGATAAGGGCATGAATTATTTGAATGATTTCTTCACGAATCTGAAGGCGGTCCACAGGTGTAACGGACATCAGGCAGAGCAGAAGCGCTGGAGGGAGTGGAATGATGAGGCGTGGAGGATATCCAGACAGTCCAGGCTATTACATCATGTGGTGTTGAACCTGGTCGCGGATACGGTCATTTCCATCATTACAGGCATCATTTACGGCTACAGTCTGTTCCTGATTCTGAGAGGCCGCATCTCACCAGGCACATTGCTGGCCTTCATTGTGATTCTTCCAAGGCTGTATAGCATTTTCAAGTCGCTGTTAACACTGAACATCGATAGGAGCCGGATGACGGTCATTATTAACAACCTGAATGACATCCTTGAACTGGAGAAAATCGATTCGGGAGTTAAACCTCCTGGTTATAGCCGCGTCCCCCTCCTGCAGATGAGGAATGTCTCGTACCGGTACGCTCCTGAAGATTCTTTTGGAATAACAGACTTTAATCTGGACATTGAGCCAGGAGCCTTCGTGGGGATTTTTGGATTAAGCGGCTCAGGGAAATCTACTATATTCGAGCTGATCCACAGATACATCGAGCCGGATGAAGGGGAGATCTGCCTGGACGGCGTTCCGATCCAAGAACTGGACATTCATGAACTAAGACGATATGTCGGCTATTCCCCGCAAAAGGGAGTGCTATGGAACAAGTCCATTCTCGACAACATTATTTATCCTTTGCAGAAGGAAGACATGAACGAAGAGACCTGGCAGAAATTCAGCACTGCTGTTGAGCTTGCCCATGTGGACACATTTGTTCTAACCATGCCTGAGCAATATGGCAAGCAGGTGGAGAACCACGGTGACAATCTCTCAGGCGGCGAGGTCCAGCGGATTCTATTAGCACAGGCATTCATGAGTGAACCCCGGATTCTAATGCTGGATGAATACACCTCGGCCCTGGACGCCTTGACGGAGAGTGACCTGAACGATACCTTGCTCAGCCTGAAGGGGAAGCAGACGATCCTGGTGATCGCACACCGGCTGTCCACTGTGAAGAATGCAGATGTTATTCTGGTCGTAGATAAGGGCTGCATTGTTGAGCAGGGCAGTCCGGCAGAATTACTGTCCCAACAGGGAATGTATTATAGGATGGTGGAGAAGCAGAAAATTTAGAGCTCCAGCAGAATAACACAGCTTAAATACGGCTCAATTATCACCTTTTGGTGACTATATCACAAAAAAGTGGGTACTGTTTTTCTTGTAACTTTTCCCCCATACTAGCGTTCATAGGAACTACAAACCATAAAAGGAGTGTATAATAGTATGGGCAGATTTGACGGGAAGGTAGCAGTTATAACCGGAGGAACAAGCGGCATCGGGCTTGCGGCGGCACAGCAGCTCGTAGAAGAAGGGGCTTACGTGTATATCACAGGACGCAGACAACGTGAGCTGAATGAAGCCGTACAGCAGATCGGTAAGAATGTTACAGGCGTTCAAGGGGACGTCTCAAAGCTGGAAGATCTGGATACCTTGTTCGACACTGTACAGCGGGAAAAGGGGCACCTGGACATTCTTTTTGCCAATGCTGGACTTGGGTCATTCCTGCCGTTAGGCGAAATTACGGAAGCCCACTACTACAAGACTTTTGATGTTAACGTCAAAGGAACTATTTTCACCGTACAAAAGGCATTACCCTTGTTCCCTAACCAAAAAGGTTCCATTATCCTGACAGGCTCTACGGCCGGATCAATGGGGGTCCCAGCGTTCAGTATCTACGGCGCCTCCAAGGCAGCGATCAGACAGCTCGTCCGTAACTGGATTCTGGATATGAAAGGGACGGAGATTCGGATGAACGTCCTTAGTCCGGGTTCAGTCGTCACACCGGCGTACGATGAATTATTTGGCTCCCAACTTGAGAATTACCTCGAACAGGCCAAAATTGATATCCCGCTCGGCAGAGTTGGACAGGTAGAAGAGATCGCAAATGCTGTCATGTTCCTGGCCTCTAATGAGAGCAGCTATTTGAACGGCATTGAATTATTCGCAGACGGCGGAGTGGCTCAAATCTAAATCGCTTAACGTTTTGTATCAACTCGGGAGATGATGGATTGTTATGAAAATCTTTCACTGTGAACTGGAAGTTACACTAGAGGTGATCGGAGGGAAGTGGAAGGGGCTTGTTCTGTACTATTTAATCAAAGGACCCAAGCGGACAGGAGAGCTTAAACGGCTTGTTCATAATATCTCGCAAAAGATGCTGATCCAAACGCTCCGGGAACTGGAGACAGACGGATTAATCCGCAGAACCATGTACAATCAAGTACCGCCTAAGGTGGTATACTCAACGACAGAGCTGGGGCAATCCCTCGAACCCGTTCTGAGACTGCTGTGTAACTGGGGAGGGAAGTATGCAGGACAATCCTACACTCCGGGCGAGTTTAAGATTTTAAATCCGGATTAAGTGTTGTCTTTTTCATCCGGACATGTTAAAGTTGCTGTGTAAACGGTTAATTGATTTTTTATTTCCGGAAAAACAAAAAATTAATTTCATATCATCCAATTACAGCGTGTTACTGTTCGGCAGGCAAGGCTTGAATTGGGTGGGAATGCTTGATATTCCTACCCGATTTGGGCCTTTTTTTATGCTTCTATTTCCAATAGTGAGGTGCTCAGCATGGACTACAAACAAACCGCGAAGACTATTTTCGACAAAGTGGGCGGGAATGATAATATCAATGAAGTCATTCACTGTTCTACCCGTCTGCGTATGAATCTTAAGAATCCGAAAGAAGCCAAAACCGATGAAATCAAATCCATAGATGGCATCATGGGAGCCGTATACAGCGGCGGCCAATACCAGGTGATTGTTGGTAACGATGTCGGTTATGTGTACAATGAATTGATTAAACTACTAGATACGAAGAAGAAGCCAGCCCAGGAGGAACCGAAGAAAAGAGACCTGAGCTTCAAAGGACTGTTCGACAGCTTCGCGGGAATCATCACCGGGATTTTCCAGCCGATCATTCCGGCGATTGCCGCCTCAGGGATGCTGAAGGCATTGCTGCTGCTCAGCACCTCGCTGAACCTGCTGACCAAGGAGAGCCAGCTCTACCTGCTGCTCAGCTTCATTGCAGACGCCGCATTCTACTTCTTGCCGGTGCTGCTGGCCTTCTCCAGCTCCCAGAAGTTCAAAACCAACCCGTACATCTCGGTTACTCTGGCCGGAGTGCTCTTGCATCCTAAATTAATCGCCTTGCTGGCAGGTGAAGTGCCTGTCCAGTTCGCCGGACTGCCGGTGCCGAATGTCTCGTATGCTTCAAGCGTCATTCCGATTATCCTGACAGTCTGGCTGATGTCTTACGTGGAACGGTTTGCCGAGAAAGTCTCGCCGGGACCCGTCAAGATTTTCCTGAAGCCGATGATCGTCATTCTGGTGATGGCTCCGCTTGCGTTAGTGGTGTTAGGACCTCTTGGGAATTACTTGGGTCAAGGCTTGTCCGACGGACTGTTCTGGATTCAAGGGAAGTTCGGCTGGCTGACAGTAGTGATATTATCTGTCATTCTCCCGTTCATTGTTATGTTCGGGATGCACAAAGTGTTCTATCCGGTTATTTTTGCCGCTATGGTGTCGCCGGGTTATGAAACGCTGATTCATAGTGCCATGCTGTCCTCCAACATTGCGCAAGGCGCAGGTGCCTTGGCAGTATGGTTCCTGGCTAAGGATAAGAAGCTGAAGCAGATTGCCTTACCGGCGGGAATCTCCGGATTGTTCGGGATTTCAGAGCCGGCATTATACGGAATACATCTGAAGCTGAAAAGAACCATGGTCGCTTGTATGATCGGAGCCGGTTCGGCCGGGCTGTTCGCCGGGATCGTCAATCTGAAGGCTTACGCTGCTGTGGGTCCGGGTATCGCTTCACTGCCGATGTTTATCGGGGAAAAGAACAACTTCATGTACGCCCTGATTACGCTGGGGATCTCCCTGGTCGTTACGCCAATCGCGGTGTACTTCATCGGGTTCAAAGAGGACACCGGCGGACTGCAGCCGGAAGCTGCCACAGTGAAGTCCTCCGATGTACCGGCAGCACCACAAGAAACAGGAAGACTAAAATCCCGGATGGTCATCTTCGCACCGATTGAGGGAGAAGCTATTCCTTTGAGAGAGGTTAAGGATGAAGCCTTCGCACAGGAGGCGATGGGCCAGGGGATGGCGATTAAGCCGGGCAAGGGAGAGGTCGTCGCACCTTTTGACGGAACCGTGGAGACGGTATTCCGCACCAAGCACTCCATTGGCCTGAAATCGGTGGAGGGGGTAGAAGTCCTGATTCATGTCGGGCTGGACACCGTCAAGCTTAAGGGGCAGCATTTCAATGTCGTAGTGCAGGAAGGGGACACGATCAAGCACGGACAGCTGCTGATGGAGTTCGATATGAAGGCGATTGAGGCAGCCGGATTCGATACGACTACGCCTGTGATCGTCACCAACACTCCGGATTATCTGGAGATTCTCGGCCATGAATACACCGGGAAGATCGGGCCGGAGATGCCGTTAATTACCGTTTTATAAGACATTATGGGGTCTAAGATGCCCTGGAGAACGCGAGGTATACGCCGATGAGAGTAGTGAAAATTCTCAATGTAAACATAGTTCTGGCCGACCGCGAGGATGGCAAGGAAGTCATCGTAATGGGGAAGGGAATCGGCTTCAAAAGTAAGCCGGGGGATACCGTTAATGAACAGGAGATCGAGAAGGTCTACATCGTCGAGAACAAGGACATGGCTTCCGATATGACCGCCTTAATGCGCGAGACCCCCAAGGAATATCTGATTCTGGCCGATGAGATCATATCGTATGCAAAAGGCGTTCTATCCAGGCATCTTAGCGAGAACCTCTATGTATCCCTGACGGATCACTTATATATGGCAGCCAAACGCTTCAAGTCCAATATAACGATCCAGAACCGGATGCGGTGGGAGGTACAGAAGTTCTACCCGCGTGAATATCAGATCGGGCTGCAAGCGCTGGGGATGATCCAGGACAAGATCGGAATCTCTCTGCCGGAAGAGGAAGCCGCGAACATCGCCTTTCATCTGGTGAATGCCCAGCAGACCGAGGACAACATGAGCCAGGTGCTGATGATGACCAAGACGGTCAACGATATTTTGAATATTATCAAAATCCATTACGGTGTGGATTTTGACACGATGAGCATTAATTATTCACGGTTCTTGACTCATCTCCAGTTCTTTGTGCAGCGTCTGATCGAGAACAAAATGCTTGAATCGCAAGACAGCGAGCTGCTTGACCAGATATCTAATAAATACCCGGAAGAAGGAAAGTGTGTAGCTTCCATTAATACCTACATTGGAGCCCGATTTCACCGGTTCATGTCTAATGAGGAGATGCTCTATCTGATTATCCATATCAGCCGGGTGATGAACAGAAAAGAATAGTGGAGGGGTCATATTGAGTACACAGCGGATTTTTCCAGACGGATTCTTATGGGGCGGAGCCATCGCTGCTAATCAGGCAGAGGGTGCCTGGAATATAGATGGCAAAGGGCTGTCCACGGCAGACATGGCTACTTACAAGAGAAACCTGGGCAAAGGGGACTACAAGAAGCATAACGCGGTGAGCGAAGAGCAGTTGCAGCGGGCAATGGAGGACAAGTCAGACCAGGACTATCCCAAAAGAAGAGGCATTGACTTCTACCACCGCTATCCCGGGGACCTGGCCTACATGCAGGAAATGGGCCTCCGAACCTTGCGGCTCTCCATCGCCTGGACACGCATCTATCCAAATGGTGATGAAGCTGTGCCTAATGAGGCGGGTCTGGCGTTCTATGACAGGCTGTTCGATGAAATGCTAAAGCGGGGCATCGAGCCGCTGGTTACCCTGTCACACTATGAAATGCCTATGCATCTGGTGAACCAGTACGGCGGCTGGACCTCCCGCGAGGTGGTTGATTTCTTCGTGCGCTACTGCACAACTGTATTTGACCGTTATAAGAGCAAAGTGAAGTATTGGATCACCTTCAATGAGATTGACGGAATTGTCCGCCACCCGTTCACGAACGGCGGCATTGTGCCAGACCGATTCGGAGAGGCAGAGCAAGTGGAGCAGGCAGTCTATCAGGCGCTGCATCATCAATTTGTGGCCAGTGCGCTGGCGGTGAAGCTGTGTCACGAGATTATTCCCGGTGCGAAGATCGGCTGTATGCTCACAAGCCTGCTGCATTACCCGCATACCTGCAATCCGCAGGATGTGCTCGCCGCGCATAAGAATAATGAATTCAACCTGTTTTTCACCGATGTTCAGGTCCGCGGAGCTTACCCGGGATATATTCAGCGCTTCTTCAAGGAAAAAGGTATCGTCATTGCCAAGGCCGAAGGAGACGATCTGGTGCTGCGCGAGCATACCGCAGATTTCATCTCCTTCAGCTATTACAATTCCTTCGTGGCCGGTGCGGAGAGCGAAGGCCTGGAGAAGGTCAGCGGAAATACGATGGGCGGCATCAAAAATCCTTACCTCCCGCTTAGCGAATGGGGCTGGCAGATTGATCCGACCGGATTACGGCTGACGATGAATAATCTGTATAACCGGTATCGTATACCGCTGTTTGTGGTTGAGAACGGATTGGGTGCCTACGATAAGGTCGAGGAAGACGGAGCCATTCATGACCCTTACCGGATTGAATACCTCCGCTCCCATATCGAACAGATGCATGAAGCGATCCTGGACGGGGTAGAGGTTATCGGCTATACCGCCTGGGGAATCATTGACCTGATCAGCTATTCTTCCTCTGAGATGGAGAAGCGGTATGGCCTGATCCATGTGGATCAGGATAATGACGGAAATGGGACGCTGGAGCGCCGGAGGAAGGACAGCTTCTATTGGTATAAGAATGTAATCCAGCATAATGGCCTGTAAGCTGCTTATTGTGTATTAATATACTATACTAACCCGAGGAGCCTGCTGCCAGCAGGCTTCTTCTGCGTATCGGGACGACCGGGTGGGCGTATACAGCTTCAACCATGAGCGGGAAAGGGGGATTTTGGAGCGGTAGGAGCGATAGCGACCGCCTGAAAGCTTTCCGCAGGAAAGCTCGCATCGGAAGCACAGCAGTCACCGGATTTCCACCGCGAACAGCGGTTTAAATCAAGAAATCTGGGGACAACAGCGGCCGGAAGCCCAAAACTTCTCTGGAGTCACGGTAATCCCATACGGAGGAACTTTTCTTTGGGAGCTTTTGTTTGAAATTTAGTTTGGGAAATTTAGGATGTCAAATGGGCCGAGGCCTAGTATAATAGGTACAGACGGATTCCAAGGAGGAGGTGGTTGTATGAGTGCAGGCGATATTAGCGACATTAGCGGCATTACTCCGATGTTCCAATTGAATATGAAAAGGAGAGGCTTTCATGAGCTACAACCCCGAAATCCCGAGAAGCCGGTATGACAACTATGGTGACCGTGAATGGACACGGCTAACGAAGGATGGTCCAGGCGAGCTTTTGTATCAGGTGCATCTGGATATTCTTCAGCGTTACATCCATCCTACAGATACAGTGCTGGAGATTGGCGCAGGTTCAGGCAGGTATACCAAGGACATCGTGACCATGTGTTCTGAGTTGACCGTCGCTGATCTGTCGAGCCATCAGATTGAATTCAACAAGTCCAAAATGCAAGAGCTGTCCCTGGTGGACAGAATCAAGGCGTTCCATGTACTGGATGTACTGGATATGAGCGTGTTTGCAGATGCTTCTTTTGACTCTGTGGTATGTATCGGCGGTGTCATTAACTATCTCTTGGACAAAGAGTCAGATGGTATCCGGGAGCTCCTGAGAGTACTGAAGCCGGGCGGGGTACTGATCCTGGGATCGATGAGCTTCATCGGTGCATCCATGTATTATCTCGATGGCATCCGATATGAGAAAGACCAGTTTGGCATTGAAGCTACCCGGTGGATCATGAACACAGGGATTCAAGACGAAGAGCATTATCCCGTGCCCAGCAAGCATTACATCCATATGATGAGAAGCTCTGAATTAGATGCTTTATTTGCCCGGTTTCCGGTTAATGTTCTGGAGAGAAGCTCTGCCGGACTATATACGCAAGCTGGAGATGCTGCCTTAGAGAACGCCCGGGCTGACCAGGAATTCTGGAAGCTGATTGTCGAACAAGAAATTGCGTTCACCAAACTGCCGGGCACTCTAGATAGCGGAATGAATCTCATCTACGTGGTGCGTAAGTTATAAGACTGCTACTCAATAAGTATGAATAAGCCAAAATCCCGTCTGCCACAAACAGGCGGGACTTTTTATATCCGAAGGAACGGGGGATCACAGTAATGGGAGTATGGACGAGCTCTATGAATGGTGCACCTTGGACCAAGAATAAAATGAATACAGCGGTGAAACAGCTGCGCGAGCGGGCGCTTATTTCGTATGTCATCGATGTGGACGATCCACAGGATCTACTGGAGTTAGATCAGCATGTATTTGCGAAACGCCCCGATCTGGTGTTGTCGGTTAGCCAGGTGGACATGAAAGGGAGATATACCAAGGAATTGCTGCAGACGATTGCGGAGTTACAGCACATTACGGCCTTGCAGCTCAACCTGAATCATAGCATTGATCTGAGTGTTCTCGGAACACTGGAGCGGTTGCAGTATCTATCCATTACGGCCAAAAAGCCGGTGGACCTAAGCTTCCTCGCAAGTTTCAGGCAGCTGCACTATCTTTCCGTCCATGGGAGATTTCACGACTTAACACCGATAGGCGATGCTTCCAGCCTGGATACTTTAATCTTGCGGACTACGGTTCATGAGCTGGAGTTTGTCCGCCGGTTACCGAAGCTGCTGTGCCTCTTCATTCACGACTCCATTTTGAAAGGGTCACTGGATGCGCTCGCAGACTCTACAGTCCCCATGCTTAGTCTGGCGGCCATCCGTAACTTAACGGGGCTGGATGTACTAGAGTCCATGCACAATCTTATTTACCTGCGCTTATGCTTGCCTAAGGTTGAGGCGTTGTGTGACTTTTCGAATATGCCCAAGCTTCTACAGCTTGAACTCGATCAGATGAAATCGCTGGAGGTTATTGACCCGTTATGGTCCGCAACACAGCTGGAAATGCTGGAACTCCGGGAGATTTCTGCGGCCGTGACAGCGAAGGAGTTAGAGCCTTTAACCGCGATGGAGCACCTGAAGCAGGTGGACTTCCAGTACATTGATTTCAATAAAGGGAGGATCACCGCGTTACGCGAATGGTTTGCCAAGGCCGGCAAGAGCCATATTTTATATGAAAATATCGCCGAAGCCCAGCGGATCAAGCCCATGTCGTTAGTGCATTTACGCAAGCATATAGGGTTAAATCAATAAATTACGGGATAGGAGAGAATACAATGATTGATTTAGCACAACTCCAGAAGAGAGTGTATCAGAATAAGATCGAGAAGGGATTCAATGTAACTGATATATATCAGGAATTCTGCCTGATCCACGGCGAACTGTCTGAGGCCTGCGAAGCTTACCGGAAGAAGAAAGATGACCTCGGTGAAGAATTGGCGGACGTTGCCATTTACCTGATTGGACTGGCGGAGATTCTGGAGATTAACCTGGAAGAAGAGATTATGAATAAGATCGTCAAAAATGAAAAGAGGAGCTATGAGAATAGGGATGGCGTGCTAGTAAAGGTGGAGGAATAATCTAAAAGGAGTGCATTTATGAAATATTATAAGAAATTAACCGGAAAGAAGTGTTACTTAAGCACGGTGGCTGCAGACGATGCAGAAGCCTGGACCCGCTGGTTCAACGATCTGGAGGTGACCGCTCCGCTTGGAAACGAAGCTTATGTACTAACTTCTCTGGACAAGGAGCGTGAAGGAATAGAGCATGCTCTTAAGTCTGGAGCACATATGTTCAGTATTGTGGACCTGGAGAGCGACATGGCCATTGGACGCTGCCTGCTGTTTGATGTCAATCTGATCGACAGGAATGCCAAGGCAGGTATTTTTATCGGCGATAAGGAGTTTTGGGGCAAAGGATTCGGCTCTGATGCCATGAGACTGCTGCTTGATTACGGGTTCAATCTGCTGAATCTGAACAATATTATGCTTGGGACGTTCGCCTTTAATGAAAGAGCAATTCAATGCTATAAGAAGGTCGGATTCAAAGAGATCGGAAGAAGAAGACAGGCCCGCATTATCGGAGGCGTAAAGTATGATGCGATTCTGATGGATATGCTGGCCGAGGAATACGAATCGGTATTCGTGAAGCCGATCATCACAGGCTCGCCGGTCAGCCGATAGGTTAGCTATACAAGACAAAACACACCGCCAAGGCACCTGGCGGTGTGTTTTGTCTTTCAAGTTATTATGAGCAAATGCTGCATACTTTCTTATTTCAACAGATCAAGCGCAGTTTCAGCTTTCTTCACATCATGCTCGACCTGCCCCGTGAAATCATAAGGGTGGTACATTTCATTCTCAATCATATAAGCGGCAATGCTCTGATGCGTCTTAATTGCAGTATCAAGTTGAGCCTTGAGAACTTTGTGCACTTTTGGAGTTGCCGTCTCGGTAAGGGCTATAGCGTAGCTGCGCACAGCGGCTTTGGCGGACAGCAGCATGTCGGTAGCGATGGCCAGATCATCCATAGGTGCAATGGCTTTAACCAGCATTTCTTTTGTTTTTGTTGTCGGCATGAGTACAACCTCCTATTTTAATAGTGATGTCAGTTCTTCAATTGCCTTTGACGAGTTTTTAAGATCCTCTTCAATTAGAGCTTTGAGCTTTTCGTCCTTGACGAGTTCCAGCATAGTAACTGCTTTGGTAGCGCATGAGGTTTTCAGGGTCAGAAGCTCATGTACTTCGAGTTGTTCATGCAGTGCCAATTCTTTAGCCATAATAACTTCTCCTCCATCCGGTAGACTTAATAAATTTTTCAGTTATTAGTACACTTGTCCGGTAGAAAATAAACATAAATTAAATATATTTATATAATCTCTTTAGTATTTGATTGCCTCTTATTCTAAGAGGTTAATGAATGGCATTAATGATCGATGAAATGCCTTGCAGGCCAGCCTGAAGCAGCTAAGGCCTCATGAGGAATCAGACAAAGATCAGAACAACCTCTCGCTTGGAACCCCCCGGGCTTGGAACAGTTTCGCATCCTTTCGGTGAACAACGTGCATAAGCACCCCGATAGTATGGAGAAACTTCTATAGTGCAGATAAACAGCATGATTAGATTTCTCAGGAGGTTAGTATGATGACAACTCAGGACCCGAAGGAGCTTTTGAAGCTGAAGCACGAGCAGGATGAGGAGAAGAGACAGTTCACTAACTTTGCCCGGGCTGTATCCGAAGACGGGGAAGTAGAAGCAGGTCAGGAATTCAGTCATGACCGGCTGCCTGACGACCAGAACCGGATGAAATCGGTGGAGAACAGACAGAACTGAGCAAGACCCTGACGGAAAAGTACAATGGATGGACCCTCAGGAAGCCTTTTATGCGTTTCCTGAGGTTTTTTGGTTTTTTGGTTTGTTGCTTGGAATACTACATACATTACACATGGAGGTTCATTTATGGTTTTTATCATCTCAATTACCATCGTAGCCATTTTTGCATTATGGGGAGCTGTAGCGCCTGATCAGATGGCAACTACAGCTAATGCTGCGTACAATTTCTCCATTCATAATTTCGGCTGGTTCTATTTGCTGGCCACTCTGTTTTTCTTAATCTTCACCTTCTATTTAGCCTTCAGTAAGTATGGCAGTATCCGGCTGGGAGACGATGACGATGAACCGGAATATTCCACGCTCTCCTGGCTATCGATGTTATTCAGCGCAGGGATGGGGATCGGGCTTGTCTACTGGGGAGTAGCTGAACCGTTGTCCCATTACTTATCTCCGCCGGAGGGCGTAGCGGGAGGGACGACAGAAGCAGCGCGGATCTCCATGAGGTATTCTTTTTTCCACTGGGGACTGCACCCATGGGCGATTTATGCCGTGATTGGATTGACGCTTGCTTATTTCCAGTTCCGGAAGGGATATAAAGGCCTGATCAGCTCAGCCTTTATCCCTTTACTCGGAGAACGGCTCGTATCCGGCTGGCTCGGCAAGGCCATCGATATTTTAGCGGTGATTGCCACTATTTTTGGAGTAGCGACTTCGCTGGGCCTCGGGGCTCTACAGATTAATGGAGGGTTGCATTATTTATTCGGGCTTCCGAATACGGTAGGCGCTCAGATTGCAATTATTGCTGTCGTGACCGTGCTGTTCCTCATCTCCGCCACCAGCGGGCTAGACAAGGGAATCAGAATCCTCAGTAATACCAACCTAGTCATCGCCGTTCTTTTGATGCTGTTCGTATGGATAACGGGTCCGACCTCATTTATCTTCGAGACCTTTACAACCACGCTAGGCAGTTACCTGCAAAACATCGTCAATATGAGCTTAAGATTAACGCCTTTTTCCAAAGGGACCTGGGTCGGGGCGTGGACTTTATTCTATTGGGCCTGGTGGATTGCCTGGGCACCCTTTGTCGGAACGTTCATTGCCAGGGTATCGAAGGGAAGAACCATTAAGGAGTTTGTCATATGCGTGCTGATTATACCGAGTCTGTTCGGCTTCCTCTGGTTTTCGGTATTTGGCGGAACGGGCATGCAAATGGAGTTGTTCGACGCTGTCCAGCTGGCTGAAACCGTTAAAGGAGATACGACGACCGCCCTCTTCGTCATGCTGGAGCAACTGCCCTTAGGCACCATAATATCGTTCATAGCTACGATCCTGATTATGATCTTCTTCATTACTTCCGCCGATTCGGCTACCTTTGTACTAGGCATGCTGACCTCGGACGGCAAGCTGAACCCCAGTGCAAGAGTCAAATTAACATGGGGTATTCTGCAATCTGCCATTGCTGTTGTACTGCTGATCAGTGGCGGATTAGGCGGGCTTCAGACCGCTTCCATTGTAGCAGCCTTGCCCTTTGCCATTGTGCTGATCGCAATGTGCTTCTCCCTGCTCAAGGCGCTCAAGGAGGAGGACAAAGAACGCCGTCAACGCGAGAAGCTCCAACGCCAGAAGCTGAAGCGGCTGCTGGAGGAGCATGAGGCGCCCCAGCCTAATGTGGATTCCATTTGATCATTCATTGTGTGAAAAGTTAATTAAAAGAGTTCTCTACAACCCCGCTTCCAAGTTCCAGTGTTATCCTTGACTAAAATTATAAAAAGGTGTGTGTTAAAGATCACAGCGGATAACCTGAGAATAGAACCTAAGAGGATGGAGCTAGTTGTAGAGAATTTAGAAAAAGGTTTCGGCGATAAGCCTGTATTGTCCGGGGCGGATTTTGTATTTGAGCAGGGGAAGATTTACGGACTGCTTGGCCGCAACGGGGCTGGTAAGACGACATTATTCAATTGTTTAGGCGGGGAAATCCAGACAGACGGCGGAAGAATGAAGCTGGTCCAAGGCGATGACACCAGAGATCTGCAACCGGAGGATGTCGGTTATGTCTATTCCCTGAGCCGCTGACTTCGTTAGTTGTCATCGTGGCCTTAGAAATGAAGCAACTGCTTCGGGAGATGAAGCATGATCATGTGTTGATTTTCTCCACACATATTTTGGAGCTGGCAGCCGATTTGTGCGATGAGCTGGCCCTGCTTCATCAAGGCAAGCTGACGCGCATATCGGCAGAATTGTATATGCGGGCAATATTGGTTAACCGCTATGTGACTTTTCTGTTGTACCAATGGATTGCCATGAGGGTTAGCCATAAGATTCTAGACTATCAAAAAAACCAACCCCGATGATTGTATAGTCGGGGTTGGTTTTTTTGATGCGGGATCGGCAGGATTGAAATAAATAAATTTAAGCCTTTCAATTTAAAACATTTATGCTATAATCGTAATTATTACGATTAATATTTTGGAGATGAAGGCCATACTACGATATTTGTTGCAACGCTTATTACAGCTCTTCCCAGTGCTGCTCGGCATCTCTGGCATTACCTTTGCGCTAATGCGCTTAACACCTGGTGATCCGGCAGAGATTATGCTGCGTGCTGACGGTATTAAACCTACCTATGAAGCCATTGAGGCAACCAGATATGCACTCGGTCTGGATGGTCCTGTACATATGCAATATTTTCATTGGTTATACCGGATACTCCATCTTGATTTGGGCAACTCCTACAGCAGCGGTCGCCCAGTGTTCACAGAGCTAATGAACCGCTCTCCTGCAACATTGCTGCTAAGCAGCTGCTCTGTATTGGCCGCTGTTCTTATTGCCTTACCTATTGGTATAGGATCTGCACTATATCCGGGCAGATGGCTTGACCGACTGGGAAGGGTCTGTGCGCTGCTTAGTGTTTCGATGCCAGCTTACTGGTTAAGCCTGCTCCTGATTTATTATGGTGCAGTGAAGCTGAGGCTATTTCCTGTAATGGGAATGGACGGGGTGTCCAGCGTTATTCTGCCTGCACTTACACTTGGATTTGGAATGGCGGGAGTCTATATCCGTTTGATTCGTTCAAGTCTGCTAGATGTCTTACGGATGCCTTACATCAAAGCAGCAAGAGCGAAGGGATTGCAGGAATGGAGAATCATCACTATTCATGCCCTTCGCAATGCGCTACTTCCAAGTCTCACACTCCTTGGAGTTAACATCGCAGGGCTACTCGGCGGTTCTGTGATCGTTGAGACGATATTTTCCTGGCCGGGAATCGGGAAGTATGCCATCGAAGCGATTTTTGCGAAGGACTATATTGTCATTCAGGGTTACGTATTATGGATGGCTGTTGCCGTTGTCTTGATCAACTTGATAGTAGATGGGTTACATCTGCTGCTGGACCCGCGAATCAGGCTGCGGTGACGCTGAAGAAGGAGCAGATTATCATGTTTAGGACTGGCCTATTTACGAATAACGAAGCGAAGCTGGGAGCGGGTATCGTACTTTTGTTCATCGGTGTGGGGTTGCTGGCACCTTGGCTGGCACACTCCGATCCGCTGCAAATTCACATGGAGCAGAAGCTGAGTCTCCCTTCCTGGCAGTATCCGCTTGGTACGGATCATCTGGGACGCTGTGTTCTATCCCGTCTAATCTACGGGACAAGGACTTCCCTGTATTATTCGTTCATGGTGTTGGCCGTTGTTTTTGCGATTAGCATCCCTGCCGGTCTACTGGCCGGGTACGCAGGTGGCAAGATTGATCATTTGATTATGCGGATTACTGACATTTTACTTGCTTTTCCCAGCTTGATTCTGTCCCTTGCAATTACAGCCATGTTAGGTCCCAGTATGAAGAATCTGTTAATCGCATTTGCAGCAGTCTGGTGGACGGGGTATGCCAGAGTCATCCGGAGCATGGTGCTTCAAATTAAGGAAAGAGGATATATTACTGCGGCCCAAGCGTCAGGCACTTCCCATTTGCACATTATTCTCAGGCATATTTTGCTGAACGCAGCACGGCCTATTCTGGTTCTGGCTTCAATGGAGGCGGGAACAATTATGCTATCCATTGCAGGTTTGTCCTTTTTGGGTTTGGGTGCTCAGCCGCCTACACCGGAATGGGGAATTATGCTGAATGACAGCCGGGCCTATATTCAAACCGAGCCGCGGCTGATGCTCTACCCTGGAATGGTAATCATGCTTGCGGTTCTGGGCTTTAATTTGCTGGGGGAAGGCTTACGCCGATCTGCGCATGGTTCAATTCCGAGGGGAAGTGAGGGGCCGGCATATGAGAACAGAACCGCCACTACTGAAGGTCAGTCATTTATACACCAGCTTCCACACAGGAAGTGAGCGAGTCAAGGCTGTTGAGGATGTAAGTATCGAGGTGAATTCCCGGCAAATTGTTGCGTTGGTGGGCGAAAGCGGCAGCGGGAAAAGTGTTACGGCGATGTCCATTTTAGGATTATTAGATCCTCCTGGCACCATAGATAGTGGAGAAATCTGGCTGGGAGGTACCAATCTTCGTGGATGCACCCGCCGCCAGTTGAGGAAGCTCCGGGGAACTGAAATGGCTGTCATCTTTCAAGATCCCGTGAATGCGCTGAATCCGGTACTCACTATTGGCAGACAGATCATGGAGACCATTCTCCTGCACCGGCGGGTAACGAGACAAGAAGCAAAGGTACTGGCTATACAGCAGATGCAGCAGGTAGGCCTGGCCAATCCTGCACAGCTGCTGAATAAATATCCTTTTCAAATTAGCGGAGGCATGTGTCAGCGGGTGATGATCGCCATCGCACTTGTCTCTGGTGCAGGTCTGCTTATTGCAGATGAGCCGACAACGGCACTGGATGTAACTATCCAAGCCCAGATTCTCCAGGAGTTGGACAGGATCAGGTGGGCAAACTCTGTCGGTATCCTGTTAATTACGCATGATCTCGGCGTTGTTGCAGAGCTTGCAGATTATGTCTATGTGATGAAATCCGGAAGGATTGTGGAATCGGGCAACGTCTTTGACATATTCTCTGCTCCGGTGCATCCCTATACTCAATACTTAATGAATTGCAGATAACAACATAAATATCACATTAGTATAGAGGGGAGGGTGAACCATGAAGCTGCTGGAAGCAGTAAATCTGAACAAAAGGTATGGGATGGAAAGGGGGTGGTTCACACCTAATGCCAGGACTGTGCAGGCTGTGAAGAACCTGTCCTTCAGTCTGGAGAGCGGAGAGACTATGGGACTTGTGGGTGAAAGCGGCTGCGGGAAAAGCACTTTGGCCAGATTGCTGCTGGGACTGGAGAAACCGTCTTCCGGAAGAGTTCTGTACCAAAGTGAAGACTATACAGACTGGAGCTTTAGCGAGCTGCGGACGATCCGTAAGAAGCTGCAGATGGTGTTTCAGAACAGTCTGGCTTCCTTTAATCCCTTGTTTACAGTAGAGCAGATTATCGGGGAGCCTCTTCGAAACTACGGAGAGAGGAAGGCCGAATCACGCAGGGTCATGGCAGCAGACACGCTTGAGCGGGTTGGACTTGAACGGCGGTACCTTCACCGTTATCCGCATGAACTCAGCGGCGGCCAGCAGCAGAGGGTCGGAATTGCCAGAGCGATCGTGCTTCGCCCGGAGCTGATTATCTGTGATGAACCGTTCTCAAGTCTCGATGTCACCTTACGCAAGCAAATGATGGCTCTGTTGCAGGAATTGAAGCGTGAGCTGGGTTTGTCCTATATTTTCATTACACATGACTTGTCAGTTGTAAACCGCTTCTGCGACAGTGTGGCCGTGATGTATCAAGGAGCTATTGTGGAGAGGCAGACAGGTGAGCACATCATGCAGCACGCAGACCACCCTTATACTAGAAGATTGCTCTCCTCCGTACCAGTGCAGGACCCCCGGTTACGGGACCATAGGATAAGTAAAGAGAAGGAGTACAGAGAATGAGCACAAATCTACAGTCAATAAGCCTATTCACAAAATCGTTATTCTTAATGCTCCTTGTAGCAATTATAGGGATATCGGGGTGCAGCAACATTACTGCCAACAATGGAGCAGCACCCATGTCTGAAACTCCAGACCAAACAATCACTGTTGCCATATCGGCTGATGCCGGTATAGACCAATTGGATGCCGGTGTTTATGAGGGTTCGATGAATGTGCATGCGATGATATATGATGGATTAGTAGAGTATGGTGAAAAAGGCGAAATCATGCCGTCACTCGCTGAATCCTGGGACATATCAGAGGATGGGAAAGGTTATACATTCCATCTACGCCAGGGCGTCAAGTTCTCAGACGGTACGGAATTTAATGCCGATGCGGTTAAGTTCTCCTTCGAACGCTGGATTAAGGACCCGGCGAATTCGTTAAATGTAGCTACAGCGATGGAATCAATTGTTGTTGTGGACGAGCATACCCTTACTATGACATTTAACAAAGCGTATTATCCTTTTCTGACCGAGCTCTCCTTTGCAAGACCCGTCAGGATCATCAGCCCTTCCGCAGTGGAGCCTGCAGGTGATATTAATGGCACATTCATCAAAGCGGTAGGAACCGGAGCTTGGATGGCAGAGAGCTATAAGACGGATCAGGAGGCCGTACTCGTCAGAAATCCTAATTATTGGGGAGAAATGCCGAAGCTGTCCAAAATTATCATGAAGGTAATCCCTGATCCACAGTCCAGAGTATTGGCGCTGCAAAGCGGGGATGTTGATATAGCCGGGGGACAAATGGGTAAGATCCCAATAGAGAGCATCCCCGTGATCGAAGCGGATACCTCACTACGCTTGCAAATAGCACCAGGTACCAACTCACATTTCATGATCTTCAACTACAATTCGCCAGTCCTTCAAGATCTGAATATACGCAAAGCCATTAATTTAGCCATTAACAAAAAAAGCATTGTGAACGATCTCATGGACGGTATTGGGCACGAAGCCAAAGGCTTGTTCCCGCTGACAGTTCCCTATGTGACAGAGTCAAATCATACGTGGTATGGCTTCGATCCCCAGGAAGCGAAGCAGCTGCTGGAAGCAGCCGGCTATAAGGATTCGGACGGAGACGGGATAGCCGAGAAGGACGGAATACCGCTTGAGCTTCATTTCGTGCTTCAGCAAGCCGAATATCCCGAATGGAAATCCATCAGTGAGCTGATCCAATCGGATCTGAAGGAGATTGGCATCTCAGTGGAGCTTCAGGTGCTTGAACCAAATGCCTATTATGATGCCTTATGGACAAGCAAAGCCTACGACCTCATCCTGTATCGGACTTACGATGACGCCTATAATCCGCATGCGTTCCTTCTGTCCCTGTTCCATCACACCCCTGAAGCACCTGCTGTGGTATGGTCTGATGCTGAGCTGGAATCGCTGATTGACACGGCAGTGGGAACCACTGAGATTCAGAAGCGTCAGAGCACCTATGATTCAATCTTTTCAAGGATGTATCAGGAGGCTATGTTTGCAGCAATTTATTTCCCCGATGATCTATTGGCTGTGAATCAAAGAGTGACCGGATTCAAGCCAGGGCATACCACGTTTAGCCCCGTCTACTGGAATCAGCTTGATATAGGTGAAGAATAAAATAATATTGCCAAGAAGGAGTGAACGACCATTGAGTATACAGCAAGAGGTTGAACAGTATTGGGAAGGTGAAGCAGAGCTTTACAGTGAAGGCATTCAAAAGGAACTGAACGGTTTCCAGCGGGAAGCCTGGCTGAAGCTTATTCAGGAAAATGCTCCGAAGCAGGAGAGCCTGCATGTGCTTGACATTGGCTGCGGCCCGGGCTTTTTCTCTGTGATTCTCTCAAGTGCCGGGCATTTGGTCACTGCGATTGATTGCACTGACAATATGCTGGAAGAAGCGCGTGCCCACTCCAGCCGGGAGGGGGTCAACGTTACTTTCCGCAAGATGGACTCGCACAAGCTGGACTTTGCTGCGGAGAGCTTCGATCTGATCGTGTGCCGTAATGTCACCTGGAGTCTTGCCGATCCGAAGTCAGCCTATAAGGAATGGAGAAGAGTTCTCAAGCCGGGAGGGCGGCTGCTGATCTTCGATGCCAACTGGAATCGTCATCTATGGGACGAAGAGATGCGGCAGAAGCATGCAGAGGATCAACAAGCCTATGTAGCTAAAGGCTATGGTGAGCTTCCGCACCACAACGATATCGAGGAGACTGACCGGCTGAGCCTGGCATTGCCGCTGACCAGAGAGTGGCGCCCGGAATGGGATGTGCGTTCGCTCAAGGAGGAAGGTTTCTCCGCCGTCTACACTGAAGAGAATCTTAACTCCAAAGTATTGGAGGAGAAACAACAAGTCTTGTACCGGTCCACACCGATGTTTATGATTTGCGCTGAGAGATGAGAAGGACCGGATTTATAAATGAATAAAGTAAACAAAGAGCAATCTCCAATGAGGTTGCTCTTTGTGTTACAGCTAATTTTGCCAGTTCACCTTCAGTTCATACTGACGTCACGGAGAATACACTTTCATGGCTTAAGCTTTCATTAGCATCAAATGAAGACAGTCAGAGAAGTAACCATTCTGTGAAAGTCCGTATGAGAGAGAGGAATTTAAATGAGATTATTTGAGGTGCTTTTAGTTCTATCCTGTTTCGCCTTACTTGCAGATCTTTTATTTGTGAAAAGAAGTGCAAAAAAGACAGGACTTGTTGTGGGTGTAGGAAGTAGCGTTATATTATTAATTCAATTGTTTGTTGAGGGATACAGATGGCAATTGCTTGTAGTATATATTATGACGGCGCTGCTCATACTCATCGTTATACTCAGGCATTTAGGTAAGATGGGGAATATAGGGAATATGAAAGCAGGGAAGCTGTTGAAGTATAGTTCATCTTCCATCATCGTCATTCTGCTTGTTGTTTCTACCGCCCTGTCTGTATACTTGCCTGTCTTCCATTTGCCGAAGCCTGAGGGTCCAGAGAAAGTGGGTACGCAAAGCTTTCATTTTACAGATCAGAACAGAGATGAAGTCTTAACGGAAGATCCAAGCGATAAGCGGGAACTAATGGTTCAAGTGTGGTACCCTACTGAAAATAGCAGCAACAAGAAGAGTGAAGCTCTTTTTCCAAAAGATAAAGCAATGTTCAAAAAGTATATCCAGACCTATTCTAATTCATTAAACCTTCCAGACTTTGTATTCGATTACTGGAAGTATAGTACAACCAACTCTTATGACAATGTAGAACTATTGCCTTCTACAAGCCCTTATCCCGTGGTACTGCTATCGCATGGTATGGGAACCAGTAAGGTTCTACATGCATCCCAGGCCGAGAATCTGGCCAGTCACGGGTATATCGTGGTCACCATCGATCATACGTATAGTACCTTTGCTACTATTTTTCCAGATGGCCGTGTAACGGACTATACCACTAAGATGACTACCGTAGAAGATCGCAGAAGAATCGGTAATATATGGACGAAAGATGTGGAGTTTGTACTCAATCAAATGGAACAGCTAAATTCAGGTGCAATCGAAAGTCAATTTAAGGGGAAAATCGATTTAAATAATATAGGTGTGATGGGGCATTCTTTCGGGGGTGCAACCGCGTTTAATACAGCTTATCTCGATCCTAGAATTAAGGCCGGGGTTAATATGGACGGGTCACTGATTGAAGTGGACAATAGAGATGATCTAAACAAGCCGTTTATGTTCATAAGATCGGGGGTGTTTAAAGACTGGTTAACCGATTTTAAGAAGGATACCCATCCGGATAACGAAGTCACTAAACAGCTTGAGGAAGAGCTGCACATTATTAAAAATGTAATCAATCAGGGAGGGCCTGCGATTTATATAGAGGGTACCCAACACTTCAATTTCACGGACCTTCAGTTCTACTCCGAGTTGATTAAACTTACTGGAATAACCGGAGACATCAATGGTACAAGAGGATCAAGCATCGTAAATCACTATGTTCTCGATTTCTTTGATAAGCAGCTGAAAGGAACGGGCGGAGATCTGATTCAGGGTCCGAACGACAGTTATCCAGAGGTGAAATTTATAAAGGCGGAAGAGCTTTAAAATGAAATAATATACGATATTGATATAATTACAAACGATTTCGGGAGCAGCACCCCCTTCTTTATACTATTCTGAGAATAGAAATAAGAAGGGGGTGCTGCTTATGATACTTCAAGTTACGATAGGAATTCTGTTGCTTCCATTCCTGTTTTTCGGTATACGGGCTATAGTGCATTCTAAATGGGGTGACAAAATAGCCAGACAGCAGGAGGAACGGTTCACTCATTATATCAGTCAAGAATACGTTGACGGCAAGGAGTGCGGCCGTTAAGTACCGTTGCCCGCAGCAGCAGATTGCTTGCGGAAGTCTTGCGGAATTTGTCCTAATTGTTTACCGAAGACATACGAAAAATAACTTGCCGTTTGAAATCCGCAGGCCATGGCGATCTCTCCCACAGGCATCGTTGTCTCTTTCAGCATCTCACAGCTTTTTTGAATACGATAGCGGGTTAAATAATTATTAGGTGTCCAGCCAACATGCTTTTTGAATAGCTCACAACATCTGCTTCTGCATACTGAACCGGCAGCGGCAATCTCATCAATGGTTAGTTTAGCGTCATAATGCTGGTGAATATACCCGGTCATTTTACGGATCGTCATCCATACCTGTTCATCATTCGGATTGCCCGGTGCTTGCTGTATATGATCAGCTATACCCGCACATATGGACACAGCCTGGGATACTAACCGGAGCAGGTTCCCTTCATGGCTGTGCACTTCATTATACAACTCAGTTAGTGCGAGCAGTATCTCATGCTGCCAAGACGTTTGAGAAGATAACAGTAAAAAATCATCGGTTCCGGAACCGAATTTTTCTTCAAGATATGCTTTTCCCGCAAGCGTATTTTCGCCTAGAAGTGCAGGATGAATGACGATGACCAGAAAAGTACAATCGCTCTCCCTAGCAGAGAAGCCATAGTGGAGGCGTTTACTGTTAACAAAAATTCCGTTCCCTTTACCGAGCTGGACCGTTTGTCCGTTCACATAAAAATCCATTGTCCCGTCCAGCACCAAAATAAACTCCAAATCCGGGTGCCAATGATAAGCGGCCGCGAAGCGGTCGAATTGATGCAGTGCTCCTTTTTTAGCATACAGCGGGAAACCCGGCAGATTATAATTCAGTCTTTCAGATAAATCAGAGAATACCTCGAGAGCGAATTTTTCCATCGCTACACCTCATTCATGGATTATACGATTTTGATACAATGATAACTGATTGAAGAGGAGAAAACAAAAAAATGTCATAAGGAGCCAAGCCTACTGAGATTAAAATAGGGGTTTGGAAGAGACTACGAGCTAACGTATCTCTAACTCAAAAACAAAGGGTGTCTTATAAGCCATTTCATGGCTTATGGGATACCCTTTTATTCTAAGAAAAACGCATAACCAACAACGAACACCGTTCTTGACGAACAATGTTCGTTATGTTATAAATGTATCATCTTAACTAATTCATACGCTTATGTAAGGAAAGGAGGAGAGCATGTATGTCTGATACAAATAGTGGCCACAGTGTGCAAGCAGCCTTTTCCTTAAAACAAATTTTGCCCATACTTCTAGCTGTTGCTTCAGGAATGTTCCTGGTGATCTTAGACAGCACCATCATGAATGTGGCTGTACCGAAATTAGTGAATGCCTTCGATACCAATCTTAGTACGATTCAGTGGGTCATTACGGCGTATACCTTGTCTTTATCGGCAGTCATTCCGCTTGCTGGCTGGTTCTCCGACTGTTTCTCACCCAAACGGATGTTTATGATTAGTATTGTGTTGTTTGTTCTCGCTTCTGTGCTGTGTGCAATGGCCACCACTCCTAGTCAGCTTATCGTTTTCCGCATCATTCAAGGTCTGGGCGGAGGCATGGTGGCTCCCATCGGGATTGCCACTGTATTCATGGTCGCTCCACCTGACAAAAGAGGATCGGTCATGGGCATCCTCGGTATCCCGATGCTGCTTGCTCCCATTCTTGGCCCCTTATTGTCGGGTTGGCTGATCGAGTACATCAACTGGCACTGGATCTTTTTCATCAACGTTCCGGTTGGCATCTTGGCTTTATTCATGGCCTGGAGGTACTTACCTGCATCGGGTGCAACATCCAACAACAAGCTGGATGTGACCGGCGCACTGTTGGCTCCGGTTGCCTTTACTTCAATTGTGTTTGCCGTACATCAAGCAGGAGAGAAGGGGTGGTCCAATCTATGGACGTTAGCTCCTCTGGCTTGGGGCCTGGTTATACTGGCTATCTTTATCTGGAATGAGCTGCGGCACAAGCACCCGCTGCTGGAGCTGCGAGTATTCCGTTCGCCTACCTTTGTACATGGCATTTCTGTCGCCTGGCTGAATCAGATCGCTTTATTCGGAAGTATTCTGTTATTCCCGCTGTATTTACAGCAAGTGAGAGGGCTAACCCCTCTTGAGGCTGGACTATATGTGATCCCGCAAGCCCTGTTATCTACGGTCGGCATTAATGCCGGCGGCCGGTTGTTTGACCGTTTCGGTGTGCGCCCGGTAGCCATCATGGGTATTCTGTCACTTTGCGGGTCCTTACTTGCTCTGACGCAGATTGATGCCCATACCAGTACGTTATACATCATTTGCAGCTTTGCTTTTGCAGGGCTTGGGCAAGGATTAACGATGATGCAGATCAATACACATGTCCTCAGATCAGCTCCCAAGGAATTAATCAGCCGTGTTACTCCCATCACCACTTCAGCCCAGCAGATTATGTCCTCCTTCGGCGTTACTATTACGATGGCTTTTCTGGCCAATCAAATCAGGGGACTTCCCGCACAGCATTCACCCGATCAATTAGGTCATGCCTTCGGCTCAACATTCTGGATTACTTTAGGTTTTGCAGTTAGTGCAATGGTTTTATCTTTGTTTTTTGCAGGCAAGAAGCACGATTCCTGAGAAAATAACTTTCAACCAAAAGGAGATGTCTATACATGACAACAAATAATTCTACAGAACAACGCCGGATCGCAATTATTGGAGGGGGACCAGGGGGGCTAACGCTTGCCTTGATTCTGCAGCAGCATGGTATTTCCTCGACGATTTACGAGCGTGAGCATGAGGACCTAAGCCATGAACGCGGAGGCTCCTTAGATATTCATGAAGAATCCGGGCAGCTCGCGTTGAAGGAAGCCGGATTATATGAAGCTTTTCTGCAGGCAGCACGGTTTGAGGGCGAAGACTTCCGGCTCATGGATAAGACGGGGAACCTATACCTGGATGAAGTGGCCGACGATGAGAGCGCGGAAGGGCAGAGACGCCCGGAGATTGACCGCGGTGTGCTTTGTGACTTGCTGTTAAACAAATTAGATCCGTCTACCATACAGTATGGTTATAAACTGGAGAAGGCTGTATCCCTTGGGGAGGGTAAAACGGAGCTTCATTTTGAGAATGGACATATCGCTGTGGCTGATCTTGTAATTGGTGCAGACGGTGCCTTTTCCCGCGTTCGTCCTCTGCTTACGGATACAGATGTGGAATATTCAGGTCTGACTATGCTGGAGCTTAACGTTATTGCCGCCGATCACCCGGATCTGGCAGCATTCAATGCTCGTGGCAAGATGTTCGCACTGGATGATCACAAAGGGATTCTGGGCCAATTGAACGGCAACGGACGGATCAAAGTATATGCGAGCTTCAAGGTAGAGCGGGACTGGTTAGACGAAATTCGAAATGATAAGCCACAGGAGATTAAGACAAAGCTGCTTGAGCTGTTTCACGATTGGAGTGAACCGCTCAAGAATTATATCCGGTATGCAGAAGATGCGGTTGTGCCCAGACGGATCTACATGCTGCCAGTCGGGTTTCGCTGGGGACGCAGCGCTGGTGTGACGTTGATTGGAGATGCGGCTCATCTCATGTCCCCTTTTGCGGGAGAAGGGGTGAATCTTGCAATGCTGGATGCGCTGGAGCTGGCTCTGGCCATAGCAAGGAACAAGGAGACATCTGTGGCGATTGAAGAATATGAGGAGAAAATGTTCCAGTATGCCTCAGAGAAAGCCTATGTGTCTAACGAAAATCTCATCCTGAGCTTCTCAGAGAACGCTGCTCCCAAGTTTGCAGCACTCATGCAATCTTATCAAGACCTGTACGAGCAGCAAGGATGATGTTATCTTCCGCGGGTGTATTTACTATTGGCTTCCGGCATGTTATAAGAAAAGTATGATGAAACCTACACGCGAAATTGTGAGCCGCCGTAACCGGCCAGCCAAAGAACCCCTCAGTCATGAATTGATTGTCAAGAACGCGTATGAGCTGCTGAAGCAGGAAGGGACCTCCGGCATGAGTATGAGGAAGGTAGCCAAGCAACTGGACACCGGACCTTCCTCCCTGTATGTGTACGTTAAAAATCTGCAGGAATTGAGCTCTTATGTGCTTGACCTTGGTCTTGGGGAGTTGAACCTGCCAGAGCTTATGGACGGTGACTGGAAGGAGCAGTTATTTCAAGCGCTTCATGCTTATGCGAATCTGCTTATCGAGCAACCCGGGTTAGCTGAGCTATCCCTGCAGACGATTCCTATTGGGAATAATGCTTTTCGTCTGAATGAGTATTTACTTACCGTCCTGCAACAAGGCGGAATCACCTCAACGTCGGCTGCTTGGGGAACGGACTTATTGCTCCTGTATGTGTCTTCTATTGCCTTGGAGAAGGCGAAACGATCGAACGAACAAATGGCCACTGCCCAGAGTTACTATAACGAAGCTGATCCGGTTCGTTTTCCGTTGATGAACAGCCTGAAGACTGATTTATTCTCTGGAGATACAGCCTCCAAGGAGAGGTTCTTCTGGGCCATTGAAGTGATACTCCAGGGGATATTGCACAAACAGTTGGGAGACAATGGTAAGTAACCAAGCGACGAAGATCATGAGAGAGGTGTCTATTGCAATGAAAGAGAACCAACCGACGAAAGTAACCGTACAAACCGTGGTACAAGCCCCTATCGAGAAGGTATGGCGCTACTGGACCGAGCCGGAGCACATCACGAAGTGGACTCAGGCCTCCGAGGACTGGCATGCGCCAAGAGCCGAGAACAATCTGCGGGCCGGAGGGACCTTTCTGACACGGATGGAAGCGAAGGATGGCAGCATGGGCTTTGATTTTGGCGGCGTATACGATGTCGTGAATCAGCATGAGGTGATCAGCTACACCATAGAAGACGGAAGAAGAGTGGAGATTACGTTCGTCGATCAAGGAAATGAGACGAAGGTCATTCAAACATTCGATGCGGAAAACGCCAATCCCGTAGAGCTCCAGCAAGCAGGCTGGCAAGCGATCATGGACAATTTCAAAGCGTATACGCAGCATAACTAATTATCAAAGAAAGGCGCCTGGGATCCCAGGCGTTTTTCTTTTTGAAGCCTTAGTACAGGAGAACAATCGTTTTAAATATGACATAAGGTGACATGATTAAGTTCTATAATGATTATAGATCAACGAGAGGAGCAATAAATCATGAGTAGAAGAATCTTATTAGACTTGGCAGTAACTTTGGATGGTTACATTGAAGGGAAAAATGGGGAAGTGGACTGGTGCATCATGGACCCTGAGCTGGAATTCGCTCAATTTTTGAATCAAGTGGATACCATATTTTATGGAAGAATAAGCTATGACCAATGGAGAGAACATGCGAAAAATCATGAAGATTCGGATGATGATAAAGAACTTTGGGAACTAGTCCATAGTAAAGACAAATATGTGTTCTCCAGGTCGCAGCAGGGGACGGGTCATGAAGCTATTTTTATTAACGACCATATTCTTGAAGAAGTTAACAAAATTAAGCAGAGACCCGGTAAAGACATCTGGTTATATGGTGGAGCAAACCTGATTACAACGTTTATCCAATTAGGACTTGTGGATGAATTCAGATTATCCGTTCACCCTGTTGTTCTTGGAGAAGGAAAACCGCTGTTTGCGGACATCAAAGAACGGTTGAATCTAAAATTGGCTCATACCCGAAGCTTCTCCTCCGGACTTGTTCAGCTTATATACCATTGGGATGGTGAGCCTGGTGAACGCTAATGATATCGTCATCAAAGGCGCGAGAGAGAATAACCTGAAAAACGTGAATGTCCGTATCCCGAAACGAAAAATCACGATCTTCACTGGCGTATCGGGTTCGGGCAAATCTTCGCTGGTCTTCGACACTATCAGTGTCGAAGCTCAGCGGCAGCTTAATGAGACGTTCTCTGCATACATCCGCAACCGGCTGCCCCGGTATAGTCAGCCAGACGCTGATCTTATCGAGAACTTGTCTACGGCCGTTGTCATCGATCAGAAAAGACTCGGCGGCAACTCCCGTTCAACAGTTGGCACGATCACGGATATCAATGCTATGCTCCGGCTGCTTTTCTCCAGAATCGGCAAACCGTTCATTGGCAATTCGCATGTATTCTCCTTTAACGACCCGGCTGGTATGTGCCCGGAGTGCTCCGGAGTGGGACAAGTGGTGCAGTTCGATGTAGAGAAGCTGCTTGACAGGTCCAGGTCGCTGAATGATGGCGCGATCCTGTTCCCCGCTTTCAAAGTGGGGGGCTGGTTGTGGAATACATATGCCCATTCCGGACTGTTCGACAACGATAAGCAGCTCGCTGAATACACACAGGAAGAAATGGATGTCCTCCTGCATGGCAAAGAGAGCAAGATCGTCTACAACACCAAAGGCGGAGCTATCGAATCGGATTACGAAGGTCTATTGCCCAAGCTCACACGCCTGTATCTGAAGCGGGACAGCAGCGAGCTGTCCGAAGCCAAACGCGAATCCATTGACCGCTTCTTGTCCTACAGTGAATGCAGCCTGTGTAAGGGCAGCCGGCTTAATCAAGAAGCCTTAGGCTGCCGGATTAACGGATACAACATCGCACAGTGTGCGGCTATGGAGATTGGCGGGCTTATTCGTATCATCGAAGCCATTCAGGAACCCGTTGCCGGGCCTATGAAGGAGGGAATCCTGACCCGGTTGAATCATCTGGTCTCGATCGGGCTGGAGTATCTCAGTCTGGACCGGCAGACCTCAACATTGTCGGGAGGAGAGTCGCAGCGTATTAAGATGGTCCGTCATCTAAGCAGCAGTCTTACCGACATGATCTATATTTTTGACGAGCCAAGCGTCGGGCTGCATCCGCGGGATGTTCATCGTCTGAACGGCATGCTGCGCCAGCTCCGGGACAAAGGGAATACGGTACTTGTTGTTGAACATGACCGCGAAGTGATGGAAATCGCTGATTATATTATTGATGTAGGACCTCATGCAGGTGCCCGTGGCGGTACAATCGTCTATGATGGTGACTTTGCGGGCCTACTCCGTGCGGATACGTTAACAGGACGGTACTTGAAGCAAAGTCTGCCCTTGAAGACATCTGTCAGAGTGCCAAAGGGACAAATGAGCATAGCCTGCACCAGCCTGCACAATCTGAAGGAGGTAACCGTTGATATACCTGCCGGTGTATTGACGGTGGTGACTGGAGTAGCCGGCTCAGGCAAAAGTACGCTGATAAACGGAGCCTTCCTGCCCTCATATCCGGAAGCCATCGTCATTGATCAGTCGGCTGCGGGCACATCCATCCGCTCTAATCCGGCTACCTACACGGGAATAATGGACGACATCCGCCGGCTGTTCGCAGCCGCCAACAAGGTAAGTGCTTCCCTGTTCAGCTTCAATTCCAAGGGAGCCTGTGCCAACTGTCAGGGTCTAGGCATGATCTACACAGATCTGGCGTTTCTCGAGCCCATACGGACGACTTGTGAAGTGTGTGCGGGGAGACGGTTCAGTGATGAAGTATTGGCATACAAGCTGAATGGACAATCCATCAGCGACGTCCTTGCCATGACGGTACGGGAGGCTTCGGAATTCTTCAGCAAGAAGGAGCTGCTCCGCAAGCTGCAGACACTGGAGGATGTGGGACTTGGATACGTAACGTTAGGCCAGCCTTTGAGCACTTTGTCGGGCGGTGAGTGCCAACGGATCAAGCTGGCTGAGGAGCTTCACAAGGAGGGCAGCCTCTACGTTATGGACGAGCCGACAACCGGACTGCATATGTCCGATATCTCTGGTCTGATGGACATCATGAACCGCCTGGTCGACGGGGGCAACTCCGTGGTGGTCATCGAACATAATCTGGATGTGATCAAGAGTGCAGACTGGATTATTGACATGGGTCCCGAGGGCGGACACCGGGGTGGGCACATCGTATTCGAGGGCACACCTGCCCAGCTTGCCGCTGCTGAACATTCTATAACGGGAACGTATCTGCGGAAGGCTCTCCATTCTGATTTATTCTGATAATGATTTCAGCAATAACTAGCAGCAGCGCTATTGAGCCGTACACGCCGATGGTGTAACTAATAGGGTAACTTTTTTCCAATATCCGATTCGAAAAGTTAATCAACCCCGATGCCATAGCCACACAAGCGAATGCAACATGAACATACATGACATTCAGCCAAACCGGGAGATTGAGTTCGCGCTTCAGCCCGGTCTTATGGCTTAAAAATCCCGAAGCCCCTGGATCGATCCAATAGTTTTTCACCAAGGTGTGTAGTATAAATAGAATGCTGACACAAGCCAGCAATAGATATAACGATTTGCTTTTCTTCATCCGTTCGCAACTCCCTAAGCTAGGAAATTCGATTTCCTGTTAATTTGGATGCAGGCAGAAGACCCGCTTTTGCAATACCAAGGATTTGATCTCCATTGACACCAACTTCAAATTTGAGATTCAAGCGCATCGGTTTGGTAATTCGCAGTGACCAGCTCAGCTTGTTATCTTGGAGCACCGGGTTCATAAACTCGCTGGTCTCATCTCCTTGTATCGCCGTGCCGTAGATCTTATTGTTTCTTGTGGAGATGGAGAGCTTGACCCCCAGCTTCCCTATGGGCGTAGCGAGCGTAGTATCCCAATTTCCATCAAAAAGCGATGGCCGCGTGTTATTGCTATGCAGCGTGCCGGACGCGGGGTTCATCGCTGTTTTGTTCACCGTGGTGCTTAGTTCATCGCTTGCCGGTGAGTTATTTACGCTTGGATTTATGCCGGTATCCTTCCAAACTGTGCCTCTACGTTCATACTCGAATAATTGCTCAACCGCGTGCGTGATACGGGGCCCAAGCTCCCGTTCCACCAGATATAGTGCTACATCCAGTCCTGAAGTTACGCCGCCGCCGGTCTGCCTTCCAGAAGGCCGCCCATGGCAAGCACCAGTGAACCGCCGCAATTATCCTGTCGTCGTGCTGGAGAGCCTGCCCGATCATGCCGGTCAATTCGGTCTCCATGGCCCGGCGCAGAAGAGCCGGAACCGAATCGGGCCCATCTCCCTCGGCATCCCCGGACGCGCCAGGTACGAGAATGATGGCCTCCCGTTCCGGGTCCAGTCTGCTGCTGGCTTCAATCCTCAACCCGTTAATGCCGCTAGGCACAGATCTCGGTCCCTCGGTGGTGACCAATTCTACATGTAACGAATTTTCAGCATACATAGCGGCAGCACAGAAGACCTCGTAAGGGGCTATCGCATCCAGAAGGTCGAAGCCGTCAAACAGCACAATTTGAACATTAAGCATCTGTAAATCCTCCCTCCTAGTCTTCGTTTTCACTGTTGGCCATAGCAGAAGCATACCAAACGAATATCTCAAACAAAGCTGCAGAAAGGTAACAAAAGTATAAACAAATCATCACAATCCATAAGCACACGTTAGTTCCAGACAAAAAAATGATAAACTATGAAAGCAAAGGTGGGATAAACGTGAGCGGATCAAAGACGATTCTGGTGGTAGACGATGACCCGGATATTGTTGAATTATTAAGAGACTTTCTGGAGAATGACAACTTTCAAGTGATTACCGCTTGCGGAACCGATCAGGCGTGGGACATTTTTAAGGAAAACCCGGTGCATGGTATCGTTCTTGACATTATGATGCCGGGACAAAATGGATTTGAGTTTTGCCGCCGGATTCGTGGGGAGAGCCAGGTTCCGATCCTGTTCTTGAGTGCCCGCAGCGATGATGTGGATAAGATTCGTGGTCTGACGCTCGGAGGCGATGATTACATCGTCAAAACGGCTTCGCCGGGAGAGATCGTAGCCAGAGTGAAAGCCGTATTACGGCGTTCCGCTTCCCCACAGCCAATGGACGACAGAGTCCTGGATTACGGACGCATCCGGTTAAACCTGTCCACAAGAGAAGTAGAAGTGGATGGGAATATCGTCGCGCTCACACCCAAGGAATATGAATTGCTGCGATTTTTTGCCGAAAACCCGAGACATGTATTTTCCTATGAACAATTACTGGCGAATTTCTGGAACGGGGTCGGCGACCGGCATACCATTCGGGTCCATCTTAGCCGGCTGCGTGAGAAAATCGAAGCTGATCCGAACCAGCCCCTATTCCTGGTCAACGTATGGGGAGTAGGTTATCGCTTTGAGGGAGGGTAATATGAGGTCAATCCGCATTCGTACGTTTACTATGCTGTGCTTCTGTTTTATCCTCTTATTGCCGTGGATCTTCTATGTTATTACGCACTTTATGGAAACTAAGACACTCAGCTTCGAGCAAGGCCGGCTGCCGAGCGAGACCCTGCAGCGCGATATATCGGAAATAACACAGCGAATTGAACAGGGCACAGACCAATGGACGGATCGGGATTGGCAAACCCAATTGTATTCCGCACTGGATGAAGCAAACATGGATGTGCTTATTCAATCCGCAGCAGGACAGGACATTTATCGTTCCAATCCGGAGCGGCGTGGTTCAAGGCTGTCAACCGAGCGTTTCTCCGTCATCGAGGATGGTCAATTGCTGGGAAGGGTTATTCTGTACTACCCTGAGTCCAATCCAATTCAAGTGATGTCGGCTTTTGCCGGACTGCTGCTTGCGCTCTTTGTTGTCGGAATGGAAATGAGGCGATTCGTGCTCAAACCACTAGAGAAGCTGGGCAATGCAGCAAGACAAATGGCAACAGGGGATTGGAAGGTTCGGTTACCCATATCCAGAGTCACCGAAATCGCTGAAGTCCGCGATGGATTCGAGGTTATGGTCAAGGGAATGGAGCAGTCCTACCGAAAACAGGCTGAACTGGAAAAGGAGCGCCGGTTCGTCATCGCGGCTGTTGCGCATGATTTACGGACACCGTTGTTCGCTTTGCGCGGCTACCTGGATGGTCTCGAGCAGGGGATCGCTCAAACCCCAGAGAAAATGGCACAATACGTGGCGGTTTGCAAGGATAAATCCGCACAATTGGATCGTTTGGTAGAGGACCTGTTCACCTTCACCAAAATAGAGTATATGGAGCCGGAACTAAACACGGAAAAGATTAATTTGAACCGCGTGATCCGGAATTCGTTAGACAGTCTGAGTCCTCAGGCCCGGCAGAGAGGAACATCAGTTTCATTCCATAAAGCAGATGGCTGCAACATCCACGGAGATGTGCATTTATTAGAGCGGGCCATGAACAATCTTCTGGATAATGCCGTAAGACACACACCTGCGGGTGGGGACATCGAGGTCCAATGTAAACAAGCTGGTGATAAGGTTGAGTTCATGATACGCGACACCGGGCCGGGCTTCACTGCGGAAGAACTTGAGTATGTATTTGAACCCCTATACCGCGGGGAAGCATCCAGAAGCCGTGCAACCGGCGGCAGCGGATTAGGATTAACTATTTCGCAAAGGATTATCAGGCAGCACGGAGGCGGACTTGCCGCAAGCAATCATCCGGAAGGCGGAGCACTGCTTGAAGGATGGTTACCTGCAGCAGCGTTTGAGCAACAATAATCGTTAACACAGGCCTTACACTTCGCCATGCATCAGTCTGTATAATGGGTGATATGAAATCTCTAGGTAGTTGTATGAATCATCCGTACCGACCTTGCTAAGGAGTGAACCGCATGAGCGCAAGAATTAAAGATGTAGCTGAACGGGCCGGTGTATCTGTTACTAGTGTATCCCGGGTTCTAAATAGTGAGAAATATATTAGCAAGCAGATTCTGGATAAGGTGAATCAGGCGATCAAGGAATTGAACTACACCCCAAGCCAGATTGCCCGCAGTTTAAAAAAGCAGAAAACCGATACCATTGGTGTCATCGTTCCCGATCTGACAAACTATTTCTGCTCAACGATATTAAGCATTATTGAGGAGAGTGCCAGTGAGTATGGCTATAATCTGATCATCTGCAATATTGCCGAGAATCTGGATAAGGAATTGAAGTATCTGCATGCCCTGCAGGAGATGAGGGTAGACGGGATCATCATCATGCATCAAAAGGTTGACGAACGGATCCTGTCTTTTATAGAATGCGCTACTATGCCAATCTTATTTTCTTGTGTCCGCTCTCCGCTGCCGGGCAGGTTCTCAGTGTTAATTAATGACTACCAAGCGGCGCTGGATGCCACGGAATATCTCATCGGATTAGGCCATCGCCGGATTGCCTTCCTGGGCGGAGATCTGGAGGATATAACGGCTGGCTACAGCCGGTATCAAGGATATTTGGATGCGCTGAGCAAATCCGCTATTCCACTTAATCCCGATTTTATCAGGTTCGGCAACTATAAGCAGGAGAGCGGACGATTAATGATGCAGGAACTGTTAGAGCAGCAAGAGCGGCCTACTGTTGTATTTGCCGTCAGTGACGATATGGCAGTAGGCGCGATGAACTGTATCCTTGATTACGGGCTTCGCATTCCTGAAGATATCTCTGTCATGGGATTTGACGACAGTCTCTTCGCCGAAGCCGTGAGGCCTATGCTTACTTCAATGCAGCAGCCTGTCCGGGAGCTCGGAAGAACTTCACTTGAATATCTGCACAATTTAATTCAAAACGGGAGTCAAAATGGCTGTAAAGAAGTATACCTGCCTCACCGGATCATGGAGCGGGCCAGTTGCCGCAGAATATAATCTGAAACAAATGTACAAGCAGGCTACCCGGATAGGGAGTCTGTTTTTTTTGTAAATTATCAATTAAGCCCCCAACTTACTTTTAATATAAATAGGCTGGAAAGAAGGATTTCTATTAACAAGTAGTGAGTATGCTAGTGAAAGATTAATTTTCAGGTATCGATACCATATAGGTGATTAAAGGGGAAAGAGGTACAGGCCATGCGTAAAGATATCATTAGGGTTCAGGGAAAAATCACGCCGAGCAGCTCTAAAACGCATATTGTATACCAGTTTCATTTGGAGCATTCTATGACTTCCTTGGAGATTGACTTCGGTTATGCCCCAAAACAATTCTTGGATCGGGAAGAATCAAAGCCGTTGATATTAGAGGCGATAGAGAGATACTCCGAGCCAGCTTCGGCCGAATTGCATAAGAGACAGTGGGAGAATTACTATCCCCTGCAGAATCTGCTGACCTTATCGCTGGACAGCCCCTCAGGCTTCCGTGGTTCTGCACACCGGCATGCTCCAGAGCAGAAGCATACCATCTGCCCGGATTGGAGCAAGACTTCTCCCGGCTTCATCGCCGGAGATGTCCCCGCTGGCGTATGGAAGGTAACCATCAGCGTACATTGTGTAATTACACCGGATTGCAGCTATGAATTAACCGTGAGGGGGACCGGCAGATGAAATGGCTTCCATTCGAGCTTCACACCCACACGCCGCACAGTGACGGGACACATTCTCTGCTGGAGATGTGCCGGACAGCCTCAGAGCTGGGACTTGCAGGTATTGCGCTTACAGATCATAACACTGTATCAGGACTGGCAGATGCCGAAGCCGTTAACAGGCAGACAGGCATCACGATCATTCCCGGCATGGAATGGACAACGTTCTATGGCCATATGCTGACTCTTGGGGCGCCTTACTGTGAATGGAGAGATCTCGGTCCGCATGATATTCATAAGGGCATATCGCGTGTTCATGAGCAGGGAGGCATCGTGGGCATTGCCCATCCCTACAGCTTAGGCAGTCCAATCTGTACAGGCTGCCACTGGGATTACACAGTAAGTGACTGGAATCAGATTGATTATATCGAGGTATGGCATGAGATGATGCCTTCTATGAAAAATCATAATGTACCGGCATTTAAACAATGGACCGGTTTGTTAAACGAAGGATACAGGATATCCGCTACTGCCGGCCGGGATTGGCACAGATCTGAGCCTGCGGACAAGCTGGCAGCATATACGTATATTGGTCTACCTGATAGACCCATACAACGATCTATTGCTGACATTATTGCGGCAATCAGGCAGGGTCAGCTCTGTCTGAGCATGGGCCCGTTACTGGAGGTCGGCCTCTCTCTTGGAAATGAGCGATACGGGCTTGGAGATCAAGTTCCCTTAGCTGCCGTTGATACCTATGCCATTGCCGGACTAACTGTACAGATTACACGTTCAACCCAGCCGGAGCGTCCTTGGAGAGCAGAGGAGGGGAACTGGATCATCGTAGATTCCAATCAGGGGGAACTCGCCAGATTACCAGCCTCTGAACATAACGGACTGCCTATTATGCTGCCTACAGAAGGGTTAATGTGGCTGCGGGTACAGCTTTTTGGCATCATCGACGGTGTTCTGACAACAATAGCCTGCACCAATCCGATTTATTTCGCAAATGGACTTCTGGAGGAAGAATAATACAAAAGGAGGGAATGCTGTGCAATACCCAAAACTGATTGCCCATACAGGCTGCGAGAGCACAAGCTATAATTCGCTTGCCTCCTGTGAAGCCGGAATGAAGGCGGGGGCTTCGATTATAGAAGTGGATGTGCGTGTAACCAAAGATCATGTTGCTGTTCTCCTGCATGACGATCAGCCCCCTGTCAGCCGCTTGAACTATGAGGAGCTATTAGGGTCAGGCGAGGAGCCGGAGACACTGAACCGGATACTGACAAGGTTCAGTCAGCTTCCTGCCGCTTTTAATCTGGATCTTAAAACAGAACAGGCGGCGCAAGCAGCCATAGCCGAAGTAACAGCCACCTCTACCTGGAATAAGGTATGGTTCACCGGAGCTACAAGGCTGATAGCAGAATCCGGTTATCCGGGACACGTAATCTGGAATTTGCCTGATAAGCTTTCTGAGCTGGATGAAGCAACTTACCGGGAGCAAGCGGAAGAGCTGTGTCGGCGGGCAGCTGAAGCGAAGTTCGGGGGGCTAAATGTTCATTATGAAGGCTGCCGGCCTCATCTGGTGCAGCAGGCACATCTTCACGGGCTGCAGGTTTGGATTTATACATTACCCTATGATCCGGATTTATTCTATACCTATGTGAATATGGGAGTAGATGCCATTACTGTTTATGAGGTCACAAAGTATGTTCATGCAGGGAGGGATAAGAACCCTTGTCCGACCATATGACAAAAGCTACAACACTAGGAGTCTTAGACCGGAAACTTCTGCGTAACCGCAACAAAATAATCCGGAGGCAGCCTGCTCTGGCCTGGTACCTGTTTCTCCTGCCCACCTTGATTGGCATTGCGGTGTTTATGATCTACCCGCTGGCAGAGTCACTACGGCTTAGTTTTACCAAGGGGGCTGACCAGCATTACGTTGGACTTGAGAATTACGCCAGTGTACTGGAGTCAGGCACCTTTTGGTATTCCGTATATAACACGCTCTACATTACCGTCTTCCAGCTTCTGATTGCCATACCGGTTGGTTTCATCATTGCTTGTCTGATCAACAATTTACGCCATGGCGCCAATTTCTTTAAAGTATTGTTTTATCTGCCCAATGTCACTTCTATTGTTGCAGCAGCCACCGTTTTTCTGGCCGTTCTTCATCCAGATGGGCCGCTCAACTATGTGGTGCAATTGCTGGGATTCGAGAAGATAGTCTGGCTGTCACAGCCTCTCTCTGCCAAGTGGGGCGCGATCATCCTTTCAGTCTGGCATTGGTTAGGCTTTGTTATCATCATTAATCTGGCTAATCTGCAGGCCATATCAAGCGATTACTATGAAGCAGCCTCCATAGACGGGGCTTCGCGATTCAGACAATGGCAGTACATCACCCTGCCGAATATGCTTGGAAGTCTGACTGTTCTGTTCATTATTGGCTGGATCGGCGGCCTTCAACGGTTCTCTGACGCTTATATGCTCGGCGGACTGCAGGGTAGTCCGGCCCGGTCGCTGCATACTGTAGTCGGTTTTATCTTCGAGCGGGGATTCGGCGGTAACGAATATGGCCTGGCCTCTGCGGCGTCCTATATTTTGTTTTTCTTTATTCTTGTGTTCACTTACATCAATACCAAGGTCACAAAAATGAAAATATAGGAGGGAAACCTGTGACATGTTGAGCGCAACAGGAAAAAATAAAATGTCGGGCGGACTGCTGTTCCTGCTCCTGCTCGGATTGGGCGCGTTGATGTTGTATCCCTTTCTATGGATGATAAGCGTCAGCCTGGAAAGAAGCAGCAATATTGCCGTCCCGTTTCCTCCCCGGTTAATTCCAGAGCAGTTCTCCCTATTCAACTATAAGCTGGTTTTCGAGAATGGGGTTCTATTCAAGACCTATGCCAACTCTGCAATGATTGCATTGTTTAGCGTCATCCTCAGCGTGTCTTCTGCCTTGCTGGCCGGTTACGCCTTTTCCAGAGGGGAATTCAGAGGGAAAAAGCTTTTATACTTCGCAGTACTGGCTACCATGATGATTCCATTTGAAGCCAGACTGATTCCAATGTTCACGATGTTCAATGATCTTGGAATGATCAATACGAAATACCCCCTGATCTTCCCGGCAATCATTAATGCGCTTGGCATTGTGCTGGTGAAGCAGTATTTTGACCGCCTCCCTGAAGGGCTGCGCGAATCCGCAAAGATGGATGGAGCCAATGAATTCACCATTTTTGTGCGGATCTTTGCTCCCCTTACGGGACCGATTACAGCGACACTGGCCATTTTGGCCTTCCAGGATAGCTGGAATTCCTTTCTTTGGCCGCTTGTTGTCATCAACGATCAGGACATGAAGACCGTACCCTTGTTTCTATCCAGCTTTTCTTCCGAAAATGGCAACAGGCTGGTGGGCGTTACGATGGCTACCGCAGCCATGAGTATCCTGCCGATCGTACTGGTGTTTCTATTTTTACAAAAATACATCATTCGCAGCATTGCCCTCAGCGGCTTAAAGGGGGAGTGATCACCGGAACAAGCAAGGTCCAGAGTAATAAATTTATAAAAAAAATGGAGTAGAGGGAGCTAACCATGTCTAATAAATCAACCTTGAAGATGACAGGAACGCTGTTGCTGGCGTCCACTATGATTTTGAGTGCATGTAATAACGGGAATTCGAATCAGACAGTGAAGGCAAACACTGAACCGGCTGCAACAGAAGGCGCAAGCAATGCAGTGCCTGCTGCTGAGAAACCAACAGGAACACTGAAGGTGCAGCTCGTGGGCGATTTCTCGTTGGAGGACAAGACCGATCCTATCTCCGGCAAAACCTCTAAGGGTGTAAAAATGCTTAAAGAGGAGTTCGAGAAGCAGTATCCTGATACATCCGTCGAGTTTGTACTTATGGGTTGGGATAACTATAACGAGAAAACTCAGACGATGCTTCAGTCTGGAGCAGCAGATGTATATCAAGTCCCGGGGATTACCACTTTTGTTGAACAGGGGCTGCTGGAGCCGCTGCAGCCGTATATTGATAAGGACAGCTATGATTTAGGAAAATACTTGAATGGACAGGTGGAAGGCTGGAAGGTAATGGGACCGGATGATCAGGAGCCGCAGATTTATGGCCTTCCGTTTATCGGCGATGCCCGGGTAATTGTATATGACCGTCAACTGTTTGACGATTGGGGAGTGGACTATCTGCCCGAGTCGCCGACCATCGAGGAAGTCCTGGACAAGGCCTCCAAGATGACAGGCAAGAATCCCAAAACAGGTGAGCAGAACTATGGTCTGACCTTTAAGGGTAGCGATGCTGCCGATTCGGTAATGAATATCAATGAATCGCTCGGCGGGCAATGGGGCACAGGTTTTCTGTGGAAGGATATGAAGCTGGAATTCAATAGTGATACTATGGTGCAATCCCTCGATTTAATGAAGGAAGCGATAAAGTATGCACCAGAGGGTGTAATGGCCGGACAAGGCGCCGAGAACTTCCTGACTGAAAAAAACAATATTGCCATCAACCTGCGTGAATCCCCGGGGTTTATTAATAACCTGGCTAACCTTGGGCTGGAGGACCGTTACGAGGCTGCCTTGTTATTCAAAAATCAGAAAACAGGAATGGGTGGTATGTTCGCGGGAAGTCCGTTTGCCATTGGAGCCTCAAGCAGTAATAAGGACCTGGCTTGGGAATGGCTGAAATTCAGCGGAAGTGAATTCTTCCAGCAATATATGTGGGAGGAGCAGCGTTCACAGAGTATGCCTGTTATTAAGGCGGCAGAGAACTGGTCTTCTGTGCAGGAGATTGGACAGATGGACACCATTCTGAAGCAAATGGGCCAGTTATGGACACCACGTTATCCATACCGGTCCGGTCAGCCGCGCTATATTCTATCTGAGAATGTGGAGCGTGTCCTGTTAGGTGAGCTGAACTCAGCCGATGCGCTGAAGAAAGCTCAGGAGGAAGCCACGAAATGGCTGGCAGACCAGCAGTAATTAACCGATCTCAAGTGGAAACGGCATTGCCGTCCTTTTAAAGGACGTTTCCGTATCAGCGAGAAATAGAAGGATAATTTATCGTGTGCAACATATAAAGTCTTATATTTTCAAAGAAGACGCCAGGGCAGATGCCCGGCGTCTTTCTTTTGAAACCTTGATGGCTGTCCAAGTCTCCTGATTATACCACCCTCGAACGGGCATCCCATATCAAACGTATTTCCGTTCCCTCTTCAGGGCTCGAGCGAACCTCGATTCGCCCTTGCATCGCCTCGATCAGCCCTTTGGTTACGGCCATGCCCAGGCCTGAGCCGACATCGGGTGCCGCTGTATCTGTGCCGCGATAGTATCGTTCGAACAGCTTCCACACTGTCTCCTGATCCATGCCGCGTCCATTATCGGCAAATTGAACGATGAAATCGCCTGCTTCGTTACCTGGCTGCACACTTACGATCAGCTTCGCCTCCGGCGGATTATGCAGCAGGGCGTTGGCGGTCAGATTATCAACGATTCGTTCAAAGGAGGGAATGTGTACATGTCCCAGTACCTCTGCCGGAGCAGGCTGAAACGTAATGCGGCCCTCTCCATAAGCCGGGTTACGTTCAGCACGCTGTACCAAATCCTCAAGCAGAGCATTGATATCCGTTAACTCAACAGGGGGCTGGTATCCGCCACTGCGCAAACGGTAGGTCATAGCCAGGTCGCTTACCAGCCTGTCCATGTACATCGACTTGTCCAGCATAATGCCCGCGAATTCGCGTACTTCATTAGAAGCCCACTCGTATTTCTCTGCTTCCAGCATGTGTGCATAACCCTGGAGCGAGGATAGGGGTGTTTTTAAATCATGGGTAATTCCAGCAATCCATTCCTCCCGCAGAGAGTCGGTCTGTTTGCGGAGTTCCTTATCCTGCTTCAGGGTATCGGATAACGTTTGGATAGAATGTAACACTTCCGTATATACCCGATAGTTCCGCCGCCATTTCCCGTTCTTCTTCTGGCTAAGCGGCCTGCCGCGGGGGCCGGCCGGCTCCTCATATTGTCCGCGTTCAAGCCGCTGCAGCCATTGGAGCATATGGAGCATGGGATAACCGAACAGGTTGGCATACCAGACAGCAAGCAGGATCAGCAAACTAATAATGGATACCAGAAGTGCAATCAAGGCAGGTCCAAAAATAAACCCGAAGGGGTTCACGTTGCTACCCGCCGGATTGCCCGCAAGAGGAACACTCAGCATCCAGGTAGAATGATTCTGCTCGTCATAGCTGGTCACTGTAGTCATTCCATACCGGGAGGGGTAACGTGTAAGCAGAATCAGATCCTGGATGCTGTAGCTGTCCGGGATGCCTGCTGCGGGCTTGTTGAAAGAAGCCATCTCCTGTCCCTGTTCGTCCAAAATCTGAAGATAGGCATCCGCCGCGCGGATGATGTCCTGCTGCCCGGATGCCAGTTCAAGCTTGTTATTGGCATAACGGCCCCCGTTATATGCTTGATCCAGCATGGTTACGGCCTGGTTGTTCTCTCCATACAGCAGGGTGAAATTGATCCCTTGCCGTTCCCGGATAAGCAGATACAGCTCGTAGGGAAAGGGCTTTTTTCCTTGCCAATAGGATATGAGCTCTCCAGGTTTATAGTGATCCGGCACATCGGGAGGGGTATGAAAAACATCTAGCACACGGCCCTGCTCATCGAGAATCTGCAGCCAGCCGTTGTTCTCTTCGATTCGCTTCAGCAGATCGGGATCATACTTAACACTGCCGTCCGGCAAAATATCGGCTGTACTGATTAGCTGGTCGAGCCCGACAGTGGCAAAATCTTCAACAAGGTTGGCCTCATTCAGCTGCTGAATGACCCAATAAGCTATACTTCCTGCGATGACCAGGATCAGGACCACCGTACCCGCAAGCAGGCCAATGAACCGCGTCATCAATCTGCGTCTTACACTCATCGCCCAGGCCCCATGTCGGATTGAATGAGCTTATACCCTAGTCCGCGAACGTTCACTAATAGCTCAGGGTTGGACGGATCTGCCTCAATACGCTCACGAATCCGGTGAATATGGACCATGACGGTGTTGTCATCCGCAATGGCCTCCGATCCCCAGACCCGCTCATATAATTCAGACTTGGTGAAGATACGATTCGGATGTTTGCAAAAGAACAGCAGCAACTGGTACACCAGCGCAGGGCAGTTCACCAGTTGACCTTCTACTCTAAGCTCACCGGCTGGCTCCATGACCTGAAAGCGTCCAAAATCATAGATGCCTTCCTGCGGCAGTCTTTCTGCTTCCGTCTGTCTGGGCAAATACCTTCTAAGCAGGGATTTGATCCGTGCGACTACTTCCAGCGGGTTAAAGGGTTTGACGACATAATCGTCTCCGCCAACCGCGAAGCCGGTCAGCTTGTCGTAATCGGTGGTTTTTGCAGTTAGAAAGAGAATAGGGGCATCTGTAATTTGACGCAGAAACGGGCAGATTTCCAGCCCGCTTCGGCCTGGTAGCATCACATCCAGCACGATGCAGTGATAGGTTTTCTTTTTACATGCAGCAATCGCGTCTTCACCGGTAGTGACCGTATCGATATCCAGGAATTGCTCTTTGAGCAATACCGTTCGGAGCATATGCAGAATCGCCTGTTCATCATCAACAAGCAGGATTGAAACTTCATCCATAACGAAATAGAACCTCCCAGCTTTTTATATAAGTATCATACCATTCTGAAAGACTGTGCTGCGTGCCGGCAACCTTAACGGATGCTTAATTTTGGAGATGTAGCTCACCGCAAAGTTAAGGTAGACGTAAGAGTAAGTTAGGCGATAGATAAGATTGATGTCGTACACTGGACTGGAAAGATATCGTTCTAACAAAGGAGTGCAGGGAAATGACTAGAGTATATTCGAAAAGCTGGAAGCTGCTTGCCGCAGCGCTTGGTACGTGTGTGATGTTGTCTGCCTGCGGCACCTCGAAATCAGCTGAACCACAAGAGCAATTACCAGTAACACAGACAGCCACTGCTGCCCCATCTGAGGAAGCTGCGAATGGAGCCGGGGAGGGCGCAATGATTACACCTGACAATTTCATGGATACCTTAATGAAAGGATCGAAGGAGGACATCTACAAGCAGATGAGTCCGGAGCTACAGAAAATCATATCACTGGACGAATTCAAGACGTCAACCGGCAGCTTTATGGAAGGCGTTACTACATGGAAACTAGATACGGATTTTAAGATGAACAAGCTGGTTGAACGCTCGTGGAAGGATCAGACGGGGACGAAGGGGATTCAGGCCTCTTTTGCCGAAGATCACCAGATCGCGGGGCTGCTTATTCAGCCGCTTGATACTCATGAAGCAACAGACAAGGCGTTGACCAAGACTGAATTCCAGTTTCCGATGAAGGGCGAATGGTTTGTGTTCTGGGGCGGGAATGATGTGTTATCCAACTATCATTATGCTCATGAAACACAGCGTTACGCACTCGACATTATCCGCACTGTGAATGATGCAAGCTATCAAGGGGAGGGAAAGAACAACGAGGACTATTATGCTTTTGGTGAACCGCTCTATGCAGCATCAGATGGCAAGGTGGTTGAAGTCAAAAATGACATCCCGGATAACACTCCGGGCATGATGAACGCTGAAGAACCGGAAGGGAATGTTGTGGTCATTGATCATGGAAATAGGGAGCACAGCATCACAGCACATCTCAAACAAGGCAGCGTAGCCGTCAAAAAAGGGGATAACGTCAAGCAGGGAGATCTCATCGGACATCTAGGTAATTCAGGGAACTCCAGTGAAGCACACTTGCATTTTCAAGTATCGGACGGGCCCGACATCTTCACTTCACGTTCGATTCTGATCCGCTGGGCCGATCAGAGTCAGAAGCTGACACGGGGGAAAACGTTTCAGGGACTGCACGAATAATTGCGTCAGTTTTTATAAAAGGCATCCTTTCCAAAGGACTCTTGCACCCGCAAGAGTTTTTGCCGTCCTGCAAAATGTGCAACATTGCTGCCCCGTAGAAGCGATCTATGCCCCAATGAGCTGGTGTGAGGCGTAAGGGGCGAATGTATGCGGAAAACAGTATACAATGGGCTCGCTGAAGGCGCGTGGGGCCCAATGTATGTGGAAAACAGCATACAATCATCTTAGTAAGAGCGTACTCTCCGTTAGCCTCAGCCTTGTGCCGCATCCGTGTTCATGTAGTTAATCGCCCACAGATGGCCGTCCAAATCCACGAAGCCCCAATGATACATGAACCCATGATCTTCAGGTTCAGCATGCAATTTCCCGCCTAAGGAGAGCGCGGTATTCACGATTTCATCGACCTTTTCCCGGCTCTCGAAGGCCAAAGCGATCGTCATCTGCGCATACTTGCCCGTATCGACGGATTCTTTCTCCGTGAGGGTATTAAAGAATACTTGATCGATCAGCATAACTTGCAAATTGTCGCCGATCACGATGGCTGCCGATGTCTCATTATCAGGGTACTCAGGGTTGAGCCCGAATCCGAGTCCGGTGAAGAACGCCTTCGATTGTGCTACATTTTTAACAGGCAGGTTGAGGCTCGTGAATGCGGACGTTAATGCCATGTTCCATACACCTCTTCGTCATATATTTGTAGATGTTTCTTATGATTATATCACATCAAACATATTTGTTATCATCGATAGAAATGAGGATAATATAATAGAGTGCTCAACGAGGGGATTGCGTTTATATTGATTGTTCTATTTTTGAAACAGGAAAGGATGATAAAGGAATGGCCATGTCTCGACCGGATACCGGAGTTAAATCGATAGAGCTTCGAATGGGATCTTTTATTGTATATCCAACATTGTTGTGGGATGAACAGAATCTTGTACTTGTGGATACTGGAATTCCCGGGCAATTGGATAAGATTCGTAGGTTACTTGAAGCAGAAGGCTTTGGACTTGATCAACTGACGCATATCATCATTACGCATCAAGACAGCGATCACATTGGCAGTCTGCCGGAGCTGGTTCAGGCAAGGGGGAACGAGGTGACGGTGCTCGCACATGAGAAGACTGTACCCTATTTGACGGGAGCTGTTCCGCTTATTAGAGGTACAACTTTTGCACCGTCCGTGCACGTTCATACGGCACTGAAGGATAGAGACATTCTGCCCCTGGCCGGCGGCATTCAAGCCGTCTTTACACCAGGACACACGCCAGATCATATGTCGCTATATCATATCCCAACGCAAACGTTAATCGCCGGCGATGCCTTAAATTCAAAAGATGGGAAGCTCCTGTCCTGTGACAGCTATTACACGTTAGATCACCCTACTGCACTGAAGTCGATTGCCAAGCTGCTAGAGCTGGATATTAAAAAAGTGATCACGTATCATGGTAACGAAGCTACTCATCGAATCAAGGAAAGTCTCCAGAAAATAGTAAATGCAAGATAAAGGAGATCGAACTCTTTGAAACCTGCCCTAGTTGCAGGTTTTTTTCGGTTGAAAGGAGGGAATGGCAATTTAAGAGCCAACAAATTAATTGACCATAGGATGGAAAAGACTTATTATTGCAATAAAATGGTCTGTAAGGAGTTAATTAGGAGTTGTTGGAACTTGATGGTATGAATGCCGACTCTTTAATAGCTATGCTAAAAGCTTCATTCACCTTAGACAATTTTACAGCAATGATAGATATATCAGACAAGATTATTGAGATGATCGCAGTAATACATGCCACAGCCCCCAAAGGATTTGAGGCTCAAAGGTTAAGGCGTCCTATAGTGTATTACTTTGGGTTTAGTCTTTGTGCGAAAGGCATTGCTCTCCAAAAACTTGGCGATTACAGAAGCGCTCGACAGTGTATAGAGAAGTATTCAGATTTGAGTTGGGTCCAACTTGATGACGAAGAGTCAGTGGAAGAAATTGAATATTATAAAAATACCGCTAGGGCAAACGCCTTCGTTCTTGACTTACTTGAGGGAAAGGAGGAAATATTGCCTGAATACGTGAATTTTCTCAAGCTGGGTGCTAGGGAAGAGTTGACCGCTGGTTTGCTAAATATCTTGGACTCCGCATTAAGATACAGCTATCCGGTGGACTGGGTATTGGAAGAGTTGCAAATTGGCATTGAGAAACCTGAGGATACCTCACCTGCTGTAGATGTTAGGTACTACATAGAATATATTCATCTATTATCAGTTTATTTATATAAACGGGGGAAGTCAGCTATTGCAATAAACCTAACACTGGAAAATATCGTATTAAGTGGTAAACTATTAGATAGAGCAGGCTTTCGAAAAGCTATTGCTTTTTATGAGCTTGTTAGAGCTGAGGCCAATATTTCACAGCTACAAGAGTATCATGCAATAATGCGAAATATTTTAGAAGGGGAGTTCAATGATGAAAATTATGAAAAAGAAGCTTTTGTTATTGACAACCGTATTGCTGATTAGCTCATTAACCATTTTGACTGCCGCAAGCGCCGAGGAAATCACTACACTTCAGACCACAACAGTCACAACCAATAGCCACGGAATGGGCCACTAATTTGTCTGAAATAAATGAATTTCTATCTTTATTAAGGAAAGACTCTGTCGTCAAGATAGAGTCTTTTTGATTTAGCCCCCATATATTGCTCCGCTAGAGAACTTACTTACACTCCCCTCTCTCCCAAATCTATGTTCATGCTAAAATATACTCATGTATTGAACAAAGGGGAGTATACAATGCAAAATGATACTAAGAACTTCGTAATCAGCATGGAGCGTTTTATGCCCCATACCTTCCAGGCGGAGAAGGGTGAAGGCCTTTTTATGTCTCATTCCCACGAATATGATGAACTGACTCTTATTTTGGAGGGTGAAGGGTATTACAGTTCGCTGGATCAGAATATCAAGGTGTCCAAGGGGGATCTTATTCTGATACCGTCCCGGCTTCACCACGGTTTTGTCTGTACCGAGCCGTGGCAGGGGATCTCTATACATTTCTATCATGACAAGCTGCCGGCATACTGCCAGTATCTCTTTCATAACGCAGAGCGGGAGCAGGACCGCATCCGCAGCGCCTATCTTAGTGAAGAGGATATGCGCTGGGCGGAGATCAGCCTCCTTCAGCTGGAGAAGGAATGGAAATTAGACAGTTATAATGCAGATTCCTATGTTTTAATGCGGGTAGCCATGGAGACTATCCTGCTGCTGTTCCAGCGGAACAGGGTGACCCTGCGAATGCCCCATGGCTTAGATGACCAGCTAACTATTCAGGAGGTATTGAAGGAGATCCATGCCGGCTATCATACCCAGATTACTGTGAGCGAGCTGGCTGCACGGTATTTTCTGTCCGAAAGCAATCTGCGCAAGAAATTCACAGAGCTGATGGGCGTTTCGCCCAAACAGTATATGATCAATCTTCGCCTGCGTGAAGCCAAGCGCCTGCTGCTGCAGACGGACAAGGCCGTCGAGATCATTTCACACGAGGTCGGGTTTACCTCTTCCAGCCGGTTTTATCATTTTTTTGTTAAAGCGGAGGGAGCTACACCTCTGGAATGGCGCAAAAAAGCCGCTGAACAGGCATTGACGAATAACCACTCTTAAGGGTGGTTATTTTTTTTGACCGTCGAAAACGCTTTTAGTTAAGATTTTTTTAGCTACAAACTAAAGCGTTTTCATAATTGTTCCGGACAGCGTTTCCCCTAATAATTAAGGAGCAGGAAATAAATAACGTTAAGGGGTGTCGAATCAAAATGAATGTACCCAAAAGGAATCCCCGTAAGTATCTGCTCTTGTCTCTATCCGTGGCACTGCTTACCGGCGGGCTGGCCGGATGTGGTAACAGCAAAAAGGAGGCGGAAGCCGGAAATAACCCTAATGCCGGGGGGCAGGTTACGATTCAGTTCGCCGGATGGGGCGATCCGTCGGAGAAGGAGGTATTTACGAAGCTGATTCAATCCTTCGAGAAGGCGAACCCCTCCATTAAAGTCGATTATCTGCACATTCCCTCGGGGGATTATGTAGGCAAGATGAATACGATTCTGGCCGGAGGAAATGCCCCCGATGTATTGTATGTGCCGGACGGCGACTTTGGCCGCTGGGTGAGCCAGGATCTGCTGCTGCCTATTGAGGATTTGGTGAAGAAGAGCAGCATTGATACCGGCGACATGTGGGCGTCCGGCCTTGACCGTTACCGTTATGATGGCTCGGCCAATGGTCAAGGTGAGCTGTATGCGCTGCCTAAGGATATTGGTCCTCACGTGTTGTACTACAACAAGGATATTTTCAGCAAAATGAATGTTCCCTTCCTGTCCGCAGAGACGCCAATGTCCATGGAACAACTGCTGGATACGGCCAAGAAGCTGACGGTCAGCAAGGATGGCAAGACCACACAGTATGGAATGGGACCGGTCTGGTGGGAGGACTTCGTGCTGGCACACGGCGGCAGCTTCCTCAGTGACAACAAACAGGAATTCGTAGGCAACAGCCATGAGACCATCGATGCCCTGCAGTTTGCCGCAGATCTTACCAACAAACATGGAGTTGTTCCAAGCTCCTCTGCGCTTAAGGATCTGAACGACAGTGAGATGTTCAAGACTGGCAAGCTGGCGATGATGGTCAGCGGCCGCTGGATGGTGCCGGAATTCCGCAAGCTGAACTTTGACTGGGATGTAGCGCCGCTGTCCGGCAAGGACTGGGGCGGAATCAGCGGTTCGGTAGGACTTGCTATCTACAGCAAGACGAAGCAGGTGGAAGCAGCCTACAAATTAGTGGAATACTTGGGCGGACCGGAAGGGCAGAAGGAGCAGTCCCTGATGGGCTTCTCCATTCCAAGCTTCAAGTCCATGGCCTCTACCGATGTCTTCCTGCAGCCGGGCCAGAAGCCGGAACATGCCAAGGTGTTCATCAAGGCGGTTGAAAAAGAAGTGTCAGGACCATGGACGGCCCTGCCGAACGCCAAGTGGTATGATCTGCTCGCCCAAGGGCTGGCTCCGGTGTGGGAGGGCAAGAAGCCTGCTGCCGATGTATTGAATGAGCTGAAGCCGAAGATTGATGCAGCCATCAAAGAAGGCAACTCCGGACTGTTCAAATGAAGCGAAGGGAGCATCTATGGGCGTATTCCTTCATTGCCGCACCGATCCTGGGCTTCCTGCTGTTTGCGTTCATCCCGCTCAGCTATTCCGTCTATGTCAGCTTCACGGACTACAGCGGCTACCAGACTCCCGTATTCAATGGCGGAGATAACTATGTGAAGCTGGTTCAGGACGAGCTGTTTTGGAAAACGCTGCGCAATACGCTCTATTCAGCTCTTAGCATCCCCATTGGCATGATCTGCTCGTTGGGCTTTGCCACCGCGTTGAATCAGAAAATACGGGGGATCCGCTTTTTCCGGACGATGTTTTTCCTGCCGACGATCAGCTCGGTCATCGCACTTACGCTGCTCTGGAAATGGATATTCAATGATACCTACGGGTTGTTGAATCATTTGCTTGAGCTTATTGGAATCCAGGGGCCTGCCTGGCTCAGCAGTGAGCAGTGGGCGATGCCGGCCATGATCATTCAAGGGGTATGGTCGGGCCTTGGCATCAATATCGTGCTGTATCTCGCGGCGCTGCAGGGCGTGCCCAGAAGCTTCTATGAAGCGGCAGAGATTGACGGTGCGGGCGGCTGGCAACGGTTCCGCCATATCACAGTTCCCTGCATATCGCCGACTACACTCTATATTCTAATCACTGCCATCATCGGAGCGCTTCAGGATTACCCGCGGTTCCAGATCATGACCGAAGGCGGTCCGAACTATTCCACGACGACGATTGTCTACTATCTCTTCCAGAATGCATTCCGTTATATGAACATGGGGTTTGCATCATCTATGGCGTGGATTCTCGGGTTCATCATTCTGGCCGTCACGCTGCTGAATTTCTACTTTTCCCGGCGCTGGGTGCACTATGAATAGGAGAGGATACGCGTGAGTACGAGAATAACAACAGCAAGCGGCGCCCGGGTCAGCCAAAAACAGGCCAAAGAGCGTACCTTCACAGGCTTCGCCTATCTGTTCCTGTCGGCCGGAGCGCTGGTTATGGCTGTTCCGTTTCTGTGGATGCTGTCCACTTCCCTGAAGCAGCATGGAATGGAGTTTGAGATGCCGCCGAAATGGATACCTCAGCATTTGGAATGGAGTAACTATCGTTTTGTATTATTTGAATCCGATATTGTTCAAGGGTTTATAAACACATTGCTCATTATTCTGCTGCCTTGTCTGGTAGGCTTGTTTACCAGCGCGCTGGCTGCCTATGCCTTCGCCCGGCTTGCTTTTCCGGCCCGGAACCTTCTGTTCGGACTACTGCTGGCAACCATGATGATTCCCGGTGTGGTCACGATGATTCCGACCTTCATGCTGTTCAAAACCATCGGCTGGATTGACAGCTGGATGCCGCTGATTATACCAGGGATGTTCGGCGCGGCAGCCGCCGTATTCCTGCTGAGGCAATTCTTCATGACGATCCCGCGGGAACTGGAGGATGCGGCCAAGGTAGACGGAATGAATCCGCTGCATACCTTCCTGCGTATCATACTGCCGCTATCTAAGCCGGCATTGATTACGCAAGGACTCTTGAATTTTATAGCAGGCTACAACGATTATCTTGGACCGCTGATTTATATCAACTCGCCGGAGAAGTATACCCTGCAGCTGGTGCTTGCTTCCTTTCAGGGGTTCTATACCTCGCAATGGACTTATATTATGGCCGGCTCCGTGCTGGCGCTGATTCCCACGCTGCTGGTGTTCTTTTTTGCACAGAAATATTTCGTTGAGGGCATTGCGTTGACTGGGATGAAGGGCTGAACGATAACACCGATAAGATGAGGAGACAAGAACATGGCAGGTACAGAAACATTCCGCAATCCCATCGTTACCCGCGCTGCCGATCCTTGGGTACTGAGGCACACCGACGGGAATTATTACTTCATGCACACCCAGTCGGGAGGGCTGGGGTTAACAAAGTCCTCCCGACTGACCGGTCTTGCCCAAGGCCGGAAGAAGATCATCTGGTCACCGGAGCCGGGTGGACGGTACAGCTACAACCTGTGGGCACCGGAAATTCACCATCTGGACGGTACATGGTATATCTATTTCACTGCCAATGACGGCGGGGGCGATGAATCGCGCCGCATCTGCGTCCTGGAGAACAGGGCAGCCGATCCGCTGGAAGGGGAGTGGGTATGGAAGGGCGCGCTGCCGACCCCTGTCCCCGGACTGGATGGAACTGTGGTTACGGTACAGGACCAGCTTTATTTTTTGTATGCCGGCTATGGACATTTCCCTGATTATGGTTCTGCGATCTACATCATGCGCATGAGTAACCCATGGACACTGGAGGGGGATCACGTCCTGCTTACAGCCCCGACGCTGGACTGGGAGAAGCAGGGGGGCATGGCGATTAATGAAGGGCCGGTGACGCTGCACCGTAACGGACGCATCTATCTTGTCTATTCGGCCAGCACCACCTGGTCGGAGGATTATGCGCTAGGGATGCTGACCATGGAGGAGTCGGCTGACCCGATGGAGCCGTCTTCCTGGACCAAGTCTCCAGTCCCCGTGTTTCGCAAAAGCGCCGAGAACGGAGTCTATGCCACCGGTCATAACAGCTTTACCGTGTCGCCGGACGGGGAGGAGGACTGGATCGTCTATCACGCGCTTCCCGCTCCGGGCGCGGATGCAGGCCTGCGGGCAACCTGTATTCAGAGATTCACCTGGAAGAAGGATGGCACCCCGGATTTCGGCATTCCGGTGAGTGCGGGTGAGGATATTGCTTCACCGTCAGGGGAATAAGCTAAGCGGCCATTCATTTCTTGTTATCTAACTTATAGCGAAGGGATGAGGATCAGTATGAAAAAAGCTATGCTATTGACTCTAATCGCAGCCTTGTTCGTCATGGGAATTTCGGTAGCGCCTGTACAGGCGTCAACGACAGGAACGGTAATCTCCAGCAGTGCAGCGGAGCCGGAGCCGTATTATGCAAGGGCCGTGAAGCTGGAGAACGGGAATCTGCTAAGCACCTTCACCCGGAGATTCCCCGGAAATGCCGATTGGACAGGCATGAAGCCTTTCCCGTTCTACCAGAGCACGGATGGCGGGGCGACCTGGTCTCTGCTCAGTGAGATTGATCCCAACAATTACGGCCTGGACCGGAATCAGCAAGGAATGACAACGTTATATGTGTTACCGCAGAAGGTCGGAGATTATCCGGCGGGAACGCTGCTGTTCGCGTCGACGGATTGGAACAATTCGGTTCCGTATACGATCCACATCTGGAGAAGTACCGACAATGGAGCTTCTTGGCAGTTCCATAGCAATCTGGCTGCGCGGGGAACTGCAGGAACCCAGCGTACATGGGAGCCGGAATTCTCAGTAACCAGCGACGGGCGTCTGATTTGTTATTATTCGGATGAACGTCAGCCGGGCTATAATCAGGCCATCGCCCGGGAGATTTCAAGCGATGGAGGACTGACCTGGGGGAACTACAGTATTATCGTCGGCAATTCGTCGAACTGGGACTGGCGGCCGGGGATGCCGCGGGTAGTGAAGGTGAAGAACGGAACTTATTTCATGTTCTTTGAAATGCTGGGCGCAGCCCCGAATTTCGCCGTTCGCTATAAAACGTCAACCAACGGAGTGGATTGGGGAAGTGCAACGGATCTGGGGAACGTAGTCGGTACAGGGATTTACCGCGCCTCCCAGACGCCGGAGATTGCCTATATCGATGACGGGACTACGAACGGCAGATTATATGTGCGCGGCATGACCGATGTGGTCTCCTCCGCCAATAAAATGTTTACAAGCGGAGACTACGGTGCCACCTGGACCCAGGTTGATGCGCCGCTTACGGTAAAGGGCTCCAATCAGAACACACCTGCAGCCTGGAGCGGTACGCTCCTGCCCCTCAGCCATTCAATGCTGCTGGAAGTCAACACGGTGAAGGTAGGGGACCGGAATGAAATCCGCGCTAATGTGGCTCAGGTGAACGGGGATTCCTCGATTGTATCCGGCGGAATCTACAAGTTGATCAATCAGAATAATAACCTGCTGCTGGACAATGCCGGGGGCGGCTCGCCGGCCGGTACCGAAATCATCCAGTGGGGTGATCTTAATGCGGATACCCAGTGGTGGCGTCTCGATTACAGAAATAACGGCTTCTTCCGGGGAATGAGTGTGAACAACAATCTGGTCTGGGAGGATCCGAATGGAGCCACGGCTCCGGGGACCAAGGTCATCCTCTCGGCGAACAATGATCTGGACACCCAGCGGTGGACATTCGCCCACAAGGGCAGCAGCTATTACACCGTCATGAACGGGCACAGTGGGTTGATGCTGGATAATGCCGGGGGCGGCTCGCCGGCCGGAACCAAGGTCATTCAGTGGGGAGCTAATAGTCTGGATACCCAGAACTGGAAGCTGGTCCGGGTAGATACGGAGATTCCGGTCAATCAGCTGGAGAGCTTCAACATGCACAGCTATGTGCAATATCAGGACGGAAGAGGAAGAATAGACGGGGCACAATACAGTGCAGAATCCCAGTGGAGACTGGTCAAAGGACTGTCCAATGAATCCGCCGTGTCGATCGAATCCGTTACTAAACCGGGCTTCTACCTCCGTCACAAGGACGGGAAGGTCTGGCTGGAGGCTAACGACAATTCTACCCTGTTCAAGAATGATGCCACTTGGCAGTTGCGCGCCGGACTGACCGGCTCATGGGCGGCTTCCTTTGAATCCTACAATATTCCGGGAGCTTATATGAGACACCGGAATGGCTTGCTGGAGATATCCACGATATCAACGTCTGTAGATCAACAGGATGCCACATTTTACGTGAAATAAGCGGTAAGCTCCCGTTGAACGGATTAAGACCATCAATTTCGATGGTCTTAATTATTGTTATAACATTTAGCCGTGCCTGAGATCCTCCTACTTAGTTGACTTGCTCAGAGGGTTATGCTAAATTTAATTTGGTTGGACGACCAATTAGGAAGATGAGGAGGGTTGACATGCTCAAAGAACCGCTGAACAATCGGAACCTCATTATTGCCAAGACACATGAACTGTTGATCATACATGGATTCAAGGCTACTTCAGTGAAGTTAGTGGCTCAAGCTGCCGGTGTTGCTCCGGGTTTGATCCATTATTATTTTAAAAACAAGGAAGAGCTTATTGTGGCTGTACTTGATGAAGCTAAGCAGCACTGCCTTAGGGACTGGGATGAAATCCTTCAACATGCGAAGGAGACCAGAACCAGCGGCAATATTTTAGACTTAGTTAAGAAACGGATACTTACCGATCTGGAAGTTTACCGTCTGCGGTTTGAACTGTACTCCATTGGACTAAACAATTCGAACCTGAAGGTGCATGTGAATGCACTCTTACTGGAAGAGCAACAAAAAATTGCCGAGCTAATTACGTTACTTGCCCGAAAAGAGGGCCTCAATCACGATGCGTTGGCGGCTTCCTTAACCGCTGCGTTTGACGGGCTGGCTTTGCGAAAATTGACTGATGAGGATTTTGATCTGAACGCAGCCTATGAAACATTAACTGATATGTATCTTTCATTCATTTAATGTTTTATGCGACTTGTTGGTTGGTCGACCAACTTATGATGATTAGCTCAGATATACTGCGATACTGCGATAGAAGCATTAAATGATATGCAAGCTTATTCATTTGATGTTTTATATAATCAATTGGTTGGGCAACCAACCCATGAGGAGGAAATATAAGATGAAAGAATTGAATGAAAAGAAAATTTTGATTGTCGGAGGCAGCTCTGGTATTGGACTTGCAACTGCAGAACTGTTGCTGGAAGCCGGGGCAAAGGTGATCATTGCCGGACGATCTCAGGCCAAGCTGGACTCGGCACGGGAACGCTTCGCTTCTTATTCTGATCATCTTGAAGCTTATGCCCTGGATATGATGGATGAAATGCAGGTGATTCAATTGTTCGAGCAACGAATTAAGCAATTCGATCATCTCGTGATTAGTGCTTCGGAAACATCCCTAGTTGATTTTAAGAATTCTGAGATGTCGACTGTTCAGGAGCTGTTTGCCAGTAAATTTTTCGGCCCTTATCAAATCGTTAAACATGCAGCACCATGGTTATCGAAAGATGGCTCTGTAACGATGTTTTCGGGAGCCGCCGCTTTTAAGCCAAGCAAAGAAACGGTGGTGTTAGGCTCGGTAAATGCGGCTGTTACTTTCTTGGGTCAGGCTTTAGCCATCGAGCTTGCACCTATCCGGGTCAACGTGGTTTCTCCTGGCATGATTGATACACCAGCTCACGGCAATATGGACGCTACAATCCGCGATCAGGTATTCCAGCATGTGGCCAGCGGTCTACCCGTACAACGGATCGGAACCGCTGAAGAAGTTGCCCAAAGCGTACTCTATCTCATTCAGAATGAATACACCACGGGCAGCGTATTACATGTAGATGGCGGGTTATCGATTGCGTAATAAAAACATGCATACAAGTGCATTGTAATAGATTTGAACGGCATGCTCACGGCCAATACCTGTAACCGTTACACCGTTAAACGTACCGCCTTGAGCAGCCAGATAGAAAGCTTTGTTATTTGAGCCAGCGGCTTTATCCGTCTATATGTTAAAGGACAGGATACATCAACCCGCGACCGGATTGCTCTTTTCCGTCTGACCTGGGAACTGGCGATCGGTCCCTTCGGCGGCAGACAGAAACAGTTTGAGCGCTTTTCTTCGGAAACACCCGTGCGCTTACTTCCCGGATGTATAACGTGTACAGACTTGATAAATACAAGGCGATGATTGATGAATTTCTGCAGCGTGGAGAAACCCAGGTCTTTTAAAGACTCTGGGTTTCTTTTGTATTTCAACGACAAGCCGTAATTGCTGCAAGATTGCCGTGAAAGTATAATGGCTAAGAGAGAAGTAATGGAGGGGATCATATGAGAGAGCTGAAAAATATTGAAGAACGTATCCTGGACCGCGCGCTGTATCTGATGGGGAAGAACAAAAGCTGCAATATCGCGATCCGGGCGATTGCCAAGGAAGCGGATGTTAATGTTAGTGCCATCAATTATTATTTCCGAAGTAAAGAGGAAATGCTCAACCTGGTTAAGGAATTCTACATTCAGAATATCCTTACGGTATTGTCTATATTACAAGATGAAGCCTGCAGTCCAAAAGAGAAGCTGCTGCTGGCCGCCAACGAGATTATGGAATATTCGCTGCGTTTTCCCGGTAACCGGGTAATCTACACCCATTCCTTAGAGTGTTCAGATGATGATAAAACTTCAAGACGCGTTATTGATCTGTCAGAGGAGATTGGCAGCCTGCTCAAAGCGTGTTTACGTAAGCTCATACCAGAAGATGATGATAACTTCAGGTTCAAGTATTTGATTTTCACTTCATCTATTAATTATCCTACGGAATACGAAGGGATTACGGAAACAGATGGATTATTCCTGACTGACAAAGAAGCGCGTATAGAATACCTTAACCTGTTGATTGATTCATTATTTTCCGGTTAACAGATCGTATGAACAACGTCGCAGAAAATTCAAACATTTTGTTTTAAACATATTGTCATAACTCATTCACTCAGGTATATTTGAGGTGTCAGTAATCAGGTCGAACTGATTATGTGAAATATATAACAAAGTTTTGGGCCTTGAAAAAGAATGTGAAGGAGAATGTATTATGGCTTATCCTGCCTTGTTCAGTCCTATTAAAATCAGAGGGTTAGAGTTGAAGAACCGTATTATCTTTCCGGCCATGGGCACCAAAATGCCTACTGAGGAACGCTTTGTTACCCAGCAGCTTATCGATTACCATGTAGCCAGAGCAGAAGGAGGCTGCGGCTTAAATTTCACTGAGGTATGTTCAGTATATGGGCCAGCTGCGCCTAAGAAGTTCCTGGCCATCTCTGATGATAAATATATCCCGGGTCTACAGCAGCTCACAGAGGCCATCCATGATGCCGGCGGCAAGGCAGGAATTCAGCTATGGCTGGGTGGATTGGCTGTTGCGAGTGATACAGAGCAGATGATCATAATCCCGAGTCCCGTGCCTGGTACAGAATATACCCTTCCGGGAGCCGAAATCGGGACCTTGCAGGCTGCAGCCAAGGCCTTCGGAGAAGGTGCACGGCGGGCAGTAGCAGCCGGCTTCGATGCCATTGAATTTCATGCAGGCCATAACTATACCCCGCATTCTTTCCTGAGCCCCTTCTTTAACCGGAGAACCGATGAATACGGGGGAAGCCTGGAGAACAGAGCCAGATTCCTCATTGAATGTATTACGTCTATCCGTCACAACATTCCGGCAGATATGCCGTTGTTTATGCGTATTGATGCTCACGATGATTATCTGGAGGGCGGACTGAGTATAGAGGATGTTATTGCATTCTGTAAAATGGCAAAAGCTGCTGGCGTGGATGCGCTTGACGTCTCACGAGGAAACTTCTCTTCTGCAGCAATCAAATATGAGGTGCCTCCTATCGACCTGCCAAGAGGGTTCAATGTCGATAATGCAGCCAGAATCCGCCGGGAAACCGGAATGCTGACTGTAGCGGTAGGGCGTATTAATGCTCCTGACCAGGCAGAGGAAATTCTGGCGGACGGCAAAGCAGATATGGTGGTGATCGGACGCGCACAGCTTGCTGACCCTGAATTCTGCCTGAAGGCAGCGTCCGGCAACAGCAACGATATTGTAGAGTGTGTCGCCTGCAATCAGGGCTGTTATGACGGATTTGTCTCAAGTGAAGTGCCGTTCATTACATGCCTACGTAACCCGGCTTTGGGCAGAGAAGCGGAATACAAGCTGATGATGACAGATCATCCCAAGAAGGTAGTAGTTGCCGGTGGCGGAATCGCCGGTTTGGAAGCAGCTATGGTCCTGAAGCGCAGAGGACATCAGCCGATTGTATGCGAAGCGGCAGGAGCGCTGGGCGGCCAGTTTGCCCTGGCTGGAGAAGCGCCAAGAAAAGAAGAGATGAAAGCAGCCGCTATATCCCGGGGAGAACAGGTAATCAGAGAGGGCATTGAGGTCCGACTGAATAGCCCGGTTACGGAGTCGCTCCTGGAAGAACTTGAGCCGGACGAAGTGATTGTGGCCGTAGGCGCAGCCCCCATGGAGCTGAGAATTCCCGGAAGCCAGTTGACCAAGGTTACGAATTCGCATGATGTACTGTCTGGAGAAGCAACGGTAACCGGAGAAGTCGTTATTGTCGGCGGGGGACTTGTTGGTCTTGAGGTTGCCGAGTACCTGCATGGTAAGGCTTCCAAGATCACTGTAGTCGAGATGCTGGATAAAGTGGCTAAAGACTTGGGTGAACTACGCTCGATCTGTGTCATGGAAAGCCTGCATGAATCAGGGGTCCAGCTTATGACCAACACCAAATGCCTTGAAATTACTGAGTATGGAGTCGTCATTGAAAACAATGGTGAAGTATCTGCGTTCCCATGTGATTCCGTAGTTGTCGCCATTGGGGCAAAGTCACGGAACTATGAGGGGCTCCAGCATTTTTGCAATGAGCATGATATCCCTGTTCATGTGATCGGTGATGCCTTGCGTGCCCGCAGAGCCTTAAACGCTGTCAGCGAAGCGCATGAAGTAGCGAGAATGATCTGACCCCCAATGAACCGAAAGATACGTTAGAATAAGAGGGCGTTGTAGGATTACTACAATGCTCTTTTATTTTAACGTGAACTAGAATTCATCAGTATGAAAGAGCTGCAGAGTATATCCATTTCCCTTTCGTACGATTCTATAATTATTGATCTATAGTACAATCGAGTAAATATGAATGGGGGAGTGAAATGAGAACTTCAAAAATAGATGAATTGATGGTTGCGCGGGTACCCATACTTATCTGGGTTTCTTTAGTCTACATCGCTTCCATGATTCTGCAAAGCACCAGTGGCCTGGTCTTTTTGAATACTATAATTTTCACCATAATTTATATTCTCCATAGCGTTCTTCATTGGTGCCTGTACCGGATCTCCTTCAGCCAAACCTGGGCTTATTTCATCGTACAAGGACTATTCATCTTCACTTGCGCTTTACTGATGCCCATTAGCTCACCTGCTATACTCATTGGTCTGTTTCCTGTACTCATCGGGCAAAGCATTGGGTTGTATTATCAGAGGCGGAAGATAGTGCTGGTTAGCCTGTACTCTATTTTGATGTTCTTCTATGCGCTATTCTATTTAGGAAACGAATATGATCCGGTGCTACTCGTTTTATTGTTCCTCTTAATGCTGATTATTGTTGGTGCATACGCCTCTTTATTTTTTCAGCAGGTACATGCCCGGGTTCGGACCCAAGTCTTTCTGGAGGATTTAGAAAAAGCACACCAAAAGGTCGAGGAGCTTACCCTTGCTAATGAACGACAACGTATGGCACGTGATCTGCATGACACCTTGGCTCAGGGAGTGGCTGGTCTGATCATGCAGCTTGAAGCAGTCGATGCGTATATTTCACAAGGCAATGTTCAAAGGGCACAACAATTTGTTGAGATCTCCATGCGTCAGGCACGGCGGACACTAGCGGAGGCTCGTCTTGCAATTGATAATCTGCGGGTGAAATCCGCTTCCGGGATAGACTTCACAGAAGCTATTACAGATGAAATACGAAGATTTAATCAAGCTACGGGGATAGACGTTATTCACCAAATAAGCATTAGCTCGTTACTGCCGGGAACACTGAAGGAGCACAGTCTGCAAATCATCAGTGAATGCTTAATGAATGTAGCAAAGCACGCTAATGCTACTAAGGTATGGATAAGTATTCTAGAGCAGAATAACCGCATTCACATTGTTATCAAGGATAACGGTGTAGGCTTTGATACCAAACTTATCGGAAAAACTAGCGGACATTATGGCATATTGGGATTATACGAGCGTGCACGGTTAATCGGAGGAGAAATTAATATCGTGAGTCTGTCCAGCGGTACCACCATCCAAATAGAAGTTCCATTAAGCTAAGGAGACGGGATATGCATCCATATAAAATACTTATCGTTGATGATCACTTAGTGGTACGGGAAGGATTGAAAATGATTTTGGAGACCGATCAGCGCTTTAGCATTGCCGGTGAAGCGGAGAATGGTCAGGTTGCTCTACACTTAGTAGAAACACTTGTGCCCGACGTGATTTTGTTGGATTTAAATATGCCTGTGATGAGTGGACTTGATACACTAAAGGCTTTAAATACTAAGCAATATAGCATTCCTATCATTATTTTAACAACCTATAATGAGGATGAATTAATGATCAATGCTCTGGCCCTTGGGGCCAAAGGGTATTTGCTCAAAGATACAAGCCGGGACGAATTATTCCGGACCATTGAATCGGCAATCCGGGGGAGTACCCTGTTACAGGCTGATATCCTAACTAAAGTATTCGCGGCCAAGGAACGGACAAAAATTGCCGGGGCAAAGGATACAGAACCCGTTAACCTTACGGATAAGGAGCTGCTCATTTTGCAGCTTGTGGCCCGGGGGTTTAAAAGTAAAGAAATTGCCTTTGATATGGGCGTTACGGAGCGGACAATCAAATCGCATTTGACCAATATTTACAGTAAGCTTGGAGTAGAATCACGTGCCCAGGCCGTAGCTACTGCCATAGAACAGCGCATTCTTCATATCTAGTCATTAGACATTATCTAGCTATTCCTGTATGGGATATGCCGGGATAATGTCTTTTTCTTTTGCTGTCCGTTTTCTTCCCAAAAGTACATGTCTACGCCTTCCCCTTGGTACGATTCGCCCCTTAAGCTTTTCCTATACACTAAATACATAGAGAATACACAACAATAGGATGTCGGGAGGACACGAAATGGCAAAATATTTATACCGTTTAGGTCATTGGTCAGCAAGCAATGCGAAAGCTGTTATGTTTGGGGGATTTGCCGTTTTAGTGGCATTTGCAATACTTGCGTTGAGCTTGGGGCCAGCGTTCAATGACAGCACATCTATTCCAGGGCTGAAATCCCAAGCAGCGATTGATCTGTTAAACAAAGAATTTGCCGGACCGCAGGAAGATGGGGGACAGACTAGGCTCGTCATGAAAGCGCCACAAGGTCAAACCTTGTCCTCAGAAGCCTCTCAGGCCGTCATTCAGAAAACACAAAAAGAGATTATGGAAGATCCGCAAGTGAAGTCCGTAGCCGGACCTTATGATAACCGGTCGCTAAGTGCGGACAAGACGATAGCCTACATGGACATCACCTACAAAATACCTGCTGGTGAGGTCACAGAAGCTTCCAGAGAACATATCGCAGCTGTAGCTGAAAACATGCGCTTCTCAGACTGGCAAGCTGAACTGACGGGGTCTGCTTACGTCCAGATGAAAATCATGGGTCCGTCCGAAGTCATTGGTGTACTGATCGCTTTCTTGGTTCTGTCTATCACCTTCAGTTCCTTCCTGCTCGGAGTATTGCCAATTGCAACTGCAGTGGTAGGCCTCGGGATTGGCTTGCTCGGTGTAATGATTGGCTCCAATATGCTGGATATTCCCTCAACCTCCATGGCACTCGCCGCTATGCTTGGGCTGGCGGTGGGCATAGACTACGCGCTCTTTATTGTCTCCAGGTTCCGTCAACAATTGGCGGCGGGCTATAGCAACCGGGAATCAATAGCAATCGCAAATGCTACAGCAGGCAGCTCCGTAGTTTTTGCAGCCATTACGGTCATCATCGGACTCGCCGGACTGGCCGTCGTGAACATTCCGTTTCTGACAGCCATGGGGCTGGCTGGTGCATTCTGTGTATTGTTAGCCATGCTCACCTCGATCATCCTGGTTCCTGCTGTGCTCAGCGCGGTGGGGAGCAAGGTCACTGCTTCAAGCGGAAACAAGTGGCTGAAGCCTCGTAAACGGATGAACGCAAAAAGTAACCGTCTGGGGCATTTTGTAACAAGTAAGCCTTGGACGATAGTTATTCTGGGGATGATCTTGCTGGGTGTAATTGCCTTGCCTTTCTCACATCTGCAGTTGGGGAGTTCCGATGACGGGCTGAAGTCAACGGAAAAAACGGAGCGCCGGGCGTATGACCTGCTCTCGGAAGGGTACGGCGAAGGCTATCACAGTCCGCTCATTGTTCTGGCCGTTGCCGAAGGTGAAGGAGACTTCATGACCAATGTATCAAGCGGGGTAAAGGAACTGGAGACTATCCCCAATATAGGTACGGTATCACCGGCTATTCCCGGACCGTCCGGAGAAGTTGCACTGATCAATATTATCCCGGCGACGGGGCCGCATGCTAAGGAAACGACTGAGCTTATAGATGCAATCAGAGATCAGGCTCCTGATATTCTAGAGAAGAACCATGTGGAATTTATGGTCACAGGCGGCACAGCCGTTAACCTGGAGATTTCCCAGAACCTGAGTGATGCGCTGCCTAAATTCTGTCTCATCATCGTCGGACTGGCGTTTCTCCTGCTGATGGTCGTATTCCGTTCGCTGCTGGTGCCAGTGAAGGCGGTGCTGGGCTTTATTCTCTCCCTTGCCGCAACCCTTGGATTTGTCGTCTTTGTCATCCAGGATGGGCATCTGGGCAGCGTCTTTGGCTTCTATGGTACAGGTCCGGTTCTAAACTTTCTTCCTATCATCGTTGTAGGCATTCTGTTCGGCCTTGCGATGGATTATGAGGTCTTCCTCGTTAGCCGGATGCGTGAAGAATTCAAACATACAGGGGATGCCAAGCAAGCCGTGCTGGCGGGCATGGGCCACAGTGGCGGTGTAGTAACGGCAGCGGGTCTGATTATGGTCTCTGTATTTACCGGCTTCATGCTGGCCGAAGATCCGATTATCAAGTCGATGGGCTTCGCGCTTGCCTTTGGTATTCTCTTCGATGCCTTTGTAGTCAGACTGCTTATCGTTCCGGCTGTAATGACCCTAATGGGTAAATCCGCATGGTATCTGCCGAAATGGCTGGACCGCATTTTGCCTAATCTGGACATTGAAGGTGAATCGGTAATGAAAGAGCTGGAGCGTAGTGCTGCTTAGATTATTCAATAGATACTCACTTCTCTTTGAGCTGCGTAATCGCCAATAAGGAATGGTCGGCCAAAGAGAAGATGAGCTCAGCCAGTTCATTACTGGAGAGGATAAATCCTTCTTGTATCCATTCTTGGATGATCGCCAGGCTTCCATTGACCAGGTAGGAATAAGTATACCGTTTCAAGTGTTCAGGTACGTTGAGTTGAAGCTGACTATCAATATTCTTGAGTATTTCACTCAGAAGGCGTTTGGGAAATAACAAATTTTCATTAGAGGTGAGGAGCATGACAGTGAATAGCTCCTCATCTTTTTTAATGTACTCCAGAAATGCCAGGATATAAGTAGTACCACTGTCTCCCGCTTCAATTTTATCCAGATAGGCACTCGTATTATTAATAATCTCCTGTTCAACATTCTCAAGCAGGTCGTAAGCATTGGCATAATGTAAGTAGAACGTGGAGCGGTTGATGCCTGCTGCCGTGCACAATTCCTTAACGCTGATTTGGCTTATATTCTTCTCTTTGAGCAAGCGGATCAAGCTCTGCTTCAACAATAGTTTGGTTAACCGTTCCCGTTGATTCATGGTCAAATCATCTCCAAGCCATAAAATTTCTATAAAAATAGACACTGTGATCTCGAATGTCTAGATTACATCAATGCATAAAACAACTGATGGTTGTTAAATAGACACTGTGTCTGTAGTATGAAGGTAGACGAATGACTTGTCAATAAACTAATGATGCAGGTGAACAATAATGAAGAAAAAACGGATCATGATTACAGGCGCCGCAGGCAATATGGGTGGAGAGACATTAAAGCTACTGATAAACGATCTGGCGAAATGCGAACTGCTGCTCTTTGATTTAGACAATCCGAACAGCCGTGAGAAGCTCCAGCGGTATGAAGGGCTGAACGGTGTGAAAATAGTCTATGGTAATTTGTTGGACCGCAGCCTGGTGGAAGAATGTGTGAAGGATGCTGACATTATTCTTCATATCGCTGCTTTTGTTTCCCCTGCAGCTGATGAGTTTCCCGAACGGGCCATGCAGATTAACTATGGTTCGGCCAAAAACATTGTTGACGCTATTAAGAAAAGCGGCCGTGCAGGGATAACACGCTTTGTAAATATCGGTACAATTGCTGAGACAGGCGACCGTATGCCGCCGATCCATTGGGGACGTGTGGGCGATCCTCTCAAGCCAAGTGTGTATGATTATTATGCCGTCTCTAAAATCGCTGCCGAGCGTATGGTGATTGAATCCGGACTCAGCTATTGGGTGAGTCTGCGCCAGACGGGTATTATGGGACCTGCGATGAGCAAGATTCAGGACCCGATTATGTTCCATAACTGTCTGGATAATGTGCTTGAGTATGTGTCGGACCGGGATTCAGGACGATTAATGCGTAATCTGTGCATCCAGGATATTGACGGAGAGCTTGATCAGGCATTCTGGCAGCATATTTACAACATTGGCGGAGGCGAAAGCTGCCGGGTCAGCACGCTTGAGATGTACCAGGTGCTGTACGGCAAGCTTGGCATTACCAATCTGGATCATGTCATCAATCCGAAATGGTATGCCACCCGGAATTTCCATGGACAATACTATCTGGATTCTGACAAGCTGGAGGATTATTTCCACTTCCGCCGGGATACTATGGAATACTTCTATCAGAGCTACCTCGATAATCTTGGCGCACTCGTCCCCGTAGCGAAGGTCATCACGAAGCTCCCGGGAGGGCAAAAATTCATGGGGGCAATGATTAAACGTACAATGAAAAAGCAGGCTGTGAAAGAACGCGGAACGCTACGTTTTATAGAGGATAATGATCTTGAGAAAATCGATGCTTATTGGGGGAGCAAGGCAAACTGGGAGGCGATTCCGGAGAAGCTATCCGAAATGAAGAAATTCTCCGATTGGAATAAAGTGATCAAGCTTGACCATGGTTACGATGAGAATAAGCCTGCCTCAGAGTTGAATATTGAGGATATGAAAGGGGCGGCAGCCTTCCGCGGTGGTGAATGCCTGTCTGCAGAGATGAAGACGGGGAATTGGACGGATAAGCTTGATTTCAAATGTGCATTCGGCCATACCTTTAATGCCAGCCCCAAACTGGTTCTGGAGGGAGGACATTTCTGCCCGCAATGTGAACGTGAAACCTGGAATTACAAAGAACGTGCCAAACGCGAGCCATTTTTCGCCCAGGTGTGGAACCCTATTCAAGGCAAGGATGATGGCCGGGAATATATAAAAATCGTATCTGAGTTAGATGTCGCCGATCATTCCTAGCTAAAATAGACGCCAACCAGCGGGAAAGTGGAGGGACGATGAAGAGTAAAACTAAATTCAGATTATCTGAAACGCAAATCGCTAAACTGGTTGAAGTGAATTTCGGAGATGAAGGAAAGTTGAGCTCCATTCATGAGTTAAAAGGCGGGATGTTTAATGCAGCATATCTGATCCAAAGAACGGGGGACCCCTACGCTGATTTTCCGCCGGCAATATCTTTACTCCCGGCAAGTGGTGAATAGCTGTCTTAAACGTCTGGAGCTGTAGTGATGCACGGTGTGATGGCATGCTAGTCTAAGAAAAAGTGAGCCTACAGAAATTACTAGGCTCACTTTTGTATTCTTAAGGTGCAAACTCCAAACCTATACATTTTATTGTTTATAATCTGTGTTTATCGTTATTTCTTTCCATTGTTCTATGCTGGCAAGCAGGTTGTTAAATTTATAGGTTGCTGCTTCATAGGCTTGTTGTCCAAGCAACAATCGAAGAGGCGGTTCTGCTGATTCCACAACTTTAATCACTGCTTCAGCAGCCTTTGCAGGATCTCCGGCTTCTTGACCGGCACCGAGCGCGATCCCTTGCAGCATTTGTCCGACGGCGGATTCTTTCAGCTCAGGGATGCTTGTCTCTGTTTTGACAGAAGAGCGGCCCCCCCAATCGGTGCGGAAGCTGCTTGGCTCTATCAAAGTCACATGAATGTTAAAAGGCTGCAATTCTTGGGCAAGACTCTCGGATATGCCCTCCACAGCGTATTTTGTAGCATGGTAATAGCCAAGGGTCGGGAATGAAGTCAGACCGCCAATGGAAGAGAAGTTTATAATGTGACCACTCTTTTGTGATCTCATATGAGGAAGAACAGCATTGGTTACATGCATAAGTCCCCAGAAGTTCACCTCGAACATCTTACGCGTTTCTTCCTCTACGCTTTCCTCGACGGAGCTGAAATAACCGATCCCTGCATTGTTCACAAGCACATCAATACGGTTAAACCTCTCCATCGTGCGGTCAACCACATTGCGGATCTGCTCTGGACTAGTGACGTCCAGCGGGAGAGCAATCACCTGATCCTCATGCCCGGCGGTAAGCCCGGTTACCTGGTCAACATTCCGTGCGGTCACGACAACTTTATAGCCGGCTTCAATCGCTTGCTGCGCGATATGCCGTCCAAATCCGGTTGAACATCCTGTGATAAGCCATACTTTTGCTTCAGACAATCTAATCACTCCTTCAAGGGTATAACTTCACTATAAATCTTAAAGTTAACTTGAAGTCAATACTGATTTTGCAATATGAATATTCATAGACTATTCCATCTTCTTATACATCAAAATATCGTAGATCGCTATCTTGCGGATAATCTTCTCCAGATGAAATTGAGTCTGAGCCACACTGCGTTCCACTTTAGCTTTATGCATAAGCAAAAATTGTTTTCTGGCCTCCAGAGAAGGATCTCCTTGTCGAATCAGCTCTGTATAAGTCTTAATATCTTCAATCGACATTCCCGTATCTTTGAGAGCGATAACCAGTTCAAGCCACTCTAAGACCTCATCCGAGTATTCTCTTCTACCTGAAGCATTCCGTTCAACATGCGGCAAGATGCCTTCTTGTTCATAATAGCGCAGAGTGGAGGGGCGTAAACCTGTGATCTTCTCAATTTCACTAATACTGTACATGCCAAAGTGCTCCTTTCATAGTTAAAGCTAACTTGAAGTGAATTATACCTTTTTCATGAAGCAAATGCGAGGAGATTCAACATTGGTATGCAAAAAAGAGTAGCCTACCTGGAGAACAGCATTTTTCAAAGCTTAACGTTAATTTCGTATACCTTCCTCTACCTTCATCATAGGGTTGTCAGAAAACCTGCCATCGGAGTAATATGATATACAGAAAGTTAACAGGTATAATTCATACTTAATATTAACTAGGAGTGGTAGCAATGAAGATTGTTGTAGATGATTTGAGCGGGGCACAAGTGATTGGATTAATTGCAGAACATCTGCAAGGAATGGCCGAGGACTCTCCGCCAGAGAGCATTCATGCCCTTAATCTGGACGGGTTGAAGCAGCCTGAAATTACATTCTGGTGCGCTTGGGAGGATGAAGAGCTTCTGGGTTGCGGGGCGATCAAGGAATTGGACAAAGAGCATGCAGAACTCAAATCGATGCGGACCGCCAAGAAGCATTTGCGCAAAGGTGTAGCCAGAAATATTCTTGCTCATATTATTGAAGTAGCCGTAAGCCGCGGATACAAACGGATCAGCCTGGAGACGGGCTCCATGGATTCATTCATCCCCGCCCGCAAGCTGTATGAAGATTTCGGGTTTACGTATTGTGAGCCATTTGCAGATTATATCCCGGATCCGAACAGCAGATTTATGACGAAGGAACTGTAGTTTATTATAAAAAACACTTGAAGAACAGCATTCTGTAGTTGCAGAGGATGCTGTTTTTTGGCGTATACACGCTTTATAGTATCTTAAACTTAACGAAAGAAGAGAAGGAGACGTATATGTTGAATTTACTTCTTCAGTGTACTCAGCATACTTTGAATATGGCTTTCCATTAGCTGCCGTGCTGTTTCGCTTTGCCGCTCCTCGATGGCAATGGCGATCAGAACATGGTAATTGGAGGCCTTGGTCCGCATATTGGGCAGCGTATTGGTCTGCTTGCGCCCTTCAGCCAGCAAGGGAAGAATCGAATTCAGCATCCGCGCCACCACCGGATTGGCTGCCCCTTCGGCGATTAACTGATGAAAGGCGAGGTCGGTCTCGAAGAAGGAGCCGCCTTCCTCCATTTGCCGCACCATTCGGTCAGCCAGTACCCGCAGCCTGCGGATCTGGTCCTCATCGGCCCGTTGCGCGGCTAAAGCGGCAAGTTCAGGCTCAATGAGCAGTCTGGCTTCCAACAGGTCCACAATCGATATGTTATCTAACTCCTCTAAAGCAACCGCCGGATCATCGAGCAAGAGCGGATCGTTTCGTACATACATCCCGCGCCCGTGCTCAATGCTGACATTCCCCTGACTCTCTAATATCCGCAGCGCCTCACGTACTGTAGTGACACTCACAGAGAAATCAACGGCCAGCTGCTGCAGCGTAGGGAGCCGATCCCCCGGAGCCCATTCCCCATCGAGAATTTTCTGCTTCATAAGCTCTATTGTAGCTTGAAACGCGGTTTGTTTATTCTGTTTCATGTTTAGCCGTCCCTTTGATTTAGAATACATCCATATTAGCATAAGAGCTTCGTGACTATAAATAGATAAGCCTAAGTATTGATTTAGTATTGACTAGCGAAGAACAAGATAATATGATCTTACCGTATAGATCATATCTATTTAAAAAAATGATAATAAAGATATGATCTTTGTGGAGAAACACTATCAGCGTAGAATCCAAAGGAGGAGGGACAATGGAGGTCGTAACCTTTGGGGAAACTATGGTACTTCTGGCACCGGACCGGATGGTTCCCCTGGAGTACGTGAACGGTTTTCACAAGCATGTTGCAGGAGCCGAGACCAATGTAGCCATTGGGCTTGCCCGTATGGGGCATAGCGCTGGCTGGTTCAGCAAGCTCGGAGATGATCCGTTTGGCCGGTATATCAGGCAATTCGTAAGAGGACATGGCGTTGATATTTCCGAAGTCAAGGTTACTGCTGAAGCGCCGACGGGAGTGTTCTTCAAAGAACAAATATCTCCGGACAAAATACAGGTGTACTACTATCGCAAACATTCGGCGGCCAGTCTGATGCATGAGGATGAGCTTAATGAGGCATATGTTGGTAACGCCCGCATCCTGCATGTTACCGGCATTACTCCGGCGCTTAGCACGACATGCAGGAAATTAACCTTTCGGGCCCTTGAAGCGGCAAAAAAACACGGGACGGCCATTGTGTTTGATCCCAATATCCGCTGGAAGCTATGGAACAGAGAAGAGGCCTATCGTGTTCTTAACGAAATTGCGGCTCTTGCCGACTACGTGCTGCCCGGCATGGATGAGGGACAGTTTCTGACAGGATGCTGTACGCCTGCTGACATCGCGGACCGGCTGCTGAAATCCGGTGCTGGTGCTGCCGTAATCAAGCTCGGCGCGGACGGGGCTTATTACAGTGACGGACGAATCTCTGGAACTGAGCCAGGATTTCCCGTGAAGAGACTCATTGATCCGATGGGTGCCGGAGACGGATTTGCCGCAGGCTTTATCAGCGGTTTGCTGCTGGGGGAGGATCTGCCTTCTGCCGTGCGGCGAGGCAACGCTGTGGGTTCCATGGTTGTGGGGGTAAGCGGCGATGTGGAAGGACTTCCGACCCGGCAGGATGTGGATTTTCTCTTGGCAGGGGGAACCGGTATGGAGGATATTATCCGGTAAGTGAGGGACATTCCAAGGGAGGAGGAAAGAAATGGACAAAGATAAGCAGATGGAGCAGCTGATAACTTCCGGACTGGTCGCCGTTATTCGCAGACCAGCGCCTGAACGGGTGGATCACATTGCAGCGGCACTGGCAGACGGCGGGGTCGGAGCGCTGGAGATTACAGCCGATACGCCGGAAGTGTACAGGTTGATCGCAGACATGAAGGAGAAATATGGAAATCGCCTGCTGGTGGGAGCGGGTACCGTACTGAAGCTGACGCAGGCTGAGCAGGCGATCGCGGCGGGAGCCGATTTTATTTTCTCCCCAAATTTGAATGAGGATATTGTGGGGCTGACCTTACAGCACGGGCGAATCTCCATCCCCGGCGTAATGACACCGACCGAGGTAGTCAGAGGGTACGAAGCGGGTGCAGACCTGCTTAAGGTGTTCCCGGGCGGTTCTCTGGGTGCCTCCTACATCAAGGAACTGCAGGGGCCACTTGGCCACATCCGGATGATGCCGACAGGAGGCGTGACCCTTGCGAATGTCGGAGCCTTCATTGCCGCCGGAGCTGTTGCTGTCGGTTTGGGAAGCGCTCTCGTAGATCGGGAAGCGGTGGAGCAGGGCGACTATGGGAAGATCACAGAGACGGCCCGCCAATTTGCCAATGAAGTCAGCAAAGCCAGAATGAATAACACAAAAGGAGCCAAATAATCAATGAAAATCACCGGATTTGAGACCTTTATCGTTCCTCCCCGCTGGCTGTTTCTGAAGATTGAAACCGATGAAGGCCTATCCGGCTGGGGGGAGCCGGTGGTCGAAGGCAAGGCGCATACGGTGCAGGCCGCAGTGGAAGAGCTGATGGATTATGTGATTGGGCAGGACCCCCAGCGGATTGAAGACCTATGGCAGCTCATGTACCGGGGAGGCTTCTATCGTGGCGGGGCTATTCTGATGAGTGCGATAGCAGGGATCGATCAGGCGCTCTGGGATATTAAAGGGAAAATCTACAATGCGCCTGTGTATCAGCTGCTGGGCGGCGCCTGCCGCAATTCCATGCGGGTGTACTCCTGGGTAGGCGGAGACCGGCCCATCGATGTTGTCAAAGCGGCTCTGGAGAAGAAGGCCGCCGGGTTCACGGCGATTAAGATGAATGCCTCGGAAGAGATGCAGTTCATTGATACACATGACAAGATTTATGCTATCGTCGAGCGGGTCGCCGCCATTAGGGAGGCCTGCGGACCGGAATTCGGGATTGCTGTCGATTTTCACGGGCGGATTCACAAACCGATGGCACGCGGACTGGCCAGAGAGCTGGACCCCTACCGTCTGATGTTCATAGAAGAGCCGGTGCTGCCGGAGAACAACGAAGTACTGCGGGAGATCGCACATCATACCAGCACTCCGATCGCGACGGGCGAGCGGATGTACTCGCGCTGGGAATTCAAAAATCTGCTGAAGGATGGGGTGGTTGACATTATCCAGCCCGATCTGTCCCATGCAGGAGGGATCACGGAATGCAAAAAAATATTCGCCATGGCCGAGGCGTTCGATGTCGCGGTCGCTCCGCATTGCCCGCTTGGGCCGATCGCCCTGGCCGCCTGTCTTCAGGTGGATGCAACGTCTTACAATGCGGTCATTCAGGAACAAAGCCTCGGTATCCATTATAATCAGGGAAATGACCTGCTGGATTATATCACCGATCCTACCGTCTTTGCCTACAGCGACGGTCATGTCCAGATTCCTTCCGGACCGGGTCTTGGCATTACAGTGAACGAGGAGTATGTGCGTAAGATGGCGGAGGACGGCCACCGCTGGAGAAATCCGGTATGGCGGCACCGGGACGGGAGTATTGCGGAGTGGTAAGGCTTATCATTGCTTAGCAACTACAAAAATGGATTCCAACCGATGCAAACTACATTAAATGTGGTTAGCATCGGTTATTTTAATTCCCATTCTGATAAACAGAAGTCAGCACCATTCGACCATCTGAAAATTTATTCAAATGCTGATACATAATTCATGTTAGTTCAGTCTTTTATACAGTAGGCTTCTTAATTACGAATATCACATAACCTGCCTACGCTAAAATGGAGGTAAGATCACATGGATTTTCAAGGTATAATCAGCACATTGCTGCCGATTCTGTCTAAGGTATTGATTATTGGGCTAGCGGGATTAGGCGCTCTTGCTCTATCTTATGCTTTATATCGCAAGAAAGGCGGGAAAAGAAAGCTCCCGCTCAAGAAGAGCATAACTGTTCTACTGCTCATCATGTGGTTTGGCATCGTAATGGTGTTGACCACCTTTAGCAGGGGACAGAACTTTGAGGGATGGGTTAATTTGCGGCTGTTCAGCGGTTATCTGAGTGCCTGGCATCAATGGTCGCTAAGCGAGTTTCAGCTGATAATTTTCAACATGCTGATGTTCATGCCACTTGGATTTCTAATTCCGCTGCTTGGGATGAGAACCCGGCGTTTTATGCCTGTGCTATTGACTTCTCTGGCTGTGACCACCGGTATTGAGCTTATCCAAATGTTTAGCCGCAGAGGCATATTTGAACTGGACGATATCCTGCACAACACGATCGGCAGTATTGCAGGTTATTTGATAATGAACGCCATATTAGACAGTGTGAAGCAGCGCAAGCTGGCTTTTCGTTCAGCAGGGCTTGCGCTATGTATTCCGCTGGCTTTCGTTCTATTGTTCACCGGCGCGCTAGCTGTGTATCAGACTAAGGAGCTTGGTAATCTATCCATTCGTCCGGCTATTATGCAGGATATGCGCGGAGTCGAGGTTGAACTTATGGCCGGGCTTCCGGAAGAGGCAGAGCCAGCGTCACTTTATGTCAGCGATAGGCTCTATAATTTGGGGTATGGACAGGAGATGGCAGCACTTGTCGAGCGGTCCTTCGATCTGCAGCGTAAAGGAGGGAAGCGAATTGATGGAATGAATCGGGTCTGGTCATTCGCGGACCCTGACGGGAATCCGTACACCTTCAACTATAACTTAGGGGACGGCGGTTGGCAGTTGTATATCCAGGGCGAGCGGAATTCCGCGATGAGTGAAGAAGAAACAGCGAAGCATAAAGAATTCTATGAGAGTTGGATGCGGTCCAACCATATTCTGCCTGCGGACGCCATCTTCAGCATACAGAACGGGGATACGCTGAGATGGGATATTAGTCATTCTAAGGCCGCGATTGCAGAGAACGAGAAGGATTTTGCACAGGGAATGATTATGTTGATTCCGTCTTCTGCGGGTCAGAAGGCTCCCCTTGATTTGTTCTATGCTATGAACGAGAATAAGTATGTCCGTAAAGTGGAAATAATCAGTCCGGCACAGGCTTATGAGGAAGTCCTTCAGGGGAACTTCAACATGTATAACGATCTGAAGAAAGGCGATTTGCTGCGCATTGAACAAGTTGAGCTGGTGTACACCTATGATTCGAAAGGGTATTATCAGCCGGTCTACAACTTCATCGGAACGGTGAACGGGGAAGATTGGGAGACTCAAATACCTGCTATCCATTAATTACCGAACTGAGCGCTGGCGTTGATTCATGGCAACAAATCGTTTAATTGCTTGGAAAATGTTTTTCTACCCTCCGGGTGCAGAAGGTATCACAAATTGCTCCAGATGGAGTGTGCAATATTCACCGTCAATGTTCTTTACTTTCTCTCTTGAGAACTATATAATAAAGCCAATTGTATATGGATAGACCGGAGGAGCCTGCCAACAGCGGGCTCTTTTTGTGTTTTTACCTGGAAAAAATTAACTTACGGAGGGTTTCACATGGAAATGAAGATGGAGAGTATCATGGTGTGTGTGCATTACGGGCCCCATGGACAGCGGTTGATTCAGAGGGGCGGCGAGCTGGCCAGAAAGCTTCAGGCTCCGCTTGTTGTGCTTACTGTAGATGCCAGCGAAGATGGTGAATATAACCACGAGAAACAGTTGTACCTCTCCGCTTGGGAGCAGCAGACCAAAGATGCCGGAGGGCAATTTCTGAACCGCAAATGCAATGGGAAAAAGACAGCCCAGGTTATCGTGGAAACTGCACAAGAATACCAAGTGACACAGATTGTGCTGGGGCAAACCAGCCAGACCCTGTGGCAGGAAATTACACGCGGCAATTTCATCAATGACCTGATGGAGCGGGTCGGCACTATTGATCTTCATATCGTTGCCGTTCAGCGGTATCCCGAGCTTCTTGAGCAGACACATGAACGGGGATTTACGGCCTATCTGGCCAAAAAAGACGGCCGTTATATTCTTATGGAGGAGGATGCTGGTAACAAAGCGATAAAGGGCACCTTCTTCCGGGAATTCGATACCGATTTTAATACCGGTCTCTTTAAAATGGTTACCAATGGCGAGTCACAATATTTAAGAATTGTACAGAATGAATGGGTCAAGCCGAAGTGAGCAATATAACTAAAATAGAAAGGGGTACGGAGCCGTGCTGCATATCATAATCCTTCTTCCGTTTATACTATCTGCGCTATTATTGCTGACGAGACAAACTGTGCGCTTCCATCTGGGATGGCTCGTTCTGCCCCTGCCGGCGGCTCTTTTCCTGTATCTGTTGACGAGGATTCCTGTAATTCGGGCAGGAGAATCGATTGTAGACACATTTGCCTGGATGCCGTCTTTTGGAGTGAATATCACCCTGATCCTGGATGGACTCAGTCTAATCTTTGTCCTGCTGATTTCAGGAATGGGAGCACTCGTTGTGCTGTACTCTATTTATTATCTCGACAAACAGACGGAAGGAATCCGGCGGTTCTACATGTACCTGCTCCTATTCATGGGGGCCATGCTGGGGGTAGTGCTGTCGGATAATCTGATCGTACTGTACGGGTTCTGGGAGCTTACAAGTATCTCCTCATTCCTGCTTATTGCCTTCTGGTACGGCCGGGAAAGATCCGGTTATGGGGCAGTGAAGTCTATGCTGATTACGGTGTTCGGCGGATTAGCCATGTTTGCCGGATTTAATCTGCTGTATGTAATGACCGGTACTTATAGTATCCGGGAGATTATTGCAATGGCAGGAACCATCACGGATAACGCTATGTTTATCCCGGCCATGCTGCTGATTCTGCTGGGAGCCTTTACGAAATCGGCCCAGTTTCCTTTTCACATCTGGCTGCCTGACGCCATGGAGGCTCCGACTCCGGTCAGTGCTTATCTTCATTCCGCAACTATGGTCAAAGCAGGGATTTACCTGGTGGCAAGGCTTACTCCTGTCTTTGCGGGGCAAGCAGAGTGGTTCTGGCTGGTGTCTGCAACAGGCCTGCTCACTTTAATCTATGGGTCATTCAAAGCGATCCGGCAGACAGATCTCAAAGCATTACTGGCCTATTCTACAATCAGCCAACTGGGCCTCATCATGTCATTGCTTGGTCTGGGATCAGCAGCCGGCTTTGTTAGCGGAAAGCAGGATGCGGTTTTTTATACGATGGCTACTACAGCGGCGCTCTTCCACCTCATCAATCATGCTGTTTTCAAAGGCAGCCTGTTTATGGTGGTAGGCATCATTGACCATGAGACCGGTACCCGTGATCTCCGTAAGCTGGGCGGACTGATGTCTCTTATGCCGGTTACCTTCTCGGTCGCACTGATGGGGGCGTTCTCTATGGCCGGGTTGCCGCCATTCAGCGGATTTCTCAGCAAAGAGATGTTTTTTACTGCTGTACTGAATATCCGCGAGTTTGATGTTCTGAATTCAGCATACTGGCTGCAGCTCTTTCCTGTCATTGCCTGGATTGCGAGTGTCTTTACTTTTGTATACAGTATGATTCTTGTATTTAAGAGCTTCGGCGGTAAGCTACACCCGGACAAATTGGACAAAACGCCACATGAAGCCCCGCTGGGTCTCTTGCTGGCACCGGTCATCCTGATTTCTTTCTCCCTAATATTTGCTCTATTTCCGGATCTGGTCACTGGTACGCTGATTGAACCGGCAATGGCATCCATACACACGGGGATGCTCTCTCCGGGGGAGAGCTTCGAGGCATCTATTCATTTCTGGCATGGCTGGACACCCGAGATCTTCATGACACTTGGGGTTGTAGCAGCCGGAATGCTCCTGTTCAAAAGCTATACCCGTCTGCGGGTGCTCGACCGTGAAGCCAGGGGGCGGAATACGCTTAACCGGGTGTATGATGCATCGCTCCGGCTATTGGAATGGGGTTCTGCGCGTTTGACGGATGCCTATATGACTGGCTCTAACCGCCATTATCTACTATATATCTTCAGCTTTTTGATCGTGGCCCTGCTTGGTGTTCTCCTGCGGGAACCCGGGATCAGCTTTGGCATGAAACAGTATGCGGACTTGTCCTTCTATGAAATGGCCGTGATTGCCACGATGCTGCTGGCAGCCTTTGCCGTTCCTTTTGCCAAATCAAGGGTCAACGCCATCCTGTTCACCGGTGGTGTCGGGTACATGGTGACGCTGCTCTTTGTCCTTTTCCGGGCACCTGATCTTGCGCTAACCCAGATGATTATTGAGACCGTGTCCGTCATCCTGTTCCTGCTCTGCTTCCGGTACTTGCCGAAGCTGAAGCAGCAGAAGGAGAACATGCGTTTCAAGCTGCCTAACCTGATCATCTCGCTTGGTGTGGGTGTAACGGTAACACTGGTCGCTCTGGCAGCGATGGGCAGCAGTCCGTTCGCGTCCATCTCCGAGTATTTCTTGAAAGAGAGCTATGCTTTGGCGGGAGGAAAAAATGTGGTTAACGTCATTCTTGTAGACTTCCGAGGATTTGATACTTTGTTTGAAATCATGGTGCTTGGTATCGCCTCGCTGGGCATTTATGGCCTGGTCAATCTGAGAATGGAAGAGGAGCCTAAGCGAATTAATCCGCAGCTGGCTGTACCTCTACGCAGTAATGATGTCATTCTACAGACGATGTCCAAGGGGATTGTCATCATCATTCTGATCTTCTCCCTGTATTTGTTCTTTGCCGGTCATAATCACCCGGGGGGAGGCTTCATCGGCGCATTGATGACTTCTGCAGCGCTGGTACTGATAACTATTGCTTTTGGCATGGATCAGATTCGCAAAGTGTTTCCTGTAAACTACCGCCTGCTTACTGCAGCAGGGCTCTTGCTGGCTATTCTTACGGCTTCGGGCTCATTTCTATATGGGGTTCCTTTTTTAAGCCATTCCTTCGGACACTTCCATCTGCCTATCCTTGGAGATGTCGAACTGGCAACTGCCGTGCTGTTTGACTTAGGCGTTTATTTGGCAGTGGTGGGTGTAGCGATGAACATTATTTTAACGATAGGAGGGGATAAACGATGGAACTCGTAATGGCGATAGCAATAGGCATTCTGTTTACTATAGGGGTGTACCTGATTTTGTCCAAAATCCTCCTGCGGATTGTCCTGGGGACTTCCTTGCTGACACATGGTGTACATCTGCTGCTTCTGACCATGGCCGGACTTAAGAGAGGAGCTGCTCCTGTGCTGGGTAATGAGGAGTCTTATGTTGATCCTTTGCCGCAGGCTCTGATCCTGACCTCCATCGTGATTAGCTTCGGCGTAACTGCCTTCTATTTCGTGCTTGCTTACCGTTCTTATCAGGCCTTAGGTACGGATGACATCGACAGTATCAAGGAGGCCAAAGAATGAATAACATTCTGGTTCTGCCTATTCTGATTCCCTTATGTACAGCAGTGATCCTGATTCTATTCAAAGAGCAGATACGCCTTCAGCGGGGAATTAGTGTGGTTAGCGGTATCCTTACTATTCTTTGTACCGCCTTGCTGGTTACACGTGTACATGCTGATGGCATCATGACCTTACAAATGGGAGGATGGGCGCCTCCTTACGGGATTGTATTTGTTGGAGATATGTTCGCGTTACTAATGGTAATGATGGCTTCCATCGTGAGCTTCGCCATCCTGCTCTATTCCTTCAGCAGTATTGGAGAGAAGAGGGAACGGTATTATTACTACACTTTCTTTCATTTTTTGCTGGTCGGGGTATACGGCTCATTCCTTACAGGAGATATTTTCAACTTGTTCGTCTTCTTTGAGGTGATGCTGATTTCTTCATATGCCCTTATCTCTCTGGGTGGAACCAAGCTGCAGTTACGAGAGACAGCGAAATATCTGCTGATCAATATTGTGTCGTCAACGTTGTTTGTAGCAGCCGTAGCCTACCTCTATGCGGCGGTAGGAACGCTGAATATGGCGCATTTGTCACAGCGTATTGCTGAAGCGGGGCAAGGAGGCATTTTGAACGTAATTGCTGTACTTTTTTTAATCGTATTCTCCTTAAAAGCGGGGCTGTTCCTGTTCTATTGGCTCCCCGGATCATACAGCGCACCTCCTTCAGCGATCAGAGCACTATTTGGTGCACTACTTACCAAAGTAGGGCTGTATGCAATCATCCGTACGTTCACCCTGATGTTTGTTAATGATACCAGTCTCACGCATAGCTTGATCGCCTGGATGGCTGCGGCAACCATGATTCTGGGCAGCATAGGGGCAGTGGCCTACAAAGATATTCCTCGTATTCTTAATTATAATGTCATTATAAGTGTTGGATTTGTGGCTTTCGGGCTTGCTGCAGGTACGACGGATTCGCTAAACGGAGCCATCTTCTATCTGCTTCACGACATGTTGGCCAAAGGACTCCTGTTCATCCTTGGCGGAATGATTATAGCCGCAGCAGGGACAGACCGTTTGAGCGGTATGGGAGGCATGATTAAAAAATATCCGCTGATGGGATGGATGTTCTTTATACTGGCTCTTGCTTTGGTAGGAATTCCGCCGCTGAGCGGTTTTGCCGGAAAGCTGCTGATCATCCGCGGAGCTCTGGATGCCGGTATGCTGACATTGTCTCTTGTCGGTCTCGGATCAAGCTTTATGGTGCTGTATTCCTTAATCAAGATGTTCAGGCTGGCCTTCTGGGGAAATGAACCCGAGAGAGAATTGCCTGCTGTGAACCTGAAGAGTGCTTCGGCTGTCGCCGCTGCACTGCTGGTACTTGTCCTTGCGATGGGAATCGGAGCAGATGCTCTATATGCCTATGTATCGCAAGCCGGTGAAGTTCTGGCATCACCTGCGGAGTACATTCAAGCCATAATGAAGGAGTAGATAAGATGGCCCTACAATTGTTATTTAACCTGTTAATTGCTTTTCTGTGGATGGCGATCAATAACAGCGGCTCTGGCGCCACTTTTCTTATCGGGTTTCTGCTTGGCATGGGAATGCTGCTGTTATTCAGAAGATCCACGCCTCAGACCAGGCCCTTTTACCTAAGACGTCTCTGGTTCATATTGAAGCTGCTGCTGATCTTTATCCGCGAACTGACCATCTCGAATTTCGTGGTGATCTATCATATTCTTCGTCCGAAGCTGGCTATCCGCCCGGGAATATTCGCCTATGAGACGGCTTTAACCTCAGCTTGGGAAGTTACACTGTTATCTTGTCTGATATGCTTGACTCCAGGCACGCTGACCCTTGATGTATCAAGGGATGGGAAGACCTTATATATTCATGCCATAGACATCAAAGATGCAGAGGAGATGGTTAAGCAGATCCGGGGGAATTTCGAACAAGTGATTATGGAGGTGACCCGCTAATGGTCTCAGTACTGTTAAGTACCGCATTGGTTATTCTGGGAATAGCCATACTGGCGTGTCTGTACCGGCTCCTGAAAGGGCCTACCCGTTCGGACAGGGTGGCTGCCCTGGATACGCTAGGCATTCATGTACTGGCTATGATTACCGTGCTTAGTATGCTGCTGGATACCCGCGATTTTCTTGAGGTCATCCTGGTTATCGGTATTCTGACGTTTATTGGCACAACTGCACTCGCAAGATATATTGAACGAGGGGTTGTGGTGGAAGAAGGAGGGGAACTGCATGACAGGTGAGTTGTTTAGCTCGATTTTAGTGGTGCTTGGCGCCATTTTCTGCGGGATCAGTGCCTTCGGCCTCATCCGGCTGCCCGATGTTTATCTGCGTTCACATGCGGCCACCAAAAGTGCAACGTTCGGGGTATTATGTTTATTGGGCGGCGGCTTCCTGTACTTTTGGTTCAAAGATGGAGCGGTCAGTGTCAAGCTGCTGCTGGCGATTCTTTTTGTATTCATCACTTCACCGGTCGCAGGCCATCTAAATGGCCGGGCGGCCTACCGTTCGGGCGTTCCCTTGTGGAAAAACAGCATACAAGACGATCTGCTGACCCATACGGAAAAAAGTGAGGAACAGTCTGCGAAATAACGGATAATCGCTGAATGTAGATCCGGCATCCGTTGACAATGTACAGAAAAAAAGAACCTCGCTAAATCTTAATGATGTCATGGAGTAAGAACCTGGTATTATCCCCTTCAAGTAGACACTCGTAAAAAACCTCATGTGTTAACATGAGGAGATGAGTGAACTTGGAGGGGATTTTTGTATGGCCAAAAAGGGACAAGTATATCAATCGTACACAGAGGAATTCAAGACAGAGGCTATTCAAGCCTATTTTACAGGAGGTGAGAGCTACAAGGTCGTCTCCGACAGGTTGGGGATTGCGAACTGTACTCAGCTTAAAGTATGGGTAAAGAAATATCGGAATGGAGAGCCACTCGATACACGAAAAGGGGCAACAAGCCCTTTAAAAGGACGTCCACGTTCTACATTTGCCAGTATCGAAGAAGAACGAGATTACTTAAAGGCACAGGTGGACTACTTAAAAAAGCGGTATCCAAATCTGTAAATGGAGGAAAGCTTGGACTACAAGACAAATACGCCGTCATCGAAGAACTACGTGACCAGCATGGCGTCACCCGACTATTAACCATTGCAGGTGTATCGCGGGCAAATTACTACAAGTGGCGAGGTACACAGGCTCGACGAATGGATACCCATGAGCAAGAGCACGCCATTAAGGAGCATATGGTGGCTATTCACCTGGCTCATCCCTATTTCGGGTACCCCCGAATGCGGGCAGCCCTGTGGGAGGCGGGCTACCTCGTCAACCACAAGAAGGTATGGCGGCTCATGAAAGAGCTGTCGATCCAGTCCGTCATTCGCAAGAAAAGGAGTCGTGCTGGCTCTGCTCCTTCCGTGGTCTATCCGAACCGATTAAAGCGTAAGTTTCATGCGACAGCACCTCAGCAGAAGCTAGTAACGGACATCACGTATATCTCAGACGGCACCCGCTTTTATTATCTGTCCGCTATTCAGGACCTCTTTAACAATGAGATTGTAGCTTGGCAGATCTCGGAGCGTAACGACGTAAACCTCGTCCTGGATACCATTGAACAGTGGACACGAAAAAGAGACGTGTCTGAGGCCGTGCTCCATTCGGACCAAGGCTTTCAGTACACGTCTCAGGCGTACAACACACGATTAGAGGCATTCAGCGTCAAGGGCAGCCACTCTCGCAAAGCAACCTGCCTGGATAACGCCTGCATCGAATCCTTCTTTTCGCATCTGAAGACAGAAAAGTTGTACCTTCACCAGTGTAAGTCAGAAGCAGAGATTCATCAAGCTGTTGAAGATTATATCTACTTTTATAATTACCAACGTTTTCAGGCGAAACTTAAACAGCGCGCGCCGATTGAGTATCGGCACGCGCTGGCTGCTTAGCTTTTTTCATCTGTCTACTTGACAGGGGTATGACCAAACCCGCGCCCAGCGCGGTTTTTTTGTTTTACTCTTTTACGCAATTGGCTTATCGTACTCTATGACAGAGTATATAAAAAATTGGAGGTTTAACTTTGAGACGTTCTCCTTTACCTTTATTGTAAGCGATTACACAAGAAACCGGTGCATTTTATATGAAACGGACAATCATGAAGCTGGTATTTTTCAATTATTGCAAAGGGGGGGACATCATGGTCACCGAGTTTATAAAGAGACATACGTCCTGGCTGATTTTCGGCAAACGCTTCATGAAATACGGTCTTATATTGGCCATTCTTATGCTAATGATCATTCCGCTGTATTTCAAATCCTATACGCTCGCCAAGCAGCTGACACTGGATAAAAGCAAATCCAAGCTGCTGGACGGCGTGGAATCGTTGGAACAGCAGGTGCTGCGGGCCCAAACCATTACCAGCCTGCTGCTCCAGGAGGAATCGTTCATGCATTTGTTTTTTCTGGAAGGTGTTCCGTCCAGCGAATACTACATGGACATCAAAGTGGTACAGTCCAAATTAAAAAGCCTGGCGCTGACCCAGGATATGTATTCCAACGTATATATCCGCTTCAAGGACAATCCGGTATTTATCTCCAACTATATTTCATCGGACGACTATGAAGATGTGTATGCCCGTTACTACCGGTACGGAAATCTTTCGGCGGAAGCGTGGCAGGATCGGCTGTTCGGCGAGAACTACACCATGAAGCTGTTTCCGGCCAAGGAGGTATTCTCTTCTTACTACAGCCGCAAGCCGTTCGACGGCATTACGGCCGTCATTAACAATTCCTATTTCAACGCCATTGAGCAAAAAAGCGTCCTGGCCATCGACATGGACCGTGAGGATCTTGTGGGCAAACTGCTGTATGCGGATCAGACGGATGATCACTTCGTCTACATTGCAGACAAGGAAGGCCGTATTTTACTGTCCCATAATTACGAAAACGGTGATCCGCTGGAAACGGCGGAGACGCTTGGCGAAATTGAGATTTCGGGCAGCAAGTATATCTTGCTTACGCGTTCAAGCGAACGGCTGGGACTTCAGGTCGTAGTCGGCATCCCGGCGGAGGCCTTCGCGGATAATGTTAATTCCTTGCTCGAACTTGTAGTACTCTACGTCGTAGCGGGTATGGCACTTACCATGCTTCTGGCATTCCTTTTTTCGATGAGGGAGACGAACTCTTTGAAGAAGCTGGTAGAGACGGCGGCAAGGTCGACCCAACAGAGCTTTACGCTCCGCAACGAATTCGAGTACCTTGACCATGCCTTTACTGAGATTCATATGCGGAGCGAGCAGCAGCAAGGGCGGATCGAAGCAATGAACGATTCCATTAGATATTCCATTGCCAAGCATATGCTAATTCTGGGTGCCTTTACGGAGCGGGAAAAGCAAGAAGCGGAAAGCTACTTCGGCTCCGCATTCGAGCGGTTTTGTGTGGTGAAAGCCATATACAAGGTGGACGGCCCCCATGCAGGACTTAAGGGCGTGCAGCAAAATATCGGACTGCAGTTGGAGGAACGGTTCAACGCCGTCATGCGCCATCGTCCGCTTGCGCTCAATTTTCATGCCAACGAAACGGTTTTTATGCTGTTTTTCGATCCGGAGGAAAATACGGTAGGACGTTCGGATATCAAAGTCCGGTTGTCGGAGCTTATCCGGTCGCTCAATGCCAAATCGCCGCTGGCCGTGACGGTAAGTATCGGCGTCAGCGAAATCATGTCCGGTCCTGAGCAGGCCAAGACAGCTTATCAGCAAGCGAAATACGCCCTGGGTGTCAACGAGAACGAGGTAGCCAGCGGGGTGTATCTGTTTGAACTTCCTTCTGATTCCGATACTCGTCCGGCTTTCGACAATGCCGTGCTGCTGAAGCTTCACGATGCCCTGATCGCTGGCGAGACAAGCCTGGTATCGCAAATATTGGATGACTGTCTTGGACTTCTGGCCGACTATTCTCTAACGGAGCAGGAGCAGCTGCAGATCTTTTTCTCCGTCCGGCAGACGGTGTTCAGCGCCCATAAGGTGATCGGCGGAGACAAGAGTGGTTCGGGTGAACAAACACTGACGATTCCGGCTTACGACCAGTCGCAGGATATGATCCGGCTGGCTGACCGCCTGCGGAGGACCGCGTTCGATTTATGCGACATCGTGATAGGCAACAAGAAGAGCAACAACAACAGGCTGAAAACCGACATTTTAAATTATATCGGGGCCCATTACGGAGATGCCGGCCTTTCTGCCGGCAGTATCGCCAGTGAGCTGCTTATTTCCGAAAAATATGTCTTTTCCTTTGTTAAAGAGCAGACCGGTAAAAGTCTGGGCAAATATATTGAAGAAATTCGGCTGCTGAACGCGGAGCACCTGCTTTTAACCACTGATTATTCCAACAACAGGATTTGGAAGCTTTGCGGCTTTGGCAGCGAAAATACATTCTACCGGGCTTTCTCTAAAAAGCATGGTGTAACGCCGACCGTTTGGCGGGAGAACCAGTCCAGTCTTACCGACTGACAATGAAGGGAGAATTATCAGCCTCTCTGATCTTACCCGGTGACAGCGTATAAGAGAAGTAACGGTTTTCACGGTGCAGGCTGCGGGAATACAATCGACCTGTAAGCGATTACAACACACTGTGGATCACACAATCACAAAAGGGAGGAATACCGTTTGACCCAACAGATCAGTAAAAAAAGGAAGGCGCTGTCGGCAGGTTTGCTAGTTCTTCCTATGCTGGGATCGCTGCTCTCGGCTTGCTCGCAAGGCAATCAACAGGCAAATGAGAGCGGAGAGGGAGGACGCCCCGTCATTACGGTTGCCGTTCAGGCTAATCCGAATGTAGAGGACTATGAAACGAACCATTATACGAAGCTAGTCGAAGATGCGATGAACGTCGATCTGAAGTTTCTGGAGTTGCCCAGCCAAGCGGAAGAAGCGTTGACCAAACTTTCGCTGATGGTCTCCTCAGGAGCGGAACTGCCGGATGTCGTCAACATTTATTTAAATGAATCGACGGTCTTCGATTATGCTGCGAAAGGCGTGTTCGTTCCCCAGGACGATTATTTGAATGATCCGGAGCTCGCTGTCAATTTCAACAAAATACCGGAAAAAGAATTCGTTCGCAGCTCCATGAAGCTGCCTGACGGCAAGGTGTACGCACTACCCAGATACTCCCCGCAAAAATGGAATGAAGGCTCCAACCGTGCCTGGATCAACAATGAATGGCTGGAGAAATTGAAGCTGGAAATGCCGAAAACGACAGATGACCTGTACAATGTCCTGAAAGCGTTTGTAGAGCAGGACCCGAATGGAAACGGCAAGAAGGACGAAGTCGGTTTTGTCGGCTCGCTGAACGGCTGGTCGCAGAACCCGCGCATCTATTTGATGAATGCCTTTATTTACGCTGATCCGGGCAAGAGCTACATGAATGTGAAAGATGGCCGGATCTTCCCGGCTTTCACTCAGCCGGAATGGAAGGAAGGGCTGGAGTTTATGAACAAGCTGGTTAAAGACGGCCTGTTCTCTCCCTTGTCCTTCACCCAGGATGAAACCCAGATGAAGGCGCTTATCAACGTGCCGGGCGGCATGGCTGGCGTTGTTACGGCCGGCAGCTACAGTACATTCGGTCCGGAGCTGGACAACAAAATGACGCTGCTGCCCCCGGTCAAGGGGCCTTCCGGCCTGAGCGCGACTCCGTACAGTCCGTCCCTGCCAACCCAGCTGTGGTTCATTACGAAGGACGCGAAGGATCCGGAGCTTGCCTTCAAAGTCGGTGATTATATGCTAAACCCTGAGCTGTCTATCGTCAGCCGTTACGGCGAGAAGGGCGTCGACTGGAGCGATGATCCAGCCGTTGTCGCCGAGTATGTCGGCCCGTTTGAAGAATTGGAAGGAGTGCCTGCAGCCGTTGCTGAACTGAATCCGTCCATTTGGAACAACCCGCAAAATAAACACTGGAACGATGCCAATCCCGCTTACCGTTCACTGGAACTGGGGAAAACGGTATCCAATCTCAAGAAGGACGCGGACGATGTACTGCCCAACTGGAGACCTGCATTTGAAGAAGGGTATGTACCGGCTTTCCCGGAAGAAGTCATCGTCAAGCTGAGCTATCTGCCGGAAGAGTTGAAGCAAATTGCCAACAGCAAAACGGCGATCGACAACTACGTGAACGAAAGCGCCGTTGCCTTCATCACTGGCAACCGTCCGCTGTCCCAGTGGGACGATTATATTGCCGAACTGAATAAAATGGGGATTGCCCAGTATTTGGAAGTCGCTCAAGCCGCCTATGACCGTTCGAAGTAACGGCGGGACGGTCAATTATTCGGGATGAACCTGGCCCGGGAAGCGGGGGTTCTGTATGCCTGACTCCCGGGCCGGCGTTTCCGGCCCAGAACGGAGAGTAACTATGCGAGCATCTGTATTTAACTGGCTGAAAAAAGAAGTTTTGCCGAGCTGGCAGCTGTATCTGTTTCTCATTCCGGCCACCGTGTACATCATCATTTTTGCTTATGTGCCGATGGCAGGCGTTCAGATTGCCTTTAAAAACTTCAATTTCAATCTTGGAATCTGGGGCAGTGAATGGATCGGATTGGACAATTTCAGGCGGTTCTTCGATTCCTATCAGTTTACAACCCTGATTTGGAACACTATCAGCCTGTCCATGTACAGTTTGCTGATTTCCTTTCCTTTGCCGATTCTGTTTGCCCTGGTGCTTAATTCGTTTACGGGGCTAAAGTTTAAAAAAATCGTACAATCCGTTTCGTATATGCCGCATTTTATTTCGACGGTTGTCATCGTCGGCATGCTGGTTCAGCTGTTCAATCCGCGTACAGGTGCTTTTGGAGCGCTGTATACGTACTTTAGCGGTGAATTACTGGCGGACGCCTTTGCCAATCCGGGCGCTTTCCAGCACTTGTATGTCTGGTCCGGCATATGGCAGGGCATCGGCTGGAGCAGCATCATTTACATCGCCGCCTTGTCTTCCGTTGACGAGCATTTGCACGAGGCCGCTCAAATCGACGGGGCTTCGCGTCTGCAGCGGGTGCGGCATATCGATTTTCCGTCCATTTTACCTACGGCTACCATCATGCTGATCCTTGCGGTCGGCAATATCATGGAAGTTGGATTCGAGAAGGTGTTCCTCATGCAGAATGAATTGAATATTTCGAAAAGCGAAGTTATCTCCACTTATGTATATAAGGTAGGGTTAACTATCGGTTCAGGCGATTTCTCGTTTGCGACTGCGATTGGGTTGTTCAATTCACTCATCAACTTTGTATTGTTGATTATGGTGAACTACGCCGCCAAGAAATTCAGCAATACCAGCCTGTGGTAAGGAGGGAGAGCGGCAATGAGCCAGACCAAATTTTCAACGCATCCGACTTCGGATAAAGTGTACTACATCATTTCCGGCTTTATTTTAACTTTTATTCTAATCGCTGTGTCCTATCCGCTTATTTACGTGCTTTCGGCCTCATTCTCTTCCGGCAATGCCGTATCGTCCGGCCAGGTTCTGCTCTGGCCTGTCGATTTCAGTCTGGAAGGTTATGAAGCTGTATTCAAAAACAAAGATATCGTCAGAGCTTACGGCAACACGTTTCTGTATACCGTTCTGGGAACGCTGGTGAATGTCAGTGTCGTTATGACCTGCGCCTACGCGCTTTCCAGACCGGGGCTGAAGGGCAGAGGCGGCTTTATGTTTCTGTTCACGTTCACGATGTTTTTCAGCGGCGGCCTGATTCCGTTCTATATATTAATGAAAGACCTCCATCTGATCAACACCATGTGGGCGATGGTGTTTCCGGGCGCGCTTTCCGTATACAACATGATTATAGCGAGAACCTTTATCCAGTCTTCCATTCCGGGAGAGCTGATCGAAGCAACCAGCATAGACGGCTGCAGCGATGCGCGCTTTTTCTTCTCTTTCGTCCTGCCGCTGTCCAAAGCCGTCATCGCGGTCATCACGCTGTTCTCGGCGGTGGGCCACTGGAACGCCTATTTCAATGCTTTGATGTATCTGAATGACCGCTCGCTGTACCCGCTGCAAATTATTTTGCGGGAAATTCTGATCATGAACCAGGTGGATGTGAGCATGATTATGGACCCTGAACTGCAGGTGGCCAAAGCTCAGGCGGCGGCTGTGCTGAAGTACTCCCTGATTGTCGTGGCGACGGTTCCCATTTTATGTGTGTACCCGTTCATTCAGAAATATTTTGTCAAAGGGGTCATGATCGGTTCGCTGAAGGGTTAGTCCTCCCAAAGAAACAGGCAAGGAGTTGAGCCTTAGAAAATGAGTCCATTACGAGATTTGCAGCCGCTGTCCGGCGCCGATCTGTATGCATATATCGACGCGATGGAGCGGCCGGCGGCTTTCGAACCAACCGGTTTCTCCAAGGATATCTATCTTGATCTGATGGAATGGTCGATTCAGGAATACAGGCTGGAGCAGGCAGACAAGAGCTGGGGGACAGACCCGCAGGGGTGTCCTGAGGATCTCCAGACCTATTGCCGCGTTGTCTCTGTTGTGGCAGGGTTGATGGCGGGCGGACGCAAGCTTGAGCTTTTTCCGCTATGGGAGAGCATGATGGAGACGGGCTGCCGGGAACTGCCGCGAACGACAGGAAATCAGATGGCCGATTTCAGTACCAAGGAGCTGCTGCTGGCCTATAAGGCGATGAAGCCGCATGTTTCCGCAGAACAATCCGTAAGATGGAAAAATGAATTAGCCCGCATTGAGCCTGCGGTCAATTATGTGTATACGCTGGCTTCCGCTACCGGGCCTGAGCGGCTGCACAATATCAACATTTACAATATGGCCGGCGAGTATTTGCGCGAAACGGAGGGAATGGCAAGTGCCGCCGGTTATTTGGCCGAGCATTGGCCGGTGCAGCTGCGGAAATTCGACGTGAACGGGATGTATATGGACCCTGGCTGTCCGCTGTTGTACGATCTGGCGGCCCGCTGCCACATCCAGCTGATGCTCGCGTCCGGGTATCGGGGAGCGTTTCATGAAGAACTGAACCGCAAGCTGGCGGCCGGCGGAATAATGACCTTGTTCATGCAATCCGCCGCCGGTCAGTTTCCCTACGGAGGGCGCAGCAGCCAGTTCCAGTTCAATGAAGCGCTGGCGGCAGCGTGCGCGGAATTTGAAGCCGCCCGGTATCGGCGGCTGGGCAGGCACAAGCTGGCCGGCGCTTTCAAACGAAGCGCCAGACTGTCGGCGCAGGCTATCTTGCGCTTCGTCCGTGATAGCAAGCCGCCGCGCCATGTCAAAAATCACTACGGCATCCGTTCCGGTTACGGGACGGAATCCTACGCGTATTATGACAAGTATATGATTACGCTAGGCAGCTTCGCTTATATGGCCTATCTGTTCGCGGAGGATGCTATTGCCGAAGAGCCTTGTCCTGCCGAGTGCGGGGGATATGTGCTGGCGACCTCGGAGCATTTCCACAAAGTGTTTGCCTCTGCCGGAGGCCAATCCGTGCAATTGGATACTGCCGCTGATCACCATTACGACTCCACGGGACTGGGAAGATATCACCGTCAGAGTGTTCTCACGGAACTGGCATTGTCCAGTCCGCTGTGTGCCGCGCCTGAATACCGCTTGCCCGGAGGAGTCCGGTCCCTGAACGCTGCGATTGGTCCTGGCTGGGAGTGGCAGGACGGGACAGCGGTATATCTGGCAGATTTGAGCGGCGGGCTGGAGCATGAACTTCAGGTCATCCGGCAAGACAGCGGCCGCGTGGAGTTCAGAATCACCTATCGCGGTCAGGGTCTGCCGGAAGACGGACGGGTGACGGAACGATACGCTTTGTCGGAGGATGGCTTGGAGATTGTTTCCGAGCTTGCTGTGCAGGATGCGGGACCTATTCTTTACCGGGTGCCCCTATTTTGCAGTAATGGACAGGAACGGAGCACGATAACGGCGGAGCCGCACACCATAAATGTCGCGCTGGGCCCCTTCCGCTATACCGTTGGCGCAACAGGCTGCTCCTTCGGGATAGAGGAAGAACACTACGGAAACCGGAACGGGGAATACCGTCTGGCAGTGATCCGGTCGCCCGGTCGATCTTTAAGTCTTCGGCTTAAATTATGGGCGGAAGGGGAAGAGGGGTGGAAAATGGATGAATAGTATTGACTTAGAGTGCGCTTAAACTCTTATACTGGTCACGTAGGGTGCAAAAAAGTGGGAGCGAAACCGGTAGTGCCGAAAAGCGAAAAAATGGAAGGCTTAGGCCGAACTAACCATTCAGCAGGCTGCTTAGATGACGGGGTTAAGCGTACATACCCTTCGTTATTACGAAAGGATCGGTATGATGGACCTTTACCCCGCGCCGAGAATGGTCATCGGATGTATTGGGAGCATGATTTTGAATGGATCGTATTATTCGCATTGATTACTATCGTTCCTGGAAAGAGGAGACCAGGCGCGAGGAAGCTAGTATGAAGTCAGCCCGGTGACCAGTTCATCCAGGATTAGTCTCCTGGAGTTCATACATTACCTTTATCAAAACAACTCTTTATGAGTTGTTTTTTTCTTGCTTTAAATATATGTATGCGATATATTGCATATAAGGAAATTGAGAAGTGAGGAAGATAACTATGCCAGTACCTAAAAATTTTGTCTCACCTGCACGGATGTCTGCGAAAGAAAGAGCCTTCTCCCAGATTCAACGATGGATTATCGACGGTACACTGCAGCCCGGGGAAAAACTGCTTGACGCCGAATTGGCTGAGTCGCTTGGTGTAAGCCGCACACCGATCCGGGAAGCCTTTCAGCTACTCGAAGTACAAGGGCTCGTATCTACTCATCCTGGTAAAGAAACCAGAGTACAGGAGATTGAGAAGGATGACATCTTCAAGATGTATTCAACGATGGCGGCTCTTCAGGCTTTAGCGGCTGAAACTACCGCAAAAATTATTATTCCAGAACAAATTGAGCAACTGCGGGCACTTAATTTAGAATTTGCCAGTGCCATTAATAGCGGTCAGCCTTACCAGGCCATGGAGGCGGATGAACAGTTCCACAATCTGATTGTGGAGCTGTCTGATAATCCCTATATCGCTTCATTCAGCGCATCCCTTCAGATTCATATCCGGCGCTTTAAATACGTGTTCTTAGAGCGGCCGATTACGGAGACACAGGCTTCAGTCGATGAGCATGGTTTAATTATTGCAGCGTTCGAGAAGAATGATTCTGATCGTGCTCAGGCAATGATGAGGCAAAATTTCATCCGTCCGATGCAGGAACTGCACGGATTACTTTAAGCAGACAGGAGCGGAGACAAATGGTGAACGGAAAAGATCTGCGTATTAACAGCAAGGTAATCAGCGAGGGTGTCAACCGGGTGCCGAACAGAGCGATGCTGCGTGCTGTTGGTTTTACAGATGAGGATTTCAAAAAACCGATGATTGGCGTAGCCAGCACCTGGAGTGAGGTCACCCCGTGCAATATGCATATCAATGAATTGGCTGTTCAAGCCAAACAAGGGGTGCGTAACCATGGTGGTGCTCCGCTTATTTTTAATACGATTACAGTCTCTGACGGTATTTCAATGGGGCATGGGGGCATGCTGTTCTCACTGCCAAGCAGGGAAGCCATCGCGGATTCTATCGAGATTGTAACAGGAGCTGAGCGCTTTGACGGCCTGGTGGCCATCGGTGGCTGCGACAAGAACACGCCTGCCTGTCTGATGGCGATCGGGCGGTTGAATGTCCCTTCCGTGTACGTATACGGCGGAACGATTCTGCCCGGAAAGCTTGACGGTAAAGACGTCGATATTGTAACGGCCTTCGAAGCGGTAGGCCAATATCATGAGGGGAAAATAACCGATGAACAGCTCCATAAGGTAGAGTGCAGCGTTTGTCCGGGTCCAGGCTCTTGCGGCGGCATGTACACCGCCAACACAATGGCCGCTGCGGCGGAAGCCATGGGCATGAGCCTTCCCGGTTCGTCCTCTACGCCGGCCGTTTCGCCTGATAAAGCGGCAGAATGTGCGGCGGCGGGCAGACAAGTCATAGCGCTGCTGGAGCAGGAGATTTACCCGAAAGACATCATGACCAAAAAAGCGTTTGAGAACGCCATTACGGTCGTTATGGCTTTGGGAGGTTCAACCAATGCGTTCCTGCATTTGCTCGCTATTGCGCATTCGGCAGGCGTAGATTTAACCTTGGATGATTTTGAGCGGATACGCCTGCGTGTTCCCCATTTGGCAGATCTGAAGCCAAGCGGCCAATATGTAATGCAGGATTTGAACGATATTGGCGGTATTCCCGGCGTGATGAAGCTATTACTCGCTGAGGGACTTCTTCATGGTGATTGCCTGACAGTCACAGGTAAGACCTTGGCAGAGAATCTGGCGGAAGCAGCTCCACTTAGAGACGATCAGAAGATTATCCGTCCTTTGAAGCAGCCGCTGAAGCCAAATGGACCATTAGTTGTACTTAGAGGTAACCTTGCCCCTGAAGGCGCCGTAGCCAAAATGTCAGGCATGAAGAAGCTCCGGTTTGACGGGCCGGCCAAGGTGTATGACAGTGAGGAGGCCGCAACGGAAGCGATTTTAAGAAATGATATCCACAAAGGCGATGTACTGGTTATCCGTTATTGTGGTCCAAAGGGCGGTCCAGGCATGCCGGAGATGCTGTCTGTTACTGCATTAATTGTAGGTAAGGGTCTTGGCGGGGAAGTGGCCCTAATTACGGATGGAAGGTTCTCAGGTGGCTCGCATGGATTCGTAGTCGGACATGTCTCACCTGAAGCGCAGGTAGGTGGACCGATCGCGCTACTGAGAAGCGGAGACATCATCACTATCGACAGCGAAACGCAGCAGATTAACTTTAACGTGACAGAAGAGGAGCTGAGTGCCAGGGCTCAAGCATGGGTACAGCCTCCGCTAAAAGTTAATTCAGGCGTGCTGGTCAAGTATGCAAGATTAGTCTCCTCTGCATCTAAAGGGGCGGTGACTGACCAAGCATAGATAGCGATCAGGTGGGAGAGATGAGCTTGATATAGTTCATCTCAAATCCGAAAGAAAAGGTGCTGCACTCTTTACTTAGAGGACAGCACCTTTTCAACTTAACAAGCGCTTAAAGCTTTCTCAATTCCTGCTGAGTATCGTCTGGATCGAACCGCTGCAGCAGGATCGTTGTGCACACCGTTAACTAATAGCTCACATATCCCAACCCGAACATGAATTCGGGTTGTTTTTTGCGTTAAGTTGATGAGTTTGGGTGTGGAATATGGTTGTTCTCGGCCAAGTGGTCAAGAAATTCACCTAAAAGGTCATGCAAATGCCCTTAAAGAAAATGCCAAACGGCAGGTACAATGAGGATGTCACACGGATAAGAGATTATGACTAAGGGTAAAGGAGGTATCCTATGGATTCAGATTTGGCAGCGGCGGATCGGCAGCCCGAGAACCATCCCCTTCGTACGGTCAAGCCGGCGCGGTTTCAGGCCCTGAAAAAGTACTGGGATTTATACCTGATTATGCTGCCGGGACTCGCGTATTTTATCATTTTTAAATATGTGCCAATGGGGGGCATCGTCGTTGCCTTTCAGGATTTTAGCGCCTTTGCCGGCATCCGCGGCAGCGAATGGGTGGGACTTGCGCATTTTAAAAATATGTTTACGGACAGCGAGTTTTACACGGTATTCAAAAATACGCTGCTGATCAGTTTATACAAGCTGATCTGGGGATTTCCGGGTCCGATTATTCTGGCCCTGATGCTGAATGAAGTCCGGCACATGCTGTATAAGCGCGGAGTCCAGACGCTTGTCTATTTACCGCATTTTCTGTCCTGGGTCATCATCGGGGGTATTCTTATCAACGTGCTGTCCCCGGCAACGGGCATCGTCAATCAGCTTCTGGGCATGCTCGGTTTGGAGCCGATCTTCTTCCTGGGCAGTCAGGAATGGTTCAGAACGGTGCTTGTGGTCAGCGATATCTGGAAAGAAGCGGGATGGGGGGCCATCATCTATCTGGCTGCGCTGGCATCGATCGATCCACAAATCTACGAGGCCGCTGTCGTAGACGGCGCGAGCAAGTGGAAGCAGTTGATCCACGTCACCCTGCCATCGCTCATCGGGACCATCGTGATCCTGTTCGTATTGCGCCTCGGGAGCGTTCTGGATGTCGGCTTCGAACAGATCTTTGTGCTCTACAATCCGCTGGTATACAATGTGGCCGATGTTATCGAGACTTATGTATACCGGACCGGAATCACGCAGGGTCAATTCAGCTTTACTACCGCTGTCGGGTTGTTCAAATCGGTCATCAGTCTGATATTGGTCGTCCTCGCCAACAAAGCCGCCAGAAAGCTTGGCAAGGACAGCTTATGGTAGAGGGGGTGAATCTATGAGACTTACTAGGGGGGAACATCTGGCATCGAGGCTTAATTACCTGGCCCTGGGTTTCATTGCACTGCTTGCGCTTCTCCCGTTCCTGCATATCGTGGCCCAGTCTTTCAGCAGCCATCAGGCGATAACATCCGGCAGGGTGACGTTATGGCCGGTGGATTTCAGTTTCGAAGCGTATGTGAAGGTACTGCGCGAACAGGCTTTTTTGAATGCCTTCAAGGTCAGTTTACTGCGCACGGTCATCGGCACGATGTTGAATGTGGTGATCACTTGTATGCTGGCCTATCCGCTGTCCAAGGCTTATATTAAAGGACGATCAGCCATCATGTTCCTGATTGTGTTCACGATGCTGTTTAACGGGGGCATGATTCCAACCTTTCTGGTCGTGAAAGCGACCGGGCTGCTGAATTCCTTCTGGGTCTATATCATTCCTGGAGCGGTTAGCGCGTTCAATGTTATTATTATGAAAAATTTCTTTCAAGGCGTGCCGCCTGAATTGGAGGAATCAGCCAAGATTGACGGCTCCTCCAATATCGGAACGCTCATCCGGATCGTCGTTCCGTTATCCATGCCGGTCATTGCCACGATTACCTTGTTCCATGCGGTCGGACATTGGAACGCCTTCTTTGACACCGTCCTGTATGTGACGGACCGGTATCTTTTCCCGCTGCAGGTGTATTTGCGTGAGCTGATCATGTTCAATCAATCGAACATCAGCAATAACAACGGGTACTCCGCCAATATCGACAGCACCCTGCTGGCCTTGGAGTCCTTAAAGGCTGCGGCGCTGATTGCCAGCACGGTTCCGATCCTGATCGTGTATCCGTTTCTGCAGAAGCATTTTGTCAAAGGGATTATGCTTGGATCCGTAAAAGGCTAGAACGGCATGTAACATGAAAAAAGAGAGGGGATTGTTATATGAAAGTCTCAATCTTTGCAAAAAGATCCGTATCCATCCTGGCGGTGACCTCCATGCTGCTGGTGTCTGCGTGTTCATCCGGCACGAAGGAGGAAGGAGCCGAAGGGAAGGAAGAACGCCAGGCCATTGATATCGTATTAAGCAATGCCGGACGGAAGTTCCCGCCGGGCATGGACGAGAACAATAATCCTTATATTGATTACATCCGCGAGAACACGGGCCTGGACATCAAGCTGATCACGCCTCCTGCGGACGGTTACGGGGATGCCCTGAACGTGATTATGGCCTCCGATGATCTGCCCGATATGCTCCTGTCCTATGATGCCAATTGGTTCGAAAGCTATGTCCGGCAGAAGGCCCTTACCCCTCTGAATGATTTAATCGACGAATACGGACCGAATTTGAAGAAAAGTATCCCGGAGGAAGCCTGGAAGGTTGTCACTGTGGACGGAAAGATCTATGCGATTCCCGGCCTGAACCCGATCCCGGGCAATGAAATCATGTTTGCACGCAAGGATTGGCTGGACCGTCTGGGGCTCAAACCGCCGACAACGCTGGAAGAATACAAACAGGTGATTCGCGCTTTTGCGCAGGATGATCCGGACGGAAACGGCAAAAACGATACGTTTGGTCTGATCCTGCAGGAAAACCTCGGCAGAGTAGCTCCGTTTATCGGGGCATGGGGAATCCAGCGGGGCCAATGGACTGAACGGGACGGGCAATTGGTGAATTCCAGCACACTGCCGGAAATGAAGGAAGCACTAAGCTATCTTGCCGATCTCTATAAGGAAAAGATGATTGATCCCGAGTGGGCTTTAAATAAGATGGCCAATGTTGACGAGAAAGTCGCCAGCGGCAAAGTGGGTCTGTTCTCCGGGAACTGGTATGATACCCGCGGCCCGATCCTGACCAACCAGAAAAATGATCCCAATGCAGAGTGGATTACCCTCGAATATCCAACCGGACCTGACGGTAAGCAGGGAACCTGGGGCAATAGCTATGTTTCCGGATTTAATGTGATTCCGGTTACGAGCAAACATCCGGAGGCTGTTATTAAGATGCTTGATTTCATGATCGGAGACGGATACCGCACACTCATGCTCGGATTTGAGGGCGAGGTATGGAATATGGAGGACGGGAAGGTGGTTACGAACTTTGATGAGCACAACAAGCATATTTACCGGCTAACGCTCGGCGAAGCGATTGTACCGTTCAATTCTGAAGTATCCAGAGAACGTCTGGACTCGCTTGGTATGGAGTTTAAGCTTAATGAGATTGTCGACAAGATTAACAAGGTTGCCATCCGTAATCAATATCTGGGCGTACCGACGCCTGGAATGGGTAAATACGGGCCTAAGCTGTCCAAAATGGAGGTCGAAGCCTTCACGAAAATCATCATAGGCCAGCAGCCGGTAGACAGTTTTGATCAATTTGTTGAAGACTGGAAGAAAAACGGCGGCGAAGAAATGACGAAGGAAGTCAACGGGCAATAAACAGGACGGATAACGGGGTCTAAGCTATAATGAAGGCAGCATGTATCGTGGGGGAATCGTATGAAGTGGCTGACGCAATTCCGCAGCGTCTTGAAGCAGTCGATACAGTTTAGGCTAACCTGTTATTTTCTTCTCATCCTGCTGCCGCTGGTGGCGTTCAGCATGTTTGCCAATGTAAAGTCTCAGCGGATTTTGGAGCAGGAGCTTGGCGAGCGCACGCTCAGTGCCATGAACTCCGCTTTGGAGTTTGTTGACTTGACCTTAAAGAGCATCCATAATCTGTCCACCTTGATCGCAACCGATACTAATTTATCCACCCTGCTGTCTCATCAGGAGAAGACCCTGACCTCCGGAGCGATTATGGACTTCACGCGTGTCATGGAAGAGATTACGAATATAACCATGGTCAATGAATATTTAAGCGACGCCATGATTTATCATCGTCCCTCCAACTCGCTGATCGCAACCAAGCTCGGGCTGCTGCACCGTGAATCCCAAGACCCTGAACCATGGTACGATGAGGCTCTGAAGGCAAATGGCGCAAGCATATACTACTTGTCAGAACGCCATGAAGAGAATTTGTCCGGACTCCCGGATCCTATCTATAACCGGAATCAGCTTATTATGATGAGACTTATGGATTTCTATCGCGCCGAAAAAGGCGAAAATGTCCTCATGCTGTCGATTTCGAAGAATCAGTTGCTCCGCTCGTTGTCCCATTTGCTGGCGAACAGCAGCTCCAAGGTCTATCTGTTTGATGCCCGGGAGCGGTTGATCGTATCGAATGCTTCTGCAGAAACGTTGTCTTTCGAATGGAGCGACGTCCAGCCAGGCAGTGTTGTTGTCCGGGAAACCCCGGAAACGGATGAGAAAAATTTGATTCTGCGGGTGACTTCTCCCCGAAGCGGATGGTCGCTGCTGCTGATCCAGCCCGAGCGTGAGATTTACAATAAGTCGAGGCCGCTGCAAATTTTTGCGTACTGCATTATTGCACTCAGCGTCGTGCTTGCCGTCTGGATTGCCTGGTTTATCTACAGCGGAATTGCTTCTCCGATATCAAGACTTGTGTCCGGCATGCGGCAGCTGCGTAAAGGCAATCTGAATATCAGGCTGGAGAACGGGCGGCAGGACGAGTTGGGGTATTTAACGGATGCTTTCAACGAAACGGCGAGTCAGCAGCGTCATCTGATCAAGGATATCTATGAGCAACAGCTCAGAATGACCAAGACGGAGCTCAAATTTCTGCAGGCTCAGATTAATCCCCACTTCTTGTACAACACGCTGGATTCGATTTATTGGACGGCCAAAAATTATGAAGCGGAAGAGATCAGTACGATGGTGCTCAACTTGTCGAACTTCTTCAGGCTGAGTTTGAGCAAAGGGCAGGAGTCGTTTACGGTGGAGGAAACGTTCAAGCACCTTCATTACTATATTCGCATTCAGCAAATCCGTTTTGCCGACCGGTTTACGGTGGAGTACTGCGCTTCTGAGGATAGCCATCATTTGCATATTCTGAAGCTGCTGCTTCAGCCGCTGGTTGAGAATGCCATATTGCATGGATTGGAGAAACGAAAAAAAGGCGGAGTATTAAGCATTCGCACCGATGTGTCTAATGACCGGCTGATCATCCAGGTAACCGATAATGGAAGAGGGATTCCAAGGCCTAGGCTTATGTGGATTCAACAGGCCTTGGCAAGAATCAGATTCGGGGATTACACGACGCCCCCCGAGAAGAACTCCGAGTTTTTTGCGCTGCTCAATGTCCAGGCTCGAATCGCCATTTACTATGGGGAGACAGCGGAATTGAAGATCGTCAGCGAGGAAGGGAACGGAACGGTGGCGGTCATCGATTTACCGGCAGACCGCTGCCGGGAGGAGAGAGGGGAAGCGGAACATGAATCTCATGATTGTTGAAGATGAAATTCGAATTTTGAATAGTCTGGCCAACAATATACCGTGGAATGAGCATGGCATCGAAGTGGTGGCGCTTGCCGAGAACGGCTTAGAAGCGCTGTCCATGATCGAACTCAGGAAGCCGGATATCGTGCTGCTCGATATCGAGATGCCGGAGATGGACGGGTTGACCTTGGCGAGAACGGTGCTGCAGCAGGAAACGCACATGAAATTCGTGATTTTAAGCGGCCATGACGATTTCCCGTATGCGCAGGCTGCTGTGGGGCTTGGCGTCATGAAGTACTTGCTGAAGCCGGCCGGAGACGATGAAATCTTGAATGCTATTCTTGCGGCTGCGGAAGAGATTCGAGAGGAACTGATGGAAAAGCACAGTATGATTGAGCTGGAGCGGAAATGGCATGACCGCCTGCCTCAGCTCCAGGATGATTTTTATAGAAACTGGATACAGGGCCGGTACGCGGACTGGGAGCTCAAGAAGCATATGGAGGAGCTGAATCTGGAGCTTGCCCTCTATAGCTGGTTTGCTGTAGCCGTATGTGAAATTGATCCGATTCACGAGCAAGGCGAACGATTTACGTCTTCGGATCAAGCCTTGCTGCAGTTTTCGCTGGAATGCATAGCGGCTGAATGCTTACAGCATGAAGACTGCCGGGTCTTTAATGATGCGGACGGAGCAACCGTGCTGCTCTTTTTGGGACAACCGGAGGAATCGGCTCCAGATATCATCCAGCGGATCAATGTTCACGTTCCCCGTCTCTTCAACATTGTGAAAGAGTGTCTGAAGCTTACCGCCAGCGCCGGACTCGGAACCGCAGGCTCATGGGATCATGTTGCACTGTCCTACCGGCAGGCACGCCGTGCGCTGCAGGAGCGGGCCATTTACGGACATGAGGTGTTCGTTCCTTACCTGGACGTAACCAACAAGGAGCAGCCGTTTCATTATGACGCTGAGTTCGAAAAGCAGCTGGAGATTGCGGTTCATACGGATCACTCGGCAGTGGTTGCTGAACTGATAGACTGCTACTTCAAGGACGTATACTCCCAAGCGGTCTCAACCCAAAAGGTATACGAGCATTTGCTGTATTTGAGCAGCTTATTTACACGTATGATTCAATCGCGGGGCTGGTCGATGCAGGAGGTGCTGCAAGAGGATTATTCGATGCTTCTATCCTTTGAATCCCTGCTATCCAAAGAGCAAATCGTGGAATGGTCCAAAAGAGTGGCCAGCCGCATTACCCAATACCGGGAACGGGAGCGAAAGCATTCCAGCCATCGGCTCGTTAAACAAATGATCGAGGCCGTGGAGGAAATGCTGGGGAAAGAAGAACTGACCTTGCACACGCTGGCCGAAAGATTATATGTCAATCCCTCTTACCTTAGCCGGCTGTTTAAGCGGGAGGAAGGGAAATCCATTTCAGAATATCTCCTGAAGCGGAGTATGGAGCATGCCAAAGAGCTCTTACACAGCGGCGTTAAGGTGTATGATGCAGCAGAAGCGGCAGGATACCGTGATGTCAGCTATTTTGCCAGAGTATTTCGTAAATATTGGGGCGTAGCCCCGAGTGAATTAAAGAAACAAGAGCGTTCGGTCTCACCGCGTTCGATGTAAGTTGAAGCTGCAATGGAAGAAATCAGATGGAGGTGGTCAGAATGACCGATATGGTACTAACCCTTAAAATACCCGAGCGCGATATTCCTGTCTACACGGAAGTGGATGTTGTCGTTGCCGGAGGAGGACCGTCAGGAGTAGCGGCGGCGCTCGCAGCGGCAAGGAACGGGGCATCTGTATTGCTGATAGAGCAAAGAGGATACCTGGGCGGCATGGCGACGGTCTCTCAGGTTCCTGCATTTTGCCCGTATACCGATCAGGTCAAGCCGGTAATCCGTGGGATTGGGCTGGAAATTCTGCTTGATATGAAGAGCAAGATGGAGGAGAGGTTTCAGGAAGCATGGAAGGACCGGCTGGATTGGGTGCCGATTGATGCGGAAATTCTAAAGCGCCTATTGGACGAGAAGATGATGGAGGCTGGCGTTAAAGTGCTGTATCATACGTTCGTCAGTCAAGTTCTTGGGCAGGACGGCATCCTTGAAGCGGCGGTCATTACCAACAAGACCGGAACCCAGGCGGTGAAGGGGAAGATATACATTGATGCAACGAGCGATGCGGATCTCACCTATCTTGCGGGCGGGCAGTTCGCCAAAGGTGGAGATGATGGAGAGCTGCAGCCGGGGACGATGTGCTTCGTTCTGAATAACCTGGACCGGAACAAATTTCTCTCAAGTGCTGAGACGCACAGTCACGATCTGAAACATGCGATCAACAAGGCGAAGAGTGAAGGGCGGTTGCGCGTCGCAAGAGATTGGGCCGGTATTTCCTGGATAAACGATCATACGGCTGGCTTCAATTTCGGGCATGTATTCGGGATTGACGGCTCCAATACGGATGATCTGACCCGCGGAGCAATCGAAGGCCGCGCGCTTGTTGAACACATTACCGGTTGGCTGCGGGAAGCGATTCCCGGATTCGAAAACGCTTTCCTGACGTTGACGGGCGAACAAATCGGCATTCGGGAAACCCGCCGGATCATCGGCGATTATATCATCACCGCCGACGATTTTCTGGCGTGCCGTTCGTTCCCGGACGATATTGCCCGAAATGCCTACTTTATTGATATTCATATGGCAAAGCCTACGAGCGGCATGACGATGGTACGTCTATCGCCGGGAGAGTCACATGGCATTCCTTATCGCGCCTTGCTTCCGGTTGGTATTCAGAACGTAATCGTAGCCGGCAGAGCGATATCAACCGATAGAGCGGCCCAAGGCTCCACCCGGGTCATGCCGAATTGCTTTGCCATGGGCGAAGCCTCCGGTACGGCCGCGGCGATTCTGACCAAGACGGGCACGCGGGAAACGCGCAGTATCGACATCACGGACCTGCAGCGCAGACTTGTCCGCCAAGGCGCATGGTTAGGAGAGCAGATTAATGAGCGGTACTAAGAAATAAAATAACCCCACAAAGTGGGGCTTTAGCGTAGGTGGTGACTCAGGTACTTTTGCGGGGACCCCAAAACATATAAATTCTATTAAAAAAGGCTGCGCCCAAAGTCATATCCTTGACTTAGGCTCAGCCTTTTAAAGCTGTTTCTAACCCGTTCATCCGGGCAGTTATTTACAAGCGTTGTGTCTATTCGGATTCAGAATGAGGAAATCCTCCGGAAGCTCGAACAGCTTGGCCATCAGCTCGTCCATCCCGGACTCCAGCTTGAATTCCATTTCCTCCCGGAACAGCGGAACCAGGAAATAAACCTGAACCTGATTGCCGTCTTTTGTATGGACGGTGCTAACCTCTTCCGGCAGAGCATACAGGATCACGCCGGACAGCTCAGTGTTATCCGCATAAGGCTCGTAATCCTCCGTGTTGGGGATCGTATGGCCGTAACCAAGCCAAGTTTGATACATATGCGGGAACCGGGCCAGCGTCTTCATCAGCCGGATGGGCCAATAGTTCTCCACGGCTTCGAAATCCTCCTGCGTAAGCGGCCAGTCCGCCGGCAAAAACATCATCAGCTCCGCGCGTTCCAGATGCTTGTACTCTTCACGGATCTCCTGCGGGAGCGTCATGGGCAGATCGCTCATCCCATTGGTGTACAGCACCCGGTATGGCTCATCAGGTGTCGCTTCCATAATATTCACATCAATATGTACGATGTCTGAAATCAGCTCATGGAACACGCCGCTTTCCCGGTTTGGAAAGACCCGATTAAAATGTTCGTTTAAATCTTCCATGTACAAAATATTGGCGGGAGGTGTAATCTGCTCCTCATCCGGAGCGTCATAACCATAAATGGTGGTACCGTCTTCCGATTTGCCCATGGTTTTGCCGCCAAACAGCTTTTTGAAAAAGTTCATGTCTTTGCGCTCCTCTGTATGGGTTAAAGTGCGAAATGAAAATAGATGTATAAACCTCACTTGGAAGTATAACAAAAGACATAGGCCCGGAGCGATGGGTCTATCGATTCGAATTTCAAAAGGAGCAGATATGAACTATATCATTTTTGATCTGGAAGCCACCTGTTGGGAAAATGACCGCAAGCGGGGCGTAGGCATGGAGAGAGCCTTGACTATGCTTGAATTGCCGCTTGAAGGTACTCACCATAGAGGTATCGATGATGCCAAGAACATTGCGAAAATCTTCGTTAAGATTTTTGACCAATTGGAGTTTTGATAATTTAAATTGATCATGTCTATAGCAGTGAATAATAGGATACCGATTCTGCAAATAAAATGGTTGGATTCAGATGACTCTTCACCGTATTAATTGAATGGATTCTTTGCTCTGTCCTTTGATGGCGATACCGCTCCGATCCGGCTCCTACCTTCATTCGGATTTGGTCATTTTGAATGAACATACTATCGAGTGCAGTCTTGATCATGTTAAGTTGATTGGGAGCCCATTCTTGTCCGTGCATCCGGACGTATTCTGTGGCTTCTTCTGCAGTACAATGACATATCTCTTTCAGAAAAGAGCCCCATTTGATTAAATCCACCGCATTGTCACCCGCACAAAGAATGCAATTCCCATAGCTGATCTGTCCTCCGAAGGTTAACTTCAACACCCCATACCAGCATCCGTAAGGCTCTGAAATATGCATGAAGGAAGGGCGGCAGCTAAATGCGAACAACTCGATTCGTGACAGTCTGGCGTTAATCATGAATAATGCCTCCTAGGTTGTCTATAGATTTCATATAACGCTGTAGATTATGGGTCTGCTCAGCTGTGGCTACATAGGCTGTCAGTTCAGCTTCATTCTCACATACAGCAGCATGCTCAAGCCAAACGGAATATTTGGTTTTCTGTACGATGGACAAGTGTAATGGAAAGGTTTTGCGGGATCGCAGCAAAAAAGCATGGTTAATGCAGGCTCTCTCCAGTGCTTACGAGGTTAGCTGACGGATTCGGACAGTGAGAGTCGTCCTACCAGTGAAGAGTTCAATCTTCTTTGGATTCACCCCATTTCGGCTGGCCACAGCCATTTGGTTCCCCCGCTTCCCGCCTGACGGGAATTCAGCATTTGTTAAAAGGAATCTTACGCTGAGCATCACTGTTTGTAAAATGCTGAAAGGTCTCTAGGAGACTAAATAAGACTCTATAGGATATAAAAATGAAGAAAATCCCTTGTAATCTCGCATTCATCCCCGATTTTCTGAAGTTATCGCGTATTTATTAACTTTTTAATGCAACCTAAATGGGGCTAAATGAATCTTAATGCTTCTTTAATCATGATATTAAGATCAGATATAAAACAGTGAGGTGAGTAACATTACGGAACAACGTGATACCCAAAAGCTAATAATTGAACTCTGGAATGAAGGCGATCTAGATTTACTTCGCCAATTAAATTCGCCAGAGATGATAGTACACTATGGAGGTCCGGAAACTGAGAAAAACTCCTAACTCGCCATAAACGCTATACTGAAATCGCACAAGAAGGTAAAGGACGAATGTTTAAGATCCTCCTGTTTCCTAGCCCGATATGCGGAGCCTCCATGAAAGTGAGATTGTAGGAATAGATCAAAAGGAGAAGTTCCTCCGTTTGCGGGTGGAACTTCTCCTTTTAATCTTCATTTTTATAGTAGCTTCTCCATAATCATCACATCAATAAACGCTCCGTCCATCACTCCTTGCTTCTCAAATACACCAACCTGCCGGTAGCCCATCTTTCGATACAATCCTTGACCACTCTCATTAAACGGAAAGGTAAAGAGAACAATTTTATAAAAGCTATTTTCCTTTGCTACCTTGTGTAAGGACTCCAGGAGGGAGCTGCCTACACCTTGCCCACGAAAGCTTCGATCAATATATACAGAAAGGTCAGCGACGCCGTTATACGCGCAACGGTGGGAATATGGGTTCAGTGAGGCCCAGCCCACGACTTCACCTTCGCGTTCAGCAACCCAAACGCTAAAACGGCCTTGGTGATCGTTGAACCATGATTCCATATATAAGGAGTCTTTCGTCTCTGTTTCAAGTGTAGCGATCCGATCCTCGATCCCCTGATTGTAGATACGAAGAATGCTTTGAATATCCTCAGGTGTGGCCTGACGAACAGTTAGTGTACTAATCACATAAACATCCCCTTAAAATTACTTTCTCGCTTTAATTACAGCAGAGACGATATATTGGTCAACGTTCGCACCTGGAACCCAATCTTTGATGAATGTTTTAGATTCGTCCTTTGGCTCAATGCTGATATCAGTAAAGCCGCATTCCTGGAGCATTACCTCCAAATCGGCAATGGAAGAGGCGCCTGAGATACAACCGGAATATAATTCATCCAGGTCATTTTTGATCTCAGGAGGAAGCTCAGCTGTAGTTACGATATCTGATATGGCAAGACGACCAGCAGGCTGAAGAACACGATAAGCCTCACGGAATACTTGCTGTTTATCTGGGGAGAGATTAATCACGCAATTGGAGATAATGACGTTGATCGAATGATCAGCAACGGGAAGATGCTCTATTTCGCCCAATCTGAATTCGGTGTTACTAAACTTACCTTTAAGGGCATTATCTCTTGCTCGACTGATCATCTCAGGTGTCATATCCACACCTATTACAAGGCCTTCATTACCTACCTGCCGGGAAGCCAGGAAACAATCAAATCCGCCGCCACTCCCAAGGTCCAAAACATGTTCACCCGCCTGCAGTTCAGCAATAGCCTGCGGATTACCGCAACCAAGACCTAAATTTGCGCCTTCAGGAGCTGAAGCGAGGTCCTCACTGGAGTAGCCTAACTTAGAAGATATGGCACTGAAATCAGATGTGGAGTCACAGCAGCTACTGTCAGCAGAAGTTCGGCTGGAAGGAGAAGTCTCAACGTTTCTTACAGCAATCTTTTGATAGCGTCCCCGTACATTTTGGCGGATCTGATCATTAGTAAGCTTGCTCATGATTATACACTCCTTAGCTGAAATAATTTGCAATATACAAGTAAAATAGAAGAGAAGGTCAACCTTTTACGGGTGCGCAGCAATTGCTGAGTTTTCCCATAGATTCGTTGAAAAGCTTAATGGACCGTAGTAATGTTTCTACTTCAAACTCACTCATGTGTGAGAAGGCCTCGTTCAGGTATTCATTCATTTGTTGATCAATAGTTGTAGCTACCATTTTACCTTCAGGAGTGAGTGACAGGTTATAAATTCTTCGATCTGAGGGATCAGATGTCTTTTTAACCAAATTCATTTTCACCAGAGATTGAACTTGTCTGCTGAAGGTTGTAATATCTGTGCCAAGTGTTTCGGCGACTTGTTGCATGGAAGGATTGTGACTCCGATCGATCTCATATAACAGATGACTTTGGGTAGCGGAAAGATTACATCCTCCTACGCTACAGCAATCCTTATTGAGTAATCCTAAACGCCGACTCATGATTTGGAGTAGTTCTCTTGGAGTTTCCATTGTTTTCACCTCTTGAACTAGTTATACTGCATTTAGTTGCAAAGTGCAAATATATATTTTGCTTAGTTGATAATTGATGATAAAGGTTTTAGAATATAAGTATTGTCTTATATACGAAGAGAGGAGATTCAAAATTGGATACATTAAATGATCTTGCAGAAGATTTAAAGCTCCTTGGAGATAAAACACGTCTCACAATTCTAATTCTTTTAAAAGAGCGAGAGTGGTGTGTATGTGAATTCGTGGATCTCTTTGACATTTCTCAGCCAGCCGTTAGTCAGCATCTGCGTAAATTAAAAAGCAGCGGATTGGTAAAGGAACAGAAAAGGGGGCAGTGGGTCTATTATTCTTTAAATATAGTAGATAAACCCCATGTTAAAGTCATCCTAAATCTTACCCCGAATGCGAGTGACCTTTTATTGCATTTGAATAAACCGTCTAATGCTGTTTGCTGCGAATGACAGTTTTCTATTGAATATATAAGTATATAATTATATAATGATGCCTGAGATTAAACTTAACTCTTTGAAGGGAGTGCTCGGATGGGTGGAGTTAGACATAAACTGGGGGAATACCATTGGTAGCTCTGGCAAGTCTGATATTTATAGTCACTTTGATTTTTGTCATTTGGCAGCCTAAAAATCTGTCCATTGGATGGTCTGCCTGCGGCGGAGCGTTACTCGCTTTAATTGCCGGTGTCGTCAGCTTGAATGATGTTCTGGATGTTACGCTGATTGTGTGGAATGCCACACTGGCCTTTGTAGCAATCATCTTGATCTCGTTAATCCTCGATAAAATTGGATTCTTCGAATGGGCTGCTTTACATATGGCCAAAGCTGCTAGCGGGAATGGAATGCGGATGTTTATCTATGTCATCATTCTTGGTGCTGTAGTCGCGGCATTCTTTGCTAATGACGGAGCAGCGCTCATTCTAACACCGATTGTGCTGGCTATGGTCCGTGCGCTGAATTTTGATGAGAAAAAGGTTTTTCCGTTCATCATTGCCAGCGGGTTTATAGCAGATACTACCTCATTGCCCCTGGTTGTAAGCAATCTGGTGAACATCGTATCGGCCGACTTTTTCGGGCTAACCTTTATGGAATACGGCGGACGGATGTTAATGCCTACCTTATTTTCCTTAGGGGCAAGCATCAGTGTGCTCTATCTCTTTTTCCGTAAAAGTATCCCACGAAACTTCGATAGCTCCCAGCTAAAAAAACCTGAAGCGGCTATTAAAGACAAGCAGATGTTTAATTTATCATGGTTTGTACTTGCGGTTCTGCTTGCGGGATACTTTGTCAGTGAATTTCTGAACATTCCGGTATCTGTCGTGGCGGGTATCATCGCGATCTTTTTCTTGCTCATGGCAAGGAAAAGTCCTGCTGTCCCCACAATAGAAGTGGTGAAGGGGGCACCTTGGGCCATTGTGTTCTTTTCCATCGGCATGTATGTTGTCGTATATGGTCTGAGAAATGCGGGCCTTACGAATGTATTAGCTGACGTCATTCAAGCTGTGGCTGATCAGGGACTGTTCACCGCAACGATGGGGATGGGCTTTATTGCTGCAATCATCTCCTCCATAATGAACAACATGCCTACGGTTATGATTGATGCGCTGGCTATTGATGCTACGCATACCTCGGGACTGATTAAGGAAGCCTTGATTTATGCGAATGTTATTGGCTCTGACTTGGGACCAAAGATAACACCGATTGGTTCTCTAGCTACCTTACTGTGGCTGCATGTGCTTTCCACCAAAGGAGTAAAGATATCCTGGGGCACGTATTTCAAAACAGGGATTATTTTGACCATCCCTACGCTGTTCATCACACTGCTTGGTCTATATATAACATTGACCTTATTTTAAAATCAAAGGAGAATGCGACTCATGGATAAGAAAACCATTTACTTTTTGTGTACAGGAAACTCCTGCCGGAGTCAGATGGCCGAAGGCTGGGCCAAGAAATATTTGAGCAATGAATGGAATGTGTATAGTGCAGGCATTGAGGCTCATGGGTTGAATCCGAAAGCCGTTCAAGCGATGAGTGAAGTAGGTATAGATATCTCAGGTCAAACGTCAGATATTATTGATCCGCAGCTGCTGAACAGCTCTGATCTCGTCATTACTTTATGTGGAGATGCAGCAGATAAGTGTCCCATTACCCCGCCTCAGGTGAAACGTGAGCATTGGGGATTCGATGATCCGGCAAAAGCGCAAGGAACAGATGAAGAGAAGTGGGCAGTCTTCCAGCAGGTTCGTGATCAAGTGGGAGAGCGCATCAAACAATTTGCTGAAACGGGTGAATAGTCACGATAGTGGAGTAACTGCTGCTAATGAGACAGGAGAGAAACTATAATGGTAAATTATCATGAACTGATTGAAGGTAAAGTATAATAGATCTTTTTTGCTAAAATTCCAAATTAAACCCGACCTTTATTACTAGGTCGGTTTTTTGGGTGCGCCTGGCATGGATGATAACTTGGCGGTGAAAGTCCGCTACAGGCTTGGCAAGAGGAACTGTTAGCTAAAGGCAAGGGTGTCCGCCGTGAGGCAGGATTTTAAGGAAGCTGGAGGTAAACCCACGGTATGACGGACATAAATCACATACAAGGTATACTGGGACGGACGAGCTTGCCACATAAAGCGAAGTTCAATACTGCCCGAATCCCAGCATGTATATGTGGTGGTCTAACAAAGGACTGTGTGTTCTCCAATATCCGTACCGGGCTGGAAGAACTGCTTCAGTGGATGAAGGAGCTTCAGCAGGAACACGCCAAGAGTAACTCCTCTTTGGCACCCGTGCTTGCCGCATGCGGGTGGTCACTTGATCGGTCAGTTCCAGAATAATGTTACATTAATTAAATCCAAACCCCCGAGTTAGCTGTCTATATAACAGGAGGTGAACGACAATGATCGATGCACAGCAACAAATCAATGCCGCACAAAACGGAGATCACGATGCCTTCGTTTCTCTTATAAAGGATCGAACGGATAAGCTGCACCGAGTGGCTCGCCATTATGTACGGGAGTCCAAAGATGCGGAGGATATCGTTCAGGATGCCCTGGTTAAGGCTTATGAGTCACTGCATATGCTGCAGCAAGCCGAAGCGTTTGAGAGCTGGCTTACCAGAATTGTGGTGAACCGGGCGCTCAATCATTTGAAGAAATCCAAGCGTGTTCACCTGAGCGAAGACCCGCAGACGCAAGAGCCATTGGTCGTTAATGATATCGATCAAACCCTGGATCTGGAGCGTGCATTGGCCAGTCTGAATCCGAAGCTGCGTCAGCTCCTGTTCTTAAAATATAAGAAGGACCTGACCCAGCAGCAAATCGCCCATCTCCTGGACATGCCATTAGGTACTGTAAAAACACAATTACGGAAGGGGCTGGAGCATTTGCGCAACGAAATGGCTCAAGATTTTCCCGAACGAGACCTGGATACATTACGCCTGCAGTTAAGACAACAGGCAGAGCACCAGTTTGCCGTTTCACCGGATTATGATTTGATCGTCAATGACTATCAAGAGAACACCATGAGGGGAACAGGGAAGGGAGAAGCGGGATTCTTATGGGTTAAAACGGGGAGTGATGACGCCGTTTCTGCTACACTCTCCAGGGACGGCAACTTGCTAGACTATGCCATTTCCTGGGCCTCATTGGACAACGGGACACGGCTATCTGAGGAGGAGCTCAAACAGCAGGCAGAGCAATTCCTGGAAGATCATTATCCCGGCGCACTGCGTGATTTTCCGTATTGTGAGATGGAGTGGATGGAAGGGATGTTTGGGTACACACGACAGCAGAAGGCGATGGGGCTGCCGCTTCCTGAGACGGGATGCCTCATTATGGTTCACCCCAGCGGTCGCGTGGTCGGATTTAGGTACTACGGAACCGTTCCAGGGCCAGCACTCCCAACCATGATCACACCAGAAGAGGAACAGATGGCGTGGATGAAGGAGAATTTTTTGCTACATGTGGAATATTGCGTATTGGACAAAGCCGTGTACACGGATGGTGACGATCAGGTCCATCTTGTTTACGCCCCTCGAAGTAGAGGACTACTCTATACTGCATCATCACAGGAGGAAGTTCCGACAGCCTATAGGGCAGAAGCTGTCCCTTCTGACCCAAGAACTCTGGACGAGTGGCCAGGTGAGTTCCCGCCCGCACGAAGCCTAGAAGAGTGGATTGGCGTAGACAAGGAACAATTTCAGTTAGTACAAGACGACAATATTGGCTCGAACACCAAGTTGATGGTGTGGAAGCAACAGAATGAAGAGCGTCCAGCCAAGAATGACCGGTCTTGGAAGGCCTATTGGGCTGATCAGATGGAGGGAGCGGTTAAGGCGCGAGTAGACAGCCAAACCGGACAACTGATTGACTTTGTTTCGCATGTTAAGCCAGATCAACTAGCTCCATTAACCTGGGATCGAGACGCATGTATAGAAGTAGCTATGGACTATGTCCGAGGACTAGCAGCCGAAATGTTGCCGTATCTCAAGCTTCTAACTGAAGAGACCGACGACGAAGATCGTTTGGAAATCATTCGCTTTGGTGTATATGTTCAAGACGTATCTGTCAGGGATGAATGCTATCAACTAGCTGTTGACCGCTCTAATGGGAGGGTCAAAAGTTTGATGTCCCCCTCCATAAGGCCAGAACAGTTAAAGAAGCTGGAGACCGTGCCTTCATTTGATTCCCAGACAGCCATCCTCCGATGGACGGCACAGGCCAAGCTGCGTCTGCAATGGGAACGGATGCACAATGCTAGGGCGGAAGAGGCCCCGTACGAACTAGTGTATCGAATGATTGGTAGCGAGTACGAGCGGACGCCCGAAGTGCTTGATGCGCATACGGGGAAGTTATACGAAAATACTTTTTACTGACGAACGGAAGCAGTTTGTTTCGTGAATAGCGACAGGTGCTACTGTTGAAGTACACTTTTTCGTAGTCTTCCTGTTGACAAGGGGCTGTCCAAAAAGTCATTTAAATAAAAGGGCTGGGCGAGAAAACGAAAGTTTTCCGTCCAGCCTTTACGCTGTTGATAATGGATTTTTAATTTTTTATATTTTAAGATCTGGAGAATTGATTCATAACATACAATTCGATAATAATTATGCAAGCTATCATCATCCCTCATTAACCACTGAATTAAGCTGCCATCAATCACCTTGTCTTTATCTCAGGACAAGAACTTGATCCTATTGCCGATTTGATGAATATCTAATCAAACTTGGGTTCAGCAATTATTGATGAAGTTGGCATCTATATAAGAAACTATAAACATTCGATAACAACACTGTTGATTGATATTTGAATAAATTGTGAAATTCTGCATAGGGTGAAATAACAACAAATTTACGGAGGAGGAAATTATGAAAGCGCTATTATTTCCGCTGCGATGAAGTAAGCTGTTGAAGCCTTGGTGTTTACGATATGGGTAAGCCGTGGGTGCACGGATCGAGAAAAAGGAGGATTTTCAATGATGTCAAAACGATTTGGCAGAGTGCTCGCGTTCCTCTGTTGCTTGCTAATGGTGGCGTCACTAATGCCTGCCAGCTTTGCCGCCGCCACTGACAACAACGAGTATACAGAAGCACTTAATGGCGACAGCAGTTCTACAGCTCTTACAAGCTTGCAGACAAATGAAACGCCGACCGCCATTTTTGGAACTCCCGAACTCGGGTCAGACGACCCGCTGTGGGCCCTGACAATGGAGCATCTTATCAACAAAAGCACTGTGCCCGGCGACCCCAGGCCCCATTCCACAGGCACAGCCAGGATTCTTTGGGACCAAGACTACCTGTATGCCCGCATAGTCGTGGAGGACAGCAATCTATATCAAGGACCCGGCAATGATTATCAGTACGACGGCCTGGAGTTTTATGCCGGCGCTGGAACCCAAGGTGCGAATCAATGGCGCATCAGCGCAACGGGCGTGTTTTCAGGGCAAAACGCTCAGGGCAGAGCTGCGTGGACTGAGATCACGGACACAGGATATATCGTGGAGATGAGAATACCTAAAAGAACCTTGAACTTGCAGGCAGGCCCGTTTACCTTTGAAGTTTATATCAATAACTCGTCGGAAAAGGGCGGTGACCGCTATGAAGTCGTTTCCTGTTTCGGAACTCCGGATGCGGCTTACAACAATGCTGCTTCTTATACAAACAGCCTGAATCTCATTGCCGCTAGTGGAGCGGACGAGAGATTCTCAATCACCGCCACGGCGGAATCGGGCGGCCGAATAACGCCGAACGCACCCGGCAATGTTCTGAGAATAGCTAGCGGCTCAGACAAAACCTTTACGGTTACCCCCGATTACGGCAAAATTGTAGATACCGTAAAGGTTGACGGAGAGGACGCAGCTCTATCCGATGATGGCACTTATACCTTTTCAAATGTTGTCGCTAACCATACCCTTCAAGTGACTTTCAAAAATGATTCAGCCGCGGAGTTGCTCCCCTTTATCGTATGGAATGACAACTTCGCCCGTGGCGAGTACACGACGGCTGTCATCATTGACTTAGGCGAAGGGAAGTCGGCGGAAGGCTCCAAGCTTAATCCGGACTTGTTTACCGTCTCGGCCAGGAACACGACCCTGAACGGCGACTCGGTAACCTTTGAAGGGACGCGCAAGATCACTAGGGTATACGCCAATGACGAACCGAAGGTACGCGGCTATCTGGGGACGGTAAGCCGTTCACCGGATTATCAGGAGGGACTGGAACGCGGTCGTTACATCGTAGTTGAGTTTGAGTTTTATTCAGAGAGCGGCGGCAATATAACACTGGATGGCAACATGAACTCAACAAAACAGGTTTACAGCGTCGTCCAAAACGGCGAGATCCCACTGACAGAAGGGGATCCGCTTAACTACGCGGTTTTTGAACAGGACAAAGTTGTGAATCCGATCCTTGATCAATTTACAGCACCTACGGGCAATTCGGTCAATCGCGCGCTCTACCTTCACAAGGATGGAAACGGTGAAGTGTCGCGGGGCTTGCCGCTGTATGTCTATACCCACGGCAGGGGACGCGGCGGCACAAGCGCTGCGACTGACCCAAAAGCGGCGATGAAATCCGCGAACGGCTCGGTCGCTCTGATGAAGAAAATGGAAAAAGATCCCGAGAAATACGCCAGCCATATCCTGAATATTTCCTATAATGGCACGAGTACTCCCTCCACAGCCAATGTTAAGAAGGTTATAGATGACCTGGTTGCCAGCGGTGCAGTAGACCCTAACCGTATTTACGCGGCGGGCTTCTCATGGGGCGGTCAGTATACGAACAGCTTAATTAACGCTTATCCCGGCTTCTTCGCGTCCGCCGCACCTATGTCTCCGGTAAGCGGCTCACCGAACGCGAACGCCAACTACGTTCACACCAACCTGGCCTATTGGATGTTTATCAATGAGTATAACGTTGGAGTATACCAGACTAACCTCGCTAACTTCATAAACACCAATATGCCAAAAATGATCAACGCGAAAGCTTCGCGCTTTGAGAGCAATGAGGCTCTTGTATGGCCTTACAATCAATTTGATCAGCCGAATCAGAAACCGAATCCGAACCATTCACCTGCCCTGAGTGATTCGGTGGCGCATGAAGTTGAAGCGGCTGTTCTTTACAATGACATAACGATGGGGACTTGGAGCATAGCGCCAACAGCACAGTCCTCTAACTTGCCGGCTTGGAACAATGATTACACTGACGTCTTTGATTGGATGTTCGCGCAGACCACAGCAAACCATCGGCCTGTTGCCGGATACGGTTCACCTGTATTGGGCACTAACGACAAACTGTGGGAACAAGCTGCGGAGTTTGACATCAACAACAGTAGCGCACCCGACCAGAAAATAGGCCCCAAGGCCACCGGCAAAGCCAAAGTATTTTGGGACGAAGACTTCCTGTATGCACGCGTTGTGGTTACAGATCCGAATGTGTGCACCGGTCACACGCCTGGCACTGAGTACATGACCGACAGCGTGGAATTTTATGTCGGTGACGGAAGAAATGGCTCAAACCAGTGGCGTATTGGCGCAAGCGGTATTTTCTCAGGTCAAGCCGCGGAGGGCCGCGACGGTTCAGTTACACGAACGGATACCGGGTATATCGCGGAAGTGAAGATACCTAGAAGAACCATTGAATTCACAAGCAATTCCCCGATTACGTTTGATGTGTATATCAATAACTCAACTGGTGCAGGCAATGACCGTTATGAGGTTGTATCCGCTTTAGGTAAGCCCGACGCGGGTTATGGCAGTTCTGACAGCTTCAAAAATAGCTTGCTGCTGCTTGGGAGCCCCACGGTAACCAGACACCCCGTTAACGCCACGGCAGGATTAAACGGCACCATCTCGCCATCCGGCTTGATTCGGGTAGCTGACGGCGGAAGCCAATCCTTTACATTCACACCGATCGGCGGTTATGTCGTGGATACTGTAACTGTAAATGGAGAGTCTGTAGAGATTGCAAACAATACCTATACCTTGAATAACGTGAACACCGATGACAAGGTAATCCATGTTACATTCAAACCCGATCCTGCCGCAACGTTACTTAACTTTATCGTATACAATGATAACTTTGCCACCGGAGAATTTACCACAGCCGTCATCATTGATCTGGGTGCGGGAAATGAAGCTGTGGGTGCCGGCCTTAGTTCAAACCTGTTTACAGTATCGGCGAGGAATACTTTGCTGGGCGGTAGCCTGGCATATCAAGGCACACGCACCGTCAATAGAGTATACGTCAATGACCAACCTAGACCCAGAGGGTATAAGGGTGTGAACCAGAACTCCCCTGATTATCAAGCTGGACTTACTAAAGGCCGCTACATCGTTGTAGAATTGGAATTTTGGACATTAACCGGCGGACAGTCCACTTTGGAAGCATCCAAATCCACCGTCCAGAATTACAACATTGTATCTAGTGGCGATATCAAGCTTGATGGCAAGGCTGCCATTGTTAAGTCGGCTTTCGCACAGTCAGGTACCGTCAATGAAATCATCGACAAATTTGAAGTGGGTCCCAAAATTGACAAAGCGGAAGCGATGCAGTATGGACTTTATATTTATAAGGACGGCAACGGCGTTCCGGTAAAAGGGCTTCCCCTTTACATCTACGCTCACGGTTCTACCCGCGGCGGTACACAGGACGGGGATACCTTTGCGCCCATCAGGTCCGCCAACGGAGCCACCGCGCTTATGAAAAAAATGGAGAAGAACGCTAAATACGCTAGTCATATCATCGCTCTGCGGGCGCAAAACAACGTTCAGGCAACACCCGCTACCTTAAAGGCTTATATCGATGATCTGGTAAGTAAGGGACTTGTTGACCCCAACCGTATTTACATGGCTGGCTTCTCTATGGGATCCGCTTATACGAATACTTTCTTGACGACATATCCCGATTTGCTCGCAGCCGCGGCGCCTATGTCTTATCCACCATCAATCAACGCGAAACAAGCCGAAGCTCTTAAAAGCTTTGCATACTGGTCATTCGTTAACACTACTGATTCTTCAACAATAAAAACAGGGGCGGAAGCTTATATAGCGAATATAATGCCCCTATTGGAAAACGCTAGGCACACGTTCATCGACAGAAATGAAATATTCGTTTGGCCTTATGACCAATGGACCAAGGCGGAAGCGCCTGTTAATGGAACCAATTGGATTCCTTCCGGCCATGAGATGGAAGCTTCAGTTCTGTGGAACAATATTTCAGGGTACACAGATACTTTGTCCAATGTAGGTTCCAACAAGGAGTGGAGCCTTAAGCCTACAGCGCAGTCCTCTAAGTTGCCGACTTGGAACAACGACTACACTGACGTCTTTGATTGGATGTTCGCGCAGAGAAAAACGAGCGTACCCGGTGCTTCTGGTGGCAATACCGGCAATACCAGCAGTTCGGGCAATACGGGCAATACCAGCACCGGGACAGTCACTGGATCGTTGAAGCCGACCTACACAGTGAACACACCGAAGGATAAGCCCGCGGTCACGGACAAGAACGGCAATACCATCCTGCCCGGCGGCGGCGAGATTACGACCAAGGGCGGGACGAAGATTAAGGTACCCGAAGGCACGACTATAGACTCAAAAGGTAAGGTGACCATTCCGGCGGGCAAGAGCGCCGAAGTGACACTACACGGCGGCGCGAGTGCCGGCTTAGACAAAAGCATGCCGCTGAACATCCATGAGGGTACGGAATTTGTATTCGATGACGACACCCCGCTGGGCTTCCTCGTGGTGTCTGGCAATCCTTTCACGGATGTCAACATGGACGACTGGTTCTACAGCTACGTAAACTCCGCCTACACATACGGTCTTTTCAACGGCACGACGTCCACAACGTTCTCACCGGGCACCTCAATGACGCGTGCGATGTACGTGCAGGTACTGGCCAATCTTGAGAACGTAAACCGCTCCAGCTACACGAATTCCCGTTTTAGCGACGTGACGGATGGGCAGTGGTACACGGCGGCAGTCGAGTGGGCGGCCCAAAGCGGCATCGTCAACGGTATAAACGCAGACCTGTTTGAACCCAATTCACCGATTACACGCGAGCAGATGCTGGTGATGCTGTACAATTACATGAAGTACAAGGGCTATGAGATACCTGAAAGTCAATCGAAGTCCTTCGCGGACGAGAGTCAGATCAGCTCATGGGCGTTGAAGGCCGTTCAGGCACAGCAGGGCATCGGAATTGTATCAGGCAAGCCAGGCAACTTCTTTGCCCCCCAAGCCAATGCCACCCGCGCTGAAGTAGCTACTATCTTTATAAAGTTCATCGAATATCTCGCTAAGTAAAAGCGTAAACAGAAACATGCGGACCCTTTCGGCTGAGCAAGATCCAGCCGGAAGGGTCTCTTTTTAGCAATCCTGATTACAAGGGAAGGAAAACGTCGTTATGTGGCGAAAATACTCAAAGAAGTAAAAAAATCTCATGGGAAAGGAGACCCCATGTTCATTGTTAATAAAGAACATTATGACCAGCATGAACTGGAACGTCGAATAAACGCGATATACGCATTATTGGGTTCCTCGGTTTGGAAGGAACGGCGGACCGCTGTATGCATGAAGGAGCCGGCGAATATTCTGGCCGCCACGGAGCTGATGATCAGGAATGAGGGTTCGGTGCTTCTGATCAACGGCGATACTCCGATTGAAAGCGCTCTCCGTCAAGCCGAAGACGCAGGCTGTACGGGTCTGCTGACCGACGCGGGAGGCAGCGCCGTCTTTCACCCTCTACACTCAAGCCTGGATCGGATTCATGGGGAGCCGTCCTTGCTTCAATTCAGCTCCGGCACGACCGGCGCTCCCAAGCTAGTGCAGCGGTCTTGGTCTCATGTGCAAATGGAAATCGAGGCCTACAATAAGCTGCTGCCCTGCAGCGGGGAGGATACACCGATCATTCTGGTGCCCGTGTCCCATTCCTTCGGATTCATCACAGGCACGCTTTCCGCACTTAAGCGCGGTGTAGAGCCGGTTATCGTGACGGACAAGAACCCCAAATTCGCCCTGCATCTCATGCAGCAGCATGATCGCCATGTGGTGTATGCGGTGCCCTTCCTCTTTCAAATTCTGCTCAGTCTGATGAGAGAGAAGGTGCTTCTTAGAAAGCTGGTATCCTCTGGTTCCCCGATGTCTGCAGAACTGCTGAACAGGCTTGGGGGTGCAGGGGTGGAGGTGATCCAGCAATACGGGTGCTCTGAGGCGGGCTGCATCTCGCTTGGCGACCGGCCCTCCGATTCCACGGATGCCGGGATTTTGCTGGAACATATGGCCATTGAAAGGCCCGGAACCCGGGAGCAGCCAGATGAAATCATCATTGCCACAGGCGGACGCCGGATTCATACCGGAGATTTGGGATATTGGTCGGGCGGCAGGCTTCATGTTCAGTGCCGGATGGATGATCTGATTAATGTGTCAGGACTGAAGGTAGCTCCCTCCGAGGTGGAGGATGTCATCCGAAGGCTGGACGGCGTTCAGGAAGCTGTCGTGCACAAGGCTCCGCATCCCGTTTGGGGGGAGGCTGTCAAAGCACGAATTGTCCGGAAGGGCGATGCGCTGTCTCAGGAGGAGGTGAAGAGGTGGTGCGCGCGGTTTCTGCCTGCTTATAAAGTTCCGGGCTTTATTGCTTTTACGGAGGACATTCCGAAGACGGGTACAGGGAAGGTTATGCGAAAACAATTGGTAGAAGAGGAGTATGGTATTCATGGATAAGGAACAAACGGTATCTCAACTGAGGCAGCTCATGTCCGAACAATTGGAGCTCTCTCTCCCGGACGTCATTAAAGAGGAAGATCGGCTGTACGAAGACTTAAACGTAGATTCGATCATGGTACTCCAATTGGTGGTATACATCGAGGAAGTGTTCAACGTAACTGTGCCTGAGGAGGAGATGGATCCTGCCGTCTTCCAAACGGTCGGTTCTTTAGTCGATTTCATCCACGCCCTTAAGGGGGCGCACATCGCCCAAGTGGAAACCAAATCTTAAGATCATAGAAAAGGATGGATATGATGAATAACTTGAATGAACAGGATATCGTACAATTCGTGATCGATCGGGTGGCCGATTTGACCTCCAGACCGGAGCTGGCGGAGGAATTGAATGGAGACGCACCGCTGGAGGATGCAGGCGTGGATTCGGTGCTGCTGGTCAACCTGATGATACAGATTGAACAGCAGTACGACATTTTTTACGAGGACGACGAGCTTCTGCAGGAGAACTTCGCCACCGCGCGTTTGATCGCACAACGCATATTGGCCAAACGGGCCGTTCAAACCGGGGTTTGACGTGAAACAAGCCCATTGCTTTCTGAACGGACTCGGTTATGGCTTGGAGCAAGCCGGATGGGATGAACGCCCGCTCTATATCGGTGCTTGGGACGCGCCATTCAGCGTTACGGAGGACGGCAAGCTGACCTATTTCTCAGCGGACGTCACTTCGGCCGAATATTTGCGGCTGTTCACCCGCCTGTACGGGGAAGGGGCCATCGAGTGGTATGATTACGGGGCCGAAAAGCTCGTCAACCTGAAGAAGTTTCTGGAGGTCCTGCGGCGTCATCCGGAGCTTCCTGTTTTGGTACAGCTCGACCTGTTTCATATTCCCTATCAAAAAAGAACGTTTCAAACCATGCATCAGCCCCATTTTGTCATCGTACACGGAATGCGGGGCGGTCAATTCATGGTATACGACCGCTATTTTGAATGGGAAGGGTTAGTGTCGACGAGCCATGTACACGATGCTTTCCTGAGCAATGAGCTGGGCGGGGGACTGCTGCTTCATCCCGAATGGCTCCATGCGCCGGACGCTCACGAGGTGGCGAGAATCTTCGAGGATACGATAGAGGCCGATCCGGGTGAACGATCGCTAACCGGCATGGTGAGGCGGAGGATTATGCAGACGGTGGAGTCGCCGGGTATGTATCCGCCCGGGGCCTTGAAGGATGCTGTATCCCAGCTCGGCATCCTCGCCAAACGCAAATACAGCTACGGGCTGCTGTATCAATATTTTTCGGAAGCGCTTAATCAAGGTACGGAGCTGTATCAGGAGCAGCTGGAAGGATTCATAAGAATGTGGAGTACGCTCGCATACCTGGCGATCCGTACGTCCATGCCGGGACGAACCGGGGAAATCGGACTGCTGGTGGATAAGGTGGAGCAGCTGCACAGGACGGAGCAACAGCTGAAGGAGGAATTGATCGATGTCTATCATCGCTGGAAACCCCGATTTGCATACGGAGTGCAGACCTAGGGTGGGCTGCTTCGACGGCCATTCCCCCCGGTTGAACGAACGGGTGATTGATGACCAATGGACAGGGTATCTGGCTGAATATACGGAGCTCATCCGCATTCCGCCGGTACGCTTTGCCAGAATCTTCGGGGGTTCGCTTCGCCAGTTCTCCAAGCAGCCGATGTCTTCGCTCCCGCAAGCATCAGAGCGGCTGGCCCGATTGTGCGAGGAATACGGAATCGATACGCTTTATGTGAACGCTCCTTATTTCATGCCTTTCCTGATGCTGGTTCGGAGCTTCGCCAAGCTTCCGCTTCGCTTCATGGTTATCGCCCATTCCGTCGCATCCGCCCGTTGGCTGACAACCTGGCTGTCCTGTGCGCCTTGGATTACAGAACAGGATGTGCTGCTTGCCAGTACGGAATCTTGCAGACAGGCGCTGGTTAATCTCTCACCCCGGTATGCGCATGCCCATAAGATCCCGTTATGCATCGACACCTTGCTGGCTGCGGAGCCGGTTCGGCCGCTTGCCGGTAAACGTCTGTTATCCATCGGCCGGCTGGAAGAGGTAAAGAACATTCATGTGCTCTTAGAGGCTATGGCGGAAATAAAGCAGCGTGTCCCGGACACTGTATTGACGATTGCCGGAGAATATACGGGGTCTTTGCAGGAAGCGGACCGGTATCAAGAACGGCTTGAAGCCCTCGTAGCGGAATATAGACTGGAGCAAGCCGTGGAGTTTACAGGTCCCGTCCACGGGAGTGAGAAAGACCGCCTGTTCCGGGAAGCCAGGCTTCTGGTCAACCTCTCCACCGATCCGGGCGAGACGTTTGGCTTCAACCTCCTGGAAGCGAAGGCCCACGGTCTTCCTGTGGTCTGCACCAGCTGGGACGGCTTCCGGGAGCTGCTTGTTGACGGCGAGGACGGTTCCTTCGTCCAGGTAGATTGGTCCGGTGAACATCCGAAGATCGATCTGGACGGGCTGGTTCGCAGCTGCACCGGGGTTCTGCTGGATGAGAAGCTTCACGACAATCTCTCGCAAGGCGCGCGGCGTGGCGCTCTAATGTACGACTATCGAACCATCATGCCGCAGATCAGGAGGCTCCTGAATGCTCCCCTTGAACAGATAGCGGGTGAGACGGAGGAGAGCGCCCTGCTGGAAGCTTCTATGAGCACGCTGAACGAAATCTATCATTGCAGCTTATTGGAAGCGACAGGCTGTTTGAGTGAATCGCCGCTGTCGGTTCTGGATTGGCAGCCGCCCGGTGACACGGAGGAATGGATGCGCAGGGTGAAGCCGCTTATTCAACATTTTGCCGGGAGGAACCATCATGCACACGTTTAAACTGTTCCGACGTCTTGCTCCCTACGTGAAGATCAAATGGAATTTAACCTTGATCGCTTATGTTAGCACGTTCCTGCAATTGGGACTCGTCATGCTTCAGCCCTTAATCTTCGCCTATCTGATCGACCACGTGCTGATTGGCGGAAACCGTAAGCTGATTGTCCCGCTGCTTAGCCTGTCCTTGGGAATAGGTGTTCTCTCCATCGTGTTCCTGTTTATCCGGGTAGGTCTGTTCCGCTATCTGGGCATCTGTAATATGCTCGATATCCGGAACGAGCTGTTGAAGCATGTCCGGCAGATCCCCATTCCGGAAATTCAGAAGGAAGGACCCGGGAAATTCTCGGCCTTGCTCGGGATGGATACAGCTACGATGGGAAATTTCCTCAACCACATCCTGGTCGAGATCACCTCACAGCTGTTTATGATGCTGATATCCCTCGGAATCCTGTACTATATGGACTGGCGGCTTGGCATCGTTGCGACGCTTAGCATCCCCTTCCTCTTATGGGTGCCAGGGCTGTTCCGCAACCCTGTGGCGCGTTATTCATCCGCCGTTCGAACCCATAATGAAGAGATTGGAACGTATCTCTATGAAGCAATCGAAAGTTCGCAAGAAATCCGGGCTTTAGGACTAGAGGGATGGGAACGGAAGCGGAATGAAACGATGTACAAGGGGCTGGTGAAGGCCAGCACCCGAGAAACACTGTATGCCGTTATGTCGTTTCAAATCAGCGGTTTCGTGATTAGCCTGATCCTGGCTGCCATCTATTGGATCGGCAGCGATCAGGTGCTCCACCAAATGATGACCGTTGGCATGATGGTTGCTTCCGTAACCTATCTGCAGAACGCTCTGAATCCGGTACAGCAGATTAACAACTTTTTCAGAGAGCTTCAAGGCGCGGAAGTTGCCATGGGCAGAATCGAGCAATTTATCCAGACCCCGATCGATCCCTATTCGGAAAACGAGAGGAAGCAGGCTTCGCCTGCTAGGGAGCCTCAGCTTGAAGCAACGTCGTCCGATATCGAAGTGTGCAGTCTGCGCGTCGGGTACGGTGGAACGGAAATCTTGAAGGATCTATCCCTGTCGCTGTCTCCGGGCAAGGTTTATGCTTTCGTCGGGCGAAGCGGGTCTGGGAAATCCACCCTTTTCCGGACGCTTATTGGGATGATGCCCGTGCTCGAAGGTGAAATTCGAATCGGCGGACAGAATCTGGAGGAGATGACCCGCAGCGCGATCAGCCGCAAGGTTGGCATTGTGTTCCAGGAGCCTTACTTGTTCCGGGGTACCCTTATGGAAAATATTGCTGTCGGGAACTTGGACACGACGGAGGAGATGGTCATGCAAGCAGCCCTGAATGCGCGGCTCGGATCTCTGCTGGATCAGCTGCCGGAAGGACTCAACACGAAGATTGACCATAAAGGCTTCCAGCTATCCGGCGGACAGCGGCAGAGGCTGGCTATTGCGCGAGCCCTCTTGCACAATCCCGATATTCTTATCCTGGACGAACCTACCTCCGCCTTGGACCAGCTTACGGAGATTGAACTCATGGATTCCATACGCCAAGTCATGGCGGGCAAGACGGTCCTGGTAGCCACCCATCGCCTGCAAACCATTATGAACGCGGACCGTATTCTGGTGATGGAGAACGGTTGTCTGGTGGCGGAAGGCGATCACGAAGAGCTCATGAAACAATCGGCTGAATATTATGCTATGGCATCGACCTTCGAGCGCGATACATCTGTGGCCGGACAGGCATCTCATAAAGAGGGGGTTCTTGCATGAAGGGCAAAGGCACCCTCAAAGAATTGTTTCAACGTGCACGAAGGCATGACCGGGGAATCACTTACGCGGCACGAAGCGGCGAGTCCGATTGGACAAGCTATGCGGAACTCGGAAGCCGCATGGACCTTCTCGCTGAACGGCTGAAGCAGGAGCAGCTGCGTCCGAATTTTATCGGGGCCGTCTGGATGGCTCCGACGCCGGAGTGTCTGGCTGTCATCGGGGCCGTCATTTTGGCGGGAGGCATTCCGCTCCCCATCCACAGCTACATGCCAGGACAGGACATGCTTCGCCTCATCCGAAAATTTGAACCCGAAGCTGTGTTCGTCTCTGAAGAGAAGCTTCCAATCCTTGCGGAATGGAACATGCAAGGGGAAGAGTTGCCATTCTGCCTGTATGCAGGTATGGCAAGCGGACCGGTTGCAGGAATCGCCGCCGCTCCGCGGCCGGTACGCCGGTACACGCCGCCAGAGGACACGCGGATGATATTCCTCTCCTCCGGTTCGACGGGAGAGCCGAAGGGTATCATGCTGAGCGACCGCAACATGCTGTCCAATGTGGACGCGATCCTGGACTACACGACTCTGTGCGACGGGGACATCGTTCTGCTCTCGAAGTCACTGGGGTATTGCTCGACCATTGTTGGGGAATGGTTCGCCGCCATGGCCTCTGGAGCCAATCTTGTTCTAAGCGGGGGCTTCGTGCATCCCTTCGAGATGATCCAGTGCGTCCGTACGAACAAGGTGACCTTCTTATGCACTGTGCCGTCTGCGGTCCTGCCTCTAGTCCATTCCGCCAAATGGACGGCGGAGGATCTGCTCACGCTCCGGCAGATGCTCATTGTCGGCGGCCCGATGCCTGCCGTCATGCTGCTTCGTTTGGCTGACCGTCTGCCTCACGTGCGGCTGACGCCCTCCTATGGACTGACCGAAGCCTCTCCGCGCGTCTCATATTTGCCCTACGCTCAGTTGAGGACGAAACCGCAATCCGCCGGGATACCCATTAACGGTGTAGAGCTGGCCATCGTTCAGGACGGAAGGGAGGCGGTAACAGGGGAGAGTGGAGAGGTGGTCGTCCGGGGGCCGAATGTGATGATCGGCTATTATGACGATCCGGACCGCACCCGCGAGATCCTAGGCCCCCTCGGCCTGCATACCCGGGATACCGGATATCTGGACGAGGATGGATATTTGCACTTGACCGGGCGAACCGACAACGCTCTTCTTGTCGGGGGACAAACGGTATACCCGGAAGCGATTGAAAGCGTCCTATTAAGCTTGCCTGGGGTGGCGGACGCTGCGGTGTCGGCCGTAGAAGATCTTCAATGGGGACATCGTCTGATTGCCGTGGTCGTATCCGAGGCTTCCACAGAACCTGTCAAGAGCCCGGAGCTTCATGCCTGGTGCGTAAAGCGGCTATCCCCGGCCTTGCGTCCCAGGGAATTCCGCTTCGTTACGGCTCTGCCCAGAACAGCCAACGGAAAGCTGGACCGCAAAGCCCTGAAATCTATGGTGAAGGAGGAAGATCATGTCCATAGAGCATGAAGATCTATTCTTTAAGGTGAGAGAAACGATAGCCGCTGTGGCCAAGAGGCTAACCAGCGAGGTCGAGCTGGACCATGCTTTGGTAGACGATCTGGGAATCGACTCCATTCAAATCCTGGAGCTTCTGTCGGCTCTGGAGGATACATTCGGCTTTGAGCTGGATGTGGACGATATTCGCCCGGAATCGTTCCGAAGCGTCCAGGCCGTATTGCATTTTGTAGAACGCAAGGTGGATTCATGAAAGTGTTCACCCCGGGCCATTTGCAAGAGCTGGCCGGCGAATTGCGCCGGACGTACCCATTTTATAACCCTTATGCGGACGTTGATTTCCATCAGCTGCCGATGACAGACAAACACTTGATCGCAGGCAACCGCGCCCTTTTCGAACATCCCGATGCAAGGCGAGTGACCGAATCGTTCACCTCGGGAACTACCGGAGTGCCGTTCCGCTGCGTGAAAACCCCGGAGGAAATATGGAAACTCTCGCTGACCCTGTATAAGCATAGAAAAAAGTGGGGGCTGCCGGCCAGGCACCGGATGATGCTGCTGAGCAACCGTCTGCTGGCGGAGCCCAGGTCCCTTAGACATTATGCAGAACGGATGATCAGGGAATATCCTCATTTTATCCAGGGGAGAGCTTCCGCTCTCTGCGCGTTGGCCGAATATATGCGTGACGAGGGATATTCGTTGCCGTCTTCCCTCCTGTTTACCCAGAACTGGGGCGAAACGCTGCATGGCTCCCAGAAAGAACGGATTGAAGAGGTGTTCCGCGTTCCATGCGTAGACTATTACGGTTTGGAAGAGTTCTGGTGTATCGCGTTCGCAGGTCCGAGCGGCCAACTGGAAATCGATGAGTCCGCCGTATATGTGGAAATTATCGATCCGGCCTCCGGACTCCATGTAGAGGAGGGGGAATTCGGCGAAGTGCTGGTCACCTCGCTGATCATGAGGAGTCTGCCTTATGTCCGTTACCGGACAGGGGATATCGGAAGTATTCGCAGGGACCCTGAAACCGGCCGTCTCCTTCTTGGGCTGCTTCCCGTTCGAACATCCCAGATTCGGCTGCCTGGAGTGCAGGTGCATTCCGCCGTCTTCCGGTATTTGGACAAGTTTTTTTGGGAGCTTGCTGCAGCCAGAGGAGTCCGCCAATTTCAGATCGTGCAGAATACGTACACCTCTTTTTCCGTCCGGCTGGCGACTGAAGCCCCGCCAAGCGAGTTCGAGGACGTGCAGACCAAGCTATCCGCTTTTCTTCACCAAGCGGCGGGCAAGCCGGTGAAATTGTCTATAGAAACCGTCTCAAGGCTCGAAGCCGATCCTGTCAGCGGCAAAATACCGTCCTTTGTTTGCCGAATTTCCTCAAATGAAGAAGGAGAATGAAGAGATGACGTCTCATACGGATACGACGGATGCCAAGCCGGAAATGATGAAGCTGGCGGCGATGGAATGTGCAGCTTCCTGCATCATGACCCACTTATACCGGTCCGGGGCCAACCCTGATCTGTTTCTGCTGGATTACTGGAATGTCAATTATGTATCGCGCATTATTACGGCGAGCCAGCATGTGCGCTTGAACAAAAGCTTGCCCTTCCTGTACGGCATCCATCTGGTTTACAAGGGAACTGGACCTGAGGCGCTAAAGCAGTCTGTTCAGTCAGGGAACCGTGCGGTAGTAAAATGCCGCCCAGCCGATCTGGATTTTTTCCCTCCCAATATGCTGAGCATGGCGGAGAGCGGATTCGAGCATTATATCCTCGCAGATAGCTTCGATGAAGCGCGTAACGCCTTCAGAGTATTCGATCCCATTGTCGGTTTCAACGGATTCCTGACCGGAGAAGAGCTTATGCGGGCATCGGCGGAGCCGGAAGAGGAGGACATCATTTTCTACGAGCTTCAGCCGGATCAAGCAGGGAAGGGGTTCGAGCCTCCCGGCAAGCGTGATATCTTCGCCTATGCAGCCAAGCGAAACTACGACATGTATGTCCGTTCTCAATACAGTTCGGGTACCGCCGCATTGGACAGCTTTGCCCGTGATTTGCAGGAATCTCTAGCTTTAAGCCCGGAACAAACCTCGAACTGGCTGAGCCAGAACTCGGTCGCCATTGCTTCCATAACCAAGCTCCGGTCTTCCATATGGAATAGCTTTGCCCGGCTGGGCGTGATGGACAAGGGGCAGGCGCTGGAAGGGACGAACCGGATCAGCGGGATCGTGAAGTTATGGACGGCACTGAATTTCCTGCTTGTGAAATACCGCAAGCACATCGGGGACGAAGCACTGCTGCGCTCGGCTCTTGCCAGGCTGCGGGAAATTCGGGATGCGGAGCTTCAATTCCTGGCCTGGATGAATGGAATAGGCGGTGATCTGACTGCGGTATAATCTATGCACGATTTCTTTTCGGCACGAGCTGGTATCCATCCGGGAGTTGCTCCGTTATGCTCATGAAACGGGCTTCAACGGTATAGAACTGTGGGGCGTCCATGCCAAGGCTTTGCTTCGCCAACGGGGACAGGAGCTGGGAGGTATGCTGGACGAAATGTTCAGCTACGGGCTCGAAATCAACATGCTGAGCGATTATATCCCTCTCATGGGGAATATCCCAATGGACGTTCTGCTTAAGGAATGGCAGGAAGCCGTACAGGCGGCCAAAGCGTTCCACACAGATAAGCTAAGGATTTTCGCAGGAAATCTGAGCAGTCAAGCTCTTGATGAGAAGGACTGGGAGCTTTGCACCGGACGTCTAAATATCCTGTGCGCCGCAGCAGAGAGGGAAGGGGTCTATACTGTGGTTGAGACTCATCCGGGAACCGCTGCCGACGGCTTAGATTCCACACTTCAACTGCTCAGGCAAACCGGCCACCCTGCCTTGAAGCTGAATTTGGACTTTCTGCACATGTGGGAATCGGGCGCTGATCCCCTTGCCGCCTACGAACGCTTGAAGCCATGGATTGTCAATATCCATCTGAAGAATGTGGAATCCCGGCAATGGCTTGAAGTATTCTCTCCTGACAATATATATTCTCCGAGCGGCAGCCGCAGAGGTATCGTACCCTTGGCCGATGGAGAAATGGACTGCCAGGCCATAATGAAGCGCCTTATCTTGGACCCTACCCGAGCCCCGGTATCTCTGGAATGGTTCGGAGCTATACCCTTTAAAATCTTAAAGTCGGAGCTGGGCTGGCTTAAAGGGCTGGAGTCGGATCACAGGCTGGAGAAAGTGGAGGTGACGGGAACATGAATAACGCACCTTATGTGGAGCATCTGACCGGAACGCGCGCACCGAAGCTCTGGTACTCCAATATTAATTGGGAACAAGGAAAAGCCGCTCAAGAGATTCGCCTACCCCATATTAACAATGCGTCCGGAGATCGGCTCGTATCGCAAATGGATCTCTACCAGATTTATTTGGCTGACCGGGATGATCTTGTTCTCCTGAAAGAGGCTCCGGATCCTGAATTCCTAGCTTATTTGGAAGAAGAGAAGATAGCACTACCCTCAATTGCGATTGGCGCACGGTCTGAATATACGGGTGAGTTTCGCAACCGGATTGCTGTTCCTTACTTGATGGACGAGCAGGAGGAGCAGTTTCTCAAGGAAAACGGAGGGAGATGGATCGGTCCGCCAGCCCGATTATCCGTGGAACTGAACAGCAAGATCGCAACGCGTAAATTATGCGAAGAAATCGGCTTTCCAGTCAGCGAGGGTAAGATATGCGAGGGGCTTGACGCGATCCGCCGTACTTGCGCCGAGTTGGAGGGAAGGCATCCTGGAGCCCGGCTGGTTGTAAAAACCGCTTACGGTTCTTCCGGTAAAGCGCTGTTCCATATCCATCGGGGCCCGGATTTGGAGATGCTGCTGGGATATTTAGAGAGGCAGATCTCTCGGGGAGGCGGGCAACCGGTGGTGACGGTGGAACGCTGGCATCAGGTCGAGCGCCATCTGACGGCACAGCTCTGGCTGGGGGGAACCAATTGCGAGATCCTGGCTATGACCGAGCAGAGAATTACGGATGCAGGAGTGTACAGGGGGAGCCGTCTGCACCCGGACCTGCCTGAATCTTTGATGGCGGCTTATACCGAACAGCTGCAACAGCTGGGTAAATCTTTACATTCCCGGGGCTACGAGGGTTTCATCGGGGTTGACTCCATACTGGATGAAGACGGAACTTTAATACCGGTTATTGAGCTCAACGCCCGTCTTACCATGGTCACGTATTTGCTTAAGATTCGCAAGCACTTGCTCGAACGCGGGGTTTCTAGAATGGAGACTCAATCCTATGATTTCAAGCTCCACCCTGGGGCCAAATTTGCAGAATTTGCCGAAAAGGTGACATCGATAAGGATCTCTGCCGGACAAGGCGGGGCATTCGTGTATGGTTTCCACCAGGATGGGGAATCGGCAGACCGTATCCGGCCTTGCAGGATCTCGACTCTGAGCTGGGGTGTGGACGATGAAGCTGAGAAGCTTGCCCGTCAAGGACTGGAGGAAGCAATCATGGAATGGAGGGGAGCTGTCGTATGACTATGGCTTCACAACGACTGTCTAATCAGCAGGAAGTGGGCCAACCCTTTTGGCTGGAAGCAGCCAAGCCGTTTGGATCACCCGTTTATGTATATGACGAGGGAAAGCTGGCCTCCGCTTATTTTTCGCTGCGGGACGCTTTACCCAAAGATGTGACGCTATATTATTCCATGAAGGTCAATCCCAATCCGGAGGTATGCCGTCTCATAAATGGCTGGGGTTCGCCGATCGAAGTCGCATCGGTTGGGGAATATGAGATTGCCCGCTCTAACGGGGTAAATCCGCACAGCATCGTGTTTACCGGACCGGGCAAAAGCGCGGACGAGATTCATCATGTGCTTCGCCATGGGATCTACGCGATTAATGCGGAGTCCATCCCGGAGCTATTCGTCATTCACGATGAAGCGGTTGCGCTTGGCATTGCCGCTCCCGTTATGTTAAGGGTCAATTTGTCTACTGGAACCAAAGGCTCGCGGATGTCATCGGTCGGACTTGCCTCGCAGTTTGGCATCGACGACAGTGAAATTAATGAAGCGGTGCACACCGCCATTAACCTTGAAGGGCTAAAGCTGATCGGATTGCATACGTACCAGGGCACGCAAAATTTCCACCTCGACTTTTATAGGGAGAGCGTTCCGATGATGTTCGGTCTCACCCGGCAGGTGCGAGACCAATTCGGCCTGCAGCTTCGATGCTTAGGGCTCGGCGGCGGTTTCGGCGTTCCCATGTTTGAAGGCGATGAGCCGTTTCCTGTCAAAGCTTTCGGGGCGTACCTTGCCGGGGAGTTAGAGCGAAACCGGGATCTGGAATTGGAAATGGTATTCGTAGAATCAGGGCGGCGAATTGCCGCAACGATGGGGATTTATGCGGCAAGAGTGCTGTACACCAAGCTCTCCAAAGGCAAAGCCTTCGCCATTGTCGATGGGGGAACCCACCACCGGGCTTTTTCCAGCCTGATGGGACGAAGCTTCAAGCAGCCTCTGCCTCTTCAGCTATGGAAGGCGGGGGAGTGCAAGCTATACGAATCCGGTGAAGGAGAAGGTAGAATCTCCTACAATGTTTGCGGTAAATTGTGCACTCCCGCAGATGTGCTGCAAGGCAGCGTCATGCTCCCCCCTCTAGAGCCGGGGGATTGGATCGCGTTTCCCCATATGGGGGCATATGGCTTAACCTGCGGCAATGTTCATTTTCTGTCTCATGCTCTTCCGAAGGAAGTTATGCTTCGCCCTGACGGTACGTTAAATGATGTGAGCTGGCTATCCACCTAATAAGTGAGTTCATCATAGGGAGTTGACCATATGACACCTACCCATCGGATTTTGCCTTATAATGACATATGGCTTGATTGTGTCAATAATAACTTGATGTCGATTCTCATTAGTCATCATTCATCGTTCGAGAAGCTGCCGCTGACTTTTAAAACGCAGTACTGGAAAAAACTCATCAACCAGACATTTCCCGAAGACAATTTTGAAAGCTTGCTGCAACAAGGATTAATGCTGCCGAAAGTTCAATATGACACGGAACAGCTCTATCATTATCTTCGCTTTGAGGATCAGCTTCTTGAGCAATCTGATATCCCTTTGCTGGATGAGATGATTCAAGGCGCTTTAGACAAGAAGAAATATGTCTTTCTCGATGTGGACCGCTTTTTTTATTCCAGTGGAAGAGAAGCCGGAAAAATACATTTTATCCATCCGACCTTTATTCATGGAAAATGTGCGGGTGGGGATGCATACACAGTCATTGAGGATTGCTTATCTCCAGGGCGGATGCACGATTATCTAACTCCACTTGAAGTCATTATGGAATCTACCCAATATCTAATGACAAGCGGCAGAAAAGTCAGATTCATAATGGTTTCTGTGCATGATGGATCGATCAGGAACTTTAACCACGAGTTTTCCGTACAGGAGTCGTTTATCTCAGAACTCAGAAGCAATCTATTGGAGGATAAAGTCGCTTTTCTTGAGCAATATGGTCTTCATTATCAGTTGGGTCTAAAAGCGTTGACCGATTATGTAGAGGAATTCGAAGAACTTGTAGGTCATTTGAACGATACCAGCATATTTGCCTTGAGAAGCAGTTCTTTTGCACAGAATCATAAGAAGAATAACAGGCTTTTTAAGTTACTGGAAGATCAATCGTCCCATACCAATCTCTATAAGAAGTTAGCAGAACAAAGCGTGGAACTAAGTCATTTATGGGAAATTTATAGAACGACAGTTATTAAAATGATCGCATCTAATCGTGTTCGTGATCAAGCTATCGTAAAACTTGAAGAGATTGTGAAGAAAGAATATAACATGGTCCAGACGATGAAAATGGCAACTGAGGTTAGTAACTCTTAGCAAAATAACCCCACAAAGTGGAGCTTTAGCGTAGGTGATGACTCAGATACTTTGCGGGGACCCCAAAACAAAAGGCCGCCAATTGGCGGTCTTTTTTTAACTTACACCGGCTTAACCGTGTCACGAATCACCAGGCTTGTAGGCAGCATGACTTTCTTGTTGCCGTAAGACGAGCCTTCTGTAATTTCATACAGCAGCTTGGCGCTCTCATAGCCGAGGACATCGAAATATTGCTTCACCGTGCTCAAGGCTACCTTGGCAAATTTGGAGCTTTCGAAATCGTCAAAGCCGATGAGGGACACTTGTTCAGGGATGCGGATGCCGAGTGCGGTTAGCTGTTCAATGGCTTCAAGGGCCCGCCTGTCATTCGCGCAGAACAGTGCCGTCAGCTCCCCGCTCCGGATAAGCTCCGCAAGCGCGGTGTAGTCCAGCTCCTTGGCCAGGAACAAAAGGGATTCAGGTACCGGAAGGGAAGCATCCGACATGGCGTTGCGGTAACCGTTATACCGGTCGACCTCCGGACTAAGGTGGTAGTCGTAAGCCGCGAATCCGATGTGGCGATGACCTTGCTTGATCAGGTATTCCACAGCTTCATAAGCTCCGTCATGGTTGTTACAAGTGACAACGTTGACCGGATAGCCGGAAGGGGAACGGTCAAGCATCACGAACGGAATCGCTTTTTTACGGATTTCCCGGAGATAATCCTTTGCCGCTTCGGGATTCGAGGAATAAATGAGGATTCCTCTTAGTTCCGTCTGAATCAGTTCCAGAACAAGCTCCCGTTCCTGTTCGAAATCATTTTCCACGAATTCAATGATCAGTTTGCAGCCGTGTTTGCCCAGAAGGGATTGGATGCCCCTCATAATCTGCATATACGAACTATCGTACAAATCGATGCCGGAGATGACGAAGGCCACCAGATTTGAATTTTTGTCGGGGATGGCTGCTTGGCTGGCGACAAAACTCCCCTTCCCCCTGACGCGGTAGATCACACCCTCGTTCACCAGCTCCGACAGTGCCTTACGAACAGTAATAGAGCTGACATCCAGCAGCCTGGAGAACTCCGACTCGCTGGGAATCCGTTCGTCCATGGTAAATTCCTGATTCTCGATCTGGGATAAGACATATTCTTTGACCATCTGATACTTTGGCAGAGCCAAATCCTTCTTGCTCAACTGCTTTCACCTCATATTAACATTTCCTCAATTATAGCGTATATTGTTTTAAAAAGTATACGTAATTTAAGCTGGATTAGGAATAACATATTGTAAAATACGAAGGATTGTATTAAGGTAGGGGCAAATAAGGTATGTGTTTTGTTACGATGGCCCCTTCCTTCTCAAACGGGTAGTCGATAACGATTCGAGCGGCTTCGGTATCGCCTATGCCGCTGTACAGGTTGGCCTTGCCATCAGGGCGCATTTCAATGCCGGCGGTGAAGGCGCAGTCAGTTAGGTGCGCCTGCTTGGCAGGGCCATCCGGATAACAAGCACGGGTACCAATGATGGTCAAGTCAGAGAATTGATTGGTCTGCGGGTCCAGGACGAAAGCCATATTCATATAGGTGGAGGTTCCGCCTTGAGCATAACAGATGTGGCCGATCACGCCGATTTTTCCGCTCTGGAGCCAATAGGCCTGGTTGCACCCGCCCCACTCATCCGCCTGGAACAGTCCGCGGATATAAGGGGCGTTCTCAATGACGCCGGGAGACAAGTCACTGAGGCTGTCGATGATCGTGAAACCCACTAAAGACTCGCTTCCGAATGCCTGACGCACATCTTCGCCGCGTGGTCGCGAGAATACGCCAATCCTGCCGTCCTGTAATTCTACGAGCCGAATGTCCTTCATTTTATCCGGGCCGGTGGTGAAGTAGAAGAGATCATTAAGATCATGGCCTTTGTAGAAATAACCGTAGAACGTGTCGAGCTTTCCCTGACTGTAACGGACATGCGTGCCGCCCAATACGAGCTGTTTGCCGATTACGCTGATATAAGGGTCCTCCAGCTGATAGATCATCGTATCAGGTACGACAGTCCATTCGTCCGGACCGCTCTCACTGAACAGGCGGACCCATGACCTTGCCCATTCGTGGCGTCTTTCCACGCGCCCGTAAATATAGCGCTTGCCTCTCCATTCAAAAGGAACCGAAGGATTGTAGACATCAAACCCTTCGACACCGCGGAAGACAAGTCTGGCGCTTTCGTAAATATGTTTGTTAGCTTCGAAATGCTGACGTTGTTCTATTAAGTGCATACCGGCTAACCTCCTCTCAGGTATCAATAACATGGTTATCTTAACCGGAAAATTCGCAGCAAATCTTGCTCTATTTTGGAATCCATTATGGTGGTTTGACCTTGGAGTAACTTGCCAGGGGCAAATACAAAGAAGGAGGACTATGACTTATGTTGAAATTGCTTGCAGCAAACGGCATTGATTCTGAAATTCAGGCGCATTACCGGCTGATCGCCTCTGTGGGGGATACAGTCGGCATGCATACTCACGACTTTTATGAATTGTTCCTGATCCTGAAGGGGAGTGTTGTGCATGTCATTAACGGCAAAGGGCAGCTGTTGCAGGAAAATACGCTGGTTTTCATACGGGAAAGTGACGTTCACTACTATGAGCGGACAGATGACTGCGATTGCCAGTTCATCAATTTGTCGTTCCAGCGGGAGGTCCTGGATGACCTGATTGCTTTCCTGGGCGAAGGTTTCCCTAGCGAAAGGCTGCTGGGGCCGTCCATGCCGCCGGCGGTCTTGCTGTCCAGAACGGAGAAGGAATATGTCCGGTACAGGCTGGATCAGCTCAGTCTGATCCCGCAGGAGAAGAAGCTGATCGTCAGAGCTGAGGTGAGGGCCATCTTGACCGATCTGTTCTCCAGGTATATCAAGGCTGAGGCGGATCACATGGATTTAAAGGGAGTGCCTGAATGGTTAAGGACTCTCTGCAATGAAGCGGGGAAGAAGGAACATTTCACGCAGGGAACGGCTGCGCTCGTCGGGCTGTCAGGCAAATCACATGCCTACGTATGCAGAATGTTCAGGAAGTATCTCGCGATGTCCCCGACCCAGTATATTAACGAATTAAGGATGGCCTATGCTGAAAATCTGCTGCTGAACACAGATATGGAAATCGTGGACATCAGCCTAGAGATCGGGCTGGATAATGTCAGCTATTTCTATGACTTGTTCAAGCGGAGACATAACCTGATGACGCCGCATGTATATCGCCAATTCGGGAATATTCGCAGATAGTATACTTATATTCGACGATTTTTTAATTAAAACTTATGTGTTGACGGGTTATAAGGTATGTGTTATTTTCAACTTAGCATAATAACTTGTGGCTGGAACATCATGATATCTGTAGGAGACGGCAGTCGGAGGCACGGCGTTTTCGACCGAACGTCAGGATACAGCCTGGAGGTGAAATTGAATGCGCTTACATATTGATAACAGTCAGGAGGTGTTCCTTTGAAGACAACCCATAGCAGGCTTGTGGCCAGAATTGTCAAGCACCGGTATCTTTACCTCATGGTGCTTCCCGGTTTTCTTACACTGCTGGTCTTTCACTATTTACCGATGTACGGGATTTTAATCGCATTCAAAGACTTCAACGCATCTAAGGGGATATGGGGGAGTGAGTGGGTAGGCTTCAAGTACTTCACTTCTTTCTTCCATGATCCCATGGCATTCAGGGTGCTCAAGAACACGCTGCTTCTCGGTTTGTATACTTTATTCTGGTCTTTTCCGGCGCCGATCATTCTGGCACTGCTGTTTAATGAACTGAAAAACAAGGGCTTTAAAAAGCTTGTACAGACGGTTTCTTATTTCCCGCATTTTATTTCCGTCGTCATTGTGGCGGGGTTGCTTAAGGAATTTACGGCAAGGGACGGTTTGTTTAACAAATTCGTCGCTTTCTTTGGCGGAGATCCCATCATGTTTCTGCTTGAGCCCGGCTATTTCCGGACTATATTTATCTCTTCCGGCATATGGCAGGGCGTCGGGTTCGGCACCATTATTTATCTTGCTACATTAAGCGGGATAGACCCTACACTGTATGACGTAGCCGAGGTAGACGGCGCAGGGCGCTGGAAAAAGGTTGTGCATGTCACCTGGCCCTCGCTTAAGCCGACCACAATTATTTTGCTGATTTTTGCCGTGGGAGGAATTCTCGGAAGTGATTTCCAGAAGATCATCCTGCTCTATTCCCCTGAAACTTACGAGGTAGCGGATGTTATCGGGTCCTATGTTTACCGCCAAGGTATACTAGGAGCGCAATACGAATACACGACGGCAATCGGATTGTTTATGTCGTTCATTTCTTTTACAGTTCTATTCTTAACCAATTGGATCAGCCGAAAAGTATCAGATACGAGTTTGTTCTAGGGCGGTGGGATTTTGAACAAGACCAGCTTGGGTTCCAGAGCTTTTGATGCCTTAAATCTTCTGATTATGCTGTTTATCCTGATTGTTGTGTTGTATCCGATCCTGAACATTATCGCGACGTCACTAAGCGGCACGGGTTACATCTCCTCGGGGAGCGTAACGATCTGGCCTAAGGGATTCAATCTTGAGGCTTATACGACGGTATTTAATGATCCGTACATTTTTAAAGGGTATCTTAACTCCATTATTTACGCAGCCGGGTCGACGGGCATTATGCTGCTGTTTACGGCTCTGATGGCCTATCCGCTTACGATTCCGGAATTCGCGGGCAAAAAATTTCTCACTATTTTTCTCATGATCACCATGTTTTTCGGGGGCGGCTTGATCCCGACCTATCTGCTTATGCGCGGATTAAACCTGCTGGATACGGTTTGGGTCATGATTCTTCCCGGAGCGATCAGTGCTTACAACGTGTTTCTGTTCCGGACCTTTTTTCTGAATATTCCTGCCGAGCTGAAGGACTCCGCCTATATCGACGGGGCGAATGATCTGGTCGTATTGTTCAGGATCATCCTGCCGCTATCCAAAGCGCTGTTTGCAACCTTTGCCCTGTTCGGTCTGGTCGGCAGCTGGAACAGCTGGTTCGAGGCTTTGATCTATCTCCGGGATCAGGATAAGTATCCTTTGCAGATGGTGTTAAGAAACTACCTGTTCACCCTGGATACGACTGCGATTCAAGGCCGGATAGGAGGCGGCGCGGTCGCCGTCAATGCTCCAGGGGACACGCTTGATCCGAAGGCGGTACGAATGAGCGTCATTATTATTACCATGTTTCCGATCATGTGCATTTACCCGTTCTTCCAGAAGCATTTCACCAAAGGAATATTTGTCGGCTCGATCAAAGGCTGAGAGGCGGATGACGCTAATGGATGTTGAGTTTGAAAACAAGCGGTTTATCGTACGAATTAGGGGGAGATGGAATGAAAAAACTGGCGAAAGTACTGATCCTGGTGTTGGCCGCGCTGATGGTTTTTTCAGGATGTTCGAATAATTCTAACAATTCTGCCGCGAGTGGAGATGGTCAGGAAGTGATGCGATTCTCGGTGACGCTGCCGGCAAGCGGTGTGGACAATCCGAATAGTCTGGTCGGCAAGGAATGGCACAAACGCATGGAAGCTTACATGGGCAAAAAAGTAGAAATCAACTATAACTATATTCCATCTTCCGAGTATGACGAGAAGGTCAAACTTATGATCGCAAGCGATGATCTGACGGACTTTTTTGTAACGCCTTTATTCTATGACACAACGGAAATGGCCGAACAAGGCCAGCTTCTCGAATTAGGACAGTATAAAGAGCTGATGCCAAACTATATGAACTACATCAGCAAGGTGAAAAACGGGATGAAGCGGGTAACGGATGCCGACGGCAAAATGTTCACCTTCAAAGAAACCTCCACGCCACGATTCCCTGAGGACCGGGGGATGCTCATCCAGAATACCTCTGCTTACCGCTACGATGTGTTCAAGGTGAATAACATCAAAATCCCGGAAACACTCGATGAATTTTATGAGGCTGCCAAAAAGCTTAAAGAGCTCTACCCCGACAAGTATCCTGTCGCGACCAAATGGAACAGCTTGAGATCCCTGTTCTCCGCGAACCATATCCGGGACGAAATTTTCTGGGACGGTGAGAAATACGTATACGGGGTGCTGGATGAAGGATATAAAGACGCGCTCCAGTTTGCGAATAAGCTGTATTCAGAGAAATTGCTGGATCCGGAGTACACCATTGACACGGACGATACGCTGAAAAGAAAAGCGCTGAACGGCGACAACCTCATGTGGCTGACACAGTGGTTTACGACCCCGGCAGAGTATACGAGAACAGCGGGCGACGGCAAGATTTTTGCGGTTTCGCTGTATCCCGACAATCCGAAATACGGGAAGGCCTGGCAGGAAATTGTAAACGGCAATACCCCTGACCTGGGCTGGGGAGTCTATGGTGTAAGCTCTAAGGTCAAAAACCCTGAGGAATTGATTAAGTTCATCGATTATCAATATTCGGATGAAATGATCCAACTCATAACCTGGGGGATCGAAGGCACGACCTATACCATCGGGGAAGACGGCGTTCCGACCTTTGTCGATTCGTTGAAAACGGCTAAGGACCCATGGCTGGAGGGCGATAAATACGGCATGCGTGCAAGCCGGAATCATAACCCCGGCTTGCAGATGGTGAGCGATGCAAGAGCGTTTGTTGATTTTGCCGCGACGGACTATACGGTATTTAACGGCAAATATGAAGAGGTGCCGATTGAAAAAGCGGAATTCCTGACGAGTCTGCCTATGCCCAAAAACGACTATGTTCCTTCCTGGTTAAGCGAGCCGTCGATACAGCTCACGGGCAGTGAAAGCCAGCGGATCTCGGAGATTATGAACCCGGTCAAGACATTTGTTACGGAAGAACAGGCCAAGTTCGTAGCAGGCAAAAACAGCTTTGACAATTGGCAGGCATTCACCGATAAGGTTAAACAAATGGGCAACATTGATGAAGCGCTGAAAATCTATAATGATGCCGCACAAAGAGCACTGGGAAATAAATAGAAACCACAGGATGTGAGAAACCTTGAGTAATAAAAAAGAGATTTTATTCCATGTAGAAAAGCTGCTGAACAAAAGAGATCAATTTATGATTACCAAGCTTTCTTCTATAGAGGTTTCCGGTTTTACGACGATGGAACAACTGTTCATTCATGAAATGGATGGGCAACCGTTCCGGAGCTTTGCTCCGGGGCAGCGTTGGGGAGAGAATTGGGGGTACGGCTGGTTCCGCTCAACCGTCACTATTCCCAGGGGAGCCGAAGGCAAACGGCTGGTGGCCATGCTTGATTACGGTTCCGAAGCGACTGTATACATCAACGGCATCGTGAGCGGTGCGAAAGACCTTAATCATCATTACTTAACTTTAACCCGTTCTGCGAAAGCCGGCGAGCGGTTTGAAATTGTTGCAGAAGCGTACGCCGGCCATTCGGATGTTCAACCGGCGGTTGGAGAGTCGCGGCTCTGCGTTTTGGAAGAAGAGGTCTACCAGTTTTTCATCGATTTGGAATGCCTGTACGATCTTCGCAATCATCTGGATGCCAAATCCCTCCGCGTTGCGGAGATCGACCGTTGCCTGACTCAGGTGTTTGCGGCGATTGACCTGACGGAGCGTCAGGAAAGGCTGGGAGAGAACGCAAAGCAATGCCGGAAGATCATGAAGCCGCTTCTGGATTGCGTGAATGGTTCCACAGCGCCGACGCTGTACCTTATGGGACAGTCACATTTGGATGTCGCCTGGCTGTGGCCGATCGCAGAGACCAAACGGAAGATTGCCCGGACTTTGTCCAATCAGCTGGCGCTTATGGACGAATATCCGGAATATACTTACACCCAGAGCCAGCCGTATTTGTTCCAGGTGGTGAAGACCCTGTATCCGGAGCTGTATGACCGGATCAAACAGGCGGTAAAGGAAGGGAGAATCGTTCCCGAAGGCTCCATGTGGGTAGAACCCGATACGAATCTGCCCGGCGGCGAGAGTCTGATCCGTCAGGCGCTGCACGGCAAACGGTTTTTTAAGGATGAATTCGGCGTGGACAATGAGATGCTGTGGCTGCCTGACGTCTTCGGCTATTCGGGGAACCTGCCGCAAATTATGAAGGGCTGCGGGATCAAGTACTTCGGCTCCGTTAAATTATTCGGAACTTATGATAATATTGCGGATCCGTTTCCGCACAATACGTTCCTGTGGGAGGGAATCGACGGTTCGCAAATCCTGTCTCATCTGCTTAACTACGGCGACTACTACCCGATCCGGATCAACCCGTCGTTCCTGATCCATCAGTGGAGCGATCGTGTCCAGCTTGAAGGGATTTCCACGCGGCTTACGCAGTTCGGACACGGCGACGGAGGCGGCGGTTCCAATCGGGATGATCTTGAGTTTATGCGCAGGCTCGGCAATCTGGAAGGTGTCCCCAAGACGGTGCATGGCTCGCCCATCAAATTTTTCGAAGATCAGACTGCCAAAGGAATTCCTGACGCCAAATATGTAGGGGAGCTCTATTATCCTGCTCACCGGGGAACTTATACGACGCAAGCGATCATCAAAAAGCTGAACCGTAAAGCAGAGATTGGTCTCCGCGAGGCAGAGCTGTGGGGAGCTGCGGCGCAGCTGCTCTATGACCAGGCATACCCGTCCGAAACTCTGGACCGGCTCTGGAAGACGCTGCTGCTGCACCAGTTCCATGATATTCTGCCGGGTTCCTCCATCCATCGGGTTCATGAAGAGGCCCAGAATGAGCTGAAGACATTGAATGAGGAAGTGCACAACCTGGATGCGGATATGAGGAGGGCGATCACGGACGGTGATACCTCCAAGGTTACTGTTTTCAACCCGCTGTCCTGGCCGAGAAAGGAGCTGGCCGTGCTGCCTGCCGGTGTTCAAGGTATCGCGGACGGGAACGGAGCGGTTCTGCCGGTGCAACTATACGAAGGGGTCCGCTATACCGAGGTTGAAGCTCCTTCCATGGGTTGGTCGGTGTACAAAGCGGAAGCGGCGGAGGTTCCTGAGGTGTCTGCTCCTGAGGTACCGGCAGTCCTTGCAACGGCTTCCCGTCTGGAGAACGAATGGATGGCGCTCGAAATCAACGAACAGGGTGAATTAACGGCTATCTATGACAAGGAGACCGGAACGGAATGGGCGGCGGGGCACTGCAACGTCATGCGGATGTACCGGGATCAAAATTCGGATTTCGATGCCTGGGAGATTGACCGGCGCTATCGTATGGCACCTGTCGGACTGAATGCGGACGCCAAGGTATCCGTTACCGCTAACGGTCCGCTCTTCGCGAATATCCGGGTAGAGCGTGAACTGAACCAATCGACCATGATCCAGAATATCCGGCTGCGGGCCGGCAGCCGCCGGGTGGAATTTCATACGACGATTCACTGGCGCGAGAAGAACAAGCTGCTGAAAGTTGACTTTCCGGTCCGTGTTCATGCGAACGAGTCGCTGCAGGAAATCCAATTCGGTTATGTCAAGAGGCCCAATCATGCTTCGCGTCCGCATGATGCGGACCGTTACGAAGTGGTCCAGCATAAATGGTCGGCGCTTGCGGAGGCGAACCGCGGTTTTGCGCTGCTGAACGACTGCAAATACGGGATTTCCGTCAACGGCAACACGATGAGTCTAACGCTGCTCCGGGCTCCGACATGGCCGGACGAGACATCAGATCAAGGGGTGCATCAATTCACTTATGGATTTACGTTCTGGAACGATGCGTTCCTAGACAGTCCTGTCGTACATGAAGCCTATGAGCTGAACTATCCTGTCAGCCTTGTGTCCGGAGGAAGCCGGGAGGAGCGGCAGTCGCTGTTCTCTGTCGATCAGGCTAATGTGATCGCGGAGACAGTCAAGCTTGCCGAAGACGGATCAGGTGATTGGATCGTGCGTCTGTACGAGAGCAAGGGAGCTTCCGTTACGTGCGGGCTTCGTTTCGGTCTGTCCATTGCAGCGGTGCATGAGACAAACATGCTGGAGGAGGTGTTGGCGGATTTACCGCATGAGGGGGAAGAGTTGTGGCTTCGGTTCCGTCCATTCGAGGTGAAGACGATCCGGTTCTCTATCAAAACGACAAAGATCGGGAGGTAAACGAAATGAAAATGAAACAGTGGAAAAATGCAGGATTATGGGCTTGCATCATGCTGATGGCGATGACAGCGCCTGGTGCCGCGACAACGGCGCTGGCGGCGGAAGACAGCACCGGACAGGAGGTAAGCGCCGCGAAGAAAACGGCCCGGGATCCGTTCGCGATCAAGATCGTGGATGCCGAGACAGGCCGGGGCATTCCTCTTGTAGAATTGAAAACTACAAACAATGTTCTATATTACACGGATAGTGCCGGTATCGTGGCCTTTGACGAACCCGGCTTGATGGATCAGTCGGTCTTCTTCCATTTGTCGAGCCATGGTTATGACTTCCCGGCAGACATGTTCGGCAACCGCGGTCAGGCTGTACAAATTAAGCCCGGGGGCAAGATTACCATTGAGATGAACCGGGTGAACATTGCGGAAAGGCTGTACCGGATTACAGGCCAAGGCATCTATCGTGACAGTTTGCTTGCCGGCGTGAAAGCGCCTATTCAGGAGCCGTTGATCAACGGCCTGGTCATGGGACAGGATTCTGTACAGACGATAGAATACAACAAAAAGCTGTACTGGTTCTGGGGGGATACCGACAGACCTGCTTATCCGCTGGGGAACTTCCGTGTGACGGGAGCAACTTCCAAGCTCCCGCATAAGGGGGGACTGGATCCGGATACCGGCGTAAACCTGAACTATTTTACGAATAATGACGGTTTCGTCAAAAGTCTGGTGCCGCAGCTGCCTGACGGTGCAGGCATAGCCTGGGTGTTTGGTCTGATGACCATGAGGGACAACGCCGGTCAGGAGCGCCTGCTCGCCGGATACAGCACGCATAATCCAGAACTCACCGCGTTCGGCATTCTCGCTTTTAACGACGATAAGAAGGAATTTGAACAGATTGTCCAGTTCCCTTCCAAAGAGGATTGGCGTCATCCGGGCGGCCAGGCGAGCTATTATGAGGAGGACGGCAAGGGATATTGGCTCTTTACCGAACACCGGGTGCCGAATTTGCGCGTTGCAGCCAGCTATGACGCCATCATCGACTATACCCAATATGAAGCGTTTACTTGCCTGAAGCCGGGAACAGCCTATAACGGGGATCAAACGTCGCTTGAGCGCGATGCGAACGGCAGACTCGTCTGGGGCTGGAAAAAGAACACTCCGCCGCTCACTCAGGATCAGGAGAAAGAACTAATTCAGCGGGGTCTGATTAAAGCTGATGACCCGCATTATTATCAGCTGAAGGATGTCGATACCGGTGACAATGTTCAACTTGCTTCCAGCTCTATCGAATGGAATGATTACCGGCAGCAATTCGTTATGATCGGGCAGCAGCTACAAGGCAAAACATCGGTACTTGGAGAAGTGTGGTACGCGGAAGCTCCTGCGCCCCAAGGTCCCTGGACGGATGCCAAAAAGATCGTAACACACAACGACTATACATTTTATAACGTTGCCCAGCATAAAACCTTCAACAAAGACGGCGGCCGGGTCATCTACTTCGAAGGAACCTATACGAATACATTCACGAGCCATGTCCCGACGCCGCGTTATAACTACAACCAGGTCATGTATAAGCTCGACTTGGCAAACCCGAAGCTTAGACTTGCGCCGGTTCAAGGAACAAGTGATAATGAAGTCAGACTAATGGATAATGACTGAAACTTCTGTTCATTGAGGGGGATTATGAAATGCTGAGAGGTTTGACCTTAAGCGGCCTGGGGGCAGTGGAAAGTGACGAGCGGTTCATCGAACTGGCCGGCAACGGCGGTTTTCAGGCGGTTGATCTGGATGCCAGAGGATTGATACAACGTCTGGGAGTAGACGGAGCCCGTGCGAAGCTACAGCAGCACGGCATCGTGATTGGTGCGATAGGTTTGCCCGTGGAATGGAGAGCTGATGAGGACCGGTTTCGGGCAGGGCTGACCGGCTTGACTGAAGCGGCGGCGGCTGCACGTTCGCTAGGCTGCACACGCTGCTGTACTTACATCCTGCCATCAACCGACGCCAAACCTGCCCACTTTTTAGCAGTCGCAACCCGTCGCCTGCGGATCTGCGCGCAAATACTGGGTGCCTATGGTATCAGGCTGGGACTGGAATTTGTCGGACCGCACCATCTGCGGACGGCCTGGAAATACCCCTTCATCTGGACGATGGAAGAGACGCTGGACTGGATAGACGCGATCGGGGAACCGAATGTCGGTCTGCTGCTGGATGCGTTTCATTGGCACACGAATGGCCAGTCTCCAGATGACATTGAGCGGCTGCAGGCGCAGCAAATCGTTCATGTGCACATTAATGACGCGCCGGATATACCTCTGGAGGCTGTGCGGGATAACGGGCGTCTGTACACCGGGGAAGGTGTCATCAACCTGGAAGGTTTTTTAAGAGGACTGCAGCATATTGGTTATGACGGAATTGTATCCCAGGAGGTTCTGACGGCAGACCAGCCGGAAGATAAGCCGGAGCAGCTGATTGTCCGCTCCAAAGCAGGGTTCGACCGCGTATTTACCGCTGCCGGAATTCCTGTGTAAGAAGATGAACCCGGTGAAGTAAGCAGCAGAACAAATAATGCCCCGTCATTTGGGTAACGCATAAGACCTTTCCGTAAAGGCTCCAGGCTTTTCGCGGAAAGGTCTTATTATGTCTTGAATACTCCTCCGGAATAGCTTCCAAATCTACCGGGGGTTCACTGATTCCCCGTGGACTTCCCGGTACTGCTTCGGAGTAAGGCTCGTGAACTTCTTGAATGCAGAGAAGAAATGACCTTTGGATATGAAGCCGCATTGATGTGCGATCTCCAGCACCGAGAGCGGGCTGGACACCAGTTTCTCTTTCACTCTCCCGATTCGTTCCTGGAGGATGTAATCAGACAATGACAGGTTCATAATCTCTTTGAATAACTGCCGGATATAGCTCACGGAGAAGGAGAAGTTGTCGGCTATCTGATCGATTGATAACTGCGCATCCTGCAAGTGATTGTCGACATATTCTTTGATTTCAAGGACGATCTCTTCCTTGCGGTTTGAAGATTTCGGCGTTTCATTCCCGGATGCGAGCGTCGTGATAATACCCTCCAGCCATGCCTGGAATTCGGGCAGTGTGCTGTACCGCTCCAGCAGCTGGTGAATGCTGCCAATCTCATGCAGGGTGCTTGATTTTTTGAAATTTTTTAGCAGATCATAAGTGAAATAGGTCAAGTTAAGCTTACAGTCACGATAAGGCAGCTCTTGGATATGTTTCATCTGCTGGCGCAGCAGAACGACGGCGGTCTCGGGGTGGCCGCGGCGGACCGCCTGAATGATATCGGCGGTCTCCAGTGCTTCGGAGGCAGAAGGGTACCCCGCCATAAACTCTTCGTAATTGCTCTCCAGGAAGATCCGCTTTTCTCCGTTAAGAAATCTGAGCATCGTCAGCTCGCAGATATGATCATAGATGTTCCGGAAATTTGCACCAAAGTCATAGGCATTGCTGACTGCGGCGGTTGTATCGACGTTCAGGATACGCACCAGCTGATTGTGCACCTCCTCAAGAAGACTGAGCAGCCGGGACTCGTCCGGTTCGTGGCCTCCAATGACCAGAATAAGATGGTCGCCGCCCATATCCAGGCCTTCGGCAGCATACGAACCGGCGCCGATGATTTCTTCGCTAATGTTGCGGATGGCGTACTTCATTAATTTTCTTGAAGGGAAATCGTAACGCCCGCAGAATCCGGTATAGGATTCGATCCGGAGGACGGCCAACAATAGAATTTTACATCCAGCCAGTTTGGTCCGGGACTGAATATATTCATAACTTTTGGTGCCCGGCGTCCCGTGCAGAATCCATTGGGCCAGAAATTCCGTCCGGACAAGCTCGGATTGATTTCTCATGGAAGTATGAAGCTGATCTACGTTATGAAGCAACATATCAATACTTTCGTTGATCCACTCAATGTCCGGCTTGGCAGCGGAAGCCTGGTTAGCAAAGGCTGCCTTCTTTTTTAATTTTTCGGACAAAAAGGTAATGGAACGCAAGGAGCGGCGTGAACTCCAGAAGAACAACACCGATACAATACACAAAAGAATTGCTGTATGCGCTATCAATTTATGCCGGTAAGAGGAGATATGGTTTGTCAAAGTACGATATTCCGTCGAGTAGTACACAGACCATTTTTCAGTAGTCAGCTTGGCTGTATGGACAAACCACTTCTGATGCGGGAGCTGAATCTGAAAATCGCTGCCCTGCTGCTGACCTGCTTGAAACAGCTGTTCGTTGAGGGCGGGATTGGACGCCCCTAACAGGACGGAACCCTGCTCGTCGAGTATCCGGATGTCCTGATCTGAAGCGATCGTGTGGCCGAACAGAAGCTTTGACAGCGTCGGCTTATCGATCAGGAGTACAAGATAGAAGTCGGACGGCTTCCCGGGTGTGGCGGGCAGAATAAGGGCCAGGCAGTCCGATCCATCCGGCGAATGACTGAAGAAACGTAAATATTGGGGGCGGAAGGATTGTACCCGCTTCAAGATGCTCTGGTCGGTGAAAGAATCAAACCGGACAATTCCGGTTTTGGAATCGACGACAAGGCCGTGCTTCAAATTAATCAGATAGGACCGCTGGATGAGCGGTTCGGTAGACATAAAGTTGGATTGGGCAACAAGCACCGAATGATCGATAAGCGGATCTTTGCTGGTATTGAAGAACCAGTTCTGAATATTCTGATCCGCGTACATGCTGAGCCCGTATGCTTTCAAATTATCAAGAACCATTTCGGCTTTTGAAGCCAGGTTGTTGACTTCATTCTGCGAATTGCTCCGTACCTCCAGCATGGCGTATTTCGAGAATTCAGCAGACAGAAAATAGACGAAGGGAATCATCGCACAGCAGAGAACAGTAGTCAGTAATAGAAACGTACGAAAATAGGTCTTCTGCATAAAAGGTTTGATCTTCATATAGTTCCGGCACCCCGCTGTTATGTATATACCTTGACCGTCTCGAATGGAAAAACCTGACCGGGACACGTTTTACTCAATCATATCCTGCCATATCCTGACTTCCCTGTGAAGTCCTCATTTTAACAAAGTATAAATTAGGATGACTCCAGATGCCGGATACCTATGCTGTAGGACCTCCAGTGACACAATGAGGACTATTCCCGCGATCCTCCTCCATCCATAATAAATACTGTCAGGGTATGGCCACATCGGACAGAATAGAGCGAATGGAGGGATAGTAACATTGAGCACGCTGAGGGACCTTGTAAAGAACAGGAGCTTGTATGCGATGGCGGTACCGGGAATCCTTTTTCTCGTGGTCTTCTCGTACATACCTCTGACCGGTCATCTGCTGGCCTTCAAGGACTTTAAGATCAGCCAGGGGATATGGGGCAGTGATTGGGTGGGGCTGGACAACTTTCGTTTCTTTTTCTCCAACCGGGATTGGATTCAGGTTACGGTCAATACAGTCTATTTAAATGCGCTGTTCATTATTTTCGAGATGGTCTTTGCGCTTCTTCTGTCGCTCTTCTTGAATGAGATTCGCTTGAAATGGTTCAAACGTACCATCCAATCCGTCGTTTTTCTTCCTTACTTCATTTCCTGGGTGGTCGTGGGGTATATGGCATTTATTCTTTTCAATAATACAGACGGTCTGCTGAACCGTGTTCTGGGTGTGAGCGGGCTTCATGCCGTCGACTGGTATCAGACTCCTTGGGTATGGCCGGTTATTCTGACCTTCACACGAATCTGGAAAAGCGCCGGATACTACTCTATTATTCTGCTTGCGGCCATTACCGGCTTCTCCGCCGATTATTATGAGAGCGCCCGCCTGGACGGAGCCACGAGGTTACAGCAAATGAGATTCATTACACTTCCTTTGCTGAAGCCGCAAGTCATCATTCTCTTACTTCTGGGAGTAGGGCGGATTTTCTACGGAGATTTCGGCATGATCTACGGAATTATCGGGGACAACGGGATTCTATTCCCGGCAACTGATGTCATTGATACGTATTCCTACCGGGCGTTAAGGCAGCTTGGCAATTTCAGCATGTCATCGGCCATTGTGTTCTATCAGTCTATTATGGGGCTTGTTGCTGTCATATCATTTAATGCACTGGTCCGGAAAGTGGATAAGGATTCCAGGTTATTCTGATTCCGGACTGAAAAGGGAGGTGTAACTACTATGAACCGACCGGTTGCTCTGACCCGGCCTGCACACGTCCGGGGGTCAAGAGCATTATCCGATAAAATGACAATGATGTTGTTCGGGCTGTTTTTGATTCTGTTTGCGCTGGCCTGTTTGTTTCCGTTCTGGCTGATGGTCGTCAATTCGTTCGCCAGTACCCGAAGTTTGGCACTCCACGGATATTCCATATGGCCGGATGATTTCACGCTGGATTCGTACCGTTTCCTCCTGCAAGGCAAGCAGATGTTTACCAGCTATGGCGTCACCATCGCGGTAACAGCCACCGGAACTGTGATCGGCCTCGCCGTTACCGCATTATTTGCTTATGTACTGGCCCATCCGAAGAACAGGTACGCCGGCTTTCTCTCGTTCATGACTTACGTGCCGATGATCTTCGGCTCAGGGCTCGTCGGCTTCTATCTTCTTGTCGTTCAGTGGCTGCATCTGAAAGATACATTGTGGGCGCTTGTGCTCCCCTATGTTATGAATCCGTTCTTTGCATTTATTCTGGTCTCGTTCTACCGCTCGCTGCCTTATGAACTGAGTGAATCGGCTACTATCGACGGCGCAGGAGAGTGGACGGTCTTCTTCAGAATTATCCGGCCGATTTCAACGCCGGTCATCGCGACCATCAGCTTGTTCTATGCCCTGCAATATTGGAACGATTGGTGGCTTTCGCTTCTGTTTATTGATAATAGCGAGTTGTACCCGCTTCAGCTGCTCCTCAGGCAGCTCATGTCGCAGATGCAGCTAACTTCGCTTAATCACGGCAATGTTCTGACCCTGCCGCCGGCGGAAGGGGTCAAGCTGGCAACGGTATGCCTTACGATCGGTCCGATTATATTCGTCTATCCGATGGTTCAGAAATATTTCGTCAAGGGTTTGACCCTCGGATCCGTGAAAGGTTGAGCGTTAGAAATCATTATACTTTGAAGGGAGTATTTCACATGGCCAAATCCATATCCAAGTTCCTGATGATGTCACTGCTCGGAGCAGCAGTTGCTGTATCCGGGTGCTCCGGCTCCGGCGGGAACGCCGCCGAATCTGAACATTCCGGAGGGGCAGGCACTTCATCCCTTGATCCGGTCACTCTGCAGGTTGTCATTCCGGGGGGGAAAGGTACTAACTTTGATGAGGTTCTGGCTGAAGTGAACAAGAGACTAAAAGCCGAGCTCAATACACAGGTTAAATTTACAGTCATTGATTTTGCCGATCTGAATCAAAAGACCAATGTGATGCTGTCCTCGGGAGAAAGTGTGGATCTGATGTTTGATGCCCCGTGGCTGCATCTGGATACGATGTCTTCCCAAGGGTATTACGAAGAATTAAGCGGACTTCTGGATCAATACGGACCTAATGTGAAAAAGACGAGACCGCAGCAAATGTGGGATGCGAACAAAATCAACGGCAGCATTTACGGCGTTCCTTTGGGAAGTGCCTATACCCAGGAGCGGGCAGTCTTCATCCGGAAAGATTTGAGGGAGCAGATGAAGTTGCCGCCCGTAAAGACGTATGAGGATTTGAAGGCGTACCTCTATGCGGTCCGTGACAGTAAGCCGGGAATTACACCGCTTCTCGCAGGTGCAGACGACGTCACCTACAGCTGGGTCAACTGGCTGATCCGGGACGATACCAGTGTCAATATCCGCCCGACGAATTTTGCAGGGGCAAGCCTGATTTTGTATTACAAGGGCAACGACGGGAAGGTCAATAATTTTTTTGAAACCAGGGAGCCGGTCATCTGGTCCAGTATCCAGGATGTCCGCAAGCTGTTCAAAGACCAGGTCATGTCGCAGGACGTCTTGACGAACAAAAGCAGCCCGGCAGAAATGCAGCTCCAGAATAAAATTGCGGCATCGCCCCAAATGGCCTTTGGCATTCCCAAGCCGTTCAACGACCAGTTGAAGCAGGTGGTGTCCGATGGTGAACTGGAAGCTGTCCGCTTGTTTGACCTGACCCCGGGGAAGAACCTGTCCAATTTCAAGATGGACAATTTCATCTGCATTGTGAAGGCGAGCAAACATAAAGAACGCGCGATGATGTTCCTGGATTGGGCGAACCGTCAGGAAAATTATGATCTGTTGGAGCACGGCATTGAAGGCGTGAACTGGAAGGCGGTTGGCGAACATCAGTATGAAACGCTGAATAATGATGCCGGCATCGTCTCGTTCCAGCTTATGCTGAATCCTGCTTTGGAAAGGGAATGGGTAGGCACTGACGAAGAAACCCGGGAGTACCGTCAATTTATTGCACAGGCCGATAATTTCACCAAGGACATCATGACCGGCTTTACTTTTGATCCGGCTCCGGTGAAGAACGAGGTGGCCCAGTTCGCGACCATCCAAGCCAAATATTATAGCGGATTATTTAATGGTGCACTTGATCCGGACGAATATTTTGCCAAGTTCAAAAAGGAAGGCGAAGCGGTGCTCAAGAAAATCCAGACCGAGATGCAGAGACAGGCCGACGCTTTCCTGGCCCAATAAAAGTTTTCATTCATCAGAATTACACCGGGAGGGGTTACTTTGGAGTTTAGTTTTACCGGAAATGCCAGGCTGATGGGAAGATTTGATCTGACGGACCCCAAAAAACCGGTATGTGCGTGGGTCAACAGCGCCGTTTTTGTTGCCTTCCGGGGCACGGGAATTTCTATGACGGCGGAGGATTCCGGCGGACAGGATTATGTGGAAATCGTATTGGATGGTGTCGCCCGGAATTGGATCAATCTGAAGGAGGGGGTTCACGAATACGTTATCGAACAAGGGTTGCCGGATGGAGAGCATACTTTAGAGATTCACAAACGTACGGGTATTCTGACGGGAAGTATTGTCTTTCACCATTTTGCTCTTCTTGACGGCGGGAGCTTCATGGCCCCGCCGGCGGCCAAATCTGTCCGGCTTGAGTATTTTGGGGATTCCATCACGGATGGAGCCGGGATCGGCCATCCGCATGTGCTTGCTGAAGCAACGCATCTCGACGACGGCTACATGTCCTATGCCGGGATCAGCGCCAGAATGTTGAATGCCGATTATCATACGATGGCCATTTGCGGGATTGGTGTCTGGCAGGATGCGATAGGGAACAAGCAGGGGTTGCCGGAGCATTTTTACGGAACGCTCGGCAAAGGAACGGAACCCTGGGAATTCTCCCGGTATATACCTGAGGGTGTGATTATTAATTTGGGCCAGAATGACTATTCAACGCCCATTGATGACGGGGAGTATATTGCAGCTTATATTACCTTCATTCAGAGCATCCTGGAACAATATACGGATCCCTATATCTTTTGCTGTGTGGGCACCATGAATAACAACTATCTTGCCAGTGTGGCAAAGGTGGTGTCTTATTTCAATCAGACGGGAAACGGGAAAGTATATGCCGTTGATCTGGGCTTAATTCATCCGGAAGTTGAGGGATGGGGCGGCCGGTACCATCCCGGATATCAGACGCATTATAGAATGGGCTCGGAACTTGCCTCTTTTATCAGCAGCAAGACCGGCTGGGAATTGCTTAAACGTCCGTCGGTGGCTACGGAATGTGTATTCTGATCGAGCAGGAGGGGGCGGCAAGCCCCCATGCTCTAATACCAATTAGGAATTTGCCTGGGAGCCCAGCTTATTGGAGAAGCTCTCGGTGCGAAATGTGAGCGTAGTCCTGAGACTGAGATAGGATGCTACCCAATCACTTTTACTGAAGAAGGTCAAAAAAATCATTTATTTTCGCACTTTGGTGAAACAAGCGTTGTTGGACATTGGCATAATGATATGCCAGGATTAACATCTAATAGTCAGATAATTGCATATAGCGAGGGGTGCCCTAGACAAATTATAAGGTATCAGAAGTTTGTGTACGGATTTCAATGCCATCTGGAATTTAATCATAAGTTGATTGAGTTAATGATTGAAAATTCAAAAGAAGAACTGATTCGCGGATTAAATAAACGTTTTGTTCAACAGACTGAAAATTTACGTAAAAATAATTACGAAAAAATGGAAGAACAATTAAATATCTTTTTGACTAAATTAGTTAGAGAATATAACGGCACGAATATTCATGGATTACCAAAAAAATTATGAATTGATTAATTACGTAAGTTCCTATATTAAGAAACATGATTATTAAAAAACAACTTCCTAGTAGTTGTTTTTTTGTGGCCAAAAGGAGGGCCTGTCGGCAATGGGACCATGTTCTTGTCCTAGAAGGAACTATGTTTCTTGTCTACCGATGTAGGAGGACAATAACATAGTCCCATTAGAGCCCGCGCCCCGCGCGGTTTTTCTGTTTTATGGAATCAAGTTCTTGTCCTTTGCTCAGGACAAGAACTTGATTCCATTGCCGAAAATGGACAAGAACATGGTACTATTGCCGATTTGATGATTATCTAAATATTCCGTTAGCTCTTAAAATCTTTAGTGTGATAATTATCCATATTCGTTCCTTTCCGTCCGTCCATAGAAGACCTTCTCAAATCATTCGGGGTTATCACTTACTTGTTTGTACAATTGTAAAGGTTGATAATGTTCATGCTCTCTAAAATGCTTTAATAGGCGTGGCAATATTAAAATATGGAGGGCTATATGGCTGTTATAGTCTGAATATGCAATTTTGTAGTGGTCGCACAGAGACGATACTCTACGACAACAAGAAAACCGTCGTTCATAGTCAAGACGAGTAAAGCAACACTGTATAGAAAACTGTTCGCACGTTTGCCAATCATTATGCTTTCCTTTTGTGTTCCCTAACGCACCTGCACAAAAGGAAACGTAGAGAGCGGCTTTGGTAATGTCTGAATATCTTTTGGCCACGCATTCGCATCTTTACCAGGATAGCCGATCGGCAAGCCTGCCATATATGGAGATGAAACTTGCGTTTTTGGAGACAAACATATAGATTAGAAATCATTCAGAGCGATCAGGATGGAGGGACGAAAGCATGCCTGAAGTTACGTTTTACCGGGATGAAGCGCTGCCATTTCTGGAGGGGAAGTACTGTACGGCGGACGATCTAGCCTACCATAGGCATTTTCACGAAGAATATTCGGTCGGGCTCATAGATGCAGGCCACACGAACGCCTGGTGCGACGGCGAACAGATTCAGGTGGCAGCGGGGAAAATGATCAGTTTTCCGCCGATGATGCTGCATGCCTGCCATCCGGAACCGGACGTGGAATGGCGGTATAAGATGTTGTTTATCCGCCCAGACTGGCTGCAAAAGCTTGGACCGGGGGAGCTTAATCGGCTGCACATCCCGTTCTTGCTGGGCGGAGGCAAGAATGAAGCGTGCCGCGAACGATTAAATCACACGATGGGCGCGCTCGCAGGCGGCGGTTCTCCGCTTGAAACCGAGACGGCTCTCATTGAACTCGTGCAAGCATTGGTTGATCCTAACGAAAATGACCTGGGGCACGCAGGCTCACCAGGTGTTCAGGAGCAAAAATACGTGAAGCTGATCAAAGACTACTTACAGGCGAATTTTACCGAGCAGGTAACGCTTGAGCAATTGGAGCAGGAAGCCGGAATCAGCCGCTTTCATCTGATCCGACTTTTCAAGAAAGGGAGCCATCTGCCCCCTCATGCCTATCAAAACCTGCTGCGCATCAATCATGCCAAAATCCAGCTGGCGAAGCAGCGTCCGATCGTTGATATCGCTGCGGAGGCAGGTTATTATGACCAAAGCCATTTTACAAAGGCTTTCTCGAAAATTGTAGGAGTAACGCCTAGGCAATATGCGATCTCGATATAGAAGAGCAATTTTTTACAAGATTGCGCCCTTCTGCGCAAGTACACTTGAAGTACTTGTAGAAGGGGGAAATGTAATATGCACGATAACAAAGATTGGGAACAGCAAGCGGCAGACGCATTAAAGTCGGTCGCCAGACGAATGGATATCAAGGCTTATGTGGAGCAATCACCATTGCTATACGGGCTACTGAAAAAGGCCGCTTTACAGTATGTAACAGGCGAATCCCGTATAGACGGGCTCGAAGCGGGTCAGAGGCTTACTGCCAAAGGCTATGCCATTTCGCTAGAGTACATTGGCGAGAATACGGTAAATGCCGAGGAATGCGAGGCGGCCGTTGAGGAAATAACAGCGCTAATCGATGATCTCGGTCAACAGGGGGCATCCGCCCGCGTATCCTTCGATTTGTCGCATATCGGACTGATGCTGGATACCGAGCTTGCTTATACGAACTTAGCCAAATTAGCGGCACGAGCGCTGGAAACAGAATTGGAGCTGTTCATCAGCATGGCAGAGTCCGCTAAAACAGAGCGGATCCTCGAGGTATACAAGCGGGCCGCGTCCAGGTATCCTAATATCGGCATTACGCTGCAGGCGCATTTACATCGGACGCCGGATGATTTGGCCGCGCTATCAGCTTCGCCAGGTCGGATACGAATCGTTAAAGGCGCCTATCAGGAGTCGGGTGAGGTCGCGATATCCCGATCCGAATTGCTGAATGAGCGATATTTGCAGCTAGTGGGAAAGGCTCTCGGAGATGGACACCGGGTTTCAGTTGCTACGCATGATGAGCACATCATTGAGGAAGCGATACAGCGAGGTCTATTGACGATGCGTGGCGCAAAGCTGGAGATGCTGTACGGCATCCGGCCGGAGCTTGGCAGCAGTCTGAAATCAGCCGGTTATCCGGTTCAGATTTATTTAACCTACGGCCATGAGTGGTACTTGTACTTATGCCACCGGATCGCTGAATATCCGCCGAATCTATACCGGGCAGTTGCGAATATGGCCGATCCGCAGCGCGTTGATCCTGTGGAGGCATATGATTGAAGGATCGCATGATGTGCTGCTGAAGTAGGGCGGCTTCTACAGTGAACTGTATTACAGTCAACTCTGAAAGAAAGCTCAATAGTAACAGCAGAGCAAGTACCTGAGCCTTGGAAGCGTTCAGGTATCTGCTCTTTTTGCGGCATTACGCGGGGTATCCACGCAACGAGGGAGTAAGGAATTATCTGTCAATAGAGTCTCTCTGAATGACTATTTTTCCTCGCTTGTTCTGCGTGTCGTAATATTCATGAGCATCAGCTACACCTTGGCGAGTAAACGGGAATACGTCCTCCACATATACATGAAGCTTATTCGCCTGAATCCAATCGATAAATGCTTCCCAGTCGCTAGCACCCGGAGTGATTAATGCAAATTGAGCATCAATACCACTAATGGAGGGCTGCTCCGCAATCGCCGGATTTACCAGGGAGATAAACGTCCCATTATCCTTTAATATTCTGTAATTCTTCAGTTCTGTTGCTCCGATTCCTGTAACTCTATCGATAACCGGGTCACGAACCATATCCAGCACGACATCAACAGGACTCATAGTCTCCGCAAAGTCGGTTGTTGTATAATCAATCACTTCGTCGGCACCGAGCTGAAGAACAAAGTTCCTCGCTTCCGCAATGGCTGACATGATTGAATGATGGATTAGCTCATCGGAGTCTTACTCGGCTGAAGAATTGGTTGATGAGTTGTGGATTCTGTTGGAACGTAATCAAATGATACCTGTACCTCCAGTTAAGGGAAGAGAGGCTTGGGTTTATTGATTGTGTTGTATTTTGCTAATCAATGGTTATCGTCAAATAAAAGAAAGAGCAGTAAAGAAGGGCGCTTAGTATTATCCCTTTTAGTAGACATTTTTAGATGTAAAAACTTTGGCCTCTATTCATGAATTTAATCGAATAAAAGGGTCTATATTGGACTACCGTGAGAATAGTGTCTTAGTATACGACTGGAATGAGAATAGGATCTCAAAGCATTTATTGAAATAAGCTTTTAACAAATTGGACATGATTTCCAAGCCGCTTTCAGAAGATTTATCTGTTAGCGGCTTTTGGTGAACTATGAGAGTTATGGGGCGGCGAAGACTGTCGGGTGCCAAGAGGAAACAAAGTTCTAGACTGAGAAAATAAAGTATTAGACTTACTATGCCTCATTAAGCTAACGGGCAGGATAGTTTCAACTAAGACACTTGCTTACGGACTCAGTAGACCTTATTTGCTGATTATTCAGTGTTTTGGCAAAGTTACGGACTCAGATGCACTTATTCAGACGGAGAATCCTTAATTTGTATGTTTTCGGGACGAATAACGGCTCTGGAGTCCGTAAGGCATACCAAAGCCCATGAATTTCAGAAATAACGTCCATTGGGTCCGTAAAGACCTCTTTATCGCGTTCTATAGTTATTCGCTGCGAGTGTGTCACAGGTGAGTATTCGTTCCAATGTGTATTATATAATAGAGAGCGATCTGACAATAAATAGGTGACCTCGCCACGGCAGTCCCAACTTGGCATTCTTTCCATTCATATGTTTTAACAGATTGCCCAATGTAATGTACTGCAATCTGACTAGGATGAAGATGTGATTCAACTAACGGGAAACGTTTGTTCAACGACAATAGCGGTAGTTTAAGACTTTATTTATTAAGTCTTAGACTACCGCTGCTTTTATTAATGGATTAGTCTAAAATTTTTTTAGAAGTTAACGATTCTGCAATTCAAAAACCGTGTTAGATCAATAACTTCAGTCTAATACTTTATTTTCACTGAACAGCAGCTGCCGCGCACCTGGTTGCTTCCGAATGAAGTCGGACGGAAACGACCGACGGAACAGGCATGAATACAGAGTTAGCGATCATTGTTCTCTAAATATAGCCAGGTTCGCCATAAGTCAAAAAGGAGGAACGCAGTGGGTGGCCGCTGTAACGGAGAGGGCAGTGGGAGAAGGTTGGCAAACCATCACTTTTCTTCATGCCTGATCTATAATAAGGTTCAGTAGCAATGTCGGTAATGCGTTACGGCCGGAGCTTCTATAATCCCGAGAATATCTGGTATGGCTATGTGCACAAGATTTGGATCAACAGTCCCAGAAAGCATACTTTGACTTTTTTGAATACAAAGTATTATAAAGTTAGCTAGAGTTTGCACTAACCAATTCAGATAACATGATTATTAAAAACAACTCCTAAGGAGTTGTTTTTTTGTGGCCAGAAGGGGGCTTTGTCGGTAATGAGATCATGTTCTTGTCCACAGACAGATACCGACAACAAGAATAGTTAAGAGGGCATTAAATTAACATATAGACATATGTACAAAATACGGGTTTTGTGAATAAGTATTATGATAACTTTATAGTTGACTACAAAAATAACTACCGCTGATTATTATCACGCGGTAGTTTCATTAATGGGCTATTCTATTATCTTTTAGCGATACAAATGCTCTCCATTTAGTTATTTTGAATTTGTAACCTTGTCTAATTTAAACTGAAATAATTGGTAACCACTCTTTAATAAATATAGATATCCATCTCCAGCATAATAATATTTCATTTGTTTGTCATCATCATCATATGGAATATGATACATAATGTTAAGAGTAATTGGATCAAGAATGTCCATCCAATTTTCAGAGTGAACCCTAATCTTATTATCTGTAGTTTCTAAGACCACATTCATAGGATCACCTAATTGAATTGGCTTTTTTACAATGAGTCCTTTTGCTCCGAAAACACTTAACTCGTTATTCTCATATACTGCATAATTCTCGCCGATGGATTGAACCGAAGCGTCTCCAGCTATATTTTTTCCCCACAACGTCTTGCCTTTTGAATCTATTGCGATTAACCGGTTTCCTGTTTTTGGTAGGTTCATACGCAGAAGTATATCACTTTTATTTATACGCCAGGACATTTCGTCAACGTATAATACAGCCCCTGCAGGAGGCGTATAAGTAAACAATCGATTTAATGTTGGGCCAAATACTTCAAGTTTGGATTTTCCAAATGGCATAGTTTGCGTGACAAGATATTGTCCGTCTATAACCGAGTACATTCGTGTTAGTGATTTCTCCCCCATCTTTTTTCCGTTTTGACTGTATGTATAAGCCCATGGTGTGCGGTTGCCTTTGGAATCTACTTTGTCGGGGTTTATTAATAACACTGTACCATTGTTCATTGCGTATAGATCCTGGGCATCCGGAACGTTTATCACCCAATTCTGCTTCCCCGAGGAGTTAACAGAATATAATCTTGACCCACCCCCGTCTTTCACCAATGCATAGACAGAACCGCTTTGACTGTAAGCGAAGTCAGAAGTCGTCCATGGATAAGGTAGCCCTTTTTTATAAAACTCAAATGACCATTTTTTCTTACCTGTAGTCTTGTCAACCGCTGAAACCACACTAACCATCCAGCTTTTTGTCTCTGAATTAACCCAGGTATTGCTATGAATATAAACTGTATTGGTATTAGGCACATGGTATGGTGCTTGCAGGAACATATCCAGTTCAGATTTGTTTGAAATGTTCCATAATGGTTTACTGTCATTACTTGGTGAGATGCTGGTAGCAGCTGATACTCCATTAAATAAATAGAATACTGCAAAAATAGTGATTAAAAAGGTGCTGGTTATTCTCTGTTTACGCAATTGCTTTTCCCCCAATTAATTTGATAAAGTTAACTTTATCATTATTATCCAACTTTTCTCTTGTTTCAACCTTTTATTTTAAATGCACTATCCAGCTTAACCACCCTCTCCACGAACACATGTTTGCCAGACTGGAAACATGATCGGTCAGATGCACAATGGAGAAGTCTCGTTTAAGGCCCAGGCCCTGTACGGGAATTTCTATGAGCTGACCGGTTTCGATCTCCTTACGGTCCGCCCACTTAGAGGGGGATAGCAACTCCCAGTCCGGCTGCGACTCCGACAATCTCCGTTGAATTTGCAAACGTCATCCCTATGTCCACATCGGGATTGTTCTTAAACATATCCTCTAGGTTACATCTAAGATCATCCCTTAAATCTTTAATATTCAAAACATAATGAGTTATACTAAGCCTAATAACCAAATTGAATATCGGAGGATCAACGAATATGAGAAAACTTGTGCTGTTCCTGCACGCTTCGCTTGACGGTTTTGTAGAAGGCCCGAACGGCCCAATGGATATTAGCTGGGTTGCCTATGATGCTGATCTGGAGAGCCACGCGAGGGAAATTCTGAGTACTGCGGACACGGTCATTTGGGGTCGTGGTACATATCAAATGATGCATAGTTATTGGCCCTCCGTCACAGCAGATCCCTCCGCTTCGCAGCACGAACGGGATCATGCGGAATGGATTGAGAGGACAGCCAAAGTGGTCTTTTCCACAACCCTGGAGAACGTTGAATGGAATAATTCCAGACTGGTCAAAGAGGACGTCGAGGAAGAGATCCAGCGTCTCAAAGAGCAGCCAGGCGAGGATATCGTCATTCTCGGCAGTCCCCGGTTCGCACACACTCTTATGCAGCTTGGCTTAATCGATGAGTATAAAATAACGGTCTCCCCCGTCCTGATCGGCAGCGGCTTACCGTTATTCCAAGGTATCCAGGAGAAGACTAATCTGAAGCTTATTGAGAACAAGACATTTGATTCTGGAGCCTTAGGCCTCGTATACCAGACTGTTAGATAACCTCGTCACTATTCCGGTTCAGGCAAATGCACTATCCAGCTTCACCAATCTCTCCACGAACACCTCGTTCCCTCTACTGGGAACATGACCGGTCAGCCGCACAATCGAGAAGTCTCTTTCAAGGCTCAGGCCTTGCACAGGAATTTCTATGAGCTTACCGGTCTCGATCTCCCTGCGGACCACCCACTTCGAGAGAATAGAAATCCCCAGTCCGTTAGCGACAGCCTCCTTCACTCCCTGACTGCTGTTGATCTCATACGAGCGCTTCATTCTTAGACCAGCCTGTGCCAAAAAATGATTGCTGAACGAACGCGTCCCCGAACCGCTCTCACGCAGCACCCATATCTGATCCTGGAGTACGCCCACCTCCACCGCGCCCGTTCGTGAGAGCGGGTGATTCTCAGCAGCGACGATAATCAGTTCGTCTTTCATAAAATGAACAACTTCCAGATCCGCCGCCTCGATGCTTCCTTCGATCAGCCCCACTTCAATCTTATTCTCCCGCAAGGCAGATACAATCTCCGTCGAATTCGCAATTGTCATCCCCATGTCCACATCGGGATATTGCTTGGCGAAGGATGAGAACAACCGGGGCAACACATATTCGCCAATCGTAAAGCTTGCCCCGATATGTAAGCTTCCGCTCACGGTATCATTCAGCCGGGCCAGATCCAGCTTCACCGACTCGTAGAGATTCAACATTTCCTTCGCCCGTCTATAGAACAGCTCCCCTGCTTCCGTCAGCTTCACCCATTTGGGCGAACGGTTCATGAGCTTTACGCCGAGTTCCTTCTCCAGATTACGGATCTGCAGACTAACTCCAGGCTGTGACAGATGCAGAAGCTCTGCCGCCCTGGAAAAGTTCCGCTGCTCCACAACCGTTACATAGACCACCAAGGATTCAAGCATGATCGTTCGCGCGCCCCTTTAAGATAACATTTTATTATGATATACATTTAAAATCTATATTTCCCTAATCAATCATAACTGAATATAGTGTTTAAAGGAACTAAATTCAACCTATTGGACGTGACTTCGATGAATCTACACTTAGCTGTGCACATGGAAGAAAAGAAGAAGCTGGGATTTGCGCTCGGTATCGCCTTGCCTCTAATGCTGGCCCTGTTCGCCAAATACGTATCCGCCTTCCCCTTCCTGTGCATTATGGGGCAATTAGTCATAGCTATCCTGCTCGGAATGATCTGGAGAGCCACGCTAGGCGTTCCAGGTTATGTAACACATGGCATCTCCTTTACCTCCAAAAAGCTCCTGCGGTATGGCATCATCCTGCTGGGCATGAGACTTAGCCTGAAGGATATCCTTCAGGCTGGTCCCAAGGTGGTGCTAATCGCCTTGGTGTGTATCGGGTTCACGATCTGTACGGTGCTTGGTCTGGCGAGATGGTTCAAGGTAGAATCCAGACTGGGGCTGCTGACGGCCTGCGGCACGGCGATCTGCGGAGCAGCAGCGGTAGTAGCCATCGCCCCGCAGCTCAAAGCAAGTGACGAGGAGACGGCGATCAGCGCGGCAACCGTTGCGATCTTGGGCACCATTTTCACACTGGCGTATACCTTACTCTACCCTTTCCTTAACCTGACCCAACTGGGCTACGGTATCTTCTCAGGGGCTACACTCCATGAAATCGCTCATGTCATTGCAGCAACCGGGCCAGCCGGCAAGCTGGCGGTTGATCTGGCTGTCATCGTCAAATTAACCCGTGTCACCATGCTGGTGCCGATCGCTGTAATCATCGGAATCTGGGCCAACCGCAAGGAGCGGCAGGAGAACCCGGAGTCCGGACCATCCAATTGGAAGTCTGTACCGGTTCCGTGGTTCATCCTGGGGTTCCTGCTAATGAGCACTGTCAATACTTTGAAGATCATTCCTGAAGCAATCACGGATAAGCTTATACTGGCTGCTTATTTCCTCATTGCTATGGCGATGGCCGGACTCGGCCTGAATGTAGATATCGCTGCTTTTAGACGCATGGGACTCAAGGCCTTCGCAGCTGGCTTGATCGGATCGGTTCTGCTATCCGGGTTAGGCTTCCTGCTGGTGAAGGTTTTGAACTTGGGTTAAGGTACTCAGTCCCACTCAAAAGCTCCCGTATATAACTGATAATATATCCCCTTCTCTGAGATCAACTGCTGATGATCCCCGCGCTCCCTGATCCGTCCCTTGTCCATCACCATGATGGCATCGGAATTCCTTACCGTGGACAGGCGGTGGGCAATGACGAACACGGTTCTGTGATCCATTAGATTATCCATCCCCTTCTGTACCAGGGCTTCCGTCCGCGTATCGATAGATGAGGTCGCTTCATCGAGAATCATCACCGGCGGATTGGCAATGGCTGACCTGGCAATCGCCAGCAGCTGGCTTTGGCCCTGTGACAGTCCATTTCCGTTCCCGTCCAGCTGAGTCCGGTATCCGTCCGGCAAGCGTTCGATGAAGCTCGCGGCATAAGACAGCTTGGCGGCCTGCATAACCTCCTCGTCACTGGCCTCCAGCCGTCCGTAACGGATATTATCGGCCACCGTGCCGGAGAACAGGTGCGTGTCTTGCAGAACGATACCAAGGGACCGGCGCAGGTCCGCTTTACGGATACGCTGTATATTGATGCCGTCATAGATGATCTCACCTTGCGTGATATCGTAGAAACGGTTCAGCAGGTTGGCCACGGTCGTTTTTCCGGCACCTGTAGCGCCTACAAAAGCAAGCTTTTGCCCAGGCTCCGCATATAAAGTAATCTCCTGCAGCACCTGCTTCTTCCCGTCATACGTGAAGCCTACCTCCTTGAACTCCACCTTCCCGGCTAGCGGCACTGTGGAACCATCCTCCAGCCGCCATGCCCATCCGGTGCCTTGCGGGTCTTGCTCCAGGGTAACGCGGCCCTGATCTTCTTCCGGCTGTTCGTCCATCAGGTTGAAGATCCGCTGTGCGCCTGCAAGCGCCACTACAAACATATTGATCTGGGAGGAGATTTCAGCAATCGGCATCGTGAAGTTACGGGACAGGCTCAGGAACGCCGCAATACTTCCCAGCGTCAAGCCTTCATTCCAGCCGGAGATCGACATGGCCCCACCCGCTATTGCCACCAGTACATAGATTAGGGTAGCCAGATTGGCGTTCACCGGCATCAGAATATTCGAATATTTGTTGGCTGTCGTGGAATTCTCGAATAGTTCATGATTCAGCTGTGCGAACTGTTCGATGGAGTGTTGCTCACGGCCGAACACCTGCACGACCTTTTGCCCGTGAATCATTTCTTCAATATATCCGTCCAGTGCGCCGATAGATTCCTGCTGCCGGAAAAAGTGGTGTGTCGCCTTCCCTCCAACCTTCTTGGTAATCCATAGCATCACCAGTGCGCCTAATACCACTACAATCGTCAGCGGGACATCCAGATACAGCATCGTGCCCAGCACCACTAAGACCGTCACCACCGTGGACAGCAATTGCGGCAATCCGTCTGTGAGCATCATATTGAGTGTATCTACGTCATTCGTGTAGTGACTCATAATGTCTCCGTGATCCTTGCGGTCGAAGTACTTAACCGGCAGCTTCTGCATATGAGCGAACAGATGGTCACGGATTCTTTTCATAATCAGCTGTGAGACTGTAATCATCAGCCGCTTGGAGATGAATGTGCTGAGGACACCGGCGGCGTAAATGACAGCAAGAATGGCCAGTGCCTGGAACAAGGCGTCAAATACCGGATGCTGATCGCCCAGCAGCGGCGTGATGAAGTCATCGATGAGCAATCCCAGGAACATAGCGGAAGCTACAGATACCGCAGAACTTACCAGCACCAGCAGAAGGGCCAGTGAGGTTCTGAACTTGAAGAGCTTAAAGTAGGCCAGGAGCCGCTTAATCGTTCTGCCATAATTAATGTTGTTCATGATGTACTTCCCCTCCCTTCGTCTGTGTGTTGTAAGCTTCCTGATAAATCGTACTCCGGCTCAAAAGGTCCTGATGGGTCCCGATATCCGCCAGCTCTCCGTCATCCAGCACAATAATCTGATCTGCGTCTTCCACAGACGCGATCCGCTGGGCAATAATGATCTTGGTCGTATCCGGAATACTCTCCTTGAATACGGTCCGGATTAGAGCATCTGTACGTGTATCCACTGCGCTGGTCGAATCATCCAGAATCAGGATTTTGGGCTTCTTCAGTAAAGCTCTGGCGATACATAACCGCTGCTTCTGCCCGCCGGATACATTCGTCCCCCCTTGATCCAGCCGGGTATCATATCCGTCAGGGAAGGCTGTGATGAACTCATGGGCCTGTGCGGCCTTGCAGGCTTCGATCAGCTCTTCATCGGTAGCCGCTTCATTCCCCCAGCGCAGATTGTCCTTGATGGAGCCGCCGAACAGTACATTTTTCTGCAGCACCATTGCGACCTGACTCCGCAGCACATGCAGATCATAGTCCTTCACATTCGTTCCGCTAACGAGCACCTCGCCTTCGGTAACATCATAGAGCCGCGGAATGAGCTGCACCAATGTGGACTTGGCACTGCCCGACCCGCCGATAATACCAATTGTCTGCCCTGAGCGAATATGGAGGTTAATCCCCGATAATGCATCCTTCTTGGCCTTACTGGAGTAACGGAAAGACACGTTGCGGAACTCCACCTCGCCTGTATGCAGTTCAGTGACCGGGGAACCGGGACTTGTGATGTCCGGCTGTTCATCCAGCAGGTCATGTATACGTCCGGCAGACGCGCGGGCAATAGCGACCATTACTACAACGATCCCCAGCGTCATCAGGCTCATCAGAATTTGCATCGAGTAAGCGAACACACTGGTTAGTTCTCCGGTTGTCATATTGCCGCCCACCACCAGCTTGGCTCCTACCCAGGAGATGATCAGCATCACCCCATACAGAATCACCTGCATAAGCGGCAGCTCATAGGCGAGGATGCGTTCCGCTTTGGCCATCTGCGCAAAGATCCTCAGCGACACTTGCTGAAACTTGGAAATCTCATGCTCCTCCCGTACATAGGATTTGACCACCCGGATACCGCGGACATTCTCCTGCACGACCTTGTTCAGCGCATCATAGCTGTCGAAGGCACGCTCAAAGACCGGGAAGGCAAACTTCAAGATGAGCATCATCCCTGCCGCAAGCACCGGAACAACGACGACAAACCAGGCAGCGATAGCGGGACTGATCCGGTAGGTCATGATCGTGGCAAATATAATCATCACCGGGCTGCGGAATGCGATCCGAATAATCATCAGAAATGCATTCTGCACATGCGTGATATCCGTAGTCAGCCGGGTGACGATCCCTGAGGTCGAGAATTTGTCCATATTCGAAAAAGACAGCCGCTGCACATGCCGGAACAGGTCTTCCCGCAGATTTCGCCCGAAGCCGGACATCGCGGTGGCCGAATGTTTACCGGCAAGTGCACCGAATACCAGGGAGACCAGAGCGAACAGGATCAGAATCAGACCATACTTCACGATCTGGTTCATCTGTCCCCCGGTAATGCCTTCGTCAATTAACTCAGCCATGAGCAAGGGAATCAGCACCTCCATGGCAACCTCTCCAAGCAAGAATATAGGAGTCAACCATGTATCCTTCTTATACTCCCGCACACTTTGCAGTAACTTCCTGATCATAAGCATTCTCCTTCTTTGTTGTGAACAAGTTGATTAACCTTAAGAACAGAGGTTATTATAAACTGTATAGTAACTATACAGTCAACCTGTCATTTAGAAGGAGATGAAGATGGCTAAACCTAAGAATGATTTGATGTCGATTAGCGCCTTTTCCAAGCTGTCCCGTGTACCGCGCAAGACGCTCATTTTCTATGATCAGATCGGCTTATTCAAGCCCGCCTTCGTAGCCGACAACGGCTACCGGTATTACATCCGCAGCCAGTTCGATACGATTGGCGTGATCTATATTTTCAAGGAGCTGGGCATGTCTCTGGAGGACATCCGTGAGTATCTGGAACGTCGTTCTCCTGTTAACACCCTGGAGCTTCTGCGAAAGCAGGAGGAGGTTGTGCAGCAGCAGATTGTGAAGCTCACCCTGGCCAGACAGATGATCCTCCAGCGCGCAGACAATATAGAGCACTCTCTGAGTGTTGACACCAGCCGGATGGTTGTCATCCACCAGGCCCGGAGGCCGCTCCTGCGCAGCCGCCGTATTCACGAATCCAGGCAGCAATTAACCGAGGAGCTATGGGATGATTTCATGGAACGTCTGCATAAGGAGCATGCACCGGCCGGATATCCGGCCGGTGCCATTATCGGTAAGGAGGACCTGCTGAGGCGGGACGGGGATATGATCTCCTATCTGTTCAGCTTCATTGCTACACAGCATCATGAACAGGAATATATGCCGGAAGGCTACTATCTGGTGTCTTATACCAGGGCTGATTATGAGGATAGCGAGAAGATTTATCCGCAGATTTTTGATTACATGGAGAAGCATCATTATGTTGTTAAGGGAGATGCTTATGAGGAATTCCTGCAAGATGAAGTCGTTATGAAGCATCCTGAGGACTATCTGGTGCGGGTGATGGTGCATATCGAGGAGCCGGCCAAGTCATGAACTCCTAATACAAACGGCGACCCGCCCCGGTAGATCCAGGGCAACGTCGCCGTTTGATTATAATATAGGATTAGTAATCGAGTTAATTTCCAGTCATCTTCTCATACATGCTCTCAGAAATGGTTCTTCTGGCAGTAACATAGCGTTCCTTATAGTAACCTGATGACAGGCTGGTGATCGTCACGCCCTTATTGCTGGAGGAATGAGCAAATTTGTTGTCGCCAACATAGATGCCTGCATGAGAAATTCCATTGCCCCCGGTTTCGAAAAAGACCAGATCTCCTGGACGTAAATCGGACTTGGCTACATAATCGCCTGCACTGGCTTGCGACTTGGATGTTCTCGGAAGATCTAAGTTGAACTTGCCAAATATGTATATTATAAATCCGGAACAGTCGAACCCTTCAGATGCCTTGGTCCCTCCCCATTTGTATGGAGTTCCCATAACTTCATTGACCTCTTGGTCAAGCCTGGAGCTGTCATCCGCAGATACTCTTTCAGATCCAAACGATAGCAATAGTACAATACCCAGAAGCCACACGATTCCTTTCTTCAAAAAGAACTCAGTCTCCTTTCTTGCCGGCCAATGCTGCCTGACAAATATTAATTTTTTGTAACTATTATGAATGATAGATTAATATTCTCCGTTCGTCAACCCCTACGGTGTTTTTTTGAAAGAGTTTACATGCCCGGCTTCAGGTTAATCTCCCGTATTCGCTCCAGCGGCACCTTCGGTTCGCGCTCTGCAGTCATCAAGCCGTTGACCTCATCCTGAACGTCCGTCACTTGGGTATAACAGTACCCGGAGATGAACGGAATGGCCTGAATTGCACGGGTTAAGCTGCCGAACCGCTCCAGAAAAGCTTCCTCGCTGTCCACCTGATGGCCATAGCCCCAGCCTTGTTCACTTTTGAAGGCAATTCCCCCATACTCGCTGATGATGACCGGTTGCCCCTTATAGCTATAACCTTCTGCAAAAGCAAACTTCCATTCATTATAGGTACCCTTGCTGCCTGTAATAGATTCCTTGTCCTTATAAGTTTCATATAACGCTTCGCCCCGCTCCACATAATCATGCAGCGTCAGAATGTCCGACACGGTGTGCTCCCAGCCGTCATTCGTAACCACCGGACGATACGGATCGATAGATTTGGTCAAAAGATAGATGCCCTCCGTGAATGTCTGCTGCCGGACGTCATGAAGGATATTCTGCACGCCCCAGGATTCGTTAAAAGGCACCCAGGTGATGATACTCGGATGATTATACTGTTGCTGCACAACCTCCAGCCATTCTCTAGTAAAGCGCTCTAGTGCCTCGTCGTTATATTCATAAGCAGCCGCCATCTCTGACCAGACCAGCAGACCTTTGACATCGCACCAGTACAGGAACCGGGCGTCCTCCACCTTCATATGCTTGCGCAGACCGTTGTAGCCCATCTCCATAATCGCCTCAATATCCTGAATCATCGCGTCTTCGGACGGCGGGGTCAGATGGCTGTCGGGCCAGTAGCCCTGATCCAGGATCAGTCTTTGATACAGGGGGATGTTGTTCAGAAGGATCTGTCCGTCCTTGATCGAGATGCTGCGCATGCCGAAGTAAGAGCCGACCCGGTCAATCTCCTGTTCACCCGCATAGAGCACGAACTCTATGTCAAAAAGGTTCGGATGCTCCGGTGACCACAGGTTCTGCAGCCATGGCCCGTTAATGCCGCCCGTCATGCTGACCTCCACGCTCATCCATGCCCTGTCCACCGACAGGCTGAGTTTATTTACCCGTTCGCCCTGATACGTAATTTCGGTCTCCAGCCTAAGATCCCGAGCATCTGTCAGGCCGTGTACACGGTAGTCGAAACGGATCATTTGACGGTTAATGTCGGGTGTCATTTTCACTGAATCCAGCCGGGTGGCGTGGACATGCTCCAGCCAGACACTTTTCCAGATGCCTGTGGTCTGCACATAGAACGAATCGTGGTTCCGGCCCGCCCAGCGCTGCTTACCCCGGGGCTGTAGACAGCTGTCGCTGTCAGTCACCATGAGCACGATCTCATTCCCGCCCTCAGGGCGCAGCAGATCGGTAATATCGAACGAGAACCGGGCATACGCCCCCTCATGCTCGCCTGCATAGCCGCCGTTCACCCAGCAGACCGCTTTATAGTCCACACCTTCGAAATGCAGCACGGTGCGCTTCACTTCTGCCTCCGGGGACAGGACCAGATGCTTGTGGTACCAAATTCGGGGATGGAATGTCTCCTCACCGATGCCGCTGGCCGATGTCTCATAGGAGAATGGAACGTTAATCGTATGTGTGGCCGGAAAATGGTCCATCCAGCGTGCGGCAACGCCTGCATTATCGTCATCGAAGCAGAAATCCCATTCCCCGTTCAGATCCAGCCATTGGCTGCGGACAAATTGGGGTCTCGGGTAGTCAGGAGTATAGAATTTCGTAGCTGCTGTAGTCATCTTAGGATTATCCTCTCTCTCGTTACTGAAGTATTCTCTATAGGGTCTAACACAGAGTACTCCCTTGTTCCGGGAAAGAAAATGATTTATCCTATCTATTGACTGATCTATCATCCAAAAAGGTGGAATTGTATATGATCACCCTGAAGCGTTGCGGTTCGAATGTAATTCATCCCGAGGGCATGACAATAGACCGCCCGGAAGGCTCCGGCGATTATGTCTTCATATTCTTTCGCAGCAGAATGGAGCTGAGGCTTCAGGCGCGGAGTGTGTATGCTGAACCGAATACCTATATCATCTATAACAAGACTAGCCAATATTTCTACAGAGATGCCGAACTACCGCTGGTGCATGATTGGTTCCATTTTGAGCTGGAGTCTGCGGGTGCTTGGTTTGAGCACTTGAAGCTTCCGCTGGATACCTTAATGAAGGCCCATGACCCGCTCTATATCACCCGCAAAGTAAACGAGCTGCACTGGGAGAATCTGCAAAACGGCAGCTTCCGCCAGGAGATTATCGACTCCATTCTGCGCTGCCTGTTCATGAAGCTTAGCGATATCCGTAATCATGTGGAAGCCCGCCCGCCGATCAGCAAATACTATGATGCGTTCCTGAGCCTGAGAAACGAAGTGCTCAGCTCCCCCTCCACCTGGCATTCCGTCCAAGACCTGGCGGAGCGGATGAACATGAGCCCGTCTTATTTCCAGCAGATCTACAAGCAGTTCTTCGGCATCCCGGCCGTTAGCGACATCATCCTGAGCCGGCTGGGGCATGCCTCCTATCTGCTGAAGAACACCACCTATACCGTCAGCCAGATCTCTGCGAGTTGCGGCTACGAGAACGATGTGCATTTCATGCGGCAGTTCAAGAAGTTCACCGGCCAAACGCCAAGTGAGTACAGATCACACAACCCACATGATCACAACAACAATTAATGCAAGAATAGCAACTGCAATTACCAGATCAGAGATCTGCCGCCAGAATCCCAAAGGCCCTTCACGATGAAGCTTCTGCGCATTGACGTCATGATTGGCTTTGTGCCCGCCGGGGTCATTCGACTGGATAGGGGGTACGCCGCCATTAGAGAATTCAGTCATGAGAATCGCCTCCCTTTTCCATAATTATACACCATTTAATCACATTTATGGGATGCGAAAAGGCTATTATGGCAGTATACATTTGAATTTTAGCTGGGAATATCCTATTTTTAATAGATAGAGCTTGATATTCAGCAGTTAACGGAAGAGGCGAATAGCGTGGGCGATACGATACATGAAATAATGTCAGCAGGAACCCGGGCATTGATTGAGGAGAACTTCCTCCAGCTCATGGAGCAAGAAGGCTTTCACAAGGTGAGCGTACGCAATCTGGCGCTTAGAACACATATTAACCGGGGAACGTTCTATCTGCATTTTACGGATAAATACGATCTGCTGGAGCAGCTTCAGCGTGAAATACTGAGCGGCCTGGAGCAGGTGATGGTTGTCAAAATCGTGCGCGAAGAGATGTCGGAGTATTATCTGAAGGGCTTGCCTTATCCGCCGCTGGTGCATATTCTTAAGTACCTCCAGCAGCACGGCGAGCGCATCCGCTTATTTCTCGGAGCTAAGGGGGAGGCGGGATTTCCGGGGCAATTACGGGAGGTCGTCAAGCGCAGCTTCTACCGGAAGCTGGAGATGAATGGTGTATTTGCCGACCACCCGGCGGTTCCGCCGGAGTATCTTGCTGCCCATTCCGCCGCGGTTTTTCTCGGGATTACGGAAGAATGGCTGCACAGCGGGATGCCTTATACTCCGGAGGAGCTCGCGGTGATCTATAATGAGGTCTTATTCATGCAAGCTACGCTGATCCCGAGGGCTTAAACCGTAATCAGTACCTTGCCGCGGAGCTTGCCGGCCTCGCTCATGGCATGTGAGGCAGCCAGCTCGGCCAGCGGCAAACGGTCGGTAATCCAGAGCTTCAGCTTACCCGCGTCCACCAACTCGGCAATCCGCGTCAGCAGTGCGCGGTCCGCTTGCGCAAAGAGCCGGTGTGCCTTAACACCAAGCTGCGCGGCCAGCGCTTCGTCCGCCGGATTCACCGCCGAGACCAGCGCGCCTCCCTCCTTCAGCAGTGGAAGCCATGTATTGAGAACCTCTGTGCTCTCGGGCGACAGATTAAGGATCAGATCCACCTTGTCCTTCAACTTGTCTGTAACGATCTCCTTGGTGTAATCAATGATCTCGTCAATTCCCAGCTCCTGAAGCATGGGCATACTGGCCGCTGAGGAAGTGCCGATGACATAGGCCCCGTGCTGCTTGGCGAACTGCACGGCATAGCTGCCAACCCCGCCTGCGGCTCCGGCAATCAGCACACGCCCGCCCTGCGGGAGATTTCCGTGATCGAATAACCCCTGCCAGGCGGTTAAGACGCCAATCGGGAGCGCGGCTGCATCGGATAGCTCCAGTGAGGCTGGAGCGAACGCAGCATACTCCGCTTTGGTGACCACATATTCTGCGGCCGCGCCGTCCCGGGACATATCCAGCGCAGCATAGACCTTATCCCCCGGTTGAAAGTCCGTTACCTCCGCCCCTACAGCCTCTACCGTACCTGATACCTCAATGTTAGGAATGTAAGGAAACTCATGCGGGAAAAAGGCTTGCAGGTAGCCATTGCGGATTTTGACATCTGCCGAATTGAAGGCCGTCCCTGCCACCTTTATCAGAATCTCGTCCGCTGCCGGAGCGGGAACCGGTGCATCCTCATACCTTAGCTGGTCTATCCCTCCAAATTGATGTATCCGTATTGCCTTCATATGTGCAGCTTCGTTCATTGCGTTCACTCCTCCAATAAATTGAGAACCAGCCGCACTTGTCTGAACAAGGGAAATGCTGTTCCTGTTATTTATTGTAGAGCCCCTGTCCTGCGCAAACAATCAACAATCAGGCCTGTTGTGTTCATTCTTCTCTCTAAGGGGTAGTAGATTATAATGGCACTGGCATCCTCGATGATAACCTGCTACTGAAAGGAGACTACCTATGGATTATATGGATACAATCGATCTCGTCGCCATTCTGGCGCTGGTGCTGGTATTATTGCTCATGCTTAGCGTATTCAGCCTGAAGCGGCGTGTGAACGAGCTGGAAGCCCGGCTCAACCAAAGAGATCCTTACGGAGGAATGCCCGCTGACCCCTCCTTCAGCCGAACCCCACATATTCCTGCGCCCATGTTCGTGCAGAACCCGGAGCCGGCACCGGATCTGGAACGGAGAATCCGTCTGCTGCTGGCCGAAGGCAAGAAGATTCAGGCGATCAAGATTATGCGCGAAGCGCGGAATCTGGGGCTGAAGGAAGCCAAGGACTTCGTAGAGAACCTGGAACGGGGCGGGAACTTCCGCTGATTGAACAGCATAGAAAAAAGCCCTCAAGCCTCCGCTGGATTTTGGAGGCTTGAGGGCTTTTTGGGGATACGACGGATACATAAATAATGAGCTAAATATCCTTGTTCATAAAAACTTTAGAGGAAATCAGGTAGGAGCTATAGATAATCACCAGGTACGCGAGCCCGCCGATAACGAGGAGCAGTATATTTTCGATTTTGCCGGTCCGTATCCATTGGATAACACCCGGAAAATCTTTATTCAAGTTGCCCAAAGCTGTGAAATTCAGCATAAGCACCATCATAAAAATGAAATTGACGATCTGCATCCCTTTTTGACCCAGCCAGTAATACAGCGGCAGATAGAACGAAGCCAGCAGCGGAATGACCGCCGTAACCAATCCCAGCTCTCTCCAGCGCAGCGGTTCGTCCAGCTTGCCTAACGACAGAGCTACCAAGTACATAATGAGGGTACAGATGAGACTGAACAGCGAGAGCGGAATAAGCGTCAGATATTTGGCTTGAATCAGCTGTTGCCTGGGGACAGGCAGCGACACTAGAAACTTCAGATTGTTATGCTGCATATCAATGGTGCAGGCATTAATCAACAGCAGCAGTGCCGGTAACAAAGCGAAGACTACATAGGCTTCTGCATTGGAATATAGCATAAGGATAAAATAGGGAATCAGCAGCAATACGAACTTCCGGCAGAGCATGAAGTCCTTACGGATCAGAGCGATAGAATTAGACATTCGCTTCAGCTCCTTTTACCGTAAAATACATAATCTCTTCCAGTGTAGGCGTCTCGCAGAGTGCCGTGTCCTTGAAGTAACGCTCACCCTCCGCCCGGTTGCTGATCAGGCCCTCGAACCCCAGCCCGTTCTCACGAATGCCGACGAACCACCGCCGGACATCCCGGTCCAGCAGCTCCTTCCCGCCCTTAACCAGCAGGTAGTGTTCACTCAGACTCTCCTTCATCTCATGGAATACAATCCGCCCGTCGTTAATGAACACAATGTAGTCGGCAATCCGGTCCAGATCCGTAGTATTGTGAGTGGAGAACAGAATCGACTTCTTCTCGTCCTGGATGTGGTCACTGAGCAACTCCAGCATCTCCCGGCGGAACACCGGATCAAGTCCCGAGGTCGGCTCATCCATAATCAGCAGATCGGCGCCATGGGACAGAGCCACAGCCAGCGAGAATTTGATCTTCATCCCCTTCGACAGGTCCTTGATTCTCTTGCCTGGCGGCAGCTTGAACAGCTCCTGAAATTTCAGATATGTATCGTTGTCCCACTCCCGGTAGAACGGAGCGATAATATTCTTCATCTGCTTCACGGTCATATTCTCATAATAGACACTCTCATCCGAGACGTAGCCGATCCGCGCCCGAATCGCTGCCTGCTCCTGGCGGTTATTCTGGCCGAACATTAGAATGTCGCCTTGATCCTGCGAGATTAAGCCCATCATCATCTTGATCAGCGAGGTCTTGCCTGCACCGTTCGGGCCGATCAGCCCTGTAATGAAGCCTTCCTTGATGGCTAGCGAAATATCCTTAAGCTCGAACCGGTCATAGCTCTTGGTTACATGGTCTAATTGAATGACATGATTCATTCCTGTTCCTCCTCATAGAGCAGCTTCAGCATCTCCGCCAGTTCGGCGTATTCCATACCGAGTTGTCTGCTCTCGTCAATGATCTCCTTCAGCTTGCCCTCCACCATCCGCAGCCGCTGTTCCCGGATATACTCCTGGTCAGCCCCGGATACAAAAGAGCCCTTGCCGACAATCGAGTTAATCAGTCCCTCCCGCTCCAGCTCCTCATAAGCCCGCTTCGTAGTAATGACACTGATCTGCAGCTCCTTGGCCAGCAAACGGATCGACGGCAACGGCGTACCCGAGATTAGCTCGCCTTGCAGAATCATCTGGCGGACCTGTCCGACAATCTGGGCATAGATCGGTTCACCGGATGTACTTGATATCACAATATTCATGCAGCAGCATCAGCTTCCTTTGTGTTCTTTGTATTTAGTGTATATATGTAATATATACACTATGATCAGTTGTGTCAACCCTGTTGCGTTATGTACTGGAGCACACACCAAGAGGCACAAGGCCTAAGGTGCTGTCCAGTGAGAATACTCCGGCATAGGTGCTGATTCCCTCTGAAAATCAGCATGGAAATCAGCCGATCATTCCCTGAGACCGCAGGAAATGACTGACGATCTCAGTCTGCATTCTTACCCTCATGGCGTAATCCAGGCTCCAGCAGGTTTCGACCGTAACGGCTCTGGCACCGAGCAGGCGTTGAAAGGCCATCCGGGAAGTTCCGGCACGCTCCCTGTAATGTATATTGAAGCGGTACGCTCTATGGGGGATCGTCAGATTCATCCGCTTCACGATCTGCTTCGCCAGCCCCTCCGCCCGGCTGGCCGGACTGATGATCAAGCTCTGGCCTACCCGCTTCGGATTCAGCTGCGACAGCCCGTTCGCCTCATGCAGATCCAGCACCCAGGATGGGCGGTTACGCAAGGCAAGCTGCCACACGGCTGCCGACAACGGATGACTGGCCGGGGTTCCCTGTCCCCGCGGGAAGGTGCGGTTCAGGTCAGGCTTCCCGCGGATTCCCTTGCGCCGGGCGATTTGGTTCACCAGCGGGACGATAATCAGCTTCCCGGAGCGCAGAATCAGATCTCCCCGGCTGAGCCGGCTGGCGATGCCCTGAGCGGCACGGCTGCTAGCCGGTTCATTGCCGTGGATACCGGAGATCATCATAAATACAGGTCCGGGAATACCGCTGCTTATCACATAGTAAGGTGTAGCATAGGGAGTTCCTGCTGCCAGCATATGCTTCTCGACAAACACTGCGTTTTCACCTCCGCCCTGGCTGATGCCGTATTCACATCCTGCAGAATCGTGACAACGGCAACGCTTATTCTGTAATGTATGCGGATTGGCTGCGGGGGATTGGACATATCGGACGTAATGGATACCCAAAAAGCCGGACAAGTCCTGTATGGACTCATCCGGCTTCTGTCGGGATGTGCACAGAGGCACGGCGTGCTAATAGAATACGACCTGATTCTTGCCGGCAGATTTCGCCTCGTAGAGTGCCTTCTCGGCCTTGGCGATATAATCAGACGGGCGGTCTGTTGGGGCAGGGACCTTCAGCAGTCCGCCTATGCTTACAGTGACCACACCCTCCTCTTCAAACCGGTCGCGGGGAATCTGCAGATCATAGACGCCTTGGCGGACGGATTCAGCTAACTGCTCCGCCTGGGAGGCGGACGCTCCGGCCATCGTGAGGATGAAGTTCGCCCCGCTGAACCGGGCCACGAAGGTGCCGTGCGTTATGCTGATAATATTCAGCACATCAGCTACGGACTGAATACAGAGATCGCCGCCCTTCAGCCCGTGTACAGCATTGTAAGAATGGAAATCGTCGATGTCAATGGACAGCACCAGCAAGGGTTCCTTGGTATTCAGGTTATCCTGCCACCGCTGATCCAGTTCACGCTCAAGCGCCTGCCGGTTCGGCAGGTCCGTCAGGGAATCCGTAGTCAGATAGCTCTGCATCTGCGTAGCCGCATCGGCATACGCTTCGCGTTTGCCTTCCGTTCCGGTCCCTGAGCTCAGGACAGCCATGATCGACGGCTTACCGCCATGAATGACAGAAGCCAGACTCAGGCTCGATTCCAAGAGTTGCCCGTCCCCGCTGATGAATTGGCCCTGATCGGATACGAACTGGGTGACATTCCGGCTCAGGTCTGAGAAGTGCTGCTTCAGAGCTGGCCGGTAGGACTCCTGCACATAGTTCAGGAACGGCTCCCCGATGAGTGATTTGCCCTTCTCTTCACCCATCAGCTCCACTGCGCGGTTATTGCAGTAGGCAATCACATCATCGGTAATCATGAAGAAGGCTACGGGAGACAGATCCATCAATTGCAGATACCGCTGTTCATTATGACGCAGACTGCGGGCGTTCTGCAGGGCCTGCTCTTCCGCCTGACGCAGCTGGTTCTCGGTCTGTCCGCGCAGTATAGATTTGAGCTGCGGCAGAATGTTAAGATGCTGCTCTCTCCACGGAAGTGAGGTGGACTGAACTACCTGCCGCCATTTCTCAAAGGACTTGCGGGGAGAGAGGCGCATACCGTCATTCTCCTGAATGACAGCCTTCGCCGGATCTCCGGCCCAGTCCACTATCTCCACCACCTCAGGCCTGAACCAGATCATGTAATTCTGATGTCCTGGAGTCAGGGCGAGATAGATGACACCGGAGGCTTTATTCTTGTAAGCTTTAGCTGATTCATATTCCAGACTGAGCCTGGAGGTGCAGTAGGTGTAATCCTTCGATTTCCCTGCCAGCCAGCCGGCAAGCTCCCGCACCTGCTCCTGGGAGGGTGCTACTCCGAACAGCATCAGCTTGTCCTGATAACACACAGCTGCGCCGGAAGCCTCCATCATACCCAGCAGTGTCTGCTCTTCATCGCCGAGCTGTTCAATCACCCGGGAAGAGCTGACGTTACCTGTGAAAATATCGACAATTCTCATCGCCTTGGTTCGCAGCTCCAGCTCCGTCTGATAATTGTCGAGCTGCTGACGCTGGTACAGCTCACTGGAGAAGAAGGCGCCCAGGAAATTACACAGATTACGGATACGGTGCGGGACATACTTGGGGGAATAGTGATGACAGGTGATCAGTCCCCAGAGCTTGTTATTATTAATCAGCGAGATGGTGGTCGTTGCGCCTACCCCCATATTCTGCAAGTATTCAATATGCAGCGGAGATACACTGCGGAGGATGGACAAGCTAAGGTTCAGGGGTTTACCACTAAGCGGCTGCAGTACCGGGGTGATCGGAACCGGAAGATAGTTCACATCGACGATCGTCCGCAGCCAGTTACGCAGATACAGCTCGCGCGCCTGCTTGGGAATATCAGACGCAGGATAATGATGGCCAAGGAACGGCTCCAGCCCCGCCTCACGGGCTTCGGCAATCACCTTGCCGTTCCACTGTTCATCGAACTCGTAGATCATAACCCGGTCAAAGCCCAGCATCTCCTTCACCTGCTCTGCGGCGGCCTGGCTGGCTTCCAGCCGGTTCGCCGTATGCTTCAGCCGTCCGAAGAACGTGCGAATCCAGTCGAAGTCATTGGAGCTGTCGCTCTGATCGATGGAGGCAGGCTCCAGTTCAACGATCATCAGACCTTCACTTTCGTGAATGATGCAGAAGAAGTCCTGCGGCTCACCCGCGACTTCAATCTGGATCACAATATATTGCAAATCGGCAGTTTCTTTCGCATTCACACTGCGAATAAGCAGCATCTCCAGCTGATCCGGGCCTACCAGGTCAGCCATAGGCGTGCCTAACAGTGCTTCGGCAGCTGTTCCCAGTAACTTATCTGTATTCAGACTGGCCTGGACAATTCGATGGGCTGTGTCCTGAGTTACGGCCAGCAATACACCATGCGGCTGAATAAGCCCCGGAATATGGATGGGCTCCTTCTCGCAGTTATTAAGATCTACGGGTTCCTTCGGGTCCAATCCTGCTTCGTTCAGCAGGGTCCGGTTCAGCGGCTGATTCTCACGTTCTATATTAAAATCTGACATAGGTGTAAAGCCTCCATTGAAGTAAATATTTCTAAGCTGTTTTGGCGTAGGTTTATTCTAACTTACTTTGGGCAGCAATAACAAACATAAGTTTGGTCTGCACCGTCTGCTTTGGCTTGTATTACAGACTTGGAATAATTATGTATAATATGGGTGGATAGCGCATAACCTTTGACGACTAATTCATTCCCATACTCCGATACTCCGAGGTGACCTTTATGAGACGAGTTCAACGTTCCGGCAAAGACCTGGTATCTGTGCTTCTTGGCGTATTCTCCATACTGATCATTGCCTTCTTCGTGATCCGTTATGTGCTTCAGACCGTTTCATTCGCACCTTAACTACCTGCCCACGCAAAAAGGAGCATTTGGGGGAAATGCTCCTCTTCGGCTTGCATATACCATGTATTAGCTTATACTTCCGGAAGAATTGTAATCCGAAAGTCTTACCAATAATTTACCTTAAAAACCTCAATAATACAAGTATTTCCTTCTATTCCAGTGAAAATGTGACTAATTCATAACAGCACTTCGCCGCTTGGCTGCGCATCAGGGGATTTGAGGCGAAGCGGGCTTTGCCGCCTGATCTATACGCCCGTTATAATGAACCTACTCTGCGCAGAGAATAACGAAAGAGAAGGAACATTCACATGGATGCCAATCCCCTGTTACATCGCAAAACCGCACAATTTTCACATCTCGTTACTGAAGGCACTTATTATGAGGTTGGACGTGCCTTGGGCGCCCATTATAAGAATAACTCCGCCATGCTATCCTTCTTGTCCTCACCCTTCATGGGAGGATCTCCGCTGACACCATATGCTGCGGACAAAGCCATGGAGAGCTTCGAACGCTACTGCCCCGGCTTGAATGAAGAAATTCAGGGCTTCGCCGATGAGACCGGCGCCCAAGCTGCCCATGTCGTATTCTACTACTCCTACTTCCAGTCGCAGGGCCACTGCACACAGGCAGCCTATCGAACCGGAGCGAGTGCGGGTCAGAGCGGACATATCTGTCATATGCGTAATTATGATTTTGGCTGGGAGGATGAGCCGTATAATCAGCTGCTGCTCAGCACCACCCGGGTGAAGGGCAAACCGGCGCATACCGGCTTTGCGCTGCAGCTGTTCGGACGTTATGACGGGATGAATGAGGCAGGACTTACCGTAACCACCACCTCGGGGAGAGTACGGCCAGAGATGATTGGGGAGGGCTTTATTTTTCCAGGTGTAGTCCGGGCCTTGCTGGATCAGTGTACTACGGCGGAAGAAGCAGTCCAGCTCATGCGCAGCATACCGGTGGCCGATTACAGAAACTTCCTCATCTCTGACGCCCAAGGGAACATCGCCCTCGTGGAGACGGCTGGTACTGAGAAAGCGATCCAGTACTACCCGGCTGCTGCCAGCATCAGCTCAAACCAGCTTGTGCTCTCAGCCAACCATTATACGCTGCCCTCTATGCTGAGACATAATCAGCAAGTCATGGAGAACTCATGGACTAGATATGAGGCGCTGCAGGCAGCACTTATGGACGACAACACGCCTATCAATCCTGTAGAAGCCATGAAAGCTGCCGCAGGACGCGAATATCCCGAAGGAATCTGCTGTCATCATTACAGCGAAGGCTTAGGCACCTTATGGTCCATGGTCTGTGACAATACAGCCCGCGAGCTGCATATCTGCTTTGGTTCCCCACAGCTGAACGGCTGGAGAACCTTCGGGTTCCATGACCCGGCGGGAATGCGTGTATACGAGGCAGTGCTGCCGGACAAGCCGTCCGCTGAGGGATTCTGGACCCATACCCGGTAGCCTTCACTCACTCTTGCTGCTGTGACGCCTTCCGCAGAATAGACTGCACAAACGCGGTCTTCCCGTCACAATATGCATCAATGTCATAACGATACTCTTCAGCCAGCCGCTGCTTGACCGCCTGATATTCCTCCCGGGCAGCGGGATGGCTGCGCAGATAATCACGGAACATCACATGCTCCACATAACCTTTGCCGTCCTTGGGACACACATAGAGATGGTATTTCATGAATCCGTCATCCTGGCTATTCTTAAAAGCCTCCCTGCCCTCAATGCCCAGGTTGCCCTGATGCTCATACCCGAACGCCTGCAACCTGCGGATAATCTCCGGCAGCTGGTCATAGCTCTCCATCACCAGATCGATATCAATCACAGGCTTGGCCCACAGTCCTTCAATCGAGGTACTGCCCACATGCTCAGACCGGATAATCAGATCTCCGACGATCTCCAGCATCCGCGCCTCAATTCTGCTATATTCCGCCTTCCAGGCCGGATCATAAGGAACCACTTCAACCACCTTGGTCTTCTCAGCCATCATTATTCTCCTCCTTCGGCCATAACCTCTATCCGCCACTGGGATAAAATACAAACCGCTATCTCATACTAACCCACAGAGACGGAGGTGAACAGTATGCCCAAGAATAGTGCAGACCCGAAGCATGACCGTGCTAACAACCGTGCCGACAGTAAGAACAACCAGCAGAATCACGCCAGCATCAGTGAAATCCCCCAGATGGTGACTCCTGATAAAGCAGCAGATGTCGTGCCGAGTCTGAACGGCGTTACTAAGAACGAGAGCTGATTACCGTTTTGATATGCTTGCAGACCAGGCTTCCCCAAGGTAAGAACGGGCAGCCTGGTCTTTTGCCGGGCAGAGCAGTTATACTATAAATCAAATCATAGTAATAGAATCATCAAGGAAAGAGTGGACGTATGCGAATTGGATTTTTTGACTCCGGAATTGGCGGGTTGACGGTGCTTCATCAGGCGCTTAAGCTCTTGCCGCAAGAGGACTACCTCTTCTATGCTGATACAGACCATGTTCCCTACGGGGAGAAGACGAAAGACGAAGTCAGGGAATACATCCTGCAAGCGGTGGATTTCATGGCCCGGCAGCCTATAAAAGCGTTGGTTGTCGCTTGCAACACAGCCACCAGCATTGTCATTGAGGAGCTGCGGCAGCGGTATGACTTCCCGGTCCTCGGAATCGAGCCGGCCGTGAAGCCGGCGGTTGAACAGTCGGAGGGCAAGCAGAAGAAGGTGCTGGTACTCGCCACCCGCTTAACGCTGCAGGAGAAGAAGTATCATGATTTGGTGCACCGTATCGGTCACGGGGAGATTGTAGACAGTCTGCCGCTTCCCGGGCTGGTCCAGTTTGCGGAGCGCTTTGATTTTGACGAAGAGAGAATTATTCCCTATCTGAAAAGTGAGCTGGCACACTTGGACCTTGAGCGGTACAGCACGGTGGTCCTTGGATGTACCCATTTCCCCTACTTCGAGGGGAGCCTGCGGAAGATATTCCCGGATACGGTTAACTTCATCTCAGGCAGTCTCGGAACTGCCAGACACCTGAAGCAGATCCTTCAAGCGGGAGGCCGGATCAACGAGGGTACGGGCGATATCCTTTTTTACAGGTCCAATGTACAGGTAGCCGATTCCGCCCTCTTATCGAAGTATAAGGGTCTGTTCGAGCGGCTGGATGACATGGAACCATCGGTTACAGAGTTTACAGAGAGTAGTCTGAGCAAAGGGAGCGATCTAACTTGAGTCACTATACAGCCATAATGGACAGATTGCGCCGGAATCCGCTGAAGAATGTAACGCTGCTCAAAATGCTGACGGCGTATCATGCCCAGATCGACAGTGTTCTGATTGAACAACAGGAGGAGTGGGGGGTGCTGCTGCTTATGCCTGCCGCAACCTTCGCCTATGATCACCGGACCTACCCGGAAGCCGACACCGTTGTGCTTATGGATTACAGCAGCCCTGAGGTCTTCCCTGCCCTGCTGAAGCTGCTGCCGAAGGATGCCAAGCTGGTGTTCAAGCTTCAGGAGGATGCGTACCGTCAGGCGCTGGAGCCGTATTTTACGCTGCGGAGGGTCCGTAGCCTCTACTCTTATTCTTCGGCCGAAGGCCAGAGGTTCAGTGCAGATGAGGCCTGCGTTGTCAGTGAGACGATCGACGAACGGCTGCTGCCGCTGTGGATGGCGAATGATTATTCGTTAGAGGAGATCACGCAATATTTTGCGGACGGAGCATTCGCTGTGTCGTTATTTGAGGGGGACACCCCACTCAGCACATGTATGGTGTACCGCAATGAGGAGCGCATCTGGGAGATTGGCGGCGTACATACCGCAGAAGCTGCCAGACAACGGGGATTGGCACAGCGCGTAGTCCGCACAGCTGTATATCATACCCTGCAAAGGGGCTACATTCCAAGATATCAAGTGCTGGAGAACAATTTCGCCTCCATCCGTCTGGCCGAATCTATCGGCCTTACCCGCGCGGTCACACTGGAGCACTGGGTCAATTATTGATGGTGTTCTTCAAGGGCGTTTGGCTTAGCGTAACGGACTGAGATGCGCTTATTCGCCAATTGGGCGAGTAACGGACTCCACAGGCCTTATCCTTTGCACGTCAGCTCCGAAACGTCTCATAGAGAGACTATAAGGCCGCCTGAGTCCGTTAAGCTGCAAAAGTTGGCGTTTTCGCGGGGATAAGATCTCTCCAGTCCGTTAGATTTTGGGTGGATAGGCAGTCTAGAGCTGTTGATTAACGGAAGAATCGAAGTGGCAGACATCATCACAGAGTACCCCTGCTCCTAAGAATGCTAATGCTCTCCGCTTGGCGGTATTCTGTGGGGGTGAGCTGGTATTTCTTGCGGAACATTTGAGTGAAATGGCGCATGTCCTGGTAGCCCACCCGCTCCGCAATGTCGGCCAGCTTCAGCCCCGGATTCAATAGCAGCAGCTTCGCCTGCTCCAGCCTCAGGGAGGTGACGTATTCCTTGTACCCCTGCCCCGTCTTCTGCTTGAACAGCTGGCTGAAATACGCCGGATTCAGGAACACCACGGAGGCCATTCTCTCCAGAGACAGCTCCTCGTGGAAATGCTCCTTAATATAGTGCAGCGCCACCTCAATCGCCTTCTCTCCGCTCCCCTTCATCGGCGCAAGCGGCGGGCCCTGGAAGGCTGAAGCCTCCCGCATCCGCTTCACGATCTCCGGCACGGCATGGAAGTCACAGCTAAGCCCGGAATGGATGATCTGAAAAGGGATTTTCAAATAATGCGTCAGATGCTTCTTCACCTCCTCCTGGAACTCCTCTACCCGGACGCTCCCGCCCGGCGTGATGAGGCCCAGCAGCTGCTGGCGGTCATAGCTGACTACGAAGCCCCGCCCATACCGCTCGATCAGCTCAGACAGCACATTCTCTACAATGAAATGCTCCAGCCGGGCGCTCTGATCCCCCGGCTCCAGCTGAATCATCACCAGATAGAAGGAATGGTAATCCTCAATGAACGCGTCGATGTCCAGATTTCCGATATCCAGACCCGAGGCCAGACGCTGAAAAACCCCCTCGCGCAGGAACCGCAGACTGGTCTTCAGCCGCTCACCTTGCCGCGAGATCCGGTGATCCTGCTGGATTTCGGTCGTCAGGCTATCGATCAGCTCGGTCAGCTTATGCTTGCCTATCGGCTTCAGCAGATAGTCCCGCGCACCGAGCCGTACGGCCTCCTGGGCGTATGAGAATTCGCTATGGGCAGAGATGACAATCCATTTCATATACGGATACCGGCGCTTCGAGATCTTCATGAATTCCAGCCCGTTCATGCCCGGCATCAGAATATCGGTCAGCACGATATGGATATGCTGCTCTTCCAGGATCTTCACTGCTTCCTCGGCCCGGTCTGCCACGAACACCTGATGCTCCGCACTAATCTGCTTGATCGTGCGCTTGATTCCTTCACGGATGGCCCGTTCGTCATCGGCTATAAGAATATTCATTTCGGCTGTCCTCCCTTCATTGAAATCGGCAGTACGATAGCCACCTGCGTGCCCTCACCGGGGAAGCTCTGAATCTGCAGCCCATACCCTTCCCCGAACATGAACCGCAGCCGGCGGTGCAGGTTCTGCAGCCCGATCCCCCTGGTGCCGCCCTCCCTACCGCCGGAGCCCGGACAACCCGGACTGTCCACATTCAGCGACTCCTGCAGCCTTGCCAGCTGCTCCCCATTCATTCCGTCCCCGTTGTCCTCCACAATCAATAAGAGACGTTCCTCCTCCTGCTTGGTATAGACCTTCAGAATCCCTTGCCGCCCCAGCGGCTCCAGTCCATGCTTGACCGCATTCTCAATGACCGGCTGCACCGTCATCTTCGGAACCCGGATATTCAGCCAGCGTTCATCGACGTCCGTCACGATTACAAGGCGGCCCTCCAGCCTGATCGAGATAATCTTCAGGTAATGCCCGATCTGCTCCAGCTCCTCGCTCAGACTCACATCGGCCCCGTCTTCCCACTGGCTGCTGTAACGGAACATGGAGGACAGAGAGAGCACCAGCTCGCCAAGCTGCTCATTGCCCTCCTCATCCAGCATCCAGTAGATCATATCCAGCGTATTGTAGAGAAAATGCGGGTTCACCTGAGACTGCAGGGCATGCAGCTCCGCATTCTTTTCGCTGACCGAGGCCAGCTTAACCCGCTCAATCAGCTCCTCGATCCGCCGGACCATCCGGTTGAAGGAAGCGACCAGAATGTTAATCTCCTGATACGAAGCGACCTTGACCATGCCGCGGAAATTCCCCACCTCCACCTGCCGCATCTCGCGGATCAGCTTCTTCAGCGGCGAAGAGATGGTCTGCGATACGATCGAAGCAATCAGCGTGGAGACCAGGATCAGCGCCGAGATGACAATCAGCAGATAACGCTTCAGCTCCACCAGCTCTACATTCAGATCCTTGTCCGGGGTAATACTCATCACCCACCACCCCGAGAAAGACAGCTTGGACGCCACAATCAGCTGCCCCCGCTCCTGCTGAACCATCACCTGCTCCGAGGCAGGGAGCTTCGGCAGACGGGCAGCGTCCGGCTGCGGGTCGGTAGCGGAGGTGACAAACCGTCCATCCGGGGACATCAGGTAGACCTGGCTGTGCGTGCCCAGCTTCAGATTCTCCAGCGCGTCCAGCACCGGCTGCGGGTCCGTCTCATACAGCACGATGCCGATGGGCTTATGCTCATTCAGGTCATAGAGCTGCCGCCCGAAGGCGAAGACCGGACTGTCCTCCACCTGGTCGATCAGGGAATGCGGGTACACCCCGAGCCAGACCATTTTCCCTGAAGAAGCCTGCAATTGCCGGTACCAGTCCTCCTGCGCGTAATTCGGATCAACCACATTCATATAGTTGCCGTAGTTGTAGATCTTGCCGCGGTCCGTAATCACATGGATGCCCACCAGATCGTCCCGCGAATAAAAAATCGAGCCGATAATGTTCGTCACCGTCTGCTCATTGATATAGGCCACCGCCGGCCCGTCCGTCTTCTCATTAATCAGGCGGATCATCTCGAAGTTATTGCTGAGCGACTTGGACAAAGCGTCATACCCCTTATAGAGAAGCGCGAATAAGCCTGCGCTCTGGGCGACGTTTTTTTGCGACAAATCACCGATCTTCTCATGCAATTGGTCTGTAGTCCGGTTATAGTACAGCAGGCTGACAATAAGCAGAATACTGGACATGCAAAAAAGAAACAGCAAGAACAACCGATGATGAATGGAATGAAAGCCGAGCTTCATAGGACTCTCCCCTTTACGCACCTTGTTCTGCCGTTTCCTATTATAAAACTATTCCATTTTTATGCAATGAGGGAATTCGGCACGCCGTACCCTATCCCTTCACTGCTCCAGCCACCATCCCTTTGGTAATCTGATTGGACAGGAAAAAGTAGATCAGAATGACCGGCAGCGCGCCCATCACCAGGAAGGCTCCGATATTCCCATAGTTGACCGAATACTGGCTCACGAAGGTGTAGACGCCGAATGGAAGGGTTTTGAGTTTCTCGGACGAGATGAACGTGGCGGCCAGGATGTACTCGTTCCAGATGTTGATGAAGGTTAAGATACAGACGGTCATGACAGGCGGTACCGACACCGGAAGAATAATACTGCGGAAAATCCGGTACACGCTCGCCCCGTCGATGAACGCCGATTCTTCGATCTCATGGGGAATAGCTCTCATGAAGCCGCTCAATATGAACACAGCGATGGGAGTTGAGAACGCGATGTACGGCAGAATCAGCGACCAGTGGGTGTTGAGAATATGCATGTTTTTAAAAATAATCATCAGCGGCAACAGCGTAGCCTGCATCGGGATCATCATCCCCATCAGGAAAATGGTCATCACGGCATTGCCGTATTTCCACCGGAACCGGGAGATTGCATAAGCCGCCATCGAGGCCAGCAGAATGACACAGATCATCGTAAGCGCGGTAACGAACACGCTGTTCGAGAGATACTTCAGATAACTGCCCGAGGTGTAGGCCTCGTAGTAGTTGTGCCACTGTAATTTTCGCGGTAAAGAAAAGAAACTCCCGTCCAGAATCTCCTCATTCGTCTTCAGAGAGTACAGCAGCAGCCAGAGCAACGGGTAGAGCTGGGTAATGACAGGAATGGCAAAAAGAAGATACACGATTCCTTTTTTAATTTTTTTCATGGTCCGCGCACTCCTTTCCTATTCGAATTTTCGCTCAAGCCGGTTGAAGATCATGTTGATAATGCCGGTGAAAATGAGACAGACCACCACCAGGAACGTTGCAATCGCACTGCCGTAGCCATACTTGAAGGACAGGAAGGAGCTGTTATACATATGGGTGGAGATGACATCGGTTGCATGGGCCGGACCGCCGCCGGTCATGACCATAACGAGATCGAAGGCCTGCAAGGAGCCGATAAAGGCCAGAATAATCGATATTTTGAAAATCGGGACAATCAGCGGCAGCGTAATGTAACGGTCCGCCTTGAATCCGTCTGCGCCGTCAATCCGGGCTGCTTCGTACAGCTCATCGGGAATGTTCTGCACCCCGGTATACTGGATCAGCAGATGGTAGCCGAAATACTGCCACAGAGACACCAGATACAGAGAATACATGGCGATGTTCGGCTCAGTCAGCCAGTTGTGCGTCCAGCTCTCCAGACCCAGGGATACCAGCACCCCGTTCAGCATGCCCCCCATGGAGGTGGGATTATAGATAGTTTTCCAGAGTTGTCCAATAATAACGACCGATAAGATCACCGGCGTGAAGTAGACCGACACCAGCGTGTTGGCTCTGCGCAGATAGCGGTTAAGCAGAATGGCCATCCCCAGACAGAGCGGGATTTCTAGCATGGAAGCCACGGCATACAGCAGCGTTCTCCGCACAGAGGGCCAGAACACCGGGTCATTCCAGAACATATTCTTGAAGTTGCCGAAACCGACAAACTGTGCAGTCGTGAGACCGTCCCATTTCAGCAGTCCTGTATATAATGAGACCAGTATGGGAACGAATACCAGGCACACGTAGAGCAGCAGACATGGCAGAATGAAGACGGCGATTGTGCGTGCCGGCACCTTAAGGACTTTCATCTTTTCCCGCCTCCTAATCAAGCAGATTCTTCTTTATCTATTAATTTATAGTGTTAATGATTAATGCCATTAACTTATTAAAGTGCATGATAAACCCGATACGAAGTAGCCTGAATCAGCTTGCTTCGCATCGAGCAGGACAGCTTTGAGGTTACATGGCGGCTTGCGGGTTATTTGTTGGCTTCAAACGCTGCCTGATGTTCTTTGGCTACCGCCTTGGAATCCATCTTCTGGACGAACAGGTTCTGGATACTGCTGAGGTGGACCTGTGCGGTTGCAGGGTTCATGGTGTTATCGAACGCCAGGTCGCCGCCCTTCACTTGGTTGAACAGTCCGGCAATATTCACCGCCAGATCAGAATACCCTGCAGCCTTGAGATCGCCGTCTACCTTTTGGCCGATCCCTACAGCGTTCTTCAGCTCAAATTGCTTCTTAGGATATTGGGTGCCGAAGAAGTTGAGGAAGTCCTTGGTTTCCTGCAGATGCTCACTGTTCGCGGATACCGCGAAGGCGCTGCCGGGGGCGAGCATGAATTCGTTGGGATCGCCTTTGCCGTTCACAGTCGGGAACTGGAAGGCTCCCACTTTACCGGCTACCGGAGAAGCATCAATCGCGCCGGTCTCCCAGGAACCGATGGACCACATGGCGGCTTTGCCTGTTTTGAAAATATTGCCGCCCGCATTGGCATCAATAGAGGTTGCGCCGTCAGGGAAAGCACCCGCTTGAACCAGCGCCTGGAACGCGTCAACCGCTTCGATGAACGCAGGGTCTTCAAAGGTCTTCTTGCCGTCCAGCACATCCTTCAGGAAGCCGGGACCGCCGTTGGTGCGCAGCAGAATGTTCATGAACAGGAACGAGCCGGTCCAGGAATCCTTTTCGCCGATGGCCAGCGGGGTGATGCCTTTATCCTTCAGGATCTTGACATCCTTCAGCATCTCCTCGAAGGTAGCCGGAGGGGCGGCGATTCCAGCCTGGGCGAACAGGTCTTTATTATAATAGACGACTTCAATGTTGTTACCGTCGGGGATGGCATACACCTTATTGTCGAAGCTGTAGTAATCGAGCAGGCCCTTCTGGTACGTGTCCTTCAGGCCATTCTGATCAAGCATGTCGTTCAGCGGAGCGAACAAGCCTGCATCGACGAACGGTTTCATCTGTGCCGCCGGGTTGACGATCGTGATGTCCGGCACTTCCTTGGACGCCGCCTGTGTCTTCAGCTTCACCTTCTGCTGGTCCGTGTTCAGCGTGTCCAGTTCAATCTTCACATTGGGATGGTCTTTCATGTACTGATCGGTCAGCTCGCGGATCATTTTGTAATTGGGCGTTGCGGGGTCAGGATAGATGTTCTGGAAGGTAAGCGTTACCTTTTTGTCGCTGGGTGCGTCTGTTGCAGCGGCATTTCCGCTGCCTGCGGCGGCGTTCGGTGCGGCGGTGTCCTTCGTCTTCGTATCTGTGTTGTTGTTCGAGTTCCCGCATGCAGCAAGGCTTAATGCCATTACAGCGGCGAACGCGACGGTGGCGGTTTGCTTCATTTTTCTGTTGACCATTAATTAAAGCCCCCTCTGTCGTGATAAGCTAATTATCATCACGCGGAGCGCTCCTAACAAGGTGGGAACTGCAGAAATAAGGTTTGTTTTTTCTAGGTAAGCGGTTTCTCTAACATCTGTTCATCGTCTTTCACATAACCGCACTGTTCGTATGTCCGAATCGCAGCAGCGTTCCTTCTGCCGGTCAGGACCTTAACCCTTCTCACCCCGCGTTCTCTAAGCTCCTCTTCCAGGCAAGCAATGATAGCCCTGGCAGCTCCCTTTCTTCGGGCGGCATCTTGTACATAGAGTTCAGTAATCTCTCCAAAGGGCTCTTCATAGCAAAAGGAATACAGGCTTTGGGCGCAGCCAAAACCCACGATGATACCGTTCAACTCTGCTAGGGCTATACATTCGTTACGGTTAGTATGTAGATGTTCAATAATTTGGGCCGGGGGTCTTGGTTCACCGCCGTTGAACTCTTGATTGAGTCGTGATAGTGCTTCAGCATCTGTAGCGGATGCGAGCCTTACAGTTATAAGTGAATTCACTTGGAGTCACCTCGTTTATTTATATAGTCATTTATTGTTTGCTCAACAAGAGGCTATCCCAGAAGCCATGAATTGACTGCCTGGGACAGCTCTTAAATAGGAGTAGGATTTACGTAAGCACTTGGGTGGACGCTCCGTAAACGAAACGTTGTTCCAATCGCTCTGGTCTCCAGATTTTTTTCATTCCTCTTTGCGGTGAAAATCCGGAGACTGCTGACTAGAGTAAAGGACTGGTGTATGGCCAGCCCCTCCTCATCAAACCGTACGTGAGGTTTTCCCTCATACGGCTTTCCGATGTTCGTCACTCTTGGGCATGCGGCCTCTTTGGCCTTGGCTCCTTGAGCTAGTTTCCTCCACGGAGTTGTTGAGCGTTTCTTGCGTGTCGTTAGCCCTTTGGGCAATCACGTACTCGTACCTCTGGGATAAACTTGAACAAAGTAGGGCCCCTTTCCTCCCGCAGGTTATGTTGTCCTACGGTTACTTGGTACTATAGGCCCCTCGGACTCCCTTCCTGCAGACCTCTCATTTCACCTTCTGGGTTTATAGAGGGTCCCTTTACCTTTTCTTTTCGGTGCAGGGGAGGGTCTCCCCAGTTCACTGCCTTCTCTTTCTAACCATGCCGTTCCCCTTACGCCGGAGGGTTCTTCGTTGCTGCTCCAAGTTCTCTGCAACTTCCTTGGCCTTCGTCCGAAAGCACGAGACTCGGCTTCCTCTTGCCCTCTTGCGAGGCCGCATTGACGACGCGGCAGGATTCACTTGATGTTGCGGCCTGGTCAGTTGCTCGCACGGTCCTACAACCGCACTTCTGTCGATGCGCTTCTACACACAGATTTCGCCATGTGCAGGCATCCTAGCTACGCGGGGGCTTGGCCCCTCCCGCGACCGGACTTTCACCGGCTAGAGATTGCGCGCTTTGCTGGGCACGCTGCTTACGATGCGAGCTTTCCTGCGGAAAGCTTTCAGGCGAACGCTGCCGCTTTTACGCGGGTCGTTTCGTCCGCTCCGCTGTTTAAGCGGAATCCAAGATCAATTTTCTACACCGGCAGATAAGTTCTTACTTGCTAAGTCCGGCTTCGCGTACATTTTATTCAGAATGACCGTCTGCACGATAATGAATATCCCGCCAACCACCCAATAGAGCGGCAAGGCTGCGGGCACCTGAAATGAGAACAGGCCCATCATGACCGGCGACAACCATCCCATCCAAGCCATTTGATTACTCGGGCTTTGCTGATTCTGTACAGCTGCGGATTGCGATACGCGGAACTGCACGTAATAGACCGCTGCGGCAATAAACGGCAGAATCATATCTGCGGTCCCCAGGTTGAACCATAGGAAATCGTGTGCGGCAATCTCCGGGGTACGGCGGATGGCGTAATAAAATGCAAGGGTAATCGGCCATTGGAGAAGCATCGGCAAGCACCCCATACTTAACGGATTGAACTGATGCTTTTGGTAGAGCTGCATCATTTCGGCCTGCTGCTGTTTTGCGGCATCTGCACTGACGTTGTTCTTATACCTCTCCTTCAACTCCGTTAACTCCGGCTGGAGGACGGCCATCTTGGCCTTCATGGCTATTTGCTTCTTCGTATGGTTCATCATCAGCGGCAGGATCGCAAGCCTGATGATGAGAGTCATGAGCACAATCGATAAGCCGTAGTTTCCTTGGAATACATCCCCGAAGAATTGGATTAAGTACGAGAACGGATAAATAAAGAAGTGGTTGAATATCCCCGGTGAATCTGCAAGAATCGGGCTGGCTTGGGATGCTGCTGAGCAGCCGCTAAGCACTAGGGCCGGGATAAGTCCCATCGCTAGGACGAGAATGGGCTTGGCCCATTGTGGATACAGGTTCATATTGTTCATTATTATCCTCCCTAATTGAATGTATGGATCTCAATATGGGGAAGGACGATTGTCTTCGTCATCAGGTGCTTCTCTTCGCCTGGCGGTTCGTGCGATCCAGCGCTGAATACTGCTCGGCTGCGTCAGTCTGACTGATACCGACCAAGTTAAACCGGGTGCAGCAAGTTCATAACCCCAGCGGATCTCCTGGATGGAAAAGTAGGTAAAGGGAATTGACACTAATGAATAGATAAGAGCGATGGAGAATGCCAATTGAATCAAGTCATAGAAATGCTCCAGTCCGGTTCACCTCCGTCTGTATGCGTCATAATGGAATAATTTGAATAATGGTTAAACGTCTATACGTCATAGTGGCGGTGCGGTTCCACGATTCCGGGTAATACCAGTGAATCTCACTAACCTCTTAAGCGTAATAGCTCTAATTCTTGAAGAACTTCCTTTACGTCACAGCTGGAATTCAAGATATGAATCATCTCTTCCGTAACGGAGAGATCCTCGTAGATTTTTGCAACAACCTCTAAGGATAGGGATAATTCAAAGTAATCTGTTGCAAATTCCACAAAATCCTCTGGTGTATGGAATATACAGCCCAATAAAAAATCAGAACCATCGCTTGTCCCTTCTGGAATCTCAACGTTTCCTTTGTGCCAGCTGGTGTCACTGTTTTTACGCCAAATACAAAATGTCACATCTTCTTTTTCAATTGCATCATCTTCAAGTAAAGATAATAATTCCTTTGGGACGTCATCATAAATCCCTTGCCATACTTTATGTTCATCTTGTGCATATGGGCTTAATTCAGATTCGTGATCGAAGCCTTTTATTATGGAGCCTTCATTGGAAAACAAAATAAATAAATGATCCCCTGCTCCATTATCTATTTTCGCCATAGTCACACCCTCATTCCAATCTTGAATAATGCTATGGTAACGAAGCCATTCCTCCTGACAAAGAATAATATTCAGTGAAGCTTGGATTTTCATTAGCTTTTGTAACATTGTTGGATCCGGTAAACGCTCTAACGCTTTTGCTTCCATAGAATCCTCACCCACCATATAATATTTTTCTAATTTTACCGTATTTCTTTGTATAATTTCCGTGGTTAAACAAAAAGCAGCTGATCACGATAGGATCGACTGCTTCTTGTTGTATAAGCGAGATACATCTCCGCATATTGGCTATCGCTATAGCAATTATGCCGGTGGTTGCTTCCACTGTTTGATCACGCTGACCAGACCTGGCACATCGAGGCCGTCGAGCGAAAAGGCTTTGCGCAGCAGATCATGCGGGATGAACTCGTCGTATTTGCCGAGGTAAGGGGCCTCATCCGGCTTCAGGAGCATGATTGCATCCGTGGCGGCAGCGGTCTCGGCGATGATCTCATCCTCCAGCTTCTCTGCATCCACTTTACCGGCGACCACCATATAATACGGTTCCATCGGCACGACCGAACGCAAGCCAAGCGGCTCCTTCAGATTGTTCTTGAGCAGGCGCTCCAGCGTACGGAACTGGCGGCTGCCAGCCCACGGAAGGATGAACATGGAGTCTCCCCCGGCTGGCAGAACCGAACGTGTCAGCAGCCCGCTCTCCTTCGCGAGCCTGCGCGCCCGTTCCAGTCTGGCGGCTGCGCTTGGCGCAAGGTAAGGGTATAGGGCCGTAGACCCTAATACTTCGCGGATCTTCGTCATGATCCGGGTATGGACATCTCCGCCTGCGCCGAGCCATAGGGTGTCCACTTTGCCGCGCGAGCCTTTGACATAGACAGCCTTATGGCGGTTGTCCACCTCTTCGACCTTCCACAGCTTGCCTGCCAGTGTGAAGCAGTAGCCTGGAGGCGGCACGGTGGTAATGGACCCGATCTCCTCCGTCCCATTATAGACGACATGCTCTTCATCGTCTTTGAATACCGCATAGAACCGGAAGTTGTTGACGATCTTCTCCCCCGCCATTCCGATCAGCAGGCTGCCCTCATCCATCTTCTCAATATGGCCCATGCCCAGCATGTACTCCATGAAATCATCATAATCAGCGGGATCGATGCTGCGGAAGGACGGCAGGCTCAGTACAGCCTCCTTCAGATCCTCCGGCTCTGCTTCGCCTAAGCTCTTCAAGATGCTCATCGTCTGATGATACAGGAGACCGACCGGGAGCTGGCGCACGGCCAGCGGCTCTACCCATTTCTCGCGTACGTACAGCTCGATCACGGCAATGGCCCGCAGCAGCGTCCACGGCATGCGCGCCGGGAGCTGCGCCTCCTCGTCCTCCTCCTCGGGCGTGACGAAGATCATCTCGGAGGCGGCGTCCCCGCGCCTGCCCGAGCGGCCCAGCCGCTGCACGAAGCTCGCGCAGCTGTAGGGTGCGCCGAGCTGGAGCACACGTTCCAGCTCGCCCAGGTCAATCCCCAGCTCCAGCGTCAGCGTCGCTGCAGCCACGGCTGGCCCCGCACCCTCACGGAGCGTAGCCTCCGTCTCCTCGCGCAGCATCGCGGAGATGCTTCCATGATGCACATGGAAGACATCCCGCTCGCCGCGCTTCGCGGCAATCCGCCGCATCTCCAGGATGGCCTCTTCGGCATCGGTGCGGCTGTTCGTGAAGATCAACGCTTTCTTGACATGCGTGTGATCATAGATGAAACCGTAATACGCCTGGCGCGCCCGCTCCAGGTGCTCGGCCTCCTCCTCATTCCGCGCATCCGGGAACGAGAAATGCTCCACGCTCAGCCGCAGCTTGCGCCCGCCCTGCGGCGCGCTGACCTCTACGCTCTCGCGCGTGCCCGCCGCCAGCCACTCCGTGACAGAGGCATAGTCGCTCAGTGTCGCCGAGAGGCCGATCCGCCGCGGATGACAACCCGCCATCCGCGAGATCCGCGCCAGCTGGCTCAGCACCTGAATGCCGCGGTCCGCGCCCATGAAGGCATGAACTTCATCGATAACGATGAAGCGCAGATCATGGAACAGGGCCGGAATCGCATTCGGGCGGTTCATCAGCAGGCCCTCCAGCGATTCCGGGGTAATCTGCAGTACTCCCGAAGGGTTCTGCATCAGCTTGGTCTTGTCCGCCTGCGGCACATCGCCATGCCAGTGCCAGACCGGAATATTCCCTTCCCGCAGTAGATCATTCAGCCGTGTGAACTGGTCGTTGATCAGCGCCTTCAGCGGCGCAATATACAGAATGCCCACCGATGCAGACGGACGCTCATACAGCTCCGTAAGCGCAGGGAAGAAGGCCGCTTCGGTCTTGCCTGAGGCCGTCCCTGAAGCAATCAGCAGGTGATGCGGCGTATCAAACAGCACACGGCAGGCATCGACCTGTGCCTCGCGCAGTGTATCCCAGCGGTTCTTGTAGATGAATTCCTTGATGAACGGGGCCAGACGGTAGAACGGGTTATCACTCATAGGTCGAACTCCGCAAGCAAGCCGTCCAGCTCATTCTGCTCCGTCCCGGCGGGCCGCGAAGTCCGCTCTCCGACCAGCTTCTCGAATGAAAGCTCCGGATGCTGGTGCAGGGTATGCAGCAGATCCATGAAATCCCGCACAACCTCTCGAGCGGTGAGCAGCTCATCAGCTCCCAGCCGGTTGACCGCCTCTTCCATGAAATGCACCAGCTGCTCTTGCGTAAGCCCCGCTTCATAACCATAATGCAGCGCATGGATATCCCGCAGCTTCTGGAGCAGGATCAGAATCTCTTCATGAGAAAGCATGTCCAGCGCGATAATCGGCCCGGTGAAGTTGTTCAATCCGCTGCCTGCATACCGTCCGGCTACCAGCCGGGAGCGCAGGGCCTCATAGCTGAACAGTCCGCGCCGGTGGTCCTCCACGAACTGCGGCGTACCGCCAACGAAGATGCCCAGCCGCTCTGCCTTCCCCTGCATCGTATCATTGAACATGGTCAGCAGCTTCTCGTAATTGCTCTGCCGCGAGATGCTGTTGGTAATCTTATAGAGGTTGACTCCTTCATCGATGAACAGCAGCAAGCCCTTATAGCCAATGGCTCCGGTGAATTCCGCCCATAGCTTCATGTAGTCATACCAGTTGTCATCATCGATGATGACACCCACACCGAGCGCCTTCCGCGCTTCTGTACGGGTCGGGAACTCTCCCCGCAGCCAGCGCAGGGAATCCTGCTTCAGCCCGTCATCGGCCAGCTTATGCCCGTTCCAGTAGGAGGCCAGCACCTTGGCGAAGTCGAAGCCATGCACCAGCCCGCGCATCCCGGAGGCTACCGAATAGATGCGCTGTTCGACCTCGTCGCCCAGCTCCGGTGCGTCAGGGCCGTAGCCCTTCTCCTGCATCACCGCCTGCTGCAGTGTCATGATCCACTTCTGCAGCATAATCTCCAGCGCCCCTCCATCCGGGCGTGTCCGGGTCGAGAGATGGCTCATCAGCTCGCGGTAGGTGGCGAGCCCCTGGCCCTTCGTGCCGACCAGCCGCCGCTCCGGTGACAGGTCGGCATCGGCAACCACGAAGTCGCGGTCCATCGCATAGTTGCGGATGATCTGGAGCAGGAAGCTTTTGCCGCTGCCGAACTTGCCTGTAATCAGCTTAAAGGCGGCTCCGCCGTCGGCGATGTTCTCCATATCACGGAGAATCGCCTCCACCTCCGGCCGGCGGCCGACGGCGATATGTTCAAGACCGATCCGCGGCACAACTCCCGCTGTCAGCGAGTTGACGAGCGCGGTGGTCATCCGCTTCGGTATTTTGAGTGGGTTCATTTACGAATTTTCACCTCTTTATATAGTCCAGCATGGATAGACATTCTTCGGTCAGTTCTTCCCCGTCAATGATGAGGTCTCCCAGACTGTCCATCGCCAGCTCATTAATCTCATCGAACAGCAGCACCGCCATCGTCCCGGCGCCTGCGGCCAGCCGCTGAACCTCAGCAGGACCACCCTCCTCTGCCAGCGCCAGCACGGCCTCCCGTTGCAGCGGAGTCAGCTCCGAAGCGAACACTGTCCAGCGGTCCGCTTCGCTATCAGAAGGTGGCGGCTGGGTGTTGGTAAGCTTGTGCGCGGCATACGGGTAAACACCGGGAAGCTCTTCCCTGCCCCCTTCTGTCGGCTCACCACCTGCCATCCGGCTAACCTGTTCTTCAGCTTTTGCAGAGCTAACGGAATCAATTTCCGCATTCGCTGATTCAGCTCCCCTGTACGTCACCTTATCTAGTGATCCGGTACCTACAGCCGCTTCTAGATCACTTTCCTCGCCCGCTGATCCGGATCTTCCAGCCGCATCACTTCCGTCACCAGCCAACTTAGTTCCTCCAGCGGCCTCTAACGCTTCATTTTTCCAATCCGCATCATAATCTTCATGACCCGGCTCCCCGGTTTCTTCCACCGTAAGCAGGGAACGCACCACCTCAGAGTCGCTTGCCAGCTGCTCCAGCTTCCGCTGGTCGATGACCACCGCCGGTCCCTTCTCTTCCTGCTCCGCCTTACGGAATTCACGCTCCAGGAACTTGGTCACGAGATCATCCATATCGGCATCGACCCGGACATCCTTCAGTCTTCCCCGGTAGCCCATCAGCGCCCGCAGCTTATTCTCGGTCAGCCGGAACAGGCGGGTAATCAGGCTGCGCAACGGAGGGGACTTGCTCACCCGGATGACAGGTACAAGAACAGAATAGCCATACAGGGAGATATCGTATACAGCGCTGCGGAACAAATACCGTTCACGGACGACCGGCGGGCCGGGCGGGAACATCGTGATCAGATTCGAGCCGTGCTTCCGCGCGACATAGGCATCGATTAAGGCTACAACCAGGGGAATGTAACGATCCGCAGCGATTTTACCTTCACCGGTGTAGAATTTCGACTTGCTGATATCATAGTCCGACATCACACTCAGCACCTCGATGCTAAGCTGCTCCGGGGCAGTAGATAGGCAACGGACCAGCTCAAGCTCCGCCAGATCCCCGGCCAACCCTCGCGAACGGGCCACAATCTCCGAGAGCGGAATATCCAGCTTATGGACAAAAGAGAAATCCGCAATCCACCCGCTGAGGTACTGATCCAGGCGTTTATAGCTGTCGCGGTAGGCTTCCCACAACAAGCTGAGCTGACGGCAGCCCTCTTGAGGCTCGTCCCAGCCCACGCCATTAATCAGCTCATAGATATGCAGGAAGATATAAGAGAGGTCGGTCTTCGGGTACCGCCCCTGCCGGACCTCATCCCGCCAGAAGAAATACCATCTGCTCTGCGCGCCGGTCATATGCCCGTAGGTAGGCCAATAGCTTTTGAACGGGACGAACAGCGCCGCAGGCTCCTCGTGCTCTACAAGCTCACGTGCCCGCTGGACGAACTCACTCTCTGTGGTGGTTACCGGCTCCACACTCTCTTCCATATCCCAAAGCTTAAGCTGGACTGTATCGTAACCGGATGTTTTCTTCTTAACCGGCTCTGACTTAGGCTTCCGGCTGCCTTCATCTACAGTACCGCGCGGCGGAATCGCCACATTCTGCTCCGTACTCTCCCAGACCAGCTCCGAGAAATGCAGCCCCTGCCTGTCTTTAGCCATGCTCATCGCCCCACCCGTATGTCTTGGTAATTCTCACATTATATCATATACCCTATGCAGCGGATGCAGCCGTTCCAGTCATGTGCAGGTACGGTTAATGAAACTACTCTTACTGCAACTCTGCTTCTTTCTCGATACTACTCACTTCTACTCACTTCTACTTACTGTTACTTACAGCTTCTCCCTACTTCTTTACAGCAACTCACATCTACTTAGCTATTCCCTACCACTTCATGTTACTATTACTCCCCACCCGCTCTGCCGGACTGAGATTCCGTTATGCTGAACAAATCAGGCAAATATGACGGTCAAGCGGACTCAGAATCCCTTAATTGAACGATAACGTCTCATTTCAGGGCCGAATAACCCAAATAAGCGCTTCTCAGTCCGCTCGGGCCTCATAAAGTAGCTTTTTGAAGAAATAACGGATTCTCAGTCCACATCACCGCTAAAATATCCGAGGTGCCGTCCGCATCTATGTAGTCGCACAGTTGCACAGCAGGAATCCACCTGCCCTCAGGTTTCCCGCCATAAATCAATAAAAAGACCTTGAGAGACTAACTCCTCAAGATCTTGGATGAGAGCGCCTGTCACCGCACCGCAACTTGATTTTACCTGCCGGGCAATGAGAACGTTCGTTTGTGTCTCCATAAGAATATACTATACTCACCCTGCGGGCTGCAAGCGGAGCAAGGCTGCAGGAGTTTAACTTGTACTTGTACTCCCACCTGTTCCCTCGCCCCACCCTCACCCCCTCAAATAATCACTAGGGCTGCGCCCGGTAATCATCTTGAACACCTGACTGAAATAGGCGGGGTTGTTGAAGCCTACCATTTCACTGATCTCATACACCATATGCTGGCCGGATTGCAGGAACTCGATGGCCCGGTCCACCCGGTACTGGTTCAGGTAGCTGACGAAATTCTCACCGCTGATCCGTTTGAACAGCTGGCTTAGATATTTCGGATGCACATGCAGCTCCTGCGCAAGTCCCATGAAGCTGATCTCCTGGTTATAGTGGGCTTCCACGTAGTTTTTGACGCTCTCTACCAGCCGGTTCTTCTTGACATTCATCTCGGTGAAGGCCGCTGTCAGGAATGCCGGAATCATCTGGCCCATCCACTCCGTTAAGCTTCTCCAGGTATAGTAGCCCGTCACGGCCTGCAGAAATTCGGACATGCTCATAGGAGGAGTGCGGCCGGGGCAACAGGCATTCCAGTAATACATTAATGTAGTGAACAGTCCGACACACACCGTCTGTATATCCTGAATATTATTCTGGTCCTCCTGCCGGAGCCTGCCGAAGATGATCTCCCAGGTAGCCCATATTTTGGACGACTCCTTACACAGCAGTACCTCATTCCACTCCTGGAGCAGCCGGGAATAGTCCTCCAGTGTCCAAGGGCTGGTGCCCCCGCATGGCTCATAAGCGTAGATCGGGCTGGTCTCCTGAAATTCAGCGGCGGCAAGTGCCTCCCTGCTCTCCAGATACGAATCCATCAGTTCATGTATAGCAGGCTTGACCGATCCGATTCCGGCATAGGCCTGGAGCTGAATATAATTCCGGATTTTATCCATCGTCTCCTGAACGACCTCCTTCAGAACCGGGATCGGCTCTCCCGCCTCACGGTCCAGCAGCAGAACCACCAGCAGATCGTCGGAATAGTCCAGCACATGCCCCTGCACAGAGGGATGACCGGCAAGCTTGTGCTGAAGCGTCTCCCTGCAGATATTCCCAGCTCCGAAGCGCAGCAGCTGCCACTCGCGCTCCTTCAGCTTATGCAGCGGCGCAGGACGGTTCAGCTGGATGCTGGCCGCCGCCAGCCGCTGCGGACGGGCAATCTGCAGATATCCGAGCCGTTCCTCGGAGCATTCCTCCGCACTGTAGCGGGTGGTCAACAGCTCCATAAGCAGGCGTTCCCGCACAAAAGGAAGGGTGCGCCCGATCTCCTGCTGATAACGCTCCTCCAGCCGCTTCTTCTGCTCTCCGGCCTCCAGATCCAGCAGCACAGCGCGGAGTACCGCTTCTATCTCCTCTACCCGGGCCGGCTTCAGCAGGAAATGGCTGACTCCCCAGCGCATCGCCTGCCGGGCATTCTCGAACTCCTCGTAGCCGCTAAGGATGATAACCGGCAGCTCGGGTGCCAGCTCCCTCAGCGCCTCTGTAAGCTCCAGGCCGCCCATGCCCGGCATATAGACATCGGTCATCACCAGATCGGGGGAGAGCCTGCGGAACAGCTCCAGCGCTTCATGGCCGTTGACCGCTGTTCCGGCCAGGGTCAGGCCCAGCTTCTCCCAGCTGACATGTCTCGTTAGGGCTTTCAGAATATGCGGGTCGTCATCCACCAGCAGTATAGAGCGGCTCATGTCTGATCTCGCAGCAGCCGCTCCAGCTGCTCCTCCGTCTCAATGACTGGCAGCGTAATCATAGCCGCAACCCCTTTCTCCGGCCGGTTGGTCAAATATAGTCCATACGGTTCACCGCAATACAGCTGAATCCGGCTCATCACATTCCGGGTGCCAATGCCACTCACCTGCTCCATCGACCAGCCTTCCGCCAAGCCCCGGCCGTTATCCAGCAGCGTGATTTGCAGGTAAGGCTGGCTTCCCGGCACCTTGACCTCCCGAACCTCCAAATGAATCTGCAAAGGACCTGAGCCCGGCTCCCGGCTACCGTGGAGAATTGAATTCTCGATCAGCGGCTGGAGGATGACCTTCGGAATGAAATAGCTCCGGACCGCCGGGTCCGCAATCGACTCCGTATACTCAATGGCAATCGGCAGCCGTTCCTGCTGGATGCTCACATAACACCGCGCATGCTCCAGCTCGTCGCGCAGACGGATGAGCATTCGGCCGCCGCTGAGGCCAATTCGCAGCATTTTGCCAAGCTGGGTAATCATGTAGCTGATATCCCGGGCATCGTAATCCATCGCCTTCCAGTGAATCATATCCAGGGTGTTGTACAGGAAATGCGGCTTGATCTGGGCCTCCAGCAGCCCCGCCTGCGCCTCCCGCTTCGCGGCGCTTGCTTCACGCTCGCTCTGCACCAGCTCCTGCAGCCGGTTCACCATGTGGTTGAAGCCGTAAGACATCTGCGTGTATTCCTCCGTCAGCGACTCACTCATACTGGCACGGAAATCTCCGCGTTCCAGCTTCCGCATCTCCTGAATCAGCCTGCGCACCGGACGGATCATGCTGCGGATGAAGAAGTACGCCAGCAGCGCCGACAGAAGCAGGCTGAGCAGGCCGATCCCGATCACCTGCCTGTCCGCCTTGCGAACCTCCTGCAGCAGCTCGCGGGTCGGGATGACCTGGACCAGCCGCCAGGAGATGGTGCTCGGTCTGGAGAACAGGACGAGATAGGACTGTCCGGCCTTCTTCAGCAGCTCATAGCCTTCATTGCCCTCATACGTATGCTGGTAGAGCCAGCCCGCATCCAGCACAGCCTTACCGGGAGAACCATTCTCCTTGTTCACCAGCAGCAGGAGATTGCCGCTTGTGTCCACCAGATGAATCTGCCCGTCCAGCACCGTAGGAATATCCTTGAACTGCTTCAGGATATCGTCTGCGGACAGCCGGATATAGAGGTAGCCGATCGTCTTGCCTTCATTTCCGAACAGATGCTGGATATGGCCGATCAGATAAGGCTCATCATCACCGCCGCTGCCCTCCAGAGGAACCCACAGCGAATCCGCCTGCTTCAGCTGGGGATACCAGCTCTCGTTCCTTATCGAAGAGACCGGAAAGACCAGATCCGTGGAGCTTTGCGGCACCCCGCTGAACAAATCACTGTAAATCTCAATCGAGCTTACCCCTTCGTTCAGCACCAGCGAATGCTGAAGAATCTCCGTAATCTCGCGCCTCCTGGAGATCATCTGATACTTGGAGGCAGGAGTAGTCTCCAGCCCCTCAATAATGCTCTTGTTCGCTGCAATGGAGTAAGCGGTCCCCGACACATTGGTCATGAAGTCGAAGCCGCGCTTCGTGCTCTCATTAAGCAGGGCAAGCCTGGTGGTGCTGATCTCCCTGAAAGTTACATCCGAGAAGGTACGGTACGCCAGCAGGACAATGAACCCGAGAAAGATCAGATTGAACGTAATAATACTGGCCGCCATCAGCGTGGAGAGCTTGCTCCGCCTGATCCGCAGCAGCCAGGTGCCGAGCATTCTTTTTTGCATCTGCCCCACCCTATGCTTTTCCCAAGATTCTATCCTTTCAGGCCGGATGTCGCAATTCCCTCCACGAAATACTTTTGCAGTGTGATGAAGAGGACGAAGCATGGCACCAGCGACAATACCGACATGGCGAACATCGGGCCCCAATCCGACTGGGAGCTGGAGTCCAGGAACAGCCGCAGCCCGAGCGGTACGGTATATTTGCCAATATCGCTTAAGAAAATGAGCTGGCTGAAGAAATCATCCCAGGTCCACATAAAGGTGAAAATCATCGTCGTGATCAGTGCAGGCAGCGCCAGCGGAATAATAATCCGGCTAAAAATCTGAACCGGGCCGCAGCCGTCAATGGTTGCCGCTTCGTCCAGCTCCTTCGGCAAGCCGCGGATGAACTGTACAGTCAGGAAGATGAAGAAGCCGTCCGTCGCCATCCACTTGGGCAGAACCAGCGGCGCAAAGGTGTTCACCCAGCCCAGTTGGTTAAACAGGATGTACCGCGGGATGAGCGTCACATGCAGCGGCAGCATAATCGTCATCAGCATCAGCGCGAAGCCCGCCGCCTTGAACCGGAAATTCAGCCGCGCGAACGCATACGCTGCCATGGAGCAGGTGATGACGTTGCCGAGCACGGCCCCCAGAGAGACCAGAGCGGAGTTCTGGAGGAACCGGGCGAAGGAGCTTCCCTGGAAGCCGAGCCAGCCGCTTACATAATTATGGAAATTCCACTGGCGGGGCCAGAACCAGATTTCCGAGAAAATCATATTCGCCGGCTTGAACGAGCTGCCAACCAGCCACAGCACCGGGTACAGCATGACAAAGGCGCTCAGACAGATGATGAAGTGCTTCAGCATAGCGGTACTTTTTGATGCGCTGCCTGTATCCATAGCTTATTTCCCCCCATCTTCATAATGCACCCACAGCTTGCTGCTGCCGAACAGCAGGAGTGTAAATATCCCGATCAGCAGCACCAGCACCCAGGCCATCGCCGAGGCGTATCCCATCTGGAAGAAAGAGAAACCCTTCTTGTACAGGTACAGGGAATACATCAGGGTGGAATTCACCGGGCCCCCGCTGCCGTTACTGATAATGAACGCTTGGGTGAACGACTGGAAGGCGGTGATCGTCTGCATGATGACATTGAAAAAGATGACCGGAGACAGCACCGGCAGCGTTATATGCAGGAATTGCCCCACTTTGCCCGCACCGTCCACCGAAGAGGCGTCATAATATTCCGGCGGTACCTGCTTCAGCCCGGACAGGAAGATGATCATCGACGAGCCGAATTGCCAGACCGACAGCAGGATAAGCGAATACAGCGAGTATTTGGGATTCGATACCCAGTCTGGCGCCTGTATCCCCACCATGGCCAATAGCTGATTCACAAGGCCCCCGCCGCCCAGCATCTTGCGCCACAGCATGGCAATGGCGACACTTCCTCCGAGCAGTGTGGGAATGTAATAGACCGTCCGGTAGATGCCGAGGCCCCGTATTCCTTTGTTGAGGAGCAGGGCCACGGCCAGGGCGAACATCAGCTTCAGCGGCACAGACACGAATACGAAGATGAAGGTGACTTTCAGCGATTGGATAAATAACGGATCTGCGGTGAGCATCGCCCTGAAGTTGTCCAGACCGATCCATCTGGAGCTCTCCAGAATACTGTAATCTGTAAAAGAAAAATAGAGTGAGGCCGCCATCGGCCCCAGTGTCAGGCACACCAGCCCCAGCAGCCAGGGCGACAGGAACAGAAGCGCAATCCCGTTCTGATTGTAACTTAGCTTTGTTTTAGGCCGCTTCATTCCTGCTGGTCTATCTACCGTAATCAGATCTGCACTCAATGGCTTCCTCGCTCCTCTGTATTTATTTGGCCTTGTCCAGTATGGCGTTCGAACCGGAGATGAACTGTTCGCTTACCTGCTCAATTCCGGCCTGACCGAAGGAGATCTGCTCACTGGCGCTCTTGAAGTTCTTATCAATCTCCGAGAAGCCCTGCGGGTAAGGCGGATCAATATCGCTTGAATGCTTGGAGACCACATCGATAAAATCAAAAATCAACTGCTCTTCGGCGGTAAGCGACGGCTTCAGCTGCTCCCGAACTGCGGAGTTAACCGGTACTCCCCGTTCAGCCCCCAGAATAGCGGTACCTTCCGGGTCGTTGACCATGAAGTCGATCAGCTTCGCTACCTCCTTTGGATGCTTGGTTTTGGCATTCCCGGAGATGAACTGGCCGGGCTTCAGATATTCGCCGATCTTCTGTTCCCCTTCCATATGAGGAATCACCTGCATCTTCAGCTTCTGGCTCTGGTCCTTCAGGACATTCTGATAGGTAATCAGCTGGTTGGACCAGGCGAAATCAAGGGCGGACTGGCCGACAGACAGCGGCCGGGTCTCCAGGGCATTCGTCATCGCGGCAGTCACCTCTGCCGTTGTAGCGCCGCCGCTGTCCCGCAGCCCCTGCCAGTAATTGAACCATTCATCGATGACCTCCTTGGAGACACCGAGCTTGTTCCCGGCGAACAGGCCGCTCCCGTTCTGGCGCACGAATACCTCGAAGATATTCGTAGTGCCCGAGATATCCGGCGTGCCATAATAGCCGTCGCCTTTCTTCTTAGCAATCGCATTCGCCATCTCAGCAAAATCCTTCCAAGTCCATGACTCCTGCGGCTCGGCAATCCCCAGCTCCTGCAACACGGAAGCATTATAGATCACGCCGGGAGCGTTCACTCCAAGCGTAACGGCATAGAGTTTGCTGTCGATGCTTCCGGCCGAGAGCATACTGCTGTCATGCCCCTCCGTCCGCAGTGTTCCATCCTGGGTATAGGGCGTCAGATCCAGCAGGGTGCCGCGCTTGGCGTAATCGGACAGGAACGCATAGTCCATCTGAATGATATCCGGAGCATTCGAGCCTGCCACCTGGGTAGACAGCTTATCGAAATAGCCGTCCCAGCCGGAATATTCCGGCTTAATCGTGATACCCGGATTCTTCTCCTCGAAGCGCTTGATCATCTTGGTCGTCAGATCGTGGCGTGTCTGCGATCCCCACCAGGTCATGCGCAGCTCGATAGCAGAGGCTGAACCCTCTGTCTTGGCGGAAGCCTTGGCCCCCTCCGGTGAATTCGCTCCACTGGATGAGCATGCAGCGGTAGTCAGCAGCAATATTGAGCTTAGAAGCAAGGCAAGTCCTTTGGTCCCCTTGATTGTCATCTGGTGCCTCCTCAAATTTGTGAAGTAAGCGGTTACATGAATGATTATACGGAACGCCCTGCATAGGGTAAATCCAGAAAAGTAAGGGGTTATATCAAATAAGTAAGACAAAAGCCAGCCGAAGAGTTCCGGCTGGCCAGTGAAATATGAATCTGTCCGTAAGCAATCTACTCCAGTTCCAGGCCCTTCGTTTCTTTCCCCAGAAACAGCACCGCTAGGGCGCCGATTACAATCGTAACGAAGAAGATCATGAAGATCGAGCCGATCCCTACAGCCTTGCCAACCATCAGACCGACCAGCGTAGGGGCGATAATGCCTCCAATCCGTCCAAAGGAGGTGGCAAGACCGGCCCCTGTCGAACGGATCGCCGTCGGATACAGCTCAGGCGTATAAGCGTACATCCCGCCCCAGGCTCCAAGGTTGAAGAAGGACAGGCAGATCCCAGCTGCCATCAGCATGCCTTCGGTCGTCGAGTTGCCGAACCAGGCGGCGCTGACTGCTGTCAACAGCAGATAGATGACCAGCACGAACTTGCGGCCGTATTTCTCAATGAAATAGGCGGCGGTGAAGTAACCCGGCAGCTGGGCGAGGGTCATGATCAGCACATACTCGAAGCTTTTGACCAGACTGAACCCCTTCAGCACCATCACCGTCGGCAGCCACAGGAACATGCCATAATACGAGAACACCACAGTGAACCACAGAATCCACAGCATGATCGTTGAGCGGCGGTGCTCAGCCGACCAGACTGCCGCCACCCGCTTCTTCAAAGGCACTGGAGGAGCTTTCTTGATCTCCGCGAACTTCGGTGAATCATCGATCGCCTTGCGCAGATAGAGCGCATATAACGCCGGTACCGCCCCGATGGCGAAGGCGACCCGCCAGCCGTAATCCGGAATGACGAAGTAAGCAATCAGCGCCGACAGAATCCAGCCGAGCGCCCAGAAGCTCTCCAGCAGCACAACGGCCCGGCCTCTATCCTTCACTGGCATGCTCTCGGAGACCAGTGTAGAGGCCACCGGCAGTTCTCCGCCCAGCCCGAAGCCGGCAATGAAGCGCAGCACACACAGTACGGCATAGCCTGCGGCGAATGCCGACAGTCCGCTTGCAACGGAGAAGATCAGCAGCGTCCACAGCAGCACCGATTTGCGGCCGAAGCGGTCCGCCATGATTCCGGCTGCAGCCGCTCCGACTGCCATCCCCACCGAGTTAATGCTGGTTAAATAGCCGATTTTCTCCGGCCCGAGTGTCCATTCCTTGGCCAGTGCGGCCACGACGAACGAGATCATCCCTACATCCATCGCGTCGAACATCCAGCTTAGACCTGCGCTGAAGAGCAGCTTCCGCTGCTTGCGATTCTGCAGCAGCGACATTTGATTCCACATGACTTAAGGCCCCTCTCCCCTGATTCCCTCTATTCCTCTAATCCCGGACTAGTATCACTTACACATTCTAGAAGCGGACGGTTCAAAAATCAAGGAATAACACCGCATTGAAATATTGCCGGGCCATCGCCTGAAAATAACAGGTCTGCACCGATATTGCAGCGATCAGCAGCATATTCTGCACCGCATCCCGCTGCCCCCGGCTCAGGTGGCTGAGCCGCTTCATCATTCCGTCCATGGCCGACTTGATCGCGCTGTCCGATTTCCACAAATACTCCTTTGGATTCCCGGTTAGAGCCTGCCCCTGCGCCGGCAGCGGGGAGCGGGTCTTAATCTCCTCGAACAGCTCGGCGTACCCGTGATACAGCTGTGCCGGCTCCACCAGATCATCGTCATCGCGTTCCGGCGCCAGGAACAGCATACGGAAGAGCTGGCGGATGCTCTCGAAATCAAGGGCAGCCTTGAGATCATCTATTATAAATAGAATTGCAGCCTGATTAATGGAGTACTTCTTCCCTTCACGCGGAGACCCGAGGTATTCCTTGAAATCCCGCTTTACCCAATTCTGCATAGCCGAGACGGATAATGTGGAATACTCAATCAGTCTGCCAAGCGAAGCAATTTCACCCAGGGACAGCCCTTTGACGCCGCCGCCTTTGATCAGCTTTTGCAGAATCGGGGGAATATCCGTAGACAGAAAAGCAGGCAGGCTCGTCCCCTCCCGCACCTCGTCACGGTGGAACTTGGTCCAGGCTTCCTGCAGAATATGGAGCGGCTTCCGCTCCGAGTTTGGCCCTAGAGACAGTAATAGTCCGGACATCTCTATCCGGCTAAGTGTAAAAGCTTCCATAGCTGGCAACCCTCCACCATTTGATATTTCACTGAAAAGTTCGTACAATAGGTTCATATGAACTCATAATATGAGTATAACCTATTTTAGGAACGAAAGGGATGGTAAAGATTATATGGGTATAGGACTTAGTTTGACGCTCGTGGCAATTTTGATTATTTTAACCGCATTTTTTGTAGCGACGGAGTTTGCAGTAGTGAGATTACGGGGAAGTCAGGTCAGCCAAATGGTGCTGGACGGCAAGAAGAATGCACTGGCGGTTCAGCGGGTAGCCGCTAACCTGGATGGATATTTGTCCGCCTGTCAGCTCGGTATCACGATTACTGCACTCGGGATCGGGGCATTGGCAGAGCCTGCATTTGAGCAGATGCTCCTTCCACTGTTTGAAATGGCAGGCATTAGCCACAACGCCAGTAAGCCCTTTGCTTTTGCATTGGCCTTCATTATCGCCACTTTCCTGCATGTCGTGGTCGGTGAGCTTGCACCGAAGACTGCCGCTATAAACATTCCGGAGAAAATTGGTCAGATTACCGCACCGCTGATTATTTGGTTCTACAGAATATTGTACCCTTTGATTTGGATCATGAACGGTTCCGCCAACCTGCTCGTCCGCATGTTCGGCATGAAGCCTGCCAGTGAACACGGTGATGCGCACAGCGAAGACGAGATCCGCCTGATCCTGTCCGAGAGCTATGAGAGCGGCAAAATCAACAAAGCGGAATATGGTTATGTCAACCGGATTTTCACCTTTGATGAGATGCTCGCCAAGGAAATCATGGTTCCCCGGACAGATATGGTATGCCTGTTCACCGATCATTCGCTGCAGGAGAACATTGATATTATCCGCAAGGAGCAGTATACCCGCTTCCCTGTGGCAGACGGCAGCAAAGACAATATCATCGGTATGATCAATACCAAGCAGCTCTACCTGCAATATGACAACAATCCCGATTTCGATTTCAAAAGCCTGATCCTCCCGATTCTTACGGTGTCGGAGGTTACGCCGGTGAAGACCCTGCTGACCCGCATGCAGAAGGAACGCGTGCATATCGCCCTGCTGCTGGATGAATACGGCGGCACCTCCGGCCTGATTACGATTGAGGATATTCTGGAAGAGATCGTCGGCGAGATCCGCGATGAGTTCGATGAGGATGAACGCCGCAATGTGGAGAAGCTGAGCGAGACCCATTATCTGTTCGACGGCAATGTCTCCCTGCTGGAGGTCAAGGATCTTACCGGACTTGATTTCCACGATGATGAAGTCACAACCATCGGCGGATGGCTCTACAGTCACCTGGAAGAGCCGGTGGTCGGCAAAAGCCATCAATACGAGCATGTCACCCTGACCGTCCGTGAGATGAACCGCCACCGTATCCGCAGTGTTGAGATCCTGATCGATCTGTCGGTCACCGAGGATTCTGCTCCAGGCAACGAATAAGGCGGATAGATAAGCCGCAACAAATAAGGCGCTCCCCTTGAGCTACTGGGGAGCGCCTTTCTTTGTTCTTTTACTAGGAAACTATAGTTTTCTACTGCTGTGGAAAAGATGTGTGTAAATTTGTGGATATGAGTTCTTTGAATGATTCGTAGAATAACTTTGAAGCTGAATGCGACTGTAGGTTAAAGGTATGATTAAACTGAATACAATTAGCTGGCACAGCGCATATGGACCAAATGTATGTGAAAAACAGCATACATTTTGCTCGCAAACAGGCGGACGGTCTGAGTGTATGTGAAAAACAGCATACATTTCGCTCGCAAACGGGCAGATGGTCTGAGTGTATGTGAAAAACAGCATACATTATGCTGAAAACGGGCAGACGGTCTGAATGTATGTGAAAAACAGCATACATTTTGTTCGCGCGAAGGTAATTCTCTTTATCCGTTAAAATGATTTTATTCCTATAGTTAATGCAATTAACTATAGACTTTACCCATATAGTATTCATCCACCCATTGTCCGTCCACCAGCAGCGATTTTGGCTTCAAGCCCTCGATTTCAAAGCCTTGCCTCTTATACAGCGCAACCGCCTGTTCATTATGCTGCATCACCGTAAGCTCCAGACGCACCAGGCCGCACTGCTTGGCCCACCGGTCCATTTCTCTGAACAACGCGCTGCCGATACCCCTACCCTGATATTGCTTCAGGATGCCGGTAATAATATAGGCGCTGTGCCGGTTGCGGCTGAAGCCCCCGCCTTCGACTGACAGGTATCCCGCAAGCTCACCGTCTGCTTCCGCTCCCAGAATAAGCGAGTTCTCCGCTTGGTCTAAGTCTCTAATCATGTCTTCCACCTGGGGAATGCCGCTCTGTCTCTCGCCCGGGGCCAGCAGCATAAAGGAGGTTTCCCCATCCAGACGATGCTGGAGGTTCAACAGCGCCGCTGCATCTCCAGGGAACAACTCCCTCAGTGTTACGTTCATTTCCATGCCTCCTGCAATAAAGAGAAAATATTTTCCTTGTATAATTAATGTCATTAACAAATATAATTAACCCAATTAACTAAGTGACGGAGCGGCAGATCATCAGCACATTTCCGTCCGGGTCCTGGAAGTTAAACCAATGGTCATTCTCAATATCGGTAAGGATCTCCGCTCCGCTGGCTTTGACATAATCATAGGCGGCATCGATGTCCTCTGTAAGCAGATGAAAGGTCGGTACCTTCAGTACGGCCTCAGTCGTGAATATTTTGCTGTCCAGTACAATCCCCGGTCCCTGCATCGGCACATCGTACAGATGCCCGAACAATACCTCGCCGTCCAGCGGCAGCCCCAGCAGGCTGCAATACCAGTTTTTAGACCTTTCGATATCACTAACCGGAATGAAGACAGCGCCAACCTGATTGCGTATCGGACTTGTCACAGCAGTATAGCCTCCTCATATAAGTGCAAGTTTTTGAATCCTATAGCCTTTAATGATTTCGATAAAATCTGTCAATTTCCTGCCTGTTTGGTGACGGGAATATAAGTTATGCTATAATCTTGTCAGATCCTATCCCTATTGTCAGGAGAATGAACTTGGCTAACCTTTTCTTTGGGCATCTGAAGCTGACGCCGCCCAAAATACTATCACTGGGCTTCGTGCTCCTGATCGCTGCCGGAACCCTGTTGTTATCGCTGCCCGCTGCTTCTACCGGCGGAAGAATCTCATTCATTGATGCGCTGTTCATGGCCACCTCGGCGACCTGTGTAACCGGTCTTGCCGTTGTCGACACGGGAACGCAGCTCTCGACCTTCGGACAGATCGTACTGCTGGTGCTGTTCCAGTTCGGCGGTCTCGGCTTCGTAACGATGGCTACACTGATCACCCTGGTACTGAACAAGCGAATCTCACTGAAGGAGCGTCTGCTGCTGCAGGAATCCATGAATCAGAATTCCATGCAGGGGATCGTGAAGCTGATCCGCCGGGTTCTGATCTATTCCCTGGTGATTCAGCTGACCGGAGCCATCCTGCTGGCTGCCAGATTTCTAGTGGATATGCCTGTAGGCAAGGCAGCCTATTACGGATTATTCCATAGCATCTCTATCTTCAATAATGCGGGTTTCGACTTGTTCGGCGATGTTCATGGACCATTCAGCGGTTTGACCCGGTATGTAGAAGATCCTGTTGTCAATATTACCTCCATGCTGCTGATCTTTCTTGGCGGAATCGGCTTCATCGTCTTGTCCGATGTGATCGACTATCGGAGGCGCAGGCGGCTGACACTGCATTCGAAGGTCGTGCTGGCAACTTCAGCCGTGCTGATTCTGGTCGGAGCCGTGATCTTCTTCTTGCTGGAGCTGAATGCTACGCTGAAGCCGCTGCATGCCGGAGGCAAGATTATGGCTTCCTTCCTGCAAGCCATAACGCCCCGTTCCGGCGGCGTGACGACCATCGAGATTCCGCTGCTGCGGGAATCCACGCAGTTCCTGATGATTCTGCTGATGTTCATCGGGGCTGCTCCAGGTTCAACCGGCGGCGGAATCAAGATTACCACCTTTGCCATTCTGGCCAGCACCGCCTACGCCAAGCTCCGGGGCAAAGAGGATATCGTGATGTTCCGCCACCGCATCTCGAAGGAGAATGTCTACAGAGCCATTACCATGACACTGCTCTCCCTGATGCTCGTAGTCATCTCCACCATGCTCCTGTCCGTAACGGAGAGCGCAGATTTCCTGAGCGTATTGTTCGAGTCAGTGTCCGCCTTCGGCACCTCGGGCATCACCATGGGACTGACCACAGAGCTTACCACGACCGGTAAGGTGCTGGTGATCATACTCATGTTCGTGGGCCGGACTGGACCGCTTACCCTGGCCTATGCGCTCAAACCGAAGAACAGCAAGGAGCTGTACCGCTACCCGGAAGGCAATATCACCATCGGCTAATGCAATGAAACGGTGTAACAAGCAAGCGGATACGTGAACTCTTACGGGAACTATTAAAAATGCGACCCTGCTCGTCCAAGGCCATCGGCCTAGGCGGGGGTCGCATTGTTGTATCCGGGCGAAGCTTAAGCTTCCTCCTCCGGGATCTCCTGGGTATCCAGTGCTGCATCCAGCAGCTGATTGTACAGATCATCGTCATGCTCCAGCAGCGCATCCACTTCCAGGAACTGCTCCTCACTCCCCGGCTCACCGGCGAAGCTCAGGCTGTAATCCCATTCGGTTCCACGGGAGCTGAAGAACGTAATTTCATAGGGGGAATGATGATTCTCTAATGTAAATACTGCTCTCCCTACAAAACTTCGGTCCTCCACGCGTTTCATTTCTGCTTTGGTGATTTCCAGGTTCATCCTCTTTCCTTCCTTTCATCTGATCATGCCCACAATACACAGTATAACATTGATATGTCAGCAATTCCTTTCCTTTTGCGCTGTAATTGACTTTTTTCATCCGGCGGTTAATAATTTAGTACAATGCTGATACAGAGCTAAAAATTATGGTAATGGAGGAAATCGCAATGACAGAAACAGAGCTTCAGGACAAGCTAAGTAAATATGCGGATCTCGCGGTACAAATCGGTGTGAATGTTCAGCCGGGACAGGTCCTGGTCGTGAACGCTCCGATCACTGCGGCCGAGTTCGTCCGCCTGATTACCGCCAAGGCGTATGCCATCGGCGCAAGCCAGGTCAAGGTGAACTGGAGTGACGAGTTCATCACCCGCCAGCAGTTCGAGCATGCCGCACCCGAAGTATTCACCAAGGCCCCAACCTGGTTCGCCGGTGAAATGACTGAGCTTGCAGAGGACGGCGCCGCCTTCCTGTCGGTCATTGCCGAGAACCCGGATGCCCTCAAAGGCATTGATCCGGAGCGGATAGCGAACTTCCAGAAGACCCGGGGTGCAGCGCTTACGAAATACCGCGAATTGCAGATGTCCGACAAGGTGAGCTGGAGTATTGTAGCGATCCCGTCCCAGCCTTGGGCAGACAAGGTATTTCCTGACGTTCCTGCCGAAGCGCGTGTGGACAAACTCTGGGAAGCCATCTTCCATACGGTCCGTCTGGACCGCGAGGACCCTGTTGCCGCCTGGCAGGAGCATCTCGATACGCTGGAGTCGAAGGCCAATGTCCTTAACGCGAAGAAGTACGCAAGCCTGCATTACATAGCCCCTGGAACTGACCTTAGCATCGAGCTGCCTGAAGGCCATTTATGGGCGCAGGGAGACAGCATCAATGCCAAAGGTCATTCTTTTGTCGCTAATATGCCGACGGAAGAAGTGTTCACCGCTCCGAAAAAAACCGGCGTGAACGGTACGGTCCGCAGCACGAAGCCGCTCAGCTACGGCGGGAATGTGATTGACGGATTCTCGATCACCTTCGAACAGGGCCGGATTACCAGTGTGAGCGCCGAGCAGGGCCAGGAAGCCCTGGAATACCTGATCAGTCTGGATGAAGGCGCCAAGTATCTGGGGGAAGTCGCGCTTGTGCCGCATAAGTCCCCGATCTCCGAATCAGGGATTCTCTACTTCAATACCTTGTTCGATGAGAATGCCTCCAACCATCTGGCTATTGGCACCGCCTATGCCTTCTGTCTGGAAGGCGGCAAAGAAATGAATCAGGAAGAACTGACCGCCCGCGGCCTCAACACCAGTGTAACCCACGTTGACTTCATGATCGGCTCCGCCGAGATGGATATCTACGGAATTACTGCTGACGGTACGCGCGAACCCGTCTTCCTGAAGGGCAACTGGGCCTTCTAAGCCCTGATAAGCTATTGTATTTCATTAGATGATGAATGGAGCTGAAGCTATTGCTGAATTTCAACCAAAAGCTGGAGAATTACGCACTGCTCGCTGTAAAGATCGGCGTTAACATTCAACCCGGCCAGACCCTTGTCGTTAATGCGGATATCGTATCGGCTGAGCTGGTCCGCCTGATTGTCCGTCAAGCCTATGAGGCCGGAGCGAAGCTCGTCAAGGTTAACTATTCCGACGAATTCGTCACCCGTACCCGTTATGATCTCGCGCCGTCCGAGAGCTTCCTGGAGCCGCCGAAGTGGCAGGCCGATGAATTGGAGGATCTGGCCCGGAACGGCGCTGCGTTCCTGACGATCATCTCGGCGAATCCGGACCTGTTGAACGGCGTTGAGGCCAGCCGGATCGCCGACCATCAGAAGACGGCAGGCCAGGCTATGACCGCTTACCGCGAGATGCTGATGGCTAACCAGGTCAGCTGGAGCGGCCTCGCCTTCCCTTCCCCTTCCTGGGCCGCCAAGGTATTCCCGGATGCTGCGCCAGAGCAGCAGATAGAACTGCTCTGGGACGCTATCTTCAAGGCTGTGCGCGCAGACCAGGAGAACCCGGTGCAAGCCTGGAGTATCCATCTGGCCGGCCTGAAGCAGCGCTGTGAGCTGCTGAACGCGAGGAAATACCGCAAGCTGCACTACACGGCTCCGGGCACCGATCTGACGATCGAATTGCCCGAAGGCCATATCTGGTGTCAGGCCGGTGCGGTGAACAGCCGCGGCATGTCCTTCCTGGCGAACATTCCGACCGAGGAAGTGTTCACTGCTCCGCTGAAGACCGGGGCGAACGGTACGGTCCGCAGCACGAAGCCGCTAAGCTATGGCGGCAACATCATCGACCGCTTCAGCCTGACCCTGGAGAATGGTAAAGTGACGGACTTTACCGCTGAGGTGGGCCAGGAAGCCCTGGCTTCCCTGCTGGCGATGGATGACGGCGCCGCTTATTTCGGTGAAGTTGCACTGGTGCCCTTCCACTCTCCGATCTCGGAGAGCGGCATCCTCTACTACACCACACTGTATGACGAGAATGCTTCCTGCCATCTGGCACTTGGCGCTTCCTACGCTTTCACCTTGCAGGATGGTATCAACCTGACCAAGGAACAGCTGGTGGACAGAGGCATGAACCAAAGCCTCACCCATGTCGACTTCATGATGGGCTCCCCGGAGATGAACATCGACGGAATTGCCGATGACGGTTCCACAGACCCGATCTTCCGTAATGGAGATTGGGCTTAAGCTTAATCATTGTACTATAAAAGAGACCCCGCTATTTCCTCTTGAGGAATATGGCGGGGTCTTTGTGTTTTTCAGGGGGAATTTTCCCCTGTGAGTGCTATGTGGTGAGAGTGCCATGAGATTTTATGAGTGAGTGGCTGATTGCACTTTCTGCAATAGAATTCACGGAAACTACGGTTAAAACACCTTCTGCTGTATTTCGTACAACAGATTTCCGGATTTCAGCTCCAAACCCCCGTTTTCTCAAAATTCTAGTGTATAAAGTGCAATAGATTCATTTTTTCGGCGAAATTAGCACTCATCTAATGTATAAAGTGCAACCGGAGGTGAAGTTAAGTGGGTCAATGCAACCAAACAGCCCAAATGTGAACATTTAGTCAAAGAATTTTCACAATATTGTTGAAATTAGTTCACAAATATGTCACAATACAATTATAGATAGTGTTTACAGTGCCAAATGAGGAATGTTCTAGTCCAAGAATAATCTAAGGAGGGAATTCTGATGAAAGAATCTTTTAATATTGACAACACGGATTCTACGGAATCGGAACGTCTGGAAGTCCAGGCTCCCAAAGACTTAAGTATCGTTGCCTCCGATGCCATCAAGTACACGGCCTACATCATGCTGCTGTTCGGGTTCTTGTACTTCCTGGTCGCCTATCTTGGCCCTATGCTGTAATGCTGCTTCACAATACACAAGAGATGCGGGACAATCATATATACGTAAGCGCTTACGGCCAGTCTGCTCCTGCGGGAATAAGATTAGCCGTTTTTATTTGTTCCCCATGTCAAAATACCAAAAACGGCAGCCCTCTTCATGCTGAGGACTACCGTTCTTAGTTTATTTCCAGGTTTATTTCCAGCCCAGCGCCTTGTTGATCCAAGCCACCGCCTCCGGTGCCCAGGCCGCTTCCATGCGTGAACGCAGCCAGGCTATCGCCTCTTCTCTCGACCCCGCAAAGGGCTGAATGTCTGCTTCCTTCATCCAATGACCCGTGGTTTCATAAGAGGTGCTGTTCCAGCCATTCGGCTCTCCGTCCGCATTCACCCGCTGCTTCACACCGGAGATTACGATATCCAGAGACCCTTGCAGCTCCGTTACCGCGTTGTCAAACGCTGTTTTCTTCTCCTTGGCCTTCATATCGGCCATAGAGCGCAGCTCCCGCGTCTCTATTCCCTCGTTCGCCCGGACAATCTCCAGCAGGCTCAGCGCTTCCCTGGTAGCCAGACCGCTCTCATACCGATCTATCATAGACTGCTGAGGCCCGGCCGCTGCCAGATACGCCGGAAGCCACTCGCGGGATACGAGTATGGCTTTTTTCTTGATGAACTTCCCGTAGCCGGCTAAGCCTTCTCCAGGGAATCTGACCCGCCAGCCCCAAGGGTCCAGTTCGGTATCGGTATGCCAATTCTCCGCCAGCGTCAGCCCGTTCACGGACGGATGCTCCGGGATCAGGGAGGCCAGCGGTACAATCCCCAGCCTGGCGACTACCTCAGCCATCTCTTCAAAGGTGGTTACACCTTCATGCTTCTCAGTTCTTCCCAAGTAAATCCGCCTCCTGCATCAATCTGGCTTGTACATCTAATTCAGCTTATCATTATTTACGGGCAAATTCATTCCTCTTCTTTCCTTCCCGCAGGTTAATCACATTTTTTAACTTCCCCCCGATAATTAGCCATTCTAAAACTGGCCCCGCATCCGCATGAGGCTTTGGCATTAGGGTTATTCATGGTGAATCCGCCTATCATACCGCTTTGTTCATAGTCAATTTCGAGACCATCAATATATGAAATACTCTTCGTGTGAACGACTATACTGAATTCACCTTTATTGAATACCATATCCTCTTCCGTTTGCTGCTCATCCAGGACAAGGGTATAAGATAATCCGCTGCAGCCCCCTTCTTCAACCCCTACTCTAAGAAAAGAATGCCGGGTATCTGCGCTTAATAAGATTTCGGCAATTTTCTCTGCTGCGATCTCACTGACCTCAATGTTCATTTTCATTCCTCCTGTACAAGCTTCATTTAGTTTCTGGTACTCCAGTCCATTAGACAGGGTATGAATGTAGCGAGAGCCACTCCTTTTGGCGTAAGTTCATAGAAGGTTTGCGGAGGGCATTTCAGACTTGTTTTCTTGACCAGATTATGGTGTTGAAGATCCTTTAGACGTCTGGAAAGGATTCTTTGCGAAATGGAAGGGATACTCCGGTTCATTTCGCTAAATTTCTTCGGACCATAAGAAAGAGTGAATAAGATATGAATCGTCCATTTAGACCCGATGATGTCATAGGCAATAAGAAGCTTCTCCTTATCCTCAATGGACAATGACCGGTACACCCTCTTTCTTAGGATCACCATTCCGGCTGGTTTGCTGTGAGATCCGTGTACTGGCAGTCAGACTTATGACGATCAACAAGAGATGGAAGCCCATGGCTACAATTAAGCCGGATTGCAGTGACATTCCAGCAGCCTGACAAACAACAAGGATAGAACCTCCAATCCCGATAACTACACCGGGTGTAAAAGAATCCGCAAATTGCAGATTTGCCGAGGTTTGGCCCGCGCCGCCTTCCCCGGCTTGAGAAAAGGCTACAACACCGCTGACCGGATGCGCCAATCCAATACCGACCCCGGCGATAATCTGACCCATAACGGCAACGGCAACAGAAACAACCGGTATCCAAAAGACGATGGCAATCCCTACGGCAAGCAGAAATACCCCCAGAATGATTCTCATATGACGTCCACGGCCCTGATCTGCCGCATCCCAGCGTCCTTGCAGATATGAAATGATACACCAGCTTAATGCTGCACTCGCTACGATTAAGCCGGCCTGAGAAGGGATTATTCCTTTCACCTCAATGAGGGCCAATACCAGGAAATTCTGTGTGCTGGCATAGGCAGCGAAGAACAGCCCGCGTGTTGCCAGAATCGCTGGCATCCCTCTCCGCAGCGTAAGCGTTCCCTTCGGCAGCAATTGACGGAGCGGTAATATCATACCTACGAGGCCAATCAGGGCGAAGACAAATCCCATCATACTCGGAAGCATACTTAGACCAACCAGGAAAAGGCCGGTACCCATCGTTAAGAGTAACGCCATCCAAGTAGATGAAGATCCGCTAGCCCCTCCCGTCTGCTGCACTTTCAATTTCCTGAAAGCCGGTAAACTAAGCACTGCTGAAACAACAAGTGCAGGTAAAATTCCCCAGAAAACAAACCGCCAGGACCACTGATCTGCTATAAGACCTGCTACGTATGGACCGAGCATAGACGGAAGAACATAGGCTGTACCAAAGGCTCCAAGTATTTTGGCACGTAACTCATCCGGGTAACTTAAAGAAATAGCCGTATACACACAAGTCATCATAGCTCCGGCACCCAAACCTTGCAGGGCCCGTGATCCTATCATGATATACATATCGCCTGCTGTTGCCGCAGCGACCAGTCCTGCGATAAACAACAGAAGCGCATAAGTGAATGGTGCAGCAGGGCCTCTTTTATCTATGATTCGACCGACGACCAGCGTTCCGATAATCTGCGCAAGCAGATACGTACTGAATATCCACCCGAACAGGCTAAGACCGTTCAAGTCTCCAGCAATTGAGGGAGCAATGGTGGTTACGGACAGACCTTCGAATCCCACGGCCATCACTGACAAGATAATTCCTATGGATAATGCAAAGTAACGCGGACTGAAAATACTTTGATGATTAGCCGACATGAATGGTGACCTCCAAGAAAATGTGATATGTATACATCGTATCCGGATACTTAGTAAACATTTTTGTTTATAATGTCTAAGCTACAGTCCGCCTTTGACTTTGTCAACATTTTTGTTTAAAATGTAGGGAATGATGTAGATTGAGTTGCTTCAAAAAGGAGGTGCAGCATGAGCCGGAATCAAATCAAAAAAGATGTCTCCACCAGTACCCGAAGAGCGATCATTGATCTGTTAAAGGAACGGGGGGGCATGGATGTTGTGGCACTCTCCTCGCAATTTTCGTTGTCTGGAATGGCTATTCGTCAGCATTTGAATGCGCTGAAGGAAGAAGGTTTGGTGACGAATGTGGAAGAGGCCCGTCCCATGGGCCGACCCACCAAGCTATGGATCTTAACTCCCGAGGCCAATCGTTTTTTCCCAACCGGCTATTCGGATCTGTCCATCAGTCTCATCCTTTCGATGAAAGAAGCTTTTGGTAATGAAGGGCTGGACAAGCTGCTGGATGTTCGAAATAAAAATATGCAGGAACAATATCTGCAGCATCTTGGCGCTGCATCGGATATTAGAGAGAAATTGGAGAAACTGGCCGAGATCCGAACGAATGAAGGTTATATGGCCGAGGTGAAGGAGCAGGAGGATGGCAGTCTCTTATTCATCGAGAAGCATTGTCCGATCTGTGAAGCTGCTGCTGTATGTACCGGGTTATGCAAGAATGAATTACATTTATTCAAGACGGTTCTAGGGAATGACGTTTCTATTGAACGGGGGGAGCACATTTTAAAGGGAGGAAGAAACTGCATCTATACCGTTAAGCAGAATACGCCGTGACAACAAAGAGCAACCTCACTCGGAGATTGCTCTTTGTTGTTATTTCAGGCTTGCATCGTCCGATCCCATACAGCGGATTCCCGCAATATAGGTATTAATCAGCCGGGTGAGAGTCACATTCAGGTCAAGCGGCATTCCAAATCCGCCTTGATGCTCCAGGGTAGACAATCCATGCAGGATACTCCGTAGTCCACGGACAGCATGCAGATTGCCTTCCTCATCCAAACCGAACGCGGATATCATTTGGATGATGAGCGTCAGGATCTTTGCACTCGCCGCCTCCAGAGCGGTATCCCCCTGTTCGGGTGCTTGGAGCGTCGTCTGGTAGAGCCCCGGGTGTGCTCTGGTGAATCCGAGGTAAGCCTGACTCATGGCATGTAAGGCTGCTTCTCCACTGAGCCCCTCCGTTGCCTGCGATATAATCTCATACAGCTGCTCCAGACCATATACCGCCATTAAGGTACGCAGCCCCGCGAGCCCGTTAATGTGATTATAGAGCGACGGGGAACGGACCCCCAGCTTCGCGGCTAATGCAGCCAGCGTCACTTCCCCGATCCCGTATTCATCCGCCAGCTCTGCGGCTGCCAGCACCAGTGTGTGCGTATCCAGACCTGCTCTAGCCATGTACCCTCTCTCCTCTCTTAACTGCCCCTTCAGCCTCAGCCGCCGCCCGCTTCATCGCTTCCACCGGATCTCTGAGCAGATCCCCGTGTCCTACCGCCAGTACAGCAGGGGCAAGATCAATCAGCTTGTAAGCACTAACCAGGGCTTGCTCCAGACTCCAGGTCGCCATGGCCGGAAAAGGAAACCACGGGACCTTCTTGCCGGACACCGCCGTGGCCCGGAAGGTCTGGAACGCATCACCAACGATCAGCGCTCCACTGCGCCGATCCTGGAAAGACATCGATCCCGGCGTATGTCCGGGAGTGCTGAACGCCGTCAGGGAGCCGATGGTATCCCCGTCATGCAGCAGGATGTCGGGCCGAGTCACTATTTTGCCGGGGACGCTGCCCTTAATGGGAGTCTGCTGCTCCCCGGCTCTTAGCGAGCGGTCACCTGCCAATAGCGCGGCATCCCGCTCCGAGATATACACCTTAGCCTCCGGCACCCGCTTCTTCAAGGCATCGAGCGCCCCGACATGATCCATGTGGCCATGAGTCAGGATGATGCGGGTCAGCGGCTTACCGAGCCTGGCAGCCTGACTCAGAATCCCTTGCAGACTGTAGGACATTCCTGCATCTATAAGTGTAAGCTCCTGTTCCTCTTCGACCAAATAACAGTTCACCGGAAACACACTCGGCAGCCACGTTAACTGAAACAAATCGCCTTCTTGTGTCACTCTCATTGGTTCTCCCCCTCAAAACTAATCTTATTAGTTTAAATATAAACTAATAAGATTAGTTTTGCAATAGCTATTTGCCCATATAAAAGTGAACGGCTTCCACAGCGGTGTGGCGACATCCAGTCCTTGCTCCTCGCGCCAGTCCAATGTGATCGGTTTTTCACTTACATTGGGTCCGCCCCCCTCGCAGCCCATTATCTCCTGAACAGCCAAAAACACCACCCGCAATGGATGGTGTCCTGAATGTTCTATGTTATCGATTTTTTATACCCTTCTATACATTTCTTCCGGTCAGCCAAACCGGCCCATGATATATTCCTGAGTCATCTGGTTCTCGGGGTTCGAGAAGACCTTCTCGGTCTTGTCGTATTCCACCAGAGAGCCGAGATAGAAGTAAGCGGTATAATCCGAGATCCGTGCGGCCTGCTGCATGTTGTGGGTGACGATCACGATACGCAGCTGCTCCTTCAGCTCCTTGATCAGCTCCTCCACCTTACCGGTCGATACCGGGTCAAGCGCCGAAGCCGGCTCATCAAGCAGCAGGATCTGCGGGTTAACCGACAGCGCCCGGGCGATACACAGACGCTGTTGCTGTCCGCCGGAGAGCGCCAGAGCGGAGTCCTTCAAGCGGTCTTTGACCTCGTCCCAGAGGGCGGCGCGGCGCAGGCTGCTCTCTACGATTTCATCCAGCGCCTGCTTGCCCTTAATGCCATGATATTTCGGGCCGAAGGCGATATTGTCGTAGATCGATTTATAGAATGGATTCGGCTTCTGCCAGACCATGCCGATCTTTTGCCGCAGCTTGATGACATCGGTGCCCGTAGCATTGATATCCACCCCGTCAATCCAGATGCTGCCTTTGGTGGTTGAGCCGGATATATCGTCATTCATCCGGTTCAGTGAACGGAGAAAGGTGGATTTCCCGCAGCCCGAAGGGCCGATTAGTGCCGTTACGGTATTCTGGGCAAAAGGCAGGCTAATCCCCTTAACCGCCTCATACGTGCCATAATAAATACTCAGATCCTCCGTTTGAAACGATTCGCGCACCACTGGTTCCGCTATTCCCATCTCTTACTCCCCCTAAAAGTTATGATTGCTTGTGTATAACAACCCTAGCTCATTCTCTTGGACGCAGTGAGCTTGCGGTAGATGAATCTGCCGAAGTAGCGGGCCGCCAGATTGAAGATTAATACGGTCAGCACCAGCACAGCCGAAGCCCCTGCGGCAATCTGCAACGCATCCGGTGCCAGGCCTTCACTGTTGACCTTCCAGATATGCACCGCCAGCGTCTCCGCCGGGCGGAACGGGTTGAGCGGCGAGGAAGGGCTAAGCGGATTCCAGTTGCTGAAGTCCAGGCGCGGACTGCTCATCCCTGCGGTGAACATCAGCGCAGCCGCTTCACCGAACACACGGCCGGCCGACAGGATCGTGCCAGTGATAATGGTCGGCAAGGCTACCGGAAGCAATACCGAAGTTACGATCTTCCACTTGGATAATCCAAGCGCGAAGCCTGCCTCCTTCTGCTGCTTGGGCACTGTGCGGAAGGCCTGCTCCGTAATACGCACCATCAGCGGAAGGTTGAAGAAGGTTAACGCAAGGGCACCCGAGATTAGGGAGAACCCGAGATTAAAGGTGTTGACGATCAGCAGGAGGCCGAACAGACCCACGATAATCGACGGGAAGGATGACAATACCTCCACGACCAGCCGGATGAAGTTGGTCAGCTTGCCGGGACGGGCATACTCGGCCATGAAGATTCCGGCACCCAGCCCCAGCGGCACGGTGATGATCAAGGTCAGCACCAGCAGGAACAGGGAGTTGAATAACTGCGGCCCGACGCCTCCGCCTGCGCGGATCTTTTGCGGTGCCGAGGTCAGGAAGTCCCAGCTGATATGATTGAAGCCGCGGATCAGGATATATCCGAGCAAGCTAATCAGGATCGCTACAATCAGCAGCGCGAAGGTTACAATAACGACAGTGGCTATTTTGTCAGCAGTTCTCGGCTTCAAATTCTATTTCTCCTTTCGAGCATTCTCACCAGCAGGACGAATACGAAGGTCATCAGCATCAGCACCAGCGCCATACTCCACAGCGCATTGTTCTGCGGTGAACCCATCGTTGTATTCCCCATGCCCAGCGTGATTACACTGGTAAGAGTGGACGCGGACTCGAACAGCGAGTGAGGCACGAACGGCGCGTTACCGATAACCATCTGCACGGCAAGAGCCTCGCCGAAGGCGCGGGCCATGCCAAGGACTACCCCCGTCATAATCGCCGGGAAGGTCGTCGGGAGAATAACCCGGGAAATCGTCTGCCAGCGAGTGGCACCGAGCGCAAAGGAAGATTCTTTCAAGTTTTGCGGCAATGAAGCAAGCGCGTCTGCAGCCACGCTGGTAATCGTCGGCAGAATCATGACCGACAGCACTAGCGCGCCTGCAGCCACCCCGATGCCCTGTCCGGGCAGCGTATCCCGCAGAAAGGGAACAATGACGCTTAAGCCTACGAATCCGTAGACAACGGATGGAATGCCTGACAGTAGCTCGATGACCGGCTGCAGCAGCTTTTTACCCCAGCCCGGTACAATCTCCGTCATGAAGAGTGCAGCGCAGATGCTGAGCGGACTTGCGATAAGCGCAGCCAGCAGGGTTACCAGGAAGGAACCCGAGATGAACGGGAAGGCCCCGTACGAAGGTGTGTCTGCTTCAGGCGACCATTTCGTGCCGAACAGGAACTCTGATACCTTGACCTCTCCGTTCACGAAGTTAGCCACGCCTTTGGAGGCTACGAAATAGACCATGGATACAATGATGACAATGAGCAGCAGCACGCAAAAGGACATATAAATACGTCCGATTAAATTCTCGATATGATGTTTTTCCAGCCGCTTGTTTGTTGGTTGTCCCCTCAAGATGCTCCCTCTTTCTAAAGTGAAAAGAGAGGCAGAAGAACTCCGCCTCTAATCACATTAAAGTTCAAATCATTTAACCTTGTGAACCGGTGCTGCTTATTTAGGTGTTACAGTACCGGCAACATCACGGGATACCTGCATTTTGGAAGCCGGAATGTAGCCAAGCTCTACAACGTCGCCAGTCTGTACTTCATCCGTCAGGAAGTAATCCAGGAACGCTTTTACCGTCTCGTTAGGTTCACCGTTAGTGTACATGTGCTCGTAAGCCCACACCGGATATTTACCGGCCACTACGTTGTCTACAGAAGGCTCAACGCCGTCATAGCTTAATGTTTTCACGGAATCATCCAGGTAGGACAGCGCCAGATAACCGATAGCTCCCGGTGTTTCGCCGATCATTTTCTTAACTGTACCGGAGGAATCCTCCTGGATCGAACCCTTCAGATCCTCGGTTTTGGTGCCAAGGGCGAAGCTCTCGAAGGTAGCACGGGTACCTGAGCTTGCCGGACGGTTAATGATCTGGATGGCCTGATCTGCACCGCCGACCTCTTTCCAGTTCGTGATTTTACCGGTGAAAATGTCCACCAGCTGCTGCTTGGTCAAGCTGTCTACGCCTGCCTTCGGGTTGCTTACTGCCGCAATCGCTACAACCGCTACCTGGTGATCGACCAGTTCAGCCGCTTTCGCTGCATCCTTCAGCTTCTCTTCGGCGAATACATCCGAGTTCCCGATATCCACTTGCTTCTCAGAGACCTGAGTCAAGCCCGTTCCGCTGCCGCCGCCCTGAACCTGAATGTCCACGCCTGCATTAGTATCCATGAATTTCTCAGCTACCTGCTCTACGAGCGGCTGGAGTGCTGTGGAGCCTGACGCCAGAACCGAACCGCTAAGCTTCGCACCGCTGCTGGATTCTGTGTTTGTAGCAGCTGGTGTATTCCCTCCGTTATTGGTTGTTGCCTTATTTCCCCCGTTGTTTCCGTTGCCGCATGCTGATAGTGCCAGTACGCTTGTAAGAGTCAGAGCCATGATCCACGATTTTTTGAATTGCATTTGTTTTTTTCCTCCTAAAGGTTTTGTGAGTGTCTGCTGCGTTCCATCTGCTTCGTACAAAACTCACTTGGGAAGCATTATTGTGTCTATCAGCGTCTCTTCTGACTCTTCTTATTCTAGGACCCGTTCGTTAGATAAAAGTACTGAGTTTGTAAAACGAAAGATAAAAGTTATAATATAAATTAAATAATTCAATAGAGATAATCTATATTGAAACAACAATAGCGGTCTTTTGGCCCCATCCCCGGAGGAATCTTGATGAACCTTGTAAAGCTGCAAATCTTAGTTCTTATCGAAAAATATAAAAAAGTAACGGATGTAGCCGCCGAGATGAATCTTAAGCAGCCTACCGTTTCCTTCCATATGAAAAGCCTTGAAAGCGAGCTTGGCGCTTCCCTGTTCCAGTTCCGGAGCGGCCGGGTCCTGCTGACGGATGCCGGACGCGCCTTGTATCAGTATGCGGTCCGCATTGTCTCGCTTAGCGCTGAGGCGGAGCGGACCGTCAAGCAGTTCACCTCGCTCGCCTCGGGGAATCTGGAGCTTACCGCCAGCGATATCCCTGCCAGTTATCTTGTGCCCAAACTGCTGTCCCAATTCACGCAGCGTTATGACGGGATCGATGTATACTTGTCCGTGCTGCCGGATGATGTGATCCGGGAGCGTCTGCGCAGCCGGGAGATCCAGCTCGCCGTGCTGCACAGTGCGGAGGGCCAGGATGATTCCTTCCATACGGAGGTGATTGCTGAAGAGGAGACGGTACTGGCCTTTGCGCCGGAGCATCCCTTCGCCGGCCAGCAGGAGCTAACGGTTGAAGCAGTGGCCCGCGAGCCTTGGGTACAGCATGAAGCCGCTTCCTTCCTGCGCGGAATCTCCGACCAATGGGCACAGCTCAATAACGTCAGAGTATGGAACCATGCGGTTCTGGGCTCGCCGGAGGCGGTCAAGGGAATGCTATGCACAGGCAGAATGGTGGGGGTGTTCTCCCGTTCGGGGATTGAGGCTGAGGTCTCGGCGGGCCGTCTGGCTTATGCCAGGCTGCCGGGAATTCTTCCGGCTGACGGCTCCTTTGTACTGGCCTGGCGCAAGGACTATACGCTGTCCCCGCTCCAGCAGGCTTTGGCCGGGATGGCTGCGGATTCAGCGGCTCCAGCTCTGAAGTGAATTTAGACAGTCAGGGAAGGCCAATACGACAAAAAAGTATCCCCGGAGCGCCTGTGGTACCGCGCTAACGGGGATACTTTGAGTTGGTGAGACTGTTATTTTTTGACGGCAACCAGGGTGAAGGTCTTGGGGATGCCCTTATCGTACACCTCGGACGACAGGTTGGGCTCCTCCGCCAGTTCCTTAATGACCAGCCCGCTGGCAGCAGCAGCAGTAACCAGCTCACCCAGCGTCCAGCGCCGCCAGTAGACTACCTTCGGCTTGTCCGCCGCTGCCGCAGCTCCTGAGGACGGCATGTATTTGGAATAGGACACCTGCTTCTCTTCAAGCGATGTATCAAAATAATCCCCGCTCACCTTATGCTTGCGCACCTTGGCCGTCGATCCCTTGGAGGAGATCAGCTTGGTCGTTACCGGATGGAAATCCCGCAGCACGAATGTCCCGCCCGGTGCCAGCAGCTGGTATGCTGTAGCCATGAACGGAGCCAAATCCGTAAAATAATGAACAATCCCCATTTCGGCAAAAACCACATCATAAGAGCCGTTAAGCAGCGCTTCCGGCAGCTCCAGGACATCCGACACGATATAGTCAAGCTGCACTCCGGCCGCCTGCGCGAGTTCACCGGCATAACGGGCATTGGCCTCCGAGAAATCCGCTACCGTCACCTCTGCCCCCAGCAGCCCCAGTGCCACCGCCTTCATACCGTTAGAGCCCATCAGATTCATGATTGTGCGGCCCTTCACTTCACCGAGATAGGTATTCAGCGGATAAAGCTTCCCCGCAGGGTCCCTCCGCAGCTTCTCCGCAGCCTCGGCAGGGGTTCCGAACCGGCTAGTCCAGGCTGCATAAGTATCCTCATTCCACAGCTCCTCACTGCTGGGTCCCGCCTCCTTATTGAAGCCATCCGGTTCCTTCTGATCATGTTCATTCATTGCTTTCGTTACCCCTTTATCTATTGGTCTATATAATATAATCGCAATTGCCTAAGAAGCGTCCGGCAGAGCCTGCCTGAGCTTCAGCGCTTTCCTGCGCCCGGCATACAGATAGACGCCCAGCCCGGCCATAACAAGCACGCCTCCCGCCCACTGCAGGCCGCTAAGCTGCTCACCGAGCAGCAGGAAGGCAAGAATGCTTGCGCCGACAGGCTCGCCCAGAATATTCATTGAGACGGTAGTCGCCGACGTATATTGCAGCAGCCAGTTGAACAGGATATGGCCGAAAACGGTCGGCACCACCGCCAGCAGGACGAAGATGCCCCATTCCCGGGCCGGATAATCGAAGAACGGTATGCCGGTTACGAGATTGTAGACGGCAAATACAGCGGCCGCAGCGATAAATACAATCAGGCTGTACAGATAAGACGGCATACGCGCCACCAGCTTTTGTCCAAGCAGCATATGTGCGGCTACCGCTACGGTTCCGCCTACCGACAGCATGTCGCCCTTCAGATTCTCAGCAGACAAGCCAATGTCTCCCCAGCCGATAAAAGTAACGCCGAAGATGGCAATCGCCATCCCCAGAATGGCAGAGATCGAGTTACGCTCTTTATACAGTATGTACGCACCGAGCATAATGAATAACGGCTCCAGCGCCATAATCATTGTCGAGCTGGCCACCGAGGTATAATTCAGCGAGCCCATCCAGAGCAGGAAATGCAGGGCAAGCATGACACCGGACACGGCCAGCAGCAGCCAGTCCTTCCGGCTCAGCCGGAACACTGCTCCGCTATAGGGACGGGCGAACGGCAGCATCAGCAGAGAAGTGAACAGCAGCCGGTACATCCCTTGAACCGATACAGGCGCGGAAGACCACTTAATGAAGATAGAAGAAAATGAAATGGCCACAATTCCAATGACCATCAGGAGAGGCACGGGAACGGGCGGTTTATTGGTACGCATGACAAAACGCCCCTTCATAGGATGTAAGACTCATTATGTTAATTTAACGCAAATGGACGAAAAATGCAGCTTTTTTTTACAAGGGAAGCGGCTTAGCTGTCTTTTTAAGAAAAGGCACGGAATCCGCCTATAACGGGTCCCATGCCTTATCGATGCTCAACTGACAGAGGCTGCTCCCCTGTTACGGCTTAAGCACTACCTTGATACAGTCCTCTTCCTTCTCCTGAAATACCTTGTAGCCATGCTCTGCCCGGCTGATCGGCAGGCGGTGAGTGATAATATCTGTAGGATCGAACTTGTTCTCCTTGATCATCTTATACAGCTCAGGCATATAATGAATCACAGGAGCCTGTCCCATCTTCAGTGTGATATTGCGTTCAAACAGATGACCCAGCGGGAACATATTGTAATTCAGGCCATAGACGCCGATTAACTGGATGGTGCCGAACTTGCGGACCACCTCAGAGGCGATGCGGAAGGCCCCCAGTGAGCCGCCCTGCAGCATCAAGGCCGTCTCCACCTTCTCCACCACCGTCTTCTTGGCATCCAGTCCCACACAGTCAATCACTACATCAGCTCCGCCGCGCGTAATCTCCTTGAGGTTCAGCTCCACATCCTTGGTCCGTTCGAAATTCACCGTCTCCACGTTATTCGTCAGCTTCGCATGCCGGAGCCGGTAATCCAAATAGTCCACTGCTATGACCCGGGACGCGCCTTTCATCCAGGCGAATTTCTGTGTCAGCAGGCCAACCGGGCCACAGCCGAGCACAATGACAGTGTCACCGGGCTTCACTCCGGCATTCTCGACGCCCCACCAGGCAGTCGGGACAATATCCGAGAGGAACAGCAGCTTCTCATCCTCCATCTCAGCGTCCTCCGGGACGACAAACGGCCCGAAGTTGCCGTAAGGCACACGCAGCAGCTCCGCCTGCCCTCCGGCGAATCCGCCGTAAGAGTCCGAGTAGCCCAGGTAGCCGCCGGTATCCTTGGCATCATTGGCATGATCACATTGGCTCTCCATCTCATGCTGGCAGAAGAAGCATTGACCGCAGGCTACATTGAACGGGACAATGACCCGGTCGCCCTTCTTGACCCGGGTCACCTCCGGGCCCGCCTCTTCCACAATTCCCATAGGCTCATGCCCGATAATGTAATCATCATGCATCCCCGGAATTTCCCCGTTATAGATATGCAGGTCAGAGCCGCAAATAGCGGTTGAGGTGATGCGGACCAGGATGTCGTCCTTCTTCTCCAGCCGCGCATCGGCGACCTCCTTGACCTCTACCTTCTTCTTGCCTTGATACGTTACAGCCTTCATCAGTGTGGGTCACTCCTTCGGAAGTAAAGTTATGGACATAGCAAAATAGCTTAGCAGCCATACTATGGTATAACCCCAAATCCTCCGGATTTATCCGTGCAGCAGCGGAGAATACATCATCAGTGCGTGGTTCTCGGCCACCACCTCATCTCCGGCCAGCTCTCCGCTATGCGTCAGCACCCTGCGGCGGATGGCATTACGGCGGATGTACCCGCCCCACGGCTCCAAGCTGATCCGGTGCCCATCTTCGTAGACCTCATAATGATAGAGCTGCTGTCCTTCACAGCGCCATTCGCCATGCAGATGAGTCTCATCCAGATACAGCCTAAGCTGATAAGCATGCTGAGTGTCATTGCGCAGCTGGAGATCCAGATAATTATAGGCACAGGTCGCCCCGCTGCCAAAAGGCTGAGTCCGCTGCTCATCAGGGAAGACATCATAGCTGTGCCGGTGCCGCTCGGTAACCGTCAGCGGGGTATGCAGCGTCATCCAGTAGATCAGATTGGACAATTGGCAGAGTCCGCCGCCAGTGCCGGAATGGAACCCGCCGTAATGAAGCACCATTCCGTCGAGGTAGCCTTTTCTTCGTGTAGGCTTGCCGATCCTGCGCCAATAGGAGAAGGTCTCGCCCGGTTGGATTACAAGTCCGTCCAGCTTCGCAACGGCCAGTCTCAGGTTCACAATTTTGTTGTGCTGGAGCTGCATATCGACATTGCGCAATTTGCGCAGCAGCGGTGTAGCATGACTGGCCGCCTCATACGGCAGGGCTTCACTGCGCTGCTCTTTGGCCAGACGTCCGCTTGCCGTGATCCATTTCCAGTACCTTTTCCAGGTGAAATAACGTTTGCCTGCATACAATCTCAGCTTGGAACGCCGGATGGGCTTCATGTTGTTGATTGCCGAATTCATGGAATGATTGCCTCCCTCTTCCACATTATTGTTCAATTATAGTACAACTGAACCTGCCGGAAGCTACAATTCTGTCCTATTTCTGATTACAGCAAAAGACCGGACTCCCTTGTATCGGAAGCCCGGCCATCGGTAACTCTATTCATATTCAGCCCGGCAGCAGGGCTATTTCCCCCGCTTATTATGCCAGATCAGCGCATGCAGCTGCGGCAGCACCCGGGCGCGGTTCATCTGCGGATCGGCAATGACCTGCCCGAACAGCCATTCCAGCCGCCCCAGCAGACGGCCTGAGATGTCGCCTTCCTCGGTGACGTTGTCGTTGCCCGGCTGAAGGAACAGCGGGACCTCAGGATACCTGAAATGTACCTTACGGGCATATTCATAATCCTCCTGGTTAAAAACAACGACCTTCAGGCTGTGTGCAGCCTTGCCCGTATTAGCGACTCTATGCATAATCTCATCCAGCTTGTCCCAGTCCGTGGCCATCCCGGAGCTGGGCGGCTTGGGGCTGATCGTCAACACATCCACATCGCTGAACCAGTCCTGCCACCGGCTGCCCTGCGTCTCGATCGCCGCCTGGATGCCGCGTTCGTGGAGCAGGGAGATGAACTCTCCCATCGCCTCCCCGATCAGAGCCGGATTCCCCCCGGAGATGGTGACACAATTGAAATTCTCTCCCGCCAGTTCCAGCAGCCCGGCGAGAATCTCCTGCGGCGTAAGCATCGTCACTTTATCCTTGGCCGAGCCGTCCCAGGTGAAGGCGGAATCGCACCAGCTACAGCGGTAATCGCAGCCGTAGGTGCGGACGAACATCGTTTTGACGCCAATGACCGCCCCTTCCCCCTGGATCGTCGGGCCGAACATTTCGATGACCGGAATTCTACTCATGGTCACAGCCTCCATACAGCCGGTAAGCCGGTCCCTCTTCAGGAATATCCGCAGCCAGCACCTCTGCCCAGGAGGTCGGTGTCTCCCATAGCTTAACCGAATACACCGGCAAGGCAGCGCGCTTCAGCTCATGGGCAATGTATGCCGACATATTCTCCGCCGTTGTGCGGAACGACAGCAGAGCCACCTTGGAGCCGGTTGCGGTAAGTGAATCCAGCACAGGCTCATTGCCCATCGCCAGAAAAGCATGATCCAGCCGGTCCACTACAGTCTGCTTCACCATCCCTTTGATATCGCTGAAATCAATGACGAATCCTTCATCCGACTGGCCCTCCTCCATGGAGGGTACACCCTTCAGGACTACCTCAAGCCTATAGGTATGCCCATGCAGATTGCTGCATTTCCCCTTGTGTCCGATCAGCTGGTGAGCGGCGTCGAAGGTGAAAATTTTGCAGACGGCTACTTCGCCCCGCATTATAATCCCGCCTCCCGGCGCTCTGCCTCGTATTGCTCCAATCCCCGCTTACGCAGGAGGCAAGCCGGACAGGTCCCGCAGCCGCTGCCGATGATTCCGTTATAGCAGGTCAGTGTATGCTCCCGGATATAATCGAACTGTCCCAGCTCATCCGCCAGCTTCCAGGTTTGCTTTTTGTCCAGCCACATCAGCGGGGTGTGAATAACGAACTCAACATCCATCGACAGATTAAGCGTGACATTCAGTGACTTCACGAATACATCCCGGCAGTCCGGGTATCCGCTGAAGTCCGTCTGGCAGACCCCGGTAATAATGTTGGCGTAGCCGAGCTGCTTGGCCAGAATGGCCGCGAAGGACAGGAACAGCAGATTGCGTCCATCCACGAAAGTGCTGGGCAGCTCTTCTCCTTCACCTGCGGTAATGTCAATATCGTCCCGGGTCAAGGCGTTCGGAGCAAGCTGGTTCAGCAGCCCCAGATCGAGAATATGTTGCTTCACACCGAACTTCGCGGCAATGGCCTTCGCGACTTCAATCTCGGCGGCATGGCGCTGATTATAATTGAATGTGACCACCTGAACCTCCTGGAACTGCTGTAACGCCCACGCCAGGCAGGTTGTGCTGTCTTGGCCGCCGCTGAAGACGACTAATGCTTTTCTATTTACCATACTGATCTCTCCTCCTTATTGCTCTGTGAAGCTGGCTCCTGCCGGATTAACGGTTGTCCACTTTCTCGGGATACAGATCATGATTCATCAGCCGGTGTTCGGCCATCGCCTCATATTTGGTTCCCGGACGCCCCCAGTTGCAGTAAGGATCGATGGATATGCCGCCGCGCGGTGTGAACTTGCCCCACACCTCGATATAACGCGGCTCCATCAGGGAGATCAGATCATTCATGATAATGTTGACACAGTCCTCATGGAAATCCCCATGATTGCGGAAGCTGAACAAGTAGAGCTTCAGTGACTTTGATTCCACCATGCGGATGTCGGGGATGTACGAGATATACATCACCCCGAAATCCGGCTGCCCGGTAACGGGACACAGGCTGGTGAACTCGGGACAATTGAATTTGACGAAATAATCACGGCCGGGATGCTTGTTGTCGAACGCCTCCAGAATCCCCGGATCATAGCCGAATTTGTACTGCGTGCCTTGGTTGCCCAGCAGGGTAACCTCCTGCATTTCCTCTTGCATTCTGCCTTCTGACATAACAAAAAACCCCTCTCTTTTCCTTAGGCCACTGGCCTGTACTGGAAAGAAGAACGAGATTTCGAAAACCTGGCTCTACTAAGAACGCCTTAGTTTTTTATAGAGGGAGTTCGCGAACCTCTCCTGCGCGCGGCGCAGATTCCTTCTTTATCTTGATGCTATACACTTATGCTGATACGTAGGTGCGTCTTGAACTATACCATGAGTGCAGCGGACTTGACAACCCTCACAGCTGATCCAGAATCAGTGAGCACAGCAGCCCCATCGCAGCGATGAACCCCGTAAGCGGACCGCTGTCTTCATAAGCTTCCGGCATCATGCTGGAAGAGATCATAGCGATAATTCCCCCTCCGGCAAAAGATGCAATCATCGCTTCTGTGAACCCGCTCGCATGATCCATGAACAGGTAGCCTGCACCGGAAGCCAAGGTGGAGATGGCCAGTACGCCGAGCCACAGCAGAATGATTTTACCTTTGCCATAGCCGTCTTCCTTCAGCCCTGCAGCGCTTGATAAGCCTTCGGGAATATTACTGATGAAGATGGCAATGACCAGCAGCACACTAACGCCCTGGCCCGCAATGAGACTTGCACCGATCATGATCGATTCAGGAATAGCATCCAGCACGGTACCGGCAAAAATAGCCAGGCCACCGCCCTTGGCATCGCTCTTCCCGGAAGAATCTTTCGCGGACTGCTTGCGTCCGCCTTTGCCTTGTCGCGAGATTAACCAGTCGAACACCGTGAACACCAGAGCTCCAGCAGTGAACCCGATGATCGTTGGGGCCAGCCCGCCGTCACTTGCAGAATCCTCTAACAATTCATACGCCGCCGCGCCCATCAGCACCCCGGTACCGAACGCCATAATGAAGCCGATCAGCTTCTTCGGAATCCGTAAGAATAAGGCCAGCAAGGCGCCGATCAGGACTGCCGAGCCGGACACGGCGCCCCATAGCAATGCGCTTCCCATTCGATTCACCTTCTTGAAGGATATTGGCATCATGACAATGCATAAGAATAGTTTACACACGAACGAGGCAAGGCAAACACCCTGCATAGTACAACAATTAACCCTGGGAGCAGCAAATAGCACGGATTCATTTGCACTCAAAGGGGTAACTTAGAATTAACAATCTCTTACTAACCGAAGGATGGGATCATACTATGGAAGCAAACGTACAGAAGCTTATAGACTGGCTGGAAGCCCGGAAGGATACAACACTTATCATCGAAAAACGGGAGCTGGACGATCTGGACACCGTCCATTTCAAGCTGGAGACTGTTGATTACCGGAACGCCGACGATGTTATTGATGATTATCTGGACAGCGCAGTCATTCTGCGCGGTACCGGCAGCACGATGAATGCGGACGGCGAGCTTGTGCCCCTGCCGCAGCCAGGATATGAGCTGGCTGTAAGCGGACTGCAGCTTCATGAAGTGTCCGAAGCCAAGGTGGATCTGCAGACGAGCCGGGCGAAATATTCGCTGGCCGTAAGCTGATCATCCGGAGGGCAGCGGCCACAAGAATCCAAAGAAGGTGCAGTTCTACGCCGGTATGTTGGCGTAGAACTGCACCTATTTTTGCCAATGCTGTGGCTTACAATTCTTCTCCGATGATCTCCACTTCAGTCTCCAGCTCCACATCGAACTTATGCTTCACCGCTGAGCGTACATGCTGGATCAATCCGATATAATCACTGGCCGTGGCATTGTCGGCATTGATGATGAATCCGGCATGCTTGCGCGACACCTCAGCGCCGCCGATACGCGTACCCTGTAGGCCGCTCTCCTGAATTAGCTGTCCGGCGAACCGGCCCGGCGGCCGCTTGAATACACTGCCGCAGGACGGATACTCCAGCGGCTGCTTCGATTTCCGCAGATACGTTAACTCATCCATGGAAGCCTTGATCGCGGCAGGATCGCCTGGAAGAAGCTTGAATCTGGCTTCCAGTACAATATATTGTCCGCTGGAGAAGAGGCTGGTACGGTATCCCCATTCCAGCTGGTCGCTGTGCAGGGTAAGGAGCTGGCCGTTCTGATCCATCACAAGCGCACTGTGCAGCACATCCTTCACTTCCCCGCCGTAGGCTCCCGCATTCATATATAGCGCCCCGCCTACCGTGCCGGGAATGCCGCAGGCGAATTCCAGACCGGTCAGCTCCTGATTAAGCGCATAGACTGAGACATCGATAATCTTCGCCCCGCACTGCGCGTAGAGCAGGCCGTCACGGATGCCCATCTCTGCCAGATCGGAGGTCTGGAGCACGATACCGCGGATCCCTCCGTCCCGGATAATCACATTGGAGCCGTTGCCGAGGATCGTAAGCGGAATTGCATGATCATGGGCATAAGTAGAGATTCTCTGAATTTCATCATATGTAACAGGGGCAGCCCAAATATCCGCTTCGCCGCCCATACGGGTATAGACCAGATTCTTAAGGCTCTCGCGGCGTTTCAGCGAGCCTGCTGTAACGAGTTGCTGCAAATCCTCATATATGTTGTCAATATTCATTCTTCATGCTCCTAACTCTATGAACAAGATAATGGTGATGCTCATGCTGCCGGGCAATAACGGCTTTCTGCAACCACAACTTTAACAACGAACAGGCTCCCTTGTCAATGACAGGAGCCTGTTAAGAAGCTGCATACAGCATTATTATGATTCAAAATTCCCAAATATACCCTATTCGACTGCTGCTGCGCACTCAGACCGGAATTCCTCACGCCGCGCGGACCGCTCCTCTTCCTTCATCCGGGGACAGGTATAACACAGCCGCCCGCCCTCTGTCCGGTAATACATACAGCAGCGGTTACGCATCTGAACCGTCTGCTGCGGGTCGGTGAGGGACTCGATTCTCCGCACCTTCACCTGGAACGGATTTCGCGGCATCCCGAATACAGCGGCAGGCAGCTCCTCCTTCAGATAGGCGTAATCCTCCTCCATCCGGCGGAGCAGGAGCGGATCAGTAAGCTCAGCGGCGAAGACTTCCGCATAATAATTGAATTTGGTCGGCATCTGACCCCAGATCTCCCCGGGCGAAAGGCCGCTCACCTGTGAAGCCATGCGGATCAGCGGACCGGCCGTGCTCTGGTAGAAGGCGGCGAGCATCTCATTACGCCAAGCCTTCCGGCCAGGCTCATCTGCCGGAGCTTGTCCGATCCCCCATTCACCCAGGGAGAACGCAACACGGCAGTATCCGTTCGCCGGAACAAGATGCAGATGCAGATTCCGTAAGCTGAAGTCCGGTACGCACAGGAAGCCGGTCACGGAATACTGGACAGCAAGTGCAATAATGCTTAAGTAACCGCCGAAGTACGCACCGGCTGCTTTATCATCGAGCGCCTTCATCAGCGGCCGGTAAGCCTCCATGAAAGCCGCCATCCCAGCCTCTTCCACCAGTTCAGCAGCGGCGAAGGAATGTACAGTCCCCTCCGGTACCGCAGGATGGAGATCGAACTTGGAGCTATATTCTTGCATCAGATGATCATTCATGCTGCCGTCCACTCCCCGCTTGCACAATTCTGTATCATCCAGCCTACAACCCGACTGCCTTATAGGCCGCCAGCTCGTAAGGCAGACAGAGCGGGACCCCTGTACGCGGGTCAGGCACAATATCCGCCTCAATGCCGAATACCTCACGCAGCACCGCCGGGGTCATTACCTCGTTCGGAGCGCCTTCACTGATCACATTGCCGGATTTGATCGCTACCATATGCTGCGCGTACCGGGAGGCATGGTTCAAATCATGGACAACCATTATGATCGTCCGGCCTTCCTGCTCATTCAGCTTCTGCAGCAGCTGAAGCACCTCCAGCTGATGGGCCATGTCCAGGAAGGTCGTCGGCTCGTCAAGGAACAGAATTTCCGTCTGCTGGGCCAGCGCCATGGCAATCCAGGCCCGCTGCCGCTGTCCGCCGGAGAGCCGGTCAATCGGACGGTCGCGGAATTCATTCATGCCGGTCAGGGCAATAGCATCGGCAATGATGCTGCGGTCTTCAGGCGTCAGGCTGCCGAACCCCTTCTGATGCGGATACCGGCCGTATCCCACCAGCTCGGATACTGTCAAGCCATCCGGGGCAGTCGGGTTCTGCGGCAAGATCGCCAGCTGGCGGGCTACCTCTTTGGTGGACAGGTTATGAATGGACTTCCCGTCCAGCATCACACTCCCGCTCTTCGGCTTCATAATCCGGGCCATTGTCTTCAGAATCGTGGACTTCCCCGAGCCGTTCGCCCCGACGAGCGCCGTAATCTTCCCAGTCGGAAGCGACAGATTCAGCTCCTTTACAATCATGGTCTCCGCATAGCCGATGCTCAGCTGCTCTGTATTTAAACGTTCCGACATGATATACACTCCTTAGAATTTATATTGGTAGAACTACCTATGTTAAGCCTTCGCTGTTGCCATAAGATATAAAAAGTACGGGGCTCCGATGATCGCCACCACAATACCTGCCGGCACCTCTGCCGGCTGCAGAATCCAGCGCCCGATGGTATCTGCCGCAAGCAGCAGCAGGGCTCCAATCAGGGCAGCCGCAGGCAGCATGATCTGATGGCGCGGGCCGACCAGCCTGCGGGCCAGATGCGGCGCGATCAGTCCGACAAAGCCAATGCTTCCGCTTACCGATACACAGGCTCCTGCAAGTGCCACCGCCGCCGCCAGCAGCCACCGCCGTTCCCGTTCGAGCGGCAAGCCCAGTCCCTTGGAGAGCTCATCGACCAGGTTCAGCACATTGAGCACCCGGGCTTTGTAGAACGCGAAGGGCAGCAGGATTACTATCCAGGGCAGCAAGGCCAGCACAAAGCGCCAGTCTCCGCCCCAGATTTTGCCGGCCAGCCAGATGGCGACGAACTGATAATTCTGCGGGTCCAGTCTTAACGACAAAATGAGCTGAAACGCATATATCCCGGCCCCTACGGCAATCCCGATCAGAATCAGCCGCGTAGGCGAGAGCCCGTCGGCCTTCCTGTAAGACAGGAAATAGACCAATGTTGCTGTAAGCGAGGCCCCCGCCAGCGCCAGCAGCGGAAGCACGAAGATAGGAGCTGCTGTAGTAGCCGGTACAAAGGAGATAAAGATCAGTACGGCGAATCCGGCTCCGGCATTGATCCCCAAGGTGGAAGGCTCGGCGAGAGCATTGCGCGACAAGCCTTGCAGAATGGACCCGGCCACCGCAAAGCCCGCACCAATCAGCAGGGAGATCACGATCCGCGGCAGCCGGAAATCAAACAGAATCAGCTGCTGCTGCTTGGTACCGTTGCCGGACAGGGTATGTAGAACTTCGAGCGGTGATAAACGCATGAATCCGGTATTCATACTGACCAGAAACAGAATGACGATAAGCACAGCAAGCAGTGTAAGAATACCGGCATCTCTGGAACGGTGCGGCTTCGCCGGGGGGTATGACATGGTCCTGTTCATTGCAGCTCCCCCTTGCGCTTACTGGCCAGATAGATGAAGAACGGTACACCGAATACTGCAATCAAGGCCCCTACCGGTGTCTCGTACGGCGCATTAATCATTCTGGCCGCAATATCGGCAACCATGACCAGAATACTGCCAAGGACTGCGGAGCAGGGAATAATCCAGCGGTAGTCCACCCCAACGAGATAACGCGTGATATGCGGAACCATTAATCCGACAAAAGCGATCGGGCCCACAGTGGAGACCGCCGCTCCGGCGAGGATGACCACGATAACCATCCCTGTGGTCTGTACCAGACGGGTGCGCTGCCCCAAGCCTGCGGCAACATCCCGGCCCAGGCTTAACAGTGTAATGGAACGTGAGAGCATCAGCGAACCGATCAGGGCTGCCGCGACCCAAGGAGACATAATCTGCAGCTGCTTCCAGCTCGCTCCGCCAATCCCTCCTGCCATCCAGAAGGCGATATCCCGGGAGAGACTGAACAGAATGGCAATACCCTGGCTGACCGCCAGCAGCATGGCACTTACTGCTGCACCGGCGAGAGTCAGACGAAGCGGGGTCAGCCCGGTATGAGAGAGTGAACCGATCCCGAACACCAGCAGCGAGGCCACAGCCGCTCCAATGAAGCAGTACATCATGATGTACGTGAAGGATAACGAAGGTGCGAAGGCAAAGGCCAGGGCCAGCCCAACGCCCGCTCCGGCATTAAGTCCGAGCAGCCCGGAATCCGCCAGTGGGTTGCGGGTCATCCCCTGCATGATCGCACCGGCAACGGCAAAGCATGCGCCGACCAGTGCTCCTGCCGCAGCCCGGGGAATCCGCAGCTCCCGGATGACCTGATGCTGCGGCAGCTCCGGATTGAACCGGAAGACCGCCTCCCATACGGTAGCCAGCCGGATATCCGCCGCACCGACCGATACGGATATCATCAGGCCGAAGAGGATCGCGGCGATCCCCAGCACCAGAATCACAGCCGCGGCAACCGGCCGCGACCGGACAGGCGGGTTCCCTTCATCAGAAGGAGCTTGTGGAGCAGAATGTGTGGATGAAGCCATACGCCGTCTCCTTATCAGAATTATTAGGGATATATAGATGATTATGATTCTCATTATCGCAAAGATATGAATATTGTTCAACCCGTTAATAGACAAAAAAGAGGCAGGCGTTTATATCCCGGGGATATAACCACCTGCACGGTAACAGAGTTATTTTACAAAACTGCTCAAAATATCATCAATGGTCTTGGAATTGGCTATAGGACCGCTGTACAGCCAGCTGGTATCTTTGCTGAATTCGTGGACATTCCCTGCCTTAACGGCCGGAATCCCCTTCCAGACCGCCCCATCTGTAATCTCGGCTCCGTCTGCCTTGTCACTGTTCACCAGAATGATATGCTCTGCAGTCAGCTCGGACAATTTCTCAAGTGAAATCGGATTCCACGGTGCTCTGGACTCCGCAGGAATCTCGGTCACCAGATTCGGGAGCTTCACTCCAAGATCGCCATATAATACTGCACCGCTGCTGCGGGTCTCGTCAACAATGAAGAAATTCTTGGACACCAGCCACAGCACAGCTACGGAATCATCACCGATTGCCGCAGAGACAGCAGCTTTGGCTGAGGCCGCCTTTTGATCATAATCAGCTATAGCCTTCTCTGCTTCCGGAGTCTTATTCAGCAGTTCACCGATCTTGAGCAAGGCTGCGCGCCAGTCACTGCTGACTTTGTCGCCGAGTACATAAGTGGGTGCGATTTTGTTCAGCTGGTCATAGAGACCGTTCTGAACGGAGCCTTCCGACTGGACGATGTGGAAATCCGGCGTGAAGCTGGTGACGGCTTCCAGCGGCAGGTCATAGCTGATCGGCGGAACGTCCTTAAGCTCAGCGGCAAGGTAAGCCTGAGTACCGTTCTTAGTAGACCACTGGGCAACCGGAGTCACGCCGAGTGCCACCAGATAATCCTCCAGATAAGAAGCAATGACACGCTGCGGATTAGCAGGGACGGTCACCTTATGCCCCATGGCATCCGTTACAGTCTTCTCCACGGCGGCTGCGACGGTTGCTGCCGGCGCCATAGTAGCCTCCACCGTTGCCGTTGGCGCGGCAGTTGCTGCACCGTTACTGCCTGCATTGCTATTATTATTTCCACAAGCGGACAGCAGCAGCGTTGTAGTCATAAGTCCGGCCACCGCCAGTTTCCCGCTTATTGATCCTTGCAGGTTGAACGAAAACATTGAATTCCCTCCTGTATGTTGCCTTCATGATTGGCAAAAGTCCTGTTACCTTTACCTTGTCTATACTGATGATATTGATTCTCATTCTCTATGTCAACCAATAACTTAAAATAACGTCAAAACGGCCGTCTCCGCATCAAGCAGAAACAGCCGTTTATCGTTTATATAATAAGGAAGCTTTATTTATGCAGGTGATACGGAACCGTGGCGATTACAATATCCTTCTGATTCATCAGATAAGAGCGGATGAACAAGCTGGTCTGATTATGCAGTACAGCCTGCCACCAGTGCTTGGTTACGAACTGCGGAATCAGGACGGTAATATGATCTGTTGAAGCGGTCTTCCATTCTACCGTATCGATGAATTTCACCAGCGGGCGGATAATGCTGCGGTAGCGGGAGCGCAGGACAATCAGCCGTACTCCGGGGTTCCACTCCTCCCACTTCTGTTCCATCTTGTGAATCTCTTCTTCATCGAACCCTACATATACAGCGACCACATTATTGGTCAAGGACTTCGCATAGCTGATCGAATGCAGGACAGCGCGGGTTACACCGGCGACAGGAACGACAACGGTGCTTCCTTTGATACAAGGCTTGTCGGTAGCCGGACAGATCCGCAATTGGTCGGCAATATTCATATAATGGCGGTGAATCCGGTGGAACACGATGATCACAACCGGCAGGAAGATGAAGGCCATCCACACGCTGGAGAATTTGGTGATAATGAAGATCAGTGTAATTGTTAACGTGGTGAGCATACCGACCGTATTCACGGCGAACTTGCTCTGCCAGCCTTTCGGCTTCGTTCTGTACCATTGGACCATCATTCCCAGCTGCGACAGCGTGAACGGAATGAATACCCCTACTGCATATAAGGGAATGAGTCCTTCCGTATTCCCGTGAAATGCCGCTACCAGCACAGCCGACATCACGCCGAGGAAAATAATCCCGTTAGAGAAGCCCAGCCGGTCGCCGCGTACCATGAACGCATGGGGCAGATATTTGTCTTTGGCGAACATGAACGCCAGCAGCGGGAAGGCCGAGTACGCCGTATTGGCTGCCAGGAACAGGATCACCGCCGTAATGCCCTGGATGAAGAAGTACAGCCCGCCCCGTCCGAAGGTAGACTCGGTAATCTGTGAGACTACCGTGGCCTTCTCATTAGGCATGATGCCGTACCAGTAAGCGAGCAGCGTAATGCCTGTGAACATCACCCCGAGAATGAGGCCCATAAGCATCAGCGTTTTGGCTGCATTTTTCTCCGCCGGCGCTTTGAAGTTAGGAATGGCATTGGAGACCGCTTCTACCCCGGTCAGGGCGGAACAGCCGGAGCTGAACGCCTTCAGCAGCAGGAACATACTCACGTTCGACACTGCCGAACCAATCTCGGGAACCTGGGCATGAGCCCCGCCGGTTGCATATTTGATGAACCCCGCGATAATCAGCACGAAGATGGAGACGACGAACAGATAGACCGGGATGGCGATGAAGGAAGCCGATTCGGTCACCCCGCGCAGGTTGACAATCGTTAAGAGCAGAATAACGGATACCGCTATAAGTACACTATGATTATGAAGATTTGGAAAAGCCGAAGTGATCGCATCCGTCCCCGCCGAGGCGCTTACCGCCACCGTCAGAATGTAATCCACCAGAAGCGAGCCGCCGGCCAGTAAGCCGGTATGAACCCCAAGATTGGTCTTGGCCACGATATAGGCACCTCCGCCCTGCGGATAAGCGAAGATCGTCTGCCGGTAGGACAGAATCAGAATGGCCAGCAAGCCCAGTACGGCTAATGCAATTGGCAATGAGTACCAGATAGCGGTGAACCCGGCGGCCACCAGTACAATCAGAATTTGTTCTGTTCCGTAGGCTACAGACGAGAGCGCATCAGAAGACAGAACAGCCAGTGCTTTCACCTTGGATAACTTTTCATGATCGAGTTCGTTCGACTTCATCGGACGCCCGATCAATAGTCGTTTTACCTTGCTTACCATTGTAGTAACAGTTCCTCTCTTGGTTAAGTTGAAACGGGGTTTCCGTGCGCTGTTTTCATAAGTGGATTTCATAAATGCAGGCAACAAAATAAGCATACGGAAATGATCCGCATGCCTTAGAGTGCATGGTCATTATCCCACTAGTGGCTTACGAGGTTAGCTGGCGGATTCGGACTGTGGTAGCCCTACGGTTACAGGCCCTTGCGGCCTGACCGATTCACCCCTTTTGGCCTTGGCCAAAGTGTGGTTCCCCCGTTTTTCCTTCCGGAAAATTCAGCGCATATTCAACTTCTCACAAGGACTAATATTAAGCTACAATACGTCTTCCGTAAAGCGTGGAAACAAATGAAAAAAGAATGAAAAGAACTCAAAACAACCAAATCCATCATCCGGTATGTCCTGATCTTTCATTCTCTTTCATTATCCCTGTAACACGTGATTTTACAGGGTTTTTGCTTATTATTTTTTGCTAAAATTAAGGGTATTCTCTTCTCTTCCTTCTGCCCGGCAGCTTCTTACTCCGCGTCCTCTTCTTTGCGGCCGTTCCAGAGCAGAATGGAGATTAAAGCAAAGGCTATCAGTGCCAGCAGAGGGATCGTTATAAATCCGAACCAATTCAGATAATCCTTGTTGCACGGTACGCCGATGGTACAGGGAAGCACCTTGCTGAGCGCCGGTATTTTCTGCTCCGCATAATGATAAATAGAGATGCTGCCGCCGATCAGACTGAGGGGGAGCACATAAGGAATGATCCGCTTGTCCGCCCGGTAGGTGGCGATCCCCAGCAGGAACAGCTGCGGGTACATGAAGATACGCTGGAACCAGCACAGCTTGCAGGGCTCGTAATGAAGGACCTCACTGAGATACAGGCTTCCCGCTACAGCAACCACACAGACGAACCAAGCCAAGTAGAGACAGTTACGCCGGCAGAAGGCAGAGAAGGCGGTCATGGGGTAGTCGCAGCTCCCGCTGCTGCCTGGATCTTGGCGTCAATCTCCTCCATATCGAACGGCTTCTGCACCTTGATGCCGTTCACGAACAAGGAAGGCGTATTCGTTACGCCCGCATCGGTGCCGGCCTTAATATCCCTGTCCAGCTCCTTCTCGTAGGTGCGTTCATCAATATCCTTGCGCAGCAGGTCGTAATCCACTGGCAGCTCCAGCTGCTTGGCGAGACTAACCAGGAAGTCAGGCGTAGCCCATTCTTTGTCCTCTGCACCCTGATTCGCATAGATGGCATCGAAGTATTTCCAGAAGGCTTCCTGATTCTGGTGATAGACCGACCGCGCAGCCAGTGTGGCTGTTCTGGAATCCGTACCGAGGAAGGCCAGGTTCACGAAATAGAAGGCTGCTTTATCCTGATCCACATACTGCTTAACGATCTGCGGCTTAATCCCTCCTGTAAACTGGGCACAGGCTGGGCACTTATAATCGCCGAACTCGACAATCTTCACCGGAGCATCCTCCTTGCCAAGCCGCAGCATTTCACTGTAATTGAAGGCCAGCGGCTTACTGTCTGAGCCGGCAGGCGAAGAATCCTTCGAAGCCAGCATGAATAATCCTACAAAAATAATGATGACGATGGCTACCGTACTCACGATCAGAATTCTCGTCTTCTGCTTCTGCTGCTCCAGCTCTGCCCTGCGCTTCTCCTGCTTGCTCATTTGAGGAGCCGTGACATGGTTTTTTTTCGTTTTGCTCAAAGAGAGTTCCTTTCCGTCCTCTGGACTGTCGTGATAAAAGAATAGTTACTTTCAAATTATATAATGTTCACTCTCTTGTTGGCAATCGCTGTATTATACAGCCTCGTTGTCCTCCGCCTTCTCCCCGTTCCCTGTATCCTTGCCGAAGAAGACCTCCGGGGAATCCTCCAGCGACTGCAGCCTGATTCTGAAGAAGAACTGCGTGCCGCCTCCCGCTGCCGGCTCTGCCCAGATCTCTCCTTGCATCAGGTCCACCAGCTTCTTGCAGATCGCAAGCCCCAGACCCGTGCCCGGGTATTTGCGGGTATGCGACCCGTCCACCTGGGAGAAGGACTGGAAGAGCAGCTGCAGCTTATCCGGTGAGATGCCAATGCCGGTATCGCGCACCATAAATTGCAGCGCCTGAGCGGCCTCCCGGACGCCATAGGACTCCACCTTAACCGTCACCGTACCAGAGGGCGTGAATTTCACAGCATTGCCGATCAGGTTGATCAGAATCTGGCGGATACGCTTAATATCCCCGGTGTACTTGTCAGGAAGGCCCTCTTCAATCTCCAGCTCCAGGGATAACGGCTTGTCTTGTGTGCTCACTATGAACAGATCCACACAATCCTGAAGCAGTGACTTCAGCCTGAAGGTGTCCTTGTTCAGGGTCAGGCCATCCGCCTCCAGCCGGGAGATGTCCAGAATATCGCTCATCACCTGCAGCAGCGCGTGGCTGCTAGTGCTCTGAAGCCGGAGGAGCTCCAGATGCTCAGGATTAGTGATCTCCTCAGCCAACAGCTGGTTGACGCCGATAATGCCGTTCAGCGGAGTGCGAATCTCATGGCTCATGGTGGCCAGGAACTCGCTTTTGACTGTCACAGCGCTCTCAGCGGCATCTCTGGCCTCCAGCAGCTCATACTGATACTTCATCAGGGCAGTAACATCCTCGGCTACGAGATAGACCCACTGCTCCGTGTGATGCAGCAAAGGAAAGACGGTGACACTGCAGATCAGCTGCTCCCCGCTCTTGATCCGCACCTTAAGCTCCAGCTTGGAGGATTGGCCCCGTGAAGCACGTGTTACGGCCTCCCGGACAGCCGCTTCATCCCGCTCACTGTACAGTACCGCCTTATAATTCCCCAGTTCTTCTCTGCTGTATCCCGTAGTGTTCCGCACGGAAGGATTAGCACTGATGATCTTCTTGCGCGCAGGATCAATGCACAGCACCATGTCAGGACTCTGCTCGAAGAGCGCAGTGTACCGCTGCTCATTGAAGGCCGCCGTCTGGAGTACCCGCTGCCGGTCCCTGAACAGCAGGGCCAGGACGATCGACACAATGAACAGGAAGGAGCCGCACAGGATCATTCCCAGTATGGAATCATTCAGGTAGAGCAGTTGCCCGGCAGCAGCGGACGGTTCCCCCACAACGAATGAAGCGCCCGCCATGGCAGCGTAATGGATGCCTGTGAACGCGCCGGTCAGGGTCAAGACCAGCAGCAGTTTTTTGAAGCTGAACATATTGTAGGCAGGCTCCAGCCACTTCGGATCGTAGGATGCGGTGACCACAGGGACGATCAGAGCGAACAACACCGCCAGTATAATGGAAAAAGCGCCTTGCTCATAGGTTGCCGTAAGCTCCATCGACAGAATGCCGCTGAAATGCATGATCAGGATGCCGCTGCTGAACAAGAGACCGCCCAGAGCCAGATAGATCCTGCTGCGGGTGTGTGCGTTATTCAGCATTACTAACAGCATGTAAGAAGCTGCCACAGGAATCATGAGCGAGAACGCCAGCAATGGCAGGTTATACGATACCGGAACGCCCAGATTCATCGCGCGCATCCCGATAAAGTGCATGCTCCACAAGCCTGTACCCAGCACCAGGGAGATCAATAGGATATAACGGGAGCTCCGCTGGCCGCGAAGTAACCGTTCCGTCAGATCCAGCGCCGTGAAGCAGGAGAGAAATGCTATCGCAACCGATAAGAGGACCAGCAGATCATTGTGAGTGTTCAACGGATGTTCCAACGCTCCCGCCCCTTTCTTGAATCGGATATAGTGCATGTATTTACACTTCCTTACCCGCCTTAAATCCGGACGAATCGGAGAACCGCAAGAACTAATTATTCTTATAATGAAAAAATCATCCATATAATGAAAAAAAAGCACAGCGCTATAGTAGCGCCATGCTTATAGTGTATGCAGCAGCTTATGCTCCGGCTTCTTCTGTCAATAACTGCAGCTTCAGCAGCTTGATCCGGGAAATCCGCTTATTGTCGGTTTCTTCGACCACGAATAAATGATTGTCGAACTCGATGCTCTGCCCTTTTTGGGGCGGATTGACTTCCAGCTTGGAATACAACCAGCCGCCGATCGTATCATAATCATCAGTTTCCATATGAATGCCAAGCTTGTCGTTGATCTCTTCAATCAGCATCAGTCCGTCTACGGAGAACTCATCCTCACCCAGCTTCTCAATGCCGGGCCGCTCCTCGTCGAACTCATCCTGAATCTCACCGACAATCTCTTCCATAATGTCCTCCAGCGTAACCATCCCTGAAGTACCGCCATATTCATCAATAAGAATAGCGATTTGGGTCTTGGCGCGCTGCATGACCTTCAGGAGACTGCTGATCTGAATCGATTCCGGTACCGTCAGGATCGGACGGATCAATTCATGGTAATGCGGTGCCTTATCGCGGATCATATCCTTAACGTGGATGAAGCCGAGAATATGGTCCTTGTCGCCGTCACAGACCGGATACCGGGTCCGCATTCCATCGAAGGCAATCTCCAGGTTCTCCTCCGTCTCCAGATGCGTGTTCAGGCAGATCATCTCGGTACGCGGAATCATAATCTCCCGGGCCATCGTATCGGCAAATTCAAATATATTATCCACCAGCGTCATTTCTGTGTTGTCGATCAAGCCGCTTTTGTTACTCTCCTGCATCAGAATGCGGATTTCTTCCTCCGTATGCGCAGTAGCCAGCTCGGAAGCCGGTGTCAGACGAAAGATCCGCAGCAGTCCCCGGGCCAGCCCGTTCACCACCCAGATGAAAGGAAACATAATCCGGTAGAAAACGTTCATCGGACCGGCAGTTAACAGAAGCACCGCCTCAGCCTTGTTCACAGCAATGGTCTTCGGTGCAAGCTCGCCGAGTACGATATGGAGCACCGTGATGAACATGAAGGCAATAATCAGGGAGATGACAAAAACGCTAGTCTCATCAAAGCCCATACTCCTGATCAGCGGCCCGACAATCGTAGCCACGGCAGGTTCTCCCAGCCAGCCCAGCGCAAGTGAAGCAAGGGTCACCCCAAGCTGGCAAGCCGAGAGAAAACCATCCAGATTATGGACAATCTTCCTGGCGCCCAGCGCTCTCTTGCTGCCTTCCTCAATCAGCGATTCAATGCGCCCGCTGCGCACCTTCACCATCGCATACTCCACCGAAACGAAAAATCCGTTAAGCAGCACAAGCAAAATAATAAGTCCTACATGTAATATACCGGGTAAAGGGTCGCTCAATTTATACTCCTATCCACCGTAACCTGTACGGCTGGATAGGCCCACCTCCTTCGTTTGCTCAAAATGTCAGACTCGATTACGCTAAGAGAACCCTTGCGTATCAATTCCCCAATGCCCTCATCTCCTATACAAAATCACGGATTATAAATAATACTTTCATTATATAAATATATTAGGTGAAACAGCAAGCATGCGTGTCCCCTCGAAAAATACAGCATATGTAAGTACGGGAGCATAAGGAACGGCTGACCGCCTCTAACCAAGGCGGACAGCCGTTTTTGGGTTATTCTATGGATAAATGGCCGGAAAAGCGCTTAGCAGTTGCGAACGCCCAGCGGATTCCCTACAACGCCCGGATATTGATAGACAAGCGGCTCTTCGAAAGTGGCGTAATCGAAGTTAACCATCAACAGCACCACCCGCTGCCCTGTAGCACGGTCGCTGATGATCAGATGGTCACGGCCCGCAGCTTCAAGCACCCCGGTATAGACCTTGGCATTCCAGTCTTTGTTGTTCTCATACGTGAAATAGAAGGTGCCGACCTTGCCAAGGTTCAGACGGAAAATGTTCTCGACATAGGACTGTTCATATACAGGTGCGGTTGTAGAGATCACCGTACCGCCGGGCATCATGGGACTGCCGCTGCTCACCTGGGGCGGCATGGCTCCCATGTTGCCCATAGTTCCCATTTTACCCATATTGCCGATGTGACCCATATTATTCATGTTATTCATGTTATTCATGTTATTCATATTGCTCATGTTATCCATATTGTTCATGTTGCCTGCGGGGTTGCTGCCCATCATGTAAGGAACTGGGCGGTACGGTTGAACGATCATGTACGGATTACCTCCTAAGGTTTAATCATAATCTTGGTCTTGCCTAGTATACTGCCGGACAATCCCCCTGTGTCGGAGTGAAGAAGCAGTGCGCCTTGTAGCGTCCGGTATTCTGCTGATTGTACCAGCTTGCCGGGCAGTCGCCGACAGGGCGGAAGAACCAGAGCGCATTCGAGGCCGGCCATGTTCTCTCCCCGTTAATCGCACGTTTCGCCAGCCGGATATCGGCTTCCCGCGCCCGCTGATAGAAATATCCCTTCTGCGGGGCTTCGAAGCCGCCGGGGCTCTGGTACACCATGTCATTCACACTGCGGATGTTGTTGAAATCCAGGCAATTGCCAAGAATCCGGTTCACGCCGACATTGCCGACCATCAGCATGCCTGACTCCCCATCCTCTTCAGCCTCTGCCCGCATCAGCCGTGCAAGCACTCTTACGTCCTCCGAGTTTGTTTTGATGACAGCCACACGTTCTCCTCCTTGCATTCATTTCATTGACGGCTATAGGACCTTACTGACTGCAATATTCTCCGGTGTTGTTGTGCTGCTCGCTGTATTGTATGTGCATTCGCCCAAGAGGTGACAGTCTGCGCCCAAATTCCTGCCGCTCTGTATCCCGCCCCTTGCCGGCGCTACACCAAAAACCCCCATGCTCCACAGCGGGAACCAGGGGGATGCCTTTACCATCTATTGTACATTGCCGTCTTCCCTACTCCGCCGTGGAGTAATGGGCGCGCCGCTGAAACCCGTGATAACGTGTTCCCTGATACGTCAATATGCCTTGATCCCCCTCAGCGCTCATCCCGTATTCCTGTCCCTCCACCTTGAATTCCCTGCGCACCCCATCCTCCGCTTCATAAGTCAGATAGTAAGTGGTGCTGGTCCGGCTGGAGAGACTATCCTCCTGAGACTGCTGCTGGCGTACTTCGGTACGCTTGCTCACAATACGCGCGGGAATGGACTGCAGGGGGGCATTATTGTTCCGGCTCCACTGAAGCAATCCCCGGCCTGCGGATACTGCGATGATCCCCACGACCACAGCGAGAAAGACCGGCAATACCGTTCCTGTAAAATCGAACATCCAGGATGGATCACTTCCCGTTCCCATTGTCTCTTCCCCCTTATTCCCACGTAGTTAGTTTGCCTGCCCATACAGGCTTCTCTACATGTATATGCCTCTTATCTGTAAGACAGCACCGGGAGGAACGCAAGTAGAAACGGCTTCGCCGTCCTTTGCAAGGACGGTACCGTTTCAGCGAGAAATAGAAGGATAAGTTATCGTGTGAAACATATAAGTTCTTATAATTGCAAAAAGACCACTCAAGCTCCGGTGCTGCCGGGAGCTTAAATGGTCTTGGGTAATACCCGAGGGATGGTTACATTAAGCATGTACGAGGTCTAACAATTGTCTGGTTTCGTTCGCGTCTTCCGGCATCATGCCGTTGTCTGCCCAGCAGGCTCTGCATTGTTCTTCGGTCTGGCACAGGTGCGCGTCATCGCAGTTGTAGCATAGTTGCAGCAGGTTTCTTGTCATATAATCCGTTTCAAAAGTTGTCATTGTAATCTCTCCTATTCGGGTTGGAAGTTTGTTTGAAAGTTTGTGAAAAAAGTAACTTGTTCTCTATGTGTTAAATATATCACAGGATTCAAAGTTTGTCATGTGATTTTTTTCACATTTTTAAAGAAAATTTTAAATAAGATTTTTCCTTATATTAAAGAGTCATTGCAGCTGAACTGATTCTGATCTGAAGCTGCAAAAGAGGCTGCCCGTCAGAACGGACAACCTCTTCGGTAGCTTACATTACCCGCCAGCTCTCTCCGCCGTTGGTGGTCTGAAGCAGGATCGACCTGCGGTCCTCCTCCTTCGAGATCAGCAGCCAGCCGACATCGCTTGAGATGAATTGCAGCTTCACGACCTCGGGATATTCCAAGAGCTTGGACTGCAGCACAGTGCTGGCTGGAAGAGCCGTCCAGGTCACGCCCTGGTCTACCGTCTTGTAGAGCAGATTCCCTTCCAGCGACCAGCCTGCCTTAGCATTCAGGAAGTCGGGTGCCACATTCCGGTTCATGCCGGACAGTGCCGGCCGCCCGAATGCGGTGAATTTCCAGTTCTCTCCCCCGTTGGCCGTAAAATAGCCGTTGAAGGTCATGCTTCCTTCCTTATCCTTCTGACAGCCGACCGGCATCCAGCCCCCCGCCGCATCTTCCCCGAAGAATTCAGGCACACCTGTAACAACCCGGTCACATCCGGCAAAGCTGTCATTGACCAGGAATTCCGAACCGGATACCCAGGTCGTCCCTCCATCCTTGGTAATATAAATCTTGGGCAGGGCACCGGTCTGGAGCATAACAAATCCGCGGTTCTCGTCATTAAAGATCATTCCGGTTGCAACCCCGGCATGCGGAATCGAGAGGCTCGGCAGATTCGGATTATACTGCTCATTCTGCATCACCTGATTCCAGGTTGCTCCGCCATCCTTCGTGGCATACAAGGCTTTGCTCTCTTTGGTGGCACTCGCATCCCACTTGGTCATCAGCCAGCCGTTCAGGCTAGAGCTGAAATAGATGGAGGATAGTTTGTTGGAATCCGGGAACGCTGAGATCTGCCAGGTGTGTCCCCCGTCTGTGGTGCGCAGCACCACGGTCTCGGTGGAGCCGAACGAGCTGCGTATAATCCAGCCATGCTCGGGATCGGTGAAGAAAATCTCTTTGCCGTAGACCGGGTTGCTCAGAAACTGCACGTTCGTGGCCGGAGAGATATTCGCCCAGGTCTTGCCGTTATTCAGTGTCATGTACATGCGCAGCTCGTTGCGGGTGACTCCCCAGGCCAGCCCCGCTGAGGGGTTCAGCAGCCGGAAATCGGTCAGCCGCGTCTGGATCTGGTATTTCTTCGCATTTTCGGTATCGACATTCTTGTTATCTGGAGTGATGACGGTAATCATCTGCCCTTCTTCCGGCGCTTCAGTCGGCTGAGGCGGCCGGGACGGCTCCGGCGGGGGGGCGGACGAGCAAGCCGAGAGAACCAGCAGAGTCATAAGAAGCATCAACACCATTCTTAGAACCTTGGAATCTGAAGCTTTGGCTGACAATGCTCTCTCTCCTTTTATTCAATAATTATTCTTCCATAATTATTTCTTCGGATTCAGATTACTGCGCTTATAGCCGTATAACGAGTAGATAACCAGTCCGAGCGCTACCCAGATCAGGAACCCGATCCAGGTCTCTCTCCCGAGATTATACATTAAGTAACCGCAGGTTGCCGCGCTCAGCAGTGGAATCAGCGGAACCCAGGGAACCCGGAAACCTCTGCGGAGATCCGTCTTCGTCCGGCGGAGCATAATTACCCCGAGGGACACCACCAGAAAGGCAAACAACGTTCCGATGCTGGTCAGATTCGCCAGCCGGTCCAAAGGAACGAAGCCGGTAAGAATGGCAATCAGGCTGCCCACCACCCAGGTGCTGCGCACCGGTGTGTGCGTCTTAGAGCTAACCTTGGACAAGCTCTTCGGCAGCAGCCCGTCACGGGAGATGGCGAACAGCAGCCGGGTCTGTCCGAACAACAAGACCAGCAGCACTGTAGTCATCCCGGCAATGGCCCCGATGGAGATCAGTCCGGCAATCATATTCTGGCCCACGAACCGCAGCGCAAAGGACACCGGGTCGCTGACATTCAGGCTCTGATAAGGCACAATGCCTGTCAGGACCAGGGATACAGCGATATATAAAACGGTGCAGATGGCAAGGGATGAGATGATCCCGATGGGAAGGTCACGCTGGGGACGCTTCACTTCTTCTGCGGCAGTAGATAAGGCATCAAAGCCGATATAGGCAAAAAAGACAGTAGCAGCGCCATTCATCACACCATGAATCCCAAACGGCAGGAAGGGCGTCCAGTTCTCCGGCTTCACATAGAAAATTCCGGTGATGATGAACAACAGCACCACGGAGAGCTTGATGACGACCATCACTGCGTTGAAGCGGGCGGTCTCCTTGGCTCCCCTTGTGAGCAGATAGGAGATCAGCAGGATAATGATTACGGCAGGCAGATTAATGAACGTTCCCTTATCCGCATTATACGCTCCAGACAAAGCTGTGGGCAAATGTATCCCGAAGCCTTCCAGCAGTCCCTGAAAATAACCGGACCATCCGCTGCTTACCGCTGCTGCGGCAACCCCGTATTCCAGTACAAGATCCCAGCCCAGCACCCAGGCCAGCAATTCGCCGAAGGCCACATAGCTGTAAGCATAAGCGCTGCCGGATACCGGCAGTGTCGAAGCAAATTCGGAGTAGCACAAGGCGGACAGCACACAGGCGATCCCCGCGATTATGAAGGATAGCACCAGTCCCGGACCGGCATGCTCGGCAGCCGCTACTCCCGTCATTACAAAGATCCCGGTGCCGATAATGGCGCCCACACCGAGCATCGTCAGGTCCAAGGCGCCCAGTGTCTTGCTAAGCTTCTCCGCTCCGGCATTCTGGGGAATGGCCAGCGGTTTTTTGCGGAATAAATCCATACTTCAATTCGCTCCTGTCAAGTGGTTGAGTGGATAATAGAAAAACCTTTGTTAGCTTACCCCAATTCGGGTAATGGATTAAAAGCGGACAGCTTGAAAACACTATCCCTAGAGATTATGATGGATAAGATTGGACAGCAAGTGGAATGGCTTTGCCTTCCTTATCTTACCAAAATACAAATGCTGGAGGAGATTTAACCATGGCCCCATTTAAGCCCAATCGTGTTGTAGTCATCGGTACCGGTGCAGTCGGAACCACTACAGCCTATACGCTGCTGCTGCGCAAGCGCATGCCCGAGCTTGTACTGATCGATGTGAACCACCAGAAGGCGCTTGGTGAAGCGCTGGATATGAACCATGGTATGCCTTTTGTCGGAGGCGTGAAGCTATGGGCAGGTACCTATGAGGATTGCCGCGATGCCGACATTATTATTGTGACAGCAGGAGCCTCCCAGAAACCCGGTGAAACCCGGATCGACCTGCTTCGCAAGAACATCTCGATCTTCAAAGATATCATCCAGAAAATCACGAAATACAACCACCATGCCATCCTGCTGATTGCCACCAATCCGGTCGATATCCTGGCATATGCCACCCTGAAGATCAGCGGCTTCGACCGCAGACGCGTTATCGGTTCAGGAACCGTGCTGGACAGTGCCCGCTTCCGTTATCTGATCGGCAAGCACAAGGAGATTGACCCGCGCAGCATCCATGGACAGATCATTGGGGAGCATGGCGATTCCGAGCTGCCGGTCTGGAGTCTCGCCAATGTCGCGGGAATTGATCTGGGCTTCGATGAAGCCGAACGCAAAGAAATCTTCGAGGATACGAAGAACGCCGCTTACGAGATTATTGATGCCAAAGGATCAACCTCCTATGCCATCGCGCTGGCCCTGGACCGCATTGTTTCCTCTATCCTGAACAATGAAGGCTCCGTACTGAACGTATCCACCTTGCTGAACAACTACAATGGTGTCTCCGATGTATTCCTCGGCGCTCCATGTGTCGTGGACCGCTCCGGTGTGCGTGAGGTGCTTGATCTTCCGCTCAGCGAAGAAGAACAGAGCTTGTTCCAGAAGTCCGCTGATAAGCTTAAGAGTGAAATCGCCAAGCTGGAGCTATAATTCCAGCCGCAACAAGCCGGCCGCCAATCCGCAGAGATTGGCGGCCTTTTTGAACTCCAAATACCAAGCATTCACCAGCCGCGAAGACGCGTTAAGCGACTAAAGTGAATGATGTGGTAGATTTCACAATCCGTTTTTCCCTTTCTCATGGTAGCAATTCAGCGGCGAGTTGTCATCCTAAAAATGCACATTCCCTGTAATTTGTGCGTTAGGGTATGAACAAAAGTTCATAGTTCAAGTGATATTAATGCTGGACAGGAGGACTATAAGCTGCCGCTCAGCCTGTCAGCACTGCTGATCTGCAGTCTCGACATGGCCTCTTCCTTCTCCCGGCTCGTAATATGCGTATATACTGTAGTTGTCTGAATGGAAGAGTGGCCCAGCAGCTCCTGCACGGTACGCAGATCCGCACCCTTGCGCAACAGCATCGTGGCGAACGAATGCCGCAGCTTATGACTCGAATAGGCATGCTGCTGGGAGGAAGGCAGCTCACTCTGGAAGCGGCTGAAGGTATCTGCAGCAATGCCTTGAATTCCCCGGATCGACAGTCTGCGTCCCTTCTGTGAGATGAACATAGCCTCTTCTTTGCTGCGCCAAGGGACCAGCCGGTCTGCAATCGCCTGATCGAGATACGGGGCCACATCCTCCGGAACCGGAATACCCCGCCATTTGCGCCCTTTACCGAAGACCCGCAGGGAACGTCTGTCTACATTATAATCACTCAGATTCAGCGTATGTACTTCCCCTACCCGCAGCCCCATATAGGACATGAGCAGGAAGACTGCCAGATTGCGGCTTCTGTACTTGCCTTCTACCGCCGCCAGGAACCGCTCCAGCTCTTGCTCCTCCAGATAGACGGGCTCCCGGTTTTTGTCGGTCTTGGATTTCTTGATTCCTGCCGCCGGGTTGATGGCTAACAGCTCCAGCTCCGACAGTGCCTTGAACAGACAATTGACCGAGGCGTGCTTGCGGTTACGGGTGGCATCGCTGACCCCACGTTCACGGACCGAGGTCAGGTAGGAGACCACATGCAGCTTCTTGACCGTTCCCAGCTCCCTGCCGTTGAGGCTGTCCAGGAATTCCCGTGCATCGGCAAGATAGGATTTCTGGGTATGTGCTGTGTAACCGGCATCCTTCATCCAGATCAGGAAGGCATCCAGCTCTTCTTCATATGTTAGTTCCAGCTCATTCATGACCTGTCCCCTCCTTCTTAAGTACAACCATTATATCATTCCTCCGCAGCGGCTTCTCTCCATCCGGCCTAAATACAAGGAAAGTTGGATCATACATCCTGATCGGCTGGTTCTTCCTGATTTCAGTCCCGATCGGCATGCTAGTACAAAATCACCTGCGGGCTGCATCAGCCAGCGCACCTGCACGCCTGCACATTGTATCCGGTTTTCCGTCTATCGGCCCACATACCTCTATGCGAGCACAGGCCGCGCCCGTCCATGCAGGACAAGCGCGGCCTATTCTTTTACAAGCATTAAATTCCAACAGCTATTCGTTCCACTGAATCGGAATCCGCAGACGGAATTGTTGTACATCCTCTCGATAGGAGAGGGAGCGGGCCATAATCTCAAGCTTATCGGAGGGCTGTACGGGCGGGAAAATCAGCTTAAATGCCAGTTTATCCCGGCTAATCCGCACCGGCTGTCCTGTTTGTGTGATTGGCTGATTTTGTCCTTGCAGTAAAGTTAGCTCGGTTAACTGGCTCATCACCTGACTGGCCTCATAGTATACAACTGTCTGCTTCTCCTCGTAATCAACAGCCGTAACTGTAACCGTTCCTCCCTGATTCCCCTGCAGCGTTAGCGGTAATGATCCGTTCAGGCTCTGGCGATCTTCTTCTGATTTAATTTGCTTATTTTCTAGTGTCTCATAGGCGATCAGGGTCATATATTCCGGTTTGGGATTAAATTCTGTCAGCGGAGAGAAGTTGAAATAATAGTACTCATCAGTCGCCCCATCTCCACCTTTATTCATATACAAGGTCCCAATATCATCTTCAAGCATTACATAAAGCCATGGATGAGGATAACTTTTCATCACAATCACTTGCGAAGTTACAGGACCCAGTGTCAGCTTGTCTACAGTATATAGTGAGTTATCGTACGTGAAATCCAAATCCTTAGGATAGACGGTTGTGCTCAGCGCAGCACTCTTCCTCCTATCCATCAGGACAGATACATCCCAGTTCCCCCTTGTTGTCCCGATACAATCAATACTCATATTAAGCCTAAGTTGATCCGGCAGATCCTTGTCCCCAAAGCTTAGACGGGTTGTACCTACGAAGGTATGATCTCCTGTAATCGTAAAATCGTGGCTCGAGATTCTTTGCGGATGATGTCCTTCGAAATTGAGTTTATAGAAAACTGCCGCTTCCTTGCCGGTAATGCGCTCTGAGGATGATGGGTAGGTCACCTCATAATTAATCACCAATGAAATACCGTCATAGTATTCCTCTACCAGATTGAAGGTAATGCCTTTATCGGTAATCAGTGCGTCTGCCGGATTGCTGAGATGCTTCTGTTCAATCGGCTTCAACTCCCCGCGGTCGGCACCTTTGTCATACAGATAATCGAAGAAAGGAATGACGCGCAGCGCCTCTGCTACGGGGGGTGAGATGAACCCGATCCCAATAATTGATCCGGCTGTAACAGCCAGCATAGCTGTGGCGCCCATGACCCACTTCCTGTACGGTGATAACCGGCGTCTGCCCCTTGGAGCTTCCTTTACTCTTCCTATATGTAGCTGCCACAATTCATCAAAATGAACAGAAGTAGGCATACTGTGTATCATGTGTTCCGCTTCCATTTGTAATTGTGCGGTTACTACCTCGGATTGAGCATCCAGCCCGTCCTTAGCTGTCGTCATTTGATCCCCTCCTTCATCATCAGCACGCCGGGGTCAAGTTCGCCGCATTCTCTCAGCTTGCGCAGTGCCGCATGAAGCCTGGATTTGCAGGTTCCCAGCGGAATACTTAATACCTCTGCGGTTTCGGGAAGCGATAATCCGGCATAATAGTGCAGGGAGATCACTTCCCGCAGCTTCGCGGACAAATGGCAGACCGCCTGCCATAACTCCAGCTGATTCTCACTATGCAGGGCGAAGCTCTCGGCGGAGTGCTCTTTTCCCTCTATAGGAACGCCTGCCAGCAGTTGTGTCCAAGTCTTCCTGCGCAGCAGATTACGGGACGTATTGACTGCAATCCGGTACAGCCAAGGCCGAAGCGGCCTGGAGGGATCGTATAAATGATATTTTGCAAAAGCACGCAGAAAAGTCTCCTGGGTAATATCATCGGCCAGCACCCGCTGCTTGGTCATCATAAGGGCAATCCCATAAATATAAGCGGAGTGTGCTTCAAACATGTCCTTGGCCTGCTGTTCTGTGATGGGATAATCCTTCACGCTCGCATCCCCCCTTTCTTACTGGATATACGCTTTGACCCGGGCGATCCGTTCGCTTTACGTTTCAGAAACTTGTCAGGCGGTTATGGATGAGAAGAGCTTGACCTAATCTGCTAGAAGAAGGAGACTATAACTATGTCTGATCATAAAAAAGTTATTCTTGAACCAGCAGCTCAGAAATTCGCCGATGATAATGCCAAGCCTCCCTTCCTGCCCGATCTGGGTCCTGAAAAAGGCCGCGAAACGGTCAACACCGTTCAGGCGGGCGATATCGAAAAACCCGAGGCAGATCTTCAGGATCTGACTATAGCTGGCGGCCCCGGCGGTGAAGTGAAGGTGCGTATTGTCCGTCCAGTAGGAACTTCCGGCACTTCCCTGCCGGTCATTCTCTATATTCATGGAGCAGGCTGGGTATTCGGCAACAGCCACACGCATGACCGGCTCATCCGTGAGCTGACTGTGGGTACAGGTGCTGCCGTGGTATTCCCTGAATACAGCCTGTCCCCGGAAGCCAAATATCCAACGGCCATTGAAGAAATCTACGCAGTTCTGGAATGGATTGTTAGTGAAGGCTCCACATACGGACTCGACGCCTCCAGGCTGAGTGTCGCTGGAGACAGTGTCGGCGGTAACATGACTGCGGCCATCACCCTGATGGCCAAAGAACGCGGCGGTCCGGCCATCTCCAAGCAATTGCTTTTCTATCCGGTTACAGATGCTTCCTTCGATACCGAATCGTATCATCAGTTTGCAGAAGGCTATTTCCTCCAGCGCGAAGGTATGAAGTGGTTCTGGGATCAATATACCACCGATCCTGAGGAGCGGGCACAGATTACGGCCTCTCCGCTGCGGGCCAGTCTGGACCAGCTTAGCGGTCTGCCGGAAGCCCTCATTATCACTGGTGAAGCCGATGTGCTGCGTGATGAAGGAGAGGCTTATGCGAATAAGCTTCGCGAAGCAGGCGTTCCCGTTACGGCCGTACGTTTCCAGGGCATTATTCACGATTTCGTGATGCTGAACGCGCTGGCAGACACTAAGGCTAACCAGGGAGCTTTGCTGCTGGCAACGGCTTGGTTGAAGCACTAAGCACTATGACACTGGCACAGCAGGAAGACTTGCTGGTCAGGTTTTGCGTTACGTTAACGCAAGCTCTGTAAGCTTAAATGTACTTTGTACAACTTAATAATCTAATTATTAACCTATTTTCCATTTAGATGTATTTCGTGCAGCTATTACATCATAAGTAGATGAATCTAAGCTATTACGGCAATATAGTTGTACAGAATGCACTTATACGATCGAACCACACCTTTTCGTCTCATTTAGTTGTACAAAATACATCTCAACTCTTCCTGTATTTTCACTTGAAAACGTAACGTAAGCCCTACATGGCTACATTGGCCATAAACCCCAAATATTAGCTCTGATGCTACGCAAAATAAAGCAAGCCCGTACCAGAGAATTACGGTGCGGGCTTGTTTACATCTATGAGGTTGCCGGAACCGGCAGCAGTCCCGCTTAGAGGAACCTACTTAAGACCTGCCTGCGGAGCCTCTATTTCCGTTGGGAATAGAACTCCGCTGCTTTGAGCAGCATATCCTTCAATGAACCGAAGGAAGTGGTCTTCGCTACATGCTCATCCAGCTGCTCCTGCGGGAGCGACTTTATCTCCTCTGCCGAGCCGGCAGAGAATCCTCCTTTTTGCAGCAGATCCTTCAAGGACTCGAAGGGAGTGAACTTTTGCAGAAAAGGGCTCGATAGCAGCTGTTCCAGCGGGAGCTTCTGCAGCAGTTGCTCGACAGGCAGCTTGTCCAGCGGTAATTTCTGCAGCAGCTCGTAGGCGCGGCCTTCTTTGAGGGAACCGACTACTCCTTGTATTTTATCGCCTAATCCTCCAATGTTAAATCCCATAAGATCAACCTCCTGAATAACTGTAGTTGATCCTTATTACCCTGAATTAAGATCCGCGAATTAAAATGGTTAACATAATAATTATTATGTTACTCATTGGCATTTCTCAATCTCATCTGTCCGAACGTAGAAATTCCCCTATTCTCCGGGCGGCTTCCAGAAGACGCTCTTCCTCCTCTACCAACGCAATCCGCACATACCCTTCCCCTTGGCTACCAAACGCATCTCCCGGAATGACCGCTACCCCGGTCCTTAGCAGCAGGTCATGAGCGAAGCGGCGCGATCTTCCGGCTTCACCCACACTTCCATAGGCATCCGGGAGGCTTGCCCAAATGAACATCGTCGCTTCCGGCAAGGGCACCGCCCATCCTTCAAGGTGCAGAGCCTCTACCACAAGGTTCCGCCGCCGTTCATACAGCGCAGCTACTCCTTGGTCCGGCCCGGCTGCCATCGCTTGTTCCAGCGCCACAACCGCGGCTTCCTGAATCGGCTCGAAGACGCCGTAATCCACATTGCTTTTCAGCTCCCGCAGCGCCCCGACGGCCTGAGCATTGCCCGCCATGAAGCCGATGCGGCATCCGGCCATGTTGAAGCTTTTGGAGAAGGAATGAAATTCAACGGCGGTATCCCGCGCTCCGGGGACCTGTAAGATGCTGATGGGCCGGTATCCATCGAAGCCCATCTCTGAGTACGCCAGATCATGCACAACCAGCACATCCCACTTACGGGCAAGCTCCACGAGCCGCTCCATATAAGCCAGATCCACCGTAACCGAAATCGGATTGCCGGGAAAACTGAGCAGGATAAAGGATGCTTCACGCCAGACCTCCTCAGGAATCCGCTCCAGATCCGGCCGGAACGCATTCTCCTCCAAAAGCGGCAGCGGCCATGCCCTCACTCCTGCTATAGCGAGCGCCCCTGAATAGATAGGATAACCGGGGTCAGGCACAATCGCCAGATCGCCGGGATTGCAGATGGCCAGAGCCAGATGCGCCAGCCCGTCCTGCGAACCCATCAGGGACACAATTTCCTCCTCTGGATCTACCACCGCACCGAAACGCCACTGCATCCATTTCGCCGCTTGATTCCGAAACGCCGCACTTCCCTTGGACGACGGATAAGCATAGCTATCCTCCCGCAGTACCGCTTCGCTTAATGCCTGACGAATCTCGGGCAGCGGGCCCTGGTCTGGACTGCCAATTCCCAGATCTATGATCTCCATACCCGATTGCCGGGCTTCGGATTTCCATGCCGCCACCTCGGCGAAGATCGATGATCCCAGATGAGACAGTTTGTCTGATCTCCATTTATGCTGCTTGCTGCTATGAATCAATGGACTCCCTCCAGCGTATGTTTTTTCAATAGTATAGCATGGGTTCCCCTCTCCGAAGAGGAGAAAGAACAGGCAAATCCTTGGTGTGGACATTATTTACATTATTAATATATTATTCTACTAAAATCACTCTATTTAAGGTGACCATCAGTGCAGAAATTCATATAAAAGTCGATTAGAAGTGAAACAGCGTATAATTTATGTTATACGCTGTTTTTTTGATGTATAGGAAACTATAGGTTCCTGCTTCTGCAGAAACGGTGTGTGTACATTTACAAAAGTTCATGGTGCTCGCAAGCAGACATACGGCCTGAATGTATGTCAAAAACAGCATACATTGTACTCGCAAGCAGACATCTGGACCCAATGTATGTCAAAAACAGCATACACCGTGCCCGTAGCAGACATCTGGACCCAATGTATGTCAAAAACAGCATACATTGCGCCCACAAGCAGGAATATGGACCCAATGTATGTCAAAAACAGCATACACCGTGCCCGTAGCAGACATCTGGACCCAATGTATGTCAAAAACAGCATACATTGTGCTCACTCGAAGGTAATCTTATTCATCCATTAGGATGTTTTTTTCACTGCATTGGTCTGCCTTAATCGCTCCAGTTTTGTGATCCGGACGATAACCGCTGTCTCCTAAAATAACGCTTGCCTTAAAGTGCTCTTTAAGGTTTAGGATAAGGAAGAACCCGCCCATTCCGTCTGAAAATAACCGATAAGGAGTGATCCGGTCAAATGGCTTTCACAATCAAAGAAGCTTCAGAGCGGCTTGGTTGCCCTGCGCATACGATTCGTTTTTATGAGAAAGAGGGATTGCTCCCTCACATTAAGAGAGATAAGAACGGGAATCGGCTGTTCGAACAAGATCATCTGGATTGGATGAGGCTGATGACCTGTTTCCGGGCAACCGGGATGAAGCTGTCATTGCTGAAGGAGATGGTAAATCTTGCGCTTGATGGAGATTCCACGATTCCACAGCGCAAGGCAATCTTAAACCAGTACAAGGAGGAATTATTTCGACGCCAGAACGAATTGGCCGAAGCACTCGACGCTGTCAATAACAAACTGTCCATATACGAAGACATCGAGAAAGGTACCCTTCCTTCTGAGAGCCAATTGTTAATTAACATGGAGGAGTCTGAGTAATAACAATCACAGAAAGAGGGATTAACCAATGAAGCAAAGAATTGTGGGCAACAGCAATATCCTCGTCTCTTCGATCGGTCTGGGAATTATGGGGATGTCTCCAGGCATTTACGGGGTGACTAATGATGAAGAGTCGATTCAGACGATCCATCACGCGTTGGACATAGGCGTCACGATGTTCGATACGGCGGACGTCTACGGAAACGGGCATAATGAAAAGCTGCTCGGCCGTGCTCTTCAAGGGCGCCGCGAGCAAGCCATTATCGCTACCAAATTCTCATATACTCCAAATTATGAGAGCATCAGCGGCCATCCTGATTACGTTAAGCAAGCAGTAGAGGATAGCCTTCGCCGTCTGAATACAGATTACATCGACCTATACTACCAACACCGCGTTGATCCGCAAATCCCGATAGAGGAAACGGTCGGAGCGATGGCAGACTTGGTCAAGGCAGGTAAAGTCCGGGCGCTCGGCCTGTCCGAGGCTTCCGCCTCCACCATTCGCCGCGCTCATGCCGTGCATCCGATCTCCGCGCTGGAGAGTGAGTATTCGCTCTGGAGCCGTGATATCGAAGAGGAGATTCTCCCTGCTATAAGAGAGCTGGGGATTACCCATGTGGCCTACAGTCCGCTAAGCAGGGGCTTTATCTCCGGCGAGCTCCGCACCTTCGAGAATCTGGCCGCAGACGATCTTCGCAGATGGATGCCGCGGTTCCAAGGAGACAACTTCCGGAAGAACATTGAGATTGTCGACAAGATCAAGGAGATCGCGGTGGAGAAGAATTGTACCCCCTCCCAATTGGCCATTGCCTGGACGATTGCTGGCGGTGCGCTGCCTATCCCGGGTACGAAGCATATCAAGTATCTGGAGGAGAATGCGGCCGCGGCGGATATCCTTCTCACAAAGGAAGACCTCGAACGCATTGAGCAGGTCAGCCCCAAACATATCGTTCACGGCACACGTTATATGAAAGAACAAATGACACTGCTGGACGGCTAGACTATATGAAGAAAAAGCAATGGTCCACGGAACCCGTGGACTATTTGTATGTGGAGATGATTAGAAGATGGAATAATTCATGATTAGAAGATGAAATAATTGGTGTAACTACACATTATTGTTCTCAATAATATGTAGAAGCTCATTTATAATGACATCAATCTCCTTACCATTCGTGTTCAGCTTTTGTGTGTTCATTTCTTTGTAATGCTCTAACCGGCTGATGCTATTCTCAATTTCATTCTCGCTCCTCGAATCCTGACGCATGCGCTTTATCAACTCTTCTTCAGAGCACATTAACGTAACTTTTATAAGCTCATATTCCTTTTCCTTTAAGCCTGCAAGAACTTCCTCTAATATACTTTCCTTATGGATCACCCAAGAGAAGAAGATATACTCGAACATAGAATTATCAAGATACTGACTGAGCATATAATGGATGTTATTCATTACCATCGTTTTGTTTTCTTCCGTAACATTCCATGGATTCATTTGCCAGCACCAATCTCCATCAAGCCATACCGAATGTTCTAATTCTTTATACAGCTTACTGACAATTGTACTTTTTCCGACTCCCATGGTTCCGTTTACAATTACAAGTTTTTTCATAATGCCCTCCTTCGAATGCTTTTGCTAAACTACGTCATACAGCAATAAAATATGACTCCCATCGAATCGCCGCTGCCACCCGGGCATAGGATAGAGTATTACAGACGAAAGTGGGAGTACACATGTCCAAGAACAAGCGCGGCAAAGCACTCTATACCACCCCTTCCCGGGCCAGGGGCACCTGTCCGATCTGCGGAAGCACCCGGATTAAGCTTTTGTATCTGGGCAAAGGCCCTGGAGGCGAGAAGCTAACGGTCTGCAAGAAATGTGACGGCAAGCAGCAGAATGCAGTCTGAACTACCCGTAACGCCAATCGCACGGCACACAAAGAAACGGTTTGCCCGTCCACTTAGGAGAGCAGCCGTTTCTTTTTAACTATTAAAACCCCGATTTCACCCATAGCTTGGAGATATCCAGAAATCCGAAAGAGCCGGGCTGCAGGCCGAACAGATTCTGACTTAATTGCGCTTTTTTGTTCATATGACAGCCATACAGCACCCAGCAGTTATCCCGCAGTTTACTCTCCGCCACATCAAGCAGCTCCGCCCTCTCCCCGGCTGCCAGCCGGGCGAATGGCTCCAGCAACTCGATCAGCGCCTGCTTATGACTGTCCAGCAGGAGGATATGCAGATAGTTCGATTCGTTGCGAAAATAATTGATCATCCCCCACTGCCAGTCATCCTCCAGCACCTCTTCGCAGATCACAAGATCCGCATGGTTCATCAGGTTCGGCAGATTATATTCGGATAAGGGGTACAGCTCTAGCTGCAGCCCGATCTTCCTGCTGCGCTCCTGCAGCCATAGTGCCTCTTCCCGATCCTCATGGCATGTGCGGTAAGCCAGCTTCACTGTCTCGCCGCTGTACCCGCCTGCCTGAAGCAGCGCCTGCGCTTCCTCCAGAAGCGGTTCGCTGAACTCATGCTTACTGCTCTGCCAGGGAAGGAAGCTGTCCGCCGGCATAATCCGGTTGCCTCCCAGCTCGCGGATCAGGGCCAGCTGATTATAGAGGATGCGCAAGGCCTGCCGGACTGTAGGGTGATGGTGTACGCCTTCTTTTCTAAAATTAAACAGCATGTATCTGCACCCGACAGCCGGATAATCGATACTATGACTCCTTCCGTCCTCCACTGCCGGCACGCTGTTCAGACTGGTACTGGCATCGGTCAGCTGATATTGACGTACCCCCGAGGCCAAATGCGGCAGGTACCAGATCTCGACCCTGTCCAGCAGAGGGCGTATTCCATAGTAGTGATCATAGGCGCCGAGTACAAGCACATCCTGACTCAGATCCACTACCTGATAAGGCCCCGTGCCAACCGGATGCTCAGCGAAATCTACATCATACGGTACAATCGACATATAGATCGAGCTGAACATATGCAAAAAGAAGAAATTCGGCTGTACCAGATCAAACCGGATACGATAGTCCCCCTCCAGCTCCACATGAATGATATCCTCAAAATGACAGATCGCCGGACTGTTTAGCCGGATCAGACGCTGCAAGGTTTCTTGTACATCCCGTGAAGTCATCATGCGGCCATGGTGGAAGCGTACACCCTTGCGCAGGTAGAACAGATAGCTCGTACTGCTCGCATTGGCCTCCCACGTGTGAGCCAGCCCCGGCAGGAAGCCCCCGTTCTGTGCATCATAGGTAATCAAAGTACTGCAAATATGCCCCAGTAAATAGGTCTCAAAAGCGGTGTATACGGTAGCCGGGTCCAGCTTCTCCATCGCACGGTTACGGGAGATTCGCAGCACCTCCTGCCCGGATTCGGAACCGGGTTCACTCCTGAAGCCCATTTGCATGTCAAGTACTGCCAGCAGGCGTTCTTTGAGCGGCTCGTTGACCGGGTATTGGCCGATCAATTCGATGGCAGGCTTAATCCGGCCTTTGCTGACCAGCTCCTGGAATCCCTCCTCCAGCACCTCATCCACATGACGCAAAAAAGTCATCTGTGAGCGATTTCCTCTCCCTCTTCCGGGTATCCAGGCAATCAACTGCTGCTCCTCCAGCTTCCGCAGAATAAATTTCACATTACGCGGTGTGCAGCACAGGATACCGGTCAACTGCTCAATCGTCACCGGAATCGGCTGCTGGAGGTTATAAGCCGGAGCCAGGGCTGCGGCCAAACAGAGATAATGCGTGCTGCTGGTGTCCATAATCTAATCTCCTTTTAAAAGGTGAAAAGTCACATGTAATTCTTACACTTTTATTTCCCCCTTTGTTCTATACAATTATACATAATCATTCGATAAGAAGCATGCTTCATATTCAAAAACATGGACTAGGAGACGGGGAGTTAAATGAAACAACATCTGCGCCACATTCACCCGCTGGCCTGGACCATCATCATCGGAACGATGTTCGGCCGGCTGGTTACTTCAATGAGCATTCCTTTTCTCTCTATTTATCTCACGCAGGTGCTTGGCGCTTCCGCTACCCAGACCGGGTTCACGGTGGCCGTCAGCTCGCTGGCAGGGGTAATGATCAGTTTTTACGGCGGTTATATCTCAGATGTGATCGGGCGCCGGATCGTCATGCTGGTCTCTGTGTTCGGCTGGGCCTGCGTATTCTTCGGCTTCGCCGCAGCGCAGCATCTGTGGGTCTTCTTCCTGGTGAACACGCTCAACGGACTGTGCCGCGCCGTATTTGAACCGACTTCGCGGGCATTATTGTCGGATATTACCCCGCCGGAGCAAAAGCTGCTGGTCTTCAATCTGCGGTATGCCGCGGTGAATCTGGGTGTGGTCTTCGGCCCGATTATCGGCCTCCAGCTCGGCTCCGCCAAGTCCACCTTCCCGTTCATGATCGCAGGGATCGTCTATATCGCCTATGGCCTTGTTCTGTTCCTGCAATTCTCGGTCCACCGTGCCAGCATGCCTGTGCATGGAGAAGCCCGGACCCCCAAGCTGCTGGATGCGCTCGCAGTTACCAGCCGGGACAAGGTATTTCTGCCCGTTCTGCTGGGAACCATCTTTTGTGTACTCGGATATGGCCACTTCAGTTCCACACTGGCGCAGTATCTCGCGATGAACCCCCATTTCAGCAATGGCAGCCAAGTTTTCTCTTATATGCTGTCGCTTAATGCAGTAACGGTGCTGGTCGTTCAGTACCCTATTGTGCGTACAGCCAGCAAGTTCCCGCCAATTATCCCGCTGATTCTGGGCAATGTCTGCGTAGCCCTTAGTCTGCTGCTGTTCGGGATGCCAGGAGGAGTCCCTCTGCTGATGTTCAGCGTGATTCTGTTCACTGTCGGGGAAGTCCTGCTCTTCACGATGATGGATATGCTGATCGACCGGATTGCCAAACCGGAGTGGAAAGGCACTTACTTCGGTACGATTGGCTTCAATAATATAGGCAGCGTCATCGCGCCTATTCTCGGAGGATTGCTGCTGGATCAATTCGGCGTTCTGAACGGGCCCGCTGTATTCGTACCGCTTGCGCTGACCACGGCGCTCGGTCTTCCTTTCCTGATTACCGCGCATAAAAGACTTCGCATCCGCGAAGCCGCCGAAGCAAGTGTACAGCGTGAGCTTGGTGCTTGAGGTGTTAACCACATGAATAATCCCCTGACCTGCTGTAAAACGGGTTTGGGGGGTTATTTACTTTCATGCAAGTAACCCCTTAATAGTTAACATAATATTTATTACGTTACCAAATGGCAATGTATTTTATTCCAGCCCTGCTTCTAATTGCCGACGTACTCTTTTAACTCTGCTGGGTAGTCCCACACAAAGTCAGCTTGAACTACTAGTAGCCGCACCAAACGTCGTACCAGCCCAACCAGATACTGTTTTTAACATACATTCAGCCCAGTTACCTTACCCCAGTCGATTGTATGTTGTTTTCAACACACATTTGGCCCCATGTACCTCACACCAGTCGATTGTATGCTGTTTTTAACACACAATCAGTCGATGTACCTTACGCTAGCCGATTGTATGTTGTTTTTAATACACATTTGGCCTAGCTGCCAATGTATATGCTTATAACACCCACGCCCAGCAAAAAGCAGACAACACACACCGTAAGTAACGATGCGGGTCGCCCGCCCATCTTGATACTGCTACAATACAACCCCGTCCCGCTTCAGCTGCTCCTGCAGCTGCTGGATATCGAGCGCCTGCGGCTTAATCCCTGCGGCTGCGGCAAGCGCTGCCGCCGTCCCGGCCGCCTGGCCCGTAGCCATGCAGCTTGGCGTCAAGCGGGTCGTAGCCAGCGCTTCGTGCGAGGTCGAGATGCATCGGCCTGCGGCCAGCAGATTGGACACATTGGCCGATAGCAGGCAGCCGTACGGAATGTCGTACGCGCCGTCTCCGGCGATGAAGGAGGCCGTGACCCCCTTGCCGGACGGATCATGAATATCGATCGGATAGCCGCTGCGGGCAATCACATCACTGAACTTCCGGCCTTCCACGACATCTTCTTGGGTCAGCAGGTAATAGCCTTTAATCCGCCGCGATTCGCGGATGCCGATCTGCGGCGCAACCGCTGAGATCGAGGCCCGTTCGAAGCCTGGAACATCGCGCGCTAGAAACTGGGCCATGAGCAGCACCTGCTTGCGGCCCTCCTGCTCCGCCAAGGTCAGATCCTGCGCATTCGTGGCGTCCAGCCCCTGAACGCGGGTGCAGTTGATCAGCACCTCGTCGTCTGCCGGACCTGCAAAGAACAACACCTGGTCGCGGTTGATCGGCACCTCTGCCCGCTTCCATTGCGAGTAGAATCCGCTTACTCCGGTCAGCGGCAGGTCCGGCAGCTCGGCGATTGGCGTTTTGCTGTAGAACTCTTCGGGATGGCTGATCATATACGCTTTAACCTTGTGCAAATCAACGCCGCGCATTCTGAACTTCATCGTCATCGGCTGGGAACGGTTATCCCCGTCCCGGCCTTGCAGCGTTTCGGCCCCGGATAGCTTGGCTACGTCTGCATCTCCGCTGCAATCCACGAAGATGCGCCCCGTTACAGGTGTACGCCCGGACTTATTGGTCACCACCACCTGTTCGATCACGCCGTCACTGGCCATCACCTCATCCACAAAGCTGTGCAGCAGCAGCTTCACCCCGGCTTCGCGCAGCATATCTGTAGCTACCACTTGATAGATTTCAGGATGGTACGGCGTCAGCGTATGCACGAAGCCGACCGTATCCCGCAGGTGGCCCGGCGAACCGCCGCTGGCCTGCAGCCGTTCTACAATTTCCTGGGCGATGCCCTTGATCACCTGCTCGCCGCTATCGGTGTGAAAGGTCATCCACGGATAGACCATAGCCGCGGTGGACATCCCGCCCACGAACCCGTAACGTTCAATGAGCACCGTCTGTGCCCCCAGCCGTCCGGCGGCAATGGCCGCCGTGATTCCAGCCGGGCCGCCCCCCACGACAATGACATCTGCCTCTATTGCAGGATTCATCTCATCTACTCCTTTTCGGTATGTGCTACTCCTTCTCGGTGTGTGCTTATTCCTTCAGCCCTGTCATAGCTACGCCCTCGATGAACCGCTTCTGCGCCAGGAAGAATACGATCAGCAGCGGCACGGTTGCCATGACGGTGGCGCTCATCAGGTAATGCCAGGCAGTGCCCACTTCATCTGTGAACAACGATAATCCAAGCGGCAAGGTCATCAGCTCCCGTGTATTGATGAAGATAAGCGGGTCGAAGAATTCATTCCAGATGGACACGAACGTGAAGATCGTCAGTGTCGCCATGCCGGGACGGGCAATCGGCAGCATGATTGTCCAGTAAATACGGAACCGGCTGCAGCCGTCGATCATCGCCGCCTCCTCCAGCTCCGTGGGTACGGTAATGAAAAATTGCCGCATCACGAAGATGCCGAACACGCCGCTTGCACCGAAGATAGGTAGCAGAATCAGCGGCAGATGCGTGTCAATCCAGCCCAGGTCGCGCATGAACAGGAACATTGGGATCGCCGTCACTTCATGCGGAATCATCATGGCGCTGAGCAGCACCAGAAACACGGCATTTCTTCCGGTAAAAGGAATTTTGGCAAAAGCATAGCCTGCCAGCGAAGCGAAAAATACCGTTCCCGCCACCACGACAAACGAGATATAGACGCTATTAAAATAGAAGCGGTGAAACGGGATCAGTGTAAAGACATCCACATAATTCTGAAACCGGAATACCGGCGGGATCAGCTGCGGCGGGTTGGTGAAAATATCCTGCGGCTGTTTGAAGGAGGTGGACAGCATCCACAGAAACGGAACAAGCATAATCAGCGATACCACCGTTAACGCGGCATACACTCCTGCTGCTGACCACTTTCGGCTGGGCTTAAGCATCGCTCTCATTGAATACCCACCTCTTTCGCAGCTGCCACTGCAGCAGAGTCAAGATCAATACGACAAAGAACAGCACAAATGCCAGCGCCGAAGCGTAGCCCATCTGGAACAGCTTGAACGCTTTTTCCCAGATGTAATAGACCAGCACCTTGGTGCTGTTACTCGGCCCGCCCTGGGTCATGACATAGATCTGGCCGAACACCTTCAGCGAGCCGATCACGGTCATGACAACGGTCAGAAATACGGTGGGTGTAATCATAGGCAGGGTCACGTTGAAAAAGGTTTTGGTCTTCCCCGCCCCATCCAGCTCAGCCGCCTCGTATAAGGAACGCGATACCTGCTGGATCGCAGCGATGAAGAGCACCATGTTCAGCCCCACGTTCTTCAGTACGCTCGTCAGGATGACGGCCGGCATTGCCAGCCTCTCATCATACAGCCAGGCGGCCCCTTTAATGTTGAACATCATCAGCAGCTGATTAATCAGCCCGGAGTCGGTGGCGAACATGTACTTCCAGACGATGGACCATACAATCAGCGAAGTCATTACGGGAACGAAGATTGCAGTACGGAAGATGCCGATGCCCTTCAGGCTTCGAGATAACAGCAACGCCAGCATCAGTGCCAGCACAATGTTAAACGGCACCAGACCCAGGGTGAAATACGCCGTGTTGCCGAAGACCTTCCAGAACAGCGGGTCAACCGCAATATCCTTGTAATTATCCAGACCGACAAACCGGTGTTCACCAAGCAGCGGCCAGTCATTTAAGCTCATATAGAGCGCTTTCCCCATCGGAAATAACAATAACAACGTGAAACCTAGCAGCATTGGCGATATAAAAAGCCATCCGGTCACCTGCGCCTCTCGGGCAAGCGGACCTTTGCTTCGTCTCTTGACCTTTCTGTTCATGCCGGAATTCACCGCCTCTAGCTCAATCTGTCTATTACATTACGGAACGAGCTAACCGCACGCCGCAGCCCATCTTCTGTCTTGCCCGTCACCACCGCACCCAGCATGATCGCCTTCACTCCAGCGCGCTGCAAGGACGGTACATCCCCCGTAACCAGCTTGCGCTGGGAAGGCACCAGCACGGGAAGGCCGGAATGATCGGCCAGATACCGGTATTTCAGCAGATCTGCCAAGCTGAGGCCCGTACCATATTCGCTGCCAGGCACTATGGATGCTTCAAGCGCCGTGATTTCGAACTGTGCCCCTTCCCGAACCTGACTGAGATCATAGGTGTCATTAATGGCAAAGGTCCGGTCCAACCCGTGATCCTCCAGCATGAAGGACGGCAGGTGATGGGCATATATAGAATAGAAATCGAACCCGAGCGGAGCAAGCCGCCGAATCTCTTCTTCCGACACACCTTCCAGACTGCCTGAGGGCACAACACCCAAGGGACCGTCAAAGGTAGAGCGGATTTCGCTGAAAATGTCTTCATAGCCCTCAAGCGGGCCGAAATGCGTACCGCTGGCCCGGTGGCCGACATTAAAATGAACCTTCAGAGCATCGGCGCCCTCCTCAAGCGCTGCCTTCGCCAGTCTCACATCATTGGCAGGAAGGCTGATAAACAAGGACAGGCCGCTTTGCTCCAATCTGCGCTTCAATTTACCCATTGTATTTCGCTCCCCATTTCGGGCGGTCCGTCAAGCCGGACGCTGCACTCTGCTGAACGCCGGTTGACGGCCCCATGCCCGGACTCTTATTTCAAAATCGCCTCGACATCGGTCTGCATCTGCGTCATGTTATCCTTGGCGGACGCTGAGCGGCCGAACAGGCGGTCAAAGCCTTGCAGCACCGCATTGTCGATATCCTGCCAGCGGATATGGCCCGGAATGATGCGCGCCTTAGGCATTTCATCGATAACGGCTTGTACGATATGCTCGGCAGGTGGGTTGTTCGGCTGATTCAGGAACGCATCGGAATTGAGCACCGATGTACGCGGCGGTACGAAATACGTAGATGTCGCTTCAATGCCCGGCTGGCTGGCGAACAGCTTCAGCAGCTTTTTGGCTTCCTCCGGATGCTTGCTGTCCTTGAACAGGGTATAGCCCGCTTGGCCCAGCATCGGAACGCTGCCTGCGGAGCCGGCTGGCATCGGCGCAATACTCCATTCAAATCCGGTGATTTCGCGCGCCTTCGAGACGTAGCTGTAGTTGTCGAAGAACATTCCCAGATTCCCTGCGTCGAAGCTGATCTGTTCGCCTGCTTTCGGGTGGGATTCGTCCTCATACATCATCCGCTCCAGCAACTCCATCGTTTCTACGCCGTATTGATCATTCCAGGTGAATGCGGTTAGATCCTCATTAAACGGGCCACTCCCATAAGACCAGGAATACGATGACAAGATGGCCCAGGTCTTCCAGTCGCGGAAGAAATTCGCGCCGTACACCCGGCCCCCAGCGTCTTTGACAGAGATCGCTTTGGCAGATTCCTCAAAGGTCTTCCAGGTCCATTTTCCTTGGGTGGCCAGTGTATTCGGATCTGTCAGTCCGGCCTTGTCGAACAACGTCTTGTTGTAGAACATAACCACCGGCGGTGTAGAGAACGGCAGGCCGAGCAACTGATCCCCGTCCCGAAACAAGTCTAGCGTGCTCGGAATGTAATCGTCCAGGTTGAAGGAAGCATCGTCTTTGAAGGAGGAGACATCCGCCAGTATACCGTTGGCCTTGAACTGCGGGATCATCCGCTCCGAGACCCAGGCGATATCGGGAAGGGATTTCCCTGCGGCCAGCACGGATATTTTCTGCTGGTAATCGGTGAAGGGAACGGAATCCATGGTAACCTTGATGCCCGGATTGTCTGCTTCAAATTGATCGATAAGCTTGTCATATACATCCATATGCCCTTGATTGCCCCACATCAGAAACTTTAATTCCACATCTTCCTGTTTCCCGGGATTCTCTGCATTTCCACTTGCTTCGGGCTTGGCACAGCCTGCCGTTAAGCCCAGCAGCAAGGTTGAAAGAAGCACTGCTCCTGCTTTTTTCATGAACATTCCCCTTTGACATGTTAGTTTTAATGACTCTTTTAGTATAAAGGAGACGTATTCCCTGTAGAAATCATCCATAATACAGGAATGGTTCGTTTTTTTTATATTTTGCGTTAGTTTAGTTAACATTTCATTCTTGATTATCAAACTGATTGCGGTATTCTCCAGCCGTCATCCCTGTCTGCTGCTTGAACACCAGCATGAAATGCTTCGGGCTTTGATGGCCGGATAGCCGGGCGACATCATAGATTTTGAGCTGGGTATGACTGAGCAGCCATTTTGCACGTTCCATCCTGGAATCGGTCACATAGTCCGAATAATTGCTACCCGACTCCCCTTTGAACAACTGGCTCAAGTATGTAGCATTCAGATTGACATGCGAAGCTACCGTCTGCAGCCGCAGATCACCGTCAATATGCAGTCTGACATATTCCTTAACATCCCGTATGATTTTGCGTGTATCTCCACCGCCTTCAACCTTAAGCGGTTCGGATGTCTGTTCCAGGGATGACAAGCCGTGACGCTTATTGAGCAGCAGCCGTGCTTTTTCCAGTACACTGACAAGTTCATGACGTTCTACCGGCTTGAGCAGGTAGTGGAGGACGCCGTATTCAATCGCTTTTTGAGCATATTCAAATTCGCCGTATCCGCTCACAATAATGACCAGCAGCCCGGGATACATCGACTTCACCTTTTCAGCCAGCGCCAGTCCGTCCATTTCCTTCATGCGGATATCGGTAATCATCACGTCGGGCAGCTCGGACTTTAAGTACATAAGCGCCTCCCGTCCGCCCGGCATTTCCGCCGTCACCTCGAAAAAGGGCGCCGACCGGCTAATCAGCTCGCGCATCCCTTGTCTGATCACGATTTCGTCCTCTACGAGCAGCACTTTATACATCCTCTTCTCCCCCTGATTCCGGTATCGTTATCGTAATGGTCACGGCCAGCCCTTGCCCCGGACTTCCGTCAACTGTAAGGCTCCCGCCTTCCCCGTACAGCAGTTTAATCCGCTGGCCGATATTGCGCAGTCCCAGACTGTCCTCGTCGCTGCGTCTGAGCGAATCCATAGAGGGGTCTTGTTCAATCTCCCGGTTCAGCGCTGCAAGCTCCTCCTCCTCTAAACCATTCCCGTCGTCACGGACCGTAATCAATAACTCGTTGTCAAAAAGCAGTGCTGACACCCAGATCGTCCCGCCTTCTTCACGCCCGGCGATCCCATGATCGATGGCATTCTCCACCAGCGGCTGGATGGTAAGCTTCGGAATCCGCAAATGCAGCACTTCCTCTTCAATCTCGTTATGAACCGTCAGCTTGCCGCCGTAACGGATCTGCTGGATACGGACATAGGAGTCCACGAATGCGATTTCCTCCCCCAGCGACACGAGCCGTCCGGCCTTGTCAATGGTATAGCGAAGCAGCTTGCCCAGTGCGGATACCATATCCGATACCTCATCGTGCCTGCGCTGGACGGCCATCATATTGATCGATTCCAGCGTATTATAGATAAAATGCGGGTTGATCTGGCTCTGCAGGGCAGACAGTTCAGCCTCCTTTTCCCGGAGACGGGTGACCAGCACCTCATGGAACAGACGGTTGATCTCGTCCATCATCTTATTAAATCCTCGCCCGAGCTGCCCGAATTCATCTCCCCCCAGCGGACTGACCCGCTTGTTGAAATCGCCCCGCTCCACCCTGGACATATTGCTCTTGAGCTCCACCAGAGGGAGGGTGATTCGATAAGATACCGCGTAAGCCAGCAACAGCACCGTCACGAGACAAAAGAGAGCCAGCCATAACGTAAAAATCATCAGCGCACGCGACTCCTTCAGAATGACTCCGATCGGAGTCAAGCCGATGACGGACAGGCCCGAATACGGGGACTTATGGCTGACGAACAAATAATCCGTGCCTCCCAGCCTCTCCCGCTCACCGCCTTGCAGTTCCTTGATCCGCCCGGAGTGGATCAGCTCACCGTAAGCCGACTGCCCGTGATCCGGCTTCTGCTCATACAGCAGGCGCTGATCTCTGTCGATGATCATCAGTCCCGTGGACTCTTCAATCTTCAGCTTAGAGAAGACAGATCCGAAGGCCTCCTGCTTAACATCGATAAGGATGTAGCCCAGACGCTTCAGCGTTCTGGGTTCTTTGATCACCCTGGCTATCGAAATATAGAATGAGGAGTCCGTCCCGGCATAGTAAGACGGATGATGGGGAGGAAGAATGATCCACTCGCCGTCCGACCGGTCCAGGGTGCTGAACCATTCATCGCGCCTGGCATCCCATGAGGTGTTGACGGCCAGCGGTTCCACATTGGAGAACAGGGTTCCGCTGTTGCTCAGCAGATGAATGCCGCGGATTTCCGGACGGTCGTACGCCTGTGCAGAGGTGTAGAGCTTCATTTTCTGATAATCGTCGGACAGCGCCCATGTTCCTGAGCCCATAGAACCATCGTATTTGGCCAGAATAGACAACACCTGCTCGTCATAGAGCGGCATCAGCGACAACCGTTCCAAGTCCTTCAGCAGTCTATCCAGATTGGCGTTGGCCTGTCCGGCAATATCAACCGTGAATTGCTTGGTCTTCTCGTTCAGGGTGGATGAAAAATGACGGTACGTCACCATTCCCTGCACACTTAACGGAAGCAGCGTCAGCATGGTGAACAGGAGCAGCAGCCTGGTGCGCATTTTACTTCTTCTCAACCGTAGGATCAGTCCCCGCAGCATCTCAAGCCCCCCTTTTGTTATGTAAGCTGACATCTAAACCTCTGTACAGTTTATCGTATAATGGTATGCGAATGAATTCTATCCTCTTGTTTTTGGAAAAGGTACGGAACAACAAAGTAAATAAACCCCAGACCTGCCGGAAAGCTGGGGTTGGGGTTATATTAGAATGAGACGTCTCACTTACTCTGCTCTTGTTTGACTCTCTGCCGGGCAATTAGTTAACATAATATTGATTATGTCGCCAAGTGTTGATTGTAAATGTGATTCCACTCCTGCACCTGACTGCTGACGTACTCCCTCAGCTCCGGCGGCCCCACAATTTCAGCATGTACCATTAATGGCAGCACACTCACACAGGCCGAGCTATAATCATACATATTCACCGTAACTAGCTGTGCTTCTCCTTCAGACTCTGTATTCATGATCTCCAGCCCCTGTAGCATCTGCTCATTCTTAATGCCAGTGCGAATAACTACCGGATAGAACTCCCGCGCTCTGCTGGTCTGAACGAAGGATAGCTCTGCTTGACTCCAGTATGCTTGGAGGGAGAACTGCTCAGAGATCGCATAGGTCTCCTCTAATAAAGTAACGGCTGTGAACCGTTCGCACTTGAATGTCCGGACCTCGCCTGCCCGCTCGCAATAGGCCGCAAGATACCACTCCCCCTGCTTCACGATCAGCCCATAAGGATGCAGCTTCCGCAGTGAGGTCTCCCCGTTTACCTTGCGGTACTCTGCCATGAGCATCCTCCCTCTCCACACCGCCGTGCGCAAGGCCTCAAGATATGGCACCTCAGGCTGTGTGCTCCACCAAGGTTCAGCATCGAACAGGAAACGGCTTAACGCCGTGCGGATATCCTCCTGATAGGGAGCGGGCAAGCTTGCCTCCAGCTTCAATAGTGCGTTCTGGAGCAGCAGACTTGCCCCGTCCGCTCCGCCCGCGGGCATTCCCCTTCCCGTTAAAAAAAGCTGCACCACCTCTTCCCCATGCAAACGCCGCAGATTCACAGTGTACCCTTCCATCAGCGATATTCCGCCGTTCGGCCCGGTGGTAGATACCAGCGGAATGCCTGATTCCGCCAGGACATCAATGTCCCTGTAGATCGAACGGACAGAGGTTTCCAGTGCTTCGGCCAGCTCCTTGGCCTTCATTTTGCCACGGGATTCAACCAGTAACAGTATTGCAATCAAACGGTGCAGCCTCATCCTACGCCTCCTAATCATCTATCAGGTCAACTATTCTTGCCATACTGTTGTCAACAATGACACGTTATGATGAATGTATCAAATTCAAGGAGCTGTTGTAAATGAATGTCGGCATACTGGGAACAGGGTTCGGGGCATATCACGCCTCTCTTTTGAAGCAAATGAAGTTTGTGGAACGGATTGTGGTCTTCGGGAGGAATGAAGCCAAGCTACTGAAGCTCAAGGATGAGCTGGGAGTAGAGATCACGATGAATGCTCAGGATATTCTGTCCGATCCCGCAATTGACGTAGTGGATATCTGTCTGCCGTCTGCGCTTCACGCCACCTATGCGCTAGAAGCCCTTACCCAAGGAAAAGATGTATTCTGCGAGACCCCGGCGGTGCTGGGGCTGGAAGATGGACAGAGACTGCTTCAAGCGGAACAGCGGACCGGGCGCAGAGTTCTCGTCAATCAATTCATCAAATTCGATTATGCCTACGAATATCTGGAACAGGCAGTTCGTGAGGAGACCTATGGCAAGCTGCTGCATCTGAATATGCGCCGGGAGACTGCTCCGCTCTGGGGAGATCTGGGCCTCTCGGCCATCGCTTTCAATCTGATGATTCATGAGCTGGATTTCATCGCCTGGCTGATGGATTCGCCGGTACCTTCTGCGGTCTGGGGAACCTCCGGGGACAAGGATGGACAGGCACTGGTCCTGGCCTCCTTCCTGCAGCCCGAGTGGAGTGTACAGCTCACCGTTTCTTCGCAGATGTCGGGGAGTTATCCTTTTACTATCGGGTATGATGCCTATTTCGAGCAAGCGAAGCTGGAGTTCCGTGAGTGCAGTGGTGCAAATGGAGTGATCCAGGACAGCCTTACCGCGTATACTTCCGAGGGACAAGTGGCGATACCGCTAATTCCGAATGACGCCTACGCCAAAAGTCTGCGTCACGCCCTCCTGAGCCTCAGGGACGGGACGGACTCCTGCCTGGCGCTGCGACAAGCGCTGAAGTCTCTGAACCTAGCCTTCCAAATAACAGATCAGCTTAGAGCCTCCCCGTTGTAACGGGAATCTTTTCACACATTCGCCTACAGTTGGTGTTGTTTTTCCAGCTGCTATCAGGTATCCCCCATACCAAATCCATGCTATTGTACAAATCCTCGCCCGGACGGTTGACAGCGAAGCCCTGCTTAGGTAGAATTGTGCCGCTCTTTTTCCTTGGTTAAGTGGTTAAGTCCGGGAGAAGTATGAGTTGGAGTGATGCCGTAGGGTGAGCAAGTATTTTAGGTTCTTCTATTGTGAATTCTTCATATGTTGAAATATTTTAATTAAGGATTTGGAAGTAGTGCCGATTCATGCTGAATATAAACTTAACTTTAAAGTTCAAGTTAACATAATAATTTTTATGTCATTTTTATACTACGTTGTTTTAACGCATTACCTCTTCAATACACTGATGCGACTTTTCATTGCCGATGCACTTGGTTACCGCCTCCCTCTACTCACCTGCTGACATCGTCTGCGCGAAGCGCTCCAGCTTATCCATGGACAGTCCGCCTCCAGTCTTGGGGCCCTTGCCTTTGACCATCCGCAGAACGCATTTGTCGAGGATAGATATCCGGTCCGGGTAGATCTCATCCCCTATGATTTCCTTGGCAATCGCTTTGTTATAGATGATGTCAGGATAAGCCTGCTTCAACTCCTCCTCCCCCTTCTTCCCGGTCATTCCCGCACAGATGAACAGCCCGAGGCGTTTCCGTAGCAGCTCCTGCTTGTATTGGGCAGTGAATACGGCCATGTCCTTGCGGATTCGGCCATAATAGATGGAACCGCCCAGAATTACAGTGTCATAAGCCGCCAGGTCCGGCACCTTGCCATACCGTAGATTCACTACCTCTGCCCCGCCGAGTCTGGATTGCAGCAGGAATGCAGACTTTTCGGTACATCCGTATTTGCTTGCAACTACGATTAAACTTCGATGACTCATTGAATCAGCCTCTATTCTATAGATAATGGGCCTCCAGGCTGCCCGGATTCCTGAGTGTTGCGCAGGATAAGGATGAGACAACCGATGACCAGCAGGTTGAACAGCGGAAACAGGATCAACTCGGCCATGGACACATGAACTCCTGCTCTCAGCATTCCAATAATCATGGAGCTGATGGAGGTCAGCAGAGTTGCGGCTTTTACCAGGAGAATCGAAGCAAGAAGATTGCCGTATGGCTGTCTGCGGATGAGCATTGCCCCTGTAACCACCATGAGCGGAAGCAAAACGCCTAAATCCAGGGCCTGAATTACTAGCGTGGTATAATGCTCCAGCCCTTCAGGCGTGATCCCCTGCTGCCAGGCGCCTGCAATCCGGCCAAGCCATAACATGATAATCAGGAAGGCAAACAGCAGGATAATAGAGCCGATGCTTCGGGCCGGGAGCTTCGAGCTGAAGGATATCCCGTCCCGCTCCAGCGAGCGAAAAACCAGTATAAACGCAAACAAACCCGCCGAGAACAACATGACATAGACCAGAAATAGAGGATTATACATCGCCAGGAAAGAGTAGGATGCGTACGTATAAGTGAAGTATCCGAGTGTCCCGGCAAGCAGCAGCCGCCCTCTGACTCGTCCGCTGAGACTCAACAGCAAGGATATCAGCAGCAGAGGAACGCCGGCGAATAGCGTAACACCGTCCTGGGCGATCGCCTGGGCTGCTGCGGATACCGAATCATCCTTGTAGATCCCGCTTCCGTACAGCTCCACTTGTTCTCCCCGGATGGATATATAGTAGGAATGACTCCCTCTGCTTCCAGCCCCATAGCCTGAGAACAGCCCAAGGCCTGACGCAACAATGCTAAGAGCCAGAACAATCAGAGTTAACACGCTTATGGCTCTGCTATGCTTCATGCTGCCCCTCCTGACCCCGTGCGATATGCACCATAGCTTCAATATGGCCGGCAATCAGCGCCTCCCTCTGCTCCTCAGGGAGCTGCTTCTCCACGGTCAGTCTCAGAATCAGCCCGAAAGCCGCACTCCAGATGACTTGGGCCGTCAGCTCTATTTCCCGTTCACTCCGTGAGGCCATCCCTCTGAACTGGCGCAGATTGCTGCAGAGCATTCGGATCGCGTTGCGCTCCCGTGCCGCGCCTTGGTGCAATACCGCCGTGTGGCTAAGTACAGCCGGTGAGTCGTTCAGCATAACCGTCCGGTAGGAGGAGCCTTCCGCAGTGGTCATTCGGATATACTGGGCCAGTGAGCGCCTTAAGTGGTCCTCCACGGATTCTCCAGCCGGCAAGGGATCTGGTCCGTTGACCAGCCCAACCATGAATTCGTCGTAGCCCTGCTGTAGAAGCTGCTCCACAATTTCCTCCTTCCCCTCAAAATAGTGATAAATACTCCCCGCGGAGTAATCCATCCGCTGGGCAATTTTTCGGATCGACAGCTGCTGGATTCCCTTCTCCTTCACTAATTCTCCGGCAGTGGCCAGAATCAGATTCCGCATCGCTTCGCGTTCCTGCGCTTTCCTCTCTTCCTTGCTCATGACGATCAGACACCTCCTTTTGTGTGATGGCCGTTCATTGAACACTGTATTATCTTTGAACACTGTTCAACAAAAATTATATGCATCTGGAGCGTGTAATGGTGTGACTATTGATACATTTGTAACAATCAATCCTCTGTTAATGCTTATTCTTAACCAAGGTTTCAAAAAAGCCTGAGCTTCCCCGAGGGAATCCCAAGCTTAAGAGTTAATCAATATTGGCGATCTTCCATTCTCCCTGCTTGTTCTTCAGCAAAGAAATTTCATACGTACCATCCCTAATATAGCCCTCCGAAGTCATGCGGGTGAAGCTGATGTAGAAACCTGCCCGCTTGGTTCCTTCAATTGGAATCCCTACCATTGTCAGTTCATTGAACTGGTAGCTGTTCTTCTCATCCAGCAGGAATTGCAGTGCATCTTCAAGCTTCGGAGTTATCATTGTGGCTGCGAACTTCTCCTGATCGCGCGTGGACCACGCTTCAATACAATCCATTGTCTCCCGCAGCGCCTGCTTGTTACCCTGACTTGTCCCTACATCAGGAGCCTTAAAGAATATTCCCGGCTTAATCGGGGGCGGCTTCACAAAGGATTCAACGTTACTGACCATAGATATGAAAATCGGGAGCAATGCATCCGCTTGCTGTTCCAGCATATGAATCTCTGCCTGGTAAGTAACGTCTTTGGCTTTGAAAACAAACACTTCAACGCGCTGGTCACCTTCCCGCTTGCTTCCGGTATACTCCTTGTACTTCAGCAGCTTCGGGTCCATGCCGGGTTCCAGATTCTCATCACGCGCTGCCAGGCCAAGTTTAACGAACGTAATATAATTCCGTTTGTCCGCTGTACCCCAGGCGGTTCTCCCCTCCTGTTCGTAGCGGACCATGGATTCCGGGAGGAACACACCGAGCGGCAATCTCTGATCCGCTGAGAAGGCGGTCGGAATTTTGACTCCATCCACTACATAGTCTATCCCGCTCTCCGAATAGTCCCGAACCTCGGGAATCAGCGTTGCCGACTGGGGTGCTGGGGTTGCTGTTGCAGTTGGCTGGGGAACCGCCGATGCAGGAGAAGCTGTTGAGTCTCCAGGTACTGTAGCCGCTTCGGACGGCTGCGCGGCTGCCGCTGTGCTTCCGGCACCAGAAGCATCCTGTTTTGCTGCATCGCTGCAGCCTGTGCTCAGCACGAGCACCAGAGCGATACATCCTGCTCCCAATAAGCTTTTATGCTTGGACACAATCATCACCTCACTTACCAGACGCTTCCAGTAGATTAAAGTTGCGCTGAAGGCTGGCAAGAATCGGCGGATGGAGCGACTTATTTCTTAACCCTATTACTATTTAATGTGCTGAAGTATTGGCTGGGATTGCCTTGGCGGGAGTTGAACCGCTCCTGGAAATCACCGCCGGTGTAGGTTCCGATAACCCGGTGCCAGAAATCCCGCGCAGGCGTGTTCGCACGGATCTGCGAGACCTTCCAGCTGCCTGGGAACATATCGAACAGCCGGTGCGCCGCCCAGGTTCCTACGCCGCTGCGCCGATAGCGCTGCATCACAAAAAACTCCGTCATATAGAACTCGCCCTCCGGGTCGCGAAGAAGACGGTCAATCAGGGCAAAGCCTGCGATATTGCCGTCTACTGTGAACAGGTAGGCAAATTTGTTTTTTCCGCTGTTCCAGTAAGCTTCCAGCCCTGGATAGGACGGGAACAATCCTTCACGGTCGACTTGCAGCTCCAGATAGCGGGTAAAGTCATACAAATAGAACTGCATCAATCTGCTGATAATCTGCTTCTGCTCTTTAGGAACCAACTCAATTCCAAGTTCCATCAAGGTTCACCTCTGCCGTTTTCGTTTACTACCCATCATATAACTTTGTCTCCTCAGGAGCAAGGCTTGTCCATTTCCGCACCACTTCCAGACCAACGGACAGCAGAAACATGGTAAGATAGAAAGACAGCCCTCCCGCTGGGAAATTATAAAGAAGGTGAAGCACATCAGTATTCAAAAAGCGACCGACCGGGCAAACCTGGATCAGCGGCTGCCGCAGATGCCGTGGTTCGTGCAGCAGTTTATCGACTATAAACGGCCGGATCTGTCCCCTTCCACACTGCTGGAGTACATTCGGGACTATGAATCCTTTTTCGGCTGGCTGCGGGGTGAAGGTCTCTCTGTAGCGGCCAGCAATGCTGATATCAAACTGCTTGAGCTGGAGACCCTGCATATGGACAGCATTGTCGGCTACCGTCTGCACTTGACCACCCGGGCCGAGAATGCCAATTCGCGGGTGACCGTATCCCGTAAGCTGTCTGCGCTGCGCTCGCTGTTCCATTACCTGAGCCAGATTGCCGAGGACGAGAATTTCTACCCGCTGCTTAAGCGTAACATTATGGCCAAGGTCGAGATCAAGCGGATTCACAAGCCGAAGGATACCGCCGCCAAGCTCAAAGGTAAAATTCTGGAGGACGAGGAGCTGCTGGAGTTCGTGGGCTACATTTATGAAGGATATGGCACAGATGTGGAAGCCAATAAGCAGGCTTATTATTCCTGGCAGCTTAACCGTGAACGGGATGCCTGTATTGCCAGTCTGATCCTCAATTCCGGCCTGCGCGTCTCCGAGGTGGTCAACCTGAACGTGGATGATCTGGATGTCAATAACAAGCTGCTCTATGTCTTCCGCAAGGGTCATAACGACGAGACCTTCAAGACCCCGGTCTATTTCCGGGAACAGTCTAAGGATGATCTCAGCTTGTACCTAAGCCTACGCCAGAGCAGATATAAGACGCCGAAACGGGAAAAAGCCCTCTTCATTGCCCTGCCCAACGGCAGCAAGGAAGGTAAACGGATGACCAAACGGGCGATCCAGGAGATGATCATTAAATACGCCAAACGGTTTGGCAAGCCTTATCTGACGGTGCATAAGCTGCGGCACTCTTTTGCCACCGACTATTATCTCCAGAACGATATCTACCGGACGAAGGAACAACTGGGCCATGCTTCTACGGAGACTACCGAGATCTATGCCCACCTCACGGATAAAACGATGTCCGAAGCGATTGAACGCCGTATGGACAATGAACCGCCGCAGTAACCTGCATAGACTGCTATATTAATCACATTAATATTTGGAGGAGTACGTTTGTTAGACAATCATTCCATGCCTGAATCCCATACAAATCCCGGACTGCCGGAGCTGCAATCGGATTGCCTGAACTGCTTCGGGCTGTGCTGCGCGGCGCTTCATTTCTCTGCCTCCTCGGACTTCGCCATAGACAAGCCTGCCGGACAGCCCTGCCCCAATCTGCGGGAGGATTTCCTCTGCGGTATTCATACGGAGCTAAGAGAACGCGGCTTCCGGGGCTGTACCGTATATGACTGCTTCGGCGCCGGGCAGAAGATCTCCAACCTGACCTACGGCGGACGCGACTGGCGTCAGGCTCCCGAGACTGCAGGACAGATGTTCGAGGTGCTTCCCGTCATGCGTCAGCTCCATGAGCTGCTGTGGTATCTGCATGAGGCATTGACGCTGCGCGGGGCCGAAGCCCTGCACGGGTCACTGATGACAATGCTGGAGCAGACGCAGGCCCTCACCCTGCTCAGCCCGGACAAGCTGCTTCAGCTCGAAGTACACCTGCACCGGGCTGAAGTCAACGAGCTGCTGCTGCGTGCAAGTGAGCTCGCGCGCACCGCTGCCCTCAAGCAGCTCTCCCCGGCTCCGAAGCGCCAGAAGAGCTATGGCCGGGGCGCGGATCTGATTGGCGCCAGACTGCGCGGAGCCGACCTCCGCTGCCTCAGCTTGCGTGGCGCGTATCTGATTGCTGCGGATCTCAGCGGGGCCGACCTGCGGTACGCTGATCTGATTGGCGCGGACTTCCGCGACACCAATCTAAGCGGAGCCGATCTGCGGGGCAGTCTCTTCCTGACTCAGGCGCAGCTGCAAGCCGCCGTGGGCAGCCCCGCCACCAAGCTGCCGGAATCCTTAAGGCATCCGGATCATTGGTGTTGACACGTGGAAACGGCTGTGCGGTCCTTTTAAAGGACGGTACCGTTTCAGCGAGAAATAGAAGATGTGAAACATATAAATTCTTATATTTGTACAACAAACCGGATGATGTTCTATCCGGTTTGTTTGTGATGTTCAGAGGGTGGATTAACGTTTTCCCCTTGCCATTTGCCCGCCATTGTTTTATATTGACATGACAGCAGGTCTAAAATAAATGAGGTGAACGGATAAGATGACTCCCCGCACGAAGGAACAGAACGAAGAAATACGGCTGCGGCGGCTGGTACAGATCCGGCAAGCGGCGGCAGATGTATTCCTGAATAAAGGTCCTTTATTGGAAATCCGAGATGTGGCTGCGGCGGCTGGTCTCGGTTATGGTACGGTCTATCATTATTACAGCAACAAGGCTGATTTGCTGCACGACCTGCTATGGGATGCACTGGACCGGGCCGTGGAATGGCTGAAATCCTCGCCGATGGTACAGCCTAAGCCACCGTTAAAAATTCCGCTGGAGGGTTCTGCCGCCGGGGTGCGGCTCTTACGGCTATGGGCGGATGATCACGCTGTATATCTGCTGTGTAAGCAGGCTGGTGAGGGCTTCCCTTCCCTGCCCGCTGCCCGCTCTGCTCCGCTTATCGCCGAGTTCCGGCGGGAGGTCCTTACCCCGTTGTCCACGTTGCTCGGCACCGGACTTACAGCGGGCTCGGCGTTACCCGGCGGAACAGCAGGCGATGCGCAGCATGGATTGCAGCATACGGAGATGCTGTTAGCCGCCTTGGTGGGCTGCGCCGCGCTCTCCCTCCGCCGAGGACAGCTGGATGAAGATGCACCAGAGATCGTCAAGATTCTGAAATTATAAACAGCTGAAATTATAATAGGCCAATATTCCAGAAGAAATAAGGAGCGAATCACACATAATGATTATTCTTAAATCCCCCAGGGAAATTGAAGAGATGAAGCAAGCCAGCCAAATTGTTGCCGATTGCTACCGCGAGGTGTCCAAAAACATTCTACCTGGAATCACTACGCTTGAAATTAATGATTTTGTGGCCAAACATATCACCAAGCTCGGCGGCAAGCAGTTCACCAAAGGCTACAACGGATTCCCTGCCGAGACCTGCATATCTATTAATGATGTGGTTGCTCACGGGATTCCATCCAGCAAACGGGTCGTGAAGGAAGGTGACTTGCTGAAGCTGGACATTGTTGCGCAATACGGAGGTTGGTTCGGAGATTCGTGCATGAGCTACGCTGTGGGTGAGATCAGGCCGGAGGCGCAGCGATTAATGCAGGTTACGAAGGAATGCCTCGACCTGGGAATCGCCCGGGCTGTTCCGGGAGGACGGCTGGGTGACATCACATCGGCTATTCAGCAGCATGCCGAAGCACACGGGTATTCGGTCGTACGCGATCTGCTGGCACACGGCATCGGACGAAGCCTGCATGAGGAGCCAAGCTACGTCCATATCGGCACCGCAGGCAAAGGCATCCGCCTCAAGGAAGGCATGGTATTTACCATTGAGCCTATGATTAACGAAGGCACGTACCAGATCACCATAGACGATGATGAATGGACAGCGAGAACCGCTGACGGCAAGCTGTCCGCGCAATATGAGCATACCATTGCCATCACCGCAGATGGACCGCTGATTTTAACGGCCCAGTAATTATTGTGGTAGAACGTTGACACACATAGGCTAGATATTGATGTGCTCATACAAACCCTAAAAAACCCTCCCGTTTCTGTCTAGGGACTGTCCCCTATTAGAGAACGGGAGGGTTTTTTTGTTTGTCACCCTTGTGACCGGGTTTTGTGGTTACGGCACTGGATGCTGTCGAGCGATTGGGTGATATTGCTCGTTGGCTGCTGGTTAGTGTTTTGAGGTTAGTTTTTGAACTTACTATTATGAATTTTTCATATGTTGAAATTTCGGAATTTAACTAATATGGTTGGTTAATTGTTGGTTACCAGCTCTCACTTCTTCAATCCCTATTTGAGTTCTGAGCTCATCCATTCCTGTTGTTGAGTTATTGAGTTGTTATTCTATTGTGAATTTTTCATATAATGAAATTTAATAATAAAAGTTTAATTGGTTAGTTCTTTGACTTGCCGGTTTGCTGGCAGTCGCCACTAGAAATGCAAAGGATTTGCCGCGCCCCCATTTAGATTCAGGCGATGCTTAAGTGCAGTTTGTACAACTAAATCTTCTGATTTTGCGCCGATGATCCGTTTAGTTGTATTTCGTGCATTTAAACTAACCAGTTTCCTCGATTCTGGCCTATACGGGCAAATTTAGTTGTACAGACTACAATTAGATCAAGAAATCCTTGCTTTTTACTGTTTTTAATTGTACAGAATACATCTATCACTGAAAGTCCGCCTCAAGCGAACGTGGTCCAGTCATTTTTCCATTTATCCGTTCATGCATCCGTCCGTCCATCCGCCCATCCGCCCTTCCGTTCTTCCATTGTCGCATCTCACTTCTAACTAAACTCACCTCTTAAGTTCGGATGCTCCCCAATTCATTTAGTCAAAATTCACCCTCTGATCTCACCCGGCAGCTTCAGAACAGTTACCTTGTCCCCGGCAGTTAATTGTCCGCTGTCCGGCGGGATGACGATCAGGCAGTCGCTGTCTTTGATCGTGACCGTGACGGATGACTCATCGACGGCGGCCGGATAAGCATAGAGCACTGCTTCGCGGATCTCCAGACGGGCGCGGACATAGCGGGTGAAGCTGTTCTGCCGCTTATAATTCTCACCCAGCACCGCTGTCCACTCCGGCAAATACGGCTGCGCCGCGCCCTGCATCAGCCCGATAACAGGGCGGGCAAACAGCTGAAATCCCACGAAGCAGGCACCGGGATTGCCGGATAAGGCGAGCAGGATGCTCCCGCCGCGAACGGCCGCTGTGGTGACGCTGCCGGGGCGCATTGCTATTTTATTGAACAACATCTCTCCGCTCTGCTCGCGGATCAAATCCCCCATAATATCGTAATCCCCAACGGATACACCGCCGGTGGTAATCACCAGATCATAGCTCTCCAGCGCCATCTGCACCTTATTCCTGGCCAGCTCCAGATCATCGATGATCGCCCCCAGCATCACGGGCTCTCCGCCCGCCTCCCGGATAAGCGCCCCCAGCATGGGAGAGTTGCTGTTGCGGATTTTGCCCGGGACTAACGGCTCGTCCACCTCCAGCAGCTCGGTTCCCGTAGCGAAGACCGCCACCTTGGGTCTGCGGCGGACAGGGACCTCAGGCACACCGAGCGCTGCCAGCACAGCAATTTCACCAGCGCCGATTAGCGTCCCTTCAGGAAGCACCGGCTCTCCTGTTCTAAGCTCCAGCCCGCAAGGGGTAATGTGCTCGCCCTGCTCTTGCGGCTTGCGGATGCCGACATAAGTGACTCCGTCCTTCATCCGGCTCTCCGTAGCCTCCATCATGATCACGGTGTCTGCACCTTCCGGAATCTGCGCTCCCGTCATGATGCGCGCAGCGGTTCCTGACGTAATCTCTTGTGAAGCTACAGTGCCGCAGGGAATGACATCCACGACCTCAAGCCATACCGTATGATGCTCTCCCGCCGCTAAAGTATCGGCCGCTATGACAGCGAAGCCGTCCATGCTTGAGCGGTCAAATGCCGGAAAGGGATGCGGTGCAGCGACAGACTGTGCCAGATAACGCCCGCTGCTGAGGTGCAGAGGTACAGCTTCCTGCGCAAGCAGCGCAGCAAATGGCTTCAGCCTGTTTTGAGCATCTGCAACCTGAAGCGCTGAGCGCTGATATTTATCATTGCTATATTCCCTGTTATTGTCCTGGTTGTATTCCTTGTTAACGTTCTCTCGGTTAGTCACTCCTCAATTCACTCCTTCTGCTACATCCGGCGGATTGCCGCACATTGTGCTGATTATGCCCTATTCTAACATGAAGGCACGCCAAAAGGGATGCACAGGCTTGAATCAAGCGCATGCATCCCTTAGTTCTATCCCGGTTCTATTCAGCTCTCAGCAGCGCAGCTCCCTGCTCCAGTTCAGCTTAAGACGCACGGATCACTCTCACATCAGCCGAAAGAACATTTTCACCCTCATAGAGCATGAACCGTCCGTTCTGCCATTCCACGCGCAACAGCCGTGAGTCATCCGACTGGTATTGCCAGACATGCTGCTCCCCGCCGTTCATATAAGGGGTCTGCCCGGTAACGGCGGCATATCCTTCATATTCTTCCTCCAGATAAAAGGTACGGTCATCCAGCTCAAGCGTAGCCGGAACCTCGGAAGGACTGTCCAGACGCCCATCGATCGGATGATACAATCTGTATTGCAGCTCTTCCCGTTCTTCTATATACAGATAGGCGATCCGGCTCCCGTCGCGCAGTGTCAGTACGACTGCATTACGGCCGCTGGTCTTCGTCCGGCCTGTCACTTCATAGGTTACCAGGGAGACCTCACAGATATCTCCGGGTGACAGGGTCAGCATGCTTGCGGGCACCTTAGGCGCCTCCGGCTTCGAGAACAGATTGCCGATTCTTTTCCAAAGACCCAAAGCCATCATCCTCCTACAGAATGGTTAACATATCCTTCTTCTTATCCGCGAATAAATGCTGCAATAATCAATGCTCCCGTCACATGCAGCGAGCCTGCCATCAGACCGTAGCCGACCTTCCCCAGCTGGGTGCCATGATCGAGTTCCAGGTTCCCCCACCGGCTTAACAGCTGCTCTACCGCCTTCTCCAGCACAAACAACAGAATAAAAGAGACAACAGAGACGATAAGAGCGGTCCCGAGCCGGTTCGCCGCAGCGATGGATGCTGATAAAATATAGCCTTGTGCCAGCAGCTTCATGACCAGCCGGGTAGTCACGGCCATATTCCCTGCCTTCAGCTCTTCCATATCATTATAACGGGTAAACAGCGAATCCACGAGCATCAGCACACACAGCAGTACTGCGCCGCTGACCGTCCATACTACCATGGACACCAGGGTATCGAAATCCATTACTCCAGCCCCCGCTTGTTCATATTTCCTAACAGGTAAGACAAACATAAAGCGAAGGAGAAACCGCTGGTTCTGTCTCCCCTTCGCCTGTGGACAATCGCCTGAAGTCCGGCTTATGCCTATATGTTATTGTTTCTCGTATTGCTTCATCAGCGCAGCCAGCTCATCTTCAACCGCCTGGTCTTTGCCCAGCTTCTCGAACTCATCATCCAGTGATTTGTTGCCCGAGCTCATCTCGTTGCTGGCTTCGGCCTGTGCTTCGGCTTGCAGCATCTTGTCTTCCATCCGTTTGAGTCCGGCAGAAGCGGAGTCGGAGCTGAAGCCGCTCATTGCTTTGTTGATTTCGGTCTGCGCCTTCGCAGCGTTGTAACGGGCCACGAGTGTCTCCCGCTTGTTCTTCATCTGGGTAAGCTGCTTGCGCATTTCTTCCAGCTTGCCGCGCAGGTTGTCGGCGGAAGCCTTGTTCTGGTCGAAGCTGGCTTTGTACTCCACAAGCTTGGCTTCTGCCGATTTCTTCTCTTCGAGCGCACGGCGGGCCAGATCAGCGTTACCGGCCTGAGCGGCTGCATGAGCCTGCTGATTGCGCTTGTTCACGAGCGCTTCCTGCTCTTCGTACAATTGTTTGAATTTCTTCTCAATGGCGATCTGGGCAGCTACTGCTTTCTCGGCATCCTCCAGATCCTCCGTCATGTCACGAATGTACTGGTCCGTCATTTTGACCGGATCTTCCGCTTTATCGATAATCGCATTCACATTGGACATGGTCAGATCACGCAATCTTTTAAATATAGACATGGTTCATTCCTCCAAAATTAAATTGTTAGTTGCTTATTGGTATCTATTACGCAGGCAGAAGAGTATCGTTTCAAAAATTTGCTTCAGCCTTCTGTAATAAATATTGCTCCACCTTATCATTCACAATATTCACGACCGCAAGGATGCCCTCTTTGCTCAGATCGTCATAGTGAATGCCCATCACAACCGTTACCGTCCGGTTCAGCGCGGCAGCAGCCTTCAGCGCAACGGCTTCACTGATCGTGTGCTCCTTATGATGAGGAACGGCAGAGGTCATAGCCCGCGCGGTGTCCCCGTCCATATACGCCGTGCTTGCCGCACCGATATGGCGCACTCCGCCGGTAATCAGCAGCAGCAGATCACGGCCCACCTCTGTCTCGGACAGCACAATATCGTCAGGATGCACCGGATTCATTGTCAAGCAGGACACCCCCTCCTCTTATATTAACCATGGGCTGTGCAGATCTCTCATTCTGCGGCAAAAAGTTCATTGTAGAACGGCTTGCTGCCTATACAATACCACGGATCTCATCCAGTGAGGAAATATTCTCTTCCTTCATAAACTGCTGCAATTCTTCGACCAGCGTGCTGCCCGCCCGCAAGTTCATGAAGTTATAGGTGCCAACCTGTATTACAGTCGCTCCTGCCATAATAAATTCAATAATATCTGTTGCAGAAGTGATGCCGCCCATGCCGACCACCGGAATGGTTACCCTGCGGGATACCTGATGCACCATACGCAGAGCCACCGGCTTAACCGCAGGTCCGGACAACCCCGCATAGAGGTTATTGAACACACTGCGGCGGCGGCGGACATCAATCTTCATCCCCGAGATGGTGTTGATCAGGGAGACGGCGTCCGCACCCTCCGCTTCGCACATCACGGCCATCTCCGCAATATCCTCGGCATTCGGCGACAGCTTCACGGCCAGCGGCAGACTAGTAGCGGCACGTACCGCACGGACCACTTCCCGGGCCGCCGGAGTCTTCACGCCAAAAGCGATCCCGCCCTCCTTCACGTTCGGGCAGGAGATGTTCAGCTCAATCATATCCACGGCCGGCTTCCCGGCCAGGAGACGGGCATCCGCGTCCCGCTGGATCAGCTCGGCGCCCAGCACGTAATCCGGCAGCGTATTGCCGCCCAGATTCACGATGCGGGCGGTATCCAGCGTCTCCCAATACGGCAGCTCCCTGGCCAGAAAGGCCTCCACTCCCGGATTCTCAAGCCCTACGCTGTTCAGCATGCCGGAAGCCGTCTCATATACGCGGACTCCGGGATTGCCGGGTTTGGCATGAAGCGTAAGCCCCTTGCCGGAGATTCCGCCAAGCAAGGACACATCATATAACCGGCCGTACTCATGGCCGAAGCCGAACGTGCCGGAGGCCATTATAATCGGGTTCTTGAAGGAAACACCCGCGATCGTTGCCGTTGTATTAATCATGGAATAATACCTCCTCAGCCAGGAAGACAGGACCGTCTGCGCAGGCTTTGCGCTGCCCGTCCTTGCAGGAGACGCTGCAGACCAGACAGGCGCCAATTCCGCAGGCCATCCGGTTCTCCAGTGACAGATAGACGTCAGGACGCTTGCCCGCGGAATCCGCAGCGGTTCCCTTAAGCTGTGCGGCCTTCAGCATCGGATGCGGACCGCAGACAAAGATATGGTCATATGCCGGGAAGTCTACGCTGTCCAGAATCAAACCGCCTACATCGACGGTCAGCCCGGCAGCCAGAGGACGGAAGGCTTCTGTACGGAAGGGCTCGCGGCTGAAGCCCAGATAGATATCGCTCCCTGGAAGCTGCTGCGCACAATAATACAGCGGAGCAATTCCGATCCCCCCGCCAACTAGCGCAACTTTGCCTTCCACCTGCGGGAAGCCGGTTCCGAACGGTCCTTCCAGCTCCAGCTGACCGCCCGGATTCAGTCCGGCAAGGATCTCCGTGCCCTCGCCAACTACGTGATACAAGAATTCAACACCGTGCTCATTCACCTGATGTATGCTAAGCGGTCTGGACAGCAGCGGATAGGCTCCCCATGCCCGCAGCATGTAGAACTGACCCATCCCCCCGCCGTTCCCCCCTTCAACTACCAGGTGGTATACTCCTTCAGCCAGCCGCTCATTACTAATCACCGTCGCCACGTTATCAAGCTCCTTCAAATTTAATCTTATTAACCATGCCTGAGAAGGAACTTAAAATCTGTGACATTGTTCACAAACACATCCCTCTATTTCTTGTTCCAGATGCCGCGCTCATAAGGCTTGGGCAGATCGGACGGATTGATTCCGCCCAGTGCCTCGGCAGCGTGAAGTACCCAGTACGGATCACTGAGCATGCCTCTGCCTATTGCCACCAGTTCAGCCTTCGCTTCTGTAATGACCGCCTGCGCTTCCTCATACGACTCCAGACGCCCTACTGCGATAACAGGGACCTGCAATCCGCTGCGTATGTATTCGGCAAGCCCCACCTGATAAGCCGGTCCTGGACCTGGTCCGCCATTGGACACGGCCGGCCCCTCCCCGCCCGAGGATACATGGAACAGATCTACACCTGCCTCCTTGTAGCGGCGGCAGAACTCCAGTGCATAGGCTTCGTCATAACCGCCTTCCACATATTCCTTGGCGGAGACCCGCATGATCAGCGGCATCTCCGCCGGCAGCACCTCACGTACAGCTTCCACCACCTGTTCCCCGAACAGGATGGGATCTTGGCCATACTCATCGTCCCTGACATTGGAGAGCGGAGAATGGAACTGATGAATGAGATAGCCGTGCGCTCCATGCAGCTCTACAGTATCGAATCCCGCTTCGACTGCACGGCGCGCCGCTTCCCGGTAGGCGGTGATCAGCCCGGCGATCTCTTCACGGCTAAGCGCCTTAGGCATTGCATAGTTGCCGTCGAACGGAATCGCTGAAGGAGCAACCGGCGGGGCGGCATCGACAGCTTTGCGACCGGCATGACCGAGCTGAATCGCTATCTTCGCTCCATAGGCATGAACGGCCTCCGTCAACCGCTTGTACGCCGGAATCTGTCCATCGTCCCAGATCCCGGTGTCCTGATTCGAGATCCGTCCGTCCGGATGAACCCCGCTCATCTCTACAATAATGAAGCCAGTTCCGCCGACCGCACGGCTGACATAATGCACATGATGCCAATCCGTTGGAATACCGTCCTGCTTCTCAACCGCATACTGGCACATCGGCGGCATAACCACGCGGTTCTTCAGGGTTAGAGCCTTAAGTTCATAAGGTGTAAACAAATCAGCCATACTTGTCTCCATCCTTCCCGTATCTATGATCCATCTCAGTATACAACGATTTGGGGAAGTGATAAATCTTTGAATACTCTGCGGACGGTACGGCATAAATTCACGGCTGCTTGGAAATAACAACCCTTATATTCTAAACTAACCGGACCCGTGGTTGGAGGAGGCATCGTTCCGATGAAAATGGCAACAATCCGCCGCATTGTGCTGCTTATATCCGTCATTGCCCTGGCCCTGCCCGCCCCTGTACGGGCTGCAGAGCTTGTGTCTGCCTCCGCTGCCCCAGCAGGAATGCCTATGCCAGTGCCGGAACAAGAGAGCCTGCTCCCTGCCCGGCCACAAGCTTCTATAGAAGATGAAACTGCAGTGCCGGCAGGATCTGCGGCCTCCCGGTCTTCCGCAAGGCGCAGTAAAAAAAGCAAAGGCCTGTCCCTCAGCCAATTGCTGCGCAAATACCCGGAGACGATCAAGACCCAGGGTCCCCGCCGCAAAACGGTCGCCCTGACCTTCGATGATGTGCCTGATCCGCGCTTCACCCCGCAGCTGCTGGATGTGCTGCGCAAATATAAAGTCAAAGCCACGTTCTTCGTGGTCGGCAGCCGTGCAGAAAAACACCCCGCCCTGGTGGCACGGATGATCCGCGAAGGCCATGCCATCGGCAACCACTCCTACAATCATCCTCAGTTCAGCAAGCTGAGTATGAATCAGTTCCGAATCCAGATTATCCGGACGGAGAATATTCTGCAGCTGCTTGCCGGATACAAGCCGAAGCTGATCCGCCCGCCTTACGGCGATATCAACGAGCCGCAGCTCAAATGGGCGAAATCCCATGGCTACAAGCTGGTGAACTGGAATGTCGACTCCCTCGACTGGAGAGGCCTGTCCAAAGCCCAGGTGAAGCACAATATCCTCTCCCGGGCCGGCAGAGGGGCCATTATCCTCCAGCATGGGGGCGGGGGCAGAGGCAGCAACCTTCAGGGAACGCTGCAGGCGCTTCCCGAGATCATCAGCACGCTGCGGGGGCGCGGGTACAGCTTCGTGACGGTCCCCCAGATGCTCCAGGTCAGCAAGAGCAAATAGCCGCTGAATACACTGGAATAAGTGGAAACGGCTTTGCCGTCCTTTTAAAGGACGGTACCGTTTCAGCGAGAAATAGAAGGATAATATATAGCGTGAAACATATAAATTCTTATATTAAAAAAGGAAACAAAACCGGCGGAAGCAGCCAGTTTTGTTTCCTTTTCATTGGAACGAGTTACGCCCCGTGTGGTGCAAATGTTCATGATTCGTTTATTCAATAATATATAAATGTACATACTGATAGCCGAAATCAGCTACAAAGCTCTGGCTGCCCGGAATAAAGATATCGATCCGGTTGCCCTTGATCGCACTACCCATATCCGTGGCGGTCGCTACGAAGGCCTGCTTCGGAAGGCCAGGATGGGTATAACCGGTGACGAGTACTTTCGTACCCAGCGGAATTACGCTCGGGTCAACGGCGATGGTTCCCAGCTTAAGTGCGTTGCCGAAATAATCAACTGCCCCCCATTTGCCATTCTCACTGGCTGCCGAGGAGTAGGCCGATGCTTTGACCTGCAGCACTTTGGCATAATTGAATTCCTTGCCCCAGGCTTGAACGGTATTCGCGGCTGGCTGTACACTTAAGGCTGGAGCTTCCGCATCCGCTACAGCTTCTACCGATGCTGCTGTAGTATTGGCTACTGCGACACTCTTGGCTTGAACATTGCCGGGAATCGTGAATTTCAGTCCGGGATAGATATTAAGCGCAGAAATCTGCGGATTTGCATTCATAAGCTCATCTACACTTAGCCCATAGTGATTGGATAGCGTATAATAAGTTGTAGCCTCGCCTGCGATATGTACGCTGTCGGCTTGAACGGGAGCTGCGTGAAGCAAGGTGCCGAGTCCCAGTACAGCCGCCAGGGTTGTGATGGCTCTGATCTTGAATTTCATGAATAGCCTCCTTCAATTGGTGACGCGCGGTTTGTTAACTAACAGTAATGAATATATCACAACTTTGTAACCATTGGCTAGGTTTTTGTTACTCTTGGAAATAATTTTCCTTTAATAAAGCGTTTCCGTAAATGAAAATATTACATATTCTTAATAATTACAACGGAACTCGACAGAGATATGCCATGTTTCCTGATTATTCGCAAAAATTTTACACAGTTTTAACATTTCTCGCTTAAGCAAATAGTAGAATGAACTAATACGATATCTTAAGTAGACATTGAAGCAACCTTGGAGGGTCCATGAACGTGAATACAGATGAGAAAAAAACAAGCAGTATTAGTCCAGCAACAGCCTATCTTAACCGTGACCTCAGCTGGATCGAGTTCAACCGCCGCGTGCTCGGCGAGGCACAGGACCCGGAGAACCCGCTGATCGAGCGGGCCAAATTCCTGGCCATTGTGTCAAGTAACCTGGATGAGTTCATCAGCGTCCGGGTAGCGGGCATCCAGGATCAGATCCGGGCGGGATATACCAAAAAGGATTTCACCGGCTACACCCCCTCCGGCCTCTATAAACGCCTCAGCAAACGGGTGAGCAAAATCGTCGCCGACCAGTACCGCACTTTTAAGGATATTTCACGCAGCCTGCATAAAGAGGGCATTGTTTTCGTTGACTATGAGGATCTAACACCGGCGCAGGAGCAGTCGATCGAGGAATACTACCGTGATATTATTTTCCCTGTGCTGACCCCGATGGCCGTGGACCAGAGCCGTCCGTTCCCGCTGGTACACAGCCAGTTCATCTATCTGGCCGTTGTGCTGACACGGAAGAACAGCCAGGAGGATGAGCCTTACTTTGCCATTCTGCAGATTCCGTCCAATCTGCCGCGCTGCATTCCCTTGCCTCACCGCTCGAACAGCAAAAAACGGCAATTCGTCTTCATTGAAGATGTGATCCGCCATCATATCCAGACCTTGTTCAGCGGTTATGATCCTGTAGCAGTCAGCGAATTCCGCCTGACCCGCAATTCCGATCTGACGATTGATGAAGAGGGCGCGGAGGATCTGCTGGAGGAGATTGAGAAGGAACTGCGCAAACGCCGCCGCGGCGTGCCGGCCCGCCTGGAAGTACAAAAAGGCATTCATCCCTACGCACTGGAGCAATTGCAGGCTGAATTCGAGCTTGAGGATTTCATGTTTGAAATTGAAGGTCCGCTGGATCTTGGCTTCCTGCGCAGCTTCACCGGTAGCCTGAAGGGCTTCAGCTACCTGCTCTATCCGCCTGTCGAGCCGATGTATCCGGCGGAGTTCGATGAGAATGAGGATTTCTTCGAGGTGCTGAGCGGGCGCGATGTGCTGGTCTATCATCCGTACGAATCCTTCGATGCGATGGCGGATTTCATTATCCAGGCCTCCGAGGATGAGCAGGTGATGGCGATCAAGATGACGCTGTACCGGGTCAGCGGCAATTCTCCGCTGATCACTGCCCTCGCCAATGCGGCCGAATCGGGCAAGCAGGTTACGGTGGTCGTGGAGCTGAAGGCCCGCTTCGATGAGGAACGCAACATCGCCTGGGCGCGCAAGCTGGAGCAGTCCGGCTGTCACGTGGTCTACGGCCTTGTTGGCCTGAAGACCCATGCCAAGGTCACCCTGATCGTCCGCCAGGAAGGCCCGGAGCTGCGCCGCTATGTTCACGTGGGAACCGGCAACTACAACGACAGCACAGCCAAGGCCTATACCGACCTCAGCCTGTTCACCGCCAATCATGAGATTGGCCTGGATGCGTCCGAGCTGTTCAATCAGATGACCGGCTACTCCGCCAATTACAACTGGAATTCCTTCATAGTAGCGCCGACCAATATGAGCCTGTCGCTCCAGAAGCTGATTCTGCGTGAGGCCGAGCATGCCGCCGCAGGCAGACCTGCACGGATTATCGCCAAGATGAACTCCCTGTCGAACCAGGAGGTTATTGATTATCTGTACAGCGCAGCCCAGGCGGGAGTATCCATAGATCTGATCGTCCGGGGGGTCTGCTGCCTGCGTCCGGGGATTGAAGGGCTTAGTGATCGGATAACGGTGCGCAGTATTGTGGACCGCTTCCTGGAGCATTCCCGCATCTACTACTTCGAGAACGGCGGCGATCCCGAGGTCTATCTGTCCAGTGCCGATTGGATGACCCGGAATCTGACCCGGCGGATCGAGCTGATGTGTCCGGTGAAGGATAGCGGCATCCGCGATCAGATCGTCAAGATTCTGGATCTGTCGCTGATGGACAATGTCAAATCCAGCTTCCTTCAGCCGAACGGATATTATGAACGGATAGACGACAAAAAGGCCCCGCTCCGGAGCCAGTTCGCCGCTATGGATGTTACCCGCTGGAAGGGAAGCCGAGCTTTACCTTCACCGACCAAGCATTCCTGAAGGCCTTGAGCGCATTCTCAATGTCCTCCAGGCCGATTAGCACCTGTCCGCCCTGAAGCTCCAGGTCCAGCGTATGGTTATGCAGACGGGACTTCAGCCCGCTGACAATGCCAATCTCGGTACTGTCGAGCGCAATGCTGAGCTGCACCAGTGTACCCAGCTTATGAATCCATTCCTCGTCGGAAGCCAGCAAAATGTCCTTGTGTACCAGGGACAATTTCTGCTTCCGGCTTTTTGTGCTGTAGGAGGCAATGTACGCACTGAGAATCAGCTGACGGTGCGTCAGACCGCGGATGGGTGAATTCATGAGCCAGTAGTGGGTATGCCGCTTGGATTGATAATAGTTAATGTTCGAGCCTGTCCGGTGCAGCATGATCGCCACATAGACCAGCATCTCATGCTCCTCCCGGTCCCCTTCCCGCTCAAAGGCCCCCAGCAGGCTTAGCGCCAGCTTGTAAATATGGTCGAGATGCCGCTTGGAGGTACGGATATCGAAGCGGATAATCGTATCCAGACTGTATTCCAGCGCGCTGTCACGCACCGGCTGCTCCGGCTCAAGCAGATCATGCAGCATCCCCTCACGCAGGCCTTCTCCGCTGATCAGTGCCCGGCTGGCTCCAATATAATGATAGACGGTATGAAAAATAATCAGCCCCGACACGATGATATCCGCCCGGCTTTTGGACAGCCCGTCCAGCTCCTTGCGCTTCTCAAACGGGGTCGCGGGCAAAACCTCCATGAACCGTTCGATCGTCTCCTTCTCCAGCACATAGCCATGGGAATTAGGCAGCGAATACTCCCGGCTCCGCTGATCCAGCTTCGCCAGTGAGCGCAGCGTTCCGCCTAGTCCGTACAAGGGCAGCCCACCGCCTGTTGTAAGCCAGTCGTGCTCCACCAGCCTCCCGGTTACGTATAATTGCAGCTTGCGGATCTGGTCTGCATTCCAGTTGCCGCCCTGGCTGAACATCTGATTCGTATTCACTGCACCGAACGGGAACGAGATGCTCTGCTGATAACGCCGTCCGCGGAATAAGGTCACCTCGGTACTGCCCCCTCCGATATCAATCACGAAGCCATCCTGGACATCAAAAGCATTGATCACCCCAAGGAAGCCGAAATACGCCTCCTGATGCCCGCTGACAACTTCAATCCGGATGGAGGAAGCATCAGACAGATAGGTGATGATCTCGGCTGAGTTCGCTGCATTACGGATGGCGGCGGTAGCTCCGGCACGGATGTTATCCACTTCAAAATCATCACAAATCTCCTTGAACTGGTGAAGAACAGGGATAATCGTATCCATATCCTTCTTCTCCAGCCTGCCTTCCTTCGTAATTTTCTCGCTGAGCCGGGCAGAGTACTTACATTCCTTGATGATTTTGTAGCCGCCTGCCTGTGTCGTGTCATATATTACAAGTCGTATGGAGTTGGAACCAATATCAATAATGCCGATCCGGCAAAGATCATCTCTCATCTGTATGTACTCCCTTTCAAGTAGATTGATCATTCGTATACTATATCATACAACGTTTGCAACATATTTGCGTTCTATACATCTCGTCCAAGTAAATAGCCACTATTTCGACTTTTACAAGGAATTCGTAGCGAATAGATTTGCAACATCTTCACGTTTATATAATGGCGTATCCGTATATTTTGTTACCCGAAATGTTACCCGAGTAACTTTTTTGTCCACAATGTGGATAACTTCATGAAAAAAGGCCACCCGGTTAAGGATGGCCTCTTTGTTATTTCGTGGTGCCCGGATTATTTTTCTGTAGCTCATACAGACCTGTAGCAGAGAATCCCGCAATAGCCCCCGCCCATAGACGGTAGATCAATTCCAAGTCAGTGAAGATGTACGATGCTGCGCCCACTCCTAAACCGATCGCAATACCGATTACAGGGATTAAGTTCTTGGGAAGAGTAACGGTAGCCTTCACGCCGTTCAGGACCACAGTAACGAATACAGTAAGGGCAGTCGCCAAAGCCAGCACTTGGTTCAATGCATCATTCATTTTAAATCCCTCCTTATAATGTGTAAATGAGTACGCGTTTGGTGTTGACGGCATCCGGGTCAAGAAATACATTGCGGACCACACCAAGGTCCCGCAGGTCTGTACCTTTAATGTAGCTGGTGCCATCATAGTTCTTCGTGTCTACCTTGGTGTCGCCTACGTACACACTCCGCAGCGCGTAGGACCAGCGAGCGCCCAGGGCGTTCAGGATTAGCTTAGCCGGGACCCAACTCTTACCTTCGATCAGCAGCCCGTCAAACGGTGACATGTCTCCGATCAATATTGGTACTGGATACGTACCGGGCGGGGTAACTCGTACTCCGTACTGCACGCCCAGGTATTCGCAGATGCCTTGAGCCATCGCTACAGCAAGCCGATTTTGAAACTCTTCATTAAAGAGCAATTCTTCCTCTGCCGGATTCGTTAAAAAACCCGGCTCGATCAGCGCGGCGGGCATCGTCGTGTTCCGGCATACCGATAGGTTCTGATACCGGCATTTTCGGTCGGTCAGACCGGTTACGGACATCAGGTATTTATGGATGATGGTCGCGAAGGGTTTGTCCATGTCCTTGGTGTATAGCGTCTCAGAGCCTTTAGCAGATGCTTCACCGGCGTTCGCATGGATAGACAGGAATACGTCTGCCTTCGCTTTATTGGCGATCTTGGCGCGATCTACAAGCTCCACAAATACGTCTGTTGAGCGCGTGAGGATTACTTTAATCTCCGGGTTCTTTTTCAGCAACTCGTTGATCTTCAGCACCATGGAGAGATTAAAGTCTTTCTCCAGCTTACCGGTAGCTCCATTTCCACCCGGGTCTTTCTTGCCGTGTCCACCGTCAATTATGACTGTCTTCATCGGGTACCGCCTTTCCGGGGCGCTTGCCCCCTGTGATAATGTCGATGATGTAATTAAATTCCTCGCTGGCAATCTCTTTGAACGTCCAGCACCACGGTATTCTTTTTGCGGTAGGAACGGATCTCCGCCCAATTTTACGACCTGTTTGATTGTCCACGCCTTAAACTGTACCTCCTCACTCTGGAAATATGGAAAATGCCTCTCCAGGTAATTTCTGAAGAGGCGCATTCCGCTGATTCGTCCGATTTGGTACACAGTAAATATGATCAACCCGTCCCACTTGAAGTTATCCGCAGTTTTGTACAGGAAGTATGGCAGGTCGTATAACAGATACTGAATTATTGCTAACATCTACCGGCACCACCTCCGGGTCAAGTAACTCCGCCATCTCTGCCCCGTATAGGTGCGCGATCCAGTCCAGCGCCCAGAAGGTTAGGCCATCTTGAAATTCGGTTTCGTCAAATTCAATATACCTCATGGCTTAGCCTGCAATCTCGGGAACTCTTTTTCGAGTTCTTTTCTTGCTTTTTGGCCGGATGTGGTCAATTTCTTTTTGATGCTCTTAATCTTCGACTTGTTGGATAAAGACTCTTTAACTTTACCCAAGCTATTCCGGGTATTTTCACCCTGCAACTGAGACAGACGCGAGAACTCTTCGCCGGTAAGTGGAGTGCCGTCAAGCTTCTTGTTAGGCACGCGCGGCGCAATTCCTTCGTCTCCGGTTTCTGCAATCAAATCAACAATCATCCGTGCCTCATCAGATAGTTTGTAACGCGATGGGAATCCCGGATTAAGGAATACGTTCGCAGCGCTGTTATTTTGGTAGTGTTGCTGTTCGTTACCCAGCGAATCGTATTTCTTCGGCAGTTTCCCAGCCAGCCCAGGAATTTTTGCCTGAGCCTTGTTAAGCGTCTGTTCAAGCAAAGTCGGATCTGTTGTCTCACGTTTGGTATTGTCAGTGAGTTGCTTGACCTGATTAAAGATGGTCGGGATAAACGATGCCGGTACATCCGACAGAACATCGGCTATTTTATCCGTCACCGTCTGGCCGGGGTAACCTTCAGCAGCTCTCGCCAAGCCTTGCAGCACTGATTGCTCAGTGAGTGTATTCAGTCCGCCTGCAAAACTGTCATACGCTGCACCCAGTGCACCAGTTGCTACCTTGCCCTTTGATTCATTGTTACTCATGTTCTTTTGGATATTTGCGCCCATTGAGATAGCCACAGATACCGGCTGCATCCAGTCATAGTTGTAAAGAAGGTCTCCTTCTTTGATTTTGCCTGCATTTGGGTCAAATCCACTCTTCACAAATCGTTCAAGCGCTGATAAGTTGACTTGATATTGTCCCTGCCCGGCTGCTGACTGCAATGATCTGATATCGCGGTCTTTGTTGGCTTGCCCTGTCAGAATGTCATTCTGGATCAGGTAGTATCCCAGCCCGCTAAGGCCAAATGTGCCGATGATAGCCCGGGATAACCCTTGGACAACCGCAGCAGGATCTTTTTCCACACCATTTCTAAAGATCGGCTTAGCGACTTGCCAAGCACTGCGAATAAATCCGGCCGGGCTGTATTCAAGTGCACGGGCCAACAATGCGCCCGGTGTTTTTGGATACTTTAGTACCAAATCTCCGAAGCCGAAGTCTTTGCCCAAATTCAGGCCACGCTTGAACTTGGTCAGTCCCTGAGAAATGAGATTGTTATCCTGAAAGGTCACATACTTACCATAGTTGTCCGCAAGTTGCCGCACATTGTCGTCTGCTTTGGCGATGAAGTTCTGTACATACTCTTTGGTAGGTTTAACACCGCTGTTGATTGCATCCAGCGTTGCCATTTCTCCGAGAGACTTATTAACCGCCCGGCTATATGCTGCATTGTCAAAGCTTCTGAGAGACGCTCCAAGGGCTTTTTCTGTGTACCGCAAAGGATTATACTTCCCGGTAAATGCAGGGCTTGCAAGGTCAAACTGCGTCTCCAGACCGTTGATGTTAACCCCACGCGCTCCGGCGCTGCCGCCCTTTAACCAGTTTGACCAGTACTTACCCTGATTGAAGCTTCTAAAGGTAACAGTACGGTCAGATCCGGTAAGTTTGGACCTAGCAATATCAATCGGCGTAGACACATACTTATTGATTCGCTCCAGTCGATAAAACAACTCATTGCCCAGCACGTTACGGACCTGAGTCTTCGGGTTAAGGAGTTGCGCCTGTGTCTGTGCGCTGGCGATTTTTCGTAACAATGATGGCTTATCCAGCGACTGGAGTATCGTTTGTAGATCTTGGGAGGCGGTACGCTTGGCTTCACCAGATAGCGCAGATACACGTTGAGCAATATTCAGCAGGGATTCTGCCTCTTCTCCCGTGAGCTGTTTTTCCTTGATAACCTTCTGTGCAAGTCGTTCAGCATCACTGATGGTTTCCCGGCCTATCTTCTTGCTAGTCAGGTTAAACGCATCTTTAGAGCTTTCATATAACCGTGTAAGCTGCGGACGAATATCCTCGCCCAGATCTTTAACCATCTGCTCGGACCAATCCGCGAATTTGATTACGCCCTTTCCCATCTTAGCTGCACCAATTACAGCATAATCCGCCCAGATATCAAGTGGGGTCGAACTAATACGTATTCCCTTTGCTCTTAAGCGCTCCTTAGCGGCCTGTTCCTGAGCATCCAAGAATGAGGACACATTATCCCTAACCCGTTTATCTTTAGGCGCTGTAGGCGCTTTGGGAGGCTTTGCAGGTTTGGTTGTCTCTTTGATAAACTGCTTAGATTCCTTCACGAATCGTTCCAACTGGCTAGCTTCATTGGATGTAAGTTTTTCGCCTGATTTTGCTCTCTCTAGGATGTCGATTACATTGCTCGACAGATCCTTAACCCCGGTCATTTTCTGCGTGACTCCCGCAAGGCTGACAATATCTTCAGCCATCTTGGGCGTAACCTCAGCCTGTTTGCCAAGCTTTGATGCTGTCTCGTTGACCTTATTGGCAATCCGGCGTGCGTGGATCAGTACACCTTCTGGCGTAAGGCGGTCATATATCGACAGCGATTGGATAAACTGCCCTGCTTTTGTGGCTTCTGTGGCGATTTTATCCGCAATATTAACAGACATTTCATAGTTGTTTTGCTTGTTGTAATGGTCAATTAGTCGCTGCGCAACCACAGAATCCTCTGCGCTGAATTTAGTTGTCCCAAGGATACGGTTTGTTTCATTGCTCACATCCCGGGCCACACGTTCGTTTGCAGCCTTGACGGTTTCCAGGTTGGTGATAGGCTGGTATTCATTGTTCAGTTTCGCTTTAAGTGGCTCTGGTGTCTTATCTGATGCCTTCAGCGTCTCGGTAAACCCCCGTTGTTTCGGAGCTCCTGGAGTTGCCTCAGTAACCGGAATTGGTGTGTCTGATGGTGGAATTTGATCTTTTCTAGCCAGTTGCAAGGGCTCTACAACAATATCCGATGTCTGTTTAACTGGACCATATCCTTCAATGAAGTTCTGCATCCGGTCCAGTGCTTCAGTCTCACTCATTCCGCGAGCTTTAGCCGATAGCACGTTCTCTCCGATGTCCTTCAATTCATCGACACTCTGTAGGCCGCCACGGGATTTTATATCATTAGCGACACGAGACAGTAACGATTGGTTCCCGCCCTCCGTTCCTTGCTGAATCCTTTTAAACAGCGTTTGATACTCAGCATCGTTGGCCGGGACTGTGTAGTCAGGTGCTGTACTTGTTCTAACAGACATTTCAGAAGATGGCCGCGCCTGTCTTTCAAGGGTAGAAGTGGATGTGTCAATTTCAGGTGCTGCTGGTCCTGGAACGCGACCGCGTAAACCAGAAGCCAGTGAACCAGCTGCTTCAGATAATATAGCTCCTCCTCCAGCCAGTAAACCACCTGCGGCTGAACCTAACTTAGCATTATTTATAATCTCTTCAGTGCTGTCCTGACCCTGCATTAACCCGAAACCGGCTCCTTGTGGGGCCCCAGCCACAGTCTCTGTTAAAATCACCCTTGCGACTTTATCTGCTATTTCTTTGCTCGCATTTGGTATAAGAGAACTACGAAGCAACGAGTTACTTAAATAGTCTGCATATTGCATTACAGGTTTCGTGTTTGCTAATTTACCTGCCGCTTTATAAGTGCTTCCAATGATCCCTTGTCCATATGGAGCACCTGACTGCTCTAAAAGTGGAGTTACGAATGTATTTATGACATCAGATACCTTATCTGCTGCTTTGCTTCCAGTAGAGTCGCGCTGTACAACCCCAGAATTACCTGAAAGAGAGTTGGATACAAACCTCCCTGCTTTTGTGTTTCGAGTTAAATAGTTCAGATTACTTGCTGCATTCTTTACGCCTTCAACAATATTAGTGATAATCGGGTTGTCTGAAGGTGACTGCGTGTTGTTTATTCTCTTCTGTTGAATAGCGTATTCGGTGTTAGGATCAATTTTTGCATCCAACAAGTTACTCGCATTTTTAGGACCACCAGTACCAACGGTAAGCAATTGTGATGCTGGAAGCTTACCGGAGAATATATCTCCGGCGCGGTTTCCAAAGTCGTGAGATTGCGCTTGCGTTTTTGGTGGTTCCAGCTGCCGAGCTTCTGCTTTTGGTCTGGTATCTGGCATCAATCCTAAATCCATCCGATCTGCATCAAATGCGCTCATGGAGGATTTAGTATTGCTGTATGTGGTAATTCCTAGCTTCTTACGTTCTTCATCAAATGCACTAGCCACTTTAGCACCTCCTAATACCAGTTGTTTTTATCCCAAAATTGAAGCGCCTTTACCGGGTTGCCGTAACGATCTTTAATATACTTTAGTCCAGCAACCGCCTGCTGGTATGGATCTGACCAGTTCACGCTGCTGCCACCGTAGTTTTTGCGGGTGCCATCCAGAAACTGAAATAACCCCGCTGCGGTAGATTTGGGATTCTTCGCATTAGGATTGAACGATGATTCACGGGCCACCAATTCAAGCGTAGGCTGCAACCAATCCTCAGAGAGTCCAAGAGTTTTAAGTGCTTGTGATACAGCACTGCTTGCATTTCCATAAGCTTTGAAGTTACCCTTTGCATCTTTGGCTGCCTTATAGTAGTTGTCATAAGCCCCAATACTGGATTTTGATCCTGATGTACTGGGGCTACTCAGTTTCCCGAGTAACCAGCCGGAAGGGGAATGCCATAACGAGAATAGAGTTTTGCAATATCACTGTCCGGAAGTCCAGATTGTAGAATTTGAGCCTTTATATCATTAAGATTAGTGATATTTCCATCATCGTCACGGTTCACACTCTTATCTAGGTATGATGTAGCATACGATTCAGCAGTTACGGCATCCTGCGCCTTTGCTGCTGCTCCTGTAGAGTATGGAGTTCCTGCTTTAATCCCAAAACCTTCTAATCCCGAGGGCGCCGTTCCGTTGGCCTTCCACACATCCATCAACTGACCAAATTGAGAATTTGCAATGCTGGCATCACTTCCAGTGCGAGAGGTATTCGCATTCATGCCAGATATGTTAATTTGCTGCTGCTGAAGCGCGTAATCCAGACCATACCGGCGTGTGTCTTCATCAAACTTAGCTTGGTCAAACTGGTTACTCCAGTTCTGCTGTCCTTCGTTGAAAGTCTGCTGTCTGGTTTGAAGGTTCTGGTTAAACTGTGCATTCTGCTGATCTGCAGTAAGCGGTGCATTTGAGTTGGAAGCTTGGCGAAACAGACCCTGCCAATCGGTTTGCGGATTCACCACTCTGCCGGTCAACTGGCTCACAAGGTTGGCTGCATTCAGGTTGTCGTTACGCTGATTGCGAGTGTTATCGATGCCGCGCTGATTCTGATCTGCCAGATAGTTCAGCGCTGTGTTCGCATTACTGAACTGATTTTGGCTCCGCGTATCATTAACTCCCTGTTGGTTCATCAACGCTTCCAGGATATTATACTGATTAGACCGGTCACTCTGCGCTCGGTTTTCATATACTCCTTGTTGTCCGGACAGTGCGCTAACCAGGGAGGATAAGTTAGCCAATCCCTGCTGCTGTTGCGCTTGATTGGCTGAGATTAGCTGTGGGATAACCTGCAACTGCATGTATTCATTCGCCTGATTCTGGATACCCTGCGCTCGGTCTGAAAGGTTGCTAGATCGCCCAAACCCGGAAGCCCCGAGTGACTCCTGCGCGGCCCGTGTACTCTGCTGCGCACCTCTCTGGGCTGCGGCCTGCTGTGCTGCATACTCCGGTGAGGAGTAAGGATCATACGGTGTAGGGTTGTTGATACGTTGGGTAAGCTGCGCTAGTACATCTGCAATCTGATTGTCGTACGGATTGGCCGCTACCGGTTGGTTAAGCGCGGCCAGTTGCTGCGTGATTTGTGAATCGTAAGGGTTAACCACGGATTGCGGGTTGACCACTTGCTGCGTAAGCTTATAGGCGTTATTCAATTGGTTTATATTACCCTGTTGCGAATTCAACATCGCCTGGTTGACGTAAGATACACCGTTCTGATTTACGCCCGGCTTGAATATGTTCTGCCCATCTATCGTGACATATCCGTTCTGGAATCCGATCCGCTGATTATCCACGCCCATGTTGTTGAGCGCTTGCCGGGTTTGTATGCCGTATGCGCTATTAGGAGATACGTTAGCCGGGGCTGCGACCTGCGCTGCTGGATTGGTTGCTGCGACAGCTTGGGCTGTGCTTGTTGGGACTTTAGGCGCTGCTCCAGCAGTCGGTTTATTTGTGAGTACTGCCATAAATTACCCTCCTTTGCATGCAAAAAGGACCCCGTGTGGAGTCCTCTTGTCCGATCTTATGTTACTTACAGTGTATCACCCGTAGGCAATACTTTTTGATTATTTTTGTATCATCCTGGTCCTTGCTGCATAAAAATGGTTGTGTTAAGATAAACTCAAATAGAGACGGTCCACCAACCGTCTCCAGCACAAGCATCTTGAGTGGAAGCACCTCTTGGATCGTGTTGACCAAAGAAATGACCCTACACCCTGGCGGATACCATAGAGTGGGGTCATTTTCGTTTATCGATGTATGTTAACAACGCTACGAGAAAGATCCCGAAGGTTAGTAATTCACCGAACGAAATGTTCATGGCCTCACCTCCTTTCGGAGAGGGCCACCCACTCAAGGTGTGTTGTACTGGATTATTATAGCAGACTGTACTCTATTGGAGTATGGTCTTTTTATTGTCCTTGCAGCTCCGCGAGTTGGGCTTGGAGTTCAGCATATTGCGCCTTTAGGTCGGCAAGTTTCTTCTGATACTCAACGTTGTCGGGTTTGTCTCTGAGTTGAGCTTCAGTCATTGCGATACTTCCAGCTATAGTAGCTAATTTACTTTTAAAAGAAGCAATCTTTTGTTCTTTAGCCTTTTCAGGAGAAATCGTTGGCCTATTGGTGGTTTCTACTGAAGTAGGTGTTTCCATTGGCTCAGGATTAGCCATCACTTCTGGCGTTGCGGTTGGTTCGCTCATTTTAATAGTCTTCCCTTCTACAGTCAGACCCACCCCGGCTGCTTGTGATACCGCGCGCACCGGAGCGTAGGCTGATCCGTTGATGATTACAGCGTCTGCTATTTTAGTACCACCCTTTTCTACAGCGAACAATCCTTGTACCTTTTGTCCGATAAGACTTGAAGAATCAGCAAATGCAGATACACCCGCGAACAAGAAGGCGCCAACAATAACACCAGAAACAAATTTCTTCAAAATAACATCCCCCTAAATAATAGTTATTTTTATTATCGGCGAATGCTGGTATATTTTGCAATCAGGAAACTGTAAATGTTCCACCACCGCTATTCAAGTTATCAGGGTTTCCGTGGTTATGGTTAGGAATCGTAACTGAGTGACTGTGCGAAATATTCGCCTTTCCTGCTATCGCAGCCCAGATTGCGTCTAGTTCATCCTGTAAAGTTACCGCTGTTTCAGAATTTAATACTTTACTCCAGGAAGGGACAGCAACATACCCAGAGCTTCCACATATGATATTAGTTAACCCTGATTGGGAGCCTACCACAAGAGTAGTGTTTGCTAGTAGTCCCGTAAATCCAAATGCAGGTCCAAGAATCATAATGACATCCCCGCCGTTACGAAATGTAATCGTAGGTTCATTGGTAATACCAGGTTCTACAGTTAAGTAATTGTTCGCATCCGTGTAAACCGCCAGCAAGTCCCCGGTGTTATTGATCTCAGCCCTAGGGAACGCATTTCTACGAGTGGCAATATACGATCCATAGATTTCTATAGACTCGATCAATCCGGCCGTGATATGCCCCAGGTCTGCTGTGATTGCCGACAGTTGACCAACCGTGATTTTATCTGCGGTGACGGCGCCAGCGTTGATCTTTTCTGTTGTAATGGCGCCAGCCTGTAGGTTTTTGGTCTCCACGGAATCTGCCGCAAGCTTCCCGGCGGTGATGCTCTCTGCGATTACGACTTTAGCGTCTAGCCGGTTGATGTTCAGTGTGTCCAGGGTGGAGAGTAGATAGGTTAAGTATCGGTGCGTACCGATGATTCCGTCTCTCAGTTCATCGAGAGTAGCGTCTGAGCTTACTTTAGGTATTTGTGGTGTAGGCATAAATCCTCCTTAATGCTGCACACGGCAGACTTTAAAGTAACGCTGCAAATCGTAGATGGAGACAGGACCGGTACCAGCTACCCTGTAGCGCATCCAGTAGGTGAGTGGGATGGTGTCCAGTGGGATAATGAGATTCTTGTTGAGCGACACAGACCCGGTGCCGAGTGGATTGTAAGAGATAGGTACAAATGATTCCCCGCGGTCTGCCATTGAGACGCTGACGGTCAATGTTGTTCCGTCCGGAAAGTTACCCTGTAGGTGCAACTCTTTGTATTCCTTCTCAGCCTCTCCTATTCCCTCGTCAAAGGCCTTGGAGGTGACTAGCCAAGGGATTGCAGCCCCGTTGTCTGTGGTGCCTGTATTGACCTTGTAGGTCTGTCCTGAAGCGTCTCCTACGTATAGAACATTGTTGAACTGCTCACCGGCACGGAAGGTTTCCCCCAGAGCGCAGACCCGCCAGATGTTATACCGGGTATCGAACACCAGCCGAATGTTAGGTTCTGATGCGCCGTCAATGACAAGGTTGAGATAATACCGATGTTCATCGCTGAAAGCATTGCATTTGTCGATCTGAGCTTGATTAATGCGGTTCAGGTAGGACCGGACCTTACTGCCGATCGGCGTGGGATTCCCCTCGGTGAATTGGTACACATCATTCTGACCGAGGAAGATCAGGCGTCCGTTGACCTCCTGGACCGTTCGATTGCTGACACAGCCGATAGAATTAGAGATTTCCACGATTTTGTAATCAAAGTAATTGACCCCGTACAGGCCTGCCATGCTATCGCGTTTAAACAGGTACTTGATATCTCGGTATCCATATAGGGCTGTAATGTCTCCACCCGCGAATGTGTAATATTCCACGGACCCACTGTTTTCGGCGCTGCTCCAGTCCGCAGGCTGTTGGAATCCACAGAAGTACAGCACATCACCCTTAGCGATAAACACCCGCGATGGATCTGCTGTGATGTAGTTGCCTACTGGTGGAGTTCCGCCCAGCGTGGCGAAGGTGGTGCCGTTCCAGTATCGCGGTGCGTCCACACCATTGACGAAGATAATGGAGGGAACACCGTCCACTTCAAAGTTCGCTGTGTCAAAATAAGCGTCTGTCATGCTGCCTATGGTCGTCCACGTACCGGAATTGTCGCGCTGGATGGTTCCACCTACCGCCCGGAGTAGTTGAGCATTGCCCAGCGAAGCAATCATGCGTGTCTGAGCACCACCAGAAGCCCCGTAGGACGTTTTTCCTTTACGGGTGGTTAGGCTAGGGTAGTTGTCCGTATCCCAGCCGTATTCATCCGTAGATTCGGTGTCGGCGACATCCATCGTTAACTGCTCCGTATTGATTCCGCCACTAAAATTGCTCTCTCCGCGCCTTTTATTCGTTTTCACGTTAAGTACTGCCATGATATCACCTCAATACGGGATCAGTCCGTCAGGATATACTCTGCGCCGGCCGCGGTTGTTAACTAAAGAATGCCCCCTGCGATTAGGGAGCATGTCTTTGGGAGGACTGTATTCAGGGTAGGGTTCACGGTACTGCTTTTGGTATTCTCTCAGCAGCGCCTGGAAATCGTTCGCGAACACGTTCTTGTCGTCATACTCTCCACGCGCCCGGGCGATGCGTTCCAGGCAGCCGAGGATAAGAAGCTCATGAAAGCTCTCTTCCAGGTCAGGTACAGAGTTGAGTGTAAGCGCAGCAGGCTTTTTGTTGTAGTAGACATATACGACCAACCCTTCGTTGTGTGTCTCCGGTAAAGGGTTGAGGAAGAGTTTGCTGTTCTCTACAACGCTGTACCAGTGTCCCGTGCGGTCAATGTACCGATTAGAGTCGATAGAAACGAACTGCAACTCATCGAATGTTGGATTATCGTAATCAAACTGCGGGTACATGCCGCGCTGGATGACCACACTCTTGATATTTTTGGGATCGCAGTCGGCTGGCAGGTCATACTGTGAGATGTTTGCGATAGTGGTAAATGTATGCGGTGGTGCTTCGTGCTTGACGGATTGGAATATCTGCCTCTGTGTCTCATTCATCCACTGAATCTTTTGTGCTTGACTGTAGCTGTTACGGTATGTGGTGTCTATCGTGTTGAGCAAATCGGATACGGATGGCAAGGTGATTCACTCCTTTCTATTGCGTAGTAGGGTCCTACTAGGCATCAACGGATTCCGAAAATTCAGGTAGGGCTTTTAAGTACTCGTACGCCTGTTTGTCCCAACGCAGAGCGTCTTCGCTGTCATCAGGGGTGAAATTATAACTTCTGTATCCGGCCGGGGCTTTCCCTTCTTCACACAATGGCTGCGATACGTATATTTCAAGGCTGACCGAAGCCAGATCTTTATTGCCATTCACGCCCTGCACCCGAATATAGGCTTGTTCTATCGTCATGCCGGATTCAAGCGTGATCTTTTGAATAAGCGCCATAGCGTCCTCCCTACCAGGTCGAAATGCCGACCCGTTTCCATGTATTTGTGGCGTGACAGATATAAAAATAACTGGAATCTGCTGCCCAATCCCCTACCGATCCTGTTGCGGAGGCAGATGCAGGGACAGATACGCGATTATCCGTCTTTTTAAGCACTCCCGCACGGTTAACATATTTTAATCCGCCGTCCGTGTCTTCGAATATCTCTCCGACATTGACACTAGCTGATGCAGTTTGAGCAGTAATGCAGTACCGCTTGGCTTGTAGTTGTCCCGGCCAGCGAAGGTTAAATAGATTGTCTAACGCCAGCGCAAATGAATTCAACCCGTCCGGACTAATGTAACGGTACACTGATGGACCAACCTCGAAGGCAACTATGGGGAAATTTTGATAGCTTCCTGTCAGATTTCCGTCAGCGATCACATTAATGAACGACAGCTTCGTATTTGTACCCTGAAAGTTAATTCCGTATTTCTGCGTCTTCCCGCTGGATCGTGTATCGGTTGTCACTACATTGGTCAGCCACACATCATCATTATTAAAGAAGACGCCAATACCGTCCGTGCCGTTGTTGTAGGAACGCAGCGCTGATATTCTCGCCGTCTTCACGCCCTGCAAGATGAAGCCAGTTCCTGAAGCTCCACTGATATCCAAACCCGTCATTGTGATGTTCTTCGGATTTTTAACCACGCTAGGTGCGGCAGAGGGGTATACATAGACGCCGTTCCCCGTTACTCCCTTACTCTCCAACCCGCCGATATCAAAGTTTTCGCAGCCGATAAACTCAATGGGTCCCTGTGTTTTTAGGTTGGTAATTTTCACATTATCGAAATTGAGCGCAGCCAAACCTTTCGTCCCTGTAAGCGTAATGTTCGAAATATTGATGTTTTCGAGTGTGCCCGCCTTATCGTTAGTGAGCATTTTCACGGGCTGCACATTCGAATGAACACTCAGGTTATTGATGTAGATATTTCTAAGTGAGTCTCCATCACCGTGAAATTCAAAATCAACGCTGGCAGAGTTATAAGCAATGCTATCAATTATAATTGTGTCGGCATACAGTCCATTCACATTCACGATCGCCCAATCATTCCGTGTATTGTCACTCAGTTTAATATTTCTGATATTTACATTTCGGGCCAGGAATCCCGTATATCCGATATACAGTCCTTCCCCGTCACAAGACACAATCTCCACATCTTCGACGGTAACTCCGTTGCAGGTCAGTATATATATACCATAGTGATAAAAGTCTTCTGTCTGACCTGTACGGTTGCCGTCGATTTTACCGTTCCGGACAGTGACGTTTACCGCTTCTGTAACTCCACCGATATTAACTACGTTATGATACTGCGCCACGCCACTTTTAAGCTTAAGTGTAGAGCCGTTGAGATCTAATGTAATACCCGAAGGAATCTGAATTGTGTCCGTTACAAATACTTTGCCTGTGGGAAGGATCACTGTTCCGCCATTGGGTAATAGTGCAAAGGCTTGATCAAATATAGCTTTGTTGTCGAAGGCCGGGTCTGTCGCTGCGTCTCTCGCCCCTAAACTGCCGATGTTGATCGCTATATCCGCCAACTGCGCATTAACTTCATCGAATCTATTTTCGAATGGTGCCGGTAGTTGACCTAATCCAGCATCTCCATTCAGGTAGGATTGGGTAATTAATTCACTTACTCTTGGCATTATTTCACCCCCATATAGAAAAAAGGGAGGCATTTCGCCCCCCCCTACGTCCTTACTTCTTATCCATTTCACCAATATCCATCAGATGCTTGCGCATGCTGTTGAACGTTTCCGCAAAAGTCTTCTGAGCTTTTGAAAAGTCATCATCTACCTTTGCAGCTTGCACATATGGGTGAGGCTTTCGGTTTGACTTACCATCAGCTTTGGCTCTCACCTTGACCTCCGTCACGCCTACGACCTTTTCATTTGTCCCTTCCACGTTTTATCAACCCCTCAACACTTTGACGTTGTAAACGGCACTGGCGAGGTCTACGGCTGCTCCCGTGTTGTTTGTTGCACGCACCTTGACCGTATTTGCAGCCGATACCCAACCAAAGACATAAAGTCCCTGAGTGTCAATAATCGGAGCTACGAGCACATGATCACCAAGTACCGCGCCGGTTACTGTGATATTGGATGATGTGGCCCCAGCGCCGGTATCAACACTGGGGAAATCAATTGTGGCTTTAACATTCGCGACCACTGAGCTAAACAGCGTCCGGCCGTCATTAAGGACAATTCCTTTACCTGCTGGCATATCTTACCCTCCTTTAGGCTGCTACGCCTGTGCTTCCGATCAAACCTCTCCAGTCAACATATGTGCAGTCCCACCGGGCAAATCCAAACATGAAGAAGTCTACTGTCTTCGGCAGTTGCTGGGAATCGTAGAATACCTTATCTCTCCATCCGAACAGCAGGTTGTCAAAGTTAGGATCACGCAGGAACCATTTAGGACCAGTGATGTAGTCCATAACCACGACTTCCAGACCTTGAATGACGTTCTTTGTGTTAGACATTTCATAAGCTTTGTTCAGAGATCCGGTGATTTCCAGTGCAGTCATTTCGTTTTCAGGACCGACAATGAGTTGTTTTGGACGCGCCTGGATTAGGATTCCATCCTCACCACGCTGCTGACGCATCAGTGTCATTGCAAGCTTCAGATTCTCAGGAGTCAATTCACCAGTGATCAGGTTGTCACCAGATAATGTAGAGTCGATCAGAGGATGCGCGTCGCTGAACAATGGCACACCGTCATAACCGGATACCGTGAATCCGTTGTTCAAAACGTTTGATGTGTCTGTCTCCAGCGTAGCACGGAATCCGCGTGCCAACATCTGAGCAGATCCATCTTTACCACGGCCTTTGAGTACACCATACAGATCATCACGGGTAAGTTCCCAAGTGACGGAATACCCTTTGTCGAACCGGCGCGCCTCAAGGCGAGCGGTTGGACCTTCAGACATTTCGTCTTCATTGATCGTGTTACCCTCAGTGTTTTGTTCCCACAGACCGAAGCCACCCAGGTGAGGGAAGGTCTCTTCCTTCTTGCGCATGGTCTCTGTGCGGAATACCTTCGTGTACTGTGTTTCAAGGGAATTGTATTCATCCCAGATGATTTTATTGTGAATAGGTGTCAGCAACGATTGGAAATTATCTCTTGTCATTTTCATTGTGTGTTATCCCCCTTAGACCACTTGTACGCGATTTTTGATCAAGAATTTGGCTCGTCCTGGATACGTCTGAGTGTCCACCAACTCCAGGTAACCGCCCGTTGTATCATCTAGGTTTGCCGTCCAAGCATTACCACCCAAGTCATACAGGGTGCCTACATCTGACTTGGTGACACTGGTCTTTGTACCTGTAGTGTTAAGCATCAGCGAGTAAACGCTCATCGGATTAACATCAATCTTTACGCGGTCTGCATCCGTCACTGTTCCCCCGGTGGTGAGGTTACCTACAGCCACGCCCCACACTGTGCCTGCCGCCGCAGCCGCAGCCGCTACAGAAGCTTTGTTTGTTGCTTTGACCACAATTGATCCGTGAACGATGGTTTGGTTGATATTAACCGGCACCTCTTTATAAATTGGCGCGCTACCATCTAGCGAACCGATGAAATATGCTCTCTTAGCCATTTAAACCCCTCATTTCTTCTTGTGTTTGTAGTAATCTTCAGGAGACATTCCAGCCATCTTAGCCACAGCCAATTCATCCGCAGAGAGTTGAACGCGGTTGCTTTTCTTCACACCGCTACCACCGCCAGCAGATGTATCCACCTTTGCACTTCGTTTCTTGGACCGTTCAGCCATTGCACGCTGCTCAATCTCCCGTTTGTATTCTTCCATGCGCTCACGGCCACGCAGGGCCATATACGCAGCTTGTAGAGTCTGTCCAGTGCGTGCGGCAATGGGTTCCAGTTCATCGCGCCAGTCCTCAATGTCACCATAGAACGGATCGGACTTGAGTGACTGGACCTCATTATCAAACTGCTGTTTACGCAGCTGCTGATTGAGCGTTTCCTGTTTGCGCTGCATATCCACAAGCATCATAGCTGTTTGAGAGTCGTAGCCCTGGTCCTCATACTGGCGAACCTTCAGGCCGTCCAGTTGCTGTTCTAGTTGCTCCAGGCTCTGCGCTCCCGTGGCTTGCAGGAGCTTGTCAGCAAGACTGCCTTTCTTTTCAGCTGCCTTAAGGCGTTCCTGCCATTTTCGGCGTTCGGCGATTACAGCGTTACCTGTGGTGTTCTTGCCTTTGCCGTCTGGCTTGGGATCTTCATGCTCTGCACCTTCATCCTCCGCGTCAGATTCGTCAGCATCTATATGTTCTTCTGAAGATTCTTCTTTCTTTTCCTCTTCATCCGGGATAGTGATGCCACTCTCATCTACTTCGTAATCCAGTTCAGCCACATCTTCTTCAATCTCGAATGTCTCCCCATCTACCTCTGCCGAGTTGCTTGCAAAGAGTTGAAGATTCATAGGTAGCCGTGATGTTTTCATGCATATACCTCCTGCGTTTTAAGCGTGTCGCCCACGAATGATGCGGATTTTCGCCAGATCCGATAACTAGAGTTTTTTGGGCGGTGTGCTGTCACCGAATTCTGAGGCATCCCCTCAGATGGGTATAAGAAAGACGCAACCTAGTTGGCTGCGCCTGCTTTGATTCGTTTATTCAGCTTTTCCTCTGTAGTATCTTCGCTGATCGTTAGCACCTTGTAGTTCGGTGACTTCGGCATCAGCCACATGAGGTATTTCTTCTTACACTCCGGGCATTGTGTCCGGCCGAAGTATTTGGCGTTACCACCATATCGTTTAAAGTTTGTACCCAGCGCCTGTACCTGTGTCAGTACACGTCCCTGAAGGTCAGCAAAGGTAAATGTATGATTGCAGCAATCCGTTGTATTCAAATGGTCCATAGTATCACCTCCTGTGCAGATTATCCTGCAAATATTCGTTAAGCAGTTTATCGGCCCGGCCAGTCCATCCACACGCCGGACAATGCGCTGTGCGGTTTACTTCCCACCCTTTGGTGCGTAGAGCAATCTTTTCACAGTACGGGCATACCGGGTGTTCAATATGCTTTTTAATGCCACCTGTCCCACCGATCAGAGGATGTGATGATGCATGTATCTTGTATTGGTCCATCGTTACGCTGCGGGTAATCACATTCCCATACCTCCTGTCATTACGCTGAGTCCCGGCTGCTGTGGCGCTCCCTGACCGGTTAGTCCCTGGATCAACGGATTGCCCATGGGATCCATTGCCGGTTGTTGTGGTGGCGTGAGCGCCTGTACATCGTCATCATTGATTGGCAGTCCCGCATACTCACGCAGCAACTTGGCATAGGTCGGAGCCGGGATAACGCCGTCTCTGAATGCCTCGCGGATCAAGGTGTATACGAATCCTTTATTGCTTGGCAGGCCAGAACCTACAGTAATGGATACATCGAATGCGGCGCGCTTGGTTTGCTTTTGCTGCCCCTGTTCATCCTTTAGAGGCATATATTGCGGTGCGGCCTCTGCTGGCATACCCTCGGCTTGTAGGCGCTGCATGAACATCTGTTGATACATTGTCGTAGCTGGAACCATAACAGGCACTTCTTTCAGATCACTTGGGCGGAAGAATTCGAAGTTATCCTCGCGTTCTGTCACTCTGAAAGCCTGTTCCTCTGTCCAGTACTCCATGACCAGATCCAGGATGTATTCGAACATATCCCCGAGAGTCTCTTCCAGCAGCATCTTCTTATGGGTCACACCTGCATTGGCACCTTGCTGGATAGCCAAGGACTCTGTGGCTGTATCAACCCCGGATTGCTGCACGCCCATCTGCTGATCCCCAAAGCGAGATTGTATCTGTCGCTCGTTGCCAATAGCATCATTACGGCGCTGGATAATGTACGCTGGCATGTTTGGCGGATCAAAGAAGCCCATAGACTGCTCGCCTGTAAGGTCAGTAGGGATCACCAGACCGCCCTCATTGGTTACCTTGTCAGGATCCACACCACTGTTTGTGTTAACCCATCGCTGGGGGTTGCCTGTGAGACGGCCGTTAATGCGGATCTGGTCGTCTATGTCGTTGATAAGGTCCTGAGTGTTCACCAGCAACTCAGCTGTACCCTTGGCCCATGTGGTGCCTTCACGGTACATGTCCGGTGTGAAGAAGTACGGGAACCGGTTACCCGGGATCACAAAGTCGTCATCATCCTTCGTGTCACGCAAAATAACGCCGCAACCGGACATTTCCACCAGTCGCATGCGCCATTCGTACTTAACCTTTTTCTTCTTCTCCGGCTTGTCCTCGTCCGTATCTTTTGGTTCCTCGTTATCGTCTTTATCCTTGTCCTTCACCGGCACCTTATCCCGGAACCACACCAGCATGTGCAGGTAATGGTCCTTACTGAGCGAATCATTCTCGCCGTCATCCTCACCAAATAGCATTGAGGTGAACATGGGTTCATATCCCGGTTCAATCGCGTCTACCAAGTCTTCATCGTATATTAGGCTCTGCCGTGCGGATGATATGGATTTTGGCATGGTCTCAATCAGGAATCGTCCCTCATTGACCTTGTAAATGTCCGTGATGTTGGGATCTGTAAAGACATAAGCTGGGTTGCAAGGGTCAATCACTGGCAGTCCCATCTCGTCCAGCAGGTCTGGATCAAACAGCACCCGGAATATCCCTGTTCCGAACTTCATCCTCCGGCGCTCATGTACATCAAGCTTGCGACGCATCTTGTTCTGATCCTTCACGAACTCCAGCACGATGCGTGCCATGTCTGCAAACGGAACGTCTGAAGGTCCGCGCCCTCTTGTCTGTACCGCAAGGTTTTGCTCTATGAGATAGGCCACTTGGCCCTCCACATTTGGATTGATAATGTTTGTGTTGCTGCCCGGGTCCGTGTCGCTCTCAGGATCGTTAGCATCACCTTCCCAATAAGCATCAATGGTCTCCCATTTATCGAACAGCCCTCGGTTGTCCTTGTCCAGGTACGAGCTGCGGTACCAGTCCAGAAGTTTGTCTGCGAGTTTGCAGTCTTCCTCACTCTGCACATCCCGGCGCTTCTCGGACTTTTCATCATTCATCCTGAAAGCAGCCTTGTTCAATAGTTCCGCCAATTCCCATCACCTCCTGATGCAAAATAAAAAGGCAGGCTATCTGCCCACCTCTACCTTGTCTGTATTGTTGCGACCCTTTGGCCTGACCACATCGTATAGGCCGGAGTCCTTCAGCTTGTATTCCTCATAGCTTACCTTGTTCGTCTGCAACGGGCTTCTGAGGCTCGTACGGCTGCGTTTGACTAGTATGGTGTTATCCTCTGGTTTGCGCTCAACAGGCTTGCCACGTGTCTCCCGGCCCATCAGATAGCCTGTTATGATGCCTACCAGCAGCACAGCAGCATAGATCATTTATCATCATCCTTTGCATATGTGCCGACATAACCACATGATCCACATCGGTACTGGTACATTCGGATTGGTTTGATACCATCCGCTTTAAAGTGGCCACAGTCATTACGTGCTTTGTTTATGTTGTGGCTGAAGCATATTGGGCAGCTGTCCATTATTTCAACCTCCTAATGTCCATCTTCGCTGTACTGGCGGGTTTGATACTCTCAACTTCCATTACATTGACTGCTCCGCCTGTATGCAGATAGAAGTGACTAGTGCTTATGTCCTGTATTAGTTCGGCTATGTCCTCGTACCCATCAGACTCCACATGATCAACACGGCCAGACTTGTAGGTAACTTTCACTCGGTGCATATTACTTCACCTTCCGTATATCTGTCTTCTTGTATCCCATATCCTCAAGCTCTGTGCCGTAGAAACTACCATGCGGTTTAATCGTCTTCGGCTTTTCAGGTCTGAGCTTCATGTATTCGTCATTCAATGCATACCGCGTGGCATCAATAGAGTGATTGTTCTTATCTGGGTACCGCGCCTTGAAGTTCCCGTTAGCATCCTTTTCAAGCTCATACGTCAAAAATTCCCGCGCTGTCTCGGGGCAACGTTCATCGTCAATGATGATCGCCTCCAAGTCTTGCAGGAATTTGATGCCGTACTCTATTGAGTCGGGGCCTTTCTTAACCGGGAACACTCTAAGTCCATACTGGATCAACTCATGAATGCTCTTAGGCTCTGCGGAGTCTGCATATATCTGAGCGTTTATCTTGTTCTCGGCTGCTATATGGTTCTTGGCTTCACGATTGCTAAGACCAACCTTCACCAGTTCATGGTAAATGTACAGACGCTTATACTTGCGGTCATGATGCATCACCAGATAAGCCAGCGGATCAATCGCATACCCAAAGTCTAAGCCACGGCGTATATTGTGGAAGTCTGATATCTCTTCATCGCTGATCTTTCGGATCTGCACGTTGTCGAATACCTCACCACCAGTACCGGTCACCTCGCCCAGATACTCATGCTCATAGGCCGTTGGTTTTGTGTCTCTTAGGTGTTCAGCCTCTACTATGAATGTCTCACCCAGCCAATCCATCGGAACTGTCAGGTATGTGCTGTGATGTGTCAGGCGGTCAGGTCTGGTCATGGTAACTTCTGCATTCACCCAGTTATTAGCGCTCTTTGGCGGGTTGTACGAATAGAACACTGTGAACTTTGGCCCACCACGCATTAAGGATTGGTTGATCATACGGATTTCTTCCATGCCGTTGAATTCATCCACTTCTTCATACCAAATGAACTTTGTGTATCCACGGCTGAACTTCATGGACTTGATCTTCTTCGGCTTGTCAGCACCTCTGAAGCGTATCTCCTGGCCTGTTGGCGTGTAAGTGATGACTAACTTTGCCTCTGGAACATGCCAATAGTCCTCCACACCCAGCACCTCAATAGCCCAGGTCAGCTGCTCTAGTACCGATTCCTTCAACGTATCTTTGACCTTACGCAAGACTACTGCGTTTGCATTAGGGTCGGACATGATACCCAATATGATCTCTATTGCTACAAACGAGGACTTCGTACTACCGCGTCCACCTCTTAGCCAGTAGTGCGTATGATTACCGCGCTTTACATCGAGATGAACCGGATGGAATGACGGAGCAATCACCTCTGACAATCTCATTGGATATCATCTACGATCTTAACGCCTACGTTTCCGCTGTGTTCAAGTTCCTGTTTATCTCTCCATTCACGAGGCTTACGGTTCTTCAGCCAGAAGATTAACGCCGTGGTATTCGGATGGGCTACCTTTGTAGATCGCTCAAATCCATCCTCCGTTTCCTTCGTCTCTTCGTACTGATAACCAAGCGCTGCCTTAAGCAATGCGTTCTCGACCATGATGTCAATGACTTCCTTACCATTTTTTAAGGCCGCCGACAATGCCGGATAGTCGTCTTTATATGTCCGGAATGTCGAGTAAGCCACTTCAAGGTTTGCAGCTATCTGTTCATCCGTCAATCCATCCCTTGCCCACGCTTCAATGAGCAGGAGTTTAGGTTCAACATTGCTGAAGTATTTGCTTGGTCTGCCTCCTGCCATTGTGTTCACCTCCTACCCTTTATATTCCTGATACTGACTGTAGGCATGTGCAATCTGCTTGGCTTGCTCTACAGTGAGCGTGATGCCATCTATCATGTAATCTTCAGTTTGCTTATTGATGGTTACAGGTAATAGATGCTTCGCTGATGTATTAAGGTCTTTCATTTCTCCGATCATGTCTCCACCTCCCTCTAATCCACAAATTTGCACTTATTTACATATCCGTTTGGTATAACACCGTTATTTAGAGCATTTCGCTTGCACTTAATGCACTATTTTCCGTTTCTTTTTGTGCTTCAGCTGCACAGCAGTACACTTCATGCGTTTGTTCAGATGCCGCGATTAGCATTTCGCCAATCTTTCGCATGCTCTCGGCATCCGTGTGAATGTGCATGTACTGCGTGGTATTTCCGAAATGTGTAGCCGTAACCTCTATTCCCAGCATGTTGTCCTTGTCTGTTCCTGCTCTGAAGGTTACTCCACCATTACCAATATGCAGATATACCTCTTCCATCTATCTCACCACCTCGATCAATATCACCAACATTAGGATAAAAGTGATTGCTAAGTACCTTTCTGAATGCCTCAACCCTATCCGGCCTCGCTTCGCTTAGTATTTCGGTCGTCTCGATGGCGCTACGCGCAAATGCAAAAGAGAGCAACGGCATTATGCCATCACTCTCCACTAGTGCTGGGTACACCGGAGCCAGCGCGGACGTTTCCACTTTGTCTTCCTCTCCCCGGTTACGTTCTGGGAGCCATATATGCAAACCATCCCTAACATCGAAGTGTGCGCATTAGCGCGTTATGGATGGGTGTTGCTGATGTACACCGAAGGATGGAATCGAACCACCAGTCACGGTTTTGGAGACCGTTGGTTTACCATTAACCGACTTCGATAAAATGTAGCGCCAACTCTCGTCAGCGCCAAGGGAAGGAGTGAATCATCCAAGTGAGATGGGGAATCGGCAACAGGGGCAGTCCGCGCGTCACTGGTCGCCAATTCCTCATAATAGCATTATATCACGATGCCTTTGCACTTGTTGTCACTACTTTGTCATGTTGCGCCATTTTATTTCTGATATATCCGTATGAATGTCCCGTATGTGCGGCGATTTCCTTCAGGCTGTACCCTTGCGCACGTTTGGACAATATTACATTATCCAGTCCCGTGAATTGGTCCATGTACGACTCATACTGGCGCTTGATGCCTTCCAGCCTCATGACTTCATCCACACACTCGTTTAGCTTCTCAGCAGCCTTATCATACAGTTCTAGTCCCTTTACTAGATCTATATGGCAGTAGATGCTTGAAGGGAGTTTTCCTTCCTTCACTGCTTTCTGGGCAGCCTCCCATTGCTTCCGAAGTTCGAATTCCCTCAACTTCATCATCTGTAGCTCGGCGCATATGTCGTTGTATGACTCCTTCCAGTTCATGGTTATCCCCCCTATAGATAATATGAATTACTCTAGCTTAGTTCCGCAAAATGGACAGTAGTTAGGTGTAAAGTGGCAGCTGCCATCGTCTACGCTAACATCCCATTCTCCACCTTGTTTTTGCACACGGCATTCACCAAGTCTATTTAAAGTATCATTCTCTTTGCACTTGTGTTCCATTTCGTAATCCCCCTTAATCACTTCCAGGCTCCCGGCAGGGTAAGGTATCACCGTACATGTACCGTCTATTAATACGTATACCCACTCTGTGATACTTACGATCCTTCCGGTTAAGCCTGATTTGTGCCGAACTCTTTTGCCCTCCTGCATAAGGAGAAAAGCAGCCGTTAGGCCGCCTCTCCCTTGTCCAAAAATACCGCCAACTCCAGCGCACTTATGCGTTCCAGCGCTTGTCTGAAGGCTTCGGGTGTAACTTCTTCTCCTGCCATCTCCACACCAGCGTGGTCTTGATCCAGTCCACCGGTTGGGCTCTCTTCGGCACGAAAGGCCGGTGCTGTGTAAGCTACTTCGGCTGTGATGTCGGGAATATCGTATGAATGATCCTCTTCAGCAGGCGCCGGTTGTTGCGCGTCCAGGTACTCGGTTCGAAACGTAGCCGCTTGTTCAGCGGACACCTCCCGATGTTTGCCGTTTTTGTAGATCCACAGTCCTTCTACCAGTTCGTCCGTTGCGGCAAGCTTGGCAATGTACTTTCGGTTGTCGTCTGGATGATTCTGCACGTCATAGATGGCCGGCAACGATTGTTTGAACAACTCTACTGATTTATCTCCCTCAACGTTTGTACGTGACTTAGGCACTGTTAACGTGGCTGCTGAAATCTTATCATTCAGCTCATCGATTGTGCGTCTGGCTTCCAGCAGTTCATTGTATGCCGTGTCTCTCTTCTTGCCGTTGTCCTCTGCCAACAGTTTCAGCTCGTAGTTGTCTTGCTTCAGCCCGGTGATGATTACGTCTCTCTCTTCGAGTTGTACGCACAGCTCAGCGATTTCTCCTTTTGCCGTCTCCGCTGCTTCCTCAGCCTTGGACTCAACTTCCGCCTGAAGATCCATCTGGCTGAAAATCTTCGACATCACCACAGACCGCACAGCCGCATACGCAACATCCGTTTCAAAGAAGGGCCGGAGCGCCGTGCCAAAGAAGTCAATTTCTTCGTTAGCCTTGATCATTTCATCCGTTAATATTTGCAATTCCGACATTGTCAAATCCCCTTTATGACCAAATTGTTTTATTACCTATAATTATACTATATTTCCCGACAGTTTTGTTATTTTTTTCGTAGTTTAACGTAATATTTTATGCACTTTTGTTGTCTTTTCGGTCAGGCGGTTTATACCTCGTATACGCCCCTGTAAGGCTTGTTTGTATCTCTCCCGTCACTTGGTTGCGGACTGGCTTAATAATGGCTGTAATCGACCCGCAGGTGTCTATAAGGATGTAATCTAGTCCGATGCCTAACCATGTATCCTTCATGCGATCCACTCCTCAATTTTAATTACAATGCGAGCTTCATCTGCATAATATTTATTCGTGATAAGTCCGACCACTTGGTTATCATCTTCATAGGCTATCTTGTTGAGCGAGTCCATCACACTTTTTGCGGCATTGTCGATGTCCGGCTTCACCACCGGCCGATATTTACCTTCTGCCGCCAGTTGGCGTTTCTTCTTGCTGGTATCCTTCGGTAAAGGGTAATAAAAGTCCGCTGTAACTATAATGGGCTGCTGCATCGGTGACTTGATATGCTTCCTTGCTTCGTAACCCAGCAGTTTCTTATAGTCCAGATACCTTTGTGCTGCCGGGTCCTTCCACTTTCCTTTTTGGGTCATGCGGACGCTTCCCATTGGCTTTACTTTTATCTCGAACTGTACCACGTGGGTTACCTCCTCCCTGCTGGCGTTTGTGCGGTGTGGCTATGCTGCTGTAGCTGCCGTATGGACGGGTAGGCGGTCCGTACTTTGCTATCACTTCGGCTAGTTGCTCCTCCGTCAGTACGTATGTGGTAACCTCGCTGTGTACGGTCTCGCGGTTAGGCGGCGGGAAACTGGATACTACCGGCATAGGGGATATACGGCGGTGCTGTTTCTTAGCGCTGGTCATTTAATTACCTCCAGTTTGTTGGCATATAAATATCCACCGTTGTACTCAGGAGCATTAGGGAACTCACATATCATACGTCTGCCGCCATTGGCTATTTTAGTGACTACACCTATTCCCCAACTTGGATGCGTCTTATGTCGTACCTTTATCCGATATTCTTCGGTGTCTGGCTGTACTGGTGGTGTGGGGTCAAACATTTCGGACTGCAGAGATTGATAAAGTTCGCCCCATACTTCAGCGCGGTATTCTGATGCTCCTGTTTCTGCATATCGTTCCATTTCCCAATTAGCCAGCACATGCCGCTTAAGCTTATCTGCGTCTATCAGTTTCATGGTCTGTCTTCCTCCCCTGGTAGGTTGATGGGTGCCCAATGAGTGACATTATTCAGACCTACATTGCCCACCATCCACCCTTTTCTGCTGTCTAAATACGCACACCATGGATGTGTTCCACTTGAGATAACAAAGTAGTCTTTAGATGATTGCGGCGGATTCGTTGGGTCATACTCTATCCAATTGATCATAGGTTTGTTGTTCCTTTCTTTATGGGGAGCCAGATAACCCTATCCGGCCCCCGCGTTGCTGGGATTATTCTGTCGATAGATGGCCTACGGCCAATAATTCACGCTCTTCCTCTTTGCGGTACTCTCCAATCTCACCTGGAATAAATTCTTCATTTGCTTCTTTGTCGAACCATTCAAGACACGGATCACACATGTAGTGGTTATAGAATTCTCCTTCATACACGCCTGAACATTTTGTTATTTCGGTCCCAACAGGCACCTTCTCAAAACACCCCTCGCACTTATGAAGTTTCCGAGTCTTTACTCGCTTTCTGTTATGGAAGTCGCTCATATCCTCTTCTCCCCCTTATACCTCTAGTAGTTCTGGATTCTCGAATATCGAACCTATTACTTCACCCTGATCAAGGACGAATAAACGCATGTTATCGTCTTCTGTCGCTCTCTTGCTTGGGTGTTTGAGATAAAACATTGCATATTCTGCATCCCATTCCACAGTGTAATTAAGTCCGTGGAATTGCCATACATCCATATGGAACACCTCTCGGCCGTTCTTGTCCTTTAGTCCGGTGTATTGAAGTTGGATCAACTCATCATGTTGTTCTGCAAATACGTCCTCCCACGATACTGCGCGGTGCCCCTCAAATAGTCCGAAGCTGAATCTATTCTGAGACAGGTGATACATTTGCTTTCTTTCGCTGTCCCACACCCGGAACTTAATTTCTCTGCCCATATCGTGTATCCTCTCCCTTTGGGGTCTCTGCCCCCTAATTAGCGTTTTCCTTCCACTTCTTGTATTCTTCCAACTCCCGGCGCAGTGCTTCGTTCTCCTGACGCAACGTGCGGCTGCCCTTACATGTAGAGTGCCGCATATGATCGCCTGTCCAAGCTATCTCATCCTCATAGACTTGCCATCCGCATATATAACAGTCTCCCAATATGCAGCCACTAGACATGTCTCTGCCCCCTTATAAGTTAAGCCCTACACTTGGACATCCAAGTTCTCCATTTGCTCAATTGCCTTGCCCAAGCTCTCCAACTTTGAGAAGTTATCTCTCGCTTCGGTAATTTGCTTATCTCTCACTTGGTCGGCAATCAACAAGCGTAAATCATCATATCTTTCCTTGAGCTCATCCAAGGTCTCAATCGCATCTTTTAATTTCACTAGGTTCATGAGCTGCCCTCCTTGGGTGCTGGGGTATCTGGGTATAGGGCGCGAAATACATTTACAATGCGTTGGACATGATCGCCATCTTTTCCCTCAAGCATAACCATGCAACCAAGTGCGTCCTTCATTAGGTCGTACATTTTAGTTAGGTCCTCTTTCAGCTGTTGTTCCCGTTCTCCGCGCTCTTTGGCTTCTTGGAGCCAGTATTCCAATGCATCGAGCCATCCAGCTGGCGCATATTTACCATTTCCGCCACTTCTGATTTTCTTGGTTGTCTCCATATCCTTTTGCCAGTCCCTCGATGGTGTTTGTGTCATTGGGCTTCCTCCCCGTTCTTAATTAGTTCACCTTTAAACATTTCTGATTCTTTTCCGCATTCTGGATTAGGGCATATGTGATAGGAGTTGTTCTCCCTTTCTTGAATCTCGCAAATCTCATCTCCATATCTGCCGAATATCTTACTTGTCGCTTCATTCCAATGCTTTGAATACGATTTAACTTTGCAGTGTGGGCATTCGTATTTAAGCTTCAACGTTGTTCCTCCCTTAGTGGGAGAGGAGGGTTACTCCTACTCCCTTAATGATCTGTTTCGGCCCCCGGCTACGCCTGGGTTTATGCTGTCGGACGATGGCCTTCGGCCTGATGCAAAACTTCTCGCACAATAAACTCATTCATTCTATCCAGTTCCGTTTTTTCAATGACAACAAGGTCAAACATATCAGCGGCGTGGAATTGGATAATTTCATTCGTGAATTCTCTGACCATTTCAGCAAATTCTTCAGGTCCGACATATGAACTCTCCCAATATTCGTATTCCGCCCAATCTGTCACATCTTCTGGTTTAATTGTGAACTGCTTGACCTTGCTAGTTTTAAGCTGTGGTAACCTCTGTTCGCAGCATGTGCAGTGCGATCTTTGTGTGACGTAGTTAACGGTTATTTCGCTCATTCTGCGCCCCCTGTAGCGTGATATATGCCGCCTCTGCCCTCTCTCGGGGGCTGGCGGTGAGCAGAGCACTGGTTCCATCAATCGTATATCCTACAACCTTCAATTCTCCTCCATATGCGGATTCAATATCTTCAAATGGGTTGACCATGCTTAACAGTGTGTTCAAGTAAACGAGTTTGTTGTCCGCTATAGCTGCTGTCTGTACCTCTAGAGAGGCAGCAGGGTCAGTGCAGTAGTTAGGTGCATCTTCCCAAACCTCAGCTGGAAAGCACTCTTTCGCACTCACAATTCTTAAGTTTGGTCCGATAAGAACCGACTTCCCATTACGGTATGTGCGAACCGTGTACCCCATCAACTCCGCCAGCGCCCGGTTCAGCTCCGGGTTGGTCATTGTCTGTACCTGTGTCATGCCCGCACCCCCGAAATATCAATCTCCCAGAATACCAAATCACGAAGTATTTGCCGCCGCTGGATGTCTGTCATCCGATCAATATTAGCCAGCAGCCACGCCGCCTGTTCTGGTGTAGGTTCGTCATGTCCGAATGCGTGACAGCCTGAATCCCCTGCCTTGTCTACCCACGGGAAGCAGCCAAATTTAATGAAGTTTGGAACCTTGTTGCTGTCTCCGTCAAAAAATTGCAAATCGTACTTCTTTACCAGTTCGGCTGCCAAATGATGGTGTTCTTGATACTCGCAAGAATGGAATACGCCATCCGGGGCAAGGAAGCCGGAGAGTCCTGTATATGGGTGTAGCTGTGTCATGGCTGCTTAACTCCTCCCATTCCAAGCATGATGACACGCTCACCGATCCCTTTGCCCGTTATGAGGATGCCCTCAACTTCTATGGATTTGCTGGCCAAGTGGGCCGTTTCAGAGCCCTTGCTGCGTATTGCTTCAGCCAATGGACCGAGCATACTTGGCAGGATGCCTATAGTTTCATATCCACCGTCCTTGACCAAAACAGTTATTACGATTGGCTTCTCTTTGCTCATGATTCCTTAGCTCCTTCCCCAAGGGCCGTCTGCGCTCGCTTGGCACATGTAATTCCGAGCATGTCTGTTCCGCCGTATTCCGCAATCTCTTCTAGCGCCTCCCGTTGCCGGGCTATGGTCTGTTGTGCCTCAACAAGCTTTTGATAATCTTCTGCTGCCCCACGATCTAATTTGTCATATTCTCCGCGAAGTTTATCAATTCCATCATAGGCTGCCTCTACCTCTTCGGTTTTTCCGATAAGTTGACATTTAAACTCTTTAATATCTCGTTCAAGCATTGATCTTTTGGCCCACTCAGCGATATATTGCTCTTTCCATCCCACGGCATTTACCGTCATTTCATCAAGTTGTTGTTGGGTCTCTTCTAGAGCAGCCAGCGCCCCTTTTAATTCTTTCTTTGTTGCTAAAAGTTCGGCTCCCATCATAGATATTGTCATTCCCATTTCTTCCATTTCTTCAGATAGCGTCATACGTTATACCTCTCTTTCGTTGTTAGAGGATGTATTGATGGCTTCATACGCTTTCTGTCTGATCATTGTCAGCCCGTTTGATAAGTTGTATGTGTTCGTATTTTCTATGTCTAGTTCAAACTCTGCACGTTCCTGAATGTACGTTAGGGCTTTGTCCTTTTCTTCTAGGAGAGATAGGAGGTAGCCGACGTGGTCCTCATATTCTCCGGTTAATACGTACTCCTGCCGAGAGTTTTTGATTTCGCTGTACGCTTGTTTGATCCCTGTTAGTTTATTCATAGGAACCCCCCAACCCTATCCGGCTGCCGCTGGCGCTGGGTGATTCGGTCTGACTCGATGACCTTCGGCAAATGCCTAACCCCGTAGTATCTCTCCTTTTTCTCGTCTTTCGCATATTGCTTACAACCAATCACGCCAATACCTTTAACAACGTCCTTGTCTCTTATCGAAGTATTACATCCCCACGGCTTATCTTTTTCGCATGTGCAACAAATATCCTCTTGTTCCATTCCCTTCACCCTCTCACCTTCTCTGTATCACCATTTGAATATGGAAAAACTTCGGTTCTCGCTTTAATTACTGCAGATTCAGCTTCTGCTTTTGTTTTAAATGACCCTACATAATGTTGTTTTCCGCATTTACGATATTGAGCTTTCCAAATTTCGTCTCTTACACTCCAAACAACTCCACGAACGCCGCTTTTACTGATTGAAGTCGCTCCGCTTCTGTTTTGTGAATTTTCAGATATTGATACAACCCTAAGATTGCAGCGACGATTGTCAAAAGTATTATGATTTATGTGATCCACAACCTTGTCTTTTGGTGCATTTGTGATAATTCTATGCAAATATATATATTCTCTTTTTCTACTGCTATTTGAGAACCTTATGCCTATATACCTAGATAATTGTCCCCAAGTGTTCGTAAATCTGTTGACTAAATCAAAATCTTCTGTGTCTATCAAAAAATGGATCATACTCCCATCTTGTTTTCTTATAAAAATTATTGTCTCTTCCCCATGTATTTCATATTTATTTTTCAATGTTGCCCCTCCTTTTCTTATTCCCTATGGCTCTTGTAAGCCCCGTAGAGCGCTGATTATGGTTGACCCTAACTTTGTGCCTGACCTTTCGGTTATAACGTCTGTGTGGGGCTTGTATTAGCTCTAATCCCTATGTCCTCTGATGATCTCCAGATCGCTAGGCTCTCCCATACCTTTCGAAACGTCCATATGACCTTTTCCCACCATCTCACACATCAACATCAGCAATTCCGGGCGCTTATCCTTCGGAAACTCGCATGTCATGCTACCCAGTGTGTAACTCATTGCCAGCAGCGTTTGTGTTAAGTCCTCCATCGTCTTGTCATTTGCCGTAGCCTCAATAATTTTTTTCCCTACGAATTGTGCACGTTCGCCATTACTCATCTTTTTCATCCCTGTTTCCTCCCTATGCACTCTTATGTTTACCGCCCTTGACGCCTTGCCTTTCCCGGAACTCTCTTTCTTCGGCTACCTTGTCGATTAATTCACACATGTGCTCGTTCACGAACTGCTGATAGTACTCCTTGCTGACGCCCAGCGTCCGCGCTTCTTGGTACATCCGAAACATGAGGTGGTCCAGTTTTTCTACTTCTTCCTTTAGCAGCCACTCAAAGCTTTGCCAGCTCCGCAGCATTTCGTTTTGATCGACACATCGCCTGCGCTGTGTGTAGGTGGTCTTTGCCATCGGGGGTCCTCCCTTATGCGGCCTCTTCTTGCTCACGTTCCCATTCATCCACCACGCTGGTGTCCATCCCGAAGGATTCTAGGCCCTTGCGCCACCATGCCGCGAAGTCTTTGTCGTATAGGTCGTAGTCGTCTATGGGTTTGGTCATTTGTTTATGCCATTCACTTTCATCCCTAAAATGTTCAACGTCTTCCGCATCCCTGATCTCAGACCTTCATTGTGTTCATTTACAAACATAAGAGACGCTTCATATTGCTCTAGTAATTTGTCTTCTACCGTTTGTTCAACGGTGATGTCTTCAGGTCTGTAAAAAGCTGTAATCAACGTGTCGATCGCCATTCCTTTAAGTGGCAGTAGATTTTCTGTACTCCAACGATATGGATCTTCGCAGTGTTGTCTTATGGTATAAATAATGCTTGATTTACCCTCTTCTATCAGCGATTTGATTATTTCATTCTGAGCTTTCGTTATTACCGCTTTATCACTCACTGTTCATCCATCCTCTCTTATTTAAGCCGGCTCACTCTTGCTTTGTGGTCTCCGGTCCGGGCCCAGCATTTCGATTTGTTCAGCTTTACCATTGATCCGGCTGCCTATCTTCCCGCCGTTCAACGGTAACCGCTCTCTGATGCGTCCTAATGCGTAGTTGCTGGTCATGATGGTCACCTTGTTGTTCTTCATGCGTTCGTCAATGATGTTGTACAGCATCCCTTCGGCCCAATCCTTGTACTGAGCAGTGAAAATATCGTCTATCATCAGGATCGGTACGTTGTAGTATCGCTGTAGCACATCAATTTCAGATTCTTCACTGTCTCGGCTGTATGTGGCTTTGATCTCTCCGTATAGTTTGGATTCTGTTACGTATATCGCCGGGATCTTCCGAAGTGAGAATGCATTAGCCATACACTGCATGAGATACGTCTTTCCGGTGCCGTAGGCGTTTAGGATGGCGCCCTTTTCTCTCGACACCTCATTCACCCTGGCATCGTCACCGAAGATGTACAGCCATGTGCCTAGCTCCATATGCTTCTTGATGTCCCGAACAAAGTCTATGGCTACTCCGAACTGATCGCGGTTCAGATTGTCGATCGTTGCAGCTTTGAAGGTGTATCCGCGCTCTTTTGGGTTGAAGCTCTCTGAAGCGTTGTATTTCAGAAACATTCGGTCCATATGGCAACTACAGTTTTCTACCACAGCTATTTGTACTGGAATCGGGTATCCCTCCGGCTGCTCATATCGGAATGAGTTGATCGTCCCGGTGTAGTCGCATTTCTCGCAGCCCTCATTCGAAATTGCTGGCGCGTCGCTGAACTTCCTCGGTGGTAAGTCCTGATTCTCGTCCGGGGCTTCCGATGAAGGTTTCAGCGCCTCGGTTCGCAGCCTTTCGACTCGCCTCAGAAACTCCTGCATAGCCGGTTTGATACTTTCCACCGTTCCCGCCTCCCTTGCTCTTGATAAAGTTTTCAAATGGGTTGTTGTCTGAAAGGAACTGGTCCAGGTTCTTAGGCTCCATGAACTTGTCCAACGTGAATTTGTATGTCCACCAGTAGATGTCTCCGTTTAATACGGTTTGATAATTGGTCATTGCATCAGTGATCTCTTTTTCTGTTCTGTTTGCTAACCTAGCGTTTATAGCCGATTTCATTTTTTTGGTTAACTCTCTGTGTTTTACGATTGATAAAGAGTTCCAAAACGAGAATATGTTTTTATGTTCTTCTTTAACGTTATTTTCATTATTCTCATTATTAACATTATTGTTTGTATGCTTTTGAAATGCTTCTGTGGTGCTTTGCTGGTGCATTGGCGGTGCTTTTGTACTGTTGTTATCTTGATAAAAGTCATAGTTTATAACGGTTAAATAGGTTTTTTTGGTGGTGCTTTTATAGGACAACATTTGGTCACCCACGAGACAATCTAAGAACCGCTTGACTTTCTTATTTGACCACTTCCAATGCTTTTCCATGTCACCCATAGACCATATAGTGGAACCTCTTAGAACCGTTTCAACCGTTCCATTGTGAGTAACCTTTCCCTCTGTGTGGTTTACTCTCATCAGAATATCTAGCCAAGCTTCATAACGACTGAATACTCGATCCTCTTCATATAACCAATGATTCTGTACGTCACGGTGTAAGCTGATGTAGCCAGGCACATGATCACCGCCTAAGCATTCAATTTTCTTAGTTTTTCAATTTGAGGAACTAAAATTTCATCAATGTTTTGTGTTATTTCCTCTGGATTGCTACAAATCTGAGATCCTGTATAACGAAGCAAGTAATATCCATATATAGTGAAAAATCTGTCTCTTGTTTTGTCATGTGCAGCTTGTTCTTTTGTTTTCTCATGAAAGTCGTGACCATCACACTCGACAATTATCTTTGTGTCAGTTGGCTCATGATATATATAAAAATCAACTGTATACTTATCAATTTTGAATTGAGGCGAAACTACTAACTCCATGTAAGGAAAACCCATCGTATATTCTTTTAATTCTAAAAAAGTTATATTTTCTATAGGTGTAAGCCCTTCTGCCTCAATCTTATTGATGATGAAATTAGCATGGTCGGTTTTTCTCTTGATATAAAATTCTTTCCAGTAATTCCAATCCGTTTTTTTCATTCTTTACACCGCCCATTTTTTAAGATACTCGTTCACCGCCATATCTAGGAGTTGCTGCATTGGAATCCCATGTTCAACACAAAACAATTTTAGTTGTTTATGTTCGTCTGGATTAAGTCTGTATGGGATGTTCTTAGTCTTCTTCATGTCATCACTCCTTCATGTTCCTTTGACGTCATTGTAACACTTCCGTATACAAAACACAAGCTTCCGTATACAAATTTCTTATAGGTATATACTTTAAGTATCCATGCGTTAATAATAAATATGAATAAGACGAAAAGGTGATTATGATGATTAAAAACAGAATGCACATTTTAATGGCTGAAAGAGATATAAAAAGCGTGCGCGACCTTTCAGCAGCAACTGAAATCAGCCTACCTACCCTGTACCGCATCTATAATGGGAAGAACGAGCGCATTGACTACAATACGATCAATACGCTGTGCCTCCATTTGAACTGTAAAGTTGGGGATCTGCTGGAATACATCCCGGACTAAGCACTCTTCAACTGCTGAAGCTCCACTTCCAGCGACTCTACTTTCTGCTGTGAAAATTTGATCATATGCTCATCGTGCTGCATCCCGCCGTAATCGCCGTACTTCTTGGCCTCTTCTAGGGCCTTGGCGTAGATGATTGCGGCGTTTTCCCATACCTCGATTTCGGACTGTATCCGTTCTTCACGCGTCATTTGCTCACCACCCCGAATAAATCAACTTGGCCCTCAAAATCCTCTGCATCAATGATGTACTCACGCTCGAGCCATCCGGCCGGGGCGTTTTTGCCATATGGTGCAAATTGCTGCTCCACCGGCGCCCCCGGGATCCGGTCGGGATTCGCCGCGGCTGCGGTCTCCGTCCATACCCAGAAGGTTTTTGCGGTCACTCGTTGTCCGCTGGTCATGCGCTCGCCCCTTTCTGCTTACGCCGCGCCCGGACCTCTTTGTCCAGCACTACAGCGATGCCCAGTAACTGCTTGCCTGTCTTGCGTTTGGTGTTACAGTGCCTCTGTAGCCGGTTGTACGATGGCTGCGCCCACTTTTTATCTGTGCGCTTGGGGCATACCTTGCACACCGCCAGTAGCTCGTCCATCTGTTTGATTGATTCTTTCCTCTCCATTGCGCGCCTCCTGTAGCAGATTTGTTAACACTTCGGTCTGGTCACTCTCCAGGCTCCATATAGCAAGAAGCTCAGGGGTCCGTAGAGGGCGTTTCACTTGTCGTTCAAGTGTTAGTGCCAATTCAAAGAATGACGCCTCTTTTGCCTCTTGTAGCTCGTCTGAGAGGATGCCGGATAGTCGGCGCTTGAAGATGAGGAACTTTTGGAATAGGCTCACTATGCACCCTCCTGCAATGTCCGTTTATACCGGATACCTTCCGGTGTCTCGTCAATGTGCTGATGACACGCAATACAAGCGTCTCTGAGATCTTCCGCTGTGGTCTTGTGGTTAATGCGTACCCTACTGGTGATGTGCGCCTGTTGGACCGCAGGGGAGCCGTTACAGCGCAACCGCAGCTCACATATGCCGCCGGACCTTGCGTGTACCTCTTTGCGCACCTTTTCGGAGATATCGCCCATCTGACGCTGAGTCATTCCGCCGCGCTGATGGTGGGAAAGGATACCCTGTCTCCAGGGCATCACTTCCTTTTTGGGCTTCTTTCGCATGGCTATTCCTCTCCTTTGAACCACATTTGGAAAAGAGCAATCAAAGTGAGCGTTAATATTGATCCAAGCAGCATTCCGACTAATATAAGCGCTAAAGTATTTCCATCAATGTATGGCATGGTCACACCTCATTTTGATATTTGATAATGGACTGTAATGCTGATATCTGCGTCTGAATGGCTCCTATGGACTCTATCGCAGCCTTCCAGATGGTTTCGTCATAGTCTCGCTTGAATAGGTAATCCCCTACGTTTCCCTTGGCTACGTCCCCGATCATGCCGATGCTCATGCCCTCGGTTTTGAGCTTGATCATTTCCTGCGCCAGTTTGACCCGGTACGCCTGCTCAGATTCAGCCTTGGACTTGCCCAGCGCGTACAGTGTATCTGCGGCCTTGCTCAATCGCTGAGAGGCCGCATAGATTTCTTGGTTGATCTGTATAATGTCGATTGCCATAAGTCACCCCCGGTCAGAATGGTAGATCATCATCGCTGATATCAATCGGCGTTCCTTCAGAGGGGAACGGATCACTTGGTCTGTCTTCACGCTTTGTATCGCCACTCTCTGCCTTCTCCAGGAACCGTACGTTGTCCGCGACAACCTCGGTGATATACACTCGCTTGCCTTCCTTGTTATCGTAGTTTCTGACCTGTATGCGGCCCTCTACAGCAGTCAGGCGACCTTTGCGAAGGTAGTTTGCTACAGACTCCGCTGTCTGCTTCCAGGTGACAATCTGAATGAAGTCGGTCTCCTTCTCTCCGTTCGTTTTAAACGGTCTTTCCACTGCCAAGGTAAAACTAGCAGTAGCAACGCCGTTAGGCGTGTACCGCAGCTCAGGGTCCTTTGTGAGACGTCCTATTAAGATGGTCCGGTTCAACATGTCATGAACTCTCCTTCTCGGTTTTCATAGCTTCCAACTTAGCAATAAAGTCTGTTGCCAGTTCTTCTGTAAGCTGCGTCAGGGTCTTTTTGTAAAGTTTTGTTGTCTGCTTGTTCATGTCCGCCTCTTTTAGCCCAAGTCCAAGCCACAGCACTTTTGCTTTGCCAATTTGTTCAGACGAAATCATAGATACAAGATCATGCTTTTGCTGGAATGCGTCTGGATCGTCCTTATCTGTAGGGATGTTGAAAAACTTAAGCATGAAATATTTTTCAGCGTAGGTAAGTGCCTTGCCTACTCCCTTTTCCCCTGCAATATCAACCCCTTGCCCATACCAAGGAGATACAATCTGCTCGTCTGGCTTCTCTGCATTGATCCAGGTCATGGTCATATCAACCTCTGTGAAATATGTCGTAGTCCGTTTAGTTACATTGCCGTTTGTGTCCTTGAACTCAATAGGAGATTCATGCAATTTATGCCCTACAACAGCAGGTACAAGCAATAATCCCAATTCGTTCATTTTCGATGTAACAGCAGCCAACACTCTGCTTGAACCTGTGTAACTGTACTGAGCACCTTGATCTGCTTTTTGGATGTAAGGTACTTCTTTCCGAACCTCAATTAATTTTTGATATATGTTCACTTGCATCATCCTCCATTAGTTCATATGTGATGCGCACCTGCTGAGCCGAATAATCTTTTGTACTAGGAGGGGCATAGCTGTTGTGATTCAGGAAATCATAGAGCGATTCTTCATCGCTCCATTTTGTGACTTTCATGAAGTCAAAGGTCTGATTTCCAGCAACATCAATGAAATATCCATCCTTGTGGCGAATAACATACCGGATACGCTCGTCCCGGGTCTTCATCTGAACGGTTCCTCGTAGTGTTCAACCTCGCTCGTCAGCATCGCTACTTGCTTTAATAAATCCTCGTTTTCATGTTCGAGTTGTTGGATATAATCAGAGAGTTGGGCCAAATCTTTGAAATCACGCATGTTCCATTCCTCCTAAAGTTTTGGTATACTGAGATTGAATATTTTAATATGCGACTAACACGGGCAGCCCTGCTATGGCTGCCTGTTCGCGTTTCCACACTCTGGCGTAGTTCTTGAAGCATGTCATCACCCATCGTTTATCATTGGGCCTCTGCTTCGCTAGTTCCAGGTATAAGGTGCGGTCCTGCGGGATCATAGTCGTATCCCGTACTCTTCCCAAAAGTGCCTCTCTATTTCTCCATATTGTTCACCTGTAATCCCCTTCCACTCTAGCCATTGTATAAGTGAATTTCTTGTTGCTTCCTTCATTAATCCTCGCATGAAGTCATTCATCTTTTCTGGCTTTTTCAATTCACTCTCTCCCTTATAGTGGTTTAAAATATCGGATACCGTCTTAAGCAGATTCTTTCAGCTCTCTTTCCTCTTCGCGTTTCATAAACTCAGCAGCACGTTCCATTTCAGCTTCTAACTCTTCATGTTCCGCCCATGTCATGACTACTGCGGCGCGATAATTTCGCTCATGTAGTGCAAGAAACAGGCTCTCCATGTCTACCGCAGACCAACTGAACAGCCGGCCGCATGTGGTTTCAACGTAAAACTCAATGGATGGTGCAGGTGGTGGGTACTTAGCTTGCATCGTCAAACCCTCCCAATGGCCGTACAAACGGCTTAATCTTGCTATCCATTGCTTCCAACATGTGGCGTTCACAATGGGGCTGTAAGGTGTCGTATACCTCGTACTCGGCATCTCGTCCACACATTCCGCAGGTTGGTGTAAACGTACGGTACTGCTTATTTTTAGGCTTGTCCGATGGCTGCTTAATGGGTATCACCAGCGTCAACTTCGGCAGATCCTCGATTTTCTTAGCCAACTTTCTTCACTCCTTTTCGCTCTCCTTTGATGTATGCATACCGCTGGTCCATTTCGTTCTTTTGCTCGCGTTTCTTGAATTCAATCCATTCTATAAAGTCTTTTTTAAGAGTGCGGCGTGAGTTTCCGATCCTCATATTTGGAATTCCACCCAGTTCAACCGGCGTGTCGTACAGCTCGTAGACGGTGTTCCGGGCCAGGATCAGGTAATCCGCGATGTTCTGGGCTGTTAACGTTTGGGGGAGCTCCTCCAGTCTTATCTCTTTCATGGTGTACCTCCTTGGAAGTATTATCCTTTATAGTTAAGTTTGGGCGGTGTATAATTGAGAACGGATATCAATCTATTAAGCTGCTGGTAAGAACTTGTTGATAAAGTAGATTTGACCTTTGCCCGTTACTTTGGAGGTGTATGTTAATTTAATCGTTCCATCCGAACTACCTCGGTGACCTGTTTTTACTTCAAACAATCCAAGTTCCATAGAACGTTGCGTAGGTCTGTTATACTCAGAACCAGACTTGATGAGGTAACCTTCTTCACGCAGCCATCTGTATAAACGGTGTTCGCCGATCTCTACGCCTTTCTGTCTCATCAGCTTTGCAAGGTCAGCGACCAGGATAGAGTCTTTGGAAATCTCGACCGATTCAGCAAAGTGTACTTTTGGCTTGTCCGCTTCAATCTTCTGCTGAAGCACTCTGTTCTTTTCCTGCTCCGTCTTCATCTGATTAGCCATCTGGATGATGAAGTCAGGATCAGTAAGCACCTTTTCGATTGTACTTGGCGTCATATATGCACCATGCTGTCGGATGCTTGGGATGACTTCATGTGTGATCCAGCGTTTGAATTGTTTGGCTTCAGGTTTGCGGCTACCGAGGATTAGGGAGTAAAGACCGGATTCGTTAACCGTAAGCATTTCTTGCTCTCCACCAAGGGTCTGTATTAAACGCAACCCCTTCTCGTCTTCATCAAGTCGGCGTGTTTGTGAAGTGTCCATTTCGAGAACCGAACAAACATCTTTCGCTACGAACCAAGGTTCTCCATTAATTACTGTGCTGCGCACTTCCTGATTGCTGTACATAAATTTTTGAAGCTCGATCATAAAATTCACTCCCGTCATATTGTTTGGTCACGAAGCGCGATCATTTAGGGTAAAAAAAAGCTCGTCAACGCTTACCTTGTAAAAACGTGCCAGTTTAATGGCTAAATCTTTTCTGGGGAATCTACGTCCGGTTTCGATCATTGCGTATGTGCTATAAGGTATGCCGATTTCTGCGGAAATCTCTCTCAGGGACCTTTTGCCACGCAGGGTAATCATTTTTTGATTTTTAAGATTTTCCATGTTATCTCTCCTTTCGGTCACGTTTTGTGACCCATGTGAACAAAGTATACAATCACTTTATGTGATCGTCAAGAGGTTTTTTCACTTTTCGTGATCAAATGATTATTGTTCACGATTCGTGATATATAATATATTAATGGAGGTGGGTTTCTTTGAAGTCATTTGGTGAACGGCTCTCATATTTAAGAAACAAGAAAGGGCTGTCGCAAGAGGAATTATCAAAGATTCTTAAGATCGCAAAATCAACTTTGGGTATGTATGAGATTGACAAAAGAGAACCTAATCATGAAATGACAGCTAAGATAGCAGAATTTTTCGGTGTTAATGTTGGATGGATGACTACGGGGAAAATTGAAAAAGAGAGTGTCCCTGATACACTCCCTGAGGCGGTTATATTAAACGTAATCAAGGAGGCTGAAGCGAAATATAACATTAATTTGCGAGATGATCCTCTGGTAGAGGGAGCAGTGAGGGATCTGATTGATAATATAGCAAAGATAAAGCTAGCAGAGAACAAAGATCGTTAATAAGATCGGCATCATCAACAGTCATACACTTTTTTGCAATAACCTCTTTAGCTAACTGTTTCAACGGATCATTCATTATAACAACCCCTTTATCTTATTACAGTGATGCTCAACTAATATTACCACATCACTGGATTTAACAAAACATATGTTCTTATTTTAAATAAAAAAAATATATGCGAGGCCACGACATGGGTTATAAGCCTGGTCGTTGCCTAATCACTGATATTCTTCATAAGAAGAGAAAAAATCAACAATGGCTTAGTGAAGAGTCAGGGATCGCGAAATCCCTTATCTCTGAGTATGCACGAAACAAGAGGTTAATGACGATAGGCACGGCAAAAACTATTGCTACTGCATTGAATTGCCATATTGATGATCTTTACGACTTCTTTCAGGATTAGGCTTGAGCGGCATTTTGCTGCTCCGACCCGGTAGTTGGTTCGCTACGTAGCGAACTACGTACAATCATAATACATACTACTAATATAATCACCTGCCCATAAGTACTAATTATTTCATGTCATTAATATAACATACTAGTCCTGAAAGCGCTGTCGAACTATGACGAATATCTCTTGTAGTTGAGCACCACAAAAGGGGTTGACTTTTGCGGTTAAACCTGCTTCTTAACAGAAATGTGTGATCCACCGATAAAAGTAACGATTGATCCATTATTATCAATGGATTTGATAGTTCTTACGCGTCTGCTATTAACAACCGCATGTCCCATCATCTCATATCCGTAATGATGGCAAATCATAGCTATGTCGATTAAAGTCGTTACTGCTATGTAAGATCCAAAGTCAGTATGAAATGCAAGTACCCTAGTGGAGTTCTTAGATCTCTGCCAGAGGTCTATGTAATTTATCTCATTCAGCAGATCAAGTTCTACAAAATCGCTCTCAGTGTCATTTCTACCGTACATCTTTACTGCAATCATTTTCATGGTGTGTGCCTCCAAAGGTGTGATACCTAATTTTACGGCGTACACAGGAAATAATCATTGTGTAAAATATGACAAGGGATTTATAGTAAGTGGTGGGAAATAACGTGGAACAAACAGTAAATACCGCAGCCGATGCGGATATATTAAGGGGAAATATATATGAAGAAGTATGTTATGATTTTAGCTTCAGTATTAATACTTTTCTTTTCCAGTTCATTTAATGCAAGTGCAGCAACAGCCACACAAAAAGCAATTTATACTATTGACGAATTAGCTAAAACTTATGGAAAGAACGGACTGAACTACATTAGTATGGTTGAATATATGAATGACGGAAATGGGTTTAAGCAACTATCATTAACAACGAATTTTGATTTTTTAGATAATGTGAATAATTCTAAATACAATGCGTTACTTGCAGCGTCATTTAAAATTGATATAAAGCAACTGAGATTTTATAATGATAAATCAAAATATATAGCATTTATAAAATCTGAAAATTACAAAAAGTTTTTAAATGGAACAATGAGTAATTCCGCGTTTGCAAATTCCATAGAACTTATTCCTAATTCAAAAGAACAGACGAGTTATAGCAATAACTCTGCAATGAAAAATTCGGCTCCTTCACTTTATTCGTATGATCTTAAAGTGTACTTAGGAAAGCTTACGACTAATAAATACGATAAAGATTCAATATATAATGAATATGGAACTTATGGAAGCAAATATCAAACCAAAAGTATATGGAACGAATATGGTGTATATGGTAGTAATTTCTCCCAAGAAAGCGCATTTAATAACCTTGCAAGTAAACCGCCTGCAATTGTATATGATGGCGCAATAATCGGTCATCTAACATCAAATACAACCATTCCAGATGGAGTGAACATTGCGGCATTATCAAATTGGCTTACGGATAACGGATTTTAAATTAATAGACCATACTCAATCCGGGTATGGTCTTTTTGTTGCCCCTCCCCTACAATACAGATACATAGAGAGTAAGGAGTGATCCAAGGTGAAAGGACATTACTACAAGCCTCATTGCAAGTGCCCTGGTCTCAACAAGAAGAAGTGTAAGTGTGGTGCGAAGTGGGCGTTCATAATTGACCTGGGCAAGAAGCCGGACGGCAGCCGTAACCCGAAGAAGCGCGGCGGATTTGACACTAAGGACGATGCAGAGGCCGCAGCAGCCATTATGCTGGAGCAGTACAAGACTAATACCCTCCCGGAGGATGTGGCCCGTAGAGAGGCTGAGGAACGGCTTAGATTGGAGGAACAGCAAAAAGAAGAGGAATGGGTTGACATTAGTTTTTCAGATCTAGCAGAAAAGTGGTTTGAAACATATAAGTCCACAGGAAAAATTAAAAGGCCAAATACAATAAAAAACAGAAGAAATGATATAAATAGAATTGTTGTGTGCTTTGATAAGCCAGCTCGAGAAATAACACATGACGAATATCAGGAAGTACTCAGACAAATGAAAAACGGTACTCATAAAATCCATAAAAAAAAGTTCTCGACAAATACAATATCTGTTACTCATGCCACAGCAAAAATGATATTTGAATTCGGGATCAAGTTTAAACATATAGAAGAAAACCCGGCAAAAGGTGCTCATGTGCCACATGATTATCAAACGGTAGAGGATATTGAGTCGTGGGAAAACATTCCCGATTTTCTGGAACGTGATGAACTTATCGTGTTTCTTGACACTGCTTATCTGCATGGCAGTCCATTAGACTATGAAATATTCACCATGCTGGCGTATACGGGTTTGCGTATCGGTGAACTCGAGGCGCTTCAGGAATATGCATTCAATACGGAGTCGAATAAGATAAGGATCATCAAAAACTATATTGGTACCAATAACTACAAAAAGTTTGAATTGGGCCCTCCTAAAACGAAATCGTCCATACGCGAACTTGATATTGACCCGGAGATTAAGGTTATGATACTAAAGCTTATTGAGACTCACAAGGTTCTGAAAGAGAAAATTAGCACGCACTTAGATCAAGGATTTATATTTGCTCAGACCGTAGGACAGTTTGTCGGCTATCCCATTCCTGAGGGTACTATCAATAAAAGGATGAAACGTCTCTTGCGTATATCAGGGTTAAACAAAGACCTGTCACCCCACTCCCTGCGGCATACATTCACTTCATTGATGGCAGCCGCTGGAGTTCCCTTAGAACAAGTAATGGAGATGCTGGGGCATGCTGGTGACGAAATAACAAAACGCGTGTACCTACACACGACCAAAAACCAAAAGAAAGACGCTGTAATAAAGTATAGTGATTTCCTCAAAAATACGATCAATAGAGACTAAAATGTTACCCAAATGTTACCCAAGCCTTTTTAATCGTTGATTTTCCTTGATAAATAAGGGTTTAGCGACATGTATACTATATCACCCATTGTGCACTCCGCCAAAATAAAATAACCCCAGGTGGTGGGGTTATTAGCGTCAAAGATATGAACCGATAGGCTTAAGCTATCCATTACCCTTCTCTGTCCCGCTGAAACGTGAACGTCCAGCCTTCTATAATACCTTGCTGAGAAAATCGCGCGTACGGGCATGCTTGGGATGGCCGAACACCTCAGCCGGTGTTCCCTGCTCCACAATCACTCCGCCGTCCATGAAGAGGATTCGGTCCCCCACTTCACGGGCGAAGCCCATCTCGTGCGTTACAATCACCATGGTCATCCCTCCCACGGCCAGCTGCTTCATAACCTCCAGCACTTCACCGACCATCTCCGGGTCCAGCGCCGAGGTCGGCTCGTCGAACAGCATGACATGCGGCTGCATGGCCAGCGCCCGGGCAATCGCAATCCGCTGCTTTTGTCCGCCGGAGAGCTGAGCCGGATAAGCATCGCGCTTGTCCTCGAGGCCTACGGTACGCAGCAGCTCCAGCGCGACCTTCTCCGCTTCGGAAGCCTGCTGCTTCTTCACCTTGAGCGGAGCGAGCATAATGTTCTGTAGCACGGATTTGTGCGGGAACAGGTTGAATTGCTGGAACACCATGCCCATTTTCTCGCGGGTCACATTGATGTCATGCCGCTTGGCCGTAATGGATTGCCCCTCGAAGCTGATCTCGCCGCCTGTAGGCTGCTCCAGCAGGTTGAGGCAGCGCAGGAAGGTACTCTTGCCCGATCCGCTGGGGCCGATGACGACAACGACCTCACCCTTGTGAATATTCAGATCAATGCCCTTCAGGATCTCCAGCTTCCCGAAGCTCTTCTGCAGGTTCTTAACCTCGATCATCCGTGTTCAGCCTCCGTTCCAATATACCCAGCAGCTTGGATAGTGTGAATGTCATGACAAAATACATGATTGCAATTATAACATAGGGCGTCAGACCTTCATACGTTATCGTTGTAATGGTCTTGGCCTGGAAGAACAGGTCTGCCACCCCAATCATAGACACGATTGAGGATTCTTTGATAATGGTAATAAATTCGTTACCGATGGCCGGCAGCACGTTCTTAATCGCCTGGGGCAGCACAATGTAGCGCATTGTCATCCCCTGCTTCATCCCGAGTGAACGCGCCGCCTCGACCTGCCCACGGTCCACCCCTTGAATCCCGGCACGGAAAATCTCTGCCAGATAAGCAGAGCTGTTGATGGTTAATGTAATCGCCCCGGACTGGATGGGCGTAAACTCAAGTCCAAGCTCCGTCAATCCGTAGTGAATCAGGAACAGTTGCACCAGCATTGGCGTCCCGCGTAAGAATTCCACCCATGCGGTGGCGATAAAGCGCAGAATTCTCCATTTGGACATCCGCAGGAGCGATACCAGAATGCCGAGTACGAAACCGAAGAATACTCCCAGCACCGCAAGCAGCAGTGTGTACTTTAGACCGGATAAGAAAAAATTGCGGTATTCATAAGCCATATCAAATACATTCATTGCCTGCCCTCCTCTTCTCAAAAAAATAGAAAACGGCGGATCACCGCCATTTTCTTCATGGTCGAACATGATCCCGCAGCCGGCTGCGGGCCTATACTTGATCTCTGCGAACCGCGTGCTATTTGCTCTCGGCCAGCTCGCTTGCTGCCGCTACAAATTCATCAATCTTGCCTTCGGAATTCAGGCGGCCCAGTGTCTTATTCACTTGATCGAGCAGCTCGGTGTTGCCCTTCTTCACGCCGATGACATAGCCGTCATCTTCAACCTCAGGCTTGGCATCCGTGATCACGAGTCCCTTGACGTTCTTCACAAAGGACTTGGCAACAGGTCCTTCCATGATGGAAGCATCCACACGGTTCGACTGCAGCTGAAGAACGATTTCGGAGATTTTACCGAGGGAGGTCAGCTGTGCGCCTTCAATGCCCTTGGCGATATCTTCTTGAATCGAACCGGTCTGAATCCCGATCTTGGCGCCCTTCAGCGCGTCCATGGTTGCATATTTGTCCTTATCTGCTTCACGTACTACGACTGCCTGCTCCGCTTTGTAGTAGATGTCAGACAGACCTACAGCTTCGGCACGTTCCGGTGTCGGGCTAAGCCCCGAGATGACCATATCGATCCGTCCGCTTGACAGCTCATTCAGCAGAGAATCGAACGGAAGATCCTTAACCTCCAGCTCCTGGCCCAAATCAGCCGCAATCTCCTTGGCAATCTCAATATCGAATCCGACAACCATATCCTTGCCGTCGATCATCTTGTGGAATTCATATGGAGGAAAGTCTGCGCTTGTCCCCATAATCAGCTTCTTCGCAGGAGCTTCTGTGCTTGCTGCTCCGCCATTTCCGCTTGCTGCGGTATTGTTCTTATCGTTATTGGAGCCGCATCCGGCCAGCAGTCCTGCTGCCAGCAGCAGTCCCATAGAAAGTTTACCCCATTTGTTCATTTGTTCCGTCTCCCTTACTCTATTTATATTCTATCTCTAATCCGTCCAATGACTAAATGACCGATTGACCGATTTATTATAAATCACTTCGCATGAATATGCAAAGACGAATTTGTGACAAAAACCTGTTACGAAGACAAAAAAATGCACATCCTATGAAGGTGGTATATAATACTATCTACTATAGATTATCTCCAACTGATGCAGGAATCATTACACTGGTGTATATAGGAAGGATCATAAGGGTCTGAAGCTTCCACCCAACTTACAGGAGGTGCAACTATGCTGCTTGAAGCGATGTACCATGTTCCCCGTGACAAATGGGCCTATGCCTATGATACTGAAACGATTCATCTGCGGGTGCGCACCAAACGTGATGATGTGGACTATGTAGTCGCCCTTACCGGCGACAAGTACGACTGGCAGCACACCTCTTATGACATCATCATGGAGAAAGCCGCCTCCGATGACAAATTCGACTACTGGGAAGCGGCGGTCCGGCCCAAATATAAGCGGCTCAGCTATACTTTTCGCGTCAGTAAAGGCATGGAGACGGTCTATCTGCTCGATAACGGTATCCGCTCTGAATGTCCGCCGCCGCCGAATCACTTCTACGAATTCCCGTATATCCACGGGGTCGACTTGTTCCGGGTTCCTACGTGGGCCAAGGACGCGGTGTTCTACCAGATCATGACCGAGCGGTTCGCGAATGGCAATCCCTTGATTAACCCGGAAGGCACGCAGCCCTGGGGCGGGAAGCCCGAGCTGAATAATTTCTTCGGCGGTGACCTCCAGGGTGTGCTGGATCATCTGGATGATCTGCAGGAGCTGGGCATTAATGCCCTATACTTCACGCCGTTGTTCGTCTCCCCGTCCAACCATAAATATGACATCGTGGATTATAAAAAAGTCGACCCGCATTTCGGCGACAATGAGCTGCTGAGGCAGGTCGTCGAAGAATGCCACAAGCGGGGCCTGCGCGTCATGCTGGACGCCGTATTCAACCACTGCAGCGATCAATTCCCTCCTTTTCAGGATGTTCTGGCGAAGGGGGAATACTCGGTCTACCGCGACTGGTTCCATGTGAACTCTTTTCCGGCTGAGGTTGTGGACGGCATTCCGACCTACGACACCTTCGGCTTCTACGGCAATATGCCGAAGTTCAACACCGCCAATCATGAAGTGAAATCTTATCTGCTGGAGGTGGCCGAATACTGGATCAAGGAGATCAAGGTGGACGGCTGGCGGCTGGATGTGGCCAACGAGGTGGACCATCATTTCTGGCGCGATTTCCGCAAAGTAGTCAAAGCCGCTAATCCGGATGCTTACATTGTCGGTGAGGTGTGGAGTGACTCCCTGACCTGGCTGCTCGGCGATCAATTCGACTCCGTCATGAACTATCCGTTCTCGGGGACGGTGCTGGAATTCTTCAACGGCGGAATGGACGGCATAACGTTCGGACACCGGATCGGCGGCCTGCTCATGCGGTATCCGCAGCAGACGAACGAGGTGGTCTTCAATCTGCTTGGCAGCCACGACACTCCCCGCCTGCTCACCGTGCTTGGTGAAGACAAACGCAAGCTGAAGCTGACCGTCGTCTTCCTGTTCACCTTCATGGGTACTCCCTGTATCTATTACGGCGATGAGATCGGCCTGACCGGCCACGAGGACCCGGATTGCCGCAAATGTATGGAATGGGATGAAGAGAAGCAGGACCGCGAGCTGTACAACTTTTACCGGATGATGATTACCTTGCGTAAGGACAATAAGGCTCTCCGTGAAGGACGCTTCCGGATTCTTCAGGCTTGTGAGCATGACCCGTGCATCGTCTATGAGCGCGCAGATGAGCTGATTCATTTCACCGTCTGGATGAACAATTCACCGCAGCCGCGCACGCTCAGCCACCCGATGGAGACCAGTGACTGGCTCGATGCGCTGACCGGCGAAGCGGTGGTCCCGGAACGCGGGATGATGAATGTGGCGCTTGATCCGTACGAGTACCGGATTCTGTTCCGGCATATTGTGGAGGTGAGTTCTAATGATTGAACGCGAGCAAAGAATCGAACAGTATTTCAAGTCCTGGATTGACAATGAACCGTCCGTATTAACAGCAATCTTCGACCCTGCCATTGTGTACACCGAAAGCTACGGCCCTGAGTACCGGGGATTAGACACTCTGTTACTGTGGTTCGAAGACTGGAATACGCGCGGCACGGTGCTGGACTGGACCATCAAGCAATTCATCCACCAGGGCCATATGACTGTAGTCGAATGGTACTTCAAGTATGAGTATGATGCCGTAACCGATGCGTTTGACGGAGTCTCCATCGTTGAATTTAACCCGGAGAACCAGATCGTGAGTCTAAAAGAATTTCAATCGAAAATCCCCCATTCTTATCCGTACACCTGACTTGAAGGGCGGATCAGACACAGTAACACACAAATACAAACACCAAAAGGCATCCCTTCGTTCATGATGAACTCTGGGGTGCCTTTTCCATCCTGATCCTGCTATTTCCTATTCCGCTGGGGCGGCTGTAATGTTGTTGTAAATATCAATATACTGCTGCGCGGATACGTTCCAGCTGTAGTCGCCGGAGAAAGCGTTCTTCGCCACCTTCTTCCAGTGCTCAGGCTTGTGGTAGAACGATACGGCGCGGCGCAGGGTGTGCATCATATCATGGGCATTGTAGTCCTTGAAGGTGAAGCCGTTGCCCTCTCCGGTGTATTCATTGTACGCCTGTACGGTATCGTTCAGCCCGCCTGTCTCACGGACGACCGGAATGCTGCCGTAACGCAGCGCCAGGAGCTGACTGATGCCGCAAGGCTCGAATTTGGACGGCATCAGGAAGATGTCGCTGGCGGCGTAGATTTTGCGGGATAAGGCATCATTGAACAGAATCTGTGAAGAGAGCTTGGTCGGGTAACGCCACTGTGCTTCGCGGAACCAGCGTTCGTAGACCTCATCTCCCGTTCCGAGCAGGACAAATTGGATGTCATCGTAATACAGCAGCTCATCCAGGACACGGGTCAGCAGATCCAGTCCTTTGGAATCCACCAGACGGGTAACCATAGCTACCATTGGAATGTAAGGCGCCACCGGCAGTCCAAGCTCCTGCTGTAGTCCCAGCTTATTCTCGGCCTTCTTGGCCAGATTGGAGCGGTACTTGGTGAAGATCGCAGAATCGCTGGACGGATTATAGCTCTTGGTGTCAATCCCGTTCACAATCCCGCTTAAGGCATCCGAACGCGAAGCCAGCAGCCCGTCCAGGCCGTATCCGTAATACGGGGTGCGGATCTCGTCGGCATAGGTCGGGCTGACTGTCGTGACATGGTCACTGTAGACAATCCCGCCCTTCATATAATTCACGTTCCCGAAGTATTCCACGCCCAGGAAATAGCTGTCGTCCAGACCGAGCAGCTCACCGAGTACCGTATACGGGAAGACTCCCTGGTACAGGAGATTATGTATGGTGAATACCGTACGCATCTCACTGTAGAACGGATTATGCCGGTAATGCGCCTGCAGCAGCAGCGGAACAACCGCAGCATGCCAGTCATGGCAGTGGATGACATCCGGCTGGAAGCCTATGGACGGCAGGCACTCCAGCACCGCCCGGTTGAAGTATGCGAACCGTTCCCCGTCATCCATATAGCCATAAATCCCGTCACGGCCGAAGTAATACTCATTGTCGATGAAATAGACGGGAATCCCTTCAAAGACCACCCGTTCAATCCCGCAATACTGATTGCGCCAGCCAATCGGAACGTCCAGAGTAGCGACATGCTCCATCTGTGCTGAATATTTCTCGGGAATCCCCTTATATTTGGGCAAAACCACCCGGACATCGACTCCGGCAGCCTTAAGGGCCTTCGGCAGGGCACCGATGACATCGGCCAGCCCGCCTGTTTTGATAAATGGATGGGCTTCTGCTGCGGCAAATAGTACTTTCATTCCATTCTCCCCCTTAGGATAGTTGCTTATTCGGAACATTTATGCAAATTAAACGGTCTTGCGCCCGGTCTTCTTAAGCACCACAAATCCAAGCGGCGGCAGGGTCAGTTCTACACTGTTCACCTGATTATGCCACTCTGTCCTGGTACTCTTCACTGGTTCATTGTGGAACCCTGACCCGCCGTATTCGGTGTTCTCGGAGCTGAATAATTCCTCATAGACGCCCGGACGCGGCACACCGATGCGGTAATGACGGCGCTCGACCGGCTGGAAGTTGATGATAATCAGCAGGGTATCCACCGGACGCTTGCCTCTGCGGATATAGGATACAACACTCTGGCCGCTGTCGTCTGCATCGATCCACTGGTAGCCCGCCATGTCGTGATCCAGCTCCCACAAGGCTTTCTCGGCAAGGTACAGCTTATTGAGCGCAGACGTATAGGCCAGCATCCGCTGATGGCTCTCATAATCCAGCAGCAGCCAGTCGAGCTGCTCCTGATCCTTCCATTCAATGAATTGTCCGAACTCTCCGCCCATGAACAGCAGCTTCTTGCCTGGATGGCTGATCTGATACCCGAGAAGCAGGCGCAGCCCGGCAAATTTCTGCTCATAGGAGCCTGGCATTTTGTCCAGCAGTGACTTCTTGCCGTGCACCACTTCGTCATGGGACAGCGGCAGCGTATAGTTCTCGGCATACGCATAGCATATCGGGAAGGTCAACAAATTATGATGATAAGGGCGTGATCCGAAATCACGTTCTATGTAGCCCAAGGTGTCGTTCATCCACCCCATATTCCATTTGTAGTTGAAGCCCAGGCCCCCTTCATGCACCGGGGAGGTTACGCCCGGCCAGGCACTGGATTCTTCAGCCATCATGAGCGCCTTCGGATAATACTGGAAGATCGTTTGATTGAGCTGCTGGATGAACCGGATGGCTTCCAGATTCTCCAGTCCTCCATGTTCATTCGTCCGGTACTGATGATGGTCCTTCTCGAAATCAAGCCGCAGCATACTCGTAACCGCATCCACGCGCATTCCGTCGATATGGTACTTCTCGAACCAGAACAAGGCATTGGAGATCAGGAACGATGAGATTTCCGGCTTGCTGAAGTCAAAGGACAAGGTGCCCCAGCCCGGCTTCTCTGCCAGCATCGGATCGGCATACTCATACAGCGGCGAACCGTCGAACAAGCGCAGACCATGGGCATCCTTCGCAAAATGGGCCGGAACCCAGTCCAAAATAACCCCGATTCCCGCCTGATGCAGCTGATCGATCAGATACATCAGATCCTGCGGCTCCCCGAAGCGGCTGGTAGCCGCAAAATAGCCGGTTCCCTGATAGCCCCAGGACAGATCATAGGGATGCTCGGCAAGCGGCATGAACTCTACGTGGGTATAGCTCATTTCGCTCAGGTACGGAATCAGCAGACTGCTGATCTCTCTATAGGTATAGAGCTCGCCGTCCTCCTTCTGCCTCCAGGTTCCCAGATGCATCTCGTAGATGTTCATGGGTGCCTGATAAGGCCCTTTGCTCTTCCGCCGCCAGGCGGCATCGCCCCATTTATAGCCGTCCAGATTCGCCACAACAGACGCTGTAGCCGGACGCACCTCCGCCTGGAAGGCGTAAGGATCTGCTTTGAGGAAGCTTGTCCCGTCTGCTCCGGTAATCCTGTATTTGTAAAAAGTTCCCGGCGTTATGCCCGGAAAAAAACGACTCCAAAATCCTGAATCGGGTATCTTATATAACGTATCAAGATCGGATGTTCCATCCCAGCTGTTATGATCTCCCGCCAGTCCTACATATGCCGCATGAGGAGCCCACACGGTAAAGCGAACGCCGGCCTGCCCTTCCTGGACGGCAATGTGCGCGCCAAGCATCGTATAGCTGCGATAATTCGTGCCCTCATGGAACAGATAAATATCTTCAGCGGACGGGAGGTTCTCTGTCTTTGGTAAATCGGCCAAATCATCACCACCTTTGTATATAGGATGCACCTTTTACATTACCCGAATATGGAGCATTTGAAAATGATTTTGAGAGTGAATCCGGCGATTTCTGAATAAAGAAAATGTTTATGTAATTTTTCTTGATACGCAGCAATATAATTCACCTATGCCGTTTCAAGGGCCCAACTTGCGTGTATATTACAAGCATTGACAAAAAAATGGGAGGGATAACAAATGAGTAAAAAAGATTGTATCGCCATGCTCCTGGCGGGCGGGGAAGGCCGCAGATTGGCCCCTTTGACTTCCAGCATGGCTAAGCCTGCAGTCCCTTTCGGCGGACAGTACAGAATTATTGATTTTCCCCTCAGCAACTGTGTGAATTCCAAGATTGATACCATCGGAGTACTGACTCAGTACGAAGCGGAATCCTTACATCAGCATATCGGTGAAGGCGAGCCCTGGGGGCTGCACAGCCGGAGTGATCGGGGTGTAAGACTGCTCCCTTCAGGCATTGAAGGCAGAGACAGCTATACAGGCACCGCCGATGCTATTTATAAGAATATTGAATACATTGACAGTCAGGACCCGGATCATGTTCTTATCCTGTCGGCAGACCATATCTATCACATGGATTACCGCAAAATGCTCGATTACCACATCGCCAAGTCTGCAAAAGCCACCATTTCGGTCATGGAGGTCCCTTGGGATGAGGCAAGCCGCTTCGGCGTGATGAACGTGGATGAAGATTTGAAGATCTCCGAATTTGCCGAGAAACCGAAGGCTCCGAAGAGCAATCTGGCGTCCATGGGCATTTATGTGTTCGAGTGGGCCTACTTGAAGGCTTATTTACTGCGGGATGCTGCAATGGCGGAATCCGGTCATGACTTCGGTAAAGATGTTATTCCGGCCATGCTGGATGCAAGTGATGAGCTGTTCGCTTACCGCTTCGAAGGCTACTGGAGAGATGTGGGTACAGTTGGCAGCCTCTGGGAAGCTCATATGGATCTTCTGCAGGAGGACGGCTTCCAGCTGGATAACTCCCGCTGGCCGATGTACAGCCGTGCACAGCGCACCAGGCTGGCTGCGATCAGACCCCGCGATCAAGCTGCGGCGGCGGATTGCCTGATTCATGAAACCTGCCAGCTCGAAGGCAGCCCTCAGCGTTCTGTCATCTTCGGCGGTGTGGAGATCGGCAAGCTGAGCAGAATCAAGCAGAGCGTGGTAATGCCGGGTGCCCGCATAGGCCGCGGTGTTCTGATCGAACACGCCATTATCGGTGAAGGGGCTGTCATCAAGGACGGTGCTGTCATCAAAGGCAGTGCAGACAACATCGTTGTTGTCGGCCCGCATGAGATTGTAGCTGCCAAGCCGCTGGTCCGTACCCAGCCTTCCCGCCTGCTTCAGGAGGTCTATGAGAAGGCCGGCCGTCTGCGTGCAGAAGGTATGCCTTCCTAAATATCACTCAGCCCTAAGGGCTGTTACATACAAAGGGATACAGCTCCGGTCTCTCCGGACGATAGCTGTATCCCTTTTGTATAAATATAATAAATTATAGGTTTCAAGTTACCGGCGGGGTGCCGGTGCGGGTATGTCCCTGTTCGCTATCATCAAGCGGCAGAATGACGGTAACCTGAGTCCCCTTGCCCAGCTCACTGTCCATTTCCAGCTTGCCGTTATGAAGCTCCACGATCTGCTGGGAGATCGCCAGCCCCAGGCCCGTGCCTCCGTTCAGGGCATCGACCTGGAAGAAGCGGTCCCGTACTCTGGACAGATGCGCTTCACTAATGCCGATACCGCTGTCACGAACAGTGACCGCCATCTCAGTACCGGACAGGCGTTCCGCCGACAGCACGATGCTCGAATCCTCTGGCGAGAACTTCACCGCATTATCCACCAGATTGAGGAAGACCTGCTTGAGGCGGTTGGCATCCCCCTTGATGAAGATCGTCTCCTCACATTCCAGCAGCAGGTGAATCCGCTTCTTCTCGGCCTTGGCCCAGATATTGAGCAGCGTCTCCTGCAGCAGGACCTTAATATCCACTTGCCCCATCGACAGCTTCATCTCGTTCTGCTGCAGCTTAGAGAAGTCGAGGATTTCTTCCACCAGCCCGATCAGCCGGTCACTCTCTCTGGAGATAATTCCGACCCCAAGCTTAGTCTCTTCAGGGTCGTAGCCTCCGGAGACCAGGGTCTCGCTCCAGCCCTTGATGCTGGTCAGCGGGGTGCGCAGCTCATGCGAGATCGAGGAGATGAAATCGTCCTTGATCTGATTGCTGCGGACAATCTCATCCGCCATATAGTTCAGCGTTGAAGCAAGTTCCCCGATCTCGTACCGGTAATCGCCCTTGATCCGGGTCGTGAACTTGCCCTTCGCCATCTGAACCGACACTGCCGTAATATTATTCAGCGGACGCACAATCGAATTAGCGAGACCGAAGCTGAGCAGCAGCACAATCGTCAGCACCGCCACACCGATGCCAATGGAGAGCAGAGTAAGATTAAGCAGATTGCTATTAACGCCTTCCATCGAAGTCAGGTAACGCAGAACATACGTGTCATGGGAGTTGATCTGCACCATCTTGGAGACCGCCATGACATTCTCATTGGTACCGGCTTGGCGGCCAACCCAACGGCCGATACCACCGCCTACCGCCTCGGGGACATCACTGGTGGTGATCGTCCGGTCCGGCTGGAACCCGGTTGAGCTGGTAATGATATCCCCTTTTAGCGTCAGGACCTCCAGCTCGGTAAACTCCACATTGAATAACTTAAGCACCTTCTCCAGCTGGGCCTGCGACTTGTCTTCCGTAATTTCATATTTCTTATATGACTCGGCCACACTCATGGAAGTGGTGATTTTGCTGTAAATGCTGTTGTAATAATAGGTGCGGATCGCCAGCAGGAAGATCGTCTCCACAAGGAGAAGCGCCACAAAGACTACCAATATATAATGCAGTACGATCTGTCTGCGCATCCCCTTCTTAATCATTGTACCTGGCCTTTCCATTTATAGCCGTGCCCCCACACCGTTTGCAGGTATTCAGGCTCCGATGGATTATTTTCGATTTTTTGGCGCAAGCGGCGGATGTTCACATCAACGATCTTAGGGTCGCCCATATACTCCTTGCCCCAGACATGATCGAGCAGGGAATCACGGCTGAGCGGTGTATTCTCCTTCTCCAGGAAGAACTGAACCAGCGAGAATTCCGTTGGCGTAAGCTCGATCGCTTCCCCGCTCCGCTTGAACTGCTTGGAGATCAGATCCAGCGTGAATGGGCCCGATTGGAATGATACCTTGGCCGACTGCTCGCGGTGAACATTGACCCGGCGCAGCAGTGACTGGATACGGGCGATCAGCTCGGTTGGACTGAACGGCTTACTGACATGGTCATCTGCTCCTACGGACAGCGCGTAGACCTTGTCCTGCTCCTGAACCTTGGCGGTCAAGAAAATAATTCCCAGCCGCTCATTGGTCTCCCGGATGCGTCTGCACACTTCGAACCCGTCGATGCCGGGAACCATCACATCCAACAAAGCGATATCAATATCATGAATGGTGGTCAGCTTATGCAGCGCCTCGTTACCGTCCGCCGCCTCAAGTACTTCAAAGCCGTTGCGTTTCAGGTTAATGACAATAAAACTGCGGATGGATTCCTCATCCTCCAGTATCAGTACTTTACTCATCGATTCCCTTCCTTTCAATAGAGGATTGGATTCGTCCGTCCTCTCCTCCGATTGTACTCTGTTCCAGTTCTCCCCGGTACCCGATCATTTTATCCAGATCGCGGCCGAGGAGCTTCCAGCCGGTGTTCTTCACATTGTCCCATTCCGCAGGCGAGAAGAACGAGACTTCGGCGACCGTCTCTCCGGTATCCGTCATAATGAATTTGAGCGATTTGTTCTGAACAGACTTGGTGTCCACGGTCACCCGCTCCTGCCATTCAGGGGCGAAGTTAATGGTGAACCGGTCCAGCGGATCATTGTAGAGCTGGGTACTGAAGGTCAGGCCTTCTTTCCCGTCCCATTTGTAATAGGAATTGAAATACGGGATGGTCTCCGGGTCGAAATATTCCCAGCCCTTGGGGGGAACCAGCATACCGATCTCAATAATCCCATCCGCATCAATATCCTCACTGACAATTTTGCGGTCCTTGAAGGTGCGGGCATCCCCCGGAACCACCACTCGCAGCTTGTTATTCTCCATCACTACCACCGTTGTATAGGCTGAACGCGAATCCACGGCAGAATCCAGTACAATCCCTTCTTTATTCGCAGCTACTTTTCCTGAGACAATATTGTAATAACTATTGAAATAAGGGTTTAGATCGTCGAGTTCATCCAGTACCTTGAAGCTGTCGTTATACTGATAGGTAGTAATAGTAGCGAATTCATTACGCTTGAAGTATACCACGGTAATATCCGTAATCCCGTCTTCATTCAGATCGTCGATAATATATTTGGTGTACGGCTTGGTCAGAATCTCTTCCAGCACTCCGCCGGAATAACTGTAGACGACCATGCCCTTCACGCCCTTCACTTCCCGGCGGGCATAGCCGGTAACAATATCAAGCTTGCCGTCACCCGTTACATCTCTGAGCTCCACCGAATCCAGCATGGTGCCGTCGCCGTCGAAGGTAAGCTTCTTAACCCAGGTATCCTCATGCTTCTCCAGGATCATCCCATGGATCACCACGGCTTCGTTCTTGGTCTCGTAGAACACGAGCGTCTCCATCACGCCATCCCGGTCCAGGTCCTCTGTAAAAATAGAGCTGTTATCATCATTGGCCGGACGGGTCAAGGTGCCATCCAGTGCCTTCAATGAAGAATTGATGGCCGCCATCAGCGAAGCCTTGTCCGCAGGCAGTTGGGGCACCCTCATCAGGGATACCGGATCATTGATGAAGGTGCAGCCTGACAGGGCAAACAGCGACAGAGCGGCTGCGGCAAGCCCTCCCACTACACGCATACGCATATTCAACTTCATTTATGCTCTCCTTACTGAACGCCTTGCCTGACTTCACAGATGCAGCCGCTCCTGTGAGGTGAGCCGTCGTCCTTTGACATCATGCTTGATTCTTCCGTCCTCCAGTACCCACAGACGGCTGGCGTAACGCTCGGCCAGTTCAATCGGCAGCACCGTAAGCACGGTAAGGCCTGTCTCCTTGCACAGCTTACGGAGGGTCTCCAGCACATTCTCCGCAGTCTTGGGATCAAGGCCCGTCACCGGCTCATCGGCCAGAATGACCTTGGCGCCGTGGACCAGGGCACGGGCAATCGCCACACGCTGACGTTCCCCCCCGCTGAGCTGGCCGGACTTCAGCTTGGCCTTGTCGAGCAGACCAAGCAGGTCGAGCTGGTCCATCGCCCCCATATAATCATCTGAACGGACCATTCCTGTAGCCATCCGCCACAGCGGCGTCTGGGAGGATTGTCCGATCAGCACATTCTTCAGTGCAGTGCGGTTCGGATTAAGCTCCGCGTTCTGCTCCAGATAAGCCCATTCCCGGCGGATCTTGCGTTTGCCGGCGAAGGGACTCTTCATAATATCCTGCCCATCTACCCTGAAATTCCCTCTGTCCCACTTCTCGTGAAGGGCAAGGCAGCGCAGTAATGTGGACTTCCCGCTGCCGCTGGCTCCGAGCAGCGCTACAAATTCTCCCGGTTCTAATTGAAATCCGATATCCTGAAGCACCGGTGTTTTATCTTCCCCGACCGCTTTGGCCAAATGTTCAACTGTAATCATAGGTCAGCCTCTCCTGTCTTCGACTCTACTCTATAGTGTACTCTGAAAGCGGGATCAAATTCCATGCGAGCATTCGTTCTTATTCTACCTCATATCGTCTTCCGTGGCGAGAATAATAACCCGGCCAGCCCAAACACAATGTACAGGCCGCCCATTACGCCAAACACACTGCCACCCCAGCCGAATTGCAGCAGCAGTCCGCCGATGCCAGGTCCCGCTATACTTCCAAGACTATAATGGAAGGAAGCGACGACGTTGGCAGCCGGAAGCAGCTTACGGGGCAGGATATCGGCGGCATAGCTTAACCCGAGTGAGAAAAAGGAGCCGACAAGCCCCCCGGCCACCATCAGCACCGCCAGCGTCAGCAGGAAATGGTCGGCTGTAAGCGGAAGCAGCGTGAAGGCCAGGCCTCCTCCTGTGCCCGCAGCAATCAGGATGGCCTTGCGGCCGTAGCGGTCGCTCCATATGCCGAGCGGCAGCTGGAGCATCAGCCCCCCGATGCCTGCAAAGGGCAGCAGGGCGGCAATCTGGTCTGCACTGAAGCCGGTGCGCAGCCCGTACACCGGGAAGCTGCTGTTCAGACTGGCTTCCATATAGCCGTATAACAGTGCCGGGATCAGCGCATACCAAGCAAGCCGGTAGCTCCGGCCGAACCTGCTTGCCTGGCCTTCGCTGTGATCCATAGCTTCCGGGCGCGAGTCAGGCAGCTTGAAGCCCACAATCAGCAGCACAATAACGAACAGCAGAGCTGTAATCAGGAACGGCGCGGGCTGCCCGAACCGCAGCAGGCTGATGCCAAGCGGTCCCAGGCTGAAGCCCAGACCGTAGGACATGCCGTAGAGCGACAGATTGCGTCCACGGTGCTCCGCCGGTGTCATGAGCAGCACCCAGAGCTGCGCGGCGTAGTTAATGGCTGAATCGCCGATCCCGACAAGCAGGCGGAGCACGAACCAGACCTTCACGCCTGTAAGCAGCGGGAACAGCAGCAGTGTGACCAGCACCAGCGCGAGACCGGCTGCGATCAGCTTCTTGAAACCGATAGCGCCAAGCACCCGCTCTGCAATCAGGGTCATAGCGAACGATCCTACATACAGGGCAGCCGCGTTAAGCCCGTTCAGCGAGGAAGAGACGCCCTCTTGCTCCAGCAGAATGGATAAGACCGGCAGCAGCATCCCCTGGCTCAGCCCTGCCAGAATAATCACGGCAATCAAAATCAAATAATTCGTTCTGCCGCTAACTGCAAGCGGCTTCGGTGTGGATACTGGCACGAATAAATCCTCCTATGTAATTCAGTGGTGACCGGAACCTTGCGTCCATGCGGCAAACACGGAACATTATAGTGGACAACCTTCTTCAAAACAAGAGATAATATATAGAAGTGACTGATTTTTCTGGAGGTGACCCGGCTTAAATGAAGTATGAACTGAGCATTGATGTTTCCCCCGTATACGAACTGCTGGACAGTTTCATGTTATATGTGACCAAGAAATGGACCTCCAATCTGGACATCGGCACCGATTGGATCAGGGACGTGGACGGCCGTTTCACACCCGCCCAGCTGGCTGCACTGAAGCAGGCCGCCGAGTGGCCGTTCGAAGATTATGATGTGCTCTACGCCTGGGCCTACAGCCGGGGCGAGGCTTCCAAGGTACTGCAGTTCCTGGCTGAGCTGGAGAACTCTTCTCTGGAGGATTGCCTGCACCGGACGGAGCCGTTCTTCCATAGCTTCTCGGCTGAAGAATGCGCACGGATCAAGAACGGGTATACGCCACTTTTGCGGATCTGGTACGAGCATTATTTCCGCCATGTCGAGCATACCCTGCTGCCGCTGCTGATTGAAGACGCCTCTGAGAAAAAAATGCTGGAGAGCAAAATGGACATGGTCCCGCTGATCGAATATGCTTCCGGCGGCATTGTCATCGAAGACATTCCCGGTCTTAAGACCATCGTCCTGCTGCCTACAGTGCATAACCGGCCAATCAACACGTATTGCTTCTTCAAAAACCTGATGCTGGTACAATACCCCGTAGATGTCCCTTCAGACAATGAGGAGGAGCCGCCCACCGTGCTGCTTCGTTTAGCACAGGCTCTCTCTGACCCTACGCGGCTGAGGCTGCTGCGCTTCGTAGCGAATGAACCGAAGACGCTGTGGGAGATGCAGTCCGGGCTGAGCCTCTCCCGCGAGATGCTGATGCATCATCTGCTCAGTCTGCGGGTCGCCGGACTCCTGCGGGTCCACCTGCGCGGTGAAGGCACCGAACGCTACAGCATCCGCCCTGACGGGGCCTCCGAGCTCCAGATGTTCCTGGAGTCCTACATTCGAATCTAACAGACAAGCATAGGAGTGAACCGCATGAAGTATTTGACCCAACAAGTAATTTTTGATCTCGATGATACCCTGGTGCATTGCAACAAATATTTCGACCTCATTCTGGGACAGTATTTCGAGCTGATGTCCGACTGGTTCAGCGATTACCAGCCTACAATCGGCGAACTGCGCAGCAAGCAGGTGGAGATCGATGTCGAGACCGTCAGCACAAGCGGGCTGGCCAGCGACAATTTTCCGAAATCGCTGATTGCCACCTACCGTTATTTCTGCAGCAAATATAACCGCGAACCGGATGACTTCGAGGAGCGGCAGCTGATGAAGCTGGGCTTAAGCGTCTACGACCAGGAAGTGGAAGCCTACCCCGGCATGGTAGAGACGCTGGATACCCTCAAGCAGGACGGTCATTCCCTCTACCTCTATACCGGCGGCGACGACACCATCCAGCAGCGCAAAATCGCCCAAATGAAGCTGGACGCCTATTTCGATGACCGCATCTATATCCGCCAGCACAAAAATGTGGAGGCGCTTGAGGATATCCTGACCACACATCGATTCGACCGCAAAATCACCTGGATGATCGGCAATTCCCTGCGTACGGATGTGCTGCCCGCGCTGACGGCCGGAATCAACAGCATCTATCTGAAGCAGCAGAATGAGTGGCTCTACAATCTGGTTGAGCTTCAGCGGGAGATGCAGCAGTCCGTACTGACCATCTCCGCCATTCACGAGGTGCCTCCGGTGATCCGCACGGCTGCCCTGCGTGAGCACCACGGCTGACGGACCGCTTCACCAGGGTATAGCGATTGTTACAAATGGCATAGGCAGCCTGCTGCAGATATGATTATACTGTGTGAGTAGATTTTCACACCTTGCAGGAGGCTGGCCATGAACAACAAAGCTAACCGTTCCAAGAATACCCCGAAACAAGGGCGTCTGCTCCCTATGCTGCTTGCCGTCATTGCAGTGCTGTTGATCGCAATTCTTGCCTTCATGCTTACGAAGAACAAGACATCCGGCACCGAGGCGCTCGATAATCTCCCCAACTACACCGATGTGAAGGGCAAGATCGTGGTCGACGGGCTGAAATACGAGAAGCAGCCGCATCTGGGCAAGGAAGACGCCAAGGTGAAGGTGATCGAATTCGCCGACTTCAAATGCCCTGCCTGCAAAAATTGGACCGCCTCCTACCTCGATACGTTCATCAAGGACTATGTTGACAGCGGGAAAGTCCAGTTCTACTTCATGAACTTTGCCTTCATCGACCGGGACTCTTACCTGGCCGCCAGTGCCGGGGAAGCCATCTATCAGCAGAGCAACGAGAAGTTCTGGGAGTATCTGCACAAGCTCTACGCCAATCAGGGCGATGAGAGCAAGATCTGGGCGACCCAGAAGTTCATCCTTCAGTTCGTGAAGGAGAATATTGAAGGGATTGACCAGAAGAAATTCGGGCAGGATCTGAAGAACCATACGTATATGTACGATGTCAAAGAAGACTTCAAAATCGCCGGAGCCTACGGCGTCAACGGCACGCCTAAGTTCATGGTGAACGGCGTCCTGCTGCCGGATTCCTCCTATGAGGGCCTAAGTGCCGCCATTGAAGCGGCCTTACTGGAAGCTAAGTAATTTCCCCCCACAAAGTGGGGCTTTAGCTTCGATGATGACTCTGGTACTTTGCGGGGACCCCAAAACATATAACTTCTCTATTACAAGAGCGCCCCGGCCGGGAATAGATGGCCGGGGCGTTCTTATATGAATGAATTATTCCACAGCCAGCTGGCCGGTATCCATATTCTGCAGCACCAGCTTGCCTTCAAGCGGCTCGCCGTCCTCGCCGGTCAGCTTCAGCTTTCCGGTTCTGCCCTTCTCAATCAGGGCCTTCACCTGGGTGTCGGTGAGCGTGCGCCCGTGATTCTCCTTCCAGATTACGAAGGCACAGCCTTCCTTGTAATGGGAGCAGCCGTAGCCCTTGCGGCCCATGAAGATCATGCCGCCGCAGCCCGGACGCGGGCAGCTGCCGATGACCTTCGGCCCGGTATCTCCGCTCTTCCCGGCAGCCGCAGGTGCCGCGCGGCGCGGTTTTGCCGCTGCGGGCGTGCCCCCGGCCGTTTTGGATTCGGCGGCCTTGCGCGGCGCAGCAGCGGAGCTGCGGCCCTTGCCGCCGCTGTTCAGCGAAGGCGTCTCGCCTTCGAAGGAGGTCTTGGCGGCGCGCGACTGCACACGTACCTTGTCCACAATCATCGAAGCGAACCGCTTGACGTTCTCCATGAACTGTCCGTCCGCTGCGGCGCCTCGGGCAATTTCATTCAGGCGGCGCTCCCACTGCCCGGTCATTTCCGGGGAGGTCAGCAGCTCTATGCCTGCCCCGCGGATCAGCTCAACCGCCGTCCGCCCCTTTTGGGTGATGGCGATCTTTTTCCCCTGCATCTCCACATAGCCGACATTCTTCAGCCGTTCAATCGTGGCTGCCCGGGTGGCCGGAGTGCCCAGCCCTGAATCCTTCATCGCATCGCGCAGCTCTTCATCCTCAATCTGCTTGCCCGCACTCTCCATCGCCTTCAGCAAGGTCCCTTCCGTGTAATGCTTCGGAGGCTGGGTATCCTTCTCCTTCACAATGGCATCGCTGCAGTGCACTTCACCGTCCGCGTTGACCGAGAACGGCTCGTTCACCTCAAGCTCCTCTTCCTCCTCGTCCTCCTTGCCTTTGCCCTTGGCCGGTCTAGACTTGTCCTTCTTCTGGTCTGCGTAGATGACCTTCCAGCCGAGGCTGAGCAGCTCCTTGACCGTGGTCTTGAACTTCTCCGCCTCCACTTCGGTGATCACCGTATGCACCTTGTATTCCGCAGCCGGATAGAACTGGGAGAGGAAGCGGCGGACGATCAGATCGTACAGCTTGGCTTCGTCCGCGCTCAGCCCGTTCGCTTTGCGGTTCGTCGGCAGAATCGCATGGTGATCCTCCACCTTGGACGGATTACAGATAAACTTGTTGCCCTTATGAACCAGATTCCGGTTCGCACCCTTCACCCAATCGTCGTACTGCGTCCCTTGAAGGGCCGACAGCGTCTTGTGCATTTCAGGAATATTCTGCTCCGTGACATAGTTGGAGTTGGTACGCGGGTACGAGATCACCTTGTGCTTCTCATACAGCGCCTGGGCAATATCCAGTGTCTTCTTGGCGGAGAAAGCGTATTTCCCGTTCGCCTCACGCTGGAGCAGCGTCAGATCGTACAGCTTGTTCGGATATTCCTTGGTCTCTTTGACCTCATAGGAGACAATCCGGGCGGGCTTGCCCTTAACCTTGGCGGCAAGCGCCTCCGCCTTCGCACCATCCGTTAACCGGTCGCCCTGCCACATTCCTTTATACGTCAGCTCATTCTGGGTGAAATGCCCTTCCACCTCAAAGAACTTCAGCGAGGAGAACGCTTCGATCGTCTTCTGACGGTCATAGATCAGCGCAAGCACCGGGGTCTGTACCCGACCTACAGAGAGCAGCACATTATGCTTGGTGGTAAAAGCGCGCGAGCCGTTCATCCCAATCAGCCAGTCCGCCTCGCTGCGTGCCCGGGCTGCTTTGGTCAGATTCTCGTATTCCGAACCGTCCTTCAGCTCCTGGAAGCCCTTGCGGATCGTCTCCGGCGTCAGGTCGGAGATCCACAGCCGCTTCACCGGCTGGTTCAGCTCCAGGTAACGCTGGATCAGGGAGAAGATATGCTGACCCTCACGCCCCGCATCGCAGGAGTTCACGAGCAGATTACTGCGCTTCGCCAGCTCACCGATTACCTTCAGCTGATCCATGGTGCGTGCGTTAGGCAGCAGCTTGAACTCCTCGGGGATGATCGGCAGATCATTAATGTTCCATTTTTTATATTTATTGTCGTAGGCTTCGGGCTCTGCCAGGCCAATCAGATGCCCGATCGCCCAGGTGATGATGTACTGCTCCCCTTCCAGATAGGAACGGTAGTTTTTGGCCTTCGGTTCTATTGCGGCGGCGATATTCCGCCCCATGTCCGGTTTCTCCGCAATAATGAGTGTCTTCAACAATAATCGCTCCTTACCCTCGGTTCATTACAAAAGTTGTCCAGTAGTCTATTATACCATTCCCGGACCCCAAAATCCGCTTCACATTATTAAAGCCTGCGGCCTATGGGCGGAAGATAGCCATCAGGATGAGCAGCGCCCCGATGATCAGGCTGAACAACTCAAGCACATCTCCCCGGGACCAGTGCTTGCGAAAGAATACGATTGCAGGCTGGGCAAGCCCCGCGATCAGATACAAAACAGCCAGCAGCAGACCAAAGGAAAGTATGGTGAAGACAGGTGCGTTACTCTGCGGCCCCCCGATGAAGGTAATCAACACAATAAGCACAGTCAGAATATACAGAATACACCGGAAGAAGATAATCCACGGCCCGGACTTTGCGGGTGCAGGTTCAACCGGGACTTGCTGTTCCCTGGCCCGCTCTTCCAGTAGGCGGCGGATCTCCTCAGGATGCTCCTTGCGCATTTTCTGCATCTGTCTGGCATTGTCAAGCCTGCGTCTCAAGCGTCCAAACATGCTTTCCCTTCCTCTCCATGGCGGCAATTCATGCGGTATTCCCCTATTTTACCAGAGCTTCAATTCAAGCAAAAGCAGTATCCGGTGCGGACGGCAGACTGCTTACGCGAAGCACCGCCTCGCCAATATCGACTACTTCCTTGTTACCCGTTCTGCGGTCCATGTATTCAACCCTCTGCTCTGCGGCCAGCTTGCCGACCACCAGCGCAACTGGTAGGCCGATCAGTCCGGCATCCTTGAATTTGACCCCGGCCCGTTCATCACGGTCGTCCAGCAGGGTATCGATACCCAAGGCGGTCAGCTGTGTATACAGAGCTTCGGCGAGCTCACGCTGCGCTGTATCTTTGACCGACATCAGCAGGATATGGACTGCATATGGAGCCAGGCCCTGCGGCCAGACCAGTCCCTGGTCATCGCTGTTCTGCTCAGCCACTGCGGCCAGCAGGCGGGAGATTCCAATGCCGTAACAGCCCATTACCATAGGCTGCGTACGGCCGTCTGCATCCAGATATCCCGCTCCCAGCTTCTCGCTATAGACCGTGCCCAGCTTGAAGACATGTCCTACCTCAATGCCCTGCTGGAAATTCAGCTCCCCTTCACCGCAGTGCGGACAGCTGTCGCCGGTAACCGCATTGCGGAAATCCCCTGTCTGCGTTAGCGGGAAGTCCCGGCCGGGGATGACTCCGCGCAGATGGTAATCCTCTTCCCCTGCGCCTGTGACCGCTTCGGTCATGGCTGCAACCGCCGCATCCACCAGGAGGGGCACGGACAATCCGCCAGGACCGACATAACCGCTCCCTACTCCCGCTGCCTCCTGCACATGCTCAACATCAGCCAGCGTAATGTCAGCGCAGCCGAGGTACTTTTGCACCTTCAGCTCATTCACCTCATGATCTCCGCGGACCAGCACGGCAAATGTCTTGCCTTCGCCCGTGTAGATTAATGTCTTGATGATATCCTGCGCTCCAAGCTGACTCCCCTGCTCCAGCTGCTGTATGGTCTTCTGGGCAGGAGTATGGAATCGCTCAGGGGCAGGCCGTCCGGCAAAATCCTGCCGATGCGGTGCGGCTCCGCTCTTGACTTCGGCCTGCTCCAGATTCGCGGCATATCCGCACAGAGAGCACACAGCTATCGTATCCTCGCCGATCTCTGAGAGGGCCATGAATTCATGATTCTGGCCTTTGCCGCCAATCGCTCCGGCATTCGCCTGCACCGCCCGGTACTTCAGGCCGCAGCGGTCAAAGATCCGCTCATAAGCGCTGTACATCCTCTGATAGGCCAGATCCAGGCCTCCCCAGTCCGTATCGAACGAATAGGCATCCTTCATCAGGAATTCCCTGCCCCGCAGAAGCCCTGAGCGTGGACGGGGCTCATCCCGGAACTTCGTCTGAATCTGATAGACGGTCACCGGGAGCCGCCGGTAAGAGCTGATCTCTCCGCGTATTAGCGCCGTCACCACCTCCTCATGGGTCGGACCAAGCACGAACTCACGGTCGTGACGGTCCTTAAGCTTCATCAGCTCTTTGCCGTACACCCCATACCGTCCGGATTCTCTCCAGAGCTCTGCCGGCTGCATCGAAGGCATAAGGACCTCCTGCGCACCGGCGGACTCCATTTCCTGGCGCACGATCTGCTCCATTCTGCGCAGTACCCTCCGTCCGAGCGGCATATAGGTGTACACCCCGGCAGCAAGCTGGCGGATATACCCGGCACGCAGCAGCAGCTGATGGCTTCTTGTCTCTGCTTCGGCAGGAGCTTCGCGCAGAGTGGTAACTAATAGATCGGTTTGACGCATGTAGATCAGCCTCTTTCTTGGATAAGTGAGTACGGGTCCAGATCCTTATACTGTGTTCATGAGAACGCAAAAAAGACGCATCCGTCAGGGACGAATGCGCCGTGTTACCACCCTGGTTCAACCAACAGCCTATACAAGCCTGCGGTCCTCTAATCCGGGTAACGGCCGGGTCCGGCAGACATATGCCCATCTTCAGCATAAGCTGCAGCTTCCAAGGCAGGATTGGTGTCTCACGCGCTCGGGGGATCTTTCAGCCGGTGAATCCCCTCTCTGCTTCCGGCGGTTATGGATACCAGGTCCTTGGTCAACGCTGTTACGTTATAAATATGGTACTTAATTTATACGATATTCCGGACCGCGTCAAGCCGTGAGACATAGATTGAAAATGCAATTAAATATTTTCACAAAATGCCTTATGATATGAAAAAAATGTGTCGATAAACCGAATATATGAATAGAGTTATGCAGAGAGAAACGGCTGCCTGTACTACCGGCCGATTTCCATACACCAGAGGGGGAACCATTTCAAATGTTCAAGTCAGTCAACCGCTTCATCCACAAGCTCAAATTACGATCGCTGCAAAGAAAAATGATGATGCTTTTCACCATTATGCTGGTGATCCCGATCCTTCTGGTCAGTTATTTCTCCTACTCCAGCGCTAAAAAGGAATTGGAGATCAAAATGCAAAACGCCACGCATTCCAGTGTCGATCTGGTTGCCGGCACCATCCATGAATATGTATCCGCCGCGATGCGGAATGTAGATTTGCTCAGCCGCCAAATCCAGTCCTCCAGGGTTGGTGCTAACGCTCCTGAAACCCGCACACTGATCGAAGAGTTCATGAAGGCACATCCCGAGCTTGAGATTGTTACGGTGGGCAACGAACAAGGCGCCTGGATGAAAGCCCCGGACCCCGGCAAGCAGGATTATGATCCGCGCACGCGGGACTGGTATAAGGCGTCCATGCAGAATGCCGGTAACACTACCATCATTGATCCTTTTGTCTCGGCAACCACCGGCAACTATACGCTGTTCATCTCCCATTCGCTGCAGGACGGCAAAGGAGCTATCACCACCAGCCTTAATCTGAAGGCAATGAGTGAGAGAATCCAGAACACTACTCCGGGTGAGACCGGCTACTTCTACATTGTCGACCGGAATCATAAATTCGTCTCTTATCCCGGCAAGGCCGCAGGTGAAGAGGTTGCAGACTATATCGTGAAGATGCTGGTTAACGACAAGGGAGATCTGCACTATACCAATCCGGACACAGGGATGGACATGCAGGGGTATTATACAACCGATCCGCATACAGGCTTCAAAATTGTCGGCATTCTGCCTACCGAAGAATTCTCGAAGGCCTCAGAGCCCATTATTTATACCGGACTTATGGTTCTGGCTGTTGCCCTGATAATCGCCCTAACCCTGATGTACCTGATTGTCCGCTCAATTACGAATCCGATCCGTAGTCTCAACCATTCCGCACAGCGGGTAAGCGAAGGCTATCTGAATGAGCAGATTCAGATCAACCGGGTGGATGAGATAGGTCAGCTGGCACAGAATTACAACCTTATGGTAGGCTCCCTGCGGGGCATCGTGGCGGACATTTCGGACACCTCGGGACAATTGGCCGCCTCCAGCCAGCAATTGAATGCCACCACAGAAGAGAATTCCAGAGCCACCGCTTACGTGGCCGGACTGGTCCAGGACTCCTCCGAGGGTGCGCAGACACAGACCTCAGCCATGGCAGAAACCTCGCGCGCGATGGAGGAAATGTCCTCTGGTATTCAAAAAATCGCCGAAGCCGCCGCCTCGATCGTCGATTCTTCCGCGAATACGGAAGCCGACGTTCGCAGCGGCAGCCGGAAGATGGAGCAGGTCGGCAGGCAGATGGATGCGATCCGTACCTCTACTCACCACTCTTCGGAGCTGATCGGACAATTAAACGGTCTCAACAATGAGGTGTCCGCGATGAGCAGTGCAATTACGGCGATCGCCGTACAGACGAATCTCTTGTCACTGAATGCCGGCATTGAAGCCGCGCGGGCCGGGGAGCAGGGACGGGGCTTCGCAGTCGTGGCGGCAGAGGTGCGCAAGCTGGCGGATCAATCGAAGAATACCGCCGGAGATATTCAGGACACTCTGCAGCAGATGACCCGGTTGATCGACCAGACCTATGAAGCGATCCGGCATACCGTTGCGGCCGATGTGGAGCTGGGCATTCAGGTTACCGCCGAAGCCAAGGAAGCATTCGTCAGCATTGAACACTCCACGGCCAAAATCAACGGCCAGTTGCATGACATCTCGGCCATTACCGAGCAGATGTCAGCCGGAGCACAGGAGGTCGCCGCTTCCGTGCATGAGATATCCTCTATCTCCCGTTCCACCTCAGACGCTTTCCAGAGTGTGACGGCGGCTACAGAAGAACAGCTCGCTTCCATGGAAGAGATCTCAGCCTCCTCAACGGAGCTGTCCAGAATGGCCGGTAGTCTGCAGCTGAAGATTGAACGGTTCAAGCTGGAGGACTAGCATAACAGCATAACAAAGTCACCTGCGGTTGAATAGGATTACCTTCGCGCCAGCAAATTGCAGATTGTATACTGTTTTCCGCATACATTCGGGCCATGCGCCTGCATGCGATCACAATGTATGCTGTTTTTCGCATACATTCGGGCCGTGCGCCTGCATGCGATCACAATGTATACTGTTTTCCGCATACATTCGGGCCATGCGCCTGCATACGAGCACAATGTATGCTGTTTTTCGCATACATTCATCAACAAGGTCACTCTGCGAACTCTTATCCACCAACTAACATGCAACTTGTCCACAGCAGGAGGAAACTATAGTTTCCTATACAATAATAAAAAGCCGTCCCCCAGCAATGCTGGGAGGACGGCTTCTTGGTGTATATTCAGTTAAGCAAGTACAGTCGAACCCATCAGGAATTTATCCACTTCCCGTGCGGCTTCGCGGCCCTCGTTGATGGCCCAGACGACCAGACTCTGTCCGCGGCGCATATCTCCGGCTGCGAATACTTTATCCACATTCGTATTGAATTTGCCGTAACGGGCCTTCACATTGCTGCGGCGGTCCGTATCCAGCTTCAGCTCCTCAATGATATCCTGCTCCGGTCCGTCGAAGCCAATCGCAATCAGCGCAAGCTGGGCTGGGTAGACAGCCTCGGTTCCCGGAACCGGCTGGTAGATCTTCCGTCCCGTCTCGTCCACCGTCCGGCGGATCTGCACCGTATGCAGCTCCTTGAGGTTGCCTTCTTCATCGCCGACGAACTTCGTGGTCATGATGGAGAATTCACGCGGGTCTTCTCCGAAGACCGCCTTGGCTTCCTGCTGGGCATAATCCAGGGTGTAGACATTCGGGAACTGCGGCCACGGGTTAGCGATCGGATCGCGCGTAAGCGGCGCTTTGTCGTGCGTACCGAACTGGGTGATGCTGCTGCAGCCATGCCGCAGGGAGGTCGCTACACAGTCAGAGCCGGTGTCCCCTCCACCCAGCACGATTACATCCTTGCCGGCGGCGGATACGTAGTTGCCATCCTCCAGATTGGAATTCAGATAGCTCTTGATGGTACCGTTCAGGTAATCCATGGCGTACATTACGCCTTTGAGGTCATTGCCTTCCACATTGAAGCGTCTGGCCTTGGTAGCTCCGCCGCAGAGGACAACGGCATCATATTCATCAACCAGCTGCTGCGCCGGAATGTCTTTGCCGATTTCCGTATTCACCACGAATTCGATACCTTCTGCAGCCAGCAGATCGACGCGGCGCTGTACGACACGTTTGTCCAGCTTCATCGTCGGAATACCGTACATCAGAAGGCCGCCGATCCGGTCACTGCGCTCAAAGACCGTTACTGTATGACCCGCCTTGTTCAGCTGGGCGGCAGCGGCAAGACCTGCCGGTCCGGAGCCGACAATGGCGATCCGTTTGCCTGTACGCTTCTCCGGCGGATTCGGGACGACCCAGCCCTCTTCAAAGCCCTTGTCCACAATCGCCAGCTCGATCGTCTTAATCGTAACAGGCTGTCCAATCAGACCGACTGTACAGGAGCCCTCACAGGGTGCAGGACAGATGCTGCCGGTGAATTCGGGGAAGTTATTCGTCTTGTGCAGGCGCTCCAGTGCTTCCTTCCACAATCCCCGGTAGACCAGGTTATTCCACTCCGGGATCAGGTTATGCACGGGACAGCCTGAAGTACCGCCGCTCATATCGATACCGGTATGGCAATAAGGTGTTCCACAATCCATACAACGGGCACCCTGGGTCCGAAGCTCGTCCTCGGTCAGATGCTCGTGGAATTCTTCCCAATCCTTCACGCGCTGCTCGGGAGCCCGGTCTCCTGGGAGCTGGCGCTTATACTCCATAAATCCAGTAGGTGTAGACATATATACGTTTCCCCCATCCGTTCTCTTCGTGTTGATGTAATAGTACACCACTTCTAATTTTAATTATATTAGCATTCAATACTTTCGCACTGTAATGGACTAATCTGCTGATTATTTGTACTATTTCACATCTTGTGTCAGAGAAAACGCTTCATTGTCACTCCCTGCGTTCGTACACAAAGAAACGGTAATCATAGGGATTCTGCTCATTCCTTAGCCCCGCCTTGCTGGAGACTTCCTTCCACCGGCTCCAGTCCACCTCAGGGAACCTCGTATCGCCTTCAATCTCCGCCTCTATCCGTGTCACCTGCAGCTTGTCGGCATACGGCAGCATCAGGCTGTAGATCTCGGCTCCGCCGATCACCATCAGCTCATCCTCCTTACGCCCCTCTGCCAGCGCGGCTTCCAGCGAATGCACGACCTCTGCCCCTTCAGGTGCGAAGCTCCGGTCTCGGGTCAGGATCAGGCTGGTGCGGCCCTTCAGCGGCTTGCTGCCCAGCGACTCCCAGGTTTTGCGGCCCATCAGCATCCGTTTGCCCAGTGTCTCTGCTTTGAAATAAGCGAAGTCCAGCGGCAGTTGCCAGGGCATGTCATTATCTTTGCCAATTACGCCATTTGAGGCCATCGCCCATATCATTGTAATACTCATATAGCAACCGGTGCCTTGATCCCCGGATGATGGACATAGTCGGTAAATTCAAAATCCTCAAAGGTATAATCAAAAATACTGTCCGGTACTCTGCGGATATGAAGCTTCGGCAGCGCATAAGGCTCCCGTGCAAGCTGTGTGGCTACTTGTTCCATGTGATTTGTATATATGTGCACATCTCCGCCTGACCAGATGAATTCTCCTACCTCAAGCCCCGTCTGCTGAGCCACCATATGGGTGAGCAGCGCGTAGCTGGCAATGTTAAACGGAAGCCCCAGGAACGTATCTACCGAACGCATAGTAAGCATGCAGGACAGCTTGCCGCCCGCTACATAGAACTGAAACACGAAATGGCAGGGCGGAAGCTTCATCTGCTCAATCTCGCCTACATTCCACGCACTGACAATATGACGCCGTGAATCGGGATTATGCTTAATCGCCTCAATCACATTCGCAATCTGGTCAATATGCTGCCCGTCCTTGCTCTCCCAGGCCCGCCACTGCGAGCCGTACACCGGTCCCAGCTCCCCGTTCTCATCAGCCCATTCATCCCAGATGGAGACTCCATGCTCCTTCAGATACGTTGTATTGGTATCCCCTCTGAGGAACCATAACAGCTCATGCACCACCGACTTCAGATGGATGCGTTTGGTGGTCATCAGCGGGAAGCCCTTCGACAGGTCGAAGCGGAGCTGACGCCCGAAGACGGACACTGTACCGGTACCGGTCCGGTCGCCTTTGGCTGTACCGTTGTCCAGAATATCCTGCAATAAATCCAAGTAATTACGCAAGTAGTATCGCACCCCACTCTCTTTTTTTCTTCTATCAGTTTACCATGAGGTGACGCTTGTTGTAACTTCCCTAACGATAAAAAAACGCAAAAAAGCAAACATTTCTATCCCGTATTGGCCCGGCTTCCAGCTATTCCCGAACGTTAACGACAGATTCAAAAGAGGATGTTCCCTGACCATCTGCATGGCTTCGGAAACATCCTCCTATGTTCTTACCGCATAAGCTTAGGCGGTTATTATTTCATTACGTGGATCGGGTGGCCTTCTACCAGCTCAGCCGCTTCCATTACGATCTCGCCAAGGGTTGGATGCGCATGGATCGTCAGAGCGATATCCTCAAGCGTTGCGCCCATTTCAATGGCCAGACCCAGCTCAGCGATCAGGTTGGAGGCTTCGATACCGACGATTTGTGCGCCGAGCACCTGATTGTTGTCACTCTTTGCTACAATCTTGATGAAGCCTTCAGGAGCATTCAGGGACACGGCACGGCCGTTGCCTGCGAACGGGAACTTGCCGGCTTTCACCGCATAGCCCTTATCCTTCGCTTCCTTCTCGGTCAGGCCTACGCTGGAGCATTCAGGATCTGTGAACACGACAGCCGGCATTACCTTGTAATCTACAACCGATTTGTGTCCGGCAATCGCTTCCGCCGCAATCTTACCTTCGTAAGAGGCTTTGTGCGCCAGGGCAAGACCTGGAACGATGTCGCCGATGGCGAAAATATTAGGAATGTTGGTACGTCCCTGGTGGTCTACCTTCACCAGACCGCGGTCATCCAGCTCAACGCCGATCAGATCCAGGCCCAGCTCGCCGTCTGTATTCGGACGACGACCTACTGTTACCAGCAGGTACTCGGCAGTCACTTCCTTGGACTCGCCGCCTACAGAATACTTCACAGTCACTTCTTTGTCATTCTGAACAGCACTTTCCGCTTTGGCATTGGTCACAATTTCAATACCGGTCTTCGCCATATTCTTGGCAACCAGACGGGTCATGTCTTTGTCGAAGCCAGGCAGAACGGTATCCAGACCTTCAATGATGGTAACCTTGGTGCCGAATTTGGAGTACATCTGACCCAGCTCCGCACCGATGTAGCCGCCGCCGATTACGATCATGCTCTTAGGAATTTCAGGCAGATCCAGCGCTTCCGTGGAGGACAGGATGCGTCCGCCGAACGGGAAGGGCTTCAGTTCAATCGGACGGGAGCCCGTTGCGATAATGCAGTTGTTGAATTTGTAGCGCGGGGATTCATGATCATTGAACAGACGGGCTTCGTTTGCACTGATGAACATAGCTTCTCCGCTGAATACTTCGATCTTGTTGCCCTTCATCAGGCTGGTAACGCCGGAAGTCATTTTCTTGACTACGCCGTTCTTGAAGGCCTGAGTCTTGGACCAGTCCACCTTTACGTTCTCGGCAGTAACACCGAATACATCACCGTGCTGGGCAGCCTCGAATTGATGGGCGGCCGAGATCAGGGCCTTGGAAGGAATACAGCCGCGGTTCAAGCACACGCCGCCGAGTTCCGATTTATCTACAATGATGACCTTTTGGCCGAGCTGGGCGGCACGAATTGCCGCCACATACCCGCCGGGACCTGCACCAATTACCAATGTGTCGATTTCGATTGAAGCGTCTCCGACTACCATTAATTACACCTCCATAACTAACATATCAGGATTTGCAAGCAGGGTCTTAATGTAATTCATGAAATTCTGTGCAGTAGCGCCGTCAATAATACGGTGGTCAAAGCTAAGGGACAGAGCCATTACAGGTGCTGCTACGATTTCGCCGTTCTTCACAACAGGCTTCTCAGTAATACGTCCGGTTCCGAGAATCGCAACTTCAGGGAAGTTGATAATCGGAGTGAAGAACATACCGCCGGCAGAGCCGATGTTGCTGATTGAAATCGTGCTGCCCTTCATTTCATTCGGTGCCAGCTTGCCGTCGCGTCCGCGGACAGCCAGATCTGTAATCGCGCTTGCGATCATCCAGATACTCTTGCGGTCAGCGTCCTTGATGACAGGAACGATCAGGCCGTTGTCTGTATCCGTTGCGATACCGATGTTGTAGTACTTCTTGTAGACAATTTCGTTCGTGGCTTCGTCAATCATCGCGTTAAGCGCCGGGAATTGACGGGAAGCGGCAACGAGTGCCTTCACGATGAACGGAAGATAAGTAACCTTCACGCCCTTCTTCTCGGCTACCGGCTTCATACGGGCACGGAAAGCTACAAGCTCCGTAACGTCCACTTCGTCCATGATGGTAACATGCGGTGCAGTGTAAGCCGATTTAACCATAGCGTTGGCAATCGCCTTGCGGATACCTTTGAATGGTACGCGTTCTTCTTCCAGGCTTGCATTGCCGGAAGCTGCCGCTGCCGGTGCTGCTGCTTTTGCTTTTGGCGCTTCTGTTGCTGCTGGAGCAGCAGATGCTGCCGGAGCCGCTGCCGCAGGCGCTGCAGAGCCGCCCTTCAGGAAGGCTTCCACATCTTCAAGGGTGATCTTGCCGTTCTTGCCGGAGCCGTTCACCTTGGAGATATCAACGCTCTTGTCACGGGCATACTTGCGCACGCTTGGTGTTGCCAGTACTTCACGGTCAGGAGCCGGGGCTGCTGCCGCTGCCGGAGCTGCGCTTTGAGAAGGTGCTGCTGCCTGGGCACCGGAGGCTTCAGCGTGGCCGCCCTCCTGGTGAGGAACATCACCTTCAGCAGCAATGATAGCTACAACTTCACCAACGCGGCAGATCTGGCCGTCTTTGGTGAACACTTCTACTACTGTACCGTTGACTGGAGAAGGAACTTCCACGACAGCTTTGTCATTCTGAACTTCCATGATGATATCGTCATCGGTAATGGTGTCGCCGACCTTGATATGCATCTTGATAATTTCCCCTTCATGCAGGCCTTCGCCCAGTTCAGGGAACTTATATTCGAAGTTCGTAGCTCCGCCCGTTGCAGGGCTGCCGGCTGCCGGAGAAGAGGTTGTATCTGCTCCGCCTTTGGCTGCATCCGCTTCCTGGGAAGCATGCTCTGCCGGATGGCCGCCTTCCTGCTCAGGAACGTCGCCTTCTGCATCAATAATGGCTACAACTTCGCCTACCCGGCAAACTTGGCCATCCTTGGTGAAGACTTCAAGCACTGTGCCGTTGACCGGACAAGGAACCTCTACTACCGCCTTGTCATTCTGAACTTCCATTACGATATCGTCATCGGTTACTTTGTCGCCGGCTTTGATATGCATTTTGATAATTTCGCCTTCATGCAAACCTTCGCCCAGCTCAGGGAACCGGTACTCAAATTTTGCCACCTTGATAACCTCCTAATAAGTTATGTTAAGTTATTCCCACAGCTCTGTCCAACAGATGACAGAAACGGCTGCCGCCCTTTATACAAGGACGGCAAGGTCGTTACTTCCTAGAATTCCATTACTTTCTTAACTGCCGCAATAACGCGCGCAGGAGTAGGAATCCAGGTATCTTCGATTTGAGCGAACGGATAAATAGTATCAGGACCTGCTACACGAAGCACAGGGGCTTCCAGGTGCAGCAGAGCTTTTTCGTTAATCTGGGCAATCACTTCTGCGGCTACGCCGGAGCTCTTCTGAGCTTCTTGTACCACAATCGCACGATTGGTCTTCTTGATGGAAGCCACAATGGTGTCGATATCAATCGGGCTAACGGTACGCAGGTCGATAATTTCGACTTTGATGCCGTCTTTTTCGAGCTGATCGGCCGCTTTGGTAGCTGTATGTACCATTAGGCCGTAGGTAATGATAGATACATCCGTACCTTCGCGTACTACATTGGCTTTGCCGAGTTCAACGGTATATTCACCTTCAGGCACTTCTGCACGGAAAGCATGGTAGAGGTTCAAGTGCTCCATGAAGAATACAGGGTCATTGTCGCGGATCGAGGCGATCAGCAGTCCCTTGGCATCGTATGGATTGGAAGGAATAACAACCTTGATCCCCGGACTCTGGGCAATCAGGCCTTCCAGGGAGTCGGTATGCAGCTCGGCTGCCTTGACGCCGCCGCCGAATGGAGTGCGGAACACTACAGGAGCATTGTATTTGCCCCCGGAACGCCAGCGCAGGCGTGCTGCCTGAATAACGATCTGATCCAGAGCTTCGAAGATGAAGCCTACGAACTGGATTTCGGCAATCGGGCGGAAGCCCTGCACGCCGAGACCGAAGGCCAAACCGCCAATGGCGGACTCTGCCAGCGGTGTATCGAAGATGCGCTCCTCGCCAAATTCCTTCTGCAGCCCTTCCGTTACACGGAATACGCCGCCTACATTACCAACGTCTTCTCCGAAGATCAGAACATTGGGGTCACGAGTCAGTTCAACGCGCATTGCGTCACGAATTGCTTCTTTCATATTCATCTGTGCCATTGCCTGATATCCCCCTTATTCAAAATCGGCTTTTTGTTCTTCAAGATGTTTCGGAGTTACCTCGAACATGCTGTCGATCAAGCCGGGAATGGTCATTTTTTCGGTCTGTTCTGCTTTTTTAATCTGCTCGTTAACAGTCGCTTTCGCTTCTTCTCTTACGCGCAGAGTATCCTCATCGGTCCAAAGGCCTTTCTTCTCCAGGTACTTGGCAAGACGGGCAATCGGATCTTTCTCATTCCATTGTCCTTCTTCTTCCTTCGTACGGTACTTGCTGGCATCATCGGAGAGGGAATGCGGACGGAAACGGTAGGTGACCGCTTCAATCAGTGTTGCGCCTTCGCCTTTGCGGGCACGTTCAGCAGCCTGCTGTACAGCAGCGATTACTGCAAATACGTCCATACCGTCGATCTTGATTCCGGGAATCCCTGCGGCAACCGCCTTGTGGGCGATGGATTTCGCTGCCGTCTGCTTCGAGAACGGAGTGGTGATGGCATAGCCGTTGTTCTGTACGAAGAAGATTACCGGCAGTTTGTATACTCCTGCATAGTTAAGGCCTTCATAGAAGTCGCCTTCAGACGAACCGCCGTCACCTGTATATGTGATTGCAACGTTCTGCTGTTTCTTCAATTTGAAGCCCATCGCAATACCGGTAGCATGAAGGATCTGTGCTCCGATAATGATCTGCGGCATAAGTACATTCACGCCATCAGGAATCTGTCCGCCATGCTGATGTCCGCGGGAATACAGGAACGCCTGATATAATGGAAGGCCATGCCATACGAGCTGTGGAATATCGCGGTAGCCCGGGCAGACGAAATCTTCCTTCTGCAGAGCATACTCGCTGCCGATCATTGTTGCTTCCTGTCCGGATACCGGCGCATAGAAGCCGAGACGGCCTTGACGGCCCAGGTTGACAGCACGGTCATCCCAGGTACGGGTAAATACCATACGGTACATAATTTCTTTCAATTGATCATCGGTAAGTTCAGGCATCATTTCCTTGTTGATAATTTCTCCATCCGGGGAAAGAACCGAAAGGGCCTCAACGTCCTCTGTATACACTTCATAGGGAACCTTAGTCATTATCTTCACCTCAATAAAAAAATTTGAATATCAGTGGTCTCTGTTATAGAATTATTATACACCTGTTGTATCTGTTTCGTCAAAGAAATACGCATAAAATTTATGTTTCCATAAATTTTGTATGTATAACAGGCTTACAAATATCCTATAACAGATTAAAGGATATTTATCAAGTAAATGATATATCCCACATCTGCCGCTTGGGTAATTTTAACGCAACACTAAGCCTTAAGCAAAATTCGACATGAAAGGTGACGATTTGACAATGAGCGAACCTGTTTTTCTGAAACGTACAATTGTGAAACAAACACTGTGGAGCGAACACCTGCAGGAAGAGCGCAAGCTGCGTATCTATCTTCCCCCCGGATATAATGAAGTACTCAGCTATCCCGTCATCTACTGCCAGGACGGGGAAGAATTCTTCAACTTCGGCCGGATTGCTACCCTCGCCGGGCAGCTGATTCTGGAGCAGGATGTGGAACCCTTCATTATAGTGGGTGTCGAAGTGAACGTGGCTGTCCGCACCGCCGAGTATGCTCCGTTCGGCAGCCGCTTCAAGCAGTACCTCGCATGCTTCGCCGAAGAGATTATTCCCTTCATTGAACATAATTATCCTGTCCGGCGTACCCCGGAGGAGCGAATCGTAGCCGGTGACTCTCTGGGCGGCAGTGTCTCCCTGCATCTCGCGCTTACGTATCCGGGATTATTCAGCCGTGTGCTCAGCCTCTCCGGCGCTTACTATCCCGAGACCCGTGAGCTGTTAGCACAGGAGGAGGATCTCTCCTGGCTTCTGATCAATATGGTTGTAGGGCTTCAGGAGCGGGACTACAAGACCGATACCGGAGTCTATGACTTCGTTGAGATGAACCGGGAGACCAAGGCCATGCTTGAAGCCAAGGGAGCCACGGTGTCCTACCGCGAGAAGGCCGGCCAGCATCTTTGGGGTTTTTGGCAAAAAGAGCTCCCGGAATCATTACTCTATTTCTTCAGCTCCTGAAACAGCAAATAGAACGCCAAAAGTGAACATCTTACGAACTTATGTAATGCAGCAGAAGTGGCTGCGCTTTCATTCTCAGGCGGACGTACGGTGCCGGTCCTTACATGATAAGGACGGCAACCGGTCCGGCTGTAGCACTATGCCTGAAGCTTCTCCTCGATGATCCGTTCCAGCAGCACGTCACAACCGGCATTGATTAAATCATAGACCTGTTCGAAATTTCCGGTGAAATACGGGTCAGGCACTTCACGCAGCTCCTCATCCGGCAGCAGATCCATGAAGAACAATAGCGTTGACTGCTCACCGCCGGGAATTTTGCGGACATTCTCCCCATTGGACTTGTCCATGCAGATGATATATTCGAATCTCCCGAAATCCTCGCCCACTACCCGTCTCGCTCTCATATTCTCATAGCTGATGCCATGCAGGTCAAGAAGACGCCTTGTCCCTTCATGCGGCGCTTTCCCGATATGCCAGTCCCCGGTTCCCGCAGAATCCACTGTGATCTGATCCGCAAGCTGACGCTGTTCAATCTTGCTGCGCAGCACAGCTTCGGCCATCGGCGACCGGCAAATATTCCCCAGACATACAAACAACACGTTAACGATCTCTCTCACCTCCTGCATTCAAGCATACCTTATCATCCGTGAAGGATGGGTGCAGTCTAGCCACACTAACCTTATTTTAGCGTCAGCGCGGCAATTGTACAACTTTTGAAACTGCTATATACTGTTCAGGATGATGAAGTTAAAGAATAAACAAGGGAGTGGGATCTATTGCCATCCGGGCGTATCGTAATTGTTGCAGGCGGTAAACTGACAGCTGAATGTCTGCATGTATTAGATGAAGAAGATTATATTATCGGCGCTGACCGGGGAGCGCTGTTCCTGATTGACCATGGATTCACCCCCCAGCTTGCGGTCGGTGATTTCGATTCCGTCTCTGCTGAGGCGTTGGCGAGGATTCAGGCGGGCAGCAAGGAGACAATCAGCTGTGATCCGGTCCACAAAGACCTCACCGACAGCGAAATGGCTCTGGATCTTGCCTTGAACCTCCAGCCTGAGTCCATCCTGATGATCGGAGTCACCGGCAGCCGCATGGACCATACGCTGGCCAGTATCCAGATGATGACACGGGCGCAGCAGCGGCAGGTAGCCTGCTCTATTATGGATGCGAACAACTATATCACGCTTACAGGTTCCCAGGCGGTTGTAGAGGAACGGGGGTATACCTATGTCTCCCTGCTGCCCCTGACTCCTGAGGTTACCGGAATTACCCTTCAGGGGTTCCAGTATCCGCTGGAGAACGCCACTCTCAAGCTGGGCCAGTCTCTGGCCGTCAGCAATGTGCTTCTTGAGCGCAGCGGAACCGTTCATATTGACAGCGGACTTCTGCTGATTATTCAGAGCAAGGACTAGAGTACATAGATCTTTGGAGACATCGCTGTAACCTTTGTTTCAAACGCATAAAGCCGGGAATCCCTATGAATGTCAAGGGTTTCCCGGCTTTTTTGTATGAATAAACCTTCTAAATATTAATATTTTGTAACTTTTAATGCGATTTTAATAAAACGCTTACATTGTATATCCCGCCTGCATTTAGCCTGTCCCTTCCATAATTTAGGTCTACCATAACCTGCTATACTACGAATCAGAGCACGAAACTACTAGAATAATTACAACCTCGGAGGTATATAACATGAAGAAGCAACAATGGTTCAAGCAAGCTATTACAATCGGTCTGTGCACAACAATCGGGTTCAGCGCCTTACTCGCAACCGGAGCGGGAACTGCCCCAGTAGCCGCTTCAGCGGTATCCGCTGATTCCGTATCTGCCGATTCCGTATCCGCATCTGCCAGCGGCTCCAAAGTTGTCAGCTTCGGCAAAAAGTATCTGGGTACACGTTACAAGTTCGGTGCCTCCACTTCAACTACACGTTATTTTGACTGCTCCTCCTTTACTCAATTTATCTTCAAAAAATATGGTGTAGATCTGCCCCGTACGTCTGTAGCCCAATCTAAAGCGGGTAAATCGGTCAGCAAGGCCAATCTGCGTGTCGGCGATCTGGTGTTCTTCTCCAGTGGAAGCCGGGCCAACGGCAAGAACGTCACCCATGTGGCTGTATATGCCGGCAATGGCAAGATCCTGCACACTTACGGCTCACCCGGCGTGACCATCTCGGATCTGAATTCGGGCAACTGGAAAAAAACCTACCTGAAATCACGCCGCGTACTGTAACAGCACGAAGCTTCATTGTCGCCTGTTCCAGATAGAACTTAAGGCTTGCTGATATGTCGCAGCCCATAAGAGTTCAAGTCTTTCAGCCGGAGAGCTGCTTCGCAGCGGCCGTCAGCTTGTGGCCCCGCTCTCCGGTGCCCGCAGTACATATCCGGTTCCACGCACCGTATGAATCAGTTTATTCCGGCGGCCCTTATCCACCTTAAGCCGCAGATGCCGGATATACACATCCACCACATTGGTGTCCGCATGAAAATGATACCCCCATACCTGCTGCAAAATCTCGGTACGCGGACAGACTTCCCCGAGATTCTCTGCCAGATAATACAGCAGATCGAATTCTTTCGGGGTCATCTTCAGCTCGGTTCCATCCCGGCTGACCTGCCGGCGGCCAGGATCGAGGAGCAATCCGTCCACCTTAAGCAGCGAGGCCGTATCTCTGCGGCGGCCTGTCAGCTTAAGCAAATTCAATATTCTGCGTTTGAACTCACCGGTATGTACAGGCTGCTCCATGTATTCGTTGCCTCCGGCATCGAATACGGCGACAGCCGCCTCCCCCTTCTCTCCAGACGCGCCCCCGGAGATGACCATTACCGGCAGAATCATCCCCTCCTTCCGCGCCTCTGAGACTGCTTCCCAGCCCGCCCAGCCTCCGGGCTCCGCAAGCTCCGCGAGCAGAAGCACAGGCTCCCCGCCTGAGAGCAATAAGCGAAGACTATCCAGGTCTTCGCTTATTGCTATTGTCATGCCAAGGCTGCGGAGGGCCTCTTCAAGCCCGGTATGGCCTGTAATCCCATCCCCTCTGTCTGCATCAGCTTCACGGCTATCCGGGAGCGAACCGGGTATGTACCACGCTATCTTTTCATTCACCGGAATAGTCCCCCTGTACCCGTCTTGCACCGGCTGTGCCGCCGCAGATGAAGCTTAGAATTCCCGCAAAACAAAGAGACCATTCGGGGAATGGTCTCTTCGCGGAACTAATTATGAAATTTACCGTACGAAATCAATCTCCTGGAATGCAGCCACCTGGGTATCCCAGCGCTCTGCTACAAAAGCCTGATGCGCCGGATGATGATTATAGGCGTCATAAGCCGCCTGATCTGCGAACTCCATTGAGAAGGCGTACTGGTGCTCACATTTGGCGCTGACCTGACGCAGCACCTCGAAATTCTCGACCGCCGGAATCGCGCTAAGAATCTCAGCTCCATCCCGCAGGAAAGCTGTAGTCTCCTCTGAATCGGGGGCGGATTTCAGTGTAAATACCGCCATGTGACGGATGGCTCCCTTGTTCATTGTGATCTCCTCCATTATCCGAAATACCGGTGATAATAGCTGCGGGCGGCAGCGATATCACTGGTTCCATGTATTAAGGCTCTCCCGTCTGCGAACACAACCATCCGGTACGGCTCCTCTGTCAATGAAACCAGATACGGGTTGCTCTCCACCTTGCCGCTGCCGAGCCTGGACAGGCGGGCAGCTGTCTCCTCCAAGTCAAGACTTCTACGGTGTGCCGGACGGATCTGCACCGTATCCCTGCCGCACAGCACATCGCTACGCTCTGTGTTAGAGGCTGACAGATACGGATAGCTCCGTGATTCACCGCAAGAAGGACAGTCATCCTTCTTCGCCGCCTTGACGCCAATCTCCTGCTGCTCATTACGCCAGATATCGAAGGTCAGCAGCTTGCCGCGAAGCTTGTCCCTGAATCCGCCGAGCAGCTTCAGCGCCTCCGCGGTTCCATTCGTTGTAACCATCTGCACCGCTTGCGGAAGGATACCCGCCGTGTCGCAGGTATCCCCGCCGAGCGGAATCGTGCCCAGCAGACAATTCAGACAGGGAGTCTCGCCTGGCAGGATGGTATACGTGATGCCATAGCTACCCACACACGCCCCGTAGATCCAGGGGATGCTGTGCTTTTGCGCCAGGTCATTGATGATCAGCCGGGTATCGAAGTTATCCGTTCCGTCCATAATCAGATCCACACCGGGGAGCAGGCTCTCCAGCTCCTCTGCACGAACATCCAGCACATGGGCTTCGATCACAATCTCCGAATTGACCGCCATCAGCCGGGTACGGGCGGCGGCCGCCTTGGGAACCCGCACACGGGCATCCTCTTCCGTATAGAGCTGCTGGCGCTGCAGGTTGCTCCACTCCACATAATCACGGTCAACCAGTATAAGCCGCCCCACCCCGCAGCGGGCCAGTGTCTCGGCGATGCCGGTCCCCAGCGCCCCCATTCCAACGACCAGCACACAGGAACGTGCCAGCCCCTGCTGTCCTGCCGCGCCGAATGGCGTGAAGCGGACCTGTCTTGAATATCTGCCGTCCCTGCCGGCTGAAGAGGCCGGAAGTTGCGTATTTGAATCAGGACCCATCTCTGAACAGCCCCATTTCTTTATGATTATACGGTCTGAGCAGACCACTGCTCCACATTCCAGACCTTACTTACCCAATCCTCGTAAAATTCCGGTTCATGGGACACCAGCAGAATCGTACCTTTATATTCCATAAGCGCCCGCTTCAGCTCAGCCTTGGCTACAATATCAAGGTGATTCGTAGGCTCATCGAACAGAATCCAGTTGCTCTCACGCATCATCAGCTTGCACAGGCGTACCTTAGCCTGCTCGCCGCCGCTCAGCATGTTCATCGGACGGGTGATATGCTCATTTTTGAGCCCGCAGCGGGCCAGATGGCCGCGCACTTCATTCTGGGTCAGACCGGAGAACTCACTCCATACGTCTTCAATCGGCGTGATATTCTGGGCCTTCAGCTCCTGCTGGAAATAGGCGGAACTCAAATAATCACCAAGATACGTTTTTCCGCTGAACGTAGGGATGACACCCAGGATAGTTTTGAGCAGCGTAGATTTGCCGACCCCGTTGTAACCGACAATCGCAATCTTTTCACCGCGTTCTATCATCATATTCAGCTTACCCGGCAGCAGCGGACGGTCATACCCGATCTCGAAATCAACGCCCTCGAACACCGTCTTCCCGCTGGCCCGGCTCTCCTTGAACTGGAATGTAGGCTTCATCGCCTCTTCCGGCTTGTCAATCCGCTCCATCCGTCCAAGCTGCTTCTCACGGCTCTTGGCCCGGCCCGAAGTGGAGGCACGTGCTTTGTTGCGCTGGATGAAGTCCTCCTGCTTTTTGATGAAATCCTGCTGTTTCTCGTACGCATCAATATGCTGCGCCTTGTTCATCCCCGCCATCTCCAGGAACTTCTCGTAATTGGCCGTATAGCGGGTCAGCTTCGAGAACTCCAGATGATAGATCACATCAACCACTTTATTCATGAATTCCGTATCGTGGGAGATCAGCATGAACGCATAAGGATACTGCTTCAGATAATTCGTCAGCCAGTCAATATGCTCCACATCGAGATAGTTGGTAGGTTCATCGAGCAGCAATACATTCGGTTTCTCCAGCAGCAGCTTCGCCAGCAGAACCTTGGTCCGCTGTCCCCCGCTCAGGGAAGTGACATCCCGGTCCAGACCGATCGCAGTCAGGCCCAGGCCATTCGCCATCTCTTCCACCTTCACATCAATGAGGTAAAAGTCGCCGATATCGAGCTGCTCCTGAATGTCGCCCATCTGCTCAAGCAGCAGGTCCAGCTCCTCCGGAGTCGCATCCCCCATTCGTTCCGTAATCGCCAGCATCTCATGCTCCAGCTCCAGCAGCGGCAGAAATGCATCCTTAAGCACATCGCGCACGGTTTTACCGGCGGTAAGCAGGGTATGCTGATCCAGATATCCGTAACGGACCCGCGGCGTCCATTCCACCTTGCCGTTGTCCTTCAATAATTTGCCGGTCAAAATATTCATCAGCGTCGATTTGCCGACGCCGTTCGCGCCAACGATCCCTACATGCTCTCCATCCAGCAGACGGAAAGACACATCCTTGAACAACACCCGGTCCCCGAAATTATGGGAAACGTCTTCTACACTAAGTAAACTCATAAATTCTCTGCAAGCTCCATTCTATATTGTAAATACCAAGAGGTTCAATAATTGTAGATATCGCTCCATTTTAGCACACCTGCACCCTGCACTGAAATAGAAATTAAGCCCGGTTTCTGAAAATCAGCCGAAAAGTCCTGAGCGTTCAGCTCTTTTTCTGAAAAAACCTATTATTCTTTGCAGGAAAGCGGCCACTCCTAACCGGCCCAAGCATTGCCTTGATGGCCTGAACCAGCTTCCCTTTGCTCTGAAAAGGGTCCTGCTGAAGCGGCAGGCTGTATACGCTGGCAGGCTTTAGCAGTGAAGCCATCAGAGTCACAGCATGCTCCCCAGCCAGCGGCAGACCAATCCGCCATTCCGGGCGGGGAGTCAGACCTCTGCGGCGCAGCCAGTGCAGGGTATCCTCCAGCCGCCAGTCTGCCCCTGAGGCGACTAATAACGGGCATCTGCTGCCGCTGAACGCCTCCAATGCCCCTTCACCGCCGCCGGTTCCAAGATCCAGGACGATGTAAGCATATGCTTGGTCCGGCCTCTGCGGCAGCCCGTACGAAGGGGGAAGCTTCCAGTAGTCCACCCCCATCCAGGTGAACGGTTGCTCCTGCGTACCCTGAACACCGCCTATTTCAGAGGCCCCCGCCATTTCCTTCATGCGGTTAAATACCTGCGAACCTGGACTTCCGTCCACCCATGCCGTCCGCCCCGACTGTGACAGGCAGCGGCTTACCGCAAGTGAGGTATGTGTAGTCCCCAGCCCGGGGGACACTCCTAATACGGCCACTACCTCAGCAGATTGCTGCAATTGCAGGTCATCCGAAGCCTTGCGTATGTGCACCCGTTGATGCCTTGCATCCCCCGCACCGCCAGCCTCCAGTTGCTGTAGGGCCACCCTCACCTCCTCTGCACTGCCATACCGTTCCTCCGGGTGATGCCGCAGCAGCCGTCTGATGACCGGAATCATCCGGCTGTGGAGCTGCCCCTGCAGCTTCCGCTCCATACCCGGCTGCCAGGCGCTGAACTCGCCGCCGGAGGCCATATACAGCAGCAGCGCCCCAAGACCGTACAGGTCCGACAACGGGCTGCTCTGCCCGCCTCCGTATTGCTCGGGGGCTGCGAACCCGGCGGTACCGAGCTTCTCCGTATCCTCACCGGAGCCGCTTCTCAGCCTGCGCGCGATCCCGAAGTCAATGACCTTCAGCTCATGCTCACCAGTCAGCATGATATTCGAAGGCTTCAGGTCCCGGTAGATGATCGGCGGCTGATGGCTATGTAGATAATGCAGCACCTCCAGCAGCTGCCGGGCGTAGCTGAGGATTCGCTCTCCCGCCAGAGCAGCAGGCCGCTCTGCCATATACTGATGCAGGGTGATTCCCTCGATATAATCCATCACCAGATAGCTGTAGCCGTCAGGGTCCGGCGGGAAGAAATCCGCTATATGCGGCAGCAGGGGGTGATGCAGCGAGATGAGCAGCTCCGCTTCCGCCTCAATTGCTCCTGCACCATAGCTTCTCTCCTGGATCACACTCTCCTTAACCGCCCGCAGGATGCCCGGCAACCGCATATCCTCGGCCAGATATACCCGGCTCATGCCGCCTGTCCCGATCAGCCCGGTGACATAATAGCGTCCTCCCAGGATCTGTCCCGGGCTTAATTTTCCTGTGAATTCCATCTCTTCCCCGCCTGTTCTCATAGAATGATGTTGTATAACGCAAAAAAAGCCCCCCACTGCCGCACCGTAACCGGCAAGAAGCCGGTGGTGCAGACCGCAGGATGCTTTCCCTTGATCCTTCCAAGAATGGATTAATACTTAATCATGTACAGTGTAATCTCATCACGGTTATGGAACAGCTGCTTCGCGCGCTGAACCTGCATCCGCTGGCCTTCAAACATGGTGATGATCTCCTTGATCACGGCCATTGGCTTCTTGTGCATCAGCTTCACTGTAACAATTGCGCTGCCGCCCGGAGTCAGGCTATGCAGCAGCTCTGTGACCAGCTTAGCCATCAGCTTGGGACTCCAGCTCATATCGCAGACCAGCAGATCGAATTCATTCTCACGGAATTTGACCTCACCGGCATTTTTGCGCAGAATCTTCAGGCCCGGATGCTTGCGCAAGGACTCGTGCATGAGTGCCGGATCGACAGCAGTAACCTTGAGGCCGCGCTCCAGCAGGAACGAAGTCCAGCCGCCCGGAGATGCGCCGATATCGACCGCATTCTTGAAGCTGTAGAACGGAATGGCGAATTCCTTCTCCGCCTCCATCAGCTTGAATTTGGCCCGCGAGATCTGCCCGTCCTCCTTGCGGAAGCGGATCATGCCCCCGTTCCAGCTGGACAGGTTGTCCTCCGGCCGGGATACACCGGCATACAGCGCATCACCGTCTGCATAGACAGAGATCACCCACGCCGGCTCCTGTACTGTGAACTCGGCACCGAGGGTGTCAAGCCTGGCTTGCAGCCATTCGCGCAGCTCGCCCGGGCTTTGCTCCCAGAAGGAAGCCCCGCCCTTACGGACATGCAGCGCTACCTTCTGTCCTTCCAGCTCCGTACGCCGGCTTAAGTACACGGCCAGCCGTTCCAGCGCCGGCAGATCGCCGGTGTCCTGGAAATCTACAGGCTGGATGTGGCGCAGGAAGATTGGCAGGTTCTGTGCCAGCTGCTGCGCCACCTCCTCCGGCTCCGCCTCAAGCGAAGCCAGGAAGATTTCTCCCGGCAGCAGCAAGGTGCTTTTCACCGCTCCGAACAGGCGGCGAAGCTCCTCCTGCGCGTAGGGGGCGAAGCCGTGGTTGGCCGTGCAGATGTATCTTGAGAGGATCTTATCCTGCGGAGCAGTGTCCTGCTCCGGTGTAACTTCTGTGAAATCGTTCAAATCGATGAGCCTCCAGAACTTATTTTAATCCAGGGACGGCCGTTATCCCAGTCAACCGTGACCGGAAGATCGTAGGTAGCCTTCAGCATCTCCTGCGTCAGCACCTCTTCCTTGGGACCGGCTCCGGCCAGCTTCCCGTCGCGGATCAGCGCCACATGCGTGAAGAGCGGTACAATCTCCTCCACATGATGGGTAACATACACCACTCCAACATTACGCTGCCGCAGCTTGTCAATCTCGGCCAGCATTTTCTCCCGTTCATATAAGTCCAGACCGGCACAAGGCTCGTCCATTATGAGCAGCTTAGGCTCGGCGATCAGGCAGCGGGCCAGCATAGCCTTCTTGCGCTCCCCCTGGGATAACAAGCCGAACGGATGATATGCCAGCTCACCGAGGTTCATATCCTCCAGCAGCGTAAGCGCCTGGTCCTTCACACTTTGCGGAATCTCCTGGTAGAAGCGTAAATAGGCATAGGCGCCAGTAGCGACAACCTCCCAGACTGGGTCGGTTAGCGAGAGCTTTTCCATCAGGGAAGGGCCAATATAACCGATTCTCTTGCGCACCTCGCGCAGATCACATTGACCGTATTTGTACCCCAGCACTTCAACAGAGCCCTTGCTGGGGAACAGGTAGCCGGTCATCATTTCCAGCAGGGTGGTCTTGCCGGAGCCGTTACGTCCGAGAATGACCCAGTTCTCCCCCTGCTTCATGGTAAGCGATACATCGTCAAGAATCTGGCTCTCGTCCCTGCGCAGGGACAGATGTTGTAATGATATCATTATAATGTCACTCTCCTTATGTATGCCAGTACCCGTTCAACAGAGTGTATGGAATAGATGATATCCGGTTCAGCGCTGCGGTCAGCAGATACGGCCAGCAGAGCGGGCACACTTGAGATTTGATAGGTGTTCACCAGTTCAGGGAGCATATTGACATTCCCCTCCGCAATCAAAAGGCCAGGCGGCAGCAGATGCTCCGCCACCTCAATCATCCGCCGGGCTGCCTTACAGGTTCCGCATAGCGGGGTATGCAGAAACAGGACAAGCGGCTCGCCCTTCGTGGCCAGCAGCTCCAGCAGCTCCGGCTGATTCATTTCCTTCATTCTCCATCATCCCCCGCCTATAAACCAAGTTTTCACAGCAGCAATTTCCGCCCTGTGTGTGCCATCCGGCCCCTTTTCTGTTTCCATAACGATCACTTTATCCGCCAAGGGCTCCATCCTCACAAGCTCACTAAGAGCCTGTTCTCCAATGTATCCGCTGCCGATTCCGGCATGTCTGTCGCGCCGGGAGCCGTAGGGAAACCGGGAGTCGTTCAAATGTACAGCCGCCAGATTCGCCCAGTACCCCAGCCTCTCGCCGCGTACGATAAGCTCCTCTGTCCGTTCCGGATTCCAGATACCCGCAGCGAAAGCATGGCAGGTATCGAAGCAGAAGCCGATCTTCTCCGGGTAGCGGCAGAGCTCACGGACCTTGACCAGCTCTTCGGGTGTCATGCCTTCTTGCCCATGATTGCCTGCCATATTCTCAAGCAGCAGCCGGGTTTGTCCCTTCCAGTCGGCCAGTACCTCATTCAAACATTGTATAATATTTTGATAACCCTGTAACGGCTCCATCCCGGCAAAATGTCCGAAATGCACCACAATGCCCACCGAGCCGCAGGCTTCTGCAATCTCCAGATCGTTGCGCAAAGAGACGGTCATCACCTCTCTGTCCCCCGGAGCAGCAGCCAGATTCGTCGGATACGGGGTATGGGCAATGGACGCCATCCCCTGTGCACGGCAGTACTCTGCGCAGCTTGCTGCATCGCGGTAGTCTACCGGCTTCGGCTTCAGGCTGCGCGGATTCTTCGGGAAATACTGAAAGCATGTAGCACCGCTCTCCCTGGCGGACCGGGCAGCCTGCCCGTACCCGCCGCGTATGCTGACATGCGCCCCTATGAAGGGGCTATGCGTCATGCTGGCAATCCGGGCAATAGAATACCTTGCGTCCGGACAGCTCTGTCTTCACGATGGTTCCCCCGCCGCGCAGGCAAGGCTCGCCTTCACGGTCATACACTTTACAGGCATCATTATAAGAACCGGTCACGGTATCGCCGGTCATAAACGGCATTTCCATATACCCGCCGATTTCGGTGGCTTCCGTTAATACCTTACGCACGCTGTCGTACAGCCGGGTCACCGCTTCCGGCGACAGATTCTGAACAAGCGTTGACGGAAGCAGGCGGGCTTCATATGCGATCTCGTCAGCATAGCAGTTGCCGATTCCGGCCATCACCTGCTGGTTGACCAGCAGACTCTTCAGTGCGCCGCGCCGCCCTTTGAGCAGGCCCGCGAAGCGTTCTGCCGTCATCCGGCGGTCCAGCAGCTCAGGTCCAAGCTTGCCCATTGCGGCTTCCCCTTCCTTGACGGACAGCAGATGGAGATACCCCAGGCGCAGTCCCATGAAGTAGAGGATATGCTCACCGAACGCCAGCTCAACCTGTGTGGTACGGTCAGGACGTTCTTCCTCTGTACCGTAGAACAGAAGTCCGCCCAGCATCAGATGCAGCAGCAGTCTGCGGCCATCATGCAGGTGGAAGAGAATATGCTTGGCGCGGCGTTCCACGAACACAATTCGTGCCCCGACCAACCCCTTCACGAATTCTTCTGTTTCCATATTGATGGTTTTTTCTCTATTTACGGTTACCCCTGTAATGGGAGCATTTATTAGATGTTGGCTAAGCAGCTTTCTGTAATTCTCCATTTCCGGCAATTCCGGCATATTGTCATCTTCCCTTCTTGGATGGTCAAAAGGTCACCTTTGTCATTATACACCGAGCAATACCATAAGTTCAGCTAAATCGGCACAAATTTCATCAGGCTTGACTCCGGTCAGCTTCTGGTAATGCTCCAGGTTATCACTGGTTGTCAGTCCCGTAAGCACCAGCACCGTCCGGCAGCCCGCATTGGCCCCCGCTAAAATATCTGTTCTCATATTATCGCCAACCATCACCGCATCCTCCGGCTTGATGCCGAGCAGGGAGGTCGCATACGTCACCAGATGCGTCTCCGGCTTGCCGATGACGACAGGCGGCACACCGCTGGCTGCTTCAATAGCAGCACCGATCGTACCGGCACCGGGCATCACCCCGTCATCGGAGGGAAGCATCAGGTCGGGATTGGTCAGGACAAACCGTGCTCCTTCACGAATCCAGCGCGAGGCACGGGCCAGGGCTTCATATGTAAAAGTACGGTCGATCCCCTGCACGACATACTGCGGACGCTCCTGGACCAAGGTTAACCCTGCCTCTCTGCAGGCTTCCACCAGCCCCTCTTCTCCAAGTATCGCCACGGATGCCCCGGGAGATTCTCCGGCGATATAACGGGCGGCAGCCAGCGATGAGGTGCAGACCTCCTCGGGTCTTGCTTCAATGCCCATTCCGCGCAAATGCTCCGCTACACTGGCCGGTGTTCTTGAAGAGTTGTTCGTCACATACAGGAATGGAATCTCCGCCGCACGAAGCGCCGCGATCAGCCGCTGGGCTCCGGGGATCATTCTGCCGCCATGATACAAGGTTCCATCCAGATCAATTAACAAGCCTCCGATATTGTTCATAACTCCTCCTGTAGACTCGGACTAAGTTGTTCATGTTATTTATTATTAACCCTATGAATTATTTTTCAGAACAGCGGCAGCTTCTCCGGGAAGCACGCTGCTAATGAATGTATTGCATGTCTGTTGCGGCTTTGAGCCGCTTTGTTTCGGCATTTTCTCTACTGCTTCGTACCCTTAATCCTTAGCTTTTACTTTAAATTTAACAGTCTTCGTCGAACGCTAGCGAACGGCTGCAGCCCCCGGCTTTTTTTGGCACAGCCCTGTCAGTTCCTGCGCTTTCCCGGAAAATAATTCATTCCCCAAGGGCATTTCCCGGGGTTCTCCGGTAGACCGGGAAGGTGCAGAATTCCTCTGCCAGCAGGGTATTCGGGAAGATCTCCTGCGCTTCCTTCAGCAGTGGAACAAGCTCTTCCTGCGAAGTATAACGCGAGCTGAAGTGGGTCAGCAGCAGCTCAGCACCAGCTGCATCCCGTGCCAGCTCCGCAGCCTGCTGCGCCGTGCTGTGGTGATATTGATATGCCATATTGGCCAGCTCATGGCCAAACGTCGCTTCATGAATAATCAGATCGGCATCCTGCGCCAGCGGCAATGAACCCGGGCAAGGCCGGGTATCTCCCAGAATCACTACGATACGTCCGCGCTTGGGTGCATGGATCACCTCTGCCGCCCGGATTAGCACGCCTTCATCGGTGGTAATGTCTTCGCCTTTCTTTAAACGGCCGTACAGCGGGCCCGGCTTCAGCCCATAGCTCTTCAGCAGCTCCGTATTCAGGTTCCCCGGACTGTCCTTCTCCGTCACCCGGTAGCCATAGCTGTCAATCCGGTGCTCCAGTAACCCCGCTTCCACCTTGAAGGTCTCATCCTCAAAAATCAGCCCGCCGCTGTGCTCTACAATCTCCAGCTTATAAGGAATCCGGGACTGGCTGACAGACAGCGAAATGTCCAGATATGCCTTGAGTCCGGGAGGTCCGTACACCGTAAGCGGTGACGTCCCGCCCTGGTACCCCCTGCTGGAGATGAGTCCGGGCAGGCCAAACAGATGGTCACCGTGCAGATGGGTGATGAACAGCTTCTCCAGCTTGCCCAGCCGCAGCGGCGAGCGCAGAACCTGATGCTGAGTCCCTTCCCCGCAGTCGAACATCCAGAAGGTTCGCCGTTCTTCAAGCAGCCGGAGGGCAACCGAGGTCACATTGCGCTGCAGCGTCGGCACCCCGGCATTCGTTCCGAGAAAATATACTTCCATCATGCCTCTCCTCTCTCTCTTCTGTTGTCTTCATTATTTTTTGTGATCTTGTTTGTTCTTATGACAAGAATTCTACTCTGTTTTGGCTGCAAAAGCATCTTTTCAGCAAAAAACCTCCCGCTAACCGGGAGGTTCCGAAAAGTCGGGGAAAACCCCTTCTGGCCGGTAAGCATGCGGGAGGCTTAGAGCTTCTCCACATTGAAGTACTGCGCTTCCGGGTGGGCAAAGACCATAGCCGAGACCGAAGCCTCCGGCTCCATCATGAAGCCCTCGGTAAGCTGCACGCCGATATCCTCGGGCTGCATAAGCTTGAACAGCGGCCCCTGATCCTCCAGATCCGGGCAGGCCGGGTAGCCGAAGGATACGCGGATGCCCTGATAACGCGCGCCGTGTCTTTGCTTCATTGTCATATCTGCCGGGTCCGGGAACCCCCAGGTGTCGCGCATCATATGATGGACACGTTCAGCCAGGCCTTCCGCGACTTCAAGGGCGACAGCCTGAAGAGCATGGGAACGGAGATAATCCCCCTTATCCTTAAGCTCGGTCGATAATTCACGCACACCATGGCCCGCAGTGACCACCAGGAAGCCCACATAGTCCATGATCCCGCTCTCCACCGGCTTCAGGAAGTCTGCAAGGCAGAGATACGGCTCCACATTCTGGCGCGGGAAGGTGAAGGTATGCAGCACGTTCGCCTGATTCTGCGGATCATAGACCAGAATATCATTCCCGCGTGACTGGGCCGGGAAGAACTGGTACATCGCATGCGGAACGATCGTGCCTTCCAGCATCGCCTGATGCAGAATATCGTCCACGGTCTCTTTCAATTCAACCGTACGCGGGTCCCGTGCTGCAAGCTGGGCCTCCACAGAGCCGCGCAGGCCCAGATGATGGCCGAGCAGCATCTGCATATTCACATAAGGAATAATATGGCCCAGCGGATAATTGCGCAGGACATGACGTTCGAGATCCGGCGGACTGAACACAGGGGCGTCCGCCGAGATTTTGGAGCGGACTGCGCGCGTAAGCTCGGGAAGCGGCGCTTGCGGAGCGACCGCTACGGCGGCCTCAGCTTCCTGGCGGACCTCCTCTTCAATCTTCACCCGCTCCAGCGGGTTCATCAGCCGGTTGGCGATATCCAGACCGTCCATAGCATCCTTGGCGTATAAGACGAGTCCGTCATATTCCGGCCGGATACGGGTCTTCGTGAACTTGCGGGTCAGCGCCGCACCGCCCACCATAATCGGCACATCAATACCGGCGGAACGCAGATCCTGCGCAGTCAGTACCATCTGCTGCGCCGACTTTACCAGCAGGCCCGACAAGCCGATGGCATCTGCCTTTTCCTTGCGGAAGGCTTCAATGATATTCTCCGGCGGAACCTTGATGCCCAGGTTGACGATCTCATAACCGTTGTTGGAGAGAATAATCTCCACCAGATTTTTGCCGATATCATGCACATCACCCTTGACGGTCGCCAGCATGATTCGCCCTTTAACCGAGGTCTCATCCTTCTGCATGAACTGTTCCAGATGGTTAACAGAAGCCTTCATCACTTCAGCGCTCTGCAGCACCTCTGCCACGATTAATTCATTGTTATTGAACAGCCGTCCGACCTCAGACATCCCCGCCATCAGCGGACCATTAATGATCTCCAGCGGAGCCGAGGTCTTCAGCGCTTCATTCAGATCCGGGATCAGGCCTTCCTTAGTGCCTTCTACCACATAGGAAGCAAGGCGCTCCTCCAAGGAGAGATTAGAGATCTTCTCCTTCTTGTCGACCTTCTTGCCGCGGAAAGCCGCCACGAACGCAGACAGCGTATCGTCATTTGTATTATAGATCAGCTCTTCAGCCAGCTTGCGCTCCTCTTCAGGGATAGATGCATACCGCTCCACCTTCTCTGTGTTCACAATGGCATAATCCAGGCCGGCCTTGGTACATTCGTACAGGAATACCGAGTTCAGCACCTCGCGGCCGGCTTCCGGCAGACCGAAGGAGACATTGCTGATGCCCAGAATGGTGTGAACCGCAGGCATAGCTTCCTTGATCAGACGAATGCCGTCAATCGTTTCCTTAGCCGAACCGATATACTGCTCATCCCCGGTTCCTACAGGGAACACGAGGGTATCAAAGATCAGATCCTCCGGAGCCAGACCGTATTTGTTGACCAGCAGATCATACGAACGTCTGGCTACCTCCAATTTGTCCTTAGCCTGAATGGCCTGGCCGGTCTCGTCGATGGTGCCCACTACAATCGCTGCCCCGTACTTATGAATCAGAGGGGTGACAAGCTCGAATTTCTCTTCACCATCTTCAAGATTAATGGAGTTAATGATCGCTTTGCCCTGGCAATACTGCAAGGCCAGATCAATAACCTTCGGATCGGTCGTATCAATCATTAACGGCACTTTGACCTTCTTCACCACCAGCTCCAGGAACCGCATAATATCTTCCGTCTCATCACGGTCCGGGTCCTGTACGCAGACATCAATGACCTGTGCGCCGCTCTTCACCTGAGCACGGGCGATCTCCGACGCCTCCTCATATTTCCCTTCGACGATGAGACGCTTGAACTTACGGGAACCGAGAACATTGGTCCGTTCACCGACCATATAAGGACGGTTCTCATTCTCCACGTATACCGGCTCGATCCCGGACAAGGCCGGAGGATGCTGGCCGTCCAGCTTGCGCGGCGGGTAGGCCGCCATCACTTCAGCCATCGCACGGATATGCTCCGGCGTGGTTCCGCAGCAGCCGCCGGCAATGTTCAGCCAGCCCTTCTCAGCGAAGCCGCCCAGCTTGCGGGCAAGTGAATCCGGGGACTCATGATAATTCCCGTTCTCATCCGGCAGACCGGCATTCGGGTAGCAGCTTATAGCTGCCGAAGAGATCGCGGACAGCGAACGGATATGGTCACGCATGAACTCCGGTCCGGTCGCACAGTTCAGACCGATGGACACCGGCTTCAGATGCTCCAGCGAAATATAGAATGCTTCGATATTCTGACCGGCAAGTGTAGTTCCCATAGGTTCAATGGTTCCTGAGATCATTACCGGCAGCGTAATCCCGCTCTTCTCGAAGGCATTGCGGATACCAATACTGCCTGCCTTGACATTCAGTGTATCCTGGGATGTCTCCAGCAGCAGCGCGTCCACCTTACCGTCGATCAGTGCTACCGCCTGCTCTTCGTAGCTGTCTACCAGATCCTTGAACGTTACTCCCCCTGTAACAGAGAGCGTCTTCGTGGTCGGTCCCATAGCGCCTACAACATAACGCGGGCGCTCGGGTGTATCATATTTATCTGCGGCATTACGTGCAAGTCTGGCCGCCGCAAGGTTAATCTCACGGGCACGGTCCTGAATATCATATTCAGCCAGTACCACCGAGGTGGCACCGAAGGTATTCGTCTCGATCAGATCTGCACCGGCCTCCAGGTATTTCTCATGAATATCCTGTATTACCTCCGGCCGGGTCAGTACCAGCATTTCATTACAGCCATCCAGGTCATCCCCGCCGAAATCCTCGCCGGTGAGCGGCACCTGTTGAATCATGGTACCCATAGCTCCATCCAGTATCAATATGCGCTGCCGCAAGCTCTCAGCAAGTGTGTATTTGGCCACTTTCCATCCCCCCAGTGAAACATTAGAGTAATTTTAGCAGAATAAAGGGATTTCGGAAAGCCTTCCTTTCCACCCTGCATTATTTGTATTTCCGGTGATTCCAATTCTCTTACGGCTCTACTACCAGTTTTGCATTCGGCATGGAATGCTGCGTCCGGGCAGTCACATGAGAAGTGACTGTGAATTCCCCCGCCTCTGTAAAGGTATGCTCCCCGGTATAAGCGCCTTCTCCGGCACTTTCACCCTTGATTTCCACCTTCGAGCTCTTATCCGCCGCATCGTTGACCTCAAACATCACTTCTCTGGCATCATCAACCGGTTCACCGTCCTGTGTCACCACAGCCTTGAAGCTAACCTCTGTGCCTGCGCTTACTTTCTCCGGAGTCCAGCTCAGTTCCACCTTAATGGGCGACATGGAGGAATTCGCGGCAGCATACATCTGCATCTCATCCTCTTTGTTCCCCGAGCATCCGGCAAGTGTCATCCCCATCACTATGCATATCAGTCCTCTGCGTATCGCTGGCTTCATCATCCGAAATCCTCCCGGTTCATAGGTAGATTCTTCTTCATCCTTACAAGCAGAAAAATATGAATTCTAGTATATCAATGAAAGTCAGAACGCTTCTCTTCCTATTATACACATAATATTCAATTTGCCTTAAAGAAGCTGCATGATTCACTCGTGAACATGAGAATAGTCATATCTTTCATTGTGAGCACTTGGGTGAGGACTTGGGTGAACGCTGCGTGAACGGACCGTTGTTCCAATCGCTGTGCTCTCCAGATTTTTTTTCATTCCCCTATGCGGTGAAAATCCGGAGACTGCTGATGCTTCCGAAGCGAGCTTTCCTGCGGAAAGCTTTCAAGCGACCGCTATCGCTTTTACACCATCCTAATGGATGAATAAGATAACCTTTGCGAGCACATAATGTATGCTGTTTTTCACATACATTCAGGCCGTGTGCCTGCTCGTGAGCACAATGTATGCTGTTTTTCACATACATTTGATCCAACACATCTTCTCCACAGCAGCAGGAAACTATAGTTTCCTATATATTAAAAAAATAAAGAGCAACCATTCTCCAGTGACGGGAGGACCGTTGCTCTTTGACCTTTTACAATTTTAAAAACACAGATGTTTCAATTATAGGGAGTCTACCAGCGGCAGAAGCTCTGAGAGATGGCTGATCTGGTAATCCGGCGTTATCTCCGGGTCAGAAGCCTTCTTATTTCGGTTGATCCAGACCGTGGTCAGCCCGGCAGACAATCCTCCAAGAATATCCGTCGTAAGCTTGTCGCCAACCATGATCCCTTGCTCTGGAGCAATATCCAGCAGTCCGAGCGCATGCTCGAAGATCCCTTTGTCCGGCTTGCCTTTGCCGAAGCTTCCCGAAATCACAATATGGTCAAAATACGGGGTAAGCTCCGGTACACCGTCCAGCTTCTCCTGCTGAAGTGCCGGGCAGCCATTCGTCAGCAGCAGCAGCTTCACCTTACCGCGCAGCAGATCCAGCACCTGAAGCGTCTCTTCATAGATATACGGACGGCTGCGGCGCTCAGCGGCGAACTTGTCAGCCAGCCGTGCAGCCAGCGCCTCATCCTCCACCCCGAGTGAAGCCAGGCCGCGGCGCCAGGATTCCGTACGGTAGACGGGTGCAAGCTGCTCCAGTTGACGGAATTCCGGCTGTTCTCCGGCAGTGAAGTTGGCCCAGAGCGCTTCATACGGATTAATACCGATCAGCTTCGTGAATGGATATGTCTCATAGGATTCATAGAGCGAACGGGCTTCCCTGCGTACAGCAGCCTCCAGCTCCTTCGGATCAACGATATCTCCAGCAGCCTCAGAAGCATAGCGGAAGGCTTCTTCCACGCTGCGGTCATCCCACAGCAGTGTATCGTCAAGATCAAATAGTACGGCGGTAATCGGCATTAGTTGTCCCTCTCCCTATATGCTGGTCTGTCTTCCTATTCGTGCACGACTTCAATATTGTTGTTCTTGGCGAACTGCTCCAGACGTTCCCCCATCGCAGCGGTGTCATAACGGTTAATCAGCTTGGAGAAAATCCACTGTTTGCGCTTGCCCTTATACTTAATGGTAACTACACTGCGCGATAAAATGATCTTCTCAATATCCGCCGCAGCCAGAAAGCGTTCACGGTTGTACTTAATAGTAGAGATCCGCGCACGCTCAACCTTAAGGAACGGACGGCGGAAGAACAGCAGCGCAGCCAGCAGGAAGTACAGCACAACGCCCAGCCAGTTGGCCAGAATCCCGCTTCCTTTGGCTTCGTCAATCGAGCCGACCACCCAGAACATGATGCCAAGCAGCATCAGTACAACGGGGAATACGATATTGCGGCCTTTGAAAATATCAATGCTTTTCGCGGCTGCCTTAGTGCCGGAAGTGTAAATGGAATCCTTCCCCTGCTTCTTTCTTTGCTGGTTAATCTGCTTCGTGTTGCGTTGAACCATTCTTTCCCAAGAACGGGCCATGTAAGTTCCCCCTAGTCATCCTGTATTATCTGAAAAGGCAACAGGCTAATGCTTAAGTCCGTTATTGCCTTCTTCATGCTCCGGATTATCCACAATTTCAATGGTATCAAGCTGGGCCCGAAAGTTCGTGCGGATATTCCCCAGGTAAATCTCGCGGAGCTTGGCACGTTCAGCCAGTTCCTCTTCATTCAGGCCCCCGTTCTTAGCTTTGCGTGCCAGTTCATTGATGCGGGCGACCAATTCGTCAATATTCAATACGTTTCCCTCCCTCTAAATTCATTTTAACTTTGCCATGAGAAAAAGAGCTTGTCAAGGTCTACCCCCTGAAAGCTCTCCGAGTCAATCACCAGTCTGCTGCATTCTGTCAGTATACGGGTATAGTCAAAATATCTCCTGCCTTAATTCCGCTGTTCTCTAAATGATTCGTCTTCATTATTCCTTCTATATATACAGCAGTCTTCATGTCTGCAGGCTTGTTATTCAAGGCAATACTCCATAAGGTATCCCCGCGCTGCACTACAATCCGTTTATCCGGCTTCATGGAAGAGATCGAGCCGGCAAAAACATTCCCCACTACAGTAAATCCCGAAACGACAAGCATCAGCACCAGAACCATCTTCATCAGGCTAACCTGACGGAAAAGTGATACGAGTGCAGTGAGACTATGAAGAATCGCGTCCTTGAGCTTGGTTACATAACTATGGGCAGTTGGATTACCGGGAGCGGACACCTTGATATCCTCATTATTGTAGATGCTGTTGTATGTACTATACTTTAACATGATCATCATCCTCCAAACACATGTTCTTGCTTTCGAAAATAATATAACACGAACATGTGTTTCGATCAACAGTTTTTTCAGAACAGCTGTTCCCTTTATTTTCGTTCTCTTATTTTCCTCATTTTAGAACTTATGTTTGTACGAACGGAAGTTCTATGTTATAATTTTCCCAAACATAGTATATGGGGTTGATTCCGATGTCAAAGATTTCTAGTCGTCAGCTGGCGATCCTGGAATTTATACGTAATGAAGTCCGCAGCAAGGGGTATCCTCCGTCCGTCCGCGAGATTGGCGAGGCTGTCGGCCTGGCCTCCAGTTCAACCGTGCATGGTCACTTGGACCGGCTTGAGAAGAAGGGCCTGATCCGCCGTGACCCTACGAAACCGCGCGCCATCGAACTACTCGGCCAGGAAGATTCAGAGAATGTGCATCAATTCGTCCAGACCGTTACCCGCATCCCGGTAGTGGGTAAGGTTACAGCCGGTGTTCCTATTACGGCTACGGAGAACATTGAGGATTACTTCCCGCTGCCTGCTCATTATGTAGGTGATAACAAGGTATTTATGCTATCTGTCCTTGGGGACAGTATGGTGGATGCCGGAATTATGAACGGGGATTATGTCATCGTCCGCCAGCAGCAGACCGCTGACAATGGCGATATCGTTGTAGCGATGACCGATGAAGATGAAGCAACTGTTAAGACCTTCTACAAGGAACGGGATCATATCAGGCTGCAGCCGGAGAATCCGGCGTACGAGCCTCTCCGCCTTAACCGCGTTACGATTTTGGGACGGGTCATCGGATTATTCCGCGATATCCACTAATTTACTCCCCCGCATAAGAACAGGCAGCTACGCACCATGCGCAGCTGCCTGTTTTCTGTTTATTTCCATTCGTGAAATGGGCAAAAAGTCAAATGCAAACATTTGTTCGCATACGGCTTTTTGGCCACTTTTCCTGTGAACCGCTGCACAGATCCGCACATATCCTGATGATAAAGGAGTGCTGATCTTCATGCCCAATTATCGAATCATTGTCGATCTGTCACAGCGTATGCTGTATCTGCTGGATAATGACGTTGTTACCCGAGGCTTCCCTGTCGGCATCGGTAAAATGTTAACCGTCTCGCCCGTAGGCGAATACACCATTATTAACAAACAGCCTAATCCTGGCGGACCGTTCGGCGTCTTCTGGATGGGCCTGTCCAAACCGCATTATGGCATCCACGGAACCAATGACCCTTCCTCCATCGGCCACATGGTCTCCCACGGCTGTATCCGTATGTATAATGCAGACGTCCTTGCCCTGTCCGCTATCGTCCCTATAGGCACCCGGGTTACGATCAGGGAATAGAAAGCTCTCACAAAAACCCTTGAGGCGCCAGATTGCGCTCCAAGGGTTCTTGTGACTGCTATGAATTAGTTCAGATACAGGTTACAGCACACTTCTCAACAGACGGATAGCCACAGTATTCAAACGGATGGCTTCACGGATCGAGGCTCTGGCTTCCAGCAGCTCTCTTCTGGCCCGCGATCCTCTAGGGACTCTGCGCAGATTCTCGTTAATTTCTTCCAGTCGCTCCAGCAGGACGGCCCGCTGTGTAAGCAGGACATTAATGGCTCTACGAATCCGGTTTCGTTCTCTTTGGTTCATCGTTACACCTCTTCTACGTTTGATAGTATAAGAGATGCAAGGAATCACTTCAAAGATTGTGCGATCCGGCAGTAATGTTAGAGCTGCGGTTAACGGGCAGCGAATCTGCTCACTTCTTGTTCAATCCTACCCGGAACTCAAACTCATCGCGTCTATAAGTCATACCGGCCAGCACAATGTACTCCGCTGTCCATTTCTGTACAGGTCCGGCATAATCAGCAATCACATGCGGTTTGCCATCGACCAGCTGAACGACGTAGACCTGTACCTGAGCCAGTGCAGCAGCGAAGAGATCAGCATCACTGGACAGTACTTTATAAGCCGTATTCAACTTCCTTCCTCCTTGTTCCACAACCATGATTAAAGATTCCATCTCGAATCTATTTAATTATACCGGGTTCTGGAACAATATGTAAACCTATTTTACAGCTGGATAAAAAGGATCTTGAACAAGCCCAGATAAGTCCGGTTGGCCGAGCGGTCCCCGATCAGGCTTCGGCCATTCTCAACGTCCGGTACGCTGAATGTAGAGAAGATAATGTAATTATCTCTTATAGTAAAAGACTCGACCAGCGGCCGGGCAACCATGTCCGTAATTCCTCCGGCCAAATCCGTCCCCGTCCCCTTCAGATCCTTAACGGCATACGCACTGAACTCTTCCTTCCCCGGATTGAGCACAGCCATAACGATCAGGATGAGTAGAAGGGCAATCGCCCACTTCCAGCCTGTTCTCTTGCGGACTCTGCGTTCAGGCTGCGGCATGCTATAACGCGGATTCATTCTTTTCCCCCTCATCTACAGAATATACTGTATCTCTTGCAACAAGAACCCCAGCGGATTCAACATCATCCGGCACACGAACAGCATCCCATCCGTAATTCCACTGCCCCCGATATCAACGCTGCTCCAATCCCACACTGGCGGAGATGGCGCATCAAGCCCATATTGCTCCATGATCCTCTCCTGGGTCTCCGCAGGAACAGCCACTCCTTCCGCCCCTGCCACCTGACCCATCAACGCCAGGATAAGTATCAGCGGAAGCATAATTTTATATGTATTCTTCATCATTCACTCCCATGTCTGCCACTAGAATTCTCTTCTGGTCAAGTATATAGGAGATGGAATAGTATGTAAATTGAATTGATCTGGAATTATAATTCCTATATTATGATGTAAGGGTTTTGTTCAGTCTTCATCTTCAATCTGTCCTTCACACTAAAAATCGAGAGAGTTTTTTTATGTAGGAGGTTCATGTATGAATGGAAATAAAGTTATCATCATTCTTTTGTCCATATCCATACTGGGCGTGCTCCTTTACTTCGGGATAGCTTATGGACTGCTATGGTATATTTTCCAGTCCCCGCTTCCCATTGAAGAATAGCATCCGTTCGACGTCAAAACTCATATATGAATGGTAAACATCATGATTCGATCTTGTTTGGTTTAAGAAAGGAAGAATAAATAAGGAGCATCGGGTGATCAAATGAAGAAATACAACAGAAGCGAAAAAATCATTCTCGGGGTACTGCTTGGCATGACTGCTGTACTATTTATGGGAAGCCTGTTTTTTTGGTATGTCTTCATCACAATATAAAACAACCCCAAAACATATAAATTCTGAAAAAACCCCCGACGCTATAAGCGCCGGGGGCTGCTGTATCCTAGTAAAGCGTCATGTACTGATCTCTTTCCCACTCGTGAACCTGGGTTCTATAGATGTCCCATTCGATTTCCTTCAGCTCGTAGAAGTGGGCCAGGGCATGTTCGCCGAGGGCTTCGGTGATTACGTGGCTGCGAACCATTTCGTTCAGGGCTTCCTTCAGATCGGACGGCAAGCTTGGAATGCCTTCTTCAATCCGTTCTTCTTCGGACATGACATAGATGTTACGGTCAATCGGAGCCGGAAGATCCAGCTTGCGTTTGATTCCATCGAGTCCTGCCTTCAACATTACAGCCAGTGCAAGATAAGGGTTAGCCGCCGGGTCCGGATTACGAACCTCAACGCGTGTGCTGAGTCCTCTCGAAGCCGGAATACGGATCATCGGGCTACGGTTACTTGCAGACCAGGCAACATAACAAGGTGCTTCATAACCAGGTACCAGACGTTTGTAAGAGTTAACCGTCGGGTTAGTGATGGCTGCAAAAGCACGTGCGTGCTTCAGAATCCCTGCCATGTAATAACGGGCTGTCTTGCTAAGACCAAGTGTGTCGCTCTCATCATAGAACATATTCTCGCTGCCGTTGAACAGGGATTGGTGGGCGTGCATACCCGATCCGTTCATGCCGAACAGCGGTTTAGGCATAAAGGTTGCATGCAGGCCGTGATGACGGGCTATCGTCTTCACGACAAGCTTGAAAGTCTGAATCTGATCCGCTGCCTTGATGGCATCGGCGTATTTGAAGTCAATCTCATGCTGGCCGGAAGCCACTTCGTGGTGGGAGGCTTCAACTTCAAAGCCCATTTCCTCCAGTGTCAATACGATTTCACGGCGGCAGTTCTCCCCGAGATCCATCGGCGCCAAGTCGAAATATCCGCCCTGGTCATTCAGTTCAGTGGTCGGGTTGCCCTTCTCATCGGTTCTGAACAGGAAGAATTCAGGCTCTGGTCCAACGTTCATAGCAGTGAAGCCCATTTCTTCCGCTTCCTGCAGACAACGCTTGAGGATACCGCGCGGGTCTCCGGCAAACGGTGTGCCATCCGGCATGTAGACGTCACAAATCAGGCGTGCCACACGGCTGTCTGTCACCCAAGGGAAGATTACCCAGGTACTCAGGTCCGGATACAGATACATATCGGATTCTTCAATCCGCACATAACCTTCGATGGAAGAACCATCGAACATCATTTTATTGTCGAGCGCCTTTTCAAGCTGGCTCACTGGAATTTCTACATTCTTAATGGTTCCAAGCAGATCGGTGAATTGCAGGCGAATAAACCGGACGTTCTCGTCCTTGGCGATGCGCAGAATATCCTCTTTAGAAAAGCTCACGTTACCCTCTCCCTTTCAACTGCTCTATATTATTTATTAAAAAACCGGGATAGCTCACCTTGGATTAGAGACACTTGTCCCGGTCTTTTACCGGAAACCAGCTCCTGCTTCAGCAGACGGTGAAGCTGTGAATCAGACAACTCTCTACGTCTCACCTCTGTGTCAGGGGTAATAACCGTAGCTTCCTCAGATTCCTTCGAGACAGGATTCATCACCTGCTTGATGCCGGCAATATTGACACCCTTCTCTATCAGCGCCTTGATCTCAAGCAATCGTTCGACATCATTAAAAGAGAACAAACGCTGGTTGCCGGAGGTACGCGCAGGTACGATCAGGCTGTGCTGCTCATAATAACGAATTTGTCTGGCGGATAGATCAGTTAACTTCATTACGATTCCAATAGGGAATAATGCCATATTTCTGCGGATTTCATCACCCATGACTCATCCAACCTTCCAATGATCTTTTTCTCATCTCATTGTACATTTCCTTATATGGCGTGTCAATGGTGTGTGAGTTTTTCTCACAAGATTTCTTTCTATCCTTGTGATACCCTTGTGAGATTAGTTGATCATTGCGTTGGATTTAGTAGATTTAGTTTCCCGAAGTATATCATATAGACTAATCTTCAAGCAAAAATAACGTGGAACACCGCCATCTCCCACAATTCTCCAGCCATGAATAGCTCAGATTGTTGCCCTCATGTCATGTCACGCTTCAACAACCCATTCCCCTTCGCCCGCCGGAGTCTCGAATCCGTTCAAAAAGCGGGACAGGATCTCGTCAGTGATCGGAAATGCCGCATTGGCATCCATCCGCCCGCTCCTCAGCAGAAGCCGCTGCCGTAACTCTTCAGGCTGTACCTTGAGGAAGATCACAGCCCATTTCCCGCCATGCTCCCCGATCAGCTGCTTGTAATCATCCCGGCGCTGCCGCTGCCAGAAGCTGAAATCCACCACCACATGGCGCTTCGCCTGTACCAGCTCTACCAGCTCATTACGCAGCTTCCGTTCGGACTGTTCCTTCAAAGCTTCATATTCTTCTTCAGGATAATCGATCCCGAAGCGGCCGTGTGTACTCCAGATATCCTCATCAATGGACAGCCGGACGAAGCCTTCCTGCTCCAGCTCCAGCGCAAAAGTCGTTTTGCCCGAGCCCGCCACACCGCACATCATGACGACCAGCGGAGCCTTATCCGCACGCTTTTTGTGTAACAATCCTTCGATAGCTTCTGCTTTGTACATGGGTCTGTGCCTCCCGTGCGTTACAAACTATAACAGCTTGCGCTCCCTCATACTCTGCAGGGCCATTAACACCCCGTACTTAACATGGGAATACGTTAATCCTCCCTGCATATACCCGATATACGGAGCGCGGATCGGCGCGTCCGCAGACAGCTCCAGACTCCCGCCCTGGATGAACGTCCCCGCCGCCATGATGACAGGATGCTCATAGCCGGGCATGTCCCACGGTTCCGGCACAACATGGCTGTCCACCGCTGCTGCACGCTGAATGCCTTGTACGAAGGCTATGAGATGCTCCGGTCCGTCAAAAGCCACCGCCTGGATCAGATCCGTCCGTGGCTCATGCCAGGCAGGCTTGGTGGTGAAGCCGCAGCGCTGGAACACAGCGGAAGCGAAAATACTGCCCTTCACAGCCTGTCCCACCGTATGCGGGGCCATGAACAGACCTTGATACAGGCCGCGCGTCGTGCCCAGCATCGCCCCAACCTCACCGCCGATTCCCGGGGCAGTCAGGCGGTAAGCCGCCAGCTCCACCAGGTCCGCGCGCCCGCAGATATAACCGCCTGTCTCGGCGATTCCGCCGCCGGGGTTCTTGATCAGCGAACCGGCCACCAGATCAGCGCCAGCCTGCGGCGGCTCCAGCGTCTCGGTGAATTCCCCGTAACAGTTATCCACGAATACGATGACATCCTGCTTAATGGCTTTTACCCGTGCTGTCATCTCGCCAATCTCGGCGACTGTGAAGGACGAACGCCAGTCATAGCCGCGCGAACGCTGGATTCCGATGACCCGGGTCTTGTCATTTATCGCCATAGCGACCGCGTCCCAGTCGATCTTCCCCTCTTCTGTCAGCGCAGTCTCACGGTAGCCGATGCCGAAATCCGCCAAAGAGCCGGTTCCGTCCCCGGGCTTGCCGACTACCTTGTGCAGCGTATCATAGGGGCGCCCCGTAATGTATAGAAGCTCGTCTCCGGGCCGCAGCACACCGAACAGAGCTGTAGCAATCGTATGAGTCCCTGAAGCGAAATGCGGCCTTACCAGCGCTGCCTCTGCACCGAATACTTCGGCGTAGACCAGATCCAGCACCTCGCGTCCCCGGTCGTTGTAAGCATATCCGGTGGAACCTGCGAAGTGAAAATCACTCACATGCTGACGCTGGAAAGCTTCGATCACCTTCCACTGATTATGATCCACAATCCGGTCAAGGGCCTTGACGGCACCTTCAATCTCAAGCTCAGCAGCTTCCGCTGCCTGTAATAAATCCTCTGCAAATCCTGCCATGTCCCCTTCATCTCTCCTAACATTCCTGTATAATGATGTCCCGCTTCTGGAACAACAGATGTGCAGCCTGATACGCTTACACTCCGAGAAAACCCGCACAGCAAAGCCTGCCTGGATCATTATCCGAAGCAGACTGTTACTGTGCGGGAATAGATGCTTCCTATCTAATCAAAGCGGTTCAAAGCCACTCCAAGCGGACCTGGAGAGCCCTTATTGCGGCTCCACGAATTCAGCCAGCTTGTAGCTCCATTTGTCATAATCTTCTTTGTTCAGCCGCACGTTATAGAGCACATCGCTCCCGTCGTAATTCTGCTCCAGCACCTCGCCCACCCGGTAGAGCAGGGAGGACAGATCCCCCCGGTCTCCGGGAATGCGGAAGATCAGCGTATCCCCTGCCAGCTGGTCGCTGATGACCTCCGTGATCCGTGAGAGGTCGTCCTCATTAAAAGCACTGATCTTGAGGAAGCCCTCCCCGGACGGAAGCATCTCCAGCTGCTCCGGCTGGCACAGGTCGGACTTGTTGAACAGTACGATCTGCGGCTTGCCTGCCGCGCCCAGATCCTGCAGAATCGTTTGAACGACTTCCATCTGCTCCTCCCGCATCGGAGAAGCAGCATCCACCACATGCAGCACCAGATTGGCTTCATTCACTTCCTCCAGGGTAGCGCGGAAGGAGGCTACAAGATCATGCGGCAGATTCTGAATGAAGCCGACGGTGTCCGTAAGCACGACCTCCTTGCCGCCCGGAAGCTGAAGCACCCGTGAGGTCGGGTCAAGGGTAGCGAACAACTGGTTCTCGATGTACACATCGGCATCTGTCAGCTGCTTCAGCAGGGTGGATTTGCCCGCGTTGGTGTAACCTACCAGCGCCACCTGAACCGCACCGCTCTTACGGCGGTGTTCACGGTGCAGCCCACGGGTCTTGACCACCTCATCCAGCTGGCGCTTCAGCTCGGTAATCCGGTCCCGGATATGCCGGCGGTCCGTCTCCAGCTTGCTCTCTCCGGGACCTCTCGTACCGATTCCGCCACCCTGACGCGACAGATTCTTGCCTTGCCCCGACAGGCGCGGAAGCAGATAAGACAGCTGGGCCAGCTCTACCTGGATGATCCCTTCCCGGGTCTTCGCCCGTCCGGCGAAGATATCGAGAATCAGCTGAGTACGGTCAATGATTTTGAGATCCAGCGCCTCTTCCAGATTACGCACCTGCGCTCCGGACAGCTCCTGATCGAAGATCGCGGTATTCGCGCCAAGCCCGTCAGCGGCCATCCGCAGTTCTTCCACCTTGCCTTTACCGATAAACCACCTGGAATCCGGGGTCTCCTTATTCTGCCGCAATACATCCAGCACCTCTACACCTGCGGTCTCTGCTAATTGTACCAGTTCCTGTAGCGAGAGCTCAGGGTCGATCCCGGTGCGTTTGATTTTATCAGTCACCAGACTCACGAGAATCGCCCGGTCCTGCACATCTGTCTCTGTGTCATGTGTTGTAGTTGCCATTCATTCCATGCTCCTCATCTATTCTTCCTGTACTACCCTTTGAAATCCTCGATCCGCAGGGTCATCAGCTCCTGCTTGCCCGGACTGGTGCTCTCATACTGGTTCAGCAGCCTCACAGCCTGTGCGCGTACGGCCTTCTCAATACTGTTGCGCACATACCTTGCATTGCTGAAAGCATGCAGACTCTCGGTCTTCTCATTAAGCAAATGCTGCTTGAGTCTGAGTATGGCCTGCGGCATCAAAATATAATCACGGTCCTTGGCCATCAGCTCCGCAATCTGCAACAGCTGGTCGATGGTATAATCGGGAAATTCGACCTGAATCGGAAAACGCGAAGGCAGACCCGGATTGCTCATCAGAAAATAATCAATCTCGCCGGAGTACCCGGCCAGAATCAGGACAAACTGGCTGCGGTGGTCCTCCATCGATTTGACCAGCGTGTCGATGGCTTCCTTGCCGAAATCCTTGTCTCCGCCGCGGGCCAGACTGTAAGCTTCATCGATAAAGAGAATGCCCCCAAGCGCTTTTTTAACCAGATCCCGCGTCTTCTGAGCAGTATGTCCGATATATTCGCCCACCAGATCCGCGCGCTCCACTTCTATCAGATGCCCTTTGCTGAGTACACCCATCCGCTGGAAGAGCTTCGCCACAATCCGTGCCACCGTGGTTTTGCCTGTTCCCGGATTGCCCTTGAACACCATGTGGTAGGCCTGGCCTCCGGTGGCAAGTCCGGCTTCACTGCGCATCTGGGCCACCTGCAGCAGGGCATAGATCTCGAAGACCAGCTCTTTGATGTTATCCAGACCTACAAGTGCATCCAGCTCCCGGCTTAGCTCCTGGAACAGTCCGCTATGGCTGCCGGGCTTGGAGGTAACTGTACCTCCCGTGCTATCAACCGGCAAACCTGATACCGGAGCCGGAGTCTGATGGTTCAGCACAATGTTAATCTGCCTGGACGGTCTGCGTTCTTCCCGTCCGCTGCTTGCCGCCGCTACATGTCCGTTCACCTAGTTCACCTCGTTATACAGGTCTGACTTGCTCTAACCAGTCTATTCCAGTATAAAAGGGGTTATTAGCAGTTTTGGAAATTAGCAGAGTTACAGCGACAGCTCCTGCACTTTCCATTTGGTGTAGGCCAGGATTTCGCGGGACTTATACTTCAGCATCGACATGACTTTAGACTCCGTTATGCCAAGCTGCGGGTTCTTATATCCAAGTTTATGCGCAATCTCCAAGGCACGGCGGCCATGAAAATCATGCGTAATCACCACTGCAGAGGACAAGCCCTTCTGCTGCATGACTGTCTTGCTGAACAGCAGGTTCTCGTAAGTGCTGGTAGACTGGTTCTCCAGATAGATCACCTTGTCCGGTACCCCATGGGCAACCAGATACCTCTGCATGCCTTCGGCTTCCGTGTACTTATAATCCGGCTGATCCAGACCTCCGGAGACGACAAAATGGCTGAACGCCCCAGCCTTATACAGCTTAAGCGCGTAGTCGAGCCGTTCCTTCAGCCCGGGACTCGGTTCATCCCCCCACATGGACATTCCCAGAATGACCCCGGCGTCCGCCTTCACTATGGGCGAGGTGGTAGCTGCACTGTTAATTCTGTTAAAGGCCACTCCGCACCAGACGAGGCCGGCCACAACCAGTACCAGCAGCGAAACCGTCAGCACTCTCTTCGTACGTCGGCGGCGCTTGCGGGACACTTTGCGGATGGGGGATGAACCCCGCGGATAGACATACCAATCCATAATCTATTTCCTCCTAAATTCTCCGTGATGAAACAATTCGGCACGATGCTTCAGTGAAAGGGAGAAATACGGAAAGGCATGGGCGTCTATCGTACGCAGTATTGCATTGGCTGTTGACCAGGCTAACTGGTAATCACTGTCTGTGATATCTTCCCGCTCCAGCGCTTCCTCCAGCTCGTCCTCATCCAGCAAAAACACTTCACCATTCCACAGCACTACAACATCCAGGTACAGGTCGTCGAACCAGGGAACCCCTTGATCCGTTACACCCTGGACCTTGCAGGTGTCAATATACCACTGCACAATATTCTGCCGTTCATCAAACATGGCCGTCACAATATAATGGCCGTCTTTGGGAAAATACTGCAGCCATGAATATCCCTTGTCCGCTATGCGGTATGTATGCCTGCCGTAACTCTTCCATAAAGGCTCCTTCAGCCCATAAATGGTGTAGAGCGTGATATAACCGCTGAATTCCCGGGTCTCCACATAGCGGCAGGCAAAATGGCGGCGGGTAATTCTGCGCCAGTTGGCCCGGTCTCCGAATTTACGTTTCATATGAATAACCCTCTTCTGATAATGGTGCCTTCAGCTTAACACATTTTGCAGAGACACTCAAAACAAGAAAACCCCGACGTCCGGCCATTCTGCGTAGCGCAGAGCTTCCGGAGCTGTCAGGGTATTTGTTAATCCTGTAAACTTGATGTATCCAGCCTACTGCGTAGTGTCTGGTCCTTCGACAAAGCCGCTGCCCGGATCACTTGCCGGATCGGTTCCGGCATTCGGGTCAGGGATGATTCCGGGATCGACTGTACCGCCCGGCGCTTCCGGTGTCGGTAATGGCTCTGGTGTGGCGGTCGCAGGCGGCGGTGTTATCTCAGGCGGGGCTGTGGCGGTTCCGCTGCCGTTGTTCCCTCCTTGACCATTGCCCTGATTGCCCGGACCATGATTGCCGGAGCCATTATTCCCAGGGCCGTTATTCCCAGAGCCGTTATTACCCGGTCCGTTATCCGGCGGAGTGCCTCCGTTCTCACCATTTCCGGGATTCCCGCTGTTATCCGGGTTGTCCGTTGGCATATTCGGGTCAAGCGTCGGCTCCGGCTCAGGGGTCTGTAGCTCATCCTGGACGGATACAGTTACAGTCGCCGACGGCTCGCTCTCCTGATCAAGCTCTTGATAATACGCGGTAACATAATACTCGTAAGACAGTCCCGGCATCGCACTGATGTCCCCTATATTAGATGCCATGGTATTCATGAGTGAAGTGAATTCCGCCTCTGACGTCTCGCGGCGGTATATACGGTACTCTACACCGCTTGCCGCAGCAGGGTTCCAGCTCATATTCACTGTCATCGTGGATGGATCATAAGCCGCCTGGAAGCCCGTTACTGCTGTTACGGCTTCAGGCGTAGGCGTTGCCTCTACTTCCACAGCGGAGCCCTTCGGTACTGGGAACTGTTTGGCAGGTACACCTTCCAGCGCCTTCTCCATGACCTTGCCCCAGAAGGCAGCGGCCAGCGGACTGCTGTTCTTCAGCAGATGGGTCTTGCTTGGCTTGTCATAGCCCATCCATACCGCAGCCGTCCATTCCGGTGTATAGCCGACGAACCAGACATCACGGTTCGAGCTGATGCCCTTATAACCGCTCTGCGTTGTACCGGTCTTACCGGCTACCGGCCGGTTAATTTTGGCTTTTTTACCCGTACCATCCTGGACGACACGCTGCATCATCTCTGTCATCTGATAAGCGGTCTGTTCACTCATCACACGGTCTGCCTTGGTGTTCGCCTTGTAGACGGTCTTGTCATCACTGTCGGCAATCGACTTGATGGAATACGCCTGGCGCAGCTCCCCGCCATTGGCGAAGGCGCTGTAGGCTTGGGCCATCTCCTTCGTGTTCGTTCCCTCACTCATCCCGCCGAGGGCGAGCGACAGGTTCTTGTCCTCATCCTTCAGGTTGATGCCCAGCTTCTTGGCGAACTGGAAGCCGGTATTCACACCGATCTCATTCAGCAGCCAGACCGCCGGGATATTCTCCGACTTTGTCAGCGCATCGCCCATGCTGATCGACTTCGAGTACCCGTGCAGGTTGTTCGGACAATATTTGCCGAAGCATTGCTTCTCATTGCTCAGCATGGAATCATTCGTGAATTTGCCGGATTCCAGAGCAGGTGCATAGGATACCAGGGGCTTGAAGGCAGAACCCGGTGAGCGGCGGCTGCCGTCGATCCGGCTATAGCCTTTTTTCTCATAATTACGTCCGCCCATCAAGGCTACAATGCTGCCGTTCTCCTGATTCATAATGGTCATCGAGCCCTGTACCAGCTCATCGTCCACACTCTTCTCGAAATTATCACTGTCGGCAAAAGCATCCTCAATCGTCTCCTGGGCATGCTTATCCATAGTTGTGTAGATCTTATACCCGCCGATGTTGAGGTCATCCTCGGTCAGCCCGAATTTGTCCTCAGCCTCACCAATGGCATAGTCGATGAATGCCTGGTAACGCTGCTTGCCTGTCTCTGGTGGCGTATAGTTATAGTCAACAGCCTTAGCCTCGTCCATTTGCTCCTTGGTAATCTTTTTCTGATCATACATCAGCTGAAGCACAACGCCGCGGCGTTCCTTCGACAGCTCAGGATTGCGCAGCGGATTGTAGCGGGAAGGCCCCTTAGGCATTGCAGCGAGCGTAGCGATTTCCCAGAGCTTTAGATCGTTCAGATTATCCTTACCGAAGTATCGGATAGAAGCAGCCTTGATCCCATAGATGGTCCCGCCGAACGGAATCCGGTTCAGGTACATCGTGATAATATCTTCTTTGGTTTCTGTTTTCTCCAGCGCGACGGCAATCGATACCTCGGTTGCTTTGCGGAAGAAGGTCTTGTCCCGGTTCAGAAAGATATTCTTCGCCAGCTGCTGGGTGATCGTACTGCCGCCTTCAACCATGCTGCGTGCCGCAATATCCTTCACAGCCGCGCGTCCGATGGACCAGAGGTCCACCCCGTTGTGCTCGAAGAACCGTTTATCCTCGGTCGCCACGAACGCGGTAATCAGCAGCTCGGGAATATCCTGGTATTCCACCGGGTCACTCTTCTCCAGCGAAAGTTCGCCGATCAGATTCCTATTGCGGTCAAAAATCTGCGTCGGCGGATTCACCGTCAGCTTATCCCGGTTCTCATCCAGCAGCTTCTGCCCGTTCAGCATAATGAACAAATAGCCGCCCAGCGCGCAAAAGATCGCTAAGGCAATTGAAAAAAACAAACTCCACAACACACGTTTTTTGGTTAAAAATCTTTTCTTCTTTTTCTTCGGCTTCCCTGGGGAACTCGGCGTCTGGCTTCCTCTGTTTCTATTGCCGCCGCTCCTGGTTAGTTGGTCTCTGGACATACTGCCTCCTGACTCCCTTAACGGAAAAACATGAATGATGTTCACGAATGAAAAGAACAACCTTCTCAGGTTGCTCTCTCGCACTCTCTATTCAAACGATTTATAAGCAAAAAGGTTTCGCTTCAAGGCTGTAAAATCTTAAACCTCGTTATTATTGTCCTGCATCAGTGATACGCTTCGCTGCGGTGTAAACGTGGAAATCGCATGCTTGTACACCATCTGCTGGCGCCCGTCACTGTCGATCACAATGGTGAAGTTGTCGAAGGCTTTGATAATTCCCCGGATTTGAAAGCCGTTGGTCAAATATACTGTAGCAGGGATATTCTCTTTGCGCAGCTGGTTCAAGAACGTATCTTGAATGTTAATGGACTTGTTCATATGACGTACCCCCAATGGTTCAATTAGATTGTTCAGAAGTATATTCAAGACCTGTGAGAAACTTTCCTGCTATTATACCATTTAATTTCGCAAAATTCTCAGAAAAGTTTTGGCTCTCCAGGACGTCGATCCAGTGAATCTCCTTCATGTGGCGAAACCATGACAACTGCCGCTTGGCAAACCGGCGGGTATCGCGCTTCAGCAGCACCACTGCTTCCGCAAGCGTCATCTCCCCTTCCAGGTAGGCGGCAATTTCCTTGTAGCCCAGGCCCTGCATCGATACAAGACTCCTGCCGTAGCCTTGATCCAGCAGCCGTTGCACCTCAGGCACGAGGCCATCCGCCAGCATCTGATCGATTCGCTCTTCAATACGTTTATATAGTATTTTCCGGTCCATTGTCAAACCGATCAGGCATAATTCATAGGGAGACTCCTTGTTCTGGACGGCCAGCGAGTCGGATAACGGGACGTTCGTCTGGTGATAAATCTCCAGCGCGCGGATGATCCGCCTGCGGTCATTGGGATGCAGCCGCTCCGCGCTAGCCGGGTCCACCGCTGCCAGACGGGCATGCAGGGCATCCGCCCCATGGGCCTCGGCGTAAGCCTCCTGCTGCTCACGGAACGCCTCGTCAGCCACCGCTTCAGAGAAGCGGAAGCCGTAGCATAACGATTCAATATACAGTCCTGTTCCGCCCACAATAAAAGGCAGCTTGCCCCGCCCGCTGATCTCTTCGATCAGCCGGGCCCCCTGCTCCTGGAATTCAGCCGTCGAATAAGCGTCCTGCGGGTCATGAATATCAATCAGATGATGGGGGATATCCTTCATCTCCTCAGGCGTAATCTTGGCCGTACCGATATCCATCCCGCGGTAGACCTGCATCGAATCCCCGGAGATGATCTCGGCTCCGTGAGCCTCCGCCAGTTCCAGACTCAGCCGGGTCTTGCCAACCGCAGTTGGTCCCAGCAGTACAAGCACTTTGCGTTTAGTCTTCGTTGTCAATGGTAATCACCCCGTACGATGTTTTGGCATTGGCCCGCAGCAGCTCCTTGAAGCCCAGGCGGGTGAATTCTCCGCTCAGCGCCTTCTCCTTCAGCAGCACAGTCTTGCGCGCAACCCGGGTGGCCTCAGCCACACTGGCAGGCGACAAGGCGGCGGGATTGGCGAATTGCCGCAGCGGCGAGATCGCCGCCGAATCCGTAAGCGGCACCCGGAACATCGGGTCGAAATAGATAATGTCGATGCTCTTGTCCGGCTGGGCCCGCAGGTATTCCAGATGGTCCCCGTGCTGCACATCAATACGGCGCAGCGCCTCGTTCACCTTGATCTGGCCGGACACATACCCGCTCATTCCTTCCAGCAGAAGGGCATACAGCGGCAGTGAGCTCTCCAGCGCCGTCACCTTGGAGTGTTCCCCTCCGGTGACCGAGAACAGCAGCGAGTCGGCTCCGAGTCCTGCCGTGCAGTCCAGCACGCTGTCGCCGGGCAGCATGCCTGCGGCAGCGATCATGGGGTCCGGCTCGCCTCTTAAGATTCGTTTGGCGCGGACAAAGCCCATGCTGGGATGGAATTCCATCGGCGGCATTCCCGGCGTGATCAGCCGGACGGCCTCCTGCAGAACCACCAGAATCTGTTCGTCCCCATAATGCTCCACCAGCTTGCTCATGGAGAACTTCGCTCTTGGAGCATAGGCGCAGCCTGTGCGTTCCGCAAGCTGCCGGGCGCGCCCGGCAACTTCCGGTATCGGGTCAAAGCCCGTGGTTATAATCATGTTGCCTCCGATCCTGCACTCTATAAATGTACAATATAGCCCCTACATGACACGCTTAAACAGCTTCTCCAGATCATAGGCCGAGAATGACACCACGATCGGACGTCCATGCGGGCAGGTGTAAGGCTGACGGCAGGCTGCGAGCCTGGTGAGGAGCGATTCCACTTCCAGCTCGGTAAGCTTCTGGTTGGCTTTGATAGAAGCCTTGCAGGAGCATAGAATGGAGGATTTCTCGCGCAGCTTGGCGAGGTCAATCGACCGTTCGCTTAAGACCCACTCTGCCATCTCTTCAATTACAGCCTTCTCGTCCCCTTCCGGGAACCAGTACGGCAAGGAACGGACCAGGAAGGTCTGTCCGCCGAAATGCTCAAGAATAACCCCTGCCTGCTCGAACCAGTGCAGCCGTTCGCTGAGCTGCCTGCTCTCCGAAGGGGTAAACTCCAGCGTAATCGGCAGCAAAAGCTCCTGCGACGCATCCTCAGGCTTGCCGAATTTCTCATAATAAAATTCATAATTCACCCGCTCATGCGCAGCATGCTGATCAATCAGATACAGACCGCTGTCATTCTGGGCGATAATATAGGTTCCGTGATGCTGGCCGATATAATTCAGCTCCGGGAACTGCGGAAGACCGGAGCCGGCCTGCTCCGCAGGAGCATACAGCTCCCCGGCCGCCGGCTGCTGCCCGCGCCCAGCCATAGAAGTCTGGGGGCGATAGCTGTCACGCGGGCCGGAGGACGGCTGCCCGGTACCGCTCCGGTAAGGAGCAGGTGCGGTGTTCCCGCCGGTATAAGCAGCGGCCGTCTCTCTGGCCTGCGGCGACTGCTGCACATTGCTGCCGCTATAAGGCTGGGTACTCCCGGCGGATGCTTGGGAAGCAGCATAAGTGCCTCCAGCGGCAGGGTCCGTTAATGGACCAGTGCTGGCGGAGAATGGAGCGCCGCTCCGGCCGCCGGAAGACAATTGGCTGCCCCCTTCTCCGCCGGAAGCGCCAGGCATCCCTTGGCCGGAATTGTGCGGGTCGGCCGCCTGATCTACACCGGCTGCTGCCCTGCCTTGCTGATCATTCCCCGGAGCTGCGCCTTTGGAGAAGGCGAACTGCTCCTGAATGAACGAGCTGCTGTTCTTGCCGCCGATGACTTCCTTGGTAGGACGCGGAATCAGGCTCTGGCCCATCAGCAGTGAACGGAGCTGCTGCTCGATGAAGGCATACAGCTCGGGTTCTTTGCTGAAGCGGACTTCCAGCTTGGCCGGATGCACGTTGACATCGACCAGTGACGGGTGCATCTCCAGCTTCAGGACCAGCAGCGGATAGCGGTTAATCGGCAGCAGCGTATGATAGGCGCGCATGATTGCCGCATTCAACCCGTTGCTGCGGATGTAACGTCCCCCGACCAGTGTCGTAACCGCATTGCGGTTCGAGCGTGTCCATTCCGGGCGGCTGATATAGCCGGAAATCCGGAAATCCGGATCTTCTGCCGATACCGGGATCATCGCCTTCGCAGCTGAAGTGCCATATACAGCGGCAATCACCTGCAGCAGGTCTCCGTTGCCCAGCGTATGCAGCAATTGGTTGCTGTTATGCTGCAAGGTGAAGGAGATATCAGGATGAGCCAGCGCCATCCGGTACATCGCATCCGAAATATGGCCCAGTTCGGTCTGGATGCTCTTCATATACTTGAGGCGTGCCGGAGTATTGTAGAATAGCTCCCGCACAGTGAGATCACTGCCCCGGCCGGAAGCCGCATCTTCATTACGGATCAGCCTGCCGCCCTCGATGTCCAGCACCCGTCCCTTGCCGTCGTCTCCGCTTGCGGTCAGCAGTGTCAGCTTCGAGACCGCCGCGATACTCGCCAGCGCTTCTCCCCGGAAGCCGAGGCTGGTGATCAGGAACAGATCACGGCCACTGGCAATTTTGCTCGTTGCATGGCGGTAGAAGGCGGTCTCGCAATCCTCCGGCTCGATTCCCGAGCCGTTATCCTTCACCCGGATGCTTTGCAAGCCCCCCTCTTCCACAGAGACTTCAATGCGGGTGCTTCCCGCATCAATCGCGTTCTCCACCAGCTCCTTCACGACAGAAGCAGGACGCTCAACTACCTCCCCGGCAGCAATCTGGTTCGCAATATGCTCATCCAGCACATGAATTTTAGCCATATTCGTTCACCCCCGCAGTTATTTATTATATAGATAATATTGAACATTAACGGACTGTAAAAGCCTTATTCGGACAAGTGGAGACGGCTTTGCCGTCCTTTTAAAGGACGGCACCGTTTCAGGAACAAAATCATCCTAACGGATGAATAAGATTACCTTCGCGCGAGCAGAATGTATGCTGTTTTTCACATACAATCAGGCTGTGTGACTGTTTACGAGCACAATGTATGCTGTTTTTTACATATATTCGGGCCGTGTGCCTGCTTGCGAGCACAATGTATGCTGTTTTTCACATATATTCAGGCCGCGTGACTGCTTGCGAGCACAATGTATGCTATTTTTCGCATATATTCAGGCCGTGTGCCTGCTTGCGAGCAGAATGTATGCTGTTTTCCACATACATTTGGTCCATCTTCCTCTGTAACAGTCAAGTCCGGACCTTGCTTTACTTTAAACAGGATGCCTGCAGCAGTTCCGCTGAACTACAGCTCCCTTGCCTTCAGCTTCAGCTCATTCAGCAGGCCCATCGCCTGCAGCGGGGTCATGTTCATCAGATCCGCGCCTTGCACGGCGGTGATTAGCTCTTTGAGCAGCGGATTATCTTTGACGGCCGGTGCTGCTGTCCCGCCTTTGCGGTTCTTGCGCGGCTCTTCCTCGCCGAAGATAGACAGCTGTACCACTTCATTGTCCTCTTCCTCTACAGGAGAAGCAAGGGTAACGGCAGCTTCCCGCTGTCCGGCAGCCATAGAAGCTGCGGCTTCGGAAGACGGGTCCGAATGAGTTGAAGCTTGCGTGGTGCGTTCAGCAGAATAGACTTGACCTCCTGGGGCAGCTCCTTCCCCGGCATCAAGTGTCTGAACAGCGTTAGCCTGATTCTCCTGTATGCCTGGTATGCCTAATTGGCTTCCGCTCCGGCCGCTATAATCGGTGCCGTAGTTCAGCGGTACGCTGCCCGGCGGAGAAGCCTGCTCAATGCTCTGAAGCAGCCCGTAGGCCCGGTCGATAATCCCTTCAGGCAGTCCGGCCAGCCGCGCACAATAGATCCCGTAGCTGCTGTCCGCAGCCCCCGGCACCAGCTTGCGGAGAAAGTTCACCTTGTCGCCGCTCTCCTGCACCGCCATCGAATAATTCCGCAGTCCGCTGAGACTCTGCTCCAGATGGGCCAGCTCATGGAAGTGTGTGGAGACCAGCGCCTTGCAGGCAATGGTATCATGCACATATTCAATCACCGCCTGGGCAATTGCCATCCCCTCGCTGGTTGAAGTTCCCCGGCCCAGCTCGTCGATGATGATCAGGCTGCGCGCGGTCGCTTTCTCGGTCATGACCTGAATGTCGGCCATCTCAACCATGAACGTGCTCTGGCCGCCAATCAGGTCGTCCGCTGCACCGATCCGCGTGAAGATGCGGTCGATCAGTGCCACCTCGGCGCTTGCCGCAGGCACGAAGCAGCCGATCTGGGCCATGATGCAGATGAGTGCCACCTGGCGCATATACGTGCTTTTGCCAGCCATGTTCGGTCCTGTAATCAGCAGGATATTGCCCTCGTCCTTGCTGAGTGTGCTGCCGTTCGCAATGAACGCCGAATCCTTCAGTACCGCCTCCACGACCGGATGGCGCCCGCCTTCGACCCGCAGGTCATAGCTGTCGGACAGCTTAGGCTTCACGAACCGGTGCTCCGCGCTGACAGCTGCGAGGCACTGATACACATCAATCTCCGCTACCTTCTCGGCCAGCGCCTGCAGGCGCGGAACCTGGCTGCTGATCCGCTCGCGCAGCTCGGTGAACAGGCTGTATTCCAGATCGGTCATCTTATCCTGGGCTTCAAGGATCAGCGCTTCCTTCTCCTTCAGCTCCGGGGTCACATAACGTTCGGCATTGGCCAGTGTCTGCTTGCGCTCATAGCGGCCTTCCGGCAGCGCGGACAGATTGGAGCGGGTAATTTCTATATAATATCCGAAGACTTTGTTGTAGCCGATCTTGAGGGATTTGATCCCTGTAACCTGGCGCTCCTTCGCTTCAAGCTCAGCAATCCAGCGCTTGCCGCTGCTGCTGGCTTCCCGCAGCTCGTCCAGCCGCTCATGGTAACCCGCGCGGATGATTCCGCCGTCTCGCACGGACACTGGTGCATCCTCCACAATCGCCCGCTCGATATCCTCACGGAGCTCTGCGCATTCATCCATGGAAGCGCCGATCTCCCTTAAGGTGGACGAGCCGGAGGTCAGGCACATCTCCTTCAGCGCAGGAATCTGGGCCAGGGACAGCCTCAATGCGTTCATATCCCGCCCGTTCGCGCTGCCGAAGGCAATCCGCCCGACCAGCCGCTCCAGATCGTAGATCTCCTTCAGCGCACCGCGCAGGTCCTCGCGGACAATAAACTGGTTATACAAATAGTCGACGGCTTCCAGACGGCGCTCAATCGGCGCGCGCTGGAGCAGCGGCTTATCAATCCGGCGGCGCAGCAGGCGGCCGCCCATCGAGGTCTCGGTGCGGTCCAGAAGCCAGAGCAGCGAGCCTTTTTTGGAGCGTTCCCGCACAGTCTCGGTCAGCTCCAGATTACGCCGGGTGAACGGATCGAGGATCATATAATTCCCCGGCTCGTAAGGCGAAATCTGCGTAAGCTGTCCCAGTGAACGGCGCTGGGTCTCGCTGAAATAGGAGATCAGCAGCGCCAGGGCACGGCCGCGCTCCTTCTCCAGCCGGACCCAGGCCGCTTCGCCGAACTGGCGGCGGGCCAGCGCTTCCTCCTGCTTGTCCCACGGTGTATAGACCACAGGTTTGGCCAGCAGGGAAGCTTCACTGCGCAGCTCCTCCAGCAGGGCCGAATCGCCAATGATCTCCGACGGCTCATAGATGCCAATCTCATCGCGCAGCCACTCGGTGCTTGCGAGTACCGAGGTGACATAGAGCTCACCCGTCGTTAAATCACAGGCGGCCAGCGCCATCATCCCGTCTTCCTCTGTGACGCAGACGAGGTAATTGTTGCTTTTGTCCGAAATGATCTTGCCGTCCATCACTGTGCCCGGTGTTACGACCCGTACGATGTCGCGGCGGACCATCCCTTTGGTCACCGCAGGATCATCCAGCTGCTCGCAGATCGCCACCTTGTAGCCTTTCTCGATCAGTCGCTGTATGTACCCCTCGGCGGCATGATACGGCACACCGCACATCGGAATTTTTTCCCCGATCCCGCCATCGCGGCCTGTTAATGTAATCTCAAGCTCTTTGGATGCCAGAAGCGCATCCTCGAAGAACATTTCATAGAAATCGCCCAGACGAAAGAAAAGGAAAGCGTCTTTGGCCCCCTCCTTGACTTTGAGATACTGCTGAATCATCGGCGTATAGTTTGCCATCGTCTACCTCCATGCCTACTTCATACTGTTCTCTATTATAGCAGAAACTTCGCCCGTTACGTTACCGCAAGCCCCCAGGGACTTCTGCTAAAAGCTGGTTGGTGTTGTAAAGCGGGTTGGGGGAGGGGATTGTAACGGTAAAAAAGCATTTTACCTGTGCAGCACAGGAAACGGATTCGTTGTTAATACGAAAAGAATCGGGACAGAAGAAACGAATGATATTGGAAGCGCGTGTGCGACATTGTGATTGTGTTCGGTTTTCCGATTACATTCGGCTCACATGTCTACGCAGCGGCTGTTGAATGAGTGTTGACGGGTTCAATCAGCATTTTACATCGGATAATCATTCAGCCAGGTCAATGCTTGTTCATAATCATCGAAGAATTGTACGGATTCCTTGGTATTTGTCTGCTGTAAATGATTCAGGATCTCCCCTTCTTCCAGGAGAAACGCTATGGCCTTGCTGTAATTTAATATGGACTCATTAAAGAACTTGTCTTTCCACGCTTTTTGCACCGAAAAGTGATCTGGCGTGTAACCTTGCCTATCCACCAGCAGTTTGAAGCTCCGGCCGCCGGAAATAAATGGCCTGCACACCTGCTCGAAGCCATCAAACCATTCATTCACATCGTCTAGTCTAATCCTGCCAATTAAACGGGTTACAATTACATCACCAGAAGCTGTCGTGCTGATGTTATGGTTACTCAACTTGAATTTATCCCCTTCAATTACAATTATGAGTAAAAGTCTTATAAAATCAACCTGCAAAAAAACAGCCGCCCTATACACGAATTCCCCGCCTAAGATGCGGCGGATCGTGAATGGCGGCTGTCTATGGTTCCGGTTAACAGGAGATTTACAGTCTGCGCTGCGGCTGGAGGCAGACTCTGTCCGCTACTCTAAATGGCGCTGCGCCGCGGAGACGGACGGTGCGCCGCCAAGCCAGGAGCTGCGGATGTCCCGCGACTCGTCCCAGCTCTGCTGCTCCGCTATGGCGCGCAGCATCGGATCAATCCACCGGGCGGCGGCTGCGTAGCCGCCCAGTGCGCGCAGCTGCGCCTCCAGGGGAGGCCAGGCTGTGCGCAGAGGGGGTTTGCTGCCGCTGTAGAAGGCAGCATGCAGGTCTTCCCGGTCGAGCGGGCGCAGCGGCAGGTCTTCATAATGGCTCACGATCAGGTGAGCCAGGCAGACCGCGCCTTTGGCGATGACCGGGGAGACCAGGAAGCTCGGCAAGGTCCGGTACTCGAAGCCGCCATGCGGCTGTGGCCGGAAATCGCCGAGCACGCCATAGCGGGGACGCCGGGCCGCAGCCCGGATGTCCTCCAGCAGGAACAGGGGCAGCGCCAGATAGTTATCCAGCGCGCGCAGGAGCGGCGCACACAGCGTGACGCCGCTGAAGTGCAGGTGGCCGCCGAGGGCCCAGCCCCGCAGCGGCATTCCTCCCGCCCGCCAGCGGAGCGAGCGGTCGGCAATGAGCCGGTCCGCCTCGCGTGCGGCGGACATCAGCTGCGCCAGCAGCGCGCGCGGTTCCCCGCGCGGCGCAGGGCGCAGCTCCGCCACCGGGAACACGCCGTGCGTTCCCGGGGGTCCGGCGTCGCAGCCCGCGACGCCGTCCATGGGCAGGTACCGCGACGCCGGCACGACGCGGCCCGTGGATTCCCGGAGCAGCAGGAACTCCGGGTCCATGCCCATGAGCAGCCCGGGCCGGCCCGGCTGCTCGCTGTCAAGCATCCGCGCAAGCGCTGCGGATGCTGACCGGTACGGCTCAGGCAGCGCTCCTGCGGAATCAGGCATCACCGGAGTGATGCCTGTCACCACATACCGCCGCCCGCCCATGGCCCGCAGCTCCACCTCGCCACTGTCCAGTCCCAGGCTGTACAACGCCCGCACCGCTGTGGCCCGCAGAACACCTGCAGTCCCCCGCAGTTCCCTCCCTCCTCCAACTAAACTGAGAAGCTCATTCCCATCACTCCCATCCCCTCCCTGCCCACTAGCTCCTACCTCACCACTAGCATCCTCACCTAGCCTTCCAGCTCTTCCCCTGTCACTCCCATCTCCACCTAACCACCCAGCTCCTACTCCGCCGACCCCATCCCTACCTTGCCCGCTCGATTCTCCTCTGCTGTTCCCATCCCCACCCTGCCCACTAACTCCTATCTCATCGCTAGCATCCTCACCTAACCTTCCAGCTCTTCCCCCATCACTCCCAGCTCCACCTAACCACCCAGCCCCTACTCCGCCGACCCCATCCCTACCTTGCCCGCTCGATTCTCCCCCGCTGTTCCCGTACCTGCCCTGCCCACTAACTCCTACCTCACCACTATTATCCTCACCTAGACTTCCAGTTCTTCCCCCATCACTCCCATTTCCACCTAACCTCCCAGCTCCTACTCCGCCGACCCCATCCCTACCTTGCCCGCTCGATTCTCCCCCGCTGTTCCCATCCCAACCCTGCCCACCAACTCCTACCTCACCACTACCATCCTCACCCAGCCCTCCTGCCCCCAGCAGCACCCCGCCCATAGCCGCTCCGGCTCCAAGCGGCTGGCAGTCCAGCACGGCCAGATTGAATATAAGCACGCGGTAGTGCTGTCTATAGCTTGCGGGGTCTTGTCCATGCGGATGAGCTTGGGAGTCTCTTGCATCCTTTCGCTGTGCCCCTCTGCCGATAGAATCGGAGTCTGCTTCAATTCCGCAGCGCCCGAGCCTGCGTCCGATCTGCTCCGGTGCAAGCTGCCGGAATACATTCAGCCCTTCATTCATGTCAGTGCCTCCGCCCATACGAAATTCCTCAGGGCTGCATCCCTCCGCGCACCGCCCTGTAACCGGACAATGCCCTGTGAGCGATAAGCCGCTGAGGAAACCTGACCCCCGAATTATTCAAGTCGAACCTCAAGTGGAAACGGCTTTGTCGTCCTTTGTAAGGACGGTACCGTTTCAGCGAGAAATAGAAGGATAATTTATCATGTGAAACATATAAATTCTTATATTTGCACAAATCTTCCTTATCAAGACGGTATCACCCTAAGCCATGCGTAGGACGCCTATGCCGTCCTTTTATCAGAAACAGTACGGCATGCAGCATCTTCATTCTGAGCTTCATTAAAAAATATTTTTGTATTTTTAAAAAAAGAGGGCATTCGCCCTCTACGCCGCTGCCCTCTCATCATATAATGGATCATAACCCACACAGTACTTCAGGCAGCGGCGTATTGCTTCCTACAATTCATCATCCAGAGCGTCAGGGTCCAGATCATCGTAATCAAAGTTCTCGCCTTCAAAATCATAATCCTTGTCTTCCAGATCATCACTCTGATCACTGACATACACGCGGACCTTGGTCTCAGCCACCAGTTCCGCCTCGAACTCGCGTTCCACCCTAAGTGTCACACTGCCTCCGCCCGGCGATACCCCGGCTTCCACACAATTGGGTTCCTGCGTTGCCTCCGCAGAGACCTGTGCCGTGGAAGCACGATGTCTCGGGTCGAGGTACGACAATGGAATCAGCTCCACATAGGAGACCGTTTCCTTGGCAACCTCGGTTTGCTTGTTTTTGTCGTACGAATACCAGATGTTTACATCATAGGTACCGATTACTTCGATTCCGTTCCCGGCGGCAACCGCTTCGTACTGGTGGTTAATGATCCAAGCCCCCAGAATACTAGTCGGATGATGTGGCGGAGTCACGGTATGGGTTGCTGTAGAGAACTTACGACCTTTGCCGCAAATTGCCTTCGTAATGATCTCCCTTGTTTGACGTTTATGGCTTAATGACATCTTTGAACCTCCTCCATACAATCATTCACTATCAAGTGTATGCACGTTCTGGGCATTTGTTGATTGTTAGAGTAGAAATAAATTTGGGTAAGCCCCCGGACCCCGTGAATTAAGCCTTCTGCTTCATTTTATTGCCGGATTTAGTCCATTATGAGTCCTCCTGCCCGAAAAAAAACAAAAGTAGCGAACTCCCAAAACATAGGGAACCGCTACTTTTGTTGTGTTTCTGCTATGAAAGCACACGTACAATCCCCAGCTGCCGCTGGCGGCTGAGATCGATGAAGTCCTCACCGATATTCACCAGCGGACGCAGCGGGTCATGGGCCAGAATCATAATAATTTTGCCGATCTGCCCGTCCGTCAGGAGCACCTCATTGCCGATCATCGATTGCATCAGCTTATTAATGAAGACGCTGCAGATATACGGATCCAGCTTGCCGTAGACATTCTCGTCCATCTTCCTCAGCACCTCATATAACGGCGCAGCGTTGCGGTAGAACCGGTCCGAAGTCATCGCATGGAAAATATCCGCCACCGCCACAATCTTGCTGAAATCCGTAATCCGGTGGCCCAGCACGCCGAAGGGATAGCCGCTGCCGTCCATCCGCTCGTGATGCTGCAGCGCCACAAGCGCCTGCATATGATTGGTGCCCACCGTATCGCGGATCATCTCATATCCGTAGGTGGTGTGCTTCTTCATCAAGGCATATTCATCCTCACTCAGCGGACCCGGCTTGGTAAGGATCTCGGCCGGAATCATAATTTTGCCGATATCATGAAGCGTCGCGGCAATCGTCAGCATACTCAGCTCATCCGGCTTCAGCTTCAGCCATTTGCCAAGCAGCGTAGAGATGATGCCCACCGCCACATTATGCCTGTATGTATAGTCATCCTTCGTCTGGAGCGCAGACAATATGCCAAAGAAATCATTCCTCTCGCTCACCTGCTGGATAAACGGGATCACTTCATTCCTGAGCTCAATCATGGGCAGACGCTTCGTCTTCGTATAGCGCAGCTGTTCAAAGATACTCTCCATCGCCGCCGTACATTCATCCACAGCCAGCTGATAGAATGCAGCGCTGTCGACCTGGATCACATCCTGCGGCTCCAGAACAATTTTGTGCTGCGTGATCAGGCGGATATGCTCCCCGGTGAGCAGGGTCAATGCCGGCAAGACAAATACACCGCTATGATTAAAAAGGTTCGCTACCAGCTGTTTGCCGATATATTGATCATTGCTGTTATTCATATTCCTCACCTGCCAGACCAAGATTCTTGGGTTTTGGACATCACTTAAGAGACCAGCTCACTTTTGGCGCTTATGTTTCTTATCGTTATTTTACACCTGAATGTGAATACCTGACACCTAAATTACATGGAATTGCTTATGCCTTACCTTTGTCAGGCAGCTTGTCCTTGGCCGGACGTAGTTCAACCGGACTTTTATAACGCTTTGCAATCTTAAGATATAGCGCAAGCTCGCGGCATAATTGCAGAATAGCGGAGCGGATCTCGAATTCCTCACGCGAATCCGGCAGCTCCATCTCCTGGAACTCCTGCTGCAGCTCCTCCAGCAGCCGTTCGGTGCGGCCGGTATATTCCTCAGCCAGCACATCGCCGCTAAGCTGGTCGAACAGCTCCGCTACCATATCCCCATGCGGCAGCTGGCGGTACACTTGCGAGAGCAGCTGCATCATATTCTGGATGGACTCCAGCTGCTCCTTGCGCATATAGAAGTACACGTTCCAGGCTTCATCCGGGTGAATCACATGATTCTCCATTTCCCTGGATGCCGCGTTCAGCCCCTTCTGCACAGTCTCGCCTGCCCCGATCAGCTCTTTCCCGTCCCAGATGTAACCTGGATCACGGAGCGTCCGGGCCATCTGCCGGAAGATCACCGAGAAATAGCTGTCCACCTCTTTGCGGATGCCCGCAATCATCCCGCCTGTCTCCGGCATATAGATGAAGTTAACGAGTCCGGCCGAGCCGAGGCCGATCAGCAGCAGCTCAATCTGCTGCAGCAGGATGTGGACCGTGATATCGGCTTGTCCAAATACGCGGAACACAATGACCGAGCTGGTGACGATCCCTTCCTTGAAGCCGGATTTGACAATCAGCGGGAAGCCGAACAATACATACAGACCAAGCACCCAATAATGAAAGCCCAGGGCCCAGAACAGAATGCAGCCCAAAAAGAGTCCCACCAATGAGGCGAAGAAGCGCGCCGTAATCGTGCGTAGACTCCTTTTGCGGGTCGTTTCCACCCCGAGAATGGCCAGCAGTCCCGCGCTTTGCGCACCCGGAATACCAGCGGCGGCTGCCAGCAGAATGGACAGCAAAGTTGCAGCCGCCGTTTTAATAATACGAAATCCCATGTGAATACCTCTCCTACACCGATAAGCTTCAACATTCAGATGAAGATATAGTCATGGTACAAGATTTTGCCAACAGACACAATATGACATCGTTCCTACCTTCTCGACAGCAGCAATTTCTCCACATACACCACCAGCTGGTACATGGCTGTGGCCACTGCCGCAATAATGAGCAGACTCGACATGACCAGGGTGAAGTTGAACACCTGAAAGCCGTAGATGATCAGGTAACCCAGCCCCGATTTCGCAACCAGAAATTCACCTACAATGACGCCGACCCAGGACATTCCGACATTCACCTTCAGGGTAGAGACCACAGCCGGGAATGAAGCCGGGAGAATGACCTTACAGAACTCCTGGCTCTTGGAGGCGCCGAAGGAGCGGACCACCTTAACCAGATTCGGGTCCACGCTGCAAAAGCTGTTGTACACTACCAGAGTGGTGATAATCACGGTAATCGATAAGGTTGTAATGACAATGGCGGTGAAGCCTGCCCCGAACATTACAATGAAGATCGGACCCAGCGCGACCTTCGGCATACTGTTGAATACGACCATATAAGGGTCCAGGACAGCGGACAGAAACGGCGACCACCAGATGACGACAGCAAGCAGCGTCCCGATCAAGGTGCCCAGAATAAAGCCCACCGCCGTCTCGCCGACGGTCATTCCCAGATGCGGCCACAGACTGCCGCTGACCATGTCCTCCCAGATCTGCCGGAACACCTTCGTCGGATAGCTGAACAGCAGCTCATCGATCCAGCCCATGCGGGCCCCGGCTTCCCAGAGCACGAAGAACACCAGCAGCAGGCTGCTGCGGACCATAAGCACCTGACTCCTGCGGCGCAGCTTCTTCTTCCTGTAATCCGCATGCTTCTGTTCCAGCCACTGCGCACGGGAGGCCGTCTCACGGGGCTGCGCTTCTGTATTCACATCTCTTCCCTCCCTGCCAGCTCCATTTCCTTCCATACCTCGTGAAAAAGCTCCGCGAAGCCCGGCAGATCCCGCGCATACAGCGGCGGCGTGCGGCGGATCGCTTCCGGAATCTCAAAAATCCTGCGGATCCGCCCCGGATTCGGCTGGAGCAGAATGACCCGGCTGCTGACCGCAATCGCTTCAGACAGGTCATGGGTGACGAGAATGGCCGTGGTTCCCCGGCGCATCAGCGTCTCCGAGACCAGATCCTCCAGCTGCAGCTTAATCTGGTAATCCAGCGCAGAGAACGGCTCATCCAGCAGCAGCAGGCTGGGGTCGGTAGACAGAGTCCGCACGAGGGCGACACGCTGGCGCATCCCTCCCGAGAGCTGCGCCGGATAGGACCTCTCCTTGCCCTCCAGCCCCATATCGGCCAGCAGCTGCAGCGATTTGGCGCGCGAGCTTCCGGTGAGCCTTCCGGTCAGCTCCAGCCCGAGCAGCGCGTTATCCTGAATCGTCCTCCAGGGGAACAGATAGTCCTGCTGGAGCATATACCCTACCTCCGGCGAAGGTCCCGTGGTAGGGCGCCCGCTGAGCAGCACCTCGCCGCGCGAGGGCTGCAGCAGTCCGGCGATGATGGACAGGATCGTCGTTTTGCCGCAGCCGCTTGGTCCGACCAGGCTGACGAACTCGCCTTGGCCGACACTGAGATTCAGATCCTCTATCGCAAGCGAAGCCTCGCGGTCTCCCAGATAGGCGTGCGTGACTTCCTTCAACTCGACTACGGGAAGCATAGTTGTCAGCCCCCTCAATCCTTAATCGTGCTCTCTGCCTGCTCTGCAAAGCTGTTATTTACAATTTTAGCGGCAGGAATCCGTTCCTTCAGCTCACCGGCATGGTCAATGACATCCAGCAGATTATTCCATTCCTTGTCATCGATCACCGGATTCACGGCATAGGTGTCCTGTTCCTTATAACGGCTGATGGATGAGACTACAATGCTGCGGTCAATTTTCTCAAAATAAGGCATGACCGCGTCAGCAATCTCCTCAGGACTGTGAGCCTTCACCCATAGCTGGGCGCGCTGGACCGCATTGGTGAATTTCTGCACCGTATCCTGGTTCTTATCGATATAGCTCTGCTTGGACATGAACACCGTATACGGCAGATAACCGCTCTCCACCCCGAAGGAAGCGACCACCTGGCCCCGGCCTTCGCTCTCGAAGATCGATGCCTGAGGCTCGAACAGCTGCACATAATCCCCGGTCCCGGAAGCAAAGGCACCCGCAATATTGGCAAAGTCAATATTCTGGATCAGCGTCAGATCCTTCCCGGCATCAATCCCCTTATTCAGCAGCGTGAATGCGCCCGCCATCTGCGGCATACCCCCTTGGCGTTGCCCCAGGAAGGTCGAGCCCTTCACTTTGTCCCATGTAAAATGGCTGTCCGGTGTGCGCGCGAACAAGAAGGTTCCATCCCGCTGCGTGAGCTGAGCGAAATTGATGACAGGATCATCCGCCCCCTGCTGGTATACGTAAATTGAGGTCTCCGAACCGACCAAGGCCACATCGATCGCCCCTGAGAGCAGGGCCGTCATCGTTTTATCTCCGCCCGGTATCGTCTGCAGCTCTACATCCAGCCCTTCATCCTTGAAAAAGCCCTGCGATAAGGCAACATATTCAGGCGCATAGAACACGGAACGGGTAACTTCGCCAATCTTCACCTTGACCCCGGCGGAATTGCTGCCGCAGCCTGCTAGGACAGAGCCGATTACAAGGATCAGCAGCATCGGCAATGACAGTCTTTTGAACCCTTTCATCCTTTCCTCTCCTTTCTTCCAGGGTCTTTCGCCCTTGCTCTATGCATATGCGGCAGTCTATAGAAAGGTTAAAGCACAATAAATGAAGCGCTTACATAAATATGCACTTCGACCACCCGCCCAATCCGTGGGGGGGGATCGGCGCCATGTTCACTCTGAAGCGAATCAACGGGCGGATACTCAAGGATCGGGCGGTGCCTGGGCGGGGCTATTGTGCCAAGAACAATCTTAGCTGAGCAGCCATTCACCGAAAGCATGACACAGCTCCGCCCGGGTAAGCGGGAACGCAATCATATAATCATCTTCCGGCTCACTGCTGCTGCGCAGAAGCCAGCCGCCCGAAGAAGCCTCAATGAACGATACCTGCTGCTGGCTCCAGCCTGCACCATTCCTAGCACATAACCGCAGTTCTCCCGATGCTGTCCGGTTCTTGAGCACTTTGGCCAATTCAGCAGAGCTGTCAGGGTCCCCCGTCTCCGCTTCCAGCGTTTCTGCCAGCACACATAGTGTCCAGGCTCCGGCCATCTCATGAATCTCCTCATATCTCCGCCGGGACAGGAATAGCGCGGGAGCAGACAGATTCCGGGGCTGTGCATGACCGGAGCCGTTGAACAGGTAATAGCAGGCGCGCTTCACCTCTGCCGGCTCCTTCAGTTCGTAGCCGAACTCGTCCTCTTCCACTAACCCGGTTAGAATGATCTTCTCGTTATGTACCTGCAGGCATACGTCCTGCGCATATTCATGCTCATTGAATTTTATTCGGCAGATCCGCATGCAGCCGGAGGCTGTGTGCAGGAGCTCCGCCACCACTCTCCGCCGGGCCTCACCCGGGAACAGATACTGCGCCAGACAGGCAACATCTTGATTATTCACATTCTTTATCCCTTTCAGCGGGAAATAGAAAGATAATTTATCATGTGAAACATATAAATTCTTATATTTTAAAAAAGCAGCAAAACTATAAAACTTGCAATCTTTATGTTATCATAAGCTAATTTTAAGGTAAAATTAAGAAAGACAAGGTAAGATCAATACCATGAAATACTTTTAGCGAGGTGGTTTTCAAAATGAGAATGCTCATCACATTTCAAAACAAGCTTGTCCCTGTATATTTCACAACAGAAAACAAACAGCCGACCCAAAAAGTACTTCGACTGCTCAACAGTACACTCGAACTTAAAATTCAAAAGGGTAAAAACGCCCTGCAGACCTGTTTGAATTCTCTGATCAGTATCGAAATTAAAGGCTCAGAAGCTATATTGCACAGTTACAGTGAAAATGATTCATTGGCATTATCCCTCTACTAAACAGAGGGATATTTTTTTGCGGATGAATATGATTACCTTCGCGTGAAGACAATGTATGCTTTTTTCCACATACGTTTGGTCTATCTGCCTGCTTGCGAGCACAATGTATGCTGTTTTTGACATACATTTGTCCAGTTGCCTCCTTGCGAGCAAAATGAATGCTGTTTTTCACATACAATCAGCCTTCAGTCACATTAAGAATCAAAGTCACTCTTTGATTCTTTCCAAGAATTCTTATTCACATATGTACGCTAACCTTTTCCACAGCAAGAGGAAACTAAATTTTCCTTTAAAATAAAAAAGCACATTCCCATAAGTGAGAGATGCGCTTAGTCTATGGTTTACAGGGGCTTAACACTCAACATTATACCGGCAGTCATCCAATCCGGAGGTTCCGGTTCTCCTCTTTCTCCGCCTTTTTAATTCGCAATTTGAACAACTTCACCAGGTTGCGCCGGGTATGCTCTTCGTGACAGCTGTCCAGTTTCTTCAGGATGAAACGGTCGATGGACATGTCAATCGCTCCTTTAAATGGGGGCTTAGTCCCGTGATCTGGAGAGGGAATCATTTCCTCTTCTCCTTATATCACCTATATAACCGGGCCGCTGATTCCCTAAACTTGTCCTGAAGCACGCCCGCGCAGACTGCGAAATAAGGAATACTACATATAGATCGTTCCACGCATTATTGAAGTTCTGTTATAGAAGATATGGTACATTTGCGAAGGATAGCAGCTTGCTGTCAGCAGAATAAAAATTTTATCCGACGGATATTTACAAACTAAAAATTAAATGCTATATTATCGATAGTTAATATTAAATAGATACCTAAGGAGAAATCATAATGTCGAATGTACTGTTTATCAAAGCCAATAACCGCCCTGCCGAGCAATCCGTAAGTGTTCAGCTCTACAATGAATTCCTGTCCAGCTACAAGGAGACTCATCCGCAGGACCAGATTACTGAACTGGACCTGTTCGCTGAACAGCTTCCTTACTACGATAACACACTTATCACCGGCGTATACAAAGCAGCTCAAGGCTTCGAAGCCACTCCTGAAGAAGCAGCAGGCGCTGCACTTGTCAAGAAATATCTGGACCAGTTCCTGGCCGCTGACAAAGTAGTATTTGCCTTCCCGCTCTGGAACATGACTGTTCCGGCTGTTCTGCACACATACATTGACTACCTGAACCAGGCTGGAACTACCTTCAAGTATACTGCTGAAGGCCCAGTAGGACTGCTGACCGGCAAAAAAGCAGCCGTACTGAACGCCAGAGGCGGCGTATATTCCGCAGGTCCGGCAGCAAGTGCCGAAATGGCCGTTAACTTCATCATGGGCAACCTGAACTTCTGGGGCTTCAAGGAAACTACTCAGGTCATCATCGAAGGACACAACCAGAATCCGGATAAATCCGCTGAAATTATCGCTTCCGGCCTGCAACTGGCTAAGACAGCAGCAGCATCGTTCTAATCTGCTATTACTTGAACCAGCATACGAAGGGGCTGTCCCAAACTTGGGACAGCTCTTTATTTTGAAGTTGGATCAATGTGAGCACTTGGGTGGACGCTGCGTGAACGGACCGATGTTTGGGTCGCTGTGCTCTCCAGATTTTTTTCCCTTTTGCGGTGAAAATCCGGAGACTGCTGACTAGAGTAAAGGACTGGTGTATGGCCAGCCCCTCCTCATCAAACCGTACGTGAGGTTTTCCCTCATACGGCTTTCCGATGTTCGTCACTCTTGGGCATGCGGCCTCTTTGGCCTTGGCTCCTTGAGCTAGTTTCCTCCACGGAGTTGTTGAGCGTTTCTTGCGTGTCGTTAGCCCTTTGGGCAATCACGTACTCGTACCTCTGGGATAAACTTGAACAAAGTAGGGCCCCTTTCCTCCCGCAGGTTATGTTGTCCTACGGTTACTTGGTACTATAGGCCCCTCGGACTCCCTTCCTGCAGACCTCTCATTTCACCTTCTGGGTTTATAGAGGGTCCCTTTACCTTTTCTTTTCGGTGCAGGGGAGGGTCTCCCCAGTTCACTGCCTTCTCTTTCTAACCATGCCGTTCCCCTTACGCCGGAGGATTCTTCGTTGCTGCTCCAAGTTCTCTGCAACTTCCTTGGCCTTCGTCCGAAAGCACGAGACTCGGCTTCCTCTTGCCCTCTTGCGAGGCCGCATTGACGACGCGGCAGGATTCACTTGATGTTGCGGCCTGGTCAGTTGCTCGCACGGTCCTACAACCGCACTTCTGTCGATGCGCTTCTACACACAGATTTCGCCATGTGCAGGCATCCTAGCTACGCGGGGGCTTGGCCCCTCCCGCGACCGGACTTTCACCGGCTAGAGATTGCGCGCTTTGCTGGGCACGCTGCTTCCGAAGCGAGCTTTCCTGCGGAAAGCTATCAGGCGACCGCTATCGCTTTCTCACATTCGTTCCGTCCTGTCTGCTATTTAAGCGGGATGCCGAACATTCTTTAAAAAAACCAAAAACGGAAAGCAGCGATTTCCCAATGACGGGAGAATCGCTGCTTTTTTAATCTTTGAAGCTTTTAAGAAAATCGAGAACTTGGCACTCCCGCTTAATATTCATCCAGCACCCGCTCCCAGCTCTTGCCTTTGGCGCGGGGCGGGGCGCTTCTGGTGGAGGCGGCGGCTGTCTTACGCTTCTGTCTCGCTTCCTTGCTGTTCTGGAATTGCAGCTCCTTCTGCGTCTTGTGGTAATTCTGCAGCCGCTTCCCGTCCAGCACACCGCTGGCGGCAGCCGCAAGCACGGCGCAGCCTTCCTCCCGTATATGGGTGCAGTCACTGAAGCGGCATGCTGCCGCAAGACTGCTGATCTCTCCGAACGCCAGGTCCAATCCGCCGTCATCCTCCCATAATTGCAGCTCGCGCATTCCCGGCGTATCGACGATGATCCCCCCGTCCGGGAGGACGAACAGCTCACGGTGTGTAGTTGTATGCCGTCCGCGGCTGTCCCCTTCCCGCACATCCTGGGTGAGCTGCAGATTGCGGCCGCTGAGCCAGTTGACCATCGTTGATTTGCCGCAGCCGGACGAACCGGTCAGGGCTACCGTTTGGCCGAAGCCGATGTAAGGCTGCAGCTCCTCCCGCCCGTCGTTGCGCAAAGCACTGACCGCATGGACTGGGACACCTGGAGCAGCCTGCTGCATTTCGGCCATTTTCAGCTCCGCATCGGTGCACAGATCCGCCTTGGTCAACAGAATGACCGGATTCGCCCCGCTGTTCCAGGCCATAATCAGATAGCGCTCCATCCGCCGCACATTGAAATCATCATTCAAGGCACTTACCAGGAATAAAGTATCCACATTGGAGGCCACGATCTGCTCCTCCTGGGTGTGACCCGCGACCTTGCGCGAGATGACGCTGTGGCGGGGAAGCACGCCATGAATCACCGCATGCGCTCCTCCATCCTGCATGGCCAGCACCACCCAGTCTCCTACCGCCGGATACTCGCCCGACCCGCTCAGCGAATGCCGGAACTTGCCTGACAGCTCTCCCCACATTTCACCTGCGGCGGTGACGACCCGGTATTTGCTGCCGAAATCTCCGGCAATCCGGCCCGGCGCAAACTCCCTGCCGTCCAATTCCTGGAGCTTCCCTGCCCATTTCTGTTGCCATTCTTCATTCCAGCCGTACTGTTCAATCTTGATATCGATATTCATGCATTTCCTCCTGAATAGGTTATTATGTGATTTCACATCCATGTATCTCCGGGCAGCGGCAGCTCCTCAAGTGCACGCAAAAAACCGCCGGAACCTTAGTTAAGGTTCCGGCGGCAGAGGCAGACCTGGCAGCGGTCCGGCCTATGCTGTTGTACAGCAAAGAACCGCCCGCTGGGCAGAGTCATTCCAGAATAGCGGAAGCTACTCTCTTCGCGAGAAGGAGCAGACACCGCTATTTCGGGCGTGATGCAGCAGACCTGCACACGCAAAAAAGCCGCCGGAACCGATACGGTTCCCGGCGGCTCTAAAAGGCATCATAGAGCTTACCTGCGAAACTGGGGATTCATTATTACTCCACAGCCGCTTTTCCCGGAAGACACGTATCCACAACAGTAGCAACCAATCCTGAACCGCTAGTATAAACTGCCATTGACATCGTCTCCTTCCGAAATAATATGCTGTAATAATATATGGCCCGGATGCCGTTTGTCAACAGCAGGCCCTAACTTTCTCAAATAATGCCCCGCAGCTCATCCAGCTCCTGAATGACCGCGACCGGCTTCACGTTCAGTGATTCATCCCAAGGGTGGTTGCGCTTCAGCCAGATCGTATCCATCCCGCTCTGCGCCGCCCCCCAAATATCATTCACCGGATGATCCCCGATGAATATAGTCTGTTCAGCCGTGGAACCGAGACGCTCCAGGGCCAGCCGGTAGATTGCAGGATCAGGCTTGCTGATCCCGGCCTCACCCGAAATGACGATCGTGCGGAAGTAGCCGCGAAGTCCCAGCAGATCGATTTTGCCATACTGAATATCCCTGCCGCCGTTCGTGACCAGTCCCAGCGGATATCCGTGGTCCCGGCAATAGTCCAGCGTCTCCAACGCATGCTTCATTATCGCCCCGTGGCGGATATAGGTCTCGTCATAATAGGCCCGGATGTCCGCAGCGGTCAATGCCTTCTCCCAAGGGAGAACCTCGCTCAGCTCGGCGAAGAACCCGTCCTTATCCCGGTATCCGTCCGCATCCCTGATAATCATATCCTCCACCACCTGCATGGCCTGCTCTTCGCTCAGATGTCCCAGGAAATCCTGCACAAACTTCGTACTGAAGCTGCGGAAGGTCTGATCACGGTCCATCAGGGTGTTGTCCAGATCAAACAGCAAAGCTTGTACCTCTCTCATATCTACGCTCCCCTTCTGTCGTCCAATTCTGCGTTCTACGCACCAAATGCTTATTGTACTACGCGCCGGGGCGCAAAATAAAGACCATTCCGCCCGGAAGGACAACCTCTCCTTCGTCAGAATGGCCTGTATAGGGGAATCAGGTAGGCTGAGCTGTCAGGATTCAAAATGCTCTGCCCGGTGCGTCAGCATCATTTCCTCGTCGGTAATGTAGAGCGGGAACGGCGGTGTCTCCTTGAGGTATCGCTCAGTGGACAACAGCCGGTAATGAACCTCGGGGAGCCAGGCGTCTTCGAGCAACGGCAGCTTGCCGGTGTCACTGATATAATTGTCTACCGCCGATTGAACCATATCGAGGTAGTACGGCACCAGCTTGTCAGATTCTTCAAAAATCTCAAAGGTCTCGCTGGACATATAGAATTTCTGCTGCGGAACTCCGCCTAAATATCGTTTGAGCCGGTTCAGGTCAATACTCTTATCTTCCTGGATCAGAGCGGTACGGTTAATGGGAGCGGGCATATCTTCTTCAAATTGCCTTACAGCCTGCTTGATCTGCGGCAAGGTAACGGTTGGATGATCGGATTGCAGCTTTTTTTTGGCACGTTTGAATATCATACTGAAGGTCTCCTTTCGAAGCTTTTGTCAGATAACGCTTACAATTCCATTTTATTCGTTATTTGAACAATTAATCAGCAGTTTCGCACTTGTCATAAAAAATCCCCATTTATTAGATCATTATTTGACATTTTCCCAGTGAGTCCACAGCTCCGGCGGGTTAAGCTCGTATTTATCATTCTCCCGGTACATGAACTGATGCATGATGAACTCCCGGCGGATCGTAGCATAATCATCATGGAACGGCTTAATGAACTCGTTGATCTCTTTCTCCGAATAGACTACACCCGGTTCGAGCTTCTCCACCATATACTGCAGCGCGATTAATTTCTTCTTGTATTGTGCGGGAATCTGACGCAGGCGTCCGTCTTTCGCAAAAAAATTACGGAGCACCGACTCCTTCAGGCTGTGTTCAGGCGACTCTTCCTCCATCTCCTCCACCCCCTTTGCAAAAATAAATTTCAGCGAGGCCTCGGAGCCTGACTGGATAAACTCGGGATTCAGCTTGAAATATACGGTATTCTTATCTCTGCGCTCCTGGATCAGCGCGGCTTCGCGCAGCTTGGCGGCATGGTGGGTCACGGTAGGCTGCGAGAGATTCAGCTTCTCGGCCAAGGCATGACCGTGAACCTCGCCCCGGGAGAGGAGCAGCAGAATACGCAGCCGGGTCGGATCGGATAAGGCTTTGTGATAGGCGACAATTTTCTCTAATTGCAAGCGGGACCACGCTCCTAATGATGTTCGTAATGCAGTCTGTGTGACCTGACATCTTAACTTTAGATATATATCTAATTATATACCCATCTTGACCTTGGATCAATCCCCAATTTGCGGAATTCACCGGCCATGGCAAAAAACAAAAATATAAGGTACCATTTACTGCATAGAATACTTCCTTAGGAGGACATAGCTATTATGATAGACGTTATTATTATCGGCGCCGGTCCCTGCGGACTGTCTGCAGCCATCGAATGCCAGCGCCAAGGGCTCTCCAGCCTGATCGTGGAAAAGAACTTCATTGTGCATTCCATCTACTTGTATCCGACCAACATGCAGTTCTTCAGCACCACCCCGCTGCTGGAGATCGGAGATGTGCCCTTCACCTCTCCGAATGACAAGCCCTACCGCCATGAAGCGCTGGTCTACTACCGCCGCGCGGCCGCGCAGCACCAGCTTGAGATTGCCGCTTATGAAGAAGCGCTGTCCGTTCTGCCGCAGGAGGATGGCAGCTTCGTTGTACATACGGTCAACAAGCGCGGTGAGGAGCAGCAGCGCAGAGCTGCGAACGTAGTCATCTCTACCGGTTACTTCGATCAGCCTAATCTGATCGGGATTCCCGGGGAGGAGCTGCCGAAGGTCACTCATTATTTCGGCGAGGCACATCCTTATTCCGGCATGAAGGTGACTGTAATCGGGGGCAGCAATTCTGCGGTAGACGCCGCGCTGGAGCTGCTGCGGGTAGGCGCCAAGGTGGATATGGTCTACCGGGGAAGCAGTATCTCGGACAATATCAAGCCCTGGGTGCGTCCGATCTTCGAGAGCATGGTGCAGAAGGGGAGCATTACGCTGCATCTGGAATCACGCGTCACGGAGATCACCCCGGCCTCTGTTCTGGTAACCTCCACATTAAACGGGGATACTGCCGAGCTTGACAATGACTTCGTGCTGGCGATGACCGGCTTCCGCCCCAGCCGGGCCCTGCTCACCTCTGCCGGTGTGCGGATGGATGACTCGCTGGATAAGCCCGCCTTCAACCCCGCGACAATGGAGAGCAATATTCCGGGCATCTATGTCGCCGGGGTCATCGCATCCGGGCGGAACGCCAACGAGGTATTCATCGAGAGCGGCCGGGGACACGGCAAGCTGATTGCAGATCATATTGTGAGCACTAGGCTAACTTAGAGAAGGAGAGTATCCAAGCTATGGATATAACCTCGTTATTGCTGCTGGGTCTGGCAGCGCTCGGAATACTCAGCAGCAATACACCCATTACCATTGCCATGGTGGTGCTGCTGCTGATCCGCGTGCTGGGACTCCAGCACGCGTTCCCCTGGCTGGAGAAGTACGGGCTGACTGTTGGCATCATCATCCTGACGATCGGGGTGATGACGCCGCTTGCCAGCGGGAAGATCTCCCTCCAGACCATCGGACAGTCGTTCCTGCACTGGAAATCACTCGCCGCCATCGGAGTCGGTATTCTCGTCGCTTATCTGGGCGGGCGCGGAGCGGTGCTCATGGGGAGCCAGCCGACCATTGTCGCCGGACTACTCATCGGAACCGTCCTAGGGGTGGCGCTGTTCAAGGGCGTTCCGGTCGGCCCGCTTATCGCTGCCGGCATCCTGTCGCTGCTGATCGGACGGATGTAAGCCGATATACCGATCCCTTCCAGGCCAAACAGGCTGCAAGCCCACCTCTTACGGGTGGAGCTTGAAGCCTGTTTTATTTTGAATAAGAATAGTAGAACCGAGCTAAGCATCCAGCCGCTGAACATTGAACAGCCGGGCATAACTCCCCGCAAGCCCCATCAGCTCTTCATGGGTGCCGCGTTCAGTGATCTCCCCGTTCTCCAGTACAATAATCTGGTCGGCGTGGGTAATCGTGGACAGCCGGTGAGCCACAATCAGAGTCGTCCGCTCGGAAGCAAGCGCCTGCAGCGCCTGCTGGATCAGATGCTCGGACTCCAGATCCAGTGCGGAGGTCGCTTCGTCCAGAATCAGCACCTTGGGGTCCTTCAGGAACACGCGCGCAATCGCCACCCGCTGCTTCTGTCCGCCGGACAGCTTCACGCCGCGCTCCCCCACCTCGGTATCATAGCCTTCCGGCAGCTGCATGATGAAGTCGTGGGCATTCGCAGACACCGCCGCCTTCACGACCTCCTCTTCCTCCGCTTCCGGGTTCCCGAACTTGATATTGTCGCGTACCGAGCCGCTGAACAGGAAATTATCCTGCAGCACCATGCCCACCGTCCGCCTCAGACTCTCCTGGGTCAGCGCGCGGATATCGTGTCCGTCCATGCGCAGACTGCCTTCGCTGATATCATAAAAGCGCGGGATCAGGCTGATCAGCGAGGATTTGCCGCCTCCGCTCATTCCGACAAAAGCCACCGTCTGGCCCGGAGCAATGCTCAGATTAATGTCCCGCAGCACCCACTCATTCTCGTCGTTATACTTGAACCACACCTTGTTGAATTCGATCTTTCCGGCTGGCTTCAGCAGCGGCTTCGCGCCCGGAGCATCGGTGATATCATAGGGCTCATTCAGCAGCTCCAGGACACGCTCAAGCGATGCCGAGGCTTGGGTCAGCACGGTCGAGGAGTTGATCAGACGGCGCAGCGGCGCATACATCCGGTCCAGATAGCCGAAGAAGGCTACAAAGGTCCCGAGCGTCAGGTTGCCCTGAATGACCTGGTATCCGCCGTACCCGATCACGAGCAGCGGCGCAATATCGGTCAGGGTGTTGATAATCGCGAAGGTGAAGGCGTTCCACCGCGTTTGCGCCAGCGCTTTTTGCAGAAACTTGCCGTTGATATCCTCGAACTGCCGCTGGTCCACCCGCTCCATCGTGAAGCTGCGGATGACCGCGATCCCCTGAATCCGTTCATGCAGATAGCCCTGAATGACGGCAAGTGCCTGTGACCGGTCTTTGGTCAGCACCTTGAGGCGCTTGTAGAGCGTATTGACGGCAATGCCATACAGCGGCAGAATCGCAATCGCCACCAGCGTCAGCACCGGATTCAGATAGAGCATGAAGCCCAGGGCGAAGAGCAGGGTGAACATATCCAGCCAGACATTCATCATTCCGACCTCAACCAGGTTCTTCGACTGCTCCACATCGTTGATGAACCGCGAGATGGCTTCGCCCACCTTCGTATTCTGGTAATAACGCAGCGACAGCCGCTGCAAGTGAGCGTAGAGCTTGTTGCGCATGTCGAAGAGCACCTTGCTCGTAATCAGCTGGGCGAAATACTGGCGGTAATACTCCACCGGCCCGCGGACAATCACGAACAGAATGAGGCCCCCTCCGATCACCGTCATCAGCTTCGAGACCCGCTCCGCGACCGACAGTGCGGGGTTACCCAGCAGCTCATCGACCACATATTTCAGAATCATCGGCAGGGTCAGCGGAATGCTGAATTTGACCATCCCGATGATCAGGGTGAACACAATCCATTTCATATAAGGCCGAACAAAGGTATAATAAGATTTCCAAGGTTTCACGGCGTGTCAGGTCCTTTCCAATTCATTCTTCATCAGGGTACAGTTGACATTTGCGCGCTGCAATGTTTTATTATTTTTACACAGTTACGGTTGCAGTACCGAAATTCAGGAGGATAATGATGCCCAGACAATTTGTGACGGAAGCCGTCATGATGGCGATTTACGGCCAGCTTCTCGTTCCGCGGAGCCCTGTAGAATATATAGTCCCTTATACCACAATCATGGAGTTATATGAGCTGCGGGACAGCGAGGAGCCGGTGATGAGCCAGGCGGATGATGACAAGCATGTCAGACTCAGAATCCGCGAGCTGATCAACTATTTCGAGGAGCCGCTGAATGCCAAGAAGATCAACCGCTGCCTGAACATCCCCTGGGCCAAAAGCTCCGGCATCCTCCTCGGCGGACACGCGCAGATCACCATTATCAACAGCATCGACAACGCCTCCTACGGAGAAGCTTTCGATCCGATTGAGACAGAGCTGCTGCTGGCCTCCCAGCGTGAGAAGGTGCCGATTCTGACCGACCAGTTCGAGCTCATTCAGCGCATCATCGAAGGCGGAGTTCCCGTCCAGGTCTACGACATTGATGATTTCGAGTTCGCCATGGAGGAAGAAACCTTCCGCAGCTCGCATTGATTCCGCCGCCTGTGATATACAGCAGCTTCGCTGAGCCCAAACGTATGGAACAAGCCCTTGCCTCTAGGCAAGGGCTTGCTGTGCATCCCCGGCCTTGCCGGGATCTGCCATTGGCGCCAGTTCTCCGCTTATGCCACCGGTACCGGCTCATACTTATATTCGATGTCATCCTCCGCCTGAGAATAGACAATCGAGAGATTGTACCCCTCCATGTACCACAGATCCTGCTCTTCCATATAGAAGGTCAGGCCGCCCTGCCCGAATTGTACAGCAGGACGTCCCGGCTGCTCGGTAGCAATGCCCAGCGAGAAGCCGGGATGCAGGCCTCCGCCTGAGCTGTACCGGGGGAACAACCGGATATACGCACCCTCCTGGAGGCTCAGCTCTCTTTTGAACCAGGCGGCTGCTTCCGGACTAATCAATATATTCATCTCTTTACTCCTCCCCTCTACCCCAATCATACCGAATAATCTTCAATTCACCAAATCATAGCGACACTCCCGCCGGATGCTGTCTTCTATGCAAAATTAAATTTGACAATTCTTAAACTGTGATGATAAACTCGGAACATAACGAAACGCTTCAAGTTATTACCATAATGAAGAAAGGGTGATCTCGGTGTTTAACATGGATATGGTATACCTCGCCACTATTGTACAAAACTATACCCAACTGAATACCGGAGCAGCCCGAGCAGTGGAGAATTCCTGAAGTTCATGCGTACTACGCGTAACGTATGAGAACAGGCTAAACGTATCTCTAACATGTCTCTGTGCTGCCTTAAGCACCGTGGACATGATAACCGCAATTACAGGCGTATCATCCGTTTTCGGATGGTACGCTTTTTCGCGTGCTGTGAGAATGTGATCCGCTGCCCAAATGACCAGGAATGTTCCGTTAACCAAGCCAACTTAGTAATTACTCCAAGCATGAAAGGAAGGGATTTACCTTGTTCTCCGTACTCCGAAATCTCGGCTGGTTCTTCCGCCGCGAAAAAAGGCGCTATACTATAGGCCTTATTCTTCTTATTGTGGTAGGTGTGCTGGAACTGCTGCCTCCACGCCTGCTCGGCAACGCCATCGACGAAATCGTCAGCGGTGCAGTCACTGCAGGTTCATTAATGAAATACATTGGCCTGATCTTACTTATGCTGCTGATCATTTACTGGATCACCTACATATGGATGCATAAGCTGTTCGGGGGATCGAATCTGGTGGAGCGTCTGCTGCGCTCGCGCTTCATGAATCATCTTATGACAATGACTCCCGCCTTCTTCGAGCGTAACCGCACCGGTGATCTGATGGCCCGTGCCACCAATGATATCCGCGCCGTATCCGCCACCGTGGGCTTCGGGATGCTTACCCTTGTGGATTCCACCGTGTACCTCACGGTTGTCCTGTTCGCCATGGGGTTCCTGGTCAGCTGGAAGCTGACGCTGGCCGCCGTCATTCCGCTTCCGATGATTGCAGTAGCTATGGTCTTCTACGGCAAAGCGATCCACGACCGCTACAGCCTGGCGCAGGATGCCTTCGGTGACATGAATGACCAGGTACTGGAATCTGTCTCTGGCATCCGCGTCATCCGCGCTTATGTGCAGGAGCGGCACGATGAGAAGCGCTTCTCTGACATTACAGACGATGTGTACCGCAAAAATATGGCGGTCGCCCGGGTCGATGCCTTCTTCGAGCCGACGATCCGCTTGTTCGTGGGTCTCAGCTATATCATCGCCCTGACCTACGGAATCTATCTGGTATTCCGCAACCAGATTACGCTTGGTGATCTGGTATCGTTCAATATGTATCTCGGGATGATCGTCTGGCCGATGTTCGCCATCGGTGAGCTGATTAATATTATGCAGCGCGGCGGCGCTTCGCTGGAGCGGATCGACGAGACGCTGAATGCGAAGCCTGATGTCAAGGATGTGCCTCATCCGGTTCCTGTGGCCCAGCCGACCACCATTGAGCTGAAGGATGTAACCTTCCGCTATCCGACCTCTACTATCGATAATCTCAGCGGTGTCAGTTTATCCCTCTCCCAAGGCCAGACGCTGGGCGTGGTCGGACGGACGGGCAGCGGCAAATCGACGCTGCTGAAGCAGCTGCTGCATGAATACCCGGCCGGCACCGGCGAGATTCTGATCTCCGGCGTGCCGATCACCCAGATTGCCCTCGACCAGCTTCACAGCTGGATGGGCTACGTGCCGCAGGAGCAGATCCTGTTCTCCAAATCCGTACGCGAGAATATCCAGTTCGGATACTCCGGGGCCACCGATGAGCGGATCATGCAGGCGATCACCGCCGCAGCCTTCCAGAATGACCTCGGTACCTTGTCCGACGGGCTGGATACGATGGTTGGCGAGCGCGGCGTCTCCCTCTCTGGCGGACAGAAGCAGCGTGTCTCCATCTCGCGCGCCTTCATTGCGAATCCGGACATTCTGATTCTGGATGATGCCCTGTCTGCCGTGGACGCGCGGACAGAAGCGAAGATCATCGAGAACATCCGTGAGGAGCGCAGCGGCAAAACCACGCTCATCTCTACCCACCGCCTCTCGGCGATCGAGCATGCCGATCTGATCGTTGTTCTCGAAGACGGGCATATTACAGAGCAGGGTACGCACCAGGAGCTGCTGGAGCTGAACGGCTGGTACCGTGAGCAGTTCGACCGCCAGCAGGTTGAGAATAATCTGACGAATGAATAACCCCATACAGGAGGTGTCACCGTTGACACAGAGTACAGGCAAACGTCTGCTGCAATATGCACTGACCGCCAAAAAGACCTTCATCGCCGCCCTTCTGCTCCTTACCATCGGAGTAGCGGCTGAGCTGGCGGGGCCTTTTATCGCCAAGAGCATGATTGACAATCATCTGCTTGCGATTGAGAAGCCCTATTTCCAGACAGCCTCACCGGAAGGTGCTGCTGAATACAACAACACTTATTACAAACGCGGTGATAAATTTGCCGCTGACGAAGCCAAGGGCCAGGAGGTCCGCCTGCTTCAGGCAGGCCGAAGCTTCTACTTCATCAATGAAGCGGTAGCGAAGGCCGAAGGCGAGCGGAGCTTCGCGGACGGGAAGCTCCAGATCAAATACGGTGAGCAGACCACGGTCTATCCGGCCGTCAAGCTGTCGGCGGGTGATCTGTTTTCCTTTTACAAGCCGGAGCTTCCGGGAATCTATCAGCTGGTCGCCCTATACGCCATGTTCCTTGTCATTTCCATTATTGCAGAGTTCGGCAAAACCTACTGGCTGCAATCATCCGCCAATCAGGTCATCCGCAAGCTGCGGACCGATGTCTATGCCCATATCCAGCGCCTGCCGGTCTATTTCTTCGATAATCTGCCTGCCGGCAAAGTCGTCTCCCGGGTAACCAATGATACGGAAGCGGTCAAGGACCTCTTCATTGCCGTGTTATCCAACTTCGCTACAGGAATTATCAATATTACCGGTGTCTATGTGGCCCTCTTCCTGCTGGATGTGAAGCTTGGGCTGGTCAGCCTGTTCATCGTGCCGATCATCATTCTCTGGATTGTGCTGTACCGCAAAATTGCCACCAAATACAATACGATCATCCGCTCGCGGCTCAGTGAGATTAATGCCATTATTAACGAATCGATTCAGGGGATGTCGATCATCCGGATTTTCCGGCGCCAGAAGCAGAGCAGTGCTGAATTCGAGCAGCTGAATGACGACTATCTGAAATATCAGAACAAAATGCTGAATCTGAACGCCTTCACCTCCCACAATCTGGTGAATTCGCTGCGCAGCCTCTCCTTCGTGCTCGTACTGTGGTACTTCGGCTTCGGCAGCCTGGACGGGTCAACCTTCGTATCGCTTGGCGTCCTCTATGCCTTCGTCGATGTACTGGGCCGGATGTTCCAGCCGATTACGGGGATGGTTAACCAGCTGGCGAATCTGGACAGCTCGATGGTCTCCGCCGGCCGCGTATTCACACTGATGGATGAGCCGGGTGAGCCGGTCACTGACGGATCGATGCCGCGTTACAAGGGAAATGTAGTATTCAAGGATGTCTCCTTTGCCTATAAAAAGGACTTCGTCCTGCGCGACATCTCCTTCGAGGCGCGCCCGGGCGAGACCGTCGCCCTTGTAGGCCATACCGGCTCCGGCAAAAGCTCGATCATTAACCTGCTGTTCCGCTTCTATGATCCGCAGCAGGGAAGCATCACGATCGACGGGCAAAAGGTCAAGGACCTGCCGAAGCAATGGCTCCGCAGTCATATGGGGATCGTGCTGCAGGACCCGTATCTTTTCACCGGAACCATTGCCTCCAACGTCAGTCTGGGTGATGAACGGATCTCCCGTGAGCGTGTGGAACGCGCCTTGCGTGAGGTCGGTGCCGATAAATTGCTGGCCCATCTGCCGCAAGGCTTCGATGAACCGGTCATTGAGAAGGGCAGCACCCTGTCCGCCGGACAGCGGCAGCTGATCTCCTTCGCCAGAGCGTTATCCTTCGATCCGGCGATCCTGATTCTGGATGAAGCAACGTCCAACATCGATACCGAGACCGAGAGCATTATCCAGCAGGCGCTGGAGGTGCTGAAAAAAGGCCGGACCACCTTCATCATCGCCCACCGTTTGTCAACCATCCGCAGTGCGGACCAGATTCTGGTGCTGCACCGGGGCGAGATTGTTGAACGCGGCAGCCACGATGAGCTGATGGCGCAGGGCGGCCGCTACTTCCGCATGTATCAGCTTCAGGTGGGTGCGGGTGCAGGGAACGGCTCAGGCGAGCCTGCTCCTCTAACCGGCAATGCTTCTACTGGCGGACTTCGGCCTTCGCTGGAGCAGCTCTAGTCCGGCTCCTTAGGGCTGGCAGCTTAAGTCTGCTGGCGGGCAACCGCTGTACCGCTCAGATCGTTAATAATTCGTAACAAGAACACCCCTTGATGCCTCAGGCGTCAGGGGGTGTTCTGTACTTGATATCAGAACATTTGTTCTGTATAATAGGAGCAATACATAATATGGATGAGGTGAAGACGATGATAACCTACAGTCTCAGCAAGCGGCAAGCCCGGCTATTCCTGCTGCGCCATCAGCGGCTCACAAGCAACCCGTTGCCCGGCGGTAAGCAGAGCATCTATGACTTCGTCCGGCATGTAGGCTGTATCCAGTATGATCCGCTCAGCATTGCCGGACATAACCATGAGCTGGTGCTTCAGGCGAGAATTCCCGGCTTCGTGCCCGAGATGGCGAGTGAGCTGCTGTATAAGGACAGGCTACTGATTGACGGCTGGGACAAGAACATGTCGATCTACTGCACGGAGGACTGGCCGTATTTCCAGCGGCGCCGGGAAGCTGCCGCCAGGCACCAGCATAACGAGGCCATGGCGGCTATGATTACCCATGTCCGCGGGGAGCTGGATGCACGCGGTCCACTCTCGTCACTGGACCTTGCGAGCAAAGAGAAGATCGACTGGTCCTGGGCTCCGGCAAGACTCTCCCGGGCCGCCATGGAGAGCATGTACTTCTGGGGCGAGTTATCCATCCATCACCGGGTGCATACCCGCCGTTATTACGACTACACGGCCAAGCTGCTGCCTCCGGATCTGCTCAGCGCAAGCGATCCGAACGAGACGCTGGAGCAGCACCATGACTGGTATGTGCTGCGCCGGATCGGCAGTATCGGCCTGCAATGGAACCGCTCTGGGGACGGCTGGCTTGGCATCTCCGGCCTGAAGAGCAAGGAGCGGACGGCGGCCGTGCAGCGGCTGCTGCAGAAGGACCTGCTCCGCGAGGTACGGGTTGAGGATGTGAAGCTTCCGCTGTATATCCGCACGGCAGATGTGCCTGAGCTTGAAGCGGTATTGCTTGAAGATGAGACTACGGGTGGGAATGAGTCCGCAGCAGGGTCTCGGGCTGGTAATGAGGGCGGGGCCGGTCATGCTGAACAAGCGGCCTCCTTCGCGGCGGCACTGGCCCCGCTGGACAATCTGCTGTGGGACAGAGAGCTGATCCTCCAGCTGTTCGGCTTCCAATACCGCTGGGAGGTCTATAAGCCAGTGCTTGAACGGGAATACGGGTACTATGTCCTCCCCCTTCTTTACGGCGACCGCTTCATCGGGCGGCTGGAGCCGGTGATGAACAAGAAGACCGGCATTCTGACCATCGCCCGCTGGTGGTGGGAGGCCGGGGAGACGCTTGATCGCGATATGCTCCCCGCGCTGACCGGGGCCTTCTCTTCCCTGCAACGCTCGACCGGAGCCTCCGAGATCCGGTTCGCACCGGATGTCGTCCAATCCTGCGGACTACAGGAACTGGAGGAGGCGCTGTCCGGGGCTCCTGTAAATACAAATTAATTCAAGCATCAACGACATCCTGCGGTCGGAGGACGTCGGGACTTATGCGGTCCACACAGCTTGTGTGGACTACCTCTCACACATTACTCACATCCGCCCGCTTCTGGGGCAATCCGCTGAATTCGGGGGCACTAGTGCTCTTCATTCGGGCGTTTGGCTTGTATCCGCTGAATTCGGGGGCACTAGTGCTCCTCATTCGGGCATTTGGCTCGTATCCGCTGAATTCGGGGGCACTACCCCTCGCGGCTCTCAGTCAGCAACATTTTAGCCCACGTACCTCCGCGCCAGCACATTGTATTCGGTTTTCGCATACATTTGCTCCACGTACAACCCCGCCAACCAATTGTATTCAGTTTTTCACATACATTCGGTCCACTCACACCCTCCTAACCCATTGCATTCAGTTTTTCGCATCCTTCCGGCCACTCCCTACGCTCAGCTTATATATCCCAAGAAGCCCCCCTCTGGCGCAGGCTGCGCTGCGATAGAGGGAGGCTTCTTGGGAATGGGGGCTATTTTTATAATAGGGACAATGCCTTATTGGATATGCTCTTCCTCAAGACCCAGTTTGCTGTACATCTCTGTACAATAACCCTGCAGCTTAATCTCCAGCCGGCTTGCCTTGTTCTTGAAACGTTTCAGTTCACGGATCATGTGGGCCCGCCCGGCCGGTGTGAAGGTCTCTTGAATCCGCTCCTTGAAGTAATCATGGACAATATGGTTGCGTTCCTTCCATACGGCCTGCAATTGACTGGTCTCTTCCTCAGAGAATGGGAAGTGATGCTGGATTTCTTTGATGAGTTGGCCGAGTGAATTGCTAAGCTTGCGTTGATACAGCTCTGCGATTTCGGCATCGGTTGGCGTTTTGCCCTGTGACAGCTTCGTCAGCAGCAACAGATTCGTTAATTGCTGCTCCAGCGCCTGACAATAGTATACGGCCAGCCCGAAATATGCAAATAGCTCTTTGGATTGTTCACTCTCCGGTATTTGTGTATCCTTCATCGTTCCTCCCGTTCTTGATCTGGTTATTTGTTCTGTATAGATCGAACCTTAAGTTCTATTTTGGAATGGATGCTACCACTTCTACTGTTCCTACAGTTCCAAATTTCCCATCCGTCACTTGTTCCAATCGATAAATCTTCAAGTTCATAAGGATACAGATCAGGTTGTTTTGTTATAATCCATCCGGCCGGAACGGTAAATGTAATACCCGGCAAGCAATATTATGTACGTCAATGCGTGGGCATAAGCTCCCAGCACGGAGGACAGCGGCAGCGTCTCAGCATTCATCATCCTGTCCATGACCGGATACACCGGCGGCAGGAGAATGGACACAACTGGCCCTGGCACTGCTTCAGCCACTTTGCCGGCGCTTATAGAGAGGATGAGGAGGATCAGCATCATTCCCGCCGCATAACTGGCTCTCGGTACCCATGAGGACTGTAAGAACAGGGAGATTGTAATCCCTAACAGCCCCAGGAGCGCATGTCCAGACAAAGCAAGCAGAATCCGGTAAAGTCCGGCAGGTTCAATGAAGCTTCCGGCCAATACGGGATATATAACAATGATTACATCCAGCGACAACGTAAGCAGCACAAGTGTCAATAATCCTCCGATACTGTAGCGGCGGGCACTGCGGAGCTGGACAATCACCACCTGCTTTTGTACCGCCTGCTCGTGGTTAAGGAAGCTTAAGCCGAGCCAGGCACAGGCTACGAACAGAAAGACCGCCGTTGCTGAATAACTGCTCATGACCGGATTGGGCTTGTAGGAATAGAGGATTAATACCGCAATAAGTATCCCGGCAACCGGTCCGAAGAACCGCTGGGAGACCGTATAACTGTGCAAAAAATAACCGATTAGCCCTCTCACCCGCGTCCACTCCCGATCTGATCCTTGGGGTCCATCCACTCGGTCAGGTCGCTTAATCCCCCAAGAGGCTTAACTGATACTATGGAACCGCCCGCTGCAAGAATCTGCTGCAGGCAGGTATCTGACATCTTCTGATCTACAATCAACCCGGTACATGCTGTACCCGCGAGTTCGGGCGGCGGCACTTGGATGACCCCGGGCAAGGCCTCCAGAGCCTGCTGTACTTGTCCCGGCAAGGCCGTATAGACGATTTTCACTGTTGGGGCACTCTTCAGATTCTCTGCTCCGTGAATCGTCCGGATGGTCTGCCCTTCATGCAATACATATACAGTATCCGCCACAGCTTCGATAATCTGCGGTTCATGAACGGACAAGACTAGCGCTGTCCCCTCCGCTTTCAGCTCCCGCAGCACATCTATAAGTGTAGCTTGTGCCGGGAGATCGAGTCCGGACATGGGCTCGTCAAGCAGCAATAACTGCGGCCGGATCAGCAGAGTCTGAATCAGGTTGACCTTCTGCAGCATTCCCTTGGAGAAGCCTGCCAGCTTGCGGCTGCGGGAGGATTCCAGGCTGAACAGCTCCAGCAGTTCGTTTATCCTGGAAGCCGAAGCTGCTTCGGAGAATCCGGCTATCCGGCCCATCCAGCGCAGATAATCTTCGGCCGTTAGCTTCAAGCCGGGAAACGCTTCAGGGGCATACCCTATGGTCAGCGCCTGACGGTCACAGGTCAGCACACCGGAGGACAGCCTGAGCAATCCTGCGAGGATGGACAGCAGCGTACTCTTACCGGACCCGTTGCGACCGACCAGAGCTGTGGCTGTGCCGGGAAGAACCGTCATGGATATCCCGGTCAGAACCGGGCGGCTTCCATACTGCTTACTTCCCCCGGTAATTGTAATTAGTGGCGGTGCATTCGTAGCTTCCAGGCCTCCTTCAATTCGTGCATGCCTATGGGCTGCACTGAACGGCAGCCTGATGATGCTTCTAATGTAACATTCGCCGGAATGCCTATATTCTCCTTTTTAATTTCCCGGAATCCATGAATTTCACATCGAAAAAAAACCAGAACTGTGCAGAATGAATCCGCAGCCGCCCTGGTTCCTGATTAAGTATTCAATGCAGTATATGTTAGTCCTAATGGGTGAACTCAGGCGTAGACTTCAACAGCTTCGCTGACCATTCTGCAGGCTATGGCTGCATTGCGGCAGGCATCGATGCAATCCTGACAATAGTTATGCTTATGTCTGCTGCTAGTGTCCGCACAGCGGTCGCAGATTTCAGCACACAAGCTGAGGATTTCGGCCACGAACGGACTGCGGCGGGTCATGGCCTGGATAGCGAAGGAGCAGATGTCTGCGCATTCACGGTCCAGCTGGATGCTCTCCCGCAGATCAGCCAGATCATATTCTTTCAGGCTTGAGACATAGCTATAGTTACAGGCGTCCATACATGTAATCAAAGTATTGATGCATTCCTGATATTGAATTCGGGTCATAGCCTTACAACCTCCTGCAATTATTATAGGGTATGCCAATGTATTAACCTGCAAGAATAGGAACGAACCATCCGCAATGAGCTGCAAAGATTAAGCTACAGGCTCCGTTTGACCGCCGCCGGTCTGCTCAGCAGGCGCTTCTCCAGCCGCAGAAGCTCCCTGCGCAGCTCACCGGAGGAGAAATGCTCACCGATGAATACCGCAACATCCGGCACCTCGCCCTGGGGAGTAATCCTCATGAAATCCGCTTCCCTGTAAGCATACTGAAACAGAAAACGGCTGGAGGTATCGGTAAAGGTTACAATTCCCTTGGCCCGGTACACATCGCGCGGCAATTCCTTCACAAACCGTTCGAATTCCTCGCTGTTCACGGGATTCTGGAAGTAATGCGTGTAAGCCATGACATGATCATGCGAGGCGTGCACCGCTCCTTCCGCTCCGCTGTCTCCCGTCTCCCCGTCGGCAGGCCGGTCTTCCATGTGAACGGCTCCCACACTGCCCAGCAGCGCTTCTGGCTCCAGTTCACAGCGCACCGCCGGCAGAATCTCCGCGTAGGCATTCCACTTGCGCAGCACCTCCGAGATTTCTGCAATCTCTGTGTCTTGAATCCGGTCTGTCTTGTTCAGGATCAGGACGGATGCACAGCGGATCTGCTCCTGCATCAGGCGATAGGTTGCCCCTTGCTGGGAGCGGTACAGCTCCAGCAGATGGGCGGCATCCACGACGGTAATCAGGCCCTTCAGCTCCACTTGCTGATATAGGGAGGTCTCTGTAACTGCATCCACAATCTCCAGCGGATTGGCTGCGCCTGTGGCCTCGATGATGACCACATCCGGCGATTCTTTCTTGAGCAGCGTGGTCAGCTCGGTGCTTAAGTCGCCCCTGCTCGTGCAGCAGATGCAGCCGCCCAGCATCTCAGCCATCGGCACAGACTGCTCCACCAGCAAGCCGTCCAGGTTCACCTCGCCCAGCTCATTCATAATGACGGCCGGACGCAAGCCCTGATGGTTCCAATGATCCAACAGACGCTGCAGTAACGTTGTCTTGCCGCTCCCGAGAAATCCCGACAATATATATACTGGTAATGACTGTTCCAAGTTCGCTCTCTCCCTGCCTCAATCGGTTATGGTAGCGAGTGTACTACAATGACCGCTTCTGTGCAAGGCGGCACTGCCACTTGAAGCATGCAGCAGCGTTCTCCCCGGAGCTTGTTATTACCGTTGCCATCCCCTATCATGGGAACTATAAGCTGCATATCAGATACAACAAGGAGCTGGTTCATATCTCATCCGCCCAAGAACACCGGAGCGAAGCCCCGGATTCAGTCGCCTGCTACGTTATAACGGTCTCGGACACCCGGACCACGGATACGGACACTGGAGGTCCTCTGATCCAGAGTCTGCTGGAAGCCGCCGGTTACACCGTGATCGGCCGCACCATCGTGAAGGATGATTATGAGGACATCCGGGAGCTGGTCTACAAAAGCTCCGTTCATTCCGGCATCGAAGCCGTGCTGCTGACCGGAGGGACAGGCATATCCCCGCGCGATACCACCTATGAGGCGGTCGCCTCCCTGCTGGACAAGTCGCTGCCGGGCTTCGGGGAGATATTCCGGCTGCTCAGCTTCACCGAAGATATCGGCTCCGCCGCTATACTCAGCCGGGCCATAGCCGGGACAATCGGCAGTACCGCCGTCTTCTCGATGCCCGGCTCCACCGGTGCAATCAAGCTGGCCATGGAACGGCTGATCCTGCCCGAGCTGCGCCATGTCATGCGTGAGATCTACAAGCGTTCCTGATGCGCAGAATGGACGGACACCTATTTTGCCGGAATATAGACGAATGAACAAGCAGGCTCCTGCATAATGCGTATACTGGCATAAGTCCAATGCGAAGGAGCTGAGCTTAATGAGAAATTGTCCGAAATGTCCTGCTGAAACGGTTACAGATCCCACACAGGTTGTATATGAGGATTACTATCACCCCCAGGTGGTCCAGGTAGTCCACCATGTTGAGGTCGTCAGACGCCACCACTGTGTTCCAGTCCCGCAGCACATCTACACCTACTCCGTCCGGGATGAAATGTGCGGACCTACCGCAATGGTACGCAGCAGAAAAAGATAACCTGCCGCTGTCTCTATAGGATAATGATTGCAAAAAGCAAAACCGCCGTCTGCGCCTGAATGAAACGCGCAACGGCGGTTTTGCCTTGTTTGGGGGAGTCTATTTAGGAGGGCCTATACGAATGGCGGGTCTGTATGGACATCTGTATCGGGTGCAGTAGCCGCCCAGCGAGTGAAAGTGACCTGAAAGCCCGCCCGCGTGGGAGCGCACAGGAACGGTCCTGCCTGACTGCCGGTCTCATAAGGGAAACGGGCAACGCGGATAGTCCGCCACGGATGATTCTCCGTTCGCGCTCTGAGGATTACGGCATCCTTCATCCACGAAGCGCGCAGAGTGATTAATTCCCCCTTCCACTCCGGAACAGGGGACAGCGACCAGTCAGAATATCCGTCGGTCACAACTGCACCGATATGCGGAACACCGTCATTCAGCTCAATACCGGCTTTGATCCACTGCTCGCCGCCGTGCCATAGCATAATGCCTGCCTGGTCATACAGCTCCGTGAACCCGTCCAGCGCGAAGCTGACCTCCACCGCCTCAGCCTTCTCCCACGGGGCAAGCAGCGCATGGCCGTTGTCATGCTGGAAGCCGTACATCGTCTTTTGCCAGTAGTCACTGCTCTCCGCTGCCTGGACCACAAGATTACCGTTCGCGGTCTTGCTTGACACCGGTTCATGACTCCATACTCCATCCTGCCACTCTATGAATCTCATTACACCTTCACCTCTCCTTGTCGTTTACTCATCATCCGGTTGATCACTTCAGAGCTGACTATCATCACTATGATATACCCAATCATTGCGGGCGGGAGAATCATGAAGGTGCTCCGCGCCGCCGCCCAGCCCAGCAGCGGAGGCAGAAACGCACCGCCCGTATACGCCAAGGCCATCTGATACCCCATAATCTTCTGCGAATGCTCCGCTCCGAACCGGGCGGGCGTCTCATGCAGCATACAGGGGAAGATCGGCGCCGAGCCGAGGCCAATCAGAATGAAGGCTACCAGTGAAAATACCGCCGGAAGCGGCAATGCCAGCAGCAGCGCACCCGCCAGTGATATGGCCAGCCCGCCGCGAATCAGCGTACGGTTGCTGAACCGGAAGGTAATGAAGCCGGTAATCAGCCGTCCGGCCGTAATTCCGCCGTAATAGAGCGAGACCCATCCGGCTGCCGTTGCCGGGGATACCTGCTTGACATTCACCAGATAACTGCTGCCCCATAGCCCTAACGTAGCTTCCACTCCGCAATAGAACAGGAAGGTGAGCATCGCCAGCTTCACGCCTTTGATCCGCAGCACTTTGCTCTCAGCAGGGATGACGGCAGTCTGGGGCTCTATCTTCCCGGGTGTCTCTTCGGGTTGCGGGCGGCTGCTTTTGTTCACTCTTGTCCACAGCGGCAGGCTGAAGAACAGTACCACCACCAGCGCGAACTGAATCATACTGACCGCAAAAAAACCCATTCTCCAGGACTCGCCATTCGCAATATAACGCGACATCAGGATCGGTCCGAGCATGGCCCCCACTCCCCAGAAGCAGTGCAGCCAGCTCATATGATGCGCTTTGTAATGGGTTGCCACATAGTTATTCAGCCCGGTATCGATCGATCCGGCCCCTAAGCCCAGCGGTAAAGCCAGCAGAGCCACCCACAGGACTGAGGAGGAATACGTGAAGCCGAGCAGGGCCAGAGCTGTTACCGCCACGCTGATAAAAGTAACCATCCCTGTGCCGAGCCGCTTCAGCACCACACTGCTGGCCAAGCTTGAGATAATCGTCCCTGCGACTACAATCATCGACAGCAGTCCGGCCAGCTCGACAGGCGCCCCGAAATCCAGCCGGATAATCGGCCAGGCTGCGCCAAGCATCGAATCCGGCAGTCCCAGGCTGATGAACGCCAAATAAATAATAATCAAAAAAACCGTTGCCATGTTTATCCCGCCTAACCTTCTAATGTTGCTCCGCTCTAATGTTGCTAAGCCGTCGCCTCGTTATTATATTACTTTATAAAAGTATTTTAATAAATAGTTTTTTTGGCCAGTTCCAGGTGCAAATAACCCGGCAGAGTGACTCTGCCGGGCGGGTGCTAACTTTGGGTAATGCTAATGCTTATGACGTATGCAGATGATTGCTAAGAATTCATTAGACCTTACAAATCCGGATGCTCATGCTTCGCCTTGAGGCGGCTCCAGCGGCGCTGGACTTCGCCCTCGAAGCTGCGCAGGGCCGGTTCGTTCTCCGGCTTCAGCAGATGGCGGGTCTTGCCCATCGTCTTCAGCCAGGCGGATACTTCTACCCGTTTGTCCTTGTCTTCCGGATTGTAGGTGATATTGGTAATCCCCTGCTCTACTTCATAGAGCGGGAAGAAACAGGATTCGACAGCCAGGGACACGATATCGGTCCCATCCTTATCCTCGCTCATCCAGTTCAGCGGACAGGCAATGAGAATCTTGCCGTAGACCAGACCTTCATTCTGCGCATACCACTGGGCCTTAGCGGCTTTCTTCAGCATGTCCTGCGGATAAGCTTCACAGCCGGTGAAGACATAAGGAATGTTGGTAGCCGCCATAATCTGCGCCGTGTCCTTATGCTGGGTCAACTTGCCCTGCTGGGTTTTGCCGATGCTTGAGGTGGACGTCCGGTGTCCGAGCGGTGTGGAATAAGATTGCTGGGCACCTGTATTCATATACCCTTCGTTATCATATTCCACGATGATCATCTTGTGGCCGCGCAGCGCTGCCCCGATCGCAGGTCCCATCCCGATATCCATCCCGCCGTCACCGGTAACCATGACGAATGTAAAGTCTTCCTTCAGCCCCAGGCCGTCCAGCTCGCCGCGGCGTTTACGTTCCCAGAACATCTCCACCACACCGGACAGTGTAGCTGCACCGTTCTGGAATAGATTGTGGATGAACGTCGATTTGTGGGAGGAATACGGATAGCCGGTAGTGGTCACCATCGCACAGCCGGTATGATAGAGCGCTACGATATCGCCTTCGATTCCTTTGAAGAACAGCTCCAGCCCTGAGAAAATCCCGCAGCCCGGACATGCCCCATGCCCCGGAGACAGACGTCTTGGCTTCTTCATCAGCGAGCGCACCGGCGGAACTCTGACACTCAGCTTGCCGGTCTCTTCGTTCCGGGTTACCGTGATCAGACCGGTCTTCAGCTTATCGAAGTCCATCGGCTTCAGCAGGCGCTTCGGTGCATTCTCCGGCGCTCCCGGGTTATGGCCATAGTAATCAAACGGCACTTCCACACGGTCAGCAACGACAGCATCCATAGCCAGCTGGAAGAAGTGGTGTCCGTCTTCGGCATAGAAGTCTTTCCCGCCGAGTCCATAGATGCGGCTAATGACCTTAGTCGTTGTGTTACCGTAGGTGAACAGCGCAGCCTTAATCTCGTTCACCATGTTACCGCCGTGTCCGCCGACAGAATCCGCACGGTCACCTACAGTAATGGCTTTGACATGCTTCAGCGCTTCGGCGATCTGCTTCTGCGGGAACGGGCGGATCATGTTCGGGGAGATGGCCCCTGCTTTAATTCCCTGCTCACGGAGCTGATCGACTACATCCTTGATAATCTCCGAAGCGGAGTTCATCAGGAAGACGGCAATGTCGGCATCCTTCATCCGGTACTGCTCGATCATCTCATAATGACGTCCGGTGAGCTCCGCGAACTCCTGTGCGATCTCTTCGAACACTTCACCGGCGTTGTACATCGCCACGGATTGCTGATACCGGTTGTTGATGTAATCGGGTTCGTTCATGTAAGGCCCGACCGTAACCGGATTATTGCGGTCAAGCGTATCTCTGAAGCCTGCAGGCGGCTGTTCGCCAACGAACTTGTGAACATCCTCACGGTGGGCAAAAGCCTGCACACGACGCTTCTGGTGCGAAGTGAAGTAACCGTCAGAAGCTACCATCACCGGCAGCCGGACTTTGGCGTGCTCCGCCAGCTTCAGCGCCATCAGGTTCATGTCATAGACGGACTGCGGATCACGGCACATCAGGATCGGCCAGCCGGTGTTCAAGGCGAAATACAGATCCGAATGGTCCCCGTGGATATTCAGCGGTCCCGAGATCGAACGGCAGACCAGGTTCATGACCATCGGCATCCGCGTACCTGCTTGTACAGGCAATTGCTCCAGCATGAACATATATCCTTGGGCGCTGGTTGCGTTGAACACACGGCCGCCCGCTGTAGACGCGCCGTAACATATCCCTGCGGAGCTGTGCTCGCCATCTGACGGCACCAGCATAATATCGTGCTGGCCGCTGGCCTTCATCGTATCGAGAAACTGGGCCACCTCGGTCGATGGGGAGATCGGGAAATACCCCATGACATGATAGTTAATCTGATGGGCAGCATAAGCGGCCATTTCGTTGCCGGACTCATATAGGAATTTCTGCTCTACCTTGGCAGAACCTACTTCTTTCTCGTAATCAATTGCCACAATTCATTCCACCTTTCTTCCGGGTTTTAGACTGGAGTGACCAGATCGAACTGATGCTTCACGGTATGGCTGTCTGCGTAGCCTTCCTGCTCCCTCAGGCTGGAGAGCGCCGAAGTCGGGCAGGCTCCAATACATTTCAGGCAGCCTTTGCAGTACTGGTAGTCAATGCCTGTCAGGAACATCTGAGAACGGCCCTTGCGGTCCAGTCGCTCTTCCCATACGAAGCATTGGTCGGGACATACCGTGTCACACTGTGCACAGTGGATACAGGACTCAATCTCAAATGCCGGAAGCATACCGGAACGGGAGATGCTGAGGTTCTTCAGGAAGCTGCTGCCCGGGTTCGTGATCGTTCCGCCGATCGGCTGAGTCTCATAGCCGAGAGCTGAGATGTCGGAACGGATATATACCGGCATCATCTCACCGGCTGCCAGCTCGAACTGCATGAATTTCACTTCATTGTAGCCGCGCTCGAAGGTCATGATAGCCGACTGGACGGCCTGCGGATATTTTTTGCCGAGGGACTTCTCAATGACGCCCTTCATAATATCCGTATCCAGGAACGGGCAGAGCCGGAACAGCGCGCCGAGCATCGCCATGTTGACGCGGTTCTTCTCCTTGAGTGCGATGCTGGTAGCATCGATCACTGCAATCGTGCCAGCCTTCATCTTCAGCAGTTCTCTGAGTTCTTCCGGCGTCTTGGCCGAGTTCACGAGAACGGTGCTGTGTTCATGAATTCCGCTGGTTACATTAACGGTCTTGGCAAGTGCTTCGTGAAATACACCGACAACATGCGGACGCTCTACCGGCGAAGTATCGCGGATATGGGTATCCATATCACAGAAACGGATGTGTGCCTTAACCGCAGACCCCTTCTTCTCCGAACCGTACGAGGAAAAGCTGACGCCATTAAGCCCTGCGCCGACCACTCCTGCTTCCGCCAGCATTTTACCTGCGAGGTTCGCGCCCAGGCCTCCAATGGATTCAAGACGAATCTCAAAGAATCCGAGCTCATTTACTATTGGCAATTGTACCACCGACATAACCCCTTTCTTAGTACATCCTTTTGACTTTTTTGAGCGATTGCAACTTGATATTGCCAGCCGCGAAGTGACATATCTTGCATTTTCCACACTTTGGGAATCACAATTCTTGATAGATTCGGGCAGGCTCCTGTATACGCGACAGTGCGGTGTAATTTCAATAGAAGGAAAGCTTCCATAAAAACGACAAAATGTGAAAATCCTGTGTAATTCCGCACTTTCCCAAGTTATCGGTGGATTGAATGTCATCCTTAATTTAGCAATAAAATTAAAAATTAAGATGTTAAAAATATCACAGAAATTCGGGGCGAAGAAGAGTATCGCTAACCTCAATTATGTGGATGGTGCACAAGCATCCCATCTTTCCTCTCATAAAATATAGTATTTACGAAGAGAGGTCAGGTGAGCAGAATGAGCATTCAGTTTTTGGATATGCGCATTTCACAGGGTAGTACAGTGGATACATCAGTTATAAACTTGGTCCGTTCGGGTGCAATTTTCGGTGACATTGGACTGCAAACTGTAAATGTTACACCTGCCAATGTGAACTTGGTCAGAGTCACATTAAATGCCTATGTCAGGCGTAGTGTTGATGTTAGCGTTATAGTTCAGAATGATGTTACTTTTAATATCTACCGCAATAATACTTTAATCTTCAGTACCACATATCCGGGGAACATCAATAACACATTCATTCAGTAAGAAATGGTAGGAATAACCGCTGTGGACTTTCCTCCGGCCAGTGATGTGCTTGCAGGTCAAATTCAATACACAATTTCAGCCTCAGCCATTAGAACAGCCACTTTGGGTGCACGAAGCTTCAGTGGAATTGCAGTAGCCGGCAATGGATAACGATTGTTAAGGATATATCCGAAAAGAAAACTCCTGTCCATCCGGACAGGAGTTTCGTCTTCAACATAGAGCCGCTTAGTAAGTCCACCAGTTGCCTGACATAACAATCATCGAGAACAGCTTAATACTGTCTTCATAATAATCCTCTGCTGCGCTGCTGGCCGTATGGCTCCAGAGCGAGTTCAGCCAGCTCTGATTGGCGGAGGAGGTCATGGCGCTTACACCGAAGGGGGCATAGAACGCGCCGCTGTTATAGCTGCCGAAGGTGGTTCCGTTCAGCTTGTAGCCATCTTTGATGTTCCCCGGTGTACTGCTTACTTTGGTCTTGATCCAGCTGTTCAGCTGATTCAGCTGGGCTAAGGCCCGGTTATCGCCTGTCAGCAGATAATCGGTGGCGATCCGCCACGGTGTACGGCAGGAATTATAATTATAGTTGCCGTCGTTGGCATCCTCCAGGAAATTCGCGGCGGCTGGCTTATAGGTATTGTTGGAGTAAACTACGAAGTCCGGCAGCAAGCCGGTGGATGAGCTATAGCCGGTATAGAGGCTATTAATAATCGTATAGGTCTTGTTCGTTACATTCTGCCAGCGGACATCCCCGGTAGCGGTCTGGAAAGCCTTCAAGTGATTCAGCATGAAGTCTGAAGGCCGGGTAGCCGTATTGTATGAACCGCTATTCGCCCAGTCTCCGAGACGGATCGTCCACTGAGTCTGATTGATCTCCGTATCCATGATGGCGTTAATCATATTTGTCGCTGCCTGCAAATAGTTGACGGTTCCGCTGCTTCCCCATTGCTTGTGGGCCAGCAGCAGCGAGAAGGCAATATCCATATCGCCGTCGGTTGCGGAGTCTTGTCCTTCGATATTCTGGAAGCTGCTGTTCTGCTTCCAGGACATCAGATAGGGATTGATCGTGCTTGGATGGGCTGTGTAATAGTTATAGAGTCCGTTATAATACGTCTGCGCATTCGTGTCATAGCCGGCCATCAGCACGGTGAACAGCATGCCGTAGCCATGCGCTTCGGAGACTGTCTCTCCCGCTGAATTATATTTGACATAATATTTGCCGGTTCCGGCCGGTTTGAGATAGGCGCCTTTCCAGGCATCCCATTTGCTCTTGACAGCATTGTCCATAGCTGTCTGCGTAACATTGTTCGGTTTGATGGTTCCGCTCGTATAGGTGGTGTGCTGCGGGAACGGTTTGTTCACTGCGGCGAAGGCGGACCCGGCAGGCAGGATGAAGATGGCCAAACATAGAAGCATCAGACTTTTCCAGTGCAGCTTGCGTTTCCCTTGCTTGTTCATAACCCGTTCACTCCTCATCGTTGGGGTGGATACTTCAGAGAATCCATTGTACTTACAAACGGACAGCTGTAGGAAAAGTTCACCTCCTCAATTGGGTGTGGCGGCTACAGAAGAGAACGTAGCGGTTATAATGAGCTTAATAGTAAAATTAAAGCGCTTAAACTTTTTTTGCAAAAAAAACTCTTTCTTCCAAATCTGTTAATTGGAATATTTTAAATATATGATTTTAGAGACTTGCTGTCAATGAGTAAATGGTCGCTCACACAAAAAGCCCCCTCATACCACCGAGTTCGCACGGCAGGCCTGAGAGGGCTGACTATATTCTGGTTCTAATGAAATTCGGGCCAGGTTCTACTCCACATCCGTAATCATATGCTCCGCAATCAGCTGCTGCTTGCGGTTCCATAACTGTTCGCTGAGATTCACGCGGAAGACTTCCGGGTTCAGCTTGCGCAGGTACTCCGGCCAGAAGAGGTCCAGCTGCTCCTCATGGTAACGGCGGATCTCCGCCAGCTCCGGCAGGGTATAGACCTGGAAGCCGTTCACCACAATCGGCTCCAGCATCCGCAGAGCGTCGTAGCGCTCCACATGCTTCTTCATATAAGGGTGCAGCGGGTTGAACAGCTTCAGCCGGACACCGCTGCGGGGCGCAGCCTCATCGGCGAAGCTGATATAATCAGCCAGTGCCTTGCCATTCTGGCCAATAATGCGGTAGACTTCCTTTTTGCCGGGCGTAGATACCTTCTCGGGATTGGAAGAGATCTTGATCGTGGGGATCATCTCGCCGCTCGGGGCTTCAATCTCGACAAGCTTGTAGACGCCGCCCAGCGAAGGCTGATCCGCAGCGGTAATCAACTGGGTTCCGACACCCCATGTATCGATTGCAGCCCCCTGCGACTTCAAGTTCATGATGGTGTTCTCATCCAGATCATTGGAGGCCACAATCTTCACATACTGCAGCCCGGCTTCATCCAGCATCTCACGCGCCTTGCGGGACAGATAAGCAAGGTCACCGCTGTCCAGCCGGATACCGTTCATCCGTTTGCCCTGTGCCTCCAGCTTCTTCGCCGTGTTGATGGCATTCGGCACCCCGCTGCGCAGGGTATCGAAGGTATCCACCAGCAGCGTCACGCCGTCCGGCATCACTCTGGCGTAAGCGTCGAACGCCTCCTGCTCGCTTGGGAAGCTCTGCACCCAGGAATGGGCATGGGTGCCCTTCGTAGGGATGCCGAACTTTTTGCCGGCCAGCATGTTCGAGGTTGCATGGAAGCCGCCGACATAGGCGGCGCGTGCGCCCCACACTGCGGCATCCGCTTCCTGCGCACGGCGCGTTCCGAACTCCAGCAGCGTGTCGTCCGGGGCCACCTGCTTGATCCGCGAGGCCTTAGTAGCGATCAGCGTCTGATAGTTCATGAAGTTCAGGATTGCCGTCTCTACAAGCTGCGCCTCCATAATCGTGCCTTCCACCCGGATCAGCGGCTCATCCTGGAAGACCAGTGCCCCTTCCTTCATGGAATGGAGGCTGCCCTGGAAATGGAACTGCAGCAGCTCCTCCAGGAATGCCGGTGCATAGTTCTCCTCCTGCTCCGACAGGTAGCGGATATCGTCTTCCGTGAACCGCAGCTCGGCGATATACTGGGCTATCCGCTCAAGCCCCGCGAACACGGCGAACCCGTTGCCGAACGGAAGCTTGCGGAAGTAGGCTTCAAACACGGCCTTGCGCTTGTGGGTACCATTCATCCAGTGGGCGTACATCATATTAATCTGATATTTGTCTGTATGTAGAGCAAGTTCTCTCCTCAAGTCCTCATCTCCTAATGTATGCACTGCTGTATAAGGGCTCTGCAGCTGCTATTGTGTTGGAACTCTATTCCGCCGTGACGACCTTCGCGCCAAGACTGCCGCGGAAGTGTCCCAGCGCCCACACGTGGCCGTCCGGGTTGAAGCTGGCTACGGCATCCTCATGCACGATGATCTCGAAGCCGTGGTTGTAAGCATCCACTGCCGTATGCAGCACACAGATATCCGTACACACTCCGATCAGATGCACCTCGGTAATGCCCCGCTCACGCAGCTTCAGCGCAAGATCCGTGCCGCAGAAGGCGCTGTAACGCGTTTTGTCCATCCAGTAGACGGCTTCCCGGTTCTCCTCGTAGACAGTCTTCAGGCTGCCGTACAGCTCACGCCCCTGGCTTCCCCGCAGATTATGCGGCGGAAACAACTTGGTCTCCGGGTGATACGGATCACCTGCTTCATGCAGGTCTACAGCCATCACCACAAAGTCCCCGCTGCGCACGAATTGCTCCGTCAATTCACTGACTCTAGGCGCAATATCGATGCCGGGCTGGCCGACAGGCAGATTCCCGTCAACAAAATCATTCGTGAAATCAATTGCAATCAGTGCTCTCATAGCATGACAGCCTCCTAAAAGGTTAATGGGCCTGCACTTCCCGTTAGCTTACGTATAGATGGACAACAACGGCTCATGGTCCGTGAACATATAGAGCTGTGCCGGGCGCTGGGAATATTGATTGGAGCTGAGCGGATTGCCCGCTTCATCGCTCACTTCTTTTAATATACCCTGACGGCTGCGTGTTGACGTAATTTTGCGGATAAAATTCGGTTCTTTGAATTCCGGCACCACCGTCTGGATCACCTGGTACAGCTCGCTGAGCGTGAAATGGCGCGGCAGGAACTGCCGGGCAATCGTCGTCTGCAGCATCTGCTGCTGAATCCGCAGGTAGGCATCGGTAATAATATCATGGTGGTCAAAAGCCAGCTCCAGCTCCTCCAGCGCTTCCTGCAGTGTGAACAGGCCAACCTCGCCCGCATCATCCGAGGCCTGCCGCTGCTCCAGCATCCACTCCTCTACCAGTGCAAAGAAGGCATGGCTGATAATCCAGCCGCGCGGATCCCGGCCCGGCTGGCTGTAGACGCCGAGATATTCCAAATGTCCGCCGTCCACGCCGGTCTCTTCCTTCAGCTCGCGTGTAGCGGCATCATAGATCGATTCATCCTCCTGGCAAAAGCCGCCCGGCAGGGCCCACATGCCCGCACACGGCCACTTTTTGCGCCGGACCAGCATCACCTTCAGCTCGCGCAGCGGCAGCGTCTTCGTGACGGTCTTCCGCTCGCGCTTGGTCAGTGTAAACATGACAATATCCGCCGGAACGCCATCCGGAGTGCGGTATTTCTTGGCGTTATAGGTTTGTTCCGCGTTCTCAGTCACTTTAGATCATCCTTTGCCGCAGCTATTGTTTGCTGTTCGTATCTTTTAATGTACCAAACCTGTCCGCCCAAAATCAACCGGAGCAGCGCGCCAGCTTATGTAAAAGGGACGGATTCACATCCGCCCCCGGGGGTTCTGCCTTAATCTCCGCAAGTGGAGGGCGGCGCTTCGGTGCCTGCTTCCACATTGATTTTATCCGAGACGGTATCCCTGATCACTGAAATCACCATCTGCAGCAGATAATTGATATCGCTCTGGCTCTGCTGGAACTCGTTCACGACCGGGATGCTGTCGATCTCATCCTGCAGCGCTTCAATCTCACGCTCAATCTTCTCGACCATCGCCTGATTCTTGAAGCTCTCGAACGCGACGATCTCCTTCTGCTTCTTCTTAATGGTAGCAATAAGTCCCTGCACACGCTCGTGATTCAGGATCTTCTGCTCGGCCTGCTGGAAATGACGGACCTCCTCACTGGTGGAGATGAGTGCAGCCAAGTCCTTCGCTTTGCCCATAATATCCTCACGTACAATTAAATCGCGGGTATTGTGGGTCTGCATGCCATATTGATTCAGTCGTGCTTCTTCCTGGCTCATTCTTCTCGCCCCATTTCTCTATAATTAGAGGACCGCTGCGGCTTCCGCCTGATAGTCCCCCTGGATGTACCAAGTCTTCGCGCCGGTAATGCTCACCTGCACCAGCGTGCCAATCAGGGAGGACGGGCCTTCAAAATGCACCAGCTTGCTGTCACGGGTACGTCCGGCCAGCATCCGGGCATTATTCTTGCTCTCGCCTTCCACCAGAACCTCCACCCGCTGGCCCAGCATCCGCTCATTCCCCAGCCGGCTCTGCTCCTTGATCAGATCATTCAGACGCTGGAGGCGTCCGCTCTTGACCTCTGGCGGAACATTATCCTCCATCCCGGCTGCCGGAGTCCCTTCGCGCGGAGAATAAATGAAGGTATACGCCATATCATACCCTACTTCGCGCACCAGGGACAGTGTCTCCTCGAACTGCTCCTCCGTCTCACCGGGGAAGCCGACAATAATATCGGTAGTCAGCACCGCATCCGGCACGCCTGCCTTAATCTTGCGGACCAGCTCCAGGTAGGCTTCACGGGTATATTTGCGGCTCATGCGCTTCAGCACCGCTGTGCTTCCAGACTGCACCGGCAGATGAATATGCTCCACCAGATTCCCGCCTTTGCCCAGCACATGAATGAGTTTATCGTCAAAATCACGCGGATGCGAGGTCATGAACCGGATACGCGGAATATCGATCCTCCGCATGTCGTCCATCAGGTCGCCGAAGGTATAATCGATGTCGGTAAAATCCTTGCCGTAGGCATTCACATTCTGTCCCAGCAGCGTCACTTCCTTGAACCCCTGGCGGGCCAGCTCCCGCACCTCGGCAATGACATCCTCCGGACGCCTGCTCCGCTCCTTCCCACGGGTGAACGGCACAATGCAATAGGTACAGAACTTGTCGCAGCCGTACATAATGTTCACCCAAGCGCGCAGGCCCTCCCGCTTCTTCGGCAGATTCTCAATGATATCGCCTTCCTTGGACCAGACCTCGATGACCAGTTCGCGGCTGAACACCGCTTCCTTGATCAGCTGCGGCAGGCGGTGGATGTTATGGGTGCCGAAGATCAGATCGACGAAGCCGTACCGGCTCATGATCCGGTTGACCACGCCCTCCTCCTGGGACATACAGCCGCAGATTCCGAGCAGCAGGCCCGGCTTCTCCAGCTTCAGTGTTTTGAGATGGCCCAGCTCGCCGAATACCTTATCCTCCGCATTCTCACGGATCGCACATGTATTAAGTAGAATAATATCAGCCTCGCTGCGGTCTTCGGCCGCCCGGTACCCGAGCTGCTCCAGCATCCCCTTCATCGTCTCCGTGTCATGCTCATTCATCTGGCAGCCGTAGGTAGTAATATGATAGCTCTTGCCTGCCCCGAAATCCTCCATCTCCGGCGGAATCTCGAAATGATAGTGTACCTCAATCTCTTCCTTGCCCCGCCGCTTGCCTTCCTTGTAATCGGGCTGGCTGTTGATCTGCACGTTTCTGCCTTTGATCCGGTAGGTGGTCTTGCCTTCAGTCTCGCTGATCAGTTTGGCATCCGTGAAATCGAAATACTGCCCGTAATCCTTGCTCCCCTTCACCATGCTAAAGTCACATCCTCTGCTGATGTCCCCGTATTTTCAGAGCTTTTCTAGTGTAAAATTATATCATAAGAATCCCAATAGATACCATTCTATATCCGGGGTCAAGTTGGATTTAAAAGCTTTACTATAACGTATACGTTATCGTTTATAGTGTTGTTGAGGAGGGAACGGAACTATGATCCGCATCGGGGAGTTAGCGAAGACAGCAAATATCAGCAAAAGAACCTTGTATCACTATGAACAAATTGCGCTGTTACAGCCCACACTTATTTCAGAGAACGGATACCGCTATTATGATGCCAAAGCCATCCTCCGGCTTCAAAAAATTCTTTTATTGAAATCGGTCGGCTATACCTTGGAACAGATTAAAGGGCTGTTAGAGAATAAGCATTCTGCGCAAGAAGATGATAATTGGATCGCTTCATTAAACGAGCAGATAGAGCTGATAGAACAGAAGAAGGAAGAGTTAAGCCGCAAGCAGTATTATCTCCGGTCAACCATTCATGCCATCCGGCTCAAGGGAACAGAGAATTTGCAGGATCTGACGCACATCATTAGTGCCATGAATAACCGCCCTTTGAGCGGAGAAATCATACCTGCCGAATTCACGGAGGATTCACCCTTTACGGCTAAGGAAACCGGGATTCTTCAGCATCTCCCTGTGCTTGGCAGCAACAACCGGCAGATGGAGGAGCTTTTGGATATTTTGGAGCAGGCAGTACGGTTAAAGTCCTCATCTCCCTATTCTCCAGAAGCACAACATCTGGCGGGCCGGTTGTACGACAAGGCACTGGAGCTATTCGAGGGTGACGCCAAGCTGCTGGATAAGTATTGGGAGCAGATCAGACCCGCTGACGGGGCAGAGCCTGTCGTAATGGGCATGGATCGCGCATTCATGTCTTTTGTAGACGAGATGATCCGCTATTATCTGCACACCAGGAAAGGAGAACAGACATGAGTAACGCTAAACAATTAGAGATGATGTTCAGGAAAATAGGAAGGACAACCCTGCTGGCCAGTGCACTGCTTCTATTATCGGCCTGCGGAATAACACAAGAACCCAAGGAGGGAATGACCGCTGAGCCCTCCCCAGTACAGGCTGAACCGGATGCCGATGCCATACGGGTAGAGGTGCTAATTGAAAGTGACAGCGATTCGGCAGTTAATCTGGAGGTGGACATCGATGCCCGGAAGCATCCGGAAAGTGTCTATCTGGATACTATCGAAGTTCCTTACAGAGAGGAATTTACCGTCCCCAAGGACACCTTCATCCCGCTAACCTCCACTAAGGTGCAGGCAGACAAGGATGAGGCGGCCAGCTGGATCAGCTGTACCATTCTGTATGACGGAGAGGTAGTCGCAACTCACAAATCCAGAGGTGATAAAGCGAAGGCTGTTTGCGAGAAGAATTTCCGCTTGGGGCCGGGATAACGGATAAGAATTAAGCTTCACGGACAAAAAAGAACACCCCATGCGGGCAGCCATGAGCTGATAGACTTGAAGTCTAACCTAATGGCTTGGCACAGGGTGTTACAGATCAAGCTCTATTGATTAGTACAAAGTCTGGGTCGCCTCGGAGGTGAACGGAATAATCTCGTCCGGCTTGCCCGCCTGCACCTTGGCAGGCCATGCAGGATCGCTGATCAGCGCCCGGCCTACTGCTACCAGATCGAATTCAGCCCGTTCCAGGCGTTCCAGCAGACGGTCGATATTGTCGTCCTGGTTCTTCTCCGTGACCGCACTGGTGAACGCACTATCCAGTCCCACAGAACCTACTGTAATGGCAGGCTTGCCCGTGATCTTCTTCGTCCAGCCTGCCAGGTTAAGCTCCGAGCCAGCGAATTCCGGCTCCCAGAACCGCCGGGTCGAGCAGTGGAAGATATCCACGCCCGCATTGCTGAGCGGAGCCAGGAAGCGGGCCAGGTCCTCAGGAGTCTCAGCCAGCTTCGCGTCATAGGCTCCGGCTTTCCACTGCGAGAAACGTAGGATGATCGGGAAATCCGGTCCTACCGCGCGGCGGCAGGCATCGACCACTTCCACCGCAAAGGTGGTGCGCGCTTCCAGATCGCCGCCGTATTCATCGGTCCGGCGGTTGGTCTTCTCCCAGAAGAACTGGTCGATCAGATAGCCGTGGGCACCGTGCAGCTCAATTCCGTCGAATCCGATGGCTTTGGCAGCCTTCGCCGCCTTGGCAAAGGCACTGACGATTGCTTGAATCGCGCTCTTCGTCATCGGCTCCGTTACCTGCTCTCCGGCCAGACTCAGCCCGGACGGGCCAATTGGCAGCGCCGAAGCGTTAGGCCCCTCACCGATACTGCGGGCCATGCCGACATGCCAGAGCTGTGGCATAATCTTGCCCCCGGCGGCATGCACCTCGCGCACGACCTGCGCCCAGCCCTCCAGGGCGGCTTCGCCATGGAAGTTCGGGATATCCTGATGGCTGACCGCCGCCGGATGATCAATGGCTGTGCCTTCCGTTATGATCAGGCCTACCCCGCCTTCCGCGCGGCGGCGGTAATACGCTGCAACCTCAGGACCGGGTACGCCTCCAGGGGAATGCACCCGGGTCATCGGTGCCATCACCACACGGTTGCGGAGAGAAAGGCCTCCGTATTCAAAAGGTTCAAACAATGCAGCAACATTCATAATCCACTAGCCTCCAATTCATACGATGATTACTTTAAGTAAGCATAGTATGACGGTTTCCGGCGGCAAATGCAAATACTGTGACAGGGGTATTCTTCGTGGGCGTTTGGCTTGGCGTAACGGACTAAGCAGCACTTATTCCGGTTGCAAGTCACAATTGGGGCAAGCAACGGACCCCATAGACCTTATTCACCGATAGTATGCTCCTAAACATCGTTTACAGAGACGATAAGGTCCCCTCGGTCCGTTTCGCCGCACAAAGCGGTGTTTTCCTGGGAATAAGGTCTCTCCGGTCCGTCAGTACCGATTCGCTTAGGTTAACAAGGGAGTTAGAATAGGCGTCATACATCCAACACGCCGGCTTTCGGAGTCACCCGGAAGGCTGCAGCCAGATCCGCCAGCTGCTGATCGGTAATCTTCTGCTTGATTTCTCGTCCGCCGATCAGATTATAGACGATGGCGGCCTTCTCAATGGTCTCTACTAATCCGAACGTCGCATCCATAGTCTGGCCAGTCACGAAGATGCCATGCTGCGGCCAGATGACCACTCGGTAATCCTTCATTTTATCCGCGGTGGCCCGCCCGATCTCACTGCTGCCCGGAACCATCCAGGGAATGACGCTGACGCCATCCGGGAAGACCACCAGACATTCCGTGCACATCTCCCACAGAGTCTTGGTGAATTTCAGCTCATCCAAATCATGGGTGAACGTCATGGCAATCACATTCGTTGCATGGGTATGCAGCACAATCCGGTGCGCGGGATCTACCTTCAACCGCTCGATGTGGCTCATGAAGTGGGAAGCAAGCTCACTGGTCGGAACAGCGCCGCTGCGCAGTCCCCACAATACCTCCACGCTCTCGCCGCCGCTGCTGACACGAAGTACACCCAGGTTAGCTTCCGGGTCCTTGATCACATTGCGGAAATACTTGCCTGATCCGGTAACGATGAAGTATTTGCCCGCCAGCTCGGTTACAGGGAAGGTCAGGCTGATCGTACGCAGCGGCTCGCGGATATTGATATACTTGGCTACCTCTTCTTCATCCAGCAGGTAACTGACATTGCCGCCGTTCAGCTCATCCCAGCCCAGGGACCACATGTGATGGGTGATTTCGGACATTTCCTCGATAAAAGGCGCTGTGACGCCGGATATATACCCCTTGGATTCAATTACGGAAGTACTCATATGCGCTCTCTCCTTCTAAAAATCTTATCTGTGTGCCAGGACTTCCTGCTCATAGCTCTTCACTTCAGCCAGCCACCCCTCGCGGACCGGGGTCCCCTGCGAAGCGCAGTAGTAATCCCAGACTGCACCGAACGGATAGGACTTGAATTCTTCCACCAGGGCCAGCCGCGAGGTGTAATCTCCGGCCCGTTCAATGGCCCGAAGCGCCTCTACCGGCTCCAGCATAGCGCGCAGCAGGGCCTTGAGCGTATTGCGGGTGCCGATGACCCAAGCCGCCAGGTGATTGATGCTGCCGTCGAAGAAGTCGAGGCCGATATGTGTACGCGGCAGCAGATCCCCGCGGACCAGCTCACGGGCAATCTCCAGCAGCTCATCGTCCATGGTAACTACATGATCACTGTCCCAGCGGACTGGTCTGCTGACATGCAGCAGCAGTTGTTCGCTGAACATCAGGATCGAGCTGAGCTTGTTAGAGATCACTTCGGTCGGATGGAAATGCCCGGCATCCAGACAGAGCGCTTTGCCCCGTGTAAGGGCGTAGCCCATATAGAACTCATGTGATCCGACAACGTAGCTCTCCGAGCCGATGCCGAACAGCTTGCTCTCCACGGCATCGATCGTGTACTGCGGATCCATCTCCTCGCTGAAGATTTCATCCAGCGATTCCTTCAGGCGCATGCGCGGTGCCAGCCGGTCCACCGGAGTATCCTTGTAGCCGTCCGGCACCCAGAAATTCGTTACACACGGCTGGCCCAGCTCGCGGCCGAAGTGCTCGGCAATGCTGCGGGAAGCCTTGCAATGCTTAATCCAGAAGCTGCGGATCTCTTCGTCCGCATGGCTGAGGGTGAAACCGTCCGCTGCCTTCGGATGCGAGAAGCAGGTCGGATTGAAATCAAGACCTAAGCCCTGCTCCTTGGCCCATTCTACCCAGCCGGCGAAATGGCGCGGCTCCAGCTCATCCAGGTCCACCTGCTCCTTCGTATCGGCATAGATCGCATGCAGATTGACCTTGTGCTTACCGGGAATCAGCGAGAGGGCCTTCTCCAGATCCTGACGCAGCTCATCCGGTGTACCAGCCCTGCCGGGATAGCTGCCGGTCACGGCAATGCCGCCGCTCAGCTCTTTATCCTTGAACAGGAAGCCGCGCACATCGTCACCCTGCCAGCAGTGCAGCGATACTTTGATCTGCGCCAGCTTCTCCAGTACCTCATCCGTATGAATCCCATGGGCTGCATATAATTTCTTGGCTTCGTTGTAGCTGCTTACGATGCTCTGGTCCATGCTGTTGCCTCCTAAATTACGTATTATGAACATTCTCTTCCCGTTGAAGCTGCTCCCAGCGGACCAGCAGCTCCGCCAGCTGAGGAACCGGCTGCGGCAGATAAGACTGAATCGCGAAGGACTGGCCGATGATCTGCCGGGCTTCATGGATGTCAGCCATGCGCCCCGCCTCAATCATCTGCACAGCCAGATTCCCCAGGGCTGTGGATTCGGTCGGTCCGGCCAGTACCTCCTTGCCGGTAACATCCGCTGTCAGTTGGCACAGCAGTCTGTTGTTAGCGCCGCCGCCGACAATCTGCACCACTTCGGTGCGCTCCCCCGTAAGCTCTTCAAGCTCTGCGAGATAGCTGCGGTAGGATAGCGCCAGACTGTCGAAGATACAGCGGGCCAGCTCGCCCGGCGTCTGCGGCACAGGCTGGCCTCTCTCCTGGCAGGCTTGGCGGATCTCCTGAATCATATCGTCCGGGTTCAGGAACCGCGGATGATTGCAGGGAATCAGGCTGCGGAAGGCTGCACATTCAGCGGCCTGCTCTGCCAGTTCCGCGAAGCTGTACCTTTCGCCGTCCAGTCTGCGAACTTCCTGGATCAGCCAGAGGCCCATAATATTCTTCAGGAACCGGTAAGTCCCGTAAGCGCCCCATTCATTGGTATAATTGGCTGCCATCGCTCTGCTGTCAATGATCGGGTGGTCAAGCTCGACTCCCAAGAGAGACCAAGTTCCGCTACTAAGGTAGGCTGACGCACGGTCCTTCTGAGCAGGCACACCGAGTACCGCAGATGCTGTGTCATGTGTGGCAACGCAGATCAGGCGGCACTCCGGCAGATCATAGCTCTCTACCAGCTCCGCTGAGAGGAAGCCAAGCTCCTCACCAGGCTCCGTCAGTCTGGCGAACTGCTCTCTGCGCAGATGCAAGAATTCCAGCAGCTCCGGATCGAAATCACGGGTGGCGAGATTCAGCAGCTGTGTCGTGGATGCATTGGTAACCTCGTTGATTTTGCGCCCGCCCAGCCGGTAGTAGAGATAATCCGGCACCAGCAGGATCTGATCGGCAGCCTCCAGCTCTTCCCGGTCATGCGTATACAGCTGATACAGCGTATTGAAGGGAAGCTGCTGTATCCCCGTCTTGGCGTACACCTGATGCGGCGGGAGCTGCTTTCCGACTTCCTCCATCACCCCGTCCGTCCGGCGGTCACGGTAGGCATAGACCTCATTCACCCGCTTGCCTTCGGCATCCAGCAGCACATAATCTACCGCCCAGGTATCAATCCCGAGGGTGCATTCGTGAATGCCTCTTAGCTTCGCCTGGTGCAGACCTTTAATAATTTCATCGAATAAATAATCCATATCCCAGAAGCAGGAGCCGTCCTGCTCCGTGAAGGCATTGCTGAAACGGTGAAGCTCCGTAAGCTGGAGGCTCCCGTCCACGAGCTGTCCGAGTACAAGCCGGCCGCTGGAGGCGCCGATATCGACGGCGATATGATAGGTCATAGGGAATCTCCTATTCTATGGGAGGTTGATTTACAGAATTTTGCGGAATAACGCGATTACTTCATCTTTGGTAGGAATAAAAGGGTTACCGGGTGCGCAGGCATCCTTCATCGCATTCTCGGCGAGCAGATCAAGATCTACTTCAGCTACACCCAGCTCAGACAGCTTGGCAGGAATGCCAACCTCCTTGGACAGTGCCTTGATCGACTCGATGACGTAATCCGCACATTCCTTGTCGCTGCGTCCTTCAGTCTGCATACCGGCTGCTCTGGCAATCGCTCTGAATTTCTCCGGCACATGCTTGGCATTCTCTTCTTCCACATAAGGCAGCAGCAATGCATTGCATACGCCGTGCGGCAGATCATACACACCGCCTAGCTGATGCGCCATGGCATGCACATAGCCTAAGCCTGCGTTATTGAAGGCGAGGCCGCCTAGGAAGATCGCATAGACCATCTGCTCACGCGCTTCAATATCCCCTCCGTTCGTTACCGTCCTCGCCAGATTGCCGAAGATCAGCTCTACCGCAGCCAGTGCCGTAGCATCGGTTACCGGGTAGGCGCCCGGAGTGACCAGTGCCTCAATCGCATGCGTCAGCGCATCCATGCCCGTAGCTGCCGTCAGGGCGGCAGGCTTATCTATCATCAGCTCAGGATCATTCACCGAGATGGTGGCGATACTGTTCTTGTCTACCATGACCATTTTGATCTTGCGCTCTTCATCAGTAATCACATAGTTGATCGTCACTTCACTTGAAGTTCCGGCCGTTGTATTCACCGCTACAATCGGCAGAGATTTATGGACGGATTTGTGAACGCCCTCATAATCGGCAATGTGCCCGCCGTTGGTGGCTACAATCCCGATGGCCTTGGCCGTATCCTGCGGCGAGCCGCCGCCGATGGAGATCAGATAGTCACATTCATGCTGCTTCAGGAACGCAACGCCCTCATGGACATTTTTGCAGGTGGGGTTCGGCTTCACTTCATCATATACCGCATAATGGATTCCCGCTTCATCCAGCACAGCAAGCAGCCTGCCGGCGATTCCGCTCTTCATCAGGAACTTGTCTGTGACTACAAGCGCCTTGTTCAGTTTCAGCTCTTGAAGGTACGGGGCAATGTCCTTCAGACAGCCCTTCCCCATAATGTTGATTGACGGCACATAATAGACATGAGTACTCATTGCTTAACCAGCCTCCCGGGCACATGAATAATGAATGAACACTGTAAGCATACCTCTCCCTGTTGACCTTCTCATCGTACCGCCCTAAATCTGTGTTGTCAACAAATTAAATACTAAATATGTTGTTTTTATTTGTTTAATGTTTGTTATGTGGGAAATAAGCCATCCCTTATGTGGGTTTAAGAAGCAAATGGGGTTCATTATGTTGTACAACACAGAAATAACAGTCTATATTAAGACTATCAATTCCGAGAAAGGTGATAACGTATGCTCGCTGCCGAAAGACGCAAAAAAATAATCGACCTTGTCCATCAGGACAAACGGGTGCTGGTCTCTGATCTGAGCCGGATGTTCGAGGTTACAGAGGAGACGATCCGCAGGGACCTGGAGAAGCTGGAGAAGGATGGCATTGTAAGCCGGACCTACGGCGGAGCCATGCTGAACAGGCACACCAATGAGGATTTGCCTTTTCTGACCCGGGGTGCGCTCAATACGGATATCAAACGAAGAATAGCGATCCAGGCGCTGGATCTGATCAATGACGGGGATACGCTGATGGTGGACCCCAGCTCGACTGCGTTTGAATTCCTCAAGCTTCTGGGTAATAAAAGCAATCTGACGATCATCACCAACTCCATCAACATTCTCCATGAGTTCGCGAGTTCAAGTCTGAGCATTATTTCCACAGGCGGCTCCCTCCGCCACCGTTCCTTATCGCTTGTCGGCCCCGTAGCCCATGAGACCATTCAGCGCTACAATGTGGACACCGCCGTAATCAGCTGCAAGGCCCTTGACATGGACCGCGGAGTCACCGATTCCAATGAACCGGAATGTGAGCTGAAGAAATACATGCTGCGCCAAGCCCACAAGGTAGTCCTTCTGGCTGACCATACCAAGTTCGACCAGACGGCCTTCGCCAGGCTCGCAGAGCTAAGCCGGATCGATGTGCTGATTACCGACCGCAAGCCTTCAGAAGCGTGGCTGAAGCTGTTGTCCGAGAAGAATGTGGAAGTATTGTATTAATATCACGAGAGATCATTTTGAGAGGGGATAAGTTTAGATATGGGCACAAAGAGGAAAACCTTACCCGCGGACTTCCGCGAGCTGGTTAAATCAGGGGATATCGATCTACTTAAGGCTGTTTTTGAGCAATGTGACTGGAATGCAACCTTGGGATCCTACAAAGAACCTGCACTCAGCATCCGGCAAATTCCGGATGAGCTGGCCCGCTGGCTGGTGGAGCAGGGTGCTGACATTAACGCCAGGGATAAATACCAGCGTACTCCGCTGCATTCGCAGGCCGGAAACTGGTCAGGTAATATCCCGCTGTTCCTCGAGCTTGGTGCTGAGCTGGAAGCCCTGGATTATCAGGACGAGACCCCGCTGCACGCCGCTGTCAACTACTACCGGACTGGGGCGATCCGTGATCTTATCGCTCACGGCGCCAACATCCATGCTGTGAACAAGCGCGGGAATACCCCGCTGGCCAAGGGCTTGATCAATTGCCGGAATGCCGATATCACCGGCATGGCTGAGATCGCGCAGGTGATGCTTGCAGCCGGGGCAGAGGTCACACCGGAGATGAGGGAATCCGTGACGAAGATCGGCAAGAATTTTGAATTCATCAAAGCTAATTTCAATAAAGACTACTTGGATGATACCGTTGCAGCCCTGGACAAGCTGTACAAGCTGTTCGGTGTGGAGCCTGTAGCCGGGCGGGTGATGCATGACGGCGTTTCTAAGATCGAGGTTAAGAGCACAAGGTGGCAGGATCAGCATCAGGAGCTATGGGAGGCGCTCATCCCCGGTTCAGGACCCGCGCTTACTGTACAAGGGGAGGTCATTCGCATTACAGGGCGGATCTCCTATGAAATCATGAATAACGGTGGAGGCAACTGGGATGCGGATTTTCGTAAAATGCTCAGTGCACTGCTTCTGCACTTCGCCTCAGGCACACCTCTGGACCCTGCGCAACTGAAGGAAGCTGCGGAATTAGCCGGTTACCTGCGCCATGGCAACGGCAATGATGAACCGGCCCGATTATGCGAAATGGCCGTGAATTGGGTACTAGCCAATCCACAGCCTGTTTCCTTGCCGCAACCGGATTACAAACGCTGAACGCTGAAACATCCGATATTTGTCCTTATCCCTATGAAGAAGCAGCTCCCTTGGAGAGCATAATATTCAGAATCGCCTGGTCTGTGGCGGCAAGCCCCTCCTGGACCAGGGTCTCCATATTCTTGATCGTATCCTCCACCTTCTCGAAGATAACACCATCATTGAGACTTGCTGAGATATCGTTCATGGCCAGGGTGGCGGACTGAATGGCCGCATTGGTAGCCGTGGAGATTTTGAGCGCGCAGGTCGGCTTGGCACCGTCGCAGATCATACCAGAGGTAGATGCAATGGTATTCTGAATGGAGTGTTTAATCTGCGCGAGCGTGCCGCCCATCAGATAGACAATGCCGCTGCCTGCCCCTACTCCGCCGGCAATGCCTGAACCGCAGAGCGGAGAGAGACGGCCAATGTAATGCTTGACATGAATGGTGATCAGATTGCTCAGCGCCATCGCTCTTGCAAGGGTCTCCTCATCCTTGCCGAGGAGCTCGGCCAGGGCAATGACCGGCAGGGTGCAGGCAATCCCCTGATTGCCGCTGCCCGCCGTAGTCATTACCGGCATGGCACTGCCGTCCATCCGGGCATCGGAGGCCGCTGCCGTTGCGGCAATGATCCGGTTCGCCACATCTGCGCCGAACAGATTGAGCGCCGATTGCTGGCTCATTTTCCGGCCTACCTGAAGACCATACTCCCCGCGCAGACCTTCGTCCGAGATCGCCTTATTCATCCTCGCCCCCTCCAGCAGGAAGCGGAGATCCGCGAACGGTGTATTCTGAACGAAGGCATAGATGTCTTCAAGCGAGACGGAGTACTCCTCCGGGTCCAGGCTATGCGGGTCCCCGCAGTCGGCCTTGTCCAGCTTCGGCTCAAGCCGCTTGCCATCCTTCGCGAGGAACTCCACATTCGTATGTTCTTTCACCAGGATCGCTGTGGCGGTATGGTTCTTGCTGTGTACTCTCGCTTCAATATACAGCTTCTCCGGCGTATCCTTCAGCTCAACCTCCAGCAGCTTCCGCTCCAGCATCCCCTCTGCGCTTGCCAGCTCCTCCGGGGTCAGCCCGGACAGAATCTCCAGCTTCCGCTCCGAGCGGCGCAACACCGCCCCCAAAGCAGCTGCTATCGGCAGCCCGGTCTGGCCGGTACCCGGTATCCCTACGCCCATCGCATTCTTGATGATATTCCCGCTGAGCAGCAGCTGAATTGAAGTAATTTCCTCTTCCACCAGTTCAGCCGCCAATGAGACGGCATAGGCAACCGCGATGGGTTCCGTACAGCCTTCTGCCGGCACAATTTCTTTGTGTAACACTTCCAGTAGGTTCATCATCTGTATACCACCATTCCCTCTGTCTGCCTTCTGTGTCTATATCTGTTTCTATATATAGTACATCAGATAGACAGTCCGGGGAATCCCCGTTATTACCCATCACCCGCCCAGCTTCACCAGCCGCTTCAGCCCTTCCGTGCAGGCCCAGCCCCCCGCTCCCGCCAGAATCGTATTATGAAAAATGTTCAAAGCCAGCTTATACGTCATACTGCCGATAATGATTTCAACTACAATAAACCGTAAAATATCTCTTTTCGTAATCAGATAGACTCTGAATTCCTGATTCTGGGACACCGGTCCTCTCCCCCGTCCATTTATGTTTGATGTACTTATATGCTCCGTGCGGGTTGTCTGATTCTGCCTGCGAAACCGAAGCTTATCAGCACAAGTGGAAACAAAATAAACAGGCTGTCCCAAGAGTCATGGAATGACTACTTGAAACAGCCTGTACACAACCATATAAGTTGAGTTGCAACACCGTATTATCTACACTGATTGCATTTTATGCAATAGATTTCGCTTTAATGTGCCCTAAAACTCATTCTGTTGTATTTGATACTGTACAAAATTAGAAACCAACCAATGCAAAGGACAAAGGCAAGGGCGAGAGCTGTCTCTATAGAAAAACTACTTTCGGGACAGCCCGCTATGCAGTGTCTTACTTCGACTCCACCGCATGGCCGCCGAATTCGTTGCGCAGGGCGGCGACCACTTTGCCGGTGAAGGTATCGGTCTCCAGCGACCGGTAGCGCATGAGCAGCGCCATGGCGATGACCGGAGTCGCAGCCTGGAGGTCGAAGGCCGTCTCCAGCGTCCAGCGTCCCTCCCCGGAGGAATGCATGATCCCTTTGATGTCCTCCAGCTTGGCATCCTTGGAGAAGGCCCGCTCGATCAGCTCCATCAGCCAGGAGCGGACCACCGAGCCGTTATTCCAGACGCGGGCTACCTGCTCGAAATCGAAATCATACCCGCTCTTCTCCAGAACCTCGAAGCCCTCACCGATCGCAGCCATCATCCCGTATTCAATGCCGTTGTGCACCATCTTGAGGAAATGTCCGCTCCCGGATTTACCGGCGTACAGATACCCGTTCTCTACCGCAGTGTCCCGGAACAGCGGTTCAACGACCGTCCACGCTTCCTCATCGCCGCCAACCATGTAACACGCCCCATTGCGCGCGCCTTCCATCCCGCCGGAGGTTCCGGCATCCAGGAAATGAATCCCGTGGGCACCCAGTTCCTCATGACGGCGGATCGACTCTTTATAATGAGAGTTCCCGGCTTCAATGATTATATCTCCCTTGGACAACAACGGCGTCAGTTCCGCAATAACCGAATCTACAAAAGTATGGGGAACCATGATCCAGAGAATACGCGGGGCATCCAGCTTGTCCGTAAGCTCCTTCAGGCTTGCTGCCCCGGACGCACCGCGTTCTGTCATTTCCTGTACCGCAGCGGCATTCACATCATATGCCGCCACTTCGTGACCATGCTCCAGCAGGTTCTGGCCCAGATTGAAGCCCATTTTGCCAAGTCCAATTAAACCGACTTTCATTACGAATCCCTCCGAGTATTGTAGTCATTACTTAGGGTTTCAAGTTCGCCGCTTACGCTCCCGGACGGACGGCTTCCGGCTCCATCCCGGCTGTCCGGTGGACTCGCGCAGGCTCCACGTTCTCCGGTTCATCGAGCCACCAGCGGAATTCGCCAAGGAGCTGGTCTGCTGCCTCCGGGCCATTAGATCCGGCAGGATACAGGTCCAGCGGCAGACTTCCTTCGGCTGTGGCATCGATGATAGGCTGAACCCACTGCCAGGACAGCTCTACTTCCTCCCAATGGGCGAAGAAGGTGGCATCGCCCAGCATCGCATCATAGATCAGATTCTCATAGGCTTCCGGCAGGTCAGGATTACCTGACTCGTGCTTAATGCTGACCGGTTCAAGCTCCCCATGCTGATGGGGGTTTTTGGTATTCAGCGTCAGGGAGATGCCCTCATTCGGGCCAATCTCAATCACCAGCAGGTTAGGGTCAAGCGGCAGCTGGTTACGGTTCTTGTTATGAACATCATTAAACGGCTCTTTGAATTCTATAACAATCCGGGTGGATTTCTCCTTCATGCGTTTGCCTGTACGGATGTAGAACGGCACATCCTTCCACAGCGGATCATCGATCCACAGGCGTGCAGCAATGTATGTCTCGTTCTGTGAAGAGGCTTCGATCCCCGGTTCAGCGGTGTATGCGGGCACTTGCCGTCCGCGCATCTCCCCCGCTGCATACTGTCCGCGCACTACATGCTGCGTCACTTCTTCCGCAAGCAGCGGACGTACAGAGCGGATCACATGGCGTTTCTTGCTGCGCACATCCTCTGGTGTACTGCCCTTCGGAAGCTGCATCGCCATCATCATGAGCAATTGGAGCATATGGTTCTGGAACATGTCGCGCAGCGCGCCAGCCTTGTCATAGTACCCCGCCCGCTCTTCTACCCCAACCGTTTCACTGGCGGTAATCTGAACGTTGGCGATATACCGGTTCTGCCATAAAGCCCGCAGCACAGGGTTAGAGTACTTCAATACCTCCAGGTTCTGCACCATCGGCTTGCCGAGGAAGTGGTCAATACGGAAGATCTCCTCCTCTGCAAAAGCCGCGTTCAAGCTCTCATTCAGCACCCGCGCCGACTGCAGATCCCGGCCGAACGGCTTCTCGATAATCAGGCGTTTCCAGCCCCTAGTATCCCCAAGACCGCTGGCGTTGATGTTAACGGCGATCTCCCCGAAGAATTCGGGACCGACAGACAGATAGAACATCCGGTTCTGCGGCAATCCGAGCTCTTCCTCGCGGCGCTGTACATGACGGAGCAGCTTCACATAATCTTCCGGACGACCGACATCCAGCACACTATATTCAAAAGCCCGCAGGAAATTCTGCACCTCCGCTGTATCCTCAACCGGACGGCGCGAGAAGGTACGCAGGGAATCAAGCACCTGACGCTGAAACGTCTCGTTCGAGAGCTCTCTTCTGCCCAGCCCAATGACAGAGAGAGGACCGGAAAGCTTGCCATCAGCGAACAGGTTGTAGATCGCGGGGTAGATTTTTCGCTTCGCCAGGTCCCCGGTTGCGCCAAAAAGTATAAAGGTTGATGATTCCACTTTCATTCCTCCCGTTGTTATTATTTTATTATATAGTTACTTATTATTACTCAGGAACTTTATAACACATCATACGACTATAAAATCAATTCGTCAATCTCAATTCGACATTTACGATAATTACCCAAACATGCCAAATAGCAGGCCTTCCATTAGAAGACCTGCTATGATGCTCCGAACTCATGATCAGAACCATGAAGATACCAGATCATTGATCGGCTTGTAGATGAATATAATCAGCAGCAGCGGGCTGGGAACCTGAATTTTGAGCAGCGTGCATATCGTGGCAGCCATTCCGCCGATCCACAGCAGACCCCAGACCACACGGTCACGCCGCTTCTGCCTGCCCTTCAAGGAGGACAGATCCATGGCTGCACAGCCTGCGGCAATCAGAGCAAACATCAGCACCAGCAGCATACTGTCTCACTCCTTAATTTCTTCAAGAAATGAATTGTCAATCGTACCGATCCGGTTGATCGTCACACTGGCCTCGTAATGAACAGGGAGTGTTCTGAGATAGTCTTCTCCCTTCCGCTCCTTCAGCCTCTCCCATGTCTTGGGGCTCTTACGGTAAATCGACTGGCCGAAGCCGAAGATATCCACATTGAACTGCTTGTTGATTCCATCTACAGCATCTTTCATCCGCTTTACAGTCCGGGCCTCCGTCTTCTCTTCAAGTGATCTGATCTTCGCCTCCGTATCCAGCTTATCCGCACCTTCAACTTCCTCCACATTGGATAGCGTTTCCACACTCAAAAAAATATGCGGCTCGCCGTCTATGATTTTCACCTTCCTGCTGGTAGCGGAGGTAAGCGCCTCTATAATAATCATGCTTCCGGTTTCGTCTTTGAAATGCCCTGTATTCTTGGTGACATTATCAGTCACATAATTGAAGCCAACCGTTAAGTTATCATCTATCCAGCCCACCAGCTTATCCTTTCGGAATACGGCCACACTCTCATAGCGAAGTTTCGTTCTGGGGTCTGTCTGTTCCACGTTGCTTTTCTCACTGCCTGCCTCGGGATCACCCTCCACCTCCACTCCGGTTAACACTGGACTCTCCCCTTGGAGGAGCAGGTCCTCGATGAATTGATCCAATGTAACCGCAACGGTCTTGGAAGAAATTTTGTAGGACTTATCCAGGGAACTGAATAATTTAGTAGCCGGCAGCCGGTCCAGCGGGGTCAGCACCTTCAGAACATTCTCGGCGGTCGTCTTCCGTGCAACCATCACATAGAAGTCCATGCGCGGCTCCCGGCTTCTTTTGATCACATCCAGCGTCTCGCCCACCCCCTCCCGCGCCAGCTCTTCTCCGATCACCAGTACCCGGATATGGCCCAGATACGGGGAGCGGGAGCTGATCAGATTGAACTTGCGGAGGGATTCATAGACCGTTGGCACTGTAAAATTATACACAACCACGGGAACCCCGCTTCCCCCTGTTCCTCCCGCATTCTGTGAAGAGATCGAGGAGGGTATGACCACCTGCATCGTTACGTTGTAGCCGTTCTCCGCTTTATCGAGACCCAGCGCCAGCACAAAAGCCAGTTCATTCAGCTCCTTCCTCTCCCAGCACCCGCTAAGCAGCAGCGAAATCAACAGGAGGGGAAGGCAAACAGCAACGGCTCTCTTTATTCGGCTTGTCATATCAGGAACCTCCGCGTTTGGATCTGTTCTGGCGGTGCAGATTCTGTGTTCTATTCTCTTGCGGTCTTGTTCTCAGGAACGGCCAGGGGAACCTAAAGATAGAATCCTTAAGGTCTGCCGGCCGGAAGGGCCCCAGCGGACTCATATAAGGAACGCCGAAGGAGCGCAGGCTGACCAGATGCAGCACTACTATGAATACTCCGCACAATATTCCGTACAGCCCCATGAATCCGGCCAGTGCAATCAGGAAAAACCGGATAATACGTGCGGCGATGGACATTCCGGCTTCGGGAATCACAAAGCTTGAGATCGCTGTAATAGATACAATGATGACCATAGCCGAGGAGATGAACCCCGCCGCAACCGCCGCCTGACCGATGACCAGCGTTCCGACGATGGATACAGCCTGACCCACGTTCTTAGGAATCCGCACGCCTGCTTCCCGCAGAATCTCATAGGTCAACTCCATCATCATCGCTTCGAGAAAAGTCGGAAACGGCACCGTCTCCCGCTGGGCCGCCAGACTGATCACCAGATTGGTCGGGATCATCTCCTGATGATAGGTTGTGATAGCCACATAGAACGCAGGGGCAAACAAGGTAAGGAAAAAGGCCAGAAACCGGATGAACCGCAGCAAGGTAGAGATATCCGCCCGCTGGTAATAATCCTCCGCCGACTGAAAGAAGGAGACAAATACGGTTGGGGCCAGCAGCACAAAGGGGGTGCCATCGACTAAGATAGCCACCTTCCCTTCCAAAATGCCCGCCGCGATGGTATCCGGCCGGTCACTGTTATAGATCGTGGGGAAGGGTGTCGCCACCTTGTCCTGAATAAATTCCTCGATATAGCCGCTCTCCAGAATACTGTCCGTATCAATGCTGTTCAAACGCCGCTTCACTTCCTGCACCAGCTCTTTATTCGCAATGTGGCTGAGATACATAATCGAGACACTGGTCTGGGTGACACGGCCGATCTGTATCGTTTCCAGCCACAATTGACTGTCTTTGATTTTACGCCGGATTAACGCAGTGTTGGTCCGCAGATTCTCGCTGAACCCCTCCATAGGTCCGCGGACCACAGACTGCGAGCTGGGTTCACTTACCCCGCGGTCTTCCCAGCCGGGCAGCCCGATCCGCAGCCCTGAGTCCGTCCCCTCCACCATCAGCATCACGTTGCCCGATAACAGGTCGTGTACGAACTCAGCGTAATCCTGAACCACGCTAAGATCGCCGGCCATCAGCACACGGCTGGTTAAGATTTCTATCTTCTTGTCCGGGTCCTGTTCTTCCAGGAGAGCCGAGGTCCGTCCCTCCTGGAGGGAATACAGAATTGAATTATGTAGCAGCTGATTATCTATCAGGCCATCAATATAAAAAATAGCCAGCTCCGTATGCTCTCCCAGCTTCAGCTGTTTTCTCACCAGGTCAGTGCTCTCGCCCAGCAGCTTGTACAGCTGTTCATTATTGACCTCCAGCCGGCTGGACAATTTCCCCTCAACCGTACTCTTCATCCAAGCAACCTCTCCTTCCCGTGAACATTCTATTCCGGTTAGTTTGGTAGCATTGCCTGATAATTATTCCTAAGATCAGACCCTTACTCGATTCACATAATTCTGGAAGGGGGTGCCATACTAAGAGGAGTTCCGGGTTAATAGGCCTGGAGGTCACATGTAAAGGGGGATAGAGATGAGCATTGAAAAAGAGCGGATCAGCACAGCACAGATGGTAATCCTCGGTCTTTTCACCTTTATCGGGGATATGGCCCTGGTCTATCCTACAACCATGACTGCCGAAGCCCATCAGGATGCCTGGATCGCCGCCTTGTTCAGCATTCCGCCGGGGATTGCACTAGTCTTCCTGTTTGTTGTAGTAGCGAATATCAGTCCGGACCAAAATATTATTGAGATCAGCAGGCAGGTACTGGGGAAATGGTTAGGCAGCGCGGTAGGCGGGTATTATCTGTTCTTCTTCATCATCGCGGCCTCTACGTATGTCCGGGAAATTGAGGATTTCATGTGTACCCAGATCTATGAGGGAACTCCCGGCGGCGTGATCCGGTTCATGAGCATTGTTCTGCTGGTGTACGGTCTGCGTCTGGGGCTTGAGACGGTCGGCCGGGCAGCGCAGGTGTTCTTTCCGCTGTTTGCCTTATTCCTGGTGGCCCTGATGGTGCTCTTATTTCCGCAGGTCCGGCTGGACCGTATCTATCCTATGATGACTACACCCCTGCCAGATATGCTGCATACGATCATGATCGGCGTATTTTATCCCTTCGGAGAGATCTGTGTATTCTTCATGGTCTATCCCTATACCCGCAAGAACAGTAAGATTAACCGTGATATCTTCATTGCGCTCTGCCTGGGTGCAGCAGGTCTGAACCTGATTCTGTTTCTCTCGCTGACCGTTCTCGGCGTCTATTTCTCCGAGCATAATTTCTATGCCGCTTATATCCTGGCCCAAAAAATCAATATCGCCAACTTTCTGCAGCGGCTCGAAGCACTTATGGCTACGGCCTGGATTATCACGACCTATTTCAAAACAGCACTCTACTTCTATGCCTTTGTACTCGGAACCGCGCAAATATTCAAGCTGAAAAGCCACCGCCCTCTAATCTTCCCTGTCGCGTTCCTGATCTACGGACTGTCTCAGCTTATCTCCAAGGACATCGTCTTCTATGTCAAAGAAATCCCCCCATTCTGGGTGGACTGGAATCTGACCCTTTCGCTCGGACTTCCCCTGCTTATTCTCGTAGTATACAAAGTGAGGCAGCGCGCCGCTGCCCCCTAAGCAGCTAGGAAGTCCCTGCCTAATGTAAGTTTGCTTTTTATTGTAGCGCCTGAAGGAGCAGAAAGTTATAATGGGTTATAATAAAATGTTTGTATTTTGTCTTATTGGAGGCGTCAGAGCGTGTTATGAAACAGCTGTTCGAGCCTGTACTGTTCGATTACCGGCAGTTGCTGATCTGGGAGTACCAAATCTATACCGACGATCATTACAAAGGGTATTACCACTGGCATCAGTGCTGTGAGATCATGTTCGTGCACCGCGGACAAGGAAGTATTGTAGTCAACCAGCAGATGTATGATATCCGTCCGGGGATGCTGTTTTTTTTCCAGCCTTATCAGCTGCACCGGATCTATTCGGAAGTCTCCCCGGAGCGACCGTTCGTCCGCACCATCTTCTATCTCGACCCGCAGTCTGCCGGACAGCTGCTACAGGACTTCCCCAAAAGGAAGGCCGTCTTCACTGCTCTATGGCAGGGCAACAATCCTTACTGCGGCTTCGATCTCAGCGACCGCAAAGAGACCATGGAGTGGATCTATGCCAATTACAACCAGTGCCGGAGCCAATCCTCCCTAGAAGAGACCGAGGATATCTCCATGCTGCTTCTGCAGATGCTTAGCTGTCTTGGTACGGGGGAGCAGTCACTGATTCATGCCGGAGAACGGCGGAAGCTCCGCTATTCGGAGCAGATCATGAACTGGATTGAAGCCCATTACCATGAAGAGATCAGTCTGGAGCAGCTCGCGGCGCAGACCCATCTGTCGAAATCCTACGTGTCTCGGGTCTTTCATCAGGAGACCGGCGGGCGGCTGGTAGATTATCTTACAGCCAGGAGGCTTAAGCAGGCCTGCCGGCTGCTGGAAACGACAGATCTGCCTGTGGAGCGAATCGGCATTGCTGTCGGATTCCCTAATCCTTCCTACTTCAACCAGCTGTTCAAGCGGGTGCTGGGAATCCCTCCGCTGCAGTACCGCAAGGGAATCTGAGAGGAGCTTGCGGGGAACATGACATAACAATAAAACAACATTTTGTCATATCAAATAACAACTTTCTGTCTCTGCGGGGCGTTATACTGAAGCCATAATCTTTTTTCATGTGGAGGCCTCAGATGACTACAGCTTATTGGCAGGAAGTAATGAACCGTCTGGACGCGAAGGTAACGAAGATGATAGAGCAGATCGGCGGGAGAAGCCCGCATCTGGCCGGAGAAGACGGCAGATACGACAGTCCCGCTACGGACTGGTGGACCTCCGGCTTCTGGCCGGGAATGCTCTGGATCATGCAGGACATGACTGGCAAGGAATTGTATAAGAACGCTGCGTGGGATTGGGACAAGACGCTGGAGCAGTGGTTTGTTAGGCCCAGCGAAGAGCTGCATCACGATGTCGGATTCCAGTTCCTGACCACAGCGGTGATCAAGAACACCCTGACGGGCGATGCGGATGGACTGCGCCGGGGGCTGGAAGCGGCCAACTTCCTGGCGGGACGCTATAACCCGGCGGGCCGGTTCATCCGGGCCTGGAACGGGGACAAGTACGGCTGGGTCATCATCGACTGCATGATGAATATCTCGCTGCTGTTCTGGGCCAGCCGGGTAAGCGGTGATCCGCGCTACAGACAGATCGCGGTCAGCCATGCCGAGACCGCCATGCAGTACGGCGTGCGTGAGGACGGATCGACGAAGCACATCCTCTCCTTCGATCCCGCAACCGGCGCTTATCTGGAGAACTTTGGCGGCCAGGGTTATTCCGCAGAGTCCTGCTGGAGCCGGGGCGCTGCCTGGGGGCTGTACGGCTTCATTAACACGTACCGCCACACCGGAGATGAGCGGTTCCTGAATACCGCCAAAAGAATCGCCCATTACTTCATCGCCGCCCTTCCGGAGGATCAGGTACCGCACTGGGACTTCCGGCTGGCTGACGACAAGCGCATAGCCAGAGACAGCTCTGCCGCAGCCATCGCGGCCTCCGGCCTGCTGGAGCTGGCAGACATCCTGCCTGCCGGTGAGAAGAGCCTGTACGCGAGTGCCGCAGAGCGGATTCTGCGTTCCCTGACCGAGAGCTATGCCACCTGGGATCAGCCCGGGCATGAAGCCATTCTGCTGCATGGCGCAGTCAGCGGCGACTCCCACATGGATGTGTCGCTGATCTACGGCGACTACTTCTACGTGGAAGCGGTCGCCAAGCTGAACGGCTGGAAGCACCGGATTTTCTAGTCAACTCTAAGAGAAGCGAACACCCGCGCTGCCAGCGGACAGCACGTAACACAAAGAGCGAATCTCCATTTTTAGGAGATTCGCTTGTTTGTGTTTGCAGCCCTGCCATATTTGTTCCGTGCAAGCTCGCCTGTGCACAATGTCTTCGGTTTTCCGCATACATTTGGCACACGCGCACTCATGCTGCTTCAATGTGTTCGGTTTTCCACATACATTCGGCCATACGCGCTCAAGCTGCTACAATGTGTTAGGTTTTCCGCATACATTTCGCCATCCGCACTCACGCAGACACATTGTGTTCGGTTTTCCGCATACATTTCGCCTCACACGCTCACACAGGCACATTGTGTTCGGTTTTCCGCATGCCTCTGAAGTCGCCTAAGTTAGCAGAAGCTGCATATGAGGGACAATAGTGCCCCTCTATCTCTTCTGCTCCTCCAGCCACAATATCGCCGTCACCCCGCGCGGGTAATATTTGCTGCCGGTGATCTCGCCGGAGATAATCTGGTCGCTCCAGCTCCAGATGGAGAGCTGCGGATGCGTAAGCCAGGCCGTGTGGGCACGGTCCGCTGCGCGTCCCTGCTCCTCCCATTCCAGGCCGAGAATCTCTCTGGCGATGAACTGGGAGAGATAGATTTTGCTCAGCCAGCTGTTGTTGCTGGTGGAGGAGATTTTCCAGCCGCCGTCTTCGAACAGGCAGACACCCTCAACAAGCACAGCCTTCAGATGATTGTCCAGCGCTGCGATATAATCGCCGAACCGTCCCCCGCGCTCCAACGCCTCCTTGCAGCCGGTGAAGTAAGGGAACACCAGGCCTTCGATGGCCGGGATAATCTTGGAGTCATTGCCTTCGCCGATAACCGCCGGGATGTAGCCGCCTTCGGTCACACTCGCCACAATCGTTGCCGCACACAGCTCAGCTTGCCGGCCGGCAGTCTGAGACAGCTCCGTATTGCCGTTGTCACGGAAAATCCGCTCCATCGCCAGATAAGCAGCCCAGCATTTTCCCGCCAGATAAATATTGTTGCGCGCCTGGCCCAATGAGACATCCAGACTGTCATAGGTCGTAATCTCCGCACCGCCCATGGTCCGCGAGCTGTCGAGTGCCATCACACCGTTACGCTGTGCCGGGTCGGGATGATCCCGGTTCAGCATGCTCTGCAGGCAGCTCTCCAGAACGGTAAGATTGCGCTCCATCCAGCTGCGGTCGCCCGTGTGCTCCACATAGGTTGCCGCAGTGAGAATCCAGTTGACCAACTGCTCGTGGGTCATATGCGAGAAGCAGCCGTCAATGCCGTACAGCTCATAAGAGGAATATCCCGGACGCGACACGGCGTTGGCTACTCCCATATCATGCGTGAAGCTAAGTCCGCCCGGATACTCGGTGCTATCTCCCGGGAAACGGACGGTGTCCACATAACTGAACCGGTCTACGAACATATCCAGCTCATTGCGTACGGTCCACGGGTTCATCTTCAGCTCGTAGAACAGCTGGTCTACCGTAAGATCGAAGGTGTTCATCATCCGGTATTCGCCTTCGTTGACGACCCAGAACGGCTGGTCTTTGTACTCCAAGAGTTCGGTTGAGCCGTAATAGCTGCGGATGGCGTGAGCAAGCATGAAGGTCTGGTCGTCACTGAGGCCCGTTCCCTCCAGCATCCCGTTGGCCTCTTCGGCCTGCTTCTTCAGCGCGTCGAACTGGGATAACGCGTATTCCGCAACAGCTTCTACATTGCTGTAATAGCGGTTATAGTAATAACTCGCATCCATTCCTGATGTCACATAGCCGGAGCGGTGGAAGCAGACGGCGAACTGGTACACCTTGCGCTCACCGGCGGGCACATCCATAATAAGCGCACCAACCTGCCCCAGCCCGAACGTCCAGTTCTCCTCCAGCTCCGCTGCAAGAATATCCTCCATCGTAAAATGCATTGCCGCCTTAACACTTCCCTGCTTCGCGGCAATCGCCAGGAACCGGCCCTGGCCGACACCCGTCAGCTCCTCCCGGCCGCCATCGAATCTTCTCAGGGCGTTATACGGGTCATTCCCCTGGAAGCCGAAGAAGGCACGGCGTGCAGAGCTGCCCGCAGTGTTATCGACTTCAAGCTCTACCAGCACGGCTGGCAGCAGCGCTTCCTTCATCTCTGCGTCCGTGGCTGTCTCAGGGTCCGGAACCGGCCGGACCGGCGACAGAATGCGGAAGGTCAGATCGCCCGCCTGCCAGCTGTCCGTAGAGAGCCGGAAATCGCGCGTAATCTCGTCCTCCCCGAAGTGAAAGAGAGTCTGCGGCTTATCCGGGCTCGGGTCCGGGTTCTCGATGTCGTAGCGCTTGCTCTCATCGTCGCTGCCCTGCTCATGGAAGGGCAAGGTATCGTAACCGCGGCCGTCCTTGCGCGCAAGGCCAATATATATGTTCTGTCTCGGCGGTCTGCCCAGTTCCAGGTCGAAGCCGCCGGACGCTCCTTGAAATCCGAGGGTGAAGCTTGAGAATGATCCAATCGGTGAATGATGGGCGTTGAAAAATTTGTTCGTTGGCATACAGTAAATGCACTCCCTCCAGGCTGTGTCCCGGCAGTGCCGGGCTCCTAGCTATAGGATAGCGTTACCTCCCCTCAGGCAACAGGCGCAAAGCCGCCAATTATTTGGACAAATCAATCGGACGCAGCGGCCTATGCTATAATAGATCCATCTTTTAACAAAGAAGAGGTTGAACATGAACGTATTAGATCCCGGCACACAGCATTCCATGGATGGACGCATGTCCCCGGATGTTCAAGCTGCCTTTCATCTCTTTGCCGCCCACTGGCGCAAGGTGAATAAGGAGTGGCAATATCCGGCCCACACTCACCCGATGTTCGAGATCAACATCGTTCTGCAGGGCTCGCAGCACATGGCCGTAGGCGGACAATCCTACATCCAGGAGAGCGGCGACATTCTGTTCATCCGCCCCGGTGTGCTGCATTCCAGTCTGGGCGCAGCCGCAGGGGATGAGATGTCTTATTATTGCCTCCACTTCGATATTGACGATCTGGTTCTGCGCCGCTCCTTGATGACGATGGATACCGTCAGTCTAAGCGGAGCCACCCCGGAGCTGAAGGCAATCCGTTCCTCCCTGGATGACATCATCCGCTCGACCATTCTCCCGGAGGCCAGCGATGCGCAGCGGGGCCGGCTGGTGATGCTGAATGCTTCGCTCCAGTTCTTCGCCGCCCTTACCGGCTGGGTGCTGGCTGCCCTGCCTTCCCCTGCCCGGAGCACCCTGCCAGGCGTGACGGAGAAGACCGTTGCCCTAGCGAATACCATTGAAGGACTGCTGCAGGAATCCGTCTTCACCGCTGCGGCAACCGGCAGCAGAGCTGGCAGCATCGAGGAGATCGCGGCCAGGCTCGGCTATAGCCCGAGCCACTGCAACCGTGCCTTCCGGCAGATCTACGGGCTGCCGCCGAGGCAGTATCTCTCCGATCTCATTATCCGCCATGCAAAGCTGCTGCTGCTGGACAACAGCCTGTCTGTAGAGAGCATCGCCTACCGGCTGGGCTACCGCGATGTGTCTCATTTCAGTAAGCAGTTCAAGCGCTGGACCGGCCTGCCCCCCATGGGCTACCGCCAGCTCACGGAGGAGCCGGGCAAGACGGACGGGCACGCGTTGTTCACCGGGAAGCACACACAAGGAGGTGTCTAATGGAGATCTATCATTTCGGCAGAGATACCGGTAAATCCATTTCCGCCTTCCAGTCCGACTTCATCCTCTCCCGTATCATTCAGACAGAAGAGCAAGCTCATATAGGTTGCGTATATCTAGGTGAGCAAGGAAACATCGGGTATCATCAGGCTGCTTCTTCACAACTGCTGCTGATTCTGAACGGTGAAGGATATGTGCGGGGAGAGGAAGCGGAATTCACAGCTGTTGTTGCGGGCCAAGCAGTCTTTTGGGAGCAGGGGGAGTGGCATGAGACCCGCACAGATTCAGGATTGACAGCGGTTATGATTGAAAGTGATTCACTAAACCCTGCCGCCTACATGACTCTAACTGACAAAGGAGCGGACTGAGATTCCGCTATATGAGCAAATCAGGTGAAATTCTGGGACAATCGGACTGAGATTCCGTTATGCGTCCTAACAGGTGTCCTCTGAGGCTCAAAATTACCTATTAGCGGATTCTCAGTCCGTTTCGGCCCTAACACACGTGATTTTGGCAAAATAGCGGAATCTCAGTCCGCTTCAGCTGGAAGATCACCGAGAGCGCGCATGGAGGGCACCTGAAGCACGAAGCAGCGCAGCGCCGGATCGCCAAATCAGCCCTGTGAAGCCGGAAACTCCAGACGGACCCGTAGAACCATACAACCAAAAATGACCTGCTATGCGGGTGAATTGGATTTCTTGTTAAATGTCTTATATCACAATCTCTAAAAGTTGGTGAACTCTTGATCTATCTCATTAAATTCGTATACAGCTTCGTCCTGCCGCCCGGGATATTCGTGCTGCTGCTGCTGGGAATGACAGTCTGGCTGTGGAGCAAAAACCGCCGCCCGGCGATAGTCCTGCTGGGCATCACCCTGCTGCTCTATCTGTCGATGACCTCTGCCGTCAGCGACACGCTGATCGGGAGCCTGGAGCGGAAGTACCCTCAGCCTGCTGCCGCAGAGGGGGATGTGATCGTAATCCTCGGCGGCGGAGCCACCTCCGGCACCCCGGATCTGGACGGGCAAGGCAATATGTCCGGTCCGGCGGCGAACCGGCTGCTGGCGGCCGTGCGGCTGTACCACAACACCGGCCTGCCGATCATTTTCTCCGGGGGACAGGTGTTCGCCGACAGCGGCAATGAAGCGGATATCGCCCGGCGGCAGCTCATCGGCCTTGGCATCCCCGCCGAGGACATCCTGCCGGAGAACCGCTCGCTCAACACCGAGCAGAATGCGGTCAACACCGCGAAGCTCATGCATGAACACGGCTTCAGCCGTCCCGTGCTGGTGACCTCCGGCTTCCATATGCCGCGCAGCATGGTCCAGTTCGAGCATGCCGGACTTACACCGCAGCCTTTTCCGGTAGATTTCCAGGCCAGCCGTCCTATGTCACTCTATGTAAGCAAATTCACTCCGTCCGCCGGAGCCGTCTCCACCACCGGACTTGCACTGAAGGAGTATCTGGGCTTAATCGCCGCGAAGCTGATGCCTTAGCCGGCCTACTAATAAAGCGAGGTATCTGTAACCAATGAACCCTTATGATGAAGAGAAGTTAACCGGAGGAAATATAAACGAGATTATCCGCAAGGGAGACACCGTCCGCCGTCCCACGGGGAGCTGGAGCACAAGTATTCATGCACTGCTACAGCATTTGGAGCAGCAGAATTTCGAAGGTGCACCAACATTCATGGGCGTGGATGAAGCGGGGCGCGAGATTCTATCGTTCATTCCCGGCGAGGTTCCTGGGAACACCTATCCTGAGCTGGAGCCCTACATGTGGTCTGAAGAGACCCTCACGGGCCTGGCGCGTCTGTTACGCAGCTATCATGATGCAACGGTTGGATTCGTGACGGATAGTATTCATACGGAGTGGCAGCTCCCTTATGCCGATCCAGCCGCTTATGAGGTGATCTGCCATAATGATGCGGCGCTGTACAACGTGGTGTTTCGGCATCATACACCCGTGGCGCTGATTGATTTCGACATGGCCGGGCCGGGCCCGCGCCTGTGGGATATTGCCTATACCCTCTACACCACTGTTCCGCTTGCCGGCTTCGCACCTGACTATCTGACAGGCTCCACGGTACCTTACCAGGCAGACCTGCATGCGGCGGACCGGCAGCGGCGGATTCAGCTGTTTTTTGAAGCCTATGGACTTCCTGTCCCTGAAGATCTGGATGCATGGGTGATCCGGCGGCTCACCGCAATGTGCGATACGCTGAAGCAGGGGGCCGAAGCGGGCAACCCCGCTTTTGTCAAAATGGTGGAAGAAGGCCACCTGGCACACTATGAGCGCGAAATCCGGATCGTAGCCGGCCATTACAGCGAATGGACCTTGCGCAATCCTTAAACCTTAGGTACGGTCTTCTTGATCAAGTCTACGCCATCGTATGCCAGACTTTCCACATTTGAAGCGTTCTGCAGGATATAATGACCAAAAAAGTTCTTCGAATAATCTGTAATCAAATTTCGCATCTCCCCGGCATCACGTTCGCCTCGGAGCTCCTCATTTACGCCTGTAAACACGATATCGCAGTAGTCTAAATGGGCCACACGGTCAACAGAGAAATAATAAGTCTCCCTGCTATTGTTAGCACCAATTATCGCATTCATATTATAGTTCGGTTCAGAAAACAATAGCAGGAATGGCTTGTTAAGGTTGCTGTCCAGAAGGCCGAACGCACCGCTATCCAAGCCAATCCCGCAGGCGAACCGCTCGTCATCCCGGCAAACCATCGCCGCCGTAAGCCCTCCATACGAATGTCCGACGATGCCCATGCCGGTGTCAAGGAGCAATCTGCCCTTAAAGATGGAGTCCACCTCTCCAGCGTCCAATGTGTACAGATAATCAGCTACAACCCGTACATCTTCTGCCTGCAATTCACTATACTCTGTAACATTGGAAATTACCGGGAGTGCAAGCACGTTGCGGTTCATCCGGATGGCCGTCTCATCGTCAGGCCGCATCTCCCTTGCACCAGCCAGCGCCAGCATCTGCGGATCTTCCCCCAACGACATAATGGCATCCGAGAAACCCTTGGATACATTGAACAGGCGCCCGTCTTTGCGCTTGTACATTGTGCTGTTCGGATGGCCGATGCTTACCACAACATATCCCAGGCTCGCCAAGTCTGTACAGAGCACTGTCCCCCACTCCGGAGAACCGCCCCCGCCGCAAACATAGAATAACACCGGATAGCGCTTGTCCTTTGCAGAGAGCGAAAGGTCATCGTAACACCGGGTCTTGACATCTATAGAGAAAATATCCCCTGTAATATACCCGGTGACGAGCGGCTGCTCCTTGAGCATCTCGCGGACTTCAGGAAACATGTAGACTGATGTAGTCTTACCTTCGCTACTGTCGGACGGATAGTACACAAACGCTGTCAGTTCTCTGGTTGAATGATCTGATGCCGTATACTCAAAATCCATCTGGGTTCGACCGGCAATATAACCGCCAACAGGTTCTGGAAATGCGTCATAAGCTTTCATTCTCTTGTTCCTCCTTCTATTCAGTGAATTCTGTCTATTCCTTAGCTTTCTTGAAATCCCTGACCATTTCAGCATATTTATGATCTTCCAGCAGCCCATGACCCATAAAGTCAGTGAAGTACCTGCTGATCTTCTGTTGCAGCTTAGCATCCTTAATATCAAATTCTCTAAAGAACATGATTAGATTAAACTGCATGGACTCAAACATAAAGGAAATCAGATCGTCGTCAATATCAGGCCGTAAATCTCCTTCAATCCTCATCCGGCGTAAAACATCCTTGATAAGGGGGAACGACTGCCCCTTGAGCACCTCCAGATAGACTTTTAGCAAAATGCTCTCGGGAATGTGTAAAAATGTTTCAGTGAGTTTGATCTCCAGTTCATTCAGCGGCTCGGTCAGAGCGCCATTAACGTTGCCCAATAAGCCTGTAAGGAAGAAACGGGAAAGGGAATCTTCATTACGGGTATTAAAAAACGCAGCTCTTTTCTGCATCACCTTACGGATCAAGTGACAATACAGATCATCCTTGTCTTCAAAATACCGGTAGAAGGTTCCGGGGTGCATGGACAAGCTATCCAAAACCATCTTCATCGATATATCCTCGTACAGATGATCAACAAAAAGCTGCATAGCACGATTGGCTAGTTCCTCGCGCTTTAGTTCATCCAAACGAAAGAAAGTATTTTTCGGCATAAATTCCTCCTTAATGAGAAGTGTGAACCTATTCACACTATAACGATAATTGATTCACATGTCAAACCGTCCAAAGCGTTGATCCGGGTACCCGCCGCCGCCAAATCAATCCCGAACGAATAACAAAAGCCGGAACCCTATACCCATAGGAGTCCCGGCTTTACCCGCTACAATTGCTCTTTAATCAAATCAGTAAATACTGCAGACACCGCTTCCGCCAGCAGCTTAGATTCAAGCTCCATCTGTACGCCAACCCGCCCTGCGCTGACCGCGATCCTCTGCTGCTCCTCGGCACTGCTGTGAATAAACGTAGGATAGAGCTTCTTCATCCCGACCGGGGAACAGCCCCCGCGGATATAGCCCGTGTGCTTCAACAGCTCCTTCAGCGGCAGCAGCTCGATCTTCTTCACGCCGGCGGCTCTGGCTGCCCGCTTCAGATCCAGTTCTTCCGCAACCGGAATCACATAGACATAAGGCTGCGGACCGCTATGTGCGACCAGTGTCTTGAATACCGTCTCAGGAGGCAGGCCAATCTTCTCAGCCACCGCCGTTCCGTGAATTAATCCGTCCTCATTGTCGTAGGTATGGATAGTGTAGCTTGTCTTCCTTGCATCCAGTATGCGCATGGCATTGGTTTTGTTCATTTGCCATTCCTTCTAATCCCGGGGATAATTGACTTGCATAATGTCCATGAACGGCACCTTGATAATCTCTTCGTTATTTCTGATATGCACCCTGCCGGTACGCGAATCCATCTCCACAATCACTCCGCGCACCTCTTCTTCCTTCCCCCAGACACTCAGCAGAATCTCGGAATCCTCCTGCTTCGCCTCTACCAGCTGGTTGCCCAGCTCCTCAAGCACGAATTCGTCGCGGGTTGGACGTTTTGCCACTTTTGCCTTCGCCACACTTTGCCTCCAGTAAGCCATTACAGAATTTAGGATCATGCCCGGTGTAAATGCTCCTGTCTATTATACCATGAGCGGAACGCTGATTTTACACAAATCGCGATGTTTATTCATGATTCAAAAGTGCAGCCCCCGCGATACCGGGATGGGTCATTTCATACGGATCCAGAATCAGATTCAGCTCTTCCTCGCTAAGCACATTGTACTTCAGACACAAGGCCCGTACCGATTCTCCGGTCAGAATAGCTTCCCTGGCAATACGCGAGACGACCTCATACCCCAGATGCGGATTCACGGCGGTAATGATGCCTACACTTCTCTCCACCTCGCGTGCAAGCTTCTCCTTGTTGGCTTCGATTCCTGCCAGACAATAGTCAGTGAACACCCTGAAGGAGTTGTTCATGATGCTGATCGACTGGATCAGATTGAACACCATCACCGGTTCCATGACATTCAGCTCCAGTTGACCGGCCTGGGCGGCGAGACAGATCGTATGATCATTGCCAATCACCTGAAAAGCCACCTGGTTAATCACCTCGGCCATCACCGGATTCACCTTGCCGGGCATGATGGACGATCCCGGCTGGCGGGCCGGCAGCGTAATCTCATTAAAGCCGGAGCGCGGGCCGGAGGCCATCAGGCGCAGGTCATTGGCGATTTTGGACATATTCATCATACAGACCTTCAGGGACGCCGAAACTTCGGTATAGGCATCCGTGTTCTGCGTGGCATCCACGAGATGCTCCGCGCTGACCAGCGGCAGACCGCTGATCTCAGCCAGCAGCTCGACGACCCGCGTAATATAACGGGGATCGGCGTTCAATCCGGTACCGACGGCCGTTGCTCCCATGTTCACCTCATAGAGATGGAACCGGGTATGCTCGATGCGCTGAATATCGCGCTCCAGCACCCGGCTGTACGCCTCGAACTCCTGGCCCAGACGGATCGGCACGGCATCCTGCAGATGGGTGCGGCCCATTTTGATCACCGGATCGAATTCGGCAGCCTTCTGCAGGAACACCTCATGCATCCTGCGCATGGTGATAAGCAATTGCTCCAGCAGAGAGAGCGTTGCGATATGTATCGCCGTCGGGAACGCATCGTTCGTCGATTGCGCCATATTTACATGAGTGTTCGGACTGAGCTGCAGGTAATCCCCCTTGGCCTTACCCAGCAGCTCCAGCGCGCGGTTCGCAATGACTTCATTGGCATTCATATTCAGCGAGGTGCCTGCGCCGCCTTGAATCGGATCCACGATGAACTGCTCATCCCAGGTCCCCGCAATCACCTCGTCTGCCGCTTGGACAATCACCTTACCCAGGCCTTTATAGAGCCGGCCGATTTCCATGTTGGCGAGCGCAGCCGATTTTTTGACAATCCCCATTGCCTTAATTAGCTCATGATGCACACGGTAGCCCGTAATCGGGAAATTCTCCACCGCCCGCAGGGTCTGTATCCCGTAATAGGCCTGATGCTCCACCTGTTTGCTGCCCAAAAAATCCTTCTCCAGCCGATATTCCATCTCTGTCACACTGCTCCCCCCATGTCTTCAGTAGTAGATCGTCAGCTGCAAATTCGTCAACTTATTCTTTCCTTGCAGCGCTAAAGATATTACCTTCATTGCTGCGCCGTGATGTAGCCTATGCGGGTAGCGCAAAGAACCCGGCAGCCATTGCTGAACCCCCGGGCTCTTTGTCCATTGTAGCTTAAAATTTGAGATAGTTCCAATCCGAAAAAATCCTGACTCCCTAGGGGAGCGCGCCCTCCCGTTCAGACCTTATAATGTTCAAAGGATACCGGCTGGCCGTTAATTAGCGCCTGTATTCCCGCATGTTCATTGCCTATGCTGAGCTGTAAATGCTCCTTCCCGCACCAGGCAGTATATGCTGCCGAGAGGATCTCTCCCTCCGAAAATTCCGGTGCCCGCCGCATGGCGGCTGCGGCAAATTCCTCCAGCCTGTGTATCCCCTGCTCCGCCGCCTGTTCTGCGCTAAGCGCTTCGACAACGACGCCTCCCGGCATCCCGGCACAGGTCACCTCAAGGTAGTTCTTCCGCTCCAGCAGCTCATACTCATGGGATAAATAGACGGCAAAATACACATGGCCCGCATAGCCAAACAACGCCTTGGGTTGTCTGACCCATTCGCCTGGCGGAAGTACACCGACAATAGCGGAGTCCTCTCCTTGCGGCACAGGGAACAGCGACAGGATGGTGTTCTGATGATACAGCACTTCCATATAAGGACTCTGGTGCCGGGGATCATTCGGCTGATACCCTTGACCGGGATGGAAAAAGTACAGCCGGTTCACACCTTCCGCTGCGCCGACCGGCAGCGAGAAGGCCCAGCGCAGCTGCTCATTGTCGAATTCCTCCACCCGCTCCCACATCCCGCCTGCCGCGTAATCCTTGCAGATGTAGGCGTAAGAATGCAGCTGCGGCTGGCGCTCCCCGGCTCCCTCAACCACCTTCTCCGTCTGCCTGCAGACCTCTGCCGGTAGCTGGCGGTTCAGGGCAGCGTTGCGTACCTCTTCTGGTGCCTCATAACAGAGGAATCCGGCATATTCAGTGCGGGGCATCTCCTTAGGAAGAGCGAAATCCCCGAACTGCACATAATCGTGCAGCAGGTTGCCGTCCGCCGGAACATCATGCGGCCAGCCCCGGGAATGGGCGCCCGCCCAGGCCCCTTGAAGATACCACTGGCTCCGCTCGGTCCACAGGAAGTCCAGCATCTCGCCAAGCTTGCTCTTGGTGCCGCTGTCCTCCTCCAGCTCCCGGGCGCAGGTGAATGCCTGCACCCAGTGCCAGAACCACGGCAGGCTGCCATACTCCGGCATGCCCTTCGCACGGATATGCGCAAGCGTAATCTCCAGGCTGTGACGGCCGTCTTCCCGCAGCTCCTCATCCTCGAACAACTGGCCGAAGATCAGCTTGGCCGCCGTATATTTCGCTTCATGGTGGCCGAAGGTCGCTACCTGCTTCCGGAAGAAGCCGCTGCGGTAGATATGGCCGAGCGCCGTATGGAACGCTACGCGCAGCCCCGCGCTGAACCGGGCGGAATATCGCTTGCAGAACCAGACCATCAGGCTGCCCATGATCTCGACCGGCAGCTCATGCGGTGCCGCCTCTCTGGGGACAGGACTCAGCCCAAGCGGCCAGTGTCCGTACAGCTTCGTTCCAGGCTGACGGTTCTGCAGCAGCACGGTCTCCAGCAGAACGGCATCTGCCTTGCGCTGCGCTTCCTCCCGCGCGAACGGGAGCTCCAGGCTATGATCCGCCGCAGCGGCAAATAAATAGGAAGCATAATAGAAGTTGTTACGCACATCATCGTGGAACCAGAGTCCGCTGCTATGCAGCGGGAGACGATCCGCCTCGACTGCGACTGCAAGAATAATTTCCTTCTGGCGTATTTCATAAGAAGTCTGATCGTGAAGCAGGTCTGCCATTTCTCTCACCCTCCAACCTATGTTTTCTGTATCATGAGTCCCCTATGCCGGGAGTCACACCTGAGTGTATATACATAGAACAAGCTCCCTTTTCTACAGGTACACTTCACCGGGTATTCTCAGTGCTTTCCAGCTCTATTGTGCATGCTTTCAGTTCATATGGCAATCTTATCGTCGAATAAATAAACTAAAATAAACGTACTAAAAAAGATTATGCTTGATAAATGAACATAAATGGATTAAGTTGTACCTATACGAACGAAAATATGTTTTCTAAGGAGACTGAATATTCGATGGAAAGACGTTTTGCATCACATCCGAATGAAGTGAAGCAGTTTGACACTGAGCGCCTGCGCAAGGAGTTCCATATCCCGGTTATCTTCGCTCCAGACGAGCTGAAGCTTGTCCTGACCCATGAAGACCGCATGATCGTCGGCGGAGCTAATCCGGTGAACGGCGAGGTGGCTCTGACCACGGACCTTAAGGAGCTTGGGGTAACCTACTTCCTGGAACGCCGTGAGCTGGGTGTTATCAATGTCGGCGGCAAGGGTTCGGTTGTTGTGGACGGAACGGAATATGAGGTTGATTTCAAGGAATGTCTGTATGTGGGCCAAGGCTCGAAGGATGTTATTTTCAAAAGCGCAGACAGCGCTAAGCCAGCCAAATTCTATCTGAATTCCGCTCCGGCACACCAGTCTTACCCTACTACAAAGACTACACTGGCTGAATCCGAATCCGGGGCCATGGGCGGTCTGGAGAATTCCAACGAACGTACGATTCACCGCTTCATCCATACGAACGGCGTGCAAAGCGCACAGCTTGTCATGGGCATGACCCAGCTGAAGCCGGGCAGCATGTGGAACACGATGCCATCGCATACCCATCCGCGCCGGATGGAAGCCTACTTCTATTTCGATCTGCCGGACGATTCCATCGTCTTCCACCTGATGGGCGAACCTACAGAAACCCGCCACATCGTGATGCACAATGAACAGGCTGTCATCTCCCCGAGCTGGTCCATTCACAGCGGTGTGGGTACACATAACTACACCTTCATCTGGAGCATGGCCGGAGACAACAAGCGGTATGACGATATGGACCCCGTAGGGATGAAAGAATTACAATAGAAGCAAATCAACTACGGAAAGATGAGGCAGGCGGATGAACCCGATACGGCGGCACGAGATGATTATGGAAGTTATGCTGAACCAGAAGGATGTAACGGTGAACGAATTGAGCGACAAGCTCCAGGTCACCGGCAAAACCATCCGCGAGGACTTAAGCAAGCTGGAGGAACAGGGACTGATTATGCGCGTCCACGGCGGCGCCGTGCTGGCACAGAGCGATCAGTTCGGCATTCTGCCCCTGCGTACCCCGCTGGATAAATATGCGGAGGAGAAGTCGGAGATTGCCCTGCGCGCGCTGGCACATATCGCCCCGGATGACATCATTGCCCTGGACGGCGGAAGCACGACGCTTGAGATTGCCCGGCGGCTTACGAATATGCCGCTTACGGTCATTACCAATGATGTCTACATCATCAGCGAGCTGGTTCTGAGAGATAATATCCGTCTGGTCGTGCCCGGCGGTTACCGTGTCCGCAATATGCTGGCCGGTCCCGAAGCCGTCTCTTATGTGCAGAAGCTTAATATTCAAAAAGCCTTTCTCTCGGCCACAGCCGTTCATATTGAACATGGCCTGTCCATCTATACCGGTGACTTAATCGATTTCAAACAGGCGTTAGTATCTACCGCCCGGCAGGTGTTCGCTGCCTGCGATCATCACAAATTCGGACAGACTGCGCTCCGCACCTTCGCATCTCTGCAGGAAGTCGATGTGCTGCTGACTGACAGCGGGCTTGCCCCGGAGACCGCAGAGCTGTTCCGCAAGGCGGGCGTCAACATTGAATGCGGCTAATTTAAGATAGCTCAAAGGAGAGAATAATCATATGTCATCATTATTTAGCTTGGCAGGTAAAACAGCAATCGTAACAGGCGCGGCCCAAGGTCTTGGACAAGGCATCGCTATTGCTTTTGCAGAGGCTGGCGCTGACGTAGTCTGCGTGTCCCTGAATGCAAGTGACGAGACCGTAGCAGCCGCTGAAGCTTTTGGCGTCAAAGCTCTGAGTATCTCCACAGACCTAAGCAATCATTCCACGCTTCAAGGCGTGTTCGACGAAGCAGTTGCCTTCACCGGCAAAGTCGATATCCTGGTGAACTGCGCAGGTATGATCCGCCGCGCTCCGGCCAAGGACCACAGTGAGAAAGACTGGTTCGATGTCATTAACCTCAACCAGAACACAGTATTCCTGCTGTCCCAGATCGCCGGACGCCACTTCCTGGAACGGGGCAACGGTAAAATCATCAACATTGCCTCCATGCTCTCCTACCAGGGCGGCATCAACGTGCCGGGCTACACAGCAAGTAAACATGCAGTTGCCGGTCTGACCAAAGCCTTCGCCAATGAATGGGCAGGTTCCGGCCTGAACATCAACGCTATTGCTCCAGGATACATGGCTACGGAGAATACCGCTCCAATCCGTGCGGATCAGAGCCGTTCCGACTCCATCCTTGACCGCATTCCAGCCGGACGCTGGGGAACTGCCGATGATGTGAAGGGCCCTGCCGTATTCCTGGCCTCCGCTGCTTCCGACTACCTGAACGGACATATCCTGAATGTGGACGGCGGCTGGTTGGCAAGATAAGTATTGTTTAGCCAGAGCCATTGACAGCTTAAAGAACCCCGGAGGCTTCGATTGAAGCTCCTCTGGGGTTCTTTTGCCGTTTAATAAAAATCAGGCTGTCTGCTCACTGAAGACCACGAATTCTTCGGGCCTCTCGCGGATATATTCCGCTATGATCTGCAGGCTGCTTGCTGTAATCTGCTGATACCGGGTGTAGAGCCTGCTTACCGCTGTTTGTAGCTCGATATCTATGTTCAGGTCTGGGATCGCCGCCTCGCCCCAGCCTCGTCCTACCCGCCGATTCCTCTCCGCGAATATCTCCTTAGACTCTTCCAGAAGCTGAATCAGCGCAGAGTCTCCAAAAAACTGCAGTCCCTCCAGCACCCCCTCCCAATGCCCGGGCTGATCCAGCAGATAGCAGATCCAGCCATAGTATTCTTCCGCAGAGTTAGAACTATGGCCATACAGAATCCGGAACATACAGAGTGCCTTCTGTCCTCTTCCAAGATACGAAATTGCCTCATTCTTCACCTCCGGAGATTTCGCGCGGATCTGCTGGAAGATCGGCTCCATACAGGCCCAGCCGAGCCGCTCAGCGCTTAGGGAATCGAAAAGAATACGGTCCATCTTTACCAGCGTCAATAACGTTCCTCCTCAATTGTTATACATATAGAACAGGAATCCGGCCAGAGCGAAGCCGAAGCCACAGCCTTCATGGCGCCCCCTGTTCAATCATCAAGCGCTCTAGGGTTCCACCCTCTAATTAACTGGATATTATTGTATTTCCTTGTTTATGGTAAACTGTTTATAAATTATCGTCAACTCCTGCGTGGTATCATGCACGGGATCAATTGGCATTTTGTGAAGGAGCAACTATGATGGCCCAGGAAATACTGACTACATTTGATGAACAAGGGAATCGTACGGGAACGGCTCCCCGGGACGAGGTTCACCGCCAAGGTCTCTGGCACGAGACCTTCCACTGCTGGTTCATCCGCAAGGATGACAGCGGGCTGAGGATCTGCCTTCAGCTGCGCAGTCAGCAAAAGAAAGATTATGCCGGGCTGCTCGACATCACCGCTGCCGGACATCTGCTGGCGGAGGAGACGGCCTTGGACGGTATCCGTGAGGTCCAGGAGGAGCTGGGGCTTGCGATTGCTTTTGACGAGTTGCAGCCGCTGGGGGTCATCCCCTATCAGATGAATTACGCCGGATTCATGGACCGTGAACGGGCGCATGTATATGTTTATGAGAGCCGCTATGCGCTCAGTGCATTCACCCCGCAGCTGGAAGAAGTGGCGGGAATTGTAGAGGCCCGCTTTGCTGACTTCCGCAGCTTCATCTCGGGAGCAGACAGCAAGCTTCATGTGCAGGGCTTCCGGGTCACCGCGAATGGTGAACGAACCTGCATCGACGAACTGGTGGACTTCACGCAATTTGTCCCGCATGAGCATGATTATTTCAGGCGGGTGATTGAGGGGATTGAGCGGTTGTATAGAGTATGAGGAACTAGCACCGGGCGGGGGCGTCATGGACAGAAATAATCAAAAGGCAGAACCCGACGATGGGGTTCTGCCTTCTGCATCTTAATGTATCTTTGCCCGATACATGTAACTATATTACGCGATTAGACGCTTCAATTAAGCTTTAACAGCCGCGCGCTTCAGAATCGCCAGTCCGTTCACTGCCAGCTTCAGCTCGGCCGGAGCGTCTGCGCCAGACTCTACATCTGTGTAAGCCTGTCCATCCAGCGTGACTACTTGCTCGGAGCCGCTGAAATTCTGCACGAAGACATACTCATGCTCGCCATCAGAGCGTAGCTGGGCAGTTACTCCGGTCGGAAGCTCACTGTTCAGTGTGCGGCTGATCCGCTCTTTTCCGGTAATTGCGGCGTACAGGTCCACATAGAACTGCGCGTCCTTCACGCGTGTTGCCAGATGATAAGCCTTACCCGCTCCCAGCTTGTTCACAGTCAGTGCAGGACGGCCCGCGTAGAAGTCACTGCGGTAATGGCCCAGCGCCTCAGCGCCTTCCAGATGAATCAGCTCAGCAATCTCATGCGCATCGTATTCGCCGCTCAGCTTCAAGCTGTTGCCCGGGTCCATCACCAGACCGTTCAGATCGCGGCTGTGCAGCCCTTCTGTCTCTTCGGCCCAAATGCCCAGTGTTCTGCGCAGCGGTCCAGGGAAGCCGCCCAGGTGACACAGATCAGTCTCGCCGACCACTCCCGACCAATAGGTTGCGAGGAAGGTGCCGCCCTGCTCTACGTATTTCTCAATCCGCTTCCCGTTCTCTTCGCTGATCAGGTACAGCATGGGAGCAATAACCAGCTTGTAGCCGGACAGGTCATCGCCTGAGCCCACCACATCTACCGGAATTCCCAGCTCCCACAGTCCCCGGTAATGCTGAAGCACGGTCTCTTCATATTTCAGGCCGGAATTGCGGATACCCTGGGCATCCTTCACCGCCCAGCGGTTATCCCAGTCGAACAGGATTGCGGTCTCGGCAGGAGTCGTGGTACCCACAACATCCTCCAATCCCGCCAAGGTACGGCCCACCTCTGCTACATCTTTGAAGACACGGGTCTCCGTATGTCCGCTATGGTCGATCACAGCGCCGTGGAATTTCTCGCTGGAGCCGCGGCTTTTACGCCACTGGAAGTATTGTACCGAATCTGAACCGTGTGCCACTGCCTGGAGCGAGGACAGCTTGTGCATCCCCGGACGCTTCAGCTTGCTGACAATTTGCCAGTTCGTGAGCGAGGGCGTGCTTTCCATGAGCAGGAACGGCTTCTTTTTGAAGCTGCGGTACATATCGTGGTGCATTGCTGTCCAGGCAGCCAGCCGGGCGTCATCATCGTCTTCAGTATATCCCCAGTCCGGGTAAGCATCCCAGGATACGACATCGAGGATCTTCGCCATCTTGCGATAGTCCACGCCGTCAATCATGTGCATGTTGGTCGTCACCGGCAGATCAGGGTTGAAGCCGCGCACCGCATCGATCTCATGCTGGCAGAAGTTGATCGTCTGATCACTTACGAACCGGCGCCAGTCCAGATTCAGGCCGTGAACCTGTGTCTCGCCATGCGGAGCAGGGGACTCGATCTGTTCCCAGGAAGTGTACGTATGGCTCCAGAAGGTAGCCCACCAAGCGTGATTCACCTCATCCAGATCATTATTGTACTTCACCTTAAGCCAGTCTCTGAAGGCATCCTGACAGTAATTACAGTGACATTCCCCGCCGAATTCATTACTGATATGCCAGCCGATTACCGCCGGGTGATGCGCGTATCGCTCCGCCAGCTTGGAGTTGATCAACGCTGTTTTTTCACGGTAGACCGGAGAAGTGAAGCAGTGATTATGGCGGACGCCGTGCAGGTTGCGTACCCGGTTGCGTTCCACCCGCAGCACTTCAGGATATTTCTCGGACATCCATGCCGGTCGCGCTCCGCTCGGAGTCGCCAGGAAGGCGTAAATTCCGTTGTCCGCAAAACGGTCCAGAAGCTGGTCCATCCACTCAAAGTTAAATACTCCTTCTTCACGCTCCAGTGATACCCAGGAGAAAATCCCTACAGACATGACATTACAGCCTGCCAGCTTCATCATGCGGATATCTTCTTCCAGCACCCCCGGATATTTCAGCCATTGCTCGGGATTATAGTCGGCACCGTGAAGCATTACAGGAGCCTTACAGCTGATTGCAGGAACTTTGCTGCTCATATGATTTCATCCTCTCGTTTATGTGTGATGTTAGATGTCAGGATGGGACTTTTCACTGATAGATTCTCTTGAAGTAGCTCTGTCCCTGTAGCTTGTTACCGTTTATACTATTTATAATATAGGATAATCTGTGATCAATGGTAGGATAATAATAGCGTTAACATAGCACAAAATGAATATGAGGTGTTCACATGCTCCCCTTCTCTCTTATTGAAATGCCGCGTGACCTGAGCGCTTTCCCGCTCTACCCGTATTCGGTCGGCCGACATATCCAGTATCACCATGTGCGTCCTGCCGGATTCCCGGTGCATCAGATTTTTCTGATCCGCAGCGGAAGCGGACGGTTCCGGGACCTGGAGGACGGCACCGAAACGCTATTGCAGCCGGGTATGGCCTATACGTTTCCGCCCGACCGCGGGCATGAATATTATCCGTTATCCCACGAACCGTGGCATGTCGGCTTCATCGGGTTCCACGGCAGCCAGTCTGCCTCTGTTCTGGAGGGTCTAAGTCTGCTGCCTCCGGCTCCGTTCCGCCCTGAACGGTTCGAGGACTGCTGGGAGATGCTCGGCGGGATCTGGCACACGGTGAACGGGAACAGCTCGGTGCGTCAGGAGGAACAATCGATGCAGGATTTGTCAGTGACGCTGTACCGGCTGCTGCTGATGCTGCGCAGAAGTGAAGTCTCCACTGGTGCAGCGACCCGGCTGGAGAACGAGAATGTCCGCAACGATGCGCTGAACAAAGCGGTCAGCCTGATCAACGAGCATTTCACCGAGCCGCTGCTGATCACCAATCTGGCGGCGGCCGTCGGTTATTCCGTCCAGCATTTCCAGCGTCTGTTCCTGCAAGAATACGGGGTCACTCCACATAAGTACCTGCAGAACCTGCGGCTACAGCGCGCCATGCAGATGCTGACCGAGGACCCGGAGCGTCCCGTGCAGGATATCGCCCTCAACCTCGGCATGGAGACCAATTACTTCATCCGGGTCTTCCGCAAGGCCCATGGAGTAACTCCCGGTGTGATGCGGAGCCGCCTGCATCCAGGCAAGGATCATTCCTGAGCTGCGCACGGAAGCCGATCAACCCGAACGGCCATGGCCTCAGGACCATGTGTTCGGTTTTCGGTATACATTTGGCCCAACTGCCTTCTCGACAGCGATTGTGCACCTCATTTCCGTCTTTCGCTCGCATCCATTGAAATCAGGTGCACTTCTGCACCTCATTTGCCCATTTGGCTAGCATCCGGTGAATTCAAGTGCACTTCTGCACCTCATTTACCCATTTGGCCCTCATCCGATGAATTCAAGTGCACTTCTGCACCTCATTTGCCCATTTGGCTAGCATCCGGTGAATTCAAGTGCACTTCTGCACCTCATTTACCCATTTGGCCCGCATCCATTGAATTCAGGTGCACTTGTGCACCTCATTTCCGCTTTTCGCTCCCATCCGATGAATTCAGGTGCACTTGTGCACCTCATTGTGTTCGGTTTTACGCATACCTTTGGTACAACTGCCTTCTCGCCAGCGATTGTGTTCGGTTTTCCGCATACATTCAAGTCGCTGTTCCTCGCCCTCAATTTTCCGGGGGCACTTCCCCTGTTCCTTCTTCTTTCCCATAAAATAAAAACAGCTGCGGCAGACTTCCGAAGAAGCTCTGCCGCAGCTGTTCAAGCTAACCGTATGCCTACACCGCCGTAAACTGGCTGTTGTACAAGCGGGCGTAGTAGCCCCCGCTCTCCAGCAGCTCGTCATGCGTTCCGCTCTCTACGATATCGCCATCCTTCATGAACAGGATGAGGTCCGCCTCGCGGATCGTCGATAGCCGGTGGGCAATCACGAAGCTGGTCCGCCCGGTGATCATCGCCAGGAACGCCTTCTGTATCCGCACTTCTGTCAGCGTATCAATGCTGCTCGTCGCCTCATCCAGAATGAGCATCGGCGGATCAACCAGCATGACGCGGGCAATGGTGAGCAGCTGCTTCTGGCCTTGGGAGAGATTGTCGCCCGAGGTGCTGATCTTGGTGTCGTAGCCTTCAGGCAGCCGCTTGATAAAACTGTGCGCATTCGCGGCCTTAGCCGCTGCAATCACTTCCGCTTCGGAGGCATCCGGTTTGCCGTAGGCAATATTATCGCGGATGGAAGCCCCATACAGCCAGGTCTCCTGGAGCACCATTCCGAAATTGCGCCGCAGACTGTCCCGGGTGATGGAAGTGATATCTATTCCGTCAATCCGGATCGTTCCGCTGTCCACCTCATAGAAGCGCATCAGCAGGTTGACCAGCGTGGTCTTGCCCGCCCCCGTCTGGCCGACAATCGCCACGCGTGTGCCCGGCTTCACCTCCAGACTGAAGTTCTTGATCAGCGGGCGCTCCGGTGTATAGGCGAAGCTTACCTTGTCGAAGGTGATCGTTCCCCGGCTGTTCTTCATCACATAGGCATCCTTCTGATCCGGGATCTCTTGCGGGAGATCCAGAATAGTGAAGATCCGCTGCGCAGAGGCGGTTGCGGACTGTAGCTGTGTGATGACACCGGTAATCTCATTGAACGGCTTCGCGAACAGACTGGAATAGATCAGGAAGCTGGACAGATCCCCGACGGAGAACATCTCTCCGATGACCAGCACACTTCCGATCATCGCAATCAGCGAGAAGGTGACATTGTTGACCAGCCGGGTGGTCGGGTTCGAGAGCGAGCCATAGAACTGCGATTTCGTCCCCGTCTTGTACAGCTCGTTATTCCGCTCGGCAAAACCTGCAAAGGAACGGTCCTCGTAATGGTAAGCCTGCACCACCTTCTGCCCGCCGACAATTTCCTCGACATAGCCGTTCAGCCCCCCGAGAATCTTGGCCTGCTCCCGGAACAGCTGCTGGGAGCGCATCGTAATGAAGCGGGCGACGAAGAAGGTCGCCGGAGCAGACAAGAGCACCACCAGCGTCATTACAGGGCTGATATAGAGCATCAGCCCGATGGCTCCGGCAATGGTGACGATCCCGGTCAGCAGCGTGGAGAAGCCTTGCAGCAGCCCGTCAGAGACCGCATCCATGTCATTCACGAACCGGCTGATGCTGTCGCCCTGGGGATGGTTATCATGGAACTTCAGCGGCAGCGCGTCCAGCTGATCGAACAGCTCGCGCCGCAGATCATAGACTGTCCGGAACGCCAGCTTATTCGTGTAATAAGTGAGCAGCCAGCCGAAGAAGCTGCCGACCAGATACACAGTGCCCAGGATCAGCAGCAGGCGCAGTATCTCCGGGAATGCTACCCGGTCCGGACCGATCATGTGGTCAATGGCGCGGCCAATCAGGAGCGGGCCGATCAGGCTGGCAACTACACTCAGGATTGCGCAGAAGATAGCGCCATACGTGATTTTCCGGTACTGGCGGGTATATTGAAACAGACGTTTCCAGGTCATCGTGCTGTTCATTGTAAAGCCTCCTCGCTTGAGAGCTGGGACATGCAGATTTCCTGATAGACTGCACAGCTCTCCAGCAGCTCCTCATGGGTGCCGATTCCGGCAATCCGCCCTTCTTCGAATACGATAATCTGATCGGCCTGCCTTACCGTGCTTACCCGCTGGGATACCAGCAGTATCGTCATATCCGTGCTGTTCTTGCTCAGTGCGCGGCGCAGGGCTGCATCCGTGGCGAAGTCCAGCGCACTGGAGGAATCATCCAGAATCAGGATCGGCGGACGTCCTACGACAGCGCGGGCAATGGTCAGCCGCTGCTTTTGCCCGCCGGACAGATTGTGTCCGCCGCGAACCACCAGCGTATCCAGCCCTTCGGGCAGCCGATCAATGAACTCCTCAGCCTGTGCAACCGCCGCTGCGGCCATGATCTCCTCCCGGGTAGCTGACGCCTTGCCCCAGCGGATATTCTCAGCAATCGTGCCGGTGAACAGCAGCGCCTTCTGCGGCACAATGCCGATTCGGCTGCGCAGCTGCTCCAGCCGGTAACCCCGTACATTTACACCCTCAATCCTCACTTCCCCCTCCACAGCGTCATAGAAGCGCGGAATCAGATTCACGAAGGTGGTCTTGCCTGCGCCGGTACTGCCGATCAGCCCCACCGTCTGCCCCTTGTGGATATCCACAGAGATATTCTCCAGGGCCAGCTCACCGGTGGTGTTATAGCCGAAAGAAACATTGCGGAAGGAAATCACCGGCGCCGTGTCGTCCCGCTTCGCAGCAGGTGTATCCGCGGGCACCTCGGCAACTGACGCCTTCATGGCCAGCACCTCATTGATGCGATTCGCAGACGACGAGGCTTTGGTGAACAGAATGACCAGATTGGAGACCACGATCAGGGCCAGCAGGATCTGGGTTACATAGTTAATGAATGCAATAATCTCACCCTGCGACAGGCTCCCGGCTTCAATATGAATGCCGCCTGCCCATAGAATAGCAATAATCGCTCCGTTCACTACCAGCGTCGTCATCGGTCCCAGCCAGGCGGAGATCCGTCCGACCCGGATGGCCGTCAGCGTCAGGTCCTCAGAGGCCTCATTGAAGCGCTGCTTCTCGCGGCGGCTCTCTGCGAAGGCCCGGATCACGCGGATACCCGAGAGATTCTCGCTGAGCACCAGCGCCAGCCGGTCCAGCTTCGCCTGATATTTGCGGTACATCGGCGAGCTGCGCGTAATGATGAAGTATAGAATAACTCCGAATACCGGAGTGGCGGCAACCAGGATCAGCGACAGGCGGAAATCCAGAATCATCGCCATAATAATGGCCCCGATACAGATGAACGGCGCACGGATTACCAGCCGGATCAGCATGGCGACTGCCACCTGCAGCTGGTTGACATCATTTGTGATGCGGTTGATCAGCGAAGGCGTACCAATAATATCCAGCTCGGCATACGACAGCGAAGAGATATGCTTGAACATTTTATTGCGCAGCGAGGTGCCGAAGCCCTGTGAGGCCCGTGCCGCATAATATTGACATACCATAGAGCAGCCGAAGCCCAGAATGGCCATGACCACCATCAGCGAGCCCATCCGGTAGACATAGCCGCTATCTTGCTTGGCGATTCCGTTGTTGATGATCAGGGCTACAATGGTCGGCAGCAGCAGCTCCAGAATGGCTTCCAGCAGCTTGAAAATCGGCCCGATCGTCACTTCTTTTTTGTACGGTTTTAAGAAAACAGCAATTTTGTGCACATTCATCCTCACCTAACTTAGCGTAGTATGTAATTCCTCTTGAAAATAACACAAGACCCGTTATGATTATGTCATACCTGCTTACATATTCATAATATTGGTTTCGTATCTATCCCATATGGATAACATATGTCATAACCCTTGAGAACGGAGGCTGCACCCTGGATATCCGCCAACTGAAATATTTCCTGGCCATTGCCGAGGAAGGACAAATTACCTCCGCCGCAAGGAAGCTGCAGATGGCCCAGCCGCCGCTCAGCCAACAGCTCAAGCTGCTGGAGGAGGAGCTCGGCGTCAAGCTGGTGGAACGCGGTCCGCGCAGCATTCAGCTGACGGATGCCGGCATCATTCTGCGTAACCGGGCCCAGCAGATCCTGGAGTTAACGGACTCCACCGCCCGGGAGATCAGTGATTACGCCAAGGGGCTGAAGGGCAGCCTGACCATCGGAACGGTCTCCTCTTCAGGCGCTACCCTGCTCCACGAGCCGCTCACAGCGTTCCACAAGAGCTATTCGGGTGTAACCTTTGAAATCCATGAAGGCAATACGTTCATGATTATCGACCTGCTGAACAGAGGCATTGTTGAAGTGGGCATTGTCCGCACCCCATTCAGCACCAGCAATCTGGAGTGCCTGTATTTCCATTCGGAGCCGATGATCGCGGTGATGACCACAGGTTATGACTGGGCCCCAAGCCAGAGTGCTGTCCAGCTGGGTGAGCTGCAGGCCAAACCGCTGATTATCTACCGCCGCTTCGAGCAGCTCATCCGCGAGACCTGTCTGGAGCATGGCTTCGAGCCGCAGATCTTCTGTATGAACGATGATGCGCGGACCACGCTGCTGTGGGCCAATGCGGGACTCGGGATCGGGATTGTGCCCAAATCAGCATTTGAGCTGGCCAACCACAGCAACCTGATCTATAAAGAGATCCTTTGCGAGAACCTGCGCACCCGCGTAGCTGCTGTATGGATGAAGGATAAGTATTTATCCTCCATGGCGGTCAAATTCATCGAGACCTTCAAGTCGCTATGAACACGCCCCGCTCAGTCCCTCCCTTCTGCAGGATGTCCTTTGTCCCCTCCCCTCATCCTGATGCCAGGATCTTCCTGGCTTGACAGCAAAATACCCCGCGCCGGCCTAAGCCGGTCGCGGGGTTTCTTATTAAGCCAGGGTCAACAAGCCGGCGGCACCGCCGCTGTTAGACCATGATTTTACAAATATCGTTCGTGAACTGTACCGGATCATTGACCTGAAGGCCTTCGATCAGGAGCGCCTGGTTGTACAGGAGGTTGGTATACAGACCCAGCTTCTCCTTGTCGCCTTCGGCCGCGGCCTTCAGCGATTTGAAGACATAATGGTGAATGTTGATTTCCAGCACCTTGTCCGCTTGCACATCCTGGCCGCCGTTCGGCATGGCCTTGAGGATTTTCTCCATCTCGATCGTCAGCTCGCCTTCGGTGGACAGGCAGACCGGATGGGATTTCAGCCGCTTGGAGGCTTTGACCGCCTTCACCTTGCCGGACAGAATGCCCTGCATAGCTTCGAACAAGCCCTTATTCTCGTTCTCTTCCTCTTCGGACGGCTTATCCTCCGCACTCTCTTCAATCCCCAAGTCACCGCTGGAGACATTTCTGAACTCCTTCTCCTTATAAGCCATGATCATCTTGATGGCGAATTCATCGATATCATCGGTGAAGTAGAGAATCTCGTAGCCCTTGTCCAGCACCATTTCCGTCTGCGGCAGCTTCTCAATACGCTCTACCGACTCACCGGAAGCATAGTAGATATACTTCTGGTCTTCCGGCATTCTCTCTACATATTCAGCCAGCGTAACCAGCTTCTTCTCCTTGGAGGAGTGGAACATGAGGAGGTCCTGGAGCGTTTCTTTTTCCATGCCATAGTCGTTATAGACCCCGAACTTCAGCTGGCGGCCAAAAGATTTATAGAACGTCTCATACTGCTCGCGCTCATCCTTCAGCAGGCTCAGGAGCTGGCTCTTGATCTTGCTCTTGATGTTCTTCGCAATCAGCGTCAGCTGGCGGTCATGCTGCAGCATCTCGCGGGAGATATTGAGCGACAGATCCTCGGAATCCACCATCCCCTTGACGAAGCTGAAGTAATCCGGCAGCAGATCCGCACATTTGTTCATAATCAGCACGCCGTTGGAATAGAGCTCAAGCCCTTTTTCATATTCCTTGGTGTAATAGTCGAACGGAGTATTCTCCGGGATGAACAGAATGGCGTTGTAGACCACTGCACCGTCGGCACTGATGTGGATGTGCTTCAGCGGCTTGTCGAACCCGTAGCGCTTCTCTGCATAGAAGTTATTGTAGTCTTCTTCAGTCAGCTCTTTCTTGTTCTTGCGCCAGATCGGCACCATGCTGTTGACCGTCTGCTCTTCCGTCACATCGATGAATTCATTCTCGGCGCCCTCTTTGGGCTGTCTGCCGGTGATGTCCATCTTGATCGGGAAGCGGATGAAGTCCGAATATTTCTTGATGATCAATTTCAGACGGTATTCTTCGAGGAATTCGTCGTAGTTATCGTCTTCGGTGTTCTCTTTGATCTTCAGCGTAATCTCGGTACCGACCGCATCCTTCTCGCAAGGCTCAATCGTGTAGCCGTCTGCACCCTGGGATTCCCACTTGAACGCCTGTTCACTGCCCAGCGCCTTACTGATCACCGTCACATCGTCCGCCACCATGAATGCGGAATAGAACCCGACCCCGAATTGACCGATGATGTTGTGGCCGTCCTTGGCTTCATTATCCTTCTTAAAAGCAAACGAGCCGCTGTTCGCGATAATCCCCAGATTGTTCTCCAGCTCTTCCTGAGTCATCCCGATGCCAGTATCGGCAATGGTTAACGTGCGGCTCTCCTTGTCGGCGGTTACTTTAATGTAGTAATCCTCTTTATTGAACACCAGGCCTTCGTCGGCCAGTGCCTTGTAATAGATTTTATCGATGGCATCACTTGCATTTGAAATCAGTTCCCGCAGAAAAATCTCGCGCTGCGTATAAATGGAGTTAATCATCATTTCCAGCAGTCTTTTGGATTCAGCTTTAAACTCTTTTTTGGCCATGAATAAATAAATCTCCTTTCAAAAATAACCTTCGGATTGCGGAGCATCGCTTAGCACTCCACAGAGCCGAGTGCTAACACTCCCTTTTATATAACATATTCTCGTTTTTGATGTCAATATCTTGCTGCCTAAGAAGTCCACAAAAAAAGAAATGAATTCTATTTTAGTCCATGTTAGCATTCGGATTGTACTCCATTTGACCACAGAAAGGATCATGAACAAGATGAACATTCAGCTCGAAAGCATTCCGGCAACACGCATAGCTTATGTACGGCAGACAGGTCCCTACGGGCTTGGCAACGCTCAGGCGATGGAACAATTGAAGCATTGGGCGCGCGAACACGGCTTGCTTCAAGGCTCGGCGGTGCTGTTCGGCATTCCGCAGGACAACCCTTCAACTACACAACCGGAGGATTGCCGATATGATGCCTGTATCAGCCTGCCTGAGAATCCTCCGGCCGGGGCCTCAATCCCCTACGGAGAGCTTCCCGGCGGAGCCTACGCGGTAATTACCATCCTGCATACAGCTGAGGCCGTTCAGCAGGCATGGGAGGAGATTCTCCCGGCCCTGTACAGCAGCGGCCATAAGCTTGATCCCGGGCGGCCGGTTATGGAGAGATACACGGAGGACAGGGTCAGCAGGCATCTGTGTGAGCTGTGTTTTCCCGTGTGATACGGTATTGTCCGCCATGGTAGCAGTAATAGGTATGTGCGTTAAGTGCTCGTAACCTCTCCAGAGATTGCTTTGCACGCTCCAGGTCCAGACAGTACTGAGGATTAGCCACTACCAGCTCATTCTGCTCGTGCGCCGCCGCATCGCCTGTAATCACACTGCCCAGCTCAGGACAATACAGCGAGATATGGCCAGACGTATGTCCCGGGGTGGCAAGGAGCTGAAGCCTAGAATTCAGAATCCACTCGCCATCCCTGACCGTCCGGTCTACCGCCACATGCTGCAAGGCCTGAAGCTCCTCTACAAACCTTGCGCCAAAAGCCTGCTCATCCTCCGCCATCTGCGCCAGCAGCGCTTTAGCCTGAACGAGCCGCTCCGATTCGGCCGCGCCCGAGATAGACGGGGCTTCTGCTTCGCTTGCGATAATGGCAACCGCCGGGTACTTCACCCGGAAATCATGCAAAGATCCGATGTGGTCGTCGTCGTAATGGGTGATGATGATGTGGCTCAGCTTCGCCGGATCATACCCTTGTTTCTGTATCTCTTCCTCTATTAGCGGCATGAACCCCGGATATCCGGCATCGACCAGCACCAGCTCTTCCCCGGATACGATCAGGCTAGGATAGATCAGATAAGGCTGTCCTTCATATTCAAACTTAATAGGCAATTCAATAATCTCCATAATGACCTCCGTAAGTGACATTGTCCTTCCTATTATAACACCGCTCTATATCACCGCCGTCTTCGCCTTGGCATCCTCAAGCAGCATCTGAATCAGCGACTGGAGGGGCAGTGACTTCCACTTCTTCGGGTGCAGCAGCAGTTGCAGATCGAAATGAATCTCCGGGTGGGCAAAAGACAGCTCGGACAGGTTCCCGCGCTCGATCTCCTCCTCAGCCACAATCCGCGGCAGCAGCGCTATGCCCAGGCCATTGCGTACACAACGTTTGATCGCTTCCAGATTGGACAGCTCAAAACCAATCCGGAACACGATCCCGTGGTCCCGGAGCAGGTTCTCGAACAGGCTGCGGTAAATGCAGCTCTCCTCGGAGACAATCAGCTCGCAGTTGTTCAGATCCTGAAGTGTCACGTGCTCCAGCCGGGCCAGCGGATGGCTGGCTGGTGCCACCAGGACAAGCGGCTCCTCGCGGATGATGGTCCGTGTAAGCGCGCTGTCCGCCGTGCTGCGGTCCAGCAGAAGGCCGATATCGACCTCGCCGTCCCTGATCTTGGAGATCAGATTGGCCTCCTGCTCGGTCTGCAGATGAATGTTCAGACCAGGGAACATCGTCCGCAGTTGCTGCAGGAACGGCGGCAGATAAAAAGCCGCCAATGAATCAATCGTTCCAATGGTCAGCGTTCCGCCAATCTGCTGGGCGATCGTTTCCTTGGAGCGGTCGTAGAGATCCAGAATCTCCACGAACAGCTTGAGCAGTTCTTCTCCCGGCGGGGTCAGCCGCAAGGCGCGGCCGTGACGTTCAATGAGCGGCACTCCATATTCCTTCTCAATTTTCTGTATCTGCATCGTGACGCTGGACTGTGCATAGCCCAGCTCCTCAGCCGCGCGCGTGAAGCTCTGCCGCTTGGCCACTTCGCGGAAGGTCCGCATATAAGTTAAGTCCATCGTCTCACCCTAACATCAATATTATTGATAGCCTACATCATTTATTATAGCTAACAACGATGCATTAATCCATGATACAGTAGAACAAAAGGATTTCACATTTTTGGAGGACGATATTCATGTTAACAGAAGAACAGATTTATGGAATCTATGTTCCCGTGGTCACCCCGTTCCATGCTGGCGGCGAGCTTGATCTCGAATCCTATCAGCGTTATGTGAACAACATCATCAAGAACAATATTCAAGGTCTGGTCGTCAATGGAACCACTGGAGAATCGCCGACAGTCAATATACAGGAATTACAGACACTCGTGGATGCCTCACGGAAACTCTTGAAATCCAGCTCCATCCCGCTCGTGGTGGGCACGGGCACGAATGATACTTACTCTACCGTAGCCCGTACTGAGCAGGCTGCGAACGCAGGTGCCGATGCCGCACTGGTGGTTGTTCCTTATTACAGCCGCCCTTCACAGGAGGGCATTATTGCTCATTTCCGTAAGGCGGCAGAGGTAGGCCTTCCCATTATGGCCTATGATATCCCCAGCCGCGCAGGGGTCGGCCTGACGCTGGACACCGCCCGTACTATCCTTGAGATGAATAATGTCGTAGGGTTAAAAGACTGCTCCGGCTCTCCCCTGCTGGTCTCCGAGCTGTCCAAGAGCGGCAGCAAGCCCGTGCTCTGCGGCGATGATCTGCATTTCTTCGAGATGCTGGGCTACGGAGCCGCCGGAGGCATGCTGGCCTCGGCCAACGTATATACCGGCTGCTTCATCAGCATCTACGAGCAGTACAGGGCTGGCCAGGTTGAGGCAGCGCAAGCCGCCTATGACCAACTGGTGCCGCTGATGAAGCTGCTGTTCAAGGAATCGAACCCGGCCCCGATCAAATGGCTGCTCAGTGCACTCGGAGAGCTCTCCTCAGACACACTCCGCCTGCCAATGACCTCCATCAGTTCCGCGCTGCGTGAAGAGCTGGGTGCATACCTTGCTGAAGAAGCGCTCAGCACCAGACAAGAAGCCATTTAACAGACAAACACCCGGCATTCTCAGTATCCTACTGAAAATGCCGGGTGTTTGTAGTTAGAGATGTCATAGCATTGCTGTACAGAGTAAGCCTGCTGCGCTACTACGAACGCCCCGCGTTAGCCGCCGGACGGCTGCCCTGACGTCCGCTTTGGCTGCCACCGGGTCTGCTGCCCGACTGGCTTGAACGGCCGTATGAGCTGCCGCCTGATTTCTGACCCTGGCTGCCGCCTGAGCGTCCTCCAGCATTGCCGCTGCCCGATGTACTTCTCGCTCCACCGCCTGTATAACCGCCGCCGCCAGTTGAAATTCTCGCTCCGCCGCCTGCATTACCGCTGCCCGAGGCACTCTTGGCACCACTTGCGTTGCCGCCGTTCTGCTGTTTGCCTTGCGCGAACCATTCCGACTTCGGCTTGCGGGCCGGATTGGTCTTGGCTTTCTGCGACGGCTTGACCTGTGCCTTGCTTGGACGGTCGGCCAGCAAAGCTAGATTGCTTTTGGACATCGGATACGCATGCTCCTTGATCTCCGGAATCGTCTTGCCGATCAGCTTCTGAATATCCTTCAGATACGGAATTTCCTCCGCTTCGCATAGCGAGATGGCAATGCCGCTCATGCCCGCACGGCCGGTCCGGCCAATCCGGTGAACATAGGTTTCCGGGATATTCGGCAGGTTGAAGTTGATGACATGGGAGAGCTCATCAATATCAATCCCGCGGGCGGCGATATCTGTAGCGACCAGCACCCGTGTCGCTCCGCTCTTGAAGTTTCTAAGCGCATTCTGACGCTCATTCTGTGATTTGTTGCCGTGAATGGCCTGTGCTGTAATATTGATGCGGGTTAAGTCCCGGGTTACCCGGTCCGCGCCGCGTTTGGTGCGTGTGAAGACCAGTGCCGATACAATCGACGGGTCCTGCAGCAGACGGTTCAGCTGATTCTGCTTATTTCCGTTCTCCAGCAGATAGATCGCCTGCTCGATTCTGTCCACCGTAGAGGATACCGGAGTAATCTCGATTTTGACCGGATTCACCAGCAGTGTCTTCACCAGTTGCGAGATCTCTGTAGGCATGGTTGCCGAGAAGAACAGGGTCTGCTTCTTAACCGGCATCTTGGCGATAATCCGCTTCACGTCGTGAATGAAGCCCATGTCCAGCATACGGTCCGCTTCATCCAGCACCAGAATCTGCACATGCTGCAGATCTACACGCTTCTGGCTGATCAGGTCGATCAGCCGGCCCGGTGTGGCAATCAGAATGTCGACACCGATCGCAAGCGCCCGCTCCTGGGCCTTTTGTGATACGCCTCCGACAATAGCTGTCGAACGGATCGTTGTGAACTTGCTGTAGGCCTGAATATTCTCCTGAATTTGCAGCGCCAGCTCGCGGGTAGGCGTAAGAATCAGGGAACGGATGCGCTTTCCGCTACCGGATCTGCCTGGCTGCTGGCTCAGCAGCTGGATGATCGGCAACGAGAAAGCCGCCGTTTTACCGGTACCCGTCTGTGCGCAGCCCAGAATATCTCTGCCGGCCAATGCCGCAGGAATAGATTCTTCCTGAATTGGGGTTGGGGATGTATAGTTTTCCAGGCTAAGCGCCTTAAGAATCGGGGGTATCAAATTCAAATCGTTAAATGTCATTTTATCTCCTTCATTGTGCATACATATATTAGCAAATCGTTCATTCCATTTACGAATACCTCTTTTGCGGCGTCTCCACATAGCGCTCAGCAAAGTTGTAACACATAATGATAACACAGAAATACAAATATGAAAACTTTCATTTCTTTCTTTTCAAGTGGAAACGGCATTGCCGTCCTTTTAGAGGACGGTACCGTTACAGCGAGAAAGATAAGGATAATTATAATGCGAAGCATATACATTCTTATCTTTCAAAAAAAAATACAACAAAAAAGCAGAGGAAGGCTCCCCTGCTCTTGTCTTAACTATAAGTAAGATACTAATCTACGATTTCAGCGAGATCCCCATTATTGGCACCGGCAGCGTTGGCTTCATCGGTATCAATGTGCATGTCCAGCTTGAAGTTGTCGGATACGCGTGCAATTACGTTCTCCAGCACCAGACCGCGTTCGCCGCCCAGACGTACCTTCAGGAGCTGCTTATCGGCAATGCCCCAAGCTTCTGCTTCCGAAGTGTGGAAGTGGATGTGGCGCGCTGCTACAATAACGCCAGTCTCCAGCTCAACTTCACCGGCAGGTCCTTTAATCGTAATTCCTGGTGTTCCTTCAATATTGCCGGATTCACGGACAGGTGCCTTCACGCCGAGGCTGAAGGAGTCTGTACGGGATACTTCCAGCTGCGAAGCCGGACGGGCAGGTCCGAGAATTCTCACTTTGTCGAACTTCCCTTTCGAACCAATGACAGCCACTTGCTCATTCGCTGCGAATTGTCCGGGCTGGGACAGGGGTTTGAACTCAGTCAATTGATAACCTGGGCCAAACAATGCTTCTACGTGCTCCTGCGTAAGGTGAATATGCCGGGCCGACACACCTACGGGTACAGTCTTGCTCATTTTTAAGTCACTCCTTGAATTTTCTCTAGTATCTGTACAAGCCACTGAACATTATACCTCTAATTACCCACAAATAAAAAGACCCGCATCACAATGCGAAGCTTTTTTCCGGGCATATTACGATTCTGTGAATGGGACATCCTGGTTTTGCCAGTTTCCAATCATTCCTTGGACAGAAAAGAGCTTGAACCTGCGGAAGAAGGCAACTGTTCCCTTAAGAACCCCAGCGCATTCTCATACAGCCAGCCCCGCACATCAGCCTCGGGATAATATTTCAGCAGCAAATCGGCGAACTCCGCATATTGTCCCGGATGCTCCAGCCCCTCCACCCACTTGTCAATTCCGTCAAAATCCGAGCCGAACATCAACTGTCCGCTCCCCCCAAGAGCACAGACATGCTCAATATGCCTCCGCATATCCTCCCGCTTGGCCCCTCCTCCATCCCGGACGAACCAGGGGACAAAGGTCAGCCCGATCCGCCCATCCTTTGCAATCAGTGCCTTTAGCTGATCATCACTCAGGTTGCGGGGATGGCTGCATACCGCAGCGCAATTCGAATGCGAAGCAATGAACGGCCGGGTGCTGTGCTCCAGCAGCTCCCAGAATCCTGCCGGAGCCAAATGCGACACATCCAGCAGCATTCCACTCCCGTTGCACCAGTCGATCAGCTTCCGCCCCTGCTCGGTGAAACCGCCGTTCCGCCGCTCCAGCACACCGTCCGCCGCCCAGTTGGCATAGTTCCACGTAATCCCCAGGCAACGCACGCCCAGCTCGAAGCACAACTGCGCATAGAACAGATTGCCCTCCAGACCGTCCACGCCTTCCAGAGAGAGCATTCCACAGGCCGGCGCAGTTAAGCCGCCTTCCCGCACTTCCTCCTTCCATCGCAGCCACTGGAGTCCTCCAAGACCGGCTACCTTTTGGTGGAAGCACTCAATTTGCCCGAGAATATCCTCGAATTTTGCCCTTCCGCGCACCGCAGACAAATAGATGGCAAACACCTGCAGTCCGACATTCCCCTCCGCCATCCGCTCAGCAGTCACATCCAGCCGGGGATCATCCCTGAAGTCGATCGCTGGATTCGCTTGCAGCTTGCTCAGGGCATCACAATGAAAATCCGCCACCTTCAGCTTCCTGTTTCCCACCATAGGTCAGCTCTCCTTCTTCCTTCACCTTCTGACTATCCGAATGAACCGGTGACAGCCCGCGTCTATTTGATATATATGCGCCTGACGGAGACATCAGTCAGAACAGCAAAAAGCCTGTTTACAGTGTAAACAGGCTTAATCTAAATGATTCACTTTATTATCTGGGTTCTACAATAAGTTTGATTGCCGTCCGGTCTTCCCCATCAATCACTATATCCGTAAAAGCCGGAATACAGATCAAGTCCACTCCGCTGGGTGCGACAAATCCCCGGGCGATGGCAACGGCCTTAACGGCCTGGTTCAGTGCTCCTGCTCCAATAGCTTGTAGCTCGGCCGATCCACGTTCGCGAAGAACACCTGCTAATGCGCCAGCAACGGAATTTGGATTGGATTTAGCTGATACTTTTAATACATCCATAGTAAGTACCTCCCCTGGGAAAATGATGGTGTTCTTCTTCCACTACAGTAGATGTTATTCGCTTCAGAAGAATTAATTCCTTCTTTTTGCGGACCTCTCTGGAGAAAATAGTTCAAAAGATACTCTTTTTCGATATAATAAATATCACACTTTACCCAAAACAAAATGAGTTTTACCGAATTACCTATTTGCAAGTAGAAACGGCATTACTGTCCTTTTAAAGGACGGTACTCCTAGCTCATCACCCATTCATCCTCACGCAGCCGGATCTTCTCCAGTCGTGTCGCTTTTCCTGTAGCTTCATCAAGTTCTGCGAATAAACCATGCAGCTGCCATTTGCCTTCGTCGACTACAAACCGGGAGGGAAGCTGAGTTGTAAATTTATAGATGATCGCATCCTTTTCCATACCCAGAATCCCTTCCCTTGAACCAACCATACCCGCATCGGTAAGATACGCCGTACCTCCCGGCAGGATCACATCATCATTGCTCTGGACATGCGTATGTGTGCCGACAACAATCGAAGCGAGCCCATCCATGAAATAACCCATCGCTATTTTCTCGGAGGTCGCTTCCGCATGGAAGTCCACCAGAATGCACTTATGCTCTCTGCGCAGTTCTTCCACAATCTCCTCGCCTACCCGGAATGGATCATCAATCGCCGGAAGAAAGGTACGGCCCTGCAGATTCACAATCGCCAGCTGTTTACCATTGCCCTTAACGACAGTATACCCGCGGCCGGGTGTCCCCGGCGGAAAGTTAGCCGGACGGATAATCCGCGGCTCGTCATCGATGAACTCAAAGATATCCTTATTGTCCCAGGTGTGGTTGCCCATCGTAATACCATGGATACCCCAGTTGAAGAATTCGTTCGCGATAGCAGCGGTGATGCCTCTGCCGGCAGCGGCATTTTCGCCATTGGCAATGATGATGTGCGGCTGATATTTACTTTTCAGGGAAGGCAGCATTTCACGCAGCGCTTTTCTGCCTGTATTGCCTACAATGTCTCCGATAAATAAAACTTTAATGATCTTCTCCTCCTACGTTTTTGTTTGTGAATGATTCGCCAACCAAAAATCGCTGCATAAGTATAATTTCACCTATTCTGCTCCAATCCAAACTTCAAGTCGCCTGCGGTGCTGAGAGCATGACGGATGGCCTGACAGGCTTCAGTGTAATTAAATATACCAGCAACTCCTGGCTTGCAAGCAAGAAAAAAGGCCCCGCAAGGGGGCCGATTTCCTGATTTATTTCGCATATTCAACAGCGCGTGTCTCGCGGATTACCGTAACCTTGATATGACCCGGATAATCCAGCTCACTCTCAATCATCTTCGTAATATCGCGGGCCAGACGGAAGCTTTCGGCATCATCAATCTTCTCAGGCTGTACCATTACGCGAACCTCGCGGCCCGCCTGAATGGCGTAGGATTTCTCGACGCCCTCGAAGGACTCCGAAATCTCCTCCAGCTTCTCCAGACGCTTGATGTACGTTTCCAGGGTCTCACGGCGTGCACCTGGACGGGCAGCCGACAATGCATCAGCAGCTCCAACCAGCATGGCAATCACCGAGGTAGCCTCGCAATCTCCATGATGGGAAGCGATACTGTTGATAACCACCGGATGTTCCTTGTACTTCTTCGCCAGTTCAACGCCAATTTCAACATGCGAACCTTCCACTTCATGATCAAGCGCTTTGCCGATATCATGCAGCAGTCCGGCACGTTTTGCAAGCACGATGTCTTCCCCAAGCTCACCGGCCATAAGTCCAGTCAAATAAGCAACCTCCATAGAGTGCTTAAGTACGTTTTGACCGTAGCTCGTGCGGAATTTCAGACGGCCCAGAATTTTGATCAGATCCGGGTGCAGACCGTGAACACCAACCTCGAAGGTAGCTTGTTCACCGTATTCGCGAATCCGCTCATCCACTTCTTTGCGGGATTTCTCCACCATTTCTTCAATACGTGCAGGATGGATACGTCCATCTGCCACCAGCTTCTCCAGTGCCGTACGGGCCACTTCGCGGCGGATCGGATCAAATCCTGACAGAATAACCGCTTCCGGCGTATCATCAATAATAAGATCAATCCCGGTCAGAGTCTCCAGCGCACGGATGTTGCGGCCTTCACGACCGATAATCCGGCCTTTCATCTCTTCATTCGGCAGTGTAACAACAGATACCGTTGTTTCCGCCACATGATCAGCCGCACAGCGTTGAATCGCCAGGGTAATAATCTCGCGGGCTTTCTTGTCCGCTTCTTCCTTGGCCTGCTGCTCGATTTCCTTGATCATCTGGGCAGTTTCATGGCGAACTTCCTGTTCTACATTACTGAGAATGATACTTCTGGCATCATCGATGCTTAGATTGGAGATACGCTCCAGTTCAGTAACCTGATTCTTGTAAATGACATCAATTTGCTGTTGGGTTTCATCAATTCGTTTCTCTTTGTTAGCTACTTGTTCTTCTTTTCGTTCAAGCGATTCCATTTTTTTATCCAGCGATTCTTCCTTTTGCAGCAAACGTCGCTCTTGCCGTTGGATTTCATTCCGACGTTCACGAGTTTCTTTCTCAGCTTCGGTACGGATTCTATGAACTTCGTCCTTAGCCTCAAGTACCGTTTCCTTCTTCAGCGCCTCCGCCTCTTTCTTCGCGTTCTCCACGATGACTACGGCTTCTTTCTCTGCGCTTGAAATTTTAGCTTCTGCAAGGGATTTACGAATAAAATAACCGAATCCAAAGAATGCTGCAGCTACAACGAGAACGATAATGACCCAGATCCATGATTCCATCTGTTCACCTCCTCGTTGATATCCTCCAAGGTTCTTCCCTTGGGTATTTGTGCAGTTGTTAAACTATCCGTTCATCACCATACAAAAAACCGGTAATACACCGATTGCCATACTGCACATGTTGCACATGCACATTGCCCGCCTTATCCGGCGATTACATTTCATATGAGTTGTACGCGAACCGGAACATAAGAGTCTGCTTTTTGGGAAGGAAAAAGGATTCTTAGTTTATGCCGATTCATGTTATATTTTATTATTTATAAAAAGACCTTGTCAAGAGAGTCGATAACCGCATTAAAGTCAAGAGAATCAATCCGGGAAGTAAAACTCCTCTTCTTCCCCCTCAGAATCCTCCTCACCCCGCAAAATCCCAATGACCTGACGCACCATTTCACCAGTAAATCCGCGGCGCATCAGGAACGCCCCTGTCTTCCGGCGTTTGTCATTCAGATCTCCCTGGAGCGTATTCCACTTCTTCCGTCCGGTCTGCAGTGCGCTCTCCAGTTCCTGCTCGGGGGTGATCTCATCCAGCGCTTCCGCAATCAGCGACTTATCAATCCCCTTCTGCCGCAGCTCCTGCCGAATCCACATCTTGCCCTTTCGCTGGTTCAGCATACGCTGCTCCGCCCATTGCCTGGCATACAGAGGGTCGTCAAGCAGACGTTCCTCCTGCAGCCGGAGCAGAACTTCGGCAATAACAGTCTCCCCTATTTCCTTCTCCCTTAAACGGCGGGCCATTTCCTGCGCGGTTCTGGGCTTCCGCTCCAGATACCTGAGCCCCTCGACATAGGCTCGCTGGCGCTCGTCAGCAGCAACGATGTCCTCCAGATCCGCCTTTACAAAAGTGCTTCCGGTAATCATCCGGTATTTAATCATGACATCTTCATGAACAGTCATGTTGTAGTCTCCGAAATGAATCAGATAACGGTAGTTCGACTTCTTGAGCCGCTCTACCCGTGTAATTACCAGCTCTACATCTGCCGGGAAATCCGCCAGCACCTGCTCATCCTGGTCTTCGGATTCTGAATCCAATTGTATAACCATCCTGTCAATCACCTACTTAAGCTAGAAATATTTACGAAAAGGCACCCTGTTATCTCTTCACAGGGCGCCTATCCATCTGGTCTTCATTATTCGATTAGAGCGGTTATATTACTCGATCTCAAGCAGCAGCTTCTCTTCTTCCTCTTGCTCCGCAGCCACAGCCGCTTCGGATGGCGCAGCTACCAGAGTCGTCAGATTGCTGGCCTCACGGATCTTGTTCTCGATCAGCAAGGCAATATCCTGATGTTCCTTCAGGAACTGCTTGGAATTCTCACGTCCTTGACCCAAACGTTCGCCTTCATAAGAATACCAGGCACCGCTCTTGTTGACGATATCCATCTCCGTGCCGATATCCACAAGGCTGCCCTCTCTGGAGATTCCTTCACCGTACATGATATCCACATCCGCTTGCTTGAACGGAGGCGCTACCTTGTTCTTCACAACCTTGATCTTCGTGCGGTTACCCACGACATCATTACCCATCTTGATGCTCTCTACCCGGCGCACATCCAGACGGACGGAGGAGTAGAATTTCAGAGCGCGTCCACCCGGAGTCGTCTCAGGGTTACCGAACATAACGCCGATCTTCTCACGAAGCTGGTTAATGAAGATCGCAATGGTGTTGGATTTGTTGATGGCACCCGACAGCTTGCGCAAGGCCTGGGACATCAGACGGGCCTGCAAGCCTACATGGGAATCGCCCATGTCGCCTTCAATTTCTGCCTTCGGTACCAATGCTGCTACAGAGTCAACTACAATGATGTCTACTGCTCCGCTGCGTACAAGCGCTTCAGCGATTTCCAGGGCCTGTTCACCCGTATCAGGCTGGGACAGCAGCAATTCATCAATGTTAACGCCAAGTGCCTTGGCATACTTGGGATCAAGCGCATGCTCAGCATCGATGAAGGCAGCTTGTCCGCCCTGCTTCTGTACCTCTGCGATTGCATGAAGCGCAACCGTTGTCTTACCGGAAGATTCCGGTCCATATACTTCAATGATACGTCCTTTGGGAAGTCCGCCAATACCTAGTGCAATATCAAGTGCCAAAGATCCGCTAGGTACAACTTCCACTTTCATGTGAGTGGATTCTCCCAGTTTCATTACCGAACCTTTACCGAATTGTTTTTCTATTTGACGAAGCGCCATATCAAGCGCTGCACGACGATCTGACAATCAGACCACTTCCTTCACTGTTTATAGTATTATAATAACGTGTTTTGGAGGTCTTGCCAAGTCTTTTTTAGAACATACATTCGTTTTTTTTGCTCCCAGGGATAATGCTCCCTTATATTGTAAGACCAAGGCCTCCTTCCGAATGTAGAACATAGCAGGTGTTGCTCTTCTGCCCGGTACATAAGGGACAACCCATAGAATCAATCGTGTACCCTATATAAAACAAAAAACCGCAGCATGATTGCTCAAGCCACGGTTCTTCCGCATAGATGAATTATATACCAGCCAGAACAGTTATTGCAAGGCCGAGCCTTCCAGCGGAGTAGCCACCTTGCGTTCCTCCAGCCGCCGCCACAGGCGGTACAGCAGTGCCTTGACTGTACGCAGGCGGATGTTCTCCCGGGTCCCCTTGAGGTTCAGCTCGAAGACCTCTGTCTTGCAGCCCCGCTCAGCCAGTCCGACGAACACAAGGCCTACCGGCTTGCGCTCAGAGTACCCCGGCCCGGCTACACCGGTAACCGATAAGCCGAAGTCCGTGTCGGCAATCATGCGGACCTGCTCAGCCAATACTTCTGCAACCTCGCGGCTCACCGCTCCCGGGGCATCCGGGCCTTCAAGCATGGCGGAAGGCACATTCAGCAGTTTTTTCTTAATATCATTGGAGTAACACACGATCCCCCCGGCAAACATGGAGGCGCTGCCTGGGATATTCGTAATGCTCTCCATCAGCAGCCCGCCCGTACAGCTCTCGGCAGCGCTCAGAGTGAGTCCGGCATCCGCCATCCAGTCCACGATCAGCTGCTCCAGCGGCACATCGATGTTGGCATACAGATTCTCCGGCAGAATGTCAGCAATTTTCTTCTCAAGCAGATCAAGCTTGACCATAGCCTCCCGCTCGGACGGCGCTTTGGTAGAGATGCGCACGGTCACTTCGCCTTCCTTGGCATAAGGGGCAATTGTAGGATCGCTCTGGCTGCGGATCAGGTCAATCAGTTTGTCTTCCAGTAGCGATTCGCCGATTCCTGCGAACTTAAGCATCTTCGAGTAGAGCGGCATTTCATTGGTCAGTGCATGCTGCTGCAGCCACGGCTTGGCCTTATCCGTGAACATCGGCTTCATCTCCCGGGGCGGACCCGGCAGCACGATATAATATTTGTCCTCTTCGGCAAAAGCAATCCCCACAGCAAGGCCGGTCTCATTGGACAAAGGGGTCGTCCCTTCAATGACAAGCGCCTGCTTACGGTTATTCTCCGTCATTACAATCTTGCGGTCATCAAAGAAGCGCTGCACATGGTCCATGGCCAGCTGGTCGATATGCAGGGTCCGGCCCAGCGCTGCAGCCAGCGCATCCTTGGTCAGATCATCCTCGGTCGGACCGATGCCGCCGGTGAATATGATAACATCCGCACGGCTCTGTGCAATCTTGATGGCCTCCAGAAGGCGGCTTTTGTTGTCTCCCACAACGGTCTGAAAATAAACGTCAATGCCTAATGCAGCCAGCTCTATTGAAAGAAACTGTGCATTGCTGTTCACGATTTGTCCAAGTAAAAGTTCTGTACCAACGGCAATAATCTCTGCTTTCATAGCTGGCGTCCTCCTCCTGATTGTCGAAATCCTGCAGGCTTCAAGCCGAACCGGCGGCTCAGGCTTTGTTCAAATCCAGCAGATCCTTGTTCTTCACGAAATAATCAATACCAGAGTAAATGGTGACAATGGCTGCTGCCCAGATGGCAATGTCATCCACAGGGATGCTGACGAACTGGAACGGGAAATTATTAAGCAGCAGCAGTGAAATGGCAACAATCTGAATCACTGTCTTTACCTTTCCCCATTTGCTTGCTGCCACTACCTTCCCTTCCAGCAGTGCCACCTGGCGCAGGCCGGTCACGGCAAACTCGCGGCTGATGATGACGATGGCAATCCAGGAGTCGCATCTTCCCAGCTCGACCAGCGAGATCAGCACGGCTGAGACCAGCAGCTTGTCTGCAAGCGGATCGAGCAGCTTACCCAGATTGGTGACCATGTTATACTTTCTGGCTATGTAACCATCAATTCCATCGGTACTGGCTGCCAGCAGAAAAATAACCGCCGCGACCAAATGATTAATTGAAAGCTGAAAGGAGCCCCAATGTATCGGTTCCGGATAGAAGCTGAAGTCCACCAGCAGAAAAAACATCATGATTGGGATAAGGCAAATGCGCGATAATGTGATACGGTTGGGTAAATTCACTGAAGGTTCCTCCCCTAGTCCATTCAAATCCGGTATTCCAGCATTTTCTTCAAAACTGCTTAGCTAGTATATTATAGCCATAAATAAGTGTCAAAAAAACATGAAGCACCCCGCAAGTAAGGTAAGTATACACTGCGGGGCACATGGTCTTACTTTAAATTGTTAAACTGTAAATCCAGCGGCAAATCAGCTTTGCGCAAGAGCTGGATAATCTGCTGGAGATCGTCGCGGCTTTTGCCGGTCACACGGATCTGGTCGCCCTGGATCGTGCTCTTGACCTTAAGCTTGGAATCGCGGATCAGAATATTGATCTTCTTCGCGTTCTCCTGATCTATTCCTTGCCGCAGCCCCAGCCGCTGGCGCACGGTGCCGAGTGATGCCGGCTCCACTTTGCCGAAATCCATATTCTTCAGCGTGATTCCCCGCTTCACCATCTTGGTCTGAAGGATATCAATCACTGCATTCAGCTTGTATTCATCCTCTGAGGCGACTACAAGCGCATCCTTCTCCAGCTTCAGGCTGCTCTTGCTGTTCTTGAAATCAAACCGGTTATCAATCTCCTTCTCGGTCTGATGAACCGCATTGGTCAACTCCTGCATATCCATCTTGGATACGATATCAAATGAACTTTCCGAACTCATCGTTCCACATCCTTTACTACAATTAGTCTGTTCCTATTATATGAGATAGGGGCTATTAAGTCTAATACTGGAAAAGAGTCAAGTGGAAACGGCTTTGCCGTCCTTTGTAAGGACGGTACCGTTTCAGCGAGAAATAGAAGGATAATTTATAGCGTGAACATATAAATTCTTATATTTACACCTAAAAACACGCCTCCCGGAACCCGTCCGGGAGACGCTTAACCTCTTAATATTATCTGCTGCGTGCAGGAGCCCGAAACATATCCAGAATCCCCAGCAGAACATGTGCCAGTCCAAAGCCCAGAATACCATATCCCCAGGCGCCCGGTGTTAAATAATACCCCAGGAGACTGACAATAATACCAAGCCCTGTTACAATCCAGCTGACGGTCATGAGAGAATACACCTCACTTTGGCGAGAGAACTGTTAAACACTTCTAGGTTCTCCATTCTGCCAAAGACTATACATCAGGTCTACTATTCTCCTGTAGTACTCCCGCCAGTAGCGCCGTCCGTCCCACTTTCCAGTTCAAGCAGCAGACGCGAGGAGGTTTTGCCGTCGGTGATAGCCTGTCCGTTGACCGAAATTGCCGTAGCCGGTGAATATCCCGATTTGATATACATTCCGCCGCTGTCCAGTGTAAAGCTCAGATTCTCGCCGGCCTTGGTGTTCCCGAAGCTGAGCTTCTCCCCCTTGGAGTTCTCGCCCTTGTACACTTCAAGCCAGCTGACTCCGGTAGCGGCAATCTGTACCTGAACCGGGGTTCCGGCAGGTGCAGAGACCTTGTAAATGGTCGTCTTGCCCGATTTGCGGTCCTGAGTCACAGTGACGGCCCCCGGGGAAGCAGATGGAGACGGCTCCGGAGTTGCAGAAGGCGCTGTTGTTGCCGCGGCCCCTGCATCAGCCGTAGCTGCCGCAGCAGCTGTCGCTGTCGGCACTGCACCGCCGCCGCCAGCAGTTGCCGTAGGCTTCACCTTGGCCGGATCCTGCGTTGCGGTAGTCAGGCTTCCATTATCTGCTTTGTCGGCCTCATCATTCATCGTTGAGGAGGCATATAAGTAGATGACCACCAGGATCAGCACCGGGAAGGTCCACATCAGCAAGGTCGGCAGCCACTTGGCGTTCCGTTCCGTTTCAGGCTTGCGGCTCCGCTTCTGGATCACGGTCTCCATGGTAGTATCGACGGGAGCGGCAGGCACATTGCCATGCTCCTCCATCAGCTCATCCGGGTTAACCCCGACCGCCTCGGCATAGGTTTTGATAAAGGCCCGGACATAAAAACTTCCCGGAAGCACCTTATAATCCCCTGCTTCGATGGCTTCCAAATATTTTTTGCGGATCTTTGTAACTTCCTGGACATCATCAAGGCTCATCCCTTTTTGCAGACGAGCCTCCTTCAAATGCCGGCCCAGTTCCGACATACCATCACCTCCTGAATGTTGTGTTGTGTGAGTTAGGATTCTAAAATAAATATATTAAAGATCTTCACTGTAGCTTGTCGTAAACGACTCGTACAATATCTCTTCGTTCGGTGCATTGCGCAGCTCAATAATGATATCGAAGTCATCAAAGGTGAATTCGGACTCCCGCACAAAAATATCAGGATGCTCAATCACCTTGGTGCTGTCCATGCTCATGACATTCTGCAGCAGGTTATAATGCTTCTCATTGGAGCGGATAGTGCTGACAATTCCGTCAATGATAAATACATTATGCGGATTCATCTCGTCTTCGGCGAGCTGGCTGCGGACCGTCTGGCGCAGCAGCGTCGAAGAGACAAACGTCCAGCGCTTCATCGCACAGACGCTGCCGGCAATGATCGATTCCGTCTTGCCTACCCGCGGCATACCACGTAGTCCTATAACCTGATTACCTTCCCTCTTAAACAGCTCACCGAGGAAATCCACCAGCAGCCCGAGCTCATCCCGGGTGAAGCGGAAGGTCTTGCGGTCGTCCGAGTCACGGTCGATATACCGTCCATGCCGGACGGCCAGCCGGTCGACAAGACGCGGTGTACGGAGCGCCGTAACCGTTATATTATCAACTTTCTTGAGCATCTCGCCCATCAGCATAATCTTCTCATCGTCGCTGGTTTCCAGCAGCATACCGCGCGTCTTGCCTTCTACGCCGTTAATCGTCAGAATATTGACTTCCAGCATCCCCAGCATAGACGCGATGTCGCCTAACAGACCGGGTCTGTTCTTATGTATCTTATACTCCATATACCACTGTTTATATTCCACTTGTGCGCACCTCATAGATTCCTTTTCCCTGCATGTTGTTTCAGATACACGGGTCATGTTAATGATATATAAAAAAAAATTGAAAGGCAAGGACACGATTGTAATAATTGCAGAAAAGCTCCCGCAAGGGGAGCTTCTTCCGCATCACTATGCGTTTTTCTTCGCCAGTTTGACCATGAGTCCGGCAATGGTATGCTTCTCGTCATCCGTTCCGACATCCCACAGCTCTTTGATGGCCCGGTTGGAATAGTTGCCCGGATCGACCTTCTTGTCGAGGAATTCCCCGATTTCGAACGCCAGCTTGGTGATGGTCTCGTCGCTCATCCCCATTTTTTCGGCCTGAATGACCCGGTCTCCCAGAAAGCTTTTCCAGGTATCAAAATTCTTCACTACGGAATCTGTTGACATCTTAAATCCTCCTCGGCTTTGTAATGATATTGAGATTTAGAAGCAACAGTTATAATATGTCTCAAGCCGGAAGGTCTTATGCTGGAGCATTTCTCCAGAGGGGCTCACGGTCACTGGCGTAACTTTATACCGGCAATTAAGTAATCCAGCCGCCGTTCGGACTGATGACCTGCCCGGTAATATAACCGGATTCAGGCAGGGCCAGAAAATAAACAAGTGAAGAAATATCCTCAGGGGTAGCCAGTCTCCCCGCAGGAATCTCCTCCTCCAGCATCTTTAACTCATCCTCCTGCAGATTAGCCAGCATGGCCGTGTGGACCGCTCCTGGCGCTACAGCGTTCACAGTGACCTTGGAGGGGGCCAGCTCCTTGGCGAGCGCCTTGGTAAAAGCATTCACTCCGCCCTTACTCGCCGAATACGCCACTTCACAAGATGCGCCCGAAATCCCCCACACTGAAGAGACATTAATAATCCGCCCGTACCGTTGCGAGACCATATAAGGCATGAAGATCTGACTGCACATGAACGTGCCCTTCAGATTCACCGCCATGATATCGTCCCACTCCTCTTCGGTCAGATCGGCTAACATGCCATAATGGGCTTTCCCGGCATTATTGACCAGGATATCCGGCATCATGCCGCTGCTCTCCAGCCTTTCGGCCATGCGCACAAGCTGACTGCGGTCCTTCATATCCGCCGCGACGGTCATGACCTTCGCTCCCAGCGCCAGACAGCGCCGGGCCACATCATTCGCCGCTTCGTGCGAGTTCATATAATGAATTACAATATTCATTCCCACCGAAGCAAAACGCTCGGCGATTGCCCCGCCGATTCCCCCGCTGCCTCCGGTAATGAGCACTGTCATTTCGCCAATCGGTTTGCTGTCCTCTCCCGGTAACGCCATTAAGGACTCACCACCAGCGACACGGCCAGCTGCTCCCAATTGACATGGTCGTGGAGCCGGGCATTGACTTCATCCAGGGTGATCAATTCATACAGGGGAAGCACTTCAAACAGATCTCCTCCACGGAACTGGTAACGCGTGAACTCATGGGCAATGCTCTCCGGCGAATTCAGCATCCGCAGGAAGCCGCCGATTTTCTTTTTGCGGGCCCGTTCGAAATCCTTCTCCGCGAAGCCCGTCTCCAGAATAAGTCCCACTTCTTCTTTAATCCGCGCAAGCAGCAGCCCCGGATCTTTGGTATCGCCGCCGATTGCCGAGAAGGCATACTCAGGGGAGCTGTTATATTCATGGCCGAAGCTGTCGGAGATTAATTCTTCGTCATAGAGCTTCTGATACAGCGCCGTACTGCTGCCGAAGAGCAGATCCAGCATCAGCTTGGTGGTCAGATCCCGGCGTACCGCCGCTTCACCGGTCAGTCCATCCACCTTTTCCTTGAATCCGAACATCATTTTGGGAATGGAGACAGCCAGCCTGCTCTCCACATGCTTGGAGGCTACCGCCTCAGGCTCCTCCGCGAAGATACGGGTAATTTCGCCCTGCTTCTCATAGCTCTTGCCCTGCTGGTTGCTGCGGATCAGTTCAAATACCTGCTCAGGGTCCACGCCGCCGACAACGAACAGCAGCATATTGCTGGGATGGTAGAAGGAATTGTAGCAGGTATACAGCGTTTCTTTGGTGATGGTTGAGATGGATTCGATGGTCCCCGCAATGTCGATGTGAACCGGATGAGTAGCATACATGGCTTCAATCAGACCGAAATATACACGCCAGTCGGGATTGTCGGCATACATATTAATTTCCTGGCCGATGATTCCCTTCTCCTTCTCCACATTCTCATCAGTGAAATAAGGACGCTGTACAAAATCAACCAGGGTACTGAGATTCTGCCCGATGTTCTCCGTTGCAGAGAAAAGGTAAACCGTCTGATCGAAGCTGGTGAAGGCGTTCGCAGACGCACCATTGGAGGCAAAGGTGGCAAAAATGTCGCCTTCCGGCTCCTCGAACATTTTATGCTCCAGGAAGTGGGCAATTCCGTCAGGCACAGTGGTCTCTTCGCCGCCCGCAACCTTGAAGTGATTGTCTACCGAACCGTATTTCGTGGCAAAGGTGGCATAGGTTTTGAGAAAAGCCGGCTTCGGCAGCACATACACCTGCAGACCGTTATCCATAACCTCGTGATACAGCGTTTCTTGAAGTCTTTCGTAATGGAGCTTCTCCATTCCTATTCCTCCTTCCCTGTCAGGAAATAAATCGTATCCAGCTCGAATGTGTCCGCCGCCGCCTTCACTTCAGCCGCTCCCATGCCGTCAACCTGATCCATCAGCTCCTGGGCGGAACGGTCTTTGCCGGATAACTGGCGGTTGAAATCGAAGGAGATCATCTCGAACGCGGAATCCTGAATCTCGGACAGCAGGTTGCGGATCATCGCCTTGGTCTGGCTAAGCTCCAGGTCACTGATATTGCCGGCCTTCAGCTCCTCCAGCTGTTTGCGGATAATATCCACGGCTTTGCCGTAGTTCTGGGTCTCGATCCCCGATTGAATCGTCCCGATGCCCTTGTGCCCGTCATAACGGGAGGAGGCGTAATAAGCAAGGCTCTCCTTCTCGCGCACGTTCACGAACAGCTTGGAATGCGGGTAACCGCCAAGAATGCCGTTGTACATCAGTGCAGAAGCATACCGGTCATCCTTGTAAGTAATAGAGGTCCGCAGTCCCATATTCAGCTTGCCCTGGCTCACATCCAGCTTCTCCTCCACCGTCCGCACTTCCGTAACTGCAGTTGGAGTGAAATTGGAGGTATACGGTGCCGATTCGGAAGAACGGGCCCGGCCAAAATGCTCCGTAACCAGCTTCTCGACTTCCTCAGGTGTGGTATCGCCCACTACGTACAGATCTAACGTAGCTCCATTCAGCCAGGAGGTATAGGTCTGGTACAGCGTCTCCGGAGTGATGGCATCCAGGTCGGCCCGCTGGCCGAGGGGATGCAGACGGTAAGGCTCGTTGCGGCACATTTCCTCAATGCAGCGTTCTGCCGCGTAGCGGATTTTGTCATTCACAATGGATTCCAGCTTCTTGCGGATCGTCTCGCGTTCTGTAGCTACATAAGAAGACCGGAAGGTTCCATTCTCAAGCAGGGGCCGGGTCAACACCTCTCCGAGAAAAGCAAAGGATTCCCCAAGCAGACTCTCCTTGCTCTGTACAAAGGAATCGTTGATCGTATCCATCCGGAACTGGACAATCTGGTAATCCCCGCGCTTGTAAATATCGAAGCCGAAGCCTGCACCGTAGAGTTCCTCCAGACGCTCGCGGAACTGGGTGGTCTCCGGGTAGGAAGCTGTACCCCGCCGGAGCACAAACGGTACCAGTGCGGTAGAGGTAACTGTACGTTCTTCAAGCGGAACGCCTGCGTACAGTGATATGGCGAACGTCTTGAACGCCTTGGTCGGCAGAACATGTATACGCATGCCTGCGGCATTGCCATGTTGAAATCCATTATTAGTCAAGTCCAAAACTCCTTTGCGGCGTGGATTGATGCTCTATAACAAGTTTATGAAGTATTATCCATTCTAAACCATTCCAAAGTAAGGAAGCAACCGGAGGACAGCGTACCGGTTGCTCTTACGGAAGGATGTATACAGGTCAGATGGAGGCTACATGCAGAAAATATGCTGGCCGATCGTCTTCACCTGCGGACGGGACCAGATCCACTTGGAGGTTGCCGTCTTAGGATTGAAGTAATAGATACAGCCGCCCGACGGATCCCAGCCGCTCAGCGCCTGTTGTACTGCCTTGCGTGCCTGTTCATTAGGCTCCAGATAGATCTGGCCGTCGGCTACAGCGGTGAAGGCTCCAGGCTGGAAAATGACGCCCGAAGGCGTATTCGGGAAGCTCGGTGATTTCACACGGTTAAGAATTACAGCGGCTACAGCCACCTGTCCCTCAAAAGGCTCACCGCGCGATTCGCCGTAAACCGCATTGGCCATAATTTTCAGATCATTGTCGGACAGACCCATCGTGTTGCCGGAGGAGAGCTCAGCCGTATTGGATTTGGCCGCGGCCGCGCCGGATGGCGCTTTTTTCTGGGCGGTAGTGGTCCCGGGTGCTGTAGGTTTCCACGCTTTGGTTGCATTGTACAGCTTAAGCTTCGTCTTGGCCCCGACTACCCCGTCGGATTTGAGGCCGAATTTCCACTGGAACCAGGTGACGGCATTTTTGGTTTTGGTGCCGAAGTGGCTGTCAATCTTCCCATTAAAATAACCGAGGTGCTTCAGTCTTCCCTGCAGCTCATAGACATCCTGCCCGGAGGAGCCAACCTTAAGCGGAGTTGTGCCGAACACGGGCATGGCCTCCTCCTCTTCATAAAGAGGTTCTGCGGCTGCCTGATCTGCGGCATACGGCTTGGCATAGATCACCTCATGATCTTTGAAGATGACACCCGCAAACGGTGCAGCTGCAAGGGCAAGGGTTACTGCGGCAATGATCCACTGCTTATGTTTTGTCATAGGATTCGCTCTACCTTTCTCTTGGAAGTTCTGCATGAATGGCTAAAGTTATTATGACGACTGGCAGGACTTCCTATGCATGACCGTAAGACTGGGAAGCGTAAATCCATTGCAAATGAGAACGATTATCAATTATACTTGAGTTATGAACCAACAGGAGTTGAGAACAATCATGGATTTTAAGGACCATATCGTGCTGTGGAACCATGCTTTAATAGAAGTTATGGATATCCGCAAGGCCTCGTTCACTTCCGTACAGCCTCCGCTGAAGTACCGCCTTCCGGCTAGTACATACATATATATCGTACGCGGCAGTGCAACTGTGCTTATAGATGACAGACCGTATGAACTCAGCGGCTCCAATGTCTTGCATGGGGGAAAAGGCGCCACCATCAAATTGCTGAAAACAGAGCAAATTCTGGATTATTACCTTATTATGTACCGCTCCACATTAACCCTGCCTGCACGGCGCAATCTGACAGCACTGCTGGAACGCAGCAAGCCTTTTACCGGGACATATCACTTCACTCCTGCCCACCCTCTGCCGCTGTATGAGATTATAGAGCAGATGTATGGTCAGTGGCAGACAGGCCGCAACCTTGAGCATCTGCATGTCAAAGCCCTGTTCTATCAGTGGGTTCATGAGCTGTTTCATCAGATGCAGGGGCAGGAGTTACAGCCTCTCAGGGCAGATACGCTCGACCAGGCTATACGCTATATGCACGATTCTTATAGTAAGCCGTTCACCCTGGATACACTGGCCGGCACGCTAGGCACCAGTCCGAGGACGCTATCAAGGTTATTCCGCATGCGGCTGAACACCAGCCCTGCCCAATATCTGGTTCAGCTCCGCATGGACAAGGCCCGTGAGCTGCTGCTTGGCACAGAGGCCACTCTGCACGATATTGCTGTGGCTGTGGGTTACCCGGATGCGTACTCTTTTGGCAAAATGTTCAGGAAGCACTTCGGAAACTCTCCGGTGAGATATAAAAATTCCCTGCAGGCTGCTTCCCTCTGGCCGGATGTGCCATCTGCGCTGTCTGTATATGACATTGCCGGTGAAGACACTCTCCGATATATTGATGATGATAATCATTATCAATATGAGCTAAAAGGAGCGTCATCTATGTTCAGAACGTCCAAGCCATCCCTAATGTTCACCTTGTTGTTATGCTTCACCATAGTATTAAGTGCCTGTTCCACCGGAAATGCCGGTTCCAATGCAGCAGGCAATGGCGGCCCGTCGCCAACCGCATCTCCCGCAGCCACTGCACTCGCCACACCTTCTCCCGACAACACGGCAGCCGAGACACAGACCCGGACAATCTCTACGGTAAAAGGAGACATCGAGGTACCCGCCGATCCTCAGCGTGTCGTTGTGCTGTACTTGCTGGGCGATGTTCTTGCTCTGGGAATTAAGCCTGTAGGTGTATCCAGTGTAAATGAAGGCGCTGCCTTCGAGAACGAATTGAAGGATGTACAGAATCTGGGAAGTTGGTTCGAGGCCAGCCCGGAAGCCGTTTTATCGCTTGATCCCGATCTGATTATCGTTCCTTCCGAGGAGACCTACAATGCATTGCATGACATTGCACCCACTGTGTTAGTACCTTATGAGAAAATGACGACTGCTGAGCGGGTCAGCTTCATTGGACACACTCTTAACAAGGAAAATCAGGCCACCAGCCTGTTAAACGACTTCAATACCAAAGTGGAGAATAGCAAGCAGAAGCTGCGGGAGGCGGGAATTCTAGATTCAACCATCTCCATCATGGAAGGCGGTGGAGAGCGGAGTATGTTAGTAATTATGAGCAAACAATATGGCCGGGGCTCGCAGGTCTTATATGAATATCTTGGCATGAAAGCACCGGAGAAGATTCAGCAAAAGATAGATAGTAAAACCGATGTTGGCGGTGAGTCTGTATCCTTTGAAGTCATTGCCGATTACAGCGGGGACTATATCTTCCGTTCCTCCTATGACGGGATGACTGACCTGACGGGAGACCCGCTCTGGAACAGTATTCCCGCAGTCAAAGAAGGCCGGCTGATGAATATCGACTTCGGATTATCCTATTACAATGACATCTACTCCCTGAACGCACAGCTTGATTACATTGTGGACGCCCTGCTTGCAGCACCACGGGTGAAGTAATACCGTTCAACCCCAATTCATAGTTGTAGCCAAAAAAGAGATGACCCGGCTTGCGGGTCATCTCTTTTGCAGTTTATGAACTCAGTCTATTGTGCTGATACTGCTCCAGCGACATCAGCACCTCACGCGGCTTGCTGCCCTCGTAAGGGCCGATGACCCCTCTGGCCTCCATGGAGTCGATTAAGCGTGCAGCGCGGGTGTAGCCCACCCGCATACGCCGCTGAAGCAGCGATACCGAGGCTTGCTTGGCTTCCAGCACGATCTGAACCGCTTGTTCATACAATTCATCCTGCGGCTCCTGGTCATCGCTCATGGTGTCGTCCACCTCCGGCACAAGCGATTCATCGTAATTCGCTTCCCCCTGGCTGCTGACATACTGGACAATCGTCTCCACTTCCTGATCGCTCATGAAAGCACCCTGAACGCGGATCGGCTTGGAAGCGCCCATCGGCAGGAACAGCATATCGCCGCGTCCCAGCAGCTTCTCGGCACCCGGCATATCCAGGATAGTCCGGGAATCCACATTCGAGGAGACGCCGAAGGCAATACGCGAAGGAATATTGGCCTTGATGAGGCCGGTAATAACATCCACGGAAGGACGCTGTGTAGCAATAATCAGATGGATTCCCGCCGCCCGTGCCATCTGGGCAAGCCGGCAGATCGCATCCTCCACATCATTGGCCGCAACCATCATCAGATCGGCAAGCTCGTCCACGATGACCACGATATACGGCAGCACCGCTGCCGGATTATCCTTCATCAAGTTGTTATAGCCTTCCATATTGCGTGTGCCTGATTTGGAGAACAGCTCATAGCGCTTCTCCATCTCCACCACAATCTTCTTCAAGGCCAGGCTGGCCCGCTTGGGGTCCGTAACGACCGGAGCCAGCAGATGCGGAATGCCGTTATATACATTCAGCTCAACCATCTTAGGGTCAACCATGAGGAATTTCACTTCATTTGGCTTAGCCTTATACAGAATACTGGTGATAATCCCGTTGATACAGACCGACTTACCGGAGCCGGTAGCTCCCGCTACCAGCAGATGGGGCATCTTGGCCAGATTGCCGATAATCGTCTGGCCGGAGATATCCCGCCCGAAAGCAATCGATAGCCGGGACTCCGCATCCTGAAAAATCTGTGTCTCCATCACTTCCCGCATGGTGACTACCGAGACCTCTGAATTCGGCACTTCGATGCCGATTGCGGATTTGCCGGGAATCGGCGCTTCCATGCGGATATCCTTGGCTGCCAGCGCCAGTGCAATATCATCGGTAAGATTGACAATCCGGCTGACCTTCACGCCGATATCCGGCTGAATCTCATACCGGGTCACGGCCGGTCCACGGACCACCTCCAGCACCTTCGCCCTTACACCGAAGCTCTCCAGTGTGGCCTCCAGCTTACGCGCCGTCTGCATGTAGTCATTCTGATCGCCTGCCTTCGCCCCGTTACTGGGCTTGGACAGCAAACGGAAGGACGGCAGCTTGTACGGCTTGGGCGGCGGAGGGGGCGGTATAATGGGAGCCGCCTCACCATCCTCTGCCGTTTCCAGCAGCCCGTCCAGCTCCACTGGCAGCAACTCTTCTTCGGACTCACCGCGCGAAGCAGGATCTGTTCCCGTTCTCGTCAGCTCGGCAGCGCCAGTACCTGTGGCAACACCGCCCCGCGCTGCCGGTGAGAATTCACTCCATTCCTCCCGGTCCTCGGCATTTAGCCCTTCAGAGCGGATATGCTCGAAGAAGTCACGGATGATCGGCGTAACAGGTTCAAGCTCCTCATCCGGGAAGTCCTCCTCCCCATACTCCTCAGGAGGAACCCCTCTTGCAGCTGTCAGCCCGGAGATTACAGGACCATTGCGAGGATCGGTAATGATGATATCCGGCAGTTCATCCTCCGGATCATCCATAATTTCCGGCTGACTCTGGCGGGCAGACCCGCCGAACCATCCGGTTATTCTGTCCAGCAGCTTCGACTGTCCGCGTCTTGGCAGCTGCTGCCCCGATCCGTCATCCTCTTCGAAATAATCGTCATCATCCGCAGGCTCAGGCACCGTGACTCTGCCGGCCTTGGCCGGTCTGCTGTTCACCACCGGAACAGCAGCCGGCCGGTTCGCCGCCCGCAGCTTTATACCTTCAATCAGCTTGACGGCTCTTACCCGGAGTAATGTAAACAGCTCCACATAGGACAGATTGGTAATCAGCATGAAGCTGATTGCCAGCAGGACAATCATCAGCAGCTTGGCACCCAGATTGCCGAACAGCCATAGGAGCGCAGCATATTCAAGTGCCCCGATGTACCCCCCGCTGATGTCCTTGCCGAGCATATACACGCTGCTGTCGCCGGCACCCGGCGAGAGGGCGCCGGATAGATCATTATGTATTTGAGACAGTACATTGCCCGGATGCAGCATCCCGAGCGGACCGAGCTTCTGCTGCATCGCCGATATGGTACTCATTAGGCACATAGACAACAGCAGGAGCAGGCCGCCGGTATAGCGGCTGTTCCAGGTAGACGGCCATTTCCTGTGAATCATCACCATCAGGCCATAAAAGGTTCCCGCCAGCGGCAGCACAAAATAGAATCTGCCAAGCAAATAACCCGCCATGCTTGAGAGCGAGCGGCCGACAGCCGCTTCCCCCGACAAAGCAATGACGGAAATCGTAATCAGCAAGATTCCGTAGATTTCATATTTTAAAACACTGCCCAGCAGCGCTTTCTTCTTCTTTCTTCTCCGTTTAGCCACGCCAGCCACCCCCGAGTCAACATTATACCATATAATGGCGTGGCGTACCTATGTTCTCTTTTGTCAGAATATGCATCTTTAGGGGGTTTGTTCGCCTTTAGCTGTCCAGTTGAATAATTGCACCCGGGGAGAAGGCGGCATCGAGATATTTATCCAGCGGACACTGCAGCAGCCGGACCACCTTCGCCTGTCCTCCGTCAAGCAACTCTACCTGCATCAGCATGCCTTGAACGGTTACCTCCTGCACAGGACTGGCATAGTTCAGCGCTCCCTCGAACACCTGCTCCATCGGCAGAATGGTATAAAAGGTCATTGGGTCAGCCCCCCTTGCGGAAGCGAATCGTTCGCCAGAGCGGGGGCAGCGGCAATCATCCGGTTCAGATGGGCCAGTGCGGCACCGATCCCGCCCACCTCATCCATCAGGCCGTACCTCACGGCATCCTGGCCGCCCACTGCGGTGCCGATGTCGCGGTTCAGCTCTCCGGTCTTGAACATCAGATCCTTGAACTGAGATTCCGTAATGCGGGAATGAGAGGTCACGAATTTCACCATCCGCTCCTGCATCCGCTCCATATATTCGAAGGTCTGCGGCACGCCGATCACCAGGCCGTTCATCCGGATCGGATGGATCGTCATGGTTGCACTTTCGGCAATAATCGAATAGGTGGAGGATACCGCAATTGGTACACCAATGCTGTGACCGCCGCCGATGACAACAGTGACCGTAGGCTTCGACAAGGACGCAATCATCTCGGCAATGGCCAGTCCGGCCTCTACATCCCCGCCGACCGTATTGAGAATAATCAGCAGCCCTTTAATCGTCTTGTTCTGTTCTGCTGCCACAAGCTGGGGAATAATATGCTCGTATTTCGTGGTTTTGTTATGCGGCGGCAAGACGAAATGACCTTCAATCTGTCCTATAATCGTCATGCAAAAAATATCCGGCTCCCCGGTCGGAACCGCCGTCTGCCCCAGCTCCTTCAGCACCCCTACAGGTCCAGGCATCCCTGGCGGAACTGGCTCATTCACTGCGGGTTTAATCTCGCCGGGCATAATCTCTTCGTTGCGTCCCCCGCCCGCCTTGCTTGCTTCTGTGATTTCCATCGTACACAGCGCTCCCCTTCTGCCTGCAACACCCGTGTGCTTCAGGTTTCTAATTTCTGTTAGTATGACATTCCGGGGGACTCCCTTATGCACTATATAGATTGTCCTTGTTTTTTTCTGTTGCTAAAACAGAGGACGGCCGTTTCATGAACGGCCGCCCTGCAATTAATACTTATCCACTACAGCCCCCAGCGCTGCTCCGCGCACGTAAGGCTGACCTTTCAGGCTCTTTAACCCGTCCGCCGTTCCGGTCACAACCACGCCCAGTATCCGTACATCCCCGTCCTGCGGTGCATCCTTGTCTTTTTTTAAATAATTGTAGATCCGCTGATACTCGCTGTGGTGATTGTCTTTCTTGTCTACCCCAATCTGCACTGCGCCGATGAAATCCTCGGGTTTCGCCTGATCCCAATCCGGCCGGTTCCCGAAGCCATAGACTCCATAATTCGCACTCATCGGGGTCGGATAGTTCATTTTAGCGGGATCATTCTCGTCCGGAAACGGTTTGAAGCTGAACCCCTCGCGATCATCATACGTATCGACCCAGTACCAGACCGGCTTCAACCCAGCGGGCAGCAGGCGGTTCACCTCTTCGAACGAATAGTCCTTGTCAAAAGATATCGCCAGCTCCACCCGCTTGTCTTCATTCATCTGGTCCAGCTCGGGAAGATCATTGATGATTTTTCCGTTGTAATCCACTCCCGGGATATAGAAGGCCATCTCTCTTTGACCATTGTCAGAATTATAATTCCGGTAGTACTCGTACCCCTCCTGTTCCATACGCGGATCTTCTACAGTCAAATTCGATGCTCCGCCGTACGCACCCGTTGTGAAAGGGAACCACCAGGGATTGTAATTGAGCCATCTGGTTTTCCAGGGGATAGGTACGTCATCGACGATTTTGTAGGTATTCATTTCCAGGACGCCTGACAAAAAACCGCGGTTGTCCTTGTAGCCGGACTCGTATTCATTGGGACTGCTGATCATCCTGTATTTCTGTTCGCTATAGTGGGCATTCATGGACAGATGACCTACAAGCTGCGCTGCTCCAAAGAAGACGATCAACAGCGTAAGTATACTGACTCCAAGTGAGATCAGAATGCTGCGGATCATGCTTTTCCGTTTGGTTTTCTTCAGGGTCTGGATAATATTCTGATCTTCTGCGTCTTCCCATGGGGCTGTCATTCGCCCTCACCTCCGTATAATTGTTGAAATTGCTGTCTGGCCCGGTAGAGTGTTGCTTTCACTGTTCCTTCGGAAATGCCGAGCAGAGCGGAGATCTCCTTGTAGGACAGCTCCATTTCATATTTCAGCAGAATCAGCTGCTTGTTGACCGGATTCAACCGGGCCAACACTCCCTCAATCTCCTCTTTCCGCTCCCTGCGCAGCAGTACCGCCTCCGGCAGCTCCTGCTCCTGGGACGGATGTTCTTCCACTTCCCCGCCGTTATATTGATATCTCTTCTGCCCTCGGCAATGGTCAAAATAACGGTTGATCGCAACCTTATACAACCAGGCGCTGAACTTGCGCTCATCGATCGCTTCCAAATACAGCAGAGCCTTGTACACGGTATCCTGCACTATATCCTCTGCATCTGAGGGCCCGGCGCCGAGGCGGATCAAGTAGCGGCGGATCTCCGCCATTTTGGGTTGGAGCACCTTCTCCATGTCTTTTGGCTCCATGCTGCACCTCCTTGCCTGTATAACGGTCAGGTTGCCCAAATGTTGTTCCGGCAGATGCAAAACATACAAAAAAACCCCTTCCCCCAGGAAACCGTCCAATATTTCCGGGAAAAGAGGCTATTGCCAAAGATATATTGTTAAGAAAAGCTTCTCTTATACTTCCATAATAATCGGCAGGATCATCGGTCTGCGGCGGGTCTGCTCATAGAGGAAACGGCCGAGCGAGTCTTTGACACTGGTCTTCAGGGAAGCCCATTCATTGACCTTCTCACTCATCAGACGCTGCAGCGTACCCGAGACAATCCGGTTCGCTTCGTCCAAGAGGCCTTCCGATTCCCGCACATACACGAATCCGCGTGAGATGATGTCAGGACCGGAGACAATCGCTCCGTTCTGCTTGCTGAGGGTAACCACAACCACCAGAATACCATCTTGCGACAACAGCTTACGGTCACGCAGTACAATGTTGCCGACATCGCCCACACCTAGTCCGTCGATCAGCACGTTGCCTGCAGTAACCTTGCCTGCTCTGCGTGCTGCTCCTCCGGAGATCTCAATCACTTCACCAAGCTCAGTAATGAAGATATTGCTTGGCTCTACGCCAACGGATTCGGCCAGAAGCGCATGCTTGCGCTGCATCCGGTATTCGCCGTGGATAGGCATGAAGTATTTCGGCTTCATCAGGTTGAGCATCAGCTTCAGCTCTTCCTGGCTGCCGTGACCGGATACGTGAACGCCGGAGTTGGAGCCGCTGTAGATAACATTGGCACCCAGACGGAACAGTTCATCAATGGTACGGCCAACATATTTCTCATTACCCGGTACCGGTGTAGCCGCAATAATAACGGTGTCGCCCGGCAGAATGTCCACCTTGCGGTGGCTGGAACGCGCCATACGCGTCAGCGCCGACATCGGCTCGCCCTGGCTGCCTGTACACAGCACCACTACGCGGTTACCAGCCATTCTGTTCATCTCTTCAGGCTCAATCAGCATGCCGTCAGGGATATGCAGATAGCCAAGCTCGGAAGCAATGGATACTACGTTAACCATGCTTCGTCCGATAACGGTAATCTTGCGTCCGGTAGCTTCCGATGCGTTCACGACCTGCTGGATACGGTGTACGTTGGATGCAAAGGTAGCAACCACTACACGCTGTTCAGCTTTGCGGAAAATATCCTCCAGCACGATGCCGACATTCTTCTCCGAAGGTGTAAAGCCCGGCTTCTCAGCATTGGTGCTGTCTGACAGCAAGGCCAGAACACCCTTCGAGCCGATCTCAGCCATCCGGTGGAGATTGGCAAATTGGCCGTTGACTGGCGTGTGGTCGAATTTGAAGTCACCAGTGTGGACTACATTGCCCTCCGGGGTTTCGACGCATACTCCGACAGAGTCTGGAATACTGTGATTGGTTCTGAAGAAAGTAGCCTTAAGGGAAGTACCCAGTTCCACCTCTGAATTCTCGTCAATCAGAATCCGCTTAGTTTCACCGAGCAGGTTCGCTTCCTTGAGCTTGTTCTCGACAAGTCCCAAGGTAAGTCTTGTTCCATATACAGGAACATTCAGGTTCTTAAGCACATAAGACAATCCGCCAATGTGATCCTCATGGCCGTGGGTAAGGACAATGCCTCTTACCTTGTCACGGTTCTCAGTGAGGTAGGAGATATCCGGGATTACAATATCAATACCCAGCATATCTTCTTCCGGGAATTTCAGGCCGGCGTCTATTACTACAATGTCATTGCCGTACTGAACTACATACATGTTCTTCCCAATTTCGCCGACTCCGCCAAGTGCGAATATCGTCAGTTTGTCGTTGTTGTTGTTTTTTTTGGACAAATGAATCTAACCCTCCTATGATGTTGGACGTCATACTTTTTATTTGTTAACAATGAGCTTCAATATTTCAGCGGCGCTGTAATATACATCAAAATGCTGTTAACTCCTTATTCGACAAGGAATTCCCGGTAAGTCTGTATAAGCGCAGGCCTAAACTCCCGAATCCGGGCAGTAATATCCTCTTGAAGCGGGCAATTGCCCTCAAAATTCCACCACCGCGCCCCTCGCGCGTAAATCCGGCATATTTAGCACAGACTTATTCAAGGACCTATCCTGTCTCACAATGCAACAATCCGCATTGCCGGAAGATTACCGCATATTCATTTAACCGCACCAAGTCACTTAAGATCATTATACATGATTTTTTTGGCAAAAGACAAGTCACCCTGTACCTGGTCCTATTCTTTCCTTAACATTCAGCTATTATTTGAGGAAAAGACAAGCAAAAAAGTGCTGGATTGCCTGACTTTTTTAACATAGAGTTCATCCGGCAGAAATAAAGGCCAAAATAAAATCAGCTGCTTGGGACATCCACAGCATACGCAAATCGTTATTCCCTAAATAAATTAAAAACCGGCCGCTCCTGTGGAGCGGCCGGTTGCCGTTGTTACTATCGTGGACTCAATCACTATCCATCCTGCCGGGACTACCTTAGCAGAGCTGCAATGAAGGCCGCCTCTTCTGCTGTCGGTGATACCAGCGGCAGGCGGACCGAGCCGACATCCATGCCGCGCAGCCCCAGCGCATACTTCACGGCTGACGGATTGGGCAGCGGCTGCGGACATTCGAACAGCCCCTTAAAGACGGGAAACAGCTGCCGGTGAAGCTCGCCGGCCCGGCGGACATCCCCGGAAGTGAAGGCTTCGATCATCTCCAACATCTGCGCCCCTACGATATGGCTGGCCACACTAATGATCCCATACCCCCCCACAGCCAGTGTGGCGAGGCCTGCTGAATCATCTCCGGAGTAGACATGGAAGTCTTCAGGACAAGCTGAGGCAATCCATGTAATCTGATCTACCGAGGCACATTCCTTCGTAGCGACAATATTAGGAATCTCCGCCAGTCGCAGGGTGGTCGCTACACTCATGCTTACCGAAGTACGGCCTGGCACATTGTACAAGATGCAGGGCAGGGAAGTCGCAGCAGCAATCGCAGAGAAATGCTGGTAGAGCCCTTCCTGATTCGGTTTATTGTAATAAGGGACGACCAGAAGCACACCGTCCACGCCGATTCTCTCAGCTTCCTTAGTGAGTTCTATGGAATGTCTGGTGCTGTTGCTGCCGGTACCGGCAATGATTTTACAGCGTCCGGCGGCCTGCTGCTTCACAAAGGAGAACAGCTTCAGCTTCTCCTCATCGGTTAAGGTCGGCGATTCGCCGGTAGTTCCGCAGACGACGAGCGCCTCGGACTTTTGTTCCTCGATCAGATAATCGACCAGCTTTGAAGTTGCTTCCCAGTTGATTTCTCCCTCCCCGTCAAACGGGGTTACCATTGCAGTGATCAGTCTTCCGAAATCCACTTTGAATTCCTCCTTGTCAGCGGTGCAATTCAAACTTGGCATGCAGGGCTCGAACCGACTGCACCATATCTTCTTTTTTCACAAGAACCCAGATGGTTGTATTGGAATCGGCGGACTGCAGGATCTGGATATTCTGCGAGCTGAGCGCTTCGACGATATGCGCCATGATTCCCGGAACGCCGTTGATACCTCCGCCGATGACGGAGACCTTAGCACAGCCGGACAGGCTCTTGGGACGCAGGCCCAACTCCTGCAGCGCGGCAATCGCCTGCTCCGATTTGTCGTCAAATACCGTATATACGGCCTCGGTCGGCGTCACATTGATGAAGTCCACGCTGATCCCGTTATCGGCCATGCTCTTGAAGATCTGCAGCTGCACACCGGTTCCGTTGCCCTCCGGACATTCCACCGAGATCTGCGTAATATTGCTCACATACGCAACCCCTGTGACGAACCGGTCCACGACTCCGTGGGATACATCACTGAAGCCTTCCGGATGGGTCACCAGCGTCCCTTCCGCTTCGGAGAAGGTCGAGCGTACACGCACCGGAATCTGGGCCTGCATGGCAATCTCCACAGCGCGCGGATGAATGACCTTGGCTCCCTGATACGCCATATTGCAAATCTCGGTGTAGCTGACATAAGTAAGCTGCCTTGCATCTTCGACAATTCGCGGATCAGCAGTAAGAATGCCGTCCACATCCGTATAGATGTCTACCATATCTGCACGCAGTGCCGCTCCCAGCGCTGTAGCCGAGGTGTCGCTTCCTCCGCGGCCGAGAGTGGTGAAATCACCAGCTTCCGTCTGACCCTGGAAACCGGTTACTATTACTACCTTATGCTCGCGCAGTTCGCGTAGAATGCGTTCTGTCCGCACATCCAGAATTCTGGCATTGCCATAGCTGTTGTCTGTCAGGAACCCAGCTTGCGCCCCTGTCAGCACCGTTGAACGAATCCCCTCCTGCTCCAGCAGACCGCACAGATTGGCCGCCGAGATGATCTCCCCGCAGCACATCAGCAAGTCCCTTTCCCGGTCCGGCAGTGAATTGCCGCTCTGAACCGCCAGATCAAGCAGTGTATCGGTAGCGTAGGGTTCTCCCTTGCGGCCCATAGCCGAGACTACAACCACCAGGCTGAACCCGCTGGCCAGCTCCCGTTTGACATGACGGATCACATGTTCTCTGGCCACCGGTGTGGAGAGTGAGGTTCCGCCGAATTTTTGTACCAAAATACCCATGTATAATTCCTCCATTGCTTCTCTCAGCAGGCCTACTGAACTCTACGTGAAATAAATCACCCCGCGGGGCGGAAGTATTCGTAGGCGCGATAACCTGACTCTTATTATAGCGTAAAATTGTTCGTGCCGCCCCCGGGTTGGGGACGGCAGAAATGAAGCTTATGTGAGCTATGCGGAATGAAACCGTTGTACCAGCATAGGCTGCAGCTGATTCCCCTGCAGGGCGGCATAGCAGGCCTCGGGAATGAGATCCATCTGTGCTACCAGCGAATTCGGCTTGCCCTCGGGATTATCCTGTCCGAAGGGGACGAAATAGATATGTTTGGCTACCAGAAGCTTCGCAATATTCGCGGCGTTCAGACCCAGGCCATCATTCGTCGAGATCGCCAGCACCAGCGGACGCTGGTTGCGCATCTGCGATTTGGCCGCCATCAGCACCGGACTGTCCGTCATCGCGTTCGCTAATTTGCTCGTGGTGTTCCCTGTGCAGGGAGCAATCGTCAGCACATCCAGCAGCTTGGAAGGACCCAGCGGCTCCGCTTCAACAATTGTAGAAATGATATCATTCCCTGTTATATCTTTCAACTGTTTTAACCAATTTTCCGAGGTTCCAAAGCGGGTATCCGTATTCAGGACCGAAGCAGAAATAATCGGCACCACATTCGCCCCTCCATCCATGAACCGCTGAATCTGCGGCATCACCTCAGCGAAGGTGCAGTGCGAGCCGGTAATGGCATACCCTACTGTTTTTCCGTGCCAATCCATTCATTCATCCCCCCTGATTAAAGTCTCGTCCGATATCGACTGTACCAGCGCACCTGCCATAATAATCCCGGCGCTCTTAGGGGCCACTATCCCGGGCAGGCCCGGTGCCAGCATCGCCTTGATCCCGCGCTTCTCGGCATAGCGGAAATCGCATCCGCCCGGTGCGGACGCCAAATCAATAATTACGCAGTGCGGCTGAAGCCGGGACAGGACCTGTGCGTTGATAATCATACTGGGAATGGTGTTAAAAATCAGATCCGCCTCAGGTGCATGCAGCAGCAGTTCCTCCGTCATAAAAGGCTTCCAGCCCATCTCCGCTGCCCTGGCATAATGCTCCTGCTTCCTGACGCCCACTTTGACCGTTGCTCCCATTCCCTGCAGGGTTCTGGCCATGGTGAAGCCGGTCCTGCCCATCCCCAGCACCATTGAGGTGGAGCCGTGTATTGTAAAATCCGTATGCTGGACAGCCATCACCACAGCTCCCTCCGCCGTCGGAATGGAGTTGTAAATCGCCACATCGTCCCTGTTCAGCAGCTCCACCAGCTTCAGCGAGTGTCCTGCACACAAGGCGCGCAAATAGCTCTTAGCCATACCGGTGTACACGATGGCCCTGGACGGCAGGGACGCGATATGCTCCTCCTGCAGCTGGAGCCGTTCCGAAGAATACAGCGCGTTAATATACCCTTCATCATCGCAGCCGACCGCCGGCAGCACCAGCACATCCGCCTTACCAAGCAGCTCGGTCGACAGCAGTTCCAGGCTTACCCCCGGGCTTGGGGCGTCCCACTTATCGAATCCGGCAACGCTTACGGCCGCATCCATTTCCACACATTTCCGAATCACTTCAATTTGTCTCGCGTCCCCGCCCAGGAACACGATCCTGATGCCAGTAAGCATAGGGATGACGCTCCTTTCCACAACCACATTCGACTATAGAGCATCTTATGCCGGAAGCGGCCGATGGGTGATGAGCGGAGAGGAATTCCCGGGAACATGACAAAAAAGCCTGCGGTCACGCACCCGAAGGCGGAGTTTCCGCAAGCTTGTATTAACTCTTCCAATATTATTCCCGTATACTATTTGCCAGTATGCCCGAATCCGCCGGCTCCGCGCGCCGTGTCAGTCAACTCATCCACTTCCACCAGAGTCACCTCAGGTATCGTCTGGAATACCATCTGCGCGATCCGCTCGTTGCGGGCAATCGCAAACGGCTCCTGTCCGAGGTTGACCAGCAGCACCTTAATTTCACCCCGGTAGTCCGCATCGATGGTGCCCGGAGTGTTCAGGCAGGTGATCCCGTGCTTCAGGGCCAGCCCGCTGCGCGGACGGATCTGCGCCTCCAGCCCTGCCGGCATCGCCAGTGATATTCCTGTGGGGATCAGCGTCCGCTCGCCCGGAGCAAGCACCACAGGCTCTCCTACAGCCGCATACAGGTCATACCCCGAGGCCTGCTCCGACATTTTGCAGGGCAGTGAGACATCCTCATTCCCCGGAAGCTTATTAATTTGTACGTAATGTGACAAGATCATCTCTCCTAACATTGGCTATCGCTTTATCCGTGGAGCCAACCATTGCCAGAGACAACGGCTGAGCGAACATGAAGTCGAGCAGAGCATTGATATCCTCCATGGTCACCGCCCCGATTTTGGCTATCATTTCATCCAGCGTATCCTGACGGCCGAGCATCAGCTCATTTTTGCCCATCCGGTTCATCCGGCTGCCCGTGCTTTCCAGACTGAGGATCAGGCTGCCCTTGAGCTGCTCCTTGCCTTTACGCAGTTCATCCTCGCTCAGTCCGTTCACCGCCAGATCGCGCAGCATCTCTTTGATCAGCTCGGTCACTTCCTTGGTCTGCTTCGGCGCTGTCCCCGCATACACCGTGAACAATCCGCTGTCAGCCTGGGCACTGTGATACGAGAAGACGGAATACGCCAAACCGCGTTTCTCGCGGATCTCCTGGAACAGCCGGGAACTCATGCCGCCGCCGAACGCATTATTCAGCAGCGCCATAGGATATTGCAGCGGACCGCCGCTTTGGACACCCGGCAGAGAGATACAGATGTGGTTCTGCTCAGTCTTCTTCTTGTGGAATACCAGTTCGCCCTGGTATGCAGGCTCGGTCAGCACCGGCGCTTCCCCATGATTCGTGAAGGAACCGAAATGCTGCTCCAGCAACGGGATCAGCCCGTCGTTAATATTACCGGCAACGCTGATAACTGTATTCTCAATGGTGTATTGCTCTTTCATATACGCACGCAGGTCGTCAGGGGTCATCTCCAGCAGACGTTCCTTGAGTCCCAGAATAGTGTAGGCCAGCGGGTGTTCGCCGTAAGCGGCGGCACACATCAGCTCATGGACCAGATCATCCGGCGTGTCCTCGCACATGGCGATTTCCTCCAGGATGACATTCTTCTCCTTGGCCAGCTCTTCGGCATCCATCCGTGAGCGGAAGAACATATCTGCCAGCACATCCACGGCAATCGGCAGATGCTCATCCAGTACTTTGGCATAAAAGCATGTATATTCCTTCGAGGTAAATGCATTAACGTTGCCGCCAATGGCATCGAACTCTTCGGCAATATCCTTGGCGCTATAGCGGTCGGTTCCCTTAAAGAGCATATGCTCGATGAAATGGGAAATCCCGTTGTTCAGCGGGTTCTCGTTGCGGGAGCCCGTCTTGACCCAGATTCCGAAAGATACGGACCGGCCGGTCGGGATCTTCTCGGTCACTACCCGGAGTCCGTTCGATAATAATATTTTGTCCAATGTGTAATCCTCCTGGCACAGCCTCTGGTTCTGTCTGTATTTATTATTCGCGCCTCTTATCCTATCAGATATAGAGCGTTCACTCAACTTCCGCAGTCACGATACGTTCAGGAGAGAGCGTCTGACTGACGGTTCCCAGCTGCAGACCCTTGGCCCTGATCCCCCGGATCATCCCTCTCAGTGCTTGTGAGGACGAGGCTGTGGGATGCATCAGTATCAGAGTTCCCGGCTCCACCCGGCTGCTGATCTTGGCCACCACCGACTCCGGGGACGGATTGCGCCAATCCACCGTATCGAGCGTCCACAATACCGTTTTCAGTCCCAGCGAGGCAGCGATCTCCACCGTCTGCTGGTTAAAGTCGCCTGACGGCGGCGCAAACCACCTGTTCGTCACACCCAGACTCTCCTTCAGCAGCTTCTGCGTCTTCTCAATCTCGGCAGCGGCACGCGTCCGGCTGAGCGCACTCATCTTAGGATGCGTATACGCATGGTTCTCCACCTCATGACCGCGTTTCAGCATCTCTGCTGCAAGCTCCTGGTTGCGGCTCAGCCAGCTTCCGTCCAGGAAAAAAGTCACCTTCACCTTCTCCGCATCGAGAATATCCAGCATCGGCCGGATGTATTCATTCCCCCACGCCACATTAATCATCATCGAGACCATCGGCTTCGCTGGATTCCCCCGGTAGATCGGCTGCGCCCCCAGATCATCCAGCGAGACCTTAGGCTTAATCTGGCGGTACATCAGCTTGAGGCTCTCCGCAGGTCCCCGCAGCAACGCGTTCCGGTAGGTTGCCTCCACATCGATCTCAAGCCCGTTATACCCCGGTATGGCTTTCCATACCCGGTCTACTACAGCATCCACCGGCTGCGCATTTAGTGCCTCGGCCCGGCGGGTAATCTGCGCGCGCAGATCATCCTCCGCCTGATTCAGAGCATAGCTCATCACGGCTGCATCCGCCTGCGGCTTAAACCCGGCGATCATCTCTTTCACGGGTCCGTTGGTACTCCCTATTCCGATTACAACTGCGATGCAAGCCAGCACAAGCGCCGCCTTGTCCGTCTTCATGACGTCTTACCTCCCCGGCAGAAACGGTCTGTTCCGTCCCCGCACAAGGGTCAAGCCGTGCAGGGACGCCTTGTCCCAGCCTATGTATGAATGGTGCAAATTATGCATACTGCATAGATTTCACCTTCAAGCGGGTAAGGCTTAGCCGTCCTGTCAGGAGCGTACCGATGCTTGGATTTCCAGAAAAAAAGAGCCAGAACGGTACTGCTTCTGTCTCTTCTTCCTATCTATAATTGGGATGACGGAAAAGCGGCGGCGTAACTCTTACGCCTTCGCTCCGCTCTCGGAAGTCAGAACCGCTTTACGCGAGAGGTTGACACGGCCCTGCTGGTCGATCTCCGTTACCTTCACGGTAATGGTGTCGCCAATCGCCACAACATCTTCCACCTTTGCCACACGATCTGTGGAGAGTTGGGAAATATGCACGAGGCCGTCTTTGCCAGGGATCAATTCAACGAATGCGCCGAATTTCTCAATGCGTCTGACGGTACCCACATAAATCTCACCAACCACTACTTCCTTCACAATCCCTTCAATGATGCCACGGGCCTTCTGGATCATGGCTTCGTCAGAGGAACCGATGAATACGCGGCCATCCTGCTCGATGTCGATCTTGACGCCGGTCTCTTCAATGATCTTGTTGATGATTTTACCGCCAGCACCGATAACATCACGAATCTTGTCCGGGTTGATATTGATGATGATGATTTTCGGAGCATATTTGGACAGGCTCGGTCTTGGAGCAGCGATCGCTTCATTCATTTTACCAAGAATGAACATACGGCCTTCTCTTGCTTGCTCAAGTGCCTCCTGTAGAATGTTGCGGTCGATGCCGTCGATTTTGATATCCATCTGAATCGCCGTTACGCCTTCTGCTGTACCCGCTACCTTGAAGTCCATGTCGCCGAGGTGATCTTCCATACCTTGAATGTCGGTCAGGATGGAGACATGGTCCCCGTCCTTGATCAGACCCATCGCCACACCGGCTACCGGCGCCTTGATAGGCACCCCTGCATCCATCATAGCCAAGATACTGGCACAGATACTGGCCTGGGAGGTGGAGCCATTGGATTCAATCGCTTCGGATACAAGACGGATGGTGTAAGGGAATTCTGTCTCGCTTGGAATCACCTTGGACAATGCGCGTTCACCCAGTGCCCCGTGGCCGATCTCGCGGCGTCCCGGTGCTCTCAATGGACGGGCTTCCCCGACGCTGAACGGAGGGAAATTGTAATGGTGCATGAAGCGCTTGGTTTCTGCCGGATCAATACCATCCAGAATCTGCACATCACCGAGTGCGCCCAGTGTACATACGCTGAGGATCTGTGTCTGGCCGCGTGTGAAAAGACCGGAACCGTGTGTGCGCGGCAGCAGGGCTGTATCGCATTCGATCGGACGGATCTCATCCAGCTTACGTCCGTCAGGGCGAACCTTGTCATGCGTGATCAGACGTCTGACTTCATCCTTCACGATATCATGCAGGGCTTCCTTAACATCCTTAAGAAGCTCCGGAGTTTCTATGTATTTCTCTGCGAAATACGCCACTGCTTCATTGTTCACCAGATCGATAGCATCCTGACGGGCATGCTTCTCAGCGATTCTTACGGCTTCCACCAGACGGCTCTGCGCAAAAGCACGAACCTCTGTATTCACATCCGCATTCACCGCATGCAGCTTCACAGCCATCTTCTCTTTTCCGGCAACGGCTACGAGCTGCTCAATCACAGCCACAATCTTGCGGACCTCGTCATGTCCGAACATGATCGCTTCGAGCATTACATCTTCAGTCACTTCGTTGGCCTCGGCTTCAACCATCATGATGGCGTCCTTGGTACCGGCGACAACTACATAGATATCGCTGACAGCCTGCTGGGCTACATCCGGGTTGATGACGAACTCACCGTTCACACGGCCTACAGCTACGCCCCCGATAGGACCGTTGAACGGCACATCGGAAATACTCAGCGCAGCGGATGTACCGATCATGGCGGCAATATCAGGCGCACAGTCCTGATCCACACTCATTACCAGGTTCAAGACTTGAACGTCATTGCGGAACCCTTCCGGGAACAATGGACGGATCGGACGGTCGGTCAGACGGCTGGACAGAATGGCTTTCTCGCTTGGACGTCCTTCACGTTTGATGAATCCGCCCGGGATTTTGCCCACTGCATATAATCTTTCCTCATAGTTCACTGTAAGCGGGAAGAAATCCAGATCTTTAGGCTCACTGGATGCTGTAACCGTACACAATACTGATGTATCCCCGTAACGCACCATCACGGCTGCGTTCGCTTGCTTGGCCAGACGGCCTGTTTCGAGCACAAGGCGTCTTCCGCCCAGCTGCATTTCCACACGTTGTTCCATAAAACCCCTCCTTGAATGGTATAATACGTTCCTGTATGTTCTACAAGCAAAAACGGCTTGTCCTCCGGAGAGGGGTATAGCCGTTTTTGCGAATGCTATCAACTTGTCAACTGTAAAAGTTTACCCGAAATTTTCAAAAAGCAACCCGGCTGTCCCGCTGTCGCTCGTAATGAAGGACATACGGTATACAACCAGGCTGCTTTAGGGCTCTTACTTATGGAATATTAACGACGCAATCCCAGTTTTTCGATCAGGGCGCTGTAACGTCTGATGTCTTTGTTCTTCAAATACGCCAGCAGTTTACGACGTTGTCCAACCATCTTCAGCAGTCCGCGGCGGGAATGATGATCCTTCTTGTGCGTACGCAAGTGGTCAGTCAAATTAACGATGTTCTCCGTAAGGATAGCAACTTGCACCTCAGGGGATCCAGTGTCGGATTCATGAGTTTTGTGCTCGTCAATCAATTGGTGTTTACGTTCTTGAGTCAATGCCATCCTGTTCACCTCCTTCATTATAATCGCCAGTAGCCTCGTCACCGTCGGTGAGAACAAGCAACCAAGCTAAGGTTCTGCTGCTGTCATTCCAGCAACGTTAATCAGTATAGCACCTTCGCAGGCAAATGTAAACGGCTTGTCCGGAAAGATCAGGAATGATATCCCAGAAGAGCTTTGGCCGTCTCAGCATCTGCACCGATCTGTGCAATCAAAGCATCAATAGACCCGAACTTGCGCTCAGAGCGGATATAAGACACCAGTTCCACCTTAAGCTCCTGCCCATAGATATCTCCGGCAAAATCAAACAGGTGAACCTCAAAGCTTGGCGTGGTCACGCCTTCGTGAAACGTTGGCTTCACCCCGACATTCATTACCCCGTACAAGATGTCTTCCTTATAAAAGACTTTCACGGCATATACGCCCTTGGCCGGAATAACATAGCGGTCTTCAAGCTGCAGGTTCGCCGTCGGAAAGCCGATGGTCCGGCCCCGCTTCTCCCCGTGCCCCACTACACCGCGCAGGTGATAACAACGTCCAAACCAGGCATTCGCCTTATCCAGATCCCCGCTCAGCAGGCTCTTGCGGATACCGGAGCTGCTGACCTTCTCTCCGTCAAGCAGGAACGGGGCGACTGTCTCTACCTTCATCGCACCCTGTCCCAGTTCCGCCAGCATGTCCGCATCCCCCCCGCCCCTGTAACCGAAGCGGAAGTCGAACCCTACAACCGCAGTTATAATCTGCAGCGGCCGCAGCATTACAGAGACAAAGTCTGCCGGACTCACCCGGGAGAGTTCTTCATTAAATGCAATGATATATAAAAGCTCAACACCCATTCCGGCAAGCAGCTCCTGCTTATCCTTGGAGGGTGTCAAATATCCCTCGTAATCCCCTTTGCCCATAACATCCTTGGGGTGGGGGTAGAAGGTCATTACCGCTGCGGGTACGCCTGCCTCGCCGGCAAGAGCAACAGCAGATGTGATGACACTGGCATGCCCGAGGTGCAGTCCATCGAACTGTCCCAGGGCAACTACTTGAGGCTGCGCGTACTGCGCCGCCGTCTCCGGCAGCATCGGATAGTTTAACGTTACGGTTCTCACGCTGTTTCTCACCTACATTCGCAAATAAATTAAAGTTTAGAGCTGGGCAAACACCTTGACCGGGGCAATAGCACCGGCAGCCTCCAGAGCATAGATACCGAGGAACTCCCCTTGCTGATCATAGAGACGGAAATCTCCGGCTTGTGACACTTCCGGCATCACCGAACGAATCGACAGGCGCTGCCCCTGCAGGGCTGCTTTCTTCTTCTCTTCGGCAACGGTATGTCTGGGCAAATGGGAAATCGCCTCGTCGGCAGCAATCAAATGCTCATCCAGCGTGCCGGCTTCCTTGTGCTGCGCAATTTGCTCCAGAGTCAGGCAATGACTGGCCGCAATCCCGGCCGACATCGTACGCTCCAGCTTCACCATTACACCGGGAACGCCAAGTTTACGTCCGATATCAACACACAAGGTGCGGATATACGTTCCTTTGGAACATAGCGCCCGGAAGGTAATCTCCGGGTACTTGCCGTTCCAGACCATCCCTTGCATCTCAATCTCATAAATCTCCACTTCACGGCTCTTGCGTTCTACCGTCTTGCCTTCCCGGGCCAGCTCATACAGACGCTTGCCGTCCACCTTCACTGCGGAATACATCGGGGGCACCTGTGAGATCACGCCTTGGAAGGAGTTCAGGACAGTCAGCACTTCGGCTTCGGTGACCTGAACCTCCTCCACGGATTCCGTAATCGTCCCGGTCAGATCCTCAGTGTCGCTGGCCATTCCCAGCCGCAGCGTGGCCACATATTCCTTGGGCAGCTCCTGGATGTACTCCACTACCCTTGTAGCCCGGCCCAGACAGAGCGGCAGCACCCCGGTCACCTGAGGATCAAGTGTCCCGGTATGTCCGATCCGCTTCATGCCCAGAATCCGCCGTGCCTTGGCTACAACATCATGTGAAGTGAACCCTGCCGGCTTATATACAGCCAGAACTCCTGTAAGCTCACTCATAAATGTCGTTTGACCTCCTCAAGCACCAGCGCGACAGCTTCTTCCAGACTTCCGTTAATACGGGCGCCTGCTGCACGGGTGTGCCCGCCGCCACCGAAGGCCTGTGCCAGCGCCGCCACATCCACCTTGCCCGCTGAACGCAGACTGGCCTTCACTGCATGGGCATCAATGACCTTGAACAGAATGCCTACCTCTACCCCGCGGATATTGCGGGGATAGTTGACAATCCCTTCAAGATCCTCATTGGCTGCTCCGCAGTCCAGCATATCCTGAGGCGTAACATATACCCAGGCTATATCCCCTTCAGGACTGAGCTGTAGTGTGCTGAGTGCCCGGTTCAGCACCTTCACCTGGGGAAGCGTCATCTCTTCCAGCAGGGTCTCGGCGAGATCCGGTCCATTCACGCCCAGTGCCAGCAGCTCGGATACCGCCGCCATCACCTTGGGAGAAGTATTGCTGTAGCGGAAACCGCCGGTATCCGTTAACAGCCCGGTATAAATAGCGGTGGCAATATCAATATCCCACTCCATCTCAAAGGTCTTCAGCAGATCGAACAGAATCTCAGCTGTCGCTGCTGCATCCGGCTTAATGAGGTTCACCGCGCCATAGCCGTTATTGGTTGGATGATGGTCAATGTTCAAGATCAGTGCATCACTGGTGAAGTACTGCTGGGTCATCCCCACCCGCTGGAAATCCGCACAATCGACACAAATCACATGGCTGTACTGGCGGGGCAAAGGCTCCTCAGACAAATTGGCAATCTGATCGGCATGCCACAGATATTCCATTCGCTGCGGAATCTGACCCTCGTTCAGCATCAGATATTTTTTGCCCAGACATGAGAGAAGCCAGCCCACCGCGAGGGTGGAGCTGACTGCATCTCCGTCCGGCTGAACATGCGACACTACAAGATAATCGTCGTGTTCCAGCAGAAACTTACGCGTCTGCTGGAGACTTTGTTCATAGCTCTGCATTCGCCGTCTCCTTTATGTTCCGTAGCCTATTCGTTTTTGCCGATTTCGCCGAGCAGCTTCTCAATGTGACTTCCGTAAGCAACGGATTCATCAATCTTGAAGATCAGCTCAGGCGTATGGCGCAGGCGGATCGCTTTGCCAAGCTCCGAGCGGAGAAAGCCGTTGGCTTTCTCAATCGCTCTCAGCGAGTCTGACTTCTGCTCCTCGTCCCCGAATACGCTCAGGTATACCTTGGCCTGTGACAGATCGTTCGTCACATCTACGCCAGTTACCGTTACGAACCCGACACGCGGGTCCTTCAGTCCGCTCTGGATAAGCTGGCTCAGCTCTTTCTTGATCTGCTCGCCAACCCGTCCGGCTCTGATTTTAGACATCTTAATTCACCTCTTCGCTTAGCGCTCTACCGTTTCCATGATGAATGCTTCGATAATGTCGCCTTCAACGACATCATTATAGCGTTCCAAAGTTATGCCACATTCATAACCCTGTGCCACTTCTTTTGCATCATCTTTGAAACGCTTCAAGGTGTCGATTTTGCCTGTAAAGACAACAATACCGCTGCGGATCAGGCGCATTTCAGCATTGCGGGTAATTTTGCCGTCAGTAACCATACAGCCTGCGACACTGCCCACTTTGCTGATTTTGAATACACTGCGCACTTCGGCATGGCCGATAACGCTCTCTTTATAGATAGGATCAAGCATGCCCTTCATGGCACTTTCAATCTCTTCAATGACATTGTAGATGATGTTATGCAGACGCACATCCACCTTCTCCTGCTCAGCCGCCGCTTTCGTCTGGGCATCCGGACGAACGTTGAAGCCGATTACGATTGCATTGGAGGCTGCTGCCAGAGTAATATCGGATTCCGTAATCGCACCGGCACCGCTGTGAAGGATCTTCACGCGTACGCCTTCGACTTCGATCTTGGCCAAGGAGCCCTTGAGCGCCTCTACCGAACCTTGAACGTCAGCCTTGATAATTACATTGAGATCCTTGATCTCGCCGTCTTTGATGTGCTTGAACAGATCATCCAGCGTAACGCGGGTGTTCGTGTTCAGCTCGGACTGGCGCTGTGTTATAGAACGTCTGTCAGCGATGGACCGTGCTTTACGTTCATCTTCGAAGGCCATGAACGGATCGCCCGCCTGCGGCACTTCGGTCAGACCGGTAATTTCCACCGGAGTGGAAGGTCCCGCTTCCTTGATTTTGCGTCCCTTGTCATTCACCATGGCGCGCACGCGGCCGAAGCAGTTACCGGCTACAAAGGCGTCTCCGACCTTCAACGTACCGTTCTGCACGAGGATACGGGCAACCGGTCCACGGTTTTTGTCAAGCTCAGCTTCTATAACAGTACCGCGTGCCCGTTTGTCCGGGTTCGCCTTGTACTCATTCACTTCAGCAACGAGCAGAATCATCTCCAGCAGCTCTTCAAGATTAATACGCTGCTTGGCGGACAGGTTGACGAAGATCGTGTCGCCGCCCCACTCTTCCGGAACCAGCTCATAGCTTGTAAGCTCCTGCTTCACCTTGTCAGGGTCTGCGCCCGGCTTGTCGATCTTGTTGACTGCAACGATGATCGGAAGTCCGGCTGCCTTGGCATGGTTGATCGCTTCTACCGTCTGAGGCATAACGCCGTCATCGGCAGCTACGACGATAATCGTCATATCTGTGACCTGGGCACCACGGGCACGCATAGCGGTGAACGCCTCATGGCCCGGTGTATCCAGGAATGTGATTTTCTTGTGGTTGATTTCGACTTGGTACGCACCGATATGCTGCGTAATTCCGCCTGCTTCGCCGCCGCTCACATTCGTGGAACGGATGGCATCGAGCAAGGTTGTTTTACCATGGTCAACGTGACCCATGATGGTTACAACCGGTGGACGGGTCATCAGTTCCTCTTCGGTATCATTCTCTTCCACAGTCTCGAAGCTGTCTTCATCTACCGGGATCTTCACTTCTACTTCTACGCCAAATTCGCCGGCCAGCAGCAGAATCGTATCGATATCAAGCTCCTGATTGATCGTCGCCATAACTCCCATCGAGATCAGCTTCTTGATTACTTCCGAAGCATCCTTGTGAAGCAGCTTCGCGGTTTCACCGACAGTCATGCTGCCGCGGACAATGATCTTCTTAGGTGTGTTGTCAATCTTCTCACGATATACGGTCGGCTGGTTTCTGCCGCGGTTGTTCTTGCCGCCACGGCCACGATAGTTGCCGCCTTTGTTGTCGTCGTAACGTTTCTGGCCGCTGTTGTTGCCGCCAGGTCTGCCGCCGGTGGTATTCTTCTTAGGCCCGTCGCTGCGTGAGAAGCCTCCGCCCGCATTGCCTTGACCTTGCGGACGGTCACCCGTACGCGGTGCGCCGCCTTGTCCTTGCGGACGGCTGCCGCTAGTGGAGCTGCCTTGCGGACGGCTGCCGGTAGTGCTGCTCTGCGGACGGCTGCCAGTGGAGCTGCCTTGCGGACGGCTTCCAGTGGAGCTGCCCTGTGGACGGCTTCCAGTGGAGCTGCCCTGTGGACGGCTTCCAGTGGAACTGCCCTGCGGACGGTTGCCGCTAGTGGAGCTGCCTTGCGGGCGGCTGCCAGTGGTGCTGCTCTGTGGGCGGCTGCTGCTTGAACTGCCCTGAGGGCGGGAGTTCTGTGCTGCGCCTGTTGTTTGTGTTCTGCGGGATTCTTGTCCGCTTTGGGGCCTTGGGGACGTCGTCGATTGGTTGTTGTTTTGGTTACTGTTCATACCTACCTGCTTTTCCGATTGAATTTTGTTGGTATTCTGAGCACTATGGGATTCGGCGGATACCGCACCGGTAGTCACTACCGGACGGCTGCTGGTGCCGGTGTCCCGCTTGGCTGCAGCGTTTGATTTGATGTCCTTGAAGAACTGTTCAACTTTGTTCACGGAGCCATTCTCCATGACACTCATATGATTATTCACCGGGACATTCAAACGCTTCAGAATGGTAATAATTTCTTTACTGCTCATGTTCAAAGACTTTGCATATTCGTATACGCGCAGCTTATCCTTATTGTCTTCTTTAGTCAATAACTCCACCTCCGACAGTATCTCCAAGCGTTCTGGAGATCATTTCCGCGAATCCTTTATCCGTAACGGCCAGCACTACGCGCTGGTCCTTACCAATACTTGCACCGAGTTCATCCCGGTGAAATGCGATTACTAGTGGAATATCGTAGGTTCCGCATTTATCGCGGAACTTCTTCTGGGTATTATCTGAAGCGTCACCTGCCAGGACGACCAGCTTCGCCTCTGAAGACCGCACTGCCTTAAGCACAGCCTCATCGCCGGTGACAATCTTGCCTGCTCTCATCGCAAGCCCTAAATAAGAAAGTGTCTTACTCATTGTCCTCACTATCCTTCGCTGCCAAAAACTGCTCCTCCACGGATGCAAAATCCCGGGCAAGCTGGGCATAGATTTCAGGACTGACCTGACATTTCAATGCCCGGTCAAGTGCTTTGGTCTTCTGTGCTAGCTTAAAGTATTCCAGTTTGCCGCATATATAAGCACCACGGCCCGACTTCTTGCCTGTCAGGTCGATCAGCACCTCGCCTTCCGGCGTTCTCACCACTCGAATCAGCTCTTTTTTGGGCATCATCTCCTGGCTGGCAACACATTTACGCAGCGGCACCTTTCTTTGCTTCATAACAAAGCACCTCCCGTCAGTCAGCATTCATTAATCGATGGAGACGGAATCCTGATGCATTTCATCATTGGACGTTTTGGGTCTGCCGTATTCCTGCTCCGCCTGCGTCTCGCTCTTGATATCGATCTTCCAGCCGGTCAGCTTGGCGGCAAGACGGGCATTCTGCCCCTTGATGCCAATCGCCAGCGACAGCTGATAGTCAGGAACAATGACGCGGGCCATTTTCTCAGGCTCAAAGACTTGAACCTCAAGCACCTTGGACGGGCTAAGCGCGTTGGCAACATACTCCTGCACCAGCTCGGAATATCTGACGATATCAATCTTCTCGCCGCGAAGCTCAGTCACGATGGTCTGTACCCGTGTGCCTCTAGGGCCAACGCAGGAGCCCACCGGGTCCACTTCGGGATTGCGCGAGAACACGGCGATCTTGGAACGGAAGCCGGCTTCGCGGGCCACGGAGCGAATCTCAACCACCCCGTCAAAAATCTCAGGCACCTCCAGCTCGAACAGACGCTTCAAGAGACCCGGATGACTGCGGGACAGCATGATCTGCGGCCCTTTGGTCGTATTCTCCACCTTGGTGATATAAGCCTTGATACGCTCGCTCTGCTTGAACTTCTCTCCAGGCATCAGCTCGCTCAGCGGAAGAACCGCCTCGATTTTGCCAAGATCGACATAGATGTTACGCATATCCTGACGCTGTACAAGGCCGGTTACAATATCATCTTCCTTGTCGATAAAAGCGTTATAGATCAGGCCGCGTTCCGCTTCGCGGATACGCTGGGTAACCACCTGCTTCGCAGTCTGGGCGGCAATGCGGCCGAAATCACGCGGCGTGACTTCCTGCTCGGCAATATCCTCCAGCTGGAAATGCGGGTTGATCTCCCGGGCAGCCATGAGCGAGATCTCGGTCCGTGCATCGAGAACCTCCTCCACAATCAGCTTGCGGGCAAACACCTTGATTACGCCTGTGTTGCGGTTCATATCCACACGCACATTCTGCGCCGCATTGAAATTGCGTTTATAGCTGGAGATCAGCGCCGCTTCGATGGCTTCGAACAGCACATCCTTGCTGATGCCTTTCTCCCTTTCCAGTTCATTCATAGCTTCAATAAACTCCATACTCATGAAATTCCGGTCCCCCTTTCAAGACGTTAAAAAATAATGGCCAATCTCGCACTGGCGACCTTGGCGTACGGTACCACATGTTGTTTTTTGCCCGCGGAGATGAGCAGTTCCTCGTTCTCGAACGAGAGCAAGCGTCCTTCGAATTCTTTGAGTCCTTGAATCGGCTCATAGACCGTTACATATACGTCCTTGCCTACCGCCTTGGCGACATCCGCAGCTTTCTTGAGCGGACGCTCTGCTCCCGGCGAGGAGACTTCCAGGAAATACGCTTCGGAGAACGGATCATTCTCATCCAGCTTCTGGCTGATATATTCGCTGATGGACCCGCAGTCATCGATATCGATGCCGCCCTCTTTGTCTACGAATACGCGCAGAAACCAGTTGGAGCCTTCCTTCACGTATTCAACGTCCACCAGTTCGAAACCATTGTCCTCGAGATAGGACCCGAGCAGCTGCTCTACCGTTTGTTTAATTTTGGATTTGGGTGTGCTCAAAAGAAGATTACCTCCACGAACTTGTCTTTTGCTATATACCAAAGATAAAGAGTGGGTTTCCCCACTCTTTACACAACGGACTTATCTCATTATTACCAAAAAAATTATACCATAGTGAGCCAGCACTGACAAGTACCAGCCCTTGACTCCCATTTTCAAGCGGACATTAGAGGGCTGTATTTCATATCCATTGATGCTGCTGTCAGAACAGCGAAAGCTGGTTGCTCTCCGGCAATCCCCGGAAGCAGCCCATTCCGGTGAGCAGCTCAATCACCGTTTTACTGGCCTTGGATTTCTGCTGGAAATCCTCAATAGAAAGGAATTCTCCCGCTTCCTTGGCGGCAGCGATATTAATCGCGGCATTATCCCCGATTCCGGCAAGCGAGGAGAACGGAGGGATCAGGCTGGTGCCGTCCACCGTGAACTTGGTGGCATCCGAACGGTACAGATCAATGTTCTTGAAGGTGAAGCCGCGTGCGGTCATCTCCAGGGCCATCTCCAGCACCGGAAGCATTGCTTTTTCCTTAGGCAGTGCCTGGAAGCCCTTGGCTTCGATCTCCACAAGCTGGCGTGCGATGGCTTCGTAGCCCTTGCAGCACAGCTCGATATCGAAATCCGCAGCGCGGACCGTGAAATAAGTCGCATAGTATTCTATCGGATGATACAGCTTGAAGAAGGCGGTGCGCACCGCTGAAATAACATAAGCCGCGGCATGGGCCTTCGGGAACATGTACTGGATTTTGAGACACGAGTCAATGTACCACTGCGGCACCTTGCACTTCTTCATCTCCTCAATCCACTCCGGCGGCAGCCCCTTCCCTTTACGCACGCTCTCCGTAATTTTGAAGGCCAGACTGGCGTCCATGCCCGCCTTATAGATCAGGTAGAGCATAATATCATCACGACAGCCGATTACCGTCTTGATGTTGCAGGTATTGTTCTTGATCAGCTCCTGGGCATTCCCCAGCCACACGCCTGTGCCGTGGGACAGCCCGGAAATCTGCAGCAGGTCGGCAAAGCTGGAAGGCTTCGCTTCGACCAGCATCTGGCGGACGAACTTCGTCCCCATCTCCGGCACTCCGTAAGTGGCCACCGGTGTACGGATCTGATCGGGTCTTACCCCAAGCGCATCCGTGGAGTTGAACATGCTCATCACCTTGGGATCATTCATCGGAATGGTCGTCGGGTCCACGCCGGTCAGATCCTGCAGCATCCGCATCATGGTCGGATCATCGTGGCCGAGAATATCTAGCTTCAGCAGGTTGGCATCGAAGGCATGATAGTCGAAATGGGTGGTCTTCCACTCGGCCGTCACATCATCCGCCGGGAACTGCACCGGAGTAATATCCTCGATCTCCATATAGTCAGGCAAAACAACGATACCGCCGGGATGCTGCCCCGTACTGCGCTTCACACCGGTACAGCCGGCGGCGAGCCGTCCGACCTCCGCGCCGCGCCAGCGCTTCTGGTGATGCTCTTCATATTTCTTGGTGAAGCCGAAGGCTGTCTTCTCCGCCACCGTACCGATGGTTCCCGCACGGAATACATTGTCCGGCCCGAACATCGTTTTGGTAAAGTTATGGGCGTTCGGCTGATATTCCCCGGAGAAGTTAAGGTCGATATCGGGAACCTTGTCCCCTTTGAAGCCCAGGAAGGTCTCAAACGGAATATCCTGTCCTTCTCCCTTCAGCTTGCCGCCGCAATCCGGGCAGTCCTTATCGGGCAAGTCAAAGCCGCTTGGCACACTTCCGTCCAGGAACCATTCACTGTGCCGGCATTCGGAATTGGTGCAGATATAGTGGGCCGGAAGCGGATTAACCTCCGAGATGCCGAGGAACGTCGCCACCACCGACGAGCCTACCGAGCCACGGGAACCGACGAGATAGCCGTCCTGGTTCGACTTTTTGACAAGCCGCTCCGAGATCAGATAGTTGGCAGAGAACCCGTATTTAATAATCGGGGCCAGCTCCTTCTCCAGACGGGCAACCACCACCTCCGGCAGCTCCTCGCCGTAGATCGATTTGGCTGTGTCATAGCAGGTGTTGCGGATCTCATCATCCGCCCCTTCAATAATAGGAGTGAACAGATCGCTAGGGAACAGGTCGTATTCCTCAAACCGCTCCGCCAGCTCAACCGTATTCGTAACTACGACTTCCTTCGCTTTGGCCGCACCCAGGTATTCGAACTCGGCAAGCATCTCATCGGTCGTACGGAAGTGGGCATCCGGCTTGTTCTGGTCCTTCAGCGGACTGAATCCGGTGATCCCGTGGATCGTAATATCACGGAATAGCTTATCGCGCGGCTCCAGGTAATGCACATTGCCGGTGGCGATCACCGGCTTGTTTATCTGCTCGCCGATCTCACAGATTTTGCGTACAACCCCCCGCAGATCCTCCGGACTCGCTACGAACCCTTTATCCACGAGATGCATGTACATGGTCAGCGGCTGGATTTCCAGCACATCATAGAACTGGGCAACCTCAATTGCCTCTTCCACGGTCTTGTTCAGCACAGCCTCGAAGAACTCGCCCCGCTCACAGCCGGATATGACGAGCAACCCGTCCCGATGCTCTTCAAGCTTCGATTTGGGAATGCAGGGCACCCGCTTGTAGTATTCGGTATGCGACATGGAGATCAGCTTGTAGAGGTTCTTTTTGCCAATCGGATTCAGTGCATAGATACCGCAGTGAAACGGCCGTACATTCGACAGGTCATTGCCTACATAGTCATTCAGCCGGTCCAGCCGGGTCATGCCCTTCATCTTCTCCGCATCAGCCAGTAGACCGTTCAGAATCCCGCCCAGCGCAATCGTATCATCCACCGCACGGTGATGGCTCTCCAGCAGTACCTTGTACTTGTCAGCAAGCGTATTGAGCCTGTGGTTCTTCATTTTGGGGAAGAGCAGGCGCGCCAGCTCCAGCGTATCCAGTGAAGGATTCGGCAGCTCCGGCTGGCCCAGCTTTTTCAAGGAAGCCTGAATGAAGCCCATATCGAAACGTGCATTGTGCGCAACGAGAATACTGTCTCCCACGAATTCCACGAACTCCTTGAGCACAGGCGCAAGATCCGGGGCATCCTTGACCATCTCATCGGTAATATTCGTTAGCTGCTGGATATGGTATGGGATTTTCTCATGCGGGTTGACGAAGGTGGTGTAACGGTCCAGCTCCTTGCCTTCGCACATCTTGATCGCCGCAAGCTCTGTGATGTTGTTGCGTGTGATGGACAGCCCGGTGGTCTCGATATCGAAGACGACATAGGTTGCCGTCTTGAGCTCCAGCGGCTGCGCATTCTCCACGATATTGACCGCGTCATTGACGACATTGGCCTCCACACCATAGAGCATTTTGAGCTTATGCTTATGGGCCGCATGATTCGCATCCGGGAAGCTCTGGACATTGCCGTGGTCGGTAACAGCAAGTGCCGGATGGCCCCATTTCGCCGCTGTTTTGACATAGGCATCAATCGGAGCAACCGCATCCATCGTACTCATCGTGGTATGCAGGTGGAATTCCACCCGCTTCTCCTTGGCATTGTCCTTACGGGCCGGCGGCGCCGGCACCTCGGTCAGATCCGAAGGAATCATCACCAGCTCGGGAATCTGCATGAAACGGTCATATTCCACCTTGCCGCGCGCCCGGACCCATTTGCCGTTAGCCAGCTGGCCCATGATCTTCAGATCTTCCTTGGTCTTCGCGAACATCTTCATCTGCAGGGAATCTGTAAAGTCTGTGATGCAGAAGGTGTACAGCGTATTTCCATTGCGCAGCTCCTTGCTGTCCAGCCCGAAGATCGTCCCCTGGATCGTAATTTTCTTCTCTTCATCCTGAATTTCCAGAATGGAGACAGCCTGCTCTTTGATGTCATTCCCTATCTGAAGCTTAATGACCTCGCCCGGGTCCCCGGCTTCTTCAGGCTCGTCCGGTTCACTGTTCATCATCATCAGCTCTACCAGCTCACGCTGCTCCTGCTGGAGCTTCTGCTGGAATTCCTCATAGGCATCCGCTTTGTTCTTGCTATCGTCCTCAGACATCTGCAGCTTGACTTTGAGAGGAAGCGCGAAATATTTATCATAATATTTAATAATGGCGGCTTCGATACCTTTTTTGCGGGCCAGCTCCAGCGACATGGAATCATTCAGGCTAAGGATAAGCGTCCCGTCCTGCAGCTCCTGACTGGAGCGTGTCAGCCAACCGTTGACGGAAGGAATCTCACGCTGGACCCACTCCAGGAACATGCCCCAGTACTCCTGCACAATATCGGCCCTGCTTACAGTATCATCATATAGGAACAAGAAGCTTACCTTGGCAATATGCTGCAGCTTCTCACGCATTCTAAGGATAAAGGCACGGTAGGTCTGGGCAGGAATCAGGGTTGTCTTGGCAATCACGATATGCCAGTCATGGTTGCCGCGGCTGATCTCCACCCGTTCAATCTGTCCGTCTACAAAATAGGGATCAATCATGGCAGGCGGAATCTCCCCCTGCTTCATCAACAGCTCAAACCTCTTTCTTCTCTCCACATTCTGCTCCATGCATTCCCCACCTAACTCGGCAATAATTGGCGTAAGACTTCGACGTCAATCTAATGTTGTAACTCTATTGTAAGAAAAAGCCTCCGGCTTAAAAAGCATTGGGTACTTGCGGCCCGCCGACTCCTCTCGCCAGAAGCTGATATAAAAGGTTAACAATTATAAGGTTGCAGATTAATACGCTTTGGCAAATACAACCGTATGCTGGGCAGGCTTGCCGCAGCAGATACAGGTCTCTTTCGTTTCTGACGGGTGGAACGGAATATTACGGCTGCCAGCGCCAGTCTCTTCCTTGACCTTAGTCTCACATTCCTCAGAGCCGCACCAGCCTGCAAGTGCAAAGCCGCGTTTCTCCTCCATGGAATCCTTCATTTGCTCCAGAGTATCTACCGAATAGAAATGATCCTCGCGGAATTTCAGTGCCCGTTCATACATTTCCTGATGGACCTGCGCAAGCATCGCATTCACTTCTTCAACCAGATTCTCCTGCTGAATGACCTTCTTCTCGCCGCTGATCCGGGAGACGAGCACGCAGACTCCATTCTCCATATCACGCGGTCCAAGCTCCAGCCGGACAGGAACGCCGCGCATTTCATATTCATTGAACTTCCAGCCCGGAGTTACATCCGCACGGTCATCTACACGCACGCGGATTCCGGCGTTCTTCAGTTCATTGAACAGTTCGTCGGTACGTCCGATGACGGCTTCACGGGTCTTAGGCGGTCCGATTGGAATCATAATGACCTGCGTAGGCGCTACCTTCGGCGGCAGAGCCAGTCCACGATCATCACCATGCACCATGATGAGGGAACCGATCAGGCGCGTGGTAGAGCCCCAAGAGGTGGTGTGCGCATGTTCCAGTACATTCTCCCGGTTCAAATATTGGATATCAAAAGCAACTGCGAACTTGGTGCCCAGATAATGTGAGGTAGCAGCCTGAACGGCCCGTCCATCCTTCATCATCGCTTCAATGGAATACGTATCCACAGCACCGGCGAACCGCTCGGATGGCGTCTTCTGTCCGGTCACTACCGGAATCGCCAGAAAAGTCTCTACGAAGTCGCGGTAGTTATCAAGCATCTTCATCGTTTCTTCGCGCGCTTCCGTCTCATTCTCATGCGCGGTATGGCCTTCCTGCCAGAGGAATTCCGTCGTGCGGATAAACGGCAGCGTGCGCTTCTCCCAGCGGACCACGTTAGCCCATTGGTTGATCAGCACCGGAAGGTCGCGGTAAGATTGAATCCATTTGGAATACATATGGCCGAACATCGTCTCGGATGTTGGACGGATCGCCAGACGTTCTTCCAGCACATCGCCTCCGGCTTCCGTAACCCAAGGCAGCTCCGGGTTGAAGCCCTCCACATGTTCTTTCTCTTTCTGGAAAAAGCTCTCGGGGATAAACAGCGGGAAGTAGGCGTTCCGGTGACCGGTAGCCTTCAGACGGCGGTTCATCTCCTCCTGGATATGCTCCCAGATCTCGTAGCCGTCCGGTTTGAACACGATACAGCCGCGGACCGGCGAATAATCCATCAGGTCCGCTTTTTTGATTACATCGATATACCAGCGTGAGAAATCTTCGCCCTGCGGCGTGATCTCTGTAACGAACTGCTTGTCTTTGGCCATGTGAAGAAATCCTCCTAATATTCGCCCCTCAAGTTGCACCTTAGCTATGAAGCTGATTCAAATGCATCACGGGATAAAAATGATATGACATCCGTCAGCCGCTGATGAGGCGTAAAATATCATTATAAGTAACTGCGATCATCACCAGGAACAGCAGGGCAAAGCCTACAAAGTGGACCATGCCTTCCCTGCTCGGGTCCACCGGCTTGCCGCGCAGAGCCTCAACGCCAAGGAACACCAGCCGGCTGCCATCCAAGGCAGGAATCGGCAGCAGGTTGAAGATCCCCAAGTACAGGCTGAGAATCGCCGCCCAGTACGTCAGATACTGAATCCCCTGCTGGGCAATCTGCCCGGTCAACTGGAAGGTGCCTACCGGCCCGGAGATATCATCCATATTAAATTTGTTGATCAATTGCTTGAAGCCGATAAAGATCAGCTTGGTGGTGTCCACCATAGCTGTGCCGGACTTGGTAATCGTCTCTCCTACACCGGCCTTACGGGTAGGAAGGTCTGGTGTAATTCCGACTTTGCCGCCTTGCTCCCCTTCCATTCCGCGGGGAATCATGGCCACATTGAAGGTCTCTTCGCCGCGCTTCAGCGTCCAGTTCATCTCTTTGCCTTTGGAGGCCGAGGTGAGCTTGATCATCTTCTGATAATCTCCGCCGATAGCTTGGCCGTTCACCGAGACGACGATGTCGCCTTTCTGCAGACCGGCTTCTTGGGCAGGCATTCCTTCACTGACTTCACCGATCTTCACATAGGTCGGATTTTCCAACGGGATACCGGCCATCTGCAAATGCAGTGCAAATAGTACAAACGCCAGAATAAAGTTCATCACCGGACCGGCCAGGATTGCTATAGCGCGCTGACCGACCGTTTTGCTGCCGAACTGGCGGTCCTTAGGTGCGATTTGCGTCTGCTGGGTGCCCTTGATCATCATCGCCTGCGGGTTCACATCGTACGTGGTGACTTCGCCGTCCACATCGAGGCGGATCTTCAATTCATTCTCCAGATCCGTGAACTGCGCTTCGCCGCGGATCACATTTCTGCGCGTATCCAGAGAATCGAGGTAAATATTCTTCACCTTATTATCCTGGCCCAGCCGGACAGCAATGGTCTGCCCGGGTCCGATCTCAACCATCTCCGGGTCTTCGCCGGCCATGCGGGCGTATCCCCCGAAGGGCAGCAGGCGGAGCGTGAACTGGGTTTCACCGCGTTTATAAGAGAACAGTTTCGGACCGAAACCGATCGCAAATTCCCGTACAAGAATTCCGGCGCGTTTGGCAAAATAATAATGTCCCCATTCATGGACAGTCACCAGAACAAAGAACATAAACACCGTTAAAAAAACAACTCTTACCATCTCCATAGCGCAACATTCCCCCTTAAGGTGTAAGACCGAAGTATGTCCTCTTAATTTATCATTATTCCAAGGCAGGGCACAAGAGAATCAACAGTCCACACCTATTTTTCAGGGCACAACCATGTTCACCGTTTCTACAGATGCTTCCTGTCCCGTTACAGGACCGCTGCAAGCTCCCGGGAAGCGATGTCGCACAGGTGAATCTCTTCCAGTCCGGGGTTCGTTTCGCCCTGATGGCGCTGAAGCACTTCATCAATAATCTCATCAATCCGCAGGAAAGGAATTTCACCGCGCAGGAAGCGGGCAACGGCAACCTCATTGGCTGCATTGAAAGCGGTCGTGAATGTGCCGCCGGCCATTCCGCAGTCAATGGCCATCTTCAGAGCCGGATAGCGCTCATAGTCCATCTCCCGGAAGGTCAGGCTGGCTACCTGAGCCAGAGACAAGCGCTTCGCAGGAGACTGCCAGCGGTCGGGATAGGTGAGCGCATACTGAATAGGCACCCGCATATCAGGCGTCCCCAGCTGGGCTATGATGCTGCTGTCGCGGAACTCCACATACGAATGGATGATGCTCTCCGGATGCAGCAGCACATCAATCTGCTCATACGGAAGTGCGAACAGATGGTGGGCTTCGATAACCTCCAGGCCTTTGTTGACCATGGTGGCCGAATCGATAGTAATCTTGGCCCCCATGCTCCAGTTGGGATGGCGCAGGGCATCCTCTACGGTCACATTCTTCAGCTGTTCGCGCTTATAATCACGGAATGAACCGCCGGAGGCAGTAATGGTGATGGAAGCTACATCTTCACGGTTCTCGCCGTTGAGGCATTGAAAAATCGCCGAATGCTCGCTGTCCACAGGCAGCAGCTGCACGCCTTTGCGCTTTGCCAGCTCTGTAACCAGATGTCCGGCGGTCACCAGCGTTTCCTTATTAGCCAGTCCGATATGTCTGCCCGCTTCAATCGCCGCAAGCGTAGACTGAAGTCCTACACTGCCTACGAGCGCAGTCACGACCGTCTCCGCATCGCCTCCGGCAGCAATCTCTACCAGACCTTCACTTCCGCTGTACAGCTCCACACCGGCAGGCAGGCGGGGTCTGATCTCCTCTGCAAGCTCCTTCGTGGATACCGATACACGGCGCGGCCTGAACCGGCGCACCTGATCCAGCAACAGCTCTGTATTGCTTCCCGCCGCCAGTCCATCGACTTCAAAAGCATCCGGGTGCATGGCGACTATATCCAGTGTCTGGGTGCCAATGGAGCCTGTGGAGCCGAGAATACTAATTCTTTTCACAGTTGCTCTCCTTCTCCCTGTCGTTAATAGTAAGGCATCAGCATTACGATATGTACGAAAGGAAATACGATGATCCAGCTGTCGCAGCGGTCCAGGATGCCTCCGTGACCCGGCAAGAGTGAGCCTGAATCCTTAATACCGTACACCCGTTTATAGGCAGATTGTACAAGATCTCCGAGTTGACCGAGCACGGCGCAGGATATTCCAATCAGCAGCGCGCGTCCGATCGTCAGCAGATCAGGAACCAGTAAGGCAAACACAATCGATAGGACAGCAGAAATCAATACTCCGCCAAGAGCGCCCTCAATAGTCTTGTTAGGACTGATTGCAGGCCACAGCTTGTTCTTCCCGAAGCTTCTGCCGACAAAATAGGCTCCGGCATCACTGCCCCATATACAGCACAGCAGCAGGATAGTCCAGAAGAGGCCATGACCATCTTCCGCACCGCGGGCGATTCCCATATAGGAGAACCCCATCCCTATGTAAACAATGCCGGTGAACATCATCGCGGTGATTTTGATATCCAGCTTATTCTTGCTGAACACAGTGACCAGCAGGAACAGCAGCATTACGAGCCATACCCCCTGTTCCCAGGAGAATAGCTTATTCATTCCCAGAAGGTCCCAGGGAATCATAAAGCCCACTACAGATGCGTAACCAAATACAGCAGTCAGACCAAAGGTGGCTGTACCTGTCATTTTCACAAATTCATAAAAGCCGATGAGGGCCATGGCAGTCAGCATCAGCTGATACGGCCAGCCGCCCCAATAGCATAACCCTAAAAACAAGGCCCCGGCAACAATACCGGTAATGAGTCGCTGCTTCAAAGAATCCCTCTCCCATCAGGCTACTTCAATCCACCATAACGGCGTGTGCGGCGCTGATACTCAGCCACAGCCTGCATCAGATGCGTCTTGTCAAACTCCGGCCAGTACGCATCCGTAAACCAAAATTCACTATATGCGATTTGCCACAGCATGAAATTGCTGAGCCGCATCTCTCCGCTCGTACGGATCAGCAGGTCAGGATCGGGTAATCCGCTGGATAAAAGCCTGCTGTCAATCAGCTCTGAAGTGATCTCTTCAGGTGACAGGATTCCCGCCTTGATATCCTTGCCCAAGTCGCGCATACAATCCGCAATTTCCTTACGCCCGCCGTAGTTGAGTGCAAAATTCAGAATAAGTCCGGTATTACTCTGTGTACGGGCCACCGCTTCTTCCATCGCCTTGCGTGTATGGGAAGGCAAAGCCTCGGCATCACCCATTACACGTACCTGCACATTCTTTTCGATCAATTCATCCAGTTCAATCGCCAGGAATTCTACGGGGAGACGCATCAGGAAATCAACCTCGTCCTTCGGCCGTTTCCAATTCTCTGTAGAGAAAGCGTACATGGTCAAGAACTCTACCCCCAGGTCATTCGCCGCAATCGTCGTACGCTTGACCGCCTTCATCCCGTTCTGATGGCCTACAATACGGGGCAGACCGCGCCGTTTCGCCCAGCGGCCATTGCCATCCATAATTATAGCTACATGCCGGGGAATATTATCCGGTGAAATCTCGACTGGCTCCTGCCTGTCTTTACGGCTCAGCCATTCTTGAATCCGTTTGATCATTTCCGTTTCCTCCAAGCTCTTATCAGAAAGAGACAAACCCCACCATAAACGGAGGGGCCTGAAGTCTCTTGAATTTCGTTATACTTCCATAATCTCTTTTTCTTTGGACAAGAGCACTTTGTCGACTTCAGCTATGAACTTATCCGTTGATTTCTGGATATCTTCCTGATGTCCATGTGATTCGTCTTCTGAAATGCCGTTCTTCTCCATCTTCTTGATGTCGTCGTTCGCATCGCGGCGGATGTTGCGGATCGCTACCTTAGCTTCTTCACCGAACTTCTTGGTGAACTTCACCAGCTCGGTGCGGCGTTCTTCGGTAAGCGGAGGAATCGACAGGCGGATGATCGTACCGTCATTGGCTGGTGTAATCCCGATGTCGGATTTCATAATCGCCCGCTCGATGTCAGACATCGAGGTTTTGTCCCACGGCTGGATCAGCAGAGTCCGGGAATCCGGTGTGCTGATGTTGGCCAACTGGTTGATCGGAGTTGGAGCACCGTAATATTCAACCTGGATGCGATCCAGCAGCGACGTCGAAGCACGTCCTGCCCGCAATGTTGCCAAGTCGCGTTTCAGCGCGAGAATCGCTTTTTCCATACGCTCTTCGGCATTCTTCTTAACCGATTGTGGCATTTAATTTACACTCCCTTTAACGATCGTCCCGATCTTTTCGCCGAGAACGACGCGTTTGATATTGCCTTGCTCTGTAATAGCAAACACAATGAGCGGTATATTATTATCCATGCAGAGTGAGGAAGCGGTAGAATCCATAACCCCCAGATTCTTGTTCAGAATATCCATGTAAGTAAGCTGCTCGTATTTCACGGCTGTGCTGTCCTTGAACGGATCTGCTGAGTAGACGCCGTCTACCTTGTTCTTGGCCATCAGGATAACCTCGGCTTCAATCTCGGCTGCTCTAAGCGCTGCCGTAGTATCTGTCGAGAAGAACGGATTCCCTGTTCCGGCGGCAAAAATAACTACGCGGCCCTTCTCCAGATGCCGGATCGCCCGGCGGCGGATATAAGGCTCAGCAATCTGCTGCATGGCGATGGAGGTCTGCACCCGGGTTGGGACATCGATCTGCTCCAGAGCATCTTGCAATGCCAGCGAGTTCATCACCGTTGCCAGCATGCCCATATAATCGGCTGTCGCCCGGTCAATACCGCTTGCACTTCCGGCGATTCCGCGCCAGATGTTGCCTCCGCCGCACACAATCGCAACCTGAACTCCAAGCTCCACGACTTCCTTGACCTGCTCCGCAATAGAGATGATCGTATCGGCATCGATGCCATAGCCATTCTGTCCGGCGAGCGATTCACCGCTCACCTTAAGGACTACTCTCTTAAATACCGGCTGTTCCAAATGTATACCCTCACTTTCTTACAAAAGACGGAACACTTCTTGTATGTGTTCCGCTCTTTTGATGCTTGCCTGTATTCAATTCTTATTCAATGCTTCGCAGCAATTATTGTTTAACTTGTGCCATAACTTCTTCTACGAAGTTGTCGACTTTCTTCTCAAGACCTTCACCCAGTTCGAAACGAACGAAGCGGCGGATTGTGATGTTTTCGCCAATGGTGCTTATTTTTTCATTCAGCAGTTGGGAAACGGTCTTATCAGGGTCTTTAACGAAGGATTGCTCCATCAGGCAGTATTCTTCATAGAACTTGCTGATGCGGCCTTCCACCATTTTTTCAACGATTTTCTCAGGCTTGCCTTCGTTCAGCGCTTGAGCCTTAAGAATTTCTTTTTCCTTCTCAACGTCTGCAGAAGGCACTTCTTCACGGCGCACATACAGCGGGTTCGCTGCTGCGATCTGCATGGCGATATCACGGGCAAATTCTCTAAAGGAATCGGTTTTGCCTACGAAGTCAGTTTCGCAGTTGATTTCTACCAGAACGCCGATCCGGCCGCCAGCGTGGATGTAAGATTCTACAGTACCTTCCGTAGCAATACGTCCTGCTTTGTTAGCTGCTGCGGACAGACCTTTTTCACGAAGCAATTCTGCTGCTTTGGTGATGTCGTTGTTTGCTTCTTCCAGCGCTTTCTTACAATCAAGCATTCCTGCCCCTGTTCTTTCACGAAGTTCCTTCACTGCTTTTGCATCTACTGCCATTGTTATTCCCTCCAGGATCATAGTCGTTGTCATACGCAGGCATAAAATGTTACGTGCTTGCATTTTAAAAAAAGGGCAGTGAGAGGTTATCCACCTGCCAACCACCCTTTTCATTTATGTTCTTATTTATGTTCCGGTTGCTACTTAAGCTGTAGTTGTGTCTTCGCCCTGATGAGCTTCAACAACAGCATCAGCCATCTTACCAGTCAAGAGTTTCACGGCGCGGATCGCGTCGTCATTGCCTGGAATTACGTAGTCAATTTCGTCCGGATCGCAGTTAGTATCAACGATAGCTACGATAGGAATACCCAATTTGCGAGCTTCTGCTACTGCAATGCGCTCTTTACGCGGGTCAATGATGAACAGCGCGCTTGGAAGACCTTTCATGTTCTTGATACCGCCCAGGAATTTCTCAAGACGATCTTTCTCTTTGCGGAGAAGGATAACTTCTTTCTTAGGCAATACTGCAAAGGTACCGTCTTCTTCCCAAGCTTCCAATTTCTTCAGGCGGTCAATACGCTTCTGAATAGTCTGGAAGTTAGTCAGGGTACCACCGAGCCAACGCTGGTTAATGAAGAACATACCCGAACGTTCAGCTTCTTCTTTTACGGAATCCTGTGCCTGCTTCTTTGTTCCTACAAATAGGATTGTGCCGTTGTCGCCAGCGACGCTCTTTACAAAGTTGTAAGCTTCCTCTACCTTCTTGACTGTTTTTTGCAAGTCAATAATGTAAATTCCGTTTCTTTCAGTGAAGATATAACGATCCATCTTTGGGTTCCAACGACGAGTCTGGTGACCGAAGTGTACCCCAGCTTCGAGAAGCTGCTTCATGGAGATTACTGCCATCTTCACACACCTCCTAAGTTTGGTTTATTGTGTGTCTCCTCCGCCGCGTGTCATCTTTCAGCAAGACTTTCTTCAGAAGAAAGCACCCCTTGTCGAAATCAACCGGCGTGTGTTTTAACACCGTCAATTAATATATCATATTAAAACAACCTATGCAACGATTACTTTTTTACGGTAATCAGCTTGTCAATAATGGAGTTAATGCTCTCTCCCTTGGTGAAGCTATAGCTGCCGTATTGAATGATGGTGTTCACCTTACGGCTGTCCGCTGTCTGGAGAAATTTGTTCTTATCCTCGATTACCCCGGCTTCCGCAAGCAGATCCGCCGTCTGGGCGAGGGTAATTCCAGTGGGGATCTTTAGAGAAATCACCCCGTTCACAGCAGCCGCAGGCGCTTCAGGCGTAGCCGGAGCCTGGGTAACAGGCTCTGTGGTACTCTGCGGCTGTGCAGGAGCTGATGGCTTCCCCGGAGCCGCAGCGGCGCTTGGCGTTGCAGCCGGCTTGGGCGGAACTGCTGGCGCTTGTGATGCAGTTGGGTTGGCTTTCGCTGAAGACTCCGTTGCCGCCTGGGAAGGCTGGGCCCCGGCTCCTTGCTCCGGCGATGGCGTTGCTGTTGCTGTTGCAGAAGCCGCCGCCGGATCTACAACTGTGAGATTCAGACGGGTTGCTTGCCGGATCAGCTCTTCTTTGGTCAGCGGCACCGCCCGCCCGGCTATCATCAGCTGCAGCAGCAGCGCACCGGCAATCAGTCCGACTCCTAATCCCAGCATAAAGAACCTGTTCTTCATCATACCGATTCCTCCTGCTGGGCAAGCTGCAGAATCAGTTGCACCTCTCCCCGCTGCAGGCCAGCGGTCTTAGCGATAGAATCGATCGATTTCCCCTGCTCATGCAGCTCGAATAGCCGGGGATACCGTAGCTTAATGGAGCTGACAGGCTTTGGCTTAACAGGAGGTTCAACCGCAACCGCTGGCTCAGCGCCTTGGGGATTCTCCGCGAAGCCGGATGGAGCTTCACGCGGTAAGGTGGCTGCCAGCTGAAGCAGCCCCTTCTCTTCGGCAGTCAGCCGGGCATCCATAAGCAGCAGGCTCTTCTGCAGCTCGCCCACCTGCTCCCGCAGTACACCGATCTCTTCCTGAAGGGCTGCCTTATTGCTCTGTGACTGAGTCTTAATACTGCCCACCAGCTTCAGCAGCTCTGAGTTCTCATGCTCGATGTCAGCCATGTAGAGCTCCAGAGCCGCCTCTGTCTCCTTCAGGCTCTTCTTCTCCGAGTCTTCTCTGCCCGCCTTGGCCGGCAGCCGCAGGGCATAAAGAATAGCAACTGCGCCTACCAGCACGATGTATACCCAAGGTTCCAAGTGTGTAATCTCCTTCTGCGTTTAATTCATAGGATGCCTTAACTGCATTTGCAGTTATTCTGGTCCAAATCAGAGACTGAAATCAATACGGTGCCCCTTATAGGGATGTTCGGCATCATGGGTGTTCTCCTGTTTGTCCTGCTTGCGCGGATGAGGCTGACTGCCTGAGCCGCTTCCCTTGCCGCCGTCCCGCAGCGCCGCTTCGGCTGATTCGTCCACCTCCGTGCTGCGCAGCGAGATTTCCTGGCTATGCTTGACATTCTGGCCTGCCAATTGCTGCTGGTCGAGTGCAGGACGCTGCTGAAGGTTGTTTTGAACCTTGCCCGCATCATGAGTGCGTGGCAGTGCAATTTGCAGTTCCACCGGTTTCAGACTCATAAGATCCCTCTTCTCCGCTCATGGGTTTCAGAATCAAGGAATGGCAGGCCGCCACGGCTGCCCGCCTGATTACACGTACGGTATGATAGATATATCCCCTTCACTATAAATGAAGGTTACCCGCTCCGTCGGGTCCTTGACGAACCTCGTGTATCTGCCGATTACGATCTTGGAGCCTCCATAGATCGTCTTGACGACATCAACCTTAGCTCTGCCGGTGTCCTCCAGCATGCGCTCGATCTCCAGCACACGCTCTTTAATTCTCTTTTCATCACGCATATGGGACTGCTTGGTGGCATTAAGCTTGACGCGAAGCGCCACCTTGTCCGGCGATAGCTGCCCATTGTTCGCCAGCTGATTAAGCAGATACAACGCCTTATTGGTCTTGTCCTCATTCTCGAGAAGCTGCCGCAGCTCCTGGCGCAGTTCGTTGATCTCATTTCTCAGCTCGGGAACAACGCCCACTTCAATCGCTGTAGCTGTAGACATGGTATTACCGATGGTACGGGCAATCACGCGCTCACCTGCCTGTACGATACCGCCGACGATTAAGCCTTTGGCCCCGTTGCACAGTACATCATGACCTGCCCGGATGCTGGAATGCATAATGCTCTGGGAGACGATAATATCCTCCCCGGCCACAACATTGCCCTCCTGGATGAACGAGACCTTAACATTTTTACCGGCACTTACGTGGCCTTTATTATATCCGATGATACCACCGGTAATCTCGATGGACCCGCCCGCTATCAGTTCTGCCCCCTCTACCCCGCCGACCACCCGGATATCTCCTGCGGATTTGACGGTGAAGCCGGTAAGCACATTGCCGCGGATGACCACCGTGCCCACGAAATCAATATTGCCTGTGCTGTAATCCACATCCCCGTTGATTTCATACACCGGAAATACATTGATCTTGCCTTTGTCTGTCAGCGTAACCAATCCGTCGATCGCCGAATACATAGAGGTCTCTTCCTGATCCACCACCACATTCTTGCCGACCTTGAAATGAGCCTCCTTTCCTGCACGGAACGGAAGCTCCTCTCCGGTCACCATCTTGCCGCTCACGCCGCCTGCCGCCGGGATAACCTTGGCAATAAGCTGTCCCTTTCTTACATTGTGGAGCCGGACCAGCTCTTTGTAATCCACCTTGCCGTCCTCTTTCTCCAGCGGCTTGCGGTCCTCCTCCATATCAACGGTCAGCACCACGCGTCCATCCTTGCCGTTGACAGCAGGCTGTCCAATCGCAATAGGCACCCGGTTCCAGAAGTATTCTTCCGGGTTGCTGCTGATCCGCTGAACAATATCATGCTGGATGCCGAAACGAATATTGTGACTGGACAGGAAGCTCTCAAGGTCCTCTACTGAACAGGTGAAATTCTCATCCTTCTTGGTGAACTGAAGGTAAGCAATCCCCTTATCCTCCGAAAAAGTAATACTCAGGTATTGGCTCAACACATATTGACCGATCAATTTCTGCTCCCCCTTGTCACCGTCACCCGGTTAATCATTTTGCATTAGAAGGTCCCGGTTCTTCTCAAGTGTTCCTCTTAGCCGCAAAATAGCTTTGGAATGAAGCTGGGAGATTCGCGAAGGAGACAGTGACATCACTTCCGCAATCTCGCTTAAGGATAAATCCTCATAATATAAAAGGGACACGACGGTCCGTTCTTTCACTGTTAGTTTCTCGATGCCCTTGGTTAGCGTATCCCGCAGGTAGAACTCATTCACTTTACGGTCCGGATTCTTGGCCTTGTCATCTACCAATATGGACATTCTTGTCTCTGATTCTTCTTCACGTATAGGATCTTCGAGTGAACAGAGCGACATGACAGCAACATCCTGCAGCATCGTCTGAAACTCCGTTTCCGAAATATTCAGATACTGGCTCATTTCATCGTCACTTACCGATCTCAAATACTTTTGCTCCAGCTGCTGGTAGGCATCCTCGATTTTTTTCGCTTTTTCGCGTACGGATCTGGGAACCCAGTCACTTTGCCGCAGAGAATCAAGGATTGCTCCCCGTACCCGCCACGATGCATAAGTCTGGAATTGAAGCCCCCGCTTGTAGTCGAATTTTTCGATGGCGTCAATGAGTCCCATGACACCGTTGCTGGCCAAATCGTCCTTGGAGACGTTTTTGGGCAGCCCTACTGCCAGACGGCTGGACACATAATCAACAATATGGAGATAACTCTCAATCAGCTTTTTTTTGGCTTCAGGATCGCCGTGCTCTTTCCACTGCTCCCAAAGAACGTCTGTTTCCGACTGAGCTGCTTTACGCTCGTTCAACGGCTTTCACCCTTCCCAAAGTTTAGTCAGCGGGCCTCATGCGGCGCAAGATGACGGACTTCGCCGCAGCACTCGCTTATTCTTCTTTCAGGTGACGAACGGCCTTGGCCAATTCTTCAGGATCTTTCATAGAGACTAGCTTCGGAGGCTGCAAAGGCGTGAACCCCCCGGGCTCTTCACTGGCCGCCTCCCTTTTCGGGGTCAGCAGGTCCTTGAGCTCCTGATCCTCTTCCGGTGTACTAATATCAAGCTTAACGCCAAGTGACTCTCCGTTATCGAACAAACCGGACTCCGGGTCTGGGGATGCTTCTGCGCCGGTAATAAAACCCAATACCCATCTCAGGATGAAAGCAAGCACAAACCAGATAATAAATCCGTACATGCCCCGGATCAGGCTGGTACCCAGCAGGTTCTGTCCGTTGTTCGCAAGGAAGGTTAGTACAAATCCCGTCAGTCCGGCCACAACATTCAGCAATAGTTTCCGGCTCATGGCTAAATTTCCTTCGGGCCTTTTTGAACGCTGCGGATAAAAATCACTCCGGTGGTGCAGGAGATTTCTATCGTGCGCCCATAATTGCCGCCCGTATCCTCCGCAATAAGCGGAATATGAAGGTTGTCGAGAGCAAGCTTGCAGGATTCCACATTTCGAGGCCCGATCCTCATGGTGTCACTCCCTCCGGCAAAAGCAAACATCTGCGAGCCTCCGGCCATCTTGGCCACAATCCGGCTTCTAACCGCTCCCAGCTCCAGCAGGCGGGCCAAAAGCTCAGGCACGGCGGTATCTGCGAACTTGGCAATGTTCAGCTGCCCTTCCCGGGCAATCTCTGACGAGGGCAGCATCACATGAGCCATCCCCGCCAGCTTTTTACCGGGATCAAACAGGGTCAGACCTACGCAGGAGCCAAGACCGGTCGTACGAATCAGGCTGTCCTGGCTGCCCACGTTCAAATCCGCCATCCCTACTTTAATGATGCTCTGCTCTTCAATCATTGTCGAACGGTACTCCTAAAGCCTTGAATATTTTGGGGAACGATTCCGGATCGGGAATAAGGAAGAATTGTCCTTCAATTTCATTTTGGCCTTCTAAAAATGTCGTATCGATCAGCAGCGCATCATCGCCCATCTGACCGAACTGCAGCAGCCCGTAGCCCAGTATGGCTCCGGCCATATCCATCGCAAGCGCCGGCACGGTCGGATACATGGACAGGGAGGTGAAGTCCGCCAGGGAAGAGAGGTAGGAGCCGGCCAGGATATTGCCGATCTCGCTTAATGCGGATAACTCCATCTCACTCAGCTCACCGCCGCCGGAGACTTCAATTCCGGCAATCCGGCTGAGCAGGTTGCTCGCAGCTTCCGGTGTAAGAATGAAGAACAGGTTACCCGGGGCTTCACCTTCCACGCGCAGGAACACCGCATACACCAGTTCCTCTGCTCCGCCCACCTTATCGGTGATCTCCTCGAAGCTGAGCAGCTGTACCTTTGGAACCGCCATGTCAATCGGCTTATTGAGCAGCTGGGACAAGGCAGTGGCAGCATTGCCGGCTCCGATGTTCCCTACTTCCTTAAGCACATCCATCTTGAAGTCTTTGAAGTTCTTGAATAGCTCCATAGGCTAGCCCTCCAGGCTTTCCAGCTGCACGATTTCACTCTTGTTCAGCACTTCAGACAGGTTAAGCATAATCAGCAGACGGTCATCCCCAATTTTGGCTACTCCGTCCAGATACTTCGCTTTGATGCCGCCCACGACATCCGGCGGTACATCAATAATATCACGGTTCAAGTCGATGACGTCATTGGCTGAATCGACAATGAAGCCCACTTCCATCTCATTCACATTCACGATAATGATCCGGGTCTGGTCCGTATGCTCCGCTTCCTCGATACCGAATCGTCCGCGCAGATCGATAACCGGAATCACCACACCGCGCAGATTGATCACACCTTTGATGAATGAATAGGTCTTCGGTACGCGGGTAATCGGCATCATACGTTCAATCGTCTGGACCTTCTCTACTTCAATGCCGTATTCTTCAGTGCCAAGCTTGAATACAATTACTTTGATATCTTCAGCCATGGAATGACCCTCCCTGTTCTAACCTGATTATTTGATAAAAGCATTCGGATCGATAATGAGCGCTACCTGTCCGTCCCCAAGAATCGTGGCTCCCGAAATTCCCTGCACCTCAGGCAGATACTTGCCGAGGTTCTTGATCACAATCTCGTTCTGGCCAATGAAGTCCTGCACAGCCAGAGCAACCAGCCGTTCTCCCTTGCGGACAACCACGATCTCCGTCTCCTCTTCCGTGCTTTCATCATAGTCCGGAATGGAGAAGATCTTGCTCAGGGAGACCAGCGGAATATGACTGCCCCGGAACTCCAACATCCGGTTGCCGTGAATGGTGCGGATCTGGGATTGCTTCACAATTCCGGTCTCTACAATAGAAGAGAGCGGAATGGCGTATTTCTCTGAGCCGAGGCGAACCAGCATCGCGGCGATGATCGACAGGGTCAGCGGAAGCTGAACGGAGAAATTCGTACCTTTGCCCGGTGTTGAATAGATGGTGACGTTGCCGCCCAGCGAAGAGATTTTGGCTTTGACCACATCCAGCCCGACGCCCCGGCCCGATACGTCAGAGATCACCTCAGCCGTACTGAAGCCCGGCGCGAAGAGCAGCTGGTACGCTTCGTCGTCCGACATCGTATTTGCCTGCTCCTGGGTAATCGCGCCTTTTTTGACGGCAGAGGCCAGTACATTCTTCGGATAGATGCCCCTGCCATCCTCTTCAATCTCAATGAAGACATGATTGCCGCTATGGAAGGCCCGGAGCTGCACGGTTCCTGACTCCGGCTTCCCGGCAGCAACCCGGTCACCGATAGATTCAATCCCGTGGTCGACCGCGTTGCGCAGCAGATGCACCAGCGGATCGCCAATCTCATCAATCACCGTACGGTCAAGCTCCGTATCGGCTCCTGTGATGATTAGATCCACCTTCTTGTCCAGCGATTTCGCCAGATCGCGGATCATCCGCGGGAACCGGTTAAATACGGTGTCCACCGGAACCATGCGGAGCTTCATGACTATATTCTGCAAATCTCCGCTCACCCGGCCCATATGCTCGACCGTTTCGGTAAGATCCCCGTTCTGGACCTCGGAGGCCAGCTGCTCCAGCCGGACACGGTCAATCAGCAGCTCGCTGAACAGATTCATCAGCACATCCAGCCGCTCGATATCCACACGGATGGTCCGGGAAGGCGACGGCGTTCCGCCTGTGCGGGCCGGGGCAGCTTTGCCGTTCTCTTCCTTGGAATGCAGTGAAGCGGCGGGAGAAGCATTATTGGCAGACGCGGGAGCAGACTCCTGCACCGGAGCCGGAGCAGGCGCTTCGGCGGTAGCTGCCGCAGTGTCTTGTCCCATCTGGCGGAGTGACTCCTGATCGAGTGCTACAGCCGTAACCGCTTCGATCTCCGACAGATTCAAAATCATCTTCTGAATCTCACTTGCATCCTTTTGGGTTATGTAGTACAGGGAGAATCCATAATCGAATTTCTCCTGTTCTATGTCCTGAACCGAAGGGAAGGATTTGACGACTTCTCCTGAACGCTCCAGAAGGTCAAAGACCATATAGGCACGTACGGCTTTGAGCTGACAATCCTTGCGGATAGCCACATCCACATACAGCACCTGATGGCCTTCCTGTAGGGACTGCTCCAGCACAGAGTACTGGAATTCATCCAGGAATACCTGGGCGGCGCTCGCATTGCCGGACGCAGCTGCCGTTACTTCGGCAGAAGCATTGCCGGCGGAAGGGACCTCACCGCGAACGATAGCCTGCAGGGAAGAGACAATGGCCGTTACATCGGCCTTGCCCGCGCCCCCGCCGGTGATATCCTCCACCATGGATTCCAGAGCGTCAATACTTTTGAACAGGGTGTCAAAAATGAAGTCCTGCATCCGCAGTTTGTTATTGCGCACCAGATCCAGCACGTTCTCCATCTGATGCGTAAGCGAAGCCAAATCTTCAAAACCCATTGTAGCCGCCATACCTTTCAAGGTATGGGCGGAGCGGAAAATCACCTGAACAATACTCAGATCCTCCGGATTCGCTTCCAGCCCCATCATGCTCTCGTTCAAAGACTGCAGATGATCATTTGACTCATCAATAAACATGGATAAGTATTGGTTCATGTCCATGAGCGGGTACCTCCCCTTCAAGTTCGCAATTCCATTATTTAACGGCTTGTACCAGCCTTGGAGCAATTTCTTGCAAAGGCAGGATGTGTCTTACACACTTCAACTCTACTGCAGACCTCGGCATTCCGTAAACCACACAGGTCTCTTCACTCTCTGCAAAGGTCGATGTCACCCCCGAATCATAGAGTGCTTTCATCATACGGGCCCCGTCGCTGCCCATCCCCGTCATAATGACGGCGTGACGTTCCAGCGCGGTGAGCTGCAATACCGATTCAAACAGTGTATCTACAGAAGGACGATGTCCATTGCGGACCTCTTCCTTAGTAAGCTCTATCATGTATTGGCCGCCGGCCGCCGGAACCACTGTCAGGTGATATCCCCCGGGGGCAATATACGCCGCGCCCTGCCGGAGAACCATCCCGTGCTCCGCTTCCGCAACCTCCAGTGCACTGAAGGTATTCAGCCGCTGAGCCAGCGATTTGGTGAAGTTGGGCGGCATGTGCTGGACAATGACAATCGGTGCCGGAAAATCACCGGGGATATTCTCCAGGAACGCCTTCAGCGCTCTCGGACCTCCGGTTGAGCAACCTACAGCAACCAGCTTACGCACGCTCCGGCTTCCGCTTGCCTGGCCTCCGGTGGCAACAGGAGGCTCGATGAACGAGCCTGCCGCAGTCTCGGCAGCCGCCCGTTGTCCCGGCAATCCGGCGCCCTTCTCCTCCCGGGACCGGCCTTTGAACCTTTCGGGTGCCGGTTTGGGCACTGGAGGCGCGGGCTTGACCACCCGCTTCGCAGTCAGCGGCTCAGTGCCGGTCTCCGGCTTCCGCTTGTCAACAGGCGGCTCAACCGGCGCCTTGGCTCTAGGCTTCTCCGTGCCTTGGAGCGGCAGCTTACCGGCTTCTTTTTTGAACGGCTCCGGTATCCGTCTCACTGGCTCCACTACAGCTCGCGGAGCAGGCGGCTCAGCGGCGGGTGGCGGCTCCGGCGGTTTGGCGGCAGAAGCGCGGGCTTCCCGCTGCTCACGTGCCAGCATGGCCTCCTTCATCTGCTCCCGGAGGGATTCTCCGACAGCGATGATATCCTGGGAGTTTGAAATGGACGGCTTTCGGATGAAATCGAAAGCCCCCCACTCCAAGGCCAGAATCGTCTCCTTCATGCCCTCTTCATTAATGCCCGACAGCATAATCACCGGAAGCGGACGCTGGGCCATGATGATTTTGAGTGCCTCCAGGCCATTCATCTCCGGCATCTCCACATCCATGGTTACGAGATCCGGGCGAAGCTCGTTCACCTTCTCAATCGCCTCGCGCCCGTTCGCAGCCGTTGCTGTCACTTGAAAATCGGCATCATTCTCTATCAAATCGGAAATGATCTTGCGCATGAACGCAGAATCATCAACAACCAGAACTTTATATGGCCTCATAGCTTTTCCACCTCTGCCCTCAAATTCAGAACAATTATCTGTTTCGTTTCAACCACTTGCTGATGAATCCCTTGATGCCTTGAACTTTAGCGGTTTCTACTGAATCAGCAGCCAGATAGCTCTGCGCAAGTCTCTGCACATCCCTGGCTGCGATACTGTTCGGAAAAGCCACTGAGAATGGAATTTGTTTCTTCACGGCCTGGACTACATGCGGATCGCTGCTGATATAGCCGAGGAAAGGAAGCTCAAGCTGCAGGAACCGGCTGGCCGCCATGCGGATTTTGTCGCTGGTCGCCCTGGCCTCCCGCTCATCCCCCGCCTGATTGACAATCAGCCGGAACGAGACCTCCTCATGAGAATTATGAACAACCTTCATAAGCGCGTAAGCATCTGTGATTGCAGTAGGCTCGGGTGTGGTCACCACCAGGCAGTCGTCGGCAGAGGTGATGAATTTCATTGTCTCCTTGGAGAGCCCGGCCCCTGTGTCAAACAGGATGAAATCCATACTATCGGCAATGCTTGCAACCTGTGTGGTAAAGTAATTCAGATCCGCCTCCGAGAGGGTGAACAGCTCGTCCATACCGGAGCCCCCGGCAATGAAAGGCAAGCCTAGCGGTCCGAGCTGAATGATCTGTCCGATCTCCGCCTCCCGCTTGAGCAGGTGGTACAGGTTGTACCGGGAAGAGACCCCCATGAGAACATCGATATTGGCCATTCCGATATCGGCATCGAACAGAAGAACTTTCCGTCCCATAGCCTTCAGGGCAAGCGCGAAGTTAAGGGTGAAATTCGACTTCCCGACTCCCCCCTTCCCGCTGCATACCGTAATGATCCGGGCGGTGGCACCGCTTCCGGGAGCCAGCCTTGTATCCTGGCTGGAGACCAGCCGTCTTAACGCCTGCGCCTGGTCCATCACCCGCCCCCTGTTCCCAGCAGCATGCCGCCAATCTGCTCCCCTGTTGCCATAAGAAGATCATCAGGAACGTTCTGTCCGTTGGTAATATAGGAGAGCTTCAGCGGATAATCGTTCAGTACATTGAACAGCGGACCGTAGCTCCCCGTTTCATCCAGCTTCGTGAAGACCACCTTATCCAGCTGGTATCTGCCGAAATGCTCCGCAATCTTTTTCATATCACGGCTCTTCGAGGTCAGGCTCAGCACCAGCAGAGTCTCGCTCTTAAGCTCCTTGGCCAGCAGGCTCTGCAGTTCAGCCACCAGCAGTTCGTTGCGGTAATTCCGTCCGGCGGTATCCATAAGCACCAGATCACAGCTCTCCAGCCGGAACATCGCCCGCTGCAGATCCCCCGGCGACTGGACCACCTCCAGCGGCATATTAAGAATAGAGGCATAGGTTCTAAGCTGTTCCACGGCTGATATCCGGTAAGTGTCCGAGGTAATCAGCCCGACCTTTCGGCCCTGCTTGAACAATTGCTCCGCTGCCAGCTTGGCTATCGTTGTCGTCTTGCCGACGCCTGTCGGACCGGCAATATATACAATCCGTGTATCCGGGGCGATACCTCCAGCAATCCGGTCCGCCAGAAAGCCGTCAATCTGCTCTCTAAGCACTTCTTCGAATCGTTCCGAACTCCAGCCGCTTCCTTCTTCACGATAGCGCTCCAGAACATATCCGATCCATTCCTCTACGAGTACAGCGTCAACCTCCTGGTCAATCAGGCGGCTTCGCCAGGTTTCCAGTGCATCCGGCAGCTCGGCAGCCCCCGAGGAATAACGTGCGATACGTTCCATCCATTGCTTCATGTCCCGGATCTCCCGCAGAACATCACTCTCAGCGGCAGCAGCAGGCTCAGGTTCAGGCTGCTCTGCTGCCGTATCCTCAGAGCGGATATCCGGCGGCTCAGTCTTGGTCAAAGGCGGCATCACCGCGACGCCTCCGCCCTGCTCCAGCGGATCAGCCAGTGCTGCGGCAATCTCGGCAAACGACTTCCCCGCTGCCGCCTCCCTCACCGTCACAGGCGGCGGGAGGGGAGGCGCAGCGGCTGAGGCAGCCTTCTGATAAGCCTCTGGCACAGCCTTTCGCGGTACATTCATCGGCGGTGCAGGAATCTTCTCCTGCGCGGCCGCCTTTGTACCGTTCTCTACAGCAGCCACAACCTCAATCTTCTTTTTCGTGAACATGCCCATAAATCCGCCAACCTTTATTTCTTTGGTGCTTAAAATAACGGCATCGCTTCCAAGCTCGCTGCGGATCGAATGCATGGCGTCAGGCATCGTATCGACCACATAACGCTTCACTCTCATAAGTTCACCACCCCGACGCTTTGAATTTCAATGTTTGGCTCCAGCTCGCTGTAGGACAACACCGGGATATCCTGCATGGTTCGCTCAATAACCTGGCGCAAATACATGCGGATCGTTGGAGAGGTCAGTACAATCGGCTGCTGGCCGGATTGCAGGAGACGGTTGATCTGCTCCGTAAGCCGCTGATAGACGGTTTGGGTAGAGACCGGATCGAGCGCCAGATAACTGCCCTGCTCCGTCTGCTGTACGCTCTCGGATATCTTTTTCTCAAGTCCGGGACCCACTGTAATGACACGCAGGGTCTCCCCCGTCTGAGAGAACTGCTGGGTAATCTGTCTGGAGAGGGATTGCCGCACATATTCAGTCAAAATATCAGGGTCCTTGGTATATGTGCCGTAGTCCGCAAGCGTCTCGAAGATAGTTACAAGATCGCGGATCGATATTTTCTCCCGCAGCAGCTTGCCCAGCACCTTCTGTACATCCCCGACTGCAAGAATGGAAGGGATCAGCTCGTCCACCAGCACAGGATAATTCTCCCGCAGATTGTCGACCAGCTGCTTCGTCTCCTGACGTCCCAGCAACTCGTGTCCATGCCGCTTGATCAGCTCGGTCAGATGTGTGGCTACAACGGAAGGCGGGTCAACTACGGTATAGCCGGATAATTCAGCCCGTTCTTTCACCGACTCATCGATCCATAAGGCAGGCAGACCAAAGGATGGTTCAATAGTCTCAATCCCGCTAATCGACTCATCATCATAACCAGGGCTCATGGCCAGATAGTGATTAAGTAATAATTCACCGCCGCCCACGTTATTTCCTTTAATTTTGATGACATATTCATTCGGTTTTAGTTGAATATTGTCGCGAATGCGAATCACCGGCACGACAAGACCCATCTCCAGTGCACATTGCCGTCGAATCATGATGATGCGGTCGAGCAGATCACCGCCCTGTCCCGTATCCGCCAAAGGAATTAGACCATAACCAAATTCGAATTCGATCGGGTCCACCGTAAGCAGATTGATAACACTTTCGGGACTGCGGACCTCTTCGATCTGCTTCTCCTCAACCATTTGTTCATCGGCAATCAGCTGCCTGCTGGCCTTCTGTCCCATACTGTAAGCCGCATATGCCATCAGCCCCGCCAAAGGAAGCGTGGACATAATCGTAATCGGGGTAAAGAACCCCAGAAACGCAATGGTTGCAGCCACTATGTATAGAAGCTTGGGATAGGACAGCAATTGTCCGGTCAGATCCTCGGCCAGATTGCCCTCCGAAGCCGCCCGGGTAACGATCAGACCGGAAGCCGTGGAGATCAGCAGGGCCGGAATCTGGCTGACCAGGCCGTCACCGATGGTCAGGACAGAGTAGGTTGAGAGTGCTGTCTGGAACGACATACCATGAACGGTCATACCGATAATGAAGCCGCCGATCAGGTTGATAATGAGGATGATGATACTGGCAATGGCGTCCCCTTTGACGAACTTGCTCGCACCATCCATAGCTCCGAAGAAATCCGCCTCGCGTTCAACATTGCGGCGGCGTTCCCGTGCCTGCTGCTCATTGATCATCCCTGCATTCAGATCCGCGTCAATACTCATCTGCTTACCGGGCATCGCATCCAGCGTGAAGCGGGCGCCTACCTCGGCCACGCGCTCCGAACCCTTGGTGATGACAATGAACTGAACCACAACCAGGATCAGGAAGACAATGAACCCGATGGCGATCTGTCCCCTGGCAATCCAGCTTCCGAAGGTCGCTACGACCTCCCCGGCATGGCCATCAGCCAGGATCAGCTTGGTTGTTGACAGGTTCAGGGCTAAGCGGAACAGCGTTGTGATCAGGAGCAGTGAAGGAAATATCGAGAACTGCAACGGATCTCTGGTATTCATGGCGACCAATATAATGGTCAGGGCTATCGAGATATTGACAATTAGCAGTACATCCAAAAGCCAGACAGGGATGGGCAGAATCATCATAAGCACAATACCGATAATACCCAGTAGAACTGTTAGATCTTTAGCTTTCAATGTCCTTAACCTCCCCCGGCTTATCTCCTCTTGCCTTTAAGCTTGTATACATAGGCCAGCACTTCGGCAACTGCCTGGAACAGATCGGCCGGTACTACATCACCGATCTCCGCTCTTTGGAACAATGCCCGTGCCAGCGGCTTATTCTCCATCGTTACAACACCATGCTCCTTGGCCAGTTCCCTGATGCGGAGTGCCACATAATCCTGGCCCTTGGCTATTATCTGAGGAGCCTCCATTGTAGAACCGTCATACTTCAGGGCGACTGCAAAGTGGGTCGGATTCGTGATGATAACATCGGCCTTGGGGACCTCCTGCATCATCCGCTGCATCGCCATTCTGCGCTGACGTTCCCTGATCTTGCCTTTGATGATGGGGTCGCCCTCCATCTTTTTGTACTCATCCTTAATGTCCTGTTTGGACATCTTGAGACTCTTCTCATGCTCGTATTTCTGATAGATATAGTCCAGTACAGCCATTATAAAAAGAGCCGCTGCAATCTTGATGCCCAGGCTCATGGTCAGCTTCGCAACGAAGGCGTATGCCCCTTCCGCATCGACATGCGAGAGGCGTGCAAAACTCTCCTTCTGTCCCCAAAGCGTACTGTAAACCAGATAGGCAATCAGGATGAGCTTGAAGATAGATTTGAGGAACTCTACTACGGAACGCATGGAAAAAATATTTTTGAAGCCTTTGATGGGGTTGATCTTGCTGAACTTGGGCGTAATACCTTCGCCTGAAGCCATGAAGCCTACCTGTGCGAAGTTAGCCACGAGCGCCAGCAGGAAGGTGATGCCCAGCAGCGGAGCAAGCAGAATGAGGATCTGCAGCCCATACTGGTTGAACAGTGCAGAGATATTCTCCGGTGTTACCTCAAGCATCATCCGGTTCTGGAATACATCTGTGTAGAGCTTGATAAACCGTTCTTTCATGAAGCCGCCGAAGACGCTCAGTGACAGCAGCGCCGAGAAAAGGACTACCGCACCTGACATTTCAGCACTTTTGGCAACCTGCCCCTTCTTGCGGGCGTCCTGCCGTTTCTTCGGAGTGGCTTTCTCTGTCTTATCTCCTCCGAACAGCTGAAGATTCAGTTTGTATCTAGTCGGCTTAGCCAAGACCATCTCTCCTTACCGTAGCCTAAGGACTCTTCCCAATGAGACCAAGCAGGTTGTGCATGGACTCGAACATAATCTCGAAGAGATTCTGGAACAGCGCAGCCAGCCCCGGCATCAGTATAAGAAGCAACGCCAGACCAATAATGATTTTGAGCGGAACACCGATGACAAACACATTATATTGCGGAGCCGTTCTCGCCAGGAAGGCCAGGCCTACATCTGTCAGGAACAGTGCAGCGACCAGCGGAGCCGACATTTGAAAGGCCAGCATAAAGGATTGGGCAAAGGTGCGGATCAGAAATTCAGACAGGCTTCCATTGATCATTTTGAGGAACAGATCATTATCGATCGGCACCCATTTGTAGCTGTATACGATAGCATCCAGCAGGTAGTGGTGACCATTCATGCTTAGGAACAGCAGCAGCGCGATCATATACTTGAAGTTGCCGATAATCGGCGCCGATGCCCCGGTCATCGGGTCGATGACGTTCGCAATCCCGAACCCGATCTGAATATCGATGAACGAGCCCGCAGTCTGAATCGTCATAAACATCAGGTAGGCGATAAATCCGAGCAGCAGCCCGATTAAAGCCTCCCTGATAATCAGGAGGATAAAACCCAGATCCTGCGGAACCGTAATATTCATGCTGCCTGTGCTGAAGATGACCATGGACACAAAAAAAGACAAACCAATTTTGAATGTTGTCGGCACGCTTTGCGACGAAAAGACAGGAACGACAACAAAAAAGGCTGTAATTCGACAAAAAATCAACAGAAAGACAGGAAAACTTTGCAGCAGGGTCTCTATATTCATAGACTCAACCGATATACATGTAGAGACTGCCCAGGATTTGACTGGTGAAATCCACCAGCTTCGTTATGATCCACGGACCGAACAGCAGCAAAGCAAGCAGTACGGCAACGATTTTGGGAACAAATGCCAGGGTCTGCTCCTGAATCTGGGTTGTGGCTTGAAAAATACTGACGATCAGTCCTACCACCAGACCAAGAATCAGCATGGGGGCGCTGGTCTCCAGCACTAAATATACGGCTTGGCCGGCCAGACCGATAATAAACTCCGGATTCATCCCATATGCCTCCTCTTACGCGTCAGGTGTTAAAACTCAGCAGCAGCGATTTGACTACAAGGTACCAGCCGTCCACCAGCACAAAGAGCATAATTTTGAAAGGCAAAGATATCATTACCGGCGGCAGCATCATCATCCCCATGGCCATCAGGGTGCTGGACACCACGATATCAATAATAAGAAATGGAATAAAAATCATAAAGCCCATGGTAAACGCCTTTTTCATCTCACCGATTGCAAAAGCAGGCACCATTACTGTTAAAGGAATATCATTATAGCTGGCCGGCTTAACAGAAGCGTTGCTGCCGGTATAGTTCATGAACAGCAGCAGGTCCTTGGTGTTCGTCTGCTTGAACATGAATTCCTTAATCGGCTCCTGCGCTTTGTTCAGTGCTTCGCTCTGGGTCAGAGTGCCCTTCATATAGGGCTGTAAGGCCGTCTCGTTCACAGTTGCCAGCGTCGGCGACATAATGAACAGGGTTAAGAACAGAGCCAGTCCCACCAGCACCTGGTTCGGAGGCATCTGCTGGGTACCGAGTGACGTTCTTACGAATCCCAGTACGATCACTATCCGCGTGAAGCTGGTCATCAGCACCAGAAATGATGGAGCTATGCTCAGCACCGTTACCAGCAGCAGGATGGATATGGAGCTTGTTCCCCCGCTTGGGGCATCGTTGTCCCCCACCGAGATGTTGATATTAGGAATCGGGTCAGCATGAACCGGATGCAGGAGCAGCACACTGAAAATACCAAACAGCAGTAAAGAAAGAATCAGCTTTTTTTTCATAAATCCTCCGACTCTTTCCTGAGATCCTCATCCCTGCGCAGTTCCTCCAGCTTCTCTTTGCGTTCAGGCGCCAGGGCAAGCTTGGATTGCAGCGTCTCATAGAAAGACGAAGTCTCATGAATCTCAATTTCCTGGGACGGCACCTCACCGCGCAGCTTGGACTTGATTTTGGCGATAAGCGGTGCAATGAAATTATCCGTTCCTGAGGCCTGGTCTTCAAAAGCGGAAATAATCAGCGCCACCTCTGCCGGATCGGTGATCTTATCCATCATGGAGATATCATCGCCCACTCCGATCAGATAGAGGCTGCCGCCCAGCTCAATGACCTGAATCGACTTATTCGGACCCAGCCCCAGCGCACCCAGCGTACGAATGGAACGGCCGCTCATCAGAGTCTGATTGCGGCGTCCCAGAAAACGGATCAGCAGCACGATAAGAATAACAATGACTGCCAGAAAAAAAACAACCTTCAATAAATTCAGCAGGGCATTACTACTGTCTCCGAGCGTGCCGGAAGCATATAACATACCTCGTTCCTATATACCCAGCGTTTTATTGATAGCTTCAATGACGCGGTCTGCCTGGAAAGGCTTCACAATAAAGTCCTTGGCACCGGCCTGGATTGCATCAATAACCATAGCCTGCTGACCCATGGCTGAACACATGATGACTTTGGCATTGGCATCCACTTTTTTGATTTCCTTAAGGGCGGCGATTCCGTCCATTTCAGGCATGGTGATATCCATCGTGATCAGATCCGGACGCAGTTCCTTAAATTTCTCTATAGCCTGTGAACCGTCCTGGGCTTCACCCACTACCTCAAATCCGTTCTTCGACAAAATGTCCCGGATCATCATTCTCATAAATGCTGCATCGTCCACGATTAGAATTCGGTTAGCCATTTTTACAAAATCCTCCCTAAGTATGCTTATTGTAATTTTTGTATGCGGTCCCACTGGCTGACGATATCCGTAACGCGGACACCGAAGTTCTCGTCGATTACTACGACTTCCCCCTTGGCAATGAGCTTGTTGTTAACCAGAATATCAACAGGCTCACCTGCCAGCTTGTCCAGTTCAATAATTGAACCTTGCGACATTTCCAGAATATCTTTGATCTGCTTCTGGGTCCTTCCTAATTCTACGGTTACCTTCAGTGGTATGTCCATCAATAAATTTAAATTATTTTCGTCGATATTGCCAAAAGCTCCAGCACTCAGATTCGCAAATTGTACAGGCTGCACATTCACATTGCGGCCCTGTGCAGGATTCTGCGGCTGAGCCTGCGGATAGGGCGTACCCTGCGGCGGCATTCCGTAAGGCGGCATACCCGGCATCCCGTACGCCGGCATGCCCGCTGGAGGATAATAATATCCGCCTTCCGGCATTCCCGGATAAGGCGGCATGCCCTGACCCTGCGGCGGATATTGCGGCGGGTACCCTCCTGCATCCGGCGCAGGCATCTGCTGCTGTGCTGGAGGAGGAGCCTGCGCCGGTGCAGGTACAGGCTCTGGTGCAGCCGCAGCAGCCGGAGGAGGCGATGCTTCAGCGGAGGAGACAGCCGCCTCCTGATCCGCCTGGCTGACATCGCCAAGCAGCATGGTGACCATATCCTTGGCGAATTGTACCGGCAGCAGCTGCATGATGGTGGAATCGATCAGATCGCCGATTTTCAGCCGGAAGGAGATCTGGATCAGGGTCTCATCATTTGGAAGGCTTCCTACACCTTCTCCGCTGGACATGTTAAGAATGTCAATGCCGGGCGGAGATATATTGACGAATCTGTTGAAGATCGTTGACATCGAGGTGGCGGACGAGCCCATCATCTGATTCATCGCTTCCTGAACGGCACTGATATGAATCTCATTCAGTTCCTCGTCTTTGGGCTCACCCTCACCACCGAGCATCAGATCGGCAATGACCTGTGCATCCCTGATCTTGATCACCAGGGAATTGATTCCCTGGAAACCGTCCACATACTGTACGTGAACAGCCACATGAGGTTTAGGAAAAGCTTCCTCGAACTCCCCGCGGGTAATGATGGATACCTTAGGGGTAGTAATGTCTACCTTCTTGCCCAGCAGGGTGGAGAGTGCGGTTGCCGCACTTCCGAAGGTGATATTGCCGATCTCTCCTAATGCATCCTGTTCAAAAGGTGTTAAGTAATCATCCACGGTCTTCGGTGAAGGAGCCAAATTGCCTTCCGCAGACTGTCTAAGAAGAGCATCTATCTCTTCCTGGGACAAATAATCTTTACTCGTCAAACTCTTCAACCCCTTCGCTGACAATCTCGTCTATTTGCACAGCCACACGTTCTTTGATCATCCCCGGACTTCCAATGAATTTCAGCTTGTCCCCTACCTTAATCGACAGACCGGAATCCACCGTCTTGTTAAGAGAAATCACGTCGCCGATGCTGAGCCCGAGAAATTCAGCAATGGATAAATTCGATTCCCCCAGCTCAGCCACGATTGGAAGCTGCGCGCGGTGGACTCTTGCCCGGATCGCTTCGAGCTCTACCTCATCCCGCACCTTTTTCTCGGAGACAAACCACTGGTGTACGGACAGCCTGGACATAATCGGCTCCAGCACAACGTGCGGGATACAGAGGTTGATCATCCCTGTCGTGTCCCCTATTTTGGTGCTGAGGGAGATCAGGGCAATCGTTTCATTCGGCGATACAATTTGCATAAACTGCGGATTCGTTTCAAGCGCCTCCATCCGGGGATGGATATCAAGCACCGTCTTCCAGGCTTCCTGCAGGCTTTCAAAGCATCTGCTGAAAATCCTCTCCATAATCGTCGTTTCGATTTCAGTCAACGCATTGATTTTGGAGGGTGCCGTTCCGAAGCCGCCGAGCAGCCGGTCCAGCATGGCAAAGGCGATATTCGGATGCACCTCCATCACCATCCGGCCCTCCAGCGGCTCGGCTTCAAAAATATTCAATATCGTCATTTTGGGAATGGAGCGGATAAACTCATCATAAGGGAGCTGCTCTACTTGAACGACATTGATCTGCACGAAGGTGCGCAATTGGGCCGAAAAGTACGTTGTAAGATAGCGGGCAAAGTTATCATGAATCCGGGTAAGACTGCGGATATGATCTTTGGAGAAGCGTACGGCCCGTTTGAAATCATAAGAGCGGATCTTTTTCTGGGTTTCTTCTTTTTTAAGTTCGTCGGCATCCATTTCACCGGATGAAAGTGCAGCAAGCAGAGCATCAATTTCGTTTTGTGATAGTACATCAACCAATTTCAATCACCCCCCCATCAAAGAATTGACCCGCCTGCAGCTACATAGAAGCCAGAATAAATTTGGTGAATTCAATCTGGGTGATCGAACCTTCAGTCAGGTTCTTATTGATAATATTCACCAGCTTGCTGCTGAACTGGTCTTTGCCGCTGGCCCCATTCAACTCCTCGGGTTTGGCATCGGCAATCGCTTTGATAATCAGCGGTGTGATTCTAATAGATTTTATCTTTTCGAATTCTTCCTTGGAGCTCGCCGAATCTAATTGTAACGCGATGTCGACGGAAAGGATGTAATCGGGATCTGCAAGATTAGTTTTGATATCTTTGATTTCGGCCGTCATCTCAACAATTTGATCAGCAGTCATCTTCTTCGTTTCCACGTTCTGGACAGCCTGGTTCACCTCATTCCCGTCACCCGGGAAAAACTTGTCCATCAGTAAAAATGCAGCGACTACGATAAGTGTAACGGCCAGCAAAATCGTAATGAGCCACGGCAGCATCTTTTTCATGAAAGCTCCTCCATTGACTGGACCTTAATGGTGGCAGCATGTGTGCCTATGTCCCTGTTATATTCCTTGATCTTGCTAATGACTTCATCGGCCTTTTCCAGCACGATCAGCCTTTTGCCGGTTACCAGCGTAATATACGTATCCGGTGACTCCTCAACCATTTCAACCAGCAGGGCATTCAGCCACATCCCCGCCCCGTTCAATCTTGTTACCGAAATCATGACAGGCCTCCTAACCTAAATAGGGGGAGGAGTTCCTCCCCCACGACTGCAATAACATTTCCGCGTGCTGGCAAAATGTTATGATTCAGCAAATTACATATTACGCTTCAAGCTTAACGCTTCAGATTTACTACTTCCTGTAATACTTCATCGGAAGTAGTGATAATCCGCGAATTCGCCTGGAATCCGCGCTGGGTCACAATCATTTCCGTGAACTCTCCGGTCAGGTCCACATTGGACATTTCCAGCTGGCCGGCTACGATAGTCCCTGTTCCCACTTCTGCATTGTTGGCAGTAGTCGGTTCCAGCGCGCCTTCGGCATTTGCATTTAAGGTCATACGATACAGATTGCCGCCGATTTTCTCAAGCCCCTGCGGATTGCTGACTTTACCCATGCCAATTTGAACACCGGATTCAGTAGTGCCGTCCGCCATCGTCTGTACAATCGTTCCGTCACTAGAGATAGAGAATGCCGTAACATCGTCACCGATCTGAATGGGTGCGCCCCCGGCGTCAACGACATGTAAGCCATCCGATGTAATCAGATTGCGGCTGGCGTCCACATGGAAATCCCCGGCGCGGGTCAGGAACGGTACTTCCTGGTCACCCGAGAGCTTCACCAGAAAGAACCCGTCTCCGTCGATCCGCAGATCTGTAGGATTATTCGTTGTCATTGCACTACCAGCTGTGTGCATAGTGTCAACAGAACCGATGGATACCCCAAGACCGATCTGCTTGGCATTGACACCGCCTTGCCCCTCTTCACCAGGCGCTGTAACCCCGGAAACAGTCTGGCTCATGATATCCTTGAACATCACGCGTCCTGACTTGAAGCCGATGGTATTGACATTCGCAATATTGTTACCAATGACATCGAGCTTGGTCTGGAATCCGCGCATACCTGAAACCCCTGAGTACATAGATCTTAACATTATTAATCGTCCTCCCGGTTATAGAGTCTTCTGACTCTTAAGAATTTAAAAAGATGAAGCTGGAACGGTGGCCGCGTCAGTCGGTCGGCAGCCACTGTCGGCTCTCCAGTAAGGACCAGCCGATATCAAGATATAATTACTGCACTGTCTATCTGTGTGAATACATTGTCTTTCATTGAGTTGCCGTCCATCGCAGTAACAACTGTCCTGTTCTTTACACTTACAATCAATGCCATATCCTTCATAAGAATCAGAGATTCTTTGCTGCCCTTAGCGGCTGCTTTGTCTACCGCAGAGGAGATCTGATCCAGTTGGCGGCTGCCAAGCTCGATTCCCCGCTGCTCCAGGCGTTTGGCTGCATGGTTGCTGAACTTCAGCATATTCTTCTGCAGTACGCTCTCGAACGACGCTTCAGGACCTACCGAACCCTTAACAGATTGCTGACGCTGCAGAGCGGAAGGATGAACCGCTGCCGGATACAACTGGCCGATGGTTATTCTGTCGCTCATGTTGTCTCCCCGCTCTCCCCGCCACCTGCTGGAGGTGTACTGCTTGCCGGAGACTCGTTGCTTGCCGGAGTCTCACTGGGCGCTGGTGTCTCCCTACCTGGCGGAGGTGTAGTGCCGGCATTCTGGATTTGCATAATATCCTTTAGAGCAATCCGCTCCTTGCCTACCACTGCGTATTGCACACCGCTGCTGACTACAATCGATTCAACATTGCCGGATTTAGGCAATTTCGTCTCGGCATCCGTCCAGGTGATATCCTTCCCGATCAATCCGGATACAGAGCCAAGGGACTGATTCAGCGCTGTAAGCTGGGTGGATATGTTCATAAGCTGCTCTACGGATGAGAATTGAGCCATCTGGGCGATGAATTCCTTATCCTCCATCGGCTGCATCGGATCCTGATTCTGCAGCTGGGTAATCAGTATTTTCAAGAACTGATCCTTGCCCAGTGTAGAGGTGCCTGTGGTCTTGGGTGTTTTATCATCCGCTACATAATTCCATTGGTTGCTGTTAGACACGGGATTCGTTGCCATATCATTTCACCTCGCTTGTTCTGTTCATCAAATCTTGGTTGAGAATCCGCCGCTCTGGTTACTGTCCTGCTGAGCTGCTGACACCCAGTCCTTCCATTCTCCATTAAGCTCTGCGGCAAGCACGGCATCTGCCGATTCTTCCTGGCGTTCACGTGAACGTCTGCCTTGCTGCTGTCCGCCCGCCCCGGTCTGCTGGCCCTGCTGCCCGCTCCACTGAGATTGAGGAGAGTTGTTGTTCTGCGTCACTTCGAGGCGTTCTACCTGAAGTCCCTGAGACTGCAAAGCCAAACGAAGCTGGCTCATCTGCTGCTCAAGCATATCCTTGGTTCCGGCATGCTGGGTCATGAACTGAGCCACCAGATTTCCGTTCTGCATGGTAATCTTCACATCAACTTGTCCAAGATTCTCCGGGAATAAGGTAATCGTAGCTTCAGCCACTCCGCCCTTCTTGACAATCTCAAGCTTGCCGCTGATGAAGGTATTCATCTCCTGGGCGAATTGTTGAACCGGCACAGGTGCTGCTTCCGCCTTGAGCGGGGCAGTCATTCCGTTCCTGAGAGATAACTGGCCTGCGGTTATCACCTCCGGCTCGTTTGTCAATGCTTCAGCGGCAGCCGGTAAAGTATCTTCAGCAGACACTTCCTTCTTCAAAGCGGCAGTCATTCCCATAGTAACAGGAGCAGAATCCTCATATGCAGTTGCAGTTACAGCTTCGGAATTGCCAGCCGCAGCTGCTGCATCCAACATGGAACGAGTGCTCGCTGAAGCCCCCAATAACCTGCGGACATCCGTTGCCAAATCTGCTTTGCTGTACATTTCCACCTTAGGCTCGGTTCCCGTTGCCTGCTTAGGCGCTACTGCTGGAGCATCAACAACTGCTGGAGCCTTGTTAGCCATGGACTTCTGATTAACAGGTGCGCTCTCCGCCACAATAGCCGAGAATTGATTCAGCAGCGCCGCTCCTGTGGCTGCTGTCTCCTGATCGCCGCTGACAGCCGCCGTCTGAACCAGTTGAACCAGGCTGTTCAGTTCATCTTGAACGGCAAAGCGCAAGGTTTCAGGGTTCTGGGCAAGCGGTGACAAGCTAATGGATGCGTCAGCAGCAGTCGCTCCGGCATTCTGCGAACCTGTAGAGGGATTGCCGGACACAAGAGCAGATACTTGAAGCAGCCATCCTTGAAGCGCTGCAATCAGCGCCGGATCAGCCGTAAGGCTGGTATCCAGCTTTTCAACGTCCTGTACAAGCCCTTCGAGCAGATTCGTTTGCTTGGCATCTGTACTGCCTGTCTCTTCTCCCTTAGCCTGTACAGCACTCAGGAGACCCTGCAATAATGAAGCCAAATTACCGGCTACTGGAGTCTCAGAGCCTTTGGCAGCGGTAACTCCCACCATGCTCTGCACAAGCGTCTGGGCAAATGGCGTCGCCGGGTTAACCGTCCCGGTTGTCCCCTGCGTTGTTCCGCCGGAAGCAGCCACATTGCCTGCGGTTAAAGTTTGTAGAATAATACTCATTTTTTATTTTTCACCTCCCTTCAAAGGTTATTTTCCGCCCATCAGGCGGTTTACAATTTTGGCTGTCTGCTTGCTGTCTTTCTTGGTCATCTCCCCCAGAATAGAGGAGCGGACGGAGTCGCTGACCGTATTCAGCACCGTGATGACCTTATCGGGACTAAGGCTGTACATGGAGCCGAGCAGCACGGCCGCATCCGCAGCGGGCATGCTGGTGAAGGTCTGGCCAAGCTTCTCCTGATCCAGATTGGCTGAAGGTTTGGGAGCAGCGGTACCCGCCTCCTGCTTCAACCGGGATTGCAAGGCTGCAATAGCCATATCGGTTGAATTTGTGGTTTCTTTTAGCTTTATGGAGACATCTGCAGCTTTTTTGGCATCCATTTTTTCCAGGATGGCCGATTTTGCCGAATTGCTCATCACACTGAAGATTTGAACCATCTCATCGGTTGTCAAATTCTCCATAATCGGCGCCGCTTTGGAGGCTTTCATGCCGGCGTACAGCTTGGCCAGATCCGTCACTTTCTTCAGATAAGGATCTTCCTCCTCCTCGGTGGCTGCGGCCGTTTCAGCGGCGGTCTTTAACTCATCCACCTGCTTCTGGAGCGCTTCAGCCTTCTTGGTCTCTGCTGTTTTGTCCTCCTCCGCCTGCTTCAGCTTCTCCTCCCCAGCGGCAAGCTGCGCTTTGAGTTCTTTAATGGTGCTCGCGGAGCTCGCAGCCTGCTCTTTGCTCTCTGCCGGCGGCTTCTCTGCTGCTTCGCCTGGCGCTGCCGGGTCCGGCGGCGGATCAGGCACCCATTTTTCGATAACAGGAATTTTGTTCGCAATCTCCAGGACGTTGTTGCGGATATCCATATTAAATAGGGTCAACAATACCCCAAGCAGTACAAGCGTGAAAATGATTGGAATCATCAAGAACAAAAAACGCTCTAATTTGCCTGCCGACCCTTCATCTTCAAATTCCATCTGATTATTTGCCACTAGCGGAAACCTCCCGGGTTAGAGGGATTTCATCGCGAAGCGGACGGTAGCCATCTCATCCAGTTCGTTTTGTTCCCGTAAACTCATATTCTGCAGAAATGCGGTCTGTGCTTTGTCTTTGGCTTTGAGCCATACCTTCTCATCCAGAACCTTCGTACTCAGGTGATCCTGCTTATTCTGAACCTCAACATGTGCCCGGCTGATATCGGAATGCTTGCGGGCAATGCACTTATCGAGGTAATCCACGTAATCCTGCATTTCCCGAAGCTTCGCCATCGGTGTCTTCTGCTGTGCCGCATTTTGCAGGGACAACATGAGCGTGCTGCGCTGGCCGATTAATTCATCAAGGCTTTTTTCCTGTGCCTGCAGTTCTCCGAGCGCGCTTGAGAGCATCCACTCTGCCTGTGTTTTTTCGTTACCCTTCAAGTCCACCACTTTTTGAAAAGTATAATGGAATCTCATGATCAATCAACTCCTCGAGAACTGTGAAATTAAAGTCTGCTGCACTTCGCTAAGGGTAACCTTCTCGTTCACTTTTTGCTTGGTGAAATCCCAGATGCTGTCGATGTAATGCATCGACTCATCGATTTGGGCATTAGAGCCTCTCTGGTAGGCCCCGATGTTAATTAAATCCTCGGAATCCTTATACACCGCCATCAGGCGCTTTACATTCTCGGCTGCGGCAATCTGCTCCTCCGGGGCGATATCCTTCATCACCCGGCTGATGCTTGCGAGAACATCGATCGCCGGAAAATGTCCTTTATTGGCTATATTCCGGTTCAGAACAATATGCCCGTCCAGAATACCGCGTACAGCGTCTGCAATCGGCTCGTTCATATCGTCACCGTCCACCAGCACGGTGTAGAATGCGGTAATTGAACCTGTAGGACCCGTCCCGGCCCGTTCCAGCAGCTTAGGCAGACTGGCGAACACAGAAGGTGTATACCCTCTCATCGCAGGCGGCTCGCCGACTGCCAGTCCCACCTCGCGCTGCGCCATCGCATAACGCGTTACCGAGTCCATCATCAGCATGACATTCAGCCCACGATCGCGGAAGTACTCGGCAATCGTAGTGGCTATCAGCGCCCCCTTGATCCGGATCAGCGCAGGCTGATCGGAAGTGGCAACAATGACTACCGAACGCTGAAGGCCCTCCGGCCCCAGATCGCGCTCAATGAAATCAAGTACCTCTCTGCCCCGTTCACCGATCAGCGCAATCACATTGACGTCTGCCGAGGTGTTGCGGGCAATCATTCCCATCAGAGTGCTTTTCCCGACACCCGAGCCGGCAAAAATCCCCACACGCTGCCCCTTGCCGATCGTCAAAAGTCCATCGATAGCCCGGACTCCAATACTGATCGGCTCGGCGACCCGCGGGCGGTTAAGCGGATTGGACGGAATGTTGAAGGTTGAGCTATGCGGCATCCGGGCTGGTATCAGTGAACCGTCCAGCGGCTGTCCCAGACCGTCAAGAACCTTCCCCAGCAGCTCCGACCCCACTTGAACGCTCAGCGGCTTGCCGGTGCCCACCACATCACAGCCTGGTCCGATAGCCTGCAGTTCGCCAAGCGGCATTAACAACACCTTGTTATCCCGAAATCCTACAACCTCCGCTTGGAGCGGCTTAGATCCTTTGGCAGGATAGATATAACATACATCACCGATGCTGGCGTCAGGCCCTTCCGACTCCACCATCAGCCCGATAACCTGCGTAACCTTACCGTTAATCCTTACGGGATCGAAGTTACGCAGCTGATCCTTGTATCTTCCGCTGTCAAGCATCGTCGTCCCCATTTCTGTTTTCATCCGAGTCCAGAGCGATTCTCAGCAGTTCTTTTTTAATTTCGGCAAGCTGGGTATCGACACGGGCATCAATGCTGCCGAAGGAAGAACGGATCACACACCCCAGATCTCTGACCGTTGAATCCGGGAGAATCTGCAGTTCAGCCTGTGAGTCCACAGCAAGCGATAACTCCTCCCGGGCCGCATTGACAAAAGCAAACTGCGCAGGAGACACGCAGAGTGAGATCAGACCCTGCTCGCGTTTGCGGGCCAGATTCTTACGGATCAGATCCATCGCAAACTTCGGTTCAACGGTAAGCTGCTTATCCACGATCTTCTCGGCAATATCGCAGCTCAGCTCCACCAGGAACGGTTCCGCCTCTTGAATAATTACATCTCTTGCCCGGTATGCTTCCTGAAGCACCGTCCGCGCTTCTTCCATCATCTCGGCAAGACGCCGGGACATCTCCTGCTCCGCTTGGGCCAGACCTTCCTGATAGCCCTGCTGGTACCCTTCGGATTTGACAGCCTCGATCAGCAGCTCATCCTGCTCCCTGCGCTGCCGCCACCATTCTTCAGCTTCAGTCCGCGCTGATTCCACAATATTCTCCGCTTCCTGGGAGGCGCTGCGGACCTGGCTCTCCGCGAATTCCTGAGCATCCTTCAGCATCTGCTTGCGTGACTGCTCCGCCGCTTCTCTGGCGGGGTCCTGGTAATGGACTTCACCCGGAGCCTCCACAGGAGCCGGCTCTTCCGTCAGGCCTGCATGATGTCTGGCCTGTTCGAGCCGCTTCAGCACATCTACCGGAATATATTGAGAATGTTTGATCAGCTTAGACAATAATGTCATCTCCTCCGCCACGGGCGATGATAATTTCACCAGACTCCTCGAGTCTGCGGATCGTGCCTACGATGCGGGTCTGCGCTTCTTCCACATCACGCAGCCGCACGGGTCCCATATACTCCATTTCCTCGCGGAAGGTATCGGCCATACGCTTGGACATATTGCGGAAGATTACATCCCGCACTTCCTCGCTGGCCACCTTGAGCGCAAGCTGCAAATCCGCGTTGTCGATATCCTTGATAATCCGCTGAATGGAACGGTTGTCCACATTGACGATATCCTCGAAGACGAACATCCGCTTCTTGATTTCTTCGGCCAGCTCCGGGTCCTGAATTTCCAGGGAATCGAGAATGGTACGCTCTGTACCGCGGTCTACGCCGTTCAGAATCTGTACAATCGATTCGATACCGCCTGCATTCGTATAATCCTGGGTTACTGTAGCAGACAGCTTCTGTTCCAGTACACGTTCGATCTGGGTTACCACCTCTGGAGAGGTGCTGTCCATAATCGCTATTCTTCTGGCTACCTCCGCCTGCTTCTCCTGAGGCAGGGAAGACAGAATGGAGGCCGCCTGTTCGAATTGCAGATAAGAGAGTACAAGTGCAATGGTCTGAACATTCTCGTTCTGGATGAAGTTGAGAATCTGGTTCGGATCTGCCTTGCGGGCGAAATCGAACGGTCTGACCTGGAGCGTGGCTGTCAGGCGGTTGATCACTTCGAGCGCCTTGGCCGAGCCGAGAGCTTTCTCCAGAATCTCCTTGGCGTAGTTGATACCGCCCTGCGAGATATATTCCTGAGCGAGACAGATCTGATGGAATTCGGACATGATCGACTCTTTTTCCCCGCTGTCCACTTTGCGTACATTCGCAATTTCCAGCGTCAGCTGTTCGATTTCCTCATCCCGCAGATGCTTGAATATTTGTGCCGATACTTCAGGCCCTAGTGTGATAAGCAGGATCGCCGCCTTTTGACGGCCGCTGAGTCCCTGCTGGCTAGCTTTTGCCATTTCTTCACCTCTGTTCTTCAGCAAGCCAAGTGCGGAGCAGATTCACGAATTCATCCGGCTTCTTCTTCGCCAGACTTTCCAGCTGCTTGCGGACCTGACTTTCATTCGTCACGCTATCCATATTAATTGAAGGGAACTCGGTAGGAACCTGCAGTGGAATATCTTCTTCCACCTCTTCCTCCTGCTTGTTCTTGCGGCTGCGGTAGATCAGATAACCCCCGCCTGCACCGACCAGCAGCGCCGCTGCGCCAATGGCCCAGATCATCCAGGTTGCCAGTCCGCCGGATGTGTTATCGGCAGCAGCACCTCCAAATTGTTGCGAGTATACCGAAACTTTTTTGGTCAGATCGGCGTCTGTATAAGTGATACCCGAATCTGCAAGCGATGCGCGGACAATATTGACCAGAATGTTCTTGATCGCCCCTGAAGTTGCATCATCCAAAGTTGTTTCGCCTGCAGGTGGTTCAACCGCAACATTTATGGTTAAATCTTTTACAGTATATGGACTTGCGATAATATCTTTGGTGATTCTCGTAACTTCAAAGTTCCTTGTCTCCGATGATTCCTCAGAAGAAGAAGCACCTGTGTCAGCCCCCGCAGGATAACCTGCAACATCTTCAGACCCTGTACCTGCGACTCCTCCGGATGTGTTCCCTTGGCCCGAGAACGTTTTGCTGATAATCTGCGAGCTGATCTCAATCCCCTTCATATTCTCAGCATCCACCGGTACAACGACATCTTCCTTTCTGTTCTCCTTATCGAAATTAAGCTTGGAGAACACCAGGACATCTACCTTATCGGGACCAGTGAGGGTACTCAGGAATTGCTTAACATCCTTCTTGACATCTTCTTCGAACTTCTTCTTGAGTGCGAAGTTCTCTTCAACCTGGTTGGAGATGCCCGCCTGGCCGCCCTTGGCTGTCGGTCTGAGCTCCACCTCGTTATTGGTGATCGTAATATTGTCGATCGGAAGATTCGGGACAGCGGTCTTCACGAGATTGAAATAGCCGTCAATATTCTCCTGGGAGGGTCTGAATCCCGGATCAAAGCTCATCACCACGGAAGCCTGCGCTTTCTCCTGATCCTCTTGTGCGGCGAAGACCGTCTCTTTCGGCAGGGTAATGAGCACCTTGGCATCTTTAATCCCCTGCATCCTTCTCATCAGCTGTTCAACTTCACCATTAAGCGCATTGTTGTATTTAACATTGAATTCACTGTCTGTAGTGCCGATCATCGACGAGGATTCATTGAACACCTTGTATCCGATCGAGCCTTGCTGAACGATTCCCTGAGAACCAACAGCTATCTTGATACGCGCAGCGTCCGTACTGGGAACTGAGATGCTTTTGCCATCCGGGCTCAAACGGTAAGACACACCCGATGTGTCCAAATAACTCATAACTCCCGCTGAATCGGTACTGTCCAGGTCCTGAAAAGCAACCTCGTATTCCACCTTCGATAACTGCATAGTCGTAACTACGATTATTATAATGATAATAAACAGAGTGGAGAAAAATAAAATCTTCTGTTTACCGCTGAATCTGTTCCAATACTGGGTTATCTTCTCCCGGTACTGGGCCAATCTTTCATTCACAGTGTCACCCCATCCGAAACGTAGCTAGGATTATTTAGATTTGAGTTCTCATAATTTCCTGATAGGCTTCAATTACTTTGTTCCGGACTTGTGTAGTCAACTGCAAACTCAGCAATGCCTGTTGGGACGAAATCATAGCCTCATCAATGTTGACCTCTCCCAGTACAAATTTGTTACTCATGTCTTTCGCCTGCTGTTCCTGATCTGCCACCTGGTTAAGCGCATTCTCCAGATATGAACCGAAGCTCTGTCCCGGATCTTGCACGGCTGAGGATTCAGCAGCAGCGGACTTCATAGCCAGCGGCTGAACAGCCTGGTTCCCGATTAATAAATTCTGTATCAATTCTTTTCCCCCTAGACAGTCAATTCATTTTACCGGCCGATTTCAAGCGCCTTGGTCACCATCGATTTCGATGCGTTCAGCATAGTAACATTCGCTTCGTAAGAACGCGAGGCTGACAGCATGTCCACCATTTCCTTGGTTACATCCACATTCGGCATATAGACATAACCGTCAGCGTCTGCATCAGGATGGCTCGGATTGTACACCGGCTTCAGCGGAGAAGAATCCTCGATAATCGATTTCACCTTGACGCCATCATTGCCGCCGCTCATCTTGGAGCCAAGTATATTTGCGAAGCTGTCAGCCTGGGTAGTCTCCAGAACTGTGAGCTTACGGCGGTAAGGTACGGCCTTGCCGTCCACCACGGAGGCTCTTGTGGTCTCGGCGTTGGCGATATTGGAGGAGATCACATCCATCCGCAGACGCTGGGCGGTTAAAGCCGAGGCGCTAATACCAAAGCTGCTGCCAAAGTTCATTATTTATTACCCTCCCTGTACAACTGTACGCATCATGGTAATCTGACTGTTCAGCTGTTCTACATAAGAGTTGTATCTCAGCTGGTTCTCGGCGCTCAGCGACTGTTCACGATCCATATCCACATTATTGCCGTTGTTATTCATAGATGTAGTCTCATCGGTACTGACCACAGCCGCCGGCATCCCGGTCACTGTTCCGAAGCGGAAATGACGGGAATCTGATACCTTTGCACCCAATGTGGGTTTAAGTCCGCTCTCCTGATCTCTCAGGAAGCTCTCAAAGCTGACATCTGAACGTTTAAAATTTGGTGTATCATTATTTGCTACATTATTAGCCAGAACACTTTGTCGTTTGGTGGCGGCATCTAGGCCTCCCTGTAATCTCTGAAAACTGACACTGTTCAGCAAACCCATAGTAATCCCCCTTCCAAAGCTATCATAATGAAAAGAATTCCACAACTTTGTTCAAATCCCTGCTTATTTTCGACAAATTAAGTCATTTTTTTCACAACATTTTCGCCTTAAAGTCGAACCATGTCGATGAATGATTTTTGTGTCAATCTCACATACATTGATTCTCTTAGAATTTGTATATTATTACAATAAGAAATAAGCCCTATCTTTTCAGAAAAGAGAGGGCTTAAAGCATGTTTTTACAATTATTTTCCTTTTATATTACATTTTATTCTTTTTTATAGAATATTTTAACTTTTTGTGCATGAATTTAGAATCAAATTTGTATAGCCATAATTCTAATTACCTATATTGATTATTTTATGGCTCTGTCACCTTACAAAATATATTGGCTTAAGTCGCGGTCTTGCGCGATTCCTGCCAGTTTTTCGCGAACATACTCCGGAGTAATGACCATTGTGTCGAGAGTTAGCTCAGGTGCCTCGAAGGACAGATCCTCCAGCAGCTTTTCCAGGATCGTATGAAGACGCCGTGCCCCGATGTTCTCCATATTCTGATTCACGGAGGCCGCGATCTTGGCAATTTCCTGAATGGCTTCCTTCTGGAACTGTATTTCGATGTTCTCCGTCTGCAGCAAATGGACATATTGTTTCGTAAGTGCGTTCTCGGGCTCGGTAAGAATAGATACAAAGTCCTCAAGCGTAAGACTGCTCAGCTCTACACGGATCGGGAAGCGCCCCTGAAGCTCAGGAATCAGATCCGAAGGCTTGGCAATATGAAAAGCTCCTGCGGCGATGAACAGCACGTAGTCTGTCTTCACAGGCCCGTATTTGGTCATGACCGTCGATCCCTCGACGATTGGCAGAATATCACGCTGCACGCCTTCGCGGGATACATCGGGGCCCGAGCCCTTGCCCTGGCTGGCCACCTTGTCAATCTCATCAATGAAAATAATCCCGGATTGTTCCGCGCGGGCGACTGATTCCTGAATCATATCGTCGGTGTCAATCAGCTTGGCCGCTTCATCCTGGATCAGCACCTTGCGGGCTTCACGGATCGGCAGCTTGCGCTTCTTCGTACGCTTCGGCAGCAGATTGCCGAACATCTCCTGCATATTCATGCCCATCTGGTCATTGCCTTGACCGGCGAACATATCCATCATTGAGGGAGTTGTGTCCTCCACATCAATCTCGATGACATCATCCTCCAGCTGGCCGGCAAGCAGCTTGAACTTGATCCCTCTGCGGCGTTCGCTCAGGCTTCCGTCCTCCGGCTCTTCCTTGGTCTCTTCCGCCCCGCCGTTGTTTCCGCCAAAAATCATCTCGAACGGGTTGCGCTGCGATTTGCCCTTCGAAGAGGATGGGACCAGAATCGCCACAATCCGGTCATTCGCCAGCTCCTCTGCGCGGTCCTTCACCTTTTCGGTGCGCTCCAGCTTCACCATACGGATCGATGTCTCCACCAGATCGCGGACCATGGACTCGACATCTCGTCCCACGTAGCCGACTTCCGTAAATTTGGTGGCCTCCACTTTGATGAACGGGGCGTTAACAAGCTTAGCCAGCCGCCGTGCAATCTCTGTTTTACCTACACCGGTAGGGCCGATCATCAGAATATTCTTGGGCACAACCTCGTCCCGCAGCTCCTCGGACAACAGACTGCGACGATACCGGTTGCGGAGGGCAACGGCCACTGATTTCTTGGCCTGCTTTTGACCTACGATATACTTGTCAAGCTCTGTTACGATCTGGCGTGGCGTAAGCGATTGATTCACCATTGTGACTTCCTCCCTTTATATATGGCACCTTGCCTATAACTGTTCGACAATGATATTAGAATTGGTATATACACAGATCTCGGAAGCAATCTGCAGCGCTTCTCTGGCAATATCACCGGCACCCAGCTGCGGGGCATGACGCTTCAGCGCCCGCCCGGAAGCCAGCGCAAAGTTCCCGCCGGAGCCGATGGCCAGCACATCATCATCCGGCTCAATGATTTCACCGTTGCCGGAGATCAGCAGCATGCCTTCCTTATCCATAACGATCATGAGCGCTTCCAGCTTGCGCAGAATGCGGTCCTGTCGCCAATCCTTGGCCAGCTCTACCGCTGCCCGCTGCAGATTGCCGTGATGCTCCTCAAGCTTCCCCTCGAACTTCTCGAACAGCGTAATCGCATCGGCCACAGAGCCTGCGAACCCGGCAATGACCTGGCCTCTGTACAAACGGCGGACCTTCTTGGCCGTCGTCTTCATAATGACACTCTCTCCGAATGTAACCTGGCCGTCACCGGCAATTGCCGCATGGCCGTTATGTCTTACCGCACAAATCGTAGTTGCATGAAAGCTGGGTAACATGATGGGCACCCTCCTCAGATTAGGTAATACAGAACTGAACCTATTGGGCCGGACGATCCGCTTCAGTCGGATCAGCCTCCGCCGTCTCCGGCTCTGTATAAGTCAATTCATGGGCTGCGGCGTAAGCTGCAAGGCTGTCAAGTGCCCGGTAGGCCAGACGTTCGTTCTTCTCTTTTTTGCTGCGGAACCGGGTCTCAAGCTTCGGCAGCAGGCCGAAGTTGGCATTCATCGGCTGGAAATGTTCAGGATCTGCAGAGGTGATATAGGCAGGCATGCTGCCCAGCACCGTATCCTCCGGGAAAATCAGGCTCTCTTCGCCAAGCGCAGCTCTAGCCGCATTCATACCGGCAATCATACCGGAAGCCGCAGATTCCACATACCCTTCCACTCCGGTCATCTGGCCGGCAAAATACAGTCTCTCCCGCCCCTTCATCTGGTAAGTGGGCTGCAGCAGCTTCGGGGAATTAATGAATGTATTGCGGTGCATAACCCCATAACGCACATATTCGGCCTGCTCCAGGCCCGGAATGAGTGAGAATACCCGTTTTTGCTCCCCCCACTTCAGATGAGTCTGGAAGCCAACCAGATTATACAGCGTACCGGCAGCATTGTCCTGGCGCAGTTGCACAACCGCGTAAGGCAGCTTGCCCGTGTGAGGATTAAGCAGTCCTACAGGCTTCATTGGGCCGAACAGCGCCGTCTGTTTGCCGCGTCTCATCATAATTTCAATCGGCATACAGCCTTCGAAGTAAATCTCTTTCTCAAAATCTTTGAGTGCAGCCGTCTCCGCCGAGATCAGCGCATCATAAAAAACATCGAATTCCTCTTCCGTCATCGGACAGTTTAGATAGGCGGCTTCGCCTTTATCATAGCGGGAGGCCAGATAGACCTTGTTCATATCGATGCTGTCTTTCTCTACAATCGGAGCCGCTGCATCATAGAAATAGAAATATTCCTCGCCAAGCAGTCCCTTAATCTCCGAAGACAGGGAGGGTGAAGTCAGCGGCCCGGTGGCAATTACAACAATCCCTTCCTCCGGTATATGCGTAAGTTCTTCGTTTATGACTTCAACCAGCGGGTGGTTATGCAGCATGGAGGTGATTTCGCCGGAGAAGCCGTCCCGGTCAACAGCCAGAGCGCCGCCTGCCGGAACAGCATGCCTGTCGGCTGCACCCAGCACCAGGGAGCCCAGACGCCGCATTTCTTCCTTAAGTACACCCACTGCATTCCCGAGGCCATTGGCCCGCAGCGAGTTGCTGCAGACAAGCTCTGCGAACTGATCCGTATGATGCGCCGGAGTCTTCACGACCGGCCGCATCTCGTACAATCTGACCGGAACTCCGCGCGAAGCGATCTGCCAGGCGGCTTCACTCCCCGCCAGACCTGCTCCGATGACGGTTACTTTTGTTGTTTCTGTCAATTTCCGTTCCTCCTGTGACCCTATTATTCTGCTAATTCATCGTTGTCGAGTACAGCCTCAGTATGATCACATGAGGTGCACTGCAGCTTGGTTCCCTGCTTGTTGCGCTTCTCTATCATCCAGGAGCCGCAAGCCGGACACGGCTTCACGGACGGTCTGTCCCACGAGACAAAGTCACAGCCCGGATACTGGTCGCAGCCGTAGAAGACACGCCCCTTCTTGCTGCGCCGCTCCACCACCTTGCCCTCATGGCATTTCGGACAGCTTACACCGATATCCTTAATAATCGGCTTCGTATTGCGGCATTCCGGGAATCCGGAGCAGGCCAGGAATTTGCCGAACCGGCCCAGCTTGTAGACCATCGGCTTGCCGCACTTCTCGCACAGCTCGTCGGAGACCTCATCTTCAATTTCGATTTCCTTCATTTCCTCTTCCGCGTAGACGAGCCTCTTCTCAAAGGATTCATAGAACTCGGCCAGCACCTTCACCCAATCCTCTGCGCCTTCCTCCACATGGTCAAGATCCCCTTCCATATGGGCGGTGAATTCCACATTGAGAATCTCGGGGAAGAACTCTTCCATTTGCTCGATGATCAGCTCTCCAAGCTCAGTGGGCATGAACTTCTTTTCTTCAATCGCCACATACCCGCGCTTCTGGATCGTCTCCAGCGTCGGAGCATACGTACTTGGACGGCCTATGCCCAGTTCCTCAAGCGTCTTGACGAGACGGGCTTCTGTGTATCTCGGCGGCGGCTGGGTGAAATGCTGCTTCGGCTCAATCTCGCGCTTCACCAGCTCATCGCCTGCCTTAAGCGGCGGCAGAAACTTCTCTTCGTCCGTTGTGCCGTCATCATTGCCTTCCACATAGACCTTCATGAAGCCGGGGAACGAGACCTTGGACCCTACCGCTCTGAATATCGCTGTACCAGCGGTAATGTCTACCGACAATGTATCCAGCAGGGCCGAAGACATCTGGCTGGACACAAAACGCTCCCATACCAGCTTATACAGCCTGAATTGGTCACGGCTCATGAATTCCTTGACCGAATCCGGCTCACGCAGCGCAGAGGTCGGGCGGATCGCTTCATGCGCATCCTGGGCGCCGGCAGCCTTCTTGGAATATTGGCGCGGCGTCTCGGGAATGAACTTCTCACCGTATTTGGCCTGGATCAGCTCCTTGGCCTCATCCTGGGCCGTAGTGGAGATACGGGTCGAATCCGTACGCATATAAGTGATTAAGCCGACAGTGCCTTCCTTGCCCAGCTCCACACCCTCATAGAGCTGCTGTGCGACAGACATCGTCTTGGACGCGCGGAAGCCCAGCTTACGGGCAGCCTCCTGCTGCAGTGAGCTTGTCGTGAACGGAGCGGATGGATGCCGCTGTCTCTCCTTCTCTTTCACTTCCTTGACCTGGAAGGCGGCATTCTTAATCGCTTCCAGCACTTCCTGTACATCGCTCGCCTGGCCCAGTTCCTTCTTCTCGCCGTTCAGCCGGTGGAACTTGGCCTCGAATTCAGAATCCCGAATCGCGAGGCGGGCAGTAATGCTCCAGTATTCTGTAGGAACGAATTCGGAAATTTCATTCTCCCGGTCCATGATAATTTTGACCGCTACCGATTGTACCCGTCCGGCGGAGAGGCCTTTTTTGACTTTCTTCCATAATAGAGGGCTAATCTTGTAACCGACAAGCCGGTCCAGAATCCGCCGCGCCTGCTGGGCGTTGACCAGATCCATATTAATCTTGCGCGGTGTCTTGAAGGCATCCTTCACCGCCTGCTTTGTAATTTCATTGAAGACTACACGGCATTCCTGTGTGTTGTCCAGATTCAGTGCATTTGCCAAATGCCAGGCAATGGCTTCCCCTTCGCGGTCCGGGTCAGCTGCGAGATAGACTTTTTTCACTTTTTTACTGGCATCCTTGAGTTCCTTCAGTATCGAACCCTTGCCGCGGATCGTTATATATTTGGGATTAAAGTCGTTCTCTACATCTACGCCGATCTGGCTTTTTGGCAAATCTATGATATGCCCCATTGATGCCTTAACAATATATTTGCTGCCCAGATATTTCCCAATCGTCTTCGCTTTTGATGGTGATTCTACAATAACCAACGCATCTGCCATAGGTTTTCCTCCCAAAAGTTTGCAAGCAGTCAACCTCCTGAATCCAGTCCTCAGACCAAGCCGAACCAGGAAGTCTATGCTTGCCACAGTTACTTCTATATTAAATTACCTTATAAATTGCACCCGGTAATTGTGTTACCGCTTTTTTTATGATTAAAGATAACAGAACTGAATGCAAATGTCCAAAATCCCACCTCGTTGACGCCAGCAGCTCATCGAGCGTAAATGGGCCTTGATGCAGTATATGGTAAAGGTGCAGCTCCTCACTTGTCAATTTCTTTTCCATCTGATCCGCTGGACTCTCCCGCTCCAGGGCTCCTGCTGAAGCTGCTGCAGCCCCCTTGGAAGGCAGGTAGGAGAGGTATTCTTCCACAATATCTGAGGCGCAGGTTACCAGCTTCGCCCCTTGCTTGATCAGCTCCAGGGCCCCCCTGCTCTTGGGAGAGGTCAACGGACCCGGCACTGCAAAGACATCCCGGCCTGCTTCCAGCGCAGCATCGGCGGTAATCAGAGACCCGCTGCGGCTGTCTGCCTCCACCACCAGTGTTCCCAGTGACAGGCCGGCGATAATCCGGTTGCGCTGCGGGAATAATCCCGGGTGGCTCGGAGTCCCGATAGGATATTCACTAAGAACCAGCCCTTCCCGCGAAATTTGCCGCTCCAGCTCACGGTTATCCGGAGGATAGACCTTATCCAGGCCGGTGGCCACCACCGCAATGGTCCCTCCGGTGCCGCCCAGTGCCGCTTCATGACAGACGCTGTCAATCCCTCTTGCCAGGCCGCTTACCACCGTCAGACCGGCTGCACTTAGCTGTCCCGCCAGCATCTCCCCCACCTTGCGTCCATAAGCAGTAGGCACCCGGGTCCCAACCATGGCTACAGAGGGGCGGGAAGCCAGCTCCAGACGGCCACGGTAGTACAATACCCAAGGCGGCTGAGGCGTTTCTTGCAGCTGAACAGGGTAGTGATCATCCAGAATGGTCACCATCGCTACACCGCTTTCTTCCATTAAAGAGCGGCGCCTCAGCACCCATGCTTCATTAAAGTCTGCAGCCAGCCGGGCAGATACAATACTGCTGATCCCGGCCCGCTCCAAAGTCTCCGCAGAACAGGAGAAGACAGCATTCGTCAAAAGACCCGCCCGGCGGATCTTGTCGATACTTTTCCAGCCGATCCCTTCCATCTCATGCAGACCGAACAGCAGCTCCCGAATTTCCATATGTATTCTCTCCCTGTGCGGAAGGACCAGCCTTCCTTATTGTCTTATACCAACTCAAAAAAGCAACCTTTCATCCGCGTGATCCGGGATAAAAGGTTGCTTACCTTCAATATTTATTATACCTGCCTCAGCAGGAAAAGCTGTGATGAATTGCAAGGTGCGTAAGGATACGCTCTAGTGAGTCGTGAAAGCATTCAGGATGCCGCGTTCCTCAAGTACACTGACGAGGGTAGAGCCCATTTCGGCAGGCGTTGGCGCTACCTTGATGCCGCAGGATTCCAGCACAGCGATCTTCTCGCTCGCCGTACCTTTGCCGCCCGAAATAATCGCCCCGGCGTGGCCCATCCGTTTGCCTGGAGGTGCAGTAACCCCGCCGATGAAGCCCACTACAGGCTTGGTCATATTCTCTTTGATCCACAGCGCAGCCTCTTCCTCTGCCGTCCCGCCGATCTCACCGATCATAATGACAGCCTTCGTGCCAGGATCTTCATTAAATAGCTTCAGGATATCGATGAACTCCGAGCCCTTCACCGGGTCGCCCCCGATGCCCACCGCAGAGGATTGGCCGATTCCGCGCTCTGTCAGCTGATGAACAGCTTCGTAGGTCAAGGTGCCGCTTCGTGAAACTACACCCACATAACCCGGCTTATGAATATAACCCGGCATAATGCCGATTTTACATTCTCCAGGAGTGATGACACCGGGACAGTTGGGACCGATCAATACCGTGGAGCGACCTTCCATGTATCTGGACACTTTAACCATATCCAGCACCGGAATGCCTTCCGTGATACAAATGACCAGTTCCATCTCCGCATCCACTGCTTCCATAATCGAATCTGCGGCAAAGGCAGGCGGTACATAAATGACGCTTGCAGTTGCACCTGTGGCTGCTTTGGCGGCAACAACCGTGTCGAAGACAGGCAGACTTTTCTCAGTGCCGTTGTCCAGGGTTATCTGAACCGTAGTCCCCCCCTTGCCAGGAGTTACCCCTCCAACCATCTGAGTACCGTAGTCCAGCGCGCCCTTCGTATGAAATAAACCTGTAGCGCCGGTAATTCCCTGCGTGATGACTTTCGTATTTTTATCTACAAGAATGCTCATGCCTTAGGTCACATCCTCACTTTTATTGTCGAATATTACACCAGAGCAACGATTTTGCGGGCACCGTCCGCCATCGAGTCAGCAGCAACGATATTCAGTCCGGAACCGGCGAGGATCTCCTTGCCCAGGGCCACATTCGTGCCCTCAAGACGTACGACCAGCGGCTTGGTTAAGCCAAGCTGTCTTGCCGCTTCGACTACACCGGTAGCGATGACATCACAACGCATAATTCCGCCGAAAATATTAACAAAGATACCGTTCACCTTGTCATCCGACAGGATGATTTTGAACGCTTCCGTTACCTTCTCAGTCGTCGCACCGCCCCCTACATCGAGGAAGTTGGCCGGTTCGCCGCCGTAGTATTTGATGATATCCATCGTCGCCATCGCCAGGCCCGCACCGTTCACCATACAGCCGATGTTGCCGTCAAGTGCGATGTAGCTGAGGTCGAATTTGGAAGCTTCGATTTCTTTGGCATCCTCTTCGTCCAGATCACGCAGCTCCAGAATATCCTTGTGGCGGAACAGGCTGTTGGAATCGAAATTAAGCTTGGCATCCAGCGCCATCACATTACCGTCTGCGGTCACGACCAGCGGGTTGATCTCCGCAATTGAGCAATCTTTATCCACAAAAGCCAGATATAGCGCTTGCATGAACTTGACAGCTTTATTCACCAGTTCTGGAGGAATGGCAATGCTGTAAGCCAATTTGCGCGCCTGGAAGGTCTGAAGCCCCACCGCCGGATCAACGATTTCCTTGAAAATCTTCTCGGGATGTGTAGCCGCCACCTCTTCAATCTCTGTGCCGCCTTCCTCGGATGCCATCATGACGACCCGTCCGGAAGCGCGGTCTACCACCAGACCGATATAATATTCTTTGACAATCTGACAGCCCTCTTCAATCAGCAGCCGCTTCACTACCTTGCCTTCGGGTCCCGTCTGATGGGTAACCAGTGTCTTGCCGAGGATCTCGGACGCAAAGCTGCGGACCTCATCACTGTTCTTCGCCACCTTGACGCCCCCGGCTTTGCCGCGTCCGCCTGCATGAATCTGTGCTTTGACTACAACCACCGGTGTACCCAGCGCTGCGGCAGCTTCCACTGCTTCGTCCACTGTATAAGCAACTTTTCCATTCGGTACGGCTACGCCATACTTCTTAAGTACTTCTTTTCCCTGGTACTCGTGGATATTCATTCCGGAAGCCTCCTAAAGTGTTGCGGTGACCTGTGCAGGCAGCCTGCGGTCATTCCGCATTCCGTTTTGATTGTCCAAAGCCGGGTCCAGACCGGTGTTAACCGGCAATATCCCGGTACAAGCAGAGCGCCGGCGCCTGAAGCATACGCTGCAAACGGTACAGTTCTCTGCCAGTAGCATATAGTTCCTATCACAAAGTGATATCTATAATTACCTATATGCCAGAATGTGAAACCCAGAATATTGTAACATGTTTTAAAAACGCTTTCCTTAAAAACTTTCACTATTTATACATACATTTTCGCTCGGTTTCATGCCGGAATGCGAACGATTGCATTGACATTCATGCCAAAACGGCTTTGCCGCCCTGATTCAGGACGGCGAAACCTATACATTTCTATATTTGTAATGGAGCAAGACTACGATTTCGAATTGCTAACATTAGCTTCATGCACCCGGTTCAGGAGATCCTTGAACTGTCCCAGTAAATCTATGAACTCTACCGGGGAGAGCATGGTGCCCTCTGCCATTTTTCCGGGAATGCCCATAGCTTCCTGCCGCAGGTCCACGCCTTGGGGTGTTAATGAGATCAGCACCTTCCGCTCATCCTGCAAGGAACGTTCACGCACAATCAGTCCGGCAGCCTGCAGCCGCTTCAGCAGCGGGGTCAGCGTACCTGAATCGAGGAACAGGGCTTCCCCCAGCTCCTTGACCGTACATTGCTGTCTCTCCCATAGGACCAGCATGACCAGATACTGCGAATATGTTAATCCGATCTTATCCAGATGAGGCTGGTATAGCTTCGTAAATTCACGCGAACAGGCATAAATCGTAAAACAGAGCTGGTTCTCCAGCATAAGCTCAGGGGTTGTAGTTGATTCTTTTTGCATTTCTTCTTCACCTGCCTTTGTGACATTAGTTTATCACAATTCATCCATAATATCATGTTAATAGTGGAAAATAGATTGACTTTTATTTTAATTGTGTTAAATTAAGTTGTGTAAAATATATTATGAAAACGAACGGGAGCGATTTATTATGATGACTATTCAACAGAAAATGTACGAAACAACCGTGAAAGCGGTAGGCGGCAGACAGGGCACTATCGAATCCGACAGCCCTAAGCTGAACCTGGCCATCAGCACACCACGTGAGATGGGCGGTGCCGGCGGTGAAGGCACGAATCCTGAGCAGCTGTTCGCAGCCGGATATTCCGCTTGCTTCGACAGCGCGCTGAATATGGTTGCCCGTATGGGTAAGGTAAAGATCGAAGGCAGTGAAGTAACCGCTACTGTCAGCTTCGGCAAAGTGGAGGACGGCGGCTTCGGCATTGCTGTGAAGATGGATGTTCTGGTCAAGGGCGTAGACCGCGAGACCGCTGAACGGCTGGTACAAGAAGCTCATGGCGCATGCCCTTATTCCCGCGCTACCCGGGGCAATATTGAAGTAGAACTGAACGTGCTGTAAGAGTCACTTCATACAGTTGCAGAAACGGATATACCCGCTTATCAAAAGCCGGTAACGTTTCAGCCTGCAATTCCCCTATCCGGCGGCCCCGGATGGGGATTTTGGCGTTCCTTGCCCGCTCAGCATTCCTCCTCCGCAATCACCTGGCGGTCCAGATTGCGGTATTGAACCGCTTCGGCCAGATGGGCTGCGCCAATCTCCTCCGTTCCTTCCAGATCGGCAATGGTGCGGGCCAGCTTAATAATCCGGTCATGTGCCCGCATGCTGAGCCCGAGACTCTCCAGAATATTGTTCAGCAGCATGTCCTCTTCCGGCCGCAACGCAGCATACCGGCGAAGTGCAGCCCCCGACAGCTCGCTGTTCCAGGAGATCGGCAGACGGCCATACCGCTCCGCCTGAACCGCCTGAGCCCGCAGAACCTCAGCGCGCATCTGTGCCGTCGAGACTGGAGGCACATTCCTGTCCCCTTCCCGGGGACGCGGAACATCGACCTGCATATCCATCCTGTCCAGCAGAGGACCGGAGATTTTGGCCCGGTACTGGGCGATTTTGGCCGGACTGCAGCTGCACCGCTGGTGTGTACTGCCATTGCCGAGAAATCCGCACATGCACGGATTCATAGAGCAGGCGAGCAGAAACCGGGCAGGGAAAGTGAAGGACGCCCGTGCCCGGCTGATCGTCACAATTCCGTCCTCCAGCGGCTGGCGGAGCACTTCAAGCACGGTACGGGAGAACTCAGGCAGCTCGTCCAGAAAGAGAATGCCGCGGTGCGCGAGACTCACCTCCCCGGGCTTCGGGATTCCGCCCCCGCCGATCAATCCGGCTGCCGAGATGGTATGATGCGGTGAACGAAACGGGCGCTCGCGCAGCAAGCCGCTTTCGAAGTCCCTGAGCTTCCCGGCAGCGCTGAATATCTTCGTCACCTCAAGCGACTCATGATCGTCAAGCTCGGGAAGGATGCCGGGTAACCGCTTAATCAGCATGGTTTTCCCCGTGCCTGGAGGGCCGATCAGAATAATATTATGCATCCCCGCAGCCGCAATCGTAAGCGCCCGCTTCACATGATTCTGCCCGATGACATCGCTGTAATCTTCATTCATGAACTCTTCTGCTCCGTGAGTAGAAGGAGTATTCTCCGCCAGCTCCGGCTGGTATCTCAAATGCTCCAGGGACAGTGCCTGAACAGGCGGACGCTTTCTGGAGGACGCTTCAGCACTCACAGATACGGATACCGGAAACGGCAAGCCAGGCTGCGGCAAGTCAAGCCCGCCATCTTCGGAGCCTTCAACCGGATGCGGCGGCGGCTGCTGACCCGGCTGAGGCAGTTGCCGCAAATGCCCGGCTGTGTACACCTTCATTCCCGTGATCAATGCGGCTTCCGCGGCATTGCCGGGCGGAACCAGAACAGCATGAATCCCGGCCTGCCGCGCAGCCTGGACCATGGACAGTACCCCGTTCACCGGCCGTAGGCTTCCGTCCAGCGCAAGCTCGCCGATCAGCAGCATCTGCCCGGCCTCCGGCATAACAAGCTGGCCGCTGGTCGTCAGAATACCCAGGGCGATCGCGAGATCAAAGGCCGAGCCCTCCTTGCGCAGATCCGCCGGAGCCAGATTAATGGTGACACGCTGCTGCGGATAGCTGTATCCGCAATTCTTGACAGCAGCCCGTACCCGTTCGACCGCTTCCCGGACCGCCGAATCCGGCAATCCGATAATATGGGTCTGCGGCAGGCCGTTCGCCAGATCCACCTCTACTCCAATCATTACACCTTCAATGCCATATAAGCATGCGCTATGCATTTTTCCATACACCAAAAAAGCACCCCTTCTCCAGAAATACACCCGTAGCGGGCGTTCGTTTCCAGGAAAAAAGGTGCTTCCTCTTTTTCCGTAAGCTCTATTGCACTCAGTATACACAAAACCCTATACAACAGGCAAGGTATATTGCGTACTTAGCACTGCACAAAATGAATCTTTATTTCGTCTTGCATAATTGCGCATCTATGACCAAAGGATCATCTTGTTCAGCCTTCTTCACTGGCTACAACGGCATCCCTTATTTGCTCAAAGGACAGCGGAGTGTAATTCCAGTGTTCGACGCAAATATTAAAATGATGATTGCCTTCATATTTCTGTCCATGAATATGTCCATGCACATTTACGTAAGGCATATGCTTGTTCATATACATAGGCTCATGCGAGAGCAGAAAAAACTCCTTGTATATCATCGGATACTCACTGACCTCATCAAACCCGGCTTCGAGCCACCAGCCCCGTCCGCGTCCACGGTCATGATTGCCAAGAATCAGTATCTTGTACCCGTTCAGGGCAGCCACAATTTTCCGGGTATCCTCCTGATTCCTGAAGGAAAAGTCCCCAAGATGAAATACCGTATCCTCCTTGCCAACCACAGCATTCCAGTTCGCTATCATCACCTTGTCCATCTCTTCTGCACCGCCAAAAGGCCGCGATTCAAAATCAATAATCAGCTTGTGGCCAAAATGATGATCTGAGGTGAAAAATACGTTGGACACGTTCGCTCCCCGCTTTCGCTAATGTGCTTCATTGCTCATTCATTCCACTTCCGCTTGGCTCCGCGCCGGTTGACATCCATTTGTATTAATTCTGCCACCGGCGGCGATTCCTCATGCTCGATCAGCCATTTGCGCATTTCCTTAATGGCCTCCACTTGTCCATTGCCCTTGTCCCGCCAAGTCAGCAGCTCGATCACATTGATGACCAGTGACAAGAGGCTGCTGTTGCTGTCTTGGGTTTTCTCAGCACGCATCTTGTGGAATAACGCTTCATTCTCCCAGTCAATCAATATCTCTTCCGCTATTGCAGGCCGCATAACGGTAAATGTCTTATTACAATTACTGCAGCATACAACTGATAAGGGCTCTGCGCCAAGTTCCGCGATTATATTATGCTCACAATTTTGGCAAGTAAAGCTTACCTGTATATTCATTGGTTGATTCCTCATTCCGGCAGCCCTCCTCATGGTGGCATTAAAAGTTACACTAATGTTTACCCACTTCTTTTGAGAAATGACCCATGAAGTCCGGCATATGTCAAGGATTATTATAAAATTCCACCCGATTTCTACGGGCCGGGACAGCTAAAACGCTTCCCGGATATGCCGCAGAGAGGCAATGCTTAAATCCGGCTGAAGCTGCACCGCAATCACATCGAAGGAGACTGCTGCGGGCTGAAGTCCCTGCATATGCAGGTAGACCCGGGCTGTCTCTCTCACCTGACGGATTTTGCGCGCATCAACCGACTCTTCCGCCGTGCCCTGCATGGCCGATCCGCTCCGGCTGCGCACCTCAATGAAGACCAGAGCGCCTTCATACTCCGCGATAATATCCAGCTCTCCGCTGCGGCAGCGCCAGTTATAGTCCCGAATGAGGTATCCCTGTGAAGTCAGATACATGCGGGCTGCCTGCTCGGCAGCGGCACCTTTCTCCTGACGGGTATAATTCCCGCCATCCCTGCTATGACTCACTTCTGTCTCCGTTCCCCGGCTGAACGGTCGCTCTGGTAGACATAGCTAAGAATCTCCGCCACCAGCTGATAGAGCTGAGGCGGAATCTGCTGGTCCAGGTCCAGCTTTGACAGCACTTCTACCAGCGCCGCATCCTCCTGCACCGCCACTCCGTTTTCCTTTGCTTTTTGCAGGATGATGTCCGCTACCGGGCCTTGTCCCTTCGCGACAACCACCGGCGCTTCGCTCTGGCCGGGAATATATTTGAGGGCCACCGCCTTCTTGAGGTTCTGCGGAACCTTCTGCTCAGACTCACTCATATGCGGTAATCTACTCCTTTGTACTCATGTGGGGCATAATCGGACGGCTTCACCGCAGCAGCGGCCTCGCTCCGTTCCGGCAGCGCCTCCGTGCGCAGGCTGGACAGCTGATAGCCGATGGCTTCGACCGCCGCCTTCATCTCCTCACGGCGTCCTTCCAGCAGCTCCAGCACCCAAGGCTCGTTGTTATGCAGCTTCAGGCTGACAATCCGGTCCACCACCTGCACATCCACCAGCGTCTGGCCGAGCTGCTTCATGTCCAGATCAAACCACAAGCGGCAATTCGCCGCGTCGAGCTCTCCTTTACGGCCGCGCCGCGACTGGATGTGGACGGAGGCCGTCTCCCGGCCGTCCGGACCCTGCAGCGGCAGGAACATCGTCACCTGCGCGAACGGCGCGGTGCGGTCTGTATTCAGCAGCAGCTGCTGGCCTGTCAGCTGCTGCACCAGCTGGCCCGCGGCTTCCTTCACCGCGGGCGGAGCCTCGCTGCTGCCGAGCACCTGCAGCAGCACACCCTTGAGCGTACCGGCGGCATCTTCTGTGCCGCCGGACGCCGCCTGCGCGGCCCCCGCTCCGCCGCGCAGGATCTGCTGCTCGTGCTCCGCACCGAGCAGCTTCAAGATCCGCCCCACCCAGGGGGCTATACCCTGGGTGGCGGCGGTGTCCCCCTGCGGCTGCGCCGCCGCAGGGGCTGCACTGCCGCCCGCTGCGCCGGAGGCGGGCGGCGCTTCGGCAAGCTGCGGCAGACTGCCGCGCAGCTCGGAGAGCACGCCCTGCAGCTTCGCGAGCAGGGCCGGGGCCGCAGCGCTCTGCGCCTGCGCAACAATGCCCGCGCCTTCACGCGCTCCCGCTACGCTTCCCGCACCGTCTCGCACTCCAGCCACGTCCCCCGCGCCTTCACGCGCTCCCGCTACGCTTCCCGCGCCGTCTCGCACTCCCGCTGCCATTCCCGCTCCTTCACGCGCTCCCGCTACGTTCACCGCACCGTCTCGCGCTCCAGCCACGCTTCCCGCACCGTCTCGCGCTCCAGCCGCGTTCCCCGCACCGTCTCGCACTCCCGCTGCCATTCCCGCACCGTCTCGCGCTCCAGCCACGTTCCCCGCACCGTCTCGCGCTCCAGCCGCATTCCCCGCACCATCTCGCACTCCAGCCAAGTTCACCGCACCGTCTCGCGCTCCAGCCACGTTCACCGCACCGTCTCGCGCTCCAGCCACGCTTCCCGTGCCATCTCGCGCTCCAGCCACGCTTCCCGCACCGTCTCGCGCTCCAGCCACGCTTCCTGCACCGTCTCGCGCTCCAGTCACGTTCCCCGCACCGTCTCGCGCTCCAGGCACGTTCCCCACACCATCTCGCACTCCAGCCGCATTCCCGCTTCCTGCCGGTTCCGCATCTCCCGGTGGTACTAGTGCAGCTTGTCCATTAGCACCGGAAGCCTGTGAAGCTCCCGCATTACCCGTTTGTGCTGTCTGAGCATTCGCCCCGGCGGCTCCTCCCGGGACAGCTCCGGCTGGAGAAGCATTCGCTCCGCCCGTCAGTCCCCCTGCCACAGGTCTGCCCATTCCCGCAGCTTCACCTGATCCGTCACCGTCCACACCTTGCTTCACCCACACGTTCAGCTCCGTCTCCAGCTTCGCCAGCAGCTCATGCAGCTTCGGTCCGAATACGGCCTGCTGCAAGCCCTTGACTGTCTCCGCCGTTACCGGCAAGCCTCGCTTCACCGAGATTACAGCCGCCTCCAGCCACTCAGAAGCGGGGACACCCGGAGGTTTGGCGCTCATTACTGCGTCCAGCTTCGCTGCAGTCTCTTTGGTGAAGGCAAGCCCTCCAGCCTGCATAGCCTGAACAATCTCCCGTCCCGCCTTGGAATTGGCAAGCCCAAGCGATTCAATCGCCTCGCCCATGCTCTGCGGTGAGACCATTGCTGCCTCTCCAAGAGAGACCGGCTTAAGCACCGGGAGGCCGCCTTCTCCCTGCGCACCCACCTGCAGGTTCAGTGTCTGACCGGCTGCCAGCGGCGTTTCCAGCTCAGCACGCACCGGTGTTCCCTGAATCTGCACCACAGCTTCTTTTCCGGAATCTGATACACTTAGCACAACGCCGCGAACAACCTGACCTTCCTTAAGCTCTACAGATTTGGCCTCTCCCGCCTTGCTGTCGCCAAGCAAACCGCGAACCAGTGATCCGATATTCATGTTGTCCGCCTCCCTTCTTTCTATTTATATCGGTATCTCGCCTTCATTTGTGATTATCTGCATGACACGCCAAGTGGAAACTGCTATGCCATCCTTTTAGAGGACGGCACCGTTTCAGCGAGAAATAGAAGGATAATGTAGACGTGAAACTATACATTCTTATATTTTTAGAATAAAGACAGCTGTTCCTGCTCCGCAAGAATATTGCCGATGAAGCTGCGGCGGTGCATCGGAGTTACGCCCAGTGCCTTGATCTGTTCACGGTGCAGCTTGGTAGCATAGCCTTTATGTACTTTGATCCCATAGTCCGGGTATAATTCCTCCCACAAGCCTTCACAGAGCCGGTCACGCGTCACCTTGGCTATAATGGAGGCAGCAGCAATCGACTGGCTGTTGGCATCTCCTTTGATGATGGCGCGCTGCGGCAAGGGCAGGTCCACCTTCTCCGCATCTATCAGCATATAATCCGGCTGCTGGCTTAGCCCTTCTACCGCCAGGCGCATCGCCAGACGCGAAGCCTGCTTAATATTAATTTCATCGATTACCGCCGGTTCCACATGTCCTAAGCTTACAGCCAGCGCCTGCTCCATGATCGTCTCGTACAGGGCATCCCGCTTTTTGGCCGTCAGCTTCTTGGAATCATCCACCCCCTCAATAATCAGCCCCGCCGGCAAAATAACCGCTGCAGCCACCACATCTCCGAACAAGCAGCCCCGGCCCACTTCATCCACACCCGCGATGTGACGGAAGGATTGCTCCCAGCCTTCTTTTTCATATCCAAGCATATCTATCTCACTCATCGTCTCTCCACCTGCCCATTAAAAATAAAGTTAGCTGCATCCATAGTCAACCTGCGAATATATGATAAATCCCGAACCCGAAAAGTGCTGCGGCTCCCGCGATTTCCATCTAATCCCAATCTACAAACTTAAAATTCTGCACCCAATACAACAATCCCTTCATTAATACTGCGCAAATCCAAAAAAGTTGTAGGAACAGCAGCATTTCTCTTGCTCTAAGTCGCCTAACCGGGAACATTACTGCATTTCATGCAACTTTGCTGCATAGCAGCCCACCTCACTGTGTCCCCTACTCCCCACACATCCACGCAAAAAAAAGAGCCACCCCACATACACGGATGGCTCTTCCATTCCACACATCATTCTACTATTCAGGTGTCTCCAGCGTGAAGCGCCCAAGCTTGCCGTCACGAAGCTCATGCAGCAGCGCGCGTGAAGCCTTCTCCAGATCTACACGGCCGCCGCTCATCAGACAACCGCGCTTACGTCCGACCGCTTCCATAACGGCTACGATTTCGTCCGGGTTCTCCAGATCCTCCGGCAGCTTATCGATACCGAAGCGCTCCCGGAACCGGCTTCCGTAATCCTTCACCAGATATTTCACCGCATAGTAAGCAACATCCTCAATGTTGAGGATTTCTTCCTTGATGGCCCCGGTTACTGCCAGCTTATAGCCTACCGTCTGGTCCTCGAACTTCGGCCAGAGAATCCCCGGCGTATCCAGAAGCTCCAGATTCCCTCCGGTCTTGATCCACTGCTGGCCCTTGGTTACCCCCGGGCGGTCACCGGTGAGCGCAATACTTCTTCCTGCCATCCGGTTAATGAGAGTCGATTTGCCTACGTTGGGAATGCCCACGATCAATGCCCGCATCGCGCGCGGGTTAATGCCCCTGGCAATTTGCCGGTCGATCTTGTCCTTCAGCAGCAGCTTCACCTGCTCGGGAATTTCTTTAATCCCGGTGCCGGTAGAAGCATCTACAGGATAGGCAACATGACCCTGCTCCTTGAAGTAAGCCAGCCACTTGCGCGTAGCTTCCGGATCGGCCAGATCCGCTTTATTCAGAATAATCAGCCTTGGCTTGTCCCGCAAAATATCGTCAATCATCGGATTGCGGCTGGAAAGCGGCAGACGGGAGTCAAGCAGTTCTATTGCAACATCAATCAGCTTCAGCTTATCCTCGATTTGCCGCCTAGCCTTCGTCATATGACCAGGAAACCATTGAATGGCCAATGCCGTCACCTCCTTTGACTTCTGTCAGCTTCATAATTAATGATTTATTAATGAGATATTCTTCACCGGCCAGAAAATAAGATCCGCACGGCCGACAATATCCCCCAGCGGCACATAACCGATCATCCGGCTGTCCGTACTGTCTGAGCGGTTATCCCCCATGACGAACACATGGCCTTCCGGCACCTTATTGTCTGTAAACTGCTCATTCGGGAAGTTCTTATTGTTGTATAAAATGTTGTTATTATGCGCATCGTCGATCGCACCCTGGATATACGTTTCGTTCACAGGCTCTCCGTTAACCGTAACGACATCCCCTTCAACCGTAACTGTGTCGCCTGCCACACCAATGACACGCTTAATGAAGTCCCGGCCCTCAGACGGTACATGGAACACAATGACTTCCCCGCGCTCCGGCTTGCGGATATCATAGAGAATTTCGTTCACAATCACACGTTCGCCGGTATGGAAGTTAGGCTTCATGGAAGGGCCGTCTACGATAAACGGTTTGAACAAAAGCCAGCGTATTAGAATAACCAGAACCAATGCAATCGCTATCGCTTTAATCCATTCCAGGACTTCATTCTTTGGCTTCCGGGGGCTCTGGCCGTTAGAATCAATCACTTCGCCTTGCCCTTGCTGCAAATCCTGCTGCATAGTTCACCGTCCTCTCCATCAATAGTTATCTCCACTATACAATACAAAAAAGCTCCTGCCAAAAACTCCCCCGCGATTACTCCTTCAGGAGGCCTTTTCGGAGAAGCTGTTCCTAAGGCACATAGGTGTATAAACCCAAATTCTCATAATTGCAAGAAATAACGAAAGGGGCTTGATAACAAGCCCCCTCGTTTGTTCGCATTCTAGCGACGAATTTCTTTAATTCTTGCAGCTTTACCGCGCAGGTCACGAAGATAGTACAGCTTCGCACGACGTACTTTACCACGGCGAGCCACTTCGATTTTCTCGAGTTTAGGGGAGTTGACTGGGAATGTTCTTTCCACACCAACACCATAAGAGATTTTACGAACCGTAAAAGTCTCACCGATACCGCCGCCGCGACGTTTGATTACAACGCCTTCGAACAGCTGGATACGCTCACGAGTTCCTTCGATAACTTTTACATGCACCTTCAAAGTGTCACCCGGGCGAAAACTCGGGATATCTTTACGAAGTTGCTCTTGTGTAATTGCTTGTAGGATATTCATTAAGGACTTCCTCCTTCCGTACAGGTGTTCTTGCATCTTCCGGAGAGCCATTGCTCTCCCTCATTATCCGCAGAGGACCACCGTATTCCACACAACAGATGTAATAATATCACAAAAGACAGGCTTGTGCAATAGTTATATTTAGTTTATAGAATCATAGCGGCAGCATATCCCGTTTCTTCGCCTTCACCTTGCAATCCTTGCAAAGACCAACCACACTTCCGTCATCCTGGGCATAAAAGATCAGCTTGCCGTTCTTCTTCTTGCACGATGAGCACAGCTGATCCGCAGCATTCTGCTTGGCCTTGCGGTGCCCTTCCATAGAGATCACATTGCTGGCCTTGCCCTGCTTCGGCGCTTCAGACTGTTCCTGGCTCATCCGGCTGCGGTACACGGTATAGACAACTGCACCCACCAACAAAACAATCAAGAATGCTGCATATTGCATTTGCTCCTCCGCCCCTCTGACTTCTTCAGTCAAAATAGTAAACAGACCGTCTTCCGGTCTGCTTCCGTGCCGGCCCTCCAGTTGTCACAGTTCAATCTTCCGGTCTTTATTCTACCGCTAGTGTACCATAGTGCCGGGTTGAAATGTAGCCGGAAGCTTACTGGACTATAGTCCAGTAGAACAACCCGCCGCCAGCCTGTTATCCGGTGTTTTCCCATAATATATAATAACCAGTATACATAAGCAAATAATAATCAAACCTTTAGGAGGACATATATAATGAAGAAACATCACAGTACAGCAATTATCGCAGCAATGGCCGTATTCTCTATTGCACTGGCCGGCTGCCGGGAGCTTCCCGGCAAGGAAGCGGCGGATAGCCTGCTGGAGAAGACCAGCAGCTTCACGCAGGATGCGGCAGAAGCCGTGAAGCAGAATCTCAGCGATGCCAGCGCTTCTGTAGGTGACGCCATCAAGGACACAGCGGGCATGCTTGAGGAGCAGATGAACACTACCGGAATCAGCCGCGAATTCTCCACCTCCCTGCCTATTGCTTCGGCTTCCGTGCTTAAGCTGGATAACGCGGTGGGAGAAGTTACAGTAGCGCCCGCTTCAGGTGACGAGATCACCGTCCAGGCCACTGTCATTGTCCATGAGCAGACGGGCCACAAGCTGGTATCCGGTGTGCTGGATCATGCAGAAGTCTCTATTGAACATACAGGAGACTCGCTCATCGTCTCCACTCACGGTGAAGGCAATTCGAAGAGGGATCTCTGGGAATGGGCGCAGCATGAGTATGGCGATTCCAACTTCAGTATTAATTATGTAATCGGGATTCCGGATACCGTTGACAGATTTAAGATTGATAATAATGTAGGCACCGTTCAGCTGCGCGGTCTTGAGGGGACTTTTGAGATCAACAGCAATGTCGGCAGCATTATCCTGCAAGACGCCGTCTTCACAGGCAAGTCCAGCGTAGAGTCGAATACGGGTAGTATTGAGCTTGGAGTGTCCGGTATGAACCAGGGCAGCAGCCTTAAAGCCAAGAGCGATATCGGAAGAATCTCTGCCGATCTGTCAGCATCCACCGAATGTACGGTCAAAGCCCGCAGTGAACTCGGCCACATCTCTGGCGCAGACAACGGGAAATCGAAGGATTATAACGGCGGCGGTCCGCTGATGTCGTTAACCACGCAGATCGGAGCCATATCCGTTAACCAGTAGTCTCAGTGTTTGGAGCATATAGCGTTAGCCAGATCTTCCTATAATCATTCAAAAAGTGGGCCACCCTGACTTCCAGGAGCCCACTTTTGTGTTGTTCAGACAGTCGTCAGATCAGCGCAATGGCTAGAAGCGTGAACAGGCTCAGGGTAAGGATCTGGCTGCCGTAGCCATAGTAGCCGCCATAATAATTTCCCGCTCCGCCCGGATAGAATGCCGAGGTTTTCATTTTGCCATTGCCCTTTGTTTTCAGATACACATTGTTCTGATCCACATCCACAATAATTCCTTCATGGCGTTTACCGTCAGTAGTCATAATGCGCACGCGTTTATCCTTGCAATGGAGACAATTATAATAAGCTTCCATCTGCTGTTTCCTCCTTATTCGTCTTTCTGTATCTTATGAGGGGAGGGATAAGCCGGTAACGGCTATCATCACGTAGCAGGTGTCTATATGTAAAATAGCTGTGAAATGAAGAACTTGTGAACATTGTGTATCAATTTTGTGTAAAAAGGGGTACTATTAAAGTAATAAATCCAATTAAAACGCTTTCGGTGTGACCAATCTTCTACAATTCATAAGGAGGCAGGAATCATGAGTACAGCAGGCAGACGTTTTATTAATGAAGGAGTTCTGCGGATCGCCTGGTTTATCATCTTCGCTTCGCTCACCTACACGGTGCGCCATTATACTTGGGCTATTGTATTGCTTATGGTTGTTGCCTTGTATTCACTGGTTACGGGAGTCATCATGCTTACCCGCCGGGATGGAGACAGGGGCAGGTTTTAGCTTAACCGTACCTGAGTCTTATGATCTAACTAAAAACACTTCCTACAGAGCGTGGACGCGATGACGGAAGTGTTTTTTGCGTTAAAATGATATGATCGGAGTAACAGGATTTGAACCTGCGACCTCACCCACCCCAAGGGTGCGCGCTACCAGGCTGCGCTATACCCCGACATTTCAATCCCTTGCCGTCTCTCTGCAATTACCGAATACCTACAATTACGATACGCTCATCAACTTCTTAATATGCCAGAAAGCGGTTACTACCTGTTTATACTATAAATATACCTCACCGGCGAAGTAGTTTCAAATGCAGGTTTAATAGAGTTCGATTTTTTTTGAATTTCTTTAAAATTCCATGGATTTTCCGTAAAGGCTGTGCTATACTCTTGGCACAAGGAAAGGAGGTGCGTTCACATCAAGCATGACATGCTGAACGTATCCCTTACCCGGACCAACGGCTGAATAATGAGCCTTGGTGGCGCGGGATACGGATCAAAGTTACAAACTAGCGCCTCGGGTAGAGAGACCGTCTTCGGACGGTCTTTTTTTGTTGCGTGCACTCTTCGCGCCCCTGTACACAAATAACCGCCAAAGCCTGCGAACCTGGGGTTCGCCTGTCTTCAGCGGTTATTTGTGGAATTTGCTGTATTACTGAGCCTATTGAACCTGCTACCAGGGTCTAATTCATTTCTTGGATTATAAGATTACGATTTACGATTCTTATAAAAATCAATAATATCGCTAACCGTGCGGAGCGGCTCCGCCTCCTTGTGGACAGTGTCCACGGCTGGCTTGAATGTTTCATGCGTATTCGTAGTCACTTCAGTCATTCCTTTCGATAGTTAAGCTAGCTGCGTCTATAGCTGCATGTCTACTTGCGGCACCTCTACTCATTACCCTAGAAAAAGGGTATTGACGCACATCTGCTCGTATTTATTATGCTGGCATAACTTCTTCTCTGTCTATCCGTTCTAGTTCATAATTCCCGTTCCCGGTTCTCAGTACACAGCAAAAAACGCCTCCCTACGTAATATACGTTAGAAAGACGCTGGCTATGACTCTATTTAAGCCCAAATTTTACAGTTCATTGTGCTTTAGGCTTGTCTGCTCCCGCAGCCGCTTCAGCGTCTGCTTGTCCTTCACCGTCAGCTCGGCTGTCTCCAGCAGATCCGGTCTGCGTTCGAGGGTACGCTGCAGCGCCTGCTCCCGCCGCCACACCTCAATATTGGCATGGTGTCCGCTGAGCAGCATGTCCGGTACCTTCCAGCCCCGGAACTCTGCCGGGCGGGTATAATGCGGGTACTCCAGCAACCCGGTGCTGAAGGAGTCGGAGACCGCAGAAGTCTCGTTGCCCAGCGCCCCCGGCTGCAGCCGCACGACCGAATCTATTACCGTCAGAGCAGGCAGCTCACCCCCGGTCAGCACATAGTCGCCTATCGACAGCTCGTCCGTCACCAGATGCTCACGGATTCGTTCGTCATAGCCCTCATAATGGCCGCAGATGAAGATCAGATGCTGCTCCTGTGCCAGTTCTTCGGCGATCTGCTGGTTATACGTCCGGCCCTGGGGGCACATGAGAATAATGCGCGGCTTCACCGCCGCTGTGTCCTCAGTGTCCGTGCCCCCTTGCTCACCGCCAGCGCTGCTCTGGGCTAGAACATGCTCCACGGCTGCGAAGATCGGGTCAGGTTTCAGCACCATGCCTCCCCCTCCCCCGTAAGGCGTATCATCCACGCTGTTATGCTTATTGCCCGAGAAGTCGCGGAAGTTCACAGTGTTCAGCGAAGCGATACCTTTCTCACGGGCCTTGCCGAGAATACTGGTGCCGAAGACGCCCTCACACATATCCGGGAACAGCGTCAGCACATCGATGCGGATCATGGAAGTAGCCCTTCCATGAGGTGTACGGTGATTTTTTTGGCTGCAATATTGACGTCCAGCACTACATCGTTAATGACCGGAATCAGGATATCCTGACCTTTCGCCGGCTTCACTACCCAGACATCATTGGCTCCGGGCTGCAGAATCTCCGTAATCGTTCCCAGCGGCTGGCTGGCATCTTCATCCGTGAAGACTTCACAGCCCACGATCTCGTGGAAGTAGTACTCGTTCTCCGGCAGCTCAACCAGATCATCACTTGGCACCTTAAGCATGCTGCCTTTATATTTCTCGATCTCATTAATATTCGTATACCCCTTAAGCTTGGCAATATACATCCCTTTGTGCTCTTTTGCCGATTCTATCGTAACCTCGAATTTCGGGCTTCCGTCTGAGGGAATCAGCAGCAGCTTTTTGCCGGGTGCAAACCGTACTTCCGGAAAATCGGTATGCGACAGAATTTTGATCTCCCCGCGGATGCCGTGCGTATTCACCAGTCTGCCTACGGTTAACTCTTGTGTCATGTGTTCATCTCCTTCACATTGATTACGAACAGCTTATAAATTCTTATATTTTCAACAAAAAGGAGCCGGGATATACTATCCCTAGCCCCTCCTTGTACGCATTCTTAAGATAAAATATCCACGGTAACGCGTTTATCACTTTTGACTGCTGCAGATGTGACTACGGTACGAAGCGCTTTGGCGATCCGCCCCTGCTTGCCGATGACCTTACCGACATCATCAGGATGCACGGAGAGCTCATAGACAATCAGGTGATCCTTCTCCACGGTCCGTACGGCCACATCCTCCGGATGATCCACTAAAGCCTTAGCAATAACACCAACTAATTCTTCCATAGAGGACCCTCGCAATCAGTCATTATTTCTGCAGCTTTGACTCATGGAACTTCTTCATCACGCCAGCTTTGGAAAGCAGGTTGCGGACGGTATCAGATGCTTGCGCACCTGTCTGAAGCCATTTAAGAGCCTTCTCTTCGTCAATCTTAACGACTGCCGGTACTTCAATCGGATTATAATAACCGATTTCCTCGATAAAACGACCGTCACGAGGAGACCGGGAATCGGAAACCACTACACGGTAGAAAGGCGCTTTATGTGCACCCATTCTTTTCAAACGAATACGTACTGCCACGAAATTCACCTCCTTAAAAGAATATCGGAATATAGGAAAGCGTTTGGGGCAAACCCTTTTTCCATCCCTCCCAAACCCTCCCTTCCCCAAGAGAGGGCCCCAAGGGCTCTGCCCTCTGGACACCCGCTAAGTGCAACTAGCGTAGGCGTTCAGACTGGCGTTCCTTGGGATGGGTTCGGCGCGAAAGACCGCTTTTCCTCCCTGCGGGATACGCTTGACTGGCGGCGTTCCCCGGTAACGAGGTTAAAGATTAAGCACAACAGAGCAAGGTCAAAGGACCTGCGATCTTCTGATGTTATACTATATCAGATCTATGAGTAAATCTTAAAGATTAAGATCAACGGAACGGGAACTTCATTCCGCCTTTACCGGCAAGGCCCTTGAGCTGCTTCATGGCGTTCTTCTTGCCGCCCTTGCCTCCGCCGCCCATCATGCCGGAGAACTGCTTCATCATCTTGCGCATTTCATCGAATTGCTTGATGAGCCGGTTCACCTCGGCAACGTTAGTACCGCTGCCTGCTGCAATACGCTTGCGGCGGTTGTGGTTGATGATCTCAGGCTGGGCTTTCTCGGCCTTGGTCATGGAATGAACAATGGCTTCAACGCGGCCCATCTGCTTATCATCTACCTTCAGATCCTTCATGCCTTTGGCTTTGTTCATACCGGGCAGCATATCAAGGATCTGATCGATAGGTCCAAGTTTCTTGACCTGATCCATCTGCTCCAGGAAATCATCGAACGTAAACTCCGCATTACGCATCTTACGTTCCATTTCCTTGGCCTTCTCGGTATCGATGTTGGCCTGGGCCTTCTCGATCAGCGACAGCATGTCGCCCATGCCGAGTATCCTCGAAGCCATCCGCTCGGGATGGAACGGCTCCAGCGCGTCGATCTTCTCGCCGAGAGCGGCGAACTTGATCGGACAGCCGGTGACCGCCTTGACGGATAATGCGGCACCGCCGCGGGTATCGCCGTCAAGCTTCGTCAGCACTACGCCGGTAAGCTCCAGCTGCTTGTTGAAGCTGTCCGCCACATTTACGGCATCCTGACCGGTCATGGCATCGACAACCAGCAGTACTTCGTCCGGAGTTACAACGTTATGGATCTGCTTCAGCTCTTCCATCAGCTCTTCATCAATATGCAGGCGGCCTGCCGTATCGATAAGGACATAATCCAGATTGTTATCCTTCGCATGCTGAACGCCTTGTCTGGCAATCTCTACCGGACTCGTCTGATCACCCAGCGAGAAGACCGGAACCTTGATCTGTTCTCCGAGCACCTGGAGCTGCTTGATCGCCGCAGGACGATAGATGTCAGCCGCTACGAGCAGCGGGCGATGATTGCCCTTCTGCAGCAGCTTCGCCAGCTTGCCTGAAGTGGTCGTCTTCCCTGCACCCTGCAGACCGGTCATCATAATGACCGTCGGCGGCTTGTTCGACTTGGCCAGCTTCGCCTGGCTTCCGCCCATCAGCTCGGTCAGTTCCTTGTTAACAATATCGATGATGACCATGCCTGGCGTGAAGCTGTCCATGACTTCCGTGCCAATGGACTTCTCCTTCACCTTGGACACGAAGTCCTTGACGACCTTGAAGTTAACATCGGCTTCCAGCAGGGCCAGCCGCACTTCACGCATCGCTTCGTTTACGTCATCTTCGGATACCTTCCCTTTGCCGCGCAGTTTGCTGAACACATTCTGCAATCTTCCGGTTAACCCTTCAAATGCCATAGGCGGCTCGCTCCCTTCTTCCTACTCTAACCCCTGCAGCCGGTCCATGAGTTCCATGAACTGCTGCTTATATTGCTCCGGCAGCATCCCGTTGTCAGGCAGTCTGCGCAGTTCTTCTAAGTATTTGGTGCGGTCTTCATGCTTGGACAGAAGTTCAAGCTTCTCTTCATAATTCTCCAGCACCTGCTCCGCCCGCTTGATATGCTCATACACAGCCTGGCGGCTAATTTGAAATTCCGCAGCGATCTCTCCCAGGGAGAAATCATCATGGAAATAATATTTGAGAAACGTCTGTTGCTTGTCAGTAAGCAGCCGTTCATAGAAAGCAAATAACAGGTTGATCCGGTTGGTTTTCTCGAGCCTATTCTCCTGACTCATCAAGGGCACTCCCTTCGTCAAGGAAAAACACTTTACAGCTTCACAACGTCCCTTATGATACCGAAAACAAAGAAAGATGTCAAGCCTTTTTGCTTGTCATCTGTATCTTTGCCCGAAACCTGCATTTCGGCGGTGAAATCCGCCCCTATTCTCTACACCTTCCTCCTATATTAATGAATAGGAAGAACGTATATCAATACCACGAAGAAATGCAGCACGGTACCGGCAAGCACGAATAAATGCCAGATCGCATGATGGTACGGGAAGCCCCTCCAGACATAAAACACGGTGCCCAGAGTGTACAACAGTCCGCCAATCATCAGCAGCGTCATCCCGCCGCTGGCGACAGCCTGGGACAGAGGGCTCCAGGCAATGACGATCATCCAGCCCATCGCAATGTAGAAGATGGTGGACATGAACAGGAATTTTTTGACGAAAAAAGCCTTGAAGAAGACGCCGAATACCGCCACACCCCAAGCGATGCCGAATAAGGTCCAGCCCAGCGGTCCGCGGATCGCCACCAGCATAAACGGTGTATACGTTCCGGCAATGAACAAATAAATTGAAGAATGGTCAAGGAATTCAAAGAAATCCTTCGCCTTCCCGTCCCTGAGACTATGCACCATGGTTGAATTAAAATACAGCAGCAGCATAGTAGCGCCGTAAATGGAGAAACTGACTACATGCCAGACCGTGCCGTTCTGGACCGCATATACGACCAGCAGAACCAGCGCAGCAATGCTTAAGAGAGCGCCGATCCCGTGAGTAACCGCATTGGCGACTTCTTCCCTGCGGCTGTAAGTGTGAGTATTTGCCATGCCACGATTCCTTCCGTTAGCGGTTTCCTTCTATTATAGCCGTTTCTCCGAAGTCCTTCCAGCTTACTAACGCTACAGGCAGGCTGCGGCTGCATCATTCCATCTCTTGAGAAGCCGTCATTTGCTATTGCAGTAAAGCTTCTTCTAACCTTATAGCTGGTAGAGCTCGGTATACTTCGCTTCCAGATAATCTGCCAGATAATCGGGATTCAGCGGTTCGCCTGTGACCTGCTCGATAATCTGCGAAGGGGTCAGGCTCTGGCCGTAACGGTATACTTTGTCCGTAAGCCATTCTTTGATCGGCAGCAGGTTACCGGCAGCAATCAGCTCTTCGAACTCCGGCAGCTCCTTGCGCAGGGTATTCAGCATCTGGGCCGCATACATGTTCCCGAGGGAATAGGAAGCGAAATAGCCAAAGTCTCCGCCGGACCAGTGAACGTCCTGAAGCACGCCAAGCGCATCTGTCGGCGGTGTAATGCCCAAGTACTCCTGATACTTCGCGTTCCAGGTCTTAGGCAGGTCCTTCACTTCCAGCCCTTCATTGAAAATCAGCTTCTCGATCTCATAGCGTACAATAATATGCAGGTTATACGTCAGCTCATCGGCTTCAATTCGGATGAAGGAATTACCAACGCTGTTGATTGCCCGGTAAAAGTCTTCCATCTCCACGTTCGCAAGCTGCTCCGGGAAATGCTGCTGCAGATCGCCATAGTAACGCTGCCAGAAGGCCCGGCTGCGGCCGATCATATTCTCCCATAATCTGGACTGGGATTCATGAATCCCCATGGATGCGCCTTGTGCCAGTGGTGTGCCGATCAGCTCCTCACCGAAATTCTGCTCATACAGGGCGTGTCCGCCTTCATGCAGAGAGCTGAAGATCGAGCTGGTCACATTATCGAGCAGATAGTTCGTTGTAATGCGCACATCCCCGGGATTCAGGCCTGTAGCGAACGGATGCACGCTCTCATCCAGACGTCCCGCTTCAAAATCATAGCCCATCTGTTCGAGTAAGAAGAGACCGAACTTCTCCTGCTGCTCTTTGGGGAAGATCTGGCTCAGGAATTCCGTATCCGGCTTGTTCGGCGAGGCATTGATCGCTTCAGCCAGCGGTACAAGACGGCTGCGCAGGCAGGTGAAAATGGCATCCACCTTGTCCACGGTCAAATCCGGTTCGTACATATCCAGCAGGGTGTCATAACGCGAGCCTTGCACGCCCCAATAATCGATGAACTCCTGTTTGAAGGCCACGATCTTGCTCAGATAAGGCTCGAAGGAGGCAAAATCATTATTATCCTTGGCCTCTTCCCAAATAGTCTGTGCATGGGCGGTAAGAACAGAGTACTCCTCGAAGGTTTTGGAGGGAATGCTCTTGCTGCGCTGGTACTCCTTGCGGGTATCCTTCACAATCTTATTCTGATTGCTATCCAGCTGCTCCGCCACTTCGGGACGGCTGAAATACTCCGTGAACTCCCCGATCTCCTCCGATACCTGGAGTTTGAATGCCTCAGCACTCAGCATACCGAGCGTGGCGGAACGGATCTCTACACCTTTGCGGGGCGCGCCTGTACGCAGATCCCAGCCCAGAAGTCCAATTGCTTCATAATAGCCTTTAATTTTAGATAATAGCTCGCTGAATTTATCCCATTGTTCCCGGACCTGCTGTTCCATGTCTGAGCACCTGCCTTGTCATTTTTTTCTACTCCTCTTGATGATACTTTTTATAATCGTTATAATCAAATTCGGACCGCAGCTCTTTAAATTTGAAATAATCGACGTCTTATAAGAGCAGCAGCAGAACCCGTTTAATTTTTGCGATTTTTAATTAAAGGAAGCACTTTATGTTCGCGGCAAGACGCAGTACAATGGATTACAGTTTAATCAATTAAGGAGGCGCATGCTCATGAGTCAGATTACAGACATTATGGAGTTCAACAAGCATTTTGTAGAGGAAAAGGCATACGAGAGTTATCTGACCAGCCGCTTCCCGGATAAAAAAATGCTGATCATTACCTGCATGGACACCCGGCTTGTTGAGCTTCTGCCCAAGGCAATGAATTTCAAGAACGGCGATGTCAAAATCATCAAGAACGCCGGAGCCGTCATCTCCCAGCCCTTCGGCAGCGTGATGCGCAGCGTCATGGTTGCGCTATACGAGCTGGATGCAGACGAAGTTATCGTCGTCGGGCATTATGAATGCGGCATGGCTTCCTTGAATGCGGACCGGATGATTAACTCCATCAAGGAGCGCGGCGTGTCCGAGGAAGTGCTCAGCACACTGGAGAATTCGGGAATTAAGCTGACGAAATGGCTGCGCGGGTTTGACAATGTCGAGGAGGGGGTAATTCAGACTGTGGAGCTGATTAAGCGCCATCCCTTACTCCCCCCTAACGTACCTATTCACGGCATGATCATCGATCCGGCTACCGGAGCGCTTGAGCTTGTCTCGGACGGTTACGCGGAGCCTAAGGCAACTCTCTGATACTGCTGTTTGCGCGGGTCCCGGACCCGCGCATTTTTTGTGTGCGGATGTCCGGGCCCGCCTAATAGACGGTACCGTTTCAGCGAGAAATAGCAGGATAAGAGATAAGTTATCGTGTGAAACATATAAAATCTTATATTTTAAAAATTGAAACCTTAAACCTCCGCTCTGCGTATTACCGGACAACAGCCCGGTAAACCGGGTGTTACCAATACTTCTAGGAGGTTCTTGTACTCAATGAAACCAATGAAACGTGTAATGATGATCCTTATGGCCTTCACCCTGTTCTTCGCCGTCACTGTTCCTGACTTCGCAGATGCCCGCCGCGGCGGGGGCTTCAAATCCGGAAGCCGGGGCTTTACGACAACTCCGAAGAAATCGACCACTGATAATGTGAAAAAAAGCGATAGCACCAAAAGCAACACCAACGGAACAGCAGCGAACGCGAACCGCGGCTTCTTCAGCGGCGGCGGACTGATGAAAGGCCTGATGATCGGCGGGATCGCCGGCTTCCTCTTCGGCGGAATGTTCGCCGGGATGGGCGCTATGGGTAATATCCTCGGATTCATGATTAACATGCTGGCAATCTACTTCGTCGTTATGCTGATTATGAACTTCTTCAAGCGCAGACAGGAACGCCGCCGCCTGGAAGAAAGAGACGGACGCTACTAATGGGTGTTACCGTTCTTAGTATGGACGAGATTATCAACGCGATCTGTCTGCATATGGCGGAACGCAAGGCCGTACGGGTCGAGGAAGTCCAGGTTGAACTCAGCTGGGACGAGGATACGGGCTACACTGCAGAGGTCTGGATACAGGGAAGAAGCCAGTACCTGGTGGAGTCCAATATGATTGAGTCCATTCTTCGCTACGTACACAGCGAATACGGCATCCGTGCCTACCGTGAAGATGTACGGCTGGAGCTGGACGAAGAGATTACAGCGGTTGTGAACACGTAAGCGTTGCGATACTTTTGAATAAAGGGATGACCCTGATAGCGGGGTCATCCCTTTTATTGTCACTGCGTCATATTCACAAGATTACTTATCCTTCTAGCGTATGGAATCCGGCCAGCACATCGTCCCGGCCAACCCGCGCACTGCCGCTTCCATGCAGCTCTGCCCAAGGCACACGCTGCTTCCGCAGAGTTGCCGCAGTTCCTTCGGAAGTGTATTCCTCGTACCTGACCGTCTGCTCATTGGCAGGCTGGCCCCAGTTATCCCAGCCCCGGGGATGGATATGCTGGCCCATCCTGCAATCCACAAAAGCGGTCTTGGCATGCTCCCGCCAGGGGCGGCCCAGGAATACCGGTGCCGTTCCCGGCTCAGCACTGAGATAGCAATGCTTAAACACGTAACCATAGGCTTGCCCTTCAGGGGTGGATGCAGCCGTGATATAGCCTGCATGGCCTCCGCTATTCCGCAGGCTGTGCAGCGTGCAATGCCCGAAATAGGCCGTTGCTCCGCCAAAGATAAAGTCTACGGTTCCCTCAATATAACAGTGCTGGTACAACTGGCGGTACTGTGCATGATGCTCCCGCAGCGGAACGCCGCCGAAGTGCAGGCGCTCTCTGGGGGCGGGCGGCAGCGGACCGGTGAACAGCGTGTCCTGATGGCCCTTGAAGGTACAATTTCGGAATACGCTCTCATCACAATGGGCGTACACCGCCACTGCCTGCCCTACCTCACTGCCTTGCCCCGCTGTATTGGAGATAGTCAGATTCTCCAGCACCAGCTTCCGGCCGCCAAGGAACAGAGTCGGAGTCGCAAAGGTCCCGATCTCTTCCCCCTGCTCATCCCGCTCCCGGGCATAGCGGTTCATCGTGATCTCCACTTGTCCGATGCCGATTATGGTGAGGCGGGAGCGGTAGACCCGCACCTCTTCCTTGTATACGCCCGGCATAATGTAGAGCGTGGCCTCTATGTCCGGGTCCAGCCGTTCCAGGGCATCGACCGCCGCCTGAATGGTAGAGTAATCGCAAAAGCCCTCCTTGCCTACAAGCATCCCTTTTCCATCCCCTCTAAGACTCCAGCCTTCACTCAAAGCCTGCTTACTTCTGTGTCAGTTTGTATGCAGCTTCATATTCCTCAGTGATTTTGGTGCCGCCGGAATCCTTCCAGGTCTGCACCGCTTTCTTGAAGGCTGCCTCATCCGACTGGCCCATGATATATTTGAAGGTAGCATCTGTGATGATTTTTTGCAATTCCGTTCCCTGCTCATTATTGGTTGCCGAGTCCAGCGGAACGGTAGGATCGAGTACGGCAAATTTATCATTCTCGCGGATCAGCTCATTGGCCAGCTGCTTCTCAGGGTTCGCATCCTTAAGGGTGTAAGCAATCTCGCTGGGTCTGCTGGAGGAGAAGGGCTGTACATCCGCCTGCCACAGCTCGGTGTTCAGAATTTTGAAGGCGCCGTTCTCATCATATTCATAGTGGGTGCCTTCGATTCCGCCGGTCATCAGCATGAACGCCTTCTCATCGATCAGATCATTGACGAACTTCAGCAGCCGTTTGAGCTCTGCTTCGGTCTTCACCTCTGATTTCGGAAAAGCCATCAATCCGCCGACCCCGCTGCCCTCGGACCAGATATGATACTGCCCATCGCCGCTGGAGATCTTGTTCACCGGCACCAGCTCCATGCCCGGCTGCAGATCCTGAGCCAATGTTCTCAGACTGCTGATGTCCACCATGCCGGTATAGATTCCGGTCTTCCCCTGCGCGAATTGCTGCTGCTGGTCCGTTTTGGCTGTAACGGCGAAATCCTGCGCCAGATATCCGTTCTCATAGAGCTTTCTGGAGAAATTCATCGTGTCGATATATTCTGGTGTATCGAATTCAGGGGTGAACTTGCCGCTATCATCCACCTTCCAGCCATTCGGCGTGCCGAAATAAGAGCTTAGCGTTTTGAAGCTGCTGTATTTCAGCTCTGATCTGTCCCCGAAGCCTGTCGTATCCTTCACACCGTTGCCGTCCGGGTCGTCCTCTGTGAACGCTCTGGCCACTTCATAGACCTCATCCAGCGTCTTCGGAACTGGCAGGCCCAGCTTATCCAGCCAGTCCTTGCGGAAGATCAGCCCGGAACGGGCCAGATTCTTCTGGAAGGGAACGCCGTACAGCACGCCTTCAATGGAAGCCGCTTCCTTAAGCTCGGGAGCAATCTTCGCCAGATTACTGAACTCTGCGAGATAAGGACCCACATCCCAGAACAGTCCTGATTTCAGGGAGCTTCTAACCGATGAATTGGTCATCATGGTCAGCGTAACAATGTCTGCAAGCTCCCCCGAAGCCAGCGCCGTAGTGATCCGCTCTTCCTTGGAAGCATCGGGCACCCAGTTGAAGGAGATTTTGCTGTTGGTATATTCCTCAAGCAGGGATTTAATCGTGTCGGTCGGCGGCGAGGCCGTGTGCAGAATATTCAGCCAGGTTAATTCCAGCGTCGAGTTCAGATCCTCTGCAGCGGCATTCTGCTTCTCTTCCTTGTCACCGCCGCATGCCGAGAGCATTGTGGAAGCCATGGCAGCGACTGCAATTAGAGCGACCCATCTTTTGTTCATAACACTTCTCCTTTGGTAGATAGATATAGTTAACCTTAGCCTTAATACACGCCGTCTTCGCCCATCCGCTTCGCCAGCTTGTTGGAGAGCATCACGAGAATTAACCCGACAACCCCCTTGAACAAGCCGATCGTGGTGCTGAAGCTTAATTGCCCGTTCTTGAGGCCCGCCGTATAGATATAGGTATCAAAAATCTCGGCGACACTGCGGTTCAGCGAATTTAGCAGCAGATACATATGCTCGAAGCCGAGATCCAGCGTGCTGCCGATTTTGAGAATCAGCAGGGTAATAATCACGGAACGGATGGCCGGCAGTGTCACATGCCAGGTCTTGCGCAGACGGCTTGCCCCGTCCATCTCTGAAGCTTCATAGAGCTGCGGATCCACAACTGTGATGGCTGCCAGATAGATAATGGTCGACCACCCCAGCTCCTTCCAGATAATCTGCAGGATATAGATCGTCCGCAGCCATTCGGAGGAGGTCAGGAAGCTGATTTTGGTGCCGCCAAGACTTGCGATCAGCTCATTGATGACCCCGCCATCCACCGTCAGGAACACATAAGTAATGGAGACAATGATAACCCAGGACATGAAGTGCGGGATGTAGATAATCGTCTGAATCCAGTTCTTCAGATAGCGGCCCTTCAATTCGTTCAGCATCAGGGCTACGATAATCGGCAGGGGGAAGAAAATCACAATGTTCATTGCAAACAGAATCAGGGTGTTGCGCAGCAGCTGCATGAATGTAGGCTCCGTAAATAGACGGATGAAATGCTTCAGGCCTACCCACTCACTCCCGGTAATCCCCTGGAACGGCTGATAATTCTGGAACGCAATGATCAGCCCGCCCATGGGCAGATATTTGAAGATGATGAAATACAGCAGCCCGGGCAGGATCATCAGATACAGCAGCTTGTATTTGTTCAGAGCCGTAAGAGCACGTGCGCCTTTCCCCTTTTCTATGGTAAGATTTGGTGTTGCGGTGATGCTTGTAGCTTTCACATGTCAGCCTCCTTCGCTCGTTCCTGTTACGTCCTCAGCGTAAGAAATTTCTTACATTACGTATATAATCATTATGTGATAGCGTTTACAGAACCCGCGCGGCTGCGGGGTTACGGGCCGCCATATCTCCTCTGAGGATTACCCGCCTAGCCTAATGATTATTCTCCGGAGAAGGGGCGCACAGGGCTGACCCGCCAACACCTCACGCCCGGATTATATACGTAATTTCCGCTCCTTGGTACAGTGAAGAGGTACTGAAATACGAGGAGGATTACCGAATGAACCATAGCTCACGTAGAAAAGAATCGATCGGCGGAAGAATATTCACGTTCGTTAATACTGCCATACTCATTCTGCTTGCGCTTGTCTGCTTATTGCCCTTCATCAATATCATTGCCAGCTCCTTCGCTACCACCCAGGAGGTCATGGCGAAGCGGTTCATCTTATTCCCGACTACCTTCTCCCTGGATGCGTACCGCTACATTCTCTCAACGCCTACGATCTTCAGGGGACTCGGGGTATCGGTAGGTGTCACCGTTGCAGGAACCGTAGTCAGTATGCTGCTTACCGCACTGATGGCCTACGGCTTGTCCCGAAGATATCTGCCTGCCCGGAACACTATTAACTTCATTGTCGTCTTCTCCATGCTGTTCAGCGGCGGAATGATTCCCACCTTTCTGGTCGTCAAAAGCGTCGGCCTGATCAACTCGTACGGGTCCCTGATTTTCCCGGTTGCCGTCAATGCCTTCAACATGATCATTATGCGCAACTTCTTCCAGGCGCTGCCTGACAGTCTGGAGGAGTCCGCCAAGATCGACGGGAGCAATGACTTCGGGATCTTCATGCGGATTATGCTCCCGCTGGCCCTGCCTTCTATCGCGACTATCTCCCTGTTCTATGCGGTTGCTTACTGGAATACGTACATGAACGCGATCCTCTACATGAATGACTCGGCCAAATGGCCGATCCAGGTGCTGCTGCGCCAGATCGTTATTGTGTCCAGCGGGATGCAGGCCGAGGGAACCTCGGTCGATATTGTGCCGCCGGCCCAGACGATCAAAATGGCGGTCATTGTCATCGCCACCGTGCCGATGCTGGCAGCGTATCCTTTTGTACAGAAGCACTTCACCAAGGGCGCTCTCCTGGGAGCGGTCAAAGGCTGACGTCCGCCGTCCATCTTTCTTCCTAATCCATAGAACATATACAGAAACGGTACCGCCTTGAAGCAAGGACGGTACCGTTTATGCATGAACCCCTGAACCAGTCTCTCTCCTGAACCAAGCCCTATTCCTGCTATAATCTGCTACCCGCCCTGCTTCAGCTTCCGGTATGCACCAGGTGTAACCTGCTCCTTCTTGCGGAAGGACCGGATGAAGTTCTGCGGATTATGATATTGCAGCCGTTCGGCAATCTCCCTGATCGTCATATCCGTCTCCGTCAGCCACCGTTTGGCCATCTCCAAGCGGTAGTTCATCAGATATTCGCTGAAGGCGGTGCCATACTCTTTTTTGAAGATGCTGCTCAGATAATTCGGATTGTAATGCAGGCGCTCGCCGATCCCCTCCAGCGTAAGCTCACGGTCATATTCCGCATGCACGATGTCGGTGATCTTATCCGAGAGACAGCGGAACTGCTTGCTGGTCTTGTCCTTCATGCTGTACATCATCGGGAAAATAACCTCATGCACCAGCAGCCGCTCCATCTCTTCGGGATTGCGGATATCCAGCAGGCGGTGATACAGCTTATTGTTATCCTGGGTCAACAGGACGGTAACTCCCAGATGCTGCTCCAGCTGGATCAGGTTATTCACGAGCCGCACCAGCATCACCTCGAATTTCAGGGTGCTCTTGTTCTTGCCCATCAGCTCCGCCAGGAACGGATAGAGCGCAGCGGTGACCTGCTCCTTGTCTCCCAGGCGGATCGCATTGAATAATTGGGTCTCCAGCTCTGCCGGGTAATGCAGCGACACCGGACCGGAGACGACCATGGATATATCCTCATAAAAGATGATCGATTCCTTGCCCAGATTCAGCCGCTGGTGCAGTGCCTGCTTGCTCATCTCCCCGGCTTCCTTACTCTCCAGCAGGCTGGTATACAAGCTGCTGATGCCGATGCTGATCGACACCTTCAGATAGTCGCGCGCTGCCTTCAGGAGTGCCGTGGCATAATCCAGCACTTCCTTATTCATCCCGGCATCACTGGACCCGGCGAAGGTCAGGATGGTTGCCTGGGTATCATCATTCAGGATAATCGGCTGCAGCCGCTGACCTGCGGGGATCAGCTCCTCCACCATCTTATTGATTGCCAGCAGCAGTACATCCTTGTCCGAGGCCTCCCGGTCGCCCAGGCTGTCCAGCTGTATCAGCATCGCCGCATAACGGTGCTTCTCTGACAGGTTGTACCCGAACCGGAGCAGACTCTGCTCCAGCTCCTCCGCCGAGACGCGGCTGCGGAACAGATTAAGGATCAGCTGGGTCTCCAGCCGGGGCATCTCCGATTCGATCAGACTCTCAAGCGAAGCCTTCTCCGAGATAATCGTATCAATCGAATGCCGGATATATTCCAGCTCATTCCTGGAATTCACCTGCGGAATAACAGGCAGACTGCGCTTAAGCTGCTCTATCGGCTTGGTGAAATATTGGGAGATCATATAAGCCACCACCCAGATCAGGAGAATCGACAGCAGCCCCATGACCGAGATCCCGAACTTGGCCATCTCCAGGGAGCGGGTAATCTCCGCCTGATCCAGCACGGTCAGATAGATCCAGTTATTATACGAGGACTTGGCATAGATAAGCTTGAGACTGTCACGGCCTGCGACCTTCTGCTGCACCGTCCCCTTGTCCTCCATGGAATTAATAGTCCCGGCCAACTGGCCGAACTGCTCTGGGGCTAGGCCCCCGTTACCGGGATCGGATTCATACATCAGCTCACCATGCTTGTTCAGAATGTAGACGTACGCATCTTCGCCGCTCTTCATCGTGGCATTCAGGGTATGTAAGGAAATGTCGGATAGGGCAATGGCCTGTTTCTTGCTGGAGAACACCGGCAGTGTATTCACGAACCGGATGCCCTTCTCCGTCTTCATCCAGAAGAGGCTCTGCTTCTGGTTGTCAATATACTGCTCCCGGAGTTGCTGGACTTCCTGCGCGCTGAGATGGGTGAGCTTCTCGTTCAGGATCTGCCAGTTCTGCACCAGACTGATCAGCGAATATTCCGTCCCTTCAGCAGCCATGGAGGCGATATAATTCAGCTGTGAGTTCACATTCCGGTAGGCGATGAAGTCCTGCACGGTAATCGGATGGGTCACTACCTCCTGGAAGGAGCTGGTGGTGCTATAGGTATTGAAGGCATATTCTATCGTTTGGATTTTGTGCTCCAGATTGTTCTTGATCTGCTCAATGTAGCTCTGCTTGCTGCTGGAGAAACGCTCAACCACCGAATTTATAGTACTGATGTAGATATAGCTTCCGAAGCCGACCACCAGTCCCACGCCAAGGATTAAGACAGGAATAAAGATGCTGTAGAACATTCTTCCTTTGCTCATTGTGTTTCCCCTTTAATTTGATAGGCTCCACTAGATTATAGCGCTTCCATGAATGCGGTTCCATGATTATTTTAACGTGTGCATTCAGCGGCAGTCCCGGTGAATATAGCTTGATTTGCAGAAAAACCGGATCAGTCATAGGCTGGTCCGGTCCATTCACCTCCGCAGGGTGTACCTTGCTTAGAGTAACGAAATCGCCAGCAGCTCATACAAGACCAGCGGCATAATGACGTTGCTGTTCACGGTACCGGGATAATGGTAGCCCGGGCCCGGATACCCCGGACCTGGATAGGGCTTGTAATATGGATTGTAATAGCCGCGGCCCATATCAGTGGGGATCGTTACGACCAGGAACAAATGCTTGCTGTCCATACCCGCAATCGTGCCCTCATGCATCTGACCGTCAAGTGTCTGGACCTGTACATTATGATTCAAATACGGCTTGCAGGACTGGTGAAGCGAATCGCGGACACCGTTCAGGTGCTGGACCACCGCAGGGTCTGCCTGATAGATCACCGACGTTTGCGGGCCGGATGAAGTTGTCGTCATAGGTGTATGACCTCCGTGTAATTGGATTTGCTTCATACTATGCACCTGCCCAGCCCGGGGTGCCTAGCCTGCTTCCCGCCGTTCAGTCTATCCGCAGACGCAGGCCAAACAGCCGTACACCGGACAGTCCGGTATACGGCTTAATTATCGTTTAGTATCAGGGCCTTCCGCTCAGAACGCTTAAAAAGCCACTCCGATTCCGCCCTGGCCGGCATAGGTTCCCATCACAGGTCCCATCGTGGACAGCAGAATCTCCTTGAAGGGATGCTTCTCCAGAATACGCTGCTTGATCTCCAGCGCCAGCGCCTCACAATTGCTATGAACAATCGCGATGACCGCCTGCTCATAATCATGCTGCTTCTGGTCCAGCTTGGCCAGCAGATGGGTCAGCGCCTTAGGCAATCCGCGGGTCTTCTCGACCACTTCAACAATTCCCTCGTCACTGATCTTCAGCAGTAGCTTGATGTTCAGCACAGATGCGACAGCCCCGGAGATTCGGCTCAGACGCCCGCCCTTGATTACATTCTCAAGGGTGTCCAGTGTGAAGTACGCGGTCGTCTCTTCTACCTTGCCCAGTACTTTATCCTTCAGTTCGGCCAGACTTGCTGCGGTGAGCGACCATTTGGCCGCCATGGCGACAATCAGGGTCAATCCGCCGGAGAACAGCTTGGAATCTATAATTTCAATCGCATTCGGATGTCCTTCTTCCTCGTACATCTCCTTAGCGATCATTGCGGTCTGATAAGTACTGCTGATATTGGAGGACATGCAGATGACCAGAATGTCAGTGCCTGCTTCCACTTCTTTGAAGCTGTCCAGGAAGGTCTGCGGACTCGGGCTTGCAGTCGTCGGCAATTCCTTCGATTGATGCATTCTGTCATAGAAATCCTTCGCATTCATATCATCCGGCATCAGTTCATGGCCGAAATGCACCGGCAAATGAACAATGGAGATGTCATACTGCTTCGTGTAGTCAGGGGGTAGATCCGAACCGCTATCCGTAATTATCTTGATGGGCATCAGAATGCTCTCCTTTCAATTCTATACTAGTATAGACAGCATTCAAGCATACCAATAGTACAATTTATAACTTGTCAAAATCGGAGTTTTGTGCTTAGTCTTACTTATGATATGGTTGAAGCATAAGTATACAGAAATGGAGTGTACCAGGATGAGCAAGAACAGAGTATGGAACAGAGGCAAGCATAATGGTGCCGGACTGTCCAAGAAAGCCCCGGCCGCCGTGGAATCTGAGGTTGGTGCCGAGACCGCAGCGCCAGAGGACCACAGCGCCGAGGTTATTAACGAGCGGATTGATACGGTGAAGCCGATGAACCGCAGCAACTGGGTCACCCGGCCCGCCCGCGTAAAGCCGCAGAACCCGGAGCGTAATAAGAAGTAACTCAACCGCTGACATGCACCGCATTCCATGGAAGCCAACACAAACGGCTACGCCGTCCTCTTAAGGACAGCGTAGCCGTTTGTGTTTGACTACACGGAGAACCGAGCACTTTTGGGACAGAGAGTTCCGGCTAGGTATCAGCTACAAGGATTTAGACAGATGATCCGGCACATACCTGTTCTGCCGCATTAGCTCCCGTACAACCTTCAGCGTGTTCCGCTGAACCGGGACACCCGTTGTCCGGTGCAGCTGAAGCCAGCGCAAGGCAGCCAGTGCCTCGAAGAGCTCCAGCTCTGCCGGGCTATAACTGCTTATGGCGGCAAAGGCTGACCGGTAGACGCTGGCATTCCGCTCCGACAAATACACTCTAAAGAGCAAAATCGACCACGCAATATCATACCTCGGATCGCCAAGCTGGACATTGGTCCAATCGATAATGGTGAACGTCCCGGAGGCCTCCAGAATATTGCCCAAATGATAATCGCCATGAATAAGCTTAAGAGCGGTCAGTCCGGCCTGCTCTGCCAGCTCCTGTGCCAGCGTTCGGATCTCCGGCTGCTCCGCCCAGGCAGGGAAGAAGTAATCTGCGAAATCATAAGCCGGTACCTTCAAACCGCTGGAAGAATCGATCTGCAGCTTATGTACATCGAGCAGATTGGCTGCTATGGCTGTAAGGCTGCCGGCACTTACCTTCTTGACCGGTATACCATCGAAGCTGGTTAACAGCACCTGATGACCCTCAGTGTCGAGCCCCCAAGCATACGGCCGTGAGACCGCGCATCCCTGCCGGACCAGCTGCTCCAGCACTTGATACTGGATCGAGACGTCCGGCCTGGACTCGCGGTTCCAGATTTTCAGCACAAGCTTCCTATCAGGCAGTGTAATTCCGCACACCTCTGCTTCCAGCCCCCCCTTCATCGGGGCAACGACCGCCTCTTCCAGCCTTGCCAGCAGCCGCTCGCTCTCTGCACTCTGCTCTTGCCAGCGGACACTGCTTAGAACATTCTTCATTGTGATATAATCCCCTTTCGCTAGGTATAACAATTATATCAATGATATCCATTCGCTGGTATCCACCCTAATCACAAAAAAACCGCCTAAGGCCTGAACCAGCGCCCTACACGGTTATAAATATCTATTCTTACAGCTCCAGCGTCTCACCATATTCAAGCGCTGAGCCTCTGATCCCCGCTTCTTCCAGCGCCTGAACAAATGCCCCTGCATCCTGCCGGATTGGCGGGAAGGTGTTATAGTGAACCGGAAGCACCTGTCTTGCCCCCAACCACTTCGCCGCGATAAGTGCATGCTCCGGCCCCATGGTGAAATGTCCGCCGATTGGCAGAATAGCGAGGTCGATCTCATACAGCTCTCCGAACATTTTCAAGTCACCGAACAGCCCTGTATCGCCAGCATGCAGCAGTGTGCGTCCGTCCGCCTCAATAATGAAGCCCGCCGGTGTGCCGCCATAGATACTCTGTCCGTCTTCGAGGGTTATGCTTGAGGTATGGAAGGCATGGATCATCGTCGCCTTGGCGAAGCCCAGATCCACCGTCCCCCCGATGTTCATGCCAATCGTCTGCGCTCCCTTGGATTCAAGGTAACCGGCCAGCTCCACGATCGCTACAATCGGAACATTATTGCTCTTCGCAATCGGTGCAGCATCCAGAATATGATCCATATGGGCATGAGTCAGCAGCACCGCATCGGTCTTAATCTCCTCTACTGTCGTCACCGCCGCAGGATTACCGCTAATGAACGGATCGATAATCAGCGATTTGCCGTTCACTTCAATCTGGACACAGGAATGGCCGTGGTACGTAATCTTCATGGATATTCTCTCCTCTACATAATTAATTTCAATGGGAATGACGGGCTTAAATCGTGCAAAAACCTAAAGTTTACGTTACAATGACACCAGGTTGCTCTGAAGCCAATACCAGCAGTGCGATCGACCAATATAACACAAATAATTACGTTCGTTATTTTTTATGATATATTCATTTCTGCCAGCTGTCAAGAGAGGTGTGAAGAAGTTGCTGTCCGTTGAGAAAACCATGCTGTTTCTGTTATCCAAGGTGAGGCAGATGAGCGCCCAGCAGTTTGTCGAGATCTATGAACAAAGGGGGTACACCTCCACCTACATCCGCAATGCCCTATCCCGCTTGAAAAAAGAGGGCTATATTGCGTCCCCGGCACGCTCCTGGTACAACGTCACTGCCGAGGGCCTTGCTTACATTAGAGCGATTAACAGCAAGCCCGCCCGTTACCAGGAGCAGTGGGATCATACCTGGGATGTGGTGATGCTGGAAGTTCCCGAATCCGAACGCAAAAAACGCGACCTGTTCCGCACAGCGCTCGGTCAGCTTGGTTACGGGCTGCTCTATAACAGTGTGTACATCTCACCGTGGAACTACCGTGACGAAGTTGCAGCTCTGATCCAGAAGCTGGAGCTGGACGGCAAGGTATCCATCTTGCAAGGCCAATTCCAGGAAGGCTCCATTACACCGCTCAAAGCGCGGGCCATCTGGCAGCTGGACGACATCGAAGCCCTATACCTGAAGAAATCGAATTGGCTCCAGACAGAATTCGTTCCATCGTTGCAGGATGCACTACAGGCCGGACAACCGCTGCCGTTATTCCTGCTATATTTGCAGATGGGAGAGGAATTGAGCGGGCTGTTCATGGCCGATCCCTACCTCCCGGATGAGCTGCTGCCGGAGCATTGGCCCGGTAAAAAAGTTATCGCCGCAATGAACGAACATATGCGCAGAGCCGCGCAGGCGATTCCTGCGGATTCGTTCTATGCTCCGTTCGTCAGATAGCGCTTGTACGCCAAAGAGCAGCCCGGATTAAGGGCTGCTCTTGGTATATGCACTACTCTTCACGGCTGCCGGAAACCAGCAGCTCCCGGACCTCTTCCTTGTTCGTAAGCGGCGCACGGCAGGCGAAGTTACGGCAGACATAGGCGGTCGCCTCGCCGCGAACGGCCGGTTTGTCAGCCAGATGCGGCAGCAGGCGAAGCATCTCGTCGCCGTCCCCTTCCCAGTTGACGATCAGTGCCGCGTCCGGCAGATAGGCCTGCTGGACCTGGGCGAGCATGGCGTGCAGCGCGGGATCTTCTTTTTTGCCGGACAGGACCCATTCTCTGCCCCCCGAGACCATTCCCAGATGGGCCTGCAAATACATGGCATATCCCGGCGGATACTCCGAAGCAGCCGAAGCAAGTACCGCAGCGGTGCGCTCGGCTATCTCCTTCAGCTCCGTATCCTGGGTGATCACCGACAGCTTCCACAATAGCTTCGCCGCTACCGAATTCCCGGAGGGAATCGCACCGTCATACAATTCCTTCGAGCGGACCGGGAGCTTTTCCCCGTCATGACCAGTGAAGAAGAACCCGCCGCCTTCCGTATCACGGAACAGCTCCAATAGCCCGTCCTTAAGGGTCAGCGCCCGCTCCAGATAGACCGCCTGACCCGTAGCTTCATATAATTCACTGAAGCCCCAGATCAGGAAGGCATAATCATCCACATATGCGGGAATCGCCGCCTCCCCGTCACGGTAACGGGCCAGCAGCCGTCCATCCTCACGCCGCAGCTTATCCCAGATGAAGTCCGCTGCACGTTCCGCGGCCTTGGCGTATTCCGGCTTCTGGAGGGCTTTGGCTCCCCGGGCCAGCGCCGCAATCATCAGCCCGTTCCATGAGGTCAGCACCTTGTCATCCTTCAGCGGATGAATCCGCTGCTCCCGGTACTCGAACAGCTTCGCGCGCCATTCCTCCATTCGGGTCCGTAGACCCAGAGGGTTCATGCCCATACGCTCCGCAATCTCTTCCGGCAGCCCCTGGAGCAGATTCGGAATATTCTTGCCTTCGAAATTGCCCTCCGGCGTAATCCCGTACACATGGCAATACGAATGCATATCCTCCAGCCCCAGCGCTTCCTCAATCTCCTCACGGGAGAAGACATAGAACTTGCCCTCCACACCTTCAGAATCCGCATCCTCTGCGGAGTAGAACGCGCCTTCAGGCGAAGTCATATCGCGCAGCACATAGGTGAAGATCTGCTCGGCAATCTCCGCATACAACGGCTTCTCCGTAAGCTGGAATGCTTCAAGATAGACGTTCGCCAGGAGCGCGTTGTCGTAGAGCATTTTCTCAAAATGCGGTACCAGCCACTCCCGGTCCGTGGAATACCGCGAGAACCCGTAACCCACATGGTCGTACATTCCGCCCTTATACATCGATTCCAGCGTATGCTCGACCATCCGCAGCGCTTCCGGCTGATCATGGAGCTGGCTGTACGCCAGCAGGAACGACAGATTATGCGGCGAAGGGAACTTCGGCGCATTGCCGAACCCGCCGTACTCCTCATCGAACTGCCGCCGGTACAGCTCATACGCCTCATGCAGCAGCTCCGCGCCGGGAATACCGCCCGCAGCTTCAGGATTGTACGCATTCTTACGGTCAAGCGTATGCAGCTCAGCCAGCAGGTCATCGCCCAGCTTATCCAGTGCCGCTCCATCCTGCTCCCACTTCGTATGGATCTGCTCCAGCACATCCATCAACCCGATCCGCCCGAACATCTGCCGCTTCGGGAAATACGTCCCGGCATAGAACGGCTTCTTCTCCGGCGTCAGCAACACCGTCAGCGGCCATCCCCCGCTCCCCGTCAGCGCCTGACACACCGACATATACAGCGCATCAATATCCGGCCGCTCCTCGCGGTCTACTTTGATCGCAACGTAGTGATCGTTGAGGAGCTGGGCGACTTCGGCGTCCTCGAAGGATTCGCGCTCCATTACGTGGCACCAATGACAGGTCGAATAGCCAACTGATAAGAAGATTGGCTTGTTTTCGGCCTTCGCCTTTGCAAAAGCCTCCTCCCCCCATGGATACCAGTCCACAGGGTTGTGGGCGTGTTGTAGCAGGTAGGGCGATTTTTCATTCGCTAATCTATTGGGTGTTTTATGAGTCGTCACCAGGCGTCCCCTCATTTCGGATAATTTGGGTAAAGTGTTGTCTAGGGATAGTTTACCCAAATTGGTGGGGGAGGGCTCAGGCAAGGAGAAAAAGATACCTCGTTAAGTATCTTATACTTTGCTACTACTTATTTAGACTCTAACTACCCCCTCGTTAATCATCTAACCCTATACTCCTAAATCTTCTTATGCTTAACTCCCTATAATCTTGCTTTGAAAAGCTTTCTTTTTCGAGTAATCATCTTACAGTTACCTGCTCCTTTAATTCAATATTTATTTGTCAACACACTAATTATCCTTTATTTATTACATTGAAATGTTTCCTTAATTAATCTACACTTCATCGTATGTGAAAACATCATTTATAGAAATAGCCTTAACAAGTTCCACAAAGTGAGTTTCAATTTCTTCATTGATTGATAAATATGTAGCATCTACAGGCAAACCTGAGTATTCCATAATTTCTTTTATTAAACTCAGACAAACATTATAGATGTTTTTACCAGAATAAATTTTAGAGTCGTAAATTACTATTAGGTCTACGTCGTTAGGCCTCTCAGAAATTATATATGAACCAAATACATAAATATCTACATTTTCAGGCACCTTCCTGAGGCTTAGTGGTACTTTTTTCTTTTGCACTTTGTTTGTACTCCTTCGGGTTTTTAAAATTAAGCGCTCCCATAAATCCTGAATAATTAAACAGTGCGAGACCATTTTCTTTAGCCACTTTATATGCTTCACCGGTAGCTGCGTTCCAATTCCCACCGTATACTATAAAATCTATATTCCCAAACTCCTCAATAGCTTTAAATACTGCTGCTGCTCCCATTCTGTATTCATCAAGCAACAAAACTTTGTAATTCCCATCTTCATTAACTTTAATTGTAAATAAAATATCTTGCTCCCGCTCCACATGAATAATCTTTGTATGAGCTCTCATCACGTTACCAAACCAAACTATAGAACTATAGGGGACATTCCAGTTATTTTTCGTAGACATATTTATCAATCACCTCTGTGAATTTTTTCGGAAATCTTTTCGTATTCTCGATAACAGAGTAACAACTCTTTTCAAAAAATTCAGCATGAACTATAAAATCAATACAAATCTCATATTCGTCAATTTCAAAGATATCCTCATGGGCCCCAACGATAGATATAATCTTTTTATTGTTTGGCACTATTACTGATAATTTTATTAAATCCCAATAATCACTTATATTACTAATAGGATTTTCTCTTGCTCTAATAGACTCAGGACCAAATTCTTCCCACACCTTATGATTCTTTAATAATATCCTTTTTATTGCTCTTGCTAATTCATTTATAGTAGAATACTTAATAGTCTGCATATAATTATTAATTTTTTCTTCATGTTGTTGTTTCCAACCCTTAAGTATCTCAACTGGATAGATTCCCTCAGGCGCTTTATCTATTGTAGTATGATGAGTAGGACATAAGAGAATTAAATTCTCATATCTATCTTCACCGCCACTAGGTATGCCTCTGGGTCCATCAGGTTTCTTAGCAATTATATGTGCCATCTCACCTATGATAGTAGGACTATCTCCATCTAAAAATGGTATGCAATCCACCCCACATTTTGGAAAAGAACACCTGCCAGCAGCTAACCCCCACAATTTTTTTATATCTTTATCTCCTATACTCATGTCGACACCCCATAAAGTTAATTTAGGCTTAAATCTTTTATCCAAAATGTTATCCTTAGATTTACAAATAATATGTTCTTTTATTATACAATCAAATGGAATAATTTTACGATTAATTTTAGTTCACTTTCGAAAACAAAAACACTTACAAAGATAAGCAGAGGGCTTCTTAATAAACCAGTTTTGAAAACTCTTCAATTATTTTTCACTCATCTTCAAATAACTGTTTTTTGTACATCTTTGGAATATTAATATTATTATCTACAGACAAAAAACCGTCCCACTTTCTAAAAATTATCGGTGCATGCTTTTTCATTATTTTTCTAATCAGACTCTGTTGAGATGTAGATGTTAAAATTAAATATTGAATGTTAAGAAACAACAATACAAGAGTAACTAATGCACTTGATCCTAAAATAAATAGACTTAACATCCAAAAGTCCTTCGGAAATAAATCTTTACCTATTAAATTTGATGCTCCAGAAAAATAAGTTAAAAAAATTGAAATCCATACTATCCCTTTAAATGTTTCAAATAAAAAATTTATTATTTCAAAATAAAATTTCAGCCAGTAAGGTTTTGATTGAGTATACTGTTGCCAGTTAAAATCTCGATATAGTAGGATAGTTGAATTCTCATACTTTTCTTTCAACTTCAAAAAAAATTTAAAGTAAAAGTCCTTATAAAATTCCTCCCACAGTAGCTCACTTCGTTCTTTTTTAAATATATTGTACTTTTCGTTTAAACCGTAGAAGGTATTCAATAATTCCAAGTTTCCTATTTTATATATTAAAGTATCTCTTTCCAGATAATTCATAAAAAAAGAATCGATTAATTCTTCTTTTTCTCTAGACCTTTGCTCAGAGTTGATTTTCAGGAAATCATGATATATTGGACTGAAAACTTCTTTAAGGTTTTCTTCCGTGTAACGAATAAGTCTCTCATTAGTTTTTGACCGTACTCCAAAAAGATAACCAAGTACGGCTGAAAAAATCGCAGCAATTACTGGTAGGTACTTAATAAAATCAAATTCCATTGTCCACCTCAAATTATAGATTATTTACTTCATAGTCTAGAGCATAGCGATCGCATTAAGTTAGTAAAGCTATTCAATATACTCGTTCATCACTATCACTAATTCCTCATTATCTAGCCCTATCTACAATCGTAGCCTTAACCGCAAAGCCAATCCAGCGGTAAATTCTTTTGAGAATCCAGCTTCAGTTCGTTATACACTTTGGTCATGCATGCCTGTGCTTGTTCCATATCACCTGTTAAGCGATAGAGTGCAGTTAAGTGATGCGGGTTCTCGTATATTCCAGCTTTCTCCCTTAACTCCATTACTCGAATGACATCTTCAACCTCTTCAAACTGCCGCAGGTGAGGGAGTATGTGCTCTGAAATATCTTTCGTTATTCTTTGTTTAAGTTCTTCAACGTTAGAATCTGGGGTCAATTTGTATCAATTATCCATATTCGTTAGTTCAGTACCACGTATCTGTAGAAATGAACTTACGACTGTTGGAAAAGATGGTTTCGGGTATAATTCCTCCATATAGATTTCGGTATTGAAACAAATATGGGCAAAGTTATTGCCCCGCCTCATAAATCCTGCTCCTTTTAACAAGGGAGCAATGGTCTCCTTGATAACATCCTTAAGTACTTGCTGCATTCCCATGCTCCCCATCCTCCAAAACCTTTCAAATCCCCAAATTCTCATTCACATACAGCTCGCTAGGTTGAATACAATGCTTCCCTGCATGCAACAGCTCTGGCAAACGCCCGATGCGCTCAGCCAAACGGGACAGCTGTTGCTCATGGAAATAAGCTAAGCCCGTATGAATCCGGTCCTGGAAAGGTTCAAGCCATCTCGCTTCCAAGCTGTCCGCGCCGAAAAATACCCCGAGCAGTGAGCCAGCAGTTGCTCCGAAGCTGTCGGTGTCGTTGCCTTGCATGACCTGTTTGCATATCCCGTCACCGGCATTCTCTGCGAAGCGAAATGTATTGATTAAAGTGCCGATTTCCTGATACACCTGACAGTGGCTGTAATTCGCGTACTTCTGATGAATCCTCTGATAAGTGTCCAGCCAGTTATCTGCATTCGCTACGATCTGCAGGCAATCCGCAGTAATCTCATAGAATCGGCTCCTTCTAGGGACGAATTGTAGTGCAGTCTTTATTATTTCAAGCGGATCGCGCAGCACGTGTGCGGCAGCAATTGCAGCGGCAATGAACATAGTGGCATAGATTCCCGTCCGGCGATGTGTAAAACTGGCATCACGCCAAGCCAGCTCGGCCGCAAGAGCAGGTTGACCAGGGCAGGCATATCCGTAAGCATCTGCACGAATCGCCGCCCCGCATAATTCTGTATCTTGCACCAGAAAATCGGGCCAAGACTCTATTTCAGAATGATTGAATATTTCCCGGTCATGCTCCAAATAGCTAATCCCCGACCGAACCAGGATGGCCCTCTCTGGCCCCCATGTTGTACTTATCGGAAGATGATTTATCCATAAATCTCTTAGGTTTCTTTTCGTAAAACCCTTACCGAATTGCTCTAACGCCATCATTCCCATTAAGGTGTAGTTGATATCATCATCAGGTGCCACATAACGAATCCGCCCCCGTGTCGTCTCGAACCAGGACCAATGACGACGCTCTAACGCATGGAGAGCTTCTTCCGAAATATAATCATTCAGCGGCCATTCCCCCACAGCGGTTAACGCTTGACGTAATTCCGAGAAGGTGGGATTGACCTCGATCGGCTTGCCCAGCATTGAACCACAGACTGAAGCGAGGAAGCCTGCCTCTACACGCTTGGCACTGTCCTTCAGATTCAAGACTCCTATCTGGCCTAGAGGTCTAACCGGGTCGCATTCCAGCCATATCTCCTCCAAATCGTCCGGCTCGTAGTAAGGCCAATTGTCCCGCATTGGAATATCAGCCAAGCTATGGGCGAATTCCAGATAAGCATCATAGCTTGCAGGCAGCTGTTCCAATCGGGCTAAATAACCGGAGGTTTGGTGCCCCTGTGCAAATTTATTACGCAGAATCCCCTCTAATTGATGTTTTAGAAACGTTAGTGATGGCAGCATATTGTATCTCCTTTGCTCTGGTTATTATGTTGCTTCGCTTGTTTTATTTTGTTGTCCTTAATTAATTCCTCTAACTTTACACGTCTATCATCAGCCATAACATCACCTTCATTCACTCTAAACTATCCTCTTCACACCTGCTAAACATCACTTCAAAGTCACCGCTAGTTATCAAATGCGCAATCACCTCTTCAATCCGCTGACGACTGCACTCGTCCACAAGCACCATGTCACTTCCCCGAAAATACTTGCCGTGCAAGCACTCACCCGTTTGTTTATTTTTTTCAGCCAGTGTCTGAATGTTCTGGTATGTAAAAAATGAAGCCACCCACCTTGAGCCATCTTCAAACGTTACTATAGCATCCGTGTTACCATCAACGATGTTCCATTCCCCTTCAGCCCATTCTTCAGCTTCAATCCAAATAGAATACTTCATTTCATTCACCCTAGCCCCTCCCCAATCCTGCCTCACAAAATAAACACAACCGCAATCATCAAATACGAATACCGCACATTCTTTCTCAACATTATGTATATCGTTCCGTACAGCAGAGACATGAAGAACGCATAAACGCCCGTCGCCCCGCCCTGGAGCAGAATATGAATGAGGCCCCAAGTGAGCGCGAGGAACATCCCGCCGTAAGGTAGACCGTCTATTTTAAAGAGGGTTTCACCAAATTTCTGTCCAAAAGCAATCGTCAGCAGGATTAACGCAGCTTCGAACAAGTAATAGACATTCTGAAAAACGAATCTCACCACATCCTTGTACTCCTGAACCGGTTTAAAGCCTTCCCATACGATAGTTGTTGCTGCAATAGCGATCACCGAAACCACCACTGCGAGCAAGCTTCCCCTGGCGTCCGGTTTTGCGTTCAACCTCATGATGTCAAAATCGTATTTGCGCTTGGACAGCCTGATGAGGAATACGGCCATACTCCCCCACAACAAGCACGTAATTCCCCAGTGGATACATTGATGAATAAGTGTATAATCCGAACCTCTGACGCCCAAGACAGACGGCAAGATCATCGACAATACCACTTCCAGACCAAACCCTGCAAACGCATACAATGCTAAAGCCAGATAATCGCTAGCCCCAACCCTTTTCTCTGCCATCCCTGTGTTCCCCATGATCCTCATCTCCAGTTCAATTCAACTTCATTTGCCAAAAGCTCATCCAACCCGCCACGCACATCAATCTAGATTGCTATTCCCCCTCATACTTCCTCATAATCCCCCGCACACACGCCTTGGACCCGCTACGGATCTCAGGCGGCCCCAACACCTCACACTTATCTCCAAAAGTGAGCAGACGGTCGTAGCCATCATGCTCCAGCAGGATCATAATAAGCGCAATTAAGCGATCCATTTTCATCATGACCAACTCTAATCAAGTATGCCATACAGATGTCACCATTGGTAGATTATGCTTGCTTGGAATACACCAATCCCACGATTCAGGAGGTACATTGTCATGATTTCGACCAGAATTGAAACGAAGGAAGCATACCGCATCATCGGGTACAAGACGGCTATAAGTGAAGGTGCTAACCAATGGCAATCCTATGGATGCAGAAGTCGAAGTATGGGTGCCGGTGAAGAAGCGGAAGGCGGTTTGAGGACTCCACTAAGAGGAAATAAAGTTACGCTGTAGGTAGAAAGCAGCTTCATTGCGATGTAGCGCGTTGGATCAGCGGCACTCAGAATTTGAGGCGTGGCTGATCCAGCGCTCAATCACCTGCTCATGTCTAGCGGCTTTCGCGCTGACCAGCCCAGTACGTTAAGGTGCAAGCGTATAGGATGATAAACGCAACTATGATTAGGACAACGGGGATAACAAAATTAATGTTAAGTAGAGAGATCATATTGAACTGCACTACGGATAACAGGATAACGAACAAGAAGCTTGCTGTAATCATAAAAATCGACCAGGCACGCCGGTAAGATACGTCTTCTCTAACCTGCTGCTTCCCTCTGTGCATTCTCCAATATTCATATATGAACAGAAGTGTCCCTAACACCTGCATGATTGTAGGTATAAACACGATACTATAAGATTTATCTACATAGCGGTCTACGGTCCAACTGCTGTCGAAATGGACTGGGAGCTGGTCAGGAATCAGATCGTAGTTGCGCAGCACCGTTACAATACTAACAACAACAATAACAGCATGAATAAGGAACCAATGACTGGACAGGCCAACATTTCCTTTCCGAAATGCAGATTCCATCCCCATGACCGACGATTCGGGAGCAGCAGATTGCATAGACAGTACGCTTTTCATTTTCAAGTGATACCTAAAGTTAATAAGCAGGGAGATTACGAGCATGGCGAGTGAATAGGAGATAATGATCCAACTGATTCGCTTCGAATGTTCATCACTGTATATTAGGTACAGGATGCCAACAATGAATAACATGGTATGTAAAATAGCACTAATCCTGGCATATGATCTCCGCATCTGGCGCAGCGGCTCACTGTGGAATTGTTCAGTGCTGACGGTGACTCCGAAACTAATCGTCTCTTTTGTTAAATAAGTCATACTCACCATGATTATAATGGTAGGTACAAATACTAAGATAAATATTATAACAGGTAATATCGTCATATCATTCACCTCATTTACTGAAAAATTCACACTCTTCATATCTCCTGCTAATTCATCCCTATTGCTTCTTTAATTTGCGGGATCGATAAGCCTTTCGCTTTCAGCTCCTTTATCCAGAGAATACGTGCGACGGTTGCCTCTCTTGAATATCTGCGTGTTAAATTCTCTTCAGCCTGCTCAAAGGGCAGCATGCCTTCTTCGGTGTAATGTTTCAGCGTGCTATAACGGGAGCCTGTAATTCTTACCAGTTCACCTATTGACACATATTCTGAGGCCAGAATCGCCTCCATGGAACGTTGCCTGGACATGGATACTAACCCCTTTACAATGGGCGCTTCGGAACAAGACGCACACCTTGAATCGGCACTCTCATCATCACATAATGCGGTACCGCATCGTATAACAAATTATCGATTTTGAGGGTCGCAATGGATCCCTTCTCCATCACCTTAACATCATGTCCATAGGACTGTAACCTCGTAAGAACCGCATTTAGCCTTGTATCCGAATTATCGAACCAGGCCTCTGTCTCAATAAAGACAGCTTGTGACCGCTCAAGGACAGGGAAGATAAAATTAATACTGCTGCCCGCATAGGTCTTCATAATCTTCGACTTCGTTTGCAGAAACTGTTTGATCCCTAACTCAATTCCATGATGGATTTGAATCGGAAACAATGACTTTGCCCATACATTACTACGGTATAGATCGTGCATTCTGGTATTGATCTTTTCCAGTTCATTCTGTGAGAAGAAGTCATGCATATATCCACTCTCGCGAAGGAGCCACAGCAGGCAAATGATCTCATCCGTTACCGTTCCCTCCTCCAAAATTTCGGCTCGAAGGTTCTCTGTAATACTTGTATATACCCCATTGCTGCTGCGATAGGCTTTCATTTCAACGCCCGCTGAATCGAAGTACATGTCACTCCCTAACAGACTCGGGATCTCTTCCAGCAAATCCATTGCCTTTAGATCATCCGACATCGCGATTTCAAACTTCTTTAATTTTTTATTAGACAGCTTGGAAACTTGCTTCATCCACCAGCCCAGATCACCTTGCACCTCAGCCTGATTATGAAGCAAAGGGAATAGAACAGCTTCTCTATATTGCGTTGGACTGGATTGGTTAAGAACTTCTTTGTGTAAAATTAGCTCGTTATCTACTGGTGTAAAACATCCCTCAAAGTAGGCTTCCAAAATAACTGCAGCAGCCATAGCACGCAAAGACACTTTCTTTGCATTCGTCATGTAAAGACTGCTACTTTGACCATTTAATGCGATCAGCGCAAAACTCTGTGCTAATTTCAAATCCATCATAACCATCCACCCCTACCCATGATTTAGACAAGCTGGTTCATCATTCATGTGTATAAAGAACTTTTGACTTCGCAGCACTTATTACTTACTACTTATCACTTACTACTTAGTGTACGTCACTTGCTATTAATTGTCAATTCGAACCCGCTCGCATCATCAGACCAATTCATTAATAGCTGGCGTAAAACCCTCCTCTGCTCTATTACCGTATTATGTCAGATCTGTTGGAACCGGAACATGCCGTAAGTATGGCGAAGCGCTGTTAACCATATCATGGAGATGGTGCAAAAGAATTAAAGTCCTTTATAATGTAAATAAAGAGAGTGTTATGGAGGGGTACAAATGGCAGGTCCTAAATGGGTTTTAATCATTGACGATGAAGAGGATTTAGCTCGGCTGATGAAGACCGTTTTACATAAAGAAGGTATTCGGGACGTTGTCACTGCGGGGACCATTGCAGAGGGTTGGGACAAGTTTCAGGAGTATAAGCCTGAGCTAGTATTATTAGATATTATGCTCCCGGATGGAGAAGGCTATGAGTTATGCCGGAAAATGCGGGAAACGTCAAATGCACCAATCTTATTTATGTCTGCAAAGGATGAAGAAATCAATAAGCTTGTAGGGCTGGCGATAGGTGGCGATGATTATATTACTAAACCGTTCAGTCCCAAAGAAGTGGCTTATCGGGTAAAGGCACAACTGAGAAGGGCTGGCTTCACAGCGGAAAAGAAGGCTCCGAAAAGCTTGCAGGTTGGCCCCTTCGAGCTTAGTGCAAATGAGACAGAATTAAAGAAAAATGGCGAACCCCTTGTACTTACCGCCAAAGAGGTCGGTTTAATGAGCTGCTTTATGCACCATCCGAATCAGATCATAAGCAAAGAGACCTTGTTTGAACAGGTGTGGGGTGAAGATTTTTTTGGTTCCGATAATACTGTGATGGTACATATTCGGCGCTTACGCGAAAAAATTGAGGCTGACCCTTCAAAGCCCTCCTTTTTATTGACGGTCAAAGGGTTAGGATATAAATTACATACCCAGGGGTGAGACCAGTTGAAATGGAAATTGACATTCCGCTTTTTAAGAACGGTGATGACTATTGTTGTGATCGTTGGTTTAGTTAACGCCATTTTATTCCTGTTTCTGTTCTTTATACAGCTAAAGAATAATCATTTCGGCACGGAAGAAGCGTCTGCTGAAGCCTTCAGCCGGACCTTTTCCCAATATGTAGAATTACATTCAGGCAAACCTGTGGTGAACGAGGCAGGGCTGAAAAAACTACAAGAAATGAGTGCTTGGGTACAATTCTTGAATAACCATGGAGAGCAAGTAGCAGCTTTTTATACTCCCAAAGAATTGCAAACCGTGTATACCCCTGTTGAAATTATACAAATGTACAAATATAAAGAATTAGATGCAAGCACGACTGTTTTTGTCAGCTCAGCTCAAAGTTTCAGCTACTTTCTAGGGATTCAAAATCCAAAGATAGGCCGCTACGTAATGACCTATGATTATGCTAAACTCTTTAAAAACATTAATGTTTTTCTCATCCTGTTCCTTATCATTGATATGCTTATTGTCATCCTCATTGGATTTTTATTCGGGAAAAAATTAACAGCCCCACTACATACACTAATAGAGGGTATTCAACAGCTTAGGGAGCGGCGGTTTAAGAAAATGCCTGCTCCCAAAGGCGTTTATGAAGATGTTTTTCGAAATATGAATGAACTGTCTGAACAGCTCGACCGGCATGAAAAGGAACGTAAGCGTCTCGACCAAATGCGCGAAGAATGGATTAGCAATGTATCACATGACATGAAGACCCCCCTCTCTTCTATTCAAGGTTATGCAGAATTTATATACGACAGTGCCACAGACTTAACAGCCCAAGAATTGCAGGAATACACGTCAATTATTAAAGGTAAATCTATGTATATGAAAGACTTGTTAGATGACCTTAATTTAACGACGCGTTTACGTAATCACCAGCTATCCCTGCAATTCGAAGAGGTAAATCTCGTTCAATTTCTACGGGAGATGACGATTGAACTTTTGAATGACCCGGCATATGGGGAACGCCGGATAGAGTTCGAGGCAGATGTGCTTAAAGCCGTGCATAAAGCAGATAAAAAATTATTAAAGCGAGCATTCCTTAACCTTATCTATAACGCACTGGTGCATAACGATGAAAATGTTGTGGTAAAGATTCGAGTGGAAAGCATTAATCTTCATCACCAAATAACAATTTCTGATAACGGCCAGGGTATTCCTGCTAAAGATCTGGAACAGGTATTCGAACGCTACTATAGAGGTACAAATACAACGAGTAAGCATGGTACAGGGTTAGGAATGGCAATTGCCAGAGATATTATTTCGGCTCATGAGGGGAAGCTCGATTTGACGAGTGTTGAACATATAGGCACCACTATCACTATCGTCTTTTAGTGCCTTTAGCGGAATATCCTCTAATTTCACTTCATCATAGGATGACACTTGATTACCTTTTTTTACATAGATTTTCAAGTAGGCGCCTTTACGAAGATTTTTTTGGGCATTAAATTCAAGTGGAATTGTTGTACCTTTGGCATTGGTAGCCTCCAGTGAATACGAATAGGAAGTCATCACTGTTCCATCACTCAGTTTATATTCCTGGGGTACCCCATCCTCTGTTATTTGTAAATAGTAATCCTCGGCATTGAAGCGATTGAAGTCAATTTTTGCCAGAGCAAAGACACCAACTGCTCCTATAACAAATACAATACCAATAGTAATTAGAAATTTCTTCATCTCAATCATCCTTCTGTTCTATTATTTAGTGTGATCATACGATTATAAGAAGCCACGGTTAAGCAATAATACAGCCCGTAAATTGCGCAATAAGCAATCATCCAGAGTAACACAGGTTTTGCTAAATCCATCAGCAGCAGGCTAGAGAATGCTTTTAGAGCCACTACACTATGCAATAACCCTACTATAAGCGGTACAACAAAGATAACGAGCACCTGTGAGGCAATGGATTTTCGCATTTCTTTTGCACTGACACCCATTTTATGCAGCATATTGTACTGTGATTTATCTTCTTCTGCCTCTGTTAGAACTTTAAAGTAAATGATGCTGCCTGTTGCGGCCAGAAATACGAGCCCCAAGAAACTTCCGATAAAGAGCAGAGAACCTACGCTTTCTAAGCTTGTCTGGTAATCTTGAGGACCACTGGAGAACAGCGTTCCTTCCGGTAAGTGATTTGCAATTTTTTCAGATAATTCTAATGAGGCATGATTTACCCCAAGAATGCGATAGTGTAGCTCTTCTCCATCAGCCCGTAAGACTTTATACTGATCATCCGAGACTACTACTGTTATACCTGCTGTGCCTCTGTTTAATACGGATTGTGTTTCAAAGCTTTGAAAGGTGAGTAGCTGGCCGTTGCCTGTTGTAATTGTTTTCCCTGTATACAATGGTGAGATCCTTTGGTCATATCCGATATCTAAAATAACCGCGTAGCCCTCACTTACAGCTAATTTCTCTTTATGTTGTAGACTTGCTAATTTGTTGTATGTTTTTTCATCGATAACTGTATATTCTCTTTTGTCAGAGCTATCGTATGTTGAAGGCGAATTTAACTCTTTGGTATGAAACGAAATGGATAGGGCTTCGATATTCTCATCGTATGTTGTATCTGACAGGACAGCACTCACTTGATGATCCACCTCGGCATCCGTTGATTGATACATAAAGGTATTCGGATTGATGGTTTTCGCTGAGTCATTCGTATTGTAATACAGGCTATAGACTGCTCCACCAGCAGTTACTGTCGTAGCACTTAACACGGCAATCACCGTTAATGTCCGTGCATTCCCTCGGATACGGTAGAGCAGCTGCGAAATGGTTAACACATGCAGTCCCTTCCACAGCCACTTTTCATTTTTCTTAATCATTGCTAACACAAAGCCAGTAACGCTGTGGAACAATAAAAATGAACCTATAATGACTGTTATTAAAATAATTAACACGGTCATGAGAAATCCAATTGTCTCCCATACCTTAGAAGTGAAAAGATCCTGCATCGCGAGCCAATAGCCCAACACAATGAACAATACTCCCAGAACAGCTATTATCATAGATGGTTTAGGCGCCGCTTCCCCCTTTTTGGAAGCGTGAAATAAATCAATCAGCTTAAATTGATATATTAAACGATAGCCTTGATACGATGTCACTAAGAAAATAACCAGAAATATGATAGCAGTGTTCATCGCTGCCGCCGCTGAAAAGGTAAAGGGTGCTACGACGTCATAACCCATTAAATGAATTAAAATTGTCATAAAGCCTTTTGAACATAGAAACCCTAGAACAATCCCTACACTCAAAGAGAATAGCCCTAATAATAGATTTTCAAAAAAGAGCATCAAGCCTATTTGACGATTACGTACACCTAGTAACGCGTATAACGCCACTTCTTTTTTACGTTTTCTCATAAAAAATGAATTGGAATAGGCTATGAATATGAAAACGAATAAGATCAGGATGACCGCAGCCCCGCTCATCAGTGAATCTAATTTTTGGGATGAAGCTGTCTGTTCTGCTATCGTGTCGCTATATTTCAAGGTCACAAATGTAAAGTAAATCATGATACTAAAGACCATTGACGCTATATATAAAAAATATTGAGCAAAGTTCCGTGCTATATTCCGGCGTGCAAGACTAAATAACGTCATCACCCTCACCTCCAATGGCCGCATGGACATCTACAATCTTCTGGAAGAAGGCTTTGCGTGTCTGATCACGACGATAGATTTCTGTTGAAAATGAACCATCCTTGATGAAAATAATCCGGCGGCAGAAGCTTGCGGCAAATGCATCATGGGTTACCATCATAATGGTCGAATTGTTATTTTCATTTAAAAGACTTAAGCTTTCCAGTAAATCTGTTGCTGATTTGGAGTCAAGCGCACCTGTTGGTTCATCAGCCAAAATCAGTGCAGGCTCTGTCACGAGCGCTCTAGCCGCAGCGGTTCTTTGCTTTTGACCACCTGAGATTTGGTAAGGATATTTTTCAAGTAAATCTTCAATACCAAATACTTTAGAGATCCGGGTCACGAGCTGATTAATATCCTTCGCTGGAATTTTAGCAATCGCCAGAGGAAGCAATATGTTCTCCTTTACCGTTAAGGAATCGAGTAAATTGTAATCTTGAAAGATGAATCCGAGATTATCACGCCGGAAGTCTGACAAAGCCGCTTCCTTCAGATCATGAATACTCTGGTTCCTCATATAAATCTTCCCTTCAGAAGGAGAGTCGATGGTTGCTAACAAATTTAGCAAGGTTGATTTCCCCGCACCGGAAGGTCCCATAATCCCTACAAACTCACCTTCATGAATATCAAAAGACACGTTCTCTAACGCAGTGTAAGCAGCACTTAACTTCCCGTACACTTTTTTTATTTTTTCTACTTTTAATAATGGTTCCAATCATTTCACCTCTTAATTTGCTGATACTTATACTATAGACCGCGAAGCTTACAGCAAATTCATCCCAACCTTACAACAAGCTTAAATCCAGAAAAAGAGGTACCCCGCAGCCATTGAAGACTACGGAGTACCTCTTGCCATTGAATAGGATTCGTTATTTTTGTCTGGTTGTATACAAATCGGAAGCTTCATCAAAGTAGAAGCGGCGTTTTTCTTTACCGAACAAGACTAATATAACATGGATGAACAACACGATCGTTAAAATGAGCGATGTCAAACCAGCACCTACTGTTAAGAATATAGATGCTTTATAGAATGGAGAATCTATTGATATTTCCACGTTATTCAAAATCTTCGCAATTACTGTTATGAAGTACACCGCATAAATCGCACCAAAGCGTTTAAATAATCGCTTGTTAGTCTCCCCCCGGCCTTGTTTACTGTCATAGCGATAGCGCATAATTCTCGTACCCGCTGTCGATCCGTTCCAACGCCATGGAATAATAAATAAAGTTACAGAAAGTACTATAGTAGTCGCAATGAACTCACTAATTATATTTATGTTGATCATACTCATCACAACATTAACTAACATAACCGCCAATAATACAGACATCACTCTAACTTCATCAAGAGCCAGTAATTTTTCTGCTTTTTCATTAATCTTCTTTTTGGATGGGAATAACGCCAACACAGCCGGAGCAATGAAGAACCCCAGTACACCGCCGGTAGTATTCAACAATAAATCATCCACATCAAAGATACGATAGGGACAATTATAGATTCCGTAAATCCCGGTTACCTGTGTTACCTCATAAAATAATGTTAATAAGAACGTGAGCCCGAGCGCTCTCTTCCAGTGTTTCTTGTCATGAAAAAAGTACCGTAAATACACACCAAAAGGTAACAACAGCAAAAAATTAAAAAACGCCTGATAGAATGAGGGCTGGCTAAATAACAGTCTATAGGTTGCAGGCTGAGACAACACAATACCACTATTCTTCAAAGTGTTCACTACAAATTGAAACGGCAGAAGTGAATAATGCTGTGTGCCCGGTTTCTGTAACGAGCAAGTATTGCGTATCTCTGGTAACGGCAACAATACTAAAAATAATGCTGCTAAAAAGTAAAAGATAAACGAAAAAGCAATAAAAGTGGTAGATAACGGTAAATAATTATACTTTCTATATGTATAAATGAGCCAAGGGATAAATGCCGCAGAAGCTAAAATAACAAAAACGATTGCTGCCACAAAGACTGGTTGAGTATATACTGACAATGTTGTTCACACCCCAATTTAAATTTAGTATTCATATTAACCATAAAACTGCTTCTAATACAACTGGAGTTTGAACATTTCATCATATTTAAGGATCCTGTAATGTTGGCATCAATCTAATGTAAGGTTCGCAACTAAGTCCACATAACGAATTGGCCATGGCAGCATGTTATACATAGGGTTAGGGATAGTCGAATGGTAATTGTTTCGATGAGCAATAAAGAGGGGAAACTATACTGGAGTATAATGTTTAAATTTTAATATTTCAATTGTGATAATACATTTAAAATAGAGGGTCTGTATTTCGTGAAAATATTATCCCTTACCCTATGGAGGCCGCTATGCATCGAGTAAATCTAAATGAGAATCAATTCTACAAACAAGTGTTTGATCATGCTCCATCCGGGATTGCACTTGTTACCCCAGACGGTATGATTTTGACAGTAAACTCCGCTATGGAACGAATCTTTGGCTATTCCCAAGCCGAATTTGACGGTATGAGATTAGAGGACCTCTCCCGCGATAAGGATGACATCAGAAATATTAACGATCTAAAGGCACTCATGGGTGAACAAACGGAAGTACAGATCGAAAAACAGTTTCTCACAAAGATGGGTGACGAGCTGTGGGGATCACTCTCGCTCAAGCTTTTCATCGACGAGGCGAACAAACCCACGTATTATATCTGCCAAATCATCGACATCACCAAGCAAAAGGAATCCGAGCAGCGCCTTCAGGAATCCGTTGAGCGGTATACGTCACTTAAAAAATACAATCATGACAGCGTCATCTCGTTTGGCCTTGACGGCCGGATTATTAACGCTAACAGCATGTCGGAAAGGATAACAGGCTACTCCGTCGAGTCTGAACTGATCGGTATGGAGCTGGCAAAGCTGATTGGTCAGGAGAATGTACAGAACATTCTGGACCGGGCACTGTACGATAATTCAGTGGAGCAGTATATAAACACGCTTATCACCAAAAACGGAGAGATCGTTGAAGTGCTTACCAGCATTGCCCCCATCTTCGTGAACGGACAAAATATCGGATTCTATCTCATCTGCAAGGACATCTCCGAGCAGAAGCAGTTGATGCTGGCGAAGGAGACCGCTGAGTCTACGAACAAAGCCAAAAGTGAGTTTCTAGCCATGATGAGCCACGAAATCCGCACTCCCATGAACGGGGTGGTCGGAATGACGGATATTCTGCTGGACCACACGGAACTTAGTGAAGAGCAACGGGGCTATTTGGAGATCATCCGTAAAAGTGGGGATACACTGCTCAATATTATCAATGACATCCTTGATCTTTCTAAGATTGAGGCTGGCCGAACAGAACTGCAAGAGGATACATTCGAACTGCGCAAATGCATCAACGAGAGCTTCAGTGTCATTTCACTGCGAGCTGAGCAAAACCACCTGGAGCTCTCAAGTACTATAAATCACGGAGTTCCTGACTATATTTACGCCGACGAGGAACGTTTAAGACAAGTGCTCATCAATCTGCTCGGGAATGCCGTAAAATTCACGTCCAAGGGAAGCATATCCGTAAAGGTAAAGCTTGCAGAGCAGGATCCATCCCTGTTGGAATTTACGGTATCCGATACAGGTATTGGGATTGATCCCTCACAGATCAACAATATTTTTGAGCCGTTTGCACAAATTGACAGTTTTATGATGCGCAAGCACGAAGGCACGGGCCTCGGGCTCGCCATCAGCCGCAGACTGATCAGCTTGATGGGCGGTAAGATCTATGCGGAAAGCGACGGTAAGCACGGCTCGTCATTTACTTTCACAATCAGGCTTAAGAAAATAGTGACTCCTCCGCAACAAGAGGTTCACACACAAAAGCTTCCTGCTGCACGAGTGGCGAGCATTTTGATTGCTGAAGACAATCATATCAACCAGCTGGTGTTGACCAAAACACTTGAAAAATTAGGGCACAAGGTTACTAGCGTCACAAACGGTTTAGACGCGGTTCAAGCAACGCACAAAGCGTCGTTTGATCTCATTTTAATGGATCTGCACATGCCTATAATGAACGGCTTCGATGCAATGAAGACGATAAAAGAAGAGCTCAAGGAGACCTGTCCGCCCATCATTGCAGTCACGGCCAATGCTTTAAAGGGTGATCGGGAAAAGTCCCTCACTGAAGGAATGGATGAGTTTATCAGTAAGCCTATAAAGCGTGAAGTTGTCCAAAAGCTTTTAAACCAGTTTTTGAAGTAGCTGGACAAATAGCCGATTCAGCTTCTGGAAGATTCTCGTCCATCCTAGCGGATGAAAGCCGACTCCGAACCTTTTCTCGACGATTAGGTTTGGATCTTTCCGGTCCGCAGCCACTTGGCTGTAATTTCTCATCAGAGCAATTCGCTAATCGAAACTTGATACAACATATCATTTGCACAGAACAGCACGCGATCTTCCCGGAAATCTTGCGTCACGGGTACAAGCGGCTCGGATTTTTCATTAAGGAACTGTATCTTATGCCCTTTGGTCAAGCTTGCTTGCTCATGTTTCTTGATAACATATTCTCCGTGTTTGCCGTAACCCCCATCGAACAAGAAGTGACAACCATCCGTGCAAAACCCGGACGAACCGGAAATCTCAGGATTCATAAACGTAACTTTGGGCTGACTGGGTCCGCCTGAGATGCAGCCGAGCAAAAAGTCTGTATAATAATAAAACCAGACCTGCTCTTCACGGACAACATTCAAAGCGTAACAATCGGCAATATCCGACACATGATCTTCGTACAATTTGTTTCCATGCTCATCCCAGGCCACAAGGCCGTGTTCACCGACAGGTTGATCCCACCCGTTGTTCCCGAACACGCCTTCGTCAAAATAACTGGTCCAGATGGTTCCTTTCTCCGTCACTTGAACATTCTGAATCCCGTCTCCAAGCAGGAACTCACGAACGGTACGTCCTGTATAATCACACACTTTGGCGTTCAGATCATATGTGCCTGCACCATAATACGAGCAGCGCGCTCCAACCAGCAGCAGGTGTCTGCGAAGCGGCTGAACATAATGATAATTAAAATGCTGATCCGGAAATATTATTTCATCAATATAATGTTGACTTTCTACCATCAAAACCTTGTAGGTATGCGGTTGCTTCAAAGCCGGCTGGACGAACATTCCACTTTTCCGTTCTGGGATCTGATTAATCAGCAGGACATATATGCAGCCATCTCCACCTAATTGAGCCGAGACGATCTCGAACCCCTGGGTATGCACCGAAATATCTGCAAAAGGCTGCAGCGTCACTGTTTTATGAAACATGCCAATTCCTCCTTAAGAGCTGGTGTAAAACCATCCTCTGTTCTATTACCGTATTATGTCAGAGTAGATGGAACCAGAACATGGCGGAAGTATGGCGAAGCTTAGGAACGAACAAAAAGACACTAACATGGAGTTAGCGCCTTTATCTATTCAACTCTATTTCTACTGTATCTAAGGGGCGTGGTTTTCTTGTCTAGTCCTCAAGGTTAGCAACTCCAGCATTCAAACTATATATAATATAAAAATGATTCCATTGCTGCGTTGTGACGATTTCTTCCCTACCGTCTTTTTCGAAAAAATAACCTGATCCCTCCTGCTGACTATATACCCAATCTTCTCGTTCCATGCGTGACTTTAACAGTTCCTGTGGATCACCCTTTTCTTTCGTGAGAAAGCGCTCTAAGCCAGGAATATCGCTATCCATCCGAATAACCGATTTACCGGTTGATTCTAAACGATACATATGTTTCACATTATTAAATCCAATGTTATTGACGTATAATGCTCCTAACACGACTACAAGCATACTAGCCCCAATAAAGCTAAATATAATGATCTTCCATTTCTTCTTCATCAGTTCCCATTCCCCTTAAAAAATTGATTTCTTCTTATATTTATAAACGGAAACGGGCCTCACTTAGTTACCAAAAAAATTCAATTCTTCTTCCACGTTCACATACAATTCCGTCAAATAGTTCTGTGCAGAAAGAACGTTCCAATCTACATTAGGGCCAATAAGAAACCCTTAACGCTCCAAAGCCTGTCGGCACTCAGGGTTTGTGAGTTTGGCTGATCCAGCGCTTTTTAATCTAAAGAGTGATTTTCAACATGCTGTTTGCTCCCTTTTGAAACTCGTATCCGGCCGTTATTTCCTCAGTTGAACAGCCCTGTTGATGTAAAAAGGTGAGCAGCTCATCCAATTGACGATATCTCTCTCCTGAAAGGCTGACTAAAGGGAAAATCCGGATTTCCTGTTTGGTTACACGAAGTAACTCTTGAATCGCTCTCAGATGGAAATCAAAATCAAGTTTATCTGAATACATAAACAAAAAGTGTGCAGACAATGTCATATCAAATTGCTTATCGTTGAATGGGAGCGTAGGCAGTGCCGATGCGATATAACGCCCGGGATGGTTTTTCATATCATATGAACAGTCAGTTAATGCGTGGTATCGATGTTGTTTTAGTTCTTCAACGGATTGGAAATAATCCCATACGTAGTTCGTTTGGGCACTTTCCATTTTGGCCATGGCGTGTTCCAAGTCTTGCATGCCTTTTGCGTGAAGATCCTCATAGTCATGAAAATAAGCGATATCCGTTGCCGTTACATCGGCACCCAGTTTATTCGCGTGCGCCGTGAACGAACATGCTCCAGCGGGGCAATCCAGAATGGACCGTCCCTTCAATTCCGTCTGTGTTAGATTAAACATGGACATATATTCTTCAAAGGTCCGTCCAATAAACACGATACGGCTTAAATCCAATTTAACCTCTTTGCTCATCTCAGCTCACCTGTCCTTTACTCATCTAGTCTCAGCTCAATCATAAGCATAGCTACAAACTGTTTTTTAGTAAAGCTGTTGTAGAAGTCTTATAATGAAATCATGATGAGCGGAAGCTGATCCAGTGCTTAGCCGTTGGTTATGTGAAGATTCTTGTTTTTATGGTAAAAATAAGGTCCGCACGCGTATTCATGTGTGTTCACATACATCCATTGGAATTTTTATCGACGATATTTCCCCCTTTCCTCGCTGCTAATAGACTCTGCAAATTCCCTCTCCCAAACGTCTCTAAGATACTTCCCCCATTTACCAACCTCAGTATATTCAATACTTCGTTTTGAAGTATTTCTGTAAGCTTTGTCTTTGCCATAGGCTTTCAGCTCTTTCGTTGCTATTTAGCATGATGTTCCAACATTAGAATATTTTGTTAATTACTTGTATATAAAATCCATTAAATTTTAAGGAGAAGTATATTAAATGAAGCAAAAGTTAACAAGAATGTTTCTACTTTTCGGATTTTTATCACTTATTATGAGTTCGGTTTCTTCTGCACACTATTATTCAAATGGTTACAGTCTGTATTCAATACAATATCGTCTTATTGACTCTGCAGGAAATACTGCTTGGACAACTGCTGGCTCCAATTGGACAAATTCTGTAGGGACAACGATATCACAAAATTCAACTCTCTTAACGCTGCCCATTATGGGGAGTTAGCTTATAGCTGGTTTGGTTTATATTCTCCTACAGGCACACCAACTAAATATTTTCATGTTTACGTTAATACCAAGGCCATACATGAATATCCAGGCTGTAACAACAACCCAGGTGCATGTGCAATTAGTTCAGCAACTCACGAATTCGGACATGCACAGTTTTTAAATGATATTGAGAGCAATTATGGTAACACTTCCATTATGAGTTATGAAAGAGATAGGACTACAATAACCACTCCCCAGCCTCATGATATTAACGATATAAACTCTTATAGAGCAGCACCAAATCCTCAAACGTCCCAGATAATTACAATCCAACCCCTCATGCCAATTGGCCGTAATATAACTTTAATGAGCTTATTTCTAAACAGTCAGATGTAGTAGTTCTAGTAAAAGTCATAGATACGCAGCAAAAGCCAGTTGATGACAATCTCCCACCAGCTCAACTATCAACTCTCAAAATTCTGGATACTATTCAAGGTGATGTATCTGGTGAAATTATTTTAGATCAGGCCTTGGATTTTGTAGAAAAAGGAAATACCTATATTATGATCTTAAAAAAGCAAGGTGATTATTATTATGAAAGTGACAAAAACTCTATTCTTATAGATCAAAATGGCACATACAATAGTAACATTCCTGATTTTAAAGGAAATTTCACAGAGTTCGATACCTTTAAGTCAACATTTGCGAGCAAGAAATTAAGTTTATAATATTTTAGCCGAGAAGGAACTATTTCATATGCTTCTTCGTCCTTTTATCATAAAAGGAGATGAAATAAAGATGAACAGAACCGGACTCACAAAATTAATATTGTTATTTTTGTTTGCACTTTTGATTAGTTCGTGTCAATCCTCGACTGAACCGAGTACCGAGAATAATAGCAACACTGGGGATTGGCCTTCTTACACCTTTGAAGAATTGGTCTCGAATTCAGACTTGGTTGTCTATGGCCAAATAACTGACACTAAAAATCTTGACGGTGACCCTCCTTCACAAGAATCAAATCTGAATGTTTTGAAAGTGTTGAAAGGTGACGAAACGAATAAAACAATATCTATAAAACTAACAGACCCTTCATATTATGTTAGTTCTGATTCTAAGTATGTTATGTTCTTAGATAATACCGGCTCTTACTACACACAAAAAACGTATAACTCCCTTTTAATCGAAAAAAATGGAGTTATCTCATCTAGTCTTCAAGGATTAAGCGGCGATTTTACAATAGATGAGGTTCAAAATCATATTTCTAGTGTTATGGCAAAAAAATAATTATTATTAATGAGTCTTAAAGGGGCAAATCTTTTCTGCCCCTTTTTGGGGTTTAACCGGTCACAATATCCTCACCCTGTTGTCATATAACAACACCTGATCCTCCGGCAGTTCCGCATTATGATGAAAATGCCCAATGTACCATTTCCCATAATCCAGTCTAGACTTGATTTCGTTGAAATACGTATGCATGGGATCAACTTCCACATTCGTATTATAGCGCTCTTTGATCCACTGAAGCGCATCATAGGAGCAGGTGTGGGTCAAGACATAGTCCACTCTCCAATGGTTCTTTTCCAGATTGCGGATGCCTTCGTGATACTCCTCCGGGCTTGGCATTTCGCGCTCCCACCAGGAGACGCCAGCCTTTCTGTACTCCTTGTCATGTGAAGCCGCCCCACCGAAGGTGAAGAACGTCTTCCCTTCAATCTCAAAGACCTGGCCGCGCATAAGGTGAATAATACTAGGAGTAATGTGATGCATCTGGCCGCCGTTCCATTCGGAGACTGGGTAGGATTCGAGCAGATCAAAGTTCTCGTGGTTCCCGTCAATGAACAGGGTGGTCCATGGTTTCTCTGTCAGCCATTTTAGCCAAAAGCGGTCCTCCGCATCATCTGCCCACAACAAGCCAAAGTCCCCAACGATAATAACATAATCCTGCTTCGTCAGCGCCCTGCCTTCAGGAAAGTTCTTAGAATTAAAGCGGCTGGCCACGCTGATCGAACCGTGAATATCACCAGTGACATAGATCATGGGATCTGCTCCTTTCAGAGAGCGTTTGATTGGATTGCAAAAGCATATTTCTTCTCCTGCTTCTCCCAGATTGCATTTATGATAAAACCTCTAAGGAGAACGGGGAAGCTGTCTGACCGGATAAAGAAGCCTTTTGATCACTGTTTAGAGTCGCATATTTAATATTTTCTTTTCCGCCAAGAATGGTAACGCTACTCTTAGAGCTACCATCACAGCCGATAAATGCCACAAGTAATGACCCTAAAAGCATACTCAATATTATTTTTTTACAACGTTTAATAAGGATCATCCCCTTAGTTATAGTTACCGCCAGTATCTCCCTGCCAGAATCATCGACAATACGCATCTTAGCGAAGCTAGCCCCATCCACAGCAAGACCGAATAGGACATCCATATACTAATCATAGTGTAATTGTAATTTACCAATAAAGGCCAGCCCAGCACAACTAGTAGCAGCAGCGCTCTGATAAGCAGGGTAACACGTGCCTTGATTTTTTGACGGCGAATCTCCTTCTCCTCCGTGGTGTATTTGCTTCTCCCTCCCGCCAGCCGGATGAGCTTAAACACAATCCCAATCACAGTGAACACAACTAACAACGAAGCGATCCCGTCCATTAGGATATAGGTGTCGTCATACTTGAAGGCCTTCATCGGCTGCCCTTGCATCTGGTCATAGATATTTCGGGCAATCAGCGTAGGTGCGGTAGAATTCAGATTAGCCAGTACGAACACTGCCTCCTTCCGCTGCGGATCGATGATTACCTGGGAGGAATAATTCGGGTTGCTTCCGCTATGACGGATCACCCGCGTCTCCCGTTCCTGGCTCCAGCCGAAGGCATAGCGCAGGTCCTCACTTTCATGTCCCGCTGTATGGAGGCCAGGCTCATGTGATTGCCCAATGGCCTTTTTCAGCTCATCTGGAATATCGCTGCTTTCCATCTGGGCATTGACCCAGTGCTGCAAATCGTTCAGATTCGTCACCAGATAGCCTGCGGCTATATTTCCGTAGTATCTGGGAGCATCGTAGGCCATGCTTTTGCCAAAAAACACCCGGTACCCCTGCGCAAGCTGCTCCGGCTTCCGTTCCTGCCCTGTCGAGAAATAGCTGTCGTTCATCCCCAGCGGCTTCAGGATGTGCTGCGTCACATATTCCTGATAGCTCATCCCTGTAACCCGTTCAATAATTGCAGCCAGAATATCGTAGTTCACTGTTGCGTACTCATATGCGCTCCCCGGAGGGGTATCTAACTTAAGGCTGGACATCTTATGTATGGTTGCTGCAAGCTGCTCCTTCCCTGAGCCTTCAGGGATCAGGCGGATGCTCCAGGACGGTATTCCGCTCGTATGTGCCAGTAGCTGATTAATTGTGACTTTAACCTTCCCCCCCTCGTAGGCCGGAGCAAACTCTGGCAGATATTGCGAGACATCATCGGTATACGCCAAGGCACCCTGGTTCTGTAACATGATTACAGCCAGAGCCGTAAATGCCTTAGTCGTTGAGCCTAGCTCAAAAAGCGACTCCGCAGTAACCCGCCTTCGCTGCTCCTTATCGGCGTAGCCGTAGGTTTGGAAATCGGTCTTGCCGTTACTGGCGGACAGGACCGCTACACCTGGGGTGGCTGTCTTCTCCATGATGCTCTGCACCATAACGGACTCACTGTCAATCTTCCCTGAGGCTAAAAGAGTTCCAATCTCATGCCAACATGCAGCCGTAGCAAGGATTACGATCAGCAGCATCGCAATGGCTTTCAGCAGCATTTCTTTTCTCTGCGTGGTCTTCTTCATGATTAAGCTCCTTCTACATCGGTCGTCTGGATCAATCTATACTTATCTAGTATGACGGCTTGGAGGAGGCGTTCCCTGCACAATACGTGATTAGCCCTTTCCCCTGACAAAAACAAACCCATATACGGAGTATAAAGAATTTTTTTGTTTGACCTTGCAGTATAGTTCAACCCTTATAGTGAAATATAGTTAAGGATGCTTTTAAACTAAATTTATAAAAGATTGTGAGAGAGGTATATTATGAGAAGTAAATGTAATGGAGAATTGTCGGGGATTCTATTCCTGATTCTAGCGCTTGGAGCTTCTGTATTCATTGGGAAAGAAATGTTGTTCGCTGTACTAGCAATAATCGTTCTGTTGGCACAATTAGGTATGTATACTTTCCAACGCAATAAAAGAGGCAATAGGTTCTGGGTCTATGCAGTTGCCCTGGTAACCGAGATTTTATTCTTAGTCACTAATGAACCTTGGATGTTCATGCTCGCTATTTTACTGCTTATCGTCGCAGGGGTATGGAATGTGTTTTTTGCTGGTGAAGTGCGTAAGAGCGGCAAGGTCTTGCTAGTGGTTCGAAGAGTGTTGTACGGTATTGTGGCTGTAGTTGCCAGTGTTTTGTGGATTGTTAACATCTATGCTCAGCCTATTACGAGGTCTGTTACTCTGCCAGCTGAATTGACCGCTGAAATCAATAATGACCAGCTTGATTCTCCTACCACCATGTTGGAAAATATCAAAAAAATGAATTCTTTTGGCAGCCGTACAACGGGCTCTGAAGGTCACAATCAGTTCATTGCCTGGTTACAGCAGCAGGTGACGGATATGGGGCTTACTGTGTACCGTGATAAGTATACTTTTGACCGATGGGAAGAGAAGAACAGCTCTGTGATCCTTGATAACCAGGAGATTCATGTATCCTCAGCGTTCCCTTACTCTGGGGAGACCGATAGCAATGGAGTAACCGGAGAGCTTGTCTACACCAAACCTGGTGAGTATGATGAAGCCAAGGGAAAAATAGCCGTCGTTGAAATCAAGAACTTCAAGAATTTCCCCATGGCAATGGTAATGAATATACGCGGAAAATTTCAAGCGTCGGGCGGTATTCCTTCAGATGAAGGCGATCTAGTCCTTACCACCGCTCTCAAGCAGGTGAAGTTGGAAGAAGCCAAGGAACAGGGCGTTAAAGCAGTCATCATCGTCTGGGATGGTGTATCTGATGGAAAGGCTGAAAAGCAGTACCTCCCATTTACCGAGCATTATTTCGGAATTCCGGCAGTCTGGGTCAATAAAACAGAAGGGCAAAAAGTGGTCAATGCAGCTAAGGAGCATAAGGCGGGCACAGTGATTTTAGAGGCAGAGAAACAGGAACATGCGCCGACCGAATCTTTTTATGTGAAAATTGAAGGAAAGAACAAAAAGGAATCGATCATTGTAAATACGCATACCGATGGTGTGAATGTGGTAGAAGAAGACGGTGCGATTGGCATGCTCTCCATGATTCGTTACCTGCAGCAGCAGGAGCAGCCAGAACGGACTATGATCTTCGCCTTTGTAACAGGACATTTCAGATTGCCCGAATTCAAAGGTACCTCGCAGGCAACCTCAACCTGGATGCAGGCTCATCCTGAGCTGTGGGATGGTAAAGATGGACACCTGAAAGCTGTGGCTGGACTCACTGTAGAACATCTGGGCAGCTTGGAATGGAAGGACATTGCTTCCGGACAATATGGACCCACTGGCAAAATAAGCACAGAATTCACCTACGCAGGAAATGAAAGAATGGAAGCCATTTGGATGAAAGCTGTTGAAGATAGAAATAACACCCGGACCGTTATCTTGCGTGGACATAATAATTTTCAATTCGGGGAGAGTCAGCCCCTGTTCAATGCCGGGATTCCAATGATTGGACTGATCCCCATGCCGGATTATCTCCTGGTAGATAGCGCAGACAGAGAAATGGATAAATTCGATGTGAATCTGATGCACGAACAAGTCGGGTCTTTATTGAAAGCATTGCAGCTTATTGATCGTACAGAGACTACTGAGCTGGGGACGGCGGATCGTTATTCGTTTTTCTTCGGGCGGACGAAGTAGTTGAATGATGACAAAGGAAGAAGGTATTCACATGAAGCTTTGTGGAGTTTGTATCCTCACTGACAATGCGCCGCGCCTAGCTGCGTTTTATGAAATCGTGCTCAAGGAGTCTCCGGTTGTGGAAGGACAGCATTACGGATTCGACAGCGCCCAGCTTGCGGTCTACAATCCGGGCCATGTGAACGTCGTCAATGACAAAAATATGTCTCTAATGTTCTATGTCCATGATGTCTTGGCTGAATATGACCGTCTAAAGCAAGCTATCCCCGGCATCGGGATTACCTCTCCACCTGAGCGCAGACCGTGGGGCGCCTACTCCTTCTGGTTCCTTGATCCTGACGGGAATACGGTAAGCTTCATTGAAAAAAAGGAGCTTGAAGGCTAGATCTATACAGCGATATACCAGTATACACCGTACTTATCGACGACTTCAGCACAGCAGGAGCTCCAGGGAAGGGCGCCTAACGGAACTAGCACCGTGCCGCCCTTCACTAGCATTTCGTATGCCTTCTTCACTTCTTCTTCACGCTCGAAGTTAATCCCATAACTCATAGTTGGGCGTGATTCCGCTAATGATGATGAGAGCATAATTCTAACTAAGTTATCATTGTGTGATTCGCTGACAGCAAATATTTCTTGTCCATCTCTAAGTAATGATGCGTGCATAAATGTGCCATCCGGGAATTTCTCATGGTTCCCCAGGTTAAGTCCAAAGGCTTCTGAATAAAACGCTACAGCTTCACTGGTATTTTTGATGTATAAGGTTGCTCCTAGTTTCATGTTGTAGACTCCTTATTATATTTAATTCCTCTCCCCACCAAAAACCTCAACCATCATTAACGCACCTATTTTATAACCTTGGATAAAAGATAAAGCCGAATGCAGCGAGCAGGATTCACTATGTAGCTCCAGTAGCCCCTCGACCTGATCAAAATCCTCTTGGGGTAATCTTTCTTTAAGCATCTCTAATGAATCAATAATCCGCTGATTGATCCTTCGCGATTCTGGATCGTTTGGCTTCATCCGCTCATTGGGACGCAAACTCCCATAATACAAATCCTCCAAAATCATGATTATCAGGCCTCCCTTTGCATGTGATCCGAATACTTGTGGACAATAGTGATCCCTCCCCATCAAGTTTAACTGATAAAGTGGGTATATATCGTTTTTTATGCAGTATTCGCATAGAATCACAGCCTCAACAAAAACAAGCCCATATTCCAATGTTTAAAGGACATTAAATATATAGCTAATGCGTGTGCTTCATTAAGCTAACGGACAGTTTAACGCAACAATAATCAACGAAAAACGCGGACAGGATCTGCCCGCGTTTTAAGTAATCCGGAATTAAATGCCTTCAACGATACGCGTAGAGCGTAGCGATACTTGCTCTAATAACTCGTCTTCATCAATCGTGAGCAACTGACGGCCTTGCATTAACACTTTTCCGTTAACGATGCTGGTGTCCACATCCGCTCCGTTAGCGCAGTATGCGAGCAATGAATGGAGGTTGTGCACTGGCTGCAAGTGGGGTTTTCTCATATCAATCAAGATGATATCTGCCTTCTTCCCGATTTCGAGTGTGCCCACCTCATCGGCGATGTGCAGCAACTCCGCACTTCCAGCCGTCGCCATCCGAAGAGCATCTATTGCGGGAAGCTTCGTAGGATCGCCGTAATCCAACTTTTGCAGCCATGTTGCCGCCCGGATCTCCTCGAACATATCTAACGTGGTGGCGCTGCCCGCCCCATCCGTGCCTAAACCAATGGTAATCCCTTGGTCAGCCATATCCTTGATCGGCGCTATGCCGCAGCCTAGTTTGAGATTGCTCACTGGATTATGGGATACTCCGCCCCGCATACCCTTTAAATACCCAATATCACGACGATTTAGATGCACGCTATGTGCGAGGAGCACATGTGCTTTTTCAAACAATCCGAGGTGATACAAATATTCAGTTGGGGTCTGATTGTACTTTTCCCGAATCTTAATGACTTCCTCTTTCGTTTCGGCCAAATGAGTATGTATCGGAATGTTCTCCTGCTCCGCCAAGTCGATAAGCTCTCTAAATGGCTGCGGAGGAACTGTGTAAGGGGAATGCGGACCCAGCATGGCCGTGATTCTGCCTTCTGCTGCACCGCTCCAGTGACGAACGAGATCGAGCGCCTCGGACATTCGCTGCCCTCCGTCATTATCGAGGAAAACCAAACCCCGCGTTAAAGAAGCCCGCATACCGACCTCTTCTACCGCTGCCGCGATTTCATTCATGTGGATGTACATGTCGGCGAAAGCAGTCGTACCCGATTTAATCATTTCCGCCATCGCCAGCTTCGCTCCCCAATAAATATCCTCTGGAGTCATTCGGGCTTCAGCAGGTAGCATCTTTTTGTTTAACCAATCCATAAGTTTCAAATCGTCGGAAAACCCCCGCAATAAGCTCATAGGCGTGTGTTGGTGAGCGTTGATCAGCCCAGGCATTGCTGCCATACCCTCGCCATGAATGACCACATCTGCCCCAGTGGATATGATGGACTGAATGTCCGCTATGCGGTCCCCGTCGATGAGGATATCCCCGATATAGGGTTCCTCCTTTCCCATAGTTAAGATGGTCGCGCCTTTAATTAATGTCTTCATCGTGACAGCCTCCTTTTCTAGCGTTTATACTAAACCTTGACGTTGAGTGAGGGTCAAGAACATAAAGGAGTCTATCTCATGAAAATAAAAGAAGTCGCTGATATGCTGAAAATATCGCAGCGTGCTATTCGGTTCTACGAAGACAAAGGTCTCATTGCTCCTTCCAAACAAGCTGACAATCAGTATCGGATATTTGACGAAGAAGACATTTGGCGCTTGCAGACGATTATTGCACTCAGGGAATCAGGGATGTCGGTTAGTGGCATTCGGGCCGCACTGCTTGATATCGAAGCCAAAGGAAACAGTCAATTACAATATTTGTTGGAACTTCAGCGCTCTGTCATGTTCACTAAGTGGATTGAAATGCAGCAGATTATCGAGACAACCGACCAGATGATTGAAACCCTCAAGAAGGACCATGCACTTCCGCTTGACGACATTTACATTCTGGCTGAGGGTTCGAGAAGACTGAGGGAACAACGGACATGGGAGGACAAATGGGGTTTTGACCGCTTGGCAAGCGTTCACGATCAGTTAGTTCAGGAGGACAAACGGAAATATGGCGACTATGATGAGGTGCTGCAACTCGTCGTGAAGTGGGTCTCGACCATCCACGGGGAAAGAGGATTGGATATTGGAACGGGTACGGGAAATTTAGCTGGCCGACTGATCCATGAAGGCGCGGTAATGGCTGGAGTCGATCAGTCCAACGAAATGTTAAAGGAGTGCCAGCGCAAATTTCCAGAGATGGAGACCAAGCTTGGCAATTTCCTGGCCTTGCCGTACCTTGACGGGAAATTTGATTTTATAGTTTCGAGCTTTGCCCTGCATCATCTGACGAGTGACCAAATGCTGCTCGCTATTCAGGAGATGCGCAGGGTATTAAAACCCCACGGACGGATCTGCATCGCGGATTTGATGATTGACGGGGAAGGAAGTACAGCGCATGAAGGTGATGAGGATTATATTCTACTTCCCAAGCTCATTGATTTATTAGAGGATAGCGGATGCATCACCAAACACCTTAAAGTAAATAAATTATTGCATGTTGTTCTAGCAGTACCTATTCGGTAAACCAAAAACCTTACCCCTGCGTCAAGGTTCATCGTACTGCGCCAAAGCTCTCTGGTTCTGTAGCAAAATCACTGCCAGAGCCGTAAAGGCCTTGGTCATTGAACCGAGTTCAAAAAAGCGACTCTGTAGTGACAGGCCTTGGCTGCTCTTTATCTGCGTAGCCGTAGGTTTTGATTTTGGGCGATTGTAAAATGGAGGGTAGCAAAATGAATAAACCCCATGGAATAATTGTATTCGGGGCAAATGGAAGCGGAAAGACTACACTTGGGCGTGAACTGGCGTACATATTGAACTTTAAGCATATGGATCACGAGGATTACCACTTTAAAAAATCAGAACTTCCATATACCGCAGTACGTCCTTATGAGGAGTGTTTGAACTTAATGCTTGCCGACATTGAAAAATATCGTGCGTTTGTCCTCACCGCTGTCATGGGTGATTTTGGCGACACAATTCCTAAGCTTTACGACCTCGCCGTATTTATCTCAGCACCAATTGAACTGCGTATGGAACGTATAGAGCAACGTACATATAATCAACATGGAGAACGGATCCGCAAAGGCGGTGATATGTACGAGCAACATTTGAAATTCATCGATTTCGTGGCTTCGCGTTCGCTGTCAAGAATTGAACAATGGGCGGAAACACTAACGTGTCCTGTAATACATATTGACGGTACCATTGATTGGCACACGAATGCGATGAATATAGCGAAACGATTTTATAAGATCGAATGATAAAAGCAAATGAAATTCGAAGGTAACTCTAGAATGAAGACGTACCTCACCGCAGACCAATTGCATGTTTAGGGGATTAATGAAGATGATGGTATTTTCATTTATGAATTAGGACAATTTAAAAATGAATTCTTTCGGAGGAAGATGGCGTACATAATTGGGATAAGTTCAATTTTGACGGTCCGGTTTGGGTGATTGATCCTTTAGAGGGAACAGTTAATTTTGCTAGGAACCTGCCGCATTACGGCATTTCATTGGCTTCTACCCTTGATGGCGTAGTGCTGGAAGGAGCCGTGTATGCACCAGATTTGAATTGTAGATATGTAGGAATTAAAGGGCAAGGCTCCTATTGCAATGGTGATCTATTAAGAATTCGTGAATGCACTTCACTACTAGATAACTCAATTACGCATAAGGGCGTATCATAAATAGGGGCAAATTTTTGGCCTCACGCTATGCAAGCTACTTATTTAATGGAGAAGTGTACCCAATCCTTTCCTTGGACCGCGTTCATTTTATTGAAGAAAGATTGAGCTCGTGTGTTATTTATTGATGTTATCCAAGTCATATTGGCGAATCCTTGATCAATGCAATAATTTTTACATTTCAGGTAGAGCTGAGATTCTAACTCTGTATCTCTAAAAGCTTCTTTGACGAAGAGGTCGTTCATGACAGCAATTTTATCTGCTTTCATAGTGCTAAATGTAAAATAAAGTGTAGCAAAACCAACGAGTCTGCCATCCTCTTCTGCAACGAATTGGATACCTTGTTGTGTGTCACAAAGAGCTCGAATCAAATAATGGACCTTATCGATAGGTGGACTGGGATTCTGATAGAAACCTACAATATAATCATACATTAATTCAGTTAAATCGTTTAAATCTTCAAGTTCTGCGGGTCTTATTATAGTTGACATAGCGAAACCTCCATAATTTGATTTCATAATCATACAAATAAACGAATAAAAATACAACTTTTTTTGTTTAATCAGCAAGAATGTACAGAAAAACTTTCTGTTACAGCTAGCGCGGTGAACCTTATCATAGTTCACAGACAATACATTGCGCTAACAGGAAACTAAGTTGAACAACAACAGCAGCAGTCTAAGACTTATTTAGTCTTGTTCTGCTGCTAATTGTTTGGGTTATATCCGCCCCTACACACTTAGCACCTTCTTACCCAACCTTCCTCCTAAAACTAAACCGCGCCCCGCCCAGCTCTGAGCGGTAATAGGTCAGTTCCCCGTCCAGCCGTACCGCAATCTGGCGGCAGATAGCCAGGCCGAGGCCGGTTACTCCGTTCGCTCCGGTGTAGAAACGCTCGAAGACCGCTTCCCGCTCCTCCTCTGCCAGACCTGGACCGTTATCTTCAATGTGGATTGCCCACGCAGCTCCCGGTACATCCGTCTCCACCCGGATGATCACCTGATCCTTGGTATGCCTAACTGCATTCTGTAACAGATTGACCAGGATACGGAAAAGCTGCTCGCCGGGAATCGTAACTTGCAGGCTGTCGCCTTCCACGGTGAGCTCCAGGTTCCGCCGGGTGGCCTCGGGCATGAGCAGCATGGCGGCTTCTTCGGCCATGGTCCGCAGGTCTACATTAGCAGCAGGCCAATGCTCGTCTACGGCTTCCAGCCGGGAGAGCTGGAGCAGCTTGTCTACCATATCAATCAGGCGCTGCGACTGGGTGGTGATTACCTCCAGCCCCTCCTCCTGCGTAACCACCTGATCCTGAATGGCGAACACGAAGCCGTGGATAGACATCAGGGGGGTTTTGAGCTCATGGGAGATATTCTGTAAGAATTCAATCTGGTTCCGCTGATGCTGCTGAATACGCCCCGACATGGATTGGAAGGTGGTCATCAGCTCCCCGATCTCCGTCCGGTCCCCCTGCGGAAAAGGATTACCCTGTGCATAAGACGGCTCGTACCGCCCAACCGCCTCCTTCAACTGGTTCAGCGGACGCACCACCCGTGAGACAGCGAACAGCCCGATCGCCAGAATCACCACAAAGCTGGCACTGATGGCAAGCAGAGTAGTTCGCATGAGTGAGCCGTATAAGGCTCTAAGCGAGGACAGCGGCGAATAAATGAAGATTTCATCGGACAGCCCTCTCAGCTTTTCTTGCGCATATAGAACCTTCCTGCCGTGCAGGACGGCAATTCCATTTTTCCCCGTTGGCGTATAGTACAGCTGCTTCCCTTCTTCCTTCTCATTGCTGGCATCTACGATCCTCTGATCCGCATCCAGAATCATATAGTCTGCGTTCATCATCAGTCCCTTGACGACATACTTGAACTGCGTGCTGCTCAGATTGTTGAGGTCACCATCGCTGAGCAGCTTCTGCGCCTTCCCTACCTGTATGTGCAGCTCAGCCTTCACCTGATTCATCAGGATGTCGTCGATCAGACGCACGAACAGCATCACCGTAATTGCTACAGTGACGAGCATGGCAATACAGAGGGAGAGCAGCATTTTACCGCGTATCGTCCGCATGGCTACACCTTCCGCACGGATGCCCGGTATCCGAAGCCCCACACCGTATCAATCAGGAGCGTGGAGTGATGCTCGGCGAGCTTTTTACGGATTCTTTTGACCACATCATCTACGACCCGGACATCCCCGAAGAAGTCATATTCCCACACCTGCTGGATCAGATGCTCACGCCCGAAGGGCCGTTCCAGGTGGGAGGCCAAGAAAAGCAGCAAATCGAACTCCCGCGAGGTTAAGCTCACTTCCTCTGCATTGACCTTCACCTTGCGGTAATCTGCGTCAATCTCCACATTCCCGGACTTGCAGACTTGCTTCGCTGGCACCAACGGCGGAGTCTCCTCCGCAGCAGCATTGCCCGCTCTAGCCAGGCGAAGCATAGACTTCACCCGGCCCACCAGCTCACGCGGATTGAACGGCTTGCTCAGGAAGTCACTACAGCCCAGCTCCAGACCCTGAATCCGGTCACTCTCTTCGCCGCGCGCGGAGATCATAATAATGGGAAGCTCGGTGAAGGTGCGGAGTTCGGTGAGCAAGGCTAGGCCGTCTATCCCGGGCATCATAATATCGAGGATCAGGCAATCCGGGTGTTCGGAGCGGACATGCTCGACCAGCGTGCGGCCATTCGGGAACGAGGTCACTTCGTACCCTTCCTTGCGCAGATATTCAGAGAGCAGCTGCAAAATGAACAGGTCGTCGTCAACGACTACAATTTTGGCCATCACGTAAACTCCTTTCCATCCTTCATCTAGCTCTATCATACAAGGTTATATAGGTGGATAAAAGACGGGACTCTTCCTGAGCCCTGCCCTACTCTTCCTTACTATTGTCCTTACATATCCGCAGACTGACCGTCACAACATGTCTCACTCTTCAATAGTATAAAACTAAAGGAGGAGTGATTATGACTCGATGGGTTAGTAGCATCCTCTCAAGCATATTGGCTGTTGTAGTTCTAACGTGTAGCCTCCATATCGCCGCAGCTTCTGCGGGCAGCAAAGTGACCATTAAGTCCATGACCGTCACCAAATCCGGCATTGAGGTCCGGCCTTACACCAGTAACCCGGCTCTATCCCAAGAAGCACAAGACACAGCGTATCGTAAGTATAAGAATCTGACACGTGTCGTTATGATAGAAAAGTATGTACTGTCCAATCAAGGAACCAAGAAAAAGATAGGCATCGGTGCTGGCTTCATGTTACCCGGCGGATACATTGTCACTAATAATCACGTGGCCCCCGCAAGCTATAATGGAAAAGCATTACGATTCCAAATCACCTTGTATGCTCAAAAATCGGACGGGTATCTGCTTGGCTCCCTAGTGGCGACAGATGTTAAGGAGGACCTCTCCCTGCTGAAGATTGACGCTAACAAGCTTCCCAAGAGTTATCAGAACAGCTATTTCAAGGACTTCAATCTGGAGCCGGCGGTCAATGAAAAGGTGACAGTCATCGGGCACCCTACCATGCCAATAGGAAATACAGACACTGTGACTACCAAGAGGTACCCCTGGACCCCGCTCGACGGAACATTCACCGCCGATGATGTGGCCGTTATCCGAAAATCGAAAAATGCATCAACTCCCGATGTGTACACCCACTCCATGGAATTCAATGTGCAGACCTGGCCCGGAAATAGCGGCAGTGCTGTCATAGATTCGAGCGATAAAATAGTCGGCGTAATCTCCTCTACGATCCTTGGTGAACCCCGTTCCTTTGCCACCAGTTCGAAGCTTATCTTACAGTTCATAGAGAACAACCATCTGTCAGAATCCATTTTTGGACACGCCGCTGACGGAGGTTAGAGTTAGTTAGGTCAATAGATCAAAAGCGGGACTCTTCACGAGCCCCGCCTTCTGTGGTTATAAGTATGCTGCTGCGGAAGACTGCAAGGACTGCACTATTTCTTCTTTGGTGTTACGATGATCTTGCTTGCCGATTTAGAAGGTGTCACAGCTTTGGATGCTGTTTTGTGTTTGGCGGCTCTGACTGTTTTTGCAGCAGCTTTGTGTTTAACGGTTACGGCGGTCTTTACTGCCGCTTTCTGCTTGGCTGGGGTTGTTGCCTTGACCGGACTCTTAGTAGCTGCTGTACTCTTCACAGAAGTTACTGCTTTGGCGGGAGTTGATACTTTCACAGGAGTTACCTTCGCCGGGGTGGCAGATTTCACCGCTGGTGCAGCCACCTTCACCTCTTTAACTGATTTCACTACAGGTGCCGTTGCTGCGAATGCGCTCGTTGAGCCGCCCACTACACTCACGACTGCCAACACTGTGATTACTCTTCTTGTCCATTTGATCATTTCAATCACCTCTTCCTTGAAAGTATCTTCATCTTAGCAGGCGATTGCGGGAATTCTGTGGAACAAGTATGAGTAAAGTATATGAAAATGGCGTCATAGAATGTGAACGGTGGCAACGTCCTTTCCTGCCCACAGATTTGATCTCTCCATAATGAACAACGATATCTCGTATCCATTCATTTCTTGAAAAATTGCCCGGGTCCTGGTGCGTATTCAACCGCTCTTCCCTGCTTTTTTCGTCAACATATCCAGTATTTCCTGATAACCGCTTCTTTGGGCATGCTCAATCGGACTAACGCCTTCAGAATCGGCAAGATTCACATCTGCCCCATGATCGATCAGCAGTTGTACAATAGTCTGATGAGCCTCTCCCCCATCACTCAGAAGAATAGCTTCCAGCAGTGCCGTCCAGCCAAGATTGTTGATATGATTCACATTGACGTCAGAAGTGGTTAGTAACTCTTCCACAATATCCACATGACCACGTTCAGCAGCCGGAATCAGTGCCGTTCCCCCAAACCGGTTCAGGATAGTTGTATCCGCACCTGCGGCAATAGCCACCTTAACGAAATCAAGCATCCCTTCTGCGCCCGCATAAAGAAGCGGATTGTCTAAGCGGTTATCGCGAATATCGATGTCCGCCCCTTGTTCAATCAACAATTTGAAAATTTCCAATTGATTCGTGTGTACGGCGATCATTGCAGGTGTTCTGCCTAAGGAGTCTGTAGCGTCGATATCAGCACCCTCTAACAGTAAATTGGTCACACGATCCATATCGCCTTGCTGAACAACAGCCCATAGCTGTTGATTTAGCTGGTCCATTTCATGGTTCACCTCCTGAGTGTTTCCCTGCCCAGACCGTTCATTACATAAGGACGAACAATGTCTACGAGCACTTCCGTCCGATTCTGGTCCTCGGCATTTAACCAATAATGCGCAGCGCCATAGATGGCCGAACCGGTCATGGCCGCCATGATTTTGATATGATGAATGTCTATCCCATGGAGGGTATCCCCCTTCACAAATATGCCTTCTATGGTTTGCTGCAGCAGTTTCTTGATTTTGTCATCGACCAGCTTAGCCATCGGATTGGAATCTATTCTACAGATCCGGTAAAAATCCGTGATGTATTGGTGCGTCATTATGATCAGCTGGTCACAAATATCATCCGTGAACTCCTGTGCATCCGCCACTTGCTCAGGAATTCTCTCATGAAAAGCCTGTTCTGTGACTTCGTCCAGCAAAGCATATTTATCTTCAAAATGGGCATAAAAGGTGGCACGGTTAATGGTTGCTTCCTGAGCAATATCTTTGATCGTGATTGCATCAAATCCTTTTCTCTGCAGCAAGTCTCTGAACGCGGTTCTAATTAACTGTCGTGTGCGCAATACCCTCGGATCTTCCTGATTTACCATCCCTATATCTCCTTGTTAAACATCAATATTCACAATGTGTTGCCTATACAACTTTCCTCTAACTCTGCCGGTTGAACTCTCAAGTCCGGAATATTATTATCATATCAAACAGGTGTTGCTTAAACAATCTGTGAATCATTATTATGTTTAATTTAAGAGGAGGATTATCATGAAAGCTATTGCTTTGACAAGCTTTGGAATTCCCGAAGCGCTAGAAGAACTGGAAGTACCCATTCCCGAAATCACCGATACACAGGTTCTCGTCGAAATGCACGCCTCATCCATCAATCCCGCAGATGCTCTATTTCGCAGCGGCGCAATTCTTGAGGGTTCGTTGGCCGATAAATTTGCGGATCAAATCCAATTGCCGCTTGTTCTTGGTAATGAAGTAGCTGGTATTGTTAAAGAGGTTGGTAGAAAAGTCCGGCATTTCAAGCCGGGGGATCGTGTCATGGGTATGATTCCGCGAGGTTCCTACATGGACTATGTTGCCGTGGAGGAAGATCTCCTGGCCGTTATTCCTGAGAGTCTCTCCTTCGAAGAGGCCGGCGCCGCGCCTGCCGTTGCCCTGCCAGCCTGGCAAGCGCTGTTTGAGCATGGCCATCTTCAACCGGGACAACGCATCCTTATTCAAGCTGGCGCTGGAGGAGTCGGACACGCTGCAGTACAGTTAGCCAAACAGCATGGAGCATACGTTATCGCAACCGCCAGGGACTATAATCACGATTTCGTCAAAGGACTAGGTGCTGACGAGGTGATCGATTATACGAAAACCGACTTCGCCACCCAAATCACAGAGCCTGTTGATTTCGTGTTGGATACCGCTATGGACCCCGCCACTTTCGGTACCGGGTTACCGGGAGACATCGGAAGGAAGAACTACTCGGTCATCAAGGATGGCGGGACCTATATTTCAGTGGTGGCATTCGCGCTCAATGAATACCCCAAGGTCCGCGGCATTAACGCCTATTTCTTCCAGGCAAGAGCTAACCGTGCCGATTTTGAATCCATTGTCCGCCAGATGCAAGAGAATAAATTGAATATCCATATCCATGAGGCCTATCCCTTCACTGCCCAAGGCCTGCTTCAGGCGTATCGCAAAAGTGAAGAGTCCACCAAACGGGGGAAAATCGTCATATCGAAAAATCTTGGATAAATAGCATGCCTGTCGGGATGGGAATTTGTAATCAGCACAAGTGGAAACGGCTATGCCGTCCTTTTTAAGGACGGTATCGTTTCAGCGAGAAATATAAGGATAAGTTATCATGTGCAACATATAAATTCTTATATTTTGAAGAAAGCTCTATCCTCTAAGGGTTAGAGCTTTCTTCACGCATCCATCGTTCAATGATCGGCTGGCCGCTCAGGTGCAGCATGTCATGGTGATCTTCGCAGAGGAGCCATTGGACCTTTTTGGAGATCAGGTAGTATTCATTGAGGCGGCAACACTCAGTGATCACCTGGAGAATCGTCGCCGTCTTCCCCTCATACAGCCACAGCTTATCATAACAGTCCTCAGCAATGAACCAGATGGATTCATCTTGGATGATGTCTCTTAGTTTGGCATAGTCCTTGTCTGCAAAGCTTACACTATAATGGGGTTCTTTCAGCCGGTTCCAGCCCCAGTGTAGTCCGTGCGTATGGTGGGCCTTCTCCAGAAACCGTTCCTCGATTTCACTCAAAATGCGCCTCCACTGGTCTTTGCGGACTTCAAATAGCCTGCTCCGGTCCAGCTTCAGCGACTTGATTAGTTCTTCAATCTCTGTTCGGACAGATAGGGGATCCACAGCTTCACCTCATTTTCGGTTACATGGATTGACTTAGGCAGTCATATTGGCTTCTATTATCGTTTCTCCCCTCTCATCTGAATTACTTTATACTTGAACAACAGCGTAATCCCCAGATTCATGAAAAAATGGACCAGGATCGGAACCAGTAAATTATCCGTCTGCACATACACCCACCCGAAGACCAGACTTGGGATGGTAATATTCAGCAGCATCAGCGGCTTGCTATAGTACTGGACATGCATTCCCGCGAACAGCACCGTGGTGATTGCGATAGCGATCCAGGGGCTGGGCAGGTAAAGGGTGAGCACATTTTGTATAATTCCCCGGAACAGCAGCTCCTCGAATAAAGCTCCGGCGAACGTGAAGGATAGAATCGCTGCGGGCGAGTAATTCTGATAGCTCTTGTTCGTCTCGTCAATGTGACTGGCGGGCGTAAGCAGGGTCAGGATGATTCCGAACAACAGCAGGCTGATGGATGGAAGAACAACGTACATTGCCAGTTGCAGCGGATTTTCAAAGGATAACAGGTCCTGCAAGGTCAGGACATCGTAGATGACAAGGGCAAAGAGAACGGCTGCGCTGATCAGGGCGAAGGCGAGGAAAACCAGTACAGCGTCTTTGGGATTGAATTCTTTTTTGCCTGGTGGCGGGGTCTCAGTAGCACGATTCATAGCATAGCTTCCCTCCTTGTCTTCCAGGTTCTATTTCTGCACGGACAATAGATTCATATAGTTCATCACTTCTGCAATGCCCTTGCATTGAAGCATTAGCCGGGTGTTCAGCTTCTCCAGCGCAACCTGGAAGGAGCGTTCGATCTCCTGATGATCCCGGGTATCCAGAGTACTTAACAGACTCCTCATATTGTCTATGTAATAGACCGTCTTCCGTAAGCTGCTGATCACGAGGATCTTGCGCAGTTCAGCTAGAGAGAACATCCGGAAGCCATTCTCCGGGTTGCGCTCGGAACGGATCAGTCCTTCGGCCTCCCAGTGGCGGATCGCTGAAGTCTTCACGCCCGCTATGGCAGCAGCTTCTCCTATATTCATGGGCGTTTTCCACTCCGCATTAAGGGTTCTTGGGATATCCGTATGTCTTATCATGACGAGGATGTCCTCCACCCGCTTCATCTCCAGATGAATCTGATATTGCTGCCCGTTAATCAACCATAACACTTGTTCGTCCTGCCCCTGCTTCAAGCTTCTCATCACTTCATAGGCAACAGGAATATCATAACCTTGTAATAGAACCCGGATCGTCGTAAAAGCCTGAACATGCACCTCTTCATAATAACGGTGATTGCTTGGCGTTCTGGGCACAGTGGGAATCAGATCCTGATCCTCGTATCTTCTCAGGGTTGTGGTGCTCACCTGGAGCATACCGGCAATCTGGTTAGGGGTATATCTCTCCATCCGAGTCCCCTCCTTCAAGTCTAACCTTCAAGTGCTACGATAACATATCTTAGCTGCGATTCATATTCCACATTGGCCCTGAGCACCCAAACCGAAAGATTGCATGAATGTTATATGCTTACTATATAAACATTCAAGGAGTGAACATATGGATAAAATGATTAGACTGCTAGACGGATCACAGCTTAAAGCTGGCCTGACCGGTCCTTCCGGCGCTCCAGTGCTGATGCTTCCGGTAGCCAAAGAATCTGTATACGGCCAGGAAGCGGATCACCTGCGGCAATGGGGTGTTGATCCTGAGCTGGGAGAACATTTCATCGCTGGGCTGCGAGACAAATTCCAGGTGCTGTATTTCGATTATGAGGGCCACCGGCTGCGCCAGCCTAATCCGCTTGATCTGACCGCTTCAAGTATCACAGAAGACTTCCTGACTATTGCGGGTGAAATGAATGTTAGCAAGTTCAGCTACTATGGCTATTCCTGGCTGGCGCTGGCTGGACTGCAATTGGCGATCCGCACGGATCGGCTGGAGAGCTTGCTGATGGGCGGTTTCCCGCCGTTAGACGGCCCCTATGCAGAGATGCTGATCGTCACCAACCATACGTACATGATGGCTCTAAGCCAACCTGCTCCCGCCGATCCCGCAGAGACAGAGCAGAAGACCGCTGCTCCCGAGGCGACCGATTGGGACAATATCCAGATTCAAATGGTCCCGGAGCAAACCAGGCAGTTCGTGACGCTGTACGAAAGTCTGGCCGATTTCAGGGATCGTGACATTCAGCATTTACTGCGGATGCCAAGGCTGGCTTTTGCCGGGGAGCAGGACAAGATTGTATACGGGGACAACTTCGGGGGTGTAACGGTGGATATCGCCGGTAAGCTTGTAGACCACCAATCTCGGCTGGAACAGCTGGGATGGGATGTAGCCATACTGAAGGGCAGCGGCATGGACCACACGAAAGCGATGCAGCCCGAGACCGTTCTGCCGGTGCTGAGGCCTTGGCTGATCCGAAATGTATTACGAGAGAGCTAAGCCATCCGCGTGAACATACTTTGGCGCAAAAAAGCTCCTGTGATCGCCAATCGCCACAGGAGCTTTCCTTCTTTTTTTGCAGCAGAATGTGATCCTCCGCTTCATGCTTAATAGATCATTGCATACCCTGCATAATAGCATTGATAATGCCTTGCTGGGTGACGGTGTTGTTATAACGGTTGAACAGGGCGAAGCCATGCTGGCCGTTATAGCCATTGTCCCAATAGACCGGTACGGCCTTGTACTTCTTGGCGGTTGTGGTTACGGCTTTGGCATAGGCGGCGCGGTAGTTATTATTGCTTGAATCATAGGACGATTTGTCAATCGAACCGAATTCTCCGATCACCACCGGGTAGCCTTGGGTTGTGAATTTATTGTACATGGATTGGAGCTGCGAGTTCAGATAATCCTCCTGTCCCCAGGTGGATTTCTTGGCAGGGTTCGTCGCTGAGGCTCCCCACTGCGTGATATTCCCCGATTCCTCACCGGCAAAATCCCAAGGGGAATAGTAGTGGGCGGAGATCATGATTCTCTTTTCGGAGGCGGGTATGGTGGATGATCTGTAATTGTCGGTTGGGAGTACAAAACCGTAATTGCCAGCCGTATAGTCGATATTCGTGTTCCAGCCCGGAATCAGCAGCCATCTCGCATTATTGTTGCCGCCGGTCTGTCTGACCGTATCTACGAAGATCTGATTATAGGCATTCAGGTTGGAGTAATACGCCGGATTTGGATTGTTGTAGCTGCCATCGAACACCTCGTTCATAGACTCCAAAATCAGCCGCTCGCCATAATTAGCGAACTTATTCGCGATCTGCTGCCAGACCTTCTGGTACTTCTGCTTAATAGCGGTCTGGTTGCCGCCGTTCACCAGAAGCCAGCTGCCCTGAACCGAATTGAAGCCGTCCCCGTGAATATTAATGACGACATACAGGCCTTCATTGTAGGCATAATCTACGACTGCTTTCACACGGTCCAGCCATGCCGAGTTAATCGTATAATTGGGAGCGCTGCCGATATAATTCAGATAGGAGACCGGGATGCGGATCGTTTTGAAGCCTGCTGCTTTGACCTTTTGGATCAACTGCGGCGTAATGGCCGGGTTGTTCCACGCGGTTTCGCTGGGTATCCCGTTCACCGAAGCTTCGAGCGAGTTGCCCAGATTCCATCCGGCCCCCATCTCGCTGACGATCTGCGAAGCCTGCAATGATCTGAAGTCTGAAGTCAGCGAGGCTGACGCATCGGCCGCAGATGCACGGGAACCTGAGCTGCCAAGCAGGGTCGAAGCCAGTAACACTAAGGCTAGGCTGTAGACTCCACATTTTTTGATTTTGGCAAACATATCATAACCTCCGTCCCTTTAATTGAATTCTTACTATAAGACAAGACACAAGCATCGCTATAGAAATCCCAAAAATCAAAATGTATCCATTATAAAACAGAGTATTGGTATATTGATTAAGCCAGCCGAAACGAAAGACTACGGAATCCTTATCATTTGTGAAGCCGTTCAAGTTTTGTTCTAATGCATTAATTGTGTTTAGTTCACCAAATATCATAAGCACTAAAGTAACGAGCGAAAGAGCTGGAATGACTATCGATGTAATTGTTAGGGGCAGCTTTCTTAAATATTCAATAGATTTCACAACCAAGTTTATCAGGAAAATAGCAAACAATATCAGGCTAAGGATTAAAATTAATATCCCGGGATTCCCGTTACCTGATATCCCTTTTCCAACCCTATATTTAATAGTAGCAATATCGACCGCAAAAATACAAAGTACATTTAACGCCAGCAGTATTATTGTTGACCTATACCTTCTCATCAAAAGAACACCTCCGGTATAATGTATTCCCCGCTAAATAGATAATTTTATTACTTAGCGGAGAATGAGTCAACAACTACGGTTGAGGGCGCTTAAGGCTCAATCCCCCACACCAACTGCCCGTTCACATATCCGGTAACCTGCTCGTGATCGGCGAATTGGGTGCTGGCAGCGTTAAAAGAATAGTCGTTGGCCTGATTGTAATTGGACCAGTCTTGTTTGGAGAAACGGGTCTGAATTTCGGCGCTCTGGCCGGGGTTCAGGGTTCCGGCGGCACTGGTGAAGCCAATCTCAAGAGCATAATCGGCACCGGCGACCGGGGTGTCCAGCTTCACGAAGGTCCCGGTTACATTCGCGCCTCCGATGCTGGCCCAATCGGTCCAGAAGCTCTGCTGCTGCTCGCCGTCAATCGTGTAGTAATACCGGAGCTTCACATCGCTGAGCTGGACCGGTGAATTCCCGGTGTTGACTACTTTGAATTTGGGTGCGATTCCGTTGGTCGAGGCGCCGGTACTGCCGTTGTAGGCCTGAATGGTCAGCTCTCCTGATGGTGTGGGAGTACTGCTGTCCGTAACATTAATAGTAAGAACCGCATTGCTCCCTCCGCTGAATTGAAAAGTGATCTTCTGCTGGCCGGGTGCCAGCGTAGCAAGATAAGCTTGTGACAAGACAACAGCAGTGCCGGTTGCGGTATAATCCTGGCCGGACTGAAGCGTGTAAGCTCCATTCTTCAGACCTGTCAGCTGATGCCCGTTCAGATTAAGGGTTACCGCAATATCCTGGGCAGGACTCTCCCCCAAATCGTAATCAACGTTCACAGGTGAAATCACCGCGCTTGGATTCGGCTGGTTTCCGTTCAGATCAGGCAGCTCGTCCAGCGTAATGACATAATCACTCTGGTATAAGGCGGTCAGCGTAGCCGGATAATTGAACGCCGTACTCATCAGATGCTCTCCGTACCATGGCAGGAAGTAGAGCCAACCCGCCTTTTCATCGGTCAGATTCTGCACGCTGGGAACGGTGTCGTTCTCGGTCATGGCTACCATCTTCTTGCCCCCGGTTAAGTCTACGAGCTGATAGAACGTCGAAGTGATAGCATCCTCATTCGGCACGCCGGACAGTTCGTCATAACGGTTGTAAATGGTATTGTATTTATCGTAGCCGACAATATCCACCTGAGCATCCCCTGGATACCAGGCCGGAGAAGTGCTGTACACATAGCTGTTATAGGTCCAGATCAGGTTGTGCAGGCCGTAGGTCTCCGTAAGCTCCGTATAGAGCTGATCCCAGAGCTGCTTGTACACCTCCGCGCCTGCCGAAGCCCACCAGAACCAAGCCCCTTCCCCATTCAGCCCGCCGTTGCCTTCTGCCTCATGGTAAGGACGGAAGATCACGGGCACATTATTCTCCTGGAGAATCTGTAGCTGCTCCGCCAGATCCTTGATTGCCAGTTGCAGATACTTGAACTCTTTGGTTCCGGGAATTACGGCATTGGCGGTATTGAAGTTGGTTTCGGTCGGTTTATAGGTCGCCTGCTTCCAATCCACAAATTCCCCAAGCTGATAGGCGGTGAAGTCACGGGGAACGGTAAGATGCCAGCTATTGGTCGCAATCCCGCCCTTGTTGTTGACCCAGTCGATCATGCGGGCGGTAGTGCCGTCCTCCCAGCCATACAGCGGATTGTAATTCATGAGGTCGAACCCGCGGACTGCCGGATACTTGCCGGTCAGGCTGTGAATCCAATCGAACTCCAGCTCGGAGTTGCCGTCATTGCCCCCGCCGTAGATCTCCTGCTGCCCCGAGAGGATATGCTTGCCGTACACCTCCGTCAAATAATTCATCAGTTGCTCGGTTTCCGGCGTGGCCTGGGCATCAGAGAGAACAGGCTGTACAATCAGCGGATCGAGCTGGGCATGGTCTACCGTGAAGGCGTCGAAGTAAGCGAAGCCCCAGCCTGCCTTCAACTGGATCGTGTTGCTGCCCTGAGTCAGCTTATGATAGCCGAAGTTGAAATCCTTCCATGTAGTGGTGTAGGGCAGCATATACGAACCCTTCGCAGCACCGTTAACGATTAATGCCTGCTGTCTGCCTTCTGTGCTAAGCTCCTGCATATAACGGGTGGAGATCGTGTACATACCGGTTTCCGGGACTGTTACATTAAAAGTAATCGTGCCGGAATTCTGCATCCAGACAAAACCGCTTCCCGAATAGCCGGGCTTCGGCGTTCCGTAAATCTGGGTGACCACTTGAAGATCCGGAGTGAGCTGGGCGTCCTCGCCTTCAACAGTGAACAGTGCAGGGTCAGCGTGGGCCGCAGGCGGTGCAGCCAAGCCTCCCAGCAGCAGCGTACAGGCCAGCAACATTGTTCCTGTCCTTTTGAGCCATTTCTTCATTTTCTTCCTTCCTCCCCATGAACAAAATGGTAAAACTTTGTTTAACCTATCAGATCATGGTTGCGCTTTCATAGCAAAGATAGCATGTATTCCATAATTTGTAAATACAAATTAGCAAGTGTGCTCAGTGGCATGCATTGCAAAGGGGAGAGAATGTTCAGTCTATCGCGCACGGAGGGAATCTAGCAGGAAAAAGTACAACTAGTCGAGCGCTAACGGGGAAATTGCAGGTAGCAGTTGGATTAACAACACTTACTTTGTACACTTTCAGCCGATTCCATAGAATCGGCTGAAAGAAGTGCCATTTCCCAACTATTGCTTGAAAGGGGGATGATTCGGTGGGAATAAGTGCCTTTTATCCAACCAGGTTTCCTTGTTGATTGGCTTCTGTGCCCCCTATCCCCCAAGCCCCTGCGAAATCGCAGGGGCTTGTCCGCAACAAGGGCCATTTCAGCATTTCACGGGGCAAAAACTTCCGGGTTATCGCTCGTCCAGGCGCCGATGCAGCCGATCAGGCAGGCTGTGCAGCTTTTCAGCACCCGCCCGCTCCGGCTGTCCTCATACTCTAAGACGATATTGATGCCCTGCCCCCGCCAAGCGAGAATCCGGCCGGAGAAGCCGGGCCATTCACATTCCTCATCCATCGCGGGCTGGCCATATGCTGCCATCGCCTCTACCGGAGAGGAGCTCAATGTAAGGCTCCCGGGAAGCAGCCCGGGATAAGGGGTCTTAATCCGGTCATCCGCTCCGGGCGCGAGGAACTGAACCGAACCGATAATCCATTCTTGCGGGTCCGGATGCTGGAGTCCGGTCAGAGCCTCCAGCTTGGGTCCGCGGTACAGATCCATGCGTAGGGATGATTTCGCAGTCCAGATGATATCGTCGTTGAAATAGCTTTTTGGCGCGGGCAGTCTCCGGACACCGTAAGGCTTCAGCAGGGCCTGGATAGTCTTGGGATCATACGGCTGGCCCAGCATTTCCACCAGTTGCTCGGAGGGTTGCTTCGTAGTCATGCCTGTCCTCTCCTCTTCACTTGTTCTTCTGTAATCCGCTCTTATTATAGCAAAAGCGCACTCCCAGATGAAGCTCAAGGAAGCGCGCTCACTTATAGGTGCCATCCTAACGAAAGCTTAGTTGGCATTGCTGAATTTCAGGCCCTCCTTGCCCAGTTCAAAGCCATATGCCTTGGCCAAAGCCTGAAGCTCACTGTCATCCAGCAGCTTAATCTCCTTAACGGCATTGTCTTTATCTCTGATGACCCGGAAATCAGCCGAGCCGTTCCCGTCATAGTAGAATTTGTTGAATTTGCCTTCATGCTGAAGGTCCGGGTCCATGAACAGGCGGATATGCTTGCCGTTGTACAGGAAGCGGTCCTGGGTCTTGTCATACGTTAAGCCGTAGGCTACGTAATCCTTCAATGCATCGTAATTGAAATCGGTGAGAGCTCCGCTTCCATCCGACGAAGCCGCGGCCGCATCCGGCCCGCTGCTGTCACCAGTCTCCATTGCGCTCATTTGAGCAGCGCTGTCTGGTTGCACACCGCTCACGGCTCCGCTGGATTGTTCTGCGAACGCCGATACCGCTCCGGCCACCAGAATGATTGATATGGCTGCCGTCAATACCGTCATTTTCTGAAGTTTCATGATCGACACGATCCTTTCCTTGGTCGCATTTGTACTGAAGCCTGTATACAGGGGCATGAACCCCCTCTGCTGTTCCGCCACCTCCAAGAGACATAACGCATAATCCGCCTTGTGCTCTGCACCCAGCTTACGGATGACTCTGGCATCACAGACCATCTCCAGCTCCCGGTTCAGATAGAAGACCATCACCCAGACCAGCGGATTGAACCAGTGCAGGCATAGGGCCGCAGACGCAGCCAGCTTCCACACCGTATCGAAATACCGGATATGCATATATTCATGGGTGAGAATATAATCCATGACCGATGCATTCCCGGTATTCAGAGTCCTGGGCAGAATAATCTTCGGACGCCAAATTCCGCACGTAATCGGGGTATTCATCCGGTCAAACATCAAGATGGTAAGCTTACGCCGCAAGGGATGCCGGGCACGCCAGGCCTCGATTACAGGCTCCTGTCTCTGCAGAGGCAGTGCTGTCCGCAGCTCTCTCTTGCTTCTGTAGAAGATCACAGCCAGGGTCATAAGCAACAGCGCCGCACCGCCAAGCCATATGGAACCCAGAAGCTCCGGCTTCAGGAACCGTTGCTCTGAATCCCCGCCGGTAAAAGCCGTGAACGCTATATCCCGGGCGAACATCCCTGTGTGCAAGGCTGAGCGTTCCGGCAACTGCACTACGGCTGCTGTGTGCGTGCTAACCTGATCAATCGCAGCAGCAACCTCTGCCTGAGATGACAGCTGCGGAAGAATCGGCACAGAACCCGGAATCAGCAGTCTGGCGATGACAATGCCCCACAGGACCAGAAAGAGCTGTCTGGGTAATTTGTGCAGGGTCACAGAGCGCAGCGCGATCACAAGAACGATCAGCACGCTTGCTGAGATACTCATCTGTAAGATATCCATCATCCCTCGCCTCAGCGCAAGCTTTCCACGATTTGCCTGAGCTTGTCGATATCGGCTTTGCTGAGGTTCTTCTCATTGAGAAATGCCGAGAAGAACATCTCCGCCGAACCGCCATACATTTTGTTAATCAGCTCTTTGGTCTCATATGTCTGCACCTGCTCTTTGGCAATCAGGGCTGTGCAGACAAAGCCGGGGTCTGTCCGCTCTACAGCATCTTTGGCAATCAGCTTCTTAATCACTGTATAGGTTGTATTTCTGTTCCAGCCTGTCTCCTGATTCAGAATTGCGGCCAGATCCCCTGCGGGCAGCTTGCCTTCCCTCCATAGAATCTCCATGACCTTCAGCTCGGAATCATACAGCTTAATTTCCATGAACCAGCCTCCCTCCTTTTGACTACTGCAGTAGTCATATTCCAATACTACTCCAGTAGTCAACCAATGTCAATTATATCCTTTTGTTTCTTGTTTATTCCATGTCATTAAGCATACAAATAGCTCTGGGCCGTATACATCTCATAATATTTCCCCCGCCGGTTCATCAGTTCTGTGTGCGAGCCCGCTTCACAGATCTCCCCCTGGTCAAATACGTAGATGGTATCGCAGAGCCGGGTCACACCGAGCCGGTGTGAGATCATGATTGTCGTCTTGTTCTCACACAGCGCGGAGAACTCTTCATAGATCTGCGTCTCCACCTTGGGGTCCAGGCTGGCTGTCGGCTCATCCATAATCAGAATTTCGCTGTCCGCGCGGCTGAGCGCTCTGGCAATTGCCAGCCGCTGCCATTGTCCGCCCGACAGCTCCGTATCATTGTTCTCCAGCTGGCCTAGCTGGGTATCCAGGCCTTGCGGCAGCTGATCGATGAAGTCCTCCAGATGGAAGATCCGCAGCGACTCCTTCTGGAACTCTTGTCCGAAATTTCCCGCCCGGATATTATCCGCGACCGAGAACTGGTATTTAATAAAATTCTGAAATACACAGACCGTCTTCCTTCTGAACGAATCTATGACATCGGCTAACGGGTCTCCACCGATCAGCACCTCCCCTGAAGTCGGCTTGTACAAGCCGAGCAGCACATGGATGAAGGTCGTTTTACCGCTGCCGTTTTCGCCCACTAAGGCAATTTTCTCGCCTTTACGGATTGTTAATTCAATATTCTTCAGTGTAAGGCTCCCGCTGCCCGGGTATTTGAAATCCACCTGCTTGAACTGAAGGGTGGAAGCATCCGCAAGCGTCTTATGTCCGCCGCCGGCATCCTCGGGGAGATCCAGGAAATTCAGCATATCTTCCATATACAGCGTGTAATTGTTCATGGAACTGATTTTATTCACCATACTGCTCAGAGCGCCTGTTATGGCCTGCATCGCTGTGATCACCAGCATAAAATCGCCTACACTCATTCTATTCTCTATGACGCCTATGCAGGTGATGAGCAGACAGATTCCCAGCGCAATATTCCGCAAGAGATCAACGAGCGCTCCGCCCAGCGTATAATGCAGCAGCAGCCCGAACTTCTCTCTCCACACCTCGCTTCGGATCTTTTCCGTGCGGTCATTGAAATAATCAATCAATCCGAACATGCGGATCTCCTTGGCATATCTTCGGCTTGTCAGCACATCGTACATATAGTTCAACCGGCGCAGCGGCTTGCTCTGTTCAACCGCCTGGAAGTAGCTCCGCTTGCCCTGTGCATTCATCAGCAGCAAATACGGTATGGTGGCAAGCACCGCAATAACGGGAAAATACAGATTAATCTTCAAAAGCAGCAAGATAAAGGAGAACATGGAGAACACGGGAAGTACGACAGACAAGGAGTTGTTGACGTAGGCCAGAATCCCCTTGTTCACATTGGACTGGACCCGCTCCAGCAGATCATAGACAGCCGGATTCTCTAGCTCTTCCATATCAATAACAGACAGCTTCTTGTTCACCTGTCTGATGAATTCACGGTTAATGTTATATTTCAGACGATTGTTAACATGCGCCGTAATATGCTCTATCCCTTCCAGGACAATCTTCAGCACGGTATATCCGGCGACAAGGATTAACAGCTTGTGTGTTACGGCAGAGGCAGACTGGACGAAGGCGAGGCCATCGATCAGGAGCTTGTAGAGCCAGGCTCCCACCGGGGCCAGCAGTGCACTGAGCGCCATAAGTACCAGTGACAGGTACAAATCTTTGGTGCAGAACAGCCTGACGATCATCTTGAGATTGCGGACATGAACCAGCATTTTCGTTGTCATATGACTTGATCTCCCGTATCATACCATTTGGCCTGATTGCTGAAGAAGCTGTAATATTCACCCTGCAGCTGCATCAGCTCGGCATGGGTGCCCGCTTCCACGATCTCCCCCTGCTTCATAAATACGATCCGGTCGGCGAGCTTGGCAATTCCGATCCGGTGCGAGATGAGCACAACACTTTTGCCGCGAAAATATTTGCCGATATTGCGGAACTGCTGAATCTCCGACAACGCATCCAGGGAAGCAGACGGTTCATCGAAGATAATAAAATCAGCCTCGGGCATGAACGCTCGGCTGATCGCCACCTTCTGCCACTGGCCTTCCGACATCTCAATACCGTCCGCATCGAACTTTTTGCCCAGAATCGTGTCCAGTCCCTTGGGATATTGCTGGATGACCTGGTGAATCTGGCCTTTAACCGTTGCTTCTGTAACTCTGTCGTTGTCGTTGATACCCGCTACATCGCCCAGGCCGACATTATCCCGGACCGAGAATTCGAATTTGGCATAATCCTGAAAAGCTGCGGTTGCTGTCTTACAGTAACTATGGACGCTTCCTTCCGTCGGCTTCAGCAGGCCCGCCATAATTTTGGCCAATGTGCTCTTGCCGCTTCCGTTCTCACCGACCAGCACGATGCTCTCGCCTTTGTCGATGTGCAGATTAATATGTTGTAACACTGCGGGGGCATTGCCGTATGAGAACGAGACATTGTTCAGCTCCATCGCCAGTCTGGCTCTTAATAAGACCGGAGAAGGGTTGTCCGAAGGAACCGCTGTTTGTGTCTGAGGAGTAATCAGTTCTCTGAATTCTTGAATGTAGATCTTATTCTTGCGGGCTTCGGAGAAGAATTCGGCGAAGGAATTGACCCCCTCGATGATCTGACCCTGCCCTTGCGTTAACACGATCAGCTGATCCAGACTCAGCGTTGTCAGCGCCACAGCATAACACATGAACAGCAGTGTGCTATTCTCCAGGCTCAGCATCAGCCCTGACCATATACAGCCAATCACCGTCCATTTCAGGCTGAAGGCCATATTCAGGTCTCTGATCTCATCGAATTTGGAGAGCCGCTTCGCCTCCAGCCATTCAAAAATCCGGAAGCTCCTAATCTCCTTCTGGTTGCTCCGGTCCTGCATCAGTTGGCTCAAGTAGTTCAGCTTCCGGTCCTCATGCTCCTGCCGCTTCGTTACAGCAATATGCTCCTCCGTGTTGCGCTTCACGAAATAGTTATAGAGCAGCCCGAGTACAATAAAGACAGCTGCATACAGAACTCCCAGCCTGACTATAATCAGTGCAGACATGCAGAAGCCCGCAATGGACCCGAGGAAATGGAATACATCGTTAACGGCATTCGTGAGTTTGTACCACAAAGTGTCCTTCGCCCGCTCAATTTGAAGCAGATAATCCGCCTGATCCAGCTTGTCTAACTCGGCCCGGGCAATAGCACCGAACATCTGTCTTTGCAGCAGTGCACCGACCTTATTCTCCAGCAATTCTATGAACAGCAGCGAAAAGGCGTATTGAATATTCTTGAGGGAGTATACGAGGATATAGGCAATAATGAGGATGGCAATAGACATCACCCCGGACGGGTGCCCAAGGCTGACGATGATCCGCCCAAGCAGGAGCAGCTCCAAGGGCTGCAGGGCGTACATTAAGATATAGAGCAGGAGGATAGATACCATGGTTACCGGCTGTTGTCTGAAAAAGATGGACAGAACCCATTTATATTCCTTCAAGCGCTCCCCCTCCCTTTCCTGGAAAAGAACATGATTATAGGAAATAACCATGTTCTTGTCAGTGATATGGAATGTATTAAGTATGCCGCGGATCAGGGTTTACCAGTTTCCGCATTTAAAGTTCTTCTTACAGGAGTAGCTTCCACAGTTGAATGTTTTCGGACAGCTGAAACCATTTGTGCAAGCTGCAGGAGTGATCATTGAATCTGTGCTTGCTTTTTCAATCATAGGTCTGATATAGCTCATATTCTCACCTCCTTTCAAGTCACTGGCTACCGGATTACTGCGGCACCAGAGCCTTTCTGTTCTTCTTCAGCTCAGAGACATAATATTTCGTTCTAACCTTGCAGCAGCCGTCTGTATCCTGAATTGAGCCTCCGTTGGCTACTGCGAGCGCTACGCACCCCTTGCCGCAAGTCCCATTCCATATACAGCTCTGGCACTGGTTCATATAGTTCTGTCCCACCTGCATGAACTTGACGAGATTCACCAGTTGCTGCGACTCAAGCATGGAGGACAGGCTGGTCTCATTGACATTACCGATCGCATACTGGGCGTCCGTGAATAATTGGCAGAGGAACACATTACCGGAGGAATCTATTCTCGGTGTTAACGGAATCCGGTCAGCATCTTCGGTCACTCCATTCAACAACGGGCAGGCTCCCGTAAAATCATCGGGCAGTGTGATCTTCACACCGCTGCTTATAAGCTCCACTACCTCCGGATGCTGCTCCAATGTCTCCACCAGTGCGGATTTCTCCAGAATATCCAGGTACAGATTATTGCGGTTGTCCTCACTCCGGCCCAGGTTACTGAGGCTCGCTATCTCAGCCTGCGGTATCCCAAGCTCAGCGGTCATCTTCAGCAGAGGAACGATGTCATCCTTGTTGAAGCCCGTCAGCACACTGCGGATCAGGATCCGCTCACTCATCCCGGCATCGATTAAATGCTTCAGGCCCCGCATCGTCTGGTTGAAGCTGCCCCGCCCGCATAATTGATCATGAATCTCCGCGCGCGAACCATTCACACTCAGCTGTATGGCAACTTTGCAAGCAGCGAACTTCCCGGCAACCTCGCGGGTAATATAAGTGCCGTTCGTGATGACCAGCACCATGCCGAACTGCTTCTTCTGCAGCGCCTCCATGAAATCCCAGAACAAAGGATGCGAAGTCGGTTCTCCCCCGGAGATGGTAATGCTTGTATCGGGATGATCCGGCAGATCATCAATGATGCTCATGAAGGTAGGCATATCAATCTGATCCTGCAGAACGCCGGATTCGTTATAGCAATGCAGGCAGCGCAGGTTGCAGTTTGAAGTGATCTCCAGATAACAACCGCCTAATCTAAAGCTCTTGGCCGGGGATAACAATTCCACACTAGCACCTCATTTCCTTATTTTCACAAAACCTCTCTGCTCCAGCTCTTCAAATGCGCCAATACAGTCCTTAATAATATCGCTTAACTCAAGCTGGTCCTTCTCCAGACACTGCTCGTGGAGCATACCGGCAACTTCGGATATCGTTCGTCCATTGCAGTGCTCCCACAAATACTTGGCGGTCTGATTCAAGAAGAACATCCCATGATTACGGTCCATCACCAGTGATTCTTCACCAAGATCCTCATGGATAACATTGACTTTGGACAATAACGTACTTGCGTTCATTCACTCACATCCTTACGGGAAATAACAGATGGTTGTTGCTGGATAGCCGCGGCATAACGTGATTTGTTTCACATTTGAATCTATCATTGATCTCTTCCATCTCTTCTGAATTCAATATAACGTATCTCTTCATTTTATGGAATATTATGTATGTTAATGGTATAATAAGGCATGCAAACGCATTCCCTGATCCATTTTACTGCCAATCTATGAGGAATGAAGCCACTTAAAAGGAGAGATAGAATTGTTTCATGTAGGCGTGTGCGATGATGATGCCAAGGTTCTAGGCAAGGTGAAGCAGTACTTCAAGCTGCTGTCGTTGTCGACTAACTATTCATTTGATGTCCACTGCTTCTCTTCCGGCGAACAGCTGCTGCAGGATTACAAAGCTGTGCAGGGAGAATACACCTATCACCTGCTGATTCTGGATGTCGAAATGCCCGGAATCAGCGGAATTGAGACCGCCCAGGCGATCCGCTCTTTGCCCGACCGCGATGTGCAAATTATCTTCCTGAGCAGCTATCCTGAATACATTATGGACAGCTTTGACGTTCAGACCTTCCAATACCTGCTCAAGCCGGTCCCTTATGAATTGTTCCAAGACAAAATACTTAAGCTGTGCAGGTATATTCATTCCAGCCCGAACCGATTCTTCACCATTAAGGTAGAGGATGATCAGGTGGTGCTGCGGCGGCCCGATATTATTGCCATTGTCAAAATCAAGCATTCCCTCGCCCAAAACAAGCTGAAGCTCATCACTGTCTCCCGGGAATACCTCATCAATGGCACCTTGCAGAGCTATGCGGACAAGCTGGGCAATCCGTTCCTGCTGATTCACCGTTCCATTATTGTCAATCTGGAGCATGTCCGCAGATTCAACGCGAACTCTGTGGTCATGTCAAGTGATGAAGAATATCCTATTGGACGTTCCCAGTCGAAGGCCTTCAAGGATGTCTATGCGGGGTATGTGCTGGAAGAAATTCAAGGGAGAGGATAACGATGGTCCTATGGTTCAGGAGGAGGAATGAGGCTGCGCGGCTGGCCGAGGTGAATGTCCGTCTGCACAGACAGCTCGAAGCCCAGGAGCTCAGCTATCAGGATACCTTACATTCCTTCATGGGCATCAAGCGAATCATTCATGATATAAATAAGCAATTGATATACATACGCACCTGTATTGAAGCAGGTCATGCGGCAGAAGGCGCAGCTCATATCAACGGGATTTTGCACCAGATCGAGGCCTCCTGCAACACCATCACTACCGGCAACCTGGCGGTGGATGCCTTGGTCAGTCATGCGCTTAACCTCGCCTCTGACCTGAATATTGCCATGCAGCATAAGGTACAGCTCACCGGTGCACCTGTTAACATTGAACGCTATGATCTGTGCATAGTCCTTGGCAACCTTTTGGATAATGCCATAGATGCTGCAAGACAGGTCCGGCCGGCAGAGAACAGATCCATTCAGCTTCATATCCATTCGAACAACAATGCCCTAGTTATCTATATTGGCAACTCCATGGCCGCTCCCGCCAGCACAGCAGCGCCATGCCGCCGGGCCCATCCGGAGCTGCACGGAATCGGCTTAAGTACTATTCAGCAGGTTACCGGCAAATACGGCGGGCATCTGAGAACGACGGTCAAGCCCGGGAAGTACGAAACGGTTGTTGTTCTGCCTTATGCGAAGATCGGCAGCTAAATACAGATTGCCGTGCAGGCATATGGAACAGGAAGTCCACACCTCAATTTAACTGTTCCTTAGAGCGTAGCCCTTCACGGGAGCTTCTGCCGATCATGAGCTGTACCGCGATCATAAGCACAGTGACCACAGCCAGGCCGGTCAGGGCAAGCCGGAATGAACCCGAGGCATCCAGGATGCGGCCCACCGCCAGCGGACCCAGGGCTCCGAGGATATAACCGCCTCCCTGGCTCAGGGAGGACCAGGCACTCACCTCTTCCGCCCGCTGAGTCATGAGCAGCGGCAGCATGAGCGCCAGCGGGAACAATCCTCCGGCACCGATCCCAAGCAGGATTGCGCTCAGGAACGGTGAACCTGAGCCGAGCAGGAGTAGCAGCCCGCTTAGCTCGAACAGGCTGCACAGCACCAGCCATAAGGTTCGACGCTGGAACCTGGCGACCAGGACAGGCACCAGAATACTCACCGGAATCTGAATCAAGGTGAAGAGTGTGAGCAGGTTGCCCGCATCATGGCGGCTATAGCCCATAGACATGGCTATCGGCGCCAGCCAGGCGGTCAGCGAATAAAAGACACTGGCCATCAGGCCGAAGAATACGGTCAGCAGCCACGCCCGCTTGTTCGCCAAGGGCAGTCTGGCATGCACACTCTGAGCCTCCGGCTGTACAGACGGCTTAGCTGCAATTCTCCACCAGGCAGGAAGAGCTACCAGTGACAATACGGCCCATACCGCCAGCGACAGCTGCCAGGAATTGTCCAGCCAGGTGTACAAGGGGACAGACAGCCCTGCTGCCAGGGATGCTCCCAGCACTAATGCAGCAGAATAGACACTAACCATAGCGGAGCGGCCGGGGAAATAACGCTTGATGAAGCCTGACAGCAGCGGACCGGCAATCCCGATGCCTACGCCTGCTGCGAGCGCCGTGATAATAAGCCCACCCGCCGAGGATAACACTCCGCGTGCGGCAGTGGCCGCCCCGATGAGCACCATGGAGGCAAAGATTGTACGCTCCATACCGAAGCGGCGGCTGATGCCCACGGCAACCGGTGCGAATAAGCCCATACACAGAACAGGCAGCGTAGTCAGAAGGCTGGCGTGCAGACTGCTCATTGCCAGGTCCCCCTGAATATTGCTAAGCAGCGGAGAGACGGACGTAATAACCGGACGCATATTTAATGAGGCAGCCAGTAGGGCGATGAATAATAACAGGAAAGGCAACGATATCAACTCCAAGCCATATAATTTGTGTGTTTCTTGTCTAGCTCGAGTATATATGCGTGCCTTGTATTGTTCAATACTATTATTTCTATTATTATAATAGGATATAACTATGATAATTCTATGAACGGAGTGATTCCATTGGAAACCCGCCATTTGCATTATTTTCTGGCTGTCTGTCAAGAGCTGCATTTCACCCGGGCCGCCGAGAAGCTGGGGATCAGCCAGCCCACGCTAAGCCAGCAGATCAAGGTACTGGAAGGAGAACTGGGACTGCCCCTCTTCGACCGGATCGGCAAAAAAATTGCCCTTACCGAAGCCGGTACTCTCCTGAAGGACTATGCCACCCGGATGATTCACAATGAACGCAGCGCCAAGGCCGCGATTGACGAGCTGCGCATGGATAACCGCGGCACCATCCGGCTAGGGCTGCTGCCTTCCGACCTCGATTACCAGTTAACTCCGCTGCTGGTTAAGTTCCACCAGGATTATCCTAATATCCGGCTTCAGGTGTTCGCCTCGACGATTATCCAGCAGGAAGTACTGGATAACAAGCTGGACATCGGGATCTGCCTCCAGGGGCCGCGCGATGAACTGTTAACCAGGGTTGATCTCGGCTGGGAGCCGTATCATCTGATTGTCCGCGAGGATCACCCTTACGCTGCCAAGAGTCATATCGAGCTGTCTGAGCTTCAGCATCTCCAGCTTGTGATGTACCCGCGGACCTTTATCGGCAGAGAGCTGGTCGAGAATACGTGCCGGGAGGCCGGCTTCGCGCTGGAACCGATCATGGAGACCGGATCGGCCACCTCGCTGATCCGGCTGGTCAAGGCGGGGATTGGCGGTACCGTGCAGCCCGGCAGTCTCATGGACGCGATGAAGGAGAGCGGACTCCGCTCCATTCCCATCCTTGACTCGCCGCCGATCCGCCAGCTCAGCTTAATCTACCGGGCAGACCGTTACATCAGCAAGGCTACCCATACTTTTATCGATGATTTGAGGGAGTTCTGGATGAACCATCTTAAATGAAATATCCAGACATTAGAACGCTGTTCAGCTTGTGTAGGCGTTCAACATTAATCATACAGGTTTTCTATCATCTTCCGGGTCTTCGCCAGCTGCTCCACCGTAAAATCATGCTCGGCTGAAGCATATACGCTAAAAACAATATCGAGTACAAATAATTGGGCGAATCTGGAGCTTGTTGCCGCACTGCGCAGCTTGGCTTCCGGCGCACGGGCTGTAAACAAAGACACATCCGCCAGCTGGGAGAGCTTGTTATTTCCAGGACGCGTGAGACTGATGGTGTTAATGCCCTGCTCCTTGGCCCGTTTAATGAGCTGGATGACCTCACTCGTTTCGCCGCTATACGAGAAGCCCCAGAAGACCGCATTTTCTGACTTCGTGGCCATGGCCGCTGCCAATAAATGACGATCTGAAATAGCGTATACATTTTTCCCAAGCCGGAGCCATTTCTGCGCTGCATCCTCGGCAATAAGAAAAGAGGCGCCGATCCCGTAAACATAAATCACCTCGGCCTGTTGCAGCAGGCTAACGGCCTGCTCAATGGACTGCGCATCCAGTTGGCTGGCCGTATTTTGAAAGGTCAGGATTGTATTCGATAACATTTTGTCAATAATGGAATGCACCGTTTCATTCGATTCAACATCGAAGTATCCCACATAATTCGAGTTCTCTACTTCAGCGGATAAACGGATCTTCAGCGCGGGGAACCCCTCGATGCCCAATGACCGGCAAAAACGGACAACCGCCGCACTGCTCGCCTCCGCTTTGGCTGCTAACTCATGTATGCTCATATGCATCACTTCTTTAGCATTGGCAAGAATGTACTCCGCTACTTTCTTTTCGGATTCCGGCAGTTCATTTAAGACCAGTTCAATTTGAGAAATCATACTTCCTGCTGCCAAGTTCTTAACTCCTCTCCTCAGTCTATTCTCCTTATTGTAACAAAATAGAGGGGAGTAATCATTAAGTAGCAGCGGTGAAGCTAAAGCGTCTTCCCCCTTGGCTGACATAGTCTAATAGAGGAAGGTCCTCTTCTATCACATGACCAATCACATTAACAGCTTCATGCGCCGGCAGGTCTCTTAAGGTGATCTGCAGCTCATGTTCATAACGGCCATACAAATAATTATCGACGGTAATCGTCCCTCTAGGCCGCTTGTTTGTATGCATAGGCGTAATACTTCGGGTCATGCTAAATCGTTCTGAATCTGTCCGTGCCGTCTCGGAGCGAATCACATCACGGGCAGCGTCAAGGCGGTTGCGATGGATCTTATCCCATAAGGCATAAGGCCATTCTTGGGTAACCCGCAAAGGAATAATCCCTTCTTCATACCGCTGAAATTGAATCTGTGAGTCTTCAGAAAGGGTTAAATCGCCTACGAAAATTTTGTCCACTGCACAATCCTGCTCCAATTCCAGGTAGGCTAGAAAAGAGGATTGATTCCGGTGCTTCTCTAAGGTTGGCAAACTTTGAAATAACGGTTTTCTCTTCAGCCCGTCCCCCGGAATAAAGGCCATCGTCGTAATCCCTTCCGCTTGCAGCCACCTATTCTTCGCTATGAACGGTTCTTTATCCAGACCTGTCTCCGGGCGGGGGTAATAATTATGCCAGGCCTCAATGTTCTCAAGACAAATGGAATGCCCTTTCAATGCTGCTAAGAATTCCGGGGTTAAGGTGCTGGCATTTAAGGCGATTCTCATTTTGTTGGAATAGGCGGTCCGCCACAAAAATTGAAATTCCGAGCACTGGAATCACCTCACTCTTTCAGGGTCGCTTAATCCTGTTCTGCCATAGCCTCTTTGGGTGTACCGAAAAGATAAGTAGCGATAAATCCGCCAGCGTAAGCTGCAACTAAGCCTATTACGTATTTCAGCCATAATCCACCCGCAATCAAGGGAATTAACGCAACCCCGGAAGGGCCAATAGCAATGGCTCCAACGTTGCCGAATAAACCAATGACTGCCCCGCCAATCCCGCCGCCGATACAAGCTGTAATAAACGGCCGGCCCAGCGGTAAAGTAACCCCGTAAATCAGGGGCTCGCCGATGCCCAGAATACCGACCGGAAGGGCACCTTTAATCATGTTCGTTAATGATTTATTCTTCTTGCAGCGAATCCATAAGGCGATGGAAGCCCCAACCTGACCCGCACCGGCCATAGCCAGCATCGGAAGCAACAGCGTCATCCCTGAATCATTGATCATCTCAATGTGGATCGGCGTCAATACCTGATGCAGCCCTAACATAACAAGCGGCAGGAACGCTGTTCCTAGTACAAAGCCTGAGAATGCTCCACCCACTTCTAACGTCCAGTTAATCGCTCCGATTAAATTACTGGAGATGAATCCGGCGAACGGCATGATGAAAAAGATGGTAATCAGCCCTACAGCCAGCAAGGCGATTGTAGGGGTAACGATAATATCAACCGCATCAGGAATCACTTTACGCAAATATTTCTCAACGATGGACAGCATCCATACGGCGATGAGAACGCCGATAACCCCGCCTTGACCCGGTGTCAGAGGTGTACCCGTAAATATATTAGAAATCGTAAGGTCCGCTGTAACCCCTGTTAACAGCGTTACGCCGCCGATCACTCCTCCCAGAGAAGGAGTAGCGCCAAATTCCTTGGCTGCATTAATGCCGACATAGATAACCAGGTAGCTAAAAATCGCATTTTTAATTACATTTAATATCGTTACATATTGCTGCCAGGTTGCAGTATCCAGGTTGCCCGCTGTAATATTATTCGATAGAATCGAGCCAATACCCGCAATTAAGCCCGCACCCACGAAGGCAGGAATAAGCGGTATGAAGATACTTCCTATTTTGCGCAAAAAGTTCTTGAACGGCGTGTCATTCTTCTTCTTCAGCTGCGCTTTCATTTGTGCGCCCTTTGCCTGTAATTGTTCAGCCGAAGTTGAACAGTCGCTCTCAGAGCTGCTTTCTTCTAACACTTTACCGAATTCTTCAGCTACCTTGGTTACAACTCCAGGTCCGAGAATGACTTGATAGGTTTCATCATCCACTACTCCCAGAACCCCGTCGATATGCTTCAAGTCTGCTTCAGCGATCCGGCTGCGGTCCACAACGGTTACACGAAGACGAGTCATGCAATGGGTGTACTCAGATACATTCGCACGGCCGCCGATGGCCCCTAATATTTTGACCGCTAAATCATGATATTTACTCATGTTGTTGCCCCCTTCTTCTTATCGTATTATTGAATCGCCTGACGGACGAAGCCTTGAGATTCTTCCAGCCGTTGCACAGCTTCTTCTTTAGTTAGCCCCGTAAGAATCATCACAATAGCAATCTTCGGTTTGCGGCCTGCCCGGTTCAGATAATCCTCTGCCGTGTCCGCATCACAATCTGTTGCATCCATCACAATCCGTTTGGCACGTTCTACGAGCTTTTCATTGGTTAACTGTACATCCACCATTAAATTTCCATATACTTTGCCCGTCCGAATCATGGAAGCGGTTGAAAGCATATTACAGATTAATTTCTGCGAACTCCCTGCCTTCAAACGTGTTGACCCGGTTAACACTTCCGGTCCATTTACGACTTCAATCGCAATCCCGGCGATTCTTCCAATCGCTGAATCTTTGTTGCAGCTCACGGCCACCGTGGGGGTTCCAATAGAATTGGCATATTCTAATCCGCCGATTACATAGGGTGTGCGTCCGCTGGCGGCGATGCCGACGACAACATCTGAGGCTGTCAGCTTAATATCCTGTAGATCCTGCATCCCTAATTGTTCATTGTCCTCTGCACCTTCGACTGCCTTGATAAACGCCCTCTCTCCCCCGGCAATTAGCCCGACTACCTCCTCAGGTGCTGTTCCAAAGGTTGGCGGACATTCAACAGCATCCAGCAGGCCGATACGGCCGCTTGTTCCAGCCCCCATGTAAATTAAACGTCCGCCTTGTTTGATCGCCATTGTAATCACTTCCACGGCTTCGGCAATCTGCGGTATGACTACTTTCACTGCTTGTGCAACCTTGTGGTCTTCTTCATTCATCACTTCCAGAAGTTCAAGCGGTGTTAATTCATCCAGGTTCATTGTCTTCTTATTGCGGGTCTCCGTTGTCAAATGCTCTAACATGATTTCCATCATCCTTTTCCGTTTATGAAATCGCTCTCTAAATGCAGAATAACATTACTGAAATATTATTTCAACATAATTATTATTTAATTAAAATTAAATATCATATAAAGATTAAACGCATAAAAAAACAAACCCCTGCGATGAACACAAGAGTTTGTTTCGCTTATCCTTATATTTCCCCTCTACTCTTCCATCAAACCCCACCCAACAGATAAGTAAAAGATTGCTTCTCCTTCTTACTACCGGTGAACTCAAACCGCAGTTCTGATTCGTCATCACTGCTCCCTGCAAATTGAATCCCATCGTATTTAAATCCTGTCATATCCAGCGGATCAATTCCGAATTCCTTGTAGAGGAGGACCGCCCGGTTAGCGCCGATATCCAGTAGCGTCAGCAAACCTTCCTTGGAAGAACGGGCTATCAGAAAGTTCCCGCCTATGGCTTCGATAGCATAGGTCTCATCTGGCGTTCCTGCCAGCTTCGACAGATTCCAGGTCTGCCTGACAGAGCCATCGGGGGCGATTAGACGGACCGCATGACCATCGTTCATCACGGCGTTACCGCCATACGTCTTCAGATCCTCTGGAGTGAACTGCCAATAGTTCGCTTTGGATTGGCGCAGAATCGCTCCTTTGGCCACAAACAGGTGGTATACCGACAGATTCATTGCAGGTTCACCGTTAGAGTTCTGAATCGTCACAAGGTCCGCATCCTCAGCAATCTTCACCGAGGTAATCTGCGTGCCCGCAATATAATAAGGCTCAAGCTTGCCTGAAGAGACTCCCACAGAGTGAACTGCTCCCGCAGCATCACGTTTGTATAAAGTGCCGTCCACCCCGTTCAAGAAATACGCATTCTTGTGTGTCATACCGTCGCCGACAAATTGAGGATAGCTGATGAACGCTTCACGTTTCTTAGCATTCCAGTCCAGTGATCCGCCAATGGCATCATTCACGAACCGCAAAGGTATGTATAGCTGCTTATTCACCTGCTGGAAGGCTGCGGAATAGGTGATCTGCTTCCCGTTCACAGAGGCATTCCGGCTGCCGATCTTCATGCTGCCTGTCGTGAACAGGTTATTAATGGTGATCATCCTCGTATGTTCATCATAACTAACTGTAGCCCCACTGACATATAGCTTGTCCAGTGAGAGCATCACAGTCCCATTCATCAGTGTGGCTCCTCCTGCGGAGGTGGTGATCGGCAAGTTATTCAGATAGATTTGAATCGCGGGTAACTGGGCGGGTTGGTTGGAACCGGAAGCTGCTGCAGCCGGGGCCGGGGAATGAGTCGCACCCGTGACCAGAACACTAAGACCAATAATCTGCATGATTTTTTTAAAAGTGATCATAAAGCGCCTCCTCCTCCTCTCTCAGAAAATACCATATTTCACATCATAGCATAAAGCGGATGGAACAGCAGAATATTAAATGGTAGACTGAGAAAAAAATGCCCGCCGTTCACCGGATGAATGAATGGCGGGCTTGGGAGAGAGACACAATTGGCAAAATGGGATAATATGCTGGCTATGTTATGGATGCTGCGGGCCGGAAAAAAACTCACTGCCGCACAGATTGCGGACAGTCTGGAGATCAGCGTACGTACCGTGTACCGTTATATAGATGCGCTTGGTGCCAGCGGCGTCCCGGTGGTTGCGGAAGCCGGGCATGACGGCGGAGTGTATATTCTGGACAGCTTCAGCGAGACCCCGCTGTTCTTCAATGCGTTAGAGCTGAAGGCACTGGTAGATGCTTATAAATTCGCGGTAGGCGCAGGTTATCCTTATGCGAAGGAGCTGGAGAGCGCCCTCAAGAAGGTGGAGAACGGACTGCACGAAGAACAGCGCCATGACTTGTCGCTTCAAACAAGCGGCCTCGATGTCATTGCTCCGTCCCGTGCGCCGTCTGTGGTTCCCTTGCTGCGGGAGCTTGAGCAGGCGGTAAAGGACGGACGAACCGTACACCTCACCTACCGCAAGGTGAATTCTGCGCAGGCCGATGAACGTGATGCCGATCCGTATGGCCTGGCTTATGACCGCAGCGAATGGTATGTGGTCGCGTTCTGCCACCAGTCCAGGGCCATGCGGACCTTCCGTGTGGACCGCATTGCCGCGCTGGAGCTGACAGAGAACTGCTTCGAGCGGCCGGAGCAGTTCTCTGTGTCAGATTACTTCCGCAGCCAGGCGGAAGAGGAGCGGGAAGAAGACGGCCCCCTTGCGGTTATCCGCATCGAAGGGGAGCCGGATACGCTGAACAAGCTGTGCAGCAATTGGCATCTGCGTCACTATTTGACGGAACGGACCGACCGGGAGGCACGGTTCCTGCTCGATGTTCCGTCCATGAACAAGTACCTCCCCAAGTATCTGCTGTCGTTCGGTACAGCGATCCGTATCCGGGAGCCGCTTGAGCTGAAGCTTCTGATCCAGGACAGAGTCCGTGAGATCAGCAGGCACTACATGGACGATGCGGGCTATTAAAAAGAAGAGGAGAATGTACCGATCAACTCCGTGTCTATACCTTAAATAACACAATAATTTCGGTAATCAGAATGAGTCCGGCAGCTGACAGGCCCAGCGAATTAATCACAGTCAGCGCATCCGGGTAGTTCTCCTTACGGAACTGGGAGCAGAGCGAGACCGTCCATAACACGCTGAAAAAAAGTCCGGTGCTTCCGCAGCCCCTCTCGTTCAGAAGCTGCCTTCTGCGCCGGAAGAATCTGCCGAGCCCGGCAAAGGTAAGCACCATATAAAGGATAAGCTCAGCGGATGAAATCACGATCACCTCACCTGCAGATAAGAGATGCATTAATGCATACTGAAGGCTAAAACCGGTAAAGACAAGCATGTTAAAGGACATCTTGTGTGTACTCAAAGCCATCTTCCTCCCTTTGCGTATAAATGTAAACGATCAGTAGATAACGCTTACATTATAATTGTAATCGTTTTCCTATTCTGTGATTTATGACGCTTCCGGCCTATAGGAAGATATGCTTTGCAGGTCTTTCAGCCCTGGGCATGCACGCCAAGAAACCGGGCTGCTTCGAGAACAGCCCGGTTTCTTCACTATATTACGCTCATTCTTGCTTCAAGCTCATAAAGCTTCCAGATAATCTGTCACTGCCTGTGTTCGCTTGTCCCCGTTCTGCTCAACCAGCAGCAGGAAATCATCCAGCTGGGTCAACAGCCTGCTGCCCTCAATCTGTTCCGGGCCTGCTTCGGATAGAGAATTCTCATACGCGATCGCTGCCTTTTCCAGCATGATCTGTGTCTTCTTGTCGAACAACGGAGTCTTCGGTGTGCCGTTGAAAACAATCCTCTTCGCCCGTTCCAGAGCTTCTGTCATTGCGGCAGCACGGTTAGAGGTCTTATACGTCTGCACAAAGGACTCGACCTGCACAGCCCGCTCCAACACCTGATACCAGTCTACCTGTAACCTCCCGCCAGCTACTGTCGGCTGCTCCGACTCTACGGCCATCAGGTCAATATAGACCTGCAAGTCTTTGCTGACGTACGGCTTGAAGACTTTGAAGCTCTTGTAAGGAATGGCAGGAACAAATTCGTCATCCAGCGCCAGCTTGTAGCCCATACCCTCCAGATCCTGGAGGACTATACGGACCTCCGCCTGTCTCACCTTGGAGCGTGCGAGCGCCATTGGCATGCCGGGAGTATATATATTCTTGATATTCAGTTGAACAACAGGCGCGCTTAGACGTTTGGTTGCAGTAGGCAGGTAAGCCTTCAGTGCATTCTCCAAATGCAGCACTGCTAGATTCGCCTCTGTCTGCGTCATCTGACTGATCCGGTTAACCAGCGTAGCTTGGGCCAGGCCAAGGGAAGACGGCTTCTGCAGTCTCTGTTCGAATAAGCTGAAGGCTGGTGTAGGCTTCGCTGCCGCTGCCTCGATCTTCTGCGGGAAAGCGCCAAGAACGGTAATTCCGGTACCCGTGAACAATACTGCAGATGCAAGTGCGGCTGCCAGGTTTTTGGTTAATCTCTTCGGCCTCATAGGCACACCCCTTCAATAAATAGACGTAGTGCTTATATTTTACCATACATTAACATACCGTTCACGTTCATAGACAGCCTGAATATACGCTCCCATAATGAGAGTATACAATATTGCTTGATGAACTGGAGACTACATCAATGAATCAATCCAAACCTTTAACAACACGCCGTCTGCACTTCCGCCTCCTGAATCTGGAGGACACCGATGCGGTCTACAAGCAATTCTCGGACCCTGACATGTGCAGGTACTTCAGTGAACCGCCGTGCGATTATAACGAAGCTATCGAGATCATTCAGCACTATGCCCAGCCTGAAGGCAAAGGCCACCACCGCTACGGAATGTTTGACCGGGAGACCGGTGTCTTCATTGGCACCTGCGGCAATCATTACTGGGACCCGGAGCGGAAGCAGGTGGAGATCGGTTATGACATCTGGAAGGACTATTGGGGACAAGGTTATATGTCGGAGGCCCTGCCCGTACTGCTCGACACGTGCTTCACCCGCCTTGATGTGGACTCTATCTATATCCTGACCCATCCGCACAACGCTGCGTCGATGGCCACTGTGCGCAAGTTTGGATTTCAAGTGTGTGAGCCGTGCCGGGAAGTGGAGGAAGAACCTCAGGTCTGCATGAAGCTGATGCGCAGCAGATAGATCGGCTTCACAATGATGAATCAGGATGAAACGTTACTCCCGCTGCGTTCAGCTTATCCAGATAATCTGTCATTTGATACGACATATACAGCCTTAGCACCTGATCGATCTGGCTCAAGTCAAGCTGAATCAGCTCGTCAATCTGGCGTAAGCGGTAACGGAGGGTGTTGCGGTGGACGAATAGTTCATCGGCGGTCTTTTGCAGCTGACGGTTGTTCTTCAAATAGCTATAGAGGGTATGGTACAGGTCGGCATGATGCTTCTCATCGAATTCACGCAGGACCGTAAGTGCCGGATGGCTGACCTCCCGGGAATCGCGCTGCGCATACGGGGACAACAGGTCATATAGCAGCACATCAGCGTACAACACGCGCGGCTCGTGAGGCCAGACCATCCGCCCAATCTCCAGGGCCTTGAGCGCTTGCAGATAATATTTGCGGCAGTCCGTGAGGTCTGTGAATTCCCGGCTGATCCCCAGGCGGATCTGATGGGTGACCAGGAATTCCCGCAAGCCAGGTTCATCCCCTCTTGACCTGGACGCCACAGCGTCCCCTTCGCAGACCCCCACCATATGCTCATGGTAAAAGATCAGGCGTTCCTCCCTGAAGTACTGGTGCAGCTGATCCCTCAGATATCCGTTGTATTTGCTTGCCGCCTCATATCCCGCCAGATCCAGCACCAGCACGGACAGTCTGCCTTTCGGAAGAAGCTTGCCGCTCCGCAGTCTCTCCTGGACCAGCATCTGCCCGCTCTCCTCATTCTCTAACAGCCCATAGATCAGTTCTTCATATTCAGCCTGGCCGGAATTCCGGTAAAAGCTGTTCTTCGCCATTTCCGCTGCCACCAGCTCTGCTGTAAATCCGGCCAGGTCATGGTCCTTCTGGTGAATCGGGCGTGTGCTGCCCAGCACAATCACATTGCCGACAGGCTTGCTGCCGATCCTGACCTTAGCAACCAGCTTGGTCACCTGGCTTCCGCTGCATTCCACTTCGTAAGCCTCCAGCGACTCTATGCCGGTCTGCACGCATTTCATCTGATGGACGGCGGCTATGAAGTCATAGGAACAATAGCCTTTGTGCAGATTATCGCTCCAGATAGGATCGGTAACCCCGCCACAGTCCGAAGAAGCCAGAATCCTGTAGCTTCCATCGATGATAATCACCGGATTGCCCAGCAGCTCCGCCGCTGCCGAGACGATAGCATCCAGACCTTTGCCGGCGACACAGGCCTCAAGCATTCTGCCCTTGGCCTGCTCCCGTTCAGCCTCTTTCAGGAACAGCGCCCGGGTCTGATTATAAATCTCGAATACATCCGCTTCTGCCTTGAACTCAATACGGTTCTGTCCGCTGTACCTCTGCTGAAGCGGCCCGCCAGGCTCCACAGCGTCATTGATCAGCATCAGGCTGGCCTGCTCCCACCCTTCTGCGTGATCCGGCAATCTGGAGCGGTGGCCCACATAGATCCATTCAGGTGCAAAATGAGTCAGGCTCTTCGTAATCAGCATCGTATCCGCATACTCTGTTGTTAACGTTTGGTTCCACTGGATATGTACGGCTTGCCTGGTAAAATGTCTGCTAATCTGTTCAAAGGTAACACTCATCGCTCTCACCCACTGCTTATTATAGTGCGCCGCGCACAAATTTCCCATTTATTTTTATATTTACCATATATATAATCACTGGAAGGGTCATGTTACATTAGTCGTGACCCTAAATCACAGGAGGCGCTTCCGATGAGCAGCTTTGTCAAAGATGTAAATGAGATTGCCAAGAGAATTAATACACCCACGACCTTCTATAATGCCGAGACCTTAACCGTCTATTGGGAGACCTCTCCCGAGGTAATCCGCAGGATTCTGCCTGCCCCGCTTACGCCGGGTCCAAGACCGCTTGTGCACGCTTTTGTAGCCAACTATCCCCGCACCAGCTTCTGCGAGCCTTACCGGGAAGCCGCGGTCTTCGTCCTGGCAGCCTACAACGGACAACCGGGGACTTACTGTCTGTCGATGCCGATCAGCGATGATATCGCGATGGGTCTGGGGCGTGAGATTTACGGCTTCCCCAAGAAGATGGCCGACATCAGTCTGCAGAAGGAGGATCAGCATGTGGCAGGCAGCGTCTCGCGGAGGGGCACCGAATTCTTCCACGTTGAGGCTGCGCTTAGCGGTACCATGAATGCCGCAGACAGTGAGAGTATCATCTTCGCACATTACGGTAACGGCCTGCCTGTCTTCAACATGAAGTATTCCAAGTCTCCGGATGGCCGCGGCTTTGATCTGGGACCGCTGCTGATCCGGCAGACGGCTTCTATGGATATCAGCGTGCGCAGAGCGGCAGAAGTCGAGATTCACTTGCAGGACTCTCCGCATGACCCTTGGGCCGAGCTGGAAGTCGTCCGTATGCTGGGCGGCATGTACACCGTCAGCAATACCGTCCTTGAGCGCGGTGAGGTCCTAACAAAGGTCGATCCGGCCCAGTTCCTCCCCTATTCCAACCTTCGCTGGGATTGGTGGACCTGAAGGAGGGGTTCTTATGAGAAATCTATTGGATTTGAGCGGAAAAGCAGCGGTGGTGACGGGAGCAGCAGGGGGAATAGGCGCGGAATTGAGCCAAGCTCTGGCTGGGCAAGGGGCGGATGTGGCCCTGCTGGATATAAGCTTGGACAAGCTGGATGCGATAAGGGAGCAGATTGAAGCCCAAGGCCGCCGGGCGCTGCCGCTCCAATGTGACGTAACCTGCGGCAACGATATTACGTCAGCGGTAGCAAGCATTCTGGAGTCCTTCGGGCGGATCGATATCCTGGTGAATAACGCCGGGGTCGCCTCCGCAGGCTCTGTCGAGGAATTGGCGGAAGCCGAATGGGACCGGGTGATGGATACCAATGTGAAAAGTATTTATCTCATGTCCAAAGCGGTGATCCCGGCGATGAAAGAACGCCAGCAAGGCCGCATTATTAACCTTGCTTCCATCTGCGGTGTGAACGGCAGCAAGCTGGCCGCCCTTCATGCCTATAATGCCTCCAAAGGCGCTGTTGTGAATCTGACCCGCGGCATGGGCGCAACCCTCGCGCCTTTTGGAATTACGGTGAATGCGATCGGCCCCAGCCTGTTCCCAACCGGGATGACCCGCGCGCTTTATCAGGATCACTTTCTGGAGCAGTACAATACGCTATGCCCCATGGGCCGTCCCGGCAACCCCGATGAATTGAACGGCGCTGTCCTCTACTTCGCCTCGGATGCTTCCAGCTACACGACCGGCCAGACGCTGTATGTAGACGGGGGCTGGACAGCCGTCTGATCCTAGCATAAAGAGCTGTCTTCCGAGCCGTGGAATGGCTGGAGGACAGCTCTGGCTTTTGCAGAAAGGGACGTCTCTTATCCGAAGGGTGATTTAGAACAAATCCAATATCCCATCCAGCCGGTCAATCACATAATCATAACTGCCCACTTCGCCGAAGCCGTATCCCGCATATACAAAAGGAATCCCCGCGAACCCCGCCGCCTTCCTATCCCCTTCTGTATCGCCTACATAGACAGCACTCATCAGATGATTTCTGTCCATGACCAGCCTGATGTTCTCTCCCTTAGACAGTCCGGTTCTCCCCGGATTCTCGTAGTCTGTGAAATACTTCTGCAACCCGTGATACTCATAAAAAGCCTCAATGTACCCCGTCTGGCAGTTACTTACGATGAACAGCTTATATTTCGCTGACAGTGCCTGAAGCACCTCTTCCACCCGAGCGTACAACCTTCCGCCTTGCTGCGACAGAACAAGACACTCCATGTCACAACATTCATCCATAATCTTCTGCCGGGTATCCTCATCCGTATCAGGGAACAGCTTCCGGCCAACCTCCGGCACCGGCAGACCCATAATGCCTTGTAAATTTTCTATAGTTATTTCATGTGCCGCTCCCAGATAGCCCTTAATCACATGATTCCATCCGCCCACTACAGTCTCCGTCGGGTCCCATAACGTGCCATCCAGATCAAAAATAATACTGTCCACCATTTCGCATTCCCCTCACCTTCAGATCATAGTTGTTGTTCCTCAGGCCCCGCCCAGATCAAATGCACCATATTCAGCGAATAGCTCTCTGTTCTGCGGATCTGCATCCATCCCCGCCGTTCACTCCTCTTCTTAATACAGCCGCTTCTCATAGCTCTCCTCTATCCCGCGCCGCACTACTTCCTCCGTGAACTCTGCTGCATTCACATGAGCCGTGATGATGGCCGGAGCAGACGGGAGCAAGGCTTCAGCAGGCCAGGTGCCGGGGGTCCAGACCTGCGATCTTTTGAAGGCCTTGGCACAGTGCATATAGCATTCCTCCACCTTCACCCCAATCCCCAGCGCAGGCCGCTTGCCTCTGGCTCTCATCCGGTCCAGAATAGGCTCATCCTTAATGATATAGGCTTGCCCGTTAACCCGCAGGGTCTCTTCAAGTCCCGGGATCACAAAAATCAGACCGATATGCGGATTGGCCAGGATATTCAGCAAAGAGTCCAATCTGCGGTTCCCCGGCCGCTCAGGAATGACCAGATGCCCTTCATCCAGCACCAGCACCGAACCGGGCGCATCCCCGCGCGGAGAGACATCGCAAGACCCGTGTTCATCTGCTGTGGACAAGAATAACAAAGGGGACATCGCTATATAATCACGGCAGTGATGATCCAGCTGATGGATCGATTTACGCTTCACCACTTCACTCGGATAGCCCAGAAGCTCTCTCAGCTCATTTTCCGATGTCAGCATGTCATGAAAAGGTTTATTCATCCCGCACCCCGCTTCTACTTGATTCTATTTGCATATTAACTGCTGTACTCCGCCTAACGCCAGACCTTCATCCGTTCATCCAGAGTGGAAGTATGCAGCTCCAGCTGAATCCCATCCGGGTCCAGGAAATTCACCGACCAGCCGGTGCCCCGCTGAACGGGTCCTCTGACGATCTCAACGTGATGCTTCTGCAGGATGTCTACAGCATCATTGAAATCTTCCTCTGCGATATAAAAAGCTACGTGATCCATCCCGGCGAATTCGTCTAAAGGCTCCTTGGTAACCGTTCGCTCAAGTAGACAGACCCAAGCGCTGCCCCACTCCAGATAGGCATCGATCCGGCCGCGGTGTCTGACATTCATACCCAGAATGCCCTGATAGAACTCCAGAGATGCCTTAAGATCGCGTACCTTAAGTGTGATATGACTGAATCCGGTGACTTTCATACGATTAGCTCCTCCTATCGTCTATTACCTTGGTTACTTACATCCATCTAACAAACTTCTTATATACTACTTCGATCTGATGATGCTCTGCCCATTCCGTTAGCGCCCGTATCCCCTGATCCTCCTGCTCCGGGAAGCGAAAACAGTATTTATAACTAACCAGCAGATAGCCTTTGGGCTTAACTGCGATCACGGGCATGAAGTAGCCTTTGATGAAAATCCGCTTAATAGTAGAGGCTTCAATCTCTACATTCTTAATCTGCAGGGCATCCGGCCTGATCTCTATGTTGAACGCTCGGTTAAAGGTCAGTAAGCGAATGATCATTATTGCTGCAACGGCGGTTGCGATTCCAACGACGAGATAGACCAACAAATACTCCAGCGGAGTAGTTCGGTCAAAGCGAAGGAAATAGTATATCCAGAATACCATAAGGGCCAACACACTTATAGTCGCCGGCATTTCAGCAGGACGTTTGCCCTTGAACCCAATCATCTTCTCCATCCCTATCCCCCTTCTCATTTATCCTGAGAGCAACAAGCTTCTTCTATCATACAGGGAAATGCTGGAATGAGGAAGGGAGAGGGTTCTGACCACATATCCATATCAAGCATATTTTTAGCCACTTTTTTAATGAAATTTATTTATTAAAGTTTTTGACTATCCTGCGGCTACAAGATATTATGGATGGCATAAGGGCTGACAGAGATCAGGAGGATGAACCATGGATGTGTTTGCTGAGTATCTGGCGAAGATTGATGATCCGGTGCACCGGGCTACGGTGGAGGAAGTACTCGCCTGGGTGTTGCAGGAATTCCCGCAGCTTGAACCTAGAATCGCCTGGAACCAGCCGATGTTCACCGATCACGGAACGTACATTATCGGCTTCAGTGTAGCCAAAGGGCATATGGCCGTCGCCCCGGAAAAAGCGGGCATGGATCATTTCGCGGAGGTCCTGAAGCAAGGCGGCGTAGATCACACCAAGCTGCTGATCCGCATGAAATGGACGAATCCGGTGGATTACGGCCTGCTGAGACAGTTAATCGAGTTCAATATCGCCGACAAGGCGGACTGTACAAGCTTTTGGCGGGTATAGCTGAGGCTAAGTGCCTGCTCCCCAGGTACAGAAAAGGACATGCCATATAGCATGTCCTTCTTTTTTTATCACCAAATCACGCCACTGCTAATCTTGCGGTGATCTGACACATACGCTCTGAATTTATGCTCCTGTGCGGCATCCTCGAACGATTGCTTCGCAACGAACCAATACTCCTGCGGCCCGTGGAACAGCAGATAGTAGCTCTGGTTCTCCCATACCCGGGTGAAGGAGCCCCATGTCATCACGGAAGCATCCTTTTCCGGACTGAAATTGATCCCCTCTGCATCGAACAGATATTCAAATTCCTTATTGTACCTTGTATCTGCCGACAAAATCTTCGGTAAAAGCAAGGTTCGCATCACGATCGACATCCCCATGGTCAGAATCAGCGTGATCGAGATCCCGAGCAGAATAACCGATTGGTTCTGAGCATATAGAATCATGCACACCGCTATGAATACCGCTTGAACACCAATGGACAATATAGATTTCCAAGAATGAAAATATAGCGCCCGTGCTACCTTGGAAATATGCCGTCCATAATGAAAGCTGATTGTCTCCATCCTGCCACCCTCTATCTCTTCACTTCAATACTTATAGTAGTATAGCATCCCATTCCCGAAACCCATAGCGGAGATAATCCCGCCGCACTCACACTTCCCGTGTCTCTTCCGGATGATACAGAATTCGCTGGTAATCCCAATCCTTCGTATCCATATCGCCAAGATACATCCGTTCATGCTCCGGCACCAGCTCATACTTGATTCTAAGCTGCTCCCGGTAGTACTCACTCGGATTCTCCAGATAGGCGTAATAGGCAGCCCGGCACGCTTCATGCGCCGTTTGTTCGCCGTTAAGCTGCTTGTGGAGGTTGTGCAGCTCTTTGAGCTTCTCCTCTGCATCGGCAGAATACAGCGATTCGGATAACGTTACCTCGCCCAATTGCAGAATTTGCACCGGAGTAGAGGCATCAATGGCCGTGAAGAGCGTCCCATCCGCAAAAAGCCCGTCCAGCTCCTCCAGCCGATACTCGGCTTCCGCAGGCAGATTATATAAGACTACCCGGCCATCCTTATACACGACAGCAGCGGCTAAGTAATTCTGACCGCCGTACTTCATGAACAGGTGGATGCTTTTGCCCTCAACAGTCTGGTAAAAGGTCTCGCTGGATACATAGAACTCTGTAGCTGTCGGAGAATGGGCAATGCGGCGCGCTTCATTCCGCTCCTGCTCCCGGACCGAAATCTCATAGATATTCGTAAGCTCAGGGTTCAGCAAGCTAACCGTTTCCTGTATATGCCGGTAATAGCCTGCTGCATCGTATGTCCACTTCGCTGACTCCACGGTGTATGCTCCGAGTCCATGAATGGACAGCTGCTCCCCGGCGGGGACGGCCGGCGTTAACCAGCCCGAATTTATTTTGCCGGATAAGCCCTTAAGATCTGTAAGCTCCCAGCAATTGACCATGCCGTCTTCGTACACATCCACATTGATATAGAAATAACTTCCTCCGTTATGGATAATTCCGGGAATGGAAGTGCCTTCCACCGTCTTGGTTCTTCTAATGGCTCTCATGTGATCCTCCAATCTTATGGCTTGGCGGAAGGTTCAATGACAGGCTCCGGTCCCAGCTTCACCGCCAGTGTAGCAATCAGGGCAATCAGGAACCCGGTGGCACATGCGATCAGGAATCCGCCGAAGCCGTCCCCCAGATAAGCAGGCAGCGTAGCCAGCCCCGGAAAAGCGAACGAAATCGCAGACGAGCCGAACATCCCTACCATCCCGCCGCCAATCGAGCCTGCACAGCAGACAATAATCATCGGCTTACGCAGCGGCAGATTGACCCCGAACATGGCCGGCTCCGTCACACCGAACAAGGCCGATATCGATGCCGACAGGCTTAGGGTACGGAACTGCTTGTCTTTGGCTTTGATGAATACCGCGAGCGCGGCTCCCGCCTGGGCGAAGGCAGCAGGACCCATCAGCGCCAGGATCGTGTCAGAACCGCCCGTGCTGATGTTGTTGATTGCCAGCGGCACCAGACTCCAGTGCAGTCCGAAGATCACCATCGGCTGAATGATCGCCCCCAGTACCATTCCGGCGCCGACTGAACTGAAATTGTACACTGTACGGTACCCGTCTGCCAGGGCATCCCCGGCCAGCGCCCCCATCGGTCCGAATACCAGCAGTGTCACCGATGATACCACGATCACAGAGATCAGCGGAGTGAAGAAGCTGCGGATGACCTCCGGTAGTATTTTGACACAGAACCGCTCCACGTAGACCAGCAGGCCTACCGCCAGAATGATAGGAATCGCGCTCGCCGGATAATTCACCGGCTTAATGCTCATGCCCATAAACACAATAATTTCGTTGTTCTCGAACAGTGTAGTCAGACTGGGATATAACATAACCCCGCCTATAACAACCGCCGTAAAAGGATTGGCTCCGAATTTACGGGCTGCCGTAAACGCCAGCAGCAGCGGAAGGTAATGGAACAGGCTGTCTGCCATCGCATTCAGCACCGTATAGGTGCCTTCGGTCTTGCTGATGAGCTCCAGTGCAACCGCGCCTGCAAGAAGCCCTTTCATGATGCCTGCTGCGCTCAATATATTAACTATGGGAAGAAAAATTCCGGAAATGCCGTCGATGATCACATTGATCAGACTGCGTTTGGATGGCTTCACGACTGTTTCCTCATTCACTGCGTTCATATGATCCCCCTGCATCCTTACTCTGCGCTCATATAAATGACCCGTAAGAGTCACTTTTCACAAAGTTCCCCTCCTACGGGTCAAGCTCTACACCGGCGTTATTGCCGGTTCTTTAGAATACTTTGGTCGTCCATGACTCGCAGTTCCAGGTATCGGTCACGATATCACGGTAGAATTCAGGCTCATGCGAAATTAGCAGAATGCTGCCTTTATAGGCTTTGAGCGCACGCTGCAGCTCTTCCTTCGCATCGACGTCGAGATGGTTGGTCGGCTCATCGAGTACGAGCAGATTGCTCTCACGGTTAATCAGCTTGCAGAGACGCACCTTGGCTTTCTCGCCGCCGCTCAAGACAGCAATTTTACTCTCAATATGCTTGGTGGTCAGGCCGCACTTCGCCAGCGCTGCCCGAATCTCGAATTGGGAGTAGGACGGGAATTCGTTCCAGATCTCCTCAATACAGGTGTTGTAATTCGATTCCTTCATTTCCTGCTCGAAATACCCGATTTCCAGCAGATCGCCAAGTCTGGCTGTACCCGAAATCGGTTGAATCTGGCCGAGAATGCTGCGCAGCAGCGTGGTTTTACCGATACCGTTCGCACCGACGAGAGCGATCTTCTGCCCGCGTTCCATGCTCAGGTCCAGCGGACGCGACAAGGGGGAGTCATACCCGATCACCAGATCCTTGGTCTCAAAAATCACCTTGCCGGACGTCCGCCCCTGCTTGAAGTTGAACTGCGGCTTCGGCTTCTCCTTGGCGATCTCGATGACCTCCATCTTATCCAGCTTCTTCTGCCGGGACATCGCCATATTGCGGGTAGCGACGCTGGCCTTATTGCGGGCCACGAAGTCCTTCAGATCGGCAATCTCCTGCTGCTGGCGCTTGAATGCGGACTCCAGCTGCGATTTCTTCGCTTCGTACACCTGCTGGAAATACTCATAATCGCCCACATAACGCGACAGCGACTGATTCTCCATATGATAGATCAGGTTGATGACGCTGTTCAGGAACGGAATGTCATGCGAGATCAGAATGAAGGCATTCTCGTATTCCTGCAAGTAACGCTTCAGCCAGTTGATATGCTGTTCATCCAGATAGTTCGTAGGTTCATCGAGCAGCAGAATGTCAGGCTTCTCCAGCAGCAGCTTCGCCAGCAGCACCTTGGTCCGCTGACCGCCGCTGAGGTCGTTGACGTCCTTGTCCAGACCGATGTCGGTTAAGCCGAGTCCGCGTGCGGTTTCATCGATTTTGGCATCGATCATATAGAAATCCTGGCTGGTCAGCATGTCCTGAATCGTTCCGACATCCTCCAGCAGCTGCTCCAGCTCCTCAGGGGTCACATCCCCCATCTTCCCGTACATGTCGTTCATCTCTTGTTCCATATCGAACAGGTATTGGAAAGCTCCGCGCAGCACATCCCGGATGGATTGCCCCTGCTGAAGCACCGCATGCTGATCCAGATAACCGGCGCGCATCCGCTTCGCCCATTCCACTTTGCCTTCGTCCGGCTGCAGTTTACCGGTAATGATATTCATGAAGGTCGATTTACCTTCACCATTGGCCCCAATCAGACCGATATGCTCACCCTTCAGCAGACGGAAGGAGACATCGGTGAAGATGGCCCGGTCGCCGAAGCCGTGACTAAGCTTTTCTACATTTAATATGCTCATGAAGTTACACCTTTTCCTTTATTCTATATTCTCGTCATATTATAAAGGCTAACGCGCCACAACTCCAGAAGGTTTATCAAAAAAGCCTGCTTCATTTATATTTCACCTTAACATATCCAGGTAATTTGGCGGGAATTGATGCCGCTCCGGTCCCTTTAGGTGCTTGTAGTTGATTAGCTCGACTTGCGATGATGAGATTCTATACGTAAACAGATCCTCCCCCACACTGATATGCGGCCCCACTGTTGGATAGGCTCTCAGCGTAATCCGAAAGTCAAAGCTGCGGAAGCCGTTCAGCCGCTCTACCTGCTCTACTTGAACCAAATATGGATATAGCTGAGGGGCAGTGGTCAAAAGACTGAAATAGGCCGTCTTCAGCCGTTCATCCATATATGGCAGCAATTGCAGCACAAGCATGTCTTGCAGCTGCAGCTCCCTGGAATCCGCCTGTGGCTTCTGTAATTGTGATGGCGGTTCTGCTGCGGTATATGGAGCCGGTGCAATTCCGTCTGTTATAAGCGCGATAATTAGCAGTATGGTAATGACTCGTAGTATTCTTTTCACCAGATTCTCCCCTTGTTCAATAGGTATAGTATTAATTTGCCTAAAGGGGGAGGAAGTATGTGAGTTCATGTATTATATTAATTATAAGTGACAATGAACAACGGGAGGATAACCCAAGTAAGCGGAGGTAAGGATGGAAGAATTCAAGGGAATAGGGATCAGTACCGTTAAATACGCACTGCTGAATTTGGTTCTGGTCATAACAAACTTACTATTATATGCTTCAGGACCGGGTGGAGGCGGAACCGGGGACCGTGAGGAAGGGCTGATGTTCTATCAGATGTACTTCATCTGCCTGCTTGCGGGATTTGTCCTCTATGGAGTATGGTCCATTACAGCAGGCAGATATGAGAAAAAAACGAGAGGTCTAACTGCTATTCCTGTGTTATTATCCTCAGTTTGTATCACCAGTGTATTCATTTATGCTAACAGCAGATATAAGAATCTGTACGATGGCGAGTTTGTGAATGACGCAGGGTCCAAGGTTTTGGCACTCTACGCCGACACTTCCCTGTACCTGGTATCCTTCCTTCTACTGTTCTCCGTTAGCATCAGTGTGCTTGGAATTCTTAAACGGAACAAATTATCTATACTGGGGTTGCTGCTGAATCTATCGCTGCTAGTGCTCATAACCCTGGTGCAATTTGTATAAAACAATGCTCTCCATTCTCGTGTAAATCATGGCATGTTACGATGAAGCTATGATGATCCGGAGTCAAGGAGGTATGCAAATTGTATATGAAACAAGGAAACTTGGTCATACGGGATGCAACTATGGCCGATACAGAGCTGTTATGCAACTGGTGGAACGACGGAGAAGTCATGGCGCATGCCGGATTTCCTGAGGGCTTAGGAATCACTGAACAAGAGGTGTTAACTCGATTGCAGACCGGGACAGATTCTGAACGTAAAGGACGTCTGATTCTGGAAATCGATGGTACTCCTGCAGGAGAAATGAGCTACAGTGCCGTTTCAGAACATGTGGCGGAGATGGGTATCAAAATCTGTGATTCTAGCCAACAAAACAAAGGGATAGGCACACGCTGTTTAGGAATGCTGATCCGCTATTTGTTTGAAGCACAGGGGTTTCACAAGATCATACTGGATACAAATCTTAAGAACACCAGAGCACAGCATGTGTATGAGAAACTAGGCTTCCGGAAAATAGCGGTGCGAAAGAATGCCTGGGCAGATCAGCATGGTGAATTACAGACTTTTATAGACTATGAGCTAACCTTAGCAAAATGGACTCAAAGTCCCTGACCGTGACTGGCCACAATGTGTTCAGCTTTTCGCATGGGCAAAATTATCCTAACGGATGAATAAGCTTACCTTCGCGCGATCTGAATGTATGCTGTTTTTCACATACATTCAGATCGTGTACCTGCTTGTGAGTATAATGTATGCTGTTTTTCACATACATTCAGGCCGTGTGCCTGCTTGCGAGTATAATGTATGCTGTTTTTCACATACATTCAGGCCGTGTGCCTGCTTTTGAGCACAATGAATACTGTTTTTCACATACATTTGGTCCATATTCCGCTGTAACAGCCAAATGTTTTCGGTTTCAGGCATACCCTCACCTTCAGTCATATTCAGCATCTTAGTTACAGCAAAAAAAACGCCAACAGATGCATCCCTGCATTCGTTGACGTCTTACTGAACCAGATTTACGTCCGGCGCATATACGCACGCACGGTAATCGGAGCGAAGACCGCCACAATCACAGCGGCTCCGATCAGGGAGTAGACCAGATCACTGCCTACCGTTCCATGGTTGACCAGTTCACGGACAGCAGTGACCAGATGTGAGATCGGATTGATATTTACGAACCACTGAAGCCATTTCGGCATCGTATCCACCGGCACGAAGGCATTCGAGAGGAAGGTTAGCGGGAATAACACGATCATTGAAATCCCCTGTACACTGGAAGCCGTGCGGGCGATCACACCGAAGAAGGCGAAGATCCAGCTAATGGCCCAGGAGCAGCCGATGACCAGAACCGCCGCCAAGGCAACCCCGCCGATGCCGCCTTCCGGCCGCAAGCCCATGATGTAGCCCATGACGAAGGTGAGTACCGTAGCAATTGTGTAACGTATTGTATCTGCTAACAGTGCGCCTGCGAGAGGGGCAATCCGGGCAATCGGCAACGATTTGAAGCGGTCGAACACCCCTTTCTCCATGTCTTCCCGCAGTTGGACACCGGTGACGACAGAGGTAGTGATTACGGTCTGCACCAAGATTCCCGGAATAATTACCGGCAAATAACTTGCCACATCACCGGCAATCGCCCCGCCGAAGATATACGTGAACATCAAGGTGAAAATGATCGGCTGAAACGTGACGTCAAACAATTGCTCCGGTGTACGCCGGATCTTGAGCAGTCCTCTGTAGGCCATCGTTAAGGAATTACGTACCGCTTGGCCGAAGCTGGTAAGTTTTTTTAATTTACGCTCTACACCGGGCTTGATTAAAGTACTCATCCTAATGCTCCCTCCTTCTTCTGTGCGCTATCCGTGACAAGCCCCGCATCTTCCTTGACGCCATGACCGGTTAAGGTCAGGAATACTTCATCCAGCGTCGGCTTCTGCACACTCATCTCAAGCAGCGGTATGCCTGCCTCACGAAGGGCGATCAGCAGATCGGTTACCCGGTCCACGTTCCCCATCGGTGCGATAATTTTGGCTGCTTCTGCGGACAGGTTAGAGCGTACCTTAAGCACCTGCTCCACAATCTGCCGCGCCTTCAGTAACTGCTGCGGTTGGACCACCTTCAGGTGAAGCGAGGAGTTGCCAACCGAGCTCTTGAGTTCATCAACGGTTCCCTCTGCAACCACCTTACCGGTATCAATCACGGCAATCCGGTCCGCCAGTTGATCCGCTTCTTCAAGATATTGGGTCGTCAGCAGGACTGTTGATCCCGTCTTCACCAGCCTGCGGATCGTCTCCCACATCTGATTGCGCGTCCGGGGATCAAGCCCTGTTGTCGGCTCATCCAGGAAAATGAGCGGCGGCTGCGCAATTAGACTGGCCGCCAGATCCAGCCGCCGGCGCATCCCTCCGGAGAAATTCTTCAGCGGGCGCTTCGCCGCTTCCGTCAAGCCGAATTCCTCCAGCAGGTCAGAGGCTTTGCTGCGCGACTCCGCACGGCCCAGGCCATGCAGCCTGGAGAAGATCACCAGATTCTCCGTTGCGCTAAGCGATTCATCCACCGATGCATATTGACCCGTCACTCCGATTAACTGACGCACGATCTGCGGTTCTTTTGCCACATCATGTCCGAAGATACGCGCCGAACCTGCGTCAGGCCGAAGTAGGGTCGCCAGCATGCGAATTACGGTTGTCTTCCCGGCACCATTGGGACCCAGCACCCCATAGATCATTCCTGTGCCTACCTGGAGATCCACACCATCCACAGCCCGGTTGCTCCCGTAGATTTTGACCAATCCTTGCGCTTCAATGGCGTAGCTGCCGCCCTGCCCTGCTGATTGTGTCAGCTTCATGCTTTATTCCTCCTTGATTGCTGAATCTATAAGGATAGTAACCGACATATTTAAACTGAATTTAAACCTCCTCCTACTCTGTCCGGTTGCTGTTTCCCTATCCCATTAAACCAAAAATCCGATCCTTTGGGATCGGACTTGCGGAGTACGCTTGCAGTCGTACCTCTATATGCAGTTCTCATTATTCATAGCCGCCTTCAGCTTCGGGCAATGCCTGGTACTCTTCTTTACCGGCTACGATCTCCGCGATGAAGGTCCGTAGTTCCCGCAGTTGCTCAGCATCTTCCGTAAGCTCACAGTTCTCGCCGGACCAGGACTCATTCCGTGTGAATCCATTTACCGTGATCCTCCAGCTGTCTTCCTCATAAGGGACTACCGCGCAGCTCTGCTTAAGGGGCACAAGCTCCAGCTTCCCCATGATACGGATGTCTCTCATCCGCTCATAGATGCTGCGCATTTCATCTTCGGTCAGCGTAATATCCGCTGTGGCTGTTCCGTTTACGATCAGATCTTTGACCACTGTATTCTCGTAGGTGTTGATCTCATTCTTGGTGACCTCCCCATACCAGTACCGAACGAGAAAATCGAAATCCGCAGGCATCTCTTCAGGCATCTCTCCCAATAGCTCCGGCTGCTCAGGAACAGGTTGAGTATCCTTATTCGTGTTACAGCCAGCTAGGAGCAGTACGGCCAGCAGCAAGTAATATATAGGCCTCAGGCTGGTCACCTCCTCAATGTGTATTTTCAAAGGGCTATGTTAAATTCTAGCTGCAATGAAAGAATGAGCCTAATCCGACAGCGCCCGCATGATGTTGGATTTCGCCTCTGCCGCAATCGCTTCATTCCCGTCATCGACCGCTTGCATGAAGATCAGCATGGGGATGTATACCGCGATCAGCCGCGCCAGCAGCTTCGTTTCCTCGTCCGCTCCTCCGTACGTTTCGAAAAACACGCCGCGGGCGGAAGGTGGTAAAAAGCTATACGCAACGCTCAAATCGCAAGCCGGATGGCCTACGCTCAGATCGCCCCAATCAATGATGCCGGAGACGATCCCATTCTCATTCACAAGCATATTTTTGAAATGAAGATCGCCATGCAGCAGTACATTCACCGCCTCGACACGATCCTTTTGCAGACTGTTAATATACGCTTCGATCCTACCAGACTCCTCCGGCGACAAGTGTTCAGCCACCTTCGATAGAAAGCCCTCCAACTTCACTTTGCGAGATGCTATGTCCGTCAAGCTTCGATGATCTTGCTGAACTCCGCAGTTCAGCGCCGCCTGCACCGGAAACTCATGCAATCTCCGCAAAAATTTCGCCAGCGTCTCTGCCGATAAAGCCCGGCGTTCTTCCGTCAAACCGATGGGGAAATCTCCTGGCACGTGGGCATAGCCAAGAAATGGCGCCGGATATTCGTCACTTGCTTCGCCATAAAACAACGGTTTCGGATAAGGGATGGTCAAATAGGCCTCCAGCTTCGGCAGCAGCTTCCCTTCCATACGAATCGCGCCAACGGCAAATGTCCTTCTTGGAAACCGGAACACGTACTCGTCACCGGTGAGAAAAACCGTATTGTCCCAGCCCCACCCTAGTCGCTTCACTTGCTTCAATGACAGCTCTGGGAATTGTCTGCCAATAAGCGTCCGCGCCTGCTCTTCGTTAACCTCCCACTCCGCATCCCATACATTCGTTCCTCCCATGAATTGTCTGCCTCCTCGTTCCTTAGTTACTATAGTTGTAAGTGGCTAAATACTTCGCAATGACTTCCTTACTCTCATGCCACCACAGAATAGGGACATCGCCTACCTTCACCAGACCTAACTTAGCGGCCAGCTGATTGGAGCCAGTATTGCCGGTATCACAATCCCAATACGTTGTTAGCTGCCGCTGACGGCCAAGTTCTATGAATTCTTGACACAGTCTGAACGCCAACCCTTGATTCCGGTAATCCTTGTGCGTGATGATATCCGGTTCAATATAGCCGCCACCTACATAAAAAGTGTTACAAGCGCTTACAAATCCGCCCTCATTCAAATAACAATAACCAAAGGCCCTGTCCAGATAGGTCTCAGCTGAAGTCCACAGTAACCGGTAACTATCGTCCATCTCCCGAATGTACCGTTCAAACAATTGTCCATCTATTCTAGTTAAATTCAATTCTTCAGAATCCTCTAGAATGTCGGCAGGAGCTTTAGCGTTACTGTTCATCTTATAATGTGTTCTACTGAGCTCTACTGTGTTGTCTTTCAACGGTTCTTTCAGCAGCGCAAGCCATGGACTGGAGGAGAAGTACAAATCATAGAAATTCGCGTGATTGGCCGGATTGGCTAAGAAATCAAGCAGGCTTCGATTGAACAACTCATCATCTTCCTGCCCGAACAGATAATATTTTCCGCCTCGGCTTGTGACAATCCCGGCAGTCGGCTGATCTAACTTATTCACAAATATTCTGCCTGGCTGATTAAGATCTAGAACCCCATGAACAAATACAAAGATGAATTCTCCTTCTCTATGCGCTAGAAGATGCTTGATTCTACTATACTCACTAGACTGTAATTCAATCATTCTAATCCTTCCTCTCAGCTAATTACCTGTTATGTATATCTGCCCTCCTGCCCTTCTCCTGGCAAAAAAGCCGGGGCCACAGTCCCCTGTGTCCGCCAGCCTAGTATATCATGCTTACCGCCAATTCTTCACTTCTACCCACGCGGCACCGGGTCCGCTCCGTTCAAACGCTGTACCCACAGCTCCCTTAAAAGGCTCCAGCAGGCTCGGGTCCCGGTCTATCAGATCATACACATTCATGATGGCCGTATTCTTCGGGTCGCTCAGATAAGCGTTATCTTCTTCTCCGGTGAACAGCCGCCAGCCGCTGTCCTCCTCACGGGTGGTAGCCTCCCGGTACATCCAGCGCACACCGCTGCCTGGCGTCAGGCATTGCCTGGTGACCATAGCCGCCTTCTCTCCGGCTTCAACCCAGGCGGGGTCCCCTTTTCGAAGGATCGTCTGAGCAATATGTCTTGGCTCGAATTGCACCGAATCTCCCACCTGCAACGACTGGATAACCCCGGGAACATTAGTCAAAAGGCCGGTGTACCGTCCGGTAACCGGATCTTGCCCGGTAATCTCCACCCACATCCGTTCAGCCCGCGGCTGCCCTTCGGCCGGGTTCGTCAGCATGAAATGCAGCCGCACCATTCTCCCCGTGCCCTGTGACTCCCGCTCCTGTCTGGAGGGAATAAAAAACGATTCCGGATGCAACCGGCTCGTCTCTTCCACATCTTCCAAAGTCCATTCCATGAAGTACGCCTCCTAGTCAGTTATACTAGACTACCATTACCCGATTGTAGGAGGCACTATTCATTCTGATAGGAAGACCCATCCGCTCCGGTTGGATACGTGCACCATTAAGGTCGCTTAACTTCCCGCACCGGAATCCAGATTTCACTTTTAAATGTTGGCGAGCCGGTATCCTTGCTTTCATTCCACAGAAGCTCCGGTCCTTCGACCTGCTCGTAATTGGAAGAAGGGAACCATTCGGAGTAGATCCGGCCCCAGATATTCTGAAGTGTGTCCGGAAATGGCCCCACTGCTTCGAACACAGCCCACGTAGACATAGAAACCTCAAGCTTGGCGTAGGATGGCGGAGCTTCCAGAGTGGTGGCAACACCAATATAATGATCCAGCTCCCCGCGTTCCTCCATCCGTCCTTCCGAGAAATTCACCGATGCGCTGATCATTCCCGCCGGAATGATATTCGACAGCCCCTTCAGCTCATCGATCATCTCCATATTCAGACTCTGCCACATGGCGGCGATCTCCGGGTTCACACCACTGAACTGGATAGCTACCCGTTTCTTGAGTCCAACGATCCGAAAGGCCTCTTTCTCTTCAATGCGGTAATTCATTTCACTGCCTCCTCTAATGGTTAACTGAAAAGTCATTCGAGGAAAGGCCTTCAGAGGGGTCCCTGCTATTCTTGCTTCTGAAGGCGTTACGCCATGAACCTGATAAAAGGCCTTCGTGAACGCATCCGGCGAAGTATAGCCATATTCCAGGGCAACATCGATAATCCGGTGCTGGCTCCCCTGCAGCTTGAAGGCAGCCAGCGTAAGACGTCTGCGGCGGATGTATTCAGAGAGCGGGATACCGGCCAGGAAGGAGAACATCCGTGTAAAATGATACTCCGAGCATAACGCGAAGCCCGCAGCCACTTTTACATCAATCTCGTCGTCCAGGTGCTCTTCAATGTAGAAGAGTGCAGCATTCATATCTTCCAGCAGGTTCATCGTGCACCTCCCTTTCCTCACCATCAGATTAACAGCTATGCCGGGGCAGCATCCGACAGTTCCTGCACCATATTAACGGGTACCAGCATGACCGGAAGAATTCAGCAGGACGAGCCCCCCGATGATAATGAGCAGACTAATGCCCGTAAGCAGGTTGAACGGATCATTCCAGATCAGGATGCCGATCAGCGCCGTGAGCGCCGTCCCCACGCCGGACCAAATGGCATAGGCCAGGCTTAGGGGAATGGTCCGCAGGCTAATCGATAAACAGTAAAAAGCCATTCCCATTCCAAGCACTACACCGATAGACGGCAGCACACTGCTGAACCCGTCCGAGAGCTTGAGCATGGTTGTGCCGAAGATTTCCGAAATAATAGCGATGCTAAGAGCATAGTACCCTCTCATCCCTACACCCCCGTAGACAGCTTCAGCAGAACCACGCCGCCGATGATGAGGATTAATCCTGCCACTTTTTTGATATTCAATTTTTCTTTATAGACCAAGACGCCAACCAGGGCGGTTAATGCCGTTCCCACGCCGGACCAGATGGCATAAGCTGTCCCAAGGGGGATCTCCTTCAGCGCGAGGGACAGATTGAAGAACGCCAGCCCCATGCCTACAACCACCGCAATCGAGGGAAGCAGCTTCTTGAACCCGTTAGAAGCCTTAAGCATGGAGCTGCCGAAGACTTCACTTACAATAGCTAATGATAATAACACATAAGAATTCAAGGGGGTTGCCTCCTAATCAATCATTTCTAATAATTTACAGATAACCTTGCCGCGTATTTCATCACCAATCTCGCCGATTCCGAACACCTCAGACAACCACAGGCCGTCCACTGCCAGCCGGACAATCGACGCCATCACGGGATCAACACCATCATTCTCTATGTGCTGTTGCCAGACAGAGTACTGTTCTCTTAGTTCATCCAGCAGAACCCCGTTTGTAAAAAGCGCTGCGTTAAGCGCAACATTCATGTCCTGCCCATCCTTCTCAGCATCTACGGTAGACTGTAAGTAGGCCCGGGTCCATTTCCCTTGAATCCGTGTATCCTGGGCCGCTCTCTTCTGAACATCGGCGGTGAAATCACGCGTTATGCCCGAGACCATGCTTTGGATCAATGCGTCCTTATTCGGAAAATGGTGCAGCAGACCGCCCTTGCTTACCCCAGCTTCGGCGGCGACTGCTTCAAGCGTGAGCTTCTCAATCCCGTTCTGCTTCACAACTGTAGAAGCTGCAGCCAGGATCAGGCTGCGTTTTGAATTACTGTTCACCTGTCTCACCTCTAAATTAACTATACCGTCCAGACGGTTTTTTTGTCAAATTCTTTATAGCAAAAACGCCCATCAGCTGATGAGCGTCCCGTATCTTCATATAGAAGGTGTCTGCCACAGTAGCTATGACCCTGATAACAGCCCTCGGATATAGCCGCTTAGTTCCTGTGCAGTCTGCTGATGGGCAAGTAGCCCCGGATGGGTCCGCGCGCCTGCTGTCTCGCTGGTCGTATTCGGCAGCTGGAACACCGACACATTCTTGTCGCCCGTAGACCTCGTATATTCGTCCACCGCACGGTATATCGTTGGCATCAGAGAGAGGCCCAGCATGCCATACACCCAGAGAAGATGCGCTTCGGGATTATAGCTTCTCAGCTTCATCAGGAACTTCGTGACCGCGGCCTGGAAGGCAGCCAGGTCCTCCTCATGATAGCTTCCGTCTTCATGGAGCCGCTGCTTGTAGATGCGCCCGGTGTCCTCATCCAGCCATTCCGGGGAGTTGAACGCACCGTCATCATTGGTGCCCAGATTGACTACCACCACATCCGGCTGCCAGGCAGCAAAATCATTCACCTGATGTGCCCCAAGCGCCTCATTACGGGGACCTGTCAGCAGACCGCAGACCTGCTCGTAGATATCAGGAATGTTCCCCTTGGGATTATTGTCCCAGCTGGAGAGCACGCCCCATCCGCTCTGTGAGATCACCCGGAAATCGGCCTCAACGGCCTCGGCAGTCATTGCTGTATAGTTATGAACGCCGCTGAACCAGGCAGGAATCCAATCCTCTTCGGTCTTGGCCCCGATGACACCTTCCCCTGAGGTGATGCTGTCACCGATGAACTCCAGCCGGTACGGCTTGTCTTCAACAGGCAGGAACCCGCCGTCTGTGCGGACCGCATGGAACTGGAGATAGGCGCCGGGGTCGCCGCTCATCGCCTGGACTTCTTTTACAATCCGGATATTCTTCACGCGCTCAGGGTTCATGCCTCTGAATACGCAGACCCAGTGCCTTCCGGCATTCACCATCTGTCTGCTGACGGGAACGGAGTTGATCAGCACACTGATCCAGGACTCGTGATGATCGTAGCCGGACTCCACTTCAAGCCACAGCTCGGAGGCCCGGAGGTTCACTTCTATCGCACTGCCCGTCCAGAATAACGTCAGCGGGTTAAGCTCCCCGGTCGTTCTGCCGTGAATCTTCAGATGCTCTATCTCTGTCAAAGGTTGTACCTGTAACTGCAAATGAGAATTGCTGCTCATTCTAATCCCTCCTGTCTGCTGGCGATGGTGAAGCTGCGGACCTTCATCCACTTCCCGCCCACCCATTCGTCAATGGTACCCTTGCGCGTTCTAACACAGAACTTATGCGAGGTACCGCGGTCAAAGCCCGTGGCTTCATATAACAGGTCCTCGCCCTGCTGTCCCTTGAAATATACCTGCTTCAGGCCGAGTCTGTTCAATAGTTCCTGCTTCACACTGTCTGTATATTGGCGCGAGAATTCTTTTGTCATCATTGTTCCTCCTGCTTCGTTTATCAACGGTTCAACTTCCCGGATGCTTCTTAGAGAATAACGTATATGCGGCGAATTTTCACCTTTATTTTCACCAAACCGCCCTTAAATCCGGTTGATTTTGAACTCGGCCCTGTAATAGAATTAATGGATTATATAGAAAAGGATGCGCATACGCAATGCCTTACAAGGAATCCCGTTCTCTTAGAAAAAGATCGATTCTGTTCTTCTCGCTGATCATGCTTGTGAAGAGTTATTTCGCCTGGTATTACTTATTCGAGGACGGTCCGACCTGGACCACCTGGCTGAAGGAAATCCCCTTTGTCCTGCTTCTGTTCTGCCTCATTGAATGGTTCGCCACGAGGCACAAGGTCGCCATCTACCTGATCGTCAATCTGCTCATTACCGTCCTGTTCTTCTCTCTCATCGTCTATCATAATCATTTTGGTATGATTGCTACGTCACAGGTCTTCGGACAGGTCAAACAGGTAGGCGCCGTCAAAAAAAGTATATTCGCCGTCGTGCATCCACAATATATGCTTATCTTCGTAGACATCATTATCATCAGCCTGATCATGCTCCGGCGGAAAAAGGCGCTGGCCTGGAAGCATTCCATGTCCCGCCCCAGCAACCGCAAGGCGGTAGCCATCCTGTTCTGCATCTCGCTCACGCTGTGCATGATGAATATTTTCCCCAATAAAGCCAGTATGAACGAGAATGTCAAGGCTGAGCAAATGGGCATTCTCAATTATGAAGCCTACGCCCTGCTGGGTGAACCCGCAAAAGAGGAGCCTATGGACCCTGCGCAGATCTCCCAGTCCGGCATCGACATGACGAAGGGCATTCAGCAGAAGGCTGATCCGGTGCTGTTCGGGGCAGCAAAGGGCAAGAATCTGATCATCCTGCAAATGGAGTCTCTGCAGACCTTCCTGATCAACCTGTCGGTGGACGGCACCGAAATCACGCCTAACCTGAATAAGCTGGCTGGCGGGAGCTACTATTTCCCCCGGTTCTTTCAACAGGTGGGGCAGGGGAATACCTCGGATGCCGAATTCATTGTCAACACTTCCTATTATGTTCCGCCGGACGGTCCGGCCACGGATAAGTATGCTCCGAAGGATCTGCCCAGTCTGCCCAAGCTGCTGGAGGCTCAGGGCTACGACACCGCGACCTTTCATACCAATAATGTGGAGTTCTGGAACCGCGGGGAGCTGTACAAGGCGCTGGGCTTCAACCAGTATTATGACAAAACCTACTTCGGCGAAGAGGATGCCGTCTTCTACGGCTCTTCGGATGAAGTTCTGTATAAGAAGACCTCTGCCGAGCTTGCGCGGATGGATCAGCGTGAACAGCCCTTTTATGCCCATGTCATCTCGATGTCTTCGCATAATCCGTTCTCGATCCCGGAGAGCAAATACAAGATGACCTTACCGGAGCGTTACGAGGGGACGCTGGTCGGCGACTATATCCGGGCTGAGAACTATGCGGATTATGCGCTGGGCCAGTTCATAGAAGAGCTTAAGAGCAGCGGTGTGTGGGATAACAGCGTAGTGGTCCTTTACGGCGATCACCGGGGCCTTCCTATATTCTCGCTAAAAGAGGCCGACAAGGTCCTGCTGGAGGAGATTCTGGGCCATGAATATAATGAACGCGATCTAATTAATATTCCGCTCATCATGTCAGCCACCGGCATAACCTCTCCTGCCCTGAAGGAGCAGCTCGGCGGTCAGGTGGATATTCTTCCTACGGTATCTAACCTGCTCGGTGTCCCGCTGGACTATCATATCCACTTCGGACAGGATCTGCTTAACCAGACCGCGTATAACCTGCTGCCGCAGCGCTATTATCTGCCTACGGGTTCCTTCGTTAATAATGAAGAGCTGTTCCTGTCAGGCAGCGGGTTCGAGGACGGCCAGCATTATACGTTATCCGGTGACGGAACCGATCTGCTGCAATCGACAGAAGATGAGTTCACCCGGGCGCTGGAGCTGCTCCGCATGTCGGACAGCTATGTGTCTCAGCTGCCGGACCGCCCGGTGGAAGAGACGGATGTGAGTGAGTAAATGGGCAAAGCCCGGTTCGGGAGATATCTCCTGAACCGGGCTTTTTGTTCTGAGTCACATTCATTGGTCAATCAGTTGATGGCTCCGCAAGCACTGGACTAGGCTGCCTCAGCCAGGCGGCTATGGGAGGTCTCGCGGCAACTGACACAGGCGGATTTCGAAAGCATTGTGAGTGGCTGACGACTCTTAAGCCGGGGCTAGCTGCCCGCTAGGCACCAATCCCGTCTTTCCGTCATACACAGATAGAAAAGAAGGGGGATGCGGAATGCTTAACATGACAGATGAAGAAGAGTGGGCGATCTTTCTGGCAGCTGTCTGCGGACAGACCTATACCCAATTTGCCAATGCGGATGGTTCTTTCGTGGTACCGGCGGACTTCTCGGCCGTGCATAGCTTTCAGGCGAAGTCCAAGGGGAATGTGTGGGAACTGTTCGGATTCATTCTGGAATCCCCGCAGGAGATTATTATCGCCTGGCGCGGAAGCATCTCGACCAATGACTGGCTGTCGAATATGAATGCGAGTCAAATGAAATTCAAATACATTCAGGAACCCTGCCTGACCCATCGAGGGTTCACCGATATTTATGCATCCGCCCGGGATGCAATTCTAGCTGTACTGGGCACTTTGTCCACGGAGAAGACGCTATATGTAACGGGCCACAGCCTTGGCGGGGCACTGGCCACCCTGTGTGCGCTGGATGTGGCTGCCAATTCCGCGTTCGCCGCCCCACGGCTGTATACCTACGGGTCTCCGCGTGTCGGGGACCCGGCTTTTGCCAAGGCCTTCAGCCGGTATGTCAAGAGCAGCTACCGCTATGCCAATCTTTTTGACGTCACTACGTATGTTCCTCCGACCGTCTACAAGCTGCCTAAGCAGAAGACCAAATACTATTACACTCATGTTAAGACGCTTAAATCCTTGTCCTTCCAAAATGGCAGCCCTGAGCTGAACCATGTCATCCGCAATTATTTCGCTGTGCTAAGGATGACGCGGCCGGACTTCACCACAGCTATGTGCGCCGCGAACCCAAGATTCTGCCCGGTCCCGGAGCTGGTCACCTAATTGCGGACAGCGAGATGAACCATTTTATGAACATTTCAACCCTCCTCTTAATCATCATTGGTGAAGCCTGTTGACCGCATCTGCATGCATGTAAGTGGTTTCACCAATGATTCTAAAGGGCTTCCCGCTGTCATAGAACCGATAATTCACCGCTATTTAGGCCACAATGTTACGATTATCCTCTCTGCTTCCCGTTGATCTTACGAATCTCCTCCAGCGGAAGCTTCGGTGTCCGGTCTGCCGTTAATAGTCCGTTCACTTCCTGCTGGACATCCGTAATCTGGGTGTAGCAGTATCCGCAGATGTACGGGGTGTCCTTAATCGCCTGCGTGATGCTGCGGAAGCGCTCAATGAAGGCCTCTGTGCTGCCCACCTGCTCCCCATAGCCCCATCCTTCGCCGGTGTCGAAGGCAATGCCCCCGAATTCACTGACCATGACCGGCTGTCCCCGGTATTCGTAGCCTTGGGCCATCGCATATTTCCAGTTATTGAACGAGAAGCTGCCGCCAAGCAGACTGCCCGGATCTGCATACCGCTCAAGTAGCACTGCGCCACTCTCTTCATAATCATGCAGGGTAATAATATCGCTGATGGTATGCTCCCAGCCGTCATTCACAATCACCGGACGATTCGGATCAATTGCCTTGGTCAGATGATAGATGCCCTCTGTGAATTGCTGCTGATGCTTGTTCGTGTAGACCTGCGGAATCCCCCACGATTCGTTAAAAGGCACCCAGGTAATCACCGAGGGATGATTATACTGCTGCCGGACAATCTCTGTCCATTCATTCGTGAATTGCTCCACCGCCTCATCATTGAACTCATAGGTGGCCGGCATCTCCGACCAGACCAGCAGACCCTTCACATCACACCAGTACAGGAAGCGCGCATCTTCAATCTTCATATGCTTGCGGACTCCGTTGTAGCCCATCGCCAGAACCGCATCGATGTCAGCAATCAGCGCCTCCTCCGAAGGCGGGGTCAGATGGCTCTGCGGCCAATATCCCTGGTCCAGAATCAGCTTCTGATACACCGGCGTGTTGTTGAGCAGCACCTTGCCCTGTTCAATGGAGATTTTGCGGAGTCCGAAGTAGGAGTATACCCGGTCGATCACCTGCTCCGCCTGGTACAGAATGAACTCCACCTCATACAGCACCGGAGAGGCCGGTGACCAGGACTGGAGCTTCCACGGGCCGTTTGCTTCATGCGTAAGTTCAACTTCCAGCTGGAGCGAAGCCCGGTCCGCCTGAAGCGAGACCTCCTTGAAGATCTTCTCGCCTGTGCTGATCCGGGTCTCCAGCCGGAGACTAGGGTCTGCTCCATGGGTGTTGTATTCAAAACGGACCGAACGGGTATCGAGCTCCGGCGTGATTTTGACAGACCTGAGGTACGAAGGAGATACATACTCCAGCCACACACTCTGCCAGATTCCCGTCGTCTGCACGTAGAAGCACTCGAAATTGTCATCCACCCAGCGCTGCTTGCCCCGAGGCTGTGTGCAGCTCTGGCTGTCCTCTGCCTTGACGCTCAGAGTGTTCACCGCTCCAGTATCCGTGTTCAGATAATCGGTAATATCCAGTGTAAAAGCTGCGTACCCGCCTTGGTGCCCCCCGGCATAGCTGCCGTTCACCCACACCTTCGCAATGTAATCTACCGCCTGGAAATTCAGCAGCACCCGCTTATTGCCCAAGCCTTCAGGCAGTTGCAGCTCCCTCTCATACCAGACATATGGATGGAACGCGGTCTCGCCGATCCCGCTGGCTTCTGTCTCATAGGTGAACGGAACCTGAATCTTCAGATCGCCGTTCAGCGCCTCATGCCACCGCTTCCGTTCCCCTGTGTTGTCATCGTCATACCGGAAATTCCATTCCCCGTTCAAGCTCTGCCAATCGTCACGGATGAACTGCGGCCGCGGATAATCCTTGATATAATGCCGGGTTGTCATGGAAATGCACACTCCTTATGAACAATAATTTTGTTTTAATACAATAAATATGTATCAATTATTGCAGAAACTGCTGAAATGTCAATGCTGACGCAAAAAAGAACCTTCGCCGTAAGCAGCAGGTTCTTCGCCGTAAATAAAATCTTCCGTTAAGCTTAATTCTCATCTAAGGCTCAATGCTGTAAAAAATCTTCATCACCAGATCCTGCTCATAATCGCCGAACTTCTTCCCGAACAGGTTCATGCCGCCCTTGTACCTGGCATCCTTCTTCACACCCAGCCGCAAATCCACATAGTTCTGTCCGGTCAGCTTCAGCTGCTCCAGAGTCACAGCGGACAGCTCCTGATGGTCAATGGTGCTGCGGGTATCGTCTACACTCCAGGTCTTGAGTGCGCCGAACTGGGTCCCTGTATCAATCCACCAGGAGGGATTCAGCTTCCCGCGTCTGCCGCCGAAGTCACCGGGCGAGGTCCAGGTCCCCACCTCCACCCCGTTGATCCACAGCGTAATATCCGAAGGCCAGTCATTCTCATAATTCGGCGCTTCCGAGCAGATCTCCATGGAGAACTGAATCCGGTGGATGTCCGCCCCTTGCGGGATCTCCAGCGGATAGCGGTATTCGAGATAGCCTTTGCGCAGCCAGAGAAGCTGGGCATGCACCCTGTCCGGATGGAAAAATCCCGCCGGGGAGTCCTCCGTTATAATCGGACCGCTCTCACTGACCATGCCGCAGGTAGGCGACACTTCACAGGCCGTGAAATTGCCGATCGGCATGGCAATCTCATAGCAGTAATCGCCGTGATCGGCCGACGCGAGGCGCTCCGGGACATTGATGATGATCTTGATATCATCATAGATCCGGCTGCACACCTTCATCGCCCCGCGTGAAGCGGGCAGCAGCTCGGTCTCAATCAGCCCCGCCTGCTCCAGCACCTTCACATTGGAGGCTGCCGTGGATACCGGAATCTCCAGCGCCTCCGCCAGCTCCGCCACATTCATTCTCCGGCTGTTGAGCAGCGCAAGCATTCTGAGCCTCAGCTCTGTAGAGAGCGCATGTGTCACCTTCACCAGCTCATCCGCATGTTCCATGGATAATTCCAGCATATTGTTCACCCCTGTCCAGCTTAGTTATCCAGCATCACAACCTGATCACCGAGCCGAACCTCTCCTGGAGTGATGACTGAAGCATAGACGCCGAACTGCTGCTTCAGCTCTTTGTAGACTTGCTTCAGCAGGGAGCTGTCCCGTTCGAGGGTATCCGGGTTCGTGGTAATCATCACGCAGCGTTCACAATAGCTATCCACTTGCAGTACTGTACTGCCTATCGACAGACGGCGGCCGAGCCACTCTTCCTCCCCGAACGAGTCCTCACTCACTTCCACGAGGAAGTTGCCCCGGAAGCGGCGCTGATCGACCGGTTTGCCCCACAGGGCTTCCAGCTTCTTCAGGCTCTTATCCGTCACCAGCAGAATACTCGCCCCATCTACCGATAACAGCTCCGGGTGCTTCTCCTCCGGGTGTGGTGCCATGAACTCAGACATGGTAATTTCGGTGGAAGTCAGACTTTGAATTTCGTCCAGCAGCTCCTGATCCCAGCCGAACACGCGGCCATCCGCAGCCGTCACCCGGATATCTTCACCTGTATATTCAGCCTTATAGGACATCATCTTGGGAATCTTCCGGGCAGTGATATACTGCGACCAGTCTTTTTTGGTCATATCATAAAAGGAACAATACCGATCTCCCTCCACTCCGTAAGATACAACCTTACAAGACTCCAGCGCCTCCCCCGCAAAGGATTTCACCGGATAACGGTTAATCGATTTAATCTCCCCAACTGTAACTGACACGCCCACACCTCTTCTGTCTATAATCTACAGTCCCTGGCTATTTTTACTGTATCGTCCTTAACTTCTGAATCTCTTCTATGGTAAGGCCCGTTGCCTCGGCGATAACAGATAGGTCTATACCTAGAGCAAGCAGTTTATGAGCTGTTTCTTTTTGAGCGTCTGCTTTGCCCTTAGCCTCACCTTCAGCCCAGCCCTTAGCCTCGGCCGCCTTAGCCGCTTCATACATCGACGCTTCGTCATGCAGATAGCGTTGACGCGCTTCATATTGTCTGCGCGCCTCCTCGTTCTGACTCAGAAACTCCAGCGTGTTCATGGCTTTTTTCAGCACACGTTCGTTCATCGTAAGCACCTCCCATTTGAATGGGTTTGCTGCGTTTCGGTTTTATTATACCATTATCGCTGCCTGTTTTGCGTAAGGCAAGAGCCGGACAGCAAAATAGAAAAGGACAGCCCGAAGGCCATCCTCATCGTAACATATATTTAGATATTTACAGTGATTCCCGGATTACCCGCTTGTAATACAGTACGGACAAAAGACCGAAGATCGAGTATAACACAGTATATACCGCCATCACTACGAACATCGGAGTAAGCATCTCGGTGCCGAAAAAGAACCAGCCGGATTTTACCGCAAAATAACTGTGACACAAGCCGACAACCAGCGGAATGCCGAAATTGAACAGCTGCTTAAACTGGATGCCGCGCAGAAGATCGCCTTGGGTGAAGCCCAGCTTGCGCAGTATCGTGTATCCCTCCCGCTCCTCCTCGCTCTCATCCATCTGCTTGAAGTAGAGAATACAACCGGAGGTAATCAGGAACGTCAGGCCCAGGAAGCCTACAATGAACATAATGAGGCCCATATTGGTCCGCTGGTTGAATTCAAATTCATATTGCGAGAAGCTTGGAAACTCCGGCTTCTGTTCCAGATAGATTTCATATGCCTCTTTGACTTGCGAACGATTCTTCAGCACAATACCACGGTAATTCCCGCTGCCCGGTTTTTTGTACTGCAGATTCGGGTCCTGATGCGCTGTCAGCTCCTTGAAGACCGACTCGTCTACCACGAATACCCCGATCACTCCACCACCATAACTATAAGGCAATACGGGCTTTTCAGACAACCCGTTAAGCTGCTGTTTCATGATGCCGTCCTTAGTGTAAAAGTCCACTTCACCGCTGTCCTTGAGCTTCAGCATGGTTTGCAGCGTATGGGTGTAGCCTGTAATCATTACATCACCCGGCTGTACATCCATCCCTTCCAGACTGCTGTCACTGATCACGGTAGCCTCGAGACTGGTGTCATAGTCCGGGAATGTACTGCTCACCAGGACTTCCCCAAGATCCAGCTTCACCCGGACTGTTGGAATCTCGAGCACCGTGTACCCGATCTTCTTCTGATCCAGCGCCTGAACGAAGTCGCTCCCCGCTTCCTTCATAACAAAGCCGAAATCATGCGGAGAGCTTTCTCTGGCTGACGTCTCCACGGAGTAATAAGAGATATAGCTCAGAGAGAGCAGACCGATGGCCAGTGCGGATACCGTGGTGATGACGGTCAGCAGCAGGGCGTTGGATTTCATCCGGAACATAATCGAAGAGAGTGACAACACTTCGTTAATGGACAGATAGCCTTTTTTCCGCTTACGGATGAGATTGAAGATGAAGCTGACCGAACCTTTATAGAATAGATAAGTACCGGCTATAACCAGCGCCAAAATGATAATCATCGCCAGCATCAGTCCGTTCATGTCGCTGAATTTCCCGCTGAACAGCTGGCTGGATACATAATATCCTGCAGCAATGAAGCCAATGCCGAGCAGCCCCATAATGATCTCCCACAGGGGCATTTTCTTAACCATTCCTTGGGAAGTGGACGTTGTCTTGAACAGCGAGAGAATGCTCTGCGCCCGGATGAAGGTGTAATTCATGATCATAATCAGCACATACACCGCTGCAAACACCAGTACAGTCTGCATTAGTGCCTCAGGGGAGAAGCGCAGGGCCGCCAGCTGGTCGATCTCCAGGATTTTGAACAGAATCATCAGGATCAGCCGGGACATGACGAACCCCGCCCCGATACCGATGAAGAGCGAGCCGAAGTACAGAATCAGATTCTCGGCGCTCAGCAGTGCGAAGATTCTCGTCTTGGTCAGTCCGATCAGCTGGAACAGACCGATCTCCTTGCTGCGGCGCTTGATGAAGATGGTGTTCGCATACAGCAGAAAGATGGCAACAATCGCAACCAGCAGAACAGAGGAAGCGCCGATGGCGGCCCCGCCTTTGATCGAACCGCTGACCTCATCCATCGCGGGATCATATTGCAGCGTCACGAAGGAGAAGTACAAGGCCACACTGAAGATTAGGGCAAAGACGTAGAGATAATAGTTCTTAATATTCTTTTTGAGATTCCGCAGGATGATATAATTCAGATTCATTGCGTGACACCGCCAAGTACTCCCTGGGTACTGATAATATCATTGAAGAAGGACTGGCGGGATTCATCGCCCTTGTTCAGCTGTGTGTAGATCTGCCCGTCACGGATGAAGACCACCCGGCTGCAGTAGCTTGCGGCAACGGCATCATGCGTAACCATCACAATGGTAGCATCACGCTTGCTGTTCATGGCGGCCAGCTTGTTCAGCAGATCGGACGCAGATTTGGAATCCAGGGCCCCCGTAGGCTCATCGGCAAAAATAATGCTCGGCTCATGCACGAACGCCCGCGCCGCAGAGGTCCGCTGCTTCTGCCCGCCGGAGATTTCCGCCGGATATTTGTCCTTCAGCTCATAGATTCCCAGCTCGCCGGCCACCTGGTCGAATTTCTGATGCGCCTCCTTCTTGGACATGCCTGTAATCGACAGCGGCAGCATGATATTCTCCTTGACCGTCAATGTGTCGAGCAGATTATAATCCTGGAAAATGAACCCGAGATGATGCTTCCTGAACTCGGCGAGCTGCTTCTCCTTCATTCCGGTGAATTCCTTGCCCTCAATTTCGATCGTGCCTTTGCTTACCCGGTCAATCGAGGAGAGAACATTCAGAAGTGTCGTTTTACCTGAACCGGAAGGGCCCATGATTCCTACGAACTCGCCTTTATCGACCTGAAGATCAATGCCCTTAAGGACTTCCTGTTTATTGAATTTGTTGCCATAGGTTTTATAGATTTTGTTAGCCTGCATGATAAGCATCTGTTTCCCCACTCCTTTTCTATAGCTTTATCATAAGCGGGTGGAGGAGTATTTTCCTGCGCTTCGCCGAACAAATGGAATAGGCATGTGACAATAGTGTCACATGCCGTTCAACCGCTGAAAGTCATTCTCCCTTGGAAAAGTCAGCGTAAACACACTCCCCTGCCCGGGAATGGAAGCAGCGTGAAGCCTGATCTGCAGCGGCTCCGCCACCTGCCGGGTCAGGTACAGCCCCATGCCGGTGGCTGCCCCCTCCTGGCGGAAGCGCGATGAGGTGAAGCCCTTATCATAGATCCGCGGCAGATCCCGGAGATCTATTCCCTGTCCGCTGTCTTCAATGACAAGCGTGACATGACCGCCCTCTTCACGGCTGCGGATTATTATATCGGAGGCTTCGCTGTATTTCACGGCATTGGTCAGCAGCTGTCTGAGCATGAAGGCCAGCCATTTGCCGTCTGTCAGCACCGTGCCGGACTCAAGCTCTACGTCGAACCCGATTCGCTTGGTGATGCACCAGGATTTCAGGCCCCGGATCTCCTGATTGAGAACAGAAGCGAGACTAACCTTCTCAATGAACAGATCATTACGGATAAAGGGAATCCGCTTCTGATGCAGCTGCTGGTCGAGCAGATGGTGAATCCGCAGCCATTCGTACATCAGCTGTCTTTGCAGCGTCTCGTCCGGCAGGCGCTCGATCATAAGCTGCATGGCAGTCAGCGGGGTCTTGACCTCATGTATCCAGGCCAGCAGCTCGTCCTTCTCCGATTCCAGCAGTTGGACATTCACGAAGGACTCACGCTTGTAGCGGTCCGTCTGGGCGCTTACCGCCTCATGAACCAGCCGCTCCATCGGACTACCCGGCTCCAGGACTGCCTGCAGCTCATAGACCTGATCCCAGGAGGCAAGGCTCTTGTAGAACTTGGTCTCCCGGGAATACCGCAGGAAGATGAAGGCCAGGCAGAGCAGCGTATTGAGCAGTACTATGTACAGAATCGGCAGCAGCGGGATCGCAGAGTCAACATAGGCCACGAATATAATAATCAGCTGGAGCGCGGCCAGCAGGAGCAGCCAGCTCCGCTTCTCGGTGATATATTGTCTTATCATTGTTCCGCCTCTTCGGTCGCCATATACCCTTGCCCGACCTTGGTCTCAATGAAGGAATCCAGCCCGAGCGGCTCCAGCTTCTTGCGCAGCCGATTCACGTTCACAGTCAGCGTGTTATCGCTGACAAAATGCTCGTTGTCCCACAGGCTGGTGATGATCTCCTCACGCTCCACAATGCTGTTTTTGCGCTCCAGCAGGATTTTGAGAATCAGCATCTCATTCTTCGTGAGCAGCGCCGCTCCCCCGCTCCCCGTAACCGTATTCTTCACGAATTCAATCGCCGCTCCGCGCCAGGTCTTCAGCTCCGTGCCTTCCATGCTATAATTATAGACCCGGCGGAGGATAGCCTGAATCTTGGCAATCAGCACCTCGAAATGGAACGGCTTCTGAATGAAATCATCGGCCCCAAGCTGCATCGACATCACCATGTCGCTCGGATGGTCCCGGGAGGAGAGGAAAATAATCGGCACCTTGGAGTGGCTGCGCAGAATCCGGCACCAGTGGAAGCCGTCGAACTGCGGCAGCTGGATATCAATCACCACCAGATCCGGCTTCACCTCCGTGAATTCCTGCAGGACCTTGCCAAAATTCGTAATCCCGTACACCTCGTAGGACCACTGGGCGAGCCTTTCTTTAATCTCCCCAAACAGGGTGATGTCGTCTTCGATCAGCATAATTTTGAACAAACCGGACTCTCCTTCAGAAGAATTACTATCGGACTATTATACTTCACATGTATTACTTTTGTGAAACCTGCCCTATGCCAAGTAACGTATTAGATACTGACATCCAAAAATTTAAACATATCAGGGAGCTGATTATCATCGGAACGTTTAGCGCAATCTTCATCTTGTTATTTGGAATTGCAATCAATGCGTTTGCCTTATATGTACGCCGAAATCCCACTTTCACCTGGCAGTCGAGTGAAAGCTGGAAAATGAAAGGCGACGGTGAACCCAGCGATGCCTACATCAGCTCCATGCGCTTCAGAGGGGCCGTGGGCTTATGGATAGGCTCATTCGTTATGGTGATGGGGATATTGACACTGTGGAGTGCTCTTAGCTAAAGGAATAGCGGACTGACTGCAATAATGTACTATAGCGATTCGCGGTCCCGGTGTATATTCATGGAACTACTTCTACTGGAGGTCATCATGAATATCGCTGCTTTTATCATCTATTGTATTGTGGTTACCTTCACACCGGGCCCGACCAATATTGTGATCCTCTCCTCTGTGCAGCACCATGGGGGCAGAAAAACAATGGGATACGTCGGCGGAGCCACACTCGCGTTCGGACTGCTCCTTGCCGCATCCGCTCTGCTGAACCGTCTGCTGGCGGGCATTCTCCCGCATATTCTCGGGGCCATGCAGATTATCGGCAGCCTGTACATGCTCTACCTCGCTTATCAGGTGTACAGGATGGGCCGTTCTGAAGCGGCAGGCCGGCAGGCTTCCGGTTTCCGCTCCGGGCTGCTGATGCAATTCGCCAATCCGAAGGTGCTGCTGTTCACGCTGACCGTGATCCCAAGTTATGTTATGCCCTATTATAGCTCACCCGCAGCAGCCTTCATCTTCGTCATAGTCATTACTGTGATCGGTTTCCTGGCCTTTATGGCCTGGGTTATATTCGGCTCCGTATTCAAGAGCTATCTGAAGCGGCATCAGCGGGTGATGAATAGTATAATGGCTCTGTTTCTAGTATACTCTGCTGTAATGGTATCCGGTATTTTATAGAACGGCGGTGATTCAGGTGGAGCAATTCAATTATAAAAAGTCAGCAGAGATCCTCGCCTTATCGGCCAGCATGACGGATTTCACTTACAAAAAGCATTGCCACGAAGAATACGCCGTCGGCGTTACCCTGCGCGGCATTCAGCAATATACACTGGACGGCAGCCGGCAGGCTTCGCACCGGAATGGGGTCATGCTGTTTAACCCGGAGCAGATTCATGACGGAAGCTCCTATGACCGGGCAGGTATTGACTATGTCATGCTGTATCTTAAGCCTGACCTGATGGCCGAGCTTCTGGGCAAACAGGAACTGCGCTTCACCACTCCGATCGTCTATGACAGAGAGCTGGCGCAATGCATCTGCAACCTCAGTCACGCTGTCCAGAGCGGGGCCGATGAGTCACTGGGCAGCGAACTGCTTGTTCAGCTATCCAACCTCTTGTCCCATACGGAAATTCAGACCCCGCGGCGGATGAACAATGCTTTTGTCACCAAAGCCAAAGAAATGATGTACTGCAGCCTGGACCAGGTACTCAGGCTCGACGACCTCGCGCGGGAGTTCAATCTATCCAAATATCAGTTCATCCGTGAGTTCAAAGCCCATACCGGAACCTCACCCTATCAATTTTTCCTGAACTGCAAGGTCGAACATGCCAGACAGTCCATCGAGAAGAATAAGGATATCTATTCCGCAGTGGCTGCATTCGGCTTCACAGACCTGACCCATCTGAACCGCCATTTCAAAAGTGTATATGGTCTGACTGCCTACGAGTACATGTCACAGCTGGCTTAGTAACTGCAATTCTGTTATCAGAGCTGTTACTCTGCCGCCAGCATCTTCTCAAGCTGCTCCAGCACCATCGGCCACGCCTGCTCATGCCGGTCTCTGGATTCCGCATCCGGGAAACCGGCATGTACCAAGCGAAGCATAGTGCCTTCTTCTTGAGGCTCAAGTACAACTCGCACTACCGTTTCCGCCCCCTTGGTTCCTCCCGCACCTGTAACCCAGGTCAATTCCACCAGACGGCCCTGCTCTAGCTTCAAGAAGCGCCCGTAATGCGGATACCGCTGCACTTCATGACGGGTCTCGAAAAAGAATACGCTATTTACAGTCCCCTCCATTAACACGGTTCCCGGCGCCGCAAACCAGCGGTCGAACTGCTTCGTCCAGGCTTCGTACAACACTTCGGGTGAGGCCGTCATCAGGCGTTCCACACTCAAGCTATACGGTCTCGAGGAAAGATCAGGTGCATTTACAGTCGTATTCATAGAAATCGCCCCTTCTTCTATTGGATCTCAGCTTCCAAGAACAGATAACTCTCCTGTATTCTACATCTGTCCTCCATAATATCAAAGATTAACTGGCATAAATCGCACAAAAAGAAGGGCTGCTCCCGTCATCCTCATGACTTGGACAGCCCTTCCTAGGTAAGCCTACTTCTTAATAATTATCTCGCCGCCTTCAGGCCGGCTAGTGTAGCTGTGATCCCGGGAAGCTTCCTCGATCTGATGGAACGCCCAGTGGATCATCGGCACATCGGACCATACCGGCACGGTCTCACCGTACAGCGGTCCTCTTTCCAAAATCCGGTTGAACACAGCAACTCCTTCGGCACGGGTCAAGGCTTTGTTCGGCTGGAAGCTGCCATTCGTCATGCCTTCCATATAACCGGCCTCTTTTGTTTGGCCGATTGCATTCTCAGCCCAATGGCCAAGAGCATCGTTATAGCTGTGTTCAACTGTACCTGAGAGTGCTTTCCAGCGCGCAATGATGACTGCCATTTCCGCTCTGGTGATGCTCTGCTCCGGTCTGAAGCTTCCGTCTGTCAAGCCCTTCATAAGTCCGGCACCTGTGACCTGACGGATGGCTTCTGCTGCCCAGTGGCTGCCTGCGCTCTGATCATAGCATTCACCGGCTTGATTCAATCGACCCGCTGCCTCTTACATCTGTAATAACCTTGGCAGCAATTATTTTCCCCGCCTGATCCAATCCTTCGATCTCGAACGGCACGCCCGCCGTAGCCGGCTGAAAAGCAAACCAGATCGTCCGGCCGGACGCCGCCGTAATCAGCTTCGCTTCGGATTTGTCCGTCCCGGCCTCCTTCTGCTGAACAATAACCTGCTGAATGGACGGGTCGAGCACCTCACCGAACAGTAGGGGAAAAGGCGTAGAGACCTGCTCTATTTCTGGCACCCTCATATAATGCATGACCGCCGGGGAAGGATCTTCACCCATTCCATATCCCGCTCCCCAGACCCATTTCCAGCCGAGCCAAGTCTTACGGACATACTCTACCTGGAGATCGCCGCCTTCCTCCCGGCCCGGCCGGGTAAGGAACACAAGCTCCCCCCTGCCCACAGTCTCCTCATGCACCACCGTCATCGCATCGGACTTACGGAATAACTGCACGGCTTCCTCAGGGCTGCCGCCAAGCGGAATCTGGAGGGTCTGCTCCAGTCCCAGGGATTGCGACATCCGCCGGTCAGACCAGCCGCCGGGTCTTTCATACATATATAATAAGATATAGAGTACCGCGACAGAAGCAAGAATCACTCCGGCCGCGATCCCCCATCTCCGGGCAGTTTTCATCTCTTTATACATCCCCAATCCCAAGTGTTTACGCTTACAATGGCTTCCATCTAACTATAGAATATTTCCGGGCGGATTACAAAAGTACCCCTTGACCAAGCTGAGAAATCATTTATTTCAAGCAAAAAGCCAGCAGACAAGGCTCCTGGCGGGCCTGCATCTACTGGCTTATCTCATTCACATCTATGAGTTGAATTGTATTATTTAACTTCAGTAGCTCCGGTAACTTTACCTTCCAGAACTGCTGTTGCCTTCACATCTTCGCTGGAGAAGTACAGGTTGCCGTCGATAGTAGCATCCTTGTATACGTTGAAGCCGTTAGCTTCTACATATACATCACCCTTGATCGTACCGCCTTGAACGCGGAAGTTCTCGCTCTGTACCGTTACTTTCGGTGCAGTAAGGGTGTAAGAAGCTGTAACCTTGTGGTCTGCATCCTGTGCGTACAGGGCAAGCTTACGGTAGATCGGCTTAGCAGCATCGTTCTTGTCGTGGAACTCGCCTGCTACAACTACATCCTTGTCAACGGTCAGATCATTCAGCACTGCAACAATCCAGGTTCCCTTGTCGCTTACTGCATTAATGAAAGAATCTGCCTGGTTCACGATCGAAGCGGAGGTTTTTGCATCTGTCTGCTCTGTTGCTGGTGCAGTAGTCGCTGCCGCCCCTTTGTCTGCATTGTTTTTATCCGATCCGCAACCCGACAACAAAGCTACCGATACCCCTGCTACTACTAATACTTTGAATAATTTCATTTTAACTCCCCCTGTTTCTTTTAATTAACTTTATTATATATTAAAATTTTATGAATACAACGTGATAAATTTCACGAATTTGTGTCTTTTTTCACAAAGTTTCATATTTGCTCTTTCAAAGTATCCTCCCACTCCTCTCTAAGCAGCCCCATCCGGATAGAATCATAGAAGATTCCTTTTTAGTAGCGGCATTTTCTAAGCCTGGCTTCCGTCATCAACCCCAGCTTCACTCCTGCCTTCATCATGCGCTCATTCCCGGACCAGGTGGTGTAGCCCACTCGGATTAACGGCAGGATACAGAACAAATGACCGATCCACAGCTTGAGGGCTCTAGTCCCGTAACCGCTGCTGCAATAAGCAGGATCATAGATAACAATCCCCATCTCCAGCCAGTATGACGGCTCATGCTCCCAGTAGTAGCTGACATCACCTATAACAACGTCCTCTACTTCTATTACCCAATTGTTCCCACATCCAATAATCTCGGCTCGCTTCCCGTAATACGTCTCCCATGTAATCCGCTTGTGTTCATAATAAGGCGCATCCCATTTCTTCCATTCCGGCGCTTCCTCTTTATAAGCGAGCTCCCACAGCCTGGGCAGATCCCCTTCGGCTATTGGACGTATCCGCAATTCGTGATCCTGAACCATTGATCTCCTCCGTCCAGCTAATATTTTACATACTGATATTATATTAGCTGAAGTGCTGGAGCGGTTGCCGGTATTGAACAATTATAATTAAGGAATACAGAATGTACAGGCTACTGTAAACTTTTCACGGAGCTTAGCGTTGTATTGGGGAAGGGGGCAAGACATGGCCAAAGAAACCATTCATCACTTTCTGCACCAAGCGGGAACTTTGCTATACCGGTACTTGAGGAAGCGCGGACTTGCCCGCGAGGACGCTGAAGATATCGTTCAGGACACCTGTTATAAATATCTGGTCTATCAGGACGGAATTGGCTCCAAGCAGGTTATGAGCTGGATGTTCCGTGTCGCGACGAATCAGTTCTATGATCTCAAGCGGAAAGATAAACGCCATCCGGTGGTCGATGTTGACGATATTCAGCTTCTTTCTTTAACCCATCTGCCGGAGATCCAGCTGCTGAGGCGGGAAACTGCACAGACGATCCGTGACACACTGGCTCTGCTTTCTGAGCAGCATCAGGAGCTGCTAATCCTCAAATATGAGTTGAATCTGACCTACAAGGAGCTCTCCTCCCTGTACGGTATGAATGAGAATACGCTCAAGACACATGTCACACGCGCCAAAAACAAATTCATCAAACATTATAAGGAGGGTATTTAAATGGAACAGAATCAGGAGCAGGACCGGTTTATTCTCGGAGGGAAAAAGACTCAGCAGCTCATCAGAAAAGCCAGACTCCGCTCCACCCTGAAGACAATTGCCATCATTCTCGTTGTAACCCCGGTTATTCTCGCTGTTATCTGGTATGGCCTCTACCACTTGAGACTGAACCAGGGAGACAAGGTACAATCTGAAATTCTCTGGAAAAACGAGATCAGCGCCCCTAATGTTCATCTCAGCAACCAGTCAGTGAAATTGGATAGCTTTGGAGGCGAAACCTACAACCAGACTTACAAATGGCTAGGAAATAAACCTTATATTTGGGAGACCATCGAGGAATCCTATAATTTATGGGGCCGCTCCACCGGAAGATACGGCGCATCTGGAGCGATTTCGCCGCCGGAAAAGCTGCGCCCTTCCTCCTCATATCCCCGTTACAACTCAGCCACCGGGGACCGGGAAATGTCCTTCTACCATCCAGAGGTTCAGTATGATTCATATGAGGACAGCATCAGTCTGCTGAAGCAGCTGGGCGATGGCACACTTGTGGAGATGGCGTTGTCTTTTGACCAAGCCTATACGCTGGATGAGACGCAGAAGCTTCTACCTGCCGGGGTACAGCCTGTCTGGTTCTGGGTGGATGCCTATACTCCCTCTTATAAAAAATACCTGAAAGAAACGCGCCAGACCATCGCAGCCGATTCAATGATCATCTACGGATTCCATGGAGAGCAGTTTGCTCCCTACGGCGGTGTAGACTCCTTCATTAATAGTGTCGAACGGCTGCGGAAGCAGGGCAAGAACTTCACCTGGGAAGCTGATCAAGTCCATGAGAGCCTTGCCGGGGATAATGATATACTGGAACCGGATGATATTACGATTATTGGTGTAGTCGTAACCGGTACTGCTAAGCAGCTAGAAGCTCTGCAGAATCAGGCTTATATCCAAGGATCAACCTTCGGTGTGGTCTCTGATGCAATATCACTTCCTAACTAACCTGCGGTAATAGAGCTCTCCAGTCAAGGTGCAGCATGAATTGGACATCTGTATAGTTGATTGAGATAATGTGTACTGGATCTGTGGAAGACCTTGATGCTCACCAAGATTGAAGTGCATTTCGGTTTAGCATAAACGAATACTTGGTTGGAAATCAGACGTTTTAGTTGAGCGAAGTGCAGTTAAGCCTGCCGCAAACGCAACCCCCATCAACGGGCACGACAAACCCTCAGCCAGCAATGTGCCCAAATGATTTTCACTAGTTGTGGCAAGCTGATGCTTCATTAGAACCGCATAAGAACCGCACGCACACCCTTCACGTGGTGGCCGTGCCTATATAGATATTTACGTATAATAGAAAGGATAATCCCTATGAACCTGTCTACCCTATCGGCCTCGCTTGCGCCGCTGAATCTGCGGAGCTGTCTTATTCAGCAGCAAGGAAGGCTCATCTTCGAACATTATAGAGATCCGCGCACAGCCACTGAGCTGGCCAAGATCAACTCCTGCACCAAAAGCATTCTCTCCGCGCTGATCTGTATCGCCATGGACCAGGGGCTGCTTCCCGGCCCTGCGGCTCCGCTCAGTGATTTCTTCCCGCAGGTCCGTCAGGATAAGGACGCTCGGAAGGAGAACATTACGCTCGAACAGCTGCTGACCATGTCCGCAGGCTTTCGCTGGACGGAGTTCGGCGGGGCCAATTCCTTCCCTAAGATGACCCGTTCCCCCCATTGGGTGAATTATGTACTGGAGCAGCCGCTTGCGGATGAACCGGGAACCCGGCTGGAATACAATTCGGGAATCTCGCAATTGTTGTCATCCATTCTGGCACAGGCCACAGGACAAAGTACTGCAAGCTATGCCGAACAGTTCCTCTTCGGTCCGCTCGGCATCCGGGATTATGACTGGGATACAGACCCCCAGGGCATCCATACCGGCGGCTTCGGGCTGAAGCTGCGCCCTGTAGACCTGCTGAATTTCGGACAGCTCTATTTGCAGCAAGGGGCATGGGAGAATTCACAGCTCATATCCGGCAGGTGGGCCGCACGCTCGGTACAGCCTGTCCTGAAGACCAAGCCTCCACGCCACGGCGGGTACGCTTGGCACTGGTGGACAGATTCCCTGTCCCGCAGCTCAACAACCGGGGAGCATGATCTGGTTGAGTACTACTACGCACGCGGGTACGCCGGACAATTCGTATATGTAGTGCCGGAGCTTCAGCTTGTTACCGTACTGACCCAGGATAACAAGCGCGGGAAGAATAATCCTCCGGCGGATGTGTTCCGTGACTATATCGTGCCTTTACTGGGAACTATTTAAGCTTGCTCCTGATCTTGCTGGCAGCATACCACAGCAGCGGACACAGCAGGTTGAAGAAGAATACATTGAGATACCAGATTTCATTAAGCTCGGCAATCACCGAAGGGTTATCCCAGACATTCATCGCCAAGGGAATGCTGGCCAGGGCCAGCGGGATCAGCAGTCCCTTATAGTGCTTGATCCCGAACAATTCAGCGCAGCCATAGGCAGAGACGAAGAGCGTAAGGATCAGCCGGTAAAAAATAACGATGAACCAGATGATCGTAACGATAGTCTCGATCCGTTCATAGAACCCGCCTATCGTTACCGTTTTGGCAGCGAACTGGCTGACATAAGGAATGTTCGGCGGAAGGCTCTCTCCCAGTACCGCAATGATCAGCACCGTCAGCAGGAGCAAGGCGGCACAGGTAATCCAGGTGCTATGGACGAGCGCTTTTTTATAAGAAGCTTTATCCTTAATGAACGGAACCAGGAACAGGCTTAAGGCCACTTCACTGCTCGGATAGCCCAGGAACATAACCGTGCCCTGGAATATGGGCTGAACCCCCTTCTCAAAGACGGGCAGGAAGCTGGTCCATTCCGCACCGTACAGCAGGGACAGCAGGAACAGAATCAACAGCGCCATGGCAACCGGGAATGTAATCTCAGCAGACCGGCCCACCGCAATAATTCCTTTATACAGGCAATAGACCAAGGCGAATAGAATCAGGACATAGATCGCAGATGGTGGAGTCTCTATAAACAGGTCATTGCTGGCAAAGTCTCCGAGACTGCGGAGCGTCAGGATGAAGATAAGAAAGGGCACACAACAGATATACAGGGCCAGCATGATTTTACCAGCCGTCTTCCCCAGAACACGGTTTAGAAATTGCCCCAGGGAATCGCCGTTCATCTGTGTATAGAGGGCAACGAACAACCGGATAATCAGCAGTTGAATCAGCATGCCCAGCAGAATCGGCGCCCAGGAATCTTTACCGGACAGTCCAATGACCATGGAAGGCAGTCCCAGCAAGGCACTTCCCCAATAATGCAGTGTCAGCAGCATCATTAACTGGCGGGAGCTCATCTGTCCATCCCCTCCTTTGTTCAGTCTGCCCCCAGTCAACCCAGAACGTCCCCCGGCTTCAAAAATTGCAGCAGGTTAATGAACGGCCTCAGCAGATCCGGGGTGAACCCGTCTTTGGCCGATATCATAGTTAAGCCGAGCGCTAATGCGTAGAGAACGTACACCAGCGTTTTTTCCCGGAGTCTGCTCCGTTTCTTACGGAACCGGCCGATTTGCCACATCCATAGCAGCACATTGATCGAGATCAGAAAAGCATTCATGCGTCCGGTTCCTTAAATGGCGGATTTACGATTCTTCCTCTACCCTTAATGATGTATTGCACAATTACCTTCACATCCATCCTGCTGAATTTCTCATTCCACTGATCATGCCATTTACTCCAGTACCGGGGATGCTTCTGATGAAATTTATTTCCGAAGCCGAAGATATCGACGCCAAAATGGGTCTGTACATCCCTGATTCCTGTGGCAATCAGCGCCTCCGTCCGTGCAGCAGCCATCTCCTTCATCTTCTCCAGCGTCCCGCGGCTGTTCAAATCAAGGTTACATCCCACCTCGCCCACATTGGCCTCAATTCTTACCTTAACCGTTGCAGAGGGCTCCCCGTTTCGCACCTCAGGCTTAATGGAGGTCTTGGCATCCAGCACCTCCATTACAAAATCCCCGTCCATATCCGGGCAGTCTACCTTACCTACGGTCGATTTCACTTTCCCCGTCACATAGTTATAGGCTTTACTGTCCCCTTCATTCAGCCAGCCGAGCAGGACATCATCCTTCATCACGCCGATGCCCCGGTACTCAAATTTGAGCGGGCTGTTAATGGAATCCACATTTTCTTTGGTCTTCCCCTTCTCAAGATCCCCCACCAGATGCAGACCGGTCAATACAGCCTCCTGGCCGTCCAGATCAAACCATTTCATCAGATCAAGCAGGCGTACCGCCGAGGTCGGTGCCCAATTCTTCTGCGATCCGTTCAGCGAATCATAGAGATCTCTGGCCGGCAGCCGCTCCAGGGGCGTCATGATCGACAACGCATCGTAAGCCGTCCCGTCCCGGACGATGGCCACATCGAAATCCGGCCGCACCTCATGATCCCTGAACAGGAAATCCAGCGGCTTGCGGATGCCTTCTCTGGCCATGGCCTCGTCCAGCAGCAGCATGCTCAGATGGGATAGATATACCTTACGCGGCAGCATGGTGGTCAATTTACGCAGGGCTTCCATAATCGTGGCCGACTCTGTGGCAACCACAAGGGCTGGGGGGCCTCCCGCGCCGCCGCTGCTGGCCGCCGCCAGACTGGGCGCAACAATCTGCACGGTGACCCGGTAGCCCTTGTCCGTCCGGTCAATGCCAAGACCGATGGCGACCGCCAAGTCTCCGAGCTCCTTGCGGCTCCAGCAGCCCGTCAACGGAGTTACCATCAGAGCCAGCACGCAGATCAGGATTACCGTTCTTCTCATGGCTAAGCCCCGTTCCTGCTGCGTTTATTCCGCGAGCTTGACCAATAGGGACTGCGGAAGACACCGTCCGCCTGTTCGCTCTTCAGATAAGGCGCATAAGGCCGCATGTAGGGGACCCCTGCAGACTCCAGGCTGCAGATATGCACGGTCAGAATGACGAACCCTACAGTAATCCCGTATATTCCGAAGGAGGCCGCTGCCCCCATGAACAAAAACCTGATCAGCCTTATCGGGATCGACATATTGTAGGCCGGAATGACGAAGCTTGAAATCCCGGTGATCGCCACCACGATAACCATCCCGGCCGAGACAATTCCAGCGTCTACCGCGGCCTGCCCCACAATCAGAGTTCCTACAATGGACACCGCCTGACCGATGTTGCGGGGCATGCGGATTCCCGCTTCGCGTATGATTTCAAAGGTAATCTCCATTAACGTCGCTTCCACAAATGCCGGGAACGGAACGCCCTCGCGCTGGAACATAATGCTCAGCAGCAGCCGGGTGGGCAGCAGATCCTGATGGAAGGTTGTAATAGCTATATAGAGTCCGGGAGCAAAGATACTGATGATTACAGCGGTAAGCCGCAGAATCCGAATCAGGCTGGAGAACAGATAAGGCTGATAGCTGTCCTCCGCCGACTGGATGAAATCCAGGAACAGGGAGGGAACAATCATAACAAATGGGGTCCCGTCCACCATAATGGCTACCCTGCCTTCCGCCAGGCCTGCCGTGATGCTATCCGGACGTTCCGTGTTCAGCACGGTCGGAAACACCGTATATTTGTTGCTCTGCAGATATTCCTCTATGAATTCGCCTTCCAGTACAGTCTTCAGCCCGATCTGTTCGAACATCTCCGAGATCCGGTTCAGCACCTGCTGATCGACCAGCCCCTCAATATAGAGGATGGAAATATCCGTCTGTGTGACCTGCCCTACGGAACGGGTTACAATTCTCAGACGCTCATCCTTCATTTTCCTGCGGATCATGGTAATATTCGTGCGCAGATCATCGGTGAAGCCTTCCTGCGGCCCCCGGATCACCGTCTCGGTCTTGGTCTCATCAATACTCTTCTTCTCATAGCCCTGGATAGCAAGCACAAGCGCCTCTTCACAGCCGTCAATAAGCACCAGCACACAGCCGGATAAAATATCCTTGACCGCTCCGTCCAGCTCCCCGGTCGTTCGAACCTGCCCCGCACTCAGGATGTGGTTGCTGAAATAGTCCAGCAGGCTCTGCCCGTCCGGGGCGGGCGGGGCGGACTGAATCGCCGGAATGAACGACTCCTCCAGCACCTGATTATTCACCATTCCGTCCAGGAAGATTAATTCAATGACGCATTCCCGCTGTTCATGGGTCCAGTCCAGACGAAGCGACCGGGCGCTTACATCCGAGCTGTTCCCCAGTCTGCGGCAGATCCGCTCGGTATTGATGTGAGACGCCCGGCTCAGGCGCTGCGGATGCTCACTATGTACTTGGCCGGGGCTTTGTTCATGAAATTTCATATGTAGTCTCTCCCTGCTGCATATCGGCGTAGTTATGTACTTCAGTGTTGCCTAAGTAGGTTTATTTCTAAACCACGCAGCAGCCGCTTGCAGCACAAAAAAAGCCCCCTTCCCCCAGGGTAGGAGAGCAGGTGCTTATTATGTACAAACGCACGAATCCCCGCTGCCTGATTGCTTAGGGCCCGGGGATTCATGTGTTAATTACACTATTCAATTCAATCATTTCCTCCAAGTAACAAAAGCCATATCCCTGACATGGTGATTGTTCTCATAATCATATTACCGTGTTGCCCGTTCTCTCCTGTCCGGAGTGTTGCTCCATGTCCAGCATATGGGGTGGATTCCCGCGTACACGATTTCACGAAAAACGTTTTCACGGACGTTTTCCCTACTGTGATGAATCGCAGTTGTACGCTTCGCTAACCTTTTTCATTGGAATCACGCTCTTTCTTCCGCAAGAGACTTCTCCTGCTTGAATGATCAGCTTCGTTCTTCTTCCAAAAAAGATTTGCTCCTTGATTCCCGCATACCCACGATCTGCCAGAAGATGTTATCATCCACCTTCTCTATCAGCAGCCGATTCCGGCATGCTTCGCTAACGCTAGTACATCGGGGCTCTCTCCTTTCCTTCATTCATTGCTAAATTTAGGAATGAGACTATCACCTGCGGTACCACCTTGTGTTGCTGCTCTTGTTGCTGTGGTTCCTGTGGTGATGTCTACATTATACCTCAGGAATACTTAATTTTAAACTTTCAAAAACCTGCATATCCCCGCTTAATCTGCGATATTACAGGAGGAATGTAAGTAAAATGCCTATCTCTAAAAATTGCTTCGTTTACGGATTATATGCTCCCGTTAGCTGCTCTTTTCCATGTATGCGCTGTCATTTTGCCGTTAAATTTATTGGCCGGACTGAAGATTTGCTCTCCAGACCGGCCGCTGTACCTACAGGGTGAGACTATGATTTCTATGCTTGCGGGTCAAGACCATGAGCAGATAAATTCCATATAGCAGATACAGAATATTAAGAATGGAGACGATCAATCCCTCGTGCTTCAGATTCTCATTGCTGACCATAGCCAGCGCATCGTAGATGAAGTGGAACGCGATCAGCGGAACAATATTCCTGCCAGTCACGATCAGCAAGGCGAGCACACAGCCCAGCAGCAGGGCATTCATCACCTGGAGAAGCGTATGTATAAGATCATTTCCGCCAAACGCGTTGGCCATATGTAGAACCCCAAAAAGAATTGACGAGAACACAATATAAAACAGCGGGCCTTTGGAGCGCAGATAATTCCAGATCACTCCTCTAAAAATAGCTTCCTCGGTGTAGCCCACCAGCAGGGTCATGATGACGATGCTGATCACTTCAGGCGCTCCCAGTTCAATATTAATTCCGTTCATCAGCGGCTGGGCCACGGCAATAATGAGCAGCGGGATGTAGAACAGTACCGCTCTGGACGGCTTGACCTCCAGCTTGCGGAAGCCGAAGCTTACGAGCGAAGAATCCTTTCTTTTCATATATGCTGTTACAATAATGCCCATCACCAGGAAGGCGCAGGCTTGGGCGTTCCGTATCCCCATATCGCCAAGCTCCATAATCATGGCAACAGCGGAGGCTATGGATACAACCAGAGTCAGGATTACCCCCCATACCAGCGAGTAAATGACAGGATGTCCTTGTGCAGCAGTCTTCTTCATCTCTAATCTCCTTTATAGTGGGGTACCGTATTGCCGCAACAGGACAATAATGGATTAATTGTAAACGATCCTGCGGATTTATACTATATAATCTTCCAGTGGGCATCCGGGTTCTTACATGCTATAATCTCTGAATCCTACAATGAGAATGCAACATAGAATGTGGGGGTTGCAGGAGGTTACGATCAATATGAACAGTCCTATTAAAATCTTAAAAGTGACCGTGCAGCTGGAAAAAGATGAGTGTGGCCTTGAAGTAAGCCACTGGCGTCTGCTGTTGGAAACCAACCGCTATTATGAGATCAAGCCGGAGAACGGACCGGTCAAACGGATCTACAAAGAAAAACTGAATACGGTAACGGATGATACCAAATCCTATACAGATGGCTATCTGGCTTGTTCAGCGTTCTGTACCCCGGACCGTATTGATGATATGCATACTGAGATGCTGCATACGCTGCAGGTTAAGATCAAGGCCTATATTGCTGAGCTGCATTTGAACCAGCAGGCCATTGAGCTGCAGTTCAAAAGCCTGAAGCCTTCGCAAGGCGGGATCTAGGCCTCAATAACAAAAAACCGGAAGGCCGCAGACTGCGGCTTTTCCGGTTTTTTGGCTTTGCTTATTCTGTTACAGCAGTCCTGCATTCTTCACGGCGTGTTCCCAGCTTGGGGAATAATACAGCGCGCTTCTCCCCCTTCCGGTAACGTCATCAATGGCTGACCAGATAGGAGGCATCCAGAATCAGGGCGACCCGTCCGTTCCCCAGGATGGTTGCCCCGGATAGGTGGTTCATTGTCCCGAGATACGCGCCCAAGGACTTGATGACCACCTCCTGGTTGCCGATGATCTCATCGACCGCGAAGGCGGCGATCCGGTCCACAGACCGTACAATCACAAGCGGAATCGTCTTGGAATGGCGCTCTGTGCGCGGATAATGCAGCTTGTCTCTGAGCCAGGAGAGCGGTACAATCCGCCCGTGGTTGATGATGGCCTGCTCCCCTTGAACCACCTGGATCTCTTCGGGGGAGATCCGCACAATCTCAGCCACATTATACATCGGCAGGATCAGTACACGCCCGGATACCTTGATCAGCAGTCCCTTGATAATGGCAAGCGTAAGTGGCAGGCGAATTGTAAACAGTGTGCCCGTACCCGGCTCGGTCTGAATATCTATGATTCCGTTGAGCCGTCCGATCTGACTGCGGACAATATCCATCCCCACGCCGCGCCCCGACACTTCGCTGACTTCGGAGGCTGTTGAGAAGCCCGGCTCGAAGATCAGGCCAACGGCCTCCTGCGGCGTTAAGTAGCCTGCCTGCTCTTCCGTAATGATCCCCTTGCTGAGCGCAGAGGCTGTAATTCTGGCCGCATCGATACCCTGCCCGTCATCCTGGAGACGAATCACAACCTGATTCTCCTCATGAAAAGAGGTAAGCGTAATTCTGCCCTTCGGAGCTTTGCCCCGCTGCTCCCGCACCTCCGGGCTCTCAATGCCGTGGTCAGCACTGTTGCGGATCAGATGGATCAGCGGATCACTCAGCTCCTCAATGATCATCCGGTCCAGCTCCGTCTCGCCTCCCTGAATCACCAGCTCAATATCCTTGCCCAGCTTCTGGGCCAGATCCCGGACCAGCCGCGGAAACCGGTTAAACAGCTGATCAATCGGCAGCATCCGGGTCTTCATGACCCCTTCCTGGAGCTCTTTGATGATCCCGCCCATATGGTCCGATATAGAGCCTATATCAGGCAGCACCTTGGCCGGATCGCTGCGTTGACCCGCAGTGCTCAGATCGGCGAGCGAGGTCTGCTCGATCAGCAGCTCCCCCACCAGATTCATTAAATGGTCCAGCCGCTCTACACTCACCCGGACCGTTGATTGTACCGCGTGGGATTTCTCCTTGCCCGCAGAAGAGGCCCGAGGCTCAGCCTGCACGGATTCTGCTGTGGCCTGAGTATCCGTCCTGGCAGCGGATTTTTCGGGCACGAACGGTGTAATCACAATACGCTCGACATCCGTCTCTTCCGCGAGCTGTTCAGACACCTGCCGGATCTCACGCGTGGACGCTGCGACTACAGCAAACTGGCTGTAGCGGGCGTCTTCATCGGCTCCAGGGGCCGCCGGGGATGCCAAGGCAACAGCAATCACCGGCCCGCACGCCTCTTCTATACGCTGCAGCAGGATATAATGCCGGGCCGCCTTCATCTGGCAGTCCTCTCTCAGGGTGACTACCAGCGAGAGCAGCGAGTATCCCGCAGCTATGGCCTCCTCCGCCTGAAGCAGCTCCGCTGCAGTTAAGACCGGGAGCCGGACCGGCTGAGGTTCAGCAGGCTTATTGATCAGCGCCTTGATCTCCGCAACCACTGCGGAACAGTCTGTGAAGCCCTCTCCGCTGACATACTGAGTGCGCAGCAGCTTCATGGCGTCCAGCGCCTGGAAAAGCGTATCAATCAGATTGCCGGTAATCTCCGGCTTCTTCTCCCGCACCCACTCCAGCGCATACTCCACCTCATGCGTGAGATCGCTCATCTCGCGGAAGCCCATCGTGGAAGCGGAGCCCTTGATCGTATGGGCTGCGCGGAATATGGTCTGAATCAGCTCAGCGGTTGGAGCATGCTCCAGCGCGAGCAGGGACTGGTCGATCCGCTCCAGCTGCTCATTCAGCTCTTCTATGAATATATCGCGGTAAGCCGACAGTTCCATCATCATTGCTTGTTCCCCTTTTCACCCGCCCAATATTTCTTCGAGCTTCAAAATACCGATCAGCTGGTCATCCCGTTGCCCCACTCCGTGAAACACCGCATCGCGGCTGCGATTATGCCCGCCTGCCGGCGGATGAATCTCGGCGTACGTAGTGACCTTGTTCACCTTATCTACAATCAGTCCGACGAATTCGTCCCGGTAATTGACGACAATAATTCTTGTGTTCCGGGTGTATGGCTCATCCGCCATGCCCAGCAGATTGCGCAGGCTCATGACACAGACCACTTTGCCGCGAAGATTGACTACACCCTTCACTTCATTCCGGCTGAAGGGAATGTCTGTGATATTGAGCATCTTGATAATTTCGTGAATTTCCTCAATACGGATGGCACAGGTCTCGGCTCCTACCGCAAGCTCAATATATTGTTCCTTCTGTAAGGTTGACATGGCTTCACCTTCCGTCTTTAGGCTTAATGGGTTTTGAACGCGGCAGCGGACTGGGCCAAATCCTCAGATAACAGGGCCAGTGCCTGGCAGGTTGTTGCCGTCTCCTCAGAAGCCGCTGCGGACTCTTCGCTGGAGGCGGCAATGGACTGGACCGAGTTCATCACTTCAGCGGCCTGGGCGGATTCCTCCTCACAGGCTGCAGCAATCTCATTCACCTTGAGCGAAGAGTTGTTCACCATATGGATAATCTGTTCAAAAGCCTGGCTGGTCATGGAAGATTGCTCTACACTCTCAGCCACGGCCCGGACACTCTGCTTCGTATTCTCCTGCATCACCTTGATGATCTTCGTAATCTCTTTCGTGGCATCGCTGCTGCGTTCCGCAAGCTTACGGACTTCATCCGCTACTACGGCGAAGCCGCGTCCCTGTTCTCCGGCACGCGCCGCTTCAATCGCTGCATTCAGGGCGAGGAGATTGGTCTGCTCGGCAATATCGTCGATCACTTCGATGATATCTCCGATTTTGCTGGAATCCTCTTCAAGCTGTTTCATCTGGTGGTTCACCGCCTGCATCCCTTGCAGCGAGCTCTCGACGACATATCCGCCTTCCCGGGCCGTACGCACCGTGTCATTGGAGAGCTCTGCCGCTTCCTCTGCACTGGAGGCTACAGAATCAATCGCGATGGACAGCTCTTTGAACAGCTCGGTAATTTCAGCGGCCGCCGATGACTGGCTCGTACTGGTACTGGCAATCTCCTGGGTGCTTGCCGAGATCTGCTCGGAAGAGGCGGCTACGCTCTGCGAATTCATCACAATCCCGTTGATCAATTCCTTCAGGTTATCCACCATCCGGTTGAGTGCCGTTGCCAGTTGTCCTACCTCATCCTTGGTGGAGATATCCGACTGCTGCGTCAGATTCCCGTTCGCCACCTCAGTGGCTACATGCAGCATCTTCATCAGCGGTCTGGAGATCGACCTTGCGATCAGATAACCAATGATAATACTGAGGATGACAGCCGCAATAACCACCGACATTGTAAGGATGAACGACGTAGAATAGGCATTTTGTGAACGGCTGTTCGCTTGCTCCGCCAGTTCAACATTCACCTTGATCAGGCCATCCAGATTGCTGAGCACATTCTGACCCTGTACGGTCAGCTTGGTGGTCAGGAAGGTATTGAATGCTGCTGTATCGTCCTGAGCCGCGAGAACAAGTGCTTCATCAAACAGCTTTTCATAGATTTCATATTCTTTGTCAAAATCGGCCAGCAGCTCTTGCTCACGTACCGTAGTCGCCAGCGGCCGGTAGTTGTCAACCTTCCGGTTAATATCCTGGCGGCCTGCGGCAATCTTATCCTCATAATCGGCAATCTTGACGGCATCAGTGGTGTTGCTCATATCCCGCGTATAGACCCGGTTAAGCTGATAGCTGATCTCGGCAGCGGACAGATCTCTGACGGAGATCAGATTGTTGTTGTACATTTCCTTCATATTCTGGTTGCTGGTACGCAGGGATATGATGGAGTAGATTCCAAGTCCGGCCAGCAGTAAAGAGACAATCAGAAAAGCGGAGATAATTTTTGTGGCTGTTTTCATGTTTCCGAACCATTTCATGTGGCTTCCCCCTGTAGTTAACATCATAGCGTCCTTCTTGCCGGCGTTAATCTTACACTCCCCCATCAGCCGGCGGGACATCATTAGCTATATTTCGACATTTTATGCTAAAAAAATTATATTCAGATTTGTGTTTTTCATATTTTTTTCGTTAAACCCGGTGCAATCCTCTCTTTACAAAGCGAAATGTTCATTATTCCGCTGCTTGCTCCAGAATCTCCTTGACAGAACATTGAAATAAGTTATAAATAGACATCATTAGCAATTGATTCTAATCGTATTTTATCCTGCGCGAAAAGAGGCTTGTCATGTCAGCAAAAGTACCTGTGGCCGAAAAACTGGTTTTCTCAGGCGGTCTGCTGGGCCAGAATATGCTCTACAGCTTCATGTCGATGTACATCCTGTTCTTCTACACCGATCTGCTGGGGATTCCGGCCACTACCGCCAGTGTCATTCTGGTGGCAGCGAGCATTATCGATGCTTGCCTTGATCCGCTCATGGGCATGATCACCGACAAAACACGCTCCAGGTGGGGGAAATTCCGGCCTTATCTGCTGTTTGCCCCTTTTCTGATCGCGCTGGCGACCATCTTCTGCTTCTGGGACTTCGGCGGCTCCCGCACCCTGACGCTTGTCATCGCCACAATCTCGTATCTGCTCTGGGGAATGCTGTATACCGTCTGCGACACACCGCTCTGGGCCTTGTCGTCCGTAGTGTCCACAGATCCGGGGGAACGCACCTTATTCGTCACGCTGGGCAAAATCGGCGGAACTCTCGGCGCGGTCGTCATTACCGTTGGCGGTATCCAGCTGCTGCTCGCCTTCGGCGGTGAACGGAATACGCAGGCTTACCTGTACTCTGCAATCATCATCGCGGTCATCGCGGCACTCTCAATCTTCCTGACCGGGATGCTCACCAAGGAACGGGTCATCCCGTCCACCGAGAAGATTTCATTCCGCCAGAACCTGCAAACGGTGTACAAAAACAAGCCGCTGCTCACCCTGCTCGCCTCCCTGCTGATTATCAACCTGGTGAACGGCATCCGGCAGAGCATTCAGCTCTATTATGTGGTCTATGTCTGGGGAGATGCGGGGTATGCCACACAGGTCGGAATCAGCCTGGTGGTCGGTATGCTGCTGGGGATGATCGCTACGCCGCCGCTGCTGCGCCGCTTTTCCAAGAAGAAGGTGTTCATTATCTCCTGTATTCTGGGGAGCGCCGCCTGCATCCTGCCTTATCTGCTGGGTGACCATAACGTCCTGAATACGCTGGTGTTCTTCGCGGTCAGCTTCTTCTTCTCCGGCATGACGACGATTGTCAGCACCTCGATGCTGCTCGATACGATTGATTATTCGGAATGGAAGCTGGGCTTCCGGGGCGAGGGCATTGTGTTCTCTACGAACACCTTCATTACCAAGTTCAGCGGGGCGGTATCGCGGATGATTATCGGGGCCAGTCTCGGCCTGCTTAGTTACGTAGAGAATCAGCCTGCGACTCCGCAGCTCCAGAACGGCCTTAGCTTCGTGATGTTTCTGCTGCCTGCTATCTGCTTCCTGGCCGCTATTCTGCCGATTCTCTTCTACAATATCACTGAGAAGCAGCGGGTACAGATCCTGAGCGATCTGAATCATAGCCGGTCCTTATAGTGGGGCTTGTGGGGGGATGAGCGGATGGAGGAGAGATGATGGCGGGGAGATACTTTTCCCTGATTGAAACGTTCATGCTCATGCTTTGGGGTGCGGCTAGGTGTAACGGACTCAGCTGCGCTTATTTCTGCCAAAAGGCACGATTGGAGCAAGTTACGGACTCCACGGCCCTTATTGCCGGATTTTCCGCGCCATAACATTGATTATGGAGCAATTAAGGGTGCCTTAGTCCGCAAGGCAACCAATTAAGTCTGTTTCTTGTAAATAACGACTCTCCTGTCCGTAAGGAGCAGGCCCGGTTGAGTAATTTCTCTTCATACAACCTTGAGAGGGACTAACTGAACCCTTACCCTAGATTAATAAGGAGGTAGTTGGAATATGGATGCATCCACAATAGCCGCACTGCTGTCCCCTCCCAACCTGTTCGAATGCCGGAGGATTTTATGTATACAGCCGCACCCTGATGATAATGAGGTTGGCATCGGCGGCACCATTTCTTCATTCGCGGAGCGGGGCTGCGAGATTCATTATCTTACCGTCACGAACGGAGATCTGGGCGCGGTGGACGAGCAGTTGTCTTCCGCCGGGATCGCCGCAATCCGCGCAAACGAACTCGTAGCAGCCGGAAGGTCGCTGGGAGCTACGGTGTTCCACCAATTAGACCATGGCGACGGTACACTGGAGCATATCCCTGCCCTCGCGGGCGAGATTGCCGAGATCATCCGGACGGTGCAGCCGGACCTGATTCTATGTCCTGATCCGTGGCTGAGCTATGAGGCGCATTATGACCATATCGTTACCGGCAGAGCCGCAGCGCAGGCTGTCCTGTCCTCCGGACTGCCCCTCTATCCGAGAGGCACCCTTACCCGGCCATGGCAGCCGAAGGCCATCGGCTTCTACTTCACAGCAGAGCCTAATACGGTCATCGACATTACGGACCACTTCGAGCGCAAGTTCGCAGCCATGGCCCTACACGCCAGCCAGTTCAGTGAAGAGCAGCTCGCCATGTACCGGTTCTATTTCGGCGAGCAAGGCCGCCAGCTGGCCGAAGGCAGAGGCTTCGGGCTGGGCGAAGGGCTGAAGGTGCTGTCGCCGCTGCACCTGCACTGCTTTGTGGATGCCCGGCGGATTTGACGGCTGAGTGCTGGGGCATGTGCTAGCGGGGCGTGTGCTGGCATGGCGTGGGTGCTGGGGTGTGGTGTGTGCTGGCGGGGCGAAGGTGCTGGGGTGTTGAGTGCAGAGAGGCTAGGCTACGGAAGTTGGGCCGGTAGAGCGCACGCCACACCATTAGCAGGTGCCCCAACCTCCCCTTCAACTAACAGGTGGATAAAAGTATCTTAATTCAGCGATTCCCGGCACTTTCAGGCAGACAAGTGGAAAAACAACATCTACTATTGTCTGTTTTTCCATTTCAGCGTAATTGTGATTTATTAAGTGCTATTTTTCCAACTATCATCCTAGCACCCCTCATTCGTTCATCAGCAAGTGTTGAAAATCCACCTATTGTACCGCACACTTAATGCAAAAGAGCAGCAATCCCCCAATCATAGGGAGATTTGCTGCTCTCTTTCTTAAGCAGGAAGCTCGGCCAAGCGGTAGTATGGTATGTTCAATACTGGCTTGAAGCCCAGCTTTTGCGCCAGTCTGAAGGAACCCACATTCTCCATACGGCAGCACCATACCGGCTCCAGTCCTTGCTCCAGGCAATAATCGATCAACTTACAGCTCACAGAGAAGGCGAAATGCTTCCCCCGGTGACCCGGTGCCGATTCGATTCCAATCTCAAGCATATCCTTTGTCCGGTAAGCCGAGAATGCGCTGGAGGCTTGCTCCCCCTCCCATATTAAGGTGTATCCCCTGCCTGAGGCCAGAAAGTGTTCTGCATCCCGCCAGAAATACCGGGGAATGACAGCACCTGTCTGCTCACCGAACCCTTCTCCGTTCATCTGAACAATTTCTGCATCCTGCCGGAACCATTGCGCCTTCGCACGGTAGAAGACTTCAGGGTCAAATGTAAAGTTCACCCGGGTTTGAATGTACATACTGCGTGTATCCGCTGCATCAAGTAACAGATTATACTCTGTAAGCATAGCTTCAATCAGCGGGTCCCAGCCCCCTGCCGGATCAGCCTGCAGCCATTCCGCTGAATGCCTGTGCCCCGTCTTGTTCGTAATATAATCCGCTAAGCTCCGGTTAAATTCCACATTGCCCGAATCCCCATAGACCAGCGACATCCCGTATTCATGAGCCACGTAGAAGGTACGGGGGTTATGTACAGAGTCCACATACACATTGCCTGTCGTCTGCCCGCTCAGCACGCCTTCAGCGAACAGGGTGTTGATCTTCACTTCCTTTAACAGTGGCCAAGCCAAGGCATAATCCTGTTTATCCAACTTTAGCATGTTTTGCTCCTCTTATTTTTCTACTTATTATACCTCACTCTGTCGCCCATGAAGGAATGAATGTTATAATACACAGAGTGTCATGCTAATGACTTGAATCCTGATTCGACCCGAAAGGAAATAATCTATGATGAATACGATTCCCGAAGTGAACTTCACCGCTTCCCCTTACTATAATCCCGGCCTCAAAAATGTAGTCATCCTCGCCACCGGCGGTACCATTGCCGGCAGCGGCGAAGCCCATAAAACCTTGAATTACGAGCCGGGCGCCCTGCCCGTGCAGGATCTGCTGGATAGTGTGCCGCACCTGGAACGGCTGGCGAACTGCGCCGGGGTACAGGTTAGCAATCTGTGCAGCGCCGATATTACCAGCGAACACTGGCTTACCTTGGCGACCTACATTAACACCCTTGCTCTCCGGGAGGATGTGCACGGATTCGTCATCACACACGGCACCGATACCCTCGATGAGACGTCATACTTCCTGAACCTGGTGATCAAGACCGATAAGCCGGTAATCATTACCGGCTCCATGCGCCCGGCTACTGCCATCAGCGCCGATGGCCCTCTGAATCTGTATCAGTCGGTGGCACTGGCAGCGAATCCCGAGGCTTTCGGCCAAGGCGTGATGGTTGTCTTCGCCGAAGGCATCTATAGCGGGCGGGATGTGCAGAAGGTGAACACCTTCAAGGCCAACGCCTTCGATGAACGTGATTTCGGCTGCCTGGGATATATGCGTGACAGCCATGCTTTCTTCTACACGCGAACCCTGAAGCGGCATACCACTGCAACCCAGTTCAATGTATCTGTGATCCAGGAGCTGCCGGAAGTGTCCGTAGCTTATTTCCATGTGGATGCCAATCCCGGGATTCTGGATTATCTGGCTACGGTCTCCAAGGGGATTGTCATTGCCGGAGCAGGCGGAGGGATCTACAGCAAGCCCTGGATTGACAAGGTCGGCGAGCTGAAGAACAATAATATCCCTGTAGTCCGCTGCTCGCGGATCTCCAGCGGAATTACACTCAAGGACTCATACATTGACTTGTCTGCCAATTCTATTCCCTGTAACAGCCTTGTCCCGCAAAAAGCGAGAATCCTGCTCTCCCTGGCGCTTACGCAAACCACCGGCTACGACGAGATTGCCGCTATGTTCAACGAATACTAAACGCTGTAAGCAGATGGCGGGAACTCAAAGGTGAAGACTGCGCCGCCCTCCGGGCGGTTCCGGGCACTAAGCTCTCCGCCGCAGCGTTCCACAATAGCACGTGCGATGGCGAGTCCAAGCCCGGATTCGCCATTTTTCCCTTTGACGAACCTGTGAAACAAGCTGGGCAGCAACTCCTGCGCAATGCCCGGACCATCGTCAGCAACCGTTAATGAAATCCTCCCTCGGCTTGCATGCACCTCTACCTCAATACGCTTCTCGGCATAACGGGCTGAATTGGATAATACGTTAAGCAGAGCTTGCAGCAGCTTATCCCGGTCCGCTCTTACCATCCCCCCACGGTCCCCGGAGACTGCCGGATGCAGCGTCAGCTTCCTTACCGCCAGCAGCGGATTGACCCGCTCCACCGCCTCGCTCAGCAGCTCCTCCAGATCCGTATCTTCCGCCTGATAAATATCCTCTTCACTGTCCAGCTTCGCCAGAAGGGTCATTTCGCTGACCAGGTCACGTAAGCGTCCGCTTTCACTTAGAATAATATCCAGTCCTTTACGGACGCCCTCTCCTTCAAATACTCCATCCCTTATGCCCTCCGCATAACCGGCTATCGACATCAGCGGAGATTTCAGCTCATGTGAAGCATTCTGGAAAAACTGCTTCTGCACCCGGTTGAACCGGTGCAGCTCACCGGCCATCTCGTATACCGCCCTGGCGACAGAACCGATTTCACCGCCCGCCCGGATCAGATTCACCTCGGCAAACCGGCGGTTTTTCACTTTCCCCAGCTCCTGACGCAGGCTGATGAGCGGATCAATCAGCTTCCGCGTAATGAACAGGCTGAACAGGAGCATCGCTGCCGCTCCCGCAGCAAAGACAAGGATCAGCCGTTTCAGCAGTGACTGCTCAATGGCCTTGATTCTGCTGACAGGGGTCAGCAGGGTGAGCTTGCCTTGGGGAAGCGTGTTGACCTGCACCAGATAACGCGGATCATTGCCATCCCATAAGCTCTGCAGGCTCCCCTGCTCCATAGCTGTGATATCTACCGTTGCCCCGGACTGCACAGGCTGGGCCGGGAGATTTCCCGAGACCACATTTCCCTGCTGGTCGGTCACGATGGCCTGTACCCCGCTGAAGAGTGTAGGATATGGAGCCGTAAGCGGCTCGCTTTTTCCGAGTGTGAACTCCCCTCCTTCCGCGGATGGAGCCCTCTCCAGACTCGCGCTAAGGGAAGCGCCCAGCGTCCTTAATCCCTCTTGCTCCTTGCCAATGAAATGGTCCATCAGCACATAATGGATCATCACTCCCGTGATAGACAGGACCAGCAGCAGAGACAGTCCAAAGGCAAAGTTGATCTGATGCACCAGCTTCAGCCTCTTCATGCGCAGGTTTAGCCTTTCCGTCATTCTCTTCATTCCTGCACCTCTCTCATACGGTAGCCGTGGCCCCAGACCGATTCCAGCGGCAGGCCGTTCATTTTTTTGCGGATGCGCTTGATCAGATGGTCGACAGCTCGGTCGCTGCCGAAATAATCCTCTCCCCAGACATGGCCCAGCAGCTCTTCGCGTGTAAAGGCCCGGTTCGGACTTCCCGCAAACACCATCAGCATCAGGAATTCCTTGCTGGTCAGCTCCACTTCATCTCCCCGCCAGAAGGCTCTTCTCTCCTCGGGATGCAGCAGCAGACTGCCCAGCTCTATCCCTGAATGCACAGCAGGCAGGTCAGCCGCAGGCTGCGGGGGATAAAGACGTTCCCAACGTTTCAGCTGGCGGTTGATCCGGGCTACCAGCTCACGGGGACTGAAGGGCTTGACCAGATAATCGTCACTGCCGAGCTCCAGACCCAGGATTTTGTCCACTTCATCATCCTTCGCAGAGATCATAATAATCGGCACCTCCGCCTCATCGCGGATTCGCCTGCACAGCTCATAGCCGTCCATTCCCGGAAGCATAATATCGAGCACCCACATGCCGGGAGGATCATTCCTCCATAAATCCCACGCCTCTTCGGCACTTCCAAGACCAATCGTCCGGTAATTCTCCTTATGTAAATAAGCTTCCACCAGATTGCGTATATTCTCATCATCGTCCACAACGGCAATGACCGTTTGATTGTTCATCCAGGTAACCTCCATGGTTTTAATCTTCTCCATTATAGCAAGCGGCTGAGAGGGATTGGGCACTGCCATTGTTTTTCCACATTGCTGACCCTCTACTGCCACAGAAGCCCGCTATAGTGAGAGCTGTAAGACAAACCACATGAAGGAGTGTTCGTACATGAATCGTCTAATCGTGAAAAGAATGGCTCTATCCACCCTGCTGCTGTCCAGTATCGCCACCCCGGTCTTCGCGGATACGGGAATCGCGTCTCCCCCAGTACAGGGGCCCACAGCCACCTTAAGCACGGCTGCTGCATCCACAAATGGCAGTAAGCTGCTCCCCTTGCTTGAACCGCAAATTCTGGCGCTGGTGAACAGCCATGCACCGGAAACATCCCAGGACTGGCGGGATACGCTCAACCGCTACCATGCATTAACAAGCACGAAGGCACTTAGCGTAGAGCTCACCACGACAATGTCTGCCGCTCCGTGGACAGTAAAAACCGGCATGATGGAGGTGCAATTAGCCACGCCTGGAACGTTGACAGACGCCGAGACGGTTCCGCTTGCCAATGTGGTAACATTGCATGCGGCGTATATCGACGGCTTATTCAAAGCACAGGCTGCACTGGCAGAGGCTGCACAGGCCACAGATGCAGCAGCAATTAAGCAGGCACTCTCCGAACTGCTGAGACAATATAAGGACCTTAACCACAAGCTGGAGGAAGCGAAATAAACTACGCATACCCTGTATTCTATAAAAAAGCAGGCCAAGGAATCCCTCCCTGGCCTGCTTTCTCATTCCAAAACGATTAGTATAGCGTGGCTGCCGCTTCCGGTGTAAAGGCCTGAAGCTCGCTCTGCCGTCCGTCCCGTATCTTAAGCGCCCAGGCCGGGTCACCGAGGAGCGCGCGGCCCACGGCTACAAGATCGAACTCATTGTTGTTCAGCCGCTCGACAAGCCCCTGTAAGCCGGGATGCACCTGCTCCTCCTGTTCATCCGCATCACTCTCCATGCCGACTGAGCCGACCGTGATTGTCGTCTTACCGGTCAGCTTCTTCACCCAGCCGGCGAAGCTAAGCGGAGAGCCTGCGAACTCGGGTTCCCAGAAGCGGCGGGAGGAACAATGAAAGATATCCACTCCAGCGTCTACCAGCACGTTCAGCAGTTCCTCCAGTTGCTCCGGCGTCTCCGCCAGCCTGGCCGAGTAATCACCCATTTTCCATTGGGACAACCGCATTCCAATCGGATAATCCGGCCCTACCGCAGCACGGACCGCCTCCACGACCTCCGCTGCAAACCGGGCGCGCTTCACAAGATCACCGCCGTAACGGTCTGTACGCTGATTCGTCTTCGCCCAGAAGAACTGATCGATCAGAAAACCATGGGCACCATGCAGCTCAATACCGTCGAAGCCCGCCTGCTTGGCATGAAGTGCGGCAGCGGCGTATGCCTGAACGACTGCCGTGATCTCTTCCTCCGTCATCGGCTCTCCGGCCTTATTCCCTTCCAGGTCCAGCCCTGAAGGCCCAATGGACAACGCCTCGGGATACGGCTGCGATCCGTTCGGCCGAATCATACCCATATGCACGATCTGCGGGAAAATGGCACCGCCCGCCTTATGCACCTGTCTGACCACTTCGGCCCAGCCGTTCAATGCGTCTTCCCCATATAATCTAGGCAGCCGTGGCTCACTGCTCGCTGCCGGATGATCGATTACGGCGCCTTCCGTAATAACCAGACCTACGCCATTCTCGGCACGGCGGCGGTAATAGGCGGCTACATCCGGTCCCGGCACCCCGTCAGGGGAGAAGGCGCGGGCCATTGGCGACATGACAATCCGTGTCGGCACGGTCAGCTGATGAAGCGTAAAGGACTGGAACAAGTCCTGTATGGAATGATGGTTATTCTTCTGCGGATGGTTCATGAACCGCACCTCCAATATGTTGTTGGCCCCTGTACTGCCGGGCTACACAAGCAATATTAGCAATGCGCCTTGTCCCGCTCAACCGACAATTTGCTCTTTCTGTTGCTTAAACGAAGGGATAATTGTATTGTTGGATAAGTTGATTATCACTATATACAGAAGGGAGCTGGTTACAGATGCCCAGTGTCATTTCCCCCAACCCGAATGATCCGCGCGTCATCCGCACCCGCCAGTTAATTTACGACTCATTCGCCACACTGCTGAATACAATGGATTTCAATTCCATAACCATCCAGGATATCACGAGACAGGCCACGATTAACCGGGCAACCTTTTATGCCCATTTCCCGGATAAATACGCGCTGCTGGAAGCTTTTTTGTCGAATGCCTTCACTGAGCTGGTTCTTCGCAAGATAGAGGAGCAGGCCCTGCTGACAGAGGAGACGCTCCATACGCTGGTGGAAGCCCTGTGCGAATACCACGAATCCAGCCATCACTGCCTGAAGAAATATGATTCGCTGGCGTTGATCATTGAAGAGAATATCAAGCTGCAATTGGAGCAATTGCTGCATCAGCTTCTAAGCCGCAGCAATAATACTGCCGGAAACGCTGCTCTTCAGACGGCTTCTACTCTATTAAGCTGGTCCATCTACGGGGTAACCTACCGCTGGAATAAGGAGGGACGGCAAGAGCCTCCTGCCGCACTGGCCGGGAGACTGGTGCCCTTAATAAGCGGCGGAGTATCCACGTTGAACGCCCCCGATACAGAGTGAAGCAGTGAGGCAGAATGATCCGAATAGGGACGGCAAAAAGGGATATCAAGAAACAGCGGAAGCTTCCGCTATCTTTTGAAATCCCTGCGTCTGTAGCCGCCGCCTAACGGCGGGGATACATCGGATAAGGATAGAACGCTGCCGCCGGCTGCTGGGCTGTGTAGGCAGGCATGCTTTTGGCGGCGCTCATGTACATTCCTTCCGGCATTGCAGCATTAGACATCTGTTGGGCATTGGCAGCAGGATAGCTGTTCTCAGAGGCTCCTACTGTGGCGCAGCCCGGCGGCGGTCCAAGAATAATCGATTCCTTCAGCGGGGCCACGGCCTTGGCATACTCCTCCTCATTGATGCAATAGGCGCGCTGGATCACCTCTGCAGGAACGGCCCGCAGGAAGTCTGAACCATACACAATATCCGGTGTCGGCGCATCGAAGATGGCCAGGAAATGGGCTTGTTCGCTCTCGGCCAGAATCCAGTGGAACCAGCCCTTCGGGAAGACAGCAATTTGTCCGGCCTTCAGATGATAGGTCATCAGCTTCTGGGTGAACGGATCGAATACGGAGGCAATCAGCTCCCCGCTGATCACGAAGATCATCTCCGTCACATTCGTATGCCAGTGCGGCTGGACGATGAAGCCTTTGCTCATATGGGCATTGAAGAACCCGTTACGTATAGCGGGCAGCTGTTCGGCAAAAAGCTGTGTAATATAATTGTTCGCATCCCGCTTATAATTAAGCACCTGGTTCGAATCGGCGGCAAGCTTCAGGTCCGGTGCCTGCAATACTGGATCTAGCATGGTTAGTTCCTCCTCTGACTGGATTGTAGCCTTGAGTAACACTGGGCATTCGTCCAGATACTGTATGCAGCGGAGGAACTCTTTGACACCAGAGACAGGTACGGACTAGATCAGACGGGCGATACTCTCAATCTCTACGGCGGAAGCTGCGAGCTGCTGCATGGAGGCGGTAATCTCTTCTGTCGCTGCGGCTTGACGTTCGCTTTGCGCAAGACAATCCGTAAGCACGGCATCCATCTGGTTAATCTTCTGCTTGATCATCTGCAGAATACCGGCAATATCCTTCGCCGATGAAGCACTGGACACTGACATTTTGCGGATCTCTTGGGCCACGATGCCGAAGCCCCGTCCATGCTCAGCGGCATGCGCCGCTTCAATCGCTGCATTCAGCCCGAGCAGGTTGGAATTCTCCGCCACCTTGCGGATGAAATCCAGAATCTCGTCGGTCTGCTGCAGATCCTCTACCACCTTCTGGCCCAGCTCCTTCAGATCCCCTACGGTATTCGCCAGATCCGAGGCTGTGCCTGCAATCTCTACCGAAGTCGAGCTGATCTCGTCAGAGGTCACAGCCAGCGCATTCGCTGCATCGCTGAGTGTAACCTGATTGCTGAGGCTGATTCCAATCGTGAACACGCCTGTCACAACCCCGTTCCGGTCCCGGACCGGCATAGACGATGACTTGAAGGGTATCCCGTAGACTTCTCTTGGGATCATAGCACTGACTTGTTCCCCGCTGTCCAGCGCAGCCCGGATTCCCCCGCTGGGCGGCACTGGAGTTCCCAATTGAATCCCCGCATTCAATTCCTTCCCCGGCAGATAATAGATGAATTTCTCCAGATCCGCCAAGGCAAACATAACATCCAGCGGAAAAAGCCGCTGTACCAGCGGCAGCGAACTTTCAAGCGCCTTCTGCAACTGGTCTATTTCTGATTCTTGTACTGATTCATGTGCTGATTCTTGTCCGGTATTCATTGCTTCAACAGCTCCCTGATTCATATTTATGTATCTCTCTTATCTCTCGAACAGTGTGACACAGTTGCGGCCTTCCGCCTTGGACTGATACAGCGCATCGTCACCCAGCTTGTAGATATCCTCCTCTCGCAGACCGTCCACCAGTACGGCAGCTACACCTATAGAGACGGTAATTCTGCCGTATTCCGGACTGAGATCATGCTGTATCCCAAGCTCCGCGATGCTTCGTCTGATGGATTCGGCATACATGCGGGACTCTGGCGGGGTAAGTCCGGCTGCCACAATCCCGAACTCCTCCCCGCCCAGCCGGAACGCGGCACCGTCCGCCTGTTCAGCCAGCTCCTTCAGCACCCCGCCCACTCTGCGCAGTACGGTATCCCCTTCATAATGTCCGTAGGTATCATTGAATTTTTTGAAATAATCAATATCCAGCATTAGATAGGTCAGATAACGCTTGCCGGCGGCAGCCTTATCCACCTCATCCAGAAACAGCTTATTGAAATATCTGCGGTTGTATAGCCCGGTCAATTCATCGGTGATCGAGATCCGTTCAATCAGTCCGATATATTTGCTCAGCTCCCCGTTGTTGAACTCCAGCTCCTTCGTCCGCTCGGCCACCAGCTCCTCCAGATGCTCCTTATGGCGCTGCAGCTCCTCCTCTGCCTTTTTGCGCTCGGTAATATCCTTGATGGTTCCCTGAATCGCCGGCTTGTCCTGATACATGATCCGTACGACCTTGTGAATCACGATGACTTCAAGGGACTTGTCCTTATGCAAAAGCCGGGTCTCATACTCTTCCGGTGCCTGCTTGCCCTCGACTCTTCTGGCATAATAATGCATCACCTTCTCCCGCTCCAAGGGGGTAATGAAATTCCCGAAGGGCTGCTCCAGCATCTCGCCGCTCTGATAGCCCAGCATCTCCTCCAGGGCCTCATTGACATAGACACACCTCATATCCTGAACCACGAACACTCCGTCCTGCAGGTTATTGACCAATTGGCGGTATTTCTCCTCCGAACGCTCAAGCTCATTGTACAGACTGGCGTTCTCCAGCGAGAAGACCATCTCTCTGGACAGCAGATTAATAATCTTCATCCGCTCCTCGGTGAATACGCCGGTAACCAGGTTGTTCTCCAGATAGATAATTGCAATCGTCTTATTCTGGTTGATCAGCGGCATGCAGACCATCGATTTCGGCTGCTGCCTCACAATATAAGGATCATTCACGAACGGAGTCTCGGAATACGCATCATTGTAGATCAGGCTCTCCCGGCTCTCCTCCACCTGTCTGATAATTGCGGCCGGCAGATTATCCAGCTGATGTGACTCATGAATCGCCACAGAGATCCGGTCCGTGTCCGCCTTATATTCCCCTTCGACCAGCAGGTGGGGCTTCGAGGTCATCAGGATGCAGCCCCGCTGCGCCCCGGCGTTCTTGATAACGATCTGCATCAGCGCTTCCAGCAGATGGTTCAGCTCAATCTCTTTGGAGATGGCCTGGGACGCCAGAATGATGGAATTGAGGTCGATGCTCGCCGTATAGTCCGTCACCGTTCTGCCGTGCATGAACTCCTTGGTGCTGATTTTCTGAACCAGGGCGGGGTAGCGCTCCTTGATGAACGCGATCTTCTCCTTGGCGCCCCAGACCGAATAATAGTATTCGGATTGTCTGAGCAGGTAAGCGGCGAACTCATTGAAGCCCTTGTCCATATAGAACCGGGCTGCCAGCTCGTTGCTGAGTGCCTTATAGCGGACGAAGCTTCCCTGCTCGCTGGCCTCAATCGCCAGATCATAATAATAGCCTGCGCGGCTGCCGTTCCCGGAGATCCGGGCCCACTCGGCCCTCATCAGATATTCATGCTGGCGGAAGGTGCCCGGTGCATGGCTGGCCCATTTGCGTACCCGGCCGAGTTCCTTGCGCATCTTGGACCTGGCCTTCCTTTTACCGCCCACACCCAAGCCCTTGTAAGCATAAGCGAGATTCAGGAATGTATAGAGCGAGAACTCCTCCATAAAAGCTGATCCCGCCAGCGTCCCGATAATCGGATACGCCCGCTCGATGTACTCCAGCGCTTCATCATGCTTCCCGTAGAGGAACAGCAGCTTCATTTTGTAAATATAATAGATGGCAATTCCCGAGTAATACCTTGCCTCCTGCAATTCGTGCAGATAGACCTCTTCGCTGAAGGCTTCATCGTTGAATGAGGTGCGCTCCGGCAGCTCTCCGGCAAGACTGAGGTAATACTGGCGGGCAAGCTGCGCTGTAGCAAGCGACTCCTTATACTTCGTGTTCTCAATCATCGAGATCGTACGGGCACTATCCTGAAGCAAGGCCGGAATGTCCATCGTAGGATTCCAGAGATTCACGTAGAAGGCGGAATGAGCCAGATAGAGCAGATCGCCTGTCCGCAGACTGGCTTCAATCGAGGTACCGAACCAATCCTGCAGCGTATCCCAAGGCTCGGTCCAGGCATGGCTGAACAGGGTGTACAGGACATGCGCCGCGCCTTTCCACTGCAGGTCATTGAATTTATCGTTAATTCTGATTCCGAGGCGTCCGTAGGCGAAGGCTCCCTTGGTATCCCCGAAGCCGGACAAAAGCATGGCATAGCCGATAAAAGCAAGTGCAGACTCCGGCGAGTTGCCGTATTTCAGCGTCAGCCCTACCTTCTTCAGCACCACCAGCCCAAACAGCGAGGTCTCCCCCGAGATAAACGCAGGCGGGATGAAGTTAATCAGCAGCCGCATGACCAGCTTCATCTCCGGGTCCCGCATCTCCGGCAGTGCAAAGATTGCTTCCGGCGTTCTCCCCCGCAGTGCAGCCTTAACCGCCAGCAGCTCCTTAAGGACTGCGGCCATACCTGTCTTGGCCGGAATCTTAATGCCGAGCGCCTTCAGTCCCAGTCTCCCGGAAGCAATCGACTCGGGCATCATGCCCAGATACATATAATGATTGGTCTGCATTTCATAGATCTCCGCTGTGGCCATCCGGTCAGTCGTATGCTCCAGCAGGAGACGGCAAGCCTCGTCCCCCTGTTCAATATGATGGGTTAGATAGCTGCACTCCGCGTACAGCCTGTAAATCTGTGCCGCCTGCCCCGGGTCTGTGCTCCAGGCCTGCTCCGGGAGCAACTCCATTGCCGCTTCAAGCAGCATGAAGGCCGAATCATACCCGTATCCTGCTTTGGCCTTATGGGCTGCCCGCAGATTCAGCGCAACAACCTCACTTGCCTCGGCGCTGTCGGTGATTAATTCCAGCCCTTGATTGATATGGGTTGCGATATCGACCAGCTTGTCCTCGACCTCCTCCTCTCCGAGGTTCCGAAGCAGGAGACGGCCGATGCTAAGATGAAGCCTCTTTGCCCGTTCAGGATCAAGCAGCTGGTAGAATGCCTGCTGAATCCGGTCATGGGCGAATTTCAGCCGGATACCCACCTGCGCAGCCTCGCGGCCGGATTCAGCAAGTGTAGCGGAGAATATGGCGTACTTATGGTCAGCAGGCATGATATATTCTTCCTGGACCGCCCGGATAATCGCAGCGGCGATCACCTCCGGTGCTTCTTCTCCGATCAGCGTCAGCATGCCGTAGTCGAACACACTGCCGGCCGCCGAGCTAAGCATCAGAATATGACGGACCTCCTCCGGCAGATGCTGCAGCTGTCCGACCAGGAAATCGACCACACTGTCATGGACCGGCAGCGCCTCCAGCCGCTCCAGGCTCCAGCTCCATTCCCCGTTCTGCTTGTCGAAATAGATAATTCCGCGCCGGTGCAGATCCTTCAGCATTTCTGTCAGGAAAAAGGAATTCCCCTTGGACCGCTTGTATAACCGCCCGCTAATGCCTTCAACCCGTTCCATGCTGCTGTACAGCGTGTCCGCCACAAGGCTTTGCACATCCGTCTCTCGCAGCGGCTGAAGATGAATCCGTCCAACCTCGCGGTTTTTTTCGATCTTGGCCATCGCGGCGAACAGGGGATGACCTTCATGGATCTCATTCTGCCGGAAGGAGCAGATCACAAACATCCGCTGCAAATGATTATCCAGCACCAGCTTCTCCACAAGCTGCAGACTGGAGTAATCCGCCCACTGGACATCGTCCAGGAAGAGGACCAGCGGCCGGTCCGGATGCGTAATGGCCTGCACGAACTTGGCGAAGGTCAGGAAGAACCGGTTCGTCTCCTCGGCCGGACTCAGCGGCTCTGGCTCCGGCTGAGTACCGATCCAGGCGGCAAGCTCCGGGATCAAGCCCGTAATCACACCGCCGTTGCCGCCAAGCAGCCGGGTCAGCGAACGGCTGACCTCACGCTTGTACTCCTCATCCGGACTCTCCAGCAGCTGGCTGACCAGCCTGCGGAAGGCCTGGATGAGCGCACTGTACGGAATATTCTTATTGTACTGGTCGAACTTCCCTTCAGCGAACAGCCCCTTCTCCCGGCTGATCGTCCGGTGCAGCTCATGGACGAGTGCGGTTTTGCCTGCACCGGCATCACCCGAGACCAGCATGACCTGTGAACTCGCGTTAACGCTGCTGCGGAAGGCTCCCTCCAGGCTGGACAGCTCCGCTTGTCTGCCGACTATTTTTTGCGGAATACGGAAGGTGTTCAGGAGGTCCTCCGTTCCAATTACGAAATCCTCCTGCCCGGCCAGGCATTTCTTCAGATCCGCCTTGATGCCGTATGCGCTGCGGTACCGGTCCTCCGAGGATTTCTCCATCAGCTTCATGATGACGGCCGACAAGCCGCTGCTCACCCTGCCTCCGGTTGCATGGTAAGGAGAGACTGCTTCCTTCGCAATAATGGAATAGATCTGCTCCAGCATTTCGGGCGCTTGATACGGCATGGTGCCGGTCATCATCTCGTACAGAACGACACCCAGTGAATAGTAGTCACTCCGGTAATCAATATTCCGGTTCATCCGGCCGGTCTGTTCAGGAGAGATATACAGCAGACTGCCCTCCAGCACGCCGCTGTTCTGGAAATCGCGCCTCTCCTTGGACAGCTTCACCGCAAGGTCGAAATCAATCACCTGGACCATATCCCGCTCGCGGTTCCAGATAATATTAGACGGCTTGATATCCTTGTGGATCACGTTCTGCTCGTGAATTGAGCCCAGAATATCCACAACCTTGACCGCCAGCTTCAGCAAGGCCTCCTTCTCCGGCTGCTCTTCCGCCAGAATCCGCTTCAGGGAACGTCCGGCGATATCCTCCAGGACCATAACGTACAGGCCGTTCTGCTCTTCAAGCCTCAAGGGACGGATAACCCCTTCAGTACTCACGCTAAGCTCTGTAAGCAGCTTATATTCCTGCTTGAAGCGCATCACGGCTTCGGTGCCGGCAAACTCGGATTTCAGCACCTTGAGAATGACCGTTTCTGCCGTTGAAGCTTCCGTGCACCGGTAGACGGCTTTGACGGGATTATCTGAAATGGTCTCCAGAACCTGATAATGGTCATTAGCAATCATTGTACTCCACCTTTAGTCTTGTTCTCCCGTAACTTCAATATCGGCGTCGAATTTGAACACATAGGCAGCGATCAGCCAGATAATCCAGCAGTTCAGCCCAAAGAACAGATATCCGAAATAGCCCAGAACCGGCATCTCGGAGAAAATATGAAACTTGTCCAGATAAGGCACCGAGTATTTCCAGTAATTCGGATTGGTCGGAGCATCGTCATGGAACCACTCACTGCCGAAGTTCCAGAACTCCCAGAAAAATCCGTTGAACACCGTAGCCAGACCCACCAGAATGACCTTGGACCAGTCTCCGTTCTTCACCGGCGTGAAGGGGGTCCAGTAACCGGCAAGCGCCATGGCTGCGGACAGCATCGGAACCAGTGCTACCCACAGAACCCAGAACAGCAGGTACGGATAATAACCCATGCCGAAAGCCAGGATCAGGCCGAGCACATAATAGACGATCAGCCACAGCCGGGACACCTTCAGCTTAGGCCCATGGCTATAACGGCTGCGGAACAGACGGAAGGTCTTGAGGAGTAAGTACCATTCGAAGATAGCCGGAAGGACCGTGGTATAGGATAAGGAGAACCAGAAGACATTACCGAAGTTAGAGAACACCTCATTATTGGGGTAATACCAATTCTCCAGGACGAAGAAGTTCAGGTATTCAAAAGCAAACCAGCTGAAGCAGGACACCACCGCCAGCAGCTGCATCACCCGGGGCTTGCGCGAGATGATCGAGGCTCCGTGATTCCTCCGGTAGACCAGCCCGTCGAGAATCAGAATAAAGGACCACCAGAGGGGAACAAATGTGTAATGCTCCAGGGAAATAAACAGCTTCACCCGCGCCCACATCAGGAACCAGCTAAGCGCAAGCACCGGAAGACTCCACCAGAACCAGACAGGGAACGGAGTGGCTGTGCCCGCCTTCCGGGGCGCCTCCTCCGTCTTCTTGAAGCCGAACCAGCCCGGGAATACCAGAACCAATGTGATGATCACAGCCACAACGCAGGCAAGCGAGAAATAGAGCAGGCTGAATCCGGGGTCTGCTTCGACCTTCTGGGCAGGGAAATCCCCGTAACCGGGAGGCATCCCCTTCCATTTCGCCAGACTTCCGAGCAACGGGAGCAGAAAGATCAGTCCGAAGGTAACGATCAAGAATGCTGTCTTTTTCCAAGTTTTCATTGTGCAAAACCCCGCTTATGTATGTAGTTGAAAGTCGAATTTTGTTGATAATCGCTAATATTCGATAACACTCCAGTTTATTCCTGCCGGCTGCACACAAAAAAATGCCCCACCGTCCGCTTCCATGACGTATGGGGCGTCAGCAGCAAGGCTGCGGGACCCGCTATTCCTTCAGATCAAAGCTTCATGCCAAGTGGACCCTTCAGTGTACTGGTTTCCATAACCCTCTAATAGTAGCATAATTAAGGAATTTTTGCCCATTGATTTGAGTTCAGCCACCGCAGCCCCGGATATTTGTAAATGGACAGGCACATGATACAATGGGACAGTATTGGATTTCCCTTAATTTAACATCAAAGGAGTGGCGTACATGGCAATTGATGTTTACTTGAATTTCAATGGCAATACCCGGGAAGCGGTGGAGTATTATGCCGGGGTGTTCGGGACAGAAGCTCCGCATATTATGACCTTTGGCGAAGCTCCGCCAGATCCGTCCCATCCGCTGCCCGAGGAGGCCAAATCTCTCGTCATGCATGCCAGACTACAGATTGCCGGCAGCACGGTGATGTTCTCGGATGTGTTCCCCGGCATGCCGTTCACGCAAGGCAACAATATCAGCCTGACGCTGTCGGATACAGATGAAGTGAAGATCAGGCACTGGTTCAACCAACTGAAGGAAGGCGGCACCGTCAGCATGGAATTGCAGGAGACCTTCTGGAGCAAGGCCTATGGTAACCTGAAGGACAAATTCGGCATCCACTGGCAGCTTAGCCACGACAACGGCCAGAACGGCTGACTTCCTTAGGCAGTTTCCTTTTTCGCAAAAGCAGCTCAGGATATGACGGTTCTTCCCCTGGAAGGTCGGCATATCCTTTTTAGTATGGCCCCGTAACCGTAACATTTCAAAGTTGTAACCTGATTTTTGATGCGCTTACATACGGTTATATGTTTTAATTGTACTAACGTTATGTAATCATCCTACTGAAAAGGAGACTAACTTATGGAAATATCCTCATTTTTGCTGCCCAAAGATCAGGTGGCGTTCATCACCTCCTCGATCTCCATGCGGGAAGCGCTGGAACAGCTGGAGAATCATTATTATTCGGCCATTCCGATTATTGACGATGCCGGTAAATATGTTGGGACCTTGTCGGAGGGCGATCTGCTATGGAAGCTGAAGAATACCGACGGTCTGAGCTTCGCGAATATGAATGAGGTGACCGTTGGCACTATTCAGCGTCATGTGCATAACGAGAGCGTCGAGATTCACGCGCAGATGGAGGATATGCTGACCCTGGCCGCAGACCAGAACTTCGTTCCGGTAGTGGACGACAGCGGAATCTTCCTCGGCATTATCCGCCGCAAGGATATCATCGAGTATTACACACGGAATATTACCGATTAATTCAGGTGAAGCTGCAGCAAAGGCAGGACTGTCCTCCATGGACGGCCCTGCCTTTGCTGCGTGATGCGGGTCTCTGCACCCTTAATTCTTCTATAGCTCTGTCAAAATAATCGTACCCTGCGCGGTGACCGCCAGCGTATGCTCATACTGGGCCGACAGGCCTCCGTCAATGGTGCGTGCTGTCCAGCCGTCTGCATCCACCTTGGTCCGGTAGCTGCCCGTATTGAGCATCGGCTCAATGGTGAACACCATGCCTTCCTTAATCCGCGGGCCTTTGCCTGCGGGGCCGTAATGAGGCACTTCAGGCGCTTCATGCATCTCGGAGCCAATCCCGTGACCGATGAAGTCCCGGACCACGGAATAGCCGTTAGATTCGGCATACACCTGGATGGCATGAGCTACGTCGCCAATGCGGTTGCCGGCTACAGCCTGCTCAATGCCTTTGAACAGGGATTCCTTGGTCGTCGCAAGTAATTTCTCCGCCTGCTCACTAATCGTACCCACCCCGTAGGACCAGGCCGAATCCGCCAGCCAGCCGTTCAGGTTGACCACCATATCAATCGTTACAATATCTCCATCCTTCAGCTCCTCATGCTTTGGGAAGCCATGACAGATGACATCATTCACAGATGCGCAGGTAGCATAAGGATAACCGTGATAGCCTTTTTGCTCCGGGGTCGCCCCTTGGGAGAGGATGAACTTCTCCGCAAACTGGTCGATCTCCCAGGTGGTAATTCCAGGCTTGATTAACCCGGCGATCTGCCGGTGGCATTCCGCCAATATTTTGCCGGCTGCCCGCATCTTCTCAATCTCTTCCATCGATTTCATAATGATCATTCAATTCGCCTCTTCTGTACAGAATCCATTACTCACTATATATAATGGCTCTTGGTTATAATGGGGTCGTGCTACTCTATATTATTTGAACTTCCACACCCTTAGAAGGGTGAAATTCTTAGCTAGTTAGCGGGCGCATACGTTTCCGCTTTGCCCTACTGCTAAGTTAAGGGCGAGTTCATTCGCCCATCCTAGATCAGAGCTTATAGCTATCTAGGCTGGTAGACTGTTACCATCTGCCACAGGTTGACGCATAATGTTGATGGCACCGACCCGATCCCGATGTGCTGTATAACCGCAGTCGCACTGATACGTTCGATCCTTTGCTTTGTTCCGCTGTCCACAAGAGGGACAGGTTTGCGAGGTGTATGCCGGATTCACTTCAACCACTTGGATTCCAGCAAGTGCCGCCTTATATCCGATGAACATTTGCAACTGATAGAACGACCATTGATGCAGATTTTTAGCGTTTTTACGACTTGTTCTTGTCGTCTTACGAATTTTAGTCAGTTTCTCCAGCTTGATGACAGACACCTTTTCTTGAATCGCCATATTCACGATCTGGCGGCTGATTTTGTGATTCTGATCTTTCATAAAACGACGTTCCTTGTCGTTCTGTTTACGGATCGCGGATAACTTTTTAAGCTTTCCTAATTTGCGGCGATAGCTACTGTACTTACGGCGAACAAACTTGTTTTTACGTCCGTTTCCGCAAAATGTTGTCTTCCCGCTAGAAGTTACGACAACAGCAGGCACTTTCAAGCCTAAATCAACTCCCATCACTTCATGACCATCGGCTGGCTTAGTGGGGCATTCGATTGAAATTTGAACAAACCATTTCGCTGATTTTTGAACCACGCGCAGAAGTCCAAGCTTCCCATTCGAAAGGATGTCTCTCTCCCGATCCGAAAGAAGCGCAGGAACCACAAGACGTTGTACTTTTCCATACAGGATTACTGGGAACGAAATGTTGTTGCCCCAAATCGTATAATTTTGATTGTTCACGTAGTACACCCTCTTTTGGAGAAGAGGTCGCTTCTTCGTTTTCTTGAACCGCTGAAATAGGCTTTTGGCGTCTCGAATCACTTGATTCTTTACGGCAGAGGGTAGATTGGCATGAACGGTTTTTGAAGTTAGTTTCGGAAACGTTCCAGACCTTTCAGCTTGCTCCGTTAATTCGTTGACGGTTCGAATATATTCGCCCCCCATATCTACTAATATAGACGGACGGGGTGGAAAAATGCGGATTTGAATCGTTACGGTTTGCAGGGTCTCACCCCCTTGTTTTTTGTCCCTCAACATATCGTTTGATCGTTTCGCTTGAAAAGTTCCCTGCCGTACTGACCAAGTATGAACGAGTCCAGAGGGATTGCAAGTGGTTCAAGTGCTTAAATTGTTCACGGAGGCGCCGGGAAGTGATTCCTTTGAGTTTCGCCATCAGTTCTGCAGGAGAATCGGTGGGCAGTGCGCTTAGAAAAATATGCACATGATCAGGCATGACTTCCATTGCTAATAGCTGCCAATCCTGTTCGGCACATATCTCTGTAACGATTTGCTTAAACTGAATCTCGACTTGATCGACTAGCACTTTACGTCTGTATCTAGGGCAAAAAACAAAATGATAGTTAATGAAGGATACGGTTGTTTTGGTATTTCTGTAAGCTTGTCTCATACCTTGATTGTAGCATTTAAACAATTTAACTGCTACAAGAATACGCGCTCATTTAGTACAATTTTTACAACATAAGGATGTTTATTGAACAAAGACGGTTCATCCCAACCCTAAAGGAGTGGGCTTTCTCGACCAATTTCTGTAAGGAAATTGCCAAAAATCCAAATCCGCACAACAATTAAGCCTGTCTTCCGCCAAAAAAAGCAGAAAACAGGCTCATGCCTAACGTTCTTCCTCAATAAGCGGCTGCGGTCAGTCGTGGAAATTGAGTCCCGAGGTAACCGCCTTGACATATCCGCTGCGGATCACATAATCCCCGAAGTGTTCACCAGCAATGCGTTCCTTGGCATAACCATGAATAATCGGCCCGAGGGTGTCTAGAATCTCCTGCTCGTCAATGTTCTCCTTGTACAGTTTGTTCAGCCGGTCTCCGGTGAAGCCTGCACCCAGGTACATATTGTATCTGCCAGGACCTTTTCCGATAAAAGCAATCTCGCCAAGTGCCGGTCTGGCACAGCCGTTAGGGCAGCCGGTCATACGGATGATAATCTCTTCATTCCGCAGCCCGGCTTCATCAATGATAACCTCCAGCTTATCCAGCAGGTGCGGCAGATAACGCTCCGCCTCCGCCATGGCCAGCCCGCAGGTCGGCAGCGCTACACAGGACATCGCACTTCTGCGCAGTGCCGAATGATGGGCCCCGTCCGTCAGACCGTATTGCTTGGCAAGCTCCGTAATCTTGCGCTTCTTCGCCTGGGTCACTCCGCCGATAATCAGATTCTGGTTCGGGGTCAGCCGGAAATCTCCGCTGTGAATCTTGGCGATCTCGCGCAGGCCGGTCATCAGCGGGTAGCCCTCCTGATCCTGAATCCGTCCGCTCTGGATATAGAGCGTCAGGTTCCATTTGCCGTCCATCCCCTTCACCCAGCCGTACCGGTCACCATTATGATCGAAGTGATAGCCGCGCGCCGGCTCCAGCGTCCAGCCCAGCCGTTCGTGCAGCTCGCCCTTGAACCAGTCCAGCCCGTGCCGATCGATCGTGTACTTGAAGCGGGCATTCTTGCGCACCGAACGGTTGCCGTAATCACGCTGGATCGTAACTGTCTTCTCGGCCAGATCAACCATCTGCTCCGGACGGCAGAAGCCGATGATCCGTCCCAATTGGGGATACGTGTTCGTATCGCCGTGCGTCATCCCCATGCCGCCGCCAACCGACACGTTGAAGCCGGCCAGCTTGCCGTCCTCCAGAATGGCGATGAAGCCCAGATCCTGGGAGAACACATCTACATCATTGGACGGAGGCACTGCCAGGCCAATCTTGAATTTGCGGGGCAGGTAGACCGGGCCGTAGATCGGCTCCACTACCTTGCTGTCCACGACCTTCTCACCGTCCAGCCAGATCTCATGATATGCCCGGGTACGCGGCGCAAGATGATCGCTGATTTTGTTGGCCCACTCTTGAACCTCGGCATGAACCTCCGACTGATACGGGTTCGGACCGCTCATTACATTACGGTTAACGTCTCCGCAGGCCGCAAGCGTAGTCATCAGGGTGTCGTTGATCGTTCGGATGGTCTTCTTGAGATTCCACTTAAGCACCCCATGCATCTGAAAAGCCTGCCGCGTCGTCAGGCGCAGTGTCCCGTTGCCGTACTTGTGAGCCAGCTCATCCATGACAAGCCACTGTGCAGCAGTCGCCACACCGCCGGGCGCTACCACCCGCAGCATGAACTGGAAAGCCGGCTCCAGCTTGGAGCGTTCACGCTCATTGCGCAGATCCCGGTCATCCTGCATGTAGCTGCCGTGGAATTTCAGCAGCCGGTTGTCATCCTCCGGCAGCCCTCCTGTGATCGGGTTACTGAGGGTCTCGACAAGCGCCCCGCGCAGATAATTGCTCTCCTGCTTAATATGTTCTACATCACTCGGCGGTCCGCCAATCGGCTTCACCGCTGGTTCGTTGTTTGCCATCGCTGATTCTCTCCTCTTTCGCTTAGGTCCGCTTAATAGACATCCCGCTGGTAACGCTGCTCCTGCTGAAGGGTCTCCAGATAGGCGGCAGCCGCTTCCGGGCTTAGTCCGCCTTCCTCCTGGATCACAGTAATCAGAGCGGAGTGGACATCATGGGCCATATGCTTCTCATCGCCGCATACGTATACATGCGCCCCTTCCTGCAGCCAGCGGTACAGCTCCTTGCTCTGCTCCAGAATTCGGTGCTGTACGTACACCTTCTCTTCCGTGTCGCGCGAGAAGGCCACATCCAGCCTGCTGAGGACTCCGTCCTTCAGCATCCGCTGCCAGTCCGTCTGGTAGAGGAAATCTGTAACGAAATGACGGTCTCCATAGAACAGCCAGGTTGGACCCTCAGCACCCTGCTCTTCACGTTCCTCCAGGAAGGAACGGAACGGGGCAACGCCCGTACCCGGACCGATCATGATCACCGGTACACTGGTATCCGCAGGCAGCTTGAAGTTCGGATTGTTCTGAATATATACCGGCAAGGTCGCACCCGGCTGAACCCGCTCAGCACAGTGTACCGAGCAGACGCCGTAACGTTCACGGCCATGGGACTCATATCGCACAGCCCGCACGGTGAAGTGTACTTCGTCCGGGTTCGCGTTATAGCTGCTGGCAATGGAGTACAACCGGGCCGGAAGCTTGCGCAGGATGGTCACGAAGCGGCTGGCCGGAGCCTCCCATGGTCCATAGTCTTGAATAAGATCCAGCAGATCCCGGCCCTGGATATAATTCTTTAGCTCCTGCTGCGACTCCGGGGCCAGCAGATCCTTCAGGGCAGATGTGGAGGTAAGCCCGGCAGCCTGCTCCAGGAGCGGCTTCGTCAGCACCGTAATTTCGTAATGCCTCAGCAGCGCCTCCTGTAGCGTGCCTTCTTCCCCCTTCTTGTTCAGCGGAACACGTTCGTCCGCATTCCAGCCCATAGCGGCAATAATATCATCTACCAGCTGCGGGTGGTTCTCGGGATAGACGCCCAGGGAATCCCCCGGCTCAAAGGTAATATTCGATCCGGCCAGCGACAGCTCCAGATGGCGGGTCTCACGGTCTGAGCCGCGGCCGTTCAGATTCAGATTCTCCAGGACTTCGGCATGGAAAGGATGATTTCGGGAATATTCGGATTCCAGCGACTCTGCGCTCTCGGCAGCCTGAACCGCTGCATCTGCAATCCCTGAGGCATTCTGCGCACCGTTAAGCGCACTGATTACCTGTTCGAACCACTCTGCCACCGGCTCATCGTAATCAAGGTCGCAATCTACGCGCGGGCTTAACCGCTGTGCGCCCAGCTCCTCCAGCTTCTGGTCGAAGTCTTTACCGGTCTGGCAGAAGAATTCATAGGAGGTATCGCCCAGCGCGAGTACCGAGAAGCGCAAGTCTGGAAGCTGCGGCGCTCTTTTGCTATAGAGAAATTCATGGAAGGCACGGGCATTATCCGGAGGTTCTCCTTCGCCATGGGTGCTGACCAGCAGCAGCAGGTTCTCTGTCTTCTTCAGTCCATTCGGCTTGAAGCTGTTCATCGCGGACACGGTGACCTTGAAGCCCTGCTCCTCCAGCTTGCGGGAGAGGCTTACCGCGAGCCGCTGGCAGTTGCCGGTCTGGGAGCCGAACAATACGGTTACTTCACGCGATGCTGGCGGCTGAGCGGCGGCCACTGCTCCGCCTGGTACCGCTGCTGGAGCAGCGGCAGATACGGCCAGACCGCTTGTTCCCTGGCTTCCCTGCATTGACAGCGCAGACAAATACCCGCTTAACCATACTTGCTGCGAATGCGATAGCGTGGGCAGAAGCTGGTTCAAGAGCTCTGCCTGGTTCTCATTAAAAGGACTGTTCATAACTTGTAGCTGCAACAATATCGACCTCTCCTTAGCGTGCAATCTTCTTTTCCTCTTAATATCATGAACTCAGGCTAACACAATACGTGCAAACGATCAACGAATCTTATAACAGCCATTATGTTCATGATTAGGTAAATAATTGCATAAAATGCACAAAACCCGGCTAAATCATAGTAAAATGCTCTGATTTAGCCGGGTTCATTACTAATTATGATAAGTTGCATTAGATAAAATGATAGACCGGAGACGTCTTTGCCTGCCATTTATAACAGTCTGCGGGCTGCTCTTTGCCGGAAATGGTCCACAAACAGGTAGAGCAGAATCAGAATGCCTCCGGCATTGATCGCCAGATCGGCCAGATTCATAATCCCGCCACGATTCCCGAAGGCCAGGAAATCTGTAACCTGGTGATAAAGTACCCGGTCGATGGCATTGCCGATTGCCCCGCCGGCCAGGAAGCCGCTGGCTGCTTCGAGCAAGGGGCCGCGGATTTTGCCCTGGCGCCGGTAATAGAAGATTGCTGCTACAAAAATCACGGCCACAATCGCAAAATACTTCCCGTACCCCTGGAATGAGCTGAAGGCCGCGCCGCTATTCTCATAGTATATAAACCGCAAATGCGGAGTCCAGGAAGGAAGCATCTCCCCAAGCTCCATATGGGTACGCACCAGCCACTTGGTCGCCTGATCAAGCATCAGGACCAGGACGGATATCATATAAAAAAGCATCGGCAGCTCCCCTTTCTTCTCTGGTTGTTCAACTTCATGATCAGGGTTGTGGTCACGTTCTCAACCGCGGTTACTATTTGTCACAGAATCAGTCTATCACATTCATTAGGATACTTACAAAAATATAGCCGGACCATCCCTTCAGGGACAATCCGGCCGTTATTGGTTAGATGATTCCGTATCATACACCTGCTTCGGAATGAGCCGGGTTCCAAACCCTGCTTACTATAGGTATGTTTAGCAGATGTCTAAGAGATGCAAGCTTCGCTTACCAGGCGTAGGCTTCCGGTGCCGGCTTACCCGGTCCCGGGAAGATCTCGTCCAGCTTCTTCAGCGTAGCCTCATCCAGCGAGATCTCGGTCACCCGCAGGGAGTCCTCGAACTGCTGGATCGTGCGTGGCCCGATAATCGGTGCGGTCACTGCCGGATTCGCCAGCACCCAGGCCAGAGCGACCTGATCTTCATGCTCGCCCAGCTCCTTGCACAGTGCAGAGAACTGCTCAAGCTGGCTGCGGTGCTGCTCCAGCTTGGCCGAACGGGCGCTGCGCACCCCGGTCTTCGCGAGCGCATTGCGTCCCAGCAGGCCTCCGGCCAGCGGACTCCATGGAATCACTCCCAGGCCCAGCTCCTTGGAGGCAGGCAGCACTTCCAGTTCCGGCGTCCGTTCCAGCAGGTTGTAGAGATGCTGCTCAGAGACAAGCCCGAGGAAATGGCGTTCCTTCGCCTTCGCCTGGGCAGCAGCGATATGCCAGCCTGCGAAGTTGCTGGAGCCGATATAATCGGCTTTGCCCTGAGACACCAGGATCTCGAATGCGCCCCACAGCTCGTCCCACGATACGTTCCGGTCGATATGATGCATCTGATATAATTCGATATGGTCGGTCTGCAGGCGCCGCAGCGAGCCTTCGAAATGCCGTCTGATCTTGTAGGCAGACAAGCCTGAGCCGGAATTGGGACCATCCTGCTCGTCGAACATGTCATTGTAGACTTTGGTGGCCAGCACAACCTTCTCGCGCCGTCCGCCGCCCTGCTGAAACCAACGGCCGATGATTTCCTCTGTCCAGCCGCGGCGGTCCTGACCGCCGTACACATTCGCCGTATCGAAGAAGTTAATGCCCGCATCGAGGGCTGCATCCATAATCCTGAAGGCTTCCTTCTCCTCCGTCTCCGGCCCGAAATTCATCGTCCCCAGACACAACCGGCTGACCTTCAGCCCCGATTTACCCAAATAACTGTACTTCATCGCAATTCCTCCCTTTCATTCCTGCTGGATTGGCTGCTTCACCCTCACTATAACCCTTAGAGCCTACTCTAAAGCAAGTATTGCTGGGATATTTAAATAACTTTTCACTTGGCGTCAGCACCGAATGTATGCTTTTTTCCACATACATTCGTCCCACACACCCGCACACCAGCACAATGTATGTTGTTTTCCACATACATTTGGCCCACACGCTACCCGCAGCAGCAAATATCTCCACAGCCCCCTAATGAAGTTGGAGTCCTCCCCCACAAAAATGTAGACTAGATACAGGAGGAGGATGAACACTATGGGACACCTAACGGGAACAAGAGAGAAGGCAGCGCAAGAGGTGTTATCTGGCATTAAGGCGGCGGTGGTTGCCCGAAAGTATGGGGTGACTCCGTCCACGGTGAATCAGTGGGTGAGGGATTACCGGGAAGCCCATGGAGAACAAGATCATCCGTACCCCCAGGAGCAGGTAGAGGAACTGAAGCGCCTGGTAGAGGTCGAGCAGAAATATGAGAAGGCGGTGAAGATGCTCGGTGAAAAGGAGTTAGAGATTGAGATTCTGCGTGAACTGCTAAAAAAGCCCACCCCTGCTTATCCGAAAAAATCGAGGTAGCCGAGATGTTCATTAAGCAGGGATATTCCGCAGCGTTGGTACTACGTCTCATCGGGCTCGCAGAGTCCACGTACTACGACCGTAAGAAACGCAAGTCACAGGATGCACAGGCCGTACTCCAGGGGCGCGGAAGACCCGTACCCGGCTACTCTCTGACCGAATCGGGAGAGAAGATTAGCGACGAGCAGATCCAGGAAATGCTCCTGGAACTGGTCGCTGGAGAAGAGCACGTGTACGGGTACAAGCTGCTGGCCAAGTGCTTGTGGAACCAGCACCAGCTGAGGCTCAATCACAAGAAAAGCTACCGGCTATGTCAGGCGCTGGAGATCCTGCAGCCCCAGCGTCAGAAGCGCTTTAAGCATCCCCGGAAGTTGCCGGAGAACCGAGTCATTACCGGCCCGGGCCAGCTCTGGCAGATGGACATTAAATACGGATATGTGGCAGGACGGGACCGGCATTTCTTCGTTCTGAGCATTATCGATGTGTTTACCCGGGTCATCGTCGGTTATCACCGCGGATCGTCGTGTGAGGCCAAGCACGCCTGCCAGACGCTGGGACGCGCCATGGAGCAACACTGCGCCCCTGGCAGCGCGCGCCCGGTGATCCGCACCGACAACGGCCCCCAGTTCGTCAGCCATCTGTTTGGCGACATGTGTGAAAGCTGGGAAATGACCCATGAACGCATTCCGCCTCGAACGCCGGATTTAAATGCTTTTATTGAATCGTTCCACAGTAATATCGATCGGGATTTGTTCCGCAAAGAGGCCTTCGACACGTTCGAAGAGGCCTATGAAGCGGTGGACCGGTACATGGACTTTTACAACAATCGCAGAATGCATACGAGTCTTCGCAACATGCCGCCAGCTACCTTTGCGGAGTGGGTCCTGACCCTAGAAGACCGCTCCAGCTTCTTCTGGCCGAGAGAAAAAGCGAAATAAAGAGCAAGACTACGACAAGTACTGATTTTATATGGAGGACTCCGGGATAAGGGGGTCGCACCGATATATGCTGTTTTTCGCATACATTTTGTCATGCGCCTTCTAACTGGAAAATTATATTCGGTTTTTAGTATACATTTTGCCCCACACGAGAGAATCCCCAAATATACAAAAAAACAAGCCCCCCTCAAGAGACTTGTTCCGCATTAACTATAATCCATCATATTATTGCATTACCCCTGTATTCTCTAAGCACTCACCCTGCACTCACTCAGCACTCACTCAGCACTAACTCACACTCACTCAGCACCCACTCTAGCTCTCACCAAGCGCCGCTCCATGCCCGGCCTCACCGTTATCCGGGAACAGCACCTCGCCGGTCTTCAGCTGAATGTCCACAATCTCCTGCAGCGTACCCGACAGCTCGCCTGGCGGATAGGGCTTGGTCAGGTATTTTTGCACATTATCCATCATGCTCTTATCGTCCTTATCCAGCGCCGAAGAGATTACAATCGGCACCTTCTCGGTCCGGGGATCGTTCTTGAGCATGCGGATCAGATCCCAGCCGTCCAGCTCATCGCCCAGCATCAGATCAACAACGATCGCTACGAAGGGCGTTTTGACGGCCTGGTCAAAAGCTTTTTGCGGATGATAGTGGTGGGTAACCCGGAAGCCCTTACCCTTCAGCTCCTCCGAGAGCAGCAGTGACAGGCTGTAATCATCCTCCACAATCATCACATCAGGCTTCTGCTCCTTGCCGGCGTTCCATCTGTGGAATGGTTCCTCCTCCGGGTGTCCGGCCTCTGCCTGCATCAGCGGAAGACGGAACCATACCGTCGAGCCTTCGCCTTCAACGGATTCAATCCCGATCGTTCCCTTCAACTTCTCAATAATCTCCTTGCAGATGGCTAAGCCGAGACCCGTACCGCCAATCCGCTTGGAGGCGCTGTTGTCCACTCTGCGGAATTTCTGGAAGAGCTGCCCGATCTGATTCCGGGGAATCCCCAGCCCATGGTCCTGAATCCTTACCATAATGCAGCCCGGTTCGTTATGCAGCATGACCTTAACTTCATTCTCGCCCGGCGAGAATTTGATCGCATTACTCAGCAGATTGGTCAGCACCTGGATAATCTTATCCTTGTCTACCTCAACCTCGGGATTCAGCGCCTCGTCCTCCAGCAGAATATGGTGGGTACCGCTCAGCTTGTACTGGTCTATGACACTCAGAACGGTCTCGCTGAGGTTGACCTTCTCCACATTGTACAGCTGTGTGCCGGACTCCATCCGCTGCAGGTCCAGGAAGTCGTTGATCAGCTCTGTCAGACGTTTGGCTTCCTTATGGATAGTCTCCAGATATTTGAGCTGCTTCTCCGGCTTCATGGTCTTGGACAACAGCAGCTCCGTGAAGCCCAGCACACTGGAGAGCGGAGTCCGCAGCTCATGGCTGACAGTGCTGACCAGCTCCGACTTCATCAGATCCAGCTCATACTCGCGGGTAATGTCACGGTGGACGAACAGCGTCCCCACCCGGATCTCGCGGCGGAAGACAGGGATGGCATAGGCATCTACATGCTTCATCTCTTCCTTGCCGATGGAGTACTTCATCGCACTGGATTCTACGGTGTGCTCGGACATCGCCTTCTGGTAGAAACGCTTCAGCTCTTCCGATTCATTCACCCGGAGGGTGAAGTGATCCATCCAGCGCTCCTTGGGAATCAGCATGCCTTCCATCCAGTCTTCATAGCTGAACAATTGGCTCAATGCCTTGTTAATGTGCTGAATTACGCCGTCCGTATTGACGAACTGGATGCCCTCATTAACGTTGTTCACAATATCCCGGTTCAGCTCGCGGCCATTCTCAATCTCCTCGTACATGAACAGGCGTTCAATCGCCAAGGCGACCCGGTTCATCATTCCCTGGATTTCACTGGTCTCTTCTTCAGTGAAGGGATGCCCGATGCGGGTTCCGCAGAAGACCGCCAGAATCTCGTCCTCGGCGTTCACCACGGTCGTATAGTAGTCGTAACAATACACCTCTTTGGCGGATATGCCCTGTTCTCTGGCCGAGCCCACCCGTTTCACCATATACGACTTCTCCACGCTCAGGCGGTACAGGATTTCCTTGCTGCCCTCACCGATATACCGCTCAACATTCTCCTGCGGAACCCCCTTGACTACCGCTATCTTATCCTTGACCAGCAGGAAAAGACTGGAGTCGAACGAGTACAAACGGTTCATGAATTTGTTGAATTTGTCGGCGAACTCCTGCTTGTCCAGCGTATAGGTGATTTCATGATTCAGCTGATTGTTAAGCTCCAGCATCATGGATGTCTGCTCCGTGCTTTTCAGCGTCTCCGCCAGCTCCTGCTGCACATTCTTCATCGAGGTAATGTTATTGGCAATCAGGATATACTGGTAGATCTGGCCTTCATCGTTTAGATAAGGCATCACGGTCAGCTGCAGCCAGAGCGGCGCCCCCTCCTTGGCCGTAAGCTCCGCCTCCCCGCTCCACACGCCGCCGGTCGACAGCTTGCGGACCATTTGCTCCACCTGTGGTTCTGAAATATTATGCAGCTCAAACAGCCGGTATGTGTATCCGATAATCTCGGAGCTCTTGTATCCCGTGTAGACGCTCAGATTATCGTTCACATAGGTGAACACGCCTTTGTTCGACAGAATGCCGACGGCAGAGGTCTGATTCAGCGCCTTCATCATGCTCTCAATCTCACTGAGCGACCGCTCCAGCCTGAACTGCTGATCCTGAAGCTCGTCCTGCTGGGCATGCAGCTCTTCATTCTGCATCATCAGCTCTTCCTCTTTGTCCTGGATACTGTGGGCCATATTCAGGAAGGCCTCATAGAGCCGTCCGATCTCATCCTGCTTATGCAGCTTGCCGAGCATAACCGCCTCGCCAGCCGCCAGAGAATTCGTAGCCTCTTCCAGCTTCACAATCGGATCGATGATATCTTTGAGCATCCGCCAGATCAGCAGGGTGAAGAACAGCAGCAGCAAGGTGCTAAGCATAAAGGCAATGAAGGTGAACGTATCTGCCTGCCTGATAGAGCGGGAGTTCAGTTGATTCAAGAGCGCATCTGAGTTAGCTTTGAATTGCTTCGTATAGCCCAGGAATTCATTCACAGCCCGGGTGCTGCCGCTCTGCGACAAGCTCCTGATTCCCTCATAATCATTATTCTTCACCAGACGCATCACTTCGGGCAGGGTTTGGCTTTTGTACTGTTCATAGAACACCTTAAGATCATCTCTGTAACGGACTTCTTCAGGCGACAGCCTCAGGGATGAATACTGCGCCAGAATGCCGTCCAGCCCCTTAACCGCAGTGTTCAGCAGCGCAAGCTCATTATCACTCTGGGTAGCCACATAACCTCTCGCCCGGAAAAAGACTTCATTCAGCGTCGCCGCCAGCTCGTTGATTGTCGCAGTCTTATGCTGCAGCACATCGCGGTCCTGATCGAGCTGTTCCTGCTGGACATTGACATAGAAGACAAGCCCGATTCCTCCGGCCATAATGGCAACGAACAGCAGCAGAAGAATCCGGTAATATTTCGTTTTGATGCTCCGGCCTTTAAGCTTAAGGTTTCTCACTCAGGATGTCCTCCACGAGCTGCAGCAGCTCCATCGGGCTGAACGGCTTAGGCATGAAATAACGGGCTCCCGCCTCTCTGGCCCGGTTACGGTCCATCTCCTGTGCCTTGGCTGTCAGCATCATAATCGGCGTCCGGCTCTTAAGCTCCGCATCCAGCTCGCACAGCACTTCAATGCCCGTCATTACGGGCATCATATAATCCAGAATGACCAGGTCGTAAGGCTCTGCACCCAGCCTGGCGAGCGCCTCGCCCCCATTCTCGGCGGTATGAGTCTCCACATGCTCCAGATCCTCCAGCGTATCTTCAATCAGCATGCGCAGAACCTCTTCATCATCTACAATCAGTACCTTTTGCACCATAGTTCACTCTCACCTTTCAGAATCATCCCTCCCGGGACGCATTGCATTTAGAACAGAAATCTGTGGGCCAGACGCTCAATACGGGTCAGCAGCTCCGGCAGATGGAACGGCTTAATGACATAATCATCCGCCCCCATCTGCAAGGCATGGATAATATCCCGCTGGTTATTGCGGCCGGTCAGCATGATCACGAGAATGTTCACCTCAGGATAGCTGCTGCGGATCTTCTCCAGCACCTCCAGCCCGTCAAGCCCCGGCATGATGCCGTCCAGCAGAATAATATACTTCTCTTCGGGAGCATACCAGTCCGATTCCAGAAAAAACGCGCCGTCACCATAACTGGCGACCTTCACTCTGGCGGTAGTCCCCGGCTGCCATGCAGCGAAGTGAGTGGTCACTATTCTGCGGATCAGCGGGTCATCATCCACAATAATGACATTCAGCAGCGTCTCGCGCTGGCCCAGCAACAGCTCATGTCTGTACAGCGTGCTCTGGTTCCTGCCGTTATGCTTGCTGGCATAGAGGGCCAGATCCGCTTCCTCTACTAATGTATCGGCATCCGGCACCTCTTCGGTGACCCCGGTCACCCCGCAGGAGAAGGTAACATGGAAGCTCTCGCGTTTGGCCTGAAATTCCCGGGCCGCGAAGGCCGCCTGAATCCGCTCCATCACCAGCAGCGCCTGCTCCGCAGGCGTATTGGGCATGAACAAGGCGAACTCCTCCCCGCCATAGCGGCAGAAGGTGTCCTCCGTACGGATCGACTGCTTCACCAGCTCCGAGAAGCTCTGCAATACCTCGTCCCCCATCAGATGTCCGTACGTATCGTTCACCTGCTTGAACAGATCCAGATCCAAGAGAGCGAGGGAGAAGGTCCGTCCTGTCCGCCTGAAATCGGAGATCAGCTGCTTCATCGTCTGATTGAAGTACTTGCGGTTGAACGCCCCGGTCAGCTCATCGACAATGATCGATTCCTGCCACTCCTTTTTCAGCTCAAAACGGTTCTTGATCAGGACCAGGAACAGATTAATATCCACCGGCTTCTGGATATAATCCATAACTCCCAGCGAATAGGCATACTTCTGAACTTCAATGGAATGCTCGCCACTGATTATAATGATCGGAATCCGCTCTTTCTTGGCTTTGCCGATAATCTGCTTCAGCACATCAATCCCGCTGCGGTCCGGCAGCAGAATATCGAGGAGAATCAAATCCGGCTTGGTCTCATAAAAAAGCTTCAGTCCGCGTCCGGCTGACAGCGCGATGCTGACATAATAAGATTGGCGCTCCAGCGATTCCCGCAAAAAAGCGACCAGCTCGACATCATCGTCGATGATCAGAATCTCGTACTGCTGGTGGACATTGCCGTGGGACAATGCAATACCCGGAGTCAGCGGGGGCACCGCGCCCTTACTGTCCGGCTCCCCGAACAGCTCCAGCAGCGGGTAGATATAATCGCCCCACTCGGCTTCCGTCCAGCTTCTATGATTATCATCCGAGAAATAGAGCAGCGCATTGCCGGAGAAAGCCTCTACGGCATCGAGACCCACAGTGCCCGAGGTGCCCTTCAGATTATGCAGGAAACGATAAATCTCCTTCTCCTCGACTGCTGACTGTTCCGACCATTTCTGCAGCGTTTCTCTCGTGCGCTCTTCTACCAGCTCTTTATATTTTCTCGTTGTCATAATAGCTCCTTCAATCGAACATATCGTACAAAACTCCAATAAATCATATTTTACATCAGGTGTCAATATTATTATACCCTCATGAAAATGCAAGCTCAAATCTCTGATCGGCCCTACAAAAAAGCTTTGGTTGATAACCTTCCCTTCATTTGACATAATAATTAAAATCATTCATTCCGTTAATGCGGCAATGAGCGAAGATTACAGACCATGGATAACGGGAGGCTTTTCAATTGAAGGGGATTATTACGGTACTTGGAAAAGACAAGGTGGGCATCATCGCCAAAGTGTGTACATACCTCGCAGAGCACAATCTGAACATTCTGGATATCTCCCAGACGATTGTGCAGGATTATTTCAACATGATGATGATCGTGGACATCTCTGCCCCCAGCAAGTCCTTCGAGGAGATTGTCGAGGAGCTTCAGCAGATAGGGGAAGACATCGGTGTGGAAATCAAGCTGCAGCATGAGGATATCTTCAATATTATGCACCGGATCTAACCGGCAGAGAGAGGAGTAAGCCCTGTGATCTCACTTGTAGAAGTTCAGGAGACCAATAAAATGATCCGGGAAATGAACCTGGATGTCCGCACCATTACGATGGGTATCAGCCTGATGGACTGCGCCCATTCCGATATGAAGGTATTCAACCAGAAGGTGTACGACAAAATTACCCGCTCAGCCGAGAAGCTGGTCAAGACCGGTGAGGATCTGGAGCGTCAATTCGGGGTGCCGATTGTCAACAAACGGATCTCCGTAACGCCGATTTCGATTGCTGCCGGGGCTGTACATACCGATACCTACGTTCCGGTCGCACGGATTCTGGACAAGGCGGCCAAGGAGGTGGGCGTCAACTTCATCGGCGGGTATTCCGCGCTGGTGCAGAAGGGCTGCACCAAGGGCGACCGGATTCTGATTGACAGTATCCCGGAAGCGCTGGCGGTGACCGAGAGAGTCTGCTCCTCCGTCAACGTCGGCTCCTCACGCAGCGGCATCAACATGGACGCGGTGAAGCTGATGGGTGACATCATTCTTCAGACGGCGGAGCGCACCAAAGATCGCGACTCCATCGGCTGTGCCAAGCTAGTTGTCTTCTGCAACGCGGTCGAGGATAATCCGTTCATGGCCGGAGCCTTCCACGGGGTGGGCGAACGGGAGTGTGTAATTAATGTTGGCGTGAGCGGCCCGGGTGTAATCAAGCGGGCGCTGGAAGAGGTCAAGGGACAGGACTTCGAAACCTTGTGCGAGACCATCAAGCGCACAGCCTTCAAGGTTACCCGTGTCGGCCAGCTGGTCGCCCAGGAAGCCTCCAAGCGGCTGAATGTGCCCTTCGGGATCATCGACCTGTCATTGGCTCCTACTCCCGAGATCGGCGATTCCATCGCCGAGATCTTCCAGGTCATGGGCCTGGAGGAAGCAGGTGCTCCCGGCACTACGGCAGCACTGGCCATCCTTAACGACAATGTCAAAAAAGGCGGAGTCATGGCCTCCTCCTATGTCGGCGGCTTAAGCGGCGCCTTCATCCCGGTCAGCGAAGACCACGGCATGATCCAGGCCGTCCAGCGGGGAGCCCTGACGCTGGAGAAGCTCGAAGCCATGACTTGTGTCTGCTCGGTGGGTCTTGACATGATCGCCATTCCCGGCAGCACCAGCAAAGAGACCCTGGCAGGCATCATTGCCGATGAAGCGGCAATCGGTATGGTCAACAACAAGACCACAGCGGTCCGCGTCATTCCGGTCATCGGCAAGGACGTCGGTGAAATGGTCGAATTCGGCGGCTTGCTCGGATACGCTCCCGTCATGGCCGTCAACCCGTTCAATTGTGCGGGCTTCGTCAACCGCGGCGGACGGATTCCTGCCCCAATTCACAGCTTCAAGAATTAAGGGGGAGTGTAGGCCATCCGGCCGTATATGTCCCCACAGCCCTAACAACCAATAAGACACGTTGCCCTCCCGCTCAGGGAGAGTAACGTGTCTTTGGCAATGCCGGACATCAGCCGGGCGGCGGCTCCGGCGGCACTATAATATGGGACAGCTTCGCAGGGTCCATTAAGAGATACAGATTCTGAATCCGTTCCCCGCCCGGGTCCGTATTCAGGCAGAGCACGCACTTTACCTCCCCCTGATGGGTGAAGATCAGACCCGGCTCACCGTTCAGCAGGCCGTAAGAATGCTTCCACTCCCGCAGATAATGCATAACCCGCTTCGAGGTCAGCAGTGCAGTAACCCCCCGGCGGCCGGTCATCGGCCGGAGAATGGTATGCACCTCGCGGCCCCCGCCGTCGGCAACCAGGACCGGATGCTCGCCCAGCAGCTCCAGCATGCCGCCTACATCATAGGAAGTGAACGCGGCAGTGAACCGCGCCAGCAGCTTCTCGGTGACCGCTCCATATCCGGGCGAAGGTAACCGGGAAGCCGGCTCTGTCTGCAGGACACGCTTCGCCCGGCTGAAGATCTGCCGGCAGTTGCTGGCCGACTTGCCTACCATTCCGGCTATCGCATCATAGTCGTATTCGAAGGCCTCCCGCAGTACGAATACCGCACGCTCCGTGGGGGACAGACGCTCCAGCAGCACCAGAAAAGCATACGACAGATGGTCCTTGCGTTCTGCCGCCGCTTCCGGGCCATCATATCCTTCGCTCACCGGCTCAGGCAGCCACTCCCCGATATATGTCTCTCTGCGGCTGCGGGCAGAATTCAGCATATTGAGGCAGCGGTTGGTAACCCCTTTGGCCACATAGGCTTTGATATTCTGAATGCCGCTGCGGTCTCGGTGCTGCAACTCGGCATACATATCCTGCACAGCATCCTCTGCATCGGCAACTACGCCAAGCAGCCGGTAGGCAATGGAGAAGGCATAGCCTTTATAATTCTGGTACAGCTCCTCCATACCCGGATTCTCCGCCGCAGGTGTCTTCGCCTGAGCAGTTATTTTACCCCTGTCCACTTCACGCAGCTCCCTTCCTTACCCTTCTGTCCTCTTCTTTAGCCGAAGCAGCCCGGGAACATTCCGGTAGTAATTGCGATCCGGTTCCAGCTGTTGATGGTATTGATCGCCATAATCCAGTCCACCAGTTCCTCTTCGCTGAAGTGCGTAAGCATCTTATTGTACAGCTCCAGCGGAACGCCAGCTTCACTAATCAGCGTGACCTGCTCGGCGAATTCCAGCAGCACGCGTTCCTTGGCACTGAACAACGGCGCTTCGCGCCATACACTCAGCAGCAGGATGTGATCGGCATAGTCGCCCAGCTTCATCAGATCCTTGCCGTGCATATCCAGACAGAACGCACAGCCGTTGATCTGGGAGACCCGTATTTTCACCAGCTCATACAGCACCTTATCCTTGCTGCGGCTTCCAGCATGCTGCTCCAGCGCCATCATGGCCCGGAACGCCGGACCGTTAACCTCACGATAATTCATTCTTAGACTCAAATTAGGTCGCCTCCATTATGGTTATAATGCTCTTCATAACTGTAGACAAGACAGAGCCGGATGTTGTGACACAATAACCCTAGATACCTATAAATCTTATCTTACACAAAAAGGGCAGGACAGCGAAATTCCGCAGCCCTGCCCGTTCATTCCATTATGCGCTCAGGCTCTTGGCCCTGCGCGAGGAGAACAGCCGCCAGCCGGTCAGCAGCGCCGATAACAGGCAGATCGCGGACGACGTCAGGAAGACGACATGCATCCCTGAGAGGAACAGCTCCGGACGTCCTTCTACCAGCCCGGTTACCCGGTAGCCGGCCTTGCTGCTCATCACATTGAACAGAATCGAGGTGGCTACGGTAATGCCGACAACCATTCCCACATTGCGGACCAGTGAATTCACGCTGCCTGCCGAGCCAAGCTGTGTCCGCGGCACCGTTGACATGATCAGCGAATTGTTCGGTGAGCCGAACATCCCGCTGCCGATGCCGAGCATGGCGATCCAGACGCCGACCAGCATCACCGGACTGCCTTCATGCAGCCGGGCCAGCCCGAACTGGGCGACTACCATCACGATCAGCCCTGCAAAGGTGAGCAGCTCCGAACCGATCTTGTCGGACAACGCCCCGCTGAGCGGAGCGACAATCACCATACAGATCGGGTAGAGCATGAGCAGGAAGCCTGCATCAAAGGGGGACATGTTCAGCATATTCTGCGCATAGAACGGTGCGATAATATTGAAGCAGAAGTTCGACACGAATACCAGAAAGGCACAGAATATGCTCAGTGAGAACAAGGGATTCTTGAACAGGGTCAGCTGAAGCAGCGGCCCAGCGCTGCGCTGCTCCACGATCAGGAAGACGATGAAGGTAACCACCGATGCCGTAAGAGCTGCAAGAATCCGCGTATCCCCGTATCCCAGCTGCTGGCCGAGCAGAAGTCCTGCGAATAGAGAGACAATGAACACGGCAAACAGGAGGCTGCCGGGAACATCAATCCCTGACTTCACCCGCACCAGATCCTTCGGCAGCACCTTCCAGCCCAGTGCAATCGCCAGAATTCCAATCGGCACATTCACCCAGAAAATGTACTCCCAGCCCATAGAGGATACAATAATTCCGCCGAGACTTGGCCCCGCTATACTGCCGAGGGACACGAAGGTTCCGATCAGACCAAGGGCCTTGCCGCGTTCCGTAGACGGAAAAATATCCGTCACAATCCCCTGGCTGTTCGCCATGGTCATCGAAGCGCCGAGCGCCTGAACTACGCGTGAAGCAATAAGCAGCGGCAGGCTGTGGCTGAATCCGCAGAGCAGGGAGCCGATCGTGAAGATGACCATGCCCAGCTTAAATATCCTGATTTTGCCGGCAATGTCACCCAGCTTCCCGAAGAACAGAATCACCGAACAGATGGCCATCAGATATCCGGTTGTCACCCATTCTACCTGGGCTACCGGCAGTCCCAGCTCCTTCACCAGCACCGGCAGCGCAATATTCACAATACTTCCGTCCAGTGTCGACATAAAAGTAAACAAATTAAGAACGATCAGAATCAGCCAGCGCTTCTTCTGTATCGCGGCGTCCTCCTGATAAGTCGCCTCTAAGCTGCTCATCCACTAACACCCTCTTGGTTCAAATGTAATCTAGTTGCACACGCAACAAACTAATCCTTCACAGTGTACTGCAAATTAGTTGCGTGCGCAACAATATTACGGTAAAATCTGAGGCAGACGGCATCCCATACACAGGCTGCCGTTATTCCCCTCAGCGAGGTGTCCGTTGTGACTTCAGATAAAGAACCGGTTAGTGAACACAGTAGAGAACCGATCGGGAAGCTGATCTCCCATCTCCACCGCCAGAACCAAAAAATACTGGCCAAGGAGCTGCTTCCCTATGGCATAGGCAGCGGAGGCCAGCATAGCTTCTTAAAGCTGGTTCTGAGTCATCCGGGGATCACCCAGGATCAGATGACCAGCCGGATTAAATGCGATAAAGCGACAACCACCCGCTCCGTCAAGCTTCTGGAGACCTCGGGATATATCGAACGCCGGACTGACCCGCATGACCGCCGCTCCTTCCTGCTGTACCCAACCCCCCAGGCGCTCGAATTCGCCCCGGTCTTCCAGTCGCTGCTGGACGATTTCAACCGCGAGCTGTCCAAGGACCTCACCGAGAGTGAGCTGGATACGCTGATCGACCTGCTCCACAAGGTCACCCGCAACTCAGAGCGGCTGAACGGGCAGAGCTGACCAGGGGCTCCAGCAGATCTATAGGCTGAAGCTTACTTTAGCGGCAGGGGCTAAGAAGAATTAGTGTCGGAGACTAATCGCCCACTCCACGCTCGCGTATCCCTTCTGCACGGTATTCGCTGGGCAGCATGCCGACATGCTCCCGGAACAGCCTGCTGAAATAACGGTCATCCTCGAAGCCGGACCGGCAGGCAATTTCACACACTGGGTCGTGGGTTTCCAGCAGCAGCGACTTCGCCAGTTCCAGCCGCATGCCCCGCAGGCAGTCCCCGAACGTCTCACCGGCGAAGCGGGCGAAGCACCGGCTGAAATAACCGCGGCTCATATGGATGGCAGCGGCAACATCGCCCTGATTGATTTTGTGCCCGGCATGACTCTTCATATACCGCACAGCGGTGATCAGGCAGAGCATCACCTCTTTGCTCAGGCCAAGCTCCAGCATCCGCCGCTGAGCATAGCCTGCGAACTGGTGCAGCCAGACTTGCCAGTGACGCCAGCTCCGGTTGCTCTCCGCCGCCAGCGCAAGCTGCTGCGCCTCCCCTTCCGTTAGCAGCAGTCTGCTCCAGTCACGCAGCAGTTCTAGTCCAAAGTCCGCCACCGCTTCCGCGCCCGGCTGCTGTGAGACAACCCCGCCTATGAAGAGTTCCCATTCTCTCCGCTCCAGCGTCCAGCGGAGATTCTGCGCCTGCACCAGCGGCGAGAAACGGCCCGCCTCCGGCCGTTGCCGCGCGGCCAGCGCCTGCAGTTCACCATAGTGCAGCCTCGGGAGTGCCTGGCTGCTGGTCTCATAGAACAGCGCCTGCCGGACCGACTGTTCCAGGACCGTTGCGATCTCCTTCAGCGGCTGATCGCGCACCCCCTCCAGCATTGCCGTTGCCCAGCTTGTCCCAAGAGCCGCCGCAAGCTCCTTGCCGATTCGCTCCCCATCCACGCGGTATAGCAGGGGAGACAGCCACATGTCCTGTACAGCATGCAGTGTGGAGTTCTGGACCATGGACAGCGTACATAGCTGCTCTTCGTTCAGCTCCGGGACAAGCGGCACATAGAGCAGCGCCTTGTCCGTAGGCATCACCTTCAACGCTGCACTTGCCGGTGCACCTCTGTTCCCGTCCTCCCACCTGATTCGCTCCACCAGCCTGCGGATGGTTTCACCGGCATTCTCCGGCTCCAGCAGTGTTGTGACAATATAATCAACCGCTCCCAGCCGCAGCGCCTCCTGCACGTAGTCGAATTCCTGATGGCTGGTCAGCACCACACAGCGGACAGCGGGATACCGCATCCGCACTTGGCGGATCAGCTCGAACCCGGTCATGTCCGGCATCGTGATATCTACGAACAGCAGATCCGTCTCTTGCGCGCGCATCAGCTCCAATGCCGTCTTGCCGTCCCCGGCCTCTCCGGTAATCACCACACCGAAGGATGGCCAGTCCAGCAGCGAGATGAAGCCCCTGCGCATAAGCCGCTCATCATCTACGACTAGAGCCTTAATCATCGCGGTCCTCCTTGCTTTTGATATGGATAATGAGACTGATACTGTGATTCCGCCTTTCTCACCGTTCTTCATGGAAGCGTTTCAATATATAGATACAATACCATATTTTGTTTATTCTGAAAATAAAAAGGCATGCACTAAGCTTGAACTCGATGCTTGGTCGTCGCTGCGGTGAACATTTGGACTTCCGGCCGCTGTTGTCCCCGGATTACATGATTTATACAACATAAAAAGAGCTGCTCACAGGCAGAATATCCGCCGTATGAACAACTCCACTTCTGCTATGTAGTTACTGGTAGAGCTTCAGATTAAAAAGGATGGATAAGTTTGCTAAACCCTATCCACCCAAAATCTAACGGACCGGAGAGATCTTATCCCCGCGAAAACGCCACTTTTTGCAGCTTAACGGACTCAGGCGACCCTATAGTCTCGCTATGAGACGTTTCGGAGCTGAAGTGCAAAGGATAAGGCCTGTGGAGTCCGTTACTCGCCCCATTGGCGACTTTCTTCCCAGATAAGAGCACCTCAGTCCGTTACGCTAAGCCAAACGCCCCTGAAGAACAAGGAGCGCTTGGAAAAAAGATGTAATTTGAAGGGGAATGGCATCTGCTTCACTATTTTAAATCTGATAAGGTACTAGTAAGCATCAGATTTCAGTGCGTGCGTGAAAATCACTTTAACTAATCGCTTGCTGAGGGTTTACCGCCCCAATTAAGGGTCAAGGGGTAGGCTTAATTGCAGTTTGTACAACTAAATCGTCGGATGTGCTCCCTAATCTTTGTTTAGCTGTATTTCGTGCAATTAAAATAGTTCTATACCTGGCTTTTCGCCCATTCGGGCAAATATAGTTGTACAGACTACAGTTAGAAGAGGAAATCCTTCCATTTCCCTGTTTTTAGTTGCACAGAATACATTTATCTCTGAGCGTTCGCTACGAAGAGAATGAATTCTATCCTCCATGGAGTTCTTTACTTGGTAAAGGTGACTTCCTTCCAGATTAGGAGTTCCTCCGTTCGTTACATCGAGTCCTCCAGCTAAGGGGAGACCTGACTTCACCCTTTTAAATCTGACGCTGTACTAGTGCAGCGTCAGGTTAACATGTACGGATCGGATCAGTAAGAAGAAATCATACACTATATTGGTCGGGCTTTTCGCATACATTTGGCCCGGTTACCTATGCAGCATCAATTGTGTCCGGCTTTTCGCATACAATTTGGGGCTCTACTAGGGTAAGCGGCCCGCCCCCTCCCTTCACCTAAAAAGCCGCCCGATTAGCCTCCAGGCCCCTCACTCCCGGCTTAATGCGGAACAATCCGCCCGCCTGCGGCCAGCGTTCCAGCTCTTCTGCACTCATGTATCCGCATGCCGTAGTGATGTACAGCTCGTCCAGATTCTCGCCGCCGAATGCACAGGAGGTGACATAATGCGCCGGAACCTCAATTTTCTCCAACCGCTCGCCTGTATGGGGATTCCACCGCGAGATACAGCCACCGCGCCAGTGGGCAACCCAGAGCATGCCTTCGCTGTCGATCGTCATCCCATCCGGCCAGCCTTCGCCTTCCGCCAACCGGATGACCGTCCGGCGCCCGCTTACCGATCCGTCTGCCAGCGAATAATCCATCGCATCGATTCCCTTGGTCAACGTGTCAATGTAATACATAACCCCCAGACTGTCGTTCCAGGCTAAGCCGTTGGAGATACCGATGCCAGTCAACACCTGCCGGACCTCTCCAGCGGATTCCATTACATACAGGCTGCCGTCTCTTCCGGCAAACCTTCTGTTCATCGAGCCGAACCACAACCGTCCACGGCTGTCACATTTGGCATCATTTAGCCGGTTGCCGGGAATTCCGGTCTCCACCGCTGCCAGAAGCTCCACAGGCTGATGCTCCATATATCTGTAGATCCCGTCCTCCATCGTCAGAATCCAGCCGCCGCGCTCCGCCGGTACAGCTGCACTTACCTTTCGTTCAAAGGAATGAATATCATCCGTCCCCTGGCCAGGGTCATAGAGATGTAATTCATTGCGGTCAACATCCATCCAATACAATCTGCCCTTCCTGTGATCCCAATAGGGACCTTCTCCAAGTGCCGCCTTCGCAGCAACCACGCATTCCATAGTTCCGCTCAACGTAAACCCTCCTCGAATAAGTTCTCTTTCTTATGTAATGTTGCGCCTGTAATGTTGCACCTGTAATGTAGCGCCTGTAATGCTGCACCTCCAGCCGCCAACCTGACATACACCTGTCCGGTTCGCATGATATGCTTAAGGAAATACCAGCCTATGAACTGAGGTGAGCCGCATGAAATTCGAATGGAGAAAACAAGACAAGGCCCTGTACCTGCCCCCTGCCGAACCGGGGCTGATTCAGGTTCCCGCCTTCCCTTATTTCACCCTGCGGGGTGAAGGCAATCCGAACGGCAGCGCCTTCGCAGAAGCAGTTGCTGCGCTCTATTCCTTGTCCTATGCAGTTAAGATGCTGCCAAGACGAGGACCCGTGCCGGAAGGCTATTACGATTACACCATCTTCCCGCTGGAAGGGGTATGGGATCTCAGCGAAACCGGACGCCGCTTGGCAGCTCTTGACAAAGACGAGCTGGTATACACCATAATGATCCGGCAGCCGGATTTTGTAACCCCGGAGCTGGCCGCTGAAGTGCTGGAGCAGGTTAAGCGCAGCAAGCCCCACCCGCTGCTGGATAAGGCTGTCTTCACCCGCTTCGAAGACGGCCTCAGTGTGCAGATGCTGCATATCGGCCCTTATGATGATGAGCCGCACAGCTTCGCCAGAATGGAGCAATTCTGTGCCGCCCAAGGACTGCTGCGGGAGTCTCACCTGCACCGCGAAATCTATATCTCGGATGCCCGGCGTGTCCGCCCGGAGAACCTGCGAACCGTGCTGCGGTTCAAGGCCGCCCGGCAGGATTAACGCTATATTTTCACCGTGTTCCGTACGGTCGAGCTCTTATGAACCTCCAGCAAATCGCGGTATTCCACCGTCTCAATCTCGCAGCCGGCGCCGATCACCACGCTCCCGCCCCGTACGGTCTGCGCCTGCGTATGCTGAAGCTCGATCCGGTCCCCTTCGATCAGCCGGGCTGTGAAGCTCATGTTTTTGCTCATCCCAGGCCTCAGCAGCGCACTGGAACGGCTGCGCTTGATGGAGATGCGGCCGCCGCCGACTGTGTCTGCTTTACAGGGGCCGAATAACACCAGGTCGAGCTTCTCCGCATTGAACAAGCCGCTGACCTCCAGGATTCCGGTGAGCTCCACCTGCTCTGCCTCACAGTCCCCGGTAACTATAATCCCGCCGGTGAGCCTGATCTCCTCAATCCGCAGCCCGCCGCCTGCCGTAAGCTGACCCTGTCCGCGCAGGCTGGCTGCGTCCACCCGGCCCTTCACCTTACACTCCCCGGTCATTTTGATATGCTGTGCCCGCAGATCCCCTTCCACCGCCACCTCCCCGGTCTGGGCAAGCTTCAGGCAATCGACATCTCCCCTAAAGGTACATTCTCCCGTCACCTTCACATCCTTAAAGACTCCGCCTACGGAACTCGACGTCCCGAGTATCTTCAGATCATGGCGTTCTGCCGCTTCATTCACCAGTCTTCTCCTCCTTTTCTACATGGGCACCGGGATGTACAGTCAATTCCCCGCTATATTCAACCCGTCCAATGGAGCAGCCCTGCCCGATAATGACTGTCCCGCCCCGGACTACATCCGCAGTCGTGTATTCCAGATCAAGCGTATCGCCTTCAATAAGCTTGGCCTGCAGTTCGATTTTGAGCTTGGGAATCATTCCGCCGAGCAGTTTACCCCAGGCCGCGTTGCCTTTTTTGCGGATTACCAGACTCTCCACGCCAATCTCACCCGCCTCCGAGTGGCCCTGAAGCCCGAACTCGATCCGGCCCGCACTGAGCAGTCCGCCCACCGTAAATACCCCTTCACCGGTCAGCTCCTCCAGCTCACAATTGCCCTTCAGCTTCAGCATACCGTCCATAACGCAGCGCTCTCCCCGCAGACTGCCCTCCGCATTCACCACTCCATTCAGCTTCATTTCACCAACCTGCAGATTGCCCTTCAGATTGAGGGTTCCGTTCATCTCCATCTCTTCCGCCGCAAGGTCGCCGTTCAGCTTCATGACGCCGTCACAGTTGCAGGTATGCGCGCTGAGCGCTCCGTTAATCTTGCTGACGCCGTTGATATTCACTTGGTGATATCGGCCTCCGGCAGCCGTGTTGACTCCATCCATCACCAGATCCGGCAGTTCGTTCTTCTCCATGGTCCAGCCTCCTGTGCTTTATTGTTCCTTGCTCCTATCACTTGTGCTCACTCAAGCGCGCATTCAGTTGCTCCGCCAGATCGGCAGACTGAAGCCTGCTCACCAGCCGTACTCCCTCATCGAAGGCCAGCGCCGCTCCGGGCAGAGCCATAATGAAGAAGCTAACCCCCATCTTCCTTACAAAAAACAGCTCCCAGCCCTTCTCCCCGTACCCCGCAGCATGCGTCTCAAGCGTCTGATAGAGGCGGTCCGCTTCCTCCCAGCTGAGTTCCCCCTTGCTGAGCAGCCCATCTGCAGCGAATACATTAAGGATCTGCTCGAAGGTAAGCGGTATGTCTTCTGTCTCCGGCTTGCCGAACCGCTCCAGACTGCTTACTGAAACAATGTTACGTTCTCTCAACTGAGATACGCTCAACCCAATCCGGTATAAAGATGGCGGCTCTGACAGCTTATCCGCCAATTCATCCAGGGACAGATCATCCTTCTTCTGTAAAATATGCTGAACCCGCCCCAAAATCCGCACCCGCGGAAAAAAGGTTTCCTGTCCCGTAAAGGTAGATTTGCGGATGAACCATTCCTCGGGAATCAGCTGCTTCCGCTTCCAGCGGTACAATTGCCCGTAAGAAATGCCCGTCTCATCGAGCAGCTCCTTCTTGGAGATTAAATCCTCTTCCATATCATCACTCCTTGCGTTCATCGTAACATAACACTGTTACGTTGTAAACGGGCATGCCTCCATGGAGCTACATCTTCCCCTTGACCTTGCATCCCAAAAAAGAACAAGGGCAGACCCCAGCCATTACCCGGCTTCGGATCTGCCCTGTTTTGTCAGTTGTCTGTACTCTGATTCTATGAACGTACAACGCCCTTCTGCCGGGCTTCACGTAGCCATTTCGGGTACTCGTTGAAGAGGCGGTCATACAGGTCCTCATCGCTGACCTCGTCCAGATCATCCAGCGCGAAGAAGTCGGCATTATCCAAATACCGGCCCCGCAGATCGTCAAGCTCACGGAGCACGCCATAATCCGCATTGCCCAGCCCCACAAACTGCCAGAAAATATTATGCTTCGAGCTGTCGATCAGCAGCTTCGATATTTTGGGCGTCTCATAGATTCCGCCGTCGCTGAAGAACACAACATATACCGGCAGGCTGCCCGGCTCCTCCTTCGTGTACTTCTTGATCAGATCCGCCATCACCACCGGCTCATTGTTCCCGATGCCGAGTCCCCCGAACATTTTCGGCCCCGGATAGGTCCGCTTCACATAATCCTCATACCCGTGTTCATTCACGCTCGGCATTCGTTTGCTCTTGGTGGCGAAGAACCATACATCCAGCATTCCGTCATCATCCATCTGTGCAGCGATAGCCAGCACCCGTTCAAAAGCCCGCTGCACGACTCCCATCGAATATAAATGCGACATGGAGCCGGATGCATCGAATACCACCGCCACCCTTGCCTTCTCCTGGTCGAGATTCTTCTTGCGCAGTGAAATTCCGACCTGCTGCTTCAGAAGATCAATCTTCGTCAAGTTCAGTGCAGGCCGGGGAGCCTCCTCCAGGACTGTGTCCTTGGGAGGGCCGCTGTATGTAGCTGCTGCTTCCGTATGTCCCGGCATCCCTTGTGCGTGTACCTGTGCTCCGCTGCCGCTCTGCGGCGCTTCGTCTTCCACTTCAACGCCGTGCGCTTCCGCCAGCGGCTTCAGTCCGCCATGGAAGCCCCGCCCGACTGCCCGCAGCTTGAAGCCTGCACCGTGGCGGTACAGCTCGGCCAGCACCAGCGAGGTCTCGGCATTACCTTCCACAATCTCATATACCAGCTCCGTATCCTTCCCGGCTGCGCTGATTCTGCAGCCCCGGACATCGGCGAAGGTTCCGGGGCCGTCAAGCGTAGCGGCGAAGACGCATTTCTCAATAGCCGAATCACGGAGCGCGTGCAGATCTATGGCGAACTCTCCGCTGTATTTATCAATCGGATTGAATACGACCGTATGCTTGGGATCAGCCGGCTGATTATAGAAGATAAAAAAATCATCGGAAGGCACCTTGCCGTTCTCGCCCACCATGAAGCAGCTGATATCCAGAATAGCCGGAGAACTGCTGCAGGATATCTTCACGATTGCCTGGGTTGAAGCCTCGTCCAGCTTCGCATTGGAGCCGCTTACCAGCTTGATGATATTAGGATTCATGAATGCACTCTCCTGATCTCTCATAATGAATTTCCAGAATGTACCCGCCGGTTCCCGTTCTGCAAAAAGAGCAGACCATTCCCTCATAAGGATATGTCTGCTCCCGGTTGATTACCAGATGTTGACTCTCAGCACAGCCGTTATGTCAGGCAGCCTGCGAGTCCTTTGCATGTATAGATCGGTCGATGCCGCCAAGAAGATCTTATTCTTCCGACTTCTCAGCTTCGGCTGCTTCCTCTGGCGCAGGTGCGGCGGCAGCTTCATCAGCAGGCGCTTCCATCACAAGCGGAGGTGAGATCCGCACGATCAGCGTATCTTCAGGGGTAAGGATCTCCCAGCCCTCATGCTTCGGCAGATCAGATACAAGCAATTGATCGCCGATTTCAAGGCCGCTAATATCTACATCAAAAGAAGCTTCCAGCTTATCAGGCAGGGTACGGATGTCCAGCTCGTACAGCTCAACCTGCTGAACGCCGCCGCTCTTGACGCCGGCAGGGTCGCCGGTGAAGTTGAAGGCAACCTTGGTATCAAGCTCGGCCTTCATATCAATCTGCTGCAAATCTACATGAAGCAGAGTACGGGATAACGGCTGGCGCTGCACTTCCTGAATAACCGCATTCTTCGAGCCGGAGCCCGGAAATTCGACCTTCAGGATCGCACGCGGATTTTTGCCGAGAATGTCATTAAGAGTCTTAGCTTCTGCTGAAAAGGACTGGGTATCTGAACCTGCACCGTATACTACAACCGGTACAAAACCTTTGCTGCGCTGGGAAGAATTCGATCCGGATCTTTCAGTCAAGCGTACTGTGGTATTCATGATATTTCCTCCTAATAGTTTTTTGAGTGCTGCGCTCTTCGCTCAGAAGCCGGGCATCTGCCCGCGGCAAGCACGCCAAGTAGTGTCAGCATAGCTGCAATAAAAAACAAGACTAATTAGATCTTATGTCTAATCAGTCTCTTATTAACCATATTTGCCTGCTGTGGAATCAGTATAGCACCGGGAAATAGACAAGTCAAAATAGGTTGATCTTCAAATCCAATCCATTTCTATAAATGATTACGCTAAATAACAGACCCTAAATGGCCTGCATTGCTTCTCCCCGTTTCTCGCTTTTTGCCGGGCAGGGTAGTAAAATATAAACACTATACCGGAATGGAGTGAAGATACATGGAACAGATTGCTAAGGGAGAAGGACGTTTTTATATTGCTGGTGACGGGAAGGACCTGGCCGAGATTACATATAAAGCAGACCAGACAACAGGTGACCTGGTGATTGACCATACCTTTGTCTCCGAAGATCTGCGCGGTCAGGGTGCGGGAGAGAAGCTTGTGCGGGCGGTCGTTGATCTGGCCCGTGAACAGAACGTGCACATTGTACCGGAGTGCCCGTATGCGGCACATCAATTCGAGAAGCATGCGGAGTACCGGGATGTGCTGAAATAGGAGGAAGCAACATTGATTACGGCTGATATATTGAAACAAATCGAAGAGCTCCAGCAGCGCTGCGAGCAGTATGAAGGAATCTCGCTGAAGCTGAATTGGGATATGCTGCGGCATCCGGGGGAAGCCGGCGGTGCGGAATGGCTGTTAGCCTACGAAGGGGAACTGCTGACCGGATTCATCGGAATGTACGGGATCGGCGGTGACATGGAGGTATGCGGCATGGTCCGGCCAGGCTACCGCCGCCGGGGCATCTTCAGCTCCCTCTGGGAGCAGGCCCAGCCCCTCATCCGCAGAGGGAAGACGAAGACGCTGCTGCTGAACACCCCTGCGGCTTCAGCTTCAGGTAATGCCTATTTGATGACCTTGCCAGTTAGCTTCAGCCATTCGGAGTATCAGATGAAATGGGATGGTGCAGACAGCCGGGTTAGAGCCTCCGAGGCCAGCTCGGCCTCCGGCAAGGTGCTGCTCCGGCCTGCACGCCCGGAGGAGACCCCGCTGCTGATCGCCTTCGACTGCGACGGGTTCCAGATGACCGAAGAGGACGCCGCTGAAATGTATGTACAGCTGGAACAGGAAGTCTCCCAGGAGCATATCATCATCGAGCTCAGCGGCAAGCCCGCCGGGAAAATGCGCCTGTGGTCCGAGGACAACGAAACCTGGATATACGGATTTACCGTGGACAAGAAGCTGCGCGGTCTCGGCATCGGCCGCAGTGCCCTTCAGCAGACGATTGAGCGGGAGCAGCGGAATTATAACGGAGTGAATCTGGAGGTTGCGCTGGATAACCCCAATGCGCTGAAGCTCTATGAGAGCTGCGGCTTCGTCATTCAGAGCCAGCAGGATTATTACACCTTACCTTTGAACAGTTAGCCTGGCAACGAGTGTTCAAAGAAGCATACATTTGGGCCCATATGCCTGCTGCCAGCGCAATGTATGCTGTTTTTCGCATACATTGCCTAAATAATTAAAAAGCATCTCCTCTAGTCAAATGGGACTGAAGGAGATGCTTTTGGGTCGTCCTCATCTTCTGCTCTACATCAGCCCATAGCCCCGGACCAGGGATTCATCCCGGTCGCTGCGGCCGCGGCTGCATTCCGCGCAGCCCTCCGCATGCTCTTCCCGTTCCAGGAAGACGGACAGCAGACGCACATAATCCAGCGACTTCTGCAGCGGCATGCCTGCCCCGTCATGCAGATGCCTGCGGCCATCCAGCAGGGAGTAGATGGCGATGGTCTCCGCAGGCTGCCCGTAAGCCTTGTGACAGAACACATTCGCCATATGCAGAAATCCTGTAATCACCTGAGGGTTAGCGTGTACCATGAATTTCTGGATATTCAGGCTGCGCCCCGCCAGCTCCGAATTCCAGGCCAGCTGAAAAATCACCGCCAGCTCAATCTCAAGCTCCCGGACAGGAATATGCCACTGTTCAAACCGCATCACTGGAAGCTCTGCGGTGAAGCTGTCCGCCACAATCCGCATCAGCTCATCGGCCACCGCCTGCTTGACCTCCCAGTAATGCAGGAGGGAAGCAAAAGCATTTCCTTTGGGCGGCCAGCGGCGTTCCAGCAGAAACTGGACAGGTGTCTCCCGGCGCACCTCGGGCCGCAGACTGTAGAAGTCATTAAGTGTATGTCCGACGGCATACTGGACCTGCTGTCTCCAGCGGGGGAGCCCTGTAGCGGAAGCTCCGCTGCCGGCCCCCTCCGCTCCGCCCAGCATGATATGCTCCATGCGGTAATCATTCAGACGTCTGTACCGGACGGCTTCAGCATCCGGCTTCGTTCCTGTGAAGGCACCCGCCGCCGCGCCCATCCTTAAGAGACCGCCGCGCAGGTCTCGATGAACTGGCGTCCGTACGTGCGGCAAGCCTCTTTCTCGGCTGCATTCGGACCGTATTCAATCTTCAGGCTGGGCTGTACGATCTCGGCCCCGCGCTCCTTCAGCTTCTCTTCAATCTGATTCACTGCCCCGCAGTATATTGCATACCCGGAGTCTCCGCTTCCGAAGGCCGCCGCCTTACAGGAGCTGAGATCCAGCTCATCCAGCTCTTCATAGAAGTCCAGGAATTCATCCGGCAGCTCGCCGTCTCCCCATGTGTACGCACCCAGCAGTACAGCCCCGTAAGCCTTTATCTCATCCGCATTGCAGTCCGTGACCGATTTCAGTACGGCCTCTCCGCCTGCTGCGCGTATTCCTTCCACGATCAGTTCAGCGATTTCCTCCGTATTGCCAGTTAAGCTTGCATATGCCACAAGCACCTTAGCCATGACTTATATCCTCCCAGGGTAGAAATGAATTGGTCTCTCTATATCCACATTCTATTTGATAATGATTATCATTGTCAATATGTAAAAGCGCCTTGCTCTCTCCCGGGACAGACATGCCCAGGATAACACAAGCAGCGCCAGTTCAGGGCATGACTGCTGCCCGGAACTGACGCTGCTCCGTAATACTATGGTCAATATGAGGTGTAGAACGATTAATATCCGCCTTCCAGCAGGGTAATTGCGTTCCCGTCGGGATCACGGAAATTCATCTCTTTACCGCCGTACTCCATAGTTGCCGGAGGCTGGCAATCCAGTCCCTTCGCCTTCAGCTGCCCGTATGTTTCATCCAGACTGGCGCAGGAGAATACCAGATTAACGGTTCCGGTCGTAAGGTTCTCCCACTTGACTGCATTCCATATAATGATGCCGGGTTGGCTGGCGTCTATGGCAATCTTGGCCCCGCCGGCTTCTCCATAGCCCTCGAATGGAACCGGAATTCCGAGCACCTCTGAATAGAATGCGACCAGGGCCGCCGGGTCTTTGCTGTACAGATTGATGCCGTCAAAACTTGTAATCATAATGGTATCCTTCCCTTCATTGCTTGTGTTATGAGCGGACTGATGTCAGCCGTCTATGTTCATTGTACTTCTGCCTGCCAGGCTTGTATTGCAAAAAAACGACATTCAGCGCCGGGCATGGCTTAGCGCATCCAGCGGTGTTCTGCCCGCGAATTTCTTGAAATTGTTGATCAAATGCGACTGATGGCTATACCCGTAGTTGAAGACTATATCCTGCATGACGCCTTTGGTCTGGGGGGAACGGTACAGGTCCAGCCAGACATTCTGGAAACGGATAAGATCTGCCACCTTTTTGGGCGGAAGGCCGATATGCTGCCGGAACAGCCGTTCAAGCTGGCGGCTGCTTAAGCCCGAGCTGCTCTCCAGCGTACCAGCTGTCATGATTCCCCGCGATGTAAGCAGCCTATGGACTGCATTCATCATCCCGTCACTGCTGCGGCTTCCCTGCTCCAGTCTTCGCAGGAGGAAGGCCTCAGCCGCAGCGATGCGTTCAGTCATCGTACGCATATGCTGGAGCCTGTCCCCCAGTTCCTGACGGAAGGAGCGGAAATAATGCTCCACCGGAGCATGGACATTCAGCACCTCCGAGAGCGGCTCGTCCGCGAACAGATGAACGGCCCAGAAGTGAAAGCGGATGGCGAATCGCTGTACGGACACAGGCTGTGCTGCTTGTCCTGTCTCGAACGGAGTGTCGTTAATTCCGCAAAAAATGCCGCCTGCTTCCCCTGTCTGCTCATCCCATTCCCATATGATGTCCATACAGCTGTCAGGTATGATTATCTCTGTCTGCTGCGGCTGCCGGGGCTGTGCTCCTGATCCCCAGAAGCAGCGGACATAAGGCTGAAGCAGCCTGCCCGGCAGGTGTTCACCGCCCCCGGCAGGATTGGCTGTAATCGGATGATACAGCACCGATAGATTATACATCCCGCTTCCGCCTCCTTCCCTTATTGAACCCTTGTATTCAGATCATACACAATCCGTCAAGGAAGTGCCAGAACGCCTGCTGCCCGCTGCTTGTTGGCTGCACCTGCGAATCGTCGCAGCTTTGCAACCATTTTGTTTGTAGCGGCGGGCTTAAATGTTGTACAATGAAGGCTAAATGACTTTTTGAAGGATGGATCAATAATGTATATAGCCAGTGATTGGAAGGACTATGAAGTGATCGACACCGGGGGCGGGGAGAAGCTCGAACGCTGGGGCGATATTATCCTGCGCCGGCCGGACCCGCAGATCATCTGGCCGCTGGCCAGCGAGAGCGCCAAGTGGCGGGATGTGCACGGGCATTATCATCGCAGCTCCGCCGGAGGCGGGCAGTGGGAGATGAAGAAGACGATACCGGAGGACTGGAAAATCAGCTACGGCAAGCTCAAATTCCACCTCCGCCCGACGAACTTCAAGCATACGGGGCTGTTCCCGGAGCAAGCGGCCAACTGGCGCTGGATGATGGACAAGATCGCTGCGGCTAACCGGCCGATCTCCGTTCTTAACCTGTTCGCGTATACCGGCGGAGCCACAGTTGCGGCGGCAAGTGCGGGAGCATCCGTAGTGCATGTCGATGCAGCCAAAGGGATGGTTCAATGGGCGAAGGAGAATGTAGCCCTGTCCGGTCTTGCCGACAAGCCGCTCCGCTTCATTACCGATGATGTGTTCAAATTCGTCCAGCGCGAACAGCGCCGCGGCAGCAAATATGATGCGATTATTATGGACCCGCCGTCCTACGGAAGAGGGCCGGGCGGTGAAATGTGGAAGCTGGAAGCCAGTCTCTATCCGTTCCTGGAGAGCTGCATGGAGATTATGAGCGACCGTCCATTATTCATGCTGATTAACTCCTACACGACCGGCATCTCTCCAACCGTACTGCGCAATATGCTGTCGATGACGATGGGCAAACGTTATGGCGGCAAGCTGAATTCCGGTGAGATCGGCCTGCCGATTACTGCCTCCGGCATGAATCTGCCTTGCGGGATTCTCGGACGCTGGGAGGCGTAAGCCATGACCGGAACGAATAACGGCGCAGCAGGAGAGCCGGGCAGCAGTCCCTCCCGGTTCGATATTCTATATGAGGACAACCATCTGCTGGGGATTGTGAAGCCCGTGAATATTCCCGTTCAGGAGGATGCTACAGGAGACCCGGATCTGCTGACCCTGCTGAAGGAAGATGTGAAACAGCGCTACGGCAAGCCGGGCAATGTCTTCATGGGCCTGGTTCACCGACTGGACCGGCCTGTAGGCGGTGCGATGATCTTCGCCAAGACGTCGAAGGCTGCGTCCCGGCTATCCGAGAGTGTGCGGACCCACGACTTCCAGAAGGTCTATCTTACGGTGGTGCATGGTCAGCTTCCGGGGTCACAGGCCAGACTGGAGCATACCCTGCTGAAGGACCCCAAGAGCAATACCGTCCGGGTCGTCCCAGAGGGTACGCCGGGCGGCAAGCAAGCCATCCTCGATTATACAGTCATCGGTACCGCAGAAGGCTATTCGCTGCTGAGGATTGACCTGCTGACCGGCCGCTCCCACCAGATCCGCGTTCAGCTCAGCCATACCGGCTGTCCGCTCTACGGGGATCAGAAGTATGGCGCGGCAGTGAACCGGCCAGGACAGCAGATTGCATTATGGTCTGCACTCACCCGGTTCCCGCATCCGGTGACCAAAGAGGAAGTCGAGCTGCTCTCCCTGCCTCCCCGGGATTATCCCTGGAATCTATGGACTCCACATATTCAAAAGCAGGCTATCCTTTAACGGACAGCCTGCTTTTTTGCATTGTAAGAATGTATAGGGTCTTACCCGATTACTTATTCTTCTATTACCCGCTGGACCGGCTAGTAGCTGTTACTTATACAGACTGTACCGAGGCTGCGTCGTCCACGGCCGGAGCTACAGCCATCTTCCCCATGAGGTAGAGCAGCAGCTGCTGGTTATGGGAGGAGATCGGGTCCAGTGCTTCGGCAAAAAAGTCGCTGCGGACCTTTAGTCCGCGCAGCGTCTCCCGCTGGCCTGTCTCGGTGATGCTCACCCAGACAATTCTGCGGTCCGAGGCATCGCGCTCACGGACAATCAGATTGTGCTTCTCCATCCGGTCAAGCAGCATCGTCACGGCCGCCGGGCTGGTCGCCAGATGAGGGGCTAAATCAGAAGGCTTCATCGCATCACGCTCCTGCAGCAATTCCAGTACGGTAAGCTGGGCATCAGTCAGTGTAGGCGCAAGCTTGCTGTCCATATGTAGCTTATAGTCCTTTAATATCTTATGCCAGATTTTACTGAATTCAGTGGAGTGCACACTTATTCCTTCCTTTCCTGTGGATCTCTATCCGGTATACTTAACTTTTTCGCCAGAAAACTTCCATTTCCTTCAAGGCAAAAAAATATTTCTCCCCTCACAGCACTATTTCTTCTATGTATAAATAAAAGCGCAGGCAGCCTGTTACTCCTGAGCTGCCCGCGCCATTCCATACGGTCTTGTATCCTTACTCGATATTAGTCTTACCTGGTGTTACTTGACCGCCTGAAAAAGAATCGCGATCTCGTCCTTCTTCTCGACGGGTACGAGCTGCTTGCCGGTAGAACGGCGTTCGGCAATCGGCGCCGATTCGGAGGAGAATGAATGTACTGCCCCACTCTGGGTAATAACGGTCAGCTCCAGCGGCTCCTTGCAGTAGAACGCGCCTGCCAGCCTGCTGCCGTTCGGGCGGACACGCTTGCCTTCCTTGAACTCGAACGTCGGCATCCCTTTGCCGCCTCGGCTCTGGGAAGGATAGTCCACCATCAGGGAACGCTTGGCATAGCCGATGTCGGATATCGCCAGGATCTCGCCTTCATCCTCACTGACCCAGAAGCAGGAGACGACCTCATCTCCTTCACGGAGCTGTATTCCCCTAACCCCTGTGGCCACCCGGCCCATAGGATTCACTTCATTCTCATGGAAACGGATGCTCATGCCATCACGCGTAACCAGCACGATGTCCTTGTCACCCCGGCTCAGTGCCACTGTAATGATCTCATCGCCTTCAGCCACCTTACAGGCGGCAACGGCTCCGGAACGGCTTGTAGAGTACTCCTTGAGCTCGGTACGCTTCACCTGGCCCTTGCGGGTGATGAAGACCAGACTCGCCTGCGGGTCCTCCAGATTGCCGACCGGGAACATACTAACAACACCGTCCCCCTTCGCCAGTCCGATCACGTTGACGATGGCCGTCCCTGGCTCCTTCCACTTGAACTCCGGAATCTGGTGAACGGGAAGCAGGAAGTATTGGCCCTTGCGTGTGAAGACCAGTAGGCTCTCCCTGGTATTCAGATCCAGCAGCCTGACAATATGATCGCCTTCCTTGACGCCTGAAGAGTGGCGCTCCCCGCCTGAACGGGTGAAGGACAGCATGCCGGTCCGCTTGATATAGCCGTCTGCAGACAGCGCAACCAGCACATCCTCCGCGTTGACAAGCACCTCCATATTGACCTTAAGCTCTTCCACTTCTCCCTGGATCAGGGAACGGCGGTCGATCCCGTATTTATCACGGATCTCAAGCAGCTCCTTGCGGATCACGGTAATCAGCTTCTTGTCACTGTCCAGAATCCCTTGCAGCACCGCAATCCGGGCAAGCATCTCATCCAGCTCCTTCTGAAGCGAATGAATCTCCAGATTGGTGAGGCGGTAGAGCTGTAAGGTAAGGATGGAGTCAGCCTGGCGTTCGCTGAAGCCGAACATCCAGACCAGATTATTCTGGGCATCCTGCCGGTTCTTCGAAGCCTTGATAGCAGCGATCACTTCATCCAGAATGTTCAGTGCCTTAACCAGTCCCTCCAGGACATGGGCACGGTCCTCCGCCCGTTCCAGGTCAAACCGGGTACGGTGGGTGACCACTTCGCGCTGGTGAGCAATATAGGCTTCAAGGATCGCTTTGAGCCCCAGCTGCTGCGGAGCCTTGTTGACGATGGCCACCATGTTGAAGTTGTAAGTGACTTGCAGATCGGTTTTTTTGAGCAGGTAAGCTAAGACGCCCTGTGCATCCGCTTCCTTCTTCAGCTCCACCACAATGCGCAGGCCCTCACGGCCGCTCTCATCGCGGACCTCGGCGATTCCTTCAATCTTTTTCTCCAGACGGATGTTCTCCATGGAGGTCACAAGCCGTGACTTCACGATCTGGAAGGGCACTTCGGTAATCACGATCTGCTGCTTCCCGCCGCGCACGTTCTCAATCTCCGTCTTGGAGCGCAGATAGATACGGCCTTTGCCGGTGCGGTAAGCATCCATAATGCCGTCTCCGCCCATAATAGTACCGCCTGTCGGGAAATCCGGCCCCTTGATGAAGGTCATAATATCCTCCAGGGCAATGTCCGGCTTCTGCATCACAGCGATACAGGCGTCAATGACTTCCCGCAGGTTATGCGGCGGAATCTCGGTGGCGAACCCGGCTGAGATCCCGCTCGTCCCGTTCACCAGCAGGTTCGGATAACGGGAGGGAACAACCACCGGCTCCTTGGCCGTATTATCGAAGTTGTCCTTGAACAGAACGGTGCGCTTCTCAATATCGCGCATCATCTCCATGGCTATCGGAGACAGACGCGCTTCTGTGTAACGCATTGCGGCTGCCGGGTCATCGTCCATGGAACCCCAGTTGCCGTGTCCGTCTACCAGCACATGCCCCATCTTCCACGGCTGTGCCATCCGCACCATCCCGTCGTAGATCGAGGAGTCCCCGTGGGGATGGTAGTTACCCATGACATCTCCCACGGTTTTGGCCGATTTGCGGTATGGCTTATCCGGCGTATTGCCGGAATCGTACATGGCATACAGAATCCGGCGCTGGACGGGCTTCAGCCCGTCGCGAACATCGGGGATCGCCCGGTCCTGAATGATATATTTGGAATACCGGCCAAACCGGTCGCCCACGACCTCTTCCAGAAAAGCCGGCAAAAATTGCTCTGATAAACTGCTCATTTCCTCTTCACCTTCTGTTCCTCATTCTGTCCGCGTTTTTAAAGATTGATGATCTGGCGCTTTGCGCTGAGATATTCAACCCAAATTGCTTCAAAACGAAATCGTAATCTGGGTAGAAGGGATAACCGTAACTGCGGGTACTTTTGGACTTCCGGCCGCTGTTGTATTTAGATTTCTGATTCATACGCTTTAGCGGATGAAATCTAAATACAAAGGCGGTCGCTGACGCTCCTACAGTTCCAAAATCCCCTCCGTTACTTCCCCTTCAATTCGATTAACAATTCGTAGTTCAGCAAACCGTGAAAATCCCATTCGCTTCGCTGGAACCGATCATCAAAAAATTAAAAACAGCGGAAGGTTTCGTCACTTACCGCTAAAATTACTCCACAATCTCCGTAAAATCAACGTTCTCGACAATCCAGCGCTTGCGCGGATCGACCTTGTCGCCCATCAGGGTGGAGACGCGGCGTTCCGCCTTGGCGGCATCCTCGATCTGCACCTGAAGCAGCGTGCGCGATTCGGGATTCATCGTAGTCTCCCACAGCTGGTCCGGGTTCATCTCACCTAGTCCCTTATACCGCTGCAGCTCGAAATTCTTCCCGAATTCCTTCAGATAATTCTGCAATTCCTCGTCGCTCCAGGCATAGCGGACCGTCTCCAGCTTACCCGATTTGCGCGTCAGCTTATACAGCGGCGGCTGGGCGATGTAGACCTTACCGGCATCGATCAGAGGCTTCATGTAGCGGTAGAAGAAGGTCAGCAGCAGCACCTGAATATGCGCTCCGTCTGTATCGGCATCGGTCATAATGATGATTTTGGAATAATTGCTGTCCTCCACGGCAAAATCAGGCCCGATTCCCGCGCCGATTGCCGAAATGATCGCCTTGTATTCGTCATTCTTCAGGATATCCAGCAGCTTGGCCTTCTCCGGGTTCATCGGCTTGCCCTTCAGCGGCAGAATGGCCTGAATCTTGGAATCCCGCCCCTGCTTGGCTGAACCTCCGGCCGAGTCGCCCTCCACGATGAAGATCTCGGTACGCGTAACATCCTTGGACTGCGCAGGCGACAGCTTGCCGCCCAGGTTCGAGCTCTCGCTGCGTTTCTTGCCGCTGCGGATCTCATCACGGGCTTTGCGGGCCGCTTCACGGGCCTTGGAGGCCTGGATCGATTTCTTCAGCAGGCTCTGTGCGACCTGGGGATTCTCCTCCAGGAAGCGGGCCATTTTCTCGGAGACAATGAAGTCTACGGCGCTGCGGGCAGATGCGCTTCCCAGCTGATCCTTCGTCTGTCCGACGAATTCCACATCCGACATCTTGATGCTGATAACTGCCATCATGCCTTCGCGGAGATCGTTGCCCTCCAGGTTCTTATCCTTCTCCTTGAGCAGCTGCGTCCGGCGGGCATAGTCGTTGAGCACACGCGTATAGGCTGTCTTGAAGCCTGTCTCATGCGTTCCCCCGCTGCGTGTAGGGATGGAGTTCACAAACGAAGCAATCGTCTCCGTATACCCCGCATTATACTGCAGCGCGATTTCCACCTCGATCTCGTCCTTTTCAGAGCTGAAATGAATCACATCATGCAGTACATCCTTGCCTTCGTTCAGGAATTGCACGAACTGGCTGGCGCCGCCTTCGTAGAAGAATTCATCCTGACGCCCGCTGCGTTCATCGCTCAGAACGACTCTAAGCCCGGAATTCAGGAAGGCAATCTCCTGTACCCGTTCAGCAAGTGTATCATAACTCAGCGCAATGCCTGCGGAGAAGACGCGAATATCCGGCTTGAAGGTAATCTTCGAACCGGTTTTATTCGTATTCCCCAGTATCTCAAGACCGGTTACAGGCTCACCGACATGCTCTTTACCGCTTTTGTCGACCCAGTATTCAAAGCGCTGGCGGTGAATCTTCCCTTCCCGGTAGATCTCCACTTCCAGCCATTCGGACAACGCATTGGTTACCGAAGCCCCGACTCCGTGCAGGCCGCCCGACTTCTTGTAGCCCGAGCCGCCGAACTTGCCCCCCGCGTGCAGAATGGTGAATACCACCTGCGGTGTAGGGACTCCTGTCTTATGCATTCCGGTCGGAATTCCGCGTCCGTTGTCAATAACGGTCACCGATCCGTCTTTGCGGAGGGTGATATCAATCTTCGAGCAAAACTTCGCCAAATGCTCATCTACGGCATTATCCACTATTTCCCATACTAAATGGTGCAGACCCGAGGAACTCGTACTGCCAATATACATGCCGGGCCGTTTGCGGACCGCAACCAGACCTTCGAGCACCTGAATGTCGTCAGCATCGTATCCAGTCCGGCTGGCTTCGCCGTTCTTAGAGACTTTTGCAAACATATCGATCTGTTCGAGCATTCATGCTCCTCCTTCTCTTGTCTTCCTTGTCTCTCTAAAATGCAAACAAACGTTTTCGTTCGCTTTGTACATTCTAATTCAAAATATCCCGTTTCGTAAAGACGGCGAATGAAATGATTACGGCCGCAAGTCCCCAAATACCCAGAACCGCCATCGAAAAGCCCAGTGTCATGCCCTCTATCGGCGCGGGAGTTCCCGCTAAATAAGTCGTCAGCTCCATGTTCACCATAAATAAATATTTAGCCGCCGTCCAGGCCGAAGCCATATTGGTCAGGATCGTTCCGGCAATCAGCGCCGCCATCATCACGACAATGCTCGCAGCCGTGCTGCGGACCAGCACCGATACCATGAAAGCCAGCAGGGCCACCACGATGCTGACATACCAGATCAGCCCGCCCTGCATCAGCAGATACTTCCACTGTTCCACCGCATGAACCTTCGACATATCCACAGTGTCGCCGCTTAGCTGGAAGCCGGTGAAGACGGGAACATTGAACCCCTTATAGCCAAAAGCCAGCCCCGAGACCAGATAGCTGATCACGAATACCGACAGCACTATCAGCGAGACGAACATCAGCAGCGCTGCCATTTTGCTGAACAGCACCTTCCAGCGCCTGACCGGGCGGGTCAGCAGCATCTTGATCGTTCCGGTCGTCCGCTCACCGGAGACCAGGTCGGAGGCAACCGCCATGATCAGCAGCGGAATGAACAGGGAGACGGAATTGTTGACAAACTCCCGGGTGAACGTCACTCCGCTCGGCTCGTTCGGATTCACATCATGATCCAGATAATACTGCAATTGCTGGAGAAAAATCCGCCGGTATGACTTCCATTCCTCCGGTATCCGGTCGCTGCCGAGCGAGTTCTGGTTGTCGGTGATTTGCTGCTGGATCTCCAGCCTCCAGTCAGAGTTAAATTTGTCACGGCTGCGCTCGGCTATGCGCATTTGTGCATAGGTAAACATTGGCACCAGCACCAGCAGGATGAGCAGAATGACATAGAAACGTTTCTTTTTAATAATCTTCAGACACTCATTTCGGATGAGCGGCAGCAGGTTAGTCAATGGATTCACCTTCCGTTAGCTTCAAGAATAGCTGTTCCAGTGTAGGGTTGATTTTATGCACAGCCCGGACTTCCACCTCTTGTGCAACCAGCACGGCTACAATCTCCGGGATCAGATCCTCATCCATCGCCGTAACCAGGGAATTCACGCCCATGCCTGCGATGACCGAATCATCCAGGGTCACCTCGTCCAGCTCCAGCAGCGTGATATCCGGCCGCATGGCCATAATGTCTCTTGCCCGCTGAAGCGGCTCCAGCTCCCACAGGACATAAGGCGAGTTACGGGCCACCAGCTCGTCTACACCACCTACAGCGAGGACACGGCCTTTGCTGATAATGGCTACCCGGTCGCACAAGAGCTGAATTTCGCTCAGCAGATGGCTGGACACAAAGACCGCGAGTCCTTCGTCTGCCAGCTTACGGATGAATTCGCGCAGCTCCTTGATCCCCTTCGGGTCCAGGCCGTTGGTCGGCTCATCGAGAATCAGCAGCCGTGGACGGCCGAGCAGGGCTTGGGCAATCCCCAGCCGCTGGCGCATCCCGAGCGAATACGTGCTTACTTTATCCTGAATACGCTGATCGAGCCGCACAATCTCCACAACCTCGGCAATCCGCTGCGCGTCTACTCCGGGCTGCATGCGGGCGAAATGCTGCAGGTTCTCCCAGCCCGTCAGATATGTATAGACCTCGGGATTCTCGACGATGGAGCCGACGTATTGCAGTGCTTTCTCGGGATTCCGGTTCACATTGTAGCCGCAGACGGTAATCGTCCCTTCGCTCGGGCGGATCAGGTCCACCAGCATGCGGATGGTTGTGGTTTTGCCGGCTCCGTTCGGGCCGAGAAAGCCGAAGATTTCCCCTTTTTTAACGTCAAACGTAACATCATCTATAATCCATTTGCGGCCGATTTTTTTGCGGACTCCCCGGGCGGACAGAACGACTTCTTCTCCTGGTGCCTCATGCATGGTTCTCGCCATCTTTTATTCAGCTCCTTGCCACAGTCATTTCTGTTCAAAAAATAATTCGGTCAACGAACCGCTTGTACAATCCGCTCGCTCATCCGCTGATAGCCGTCCCCGTTCGGGTGAAAATGATCGCTTGACAGGTATTTCGCCAAATGGCGGTCAAACAGATCAAAGGTCGGCACCAGCGTCATGTTCTGATGGCTGTTGATCATATCCATCGCCGCATTGTTCCACGCTGTTACGGCCTGATTTCCGGGCATCAGCAGCTCCTCGATATCACCGAAGGGATTATACAATCCGATGTAATAGACCTGTGCCTGCGGATTCACCTCTGCAACGGTATCCAGTATATTACCCAGCCGTTTGGCGGCCCCAGGCAGAGCCGAGAGGAGCGTTTCCGGGGTCAGATCACCCGCAGAGGCGGTGGGAACCGGCGCTCCGCCTTCCACCTTGTTAATGGCAGGCGCTTCGGTGTTCTGCGGCGCCGCTTCCGGTGAATCCCCCGGATTCTCCGTTGCTGCGGCTTGTCCGCTGCTCCCGCCGGTCCCCAGAATATCCGAGCCCCGGAACAGATCATTCCCGCCAATGGAGATCAGGATGACATTCGCCTGACGCAGTGCATACTGAACCCCTTCCTCCTGAAGCTTGCTCTGCAAGGCGGCTGTGGTCAGGCCGTTAATGCCCATATTGCCCAGCAGCTCCGCCTTCCCTCCGTTTGCCGACAAGGCGTCCACTGTCCGTTTTACGAACCCTTGCCCGGAGTTGTCACCGGTCCCTTTGGCCAGCGAATCGCCAAGCGCCAGGATCTTGAATTCGTCACTTGCCGCGGCTGTCGGTGCAGCCGTCTCCTGCGGGAGGGAGGAGAGAAACTTCTCCCCCTTGGGGTTCAGGATGTCGCCCACCGCATACACAAATCCTGTAATCAAAAGTAAAGTTGCCAGGATGGACACCAGACTCACTGTCCTCCAGGTCCATTTGGAATCGTTCAATGCTATCCCTCCATCTGCCGTACTCTTCTGCCTCGCCCATCATTCACACTATTATTCACACCATTATTAACTATGTAGATAAACATAATTCTTCTTTGGATAATTTGCAAACGGGAAGGGGGTTTAGATGGGGGCGCGGCTGCGGTGATTTTGGACTTACGGCCGCTGTTGCCTCCAAATTTATTGAATAAACCGTTATACGGTTAAAATTCGGAGACTGCTGATGCTTCCGAAGCGAGCTTTCCTACGGAAAGCTTTCAGGCGGACGCTATCGCTCCTACAGTTCCAAAATCCCCTCCGCCGCTTCACACCTAAACGGTGGAAGCAGCAAGGGCGGCACGATAGCGCTGCGCTGATCGTGCAAAGACCGCGTACTGCGTGCGGCACGATGGTGCTACGCTGATCCTGCAAGAGCAATATTACTTCCTTATCCTAAAAAACATAAAAACGCCCCCCGGCAATGCCGGAGGGCGGAGTAAACGTTACTTTACGTTCTTTGAGTTACTGCATATTACTTACCGATGAATTCCTGGACCCAGTAGTTATTGTCGAAGCCAACGCCGATGTAGTTGAAATTGGCGCTCAGGATGTTGGCCTTATGACCCGGGCTGTTCATCCAGGCTGTCATGACTTCCTGAGGGGTCTTCTGGCCCATTGCGATATTCTCGCCAGCGGCCTTATACGTAATGCCGAATGCCGACATCATATCGAATGGCGATCCGTAGGTTGGCGAAGTGTGTGAGAAATATTTGTTCGTGCGCATATCGGAAGCCTTTGCCGCAGCCACTTTGTTCAGGCTGTCCAGAGCAGAGACAGGGGCTAGTCCAGCCGCAGCGCGCTCTTTGTTCACCAGTGCCACTACCTGCTGTGTGTAGCTGGATGCGTTATTGCCAACCGCAGCCACAGCCGTTGGAGCCGGAGTTACCGCAGGCTTTGCAGTGGCAACGGGTGCCGGGGCCGGCTTGGCTGTAGCCACCGGTGCAGTAGCTACTGGAGCTGGTGTCGCCACAGGCTTAACCGTAGCCACCGGCTGTGCTGCCGGGGCAGCGGCAACTGGCGTTTTGTAAATAACCGTTTTGGTGATGGTGTACGTATTGCCGTCCAGTACGATGGTCTGTGGATTGTTCTGTGTGAAATATTCCATGAACTGTGCGAAATTCATATCTGATCCGGCTGACGAAGGGGCACCGGCTGCTGCTGCATTTGCTTGTAATGGAAGAGAAATGCCAAGCGCCATAACAGCGGCTACGCTTCCACCTATCACTTTTCTCAAAGTCTTGCTTTTCATTCTGCCATCTCCTTAATCTTTGTTGTGGTGTATCGTGCTGCCAGGGGTGTCGGTCTGCAAATGTTACAAAGTTGTAATCTGTTCCTCAGTCATTGTAACACAAAACTATCAGCTGTGCGCTTCTAAATTCTGTCATTTTATAGATTTTATAGATAGATAGGCTTGTCCCCTCCAGCAGCGGCAAAGGAAGATAGAATGGCCGCCCTTTGCAGGACGGCTGTGTCTACCGTATATATCGGCGCTTCTGGCGCTTTTTTTAGTGAAAAGACTGCCAGAACTCCCCTTCGGTCGAGATCAGGCCCATAATCTCTGCATAGGGAATGCGGAAGGTTGGAAAGCCTGCGGCATACGGGGCAATCTCATAAGGGGCAAAATACAAATACAGCGCCTCCCCATCCACATAAAAGGGCTGATCGGCGGTAATGCCTTTGTACATGTCAGGAAAAACGTAAGAATACTGCGGGTCATTCGCAATCTGCTTGCCAACAATGTCACTGAGCTTCTGCACATATTTGCTGCCGGGCTTGAACAGATCGCTGAGGCTGTAGAATTTGCCTGTACGCAGGTTGATATGCTCATAGATCCGGGTAGGCATGCCATGGGCGGCGCCGAACGGGAAATGGTAACCGCTTAGCTCCAGCACCAGCAGATTCTTGCGGAAGAAGGAGACGGCGAAATCCCCTGTATAGCTGAAATCCTTAGTGCCTCCTCCTGTCCCCGCCCCGTAAGGGAGCGAGAGGCTTCGCAGCTTGTCATTCACCGACTTCGAGACCTCGGCGACGGCAATCCCTTCCACTACCGGATAATAGACGAGATAATCCCGGTTCGGCTTGTATTTCTTCTCCAGCACAGAGTATGGCGGTCTGAGCGGAATGACCCCGTTTTGCCGCCAGACCTGCTTGCCTTTACGGTCATAATAGGAGGTGCGCAGATCAATATCCGCGCGGATCAGACTGCCGCTGAAGGACAGTGATCCTGAGCCTGCGATGACCGGAGGCTGGGCGGCTTTTTTCCCGCTGGTGTCAATAAAATACGTATCCTTCGCATCGTACACCGACGCAAGTCCTTGCTGATAATTGTTCACGCCGAGCAGCGGGTGGGTGCTGAGAATTCTTCCGGTCAACGCATCCGCTATCACATAGCTGGAGCCTCTGTAGGGCTGATCCGCATACAGCGGGGTCCCCAGCGCCACCCGGTTCTCGCCTATCTGCTGCACCTCATAATAGACGGCGGGAATGATCATTTTCCCCTGCTTGTCGATCAGACCGTAGGCGTTGCCGTAATCAGGAGCTGTGTTAATCACCGCCCGGCCCTCCGAGAACGGCAGAGCTGCCGTATACTGCGGCTGGATAGCGATCGTACCGTCCGTGTGGAGATAACCGTATTTCCCATCCTCTGTCGCCTGAAAGGCCAGCAGCCCATCCCCCGGATACCCGACAAAAGGATGTTTGTACGTATGCAGCACCGCGCCATGAAGGTCAATCAGTGCATATTCCCCTTCGGCTACTTTGACCAGTGCAGTCCCGTTTACGAAATCCCCGGCATCCAGATATACGGCTGGCAGTACCTCCTTGCCCTGGGCATCCAGGTATCCGTAGAGCGAGTTCCCCCCCGTAGTATTCTGCTTGGAGAACAGCGCGCGGCCTTCGTGCAGCGAATTCAGATAGTCGTAGCGTGCGGACGTCACCGCTTTGCCTTTTTCATCAATAAAAGTGTAGCCCTTCGCATCCGACACCACGGCCCGCCCTTCGGAAAAAGGCCCAATAAAGGAATAAACCGGTTTGACCCGCTCCCGCCCGGTGCTGTCAATCAGACCGCTGACATTCCCCCGCTGCACCACCGCCAGGCCGTTCTCCTGAAACTCTTCGGCATAATCATATCTCGGCTCAATCACAATCCGGCCGTCATTGTTGATGTACCCCCACAGCGTCCCGTCCTTGAGTTTAAAAGGAGCCGGATGCAGCAGCTCTGCCCGCAGGCCTCCGCCGTCACCCGGAAGCACAATGAGCGCCTCCAGGGGCTTTTTGGAATAGTCTACGCGGTATAAGCCCGCCTCTGCCGGAATCGTCACGAACAGATCCTCTTCCGCCCGGATGAAATCCTCCTCCTGCTGCGGAATACACTCGTTCCAGCCGATGCCGTCCCACCGCCATACCTCTGTGTGAATCAGACCGTTGTCATTCCCTTTTCCCAGCTCGTTCAGCTTAATTCTCAGCATTCAGTCGTTCTCCTTTACAAGGGCTTTTGCCTATAGAATATGAGAGGAAGGGGGAAAGGGTGTGAATGTGCCTGGGAACGGCGGCTGGAGCTGAGGACTGAGGGCGTTTAGGGATTAAAAATTACAAAGGCGATGTCGTAACTGCGGGGCTTTTGGACTTCCGGCCGCTGTTGTCTCCCGAAATCGGGAGACAAAGGCGGACGCTGCCGCTCCTCCAGTTCCAAAATCCCCTCCGTTACTGCTGCCTTTCTGTGGGTTAAAACACAAACACACCCTTTCAGAGGGTGTGTACCGGGGATACAAGGGCTGCTGTGCCTGCCCTTGATAAGTAAGTGCATATGCGTAGGTGGCGAACCTGCCTGCTAACTCCTTGCCACTCGCTGTCCGCCGACTGATTGCTAACTCCTTCCCCCTACTGCCTGCCATCAGACTGCTAACTGCTTGCCTCCTACTGCCTGCCATCTGACTGCTAACTGTCTGCAACCTGGGCACTAACTGCTGCCACCTACAGCCCACCCACTCCCCTCAGCGCCTATGGAACAGAATAAAAACTATTAATTAGTCACTGGTAACTGCGAAATCCTGCCCAAAATGCAACATTCGGCTCCATACAACGACTTGAAACTAACATTGTTGCATGAAATGCAGCATTTTCTCAGCCGTGAGCCAATCCAAAGAGAAATTGTTGCATTTCTTGCAGCAATCAGCCAGTATCCCCCTGTTTCAGCCCGCCAGAGTTGCAATTATTGCAACATTTCACTATCGGCAATTCATGTTCCACACTCACTGTACAAACTACACCCAGTAATCTCGATCTGTCTCAATGGGTTTTAAATTCAAATTTCCTGTCAGATCTGAGTTCAGATCAGGCACCGCATACTGAGTAGGTGATGGAGAACAGCTTACCGCAAACTGGAATATTTTTAAATTTATTGCAGCGGAGTCACGAACTTTACTTCCGGAAAACGGCTAGCTGGTCCCTTCATTAAGGCTCCGGCTTTGTTTTTCAGATATAAATCGAAGAAATCCAGCATGTAGGCATTGATCAGGGAACTTGCTCTTTCAGGCGCCAGTTCTCCTGTAATCCCGAGCAGCTTAAACACGGGCGAGATATATTGTACATCCGTAAAATTCAAATGCTCCGTATGCTCGATATAGAGGAATTCTCCTCCTGCAGGAACCGATTCGCGCATCCGCTCAAGCTCCCGCTTTTTATCTTCCCGTTCTTGTTCCATCCACTCTCTTGTCTTCCCCATTTGTTGAAGTTCTTCATCGGTGTAGACCCGGTTATCCATCACCGTTTGTAAGGTGTGGTAGTAGCTCTCAGAGTTCAGGAACAGAAACGGCTTACGCAGTCTCTCGCGGTCCCGCAGCCGGTACAGTCCACCATCCAGGTCGATTCCAGCCGTAATTCGCGGATCATAAGCAGCGTTGTATGCCGTCGCCCCGCCAATGGAATGACCGAATACCCCGACATGCTTGAGATCTATCCTCCCTTGCATCCCGCTAGGAAGTTGCCCCGACTGGATAAGCTCGAATTGGTCCAGCACGAACGCCACATCAGCGGTCAGCACCTCTCCCAGCTTGTCACGGATTCTCGTTCCCGTCCGATAATCATCGTCAGGCGAGAATAGGTCATTGGTTGCAGCCGTTGTGATTCGACCATCCGGAAACTCGGTTGCAAATGTATTGTAGGTATGGTCGATCACCGCCACGATATATCCGTGACTGGCAAGATTCTCGGCTTGTGAGGTGTGAAGAAATCTGGAGGAGCCGAAGCCGGGACTAGCCAGGATAAGCGGGTATGAAGTCTGTGCCGAAGAGACCTTGGCCGCCGGGTAAGCATGGCCAGATACATACTTCAAATGATGGAAAGTAAACCCGGGAAGGCCGTAGTTCTCCGCCATATAAGGTAAAATTGCACTGTCGGGGATCAAGGAAGCAGACTTCCCGTTGCCGCTTTCTGCCGGATACCATACCTGGATCATAAGTTCCCTTTTGCCCGAGCCGGATTCTCCGAAGGTCTCCTCCCGGTTAAGATCGGTGAGATGAAAAACTTGCGTGCCTACACTTAACTTGCCCGTTGGTGCCGGAAGGCGGAATACCGGAAACGCATAGTTGAGGCCCGCCGTTGCGATTAGTCCAAACACAAGCAAAAGGCGGACCCACACTCTACGAATTCGAGACTCTCTTCTTACAGCAGTCTGCGTTCGGAGGAGATTGAACAAGGACAGCAGAAGCATCAGAACAGGAAGTCCGTATAAAAATACAAGCTGAATCCTGTACCCTTCGACAAAAAGCTGGATTACCACAACGGTGGAGCCCGCTCCGCTGTTCCATAGTAATGCACAGCTTCGGATTCGCGGATTAGAGACAAACAGACTTGCCAACAAACCCATACATGCCATAAACAGCAGCATTTCAAAAAGCCTCACATTAACTCCCCCTAGAACTAATCTCATTGATGATAGGACTACTATATAGGGTCCGCCAGGTTGAACCTATCGATCCGGATTACATTTGCCTTACATGCGTGTAATCAACATGCCAAAAAACGTTTGCGAGATACCGCAAACGCTCTTTGGCCTGCCTCCCCCACCCTTGGTGAGGTGATAGGAGTACCGGAGGGGATTTTGGAACTGAAGAACAAGCCAAAAAACGTTTGCGGGATACCGCAAACGCTCATTGCTTGCCTACCACACCCTTGGTGAGATGATAGGAGTACCGGAGGGGATTTTGGAACTGGAGGAGCGGTAGCGTCCGCCTTTAGGTTTGGATTTCTACCGCTAGCAGCGGTCCAAATCAGGAAATCCAAATCTAACAGCGGCCGGAAGTCCAAAATCCCCGCAGGTACGGATCATCACCGAACCCCTATTTTTTCGATGAGTATTTCCGCATATCAAACGATACCGCGGCGATGATGATCAGGCCTTTGATGATCAGCTGGTAGTACGGGCTGATGCCGATGAAGGTCAGGCCGTAGTTGATCAGGGTGAAGATGATGACGCCGACCAGGACGCCCGGCACGGTACCGATCCCGCCAGTGGTGGATACGCCGCCGACGACGCAGGCTGCGATGGCGTCAAGCTCGTACATGTTCCCGTAGTTGTTGGTAGCGCCGCCGGTTCTGGCTGCTTCAAGCACACCGGCCAGACCATACAGGGCACCGGCGATAGCGTAGATATAGATCAGGTTCTTGGAGACGTTGATCCCGGATACCTTGGCTGCCTGCATGTTGCCGCCGATGGCGTACATGTTCTTGCCCAGCTTGGTTTTGTTGAACAGCACCCAGACGATGGCTGCAACTCCGAGGGCTATGAGTACGATGTACGGTATGGAATATTGGCCGCTGCCGATGAAGCCGGAGCCGATGTCGGTGAAGTCGGAACGCAATCCGCCGATCGGCTGGGATTGGTTCGGGTCCATATCGAAGTAGAGCGAGTTCAAGCCGTACACGATGAGCATCGTGCCCAGGGTGGCGATAAACGGCGGAACGTTGAGCTTGGAGACGATAATCCCGTTGACGAGACCGCAGAGCAGTCCGGCAACAATCGCAATCAGGATCGGCAGCCAGACCTGGACCTGCGGCAGATCGGGGAAGAAGCGGCGCGAGTAATCGGGAATCTGCAGCATGGAAGCCGAGATGACCGCTGTGAATCCGACCACCCGGCCTGCCGACAAGTCGGTCCCGGCGGTGATCAGGATAAAGGCCACCCCGAGAGCAATAATCACGCGTGTGGATGACTGGATTAAGACATCCCGCAGGGTGTTAACGGACATGAAGCTTGGCTCGTATATGATAATCCCCATGATGAGCAGGACCAGCACGATGTAGATTGCGTTTTGAGTCACGAAGGACTGCGCTCTTTTAATAGTCATAATTGTGTTCCTCCTTAATTGTTACGCGAAGTTGATGCATTCATTGCTAAGCTTCTTCATCCTTGCAGCAGCCCTATGGTCTTCGCGGTCCTCTGAGCTGTAGTACCTGATTAATGCTGTGCAGCGAGACGCATCACTTCGGTTTCCGTAGCCTGCGCACCTTCGAGTATTCCTGTAAGCCGTCCTTCCGACATCACCATGACACGGTCAGACATTCCCAGCAGCTCAGGCATTTCCGAGGAGATCATGATGATGCTCTTCCCCTGCTTCGCCAGGTCGGCAATGATGGTATAGATTTCGAACTTTGCACCGACGTCAATCCCGCGGGTCGGCTCATCCAGCAGCAGCACCTCAGGCTCCGTCAGCAGCCATCTGGCCAGCAGTACCTTTTGCTGATTCCCGCCGGAGAGATTCATAATCTGCGTTTTGGTCGTTGGCGTTTTGGTGCGCAGCTTTTCAATCATTTTATCGACTTCAACCTTCTTCTTGCGGCTGTTCAGCAGCAGATAAGGCGTCTTGTAGCGGTCAAGGTTGGCGATAGCGCCATTCTCATGTACAGATAGCACCGGGAAAATCCCCGTTACTCGGCGTTCCTCGGTCAGCAGAGCCAGCCCGTGCTTCTTCGCATCCTGCGGAGAATTGATCTTCACCTTCTTGCCGTCAATCGAGATCGAGCCGGATTTCACCGCGCGAAGTCCAAACAACGCTTCAATGACCTCGGTTCGCTGTGCGCCGACCAGACCGCCGACTCCCAGAATCTCCCCGCGTCTTAACTCGAAGGACACATCCTTGAAGGATCTGGGCTCCGGTGAGGTTAGACCTTCTACCTTCATGAACACTTTGCCGGGAACATTGGTGCGCTCAGGGAAACGGTTCGTCAGATCGCGCCCGACCATCTTGGAGATAATCAGGTCCGTGGTCAGCTCGGCCGAGGGCCAGGTGCCAATCTTTTTACCGTCACGCATAATCGTCACTTCATCGGAGATCTCCAGGATTTCTTCCATTTTGTGAGAGATATAGATAATGGCTACGCCTCTTTTTTGCAGGTCCCGGATAATCCGGAACAGATGCTCCACTTCCACGCTGGTTAAGGACGAGGTTGGCTCATCCATAACAATCACGCGGGAGTGAAAAGAGACCGCCTTCGCGATTTCGATGGATTGGATCTTGGATACGGACAGCTTGCCCACCAACGTTTCGGGATTCAGATCGATATCCAGATCTTTAAATAAGTTTTCGGTGTCTGTGAACATTTTTTTGTGGTCAATGAACTGAATCGGCCCCATGCCCTTGGTTGGAAAACGTCCCAGCCAGATATTCTCCATCACGCTGCGGAAGGGTACGGGGTGCAGCTCCTGGTGGATCATTGAGATGCCGTGCTTCAGTGCCTCGCTTGAGTTCGAGATGGAGGCCTTCTGGCCGTCCAGGAAGATCTCACCGGCATCCGGTGAATAGATTCCAAAGAGACATTTCATCAGTGTGGACTTGCCTGCCCCGTTCTCGCCCATGAGTGCATGGACCGAGCCCGGCCGGACCTTAATGCTGACACCATCCAGCGCCTTCACGCCGGGAAATTCTTTGGTAATGCCGTTCATTTCCAGCAAAAATTCCGTATTTGCCATGTTGTTACGCCCCCTACGCTTTTTTTCTTTTTCCATGAGAGGCACAGCGGTTCCATCCTGCTCCCTACCCGTAAGGAATGCCGGAGAGCGCCTTGCAGCGCCCTCCGGGACTGGTATCTATGAAACTTGATTACTTGGCGTCTGCCACATTGTCTTTGGTAATCTTTTTGTAGGAGATCCATACATACTGGTTGTCGGTGATGTCGAAGCCTACGTTTTCTTTGGTTGGCGCTTCGCCTTTGGCCAGTAGTGCGGCCAGGGTGATCGCAGCTTTACCCTGGTTGTTGGCATCGTTCAGTACGGTACCGAGCATCGTTCCATCCTGCAAGGCCTGAACCGCAGGTGCGGTTGCATCCACGCCTACAACCGGCATGTATTTGTCGCCGCTGAAGTAGCCTTGCGCCTTCAGAGCTTCGATCGCGCCGAGTGCCATATCATCGTTGTTGGCCAGAACGGCTTCAATCTTGTCGCCATGGGAGCCAAGGAAGGCGGCCATTTTTTCCTGGCCTTTTACACGATCCCACATCGCGGTATCTTCAGCAAGCTTCTCCACTTTGATGCCTGCATCTTCGATAGCCTGGATGGAGAAAGTGGTACGCAGCTCGGCATCCTGGTGTCCCGGTTCGCCCTTCAGCATGACGTATTGCAGCACGCCGTCGCCGTTCTTGTCTGCTTCAGGGTGAGCCTTCCAGTAATCCACGATCAGCTGGCCGGACATGGTGCCGGATTCTTCGGCTTTTGCGCCCACATAGTAGACTTTATCCCATTTCTTCATATCTTCCGGCAGCGGCTCGCGGTTCAGGAAGACCACCGGAATGTTCGCGGTCTTGGCCTTGTCAATGATGACGCCCGCAGCGGTGCGGTCTACCGGGTTGATCAGCATGCCGTTATATTTCTTCGTGATGAACAGATCTACCTTATCGTTCTGTGTAGGCTGGGAGTTCTGGCTGTCTACGATATCTACCGTGGCAATGCCCTTGGCCGCAGCGTCGATCGAGTTGCGGACACCCGTCATGAACGTGTCGTCGAATTTGTAGATCGCTACACCGACCTTCGGAGTCTCAGCAGAACCGGAATTCGCGGTGTTAGGTGCAGCGCCTGTGTTGGCTGGGTCAGCAGCCTTGTTATTGTTGCCGCCGCAGCCTGCGAGAGCAGCACCCAGCAAAGCACTGGCAAGTAAAACGGAAGTGATTTTTTTCATTTTTAATTGACCTCCTGAGGATATTTCTTTATTTTGGGATGACCCGGTGTGTCCCGGGTACATCCTTATTATGCCTTACGTGAAAACGGTTGCGAATATAAAATCCTACTCATTTCCATGAAAATTCTAATATCCAAGCAGAAACGGCTTTGCCGTCCTTTTTAAAGGACGGTACCGTTTCAGCGAGAATCTTATCTTTTAAAACTTAAGTTTCTCCTACCGGACAAACGGAAACAGCAGCTTCTGATTCTCCGGCCACAGCATATTCTCCAGATCGATGAGCTTGGTACCGGTATCCACGCGTTCGGGAATCTCCACGCCTTCGAGCGCTTCCACGGCATATTTCACCGCCAGATACCCGTTGCTGAACGGATTCTGGATCACGGTCGCCTGTACAGTGCCGTCCTGAAGCGATTCCATCATAGAAGGCGAGCTGTCAAAAGCAATCATTTTCACACTGTCCCGCTTGAGTCCCAGAACTACCCTGGCCGCGCCTTGTGAAGCAATCTCATTCAAGGTGGCAATGCCGCGCAGCTTGGGATACTGGTTCAGCATTTCCCGGGTCAGATTTTCAGCGTCAGAGGTGCTGGAGGAGGTGTAGGCGATCTGTACCACTTTGATGTCCGGGAAACGGGCGGCATAATTCAGAAAACCCTTTTCCCGCTCATCTGCATCCCGCGCACCGTAGTCAATGCTGCCTGTGTTGCCGGGGTCCGGGCTAAGCGACGAGTTCGTGAAGTTAATGATCCCGATCTCGCCGTAGCCCTTAAGCAGCTCAATCAGCCGCTCGGCGGACTTCTGTCCGGCCTCATACCCGTTCGACCCCACGTATGTCCGCACCTTGGCAGAACCGACCTCGGCATCGACAGAGATCACCGGAATTCTGGAATACGCCGCCCGGTCCACTACCTGCGCCAGTCCCATATAGCTGCTGGCCGCGAGAATAATCACATCCGCCTTCTCCTTGATGGAATCCTCCACCATGACGACCTGCTCCTCAATATCACTCTCCGAATCCGGCGCCTTGAAGGTCAGATTAACATTGAATTCCTTCGCCGCGGCCTCTGCTCCCAGCTTCAGGGTGTTCCAGTAATCCCCTTTGTTCATCTTGACAATCAGGTGGATATTACGCGTCTTGCTGGTGCTGATATAGGCCGGAGAGGCATTAAAGCAAGAGGACACAGAGATCCATAACACTCCGCACAGCAGCACGGTGAGCCATACACGCGGGCTTTTCACAGTTTCGTCTCCTCCTTCTGCTCATCCTTAACCTCTCCCGCCGGGAGGGCCGGGAACACAATCGTAACAACCGTCCCCTCTTCCTGCTCACTCTGAAAAGCAAGCCCGTACTCCCGCCCGTAATACAGGCCGATCCGTTCGTGCACATTCCTTACGCCGACCCCTGATCCACTGGTGCTTTTGACGCTTCCGCTTAGAATGCCGTTCACTGTATCCTTGTTCATCCCAAGGCCGTTGTCGCTGACCCTGATGATGATTAGCCCGTCATGCAGCCCGGCGGTGATCGAGATCAGCCCCTCGTCCGGCATCATCTCGATTCCGTGATAGAGCGCGTTCTCCACGATTGGCTGCAGAATCAGCTTGATGGTCTGGCAATGCAGGACTTCCTCCTGCGCCGTAATCTCATAGCGGAATTTGTTCTTGAAGCGGAAGCTCTGAATCACCAGATAATGGCGGATATGATCCAGCTCCTCCTGAATGGTAATGATATTCTTGCCTTTGCTCAGGCTGATGCGGAAGAACTTCGAGAGCGACTGGATCATGGTCACAACTTCATCTGTCTTGCCGCGTTCTGCCAGCCGGATGACCGAGTTCAGCGTGTTGTACAGAAAATGCGGGTTAATCTGCGATTGCAGCACCTCCAGCTCGCCCTTGCGCTTGGTCTCCTGCTCATAAATGATCTGCTCCATCAGCTGGCGGATACGCTGGAGCATCATGTTGAAGCGCCGCGACAGCTGCTCTACCTCATAGGCTCCGCTGACATTAATCGGCGTATTCAGATCCCCCTCCGCCACCTGCTTCACGGTACGCTCCAGCTTGCGGATGGGGCTGGCGATCAGCCAGGACAGAAAGACGGACACCGCAATCACACAGACCAGAACAACCACAAGAAACCACGCCAGGAACTGGTTCAGGTCCCGCTTGGTGGTGACAATCTCATCGTAATAGGCCACTCCGACAATCTTCCAGCCGGTCTGCGCCAGTGTGCGTACGGTAATAAACCGCTTCTCCCCGGTCGATTCATCCAGATAGCTGCGGTAGGCGTATTCGAGCACCGGCTCTACATTCTCATACTTCAGCCCGGCGTAGATGAGCTGCTGCTGAGGATGGTAGACGATATTGCCGAGCGGATCGAGGATGTAAGCGTAGCCTCTTTTGCCCAGCTTGACCTGCTTGCTTAGCTGATCAATCGTTCTGAAGTTGAAATCCAGCAGCAGCACTCCTGTCTTAAGCTCCCCGTTCTCCTTGTACTGAATCAGCTTGCTGATGGAGACCACCCAGGTATACCTGCCCTTGAACAGATTCTGGACATGCGGGGCGGAATAGGAAATCTCTGAGGTACGCTTGGCTGTGGTGAACCAGCTCTGGCTCTCCAACTGGGTGTTCAGACGCATCGTCTGCCCCGGCGTTCCTACGACGTACCCTCCCTGCGGTGTAAAAACAGCCACGGACACCAGATCCTCGCGGCTGCTCATAAGCGTATCCATCCGTTCATAGAGCAGCGGCGAGTCGATGGACGGACTGGAAGTAATCTGCTTCTCAGCGGTTGCAAAAATACTGCCCATCCCCTTCACATACAGCTCCAGGTTATAGTTCACCTGCTCGATGATCTGCTGCATGTTGAGATTGGCATTCTCTTCCGCCGTGTTGGCGAACTTGCCGTACAGCATCACACTGACGATCACGGCCACCGCCGCAGTTACCGCCATGAAGGTCAGCGTGATGATGAGCTGGATACTCCGCAGCTTCGAGGACAGGCGCAGCCTGCCTCTCTTGCGGGACCCCGGCCGCAGCGGGAAGAAGTAACCCCTTGGCTTGTTCATGGCTATTCTCCCCGTGCGCTGTTCTTATACTCTTTGGGGGATTGTCCGTATTTCTTGCGGAAGCAGAAGCTGAAATAGTTCGGGTCGGCAAAGCCGATCCGTTCGGCGATCTCGAAAGCCTTCAGCTCGGTGGAACGAAGCAGCTCCTTCGCGGCCTCCAGCCGGATTTGCAGCAGGTAGCTGACGAAGGTCATTTTCATTTCTTTTTTGAAAATACTGCTGAAATAGCCCGTGCTGATATGCAGATGCTGGCATACCCTGCCGATGGAGATATCGGATTCTTCGTAATGGCTGCGGATATACTCCTTAGCCTGATCAATAAGCTGCTTATAGCTCGACTGACGCTCCAAGGCGATGGAATCCATAAGCCTGCTGCACACGGTAATAATCCACTGTCTGGCTTCTTCCAGATTGTTGAATTTGTTCATGTCGCTTAGCGAGGTTAGACCGGGTCCGATAAAATCATTCGTTCCGCTGCCGGATTCCTTCGCCACCCGCAGAATGGAGGTGATGATCTCCAGCAGGAAGATCTGATAATCCTGCGCCGAGACCTGCTCCGTATCCAGTCCCCGGAACAGCTCGTCCACGACTTCGCGCAGCTCCTGGACGGTGCCCAGCTTGATCGTGCGGATCAGCGACTGCTGGGTCAGCTCATCGTAGGCCGGCATCGGGCTGGACCGGGACTCTACATCCTCAATCCAGATGACCCGGTTGTTGCCGAGAATCAGCCGGTAATCCAGCGCCTGCTGGGCATCCCGGAAGGAATGGAACAACAGGGACGGTGCCTTGCATACGGTTCCGGCCCCGGCGGTTACCGTCAGCTTCAGGAAGCGCTGCACATTCTGGCAGATCTCTTCCAGAATGGCGAAGGTTCTGGCGGTGATGTCCGTCTCCTCGGTGCTCTGGCTGACCGAGAGCAGCACGACATCATCCCGGTGGATGAATACCTTCCCGAAGTCATGCTTCTGGCAGATCTCCTCGGCGATGTTCAGCACGGCATAGAGCTGCAAATTACGGTCGCCGGTATCCCGCAGGGATACGGGCCGGCCCTCCTGAAGCCCGTACGAACGGTCCGGACGGATATAATCGATGCTGATGACAGAGGACTGGAAGCGTTCACCGGTCAGCGCGATGCCATACTCCGTGCTTTTCTCAGCGATCTCGGCGGAACGCAGGCGGCGGGACACCAGAGTCGAGAGGAACTGCTCGCGCAGGACAGGCAGACTCTTGCGGTAATGCTCGCTCAGCACGAACACATTCTCCTTCTCGGCAATCTCAGTCTCGATGGCGGCGCGAACCTTGAGCAGAACGTCGATCAGCTCCCCGGAGGAGAAGGGCTTAAGAATATATTCATCAATTTGCAGCTTAATCGCCTTCTGGGCATATTCGAATTCATCGTAGCCGGTCAGAATGATAATCTTCGTATTCGGATGGCGGCTGCGGATCCATTCCGCCAGCTGCAGCCCGTTCATGAAGGGCATCTGAATATCGGTAACCACGACATCCGGCAGCAGCCGGTCGATCGCATCCGCCGCTTCCCGCCCGTTCTCGGCCTGCTCCACAACCTCGAAGCCGTACGCTTCCCAGTCAATCTGGGCGATAATGCCTTCTCTTACATCTTCCTCGTCTTCGGCGAGTATTAATTTGTACATGCGTCATCCCTCTTCGGCATAGGATATGGAGGTTCACAAACCTATAATAGCTGATTCAAATGGCCCGATCTATGTTTATATAGAAGGAGCAATTTACTATATAGCGTGGCCTGATATAACGCAAGCGGAAATTATGTACAGAGGTTAGAGTACTTAAAATTCAAACTCAAAGCTTGGTCGTCGCTGCGGTGAACATTTGGCCCTCCGGCCGCTATTGTATTTAGATTTCCTGACTAAAACCGCTCTTCGCGGTAGAAATCTAAATACAGCTGTTGCTGTATATAGCGAGCTTTCCTTCGGAAAACTTTCAGGCGGACGCTATCGCTCCTACAGTTCCAAATTGCCCCTTCGCTTCTTTTTGCTTTTTGTTAAATTCTTAAGTGCTATTAAGATTAAAAATATGTGCTACTTACATAATCAACAAGTGGAATTCGTACACTCAATTTGATTATTTTAACCAATTAGGCTATTTTAAGTGGATAAATGACATTAATTTCTGCGGATTTGCTCATAATGCGGGGAATTCAGACGAATAGATGTACTTTTTCCAACTGCTATTCAAGATACGGGATTTTTGAGTGAAATAGATGCCCTTTTTCCACTAAATTCCTTGGGTAGCCATGGGGAAAAGGCAGAACGGGAAGCATTCCGGACAAGTGGGTCCGAGTTGGCCGCGCTATCTCCAAAAAAAACCATCCCGATTACGCCGGGATGGGGATGTTCGGTTACACGTATAGGATTATAGCAGGGCTTTGTTGAAGCGGTACCCCGTTGATTTCTCAAAGCCGATATGGCGGTAAAATGCATGTGCAGGTGCACGCTCGACGCGGTTGCCGCTCCGCAGGAACAGCTGGCAGCAGCCCTGATGGCGCGCCCATTCTTCCGCTGCAGCTACGAGTCTTTTGCCAAGGCCTTGTCCTCTAAGCTCCTCTGCTACGATCAGCGCGGTAATCTCCGTAATACAATCGGCATGCTTGTAGTAGGACTTCACCTGCCGTAATCCGATCATTCCCACAACTTCGTTATTGAGCTCTGCGACCAGTGTGCAGTGGAACGGATCATGCTCCATGCCTTCCATTCTCTCTTTCATCACGCTAAGCGTTGTCGGATAGCCGAATTCACGCAAAAGGGCTGTCACTCTCTCCAGATCATTCATGCCGCATTTGCGAATTTGCAGTACCTGCTCCTGAGTACTACTGTTCATCCTTGTATACCTCCACTTGTAGCATAGACGCAGCCTGCTTGGCCGTCATCCGCGCGATTTCAACATCTTCCGCTGAACTGAGTGTTACTGCCATCCGCCGTCCGGGGCGGATCTCCGGCTTGCCGAATATCCGGACCTGCGTGCGGGGAAGGGCCAGTGCCTCTTCGATCCCGGTCACGGCAAAAGCTTGTCCGGCTCCATCTGACTTCAGGGTGGCCGAAGCTCCCGGTGTCAACAAACGTACCGCTTCCAGCGGAAATCCAAGAATGGCTCTGACATGCAGAGCAAATTCCGACAAATCCTGCGTAATCATTGTAACCATACCTGTGTCATGCGGCCGGGGAGACACTTCACTGAACACAACCCCATCCGATGTGAGGAACAGCTCCACACCAAAAATTCCATAGCCGCCAAGCTGATCCGTAACCGCCCGAGCGATAGCCTGAGCCTCTTCCAGCTGTGCACCGCTCATCTGATGCGGCTGCCAAGACTCCACATAATCGCCATCCTGCTGAATGTGGCCGATCGGCGGACAAAATACAGTACCGCTAACCGAACGGACGGTAAGCAGTGTAATCTCGCTCTCGAAGGTGACAAAGGCTTCCACAATAACGCGCGTCCCCTTGGCACGTGCGCCTTCGAGCGCCGTATTCCAGCAGGCTGCCGCATCCTCAGGTGTCCTGCACACACTTTGGCCTTTGCCGGAAGAGCTCATGATCGGCTTAATTACACAAGGCGTTCCCAGTTCCAGCACGGCTTGGCGCAGTTCATCCAGACTGTCGGCGAACCGGTAGGCGGCTGTAGGCAAGCCCAGCTCTTCTGCCGCCAGACGGCGGATGCCTTCGCGGTCCATGGTCAGCCGTGCAGCACGGGCGGTAGGGACTACAAGGAATCCCTCTTCCTCCAGCTCCACCAGTGCTCCGGTGGCAATGGCTTCAATCTCCGGTACAATCAAATCCGGCTTCTCTGTACGGATCAGCTGCTTCAGCGCCTCTGCATCCAGCATGTCCAGTACATAAGAGCGGTGGGCTACGCCCATCGCGGGTGCCGCTTCATAACGATCCACAGCTACGGTCTCTACGCCAAGGCGCTGAGCTTCGATAATGACTTCCTTACCCAGTTCACCGCTGCCAAGCAGCAGCAGCTTCTTGCTCCGGGCTGTTAAAGGAGCTCCCCACATTGTCGACTCCAACCTCTTTTCGCAAATTTGTCTGCTGACTTCTCTGTTTCTGTAAAATGTCGCAGTCTGATTGTAAATTTTCAGTCTTCTTTATTTTCATCCATCATCCGCCAGATTGCAAGTGTTCTTCGACATTTTCCTACAAACTTCACAGATGACTGTTCACCAGACAAGTGGAAAGGGCTGTGCCAGCCCTTTCGGGGGCACCGTTTCATCGGGAAATAGAAGGATAAGTTGTCAAGTGCATTGAACAAATTCATCCTAACGGATGAATGGGATTACCTGCGCTCCGGCAAAATGTATGCTGTTTTTCACATACATTTGAGCCATGCGCCTGCTTAAGAGCACAATGTATGCTGTTTTTCACATACATTCGGGCCACGCGCCTGCTTAAGAGCACAATGTATGCTGTTCTTCACATACATTCGGGCCACGCGCCTGCGTGCGGCACAATGAATACTGTTTTTCACATACATTCGGGACTTGCGCTGTTACTCTACACATCATTTAAAGAACTCTTATCCAAAAATTCACACATGCCTTGTACACAACAGGAGGAAACTATAGTTTCCTATACAACAGCGAAAGCTTGCTCCTGAAGCCGTAATTCTTCGGCGATATCGCCCCAATGCTGCGCCCCATCACCCCCTTTCAGCAGCGCCGACATGGCCGCCTCCTGCTCAGACAGGCCTTCAAATAGCCGGTCTGCGGCAAGAGATAAGGCGGCTGCAGCCGCATCGGAATAAAATGTCAACAGGGATTCCTCCTGGCCTTGCGCCGCCGCAGCCACCGCTTCTTTGAGCAACGGCTCGGCCGCTGCGCGGATCTCTGCCCGGCCTGGCCCTTCGAAGAAGTGACGGGGGGACTTGAAGCGGCTCCACAGCGCTGCCCAGTCCAACGGAGCAAGCACGCAGTCCAGCTTCGCCGGTGCCGGCCAGCGTTCCTCCGGGTTCTCCAGGAGCTGAAGCTCCTGAGCCGGGATGGACAGCTCCGCTGCGGCCCCGGCCGCAGCCTGGGTCACGAATCTGCGTCCTGCCGACTCCAGCCGCAGGGTCGTTGCCCACAGCTCCTGCTCCAATTCACGCAGGATACTGCGCTCCAGCTCCCGCCCGCAGGCGATGAAGATGTCCTTCAGGTTGCCCCCGTCCTCCCGGAGAATCGAAGGATGGAAGGACTCCTGGAAGGAACGCCCGAAGGAGAAGGCCAGCCGCTGCCGGACATGATAGAGCAGCTCCGCGCCTTCGCGGCGCAGATCCCGGAGCGGCCGGTCTTCCCGGGCAAGTGCGGCCAGCCGCAGATTCGCTGCTTCGCGGCGCAACCGGAATTGCTTCATGCCTTCCTCCTGCTGGTCCGCTTCCATTAACGCCAGCCGCTGCCATTCCTCTGCCCGGAGACGGACAGAGCTTAGACTGTCCTTGGCCGCAGCCAGGGACAATGCCGGCAGCTCCTCTCCGGCAAATTCGGAGAGTGCCGTTTCAAAGCTGCCGAACCCGGAGGCTTCATACGTCTCCCGGGCCCCGCTTGTCTTGCCCTCAAGCGCAAGCAGGCTGGACACGCTGTAGATCCGCGGCGAGGTCAGGCCCCCGGCCCGCAGATTTTGCGCCACATGCTGCTTCACCTCTTCAAGCTCAGCCTCGTCCGCTGCGAGGTCGGAGGCGTTGATGATGAAGAACATTTTGTCGAGTGCGAAGCTGTCCTTGATTCTTCCAAGCTGGGCCAGCAGGCTGCGGTCAGCCTTGGAGAACGCGTGGTTATAATAGGTCACGAAGCAGATGGCATCGGCGTTCTTCATGTAACCGAAGGTTACGCCCGTGTGCCGGGCATGTAAGGAATCTGCACCCGGTGTATCTACCAGTACGATGCCGCTCCGTGTCAGCGGACTGTCATAATACAGGTCCGTGCTTTGCACGAAGCAGGCGCGCTTCTCGTCGGCAACCAGGCTGCGGTATTCCGCCAGGCTGACAGTCCGCTCGGTTCCGAGCAGCGGAGCGGATTCCTCCCATCCGGCGGCTGCCGCCCGCAGGAACCCGGCATGCGGCAGCGCGGAGGGATGAAGCCCGCCTGTCTGCAGCCGGGCCACCGCTGCGGTCCACGAGCCGCGCTGCGGCGGCGCCAGCTGCAGCACGCTGAAGGAATGGAGGATGTCCTCCCAGACCTCCTCCTCCCGCTTCATGGTGATGGCCGCCGTCCCGTGGGCGAAGCCGCCCTCCGGCGCCAGAATCCGCCCGACGGCGGCCGTTGCCGGATGCGGCGACACGGGCAGCACCTCTTCGCCCAGCAGAGCGTTGGCGAAGGAGGATTTGCCGGCGCTGAATGCTCCGAACAGCGCCATCGTGAAGCGGCCGCCGGCGAGGTCCTCCGCCCGCGCCGCCAGGCTGCGCGCGGCCGAGGCCATGGCCGGCTCGCGGCGCAGTACCGCAGCCGCCGCGTGCAGTGCCGCTGCGGCCTGCGTCAGCCGGCGGCGCCCGCCCGCCGGCTGTGCCGTGCCCGCCGCCCAGGCGCGTGCGGCGGCGGCTTGCCGCCGCAGCTGCGCGCGGCGGCTCTGGGCTGGCCGCGCGCATAGGCGCGGCCGCTAGGGGCGGCACCACCGGCAGCGCGCCGGGGGTGAGGGTGCGGCGCGGCGGAAGCAGCGCCGCCAGGTCGTCCGCGCGGGCGGCAGCCGCGCGGTCCAGGGCGGCCAGCGCGGCGAGCGCGTGCGCCTGCCGCTGCAGGGCCGTCCGGCGGCGCGTGAGTTCCGCGCGCCGCTCCTCCACAAGCGGCGGCAGCGCATCCAGCAGCGGCTCGCCGAAGGCCAGGACCGCGCGGCGGAACTGTGCCTTAATCTCAGCCGCAAGCGTGCGGCAGAAATTAAGCAGCGCCTCGCCCGTAGCCCCGGTTCCCGGCTTCACCTGATCCGCCAGCCACTGCTGGCTCACCGCCGGGAACGCCTGCTTCAGCAGCGGCTCCGCCTCCTCCTGCCACAGCTCCAGGCCTTCTGCCCATTCGCGCACCAGCTGGAGGGTGTGCCACTCCAGTTGGGCAGTGATCTCTCTTTGCTGAAGGCTGTGCCAGTGCAGCAGGCGCGTTCCTTGCTCCTTCTCCCGCTTCGCAGCGGTGAAGAGCAGACCGCGCCGGAAGCCCGGTTGGAGGCTCTCGATGTACGCCCCCGCCGCGTCCCGCAGATCGGCTGGCATCAGATTCGTGTTGCCGAGCAGAGCGTCCAGCCTGCTTCGCAGATCAAGCCGCGCCTCTTCAGGCAACTCCTCCAGCGACGTTTCCTCCTGCATCGTTACCTGGATGTCCGCCTCTACAGCTTCCGCAGCTGCACCGCCTGTCTCTTCCAGCAGTGCGGCCCGCTCCTCCTGCTGCCCTTCACGATAGTCGGCAAGAACAGCATCGGCAGTATGATGCATGGAACGGGACAGGCTGTACTCCAGCAGTTCCTGCCGCTGCTCCAGCAGACCGGAGATTAATGCCAGCAGCTCCTTCCACTGATTCAACGGATGCTCTTCCACCTTAAGCGAAGTGAATAGCAGCCCGGCGGACTGAATTCCCCATTCCCGGAAAGCGCTTTCCACTTGCTGCCGGTATTCCACAAGCGGAATTTCCTGTTCCCTGTGCTTATCGATCTGATTAATGATCAGGTAGAGCGGCTTGCCCCAGTCACTGAGACTCTTGGCGAACGCGAGATTATTCTCCGACTGCACATGATTGTAATCCATCACATAGAACACGGCATCCGCCAGATGCAGCGCCGAGCGGGTCGCCGCCTGATGGCCCTCATCGGTCGAATCCACGCCGGGAGTATCCATCAGCACGCCATGAGCCCCCAGCACCGGGACATTCTCCCACACCTCTATCGCTGAATATTCAGTCCCCTGGCGGCAGTAATCCTGAAGCCGGTCGGGAGTAGTCTGAATTACCGGGTGATATTCTTCGGAGTTCTCATGCTGCGGATGAAGCAGCACCTGCGGTTCTCCACTGCGGATGGATACGATATTCGCACTGGTCGGAACCGGGCCCGAAGGCAGCACGGCCTTACCGCAGAGTTTGTTAATCATGCTCGACTTGCCCGCCGAGAAATGTCCGCAGAACGCCAGCGTCAGCTCATCTGCCTGTTCCTTGACCTGCAGATCCGCAACAATCTGCGCACTCTTCTGTTCTCCCCATTGCTTCAGCCGCTCCTCCAGCAGCCTAAGCGCTGATGACTCTGCTGTGAACTGTTCCGCCCTGCTTGGTCCTGCTCCCACGACAACCCCACCTTTGCTGCAGTCAATAACATGAATTGGATTCAGTAATTGCTCTATAATGACTACATTTATATGATTTATTTCACTGCAAGAATAGAATAATTACATTTTATCATCAGATCGTCACAAATCAAATATGCACGTTTACAAATTCAGCTATAAACCTTCACGAAAAACAAGATTTCGCAGCTGGCATCCCCCAGTAACACCCTCACACAGAAAACAGCACTCTTTCCCCTCCTCGGCGAACAAGTGGAAAAACTCTGGCTGTGCATGAAAGCCCAAATTACAGCAATGCTCCATACCTCCGGATCAGTTGCCATTGTCAATACCAGCAGTGTCGGCAGCTTAAAGTGCAATCCGGGCTTGGGTGCTTACGGTGCCTCCAAACGCGGAGTTAACAGCCTCACGCAAACAGCTGCCATCGAATACGGACCAGCGGGGATTCGGGTCAATGCCATCGCCCCCGGCACAACTATGACAGATATGATTCAACATTGGGTCTCCATCAATCCTGAGATTATAGAGCAAATCAGTGGCAAGACGCCCCCTCCGGCGTCCGGCTGAGCCCATAGAAGTCGCACAAGCTGCGGCCTGGTTACTTAGTGATCAAGCCTTCTTCGTGACCGGGGTCATCCTGCCGGTAGACGGCGGTCTGAGTGCCTAAAGGCCGCTTACCCTCCCCTTTTCTATCCGGCTAACTCTTGTCTCTAGAGCTTATAATCCATACATTGGTAAACCGAAACATGATTGAATTATAATATACAGGTAAAGTAGCCCGAAGACGTTCATGTTTGTAGTCGGAAGTGCGGGGAGAGGACATTACTATGAATATAGCTGTTAAATGGTTGCAGAAATTCAGAGACCACGATAACCGGCAACTGTTGAAGAACTATGAGGTTACAGCGGAGCTTATCCGCACACGGAATTTGACAGCCTGGGCTGATGCTGAGATTCAAGCAGAGTCCCTCCGTCTTCAACAAGCCGCCCGGTCAGGCGTAGCCCTTGACGAGCTGCTGGTGGATGCCTATGCGTTAGTCTGTGAGGCTGCTAATAGAACACTCGGATTACAGCCCTATCATGTCCAGATCATGGCCGCTATCGGACTACATCAGCGAATGCTGATCGAACAGCACACGGGTGAAGGCAAAACACTCTCAGCCGTAATGCCGGCCTATCTGAATGCGTTGACCGGTAAAGGCGTGCATGTGCTGACCTTCAATGATTATCTGGCCCGGCGGGATGCGCATTGGATGGGTCCCATCTACCGCTTCCTGGGAGTAACGGTAGATTCGGCTCAAGCGGGTATGAGCCTGACTGAGAAACGTTCTGCCTACAGAAGCGATATCACCTATGTTACGGCAAAAGAAGCAGGGTTCGATTACTTGCGCGACACTATTGCGCTTACGAAAGCCGCTACGGTACATCGCCCATTCCACTATGTCATCGTGGACGAAGCCGATTCCTTGCTGCTTGATGAAGCGCGGGTCCCCCTTGTAATCAGCGGCGTATCTGAGATCAGCCTTAGCGACGGCATGCGATACGCGGATCTGGCCCGGCAATTGCTGGCTGGAGAGCATTACGATTATGACGAATTCCAGCGGAACGTATACCTTAACGATGCAGGCGCTGCCAAAGTGGAGGATCTGTTAGGATGCGGTAATCTCTACGACAGCCGGAACAGTCAGCTGCTAACCTCACTGAATTGTGCGCTGCATGTGGAGACCTTATTGACCAAAGATATTGATTACATCGTCCGTGACGGTGCTATCGAGCTGATCGAAGAGTATACAGGGCGCGTGGCCGAGAACCGGTATTTACCGGACGGGCTACAAGCGGCTTTGACTGCCAAAGAAGGACTGAAATGGACTGCTGGCGGGAAAATTCTCGGTACGATCACCATTCAGCACTTCATTAGCCTATATCCGGAAATCTGCGGAATGACGGCTACAGCCTACGCCTCCGCTATGGAATTCAAGGATATCTATGCTCTGCAGGTGGTGCAGATTCCGCCGAACCGGCTGAGCGTCCGGACCGATCACCCGCACCGGATCTACACGCATAAGGAAGCCAAGTATCAGGCGCTCGTGCAAGACATCTCCTCTATCCACAGGGAGGGCCGTCCCATTCTGATCGGGACCGCAAGCGTTGAGGAATCGGACATGCTGGCTACGGAGCTTGCGGCTGCCGGGGTTCCCGCTCAGGTGCTGAATGCGAAGAATGATGCTGAGGAAGCTGATATTATCGCCAGAGCCGGAGAACTGGGCGCCGTAACGGTCTCAACGAATATGGCGGGACGCGGTGTCGATATCAGGCTCGGCGGCGGTGATCCGGTACAGGCAGACGCTGTCGCCCGGCTCGGCGGGTTATATGTCATTGGCACCCATGTGAACGAAAGCGTGCGGATTGACAACCAGCTTCGCGGGCGTTCCGGCCGCCAGGGTGACCCGGGGGCTTCTGTCTTCTATATCAGTCTGGAAGACGATTTGATGCGCCGCTTCAGCTCCCCTACCCCAGCTCATGCGCTCAGACAGCAGGAAGCTATTGCAGAGCCTTCGCTTGGCCGGAAGATCGCAAGTATTCAGCAAATTGTAATGAGCCAGAACTTCGAAATCCATAACGAGCTGAACCGTTATTCGGATATGATCGAGGACCAGCGGCGGATTCTATATGCGGAGCGCCTTAGCATCCTGCTGGGCGAGCAACCGATGAGCCCTGCGGAACAGCGGGTTCGGCTGTTCTATATCGATGAATGCTGGGCCGACCATCTGGCCTTCGTCTCCTATCTCCGCGAAGGCATTCACCTGGAGAGCATCGCCAGCCGCAGCCCGATCGATGAGTTTCATACGCAGATTACCGGAGCATTCGATCAGATCCCGGGTAAGATCGAACGTGCGGCAGAGACTATGCTTGCCAGGCTCGGCGGGTCCAATGATCCGGCTGAATGGGAACGGCTGGGACTTAGGAGCCCTGCTTCGACCCGGACTTATATCATCAATGATCAATATCTCCAGAATAAGCGCAGCTCATGGACGGGAACGACAGTCGTAGCTTTCTGGCTTCGTCCAATTGCACAAAAGCTATTGTCCCCCTTCATTAAGCAGCCGAAATACTAATAGAGCTCTTATTGCAGGAGAAGAAACAGCTACGCTGTCCTTAAGAGGATGGCGTAGCCGTTTGTACAGAAATTGAAAGGTATTCTGTCATACCCTACCAGTAGATGACATTCTTTATCACACTGCCACTCCCCTAACTTACAGCAGATTCTTGCCCGAAAACTATCATTATATGGGGTGGAAAAATAGCAAAGAGGCTGCCCCGCAGCCAATACATGGCTATGGGGACAACCTCTCTAATCAACTCTAATCGAATTTACGCTGTTTCCAGTACTGGAAGCAGAATTTCAAACACTTTGCCGTGCTGCAGAATAGTCAGACCACGGGATTTGTCCTTCATTACGACAACCTCCGGCTTCGCGGACATACGCTCCAGGTAGAATTCAGGCACATCGCCGGAATGGCTGATGGTGATGCCTTCCACTTCCTGCTCTTCATTCTCTTCCATCGGGCTGTCCACTACGCGGTCAAAAATATCGGAGAACGCTTCAAAATTATCGGTGTATACAGAAATGCATTTCATCTCTATCCCATCCTCTTCTTCTCTAAGTCTTTGTTAGGTTTCGTATGAACCTTAGCTTTCCTGATTACAGCGGTTTTCATACGTTTTTTGCCCTCCCGGCATACATCCAGCAGCGGGCAGATCTGGCATCCGGGGTTCTGGGCCTTACAGTGATAGCGTCCGAAAAAGATCAGCCGGTGGTGCGTCAGCGTCCATTCCTCACGCGGCACCGCCTTCATCAGCTTCTTCTCCACTTCCAGCACCGAGTCTTTCCAGCCCGCGAGTGCGAGCCGTTTGGCTACCCGCTCCACATGAGTATCCACGGCAATCGCCGGCACTCCGAACGCATTGGATACGACCACATTGGCAGTCTTGCGTCCGACACCAGGCAGGGTTACCAGCAAATCATGGGCCTGGGGCACTTCTCCCCCGTACTGCTCTATCAGGATAGCGCAGAGGTTCTGAATATGCTTGGCCTTGTTGCGGAATAGACCAATCCGCCGGATGTCCTGCTCCAGCTCTTCCAGCGGTACTGAGATATAATCGATCGGAGCTTTGTACTTCTGAAACAGGTCCTCGGTCACCTTGTTCACCGTTGCGTCCGTACATTGGGCTGAGAGCAGCACTGCTATAGTCAGCTCAAAAGCATTGCTGTGATTCAGCTCGCAATGCGCATCAGGAAACATGCCTCCGATAGTGTCCAGGATGTGGCGGACCTCTGCAGCTTTCATAGCGTCCCCTCCACGGTTCAGATACGCCCGCAAGTTCACTTGCAGCCCTATCTTCTCAAGTCTGAAGAAATATAAGCAAAGATACATTATATCGTATACTTTCGGAGCGTTCAAGCGAACACCGTGCTGCCTTATATTTCAAAAAAAACGCCTTGATCCAGGGCAACCCCCTGGATCAAGACGGTGTTTCACACGGAAAATCACCAAAACGATTATTGTTTCACAATTTCTACAACCTTGTCGTTGCTGAAATACATTATAATATTATCATTTTCTTTGAGAGATTGCACGGGTAAAGTCGTGTCACCTTGATGAATATATACATTTGGAGCAAGTCCAAACTTATAATTATCATTCAGTGAAGCACGTTTGGTCAAAATTTCATTCGTTGCGCTCTCATAACGGGAGAAGGACCGGTTAAGCTGACTGAACACGGAGATGACCATTACACCGCCGGAATCCTTACGAACCAGTACCCTGTCTGCTGTGGTAAGACCGCTTAGAGCGTTCGTGGTAACGCCGTCCCGGAGTATTTTCACTCCGCTGCCGGCAGTGAACGGCTGGGAGGCTCCCGTGTAATCCTTCACTGTGAACGTACCTGCTGCGGCATCCACTGCCACTACCTGTCCGGCAACCTGCTTCACCGATTGCAGAGACAACGGAGTAGAACCGTCGAAGCTGAGATTCACGAAATCTCCGGCCTTCAGCTCGGTAAGTGCGATCTTCTGGCCTGCTTCGTTGGTAAGCGGAACATTCACCAGGTTCAGCTCGCTGCTGATGCTGCCGCCCTCAAGCTTCACGGTCATCTTGCCCGTGCCTGCATTGATGGTAGCAATCTCAAACTGGGCCGACCCGTTCACCCGCAGCACGGAGATGAGTTCCTGATTGCTGGCAAGCACTGCCGTTACCGGCACATTAAGTGGAACATCGGTGATGACGGCCCCGCTTTTGCCAAACATTTCAATCGACTGCGGATAAGACATCGTCAGCAATTGTCCGTTGCCCAATTTGAACACAATCGTTCTGGCCGAAGTATTGATCGCTGTCAGAGTGCCGGAATATTTGGTTGTCAATTCAATAGACATTGCACGCTCATTGATGGAGGTCACATCAATCTTGCGGTTCTCAACCAGTCTGGACCCCATGGTGGTCAGCGAAGTGGTAATTAGTCCGCCGTACGACATTTTTGTTTTCTCATCCATTTTGACCACATGAGCCTTGCCGTTAGTGTCCGTGAAGGTCAAGTACTGGGTCTTGGTGTTGTAATCCACAACGGTAGCCGCAGCATACTGTTCAATCTGGCGGCTCAGCACCTCAATCTTCGTCACCTGGTCGCTGCTGTTCAGCGTAAGCTGCACATTGTCTCCGCCTGTTTTGTCAGCGATCAGGTCAGCGATCACCGGACTTACGGCGTTCGGAATTACAATGGACGGTGTTGCCGCAAGCAGATTGACCTCGCGGGTGCCATCACTCTTCTGATAGACAATGGTTGAATCTGTCAGCTCATAGATGAAGCCTTTCACTATGCGTTCCACTCCGGAGGTTACTTCCACGGAACGGATCGTATTATCCTTGATGGTATAAGAGACGGCAGCACCGGCTTTCAGCTCTGCGGGCTGGATAATAGAACTCTGGGAGCTGAACAGTGTAGTCCCGTCTTCCCATTTGAAGCTTTCTACAGTGCCGTCGGCATTCTTGAACGTGATGCTCTTGGCAGCCGTGTCAACGCTTTGAACCGTGCCTTTAGCCGTCTTGTTGACAATACCGGAAGTGACCTGCACCTTCACCACCTTGCGGGAACCGGTGAAGGTCTCACGCAGCAGCGTGAGTTTGCTGCCGGCGGTGATGGAAGCGGGCTGAATTACCGCTCCGTTCACATCCAGGAAGGCCGTACCTGAATCGTAGGGATACTGATCGTATCCGTTGGCGGAATCTACCCAGATGATACCCGGTGTGTGCTTGGTAAATACACCTTCCGCCTGCTCTACCTGGACTGCCGGATCTGTCAGCTCTACATAAGCTGCGCTATAGGTGGCTCCAATTACAGTCACCTTCGTATAGGGCTGGATCTCGTTCAAGGAGATGCGATTCTCGGATGTACTGGTGTAGTACGCGGTATTGGCATTCAGCGTGAATTCCAAGGTGCTGCCGTTGCTGTACAATCCCAGCTTGCCGTCCTTGAGTGAACTGATCGTTCCTTTGAAGGTATTATCATATTCCAGGCTATTATGCGCTTCAGCACGGCTGAAGAAGGTAGCCAGCTGCGCGCGGGTCACAGCGCCTTGCGGATCGAAGCGGTTGCCGGTTAGCCCGTTCGCCAGTCCCAGCTCCACCGCTGTGTTAATGTAGCCGCGTTTGTTCGCGGATACCTTGGCATCATCGGCAAAGCCTGTCGGCCGGCCCGCAGCCGCAGAAGCCGACGCACTCTGGCCAAGCGCGCGAATCAGCAGCTCCGCGACCCACTCACGGCTGGCCTTGCGCTCGCCCCACGAGGTTTTGAGATTATCTGCAGCCATCTCGGTGGTCTTGTCCAGCAGTCCCTGCTGGAAGGCCAGAATTACATATGGCTTATAATAATTCGTTACAAGAAAATTGTTAGGAAGTGCCGCATCGGTACCCGTGTTCACATTCCCCTGCTGCTTCATGAAGCGCAGCGCCATCAGCACCGCTTCCTGCTGGGTCACAGAGTCGCCTGGACGGAACAGGCCGTTATTACCGACCACAATTCCCTGGGTCGCCAGCTTGTAGATATGCTTTTCGGCCCAGAAGCCCGTCTTGACATCACTGAAAATCCCTGAAGCAGATGCAGCCGTCTGCGGAGTTGCCGCAGCAACCGCTGCTCCAGTTGAAGAACTGTCGGCAAAGGCAGCCCCTGCCCCGCCAAGCACCATCGCACCGGCCAGAACGGCAGAGACCGCTTTTACAGAATAAGATTGAACCGTACGCTTTAATCGTTTTGGACCGGACAATTCGATATTCCCCTCTCTATGGCTTATCTGGATTTCTATGTTGGACATTTCGTCAGCCATCCGGCTTATTCCTGCCTAATGCTTACAATCCGTTGTTCTCGCGGGTGATTGGATGCACAAGATCCACATGTCCCATCAGGCTCTCTACCTGTTCTCCGTCTACCAGCACATCGATATTCTTCACTTCATCAAACTGGAAGAACATCTGGGACAATGCGCCGATCGCCAGAGCCTCACCGCCTGCACCAAGCTGTGCCTCATCCGGTTTATGAATATCCATCACAATCTGTCCGCCCGAGAATTCCAGTGATTTCAGTTCAATCTTGTTCCACAACGGAATCTGGTCAGCATTCTCGCTCCTCTGGAGTGATTTGAAGGCTTCCGTATATTTCTGCTTGGCATCCTTGAAGGTGATAGTGACTTCAGCCGGAATCAGGTCGTTCTGTTGCAGGTCTGTATAATACGTCTTGATCTTAAGGCTCTGCTTCTCAGACACGGCTGGTGCTTCCGTAGCCGCCGGAGCCGCCGGAGTCACAGTTGCTTCAGGTGTAGGCTCAGGTGTACTTGTAGCTGCCGGGGTGGCCGTAGGGCTGTCATTCCCGGCATTATTTCCTTCAGCGCCGCTGGATACCGAGGTTGAATCCTGACCGGACGCATCGGCCGGTGCAGCCGTAGGTTTATCGCCGCAGCCCGAAATTACGAGAAGCAGCATCGCAGCGATCCCTGCATATGTCAATTTCTTGTTCATTTGATTAACCCCCTCAGATGAATATGGGCAGGAGGGACCGCAAAGTCCTTTTGACCACAATATAGGGTCTACATCCGACTCTGCGGCCCCTGCTGCCGCCCGTTGTTATTGAATCCCGAGATACTCTTTAATTCCGCTGGCCATCGATGCGGCTACATTGTTCTGCAGCGCTTCAGTGAACAGCAGAGCCTCGTCTTTCTTATTGCTGAGATAGCCAACCTCCAGCAGTACCGCAGGCATCTTCGTCTCGCGTATCACATGGAAGTTGCCGTAGCGCACTCCCCGGTTGCTGAGTCCTGTAGCCTGCACAAGATACTTGTGCATCACATTCGCCAGGGCTTTGCTGTCTCCGCGCTGATAGTAGGTCTCCGTTCCGCTCGCAGCCGCTGATCCGCTGCTGTTGGCATGGACGGAAATGAACAGATCCGCACCGAGGTTATTGGCGATTGCCGCCCTTTCCTTCAGTTCAAGGAAGGTATCATCGCTGCGCGTCAGCACTACATCAATTTTGTTCTCCTGCTTCAGCAGCGCAGCCGCCTTCAGAATCACGGCCAGGTTGAAATTCTTCTCATATTTGCCGGTAACGCCTACAGCCCCTGAATCCTTGGCGCCATGACCGGCATCCAGTACAACCAGCTTGCGCCCGCTGTTGCCGGGCTGCGTTGAAGTGTCGCCTGGAGTCTGGGCGTTCAAATCAATGACAATGAGCTTGGAGGCATCTCCCGATACCTCTACGCTATAATTTTTGGGGGTATTGAGATCAATCACAAAACGGACGGTATACGGATCAGTACCATACAGCGAATAGCGGATACCTGAGACATCCGGATAATCCGTAACCGTAAGGCTTCCGTTCAGGTCAGGGTCAAGGATTTGCCCTGTCCCGAATACATCCGAGAATGTGGCATTCGGGAGATCAATAATGATGCGGTCCGGCCCGCTGATCTTGGAGACCTTCGGCTCGGCATTGCCGTCAAGGGCAATCGTGAACCGGTTCTCATTGAAGCTGATGCCGTTGATCATACTCAGGTTGCTTGAGGGTTCTCCCGGCGGTACTACAACCGTTCCTCCGTCCCCGTTACTTTGTCCCGGGTCAGTGTTAGGCTCAGGAATCGGCGGGGTAATAAGATCTACAATCTTCTTCGTGTTATCCCATTTGACCGTAAGCCCGAACTGCTCACCTATGAACCGGATCGGTACGAGTGTCGTGCCGTTCCGCAGGAGCGGCGCCGTCGTCATTACCACTGTCTTGCCGTCGACGGATGCCGCAGTCTGATCTACGATCAGCTGTATGGTCTTACCCTGCTGTTCAATCTTGACGGTCTTGCTTGACTGATTCCAGTCCACCTTGTATCCAAGGTTCTCAGCAATCATTCTTAGCGGCACCATGATGGAGTTATTTACATTTTCCACCGTAACGTCTTGTCCTGCATTCATCTCCTGGCCATCCAGGAAGATCTTGTTCTGGCCGGCAGCGGCTTGTCCATGCCCCGGCAGCACCACAACAAAGAGCAGCAACAACAGCATAAAAGCAAATTTCTTCATTCTTCACCTCTAAGACTCTAGTATTCCGCCCCCAATCGAGCGTTCTTGATGGCATGCCAACTGACAACCTTCGACATAGTGTAGACGCCTTTAGAACTTAAAAGTTGCGAATAAATCCCAATCAAAGTGGAAATGTCTGTGTATTCTCCAAGCTAAACTGTATGTAGTACGGGTACAGACAACTCCGTTCGTTGCTAATCTACAGTCCAAGATATTCCTTAATTCCTGCTACGATCTCGCGGGCCAGATTATTCTGCATCTGTTCGCTGTACAGGGCTGCTTCATCTCCCGGATTGGTCAGATAGCCAGCCTCCAGCAGAATCGCAGGCATCCGGGTCTCCCGGGTAACATGCAGGCTCTTCGAGCGGACCCCATTGTCTTTGAGGCCGGTTCCCGCTACCAGATGCTTTTGCATGATCTCGGCAAGCGGCAGGCTCTCGCTGCGGCTGTAGTAGGTCTCACTGCCGTTAACTTTGCTCCGGTTCGGATAGGTTACATCTAGTGAATTCGCATGAAGAGATACGAACAGCGTAGCATTCGCCGCCTGGGCAATCTTCACACGGTCCTGCAGACCCAGCGTAACATCTGAAGTACGGGTATATATGACATCTGCCCAGCCTTCCTGTGTTAGAATAGCCCCAGCCTTAAGGATCACTGCGAGATTGAAGGTCTTTTCCAGCTTGCCGGTAAGACTGACCGCACCCGATTGCTTGCCCCCGTGTCCGGCATCAAGCGCAATAATCGGCCTTCCGGTGAATCCCGGATTTACAGGTGCCTCCGTCCCGCTGCCCGTTGCATTGAGATCTATCGTGACTAATCCTGTACTGTCATCCGTACTTACCTGATAATTCTGATAGCCCGCAGTCTGGATTACGAATCTGACCGTCGGGGGACTGGCGCTGAACAACGCATAGCGTATTTCAGACACAAGCGGGTAGCCGCTAACATCCAGCTTACCCTGCGGACTTCCTCCCGTGGACACGCCAGGGAAGCTCCCGCTGAAATCAGGGGCAAATGCCGCTCCGGCAAAATCCACTACAATCCGGTCGGGTCCGGTAACTCTCGTAACCGTAGCCTTGGCCCCTCCGGCAGCGGCTATAATCAGCCGGTTCTCGCTGAAGACCGCCCCCTTCACCACAGGTGATGTGGCTGCTGGAGTCGGAGTAGCTATAATGCTTCCGTCCAATTCCTCCAGCGTCTCTGAGCCCGCCTGAGGCGGAGTGGTCGGAGACGGTGTCTGAACTGCCACTGGAGCCCCTGCTGTTGATGCTGATGGAGCTGGAGTGGCTGACGGCAGCGGATCTGAAGTGACCGGCGCAGACTCACTCACTCCTCCGCTTAAGTAGACGGTCTTATCCGCATTGTCCCAGCCGACGCTAAGACCGAATTGCTCGCCGACAAAACGGATGGGCACCAGTACCGTCCCGCCGTTCTGCTTAGGTGCGGCATTGAGCGTCAGGTTCACACCATCGGCTTGTGCAGTGGTGCTTCCCACTGCGAGTTGTACAGATTTACCATCCTGCTGGACAGTGACCTTGCGGCTGCTCTGTTCCCACAGCACTTCGAAGCCCAGATTCTCCACCACCACGCGGATCGGGATCATAACGCTTCCATTCACGTTCTCGAGAATTACCCCCTTGGGCAGGGCAAGCTCCCTGCTGTCCATCACGATCTTTCCGGGGGTTGTCCCGGCTGCCGCAGCTTTGTGGCCGGCGAATGACAGTAGGAGCAGTGGCAGCAGCAGTAGAAGCAACACCCGTTGTCCGGCTTTCTTCATCCTTTCCTCTCCTTTGGCCATTGATAGATTTGCAGATAAGATTAAGACGACATGAATCCCCAAAAGTTGCCTTCGCAGGCAATAATATCTCGATTATAGCAAAAAAACTTCTATTTCCGACACCCGGAAATAGAAGTTTTGTGTAAAATCCGTAAACAATACGGATTATTTCGCCGGTTACCCGGTCTTTTGGACCGAAATAGGCTTACGGCTTAAGCGAAAAGCTTGGCTGCATGACGCTCTTCATAAGCAGCAATCTCATCGGCATGCTGAAGCGTCAGACCGATATCGTCCAGCCCCTGCAGCAGGAACTGGCGGCGGTGCTCATCCAGTTCAAAGGTGATGGCAAGGCCATAATCGTCACTCAGCTTGTTGTTCTCAAGATCCACTGTAAGCGTGTAGCCTTCATGCTCAGCCGTGCGGCTGAACAGATCGTCTACCTGCGCTTCCGAGAGCTTGATCGGAAGAATGCCGTTTTTGAAGCAGTTGTTATAGAAGATGTCGGCATAGGATGGCGCGATAACCACTCTGAACCCGTAATCCATGATGGCCCAGGGCGCATGCTCCCGGGAGGAGCCGCAGCCGAAATTCGCGCGGGAGATCAGTACAGAGGCTCCCTTATAACGCGGCTTATTCATCTCAAATGCCGGATTGTCATTGCCCGCTTCATCAAAACGCCATTCGTAAAAAAGAAATTGGCCAAAACCTGTGCGCTCAATCCGTTTCAGAAACTGCTTGGGAATAATCGCATCCGTATCTACATTAACCCGGTCTACCGGGGCTACAATTCCTGTTAATTTCTTGAATTCATCCATTAGCTGTATCCTCCTGCTCTCTCCATTATTCTATGAGTTGACGGCTTCCGTCTTGTAGTTCCAGTCACGTACATCCGTGAAACGTCCCTTGATGGCTGCCGCTGCCGCCATGGCGGGTGAGACCAGATGCGTGCGTCCGCCGCGTCCCTGGCGTCCTTCGAAGTTACGGTTGGAAGTAGAGGCGCAGCGCTGTCCCGGCTGCAGAACATCCGGATTCATCGCCAGGCACATACTGCAGCCGGCTTCACGCCATTCGAATCCCGCTTCGATGAATACTTTGTCCAGACCTTCCTTCTCGGCCTGCATCTTCACGCGCCCGGAGCCGGGCACAACGATGGCTGTAACCTTTTCGGATACCTTATGGCCTTTGGCTACTTCAGCAGCGGCTCGCAGATCCTCAATCCGGCCGTTGGTACAGGAACCGATGAAGACATAATCAATCCCGATCTCAGAGATAGGTGTTCCAGGGACCAGATCCATATATTCAAGCGCCTTCTCGGCTGCTTTGCGTTCATTCTCGGTAGTGAATTCAGCAGGATTCGGAACGGTGGAGTTGATATCCGTTCCCATACCAGGGCTGGTACCCCAGGTAACCTGCGGAATCAGTGTCTCCACATCGAATTCCACGACAGTATCATACTGGGCGCCTTCGTCACTTACAAGGCCCTTCCAGGTCTCAACGGCGGCATCATACGCTTCGCCCTGCGGCACATATTGACGTCCGCGCAGATAATTGAAGGTCGTCTCATCCGGTGCGATCAGGCCCGCTCTGGCCCCGCCTTCGATCGACATGTTGCAGACGGTCATGCGCTCTTCCATCGACAGCTCACGGATAGCTTCGCCGGTATATTCGATAACATAGCCAGTTGCGAAGTCCGTTCCGTATTTGGCAATTACGCCGAGAATCATATCCTTGGCAGTCACTCCCGGATTACGGCTGCCGGTGAAGCGGACCTCCATGGTCTTGGCCTTGGACTGCTGCAGACACTGGGTTGCAAGCACATGCTCAACCTCGCTGGTGCCGATCCCGAAGGCCAGTGCACCGAAGGCTCCGTGAGTGGAAGTATGGCTGTCCCCGCAGACGATCGTCTTGCCGGGATGGGTCAGGCCAATCTCAGGACCCATTACGTGAACGACACCCTGGTCAATATCATTCAGATCAAACAATCTTACGCCGAAATCACGGCAGTTCTGCGAGAGTGTATCAATCTGCTGCTTGGAGATGGGATCCGTAATATTGAAACGGTCTTTGGTAGGGACGTTATGATCCATCGTGGCAAAGGTAAGTCCCGGACGGCGGACCTTGCGGCCGCTCAGGCGCAGTCCTTCAAAGGCCTGCGGGGAAGTTACTTCATGAACCAGATGAAGATCGATATAAATAATGCTCGGCTTGCCCTCTTCCTGATGAATAACGTGATTCTCCCAAATCTTTTCAAACATTGTCTTGTTGCCCATGAATTTCACCTCATATAGTAGAATCGTTCCTATGAAGAGAGCGTGGAGTCTCTCTTGAATGTACTAAATATAACATCGGTACGTTTATAATTCCAAGATATGATTTCTATAGGGTTTATAGGTTATACTTATAAACAGATGATCTACTCATTAAAGGAGCTTATGTATGGAACTCAGACAACTGCAATACACGCTGCAGATCGCAGCCGAACGGAATTTCTCACGCGCGGCGGAGAAGCTGCATATCGCCCAGCCTTCACTCAGCCAACAGCTGTCGAAGCTGGAGAAGGAGCTTGGCGTGCTGCTCTTCCAGCGTAATACCAGCTCTGTGGAGCTGACCTATGCCGGTGAGAAATTCGTTGAACAGGCCCAGGTTATTATTGATGCTGTGGAACTGCTGCGGCAAGAGATGTCCGATATCTCCCAACTCCGCACCGGACGCGTCATGGTCGGCAGCATGCCGATCACCGGAGCGCATTTGCTCCCGCATGTGCTGCCAGTATTCAAACATAAATATTCGGAGGTCGAAATCACCCTGCTGGAGGACTCCTCCATGAATCTGGAGAAGCTGACGGCCAGCGGACAGACCGATCTCAGCCTCCTCTCGCTGCCGCTTGCCATACCGACTCTGGCCTACGAGGTGCTTGGTGAGGAGCGGATTGATCTTGCAGTCCCGCCTGGGCACCCGCTGGCCGGCCGTGAATCACAGGACATCCGCACAAGCTTGGCAGAGCTTAGGGATGAACCATTCATTGTCCTCAAAGAGGGCCAGGGCTTCCGTAAAATGACTGTGGAGCTGTGCCGCGCTGCCGGCTTTGAACCGCGGATCGTCTTTGAGAGCAATAATATGGAAACGGTGCAGTCGCTGGTTGCGGCCGGGATGGGCGTTACACTGGTGCCGCATTTCATCGCACGCGCTCCCCGGAGCGAATTCGTGCCGGTCTATCTTTCCTTGGCGGAGCCGGTGCCCAGCCGCACCCTGGTGATAGCCTACCGTCGCGGGCGTTATTTATCCCGCGCAGCCGAAGCTTTTATCGAAACCTTCAAGGCAACCGTTGCCGGCCTGACCGACAACTAATGTCTTGATCGCATCCATTTTCAGGATTTGAATATTTCAGTTTCACTCTGGCCTCGGGTAATTCATAGAAGAAAACACCTTCGCATCCCTTTCCCGTCTCTCGGCAGGTTTTCCGGACTTGAAGGTGTTTTCTCAGGATTAAGAGCAACCAGATATACGTTTATCATCCCGAACCGTTAGCGTTCTTGCTGCTCTTGCCCCGTGGCGATTGAACTACAAGACCTGAAAAATGCTCAAATTCGACCAAGTAGTGGGAGAAAACTGAGCGGTGCCCGCTGGAAGAGTGATAGATGCTGTCAAGGTTAACGTTGGAGTAGGTCCTGCGCCAGTCTTAATTAGACCACTGGATTCCTGTGTAAAGGCGCCAGAAGCAGTAACGCCTGCGTTTTTCTGCGTCCCAGTGCTTATATTTTGTTGAACGTTGTCCAGAAAAACCAATATCTGAGAGGCAGTGACAGGGCTAGTTCCAATCGATATCTGAATTCTTAAATTGAACGACACGAAGTAGATGCTATTGGGCAGCAACTGAATGCCGGTGCCGGCGTTCACTAAGGAGATACCAGTGCCATTAATAAAATTTGTTGTAAATGTAATATTTGTAGGTGTTGTTGTTACTGGACCCGAAGGGTAAAACATGGCATTGTTAGCCACAGGCCCCGTCGGGCCCGTCAAACCGGTTAAGCCCGTTGCGCCGGTTACCCCTGTCGCACCGGTTACTCCAGTTGCGCCCGTTCCTCCTGTCACCGCGCCCGTCACCCCGGTTAAGCCTGTTACTCCAGTCACGCCGGTCACACCCGTGGCGCCTGTTGCAGCACCTGTTACTCCTGTCATACCGGTGATGCCAGTCACCCCGGTCGCACCTGTTTCCCCGGTCGCTCCGGTCATACCCGATGCACCTGTCACACCTGTCGTGCCGGTCAGGCCGGTCGCTCCAGTCTCACCTGTTTCCCCGGTTTCGCCTGTAACACCTGTCACACCCGTGGTACCCGTTACCCCGGTGGCCCCTGTCTCGCCTGTAACACCTGTCACACCAGTTGAACCTGTCGCTCCCGTCGCTCCAGTTACTCCGGTCGCTCCTGTCTCACCCGTTGCGCCGGTCACGCCAGTGTCCCCGGTTATACCCGTCTCACCGGTTAGTCCCGTTGCTCCCGTCGCTCCTGTCTCACCGGTCATACCGGCTCCACCGGTTACACCTGTCTCACCGGTTAGTCCCGTCGCACCAGTAACACCCCTCTCACCGGTCAGCCCAGTCGCACCCGTCTCACCGGTCGCTCCAGTCGCACCTGTCTCACCGGTTGCCTGTGCCGCGCCAGTCACACCCATCGCACCTGTTAGCCCCGTCGCACCTGTTAGCCCGGTGGTGCCCGTTACCTTGGCTATGCCGGTCAACCCGGTTACCCCGGTTATGCCAGGCCCAGTCATCCCGCTTGCACCTTGCATTCCAACCGGGATCCAACCGCCGGGATATGTCACCCCGCCATCTTGACTGCTGCGATAAAACAAGGCCGGATTGGAGATATAAAGCTGCTGGACATAGTTGCCAACACGGGATACATATATCGTCCATACAGACGGGTGAGCGACCCCCGGAGGACCATTCACCGGCGCCCCCCCATTGGCGTCTCCCGAGCTATACACACCAGCACTATTGAAGCCATTCAAATCGCTGGTAGACGGTTCATTATTACTGATCGGAAAAACACCGGCTGTTACACCGAGCACCACATCTCCCGTTAACCCGTTGACACTAAGCACTCCCCCTGCCGGCCCTGTAACTCCGGTAGGTCCAATAGCACCAATAACAGGTTGAACGTTCGAAGCGGTCCGCAGCTTGGAATCCAGCATCATTTCCTGGCGGAACACCGTATCCAGCATGGATTGCATACTGCTGTTGACCTGAAGTACTTCGGCAAGCGTACTGGGAGTCGTTCCCGGAAGGGTGCCGAGTGCGAACTGAAGCTTCTCTCCTTCGGCATTGATGATATGCGCCAAGCCTAATTCCTCCATCGCAATGGAAGATACCAACAGATTGAGCACATCGTCTCGCGACAAGGATATTATTGGGGTGATATTTGGCAAATTAGGATTTGACAAGTGATTCCCTCCTTTTTCACAAGATGGACAAGGGACTTGTAGTCCCTTGTTCATCCCTTTTATTCTTCCTGTACAATTGCGATATCTGTCCGTTTAAGCAAAGCGTATAATACTCAAGTTGGACCGATCCGGAACAAAATTCGCCGTACCACTACTTAGAGTATAAATAGCAGCGATAGTCAAAACATTAGGGTTGGCGGCGGTAGGGATAAAACCATTTCCTTCTAGAGAAAAGTAAACGGTAGCTCCGGTTCCGCCATTTTTCTGTCCGGTAACCGTAATTGGCTGGACATTACCGTTCAAATTAACTACGATCTGTCCAGCGGTTACACTGTTTGCTTCATCCGATAACGCAATGGTTATGGTAAACGAGATATAATATAAGCTGTTTGGTGACAGATTTATGTTGCTTGCAGGTGTTCCAAGTTGAATTCCGCTGCCATTATTAAAATTTTCTGAAAATACAATAGGCGTTAGGGTTGAAGGGACAGCCACCGCAGTAGGTTCAAACATCGCATTGTTGCTAACAATAATAGGCCCCGTTATTCCAGTCGCCCCTGTAACACCCGTTGCACCCGTCACGCCTGTGGCCCCAGTCAAGCCAGTTGCTCCGCTCACACCCGTCGCACCCGTCGCGCCGGTCGCGCCGGTCATCCCGGTCTCTCCGGTCACTCCGGTCACACCCGTCTCCCCGGTCGCTCCGGTCATCCCGGTCTCTCCGGTCACTCCGGTCACACCCGTCACACCGGTTGCTCCGGTCATCCCGGTCTCTCCGGTCATGCCGGTCTCTCCAGTCACTCCGGTTGCTCCAGTCATGCCGGTCTCTCCGGTCATGCCGGTCTCTCCAGTCACTCCGGTCGCTCCAGTCATGCCGGTCTCTCCGGTCATGCCGGTCTCTCCAGTCGCTCCCGTCTCTCCAGTCACACCCGTCTCTCCGGTTACACCCGTCTCTCCGGTCACACCAGTGGCTCCTGTCACACCCGTCTCTCCGGTCATGCCGGTCTCTCCGGTCATACCCGTCACTCCGGTCATACCGGTCTCTCCGGTCATGCCGGTCTCTCCGGTCATACCCGTCACTCCGGTCATACCGGTCTCTCCGGTCATGCCGGTTTCTCCGGTCATACCGGTCTCTCCGGTCACACCGGTGGCTCCGGTCACACCCGTCTCTCCGGTCACACCGGTGGCTCCGGTCACACCTGTCTCTCCGGTCACGCCCGTTGCACCAGTCACACCCGTCGCCCCGGTTACACCTGTCGCCCCGGTTACACCTGTCGCTCCAGTCTCGCCGGTGGCTCCGGTTATGCCCTGCGCACCAATTTCTTCCCAAGGCGACCAGGTCTGCCCATTGTCCGGGCTGCTGCGGTAATACAATACCGGATTGGAAATATACAACTGCTGGATGTATGCTCCTACCTGGGAGACATAAATCGTCCATACCGGAGGATGGTCAACTCCTGGCGGACCATTCAGCGGTGCCCCCCCATTGGGATCTCCCGAGCTATACACCCCTGCATTTATTAATTGATCTAAGTCTTGCGTAGACGGTTCATCATTGTTGATCGGAAAAACACCGGCGGTTGCACCCAGCACAACATCGCCTGTCAAACCATTGACGCTGCTTACCTCACCAGCTAATCCGGTTATCCCTGTGGCTCCTGTTGGCCCGGGTAATGACGGGATAGCAGCAGCGGTTTTCAGTTTCGAATCCAGCATCATTTCCTGACGGAATATGGTATCAAGCATGGACTGCGTGCTGCTGTTGACCTGAAGAACCTCCGCAAGCGTAGAGGGTGTGATACCCGGAAGGGTACCTAAGGCAAACTGGATTTTTTCCCCTTCGGCATTAATAACATGCGCCAGGCCCAACTCTTCCATCGCAATGGAAGAGAACAGCATATTAAGCACATCGTCTCGTGATAAGGTGATCGTTGGCGTAATGTTGGGCAGATTTGGATTGGACAATCTAACTCCTCCTTCTTATGCAAGTTAGAATATTATAGTTCAGGCTAATGCTTATGGTGTCAGGCATATTGTTCAATTTAGCAGTGTTCTCGATATAAAAGAGCCTGTTTATCCTACAGCCACAACCCCCGGCGAAACGAAACAAGCGCCTGATTCATGCCATACGGCAGAATCGGCGCTTGTTTATCGCGTTATAGGCTGGTCCAGGTATTAGAGCCTCTTGAATAAGCCTTATTAATATTATTATTTACGCAGGTTATGCTGTGAAATCAGACGGTTCTGATCATCGGGCAGGCGGGCTGTGCTCTCGTCAACCGGTCCCTTTGTACGGTTATTTCCGGCCTTTTCCTCTACAAATTCGCGGATCGTCTGATTTTGAAATTCGGCGGCTTCTTTGGCATTCGGATTCTGATCCTGCCTTGCATCGCTGCTTTTACTCAAATCATCCACCTCCTGGTTATAGATTATAAGTATTTTACCCGTTCCCCCGAAGCCCAAACATCCAATCCGCCGCCTGCGCTTCCGGAATAAATTTGTCTGCGCCTCTTTGCAAACCCTGCTGCCCCATGGTATCCTAAGTGACAAATAGTGAAACGTGCTGACGGGACCAGTAAGAATTGGCGTATATTCGTGTGCAGAGAGTAGATTCCTGAAGGGTGGGAGAATCTACCGCGAATGACCATTCTGAATCCTACCCCTGAGCGGCCTGCCATGCAGGACGGATACTCCCGTTATGAGAATGAAGTCGGATGAACCCTCATCAATGAAGGTGGTACCGCGGAAGTTAATCAAGCTTTCGTCCTTTAAGTCTAAGGATGGGGGCTTTTTGTCATTTTCGGGCTTAACAGGTATTAATACTCGAGAGGAAAGTGAAAGACAATGACAACAAGAGTTGTGGTCAAAATCGGCAGCAGCTCGCTCACGGGTCCCGAAGGCGGCCTCAACCGTGAGGCTGTAGCCTTCTTCGCAGCCGAGATTGCCGCCCTCCGTGAGGAAGGCTGTGAAGTGCTGCTGGTCACCTCCGGGGCGGTCGCTGCCGGATTCCGGGGCATCGGTTATTCCTCCCGCCCCAGATTGCTGCATGAGAAGCAGGCGGCCGCAGCGGTAGGACAGGTTATGCTGATGCAGGCCTATCAGGAGGCCTTCGCAGAGCATGGCATTCCCACTGCACAAATTCTCCTGACCCGCACAGACTTCTGCAGCCGCCGGGCCATGAACAATGCCATGATGACGGTGGAAGAATTACTCCGGCAAGGCGCAGTGCCCGTGTTCAACGAGAACGATACCGTGTCGGTGGATGAGCTTAAATTCGGGGACAATGATACCTTGTCGGCGCTGGTCGCCAATCTACTGAAGGCCTCGCACCTGCTGGTGCTGACCGATATGGACGGTGTCTACAGCGGCGATCCACGCAAGCACCCGGATGCAGTGCGGTATCAGCACATTGAAGAGATTACGCCTGAGATCTATGCCATTGCAGGCGGGGCAGGCTCCAGCGTGGGAACCGGCGGCATGCGCTCCAAGATCGATGCGGCCAAGATTGCTACGCGGGGCGGCGTCCCGGTCTTCGTGGGCCGGGTGACAGAGCCCGGGGATTTATCCATGGCTGCGGCCGGAACGGGCAAAGGCACTTATTTTGCCACCACACTATCTTCTCTGCCCGTCAAAAAACAGTGGCTGGGCTTCATGTCCACCCCGCTTGGTTCACTGTATGTCGATGACGGAGCCGTTGAAGCTCTGCTGCATGGAGGGCATAGCCTGCTGCCGGTCGGGGTCAGACGAATTGAGGGCAGCTTCCATTCCGGAGATGTCGTCGAAGTGCTTGGCCCGGATGCGAAGCTGCTGGGACGGGGCATCGTCAATTATGATGACACCCAGCTCCGCAGCATTCAGGGGCTTCCCAGCCGCGAGATTGTTCCGAGGCTCGGTGAAGTACACCGGCTGGAGGTTATCCACCGAGACGAGTGGATTACGCTGCGTTAATCTCACACAACTTTTAAGGAGGAATAAGCATGAGTGAAGTGGTACACAAGACAACGCTGGCCAAAGCAACCACAGGGGTACTCGCAAGCCTGACTACCGGGCAGAAGAATGAAGCCCTGCTTGCGATGGCTGCCGCCCTGCGCGCAGAGGCCGAGTACCTTATTGCCGCCAACGCCGAAGACCTGGAGCGGGGACGGTTAAACGGAACACCGGAATCGATGCTTGACCGGCTGGCCCTGGATACGGGCCGGATTGACAGCATCGCCGAAGGCTTGCAGCAGATCGCCGTACTGCCTGATCCGGTTGGCGACAATCTGGAGACGATTGAACGACCTAACGGTCTGCACATCGAGAAGGTGCGGGTTCCGCTTGGAGTGATCGGCATTATCTATGAAGCACGCCCCAACGTCACCGTTGACGCTGCCGGGCTATGTCTCAAGACCGGCAATGCAGTGGTGCTGCGCGGCGGCTCCTCCGCCCTCTCCTCCAACCGCGCCATCGCCAAGGTGCTGCACCGCGCGCTTGCGGATACCGCCCTCCCGCCGGATGCCTTGCAGCTGATCGAAGATCCGAACCGCTCTTCTGTCGATGAGATGCTGAAGCTGAACGGGCTGCTGGATGTTATCATCCCGCGCGGGGGAAGCTCTCTGATTCAGAATGTGGTGATGAATGCCACCGTACCCGTTATTGAAACCGGCGCAGGCATATGCCATACTTATCTGGATGCAAGTGCCAACCCGGAAATGGCGCAGCGCATTAGCGTAAATGCTAAGGCACAGCGGCCTTCGGTCTGCAATTCAATGGAGACGCTGCTGGTTCACCGCGCTTACGCCGAAGAGCATCTGGCCGCACTCGCTGAAGCCTTCCGTGAGGCCCGTGTGGAACTGCGCGGCTGCCAGGATACCGTGGCCCTTATCCCGTGGGCTGTGCCTGCCGCGCCGGAGGACTTCGCCACAGAATACAACGATTATATTCTTAACATCCGTATCGTGGACACGCTTGAAGAGGCTCTTGGGCATATCGCAGAGTTCGGCACCAAGCATTCCGAGTGTATTGTGACTGAAGACGCTGCGAATGCAGCCCGCTTCCTGCAGGAGGTGGATGCTGCGGCGGTGTACCACAATGCCTCTACCCGGTTCACGGACGGCTTTGAATTCGGCTTCGGCGCCGAGATCGGCATCAGCACCCAGAAGCTCCACGCCCGCGGGCCTATGGGACTACCTGCACTCACTTCAACCAAATATATGATTCACGGCTCCGGCCAAATCAGGGGTTAACTCACTCAACTTATAGGGGGACTGCCAGCCATGTGCCAGCAACCAGCAATTCCGCTCATCAATCATAATATCGTTTTTTATGGCGCAGGCTCGATGGCTGAGGCCATTGTGCGGGGATTGATCGCCCGGAATGTAGTGGAATCGGATCGAATAATTATGCTGAACCGCAGCAGCAGCGAACGTCTGGCTGAACTCCGCAGCCGGTACGGCGTACTCGGCTATAACGCTCCCGAGTCCAAGCTCGAAGCCCTGCGTACTGCGCCGGTCATCGTTCTGGCCATGAAGCCCAAAGACGCTGCCGAAGCACTCCGTTCACTGGGCCCGCTGCTGTCGCCGGATCAGCTCGTCATCTCCGTAATTGCCGGGCTTACCATCCGTACGATGCAAGGCCTGCTGGGTAAACCGCAGCCTGTGGTGCGCTCCATGCCCAATACCTCAAGCTCCATCGGCCTTGGTGCTACCGGGATCGCCTTCTCCAAGGAGGTTGGCGAGGACAGCCGCCGCACTACCCTTAATATCTTCGAAGCGGTCGGCTTGACAGCGGTCATTGACGAAGAACGGATGGAGACCTTAACCGGGATCTCCGGCAGCGGACCGGCTTACATCTATTACATGATGGAGGCGATGATTGCCGCCGGAATCCGCGGAGGACTGCCGCTTGCGCAGAGCCGTGAGCTGACGGTCCAGACGGTGCTGGGCGCAGCCCGCATGGTTCAGCAGACCGGCGAAGAGCCTGCCGCCTTGCGCAAGAAGGTCACTTCACCGAATGGATCTACGCAAGCGGCAATTGAAGTGCTGGAGCGCGGAGACTTCTTCGAGACCGTCATTGCTGCCGTTAACCGCTGCGCGGAACGCTCGCGCGAGATGGGCTCGGCCCTGGAGCAGGAGCTGCACTAATTTTTTTGGCCTAGTTATTGATTACTTTCCACAACTTTTTACGACAACATAGCAGCCCGCAGTTCCTTCGAAGTGAAGGGACTGCGGGCTGTTCGCAGGTTGTGAGGCCTTATCCCGCCAGCTTTCAGCTAACTCCCAAGCAGCAAATACAAAAAGGTGTTCCTTAAGCCACATACATGACTTAAGAAACACCTTAACCAGCCAGGCCTTGCCCTGGACAAGCATATATCTACCTCGCTCCGCTCAACGTCCTCCGCCCCGGAATTTCTGGGAATAGGCTTTGACATCCTGGGCATTCTTCACCCGGTTGCGGGCCCATTCCAGCAGAATGCGGTCTATGTACCGGAAATGAACCTTCCCGGCAAAGACCGACTCCTTCAGCGCGAGCAGGATCAGTTCCTCGGGATAGCGGTCTTCATCCACCCAGCTGGAGATGGATTCGCATTCCATCGGTGACAGCGGACGGCCGAATTCCTTCTCGAAAATGCTGAACAGACTGCGGCTCTCCTCGGCGTCTTGACCCGCCGGTGCTGCCGGGCGGCCATACCCCCCTTCCGGGGCGGGAGCCCCGGAGTGATGAGCGGCTGCCCTTGAACCCGGCTCATTCCCAGTCCGGGCCGGCTTCTCCTGAGGATTCGCTGTCTGCGCAATTTCCGCCAGATAAGCACCCAGCTTCGCATATAAGCCGGAGAAGTTATAACGCTCATAATGGATGTCCCTCAGCTCGTCGTTATCTCCGTCAATGCTGATGAACCCTTCCTTCATGAGCTTCTGCAGCTCTCCGGCAATTACCGGAATACTGCGCCCGGTTACAGCCTGCAGCTCCTCCAGAGAAGGGAAATCAATTCCCTCCACCTGTCTGAAGGAGAGCAGATGAATCAGCAGCATCGCTTCGCTGCCGGTCAGATTCAGCTTCCGGTAATATTTCAGGAGTGCATAAGGAATGACGGCCATTCCGTTCTCCAGGCCGAAGGCTGCGCCTTCGCCCCAGGTATTCCAACCTTTTCCGTCCATACTTAAGCCCCCTTTCCCTATTCTTAAGGGTAAAGACGGTAGAGTGTACGAGGGAAGGCAATCGTCTCACGGACGTGGTCCAGACCGCAGATCCAGGCCACTGTACGCTCCAGCCCCAGACCGAAGCCGGAGTGTGGAACCGTGCCGTAGGTGCGCAGATCCATGTACCATTTGTAGGTGTCCATCGACAGGTTATGTTCCTTGAAGCGGGCTTCCAGCAGCGCCGGATCATCGATACGCTGTGATCCGCCGATAATCTCCCCGTAGCCTTCAGGAGCGATCATATCCGCGCACAGCACTACTTCCGGACGATCAGGATGCGGCTTCATATAGAAGGCCTTGAAGGAAGCCGGGTAGTGGGTGATGAAGACCGGTCTGTCGCTCATCTCGGCAATCGCCGTTTCATGAGGAGCCCCGAAATCATCGCCCCAGGCAATTTCATAGCCTTTTTCATTCAGGAACTTGATGGCATCATCATAGCTGATGCGCGGGAACGGCGCTTTGATATTCTCCAGCTTCGAGACATCGCGGCCCACCGCCTCCAGCTCAGCACGGCAATTCGTAAGCACGGACTGCACGACGAAGCTGATGAACTCCTCCTGCACGCACAGGCTCTCTTCATGATCAGTGAAGGCCATTTCCGGCTCAATCATCCAGAACTCGATCAAGTGACGGCGGGTCTTGGATTTCTCTGCCCGGAAAGTAGGGCCGAATGAATAGACGCGTCCCAGAGCCATGGCGGCGGCTTCCATGTACAGCTGTCCGCTTTGGGTCAGATAGGCGTCCTCATCAAAATATTTGGTGTGGAACAGGTTGGTCGTGCCTTCCGCTGACGTAGGTGTCAGAATCGGCGGATCTACCTTCGTGAAGCCGCGCTCATTGAAGAACTGCTGAACCGCGCGGATAATCTCCGCACGAATGACCATGACCGCCCGCTGCTTGGAGGAACGCAGCCAGAGATGACGGTGATCCATCAGGAAGTCAACGCCATGCTCCTTCGGTGTAATTGGATAATTCTCGGTAAGATGCAGGACCTCAATGCCTGTAACCGTCATCTCGTAGCCGGACTGGCTGCGGGGCTCCTCACGGATGATTCCGGTCACATACAGCGAGCTCTCCTGGGTCAGGCTCTTGGCATCATCCCAGACCTGCTCAGGGACTTCTGATTTCACCACAACCCCCTGGATATAACCGGTACCGTCACGAAGCTGCAGGAACTGAATTTTACCGCTGGAGCGCTTGTTGTTGACCCAACATCCGATGACAACACTCTCTCCGACATGCTCATTCACGTTCTTGATTACACTCTTATTAGCCATGCCTGTAATCTCTCCTCTAATTTAGCTGTTCATTCCCTGCACAAGGCGATAGGTATCGCGTGCAATCACCAGCTCTTCGTTCGTTGGAACCACAAGCACCTGTACCTTGGAATCAGCCTTAGAGATACGGCGCGGATCGCCGGAGCGGACCTTGTTGGCTTCAGCATCCAGTTCGATTCCGAGGAACGTAAGGTTGTTCAGTACTTTTTCGCGCAGCAGGGAAGCATTCTCGCCCACACCTGCAGTAAACACGATAACGTCTACGCCGTTCATGGCAGCTGCGTAAGAACCGATATATTTACGCAAACGGTACTCGTACATTTCAAAAGCAAGCGTAGAATTAGGCTCGCCTTTCTCCGCACCGTCAATAATATCACGCATGTCACTGCTAACGCCAGAAATAGCCAGGAGTCCGCTGTGCTTGTTCAGCATGGAATTCACTTCACCGACAGACAGCTCTTCTTTATTCATTACATAAGGAACAATGGCCGGGTCAAGATCTCCACTGCGGGTACCCATCATCAGACCCTCCAGCGGTGTCATACCCATGGAAGTATCTACGGATATACCGCCATCTACTGCAGTTACACTGGCACCGTTACCGATGTGACAAGTGATAATCTTCAGCTCATTAAGCGGACGTTCCAGATAATCAGCCGCTGCTTTGCTGACGAAATCATGGGAAGTTCCGTGTGCACCATAACGGCGGACCTTGTATTTATTGTACAGCACTCTTGGAATGGCATACATATAAGCCTTCTCAGGCATTGTCTGATGGAAGGCAGTATCGAATACAACAACCTGCGGCACACCAGGCATGTTATTCTCAGATGCGGTAATCCCCATCATCGCAGCCGGGTTATGCAGCGGCGCAAGGTCGAACAGCTGGCGGATCTTGGTCTTCGCATCGGCATCGACCAGTGCGGAGGATTTGAAGAATTCCCCCCCGTGCACTACACGGTGGCCCACAGCATTAATCTCATCGGTGGAAGCGATAACGCCATGCTCTTTGTCTGTCAGACAGGCAAGCACTTTGCGGATGGCTGTATTGTGCTCCAGAATTTCGCTTACTTCGGTTACTTCCTGCTTGCCGGTCGGCTTGTGATTCAGAATGGAAGAATCCATACCGATACGTTCTACCAGCCCTTTGGCGAGTACAGATTCATCTGTCATATTGTACAGCTGGTATTTCAATGAGGAACTGCCGGAGTTAATTACTAAGATATTCATATACGGTCACCATCCTTGTCATACTTGAAGAAGCCTTCGCCCGATTTCGCACCCAGTTGTCCTGCACGTACCATCTTCTTGAGGATTGTCGAAGGACGGTACTTGAGCTCGCCGTATTCACGGAACATATTCTCAAGTGCGGCAAGCACGGAATCCAGACCGAAGCGGTCTGCCATTTCAAGCGGCCCGTTCTGGAACTGGTAGCCGATGCGCATAGCGTCATCAATATCTTCAGGAGAGGCAACCCCTTCCTGCAGCACATGCATAGCCTCGTTAATGAACAGGCAAATGAGGCGCGAAGATACAAATCCGGGGGATTCGTAGATCATAACGCCTTTTTTCTCTACAATCTCATCGACAAAGGCTTTGGTATCTTCAAATGTGCTGTCCGAGGTTTTCAGACCGCGCACAATTTCAACCAGGTCCACCTTCCCTACAGGGTGTATGAAGTGCATGCCGATCACGCGTTCCGGATACATTGTAGAGCTTGCAAGCTCCGTCAAGCTAAGGGTTGACGTATTGCTGGCAAGAATAATGTGGCTCGGGCACACCTGATCCAGCTGATTGAATACCTTTTGCTTGGCTTCCAGATCTTCAACGATGGTCTCAATGACCATATCGCAAGAGCTGAGTTCAGCGAAATGTGTAACCTTTTGGATACGGGCCAGGATCAGCTTTTTCTCCGCCTGGGTAATCGCCCATTTCTCCAGCTGTTTGTCGAGACTGGTCTCGATCATTTCGTAGGAGTAGTTCAGCCGTTCTGCAGTTTTCTCCACCAGCATGACATCCAGGCCTTTGGCTGCCAGCATTTCGGCAATCCCTTGTCCCATTGTGCCTCCGCCGATGACACCGATCTTCTTAAAATTCATGTAAAAGTCTCCATCCTTTCAGGTATCTATACTTCTGTATTGTACCTTCTCTGTCGAAAAAAATAAGTAGCCCGACATATAATGATATCTTAGCATGTCTGAAAAGTAAAAAAAAATAACCGGCATAAAGAATTATGCCGGTAAAAGGACACTGTCACGAAATTGACAACGAAATTGCTCTCCGGAGAGAACTTCTTCCTTCATTAAAATGTCAAGGGAGTAATCAAATATATTTCTCTGCTGCTCCAGCAGGTCCTTTGTACGGATCATCAGATCATCCAGTATTTTACTGTTTTCCTTCATTAGCTCTTCAGTGGTAACCATTTGCAGATTCGCAATGCCGAGCGAGGTAAGCCCTGACTTCATCATGGTCTCAACAATATTCAGCGCCTGGTCGAAATCGCCGCGGGAACCGGTACTGCGTCCGCCGTAATACATCTCTTCCGCAGCAGCTCCGCCCAGGGCAATCATAATCTGATGCTCCAGATAGTCCTTCGTGTACAGATACTGCTCGGTCTGAGGATTATGCCGTACATAACCGAGTGCCTGTCCGCGCGGGGTGAGTGTGACCTGGCTTACGCTTCCGGGACGCAGCAGCTCAGCCATAATAGCATGTCCAAGCTCATGGATCGCTACCCGCTTCTTCTCTTCATGGTTGGTCTCACGGTCGGTCTTCTCGCCCATCATGACCTTGTCGATCGCCATCGACAGATGACGCTGCTCCACCAGGGTCAGATTCTCACGCATCATGTAGATTGCGGCTTCGTTCATCACGCTCTCCAGCTGCGCACCCGAGAAGCCGTAAGCTTCTTCGGCGATTTTATCCAGATTCACGGTGTCATGCAGCGGCTTGTTCTTGGCATGCAGATCGAGAATCGACTTGCGTCCCTTCTTGTCAGGCATATCGACCTGGATGTGGCGGTCAAAACGGCCCGGACGCAGCAGCGCAGAATCAAGCATCTCCTTGCGGTTCGTTGCGGCTACCAGCAGAATGCGCGGGGTATCATTGTTATAAATCCCGTCCATCTCGGTCAGCAGCTGATTGAGCGTCTGATCATACTCACGCTGTTGCCCGCCTTCGCGCTTCCCGCCGATAACGTCAATTTCATCAATGAAAATAATTGCGCTTTGCTTATTCTCCTTGAGCGCGCGCGTACGGGCATCCTTGAACAGATCGCGTACGCGTCCGGCGCCGACGCCGACGTACATCTCAACGAATTCACTACCCGAAGCAGCTACAAACACGGAGTTAGTATAATGCGCCGCAGCCTTGGCCATCAGCGTCTTCCCGGTTCCCGGAGGGCCTGTAAGCAGAATCCCCTTCAGCGGGCGAATCCCGAACTTGCTGATTTCTTCATGCCGGATCAGGAAATCCAGCGCTTCACGCAGCTCCTGCTTGGCATTGTCCTGTCCGCCGATCTCTTCAAAGGTCAGCTTGGAGGGGCCGTTCTTCTTGCGCTTCTTATCCGCACCTGCATTAACTGTCAGACCGCCGCGGGCGTGGGCAATGAACAGGAGCGCGGCAACCATGCCCAGTGCTATGATTACAGGAAAGATATTAATCCCCACAAAAGCCATAAAAATCAGCATGACCGGAACGAATCCGGCTACAACCTCTTTCCAGTACTTAGGCATGGTTCCACACTCCCATCTTGGCTGCTGCACGCGGCAGAATGATGAATTTGCTCTCTGTGCCGTTGCTCAGGCTTACATACACATTGTTGTCGTCAATCTCTGTGGCGGCTGTAACCCCGCTGTACTTGCTGTCCTGCTCCTTCAGTCCATCCAGCTTCGCTGGTATCAATGTATACTTCCGGCTCTCCATCGCTTCCGCTACAGAGAACATTGCTTTATCCCAGTATTCATCCAGCAGCTCGCTCGGCTTCTGCTCTACATCCAGCTTGAGGGTCCGGCCATCGATGGCGGCGCTGCCTTCCTTCGATACATACTGCACCAGCTCACGTAATTTCGTGCCCGGCTGCAAATCCAGTTTCAAAGTGACTTCATTGCGTTTAATAGTAATATGGGAATCCTTCACTCCCTCGTAGGATGATACCAGCTTCTGTAGCGGCTCCTGCACCACGAATTGACGGTAGGAATACCAGCCACCAAACAATAATGCAGCAGACAGCAGAGACGTTAGCAGTACAGGCATAAGACGCAGTTTCAAGAAACGTCCTCCTCTCAATAATGACCGAGCATAACTCTATAATAAAGACCAGCCAGCGTGTCTAGCGCCTATCCGAGACTGACATGCTCTTAAGCATGTCTTAATACAAGTAGTAGTATATCACAGGTGTATATACGATTTTACATAAAGTTGTGAATATATTTAAAATTTTTGATACTAATTTCTGGATGTTTCATGAGCTTATCTTTTTTTATCGGCCAATCGTTGGTGCAAAGTTAGCTCCTTGATCGAGCGTACATACAGATTGGCGCTAGCCAATAAGGAACACACTGAGTGTAGCAATTGGTATATCAATATCTCCAGCCCTTATATATAAAAAAACGGAAGAACAGATATTTCTGTTCTCCCGCAAATTATTCTGCCGCTGAGCGCTTAGCTTAACGGTTCGGCAGACTGTACCCTTCACCGATGGCGCTGCCGTCTGTGAAGCGGTAGAAGTTGTAATAGTAACGCCCGTCTTTTTTGTAAAATAACTGCCAGGCATATTCTCCGTTGTATACACCGGGCAGCAGCCGTTCAATCGTAATGTCCGGCAGCTGGGCGGCAATGATCCCGCGCATCTTCTCTTCCGAGGTTCCTTTACTCAGCTCTTCGGCATACAGGCCGTTGTCGCCTCCGGCAGGCTTGCCCTCCACGGTGAAACGGACCCACACCATCATCTCGGTCCCTGCCTCATTCTTGCCGGTCAGCACCCAGTAGATCTCATTCTCATCCCAGACGGATTTCTGGGCCTTGGTGACCTCTGTTAATCCGGTACGCGCCCGGGCCAGCTCCTTGGCTTCATTCCGCTCGTTCCACTGGTCCTTCATAATGTAGGCATAGAACTGGCTAAGTCCGAACAGAAGGAGCAGCACCAGGATAATTCCCAGCCATATCCATTTTCTCCTCTTCTTCTTCACCGCGTTGCTTCCTTTCCCGTTCTCCTAAATTACCGCTTCAGCAGGCTCTCGAACGTCTCCTGTGCTTTGCGGCGGATGGCTTCTTCATCAAGGGTCAGGCATTGTCCATGCTTCACAACCTGCCTACCGTTAACCCATACATGCTCCACATCCTTGGCACTTGCCGAATATACGGCGTGGGAGAGCAGATCGGTGTGCGGCAGCAGATGCGGCTGGTCAATATCCAGTGCGATGAAGTCGGCCTTCATCCCTGCTGCAAGCCGGCCTACCCCGCTCAGGAAAATAGACTGCGCCCCGTACTCCGTCGCCATCAGAAGCGCCTCAGGAGCCGGTACCGCTGTAGGATCGCCGCTTACGCCCTTGTGGATCAAAGCCGCCAGCCTCATCTCTTCAAACATATCCAGATTGTTGTTGCTTGCCGCGCTGTCTGTACCGAGGGACACTTTCACCCCGGCTCTCAGCAGCTCAGGAACCCGCGCAACCCCGCTGGCCAGCTTCAGGTTGCTGCCGGGGTTATGTGACACGCCAACGTTATGGCGGGCCAGAATTCCGATCTCCTCATCGTTCAGATGCACCCCGTGGGCCACGAGGGACGGACGGGTAAACATTCCGAGCTTCTCCAGATGCGCAACGGGACGCAGGCCGTAGTCGGCCACGTTCTGCTCCACTTCATGGCGCGTCTCGGACATATGGGTGTGCATCGGCAGGTCCAGATCATGGGCAGCCTGCACAAACTTCATGAAAAACTCTGGAGGACAGGTGTAGGGAGCATGAGGAGAGAGCATGGTCGTGATTCTGCCGTCAGCCTTGCCATGCCAGTTACGGGCAAAAGCAATCGCTTCCGCAAGTTTGGACTGCTGGATCTCTTCCGGGCACAGCCCGATCACGCCGCGCATCAGCACAGCACGAATGCCGGACTGCTCGGTCACTTCCGCTACCCGGTCCATATGATCATACATATCGAGGAAGGTAGTTGTGCCGCCCTTGAGCATCTCCAGCACGGACAAGGAGGTTCCCCAATATACATCATCACCAGTGAATTTCTCTTCCATCGGCCACATCTTCTCCTGCAGCCAGGACTGAAGCACCATATCGTCCCCGTATCCGCGCAGCAGTGACATCGCCGTATGCCCATGGGTATTGACCAGACCCGGCATGAACAGCAGACGGCTGCCGTCTACGACCAGAGCGCCTTCTTCCACTGCCGGCTCAGCTTCGCCTATGTAAGTAATCAGATCATTCTCGAGGGTCATATACCCGCTCAGAACCGGCTTGTCGCTGCCCGGAACCAGAAAGTATCCGTTCTTGATTATCGTGGTCTTACTGCTCATCTTCAGCCTCTTCCTTTCCATCATGCAAATAATAGGCCAGGCTCTGCAGATCTGTAGTGAAATCTGCGGCATGAATCCGGATATTGGCAGGCGTCTTGAGAATAACCGGTGCGAAGTTCAGAATCGCCTCGATGCCGGAGTCTACAAGAATATCGGCCACATTCTGGGCTTCGCTGTCCGGCACGGTGATAATCCCGATCCGGATGCCCTGAGAGCGGATCGTAGCGCTTAGCTCCTCCATCGGCTGCACCACCAGCGAGTTGATCTGCTGGCCCACCTTCGGCGGGTAGGCATCGAAGACGGCCGTGATTTTCATCGTATCCTTCAGGTAAGCATTGTAGTTGGACAAAGCATGGCCGAGATTACCGGCTCCGACCAGGGCCACATTAATTTGCTGGTCAAGCTTCAGGATATGGCGGATCTTCTCGATCAGATAAGATACATCGTAGCCGATGCCCTTTCTGCCGAAATCACCGAAATAAGCGAGATCCTTGCGGATCTGGGCGGGGTTCAGATCCAGCTTCTGGCCCAGCTCCTGGGAAGAGACTGTGGAGATTTCACGTTTTTGGAGATCGTTCAGGAAACGCAGGTACACTGGGAGCCTGCGGACGACGGCCTCCGATATTTTATCCGATTTCATGTATTCTCCTCCTTAAAAGTTTTGATAGCATATCCTGCTGTGATGAACTTCGCACAACTCGCTTCGTAACCTTATCCGATTATAGCAACCGTGCCCCGCAGCCTGCCGGAATGGCAGGACAGCGGAAAACGGATCTTCAGGTGAACCTTGACTTATTAATAATAGCAATAGCGCCCCAATTAGGAAACCCCGCCGTCTTCCAGCCATTCGGCAATTCTCGGGACCATCTGCTCGGTGAGCATATGCTCCATCTTGGGACCGGGCAGCGAATACAGGAAGTACTTCCCGTAGTACGATTCAATCACCCTGGTATCAAAAACAATCACGATGCCCCGGTCCTGTGCCGTGCGGACGAGCCGCCCGAAGCCCTGCTTGAAGCGGATAACGGCCTGGGGCACGGACAGCTTCATGAACGGGTTCTTCTTCTGAGCCTGAAGCAGCTCCGACTTCGCCTCTGCCAGCGGATGATTCGGCGGCTGGAACGGGAGTCTGACAATGGCCAGGCAGGTCAATGCTTCTCCGGGAATATCGACCCCTTCCCAGAAGCTGCTGGTCCCGAGCAGGACGGAGGCCGGGCTGTCCTGGAAGCGGCGGATCAGCTTGCTCCGGCTGCCTCCCTCCACACCTTGACCCAGCACTGCGATATCCTGAGAAGCAAGCGCCTCCTTCAGCGGCTCATAGACCTGGCGCAGCATTTTGTAGGAGGTGAACAGCACCAGCATCCGCCCCCGTGTTGTTACAGCCGTCTCGGCAAGGGATTGCACCAGCGTATCTACAAACCGGGCATCCCCTATACTTCCCTTGACGCTCGGGAAATCACGGGGAATGACCAGCAGCGCCTGCTCACGGTACTTGAACGGCGACGGAAGCAGAGCAGTCATCAGACGCCCCTGCTCCGCAGCCTCACCTAGCCCCAGGTTATCAATCATGAACTGGAAGGATTTATCCACCGATAAGGTGGCCGAGGTCAGGATAATACTCTTCTTCTTGTCGAAGAACAGCTCCCTGAGCTGGGTGCTGACATCTACAGGAACGGCATACATCTGGAGCGATTTGCCCTTATAATTGCCGCTTCCCTCCAGCCAGTACACGATATTCTCATCATTCAGGCTCATGAAGAAGCGGATCTGCTCTCTAATGGATGCCAGATCCTTGAACAACCCGCCTATGTCGGTCACCAGACTGTCCGACGAGGATTGGCTGTCCGTATCACGCATCTCGCTGAGCATCCTGTCCCCCTTGCGGATGATATCGCTCAGACTGAGGTTCAGCGTATTCTCAAGAGCAGCCAGCTCCTCCCAGTCCTTCGGCTTCTTGCCCGGCTGCAGGCGGGCCACCAGCTGGCCGGCTTCACCGGCCCCGGCATCGCTGCGCTCAGGCAGCAGACTGAAGAGCCTGTCGCTGAGCGCATCCCAGGATTCCTTCACGGTCAGCAAATCGGGATAGATCCGGTCGATCACGCCGCTCCATTCGGAAGCCTGCTCACTGCCCGAAGACTGCAGACTCTGGCGGAGGGCAGGCAGCTGCCCGCTCCGGCTGTCCTTGTAGAGACGGGTGAGCGTATGAGCGAATGTGAAATATTTCATCTGCATGCCAAGATGCTTGCCGGCAATATCCTCCAGATGATGAGCCTCATCAATAACAAGATGATCGTACGCCGGAAGAAGCTGATGCCCGGCTTTGACATCGGCGAACAGCTTGGAGTGATTGGTAACCACCACATCGGAGATCCCCGCCTCATGCTTGGCCCGATGGTAATAGCATTTGCGGAACCAGGGACAGGCGCGTCCCAGGCAGGAGTCGGTATCACTGGCTACCGTCTCCCAGAAATCGCCGCCCCGCCCGCTTAAGTTAAGCTCCTCATCATCGCCGGTGGTCGTCTGGGTCAGCCAGACAAGCATCTGTGCAGCGGTAAGCGCTTCTTCTCTTGGACTGGTGAAGTCCTTCTTGTTCATGCGGTGCTCGAACTTGCGCAGACACAAATAGTGCCCTCTTCCCTTAAAGATGGAGGCTTTGAACGGGAACGGCACAACGCTGGTCAAGAGCGGAATGTCCCGTTCACGCAGCTGGTCCTGAAGGTTGATGGTATGTGTGCTGACCATCACCTTCTGGTCACTCTTCACACTGTGGTAGATAGCCGGAAGCAGGTACCCCAGCGATTTGCCGGTGCCTGTCCCCGCTTCAATCAGCAGATGCTTGTCTTGCTCCAGCGCTGTAATAACCTCATGGATCATCAGCTCCTGGGCCTCACGGCTCTCATATTGGGGAAGAGCGGCCTTCAGCCGCAGCGTCACCTCATCCATATACTCTTCAAAGGTAATATTCTCCAGCGGGTTGACGCTTCCTTCCTCCCGCGGCAAAGCCAGCTCCGCCCAGTCCCCCACCGCCAGCGCAAGCTGGCGGTAGAAGCTCAGCTCCCCTTCCGGCTGGAAGGTCTCCATCTCCCGCTCCCGCAGCAGACCGTCGAAATACCAGGCCAAATCACTGTCTTCGTCCGCGAACAGCTCATTCAGCCGCTGAACGGTCAGCAGCGGCAGACTGCGCAGCTCTTCCAGACATTTGAGCAGCACAATAGCCGTGGCAAGCGCATCGCTGTCCGCCTGATGGGGACGGTCATGCGTAATGCCGAAGTGGTTGCTTACCGCGCCCAGCTGATAGGTGCTCAGCGAGGGGAAGCATATTTTGAGAAAATCGATTGTATCCAGAATCCGCCCCTGAAACGGCAAGTAACCGCAGCGGTCCAGCGCATTCTGCAAAAAATGAAAGTCAAACGCCACATTGTGTCCAACGAGGACCACATCATCCAGCAGCGGCACCAGCTCCATCATCATCTCATCAAGCTCCGGCGCATCCTGTACATCGCTGTCTGTAATTCCGGTCAGGCCCGTTATAAAAGGAGGAATGGGCGCTCCGGGCTTGACGTAGGAACCATACACCCGGGAAATCGTCCCGTCTTCTTCTATAATGGCAAGGCCAACCTGGATGATCTCTCCTACAGATTGGGTTCCCGTAGTTTCAAAATCAAGCACGGCAAATTTCATTATAAGTTCTATTCCCTTTCACTTGAGACTCTTTATCAGCATAACAGAAGTTACGAAAAAAGGCGATGCACACCCCGGGAAGTGGGGCGCATCGCCTGAAGAAACCGAGGATAAATTATAAAAGCGAAACCAGCTGCCGGCCGAACTCAAGCTTCCCGCCCCGCTTACGGCATACCTCCAGATTAACGTTAGGCTCCGGGAGCTCCGGATCATGCAGCAGCGACAGGCTGAACAGCTCGCTGGCTTCAACGAAGCGTTCCTGGGAAGCCCGGATACACCCCATCGCATTATAGATCATTGCCTTCAGCTTCACCTCACGGATCAGGCCCAGCATGTGCTCCAGATGGCCCCAGGCAATGTCGCCTTCCCCCTCCTGGAGGTAAGCCATTGCCAGATACAGGCGGGCAGCGAGGCTGTCCGGATACTTAGCCGTAACTTCCCGGAACTGTTCAATGCATTTGCGGTACATCAGCAGCTTGTAATAGCCCTGTCCCCTGACAAAAGCATCCATCGCAAGCTCAGGCGCTTCCTCTTCAGGCAGTTCCTCCGGCTGGGCCTGGAAATCAGCCTGTTCCCGGAATTCGCTCAGCTTCTCGGCAAAAACCAGCCACTCATCCATTACATTATCACTGATTCGGTGGAGCATATTATACTTGGATAAAAGATCGCTTCGGCGGGCACCCTCCGCAGTAGGATAGTCGGCTTTGATCTCCTGGAGCATCTTGTTCATCTCAGCAAATAAATGTTGAAACACCGGACATCCCACCCTTACTGATAATGAAGTCAGCTTAAGCTTGCCTACGTTCATTATCAGCAAGTACGGGGGTCTTCATCCCTGCCATTGATTACATGGCTCAAAGCGCGGACTTCAGGCAATTGTCGCGTGAATCTCATGATCCGCCAGCTTCACCGGCTTGTTGCCTGCATCAACGAACACTACAGTCGGCTTGTGCGCCGCCAGCTCCTCGGAGGACATCACAGCGTACGAAATAATAATTACGGTATCGCCGGGCTGCACCAGACGCGCCGCCGCCCCGTTCAGACAAATGACGCCGCTGCCGCGCGGGCCGGGGATGACATAGGTCTCCAGACGGGAACCGTTATTGTTGTCCACGATCTGCACCTTCTCGTTCTCCAGCAGGTCTGCGGCTTCCATCAGATCCTCATCAATGGTAATGCTGCCCACATAATTGAGATTGGCTTCAGTGACTGTTGCCCGGTGGATCTTGGATTTCATCATATGTCTAAACAAGAGCGTGTGCCTCCTTAGGAATAAATACATTATTGTCAATCAGACGGGTTCTGCCGAACTTCACTGCCAGAGCCATTATAATCTCTCCACCCGCATCCGTCAGCCTGCTTCCGCCTTCCAGTTCTTCCAGATCGGGGAAGGTTAGAATTTCGGCGTAATCAATGACCGCAAGCGGCGATTCCGAAATTATGGAGACCAGCATCCCCCGTGCTTCATCTATCGTGCGTATGCTGCCCTCTTCCATAGCCTGACGCACTTCGCGCAGGGAACGGGACAATACCAGCGCCTGTCTGCGCTCCTCGGCGCTCAGATAGACATTGCGTGAGCTAAGTGCCAGCCCATCTTCCTCCCGCACAATAGGGCAGGCGATAATGTCCACATTCATACTCAGGTCGGACACCATCCGGCGGAGTACGGCGACCTGCTGGGCATCCTTGAGTCCGAAGAAGGCGTAATCCGGCTGTACGATGTTGAACAGCTTGCTGACCACCGTAGTAACTCCGTCAAAATGCCCCGGCCGCGATGCTCCGCAGAGCTGCGAGGTTAGCGAGGCTACGGAGACGCCTGCACGGATCGGCTGCGGGTACATCTCTTCCACACTTGGGATGAACACCAGGTCCGCGCCTTCGCGTTCGGCAAGCTCCAGGTCACGCTGCTCATCCCGGGGGTAGGAAGCAAAATCCTCATTCGGGCCAAACTGCAGCGGATTGACAAAAATACTCATCACCACCGTGCCGCTCTTCTCCCCCGCCTTACGCAGCAGGCTGGCATGTCCTTCGTGCAGATAACCCATGGTGGGTACAAAACCAACGGGGCCATGGCCTCCTTGACGCATATATTCAAGCGCTTCGCGCATTTCAGCAATCGTTCGGATGACTCTCATGTTATTTCGCTCCTTTGCCGGCATTGCCGTATAAAGATTCCAGGACCGTCTCGTCTGCGCTGAACACATGCTCTTCCGCAGGGAATGAGCGGTCTTTCACTTCCTGAACATAGCTGCTGATGCCTTCACGGATCAGAGTGCCGACATCGGCGTAGGTTTTGACGAATTTTTTCTCCCGGTAAGGGGAGGCATACCGCAGTACGTCATGGAACACCAGAACCTGTCCGTCACAGTAGCGTCCTGCACCGATACCGATGGTCGGTATACTGACCGCTTTGGAGATCGCCTCCGCCACCTCTTCCGTCACCAGCTCCAGCACAATACCGAAGGCTCCGGCAGCTTCCAGCGCCTTCGCCTCGTCCATCAGCCGCTTGGCATCCTTGGCATCCTTGCCCTGAATCCGGTAGCCTCCGATCATATTAACCGACTGAGGGGTCAGGCCGATATGGCCGAGCACCGGAACTCCGGCTGCAACCACTGCGGACACAGCGGAGCAGATCTCAAGGCCGCCTTCCATTTTGACCGCATGGGCCTGGCCTTCCTGCATCAGTCTGCGCACACCGCGCAAGGTCTCATCCACGCTTCCGTGGTAGGTCATGAACGGCATATCCGCCACTATGAACGTATGGGGCGCTCCCCGCTTCACCGAACGGGTGTGGTAGACCATATCCTCTATGGTAACCGGCAGCGTGGTATCATAACCAAGCACGACGTTCCCCAGGGAATCGCCGACCAGAATCAGGTCAATTCCGGCCTCCTCTGCCAGCAGGGCTGAAGGGTAATCATAAGCGGTCAGCATGCTCAGGGGCACACCGTCCGTTTTCATTTTTTTCATTTTGATAATATTCAGTGCGTGTTTGTCGGCCATGTCGCTCTCTTCCCCTTTTCCATAAAATACGCGATCTTCGCGCAAACAAAAAAACCTTTTAGCATAGTCCGCTAAAAAGGTCCGAAGGGCAAAAAAGAGTCACTCGCGATCGTCCCTTCTGTCTCGGTCCTTACGGCTCAGAGCAGAATCCAACGTAACCGTTACATCCAGTTATGAAGGTACATCCGGTAAACAATGTCCTGTTAAAAGATTTCAGTTGCGTGAGTACAGCTCGCCATGCGATGCCGCCTCTGACCACAGTATAACAAAAAAATACAAAAATAAACACCTTAAAATATGACATGGCCGCCCTCGTGGTCGTGAGGAGCGGCCTTGTTGGCATTCTAACAAGGTAAAGTACAAAGCTGCGTTCATAGCTAAAAAGAGAGATAAGTGTATTATGTACAAATAACAACAGTGAAGCGGAAGACTTTCCTCTCCTAACTGTAGTCTGTACAACTACATTTGCCCGGATGGGCGAAAATCCAAGTATACATGTCATTTTATTGCACGAAATACAGCTAAAGCGAGATTCGGCGGTCATCAGACGATTTAGTTGTACAGATTGTTACAGATTGCAATTAAGCATACTCTTTGCACCCTAATCGAGGGGCGCCAAGCCCTCAGCATGCAATTAGTTAAAATCATTCTGACTAGTACCGCATCAGCCTTTAAATTGTGGATATAACCTTTTGAGTTTGACTCGTGCATCTTCCGTAGTGAATTGCCAATCCACTCCTTTTTGAACAGCGTTTCGAGTCGATTCCCATTCGGTTAGTTCGCTGGCTAGCTCTTCCATAGAGGGAATCCGTCTGTCTAAACATTGGCTTGTCATGACGCTCAGCTCAATTTCAGCAATGTTTAGCCAGCTGCCATGTTTAGGTGTGTAGTGGATCTCGAGTCGTTTGGCTAGACGTAACGCCGTCTCGGGTTCAAAAGCTTCATATAACGAGGCAATGGAATGTGTGTTTAAATTGTCCATCACCAAACGAAGGGTCGGTGCGCTCGGGTAATGAACGTCCAAAAGTTCCCGAACTTGCTCCGCCCATTCGATTTTGGTACGTCGTGGACGAACGCTGACATGCCGCCAGCCTGCAAGCGGTTCTGTGAAAATAAAGATACTACAGGTTCCATGGCGTACGTATTCTGAATCTTCTCTCAGTGGCTTGGCTGGTTTCATCGGAATGGGGTTTCGCACGTCATCCAGCAGTTGGAAGGGTTTTTCATCCATGCAAATGACAGGACATTCTCTATCGTAGGGCAAATGGTAGACCTCTAGCACATCTTCCATGGCTGCTACAAACGCCGCATTCTGCTTAGGCGGAATACACCAACATTTACGAAGATGGGGTTTGAGTTCGTTTTTTTAAAATCCGATCCACCGTGTCGTACGAAATGCTGTCAATATACCCCAGTTCTACGGTCTTATCTGCCAACAGTCGAAGGGTCCACCGACTTCTTCCGGCTGGGGGTGTACTGCAACTGAGTGCGATGATTTTCGCCTCCAATTCGCCAGTAACCTTTGGAGGATTCGGCGGGGTCAGTCTCTTTTTTCGTTCAAGTGCCGCCTGCATTCCGTTCACTGCAAAGGACTTGCGCACCAGATATACGGTGTTCGTATGGATGTGTAGCTGCTTGGCAATTTCTACATCTGTAAGTTTTCCGTCCAGTCGATTCTCATCTGCCCACAACAGAATTTGGGCTCGCCGAAGAGATCGTGCGGCCACCTTACCTTTCGAGCAAATCTCCAGTAATTCATTCTGCTGATTTGCGGTTAAGCAAACGGTATATTCACGGTTTCTCATAGTCGACACCTCTTTTTATCTCGACTATATCACATTCACCATATTTTAACTATTTTAAATCTGATACTCTACTAGTACAGTGTCGGATTTAAAAGCGTGGATAAGCTTGTGAAACTCAGGGGTTCGTGTAAAGAAACCCTATCATCCCCAAAAATCTAACGGACCGAAGAGACCTTATTCCCGCTATAACGCCCCTTTTTGCAGCGTGACGGACTCAGGAGATCTTATCATCTTTCTGAAAGACGTTTTGGGGCTGAATTGCAGGGGATAAGGTCCTTGCGGTCCGTTAATCGCCCAAGTGACGACTTTCTTTATTCATAAGAGCACCTCAGTCCGTTATGCTAAGCCAAACACCCTTAAAGAACCCCCCGCTTGGAAAAGATGTAAATTGAAGGGGAATTGTGTCTGCTCCACTAACTTTAATCTGATGAGATACTAGTTAAATCTGATGCTCTTCTAAATCATTTCAATTTCGCCGGACAGTACGCTCACTACCTCACCGGATGGGTTGCGCAGCAGCAGCCCGCCGTTGTCGCTCAGTCCGACAGCGGTGGCCTCGGTGCGGCCTTGAGGAGTGTTCACGCATACCTGACGCCCCAGTGTCACCGACATCGACTCCCACAGCTCCTTCACCGGCTGGAAGCCTTGCTCCAGATATAGCCGGTACAAGTATTCGAGCTCTTCCAGCACAGCTTCCGCAAGCCTCGTACGGTCTACAGGAATGCCGCCGCCTTCGATCAGCAGCGATGTACCGATTCCCCGCAGCTCCTCCGGGTAGTCCTCCTCCGTCAGATTGACGGCGATGCCAATTCCGGCGATGCAATAATGCAGCCCGCCTTCCCGCAGCGAGGACTCCAGCAGGATTCCGCAGATTTTGCGGCCGCCGGCCAGCAGGTCATTCGGCCACTTGATGCCGGCCGGCACTCCGGTCACCTCACGGATCGCTGTGCAGACGGCCACTCCGGCTAACAGTGTCAGCTGCGGAGTGAGGTCCAGCGGCAGCGCGGGACGCAGCACCAGACTCATCCAGATTCCCTTGCCGTGAGGGGAGTGCCATTTGCGGCCCATCCGCCCGCGTCCGCCGGTCTGCGCTTCGGCCATAACCGTTGTGCCTTCTGGAGCGCCTCCTTCGGCAAGCAATTTGGCTTCCTCCTGGGTGGAACCGACAGTATCCAGCCGCTGAATTCCCGAGGCCCAGCCGGGTACGAATGCCTCCCGCTTCAAGGCGGCGGGACGCTGCGTATGACCGCTATTCATCTCTATCCATCCTTTGCGCTGCCTGTAGCAGTAATTGTGTGTCATTGGCAATGTCGCCTGCCGCGACAGCCTGAAGCAGCCGGTGCAGCAGGACGCCCAGCCAAGGGCCGGGACGCTTCTCCAGCACCGCTGTCACCTCATGCCCGCTCACCGCCAGCTCCGCCAGCGTGCGGATCGGCATCTCTGCGGTCCAGGACCGCAGGAGGCTGGTGGTGAGGGGCGGGTTGGCAGCGGCGTCAGGGACAGCTGCATCCATGATGGGTGCGCCCGCGTCAGAGACTGCAACATCCGCGCCGGGTGCGGCTTCGGCCGTGGCAGGAGTTCCTGCGACCGTGGCGGGTGCGCCCGCAGCAGAGACTGCAACATCCGCGCCAGGTGCGCCTTCGGCCGTTGCAGGAGTTCTTGCGGCCGTGGCGGGTGCGCCCGCGTCAGAGACTGCAACATCCGCGCCAGGTGCGGCTTCGGCCGTGGCGGTAAGTCCTGCGGCCGTGGCGGGTGCGCCCGCGTCACTGGCAGGGACGCCTGCGGCCGTGCCGAGGGCACCGGCGCCAGCAGAGGCGGCGGCGTCAGCCCCCGCCGCCTCCAGCAGCGTCAGCCACCCTTCGGCGGCTGACTGGCCGTGGGCCAGCACGGCGGCGATCCACCGCCGCCGCAGCAGGTCTCCGGCGCCGGAAGCCTCCGGCCGCGCCGAGGACAACGCCGCGTCCCACGCTTCGCGGACGCGGAGCACGGCGACGACGCCGGTGCGCGTCGCCCCCGGGAACGTCCATGCCCGCAGGAGCTCATCGGCGGAAGCCGCCGACGATCCCAGGGCATGCAGCAGGAGCGCCCAGCGCAGGCGGGCGCTCTGCAGGTTCCCGAGACCGGCGAGGCGGGCGGCGGCAGCCGCCAGGTCCCTGCCGGTCCAAGGGAACGGCGCTTTGCCGCGCGGCAGCAGGCCGCTGCGCAGCAGGAGCCCTAGCCCGCGCTGCGGGTGCGGGCCTTCCAGGATGCGCTCGACCTCGGAGCGCACCCGCTCCACAGCAATATGCGCCAGCTTGTCACGCTGGCGCAGCAGGCCGCGCCAGGTATTCTTCGCAACCGCGAAATCCAGCACGGAGGCAAAACGTACGCAGCGCAGCATCCGCAGCGCATCCTCTTCGAAGCGCTCCTCCGCGTCGCCAACACAGCGGATCACGCGGAGCTTAAGATCCCGCTCCCCGCCGAAGGGGTCAATCCGCGCGCCGTCAAGGCCGCAGCAGATGGCATTGATCGTAAAGTCACGGCGGCGGAGATCCTCCCGCACATCCCTGACGAAGACGACATGCTCCGGGCGCCGGTGATCGGCATAGCCGCTCTCCGTCCGGTAGGTCGTCACTTCCAGGCTGTAGCCCTCCTGCAGCACCGTGATCGTACCATGCGCCAGCCCGGTAGGGACACAGCGCGGAAACAGGGCCATGACCTCCTCCGGCAGCGCGGAGGTAGTGATGTCGATATCATGCACCGGACGGCCCAGCAGCTCATCGCGCAGGCAGCCGCCGACGAAATAAGCCTCATGGCCGCCTGCCAGCAGGCCTGCAACTACAGTTCCGGCAGCTTCGGCCATGCCGGGTGGTGCCATTCTCCATTCCATATCGTACTCCTTACCCCCGGATCGGGTCTAACCCGGATACCTTGCGCCCGAGCACACGGTAATAGATATCTTCATATTGATTGGTAATCATATCTCTGCTGAAATCATTGCAGGAGCGCTCCAGGCAGGCGCGCCGGAAGCTCTCTGCCATCGCTTCGTCCGAGAGCAGCCGGATGGCGTACTCCGCCATCGTATCGGTATCGCCGACCGGCGCAAGGAATCCGGTCTTGCCATGCTGGATCAGCTCCGGAATCCCCCCGGCCTGCGAGCCGATGGTAGGAACGCCGCAAGCCATCGCTTCCAGGGCAACAAGCCCGAAGCTCTCCTTCTCTGAAGGCAGCAGCAGCAGGTCCGCCAAGGAGATCACCTGGGCAATCTCATCCTGCTTGCCCAGGAAGCGGACATGATCGTCAAGACCCATCTCGCTGATCTTGGCCTGAATCTTCGGCAGGTCAGGTCCTTCGCCGACCAGCAGCAGCTTGGAAGGCACCTGGCGGTTCACCTTGGCGAACACATCCACCACATCACTCACCCGCTTGACCGGGCGGAAATTGCTGATGTGCATGAGGATCTTCTCATCCGGGGCCGCGAAATCGCCGCGCAAATCCGTCACATCTCGGGGATAATAGACGCGCTTATCCACGAAATTATAGGTAAGATCAATTTCTCGCGTGATATCCAACGCTTTGCGGGTCTCCTTGATCAGATCGCGGGAGACGGCGGTCACCGCATCGCTCTCGTTAATCCCCAGCCGGATCAGATCCTTCAGGGATTCATCCTGGCCCAGTACCGTAATATCCGTACCGTGCAGTGTCGTAACCACCTTGATATCATTGCCCAGAATCTGCTTAGCGAGATACGCGCATACCGCGTGCGGAACCGCATAATGGACATGGAACAGATCCAGATTCTGCATTTTGGCTACCTGCGCCATCTTGGTCGCCAGCGCCAGATCATATGGCGGATAGCGGAATACATAATAATCGTTAACCTCTACCTCATGGTAGAAAATATTCTTCTGAAACGTTCCCAGCCGAAACGGGATGCTGTGGGTAATAAAATGAACCTCATGGCCTTTTTCAGCCAATAGCTTGCCCAGTTCAGTTGCCACCACACCCGAGCCGCCAAGAGAAGGATAACAAGTGATGCCTATCTTTAGCCGCTCCATAGCTCCGCCCCTTAATTTAAACTTAAGTCTATTACTTCAAGTAACGATATGAATTAATTATAGTTGTTTTCCGGGCGTTGTCGAGTGGCAACCTCTATTTGCGGGCAGAATTGAACAGATCTACGGTATACGGCACCTTGCCGGCGAACCCTTCGGCATAAGGAATAAGCCTCCGCTGGCCAAGCAGCATGTCTCTTGAACGAACGCGGTCAATATAACCTTCGGTCAGAGGCGTCGCTACGGCATCCTCACCCGGGGCAATTCCAAACTGTGAACGGTAGCAGGACAATGCCTGCTCCTTAAGCGGATACTGCGCGGTCACATCCACAATCAGGTCCGTCCGTCCCAGATCATTAATGAAGTAGAAATATAACTCAGGTTCCGGGATCGAAGGCTTGTCCGGCATAAATCTGCGCAGCTTGGCATTGAATACTGCTTCCTCCACCAGCTTGCTGCAGGCAATATGGTCGGGATGGCGGTCTTCCCAGTAAGGAGCAAACACCATAGACGGAGCATAGCGGCGGATCTCCGCTGTTACAGCCGCCAAATGGCCCTCTGTCATATACAGGCCTCGGTCAGGCAGCCGCAGATTGGTCCGCACAGACGCGCCCAGCACTGCGGCAGCCTGCTGCGCCTCCTGCTCCCGAAGCTCCACCGTTCCGTTCGAGGACATCTCCGCCCTTGTCAGATCGCACATTCCCACCTTGAAGCCGGCGGCCGTATGCTTGGCAATCGTTCCTGCCATGCCAATCTCGGCATCATCCGCATGTGCGCCGAATACCAGAATGTCGAGCTTCATGACTCGTCCACACCCGGCTTGTATTTATGTACCAGCTCACGCCAGCCGAAATCTCCCCGGTCAATAGCCTTCACCAGAATCTCCGCTGTAGCAATATTCGTGGCAACCGGAATCCCGTACACATCGCACAGCCGGAGCAGCGCCGTAATATCCGGTTCATGCGGCTGGGCCATCAGCGGATCACGCAGGAAAATAATCAAATCCAGCTCATCCGTAGCCACCATCGAGCCGATCTGCTGGTCGCCGCCAAGCGGCCCGGACATGTAACGGTGAATGGACAGCTTGGTCACTTCCATGATGCGCTGGCCCGTAGTTCCGGTGGAGAATAGCTTATGCCCTTCAAAAACATGCTCATAAGCGGTTACGAAATTAACCATTTCATCTTTTTTGCGGTCATGTGCGATAAAAGCGATTTTCAACATTCTGTTCTCTCCTGTCTATTCTAAAAAATGCTCGAACCCGTAAATCAAGCCGGTATAGCCCATCACCTTTTGAATTCCGAGCTTGACACCAGGCATATAGCCCGCACGTTCATAGGAGTCATGGCGGATCTTCAGCGACTGTCCGAACCCGCCGAATACAACCTCTTCCTGGGCAAAGACACCCGGAAGACGCACACTGTGTATACGGAAGCCGTTATAATACCCGCCGCGTGAGCCTTCAATAATCTCTTCTTCCTCCGGATTTCCCTGGCGGAGCTCCTGCCGCGCCTCAGAGATCATCTCTGCCGTCTTAATCGCTGTTCCTGAAGGAGCATCCAGCTTCTGGTCTCCGTGATATTCGATAATTTCGAGATGAGGGAAATACTTCGCAGCCTGGGCAGCAAATTTCATCAGCAGGATCGCGCCGATCGAGAAGTTAGGCGCAATCAGCCCGCCGATCCCCTGCTCCTGGCATTGCTTGTCCAGCCCGGCGATCTGCTCCGGCGTGAAGCCGGTGGTTCCGATAACCGGACGGACGCCGTATTTGATCGCCAGTGCAGTATTGCTATAAGCGGATTGTGGAAGCGTAAAATCCACCATGACATCCGCAGCTGTACCTGCAAGCGCAGATTCCAGATCCGAAGTCACGATCACACCGCATTCCTCTAAGCCAACCAGACGTCCGGCATCACGGCCATGTGCGGAACGGTCTACCGCAGCTGCCAGTTCCAATTCATCCTCCTGCAATACCAGCTTCACAACCTCTTTGCCCATTCTGCCTCCTGCTCCGGAGACAACAATCCTGATCTTGTCACTCAAATGAATTCTCCCCGCTTTCCCTGGCTCTGTTATTATTGTATATATTGTTGCAGCGATTTCTGCAGATCCTTCATCAGCAGACGCAGTCCGCTGTCATCCGGGTGCAGCGACATGACTTCTTTCAGTACCGCAATCGCCTGCAGATGTTCATTCATCCGGCTGTGCGCAATCGCCAGCCATACATAAGCATCCCCGTATAACGGGTCAAGCGATACTGCTTCCTTCAGCAGCGTAATCGGATGGTACGGATTCAACGTCTCCCCGGACTCATCCTCCAGCAGCCGCTTCGCTTCCTGCACGAGCTGAAGCGCCTGCAGATGCTGAAGATGCAGCTGATACTCCGGTTTACTCCCGTCCAATCTGCGCGCGGCTATAGCATGTTCCAGCGCTTTGTCCAGCATCCCGCTGCGTGCATAGGTAATAGAGCAGCGGTATCTGACTTCGGCATCATCCGGACTTGCTGCAATAGCCGCCTCGAACAGCGTGATCGCCTCAGCAAAGTCACTGCGCAGTATTGAGCGGTAGGCCGCTTTTACATAATCATTATGATCCATATCCTCACCATCCTGACGGCTAAATCCCGTTCGTTTGGTACAGCATATGTAGCATGGGCCTAATCGGTGTTTTTGGGTGTCCAGCGTCCGGCATCACGCGTATTGAATTTGTGCATAACCTTATTATGGGCTTCCGTTAAGTCTATGCCGAGTGAATTGGCGAAACAAACGGTAATGAAGAGAATGTCGCCCAGCTCCAGCTCGATTGAATTATCGGCTTCATCCGCTTTTTTCGGCTTCTCGCCGAATTGATGGTTGACTTCGCGGGCCAGTTCTCCGACTTCCTCGGACATCCGGGCCAGCATGGACAGCGGACTGAAATAGCCTTCTTTAAACTGTGAGATGTAGGCATCTACCTCACGCTGAATGTCACCAAGACTTTTATCCATATATTGCCCTTTCACCCCCGTGTGATCTTGCCTTCTGTTTGCCCCTATGTTATCGTAAAGACGTTTTGAAGACAAATCTTTTTTGCAATGCCGCCTGGGGCTTACGTGCTCTCCGGGGGGATCATTACATATAAATTGCCCATTTTGAGGCGTAGGCGAGGGATTATATGAGTTCATCCGTTAAAATCAGCACAGTTAGCAAAACAGTGGCCCCCATCATGCTGGGCACGGCCATCTACGCATTCGGATTACTGTATTTCATTATTCCCAACCAGCTGATGGAGGGCGGAGTTACCGGGATTACCATCCTGCTCAATTACGCCTTTAACATCCCTATCTTCTTAACCACGCTGCTGCTGAACCTCCCGCTCTTTCTGCTCGGCTGGAGGGTGCTCGGGGCGAATCAGATCGTCTATACCGGACTCGGCATCGGCTCCCTGTCTTTCTTCCTCTGGTTATTTGAGCGGATGATCAAGGCGGGCTGGATTGTAACGTTCAGTACAGAGCATGATTTTATTCTCGCTTCATTATATGCGGGGGTCACCCTGGGCCTGGGTCTGGGGATTGTCTTCCGCTTCGGGGGCACCACCGGGGGTGTAGATATTGTAGCGCGGATTCTCGGACGCAAGTTCGGCTGGAGTATGGGACAGATTATCCTGGCCGTGGATATCATCATCATCGGGGCTTCCCTGCTCTACATTCCCCGTGAGAAAATACTGTATACCCTCGTGGCCGTCTTCATCGCCTCACGCGTCATTGATTTCATCCAGGAAGGGGCTTACGCCGCCAAAGCCTTCACCATCATCAGCGATGAGGCTCCGCAGATTGCGGAGCTGATCACCGCAGAGATGGACCGCGGTGTAACCTTGATCCCGGCGATCGGTGCCTATTCCAAGCAGGCCAAGCACATGGTCTACTGCGTGGTCTCCAGACAGGAGATCCGCAGGCTCAGCCTGCTGGTTAAGTCCGTCGACCCCAAGGCCTTCGTCATTATCAGTGACGTTCATGATGTTCACGGGGAAGGCTTCAAGGAGACCTGATACACACACAAGGGCGGACCCCAGTAGCCGGCAATGGCTGCTTGGGTCCGCCCTTTGTGTATCCTTTGCTCCCTGCTCTACACAGGCTTCAAATCCCGCTTCTGGCCCCGATACTTCCGGTACGCTGTATACGCCAGCACCGTTAGGATGAATGCGCCTGCCAGCAGCCCCCAGCCGCCGTATTGCGGCGGAGCCAGCGGCAGTGACAAGACCGGCTCGTTCCGGTTCTTGCCGAACATCACTCTTGCTGCGTCCTGCCCGTAGGATACAATCTCCAGCAGGCGGGCCCGTTCCGCCGGCTGCTGCGAGCCCGCCACCCCGCCCGCGTAAGACAGCCAGGAATCGAAGGTGTTCACCGTCTCGGAAGGCCGGGAGATGATCACCGCTGGCCGGATATTCGCATACCGGCTCTGGAGTCTGGCCAGCGCCGCTGTCCAGCTCTTCAGATCACCCGCGGCAGCACTCTGCTCCATATCGTTCAGATCCTCGCGGACCAGCTTGTAATACTGCAGCCACATGGGCTGGCGGGGATGATTCAGGCTGTTAGCGGCAAGCCGCAGCTTCGCCGCAGCCGCTTCCCATCTCTCCGGGGACGGCTGGGCCGCAGCCAGCGCCGACTTCATATCCAGAATCACAGACGAGAGTGCATTAACGCCCTCCACTGAGGTTAACCCTTCGAAGGATGAGGAGATGAAGATCTGGGAGATCTCCTCTGCTTCACTCCGGGCCTTCTGCACATTGCCTTCAAGCACATAGCTGTACAGAGCCTCCGCCGCCTGCTCCAGCCGCTGCGCTCCGCTTCTGGCCGTGAGGGCAGCGGGATCACTGGCGGTACTCCCGGCTGCTGCTATGTAAGCTACGCTTCCCGGGCCTGCACCGGCATCCCCTGCTTCAGCCTGAACACGGCCTCCGCTGATACCGGCCAGCAGCCAGCACAGCACGATTCCTGACCATATGAATATTCTTCTGCGCGGCATGAGACATCCCTCCCACCTTAATGTATGGCGGAAGGACAAGAGTTAGAACAGAGGGTCAGCGCTTCACAGCAGATCGGCCTGGAAGTGCCGGACGCCTTGTCCGACCGCAGAACAGCCAGGCAGCGGCCGTGCTTATCAGCGTAAGCCCCATGGTGAAATACTGTACAGCGATAAGATCATCATCAAGCACCGATGGCAGCCATGGATACACGCCTTGTGAATAATCCACGATATCATTGGCGAACGTCCACGCAAGCGCCACAGGCACCATCCTCCGGAAGGTGAAGAACCGGGCATAGATCAGGGCTTCCACAGCCATCCCGGTATGGGAGATCATCAGCATCCAATCTTGCCAGGTGACGGAATCGCCCTGATAACCGCCGGCCACAATGATGCTGACCGCCCATATCCCGTATTTCACAGAGGTTAGGACAGCCAGCGCTTCAATCAGCTCCCGCAGCAGCGTTCCGGCAAGACCCCTTGGCGGATAGAGCAGCAGCAGTAACGCCGCCGTGAAGAACAGGCTGGCCGTAGGGCTGTCAGGAACAAACGGCAGGAGCCAGAGCGGTTCAGTCTGCGCTGTGAACGTGAGCTGATTGCCATACCACATATACCCGTAGACTGTCCCCAGCAGATTCACGATAAACAGCAGCCATATAATTCTTCGGTCCCTAAAAAATCTCTCAAACCAATGACCCGGCATACGAACAACTTCCCCCCGACTGTTGCAGCTTCATTTCATACCAACTTCATGACATAACAAAAACCTGAGCGCATACACGATCAGGTCCTGCGTTACTGTTATTTTACTGTCCGCTTTTTTGTTTGGCAAGCCAGCCGGCCAGCTCATCGATGTCCTGCTCGGTCAGCCCTGCCCCCATAGCCGTCTCATACATAGGAGGCATCTGGCCTTTACCTTCTTTTATAATAGTAAGAATCGCTGCCTGATCATGCTTGTCACCGACCCCGCGCAGCGAAGGAAAACTGCCGGAGCCCTTCATATCTACTGCATGGCAGGTTACACAGGTTGCTTTCTTATAGAGTGCCATCGCCGGATCATCCTTGTCCACAATGGCTATATCCTTCGGCTTCACGGCACTTGTGGTTGGCAAGCCCGCCGCCTTGTTCTCGGCCGCCTTCTCCTCACGCTGAACATCCTCGGGAATCTGGCCGGTTTCCGCCATCTCATGTTTGTATTCTGTCCAAGCGGTGTTAGTCAAGTAGACAATTGCTGCCAGGGACAGGAACATCAGCGAGGATGCAATCGGTCTGCGGTAGAACCGCCGCTCCGGGCCTGTATCCAGAAAAGGAGCCAGCAGCAGCGCCCCGAAGGCCACGCCCGTCACGCCCAGCGTCCCCAGCACAATATAGTCGCCGGATGCGTAAGGGAGCTTCAAATATTGATAGAGGAAAAGAAAATACCAGTCGGGAATCGGAATAACCGTAGCTGCCGGATTGGCAGGGAACCCGAGCGGAGCGGGCTCCGAGATGGTCAGAACCAGAATGCCCACCAGCACCACTACGCCAACCATCCATTCCTTGAGCAGAAAGTTAGGGATAAAGGCCTCCGACTTGCCCGGATACGCCGTATAATCCGGCGGGGTAATGAACCCGTTTCCTCTGCGGACCCGGGAATCCCCGACGAATACCACCTTCTCTTTGGAGTCGTCTCCGTGTGCCATGACCGTGCCTCCTAAACGTTATTTTACAGCGGACCGGATATGCCTTGTCTGCGGATCATAATGAAGTGCCCGACAAGCAGAATAAGCAGAACCGCCGGGAGGAAGAATACATGTAAGGCGAAGAACCGGGTCAGCGTCTCTGCGCCGGCAATGTTGCCGCCCTGCATCAGCTCCTTAAGCACCGGTCCCATGAACGGAACCGAATTGGCGATCTCCAGCGTAACCTTGGTGGCGAAGTACGCCTTGTTGTCCCACGGAAGCAGGTAACCGGTCAGTCCCAGTCCCAGCATGACGAAAAATATCAGCATCCCTACCACCCAGTTCATCTCACGCGGCGCTTTATAGGAGCCGGTGAAGAACACGCGCATCGTATGAAGGAACATCATAACAATAACCAGGCTCGCCCCCCAGTGGTGCATGCCGCGGACGATTTTACCGAAGGCGACCTTGGTCTGCAGATACTCCACACTGGCGTAAGCATTAATGATATCCGGGACATAATACATGGTCAGGAACATTCCTGACAGAATCTGAATGACAGTGATGAAGAATGTAAGTCCGCCGAAGCAGTAGACAAAGGCTGAGAAGTGGTGCGCCGGATTGACATGCTCGGGTACCTCGTGGTCGGCCACATCTCTCCAGATCGGTGTAATATCCAGACGTTCGTCAATCCAGTTATATACGTTTTTGAACACGCGCTCACGCCTCCTTCGCCGATTCAGTATTAGGCACGATTTCACCGAGGTACACCCAACCTCCGTCAATCTTGGTGGTGTACTGGTCCAGCGGCTTGGCAGCTACGGCCAGCTGCCGGCCCTGCTTCGTATAGCGCGCACCGTGGCAAGGGCAATGATATTCATCGGGATGCGCCTTGTTGTTGTTCCAGCCTACCGTACAGCCCAGATGCTTGCAGATAGGTGAAAGCGCATAAATATCTCCATTCGCGTCTTTACGGATCCACGCCGTCAGCGTCGCTGTACTGGCATACCATCCGTCCTGTTGCGGAAGTTCGAAGGTGAACTCCTGCGGCTCATCGGTAATTTTGGACGCTTCAGCTACCTTGATGAACTCTCCCTCGCCCTTTTTCTGCAGAATCGGGTCCACAGCAAACCGGACCATCGGCAGAATAACACCGGCACCCATAAAGGCGGTAGCCCCGCCTAACGTGTAGGTCAAAAACTGTCTGCGTGACATCTCGTTTCGGCTGGGCGGTAGTGACTCTTCTTCTTCATTAAGGCTGCTCATACTGTATGTAACCCCCTTTTCAAAATTTGAGAAGGCACCTGCAGATTTGTTGCATTGTTATTTAAGGTGAAAAATCCGTTTTCAATGAAATATATCACAGTTCATATAAGTTCATCCTAATCATAGCTTAGGGTCCAAAACCCGTCAAGAATATTGTCTAAATTGTGACAGGCGTTTAAGGGTCATTTTTGATAAATTGTTGATTTTTCGTCACATTTAACTCATTTTCCATTCTGCCATAAGGTTTGGATTCCCCCCCGTACATACGCGCTTACCGAAGTCCGTGTATCGGCAGCTATCTCAGGCAGGCAAAGGAGTAAATCGCTTTCAACAAGCTCCTCCGCGGGCAGCCCCTCATTGGCCGACATCACAATGGCGTACTGGAAACCGCTGGATTTGACTTTTCGGCAAAGGTCATTCATCAGGGCGATCATTCCAGGCCCTGCATACTGCACCGCCGGATAAGTCACGACACGCCCCTTGTAGGGCTGTTCGGCCAATTCCAGGAAATCACGCTGCCGTTCAAGCAGCGCCACGGTCTCAGGCGGAGACTCCGTGCCCTTAAGTCCGCTATAGGGAATGATGCAGGTATCATAGTAATGTCCATCGGTCTCCCAAGCTTTACTGTCAAAATCACTGAATTTCATAGAGTTGCCCCCTCCGGCCGCATCCCGCAGCCATCATTTCACGCTAAAAGCATCATAATCAAGTGTGCTCGGCTTGGCAATCCTTAATTCTGGATCTTTGCGGTCCTTGGAGCACGCCAAGACAAAAAAAGGAATGCGCCAGGCGCATTCCTCTATGCCAAACTTTTCAATTCTTCAGTCAGGTTCCGGAAAGCCGCCTCATCACCGGCAGCCAGCGCCGTGTCGATCTTCCGGTACAACATGTCGGTACGACGCTTTCTTAACGCTTCATCCCATACCATTTCCGCAGCAAGCCCCAGCATCACTTCATAAGTAGCCTTCATTTTGTCCATTCGATACACCTCCGCTGTTTAAGAGTTTCCGTATTCCAATGCTTTCTTCACATAGCTTTCACTTGTGCGCGCCATCCTCAGCAGATCCTGTTCTTTCAATTCACGGACCACTTTAGCCGGTGTGCCCAAGGAGAGCGTGTACGGAGGAATAATGGTTTTCTCGGTTATAAGGGAGCCGGCTCCTATTAAAGCATATTCACCAATCTCTGCGCCGTTCAGTACAATTGCACCCATTCCAATTAATGTGCCCTTGCCTATCCGGCAGCCGTGGATAATTGCTGAATGCCCCACCGAGATATCATCCTCCAGCACCAGCGGCAATCCTTCCGCCACATGGCCGACAACGCCGTCTTGAATATTGCAGCGCTCCCCGATGATCACCGGCGCCAGGTCACCGCGAAGTACGGCGTTGAACCAGACACTGGATTGTTTGCTTATTCTTACATCGCCAACGAGCTTAGCGCCTTCCGCCACATAGACTGATTCATCAAGCTGCGGTATGTAACTCCCATAGGCAATCCGCATCTCTCTCCCCCTTACCTGAGCAGGTGCTTCGGCACAGCGGCCTCACATCCCCAGGATGTCATCATCACTACCGTTCCTGCGGGTTCCTCACCAAGCTTAAGCATGCCCAGATGCAGCATCATCCGCAAGATACGCTGTTCCAGAATGGAAGCGGCATCATCGTAATAAAAGGGCTTGATCAGCCAGCCGATCCCCTCGGACAGCGAGGCTGTAGTCACCCAACTGCCGGCGCTTAGACTGATCCAGTAGACCAGCGAGGGCAAATTAGGAATAGCTCCTTTATACAGTCTTAACCAAAAGGAGAATAACTGCATCAGCTTTTCCGATTTCCCCTCGCTCAGAAACTGCTCGCCTGCGGCTGTAAGCTGCAGCCTGTAGCCCTCCTCGGAGATCCAGCGCCGGTGGCGGGCATAATCGTACAGCAGGGCAAACCTCGGCGGATAATGCTCACAAGCCCTGCCGTAGCCGAATCTCCAGCCGCCCTTGCCGAGCAGAGGCTCCGCAATCTGCAGCGCATTCATCACTCCCTGCTGATTACGTTTATAGAGCGCGCCCTCCTGGTTCAGCTCCGGCTCATTCTCCTTCACATACCGCAGGAACAGCAGCAGATCCCCGGCCAGCAGATCCCCTTCCCCCCTATACACCGCAGGCTCAGGGCCCGGAACAATCCGTTCCTTCAAATGCCGGCCCATCTGTTCGCGGAAGCGCTTCTTCAAATCCAGCGGCACCTGGTACTGATACCTGCTCTGCTGGGATGCTCCACTGAACAGCCAGCCGCTGTTCTTGAGCCGGCTGACCAGCTCGCGGTAGTCACCGCTTTTGCCGGGCGGGGCATCGAAGGACGCCTGCCGGGCTGCGGCCAGCAGATCCTCCAGGCTGAAATGGCTGCGTTCATCGAACAGCAGGTTGTTCAGAAACCGCAGCTCTCCCGGGGAACTCCCCTTAATATGGGACTCCATGAACTCCCGGCTGCCCAAGGTGATCAATATACTCTGAATCAAATCATGTTTGGAATTCCGTTTGCACTCACACTGGTAACGTCCCGCTATGGCGGTCAGCTGACCAATGTCTGCATAAGTGAGCATATCCGCCAGATTCATCTCTCATCGCCTCACCGTTTTACTACCATTATGGGAAATACAGCCCTTTTTATTCCTTCTGCCGCAAAAAAAAATAACCCGAAGGGTCGGGTTAATGCTGTTTTTGTAAAATATGACGGGTACAGTTGTACAGTAACGGATTCCATTCCTGCTCATTCTTCTCCAGAATCGTAAGTGAGAGATTGCCGAGCCGTTCCGAATATTTGTCTTTGTAGAGTGCGGTGTACAGCTGTGCAAGGAATCCGCCATGGGAGATGACCAGGACATTCTTACCCGGGAACCGGGCTGTCACATCCTCCAGAAATGCAAGACCCCGGACCTGAAGCGCCTCATCGCTCTCCTGTCCCAGGGACAGCTGCTTCCAATCCTTGCCCCACTTGGCTTCGCGGGCTTCTGCCGTCATGCCCTCCACCTGGCCGTAGGCACGCTCACGGATGCGGTCATCCGGCTCCAGCAAAGGGATGCCCAGCTTGGCCGTCACAATCTTGCCGGTCTCTGCGGCGCGGGAAAGACTGCTGGTAATGCAGTAGTCCCAGTGGTAAGGCTCCTGCAGCAGCCGGTCGCCCAGCATCTCAGCCTGCCGCCGGCCTTCCTCATTCAGCGGAATATCACTTTGTCCCTGAATTTTACCTTCCGCATTCCAATCCGTCAGCCCATGGCGTATTAAGCCGATCAGCATCGCCTATCACCGTTCCCTTCCCTTTATGTTTTGCTTAATAATGTAACACGAATGAAAACAAATGTCTTCTTTTTTAACGACAATTGGAAACGGCTTTGCCGTACTTGTAAAAGATAGTACCGTTTCAGCGACAAAAACCCTCTTCTCCATATCTCGGGAAGGGGGTTCTCATTGTCTGCGGTACCGGTTCAGGCGTACCAGCAGGAATATGGATAATCCGACGCCCAGCGTCGACAATACCATCCAGTACTGCGGATGTGCAGGGCCCATGTTGGCCACCAGCGGCTCAATGATCCCGCCGCCCTCGGATTCCACCGGATAAGAAGAAGACCAGTCCAGGGTTAAGCCTGCCACACCTGTCTCGACGATCCCGCTCTGTGCCGCCGTCGTATTCGAGGGGGTCTTGAACACGGTGAAATATAAGAAGCTGGAGATGAACACCGCTAGGAAGCAGGCAATCCAGAGGCTTAAGCGATGCCGGAAAACTGCCGAGCTCCCCGCAGACTTCCCGTCACCGGGCATGAGCCAGGGACTCTCCAGATAGATCCGTTCCATTACCTTACTGTTAATCGCTTCTGCCCGCTCATCGCTGACATCGAACCTTGTATCCTGCATAAGCTCACTGGTCTCCTGCCACAGCGCCCATTCGGCACTGCAGTAGGAGCAGGTTGCAATATGTCTCTCAAGTCTAATCCGCCTGGGATCTGTGGGGGGAGCGTCCCATAAGTGTGGAATGGAATCCTGCGCTTCCCTGCAATTCATAGGCCTTACACCCTCTCAGCCTGCTCTTCAACATCAGGCTCATAGAAATAGGATTCGAGCTGTAGCTTGACGCTGCTCCTTGCCCGGAACAGCAGTGATTTGACCGAGCTGACACTCTGATCCAGAATCACGGCAATTTCCTGGTAATCCATCTGATCATATTCACGCAGAATCAGCGCGGAACGCTGCTTCTCTGGGAGATTGTTAATCGCTTCGCGGACGAGTTCCATCCGTTCCTTGCGTAATGCCGCCTGTTCCGGGGCAACATCAAGCGGTGCCACTGGTGTATATCCGCTCTCTTCAAGCGATACATTCCCGGCACGGTTCTTACGAAGTTCACTAAGTACTGTATTGCGGGCAATGGTGTACAGCCATGTGGAGAACGATGCATCCACTTCACGGAAGGAATGAAGGCTCCGGAAAGCTTTGTAGAAGGTCTCTGAACAGAGGTCTTCGGCTATAAGCTCCATATGGGAGTTCTTCAGCATGTGGTACACAAACGCTAATATCTTGCGTTGATATCGTCGCATAAGTTCCGAGTATAATTCTGTATCGCCTTGCTTGATTAGCTGGATCAACTGGGAATCCGTCATGGTGAGTCGGCCCTCCTCGCCCTTGCACGTGTAATCCCGTCCGGTCCGTATCTACTTATACCGGGCAGGTAACAAAAAGTTGCGGCATTCCTTCAAATTTGCAGCACAAAAATCCAATACTTCCTATGTATATTCAACTCACCGTTATTTACAACTTTCATTTCCTTTTCAGGACAGAAGAATGGCAGGATTCTCCTTAACGGACGGCATTACCGTCTGCGCTTGGACAACAAGCAGTTACCTATACTTGGAAGAAGTCTATAAACATACTAACCCAGTATAGCATAGTTTCTAACAGGAGGAAATTAATAGACTTGCAGAGGGCTGCGGGCCGGCCAATGAGAGCGGTATTATTTAATTTGAATATAGGGTTGACAATATGTAAACGGATACATATAATAAAAGTACAGTATGGTTTCTCTCCACTCCTATCCAAACACTAGACGGTTCCAAGAAATTGTGAACTGTAACCGCTTATTATGTAAGCGGTCTTTTTTTTGCCCATTTTTACGAACATTTGGATATTCTTCATATAAAAGCATAGCCGGGGCACCCGGCCCCGGCTATGCTTTTATAGCTATTTTCACACATATACAGTGTAATCGTTCTGCTGCAGCAAGATTCTGGCCTGCTCCATATCATGCTCCTGGCGGAAGGATAAACGCATGATTCCGGGGACGTCCTCGCGGCTCTCAATAATCTGCACGTTGCTGAGGTTGATTCCCTGGTCGCCCAGTTCTGTAGCAATGCGGCCGATAATGCCGGGGTGATCGGGAACATCAATATGCAGATCGAACAGCGGAGTGATCATTCCCTTGCGCCGTTCCGGAAGCTGGCTGCGGAAGTGATTCGCCTCCTGGAAGGCCGACTCGATCCCTGTGCCATCCCCGCTCTCCAGCAGATGAATGAACGAGGACACCTCATCATTCCAATCCTTCAGCAGACGCAGCATCACGGAGCGGTTATTCAGCAGAATATCGCGCCAAATGATCGGATCACTTGAGGCAATCCGCGTAATATCACGGAAGCCCCCCGCTGCCAGCGTGCTGTAGAGGGAGTCCGAATGATCGTAGGCCTGAATCTGATTCACCAGCGCTACCGCAATAATATGCGGCAGATGGCTGATCGCTCCAACAATCTCATCGTGACGCTCCGGTTCAAGCCGGACAATCTGCGCTCTCGTATGTAGCAGCAAAGACTCCAGCGCCTGGTATGCCGCTTCCGGTACGCCCGGCGGAGGCGTAAGCACGTAATACGCATTCTCGAACAGTAAAGATGAAGCTGCCTCCACACCCGAGCGTTCCGATCCGGCCATGGGATGACCTCCGATGAAATGCACATCCGGAAGATCCAGTGTAAGGGCACAAGCGGCGATGCTGGCCTTCGTGCTGCCGACATCCGTAATAATGCACCCCGGCTTCAGGGGCAGCCTGCTTAACTGCTGAAGGTAGTCCTCAAGCATGCCGACCGGCACACACAGGAAAATATAATCCGCATCCAGTGCGGCTTCCTCAAGGGATAATGTTGCCTGATCGACCACACCTCTGCTCACATATTTAGCTGCAGATTCAGGGCGGTGGGCATGGCCTACAACGGTCAGACCCTCCTTGCCTTTGAAGCAAAGGGCCAGTGAGCCGCCGATCAGGCCGACACCGAAAATCGCTATTTTTGTCGTCATGTTCTTAGTACTACCTGCCTTCTGTGGTATCGTCAATCCAGCTTCTGTCCTTGCGGTTATGCGCGAATCTCCTGCTCCTTCAGCGCCTGCTCCAGCGCAGCTACGAAGGCAGTATTCTGCTCGGTGGAGCCGATGGTCACCCGCAGGTAGGTCGGATACCGGTGGAAGCCTGTTCTGACGATGATTCCTTGCCGGAGCAGCATATCGAAGACCTCAGCAGCCGGCCTCTTCACATCTACCATAATGAAGTTGCCATGGGCCGGGAAGGATGCAAGCCCAAGACGCCCGAATTCCGCCTCAAGCTGTACAATCCCTGCACTGTTCAGCGCACGGCACTGCTGCACATACTCCTGGTCGGAGAGGGCCGCCACAGCCGCGACCTGAGCCAGGCGGGTGGTGTTGAACGGCTCACGCACCTGATTAATCAGGGAGATCACCTGCTGGCTGGCTACGCCATAGCCGATGCGGAGTGCAGCAAGACCATAGATCTTGGAGAAGGTGCGCAGGACTACCAGATTAGGATACGTGTCGATCAGCTTAATGCCGTCCGTGTAGCTCAGATCCGTCACATATTCATAATAGGCTTCATCCAGGACTACCATCACGCCGGCAGGCACCGCATCCAGGAACGAAATCAGGGCGTCCTCGGGCACAATCGTACCGGTTGGATTGTTCGGATTACAGATCCAGACGATCTTGGTCCGGTCTGTAATCTTCGCCAGCATTGCATCCAGATCATGCGTTCCGTTCTTAAGCGGGACTTCTATCGTTACAGCCCCTTCTATATCGGCATTGCTCTTATATACAGAGAAGGTCTGATCCGCCATAATCGTCTCGTCACCGGGCAGGAAGAAGGCACGGGCAATCAGAGCAATAATCTCGTCTGATCCGCATCCAAAAATAATACGGTCACCCGCCACGCCCAGATGCTTAGCCAGCGTTGCCGTCAGCTCAGCGGCGGAGCCGTCCGGGTACAAATAGAGATTCTCCAGCTCTGCTACAATAGCGGCCTTTGCACTTGGTGCAGCCCCGTAAGGGTTCTCGTTGGATGCCAGCTTAATGACTTCGCTTAAGCCCAACTCCTTCTTGACTTCTTCGATTGGCTTTCCCGGCTTGTAGACAGGAAGGTCAACGATATTCGGTTTTGGATTCATGGGTGATCCTCGCTCTCCAATGGTTAATTAGCTAACATCTGGTCTGGAAAAAAGACCGTTATGGTCTTAATTGTGCCACAAATTCACGAATTTGCAACAGTCCGGCGCTTCTCGTCTGCGGCTGGGACAAGAGAGGAATAACCTCCTCCACCTTGCGGACAATCGCGCTTCCGACTACTACTCCATCGCAGATCTTGGCAAACCGGGATACCTGTTCTCCAGTGGAGATCCCGAAGCCTACAGCGACAGGCAGATTCGTAGCCCGGCGGACGGACGCAATGAACTCATCTACTCCGCTGTGGAAGCTAGAGCGTTCCCCGGTCACACCGAGTGAGGATACGCAATAGACGAAGCCGCTCGCGCCGGATACGATCCGGGCGATCCGTTCGCTGGAGGTCGGGGCCACGAGCGGAATTAGATTCACTCCGGCGGCGCGGCTGCGTACACGCAGGTCCTCCGATTCCTCCACCGGCACGTCAGGAATGATCAGCCCGCTGATCTCATGGGCATTCAGCTCCGCAAAAAACGTATCCAGCCCCATCTGCATCACCGGATTGTAATACGTGAACAGGATGAAGGGCAGCTCACTGCCTGCCTGCCGGGCCTTCAGCGCCGTCTCCATGCAGGTGCGCAGATGAACCTTGCTGAGCAGCGCTCTTGCGGACGCCCGCTGAATGACCGGACCGTCGGCCAGCGGATCAGAGTAAGGAACGCCAAGCTCCAGGATATCCGCTCCCGCTGCCTCCAGCTCGGCAATAATATCCAGTGTCGTCTCCAGATCGGGATCGCCTACGGTAAGGAACGGAATAAGGGCAGTACGGCCTTCCGCCTTCAGCCGGTTAAACGTCAGGTCCATCCGGTTCGTCGTTTCAGTTGTCATTGCTGTTCCGCCCCTTCCGTATAAGCCATAATGGATTCGACGTCCTTGTCGCCGCGTCCCGACAGGCAGATCACCACAATATCATCCTTGGTCAGCGTCTTGCCGAGCTTCACCACATGGGCAAGGGCATGAGCCGATTCCAGGGCGGGAATAATTCCTTCCGTCACACAGAGCAGCTTCAGCGCATCCAGCGCTTCCGCATCCGTCACCGGCACGTACTGGGCACGGTGAATGTCCTTGAGATAAGAATGCTCAGGCCCGACGCCCGGATAATCGAGTCCGGCCGAGATGGAATGGGCCTCGATGACCTGTCCATGCTCATCCTGCAGCAGGTAGCTCAGCGAGCCCTGAAACACACCGTGGCTTCCCTTGCTCATAGTCGCGGCATGGAAGGGAGTATCTACGCCTTTACCGGCAGCTTCAACACCGATCATCCCCACCTGCTCATCCTCCATGAACGGATAGAACATGCCGATGGCATTGCTGCCTCCCCCTACAGCGGCAACCAGCAGATCCGGCAGACGCCCTTCCGCCTCCAGAATCTGGCGGCGGGTCTCATCCCCGATAATCCGCTGGAAGTTGCGGACCATCATCGGATACGGATGAGGGCCTACCGCAGAGCCAAGCACGTAGAACGTATCTTCCACATTGCTCACCCAGTAGCGGAGCGCCTCATTCCCGGCATCCTTCAGCGTTCTGGAGCCGGAGGTGACCGGAATAACTTCAGCGCCGAGCAGCTTCATGCGGAAGACATTCAGCGCCTGGCGGCGGGTATCCTCTTCGCCCATGAACACCTTGCATTCCATACCGAGCAACGCGGCAACCGTAGCTGTAGCTACTCCGTGCTGGCCCGCGCCGGTTTCGGCAATCACCTTGGTTTTACCCATCATTTTGGCCAGGATGCCTTGTCCGATAGCGTTGTTGATCTTGTGGGCACCCGTATGATTGAGGTCCTCCCGCTTCAGATAGATCTTGGCCTCGCCAAGCTGTTTACTTAACCGCTCTGCATAATACAGCGGGGTCTCACGGCCCGAATATTGCTTGAGCAGATAATCTATTTCCTCCTGAAAAGCCGGGTCTGCCGAGAATTTATTGTAGGCTTCCTCCAGCTCAATCAGTGCAGTCATCAAGGTCTCAGGAACGAAGCGGCCTCCAAAAGAACCAAAACGTCCATTTTTGTCCGGTACTTGTATCATGATTGCTTCACCCTTTCTACGAAAGCTGTCATTTTGGCGATGTCCTTACTGCCATTGCTCTCTACTCCGCTGGAGACATCCACGCCATAAGGGGCGTAGCCTTCCAGCAGCTCATTCACATTGTCCGGATGCAAGCCACCGGCTATAAATAAAGGCAGCGCATGCTTCGCCGCCGCTTGCTGGTATAAGGGGATCTGCTCCCAATCAAAGGTGCGGCCCGTACCGCCGCTGTCCTGCGGATCATAGGTATCCAGCAGCAGCGCGTCAATGGTGCCCGCATAGCTGTCCAGCAGAGACTGAACCTCATCCCCTGCATCAGGATTACGACCGGCAACCGAAAGGGCCTTCCAGACCTTAACCCGGGGAAAAGCCGTCTTGACCTCCGCACAAAACTGCGGACTCTCCTGTCCATGAAGCTGCACCACATCCAGCGTTACCGTTCTCAGCAGCTCAGCCAGCTCGGACAGGCCGGGATTAACGAATACGCCCACCGGGCGGGGGGCAGGCTCTGACTTCCAGTTGCCCAGCTCTGCAATCAGCTCCGCAGCCGTTTGCGCAGTAACCCTCCGGCGGCTGGGAGCAAACACCAGGCCGACATAATCGAGCGGCAAACTATTCATAGATTTTAGCACTTCAACGCCCTGAAGTCCACAGATTTTTACGAGAGGTTCAGTCATGCCGCGCACGGTCCTTCCCGGCAGGAAGCGGACCGAGCAGCTGATGGACCGCCTGTTCCACATCCGGCTGGCGCATCAGGTATTCTCCGACCAGCACACCGGTTGCCCGTGTCTTGCGGAGATAAGCAATGTCCTCGGGGCCGGTGATTCCGCTCTCGCTGATGACCGGAAGACCGGCGGGCAGGAGCGCGGCCAGCTCCTCCGTAGCGGAGAGCGAGGTTTCGAACGTCTTGAGATTCCGGTTATTAATGCCCAGCAAGACTCCGGGATGTGCGGCTTTGCCAGTAGCCAGCACCGTCTCCAGTTCGCTGCGGTCATGGACCTCAATCAGGATATCGAGTCCTAGCGCGGCGGCGGTATCCGTGAACGCGGCGAGCTGCTGCGGGGTCAGAATGGCCGCAATCAGCAGAATGGCATCCGCACCAAGCAGCCGGGCCTCATAGATCTGCTTCTCATCAATGATGAAGTCCTTGCGCAGCAGCGGAAGCTGCACGGCCTCTCTTACCTGCTGGAGATACACGCCGCTGCCTTGAAAATAATCCTTGTCCGTCAGCACAGACAGGCAATCGGCTCCTGCCGCTTCATAGCCCCGGGCAATCGTCACCGGATCAAAATCGGCCCGGATCAGCCCTTTGGACGGTGAGGCCTTCTTCACCTCGGCAATCAGCCCCATCTCCCGGTTCCGGCGTTCAGTTACGGCGCTGCGGAAGCCTCTGGTTGCAGGCAATGCTGCAATGGAGCGCTCCGCCGCGGCGAGCGAGAATTGCCGGCTTAACGCTTCTACCTCTTTCACTTTCGTGGCAACAATCCGGTCAAGATACATAATCAAGCTCCTTTGTCATCGCTTTTAACTGTTCCAGCTTGCGCAGGGCCGCCCCTGAATCCACAACCTCTCGGGCACGGTCCACGCCTTCCTTCAGTGTATCCGCAAGGCCCGCGACATAGATGCAAGCTCCGGCATTCGCCAGTACAATATCACGGTACGGATTGATATTACCCTCCAGCACTGTAGTAATAATCGCCGCATTCTCTGCGGCATCGCCGCCCATCACATCCTCCAGCGGATGCTGGCTCAGGCCAAGCTCCTGCGGCGTTATTTCATAGGTGGTGACTACGCCCTGCTTCAGCTCAGAGACCTGGGTCGGTGCCGAGATGCTGATCTCATCCAGGCCGTCCAGGCTGCTGACAATCATCGCCCGCTTGGAGCCGAGTTCACCCAGAACCCTGGCAACCGTCTCCGTCTTATTGCGGTCATAGATGCCCATCAGCTGGCGGTCAGCTCCAGCCGGATTGGTCAGCGGGCCCAGCATGTTAAATACCGTCCGCACGCCCAGCTCACGGCGGGGAGCAGCGGCATGCTTCATGGACGGATGGTAGATTTGAGCGAACAGGAAGCAGATGCCGATACTGTCCAGACATTGCCGCGCCTGCTCCGCATTCAGATGAATATTGACCCCGAGCGCCTCCAGCACATCTGCACTGCCCGCTCTGCCGGACGCCGAACGGTTGCCGTGCTTCGCCACTCTTACAGATGCAGCGGAAGAGATGATCGCCGAAGCTGTGGAGATATTGAATTTATGAATGCCGGAGCCGCCCGTGCCGCAGGTATCCAGCAATTGGCTCCGCTCTGTAAGCACCTGTGTGCCGAAACCTCTCATCGCTTCGGCGAAGCCGGTAATTTCTTCAACGGTCTCCCCTTTGATCCGCAGGGCGGTCAGCAGCGCTCCGATCTGCGCGGGCGAGGCTGCACCCTCCATAATAGTGCCCATAATCTCGCGGGCCTGAGTGCGGGTAAGATCCTGTCCCTCGATTAAACCGGCAATTCCTGATTGTATTAACTGGCTTGCTTCCATAGTTGATGTCCTCCTAAAATTTTTAAGTTTTATGGAGCATTCTCTGCTCTTCTGATCTCGGCTCTGCTGATTCCCGGTTCACGGGGTATATTCGAACATATAATCCTGATTAATGACCTGCTTCTCCTTCACCTCGGCGGGGAACATCGCTTCCGCCATGCGGATCGCCTTCAGCATGCCCTTGGCCTTGTTCACCGTCTCCTCATATTCCTTCTCCGGCACCGAATCCCAGACGATGCCTGCTCCGGCCTGCACATAAGCGCGGCCTTTGCGGAAGATAATCGTGCGGATCGTGATGCATGAATCCATGTTCCCGGAGAAGCCGAGATATCCGATCGCTCCGGCATAAGCACCGCGGGCTTCCCGTTCCAGCTCGGCAATGATCTCCATCGCCCGCAGCTTCGGTGCTCCAGATACGGTACCTGCCGGCAGGCAGGAGAGGAAGGCGTCGAAGAAATCCTTATCCTCGGCCAGCGTCCCGGTCACATTCGAGACCAGATGCATGACATGCGAGTATTTCTCGATCTCCATGAATGAGTTGCATTTCACACTGCCGAACTTCGAGACCCGGCCCAGATCATTGCGGCCCAGGTCAACCAGCATCAGATGCTCGGCACGTTCTTTCTCATCCTCCAGCAGCTCGGCGGCTAGCTGCTGATCCTCTGCCGCGGTCGCTCCGCGCGGCCGGGTTCCGGCGATCGGCCGGGTCTCCACCCGTCCGCCGTCCACCTTGACCAGCGCTTCCGGCGAGGTGCCGACGATGATCTCCTCATCCATTTTCAGATAATACATATAGGGGGAAGGGTTCAGGATGCGCAGCATCCGGTACACATGCAGCGGGGAGACCTCGGTCTCGATATGCATACGCTGCGACAGCACCACCTGGAAGATATCTCCGGCACGGATATACTCTTTGGCCTGCTCCACATTATGGATATACTGCTCCTTCGTCAGGTTGGAGTGAATCTCTCCCAGTTCAATGTCCTGCGGAATGCTGCGGCGGTTGACGTTTTCCTTCGGGCCCTCCTTTTGCAGCTCCTCGGCCAGATTCCCTAAGCGGCTGCTTAGCTCCTCATAGTTCGCCCGGATATCCGAATCCGTATCGCCATCCTTGATATGAAGATTGCCCACCAGCAGGATCTGCTGCTTCACATGATCGAAGACGATAATGCGGTCACAGAACATGAAGCGGATGTCATCCATATTCAGGTCATCTACGGCATGCGCGGACAGCTTCTCATAATACTGCAGCAGATCGTAGCCGAAGAATCCGATCGCTCCGCCCGTGAAGGGGGGCATGCCGTCCAGCTTGGGACTGCGGTAAGAGCGGAGCAGCGCTTTCAGCTCCTCTACAGGTTTGCCGGACAGTTGTTTTTTCTCACCGCCGACTTCTACCTGGATCAGGCCCTTTTTGCCGGAGATCATCAGGAACGGATCACTGCCGATAAAAGAATAACGCGCCCATTGAACGCCGCCCTCTACACTCTCCAGCAAAAATGCGCGATCCTGCTCCGCAAACCGCTGGAACAGCCGGATCGGCGTTTCCATATCAGCCAGCAGTCTGGTCACAACCGGGATCAGATTGTATTCGCGCGACAGCGACACCACTTCTTCAATGCTCGGATTCGTCACTTGGGTAACCTCCTAAGGGTTAGAACGGATATTGTCCGAAATACAGAAAAACCTCTACCGGAGTAGAGGTTTGTTGATAGTCAGTATGTGAATAAGCGCCTCGGACCGGCATGAACCCATTCGAATGCAGGAGATTCCTTCATGGATACAGGGATAGCGAAGGTGCAACTCATGATAAGTCACCGCTATATAGGTATGCCAAAAAAGAATACTGACAGTCAATGGTCTGCTCGCTATAGGTCCTACACTCTGCTCAACTATACTCTACTCAACTCATTCAAAACTCTGCTTCACTCGGCTAACTTCACTATACATGATGACAGTAGTCATTGACAACCCCGTGGGCTATAATTTATTACTTGCTCTGTGAGAGATCCGGGCGAAGCCGCTGGGCTTCATTCAGATACACATGCCGGATATCCCGCTGGGATTTGTCGGTGTTCACCTGCACCATCAGACGGATGCAATTCGGCAGGCTGCCCTTCACAGGGATCTCAACGGAACACATCAACGGTACCATCTCCCAGCCTTCAATCTCACGGATCGCCCGCGCCGGGAAGGTCGCATCCAGATCAGCGGTCATCGTAATCCACACACTGCAGATATCCTCCGCGATTACATCATTGCGCTCCACAATCTCCCTCAGCAGGATCACCGTTTCACGTAAAATTTCAGTTTCTTCATTCTGGGTTACGGTTGTTGCACCGCGTATGCCCCGGTTCACCATGGGCTCCCCTCCTTCTTAAGCTGGGCTATGACTTCTGAGACATCGCTTGCCTGCACATCACTGATGATGCTAACTTCACCAATGGCCTCCGGCACGATAAAAGTCATCCGGCCTTCCTTGAATTTCTTGTCATGCATCATGGCTTCCATCAGCTCTTCCCCGCTATACTGCGCAGGCAGCCGGGTTGGCAGCGACAGGGCGGCAAGCATGGATACGGTATCCTCGTAGATCTGTCTGTCCCGGCCCAGCTTCGCTGCCAAGAGAGCAGATCCGGCCATCCCAATTGCAATCGCCTCTCCGTGCAGGAAGGTGCCATAGCCGCCGACAGCTTCAATGGCATGTCCGATCGTATGCCCGAGATTCAGAATCGCGCGCTGCCCCTGCTCGCGTTCATCCCCGCCGATCACATCCGCCTTGATGGCGCAGCCGCGTTCCAGCGCATATCCCAGCGCCTCAGGGTCCAGCGCCAGCAGCTCGCCCGCATGCTCCCGGCACCAGTAAGCGAACTCACGGTCCAGGATTAGCCCGTGCTTGACCACTTCAGCCAATCCCGAAGCGACCTGCCGGGGAGGGAGCGTCGCTAAGGTGTCCAGATCATAGAGTACCATGGACGGCTGATAGAAGGCGCCCAGCATATTCTTGGCCAGCGGATGGTTAACGGCCACCTTGCCGCCTACACTGCTGTCATGGGCGAGTATGGTCGTTGGAATCTGCATGAACCCGATACCCCGCATATAAGACGCGGCGACGAATCCGGCCAGGTCTCCCACAACTCCCCCGCCAAGCGCCAGTACGGCGGAGCTGCGGTCAAGCCCGCCCTGTATAGCTGTAGTAATGACTTCTTCATACACAGCGAGTGATTTGGAAGCTTCACCAGCCTGAATGACATGGCTGACCACCGTATATCCGCTGCTGCGGAGGGAGGCCTCCACCTGCTCCAGATAACGCGGCGCCACTTCCGTATCGCTGACCACCAGCAGCGGGCTGCGCTGCGCGAACCCGACTTCAGTGCAGCGTTCGCCGATGCTGCCCAGCAGACCGCTGCCGATATAGATCGGATAAGAACGTTCGCCTAAGTCAACAGTAATACTGCGCATCCTAGTAGCTCTCCAGCTGGGCCAGGTAATTATTATAGTTGGCGCGGATCTCCTGCAGAGAATCCCCGCCGAATTTGTCGAGGAACGCCTTGGCAATCTCCCAGGCGACTACACTCTCCAGTACAACACAGGCTGCCGGAACGGCACAGGCATCTGAACGTTCCACCTGGGCAGTGAACGGCTCCTTCGTATCGATATCCACACTCTGCAGCGGTTTGTACAGTGTAGGGATCGGCTTCATTACCCCTCTGACGACCACCGGCATGCCATTGGTCATTCCGCCTTCGAACCCGCCCAGCCGGTTGCTTGCCCGGTGATAGCCCTGCGAGGCTTCATACATGATCTCGTCATGGACCTGGGAGCCGCGCAGCCTGCCGGCTTCGAAGCCGATCCCGATCTCTACACCCTTGAAGGCATTGATCGACATCACCGCTCCGGCGATTGCACCGTCCAGCTTGCGGTCGGACTGTACATAACTGCCAAGGCCGACAGGCAGACCTTCGACAATACATTCCACAATCCCGCCGATGGAGTCGCCTTCCTCCTTGATCTTGTCTATGTAAGCCTCCATCTTCTGCTCGGTCTCCTTGTCCACTACCCGCACAGAGGATTCTTCAGTCCGGGCAATCAGCTCATCGATAGGCAGATCGTTAGCAGGTGCTTCGATCTCTCCGATCCGGATGACCTGTCCGGCAATCTTCACTCCGAAGGCTGCCAGCAGCTGGCGGGCTATTCCGCCTACAGCTACTCTTGCTGCCGTCTCACGGGCGCTGGAGCGCTCCAGCACGTTGCGCAGATCGGTATGGTTATACTTAAGTCCGCCGTTCAGGTCCGCATGACCGGGACGCGGACGGTTCACCCGGCGCTTCTCTTCATCGCTGCCCGGAACCGGCTCAATGTTCATAATGTTCTTCCAGTGTGTCCAGTCCTTGTTCTCCACAACGAGCGCTACCGGAGCTCCGGTAGTATAGCCGTGGCGCACACCGCCGACAATCTGGGCCGTATCCTTCTCAATCTGCATCCGGCGTCCGCGGCCGTAGCCCTTCTGTCTGCGGTGCAGCTGGAAATTAAGCTCTTCAAAGTCAAGTGTCAAATTGCTGGGCAATCCCTCAATAATGGCTGTAAGCTGGGGGCCGTGCGTTTCCCCCGCTGTTAAATAGCGCAAACTCATGCTGCGTTCCCCCTTCATACTTTTAGACTGTAAACCGCTAAAATGTTAAATGTCTTTGCTTATTATAGTATAGGCTCCCCGCTTTGACAAGAAAGCAATGGCGCGGTTCGCCGCTTCCCGCGCAAGTAGAAACGCTTTGCCGTCCTTTTAAAGGACGGTGCCGTTTCAGCGAGAAATAGAAGGATCATTTATCATGTGCAACATATAAATTCTTATATTTGGACAAAACAAGCGCCGCTCCTGCTCTTTCGAGTAGAAGCGGCGCTGCTGTGCTCCCGCGTTCAGGAGCCTGTCTCCAGACTGCCGCTGCCTGGTGCCGGAAGACGGCCGCCGGTTCTGCCCTCTTCCGCAGTAAGCAGGCTCAGGAGCTGCAGCTCCTCCATGCCGAGAATCTGCCCGCATTCGCGGACGGTGAGGAAGCCCCGCCGGTACGCGGTTATGACCTTGCTTTTGTCCATCTGGGTTAACGACCTTTCACTTGGCGTTAGGTATCTTACTACTACCCATTATCACTGAAAAGACGTTAAAGTATACCCGGGACCCCGTGAGACACCCCACCGGCTGACACTATTTCTTGCGGTAAAAGAAGGTTTCGGTAGACTCGAAGCCATACTGCGCCGGTGTGAAGATCTGCTCCGTGCTGCCGACGAACAGATAACCCCCGGGCCGCAGACTGGCCGAGAATTTGTGATACAGCTTATTCTTGGCTTCTTCGGTGAAATAGATCATCACATTGCGGCAGATAATCAGATCGAAGCCTTCATCGAATTTATCCAGCAGCAGATTCTGCTTGCGGAAATCGATATTCTTCTTCAGCCCGTCACTTACCTTGAAGACCGGCCCATCCGGTCTGAAATACCGCTCTGCCACATCTTTGGGCACATCCTTCAACGAGCGCTCCAGATAGATTCCCTGCTTCGCTTTGGCCAATGCCCCGTCATCAATATCAGTAGCCAGAATCCCGGTCTGGGTCAGAATATTCTTATCCGAGAGAATCATCGCCAGCGTATAAGGCTCTTCCCCTGTAGAACAGGCGGCACTCCATAGCTTCAGCCTGCGGCCGGAACGCTGAAGATCCGGCAGGATCACATCCCTCAGCACTTCCCAGCGGTTCGGATTCCGCCAGAATTCGGAGACATTGATCGTCATGCGGTCCAGAAACTCATAGAACAGAGCTTTGTCCTTCATCATTGCCGCATAGAATTCGTTAAATGTGTTGTACCCGTTCTTCATACGGAGCGTTGTCAGCCGCCGCTTCATCTGAGCTTCCTTGTATTGCGCAAGGTCAATGCCGGTGCTTTGTTTGATATTATGAATAAATCCGGTGTAATCAGGGTCCGGGGTTAATGAGGATTCTTCACGTTCAGCCATAATATTCTCCTGTCTCCTGCCCGGATCTTACATCCAGGCCGCGATGTCTTTACGATACTGTGCCAGCTCATCCGGAGCGAAGAAATTGGCGATTTCACGTGCTGCACTGTCCGGTGAATCCGATCCGTGGATCAGATTAAGCGGAGTGTGGCTGGCATAATCCCCGCGGATCGTGCCCGGCAGGGCCTCACCGACTTTGGTTTTGCCGATCAGTAGACGGGATAATGCGATGACATCATCGCCTTCCCACACCATGGCGAACACAGGACCGGAGGTAATGAAGCTTACCAGCTCCGGGAAAAAATCCTTGCCGTCATGCTCGGCATAATGCTTCTTGGCCTGCTCCTCTGTAACGGTAATCAGCTTGGCAGCGACCAGCTTGAATCCCTTGTCTTCCAGGCGGGCGACGATGCGGCCGATTAATCCGCGCTGTACACCATCCGGTTTGATCATCAGATACGTTTGTTCCATAGAGTCACTCTCCAATTCCCCTTATTCTGAATGAATGGGCTGTTTATGGTCTGATATTATCAGAAACCCCGGCATCTGTGAACGTAAATTTGCGGGTGAGTTCTTATATTTTCAATAAGCCCGGCCTGTCACGAAAAAGGCGATATCGCGCAAATTGCGCTTGGTCCGGTTGCCCGGCAGCTGATCCAGCGCTTCCAGCGCCTTGGCGATATAACGGGAAGCCAGCTCCTCCGCACGGGAAATGCCGTCGCCGGAGAGAATCAGATCAATAGCCCGGCCGACCCCGCTGTGGCCTTCACGAATCGCTTCAAGCTCTTCCAGCAGCCTGCCGCGCAGCCTGTCATCCTGCAGACTGTAGATTACAGGCAGCGTGATGTTCCCCTGCCGCATATCGCTGCCGGGAGGCTTGCCGATTTGCTTCTCCGTTCCGGAGAGATCGAGCAGATCATCACGGATTTGGAACGCCATACCTACGTTGTATCCGTAATTATAGAGGAGCCGGGCGGTTCCCGGCTCCGCATCAGCAGCCAGAGCGCCAAGCTGACAGCTCACGGCAATCAGCAGCGCGGTCTTGCGGCGGATTCTCCGCAGGTAGTGGCGCACGCTCTGTCCGCTGTTGAAGAAGTCGCGGATCTGCTCCATCTCTCCGATCGACATCTCTACCATGGCTTTGGAGAGAATCTGATGAATCTGGGGATTCTTCAGCCCCGAAGTCATCACCAGCGCCTTGGCATAAATATAGTCGCCGGTGTACATGGCGATCTTGTCGCCCCATTTCGCCTTGACGGTAGGCTCTCCCCGCCGGAGCTCCGCATCGTCAATGACATCATCGTGAACCAGTGAGGCGCTGTGGATCAGCTCCAGCGGAATAGCGACGCGCTTCAGCTTATCAAGGTCATAGGTCCCGAATTTGCCGCCCATCAGGACGAATACCGGCCGGAGTCGCTTCCCCCCTGCCTTCAGCAGGTGCAGCGAGGTCTCGCTCAGCAGCTCATCATCCCCCTGGACACTGCGGTACAGCTCTTTCTCAATCTGATCCATATCTTTGTTCAGCAAGCCGAATATTTGCAGTCGCTTCATTCTTTCACCCGTGTCAACAGATTGTGGCTCCAAAGCTCCATCTTCACTTCCTGCGGCAGCAGGCCCATTTCATAGGCATAGCGGAAATAGAGGTTCAGACCTTCCTGCTGCCTTTCCCCAAAGTCATAACATAAATTACGGAAGTAATCTCTCCAATAAGAGGCCGTGCCCCCGATCGTGCAGCAGGCTTCGTGAATTACCGGTCCCAGATCATTCAGGCCGCGTCTCTTGCTCCGCTCGAAGGCCTCGGCAATCTCGGCAATGGCCTCCGGATTCCGGGACGCAGCTCTGCGGTTGACCGCCCATACGGCAAAGGTCATACTATGGCCTGTCCATGCCTTCCACAGCTCGCCCAGATCCGTAACCTCATATCCCTGATCCTGCCAGGAGGCTCGAATGGCGTGATCGCCGATCAAGAGACCGGCATCCGCCTGCTGCATCATAGCGTTCAGATCGGGATCGGCGCTGATGTACTCAGGGCTGCATCCTAAGGCCTTATGCATCAGGATCTTCAGCAGATTGACCGAGGTGGCCGAGGTGTTCGTCACCGCGATCCTTCCGCTGCCGATCTGCTGTACCGGCATTTTGGAGAAGAGAAATATCGACCCTACCGGACCGTCCGCACTGACAGACAGGCCGGGAAGCAGCAGCAGCCGATCGCTGGCCGCTGCATATGCGAAGGAGGATAATGCCCCTACATGAATATCTCCTGCTGCCATGCCCCGATTAAGAACAGCAGGCACTTCGCTCACCATTTCAGCAGGAAAGCTTAAAGAAGAAGGATGGAAATGATGATAGACCGGCCATGAATTGGTATAGCTGATTTTGCCGATGACGGTGTGTTCCAGGTCTGTCATTCTTCATTCCCCCCATCTGCGAAATAAAGTATGTTCAATCCCGAAGCTGTCGAGCACCTTGCCCACCATGAAATTGATCAGATCATCCATCGTGGCAGGACCGTAATAGAATGCCGGCATCGCCGGAATCAGCTTGACGCCCATCCGTGACAGCTTCAGCATATTCTCCAGGTGAATCGCATGCAGCGGTGTCTCACGGGGAACCAGAACGAGCGGACGGCCTTCCTTCAGCATGACATCCGCCGCCCGCGTCATCAGATTGTCCGAGCTGCCATGCGCTACAGCAGACAGTGTTCCCATCGAGCAGGGCATAATAATCATCCCCTCGGTCCGGAAGGAGCCGCTGGCAATTGAAGCGCCGATGTCCTGTACCGGGTGATACAGAAGAGAACCGGGATAGCTGCCGAACTGCTCGTTCAGCAGTCCCTCCCGGTCTGAGACGGCATAGCCCATTTCCTCCTTGAAGACACGCCAGCCCGCATTACTGACAACCAGATGGACCGTGTATCCGAGGGAGAGCAGGGTCTCTGTCAGCCGGATGCCGTAGATAGCCCCGCTCGCACCGGTAATGCCAACCACGAAGTTCTTAGGCTTAGGTTCGGTCATTTGTTGAACTGCACCACCAGGTCAATCAGAGTAAAGGAAAAGACGACAATGCTCAGCACACCGTTCATGGTGAAGAAGGCAGTCTGCAGCTTGCTTAGATCACCCGGAGACACAATATAGTGCTCATAGAACAGTATAATATAGGCAATCACCATGCCGGCTACATACCACCAGCTCAGATCCGTGATGAACAGCAGGGAGATGAAGCCCAGGGCTGTCAGCAGATGAAGGACCTTGGCAATCCCGAGCGCGCGGGCCACCCCGAAGCGTACCGGAATGGAATACAAACCTTCCTTACGGTCGAAGTCCACATCCTGGCAGGAATAGATGATATCAAAGCCCGCCGTCCAGAATACGATAGTGAAATAGAAGATCATAGCCGTCATATCCACGGTTCCTGTAACCGCAACCCACCCGCCGAGAGGCGCAAGGGCAATTGTAAGCCCGAGGATCAGGTGACAGGCCCAGGTGAAGCGCTTGGTGAAGGAATAGATGACCAGCAGAAAAACAGCAATCGGCAGCAACTTCGCTGACAGCGGATTGAGCTTGAAGGCGGCCCAGAACAGCAAAAAGAACGAGAACGCGATGAACAGCGATACTTCTCCAACCTTCAGAAGTCCGGCCGGAATGGCTCTTCCCGCTGTCCGGGGGTTCTTCGCATCACTGATCCGGTCGATCAGCCGGTTAAGCCCCATGGCCGCGCTGCGTGCGCCGAACATGGCAACAACCACCCATCCGATCTGGCTCCAGGAGGGCAGTTCACCAAACATAACGACTGAACCTAGCAAAGCCCCCATAAATGCAAAGGGTAAAGCAAAAACCGTGTGCTCAAATTTAATCATTTGTAGAAAAATTCCGATTTTCTTAAACATTACAGTTCTCCTTGAGTCCAAGATGTAACGCCGCGATGCCACCGTTCAAGGGGAACGATTCCACTTCCGTAAGTCCGGTATCCCGGAAGATCTCTTCCAGCTGCTTCCGGTCAGGGAAGAGTGCCAGTGATTCAGGAAGCCATTTATATTGCTCATACCGCTTGGCGAACAGCCTGCCGAGCAGCGGAAGCACACGCTGGAAATAAAAATAATAAATACCTTTGAACGGCTGCTTCATCGGCTTGGACAGCTCCAGGCATACCACCATTCCGCCCGGCTTCACCACACGCTTCATCTCGTTCAGCACCTGAACGGGATCAGGCACATTGCGCAGTCCGAAGCCGATGGTCGCGTAGTCGAAGGAATTATCGCCGAAGGGCAGCTCCATCGCATTGCCCTGAATCAGGGAGATCCGGTCCTGGAGTCCGCGCGCTTCCACCTTGCGCCGTCCTACCTCCAGCATGCCTGCGCTGAAGTCAAGCCCCATGACATTCCCGGTCTCGCTCGCATCAGCGAGGGCAATGCTCCAGTCGCAGGTCCCGCAGCAGAGGTCTACGGCCGAGTCCCCGCGCTTCATGCCCATCTTGCGCATGGTGAACTTCCGCCACGCCTTATGCCGCCGGAAGCTCAGAATATCATTCATCAGATCATACTTGCCGGCAATGCTCTCAAATACCGAATGGACAAATTGCTCTTTCGGCTTGTCGCCTTGCTCACCTATTACGGTAGCTTTATCTACTGTCATTCTCTAACCCTCCACGGCAGCTTGTCCGGAAATTTTCATTTGCAGAAGAAGGCGGTCCAGTGCTGCTCTGAGCTGACCGGCCAGTTCCTCGTCCCTGATGCCCTGCAATAACGCCTGAATGGATTCAAGCGAAGCATGCAGCTTGTCCGTCAGCAGCGTATCGCATTTGCACCTCAGCTTCAGCTTCTGCCAGTCCTTGGGGTCCAGGGTCTGTCCCATAAGCTGCTGACGTTCTTCTTCGATGGCCGACTCCATCACCTTCCAGTAAGCATAACCCTCCAGCGCACTGTCCGGAGCTCCCCCCCGGCGAAGTTCCTGGGCTGCCGTCTCACACTGGCTGAATTCTGCGAGCAGCTTCTGCCAGATGTCTCTTTGCGGCTCTTCAATCATCGGTGTAAAAGAAAGAAACAGCCGCATATTGAGCTGTACCGTGTGCTTGAAGTATTGTTCGGCCGGGACAAGCGTTCCGCTCATCTTGCCGTAAAGATTGGCCTTCATCACATTGAAATCTGCAATAGCCGTGCTTAACGTGCCCACCATCTCAATCTGTCCGTGCTTCGCGAGCAGATGGTAGAACCAGCTGCTGAAATAATCACCGGCCAGAACCTTCAGCTGGCGGGTACGCATGAGATCGCCGCCGGGCTCATCATGATTCCGGTCAATGCTCTCATGGGTATCCAGTCCAAGCTGGACGAGTCCGGTCACGAGGGTGAACAGCTCTGCCTGCTGGAAGCCAGCCCCCCGGCCTCTGCCGAGAAAAATATATAACAAATGACCCCGCCCGTCTGAGAACGGCGGCAGTTCCGTATGCCGCTGAATCATATCGTAGTCGGTGTAGGGTTTAGCCAGTTGCGGTATGCGGTACGGTTTCATTTTAGCCTCCGAAGCCATTGACGTTTGTCAAACTCATTGTTCACAATCTTGTCTATTATATCACATGTTTTTTTGTCACGCACGAGTGCAGCCTTCTAGTTTCATTTACCCGGTTCAGGGATATATGAACTGCTTTTTCCACAGCTCGCTTTCGCTAATGCGGAAGCCCTTCTTCAGCGGCCCGGGAAGCGGCGAATTGCCTGCGCTCTGCAGTGCCTCCTGCAGCAGGGGGGTCCACTCGCTGCGGCGGATATCACCGGCAAGGAGCAGGCGGCGGGTATCCAGCCATTGATCCTCTGCCACCACACGCAGCAGCAGCTGGTCCACGTTCGAAGTCTCCTGAATAGCGAACCTGATCGCCAGAGCCATGTTCTTGTACAGCTCCTGCGGCTCGCGGGCATTGCCGTTCACCTTGAGATCCAGAGACAATACCCCGTTCTCCCAGCCTGCCTTGTCAATCATCAGACTCAGCGGAATCTCGCTCAGCGCATCTACCAGATTGTCATTCCCCAGTACCAGGCCGCCCGGCCCCATAGTTGTCTGAACTGCGCTGTAATTGCTCTGGGCCGTCAGAGCGTTGCCGGCCAGCTGCGGCAGCAGCAGGGTAGTAGCTGCACTGAGCAGCATTGCCGTTCCGATCAGCCAGCTCCGCTTCATGACAAGCCCCCTTACTCATAATTTCCGCTGCTATGCAGGAATATACGAACCGCAGAGCGGCCCATATCTAGTTATATTTTGAAAAAAAGCAGGCTATGCCTGCTTTTCAGCTTTCACTCTCTAATTGTCCGTGTTTGCTCCAGATTTCAGCCTTGCCGCGGATTTTCATGGCTGAGGTGTGATCGGTGAATTGGGCAATGAGCACCTCGCCTTTATCCAGCTTCTCCGTATGGTGAAAGCGTGTGTCCAGCCCTCTGGTCAGCCCGATGACCTGAACACCGTTCTCCTTGGCCTTGACTACGATATAGTCGCTGCCGGACGGTGCAGGATTCACTTCATTCTTCTTCTCAGTCATTGTAATCCTCCTCATCGTTTATGAGCCTCTCAAAAACAAATGCCGCCCTGGAAGGCGGCATCGTGGGTATTCAAGGACTATGGGGCAGATATGTAGAAATCATTATTTGATTCCGTCTTTCAGCGCTTTACCGGGTTTGAATGCCGGTACTTTGCTTGAAGGAATTTCGATTTCTTCACCTGTCTGCGGGTTGCGGCCTTTACGTGCGGAACGTTCGCGCACTTCAAAGTTTCCGAAGCCAACCAGCTGAACCTTATCGCCGCTTTGCAGTGCACCTGTGATCGCTTCAAAAACGGCATCTACCGCTTTCGTAGCATCTTTCTTGGGAAGTTCAGTTGCTTCTGTAACTACGTTGATCAAATCTGATTTATTCATGTCTTCTCACCTCCCTGGTTAAAAGTTCCGGTATCATACACTCTTTCCGTTTCAACGTAAAATATACGTGATAATCCCGTTTATTACTAGATACTGGCGCCTCTCTTCTAGAAGCGCAACAAACTTATAGTAATACAGCCCACCCATAATTTCAAGGCGTTCCTCAAAAAAGGAGCAGAAATTAGCAAGTTTGCCTTCATTCCGCTGTATTTGCGCAGTCTATTACTACCAGTTATTCCGTAAAAGCGGAAGCTTTCCAGGGAGAATTCCCCTTTTCGACTCTAGCAGAGAAGGCGCCGGACAACAGCAACAGAGCGGGAAATTCTCCCGCTCTGCATGACAAGCTTATGAAATTTAGAGGATGATGGCGATCAGGCCGCCTGAGCCCTCGTTGATAATCCGGCCCAGCGTTTCCTGCAGCTTGTAGCGGGCATTGTCCGGCATCATTGCAATCTTGCCCTGGATACCCTCGCGGACTATGGAATGCAGGGACCGGCCGAAGATATCCGATTCCCAGATTTTGATCGGATCGTTCTCGAAGTCCTGCATCAGGTAGCGCACCAGCTCTTCGCTCTGCTTCTCCGTACCGATGATCGGCGAGAACTCGGACTCGACATCCACCCGGATCATATGGATCGACGGTGCCGTCGCCTTCAGCCGGACGCCGAAGCGGGAGCCTTGACGGATCAGCTCAGGTTCATCCAGCGCCATCTCGGCCAGGGAAGGGGCGGCGATGCCGTACCCGGTAGTCTTGACCATCTCCAGCGCTTCCGAGAAGCGGTCATATTCGCGCTTGGCATGGGAGAAGTCCTGCATCAGCTGGAGCAGGTGATCCTTGCCCCGGATCTCGACCCCGACAACCTCCATCAGCACCTGATCATACAGCTCTTCGGGAGCATAGAGGTCGATCTCGGCTACCCCCTGGCCCATATTCATACCGCTGAGGCCTGCCCGGTCGATGAAGTCATATTCGGTAAACTGGGAGACCAGACGGTCCACATCACGCAGACGGCGGATATCCTTCACGGTATCGCGGACGGAGTTCTCATAGCTGCTGCGCAGCCAATGATTCTCGCCCAGCACCATCACCCAGCTTGGCAGGTTCACATTGACCTCATGTACTGGGAATTCATAGAGTACTTCGCGCAGTACGCCGGTCACATCATCCTCGGTCATATTCGCAGCGCTGAGCGTCATCACCGGAATATCATATTTGAGGGCAAGCTCACTGCGGAGCTGCTGGACTTCCTCACTGCGCGGCCGGGTGGAGTTAATGACCAGCACGAACGGCTTGCCGACCTCCTTCAGCTCTGCGATCACGCGTTCCTCGGAATCTACATACGAGCTCCGCGGAATCTCGGCAATCGTACCATCGGTAGTGACTACCACACCCAGAGTAGAGTGCTCCTGAATTACCTTGCGTGTCCCGATTTCAGCCGCTTCCTGAAAAGGAATCGGTTCCTCGAACCATGGGGTCGAGATCATCCGCGGACCATTCTCATCCTCATACCCTTTTGCGCCTTCCACTGCATAGCCTACACAATCGACCAGCCGGACGTTGACCTCCAGGCCTTCGGCCACCTTAATCTGCACCGCATTGTTGGGTACGAATTTAGGCTCGGTAGTCATGATGGTTTTGCCTGCCGCACTTTGCGGCAGCTCATCGACCGCTCTTACCCGGTCCGCTTCACTGGTGATGTTCGGCAGAACAATTGTTTCCATGAAGCGCTTGATGAATGTCGATTTCCCCGTGCGAACCGCGCCGACGACGCCGAGATAAATGTCTCCGCCGGTACGCTCGGCAATGTCCTTGAAAATATCCACTTTTTCCAAAAGAGATCCCCTCCTCATATTACTCCGAAGAAAAAATGCCTGAAGAGCATCGACTTCGCGTTCCGCCGGCAAACTGACCCTTGCAGGACAACCACCGGACTAAGCTTTGCCCGCCCGAAGCCTAGCTTACTTGCCTGAGGCGGAACAATGGTGCCCCGCGCTAAACTCCGAATGCTCGGACATGCATTTGGACTAGTATCATCATATGTATCCGTAACGGATTTATGACCAGCGTCCGCGCATTTTTGCATCTGAAATTTCGTATACCCGCTCTAGCTCGCCACTGCGTCAAGACGCCCGGAAGTCTTCTCATCAAGTCTATGAGGGCGGCCTGTTGCCTAGAACTGCTAATCTTCACGGGATCATCACAATAAAAAGCAGCAATCCCCCGTCCTTGGAGAACTGCTGCTTAAGTCATAACCGTATAACGCTATTCCTGCGGAGCCTGCGGCACAGGCCGTCCCTCCACCCACAGATAAGGGAGTGACTTGACGGGGACATAATAGGAGGCCTGCGTAAGCTCCAGACGCAAATCACGGTCTGCCGCAGGCACGCTGCCGTTCTTATCGATAGCCGAGGAGATATCCGCGCTATAATCCACATAGACGGTCCCGTTCTGATCCATCAGGAACTCCAGGGGCTGGCCCGAATACACACTGTCTAGCTTGATGGTCCCGGTTCCTGCCCGCTTGGCGTCAATCGATGTAAGGCCAGGATACAGCTCTTCCCCTGCCGGAAGCTTCCCGCCGTGCGCAGACTTATAGAGGTTCACCTTGCGCTGGGTATCGTTAACCTTCTGCACAGTCACCAGGTCCATCAATTTGACCTGAGGGTCCGTCTCCTCATCCAGCACCAGAAAATGGGCGCTTCCGCCCTTCTCAAACGCTGCCGCCGGAATCTCCTCCAGGTAGCCCTCCTGCTGCAGCTTATTCAGGTCAATCACGAATTTCTCGTATCGGGGGATCGTCTGGTCGCTGGTCAGGATCGGCAACAGTCCCTTCTCCGCCTGATAATCATCCAGCGCCGCCTGCACCCGCTTCACACTCTCGCGGTAGCCGCTGCCGGGCTGCTGCTGCTCCTTGGGATACATACAGCCGCTTAGCGACAAGGCGAGCAGGACAAGCAACGGCAACAGCACCGCCGCCCTCGTCCGCCTCTGCCGGAGCTTCAAAGTGTACATAGAGTTCATCAGCAAGCTCCTCTCTGTTCGCTTCTGTGTGCATATGCGCCGGGAGTGACAGTCACCATAGCTCCTCCGCTTCTCCACGGCGCGCCGCTTCCAGTCTGCGGCGTACCGCCGCCTTCAGCGGGTCCTCGGGAATATGCACACGGACATCGCCCCATACGGCAGCCTGACAGGCCAGGCGGACACCTTCATCCAGCAGGCTGCCGAGCTTGCGCTGCTCCGCTTCCCCTGGAGGTCTTAGTGCTCCCGCATCCGCATGCTCCACAGACACTTTGCACATCATGCAGCCTGCCTTGCCCCCGCACCGCGTAGGCAGAACGATTCCGGCTTTGCGCACAGCCTCCAGCAGCGAAATACCGGACTTGACGGAAGCTGTGCGCTGTGCCGGAAGGAAGGTGACCGTTATTTGCGATTTAGCATTCATCATACAGCCTCCTTCCTTGGTTCAGGTTATATACGTATGGATTCCGGTAGCCCCAGCAGCCCGTCCAGCCTTGCCTGCAGACCGGCTTCCAGATGATTCTCCGCTATGAGCTGCTCCAGAAGCGGCAGATGGCTCCCTACATCCCGCTTGATCCGCTCTGCAATAGCTTCGCAGCGCCCGTCCCGGCCGCGCAGCAGATTGAAGATCAGCTCATGGGCAAGCGGCATCAGGGCCAGGCGGCCGATCCCTTCATAAGTACATACCGGGGCATGAGCCTGCAAGGCTCTGACATCCACTGCATATTGCCCGGAGCCGCCGCCGATCCGGAATCCGCCCACCAGCTCAACCTTCGCCTCTCCAATGAAGTAGAGTCCGCGCAGGGAGTAACAACCACCGCTGTAATCCTCTTCCGGCGCACAGACAGTGTACCTCAGCAGTGCCTGATGAAGCTGCAAGGTATCCTCGAGATCACAATAGAGGTCAATATCGCGCGGAGCAGCACTCAGCTGAACCCCATGCAGCAGCAGTCCGCAGCTCCCCCCCAGCAGCCATACCGGCGGCTTACCCGGTCCAATATAATCCAGCTCCTCAGCTATAATGCCAAGTGCCGACTCCAGCACATAGGGAATCCCTGAACCGGCCATCAATCTACACACGCCCCATTCCTGTAAAATCAGTTAATGATTCTGTCAGAAATACGTCTGCCTGAGTATAATGTAAATGCTTACATAATTGAAGCGGCCCCGCCAAGAACCCCGATCAGCAGAATAACAAACGCAATGATCGATAAAACAGCCCTAAGCAGGCCCTTCGTCTTGCTGCGTGCAAAAGTAATCAAAAAAACGGATAAGCCCATAATCAGTACCGCAATCAGTGACAGCCACATTTTTGTCATCGGGTCCATTGGTCATGCGCCTCCATTTCACTTTTCCCGGATTGCGACTATTATAGCGTGAAACCAGGCATTTTTTAAGTATTAATTTATAGATTTACGGCAGCGGACCGAAAAAAAGGGCATAAACCGCGGAATCAAGTAACCTTCCGGAGTTATGCCCAGCCTGAAAAGGAGCCATCCCGGGAGGATGGCCTTACTTCACGGATATGCTATTTTTTCAGCATCATTTTCATTAAAGACTCCATCGTACCGGAACCGGCGCCGCCTTTTTTAACAGCATTGACGATCTCCTGCACGGTAGCCTCGCTGACTGGCACTTTAGCCATAGCTGATACCTGTTTAATTAACTGGCGGAGCTGGGCTTCATTCTGAGTCGTGCCCGGCTTAACCGTACCGGCCAGTTTTTTGATGGCACCTTCCGAAATGTTTTTGCCCGTCTTCTTATTGATGGCGTTCAAAGCATCCTTGGAAAAATCTCTGCTCACTGTTCATCCCTCCTCCGTCAATCCCCATTAACAACATATGAGATATTCCGGCAAAAGGTGAACGTGATCAGGAATGCCACTGCTCCCAGGTCTCCTGGGAGATGGCTTCCATCTCCGTCTTGCGGTCACGGCCCATCAGGGCTTCCACGGCATTACGCGGAGTTCTGCCCTTGAACAGCACATGATAGATCTGGTCGGTGATCGGCATCTGCACACCCAGCTTCAACGAGATGGCATAAGCCACTTCGGTCGTCCGAATGCCCTCGACTACCATGCCCATAGACTCCAGCACCTCATTCAGCGGCTGGCCCTGGCCCAGCATGGAACCGGCGCGCCAGTTACGGCTGTGCTGGCTGGTTGCCGTCACGACCAGGTCACCCAGTCCGGCAAGGCCGGAGAAGGTTAAGGGATTCGCGCCCATCTCCACCCCGACCCGGGAGATCTCGGCCAGGCCGCGCGTAAGCAGCGCCGCCTTCGCGTTGTCTCCGAAGCCCAGCCCGTCGGACAGACCCGCACCCAGCGCAATAATATTCTTCAGCGCACCAGCCAGCTCTACCCCGAGCTGATCCCTGTTGGTATATACGCGGAAGTCATTGTTAATGAACAGCTCCTGCGCCGCCTTGGCCCGGCTCTCATCCGGCGAAGCCACTACAACTGTGGTCGGACAGAGCCGTACCACTTCTTCAGCATGACTCGGCCCGGAGAGCACGACAATATCGCCCTCACAGCAGCCCAGCTCTTCTGAGATCACGGTGGACATCCGCTTCATGGTCTCGGTCTCGAAGCCCTTCGTGGCGTGAATGCAGAGCATGTCTTCCTTCCAGAACGGCTTCAGGCTGTGCGCCACCTGGCGCATACCGGAGGACGGCGCCACAATGACTACCGCCTTCGAACCGGAGACGGCAGTCTCCATGTCCGTGGTGGCAATAATATTCCCGGGGAGCTTGATCCCCGGCAGGAAATGATGATTCATATGTGTTTCGTTAATCTCGGCAGCCTGCTCAGGCTTTCGCGTCCACAGATAAACCTCCGAGTGGTTAGCCGCCAGCACAGTAGCCAGCGCAGTTCCCCAACTGCCCGCGACCAGCACGGTAACTTTATCAGACAACGCGATTCCCCTCCTTGGCTTTGGAGCCGATTTTGTTCTCACGGCCCTGCGAGATCTTCACGATATTGCTGCGGTGACGCCAGAAGGCGAACACCACGATGATCAGACTTCCCCACAGTTCGGGGGTCGTATGCTCAGTGAACAGCAGAAACACTGGTGTCAGCGCCACAAAAATCAGCGAGCCCAGTGAGACGTATCGTGTAAGTACAATAGCGAGAATAGCAATCACACCGGCAATCAGCGCAGGCCAGAATACAAGCGTAGCCATCACGCCAATCGTCGTTGCAATTCCCTTCCCCCCGCGAAAGTGAAAATAGACCGGCCAGTTATGTCCGATGATGGCAGCGAGACCGCAGACCACTGCGACCCAGCTTCCCCATCCGCCGGCCCATGTGCCAAGCCAGACTGCGGCAATTCCCTTCAGTACGTCCAGAAACAGCACCAGTATGGCCGGTCCCTTCCCCATCACACGCAGCGTATTGGTCGCTCCCGCATTGCCGCTTCCATATTGGCGGATATCAATGCCCTTAAGCAGCCGGGCGAGCAATACACTGAAGCTGACGGAGCCAAGCAGATAGCTTATAACGATCACCAGAAGTTCAAACGCCACTACTCTTCTCCCCTAACCTTCGTTCTCGGATTTGCGCCGTGTAAAGAGGCGGATCGGTGTACCCTCGAAATTGAATGCTGCGCGCAGCTTATTCTCCAGATAACGTTCGTAGGAGAAGTGCATCAGCGAAGGATCATTGACGAATACCACAATGGTCGGCGGCTTCGTTGCAACCTGGGTCACATAGTTGATGCGCAGACGGCGGCCTTTGTCCGTAGGCGGAGGATTAATCGCCACGGCATCGGAGACGACATCATTGACCAGATGGGTGGTAATCCGCAGCGCGTGCTGCTGAGCCACATGCTGTACGACAGGCAGCAGCTTCTGCAGGCGCTGTTTCGTAAGCGCAGACAGGAACACCACTGGAGCATAGCTCATGAACAGGAAGTGGTCGCGGATGGTGCGTTCGAAATTCTGCATCGTCTTGTCGTCTTTCTCAATGGCGTCCCATTTGTTGACAACGAAGACCGAAGCCTTGCCTGCATCATGGGCATACCCGGCAATATGCTTGTCCTGGTCGATGATGCCTTCTTCGCCGTTGATTACAACGAGTACAACATCAGCGCGCTCGATCGCCTTCATGGCACGCATTACGCTGTATTTTTCCGTGTTCTCATAGACCTTGCCGCGTTTACGCATCCCCGCTGTATCGATCAGCACATAACGCTGGCCATCCCGTTCAAAAGGCGTATCGATGGCATCGCGTGTAGTCCCCGCTACATCACTGACAATGACGCGTTCTTCACCCAGGATAGCGTTCACCAGTGAGGATTTACCTACATTCGGACGGCCAATCAAGGCCACACGGATCACATCTTCATCATATTCCTCATCCACCTTATCCGGCAGACGCTCAACGACCGCATCCAGCAGATCGCCGATCCCGGTTCCGTGGCTTCCTGAGATTCCGATCGGGTCGCCGATTCCCAGGCTGTAAAATTCATAAATATCCTCGGTGCGCTTCATATTATCCACTTTATTGATCGCCAGAACGATCGGCTTGCCGGAACGGAACAGAATCTGTGCCACTTCCTCATCCGAACTGGTCAGCCCGCTCTTGGCCTCACACATGAAGACGATCACATCCGCTTCCTCAATCGCCAGCTCCGCCTGGACACGGATCGATTTCAGAATCGCGTCTTCCCCGTCAATCTCAATCCCCCCGGTATCAATCACACTGAAGGACTTGCCGTTCCAGTCAGATACACCATATATCCGGTCACGTGTAATCCCCGGTTTATCTTCTACGATGGCCAGTCTATCACCAATCAGCCGGTTAAAAATCGTCGACTTTCCGACGTTAGGCCTGCCGACAATGGCCACTACGGGTCTTGCCATATTCATTCCTCCTGTCTTCCTTACGTTACTCATCATAGCAAAAAATATTACAATTGGCTAACCGTCTTACCGGTGTTTTGCCGCTCCCGTATATGCCCTGTAAAACACAATCGGCGAACCCTCTGTTCGAGGGCTCGCCGATTACTTTACCCGTTATGATGAGATAACAAAGGGATTAGTTGTTACCCTTGAATTTGTCCAGCTTGTCGCCGAAACGTTCAGCCAGTGTGAAGCTGAGGCCTTCATTGCTGAGCGATACGTTAGGATTGTTCAGCACTTCCTTAGGCGCTCTGTCTCTGCTGTTGCTGCGTTCTGGTCTGGCCGAAGGAGCCGGAGCTTCTTCTGTTTCCTTGATGCTCAGGCTGACGCGCTTCTCGGATGGGTTGAAGTCAAGCACTTTCACTTGTACTTCCTGTCCTTCTTTGAGCACTTCATGCGGAGTACCAATGTGCTTGTGGGAGATCTGGGAGATGTGCACAAGGCCTTCAACGCCTGGCAGCAGTTCCACGAAAGCGCCGAAGTTTACAAGGCGCTTAACTTCGCCTGTAACCACATCGCCGATGTTAATCTTACCCGCTGCAGAATCCCAAGGACCCGGAGCAGCCGCTTTGATGCTGAGGCTGATTTTACCCTTCTCAGGATCAACCTTAAGTACTTTAACGCGAACCTTGTCGCCTTCGGATACTACATCGGATGGCTTCTCCACGTGGTTCCAAGCGATCTCGGATACGTGAACCAGTCCGTCTACGCCGCCAACATCAACGAATGCGCCGAATTGGGTCAGGCGTTGAACTGTACCTTCGATGATTTGACCTTCGGACAGCTCAGCCATGATCTTCTGTTTGTTCGCTTCGAATTCTTCCTCCAGCACTTCTTTGGCGGAGAGAATCACCTTGCTGTTCTCACGGTCAAGTTCTTTCACTTTGACACGCAGAGTACGTCCCTTGTAGTCGCTGAAATCTTCAACGAAGTGACGCTCAACCATGGAAGCCGGGATGAAGCCGCGCGCGCCAACGTCAGCCACGAGGCCGCCTTTGACAACATCAGCTACAGTAACTTCGAAGGATTCCTGGGAAGCGAAATACTTCTCCAGATCTTCCCATGATTTCTCGCTGTCGATAGCACGCTTGGACAGCACGAGGCTCTCCTTGTTGTCGTTGATGCTGACAACCTTGCATTCCACTTCCTGGCCAACTTCTACCGCTGCTGCGGCATTGTCGAGCTGTACGGAAGACAATTCGCGGATAGGAATAACGCCGTCGTATTTATATCCAATGCTTACATAAGCTTGGTTATCTTCGATTTTGACGATTGTTCCTTTCACGGTATCGCCTTTTTTCAGAGAAATGATTTCCAGACCTTCCTGGCTTGTCACTTCTTCTTCATTGCTGGCAACAACTTCTGCAGACTCGGTTACAGCGGATTCCACAGCTTCTGTGCCTTCTACGGTCTCGTTATTCTCAACGTTATCCGCAGCTTCTTGATTCTTGATTTCTTCAGACATGTGATTACCCTCCTCGATTCAAAACCCCATTTATTTAAACCCGCGTAGAGCAGAGTTCAAAACAATCATTGCTTCACTAAAGCACATTTCACTTTGTAGATTAGTATGTTCCAAAAAATAGCGGTTATGCTGTAATTTATAAGCTATTCACGGAAGCAGGAGATTTGACTCCCGGACTTAACGCGAACTGGGCTTACCGGTACTGATCATTTCATGGATGCGTCCCATAATAACATCGGTTACAGCTTCCAGAGAATCACTTCCCGCACCTTCAAATGCGCTGAGGTCTATGGGTTCGCCATAGACAACAGTCATCCGGCGGAACGGCTTGTAGGACCCGATGATGGCTGCCGGCACAACGGCTGCGCCGCTGCGGAGCGCGAAGCTTGCCGCCCCCTTCTTGGCCGAACCGGCATCGGAGTTCCGTGTTCCTTCCGGGAAGATGCCCATCACATGTCCGCTGCGAAGCGTATTGAGGGACGTCTTAATGGATTCTTTGCTTACGCCGCCACGTTTGACAGGAAAAGCGCCCACTTTCTTAATGAGCCAGCCCAGCACAGGAACGTCGAACAATTCCGCCTTGGCCATGTATCTCACCTGTCGTTTCAGCTTAATGCCGATCGTCATGGGATCAAGCAGGCTGATGTGATTCGCGCAGAGCAGGACTCCACCCTCCTTCGGCACATTCTCTCTTCCCACCACCTTGAGCGGGAACAGGATGGCATAAATCATACGAAGCAAGGCCACGCAAAATGCATAAATCATAAATGATTTCTCTCCCTGTTAACATAGGTTCTGCAGTGGGAGACGATGGCTTCCACAGCCTGAAGGATATCCATTTGCGTCGTATCCAGAAGAATAGCATCTTCGGCACGGCGCAGCGGTGAAATCTCCCGGCCTTCATCAAGCCGGTCCCGCGCTGCAATATCATGTTCAAGCTGCTGGAGAGTCACTGTTTCCGTATCCTTCAGTTCCTTGTAACGACGGAGAGCACGCTCCTCCACACTTGCCGTCATGAAAATCTTCACTTCGGCATCCGGCAGTACGGTTGTACCGATATCCCGGCCATCCATCACGACTCCCTTGCGGAGCGCCATCTGACGCTGCAGGTGACTCAGTCTGGATCTTACACCCTCAATCTTCGAGTACTGCGACACCTGGCCGCTGACCTGAAGACTGCGGATATGCGGGGTCATGTCTTCCCCATTAATCAGCACTTTCTGCACATCTTTCTCCGGCAGAAGCTCAATCGCCATATCCTGGACTTTACGGTCCACCAGCTCATGCTCCTCTGCAGCTATGCCTTCACGGATCATATACCAGGTGATTGCCCGGTACATAGCCCCCGTATCCACATAGATGTAAGACAGCTCCCGTGCTACCAATCGGGCTACAGTGCTCTTGCCTGCCCCGGCAGGTCCGTCGATGGCGACGTTAATTCGGTCGTTAGTATGTGTACCCTGCCTGTCCAAAGGGGCATTCCTCCTCAAACGCTTTTCCGCAGAAATACGCCAACCGGCCTAACTCTGTAGAAACTTGCTGATATTCTCAAGAAAAAAGCAGGCATTGCCTGCGACTTATAAAATTATACCACAGTTTGAACCCCAGTGCAAAATGACATTGAGGTTTTTTTAGGGAGAAAAATGCTGATTTAGGGCCCTTTTGAAGATTCCCGCACGGGGAATCAGCGGTTGCGGAAATCGAATTGGCGTTCGAAGCAGTACCGGATAATTTTTTGGCGTTCCGCATCGGAAATCGCCGAGAATTTAACCATGACCAGATTCCGCCCGGTCTCCAGCGGTTTGATGCGGACAATCTCGCCTTCGAAATTCACATGCTCCGTGCTTCCGTTCCGGTAGGATACGAGCAGCCAGCAGGCCAGCTTGTCGGCCACCCCCAAAGTAATCTTGGCATCGCTTAAAAATGACGTCCCCCCGCCGCCGATATCCTCGGTGCGCACCAGAAACCGGCTGCCCAGGGCATCCTTAACGGCCAGCTCCAATTCGGCATTGACGCGGAAGAAGCTGCGGCGCTGAATTTTGAAGATCGATTCTGCCGCAGGCTTGCGCAGCCGGACCATGCGGATAACGTCTTCCTTGAATCCTAGTACATGGGTATTGAAGTAATTCTTGATGCCGCCCTCTGTCAGAAAATACACCGACAGCTCGTCACCGACGAACAGCTTCTTAAGCCGTCCGTTGCTCTCCTGCATAGGGATTTCGATCAGGAGGCTCTCGTCCTCCATATCAGCAATCCTTGCCCGGTATTGAATCTCAGACTCTGCCGCATCGCTGGAGGCCACCTGAAGGTATAGATATTCGTTGATTTTGGGATACAAACCAGTCACCGCCGCTTGAGTTAGTAATATATGCTAAACCGATTATAGCACGCCCTCCAGGGGCCGGTCAGAAATATTATTAGGCATTGGTTTGCTCCCGGAGCAACCGGCGCGAAGTCTTCATTGTTCATCATACAAGTGGAAACGGCTTTGCCGTCCTTTTAAGGACGGTATCGTTTCAGCGAGAAATAGAAGGATACTCTATCGTGTGCAACATATAAAGTCTTATATTTCAAAAAAAGACGCCTTCCGTTTCCGGAAATACGTCTTCTCAATCAATTATAGAGGGTATAGCGGAACTTAGCCGTCCTCTATCTATCCTGCGCCCCAGAAGAGGTGCGCACCTCTTCCACCGATTCCTCATTGCCGTCATCGGCGTTCAGATAAATTCTGAACTGTGAGCCGTTGATTTTGCCGCCGAATTCATACGTCAGCAGCTCCACCGCATCTTCATTCTCAATCCAGGCCAGCCGGTTGTACAGCTCCTTGAACTCGGGATTAAGCATCGCTCTTGCCTCGGCCAGGGACAGCTTTGGTTTCGGCAGTACACGCTTCTCCTTATGCTCCTGCACATAATCGCTGGCCTGGAACCCTGTAGCTTCCCCTGTATCCAGCCCAACGCGAACCGTCATCTTCTCGGGATAGATCAGCACGCCGTCCTGGCTGCTGACGAAGGTCAGATTGCCCAGATTATCATACCGGTCCGCACTGACTGCGGTCATGCCGTGATACCCCTTCTTCTCCAGGAACTTGCCCGCCTTCTCCACAGCCTGCTTCATGGATACTTTGGCTGCCCCAACCTCGCGGTTGTCGTTGTAAGAAATCAGCAGTCCGCCTTCCACTGTGAAGTCCATCGAGACCGGCTCCTTATGGTCACTGGAAGTTACAGTAGCTGTATAAGAGGCCCATTCGGTCCCTTTCCCGTTCTCCTGAATCTTCACCTGTGCCTTACCGCCAAGTCCTGCAAATTTCATCGCCTTGAGCTTGATCTGCTCTGCGGTAACCGGCTTGCCGCCCAGCTTCTTCACCGACCGCTTATCGTAGATGCTCGCAACCGAAGGGCCGTAGTCCAGCTCCGGGTAAGCCGCCACGCGTTTATCCACTGTTTTGAACCCGTCGATAATCGTGTTGTCTTCAGCCTTCTGCTGCGTAGCAAGCGCAGTCTCGACCTCCATCCAGCGCAGCTTCTTGCCGATGACCTTGTCCTGAACCTTCTGCAGGTCCTTGGAGATTTCCGCCGAATTCTCATAGAGCGTCTTCAGATTCGCCATCTCCCCCTCTGTCAGCGGCTTCTTGGTGAAGTCACGCACCGCAGCCTTGTAGGAGAAATTAGCGATCTTGGAGAGGAACTCCTCCGTCTCGCTGAATGGCAGCAGCGTCAGCGGCAGCTGGTTAATCTCGTTCTGCGCCTCGCTGGTAATCCGCCATACATTAACCAGTCCCTTGCGGTGCATTCCGTTGGAAGTGGTGTTCACGGCAAGCGTATTTCCCAGCTCTCCGTGAAGCCGCTCCACATGAAAGGACAGATCATGGAACGCACGCTGATACTGGTTCTCCGCTTTGATCAGAATCGAATTCTTCTCCTGATTCTCCTGATACCCCCAGACGAGCGCTCCAAGCAGCAAGAGTGCAGTAAGCGGGAACATTATGGCACTTAATCTTTTGTACATAGGTCCGCATAGCTCCTTTCAGTAGCTTATTGCCGTTAGTTTGACAATAACTGAGAAGTCTTATGCACTTCTTCAAGAATCCGGTCTTCAGACCCGTTCCTCAATCTCAAAGCCGCTAACACTGCTGCACAGGCATTGCTTGAAGCCGGTCTGAATAACCCCCTGCTCCTTGTTTCCTCTTAATATGTAGGTTTCGCCGCACTGCTTGCAGACAATCCGAACTTTTACTCGCAAAAAAAGACACCTCTCTCCTTTCTGGAATTCCTTGCCTTAAGGAACTGCCCTGTAGGATTAAGTGTGTCCATCTCGATTATAGGTTAACCTCTTCCTCGCGCTTCAAAAAGCGGAACGGGGAACGGCTGTTGGCCCGCGCCACCTTGCCCATGCCTCTGTACCATAAGACCGCCATCAGGGGCACGATAAACCAGATCCAGTAGTTAGCTGTCGTGACGAGCAGGAAATCATAGATTCCATGCCACAGCCAGGGCAGAATCAATGAGAACAGCAGAATCTTCCGCGTCTTGACCCCGCCCGAGAACTTGGCTCTGCCCATGTGGTATCCCATAATTACGCCGAACATGGCATGTCCTGAGACCGGAAGCAGCGCCCTAAGGATCATGGTGCCGATTGAAGCATTGCTGTACCACGCATACATTACATTCTCTATCGTTGCGAAGCCGAGCGAGATCGCTACGGCATATAGTATTCCATCATAGGGCTCGTCAAATTCGGTATGATTGTAAATCATATGGTACAGCACAAACCACTTCAAGGCCTCTTCCACACCGGCTGAGATCAGAAAGGAATCCACATATGGACCGCCGCCCACCCCCAGCACCAGCCCCCTCTGGATGATCATGACCGGCAGCACGATCATCATGCCCAGCAAAAACACCTTCAACACCATGAGGAGCGGCTCCTGGTCGTACTTGTCTTTCAGATAGAAAAAAGTCAGCAGCGCAAGTCCCGGTGCTACTGCTGACGTAATGACCGATAACAAAAGCACCGATTAGCCTCCCTTGCGCTTACACCTAATCTCTGCTGAATCCCGTTAAGGCCGGACCGGTACCTTCCCCGTCCATTCCTTATTCCTGGCGCTTAAAATGATTGCACAGGGTCTGAATGGCATTCTCTGCCATAACCGTCTTGCCGTATTCGGCCAGAACAGCCTGGGTCACCGGAGAGGAATCTCCGAATTCGGCAAGCACGCCTACCAGCCCTGCCAGTGCAGAGTCTTCAAATTCCTTCGGATCGAAGTAGAGGTACCATTTATCATTATAAGAATACAGTTGTCCTTGGGAAGTAATATTGCCGATGAGCACATGAGCCGCTTCAACCAGAACCTCGAAATCGCGGAATGCATATACAATGGAGTCGCTTTGTTCAAGAGTAACTTCCATCTCGTAAATCTCTTCAGGCAATTCATCTTCCCCGGCCCCACCGTACTGATGGTGATCATATTTCCCCCGGGTCACAATAACGACCATGCCTTGCGCGGGCAATGCGAACACTTCAACGGCAAGAGGACCCGTAGCGTCAAAACCGAGTTCACTGTACGCCTGATCCATCATTTCCGTAAAAAGGTCGTGCACCTTGGGAACCTCCTGCCACATGTCTTCCTTCTGGATGCCCCGCTCGCTCAGGTCGTCAAAAGTGAGGAAAATCCGTATCTTATCTTGACTTAATCGCTCTATTCTCATGACAGGATCCTCCTTTTGCAAGCTCATTTAATATTAATGTATGATGAGTCCCGAGTAATGAGCCAAAAATGGTTACTATGTATGTATGTTATCATTTTGACGCTACAAATGCACGTAAATAAATATAGATTCAGCCCAATTTGTGGCCCATTATCTGTAAAAGCCATATAAAAAAGAATCATTCCGGCGAAGCTGTCCTTGCCGGAATGATTCTGCAGCGGCTAAATCAGGTTACAAACCCGGTATGGCGGTATGAGTATCTTTGAGAATCTGCTCGACTTCATGCTTCACATCAGGGTTGCTGCGGATGAAATCCTTCAGCATGTTCAGATTTGATTCTTTGGACTTTACGGGGGAATCCTCTTTATGATCGCTGCTGCCGGATGCATGAGAGCCTGAATGGTCGTGGCTGTGGCTGCCTGCTGCCGTGCTTCCGAAGCCGGTCATGGCCATCCCCATGATCTTGTCCTTTGCCTTGTCACCCGCATTGTACGAAGAACCGTTCGAATGCATCAGGGCAGACATCATGGCGCTGCGTTTTTTGGACATAATCATACTGGCGGCTGCCCCAATCAGCACCCCGCACAGAAATGACGAAGTATTCATATCTCCAACCTCCTTGTATGGTAAAATCATGCTTAGTGTTCGCGGAAAGATAGCCGCTCATACAGCCAAACAACAAGAAAGCGAGATGAAAAAAGTGGGTAAAGCAACAATAACGCTGCTCCTGGCGGCTTGTCTGCTGTCAGCTTGCACTAGCGGCGGCAATACAGGCAGCCAGGCGGCGGACAAGACCCCTCAGCCTTCGGCAACCGCGCAGTCTGCGGCAGCAACAGCGGAGACGGCCGCATCACCTGCACCTGAGGCGACAGCAACAACTGCGACCGAGGCAACAGCATCACCGGAGACGGCTCCTGCCGCATCAAGCGGAACGGACAGTCCCGCCGCACAGCCGTCATCTTCAGCCAGCGATGCGGAGGTGCCGCTGCTGTACCACATGAACAAGAATTACGATATCGTCCCGAATGATCCGGCGACGAACAAGAAGGTTGTCCTGCTGACCTTCGACGACGGGCCGAAGGAAGCGGAATTAATCAATCCGCTGATGGATACGCTGGACAAGCACAAGGCCAAAGCGATCTTCTTCGTCAACGGTTACCGGGTGAAGGAGCATCCCGAGCTGCTGGAGCTGATCCACAACCGGGGCGGCGTGCTCGGCAACCACAGCTGGGATCACATTGTGCTGAAGGATAAGCCGGAAGCCGAAGTGAAGAAGCAGATTGAAGATGTTCAGAATATCGTCAAGGAAATTACCGGAGAGACCCCTAACTTCTTCCGTCCGCCGCACGGTGCAGGCGGTGACGTAGGCAAAAAAATCGCCGCTGCCAACGGCATGCTCTATATGACCTGGTCCAATGGCTCCCTCGACTGGGAGATGAAGGCCAAGGATACCGACAAGACCAGCAAGCTGGTCAGCAACGTCACCAGCCAGCTCCATTCCGGAAGCAATATCCTGATGCATGAGCTGCCTTGGACGGTAGAGGCGCTTGATACTCTGTTGACTACGCTTGAGGGCAAGGGCTACAGCTTTGTAGACCCGCGCAGCATTGAGCTGAAGATGCGTTAAGCTCTGTATAATTCGTAATACAGCAAAAACGGCTGCCCTCTTTACGGGACAGCCGTTTTTGTTCGTGCGATCTGTCGATCACATTCATTTCCTACGTTCCATTGTGCTTCTGCCCGCAGCGCAGCGTCAGCACATGCATCTCGGCCGGGCTGCGCCAGCGCAGCGGCAGATGCGCGGTGCCGAACCCCCGGCTGATCAGCATCTTCAGCGGCGGGAGAGCCGCGCTATGGCTACGGGGGATCTCATACATTCCCGCATTATATCTGCGGTAGAACTCATCGGTGTGCCGGTTCCCGATCAAGGGCAGCACAACCTGCCCGCCATGGGTGTGACCGGCCAGAATCAGGTCAGCCGGAACCTCCTGCTGCCGGGACAGCCAGAGCGGATCATGCACCAGGATGATCCGAAAGGCTGCCGCATCCGCTTCAGCCACGGCGGGCAGTGGCCCGTAGGCCTTCTTGCCGCCTTGCCTCGGAAAGTCCACCCCAGTAAGAATAAACTGCTCACCGTCCCGCTCAATGACGCAGTTCTCATCTACCAGCAGTCTGGCTCGGCTTCCCCGGATGATGTTATCCACCAGTGTGATGTTCGCCCGGTAATCATGATTGCCGTGAACGGCATACACCGGCGCAATGGAGGCGGCCAGTGTCATATTCTCCAGCAGACGTTCTATGGATGCGCCCTTCTCCGTCATATCCCCGCCCAGGAAGACTGCGTCCACCTTCCCCCGCAGCGGGGTCAGCATGGCCTCCGGCAGCCGGCGGCGGTGAATATCAGTGATGAACAGTATCCGGTAGCCGTCGAACGCGGCAGGAAGGCGCTCCAGTACAATTTCCTGAGTGTTGATCCGTTTCTTGAAGGCAGCAGCAACCATCAGGATGCCCATGCCCCCTGCTCCCGCCAGACTCACGCCCAGTAGAATCAGCAGCGCGTTCAATTCCATAAGCTCCCCAGATCCGGTGCCCCATTAATTCCCCACCACAGCAGGAATGCCAGCAGCATCAGAAATAACACAATCAGCGAATTGATGAACATTTTGCTGAACCGGATTCGCTCTGACGGATAGCTCTCCGCACGCGATGGGGTCTGCTCCCCTTCCTGCTGCGCCGCCTCATGCTCCGGACGCCTCGCGCCCCTGCGCCCCGACAGGCGTTCTTTTCTGGACAGCGTTCCTGCCACCGGTACCGGACTTCCCGCACGCTCTTCCGCTGCCCCGTAAGCAGGCTGACGCTTGCCCGCTCTCGCCGGAGGCTGTTGTTCTCTCTTCTGCTGTTTCTGGCGGGACCTTACCCGGCTTAATTGTTCTGTCATGATACCCTCCTGTAACGAATAACCATACCCGAGAACAAATCTATAAGGAAATGGCACAATATCGGTGCCCACAGACTGCCCGAATGGATGTAAATAAGTCCAAGACCATAGCTGCTGAGGAAGACCCAGCCGGTAGGAATCCAGTGACGCAGATAACGGACATGAATAACGGCAAAGAGTATACTCGTCCAATACGGCCCGAGGGAATGCTGGATCGCTCCGCGGAACAACAGTTCCTCACATACCGCAACCACCGCCGAGATGACAACGATATGCCATAGCGGACGTTTGCCGAATAGCAGCTCGTTAATCCCCCCGTCATCCATGCTGTCTTCAGGAACAATATGGGTCAGCAGGAAATCAACAGCAAGCATAATTACTGCGAGGCCAAGGCCCCAGTACACGAAATGTACACTATCCGGAAAATTTAATATGTGAATAGGATTTCTTTTCTGTAATAATATCCATATCAAACCGATAAATAAGGTAAGGCCCTGAGTAATATACAGATTAATAAGTAACAGCTTGTCTGTTAACTGCTGTGGATCGGCCTTTTTAATTTTGATGTCACCCAATTTGAATTTTTTCATTATAACCTGCCTGTTCTATAAATGTTTTTACATAAGATAATTCACCTATACGAAGGAGCACCTAATCATGAACAGCCGTACCTCCCGCACTCAAATGATGTACACACTAGGTTTTTTGTTTTTTCTAATATCCGCATTCGCTTCATTTTTCACGGGAGTCAAGGTTGGAGCAGACAAGACGGAGGCCAAATATTCACAGCTGAACGGCCAACCGAGCGCCCAGGAATTCTCAGGCTCCTACCAGCAGCAGGATCTTGTTACCTTTTATCATAACGTATTTTTGCCTTACCGGGAATTCAAGCGCAATTGGAACGAACAGCTTGACGGTCTGGCCCGCAGCACAGATGCACGCCAGAATGCGGCAACGCTGAAGAACCTGAGCATTCTGGCGGACAAGCAGTATGACAAGGTCACCCAGGATTCGCTCTTCACCAATTCGCCGCTGCTCTATGAATCCCAGCTTAATATTCTTAAGAGTCTCACGCTCTTCTCCCAGGCGTCCGGCAAGGTGACCGCGGGTGCTTCCGGCGCCGAAGCCGCCAAACTGCTCAGAAGCGACAACTTCACAACCAGTGCTGTGAGATTCGGACTGCTGGCACAGAAGAACTTCTATGATTCCATGCTGAAATGGGGATCGAAGACCCACCCGTCCATTCCGCAGCAGTCCGGTGAGCTGAAGACACTATCGTTCGTTCAGTGGAAAAAAATGCCGCTGCTGCTCAAGAATGCATCCATCGCAGACATGATGCTGAACCGCGGCATCTATGCCGGATATGATCCGCAGGATATCACTGCCAAGATTGACGATATGATCTACTCCGGAACTGCCAGCTCGTTGAAGCTGAGTAATATCCAGTCCTCCGTCACCCTGCTTATCTCCACCGGAGCGGTGCAGGAGCAGGACTTCATCAAGTGGCGGGAACAATATTACGGCAAGGAGATTATGCCGCAGCTCCCTTTCTTCTACGAGTAGGACCAGTTATTGCATCATAACGAAAATCACCGCCCACTTCAAGGCGGACCCGCGCAGAAGAATCCTATTGACACACTTGGCATCACCATGTTACATTATGACAAATTAATCAAGCAAAACCGATGATGGAACAAAGATTACCTGAAGTCTTCAGAGAGCCGGTGGGTGGTGGGAACCGGTGGCGGACATTAATCTTTAGCGCTCCTGAGATATTGTATTGAACACAAGAGTAGATACAATCGGAACACTCCGTTACCAGTGTGGCCTTTGCAGGCCAATGAGGCTGCTTCTTAACCGTCGCAGTGAATTAGGGTGGTACCACGACAACTCTCGTCCCTTACTACGGCAGTAGTATGGGGTTGGGAGTTTTTTTATTGCCATATTCCCGTGATTCCGGTACCTGTGCAGGCTTTTTCTTTTGTGCGACAGCGCGTTACCCCGGTGTTAAGCTACTCGTTAGGCTCTTATAACTTCTGGTACTGCGGATTGCCTTACCCGGTAATCCTTGGCATATATAATAGCTTTCCCATTTGAAGGAGGACAAGAGACCATGTTTAAAGTATTAGTATCGGACCCGATCAGCGATTTGGGCATTCAGCAATTGATGGACGCAAGCGATGTGACTGTAGACAAAAAAACAGGACTAAGTGAAGATGAGCTAATTGCAATTATCGGCGAGTATGACGGCCTGCTCGTTCGCAGCCAGACTACCGTGACTGACAAAATTATCGCAGCCGGTACTAATCTCAAGGTTATCGGCCGGGCCGGAGTCGGCGTGGACAACATCAAGCTGGAGGCAGCCACCCAGCGCGGTGTTGTTGTTATCAATGCGCCGGACGGCAACACCATTACGACCTGTGAACATGCTTTTGCCATGATGATGGCTCTGGCCCGTCATATTCCTCAAGCCTATGCGAAGACGATTTCCGGCGTATGGGACAGAAAGACCTTCCTCGGCGTCGAGCTGCGCGGCAAGACACTGGGCGTGCTCGGCATGGGCCGGATCGGCAGCGAAGTTGCCAAACGTGCCAAGGCCTTCGGCATGAGCATCCTCGCTTATGACCCGTTCCTGACGGCTGACCGTGCAGAGAAAATGGAAGTCAAGCTGGCTTCGGTCGATGACATTGTCCGCGGTGCCGACTTCATCACCGTTCACACACCGCTCACCCCGGAGACCCGCCATATGATCTCCCGCCCGCAATTTGAAGTGATGAAGAAGGGCATGCGTATCATCAACTGTGCCCGTGGCGGCGTAATTGATGAAATGGCATTGGTCGAAGCGATTGACAGCGGCATTGTGGCCGGTGCTGCGTTCGACGTCTTCGAGAAGGAGCCGCCTGAAGCGGACCACCCGTTCCTTACACATCCGAAGATTATCGTGACTCCGCATCTGGGTGCTTCGACGATTGAAGCGCAGGAGAACGTAGCCATCGATGTATCGGAGCAGGTGCTCCATATCCTGCGCAATGAACCGTTCATCAACGCGGTGAACATTCCGCCGGTTGCGCCTAGCGTGATGAACAAGCTGCAGCCGTACTTCACCCTCGGCGAGAAGCTGGGCAGCTTCGCTACTCAGATTACGGACGGGGCAATCCGCGAGATTCATGTGGAATATGCCGGTGATCTCTCGGATGTGGATACCCAGCCGCTTACCCGTTATGTCGTCAAAGGCGTGCTTACCCGCCACTTCGCCGGAGATGTGAACATCGTCAACTCGATGCATCTGGCGAAGACCCGCGATGTGAACGTAGTGGTGACCAAGGCCTCCAAAACCAAGGGCTTCACCAACCTCATCACGGTAACGCTCAAGGCTGAGCATGACGAAGAGCGTCTGGTTGCCGGTACCCTGCTGCAGGGCTACGGCGAACGGATTGTCAAGGTCAACAAGTTCCCGGTCGATATTGCTCCTGAAGGCCATCAGCTTGTCATCTCGCATAACGACAAACCGGGTATCATCGGACTCGTCGGCACCCTGCTCGGCGAGAACAGCGTCAATATCGCATCCATGCAGGTCGGCCGTACCATCGTCGGGGGAGCCGCCATTATGCTCCTGACCGTTGATAAGGCGGTGCCGAAGGAGGTCCTGGTGAAGCTGGCCGGACTGCCGGAGATCAACACCGCTGAGGAGATTATTCTGGTCTAGGAAGTTATTCCTACCTTTAACGGTATGAGTAAGCAAAAAAAACACTCTGAGGAGTGGCGGCAGCAGCCGCTCACTCTCCAGAGTGTTTTATATTTAGCCGGAAATCACGAATGGCGGCACCTGCCGGCCGTCCATATCCGTAAAGCCATATTTCCGTGCCAGCTCCCCTACCTTCTGGGGAGTACCAGTCATGGAAATCACTTCAGGATCAGCAGCAAGCGCTGCAACCGCGCGGCCGATATAGGCTGTGGATTCGGTGGTACTTAGCCCTTCCTCCTCCTGCCAGTGCTCCTCATCTGTGCCGAAGCTGTCCAGGACCAGCTCCGTCCGCATCCAGCCCGGTGAGAGCGGTATGACCGCGATGCCATCGGCAGCCAGTTCGAGCGATAATCCGTAGGCCATGCGCACCAGCGCATTTTTGGACAGATCATAATAGAAATTGCCGGTGTACTTATACTCATCCCAAAAGGTCGTATGAACGATTAATTTCCCCGCCCCCGCTCCTTCGCTGCGCATCAGCGGAATGGCATAATAATTGGTCATCAGCTGTGCCCGGATCCGTTCCCTTTCAGCTATCTTGCCCGGATTAGCAGATCATTTGCGCTAATCCTTACTCTTGTCTAATATATATCCTATACATGACAACCACTGACATATATAAATAATATTCATGTAGGGAGGCATCCGAATGAGAGCGGACCGTCTGATCACTATCATTCAACTCTTACAGAGCCGCGGCAAAATCAGCTCCAAAGAGCTGGCGCAAACGCTGGAGGTATCGGAGCGTACGATCTTCCGGGATATGGAGGCGCTCAGCTTCTCCGGCATCCCCGTGCTGGCGGAGCGCGGCCGGGAAGGCGGCTGGAAGCTGGCTGACGGCTACCGGAATTCCCTGAGCGGAATGAACACCAAGGAGATTGCCGCGCTGCTGGTGCCCGCTGATCCGGCGATTCTGCACGCGCTGGGCATTCAGGAGGAGTTCTCCTCAGCATCCCGCAAGCTGCAGGCCGCTGCTACCAGGCAGCCCCTCACCCCCTTCAGCTTCCTCAGCCAGCGGATTCACATCGATGGTGCCGGATGGCATCCCTCCGGGGAGACTTACCCTTGCCTCTCCGCTTTGCAGTCCGCTTTATGGGAGAACCGCAAGGTGAGCATCACCTATCTGCGCGGGGAGGATGTTGCCGAGCGGCTGATTGCGCCGCTGGGTCTGGTAGTCAAGCGCGGCGTATGGTATGTAGTCGGGGAGCATGGCGGCGAACTGCGGACCTACCGGGTCTCCAGAATCTCTGAGGCCAAAGTCTCAGATGAGCCTTTTGAGCAGCCTGAGGATTTCGACCTGTCCCGGTATTGGGAGACCTCGACTGCTGCGTTCAAATCTGCCTTGCCCCGGTACCCCGTCAGCCTGCTGGTCAGGGACCACACTATGCAGGAGCTGGAGAAGGAGCGATACGTCGCCCTACTGCACCAGGAGCCTTCTGAGGACCCCTGCTGGATCAGGGCCGAGGCCGAGTTCAACACGCCGGAGTCTGCCTGCCGGATCATTCTGTCCCTGGGTCAGGGCATCAAGGTAACCGCACCGCCAGCACTTGCGGATACGGTGGCTGCTGCTCTGCGTGAGGCGGCAGCTTTATATGATTTTTAACAATAGACCAAATGCACTAGTATCCCCTATAATATGACAATACACATTCTTATTTATAGGGGGAACTTTCATTATGGGCTGGATGAACAAGCTGCCGTTGAAACAAAAAATCGTCACCGGATGTTACCTGGTTGCCGCTTTATTCGCTGTTCCAGTATTAATTACGCTTATCTTTATGGACAGGCTGCTCATCGGCATTATCCTTGTCGCCGTCCTGGCAGCACTGACTTACCCGCTTGCGCGCTTCATTGAGAGAACGCTTACATCTTCATTTGAGGATATCTCCAATGTGACGCACACGATCGCCAAAGGAGACTTCACCAGCCGGGCCGACGAGAACGGCTCCATGGGTGACATCAGCCGTTCCTTCAACACCATGATCGATAAGCTCAAAAAAATCCTCACCGATGCCTCACAGATTACCCGGCAGGTGATGGACGCCAGCCGCGGGATTGAAGACAAGAACCAGAACCTGAAATTTGTCATGGCGCAGGTGGCCTCCTCCTCCAATGAACTGGCTCTCGGCGCTAATGAAATCTCCGTCGATATTGCCGACATGACTGAATCGATCAAGGACATCGAAACCAAAGTCTCCAATTATACGAATTCCACCAAGGAAATGAACAGACGATCCGTCCATACACTGGAACTGGTGGAACAGGGGCGGCAATCGGTGGATACCCAGGCTGAAGGCATGCGCAAGAATATCCAGGCTACCCAGAAGGTGGCGGATACGATCGAGGCCCTGTCACAGAACGCACGCGGCATTACGATGATTACCAAGACGATTACCGAAATTGCCGAACAGACCAATCTGCTGTCGCTCAATGCTTCCATTGAAGCAGCCCGTGCAGGCGAGCACGGCCGGGGGTTCGCTGTCGTTGCCCAGGAGGTCCGCAAGCTGGCCGAGGAATCCACTGCTTCCACCAAAGAGGTGTTCGGGCTGGTACGAAGCATTGAAGCGGATATCAAGCAGGCCATTGATAACATCGCCATCAACGAAGAGGTAGTCCAGGTGCAGAATGAGATGATTACGGAGACGGCTAATATCTTCGCCCAGATCGTACATAGCGTCCAATACATAACCGAGCAGATCGCCTCCTTCTCCGCAGAGAGCGATCTGATGCTGGAGAGCGCGCTCAAAATCTCCGGGGCAATCGAGAATATCTCAGCCATCACCCAGGAGACAGCCGCAGGGACCGAAGAGGTATCCGCAGCGATGAACGAACAGATTCATGCCCTGCAATCCGTAGCCGAAGAGACGGAGAAGATGACCTCTGCTGTCTTCAACCTGCAAAAAACGATCCATATTTTCAAATTCTAGCTTCTGCCCAGAGAGACACGCCTGCGGGATTTCCTGCGGGAGGTGTCTCTTTTTTCGGGCAAAATGAAGATTGTTCTGTAATATTCACAAATTGTTGAAATTGTGCATAAGGGTAAAATACCTGCTTTGCACTTCTTTACTATAGACGTTCTATAGTCATAGCTTGTCTGAATGTCAAAACCTTACCCGACTAATCCTTAAGTCCTATGAACGTATTTTGCAATGCTGTAAATCTAGTAAATTCATAACGTTTTGCAGTGGATCGCGGATGCAATGAGTCTTTATGCTTACTTCCGACAATTTCAGCTCATCCTATCTATTTGCATTTTAAGACTTTAGTCTTCCAGAGACAACCATTTTCAAAAGTTTGAAAATCCAAATATTTATCCTTTTTCAATCCTGAATATTCGTCAAATTCCGAGTTTCTTCTCATAGGGGTTATTGACAAAAGAGGAGCAAGGAATATATTGTAAAGGAAAATTCTCCTTAGAACCATTTATAACCGCATACCGGCAAAATTCACCGAAAGGGAATGACGCAAAGCCATGGATCTACAGTCTCATTTGTGAAGTGGGACCATGACAGCCAGGTTGCTGAAAAACTGTGAACGCCTTGGGTTTCGCGTTTGATTATGGTGATTCGTGCAACAGACCTGTGCTCCTAAATTTGAGTACAGGTTTTCTATTGCTGACTTATACAAATAACACTTGCGGGGTGGATGTTCTGAAGACAGTTGCAGATTATATGGCGGAAACATTATCCAATCTGGGAGTCACACATTCTTTTGGAATCATAGGGAAATCCATTTGCCCCATTGCTTTGAAGATGGTTGACTATGGCATAGAATTCATTCCCGGCCGGCATGAGTCCAGCTCCGGCTTTGCAGCCGGCGGTTATGCGCTCAAAACTGGCAGTCTCGGAGTAGCCTTCGGCACCTCCGGTCCGGGCGGAACGAATCTGCTCACCGCAGCAGCGCATGCCAAGGCTAATAATCTTCCCGTCCTCTTCATCACCGGCCACCAGTCCATCAAGGAGCTGGGCATTCCCCAATGCCAGGACTCCACTTCCTATCTGGCTGATTTGGCGGATATGTTCCGGCCGGCGACCCTCTTCAGCAAGCTTGTAGAACGCGGCGATCACTTCAGCACTATTTTCAACCATGCCTTATCCATTGCCCTCGGTGACCGCAAAGGTCCGGTCCATCTGTGCATTCCGTTTGATGTACAGACAGAGCGGCTAGCGGAATGCCGGATTGTTCTGCCGCAGCGCGAAGGGCTGGTCAGCTATCAGAACTATGAACGGGTCATCACGGCGATCAATGAATCCGCCAGACCTCTGATCATTGCCGGTAAAGGCGTTAACCGCTCAGGGGCACATCGGGAGCTGGTCCAGCTGGCCGAAACCTTCAACATTCCTGTAGTTACCTCTCCAGGCGGCAAAGGCGCCATAGCTTATGACCATCCGCTCTACCATGGTCCTGTCGGCGTCGGCGGCTCCTCGCACGGGGATGAACTGATGAACAACAGCGACCTGTTCATTGTTCTGGGCTCCCGCCTCAGTGATATGACTATCTGTAACCTGAAGCCGGAGAATCATCCGCGGCAGCTGATCCAGTTCGATGTAGACCCTACCTTTGTCGGCAAAATACTGACCTCATCCACCATCTCAGTCGGCGGGGATTTACGGGACAACCTGGCACTGTATCTTCAGAAGCTGGCCCCCTCTATGGTGACTAGGCATGAAATTACAATCTCAAACGATTACAATGATGAGCTGCCCGTGCTGGCGGGACTCTCCCTGGCCTCGGTTATGAGCACGATGAGCAGTCTGATTCCTTACAACAGCAGCGTGTTTGTCGATGACGGCAGCCACGGGTTCACCACTGTCAAATGGTTCAATGTGCGCAGGCCCGGCAGCTTCATCTTCGATGCCTACTTTGCCTGCATGGGCAATTCCATTGGCATGGCGATCGGTGCCAAGACTGCCTCTCCCGGGGAGACCGTCTTCTGTATTACCGGGGACGGCTGCTTCATGATGCTCGGCAGTGAAATCAACACAGCTGTTTGCAAGGACATTCCGGTGATTTTTATCGTGGTGAACAATATGCAGCTGGATATGGCGCTTAAGGGGATGGAGAAAACCACTGGCCGGATTGACGGTACGATCTTCGAGGTTCCGATGGACGCCGTCAAATTCGCCGAATCCCTGGGTGCAGCCGGGTTCCGCTGTGAGACTCAGGAGGAGTTCGCTGCCGCAATCCGCGAAGCGGTAGCGCTGAACAAGGCGGCTGTCATTGAGCTGCTGACGGACCGTGATGAAATGCCACCTACGGCCCACCGCACGCTGGATCTTACGTAAGCAAGCCCTTTCGCACACCCTATCTAACCTACTATCAGGAGGCTACAGCGTGAACAAGAACATGAACAGCGGACTCGATCATTTCTCGAATCTCTCAGGAGATTATGGGGCCAAGGCCCTGGCTCCGATCAAAGAGCATTTTCCGGAATTGGCGGAGTATATCATGGGCAATGCCTATGGCGATATTTTTCAGCGGACCACGATTGGCTCTGACTGGAAAGAGATCGCGGTGATCTCGTCTCTGATTACGATGGGGCAATATGAGCAGTTGGGTGTTCATTATGTAATGGCGCTGCGCGTGGGCATAACCGTTGAACAGATCAAGGGTGTGCTGCTTCATCTCGTCCCTTGCGTCGGTGCCCCACGGGTAATTTCAGCCTTTAATGTGCTGCTGGATACCCTGGAAGAGATTAGATAAAATTCTACACAATTCTACAAATTTCGACTTTTGGGTTGCATATTTTAGCATCATCTGGTTATAATGGAGGCAAAATATCCCAATTCCAAATGCGGTTTGTCAAATAGAGTCGCAGTCATCACGTTTTGGAGGTATTACAAATCACACTTAGGGAGAGATCAACATGGGACAATTTATTTTGAAGACAGACACTGCGAAGAAGGTAATTAATATCGAGCTGGAGGGAACCTTTTCTAACGAGGACGGACTCAGATCCATACAGGCTTACCAGCAGACCATCAACCCGATTAACCCTGCTGAATATGCCCTGGATATCGACTGCCGCAAGCTGAATGTAACTGCTCCTGATGTGGTGCCGCTGCTTGAAGGCTGCTTCATCATGTTCAAGGCCGACGGCTTCCAGAAAGTTAGTCTTACCCTGGAGAATAACCCGATCCTCAAAATGCAGCTGGCGCGCCTGGGCCGTAAAGCCGGACTCGAGAACCTGGAGATCACTTCCACCGTACAAGCTTAATTCTTAATGATTACAATTTAAACCAAAATCAGCAGCTTGAAACTTTTAGGAGGTCTGAATTATGGCGGGGATTCGCATTAAGGACATTGATATCTATCATCCAGACAAAAGAATCGGCAATGAGTTTTTCATTCAGCATTTTGACGATAAAGGTATTGATATCCGCGGACTACTGGCTACTCTGGGCCGTGAAAACCGCTACAGCATCGACAGCCCGGATGAGAACTCCCTGACAATGGCTTTTGAAGCCGCAAGCAATGTTCTGGAGAAGACCGGTCTTACCGGACCTGACATTGACCTGATCGCTTATGCAAGCCAGACCCCTGAATATATATTTCCTACGAACTCATTGATGATTCACCGCCTGATCAACGGGGCATCGCATACCATCTGCATTGACAGCAATGCCAACTGTGCCGGAATGACGGCTTCGGTTGAACAGGTCAGCCGCCAGATGATGGCGAACCCGCGAATCCGCCGTGCCCTGGTCATCGGCTCCGATTACGTTGCGCCGCATGCGGACAAGAATGATCCGGTCTATTACGCGAACTTCGGTGATGCTGCCGCCGCACTCATTCTTGAACGCGATGAGCATGCTGTCGGCTTCATTGACTCCATCTACCAGACGGATACCTGTGTGTACGGCAACTCTCTTTTCCCGGCAGAAGGCTTGGCACAGCTCGGGCGCACGGGTGTAGCTGCTGGAGAGTTCAATGTGAAGTTCATTCCGTTTGATGATTCCATCTGTGTGGACGCCGCTTCTGAATCGATCAACACCCTGCTGAGCAACAATGGAATTGCCCCTGAGTCCATCAAGGCCGCCTGCTTCTCACAGCTGTCGCTTCCGAACATCCAAGCCGTGTCCGGCAAGATCGGCATCGATCCTGAAGCCGCAGTCTACATCGGTGATGAGTTCGGCTATACCTCAACCAGCAGCCCGTTCATTGCCCTCCACAGAGCGGTCACTACCGGCCAGCTTGAACGGGGAGATAAGGTCCTGTTCTGGACCGTTGGCGCCGGATGGCAGAATGTCGCATTCGTCATGGAGTACTAATCATAACGTTCATTCGGTTTCAGAGAAATAAACGGCCCGCAGCAGAGGTTTCTGCCAGCGGGCCGTTTCTGTTCCTATATCTCTACTCTATTCTGCTCTAAACTCTGCCTTCGTGCCTGCCTTCATGCTTCTCCCAGCCCATAGTGCGCGACACAGCATCCTGCCAGGCGCCGTACCTGCGTTCACGATCCTCCGGCTCCATCTGCGGCGAGAAGACCTTCTCGGCGGTATTGAAGCTCTCCAGCTGCTCCCGGGTCCATACCCCGGAGGTGAGTCCGGCAAGCAGCGCAGCGCCAAGCGCCGTAGTCTCCGAATAGGTTGTCCGCGTCACTTCACTGCCCAGAATGTCCGCCTGGAACTGCATCAGCAGATTGTTGCGCACTGCTCCGCCGTCCACCCTCAGACCGGTGAGCGGCATGCCTGCGTCCTTCTGCATCGCCCCGATAACATCGCGGGACTGGAAGGCCAGTGATTCCAGCGTCGCCCTTACCAGATGTGCGGAGGTGGTCCCCCGCGTCAAGCCGAATATGGCGCCCCGCGCATACATATCCCAGTAAGGCGCACCCAGTCCGGTAAAGGCGGGCACCACCACCACTCCCTCACTTTCGTCCACCTCGCTGGCCTTCTCTTCCGAGTCGGCGGGTGCGACGATCAGCCCCAGCCCCTCCTGCAGCCACTGCACGGCGGCTCCGGCCACAAACACACTGCCCTCCAGCGCATAATAGAGCTCATCGCCCATGCCCCAGGCAACCGTGGTCAGCAGGCCGTGACTGGACGCCACAGCTTCCGTTCCTGTATTCATCAGAATGAAGCAGCCCGTTCCATAGGTATTCTTGGCACTGCCCGGCTCCAGGCAGGTATGGCCGAAGAGTGCGGCCTGCTGGTCACCCAGCACCGACCGGATAGGAATCTCCAAGCCGAACCACTGCTTGTCACAGACACCGAAGTCTCCGCCTGACATCCTCACCTCCGGCAGAACAGACGGCGGAATACGCAGCATGTCAATCAGCTCTTCATCCCACTGACGCTCATGCAGATTGTACAGCATCGTTCTTGAAGCATTGGTGACGTCTGTAGCGTGTACGGCGCCCCCGGTCAGCTTCCAGATCAACCAGGTGTCTATCGTTCCTGCCAGGAGTTCCCCCTTGGCCGCCCGGTCCCTTGCTCCCGGCACATGATCCAGAATCCACGCCAGCTTGGTCGCCGAGAAATAAGCGTCGATGACCAGCCCCGTCTTGTCCGCAATAACTCCGGCCTTCCCCTGCGACTTCAGCTCCTCGCATTGGCCTGCCGTCCGCCGGTCCTGCCAGACAATCGCCGGATAGATCGGCGCTCCTGTAATTTTATCCCAGATGAGCGCAGTCTCCCGCTGGTTGGTAATGCCGATAGCCGTAATATGATCAGCCGGTATGGGGCTTGCCGCAATCGCATCTCTGGCTGCGGCAAGCTGACTCTCCCAGATCTGCTCGGGATCATGCTCCACCCAGCCCGGGCGGGGAAAGGATTGCCTGATCTCATACTGTCCCTGCGAGATCATTGCCGCCTGTTCATCAAAGAGAATTGCCCGTGAGCTGGTAGTACCTTGGTCCAAGGATAAGATCATTATGCCCAGCCTCCTGCAAGCCGTAGCTTGAAATATATGTTTCACGATGAACAATATTAATGTGGTGATTTCAACAAAAAGCACCTCTGCTCTCAGAGGCGCTGTCATGCATGGTCTTGGTTTACTGTTTTTCGACAGGAAGCCGCAGAGTAAACGTAGTGCCTTCTCCAAGCTTACTGGAGGCGGTAATAGTACCATGATGCGATTCGACGATATTCTTGACAATGGCCAGACCCAGTCCAGTCCCGCCTGACTCTCCGCGCAGGCGCGCTTTATCAGCTTTGTAGAAGCGTTCGAAGATAAACGGCAGATCCTCGGGGTTGATTCCCACCCCCTGGTCTCTGATCGCAATCTCCACAAGTCTTCTGCCTTCCAGCATTATTGTGTCTGCCTGAATGGAGATTCTCCGGTCAGCCGGGGTGTGGCGGAAGGCATTATCCAGCAGATTGGTCAGCACCTGCTCCAGCTTGTCTTCATCAGCAGCCCCCAGCAGCAGCTCCGTCTCCGGCCGCTTCAGCTCAAGCATGATATCGCGTTCCTTGGCCCGGACGGAGAACTTGCGGTAGACCCGCTCCAGCAATTCTCCCGCATCGACCCGATCCTTCAGCATATCGTTATGTCCGGCTTCCATGCGCGCGAGGTCCAGCAGATCCTTCACCAGACGGCCCATACGTAAGGATTCATCGTGAATGACCTGAACCAGCTCACTGCTCTCCTCCGGGGAGGAGGCCATTCCGTCCAGGAGCGCTTCGCTGTAGCCCTGCATCATGGAGAGCGGGGTGCGGATCTCATGGGATACATTAGCCACGAAATCACGGCGCATCTTCTCCAGGCGCACCTCTTCCGTCACATCACGCAGTACGGCAACAGCCCCGCGCAGATGGTCTTCGGAATAGAGCGGTGCCATGTGTACCGACCATACTCCCTGCCGGACATGGACATTGGAGCGCTGATCGCCCCCGCCCTCAAGGGTACTGAAGAACAGCGGACGCAGCGGCGGCGGCACCTCGCTGGAAGCGGTGGCCACCTTGGCGGGTCCGTTGTCCTCTTCCTCCTCCCAGGTCAGATCATTCCAGGTTTCGAGGAGGGTCTGGCCGTGCGGATTGGTCAGAATGATCCGGCCTGCAATATCGAAGGTCATCACCGCATCGCTCATGCTGCGCAGCACACTGGATAAATGCCCTTTTTCATTATTCAGACTGCGTATATTCCCTTCCAGCTCTTCAGCCATGTGGTTAAACGATGTTGCGAGCTGGCCGATCTCATCGCTCGTGACCAGGGTCAGTCTTGTTCCGTATTCGCCGCGGCGGATGTCATTCGCTGCTTCAATGACCTGCTGCATCGGCTGTGTGATCTTCGTGAACAGGAACAGCGCAAAGAAGGTTGTCAGAGAGAACCCGATCATGCATGTATACAGGAACAAGCGCTTAATCGCCCCGGAATTGGTAAAATTACTGTCGATGTAGGGCAGCAGAAACAGCCCGAGTGTAATGAGCACGACAGCAACCAGAAAGATGATCGTCATCCACAGCTTGCCGACAAGGCTTCTCCAGAAGTTCACTTATTTAGGCACCTCAAGCTTATAGCCTACTCCCCATACCGTTGTAATCATCGCTGCCGATTCCGGGGATACCTTATTCAGTTTTTCGCGCAGACGCTTGACATGGGTGTCCACGGTGCGCAGATCGCCGAAGAACTCGTAATTCCATACATCCTTCAGCAGCTCCTCACGCGAGAATACCTTGTCCGGTGAGATCGCCAGATAATGCAGCAGCTCGTACTCCTTGGGCGTCAGACTTACCTCTTGGCCGCCTGCGCTTACGCGGTGTGCATCATGCTCAATGATCAGGAACGGGAACACGATATTGTTGCTCGAATTGCTCTCTTTGGACAGAAATGCCGTTGCGGAGGAACGGCGCATGATCGCCTTGACCCGGTAGATCACCTCGCGCGGACTGAACGGCTTGACGACATAATCGTCCGCCCCCATCTCGAAGCCCTGAACCCGGTTGATCTCCTCACCCTTGGCGGTAAGCATCAGGACCGGTGTGGACTTCACTCCTCTGAGCCGGGTCAGTACTTCAATCCCGTCGATCCCCGGCAGCATCACATCCAACAGGATCAGCCCGTAGTCGTTGGCGGTTGCTTTGCGCAGGGCAATCTCCCCATCCTCGGCCTCATCAATCTCATAGCCTTCTTTTTCAAGATACATTTTGAGCAGGCGGCGGATGCGTTCTTCGTCATCCACCACCAGAATTCTATTCAAGTGATCAGCCATTTACACAACAACCCCTTCATCAATTACAGTAGAACGTCACCCTGGATCATACGCATGCCCGAAGAAGCCTGAGACTCTCAGTCTGTCCCCGCATATGAATGAAGTCCGGCAATAACCAGGTTAACGCCGACCAGGGTAAACATTACGATTAAAAAGCCGAGTACAGCGAGCCAAGCGGATTTGCGCCCCTGCCAGCCGCGGGCCAGCCGCAAATGGAGATACGCACTGTAGAACAGCCAGGTGACGAGTGCCCAGACTTCTTTGGGGTCCCAGCCCCAGAATCTGCCCCAGGCCACCTCGGCCCATATCATTGCAAAGATCAAAGCCCCCAGTGTGAAAATCGGAAACCCGATGGCGATAGCCCTGTAGGTAATCTCATCCAGGTCATTCTCGTCGATTCCGTCAAGTACCGGATGAATAGCCTTCCCCAGCGGCTTACGCACAGCCAGCCGAAGAAGCCCGTACAGGATCAGTCCGGACAGCAGTGACCAGATCACCGTGTTGAACTTGCGCCCTGCATTGACGCCGTTCATCCAGGAAGGAGCTTGAAACAACGGCTTCTGAAGCCCGAGAAACGGCTGGAAGCTCTCAATTTCGCTATGGTACGGCGCCACAATCGGCGGCATTTTATAACTCACTTTCTCTATTGTACTATCTTCCTGCCCGGGGCTGTCAATCGTAACGTTCGAACGGACAAAAACCGATTCATAGCCCGCACCGCGGAAGGCAAATACAGATCCAAGAAAACCAATTATAACAATGATCGAGAACAGAGTAAATTCGACCAGCCGCTGCTGCTTGCGGTCACTGCGTTCCTTGCTGTCAAATTTCACTGTCCGCAGCAGATACATCAGCCCGGCGGCAAAGCCCACCGCGAAGAAGGATTCCCCGAGCGCAGCGAGCGTGACATGAATATTCAGATAGATCGATTTCAGCGAAGGAATGAGCGGCTGCACTTCCTGCGGAAACACCGCTGCGTAGGCCATCACGACAATGGAGATCGGAACTGCAAATACCCCGAGAATAATCTTGCGGTAGATGGCGAAGATCACGGTAAAGGCTACCATCACCATCATCGATAGGAAGGTCATGAACTCATACATGTTGCTTACCGGAATATGACCGGCCCCCATCCAGCGGGTAATGAAGTACGCCATATGGCAGAGCAGCCCCAGAGACGAGGTGATAAAAGCAATCCGGCCCCAGCGTGCAGTATGCTCCTCCGGCTTCCTGCCCGACCATCTGCGGCCCATAATGGCAATGGTGAACAACATGAAGGCACCGCTATATAAGAAGAATGCGGCTATAAAGACGTCACTGCTGAAATCGAGCAAGCTCATGTCATGCCTCCTCCGTTGTCCAATGATTTGTCATCGACTGTCATGTCTATCTTCTCCAGAACAGAAACGAGCTCGCGGCGGAAGCCGAACCAGTTCTTGTTCGTGTGGCCTCCAAGCACCAGCTGCCCGTCCTCAACGATCAGCCAGATACGTCTGTGCTGCCAATAGAAGCCGAGAATCAGCCCCAGCATGACAATCCCCGCACCGATCCAGACGAACGGCATGGCCCGGTCCACCCTTATGTTGAGATAGGTGGTGGATTCCGAGAAATCCACATCAGTCATACTGCCGACCTCAAGCTCCAGAAACCGCTTGCCGCCTCCAAGCTTGTCGTTGATGGCCGTCTGCTGGAACTGCTCCTTGTCCACCTGCTTCGGGAAATAGAAATATTGCTGCCCCTCTGCCGGCAGATCCGGTCCGCGGATAAGGAAGAGAAAAGCCGGAGCGTTCGGATAAGGGGATTTGGAGACCGGACGGCCCTCCTCATTCAATCCGAAATCCATATACTTCTCCTTCAGCTCAAGCGTGTACGGTCCCGCCTTGAAGCTGCGCTGCGGATTCTTCATATCCAATTTGAACTTACCGTAGCTCTCACCGGTTGCAGCATTCACAAGATCAGGCTGAACAGAACGCAGCACAGGTGTAAGGTCGTAGTCGAACTGATACGCTTTCATTCCTTGGTAGCTAAGCGGAGAATTCACCTGAATGTCGTGCCTGGCCACTTCCGCAAGCTGAGGCTCTTTGGAAGGATCACTGCAGTCCGCCGTACATTCATATAGAACCGCCTTTGTCTCGTAGAGCTTCGGGAGAACCTTCGTGCCCCGGAATTCCTTGGGCATCTCTTCCTCGGTATAGAATTCTACCGTGAACTTCTCATTCTTAAGGTACATGCTGGTATCCGGTATCCTCACCGTCTCTCCCTGCGGGAAAGCAAGATGCTGATCCATGTTAAGCCCCGGCAGTCCCCTGGCGAGCACAGCAAGCAGGAAAATAATCAGGCCGATATGTATTACATAAGGTCCCCAGCGGCTGAAGCGGTGTTTCTCGGCCAGTAATGCGCCTCCCTCCGTCCGGACGCGGTACCCTTTCTTCTTAAGCGGCTGGACGATCCGTGCCACCCATTCCTCCGGCTCCTCCTCCACCTCTGTAAGCAGCGTAAGCTTTTGACGGGTAAGGAACTGGCGGTGCTTGCGGATCTTCTGCCGGGTTAGTGCCTTGTAGAGCGGAAGCACGCGGTCCAGGCTGCAGATGACCAGCGAAGCTCCGATCATTACGAGCAGCGTTACGAACCACCAGGATTCATAGGTATGCGAAAGGCCGAGTCTATAATATATATTCCCGGCTGTTCCATACGTTTGTTCATAATAGGTTGAAGCGTCAATATTCAGAAAGGTGCTTTCTTGCGGAAATATCGTACCTAGCATCGCACCCAGCAGCGTCAGCACAATCAGGTAGATAGCTATTTTGACGGAGGAAAAAAAGTTCCAGACCCTGTCGATCACTCCCGGACTTACCCGCTGTGAACGGCGGGCCACTCCATCGTAGCGCATCTCCAGGTTCCCTGAAGCATTCTCTTCCTTCTCATCCAGCGGCTTGCCGCAGGCTTCACAGAGAACCGTTCCTACAGGATTCTGGTGACCGCATTCGCATTTGGTGTTGCTGATCAGCGGTATATGCTTACTCATGGTCCCACCAGCTTCCCGATTTGCTCATCAAGCGAGCTCAGATCCAGTTGGCCGATATGAATGCTGTCCACTCTGCCCTTCGTATTAATGAAGAAGGTAGTCGGCAACGGAGAGACCCCATAGCTGCGGACTGCATCGCGTCCCTTATCCATCACAACCGGAAAATCAATATCCACGAGTTTCACGAAATTATCCACCGTCATCTGATCCTCGCCCACATTCACGCCCAGGACGACGACACCCTGGTCCTTCCATTTCTCCCACTGCGCCTGCAGTGCAGGCATCTCCTTCACGCATGGTGCGCACCAGGAGCCCCAGAAGTTCAGCACAACCGACTTTCCTTTGAATTCCTCCAGCGTATGGGTCACGCCGTCCAGCCCAAGCAGTTCAAAATCCGGCGCTTTCCCGCCTTCTTGCAGCTTGCCGTCTCCCCCGAACACAGAGGTGCTGATGGCATAACCCCCAAGCAGAACGATTAGAAATAGTATTACGATTTGGATTGGTTTCCTGGCTTTGCCCATACAGGGGTACCCCCTTCTGTGACGCAACTCATTACTTTAGTTGGTAGGTGTGAACATCCTATGAACATTATAACGAATATTGTCACAGTTTTAGGAGGGGAAATTGTGAACTTTATGTGTCTTTGCGTGTCTGATTGTCCCGAAGCATTCCCGCTTTGGCAATTTGCTGCAGATGATTGATCTCATCCTTGGTCAAATGGCGGTAGGAGCCTCGCTTGAGATTCTGGAGCAGAATATCCCCGAAGGAAATCCGCTTCAGACGGATTACCGGATGCGACACCGCTTCGAACATGCGCCGGACCTGGCGGTTGCGGCCTTCATGGATGGTGATGCTGATGACCGCTTCCTTGCTCGCTTCATCAATATCCTTGTATTCGACTTCCGCCGGAGCGGTCATGCCGTCCTCCAGCTTAATGCCGGCCTTCAGCTTGTCCAGCGCTGTGCCGTGCGGTACACCCTTGACCGTGGCCAGATACGTCTTCGGTACATGATGCTTCGGATGCGTGAGCAGGTTGGCAAACTCACCGTCATTCGTCAGCAGCAGCAGCCCTTCCGTATCATAATCCAAGCGGCCTACAGGGTATACGCGCTCTGTAATGCCTTTCAGGTAATCCGTTACTACCTTGCGGCCCTTGTCATCCGAGGCGCTTGTAATCACACCTTTGGGCTTGTTGAACATAATATAGATTTTATTCTCGCCCCGGATCAGTCTGCCCGAGACTTTGATAATATCGGTTGCGGGGTCCGCCTTCGTGCCAAGCGTAGTTACGAGTTCCCCGTTGACTTCCACTTTACCGGCCAAAATCATTTCTTCACATTTGCGTCTGGACGCAACACCTGCTTGCGCCAATATTTTCTGTAATCTTTCCATTTTCGACTACTCACCTCAGGTTAATGATAACCATCAGAGGCGTAAATCACAAGATCATTCCACGGAAAAAATGCGCCGGGGCAAGTTTCGCTATGCGGCTCCACCGTAAGCGGCGACATTTGATAGCGTCCGGACAGCTCCAGTATGAGCTTCCCGGCCGCAAATAGCTGCTGCTGACGGTCCGGCAGCTCAGGCAGCTGGTCCGCTTCCCCATAGTTGCCTTCGAGGCAAATATGAATATGCTCCGGGTCTGTCAGCAGCGGCGCCGCATAGACCGAGCCGTTCAGCCCGACCCAGAAGTCAAAGCCTTTGCCGTTAATGGACGGACAGCGGGAATGATGCAGTATAAAGCCTTTGTAGTCCACCCTTTGCCCTCCTCCCTCCGTATTGCTGGAATAGCATATGAAGTGGGGGGGCGGGCGGTGAGGAATGTTTGTTAAAATGTTTGGGGGGGCGGGGTGAGCGAGGTGGGCAAAGAAATAGAAACGGGACGCTTCACTTTGACTATTCGTAACTCCGAGGAATGTTTGGACTTCCGGCCGCTGTTAAAGTTGGATTTCCTTGATCAGACTGGCCTGCGGCAGTAGAAATCCAACTTTAAAGGCGGACGCTGACGCTCCTACAGTTCCAAAATTCCTCTCCGTTACTCCGTCCACGCACGGGCAAACCTAATAACAAACAGTCCTCACCTCCCGGAAGGGGGTAAGGACTGTAGGGAAGACGCGGGACGAGCAAGCGGCTGCGGGGCAGCGCTTGGGAATCACAACCACTGGCGGCAGGTTGTCAGGGAAGTGATCAGGTGCATTAATGCCCTTCATTTGCTCATCCGGCCGACTTTTGCTGAGATCAGGTGTATTAATACCCTTCATTCGCTCATCCAGCCGACTTTTCCTGAAATCAGGTGCATTAATACCCTTCATTCGCTCATCCAGCCAACTTTTCCTGAAATCAAGTGCATTAATACCCTTCATTTACTCATCCAACCAACTTTTGGGAAATCAGGTGTACCTATACTCTTCATTCCCTCTCTCCTGAAGGCAGACAATTGGAAAAACGTATCGTAATTTATGAGTTTCGGGGAAATTGGCTGAAGCAGGTGGAAAAAGAGCATTTAATTTGTTTGATTTAACCATTTTAGCGGGAATACGTATAATTAAGTAACGTTTTTCCAACTGCTATATTAACCTGGCTCATTCGTCTAGCAGCAGGTGGAGGAAATCCATCTATTAATCTACCTCCTACCCGAACACCAGCAGACAAACGGCAATCGCAGCTATAAAGCCGACGATGTCCGAGAACAGGCCCACCTTCAGGGCGTAACGGCCGTTGCGGATGCCTACGGCGCCGAAGTATACGGTAAGCACATAGAGGGTGGTGTCTGTGCTGCCCTGTATAGTAGAAGCAATCATACCAATGAGAGAGTCCGGGCCGTGGACGCGGATCAGGTCTGTGGTATAGGCAAGTGATCCAGTGCCCGTCAGCGGGCGCAGGAGACCTAGCGGAAGCACCTCTGACGGAATACCCAGTCCCTCCATCAGAGGGCTTACAAAGCTCATGAGGAAGTCCAGCGCACCGGACGCGCGGAACACACTGATCGCCACCAGCATGCCGACCAGATGGGGGATAATGGCAATGGCGGTACCGAACCCGTCCTTCGCCCCCTCCACGAAAGATTCATAGACCGGAACCTTACGCGTGAAGGCGTACAGCGGAATAAAGGTGACCATAACCGGAATCGCCCAGGCAGAGATCAGACTGATCAGTTGTAACACGGACGGTCACCCTTTCACCGAAGATTGTGGGAGCGCCCCGCTCCCGTGCGCCGGGGCTGTGCCGGTCTTGAGGCCCGGCGGCGGTCCCGGCGGCCTGCGGAGCAGGGTCAGTCGGCGGAACAGCCTGTCCGCGGCGATGGCGGCCAGGGTAGCCACCGCCGTCGCCGCCAGGGTGGTCCCGACAATGGCCGCCGGGTCCGACGATCCGTAGTTCAGCCGGATCGCAATCAGCGTCGCCGGAATCAGTGTGATGCTGGCGGTGTTCAGCGCAAGCAGTGTGCACATGGCCGGCGTTGCGGTCTCCTTATCCGGGTTCAGCGTCTGCAGCTCCTGCATCGCCTTAATGCCCATCGGAGTAGCCGCATTGCCCAGCCCCAGCAGATTGGCGCTCATATTGGAGAGAATGTAGCCGATCGCCGGATGTCCCTTGGGCACATCCGGGAACAGAAAGGAGACTACCGGACCCAGCACTCTGGAGATTTTCTTCAGCAGGTCGGCGTCCTCCGCAATCCGCATAATTCCCAGCCAGAACACCAGCACACTGATCAGCCCGAAGCTTACGGTCACACCGCTCTTCGCACCGTCAAATACGGCGGCGGTGAACTCATTCATCCGCCCGTTCACCGCCGCAAATCCAAATCCGATCAGAATCATCCCCAGCCAGATTCCATTTAACATGGTTATCCCCTCCCCCGGTTCATTCTTATATGCTCATACAACAGAACGGCCTCGCTATTCCCCCGTCTGGAACAACGCCCGCAGCGCACTGCCGAAGGCTTGCAGCCAGTTGCCAGCCGGATAGGCGGAGGCGCTCGCTGCGTTGTATTTTTTGACATAGGGTGAGGTCTCCGGCGGGAGCTGGCCCGGGGTGTACACCGGAACCCGTCCGATCTCCTGATCTCCCAGCTGCAGAATAATTACACCCCTGAGACCGAAGTTAACATCGCCCTCATTCCCGTTGGCTTTCGCTCCTGTACTGCTTCCCCCCTCACTCCCGCCGGTCTTCGCAGCTGAACTGCTCCTGCCCGCACCCGCACTTACACTGGAGCCTGCACCTGCACTTCCCGTACCCGCAGCGCCGCCACCCGCTGCCGCCTGCGCATCTGCATTAAGCACCAGCTTGTTGACGAGTCTTGCTTCTTCCCCCTGACCCAGCGGATAGGCGAAGGCCTTGCCGGTCACCAGGCTGTAGCCTTTGACGGCCTCGCCCCGCTCGACCAGCGTCTTCAGCGGATAATGGTTGAAGCCGAAGTCCAGCAGCGAGGAATGGTCGTTCCAGTCATTGCCGTCGTTCAGCGTAACGGCCACGAGCTGCTGGCCGTCCCTGGTGGCGGAGCTGACCAGGCAGCGCAGCGCTTTTTTGGTATACCCCGTCTTCACCCCGTCCGCCCCTTCGTAGAGACGCAGCATCTTATTTTTGTTGCTCCACTTGTAGTCCCATTTCTCATAGGGATTGTCCGCCGTTTTCTCTTTGGTGGCTACAATCTCCTTGAATACCGGGTTATGCATCGCATAAGCGGTCAATACGGCCAGATCATTTGCGCTGGAAAAGTGGCCCTCTGCATCTAACCCGTGCGGATTGGCAAAATGCGTATTTTTCAAATTCAGCTCCTGCGCCTTGGTGTTCATCAGGTAGAGAAACCCCTGCTCCGAACCGCCGACATGCTCGGCGATTGCGGTTGCGGCATCATTGCCGGAGCGCAGCATCAGCCCGTACAGCATATCCTTCAGCGTCATCTCCTCACCCAGCTTGAGATAGAGAGAGGAGCCCTCCTTGGCAAAAGCATTTTTGCCGACCTTGACCTTCGACGTAATATCGCCGTTCTCTATCGCCACAAGGGCGGTCATAATTTTGGTCAGACTGGCTATCAGCATCGGCTCATCCCCGCGGCTGCTGTACAGAATCCTTCCGGATGTCACATCAATCAGCGCCGCCGCCCTGGCATGAGTAGAGATCGAACGGTTCTCCGCCAGGACGGCGGACACCGGCACCAGCGCAAGCAGCAGCACACACAACAGTAAGGACAGCATAGATTTTCGGGTTAATGTCTTCATGTTCATCCTCCGGCTTCTTATCCGTTCCTTACGCAACGGTTCATCAGTCTTGCCTGGTTGTACAAGTGTATGCGGGGTATGGGGCGGGTATGTCCTATCCTCCAGCATCCGGCAAAAAAGGGATACCACCCTCTAAGGTGATATCCCTGCAATTCATACTTTTCGTAATTTGCCTGTATCCTAATGCGCTGACGAATGATCAGAGGAGACGGACCCGGTCTCCACAACGGTTTTGGTTACCTTGGAGCCGGGAATGTCTGACGCTTCGGGAACCATGCCGGGCTGGAACATATTCTGAATTTTGTCGAGCAGATTAGGAGTGGCATCAATAATTTTCTCGAACAGATGGGTCTGATTATCCAGCGGCACAATATGTACCCCTTCCCTGCCAACGACCAGAAAAGCGATCGGACGAATGGACACACCGCCCCCGCTGCCGCCCCCGAAGGGAAGCATTTTCACACCGGACCCGCTGCTGTTCACGCCCGGAGCATCATCCTCCACCCTGAAGTCACTGCCGCCTGCTGCGAAACCGAATGTCACCTTGCTGATCGGCAGAATGACGGTACCATCGGGCGTTTCAACAGGATCGCCAACAATTGTATTTACATCAACCATGCCTTTAATATTTTCCATTGCGGTCTGCATGAGACCTTGAATCGGATGATCTGACATTGTTTGTCTCCTCCTCGGGTGTATATAAATGTACCTGCAGTATCTATCTTGCCCACTATGGATTGGAGTATGTAGTTTTTTTAGGAACGTTCGCGGCTCAGCAATTTCTTCCACCGGCCGAGGCCGCCTTCCACCTTCGAGACACGGCGCAGCAGGAGAAGTCCCGCATAGAGCGCATATCCGGCGGACAGCTTGCCGCTGCAGACCGCTTCCGTGGCAAAAAACGGCTCATCCCGGAAGACTGGAGCTACAAATATTCCCGGCTTATGCACCAGTCTGACTGTGCGGGAGAGTGCGCCGATCATCGTCCACTTCAGGCCCCATAAGGCCCCCACCGCCGTGGCGGTCGTTGCAGCCTCCCCCAGAGAGAAGTCTGTGGACCAGTCCAGCTTGGTGATCTGAATATGGGACAAGGTGTCTGTAAGCCACTTTTTCAGCCCGCGGGTTGCATATAATGCCGTGCGTACGTTCTTTAGCCATTGCGTCACAGATTCCTTATCCACCTGTTCTTCATTCTCGCTGTCCTGCTTCACCGGCGCAATTCCGCTCTTCTCCACCTTGAGCTTAATCCCCTGTTCCAGGCTCTGGAAGACCAGCGCAGGTACCTCATAATGAAATTTAACAAAGCCGTATACAGCCTTGATGTCAAATTCGATGCGGTCATCCTTACCCAGCCTGCGGACACGGAAGTGAAAATGAATCGATGACGCCAGAACCAGCAGTAACAGCAGAATAACGAGCAGTAGCAGGATTAAGGGTATTGCCAGCCATAACGTCACATGCTTAACCTCCAAGCAGCCTTTAGAATAATAAATATGGAGCCTATGGATTAGTATGGCAATTACGGCTGGATAACATTCGGTTATTTCGCTAACATCTCTATTATTTGCGAAAAAAATGCCGCTGCCCCGGCTGGGACAACGGCATCGCTATGAACAGCGGCAATACGCTGCGGTTATTCGACCTCATCGAAGGTCATCTGGCTGTCCAGCTTGCTGAACAGCAGCTGGGTCTCCTCTTCCAGACCCTCGGAGGTGTCGAAGTTCGACGGCTCCGGCAGCTCCTTCAGGCTCGCCAGCCCGAAGCTGTCCAGGAAGGACTTGGTCGTGCCGTACAGAATCGGACGCCCGACGGCCTCGGCCCGGCCCACCTCCTGAATCAGATCCTTGTTGCCCAGCGTGTGGATGGCCCGTTCGGATTTGACTCCCCGGATCTCCTCGATCTCCACTCTCGTAATAGGCTGGCGGTAAGCCACAATGGCGAGTGTCTCCAGCGCTGCCTGGGACAGGGATGATCTGGAGGGTGAATACGCCAGACGCTCAAAATACTGCGCATGCTCGGGAAGCGTCGCCAGCCGGTAATTACCGGCAATCTGCACCACCTGAAGACCCCGGCTCTGCGTATGGTAATCCTCTCTTAAGTCATCCAGCGCCTTCGTAGCCAGATCGGGCCGCTGCTCGGTAATCTCGGCAATCTGCCGGGCGGACAGGCCTTCATCCCCCGAGAGAAACAGCAGACCTTCAATAATTGATTTCAGCGTGTTGTAATCCACTGACATCCTCTCCTCCTCTCCACTCCATGACAATATCTTCGAATAATTTCTCCTGATAGCAATAAATGGCCTTCATCTTCATCAGCTCCAGAATGGCCAGGAAGGTGGCGACGATCTCATACCGGGCCATCTCCTCATGCAGCAGGGACGAGAAACGCAGTCTGCCGCCGGTCCCTTTGCGCTGAAGGGCTTCCGACACCTCACGAATCCGGTCCTTGACCGAGATCTCATCCCTGGTGATCCGCTGGTAGGAGGTACGCCGGGCGGCCTTGCTGAGTGCCTTGCGGAACGCGGCGATCAGATCGGCGGTATGCAGACCCTTCAACGTATTGTCCGTCTGAGCAGGAACGAAGGGGCCCAGGTCCTCCGGCTCCTTCGTAAAAATCAGGCTGCGCTCACTCTCCATATCCAGCAGCTGTACGGCAATGTTCTTGAATTTGCGGTATTCAATCAGGCGCTGCACCAGCTCCGCACGCGGATCGTAGCCGTCATCCTCATAGTAATCGAAATCCTCGATTTCAATGACAGGGAGCTTAGGCAGCAGCATCTTGCTCTTAATCGACAGGAGGGTGGCTGCCATCACCAGAAATTCGCTGGTGATATCCAGCTCAAGCTCCTTCATTCCCTGTAAGAAATCCATATACTGCTCGGTGATCTCGCTGACCGGAATGTCCTGGATGTCGATTTCCGCTTTGTCAATCAGATGCAAGAGCAGATCGAGCGGACCTTCGAACGTCTCCAGCTTGTACAATACAGTCACGCGGTTTCCTCCAGCCCAAAAAAAGTAAAGTGCAGCGCCGCAGGGACGCTACACAAGTAGAAAGATCTATGTTCATGCTTTCTTCTCATACTATAAATAAGCACGATTTACGCTCTTTCGTCAAGAGGTGTATTATTTGAACAGCTTGTTCAGGTTAGCCATTTCGATAGCGGCAGTCGCTGCATCCCAGCCTTTATTGCCCGCTTTGGTCCCGGAGCGTTCAATGGCCTGTTCAATATTCTCCGTTGTAACCACACCAAAAATGGTCGGAACACCGGTCTTAAGGTTAATCGCCGCCACGCCCTTGGCAACCTCGTTGCACACATAATCATAATGTGTTGTAGATCCGCGAATGACTGTGCCCAGCGTGATTACAGCATCGTATTTGCCGCTCTCGGCCATTTTTTGGGCGATCAGCGGAATTTCAAATACTCCCGGTACCCAGGCAACATCCACTTCATCATCGGCGGCGCCATGGCGCTTGAAGGCATCGAGTGCCCCGGAGAGCAGCTTGCTGGTAATGAACTCATTGAAACGTCCCACGACAACCCCATATTTCAAACCCTCGGATACTAAGTGTCCTTCAAAATAATTCGGCATGCTGCTCATCAACCCTTCGTGTATAGGATAGGTAATCTATAATTAAATTTTGGTATTCTCATTCTGTTCGATCTTGTCAAAATTCAGCAGATGGCCAAGCTTGGCCTGCTTCGTATGAAGATAATTGGTATTGTCCTTGTTCTCCGGCATCTGGATCGGTACGCGCTCCACTACCTCAAGGCCGTAGCCCTCCAGTCCCTTGATTTTGCGCGGATTGTTGGTCAGCAGCCGGATCTGGCGGATGCCGAGATCCTTGAGAATCTGTGCCCCGATGCCATAATCCCGCAGGTCAGCCGCGAAGCCCAGCTTCAGGTTGGCATCCACGGTATCGAGCCCTTCTTCCTGCAGCTTGTAGGCGCGCAGCTTGTTGATCAGGCCAATCCCCCGGCCCTCCTGGCGCATATAGAGGAGAACCCCCCGGCCGGCTTCTTCAATCTGGCGCAGGGCCGCTTCGAACTGCGGACCGCAGTCGCAGCGGTGCGAATGGAACACATCGCCGGTCAGACATTCGGAATGCACACGCACCAAGACCGGCTCATCCCCGGAGATATCGCCCTTGACCAGTGCAACATGCTCCTTGTCATCCACCTCGTTCGTGTATGCGATCGTCTGGAAATCGCCGAAATCGGTCGGCAGATTCACCGATACCTCACGGGTTACCAGATGCTCCTTCTCATTGCGGTAGTGAATGAGGTCCTTGATGCTGATCAGCTTAAGATCATGCTTCTTAGAGATCTCAATCAGGTCAGGCAGCCGGGCCATGGTGCCGTCTACCTTCACCACTTCGCAGATGACACCTGCCGGATACGCCCCGCACATCCGGGCCAGATCGACCGCAGCCTCCGTGTGGCCGGAGCGCCGCAGGACTCCGCCTTTCTTGGCGATCAGCGGGAACATATGACCCGGTCTGCGGAAGTCGGCCGGCTTCGCCTGCGGGTCCAGCATCGCCTTAATCGTCTGGGACCGTTCACCGGCCGAGATGCCGGTCGTCGTCGCTGCGTGGTCAATCGAAACCGTGAACGCCGTACCATGGTTATCGGTATTCTGAGATACCATCGGGTGCAGGTCCAGCTCTTCGGCACGCTCCGCCGTAATCGGTACGCAGACCAGGCCTCGTCCTTCGGTAATCATGAAGTTAATCACTTCCGGGGTAGCCCGTTCCGCCAGAGCCACGAAATCTCCTTCGTTCTCGCGGTCCTCATCATCTACCACGATGATGACCTTGCCGCGCATTAAGTCATAGATCGCATCCTCAATCGGGTCAAGAATACTCTCCTTATCAGCTTGCTGGCTCATAGTACTGTCCTCCTAATGGCTCTACGCTTGCCTGTCGGCTTGCCGTATGCCTGATCTATAGATTATATGAACCCGTTGGCCGCCAAAAATTCATGGCTGATCTTCGAGCTTCCTCCATCGTCTTCATTGCCTGCACGCGAACCATAATGAAGCAGATGGTCAACGTATTTACCGAGCACATCACATTCAATATTCACCCGGTCACCCGACCGCTTGTGGGCCAGCACGGTCTCTCCCAGCGTGTGCGGGATAATTGACACGGTGAAGGTTGCCGCTTCCGTCATCACAACCGTAAGGCTGATGCCGTCTATCGTGATGGAGCCTTTGGGAATGATGAATTTGAACAGGGATTTGCGGTCCGGCGCAATCTCGAATACCACGGCGTTCTGGTCGCGCCTGACACTGCGGATCTCACCGGTTCCATCCACATGCCCCTGGACAATATGCCCCCCGAAGCGTCCGCCGGCGGCCATCGCGCGTTCCAGATTCATCCGGCCGCCGGTCCGCAGCTCTTTGAGTGTACTGTTGCGGTAAGTCTCAGGCATAACGTCAACGGTGAAATGATGGTCCCCAAGCGAGGTTGCCGTGAGACAGACACCATTGACTGCCACACTGTCACCGATCTTCAGATCTCCCATAATGAGGGAGGCCCCGATATTCATCACCATCATCTCCCCGCCGCTGGTGACGCTGCGCAGGACTCCCACCTCTTCAATCAAGCCGGTAAACATGCCATCCCACCTCCTGAAATTCGCTTAATGCTGCCTTACCGGGGTGCCGCTGATACAGACATTATCCCCGAGCACTTCCACTTCCAATCCTTCAAGCTGGATGGCATCTCGCATCAGCTCCACACCCCCGAAGTCGAACGTTCCCGCTGCCGCAGCGCCGCCGCCGACAATCTTCGGAGCGAAGAAGAGGACCACCCGGTCAACCAGGCCCTGCTCCAGCATGGCCCCATTCAGCGTCCCACCGCCTTCCAGCAGGATCGACCCGATCTCCATCGCGCCCAGCGCAGCCATCGCCGCCTGCAGATCCACACGGGGACCGCTGCCAGCTGCAATCACCTGTACCCCTGCCGCGAGTAGCGCTGCTCTGCGCTCAGGATCTGCCCTCTCCGTAGTTACGACCACTGTAGGCGCCAGACCATCCTTGACCACAGCGCTGTCCAGCGGCAGGCGCAGCGAGGAGTCAATGATAATCCGCAGCGGATTCAGTCCGGGCACATTCAGTCTCGTCGTCAGTGAAGGGTTATCGGCAATCACGGTATTGACCCCGACCATAATTCCCTGATGGCGGTGACGCAGGGTATGTACTAACTCCCGTGCCTCAGCATTCGAGATCCACTTGCTGTCTCCGGTGCGGGTGGCAATTTTGCCGTCCAGTGTGCTGGCGCTCTTGAGGGTTACGAACGGCTGCTTCGTCAAAATATACTTGATGAACTTCTCGTTCAGCCGCAGCGCCCGGCCCCGCAGCAGACCTACTTCCACATCGATCCCCTGTTCACGCAGCATCTCAACTCCCCGGCCAGCCACCTGAGGGTTCGGGTCCTCACAGGCGACAACCACCCTTGCCACTCCTTCATCGATCATACGCTGGCTGCAAGGAGGCGTGATGCCGTAATGGCTGCAGGGCTCAAGCGTAACGTATGCCGTACTGCCTTGCGCCTTACCGGCAGCCATATTGAGCGCATGCACCTCGGCGTGGCCGGTCCCGCGCTGCAGATGGGTTCCAAGCCCGATCATGACGCCATCCTTCACGACGACGCAGCCAACCACAGGATTAATCCCGGTCTGGCCCTGTGCCCGCTCTGCCATATCCAGCGCAAGGGACATGTAAAACTCATCGTTCATCTTATCCATGTCTTGCCTCCTATCCCCCGGCTGTATTCTTCGTGTGTATCAAACAACAAACAGAAAAACCCGTCTCAATCTCCAGGAGGAGTTCAAGACGGGATATACGAGAGGTAGCACCAGCAAATAAATATATGCGTAAATAAACGCCGGACCTCCGGCATTGTGAAAGTTCGCACATAATATCTGAAAACACTGTTGCCCGGCCGCCTGCTGCAAGCGCGGCACGTGAATCTCTCCTTCTTCCATCCAGACTATACTGTCGGTCCCGGAATTGCACCGGGTCCACCGTCCGTATGAATATCATACGGAGCGGGTAGCGGACTAAGCATCAGAACCGGCAATCATAAGCCAGCTCAGGCAGCATCACCGCCGGTAGGGAATTACACCCTGCCCTGAAGGATTGATCTATTCAGTTCAATAACAAGTTACGCCTACAACAAAATTATCACTTCACTGCGGGAAATGCAAGTGTGTTTCGGAAATTTACTATATTTATGTAACTTAATTCCCTATCATACCTGTCACATGCCCGGCTCACGCTGCTTGTCCGCTCTCAGCAGATCGCGAATTTCCGTCAGCAGGACCACATCCGGTGCCGGAGCGGGTGTCTCCACTACCTCCACCTTGACAGTCTCCTTGCGTCTGAACCGGGTGCTCAGCTTCACCACCATGAAGATGGAGAAGGAAATAATGAAGAAGTCGACTACGGTCTGGAGGAACATACCATATTTCACCGCAACATCTCCTATGCCAAAGCTAAGTTCCTTCAGATCAATCCCCCCGCTGATCAGACCGATAAGCGGCATAATAATGTCAGCCACCAGCGAGGTAACAATTTTGCCGAATGCCGCTCCAATGATCACGGCGACCGCCAAATCCAGCACATTGCCTTTCATGGCGAAGCTTTTGAATTCCTTCCACATAACCAATATCCCTCCGAAACTTTGAATTTGAAATTATTATAGCATTTATAGCAACACGTATAGCAACATGCAAGCAGAAAAATACATAAGTGGAGTAGGATTAACGTGTGCACTTGGATGGACGCTCCGCAAACGGACCGTTGTTCCAATCGCTGTGGTCTTCATAAGTACACTTGAATTCATCAGAAGTGAGCAAAACGAGCAAATGTAGTGTATAACCAGAAGCACAAAGGAGCGGTCCTCCAATAACGGAGGACCGCTCCTTTTTTACATGTTAAGCTTTTGGGACAGCCCCTGCTGAAGCCCTATCCTGCTGCTCTAATTCAGCCTAATCCTGCTTGCGCGTTCTGCGGAATACCCGGCTGAGGAGGATACCGCCTAGAATCAGGCCTGCACCGGTCAGGTAGATCGGCATCGGACTGCTCTCCCCGGTCTGCGGCAGTCTGCCGCTGCCGTCATTCGTGCCGGAGACCGTCCCATGCGGAACCGCTTCGTCTTCAACATCTACTTCAGTATTGCCCAGCGGAATGTTATCATCGATCGGCGTCACCACTTCAGGTGCTGCCGGCTCCGGAGTAACAGTTGGTGCCGGAGTCGATGGCTGCGGGGTTCCCGGCAAGCCTGGTCCAGCAGGAACCTGCGGATCATCGATGATGACACCCGGTTCGAATGTACCGGCTGGTGTCGGTACCGGAGTAAATACCGGTCCTCCGGTAGGCGATGTCGGAACAGGCGTAGCCTCTGGTCCCGTAGAATCTGTAGGCACTGGCGATGGAACCGTAGTCGGAACCGTAGTCTCAACAGGTGACTCGGTTGGCACCGGAGTCACTGTCGGCGTTGGCGTTACTGTAGGTGTCGGCTGCTCCGCCAGCTTATTATACAGGGTGAGATTCAACACGGCCGAGGAGCCGATGGTCACCGGATGCTCGGTGGAATCCAGCACATAGCCCTGCGGTGCAACTGTTTCAATCAGGACATAGCTGCCCAGCCACAGATTGTTGAACGCCGCGATGCCTGCTGCATCTGTGGTGCGGGTATTCACCAGCACCCGGTCACTTCCGTTCAGGCGGTATAGCTCATAGATAGCTCCAGCCAGCGGTTTTGCAGTATTGCCCGCTTCCAGCTTGAAGACATTGAGCGTTCCTCTGACGCCGCTGCCTGTTCCCGAACCGCTGGAGACACCTACGATAATCTCCTTGGTCGTCTCCTTGGTGATAAGCTTGACGTTATTGCCGCTGAAGCTTACGGAGTTGACCAGCTTATCGCCAGTGTTCGCAACGATCAGGGACTGATATTCCAGCACATAAGCGGAATGGATGTCACCAGGGAAGCTTAAGACGAAAGACTGCCTGCCCTGTGCATCGGCGCTGATCGTTAAGGAGTAATCGGTATCCTTCACAAGTGCAGGACCGCTCTTCGTCACTTCACCATTCACGGACGTAACCGTGCGGTACAGCTGGAAGCTGTCCGGCAGGAGGATCTGATTTGTGCTCGGCACATCGGTGATCACGGCATCTTTTACATGGGACTGGGTGCGGTTGATCGCAATGGTCCAGTTCAGCTTATCCCCGTTCTGCACGCCGTCTTTGAACACATATTCATCCCCGTGCGGGATATCTACCGTTGCCTTCAGATCCTTGGAGACCTTCTTCGTGCCATCCAGCAGCTTCGCTGTATTCACAACCTTGGTTCCAATCAGCTGTCCGGCCAGGCTTGTTTTGAAGACGATGTAATAGGGCGAATGAATGGCTTTGTCAAAATCAACCTTCAGCTCATTGCCGCTACCCACGCTGTAGCTGAACTCACCGCCGTCAACCTCAGCGCCAGGACTATGCGTTCCATCCTTGGCAATATTCATCTTGTATACCTTAAGGGAGCCTGGTACCAGAGACTGTCCGTCAGCCAGTACATCTGTCACTACAGGATCGGCAATGGATTTGCTGTTGTAATTGACGCCTATGGTCCAGGTCAGCTCTTTGGCAGAAGCATCATAGACCCCGGATTTGAACCCGTTGTTCTTAACCTCCGGGTTAGGGATGAACTTGCCGCTGGCTTCTGTCCATTGTGGCTTGTTCTGGCTGTCCTTCCAGTCAATGCGGGCCACGTTGATGAAGTCATCGGTATTGCCCGTAAGCCAATCATTGCTGAATTCAGTCTGATAACTAATTGTATGAGTCCCTGTAACCGGTGATTTGAATTTCACCTTGAACCCTTCATTCGGCTGAGCCGGTGAATTCACAATCAGGGTATAAGCCGACGGGCTGATCACTGTGCCGGATAGAGTACGGACCACCAGTGAACCCGAGATATATTTCTGTCCTCCCTGCGGGAAGCTGTCTGTAATCACCACTTCGTTCATCGGGTAATTGTCGCCGTTAAACGTGATTTTCCAGTCGGTGGTGTGGGTGTTGTAATTCACGCCGGACAGATTCTTATAAATAATAATAGGCCGGATCAGTTGAGTAGCGTTGCTGCTATAAGTACTATCAGAGACCGTATTGGTGATCTTCGTATCTTTGAACACACGGTCTGCCGCTTTGGTTGTATATTCGATCAGATAAGCCGATTTCACCGTATTCTTGAACTCCAGTCTGAACCCGTTGCCGGATTCGCCGCTGGCTGGCGTTACCGTGTAATCTGCGCCTGGGGTCAGTGCTGTGCCTTTGGCTGCTTCTCCGGCCGCATTCAGGGTAACCGGATAGATCCGGACCGAGTTCTCCAGCAGTACCTGGGAGCTGTTGAACACATCCGTCAACACCGCATTCTCCGGGGAGATCGTCCGTTTATTGTAGTTGTATTCGATAGCCCAGTTAATGGTCTGAGTGCCCCAGTCATAGCGGACCGCTTTTTTGTTAAGGCTGCCGCCGCGTTCAATGACCACCGTATCCGATGCGCTCACCGGCTCACGGCCATCCCCTGTGAAAGTTGCCGTGTTGGTGAAGCTGGACAAGTTATCGCTCACTATCTGCGTTGTATACTTGATGCGGTATGCCCCTGTAATCACAGGGTCTGTGAACTGAAGCTTCAGCGTCCCGCCGGAGACATCCGCCGTATATTTGCTGCTGTCCACAAGCGGGCCTTGGGTAACCGTGCCGTCCAGCTGAACATTCAACTGGTATACCGCAAGGGTAACCGTACTGTCCAGTGCCAGCCCGGCAGGAATCGGGTCGGTCACAGCCGCGCCGCTTACCGGCTCCAGTCTTTTGTTCACATCAACAGTCCAATCAATATGATCCGCGTTGAAGCCGCTGGAGATTCCCTTCTTGGTAATTGTCGAGCCTACAGTGGGCTTGAACGATACCGTAACCGTCTGGACCCCGCCGTTCACCGGGAACAGAATCTGCTGGACGGTGCTGCCGCTGATCACTTTTTTGTCAAATTGGGTATTAATACGTAAGGTTCCCTGCACATTGGCATGACTCTCAATGTAGTCGCCAAATGTCATTACGACCTGATGAGTAGCCTGGCTGACTGTGAATGTGCCTACCGCCCCGTCGTCCGATTCCAGTCCGCCCTGAATGTCATTGAAGAGCTGGAACTGCTCGGGAAGCTGGAAGGTGAAGCTGTCTCCCTGGCTATAGCCGTGGCCGTTAGGAAGCGACCAGGTATAATCCAGCTTCACGGTGGAATCCACCTCATACACACTGCCTGTTACCGTCTGTCCATCCGGACCATATACCGCCATAGATACGCTGGTAATAATGTCCCGGTCCTGCTCAATGGCCGCCGCTGTAGCCTGCTGGGTGAAGCCCAGCCCTGAGACGAATTGCACGAATAACATGACCAGGACCACTGCCAGGCTTGTTCTTTTTTTCACCATTTCCCATAAGTCCCCCGTTCTTTCAAATAATTGATTTGAAGCATACCTGCAAAAAAGATGGCTGCTGAACGCACCGGTAAGGACACACTCCACCTGAAGTTTCGTTATGTATACGGGCTTAGAGTCCATCTTATGTAAATAAACTAATAAACCTGACTTTTCTGCCCACTACAGACGATATATACTTATATCACCTAAGAGTAGAACTTTAGAATCAGATATAGTTAAATTTAAAGAATTTATTACGCTATCTTTATTTCAGGATTCGAGGAGAGATTCCAGTGAATGGAAATATATTTTGGGACCGTGCCCGTGACAGCGATTTCGTCATGCTCTCAGCCTCACATCTTATCACCCTGTCTGTCATTGCCTTATGCTGCCTGGCGCTCTTTGCAGCCCGATTCGCCCTGCGCAGCCATTCCGGCCTGCGGGCAGGCGTACGCCTGCTGCTGATCCTGCTGCTGGCTGCTTCCGAGGGAGGCCTGCATGTCTGGTATCTGTCCCATGACAGCTGGAGCCGCAGCTCCTCCCTGCCACTGGAACTATGCGGAATTACCCTGCTCCTGTCGGTCGTGATGCTGCTGACCCGCAGCAGGCTGCTGTACAGCTTTCTTTATTTTGCCGGGATCGGCGGTGCATTCATCGCCCTGCTTACGCCTAATCTGGTCTATCCGTTCCCGCATTTCCGCTTCCTGCTGTTCTTTATCGCCCACGGCTCGATTATACTCGCTTCCCTGTACATGACCTGGGTCGATGGATATAAGCCTACCTGGCGCTCGCTGTTCTTCACCATGCTCTGCCTGAACCTTGTTGCCGCATGCGTGTACGCCGCCAATGTGCTGCTGGACTCCAACTACATGTTCCTGATGCACAAGCCCAGCACGTTCTCGGTACTGGACTATTTCGGCCCTTATCCCTACTATCTGCTGGTAGAAGAAGGCTTCGCCTTCGTCATCTTCCTGCTGATGTTCCTGATCTTCTTCAAGCTGCCGGAGCTGTACGCCGCCCGTCGTAAGTCACGCCGCCGGATCTTTGGCAGGTAAATGCAGAGGGGGAGATTCAGGGGCATTAGTGCCCCTCATTTCCGCCTCGAGCCGATGTCTGCAAGTTCAGGAGCATGTTAGTTGGACAAACGTATCTTGTTTCGGATGTTTTGGAGCTTTCAAGGAAATTAATTGGATAAACGTCATTTAATTTCGTGCATTCCCTCTACTCTGTTCTATTTGCAGCATTTTAAGTGCTGTTTTTCCACCTGTTGCCTGTAAAGGCTTCCTTCGCACCTGAGTAAGTGGAGGAAATCCAACTGCTATGTTCAATTCCCCGCACGGCAAAAAGCACCCGGCTGAATAACCAGCCGGGTGCTTTGGCGATGCCTGAGGAGGAGAACCTCCCCCTATAGTGTCTATGGAGTGCTTGTATTAAGCTTCTACAATTTCAACAGTCGCCATCTTGTCGCGTCCTTTGAAGGCGTCAACCAGCTCCATGCCTTCAACTACTTTGCCGAATACTGTGTGTACTCCGTCCAGGTGCGGCTGAGGAGCATAAGCGATATAGAACTGGCTTCCGCCTGTGTTCTTGCCGGCATGGGCCATCGCCAGGGAACCGCGCTCGTGCTTGTTCGGGTTGATCTCGCAGTCGATCGTGTAGCCTGGACCGCCGGTGCCTGTTCCGTTCGGGCAGCCGCCCTGTGCTACGAAGCCCGGAATCACGCGGTGAAACAACAATCCGTTGTAGAAGCCGTCTTTTGCCAGCTTCTCAAAGTTAGCTACTGTATTAGGCGCATCCTGATCGAACAAGTCGATCAGCACAACGCCGCCGTTTTCGAGTGTAATTTTCGCTTGCTTAGCCATATGTAAATGACCCCTTTCGAAATGACAAATGTAGAACACTTTTATTAGTTTACTATGAAACGGGGCACAAAGCAAAGCAAGCGGGATGTCCTCCCGCCTGCCGCTATAGTCCATCCCTATGTCTTATTTCGTAACGGCCTGTTTGGCAATCCGTGCAGGCACGATATCATTGGCTACAATATCGTGATGGGACTCACGGCGTACGACCAGATCACTCTGCCCGTTCTGCACGAACACTACCGCCGGACGGCGGATACGGTTGTAGTTGCTGGCCATGGAGTAATTGTACGCGCCAGTGCAGGCCACCGCCAGCAGATCACCGCTCTCCACCTTAGGCAGCTCCACATCCCAGATCAGCATATCGCCGCTCTCGCAGCATTTGCCGGCGATGGATACCGTCTCCGCATTAGGCTCAGTGGCACGGCTTGCCAGCAGCGCTTCGTACTTGGATTCATACAGGGCCGGACGCGGATTATCAGTCATGCCGCCGTCAACGGCTACATATTTGCGCACACCCGGGATTTCCTTGCTGGTTCCTACCGTGTAAAGGGTCGTTCCGGCATCGCCCACGATGCTGCGGCCCGGCTCCACCCAGATCTGCGGCAGCGAATCGTTAATGCCGGTGAAGTAGGTCTTCACTGCATCAGTGATCGCTGCGACATATTCAGAGACCTGCAGCGGCGTATCGCCGTCCACATAACGGATTCCGAAGCCGCCGCCCAGGTTGACTACAGGGAAGGAGACTCCCAGCTCATCCTTGACGGTACGGGTGAATTCAGCAATACGTTCAACGGCAAGCTGGAAGCCCTCGGTCTCAAAAATCTGCGAACCGATATGCGAATGCACGCCGAGCAGGTTAAGATTAGTCAGGCTGTCGGCCAGGCTGACCGCTTCACGGGCCGAGCCGTTGCCGATGTCGAAGCCGAATTTGGAGTCGGTCTGTCCCGTTGAGGCATAGGCATGGTGGGCATGGGCTTCAACCCCAGGCGTAACGCGCAGCAGAATATTAACGGTCACTTCTCTGCGGGCGGCAATGGACTGAAGCAGTCGAAGCTCAACCAGGTTATCGGCGACAAAGCAGCCAATGCCTGCATCGATCGCCATCTCAATCTCGTCCGGCGTCTTGTTATTGCCGTGGAAGTGAATGCGTTCCGCCGGGAACCCTGCTTGCAGCGCAGTATACAGCTCTCCGTCGGAGACAACATCCAGCGACAGCCCTTCCTCATCCGCAAGCCGGCACATCGCCATCGTCGAGAACGCCTTGCTGGCATAAGCCACCTGGAACCCGAGACCGGAAGCTGTGAACGCCTCCATGTATTCGCGGCAGCGGCGGCGGACCAATTGCTCGTCCACTATATATAGCGGTGTACCGTACTCCGCCTTCAATTCAGTTACATCACATCCGCCGATCTCCAAATGCCCTGCATCATTGATTCGGCTCGTCCCGTGTAAAAACATTGCGCAGTCCTCCAATTTCTGTGGAATTATCCGTTCCACCCTGTCTAGTATATGATTTGGGGCCCCGATGCGTTCCTGAAACTGGTGCTCAGGATACAGATCCGGCTTATTGCGGGGCTGTTCAGTATATTCAGTATAGCAGACAGAGGGAACACCATTGAATGGACTTTTTTGCAGTTGATTTGTATTTTTCTACGGCTTGCGCGGAGCATCCTTATTCTCGGACATCCGGGTATTATCTCTCGTTTTGTTGAAGGATGGCCTTGTTTTGGAGCTCAGCACCGGTTGGCGCAGGAGGATCTCCGCCATGGCTTTTGCATTAAATGGTATAAACGGCCACATATATGGAGAGTTATACGAACGGTGCGTGGTCAGCAGCACCACTAGCAGCGTCGTCCCGATCATGAAGCCGGGGATGCCGTAAGCAGCCACCGCCAGCAGCAGCGCAAGCCGGACAATCCGGTTGGCCAGCCCCAGCTCGTAGCTCGGCGTTGCAAACATCCCGATAGAGGCCACCGCCATATAGAGCACCACTTCATTGACAAACAGCCCGGTCTGTACGGCGATATCACCGACCAGAATGGCGGCGATCAGCCCCATCGCAGAGCCGAGCGGCGTCGGTGTATGCACCGCAGCCATCCGCAGCAGATCTACCCCCAGCTCAACGATCAGGAACTGGGCAATGAGCGGGAGATTGGCTGATTTTTGCGGACCGATGAAATCAAGCATGCCGGGCTTCAGCTCCGGATGGAGAACCATCAGCATCCACAGCGGAAGCAGGAACATCGAGGCAAAGATCCCGATGAAGCGGACCCAGCGGAGATAAGTCCCCATAAAAGGCGTCTGGCGGTTCTCTTCCGCATGCTGGCACAGATCAAAAAACGTCGTCGGCAGCACCATCACGCTCGGGGAAGTATCGACAAACACAACCACCCGGCCCTCCAGCAGATGGGATGCGACAATATCCGGCCGTTCCGAATAACGGACCAGCGGATAGGGGTTCCAGCCGCCGCCGACAATCGCTTCCTCCAGTTGCTTGTCCGCCAGGGGAATGCCGTCGAGATTGACGCTTTTCAGCTTGTCCGTAACAGCCTGCACCTGGGTCTTATCCACGATATCATCGATGTAAGCTAAGCAGACATCTGTCCGGGTCCGCCGTCCAATCTGATGCATCTCCAGCTTCAGCCCAGGGTCGCGGATACGTCGTCTAACCAGAGCCACGTTGCTTAGCAGCGTCTCTGTGAAGCCGTCCCGCGATCCGCGGACCACCCGCTCAATCGACGGCTCATCCGGGCTGCGGGAAGGATACGAACGGGTATCCATGATAATAACCTGCGATTCCCCTTCAATGAAGAACGCGCTCATGCCCGATAATACTTTGTTGATACTCTCGCTGAACAACTCGCCTTTCTCCACCTGGACATGGGGAATGTACTCAGTCATGAAGCTGGCGAACACATCAGTTGATACATGATCAGGGGTCAGATATGTCAGGCGCTTCAGAATTTCATCGATAATTGTATCCTTGGCAAAGCCGCTGATGCAGAGCAGAGCCGCGCGTTTCCCGCCGAAGGACATCTCCCTGAAGACGATATCAAAAGAAGAGCCCAGCCCAAGCACCTCGGTCAGTGTATTCTTGGCAACCTCCAGGGATTGCGGTATCTTATCGTTGCCCTGCCAGTACTTAATCGAAGCCTCCAGGGAGTCGGAACGTTCATTGTCCCGCTTGAGCTGCAAGGGGTCCTTGGGCTTGCTAGCAGTCTCCGCCTTCTGCCCGGATTCGGCCTTCTTGGGTTCAGGCTGCCTGGAAGCAGCTTTCTGCGGCTCCTGGGGCTGTCCATCTCCCTGACCGTCCTCCTGATCCTCAGGCTCTTCATCATCTCCGAATAATCGGGCAAAAAAGCCTTTATGGCTCTTATCCGGCGTCTGCGCGCCCAGCTCGTCCGAGGTCTCCATATCCTGTGGCTGGCCTCTGCCGTCTTCAATGGCTCCCTGGCCAGCAGCGGACTCCGCCGTTGATTGATCCGAGCCAGCCTGTGCTGCTGCGGTCTGTTCGGGTCTGCCGGTTCCCTCGGAAGCCTCTGATTCCCGGCCTTCAAAATCGGCGGTGGCAGCCCCTCCAGAAATCTGCGCCCCCTGCTGCGAATTGTCTGCCGCTTGGTCTCCTGTCCCACCTTCAGCGGACGCTTCCTCCGGCTGGCCCGACTTGCCCAGCTCGTCCGCAGCCTCCATGTCTTGATTCTGCCCGTTAGCATTGCCCGAATCGTCCCCGGCCTGCTGCTCCGGCCCGGAATCATCACCGAACAGACTGCTGAAGAACCCTTTGATGCCTCCGCCGGACGGTTCCTGATCCTCTTCGGCTGAGCCGCCATCCGTTTCGGCAGGGTCGCCGGACACCGCACTGCCCTCACCAGCTCCAGCTTCTGAGTTCTCCCCGCTGCTTGCTTCACCAGTTCCAGCCTCAGCGCTCTTCCCGCCGCTGCCCTCTCCAGCTCCAGCCTCAGCGCTCTTCCCGCTGCTTGCTTCACCAGTTCCAGCAGCAGCATTCTTCCCGCCGCCATTCTCACCCTCTCCGGCTTCTCCGAGTCTCGCCGCAGGGGCCGCTTCATTCCCGTCTCCGCCGCTGTCAGGCGGACCATCCAGGGCCGATGCGCTCTCCTGCCCGCCCTCAATCGGTCGCGTGACCGCGCCAAGCTCCGCCGATGCCTCCAGCTCCTGGCTCCCGCCACTCCGAGACGCCACTGGCTCTTCCTCCGGTGCCTTCTGCTGCGTCACCGCGCCAGGCCCCGCCGATGCCTCCAGCTCCTGACTCCCGTCGCCCCGGGACGCCGCTGGCTCTTCCTCCGGTGCCTTCTGCTGCGTGCTCTGCTGCGCGGAACGGTCTTGCTTTTTATCCGTCTCTACCTGATCACCGCTGTGAATATACCTCACTTCCTAGCCCCCTTTACTGTTGATATACAAACCAGTCGAACAACGATCCTGCCACCTTCCCGCATACCATCGCCATCAAGAGACCAAGCAGCAGATGGGTCATATGCAGACGTTTGGCCAGAATCGGCAGGACATTCAGCACCTCCGTCAGAGCCGCCGCCAGCATGCCGATGAATACACCGTTGAACAGGCCGACCCCCAGCTCAATCAGCGGGCCCGCCGCCATTTTCCAGTTCCAGAAGTCACTCACCGTCCCCAGCAGGGAACCGCCGACCATCGCCCCCTCATACCAGTGAACCTTGTCATAGGAGGAAGTAAGCTGCGCCAGCCGGGGAATGATGTCCAGTACTACGAATAATGCAATTACTCCGCCGCCCACCGCGATTCCTCCGGCAATTCCCAGCAGCAGATGAAGCCCGAGCGACAGCGGCGCGCTCATACGCCCCCCTCCCGGCTGCCGGATGTATCGTCACTGCGGCGGCGTTTCATTTTGCGGTACTCCTCATTGATTACGTATTGATCGATATTCTTCTGATACAGGAACATCTCCACTTCAAGGGGAGTCGGCTCCTCATTCCATTTCTTTTTGAACAAATGATTGAAAAAAATCACCATCCCAAACCCGATGCCCAGCGAATAGGCGACCTGAAACAGATAAGGATGCTCGTCCCTGCGGCCGGTCAGCATCTCCACAATCCGGATCTGTACCTCCAGCATGCTGACATCGGCATGGAAATTCATAATCGTCAGCGCCGAGCCGAAGAACAGCAGCAGCCATACCAGCACGAAGAGAGCCACGGAAGGCTTGTTTGCCGTAGCCGGGCCTTCAATCTGTACAATGGTGCGGCCTTCGCCAATCGGCTGGATGTCGGCATAAGGGTACAGCCCTTGAATCCGCGGAATGACGGTTAGCAGGTCGATCAGAATCAGATTGCCGTCACTCTCCTGGGGCTCAAGCACCAGCAGCGAATACAGCGGCTCCCGCCACTGCGGATCGGTGATCAGATAAGCGACATCGCGCAGCAGCACCCCCTTGCCTTTGGGCACCGTCACCCGGTTCTTAAGCTGGATATATACGGCCGGAGCCGGGGAGTCAGGGTTCATCTGCGGGGCCTCCTTAAGTTGGGATGTTGCAGTATACGGCAAGAATAACGGTAGTATGGGAAAAAAGGCTTATTTTTACTCTTCCCCTGTGCAATTCATCAGATTTAAGCGGGACCGCCGAAACTTTTCCTGCCCAAGGGCCGTCTATAGTTACAGTTATTTACACTGAAAGGATGGAAGTTCATATGAAGAAAACACTGCACCACTCCTTACGGATCGTTCTCTCTGCCTCTATGCTTCTGGCATTCGCAGCACCGCTCACAGCACATGCAGCCGAGAAGATAGAGGTATACGATTCCTATACAAGCAAGAGCGGCAACATCCAGCTGTATTCGGTGAGTCAATTGGACGGGGAGCAGTTCATCAACGCGGTCATTGCCCGGCAGGCGGATGGGTCATTTGCCAAATGGCCGGAGGCTTTTCAGTATTTCTGGACAAGAGATAGCGGGAACTTACAGTTAACGGGGATGGATGATCCGGAGCAAGCTTATGTATACGACACACAGAGCCAGTCTATTGTGCGCAAAAGCGACTATGCCCTCTCTCCTGACGGCCGCTGGGGGGTGCTGGAGCGTTCCCGGTACGAACGGCAGCCGGAGGGGTATTTCGCGAAATTTGGCGATCAGTATCTGAGAAATACGGCGACCGGCAAAGTCTCTATCTATTATTCTACTCAGCAATCCTACAATGCCCGCTGGCTGAACCAGCATACGCTGCTTGAGAGCGGATATGATAACACCGCCCGGCAGAATGTGATCCGTACGTATGATCCGTCTACCGGGAAGCGGCAGGAACTGCTGAAGGGTACCTTGACCAACTCAAACTTCACGAAGGGAGTGCTGCAATATGTCAAAAACGAGCCTAAGCGCCTCCCTTGGATCTATAATCTGAAAGACGGATCGTCACGGGTGGTCAAGGACACCGGCGAGCTTGAAGCTCTGTTCCCTGCCCCTCCATCCTCCAGACCGGAAGTCAATTTCCCTAAGGATATGGTGCTGAAAGACTTGCCTGTCGCTGACATGCCTATCACCTTAGCCTACGAATACAATGTGAATCTGGACGGAAAAAGTGTCGATGTATCCACCGTATTCTCCAAGGGCGGACAGGACTGGATACCGGTGAAGCCACTTGCTGCCGCACTCGGCTGGAAGATTGAAGTGATGAACCTTAGCGCAACCGGCGATCCTTCTGCCGCTTATATCTATAAAATCACAAACGGCGGCACTCACGCGGTGCTTACGCCTGTGAACAGCTTCAATTCGGCAGGCAAACTGTATATCGCACCGGCCCAGCTGAAGGAGCTAGGGTACAAGAATATCCTGCTAACACCTTATCTGAAATAAAATCGCTCCAGCGGCGGCTCCCTTGCCCTGTCTGCTATACAACAAAGAGGATGTTCCCGGACGGCGAGCCGTCTGGGAACATCCTCTTTGACTGTGATGCGCTGAGTCCTGGGGTCTGTCCCCTCAGACGGTAGCGCGATGAAGTTAATTCTGTTTGGACGGCTGGAGCTGTTCCCTCTGCTGACTGGAGATGAAGAACAGGGCTGTCCAGATCAGGGCGAAGCCGACAATCTGCGGCAGGGTTATAAGCTGCTGATACACTACCCAGTTAATCAGAATACCTGTCATCGGGAAGCTGAGTTCGGCCAGCGTCGCTACGGAAGCTTTGGTGGTGTTCAGTCCTTTGTAGTATAACAGCATGCTGAGCAGTCCGGGAAGCAGTGCCTGCAGCAGCAGATTAATGGCGACTGCCGCCGAGCCGCCAATTCCGCCGCTCATCTGCCACGGAGCGCCTTCCATGCTTGTAATGACAAACAGCAGCGGGAGCGCCAGAATGAAGCGCAGTGAGGTGACTGTCTCATATTTCATTGAGCCCAGCAGATAACGGCCCATGACGGTAGAGCCGCCCCATAAGGCGGCAGCGCCCAGCGCCATCAGGCTTCCTACGCCCATGAAGCTGTTCACATGCCCGAAGGGAATGGTCCAGCCGAAGGTCAGCAGGTACGTGCCGGCGAGTGCAACGATAAGCAGCGGTGCGAAATTGCGCGGCAGGCGTTCTTTAAGAATAACAGCGGCAAGACCAATGGCGAACAGGGGCTGAAGCTTCTGGAGCAGCAGCACGGCATTGAAGTCTCCGCTGGATAAGGCTTTGGTGAACAGAATGGTCGCTACGGCTGAGCCGCCCCACGACACCACGAGCAGCGCTGCGGCCTGGCGCAGACGGATACCCTTCAGCTCTGCGCGGCTGCGCCACATTACCGGAGCGGCCACCAGGAAGAGCACGACATGCTCAAGCAATACAATCTGGGATGAAGTCAGGGATTTCAGCAGGATAATGCGGAACAGCGGGTCAACGCCCCATAAGGCCGCCCCCAGAACCACCAGCCAGAATCCGCTGCGCACCGGTGCGGTACGCACGCCTTGGGATGAAGCAGATACATTACTCATCATTCATTCTCCTTGTCGATACAAACCCTCGATAGAGACCAAAAACCCCCGTGAGTCCTGCAAACAGGACAAACATCGGGGGCGTTATCAATAAAGACATACGGAATAAACCCGCCCGTCCTTATCTTATGATCCTCTCCCATCCGGACTTTACCGTCGGCTCTGGATTGTCACCAGATCAGTCGCTTCCTCTTGTGATAGAGTAACGAGTCGCGGGCTTAGCTCTCTCGAACATCACCGCCGGTCAGGAATTTCACCTTACCCCGAGAATCTTGTATTCTGTTATTAATTTCACAATCCCAGAATACCTCTGTTTCATCATTTCGTCCAGCTTTTTATGAAAATATTCATTTTATTTCATTCAACAATCATCAAATTCATCCTTCTGCCGGATCTATCTGCGTGCGGCATCCAGGTACTGGTTCGTTTGGCAGGAACGGCGGCTTGCGATACACTGTAGTATGAGCATTTATCAACCCTATTATAGAGATATACTTGGAGGTCATCATGAAAAGAAGCTTTGCGACCAATCTGCTGTATTCCATCCTCGCTCTGGCCGGCATGGCCATTATCGGCTTTATCAGTTATGTTATCGCCGCTTTTACCGGCGGGATGCTCTTCTATGGTCCGCTGGTTATCGTCGTCGCTTCAGGGCTGGCGATACTCTCCGTACTCAGCATCTTTGGCCTGTTCAGCAGGAGAGTGCGTCGGATGATCCTCGCTGCTTTTGCCGGAATTTGTGTTCTGGCAGCCGCAGGCCATGAGATCAGACAAGGTTATGTGAATAGCCTGGCGGAAGTACGGGAGCCGGAGGTCAACCTGTTTGAGTACGCTCCCTTTGAGGTCAACACCAAAGCTGCAAAGCTCGATCACAAGGCATCCTATCAGCTTACGGAGCAAATGCCCCGTCTGGATGGTGCAACTGCGCTGTATCCGCTGTATTCCGCTTTTGCACAGGCCGTGTATCCGCAGGATACCTATAACTCCAGCATTGAGCTGACCGGAAATGATCTCGTCCTGTGCACCAGCACTTCCGAAGCTTACAAGCGTCTGATCGCCGGGAACACTGATATTATCTTTGCTGCGGCCCCTTCGGCCGCCCAGTTGAAGCAGGCGAAGCAAGGGGGCCGTGAACTGAAGCTCACCCCGATCGGGCGCGAAGCGTTCGTCTTCTTCGTCAACAAGCGCAATCCGGTGGACAGCTTAACGATAGATCAGATTAAGGATATCTATTCCGGCACCCTCACGAACTGGAAGCAGGTTGGCGGCAAGAAGGCGTCCATCCGGGCTTTTCAGCGGGCAGAGAACAGCGGCAGCCAGACCAAGCTGCAAAAAATCATGGAGGACCGCCAGCTGATGGCTCCCCCGAAGGAGAACGTAGCAGATGTGATGAGCGGCATTATCAGCCTGACCGCCAGCTACCGCAACTACAATAATGCGCTTGGCTTCAGCTTCCTGTTCTACGCCTCACAGATGAATGCCAGCGATGAGATCAAGCTGCTGGCCATCGATCAGGTGCCGCCTTCCAAGGAGACTATCCGCAGCGGTGAATACCCGCTCGCCGTCGAATTCTACGCCGTAACGGCCGGAAGCACCAACCCGAATATCGAACCGTTCCTCGACTGGATTCTGTCCGCCGAAGGGCAGGAGCTGGTGGAGAAGACGGGCTACACTCCGTTGAAGTAAGCAGAACACCAGCATCCTAACATCCTGAAGTGTTCTCCCACTCATTCCGGCGCTCCACCTAACTCTGGCCAATCTAAGAGTTTTCTCTCTCACCGGCCGCTTGTATAGAGCAGCATTGTTGCACTTTTTGCAGGACTTCTCTATTACTGTTACTGGCTGGGGTACATTGTTGCATGATTTGCAGGAAATTCGGTGTTTAGAGTTAGTTAGCGCTGGATTTGTTGCAATTCGTGCAAGATTTCAACATAAACCGCTCCTATCGAACAGTATTGCTGCAATTCGTGCAGGATTTCTCTATAAATATTACTGGCTGTGGAGCAACGGCCCCTTCCCTTATCGCAGCACCCATTGCATTCGGTTTTCTGCATACCTTTGTCCGCACAAAGACAGCAGCCCTCCCGGAGGTCTTCCTCCGGCGAGGGCTGCTGTCTGTAAACTTATCCCTTATAATGCTCAAAAATCCGTCTGCGCTTCTCCCCATCCGGGTCGGTCACCACATGTGAGGATTGGTCAAATATCATCGTTGCCCGCGTCCCCGGTGTGTACTGCGGCCAAGCCAGTCCAGGCGCTGCCGGATCTCCGGCATGGGCGAAGGCGGCCCAGGCGGTCTGCATTGCTCCGGCCACGGCCTGCATTTGCGGCGTCACGCTCAGGCCGTATTGCTTCAGCAGCGGGAGGTTGTTGAAGACATACAGAATCTCTGCCCCGTGAATGGCCTTCTCCAGCAGCGGATGCCCGGGCACCGTCCAGTCGAAGCGGTACATCCAGACGGGAGCATGCGCCTGCTGCTTCTCCGCGAACGAAATCGAGCTGGCCCAGAAGAACAGGTCGGTCAGCACCTCCGCCTGTCCTTCCCAGGTATGGCTGTAATCCGAGGTCAGCTCGGAGAGGTCGTCCACTCCCATCAGCTGCTCCAGCGCTTTGAGGGATTGCTCGAAGTTATCGGCCTTCTGCCCCTCACGGAAGAACAGATTGCCCTCGTGCAGATTCGTTCCGATCAGCACGGGAATACCGCTGGCGGCTCCCGCTGCAATGGCCTGTACCGGTTCAACCGGCAGGGTGCCAGGCTCAACAACCGGCTGGAAGAACATATTCATCGAATCTCCGGACAGCTTGTACGCCATCCGGCCTGCGGCTTCCATGATCTCTCCGGCCGGGAGAGAATGCAGAAGCTGTGTATCGCTGCCGGGCTGAAGGCCCAGCTCTGCCAGGAATGCGGCAGCGATCTGCCCGCCCTGCTGTCCATTCAGCGTCTGCGCCGCCCCGCTCTCCATAATGGCCCGGGCGAACAGCCCCTTCGCCGCAGGCATCGCCAGCAGCGCGGCAATGCTCATGCTTCCTGCCGATTCCCCGAAGACCGTGACTCGGCCCGGATCACCGCCGAATGCAGCGATATTCTGCTGCACCCACTCCAGTGCAGCAATCTGATCCAGGAGACCCAAATTGCTGCCCAGCCCTCCGCCCAGCGGAGACAGATGCAGGAACCCGAGCGGACCCAGCCGGTAGTTCACGGTAACTACCACGACATTCCCCGAGACAGCCAGATTGCTGCCCTCGAACATCGGCTGGCTGCCTGCGCCGGTAACGAAGGTACCGCCGTGAATCCACACCATGACCGGCAGCGCTTCGCTCTGCTCCACCGCCGGGGACCAGACATTCAGATATAAACAGTCTTCATCATAGACCGGGCTGGTGCCGCCGAACCGCGTCCCGCTTGTGCTGACCGGCTGCAGGCTGACCGGCCCGAATGCGCCGGCCTCCCGCACACCTGTCCAGGACTCCGGCGGCTGCGGCGCCCGGAAGCGCAGCTCTCCAAGCGGCGGGGCAGCGAACGGGATACCGCGCCACACGTTCACGCCGCCCCCCGCTTCTCCCTTCAGTTGCCCATGAGCTGTATTCACCAGTTGTCCTGTCATTGCACTCATTCCTTTTCGCTTTATTCCTCAGTCTTGTCTTCGATCACTCTGTAGAGCCCGGAGCGGAAGCGGAACCACTGGAAGATATGGGTCGCGACCACCTTAAGCACGGCATAGCCGGGAACCGCAAGAATGATGCCGAGCACACCGAACATTTTACCGGCAAAAATGATCACAAAAATAATCGTAATCGGGTGAATCTTCAGCGATTTCCCCATAATCTGCGGCGAGATGAACTTCCCTTCGATTAACTGGACTGCCGTCCAGACAATGACCATCTTCAGCAGCATGAACGGCGAGGTGACCATGGCCACGATCAGCGCCGGGGTTATCGCGATGGCCGGTCCCAGATAAGGGACTACAGCCGTACATGCGGCAACGATAGCCAGAACCAGCGAATACTCCAGTCCGATAATCAGATACCCGATATAGAGCAGTGCGCCGATACAGCAGCTGACAATAATCTGGCCGCGGATATACGATGCCACCTGGCTGTTCATTTCGTGCATCACCATCCGTGATTGCGGACGCAGTGCGGTAGGAATGAACCGCATGAGATAGTCGGGCAGTCTTTTGCCGTCACGCAGGAGATAGAAGAGAATGAACGGTGTAGTCACCACAGCCAGCACAATTTCGGTCAGCGTTCCTACGAAGCTGCCTACGCCGCTGACGGCATTATTCAGGAAGGTGGTGGCCCAGGTCGTCACCTTGCTGGTAATATCACTAAGGTCTGTACCCACACTCGTCTGAATCTTGTTGAACAGTTCACTGCCGGTAAGCTGAACGAATTCCTCCTGGATCTGCTCACTGTAGACGGGGAAGTTGTCAATCAGGCCCATAAGCTGGGTGCGGATAATCGGGATCACCATAAGCAGAACCAGAGTAATGATCCCGATAATGACCAGATACAGAATAACAATCCCATACGCCCGCTTCACCCGGCTTCTCTTCTCCAGACGGTCCACCAGCGGATTCAGCAGATAATAGGCGATCCCCGAGAGCAGCAGCGGCGCCGCCACCGTATGCAGAAGCACAGACAGCGGCTTGAATATGAACGGAATCTTGGAAAATACCAGTACAGTCAAGCCTACCAGCAACGCAATCAGCAGACCTACCACAAACTTGTTGTTCAGAAAAAACTTCTTGAATTTATCCGGCCATACCTGCCGTCTCTCCATACCCTGCCGCCCCCTAGCTGCAACTCTTACCTGTTAAGTGTGATTATTTGCACTATGTATAAGCATAGTAACCCTGTGACTGCAAGTCAAATCAGGGGAACTATCGCAAATAACAGCCATTGTTAATGTCAAAAGTGGCTCCGGTGTAAGCCCTGGCTCTGCTGCTCAGCATAAAGATCACCGTATCGGCCACATCCTCCGCCAGCAGCGGATCTGGATTTAACTGATGCTCCCGGTATTGCAGCTGTCTCCAGGCAGGGATATGTCCCATCATCGGGGTGTCCGCCATGGTTGGAGCCACTGCATTCACGCGGATGTAAGGAGCAAAGTTCATTGCGCAGCTTTTGGTCAAGCCGAGTATTGCCGCCTTCGTTAACCCATACACCGCATCGGAGCTGCCTTCCTGGCCGGAGACCGATGACATGTTGACGATCACGCCCTTCTGCTTCCGCTCCAGCAGCATACGTCCGAATGCCTGCGAGAAATAGACATAGCCCTTGATGTTGATATCCATCACCCTGCCAATATCCTCCGGCGAGTACTCCAGCAGGCTGCGGCCCAGATAGATCCCGGCATTGTTAACCAGACCGCTCACATCTGCATGCACTTGCTGAAGGGTGGAGAAGAAGCGCTCCACCTCACTGTAATTGGCAACATCCAGCCGGTATGTATAGAGCTTGGCCGAAGCGGCTTCGTGCTCCAGCTCCTCCAGACGCGGACCATCCAGATCACAGCCAATCACTTCAGCCCCCGCCTCCAGACCATGCAGGGTAATCGCCTTGCCGATTCCAGAAGCGGCACCCGTCACTATCATTTTCATTCCATGCAGCATGCTATGACACTCCTTCCGTATGATTAGCTACAAAACAGGCTTATTGAAACCGCAAGTCCGCAATGCTCCCGGTCCGCTTGAAGCCAACCGACTGATAGACTTTGTTGGAATCGGGGTTCGCCGCATCGGCATAGAGCATGGGCGTAATGCCCTTGCTGAGCAGTTCAGCACACAGGGCCGCTACTGCCGCACTCGCATACCCTTGCTTGCGGAACTCAGGCGGAGTGTACACCTCATTGATCCGCGCGTGTCTGGCAGACTGATGGGCCAGATGAACCATGGATACCGGCTGGTCCCGGTCGACCCACAGACGAAGCTTGCCGGACTCCGTAGCCGCCCCGGCATAGCCGATATGTTCATCCGGCGCACTCTCCGTGCCGAAGCAATCCTTGACGAATCCGGCTAAATACCCGGCGATAAGCGGAATATTGCGTGGCTCCGCCTGCCGCAGCTTCCCGCTGACATCATGAGGCCTCTGCACCTGCGGACAGTGATAGGCCTCCATCATCATCCGGACATGGTAAGACTGGCCGGTAAGCCTGCCGTATGCCTCGGCGAACAGCTTCCCCGTCACCGGCGTTCCGGTAACCCCCCGCAATCCGCGGTCCGCCAGCATCTCCGCCAGCTGCTGGACAAGGGATGCCCGCCTCTCTTCAGCCAGCACCGGCGACAACCATAACCAGCAGTTATGCCCGGCGGTATGAGCGAAGACGAGATCATTCTCCTCTGTCTTGATCCGCAGCGCTTCCCTGTTCTCCGCAATCAGATGGATCAGATTATATTCCACTTCCTCCTGCATGAACAGCCCTGTGTGCAGCACTTCATCACCCGGCCCAAAGCTTACAAACATCCCGCTTCCCCCCTCTTAGACTTTTCTATCTATTGTAAAGCCCTCTTTGGAAAAAATAAACAGCCCTTAGCCGGAGAATTCAGCGGCGGGCTGCACTGATCACGATACGTTCATTTCTTCTTCTTTCCTTTGGCACCCTTGGGGGTAGCGGCCTGGAAGCCTTCTTCATACGTATAGAGCACATTCTCTTCGAGCTGCTCTCCCTTCAGCACCTTGCGCACCAGGCTTTTGGCAGACTTGGGGGTGACATCCCTGTACCATACGCCTTCCGGGTAGGAAATCACGACACAGGCATCCGAGCATCTTCCGTTGCAGCGGGTTACGGTAGTATGTATCAGCGCGTCTGCTCCTTGCTTCGTTATCTCATCCTCAATCGCTTCCGCTACCTCTTCCCCCTTATGCTTCTTGCAGTCACTTCCGTTACAGATCAGCAAATGGCTGACCGTTCCTTGCAGATTCCAGGTTGTCATGGCAGTCCCGCCCCCTTCAATACATCAATACCCAGCTTGTCTGTAACCCTAAACTCTACGCTCCTTAGTGAGGATCGTCAATAGAAGGAAAGACTGTTATACTAATACTGAGAATGATTATCACCTATGAAAAGAGTGACTCGAAAAATGCACAGCTTTTATATCCCGCTCCGTGTAATGGCACTGGATACAGCAGCCTCTAACCGGGAGCATATCATCCAGCCCCTCTCTTGCCTCCTGCTAGTGATTACTGGCGGAAGCGGAGCTATAGCGCTGAATGGAGAACAGATCCGTCTATCCAGCGGTCATATCTTGTGCAGTGACAGCCCGGTGGATATCGGCCTGCCCCGTAGCCATAAGCTGCAAGGCGTGTGGATCGAATATACTGTGATCTCCGGCACCGGCCGTCCCGCAAGTCCGTTGAACCACGATCAACCGGTCCGAAGCTGTCCTCCCCGGGCAAGCGAGCTGGCTGTGCAGCTTCTTAGCGGCTGGAACCAGCCGGAGAAACGCCCGCCGTTTGCCCTGCAATTGCTATTCACAGAGCTGCTCACTGCGCTGTATGACAGTACTTCGCAGTACATAGAGCCGCAGGATCAGTGGATTGACCGTGTACTGCATTATATAGATGCGCATTATCATGAAGATCTGACGAGAGGACAGGCTGCCGGGCTTGCCGGAGTGACCCCTGAGCATTTCTCCCGCGCCTTCCGCGCATCCACCGGGCAGACCTTCAATGAATATATAACGCTGCTGCGCATCCGCAAGGCCCAGCAGCGCATCCTTACAGGAGCCCCGAATCTGAGTACGCTGGCGCTTGAGGTCGGTTATAGCGAAGGAACCTATCTAAGCCGCAAATTTAAGCAGGTCGTAGGAATCTCTCCTTCAGCCTACCACCGTAAGAGCAAATCCGTTGTCTCGCTGAACTTCAATCATACGGCCAGCCTCCAGGCCCTTGAGGTGGTTCCCCGGCTGGGAGTCTATTCGGCCTGGATGGAGCGAATGCAGTCTGTGCCCTCCAGGAAGAAGCTGCCGGATGAAGGCATCGGCTCCGCAGATCTGTACGAACGTCTGTCGTCCGCCCGGCCGGATGTCATTATCAGCTACTCCTTGCCGGACAAGAGCAAGCAGCTCCTCGCCGTTGCACCGGTGATTGAGATTCCCTTCATGCATATGGGCTGGCGGGAGCAATTCCGGCTGATTGCTGAAGTGACCGGACGCCGGACGCAGGCAGAAGCCTGGCTAAGTCTCTATGACTGGCACTGCCACCAGGCCAATCAACTGCTGGACCAGCGGATCGGTGCCCGGGGAACCGCCATTGTCCTGGAGCTTGGCGCAGAGACAGCCTACTGCTTCAGCAGCAGCTACGGCCGCGGGACGCAGATTCTGTATCATGATCTTGGCTTTCGTCCGCCGCTTGGCCTCGTTGCGGAAGGACTGCTGGACAGGGGCTACCTGGAGATTGCCTTCCATGACATTGCCCGTTACTCCGCCGACCATATCTTCATTACCTCAAGCAGGGAGGCTGCTGAAGCACTGGAGCCGCTGCAGAGCCTTCTTCACCCTGCGAAGCAACAGCATATCGCTAACTCTCCAGCCGGAAGGATCTATTTCCTGAATCAGCCGGGTATGTTCTACGGTTTCGATCCGCTCTCCTCCGAAGCCCAGCTGAAGGTCCTGATACAGGCGCTGACATCATAAATTTACATAGCCGGACATCACATTCAGCCATAGTCTAATGGGAGCAAACTCTGTAAAGTGTTATTGAGAATGATAATCGTTCTACATTAAGGAGGCTACATCTTGAAAATCCCGTATTACGTTCCCGCCGCATTCACCGGAAAGCTTGGATCGCCCTTCCTCTGCTTCTGGCATTGACTCTTATAGCCTCGGCTTGTGGAAACAACATTTCTACTCCCGGCAGCGGTGCTGCTTCAGCTAATGCTACCGGAACGCCCGTTTCCTCCCCACAGCCTGAGAAGGCTGCTGCAACCGCAGCTCCCGCCTTCCATACTGTGACGACTGTGAATGGGGATATCGAGGTGCCGGCAGCCCCGCAGCGGATTGTCGCCGAGGAATATCTGGGCAGCTTGATGGCACTGGATATTATCCCAGTCGGTGCGCCCGGGCTTACACTGGAGAATATGTACTTCAAAGAATTCCTCACAGGAGTCGCCGACACCGGCACTTACGGTAAAATGTCGCCGGAGAATATCCTCGCGCTGAATCCCGACCTGATTATCTCAGGCAATGCCGACAGCTACGCGGCGCTCAGCCGGATTGCCCCAACCGTGATTGTGCCCTACGGCAACTTGAAGAATGCCCATGAAGAGCTGACTTACTTCGGCAAGCTGCTGGGCAAAGAGCAGGAAGCTGCGGCATGGCTGGCGGATTATGATAAGCGGATTGCCGATGCTAAGGCCCGGGTAGATGCCGCCATCCCCGCAGGGGCCACATTCAGCATTCTGGAGCATGCAGACAAGTCCACCTGGGTGTATGGAGACAACTTCGGACGCGGAGGACAGCCCATCTATCAGGCACTGGGGCGCAAGCCGCCGGCTGGAGTTGCTGCTGAAATTATGGAGAAGCAGTGGGCTGAATTGTCCCCCGAGACACTGGGTAAATATGCGGGTGATTATCTGGTCATCACCGACAATACCTGGACTGTCCAAGACTTCCAGGCAGACCCGATCTGGGGCAGCCTGCCGGCGGTAAAGAACGGTAAGATCTATGTATGGAAAGAAGAGCGTTCCTGGTATTATGATCCAATTGCCGTTCTGGCCCAGACGGAAGAGCTGGCCGGATGGCTGACCTCAATACAATAATAACGGAGCAAGGATCAAGCTGCCCGGAGCCTTCAATGGCTTCCGGCAGCTTGTATGGCGTTTACCCGATTCAATACTCGGAGATAATATCTGTAGCCCGCCGCGCCGGACCCGGTCAATCAGCAGGCGGCGGATAAGGAGACCCGCCATGAAGATTATCAGTATCTATGTCCTGTTCGCAGTTCTTACGCTTACGTTAATCGTAATCATTGATGTGATGTCGGGAATCAGTCTGCCGGCATCCCTTCATTCACTCTCAACGATCTTTGCCACAACTACACTACAGGAAGCCATATGTATCACGATCTTCCTGCTTCTCCCGTTCATCCAGGTAGCCGTTCATGCCTCTAAGAAGCGTCAATCCCGCCGCAAACCGTCTTAATTCTGCTAACGGTACAATCCGAACTTGCGCCGGACACGATGAATCAGGAACAGCAGGATTGGAATCACCGCGCAGAATACCGGCAGAATCGTCTCCAGAAAGGTCTTCCCGTCATTCATATGCTCCGGGTAATTCTGCGCGCTGACAAAAGAGCTGAACAGCATAATCACGCCTGCCGGAATGACCAGCCTGCTTGTATCGTTAACCTTGAACAGATCGTTTGCTATCGCAACTGCAGCATAACAGTAGACGGTCAGCTTAAAGAATGCCCCGATAATCAGTGTGAGGACGACAAGGGCATCCATCCGCTGTACGAAACTGGCCATATTCACCAGGGTAATGGTCGTAAACATAGGAAAGGCGGTCCGGCTGTACAGGTTCTCTCCAAGCACAGACATTTCGATTGCATGCGTGAAGCTGAGCAGACAGGCGCTGACAATAATGGCTGCGATTCCGGTTTTCTTAATTTTCCGGGATTTGTTGAAGTGGGGCAGGATGGTAGTGAAGCACATCAATTCGCCGAACGGAAAGATCAGAATGTTGGGATAGGCTGATCTCAAGGCTTGCATGTAGTCATTTATATGTAGCGGGAAAAGATTCTTATACTCCACGAGCCCGGCCGAGATTACAGCGAGAATACAGATGCACCCCATAAAGATCACGATCCACAGGACAATCTCGGCGGTCCTGGCGAACACTTCTATCCCCTTGCTCAGGATATACATCACGGCAATAATCATGATCGAATTAATGATCAGAATCGGGGTTTTGTCATAGAAGGCCGAGATCAGCAAATCGCCCGCTTCCCGCAGATTTCTGGAGCCGTTATAGAGAATCACCGGCAGAAACAGCAGACTTACCGGCCAGCCCAGCCAAGGCCCGAGAATGGTGCGTATATACCCGCTTATAATCTGGTTCGGGAACTGGAGATAGAGATGTGCGAACACCAGATACAGCAGGATGCCTCCGGGAAGGGCAAACAGAATAGCGAGCCAGACTGAATGGCCGCTCTCCAGACCGATGGGGACAAGCACGGCAGTCCCCAACTCAAACAGAATGATCAACGCCAGCAGCTGGCTCGGGCCGACTATTTCTTTTTTCATAACACCAATCACCTGATTTCTGCCGTTAAGCCGATTATTTACCTTCGGGAATATAGGGTTTCAGACTCATGCCGGTACTGCGGATGTAAGCCTTGATCTTAAGGTCCAGCTTGCCCTGTGCGAAGATCCGGCCCCAGTCCCGGTCCAGCGCCGCCCATTCCTGCGGCTTCGTCCGCTTCAGCTCATTGCCGAAATTAAAAATATCACTCTCCAGCTGCTGTCCCTTCTGAAAAGCCTGCATGACTTCCTTCCTCGTCTGCTTCTCCAGCTGGTGTTCAAGCTTCATGATTTCTTCCCGCTTGCTGAGGTCCACGAAGCTGTCCGTTTCATTGATGCTCCCCTCCTCGGCAATCGTCACATGAAAGACCGGAATTCCGTTCTCAATCGTGGTATTCAACTCCGTTCTCGAATAGATAATATTGACGGCTATAGCCTCTTTTTTATCACCCGAATCAATATTTAGCACTGTTTCTTCTATCTCGTTAAGCAGCCACTCGGTTCCCCGTGCTTCTGAGTCCTTCATCCAATAGAGCAGCTTCCCCTTTCGGAATACCCCAAGCCCGTTCATCATCATCTCCGTCAGGGTCTCAGACCCCTCCAGATTGCTTTTCTTCTTCCCCTCCTCAGCATCTCCCCTGATCTTCACCGCATTGATCGTCAGATCCCCTTCCCCAGTAATGCCTTGTATGACATTGAACACGCTGATGGGCCGGTTCTCTCCCCAGACGCTGGAGGTATTTTGTGTTTTTTTGACCAGCCCCAGAGCCGGGAGACTCTCTACAGGGGTCAGGAGCTTCAGGACAGAGGCGGCATCGCTGCCACGGGCGACCAGTACTTCTGAATTGAGCCGAAGCTCATGGGACCTCTCAAAGATGTCGAAGATCTCGTTAATACCGTCCCGCGCCAGGGGCTCCCCTAGTACAATAAGCTGGGTATGGGCAAAAAAAAGCTGGCGTGTCGCATGCTTCGACGCCCGCCGCAACGCGCCGAACATCGTTTTGTCGGTGGCAGACACCACCACTACTGCGGGTTTCCCGCTGCCGGGAGAGGTACTTGTCGAGGTCGAAGAAGGATTGACCAGTTGAAAGGTGACCCGGTATTCATCTGTCTCCGGAACGAGATCCATCCCGATGCCGCTTACGATGGCCAGCTCATTCAATTCCCGGCTGTTCCAGCAGCCGCCGAGCGGCAAGACCAGAATTGCGATGGCAAAGAGGTGCAGCAATCCCTTAGCGTTCATTGGAATTCCTCGTAGAGGCCCCTTTTCCTGCGGAAGAGGATGCCGAGCTCCCACCGTTGTTGACCAGACGTTTTCTGAGCTTCATGAAGCTCTTAGGGGAACGGGTGAAGGTATCCTTCAGATTCCCCGGGACAAAGGGACCCATCGGGGTCATATAGGGCACCCCGAGCGAGCGCAGGCTGCACAGATGGGCAATCAGCATAATGGTAAAGATGGCGATGCCATACAGCCCCATAAATGCTGCGACCCCCATGATTACAAACCGGAGCATGCGAATGGAGAGCGCCATATTGAAAGCAGGCGTAGCAAAGCTGGAGATCCCTGTAAGAGAGACCACAATAACCATCGCCGGAGAGACGATCCCTGCCTGAACGGCCGCCGTCCCAAGCACCAGACCGCCGATGATCGATACAGTCTGGCCGATCGGCGAAGGCATGCGGACTCCCGCTTCGCGGATAATCTCGAAGGTAATCTCCATCATGACCGCTTCAACAAAGGCCGGAAACGGCACTCCCTCCCGCTGTGAAGCCAGATTGATCAGCAGCGGGGTCGGAATCATCTCCTGATGGAAGTTCAGCGCGGCAACGAAGATCGCCGGGCCATACAGCGAAATAATCAGGCATACAAACCGGAGCATTCTGATTAAGGATGAGATATCATACCGCTGATAATAGTCCTCCACCGTATGAAAGAACATGAAGAAGGTGGTCGGAGCAATCAGCACAAACGGGGTACCGTCCACGAAGATGGCAATCCGTCCATCCAGCAGATTGCCCGCGACACTATCCGGACGCTCCGTATTGAACAGCGTGGGAAACGGGGAGTATTTGTTCTCCTCTACGATCTGTTCAATATATCCCGACTCCAGAATCATATCGACCTTGATCTCCTGAAGCTTGTTCTTGAATACCTTGATCGTCTGCTCGTCTGCAATGCCGCGGATATACATGATCGTAATATCAGTGTGGGTGACATCACCCAGCTTCATCGTTTCGGTCCAGAGGTCCGGGTTCTTGATGATTTTGCGGACCAGGGCAATATTTGTGCTGATGGTCTCGGTGAAGCTTTCCTTGGAGCCGCGGATCGCGATCTGGGTACCTGCCTCAGTAACCGTCCGGGCCTCTCCGCCGCTGGTGCTTCCACTGACGCCCCCCTCCACTCCGTTAACCAGAATAACCGTGTCACCCGAGAGCAGCGCCTCCAGCAGTCCGTTGATATCAGTGACCAGCTTCTCTTTGCCGATACTAAGGGCATTCTCTTTGATATAGCCGTAGACTTCCTCCGGGGTTACGGCAAGCCGCTCACGGTCATTCAGCGATTCGAATGACATGACATGCGAGATATAGTCATCGACCATCACCCTGTCCGTAATACCGGCGAAATAGACAGCAGCCACCCGGGCGGTTCTATTGATTAATTCATAGGTGCGTATGACCAGATCCGGACTGTTCCCGAGCCTTGCTTGAATGATACTGATGTTGTCTTCCAGCTTGGGGGAAATCGGCGAATTTGTCTTCTCCATATCAGCACCTCCTGCCCTTTACTATTCGCCTGCTATCCTTTTTTTATGCAGCATATGGAATGTGTGAGACCAGAAAAAGCCGTCCCCTGCACGGAAGAAACCGTATGTGGGACAGCTTATAATTTTGTTATTTAGGGAGGGGCATGGCTCCACTGTCTAGTGGCTATCTGTTACGCCAAGCGCCTTGTTCTTCTCCTTGAACCGGTCATTATGGGAGGAGACATAAGCCACCTTCTCGGCCGTAGGGTCCATGTACAGCTTCGCGCTGTTCAGGGCAAGCACCGCATCGGTGAATGTCCCCGCTATGAGCCGAACCTTGCTCTCATAATCCACGAAGTCTCCGGCAGCGAAAATGCCGGGCAGATTCGTCTCCAGCTTCCCGCTGACATTCGCGCACCATTCTCCCATATCCAGCCCCCAGTCCTTCAGCGGACCGAAGTCGCTTCTCAGCCCGTGGTTGACAATGACGGCATCTACCTCAAGCTGCTCATGCTCACCGTTCTGGATATGGCAGACAGTTACCTGATCAATCTGCTCCCCATCGCTGCTGTGAAGCTGGCTTACGGCACAAGGTACACGCACATCTACAGAGGAAGCCTTCATCCGGGCAATATTCTTCTCATGCCCGCCGAACTGCTCCCGGCGGTGTACTATGGTTACACTGGCGGCAATCCCCTCCAGCTCATTCGCCCAGTCTACGGCGGAATCGCCGCCGCCCGAGATCAGCACCCGCTTGCCGCGGAAGGGCTCCAGCTCCTGCACCGTGTAATGCAGGTTCGTCACCTCGTAGCGGTCCGCGCCTTCAATCTCCAGCTTCGCCATCTGCAGGATGCCGTATCCGATGGTGAGAATGACGGTACGGGTCCAATGCTGCTCACCGGTTGCCGAGGTCAGGATATACGTTCCGTCCTCCTGGCGGGCCTGGTGAACAATCTGCTGTCCGAATACGATTGTAGGATCGAAGGTGCGCGCCTGCTCTGCCAGCTGATCAATTAACTGGCGGCAGAGAATAGGTGTTACTCCTCCGACATCCCAGATCATTTTCTCCGGATAGATCAGCATTCTGCCGCCAAGCTCTTCCTTCGCCTCAATCAGCTTCGTCTTCAGATCTCTCATCCCGCTGTAGAATGCCGTATACATGCCTGCGGGGCCGCCGCCGATAATCGTCACATCATATAATTCCATAGAATCGTTCATCGATATCCCTCCAAGGTCTGGTTGTAGTTAAGATTTGGTACGGGCCAGAAGATACAGAAAGTATGGGGCGCCGATCACAGCGACCACGATGCCGGTAGGAATCTCGGACGGCTGCAGAATCCGCCGCCCGATCGTATCGGCCGCAATGACCAGCAGCGCGCCGATCAGCGCCGAGGCGGGCAGCATCAGCTGATGCTTCGGCCCGACCAGCCGCCGTGCCAGATGAGGGCCGACCAGCCCGACGAATCCGATGCCGCCGCTGACAGCTACGCTGGAGGCTGCAAGTCCGACCGCCGCTGCCAGCAGGCGGAACTGCTCTTTGCTGACATGGGCGCCGAGTCCGGTCGCCGTCTGCTCGCCCAGATTAAGCACATTCATCACCCGTGCCTTGTAGATGACATAAGGCAGGAGAATCACTATCCAGGGCAGCAGGGACAAGACAAACTTCCAGCTGGTGCCCCAGATGCTGCCCGCCAGCCACGTGGCGACGAACTGATATTTGTCCGGGTCGAGGCGGAGCGTCAGCACGATCATCGCTGCACTCATGCCTGCCGCCACTGCGACCCCGGTAAGGAGCAGGCGGATCGGTGCAATGCCCTGATGCCGCTTATAGGCGAGGCTATAGATCAGAGCAGCCGTGCAGGCCGCCCCGGCAAAAGCAACCACTGGCAGCAGATAGACCGGCGCCGCCGAGGTCGTGGGATAGAAGGAAATCAGCAGCATGACCATCAGTCCGGCCCCGGCATTAATGCCGAGAATGCCCGGATCTGCCAGATCATTGCGGAAGACTCCCTGCATCACCGCGCCGGATACGGCAAGAGCGGTACCAATTAATAGAGAAATGACAATCCTCGGCAGGCGGAACTGGAACAGAATCAGCTCCTGCTTGTCCGTCCCCTTGCCAACCAGCGTATCCAGCAGCTCAAGCGGAGTAAGCCGTATGTATCCTGTATTCACACTTATAATGAACATTACAACAATCAGAACAGCCAGCACGCCGATGACCCTTAGGCCATGCTTACGCCTTGCATCTTCTGAAGAGGTTATCTTATGGCTCTGCATCTTTACAGCTCCCTTCTTTCTTTTCGGGCCAGATACAGGAAGAACGGTACCCCAATCAGCGCTATGATCGCACCCACCGGCGTTTCATGCGGCGGATTGATCATCCGGGCCGTCAGATCGCCCCCGACCACCAGCAGCGCACCCAGCACCGCAGAACAGGGAATGATCCAGCGGTAATCCACACCCACCAGATAACGTGTCAGATGGGGGATGATCAGGCCGACGAATCCTACAGCTCCCACCACAGCTACCGAGGCTCCGGCCAGAATCAGGACAACGAGCGTACCCGCCAATTTCACCAGCCCCGTACGCTGTCCCAGCCCCTTGGCAATATCCTCACCCAGGCTGAGCATCGTGATTGAACGGGACAGTGCAATGGCTCCGAGGATCGCCGCTATCACCCATGGGGACATAATCTGCAGCTGGAACCACTTCGTTCCGGCCAAGCCGCCGGCGTACCAGAAGGCGAGGTCTTGTCCGATACGGAAATACAGGGCGATGCCTTCACTTAGCGCCGAGAGCAGCGCACTGAGGGCAGCACCTGCCAATACCAGCCTGGCCGGGGTTAGCCCCCCTTTTGCCAGCGAGCCTACACCGTAGACAATTCCCGCCCCGGCTCCGGCACCGACGAAGGAATAGAGAATGAGGTACATGAACGGCAATCCCGGAAAAAATGCAAAGCAGACCGCCAGTGCAAAGCCTGCTCCAGAGTTAATGCCCATCAGTCCCGAATCCGCCAGCGGATTGCGGGTCATCCCTTGCATAATAGCCCCTGCCACAGCGAGGCTGGCTCCCACCATTACGCCGCCCAGCACACGCGGCAGCCTAAGCTCGCGGATGATCTGATGCTCGGTAATGTCGGGATTGAAATGAAAGACTGCGGTCCATACGACAGACAGCTTAATATCTGCTGCCCCGAACGATACAGAAATAGCGATACCAAGCGCCAGCGCAATCAGACCGCCAATAAGAATTAGTGTTGCCGCCCAGGGACGGGACCGCAGCTTCAGCGCTTTTTCCTTTTGATCCAGCCCGCTCCCGGACACTGCCTGATGATTCATGAATGTCACCTGTTTCTTTGAAATTGATTCTCATTATCATTATCATATTGTAATGGAACAGGTCAAGGTTTGGCAATGGACAAAAAATAAAAACAGCTTATACTCCCGTTAGCATCCTGTTAGAGATGCTGCTGGAGCATAAGCTGTTAGGCTGGCAGTGAGACGGGTTCATGCATTCTGAAGCGTACCGCCGAATATTTTGCGGATATATCCCTGCAGCTTGCCGATATGCGGCACGAAATGGCTTTTGTCATACACATAATTGGATTGGGTAACCAGCTGTGAATAGAGCAGGAAGAGAATAGCCGCGAGTTCCCGGTCAATCTGCCGCTCATACTCCATCAGCGCATACGTCTCATCCAGCGCCTCATAGAGCTGAAGCAGAGCCGCTTCGTTAATGGTCTTGCGGCGCAGCGGGACAAGAATATCTGTAGCAATAGCATCAATCCGCAGAATAACAGCTGCCAGTCTCTCGTTCACACTATTCTCCTCCTGCAGTGGCTGAATGGTTAAGCGCTTGCTTATTACCATCCTATGTCTGCCGGACCTCTGGCATGCCTGGGTAGCGGAATCAGCTACCTTGTATAATCCTCGTATTCGTCTCTCCTGTTCAGCTTGGAGTACATATATTCATCATTCTTCAGCTTATAGAGCTGGCCCATTGCACCAAAGATCAACACGAGAACTACAATCAGACCATAAGCATAGCTAAACTGATTGAAATAGAAGCACAATACAATGGCTGCAAAGGTCATAAGCAGCAATGCAAGTGCGATCCGGCTCAGAATTTTCTTCATCAGGGTTCCTCCGCAGAAATTTTTAGTCTAAACTTATCATAATCTGCGGACGAATCCTGTCGAAAGCTGGCAGCTAGATCAATTTCGACAGTACCGTTCCCGCCAGCAGCTCACCGAGCGTCTTGTCCAGCGGCAGCGGCTTGTTGCCGAGACAGGTGCGAAGAGCGGTCAGCAGTACCCGGACATCATATTTGCTGGGATGGACGGGAATTACCTCTTTGTCCAGCGCCAGCAGACTATAGACGGCCATCATGGCGGAGCGGACCGAATATTCCACGGTGAACACGCAGTCGTCCGGCACTTCGGCGAACTGGCCGAGGAAGGCCAGATTCACACTGCCCTGCGGCACGACCTGCGGACGGTCACCAAGAACGCGCGGCATAAACTGCGCAGTGATATAAGGCATCATGCAAGGGATCACGTTCGTGGTATGCTCCAGAATCTCGGGAATGCGGTCCGCAAGGCCCATATGGTAGCACAATTCCTCCAGCAGCTCGCGTCCGGTGCAGTCGCTCATTTTTTTCTTGATATAATCGCCTTCGGCATCCGGGAACAGGCCATACGCCCACAGCACCTTCACATTGTCGGGCTGGTTGATGAAATGCGGCTGCTTCGGTGCGGTCCAGGACATCATCCAGCTGGAGTCCTTGATCGTGACCACGCCGCCCATGCCGGGAGCATCTCCCGTCAGCTCCAGCAGATAAGGGAAGACGATCTCATCATCGGTAAACGTCATCGTGAACGACAGCCATTTGGACTTGTCGATATCTCCGCAGAACACTTCCGGGCGGCCGAAATCCGGGGATTTGGCAGCAAGCTTGCCCCATAGGCTCCAGCAGCCGCTATCATTAACGGACCGGTTCAGCACCGCCGGATGATCCAGATCGCCAAGGGTAGAATTCTCTGTCATTGAGCCGTTCGTGACCATGACCAGATCCCCGCGTGTCACCGGAATGGTCTTCGGGGAACCGTTCACCGATACTTGAATGGCGGTTACAATTTTCTCATCGCCGTTCATATCCAGCTCCAGATCCGTGACCTGATTCCCTTTGTCAAAATGAACGCCCTCACGCTCCAGCCACTTCATCAGCGGCAGGATCAGCGAATCGAACTGGTTGTATTCGGTGTGCAGAATCCCCTTCAGCCGGTTCATCCCGGAGATCAGGTGCATAAACCGCTCCATATAACGCTTCACTTCCACCACGCTGTGCCAATTCTCGAAGGCGAACATGGAGCGCCAGAAATACCAGAAATTCGTCTCCAGGAAGCTGGGATCAAAAAACTGCTCAATTGTTACCGCGCCAAGTCTCTCTTCGGTAGCCAGCGTCAGCTTGCCTAATTGCAGCGCATCGGCGGTTGAGAGTCCAAGTGATGAGAAGTCGGCGGGTGTGCCTTTCTTTTCGACCAGACGGCAATGCGATTCAATCGGTTCAGCCAGATTCAGCTCCCGGAATTCATCCAGCACCGTCCGGTCCGGATTGGTCAGGGAAGGGATGAAGCCGAACAGCTCCATGAAGCATTCGAAGTGCTCTTCAATCTCGCGTCCGCCCCGGGCGCTGTAGCCGTCCTTGGCATTGCCCGCCCCGTCCATGGAACCGCCGTATACAGCCGATTGTTCCAGAATATGAATATTCCGGCCGGGCATATGCCCGTCACGGATCAGGAAGGCCGCTGCCGACAGGGAGCCGATCCCTCCTCCAACGAGATAAGCCTTGCGTGAGGCGATGCCTTCCTGTACCTGCGGATGAATTCTTTGATATGTACCCATGTGTCCTCTTCCTTCCTTGATCAGGGGATAAGTGCTGCTAACTGCCTTCACTATACCCGCCGTGAACCAGGGATTCTATGGACAGCCGGACGCAACTGTATAGGGATTACACATCCGCCGGACATTGTGTCATGACTTCACCGGATGAACCGCCGACTGATAATGCTCAAGCCCCCGGGCAATGCATCCGTCCATAATCCGCGATACCTTGTCCACCACCCCGGCCGGATCTGTATTCGCCCCCGCTCTGAGCCAGTGGATCACCTGTTCAAGAATGGCCAGCGTGTAGAAATCGGCGATATCCTGTCTGGCCTGCATTCTCACAGGCTCTGGAATCTGCTCCTGTCCCGGCCACGCCTGCCCGTCCAGCTCCTCCACTACGCTGTTCATGACGCGGTAGATCACCCCGTACAGGAACTGCTCCAGATGTTCGCGTCCCAGCGAATGGAAGGTATTCAGACAGATGGTTTTGTTATCCACGGTGTAGCGCAGGACACTTAAGAACCCTTGCTTCCAGCCCGCCCAGCAGCAGTATTGATCCAGTCCTTCAATCACCTCTGATTTGTAGATCCAGCCGAGCAGCTCATAGATATCCTGAAAATGATTATAAAACGTATGGCGGGTCACCCCGCAATCTGCGGTAAGCTGCTGGATCGTTATTTTGTTCAGCGGCTTGGTGAGCATAAGCTTCTTCAGGGACCGGGCTAACGCGTTCTTCGTTAAGAGTGAATTGGACATCTCTGCCTCCTGTGAGCTCTTGGATTTGATATTCCAATTATAACCAATCAGGTGTTTGTTTTCACCCCGCCTGCTCCGCTGGCAACGTTACTCCCGCTCACCGAGCCGGACCGCATAGGTCTTATATCCTGCATCGCTAATCTCCAGGCAGTTCAATTGCTCCCCATACACACAGCCGCCGTCGATACCAATTTTGTCTCCTAGCGGACTGAACCAGACGCCTGCCCCATCCTGCAGATCTACAGTTGAGGTATGGCCGAATACGACCGTCTTCTCCGTAGAAGTTACAGGATGATTATAGAAAGGCTCACGAATCCAGATAAAATCATACTCCCGCTGCGTCCGCCAATCGGCAAGGGAAGGATCAATGCCCGCATGAACGAACAGATGGGTATCCGTCTCATAGTAGTAGGGCAGCGAACCCAGGAAGTCCAGATGCTCCTTATACTCCGTACGCATGAACCGCTTCATCTCCGTATAATCCTTCCAGCCTGAATCCGGGTGCAGCAGAACCGAATCCCGGCCTCCGCAATAGCTCAGCAGGGTGTGGAATCCCCCATTCGTTATCCAGTGGGTATCCCGCTTATCATCCTCTCCCGCCAGTGCGTCGCAGGCCATCTGATCATGGTTGCCCCGCAGCACAACCACCCCTTCCGCTTCGGCAAGCCGCTTCACCTGTTCCACAACCGCCCGGCTGTCCGGCCCTCTGTCCATATAATCGCCCAGCAGGATCAACTGATCTCTGGAGGGATGATATCCCGCCCGGCGGAGCAGCAGGTTGAATTCCTGTATGCAGCCGTGAATGTCACTGATCACTAAAGTTCTGATGCCGCTCGCCTCCTTCTTCACCTATAAATGTCATGACCTGAAGTATTTATTATACTTCAGAGCTGAACTCGAAGCACGGTCGGCGCTGCAATGACATTTGGCCCACGCGCCTCACGCTGACCCATTGTGTTCGGTTTTTCGCCTACAACGACCGAAGCTATAATCATCAAAAAAATACAAAAAAGAGGTTCACCCTCTAAGCGTTCAGCTTAGCAGGGAACCTCCCTCCCGGTTACTTTCTATTCCGTGCGCGGGTGCTGCACAGGCCGTCCCGCAGCGCTGTCCCAGCGCCAGGCGGCGTCATGCCCCTGCAAATGCAGGCCACCGTACCATTCATCGATCTCTTGCAGCTGTAAGCGGTCGGCTGCACCGGCCAACACCTGCTCTCCCCATAGAGTCAGCGTAACGCTACGGTGCAGGAATTCCGGGACTTCCCTGTAGTCTGTAAGCTCTGCCGCACCGTCAATCTCCAGCAGAGGCTGCTCCCCGGCCGTGAGTGTGCGCAGAATCTTCCAGTATTCCGTATCGCCCATGCCAAGCCGGTGCAGCTCATCCGTCACCTGACGGAACAGCTTAAACGGCGTATCCTTACCGTTCGCCACAGCCTGGAGTGTTGTCTGTTCGACAATGCCGAGTCCATTCTCTATGGAAGGCAGGCGGGAGAGGTGATCCTTGAAGGCATCATAGGCAAAAGCAAGCGCGCCCCCCGCAAGCTCCTCCCGCTTCGCCGCAAGCAGATCCGCCAGCTCCCGGGGATCGGGAGAGGCGTAGGCCTCCCACAGCAGGCTGCCCAGTTGCAGCTCCTTGGGGCCGACAGTCTGCCAGGTCCCGCGCAGGGTCCTGAGCTGATCCTCCGTAAGCTGTCCCAGACCATGGAACAGCTCAATTCCCGGAAATTCTCCGATGCAGAGCAGGCTCAGCTTCGTCTGGCCCAGCTTTTGCCCATTGAACCAGTGCAGCAGATAGGCCAGCATGCTCTGGTCGAACAGATCATGCTCGAACCACAACACCACCTCATCATACTGGCCGAATCCGCTGATCCTCCGCTCCTGCTCCGCACAGCCCGCCAGATATTCGGCGGCCGGAATAGCCATCGTGGCCTGCAAAACCTCAGCCCGCAGCCGCCGCTCCTGCTCTGCCGCCGGATCAATGAATATCGGTCCCGCCGAATAAATCTCCCTCCAGACGAGTACATCCCCCTGGACAATACCCTGCTTCAGCTTGTCTCCAACAGAGTCACCGTTCACAATATGCAGCATACGCTCTCCCCTTTCATGTAACAGATGAAATGCAGCAGCCAGATCGGCAACAGGCAAAGCGCCCTTCAGCTTGCGTCTGCCGTCATACAGCCTTTTCTTCAGCGTCGCAACCGGAAGACCCAGGTAGACGGAGATCTCCTGAAGCGAATACCCGTAGAAGTAGAATAATTGCAGCGGAACCCGCAGCTTGGCGGATAACTCTGCCACTGACCTGTGCAGCACCTGCGTCCATTCTTTGCGTTCGGCAATTTCCGCCACGCCGGGAGTAGGCTCCGCAACCTGGTCCGCTGCCTCCAGAGGCAGAAGTGTCCCCGGCTTACGCCGCAGTAGCCGGTGGCATTGCCTGACTACAATCGTCTTGAACCATCCCGGAAAGGCCGCCGGCTCCTTCAAGCTGCCAAGGTTCATATACGCCTCAAGCAAGGCTTCCTGCACCGCGTCTTCCGCGAGCTGCACATCTCCCAACCTATCGTAGGCCACTACGTAAGCCATCCCCCGGACATGCCCGCTAAGCTCCCGGAAGGCTTCAGCATCGCCCTTCTGCGCTTGTTCAATCCACTGCTGCATAAATCTGCCGAACCTCATTTCTGTAAGTTGTAGATGGTTCTAATAATAAGTGCCCTTCCTGTGGCAAAAGGTTACATTATCTTGTCCCGCAGCCGGAAAAGTCTATCTCCTTATCCTCCCTGGATTTATTGACCAGTGGCAGGTGGCCTTATTCAACGGAGACAAAACCCTGCCTTGCAGTTAAATATTACCTCACCCGTCATTTATGGAGTCCAAGCTCTTTGACGGAACCAGAATGGATCAAGTATAGAATAAAAGCGTCCCGCGAGCCGTGAATGGCTGGTTGGGACGCTTTTTTTGTGATTGCACCGGATTAGCAAAGGTGTTAAGGATACCTTTCATTCAGGTACCGGTGGCTGTGGGTCTGAGATGAATTCCGGGGGAATGTAGTCTGCTAACCAGATATTATGATTGCCGTGGTAGAACTGGATTCCTTCCTCTGCGGCCCGTGCGGCATCGATGGTTAAGATCACAGGTCTGGAATCCTTTCGCGCCCCAACCAGCTTAGCCGTATAGGTATCCACCGAGAAATGAACATACTGCCTCTTCATTGGTTTCAGGCCTTCATGCAGAATCGTCTCCACCCATTGCCTGGCTGTTCCGTGGTAGAGAACGGGGGGCGGAGCTTCATTATGCTTGATTATTTTTTGAGGGACAGAGTGACCATACAGCGCCCTTATTCTGCCCTCCGCTATCTCATGCCGCTGCTTATCCGATGCTGTGATCATTGTATCCAGATCCTCTGCATGGACCGCTTCCCACTTCTTGTCCTGATGCAGTGAATGGAGCAGCTGTTCAATATCGACCCATCCCTGGGCATCCAGTTCCAGTTCATATTCCCACGGCGCGTGACGCAGGGCGTATGAGACCTCTTTGCTGAGCTTCGCATAATCCATTGGGTTGTGTCCTCCATATTCCGTATGCATTGTTGTTAGCCGTCAACATCATCGATTGTTACGGGTTTAGCCTAGTTTAGCATATGTGAAGCTTCGGGTATAACCTTGCGCAGGGCCATAGGACTGCTTCATCAGCTTCCAAGCGGACTGTAATTCCGCTATTTCTGCGAATGAGGCGGATTTGCCGGGGCACGCGGACTCAGAATCCGCTATGTGCCCCGATTCCACTTGATTAGGCGCCGAATAGACAAGATAACGGAATCTCAGTCCATTTTAGTCTCAAAAAGAAGCTTTTCGGCCAAATAAGGGAATCTCAGTCCGCCTCACACCTCCCAGGCTAAAAATTAGCCAAGCAGCTCTCCCGGCACCGCTCTTAAGCTAAGTGAGCAAATGCAAAAAGCCGCCCCTCCCGGGACGGCTCCTGCTGTTGCCCATACCTCGTACCGATCCTTGCACCCGTCACTGTACATCACATACTTAAATCCTGCTGTGCTCTACTGCTGGTCCGGCCAGCCGGCGAATGACGCCATCGGCAGGGCTGCTTGACTGCTGCTGAACTGGGTTACTCAACTGCCATCTCACTGCTAACCTGACTGCTGTACCCTACTTGCTGAACTGCCGCCTCTACCTATTGCTGCAACCAACCTGCTGAGCTGCTGCCTGTAATCAGCGGTCGCGTCAGCCGGATGCGCAAGAGCCGCCACCGTTACTGCGCAATCTGCTCGCGGATGTTCGCGAGGATCTTCTTCTCCAGCCGCGACACCTGGACCTGCGAGATGCCTAGGCGGCTGGCGACTTCGGACTGGGTCTGATCGCGGTAATAGCGCAGATACACGATCAGACGCTCGCGCTCGGTCAGTGCGCCGATGGCCTCGTTCAAGGCCAGCTTGTCGAACCAGCGCTCCTGCGACTCGTCCGCGATCTGATCGATCAGCGTGATCGGATCGCCGTCGTTCTCGAAGACGGTCTCGTGAATCGAGGTCGGCGGCTTGTTGGCTTCCTGGGCGAAGACGATTTCTTCGGGCGTGACACCCAGTGCCTCGGCCACTTCGCCGATGGTCGGGAGGCGGTCGAGCGTTTTGGACATCTCATCCTTCATCTTGCGCACCTTGTTGGCCATCTCCTTCAGCGAGCGGCTGACCTTGAGCGTGCCGTCATCGCGGAGGAACCGCTGGATCTCGCCAATAATCATCGGCACCGCATAGGTGGAGAACTTGACCTCATAGCTGAGGTCGAATTTATCAACGGACTTCAGCAGTCCGATACAGCCGATCTGGAACAAATCATCCGGTTCATATCCGCGGTTCATAAACCGCTGCACTACCGACCAGACGAGACGGATATTGCAGTTGACCAGTGTGTCGCGGGCCGTATGGTCCCCGGCTTGACTGAGCGCGATTAGACGTTTGACCTCCGCATCGTCCAAATAGGTCGGCGGAGCTTTTTTTGATCCTGCATCCATGGCTCCAACCCCTAATTGTATAAAGCTTTTTTCGAGACGATGGTTTTCTTCATGGAGATTGAAGTTCCGCGTCCCGGTTCACTGATTACCTCGAATTCATCCATGAAATTCTCCATAATGGTGAAGCCCATACCCGACCGCTCCAGCTCCGGCTTTGAGGTATACAGCGGCTGCTGGGCGAGCTCCAGATCCTCAATGCCCCGGCCCTTATCCTCGATCGTCAGATGCACGGTTTCATTCTCAAGCGAAGCGGATATGCTGACAACGCCTGCGGGATCACTGTCATACCCGTGAATAATACAATTGGTAACTGCCTCCGAGACTACGGTCTTCAGGTCATTCAGCTCTTCCATCGTCGGGTCAAGCCGGGAGACAAATGCGGCCACTACGACACGCGCGAACGATTCATTCTCCGACAGCGCGGCAAACTGGACACTCATGAAGTTGCGGGCTTCGCTAGTAGTCATAACGCGACCTCCAAATCCGAGAGTGCAGCGCTCTCGTCGTCATATAGGGGCATGATTTTGAACAGGCCCGACATTTCGAGCAGGCGCTTCACGGGTGCTGTGGCATCGCAGACTGCCATCTTGCCGCCCTTGCTCTTGATCAGCTTGTACCGTCCCAGAATGACTCCAAGACCGGAGCTGTCCATGAACTGCAGCTCCTTCAGGCTCAGGATCAGATGCTCCACCTGGCCCCGCATAATCGCTTCATCCATATCCATACGTACATAATCGGCTGCGTGATGGTCCAGTTCCCCGGACAACCGGACAATCAGCACACCCCGGTGATGCTCCATCTCCACATGGGAATTCATACTTGCCACTCTCCTCTTCGTTGCTTGGACAACCGCCCTGTAACTAATTCTATCCCCTACAAGGACAAGGTTTTCTACACCGCAATTGAGGATTCCTGCCTCACGACAAAACTAGAAGAAAACCCCTAAGAAGTTACACAAAGCCCCTAGTTCAATCTACAAAAAGGAACAAACGGAGACAGCTTTACGAACGGCTGCAAGCCTTAATCGTTCGTGAACATAGCGCCTGTAGCCCGCTTGAACAGTTTCCACCAGCCTGCTTTGGCTATCGTCTCGCCTGCCTTCAGCTCATATTCCTTCAGGACAGCGGTTCCCTGGTAGACCACCAGCTTGCCGACGGTCTGGCCTTCAGCCACCGGAGCCTTCACCTGCTCATTCAGCACCAGCTTATGTTGGATGCCCTCCTGAGTCACACCTTTACGCAGCAGCACGCTATAGTCTTCCTTAGCCACCAGCGGCAGCTGCGACTTCACGCCCTTCTCAATCCTCACAGTGCCGATGGTGTCGCCCTCTTTGTGAATCGTATGCAATTTATATTGGGAAAAGAGGTAGTCGAACATCGCCGAGACCTCGCTGTTGCGGGTCTTGGTGTTCGGCTCGCCCAGCACCACCGCTACAGCGCGCAGGCCGTCTCTGGCCGCTGTCGCCGACAGGCAGAACTTCGCTTCGGACGTATATCCCGTCTTCAGCCCGTCAGCCCCGGTGTAGAACCGCACCAGCTTGTTCGTGTTGACCAGCCAGAATGGCTTGGTGGTATCCTTGCGCAGGTAATCCTGGTAAGAACCGGTGTATTTGATAATCTGCTCATGCTTCAGCAGCTCCCGGCTGATGACGGCAATATCATGCGCGGAGGAATAATGATTCGCAGCCGGCAGACCGTTGCAGTTGGCGAAATGAGTGTCCTTCAGGCCCAGGTCCTGCGCCTTCTGGTTCATCAGATCGACGAAGGCGCTCTCCGAGCCGGCGATCTTCTCCGCCATGGCTACAGAAGCATCATTGCCGGAGGCCATCGCGATCCCCTTCAGCATATCGTCCACCGTCATCTCTTCACCCGGCTCCAGAAAAATCTGCGAACCGCCCATCGATGCCGCATATTCGCTGGTCCGCACCTTGTCGGTCAGCTGCAATCTGCCTTCGTCCAGCGCCTCCACGGTCAGCAGCATGGTCATAATCTTGGTAATACTGGCCGGCGGAAGTTTATCATGGCTGTTCTTCTCGTAGATGACCGTGCCTGTACTGGCATCCATGAGAATGGCAGAACGCGCCCCAGGCGCCAGCTCCGCAGCAGCAGCCCCTCCGGCATTGCCGGAATTTGCGGTGCCTTTGGCTTTTTCCTCGGCGAAGGCCCCGGATGCTCCTCCCAGAACCGATACAGCAATGCATAACGCAAGCGTAACATAACGAATTTTCCTCACAATGGTTCCCCTCCTGAACTTAACCTTCATTTCACAGGTACTGTGTTCCAGTTTCGTCAGAATGGCAGGAAATTATTCCATTTCAGCGCAGAAAAAAAGAAGCCTCCCAAGGTTCGTCACCGATCCTTGAGAGTGCCTCTGTTCAGGTTAGCATGGGCCAAAGAGTCAGCTGATGCTTCTGGACACCGGACGGGCCCCGCCCTTATGCCCGAGATAGAGTCTGGAGAGTACGGGAGACCGCACAGCCCACATAGCAACGAGCAGCGGCACGCCCACCCCAATCAGCGTAAAGGGGATCAGCCCGTAATCCGCACCCAGCAGATATTTGAGGCTGTAATTCAGCGGCAGATGCAGGTACATGATCGCAATGGAATTGCGCCCGAGGCTGCCCATCCAGTCCAGCGGTATCAGCTTGGAGAGCCGGTACACCACCGCACAAATGGTCAACGAGATCAGCAGCGGAACCGCGAGATCCAGCACCAGCGAGGTATACTCCTTGTATTTCATATTCAGGCTGTATTGAATGACCCCCGTCCGCTCCAGCAGCAGTACAAGTCCGCACAACGGCAGCAGCACCGGGAGCGCCGAATAGCGGCGGATCAGCGCAGGGATTAGCTGTTTGCCGTAGAAGCCAATGGCATAATAAGTGATGGCGAGCAGCGCCACATCTATATTCCAGGGAAGGTTGAAGTTCTTGAGCGCAGTCAGGGAGATCACATGGGAGAGGAGGTACGCGGAGGCGATAATGAGAAATTGGATGCTGCGGGAATAACGGATGATATATCCGAAGAGCAGCTGGGTGAACAGCAGGCAGGTGATGAACCAGAACACCCCGTAAGGACCCGTCAGGGATAATCCTCCGTACAGCAGCCTCGCCACATTCTCCGCGAACCCCTTGATATTCAGGTTGAACAGCAGCAGCACTGCCGCAATCAGGAGTCCGTAGGCAAAATAGGGAGTCATGAGCCCCCGCGTCCGGGTCGCTGCCCAGCGCAGATAACGTCCGGGTTCTACCGGCTTAAACAGCAGCCCGCTAAGCAAGAAGAACAACGGCATCCGGAACCAGGACAGATAATGGTTCGCTGCCGCATCGCCGGAGTGGCCCATAACGACAAAAATAATACTGAATCCCTTGGCGGCATCAATCCATAATTCACGTGGTTTGTTCACTTGCTTCTCCCATCTCCTCCCATATCAGTTTTAATTTAAAGTAATTATAAAAGGGTTTGGGTGTCTTTTCAAATAACAATGAAATATTTCAGTGTTATTTCTGAAACGATATTCTCGTAACAACGGAATAGATCCTGTAAAAATAAGTCATTCTGCCTAGACGGGAGACACTGTCCCATCCGGGATAATAAATAGGGCTAAAGTCTGCGGTGCGGGGTGGGCTAGGGCGGGTCAGGCGGGCTGGCCGGGTTTAGCCTGAGAAAGGCTTTGAATCTGATCCAGTATGCACAAGTGGAAACGACTTTGTCGTCCTTTTAAAGGACGGTACCGTTTCAGCGAGAAATAGAAGGATAAACAAAGTCGTCCTAACGGATGACTAGGATTACCTGCGTGCGAGCATATTGTATGCTGTTTTCCGCATACATTGGGCCCGCGTGCCTGCGTGCGAGCACAATCTATGTTGTTTTCCACATACATTTGGCCCGCGTGCCTGCGTGCGAGCACAATCTATGCTGTTTTCCACATACATTTGGCCCGCGCGGCTGGCGACGGCTGATTGTATGCTGTTTTCCGCATACATTTGGCTCACCTGCCTTGCTCAAGCCCATTGTATGCTATTTTTCGCATCCAGCCAAAGCAAAGAGCCACCCGCTGCCGGATGGCCCCTCTGCTTAATACAAATGACAGGCCGCCTGATGGCCCGAATCCAGCTCCCGCAGCACCGGCGCTTCCGACTTGCAGCGGTCCATCGCATGCGGACAGCGGGGGTGGAAGGCACAGCCCGGTGGCGGTGTCTCCGGGTTCGGAACATCCCCGGTCAGCACGATGCGCTGCTTCTTCAGGCCCGGATTCGGCACCGGAACGGCGGACATCAGCGCCTGGGTGTACGGATGCAGCGGGTTTGCAAAGAGCGCCTTCGTCGGCGCAAGCTCGACAATCCGCCCCAGGTACATAACGGCTACCCGGTCACTGATGAACTTCACGACCGACAGGTCATGGGAGATGAACATATACGTAAGGCCGTATTGCTCCTGCAGATCCTGCATCAGATTCAGCACCTGGGCCTGGATGGACACATCCAGTGCCGATACCGGCTCATCGCAGACAATGAACTTCGGATTCAGCGCAAGCGCGCGGGCAATCCCGATCCGCTGCCGCTGGCCGCCGGAGAATTCATGGGGGAAGCGGTGAGCCTGATAGGGGGACAGGCCCACCACCTCCATCAGCTGCTCGACCCTGCTCTTCAGCTCTCCGGCGGGAGCCGATCCGTGGGTACGGAGCGGCTCCTCCAGAATGCGCTGGACGGTCCAGCGCGGGTCGAGAGAAGCATAAGGGTCCTGGAACACCATTTGCATATCGGTACGGAACCTGCGGAGCTGCTCGGTATTCAGGCTGCGCACATCGGTGCCGCCGAACACGATCTCGCCTTCTGTCGGCTCAATCAGCCGCAGAATGGCCCGGCCGGTGGTCGATTTCCCGCAGCCGGATTCTCCGACCACAGCCAGCGTCTCTCCCTGCTCTACGGATAAGGCAATGCCGTCAACGGCTTTGACTGCACCGACCTGCTTAGCGAAGAAGCCCCGGCGGATCGGATAATGCTTCTTCAGATTGCGGACTTCCAGTAATGTAGTCATAGGACCCCCTCCTGCTGCAGGATACAGCGGCATGTATGGCCCGGCTGCACCTCAAGCAGCTCGGGGAGCTGCTCCCGGCAGCGGTCCACCGCCACAGGGCAGCGCGGCGCGAACCGGCAGCCGGGCGGCAGGCTGGCCGGATTCGGCACCTGGCCCGGTATCGAGCTGAGCCGGTCCTCATCCCCCGCCAGCTGGGGCAGGGATGCCAGCAGCCCCCGGGTGTACGGATGCAGCGGCTGATTGTACAGGGTAGCGACATCCGTCTCCTCAACGATCTGACCGGCATACATAATGACGACCCGGTCACACATCTCGGCGACGACCCCCAGATCATGCGTGATCATCAGAATCGACATCCCCTCGTTCTTTTGCAGATCCCGCATCAGATCAAGGATCTGCGCCTGAATCGTCACATCCAGCGCTGTCGTCGGCTCATCGGCTATGAGCAGCTGAGGATTGCAGACCATCGCCATTGCAATCATCACCCGCTGCCGCATCCCGCCGGAGAGCTGATGGGCATACTGCTGGGCAATCTTTTCCGGCCGGGGAATCCCTACCTTGCGCAGCATCTCCACCGCCCGCGCGTCCGCCTCCTTCTTGCTCAGCTTCAGATGATAACGGGCGGATTCGGAGATCTGGCGGCCGATCTTGAACACCGGATTCAGTGAGGTCATCGGCTCCTGAAAAATCATCGCAATCCGGTTCCCCCGGATATTCCGCACCTCATTAATCGACATCTCCAGCATATCCTTGCCCTCGAAGCGGATCTGGCCGGAAGCAATCCGGCTGATCCGTTTGGGCAAGAGCTGCATGATTGAGAGTGAGGTAATGCTTTTGCCGCAGCCCGATTCGCCTACAATGCCCAGTGTCTCTCCCTTGCGCACTGACAGACTGATGCCGTCCACCGCACGGATTGTACCCGCCGCTGTCTGAAATTCGGTGCATAGCCCTGATACTTCCAGCAGTTCTGTCATGATTGCCCCTCCCTCCAGTACCCCACAAAGTGAAGTATTTGCTTCGATAATTAGTCAGGTACTTTGCGGGGACCCCAAAAAACTCCCTACAAAATATCCTTTTAAGTAACTATTTCTCTTCTTCCACACCCAGATATTTAAGCGCCGTCAAGGCATAGACCTTCGCACACTGGATAATCTGCCAGACAGGAGCCTTCTCGTTGAAATTATGAATGGTTGACAGCTCGGCCGGGCCGTATTGCAGCACAGGAATGTTATGAGTGCGGAAATGACGTGCATCGCTGGAAGCCCATTGCAGCACACCGTAGGCTTCTTCACCGCTTACCTCACAGATACTCTCAACCAGATCCTTGACCACCGGCTCCTCATTGGAGGTCCAGTTGGCATTGCCCTGGAAGCCGAAGCCCTTCACCTCGGATTCAATGCCGGCTTCCAGCAGCAGGGAGCGGGCACGGTCCAGCACATCCCGGTAGTCTACCCCGAACGGTACACGGGAATCGACCTGAATGGTGCAGCGGTCCGCCACTACGTTCACCTTGGTTCCGCCCTGAATCGTCCCGATGTTGACCGTCACATGGTCGAATACCTGATAGGCGAGGGAATCTTCTTCTTCGCTGCCCTTCACGTAATCCTGCGAGATGCGGATAATTTCCTGAACTTCCTGGGGAATGTCCACTTTGATATCCCATAGCCGCTGCAAGGCTTCAATTCCTTTGGCAGCCTTCACAATGGCGCTGTCTCCAACCACTGGCGACAGGCTGCCGTGACCCGGTGTGCCTTCGACGGTGAATTCGAACCAGCAGCTGCCCTTTTGCCCGATGGTCGGGTTCAGCGGGCCGGAAGGCTCGGCAATCACAGCAGCGGTTCCGGTAATCAGGCCGCGCTCCAGCACCCAGGGAACCCCGAGGTGACCGCCGGTCTCTTCATCGGGCACGATCAGCAGGGACAGATCCCCTTTTAGCGGAACACCCAGCTTCGACAGCAGTGCAGTGACGTAGATTAACCCGGCCAGGCCTGCTTTCATATCCGAAGCGCCTCTGCCCAACAGATAGCCGTCCACGATATCGCCGCAGAACGGATCGAAATCCCAGCGCGAGCGGTCTCCGGCCGGAACGACATCGGTATGTCCGCAGTAAATCAGCTTTTTGCCGGTGCGCTCCTCCGCGCCTGCGCCCAGTGTGGACACCAGATTGAACATGGTTTCGGTGGCCGGATAGATCGCAGTATCGATCCCGGCTTCTTTCAGATAACCAATAATATAAGCGCTGATCTCCCGTGAATCGCCCGGCGGATTCTCCGAAGGGTAACGGATCAGCTGAGAGCACAACGCAAGCAGTTCCTCCTGCCCGGCATCAATGGCCTCCAGCACTTTGCTTTTCCAGTCTGTCATGGGTTACGAATTCTCCTTTGTGTTCCAGGCTGCACGCCTTGCGGCTGGCAGGAGGAACTGTGAATTTGTGACAAAGAAGAGGGACAAGGCCTAAGGCCTGCCCGCTCTCTTTTAGCCAAACCTGCTTATTCTGTAATCGACAGCGGATAGAAGCGGATGACTTCGTCCGGGTAGAAGGCGTAGCCGCTGATCTTATTGCTCATTCCGACAATGCGGTTATATTCGTAGAGATACGCCCAAGGTGCTTCTGTCGTGATGATCTCCTGAGCTTGCTTGTAGAGCTCTGTGCGCTTCGCCGTATCTGTCTCCAGGTTCGCCTGCTCCCACAGCTTGTCTACTTCAGCGTTCTGATAGTTGATATAGTTGGAAGAGCCCTTGCCGTACAGCAGGAAGCCGAGGTGGTAGCCGGGATCATTGACGAATGAAGTCCATTTCGAGATATAAGAGGTCAGATTATTGGTCTTCTGCTGCTCCAGGAACTGGGCGCGGGCCAGCTTGTTGATCTTCATGTTGACTCCGATTTTGGCCAGCTCGGCCTGGATCAGGACCGCATCATCTTCCCAGTCATCGAAGCCGGAGCCCAGCGTGAAGTCGAAGTCAAAGCCCTTCTCATAGCCTGCTTCCTTCAGCAGTGCCTTGGCCTTGTCCAGATTGTACTCATACACATAGCCTGCATCGGTGAAGCCCGGCGTGTTGCTGGCTACCGCACTCTTCATCTGCTTGGCCTGGCCGTACATCACCCCGCTCAGCAGCTGATCATAAGGAATCGCATAGTTGATCGCCTGACGGACTTTTACATTGTCGAACGGCTTGACCTTGTTATTCATGGCGAAGAACAGAATCCGGTTACTTGCATTGGAAGCAACGGTCAGCGCCTTATTGGTCTCAAGCGTTGACACATCCTTCGGAGGAATCTCAATCGCCATGTCTACATCGCCCTTACCTAGCAGCAGCACGCGGTTGGAGGCTTCCTTGGTGAACTTCAGGGTTACCTTGCCCAGGCTTGGCGCACCCTGCCAGTAGCTATCATTAGCTGTGAAAACAGCTTCGGTAGCCGGGTCCCACTTCGTAAGCTTGAACGGGCCGGAACCGGCGGCATTCGTCTTCAGGTAGTCTGCACCCTGTGCTTCTACCGTCTTCTGGTCCACGATGGAGAAGGTGTACATCGCCAGAATCTGCAGGAAATTATGATTGGCACCCGTCAGAGTAACTTCAACAGTCGAAGGGTCTTTTACCGCCACCGACTTAATTGAAGCCATGCCGTAGAGGAAGCTGCCGGAGCTGGACTTCGCCACACGTTCAAATGAGTACGCCACCGCCTCGGCATCCACCGGATTGCCGCTCTGGAAGCTCACGCCGGATTTCAGCTTGAACGTATACACCGTGTTGTCAGCATTCACTTCCCAGCTCTCTGCGAGCATGGGCTTGATGTCTTCGGTATTGGCGATGCTGGCGCCATTCTCGGTCTTGATGCCGTAGGTGACCAGCTGATCATAAGCGGCCAGCACAAGCGTATCGGAGGTCAGATCATTGGCTTCCGCCGGGTCGAGCGTGGTGCCGCCCTCGGAATAGGCCACCGTCAGGTTCTTTTTGACCGGGGCTGCTGTTGCTGCAGTATCCGTTCCTGCCGAAGTGGCAGCAGGGGTCTGCGGATTGGCGCTGCTGGCGCATCCGGCAAGCATGATTGAAAAAGCGACGAGTGTGGACAACAGTTTAACTTTTTTCATCGATAATTCCTCCCTTTTCTATATCCTGCCTGCATAACAACTACTTGTGCTTCTGATGATTGTCTGCCGCTTGCGCTCCAGCTGACGTTAATCTATCTATCTCTACCGGGACGGGCGGCCTTGGGGGATTCCCCTGCTCGCCTCATTTCCCCGAACGCAACCGCGGGTCAAGCACATCCCGGAAACCGTCTCCGAGGAGGTTGAAGCCTAAGATGGAGGTGGCAATGCCGAGGCCTGGAAAAGTAACCAGCCACCATTGCCCGGAAATGATATATTCCCGGCCTTCGGAGATCATCGCGCCCCATTCGGCAATCGGGGGTCTGACCCCCAGCCCCAGGAAGCTGAGACTGGACGCGGTCAGGATGGCGAAGCCCATCCCGAGCGTAGCCTGCACCATTAGCGGAGCCAGAGCATTCGGCAGAATGTGACGGTACAGAATGACTCTATCCTTCACACCAATGGCCCGGCTGGCTTCGATATACTCCTTCTCCCGCAGCGAGACCGTCTGGCCGAACATCAGCCGGGCGAATTCGGGAATGCCGACAATGCCGACGGCGATCATTGCGCTGCTGAGTCCGGCGCCGATCGAGGCGGCAATCGCCATCGACAATACCAGTGACGGGAAGGACAACAATACATCCATGACCCGCATGATGATGGTTCCGGTCCGGCCGCCGTAGTAAGCGGCAATCCCGCCCAGCGGCATCCCGATCAGGAAGGAGATCGAGACCGCGATCAGGCCGGTCCAGATGCTGATCCGTGCGCCGTACAACACCCGGCTGAGGATATCCCGGCCGAAGTTGTCGGTTCCGAACCAGTGGCTGCCGGAGGGAGGCTGCAGCTTGCTCGCCATATCCGTGACGAACGGATCATGCGGAGCCAGCCAGGGGGCGAAGATGGCTACCACGGTCCAGATCAGGATGAAGGTCAGCCCGATGGCTGCCAGGCGGTTGTGCAGCAGCAGGGATAATAGGGTCCGGGGCTTGGCCGGTGCGGGCTTCACCGGACTGCCCTGTGCTGAATGTGCTGCAGTGCTCACAAGCAATCTCCTCCTCTCACACAAGCTGTTCTATTCATAACGGATTCTCGGGTCAATGAACCCGTAAATCAGGTCGACCGCCAGGTTAATTCCGCAGTAGAGCACGGCACTGACCAGGGTGAACGCCTGGATCGGCGCGTAGTCCGCCGCCAGTATGGAGTCGGTGACATAGCCGCCAATTCCCGGCCAGGAAAAGATGGTCTCTGTGATGACCGCGCCGCCCATCAGGAAGCCGAACTGGAGTCCGAGCACCGTTAGTGTGGGAATTAGCGCATTGACCAGTGCATGCTTGTAGATGACAGCCGATTCCCGCAGCCCCTTGGCTCGGGCGGTGCGGACGAAGTCCTGATCGACCACCTCCAGCATGCTGGAGCGGGTCATCCGGGCGATGATCGCCATCGTACCGGTACTGAGGCAGATCGCCGGAAGCAGCAGATGCGCGAGACTGCTTTTGAGTGCGGCGGTATCTGCGGAGAGCAGGCTGTCCAGTACGTACAGCCCGGTGATATGGACCGGCGGGTTGAGATCCCCGCTGATCCGGCCCATCGGCGCCGGTGCCCAGCCCAGAATGGAGTAGAAAATATAGATGAACATCAGTCCGAGCCAGAAGATCGGCACACAAGCACCTATCAGTGAAAACACACGCGAGATGTGATCCAGCAGAGACTCCTTACGGGTAGCAGCCACAATGCCTACCGGGATGGCGATCAGAATCGCAATCAGGATGCTGGCCAGGGTCAGCTCGATCGTAGCCGGGAAGCGTGAGGCCAGGTCGCTGGCGACCGAATGTCCGGTGTGATAGGCATAGCCGATATCGCCTTGCAGCAGCTGTCCGATATAAGCGAAGAACTGGATATACAGCGGCTTGTCCAGCCCCATATCCTGGCGGATTTTGTTCACAATCTCCTCTGGAGCCTGCTCTCCGGCCAGCATAATCGCAGGATCACCCGGCAGCACTCTCGACAGAATGAAGGTGATGACAATAATGCCGAGCAAGGCTGGAATCATCTGCACCAATCTTTTTAATGTATAAGCAAACAATGAATCAACCCCCTTACGACTTCGACTGCTGTGCCTCTGTGACGGAATTCCGCTCTCATGTCAGGTAATGCGTGTATGCTTTGTCTTATTAAAGTGTTGAGCTAATTCTACATAGAATTTCACAGCCCCTCTACGTCCCGTTCAGCTAAAAAAATGCACAACCGTTTGTCGATTGTGCACTATCAAGGACTATGAATGTTATATTTACTCACATGGCATTCCAGAAATCTTCCAAAGCGCCCTATTTTTCCTGGAGGTAGTAGTAAATCAGGCACAAGTGGCAGACGAACTGCTCACGCGGATCATTCAGATCGAAGCCGGTGATGTCCCGAATCCGCTCCAGCCTGTATTTGACGGAGTTCCGGTGGATATATAGGCTGTTCGCCGTCTCAATCAGACTGCCCCGGCACTCCAGATAATGATAAAAGGTCAGCAGCATATTGCTGTCATGCTCCTGGTCGTATTGCAGCAGCTTGCCCAGCTTACGCTCGAACAGCTGCTCGAACCCCGGACCGCCAAGCCCCTCCAGCAGATGATAGACCTCCATCTCTTCATAGCGGGTAATTCCGCCGGGACCTTGTCCCAGCCTTCTGGAGATGGACAGTGCTTTGCGCGCCTCGTTATAGCTGGTGTGGATGTCCCAGAGATATTCCGAGGTGCCGATACCGCAGCGGTAGCTGCTTAAGCCTTCTGCCTTGTCCTGCAGCCAGCCGCTCAGCGTCTTCTCCCACGGCTCCTCCGCGTCACCGCCCGGCGTGAACCTGCGCCCCTCCTGCGTAGGCAGGAACAGCACCGCCCGGCTCGAACGGTACTCTACGTGCGGTGTGACGCCCCGCTTCTTCGCCTCCCGCTCCAGCAGCCGGTTCACCGTCTCCTCGCTCGGCGCCGTCTCCCCTTCGATGACGGCCACCTCCCACTTGTGCTCCGGGTTCATCCCGAGCTGGCGGGCCCGCCGCTGCACTTCATGCCTGGACGGCAGCGGCGGGGTCAGCAACTCATCGATGAAGTTGCCGCGCAGGCGGAATTCCGTATCCTCGGCTACCTTACGCCGCATCAGCTCCAAGGCGAAGACGAGCCTTGCCTGCTCGATGCCCACCTCTTCCATATCATCCAGCTGCTCCTTGTCCACCAGCAGCCGGGCAACCGTCCGGCGGTCCACATGGATGTTCCAGCTCAGCGGCGCGGCGCTCTGCGCCCAGTCATAGTCTGCCGGGGAGGATACGATAATCTTCCGCTCCGTATCCACGAGTGCTACCGGGGCCTTAAGGAACTCGGCCACGCTGTCGCTGACCGCCTGAATGCCGCTGTTCTCCAGCACCATGGTGGTCAGCGTGCGGTAGACCTCCTCCGCCCGGCGCAGCAGCATCGCCTGCCGTCCCAGCAGCAGCTCCATCACCGGCTGGGTGATATCCGTGTACGGAATCTCGGGCGGGATCTCCACAATCGGCAGACCGCAGGCATTGCTGGCCTCGATGGCCCCCTGAGGGATCTCCTTCAGGAAGCGGGCCGGCTTGATCGCCAGCGCCGCTGCGCCCAGATTGTCGAGCGTGTAGATCACCTCGGTCAGCAGCGAAGGATCATGCCGGATCGAATAGGCCGTCGTCAGCAGCATCACCCCTTCGCTGATCCAGCCCTTCAGATCCGGGACCTCCATAATATCCACGAACCGGACCACCCGGTCCAGCCCCTGCTCCCCGCTGATGACCTTCGCTTTCCCAAGAACCGAGAGCTCCATTAGCTCCCGCAGCGTAATTCCTCGTGTATTCACCCTTCCGCCTCCCTCTGCTGTCTTCAGTATTTCATGATTTTTCCTGAAATATGCCACATCTCTGCCGCCAGCCACTTTTTGCGTTCCCGCTAGTTTATCAGAGATTCCCGCCGAGCCACAGGAAAATCATATCCAGTTGGCGATATTTTCGGTGTGAAAGCGCATTAGGAATAAATTGGATGGCCGATTGGATGGTCGGAGAGCGGTTGCAGGGGGAAGGGCTTGGGAGGGGTGAAAGTCGATAGGGGCAGTAAATGGGAAGTTGGTGAGAGAAGGAGAGAGGGATTGAGGAGTGTAGGGGGCGGATCAAAGGGATTTATCCCTTTGGTTTCGGACGGCAGATCTATGCAGATATGTTACCTATGTCAGACTCTCCTCACTAACTGCTCTAATCAGCACGGCGCACAACAACAATTCAACGGTTCTGTAACTAACTATTCCCTAATTTGTTTCCGCTACCATTCACTGAACAGAGTAAATGTCAAATGTTACTCATCCACGCCGCGCCACTCTCCTGCTCCCCGAAAGTTATCCCCCGGACCTACTACCCTCATAGTCCATCCGCCGAATTCAGGGGCACTAATGCTCCACCAATTCCCTAACAACAAACAAGCGTCCCCGGGCCTGAGCCAGGAGGAACGCTTTAAGGAGATCATAGCTATTAGTTTGCTACACATTAGTTTTCACACATTAGTTTGCCACTCATTAATTTCCACACATTAGTTTGCCGCACATCGCCTACACACGTCTGCCCCACACCTACAGGAACGGCGAATTTCAGCAAACTGCAATACCACCCAAGACAAGGCTTTGCTACGAGCGATGCACCTCTCCCGTACCAGAGGCTGACGCAGCGGCAGCCGCCCCAAGGCAGAGTATGGGATCGAACGCGCGGATGCCGAGCCGCTCTTCCAACTCCGCCGCCAGTCCGATGGTCGCGAAGCCGGTGCAGGCCAGCACCAAGACTTCAGCACCGCGTTCCACCAGCCGGGCGGCCCCCGCCAGCGCGCCTTCCCGTCCGGCGGGTGTGTTCAGATCCAGCGTGGTCGTCACGCCGTCGGGGCGGTCCATGCCAATGTAAGCCCCGCCGAGAATACCGCGGATGAGCGGCGGCACCTCTTCCAGAATCGTCAGCACGCCCACCCGGTTGCTGTAAGCCATAGCCATATGGGCCGCGCAGGAGCCCGCTCCCATCACAGGAACATTCACCACTGCCCTGGCTTCCAAGAGTGCCGGATCGGCAGCACAGCTGATGCCGATAGCCGTGCATCCCTGCTGCTCCAGTTCCCCGGCAAGCCTTATAATCTTCGGAATGGATTCCGCCTCAGTCTGCGCATCATACACACCCCGGGGCTGATCCGGGATGCAGCGGCTCATCACCGGCAGACCATACCGCCGCTCAATTAAATCTCCATGTAACTGGATTGCAGAGTTCTCCTGCAATGTAATGACACGTATGATTCCAAGCATCCTATCTCCTCCTGACCGCCTTGATTTAGATGCTGCAAAAGCATAACCAGCCACCCTATTTCAGCCGTAAACAGCAATAGCAGCCGGAAATCCAAAGGTTCACTACAGTGGCGATTGCACCCACCGTCCAAATCTGTGGTGCGGCTTATTTAACCTTGCAATCAGCAGCTTCCATTCTGCTTACAGCAGCTCCCCAGCCTGCATAATCAGCTTGTCGTCGATATACACATCCGGCTTCATGACCACAGCATCAATATGCACGCCAGCCGCAACGACCCCGCCAAACGTATTATTGCTGCCAAAAGCAACATGGATCGTCCCGTACACCTTCTCATCCTCCAGCACCACGCCTGTAATCCGGGCCTTGTTATTGGTCCCGATGCCGAATTCGCCCAGCAGCCGGCCATCGCCATCGCCAAGCATGTCCAGCAGCTTGCCGCCATGCTCCCCGTTGGCATGGATCAGCCGTCCATCTTCCACGGTCAGCACCATCGGGCCGTCCAAGGCACCGATCCCTGCAACCGAGCCGTCCACCTTAATCTGGCCGGTAGCCGTGCCTTCCAGGGGTGCAATATAAGCTTCACCTGAGGGCAGATTGCCTGATTCGCCCGGATTGAGGTATAGCCCGGTGCTGAGAATGCCATCCCGGCCGTCAATAGAGAAACTAAGAACCATCCCTTCCTTCTCCACGCGCACCCGGCTGCCCGCAGACAGCAGCGCAGCAACCTGCTCGGTCAGCGCCTTCACCTGCCCATAATCCGCAGTGATCGCGCCGTGGCTGAACATATCATCGGTGATCCCCGGCATGGTCGCTACCCGGGTTCCTGCTGCGGCTGCCTGCTTGCGTGCTGCTGTATGTGTCATCGAATGGGTCGTGATGCATACGGCCACATCCGCCTTCGCCATAGCTTCAGCTACCGGAGCCGGAGGCTCCTCCCCGGATCTGCTCCGGGGCTGCATCACCAGCAGCATCGATTCCGCTCCCAGCCGCTTGCCTGCCTCATACACCGATTCGGCCAGATCACGCTTGTCATCGTCGGCAACGACGGCCAGCAGTTCCCCGCTGGCAAGCGCGAGACAATCCTTAAGTACATTCATGCTAATTGCTATTCTTGCTTCACTCATCTGCATTTCCTCCCGGATTACACCATTTCTGCTACCAGCTTGCCCATCAGGGCATTGGACAGCACGGCGGGCACTCCTGCGGAGGCCGCCCACTGTCTATGCTGCTCCACATATCCCATACAGTCAAGCACTAACACATCCGCATGACCGCTCAGACGCTCTGCTGCGGCGCGAAAATCCGCTTCCGTACCCGTATAAGGTGAAGCCGCAGCGAACGGCAGCCTGGCTCCGGCGCCTGCGAATTTCTCAATCATTGCGTCCTCCTGCTCCGGCAAAGGGCCAATCAGTCCCAGACGGCGCCCGTCCAGCATCGCCTGCACGACCGGAGGAATGATCCGGTCCGGCTCAATCAGATGGGCAGCAGACGTATGAAGTCCCGGAAAAACTCCCGTACACGCCAGCAGGATCGTCCGAATCCCAGCGGCTTCCATAGCATCAATCTTCCCTTGGAGAACGGACTGTATCCGCTCCCGCGAGATTACCGCAGCGGACCCGTCCGCCATGCGGGTGGTCAGCACATACTCCCCCGGGGCTGGACTGTAATACTCCTTAACCTGTTCAGCCGTGAACCCGTCCAGCACCCCGGACTGAACTAGTCCCGCCTTGCCTTCCAGATATTTCTCAATGATGGGCGCGACATCCTGCCTGGGTGCTTGCCCAATCGTAATCAGCCCGATATTCTTCATGCGCTTCCCTCCTCTGCTGTCTTGCCTGCTTCTGCTACCCCCAGTGATTGCAGAGCAGGCGCTGAAGGAAATTCAGCGCCTACCTGCAATACCAATATCCTGTTAGTGAGAAGTGACTGCAGGTTTACCAAGCGTCTGCAGCACGCTCATGGAGCCGTACAGCTCAGTAATTTTGGCAAACTCCGCCTCGTTGTAGAAGGAGCATGTCCCCTGCGTTACTTCCTTGGCCGTCTCGATAGCAAAACGCACCGCCTGAGCAATATCCACCTCATGACTGGCACCAGTACCGCAGCCCGGAACCATAGACTGGGCAGTAATCGCGAGACCCACCACCGGAGCAGAGGTAGCTACCGCAGGCTGAAGAATGGAATTGATATGGTACAGCCCGTTGCCGTAAGGGGTAATATCCTGAGTCGTCACCGGAAAAGTAACCGGATACTGTCCTGTCGTCATCTCCTTGATCCGCAGCAAATCTTCGCTGACCCGCAGAATATAGCCTTCTTTAACGGTCGGCGAGATGGCGATTCCTTTGTGGTTAACCACACGGTTGCCTTTGGTCGTATCAATCGATAGAACCGCTTCCATCTCCGGCAGCACTTCATGCTCATTCATCTGCAGAATATCCACAGGGGAATCCATGAAATCCACCGGCTCGTGCGGCAGGGTCGGCGCATCCGGGCAAATATGGGTGGTCACCAGCACATCTCCCAGCAGCACATCCCCTTTGGTCTGCATGTCTGCCAGCTTCAGCGCAGAAGCAATCGCCGCTACCGCACCGTCTGCATCAGAGACCAGGCCAATCCGGCTCGGGCGCGCCCCGATCCCCCCCAGTCTGCCGACAATGCCGAACGTTGGTGCAGATCCGCCGCCAAGCTTGCCTTCGCTGCCCGGGATCGTGATTTTGACGAATTCTGTGCTGCCCTTCTCCCCTTCCACCTTCTGAATCTCAACCTTAACCGCAGGATATTCTGCGAATAACTGCTTGACCTGCTTACCGTTAACATAAGCGCTGTCCAGTGCGTTCAAGACTGTAATCGTTTGATGAAGTGCCATTCTAATTCCTCCCCGGATGCATGCTCATGTTTGTCATGTTTGCATTTATACTATCTCATCTCGCAAAATGTCCACAATGTACCGCCCTGCCAAACTGGAACAGCATTTCTTGTCCTTTGCAGATAAACCTTACGCGCAGAGTACACTCTTACGGCTTACCGCTAATGAATAAAGGTTAATTCTCCCAAGCAGCGAAATATAACAGGGTAATGGTGCTTATTTTCAGACAGGAGGTGCTTCATAGGATGAAGCCTGCACATCAGATTAATAAGGACAAGCTGGTCCAGATTATCAGTGAAGAGGCCCGGCGGACGGGGTTCTCAGGGGTCGTACAAGTGACGGAACGGGAGCATGTCCTTGCAGCCGCAGCTTTTGGGATAGCTAATATCGGGGACGTACGGCTCAACCAGGCCCACACCCGCTTCGCCATTGCTTCCGGCAGCAAACTATTTACCGCCATTGCGGTCTGCCAGCTCGCAGAGCAGGGTTTGTTTTCTTTTGACGCCAAAATACTGGACATCCTGCCGAAGCAGGAATTCCCATTGTTCGACCCAGCGATCACCGTGCATCAGCTATTGACTCACAGCTCGGGCATACCGGATTACTTCGATGAAGAGAAGATGGAGGATTTCGCGGCACTGTGGAAGGAGACTCCGATGTACACGCTGAGGCGGCCTGGAGATTTCCTCCCGCTGTTCGCCGGACTTCCTATGAAATTCGTCCCAGGCGGGCGTTTTCACTATAACAATGCAGGATATATCATGCTTGCTATGCTCGTAGAAGCCGTCAGCGGGCAACCGTTCACGGAATATGTAGAACAGTATATTTTTCTGCCTTGCGGGATGAAGGATTCCGGTTACTTCGCGCTTGATGCGCTTCCGGCCCACACCGCTCAGGGATACATCGACAGCAGCAATGGGAAAAAGACCAGCAACATCTACTCCATTCCGGTGGTCGGAGGCGGGGACGGAGGGGCATTTGTTACGGCGGCGGATATGCATAAGCTGTGGAGCGGCTTGCTTGAACACAAGCTGTTACAGGCAGAGATCACGGCTCTGCTGCTGACACCGCATATTTATGAGCGAAAGGACAGCTATTACGGTTATGGCGTGTGGATACAAGTCGGCCCCAGCGAGAAGGTGCTAAAGTACCACATCATGGGCTACGATCCCGGGATCAGCTTCCATTCCGCATACTATCCCGAACGTGGTCTAACGATCACTACTCTCTGCAACAAGAGCAACGGGGCTTACGGGATGATAGCCGCCGTGGAGGGCTATCTGCCGGTGGGGTAGCGGTATGTTCCGTTTAGCAGTTACGGAGTATGATTCAATTGTCCTCAGATGCATTTATAGCCTTAGCTCAGTTTCTGGGCTAAGGCTATTTTACTTTTAATCTGCTGGGTGGAGCGGAATTAGGGAGTGAAAGTAATAATATTGAGATTTCGATTGATAACTGTTGCTGAGGTTATATTGCTATCCGTGGTAACAATTGCACGAACTTGGTAGGATACAGAAGCAGTAGCCGGAGCTGTATCAACATAAGTGTCCGCAATCGGAAAACGTTGCGTTCCCGATGCATTTCCGCTACGGTTAAGTGTTCTGGTAGAGATCAAAGTAGCAGAGCGGTAGATACAAAGTTCAGCAACAAGTGACCAGTTGGACCCTGTAATAGCTAACATTTATATGCATAATATACAGTTTCATGCATTTTCTTTACATAATTATGAGTAAAATAAACATAAAAACAAAAAAATCAAGAACCCTTAATATATAGGATTCTTGATTATGATTTAGGTATCGACACGAATAACATTAATCGCGGAGTAGAACATATACTGCAAACAATTTAATTGTTTGTACTCATTTCTGGTTTAGGTTTAACTTTTGCTCTTGGACGTTTCGCAGGAGTAACTGCTTTCTCAGGCTCAGCCAAGGTTGCAGGTTTAGAATTTTTTATTTTTTCTGAATTATATTTTGCTATGAATTTATGTCCTTCTTTTGAAGTTTGAATCTTTTCATATTTAACCCCTGCAACTTTCACTTTTTCTAAAATACCATAAGACATAAGTTTAGGTGTAAGATTATAATAGGCTGAAATAGTACTTTCTTCACTTCCGCTACTATTAGTAATGCCCGTAGCAAAATCATCAGCTAAAGTAATTAAGACATTTAGCAAACTCACTTTGTCTTCAGTTTTTGATATAGCTTTTGGTAAAGTAATCAAGGTTGCTTTAAGGATGCCTTTCAACTCCTCATAATCCCATTCACCAATCATTACTTTCTGTTTCTGCTGTTCCCTACCCTTTACTAACTCAGCCTTCAACTTTGCATTCTCCTTCAACAAGGCTACATTCTCTTTTAATGTCTCTTCTGCAATACCAACTTGATCAGCTTTAACCCATCCAATCAGGTTATCATCTGATTCAAATTCCTTTAACGATTCCATTGTTACTAGTTTGATGTCCTTTAAGTCTTCATAAAATTTAGAGATATTCCCTAGTACTTCTTTTTTAAATGCTTGATACTCTTTAAAATTTTCCCGTTCTAAATAATCCTTATTCTCTCTTGCTTTCTCATCTAACCGTTTATCATTAATCACAATCGCAAATCTACGCTTACCTAATTCACCAGCATAGTCATATTCCCAATGTGTATAGCTCTTGCCTGTCTCTTCATCAATACTTCCATAACGTCCACCCAGGATCAGCATGTATACATCTGATTCCTGTATCCAGCGTTGTATAGTTACTTTCTGAGACTTGTCGCCAGACTTAAACAATTCCATCCCAGCAGGAATATGACCAGCATTAAGAACCGCTGATACAGCAGCTTGTCGTTCCTCAATCATATCAATGTATGTAGACGATATAAATACTTGCAGCTTCTTCTTCATGTACATTCTCCTTATGAATATTTATCCAGATAATTATACAATATGTTACAGGGTTCATCATACAATTATAATAGTTGTATCCATAAAAAAGATCATCACCATTAGTGACAGCTTTGTTCTCTATCCATTTCTATTAGTTTTGATCGTGCAATCCAGTTTCCACCTTTAGTGCGAACATATAAATTATCATTGATACGCTTACCAGCCATATACCGTTTCACACTGTTCATTCCCTCCATTATTGCAGTATTCCCACTACATCAGATGTAATAAGCTAAATAAGTACATATCGTTATTATTCACATGCCGCTTATATATTTGTTCAGGTGTTACCTGATATTCATCAATCAATGTAATATGTATGTCTCCTATTTTCTCAACTAACAAATGACTAAGCGCTAATACTGGATCAATCTCATGCCAGTGTAAAAATTCGGATTGTGATAGGCTATATTCGTGCATCTTTGTTTTTCTCATGTCGCTGAGAATGTTAAATACTTCTCTTCTTATTTCTAGGCTGTTTGCAATCTAATCCAATTGCTATTGTCATGAACATGTGTATATTATGCTGGGTATCCAGCACTTTCTCCATTTCATCAAAAACTATTACTGTAGATGGATCAATGTTGATAGATAATTCAACTTGTCGAATAGTAATTTGTGTTTCCATCGTTGTTATCTCCTCTTTCAAACGTGTTTTAGGCGTAAAACTTCTTCAACTCCGTACATGTAACTTTGGGCAATCATTGTCATACATCCCTCAACGTAGATATCAAAGATTTGATCTAACGTTTCATTAGGAATACCTTCCTCATTTAGTATCTTAAAAAGTTTACTGTAGGTGCTTTGGCTATCAGTACTTAGGAAGAAATCATGCAGCGCTTCAATACGAGCGTCAAATGATGGCTTTAACCAGTTCATGATTTCCAGTGTAGGTTGAGTATGTTCATTCTTTAATAATGGTGACATTGTTCATCACTCCTTAAAGATTTCTATTTGCTGATGCTTTAGTGTCTTGTACAACATGAGCCTGTCAAAACGATTAGATGCTACTTCTGGCTTCGTCTGAGCAGGTAATCGTAACGCTGATTAGAGTATTGATTGAGCTTGGATGTGAAGAAGCTGATACGTGCTGTGATTTGTTTCATGTGGTTGCTCCTTTCTGCACATGTGTGAAATTAGGATGTGGATAAATGGACATGACTAAATAGAGGAAATAGTGTACATTTTCCTTGAGGAGTGGTAATATGAGGTAGTATTTATACGCTTGTGGTCATATTCATAATATACGCTAATGGTCATATTTTGTCAACAACATTGGAGGAATTAAATTGTTAAAAATTAAAGTCAAATTAAAAGAAGTTCTAAAAGACAGAAACATCACTCAAAAACAATTAGAAGAGATTTCAGGAGTTCCACAATCAAGAATTTCTAAATTGTGTAATGAAGACAGGAAAGAGGTTAACCTGTTAATGCTTGAAAGGATTGCAGCAGCACTAGAAATCTCCGACATATCAATACTTATGCAGTTTGAAGCAGACACTAACGAATAGAGGATACTGTAACACCGTTCACAGCTTACATAACCTGTTGTAACGAATGGCCAATGATCCGAGGTCCAAATATGAAGACACAAAGAAAAAGCCCTGGGAGCGTGTTCTTGGGCTTAATAGCTAACGCAGATAAGATTATTTTATTTCCGTCCTACTGGTAGTTTTAACTTTATACTGTTAAGCACGATATCAACTAGATTAGAAACATCTACATTTAACCAATCAATCCTCTGATTAAGTTGCGGAACTGTATTGTCGTCTAAGTATTTCCAATCATATTTAATTTCTATAATATCGTTCGAATTAGCGATCTCCATTCGATTCTCACGCATTAGAATACGATATTTATAAGGCCATAAACCTGTTTTATGTTTCTGCATAATGAAGAATTTATTTTGTTCTATATTCACCCAGTATTTCAAACCACCTAATGTTGAAATTGGTTTTCTGAAACTCATTGATTTCATTCCCCTCTATAATTCTAAATTGCTTAGTTTATCATGATGCTTCAAGTTAAACATGGCTATCCCCTAAACGGTTTCTTAATAAGGCCGCGATTCAGATATTCAACCATTTCTCTTTTTGCCATGATAAATACCTTATTGTAATTAACTAAGCAACTTGAACAATACGGATTCCCCTCTGAATTCATCAGCGGTTTGGCGTTCATATTTTTACAATTAGGACAAGTGTAAATTGCTCCAAGGCTTGAACGATTAACCTTACTCCAATCCTTCGCAGTTTTAATCTTTGCCATCCTGTACCGCCTCTCTAAATTTTAACTTCAAGTAAAAAAAATTATTGAATGCTAGTTTTTATTTCTCTAAATATGATCTCCCACTCCCGGATAGTTCAACTACTCCCATGCCTATTGCTTTTCGTGTAAATACAACATAACCTATTTGTTGAAGCTGTTCGTAAAACTTTATTTCACTTTGGCTCATAGCTTTGATTAAGCCCTCTATTTTTAATACATCATTCAGTGCTTCTTTTAATGTATCGTCTAATTCAAACATAATAACTCTCCTTCCCTAATCTACTCTTCTTCATCACTGGAACGTTGAACATGAATCTTCTTTGCTAGTAAATCTTTTTTAGGTAATGTCATAAATACGTTAGTTAGTTTCGATGAAGGAGTATCCCCTAACAGGAACAAATCAGTACTTGTTGGATAATAAACATACCATTTTTTAGAATCATTTTCCTGAAGATGAATATAGAATGATTCTCCACTAATCAAATTTAACTTTTTATCCATTTGTGCTGTCAATGCCTTCAGCACAGCCATTATTCCAATGCTGTAAATAAAGAAAAACAGTACATAGACCACAATCAGAACCATTAGCTCTCTAGTGTTTTTATGAGAGTAGTTACTTTCAATAACAAGTGAGGCTGACAAACTGGGGATATAAAATGTTGCGGAAGTTATAAATATTGAAAGTGTAGTTAAGTAGGTTACTATAAATTTTTTTCTATTCCCTGATATGCGCTCGATTAGACTTTTCTCAGAGAAGGCCAAATGAAATAGGAACATGCTAGAAATAAATAACGCATACGCTAATAATGCTGATACTATTTGCATAGCATCCACGGATATTTCAAAAAATGTATTAGTATATAATCCATAAAAGCAATAATAGAAAAATCCAATAACACCTAGATACATTATTGAATGCGTAAAAAACAATGTTAATTTAACAAATAATCGTTTTTCTTTAGTTAATAGCGTTTTTTCTAAATTTGTTGAAGTCAGAGTAGTAATAGGTTGTATCTTCCTAACTACTGGTATCAGTGCTGCTATGAAAGCTACTAAACCACCCCAACTTAGTGTTTTGAATGAAAGTCCTGCTAATTGTTCCCACACTTTATATTATCACTTCTTTCCAAATATCATCGTCGCAACGTTACGTCAATGCGTCTTAAATGAAACGCAATTAAGCGTAACAGATGTTCCATCTCCCTATTAAGAATTATACCTATTTCACTTATTCAATTCATATAATCCAGTAAAGCACAGCACCGACAATAGTCCAGACACAAGCATCACTTTTGAATTCAGCAAGAAACTCTGAATAGGCTGTACAAGTTGATGCCCCAAAACAGGAGTATAGCCATCAATAATATATGTCGTTTTAGGTAATTGGTATCCTGTAGTTCTCATCCAAATTGACAGGCATAATAACAGGATAGCTAACCCAGCCAATATAGATAGTGTTCCTTTTAATGTATTTTGAGTCATTTTTATACTCATTCCTCCACTATGTCTGAATTGTGCTTAATCTTTTCTACTGTCGCTAACTTCTGCAACTAATTTAGCAAGATCATCAAAGTTGAGAACCATTTCACATAATTTCTTATCCGCTTCACCATTATTAGTCATAACATCCATCATAATTAAACCATTATCATGAACATGGTTATCAAACATAAGATATCTACCAGAAACTTCACAGGGAATATATCCTATTCCCTTTTGATTCTTCATTCTCTGGATATAAGAAATCGGTATTCTAATAACCTTTTTATCTTCGCCCACTGTCTCACTCCTTTATAGACAAGCTCTTTTTAATAATTGTCTTCATCATCCTTCAATAACTCAGTGTACACCTTATTTTCATGTAATTTCGCATCATTAATGAACCAGTTAAGGAAACTCTGTACAAATTGAATGTTAGGCGTCTCATCAGGATAAATACCTTCGTTTTTTATAGATTTGCCTAATGAGTTGATAATCTGTATCTGTATGTGTGCTTTCTGAGAAAAAGTATAATCCCCTTCATGAGCAAGTTTGAAGTCCATGCATTCAATAATAGCCTTAGCTACTTTAAGTTGTAAGTCCGCTCCCATAAAGATTTCATGCTTAACGTTAAATGTTACAGTTATATCCTCTGATTAAATCTCAATATCATCATGCGTTGACATATCTAATTCCTTTATTGATGCTTTCTAAATATCCTTTTCAACGCTTCTGCTGACTCTTCCCTATAGTAAGTTGCTAATACAGCACAGTTCAGCATAGTTGATGCACCAAGTATTGTAGTGGCTATACTACTACCGAATAATATTATATTGAGGATTAACATTGCTATAGAACCTATTGCAACAGAGAATGAGAGTATAAAGAGATTATTCATTTCTTGGGAGCAACCATATTTACAAAACTCTCAAGCTCGTCTAAAGCTTTACGAGTATTATAAATAATTGACCTGACATCCCTAATACATTCTTCTCTGTCTAAGTAATCAATATTAGGTATTTCAATTTCAGGTGAACTGTATACAATTTCCCCATCGTGATTTTCATCTTTATATATGTTATCAATCTCACTTCTAACCTTGTTAAAGTATTTAAATACCTGCCAAAACGGATCGTTATCTGACCACATAATAGCTGCCGCCTCAGATCCGTCTTCTGGAACGTGAATAATCATAAACTGCTCGTTGTCAGGTTCGTTGTAACCATAGACATTATTAGGAGCAGGGGCATTTGCCCACCTTGTTTCATTAGTTTCAAGTATTCTAACTGTATCCATCCTTATCTCTCCTAACTTTTATATGTAATCATTTAAGTAAACAAGCTATTCATCTTATCCCCAAGCGAATAATACTCTTCTACTGCCTTCTGATACCTCTCCACAAGCTCTGTATGATCATTAAGCTTATAACTGTTATCACCTTCACTTTTCAACAATAAATTTCTTGTGATGCCCTGTAGAAGCTGTACGGCATACATCAGTTTACTAACATACTCTATGAAGATAGTACATTTGTTTTTGTCTTCGCTACCTGACTCTCTAATGTCATTAACTTGTGTTTTAAATCTTGACAGATCATTATGAATATCTTGAAGTTTAAAACCTAACTCTTGAAAATTGATTGCTTTAAACAAGAATGGAATGGGCATAGTTTTCCTGATTGACTTTTTGAATATCTCATCATGGATATTTGTATAATTGGTTAATGAATGATTAAGATTTTTAGCAATAGAAATTAGGCTGCTCATGATCGACACCTCTTTCATAGTTTACTGTCGAATCCTATTATCCAGTAATATTTTACCACGGATGATAGTATGTTGTATCTAATATTTGGTTTTAGAAATCAATGAGTTTGACAACTACAATTCAGTTACTGTCATTCTGTTGGCTACTGAATTCCGCTGGACCAAAGGTCTATGGGTCTAAGGAAGACACACAAAAGCCCTCAAACAGAGATTAATCCATTTAAGGTCATTTCTTATTTTACTACTTCATAAACAATTGGATTCACTTCAGGTATGGATTGGAGATATTGTAAGCGTTCAGCACTTTTCTTTTGCTTTCCTCACAGCTTCCGTTACTGTGTAGAATAGCAATAATATCACCTTTCCGCATACTATCCCGAACGTGGCCTAACGATTACCGCTCTCTTTAACAAGAGCAACGGGGCTTACACGATGATGTCTGCTATGGAGGACTATCTGCCGGTGGGGTAAACGGGGATGCCAGAAGAGGCAGCAAGATTAGCCGGATTGTTACACAAATAAAACAAGCCGTACGCCAGCAATCTGCTGATTCGTACGGCTTGTTTGTATAAACGTAGATTCCAAAGTGTACTCCGGTCCGGCTAGTAACGCGTTACCCCATCCTTGGTCACCAGCGCAAAAACCAGCGGCTGCGGCGGAACCGGCTGGGCGGAGATGCGGTAAGCCTCCAGCACTTTGGCTTCGGCCTCCTGCACCTTGCTCTCGCTGGCATCGTTCACATGCAGCACTGCCAGAGTATCGCCTGCGGCCACGGCGTCGCCGACCTTCAGCGAGAGCTGAATGCCGACCGCCAGATCGATCACGGACTCCTTCGTCTCGCGTCCGGCACCGAGCAGCATCGCGGCCACACCGATCTCTTCAGCCTGGATGCTCTCCACATAGCCTGCCGTTGCCGCCTTCACTTCAATGAATCTGCGGGCAGCGGGGAGGGTGTCAGGCGAATCGATCTGTGAGGCATCGCCGCCCTGGGCCGACACCATCTGCTTGAACTTATCCAGCGCACTGCCGTCCTTGATATGGGACAGCAGCATGGAGCGTGCTTCTTCTTCATCCTTCGCCTTGCCGCCAAGTACGAGCATCTGGCTGCCCAGGATCAGGCAGACCTCCTGCAGATCCTTCGGGCCGTGGCCGTTCAAGGTCTCAATGCCCTCCTTGATCTCCAGGGCATTGCCGATGCCGAAGCCCAGCGGCTGGTCCATATCGCTGATGACCGCAACCGTGTTGCGGCCAAGGTGAGTGCCGATGTCTACCATCGCCTGGGCGAGCGCAATGGAATCCTCCAGCGTCTTCATGAACGCGCCGCTGCCGGTCTTCACATCCAGCACGATAGCGTCCGCGCCTGCGGCGATCTTCTTGCTCATGACGGAGCTGGCAATCAGCGGGATCGATTCCACCGTGGCTGTCACATCACGCAGGGCATACAGCTTCTTATCCGCCGGCGTAATGTTGCCGGACTGGCCGATCACCGCCGCGCCAATCTCGCCCACCTGGGCGAAGAACCGTTCCCGGTCCATCTCCACCGAGAATCCCGTAATCGACTCTAGCTTATCCAGTGTGCCTCCGGTGTGGCCCAGGCCGCGCCCGGACATTTTGGCTACCGGAACTCCGGCCGCTGCAACCAGCGGTGCCAGCACAACTGTCGTCTTGTCGCCCACGCCTCCGGTAGAATGCTTGTCCACCTTGATGCCCGCAATCGGGCTAAGGTCCACCTGGTCGCCGGACATTGCCATCTCCAGGGTCAGGTCGCCGGTCTCCCGGGCGTTCATTCCGCGGAAATACACGGCCATTGCCCAGGCGGAAATTTGATAATCCGGGATTTCCCCTTTGCTGTATCCTTGAATCAGAAATGCTATTTCTTCGCGGCTAAGCTCACCGCCGTCTCTTTTCTTCTGAATAAGATCAACAGCACGCATTAGATCTGTACCTCACGGACGAAGGAACGCACCAGTCCGATGAATTTGGGCTTGGTCAGGTTCGCCACTTTTACCACCTGCTCATGGGTGAGCGGCTCCAGCTCATCCCCAATCGCCATATCGGTGATACAGGTAATCCCGAGCACGCGCAGCTTGCTGTGGCTGGCTACGATAACCTCCGGCACGGTGGACATACCTACGGCATCGCCGCCGAGATAAGCCAGCATTTTGAGCTCAGCCGGGGTCTCATAAGTCGGGCCGCTGATGCCCGCATATACGCCTTCCTGCAGGACAAGCGCTTCACCATTCACGCCTGTAACATCGCCTGCAAGCTTTTTGGCAAGTGCAATATATTCAGGGTCATAGGCACGGGACATATCCGGGAAACGAACGCCCAGCTCCGGATCATTCGGTCCGATCAGCGGGTTGTCGCCTGTCATATTGAGGTGGTCGGTAATCAGCATCAGGTCGCCCGCCTTGAACGCCCGGTTCATCCCGCCGCCAGCGTTGGTAATGACAAGGGTGCCGATGCCAAGCTTGGCCATTACATAGACCGGAAGTACTACCTTGCGCATTTCATACCCTTCATAGTAGTGAAAACGGCCCTGCATGATCATAACATCCTTGCCTTCCAGCTTACCGATCACGAACCGCCCGGCATGGCCTTCTACCGTTGAATGGGGGAAATGCGGAATTTCTTCATAAGGCAGATAGACTGCATCTTCGATCTGATCGCCCAGGTCTCCAAGACCTGAACCCAGAATAAGGCCGATGACCGGCGTATACGCTCCGAATTTCGATTGAATATAAGCAGCAGCTTCCTGAACCTGAGTGCCGTATGGGACGGTTGTTGGTGTTGTCATAGGTTAATCCTCCCGGATATGAATTGTGTATTATAGGATGCGCTATTGCGTGAAGCGGAAACTACATTTTCGGTATAAAAGCCAGCACCAGCTTGAGGAACTGCTCGCGCACACGCTCGGCTGTCTCCATCACTTCTGCATGGTTCAAGGGCTGTTCCAGAATTCCCGCTGCCATGTTGGTGATGCAGGAAATGCCCAGCACTTCGATCCCGGCATGACGGGCCACAATGGTCTCGGATACGGTGGACATGCCTACGGCATCCGCTCCCTGGCGGCGCAGCATCACGATCTCAGCCGGTGTCTCATAGTTCGGTCCGAGCAGACCGGCATATACGCCTTCTTTGAACTCAAAACCCATACGTGCGGCAGCTTCCTTGGCGGCTGCAATCAGACGCGGGCTGTACGCCGAAGACATATCCGGGAACCGTACGCCCAGCGCATTGTCGTTCGGTCCGGTCAGCGGATTGCGTCCTGTCAGGTTCAGATGGTCCGTAATCAGCATGAGATCGCCCGGTGTGTATTCCGTATTGACGCCACCGGCAGCGTTGGTTACCAAGAGGCTGGTTACGCCCAGCTCCTTCATCACCCGGACCGGGAAAGCTGTAACCTCCGGGCCGTAGCCTTCGTACATGTGGAAGCGGCCCTTCATCATCACCACGCGGCGGCCTTCGATCATGCCGATCAGCAGTTCGCCTTCATGTCCTTCTACCGTGGACACCGGGAAATGAGGGATCTCATGATAAGGAATCACGACTTCATCTGTAATCAGATCCGCCAGAATGCCGAGGCCCGAGCCAAGGATCAGCCCGATTTCGGGGGCGACAGTGCATTTATCTTTGATATATACGGCGGCTTCTTGAATATGGTTAAGAGTTACATTGGTCATGATTTGGTTTCCTCCTTGGGGTGGGTGGGATGAACTTAAAGCAACTTTTATGAAGCTAAGCCGACTGCGGTGCTATTTGGACTTCCGGCCGCTGTTGTCTGCAGATTTCTTGATTTATCCCGCTGTTCGCAGTTGAAATCCGCAGACAAAGGCGGTCGCTACCGCTCCTACAGTTCCAAATATCCCCTTCGTCGGATCAAGCTTTTTGCTATTTCCTTAAGTTCATCTTGATTTGATATTTAGACAAGCTCTGAAAGGAAGCTTGTCCCGTACTTCGGCGCCTTCGCCCCGAAGTTGTCGGCAATCGTCGCCGCCACATCCGAGAAGGTATGGCGGATGCCGAGGCTGCCCGGAGTCTTGAATCGCGGGCTGTAGACCAGGAGCGGCACATACTCGCGCGTGTGATCCGTTCCGGCATGGACCGGGTCATTGCCATGGTCTGCGGAGATGATCAGCAGATCATCCTCCCCGAGCGTGGACAGCAGCTCAGGCAGCGCCTGATCGAATACCTCCAGCGCGCGGCCGTAGCCTTCCGGGTCACGGCGGTGCCCGTACAGAGAATCGAAGTCCACCAGATTGGTGAACAGGAAGCCTTCGAACGGCTTGCGCAGCTCGTCAATCGTAATCTGGATGCCGTGTTCATTGCTCTTCGTAGGGTACGTAGCCGTAACTCCTTCGCCGGTAAAAATATCATTGATCTTGCCCACAGCGATCACATCCTTGCCGATATCCTCCAGCGCATTCATCACTGTCGGCTCCGGCGGCTTCACCGCATAGTCATGGCGGTTCGGTGTACGCACGAAATTCCCCGGCTCGCCGACATAAGGGCGGGCGATCACGCGGCCTACGGAGAACTCGGGAGCCATGGTCAGCTCACGGGCGATCCGGCAGGCGCTGTACAGCTCCTCCAGCGGAATAATATCTTCATGCGCTGCCAGCTGGAACACGCTGTCTGCCGAGGTATACACAATCCATGCGCCCGTCTTCATCTGCTCCTCGCCGTATTCGACGAGAATCTCGGTGCCGGAAGCCGGCTTGTTGCCGATGACCTTGCGTCCGGTAGCCGCTTCGAATTTCTCGATCAGCTCCGCAGGGAAGCCGTCGAAATAGGTATTGAAGGGAACCTCGATCTTCAGGCCCATCAGCTCCCAGTGGCCGGTCATCGTGTCTTTGCCTACGGATACCTCCTGCATTTTGCCGTAGTAGCCTGTAGGGGCTGTTACCGGTTCAAGCGGCGGCAGCGGGGCAATATTCGCCAGCCCGAGCTGCTGCAGATTAGGAAGCTTAAGACCCGGAACCCGTTCCAGAATATGGCCCAGCGTATGGGAGCCTGTATCTCCGAAATTAGCGGCATCCGGCGCTTCACCGATACCTACACTATCCAGAACAATAAATCCGATGCGTTTAAATGAGGACATTGCCGTCTTCACTCCTTTGATAGTTTGCGTAATCTTATGGTCTGCTCTAAGCAGGAAGAAACTCCGGGAGACCCTCTCCCTGGAGTGATTTCTTCAGTATGATTCCATCATAACTTTCTTACTCACAAAAAGCATCTTTTCGGCCCAATCCAATCCGCCCGCCCGTGATTGCTACGGTCCTCTCATCCCTGCACAGCCGGCTATTTCGCCCGGGGATGATGATTCTCGTAGACCTCCTTCATATTCTTGCGGGCAATTCCGCTGTAAATCTGAGTGGTCGATATATCGGAATGACCCAGCATCTGCTGCACGGAGCGCAGGTCCGCCCCGCCTTCCAGCAGATGCGCAGCGAAGGAGTGGCGCAGGGTGTGCGGTGTGATGTCCTGTTCGATCTGAGCTTCACGCGCGTATTTTTTGATGATTTTCCAAAAGCCCTGACGGGTCAGCCGTCCGCCCAGACTGTTCAGGAACAGCGCAGGCTCGTCCTGATTGACGCGCAGCAGCTTGTCCCGCATCCCCGAGGTATAACGGGCTACGCAGTCCGCAGCGATGACGCCAATCGGCACCACCCGCTCCTTGCCGGAGGCACCGCTGCAGCGCGCGAACCGCAAGGAGGTATTCACATCCTCCACATTCAGCGAGATCAGCTCCGTCACACGGATACCCGTAGCATAGAGCAGCTCCAGCATGGCCTTATCGCGCATCCCCTGGGGAGCGGCTTCATCAGGAGCAGCCAGCAGACGCTCGATCTCCTCAATGCTGAGAATCATCGGCGGCTTCTTGCTCGGCTTGATGGCCTCCATATCCAGCGTAGGATCTTGGGCAATCACCCGTTCCTTCAGCAAAAAATGAAAATAGGCGCGCAGCGATACCGTATTCCGGTTCACCGTGGCCGCTGCCTTCCCTGCTCCGCGCAGGGCACCCAGATACAGCATAATATGCGTTCTTCTAATCTCTTCAGCCTCGTCCAGGCCGCGCTCTTCCGTAAACTCCAGAAACTGCGAAATATCCCGTCCATAGGATTCCAGCGTACTAGGAGACAATCCTTTGTCCCCGGACAAATACTGCATAAACGGCTGTAAGTATGACTTCATCAATTCACGCTCCTGTCAGACTCAGGCTGCTTCATGCGGCTTCGCAGCGGGTTCGGGTCCAGCAGCCGGAACAGCGTTGTTCCATGACATGCTATAGATTGATTCGACATACTTCTCCCTTAATCCTGCAATCAGGCCCGTTACTCCCCATACCAGTAAAAAAGGCGCAGGCGGTCCCCCGCACTCAGCCCCTGTTCATCGTACTGGACATCCTGAAACACCCGGACGGCGGTGCCTTCCGGGATTTCCACATTGCGGGCCGGACTGATCCAGGCGCTGACCCAGCTCAAAACATAATACAGCACACAGCTTATCGCCACAAGCATCGTCATGAAATACAGCCGGCGCACGGTGCGGGGCAGAGAAATAATCATTCAGGCAGCCTCCTCAAAATGATATCAGCGTCTGCATCAGCATCCTGCACACGCTCCCCTTCTGCTGCACTTGGGTATGCGCACAGTCGGGCGGCGAGCAGAAGGGATGCGGGCAAAAGGAACGTGAGCAGAACTCGTCCTTCACTTTATGCGCCGGAGGGCCGTGTTATGTATGTTAAGTAATTTTTTGCTCTTTGGGCATCCAACCCAGTCCGGCCAAAGCAGCTCAGCCGAAATAGGTGCACTTCTGCACCCCATTTACTCATTCAGCCGACTTTGGCTGGAATCAGGTGCACTTCTGCACCCCATTTGCTCATTTAGCCGGCTTTGGCTGGAATCAGGTGCTCCAGACCCGCTTCCAGCGTGGAAGGCCTGCACCATGAAAAAGCCCCCTCCAGCCATTCAGCCGGAGAGAGCTTGTGCGGTAATCCGTCATCTGAAGATGAACTTAAGAATCTCGCAATGAAGCATTCTTAAGTTCACTTTCTATATTCGCTATACGCTTATTCGGGAGTATTGTCCTCTGCCGGATTCTTGTCCTTGCAGCGGTGGCAAATTCCGTGAAAATCAAGTCTATGATCAACCACTGTGAAGTTGTATTCCTGCTCCAGCCGCTCTTCCAGCGGTCCCAGCCAATCCTCACGGATCTCATCCATCGTGCCGCATTGCACACAGATCAAATGATGATGATGATGCTTCGCCGTGTCCGTCCGCAGATCATAGCGGGCCACACCGTCTCCGAAGTTGATCTTCTCCACAACATGAAGCTCGCTAAGCAGTTCCAGGGTACGATATACGGTGGCAAGACCGATCTCGGGCGCCTTTTCTTTCACAAGCATGAATACATCTTCAGCACTTAAATGATCCTCCTCGTTCTCCAGGAGAACTCTTAAGGTCGCTTCCCGTTGAGGTGTAAGCTTGTATCCTTGGGATTGTAGTTGTTGCTTAATCTTGTCTATTCGGGCTTCCATTGTCTGCCTCCCCCTTGGAAAATTACCACACCGGGCTTCAAGCCACTTCTTCCATTATAGGGGGATTTCCTTTGAGAAGTCAAACGGTTTTAGCATCTGGATCAGGCTGGCCTGCACGTTCACAGATCCTCCATATTAGAGAATTCTTCCTCTCCGAGCCCGGCCCTGCTCCGCTCTCACCCGGCCGACACCAGAAGCGGCGTCACCCAGCGCATCATCGCCGGCGTGACCCAGGCCTCGAAGCCGGAGATGCCCATTACCAGCACCGCCATGCCCAGCGAGAGCAGCGTATACATCATGAACGGATGGGTCACCTGCGTGCGGCGCTGCTGGCCCAGCACCCGGCTGCGGATCATCAGCAGGGAGAACCCGAGGGCAGCCGCGCTGCATACCAGCAGCACCGGAATCAGCACCAAATTATGCGGAGCGACAGAGACCAGGGCGAACAGCATGCCGTGCCAGGAATATTGGCTGACCAGAGTGCCGACAGTGAAGCCGATCAGCACGCCTTTGAGGAAATCCAGAATCAGAATTCCCGGGAGGCCGATGACGGACATGCCGAGCACCCAGATCAGGCCGACCCATTTCAGATGAAAGGCGGCGATACTCCAGTAGGAATCCTGTGCAGCAGGCAAGCCCTGCTGATCAACAGTTACGAAGAAATTGCTTAAGTAATCGCCCAGCTCCTGCTGCTGATCCAGCGTAAGCGCAGTGACGATAAGCGCTCCGAATACAACCCCGACCAGAAATAATACCGCAACAAAAATATAAAGTGGCGTCTGTTCCTTCAGCATCAGCCTTAAACTGCGCACCCTGACATTCTCCTCTCCGGTCACATGTTACACCATATGAGGGAATGTCCGTCTCTATGACTTGTCCTTGGGAGAAAGCTTCTCCCTCCCGGACGGACGGCATGCAGCTTCGCCTTGCTTACTGATCCTTCATTACCTTGCCGTAGGTACCTCCGCCCCCTGACGAGAGAGCAAGCTGCCCTGTACGGGCAAGGACGATCAGCCCGGCCAGCTCCGCGCCCGCTACAGCGGCAAGCTCGGCTTCGTCAGCCCGGTGCAGAATGTTCATCTCTGTGCCAAAAGCCTCCAGCAGCAGGTTCAGCTTGCGCTTGCCTAGGCCGGGAATGAACTCCAGCGGCACCTGATAGTGATACGGGGGCCGGTAATCCGGAACCTGCGGCAGCGACCGGTCGGCAATATGCAGGATGCGGTCCAGCACGCCCTGCACCAGCTTCGGACTGCCGCAATACGGGCAGCGCTCCGAGGTGCTGTAGGCTTCATCGATGATGCTGCCGCAGCCGCCGCAGTAGGTGCGGTGATATTTGCCCAGCCGGGGATTCAGCCCGAAGTTAGCGCTGACCCGGCGTCCTTCCGAACGCATCAAGGCCAGCTTCAGCTCCTGGAAGGAGGGCTCCCGCATCTCGATGACATTGTACTCGCGGCCGATTTTGCCAAGGGAATGGGCATCAGAATTGGTCAGGAAGTTATAGCGGTCAAGCTCCGAGATATACCCTGCCATCTCTGAATCCGCACTGAGCCCAAGCTCCACGGCTGCGATGCGGTCCAGATCGAATAACTCCGCCATCCGCTCGGCCGCGCAGCCATACAGCCCTTTATGGGGAGTGAAAATATGCGCCGGAATCAGCAGTCCGCCCCGCCCTGTAATCTCGTCCTGAAGCACCCTCGAAGGGGTGTACAGGCGCTGCGAGCTGAGATTCACATTGCGCATATGGGCGCTCATCCACTTGCTGAAATCCTCCATCGTCCCAAGGTCCGGCATGAAGGCCAGGACATGGCACTCGCGACGTCCGGGCTCACGAATCTCAATCTCGGTCCCCAGGAGGATCGTCGTCCCCCTGTAGGCAATTCCGCCGCCTTCCGCTATCGTCATCTCGCCGGAATCAAGGGCCGTATGAATATCCCGCAGCACCCCCGGAGAGTGGCTGTCGATGATGCCGATCAGCCCGATCCCCTTGCGCTCCGCCGCCTCCCTGGCAATTCCGGCGAAGGTCAGATCGCGGCTGCCGCTGATTTTGACCGCCTGGCCCTCCGAAGTCCGACCGATATGCACATGCAGATCGCAATAGACGCTGCCAAGTTCCGCCTCTAGTGCCATTGGCCTGTCAGCGTATAGAGATGCCAGGCGTAGACAGCCATCATGGTCTTGGCATCGGCAATACGTCCATCAGCGATATATTGATATGCTTCCTCCAGCGTAAGCTCGGAGACCTCCAGGAATTCATCCTCATCCAGCGCCATCTCGCCCGGCTGGGCATCCTCAGTCACGTAGAGGTGAATGATCTCGTCAGCGAAGCCCGGAGAGGTGTAGAACGACTTCAGCAGCTTCAGCCCCCCGCTGTGAAATCCGGTCTCCTCCTGAAGCTCCCTGCCCGCCGCAGCCAGCGGATCTTCGCCCGGGTCCAGCTTGCCTGCCGGAATCTCCACCTCGGTACGGTGCATCGGCTGACGGTACTGCTCCACGACAAGCATTTTACCCTGGTTCAAGGCCAGCACGGCTACAGCTCCAGGATGCTTCACGACCTCGCGGGTTGCGGTGTTGCCGTCCGGCAGTCTCACGGTATCCACCTGGACCGAAATAATGTGGCCTGAGAAAATCGGCTTCGTTGACAAGGTTTCTTCATCCAATGCGGGGTTGCGGTTGATTTCATCTTTTTTCATAGATTTGTGGTCTCCTTTGGCATCGTTATGCATAGGGTGTATTATAGCAAACTTAAGAGGAAAGAAGGAATGCAGGCATGAATGATCGTCTTGTCCGAGCAAGCTCATCCGCAGTTACAATGGTAGGGAAACCGGAACAGATTATGGCCGTCATGGCCGGGTGGATGAAGCAATACGGGCGTGATATGCCCCTCGCTTACATCCTGCTGCTCCAGGCAGATACGCGGATCAAAGCTTCCAAGGCAGGTTAATGCCCTAGCGTTCTTCTTGAAGATCAGCATACACCGTTTCCACTTATCTTGTGAAAAAGGAGCTGTCTCCCGGTCAACCCGGAAGCAGCTCCTTCTTGCGTTCAGGCTACCACGGATGGCCGGGTGCCTGACCCCATCAGGGAACAGATCAGCCCTGCTGACTCTCGGCCACAATGGCGATTACCAGACGCGCCACCTTGACGATATCGGAGGCCTTGATCCGCTCCTCTGTGGTATGAATATGCTCGTATCCCACCGCCAGATTGACTGTAGGCACCTTGTGTCCGTTGAAGATATTGGCATCACTGCCGCCGCCGGAAGCGAACAGCCGCGGGGTCAGGTCCAGCGAAGTGACCGCCCGTTCCGCCAGCTTGACGACCGGGTCATTCCCGCCAAAGCTGAATGCCGGGTAGATCAGCTCACTGCGGAACTCGCTCTGTGCACCGTACTCGCGTGCCGTGGTCTCCAGCGCCTCCCGCATCGATTCCACCTGCCGGTCAACCTTCTCCTGTACAATGCTGCGCGCCTCCGCATCGAGCTGTACATGGTCGCAGACCACATTCGTCGGACCACCGCCGGAGAACTTGCCGATATTCGCGGTGGTCTCATTGTCGATCCGGCCGAGCTTCATGGCGGAGACCGCCTTGCTGGCCACTTGAATCGCGCTGATGCCATCCTCCGGGTTCACCCCGGCGTGGGCGGATTTGCCAATGATCTGCATCGCAATCCGGGCCACGCCCGGTGCAGCGGTAGCAATCGCTCCTACCTCGCCGTTGGAGTCAAGTGCGAAGCCATAATCGGCATCCAGATGCGCCGGGTCCATCGTGCGTGCGCCCATCAGCCCGGATTCTTCGCCTGCCGTAATGACGAACTGAATCTGGCCGTGCGGCAGCTTCTGCTCCTGTATGACCCGGATCGCTTCGAACAGGGCCGCCAGCCCCGCCTTGTCATCCGCTCCAAGAATAGTGCTGCCATCGCTTCTAATCCAGCCGTCCTCCCCCAGGACAGGCTGGATCTTCTGGCCGGGAACCACGGTATCCATATGGCAGGTGAACAGCAGCTTCGGCGCGCTCACCCCGCTGTCCGCAGGCCAGGTTACGAACAGATTGCCTGCCCCGTGTCCTGTTCTCTCCAGGGAATCATCTTCCACCGCGCTCAGCCCAAGGCTGCTGAACTTCTCCTTGAGCACATCGGCAATCTGCCGTTCGTTCCGGGTCTCGCTGTCTATGCGGACAAGCTCCATGAATTCATTGATCAATCGGTCTTGTGATATCACTTGGACTTCCCTCTCTTTCTCAGATACGTTACAATGGTTGTACTGCGTCAATTGTGGGCTTATGCCCTTAACTTAAACTAATCTCAAAGGAGTCACTCATGCAACGACAAAAATGGTTCCGCATTATCATCTACATCATGCTATTCGCTATGATCGCCTCTACGGTGCTGTTCGTCATCGAGCCGTTCCTGGCCGGTTAATCACGTTTGGCACTTGAGTAACAGCGTCCGGGTTCCCCGGGCGCTGTTTGGCTATACGGGAACTGCTCCAGGAAATAAGGCACCAGTTCAGATGCAACCGTCTCCATGTCAAAATCACGCCCCGTACATTCCGCCAGCGAGGTTACTCCGTATTCCGCGATGCCGCAGGGGATAATACCCGAGAAGCCGCCTTGCCCGATCCCGGCCGACACATTGAAAGCGAAGCCGTGGCTGGTAACAAAACCACGGCGGAATTTACACTTGTTGAACTTCACGCCGATCGCACAGATTTTCTCATCACCGACCCATACCCCGGTATACCCCTGCTTGCGGGTTCCGGTAATTCCATAGGACTCCAGGTAAGCGATAATCACCGACTCCAGCCTGCGCAGATAGCCGTGCAGATCAACCTTGCCGTGCTCGCCCAGCTTCAAAAGAGGATACCCGACCAGCTGGCCGGGCCCATGATATGTAATATCTCCCCCGCGGTCAATCTCAAACAGCGCAATCCCCTGCTGCTTGAGCTGTTCCCCGCTGAGGAGCAGATGCTCGGGATGATTCTGCGAACCGATAGTGTACGTAGGCGGATGCTGCAGCAGAATCAGTTGCTCGGAAGCGGTACCGGCGTCAATCGCATGCACCGCTTCCTTTTGCAGCTCCCAGGCCGCCCCGTACTCCATCATCGGAAGAAAGGTAACCGTAAGTGTGCTTAGATTCAGGTTCTCCATGATCATAAGTTCCCCTTTGCTCTCATTCTCCCTGTCCCAGGGGTCCGCAGCCGCCCTTGCTTAGTAGAGCTTCGTATCCGGTGTATAGCCTTCCACATTATCCTTCACGCGCTGGAGGAAACGTCCGCTGATGACTCCGTCCAGAATCCGGTGATCCAGCGACAGGCAGATGTTCGCCATTGAACGCACAGCAATCATATCATTGATGACGACAGGCTTCTTGACAATAGATTCGAAGGTTAGAATGGCCGCCTGCGGATAGTTGATGATCGGATAAGACAGAATCGAGCCGAAGGAGCCGGTGTTGTTCACCGTAAAGGTGCCGCCCTGCATATCGTCCAGGCGCAGCTTGCCCTCCCGTGTCTTGAGTGCCAATTCATCGATCTCGCGGGCCAGCCCGGCGACATTCTTCTGATCGGCTTTTTTGATCACAGGCGTCATGACGGAATCCTCTGTGCCTACAGCCAGCGAGATGTTGATGTCGCGTTTGACGATGATTTTGTCCACGGCCCAGACGGAGTTCATGATCGGGTAATCCTTGATCGCACTGACCACAGCCTTCATCAGAAAAGCGAGGTAGGTCAGGTTAATGCCCTCCTTGCGCTTGAACTCATCCTTCAGCCTGTTGCGCAGCACCACCAGGTTGGTCACATCGACCTCGATCATCGTCCAGGCATGCGGGATCTCCGAGACGCTCTGGCGCATTCGGGTAGCAATCGTATTGCGGATTGGCGTCACATCGATCAGATATTCCGAGCTGCTGCCCCGTCCGCCTTCGACCTCAATCGTCGGAATCTTCGGCGATTCACTAAGGTGCAGGCCGGAATTCCGGACCGGTTGAAGTGCGTCCGGCACAGGCTGGAGCACAGGTTGCTGCGCTGCGGGTGCAGCAGCAGCAGCAGGAGCCGTGTCAGCCACCGGCGCTGCGGCAGGGGCTACAGCGGATGCCGGCGGCTGAACGGCGGCCGCGCCGCTCTCCAGGAACGTGAGCACATCCTTGCGTGTGATACGTCCGCCCAGGCCGGTGCCCGGCACGGCCGCAAGATTGATGCCGTGCTCGGCGGCCAGCGACTGCACAGCCGGAGAGTAACGGGCGCGCATGGGCGCTGCGGCGTCATAAGCCGCAGCAGGCACTTGCGGCCGCGCGGCGGCGGGGGCCGCCTGCGGAGCGGTGCCGGCTGCCGCCACCGGGGCAGCGGCAGGTGCGTCACCGGAAGCTGCCGGTGACGGGACCGCAGCGCTTGGCGCAGCGGAACCGGCCACGGCGATGCGGGCGATGATCTCGCCGACGCTGACCGTCTGCCCCTCTTCGGCCAGCAGCTCGGCCATTGTGCCGTCTACCGTTGCAGGCAGCTCCGCGTTCACCTTATCCGTGATCAGCTCGCAGATCGGCTCATATTGCTCTATCGGATCGCCCGGCTGCTTCAGCCACTTCCCGATGGTCGCCGATACCAGCGATTCCGCCAGCTGCGGCATGATTACATCCGTCAGCGTTGTATTGTCAGACATAATGTCACTCCTTAAAGTTTGGTGAGCGTTGACTTCTCGATAGACTTCGTATACAACTGGCATCGGAAGCATACGCTTAGTTTTGTAAGCATAGGCTCCTCGAATCTCGCTTCGTACACAACTGTCTTCAGAAGCATACGCTTAGTTTTGTATGCTGCGCTTCCTGCATTCCTTCGCACAAACCAGCCATTAAATGCTGCACAAAATACATCATTTGCCCGCACAAAACGGCCCAACATCAACATTGTTGTACAGAATGCAGGAATTCTCTTCATTACAGCGGCTAAGAGTACAGATTGCTGCATTTCCTGCAACAATCTGTCCTAAACCCCTATTTGCCTGGTATCCAAGCTGCATATTCTGCAACATTATCGCCCAATGTCAGCACAGGCAGTTTCAAACTTACTCATCCCGCCTGCAAGACCTATATATTAGTACTGCGCCAGACGCAGCATCTCCGCCTTGACCTTGTCCTTGCTCAGCAGGAAGAACTTCTCCATCGGCGGTGAGATCGGCATGGCCGGGACATCCGGTCCGCACAGGCGGAAGATCGGAGCATCGAGGTCATACAGACAGTGCTCGGCAATGATCGCCGCCACTTCAGCACCGATGCCGCCGGTCTTGTTGTCCTCATGGACAATCAGCACCTTGCCGGTCTGCCGGACAGCGGCAATGATGGCCTCGCGGTCCAGCGGCTGGAGTGTGCGCAGATCCAGGATATGCGCGGTGAGGCCATGCTCCTTCTCCAGCTCTTCCGCAGCCTGCATAGCAAAATGCAGCGGCAAACTATACCCTATCACCGTAATATCGCTGCCTTCACGCAGGAGATTCGCTTCGCCGATAGGCACCGTGTAGTCGCCTTCCGGCACATCACCCTTGATCAGCTTGTAGCATTTCTTGTTCTCGAAGAACAGCACCGGATCAGGATCACGGACAGCGGCCTTGAGCAATCCCTTCGCATCGGCAGCCGAATAAGGGGCCACAATCTTAAGTCCCGGCGTCCCGAAGAAGATCGACTCCGGGCACTGGGAATGATACAGTCCGCCGAAGATTCCGCCGCCGATAGGGGCGCGGATCACGATTGGACAATTCCAGTCATTATTGGAACGGTAGCGGATTTTGGCGGCTTCGCTGATAATCTGGTTCGTGGCGGGCAGCATGAAATCCGAGTACTGCATCTCGGCAATCGGCTTCATGCCGTACATCGCAGCACCGATAGCCACGCCTGCTATGGCCGACTCCGCAAGTGGAGTATCCAGCACACGTTCGGCGCCGAACTGCTCCTGCAAGCCTTTGGTCGTTGTGAACACGCCGCCCTTCACGCCGACATCCTCACCCAGCACGAACACAGACTCATCGCGCTCCATCTCTTCCTTCATCGCCAGCCGGATTGCATCGATATATTCCATCATCGCCATTGCTTAAGCGCCCCCCTTCAGGCCGGATTCATCGTAGACATGCAGCAGCGTATCTTCCGGTTTCGGGAACGGCGCATTCTCGGCGTAGGTTATGGCCTCTTTCAGTTCAAGATTATATTCGGCAACCAGATCCCGCTCCTGATCGTCACTCCATAGACCGAGTCCGGTCAGGTAGGTGCGGAACGCAGCGATGCCGTCTTTTTTCCAGTTCTCATCGACTTCCTCCTGGGTCCGGTAAGCCAGGTCATTATCCGAAGTGGAATGCGGCGACAGGCGGTACATCATCGCTTCAATCAACGTTGGGCCTTCACCGGCAACCGCACGTTCCCGGGCTTCCTTCACTACGCGGTAGACCTCCAGCGGGTCATTGCCGTCCACCCGGATGCCGGGGAAGCCGTAGCCAAGCGCACGGTCGCTGACCTTGCCGCCAAGCTGCTTGTGGGCCGGAATCGAGATCGCATACTGATTGTTCTGGCAAAAAATAATCACAGGCAGCTTATTCACACCGGCAAAGTTACACGCTTCATGGAAATCCCCCTGATTGCTGGAGCCTTCCCCGAAGGTGACGAAGGAGACGAATTTCTTCTTCTGCATCTTGGCCGCCAGCGCGAAGCCCGCAGCATGCGGAACCTGGGTCGTGACCGGGCTTGAGCCTGTTACGATCCGCAGGCGCTTGTGTCCGAAGTGGCCCGGCATCTGCCGCCCGCCGCTGTTGGGATCTTCCGCCTTGGCGAAGACGGAGAGCAATAGCTCGCGTGTCGTCATTCCGACAGAGAGGACAAACGCATAATCCCGGTAATAGGGAAGGAAGTAGTCATTCTCCCGGTCGAGGGCAAAAGCCGCCGCAACCTGTGCCGCCTCCTGCCCGATGCCGGATACATGGAAATTGATCTTGCCAGCACGCTGTAACAGCAGACTGCGCTCATCATATTTCCGTCCAAGCTGCATGAATCTGTACATATCGATAACCTGGCCGTCTGTGAGTCCAAGCTGCTTATGTCTGTTAACCGTGTCTACAGTACCTTGGGATTCCATATAAGAGGTACCTCCTAAAAGTTTGGTTGGCGTTCATACACTCCTGATGTGCCGCATACCTGCCAGCCCGGAGTGTCCGCTTAGGGGTGGAGCGTGATTCTAATCCTATATATATGCCCTGATCTTATAACCAGGTACTAAATTCATTATAATCGCTTTCCCCGCAAAAAGAAAACCAAAATAAGCCCCCAAATGAACCAATATAGCCGGTAAGGAGCAATCCATGCGAGTTACACGCGTGTCAGCTCCATCCGGCATCTATTTGATCACTTTGTCGCAGGCTAGAATCCGATGGCTCTTCCATCCACCGCCAGCATGGCTTCCCCGATAATCTCAGACAAGGTAGGATGGGCATGAACAGCCTCCCCGACCTCCCAAGGTGTAGCATCCAGAATCTGGGCCAGCGCCGCTTCACCGATCAGATCGGTCACATGCGGGCCAATCATCTGCACGCCGAGAATATCCCCGTTCTTCGCGTCAGCCACCACCTTCACGAAGCCGTCCTTCATGCCATAGACAATGGCTTTGCCGATGGCGGAGAACGGGAACTTGCCGGTTACCGTCTCGCGGCCGAGCTGCTTCGCTTCCTTCTCCGTGTACCCGACGCTTGCCACCTCCGGCCGTGTATAGACACAGCGGGGAACCAGATGGGCTTCATACGTATGGAGCGTTTCCCCTGCCAGATGGTTGACGGCACGAATGCCCTCATGGCTGGCCGCATGCGCCAGCTGCAATCCGCCGATGCAATCCCCAATCGCATAGATATGCGGTTCACCTGTCTGCATATTGGCATTCACCGCAATGACACCTGTGTCGAAGCGGATATCTGTATTTTCCAGTCCGAGATTCTCGATATTCGCCACGCGTCCCACGGATACGAGCAGCTTGTCTGCCGACAGGCTCTGGCTCTGCTCCCCCTTGCGGGCTTCAATCGTAATTCCTGTCTCCGACACCGTACAGGTCTCTGCATCCACCGTAGTACCGGTCAAGACCCGGACCCCGCGCTTCTTCAGCAGACGCAGCAGCTCACGGGCCACCTCTTCATCCTCCTGCGGCAGCAGTTGTCCGGCAGTCTCGACAACTGTCACCTGTACTCCGAAATCAGCCAGCATCGATGCCCATTCCACTCCGATAACCCCGCCGCCTACAATAATGATCGAGCCCGGCAGCTCCTCAAGCGTCAGTGCTTCCTCACTGCTCAGAATGACCTTGCCGTCCGGCTTAAGGCCCGGCAGTACGCGCGGACGCGAGCCGGTAGCGATAATGAGATTGTTGGAGACCACCGTCTCCATCTCGCCATTCTCCAGTTCTACAGCCACTGCGCCGCTGCGCGGGGAGAAGATCGAAGGGCCGATGATCCGGCCTTTGCCCTTCAGCACCTGAATCTTGTGCTTGCGCATCAGATACTGCACGCCCTGATGAAGCTGCTCCACTACCGCTTCCTTGCGCTCCTGCACTTTGGGGAACACCAGCTTGGTGCCCGTAGTCTCTATACCGTAGCTTTCGCTCTCGTTGATTTCAGCCAATACCTCTGCACTGCGCAGCAGTGATTTGCTGGGAATACAGCCGCGGTGCAGGCAGGTTCCGCCCAGCTTGTCCATTTCAATAACGATAACGGATTTGCCCAGCTGCGCAGCGCGGATCGCTGCCACATAACCGCCGGTGCCTCCGCCAAGTATCGCCACATCACAGGTCATTGTCATGATATGTATCCTCCAGTCATTCCTCTTGAATTCAGTTCAATCTATTATATTGTACTCTCTTTCGGGTGTAATACAAAACTTACAATCGTCATGTATTCATGGACTTTTGCAGGTTAAAGCGTTATCATATGGGTGAATTCAAACGGCTGCGAAGAGGAGCGACTGTGATGAAACTGCTGATTTCACGCTTCATTGCCATACTGATCCTGGTCATCCCCGGCCTCCTGGCCATGACGGGCTTCCTGATGATGAAGGATGATCTCTTCAATTATTTCGCCATGCATGGCGATGAGACTGCCATTCCCAAATTTGCGTGGCTGCATTTCGGCGGTGGGCTGCTCCTATTCCTGGCAGGAATGACCTTCCTCGGCGGCTGGATTCTAACCCGCGACCGCAAAAAGAACTACGTAGGTCCCCGCTTCCGGGAGAAGCAACAGGCGCAGCAGCCCCCTTCCTCCGAAGCCCGCTCCTAATCTTATAATGAATGGTACCAAATGAATCGAACAAGGGGATGCCTCAAGCCATGAACGAACCGGCTGCTGAGGCATCCCCTTGTTGGTTATTGATCAGACCCGCTATGAGTTACCTGCTGGACAGGATACGAATAGAGCAATTGTACAATGTACAGCAGAATAGAGCCATATCCGGCAGAAATCAGAAGCTATTGTACTTCGTGCAGCAGAATGTTGCTCAAACCCGCTTTTACCCTCTAGTCCGCAAAATCAATTGTACCAAATACAGCAGACGGAGCTTTTTCACTGCAAATCCGGTTTTCTGTTGCACAAACTACAATTACCTCACTCTTATTGCATCTGAAGTCCATATATACCGCATCTCAAGCCCCTCAAGCACATTTTAACCGCCTGAGTCTCTGCTCTCTTTGACCTCCACATACTGCCTTCCATCATCCCAACTGTCAAACATCCCGCTCTCTCATAAGCTGCATCACACGCCTGCTCACGCTCATTCAGCGCTTGTTCACTCCCCAGCCGCTTCCTTACTCCCCCGCACCAGCTCGCTGTAGAGGCCCCCCTGCCGGAGCAGCTCCTCATGGGAGCCCTGCTGAAGCAGGCGTCCGCCTTCCAGTACCAGGATGCGGTCGGCCGCACGGATCGTGCCCAGCCGGTGGGCGATGACAAAGCTGGTCCGTCCGCGCATCAGCGCCTGAAGTCCTTCCTGAATCTTGATCTCGGTCACCGTATCGATGCTGCTCGTAGCCTCATCCAGCACCAGCATGGACGGATTCGCCAGTATTGCCCGGGCAATCGCCAAAAGTTGCTTCTGCCCCTGGCTGATGCCGCTGCCGTCTACCGACAGCATCCGGTCGTAGCCGTCCTGGAGTCTCATAATGAAGGCGTGGGCATTGGCCAGCTTCGCGGCCTCCTCCACCTCTTCATCGGTTGCATCCAGCCGGCCGTAACGGATGTTATCGCGGATCGTGCCTTTGAACAGGAAGGAGTCCTGGAGGACGAAGGCCATATGGCTGCGCAGACTCTCGCGGGTAACCGTAGACAGCTCCCGCCCGTCCAGCGTAATGCTTCCCCGGCTTGGATCGTAGAAGCGGGACAGCAGGCCGATCAGCGTCGTTTTGCCAGCCCCGGTAGGTCCGACCAGCGCGATCATCTCCCCCGGCTTCGCTTCAAAACTAATATCCTGCAGCGTATCCCCGCCCCCGTCATAGGAGAAGGATACATCCGTGAACTTCACGGCTCCCTCGACATGCGCCAGCTTCACCGCCGCGCCTTCATCCCGGGCCTCCGTCTCTTCATCCAGTACCTCGAAGACGCGCTCCGCACCGGCAATCGCCGACAGCAGGGTGTTCCACTGGTTCGCCAGATCATTCAGCGGCCGCGTGAACTGGCGGGCATATTCGGCAAAAGCGATAATAATCCCCACCGTCACCAGTCCGCGGATCGCAAGCAGCCCCCCGACTCCGGCCACGATGGCAAAGCTCAGGTTGTTCAGACCATTCATCAGCTTGGGAATGAAGCCTGAAATGGCCTGGGCCCAATACCCTGACAACATAATCCGTGTATTGCGTTCTCTGAAGCCGGTAATAACCCGCTCCTCCTGGGAGAAGGCTTTGATAATCCGCTGCCCGGATAAGGTCTCTTCGATGAACCCGTTCAGCTCCCCCATGTTGCGCTGCCGCTCCTTGAACAGCGGCCCGGTCCGCCGGGTAATCCAGCGCATGCCCAGCATCATCAGCGGCACCACGATGAAAGTCAGCAGCGTCAGCAGCGGGCTGAGCCACAGCATCACGCCAACGGTGCCCACCAGCGTCAGGACACTGGAGAAAATCTGAATCGCCGAGCTGTTCAGCGTTGAGCTGATATTCTCGATATCATTGGTCAGGCGGCTCATAATCTCGCCCTGCTGCCTGCGGTTGAAGAAGGAGATCGGCAGGCGGTGCAGGTGCGAGAACAGATCCGTCCGCATCCGGTATACCGTCTCCTGGGCCACCTCGATCATCCAGACATTTTGCAGCCAGGAGACCAGGGAATTCAGCAGGTAGACCAGCGCCAGCACCAGCAGGAAGATGCCCCACGTTCTGCCGCCTTCTCCGCCCAGATAATCGTCCACCGCCCGGCTGATCAGGTAAGGTCCTAGAAGCGATAAGGCTGAGCTTAGCAGAACCATGAACAGCACCAGGACCAGCTTCGTTCTGCGTTTGGCGAGATACGTCCATATCCGTCCCAGTGTCCCGGACCAGTTCTTCGCCTTAGCCTTCGGCTTCCGGCTGCCCATCGCCCCGAAGACCTTGGCCTCGCCATGGCCTACATCCAGCTTCGGATGGCGGAACGGCTCAATGAGTGCTTTGAACATGCTGCGCCTCCTCTGTCTGCGATTGATAGATTTTGCGGTACAGCGCAGATTGGTCCATTAATTCGGTATGGGTCCCCTGCGCAATCAGCCGGCCTTCGTCCAGCAGCAGAATCAGATCCGCCGAGGCGGTCGAGCTGATCTTCTGCGTAATCAGGAAGGTCGTGCAGGACAACTTCTTAAGCTCCGCCAGCAAAAGCCCCTCCGTCACCGCATCTAGCGCACTGGTGCTGTCATCCAGAATCAGAATCGCCGGTCTGCGCACCAGGGCCCGCGCAATGCTCAGACGCTGCTTCTGCCCGCCCGACAGATTGACTCCGCGTTGCCCAAGGGCAGTGTCGTAGCCCTGCGGCAGCGCGGCAACCGTCTCATGAATCTGTGCCGCTGCTGCCGCCTGCTCGATCTCTGCCTGACTGGCCTTCACATTCCCCCAGGCAATATTCTCCCGGATCGAACCGGTGAACAGCAGCACCTCCTGCGGCACATAGCCAATGGAACCCCGTAATTCCTGCAGATTCATCTCTGTATGCTTCTGTCCGTCCACCCTGATCTGCCCGCTGCCGCATTCATACAGCCGGGGAATCAGCGTGACCAGAGAGGTTTTGCCTGAGCCGGTTGCGCCCATGATCGCTATACGTTCGCCCGGCCGCACCGTGAAGGAGATGTCCTCCAGTACCTTAATATCGCTGCCCGGATAGCTGAAGCTGACCTGCTGGAATTCAAGCTTGCCTTGAATAGCTGGCGAAGTCCCTTCTGCGGGCGCCATGCCCAGCTCTCCCGGGCCTTCGCTTGCCGCCATCACTTCAGTAATCCGTACCGAAGAAGCCCGTGCACGGGAGAAGCTGACCATGATCCAGGACAGGGCTGACAGCGCTCCCATCGTACGCAAGGAATAATTAATGACGGCAACCGTCTGCCCGAGCGTCGCGTCACCCGTAGAGATCTCAATCCGTCCGAACCAGAGCACAGCCAGAATCCCCGCATTGACGATGATCATAATGAACGGTGTCGAGGTCTCGGTGAGCCGCAGCGCAGCAACAGTCGATCGCATCAGTTCTCCGCTGAACGAGGCGAACCGCCCAATCTCATGGCCCATCCGCACAAATACACGGATCAGCCGGATTCCGGTCAGATTCTCCTGAATGACACCATTCACGCCGTCAAGCCGGTTCTGCACATTGCGGAACAGCTCGGAGGCTCTGCGCATCAGCCAGATCATGAATATTACCAAAAACGGCAGGGTTACCGTCAACAGCAGCCCCAGCTTGATATGTACAACTAGCGCCATAATCACGCTTCCGATCACAACCAGCGGAATGCGGGTCATGAACCGCAGCCCCATGAATATCGTATCCTGAATCTGCGATACATCGCCGGTAAGGCGGGTGATCAGGGACGAGGTAGGGAAGCGGCTAAATATATCGTAAGAGAACGACTGTACCTTTTCATACAGCTTGTCACGCAGGTCGAACGCGAACCCCTGACTTGCATGTGATGCAAAAAAGGAGCTGAGTATTCCCGCCAGAAACGCCACAGCGGCACTCCCCACCAGCACACCGCCCCACAGCCAGACAATAGCCGTGTCCTGTTGCCGGATTCCGTCATCTATGATTTTGGAGATGAGCAGCGGCTGTGACAGCTCCACGGCCAGCTCAATCAGCATCATGACCAGCGCAGCAATGGCGGCGACACGGTATTTTTTAAGAAAAGTCAAAATTAGCTTCATCGAAGATACCCCATTTGCTTATTCGTAGAGCGCATCCCGCAGGCGGGTGGACATCGCAGAGCCTTGCCCCGACTTCAGAATGACCCGGCGCAGTGCCTTATTGCTGCGGCTGAGTTCAGTAAGCTCCGCCAGCATTTCTTCCAGTAGCTGCTCCGTATCGGGGATAAGCTCCCCCTTCTCCCGAAGCAGATTGACCCGTTCCTTGTATTGCTCCAATTTCTCTGTCACCTGACTGACTTCCCTTCTGTTCCCTATATTCTCCTGCTGAAGACACAATTGCGTTCATTATAGCACATCCCGGGCGGAAGATAGGTTTTCACTGGCACCCCCGGCCCCGAGTATGATACTCTAGTAAGGTCGCATTTTTCGGATGAATACTCAGCGAAGCTGAACATTGAAAGGACAGATGGACGATGGCACAGTTATTTTTCAGGTATGGGGCTATGAACAGCGGCAAATCCATTGAGATTCTCAAGGTTGCACATAATTATGAAGAGCAGGGCAAGTCGGTGCTCCTCTTCACTCCATCCCTTGACGACCGGGACGAAGTCGGATATATCTCCTCCCGGATCGGACTGCGCAAGCAGGCCATTCCTATCGACGAGCATACCGATATCTTCAGCATTGTCAGCAGCAGTCTGCCGAAGCCGCACTGTGTACTCATCGATGAGTGCCAGTTCCTGAGCAAGGACTGCATCCTGCAATTGGTGCGTATTGTGGATGAGCTTGGCATTCCGGTCATGGCCTTCGGCCTCAAAAATGATTTCCAGAACAATCTGTTTGAAGGCAGCAAATATATGCTGATCTACGCCGACAAGATTGAAGAAATGAAAACCATCTGCTGGTTCTGCGCACGGAAAGCCACCATGGCGCTGCGGGTCGAGGACGGCAAGCCTGTATACAGCGGCAAACAGATTCAGATCGGCGGCAATGAAGCCTATTACCCGGTCTGCCGGAAATGCCACAAGAACCCTCCATTGTAAAATACCCTAAATATACAAGTGGAAACACTTTGCCGTCCTTTTAAAGGACGGTACCGTTTCAGCGAGAAATAGAAGGATAATTCGTCACGTGCAACCTATAAATTCTTATATTTAAACAAAAAAACGCACTCCAGCCCTGATCCGGCCCGAATGCGTTTTTTTGTGTTCCGGTCTATTGAGGCGCTTGAATTGCCTGAAGTGCCTGATGCTCATCCTCCTTGCGGATGTACAGATCATGCTGGGCCGCAGCCTTCCCGTCAAAGTTAGCACGCTGAGTAGCAGACCTCATCCCGCCGTTAATCCGGGAACGGTGCGGGATACCTGCTGCTGCGAGGCGGCTTTTGACCTGGAAATATTGTCCCTGGTCGAAAGTCGTGTACACTAATGTGCGCTCCTGCGGGACGAAGAAATGCCAGATGTGTCTGAGCAGGCCCACGCGTGTCACCTCCTTCTAGTAGAGCATCAGATTAAAAAGGATGGGTAAGCTCGTTAAACCCTATCCACCCAAAATCTAACGGACCGGAGAGATCTTATCCCCGCGAAAACGCCACTTTTTGCAGCGTAACGGACTCAGGCGGCCTTATAGTCTCTCTATGAGACCTTTCGGAGCTAGAGTGCAAAGGATAAGGCCTATGGAGTCCGTTACTCGCCCTATTGGCGACTTTCTTCCCAAATTAGAGCATCTCAGTCCGTTACGCTAAGCCAAACACCTCTGAAGAACAAGGCCCGTAAGGTTCTAGTTCAAATAACGTTCATGAAGAATCCGCAGATGATGCTGCTCATGTCCGATGATCAGAGCAATCTGCGCTCTAACCGACATCGCATTGCCATTGGCGCTGCCCGTGCGAAGATAATCATCATCCGCCAAACTGTCTACCAGCGCCAAGGTGGACTCCCGGACGATCCGGTAGTGCGCAATCATCTCTTGCAGGGTGAAGCGGTCGAATGCCCCGGCAGCCGCATAGTCATTCTCCTCATAGCCCGGCAGCGGCGCCTGTTCTCCCCTCGCAAAACAAAGCAAGCGGTAAGACATAATGCGGTCATTATCCGTCAGATGCCCTAGCATTTCCTTGATACTCCACTTCCCGGGGGCATAGCGGTAAGCCCCTTGCTCCTCTGTCAGCCCGCCGAGCAAAGCCAGCATCTGCTGAGTCTGCTCTCTTAAAATGACGCTCAGTTCTCCTTCCGGCGGCACCAGCGTAATATATCTGGATTGAAATTCGGTGTACTCTCCTTGCGCAGGACGCTGATTCATGGTAAAAACCCCTCTCCAAACCAATTTTTAAGAAATATTTGCCGGATTGTGTCAAAACCTGTTGTTGTATCTTAACCTATTATGTATAATATCACCAGGATTACAGATTAGTTAATCGACTCGACTCTTTGGGAGTGTACACATGTTGGATTTTGTGCTATATATGGCGTTTTCCATATTGGAAGCATACGCTATGTTTTATTTAGCTTTCAAAGTTTTTAAGATTGATATTTATCCTGTGGAAATAGTGTTCGCTGGCGCCATTATGGCCTTTGTATCTTACGCCCTTCGTATTGATTATCAAATGGTGCTCACAGATGTTTTCATCCAATATCTGTTGACCTTCTTCTTTTTTTGGCTTTTATTCAGGATCCATGTATTCTATGCTGCCATAATGACTGGCTTAGCCTATTTATCGTATATGCTCATTCAATCGACATGTTATTTTATTATAAATTCAACATTTTTATATTCGGTTAAACCTCCATTTACGGCAATAAGCGTTTATGTTCTACAATCTATTTCTGTTCTAATAACAAGCGTAATCGGTTTTTATATTGGTAAATATAGAAAAGGTTTTGATTTTGTTCCTGATAAACAAAAAATTAAAGTCACGATAGCAAATCGTGAAATTAAAATTTTCCTTTTAAGTGCACCTTCCATATTCTTAGTAATACTAATGATGATTCTAACACAAAAATACTCTCAATTTTTCTTCTTGATACCTGTAATAAATGCTATTCTTCTGTATGCTTACCTGTATCTTTCATACAAAAAGGATCGAACCCAAGATGAATTCATTAGCTCATAGAATTGCCGTTAGCATCAAGAATGCTAATCCTGAGGAGACCCATTCCGTTGAGACTATGCAATACTCGCTCGGCATTATTCTTAATACTCTACTTATTATAGTTAGCACAGCGATCATAAGTTTTTCTTTTGGGCGTTTTTCAGAGTGTATAACATTCCTCTTATGTTTTTGTATACTTCGTCTCAGCTCTGGCGGTTTTCATCTCAAGACAGCCTTGGCGTGTAATATTGTCACAATCTTTTTAAGTACTGTTTTGCCCTCATTTATTACCGTATCTAATTCCACACTGTGGATAGCAAATGTACTTAGTTTGATCATAATCGTTACTTTCGCTCCGAACCCTGATAGAAATACGAGAATTCCCACTTCAATATATCCTTTACTGAAGTTGGTTTCTATAGCACTGGTATCATCCAATTTCTTTCTGCAATCAACTGTCATAGGGATAGCATTTCTGGTTCAATCCTTAACAGTCATCCCTTGGACAAGGAGGAGAACTCAGTGAAAAAAGTACTAGCAAAACAGGCCTCTGCCGTTCTTGCCAGATCTGCCCGTTTCTTTGTTTCAATTATGAAACCGATGTTACACAGCCCGGAAGCACCAAAAGAATTACGCAAGTAATTACACAAGGATGGGGAGTACATGCGTGTCTTACTAAACGACGGCTCTTCCCGCAGTATCCGGGAGGAGGAGATATTGTATTTCTCTAACCACAAGAATACGATATTCGTCCATACGAAAGAAGGCGAATTTGTTCTCCCTACCACTCTTTCCGATTTGTATACAGCTTACGGAGGCATGGGCTTTGAACGTCTTGACCGCAGCAATGTAGTCAACATTGGCAATATTGACGGTTATGATCCGGAACGGAAGATTGTTCTGTTCAATCAAGGGGAACAATTCGCTACTGTATCGGAATCCAATGAACCACGTATCCGCAGATTTCTGGCTTCGCAGAAGAATGAATCACCGTCATAGAATGTAAAGAGAGCAGCGATCCTTCATAGGAGGATCGCTGCTTTTTTGGGTCATATATGGCTAAAACAGTGGAGAGAACGGAACGATTGACTTCGATCCATCTCAAAATCAACTATTATCACATATTATCCAACTTATGTAAAGTAAAATTCAGAGGGCGAATTACAGCAGACGGATTATATTCCAGATGGTACCATTTACATAGAAGCATTTCATTAATATCTTAATTATCTTTTCCACTACTCTCAACTATGATGGAGGAATACAATGGATACTTACTTTCATCCTTCTCCGCGCCCCTCATCACTTGAGCTATTGTCTAACGAACAATTAATGAACATCTACGAATTGGCGCTGGAAGCCAAGGCTTCCCCGGACTTTATTCAGATTATCAGAAACGTGCTCACCACACGGAATCTCTCAGGTACCCAACATCATTAGAATGCAGTGCTCTCGACCCATAAGATCTACTCACACAGACGTCAAAAAGCCATCCTCCACTTGATGCGGGGATGGTTTTTGGTGTGTAACAAACTGCTGTCTACTCGATGATTTCGGTCTTGAACACGTTCTCCAGCTTACCGCCGAGGCGCTTTTTCAGGGGAACCTTGATGTCGCGTCCCAGCTCTTTGAAGAAGGTCTCGGCATCACATTTGACGTTCTGAGCCATGGCAATGACGGTTCCATCGGCAACGATATTCTGATTCACTTCAAGCGGTACATCTACTTCGATATCGTATTTTTTGGTCAGTGTCTTGATGTATCGTGCAAAAATCTCCAGCAGCTCTTCGTTGTTGAAATTCTCGATTGCAGCTTTTCCTTTGCTGGTAAACTTCATATTGATTCTCATGTTTCTTATCCCCTTTTCTGTCTAACCAATTGTAGTTTGTTTATGGATCAAGATGAATAGATGGCTGCAAGAAAGGGCAACATTATTCATTTTTGAAGCAAGCTAAGCCGGGCCCTTCATTACTTATATATGCCCTTGATCTGCTGCACTTTGAACTGGGTGAATTCCTTCAAGGCCTGAATAACCTGGTCCTGTTCGTCTTCCTTCAGCTCATAGATACCTTCACGCAACCATTCACCGAATAAGTACGCCTGGCGTCCCTGACGCGGCTGCCTGCGGAGACTGTCCAGACTTCCCTCGAATTTATCGTTCAGCACATCGGTCAGGTTGTACTTCTCAATCTTCTCAATAACCATTCCTGCCCCATATTCCGTTTCATAAACGATGACCTCGTCAGAATCGAAGGAAACATATGACGTTTCTTTGTCTTCCTTCGCCCGGAATTCCTTCAGCTTGTTAAATGCCGTCTCGTAGATATAGTCCTGAGACTGATTATGCTGCGGCAGCTTGTATCCCTGCTTGAGTGTCCTGATGTACTCGATATCAGGCATATAGTCGGCCAAATGATACATCCGGTTCTTGAGATCTCCTCCGAGGGCCTCAATGATCTTGTCGAGGTTATCCTTCAGCGGTATACTCTCTCCCCGTTCAATCTTGCTGAGCTGTGAATAGCTGATGCCGCTCTTCTCTTCCAGCCCCCTGAGGGTTAATCCGCGGGCCTTTCTGAAGTGCCGGATGAAATTCCCCAGCTCATCGGGGTAATTATCGAAATCGTTCATTTGAGCCACCTCTACCTATATCATAACACAAGATAACAATTTGTGTTTCATAATAACAATTGTTTGTGTAAAATCTTTGTTTCTGAACCGTAAAAACCAACACATCCATTTAATATATATGGAGTTAATTCCCATAAATGCGGGCTCACGTGATCCGATTTCCTTATTCTCTCAAAAACACCCCAATTTTATCCGATATACTCTAATGTAAACTTAATACCACAACTGGAGGAATGTTCATGTCTTACACAATGGAAGTCAATGTTGCAAAAAACCAGGTGATCGTTAGGGCCTACGGGTTGACTGAGAGTGACGTACCCGCATACATAGCAGATTTCGAAAATGCACTGAAGCAGCTGAAGCCGGGCTTCACCGGAGTCACCGATGTGACAGGCTCGCCGACCGTACTCTCGCCTGAAGTTGCCGGAATGCTCGCCCCAACCGGTGACCGTGCAATAGAAGCCGGGGTAGGCGGCTGGGTATACGTTGCAGACTCCCCTGTCTGGAAAATGCAAATGAAACGACTGTTCGGCAAATTCGCCGTGCATTACCCTACATATCAAGAAGCCGATGCTTACCTGAGCAGTCTGGACAACCAATCCGTTAACTAAGATACATGAAATATAAGCTTATATTTATAACAAAACTGACCAAGCCATGGCTTGGTCAGTTTCTTTTACAGAATTATTCTTAACGGATGCCAGATTCACGGGCTTGCAGCGTAAGCAGCTCAAGGATGCGGACCGCGTGGAAAAAACCTATATAAGAGCCAAACAGATAAGCCAGGAAAGTTAAGTCGGTCGAAGCTGCTGCGCTGACTTGTTCACCGTGATTAGCTACGTTTCCGGCCAGCTTTTGTAAAAGCGACTCACTCTGTCCCCATGCGATCAAGCTGCTTGAGGCGAAGATTGTAGCTCCCGCGCTGCCCATCTGCGGCGGTGATGCCACAATAGCTCCGGGCAGCCAATCCGGTAACTAGCTGCTATAGATTCACCACATATAATAGCCCAAATGTTTTTTGTTATTCCTCAATATCCCGGCCAAGGACGCCGCACACAATATAATATAGAGTCCAAGGAAAACTGGCATGGATAGGAACCCCTTACGCTCTACTATCCCCATTCCAATAAAAGTCATCCCTAATATGAGATAAGGCAGCACCATCCCTCTTTGGAAAGTTGCCCGCTCCTCCTTACTCAAACTATCTCTAACGGATTGCCGAAGGAACACATCAAGTCCAAAAAAATGACAAGCCGCTTGTGTGAGCATCCAGATCCCTAAAAGAATCTGCGCTATGATTTCTCCCACCTCCTTTGCTTATCCCTTCATTATAAACTAAAAAAAGCCACTCCATGAAGGAGTGACTTGATTGATCAAAGATAATGCTGAAATTAAGGACAAACGCAAGAGCGTAGGTAAAAAGAACGTAAAAACAATAAGTGATGCCTGGCGATGGGTTTCTTTCTTTGTGTAAAGAACAAAATAACTCTAACGGGTGAAGGATGCAGGTGCTTCATTGTTGCACATCTTGCAGGATTCCACTCATAAATATTAATGGCCACGGTATATTGTTGCATCATTTGCAGAAATTTCGTTGTTTAGAGTAAGTTAGCGCTGGCTTTGTTGCATTTCATGCAGGATTTCAGCATAGGTCGCTTCGATTGGGCAGTATTGCTGCAATTCTTGCAGGATTCCTAACCCTTTCAACCCACCTTATGCTCAATGCGCAGCTTATCCGCTACCATGGCAATAAATTCCGAGTTAGTTGGCTTGGATTTGGAGATATTAATGGTATAGCCGAACAGGTGGGAGATGCTGTCGATGTTGCCACGGGTCCAGGCGACTTCAATCGCGTGGCGGATGGCGCGTTCTACGCGCGAAGGCGTGGTCTTGAACTTCTCGGCTATGGCAGGGTACAGTGTCTTGGTTATGGCTCCAAGGATTTCAATATTGTTATAGACCATGGTGATGGCTTCACGCAGGTACTGGTAGCCTTTGATATGCGCAGGAACGCCGATTTCATGAATGATCGAGGTAATATTGGCATCCAGATTCTTGCCCTTGGACAGCGGAACCACATTACTGGAAGATCTGGAAGAAGAATAGCCGGACATGCTTGCGGAAGTGCTCATGCTGCCTTGCGTGCCAACCAGCTGACGCACACGGTTCGCCAGAACCTCCATGTCAAACGGTTTCAGAATATAATAAGAGGCGCCAAGCTGAACGGCTCTCTGCGTAATATTCTCCTGGCCAAAAGCGGTCAGCATAATGATCTTGGGCTGCGGATTGAGATCCATATCACGCAGGCGTTCCAGCACGCCGAGGCCGTCCAGATGCGGCATAATGATATCAAGGATAAGGACATCGGGGATCTTGCGTGCATCGCTCAGCATCTGAAGCACTTCTTCCCCATTATAGGCGATGCCTGTCACGGTCATATCTTCTTGTTCAGTAATGTACTCAGCAAGCAAGTTTGTGAACTCCCTGTTATCATCGGCCAACAATACTTCAATATTCTGCACTGGCTGCTTCCTCCTTAAATATCTGCTATTCAGAAAATAATGATCATCTTCTCTCCCTATAAGTTTCGACATCTGGTTTGAATATCCTTCTGTCGAAAATTATTTTTCTTTATTTTTTTTCGGTGTTGATTTATAATTAAATATTTTGTTTCACGTTTCGAGGATAATCGCTGCCCTTCGACAAAAAAATCTTAAGGCTAAACCGCCTTAAGATTGTATTGAAGCCCCTGATCCTGTTGAACTACACCGGAGTCCCTAAGCATCCATTCAATGAAGCAGCCGTAACCTGACTTCGGATCATTGACGAACACATGGGTAACTGCGCCGATCAGACGGCCGTTCTGGACGATCGGGCTGCCGCTCATGCCCTGGACAATCCCTCCGGTCTTATCCAGCAGACGGGAGTCGGTGATGCGCAGCACCATGCCCTTAGTGGCAGGGGTCTGCTGACGGGCCACATGAATGATCTCCACGTTGAAGCGCTCGACCTGCTGACCGTCAACCACGGTAAGAATTTGTGCCGGGCCTTCCTTCACTTCTGCGCTCATGGCAACCGGAATCGGCTCCTGATACAGGCTGTGCTCGGGATTCCGGGTCATTTTACCGAAGATGCCGAAATCCGTGTTGCTCTCCACGTTGCCGAGAACCTGGCTTTCCTTCAGAAAATGGGCCCGTTTCTCCCCGGGATCCCCATCCTGGCTCTTGGAGATCGAAGTGACGCTGGACTGCACGATCTGGCCGCTGCCCACCACAATCGGTGTACCTGTGTTCATGTCGGTGATGACATGTCCAAGTGCCCCGTACACCCCCTGCTTCGGGGCATAGAAAGTGAGGGTCCCTACACCTGCTGCGGAATCACGGATGTAGAGCCCCAGCCGCCACACCTTGTCTGTGCGGTCATACGCGGGCTTCAGCTGGGCTGTATGCTCTTTGCCGCCGCGTTTGTAGATGATGCTTAAGGAATCATTGCTCCGGCCTGCCTGCTCGACCAGCCTTGCTACCTTGGATACCTCGTCCAGCTTCACCCCGTTGATGGAGATCATCAGATCTCCCGGCAGTATGCCGCTGTTCTCACCGGGTGAAATCTTGGACTGCTCCGATACTTCAATCAGATGATGACCTACAACCAGCACGCCTGCCGACTTCACCTTCACGCCAATCGTCTGACCTCCGGGGATGACCTTAAGTTCATTCTCGGTTCCCTGTACCGCCCTCGGCGGCTGATGTTCAAGCGGTGCTGCGTGGATCTGTGAGGGTCCCGTTATGCCTGATAAACTGAGAAAGAAGGCAAATAAAAGGCCGGGCATTAACTTCCTGAGGTTAGGCTTCAATGGCTGTCACACTCCCTTTTGCTTCTTTCGCTTGACGAAAAAGGTGGTCGCCAATTGCGTACCTATAAGATAACCTTGCCCCCAGGCTTTTATTACTGTCAATCATTGTCCCGCTTAGCTTACAGCTGCCTTGCTGGCCTCGGCCAGACCCAGCATCTCCTGTGCGTGATGCAATGTTTTTTCGGTAATTTCCACCCCGCCCAGCATCCGGGCCAGCTCCATCACACGGCCTTCGGCCGAGAGGGAGTCCACCTCAGTCATCGTGCGTCCGTCTTCGACTTTTTTGGCAATCAGGTACTGATGATCCGCCATACACGCCACCTGCGGCAGATGGGTAATGGAGAACACCTGACAGGTCGAGGACAGCTTGTACAGCTTGTCTGCGATGGACTGGGCCGCCCGTCCGCTGACCCCGGTATCCACCTCATCGAAGATCAGGACAGGAATGGCATCATGCCGGGCAAAAATACTCTTCATCGCCAGCATAATCCGTGACAGCTCTCCGCCGGAGGCGATCTTGCCCAGCGGACGCAGCGGCTCGCCGGGATTCGGGGAGATCATAAATTCAGCGCTGTCGATCCCCTGCCGGGTCAGACGGTACCGCCGTCCCCGATACTCCATGCCGCGCGGATCTTCCAGCGTCTCCATGTTGACCTGAAGCGAGGTCCGCTCCATCTGCAGATCCTTCAGCTCCCCTTCCACCTGTGAAGCGAGATCCGTTGCACACTGCCGCCGCGCGGCGCTCAGAGCCTCGGCTGCCTCCATTAGGATTTCCAGCAGGCCGTCCCTTTTGACCGTTAACTTCGCAATATATTCATCCTTATTCTCCAGAAGATCGGTCTCCCGCTCTATCTGCTGATAATACTCCAGAATCTGCTCTACGCTGTCCCCGTATTTACGCTGCAGTCCGGTAAGCAGATCCAGCCGGTTCTCAATATCCTCCAGCCGCGCCGGATTGAACTCGATCTCTTCACGGTAGTCGCGGAGCTGAAACGCCGCATCCTCCAGCTGATAATACGCGGATTGCAACTGCTCGAAGACGGCCCGCAGCCCCTTCTCATCGTAACGCACCGCATCCTCCAGCCTGGAGATTACATTGCCAATGGACTCCAGCCCTTGCCTGTCATACAGCAGCTCGTATGCGCCGGATACTGAATCCATCATTTTCTCACTGTGGGATAGTTTTACCCGTTCTTCGGCAAGTAATTCATCTTCTCCCGGTTTTAGTCCCGCAGCAGAAATTTCCTCCAGCTGAAAACGGTATAAATCCAGCATCTGATACGCCTTTTGACTGGATTCCTGAAGTTCCCGGAGTTCTTTTTCCACTTTGGCAAAGGCCGTATATTTCTCCTGGTAGTCCGCCTTGAGCGGACCGATCACCGCTTCGCCGTAAGTATCCAGCAGCCCCAGGTGACGTTCCGCCTTCAGCAGGTTCTGATGCTCATGCTGTCCATGAATATTGACCAGCTGCTCCCCGATTTCACGCAGCATGCTCAGATTAACCATCTGGCCGTTCACGCGCGAAGTGCTTTTGCCCTGGGAGGTAATCTCCCGGCGGATCACCAGATGCTCCTCACGCTGCGCACTGATGCCCAGCCGCTCCAGCGTATCCCAGACCGGATGGCTGCCCGGCAGACTGAAAAGCGCTTCCATTTCGGCCTTCTCACACCCATACCGGATGGAGTCAGCGGAACCGCGTCCCCCGGCAATGAGTGCGAGCGCATCGATAATAATTGATTTTCCGGCGCCGGTCTCCCCTGTAAGGACATGGAACCCCGGATAAAAATGCACATCCACCGCCTCAACCACGGCCAGATTGCGTATAGACAATGTCTCTAACACGAATACAGCACCTCCGACATGATGATTGCCTTCTGCCCATTGGCAGAACTACGATATATAGCCCATAATCTGAGCAATGACGTCCTTGCTGTCTTCCGGCTGGCGGCAGATAATCAGGATCGTGTCGTCTCCGGAGATCGTGCCCATTATTTGCGGCCAGTCAATATTGTCGATCAGCGCAGCCACGGAATTGGCCGTCCCCGGAAGACATTTCATCACCACCAGATTCGCGGAATAATCGATCTGTACAAAGTTGTCCACCAGCACCCGCTTCAGCTTCTGGGTCGGATTGTAACGCTGGTCGGTAGGCAGGGAATACTTGTACCGCCCGTCATCCATCGGTACCTTAATCAGCAGCAGTTCCTTAATATCGCGGGATACGGTAGCTTGTGTTACTTGAAAACCCGCTTCACGCAGCGCCTCCACCAGATCATCCTGGGTTTCGATTTCCTTTTGCGAGATAATTTCTCTAATCTTGATATGCCTGTGTCCCTTCATTGTTGCCTCCCGTATTTATATAGTGCTTAACTGGATTCTCCGTCGTCCTTGCCGAAATTAATTACATGAATGTTGGAAGTCACCGTATCCACATACAGCACCCCGCTGCAATCCGGGTAGATCAGCAGATAGGGGAGGATATGGTCCCGGAGTCCGCTGCCGGTGAATTCAAGCTCCTTGCGGGGACGGGACAGGATGACCAGATAGTAATGCTCCTCATTCTTGGTGGCTACATAATCAATGAACAGCCTGCTGTACATCGGTGCCCCATTCACTTGAAAAGACAGCGGAATCTTTAGCTTGCCGCCGACGACCTCATACCCGGCATCCTCCAGCAGACCGATGGACGGATGAGGCTGAATGACCTTGTTGATCGGCACCCGATCCTTCATGAAGGAACCCGGTGACCCCTGAAGCCAGATATAGATTCTGTAAAGGATAAAGATTGCCGCCGCCAGTCCCATAAGGGCCACTACAGCCTTGTCCGAACTCGCCACTCCCATCACCTCGGTGAATCTATTCGCGTGCGGGCGGGTGAAATCCTGCTTCCGGGCGGCAATCAGCGGCGAAATTCCCGTATCCATTGAAACCTATACATTATTATATAGGCAGCAAAAGAAACTCATCTCTTGGATGAGTTTCCTTGGCCCGCAGCGCTGAAGGTTGCATTCGCTTCCTTAATGACGGAATCGGCAAGCGCGGCGAAATTATTCGGCTGTGCTTCAGCCGCAGAAGACTGCTGCGATGAAGGCTGCTCCGCAGCTTCATCAGGCAGCAGCTTCCAGTGTGCCAGAAATTCAATATTTCCTTCCCCGCCGGTAATGGGGGAATAGGTCAGTCCCGCAAGCGTGTAGCCCAGCTGAGCCGCCATGGACAGCACGTTCACCAGTACCTCGCGATGGACAGCCGGTTCGCGTACGACTCCAGACTTGCCCACCTTCTCGCGCCCGGCTTCGAACTGCGGCTTAATCAGCGCAGCGATATCAGCAGGACGGTTCAGCAGCGCCATTAACGGCGGCAGAATGATCTTCAGTGAAATGAAGGAGACATCGATACTGGCAAAGTCAGGTACCGGTCCCTTCAAATCAGGAGGGGTCATGTAACGGAAGTTGGTCTGCTCCATTACGGTTACCCGTTCATCATTACGCAGGCTCCAGTCGAGCTGGTTATGGCCCACATCAATCGCATACACATGGGCTGCGCCGTTCTGAAGCGCACAATCGGTGAAGCCTCCTGTAGAGGAGCCGATATCCAGCATGTTGCGGCCGGTCAGCCCGATGCCGAACTGCCGCAAGGCTTTCTCCAGCTTCAAGCCGCCGCGGCTGACATAGGGGTGCAGTGCTCCCTTGACTCTGAGGACAGAGCTGCGGAGCACCTTCATCCCCGGCTTTTCAATCCGTTCTTCGTTCGCAAGCACCAGCCCCGCCATAATGGCGGCCTTGGCCTTTTCCCGGCTGTCGTAGAAGCCTTGCTCCACCAACAGCACATCGATTCGTTCCTTAGGGTGTTCCATGTTCATCTCCTGATCACTTCGGTCCTGCTTCCGCCCTGCCCTTACGAGGTGGAAGTTGACTTATAGGTATAAGTGCTGAGCCCCTTCATTGACTTAATACGTGCGCACACAGCTTCAACGGTAAGCCCTGTTTCCTGCCGCTGCTCCTTGATGGAGCCATGCTCGACAAAAACATCCGGCACTCCCATCAAATGAACATGCGCATCATAAATTTCATGCTCTGCAAAGAACTCAAGCACCGCACTGCCGAGACTTCCCGCCTGGCTAGCCTCCTCCAGCACTACCATACCCGTTCCGGCATGCGCCAGTTCAAGCAGCATGGTGTTATCCAGCGGCTTAAGGAAGCGGGCGTTCACTACGCTGACCTGAATGCCTTCACGCTTCAGCGATTCCGCTGCCTCTTCGGCAATCTGAACCATCGGACCGCAAGCCAGTACCGCATAATCATCACCGGGGCGCAGACGCTCCCAGGTACCGATCGGCAGACAACGGAGTTCAGCCTCTAAGGCAACGCCAGTCCCTTCGATCCGGGGATACCGGTAAGCAATAGGTCCGTCATTGTATTCGAGTGCCGTCTTCATCATATGGCGCAGCTCGTTCTCATCCTTAGGCATCATAAGCACTATATTCGGGATATGACGCATGAAAGCTATATCATACACTCCTTGATGGGTCTCCCCGTCTGCTCCGACAAACCCGGCCCGGTCGATGGCAAACATTACATTGGCGTTATGTCTGCAGATATCATGGACAATCTGGTCATAAGCACGCTGCATGAAAGTGGAATAGACCGCATAGACCGGTTTCATCCCCTCCATTGCCAGAGCGGCGCATAGGGTAGCCGCATGCTGCTCAGCGATCCCGACATCGATCATCCGGTCCGGGAACTCCTTGGCGAACGGGAACAGACCTGAGCCGCCCGGCATTGCCGGTGTGACCGCAATCAGTCTGTGATCCTGCCGGCCCAGCTCAATCAGCGTCTCCCCAAAGACTTCGGTATACATCGGGTGGCTGACAGGCTTCACAGCCTTTAGGGACTGGCTGGATTCGATTTTGTAGGGTGAGATCGCATGGGATTTATAGAAGTCGGTCTCCGCAGGCTTGTAGCCTTTGCCCTTAGTCGTTAGCACATGTACCAGTACGGGACCGGACACATTATCCGCCTGATGGAAGGTGTCGATCATTTTCTCCAAATCATGTCCGTCCACGGGTCCCAGATAAGTGAATCCAAGCTCCTCGAACAGCACACCGGGAACCAGCATGTTCTTCAGGCCGTCCTTCACATTCTGTGCCGTCTTCGCCAGCCTTCCACCGATTGCCGGAATCTTCTTCAGCAGGCCTTCAACCTCGTCCTTAGCCCGCAGATAGTGCCGGTCCGAGCGGATTTTGCTCAAATAATTATGCAATGCCCCTACATTCGGTGCAATCGACATTTCATTATCATTGAGAATAACCATCAGCTTGCGGCGCTCATGTCCGATATGGTTCAACGCTTCAAAGGCCATACCGCCTGTAAGCGCACCGTCGCCGATAACAGCGATGACCCTATTGTCCTCACCCTTCAAATCCCGGGCCATAGCCATACCCATAGCCGCAGACAGGGAAGTGCTGCTGTGCCCTGCTTCCCAGACATCATGCTCGCTCTCCGAACGCTTCACGAAGCCGCACAGGCCGCCTTGCTTGCGCAGTGTATCGAACCGGTCCTGACGGCCTGTCAGTATCTTGTGCACATACGCCTGATGACCAACGTCATATATCATCTTGTCCCGGGGACTGTCGTAGCAGTAATGCAGGGCCAGCGTGAGCTCCACCACCCCGAGGTTAGATCCGAGATGCCCTCCGGTTACACTAAGTTTGTCAATTAAAAACCGGCGGATTTCTTCCGCAAGGGCTGCCAGCTCCTCGACTGATAATGCTTTAAGTTGCTGAGGATCATTTATTTGTGGAAGCAGCACGAGTATTCCCCGCTTTCCTAGATGTTGTTAAAATATAAACCCCATTATAACACAAACGAAACGGCTGCCGAAACACAGCCGTTTACCAAAACTTCATTTAGTGATCGCGTGACATCAAATAATCGGCAATTTCCAGCAGCCGGGACGGGTCCTGGAACCCTCCTTTTAGGATCGCCAGATGCGCCGCAGCGGTAAGTTGCTTCACCTCTTCGAGCGAAGCTTCAAGGCCGATGAAATAAGGGTAGGTCACCTTTTGCTGCTTGATATCACTGCCGGTTTTTTTGCCCAGCTTGCTCTCATCGCCGACCAAATCCAGAATATCATCCTGAATCTGGAAGGCCAGTCCGATCTGTGTGCCGAACCGGCGCAAGGCTTCCAGCTGCCCCTCATTCGCACCGGCGATTCTGCCGCCCGCCAGCAGCGAGAAGATCATCAGATCGCCGGTCTTGTGCAAATGAATGTACTGAAGCTGCTGCAGGTCGGTCATTCCCTGCTCGCCTTCCATATCGGCGACCTGGCCGCCGACCATGCCGCGCGGACCGGCCATCTCGGCCAGATCCTCCACGATGGACAACACGCGCTCTGCCGGAACCCCGTGTTTGCGGGAGGCTTGTACCACACTGAAGAATGCATGGGTCAGCAGCGAATCCCCGGCCAGAATGGCCATGGCTTCCCCGAAGACCTTATGATTCGTCAGCTTGCCGCGCCGGAAGTCATCATTATCCATCGCCGGAAGATCGTCATGGATCAGGGAATAGGTATGCACCATTTCAATCGCTGCCGCCACGGGCAGCGCAGCTTCCCGGTTGCCGCCCAGCGCTTCGCACGCGGCGGTGACGAGCAACGGCCGCAGGCGCTTCCCCCCGGCCTGGAGCGAGTATTCCATCGACTCCCTGAGAACACGGGGCACATTCCACTCCTCCGGCACAATGGCCGACAGCGCTCCGGCCACCCAGCGGCTAACGTCAGCGATATACTGCTCCAGCGGTTCGCGGCCCTGCGGCGCTGCCGCCCGGAAGGGTGGTTCTAGTTCAGAATGACTCATCGCTGTCGCCTTCCAGCCGGTTGCCGAACGGCTTCTTGCGCAGTTCGCCATCCTCCACAGTGATCATCTCAATCTTGCGCTCCACCTGCTCCAGCTTGCTGCCGCACAGCTGCGAGAGCTTCATTCCCTGCTGGAATAAATCAATCGCCTTCTCCAGGGGAACGTCACCGTGCTCAAGCTCCCGCACGATACCCTCCAGGCGCTCCATGGCTCCTTCAAAATCCAGTTCCGCTTCCTTTGTCATTCGTTTTGCCATCCTCCTTCATTCCCCATACGTGGCAGTTTAGCTGTCCGTCATTAAGCTTTATGTTGACCACATCGCCAAGCTCTACTTCCTTCAGCGATTTGATTAAATGCTCTTCCTTCTCGTCATACACGAGGCTGTAGCCCCGTGACATGACCTTCAGCGGGCTGAGCGCATCCAGATGGCGCAGCTCAGCCCCGAACCGTGCGCGCTTCTCTGCAAGGCGCGCCTGCATGGCTCCCGCCAGCTCACGGGTGAGGCCATCCGTGCGCCGGCGGGCAGCGCTGACGCTGCTCAGCGGATGGAAGCGCTGCAGGCTCTGGTGCAGCAGCGCGCTGCGCCCCTGCGCACGGCTGTGCCTGGTCTCGGCGGCGCGGAGCAGGGCCGCGCGCAGCATGTCCAGCCGCTGCGTATGCTGGGCCAGCTGCCGGCGGGGGCCGGCCAGCGCCAGCGAGCGCTGCAGCGCGGCAAGGCGTTCGCCGCCGCGCTGCGAGCGGCGCAGCAGCCCTTGGTGCAGCCGCTGCCGGGCTGTGCGCAGCTGCCCGGCCAGCTCGGCTGCGCTCGGCACAGCGAGCTCCGCCGCTGCCGTAGGGGTGGCCGCACGGAGATCGGCGGCGAAATCGGCGATCGTGAAGTCGGTCTCGTGGCCCACGGCCGAGATGACCGGAATCCTTGAGGCCCCGATCGCCCGGGCGACGGCCTCTTCATTGAAGGCCCACAGCTCCTCCAGGGAGCCGCCGCCGCGCCCGACAATCAGCACATCGGCCTCCCCCATGGCATTCAGGTTCTGGATAGCCTGTACAATGGACGGGCTGGCCCCCTTGCCCTGCACTAGAACAGGGTACAGCACAATTGCCACCTGCGGGTAGCGGCGCTGCAAGGTGATGATGATATCCCGCACAGCCGCTCCTGTCGGGGAAGTCACTACCCCGATGCAGCGCGGGAATCGCGGCAGCGGACGCTTGCGCTCCGCTGCGAACAGGCCTTCCTTCTCCAGCTTGCTCTTGAGCTGCTCGTAAGCCAGATACAGGCTGCCGATTCCGTCAGGCTGCATATGTGTCGCATAGAACTGGTATTGCCCGTCCCGCTCATATACCGTCACATTTCCCCTGGCGATTACCTTGGTGCCTTCCTTTGGCACGAACGGCAGCCGCGAGTTATGCGAGGCGAACATGATGGACTTGATCCGGCTGCTCTCATCCTTCAGCGTGAAGTACATATGCCCGCTTCCATGATGGGTGAAATTCGAGATTTCACCGCGAATCCATACATCGGACAGCAGCGCATCCGAATCCAGCTTCATGCGGATATATTTGTTAAGCTCCTTGATGGAGTAGATCTGCCGCTCTGCTGCCATAAGTCCGGCCTACTTCAAGCCGCGGCGGCGTTTGGCGGCGGTCAGCGTGTTGCTCATCAGCATGGTGATCGTCATCGGCCCCACTCCGCCCGGTACCGGCGTGATGTACCCGGCGACTTCCCGGGCGCTCTCATAGTCAACGTCCCCGGCAAGCTTGCCGGTATCCAGACGGTTCATGCCGACATCAATCACAATCGCACCCGGCTTCACGAACGAGGCATCGATGAAGTTGGCCCGGCCGATTGCTACCACCAGAATATCGGCCTGACGGCTAAGCTCGGCCATATTCGCTGTACGCGAGTGGCACATGGTAACTGTTGCATTCTCACGCTGCAGCAGCAGGGATACCGGCTTGCCGACAATATTGCTGCGGCCTATGACCACCGCATGCTTGCCGGAGATGTCCGTACCGGTACGCTTGATCAGTTCAATAACTCCCGCAGGCGTGCAGGGAAGCAGACTGTCATCGCCGATCACGAGATTCCCCACATTGACCGGATGGAAGCCGTCCACATCCTTCTCCACGGAGATGGCATCGATCACGGCCTTCTCTTCAATATGCTTCGGAAGCGGCAGTTGAACGAGGATGCCGTCTATGTCGCTGCGGCTGTTCAGGTCTGCCACCAGTGCCAGCAGCTCCTGCTGGGTGGTAGCGGCATCCAGCCGGTGCACCTCGGAATGGAAGCCCAGCTCAATACAGGACTTCTCCTTGTTGCGCACATAGACCTGGGAAGCCGGATCTTCACCGACCAGAACGACAGCCAGACCCGGCTTCACGCCGCGCTCTGCCAAGTCTGCAACCTCCCGGGCAATCCCGATCCGAATGTCTTCCGATACCTGTTTACCGCTGATAATCGCTGCTGTCATGTAAGTCTCTCCCCTATTGTCTATTGAAGGCTTATAAGCCTGTTACTGCCACTTGCTGCCTGAAACGGAGCTGAAGCTGAATTACAGCTTCGCTCTAAGCGTATCCACATCCTGAATCATTTTGCCGAGGACACCATTCACGAATTTACCGGAATCCTCCGTACCGAAATGCTTGGCCAGATCAATCGCCTCATTGACAGACACCTTGGCCGGTACATCGCTGGCGAAGATCATCTCGAAGGTGGCCAGACGCAGAATCTGACGGTCCACGCGTGACAGACGGCTCATCTGCCAGCCCTTGAGATAATGCTCCAGCATATCGTCAATCGCCATTTTGTGCTCCCATACGCCGTTGACATGCTCTATTACATAAGCCTTCAGTTCGATCTCATCCGTAATGACGCGTTCGGTTTCGTTCTCATCCGCCGCCTCTTCAATCAGCATTTCTACCGCATCGGTTACCTCAACATCGTTCATTTCCATCTGGTACAGGCTTTGCACAATAATTTCTCTTGCTAAACGTCTCTTCATGTGTTCCTCCTACGAACTAACTTCATTCTTGTTTTGATGTTACAGATCTCATCCAACACTAACTGGAGCCATTGCTTGTAATAAAAAAACCGCGCAGCCTCTCTTCCGCAGGTCAGCAACTCAAAGAAACGGGTTCCAGGCTTCCGGGAGAAAGACTATCACGGTTCATTTGAAGGGACGCCAGCGCCCGGACAGCCGCTCTGCGATCTCCTGCCATTGAAACAGGGGACCCTGCGCGGTATCCTTTCTTTTGCCAAGCGTATATCCGATGAACACTACCAGTGCAAAGAACAGCATATCCCAAAAACCGCTAATCAGATAAATCAATCCGAGAAAGACACCGAAGGCAACTCCGGTAATTCTACCCCCGTGACTTTCCCATACTTCTCTCCAGGACATAAGGGAAACTCACCTCTATTCCACTCGACTTTTGAAGCTTGGTGACTGTGTGAGGTTAGCAATGTATACAGACACATCTGCCACCGGAATTCCGGTTGTCTCCTGCACGAAATCATGCACCTGACGCTGTACATCCGTAGTCAGCAGAGGCAGCGAATGCTCGCCGTCGACGACCGCACGGATCATAATCTCAAGCCCCGCCTGCGAGACACGGATGCGCGATTTCAGGTCACGGATGCCCTTCACCTTGCCCGCAGCCTTCAGACTCAGGTTCTCAATCGTCTCCATCGAGATCTGAATGTCCCCGTACTCTGTACGCTGATCGACAGACGGCAGGGATGCGCGGTCGCGGCGCAGGGAGATGTAGAAGAAGCGGATGCTCAGCAGGAACAGAATGACCGCTACCGAGATCGCAGCGATATATACCGCCGGTCCGTCCGAAATCTCATACTTGTCCGGGATGACACCGCTTAAGAGGAGGATGGCAATTACAGATAGTATTCCAATACTTAAGCTGTACAGGAACAGCAGAAGCCTGTCCAGAATTTTGGCCACGAGTCTCACAACCTCCCTAAATTAAGGTAAACCCTCGACGTACTGCCCGAGGGTTTAGGAAGAACAAAGCCTTTACTTCACACGGATAACCGCATCTGTGTCTTCGCTCTTGTCAATGCTTGTATTGCTTTTGAACTGCACATCATGAATATGCACGTTCACTTCCACAACGGTAAGGCCGGTCATGGTCTCAATGGAACGCTTAACGTTGCGCTGAATTTCAGCAGCCACTTCGGGAAGACGGTTGCCGTATTCAATGATCACGGATACATCTACCGCAGCCTCGCGCTGCCCAACCTCAACCTTAACTCCCTTGGACAGGTTCTTGCGTCCGAGAAGTTCCACGATTCCTCCGGCGAAACCGCCGCTCATTCCGGCCACACCTTTAACCTCAACGGTCGCCAAACCGGCGATAACCTCGATCACTTCAGGAGCGATCTGGATTTCACCGATTTCCGTACGTTCATATTCTGTCGGCAATGTACTCATTTTGGACTTCACACCTTTCCTGCATAAAAAAGTTGTTGGTACACTTCAAGCGGGCAGTTCGCCTCTTATTAAACATACTATATCATTTGGCGAACTTTATGACAAACGATGAGAAGTCGTCCTAAATTTCATACTCTTCGAGGAACTTGATATCGAAATTCCCGTCCAAGAACACCGGATGCTCCAGCAGTCTCTGGTGGAAAGGAATCGTCGTATGTATGCCCTCCACCGCAAATTCGGCCAGTGCCCGCTTCATCTTGGCGACCGCCTCATACCGTGTCGGCGCCCAGACAATCAGCTTGGCAATCATCGAGTCATAAAAAGGTGAAATCGTATAGCCCGGGTACGCCGCACTGTCCACCCGTACGCCGAGTCCGCCCGGAGGCAGATAGAAGCCGATTTTGCCGGGAGACGGCATGAAATTACGTTCAGGGTCCTCCGCATTGATCCGGCACTCAATCGACCACCCGTTGATGACAATATCCTCCTGGGTGAAGGAGAGGGGATTACCTTCCGCCACAGAGATCATTTCCTTGATCAGATCCACTCCGGTTACCATCTCGGTTACAGGATGCTCCACCTGGATACGGGTATTCATCTCCATGAAATAGAACTGGCCGTCAGGCCCCAGCAGGAACTCCAGAGTACCCGCACCCGAGTAATTAACCGCCAGCGCGGCCCGTACTGCCGCTTGGCCCATCGCCTCACGGGTCTCCGGTGTCAGGATCGAGCAAGGTGCTTCCTCCACCAGCTTCTGGCGGCGGCGCTGCACAGAGCAGTCACGTTCGCCCAGATGGACTACGTTGCCGTGATTGTCAGCGATGATTTGAATCTCCACATGCTTCATGCCGGTCAGGAATTTCTCCAGATATACCCCGGCGTTGCCGAAGGCCTTCTGCGCCTCCTGCTGGGCTGCGGTAATCTGCTTCACCAGCGACTCTTCGTCCTCGGCGATGCGGATGCCCTTCCCTCCGCCGCCTGCGGTAGCCTTGACGATGATCGGATACCCGATATCACGGCCCAGCATCACCGCTTCCTCTATGTCGCCGACAAGCCCGTCGGAGCCCGGAATAATCGGAACCCCCGCCTGCTTCATCGTATCCTTGGCTACGGCCTTGTCGCCCATCCGCGTAATCGCATCCGGCGACGGGCCGATGAAGGTAATATTGCAGGATTCACAGATCTCAGCGAAATCCGCATTCTCGGCCAGGAAGCCATAACCGGGGTGAATGGCATCGCATTCCGTCAGCGTGGCAACGCTCATAATATTGGTAAAGTTCAGATAGCTGTCCTTGGCGGGCATCGGTCCGATACAGTACGCCTCATCTGCAAGACGGACATGCAGGGAATCGCGGTCCGGCTCCGAATAGACAGCCACGGTGGCTATACCCAGCTCGCGGCAGGCCCTGATAATGCGGACCGCAATCTCGCCGCGGTTGGCAATCAACACTTTTTGAATGTTCATGCGTTTCCTCCCAAAGTTAGCGAAGCTTGCAAGCTCCTACTCATTCTTGCGGCAATTATTCCGCTCTCACCAGAAACAGCGGCTGGCCGTATTCCACCAGCTGGCCGTTCTCAACCAGGACAGAGACAATCTCGCCCTTCACTTCGGCTTCCAGCTCATTCATCAGCTTCATCGCTTCAATGATGCAGACCGTGGATTTCTCATTCACCCGGTCTCCGACATTGACAAAGGAAGGCGTCTCCGGGGAAGCGGCACTGTAGAAGGTCCCGACCATCGGCGAGACGATTTTATGTAATGCGCCTTCAGCGGAGGATGCTGGCTGCTGCGCCGCAGCAGGAACTTCACTAACAGCCTGAGGAGCAACAATCTGCGGACTTTGCGGCTGCGGGGCTGGCGTAAAGGGGTAGGTATAAGGAGCCGCCTGAATTACTGTTCCTTCGGCTTCAGTGCGGTCCGGTTTGCGGATCGCCAGCTTCATACCTTCGCTTTCAATCTCCAGCTCGTGCACGGAGGAAGTCTGGTCCAGCAATTGAATCAATTCCTTAATCTCACTTAACTTGAACATTGGGTAGTTCACTCCTTCAGCTTTCTCTCGAAGCCATTTTGGGACGCCGGCTGAGCAGGGTACGATATCCGTTCTGACAAGCATACCTGTAAGGGGTCTGCTCTCTAATTCTCTTGAATCGCTACCTGGTGTAACCGCTGCCTGCGTAATCTTCTTTTTCTATGCATCGATAACTTTATGTATTATATCACAAACGATAGAAATGGAAAGAGCCTGGGACGCGCCCGGGCTCTTTCGGCATTTTATTCTATTTTCCCTGATTATATGCAGTGGGCTTACTGCTCCGAGACGTATTGGACCTTAATCTTGTCCTGGGTAACGCTCAGTTCCTTCATTACAAAATCCACAATGCCCACCGCCTGCTTCACATCCAGCTTATCGCTGAGCACCACGACAGTGTAGGCATCACCGGCTTCTTCTTTCACAATGGCTTCGCCGTATTTCTGCTGAAGCTTTTCTTCAATTCCGGTGATTTTGGATTCCTTCTCTTCCAGCTTGCTGAGCTGCTCCTGGGCTGCCGCATTCTCGGCGGGAGTCTTATCCATATTGTTAATCATCGCCAGGAGATCGTTGTGGTCTTTCAGGTTCTTCTGCTCGCGTTCGTACAGGTAGTTCGTGAACATGCTGCTGGCCGATACGCTCTGGGAAGCCACTTCATCCAGAATGGCCTCATCGTCTTTTGCCGGAGTCTTGTCTACAGCGGCCGATGTATCCTTGCTGTCCTTGTTGTCTTTGCTGTCTTTACTGTCCTTATTCTCTTTGCTGTCCTTGCTATCCTTGCTGTCAGCGGTATCCTTGCCTTTGTCAGCAGTGGCCGGAGCCGTTTTGTCCGTTGTTACAGCCGTATCCTTGGATGCATCGCTGCTGTCGGCAGTTACACTGCTGTCATCTATCACGGCCGGAGTCGTATTATCCTCGGTTACAACTGTTGCTGCCGTTTCATCCTTGGCGTCCTTGCTGGCGTCCTTGCTGCCGTCACTCACGGTTCCCACGGCAATCCCTTTGTCGGTGCTGACCTCTTTGATGACAAGTCCGCTGTCCAGCGTAGTGGCGGTTCCGCCGCCCGTCCCGTCTTTGATCGTGTCCACCTGGATGCTGCCTGCGGTTTCTTTCGGGATCGGGGCCCCCGTATCTTCCGTGAACAGATAGTACGCAGAGAGCACTACCATCAAACTGAGCATGGAAACCAGCCAAATCGTTTGTCTTTTGCCCTTCATTGTTTATACCTCCTATAATTTTGTTGCCAGCCCTCTTGTCGTGTGTGTCATGTGTATCGTACAAGCCTCTCTGCTTAAGCATATGCCGGGGTTGCCGGAGACATGCCTATTCCTGCTTGCGCGGGACAACAGAAATCCGGTAGACCGGTACGTTAAGCCCTTTTTCAACCGCTTGCTCAATGAGGCTGCGCACGACCTTGTTCTCTGCCCCTTTGGCGACCACCAGCACTCCCCGCACCTGGGGCTTCACCCGCTTGGTGATGATCGGGGCCTCGTTCCCTGACTGGCTGTAGGTGACGATCTGCCCGTCCCTGGTGTACTGGGTGGTATGGCGTTTACCGCCGCTGGCATCCGTTTCTTCACTTTGCTGCTGTGAGTCATTCATATTGCGCTGCACGATAATCTCCTCTGTGGAATCTACGGTGACCATAATGTCCACAGTACCGACCCCCACGATCTTCTCCAGAATCCCCTTCGTGCGGTTCTCCATCGCCAGTTCGATGCTGTCAAAAGAATTCGCGCTCACGGTCTCCTGCTGCAGGACCGTCTGCGAGGTCCCGCTGTCCGGCGGTTCACGCCCCGTGTTCTCGTTGTCCAGCTTCTTCACATTCACGAAGGAGTTGAACAGCATGATCGCAACGCCCAGCAGGCCGATGATGATCAGCCAGCGGAAAGTGTGGCTGCGCTTCGGGCTGCCGCTGCCGCCTCCGGCCCAGTTCTCCAGCTTTTTCAGCCATTTGCCCATGGAATGCCGCCTCCTCTTATGATTTCACGGTCCCGCCCCCGCTGCTCTGCACCTTGATCAGCGCGGGGTCCAGGTTCCAGTTCTGCTCCAGCAGCCTGATAATTGTTCCGGCTTCCTCCGCCAGGGTCTCCTGCGTTCCACCCGTTCCGTTCCCGGAGGAGGCGGATGCCGGAGCTGAACCCCCTGAGGAGGATGCTTCCTGCCCTTCGCTATCCCCGCCGCTGCCCTCCAGACTGACCTGGACCGGCTTCACGGGGGTTATCTGTATCGGCCGGGCTGAGGGGAGCGCTGCGGTGCCTGCGTCCGGGACAGCGCCCCCGGAGCCGCCCTCCTCCGGCGGAAGAGCTACCGTGACCGAAGAGATCAGCGGCACATCCTCGCCCAGCGGCGCATTCGGATTCGGCCCCATGGCCAGCGCCACTGTAACCTTCACCCCGCCGGCCCCGGTGCTCCCGGCAATCTGGTCCCGCATCTGGCCGGCGATTTCCTCGGCAGCCAGCTTCAGGCTCTGATCGCGTGCTCCGGCGGCGAGCATCCGCCCGTCCGCCAGAATCTTGTCCAGCGAATCCGGGCTATCGCCCACCCCGTTCAGCAGCCCCCCGCTTCTCTCCTGCTGCTGCATCGCCACGGTCAGCTCCTTGCTGGCATCCCCCTTCAGCAGAGAGACAAGCGGGCTGAGCATCGTCAGCAGGACCAGCAGGCTGAGCACCAGCCTGGCGTAGCGTTCCATGGATTTGCTGGGCAGCAGCATCTCCACAAATGCAGCCATCAGCACGACGAGAATCAGCTCATGAAGCCAACTGCTGAGCCAGGACATGGCGCACCTCCTTGTCTTTTCGTTCTAGCGCATCATCACGGTCACATTGCCCGCAGTCAGCATAATGGTGACGGCCAGGAAGAACATCAGCGAGACGGCGGCGAGCGCCGCGAACACATAAATCATGCTTTTGCCGATCGTCTGCAAGCAGGTTACGATCGGCGTCTCGCCCAGCGGCTGCATCACAGCGGCGGCCAGATTGTAGATCAGGGCGAGAATCAGGATTTTGATCGCCGGGAACGCGCACAGGAAGAGGATGATGATCACTCCCGAGAGCCCGATGGCGTTCTTCACCAGCAGCGAAGCCGAGATGACCGTGTCGGTGGCATCCGCGAACATTTTGCCGATGACCGGCACGAAATTCCCTGTAATATATTTGGCGGCGCGTATGGTCACACCGTCTGTAACCGAGCTGGTTATCCCCCTGACCGAGATCACGCCGAGGAACACGGTGAGCAGCACCCCGAGCAGCCCGGCCCCGATATTGCGCAGCAGATTGGCCAGATGGGTCAGCTTGTATTTCTCCGACATGGCGCTCACCAGATGCAGCACCGCCGAGAAGAACAGCAGCGGGAAGACGAGCGTATGAATCAGTGTGCCTACGGTATGGATCATGAACACGATCAGCGGATGGGTCACCGACACCGTGACGATATTGCCCATCGAAGCCAGCAGCGCGAACAGCAGCGGAATCATGGCCATCATGAAATCGATCATCCGGTCGATGGCATCCTTGGCATAGCCGATAGCGACATTGAAGCTGTTGACGGCGATAACCAGCACCACCATGTAACAGAGCATATAGGCGATCTTGCTGACTGATTTCCGTTCAAAAGCAGTCTGCAGCGTCTCCAGAATCATGCTCAGCACACTGATCATCACAATCGTGACCAGTAGCTTGCCGTTATAGAGCACCTCGTGCCACATGAAGTTCATCAGGCCGGACAATACGCTTTTGAAGCTTAAGCCCTTATCTCCCGGCAGCAGCATATCCATCAAGGAAGGCGTCCGGCCCTCCGGGAAAAATCCCCCGTAATCCTTCATCAGCTGGTCCCAGTAAGACTCCACCTTGTCCTTCGGCAGATGCTCCACCTGCCCCTTCACCCACTGGTCAACCGGAGAAGGTGAGCCTCCGCTGCCGCCTGCGGCCGGTGCTGACGGACCCGGAGACGCGGTTCCAGCGGTTCCAGCGGTTCCAGCGGTTCCAGCAGTTCCAGCGCTTGCAGCACTTGCAGCACTTGCCGAGCCCCCGCACAGCAGAAGTATCTGAATCACCAGCAGCAGGACCGGGAGAAGCAAGAGCGGTTTCACTCCTTTTGGCGGCCGAAAAACATGATGCTCCTGCATTCCCCTCACCTCTGCTTTCCTCCAACTTGTCCGGCATGTCCCGCTGCATCAGGCAGGCAGCAGCTTCATGACCGTTTCAATAATAATGCTGATAATCGGAACAGCCAGCACCATGATCAGCACCTTACCGGCCAGCTCAATCTTGGAAGCAATGGATTCCTGTCCGGCATCCCTCACAATCTGCGCCCCGAATTCGGCGATATAGGAGATGCCAATGATCTTGAACACGGTTTTGATGTGGATCATTTCCATCCCGGAGGACTCCGCCACCCGCTCCAGCGTACCGAGAATCGTACCAATCTTGCCGATCAGGAACAGGAAGATCAGAATGCCGGCCGCCGTGGTCAGCAGGAAGGCGAATACCGGCTTTTGTTCCTTCAGGACGAGGATAAGGACCGTCGCCAAGATGCCGATTCCCACAATCTGAATGATTTCCATAACTCCAGCCTATTGAAAAAGAAAAATCGTTTTGATTTCCTGCAGCAGCCCATCCAGCATCCGGATGACCATGAACAGGACGATAATAAAGCCGACAATCGTTACCCAGTGGGCAATATCCTCTTTGCCCATCTGCTTAAGCACCGTGTGGATCATGGCGATAATGATGCCGATGCCGGCAATCTGAAAGATCGCGTTGACTTCAATATTCATTCCTGGCACCTCGCTAAAAGATCAAAATGACGATCAATGCTCCAAGCAGCAGCCCCAGGCTTTTGCTCACCTTCTCATACTTGCCCTGATCTTCTCTGGCCGCTGTCTCCTCCTGCTTCAGTTGCTGTAAAGCCAGAGCAATATGCGTGCTCTGATTCGGCCGGTCACTGGTGCCGAGCGTGCAGCTGAGCTGCCGGATGATCTCCTTCTCCGTGCCCCGCAGCGATGCGCTGCTCCAGTGGGCTTCCATCGATCGTCCGATGGCCTCTTCCGCACTGTGGTTATGCGGCGGAGTCATCTCGTCCGCCGCTGTAAGGAAGAAGGCCCGCAGCGGCTCCTTCGTCTGCATCCCGATCCGGCGCAGCGCCTCAGGCAGCGGAGTGTAGCCGTATTGGATCTCGGTCTCCAGCCGCTGGAGCGCTGCAATCAAGGCCCGGATATGCCTCGGACGGTCGGCATACTGGGCCGCCCGCTTGAAGCCGGCCAGCGTGCCGGCCAGCACGATCAGCACCGCGCCAAGCAGCTTAAGCATGGCGGTCGCCCCCTGACACCGGACGGTCCTCCGGCGGGACCAGCAGCAGCCCGCGCTTCTGGGCGTCCAGAATGCGGAAGGACAAGCCGGAGGCTCCCCGGTGCAGTATCACATACCGCTCGAACATCATGTGCTCCAGCAGCCCGCCCAGTCCGGGCCGCCGGGCCAGCTCGGACACTTCCTTGCCGTGCGCGGACGCGACCACCGAGATCCCTGCATGCAACGCCTCGGTCACCGCCTCCGCGTCCTCCATGCGGCCGATTTCATCGGCGATCAGCACATCGGGCGACAGCGAGCGGATCATCATCATCATGCCTTCCGCCTTCGGGCAGCCGTCCAGGATATCCGTACGCGGCCCGACATCGAAGGCCGGAATCCCCCGGCGGCTCCCGGCGATCTCGGAGCGTTCGTCGACGATGCCGACCTTCAGCCCCGGCCGGCTGCCCTCCCGGCCGCTGCCTGCACCTGCTGAGAGCTGCCTGGCCAGATCGCGCAGCAGCGTAGTCTTGCCGTGCTGCGGCGGGGACAGGATCAGCGTATGCATGACCCGCTGCCGTCCCCGGTCCAGCAGATACGGCAGCACTCCGTCGGCGATGCCATGCACCTCACGGGCAATCCGCACGTTGAAGCCGGTAATATCACGCAGATGCTCCACGCCGCCCCCGCTTAAGACTGTCCGGCCCGAGAGGCCGATCCGGTGTCCGCCGGGAATGGTGATGAAGCCCTTGCGCAGCTCCTCTTCCATCGTATAGAGGGAATGGTTGCTGATGAGATCCAGCAGCCGGTGCGTATCCTCCCGGTCCGGCCGGTAAGCCTCGCCGGGAAGCTGGGTCAGGCGGCCGCCATCAGCGATGAAATGATACTTGCCGGAATAGTTGATCTCGAGCGGCCGTCCCTCACGGACGCGAATCTCCTCCACCTTGTCCAGGAGCGCAGCGGGGAGGCCGCCGAGCAGCGCTCTTACTTTTTCGGGAAACAACAGAAGCCAGTCATTAGCCATACCAGGTACCCCCAAGCTGTCCTCTACTAAATAGCTTTATTCCATATTTATGCTTGTACTTGTGCTTTATGCCTATCATCTATCATTTCTTCAGAATCCCGAATAAGAGAATAGCCACCCCGCAGCCAATCCAGCCCAGCTTGCCCCAGGACAACTGCTCTGCCATCCCTGTCAGGCCTACAGCGGTGGTTAGAATCAGGATCGTAGGGCCGACGAGTGCCAGTCCCGAATTGACAGCCAGCGCCTTATCCACCTGATTCAGCCTCAGCATAATCAAGGCCGCCGCAATCTCCACACTGCCGGACAGCAGCCGCAGGGCAGCCATCCAGCTTACATACTTGTCCAAATATCTCAACTCCCTTGTTCAAATCTATGGACCGCGCGCATCATTCATTGCACATCAAACAAGCTGTTATCCATGGATATGCGGAAAAGGGCGACTTTAGACAAGAAGAAATGGGGATACTAGCGGAGATTTCAGGAGGTGTGAAAGATATCATAGTGCTGCCCTCTATAAAAAAATATCATCGGTATGATAAAATTATTTTTCCGCATCCAAAGATAACTGACAAAGAAGGGGATCACAATCATGCAGGTTCGTAATTTCGTAGTACCGCTTGTATCAGGAACGAGAGCCAGACAGGTTAAAGAGGTAGCTATTATTATATTTTCAGCCTTCCTGGTAGCGGCCGGACTCCGCCTGTTCCTGATACCGCATCAGCTGCTCAGCGGCGGTGTAGCCGGGACAGCCTCCATCATCGGTTATTTGACCCATCCGAAGTACATCTCGCTGTATTATTTCGCCATCAACCTGCCAATCCTGATCTGGGGCTTCGTTGCCGTGGGGAAAAAGTACATCTGCTATAGCATGCTGTCCGTTCTGTCCACCACCTGGTTTTTGACCGTTATTCCTGTAGTGAAGCTCACCAAGGACCCGATTCTGGCCAGTATCTTCGGCGGGGTGATTATTGCGGGAGGGGTCGGCTTCTCTCTGCGGGCGGGAGGATCTTCCGGGGGCTTCGACATTCTCGGCTCCATCATTACCCGCAAGCGGGATATTCCCATGGGCACGGTGCTGTTCGTCATGGACGGTCTGGTGATCTTAAGTCTCGGCTTCTTCAAAAGCTGGGATTCCGCACTGTACGCGATGCTCTGTATCTTCGTCAAAAGCCGGGTCGTGGACATGATCCACATCCGTCATATCAAGCTGACCTGCTTCATCGTCACGAAGGAGCGCGAGAAAATGCTGAACCGGCTGACCAGTCTGCCGCACGGCATTACCGTGGTGAACGCGGAGGGAGGGTACAGCCATGAAGGCAACACGATGCTGATGACCGTAACCACCCGCTATGAGCTGGCCGATCTGCGCAAGACGATTCTGGAGACCGATCCGAAATCCTTCGTGAACGTACTGGAGACGGTCGAGATTATGGGCCGGTTCCGGCGGCTGAGTTAGGAATATATGATGCAAAAAGAGTGCTGTTCTCCGCTTCTGCGGGGAACAGCACTCTTTTTGCATCTTCTGTAATTATGATCCGATCCGGCAGCCTTAGCGGCGGTCCTGCGGACCTCCGACGAAGGCTTGCTCTTCTGTATCCAGGTTATACGCGGTATGCAGCGCCTGGATGATCTGCTGCAGGTTACCGGATTCGATGACACACGACACCTTGATCTCGGAGGTGCTGACCATCTTGATGCTCACGCCTTCGTTCGAGATGACTTCGAACATCTTGGCGGCAACGCCCGGGTGGCTGACCATTCCGGCGCCGACAATCGACACCTTGATCAGACTGTCCTCAGAAGTCACTTCGCGGTAAGGCAATACGCTGTGCAGACCCTCGATGACCTCTTTGGCCTTCACAAGATCACCGAGCCCCAAGGTGAAGGAGAAGTCGGCGGTCTCATTCTGCACCCCGCTCTGTACGATAATATCGACATCTACACCTTCATCGGCCAGCTTGCCGAATACCTGGGCGAGTACCCCCGGCACATCCGGAACTCCCAGAATACTGATCCGGGCCACATTCTTGTCATAGGCAATTCCGCTTACCACCACACCCTGCTCCATGCTTGCTTCCTCCTTCACAACAGTACCTTCATTATGGTTAAAGCTCGATCTGACGACCAGCTTCACTTGATATCGTTTGGCATATTCCACGGCACGCGGATGCAGCACGGCTGCTCCGAGATTAGCCAACTCCAGCATCTCGTCATAAGAGATTTCATTCAGCTTGCGCGCCTTCTTCACAATACGCGGGTCTGTAGAGTAGATGCCGTCTACATCGGTGTAGATCTCACAGACATCCGCCTTAATCGCTGCGGCCAGCGCAACTGCTGTAGTATCCGAGCCTCCGCGGCCCAGCGTGGTGATCTCACCGTCGAGCGTCATTCCCTGGAAGCCCGCTACAATGACAATCTGCTCGCGCTCCAGCGACTCCAGCACCCGGCGCGGCACAATCTCGCTGATCCGTGCCCGGCCATGGGTCTCATCGGTACGGAACCCGGCCTGCCAGCCTGTATAGGATACGGCATTCCGGCCTATCCCGTGAAGTGCGATGGACAGCAGCGCCACGGAGATCTGCTCGCCCGTAGTCATCAGCATATCCATTTCGCGTGCGGGGGGCTGACCGTTCAGCTGTATAGCCTGATCGATCAGATCATCTGTCGTATCCCCCATAGCGGATACCACCACAACGCAGCGATGCCCTTCGTCCTGCTTGGCTGCGATCCGCCCGGCGACACGCTTCATGCGTTCAATGTCGCCAACGGAGCTTCCCCCGAATTTCATGACATAAAGTGACAAAGTCCCATTCACTCCCTATTTCGCTCTAAAGTAGCTTATATTTTGGTTAATGCTTTAACACAGTATAATACGAAAATCATAACATGCGTTAATGGTTTCACAAAATTAAGTGCCCATTTTTAAGGAACACGGCCTAACCCCGAACCCTCACAGGAGCACTAGTGCACCTCATTCGCTCATCCAGCCCGCTTCAGCCCAATTCAGGTTCACTAGTGCACCTCATTCGCTCATCCGGCCCGCTTTGGCCCAATTTTGGTGCACTAATGCTCCTCATTCGCTCATCCAGCCTACTTTGGCTCCATTCTGGTGCACTAATGCACCTCATTTGCTCATCCAGCCCGCTTCGGCCCAATTCAGGTGCACTAGTGCACCTCATTTGCTAATCCAGCCTACTTCGGCCCAATTCAGGTGCACTAGTGCACCTCATTCGCTCATCCAGCCTACTTCGGCCCAATTCAGGTGCACTAGTGCACCTCATTCGCTCATCCGGCCCGCTTCGGCCCAATTCAGGTGCACTAGTGCACCTCATTCGCTCATCCAGCCTACTTTGGCTCCATTCTGGTGCACTAGTGCACCTCATTCGCTCATCCAGCCTACTTTGGCCCCATTCAGGTGCACTAGTGCTCCTCATTCGCTCATCCAGCCTACTTTGGCTTCATTCTGGTGCACTAGTGCACCTCATTACTCTCCTTCACTCCACATTCCGCCCCACCGGAGACGTCCGTCTGAGGGAATTATCCCTTTCATCCTTTTTATCACCTTTTCCCATCACTTCTTCCCTCTCGGCCAGCCTGCCACACAAGTGGAAACGGCTTTGCCGTCCTTTTGAAGGATGGTACCGTTTCAGCGGGAAATAGAAGGATAATGTATAGCGTGAAACATATAAGTTTTTATATTTGCAAAAAAGACCTCCGCCGCATCAAGCGGGGGAGGCCCTCAAATTACATCCACAGTCCAAAAAGGCTCTTACGCGCGGGAGATGTATTTACCTTCGCGGGTATCGACCAGGAGAACATCTCCTTCATTAATGAACAGCGGAACATGTACCGTATGACCGGTCTCCAGGGTAGCTGCCTTGGTTGCGCCTTGAGCGGTATTGCCCTTCACGCCCGGTTCGGTCTCAGTAACCTTCAGCTCTACGCTGGTCGGCAGGTTGATTCCGAGGATCTCGCCCTGGTAGCTGACGATGTTCACGGTCATGTTCTCTCTAAGGAAGTTAAGCTCCCATTCGAGCTGCTTGGCTGACAATTCGAACTGGTCATACGTCTCGTTGTCCATGAACACATGGTCAGAGCCGCTTGCATACAGGTACTGCACGCCACGGTTCTCGATGATGGCACGGCCGATCGTTTCGCCGGCACGGAAGGTGCGCTCTACCGTGTTGCCGTTACGCAGGTTCTTCAGCTTGGAGCGGACGAAGGCTGCGCCTTTCCCCGGCTTCACGTGCTGGAAATCTAGGACGGTGAAGATGTCCCCTTCTACTTCTACGGTTAGGCCTGTCTTGAAATCGTTAACTGAAATCACAAAAAATCCCTCCTGGAATCCATAAATGAACTGAATAATATTGTCTTACAATACCATATAATCCTTCGATGAATGTGTCAGCAGCGTGATACCGCTCTCGGTAATGACAATATCATCTTCAATCCGTACGCCGCCAAGGCCCGAGAGGTAAATTCCCGGCTCCACGGTGACAACCATCCCCGGCTGGAGCACTTCATCCGCCAGCTTGGACAGCCGCGGCCATTCATGTACTTCCATTCCGAGACCATGGCCTGTGCTGTGGCCGAAGTATTCACCGTACCCGTAACGGGTGATGATATCGCGGGCCAGGGCATCGCATTCACGGCCGGTCATGCCGGGCTTGATATGCGCCAGGGCGTGAAGCTGTGCTTCAAGCACAATATCATAGATCTCCTTCAGCTTGGGGTCCGGTGATCCCAGAGCAATCGTACGGGTCACATCCGAACAGTAACCGTCCAGGAGCGCGCCGAAATCGAAGGTGACGAACTCGTTGTTCCCGATAACCTTGCTGCTCGCCACACCATGCGGCATTGCCGAACGCTCGCCGGAGGCAACGATGGTATCGAACGAAGATGAAGTCGCTCCATGCGTACGCATGTAGAATTCCATTTCCAGATCGACATCGCGTTCCGTCATGCCCGGCTTGATTACATTCAGGATATGGCTGAACGTGGCGTCAGCCAGATCAGCAGCCCGCTGCATCACAGCCAGCTCTTCCTCGTCCTTGAACATGCGCAGGTTCTCAACAGCCTTCGACACCGGTACCATAACCGCCGGCTCAAGAGCCGCCGCATAAGCGGTGTACGCGCTGAAGGTCACATCATCCTGCTCGAAGCCTACCCGGACTTGTCCGCCCTTCGGCAGCAGTTCACGTACGGTATCGATGAATTTCGACTCATGCTGCACTACCTTCAGGCCGTTCACCTGTTCCGAGGCCTGTGTCATATACCGGAAGTCCGTCAGCAGATAACTGTCATCACCGGTAACCAGCACATAACCGGAGGAGCCGGTGAACCCGCTCAGATAGCGGCGGTTATATCCGCTGGTAATTAACATCGCATCCAGTCCCAGTTCCTGCAGAACCTTACGCAGCTTGGAGACGCGCTTGTTGCCCATTTTCATTCTCCTCTCGAAATAGCCACATTGTATTTTACCATAGCGGCAGGCCAACTGAGAAGTTTTTTCGAAGGGCTTAGGCCAGCTTCGTCTGCTGTTCGCGTTTGCGTTCATCTGTATACTCGATTGCCGCTGTATATCCGATGAATAATCCCCAGAGCAGGAAGAGGCAGAATTCGCTGATGACCGTGGTCCACGGCAGCTTAAACGGCGGCTGCATCAGGAATAAGCGCGAGCACGCAAGGAACAGGACCGACCACCACAGCACCCCGTATATCATCCCCGGCCAAGGCCCGCCCAGCTTCCGGAAGATAAACACGTAGATCAGGGAGGACAGTACTGAGAGTACGATGAAGCATAGATATCCGAGCAGATGCCCGGCAGGGGTCAGCAAGAATTCATGCTTGAACAAGGGTTCTGCCAAAAATCCCGGGATGACCTTGGTGAAGTGCAGAACATACATCAGCCAGTGCATTCCTCCCCAGATTAAACCGGCGAAATAACCCAGTTCAATGGAGAAATAAAAAGGATTGGTCTGAACGGTCTTTTGCTTGCTTGAAGAACTCATAGAACTGCCTCTCTTTCGGTATGGGGTGAATCCGGTTTCCACTTCTCTCTCTATAGCTAGTATGTACAGCAAACGGCAATCCAACTAGTAATGTGTTTAAAAATTAGTTACAATGTATTATATAAATCATATCAATATACGGGAAGGTGAATTGGTTGTCCCAGGAAACTCCCAGTTACGGCGGCCAAGCCGTCATCGAAGGCGTCATGTTCGGCGGCAAGCATGTCAACGTAACAGCCGTAAGACGAAAGAATCAGGAGATTACATTTTTGGAGGTGCCGAAGAGCGATAAGAGCTGGGTCCTTAAACTGCGCAAGATTCCGCTGCTTCGCGGCATTGTCAGTATTATAGATTCCAGCGCCAAAGGCTCGAAGCATCTGAACTATTCGGCAGAATCCTATGCCGAGGATGAGACAGAGCCGGAAGAGCTTGCCAAGCGGCAGGCGAACGGCAAGGAGAAGAAGAAGGATGAAGGCTGGAGCCTCGGCATGATCTTCGGCGTTGCTGTAATGGGTATTCTCTCCTTCCTGTTCGGCAAGCTGATTTTCACACTGGTCCCGGTTTTCGTAGAAGATTTTTTGTTCAAGAATGTATTTGACAACTATATTCTGCACAACCTTGTGGAAGGCGGCATTAAGCTGATTCTGCTGCTCGTCTATCTCTGGGCGATCTCGCAGACGCCAGTGATTAAGCGGCTCTTTCAGTATCACGGCGCCGAGCATAAGGTGATCAGCGCCTTCGAAGCCGGTGAAGAGCTGACCGTAGAGAACGTACAGAAGTACAGCCGTCTGCATTACCGCTGCGGAAGCAGCTTCATGATGCTGACGATTATCCTCGGTGTGATTATCTACTCGGTCGTCCCTTGGAACTCCCTGATGGAGCGGGTCCTGCAGCGTATCGTTCTCTTGCCGGTAGTCATCGGAATCTCGTTCGAGGTACTGAAGGGCACCAATGCGGTAAGAGATATTCCCGGCCTTAAGTATCTGGGGTACCCGGGCCTGTGGCTGCAGCTGCTGACTACCAAGGAGCCTAAGGACGATATGGTAGAGGTGTCGATCGCCTCCTTCAACCGGATGCGGGAGCTGGACGCTGCAATAGAAGCAAAAGGATATTCGGAGGCAAGTGTGTCAGGCGGCATTTTGGATCCTGCGAAAGGATGAGTAGCCAATGATCAGACATGCTTTGATATTTTGGATTACGACAGCACTTGCCGTATGGGGCCTGGTGATGGATATTATGGCACGCGGCCTGATGGCCCTGTCCTTCTTCATCCTCCCCCTGATTCTGCTGGGACTGCTGTATTACGCCTACAAGATAGTCCCCGGCAGAATGGGCGGCGGACCCGGACGTCCGCGCACCAAGGTCAAACCGTCTGCCAAGACGATGTCCAAGGTGGCCGGCATCCGCAAGACCACAGGCTCAACCGGCAAGCGCAAAAGCTATCCCTTCCAGGTCATTGAAGGCAGTAAGGGCAAGAATGATGATCAGCTGCCCAAATATCACTGAGTTCAGTGAAACAGAGACACAAAAGGCATCCCGACGTTAGAAGATAACGTGCGGGATGCCTTTTTGTTTCCGCTTGAGACCGGCAGGAAGTAGACTTTACCTCCAGCTGCCGGGCGGAGGTGCCGGACGATAGTTCGCGAAGAAGTCTTCTCCGGCCGCTATGCCCGCCATATACAGCGCATCGGTCTGCGTCTGCGGGATATGAAACTGGGTGGTGGAGATGCCCAGTGTAGGAATTTTGACCGTACGTACGAATTTATCTGTCTCAATATAACGTTCATCATGGGCGGAGAGCATCGTCTCCACCATCGCCTCCAGCATGCTGAACGGCCCCGTGATATGATGCGGCTGCGGAGCCGTCTTCCCGATCAGCTGGTAGCCTATGGTTGGCGTTCTGCGCCCGGGGGACTGGAAGCCGTCCTGCTTCTCATCGAACAGCCAGAGCGGGAAATTACTCAGCACCCCACCGTCCACCATATAGACCAGCTGCCCGCTGAACGGCTTCCCCCTCGCTGCTTCTCCGGCCAGCCGCAGGATCACCGGATCGAAGAAATACGGAATGCTGCAGCTCATCCGCACCGCCTTGGCGACTTCGAAGCTGTCCGGTTCTATCCCGTACAGCACCAGATCGCCCGGCAGCACCACAATCCGCCCGTTGGTGATGTCTGACGTAATTACCCGCAGCTTGCCGCGCGGCAGGTCCCGGAACGTCACTACTCCCTTCTCCAGCAGCAGGCCGCGAATCCACGATTCCAGCGCCTGGCCCGAGTACAGCCCCTTCTTGAGCAGCACGCGCAGGGCCGGTCCAAGGTAGGCTGTGTTGTATAGCGCTCCCCGTTTCAGGAACGCGGTGAACGGCGTATGCCGGATAATCCGGCTCATCGCCTCCCCGCTGTACCCCGCTGCCAGGAGCGAAGCAATAATCGAGCCGGAGGAGGTCCCCGCTACCCTCCCGAAGGTCCGGCCCGCGCGTTCCGTCGCCTCTACGGCACCTGCAAGGGCAATTCCTTTGACGCCTCCGCCTTCAAATACTGCGTTAATCTCCATACATGGCAAACCCCCGTTCCATAGAATGTATTGTTATCTATGAGCACGGGGGACTATTCATGACTTAACTCTTGAAATAGAAGCTGAGCAGGCTGGCCAGCCCGTAAGGATCACGGACGACAATATCATTCGCCCGGAACAGGATACTGCCTCCCACCTCATCGTACTTCTCATTATATTTGAGCTGGTTGATAATCTGATCCCCGCTCTGCCATTCCGCAGTCTGCTTGGTATCCCCCACCTTGTAGGAGGCCAGGCCAATATACAGCTTAACGTTCGTTCCCTTAACCTCGTTCACCCACCAGTCCACCAGCTTGTCGTAACGTGCGGCGCTGAAGGAGAGGCTCCAATAGACCTGCGGGGCAACATAATCGATCCAGCCGCGCTGAATCCAGGTGCGCACATCCGCATACATATCGTCATAGGCTGACACCCCTGCCGTAGTATCGGAGCCGGTGCTGTCTACCTTTTTGTTGCGCCATACGCCGAAAGGGCTGACCCCGTAAGAGACGGATGGCTTGGCTGCATGAATCTCCTGCCCGAGCTGGCGGATGAACTGGTTGATATTATCCCGCCGCCAGTCTCCTTTGCCAGCAATTCCTTGCGCATTGAAGGCCTTGAAGGCCGTATCATCGGCAAAAGCTACATTGGACGGATAGAAATAATCATCCAGATGTACCCCGTCAATATCATACCCTCTGACCACCTCCATCACGGTGTCAATGATATGCTGCCTCGCTTCCGGAATCCCCGGATTTATGTACAGCTTGTTCTCGGCCTTGACGATCCAGTCCGGATGCAGCTTGGCTACATGATTGGGGGCCAGACTGCTGGTAGTAGCATCTGTGGTGGCCCGGAACGGATTGAACCAGGCATGCAGCTGCATCCCCCGGCTGTGGGCACTGCCAACCATATAGGCAAGCGGGTCATAGCCGGGCTCTTTACCCTGCGTACCGCTAAGCACCTTGGACCAGGGCACGATCTGTGAAGGATAGAGCGCGTCACCGGATGGTCTGACCTGCACGAATACACTATTGAATCCGGCCGCCTTCAGCTTGTCCAGCAGGCTGTCGAACTCCTTCTTCTGCTTGTCGGGATTGCCTGCGGACGAGGTGGAAGGCCAGTCCAGGTTATACACAGTGGATACCCAGGCCCCCTTCATGGCCTTCCCGGTCTTAGCGCCAGGAATGGAGGGGACAGTTGGTGCGGGTACCGTAGGTGAAGGTACAGACGGCGAAGGCACACTAGGTACAGGTACTGTCGGCACTGTCGGCGCTACAGGCGTAGAAGGCCCGCCGATCTCTTTCCCTGAATACAAGGAAATATGCTTCGTAGCCTGATCCCAGAGGACCTGTAGCCCGAGCTGCTCACTTACAAACCGCAGCGGGACCATGACCCGGCCCTGCGTAATCTGCACAGAGGTATCCAGACGGACGGAAGCCCCGTTAACGATGGCGCTTGTCTTGCCGCTGGTCAGTTGAATGACATTATTATCCTTGGTGATGGTTGCTGTCTTACTGGCCTGCTCCCATTTCACACCGGCACCCAGTCCCTGGCTGATCACACCGGCCGGCACCATCGTAACGTTGGTACGTGTAATATACGGCGGCACATCCGGGCTCAGCGTTTCCCCATCGAGTTCAATCGTGATTTGCACAGAAGCTGCACGCGCACTTGTCGTCCACACGGGCAGACATAGCATTAACACGAGCAGTCCAGCGATCCATTTACGGTAATTCATAATTCCTCCCAGGTGTTGAAGTTATGTGTATATATAAAAAATGGCCCTCTCAACCTTAAGTAAGGGAGAAGGCCGCTCTTTGGTGTAAACGGAGTCCCTCCTTCCTTGTAGTGAAAAAGGAACGGTACCCGTTTTGACGTAAAAAAACTGGAAAGGTTGCGCTAATCAAACAAAAAAAGCCACGTTTATGAATCGCTGGCCATCTCAAGGTGAATATCGTACAAGGTCTGCACACGCGCTTCATCCCGGCGGAAATACTCCACCAGCGTTTCAATCCGGGTGATGGAATCCCAGCTCAAGTGATGCTCAATGCCTTCAACATCCTTATAAATATGCTCTTGCTGTACCCCAATGATCCCGAGGAACTCCTCCAGCAGCTGATGGCGGTCCACCAGACGTTTCCCCACTTTTTTTCCTTTGCTTGTTAGGACAAGCCCACGATATTTCTCATAGATGAGATATTCGTCCTTATCCAGTTTTTGGATCATCTTGGTCACAGAGGAGGGATGGACTTCCAGCCCTTCGGCAATATCCGAGACCCGCGCATAACCCTTCTCGTCGATGAGCTTATATATGCGCTCCAAATAATCCTCCATGCTGGGTGTTGGCATTCTAGCTTACCTCTTTTCTATAATGAGCGTAACGGTGGGACCGGGCCTTGCTCTAACAATGATACATGGTTCTGCCGCTCCTTGGCAAGTCCTGCCGGTCAGCCGCTTCCCTGCTTAGTGATGTTTACCATGATTCCATTCGCCTGCGGATTGGCACAATAACGGTATCCTCATCCCTAAGGAGCGTGAAATGATGACCTTAATTACACCCGAACACCCTCCTGCCAAAAGAACGCGAAAGCTCACCGGCCTGTTCATTCCCGAGCTTGTATTCTTTGAGCCTGAAGCACTCAATTACCCCAAGGGCGAGCGGATTATGGAATGGGTGAAGTCCCGCAACATCCCTTACCGCATGACAACTTCGCATAACCGAATCACCAATCTGCCTGGCGAGACGGAGGTCGAGCAATACAAAATCGCCAAAAGAACGCTGGTGGTCGGCTTGCGTAAAACACTCACCTTTGACCAGTCGAAGCCGTCCGCCGATTATGCGATTCCGATTGCCACCGGCTGTATGGGCCACTGCCATTATTGTTACCTGCAGACTACGCTTGGAGCGAAGCCTTACATCCGCGTCTATGTCAATACCGGAGACATCATCGATGCGGCCAAAAAATATATCACGGAGCGTTCGCCGGAGATCACGACGTTCGAAGCGGCTTGTACCTCAGATCCGCTCGGCCTTGAGCATATTACCGGCTCGCTGACAGAACTGATTGAATTCATCGCGGAGGAGCCGCTCGGGCGGCTGCGTTTTGTAACCAAATACCAGCATGTCGAGCCGCTGCTCGGATTGAAGCATAACGGCCATACCCGGGTACGCTTCAGCGTTAACGCCGACTACGTGATCAAGAACTTCGAGCCTGCCACCTCACGGTTCGAGGAACGGATAGAGGCCGCCGGACAGATCGCCCGTGCCGGGTATCCGCTGGGCTTCATCATTGCCCCTATTATCTGGCATGACGGCTGGGAAGCGGGCTATGCGGAGCTGCTGGAGAAGCTGGCGGCTGCACTGCCCCCGGGAATCGGCACAGGACTGACTTTTGAGATGATCCAGCACCGCTTCACCAAGACGGCCAAGACCGTCATCGAGAAGCGTTATCCGAAGTCGAAGCTGGAGATGGACATCGAGAAGCGCAAGAAGAAATGGGGCAAATGGGGACAGAACAAATATGTCTACCCCGATGAACAGCAAACCGCCCTGCGCGAATTCATCACAGAGCGGATTTTTGAACATTTTCCAGAAGCAGCTATTGATTATTTCACCTAAGTCCCCGCCTAGAAAATCAGCCAGCTCGGCGTGATGCCCTGCAGCCAGATCGTAATGCGGAACATCTGGTCGGTGAACAGCAGGATGCCCATGAATACCATCAGCCCGCCGCCCAGCTTCATCAGCAGATTGGAGTATTTCAGGATCTTCCGCGCTCCGCCCAGGAAAAAGGCCAGTCCGAAGAACGGCAGCGCAAAGCCGATACTATACGCCGTAATCATCGTAAACCACGTTCCCGGATCACTGGCCGACAGTGCAATAATAGCGGTTAGAATCGGTCCGATGCAGGGCGACCAGCCGGCCGAGAACCCGATGCCGAAGATGAAGGAGCCGAGGTACCCCGCGGGCTTCCATCTCAGCTCCATCTTGCGTTCGCGCAGCAGGAACTGCGGCTGGAACACACCCAGCAGGAAAAGTCCCATAACAATGATTAAGATGGCTGACAATTGGCGGATCAGATCCCGCTGGCCGTTGAAGAATTCGCCGAACAGTCCGGCGCCAAAGCCAAGGGTATAGAACACTGCCGAGAAGCCTAAAATGAACGCCAGCGTATGCGAGAGGGTCCGGAGACGGACCTCTTTGCTGTTGCTTCCACTCTTCAGCTCCTGCACCGATAAGCCGGTAATATAAGATAGATACGAAGGATAGAGCGGCAAGCAACACGGCGATATGAATGACGCTACTCCGGCGGCAAAAGCGATTCCTGCATTTAGGTTGGACACGGGCGCATCTCCTTCCATATTCGGGTCACTTCATATAGCAGTAGTTCAGTTATGTAGTTGGTGCCGTTGGAGCAGCCGGTTAGCACCTTGTCCGTTAGGCCGGCAGCCCCTTTTTACCGATCAGGGTTAAGGTCAGCAGTGCAATCAGCAGCAGGACGATCGTCGCTCCCGGAGCCAGGTTCCATACCCCTGCGATGACAAGCCCGCCAATGACGGCAATCTCGGCAATCGCCACGGACAGAATGACCGAAGACTTGAAGCTGCGCGACAGCAGCAGGCTGATGGCCACCGGAATCGTCAGCAGCGCAGACACCAGCAGCGAGCCGACAATCTTGATCGCCGTACTGATCACCAGGGCCGTTAACACTGTAATCAGCATATTGAGCAGCTTCACCGGAAGTCCGCTGACACTGGCTGCATCCTCCTCGAAGCTGAGCAGGAAGAATTCTTTGAAGAATAAGGTTACGACCACCACCACCGCAATGGTTACAATGCCGACCACGACAAGGTCCGTCGTATTCAGCGTATAGATGCTGCCGAACAAATAGCTCATTACATCTGCATTATACCCTTTGCCCAGGGTGAAAAAAAGTGAGGCCAGCGCTACACCGCCCGACATGATGATCGCAATCGACAGCTCGGCGTAGCTTTTGTAAGCCTTGCGCAGCTTCTCAATGGCAAACGAGGCCACGACCGCAAAGATCAGCCCCGCGCCAAGCGGGTAAAAGCCGGTTAGGAAGCCCAGCGCTACCCCGGCAATCGTAACATGCGCCAGCGTATCTCCGATCATGGACAGGCGGCGCAGCACCAGAAAAACGCCGATCAGCGGCGCCGTAATCCCAATCATCAGCCCGCCGGCCAGCGCCCGCTGGAAAAAATCACTAAACAGGATTTCCAAGATGATGTCTCCTACCTTTCAAATATAAACCTACTTTCGATCCCTCCCAAACCCTCCCTTCCCGAAGGGAGGGCCCCAAGGGCTCTGCCCTCTGGACACCCGTCAAGTGCAATTGGCGTGGGAGGTCCGACTTGCGGCGCTTAGGAACGTTGGGCGGAAGGATCGCTTTGCCTCCCTGCGGGATACGCTTCACAGCAGACGGGATCTACATACGTTACAAGATTAAGATCAAAAGACTAAGATCAAAAGATTAAGGTCAAAAGATTAAATGATCGTCCTATGTTGTACAATCGACGATCCGAAAACTGACTAGGTCGTCCTATGTTGTACAATGGACGATCCAACTGATGAGATCCTGACAACATCTCAGCCTCCGATTGCAGAACGTACAACAGAATCTTAACTTTTGAGCGGTTAATCGGGTTCTATTGTATTTCGTACAATGGATATTGGCAGAAGGGCTGGAAAAAGGCCCATTTCAAAGAATCTAATGTACAAACTGCAACAGAACAGCAAAAAGGGCAGAAATTCGGGCAATCTACTGTACAAAATACAATAGGCTGCAGTTCTAGCATACCGTTTAATGATCAGAGTAACTATTCTCTTATCAGCCAATGTCAACGATCAGGACAATGTGTGCTGCAGATTATCGACGGCGCAGTCCTGGGCATCATGCGAGTGGCGGCAGTAGAAGTTGATTTTGCCGTTCTTCTGGACCGGCTCGCTGCCGAGGTAATTCTTCATCATGTCGATATCATGTGAGACCATCAGGAAGGTCATATGATGATGGGCATGCATATGCATGATGAGCTCGAAGAATCCGGCCTGGGTCTCGGCGTCGATACCGACGGTAGGCTCATCCAGAATCAGCAGATCCGGGTGGTTGATCAGTGCGCGGGCCAGGAAGACACGCTGCTGCTGGCCGCCGGACAGCTGGCCGACTCTTTTCTCGGCAATGTCCTGAATCCGCATCACTTCCAGCGCATCCTCACACTGCCGGTGCTGGGCCTTCGAGACCCGCCGGATCAGGTTCTTATTGTTGTACAGGCCGGACAGTACAACCTCACGGACGGTTGCCGGGAACAGCGGGTTGAACGCATTCTTCTGCGGCACATAGCCGATCCGCTCCCAGTCCTTGAATTTCCGCACCGGCTGGCCGAACAATTTAATCTCCCCGCTGGTGGCAGGCAGAAGGCCGACAATCATCTTGAGCAGGGTGGTCTTGCCCGCACCGTTTGAGCCAAGGATGCCGAGGAAATCACGTTCTTTTACCGTATAATTCAAATTCGAGATGACCTTCTGTTCACCATAGGAAAAGGACAAATCCTGTATTTCGATCATATGCTGATGGCAGTCCAGGGATACCGGTTGCATGTGAAGTACCGCCTTTCACTTATACTTTCCTTATTATTGTAAGGCCAGAATGAGATTTTGCAAATTTTTCTCCATTAAGGTGAAATAGTTGTCCCCGTTCTTCTGCTGGGCCTCGGTCAGCCCTTCTACCGGATTCAGCACCATTGTGGACACACCCGTCTCACCTGCCAGTGTCTTGGCCAGCTTATCGGATACAAGCTCCTCGAAGAAAATATAACGGATGCCCTCTGCCTTAACCAGCGCCGCCAGCTTCACCAGATCCTGCCCGCGCGGCTCAGCGTCCGGCGACAGCCCCATAATGGCATGTTGGGACAGGCCGTAGTCCCGCGCCAGATAGGAGAACGCCTGATGAGATACAACAATCTCCTTGCCGGGCAGCTTGCCCAGCTCTTCGGTGAACTTCAGATCCAGCGCGCTCAGGCGCTCCGCAAGCTTCTGATAACGCTCTTCATAACCTGCGGTATGCGCAGGATCAACTGCCTGAAGACTATCCTTGATATTCTTGGCCATCACAAGCGCCGACTTCGGGCTTACCCAGGTATGCGGGTCGGTATGCAGGCTGTCTCCGTGCCCGTCTGCTTCCGCTTCTTCCCCTTCATGCTCATGGCCGTGATCATGCCCGTCGTCTTCGTCGGTTGTAATCAGCTTCACCCCTTGACTAACCTCCACAGCCTTGGTCTTGCTGTCACCATCCAGGCTCTTGAGGAAATTAGGGACCCAGCCCTCCAGCCCCGCTCCGTTATACAGGAACAGCTGCGCCTTGGAGGTACTTATGATATCCTGGCTGCGCGGTGTCCAGTCATGCGGCTCTACCCCTACAGGAAGCAGGTTGATGACGTTGGCATCTTCGCCGCCGATTTCTGCAGTGAATTCATATATGGGATAAAAAGTAGTAATCACGTTGACTTTTCCTTGGGCGATGCTTCCGCTGCTCTTCGGCCCGCATGCGGCCAGCGCAATCGTAAGCAGCAAGGCAGCGGCGAGCAGCAGCCCTTTTCGTAAGCTCTTAGTTAACATTTCTCTATCGACCCCTTAAATCGTAAAATTTACTATCAGAATTATAATAGTAATCGTTACGATAAGTCAACTCTGATCTATCATCGCGGGTCTGCAAGCGGCTCTGAGCCCAGCCGCCCTAATGCAAGGCGCAGCAATCCCCGCTGCCTGTGGCTTGCGGGGATTGCTGCGTCTGTCATTATGCGGATACGCTTCGCATCCTTATTTCACAATCGCTCCGTTTGGCATGCTGTCCGGCACGGTTGCAATGGTCAGCTGCTCGCCCTTGGAGGCGGCCAGGATCATGCCCTGGGACAGCTCACCGCGCAGCTTCACCGGCTTCAGGTTCACAATGCAGATCACCTTGCGGCCCACCAGCTCCTCCGGTGTGTAGAACTTCGCAATGCCGGATACCACCTGGCGCTGCTCGTATCCAAGGTCCAGCTGCAGCTTCAGCAGCTTATCCGCCTTCTTCACCGGCTCGCAGGCGATGACCTGGGCTACGCGCAGCTCTGCCTTGGCGAAATCGTCGATGCCGATTTCTTCCTTATGCTCCTCTTCCTCCGGATCGGCAGCAGCCGATTCCGGGGCCACAGCAGCCGCCGCTGCAGGCGCTGCCTCCGCAGCGGCCGGCTTCCCGGCTCCCATCGCTTCGGCGATGTACGCAACCTCCTGCGCCACATCCAGTCGCGGAAAGATCGGGTCGCCCTTCACCAGCCGGGTACCCGCCGGGATCAGGCCGAAGGATCTGCCGCTCTCCCACGTAGTCAGCTCGCCCGGCTGAATGCCCAGCTGCTCCCAGATCTTCGCCGGAGCGCCGGTCAGGAACGGCTGGAGCAGAATGGACGCGGTGCGCAGTCCCTCTACCAGATGCCGCATCACCGAAGCCAGCTCAGCGCTGCGGCTCTCGTCCTTAGCGAGCACCCACGGCTGGGTCTCGTCAATGTACTTGTTCGTCCGGCTGATCAGCGCGCCGATCGCGGTCAGGGCTACGGAGAATTCCATCTTCTCCATCGCCTCTTCCACTTTGGCGTAAGTGTTCTGCACTACCGCCTCGAGCTCGCCGTCAAATGCGGTGACTTGCCCGGTGTATGCCGGAAGCTCCCCGCCGAAGTACTTCTCCACCATTGCGCCGGTCCGGTTCAGCAGGTTGCCAAGGTCATTGGCCAGATCATAGTTGATCCGGTCCACGAAGCTCTCCGGCGTGAAGGTGCCGTCCGAGCCAAAAGGAACCTCGCGCAGCAGATAATAACGCAGGGCATCGAGGCCATAGCGGTCAATCAGCGTCACCGGATCAACCACATTGCCCTTGGATTTGGACATCTTGCCATCCTTCATCAGCAGCCAGCCGTGCGCGAATACCTTCTTCGGCAACGGTTCGCCGAGCGCCATCAGAATGATCGGCCAGTAAATCGTATGGAAGCGGACGATTTCCTTCCCGACGATGTGCACATCCGCTGGCCAGTACTTCTCATACAGGCTGCGGTCCTCCGAGCCATAGCCGAGAGCCGTGATGTAGTTGGTAAGCGCATCGATCCACACGTACACTACATGCTTCTCGTCCCCTTTTACCTTAACGCCCCAGTCAAAAGTCGTACGGGATACGGCAAGATCCTCCAGACCCGGCTTGATGAAGTTGTTGATCATCTCATTCTTGCGGGATTCCGGCAGGATAAACTCCGGGTTCTCCTCATAGAACTTCAGCAGACGGTCAGCATATTTGCTCATGCGGAAGAAGTAGCTCTCCTCCTTGACCAGCTCCACCGGATGTCCGCTGTCGGGACTTTTCCCTCCGGTAATCTTGCCGTCAGCATCACGTTCAATATCCACGAGCTGAGTCTCGGTGTAGAAGGTCTCATCCGAAATACAGTACCAGCCTTCGTATTCCCCTTTGTAGATATCGCCCTGCTTCAGCAGGCGGTCAAAAATATCAGCAACCACCTTCTTGTGGCGCTCCTCCGTGGTGCGGATGAAGTCATCGTTCGAAATGTCCAGCTTCTTCCACAGATCCTTAATACCGACTACAATCCCGTCCACGAACTCCTGCGGGGTCTTCCCGGCCTTCCCGGCCTTCTCTTCAATCTTCTGCCCGTGCTCGTCCGTCCCCGTCAGATAGCGCACCTCATAGCCGCGCAGCCGCTTGTACCGGGCCATCGCGTCACCGGCTACCGTGGAATACGCATGCCCGATATGCAGCTTGTCACTCGGATAATAGATTGGTGTTGTCAGATAAAAGGTTTTTTGCTCGCTCATTGCTTCATCATCCCTTCGTTATCCCTAATCAATTCTACGCAAAAAACTCCCGCCCCGATTATGGGGCGAGAGTAAACTCACGCGATACCACCCAACATTCCCCGGCTCCTCACAGAGCGCAGGCTTCGTCAGTTCCTTAATGGAACTGTCCATTAACGCTGGAACACGCCGTGCCCTTACGCAGGACCCGGCTTCAGGTCTCCCGCTCGAACACAGTTCCTCCCGGACCATATTCAATCTGGCATCCCATACCGGCTTCCAGCAGCTCCGGCTCTCTGTAATGGTGTCCACATTTACTTATCCGTTCCTCGGAATATCACTTATTAATCAAAATATACCCATCCCGGCTGTCCATGTCAAGTCGTATGCAGCGGCTTGTCTCCGGAGGGATGCTCTTCGCGCGGCGGCACCGGGTCGAGACCACCCGGATGGAAGGGATGGCAGCGGGCAATCCGCCTGGCAGCCAGCCACGAACCCTTCAGCGCCCCATGGACCTCTATGGCTTCCAGCGCGTACGCCGAACAAGTCGGGTAGAACCGGCAGGTGGCGGGCTTGAGCGGTGAAATGAACTTGCGGTAGACCCGGATAGGGGCCTGTACCGTTCTTCGTAGGGTAGCCATATTCAGCGCCCCTCTTTGCTGCGGGCGGCCCCGGCCGGCTCTTCTTCTCTTCCCTGCTCACAATCCTTACAGTAGCCGAACACCTCGAATTTATGCTTGACTACCCGGAACTGATCCGGCGGATCGGTCAGATTCATCGGGCAGAACTGAATCGGGTAAGTCTTCATACATTGAAGACAAATCATATGATGATGGTGGTGGTCCTGACTGCAGCTTGCCTTGAATTTGACGCCTTCTTCAAACACAATCTGCTCCAGTACCCCAAGCTCCTCCATAACGCGCAGGTTACGGTACACGGTATCGAAGCTCAGTCCGCTATACTTGCGGCCCATATGCTCATATACATCCTTCGCAGATAAATATCCCGTGTTCTCGCCGAATAATCTGGCAAGCGTCTTGCGCTGATCGGTGATTCGCAGCCCCTGCCCCGACATGGCTTCCAGGATTTGATCTGTCGACAGCATTCGCTCATCTCCCATAACATAGGTCGTTTATGTTGCACTCTCTTTATAATGCCCCAAAAGCATTGCCCCGTCAATAAAAGCGCCTGTTGCCTGCCCGCATCCATGAACTTCCGGCAGAATACAAAACGGCAGCCGCCCCATCAGGAGCGCTGCCGTTTTGTATTGTAGAAGAAATTATTTTTTCGCCGGAAGCGGCGTGAAGACAAAGTTCACGGGCAGGTTACTGCCGGAGGCGACGGAGAACACAATCTCCACACGCCCTTCATACTCTCCGGTACGGTAGACTACAGCGTTCGTATCTGATGTTTTTCCTATCGTCCCCTTATTTGGAAGGTTCACCATTGTACCGTTCACGATCAACGGCCCCAGATAAGGACCCCCGCGCGGGTTGAAGGTAATCAGCGTGTTTGCTGCAACACGGTCCAGTACGATTTTGTACAGTACCCCGAAGTTACCGGCGTTAGAAACATACGTTCCATTCATTGGGTCAATGCCGTCCAGGTTTTTGTCCATTTTATTGTCGCCCAGAAGCAGCTTGCTTTGCGTGACACCCACCAGATCAGTCACGTTCATGATGCGGGTAGAATCGGGGAATGTTCCCCGGGTATGCACACCGTCAATGTCAAGAACCGGCAGATAAGGCAGCTCGGCGACAGGATCTTTGCTCTGCTCTACCATAACTACGTTATACTGAACCGGCAGATCACTGAACAGGTCTGCGCTCAGCGACATTACGTCTTTGGGCTTCATGGCGACTTTGTTCAGGTCTGTCATAATCGGAAGACTTTGCCCGGGCTGCAGGATAATTTGCGATTGGGCCAAGCCGGTAACCATGGAATTGAAGTATTTCTCCATCGATACTTTTCCAGTATATTCAGGTGAGGTCACCGGTCCGGCAATCCCTAGATATTGGATGTTAATAGTTGTCGGATACAGATTATTATTCGTTGCAATCACATAGAGCTTCTGTCTGGTAGCCATATTGTTCATATGATGCACCAGGAAGCGCGTATTGCCCACTGAATTCTCCCGGTACAGTACACCTTCCGTCTGAACGGTCTCCGGGCTGTTGCTGCGGATCAGGGTGTAGCCTTCGGAAGACAGTGTATACGGCAGGTTAGGGAGCGCCGGGATCATCCCGCCGTCCATACTGATGACATCCCCCGGAATGGTGAACAGCTTCGTTACTTCATCCTGTGTATACAGTTGTTCATTGGTGATCGTAATCATCTTCTCAAAAGTACTGCTAAGACCGCGCTTGTCCGTAACCGTCAGTTGAATGGACAGCGGTCCCGGGGTGAAATACGCCAGGGAACGATTGTTCCAGGTAGCAGTCAGCTCTTCATTATCAGGATCATAGCTGGTATCGGTCAGGATTACCGGCTCCCCCATTTTGTATTCGTCCTTGTCTGTAGTGAACTGAGCAACTGGCGGCTGGTTAGGCTGCAGTACCTGGATCGTTACAGAGTAAGGATCACTCCACAGGTTATTGGCATCACGCACGGAATAAGTAACGGTATAGAATCCCGGCTGATCGTAGACATCCATCTTATTGCCGCTCCACAGCTCCTCAACAATAGGAGCACCGTTCGGCGAAGAACTGTAAGTTACATAATTCACAGTAGTCTCACCGGCGTAGATTTCCTTCGGCTGAACCGTAAAGGAAGCTGTCGGCTTCGTATTCAGCGTAAGAATAACCCGCTTCTGAACATTGTCAACGGTGTAAGGAATTTTGAGTGCAGAGGTTATAGAGGTTAACGGTATCATGAAGGTGCCTTTGAACTGGTAAGCAGGACCCTTCATGGTAACCTTGGTACCATCGACTGTGTATATCTTGCTGTCTGTCTTGAACCGCATAATGCTGGTGCCCTTGGTTACAATAACTTCTTTGGTTTTGGCGTCATACGTGAAGGCAACGCCGACCATTTCCACCATTGCACGGATGGATACGTACGAGACGCCGTTCTTGACTGCCATCGGCTGATTGGCGGTGTAAGGCGTACCATTCTTGAACATCTTGTTGCTGTTCATCATCAGAATAAGCTGACCGCCCCCTGCAGCAGAGGTAGTCATGCTTGGGGTTACAGGCGTGTCCGTTAACGGAGTAGCCGTAGGCACAGCGGCATCGGTTGGAACTGTGCCATCCACTGGAGCAGCTGTAGCTCCCGGAACCTCAGTTGCGGCCGGATCCGGTGTTGCCGTTACTGCCGGAACACCTTGCACGGGCGTTGCTGTTGGAACTGGTGTTGGAGTAGGTAGTACTGTGCCTGCCGGCGGCTCTGTCACCAGCGGCGGCAGCGGATCTGTTGACTCAGGCTGAAGCGGTGTTACCTCAGTGCCTACCGCTGCGGCCACATTCCCGGTTGTTGTAGTCTGTGTGCTGACAGGCGCTGCAAAAGCCGGAACGGCTGCCACAGATTGCGACACAGCCAATACTGCCACTAAAAACATTTTTTTGAAATTCATTGTACGACTCCTTCTGCTCCCAATAGTAGTGTATAAGGCAGTATCTTCATTGCTTTCTCTCCACCTTATATTCCCCGCAAAAACGCAACCGCCCTTCGCAGGACGGCAGTATATTTTGCCACATTCATTTTACAAAACATAGTATTAGACGCAAGGAACAACGAAAAGTTTCATTCTGTGTAAAGAAAGATCTATATTAATCCAATTCTCTCCATTTTCAAGGGGGTGACCCACCGATTCTATATTCGACTGAATGCACTTAGCACATTTTCGCTTGCGATAAGTAATGGGCCTGCTGTCACCAGGAGAGTATAATAGTAGCAGACTTCATGTGAAAGGAGTATTTAAGCTGAAATGAATCCAACTGATGGGTTATACAAACTTATCGACGTCCACTGTGTTAATCCGGCTGGATCTGAATCTGAAATACATAAGTCAGACAGCCATACCCTCCTCATAGGAATGAAAGGCAGTGGCGAAGTTGAAGCTAAAGGCTATTGCTCTGAATTTGGTTCTTGCGATGTAATGCTGCTGCTCCCTGATACACCGTGGCGCTTGTTAGTGAAGGAGAAGAAATCTCTGGAATACTGCTGTTTCACCTTTGATGTGTATACTGTGGACGGACAGCATACGCTTCAGCGCGGAGAGCTGGAGGCCGATATTTTCCCGCCTGCCCATTGGTCTGATGCGTTAGCTAAGACTGACCTGATCTGCTCTTGCTGGCAGGGCAGCAGCTGGGAAAGAATGGAGTCATCTATCCGTTTTCAGGAATTGCTGCTTCATTTATGGAGACCAGACAGTTCGGAGACTAAGCATCGCACTCCCTCAACTGGAATGATTGACCAGTCCAAAGCCTATATAGACAGCCATTTCGGGCAGCCCATGACCAGAGAGAAGCTTGCCGAAATGACAGGAATGAGCGTCGCCCATTATTCCCGGCTGTTCAAAAAACAGGTGGGCCGGAGCCCGATGGAATATCTGAATTCTGTCCGCATTCGTCATGCGGGTGATCTGCTGCTCCGCTCTGAAATGACACTCCGTGACACAGCGCACCGTGTCGGCTATCAGGATGAGTTCTATTTCAGCCGCAAATTCAAATCAGCCATTGGGATTTCACCATCTGTATATGTTAAAAAACACCGTATATCCACTCGTATTGCCTCCATGGCCCATCCCTACACCTCTCATTTGCTGGCGCTGGGTTTAACGCCTTATGCGGCGTTGATTAACAATTCTCACGGATCTGCCTATAGCTTGAATAACATTATCAGCTTGGGGCATGATCAGCCCGACCTCGACAGACTGGCAAATGCCCGGCCGGAGCTGATTATCAGCTTCGAACATTCAGATTATGCGGAACCGGACAAAGCAGGCTTGTTCCCCCATATTGCCCCAACGTGTACCGTGCCATTTGAAGGGGATTGGCGGGAGCATCTCCGGATAATTGCGAGAGCGGTGAACCGTCAGGAGATCGCCCGGCAGTGGCTTGAGGCGTACGAAGAGCTGGCTGAGCGTCTTCGGCTCAGTGTCAGAGAAAAGCTGGGGGACGGAAAAGTTGCTGTCGCGCAATATGAGAGCGGGTGCTTCCGGCTGTTCGGCAACCGTAACTTGGGTACCGTACTATATAAAGATCTGCAGCTTGAGAGACCCCGGCAACTACTGAATGTAGAGCATTCCATTCTTCTTACTCCAGATCAGCTTTCGGAATGCAGCATTGACCATCTGATTCTATTTACATCGGGTAACTCCGCACAACGTGATTTGATCCACCGTTCGCTAGCTTCACAAGAAGCATGGAGAGAGTTAAATGCCGTACGAAAAGGAAACGTCTACGAGGCCGCTGATTCAAGTCTCTATTCCTGTTACACCTCGCTGGCCCACGATTTATTTCTGCGCCGTTCAAGCGATTTGCTCCTGAGCCATATGTCCAGGCGATGAGCATTTTTGTCCATGGTACCTACCAATGCCACTCCTTATAATTAATTTATGATAATGATTATCAAAATCAATTACGAAAGGTGTGTGGCTTGTGTTGCCTTATACCCGAAAGTTCAATCACAAATTTAGCCGTGGAGTCATCGGCCTGCTTGGAGTAATAATGCTGGGGCTAATCGTTGGATGCAGCAACAGCGGGAATAATAGAAGTTCGGCGGTTTCCGGTTCCCCTTCTCCAGTACCTGCCAAGACGGCTGAAAATACGGATACCCGTATCATCTCAACCATTAAGGGAGATATAGAAATTCCGGCACATCCGAAAAAGGTTGCGGGCATGCTTTATGTTTTTGCTGACCATTTGCTGGCACTTGGAATTGAACCTCATGCAATGGTTACATACAACGATCTGGGATTCCCTCAGTACCTGTCAGACCGGATGAAGGATACTATCGTTATTGGCTCAGGAGAAGCACCTAACTTGGAAGCACTGCTCGAAGCGGATCCGGATCTCATTCTTGCTTCTAAGACACTAAATGAAGCGAACTATGAGCAACTGTCAAGGATTGCGCCAACGATACTTTTCGACAATGAAAATGAAGATGATTGGGCCAGATTCCGGCAAACGGCAGAAATCTTCGGAAAAGAAGCTGAGGCTGATCAGGTCCACGCCGATTATGAATCAAAGATAGCTGCGCTAAGGAACAAATTGGCTGCCACTGCTGCCACTGAGACTGTCGCCTATATGCGGATACAGGACAAGCAATTGCAGCTGATTCAACCGGGAGATAATTTTACGCTCTTTGGCCCTCTGGGACTAACCCCCGCTTCCACAGAAGGTATAGATTTCAAGGACTCATGGAATGTAGCCATCTCCGAAGAAGTACTTCCCGAGCTGAATCCTGACCGTATGTTCATCATTCTTCGCCCAGGCGACAGTAATCAGACGGCTCTGGATAATATTATGAGCACTTCAATCTGGGCCAACCTTACAGCTGTCAAGAACAAGCATGTGTATATCGGTGATGCAAATCTGTGGTTTGCCGGCTATGGCCCAATCGGACTAAGCAAGGTTATCGACGAAATCTCGAATGCCTACCTGCCGGAATCGTGAGGGACGAGCCATGAATCCTACTCCTGACAGCCTGCTCATACGAACGATACGCGACAGAAGAACCATACAGGAATTTAATGGAATGCCCATTGCCCGGAGTACACTGCTCAACTTGCTGGACAATGCGGTATGGGCACCTTTTCACTCCAAAAAAGAGCCTTGGCGATTCATCCTGTTCACAGGTGAGGGCCGGACAATATTTGCTGACGCTATTCTGAAGACACGCCCGGAAGCATTCGTTCAACAATTCGGTGCACAGATACATGATACGTATTGCAGGCGGATTCCGGTCCACCTCATCGTGATAATGCACAGCGCTCTTCCTCCAAAAGCCTGGGAGGAGGCCCTGGCAGCAACTGCCGCTCTGATTCAGAACATTCAGCTGCTGGCCTGGGAACAAGGAATCGGCGTGGTATGGAAGACCACTGCTTTTAATGAAGATTCTTCATTTCGGGCAGCAGCAGGTGTAACTCCTAACGAGAAAATCGTTGGCACCTTGCATATGGGATATTTTGATCCCCAAGACAAGCCTGCCCCAAAACCGCGTACTGCTGCTGCAGACTTGCTGACAGTTATAGAAGGCAAAAATCCGGATAATTGTTGACAAGAGATCGTGGTCGGATCCTGCTTAAAAACAGAGGGCTGTCCCGCAAAGCCATTTCATGGCTCTGCGGGACAGCCCTAATTACTGGAAAAGCAGACTTACTGTGCTTCAGCAGTCCGGTACTTGCTGCGGTATTCCTTCGGGGTCATTCCCGTCTGCTTCTGGAACACCTTGGTGAAATAACGGCGTTCCTGATAACCGACGCCCGAGCTGATGGCAGTGATGCTCTTATCGCTGCTGGCGAGCATGAATTTGGCTGCCTCAATCCGCTGCTGGGTGACATACTCCACGAAGGTCATTGCAAAACGGTTCTTGAACAGCAGGCAGAAATAACTGCTGCTGATGCCAATCATATTCGCCACTTCATCAATGCCCAGATCCGCATGAAGACGCTCGGTGATGAATTGTGCTGCCTGATTCATCAGCTGCTCCGGTGTTTTTTTGGCAGTATCCTCAGTCACAGGCACTTCCTGGAACAACGGGATGCTGTTGTACAGCTTATCCTTGTACTGCCTGCTGCGAATCCGGGAGCCGATCTCACGTACCTTGTCGCCAAGCTCCCCGTAATGAATCGGCTTGCAGATATACTCCTTCACACCCAGCCGGATGGCTTCACGCGCATAATCGAATTCCTGATAGCCGCTGAGCAGCAGCACCTCGCTCGTAAGCCCCATCTCCCGCAGCCTGCCGATGAACGTCAGCCCATCCATCACCGGCATACGGATATCACAGAGCACCAGATCGGGCGGCGTTTCCTCGGCCATGCGCAGAGCCTCCATCCCGCTGCGGGCCATCCCCGCAACCTCCATCCCCATGTCCTCCCAGGGCAGCACTGTGTTGAGATTGCTCAGAATGGGCGCTTCATCGTCAACCAATAATACTTTTAGCATAATGGCCTTCCCCCTGCCCGTATTTCGGAATGACGCACTGGATGATCGTTCCTTCCCCAGGACTTGCACATATGAAAATCCCATACCGGCCGCCGTATTCAATCCGTATACGGTCTGCAACACTGCGCACGCCCAGCCCCCGCCGTTCCAGATGAATGCCATGCCCGGGCTTGCGCTCCGGCGGCTGCTCTGCCGCATCATTCACCATGTACTGAAACATGGACAGCTGGGACGGTGTCATTCCGATCCCGTTATCCTGTATCCGCAGCAGCAGATTCCCCCTGTCTTCCCACACCTTAACTCTGACCAGACCCTTATACCCGATCCCCTCAAAACCATGCTGAATGCTGTTCTCCACCAGCGGCTGGAGCGTAAGCTTCAGAATCCCGCAGCCCAGCAGCTCTGCCGGAACCTCAAGCTCATAATCGAACAGGTCCTCGAAGCGGAACTTCTGGATATCCAGATAATTGCGCAGATGCTTAACCTCTTCCTCCAGCGTAATCTCATCCCTGTCCTGAATGCTGATCCGCAGAATACTCGCCAGCCGGTAGACCATCTCACTGACCTTGCGGCCTTCATTCTGCACAGCCAGCACATTGATCGACTCCAGCGTATTGAACAGAAAATGCGGCTTGATCTGCGCCTGCAGCACACGCATTTCCGCCTGATTCTTGCGCTGCTGCTCCACATGAACCCGGTTAAAGAGCGTGTTGATTTTGTCCATAAGATCATTGAAGCCTTTGGCCAGCAGCGTCATCTCATCGTTGCCCTTCTCCTCGACACGGGTAGTAAGGTCTCCGTCCTCCACCCGGCGCATGAAGCGCACGATCACAGCGATACCGCCTGTAATCCGGTTCATGAAGAACAGATTGAAGATGACAGCTCCCAGCAGGCAGAGGAACATTACAATGACGAACCAGCGGGCGAATACCGTCACCTCATGAGACAACGTGTCCCAGGAAGTGACAGAGACCAGACTCCAGGGATATTCCTTGAGATGGTAGACCGACAGAATGCTTTTTTCACCGCCGAACTGTGTCTTGAAGCTCTGAAAACCGGGCTTAAACGTAATATCCTTCGTGGTGAAGCCGCGGAAATCCTGTCCATCCAGCTTCCTGTCCGGGTCCAGCAGAATCATCCCATCATCATTCACCAGCATGAAAGACACCTTCTGATTGGTGCCCCCGATCTTAAGATTGCGGAAAATCGACTCAAATTCCCAGTTCTTGATCTGCACGACCAGAATACCGATATTCTGAAAAAAGCTTAGCTCCTTCACAAGCCGGATCTGCGTAAATACAGCCTCCGTCCCGGTCAGCTCAGGATACTCATGCGGGGCCAGCCATTTCGGAACCCCGTTCAGCTTCATGACCTCCTGGTACAGCTCGCTGCGTTTGAACTTATCATAGGGCAGCGTGCGGAAGTTCTCCTTATTGAAGACCGATACAATCTCCGAGCTGCCTTTTCCGTTGAAGTTGTACAGGAAGGCATAGCTGATAGACGGATGATTATAGAGCAGACTGCGGAAATTGCGCTGGCTGGCATTCAGGCTGAGCTGCTCGGCGTCGGTTAGATCCTGCTTGGAGGGATCATCCGCGCTGAGCGCCATATGAAATACCGAGGTGGCAATTCCGTTGTCTGTCACATTGTCCATATCCTTGAACACATTGGAAATGCTGTAGCTGATCGCTTTGAGCGAATATTCGGACTGCTGGCTGTATTTCTTCTCAATGGAATTATAAGTGACGAAGAACATAATCATGCCAAGAATGAACAGCGGAATGATAATCAGGCCTAAGAATGCCGTAAACAATTTGTAGCGCAGATTCATCGGCTGTTGCTCCTGACATGATTAATGTTATCCTTTTACACTGCCTGCGGTGACGCCTTCAATAATTTTCTCCTGCAGAACCGCATAGATCACGATGACCGGAACCACGCTGTAGACAATCCCCGCTGACATCTGTGCGTAATTCATCTGGTACTGATCGCGGAACTGGACCATCCCCACAGGAAGCGTCCGCAACTCGTCATTGGAGAGGAAATAGTTGGCCAGCAGGAACTCATTCCAATTTCCCAGGAAATTAACAATGAATACGGTAACCATCGCCGGAACTGTCAAAGGTACAATAATTCTAGCAAATATACCCGGCGCCTTCAAGCCATCCATGACCGCCGCTTCTTCGATTTCACTGGGCAGCGAACGCATGAATGCCGCCAGAATAATGATCGTGAACGGGATTGCATTGGCAATGTAAGGAATAATCAGCGCCCAGTGGGTATTCAGAATATGCAGCTTGCGGACAATTGTATAGATGGGCAGCATCAGCGCGTTGTTCGGAATCAGCATCCCGATCAGGACTAGCGAGAACAGGATCTTGTTCCACTTCCCCTGGCGCATCCGCGTGACCGCGAAGGCGAACATGGAAGCCAGCAGAATAGACACCACAGAAGCCAGAACCGAAATATATAAGCTGTTGAAAAAATAAGTGCTGATCTTGGCATTCACCCAGGCTTCCACATAGTTGGACCATTCGAAGCTCTTCGGAATGCCGAACGGATTGAGGGCAATCGCATTGTTATCCTTCTTCACCGAAGAGAAGAGGACGAAGAGGAACGGGAACAGCACAACAACCAGATACCCGAGCAAGGCGATGTGCGGCAGACTTTTCTTCAGAGCGCGCGGCATCAGTATTCAATCCTTTCCGTACGGCGGGCAAACACCAGCTGGTAGAGGGCGGTTACCACGAGTGTGAACAAGAAAATCAGAACGGCGATCGTATTGCCGTACCCGTATTTGAAGTTGGTAATCGCATACTTGATCATATAGGTGGCCATGACCTCTGTTGAACCCGCCGGACCGCCTTTGGTCATTACAATGACGATATCGGCAGCCTTCATCGCACCGGCAATCGAGAGCATGATCACCACCGAGATAATGGGTACAATCAACGGCAAGGTGATGCGTGTAGCCCGCTGGAACCCCGTAGCGCCATCAATGGCCGCTGCTTCATCCAGCTCACCGGGAATGGATAGAATCGCCGCCAGCACCATCACAATATAGAATCCGGTCCACTGCCAGGCATTCGTAATCAGAATCGACAGCATGGCGAACCGTTCGTCCGACAGCCAGTAGATCGGCTCCACGCCGACAAGACTAAGTACTTTGTTGAATAATCCGATGTTCGGCTCGTAGATGAAGCCCCAGAGAATACCGATTACAGCCGTAGACATAATGGATGGCATGAACACTGCCGTCTTATATAGTCCCTTCAGCTTCTTCACATTGGCGATCAGTAAGGAGAAGAACACAATCAGCGGCACCTGTATGCCTACAGAGAACAGAATGAACCAGCCGTTATTTTTGACAGAAACCCAGAAGCGCTGATCTCCCAGGGCTTTCTTGAAGTTGTCCACTCCGGCATATTTGACCGTATCGGATACCCCGTTCCAACTGGTGAAGCTGTAGTAGATCGAGCTGAAGATGGGATAGATGAAGAACATAATGAACAGAACCAGTGCCGGAATAACGAACAGAATGAACACCAGAGGATTTCTCAGTGCCTTATTCATGACTACCTCCATATTGCTTTTCTTTTGAAAAATGCACCCTGGAGCAAGCACCAGGGCACATGTACATGGGACGCACTTAAGGTTTGAACTCAAAGCTTGGTCGTCACTTCGGTGAACATTTGGACTTTCGGCCGCTGTTGTCCCCGGGTTTCAAGTGCTTCTTATTCCACTGCAGCGTTGGCCTCTTCTTGAATCTTTTGCAGTGCTGCACCCATCTTCTCCGGAGTCGTCTGCCCGCCGATCAGGCTCTGAATCTGGATATTACTGATCTCGGTGGTGACATCCGCCTGCACCAGTGAGTCAAAGGCCGGGAAAGAGGACTGTGAGCTGTTCAATACCGCGACAATCTCGCTCATCAGGTCATCCGTAATGTTCTTGTTCAGCACCGCCTGATCGATCTTCATGGCAGGCAGGACTCCGTCCTCTACCAGACCGCGCAGCTGCATTTCTTCATTGAACATATTCTTAATGAAAGATTTCACGGCCGCAAGCTGCCGCTCATCTTCACCCGCTGATGCCGAGAAGCCATAACCGTTGTTCACATCCCGCATCAGTGCTGTCTGGTCACCTACTCCGCCTTCAACCGCCGGAATATTGAAGAAGCCGACCTTGCCGATCAGACCTTCGCCGGATTGCCCGGCTTTGAACACGGAAGACTTCCAGGTACCGTCATACATCAGGATCGCTTCACCGCTGGTGAACTGGGTCGTATATTCAGCATACTCGAAGCCGAGCTCGCCCTTCTTGAAGTAGCCTTTATCCACCCATTCCTTGTATTTCGCCAAGCCCTTGATTACGTTCGGATCACTCCACTTTGCTTCACCGGTAGCGAACTTCGCGGTCACATCCGGTCCGGCATAACGGGACCAGAGATGGTTGGCCAGCATCAGCGGTACCCAGCCCGCTTTGGAAGCACCGGCCATAGGCACTTTACCATCCGCCTTAATATCAGCCAGCTGCTTCTCCAGCTCAGCGAAGGTGGTTGGAGCCTTCCAGCCCTTGCTGTTATAGTATTCTTTATTATAGAAGAAGCCTTCTCCAGAGCCGCCGATCGGCAGGCCGTAGATTTTGCCCTCATAGGTGAACGGGTCCAGATTGGAGAACTTGTCTTTGATGCCTAATTCATCAAGAATCGGGGTCAGGTCCAGCAGCTTGCCTTCCTTGGCATAGATCTTGGAGTCCGGGCTGCCGAACAGGTCGAAGATCTCCGGTGGGTTGCCGGCTGCCATCTCACCGCGCAGCTTCTCCTTACGGTTCACATCCGAATCTACTCCATCCAGCTTGAAGGTCAGCCCAGGCACATCCGCCTGCACTTTGCCCACTACATCCTCAAGAATAGCCAATCGTTTCTGCTTATCTGCCCCAACCTGGGTATGACGGACCGTCATCTCAAAAGGTTCAGCGCTGGCAGGTTCTTCCGTTGCAACAGCATTGGTTGCAGCGGCCTCATTCGTCGCAGCAGGCTCTGTCGTTGGAGACGCATTATTCTTGTTGCCTCCACAGCCAGCCAGCAGCGCCGAGCTAACGAACATCAGGGACAACAGCAGTGTTAGACTTTTTCTCATTACGGGTGACCCTCCCTATTTTATGAATTCCCTTACAACTCTTATTATAGAAAACCAGATTTGTTACCGTAAGGTTAAGATTCATCTTCAATAGGGATAAAATCCTCTACTGGAAGCGGATTCAGTCAGATTTCCTGACATACAAAAAAGCGAAACTCCTCAGAATAGAAGCTCCGCTTTCGAAATTATTAGATGCAATTAGACCAATGCAGACTCTTTACGGCCCTCTTCAATCAGCCGGTATGCACGCTGCACTTCTTCGTCGGAAGGTGACTCCACCCCTTCAAGCTCGTAGGGACGGCCAAGCTCTTTCCATTTGTAGATCCCCATCACATGATAAGGCAGGATTTCGAATTTCTCTACTCCATTCAGCGTACCAATAAAGCGGCCGAGATTCTGCAGATCCGCTTCCTTATTATGAATACCGGGAACGTACACATGGCGAATCCACATTTTGCGGTTATTATCAGATAACCAGCGGGCCAGCTTCAAGGTACGGTCGTTGGATTTGCCGGTCAGCTTGATGTGTGCTTCATCATCAATATGCTTCAGATCGAGCAGTACAAGGTCGGTAACATCAAGCAGGTCGCTAATTTTCGATCCATCATTATAGCCGTTGGTATCAAGTGTGGTATGCAGATTCCAGCGTTTCTTCACTTCGGTGAACAGCTGCTTGACAAAATGAGCCTGCAGGGTTGGTTCGCCGCCGGATACGGTCAGACCGCCACCCGAGGTTTTATAATAATTCAGGTAAGGCTCAATTTCCGCCAGCACTTCCTCGACGGTCATTTCCTTGCCTTCATTCAGTTCCCAGGTATCGGGGTTGTGGCAATACTGACACTTAAGCAGGCAGCCCTGCATAAAAAGCACGAAGCGGATACCCGGTCCATCCACCGTTCCAAACGTTTCCAAAGAGTGGATATGTCCTTTAAGCATGAGAGGTCATCCTTTCAAAAATAACTTAAAATTTTAATGACTTTTAAACAAGAGTGTACCGCCCTCTTTCAAGGGCGGCAGCTCTGTAGTTTATCTTCAGTTCTTATAGAGCAAGAACCCTTCTTACATGGAATCGTGGAATGTACGGTTGATAACATCCATCTGTTGTTCACGGGTCAGCTTGATAAAGTTAACAGCATAGCCGGATACGCGGATAGTCAATTGCGGATAGTTCTCTGGGTGATCCATAGCGTCAAGCAGCTGTTCACGGTTAAATACGTTAACGTTCAAGTGCTGAGCGTTATTGTGGAAATATCCGTCCATCATGAAGACCAGGTTGGACTTACGGGAATCTTCGTCTTTACCCAGTGCCTTAGGAACGATGGAGAAGGTATTGGAGATACCGTCCTGTGCATCGGAGTACGGCAGTTTGGCAACAGAGTTCAGGGAAGCCAAGGCACCCTTCTTGTCACGTCCGTGCATTGGGTTAGCACCAGGAGCGAATGGTTCGCCTTTTTTACGTCCGTCAGGAGTAGTACCCGTCTTCTTGCCGTATACAACATTTGAAGTGATGGTCAATACCGATTGAGTCGGTACAGCATCACGGTAAGTTTTGTTTTTGCGGATCATCGACATGAAGGTTTCAACCAGTTCAACTGCGATGCTGTCAACAGCGTCGTCGTTGTTACCGTAGCAAGGGAATTCGCCCTCAGTTTCAAAGTCGATTGCGATGCCTTCTTCGTTACGGATTGGCTTAACCTTCGCGTATTTGATTGCGCTCAGGGAGTCAGCAGCAACGGACAATCCGGCGATACCGCAAGCCATCGTACGCAGAATGTCGCGGTCATGCAGCGCCATTTCGATACGTTCGTAGGAATATTTGTCGTGCATATAGTGAATGATGTTCAGCGTATTGACATAAGTCTTAGCCAGCCATTCCATCATTGGTTTGAACCGTTTCATTACTTCATTGTAATCCAGGTATTCAGAAGTGATCGCCGGATATTCAGGACCAACCTGAGCGCCGGATTTCTCATCTTTACCGCCATTGATTGCATACAGCAGAGCCTTAGCCAGGTTGGCACGGGCACCGAAGAACTGCATTTGCTTACCGATACGCATTGGGGATACGCAGCAGGCAATCGCATAATCTTCACCCCAGTATGGACGCATAACATCATCGTTCTCATATTGGATAGCGCTGGTCTCAATGGAAACCTTAGCACAATATTTCTTGAAGCCTTCAGGCAGCTTCTCGGACCACAGTACCGTCAGGTTCGGTTCTGGAGCCGGTCCCAGATTGTACAGGGTATGCAGGAAGCGGAAGCTGTTCTTGGTTACGCGGGTTGTACCGTCTTCAGCCATACCACCGATGGATTCTGTAACCCAAGTTGGGTCGCCGGAGAACAGATCGTTATAGTCAGGCGTACGCAGGAACTTCACGATACGCAGCTTCATTACGAAATGGTCAACGATTTCTTGAGCTTGTTCTTCAGTAAGAGTGCCTTCTTCAAAGTCACGTTGTACATAGATGTCGAGGAAGGAGGATACGCGTCCAAGGGACATTGCCGCACCATTCTGCTCTTTCACTGCTGCCAGATAACCGAAGTATACCCATTGTGTAGCTTCTTTGAAGTTCATAGCCGGTTTGGAAATATCCATACCGTGAGCTGCTGCCATTTGCTTCAGTTCGCCCAGAGCGCGGATCTGCTCGGACAGTTCTTCACGCAGACGGATTACATCTTCAGTCATGGAGTCTACCTCAAGCTCAGTCTGTTGCTGCTTCTTGTCTTTGATCAGGAAATCAATACCATACAGAGCAATACGGCGATAGTCGCCGATGATGCGTCCGCGGCCGTAAGCATCAGGAAGCCCTGTGATTACACCGGATTTACGCACAGCTCTCATGTCTGGTGTATATGCATCAAATACGCCTTGGTTATGCGTTTTGCGGATGTTCGTGAACATGTCAACGATATTCTGCGGAAGCTCGAAGCCGTAAGCCTTGGTAGCATCGATCATCATCTTGATACCGCCGAACGGTTGAATGGAACGTCTGAATGGCGCATCAGTCTGAACGCCTACAATCTGTTCCTTGTCCTTGTCAATGTAACCAGGGTTATGGGAAGTAATGGTGGAGACAGTATCGAGGGAAACATCCCATACGCCGCCTCTTTCTCTTTCTTCCTTGCTCAGTTGGGAGATAATCTTCCACAATTCAGTAGTATTGCTGGTAGGACCTACAAGGAATTCTTCGCTTCCTTCGTAAGGCTTGATGTTCTTGGCGATAAAGTTGTTAACGTCAACTTTCTTAGCCCATGTACCTTTTGTGAAACTTCTCCAGCCCGACTTAACCTCTTGTACTTCTTTTTCAATCACCGACATGCTAAATCCCTCCATTTATATTTAGTATATTTGTAGAGATCGCGGGCTTGAAGGTTAATCCCGTGTCTCGTGATCCCTTAGCTACTGGTTGTTATAAAATTCACAATCGTGACTGTATAACCGGGATCTTTGTTTATATAAACATTTTAGTTTATTTTCTGAAAAAGGACTGTGACAAATATCACTCTTTCGGTGATATTTGTCACTTTCATCCAGTCCTATATTAATCTTTAACCTTATTCTTTGCCAGACAACCGTTAATTAGTTATCGAATTTGCCGTAGAATGCGTTACGGTATACATCAGCAAGCTCAGATACCAGCGGCATTTTAGGGTTGGCAGTTGTACATTGATCTTCAAATGCACGGTCAGCCAGATAGTCTACACGGGATTCAAAGTCCTTAGGATCGAAACCAAGAGCCGAGAAGGATTCTTCGATACCGAGTTTTTTGTTCATATCGCGGATGGCATTGATCAGGCTGGTTACGCCTTCTTCGGTAGTACGTGCCGGCAATCCCAGAATACGGGCGATTTCAGCATACCGTTCGTCAGCTACAAAGTGCGAATATTTAGGGAACGAAGCGAACTTCGTAGGTTTCTTGGCATTGTAACGGATAACATGCGGCATCAGGATCGCATTGGTGCGGCCGTGTGCGGTGTGATACTGTCCGCCCCATTTGTGCGCCAAGCTGTGGTTGATACCCAGGAATGCATTGGCAAATGCCATACCGGCAAGTGTAGAAGCGTTGTGCATTTTCTCACGGGCCAGCTTATCGCCTTGCAGTGCGGATTTCTCCAGCCACTGGAATACCAGCTGAATCGCTTTGATTGCCAGACCATCGGTATAGTCACTGGCCATTACAGATACATAAGCTTCGATAGCATGGGTCAATACATCCATACCTGTATCGGCAACTGCAGTTTTTGGCAAGCTGTATACAAACTCAGGATCGATAATGGCTACATCTGGAGTCAGCTCATAATCAGCCAGAGGATACTTCGTATTATTACCTGTGGTCTTGTCTGTGATAACTGCGAACGATGTAACTTCAGAACCGGTACCCGAAGTGGTTGGAATCGCAACGAATTTTGCTTTGTTGCCGAGCTTAGGGAATTTGTATACCCGTTTGCGGATATCCATGAACTTCTGCTTCAGACCGTTGAAGTCTGCATCCGGATGTTCGTAGAACAGCCACATTCCCTTGGCAGCATCCATTGGGGAACCGCCGCCGAGTGCAATGATGCAGTCCGGCTGGAATCTGTTCATCATAGCCGCGCCTTTTTCTACAGTAGTGGTCGATGGGTCTGGTTCAACTTCCGAGAACACTTCGATGGCTACAGGCGTCTGGCGTTGGCGCAGGTAGTGCTCCACTCTTTCAACATAACCCAGCTTCACCATCATAGGGTCAGTAATGATTGCTACGCGTGTGATGTCAGGCATTTTGGCCAGATACTGAGTGGCTCCCTTTTCGAAGTAAATCTTGTCAGGTACTTTAAACCATTGCATATTCACGGTACGACGGTTCACCCTTTTCACGTTGATCAGATTGATTGCAGTCACGTTCTGCGATACCGAGTTGCGTCCGTAAGATCCGCAGCCCAGTGTCAATGAAGGGATATTGGTGTTGTAAATATCGCCGATTGCGCCGTGTGTGGATGGCGAGTTGACGAGAATACGTCCAGTCTGCAGACGGTTGGAGAACTTCATGATTACTTCTTCGTTGTTCGAATGGATAGCCGAGCTGTGGCCCATGCCGCCAAACTCAACGATTTGAGCTGCGCGTTCGATACCCTGATCAGCATTCTTCACTTTGTAGCAAGCCAGAACCGGGCTCAGCTTCTCAGCGGACAATGGATATTTAGTACCTACACCTTCAAGCTCAGCAACCAGGATCTTCGTTCCGGCAGGAACCTGAATGCCGCACATTTCAGCGATCTTCACAGCGGATTGGCCAACGATAGCCGGGTTAACCGCACATTTCTCTACGTTCATCGCGCCGCTTGTCAGCTTGGCAGCTTCTTCTTTGTTTACAAAGTAACAGCCGTTCGCAATCATTTTCTTCTTCACTTGGTCGAAGATGGCTTCTTCAATGATGACTGCCTGTTCGGAAGCACAGATCATACCGTTATCGAATGTCTTCGACAGAATCAGGTCAGTTACAGCCTGATCAATGTCAGCACTCTTTTCAATGAAGGCAGGCACGTTACCAGGACCTACGCCGAGTGCCGGTTTACCGCAGCTGTAAGCTGCTTTGACCATTGCCGATCCGCCGGTTGCCAGAATCAGTGCAACGTCCGGATTGTTCATCAGCGCGTTTGTTTTGTCCATCGTAGGAAGCTCAATCCATTGGATGAAGTTCTCAGGTGCGCCGGCTGCTACGCCCGCATCATGCAGAATTTTGGCTGCTGCCGCGCTGCACTCTTGCGCTGAAGGGTGGAAACCGAATATAATAGGGTTACGTGTCTTAGCGGAAATCAAAGCCTTGAACATCGTGGTGGATGTTGGATTGGTTACCGGTGTGATACCCATAATGATTCCGACAGGTTCGGCGATCTTCTGGAAGCTGTCATAAGCGTTATCCTCAATAACGCCTACAGTCTTGTCGTACTTAATTCCGTGCCATATATATTCAGTGGAGAAGATGTTCTTCGTGATTTTGTCTTCGTATACTCCGCGTCCTGTTTCTTCAACAGCTAGTTTTGCCAGGTACATATGCTTGTCGAGTCCGGCCAGCGCCATTGCATGAACGATTGTGTCTGTCTGCTCTTGATCCAGGCCCATGAACGCTTCGTGGGCTTTCTTTGCTTTATCCACCAAAACCTGAATATACTCTTCAGCGGTGGTTTGTTTCACTTGGGCGGCGACTTCGTTTTTAACTGCCATCTCCCTCGTCCTCCTGTCAATTTTTAGGTTGTTTCTTTCTATACATTTATCTTAGCACATCCTTTTCACCTTGTATAGTGAAATCTTTCACAAAGTTTAAAGTTTTTTTTGAGTTGTTTTCAAAGCGCTTTCATTCGATCATATACCGGTACATTTTCCATATTATATGTAATATTTAATTGATATTTGTCTATTCTGCGAACGCAATACGGAAGCTACATTGTTGATGGCCCCCTTTAACTTGCATTGCCTGCGTTGCCCTCAGGGAATTCAGCTCATGAATGCCAAGGCGTCACTTCGGTTCATTCATTGCTCTTCTTTAGCCTCACTCTGACGGTGAATATAAATATAAATCCCAGCTTTCTAGTGGAAACGGCTTTGGAGTCCTTTTAAAGGACGGTACCGTTTCGGCGAGAAATAGAAGGATAATGTGTAGCGTGAAACCTATACATTCTTATATTTCAAAAAAAGGAGACAGCATCTCTGCTGTCCCCCTTATTCATCTCTTCCCCCAAGTCTAGGAAGAGACATCCCAAGCTACTCCACCTTAATCGTATCGAAGAATTTCTGCTGGACCGTTGCGGCCGCTGCATCAAGCTGTACCTTGGAGTCTGTACCTTCCTTGGCGAACAACTCCTGGATCACATTGGACATCGTTGCATAATAGTCTTGTGTGTTGTACTGGGCTTCAGGCTTGCCGTCCAGCAGCGCCATAATGTCGGTATTATATTGATAGACAATGTCGGAGTACTTGTCATATACCGATTTGGTCTTCTTGCCGAACTCTGAATCCGCAGCATAGTAATCGAGCAGCGGCGGGATGAAATATTTGCCGTCCGCCTTACGCTGCTGCAGAATGGCATCGAGCGCCTCCAGGCCTTTGTCTGAGAAATAGTCGAAGGTGATATAACGGAAGGCCATTTCCTGCTCATCCTTTGAAGCATTCGGGTTAATGACGAGATAATCGCCGCCGAGGACGCCGGTATGCTTGCCGCCCTTCTCAGCCGCCGGCATCGGATAGGTCAACACATCCTCAGGCTTGAACCCGCCCTGGTTAAGCGCCTGTTCAATGACACCGTCAGACCCGGCCATAACCATCGCTGTGCGGCCCTGCTGGAAAGCGCCTACCGCATCACCCCAGCCAAGCGCCCAATCCTGGGGAACCGCTTTGGCTTCCCATCTCAGCTTCTTGTAGAAATCCAGCGCTTTGACACCGGCCTCAGAATTGAAGGTTGCCACTACCTTGCCGCCTTCAATCTTCTGGATTTCACCGCCTGCTTCAAACAGGAAGTTGGTCCAGTTCCAGCCGGCTTCGTTGCCCTTACCCATTGGAGCAATTCCCGAGATCCCCTTCTTAGGGTCGGCCACTCCTTTGGCTGTGCTCAGCATGTCGTCCCAGGTCCAATCCATTGGAGGGACAGCTACACTTTTGTCATCGAGCATCTTCTTGTTGATCATTGTTGTAGTGACGTAACCCTTCTGCGTAACCCCATACACCTTGCCGTCAATGATGAACTGGTTCTGCAGCACAGGATTGATCTGATCCTTGAACTCATAGTTGTTCCACAGATCGGTAATGTCGGCTACCCAGCCCTTCTCGATCAGGAATTTGGCTTCGGTGGCATAGGTGTTGAAGAAGGTAGGCGCTTCGTTCGCAGCCATCTTCACCCCGATCTCGCTTACATTATACTGCCAGTCATCCTTGACGATCTCCACATTCGGATAGACTTCCTGGAACCGCTTGATTTTGTCATCCTCCTGCGCTCTCACCTCGGTCAGGTCAGGCGTAGGATAGTGGATTTTGATCGTTACCTTTTTCTGGGTGATGTCATCTGCCGGTGCCTGTGTCGGGGTTGCCGACTCTTCTGCCGCCTGGGTAGCCGCTGGTGCAGGTGTCGCTTCTCCCCCGTCAGCCGCCGGCTTGTTGCCGTTATTATTGCCGCCGCAGGCGGACAACAAGGTCCCCGTGACCAGGAGACAGGCGAATACGCTGGAAACTTTACGCATGGTAACTCCCCTTTTCCATATCATAATGAGCTTACAAATTCATCTTAAAAGAGAGACCGCTTACAAACGAGGTGTATTTATATTCCCTTCATGTGCAGGTTTACGATCTCTGCCGGACCTCATCCTTCCTGCCTAGCCTTTGACCGCCGACAATGAAACTCCGCGCATAATGAACTTCTGGAAGACCAGGAACACCAGGATCGGCGGCAGAGAGACAATGAACAGAATTGCAAATTTGATGTTCGTGTTCAGCGCTTTTACATTGATAACGTACTTATAGATGGCGGTAGCGAGCGTATACTTCTCCTCACTATGCATGACCAGCGATGGCCAGAACCAGTCGTTCCAGGCTGTGGAGAAGATGAAGATCGCCAGTGTGGCAAAAATCGGAATCGACAGCGGCACCGCGATGATGAAGAAGCTTCTCGGCTCCGAGGCCCCGTCCATCCGCGCGGCTTCCAGAATCTCGGGATGAATCCCGTCGAAGAAATTCTTAAGCAGCAGGAAGAAGAACGTGTTCGCACCTGCCGGCAGCCAGAAGGCCGCATATTGATTGAGCAGGCCCAGCTCCTTCAGATTGACAAAGTTCGGAATCATATAGCTCGTGGCCGGAATGAACAGTGTCATCAGGAAGAAGAAATAGAAGGCCTTACGGTAAGGCACATTCATCCGTGAGATACTGAAGGCAGCCAGACCCAGCACGACCAGTGTAGCTACCATATTCCCTGCAAAAATATACAGGGTGTTCCGCAGAAACATCGGCAGGTCGATATAATCCAGCGCATCCTTCAGGTTGCCGAAATGCCATTCCTGCGGAAAAAAATGCGGCGGAAAGGAATTGACCTCGATATTCGACTTCAGCCCGTTGAACATCGTCATGAGGATGGGGTACAGCATGCTGAATATCATCAGGACAATGAACAGCACCATAATTCCGTAGACCACCCTGTTGTTGGTTTTCTTAAGATCATGCTCTGAGAGAATACCTCTGTCTGCGCTCTTCATCCTAGTTGTCCTCCTTGTTAAGCTTGAACTGAAGAATGCCCAAACCGCCCAGAACAACAAACATCAGCATCCCCAGCGCAGTCGCCGTACCATAATCCAGTCTAGTAAAAGCATACTTCACAATAAGCAGCGCATACGTCAGCGTAGCATTGTTCGGCCCCCCGTCCAGCAAGGCCATCTGTGACTGGTAGCCCTGAGAGGTGGCAATCACCTGAAGAATCAGCATCAGGAGGATCAGATTGCGCAGCGAGGGCAGGGTGATGTGGCGGATACGAGCCCAGACTCCGGCTCCGTCAATCTCAGCGGCTTCATACCAGTCCCGGGGAATACTGAGCACCGCAGCAAGATAGATCAGCATCCCCGAGCCGAACTGCTGCCAGGTCTCCATGAACACCAGCGAGATCATCGACCACCGGGTATCGGTCAGGAAGGCGATCTGCTCCGCTCCGGTGCTGCCGATTACCGCATTGATCGGTCCAACGGGATCATACAGCCAACGCCACAGCCCGTATAGGACTACAGCAGGCATGACATATGGCAAATACGCAGCAACGCGCACGAATCCGCCGAATTTCCGCAGCTCGGAGATCGCAATGGCAAAGGCAATTGGAACCCAGAAGCCGATCACCAGGCAGAGCAGCATATAGTACAAGGTGTTTTGGACGGCAATCAGCACATCGGGGTCGGTAAGCGCCCTGGCGTAATTGTCCAGGCCGACGAAGGTATTGCCTTTGACGAAATCAACGGTGTAGAAGCTGTACAGGAACCCTTTGAAGATAGGCACCCACATAAACATAATGAAGATAATCAATGCGGGGACAAGAAACATCACGCCCCAATAATTCTTTTTCCAGCGGTTCTGCTTGTACGGCTTGCTCTCCAGCTCCGTTGGAAGATGATCATGTAGCGCAGCAGACTGATTCATTCCGGCTCCCTCATTCCTGTCGTATTTCAGCACTTTATGGGAAAGCGCCTCCTGTCTTCATTGTAGGAAATGAGGGAGAGACTTAACATGTCTATATCTATGGCAATCGTAAGCGTTCTTACTTCTTCAGTTCGCTGGGGCTGAGCCCAAAGTATTTTTTGAAAATTTTGCTAAAATGCTCCGGCGACTCGTACCCAACCCGCTCCGCAATCTCATACCGCCGCAGATCGGTGTTCAGAATCATCTCCCGGCTCTCCTCCATCCGCAGCTTAATGACATATTCCCACAGGTTATAGCCTGTATTCTTCTTGAACAAATAGCTCAGGTAATTAGGGCTGACATGATTCTTCTTCGCTACTTCATGGATCGTCAGACCCTTCTGGGCGTAATTCCCGTCAATGTATTCCTTCGCCTTCTGCACGATCAGATTGCTATGCTTGTGCAGTTCCTCGGGTGACGGATCAGCAGCATAGTTATTCCAGTTGAAATCCCCATAATAGAACACATAATGATCGGCATGCTCGTTGTTCCAGAGGATGGCCTTCGAGGCTTGCCGGTTCAGCACATCCATGAAGCTCAGCCCCTTCAGAATCTGGCTGATGCCGATGACAGCCCGGAGCTGCAAATAGCGGTTAATATTATAATGGAGGCTGCGACCCAGCACCTCCAGCCGGCTCAGCTGACCGGTGGATGGCTCCTCGTAGCTCTGCTCATCCCACTGGATGAGCACGGTAATCTCCTGGTCCGGCGAATAGAAGGCAGTAGAATTCCACTCCTGATCCAGCAGTTCCTTGGCAATATTCAAGGCGGCGTAACGCAGCAGACTATGATCACGGATAGTATACCGCTGCTCAGGCCGGTCTTGCGGCATGGGGAGCTTGATTTTGATTACCGCAAAAAACGGACCCTGCAGCCTCAGCTCATCCAGCTTGCGCCGCTTCTCCTCTGCCCCCAGCACCACCGCAGTCTCAGTAAGCAGACTGTTCAGCAGCTCGCTGTACTCGGGAAGCGGCTCCTCCAGGCGGAAGCGGTCTCCATTCCCATCCATATAAGTGGCCAGCTCCGGCGACGGTCTATTCATCTTCAGGACGACACTGCGTACCGAATCCAGGAACTGTTCACTGTTCAGCGGCTTGATCAGATAGTCCCTCGCCCCCAGCCGGACGGCCATCTGGGCATACTGAAAGGTCTCATGCGCAGAGATGACGATCGTCTGCATCCAGGGCCGGGTCATTTTGGCGTGCTGCATCAGTTCGATCCCGCTCATAGCCCCCATCTGGATATCGGTCACAAGCAGATCGATCTCCTCCATACGGATACAATCCAGTGCCTCATACCCGCTGCCGGCCGTATAGATATGGTCAATATCCAGTCCGGAAGCAGCCAGCAGGCTGCTCAGTCCTTTGCAAATGAGCGGTTCATCATCAACAACCAGTATATTGAACACCGTAGTCTCTCCTCTACTCTATAGTCTCTGACTTCGGAAGGATCACACTTACGATCGTGCCTCCGCGCTCCCGCGGTCCGTAGCTGATCCCGTAATCCGCGCCGAAGTGCAGCTGCACACGCTGATGAATATTGCGGATACCGTAGCCGTTAACCTGGTTCGGACTGTCATCATTAAGGATCTGAGCGATAGCCTTATAATCAACCTGCTTATAGCCGTTATCCTCAATGGTAATCCGAATCCTGTCATGCTGCATTACAGAGGTAATGATGATTTCGCCGTCCTCCCCCATATTTTTGACCCCGTGAATAATGGCATTCTCGATTAAGGGCTGGAGGGTGATCTTGGGAATCAGATTCCTGGTCGTCTCGGGAGCGATATTCCAGATGATGGTAAACACATAATCATGCCGGTGCTGCTGGAGCTTGATGTAGGCACTGGCATGTTCAAGCTCCTCCTCGAGCGTGATCAGCTCCCGGCCCCGGCTTAAGCTGATCTTCATCAGCTTGGATAATTCCTTGATCATTTCCGCGGATTCCACGTTGCCTTCGAGCGAGCTTTTCCAATAAATACTCTCCAGGGTGTTGTACAGCAGATGCGGGTTGATCTGCTGATAGAGCAGCTGCAGCTGCGATTCCTTCTGCTTCAGCTCCATCTGGTATTTATACATAATCAGGCTGTTGAGCCTGCGGGCCATATCATACGTGGCGGTAATCAGCACACTGACCTCATCATTGCTGCCTCTGCGGGGAGTCTCGGGCACACGGTTGCCCGGCTCATACTTGCGCACAAAAAAAGCCAGCTTCTGCAAAGGGGTCATCAGTGAACGCCAGAAATACGTAATGATAATCAGCCCGAACAGCGCGTAAGCTACCGTTATGTATTGAATGACGCGTTTCATTTCGCTCTGCTGCTGGAGCAGGGATTTGACGGGTACCTTGTAGACCAGCTTTTGCTCAAAGGCATGATTGTTGTTCACCACATAGATGAAGTCATCAGTGATAATATCCTCGGTTCCCTCCGGATCTCCCGCCTTCGAGCCGTCCGGCAGAACGATCACCTCTCCGGTTGAATTCGTGGTCGAGGCCAGTACACGGTTGCTCATATCCGTCAGATAGATTTCCCCGTCCGGCAGTGAGATGGACCTCAGCGATTCACCGATCTTCGATTCCATCTTGGTCACCACCAGCACCCCGAGCGTCCCTTCTCCCCGGTAAATATTATTGACCGCCCTGACATACGTGAGCGTCTTCAGCTCTTCGGCCTGCGGACTCAGCTTCTCGGTGAACATCAGGGTACCGCGGCCTTTCTGCTGCACCACCTGCTCGAACCAGTACGGCCGTTCCTCCTTGGAGAAAAAATAAACCCCCGCTTTCTTCACCTGCGGAAAATTGGGAGCGAAAAAGTAGTAATTATCCGGATCATATACGTACAGCGAGTAGTAAATGCCGTCCCCCCGCTCCGCTCCCTGCGAATAGCTACCGAGCAGCTTCTCGATGGTCTCGTAACGTTCCACACGCTCCAGCACCGTATCATTCCCGCTCATGTTGAGCTGCTGCAGGACCGGATTCTGGATGACGGTAGTCGTTATTTTGTTCACCGTTTCGATGTCTCTGTTAATGATGGCGAAATTCTGCTTGTTCAGCTCCACATAGGCATTGGTCACATGGTGCTTCAGAATCTCCTCCGCCTTGTAGTTGCCGTAGCTGTTCAGAATCAGAATAGGCGTAATCATGATCAGGAACAGCAGAATCAACTGCTGCTTGACACTGAGCCTGACAATGGGTTTCACAAGCGTGGACAACACCCTGGATTCACCTCCAGTTCCAATAATACAAGTTCTTATATTTTAACAAACCTACAAGCGCTTACACAGGTTTATTTCAAAGTTGTTTATGTCCATTTGTATGGAGTTTTACTATTGCATCAACCCAGAACAAAAACCAGCCACAGCACGGAGCTGCCGTGGTGACTGGTTTTTAATGAATAGTACTTATAGCTGTCGTTCCTGCTTGCTGTCTAAAGTTCATCCTCTACTCTTCTCAAAAAAGCAAGTACAGCAGCAATCATCTGCTCCAGCCCCTGCTGTTCAATCGGAAAATGACCTGCACCCTCTAAAATCACAGATTCTTTTCTGCTTGGAAGATGGTCATAAAACGGTTTACTGAAACGGTAAGGAGTCATAGGGTCTAATTGAGGATGAACCAGTAATACCGGACACAAGTCAAACTGCTGAGGTTTCAGGACCGGTTTCATATATTAGAAAGGTTCTTAACAAGCGTAAAAGGATTCTTGTCCCTGCCGCATGGGGATCATTCATAATGAGTCTGGTCAGCTCAGCGTTGTTCGTGATCCATTTCATCCGGGATACTTTATTCACAGAGATCTGCATGGTATCTGTTAGGGTAGGGAATTGATTCATACACCATCCGCCTAACCGGCTAATGAGTTTGTTAGGAGCTAACTGATCACGAACCTTCGGATCACTCGTATCCACAAATGTCGTTGCTATCAACCCTTTAACCCGTTTACTTTGTACTGCGGTATGATAAGCTAACATACCCCCAATACTGGAGCCCAGCAAAATAACAGGCTTGCCGTCCCGGCTCAGCTCCTGATCGATCAACTCAACAAGTATATCAATCCAGAGCTGATAGTCCACTGAGTTCACAGAATGAGTGTAGCTTAAACCATAAGGCGGCAGATCCGGTGACACTACTTCGTAACCGTAGGTTTGCAGCATCCGCGCATAAGGAGCAAGCAACCTTCCATTGCCGCCTGCACCGTGAATAAATAGAATTTTTAAGGGTGCATCTAGAACTGGCATACGGTCCAGATGAATATACGCATTGTTCCAGGTCATCCATTCCTCTGCGGGTAGATGATCTGCGTTGATCTGCATGTCATCCGGGAAAAACTTCTGATATTGCTTCCAATAGGTCACCGATTGATTATAGGACGAACCCTCACCCGTGTTCATGAATATGCAATTCCTTTCCTCACTTCCTCGCTTAGGGGACCGGAATCTCTTTCTCCATAATTAAATCATCCATAACGAATCCGTTCCCGATATCCGCAACTTGTTCCCGTATGGTCCGGAAGCCTTTTTTCTTATATACCGCAATGGTGGACTCGTTATCACGATTGACCGTTAACCAAATATGAGTCAGGCTCCGGTCTTGGCACAGCTTCTCCAGGAAGGCTAACGCTTGGCTGGCATAGCTGCGTCCCCGATACTCCTTGCCTACATAGAACTTGCTTAAGAAGAGCTTCCCCTCGTCCTCTCTGGCCGAAATATATCCTACTGCTGAAGCGCCGTTGTGGATCAGATAATATTCGTAGCCCTGATGATGGATCTGATCCGTAATGGCTGGAACCGATTGGAACTTCCCAAGCATATAATCGATCTGCTCCACGGTAATAATGGAGATATAATATTCGTGCCATATTTCTGCCGCCAATCGGGCAACTTCAGCGGTCTCTTCTGCTGTATTTACGCATGGAAACATAAGGCTCATGATATGTACCTGCCTTTCCAGAATCTCTATTATTCAAAAGAACGCCCCGCTACCAGCCGGCGGCTTGGGACGTTCTTCAGCTCCAGCTGCTTATGTACCCGTCCCCTTAGACGCGGACCTGGCAGCAGAAATTCATGCCCGGGTATAGCCGTTCAATTGCAGCCAGGAGGCGCAGGCATCCGTCCAGGTCCGGGTATGCGGCTCCTCGGGGGCTAATCCGAGACCGTGTACGCCATGCGCATAGATGTGCAGATCGAACGGAACATGGTGCCGGCTCAGACCTGCGGCGAACAGCAGGCTGTTCTCCAGCGGCACATATTCGTCATCCGAGGTATGCCAGAGGAACGTAGGCGGCGTCTCTGGGGTCACCTGGAACTCACTGCTGAGCCGCAGCGACAATTGTTCATCGGGGCTTGCTCCCAGCAGGTTCTCCTTCGAGCCCTGATGCGTTACCCCTTCAGTCATTGAGATGACCGGGTAGCATAGAATCAGACGGTCCGGACGGCTTGACAGCCGCTCCAGCGGCTCCGGATGTTCAGGATTACCCTGATCATATAATACCCCGGCCGCCGATGCGAGATGTCCACCGGCAGAGAAGCCCAGAATTCCCAGGCGGTTCGGGTCAATTCCGTACTCGTCCGCCCGGAAGCGGATCGTGCGCAGCGCCCTCTGGGCATCCTGCAGCGCACTGGGGTACTGATAAGGCGCCACACGGTAGCGCAGCACAAATGCCGAGATCCCCAGGGTATTCAGCCACTCTGCAACCGGCCCTCCTTCATGATCGGCACGCATCGCGTAGCCGCCTCCCGGACAGACCAGCACAGCGGCATTCCCCTTGCCTTCTACTAAATACGGTGTAATCGCAGGCTGATCCTCTTCGCTGGTTCCCAGCGCTCCAGGAGCCCCTTCAGGCCATAGCAACAATGTTTCCATCATCATCCCTCAAGCTTTCCTTCTATAATAGAATAGATAATAGAGGCCAATAACTGAACTCTCTAGCGCCATTCTATCAAGCTCTTACAGTTCGTGCAATCCGGATATGACAAGGTCCGCCTCCTTCAGCAGCCCCGGCCGGCCGATCCCGACCACGTACATGCCGGCTGCCTTCCCGGCGGCTACTCCGGCTTCCGCATCCTCGAACACCACGCAGTGCTGCGGCTCCAGCCCCAGCTCCCGGCAAGCGGTCAGAAATACCTCGGGGTCCGGCTTCGCCCGCGATACCTTGTTGCCGTCCACCACCGTATCGAACAGCCCCGCGATATTCAGCTTATCGAGGATGAAGGCTGCATTCTTGCTGGCAGAGCCGAGGGCAACAGCTACACCTCGCTCCCTAAGCGAGGTCAGATAAGCGCTGACCCCGGGCAGCAGCTCCGATTCATCCAATTTCGAGATGTATTCTACATAGAGACGGTTCTTCTGCTCCGCCATGGCCTGCCGCTCAGCTTCGCCGAAGCCCAGGCCGCCGATCTCCAGCAGAATATCCAGCGACCGCATCCGGCTGACCCCCTTCAGCCGCTCATTGTCCGCCTCCGTGAACGGGAAGCCCAGCTCCCCGGCGAGCGAGCGCCAGGCCAGGTAGTGATACTTCGCTGTGTCCACAATCACGCCATCCAGATCGAAGATAGCGCCCTTCATATGCTCCAGCATCGTTGTCATGCTCCTCTCTGATTGGATTGGAATGCTAACTCCAGAATCGCACCGGGCGGGCACAGCACAGTCTCACCGCCGAACCCGACGAAGCTTACCGCTTCGCTGTTGCCCGCCGCTGCCGTAACCGTGATCTCTTCGCGGCCGATCCGCAGCCGGAAGCTGCTTCCGCGCAGGACCACCGGCAGCTCGACTGCGCTCCAGCCTTGCGGCAGGGCAGGCTGGAGCCGGGCGGTCTCTCCGTCAAAGCTCAGGCCAGCATAGCCAAGCACCGCCGCCATCCAGGCACCGCCGTTGGCCGCCGGATGCGTTCCGCCAATGTAGAGATCGCCGACATACTGCTTCGACTCACCAGTAAGATCTATGGTGGCAGTACGCATGAAATATGGATATCCCCAGTCCGGCAAGCCAATATCCGCAGCAGCCAGCGCGTAAATACACGAGCTGAGGCTGGAGCCATGCTCGGTTCGCGGCTCATAGAATTCCCAGTTCGCCTGCTTCACTTCCCTGCTGTACCTGTCCCGGAACAGATGAAGCATGAGCACCACATCGGCCTGCTTCAGGATTCTTGTGGTTGTTGCCAGCCCGTTGCCTCCGCCCCAGTACTCATTCGGATGAATAACCCTCTGCTTCAGCTCAGTGAGAGGCACATCCTCCAGCTTGAGATACCGGTCGAATTGTTCAATCACCAGCGTCTCCGGGTCCGGCTGGGGAACATAGAGCTGCGCCAGCATAGCTGTGAACTCATCCAGGAATGGCCCGTCCGCAAATGATTCCGCAAGTACGGTATAGGCGGCCGGATATTTGTCCTGCAGCCTCTCTGCTGTCTGCAAGGCAATCTTCAGCGTCTCCTGAACCAAGGCGCTTGTGAACGCATTATTATTCACCCGCTCATGATATTCATCCGGTCCGGTGACATCCAGAAGCTCATAACGCTGCTTCACAGGATTATAGTACGCATAGTAATAGAAGAAACGCGCACATTCCCAGATTACCTCTGCCCCGCCGTCTGCCAGAATACTGTCATCTCCCGTGAACAGGATGTACTGCCAGAGTCCATGCACGACATCTGCACTGATATGAATCTGTTTATCACGGAAATAGGTCCGCATGGGCCGCCCGGTGAACACATCGTTTACATTGAACAGGGTGCAGGCATCATCCCCCGAATCCTGGCTCTCCCAGGCATAAAAAGCGCCCAAATATCCATACTCCGCCGCCTTCTGCCGCGCACCATCCAGCGTTTGGATGCGGTACATCATCAGGTTGCGGGCGATGCCGGGATCGCTGTGCAGAAAAAAGGGCAGCATAAACATTTCCGTATCCCAGAAAACAGCGCCTTTATAGACCTGGCCGGACAGCCCGCGTGCAGGAATGGATACTCTCTCTGACTGCACAGGTGCAATGATCAGCAGCTGATAAATACTGTAGCGCAGCGCAAGCTGCGCCTCTTCATCCCCTTCAATGACACAATCGCTGCGCGACCATCGCTCTTCCCACTTCAGCCGATGAGCCTCCAGCAGGCTGGCATATCCTGTGGCGGCAGCCGCCTGGACGGTCTGCACCGCCCGCTCATCAGGACTGCCTTTCGCTGGATCTCCTTGCGTATCCAGACCTGTATACACGGCTGCATATTTCCACCATGTATAAGTCTCACCAACCTTGGCGTCTATAGAAAAATGGCGCAGCGCGGTCCCCCTATCCAGCACGATAACAGCATCAGCCAGTTCCCCCTGTTCTGCCAAGCCGAACACTGTAAGCTCTGCCACCGCTACCGGCAGCCCCAGCTCCCCGGTAACCGCTGTTGACAGCAGCGCCCCGCCAGCTGAGCGGCTCTGCTGCTCTAGCAGATGGGGGCCATTGATATCCCATACCGCGCCATCGATTCCCGTCGTAATCTCTATCCGGCAATCGGCGGTGCAGTGTAGGGTCCAGCTGGCGGCCAGCAGATGGTGCTGATCCATACTGGCGAACCGCTCTGCCGTCAGGGTCACCCTCCCGCCTCCCGGGATGCCGAACATCGTCTCCCGCCGGTTTATAGCCGAGCGGAAATCCAGGCTCTGAGTATGAGCCAGCGGTTCGGTCTCCAGCACACTTAGCTTGCAGCCGTTGGCACTGACTACCGTATACAACCCGTTCGGAGCATTCACCGGCTCACGCCACTGGCTGCCCGACCTGTCGTATACCCCGGCCAGCGTCACCGCTGCAAGCTGCTCCTTCCCGAACTCCTCCAGCACTCCCCGGAAGCCCAGATAGCCGTTGCCGGCCATATATTTGTTGCCGTTCGCCGTAATCCGTCCGGGCTCGAAGCTGTGCTCGCTTACCGTCCAGCCCATTACACAGCCATCCCTTCAGCGAGCGGCAGCTCGATCCCCGCTTCATCTACAGTCACCCGCTGATCATAGATCAGCACCTCTGCGCTTCCTCCATTAACTGCTTTGAAGGAAACCGACTCCGTATTTACCGTAATGCCCAGCAGCACGCCCTTGCACATCACCTGGAAGCTGTAGGCGGTCCACTGCTGCGGAAGCACAGGCCGGAAGGACAGACAATCCCCGTCCGAACGCATCCCGCCGAAGCCGTAGACGATATTCATCCACGCTGCGGCGATCGATGTGGTATGCAGCCCCTCTCTGGTATTGCGGTTATAATTGTCCAGATCAAGGCGGGTAGCGAACTCGAAGAACCGGTACGCTTCCTCCGGCTTACCCAGCTCACTGGCCAGAATGGAGTGAATGGATGGGGAGAGTGAGGACTCATGAATGCATCTCGGTTCATAATATTCATAATTCGCCAGCTTGGACTCGCGGGAGAACTGCCCGTTATACAGGAACATGAACATCAGCACATCCGGCTGCTTAATCATATCGTAGCGGTATAGACGATCATAAGACCAGTTGGCATAGAGCGGGAACTCCGTCACCGGAATCGAATGAATATCCAGATGCGGCATGTCGAAGAAGCCGTCATGCTCCTCGTAGATGCCGCTGGCGGGATCGAACGGGATTTTCATATGCGCACGCTTGTGGTCCCAGTCCGCCAATTCCTCTTCCCGGAGCGCCGTTGCCGTTATCACCGCTGCATATTCTTCCGGCACCTCTGCCTTCATGCTGGCTACCGTTTCAAGCGTATATTCAAATAGCTTCTCGGCCATCAGATTGATGTAACAGTTGTTGTTGACCATGAGCTGGAATTCGTCCGGTCCCATCACGCCGAAATATCCGTATTCCCCGGTGCGTTGCCCCCACTGGCCCCGGGAGGCGTAGAAACGGCTGATCTGAATCAGCATCTCTGCCCCTTTGCTGTAGAGGAACTCCAGGTCGCCGGTGTTCTTCACATAATGCCAGATACCGTAGGCGACTGCCGTCCCGACATGAAGCTGCAGATTGGAGTGCTGCCACAGGTCACAGCTCTCTGTCCCGTCAATCGTGGCAATCGGATAGAATGCGCCCGTGCAGTCCACATCCTTCGCACGCTGGAGCGCCTGAGGGAGCGTCTTATAACGGAATTCCAGCAGACTGCGGGCCGCCTTAGGGTTATTGAACAGATAGAACGGCAGGCAGTAGGACTCGGTATCCCAGAAGGCAAGCCCCCGGTACGCTTCGCCAGTTAACCCCTTGGCGCCGATGTTGTACCCGGGATGGTCCCCGTGGTATGTCTGATACAGCTGAAAAATACAAAAACGGATGCCCTGCTGATTCTCCGGGTCACCCTCAATCCGGATATCGCTGGTGGCCCAGATGCCGCTCCAATAAGAAGCCTGGTCTGCGAACACCCCCTGCACCTCCAGGCGGTCAGCGGCCGCTGCAAGCTCCATGCCTTCCGACCAAAGATGCTCTGCATCAAGAGAAGCATCAGTGCCCGTCACATTGACCACAAGCTTCGTGAAAGTCTCCGGCTCTCCCCGGGTCAGCTTCAGCGCGAATTGCCGCCCGATATAGCGGTCGTCTTGGACAAGCTCAGTTTGCAGCGCCTGGGAGCTCTTCAAGACAAATCCCGAGAACAGCTGATTTCCGGTGTTCAGCGTAGCCGCCATAATGGCTGTAACCGCTCCTTCGCCGCCGCGCTCCAGCTCCTTCCACATGCTTTGGCCGCGTTCCTCATGAACCATGCCGAAGTCAAGCCCCGTACAAATATCCACCGTACCCGTGAAATTAAGCGGGGTGAAGCTAATCTGCTGCAGCCCCAGATGGGACATCGTCATGCTGACCAGGCGTGTGAAGCGGAGCTTCAGCTTTTTCCCGTCCGCAAGTCGCCAGATGAACTCCCGTGTGTAGGTTCCGGTGCGGAAATCCAGTCTGCGCGTATACGCTTCTATGTGAGAATGAGCCAGATCCAGCGCTTCACCGTCCACCGAGATCCGGGTATGCAGCCAATCAGTGCCATTCACCATGTAGCGCAGCGACCGGATAATGCCCTTATAGTGATTACCAACCTCCATCTGCTCATTCAGTCCGTTGAAATAGCTGCCCGGCAAGGAATCGCCGCTGTAGCCCTCGTCCGCGTACCCCCGCACCCCCATATACTCATTGCCCAGTGAAAAAATCGATTCCGAAATCCGGTTGCGATCCGGATCAAAGCCTTCCTCAATAATTGCCCAGGGGTCGGTCTTCAGATAGGGATCTGCTACTTTTGCCATAGTTGGAACTCTCCTTCGCTATGAGATGCTCGGTCCGTCCCGCCGCCCCCGGCGGAAGTACGGACACTTTAATTCCAGCGTATCGCTAAGCCCGCCCGGGACCAAGGTCAGCCTGTAAGAGAGTTAGGTGCATTTGTACGGAACCACATGAAGAGAAGAGACAAACACAAAAAAAGCAACTTCTCTTCTGTCTATCCAGAATAAGAGGCAGCTGTTATAATATCCTGTAATCAGGTGAATCCGTCCATGATGGGGCTAAAAACATGCGTCTTCTCACACAAATGAAGTGAAAATTATCACAATGTTAAAAATTCGACACTTTTAAACGAAAATATTTACCCATAAAGAGGAATTTCAAGGTATAATTAATTTAAAATTTACTGAAAAACTGAGGGAATAAAGGGGATGTCGATTATGATAAAGGAACATTATAATGTTATCGAAGCCCGCGGCAATACAAACTGTTTCTCCGAACAGAATTTTAACCGCCTGTTGGTCACGATGAAGGAACGTGTAGTCCCTGAAGGATCACACCTGTTCTGGGAAGGCGATTTCTCGGATAAACTGTTTTATATCAAGCGTGGACGAGTGAAATTAACCAAATCTACAGACGAAGGCAAGGAACTGATTCTGTACATGTATCAGGCTGGTGATATGGTGGGTCAGGCTGACCCGTTCTTCAGCACGAAGCACAGCTTCACTGCCGAAGTCATTGAAGAGAGTGAAGTGGGCGTGATCGAGCAGAAGGATCTGGAGATTCTGATCTGCCAGCACTGTGACTTCGCCATTGACTTCATGAAATGGATGGGTATTCATCACCGTCTCACACAGACGAAATTCCGCGATCTGATGATGTACGGCAAACCGGGCGCACTCTGCTCCACACTGATCCGGCTTGGCAACACCTATGGTGAGAAGACGGGCGACAGCATTCTGATTAACAAAAAAATCACGCATACAGATCTGTCCAACATGATCGGCGCTACCCGTGAGAGCGTTAACCGGATGCTGAGCGATCTTCGCAAAAAAGATGCAGTGGAGTATGAGAATGGCATGATTGTCATCAAGGATCTCGCGATGCTTCAGGAAATCTGCCACTGTGAATTATGTCCCAATGAAATTTGCCGAATTTAATTTCCTAACAATAATACCCTCTATTCACCTCATTGAAACATATCTGACCCAATAAATTTAATAGAGTGGTCAAGGCGCCCTGTCCCGGCGTCTTTTTTTCTTGTCTGTCGATGAATTCACCGCACTAGTACAGCACCAGATTTAATATTGTGAACATGATCATTACCGGACCTTAACGAGCCAGCGTCTTATTCGCACAGCAGTCATTCGGATGCTGTAGGCGCTGGAACGATAGTAACTGCATTTTATACAATGGAATGCTGTAAAAAAGGCTTCGAAATAGAATCTATTGTATTCCGTACAATTGAATGTTAAACAAAGGCCAGTTTTCACCCAAAATCCAACATTCCACTGTATGAAATACAATAGAATCTCATTTTACGATCAGTAATCCATTTTCTATTGCAGGAAATACAATCACCTACTTGAATATAAGAGCAGAAATCGGTAACGCGTGCAGGATCAGCCCAATATCTAGCTTGATGTTCATACTCAGCCTTTAACACCCCTGCGGTCATTCTTACAGTTTTAAAAGTTGATGCTCTACTAACGGCACATCCTATGTACCTTTTACTTCCCAATCATCATGGTATTCTGGTGTTACAGGCAGCTCCTCACCCTTAAGGAACTTTGCAGCATATACGGCTAACGGAGAAGCTGAATCGAGGGTTATGCTAGTGATATCCATCCATTCCGCCCCGCGGGAATCCTGTTCCTCGAACTTTGAAATGGCAACTGGCCCCTCTTCCCCGGTCAATTCAACCTCATACAAGGCTGCCAGATGATGCATCTGCGTAAAGTGATCTTCGTTATGCCGGATAAAAAAATCGTAGGTGCCCAGGTTCTGTTGTACCTTTACTGTATAACCAGTCTCTTCAACAAACTCTCTGATCAAGCCGTCGACCAGTGCTTCACCAGCCTCCAGTCTTCCACCAGGCAGATCGTATCTTCCGCTATAAGGGCCTCTTCCTTTATGGATCACCAGCAGCTTGCCGTCACGCTGACAAATTCCATATACGCCAAAATGGTTAAAGCTTTGCATCGCAGCTCCTCTCCTTATCAGTAAGCTATACCTACACGGGCTCTTATGAATTCGCCAGCATCAATTTGGCTATAAGTAAATTCTGCTGTATCCGCTACAGATATTTCAGTGCCGCCTCCGGGCAAAATATCTTGTCTCACACGATAGCTTCCCCAACGTTCTCCGCTCACCAGAGCGGTTGGACACACAATGGTCCATTTCAGAGTCGATCGCTCCAGCAAGCGGTATGCTAGTTCATGTTCTTCTGCGGCACGGGTGGACCTGCGTTTAGATTCGCTGGATTGGTAACGCAGGAGTTCCGGGGAAAGCTCACTTTGGAGAATGCCCGCAGTTCCTACGGTTATAATGCGCTCGATTCCTTCCTCATACATGGCTCCGATGATAAAAGGCATACTCTCTGAAAGAGTGGTTGTCCCGTCAATGTTCAATGCACTAATCACTACATCATTTCCCTGTACTGCCCGGGAGACATCATCTTGACTAAGCGCATTACCTTGAATGATCGTCAGGTTGGCATGGAGCGGCTGAACCTTCTCCGGCGTGCGGACCAACACGGTCACATGATGTCCATCCTGAAGAGCATGAGTAACGATGTGACTCCCCACCCGGCCGGTGGCACCAAGAATCAATATATACATTTGAAAAGTAACCTCCTGGGTTGTGACATTAATTCCTTTCTGCAATTGATGCGATTCCGGTAAATGCAGCGTCAATTCCCAGATCAGAAGATGAAATGATATGCATTCCAAAAATGTTCACCCACAGTTCGGTGACTGTCCAGACTTTTCATCAGATGTTCCCGCTCGACAAAGGAATCTTCAAAGGCTGTCGCATCTCCAGTGTTGGCTGCATGGATTAAGCGCTGGAAACATGAACTGCCCCTTCTATGAACTGTTTGGCTAAATACGTATAAATATACCATTAAATTCTATACAGCGAATAGTAAAAGATAAGCTTGCTGCTTTAATATACAGCCCGTTGGCATAGTGGAGCCTCCCACAAAGCATCTTCTCTATAGCCACCGAACAAATTACCTTAACAAATAAAGAATGTATCCGATTTTCCGCATACATCTTACCACCGTCCCCCTCACCTGCCCCATGTATTCGGTTTTTCACATACATCTGAGCCCCCGCACGTCAGCACCGGCCTAATGTATTCGGTTTTCCGCATACATTTACTCCATGCAAAAAAGCCCCGCAGCCATCTAACCGCTGCGGGGCTATTCCTATTCAGCTTGCCTTCTTCGTCTGAGGTGGAGCAGATAGCTTACGCGAAGTTCGCACAGGTGAGATCAGCCAGTAGGCCATGCCGACGAAGACACCGCCGCCGATGATGTTGCCAAGCGTAACAGGAATCATGTTGTGGAACCAGCCGGCGATGCTAACAGTCTCTGGATGATTCGGCAGCAGCACGGCTACGCTGAGGAGCGTCATGTTCGCTACACTGTGTTCATAGCCGCTCGCGATGAAGGCGAACAGACACCACCAGATCAGGACCAGCTTCGCCGCTTCACTCTTGGCGCGGGAGGACATCCACAGCGCCAGGCAGACCAGCCAGTTACAGAGAATGCCGCGGAAGAACAGCTCGGAGAACGGCAGACTCATCTTTTTGGCGGCGGCCGCGAAGATCAGATGCTCGGCAGGCGCTGCCTTGAAGAGACCCGAACCCTGAATCAGCAGCGCCAGCACCACAGCACCGGCCACATTGCCGAGGAATACCAGGACCCAGTTCTTCACGGTGTCCCAGACTGTAGTTCTCCCGGCAAGTGTGCTTACCGTGAAGAACATATTATTACCCGTGAACAGCTCTGAGCCTGCGAAGACCACCAGGGTCAGGGCAATCCCGAAGGATGCGCCCATAATCAGCGGCTGGAACGGTGACTTGATCGCCGCCAGAGGCGCCCCCAGCGAGAAGATCAGAATAATACCAATACCTACATAAGCTCCTGCCAGGAGTGCCGCCAAGAAATACTTGGGCAGGCTCTCATTCATTTTGTCGCGTTTCCCTACGGCTGTCTCAACGATATTCTCTACGCTCTGCGTAAACATATCCGCACCTGCTCTTCCTTTAATTTAGGCTTGCTACTGCCGCAGGCAGAGTGACCTTAACAACTCCGCCCTCTACGACAGCCGGATAGACATCTGCCTGCCCCCGGTCCGGGGCCTGAACCTCTCCCGTGCGAAGGTCGATCTTCCAGTCATGCAGCGGATCATATAAATAATAGCCTGATACGATTCCCTCCGCGAGCGGACCGCCCTTCGGGTGGGGACTGTGGTTACGGACCGCATACACTTCTCCGTCCGATGTGCGGAATATTGCTAATTCCACCTCTCCTGCATGAACTACACGGCCGATCTGCAGCATGAAGTCTTCCACTGCTCCAACAGCATATTCCCGATTACTCCGTTCCATTATCCTCTCTCCCTCTCCCTTTAGACTATACCTGTGTCTGTTCGAACAGTGCGGTGCGGGTGTTTTTGTCATCCAGCATTTTCCGCCAAGGATCACTCACCTGGGCCAGGGCAAAATCAATACGTGCCGCCAGCTCCTTACGGTTGTCGTCACTGCCCATGACCACAGTCTGGATATGCTCAAGACCCATACGCTCTACCCATTCGGAGGTTCTCTCCAGGTAATTGCCGGTTTCACGGTAATACTGGATAACAGCGGAGCAGACCTCAACCAGTTCCTCGTCGGTCTTCACCTTGCAGAAGGCATCTGCGATCCGCGGCTTAATCCCGCCGTTGCCGCCGATAAATACTTCCCAGCCTCCGTCATTGCCCACAATCCCGATATCCTTCGTGCAGGACTCTGCACAATTACGCGGACAGCCGTTAACCGCCATTTTGAACTTGGCCGGCATATCCAGCCGCTCATACTTGCGTTCAAGCATAGCGCCCATGCCCATGGAATCCTGTGTACCGAAGCGGCAGAACTGCGAACCAACGCAAGTTTTTACCGTACGCAGCGACTTTGCATAACCATAGCCGGACGGCATATCCAGCTCCTCCCACACCTTAGGCACATCTTCTTTTTTGACACCGATCAGGTCCAGGCGCTGTCCGCCCGTTACCTTCACAACCTTCACATCATATTTCAGGGACACATCGGCAATCCGTTTCAAATCCTCGGGAGTGGTCACCCCGCCATACATCCGCGGTATAACTGTATAAGTTCCGTCCTTCTGAATATTGGCGCTCATCCGTTCATTGACGAACCGGGATTCCTTCTCGTCCTCATGGGTGTCCGGATAGATCATGCCTAAGTAATAGTTCACTGCAGGGCGGCATTTCGAACAGCCTTCTGCCTGCTTCCAGTCCAGAACATGCATGACTTCCTTGGTGGTCCGGAGACCTTTGGCCGTAATTTCGGCTACGATCTCATCCCGGCTAAGCGAAGTACAGCTGCAGATTCCCTGCTTGGCGCTCTGCTGGAAGCTGTCTCCGAGAACGAATTGCAGAATCTGCTCCACCACTGGCTTACAGCCGCCGCAGGAGCGGGTGGCACCCGTGCAGGCTTTAATCTCATCCACCGTAGTGAAGCCGTTCTCCGTAACAGCATCCACAATCGCTTTTTTGGTTACACCGTTGCAGCCGCAGACGATTTCTTCATCGGCCATTGCTTCGACGGACATGCCTTTCTTGGCTCCGCCTCCGCCGCAACAGCTCGTGCCCATTACCTCGTCGTAGATTTCGTTCGTCATCTCTGTGCCGTTTTTCACAAGCTTCTGCAGGCTGGCAGATTCCGTGACATCACCGAACAGCACGGCACCGACAATCACATTATTCTTAAGCAAAATCTTCTTGTACGTTCTCTTCCATTCATCCTTGGCGGAAATAACGGTATGCTCCGGCGTTTCGGTGAATTCACCTGCCGAGAATACATCTACACCGGAAATTTTGAGTTTGGTTGCCACAACGGAGCCTTCATAGCCCGGAGTCTGTACACCTGACAGATGCTTGGCAAGAACCATGCCCTGCTCGAATAGCGGTGCGACCAGTCCGTAGCAGGTTCCCCGGTGCTCTGTACATTCACCGACCGAATACACATCAGCCATAGAAGTCTGCAGATAATCGTCAACTACAATCCCGCGGTTAACGGTAATTCCGCTGTCCTTGGCAAGCTGGACATTAGGCTTAATGCCCACTGCCATTACTACAAACTCTGCCGGCAGCTCACTGCCGTCACTGAAGCGCAGGCCGGTAACCCGTTCTTCGCCGGTGAGTTCAACCGTCTGCTTGCCCATAGCGAATTTCACACCTTGACGTGTAAGCTCTGCCTGCAGCATTGAAGAAGCGGTACGGTCCAGCTGACGCTCCATCAGATCCTCCAGCAGATGAACAACGGTGACATCCATACCCAGATTGACCAGGCCCTTCGCTGCTTCCAGACCCAGCAGTCCTCCGCCGATAACAGCCGCCGTACGGTACTGCTTCGCCGCTTCCAGCATCGCATCACAGTCCGCGATATCGCGGAAGCCGACTACCCCATCCTTAGTGCTGCCGGGTACGGGTAGAATGAAAGAGTTCGAGCCTGTTGCAATAATAGCTTTATCGTAAGGAACCGCCAGTCCGTTATCGGTCAATATTAGTTTATTTTGTTCATCGATCCGGATAACTGTCGTGCCGGTATGCAGTGTAATATGATTATCTTCATACCACCCGAGATCATTGAGAATGATGTCTTCAATTGTTTTGCTGCCTTCAAGTACATAGGACAACATAATCCGGTTATAGTTGGGATGCGGCTCACTGCCGAAGACAGTAATATCATAAGCGCCGCCCAGCTTCAGAATCTGCTCAATAGTGCCTACTCCCGCCATGCCATTCCCAATCAGCACTAACTTTTCTCTTTCCGCTGCCACTGGTAGACCCTCCTTCAGAAACTCTAATTTCTTCAATCAACTTACCTGATAGGAAAATTATACTGCCCCCAATTCCATGGCAAGTGTGACCGCAGTCACACCTTATGTGAATTTTTTCACACAATTAGAAACAACTTCCCGCCCTTACTGAGGACAATCTATAACGTGTAGCTTAGAAATTCTTATATTTCAAAAAAACGGATAACTATGCAGTTTCGCACAGATATCCGTTCATTGGGACCACATTTCACTTATTTCACTTCATTCACTTATTTCAGTACCAGGGAGATCTCCAGCTTGTCCTGCGGACTGAGCTTCATATCCACTCCATTACCGAGCAGACCTTTATCGTTGACCTTCAGTCTCCATTCCTCGCTGCTGAGCGGGGAATATTCCATCACAGTGAGCACCGTCCGGTTATCTTCGGCAAGCTTGACCATGCCGCTGTTTTTCAGCAGTCCCTTGACAGACATATCCTGCATAAAAGGAAGCACATGCGAATGGGTCAGCCCTGGCTGCTCGCTCCCCCCGTTCACTGTGATGATGACAGGTTGAAACATCTTTCCGTTGTCGGCAGGCCCTGCCGACATCGTAATAGCTGCACCCGGTTCCACGGTCGTACTCAAATCTTGGACCTTCTTGCCGTTCACTTGAATCTCCCAGCCCATATCCTGACCGAGGGAGACCTTATTCACCTCAAGAATCTTATATCCATCCTCTGAAAAATTCACAACGCCGCTCTTCTTGAACAGCTCTATAAGTGAATTCCCAGGCATATAGGCTTCATTAAGCAGTCTGGCCGAGCTTCCGGCCATTTCGCTGTCCCCTATCTTGACCGAAAAGGCGATCCCTTGCCCCCCGTTACTGCTTCCGGCATTCCCTGATCCCCAGCTGCAGCCGCTTGCCGCGGCCAGCAAGAGAAGGCACAACATTAAGCGCATCCATTTCCCAGACATTCCACGGCACCGCCTTTATATGTATTTTCCCGGACTCTTTAAGGATAACGCATAGAGGGAGGGTTCTCAAATCATTTTTGCCGGCAGAAAAAGTAAAAAGCCCCCGAAGGGACTTGTACCTTGCAGCTGGTCCTATTGATAACGCAGGAAGAGAATGTTGTTCTCCAGATGCACATGCTCAAAGGTCATGCCTTCCAGTTCTTCAAGACGGGCATAGGTCAGGCGATAGGTCGTGCAGGCATGTGCGGGCGGTGTGTAGTCATTAGTGACTCTGCGCAGTTCACGCAGGATCTCTCCGGCCCCGTCATGCTCTGCTTCCAGACTCTTCAGCAGTCCGCGCAACTCAGCCTGTCCTTCTTCGCTCGGGTTCTGAGTGTAGGCCAGCATCTTAGGGAATTCGCTCTCTTCTTCCTGCGCCGTATGCTGGAGCAGCTCTTCACGCAGCGTATTGAACAGACGGTGCATCTCTCCCAGGTGCAGTGAATCCTCACCATGAACGCGGAACACCTTAGTAACATTTTGGCTGATTAACGGAAGCTCTTCGCGCAGGTAGCGGTGATGCTTATTCACGATATAATCCACCAGTTCCTCGGAAGAAGCTTCGTTCCAGGCTGTACCCTCCTCCAGAACCGGATGCTCCTCCTGCAGCTTGTTCAGATCCTGAACCATTGCTTCGGGGTCAAGACCTTTCTCGGCAGCGGCTTCAGCCAGCGGCTTTGCACCTCCGCAGCAGAAATCGATCCGCTGAGCCTTGAAGTAATCTGCTGCTTTAGGGAACTGCAGGACAATATCCCTTACCATTGCTTCCGGGGTGAACCCGGGATGAATTGTTGTATCGTTTAATTGATTGGACGCCATGTTGGCCCCTCCTCAGGTTAAGGTATAGGTTTGTGCTTCTTTTCACTTCTACACCTTATCACTGGCTTTAGACCAAACTTGTGATTGTACGCACTGAATATAACAAATTTTAATGAACGAGAGATTTTAATACTTATATGTTAAATATACTAGACATTTTGTTATGTATATATTACACTATGCCTGAGGTGAGGGAATGGGGAAAAATCTGAGGCTCAAAGCCTCCAGAGCAGAAAAAGACATGTCGCAGAAGCAGCTGGCTGATGCTGTGGGGGTCACCAGACAGACGATTATCGCGATTGAGAATGGTGATTACAACCCCACCTTAAGATTGTGCATTGACATTTGTGTAACGCTTGGGAAGACGCTGGATCAACTATTTTGGGAGGGAACGAAGGATGGGCAAAACGAACCTGGATGAGAGACAATTACAGAAGCGGCACAAGGCGGGGAATCAGGCATTTCTTTTGATGGCATTCTTACTGCTGGCAGACATGGGACTGCAAAATTACGGGATCAGGTGGCTTGAGTATCCGCTGAGCAATTACACGATTTTCATGCTTGGCGTGGGCTCCTATCTGGTACGGCTGATCTGGAGCGGTGCATATGTGGGACCTGGCGGAGGGCAGAGCAGAGTGAACGGGAGAAGCATTGCGGGCGCAGCTCTGGCGATGCTGGTGGCGGCCTGTGTTGTTATTGTTACCTTCATGAATCCATCCGCTCAGACAGCAGCTGACGGCAACGTAAACGGGAAGGTGATTCTGATTATTTCTGTTAGCGCAGCACTGATCATCTTAAGCACTGTGTTCTTGATCCGGCGGAGGAATAACCGGGCGGAGTAGAGCGGCTTGTGCTGCTGTGAGTCACTAGAAGTAGATATAAAGAATTTAAACAAAAAAGCAAAAGAAGCAGAGGGGAAATTTGGAACTGTAGGAGCGATAGCGTCCGCCTTTGTGTTTGGATTTCTACCGCGAGGAGCGGTACATAGCAGGAAATCCAAACACAACAGCGGCCGGAAGTCCAAATGTTCACCGCAGCGACGACTGGCTTCTAGTTCAACTCTTTTATTGAACAGTCGCCTGCATATACGTCCGCTTGCCCTGTGCATCCTTCAGATAGGGGCCGAGACCGGCGAACCGTGAATGATCCACATATACCCCTGTCATCCATCTGCCTTCGGTCAGGCCGCCATTCCACTGCAGCACCAGATCGGGGGCAGAGATCCATTCCTGGTACACTCTGATGTTCTTGTCCTTGTATTCTTTGGCTGGTTTATTCAATTCCCTCAGCGGTACGGGTGTCAGATAGGTTGGCACGAAATATACAGAGATTAGCTCCATATCCTCCTCACTCAGAAAAGCCTCCCCCCCCAGGTAAGGCTGGAGCAGCCGGGTGTTCTCATACATGGACCAGATCACAGCTTGAAGTACCATGCTCTGGCTAATTCCATTATGAAAAGTAAAACGGCGCTGTACATGGGTGCCACTCCCTTCCTGAGCCGTTACAGGCTCCAGGCAATGCCGTTCACAGCCGATGCATTTCCAGCCGGACGGGCCCTGAATCCATTTCTGAAATACGCTGCCGCTGTCATTGTCCCCTTTATATAGAGAAGAAATAATCTCATAGGGCACACCGATCCACGCATCCCACAGCGAATCCGGGAGATGGCTATGAAGCATGAACAGCACCTTGTCATAGATCAGCTGCACTTTAATCGAAGCAGTCTCCAGTTCGGCGACATCCTTTTTTCCATAGGTTATTTCCCGGGAAAACAAGGTGATGGTCATGGTCCTCGCCTCCTAAAAGTTTGGTGAGCCTTCTGCATCCTTCAATCAGCATCGTCCAAAACTCGTCTCGTTAGCATACACCTGCCGCATACCCCTGGGCTTTTCCTACTTTTGTTAACGCTTCCACACATCCGTAATATTTAGTATGTTCTATTATATTACACAGGTATGCCCTGAGTGCAAGGTTTATTTGGCCAAAAATTGTATAAAAAATTAAAAACGGCTTTGTGGTCCTCTCAAGGACGGTACCGTTTCAGCGAGAAAAAGAAGGATAAGTTACCGTATGCAGCATATAATTTCTTATATTTATATGAAAAGCCCCTTACCGGGTTACCCGGCAAGAGGCTGTCATCAGAAATAATATACGTTACTGCTATTCCACCCAGCTCTCGGCCCAGGTCTGGATTTGCTGCATGACCGGCTCAAGTGCACGGCCTTTCACAGTCAATTCATACTCAATGCGCACCGGTGTCTCCGGGTACACATGACGTACCAGAATGCCCTCGCATTCCAGATCCTTCATGCGCTCGGACAGCATCTTATCGCTCATTGACGGAATCAGTCCGGAAATATCCTTGAACCGCTTGGGGCCGCTCATCAAGGTCTGAATAATGAGTCCGTTCCAGCGCTTGCCCAGAAACGAAAAAGCCGTCTCAAATCGCGGGCACATCGTCAGTTGATGTTCTTCCATGGTTATCACCTCTCACTTATGAAGCTTACAATTAGTTAGTATATATAATTTTACCACATTTATTCTGGAATGAACATCGTTTGCCAAAAAAAAGTTCATGAACCACAACTATTGTATTCCGGCGCTCATTCCTTGGTGTCACGGGCCTTGTCCCTTAGCTGGATGGCCTCTGTAACCACATAAGCAAGATCATCGTTGCTGTATAGGGAGAGGACTCCCAGCACCGTATCATCGGAGATGAACCCGGACTCCTCCTCGGATACCGTTAAGGCCAGCGCTCTGGCCAGCGCCTGATTCCCCTCCTGCTGCGGATAAGCCTGCAGATACAGGGCATGCGGGTCCAGCCGGTTATTCACACACCACTGGGCAAACACCAGAATCATCATCTCCTCGTCCCGCTTATAACTCTCGATGATCCGCTCTTCCACACTCTTGTCGTAATCCTCCATGTTGTTCTCCTCTCTGATGTCAGTCTGACCGCTTAGCGGCTTAGCTTTGCTGCTAATTCATGGCTCGGCAATACAGCCGAAGCGGAAATGCCGCATTGCTCCGGTGTCGCTATATTGCTGAGATAATGGCTGACCGCACCGCTGAAGCCTCTGCGCTCCAGCACCGTATCCCAGCTGCCGAAGTTCTGTGTGCGCGGCAAGGAGCCTTGTTCATATAATATAACCCGTTCCATGTCGGTCACCTCCACCGATCTGCCGTGCCCGTGCAGCTCCAGCTTCTCCAGATCGGCTCCGGCATCCCGGACCATACTGTAATGGCCGGTTGTCCCGTTGTCCCAGCCCAGCATTCCCGAAGCCTGCAGAAGCCGGCCCTCTGCATCCGCCTTCAGGCTGCTGTGAAGCAGCTCATAATCCCCGCCGGACAGCCAGAGCAGCAGATCCAGCATATGGATCAGATCATCATGGATCGTCTCATGGCTGCTGCCCTGCTGCAGCTTCGTCCGGTGCTTGACTGCGGCGGATTGGCTGATGCCTCCGGCCTTGTGCAGCCAGGATTTGGCCGCTGCATACATCGGGGCATAGCGGCGGTTGAAGCCCACGCCCAGCAGCAGCCCCTTATTCTCTGCAAGCCCGGCCATCCGGCGGGATTCCTCCAGATCATAAGACAGCGGCTTGTCCACATATACGGACACCCCATGCTCCAGGCAAGAGGTAACCAATTCATAATGCGTAGTTGTGGGACTATGTATGAACACAGCATCCAGATCCCAGGACAGCAGCTCCTTAAGCTCCGTTGTCCCCCGCTGGAGGCGATAGGCCTGGACTGCCCGCTCTACCGTAGAAGAGGAGTGGCTGAGCACTCCCACCACCTCGGCCTGATCATGACGGGAGAGCAGCGGCAAATAGACTTTACGGGCAATATCGCCAATGCCGATCAAGGCCACTCTTTTGCGTACAGGTAGTTTCATTGCAGCATCTCCCTTACATTTGGGCTGATTTTCAGTCCCCTATAGGTGTATTATACCGTGACAAGCTGTGTGAACAATGATCTTTGCTTCAATAATACGTTTTTTTTCAGTATGATGAAATGGATGGAGTGAAGAAGGGGCATAGTATAATGAGAAAATGGCTGACTGTTATTGTGTATGTTTCGTGTATCATCCTCGCGTTTATCTACAGGTATGAAATTCTGGCCTGGCTCAAAGAGGATCATTCTTTGTATTTGTCTATGCTTGCCGCCACGGTGCTGGCTTTATTTCCGGTCCTGCCCTACAAGCTGATTATCGGTCTGTTCGGGTATGCCTATGGGAGCTTCACAGGAGCGTTAATCTGCTGGAGTGCTACTACGATAGCAGCAGCCCTTGTCTATGGTCTCGTAAAATACATGTTCCAGAGTAAATCCATGGCCTATTTGAGCAGCATTTCGGCGCTGGACAGATTCATGCTCGCTGTTCAGCAGCGTCCGTTTGCGTCCGTGGTGATCGCCCGTCTGGCCCCGTTTATTCCGCAGATGGCTGTGAATATCTACGCGGGTGCGGCCGGACTGCCTTTCTGGAGCTACCTCGGCGCCACCGCACTTGGCAAAATCCCCGGCATCGCCCTCTACGCGTTCCTGGGAGGACAGATGTTCCAGCATCCGCGAAGTGCAGCCATGGCTGTAATCGTGTATATTGCCGTGCTGGCCGTGGCCGGATTATCCATGCGCCGCCGTCCCTCTGCGGGCCGCTGACGCCTGAAGAATCTCCGGTGTGCTGGCAGTAAGCCTCTATTTGATTTATAATTAAATTGTGATCTATTTAATTGCATTCTACAGATGGAGGGATAACGATGAGTGAATTTCAAGCTGATTCTATAAATTTCAAGACCGAACAAGCTACCTTCGCCGGTGGATGCTTCTGGTGTATGGTATCCCCTTTCGAAGAGCTTCCCGGCATTGTCAAGATTGTCTCCGGCTACACAGGCGGACATACTGTGAATCCGACCTACGAAGAGGTATGCTCGGAAACGACCGGACATGTTGAGGCTGTGCAGATTACGTTCAATCCGGATATTTTCCCATATAGCAAGCTGCTGGAGCTGTTCTGGCAGCAGATTGACCCCACCGATGCCGGAGGGCAATTCCATGACCGGGGTACCTCTTACGGAACGGCCATCTTCACCCATTCGGAAGAGCAGCGCCAGCAGGCAGAGGCTTCCAAGGCGGCCCTTCAGGCCAGCGGGCGCTTCTCCGCTCCGATCGTGACGCCTATTCTTCCGGCTAAGCCCTTCTACCCTGCCGAAGAATACCATCAGGGCTATCATCACAAGAACCCGGGCCATTACAAGCGTTACCGCAAGGGCTCGGGCAGGGAGGCTTTCATAGAAGCCCACTGGAAGCACAAGGAGGACCCGCAGAGCCTGAAGGAACGCCTGACTCCGCTTCAGTATGAAGTGACACAGAACAGCGCGACGGAATCCCCCTTCCGCAACGAATTCTGGGATCATCACGGGGACGGGATCTATGTGGATATTGTCTCAGGGGAACCGCTGTTCAGCTCAGAGGATAAGTTCGATTCCGGCTGCGGCTGGCCGAGCTTCACGCGTCCGATCCGCGACTATGCGGTCAAGGAGAACACCGATCTCAGCCACCTGATGGTCCGCACCGAGGTTCGCAGCAAGACAGCGGATTCCCATCTGGGCCATGTCTTCAATGACGGCCCCGGCGCGAACGGGCTGCGGTACTGCATCAACTCGGCGGCGCTGCGCTTTGTTCCCAAAGAGGACCTGGAGAAGGAAGGCTACGGCGAGTACCGCGTACTTTTCGAGCATGCTTAAGGCTGGAGGGTCCCGGCTTGCCTGCCTCTCCAATAGATAGCCACAAGCAATAGCTTCATATATTGTATAACTTACCTGTGCGCCATCACAATGTATGCTGTTTTCCGCATACACTCGGGCACACGCCTGCACAACAGCACAATGTATGCTGTTTTTCGCATACATTCGGGCACATCGCCTGCGCATCAGCACAATGTATGCTGTTTTCTGCATACATTCGGACACACGCCTGCGCATCAGCACAATGTATGTTGTTTTCCGCATACATTTGGGCCACACTTTATCACAACAGAAGAAAATCATAATTTCCTCAACAACCACAAAGCCTCCAGCCCGGATTCACGGGTCTGGAGGCTTTGCACTGTGCATGAATGATTCTGCGCTATCCGGGCGCAGCCGCTGCTACGTGTTCTGCTTATCCGTATCCTCTTCTTCCGCTTCAGCCTTTACCTCAGGCGCTGTATCAGAATGAGGCTGCGCTTCCCGGTCGGGCAGACGGTTACCGCCCAGCCGGGCCTGTTCAGAGTACGCCGGTTGCCGACGCTTGAAGCTTTTCCGTATCCAGAGCACCAGCGCAACCACCACTCCAGCTATAAGCAGGACGGGGAGCGCAGCTGCCAGGAAGACTACAAGCCACTGGAACATCACAGACAACGCCTTCATGCTGCCCTTGAGTGCTTCGGAGGCCCGTTCGCCCAGCGGTCCCTCGCTATTGGACTGGGTAAGGGTAAGACTCTTTTCTGTCTGGTAGAGGCGAAGCTCCACTGTGGAGAAGGATACATTCTGATCGATGTACCGCATTCTGCCCTTAATCTGTTCGATTTGTTCCTGGATTTCCCCAAGCTGGTTGGCGAACTGTACGAGATCAGCCGGTTTGGTCGCTTTTTTCATAAAATCAATATATTGCGCCTCCATCAGCTGCTTCGCCTTGAGCCGTGACTCCAGGTCCACATACTCCTCCGACACATCCTGCCCCTGAATGCTTCTCTGCAGCTTCTCATGCTTCACCTTCTCCAGATTGTTCAGGAACGGAGAGAAGCCCGCCGCCGGCACCTTAAGGATGAAGGTTCCTCCCTGTTCATATTCAGACATATTCTCTGAGAATTCAATAATGTATCCGCCGGCCAGAGTAATCATATTCCGCACTTCGGTCTGCGCTGCTCCGTAGTCGCTTACCTCCATATTGAGGTTCGCCTTGTAGATCAGCTTCTTGTTCAGCCCTGCCACCACATCAGTGCCCGTGAATCCGGCTGCAGCGTCTGTCCCCTGCTCTGTCCCCGTCTTGGGGAGTGCCGGGTTTCCGCCGCCGCCCTTCACTGCAGATTGATCATTGTCAGCCATCGCCGTGTTGGAGGTTAGACTATCCTGCTTGCCTTCCACCTCAGCAGGCGCACTCTCCGCTGATCCGTCTGATGCCGCTTGATTACTGAACGCGCTTTCTGAATTCACTGCCGAATCAGAATTGTTACTCGACGCACCGCATCCTGTCAGAACCACGGCCACAACCACTAGATACAACAAGTAATGCAGACCCCATTTTCGCATGCTCATTCCTCCATAAGTGTAATTGTATGCTGCTTCCGGTGTTTCAGCTTAGGCGGTGTACGGCCATTATCTCTATCGGTCCGTCCGTTCCGCACTTATTCCTCTTGACGTTCCAGAAGCTGGAAGGTTGCAGTTATTCAAGAAAATAACATATAGAACCATTCAGCCCTAAGGGCTCCTGCGTGGTCCCGTTTGCGTAGTGCCCCTTTATTTGTTACAATTACGATTATAAAACGGCAAAAAAACACCAAAAACCCTATTCGCGTAGAATAAGGTTATGGCGCTATTTGGACAAGCTCCACCTTGCCCGGTTAGCGGTAATTCATTTCTTGCCGATTTATGCTGCCTACTACTACAAGAGGAGGTGAACCCTCATGGCAAAAGACGTATTGTGCGCAGTTAATTCTTGCACCTACTGGGCTGAAGAGAACAAATGCAACGCTGAGTCGATTTTTGTTGCTTACCACAGCTCCAAGCAGCCTACACAATCTGAAGAGACAGATTGCAAAACCTTCGAAAGCAAATAATAAATGATTGCAGAATATGAGAGAACCCTCCACAGGTTCCTTCTTTCTTTTCTCATTCTATCAAGAATGAGAATTATTATCAAGTGTTTCCTGCAACAAATAGAAGCGGCTTTGCTGTCCTTTTAAAGGACGGTTCGTTTCGGCGAGAAATAGAAGCAAAACCACTGCGGCCGGAGATTGTGCTCTCCTGCCTGCAGTGGTTTTTTTTGTGCAAAAGTGATCATTTAAAGGGAGGCATACCCCTTCGCTTAACGGCTGACTGCGCCGTGCTGCTCTCTTACCAGGACCGCGGCCTTCACCATATTGCGCAGTGCACCCGTGGTCTCTTCCCAGCCCCGTGTCTTCAGTCCGCAGTCCGGATTAATCCAGAACTGCTGGACATCCAGTACACGCAGCGCACGTTCGATGGCCGAGGTCATCTCCTCTACCACCGGTACACGCGGACTATGGATATCATACACACCCAGTCCAATTCCCTTGTCGTATTCCTGCTCCTCGAAGCTGACGATCAGCTCACCGTGGCTGCGCGAGGTCTCAATGGAGATGACATCCGCATCCATCGCCGAGATCGAACCGATCATATCATTGAATTCACTGTAGCACATATGCGTATGCACCTGAGTGGTATCCTTGACATGATTCGTGGCGGTACGGAAGGATTTCACCGCCCAGTTCAGGTAATACTCATGATCTCTTGCCTTCAGCGGCAGGCCTTCGCGGATGGCGGGCTCATCGACCTGGATCATCTCGATGCCTGCCTCTTCCAGTGCGGATACTTCATGGCGCAGAGCAAGGGCGATTTGTCCAGCCACCGCTTCCCGGCTGAGATCATCGCGGACAAAGGACCAGTTCAGGATCGTGACCGGTCCGGTCAGCATCCCCTTAACAGGCAGCTTCGTCAGGGACTGTGCATACACGCTCTCCTTGACGGTCATCGGCTGGATAAAAGCAACATCGGCATAGATTACCGGCGGCTTCACGCAGCGTGAGCCGTACGACTGAACCCAGCCGCCTGCGGTGAAGAGATAGCCGGCCAGCTTCTCCCCGAAGAACTCTACCATATCGGTACGCTCGAATTCCCCGTGTACCAGCACATCCAGACCAAGCTCCTCCTGGAGGGTGATTGCTTCAGCGATCTGCCGTTTGATGAACAAGTCGTAACGCTCCTGATTCCAGACTCCCTTGCGCCATTTCAGACGGGCCTGGCGGACTTCGGCTGTCTGAGGGAAGCTGCCGATGGTCGTGGTCGGCAGCAGCGGCAGACGCCACTTCTCCTGCTGAACCTTCACTCGCTCTGCGAATGGAAGGCTGCGGTGGTCCGGCAACTGGGACAGGGCATGCACCTGCTCCGCTACATCCTCACGCCCGCGCTCCGGCAGGGCACGGAATACGGCCAATACCTCACGGCTGCGCTCCAGCTCAGCGGCATAACGCTCCCTTCCTTCATTCGCGGCTGCCGCAATCAGAACCAGCTCAGCCAGCTTCTCATTGGCGAATGCCAGGGCGTTCTTGACCGCAGCTTTCAGCTTGGACTCGCCCTCAACCGTTACAGGCACATGCAGCAGACTTGAGGCAGGCTGGAGAATCAGCCGCTCCTGAGACACATGGGTCAGTAGCTGCGCTACCAGTTCCAGCTTGGCATCGGTATCGGCGCGCCAGATGTTGCGTCCGTCCAGGATACCGGCGCCGAGTGTCTTATCCTGCGGCCAGCCCAGGCGTGCAACCGACTCCAGATTCTTGCCGCCGTCATGAACGAAGTCAAGACCCAGTCCCTGCACAGGCAGCGCCAGCAGTGCTTCAAGCGGCTCCGCAGCTTCAAAGTACGTCTGCAGCATAAGGTTCAGCCCCGGGACAGCGGCAGCGATCTCACTGTAAATATTCTGTAGCAGCGCAATGTCCTCTGCCGTTAAGCCGGTCACAATAGCCGGTTCATCGATCTGTACCCAGGCCACTCCTTCTGCCTGCAGCTCCTGCAGCAGCTGTACATACAGCGGGAGGAAGCGTGCGGCAACGGCTGCGGTATCTGCCGCCTTGAAGCCCTTGGACAGCTTCAGGAAGGTATACAGTCCGACTATAACCGGCTTGCCCTCAATGCCTGCACGCTCTTTGGCGAAGCGGTAGGCGGCCAGCGGCTTATTCGCTGTCAATACCGGGGTCAGGCTGCCGATCTCAGGAACAATGTAATGGTAGTTCGTATTGAACCATTTGGTCATCTCGCAGGCCGGGGCTTCTGCATTGCCGCGCGCCATAGCAAAATACAGATTAAGCGGAATCTCTCCGCCCTTATATCCATAACGCGCCGGTACGATCCCGAACATGGCGGCGGTATCCAGCACATGGTCATAGAAGGTGAAGTCGCCCACCGGGATCAGATCAATTCCGGCCTGCTGCTGGGTCTGCAAGTGCTGAAGCTGTATATCTTCCATCTGTGAGCGGAAGCTCTGCTCATCGATTTTGCCGGCCCAATAAGCCTCCAGTAATTTCTTCCATTCACGGTTCTTGCCGATTCTCGGATATCCGAGGCTGCTTGTCTTGATTCCTGTACTCATTGATGTCCACTCCCCTGTATAATTGTCGCTTATGCCTGCAAGCCTTAATCTGATGCCATCTTACTGCACGCCTCCCGCGCCCGGCAACAGATTCCCGGCAATCCGGCTATACAGATTCCCTATAGCAGAACATCAAAAAAGCCGCACCCCCATGAAGGAGGAGCAGCTTGGAGTCTTAAGGCGTGATGAAATCAGAACCAGATCAGATAGACCGCTCCGGCAAGTACAATCCGGTAGATCGCGAAGGGCATCAGCTTGATCCGGTTAATCAGCTTCAGGAAGAATCGCATCGACACCAGCGCGAATACGAAGGCGCTGATGAAGCCGGCAATGAAGAACGGCAAGGCATCCAGCGTAAAATACTGCCAGTTCTTCAGCAGTGAAATCAGGCTTGCCCCGGCCATAATCGGCACAGCCATAATGAAGGTGAAATCGGCTGCCGCACGATGGCTCATACCCAGCAGAACACCGCCGGATATCGTCGAGCCGGACCGCGAGAAGCCTGGCCACAGGGAGATACATTGAATCAATCCGACTGATAGCGCCTGCCTATATGTAATTTGGTCCACACTCTCCGTCCGGGCAGTTGCAGGCGCAAAACGGTCGGCACAAATCATGAATAACGCTCCGACCACAAGTCCAATCAGCACTGTAAAGGTAGAGAACAGATGCTCATCGATGTAATCCTCCAGCAGAAATCCGAAAACTCCGGCAGGCAGCAGTCCGACAAGGATATGCGTCAGCTTCAGCCGTCCTTCAACCGGAGCCTGCCGCTGTCCTTCCGGCACTACGGCCAGATCCTGGCGGCTAAGCTTCCTCAGACCCAGCAGATCAATGAACCGGTTACGGAAAAGAATCACCACCGCAAGAATGGAGCCTAATTGAATCACTACCTTGAAGGAGTTGGCCGTGTACTTCCCCAGGAACTCCTGCGATTTAAGCCACATATCATCAACGATGATCATATGGCCTGTCGAGGATACCGGAGCAAATTCGGTCAGCCCTTCCACAATGCCCAGGATAATTGCTTTGACAATAGTCAGCAGCTCCATAACTAACCCCCTAAATTGTTTTCATTATAATAGTTGTAAACTCGCACAGCTATTTCTGAAACTTACAGATACCATGCAATATTGCAGAGTCTAATCCATAACGCTGACTTGACAGACCGGAACGTACACCTTATATTTATATGCATGCGCATGCATTTATTGTTCATCCATTCCATATAGACCGAAGGAGCGAAACCATGATGACAGATCTGTTCACCCCCTATGAGTATAAAAGCTTAAAACTGAAGAACCGGGTTGTCATGCCGCCCATGTGCCAATATTCAGTTACCAATAAGGATGGAATCGCTAACGACTGGCATTACAACCACTATGTAAGCCGCGCTGTCGGCGGCACCGGACTGATCATTGTCGAGATGGCTGATGTGGACCCGGACGGCCGGATTACCGATTATGATCTGGGTCTCTGGTCTGATGAGCAGATTCCAGCACTGGCGCGGATTGTGGAAGCCAGCCATGTCCATGGAGCCAAAATCGGAATTCAGGTAGCCCATGCCGGGCGCAAGGCGGAGGATGCCAAGGTTCCAGTCTCCTCTTCTGCTATTCCTTTTGACGGCAATTCCAAGACTCCCCACGCCCTGACAACAGAAGAAGTTAAAGACATGGTCCAGAAATTCAAACGGGGCGTGGAGCGTGCGGTTCAGGCCGGGTTCGACACTATTGAGCTGCACGGCGCCCACGGCTATCTGATTCACCAGTTCCACTCGCCGCTGACCAACCAGCGGACTGATGAGTACGGACAGGATCTGACCTTGTTCGGCCGGGAGGTGATCGCTGCTGCCAAGAGCGTGATGCCTGAGGATATGCCACTGATCATGCGGATTTCCGCCAGAGAATATGTGAAAGGCGGCTACGGCCTCCAAGAGGGTCTGGAGATCAGCAGAGCCTATAAGGAAGCCGGGGCCGATATTTTCCATATCAGTTCAGGCGGTGAAGGAGCCGTTGACGCAGAGAATGGACCGGGCAACCATGCTGCCTATCAGTTACCGCTGGCCAGAACGATCCGCCAGGAGCTGAACGTACCGGTGATTGCTGTCGGCCGCTTGGATGAAGCGGTTCTTGCCAACGCCGTCATTAGCAATGAAGAAGCTGACTTGGTGGCGGTGGGCCGGGGAATGCTCCGTAATCCTTACTGGACGCTGGAAGCCGGTGTGACGCTGCGCAAAGACGCAAATATACCTAAGCAGTACGCATTAGGATTCCCGCGTTAAGGACAATTCGTCAGCAGCTTGCCTATGGTGATGGTATACTGTATAACAACTACTATTCATTACAGGTATACACCGGGAGGATGAAGACATGACTAACCCCCCTTCAAATGATCTGATTAACAGCTGGTTATCGCTCTCTCTGATACAGATGAAGGTGGCCGCAGTCCTTGAAGCGAAGCTGACCGAGAACTATGAGTTATCGCTTAAGGAATTCTATGTATTGCTGTTTCTGTCCGAAGCCCCTGAGCAAAAGCTGAAGCTCCAGCAGCTGGAATCGATGGTCGGGCTTAGCCAGAGTGCTGTGTCCCGGCTGGTCAGCCGCTTCGAAGCCAAGGGCTGCGGAGCGCTGGAGCGCAAGTCCTGCGAGGCAGACCGCAGAAGCATCTATACGTCCCTGACTGCCATTGGGCAGGACAAGGTTGACCGGGCGAAGCAGACCGTTCATGAAGTGCTGCAGGAAGCCTTTCCTGTAGACGACACGCAGCTGCTGCTGGAACAGCTTATCCAGTTGAAGCAATCCTAGACCCGGGCAGCTGCCTGCCGGGTGAACCCGCCGTCCCCCCGAGGGGCGGCGGTTTTTTGTCTGAACCTCCCTCTCCCCCTAAGCATACACCATACTATTAAGAAATTAAGTATAGCGGGGTGCAGCATATGTTATTCACAGCTATGCAGCTGGTTGGCGGTCTTATTCTCTCGGTAGGCTGGATTCCGCAGATTGTGCAGATCCTCAGGACCCGTTCGGTTGCAGATCTCAGTCTGAAAGCTTACCTGCTGATGCTGCTGGGCATCCTTCTTATGGAGGCTTATGCGGTTAATCTGGCGGCGCAGGGGGTCGGACTTGCTTTTCTGATCACCAATTCCTTGTCGCTGGCGGTCGTAACAACGGTCGTCCTGCTGATTATCCGCTACCGTTCCCGAGGGCAACAATGAATTCTGTAGGCTGCACCTCCGTCCCATCTGCGTTATACTTTCTGTAATAAAAGGATGTGGGAGGTTCAATGAATGAAGCAAAATAAGTATGACGACGCGGGTTTTTTTGCGAATTACAGCCAGATGCCCCGCTCTACGGGCGGACTGGAGGCTGCCGGAGAATGGGAGGTCTTCCGTACTCTGCTGCCTGATCTGGCGGGCCAGCGGGTGCTTGATCTGGGGTGCGGGTTCGGCTGGCACTGCCGGTATGCCCGGGAGCAGGGGGCGGCTTCCGTCGTAGGCATAGATCTCTCCGCCAATATGCTGGAGCGTGCCCGCGCGATGACAGACGACCCGAAGATTGAGTATCTCCAGCTCGCGATTGAGGATGCCGCATTCGGGGCAGAGCAATTTGATACCGTGATCAGCTCGCTGGCGATCCACTATATTGAAGATTTCGGCAGTCTCTGCCGCCAGGTCCGGCATTGCCTGAAGCCCGGGGGAGCCTTCGTCTTCTCTGTAGAGCATCCGATCTTCACCGCGCTCGCCGCGCAGGATTGGCATTACAGCCCGGACGGGGAGAAGCTGCATTGGCCCGTGGACAACTACCATCTCGAAGGGCTAAGGCTGGCTGATTTTCTCGAACACGAGGTTGCAAAATACCACCGGACCACCGCCACCTACCTGGGTACGCTGCTCGATTCCGGATTCGTCCTGAAGCAGCTGTCGGAGCTGCAGCCGACCCCTGAGATGCTGGAGAAGAATCCGGCTTGGCAGGAGGAGACGCGGCGTCCGATGTTCCTGCTGCTGTCGGCGGTGAAGCAGTAACAGACAGAACTCATTTCTAAAAACCACAAAAAAAAGACCAGCCGGACGGTAGTCCGCTGACCTTTTATCATCCCCGTGGTTCACGGAGTTCACATGGCATTGTTTACATTCACTGTACCTTCCTGAGTCTTGGCAATTGCGGACGGAATCTTCGGTGCCTGGACCAGCTTCCGTCTGCCCAGAGAGGTTGTAAAAGTGATTACATAACCGGCCACAACTACAGCCATCACAGTGTACAGGGTTTCTCTTAACGGCATATAGAAGAGGGAGAAAGCCAGAACGATTACATCCATCAGGATAAACACGGTCCCAACCTTAATACCTTTCCATTCACTGATCAGCACGGACAGAATATCATCCCCGCCGCTCGCCCCGCCGCCCAGCAGAACCATTCCTGCGCCCAGACCTGTCAATACCCCGGACAACAGCGCCGCAACCGGCAAATTATCCTGCAGGTCAATAACCCAGCCGGAATAGCGTTCCATCAGCCCGTAGAATACCGTGAAGGCCACTACGGAGATGAAGGTGTTCACTACGAATGATTTTCCTTTGTAAATGATTGCGATGATGAGTACCGGAATGTCCAAAATCAGGATGCTTAGTGATGGTGAAATCCCCAGTACATACTTGCCGAGCAGCGACAATCCTACGAATCCGCCTTCGGTCAAGTGGTTCTGATAATTAATGTGATAATACGTAAATGCAAGCAATAGTGTTCCGGATAGAATAATAGCTAGCCGGAGCGGCACACTCATGCCACTGTCTTGTTTCCTCATTACTCGGTCTCCCCTTATCGTATATGGCGGCTAGACGTCCTGCCAGCTTCTACGAGGGGGTATACCGGAGGAGATGTTACTCCTTCGCATACAATACTTCCTTCCCTTCGCAGAGGCGGCTTCGTCAATGAACAACGGTTCGCGCACATTCTACAGGGAAGCTAAGTATAAGACAGATCATAACGTTTCCAAATCGTCCTTTGGGGAATCGTCCTTCGGGGACACATGGTATCCTGATCCTTTCTTTAATTTGATATGTTCTGAATAGATTATACCACGCGGAGGGGCCTCTCTAAACAGTTTCCACTAAAAATAAGCAATCAGCCCTGATTCCGCAGCAGACGGTTGACGGTCTCCCGGCGGACGCCGATCAATTGGCCGATCTCTTCCTGTGTCAGCAAATCTGTAAGCTGTGCGCCATGTGAATATTCGGTCAGCCAGCGGGTCAGCAGGGCCATCCGCTCCCCCGGCGTTCCAACCGTGAGGTGATCGAGCCTCGTCTGCATGAACCGCACCTTCTCCTGGAGCAAAAGGGCGATCTCCATCACCTTCTCCGGCTTCTCCCGCAGCTCCCGGTACCATTCCGCAGCCGGAATCAGCTCGACCTCACTTTTCATCATTGCCACTGCGGTTCCATGCGCCTCCTTCGGCGAAATGAGGGAATGATGCGGGACCGTCTCACCCGGATATAACAGGTTGAACAGCACCATGTTCCCGTTCTCATGCAGTCTCGTGACCTTAAACAGTCCGCTCTTCACCTTGAACAGGTTCTGGCCGCCGTCTCCCTGACGGAATAAGACTTCACCTCTGTGCAGAATCATTTCGCATTCTCCTTTGCCTTCTCTGTATATATATTTTTAATTATACCGAAATAAGACACTAAAATGGAGGGGCAAGCGTAAAACAGCTCTATTTCAAGCTCTCTATGGCAAAAACCGCCCAGGGGCAGAGGTCTGTCTCTGCTCCCAGGCGGTTCCGGGGATAAGCAAGATACGTTATTTCACTGGGACCGGCTTCTTCCAGAGCCCAAGGATCAGCCCGGAAATCACGGAGCCGATCAGCACTGCCAGCAGGAACAGCGCGGCATTGCTGGACAGGAAGGCTACGAACACACCGCCATGCGGTGCGGGAACGTTGAGATTCCATAGCTGGGTCAGTCCGCCGGCCACGGCAGAGCCCAGAATACAGGAGGTAAGCACGCGCAGCGGATCGGCTGCTGCGAACGGAATGGCTCCTTCGGTGATGAACGACAAGCCCAGCACATAGTTGGTAATACCGGATTTGCGTTCGGTCTCCGTGAATTTGTTCTTGAAGAACGAGGTGGCCAGGGCAATCGCCAGCGGAGGCACCATCCCTCCGGCCATAACGGCGGCCATCATCATTCCGTTCGTATTGCCGCTGGATGTAAACACGCCGATGGCAAAGGTATAGGCTGCTTTGTTGAACGGGCCGCCCATATCAATGGCCATCATACCGCCAAGCACCAGACCCAGCAGGATCTTGTTGCCGGTGCCCAGATTGTTAAGCACATCGGTCAATCCTCCGTTGATCCAGCTGAATACCGGATCGAACAGGAAGTACATAATCCCGCCGGTAATCAGCAGACTGAATACAGGATATAGCAGAATCGGCTTCAGACCGTCCAGCGTGCGCGGCAGACCGGAGAATACTCTGCGCAGCATTACCACTACGTAGCCAGCCAGGAATCCGGCAGCCAGACCGCCAAGGAAGCCCGAATTGGAGTTGAGGGCCATTAGACCGCCGACCATACCCGGCATCAGCGCAGGACGGTCACCGATGCTCATCGCGATAAATCCGGCCAAGATCGGGATCAGGAAGTGGAACGCGCCCCCGTCACCGCCGCCGATGCTCTGCAACAGTTTGACCAGCTGATTGTCTGGACTGGCCACCTGTTCAATCAGGAAGGAGACCGCCAGCAGAATGCCGCCGCCGACTACGAACGGCAGCATATGCGAGATGCCGTTCATCAGGTCTTTGTAGATTTTGCTTCCAATAGAACCGGACTTCATAGGAGCAGAACCTTCTTCATTGCGTCCAGAGCTGCGGTAGATAGGCGCATCGCCTGCCACTGCGATCCGGATCAGCTCCTCTGACTTGCGGATACCGTCGCTAACCGGACGCTGGAGCACAGGCTTGCCATTGAAGCGCTCCATCTCCACGTTCTTGTCGGCGGCAACAATGACACCGCTCGCCCGGGCGATTTCATCGGCGGTCAGCACATTCTGCGCCCCCTCCGAGCCGTTGGTTTCAACACGGATGTTGACGCCCATCTCCTTGGCCTTCTTCTTGAGGGCATCCTCAGCCATGAAGGTATGGGCAATGCCTGTAGGACATGCTGTTACAGCTACTACGAAGCTCTGAGAATCCGGGTTCTCGGTGATCATCCGTGCAGGCTCTGCTTGCGGTGCGGCCGTCTTCGGGGCATCCTTCACAGCCGCTGCCTTAGCTTCCGCTTCAGCCTGAGCTTCGGCCTCCGCCTGCTTGGCATCGAACAGGGCAGACACCTCGGCAGGAGTCTTGGCACCCATGAGCTGCTCTGTGAATTCGCTTTCAATGAGCAGCCTGGACAGTGCAGCGAGTGTTCGCAGGTGCATATTTCCAGCCCCGTCCGGCGCGGCGATCATGAAGAACAAGTGGGCAGGTGCTTCATCCAGGGAAGCAAAATCGATGCCTGCAGTGCTCTTCGCGAATACCACTGTCGCTTCTCCCACTGCCTTGGTCTTGGCATGCGGCATGGCAATCCCTCCGCCGATGCCTGTGCTGGACTGGGCTTCACGGTCCAGAATCTTCTCCTTGAACAGCTTCGCATCCGTGATGCGTCCGCTGGCCGCAAGGCTGGCAATCAGCTCGTCGATGGCCCCTTCCTTCGTTGTAGCCTGCAGCTCCATAATCATTGTTTCCTGTATCATCAAATCTGTAATTTTCATCAATGCTCAACTCCCCGAATGTACTTGAACCTCTTACCTCTGTTATTCATAGCTGAGATATGGCGATAAGCGGACGAAGCTCTTCAATCAAAGCCCTGTCTGCCAGATCATCGGAGAACGCTGTGGCACTCCCTGAGGCCACACCGGCACGGAAAGCTTCCAGCACATCCCCGGTCAGTGACAAGGTACCCACGAATCCGGCAATCATCGAATCTCCCGCACCTACTGAATTCTTCACCCGGCCCTTAGGAGCGCTGGCATGGTAGACCTCTTGCCCCGTTATAAACAGTGCGCCTTCGCCAGCCATCGAGACCAGCACATGCTTGGCGCCGCCCGTAAGCAGCTTACGTCCGTATGTGATAATCTCCTCCCTGGTGCTGATCTGAACACCGAACAGCTCTGCCAGCTCATGGTGATTCGGCTTGACCAGCAGCGGTCCTTGGGACAATGCGTCCTGCAAGGCCTGCCCGGTAGTATCAATGACAAACTCCGCGCCCTTCTGCTTGCATACCGCAATCAGTCTGCTATAGAAATCTCCGCCAAGTGAAGGTGGCGCGCTCCCCGACAGGACCACAATGTCGCCAGGCTGCAGAGCATCCAGCTTGTGCAGCAGTGAAGCCGTCTCGTTCTCCGTAATTACAGGTCCGGCCCCGTTAATCTCTGTCTCCTGGCCGGCCTTAAGCTTGATATTGATCCGGGTATCGTCCGCAATAGCAACGAAGTCGCCGGATATCCCCTCCTGACCCAGCCAGGTCTCAATGTACCCGCCGGTGAAGCCGCCAAGAAATCCGGTTGCCGTATTATCGACGCCCAGCTGCTTCAGGACACGGGATACGTTGATTCCCTTCCCGCCGGGCAGCTTCATATCCCGCTTCATCCGGTTGAGTCCGCCCAGTGTTAACTCTTCAACCTCCACGATGTAATCGACGGAAGGATTAAGTGTCACAGTATAGATCATCATTCATCCCTCATTTATAATGTTTGTCTTCCCATCCAATCACACCAGTGTATAATCCACATCCAGCTTCTCCAGCTGCCGCCGGAAGCTATCCGGTGTACCCGTGTCCAGAATGCAGTGATCCATCTCCTGCAGATCAGCAACCTTGCAAAAGGAGATTTGCCCGATCTTGCTATGGTCGGCGAGCAGGATCGTCTGCTTCGCTACAGCGATCATTTTGCGCTTCGTGGCCGCTTCCAGCATGTTCGGCGTCGTAATGCCTTCGCGGATATCCAGCCCGTTGGTGCCCAAGAAGGCCTTATCCACCCGCACCATATCCAGTGAACGTTCCGTCATCGGCCCGACAAAAGCCATGGTATCCGGCCGCAGCATTCCGCCTGTAATTGACACCTCAATATGGCGGCAGTCCTTCAGTTCATTCAGCGCCATAATCGAGTTGGTGATGACCTTGAGATTACGGAACGCTCTTAGCGCCCGGGCAATCTGCAGCGTGGTGGTTCCCCCGTCAAGCAGAATGGCGTCGCCTTCCTCAATCATCTCTACAGCCTTCCCGGCAATCCGCAGCTTCTCCTCCAGGAACCGGTCTTCCTTGTCCGGAACTGCCGCTTCGAAGTTCACACTCTGCAGCGACACTGCCCCGCCATGCGTACGCTTGAGCAGCCTCGCTTCCTCCAGCTCCTTGAGGTCCCGGCGGATGGTGGATTCAGAGACGGACAGCTCCTGGCCCAGCTCCTGAACCGAGGCTCTGGTATGCTTCTCGACAAACAGCAGAATCATCCGTTTGCGTTCTTCTTCAAACATGCAGCTCACTCCTTAGGATGCGCAGCGGCCCGCTGCCAGATTCCTATATATACAACTACAACTGAATTGAAATAGATAATGACTGGATCAAACCACTTGTGACTGATGTTGATCATTTGTGCTCATTTATGATTGTAACAGCGTTTTCATGAACTGTAAAGAGGCTTTCTCTGCTTATTTTTCTCCTTAAAAGCACGCGTTTAACCCTGTTTTTCAAGCCATCGGCACCGCTGCTGCCAGAAATGAAGCCATCTCTGCTCATTTATGCTCATTTCCTTGCGCCATAACCTCCTCCAGCGGCGGGAAATTCCCTCCTGATTGCCTATTTCACAACGGCAGCGGGCGACATATTTATATTACATATGTGGAAAAGCGGGTGAACAGGAGATGGCCGATTACAGGAACTATGGACACGGCAGCCCAGGCGGCTATGGCGGCTATGGTAATGGCAGCGGCATTAAGGGCAGCGGCGGAGCAGGCAGTGACGGCCCCGTAGAAGAGGAGGAGCTCAGTGCAGAGGATTATGCGATTATTGCCGCCGGCTTCAGCGTTCTCGGGGAGCTGTTTGCTTTTTTCTCCCTGGTAAAAGCCAAGCAGGTGACCAAGGAAACGGGCGGACAGGTAGGCGGAGGCCTGAGCGTGGGTCTGGACCCGGTTCTGTTCGTGCAGAACCGCAAAAAAAAAGCAGCCCGACGAAAGTCCCGCCGGCTGCGTTGAACGTTTATATTTTCCGAACCCGTCGCTTACTTCAAAGGTATGACCTCATACTTCGCAAATATGGCCTGCACGCTCTCCCGCAGCTCCTCCTCGGGCAGAAGTACAATGACAATAATATGCTCCAGATCGGCATGCTGCGCATACGCCTCCGCATCCTCTTGCGGAATGCCCATCCCGATCAGGCTGACCGCAAGGCCGTCTGTCTCCAGATCCGCTCCCGCCAGCTTGCGGGCGGCCGGACCTGCTGCGACCGCTGAATCGGGCACCATATCCAGGCCAACCCCAAGCCCGCGGGCTGTGCCGAACAAGCCCTTATTTCCCTGCCCCGTCTCCACATCCCCAATACCGGCATCCTGGCTGATAATCTCCAGCGTATTCTTCTGCTTCGTGACGGCAGAGATATGCTTCGCCTTGATTCCGTTCTCCTTCAGCTCCTCAATCGCCAGTACCGCATCACTACGGTGTCCAAAAATTCCCAATACCAATGTTGGCATACGGCATCCCTCCTGTTCATGCGATATTACCACGCTGTCTGCGGCTTGAACCTGAGTGGAATCCGGCTGACAGCGGCTGCTCACAGACCCAAGTGAATCAATCTCTTCTAATTCGGTTATAAAGATACGTATACATAAACATAACTTAAGAGATAGGGGGGGGCTGCTGTGCTTCAAAGCAAGTATTTCCGGACCTGCCTGGCCATTATCGCTTTTTTGACGATTCTGTATCTGGGCTCCAAGGTCATTTTTCTGTTCACACCGCTGGTATCTATCATTCAACTGCTGCTCGTACCCATGATGCTGTCGGGCTTTATGTATTATCTGTTGCGGCCGATTGTCAACTATCTGGGCACCAAAAATGTCAACCGTGGGCTCTCCGTGCTGCTGATCTATCTTGTTTTTGCCGGATTGTTCGTCTTGTTCTGGGTGCTGGTCTGGCCTACACTGCGCGAGCAGATCCAGAATTTCATAGACAATACGCCATATCTGGTCGAGGGAATACAGAATCAGTTCAACAAGCTCCAGAATGATCCGTCGCTCTCCCGCTTCTTCAAGGGAGACACCGATGTGACCACACGTCTGACGGAGTATTTGAACGATGCGATTAACTGGGTAACCAACTCGATGTCCAACCTGATCGCAGTGATCTCCAGTATCGTTGTGGTTATCGCTACTCTGCCGATCATTCTCTATTACATGCTGAAGGACGGGCAGAAGCTGTCCCCGATTCTTCAGAGCCTGATTCCAAGAAAGTACCGCAAGGAAGGCCAGGAAATGTTCAAGGATATCGACTCTGCACTCAGCGGCTTCATCGTTACGCGCGTCCTGCTTAATGTGGTGCTGGGCATCTTGCTGTACATCGGATTTTTGCTGATCGGCCTGCCTTACTCTCTGCTGCTCGCCGTGATCTCCATCCCGCTGAATTTCATTCCTTATGTGGGCTCACTGCTGGCGGCGGTTCCCGTTGTTATCGTAGGGTTCATCGAATCGCCTTCTATGGCCATCTGGTCAGCAGTCGTTATTCTGATCGCGCAGCAGATTCAGGATAATGTGCTGTCCCCGGTCATCTACGGCAAGTCGCTGGATGTACATCCGTTGACAACAGTACTGCTTGTACTCGTGGGGGGCGACTTCTACGGCCTTATCGGCGTACTCATTGCGCTTCCGGTCTATATGATTATCAAAATCGTCTTCCTGCGCATTTACGAGATCATTGTCGCCGAACGGGTGGATCAACCGGTACCCGAGCCCGGCGCTCCGCCGGGGATGGAGATTGAGATCGTCAAGGACGATAAGCTGTAACTATCAGGAGAAACCTGTAATTATATTTACAAAAAGCCCTCCGGCGCAGATTATCCGCGCCGGAGGGCTTTTCAATGTACACACTTGGATGTATTTAGACTTCAGCCCCGCAGTGAGCGGACCACGAAGATGTGGTTGCCCTTAGGCAGATTCTGCCCGTCACGCAGCGTTACGGAGCCTTTGGTATGTGCGATGATGGTCGCATTGAACGCAACCAGCTGGTCCCCTTTCCAGACGGTAACCGCTGATTTGAAATAGACGGCATTATCAAACTGCTGACGTTCTCTCATAATATATCCGACCGAATGGAGAACCGGGGGCAATGCTCTTTCTTTGGGAGCCAGTGCTTTGATGTACACAATATCGCGGAAAGGGACGGCAATCTCCTGATGTCCGATAACGGCTACCGAAGCTGCAAGATCCCATCTGCGCAGAACGCCTTTCATGATCGTATATGGCTGCTCGCCGCAGTACATAATGACCGGTCTGCCAACCCAATGCTTCATGGCTCCACCCCCTTCACTGTGCCCTCAACTGCTTATATCTTCGGTATGGACCAGTCTATGCCCTTAAGCCCATGCTGCTCCAGATACTGGTTGGCCTGAGAGAACGGGCGGCTGCCGAGAAATCCGCGGTGTGCAGAGAACGGGCTCGGGTGCGTGGACTGGATTACCTTGTGTCTGCTGCGGTCAACGACAGCACCCTTAAGCTGGGCATGGCTGCCCCACAGGATGAAGACCATCGGTTCTGTCCGCTCATTCAGCTTCTCCATTATGGCATCCGTGAAGGTCTCCCAGCCCAGCCCCTTATGCGAGTTCGGCTGACCCTCGCGTACTGTCAGCACTGCATTAAGCATCAGCACACCTTCTTCCGCCCAGTGCAGCAGCGATCCGTGGCCGGGCACCTCTATGCCGAGATCGCTGTGCAGCTCGGCATAGATATTGCGCAGAGACGGCGGAATCCGGACACCCGGCTCTACGGAGAAGCTCAGGCCATGGGCCTGTCCTGCCCCGTGATACGGGTCCTGTCCGAGAATGACGACCCGGGTCTTGCTGTAGGGCGTCAGCTTCAGCGCCGAGAACAGCTTGTCCTTCGGGGGATAGACCGTATACTGCTTGTACTCGCGTGCCAGAGCATAGCGCAATTCCTCAAAGTAAGGCTTCTGCATCTCTTCCTGCAGCACTTCATCCCAATCGTTGCCAAACATCCTGTTCTCCTCCCAATTGCTCTGCTATTAGTATTGTTCCATTACCCGTTATTAACCAGAATAACAGCAACTTATTTGCGGCCATAGTCCGCTTTGATCTCGCCCCATGACTTCGTCTGCCATTTCAGCACCTTGTTGTCGTAGGTATGGCTCCGCAGCCAGCTTTCTGCCCGGTCAATCAGTTGCCAGATCTCCTCTGTGGAGGCATCCCGGGGCAAGGTGGTAGCCACCTTTTTCTGCTTGACCCATTTCATCGCATTGACAGAATCACTGTAGACCGTCTTGCTGCTGCCTTCCTTCTGAAGCAGCGCCAGCGCATGCACAATCGCCAGGAACTCTCCGAGGTTATTGGTCCCTTTGCGGATCGGACCGCAGGAGAAAATCACATCCCCGGTCTGTGTATCCACCCCTTTGTATTCCACAGGTCCGGGATTCCCCCGGGTCCCTACGTCCACGGAGATGCTGTCATAATCGATCTCTTCAGACGTCTCGACGCCGGCACTCCGTCCCCAGGACTTCCCTGACTTGCTCTTGCCGGATGCCACTGAGGCTGCCGCACCGCTTCCCCAGTTCCCTTTCCAGCCTGCCTTGAAGGCTGTCTCTGCAGCCGCCTTGCTCTCATACGACTTATATTTCGCTCCGGTATAATGATCCGTCTGCGCCTGGCATTCCGCCCATGTATGATAGACTCCAGGCTGCTTGCCTTCCCATACTACGTAGTATTTCTGCTTAGCCATTCCTGCTTGCTCCCTCCTGCCGGCGTAACCTCATCCAGAATCATATTGTAATCTATACCGCAGTCATATTGAAGTCTAAATACACTCTGCACGACTGGCGCCAGCCTGAATATATACTTGGATAATTACCGGCAGGCGCGTTCATACTATTACGGCAGCTCAGTCCAGCACAGCAAGCGTAGTATCGGCAATGGTCTGGAGCTTGCCCAGATCCTTCGTGGCCTTGACCATCACCCGCAGTCCAACCAGGGCGTTATGCAGATAAGCAGCAAGCGCCGGGGCCGGATGCCGGGAGGATACCTCTCCGGTCTCCTGTCCGTGCAGGATAAGCCGTTCAATCAGTCTTTCGGTATTCAGAAAAGCTTCATTGGCCCGGTCAGCAGCTTCCGGATCATGAACAGACAGCTCCACGGCCGTATTCACCAGCATACAGCCCTTCGGTTCGGCTTCACTTCGCTGGATGGTGGCTTCGAATAAGAGGCGGATGGCCGCCTTGGCGGAGGCAACCCCTTCGATACGGCTCTCCAGCCTGGAGCTTTGGATCGTTGCAAAGCGCTCCAGCGCTTTTATATATAAGGTGTGCTTGTCTCCAAAGGTGTCGTACATGCTCCGCTTGTGGATTCCCATGCCGGCCACAAGATCCTGCATTGAGGTCTTCTCATAGCCCTGCTGCCAAAAAATCGTCATTGCCTTGAGCAATACATCATCAATGTCAAACTCTTTGCTACGCGCCATGATCATGCTCCTTTCGGGTCTATTTTACCATTTATAGAACGTTCGGTAAATATTATTGTAGCAGTGTTAACTACATCACATCAATTCCGTACTAATCATTCTATATTAAATTTAAAGAAAAGTTCACTTCAGCATTACACACCCAAGGAGGTTATTCACATGAGAAAGCTAGCAGTACTGCTTGCGGCATTCACCTTGACCTTGCTCATCGGATGCGGCAACGCAAACAAAGATGCAGGCAACACTGGCACATCAGCAAACACAGGCAATACTGCTGCTACCGCTGCCCCGGATGCGGTCACTTCAGCTTCGGTCGTCGATAACGGGGAAGCCTTCAAGAAAGCGATCAGCAAGGACGGCACATGGATTGCAGCGACTCTGAAGGATCTGAGCTTCTCCGAGGAGCTTGTGATGGACGGGCAATTCATCCATAAGGAAGAGCCTGCCCGCAAAATCGCGCTCTATACCCAGGATGCCGATCACAACATTACGAATTCCTTCAAGCTCACCGCACCCAAATTAACGATACGCAGCGAGAATGCCCGGATTCAGGGAGGGACCTTTGTGGGTGATGTCTATGTGGAAGCTGACGGCTTCGCCGTAGTGAATGCCACCATTGAAGGCAATGTGTATTTCTCCGATGCCAAATACCAGGCTACCTATACGGCAGCAGACCAGGGCAAGGTAACCGGCGTCACTGAAGTGAAAAAATAATGCGGCAAGGTACGGGGTGTTCCTCTTCGGGCAAACGGGCCGGGGAGAGCACCCTCTTTTAGTGTGTGATCTGTGAAAAGAGGTGCTGGACTAATGATATTCATCCGTAAGTACGCTATTCTTCCTCTTCTGCTCCTGATGCTCTCCTCCTGCGGCGGACAGGATGAAGTGCAGCAGAACCCGCAATACCGGATTCAGTCCGGCCATGATCTGAGGATGCTTACAACGAGCGATACTCACTATTTAGCGCAGAAGCTGCGCGATCTCGGGCCCGCCTTCCAGCAGTTCCTGGCTGCCGGTGACGGCAAGCAGCTCGGCTACAGCAAGGAGATGATGGAAGCGCTGGGCTATGATATCGGAATCCGCAAGCCGGATGTGGTCATCATCAGCGGGGACCTCAGCAACAACGGGGAAGCAGCAAGCCACAAGGAGCTGGCCGGACAGCTGAAGCGCATCGAGCAAGAGACCGGAACCCGGATCTATGTGATCCCCGGCAATCATGATATCCGCAACCCCTGGGCCCGGAGCTTCCGCGGCAAGCGCCAGTACTCCGCAGATTCCGTTACCGCCACAGCCTTCCGCAATATCTATGGCAGCTTCGGTTATGATGAAGCCCTGCTGAGAGATGAGGATTCGCTCAGTTATCTGGCTGCTCCATCGGAAGAGCTATGGCTGCTCATGCTGGATACCGCACAGTACGGGGACAATAAAGCGCTGGGCCATCCCCAGCTGGAGGGCCGGATCAGCGGCCGGACCCTGGAATGGATCGCCGACTGTGGCGCGAAGGCCGCTGCCGCAGGCGCACAGCTCGTTGCAGTCATGCATCACAGCCTGCTGAATCACAGTGAATTCATTCAGGAAGGCTTCACCGTGGAGGATCATGCCAAGGTTACAGATGCCTTGATGAAGAGCGGTGTGCGGACCGTTCTCAGCGGGCATATACACATTCAGGATATCAGCGAATATCGTCATGACGGGGATCGCATCTATGACATTGCCAGCAGTGCTTTATCCGTTTATCCCCATCAATACGGACTCTTAACCTACTCCTCCGCCCGTCAGACGCTGGATTACAGCACTGCAAGACTAGGCATGGAGCCATGGGCGGCAGCCACCGGCAATACCGATCCGAATCTGCTTGGATTCAAGGCTTACAGTGAGGCGAATTTCCGCAAACGCTCAGCATCCCGGAGTTATTCCCGGCTGGCCGAAGATCCTGCTTACGCCCGCTATCCGGAGTCTGAGCTGCAGGAGATGGCTGATGTTGTGGGCAGGCTGAACGAGTATTACTTCGTCGGCAATGCCAGCACGGGTCTTGCTGCCGTGACCGCCACAGAGGGCTACCGGCTCTGGCAGAGCGCTCCCGCAAGCGCAACAAGAAGCTATGTGCTGAAGATGGCCTCGCAGCAGCCGAAGAACAATCATGATCTGCATGTCCAGCTTCCTGAGCGGTGATGTTTGAATAACTGGAAACAGGTGTAAAATAGACAAGTATACTTACACCTATTGCTGAGGAGATGATAATCACCATGTTCACACGTATGGATGAGATTATGATAGAAATCCCGGATGTCGAGAAGCCGGATCCTAATGCCGCAGCAGCCGTTCAAGAGCTGCTCGGAGGCAAGTTCGGTGAAATGTCAACACTCAATAACTACTTGTACCAGTCCTTCAACTTCCGTTCCAAGGACAAGCTGAAGCCCTTCTATGACCTGGTCATGAGCATCACCGCCGAGGAGCTGGGCCATGTCGAGCTGGTCTCCCACGCCGTGAATAAATGTCTTAGAGGTTCCACGGCTTATAAGAAGCCGGATTCCACGCCGCTTGGCGATGTCAAGGACGCACGGCTGTCTTATCACTTCCTGGCGGGCGCTCAAGGAGCCATGCCGTTCGATTCCATGGGCAATCCGTGGACCGGAGCCAATGTGTTCAACAGCGGCAACCTCGTCGAAGATCTGCTGCATAACTTCTTCCTGGAGTGCGGGGCCAGAACACATAAAATGAAGGTCTATGAAATGACCGACCATCCCGCTGCCCGGGCGGTTGTCGGCTTCCTGCTTGTCCGTGGAGGCGTTCACGTGGTCGCTTACGCGAAGGCACTGGAGATTGCCACCGGCGTCAATGTCACCAAGCTGGTCCCGATTCCTTCCCTCGACAACAAGGCGTTCAATGAAGCCAGAAAGTACGAGGAAAAAGGCGTCCACACGAAGCTGTACACCTGGAGCGATAAGGACTTCAGCTCGATTGACCAGATCTGGAAGGGGACCCACCCCGAGGACGGTCTTCCGCTTGAGGTCATCCAGGGCGTACCGGAAGGCTTCCCTATCCCCGAAGCCCCGGAATTGAAGGAAGAATTCGCACCGGGCATCTCTGCCGAGGAATTCAAGGAGATTGCCAAACGGCTTAAAATGGCCGGAAATATTCATGACTAGCAGCCGGCGCCAAGCCTAGCGAATAAGAATAAGAATCTTGTACCCATAGAGAAGCGGATGTCCCGGATGCCATGAACTGGCTGCCGGAACATCCGCTTTGTTTGGGTATGGAAGCTATCTAAGATCTCCGCCTTACTGCTCCGCCTCAAGCAGCAGTGAGGTGCCAGCAACAGCCCGGCCGTTCACAAGCAGCATAAGGGTATGCTCTCCGGGATAGTGCCTGCGTGTGGTCAGGTTAGCCCAGCGGTGGGTCCGTGTACCGGACAGTCTGGTACCGCCGGGCACGGTTTTGTCGGATAACAGAAACAGCTTGCGCGAGGTCTTGCCACCTGCCTTGACGAAGTTGATCCCGTATTCGATACGGATGCGCACCGGACCGCCCTCCCGGATGGTAAGGGCGTATTGCAGCTCGCCTTGCTCCCCGATCCGCAGCACGGCCGGGGTAGCCGCGAGGACAGCTGTGCTGACCAGCGGGGCCCCGCTCTCCTCCGGGGCGTACCCGAACAGCTCCATAATCTCAGGGTCGGCCTTACGGATCAGTGAGCGGCAGCCATGCCGCACAATCCAGTCCGTGTTCACGTTATTGCCCAGCCAGCGGCGGGCGGTGGCTATCACGATATCAGGGTGATCCTTCGCGATGTCGTTCAGGTTGTTGGCTACACTTTTGCGCACATAGAGTGACGGGTCTGCCTTCAGCTTCTCCAGCAGCGGCAATAGCGGAGACGGATCGCGCTTGAACACCGGCAGTGCCTGGCCCCAGGGCAGCCGGGGACGGCTGCCCTCGCTGGCGAGCCGCCGCACATGCTCATCCGGATGATCCGCCCAGACCAGCATCTGGGCCATCATCGCTTGCGGATCACGCAGCATGAACGGCCTGACGGCGAATTCCGCCGAGGACTTCGGGGTGAACCGCTCCAGCGCCTCCATCGACAGCTCCCAGTGCTCCCCACTCCCGCCATACACCTCAACGAAATCCGGGAAAAACAGATACGGGAAGCCGACACATTCTTGATCTATCGCATACAATATCTTCAGCGCATCCTCATAGGCCGGGGGCAGGAAGCTGCCCAGCGTCTCTGTAATCCGCCGCATCCGTGCCTTCAGCTCCAGCTCCTCCCACGGCTCCTTCATGGCCGCAAGGACGAAGCGGTCCGGCTCGAACGAACCGTAGACGGATTGAATCTTCATTCCCAGACTGCGCAGGAATTCCTGGTTGTACATTGCTTTCAGGGGTTCGGCCATTCTTGAATTCCTCCTGCTTGATTATGATGGGTTCCTCTTAATAACGAGAGCATACCATAATGAACCGGACAGCCCTGTGTCAACTTTCAGCTGGATATATATTCACCGGGCATAGCCTATGTTCAAAACCGGCAGCCTGTCGTACAATAAGATTTAAGTTTTTATCCGCTGACGATGAACTGCCCAAGTGGAAACGGCTTGGCCGTCCTTTTTAAAGGACGGTACCGTTTTAGCGAGAAATAGAAGGATAAGTTATCGTGTGCAACATATAAATTCTTATATTCCGATGAAAGGACTGGAACTTTTGCCACAGACACTTGTCAAAAATATTGATTTTTTCGTAGCCGCACTGTCACAGACCTTCGTATCGGCCCTCCAGCTTGACCCTGACGGGATGTACTCCCAGGTAGGCAGCGGAGTCGTGGAGAAATTCTCTGAAGAGTATGTCCGGCTGAAAAGAGTTGACGGCACCACCTCACATTATGCCCGTGACATTACGAAATTCGAGCATAACCATGTCTAACAGTGCTCCGGGGGTCTCTTCATCAGAGGAGAAGCAGCGCTTGCCTGTTATCCCCCTTCAAACGCAGGCCCTGGACCCTGATCCGGGTCTGTTTTTGCATTTATTTTTCACGAAATATTAACGTGTGCATTCCAATAAACTATTGACTTGACGCTGCTGGAGAACTAAACTGAAATCGTTAACAATTCCATGAACCCGGGGAGATCCTATGATTACCATCAAAGATATTGCCCGCGTTGCCGGTGTGTCCCATACTACCGTATCGAGGGCGCTGAACGGCAACCCGCTGATCAAGAAGGCCACCCGGGATAAGATTGAACGGATCGCCGCCGAAATGAATTATGTGCCGAATTACAGCGCCAAGAGCCTGGTCACCAAGAGATCGTTCATCATCGGCCTGTTCTTCTCCAGTATTGAGCAGGGAACTTCATCCAGCTTCCTGGTGGATGCCATCAAAGGCATCACGCACAGTCTCGATGAGAACTATAATCTGACGGTGAACGGGATAGACGGTGTGCAGCACTTCAGCAATATTCAGCCTCAGCGCTTCGACGGCATTCTGGTCATGAGCCAGAGCGATGAAGACAATGCCTTCATCTATCATGTGAAGAAGATGGGCATTCCGCTGGTGGTGCTGAACCGTCAGCTGGAGGACCCGGGCATTATGAATGTGGTAGCCAATGACCGCGAAGGCGTGAAGGAAGCGATTGATTATGCGCTGCAGCAGGGTCACCGCAAGCTGGCTATTATTGAAGGCAAGCCGGGCTTCAAGTCCTCCAGCGAACGCAAGCAGGGCTTTCTGGACAGCCTGATTGCTGGCCGCCTTCCCTTGAATCCCGATTATTTCGCCTCCGGCGATTACAGCATCGAGAGCGGATATTCGGCGATGAACAAGCTGCTTAGCCTGGACGACCGTCCTACGGCGGTGTTCTGCTCCAATGACGATATGGCAATTGGCGCCATGAACGCCTGCTATGCCCACAAGGTCCAAGTGCCGGAGCAGATCTCGCTGATCGGCTTCGATGATATGATGTTCGCCCGCTATACGAATCCTGCCCTGACTACCGTCCGCAAGCCGATTGCCGAGATCAGTGAGCTTGGCATCACCATGCTGATCCAGCTGCTTCAGCAGCCCGAGACCCCGCCGCAGCAGCTGTTCGTTAAGACTTCGCTGGTTGTACGGGATACGGTTGCCGGAGAATAAACCGGCCGGATGACCCACCGCTATTTTCTGCAGATACGGAGCCTTCCGGGACAAAGAGAAGGCGATCCGTATTTTGCCCAAAATAAAATGTTAACGTGTGCAATTAATCATTGTATGTAAAAGGAGATCATGATCATTATGACAAACCGTTTATCCAGAAGCACTCATCCGGGGTTCCCCCTGCATCCGGAACGGATGATCCAATTCGGCGGAGGCAACTTCATGCGTGGTTTCGTTGACTGGCAGCTGCAGCAAATGAATAATCAGGGCTTGTTCAACGGGAGCGCTGTAATCATCCAGCCCATTGCGAATACCACCAGCGGAGTAGCCGAGCATATGACTGAACAAGACAATCTCTATACGGTGCTGCTTAACGGCATCATGGACAACGAGACCGTCAATTCCCGCGAGATTATCAGCTCGGTCAGCCGGGGGATCAACCCGTATATGGATTATGAAGCCTACCTGGCACTCGCTGAGAACGATAATCTGGAGTTCATTACTTCCAATACTACCGAAGCCGGCATTGTTTATCTTCCCGGTGACCGTGCGGATAACTCTTCTCCGGTGAGCTTCCCGGGCAAGCTTACCGCACTGCTCTACCGCCGCTTCGAGCTTGGCAAGAAAGGCTTCGTGATTATTCCCTGCGAGCTGATTGACCGCAACGGCGAGAAGTTGCAGGAGATCGTAGAACGTTACGCGGCTGACTGGAACCTTGGCGCAGAATTCCTGCAATGGCTGAAGTCCGAGAATACCTTCTGCTGCAGTCTGGTAGACCGCATTGTTCCCGGTTATCCGCGTGAACAGGCCGCTGCACTGGAAGCCGAATTGGGTTATACCGATCACGTTATGGTGACTGCCGAGCCTTTCCTCTTCTGGGTTATTGAGGGCCCTGAATCCCTGGCGGAGCGTCTGCCGCTAGCCAAGGCAGGACTGAATGTCGTGGTGACTCCTGATATGACGCCTTACCGCGAACGCAAGGTTCATCTCCTGAACGGGCCGCATACCGCTATGGTCCCGCTTGGTCTGCTCGCCGGGCTGGAGACGGTTGAAGACGTCATGAATGACGGTACCTTCTCCCGCTTCGTGAAGGAATTGATTGAGGAGGAGCTGATCCCTATGCTGGATCTGCCTGCCGCGCAGCTATTATCCTACGCCGATGCCGTGCAGGAGCGGTTCCGCAATCCGTTCATCCGCCATGAGCTGACCTCGATCTCGCTCAACAGCATCTCCAAATTCAAAACACGCCTGCTTCCGGTCATGCTGCGGTACCAGCAGGAACGCGGCAAGCTTCCAGAGCGGATGACGCTTGCCTTCGCTGCCCTGCTGCTCAGCTACCGGGGAGACCGAATTGCCCGGCAGGACAGTGCTGAGGTGCTGGCCGTATTCGATCAGGCATGGAGTGAGCCGTCCCGCTTCGTGAATACCATTCTTGGCGACGCCAGCCTCTGGGGACAGGATCTGACCCTGCTTCCGGGACTGGCTGAGACGATTGCCGCTCACTTGCAGCAGCTGGAGCGCGAAGGTTCCCGCGCGGCATTACAGCAGCTCGTAGGGTGATCCAGCCTGCCGCAGCCTCCCTGCTCCGGGGACTGCGGCGGCTTACCCGATTTTTGCCAATGCTTCCCATGCGAGTTTGTACGAAGGTGCTCAGGGAAGCGGACGCTTAATAATTTTATTAGGAGGGCCAACATGAAGAACTTAATGAAGATGAATCCGAGAGATACGGTAGCTGTAGCCTTGCGGCCGATTGCTGCCGGAGAAGAACTGGCGATAGACGGACTGACGCTGCAGGCCGCCCAGGAGATTCCGCAGGGTCATAAGATTGCCCTCACCGGATTCAGCAGCGGAGACATCATTACCAAATACGGGTCCCCGATCGGCCATGCTACGGCCCCGATTGCCGCAGGCGACTGGATTCACACGCATAATATCAAAACCAATCTGTCCGGCGAGGAAGAATACGAGTATGTGCCCGATGTTCATCCGGTGATCTATCCGCGCCGTGATCTGACCTTCCAGGGATACAAGCGGAGTAACGGCAAGGTCGGCATCCGTAATGATCTGTTCATTATTCCGACCGTGGGCTGTGTGAACGGCATTGCCGAGCAGATGCTGCAGGAGTTCAAGGCCGAGCATCCCGATCTCGGCGGGTTCGACAACCTGACCGTGCTGAAGCATCCTTACGGCTGTTCACAGCTGGGCGATGACCACCGCATGACCCGCAGCATTCTGCTCGATGCCGTCAATCATCCCAATGCGGGCGGTGTACTCGTCTTCGGCCTGGGCTGCGAGAACAATATCGTCTCCGAGTTCCGCAGCATGCTGGGCGATTATGACGAATCCCGGGTCAAATTCCTGGTGGCCCAGGAGGTCGGCAATGAGCTGGAAGCCGGACTTGTGCTGCTGGAGGAGCTATATGAAGCTGCTGCGAACGATGTTCGTGAGCCGGTTCCGCTCAGCGAGCTGAACATCGGGCTGAAATGCGGCGGCTCTGACGGATTCTCCGGAATTACAGCCAACCCGCTGCTGGGTGCGTTCTCCGACTTCATTATCTCCCAGGGCGGAACCTCGGTGCTGACGGAGGTGCCGGAAATGTTCGGTGCGGAGAAGGTGCTGATGGCCCGCGCGGAGAGTAAAGAGGTCTATGATGATATCGTCTCGCTGATCAATAACTTCAAGCAGTACTTCCTCTCCTACGGCGAGCCCGTCTATGAGAATCCGTCTCCCGGCAACAAGGCTGGCGGCATCAGCACGCTGGAGGACAAATCGCTCGGCTGCACACAGAAGGCTGGATCGTCGCCAGTGGTGGATGTATTGCAGTATGGCGTGAAGCTGCGCAAAAAAGGGCTGAGCCTCTTGCAGGCTCCCGGCAACGATCTGGTCGCCGCCTCTGCGCTTGCTGCTTCGGATTGCCAGCTTGTGCTGTTCACTACCGGCCGCGGAACGCCGTTCGGCAGCTTCGTGCCTACGGTCAAGATCGCGACCAACAACGACCTCTTTGCCAAAAAAGGCCACTGGATGGACTTCAACGCAGGTCCCCTGCTGGAAACGCCGATGGCCGATGTGCTGGAGGAATTCATCACGTATATCATTGATGTCGCCAGCGGCCAAAAAACACGGAATGAGCAGAATGAAGTGCGTGAGCTGGCTATTTTCAAAACAGGCGTTACCTTGTAGAACTTATTCTATTCATCCTAATCCATTCAAAGGGAGATCCTATTCATGTTCCTAAACGAGGACTTCATGTTGTCCGGCGAAACCGCACGGCTGCTCTATCATAATCACGCCAAAACCATGCCCATTATCGATTACCACTGCCATCTGGACCCGCGCGAAATCTATGAGGACCAGCCCTTCGAGAACCTGACCGCAGCGTGGCTGTACGGCGATCATTACAAGTGGCGGCTGATGCGTGCAAACGGCGTGCCTGAATCGCATATTACCGGTGACGCCTCTGATTATGATAAATTTCTGGCCTGGGCCCGTACACTGCCCAAAGCAGTGGGCAACCCGCTGTATAGCTGGACACATCTGGAGCTCCGCCGTTTCTTCGGTGTAGAGGAGCTGCTGAGTGAAGCCACGGCGCCGGCCATCTGGGAGAAGGTCAACCGCAAGCTGGCTGAACCGGGCTTCACCCGGCGCGGCCTGATCCGCAGCAGCGGTGTCAAAGTGATCTGCACCACCGATGATCCGGCAGATTCCCTGGAGTACCACAAGCTGCTGAGCGGGAGTGAAACCGACTTCCAGGTGTTCCCGACCTTCCGCCCCGATAAGGCACTGAACATCGATGCCGAAGGCTTCGGCGCCTGGATCGGGAAGCTGGAGTCAGCCTCCGGCCTGCCGGTCAAGAGCTATGCCGGGCTGCTGGAGGCCCTGCGTAACCGGGTCGCCTTCTTCCACGAGCAGGGCTGCCGCCTGTCGGACCATGCGCTGGATGTCCTGCGTTATGAAGCGGGTACACCTGAGGCGGTGGAAGCTATTTTTGCCAAAAGAATGCAGGGTGATACTCTGTCACCGGAGGAAATTACCCGCTACCGCACAGAGCTGCTGACCGCGCTGATCGGCTTCTATCATGACAAGGGCTGGACCATGCAGCTTCATCTGCATGCTTACCGCAACAACAACACGCCGATGTTCCAGCGGCTTGGACCGGATACCGGCTATGACGGCATCAACGATCTGCCGCTGACCACAGCGCTGTCGCAGCTGCTGGACCGGGCCGAGAGCGGCAGCGGCTTGCCGAAGACGATCCTCTACTCACTGAATCCCGGCGATTACCCTGCCCTGCTGGCTCTGCTGGGCTGTTATCAGAAGGACACTCCCGGCAAGCTCCAGCTTGGCTCCGGCTGGTGGTACAACGATACGCGCAGCGGCATGCGCCAGCAGCTGACCTTACTGGCTGAAGGCAGCCTGCTCGGCAATTTCGTCGGCATGCTGACCGATTCGCGCAGCTTCCTGTCCTATACCCGGCATGAATATTTCCGACGCGTACTGTGCGGGCTGCTCGGTGAACTCGCCGAACGCGGGGAAGCGCCAGACGATCTTGGACTCTTGGGTACAATGGTCGAGGATATCTCCTATAATAACGCAGCCGGGTATTTCGGATTCCAGACTGCCGGCAGCGAAGCCGGGCTTCCCGTCTAGATGGAAGGATGCTGAACATGCCGACAATCTATATCGCCGGAGACTCCACCGCCGCCCAGAAGGGCGGCGGGGAATGGCCGATGGCCGGATGGGGCGAATATTTGCAGCAGTACGCCAGCCGGAAGGTGCGGATTGAGAACCGGGCCATCAACGGGCGGAGCACGCGCTCCTTCCTGGCTGAAGGCAGACTAACAGACATGGAGCGGGACTTCCTCCCCGGAGACTTCCTGCTGATCCAGTTCGGCCATAATGACCAGAAGCTGGAGGACCCTCTCCGTTACACGGAGCCGCATACCGATTACCGCCGGAATCTGCAGGTATTCATCGATTCCGCCCGCAGCCGGGACTGCACCCCTGTGCTGCTGACCTCCGTCAGCCGCCGGCGCTTCACGGCGGACGGTGAACCTGACCCGGAGGCTGTCGGACTCTATCCGCAGGTCATGCGTGAGGTTGCCGGGGAGACCGGAACGGCGCTGCTTGATCTCTTTGCCTCCTCCCAGCAGCTCTACCGCAGACTGGGAGCCGAGGCATCAGCAGAGCTGTTCATGCACTTGCCGCCGGGTGCCCGCCCCAACTACCCGGACGGCATTACCGATGACACGCATTTCTCCCAAGCCGGGGCGCAAAAAATCGCGTCACTGGTAGCCGAAGCGCTGGCACAGTCTGCGGAGCTGAAGCTGCTGCACCCGTATCTGCGGGTGTAGGGGGAGGTGCGGGCGGCTGGGGTTGCAAACCCTAGCCCACCTTAGCCTGTAAGGTAGAACTGGATTGGCCGCTTGTGATCCCTTGTGGTTACGGGCGGCTTTTTTTGCGGGAAATCGCTGCATTTATCTGTGTACACAAAGGAGACTTCCCTGATGACTGTTCCGTTTCACCTGGGCGTCCGTGCCCATGACTTCAAGCGGTGTCCGCTGCCGCAGTTGATAGATAAGCTGAAGGCGCATGGCTTCCCGGCGATTCAGCTGGCGCTGCATAAGTCTTTTCCGGAGAGTGTCGCTGGAATTGGCGCACTGAGTCCGGGGACTGCCGCCTATTATGGCGACGCCTTCAGACAAGCCGGTATCCGGATTGCTGTCCTCGGCTGTTATGTGAATATTATCGATGCCGACCCTGCCAAGCGTGCACAAGCGCTGAACGACTTCAACACCCATCTGCGGCTGGCCCGTGACTTCGGTGCAAGTCTGGTAGGGACGGAGACCGGCAGTGTGGGCCAGTGGTATACGGCGGATAATTTTACGGAGGAAGCTTTTGAACAAGTGGTTAACTCTGTTAGTATCATGGTTGCTGAAGCCGAAAGGTTCGGAGTGACGGTAGGCATCGAGCCAGGCGTCAACCATCCGCTCCACACAGCGCAGCTTGCCCGGCGGCTGCTTGAGGCGGTGCCGTCCAATAACCTGCAAATTATTCTGGATGCCGCGAATCTGATGACACCGGAGAATTACCTGGCGCAGGAGCAGATTGTGGCAGACGCGCTAGACCTGCTGGGTGACCGGATTGCTGTCCTGCACCTGAAGGATTTCACGGTGAAGGGCGGCGCCATCCACATCGTTCCTGCCGGACAAGGCATGCTGAACTTCGCCCCCCTGCTCCGCTACATGAAATATAAGCGTCCGCATATTCAGGGGCTGCTGGAGAGTACGCCTGAGGATGATCTGCACGCCAGTGCGCAATTCCTTCGGAGTATGTATAACGAGGTTTAACCAAAGTGCTATGCGGATGGATGAGGTAAGAACTTACGAGGTTCACGCAGCTTGTATGGCCGCCTCCCTCTTACCCATCCGCCCGCTTTGTAGGGTATCCCATATTCGGTTTCTCGCCTACATTTGGTCCACTGCCCCCGCAGCCGCCAATTGTTTTTCACACACCTTTGGAGGAGAAGAAAAACTTTATGCGCATAATCCTGCACAAATTGCAGCATTTCCCCTACCGATATCGCCCTTGGCTAAAAGTGTTGCACAAAAGGCAGTATTCTCCTCCAGTTGTGCGGCACATCGAACAAATTCCTGCATTTCCTGCAACAATCCTCCCTCAGCTACTGATTTCGGGGGAGCCAAGTTGCATAACTTGCAACATTGGAGGGGGCGTTGCTCTGATGGAGCGGTGCTACATAGGTACAACAAATAAGACCGCCCCTTGTTAACCGGGCGGTCTAATGCTTGGAGGCGTTATTCCCCGGCTTCTTCCGGGGGAATCACACCTTTTTTGAGAATAATATTCCCGTAGAGCGCCTCTTCTCCTGTGATCAGAATAGCGTAGCTGTGCTTGGAGCGCTCATAGAAGTCAAAACGCTCTTCATATTCCACCTGCACTGCAGGATCATGACGGGTAAGAAGCTCCTTGTACGTGTCCCATATCACAGGAACCGTAGGGTCCCCTTCCACAACGGCCATGAAGGCCGCCTGTGCCGGAGCATAATGATCCAGCGGAAGCAGCTCCAGGATGGCGTCGAGCAGCCGGGGGATACCGATCCCGTCAGCCCGCAGCACCCGGGAATGCAGCGCATGTCCCGGATAATTGGCATCGGCCAGGACCAGCTCATCCCCGTGGCCCATCTCCATCAGGGTGCGGACGAGCTTGGGGGAGAGCAGCTTGGGTATTTTTTTGAGCATAACAATGTCTCCTCTCCGGCTTGATTACATTCCGTAGAACGATCTCAGCGCCACCAGCTCTTCAATCCGGTGCGGCGGCAGCTCACGCTCCCCATCGATCATGCGGGTCAGGAAGGTCAGCTTCGCCGTATATTCAAGCCGCTCCATGTTCATATAAGCAGCCATTACATCCTTGCCCCAGGTCAGGGCCCCGTGGCTCTCCAGCAGCACAGCGGTCTTCTTGCCTAGGAAGGGAGTCAGCGAATCCGGGATCTCTTCGGTCGAAGGCGTCCCGTATACCGCCAGTGGAATGTCCCCCATGGCAATGACGGATTCCGGCATCATCATTTTGTCCAGGGCTTCGCCCTTGATGGCAAAAGCGGTAGCATACGGCGGATGTGCATGAACCACCCCGCCCATCTCCGGAAGCTCATTGTAGATCTTCAGATGCATCTTCACTTCCGTCGACGGCCGGTAGCCCTCCGCTGCATCCAGGATTTCTCCCTGCAGATTGACTTTGACCAGCATGTGCGGCTGCAGGTAGCCTTTGCTGACTCCTGTAGGCGAAGCGAGCACCTCTGTAGCCGACAGGCGTGCGGAGATATTACCGTCATTGGCTGCGATGAAATCCTTGTTGAACAGATTCCGGCCGATATCGCAGATTAGCCGCCGTAATTCTTCTTCATGATTATTCATAATTTCCTCCTTGATTGCTGTATGAAGCTTGTCAATTCCGATGGGGTACAATCGGCCGGTACTGGACGGTTGTACAGGAGCGGGCTGCCACCCTGCGAACCTCTGCGGGATCGACAGCTCCGAGCGCCGTCAATTGCACCACGATGTTGCCGATTGCACTCGCTTCTGCCGGTCCGGCGATAATGTCTTTGCCGGTGGCATCCGCTGTCAGCTGGCACAGCAGCTTGTTCTGAATGCCGCCGCCGACCATGTGAATGCAGCTCACCGGACGGCCCGTAAGCACCTCCAGCTCGCGGATCGTATCTGCGTAAGAACGGGCCAGGCTCTCCAGAATCGAGCGGATGATCTCCGCCCGGGTCTGCGGCACCGGCTGCCCGGTGCGGATGCAGTAGGATTCGATCCGCAGCGGCATATCGCCCGGTGTGCTGAAGAGCGGATCATTCGGGTCCAGCATGGCGATGCACGCCTTGGACCGGTCCAGCTGACCGGCTAGCTCGGCGGCTTCCTGATGGCTGAGCGGTTCGCCTGCTTCGGCCCAGCTCCGCTGGGTCTCCTGCAGCAGCCAGAGGCCGGTGATATTCTTCAGCAGCCGGTTCGTGCCGCCGAAGCAGCTCTCGTTGGTGAAGCCGCCGGCCCGGGCGGCATCGCTTAGTACAGGCTCCGCCGTCTCCAGGCCGACCAGCGACCAGGTTCCGCAGCTGATGAATGCAGCGTCGCGCAGCGCAGGGCCGATTCCGGCGATCCGGTCAGGATCGGCGGAGCTAGGGCCGGGATCGCCGTAAGGGATGGAGGCCACGGCCGAAGCCGTATCATGCGAGGCTCCGGCGATGATCTTGAGCGGGCCGCTGCCCAGTTCTTCCTGGAGCGCGGGCCGGAGTTCACCCAGCACGGTGCCTGCCGGAACCAGCCGGGGCAACAGCTCTAGCGGCAGCTCTAGCCTGTGCAGCACTTCGGCTGACGGCGCTGTGGACTGCGGATTCAGCAGGCCGCTGGTGCTCCAGATGGTCTGCTCGCCCACAGCCACACCGCTGAGCATATAATGGAACAGATCCGGCATCATCAGAAGCTGCCTGGCGGTTGCCCGCAGTTCCGGTGCCCTATGAAGATCGGCAAATAATTGATACACCGTATTAATCGTACCGGACTGGTTGCCCGTCAGATTGAACTGGTCTACTGGAGGCAGAGCAGCCTCCAGCACCGGAGCAATGTCTTCCATCCGCTGATCCCTGTAATGATGCGGAGCGTACAGCAGCTCCCCCTGCTCATCCAGAAGGCCGTAGTCGACTCCCCAGGTATCTACACTCAGAGAGTGCAGCGGGCCGTACCTTGCCGCAGCCGCTGCAATGCCGTGCTTGATCTCCTGAAGCAGCCGATGCACATCCCAGTGCAAATGTCCATTCATCTCTACCGCTCCGTTAGGGAAGCGGTGAATCTCTTCCACCGCCACCTTCCCGTCCCGGTAGCTTCCCAGCATAACTCTGCCGGAGCTGGCGCCCAGATCGACGGCCAGCAGCCGGATGTCCTTATTCCCGGTTATCCCTATATCTGTCGTCTCTGCCTCTGTCATCTTCACACCTGCTTCGCTTAGAGGATTAGTAGAGCGGGCCGAAGTTGCGGCAGGCTCTATAATCGGCGCTCTCCAGATTCTCTGTGCCGAACAGCGACCAGACACGCGGGCGGAAAATACGCGATTCTTCCACGTTATGCATACTGACCGGAATCCGCAGGATCGAAGCCAGCGTAATCAGATCCGCGCCGATATGCCCGTAGCTGATCGCCCCGTGATTGGCGCCCCAATTGTTCATCACATCGTAGACAGACTGGAAGGAGCCTTGGCCGGTCAGCTTCGGGGCGAACCAGGTCGTTGGCCAGGTCGGGTCCGTCCGCTGGTCTAGCGTATCGTGCACCTCTCCCGGCAGCTCTACAGTGTAGCCCTCTACCAGTTGAAGTACAGGTCCCAGACCCTTGACCAGATTAAGCCGGGCCATGGTGACCGGCATGCCGCCCCGGGTCAGGTAGTCCGTGGAGAAGCCGCCTCCCCGGAAATATTCCTGGGAAGCCGGGCGGAACTGGGTCTGTGCAATACAGGCAGCCGCCTCTTCGTCCGTGATGTCCCAGAACGGCTTGATCGCCGGCTTGCCGTCAAGGCTCTGCTCGCCGGTGCCGTCCAGCGCCGCCGAGCCGGAATTAATCAGATGCAGCAGGCCGCCTGCCGCCGCGCCCTCCAGCTCGTAGCCGGTCACGCGCTTCACCGCAGCCGGACTCCAGAAGGTGCGCACATCGGCAAAAATCTGCGCCGTATTCGTCAGCAGATAATTGAACAGCATCGTCACCCCGTTCAGGCTGTCATTCTCGGTGGCGACGATATAAGGCGCCCGTCTGCCGTTCCAGTCGAACGAGGAGTTCAGGATCGTCTCCATGAAGTCGCCATTAGGGAAATGGTCGGTCCATTGCCGCTGGCCCTGGAAGCCGCTGAGCAGGGCATTATGACCGCTGGCCTCCTCCTCGAAGCCGAGCTTCGCAAGCTGCGGATTGCCGGTCATCAGATCACGGGCAATCAGCGTCATTTTGACCACAGTCTCCCATTGCTCTTCCTTCACCGCTTCACTAAGCTGCAGATGCTGCGGATTATTATCCGCCCCCACACGGCAGTTGTCCTTCACCCAGGCCAGCGCCCGCGCGAATTCCTCGGGATCATAGATTCCCTCTTCCATTCTGCGTACAAATTCAGACATATCGATATATTCATTGCGCATGCCGAGATATTCCTGGAAGAACTGCTCGTTCACGATGGAACCGGCGATTCCCATAGATACGGAGCCCATCGACAGATAGGACTTGCCCTTCATCAGAGCCGCCGCCAGCGCGGATCTTGCGAATTGCAGCAGCTTCACCTGAACATCCGCCGGGATCTCCTCGCTGCTGGATTCCTGAACATCCTCGCCGTAGATTCCGAAGGCCGGAATGCCTTTTTGCGCATAAGCAGACAGAACCGCCGCCAGATATACCGCGCCGGGGCGCTCCGTTCCGTTGAATCCCCAGACCGCATGCGGGATCGCCGCATCCATATCCATGGTCTCCGATCCATAACACCAGCACGGGGTGACTGTAATGGATACGCCCACACCTGCACCCGCGAACTTCTGCGCCGCCGCCGCAGCCTCCTTCACGCCGCCAATCGTAGAATCGGCAATGATACATTCCACCTGAGAACCGTCCGGATACCTTAGATTCTCCTGCAAAAATGCCGCCACGCGCTGCGCCATGCCCATCGTCTGCGCCTCCAGCGATTCACGCACCCCGCGTCTTCTGCCGTCAATCGTCGGCCGGATACCAATCTTCGGATAATTTGCTGTCACTGCTGTTCCTCCCCGAATCGTAAGTTGATAGTATAAGAACATTACACTGGAGCTTTGACTCCGATTAGTAAGCGCTACCAAATACAGCCTCTGCGGCCTGCACACTTTTGTCTTTCTCCGCCAACTAATCCATTTCTTCTACATCATAGAATCACTCACCTGCAAAGTCAACACTATTCCACACTTTAAATTTGGTTATTGTGTGGTTTTGTGTGATATAATCAAGATAAACTGTGGAATTGATTGTGATTGTGGGATTTATGTCACGCAGCAGATTATAGTAAACTATATACAACTACATAACTAAGGGTGGGCATGGATATGAAGGCTTTTGAACGGCGGGATCTGGTAATCAACGAGCTCTACAGGCATAAGAAGGTCCACGTTGCGGACTTGGCGCAGAAATTTGGTGTATCGGAGGAGACGATCCGGCGCGATCTCGACCGGCTGGACAAGGAGGGCATTGCCAAGAAGAATTACGGCGGGGCGATTCTGAACGTCCACACCAACGAGGACCCTTCCTACTCGCACAGGCATCAGGTGAACATTGAAGCGAAGCGGATGATTGCCTCCAGTCTGCTGGAGCTGATTAATGACGGGGACAGTGTGATGACGGATACCAGTACGACGGCTTTTGAAGGCTTGCGGAGAATCGTGGAGGACAAAAAAAATCTGACCATCATCACCAATTCCCTGGCGGTATTGTCAGAATTTCAGCATTCCGGGCAAAAGCTCATTTCCACGGGGGGCCTGCTCGGACCGGAGACCAGCTCTTTCGTAGGGCCTACGGCGTCGCAGACCATCCGGAAATATAATGTGGATGTGGCCATCTTCAGCTGCAAAGCGCTCTCCATGACCGGCGGACTCTGTGACTCCAACGAAGCGGAGACCGAGCTTAAGGTGCTGATGCAGCAGCAGGCGAGCAAGGTGGTTCTTCTGGCTGACCATTCGAAGTTCGACCGGATCGCCTTCATCCGGCTGTTCAGCTTCGACAAGGTGGATTATATCGTCACCGACCAGCGGCCGTCCGGGGAATGGATCGAGTTCCTTGCCAAATATCAGGTTTCCCTGCTCTACCCTGCTGATCCGCACTGAGTCTTAACGCTTCTGCTTAAAAGCCTGCGACGACACGTACACGAACCGTTCCGCTCTGGCCATCATATGGAACTTCTGCTCCGGGAAGTGGCGGTACAGGTAATCCACGAAGTAACCCGGATTCTCAGCGTTGCCGGCGAACAGATCATAATGCAGCGGAACCACAGTCTCAAAACCTGAAGTCGCCGCAAATTCGGCAGCCTCCCGGTAATTCATATTGCCGACAATATTGCGGCTGCCCCGGTAATAGTCGCGTCCATTAATCGGCAGCAGCGCCAGATCAATCTTCCGGCGGCCTACCTCCTCAATCAGCTCAGGGAACAGCACGGTATCCCCGGCATGATAAAGCGTGACTCCGTTCAGCTCCAGAATGTAGCCGACATACTTAGGATGACCCTGTTCATCGCGTTCGGGCTGTTCGTGCGCCGCTGCAACGGGTATGACCTTCAGTCCGCTTGCAGGCTCCGCTTCCCGGGGAGGCAAGGCAGCGGTCACCTGTTCCTTACGGATGCCCAGCTTCTGCAGACGCTCCACGCAGACCGCCGGAGCCATGAACTGCGCCTGCGGATTCAGTCCGGCAAGCACGGGAAGAGCCTCCTCATCCAGATGATCTGAATGGTCATGGGTAATCAGGCAGACCTCCATATTAGTAATTTCCCCGGGCAGGGCCGGCGGCGGGAAGGTGCGGTCAGGGTTCGGGGATACATAAGGATCAATGTAGACCGTCACCTCTGCTCCCTTGACAATAACGCTGGCTTGTCCGAGGAACCAGACCGCCAGGCAGCCGTAAGGCACCTCCGTGCTGCGGATTTCTTCGATTAATTCTTGTCCTGCTAATGACATATCAATATGCTCCCTTCCTCTTCCAGCTCTCATTCGTATAGCGATCGGTTACATCCCTGTTTAGTTTATACCCGCCTGAAGTCAAATGGAAGCGCTTGTGCAAATCCCTGCTTGTTACCGATGCCGATTGATGGGTACAATTATTAGATAGTGTAACTACAACAGGACAGGTAAAGGACAGGTGAAATGAATGCAGAATTACGGATTCGCCAGAGTCGCCGCCGCTTCCCCGGAGCTCCGGGTGGCCGACTGCGTATTCAATGCAGACCAGATTATTGAAGCCATCAATACAGCCAGCGCCCAGGAGGTGGAGTATCTGGTACTCCCGGAGCTGTGCATCACCGGCTACAGCTGTGCGGATCTGTTCCTCCAGCCCCGGCTGCTGGAATCCGCGATGCAGGCGCTGCTGCGGATTACGGCGGCTACAGCGGAGCACCGGATGATTGTCATTGCCGGTCTGCCGGTCTCCATCAAGAGCAGGCTGTTCAACTGTGCCGCTGTCATTCAGCAGGGCCGGATTCTCGGGATGGTGGTCAAGACCTGCATTCCCGGCTACAGCGAATTCTACGAGCCGCGCTGGTTCGCGGGAGCCGAGGAGCTGGAGGTGTCCGAGCTGCGGATCGGCGGTTCGGCGGTGCCGGTGGGCAATGATCTGATTTTTGCCTGCGAGAGTGACGGGAATCTGTCGTTCGGTGTGGAGATCTGCGAGGATCTCTGGGTGCCGGTTCCGCCAAGCAGCCTGCTGGCCCAGGCCGGAGCCACGCTGCTGTTCAACCCGTCGGCCAGCAACGAGCTGGTCGGCAAGGCCGATTACCGCCGCCAGCTGGTCGGCGGCCAGTCCGCCTCCTGTGTGGCCGGTTATGTCTATGCCAGCTGCAATACCGGCGAATCGACGACAGACGTAGTCTTCGGCGGACATTCGCTGATCGCGGAGAACGGCCAGCTGCTGGCCGAATCGGAACGCTTCACCCATGAGAGCCGGATGATTACGGCCGACATTGACCTGCCGCGGCTGCAGTATTCCCGCACCGTGATGGGCACGTTCCGGGCAGGCAAGGGCGGACGCAATTACCGCGAGATACTCTACACCACGCCGCTCAGCAGCGGCACCCTGCGGGAACTGAAACGGAACGTAGGGGTCAACCCGTTCGTGCCGGGCAATCCGCTCCAGCGGGACGAACGCTGCCAGGAGATTCTCTCGATCCAGACCTCCGGCCTGATGAAGCGTATCCGCCACATCGGCACCAAGCAGGCTGTGATCGGCATCTCCGGCGGGCTCGACTCTACGCTTGCGCTGCTGGTAGCCGTACGGGCCATGGAGCTGCTCGGGCGTCCGGCCAGCGATGTACTGGCGGTCACGATGCCGGGCTTCGGCACGACCAGCCGCACGTACGACAACGCCGTAGGCTTGATCAAAGCGCTCGGCGCGTCGATGAAGGTCGTTGACATCAAGGCGGCCTGCCTACAGCACTTCGCGGACATCGGACACGACCCCGAGGTGCATGACCTGACCTACGAGAACGTCCAAGCCCGCGAGCGCACGCAGATCCTGATGGACCTCGCCAACAAGAACGGCGGGATTGTCATCGGCACGGGCGACCTGTCCGAGCTGGCGCTGGGCTGGTGTACCTATAATGGCGACCATATGTCGATGTACAGCGTGAATTCCGGCATTCCGAAGACGCTGATTCAATATGTTGTCGCCTGGTATGCGGACCATGAAGCAGACGAGACGGTGAACAAGTACCTCTACAGCATCATCGAGACCGGAATCAGCCCGGAGCTGCTGCCGCCTTCGGCAACCGGAGAGATCGTCCAGCTGACGGAGAACATCCTGGGGCCTTACATTGTGCATGACTTCTTCCTCTATTACATGCTGCGTACAGGCGCTTCTCCCGGCAAAATGCTCTATCTCGCCCAGCACGCCTTCGGCGGTGCTTATCCCAAAGAGCAGCTAACCGCCTGGCTGAAGGTGTTCGTCACCCGCTTCTTCACCCAGCAGTTCAAGCGCTCCTGCCTGCCGGATGGACCGAAGGTCGGTACGGTCAGCCTCTCGCCGCGCGGCGACTGGCGTATGCCGAGCGATGCGTCCGCCGCGCTCTGGCTGCAGGAAATCGAAGAATTGTAGCTCCTTAGCCGTACATCATGGCCTAAGGCAAAGAGGCGTCCCCCATCATCACAGGATGATCAGGGACGCCTCTTTTTTGTCAGCAATCAGCTTCACTCGTACCTATTATCAAGAATCAAGACTTCATCGCTGCCGAACGGGGTCTGAATCGTTACCGTCTCTCCGGGACAGGCCAGAATCAGCCCTCTGCCCATAGGCGACCACAGGGAGATGCAGAATTCATCCAGCTCAGCTTCACCAGGAATTACAATCCGGTACGTATCCACCAGTGTCTCCTGGCCAATCCGCAGGGACACCGTTGACCCGACCAGTACCGTAGAATGCTGAAGCGCATCGCTGTCACCGGACAGAATCTGCTCCACCGTCTCCTGGTAGCGCTTGATCATCGCCTGGACCTCTGCCCGCTCAGCCGGAGATTCCCACGTTCCCCTGTCCAGAATGGAGAATTTATGCTCATCGAGATAGACCAGCTGCTGCACCAGCTCCTCGCGCAAAGATAATGTCTTGAGACTATGGCTCATAGTAGATTTCACCTACCTTCTTCATCAGGTCATGCTCGAAAATACGCTTGTTCCTGCTCATAGCCCTCAGTCCTCCCTAAATAAGAAAATAGGTCCCGCACAGGGACCTATTCTCTATGATAGCATCTTTCCCGGGAAAGACAATCTCAGGAACAAGGGCTGGCCCGCTCCGGTTCATTGCTCCACAGAAAGGGCAGATTTCGCGGACGTTGCGGCAGCGGCCCGGCTGTACATATTCAGGTCCTGGAGCTTGATCAGCACCTTGCCGAACCGTCCGCCTTGGCGGACAACGACTTGCTGCTCCGGGTAGGCCGTGTGCAGATAATCCGTAACTACCTTGCGGGTAGCCTCTTCCCCGTCCAGATGATGCAGCGGCAGCATCTCCATCACCTCAGCGGCGGCTGCCTCCAGCGATAGCTCCTTGCTTTTCGCTTCGCGGGTAATGATGGTCTCATAGGAATAGCCTTTCAAATACAGCAGTTGAGTCAGATAGGCCATATCCGAGGATTCCGCATGGACGGCCCGGCCGGTCAGGAGCGGCAGCACTTCATTCATCAGGCTATGCTCCTGCACACCTGCCGAGGTGCTGATATAGCAATACTGCCGGGCACAGCTGATCACCTTCTCCGCACTCTCCCAGTCGAAGACCGCCGGGCACATGGACACAAAGACCAGATCGAAAGCATTCAGCCAGCCCCGCGCAGCAATGTCGATATTCTCGAAAGCTTCGTCCACCAGTTCCACCTGTCCGGGAGCGAATCCGGCTGTGTTGGCCAGGAACAGCTCGGATAAGGGAATATTAGGCTCTACCGCTGTCACCTTAGCCCCTCTCTCTATAAAAGGAACCGTGAAGCCGCCCGAAGCTGCTCCCACATCAAGGACAGTCAGCCCGTTAAAGTCCACGCCCTGGCCCTCCATCCAGCCGATAATCCGCTCACTCCGGTCCCTCCCGGCACTGCTGAATACCTCTTCATTGAACACCTGCGCCTTATGGTCGAAGCTTGTGTGCGGGTTCATCCCCATCGCCTTGAATTTGTTGGCCATTGCCTTCGGGTCTTCCTTCCAGGCCTTCTCCCATACACTTGCATCGAATAATCCGTTGATCATCTCTAATCCATCCTCTCATGATTGTATCAATTGCACGGCAATTACACAGACTTAACAGACTTTGAATATCTATAATAACCGCTAAATTACAACGGCTATACCGCCCTGTGAAGGAACGGTATCCGTTGCAGCGGAAAATAGCAGAACACAGCATGACACAGCAAAATGCCATAGCTTAATGTCTGGACAGCATCTTCTCGGCAAGCTCGGACATCATTTTGTTACGCAGATAGTCTTCCATCTGCCCTTCGGCCTTGACCATCTCCTGCTGAATCAGACACTCACTGGGATGGTCCAGTGTGCAGTCGAACAGCGAGGCTGTGCCTTCAATGGCATGGATGATATCCAGGAACGAGATTTCCTCCTGCTTGCGCCGCAGACGATACCCGCCATTCGCCCCGGATGCAGACTCGATCAATCCGGCTTTGACCAGCTTGGTCAGAATCTTGGACAAATATGTTGGCGATACATTCTGCCGCTCGGCAAGCTGCTGCACGCCTACTGGCTTATCGGGCGTGTGCGCCACCAGGAACAGCATCGTGTGCAGGGCGTAGTTCGTTGCTTTGGAGTATTTCATGTGTTATTCCACCTTACATAGGGACTATGCCTGTAATTACAGACTTTATTTATCTATGATAGCCCTTATACGGGGAGATTGCAAGGGGCAGGAGAGGGAAATGGGTGGAGAAATTGGGAGAAGAAACACAAGTGAACACAGTTTTGTTGTCCTTTAAGCAGCCAACCTACGTCCGCACCGGCACATTGTGTTCGGTTTTCCGCATACATTCGGCTCGCGCACCTTAGCACCGGCACAATGTATTCGCACTTTCCAGCACAACAAAAAAACAGAGCCCCGTAGTCTGGAAGGCTCTGCATGCAGCATTATCAGTGGCTGAAATAGCCCCGTCTACTCCCCGTACTTACTCAAAGTGTACTCAAATCTGTATTCACCCGAGCCGAGTGTAACCTTCACCGCCTGTGCCAGCTGCTCAGCGGAATGAATGCCGGGGACCTGCTCAAGCGGCTGCCCAGCCGCCATTCCTGTCTCCGACACTTCGGCCAGAAAGGCGTCCGGCAACAGCACGGTAGCTGAAGTATTCGGCGGAATAACGGCGGTCAGTTCGATTCTCCCGGAAGCAATCGTCCACTCGGAGCGGATCATGCCGTACATCGATTCCAGACCGGCAGCAGCTGAGGCCAGTCCTCCGCCCGGATGCGGCTGGATCAGAAACTGCTTGTAGCCCGGCCCCTCTTCGCTCTGTTCGATACCGGCTACACAGCGGTACAGGAAATCCCCCACCGCCCCATACGCATAATGATTGAAGGAATTCATATCCTTGCTCCAGAAGCTGCCGTCCTCCTTAATCCCGTCCCAGTGCTCCCAGATCGTCGTTGCGCCGCGGGTAATCTGATATAGCCAGGATGGATAATCCGTCTGGAGCAGAAGCTTGTAGGCGGCATCGTAACGTCCCGCTTCCGCCAGCACCAGAGTCAGATAAGGCGTGCCCACGAAGCCTGTCGTAAGATGATAATTGCTCGCTTCCAGCAGTTCGATAAGTCTTGCAACCGTGCGATCCTTGGCACTTCCTTCCACCAGACCGAACATCAACGCCAGCACACAGGCTGTTTGGGTAGCTGCGCCTGCTGCTCCCGCTCCTCCCGCTGGAGGGATGAACACTTGGTTGAACGCTTCCTTGACCCGGCCATGAAGCTGCGAGTAATATTGGACGTCTTCTGCCCGGCCCAGCACCTTCGCCGTCTTCTCCATCAGCTGAACGGAATAGGCATAGAAGGCTGTTGCAATATAGCTCTTGTCTGTAGCGCCAACGAGATTATCCCCCTTGGCATCCAGTCCCAGCCAGTCGCCGAAATGGTTGCCGGTATTCCACAGATATTCCTCATTTCCCTGCCTGCGGATATACTCCACCCAGCCCTGCATGCTGCTGTATTGCTGCTCCAGAATCCGCTTATCGCCGTAACACTGGTAGATCGTCCACGGACAGATGACCGCCGCATCGCCCCAGGCCGCCGAAGAATGCGACTTCTCATCCAGCACATGAGGAATCACGTAAGGGACTCCGCCGTCCTCCAGCTGATCCGCTGACAGGTCCCTCAGCCATTTGCTGAAAAAAGGCGCCACATTCATCAGATACGCTGCCGTGCGGATGAACATCTGCGCGTCCCCGGTCCACCCGAGCCGTTCATCCCGCTGTGGACAATCAGTCGGCACATCGACGAAATTGCCCTTTTGCCCCCAGAGGATATTGTGCTGGAGCTGGTTCAGCAGCGGACTTGCGCAGGTGAAGGTGCCGGTCGGCTCCATATCCGAATGCAGCACAACGCCTGTGAAGTCTTGTAAATCAAGCGGGTCCGGGAAGCCAAGCAGCTGCACATACCGGAAGCCCTGGAAGGTAAAACGCGGCTGGAAGCTCTCCCGGCCTCCGCCTGCGGCGATATACGTAACGGTCTGCCTGGCCGTCCGCAGGTTGTCAGTATACACATTGCCTGCCTGGTCCAGCACCTCGAAATGCCGCAGCTGATATTCCTGGCCTGCCGTGCCATCGACGGTGAACCGCAGCCAGCCGACCATATTCTGCCCGAGATCCAGCACCGTCTCTCCGGCCGGTGTGCGGATGAGGGCGGCTGGGGCCAGTTCCTGCACTGCCCTGACCGGAACATTCTCCTGGGCAAGCAGAATATGCTTGGCATAAGGAAGAATCTCCGCCGCCATCCACTGCATATCGTCATACCCCGGCAGGCTGAAGCCGTGCTGCGCCAGGCGGGCGTCATACGTCTCGCCATGATACAGCTCCGACATTAGGATAGGGCCGGGTAAGATTTTCCACTGCGGGCCGGTTCCTATGATCTGCTCCGTGCCGTCCTCATAGGTGAGATGAAGCTGCATCAGCAGCGCTGTGCGGCTGCCATAGATATGCTTCCTCTGCTCCCAGCCGAGATTCCCTTTATACCAGCCGTTCCCAAGCCAAGCCCCGGCCGCATTGTTCCCGGCCACTAGCTGCTCCGTTACATCATACGTCTGGTATTGCAGGCGGTGGCTGTAACTGGTCCACCCCGGGGTAAGATAGGCATCTCCGACCCTTGTTCCGTTCAGCTCCAGCTCATACAGCCCGAGGCTGGTCACATAAATCCGGGCCCGGGCGACCGGCCGGTCGACATGGAATTCCGTGCGCAGCAGCGGGACTTGCTCTGCATCTTCCGCAAGGCAGGCGAGCGGAGCTGTAATCCATTCAGCGCTCCACTCCTCCGGCGACAGCAGCCCCATCTCCCACCATGCCGCCTGTGACCACTCCGTAGGGCGGTTGTGCTGATCCCATATTTGTATCCGGTAATAGTAACGCTGCCTGGACGCAAGCTCCAGCCCCTTCAGCTCGATATGGAGAGATTCACCGGACTCCACTCTGCCCGAGTCCCATAAACTGACGCCGAACTCCGGCTCAGCTGCAACCTGGATCTGATAGGCCTGCTGCCTTACATCGCGCTCATCCGCCCGCAGCTGCCAGCTGATTCTCGGGTTACGGATATCCAGTCCCAGCGGATTCTCCTGGTACTCCACTCGCGGCTTTTGAATAGCTATCATTGAATACACCTCGTCTTTTATAGGATTAATCCTGTATATATGATGCGCTTTCTATTACAATTATAGGATTCCGCATGGGTTGCATGACCTGCAATATGGACATTTCACGGGGGTAAAAAGGACTTACTGGATCTGGAGGAGGGAATTAATGGATTCGGCTAACCATACGCTAAAAGGGGAGTATTTCTTCCGGGACAATCTCCTGTTATATGTGAACCGTGCTACCGAGAGCTATGATCTTCCGCTTCATTCCCATGACTTCATGGAGCTGACCTTCGTGGCCGAGGGCAAAGGATTTCATTATATCGGCCAGAAGGCTCACCCGACCGGCAAGGGCCAGCTTCATTTCATTCCTGTCGGCGTCTCCCATGTCTTCCGCCCGTCTTCACCCAGTTCGCTGCGTGATCCGCTTGTTGTGTACAACTGTTTGTTTAAGCCGGAGCTGCTGGACCGTCTTGCCTCCGTGATTCAAGACCCGCCGATTGCCTCCTACCTGGAGCAGATCAGAGAACACCGGCTGCCTTCCTTCTCCGTGACGGACCTGAACGGCTCCATCGAGAGCCTGTTCCTCTCGCTTCACCGCGAGGTTCACCTGCCGCAGAGCGGCTCGGACAGCTACCTGCTAACCCTGTTCATTCAGCTTCTGATCAGTATCTACAGGCTGAAGCATGATGAGGTTCAGTTTCCGCTGGGCAGGCAGACGCAGTTTTTGCAGATTCTGAATTACGTCCAGCTGAACTATGTGCAGGAGATTACCCTGACGCATCTGTCACGCAGCTTCGACTGGAGCGAACGGCATCTTCAGCGGCTGTTCAAGGCGCATACCGGGCAGACCTTCTACCGTTATCTCCAGAATGTACGGATTCAGAAAAGCTGTCTGCTGCTGGTTCAGCAGCCCAAGGCACCCGTTCAGCTCATTGCAGAGCAGGTAGGCTACCATGATCCGTCGACGTTCACTCTGGTCTTCAAGCGGATCATCGGAACCACGCCGGGGAGTTACCGGCAGACGCCCGGAAGGAAACAGCTGGAAGCGATGAGCCCGGAGGAACAACTTTGACGCGGAATGATTGATGTTATTGATAAATAGTGTTAGGCTATCAACGGTAAACTCCATTTTAGCAACACAGAAAGGTAGTCCTATGATTAAAGTTCAACACCTGTCCTTCTCCTTTCCGCAAAAGGAGCTCTACACCGACATTTCGTTTACGCTCGAAGAGGCGCAGCATTGCGCTTTTATCGGAACCAGCGGCAGCGGGAAAAGCACACTGATCGAAATTCTGATGGACCGGGACAGATATTTGTTCGATGGCACCCTAGAGATGGAGCCGGATTGCAGCATCGGGTATGTCAGCCAGTTCGCCAAGCCGGACCTGTCTCTGGAACCCACCGTATTTGAATATATAGCCGAACCCTTCATTAAGCTTCAAGCTGAAATACAGTCGATTTGCACAGAGATGGAGACCTCGGCAGAGATTGAACCGCTGCTGGAGAGGTACCAGCTGGCTCTGGATGCCTTCGAGGCCTTGGGCGGGGATGATTACGAGAGCCTCATTCATAAGAAGCTGAATCTGGCGGACCTCATGAAGCGGAAGGATCTCAAGGTATCCGAGCTGAGCGGCGGGGAATTCAAGCTCGTTCAGGTCATGAAGGAGATGCTTAACCTTCCCGACGTCCTCATTATGGATGAGCCGGATGTATTCCTCGACTTCGAGAACCTGAACGCGCTTAGGCAGCTGATTAACACCCATAAGGGCATCCTGCTGGTGGTCACGCACAACCGCTATCTGCTGAACCATTGTTTCAACAAAATCATCCACCTTGAGAACAAAGAGATTCAGGAGTTCGACGGCCGGTATCTGGAGTACAACCTCTTCCTGCTTCAGACCAAAATAGAGCTGCAGGAGCTGGCGCTCGCCGAACAGGAAGAGATTGAGCGCAATGAGAATATCATCGATAATCTCCGGGCGATCGCCACGTATAACTCGGAGGCCTCCAGAGGGAGAGCGCTCAAAGCCAGAGTGAAGTTCCAGGAAAGACTGGAAGCCCGCCGGATCAAAGCCCCGTTCGTCGATATTAAGCAGCCGCAGATTCATCTGGGGATGGTGCATGAGCCGCAGGACGCGGACGCTCCTGTAGTGACAGTCCAGGATTACCGGGCGACCTTCGATGAGCTGCTGCTGGACAAGGTTAGCTTCGAGCTGAATGCTACAGATAAGGTCGCCCTGATCGGTCCGAACGGTACCGGGAAGACGACACTGCTGCGCGATATTGCGCGGGGCCATCACGAAGCTATAACTCTCAGCCAGGAAGCTACAGTGGCTTATCTGTCCCAGCTTCAAGGTGAAGTGCTGAACGATTCGAACACCCTGCTCGAAGAATTCATCGAGGCCGGAATGGCAACGTATGATGCGATCCGCTCCCATCTGGCATCCTATGGCTTTGAGGGCGAGATTGTGAACCAGAGAATAGCATCCCTGTCCGGCGGCGAAAAGAATCTGCTGCAGCTGGCCAAGGTGTCTGCGCTGAAGGCCAATGTCCTGCTGCTTGATGAGCCGACCAGCCATCTGGATACCTATACGCAGATCGCTCTGGACAAGGCTATCCAGGAGTACAAGGGTGCGATTCTGATGATCTCGCATGACTTCTATTCCGTGGTCAACGGGATGGATTATGTGCTGATCATTGACGATCAGACGATCCGCAAGATGACGATCAAGAAGTTCAAAAAGATGATCTATGCCCGGCATTTCGATAAAGACTATCTGGAGCTGGAGCAGAAGAAAAAGGCGGTTGAAACACGGATCGAGCTGGCGCTGAAGGATACTGATTTTGAGCTTGCCAAGGTACTGGTGGCAGAGCTGGAAGAGCTGATAAAGCTGATGTAAACAGGGTTCCTCCGGGAACCCTTTCCTGCATTGACAGCAGCGAAAAGGAATCGTTAAACTGAACGTACTACGCGAGATTCCATCAGGAGGCACTTACAGGAGGCAACTTAGATGAAGAAGCTTCTTCTCTCCCTGCACAAGATCCGTTTCAAAATGTTCTTGATCATCCTTGCCTGTATGCTGACCGTTGCGCTGTCGATCAGTCTGATTGCCTACCGGTATATCACCGATCTGCTGACAGAGAAGCAGATGAGCCAGATGAAGTCGTATGCCGACCGGCAGTTCGAGCAGCTCGAGCGGATTCTGGCGGACATTAAGGCTCCGCTGGGGCAGCTGGCCGGACAACTGGCCGAGACAGACCAGTCCCGTGAAGCGGTTACCCGCGTCCTGCGGATGTATCAGTACTCGGTGTACCCTTTTTCCAGAGGCATGTATTTCATCGCCCCGGATTATTCGATTTACGAGACGGCGCAGACTACAACGCTGCCCGATGAGCTGAAGAACCGGCTGTATGCCGGAGCCCGCTCCTCCTGGACCTCCCTGCAATCCTTCGGCCCCTACCAATCCACAAATAAAGGCCTGGTGCTGACCATTGCCGTAACCGTTTACAGAGGCACAGAGATTCAGGGCATCTTGGCGGCTGACCTCGACCTTCTGGCCATTAACGGACTGATCACCGGGATGAATCCCTCCCCGGCAACCTCCACACTGCTGTTCAATTCCGGTCTACAGCCGATCCTCAGCTCGGTGAAGGTCAGACAGGATGAATACAGCGGGCTTTTTCCCCAGATCCAGAGCTTTCTTAGGCATAATGAAGACGGCCTCCTCCCCCTGTATACCGATCATGAAGAGTTTGTTGCTCTGTTTGGCGGCCCCAATTCGCAGGGCTGGCGGCTGGTCAGCTTTGTCGATAAGCAGGATATTCTCGCACCGGTCACACAGCTCCGCTATTATGCGATCTATCTGGCCCTCTTTTTCATCCTGCTGTCGCTGATGATCTCCTTCTTCCTGGCCCGTTACATTGACGGCCCCATCTCCGGCCTGATCCTCCAGATGCGCCGCATCCAGAAGGGGAACCTCGGGCTGCGGGTCCAATTGAAGCGCAAAGATGAATTCCGCACGCTGGCTGATTCCTTCAATATCATGCTGGACCGTATCGGGGAGCTGATTGACGACAAGCTGCGGACGGAGAAGCTGAAGAAGCAGTATGAGTTCCGGGCCTTGCAGGCGCAGATCAACCCTCATTTCCTGTACAATACGCTGAACTCAATCAACGCCCTGGTCGATCTGAAGCGGACAGATGAGATCGCCAAGGTGCTGCATGCACTGGTGAATCTGCTGGATTATTCCATGGGCAAAGGCGAGGCTCTAACCACGCTGGAGAAAGAGCTGGAGGGGCTCAGTCATTATATCTACCTGCAGCAGATCAGGTACCAGTACAAATTCGAGGTCAGCATAGACGTTGCCGAAGACGTGCTGGACTGCCGCATCCTGAAGCTGACCCTGCAGCCGATTCTGGAGAATGCCATCTTCCACGGAATAAGGGGGAAGCGGCGCGGGGAAGGACTGATTACTGTACGCGGCAGTCTGCTGAAGTCCAGGCTGGTGCAGCTCGAAGTGGAGGACAACGGCACCGGGATCGCACCGGATCGCCTTAGCGGGCTGCTGGACCCTTCCGCCCCGCCGCCCGGCGGAGCGGAGGGGATTCCGCATTATTCTTCGATGGGCCTGCGGAATGTCCACGAACGGCTGCAGCTCCATTTCGGCGAGGCTTACGGCCTGAAGATTGCAAGCACAGAAGGCGCGGGGACGATCATCAGCATCACCTTCCCCGTAGTGAGAGGAGAACCGACAGATGAGCAATAATCCGGTTGTACTGGACAAGATACGATGTATTGTAGTGGATGATGAGGCGCTGATCCGGGAGCGGTTCCGGTTTGCTTTTCCGCTGGAGGAGCATGGATTCGAAATCATCGGGGAAGCAGAGGACGGCGAAGAAGCGCTGGAGCTGTGCAGACAGCTCAGCCCGGATATTGTGATCACCGACGTGGTGATGCCGGGGATGAACGGGCTGGAGCTGACCGGGCAGCTGAAGCAGCTCCTGCCTCGGATCAAAGTCATTATTCTGTCCAGCTTCCAGGAGTTTGAGTTCGCCCGCAAGGCGGTGGCGCTAGGCGCACTGGGCTATCTGCTGAAGGTAACCTCGGGCTATCAGGAGCTGCTGGAGATTCTGGATCAGGCCCGCAGCGAGATCGAGGCAGACCGGGAACGGATGCTGTTGTCCATCGAGGAGCGCAAGCAGCTTCAGGACAGCCAGCCGCTGCTGCGCAAGCAGCTGATCCTGGATATCCGCAGCGGAATGGCCCATTCCCCGGCCAGGCTCGGGGCCGCCTGCGATTTCGTGAACTGGCATCGGCCGGGCACCTTATTCGCGCTGGGACTGGTCAGCATCGACCGCTACAGCAGCCTGTCCCAGACCTTCCATTCCAAAGATCTGGCGCTGTTCAAGTACGTGATGATGCGGATGATCGAGGAGCTGGCAGAGAGTAGCCTCCCCTGTAACGTCTTCGACTGGGATGAGCAGAGCATCGGTCTCTGGATACTGCCCCAGGAATCGGGTGATGCTGCGGAGCAAATGATAATGCTCTGAGAAAGCATTTTGCACCATGCGCGCAAATACCTGCCCTTTACGGTGTCGGTCCGGGTTAGCAGGGCGCACCGGATGGAGGCTTCGCCGGAGGGGTGGCCGTCTGCCTTCGGATGTGCATTCAGGGACTTAGAGGAGCTGAAGGCGAGCTTGTTCTATCACGGGCATGGCAGCTATCACGAATATAGCGCTGTGTACGGAACGGTTCAGGGCAACGGGCAGGGTGCTGCGGGGAGAAACGCTGGCTCCGGGTACGTTATGCCGGAGCTTCCCGATCCGGCTGAACGGCTCGCCGGACTGAGCGACCCGACCGGGCTGCAGCGGCTGGTGCATGACGATTATATCCGGCCGCTGGTGTCGGCGAAGCCGGAACCGGAGCGGCTGCTGCGCTGGATGGAGGAGCTGGCCGGGCGCTGGACCGCCGCCGACTCCCATTCCCGCAGCCGGTTCCTCGCCGGAATTGACGGCGTCGAGACCATCCATGATGCGGAAGAGTTCCTGCTCAGCCTGTTCCAGTGGAAACAGAGCGTAAGCCGGCTCGCCTTCGACCAGCCGGTGCAGCGGGCCGAAATCCAGAAGGCGCTGGATTATGTCGCCCTCCACTACCGTGAACCGCTCAGTGTGGCGGACATCAGCGACTACACGGCCATCAGCCCGAATTACTTCAGCCACCTGTTCAAGGCTCAGACCGGCATCAATTTCTCCGACTATGTGACCCGTTACCGGATCGAACGGTCCAAGCAATACCTGCGGGAGACCGAGATGCAGGTCGGTGAGATTGCCGAACAGATCGGCATCCCGGACTACAAATATTTCGCCAGAATCTTCAGGCGGCTTGTCGGCAAAACGCCCAGCCAATACCGCGAGGAGGAGGGCGGGCGGAGCGGCCGGACGTAGGCGGGCGCCCTCTGGACAATTCTGACAATCCCCCCGCTCTCCGGCCGCTGGTATGTGGAGTGCACTGTTGCACATTTTGCAGGATTTTTCTATAACGGTTACTGGCGGCGGTACAATGTTGCAATAATTGCAGGAATTCCGGTGCAAAGAGCCAATTCGCGCTGACTATATTGCATTTCGTGCAGGATTTCAGTATTGACCGCTTATATTGGGCGGTATTGCTGCATTTTTGGCAAGATTTACTAAGCAATGACAAAGAGGCCGTCCCGAAAGCCGTGGATCATGGCTTGGGACAGCCTCTTCTATTCTTCTTTATAAGGGATAGGCCTTACAGGGCATCATCCGCAACCACCAGCTCGAACACCGAGCCGGCGGCGAACAGCGTTCCATTCTTCGGCTTGAAGGTCACGGAGGTCACTGCGGCGTTGTTCTTCCAGCGTCCGCCGTACAAGGCCAGGCGTCCGCCGTATACATCAAGACGGCCGCCGGAGGCGCCGATCAGTGACAGCATATGCTTATGACGGTCGGTGTCGGCATGGCGGATAATGGACAGCGCTCCGCAGCCGAACTGACCCGCTTCCGCTCCCCCACCCGGGATCACCCCGATCTCATTGTCGCTCTGGAGCACGGTCTCATGCGTTCTGTCCATGCCTGACGCCCGGCGGATAGCATAATTGGCCGCAGAGGCATCCCCGTTCAGCTCAATCAGCAGCCGGTCCTCCGTTCCCGAAGCATTGGTTCTTGCTACCGCCACCGCCCGCAGGCCCACCGCACCGGCAGGCACCTGGAGGGTGACGGAAGCTTCACCGGAAGCAGAAACTACATGCCGTGCCGCTGGAGCTTCTGTTTTGTACGCGCTGATGATGGAACCCGGCAGAAAAGACTCGCCGCCCATACCGGGGAAATAATGCAGATGGTTCAAGGCCTCCGTGTTCCTTCTCCGGCCGTTCTCCTGGCTGACCGGATAGAAAACCTCTTCAAAGGCAGCATGTTGGCTGATCCATGGCTTATGGAAGACCGTGTTCCGGTACTCCGGATACATCACCACCAGATTGCCGAAGGAATCCGCCGGGGCAGCGGCTGCCGTAGACCAGCCCACCCGCTTCTCATTAAAGGCTTCATCGATAATATTGTTGTCCGCTATGCTCTCCCCGCCCAGGCGCTGGATGGGATAATTGGCGGATGATGTATCATTATTAAGCTGCTGATAGACCCGGTCACCCTGGCGGGTAGCCAGATTCTGGCTGGAACGCATCTGCATCATCAGGACAAGATGGTTAGCATCTGCAGGCAGTGAGCCGAAAGTGAATTTCTTCGACTTCTCGTCAGGCAAGCGGTCTGCTGCCAGCCGGGTCTCATCCACGGCATACAGTGTAACAATGGACCCGATGGCCCATTGATTGACGCCGCCGGGAACATTCTGCCACGGCCGCAGGGCGATGGAATCCAGAGCCGCCGTGCTCTCCCACGCCCCGGAGTGACGCTGCAGCCGGGTCTCCAGCGAGGAGCCCATGCTCTGCCACAGCTTCAGGTTGTCGGTGCGGAAGGCATACGGGAACAGCAGATACCCTCCCCCGTAACCGGCAGAGGCCGGAGGAACGTCCACCCCTTGCGCAATATTGGTATTCGTAGTACTGACTGTCGTAATAGCTGTGCCGCTTGCTGTGAATTCCCGGCGGTTATAGTGGCTGGCGGTGTCGCCGTTCAGAATGACCTCGCAGAATCTGCGCTCGGTGTAGGTCTGGGCGGCGTTCACTTCAATCACCAGATGGCGCGTGCCTGCCGGCACGAGCGCCGCCAGGGAGGTGAAGGTGACAGCCGTCTCCGGCGCACTCTGGACCTTAATTTCAGCAACACGGACAAGCGGCAGTGCAGAAAGAATACTCATGAATCATCGCTCCTTCGATTTTTGGAATAGGTAAGCTGTAGTGACATCATTCAGAACAAGGGCTAACTATGATCCGGCACCGGGCGGCAGCAGCCAAACCGGCTGTGATCCTGCGGGCAATGAAGGTGTCCTCCTTACTCATTCCGGCAGCTTGCGCAGCTTCATCATTGCCAGCAGACTCCCGGGGTAAGTCTTCAGGCCATATGTCATCAGCAATATAGGCCAGCGCAGCGGCATCGGGAATCCGGCCCTGTCTGCGCAGCTCCTCTACCGCCGGAACCATCAGCAGCTCTCCGGAACCTGCTGTACCGGCGGCTTCCTCCGGCCAGCGGATATCCAGGTAAATCTCATCCGGGTAGAAGCCTTGGCGGAGACGCAGCAGCATCCGGTCGGCTCCCTTCTGCCAGGGGAACCAGCACCCGTCCGCCACCTGGCCGGACAGCTCCGGCCCCGTCAGGACAGCGGTCAACACGCCTGGAGCTGCCGGGAGAAGATCCGGGAGCGGATTATCCGTCCGCACGGGTTCCCCCGCCTGGAGGAGCCCGCCCGCATGAATGAAGCTGCACCCGTTCTTGGTGGCGATCTCTATCACAGTCTGCCCTCCTTCCTGCCATGATCCCAGGCTCCGGGCTTCGTACAGAACGCGCACTCCGGCTTCTTCCAGCAGCCGGTCTGCCGCCAGCTGGGTCAGTACCGGCTCCAGCTGCCCGCCGTTCCACGCCCCCTCCTTGCGAAGCAGGTCCAGCAGCTTGCGGACGGCCGCCGCATCCTCCTGTTCATCCGCCCCATGGAACGCAGTGATCCTAGACCTGGTGACCTCTGTCAGCAGGGCACTGCCGGACGCGAGCAGCACTACGCGCTTACCCGTCAGGCCGAGTGCAGCTGCACAGACGACCTCAGCCGTTCCAGCTCCGATAACCGCTAGATCGAACGTGCCGAGCAGCGGGGCTGCCGCTCCCTGATGCGCTACATCCGATGCACCAGTTGTACCTGCTGCAACTCCGGAAAGCAGGCGGGCAGCCGCATTGCGGACATACCCTCTGGAATCTGCGGCGGATGCGGCCGCAAGATCCCTGCTAAGCTTGTCATCCACTCCGGCCTGCGACAGAATGGCAGCGGCCCGCAGCTCCAGGCTCCAGCGGAGCGGCTCCGGCCGTTCCCCGTGCATCCGGTAATCCTCCCCGGGAACGCCGGAGGCCAGCCAGCTCTTCACAGCCGCAGCCGCCGCTGCCTGCTGCTCCTTGTCCAGCAGCGGCAGGACAGCAGACAAATAATCCAGCAGGAACGTGCTGTGCACCGCCCCCGGCTGCTCTGCAAGTGCACGGACCGCTTCCTCCAGCCCGGCGGGGCTATTCAGCATCCGCAGTAGAACGAAGGATGCGACCCAGAAGGGCACGCATTTCGGGTGGTTGCTGAACTTGCCCCCATCCCTTGCAGCAATAAGGCGGAGCAGATAAGGGATGGCCTCCTCCCTGCCGAGCAGCGCCAGTGTTATGGCAGCATTGAAACCAGCCACGGCAGACTCCTCCTCCAGCATTCCTGCCAATAACCGGACCACCTTCGGTTCACTGCCTGCGCCTGCGGAATGGCCCAGCAGCCAGACCGCCTTCCAGCCCTCTTCCGTGCCAAAGTACCCGGCTAGCTGTTCACAGTATCTGGCGGCATTATTCCCATCCAGCTCCCGGCCGGCCAGACTGCCCTGCCGGAAGCGGAGGTTCCGCCCGGCGGTCCGCTGCAGATCCTCCTGCTCCAGCACTCCCCGCTCAGCCAGCCGCTGCTGCAGGAGCGAACGGTCCACCTGACGGGGCGCGCAGCCGCCTTGTAAGCTCAGTGCAGCCGCTACCCCGGCTGCTTCACCAACCTTATGCATGTCCTTCTGCATCCGCACACCCATGCCTGCATCCCTGTCCACCGACAGGGCGCGACCTGCTACCAGCAGCCGTTCCAGCCCTTTGGGCAGCAGCGCCCCGTAGGGAATATCGCACCACAGCCCCCGGACGAACAGGCCCATTACCGCAATCCACAGCTGGCTGAACTCACTCTCATTGCCGGTATCGAAGCCGTGATTATCCAGGTGGGAATAGCTGCGCGAGATGACCTCAGCTGAAGGCCGGTCTTCGATGTAATCCTGCAGCGTGATGGTGGCATCCCCTTCTATAAGCCCGCCTTCCCTCACGCCAAGCATGGAGGAGACGGCGAAGTAACGCGCCCCCTGCCGGTAGCCCTCCCTGACCCACTCCCGGCCGCGGGTGAATGCCCGGGAGACATCCCAGGGATCATACGGGTCCACCCACCCGGCATCCAGATTGTCGTACCCGATCTCACCGTCCAGCACCCTGCGCGGAATGAACGAGTAGTTATGATAGATGCCGTCCAGCTCCCGGCCGTAGCGCAGCCGGCCCCCCGCCATGCGCACCAGATGAGCGTTGCCGGTGCTGTCGATGGTGACCCCGGCGCGGACTTCCAGCGGTCCGGACGGACTCAGCAGCCGTACGCCTGCTACTCCGTCAGCTTCCATGATTACCTCATAGACCACCGAATCCAGCCAGACCCGGATTCCCTTCTCCCGGCAGAGAGCGGCGAGCGCCACCCGCTTTGCATCGGGATGGAAGCCCTTGGTCCTCCCGCCGAACACGGCAGCTACTTCGGCCGTGCGGCGGTCAATCTCCTCCTGGAGCCCCCCTGGAGACCCGTAGTAATAACGGTGGATGCCGCCCCGGGTCGCGACTCCGCCCAAGGCGGTATCATTTTCTATCAGGATCACGCTGACGCCTTCTTCGGCGGCCGCAAGGGCCGCTACACAACCGGCCGTCCCTCCTCCAACGACAAGTACATCTGCTGAGACGGCTTTTGACTGAATCATGCACACACCTCCTGTTGCTTAGCCTTTGATCGAACCGGCCAGACCTTCAATGAAATAGCGCTGCAGGAACAGGAACACGATGATAATCGGCACCACCGACATCACTGCTCCCGCCGCCAGTCCGGTCCAGTCCACGCTGTTGGTCCCGAAGAAGTTATACATGCCGACTCCCAGCGTGCGCAGCGAAGGCTTGCTTAGCGTGAAGGTCAGCGGGACGAAGAATGCATTCCACGCGCCGATGAAGCTGAAGATCGTCACTGTGCCAAGAATCGGCCTCGCCAGCGGCAGCATGATGCTGAAGAACATCCGGAAGTACCCGGCGCCGTCAATCGTGGCAGATTCCTCCATCTCTTTGGGCAGGGAGGCGAAGTAGCCGACGAACAGCAGAATCGAGACGATTTTGGACGGGCCGGACTCGGCCAGAATGACCCCCATCAGCGTATTATTGAAGCCGAGGCCGACAATCAGCTCGAACAGCGGGAGAATCGTGAAGCCCTTGGGCAGGAACATCGAGATGATCAGCATGGTCATAATCAGTTTTTTGCCAGGCATGTTGCCCCTCCCCAGCGCATACCCCGCCATTGAGGTAATCACCAGGACTAGCATGACCACCGATGCCGTTACAATCACCGAGTTGAAAAAGTACTGATAAAAGTTCGCCAGCTCCCAGGCCCGCACAAAGTTATCGAAGGTCGGCTCTTTGGGGATGACGTTAATGCCGCCCAGGAACATTTCGCTCTGCGATTTGAAGGAAGACGAGATGATCCAGATGAACGGATAACTCCAGATTAAAGTGAAGCCCAGCAGCAGAAGCTGGACAGGCAGTTGTCGGAGCATCCGGTTAAGCCTGTACATGGTTATTCCGCTCCTTTCGCGCCGGATCTGCGGGCATATTTGCCGGTCAGCGCCTGGATGATGACGACTACGAGCACAGCCAGACTGAACAGAATGCCTGCGGCCGAGGCGAAGCCATACCGGGACGAACCGCTCTCCGGCTCAAACGCATACCGGAAAATATAAGTCTGCACCACATCGGTCGCTTTGACCGGGCCGCCCTCAGTCATCGTACGAACCAGATCGAACGGATCCAGGTTATTGATGAACGTCAGCAGCGTAATGACCAGGCCAATCGGGGCCAGCATAGGAATCGTGATCCTGAAAAAGCTCTGTACTCTACCCGCCCCGTCAATTCTAGCCGCCTCGTACAGCTCACCCGGGATCGTCTGTAATCCTGCGAGCCAGTAGATCATGGGGGTCCCGAAGCTTTTCCAGACGGAAACTGCCAGCAGGGTGGGCAAGGCCAATGCGGTCGAACCCAGAAAGTTAATCGGCTCACTGATGATCCCGGTATTCAGCAGCATCTCGTTCACCGCACCGCCCAGCGGGTTCAGCAGAATGGAGAAGATGACTCCGATTACCGCTGTTGTAGAAATCACGGGTACAAACAGCAGCAGTCTGTAAACATTTCTCCCCGCCAGGAACTGGTTGTTGAGAATGACCGCCACCACCAGCGCCAGCGGCATCTGGATCAGGACATGGGTCAGGGCGAAGAGGAAGGTGTTCATGAACGCATTCCAGAAGCCCGGGTCGGCAGCCACCTCCCGGAAGTTGCCCAGTCCGATGAAATCGTTCGGCCAGCCGATGCCATCCCAGTTGAAGAACGAATAATACCAGCTTGCAATCATCGGCCATAGGGTAAAAGCGGAAAAGAACACCAGCATCGGCAATACGAACAGGTAATGGTAACGGTGCTTTTTGATTCGGTGGAACAGCTCCGCTCTCCGGGAGAGCGGAGCCTTGCCGGCGGGAGCAGGGATCGTCTGCTGCGTGCCGTAGCCCATGATGCATTCACTCCTGTCTGTTTCTGTATGGATTCTGTATGTTTCCGGGGCCTAAGCCATGCTCAACGCTTGTTCAGCGCTTATTCAATGATGTAGTTCTGCATCGGGTCCCAATCCGGGTACTTCAGGTCCTCTCTGGTGAAGGTGATTCCGCCGTCATTGGCGATTTTGATCTGCTCATCGATCACCTTATTGGCCTTGGCATCGTATTCCTCCGCAAGTTGCACCGGATCTTCATTGCTCATAACTGCCTTCAGGAAAACCTCCTGAATCTTCGGCTTCGGCATCGAGTCACTGATGTTTTTCGAGAACTGGTCATAGTTCTGGTTGTTCGTATTCACCGCCGGGGCCATGCGGATCGTCTCGTCCATGACCTTCACAATCTGCTGCATATCGGCGGACATCTCAATGCCTTCCATGGCTGCCGGCATCAGCACCAGCTCTTTGGCATATTCATAATTCGCCCGCTCGAACGCTTCCGAGCCCAGGAAGTCCAGCACCTTCCACGCGGCATCCTTGACCTTCGACTGCGAGCTCATGGCATACCGCGGCTCGGCTATAGTCGGCGTATCCCGGTAACCCTTGCGGCCTGCATCGGGCACCGGCGCTGAGGCAATACCCATATCCATGCCTGCATTCAGCTTGCGGATCTCTTCCGCCTGCCAGGCTGCGCCGATGAACATAGCTACGCGTCCGGCGGCGAACTGCTGGTGCATCTGCGCGGTATCCCAGTTCTCCCAGCCCGGGGCCACAATCTTCTGCGCATTCAGCTGGCGCAGAATCTCGACCACCGGCGTTGCCGACTTCGACGAGAACAGGCCGGTCTTCAGGTTAATGATCGTGTTGCCCTCATATCCGATTACACCGCCGTCAAGTCCCGATCCCAGACCGGATACGCTCAGCCCGAACACCGCCGGAGCCTTGCCCATCATGGCAAAGCCGTAGACCTTACCCTGGCCCTCCTTCGTAATCTTCGTTGCGGCTTCGACGAATTCACTGTGTGTCTTCGGAGGCTCACTGTAGCCGTATTTCTCCAGAATAGCCTTGTTGTAGTAGAGCGGTCTTACCTTATCGAAGCGCGGGTCGCGGACCGGAACGCCGATGATCTCCCCGTTCACCCGGGTCTGGCTGGTGCGGCTGAAGGCGCCTTCGGGGAAGCGGGCCTGGAAGGCATCGTCCATATAGCTGTCGAGCGGCTCTGCCCATTTGTTGTCGTAGACGGTGCGGGCCTGCGGCTGGCCGCCTTCGATGAAGAAGAGGTCCGGGCCCTCATTGGCGGCAAAAGACAGCTGAAGCGCATTATTATACTGCTCTGTCGGATTGGCGATAACGGTGACTTTGACGTCTGGATTTGTTTTCATGAAGATGTCCATCTGTTCTTTGTAGAACGCCTCATCTCCCGGCCGGGCGGAGACGATGGAGAAATTCACCTTCTGGACCGCAGCGGCCGTTGCCGCAGGCTCCTGCGAGGATCCGGCCGGAGCAGGCGTTCCGCTGCTTCCCTCCGTGTTGTTGCCGCCGCAGCCGGCCAGCACCCCTGCCATCATGCCCGTCAGGGCAAATACCGTTGTCAGCGCTCTCATGAATGAACGTTTTTTGGTCAATTGCATACACTCCCCTTAAGTAGGCTCGGTGATGATTGATATAGTTCGTCTGTATCGTTACTTCTCCTTACAGCCTTATTGTAGCAAGTACCGCGAACCGCGCGTATCCCATGCATCTACGATCCGGGTGGAGATATCTATGCAATTAGCGGGGGATGGGGTGCACATGTACAGTCGTCGCGAGCCGCGTCCAGAGAATTCAAGTGCACTTCTGCACCTCATTGGCTCATCTTGCCAACTTTTGAGGAATTCAAGTGCACTTCTGCACCTCATTCGCTCACCTAGCCAAGTTTTGAGGAATTCAAGTGCTCTTCTGCACCTCATTCGCTCATCTAGCCGACTTTTGAGGAATTCAAGTGCACTTCTGCACCTCATTCGCTCACCTAGCCGACTTTTGAAGAATTCAAGTGCTCTTCTGCTCCTCATTCGCTCACCTAGCCGACTTTTGAAGAATTCAAGTGCACTTCTGCACCTCATTCGCTCACCTAGCCGACTTTTGAAGAATTCAAGTGCACTTCTGCACCTCATTCGCTCACTTAGCCAACTTTGAGGAATTCAAGTGCACTTCTGCACCTCATTCGCTCATCTAGCCGACTTTTGAGGAATTCAAGTGCACTTCTGCACCTCATTCGCTCATCTTGCCAACTTTTGAGGAATTCAAGTGCACTTCTGCACCTCATTCGCTCATCTAGCCGACTTTGCTGAAATAAGGTGCACTTCTGCAATTCCTTGGCTCGTTAGGCCAGGTAGAGAACTTGTAGGTGTTAGCACCAGCAATCTGAGCGCCTGCTCTCCTCATCAAAAAAAGCAGTGCCGCCCATACAGGCGAACACTGCTCTTTCATTATGGTGCGGTCACTTTCAACGTAACCACCTCGTATGGGGTCAGGACGCGGGAGACGTTCCCTCCGCTGGCCGACAGCCTGGACTCCGTAACCGGCTTCTCCATCAGGTTAAGTTCCGTCACGCCGGCCGGGTCCGGCGGATGGGTAAGCTCCACCCGGTCCCGGCCGCCGCCGGATTCATACAGGCGGAGTACAGCACCGCTGCCGTCCTCCGCGATCTTGACGGCATCCACGATCGTATGCCGGCTATGCACATCCAGCAGCGAGCCGGACGGCGGCAGGCTGCCCTCATGCTGCCCGGTCGGACAGGCAAGCAGCGGCTGGTTCAGCCCGAACCCTTGCTGCACAACATGCCCTTCTCTCCAGTCTCCTTCATGCGGATAGAGGGAATACGTGAATTCGTGCACCCCGATATCGGCGGTAGGGTCCGGCCAACGGGGCGAACGAAGCAGGGACAGACGCATCGTATTTCCTTTGATATCATACCCGTACTTGCAGTCGTTCAGCAGGCTGACCCCGAAGCCGCCCTCCGACAGATCCGCCCAGCGGTGCCCGCATACCTCGAACTGGGCCTGCTCCCAGCTTGTATTGTTATGGGTCGCCCGCTCAATGCTGCCGAACGGAATCTCATACACCGCCTTCGCAGCCCGGATATCCACCGGAAAAGCAGCCTTCAGCAGCTTATGCTCCTCCCGCCAGTCCACCCGGGTCTCGAAGTCGACACGCCGGGAATGGCGGTGGAAGACGATATGCTGTTCCACCCGTGACTGGTTCAGCTCCCAGGTGAAGCATAGAATATCGCGGGTGTTCCCCTGCAGGACCACTTCGCTGGACAGCAATCTGGCTTCCGCAGCGGGCTGCTCCGCAAAATGGGGATCCATATCCCACGCATCCCAGACCGTCGGCCGGTCATGGAACAGCTGCAAGTCGTTGGCTGCGGCGTCTGGAGCAACAAGCTCCCGGCCTTTGCTTTTGTCCAACCAGGAGCTGATCCGGCCCAACCTATCGAAGGTAATGTGATAATCCTCCGTCTCCCAGCGGTCAAGCAGGGCAGGTATCTCTGCTGATTCTCCGCCAAGACTTGCCGGGTCCGCAGCAGCTACTGCCACAGCCCCTCCTGCTCTTCCATTCACCCTATGGCGCAGCCAGATTACCTTGTACCCCATCGCTGGAACTTCTCCCGCCGCAATGAACAGCTTCACTCGCCCGCCAGTTTCCAGCAGGTCATAGGGAAGGACATTTCCCTCCGCATCATAGGGCTGCTGATCCAGCAGCACCGCACCGCCTTGCACCATAACCGTATCCTTCCGCTTCCAGGACAGGCTGTTGAACAGTATCAGCGGTGTGCCTTCTCCCCGCGTGTCTATAGCAGCTGCCAGTGTGCTGGTGGCTTGACTGCGGGCCTGTTCCCCATAGCCAAAAACATCCTCATAATGCGCCTCCGACTTCACATACACCTCCGGGATGGAGGTGCCGGGAATGATGTCGTGGAACTGGTTCAGCAGCAGCAGCTCCCAGCCTTGGCGTAGCAGCCCCTGCTGCACTTCCACACAACGCTCAAGCGCTGCCGCGCCGGACAAATAGGCTAGAGCATTCCAGATTTCCGCTTCGCGGTAGAGCGTCTCGGCCTTGCGGTTCCAGCGTTTGTTTTTGGCGTGTGTGGTATAGGTTCCTCTGTGCAGCTCCAGATACATATCCCCGGACCAGACAGGCAGCTCAGGGGCAGCATCACGGATTCCGTCAAAAAACGCATGGGCCGTGCTGAACCGGCTCTCCGGCAGCCCCGGCAAGGAAGCGGAGCGTTCAATCACTTCAAGCATTTCGCGCGTAACCCCGCCGCCTCCGTCCCCGTAGCCGTAGAGCAGCATTTGTTCGGGATGTGCTTTTTGCTGGCGGAAGCTGTCCCAATGCTCTCCCACATCCGCCGGAAGCGTGTTCTCATTCAGACCGTGATTGAGGAAGGACAGAATCCGCGTTCCGTCGATGCCCTCCCACTGAAACAAGTCATAGGGAAAAGCATTCGTGTCATTCCAGTTCATCTTCGTAGTCATGAAGTAATCGACACCGGATTGCTTCAGCAGCTGGGGCAGGGAGGCACAATAGCCGAAGGTGTCCGGCAGCCATTCCACCCGCGGAACCTGGCCGAATTCCTGCTCATAGAAGGCGCGCCCGTAGAGAAGCTGCCGGACCAATGACTCTCCGGAGGGGATATTCAGATCCGGCTCGACCCACATCCCGCCTACCAGCTCCCAGCGTCCCTCTGCGATACGCTGTTTGATGCGCTCATACAAGTCGGGATAGTGCTTTTTGGCGTATGCATATAGCTGCGGCTGGCTCTGGGAATACCGGTAATGCTCATAATGCTCCATCAGCGTGATGACTGTCGAGAACGTCCGGCCGGTCTTGCGCACCGTCTCCTTCAGCGGCCATAGCCAGGCCAGATCGATGTGGGACTGGCCGACCATGTGCATCGTACCCGCTACTCCCGGGTCCCGGCTTTTTCCGGCAGCTTCGAGTGCGCTTCTAAGCTTTGCCTCCGCTTGCCCCATCTGCTCTTCACTCAGCGCTGCCGGGTCCCCGGCTTCCTGAATCAGCGCTTCCAGTGCGCGTTCAAGATATAGCCGTTCTGCGGAATGTTCCGGCAGCCGCTGCAATGTCTCGTAACCTACGGTTACCGTAAAATATAAGTTCTCCGCCGCCATATTCACGCTCACCAGTCTGGCCTCCTCGAACCGGACCGGCGGGGCATCATTGTCCTTCTGCCCGTTGAGCGGGTCTGTGGGAATCGGCGGCACATGATACAGCTCGATCACCAGCTTCAGCTCACCGCTCGCCGCCAGCTCAGCGGAGAGCGGGACGAAGCTCCGGTTCTTGTCCAGACCATGATACGGAGTGCCGTTCACTGACAGCAGCCCCTCGCCCCCGGCCTTGAACACAAGGCCGGTAGTTCCTGCCTGCCATGCAGCAGGCACCTGTGCGGTTGCCGTAAGGAACAGGGTCTCCCGCACCTTGCTCGTAAGACGCCCGGGGGAAGCCGTCTCCCCTTCCGGTCCGTAATAACGGTAATCCCCTTCGTCTACATACTCCGCTCTGCGCAGCGACCACTCTTCAATCTCCAGGCTGTCCTTATACCGGCGTAGCAGCAGCTCATTCAGCAACCGTCCGGTCCGTCTTGTCAGCGGCATATCCCAGCCTCCTCTATTGAGTTAGGTGCTCCTGTTCAACCCTCGCGTCAGGCAAAAGTCAAATGAACTGTGTGGATCTCATAAGGCTTGAAATCAAGCCGGATCGCAGGTCCGTTCACCGTCTCAGTCTCCAACGGCCGCTCCATCAGATCGCGCAGCTGCCAAGAGGAGACGGCATAATCGCTGCTGACATCCGCCGTGCAGCGTGTTCCGGTGAGCTCATGCAGCCGGACGATACATCCGCTGCCGTCTTCGGCCAGCTTCACGGCATCGATGGCAATGTTCGGGGCATCGCAAGTGATCAAGGATTTGCCGCTTCCCGCTGCATATCCGCCTGCAACCGCCAGAAGAGGTTGATTAAGTACCCACGCTTCCTGTACCGTGCCCGCAGCCACCCAATCCCCTTCATGCGGAAGCAGCGAATACGTAAAGTTATGCTCTCCCTGATCCGCCAGCCGGTCGGGGCTGGTCGCCGATTTGATCAGCGACAGCCGCATCGTATGATCCTTAATGTCGTAGCCGTATTTACAGTCATTCAGCAGGCTGACCCCATAGCCCCGCTCCGATAGATCCGCCCACTGATGACCTACGCTCTCGAACCGTGCATAATCCCAGCTTGTATTCCAGTGGGTCGGCCGCTTCACGTTACCGAACTGGATATCATAAGTTGCTTCAGTAGCCCGCACGGCAACCGGGAATGCCGTCTTTAGCAGCTGGTGCTGTTCATGCCAGTCTACGTAGGTCTCGAAATCAATCCGCGCGCTTCCGGCATAGACCTTGACCTTCTGGATGATGGTGGAATCCATATAGCTCCAGACGAATTCCAGCACCGCCTGGAGCGGGCCGCATTCGAGCAGCTTGACGGAGCGCAGATCGGTGATGACCTGCATTTTCTCCTGATAAAATAAATCAATATCCCACGCATCGAACATCTTCGGCTTATCCTCGAACACCTGCAGCACATTGCCGCATTCGCCCGGGGCCAGCACCTCCCGAGCGGCCCTGCGATCGAAGACCCGGCTCAGCTGTCCGTCCGCATTCCACTCCAGAATATAATAAGGAGTGGTTAGTGTGGAATCCTGCCAGCGGAAGGGAACAGAGGGTTCTGGCTGAGCGGCTTCGGAACCGCCAGGCTCAGCGGCAACAATCACTGCACTGCCCATCGCCGGGACCGCCGCTGTCTCCACCAGCCACTGCCCGCCGGAGCGCTGTGCATTTAGCCGGTTGCCCTCGGCATCCGTCCAGATGGCGTTCTCTGCATCGTGAGACACGGTTGCCAGCCGGGGCGCAGTGAAGAAGGCGCTGTTAAACAGTGTATATTCTGTGCGCAGCGGGACTCCCGCCGGAGAGAGCCCGGCTTGCGGCGCAGGCGAACCCCCGGCAGACTCCGCAGGGAGACCGGCATGTGCTGCAAGTGAACCCGCAGACGGCAGGCCGACAAGCCCCTCCACAGCAGCCGTCCGCGCTGCCAGGCCAAGCTGCTCCGCTTCCGCATATTCCACCCGTGAATCCTGATATACCTCGTGAATGGAGGAGCCGGGAATAATATCATGGAACTGGTTGCGCAGAATGGTCTGCCAGCCTTCCAGAAGCGAGTCCGCAGGATACTGGCCGAATCCGCCGCTTTCCGCCGCCCAGAGCATCTGCAGCCATTCTGCTTCGCGGTAGAGCAGCTCCAGCTTGCGGTTCATTTTTTTGTTATAGGCCTGGCTGGTATAGGTTCCCCGGTGGTACTCCAGGTATAGCTCCCCGTCCCAGGTATGCACATACTCCTCTGTAGCATCTATCGTCTCATGGAGCCGCTCGAAGTACTCCGCTGCCCGGCCCGTCTTCACCTGCGGAAGACCCGGCATCGTATCCAGACGCCGCCGCATCTCCAGCATCTCGCGGTTGACACCGCCGCCCCCGTCTCCGTATCCGTAGGATAGCAGCAGCTCGCGGTTGAGGTTTTTGTCCCGGTACTGCTCCCAGATTCCCTGCACGGAGAACGGCTCGATCAGGCCATTATAGGTGTAATACCAGGCACCCGATTCCGGGCCCTCCGGCGTCGTGATGAAGTGGGTCAGCACCTCGCTGCCGTCAATTCCTCTCCACTGGAACGTATCATGCGGCATCCGGTTGTACTGGCTCCAGCTGATCTTGGTCGTCATGAAGGTGTCAATGCCCGACTTGCGCAGAATCTGCGGCAGCGCCCAGCTATAGCCGAACACATCCGGCAGCCATAAGTATTTGCAGTCCACGCCGAACTCTTCACGGAAAAACTTCGTTCCGTACAAAATCTGCCGCACCAGCGACTCGCCGCTTGTCAGATTACAGTCCGCTTCCAGCCACATCGCCCCTCCGGCTTCCCATCGGCCCTCTTCCACCCGCTGCTTAATCTCCTGATAGATCTCAGGGTAATCCTGCTTGATGTATGCATAGAGCTGAGGCTGAGTCTGCAAAAAAATGTACTCCGGGAACTCCTTCATCAGCCGCAGTACAGTGGAGAAGGAGCGGGCGGCTTTTTCGCGGGTGTGGGTCAGCCGCCATAACCAGGCCACATCGATGTGCGTATGGCCTATGGCGGTTACCGTCACCGGATGTTGCCGCTCCATCCGGGCGAGCGCCTCACGCAGCAGCGCTTCGGCTTCCTGAACTGAAGCATAGAACGCCGCGCTTCCGGGTCTGGACCAGTCCAGTCTGTTGAAAGCCTTGTTCAAGGCGGCCAGCAGCTCATGCTTCTCAGTCTGGCTGTCCTGAAGCTGCTTGATGGTCCCGAGCGCCGCCCGCCCGGTATAGTATAGGTTGTCGGCGGACTCATCCAGATAGGCAAGCTCTGCCCGCTTGATTCGGTGCTCCTGCGGAATCAGCTGCCCATCGCCGTTCAGGCCCGACCATAAGCGGAAGGTGAAATCCAGCTCCCGCCCGGCGGTGCCGTCCTCCAGGAACACCTCCTGGTGGTTGGAGTCCACCCCCTGATACGGCTTCCCGTCCAGATAGAGCAGCGATTCGAATCCGCTGTTATTCCCCCCGCCGGTGCGCCCGAAATCGAACAGCCCGACAACACGCTTACCCTGCCAGTCCGCAGGCACGCTCACCTTGCGGTGCAGCCACAGATAGGCATCGTAGCCGGTCCAATGCTCCCCGGTCCGCAGCTTCCTGCCCCCGTCAAGTGCAGTAGGATAGGCACCGTTAGCTCCTTCCAGATCCTCAGTAACCTGCCATTCCTCAAGTGTAATCCCCTCACGGTACCGGTACCCTTCCAACTCTCTCAACCGCGCGCCAAGCTTATCCTCTGTCCAGAACATATTCATTCTTCATTCTCCTCCTTCGTTATAACACGTGTTATTAAACGAGCAAAAAGTGGGGGCTGGCTGAGATCAGGTGCATTAGTGCTCCTCATTCGCTCGCCTAGCCCACTTTCAGCTAATTCAGGTGCACTTGTGCTCCTCATTCCTGCGCCTAGCCCACTTTCGGCTAATTCAGGTGCATTAGTGCACCTCATTCCCGCGCCTAGCCCACTTTCGGTTAATTCAGGTGCACTTGTGCACCTCATTCCCGCGCCCAGCCCACTTTCGGCTAATTCAGGTGCATTAGTGCACCTCATTCCCGCGCCTAGCCCACTTTCGGCTAATTCAGGTGCATTAGTGCTCCTCATTCCTGCGCCTAGCCCACTTTCGGCTTATTCAGGTGCATTAGTGCACTTCATTCCCGCGCCTAGCCCACTTTCGGCTAATTCAGGTGCATTAGTGCACTTCATTCCCGCGCCTAGCCCACTTTCGGCTAATTCAGGTGCATTAGTGCACCCCATTCCCGCGCCTAGCCCACTTTCGGCTAATTCAGGTGCATTAGTGCTCCTCATTCACTCACATAGACTATTTCCACTAGCTCATCCAGCTCACTTTCGGCCAACTCAAAGGGATTTATCTCTCTCCTTACAGCATCCGGCCCATTTCCAGCCGGGCCGGAGGGATTTATCCATCCCATTCCAGCATCCAGTCCATCCAGCCCACTCCACGCTACCAGCCGCGCCAGCTACACTACCACCAGCACTTAACACTTTAGCTCCACTTCCACCAGCAGCTACGCGCTTTCCCCCGCTCTCAGCACGGCCGGGAGCCAGATCTTCTCCGCCTGCCCGGCTTCCTTGCCGCCGCCCATCTGCTGAAGCAGGCAGCGTACGGCCTCTTCCCCCATACTCACATAGGGGATCTCAACGCAGCTTAAGGATGGTAGGCTGAGCCGGTGGCCCTGGATGGTATTATCGGCGGCCATGATGCGCAGGTCTTCGCCGATCCGCAGGCCCAGCTTATGGGCCGTCCGGTACAGCTCCGGGATCGCGCTTGACCAGTTGACCAGGAGCGGCGCATTCAACTGGCCGGAATCTCCCGCCAGTCCCTGCAGGCATTCTGCCCACGCGCCGCCATGCTCCTCCAAGCGAAGGATTACCGGCTCCATCCCATGCGCTGTGCACCAGCCCATGTAGGCTTCCCGGCGGTTCCGCTCCGCCCAGTTATCCGCGTCAAGCTGATGATATACCTCGGCGTAGACCGGCCCCGGCTGCTGTGCCGTGCCTTCCCGCATCAAGTATTCCAGTGCAGTCTTCACACTGCCGGAATAATCAGCCAGTACCGAGTATACTCCCGGCACTTCCGCATACCCTTCCACGGAGACATAAGGGACTCCGGCGCCGCTGACACGGGAGGCCCATTCTTCGTCCCGGTAGCTGGTGTGGTCCAGGGTGACTATCCCGTCGATCTTCCGCTGGTGATACAATTCCAGCAGCTCGGCTCTGCCGCCTGCATTCCCCTTGGGGCGCGGGGAACAGAGCAGAATGTGATACCCGCTCAGCTCACACTCCCGCTGCATCCCTTCCAGCAGCCGGGTGAACAGTGGATGGCGCGTATCTCCATAAGCGGCCAGTGTCATGCTTCTTCCCGTCTTCATGCTGCGCGCACCCGCGTCCACATGATAATTCAGCTCACGGATCGCTTCCAGCACAGCCTCACGCGTATCTGCCCCAACCCCGATGCCGGGCGTATCGTTGAGCACCGCAGAAACAACGCTGCGCGACACGCCTGCCCGTTTGGCTACATCAAAGCTGGTTACTCTTTTTTTGCCCATAATTCAGCACCTCAAAGCGAGTATAACACGTGTTATAAAATAATGTATAGCGCTTTCTTGCAAAGTGACAACCGTGTCACTATAATAATAATGACGCATGTGTCATTATTAAAAAGGAGGAATCCGAATGTCACCTAGAATCTCTGATCAGCAGAAGGAAGAACGGCGCTCCAAAATCCTGAATGCCGCGAAGCTGGTATTCACCGCCAAAGGCTATGAAGCCGCTACCTTCAAGGATATCCTGGATGAAACCGGGATGAGCCGCGGCTGGATCTATCTGTATTTTCAGACAAAGGAGGAGATCTTCGAGGCGCTGCTGGATCAGCAGGACATGGAGTATGAGGCTTATCTGGCAGAGCTAACAGCTAAGCAACCTGGGATCTGGGATGTCATCCTACAGATGTACGCCGATCAACAGGCTGACCTTATGCGGATGCCGGGCGGGAGCTTCATGCCTGCTTTCTATGAGTATTTCCTTGGCGGTTCAAGGGATGAACGGCGGAGAAGCCTGCTGCTGAAGCGTTACGAGGCGGGCCTCACACGCTTTGCGCGACTGCTGCGCACAGGGGTGGAACGCGGGGAATTCAGCCCGGAGCAGCCGCTTGCCCAGGTAGCAAGAATTGCTGCCTCTTACCAGGAAGGGATAGCGACACACACCCTGGCTGTAGGGCCGGAGCTTGCCCGTACGGAATTACAGATTCAGGCACTGCTCGATTATCTGAAGCAACTGCTGAACCCCGGGTCCCGTCCGGCTCAGGAATAGGAGGCATTATATGTCCGCGCTTTTTCGCAACCCTGTCTTCACCAGGCTGTTCCTGGCCAACTTCGCTTCCCAGCTCGGAACGGTGGTCGGCAATATGGCCTTTGCCTATTATCTGGTCGATCACTTCAGTACCCGTCCAGCGCTGGCGGCAACCGCTGAACTGATGTATTCTCTGCCTACTCTGGCCGTATTCTGGCTGGTAGGGGTGATCGCCGACCTGCTTGACCGCGCCCGTATCGCTGTATACAGCGATTGGATCAGGGCGGGATTAACGCTGCTGCTCCTCGTAGCCTTGCATTTCGGGCTGCTGACCCTATGCTTCCTGCTTCTCTTCCTGCGCAGCGCCGTAGCGAAGTTCTTCGGTCCTGCCGAGATGGGATTGCTGCAGGGCAGCATCGGCCAGGAGCAATATGTGCAGGCTGTAGGCCTGAACCAGATGATTATGGGACTGTTCATGCTGTTCGGCATGAGCCTCGGGGCATTCGCCTACCGTTTTCTTGGCATTGAAGGCGCCATTCTGATCGACGGCATCAGCTTCCTCCTCTCCGGACTGCTGATTCTAAGCTGCCGGTTCCATGAGGATGTACGGATGCCCGGCGGCCGCCACGCCCTGAAGGATATCCGTTTTCCCCGGCTCATCGGGGATTTCCTGGAAGGTCTTCGTTATATCCTCAGCCACAAGCTGCTCCTGACGCTCATCTCCGGCTTCCTGTTCTTCGGAATCGTCAATGGGGTCTTTGCGGTCCTCCCTATTTTTACGATGAAATACAAGCTCAGTCCAGATTCCTACATGGTTCATGCCTCTCTAATTACTCTGTGCCTGGGCATCGGGTATCTGGCCGGAAGCCTGGCAGCCTCTCCGCTCATCCGCCGGTTCACGCGGGCCCGGGTGCTGATTACCGGACTGCTGCTCTCCAGCCTGTTCATTGTTGCCCTGGGCTCGGCGAATAGCATCTGGGTCTATCTTCCCCTCGTTCTCTTAGAAGGCTTCTGCATTGCCCCGGTGAACATCGCCATCGGCAGCTGGCTGCCGGAGCTGGTCATCCCGGGGAATATGGGGCGCGTCAATGCTCTGATTGAGCCCATTATGATGCTCGGCCATTCGCTGGCGCTCGGGCTGGTTGCTCTCGCTTTTCCCGCTATCGTATCCGTCACTTGGCTGCACTATCTTCTAGCGGTATGCACGCTGCTGGTTTGTGTGTATTACGCATTCGCCCTGCCCCCGCTGGTCCGCAGACTGGCCTTGAATGAGGGTGACACCTCGGCGGCTGAACGGGCAAGCTAGAACATGTATATCCGACAAAAAAGCCCCGCAGCCCATGGTCAATCCCATTCATGGCTACGGGGCACCTTATCTATCTTTGCAGCTCCTGATCCTTCTGCTTCAACAGATCGGCATATTCTTCCTTGTACTGCTCCAGCTTCTGCTTCAGGTCGGCACTTCCTGGACTCGTCTTCAGCAGGCTGCTGGTGGTAAGGATGTTAGTGACCACAGTATCAATTTTCTCGTCAATGATATCAATTTTACTCTTGGCCGCCGTCAAGGCAGGATCAGGTGTGTTGACCGGCACAGGACCAACCAGCGAGCTCTTCTCGTCAGACAGCGGAGGAGCCGGGCGCCCTTTGTCATCCAGACTGATCGTTTTGCCCTTCACCGTCACTTTGAATCCGGCCAATTCACCGATGGCGCGCACAGGCGCATAACTCTTGCCGTCAATGACAATGGCCGGATCGGCCAGCTTCTTCCCATACACATTTACCGTATATTCCGCTTGAATGGCCTTTCCTACCAGTGTAGCCGAAGCGCCCAGCGCCTGCGCACCCACCATCAGTATCGCTCCGGCAATGACCCCGGCAGCAATCTTTTTCATAAGAAATTCACTCCCTGTATAAGACTATGACTATCATTCTATCATTTTATAGCTCCGGGTGCTCTCTTCGGCTGTAAATCGGCTTACAGTTATTTTTTTCCAGGAAAAAAAGACGCCTGAATGTCCCCTCGTTACCTTAGATCAGACCAACTTCGAGATTGACAAAGCCGCTATTCCACTCTATCATATTTAAATGATAATGATTATCATAATCATTTAAATACATACTCCCAAAGGAGCCCTAGCGCATGCCAAGCATCAAAAGATTAGTACTTCCGTTAACCCTGCTTCTCTTCACCTTAATTCTGGCCTCCTGCAGCCAGCCGGACAATACGGCTGCAACAGCTCCTACAGCAGCAGCCACAAGTCAACCAACCGTAGCACCTGAAGCCAGCCCGGCGGCTGTCACGGAAGCTGCTGCTGCAACACGGAAATATACGGATTACAAGAAACGGGAGGTTGAAATTCCCGCCGATCCTCAGAAGATTGTGTATGTTGGCAGTAATCCGGGTGACCTGCTGGCGCTGGGCATCAAGCCGATAGGGGCTTCCTTAAGCGTCATCGGCACTCAAGTGGCTTACCCCGATCTGCTCGAAGGGATAGAGGATATCGGCTACCCTTTCTCCCCTGAGAAAATCCTTGCCCTCTCACCCGACCTGATTATCTTCGACGACTGGGACGAGACCGGGATTGAAGCGTTAAGCAAAATCGCTCCGACCGTGGTGGTAGGGCTGGACGGCACCTTCCCGACCGAAGAACGCGTCCGCCAGATTGCAGAATTGTTCGGTCTCACCGCGCAGGCCGATACATGGTTCAACAATTATAAGACTAAGGTTGCCTCCGTGAAGAAGCAGCTCAACCTGACAGAAGGCGATACGGCTACCTCCCTGCTTGTACTTGGCTCCGAGCTGTATATCATGGGCGGCAAAGGCCTGAACGAAACGCTGTACGGACAGCTTGGCTTCAAGCCGGCAGAAGGCGTACAGAAGCTGGTCGATGCCGGTGAACGGTTCGTGACCATCTCCGACGAGGTGCTGCCACAGTATATGGGGAAGCATATGTTCCTCCTTACCGACAGCAGCAGCAAGACGGCTGCGAGACAATCGGCGCTGATGGACAGCGGCTTGTGGAAGGCTATCCCCGCCGTCAAAGAAGGCCGCGTGTATACCCTTGACAGCAAGTATAACTTCGACGATCCGATTACGCTGGACAGGCTGCTGGATGAGATCGCGGGCATTTTCAAAGGTAAACAGTAATTAGAAAAATCGCGTTGACCGAATGTAATCGGTTTTCCGATTACATTTGGACCGGGCACCCTCATGCCATCGCATTGTATTCGGTTTTCCGTATTCATTCCGCCAGGGCGATATTTCCCTGCTACTCGCCAAGTGGAAACGGCTTTGCCGTCCTTTTGAAGGACGGTACTGTTTCAGCGAGAAATATAAGGATAAGTTATTGCGTGAAACATATAAATTCTTATATTTCAAAAAAGACTCAGGCTGTCCGGAAAAATCCGGCAGCCTGAGTCTTCGTCTACACTAAACCGCTACTCCCTCTTACCCGCCACCTTCACCGAAACCGCGCCCTTCGCGGCGATAGAGCAGGTTAGCAGCTCCTCCCCCTCCAGCCGCACAGCTACATTCTCTGCTGCCTCCCCGTCGTTGAACAGGACGACCGCTAGCGAGCCGTCCGCGTTGCGGAAGGCAACCGAGCGCAGATGCTCCCGGTTGGCGGCAGATGCCAGGCGCAGCGCCCCGGGAAGGATCACCTTGCTGAAATGGGCCAGCGCATAATAGTCCAGGGTATAGGTCAGCTCACGGGTCTGCTGGTTAACGGTCACTACCCCGCGGCAGGTGCTCTGGCCGAAGCCGGGCACGGTGGGGCCGTTCTGCTCATCCAAGGCCATATTCCATAGCACAAATGACTTGCTGTGATTCCGCAGAATCTCAATTCCCGTGCGCATCACATTGGAGAAGGCCTGCTCGAACGGGGGAATCCATTCCCCGCCCGAGCCTTCGGTGAAATGCACCTCTTTATCAGGGTAAGCCGCCAGCACTTCCGACTGGGCTGACGCCGCACCGCCATACCAGTGCCAGGCCACACCGTCTACCTCCGCTTCCGCTCCCTTCAGCACCGTCAGCGGGTAATCCGGCCGGTCCCAGTTATGATCGTAGCAGAAGATTTTGGTGTCCAGCCCGTGCTCCCTGAAGGCAGGCTTCAGATAACCCCGGATGAACTCCCGCTGCTCCTCCGGCAGCATCAGCATGCTGGGGTAGTGCTGCGGTTCATAGAGCGGCTCGTTCTGCACTGTGACAGCATAGACGGGCAAGCCATGAGCGGCATAAGCCTGAATGAAGCGGACGAAATAATCCGCGTACACCTGGTAGTGCTCCGGCTTCAGACTCCCGGCGATCATCGATCCGCTGGTCTTCATCCAGCCCGGGGCGCTCCACGGCGAAGCCATCAGCTTCAGCTCAGGATTAAGCCTGAGTGCCTCCTGCACCAGAGGAATAATGTCCCCTTCATCATGGGCAATGGTGAATCCGGCTAACGCCGGATCGCTCCCGCCTTCAGGCATATCGTTATAGCTGTAGACCGTTCTGGCATAATCCGATGCCCCCATGGGATTACGCAGGAAGGACAAGCCGATGCCCTCCAGCGGATCGAACAGCTTCTGCATAACCGCTGTCCGCTGCTCTTCAGCAAGCACCTGATGGATCAGGTAGGCGGCCGAGTCGGTGAAGGAAGCTCCGAAGCCATCCATCACCTGATATGTTTGACCGGCATCTATTTCAATGGTGGCAGTTAGCGCATCAGCCGGTAGCTGCGGCAGCTCTGCGGCCACTTGCTCCACAAACAGCTCGTCTTCACTGTTAGACTGGTACATGATAATTTCACGCATAGGTTATCCCTCCATCTTTTTATAGAAAAGGGCCCAAGCGGGCCCCTCCTTGTTCCTTGCTTACTTAATGCCCAGTTTCTCCTTATTGGCCTTCATCTTCTCGCTGCGCACCTCTACGATCTTGCTCCAGTTGTTCTTGTCCAGGAAGGCTATATGCTCCGCCAGAATACTGTCGAAGGTTGCCTCGTCCTTGGCACGGATCATACTGACCAGCGTGGTGTTCCAGTTCGTATTAATGGCAGTCTGGCCGCGGGCCTCCGGCGTTCCCTGATCCGGGTTAATATTCTCCAGGATGAAGTGCGGCTTCAGCTTGCCCTTGCCCCATTCCTGCATCTGCTTGATGGACTCGGGGAACGCATCCTTGCTCAGCGCTTTGTGACGGTCATGTCCGAAGAACATGAATTCCCCCATCCGGTAGTCCTTCTTGAACTTATCCGCATTATTAAGCTGCAGGTCCTTCACTTCCGGCAGCAGCTCAACTGTACCGTCCGGGTTCGATTTATACGTCACGCCTTCAACCCCGTAGTTCATCAGCTTCTGTCCTTCTTCGCTCAGCAGGTACGTGAAGATTTGAATCGCTTTGGCCGGGTCCTTGCAATTCTTCGTAATGTAATTGATCATCCAGCCGGTAATCCCGGATTGATTGAGGGTCGGCTCATGCCCTACGGTGCTCTGCGGCCCGTCAACGGCCATATACTCCTTGCCGGGATTGGCACTCATGAAGATCTGCAGATTGCCGCCCTGCTGAGGCGTACCATCGAGCAGCATCGTAGCATATTTGCCGGATTTCACCTTCTCCTCAAAGCCTGTTCCGTCATCCGCGAAGCTGTCATCACTGATCGCCCCGTCCCGGTACACCGCATTCAGCGTCCGCAGCCAGGTCAGATAATCCTCATCCAGATTGCGGTTGTAGAACTTGCCGTCCTCCGTCTCCAGCGGAACGCCGATGAAGTCCTGGAGCGCATCCCCGAGCGAGCCGGTCCCTTCCCCAATCGCATTGAATCCGAAGGGGATCATATCCGGGAACTTGGCCTTAATTTCGCTCATCGACTTCCTGAAGGCCTCCGGGGTTCCGAAGTCAGGGCTGCCCAGCGTCTCATAGACATCCTTACGGATGACAAAAGCCGTCTTCGCCGGAATATTGCCGCTGTCATAATCAGCCTGGGTATTGGAATAGTTCGGATAACCGTAGGTTTTGCCGTCCTTCAGCTGGAACCAGTTCAGCGTGTCGGCCGCAGCCACCTTGTTGAAATACGGGTCATATTTCTCCGCCAGCTCGTTCAGCGGAAGCGCCCAGGTGGCGGCCTTCTGCACAACCGGCGAATTGGAGTCGAAGATGGTCAGCAGATCCGGCATATCGCCGCCCGCGAAGAACGTATTCAGCTTCGTATCGTCCCCGGTAATAAACTTGATATTGATGTTCAGATCCTCTTTGATCTTCTTGGTGACTACATCCTTGCCGAAGTCCGTATTCCACCAGTCCGCGTTCACATACCAGGTTAAGTCCGTAGTCTCGCTCTTCTTATCCAACTGCCAGGCCGGAGTCTCCGGGTCTACCGTATACCGGCCTTCAAGCGATACCTCTACTTCCTTAGCGGAACCGCCGCCGGAGCTGCACCCTGCCGCCACCAGCATAGCTGCCATCAGGAGCAGCACGGGCTTAAGCGTCTTTTTGCCGAGAACTTTAGTCATCTTGATCATCTTCTTGACCTCCTATAATGTAGTGAACCTCTTCTACTCCTTGACCGCCCCAAGCATCATGCCGGAGATAAAGTACCGCTGAAGAATGGGATACATCGCAACAATCGGCAGTGTGGTAATGACAATCGTGGCCAGCTGGACCCCTTTGGTGGTGGTCTCAATCACGACGGAGCCTCCAATATTCTGCATGGACTGGGTCTGCGACTGCACAATAATCTCGTACAGCTTCATCTGCAGCGGGTAGAGCGCCTGATCGGTAATATACAGCTTCGTGGTCATGAAGTCGTTCCATTGTCCCACCCCGTTGAACAGGGCGATCGTTGCCATCGCGGGCATGGACAGCGGAATGAAGATTTTCAGGAAAATATGCCAGTCGCCTGCGCCGTCAATCTTGGCCGACTCCTCCAGCGAATCCGGCACGTTGCGGAAAAAGTTCATCAGAATCACCACATCGTAATAGCTGAATAAGGCCGGGATAATATAGACCCAGAAGCTGTTCAGCAGCCCGAGCGACTTGATCAGCAGATACGTCGGAATCATTCCGCCGGAGAAAAACATCGTAATGACGCCCATCGCCACATACAGCTTGCGCCCGCGGATGTATCTTTTGCTGAGACCATAGCCGATCATTGCGCAAAAGAATACGTGGGTGATCACTCCGAGGAACGTCTTGGCGACAGAGACCACGAAGGATTGACCGATGCTGCTGTCATTGAATACCGCCCGGTAGTTCTCCAGCGAGAATTCTTTGGACCAGAAGATGAATCCGCCCTCGGCAAGCGCCCTGCCCGAACTAAGGGAGGAGATAATTACGTTCCATAAGGGAACGAGAATAATAACCATGAAGCAGACCAACAACACCTTATTTACCGCATCAAAGATCCGGCTGTCGAGATCTTCCCGTATGACCTTCCGATTCACTCTAACGCCCCCTCTACAACACGGATTGATTATCGTTCAATTTACTGGTGACCTTGTTGGCCATAAGCAGCAGGATTACCGACACAATGGAGACACCCAGGCCGACGGCCGTAGCATAAGAGAAATCACCCTGCGTCATCCCCATCCGGTACACATAGGAATTGATGACCTCAGCCTTCTCACGGTTCTGCGAGTTCATCAATACAAGCGTCTGATCCAGGTTGGAGCCGAGCAGGCCGCTTACCGTCAAAATCAGATTCAGGCTGATGATCGCCTTCATGTTCGGAAGGGTGATATTCCAGATCTGGCGGAGCCGTCCCGCTCCATCGATCCGTGCCGCTTCGTAGTAGGTAGGGTCGATCTTGGCCATAATGGCCAGATACAGAATCGTTCCCCATCCGGCTTCCTTCCAGATATCGGACAGCGTGGCAATCCACCAGTACTTCCCGGCATCCAGCAGGATGTTGGACGGCTTCGAGATCAGCCCGAGATTCAGCAGCAGCTCATTGAACAAGCCCGAGGTGGAGAACCAGGTGATCAGCATCCCGCCCAGGACGATCCAGGACAGGAAATGCGGCAGATAGGAGATGGTCTGGACGAATTTTTTGAAGCGGCCCATGTTCAGCTCATAGATCATAATGGCGAGAATAATCGGAATAATGAATCCGATGCCCAGCTTCAGGAAGCTGATCCCCAGCGTATTCATGACCGCATCCCAGAAATATTCGTCCGACAGAATGATCCTGAAGTTGTCCAGCCCTACCCAGGGTGCAGTAGACAAGGTATCAATGACTGTATAATTCTTGAAGGCAATTGTCAGCCCGTAGATCGGTATGTAGCAGAAAATAATCATAAAAATAATGCCCGGCAGCACCATCGACTGAATCTCCCACTGCCTTTTGTAATCGGTTACAAATTCTTTGATCCGCTGCCCCACGGGCTTCTTGGCGGATGGCGGGATGGAAGCTGATGCTGTAGAAGCTGCTGTCTTATTCATGATCTTGTCCCCCTCTCCATATAGTCAAAGATGATAAAAACGTTTTTATTTTGGCGCAAGAAAATCTCCCTCCTGTAAAATCAGTTTCACCCGCTGCCCTCTACCTGCGGTCCTTCCGCTCCAGCTTCACCTGACTTGAGCCTCTGACGACCAGCTCACCCTGCAGCTTCTGTGCCGCGCCCTGCTCCTTATCCTGAATCATATGAACCAGATGATCAATCGCCAGCATGCCCTGCCTTGCAATCTGATTCCTTACCGTCGTAAGCGGCGGCGAATAATAAGGGGCGATATCAATATCATCGAAGCCCATCACGCTGACATCCTGCGGCACTTCGTAACCATAGCTCTTGAGCGCTTGAATACAGCCCATTGCACTGATATCATTGCCGGCCAGGAAGGCATCGGGCATCTTCCCGGGATGCAGGCGGATGTAAGACTTGACGGCATTATAGGTGCTGTCCTCTTCAAAATATCCCTGAAGGATAAAATCCTCCTCCACCGGAAGCTGGTATTCGCGCAGCGCGGCCAGATAGCCCTCCTTCCGCTGCACACTGTCGAACATCGTATCCACGCCGGAGATATAGGCAATTCGCTTATGCCCCAGACTGATTAAATACTTCGTAGCGGCATAGCCTGATTCGTAGGAATCAAATATAATGCTGCCCATGCCTTCGTCCTCCAGCACCCGGTCCAGGAACACCGCCTTGATCTGATCTTTCTTCATGGCGGCAATGTCCTGCTCGTCGATGCCCAGCTCCTCATAGATTATGACGCCGTCCACGCGCCGTCCGAGGATATTGCTCATAATCACATGTTTGTCCTTGGTGACGAATACATTCAGGCCATAGCCCAGGCGGTCGCATTGACGGGACATCGATTCTACCAGCTTGTAGAAGTATGGACCGGACACACTTGTTGTGAAGAACCCAAGCATCTTCGTGGTCCCTGATTTCAGCAGCTTGCCGTTCAGATTCGGAACGTAATTCAGACGCTGGGCCACCTTCAGGATATGGGCCTTGGTCTCGGGGCTCAGCACATCCACATCATTCAGGGCATTAGAGACTGTCGAGATGGAGACCCCGGCTTCCCGTGCGACATCTTTGATCGTTATCTTAGCCATATCATTGTTCCTTTTTGATAAAAACGTTTTTATTGACTCTAAAGTAACATGAAACCGCTTTAAACACAACACTTTTTCTCATGAGCTTGTCCTGCCACCTTTGTATGCTTAGTGTTCGCCATGAATATCCGCCCTTCAGGAGGGCGCTCCATGGTCAAATTTATCTTATTTTACTATAAAGTACCTGTATTTCGCTATGACTGCTCCGGCGGGGGCGGGAAGGAGACGCCTCACATGGTGACGTCCCCGCCCTGCGTTATGGCTTAACGGCATTTCTGTTTCTGGCACAGCCTCCGGTATCTCATGACTCTGCGGTACATGGATTTATCCTTGAGCTGATTGAAAATATAAGGATCCGGATTCATGTTCACTTCAATAATCCACGGCTTCAGTCCGTGGTCCAGTCCGATGTCTACACCAAACTGCCGGTGATGCGGATACGTCTTCTTCAGTTGCCGGGCTATGCGTGTGCCGAGCCGGTTCATCTCCCGCTTAAGCTGTACAAGCTGCTGAGCAGACAGACGGGCGGAGAGCAAATGCTCCACTGCCGTCGGTTTGCCGCCGCTGTGGTAGTTGGTCACAATTTTACGCGGATGCCCGAGCCGGCCGATAATCCCGGTAGCTTCCCACACCCCCTTGGGACTAAGCTGCACCATCACCCGGATATCGAATCGCCGCCCGTTTTGCTTCAGCAGGTGAATGCCTTTTTGCAGCAGATAACTCCTCTTGCCGATTCTGGTTGCAAGACTGTGATGAAAAGCCTCAAACGTAGTGAACCGGCGCAGAGTCTCCTCATACTGGTACGTATATCCCCCACGCACACTCCGCTCCGCGCGGATCACTCCCATGCCATACGTTCCCCGTTCCGGCTTGATATAGATCATTCCATAACCGTGCATCATCTGCTTCAGATTGCGCCTGTTAAATCTCCGGGTATCGGGGATGAACGCCTTGATGGTCTCGTTCTTAAGCAGCAGTTGTGTCTTAACCCATTTGCTCCGTCCTGACTGAACCTGTTTGGCTGTCACTTATGCACGCTCCTGTCCGGGATGGGAGCCACGCTCCCTTTTACATAAAATTACATATTCACTGTATCCTATGCCGTTGGAGATGCACTTGGATAGATCATTTGCCCCGTACAGAAAGATTAACTTTCTCAGGATTATGGCCCTATCAAGCGCCGATCCGCAGGCATACCCTAGTGAAGACGTCAAATATCAATTTATGTATGGAGATGAATCCATGTCCGATGCTGCGGTAAGTATGGCCTCAAATGCTCCTTCGATCGACATCCTGATCCCTGCGATTGAAAAAGATCTCGCCACCCTCCCCTATGTGATTGATAGTCTTCGCCGTTATATCCGGCACCCTATCAGCCATATCTACATTGTCTCGCCGAATAACAGTAGAATCAGACAGTTGTGCTCCCGCAAACGCTGTGTCTTTGTCGATGAAACCACTGTCCTGCCGTTCACCAAAAAAGCTATCCGCTACTCCTCCTCCCGCTGGAACCGGTCAGGCTGGCTGTATCAGCAGCTGCTGAAGATGAACGGAGATCATATTTGCCGCGAGAAATATTTCCTGGTCATTGATGCGGATACGGTGCTCATTCGTCCCCATCGTTTCCGTTCCGGCGGGAAAAGCATCTTCTATTGCCGTAACTGGAGCCAGCCGGAGTATTTCCGCACCTACCGCAAGCTGCTCGGTACCCCTGCGCCTGCGCCCAAGTCGTTCGTGACCCACTACATGCTGTTCGAGTCCGCGAAGCTGGCCCGTCTCAAACGTACTATTGAAGCCCGGCACGGAATGTCCTGGCATGCCGCCATTCTCCGCAGTATCAACAAGAAGAGACAGTTCGGCTTCTCCGAGTTCGAGACCTATGCCAACTATGTGTACAGCGGACACCGCGCCGCAGTGCTGCTCAAGAACGCCAATAATAAATCGCTGAAGATCCCGGCAGGCTTGCTGACGCAAGCGCAGATTCAGAAGTATGCCGGGTCTTACCGCTCGCTCTCCTTCCATCAGCGCAAGGGATATTCCACTCCGGGCAAGCCTTAAGGAGGATTGATCTTGATGCATACTATTCTTCTGTGCGGCGGCTCCGGCCAGCGGCTGTGGCCCCTGTCCGGCAGCATCCGCTCCAAGATGTTCCTGCCGCTGCTGCCTGCACCGGGCGGGGGCACAGAATCCATGATCGGGCGGGTATGCCGTCAGCTCGCTCAGGCCGGGCTGGATGAATCCCTGTTGTTCGTAGCCCATCAGGAGCAGGTGGCTCTCACGCAGCGGCATACCGGGAGCAATTATCCGGTAATCGGAGAGCCATACAAGCGCGGGACCTTCACTGCTGCCGCGTTCGGCGCGCTGCACTTGCTTGCCGCCGGAAAGGCACAGCCGGAGGACATCATCTGTATCGCCCCGGCCGATATGTTCGCGGATGATGATTTCTTCCGCCAGTTCCTTCAATTTGAAGCTATTCTGGACGCCTCACAAGCCGAACTCCTCCTGCTTGGAACAAGACCTGTTTATCCCTCGGAGCAATACGGATATATCGTCCCGGCACAGGAGGACTCTGGCGCGTTGTATGCCCCGGTAATCTCTTTTGCAGAGAAGCCTGATAGGGCTAGGGCACAGGAGCTGATACAGCAACAGGCGTTATGGAACTGCGGGGTGTTCGCTTTCCGGCTCGGCTTTCTGCAGAAGCATCTGGAGAGGCTGGAGCTGCCCGCCGGATTCGCGGCATTGTCTGCGCTCTATCCAGGGCTCCCGGTCCGCAGCTTCGATAAGGAAGTGGCAGAGCGGTGCACCAAGGCTGTCACCATAAGACATGAAGGCGAATGGTCCGACCTGGGAAGCTGGGATACGCTGACGGACCGGCTGCCTGCACAGGTCATTGGAATAGGCGGGCTATGGGGAGAATGCGGAGACAGTTATCTTATTAACGAGCTGGAGGTCCCGCTGCATGTCATTGGGGTTTCCGGGATAGTCGCCATAGCCGGTCCCGAAGGCATCCTAATCGCCGACAGGATGGAAGCACACCTGATCAAGGATATTCTGATGGAGCATTCAGCAAAGGAGATGCGGTATGGAGAAACGGGCTGGGGCAGCTATACCGTTCTCGATCGTGAGTCAGGCGGCGCCGGACTTGTCCTTACGATCATGCTGACCCTGCTGCCGGACCATCACCTCCCTGAAATGATCTGTCCGCATTCCGCCAAGACCTGGATGATTGTATCCGGTCATGGAGAGGTAACCGTGAACGGACACACATCCGCTGCCTCTGCAGGCGGAAGCTATACCGTAGCCAGGGGACAACGCCATGCGGTCAGTGCCTTCAGTGCAATGAAGCTTATTGAGGTACGGATGAGTGAAGCAGGAGATGACGGAAAGGTCTATAGCTGCTGATAGGAAGACGCGGGCTTCCTCGCCTTGGCAGACGCCCCACTCAAAGGGATACCGCAAACATCAAAAGGGATACCGCAAACGCCAGCCATCCGGCTGCGTGCGGTATCCCTTATTTGCGGTGATTGCTGTTGTCTGTCCTAAGAATCTGCCGGCGGACCGCCGGATGGCACAGATTCTAGGCGAACGGCGGCAGGAACCGGAACCACTTGAAGTCAAACTGGCTGCCCGGCAGGAACAGGAAGGTGACGGTCTGGCTGCCGCTTACCGGCGGCTCCAGCGTGAATTCACGCTCCATATAGCTGGCGCTTCCGGCAAATTCAATCAGCTGCTTCGATTCACCGGCAGGACCGCTGAACAGAATTTGCATTGTATTGTTCGCAAGCGCTGAGCGTCCGCAGATGACGATCCGTGAGCATTCCGCTGCCCCGAAGTCCATTCCGGCAAATATAAGCGACACATTGTTGCCGATGCCCTCGACAGCCTCCTCCGTTATGGTGAAAGTATCGCCGTAGACCGCAGTGTTGGCCAGTGCATCCAGACGCTCGAACGCCTTGGTCTTGCTGACAAACGTGAAGCCCTTCAAATGAATCTTCTTGCGCAGAATGAAGGACAGCGAGGTAATCCCCGTCAGCCGTCTGGGCAGCGTATACCGTTCCTCCTGGTAGACATTCCAGCGGGAAGGCTTCTGGTAAGTCACGGTTGTGAGTCGCCCGGCACCGGGCTGCCCGGGCACGCCTTCCCATATCTCTATCGGAAATTCCTGATCATCCAGCGAGAAGATCGGCAGAATAATCTCATCGGCCCCATATCTGCCGAAGTCGATCCGTTCGAAGCAGATCAGGCTCTCCCCTTCGCGGGCGGTGGCAACCCCCCGTTCATTGCCGTTGGTCAAATTCCGGCTGTGGCTGCTGTTAAATCCTGATGAAACAAACTCATAGGGATTCAGATAAGCCTGCCCGAAGCCCGTAAGCTTGAATTCCATCTGCGAATAGAGCCGAATTCCGTCAGCACCATTGGCTGTCCCGCAGCGGATGTACACCTCTCCGTCACCTAAGGCCGTGATTACGGCTTCATGGCCGTTCGTCTCAAGGGTGGCGATATTGGCATCAATTCCGGCGGCATTCGTAATCCGCCACTCGACATCCTGCCAGGTGGCCCCCTGCGGATGAAGCTTAACACGGACAGGAAGCGACGGGCGATCAGGCGTCAGAATATTACCCCCGGGACAGATGATCTCCAGCTTGCGGACCGGGATCTCCCCTGCCCTGCCGCTCTCCGGATGACTGGAGGACGCATCCGCCTCCAGCGGATAATGCGCATACAGATACAGCTCATCTTCAGTTGTCGTTCCCGCTGCCGGAAGCACGGATTGCAGCGTAAGCTCAGCCGGAGCCAGATCTGCCGATGCCGCACGCAGCGTAATCGTTCCGGCCTCCAGGGTACCGGCAATCACTGCCAGCAGCTTGCCGCTGAACAGGCGGCGGCTTACGCCCTTGTAGGAATCATAGTCCGTGCTGTCCCCGTTATCCAGACCGATCAATCGTCCGGGACCCTCCATACTGAGGTGAACGCGGTTATTGGCATTCGCTACCGGCCGTCCCTCCTGATCCAGAGTGCTGATCGTTACGAAGATAAGGTCCGTACCGTCTGCTGTCATTACCTGCTTGTCGGGAGCAAGGACAAGCGAAGCCGCATCTCCGAACGAAGAGATTTGCTCTACAGCAACAACCTCCCCCTTCTCATCATAAGCCACCGCCCGCAGTACACCGTCCGTATAAGGCAACTGCCATTCGCCAAGCAGCTTGTGTCCATGAGTATGGTCGATATCCACGCTGCCCTGCGAGACTTCATTCAAGAACAGCTCGATGCGCGGAGCATTCGAACAGACACGCACATCTATCAGCTGGCCCTGCGAGAAATCCCAGTACGGGAAGATATGAATCATCGGATGCGTACGGTAATCTGTCCATTCCGCCTGATAGATATAATAGGAATCCTTAGGGAAGCCGGCAGTATCCAGCTGTCCGAAATATGAGTTCTTGGTGTGATACGGGGTAGGCTCCCCGATATAATCAAATCCCGTCCACAGAAACTGTCCCAGCGAGAAGGATGCATCCCGGTCTGCGGTGATACAGGCCTCCGTGCTTTTGGCGCCCCAGCTGGTAGAACTGTTCCCTAGAGAAGAGCATTGCTGGTCATCATCGGCAAGCACAGATTGAGCCAGCGGGAAATGATAGACTCCCCGGCTCTGCACTGTCGAGCAGGTCTCACTGCCGTAGATGATCCAGTCCGGATGCTCCTTGTGATGCTGTTCATAATATTTCTCCGCATAGTTGTAGCCTGCCACCTTGACGATATCCGCGCATTTCTGCGCATTCTCCCAAGGCATATAATTCGAGCCGATGGTAACGAACGCATTGCCCCTCGGATCATGAATCAGCACTTCCTCCTGCAGCTCCCGGGTGAGCTCCTGGCCGCGGCTGTCTGCATGGGTATCGTATATCTCATTGCCGATACTCCACATCAGCAGACTTGGACGGTTGCGGTCCCGCCGCACCCAGCTGGCGATATCGCGCTTCCACCACTGCGGATAGAACCGTGCATAGTCATAAGGCGTTTTGCTGCGCTCCCACATATCGAAGGCTTCCGACACAATCAGCAGGCCCATCTCGTCGGCCAGCTCCATAAGCTCTACCGCCGGCATATTATGCGCGGTACGGATGGCGTTGACTCCCATCTCCTGCAGCAGGACGAGCTGGCGGCGCAGCGCCGCTCTGTTCACAGCAGCCCCCAGAGCGCCCAGGTCATGATGCTGGCAGACTCCGTATATTTTGACATGACGGCCGTTGAGGAAGAAGCCCTCGTCACTGTCCAGCTCCAGGGTCCGGAAGCCGAACTTCTCCCTCTCCACTTCAATCACTTCATCTTCAGCCAGCAGTTCGGTTTGCAGAGTGTATAGATTGGGACTGGAAATATCCCATAGCAAGGGCTGGTTAACAGTCAGGCGGCTGTGGGTATGTACGGTTAATTCACCCTGCACCGTCACCTCAGTAACTTGCCCGGCAACTAAGGTTCCTGCTGCATCCAGAATGCTATGCCGCAGCTTCAGCTTCGTCCCTGAGCCCGCAGCTTCAGCGGTATGCAGCTCAGCATCCACATCTACAGTCCAGGCCTGACCTTCCGTTGCCCTGGCTGCAATATACAGCCCGTCAGCGGCGATATGCATCTTCGGCACCGTCTTTAGCCAGACGGGCCGGTAAATTCCGGCACCGGAGTACCAGCGGGAATTGGGCGATTCGTGGATCACGCGCATATAGATTTCATTCTCTCCGGCGACAAGGTACGGAGTTATCTCGAATTCAAAGGTAGAGTAGCCATATTTCCACTCACCCGCTACCTGTCCGTTCACATATAGTGTCGAGTTCATATACACTCCCTCGAAACGCAGGAACACAAGCTCATTCACCGGCACTGCATCGAACCGGAGGCGGGTGCGATACCAGCCCTCTCCATTCTCGTAGAGGTTGCGGGTATCATAGATCAGCCAATCATGCGGCAGCGTAACCGCTGTCCAGTCCGCACCTGCGGCCACCTTGGCAAGCTCCGAATGAAGCGGCTGCTTGCTGAATTGCCAACCTTTGCTGAGTTTCCTTTTTAGACTCATGGCTATACTTCCTCCTTATCCTCACCATAGCTAAGCTTCCTGAATGACTTCATGCCTCATCCCTTCAATGCCCCAACCATTACGCCCTTCACGAAATACTTCTGCAGGAACGGATACAGCAGCAGGATCGGCGCTGTGCTTACGATGATTGCCGCATATTTCAGCGTTTCGGTCACATCACGGCTATGGAGCAGTGTTGTAGTCCCCAGCATGCTGGCATTATCATTCTCAAGAATGATGTTTCGGACCACGAGCTGGATCGGGAACAGGCTCTGGTCGCGCAGGAAAAGCATGGCGTTAAACCAGCTGTTCCAGTGGCCTACGCCGTAATACAGAATCAGCACCGCAACTACCGGCATGGACAGCGGAATAAAGATGCGGAACAGGATGGTGAAATGGCCGGCACCGTCCAGGAAGGCGGACTCCTCCAGCTCCTTCGGTATCGCCATGAAATAAGTGCGCATAATGATTAAGTTGAATGTACTCACCGCCGTTGGCAGAATCAACGCCCACAAGCTGTCGAGCAGGCCGTAGGATTTCACGATCAGGTAGAATGGCACCAGTCCTCCCTGGAAGAACATCGTGAATACGATGAAGAACATAATCGGCTTTTGCAGCATAACCCCTTCTCTGGACAGGAAATAGGCGCCCAGGGCAGTAAGCGTCATATTAATGACAAGCCCTACCGCCAGGATGAATAGTGTATTCTTGAAGCCGGTCAGTATTACGGGATTGTTCAGCACCGCCTTGTAAGCTGCCAGCGAGAAGCCTTGCGGCCACAGCAGGATGCCGTTGAAGGAGACCAGCCGGTTCCCATTGCTTAAGGAGGAGAACAAGATATATAGCATAGGATAGAGTGTAAGAATAATCATTAGAACCATAATAATAGAATTGCAGATATCGAAGATACGTTCGCCGAGCGACGCTTTAATCATAGGTGTGCACTCCTTACCAGAGACTGTTCTTGCTTGCGCGTTTACTGAATGAGTTGGCGAGCAGCAGAATGGTGAAATTGATGACGGAGTTGAACAGGCCTACCGCTGCACTGTAGCTGTAGCTGAATTCCAGAATCCCTTTCCGGTATACAAAAGTGGATATGACATCAGCCGTCTCATAAATACTGGCGCTGTATAACAGAATGATTTTCTCGAATCCGACATTCATAATATTTCCGAGCGCCAGAATCAGCATAATCATAATCGTCGGCAGGATACCGGGCAGGGTAACGTGGCGGATCTGCTGTACCTTGGTGGCTCCATCAATTTTGGCTGCCTCATACTGCTGCTGGTCAATGCCGGTAATGGCCGCCAGATAGATGATTGTGCCCCAGCCGATCTGCTGCCAGATCTCACTGATGATATAAATGGGGCGGAAAAATTCAGGCTGTTGCAGGAACGAAATCCGCGCCCCGCCAAAAAAGGCAATAACATCGTTGATCAAACCATCCGATAAAGTGAAATAACGCACGATTCCTGCTACTACCACGAGTGTTATAAAATGAGGCATGTACGTAATCGTTTGCGTGATCCGGCGGAATAGCGGGCTTTTCAATTCATTCAGCAGCAAGGCCAGAATAATGGGTGCCGGGAAACCGATCAGCAGATTGAAGAAGCTTAGCAGAACTGTGTTCTTAATGACGCGGATGAAGTAGATACTGGAGAAAAAAGCTTCAAAATGCTTGAATCCGACCCATTCGCTGCCCCAGATCCCTTGGGAAGGGACAAATTGCTTAAAGGCGATAATGGTCCCGTAGAGCGGAACATAGTGGAACAATACATAGTATAGGATAACTGGCAGCACCATCAGATACAGCCATTTATTACGCAGGATGTCTTTCCCCAGTCTGGTTTTAAGCATATTCCTCTCTCCTTTGCTGCAACTGCATGGTCTTAGGCCGGGGCTGCCGGTACCTGTTGTATGTGTTGCAGCCCCTGCCCGCCCAAATTAACGGTTCAGATAACGTTCATACGCCGCTTGTTGAATTTCCAGTGCGCGTTCGATACCAAGGTCCTTCATCTGCTGCACATATTTATCGTAATTGTCTACGGAATCAGTGCCCAGGATGATCTTGAGCTCGGCCTCTTTCACAAAAGCGTTAATGTCGTTCATAATACTGCTCATTTCATCTGCTTCTTCGGCAGTCGGTGTGACCGGAGGAAGCAGGTGGCTCTCATGATTGGTTCGTTTCCAGATGCCGATGGATTCGGTCGTAGCCGGATACTTCGCCGGCAGATTATTGTCCTGCTGAATCATCGGGAAGTTGGTGCCATGGGAATATTTGCCCATTACCTGGTCGCTGCCGAGGCCATCCGGGTTCTGCACCACAAGATCGGTATAGACGGGCTTTCCGTCTTTGAGCGTGTAGGTAATGCCTTCAACCCCATAGGTATTCAGCATTTTGCCTTCTTCGGTAAAAGCGTAATCCAGCCAGCGCATAGCCGCCTCGACATTCTTGGTTGTCGCTGAGATCGCCGCCGAGCTTGTCCCCGCATAGGCATTATCCAGCTGTCCGAACTCCGGAAGCCCGCCCTTGACGGCAGCCGGGTATGGAGCGGCTACGAAGTCGGCCTTCGGATCTGCTTCCTGTACGGCTGAATTATATTTCTCAATATAATACTGCCAGCCGATTGTTGCTCCGCTGACATTAGAGGTCATTTTCTTATCCACTGTAGCTGAATCAATCGAAGCGAAATCCTTATCGATCAGGCCTTCTTTGTACCACTGGCTCATCGTTTTCAGATATTCCTTATAGCCAGGCTCCAGATAGCCATAGACTACTTTGCCGTCGTTGACGTAGAAGTTCCCCATCACACCGAAGGCTCCGGCGAATCCGCCGGTCCGTTCTCCCAGGAACATCGTGCGGAAGGTTACAGGGGAGGCCGCCTTTTTCTTCTCTTTAAAAGCAGTCAGTACGGTGTGCCATTCGTCAATCGTCTCCGGGACACTGAGCTTCAATTCATCAAGCCAATCCTTGCGGATAATCGGCCCGCCGTAGACCCGTCCGGCCTCCGAGCGGATGAACGGGAAGGCGTAGTAGGTGCCGTCATCCGTTTTAATCATTTTGTCGATTTCCGGATTCTCCTGAAGCGTTCTCTTCAGATTCGGCGCGTATTGATCCATGAGGTCATTGAGCTTTAGAATATACCCCTGCTCAACGGCTTTATCGGGACCGCCAGGGTATTGCAGCCAGGTATTGAGGAAGATATCCGGCAGATCGCCCGATGCCAGCAGCAGACTGAATTTCTGATCGGTCATGGGGGTTCCGCCCAACTGCTTGATGGCGATGCCTGTACGTTTCTCATATTCGTCATCGACCGGCAGCCGCTCCGGTGTGCCTCCCAGTTGTTCATTCATATAGGTCAGCTCTATTCCGCCTTTCATCGGATAAGCAAAAGCTGCTGCGGCTTCATTGGAAGCCGGGCCGTTCCCGGCAGGGTTGTTAGGGACACTCTCATCATTTGCATTCTTGGAACTAGTGCAGCCGGCAGCCAGCATGGTGAAACCTAACAAAACAGCAAGCGGTTTGTGGAGCCTTTTCATTCCAGATAATTTGATCACTAGTATGACCTCCGTAATTTGTGTAGTTGACGACTTAATGCCTCTACAATGTATGCTGAATCTTGTATACAAACAATATTCAAAATGCGTAATTCATTGTCAAAAACGCAAAAGAAGGATAGATCCGGCCTGCTTCTATCCTCCTGTCAGGAAATTGTGTATTCTGTTTGTTTATTGCAGAGCTTTGAACCGCCCCGGCGTGATGCCTTCATACTTTTTGAATACCCGAATGAACGCACTGCTGCTGGAAAATCCTACACGGGAGGATATCTCCTCGATAGTGACGCCTTGCTGAAGCAGTTTCTTGGCTTCGGCTGTACGAACCTGACTGATGTAATCATGCAGTCCCTGCCCGCTCTGTTCTTTGAACAACCGTGATACATACTGCGGCGTGATCCCGAAATGGGCACCAATCATAGACACGCTAAGGTTGATATCCGCATAATGATCCTGCACATAGGCGGATACCTGGTCTCCGATTCCAGAATTTGAAGCAAGCTTTTCCGAGGCTTGGCTGCAGGCGAGCTGGATCAGCTCGGTCAGCTCGTTACGGAAATCTGCGCGCGTTGAGCAGGCCAGAAGCCTTTTCATCGGACGCCATTCTTCCCATAGCTTCGAGCGCTTCGTCTCCTGGGGGACTGCCTTCATAATAGAGCTGCTTAAATCAATCATGGCATATCTCACAAGCTCAATAGACACCTGGGAGCCGAAGAAGCGGCCCAGAATCTCCTCTACCATCGCTGCTGCCTTCCCGAAGTCACCGCTTTTGACCAAATTAATAAAAACAACCTCGTCATTGATCGTCAGGTAATAATCCGTCTGCTGCTGCTCAATATCCCCATACCAGACCGTCGTATTCTCCTCCAGCACCAGCCGGTATTCCTGAGCCTCCAGCGCCTGCAGATACCCCTGATGCAAACTTCCCATGCCCGGGAGCAGCTCACTGCCGGCCATGGCGATCTGCAGACCGTATTTCCGCTGAATGAACTCCAGGGTTTGGCTGAGCGCTTCTTCAATATCCTCTTTCCATCTGCCGGAACGTCCGGTGTTAATGTTCATCACTGCCGCCAGCATGCCATCCATCTCGGTGAAGCTCAGGACGTGATTCGGTCCGGTGAAATCCATAATGATATTGGATACGATGAAATTGGACAGGCTTGGCGAAGGCCCCTCTTCCCCGCCGGACTGAATATAGAATAGAAGCACCGCAAAATCCTCGGAATCCCACTGGAAATGATGCACTCTGGCCACTTCCTCCAGCGATAATCCGTTCTCCGCCTGCCCTCTGAGCAGCTGCGACAAGTAGTAGGTCTGGAGCACACGGAGCTGCCTGAACTGCCGGCTGTTCACATCATCCCTCTCACGGATGGTAGCCAGCGCACTCTCCCGAATGAAGGAGAATTCATCCAGCACCCGCTGCGTCTGTTCATCGGCGGAGGGCGAGAACATATGGACCAGCTCGCGGACAGGATTATAGTTCTTGCGGGCAAAGTAAGAAATAACCACCGCCCCGATCAAAAAGCTGATGAACAGCCCAAGCAGGTTCAAATTGCGGATTTGCCGCGCTTTTTCCCAGAATACGCTTGAAGGAAATACGCTGATATACTTCCAGTTCGTGTTATCGGAATCAATGAAGGAGACCATGTTCTCCGTGCCGGCAATATCCTGGAAAGAAGTACCCGCAGTCTCACCGCCAGCCTCAGCATCAGGCATTGGCTGCTGCGGAGAAGCCTCATTATTACGAAATAATACCTGATTATGATCATCGGTAATGTACACATCACCGTTATTTACCCAGTCCACGTTCTTCAGCATGCTATGAATCTTGCTGCCGTTCAGCGGGAGAACCAACATCCCCTTCTGTCCATTGCTTGCAGTGGCACTGGTGAAGGGCTTCATCATCACAACCTTCTGCTCCCAGCGCTTAAACTCAATGAACGGAAGGGAGGCTTCCCGCCCTGCGGTCTCACCGTTCAGCTGTGCCAGCCACTCCTGATAAGACAATCCGATCATCTTACTGTTCATTGCATAAAAGGTTTCACTGTCCGTAAACGTCTCATCCGTCAGCACACGGTCCAGACTGCTTGAATACAGATAGATCCCATCGATGAAATCATTGGCGGATTTGTATTTGCTGAGCTCCTGCCGGATCTGATAGATCTGAAAGGAACTGGCCCTCTCTGCGCCAGGTGTGAGGGATAAGTATTTGTTCACACCGCTATGAATCGATAACTGCATCGCCAATTTCTCAGCTTGATTAATCTCGCTGTCCACAGTATTCTGCATCTGCTTAAGCATGGCGTTGCCTGCACGCTCAATCTCATATTCGACAATCTGTTTGGTCTGCAAATAGATGATAGCGCTAACAATAAGCGGGATAATCATGATTACTGAATAGGAGATGATCCATTTGAAGGCTACACTTCTGCTGAACCTCAGGTGCTTGTGCTTCATCTTCTACGCTCCTTACCTCATATAGAATTCCACTATATGATAGTTGTGCACCGGGGGCAATCCGCAATATGAACCAGATCGTCAATTTGTAAACAAGTCCGCTATACTATGCCATCCGGCTGGACAAACAAAACCTCTTTGCCGGCAGAAGACCTAAGGGGAAAGCCATTATCCCCCGGTCTTCAACCTTCAAAGAGGTTGCGCTATCTATACAATTTGAAACACCGGCTGCTCCGGAATGAAGTGCACCGGCACCTCCGGGAATTGCCGGCTCAGCCGCTCAGCGAGCAGCTTCATTCCCGGCGCTTCGCTCTCGGCATGGCCGAGCATGATGAGTGCCCTGTCCTTACCCTGCCGGACCGCATCGCGGATATACTCCGGCAGCTCCCATTCGGGGCCTTCACCGGCGATGACCAGATCAAGCGTCTCCTGCTCATACATCGGGATGACTGTATGGCCATTTCCCCGGTAACCGACCAGTACCCCCACCCTGGAGCAGGCGGCGGAGAGGTTCCCGGCAGCACGGACATAAGGGATGTTCAGCTTCTGCTTCACATAATCTGCGACTTCGGATATGGTCATCTCAGGGATGGTGAGGATGGACACCTCAGGCAAATGCCGCTCCGCATAGGCTTCCCATTCCAGCTCCCGCAGCAGCCCTTCCGTAATCCCGTCGGGCGTATAGCGGTGTACCGTGTCATGGAAGCGGTAGAGGCCTATCCCGCTGCTTGCAATCAGCGCGGACTTCTGGAGGCAGACGGAATCCTGCTCCTGCCCGCTCCGGTGATCCTGGTGGCTGTAAAATACACCCTCATGCGTGATCACCAGGTTGGCGCCAAGCCTGACCGCTTGCTCCAGCACATATTGCGAAGCGGCGAAGGAGGTCACAATTCCCTGCACTTCCGTTCCCGCAGCGCCCGGCTCCAGCTTATCCACCGTACCCTCGGGCAGCTGTACCCCTGCGGTCAAGTGCTCTATTATATCACTGAAAGTCAGTGCCATGAGGTTCATCCTCCTTCAAGTTATCCGAATGAGTTGCTGATTCAGCCCATTCTTAGACAGGGAGTGGCCAGCCGGTATGCTGATGCTCCCTTAATAGATCTTCCGTCCTGATGCATCTGCAATCCCGCTCTTACGGAAGAAATACGTATTGATCTGGTCACGCCATTCCTTGGCATGGGCTGCCTGGCCCTTCAGGCGTTCCTCCACCTGCGCATACAGGCCGTCCGCGATACTGCCCTTCAGTCCGCTCCATGCGCCCAGCAGACCTTCCGCACGCTCTGCGCCCTCGAAATGCGTGTCGTAGATATGCTGGATGACGGTTTTGCCGGAATGCAGCACATGGGTGTAAGGCACATGATGGAAGAACAGCAGCAGCTCATCCGGGCATTCCTCCAGCGAATCATAACGCACCGCGTTGCTGCCCATATATTGCCCGCTGTAGCCGGTGCCGGTCGCCACGGTGCGGTCTACCCCAATCCCCTGATGATCGGCATAATGGTAGGTCCCCCACATCGAATATTCATACCCGTCCACATTCGGGCCGTAGTGATGCTCGGGATTGATCATCCAGCCTACGCCAAGCGGCGACGTATATGACTCATAGATCTCCCAGGAATCCAGCAGAATCCGGCTGATCACCCCGGCCACCACTGTGTCCGTGCCGAACGTCAAGGCGATCCACTCCGCCGCAATCTCCTCCGCACTCAGCTCAGGATTCCAGGCCAGCCGGCCGAAGCCGTAGAGGTTCGCCTGGGCAAGCAGATGGCCGGTCCAGTTCTGGTCATTGCCCACATTGGATACCGCCGCAATCCCGCTCAGGCGGTTGCCCCACAGCGATCCGTCCACGATCCGCTTAACAGGGGCCGGGCCGCCTTTGGCCTGCGTATCGAAATCCATAATCTCCTTCCACTGCGGAACCAGATAGCAGACATGGCGCTGCTGTCCGGTGTATTCCTGAGCAATCTGGAATTCAATGACATGGTTGGTCCGCTCCAGCGCCCCGAAAAGCGGGGATACCGGTTCTCTAACCTGGAAATCCATCGGGCCGTTCTTGATCTGCAGAATGACGTTGTCATGGAACTGGCCGTCCAGCGGCTTGAAATGGTCATAAGCCGCTCTGGCCCGGTCCGTCTTGCGGTCACGCCAGTCCTGCTTGCAGTTGTATACAAAGCAGCGCCAGATCACGATGCCGCCATAAGGCTCCAGGGCTTCCGCCAGCATGTTGGCCCCGTCCGCATGGTTCCGTCCATAAGTGAACGGGCCGGGACGGTTCTCGGAATCGGCCTTGACCACGAAGCCGCCGAAATCGGGGATCGCAGCATAGATATCGGCCGCTCTGGATTTCCACCATTCCCGTACCCCGACATCCAGCGGATCAGCGGTGCCCACTTCCCCTTCGTGCATAGGTCCGGCGAAGTTCACGCACAGGAACAGGCGGATGCCATAGACCCGGAAGATATCAGCGATTCTTGCCACATCCGGCAGATAGGTGGAGATAAACAGCGTCTCCAAGGCATGGACGTTCACATTGTTGATGGCAATAGCGTTAATACCGGCGGTGGACATCAGCCGCGCGTAATCCGTGATTCTGTCCATATCCTTCGTGAACTGGTTGTTCTCATACAGGAAGGACCGGCCGGAATATCCGCGCTCCACGCTGCCGTCGAAGTTATCCCAATGGTTAATCATCCGCAGCGAATTCACGGGATTCACCGCTTCATCCAGATTCTCAATATCCTTCCCGCTGGCGATCAGGCGCAGAAGATGGAAGACACCGTATAACACACCTGCCTGCGAGGAAGCTCCTACGGCGATGCACTTAGCGGACGGGCGGGTACGGATAGCGAAGCCTTCCGCTCCCACAACCTGGACCGTCTTCTCATCGAAGCAGCTCCGGATCAGCGGATGATCACCCGTGAAGGTGCCTAGTGCCACACAGAATCCTTCCGGCTGCGGCTCGGTGGCTGCCTTAATATCCAGCAGCGAGCCGATGCCTCTTGTCCATTCACGAAGCGCGGCCTGGAGGGTCTCCCCGCTCTCTGTCACGGATACCGCTCCGCACCATTTCGCGTATTGCATATATAGGGGGCCTTGCGGAAGCTTAGGATAGCTTAACCACGCATTGTATCCGCTGTCATATTGTGCAGCATGCCCATTTCCGGATTGTTGTCTCATGTCCATATCTCCTCCAGTGTATTATTCAGATTCTTAACCGCCCTGTGGCGGACAGCTTCCGCCGGGACCCGGCCCGTTAGCGGTAAGCCCTTGAAGTCCTGGCTTTCTTCATTCATCTTGTATACTAGATTTCATTCAGGTTCATCCTACCATGCAGCCGCAGCCCCGGGACATTGTCAAATCAAGCTATTATTTACCCAAATCATGCAGAAATCCTGTATACTAATAACAAATGTACAGCCTGTACATCTCTAATCAAGAGAACGCAAAGTATCAGGGGGCGATCCTATTGGTTGCAGCTTTTGAACCGCCGGTACCGGGGCAAAGTCTTAGTGAAACGGTCATCCCGGATGTGAAAACCACGCTCAACCTGTTCGGCATGCATCTGCGCAAGGTAAGCGGGGAATGGGATTATCCGCAGCACGCCCATCCCCAATATGAATTCAATTATGTGCTTGAAGGGGAGCAGCAGCTCACGGTCAACAACCACAGCTACCTCCAGCGCGCCGGGGATCTGGTCCTCTTGAGGCCGGGCGATATCCACTCCAGCCGCAGCGGTAACGGCGGGCCCTTCACGTATTTCTGTATCCATTTCGATATCGATGACAAGCTGTTCATTTCACTTCTCAGCCGGCTGAATCATGTATTATTCACCTCAGAGAGCAATGTTGCCCACCGGTTGGGACCACTCCTTGGCAGGCTGGTGGAGATTTCCACCACCGGCTCAGGCAGCATTACGATCTCCCAGCGCATGAGGCTGCAATCCGCCGTCTTCGAGCTGTTCGCCCAGCTCTGGGAAGTCTTCTCCTTGGAGGCTGATAATTCCTCCCCGGGCACTTATGAGCGAATCGAGCTGGCTCACCAGATCCGCAGCCGCCTTCAGGGGCTGGTCTATCAGCAGTTCAAGCAGGAGGTGCCCTATGACAGCCATTATGGCGTCGACGACATTGCCGCTGAGCTGGGGATCAGCCCCTCGCACTGCTACCGGGTGTTCCGGCAGGTATTCGGCCTCTCCCCCCGCGTCTACCTGTCCGGGCAGATGCTGCATGAAGCCAAGGTGCTGCTGGATGACCACAGCCTGAGCGTCAGCCAGATATCGGGCCTGCTCGGCTACCGCGATATCGCCCATTTCAGCAGACAGTTCAAGCGCTGGAGCGGTAAGTCCCCGCGGGAATACCGCGAGGGCCTGGAGTAGCGCGAGGACCTGGAGTAACGCGAGGACCTGGAGTAACGCGAGGACTGACCGTTGTATGGCCTGCCTTCATCATTGATGAGGGCGGGCTTTTAGCATTGTGGGCGGGCCTTAATGAAGGCCTGCCCTATTTTTTGATATACGTGGCGAAGTGCTCCTGAAGGTTCTTGGAATCGATATCCGCCCGCAGATGGTGATGCAGCAGCTCTTCGATCCCGGCGGTGTCTCCCTGCACGATATAATCCAGAAGCTGCTGATGCTCCTGGCGGATCGCCGCCAGCTTCTCATCCTTCAGCATATGGAGCTTGCGGTAGCGGATATAATGCACATTGAACTGTTGCAGCACGCCCCACAGGAATTCACGCCCGGCCAGGCCGAACATCGTGCGGTGGAACTGGTCATCCAGGTGCAGGAATACCTCAGCCCCCTCCGCCTCTTCAATACACTTCTGCTGCCCGGCAAGGTTGTCCCTCAGCTCATGCAGCCCTTTCAGCGGGATATTCCCGGCCAGCGACTTCATGATCTCCTTCTCCAGCACATTGCGGAGGTAGATCACCTGCTCCACCGACTCCAGATCTATGTAGGATACGAGATTGCCTTTTTTGGGATAAATATCGACGTATTGCTCCAGAGACAATTGCTTCAGCACATCGCGGATCGGCGTACGCGACAGCTCGAAGCGCTCGGACAGGGCCGTCTCACTGATCATCGCCCCCGGCTTCAGCTCAAGGGAGAGAATCTCCTGCTTAAGATAGGCCATTATTTCTTTTTTGGAAGTCATGGTATAGACCAACTTTCTGTACGGGATTCTTCTTCCCCCATTATATAGAAAAGGGATATGAATTTCATTGACAAAGATGAACGCATATTCTATGATCATTACGAATCTTAATCTTGTATACAAGATTATGCCACATGTAACGCTGATCCTGTAAGGTCAATTGTCACAAGGCTTCGGAAGGTTATCATTTGTATTTATGCTTATCTACTAAGGAGGAAAATGACAATGAATATGACTTGGAGATGGTACGGCGAGGGTAACGACAATATCACCCTTGACCACATCCGTCAAATCCCGGGCGTGATGGGCATCGTCTGGTCGCTGCACCACAAGGTGGCCGGTGAGGTCTGGGAGATGGAAGAAATCCAGAAGGTTGCCGATCAGATCACTGCCAAGGGCTTCAGCACCGCGGTTGTTGAAAGCGTCAACGTTCATGATGATATCAAGATCGGACTGCCGTCCCGCGACAAATATATTGACATCTATATCGATACGATCCGCAAGCTGGCCAAGGTTGGCGTCAAGGTCATCTGCTACAACTTCATGCCGGTGTTCGACTGGACCCGTACCGAGCTGTACAAGGAGCTGCCGGACGGATCGAACGCCCTCTTTTATGAAAAGGCTGCCATTACCGATAATCCACGCGAGATGGTGGACCGCATCCTGAAGGGTGCCGGACAATTCACTATGCCCGGCTGGGAGCCGGAGCGTCTGGCGAAGCTGGATGAGCTGTTCGCGGCTTACGCCGATGTGACCGAGGACGTCTTGTTCGACAACCTGAAGTATTTCCTGGAGCGCATTATTCCGGTGTGTGAAGAAGTGGATATCAAAATGGCAATTCACCCGGACGATCCGGCCTGGCCGATCTTCGGACTGCCGCGCATTATCCGCAGCCGCGACTCCATCCGCCGCTTCCTGGACATGGTGGACAGCCCGTATAACGGCCTGACCTTCTGTACCGGATCGCTTGGAACGAACCCGGAGAACGATCTTCCGGCGATGATCCGCGAGTTCCATGACCGGATTTATTTTGCCCATATCCGCAATGTGAAGGTATTCGAGAACGGAGATTTCATTGAGGTATCCCACCGGGGCCGCGATGGCAGCGTGGATGTTGCGGAGGTAGTCAAGGCGTATCATGAGAACGGGTATACCGGCTATGTGCGTCCGGACCACGGCAGACATCTGTGGGGAGAAGAAAAGAACTGCCGTCCAGGGTATGGCCTCTATGACAGAGCGATGGGCATCATGTATCTGCTCGGCGCATGGGACAGCCTGGAGAATGTCAAGGGGGCCAAGTAAATGCTGAGTCTTAATCGAAGCAGCATTGAGGACCGGGCAGCCTGGGAGACCGCCGGGGTAGAGCTGCCGCAGTTCGACTTCGCAGCGGTAGCGCAGAATACGCTTGCGAAGCCGGAGTGGGTTCACTTCGGGGCGGGCAATATTTTCAGAGGCTTCGTGGCCAATGCGCACCAGAAGCTGCTGGACAGCGGCAAGGCGGACACGGGCATTATCGCCGCCGAAACCTTCGACTTCGAGATGATCGACAAGGTCTACAAGCCTTATGATAATCTGACTCTGCTGGTGCTGATGAATGCAGCGGGCGACTTCCAGAAGCGGATCGTCAGCAGCATCGTGGAAGGCATCACCGCAGACAAGACCCGGGAAGCGGATTACAGCCGCCTGACCGAGATTTTTGAGAATCCCAGCCTGCAGATGGCCAGCTTCACGATTACGGAGAAGGGCTACTCCCTCACGGGGCCGGACGGACAGTATCTGGGCATCGTGGAGAAGGATATCGCCGGCGGGCCGGAGCACCCGGTTCATGCCATGAGCATCGTGGCTTCTTTCGCCTACAAGCGTTATCTGAAGGGACAATATCCGATGACCTTCGTCAGCATGGACAACTGCTCGCATAACGGCGACAAGCTGAAGCAGGGCATGCTCACGGTCGCTAAGGAATGGGCGGCGAAGGGCCATGTGGAAGCAGGATTCGTTGCTTATCTGGAGGATGAATCGAAGATCACCTTCCCGCTGTCCATGATTGACAAAATCACCCCGCGCCCGTCCGAATCCGTCCAGGCGGCGCTGCTGGAACAAGGCATCGGCGGTATGGATGTCATCGTCACCTCCAAGAACACGTACACCGCTCCCTTCGTTAACGCGGAGATCAGCGAGTATCTGGTCATTGAGGATAAGTTCACGAACGGACGTCCAGCGCTTGAAGCCGCCGGTGTGATCTTCACGGACCGCGATACGGTCAACAAGGTGGAGACGATGAAGGTAACCACCTGTCTCAACCCGCTGCATACGGCGCTGGCAGTAACGGGCTGTCTGCTCGGCTACACCCTGATCGCCGATGAGATGCAGGATGCCACGCTGCGGAAGCTTGTCGAGACCATCGGCTACAAGGAAGGACTGCCGGTTGTCGTTGACCCGGGCATCCTGAGTCCGAAGCAATTCCTGGACGAGGTGCTCCAGGAACGGTTCGCCAACCCGTTCATCCCCGACACTCCGCAGCGGATCGCCACGGATACCTCCCAGAAGGTCGGCATCCGCTTCGGCGAGACGATCAAATCGTATATCCGCCGGGAGGATCTGGACCCGTCGCAGCTGACCGCCATACCGCTGGCTATCGCTGCCTGGTGCCGGTACTTGCTCGGCGTGAATGATGAAGGCGCCGCCTTCACACTCAGCCCTGACCCGCTGCTGGATTCGCTGCAATCGCGGCTCGCGGGAATTACGCTGGGCGCGGATGCCGCGCAGGCCGCGGGCGTGCGGGCCGTGCTGGAGGACCAGGCTATCTTCGGTGTGGACCTGTATGCGGCCGGACTCGGCGGTACTATTGAGCGCATGTTCACTGAGATGCTCGCTGGGCCAGGCGCAGTGCGCGTTACGCTGGAGAAGTATACCGCCTGAGTATGGGCGGCTATGCGCGAACATAAATGAAAAGACTAAGCCCTCCTTGAACAAGGAGGGCTTAGTCTTTTGTTAGGGTGAGCGTTATACGGATGGCCGGTGGGGAACGTACAGTCTAAGCGGCGCGGTTAGCTAAGTGCCGCATTCTGATGTATAGCTAAGTATCGAGTTCTAATGTACATCTTACAATAGACTGTGGGAGCTGGCCCGCGCCGGGGGATTCAGGCGCACTAGTGCTCCTCATTCGCTCATTCCGCCCACTAACTACGAATTCAAGTGCACTAGTGCTCCTCATTTCACGTGTTGGGGTCCATTCGGGGAATTCAAGTGTATTAATGCACCTTATTTCTGCGATTTAGCTCGATTCGGAGAATTCAAGTGCATTAATGCTCTTCATTTCCACCATTTGGCTGAATTGAGGAAATTCAAGTGCATTAATGCACTACATTTTTCGCGGCTTGGCTTAGTTCGGGAAATTCAAGGGTGTTTATGCTCTTCATTTCCGCAGTTTGGCTCGATTCGCCGGTTTGGCTACCCGGCGTGGTGGCCTATACCTATATCACACCAAAAAGACCAGGAGAAAGGCTCCTGGTCTTTTTGGTGTTTAATGTTTCCTCTGTTCTACTCCTGCTCCAAATACTCAAAGTAATCAAAGTCCGCCGGGTGCAGCATGCCGCTGAGATCCTGCGCGCACATGCCGATGAACGTACCGGTGAAGCGGATGTAGGCCGGGAAATCATCGGACAGATGATAGATTTCCAGCGCCGGGCCGATCATCTCCCAGGAGGATTCGCCAGCCTTGTAATAGAACTGGGCAAATTCGCGGTCGATGACGACCTTAAGCGCCACACTTCCTCCGGCAGGCAGCGGAACCTCGGGCGTCAGGGTGTCTTCATAGACCCCGTCCTTGGAGCGGATGATCCCCAGGGTTTTTCCGTGACCTTCATCGTGAGTGATCCGCAGATAGAGGTAATCCTTCGTATCGTAATAGACGATCAGGCCGGCCATCTGCTGGAAATGCTCCGGCTCGAAGTCCACCGACGTCTCAGCGCTGCACCGGAAGGCCTGCTGGCGCAAGGCGACCAGGCTCTGGCGGTGCATGGAGCTCATCGATTCCCTGCCCCGCAGGCGCAGATAGCCGGGACGCTCCTGAAGCGAGAGCCAGGACTCATCGGCCGGCACGCGCAGCGTGCTCCAGCGGACATCCAGCTGCGGAGCGTCGAAGTCGTCGCGTGGAGCGGCCGGTTCAAACGGATGCGCCGGCAGATCCGGGCCTTCCACCGTCAGCGATGGAGCGTTTCCGCCCCCGGACAAGGCTAACCAGCCGTCTGTTGTAAATTGAACGCGCTGAATCGCCGTCTCCCGGCCCAAATTACAGTACTTGTCCGTAACCGGACGGCCGCACAGATGCACCATGTACCATTCGCCGGTCTGGGTCTCGACCAGGCTGGCATGACCTGCTTTTTGCAGCGGCAGTTCGGGGTTACCGGCAGAGGTCAGCAACGGATTAACCGGAGCGGTCTCGTAAGGACCTTCTATCTGCTTCGCACGGGCCACGGTCACCGCATGATCATACTGCGTGCCGCCCTCAGCCGTAATCAGGTAATACCAGCCGTCCTTCCGGTACAGGTGAGGTCCTTCTGTAAGCTTCAGTTCGGTCCCCTTGTAGATATTCATGACCGGTCCAATCAGCCGCTGCTCTTCCGCAGAATATTCCTGGAGTACAATGCCCGCGAAGCTGTTCCGGCCCGTGCGGTGATCCCACAGCATGTTGACCAGCCATTTGCGCCCGTCTTCATCATGGAACAGTGAAGGGTCAAAGCCGCTGCTGTTCAGATACACCGGCTCAGACCAGGGGCCTTCGATATTCTCCGCCGTCACCAGATAGTTAGGCGTATCCTTGAAGGCACCCTGGCGGCTTTTGACATCGGTATAGATCAGATAAAAGAGTCCGTTATCGTAAGTAAGACAAGGTGCCCATATGCCGCCGGAATCCGGGTCCCCTTCCATATTGAGCTGCGAGTTGCGGGTCAGCGCATAGGTCAGCGGCCGCCAGTTCACCAGATCGCGCGAATGATGAATCCGCACGCCGGGAAACCACTCAAAGGTTGAAGTAGCAATGTAATAGTCATCCCCGGCCCGGCAAATGGACGGGTCCGGATGAAATCCGCGCAGTATCGGATTATGAATCAGATTTCGGCTCATCATTTCTCCCCCAATGCTTGCCGTCCTGCTTCCAGTAAGGCAATGATTTTGTCAGTATCATAAACGCAGCCCTGCCAGGTTCCGCCGCTTGCCGCCTGGAGCGCGGCCCACAGCCGGGTATCCTCCGGCAGACCAGGGTCTACCGCCAAGCCAGGATGCGGCGTCCGTGAAGCCAGAATCAGGGTGCCTGCTTCCTTGGACAACGGTGCATCGCCCTCGCCCACCAGATTCACGCTTCCTTCCAGCTTCACGGTATCAATCAAGACCTCCACCCAATCATTGTCACGCAGCTTGCCGAGCGGGCCGCCAGCCAGCGCTTCCGGTCCCATATGACCGATACAGGCTCCGGTGGATACCCCGGAGAAGCGGGCATCTGTGATCAGCGTGACATATTTGCCGTATGGCAAATGCTTAAGCGCTGAGGTCAGCTGATACGTCTCCTCCATCCCGGTCCCGCTTGGTCCCCGTCCGATAACCGCCAGAATATCTCCGGCCTGGACCATGCCCAGCTTGATGCTGCGGATAGCGGCCCGCTCAGTGGTGAACACCTTCACTCGTCCGGTATGGCGATAGACGCCCTCGCTGTCCAGGACGGCAGGGTCAATCGCCGCTGACTTAATTACTGCTCCTTCGGGGCAGAGATTCCCGATAGGGAATGTCATCGTGGACGCCATGCCCTGACGCTTGGCCTCCTCCGGACTCATGATCACAGAATCCGGGTCTACGCCGTCCGCCTCCAGCAGCCGCTGCCGCAGATCGGTCCGCCGCTGCGAGGTCTCCCACCAGTCCAGGTTCTCGCCCAGTGTCCGTCCCGTAACCGTCAGCACAGACTCGTCAAGCAGTCCCAGCTTCCGCAGATGCAGCATCACTTCAGGAACGCCCCCTGCCAGGAACACGCGAATAGTCGGGTGAGGCACCGGACCATTCGGCAGTACGCTTACCAGCCGGGGAACCATCCGGTTCACCCGGTTCCAGTCCTCAACTGTCGGAACCTTCAGTCCTGCGGCATGGGCAATCGCCGGAAGATGCAGCAGCAGGTTCGTAGAGCCGCCGAATGCAGCGTGAAGCACCATCGCATTCTGTATTGACTGATCTGTCAGAATATCACTCATCACGATTCCATTCTGATCCAGATGCTGAAGGGCCCGGGCCGACTGGCGGCCGACATTCTTCCAGATCGGCTGGCCCGATGGAGATAAGGCCGAATGCGGCAGTGCCATGCCCAGCGCCTCCGCGATTACCTGTGCTGTGGCGGCGGTGCCGAGGAACTGGCAGCCGCCGCCTGGCGTCGCGCAGGCCCGGCAGCCGAGATCCGCTGCTTCCTCCAGGGACAACTCCCCGTTACTGTAGCGCGCCCCGATGCTCTGCACCTTGCCTGCATCCTCCCCGTCCACCGGCGGCAGGGTCACACCGCCGGGTACGATGATTCCCGGCAGCTTATGCATTCCGGCCAGGGCCAGCAGCATGGCGGGCAGGCCTTTATCGCAGGTAGCTACGCCGAGTACCCCCTTGCGGGTAGGGAGCGAACGGATCAGCCGCCGCAACACGATAGCCGCATCATTGCGGTAAGGCAGGGAATCGAACATGCCTGTGGTTCCCTGGGAACGGCCGTCACAGGGATCGCTGACATATCCGGCGAACGGAATCCCCTCATTCGCGGTAAGCTCCTCGGCGATCTCCTCCATCATCACGCCGATCTCCCAGTGGCCGGTATGATATCCAAGGGCCAGCGGACTGCCGTCCTCGCGCCGGATGCCGCCCATCGTCCCGAGAATCAGATACTGGGGACGGTTCAGCAGCAGCGGATTCCAGCCCATCCCGGCATTCTGCGTCATGCCAAAAATCTCACCGCTGGGAGCAGTCCGCAGCACCTCTCCGGTGATCGGCAGCTGTCCCGCCGGTCCTTCGGCTGCCGTATGTACCGGAACAGCTTCAATGATGTCTTCCTTCATGATTTCTTGCACGGTCAATTTCATATGAATGTCTTCTCTCCCTCAGTATGAATTAGCATTCGATATTCCTAAGATAACGAGAGCTTCCCCGCCAGCGCGGTCACTTCCCGGATCGCCGACTCCTGCTTCGCAGCGAAGGCATGCTGAAGCATCGAAGTACTGACCGCTGCAACGGCCCTACCTGCGGCATCCAGAACCGGCGCGGCCACACAGCTGATACCTTGTATGATCTCTTCGCGGTCCATGGCATAGCCCTCCTCACGAATAGCGGCCAAGGCCGCTGTGAATTCAGACCAATCCGTCAGCGTATGTGAGGTCACTGCGGATAAGCTTTTGCCGGAATAACGCCGTTCCAGCTCCCCATCAGGCAGCAGCGCCAGCATCATCTTGCCCATTGCAGTCGCATGTGCCGGAAACCGCATCCCGGGGCTGGACTCCAGCCTTACCAGGGACTGCCCCTCCTGCTTGGCCAGGTAAATAATCTCATCGCGGTCCAGCACCGACAGCTGAAAGGTCTCTCCCACTGCCCCCACACTCTGAACCGATTCTGCCAGGAACCGCTCTACCAGATTCATATTTTGCTTAAGAGAATCATTGTAGACGGTATTATAGTAGGAGATCCCTGCACCAAGCGCATACCTCTCGCCCGCATCCTTCACCACCCACCCCAGAGTCTCCATTGTGCGCAGCAGCGAGAACATCGAGCTTTTGTTAATGCCTGTCTCCTCGCAGAGATCTGTCATTTTGAGCGCTCCGGGCTGTCTTGAGATCGCCTTAAGAATCAGATCCCCCCGTTCTAATGCCGGAACCCAGTACTTCTGGTCCACACCTTCATTCCCCTCTCACAAATCCATTGATTAAGCCTTCCAAGTTCACTATAATAATCATATGTTTATAATAACAAACCAGGAGGCAAAAATAAAATGAAACTTAGCCACCGAAATGCTGGTGTCATTCCTCCCGTCCCGACCATTCTGGATTCCTCCGGGAAATTTGACCGTGCCGGTATGAAGCTGCTGATTGACAGCCTGATCGCCAAAGGAGTTCACGGATTGTTCTTCCTCGGAACGGCCGGAGAATTCACCCTGTTCACCGCAGAACAGCGTGAAGAGATTGCCGAGCTATGCCTGGAGTATACGAACGGCCGCCTTCCGGCTTGGATCGGCACCGGCAGCAACACCGTCCCTGAGACCCTCCGGCTGTCCCGCCATGCCGCTGAGCATGGTGCCACCGGCATCGTCATCATGAATCCGTATTACTACAAGCTGAACGAGGACGCCCTATTCGCGCATTATGCCGCTGTGCTGGAAGCGGTCGATACGCCGCTTATGCTGTACAACTTCCCGGCCCTGACCGGCCAGGACCTGACTCCGGCCTTCGTTGCCCGCCTTGCCGCACATTATCCGAATGTAGCCGGCATCAAGGATACCGTGGACCAGCTTAGCCATATCCGCCAGATGATCATGCAGGTCAAGGCGGTCAGTCCGGACTTCTCCGTCTTTTGCGGATTCGACGAATATTTGCTGCCTACGCTTGCTGCCGGAGGAGACGGGGCAATCGCTGCCAGCGCTAACTTCGCTCCCGAGCTGATGCTCGGTGTATATGACAGCTTCAAGAAGGGCGACTTAGCCGGAGTGCTGGCCTTCCAGCAGCGGCTGATTGAAATTCCGGCGCTGTATGCCATCGATGATCCGTTCATTGCTTCTATTAAAGAAGCCGTCCGTCTGTCCGGTGTTGCGGTATCCACCTTCAGTCTGGCTTCACCCGGGGTATGGAGTACGGAGCATGAGCAGAGGCTGAAGCAGATTTTTAGCCGGGCGGGTATTGCACAAGGTTAAGCAATAATTTTAGCGCGTACTCATCCATTCTTATTTTCAAAGTCAGCCCGCTTTGGGGCTGGCTTTTTTGGTGCTGAGCAATTATTTTGCGCTGTTCCTGGCAGGGCTTCTTGTACGGCTTTTTGTACAGCTTCATGCACGGTTCCGTGTAAACTGCCTCGTGATGTTCCTCCTTTCTTCGCGGTGAAGGTTGGTCTATAATTTTGTTCAGATGCACAATGAGTGAAGTAGAGGCACTACAGGCGGTTTTACCCGGGCAGGACGAGGAGGAGATTACGGTTGTTTCAGCTATCTGAGAAGCAGGCGCAGGAGATTGTCGACAAGATGATGATGGACATCCCCTATAACATCAACATCATGAACGACCAGGGGATCATCATCGGCAGCGGGCATAAGGCAAGGGTCGGCACCATTCATCAGGGGGCTGTCGAAGCGCTGTCCACCGGGCACAGGGTCGAAGTCATGGAAGACGGGCAATATGAGAAAAAAGGCACCAACGAACCGATTGTCATCGGCAACACCCGCGTAGGGGTGATCGGAATCTCCGGCAGCCCGGAAGAAGTCCGGCCCTTCTGCAATATCGTAAGGACTACGGTAGCGCTGCTCATTGAACAAAGAAATACGCTGGAGCATCTGGCCAGCGAAGTGAGCCGCAAGAAAGCTCTGCTGGAGATGCTCCTTGACCATCAGGGAGCGTATTCCCAGAAGCTGCGGAAAGAAGCCGCAGCCTATCAGATAGACCTTCTGCAGAAGACTACCGTGCTGTATCTCAAGCATGTGCAGCCGGAGCTGGATGAGGCAAAGCTCTTGTTCCTGCATCCGTCCTTCCAGCTCGACGGGGATACGTGGGTGATGCTGGTCCAGAACCGGCCGGACACCAGCCGGCTGATTGCGGAGCTGCTGCATAACCAGCCGCAGCTTCTGCTGGCCTCGGGCCGGCTGGAGGCCAGCATCGCGGAGGGATACCGCCAGGCCAAGTCAGCCCTGGGCGTGCTTCTGGCGCTCCGCCCTGCCGCGCAATCGATCCGCTACGAGGATGCGGAATTCCTGGTGAAGCTCAGCCAGGCGAACCTGTCAGACAAGCCAGGCACGGCGATCAAGCTGGAGGATACCGCCGATCTGCTGGAGACGCTCCGCAGCTTCATAGGCCACAATTGCAGCGTCTCGCAGACAGCCGAACAGCTGAATATTCACCGTAATACGCTGCAATACCGCCTGAAGCGGATCGAGAGCATCACCGGCAAGGACCCGCGGAATCTGCTGCAGCTCTTCGAGCTTACGCATGAGCTGCTGGCGCTGCATAAGTAGCAGCTTGTGTTGTAGAAAAGCAGCGGCTTGTGGCGGGGGCGTTGGACGGAGGTTAGAGCGGACGTTAGAGTGGATGGGATGTGCTCAGCGCAGCTTGTTCAGAGCGTCAGAAAACCCCGGGGAACCCAATATCCCCGGGGCCATTACTTGCAACACAACTTTGCGCTAATACCTACTAATCCTCACTGCTCGCTAAGCGCCAGTAATCTGGCGATGTTCTCGCAGGTCCGCTCGACATTGGCGGGGCCGTCAGCCAGCAGCTTCTCCAGGCTCGAAGCGCCGGGGACGATGCCGAAGATGGCGTCGATCCCTTCGGCGTAGAGCGTCCCGATGCCCTCGCCGATATAACCGGCCAGGGCGATGACTTTTTTGCCGCTGGCCTTGGCGGTGCGGGCTACGCCATACGGCGTTTTGCCGAATTTGGTCTGGAAGTCAATCCCGCCTTCACCCGTGAAGACGAAGTCCGCGTGCTCCAGCTTCTGCTGAAGCCCTGTGTATTCAATCACAATCTCGATTCCCTTCTGCAGCGTGGCCTGTGTGAAGATCATCAGACCTGCGCCCAGTCCGCCAGCTGCACCGGCTCCGGGAAGGTCGCGCACATCCTTGTGAAGCTGCTGCTTCACCACCTCCGCATAGTGGGCCAGATTGGCATCGAGCTGCTGCACCATGCCAAGTGTGGCCCCTTTTTGCGGACCGAATACGGCTGAAGCCCCCTGCTCCCCGCAGAGCGGATTGGTCACATCGCAGGCAACAATGAGCTGAACCTGCCGGAGTCTCTCATCAAGCCCGCTAACATCCACACTCGCCAGCTGTCCCAGGCCGCCACCGCCGCGCGGGAGTAAATTACCCGCTTCATCCAGGAATCTGGCACCGAGCGCTTCAGCCATTCCGGCTCCGCCGTCATTGGTGGCGCTGCCGCCGATGCCGATGATAATTTTGCGGATACCACGGTTCAGACATTCCAGAATCAGCTCGCCCGTGCCATAGGTGGTAGTGATCAGCGGATTCCGCTCCGCCTTGTCCACCAACTGAATGCCGCTGGCCGAAGCCATCTCGATGGCCGCCGTCTGTCCATCGCCGAGAATGCCGTATTGCGCCGTCACCGGCTGCCCCAGCGGTCCTGCAACTTCCAAATAATGAATCTCTCCGCCGGAGGCATCGACAAGGGACTGTACGGTCCCCTCCCCGCCGTCCGCCATCGGAACATGGATGTAGGTTGCTTCAGGGTATATTTTGCGGAGCCCGGCCTCCATCGCTGTACATACTTCTTTCGCGGTCATGCTCTCCTTGAAGGAATCCGGCGCCAGTACAAAGGTTCTCTCTCTCATTTCCACACCTCATCTATATTATTGATCTTAGAGTAAAAATCCGTAAACCAGCGTAGCCACAATCGTCATCGTGCCCCCAACAATGGCCTCATACGGGATGAGCCCCATGCGCTCTTTGATCGACATTTTCATACTGTCCGCCGTAACATGGAAGTACGTGCCCTGCGGCAGCGAGTCGATCACTGTAGCTCCGGTATGAACCATCACAGCGGCAGCCAGCGGAGCCGTGCCCATATTCAGGATGGCCTGCCCGAAGGAGCCGGTAGCGACAATGACACCCGTAGATGTAGAGGCGGTAGCCGCAGCCATCAATATCCCGGAGATCGGTGCCAGGAATGTACCCGAAATTCCGGACAGTTCGATCAGATGCACCACCTGTGCGGACAGATCGGAAGCGGAGATCAGACCGGCAATGCCGCCAGCCCCGATCAGGATCAGGACGGTTGCAGTCATTTTGCTAAGGCCGGAGGACGTATATTGCAGCACCTTATTGCCCTGCCCCATCGCCAGCATCCCGATAATCCCCGCCAGCGGCAGAATATAGAGCGCATCCACCTTAAGCTTGGTCAATGCTTCGATCCCTGAGATCGAACCGATCGGATTAATCATAAGCAGGAGGATGGCAACCAGCGGAGCCACAATGGCTCTGCTGAGCGGCGGGTAAGCGGCCGCATTGGCGTCATCCGTCCCGTTCACAGCTTCTGCCGGGGTGACCATTACACCTTTTTTCTTTAGCAGAGTTGCTAAGATAACGGTTACAATTAATCCGCAGACCGCCGGGATCACGCCTGCCAGCATGACATTGCTCAGATCAAGATCGAAGCCGCGCGCAGCAGCAATTGTATTCGGATTCGGTGAGATAATATTACCCGCCTTCCCCCCGCCCGACAAGGCCAGCAGCAACGCCAGCTTCGAGATCTCCATTTTGTTGCCTACGGATAAAGCAATCGGAGCCACAATCAGTACCGCTACCGGAATGAATACCCCCATCGCCGTGATGACCATCGTGGCCAGCGCGAGGGCCAGAATGGCCTTGCTTCCGCCGAACTTTCGGACAATAGCCTGGGCTATGGCTTCAGCCGCACCCGACTCCATCATCACACCAGCCAGCACACCGGCGGCCAGCACCCGCAGCACCGTGCCCATTACACTTTGTGTACCGCTTACAAGAACACTAACGGTCTGTTCGAGATTGGCTCCGCCGATCAGCGCCCCTACAATGGCACCAAGGAACAGAGCGTAGACCGGATTTAATTTTCTAAGGATCAGAATAATGGCAATTGCCAGTCCTGCGAGCGCTCCATACCAACCAATGATTAATCCTTCCATTTCAAATATCCCCCTAACAACTTGTTGAACACGCTCTCATTATAAGGTCTGGGGGGAGGAAAAGAATATTGATGAAAGGACGAAATGCATTGTGCAAGTGACTAACGGATTAGGGGGGATACGGATCATTGCTCCAACAGTGCAGTTAACAGCTTTTGCTGATTACGGTACTCCAGCGGGCTTACGCCTTCGCTTTCTCTGAATACTCTGTTAAAATTCTTGGTGTTCCCGAAGCCTGACTTACCGGCAATTTCATAGATTCTATCTTCCGTATCCCGCAGCAGTTCCTTCGCCTTACTGATCCGCAGCCGCTTCAGATAGCTCACAAAATTCTCTCCGGTGTAGTCCCGGAAAGCCTGGCTGAAATAGGAGTAATTAAAGGACACTTTGCTTGAAACCATCATCATATTGATGTTATGCGAATAATTGTCGTGGATGTATTGCAGGGCACGCTCTATTCTCTCATTCTCCTTCTGTACGGGTATGATACCGGAAGCAGGTGGCAGAAATGAATCTTCCACTGTAACCTCCGCTTGCTCACAGGCCGTATGACGCTGTTCCATGCCGAGGAGAAGATTGCTTGCAGAAACGTTAAGCTCCTCTTCAATCCGCTTCAGCACGGCAGCTAATTCCTCACGAATGACCGGCTTGAGCAGATACTCATTCACTTCATAGCGGATAGCAGCCCTGGCATACGAGAAATCATCAAATTCTCCAGAGTGTTGTAAAGGAAATGGACATCGATCTGATTGCGTAAGACCTGAAGTTCCGCTTCCTTAGTTGCAGCGCTGCGCTGTACAGTTTCCGCATTCAAGCCATTGATGGTGAGTAGCATCTCCCTAAATGGCGCGCCAGTTCACCGATCTCATCACCGCCCTGCACACATGAAAGTCACCCCTACGGACCTTCTGCATGACGAGGGCGCATTCGCAGAATTGGACGTGGAACAGTAGAAAGGCAGTTACGTAATATGCCTTCAAGGGAACAATGACCGAGCACATACTCCCACCGCATCATAGTTAGGGCTGTATCTAAGGGTAGTCGATTCATGGATATGCCACCCTTCTGTGGCGGAGGGGGATGGAATCGGTATAGCCATACAAGCAACTACGAAACCATTCCCATGAGATATCATAAAGGACAACAAACGCTCGATGTGTTAGCTCTAGCTTCTGAATACATTCTTTGACTGGATGATTTATGAATGATTTCTCCTTTCAAGTTGCCTTCCCTTATAGGTTAGATACTCTAGAGGTAGGAATCACACCAGACATACAGAAGCATAGGACGTTTTTGGATTCTTGAATTTGTCACCAACGGGAGTAAACCATTAATAACAAGACTCCATAGAAATTAATGCTAATTCTCTAATTAACTCCATTAGATTTCTGCAACTCGTCACACTATCTGATGATTTTTTCATTCGGTTAAATCTTCGAACAAGCATTAAAAAACAGGTCAATCATGGTAGTATCTGACCATAATGACCTGTTTGATGTAACGGAATAGGGATATTTAGGTTATTAAATTAAAGCATATAATGTGCGTACAACCATATCTAGTAAAACTTCATATGGGGCTGATAAGGGTTAAGTCTGTTTGAGCATTGCTACCCATTTCGCTCGACACTGGTAGCCAATTCCTCTTAGCCACTTACTTCACATTTTTCCAACATCCATTTCTTTGCTTCATCTGATTTCAACAAAATCGGCTTCTCCAACGTACCAATATTAATACTTTTAATATGAGCTTCTTCTATACCTTTAATATTTTTCAAAGTCACTCCGCTTAATAATGTTTCTTCAAATGCCGCTACACTTATATCTATATTTTCTAGTCTTGCCCAACTAAAATCTGTTAAGTAAAACGATACATTAATCAAATTACAATCTAATAAATATGCATTTCTAAATATTGCTTCCCAACAATCACCTTTACTAAATCTACTGTTTTTAATGACGCAGTTGGTAAAATCCGTATATCTAAGATCTGATTTATAAAAATCACATTTATCTAAATATGCATTTTTAAATGTTGACGAGGCTAATAATGATGTGTGAAAATCAATATTTTCCAATCTGAGATCATCAAAAGTACACTCAATTAAATATGCTTGTTCAAGCAATATATCGGATAAATCAATACTTCTTAAGTCCACTTCATCTAACTTTAACATTTCGCCTTCTTTACCAATTGTCTCAACCCACTTTTTATGCAAATCAAACTTCCTATTAAGATTCCCTTCCATTTTCCCACTCCTTAAGGATACCATATTATTTTATCTGTTACTCCTTCTTCATCAATTGCTTTCTTGAGTTGTTCAACATGCTCAGGCTCCATTTTTCTTGTGTCAATAATTACGTTGTTCCCATTATCAAATTCTTTTTGCAACTTTTTCATACCTTGTTTGATAGTAAAGGCACCCTTTTTGGGATTTGTTATAGGAATTCCATTGTCACCACTTGGGTATGATTCAAAGCTTTTCACGTCCCACTTTAAACCTGAAGAAGTATCAATAAACTCTGCTCCATTTTCTGCTTGAGGATCACGTACTAGCTTTCCCAATTGACCTCTTTCTTCTACTGCTAATCCAACTTCCCTTTCCCTGATATTTTTAGGTTCTATTTTCCCATTACTTGCTGGATCTCGAGCTAAGTCATCCAATTCCTTCTGAGTTCTCCCGCCCTTATAATTTCCAGCCTTATCATAAAGGTTAGGTTTGTTACCTTCTCCCGTCCCCTCAACCCCACTACCCTCCAACCCATCCATATACCGCTGCACCAGCGTCTTCGGCAAGGCTGGAGCATCGGGGATCTCCCCTATCTTGAAAACAAAACCTTCCGGCGTCTGCACCACCGGACCCAGATTCGGGAGCTTCTGCCTGATCCCTTGCAGGGCATCCTTCGCCGCTTGGCTGATGACGTCTTCTACCTCGCCCAGCAATTTACCCGCTTTGCCTGCTTTGGTGACCTGTAGACCGGGGACAAGGATCGCTGCGACCGAACCCAGCATGGCCGCCTTCCATCAACTATAGCTCTAAAGATTTCTAACAGTGTTTAATCGAAAGTACGGGACTTCGAACATGCAAAAAAGCTCATTCCTAATCAAGGTTCAAGTGGGAATGAGCTTTTGAAAGTTCATCTTGTGTTAGAAGATTTTTTCATTTTCTACACTTTCAACTTCTAACATTTTTTGTTCAATTTCAAACTAAATTTATATTTCATCATCACTGAAGTACCCTTCAATTCGGGATATTGGTTTGCTAAAACTTCTCACTTTACTTAACTCTAATTAAAATATTCATTTACTACTGCAGTTAATTGGTCGTTTCCTAGCTCAATATTAGTCAAATAATAAATGAAATAATCTTCTACATCAGATTGTTTAAACAGGCTCAGATATTGGAATGCAAGCAATACAATATTGTCTAATCCATTATCTTTTTCTAGTTTTCTTTTTACATATTGAATGATTTGATTAATCATTTTATTATCTTTTGTCTTATGAAGAGCATTGAGAACGAATATAATTTCATCCTCGTTGTCTTGTTCAAAAATCTCACGTAATTCATCATCACCTAACTCTTCTTGAAATAACTTTTCCTTGACTAAATTGAACTTTTTCAAAGCTTCTAATTCATCATTATAGTAATCTTCCCAAAAACTTAAATAAGCAAGTTGCTTCGGTAAAAAAGCCGAACTATTATTGGGCTTGTTCCACAAAATCCAATCAGAGTTTATCTTATCGGATACAATGTCAAATAAAGAAATAGAGTACGGCACAACTTGATTTAGATCATTTTCCACTCTATAAAATTCCTCATTATTCTTGCTTGTTTCAACAGAATAAACCATATATTTTTTATCTATTGATAAATTCTCTTGTTTCTGAATTCCCTCTTTTATACGTACTCTCATTTACCTTACTCCTTTAATGTTAAAATCAGCATCTAATTCAATTATCCAAAATAAGTCGTTCTCATTTACTCTTAGACTCTTAGGTTTAGATACCTTCAACTTTATATCAAACGAACTAACCTTTCCTGTCACCTGATTCTGATAAAAATGAATTTCTCCCTTTCCATACGGAGTTTCATACTGTTGCTTTGATGTCATTTTAGCCCAATCTTCTATTTTAGTACCATCATTAGTTAATGTGCTTACAGCCTTTTCATCCCATAAATCCTCACCTTTAATTATAACATCTGAGTTTGATAAAACATCCTCTTTAAGGAGCGATTGCTTATACTGTTGATGTTTAAAAATGTCACTTGCTTCCCCCGTCCCCTCAACCCCACCATCTCCCAACCCATCCATATACCGCTGCTGCACCGGCGTCTTCGGCAAGGCTGGAGTACCCTGGATCTCCCCTATCTTGAAAACAAACCCTTCCGGCGTCTGCACCACCGGACCCAGATTCGGGAGCTTCTGCTTAATCCCTTGCAGGGCATCCTTCGCCGCTTGGCTGACGACCTCTTGCACTTCGCCCAGCGTTTTACCCGCTTTGCCTGCTTTGGTGACCTGGAGTCCGGGGACAAGGATCGCTGCAACCGAACCCAGCATAGCCGCCTTTTCTTCCGGGGTGCCTTCGTCAAACTGATGATACGCCATCTTAGCCGCTTCCACCAGCACTTCCGGATGGTCAATCAGATATTGCGCTTGCTGCTTCATTTCTGTGGTGGTTTTGACCGGGTCCACCACTAGCTTGAAGGCAAAGGTTGCCGTATCCGCCACGCCCATGACGACCTCTTTCACCAAACCTTCGGTAAAAGCAAGTACCACATCCCCCGACTGGCGTATCCGGCTCTCCACTGTCGTAAGCCCGTAAGTCTCATCCAGCCACCCGGCATACAAAGTGTATATCGGAGCCGAAAATTCACTCGGCACATGGACTTTCCTAACGTAAAAGTCCCAGGTCGTCTCATTGACCTTGTTGTCTGCGGTAATTGGCGTGCCGTCAGGCAGCGTGAGCGGCGGCCCGTTCAACCGCCGCTCCGCTTCGAGCTGCTCTTGAACCTGCTTAAGCGCCGCTGCAAGCTGGATCTCCTGCCGCTTCCCCGCAAGCTGACTTCGCGCATACGCTCCGGCGGCGGTCTTCTCCATCGCCAGCCGCAGGAGCAGCAAATATTCTTCATTATGTAGTAACGGAAATTTGTCGGCCGTGATCGACGGATCATACTCACAAGCGGTAACCGCTGGTTGCTTATAGTGGACGCTCAGATCCTTGCCAGATTCATAATAGATCTTGGCTACGCCCAGAGAAGCCAGCTTCTGTCGGGCTTCTTCTGCCTGCGCGTGGACAACCTCCATCTGCGCCTGGTTTCCGAACGCTTGATACACCTTAAAGGCCATCTGTGCCTTGGCGATCTGATTCTGTGCCGCGAAGATATCGTTCAGCTTACTTTGTGCAGCGATACTTTCTACGGTCAGCAGGCCGGAGGTTTGAATGACATTCCTGAGCTGCTGCACCGCCGGGTCGCTGCTGAGTTCATCTTTTCCAAATAAAGCGGCAATAGAAGTGATGAGGTTCGTCGCACTTCGCTGCACAAATTCGGGGATGGAGAACCGTCCGGTGGCTGGTTGCAGTCCCAAGCTTCCGAAGGCCGCGAACAAAAGATTAAATTGCCCCGTCAGCTTGTCCGCCTGGCGTTTATTCTCTTCCTGCAGCTCTGATACGCCTCTCAGGGCGACCCGGATAATATCTTCCAATTTCTCCGCTTCTACGGTTAATTCATTGATCAGGACCTGGGCCTTGACCAGATGGTCGCCCATGGGAATGCCGCCCCAGCTACTGGACTGGCCCTTCAATTGAAGATATAACCGATTGGTGTCCTGACTCACCTGGCCGATTTTCGTTTGCAGACGCCTGACTTCATCCTCGTTAAATACTAGCTTTGTTGATGCCATCTTCACCCTCCCGCCGTACAAACTACTTAATTGTAAGCTATGTTATACAAATTCACTGAATCATAGATTTACAACTCCTTGTAAAAATACGGAATTCTAAATCTCAGCAACAGGCGCTCCGGCCGAATGTATGCGAAAAACAGCATACATTTGCTAGCACCAGGGCAATCTGGCCCGAATGTATGCTGAAAACAGTATACATTTGCTAACGCACAGGCAATCGGCCCGAATGTATGCCAAAAACAGCATACATTTGCTAGCGCACAGGCGCTCGGGCCAAATGTATGCGGAAAACAACATACATTTGCTAGCATCAAGGCAATCCGGCCTGAATGTATGCGAAAAATAGCATACATTATTCAATCTCCTGATTTAATTTTGCTATTCCCAATAAGGATTCAATATTTATTCAATAAATATCCAATATTGATACACATATCCCTTTATTATCGGAATTAGGCCCTAGAAAGTTTATCAAAAAAAATATTTTCATGACATATATTGGCTGACAGTTTCGCGCTATACTCTATTGTAAGCGTTATTACTAATGTGCTAACGGAGGGGATTTCATTCGTGTATACCCGTATCATCACCTTCATGAACAACCTGAAGCTCAGGACCAAGCTCTTCCTCTCTTTCGGCAGTGTAGTCCTGATTCCGGTGCTAATTGTGGGGGTATTCCTGACCAGTGAACTGCGGAATATGGCGATGAACAATGCGCTGAAGCAGATCACAGCGAATGTCGACCGTGTGAAAAAACGGACTAGCGAGATGCTGAACGTTCCGGTGGACATCGTCTACCGCCTGTCCAATGACAGCCGTCTGGAGGAGGCCGCGAATCACCGGTACGAATCGGTCTACGATGTGGTGCAGGCCTACTGGGATTATCCCGACTTCCGGGATTTCGTCCGCCTGTACAAGGAAGTCTCCAGCATCCGGCTGTATATCGACAACCCCACGGTGCTTAACAACTGGGAATTCCTCCAGGCCGATGAAACGGTTATCCGGGAGCCCTGGTACCAGCTCGCCCTCGCCCAGAAGGGCTTGGCATTCTGGAGTTACATTCCCGACAGCCGCAACGGTCAGTATTATCTCAGCCTGATCCGTAAGGTGGATTTCCTCAAGCAGCGCACAACCGGTGTGCTGGTCGTGAATGTCAATTCGGATCAGCTAAGCAGCATCCTGAAGCAGGAGAGCTTCGAGACCTTTATCGTCGATGAGAACGATAATATTGTCGCCTCCAACCGGGCGGGCACCCTTGGCAAGTCGCTGCATGAAATCAACCTTAAACCGCTGTCCACCCTAGCCGGGCACGGGCCTGCGGATATCACGATCGGCGGCCAGTCCTTTAAAATGCTGATCGACGACTGGCATCCCGAGGGCAGCCTGAACAGCCTGCGGATTATCTCTATTTTCTCCGTAGAGAGTATTGTGAGTGAGCCCAACCGCATTATTTCCCTTGCTTCTTCCGTCATTATCTCCTCTCTAATTCTTGCAATCATCCTAATCTACTATTTCTCCCGCCTGCTGACCGGACGAATGCTGCATCTCAGCAAGCATATCTCCAAGGTCGCTTCCGGCAATCTGGAAGCAAGGCTTGTCATCGACGGCAAAGATGAGATCGGCCAGCTGGCCCGGCAGTTCAACCATATGGTCCGCAATATCAACGACCTGATGAGTGAGGTGCAGGAATCTAACCAGCAGAAGAATGCCATCCTGCTGAAGCAGAATGAGATCAAATTCAAAATGATGGCCAGCCAGATCAACCCCCATTTCCTGTTCAATGCCCTGGAATCGATCCGGATGAAGGCCCACACCCGGGGCCAGACCGATATCGCGCAGGTTGTCCGGCTGCTGGGCAAGATGATGCGCAAGAATCTGGAGGTCGGCGGAGGCCGAATCGCCCTGCAGAGTGAGCTGGAGACTGTGAATTGTTATCTGGTCATCCAGAAATTCCGTTATAATGACCGGCTGGCCTACGAGCTGTATGTAGATCCGGCAGCGAATGCTGTAAGGATTCCGCCGCTTATTATTCAGCCGCTGGTGGAGAATTGTGTCATTCACGGCCTGGAGGACCGGATGGACGGCGGAATGGTCCGGGTGGACATCCGGGTGGAGGAGTCCATGCTTAAGGTTCAGGTATCCGATAACGGAACCGGCATTTCACCGGAGCGGCTCGCAGAGCTGCGGCAGATGCTGGACAACAACGATGACTACGAGACGCACAGTATCGGAATGCGCAACATCCATTTGCGGCTGAAGCTGACCTACGGCCCGGAATGCGGCCTGGTTCTGGCCAGCCAGAACGGATACGGAACACAGATCAGCTTCGCCATCCCTTTAAGGAGTGATTCCTATGTATAATGTGTTAATTGTTGATGATGAATTGTCCATCCGCGAAGGATTGGTCACTCTGCTGGACTGGGAGAGCCTGGGCTATCGGGTGGTGGATACAGCTGCCAATGCAGTTGAAGCCCGGCATAAGGCGAAGCTGTATTCCCCGGATCTGATGATCGTGGATATCCGTATGCCCGGGAAGGACGGACTGGAGCTGATCGGCGAGCTGCGGGAGGATCATGAGGAGCTGCATATTCTCATCCTGAGCGGCTATGCCGACTTCAGCTATGCCAAGCGGGCGCTGTCTTACAATATCGATAACTATCTGCTGAAGCCGGTTGATGAGGAGGAATTGCAGCTCTATCTCACCGGCCTGTCCACCGTACTGAACGCGCGGCTGGCCCACCGCAAGAATCATGAGGCCGTTAAGGTCTGGAGCCGGGAGATGCTGGTTCAATCCCTGCTGATGGAGAGCAATCTGCATCCTGCCCCGGAGCTGATGGAGTCGGCGCTGGAGGCGGGGCTGCTCTGGGATTCCTATCAGGTCGTGCTGATCCGGCTGCTGCTCCAGGATCATGCCGATAACGGGCCTTCCAGCAGCGTCAAGTCCGGGCTGACGTCAAGCTTCGAAGACAATAGCTGGGGCATTGTCTTCGCGCTGGATTCTTATCTCGGCGTGCTGCTGCAGCCCTCTTACCAGAAGGAGCTGGTCAGCAAGCTGATGGCCCGGCAGATCCGTGATGCCGCCGCCGCAGAGGGACTGGAATGCATCATCACCGCCGGGGATATGGTGGACAGTCTGACGGAGCTGCCGGTCTCCCATCAGTCGGCGCTGGCGCGGATGAAGGATCATTTCTTCTATGATGAGCCGGGGATGATCGGACCGGATTCCCTCAAGCTGAAGCAGGGGCTGCCTGCGAACCCGCAGGATACGGAGAGCAGGCTCGCTCCCGTGATGGACCGGCTGTATTTCGCCCTGGACACCGGCAATCATAGTGTAATCTCTGCCCTCATTCAGGAAGCAGGAGACCTCATGGCTGCTGCCGGACTGTCCGAGATGGCAGTGAAATCCTATTATGTCCGGGCGGTCACTTCGATGACAGGCAAGCTCTCCGTTCATTATAAGGAGCTTAGCGCGGCGCAGAGCCGGATGGAGGAGCAGATTCAGCAGATCTACAGGCATACCTCCCTCCCTCAGCTTCAGCGCTATATCTCAGGTCTGCTGGAGGAATATGCAGGCGGGATTATCCGCGATGATATGGATGTGCTGATGAAGCGGATGACCGATCTGATCCACCGGCATTATGACGAGAATCTGAAGCTGGAGACGCTGGCGGGTGTATTCACCTACAGCAGTGCCTATCTTGGCAAGCTGTTCAAGAACACCATGGGCTGCTCCTTCAACACTTATCTGGATACGATCCGCATTGAGAAGGCCAAGGAGCTGCTGGACCAGGGCTGCAAAATCCATCAGGCGGCCAGCAAGGTCGGCTTCAGCGATGTCGATTATTTCCGCGAGAAATTCAAAAAAATAACAGGCATCTCCCCCTCCGCTTACCGGAGAAAGGAACAGGAGGATGCTTTTTCAGAAAGCGCTTACGAAAATGACTGATTCCCCCCGGTTTTTACACTTAAATCTTCGGGTGTTTCACGGCCTGGCGGCAGATTATGATAAAGCTATATCGAAGGAGGGACATAAATGAAAGCGATTACTCCGATGGTGAAGCCTAAGCCGGCAAGCTCTGCCTCCCGCTTCTGGGCGAAGTTCCGGCAGCAGAAATATCTCTATATGATGGCTGTCCCTTTTGTCCTCTGGGCCTTTGTCTTCAGCTATCTCCCTTTATGGGGGTGGATGATGGCCTTCCAGAAGTATAAGCCGGGCAAATCCTTTTTCGAGCAAAAATGGGTCGGCCTCCAGTATTTCCGGGAGCTGTTCCAGGATGAGCAATTCTTCAACGCCCTGCGCAATACCCTGGCAATGAGTATCATGGGACTGCTGGCAGGCTTTATCATTCCGATTATCTTCGCCATTCTGCTCAATGAGGTCAGGCTTCAGGTGCTGAAGCGCTTCGTTCAGACGGTATCGTATCTGCCGCACTTTGTGTCCTGGGTGGTCGCCGCCGGGATCATTACCAAGATGCTCTCCACAGACAACGGCGCAGTCAATGACCTGCTAATGGGTCTTCATATCATCAGTGAGCCGATTCAGTTCATGGCTAAGGGCAATCTGTTCTGGGGTATTGTCACCGCCTCGGATGTCTGGAAGGAGACGGGCTGGAACACGATCATCTATCTCGCCGCCATCTCGGGCATCGGACCGGAGCTCTACGAAGCAGCCAGGGTTGACGGGGCCAGCCGGCTGCAGCAGGTGCGTCATATTACGTTTCCGGGCATCCGAGGCACCATCGTCATCCTGCTGATTATGTCCATCGGCCATCTGATCAGCATCGGGTTCGAGAAGCAGTTCCTGCTCGGCAACAATCTGGTGCGCGACTATTCACAGACGCTTGACCTGTATGCGCTGAATTACGGGCTGGGGATGGGACGGTTCTCCTTCGGGACGGCGATTAATATTTTCAACTCCGTGGTCAGTGTGATTCTGCTCTTTACCGCCAACGGCATCTTCAAAAAAATAACCAAGGAAAGCATCATATAGGAGGCCCTTATGCGAATCAAAAAACTGGCCGCCGCATCCTGGTCGGACCGCATCTTCGATTTGGTTGTCTATCTGGCGATTACCGTGGTGACCGTTGCTACGCTGTACCCTTTTCTGAACGTGCTGGCGATCTCCTTCAATGACTCGACGGACAGCATCAAGGGCGGGATTACGATCTATCCCCGGGTGTTCACCTTCAAGAACTATGAGACGATCTTCGCCTTCTCGGGGCTGATTACCGGATTCAAGATTTCGGTGCTGCGGACGATTATCGGGACCCTACTCGGTCTGGTCAGTGCCTCCATGCTGGCCTTCACCCTAAGCCGGGTGGACTTCCAGAGCCGCAAGTTCGTCTCCACCTTCCTGGCGCTGACGATGTACGTATCCGGGGGCCTGATCCCCTTTTACATTCTGATTAAGGACCTGCATATGATGGGCACCTTCGGCGTGTATGTCCTGCCTGGTCTTGTGAGCGCCTTCAATGTGTTCGTGATCCGCTCCTTCATCGACGGTCTGCCATATGCCCTCCAGGAATCCGCCAAGCTGGACGGAGCCAATGACTTCACCATCTACTGGCGCGTCATTCTGCCGCTGACCAAGCCTGCGCTGGCGACCATTGCCCTGTTCCTGGCTGTCGGCCAGTGGAATGCGTGGATTGACACCTACCTGTATAACGGCTCGAAGGACTCGCTGACCACCCTGCAGTTCGAGCTGATGAAAGTCATCCAGAGCACCACCACCAATGCGGATAATTTCCGCGGGCGCAATATGACGGAGGTTATGGCCCAGATCTCCCCGGAATCGGTCAAAATGGCGATCACCATTGTCGTCACCGTTCCTATTCTGATTGTGTATCCGTTCCTGCAGCGCTATTTCGTCAAAGGCATGACGCTGGGTTCGGTCAAAAGCTAAGCGGTTCTGCTTAAGCGGTATTATCAGGCGGGTGCCTGTGAATACAATATGATTTTCACCAGACAAAGGGAGGGTTTCTATTCATGACAAGAAAGACGGCGAAACCGGTTGTGGCGCTGATGGTTCTGACCTTGCTGCTCAGTGTGCTGGCAGGCTGCGGCGGCGGCAATAACGGCAACAAGAATACGGCTGAGAATACCGGGGCCAAGGCCACGAACAGCGGCAATGCCACGGCAACAGCTGAGGCTACGGCGGCGGCCGAGGACTTAAGTCCCCTGACGCTATCCTTCTTCGCGGAAGACCCCAATCCGAACTGGAACAATATGAAGGATGAGGTCAGCACCGTTATTACGCAAAAGACCGGCGTCACCCTCGATGCCGAATTCGCTGTCGGTGATCCGCAGCAGAAAATCGCCCTGATTGCAGCAGGCGGCGAATATCCCGACATTATCTCGGCTAAAGGCGATATCGGCAAGCTGGTCGATGCCGGTGCGGTCATTGACCTGACCGATCTGATTGACAAGCATGCCCCGAACATCAAGCGGGTCCTGGGCGATAATCTGGCCCGGGCCAAGTACACGAATGAAGACCAGTCCATCTACGCCATCCCGACCTGGGCAGCGGTGGATGAGAAGAAATTCGTAGCGGGCGGCGGCTTCGAGCTCCAGCACCGGGTCGTGAAGGAAGCCGGGTACCCGGAGATTAAGACGGTCAAGGATTATGAGAACGTCATCAAGGCCTACCTGGAGAAGCACCCTACTGATGAGAACGGCAACAAGAACATCGGCGTCTCCCTGAACGCAGACGACTGGCATATGTATATCTCCGTCACCAACCCTGCGGTAGCTACGACCGGCGGCTCCGATGACGGTGAATATTACGTCGATCAGGAGACTCATGAAGCGATCTATCATTTCCGCCGTCCGGAGGAGAAGGAATACTTCCGCTGGCTGAACCACATGAACGATATCGGCCTGCTGGACAAAGAGAGCTTCGTGCAGAAATACGATCAGTACAAAGCCAAAGTGGCGACTGGACGCGTACTCGGCCTGATTGACCAGGACTGGGACTACAATGACGCGCAGCAAGCCCTGAAGACTGCGGGTAAATTCGAGCAGACATACGGACACTATCCGGTCACGTTGACCGATGAATACAAAGAAACCAGCTTCTGGCCTACCGGCTTCATGGGCGGCTACGGAATTTCGATCTCCACTACCAACCCCGATCCGGTCCGTACCATCAAGTTCCTGGATTTCCTGGCCTCCGACGAAGGGCAGATCCTGAACAACTGGGGCATTGAAGGCAAGCACTATAAAGTGGAGAACGGCAAACGCGTAGTTCCGAAGGAAGTTCAGGACCGCATCAACAACGACAATACCGCCTTCACGAAGGAAACGGGCATTGGCTTTTACTGGAACATGATGGTTCACTATGGTGACGGTGCCAAGGATTCCACAGGCAATTACTACACCAAGAACTTCCCTGAGCAGCTGGTGCTGGGCTATAGCGATGTTGAGAAGGAGACGCTGGCAGCCTACAAAGCTACGACCTGGAAGGATCTGTTCCCGAAAGAGGAAGAATTCAAGGAAAAAGCATATGGAGCCGCCTGGAACATTGCCATCCCGGGTGAGGATGAAGTCTCCATCTTGGGCAATAAAATGAAGGATATTACGTGGAAGCGCATCCCGCAGGCGATTCTGGCCAAACCGGCGGAATTCGATAAAATCTGGGATGATTACATGGCCGATCTGGAAAAAGCCGGCGTCAAGAAAATGGAAGCTGGCTATACGAAGTATGTGCAGGACCGTGTGGAGTTGTGGAGCAGCAAATAAAGCAAATTAGATAGCTTGAGCTTAAATGCACAGATCAAAGGAGTAGTCGCCACTGCGGAGATTTTGGACTTCCGGCCGCTGTTGTTTCCAGATTTCTTGATTTATGCCGCTCTACGCGGTAGAAATCCGGAAACAAAGGCGAACGCTACGCTCCTACAGCTCCAAAATCTCCTCCGTCGCTCCTTCCTTTATCTGAAGATTTAGAGTTCAACTTATATTTCATTGCAGAAGGACACCCGTGCGGGAATAGCACGGGTGTTCTTTTGCTGCGCTCTAAAGATAGTTAGCTGTGCAGCTCGTAGTAAGTCTTGTTGATCAGATCGGTGTATATGGAGGGCGGATATTCCATGGGAGCCTGAATGTCTGAATTGACCATAGCTGGCAAGCTGTCCAATTGATACGCTTAACACAGCAGAATTCAATCAAGGAGGCTGAACGCGATGTACGCGCACCACAGGCAGACACTGGAGAATCTGGCGGAGAAGCTGGAGCAGGACCCTTTGTGCCTGGCGGCAATCACCAGCGGCTCGGTGGCCAAGGGAACCGCCAGGGAGACCTCGGATGTAGATGTTCATCTGGTCTTCACCGATGAAGCCTATGCGGAATATGAGCGGAACGATAGGCTGTCCTACGTGGACCGGGAAGTCAGCACCTATGAAGGCGGATACGCCGATATCAAGGTGATTAACCGCCGGTTCCTGGAGCTTGCAGCCCGGCGCGGCAATGAGCCGACGAGGTATGCTTTTACCGGTGCAGAGGTCATATTCTCCAGAATCCCGGAGCTGGGTGAGCTGGTGGCCCGGATTCCCGTCTATCCCGAGGAGAACCGCGAGCGCAATTTGCGGGATTTCTGTGCCCAGATCTACCTGCACGGACTGTATTTCGCCAAGAAGGCTAGCAAAAAAAATGACGCCTATCTGCTCGCTCATACGGCGGGCCAACTGGTATTTTTCAGCGGACGGATGATTCTGGCGTATAACCGGCTGCTTTTTCCAAGCCACAAAGGGCTGCTGGATGCCGTTGATGCAGCGGAAGCCCAGCCAAAACATTTCCGCAAGCTGGCAACAGAGCTGCTGCAATCGCCAAGCGCAGATAAGAGTGTGCGCTTCGCTGCGAAGATGCTGGCTTTCTATAATCATGGCTTGTCCTTCGAGCAGGCCCTCGGAATCTATGTGCTGAACAACGAGCGTGCCTGGATGGAGCAGCCCCCTTCCTTACAGGACCGCTAGTTTAGCATCAGATTTAAAATAGTGGATCAGACGCAATTCCCCTTCAAATTACATCTTTTTTCCAAGCAGGCTGTGTTCTTCAGGGGCGTTTGGCTTAGCGTAACAGACTGAGGTGCGCTTATTTGGGAAGAAAGTCGCCAATGGGGCGAGTAACGGACTCCACAGGCCTTATCCTTTACACTTCAGCTCCGAAACGTCTCATAGAGAGACTATAAGGTCGCCTGAGTCCGTTACGCTGCAAAAAGTGGCGTTTTCGCGGGGATAAGATCTCTCCAGTCCGTTAGATTTTGGGTTGATAGGGTTTAACAAGCTCATCAGATCTAAACGTGTGAAAATTACTTTAACTATGCAGTTAAAATGCTTCTATACCTGGATTTTCGCCAATCCGGGCAAATTTAGTTGTACAGACTACACTTAGAAGAGGAAAATCTTCCTTTTCACGGTTTTTAATCGCACAAAATACACCTATCTCTGAATGTTCGCTTCGAACGCAACTTCATACCTCACCGCATTTATGGAATGAAATCACTTGTTTAAATCTGATGCTTCGCTAGTACAGTGTCAGATTTAAATTTATGAATTAGATCAGTAAGAGGGAACCACCTACTATTGTGTTCGGTTTTTCCGAGCGCCTAACAGCAAACAGCGACGCCCACAAAGGGAGTCGCTGTTTTTTGTTGCTGAAATTTGCTGCTGGCAATGGTCTCATTCTACTGGCATTACCGCTATAGTGGAATGCATCTCAGACACCCGGCTCCGCTGCGCCTCGGCCATAATCAGGGATTGCAGCTGCACCCGTTCCCAGGTAGCGCCCAGATTCTCGGCCTGTTGCCCGCCCATGATGTCTGCAAAAGCCTCCAGCTGGCCCACATAATAGTTCAGCGGCGCGAATTCGCATACGGTGGCACGGTTGTCCGGCAGATCATGCCGGATTTTGAGCTTGTAGAACCCTTTGACCGGCCGGAAGAAATCCGGGACGGTCAGCACCGTATGGTCGAAATACAGAGTGTGCGATGCCCGGAATGGCAGCTCAAAGGAAGTGAGACACTCGGCTCTCAGCCCGCTCCTGTATTGCAGCGCCGCCTGAAAGGTCCAGTCGCAGCCATCCGGCCCGTCAAAGGCCGACTGTGCACTAATCTCCTCCGGCTGAAGACCGGCGAGGGTCTGCACGAATTGCAGCCAATAGCAGCCCAGATCGGCAAAAGCACCTCCGCCCTTAGCCTTGACACTCCGGTAATTCCCGGCATGCCCATGCTTGGCGGGTACGGAAATTCTGGTGCTGATCCTGCGCAGCTCACCGAATTCGCCCGAGCCGGCGATGTCTTTCAGCGCCTGCTGCCAGGGGTGACAGGCAATCATCAGACCCTCGGCGAGCTTCGGGGCGGCAAGGTTGTCCTTCGCCAGCCTCAACTGCTCCGCTTCTTCTGGATGGAGACAAATCGGCTTTTCCACCAAGACATGTTTGCCCGCGTTCAAAGCCCGGACCGCCCACTGCGCATGAAGCTCATTGCTGAGCGCAATATACACCCCATCCAGCTCGTCCAGCTCCAGCAGCTCGTCCAGACTGCCTGCGACACAGGGAATCTGGTACGCCTCCGCCATGGCCTGCGCCTTCTCCAAGGTACGGTTGGCAATCGCCACGATCTTCACCTTGTCCACCATCCGTGCCGGCTCCAGCATCGCCGGAACAGCAATACTGGAGGCGCCCAGAATGCCGAGCTTATAGACCGGCTGTTCTCCTCCGCTCATACCCGGGCCAGCGCGGCATAGGTGTTCAAGTAGAGCACATTGCATTTGGAGCAGGCCGGTGACAGGCCTTCGTCCATAATCCGCCGCAGTCTGTCGTAGCGGTCCGAATTCCAAATCTCGGTCAGTGATTTCTCCTGCACATTGCCGATCGCGAGCTCCCCAAAGAACTTACAAGCACTCACCATGCCGTTCGGAGCAATATCCACCCGGGTACTGAGCGCCAGACATTTCGACGTACTGCGGGATTTCATCGGCTTGCCGGCCACAAAATCCTCAATCTCATCAAAGTCGAGACCCGGCTGGTAGCGGATTCGGGTATTCTGCCAGGTATTGCTGTTGATCCGCCGCAGGTCTTCGGTCAGCCTGCTGATATTCTCCGGCTTGATATGATACTTGAACGCGTGCCAGCTGCTCCGGTGATCCGGCGGAAGCTCGGCCAGCCACTGGAAGTGTTCATCATAGAAGCGGTCCATCGCAAAGCTGGTCTCCTCAGAGATATACCATGGGAAGCAGAGCAGGACCAGATCGACCCCTTTTTGCTCAAAAAATTCCACCAGCTCGTACAACCGGCCGATCATATTGTCATTAATCACATTGTGCACCGAGATCCGGCCGCGGAAGCGGCCTTGCTCGCGCAGCTCCAGTAAACGGCCAACGGCGTCGATGACCTTCTGGAACGAATTCTTGCCGCGCAGGAAATCATGCTCCTCCTGGAACCCCTCGATCGGGATCAGCAGCTCCAGATTATCCGAGATTGCACACAGCTCCTCTTCGAACTTAGGGATCATATAGGCATTGGTACAGATCGTAGTATCGCGGGGGTGCTCCTTAAGAAGATCCAGAATCTCCTTAGCCTTCCGGTGAAACAGCGGCTCGCCTCCCCACAAATACAAGCGGGACCGGGCTTCATCCGTCTCCTCCAGCAGCCTCTGGATTGTCTCCAGATCCATATCAAGGTTCTGCTCGGCGGCGTCCATATCATGATGATAGCCGGATTCATTCCACTGGTAACAATGCTTGCAGCGGAGATTGCAGCGGTTGGTCAGCTTCAGGGACATAATCTCCGGCATCACTGTCTTGAAGCCGGGATCATGCTTGCGTTCCCTGTGCGGGACCACCACATTCTTGATCGTACGTTTCAATGCCTCGAAGGACTGCTCGTCCAGGTTCACTCTGCTCGTAGGTTGCATTAGCTTCTCCCTTCTGCTGCGGATAACTGCTCCGCATAGCTTACCGCATAATCCGGATATTGGTCTCTTGCCGACTGGAGGTTACGGGACAGCCTGTTCAGCGCCTCGCGGTCGAATCCGCTCTCGGCCCACTCCCCGTAACGGATGCCGTAGCCCAGCTCCACCCACAGGTCGCTATTAATCTTCTCATGCGGGCCGAACGGGTCGAGCAGCACCAGCGGCGTGCCCGAAGCCAGGGAATCAATCAGGGCGCCTCCCCCGGGCTTGCTGATCACGGCGGATGCCTGCCGGATTACTCCATACATCCCCTTCTCATAGTGTTGGCAGGGCGGGAAGGAACCGGCCACATTCCCGGTCACCTCTGCAAAGGGCGGGAAGGTATACTGCCCGCTGCTGTCACGATTCCAGGTCCGCCACTGCGGGTCATTCATATAATAATGTCGTCCATGGATGGACTCTCCGATCTCCTGGGCGCTGTAAGCGGCGATATCCAGCTCATAGCCTGCCGATTCCAGGGCATCGAACTTCTCGCGGAAGGTTCCAATGCCCCAGCCGCCGCCATGTATAACCAATCTTCCGTTCCGGGAAGATGGCGGCAGTGCTTCCATGGGTCCGGCATCTATGCGGCATAGAATCTCCCGGTTCAAGGGATCATACATGCTGACTTCGCGGTAGCCCTGCGCATAACCGGGGTTCAGCTTGCGGAGATTCTTCCAGGACGGCGACAGCTCAGCATCGATGTAGAGCAGCTCGGCGTCCACTGGACAGCCGGTAATTTCACGGTAGCGGTCTATTACATGCACCCAGTGCCCGGATAATACAATGAAGCGCTGTCTCTCCTCCTGCTTCCATTGCTGCAATAATCGTTCCACGGCCCCGGCATCGAGGCTGCTGCGGATATCCGAAGGGATCTTCTGAGAGGTCAACGCTACGGCAAAACTCTGCTGGTACGCCTTGCGGCTGTTATCCGTCTGCTCCTTTTTATGCTCAGGCATGAGCGTCTCAAACACTTCAATCTCTGCCTTGATGCCAAGTCCGGCAAGCTTCCGTTCAATTAGCAGACCGGGGACATAGAAACCCAGCCCAAACCCGGAGCACAGAATAGTCACGGTGTTATTCATTGAAGGATTCCTTTCTTTATCGCAGTATAGTATAGCCGGTGCGCAGAAGCGATTCATCGAGCGTGCGGGTGAGCCTGTTCTTGCGGTCTTCACTGCGGTACGCGAGGGCTGCATACAGCTTCCCCTTCGTAGAGCCGGTTGTACGCGACGGGCGCAGCGGCTGAAGGGTGCGTGAAGTCAAGGGAATCACCCCTTCTCCAGCCTCCAGCGAAAATAGCACGCCTTCTTGCTCAAGCCGCCCCAGCAGATCTCCATAGTGAACCTCGCCCATCGCTGCCAGCGGGATCTGTATAAGACAGGTGTGCACACCTTCCTGCTTGAGCCGGCGGTCTACATTATGCTTGATCAGACTCATCGACTTGCGGGCATTGATCTCCACAAGAGGGGCAATGCTTCCGTCACGCAGCAGCATGGAATCCACGCACACATCACCGTAATAACCATCGCTGTACAGCTCACGCCCGATGCTGTGCATAGTCTCCCAATAGCCTTCCCGGTCCAGCCTTTCGAGCAGGGACGGCTCCGGGGAATGCGATTCTCCGAAAGCAAATCCATTATTAACCAGCTGCTGGACGGACAATATCGAGATCTGGCCTTCCGGATCAATATGAAATTGACAGGAGAAGTCCGTCTCCCGGTCCAGCAGGGGTTCGAGCACAAATTGAATTCTTTTGTCCTGGTTGCGGCTCGATTCCAGGTACCCGGCCATTCTGCGCAGCGTACGCTCAGAATCCACAAGCTGATTGCCCTTGCCGGATACCCCATACTCATCCTTGATTAGAAAAGCTCCCTTCTCCAGCAACGCTTGCCCGGATTGCAGCAGCTCCTCCGTGCTCCTTACGACAATAGCGATATTCGGCAGCAGCAGCCGCTCCCGCATCGCAGCAGAGTAGGTCTTGGTGTTCACTGAACGCACAATCTGTTCATCCGGGAGAACGGGCAGCAGCTTATACCGCCTGATCACCTCATGCGTACCGGGAAGCACAGCGAAGGGTTCAAGCAGCCCGCCTTCCGGTATTAAACTGTCAGGCTCCTGACCGGGGGACAGCCTGCCCAGAAGCTCGAATACATTCAGAGCATTCTCCGCTGCACCCGCTTCCTCCGCTCCCAAAGACAACGGATGCATATTGGTTCTGAAGGAATAGCCGAGCGAATGCAGATAGTCATATTGGGACTTGTCCATGCCTTGACGGGTCAGTAGAGTATCCCTGCTTCCGCAGAAGACAAACAGCAATTCATCCATGGCCTGCACGATAGCCAGTGCCTTCACATCAGGAACGGCCGGCAGGGCAGCCAGGTCTTCCTCCCGCCAGTACCGTTCCGACTCCAGACTGCCGCAGTGCACAGCGCTCTTCATCGGACGGCAAGCCCTGCAACATACTCGGAGAAGCGGTCAACCGATTTCAAATGTTCAAGATCAAAGGTATCGAAATCAACTTCAATATCGAATTCGTCTTCAACTCTCAGAATAAAGTTGATGATTTGCAGCGAATCGAGCGCGGCGTCCAGCGTCAGATCGGAAGCTCCGTTCAGCGTCTGAAGCAGAGCGGGCTCCTCCTTGATTTCAGCGATAATCTCAATAACCTTCTGCTGCATGTGTATACCCCTTTCGGTGTGCATATTATGGAATTAATAGGATGAATATATCAAAAGTGAAGATGTTAATATATGGTTGAATGCGCCAAAATATTGAGATATACTAGGATGGATTCCAAATTTCCATCATGGTGTCTATCATAAGGAAGTAGGAAACGGAGGTTTATTTATGGAGGTTTTTCCGGTATTTACCGGGGAATATCTATTCGACTCATGTTCTCCGGTACAAATGCTCCTGACACAGGAAACGGTTACTTCCGTACGTCATCAGCACGATTTTCTTGAGCTGGCCTATGTGGTGCAAGGCACAGGTCTCCATCTGGCAGGTGAGGACAAAATGCAGGTAAGGCAGGGGGATATGCTGGTGATCCCGCCGGGGGTATCCCATGTCTTCCATCCCCAGGATCTGAGCGGTACAGAGCCGCTGCTCATCTTCAATTGCATGCTCAGGCCTGAGCTTGGCAGGATTCTCAGCGAGCTGCCGGTTCCCTTCCCGGAAGAGGAGATGCTGCCGCTCCTGAAGCTGCTGGAGGTGAAGCAATGGTTCGGATACCGGGAGAAGAACAAGGAAATTCTCTTCCTGCTCCGGCGGTTGCAAGGGATGCTTAGCCTTGACCCGCTCACGGACAGGCAGCAGATATACCCGCCGCTGCTGGAGCTGGCGAAGCTCATTCTGCCCGCAGCAGCCGTTCCCTTCGCTGAGCCCCCGGGACCCCAGTATGACCCGCTGCATGATGTCATCCTATATATGATCAGTAATTATAATGAGCGGATTACGCTGAACGAGATGAGCCGGCAGATTGCGGTAAGCTCCCGCCAGTTCCAGCGGTTATTCAAGAACAAGACCGGCCGGTCCTACATCCAGATGCTCCAGGAAATCCGCATGAAATACAGCTGCATCCTGCTGATATTCACGGAGCTGGGGATACAGTCTGTGGCACTGAAGGTCGGGATTTACGATATGAAATACTTCTACCGGCTATTTCGTGAATATAGCGGGACGACTCCGGCTTGTTATCGAAACCGGTTGAATAATCACTTTGTATCGGCGAAGGAGATGATAAGCAGTGCTGCATATTGCACCTGTTAAGAGTACCTCTTATCCTACCCTGCGCAGCTGCATTGATGACTGCATCCAGTCCGTGGCGCAGTGGCAGGGCCTCGACAGCAAGTTCATGTACGGCAATGCCTGGCAGATGCTCCTGGAAGAACAGCAAGCCCCGGATCAGCCGCTGATTGAACGCATACGCCTGCCCCGGATCGATACCGGTTACCTGGCTGCATACCATGGGCTTACCTTCAAATATATGGAGCGGTCTGAACCGGCAATGGATAAGAGCTATATGCTCGACCTGCTGGAGAATCAGCTGTCCTCAGGCATGCCGGTTCTGGTCGGCTTTGATTCCTATGACTGTCCCTGGTGTGTAGCCTACCGCAGGCTGCATACGAGCCATGCCTGTCTTGCCGTAGGTCTGGACCGGGAGAAGAGCCTAATCTATCTGACGGATGCCTACTACGGAAAGGAGCTTGAGGCTGTAGATTTCGGCATCCTTGACGGGGCCTGCCATTTCTATGCCTTGTTCGGGCGGTGTGAACCTTCCCGTTCCTGCGCAGATTGGCAGCATGTCCTTCAGGACATGCTGACCAGCCCGGCTAATGCAGTACGGCCGGATCAGGTTGGCTCCCAGCTAAGGGCTTACGCCAATGCCTATCTGGAGACCGGAATAACCGCCGACGGTTCGGCGGAAGCCAGCTCCGCCTTCAAGATCTATGCCAACGCCCTGCCGATCAGCCGAATCCGGTTCAGCCTGTTCCTGCGGCTGCTGGAGCGCGAGGGCCATGCCCCTGTCCTCTCCCGGGCTGCCGAGGGATACCGCCATGCAGGCGAACAGTGGGAGCTTGTCAATCAGTTCATGATCAAGGGGATGTGCTCGGGCAACAAGCCCGAAGCGCGGGCGAAGCTTCATAAGAATATGTGTAAGATCATCAGCCGGGAGGAGCAGCTTCTGGAGGAGCTGGCCGATTTGATGATAACGGCTCAGACCAGCAGGTAAGCCCTCTACAACACACAAATAGAGCAGCGGTCCCCAAGGGAACCGCTGCTCTACACTTTTACCATAACTATCCTGTTATTCTGCTACTTGCGCACCGAGAGCACGAACCGCTCCAGCGCGCTTATATCTGTAATGCTCTGATTGCAGCCATGATTATCCAGACATACGTACTGGCCCACAAAAGCGAAATTATCTGCCGCCGCAAGCTCCGGCTTGGTCTTGACGGTCAGGAAGGCAAGCTCCTGCTGCCGGTTGCAGAACAGGCAATAGCCCTTCTTGTGCATCGGCAGCATCCGGCCTTCTATACCAATGAACTGCCCTTCATGCGGATAGACAATGAACAGCTTGTTCGTGGCGATATCGGCCCAGGCCAGATACGTAACATAGCGGAAATCAAATGACTGCAGGTCAGGCAGCTTCATCTTTTTATTCTTGGGAAACAGCTTCTGAATCTGCTTCAGCGTAATCGGCGGAAACGGCTCCAGATAAGGCTCCAGCCCGCTGGTATACTGCTGGAAGTCCTCTGCCTTCTCGAAGGTGGAGATCGCCCGCAGCATCTGCTCCTGACCCCCGGTCAGTGAAGCGAAGGCCCCCGTTATGTTGAGCTCGGCGCTGTATCTTACGGTCTCCAGGACACGGCGGTCCGCTACAGAACGCAGTGTTTTCAGCACAAAATCCGCTTGTTTCTTAATATAATTATATTGATGGTTTCTGATAAATGTTGGTTTCACAGCTCTTCAGCCCCTTATTAATATGGATTGATGCAATAAGGTGCAGAGCCTGCGATTAGAAACGATAATATCAGTATGGGCGATCAAGATTGTCCTGCCGCACCTCACGCAAAGTATCGCCCCGGATCAGGCTCTGCATGAGGACTCCCTAGCTAATGAGCAATTCGTTGCCATCCGTATAACCCCCTGTCAACTAACCTGCCCAAAGTATAGCAGGAAATGAAGGTAGGGACAATTCCAATTCTATGCCTGATCTCCAGCTTCGTGTCTTCCTCCTTTTATAGAAGAAGCGTATGAAAAGATTCCGCATCCAGCTTCAGCTTGTAATGCGTGCCGTCATTCGAGAGGTTGACCGTCCGCGGTTCCTTAAACGGATTGGCAATAACGAGGACCCGTCTGCCCTCCGGCGTCTCGAAGGCGACTGCATTGCCGGTCCATTTGCCCTTGAGGCCGATTCTGCTGGAACCGGGAGCCACGAAATGGGCGAAATGCTTCATGACATAGAACTCGGGGTTGTACACTGCCTTGACGCCGCCAGGGTCTACAGTAATCATAGAATTCTGTTCCCAGCCCCACGTACTGCGGCCCTTCGGCAGCAACGCCATATTCCAGTAGATATAAGCATTCACGCCATTGGTGAAATAATGCTGATACAGATTGAATACATATTTGGCATAGAACCAGGTGTTCTCCCCGTCCCCGCACTCGTTCTCCGTCTGCATATAGCGCAGCTCAGGATAGGCCTGTACCGTGCGCTGGATTCCGTATTTGCCCGCCCACTGGTAGCCGACCCCCTTCACATACTTATAGGCTTCAGGGTCACTTAATACCATATGCGCATAAGCATCGAACCCGCTGTCCTTCTGCTTCATCCACTCATCCCAAGGCTCCGGCGCGTTGATTGTACCCAGCCAGATCTCCGTATCCAGTCCATGCTGTTCAAAAGCCGGCCCCAGATAATCACGGATGAATTCACGGAGTTGCTCGCCCGTCCACACGCAGGATGGGAATTTCTGATCGGCCACCACCTCGTTCTGCACATGTACCTGGTGGATGGTAATGCCTTCTTCGGCATAGGCCTGGACGAACTTCACGAAGTATAGGGCATAGGCCTCCAGAATGTCCTTCTCCCAGCGCAAGGTGCCGTAATTGTAGGCGCGCGGGAATTTCATCCACGTGGGCGGACTCCAGGGGGAGGCGAATAATTTCAGCTCCGGGTTCAGCTTGAGGGCTTCGCGGATATAGGGGATCAGAAGCTTCCGGTCCCGCTCGATGGAGAAATGCTCCATGGCGTAATCGCCGTCAGTCTCATTCAGGCTGTACCATTCCAGGGCATAGTCGCTGGCCCCGATCGGCAGGCGGCAAATGCTGAACCGTTGATCCCCTTCCGGGTGAAACAGCGAATGCATCACAGCGCTTCTGTCTTCGTCCGTGAGCCGATTCAGCGCCTCGAACCCCAGCTCATTGAAGCATCCGCCGAACCCTTCGATATTCTGATGCAATTGTCCGGTGAACGCCAGATCCACTGCTTCTGCAGTGGTGGCTTCCACGGGATGGGATACCCAAGGCTCATTTTCTGTACTCGATATCCATACTTGTCCTGTTCCGTCCACGCTTCTGCCTCCTAATGTACTATATTAACTAATAATCATAACGCCCCAAGCACCAAGCGTAAGCTCTTCGCCCTGTGCCACCAGATTCCCGGACAATAGCTCCTGCGCAGCTTCGTACGGATACTTGAAGGTACGCGGCCCGGCTGAGTAATTGTAGTAGTAACGGACAGTGTGCCCCTGCCGGTTCACACCGGACTTCACGATGAGCGGGAACGACAGCTGCTGGTCCTCTCCCCATAACCCGGCCATCTGGAGTGTATCCCGCAGGATCTCTGCAAGTGCCGCAGGCCCTGTCATGCAGCCGATGTAGGTAGCTGTTCCTTCGCCGAAGGTATTTCGGGTGACCGCAGCATATTCGCCCCACTGGGGATGATCGTAGGTGGCCAGCACCTCCGCTGAACCGGGAACAATCATCTCCATCCAGGTCCGGACGGTGTGAACGCCAGCTTCGGCTCCTTCCGGGAACAGCTTGCCGGTAAGTCCTGTAACTGCATTGGGTGTGGCAAAATGGCTGTAATGAATGCCGCAGGCCTCATGAATAATACCGGGCTGTGCGGTATGACGAACCTTCACCTGTTCATCGGTGAACCCGCTCTTGAAGGAATAGACCACATGGCCGCCGCTGCGGACATAGTCATTCAATTGCTGAAGCGCTTCATCCCGGGCGGCGTATAACGCAGGAACCACAACCAGCTCATAATCGCTAAGGCGCGGGCTGCCCGGCTGGATGAAGTCGCAGGCGATGTTCATTCTGTATAATTCGTCGTACATCCAGCGGACCACATCATTATAGATCAATCCGCCGGGCAGCTTGAACCACTCGATGGCGGACAGCGCTTCATTGCTGACCATCACAGCCACCTTACTGGTCTTCTTCAGTCCGATCAGCTGGGCGCTTAACCGCTTGAAGTCCGCGCCGATGGTCTGGGCTTCCTTATACACCGGATTCGGCAGGAAGTCATGGCTGAGCAGGCCTTTCCAATAAGTCTCGAAGGAATTATGAATCGAATGCCAATGCCAGTAAGCGACCATCGAAGCGCCTGAGCCCAGATGGCTGAACGCCAGCTGCCGCAGCTGGCCGGGATACGGTGTCCACTCCGGGAACGCTTGCGCCTGGGTCTCCAGCACGAAGTAGTTATCCTGCTTCAGCGAACGGGTCATATCTCCCCCGAAGGCAATCTCGGCACCGGTAAGCTGATCCTGGGACGGGTGATAAATATCTGTACCGGCAATGTCAAAAGGCTGCGAAGCCGCAAAGTGGTCTACCGAAGGCTGAACGCCGAAGGAATGGCCCCGCCACTCGAAATCGAAGTTATGCGTGGTGACCTGCCCCGGCTGCTTGTACTCATTTACAATCCCGACCTGCCACGCCAGGAACTCATTCACCAGTCCCCGCTGGAATCTGGCGAATTCCGCCCCCAGGCTGCCGTTGATCGTCCCAACCATGGACGGGAAATCCTCCCAGCTGTCGATCCGGTTGCTCCAGTAATCGAGGCCGAACTGATGGTTGATGGCTTCCAGCGTTCCGTAGGTTTCCCTCATGTATTTGACGAATCCAAGCTGGACGTTCGGTCCGGCTGTCTCATAATGCTTGGTCTCATTATCGATCTGATAGCCGATCACCGCAGGATGCTTATGTACCACAGCCATCAGCTTGCGGATGATCCGCTCTGCATAGAACAGATACGCCGGACTGGTGATATCCATAATCTGTCTGGCGCCATATTTGCCTTCCCCGTTCACAGTGACGGCCAGCACCTCCGGGTGCTCCTTGACCATCCAGGCCGGAACCGCATAGGTAGGCGTTCCCACAATGACATGAATACCGGCCTCATGCATCGCATCCAGCACTCTCTGCACAGAACTGAAATTGAATACGCCATTCTGCGGCTCATGCGTGCTCCAGGTGGATTCCGCAATCCGGACGGTATTAATGCCCGCCTCCTTCATCATTTGGATGTCCTGCGTAAGACGGTCATAAGGCATATATTCATCATAATAAGCAACGCCGTATAACAAGTGATCCATTGTAGTCCTCCTAAGAGTTTTGATAGCATACACATCCTGAATTCTCTTCGCAAAACTAGCTTCGGAAGCATACGCTTGGAGTTTTGATAGCATACACATCCTGAATCAAGCTTAGCCTTTTACCGCTCCCGCTGTCACGCCCTTGGTAATCTGTTCGTTGAAGATGGCGTAAATGACAATGGCCGGGATCGAGGTCAGCACCATGACCGCAAATTGTGAGCCGTAATCCGAGGAATACTGGCCGGCGAAGTTCATGACCGAGAACGGCAGCGTCTTCAGTGCATCCTTGCTGAGGAAGGTCGAAGCCATAATGAACTCATTCCAGCAGTTCAGGAACGTGGTAACGATGACCGTAACCAATGCAGGCGCGGTAAGCGGTGCAATGATCTGGAAGACAATCCGGTAAATATTCGCGCCGTCTACTACAGCGGACTCTTCCATCGCCCGGGGAATACTCCGCATGAAGCCGGTCAGGATGAAGGTCCCCAGCGGTACAGACACTGCAGTGTATGGCAGGATGAGCCCGAGATAGGAATTCGTCAAGCCCAGCGCCTTGAAGATGGCGAAGTTAGGCAGCAGGGTCGCATGAATCGGAATCATAATCCCCAGCAGGATAATGGTGAAGAAGACAGAGCGCAGCTTCCACTGCATCCGGGTAAAAGCATAGCCCAGCGTCAGCGACAATATTACCGTTAACAGGATCGTCACTGAGGTTACGAAGGCGCTGTTAATGAAATAGCGCAGGAATTTGCCGTCCACCCAGGCATTGATATAGTTCTGCCACTGCGGGTCGCTCGGCCATTTCAGGACGCTGGAGGAGTAGAATTCATTGCTGCTGAGGAATGAGAAATCAACCAGCCAGATGAGCGGGAACAATTGGACCAGGGCGACGATCAGGAAGAACACCCATAGTATGGTTTTTGTGCTTTTTGTCATGGTGGTTCCTCCTTAGAATTCGGTCGCATCACTGCGGGTCAGTTTGTTGCTGAGATAAGTGGCAAGCAGGCAGACAATGATGAACAGAATCGAGATGGCATTGGCATAACCATATTGGCTTGCCGAGAATGCCTTGTTATAGAGATACACGGCCAGGAATTGGGTGGAATCGCCGGGACCGCCATTGGTGGTCAGGAATACGGTCTCCATCTGTTTCAAGGCGGTAATCATAGCCAAAGTAATCTGCACCGTAATCACCGGTGACAGCAGCGGAACGGTAATCCGCCAGTGCAATCGGAAGCCGGAGGCTCCGTCTAGTGAAGCCGCTTCGTACATATCATCGGGAATGCCTTTGAGTCCTGCATAATAGAACAGCAATCCCCAGCCGAAGCCGGCCCAGATCAGAATGAACAGCATGGAGATCAGCGCGGTGCTGCTATCCCCCAGCCAGGCATGCTTTAGCATTCCAAGCCCCAGGGAATCGAGCATTTTGTTGAAGGCGCCGAAGGTCGGGTCCAGCAGAGACAGCCACATTTTTGAAATAACGACTACAGAAATGACGCATGGGATGAAGAAAATCGTTCTGAACCACTTCTCTGCCTTACCGCCCAGGCGGTCCAGCATAATGGCAAAAAAGATGGCAACCGGATGTTGGATCAGGATAAAGCCCAAACCGAGCAATACGGCATTTCTAAGTGCCAGCCAGAAGCGCGAATCATGAAACAGCAGCTCCGTATAGTTGGCGAATCCGATGAATGCCGAGGGCGTTCCCGGAGACAGGGTGTCTCTGAACGAGTAATACGCGCTGAGCACAATCGGCACGAGGAAGGTCAGGGAGAACAGGAGAATTCCCGGAAAGACGAACAGAAAGATTGCCATTTTGTTGTTGAATACTTTTTGCATGGAACTCCAACTCCATCCTTAAGATTAGAGAGGGGCAAGAATGCTTCCCGCCCCGTCTCCTTTCACTCTCTATGTTGTTGATCGGTGTATTATTGATCTGTTACTGTGTTTCGGCAGCCTTCTGAAGATCGGCCAACAGCTGTTCAGGGCTTGATCCGCCTGCAAAGAACTTGCCGAAGGCATTCTGTGCATCATCCTTGAACTTCGGCGTTCCGGAGTCCAGGGCAATGGAGCCCGCAGTGCTGGTTGCTCCGGTCAGAACCTCTGTCAGCTGCTTCTGCAGCCCGCTCTCTTTGCCGGACAGCTCATACTTCTGTGCCGGTACAGCCGCTCCGGTATCCCATACGATCTTGGCCCACTGGTCTGCCGACATCATATAGTCGAAGAACTTCTTGGCTTCCTCAGGATGCTTCGAGCTGCTGACCAGCGAGTATCCGCCGCCGTTCCAAGCCAGAAGATCCGTGTCCTTGCCCTTTCCGCCATCGACAACCGGGAATTTCAGCACATTGACATTGTTGCGGAAGTCTTCCGGCAGCTTGTCATTGGTAGCCATACCCGCTTCCCAGGAGCCCATATACCACATTGCTGCCCGGCCTTGCGTGAACAGGTTCTGGGAAGCGCCGTAGTCCGCGGTCATGAACGATTCCTGGAACAGCTTGGTATCTCTGGCTTCTGCCAGCAGCTTGGCCGCAGCCAGGAAGTTCTCATCGCCGGTGAAATTCTTCTTCTTCGCTACCGCATCCAGCATCAGGTTCTGATCGCCGGTGATCCGCACGACCAGATCCTGGAAGAAGGCCGCGAAGCTCCACAGATCCTTACCGTTCATCGACATCGGCTCAATGCCTTTGCTGCGGAACTGCTTGCCTGCTTCCAGCAGCTCTGCGTAAGTGGTTGGCACCTTGATGCCGTTGTCATCGAACAGCTTTTTGTTATAATAGATCACTTCATAGTCACTGTTGCGGGGCAAGCCATACAGCTTGTCGTTGAAGGTGAATGATTTGTAGACCCCAGGCAGGAACTTGTAAGTATCCCCTTCGTATTCTGCCGGGTTCAGTTCTTTCACATAGCCCGCTTGTACCAGCGTATTGAGCTCTGCTCCGCCGTGAACCATCGTGAGGTCGAGTGCTTCGTTGGAAGCCATGTAGGCTTTCAGTTTATTTTTGAACGGCTCCTCGGCGAGGGTTTCGATATCGATTTTGACATTGGGATTCGCTTTGATGTAGTTGTCGATTACCATTTGCTCCGCCAGCCCCTGGCCCGATTTACGGTCGGGAAGGTTCGAGAACAGACGCAGGGTCACTTCCTTGTCCGCAGAGCCGGTTGTGCCGCCGTTCGTGCTGCTGCCTGCATTATTGTTCTTGTCGTTGTTGCCTCCGCATGCGCTAAGCACCGAGACTGCCGCAAGCGCCGTAACCAGCAGTATATTACGTGTGGATTTTGAATTCATAATCATGTAATCTCCCCCTAAATTGTTGTTGATCCTGGGTGGTCTTCTTTGTTTCTGAACACATCGTACCAGAGCACCAGAGGCGTGGTCAGTAGAGAAAAAGAGAGTAATGTTGAAAATTGTCGACTTCGTTTGTCAGCTCCCTTGTGTATACGCGGCATTACGCATAAGATAAAAAACAAAAAGGTTAGTGATCCTGTGCTGCGCTACTACTTGAATATGAACCTGCGATACAAGATAACCATTCTGATCTTCCTGCTGATTACCGGGGTAGCCTGCACGCTGGGGGCCTACTCCTATACGATCTCCAAGCAGCAGATTATCAATAAGGTCAGCAACTCCAATCAGAGTGTGCTCAAGCAAATTGACAGCAATCTCGCCCGTATGCAAAAGACGTTAGCCGACTGGGTCACGGTCTTCAGCCTCACTCCAGTTGTCCAGGACACGCTGAGGAGCAATACTCCGGATTCGGCCAAAATTGAGAACCAGCTCTATAACGGACCCACCGCGTCGATCATGAACCAGATGCTGGTGACCGGAAACTTCGACTATCTGGCTCTCTACGGCAGCTTGTCCGAGCCGCTGTTTCAGGTTGCAACCGATGACAGCAGCGGTGCGTATAGCTTGAGCAAAATTACCTCAAATGATACTTATAAACAGACAGTAGCCTTAAACGGAGCCTCCTATTGGTTCCCGCTGACAGAAGAGAACAATGTCTTCATTCAGAGCAACCGCAATGACAAGCTCGGCATGACCCGGATTATCCGCGATATTGTGAACGGGAACCGGATCGGCTTCGTGTTCGTCGGAATTAATCTGGAGACCATCCGCAGAACGTATCTGACGAATCTGTACGACAAGGATCACGGCATCCTTATTCTGAGTGAACAGGGCGCACAGCTTCTGTCAGCAGGCAAGGAGACCTATACCCCCGAAGCCGCACAGTTCGTGATGAAGCAGGCCAAGGCCGGCATTCTCTCCGGCAACACCATCGTCAGCCTGGAGGGCAAGGACACGCTGCTCAATTACAATATCAATGAGGGAGGCTGGATCACCCTCTACAGTGTTCCGCTCTCTTCGCTTACCCGGGAGCTTAATTCCATTAAATCGGCGGTGCTGGTTATGGTATTAGCCAGCCTGGTGCTGAGCATCCCCCTGCTGATGTTCTTCTCCTCCTTCCTGACCGCGCCGATCAAGACGCTGCTTCTGTCCATGCGGCGCTTCCAGAACGGGCAGTTCGAGGAGAAGGTGGAGATTAAATACTGGGATGAGATCGGCCAGCTGAGCCGGGGATATAATAATATGGTCGGCAATATCAAGGCGCTTGTAGACGATGCCTATCTGCTGAAGCTGAAGGAGCAGGAAGCGGAGCTGAAGGCGCTGCAATCCCAGATCAACCCCCATTTTCTCTACAACATGCTCGACACGATATTCTGGGAAGCGGAGGCTGCGGGACAGGACAAGATCAGCGAGATGGTGATCAACCTCTCCCGGCTGTTCCGGTTAAGCCTGAACCAGGGCAAGAGCTTCACCAGTGTAGCCAAGGAAAAAGAACTGATTGAGCTGTATCTGTCCCTGCAAAAGATGCGGTTCCAGGAATCCCTGGAATATGTAATTGATATCCCGGAAGAGCTGTACGCCTATGTCATTCTGAAGCTCAGCCTGCAGCCGTTCATTGAGAATGCGCTGATCCACGGCATTGAACGCAAGCGCGGCGGCGGACGGGTAAGCATCAGCGGACAGCGCACCGGAGAGCAGCTTAGGTTCGTGATTGAGGATAACGGGGGCGGAATGAGCAGCGAGATGCTGCAGAAGATTCTTGCCATGCCTGATGAGACAGATGTGTACACTGCCCGGGATGTCGGCGGCTATGCGGTGCAGAATGTACAGGCGCGGCTGAAGCATTTTTATAAAGGTGACTATGCCTTGAACTATACCAGTGTTCCCGGAGAGGGCACGCGTGTGGAGATCATTGTTCCGGTTATAGTCAATGACATGCAGAATTAGCTGAAGCCCCGGCGGATGAATAAAAATATTCAGAACGGAGGGACTATCCCTTGTATAACATGATTATTGTGGATGATGAGGAGCGGGCACGGGTGGGCATACGGACCCTGATTGACTGGCAGTCGCACGGCATCCATATTGTAGGCGAAGCAAGAGACGGCCTGGAGGCGCTCGACCTCCTGAGCACATGCGCGGTCGATATTATGCTAACGGATATCCGGATGCCGCAAATGGACGGACTGGAGCTGATCACCATCGTCTCCGGGAAGTATCCCCGGGTTAAATCGGTGATTATGAGCGGCTATGATGATTTCGCCTATGCCCAGCAAGCCATTAGATCGGGAGTCAGCAATTATCTGCTGAAGCCGAGCCGCAGGCAGGAGATTCTGAGCACTGTCCTGGCGATCACTGAGCAGATTCAGTCGGAGAAGCTGGAAATTACCACGCTTGAGCATCTGCGGCAAGGCTTCCGGGAGAGTCTGCCCCTGCTGAAGGAGAAGACCTTAAGCCAGCTCGTTCTCACCGAGAGTCCATCGTATCCGCGGCTGCTGGCCAATCTGAAGATGAACCAGCTGGTTTTCCCTTATCTGCTGTACGGCATCATTCTGCTGCGGATCGATAATTTCCAGCTGCTGCATGAGAAGTATATGCATGAGGATACGGAGCTGCTGAAGTACGGGCTGAAAAATATCTGCGAGGAGTCGCTGCCGGAGGCTGTCCTCTGCGTTGCCTTCGAGCATCAGGACGATATTGTGCTGATCCTGAATACGGACGAGCTGCCAGACCAGGAGGAGCTAAGCGGCTATATCCGGACCATTCAGAGTAATATCGCCCTTTTCCTGAAGTTCACGGTATCGGCCGGCATCGGAAGTATCGACAAGAATATTGAGCATTTGCGCCACTCGTTCGTGGAGGCTTGCCAGGCATTGAATACAACCAACTACACCGGTACCGGTAAAATCGTGGAATACAGCGGGGAATTCGATGCCGAGTCCTCTCAATCCTCCTATCCCCTGCATGAGGAGCAGGAGGTGCTGAAGGCGGTGCGCGGCGGTTCTCCAGGAGATATCGCCGATAAGCTGACCTTGTTCAATGTGGCTTTGCAGCCTGAGACGGTGTCCAGGGACCAGGTGATCAAGTCCGGCTTCGCCCTGTTCTTCGCCCTGTATAAATTATGTATAGAGAACAACGTCAACGTGAACAAGGTATTCGGGCAGAATCTGACCGAGCTGATCCATGTCCTGTCCCGCTCCAGTCTGGATCAGCTGTTCCAGTCTCTACTGGAGACGGCCCAGCGGGTCAGTGAGCATCTGACGTCCAAGAAGAACAGCAACAAGCTGCTCGAAGCGGCCAAGAGCTATATCGGTGAGCATTTCATGAAGGATATCAACCGCGAGATTGTCGCCAGGGAGATCTATATCACCCCCGGGTATTTAAGCCTGCTGTTCAAGCAGCAGCTTAAGATCAGCTTCATCGATTACCTGCATAAGGTCAGGATCGAGCATGCCTGCCAGCTGTTCAAAGATCCCGGAATGCGGATCGAGGATATCGCTCTGCGGTCGGGATATAATGACACGAAATATTTCTATCAGGTGTTCAAAAAGTACAAGGGGCTCACGCCCAATCAGTTCCGTAGCAATACGGAATAAATGGCTATCTCCCATACGGCCCGCCCCACTCTCTGCACCGGATGCTTCATATGCGTGCAGGGGCTGGCGGCGGTTTTTTTGAGTTGAGGTTTGTTTTGGTTGGGCTTTTTAAAGTCCTGGTCACAATTCCTCTCCGTCATCCGTTGTACTCATTGAAAGGAGGGAAGACGATTGGAGAGTGAGACCATACACCGCATTATAGACAAGGTGCTTGATGGCGCCATCGATGAGTTCGAGCACCTGCTGCTTCATTACCAAAAGCCGATTATTCTCTACTGTTATCATATGCTCGGCACCTATCCTGAAGCCGAGGACAGCGCGCAGGAGGTTTTTCTCAAAGCGTACCGTTCCTTGACCGCTTACAAATCCGATGTGCCCTTCGCAGCCTGGCTATACAAGATTGCCTATCATCAATGCATCGATGTGCTCCGCAGACGGAAGCTGAGCGGGGTACTGAGGTTCTTCTATCAGGATGAGAAGCAGTACCGGCCTGTGGATCAGCAGATTGAAGCGATGTACCCGGATGAGAAGGTGCAGCGCACCATGGCTATGCTTACAGCAGAGGAGAGGAATCTGCTGATTCTGCGCAGTGTAGAGGAGATGAGCTATCAGGATATTAGCCTGATTCTTCATCAGAGCAGTACACGGCTGCGTAAAAAATATGAACGGAGCGCCAAAAAATTCCGCAAATACTATGCCGATGCGAAAGGGGAAGATCATTATGCTCTCCTACGAAGACAAGGAATTGAAAGAAATCCTTCTTAAGACAAAGGTTGGCGAGACCGATTTGCACAGCCGTGTCATGCGGCAGCTGTATACGGAAAGAGATCGAAAGGAGAGATTTTTCATGAAGTATAAAGTCGGGATTCTGGTGATGACGGGGCTGCTGCTCACCGCAACTTCAGGGTTCGCCGCAGTCCACTATCAGAGTCTAAATAATAAGAACGGGGAGGTTACGCTCCAGGTTAAGCCGGCCGCCTCCTTCCCGACGTTGCAGGAAGAGGTTACCCAGCGGCTTGACTACACCAGACAGCTGGGAGAGCAATTGCTGGCTGAAGGCACAGCGGCTATCTTCTATGTCCTCCCCCACAACTCCGGCGGAGTAACGGATACCCGGTCGAAGCCAGTCCTGTATAGCGATTTTTCGGCGTTGCAGGCTAAGCTGGAGGGACAAGAGGTGGCGCTGGCACCGGTGATCGGAGACGGGTATACCTTTGATAATGCTTCTGTCTATTTCCAGCCGCTAAATCTGCTCCATCCTCCGGCAGCCGAGGAAGCGGCAGCAACAGCGGAGAAGCTGCGCCAGCAGGCCGAGCAATCAGGCAAGGATTATGCCATGCTCCCGGTGGAGCTGTCTGATCAGATGCTTAACCTTACCGCCTTCTACCGGAAGGGGGATCAGGAAGTCAGTGTACACATCAGCAGAACCAGCGGCCCGATGACACAGTACGTGGATGAACAGGTGGACTTTACCTCCGAGAAGTTGACCGTTTCCGGTACGGAGATGCTCTACACCCGTTATACCGGCGGCAACAGTCTGGCATGGTCAACGGAGATTCCGGGCAGCCGGGAGCTGATCCATTACGAGATCAACGACATGAGCGGCCAGTTCTTCACTAAGGAAGAGATGGTGAAGCTGGCGGAGGGATGGTTGAAATAAGGGGACTTTCGGCGGATTCGGGGCAGTAGTGCTCCTCATTGGCTCACTATGCCGCTCCCAGTCTAATTGTGTTCGGTTTTTAACATTTTAACATACAGTTTGGTCCGTTAGCCTTGAAAGGCCAGCAGCCTCTCCAAAGGAGAAGCTGCTGGCCTGCTTGTATGATGGCGCTATGAAGCTGATGCTGTGCTACTGTACTGGAATACTGACTTCTGCCCCGCCGGAGGTGAGCACCGTAATATGTTTTCCGGCAAGCTTGACCTGGAGCAGGTCATCAGGAGCCTGCTCCAGCCCCAGGCCGAGCGCCCTTGCACCGTCTGCTGGCAGCGCGGATGAAGGGTCACCGTATACCGCCGAGGCCAGCCAGTGAACTCCAGGCTCAAGCGATGCCGTCAAGGTAGGCAGCACTGTCCGGGGATGAAGCAGATTTGTGTTGGCATTCGGCGAGATTAACTGAGCCTTCGTATAGCCCTTCAGCCCTTGGATGGCGCTTGTGCCCCATGGGGTAGCTGCCGCTGCTGTCAGTCCGTCCAGTTGCTGCACAAGCTCCGTCTCCTGGCCCAGGGCGAAGCCGCCTTCTGCGGCATCCAGGGCACGGCCTGTCTCAATCCGGTGAATCCGGATATGCCAGGGCAAGCCTGCCACGACCCATGTTCTCACCTCTACATTCGTCCACGGTTGCCAGACGAAGCGCAGGACATTGTCAATAATCTCCGTCTCCAGATTCCGCCGCCGCACGCGGTACAGATTGTCCCCGCCTTCGCTGAGCGCAAGCATGGAATCATAGGCTCCCTGCGCAAGACCCCATTCGGAGCGGGGAACGCTGAATCCAAAGCCTGTGGAATAGACGAATTTCTCGTACTTGGCCGAGGTATGAGTATGCTCATTAGTGGACAGATGCCCGCTGTTGAAGGCAGCCACATGACCGGACTCCGGCTCACGGACCAGGACCAGATGGGCCGGATGCTGGACCATTACAGCCGGAAGTTCAGGCAGCGGCAACTCCGGTTCGCTCCAGAACGGATGCTCCGCGCCGAGGGCAAGCGGCAGGAAGGTCTTCAGCGCCCAGTAGGGCGAACCGGGAGCATTATAATTCTCTGCCATGACCAGATTCGGATACGTATAACCGATGGTCAGCACACCGGCTGCATCGAAGATGGGCTGGCGGAACCACCAGCGCAGATTACGCAGGATGATACCTTTGACCACTCCGGCAGGGAAGCCCTCCACCTCTGCATAAGCCAGCGCGCTCCAGAACGCCGACTGAGCGAACCGGTAGGCCAGGCTGCGGCCATAAGGAAGCGCAGCGCCGTCCCGGGCGAACCAGCCTAGGAATTCGGCGGCGAACAGCCGGGCCCGCTCTTTGAACTTCCGGGCCCGCTCCGGGTCCTCCTGCTCCATCAGCTTCGCATACAGCAGCGAATAGTAATGAATGGCGAAGGGTCCGTAATAATCGCAGTGTCCATTAACACCGTCGCTGTACCAGCCTTCCCCCAGATAGAAGGCATCCATCCTCGTCAGGTTCCTCTCCAGCTGCACCGCATCATAAGGCCTTCCTATCGTACGGAACCCGATATTCACCAGTACGTTGAAGAACAGCCAGTTGCAGTCGTAGCAGGGATGAGCATTGATCTGATTCAGCCAGTGATACAGATGCTCCTGCTCCTGCGGAGCAAGCGGGGACCAGATCTGGTCCGGGATCGCTGCGAGTGCGAAGCCGAAGGCTGCCATCTCCACCAGCCGCTGGTCGTAGTCCTGCACCTCGCCCCAATATTCTTCATGGGCCGGATCGGTGCCGTGCCGGATGCCTTCTAGCATCGTGCCCCATAGCTCACTGTTCACGCCTCCGGCAAGCAGCGGGATCAGTCCCCACAGCACCCGGGAGAAGCCCTCCATCCCGGCGGTGGCTGACGGATAGCTCGCTCCAGTAATACCAATATTCAGTCTAGCGCTTCCTCTGCTATAGAGCGGCCGGAGCGGCTCTGTCAGTTGTTCAAGCGCAGCCAGCAGATCACTTCGAGTCTTCAGCGGATTGCACGGAATCCCCAGATTGTTCGTCCGTGGATTAACCGTCCACGGATCTCCCGTCACCGGAGGCATCTTATCGTTCGTCATTGTCATACTCCTCCTACTCCCAATAGAACGAGCCTGCTCCTTTGATCCGGGCCAGCGTCTCGACATAGAAGAAATCGCCGTAGATCAGCGGCACATCGATATTCCGGTTCTCGGGATAGTTACTGGTGCCGTGAAGCAGCAGCCCCTGTTCCTCTGCATCATCCCAGGTTCCATAGTTCCGGTAGAGGGATTCGGTAATTCTCAGCGCCCCGTTCCGGTACACATGTGCCTCCGACTCCTCCACTTGCCCGGCCAGCAGCAGAAGACCGCTTGCCGCGCAGGAACCGGCAGAAGTATCGCGGATCTCCCCAACATCACCGGGAGCGCGGAAATCCCAATGCGGAACCTGATCCTCCGGCAGACGGGTCAGGAAGAAATGTGCGACCTGCTTGGCCGCATGAAGATAGCTCAGCTTACCGGTATGGTGATAGGCCAACGCCAGCCCGTAGAGCGCCCAAGCCGCGCCGCGCGACCAGGCCGATTCCGGCGCATACCCCTGCCCGCCCAGCTTCTCCACTACTTCTCCGGTCTCCGGGTTGAAGTTGACAATGTGATAGACCGAGCCGTCCGGCCGGATGAAATGCTCCAGCACCGTATCCATATGCGCTTCGGCGATATGCCGGTAACGCGGGTCTCCGGTAACTTCGGAGGCCCAGAACAGCAGGCTGGTATTCATGCTGCAGTCGATAATGGCGACGCCGCTGTTGTCCTCGCCTTCTCTCCATGGATTCCAGGCCCGGATATAGCGGCCCTTCAGATTAAAGCGGGCAGCCAGATAATTGGCAGCCTTCAGTCCGCGGACCCGTGATTCATCTCTGCCCGTCAGCTTGTAATTGGCAACACTGGTCAGCAGCCACATGAAGCCAAGGTCATGGTCCAGCTTCACATAGCCGTCCAGCACCTCATCCAGCCGCTCCTCGCAGCGTTCGGCTACCGCTTTCAGGCTCTCATCGCCGCTCCCTGCGTAGAGCTGCCAGAGCATGCCCGGCCAGAAGCCGGCAGTCCACCAGCTCGGCACTTCCAGGACATACTTGCCGCCTTGACTGGCATGCGGGAACTCCGCCCCGATGCTCACACTGTTTCTTCTCGTCTTCTCCAGCGCCTTGCTCCAGGCCTCATCTACCCAGGCCTGCCCCAATGTTCCGCTCATCTGAATCCCGCCTTTATCTGAATGATATCCCCTGCCTGCTGTCATCTATAGAAATTGAAAAGTAAAGGTCAATACGCCTTCTGCCTCAGGCCGGATGACCTGGAAGTCCAGACTATGCCACACCGTGTCCTGGCCATAATGGTTCTGGTACACATGTGCGGTAATCTCCGGCCGGACGATCTGCGGATCATAGGTTACCTGAACACCGTTCCCTTCAGCAGCTCCCGGGAGTAATACGCACCCTGGACCTGGCAGCTCCGGTCTGCGCCACGTTACGAACCGTTCCGTCCAGCTTGCCGGAGCTCCGTCATGCCGATAGGTGTCAGTCAGCTCCAGACGGGGCAGCTCCTCCTTATGCCAGACCAGCGAACGGACCAGGGATTGCAGTCCGGCTGCCGGGTACGCCCGGGCCAGCTCCAGCGTCAGCTCATCCTTCGCCGCTGCTGCCGAAGCATGCAGTACGTCAGCATGGAACTCCCGTCCGGCCCCCTGATACTGGCCGTCAATAATTGGCACGCTATGTCCCTGCGACCCGTTGCAGTCATAGCCGTAACGGCCGGTCCCGAAATAGTCCGCCGTATACTCTCCGCTGCCCAGATCGGCCGCGAAAATCTCCCCCCGGCCGCTCAGAATAAATTGGCCCAGGTCATTATGGTTATGCGGCTCGTCGTTATGGCCGCCCTTGGCGGCGAAGCCGAACTCGCCCGCAGCGCAGAAATGCCGCGATACGAGCCAAGCGGCATCAGGCAGATAGCTGCTCCCGGCCTCCCAGGACTCGTTCTCCTGCCCGGCTCTTGTCCAGATCAGATTGCGCAGCGCCGGTGCGAAGCGGCTGCAGTGATCCTCCGTGAACGGGGCGCGCAGCGCAGACGGCGGGCGCAGGACATCCGGATAGACCTCCGCCAGATAATGGGAGAGTCCCATATGCACCCGCACCCGGGGGACGGAGTCGGAGAAATTGGCGACATAGCTGCCGTCAATGAAGCATTGCTGCTGGAAGCGGGCGATCTGTGCCACCTTCTCCTGCTTGAACCAGTCCAGCCTGCCTCCGCTTCTTGAACGGAGCAAATCACTGTAATAAGTGAAATAGCCGAATCCGTAATTCCAGTAGCCCAGCCCCTCCTGGCAGGCCCCGTCTTCCCCGAAGCCCTGCAGATAATAATTCATGCTGCTCTCTGTCTTCAGGAGAATCTCCGCCAGCATATCCTTGTCCTTCACAAGGAGCAGTGCAGCTGCACCCACAGAACCTGCGCAGACCGCCGCCCAATTGTGAGTGGAGGTCTCCCAGAAATACGGGCCATGTGCTAGGAACGGCCGGAAGATTCTATGCTCCACCTCACTGCGTATCCGGGAGCGGAGCAGCAGCGGGAGACGTTCCCCGAGCAGCAGCAGGCATTCGCTTAAGGTAAAGCCTGTCTCGGAGGAGAACAGATCAATATGCCGGTTGATCTCAGCAGCATCATGCTTCTCAGGAAGATGAGCGGGAACACACCACGTGTACTCATCGCAGATCGCCCATAGAATATCTGTAAGCTGCTCCAGCGCTGCTGCGTTCTCCGGCTCCAGCAGACTAAGGAACACATACGTATTCAGCCTTCTTCTCCGTTCAAAATAAGGCCGCTCATATTCCAGTCTCGATCCCGTCTGCCGGAAAAGGGTAAACAAACTATACGGCAACAGCGGTATTGGCTGCCCTTCCAGCCGCTGTGCTTCTGCACGAATCTCACTGATACTGGCCTGCAGCACTTCAGAAGATGCCGCCTCACTCCAAAAAGCAGCCGAATCCCCCCGCGGATAATATAGGCTGCGATCTGCCGGCTTCATGTTCTCTACGATTGTCTTAAGTTCCTGTATGTTCATGCCTGAGCTTCCTCTCTTGTTCAGTCTGTCTCTATCCCTTATTCCAAAGCATGGTCCCGCATCACGTTCTCGCCGTCTGCGATTCTCTGTGCCGTCCATTTCATGTCCCCGCCCGACCAGAAGGGGTCAGCAGGAGGCAGGCCCAGCGGCAGAAAAACAGCAGCGCACAGATACAGACTGCCCGTATTAATGTAGCTCTCGGCCAGCTCCGGCTGATAGCCGTAGATCCCCGGCTGCAGCCAGCCGTTCGCATCCAGCGTACCGGGATAGCGCATAATCCGGCTAATGACAGCGGTCAAGGCGCAGCGCACCTGGGCCGGGGGCAGCGAGTCTTCCAGGAAATGCTGGAGCGCCGCCTGCGACAGCAGCTGAAATGCCCCGAACCGGTAGACAATCGAGCGCCCGAGGAACGGGTAGGTTCCATCCGGGGCGATGCTGCGCTCCAGCACGGAAGCATATCTCTGCGCCCGCTGCATGACCATGGGTCTAAGCCGGGCATACTCCCCGCTCTCCTGTTCAAAAAGGGTAACTACATCCACCAGCATCGGCTGGATCACGAAGCTGTTATAGTAATCCCAGTGAAAATCCTTCCCGTCTCCATAGACTCCGTCACCCTTGTACCAGTCCATGAACATGTGGACCGCATAACCCACCCGCATCCGGTCATACTCCGGGTCGCCCAGCAGATATAAGGCTGCTTCCACCATCGCACTGAACAGCAGCCAGTTGCTGCCGCTCGGAGCGGTCCTCCGCGTCTGCTTCAGCGCCGCAATCAGATTGCTTTTGACCCGTGTGTCCAGCCGGGCTGTAACCGCTCTCGGTGCACGCACCAGCGCATGGGCCAGAAATGCCGCATCGACCAGCGGCTGCCCTTCGGTCTTGAATTCCATATAGTCAGGCGACTGCGGATCGACCGCCGCATCCAGAGCTTCCAGCATCAGCCCGGCATAACGGGCTCTTAAGCGCTCCTCTTCACCCTCAAGCCCTTGAAGCTCCAGCCAGGGAGCCATCCCGCAGGCCAGCCTCGCAAAAGCTTCCAGATGCGCAAACTGGCTGCGCGCCCTGTGAAACTCCGTAGGGAGCTGTTCTTTCAGTCTCCGCGCGGAGAGTGCCTCCAGGACCGGACCTCCGATCTGCAGCATCGTATCCAGCCAGTATTTACGCTGTTCCCTTCCACTCATCCCTAGTTCCACCCTCTCAGGTATTCTTCTTCTCTAGTGTATTGTGGTATTATTGCAATGTCTTTGCGAATAATGATGTTTTATTGCGTATGTTGCGATCAACAAGAAAGGAGCGGCGGTGATGAAGCATTCCCGTTATTATGAATCGTTCGACGGCGATATTCTGGCCGGGATCGGCAATTCTCCGATCTCGCCGACAAGGGATTTCCATATCCATGACCACTATGAAATCTTCCTGTTCCTGGGCGGCAGCGTGAACGGCTTCGTGGACCAGTACAGCTATCCGCTGGAACGCGGCGACGTCCTGTTATTCAACAATCATGAGATTCATAAAATCATCAACCGCTCCCCCGAGCCTTATGAGCGTCTGACCATTCATTTCAAAGCACCGCTGGTCTATCCGTTCTGTACGGCGACTACGAATCTGTTGGCCTGCTTCCAGAACCGCCAGCCCGGGGAGAATAACCTGGCCCGGATGGAGGAGCCGCTGCTCTCGGAGTATACCGCCCTCTCTTCCCAGCTGATTGCAGCCTTGGAGCGTAAGCAGTACGGCAGCGAGGTACTTTCCCTTACGTATCTGATTCAGATTCTGGTGCTGGTCAACGAGCTGTACAGCCGCACCCGTGCCGCCGTGCCCAGCATCATCTCCTCCCACATTCAATCCGCGATGAGCTACATCGACAACCATCTGCATCTCAATCTATCGCTGGATCATATCGCCGGGGAGCTGAATCTGGATAAATATTATCTCAGCCATCTGTTCAAGCAACAGACCGGAGGCACCATCTACCGCTATGTCCTGCTCAAAAAAATCGCGTTATCCAAGCAACTCCTGTCCGCCGGCAACTCCGTGTCCGATACCTGTTATCTGTCCGGGTTCAATGATTATGCCAATTTCATCCGCACCTTCAAGAACATCACGGGCATCCCGCCGGGAAAATACGGCAAATAAAAAAGGCAGCGCCCTATCAGCAGCGCTGCCGTCTCATTAATGATTTTGTTGTTGCGGGATTAACCGTGACTCCAGAGAAGTTTTGGACTTCCGGCCGCTGTTGTCTGCAGATTTCTTAATTTATCCCGTTGTTAATGGTTGAAATCCGCAGACAAAGGCGGTCGCTACCGCTCCTACAGTTCCAAAATTCCCCTCCGCCACTTTTCCCTCAACTCAAATTTTAAGTTCAAACCAACTACCCGCCGCTACTTCGGCCTTCCTTATATTCGGTCGGGCTTACGCCCGTATATTCCTTGAACACCTTAGAGAAATAGTGCTGGTCGCCGAAGGACAGCCGCTCCGCCAGCTCCTTCACCTTCAGCTCCGGTCTGAGCGCGAGCAGCCGGCAGGCCTCGACGATCTTCAGCCGCATGCTGTAATGCACGAAGGTCTGCTGCGAATATTTTTTGAAGATCCGGCTGACATAGGAAGGGCTTACGTGGAACTTAAGCGCGACTTCCGTAATGGAGAGCGGGGCGTAGAGCTGATCCTGCACATATTGCTCCACTTGCCGGAACAGCTCCTCGCTGCTCTTGGTCTTCTGGAGAGCTGCGCCCATACCCTCCGGCAGCTCCTTCACACTGCCCTGCTGCTCCTGCAGATGGAGCACCAGCCGCTGCATCACCTCGGCAAGCTGATGGCGCTCCACCGGCTTCAGCAGATAGTCGAAGACCTGAAGACCCAGTGCTTTTCGCGTATATTCAAAATCACTGTAGCCGCTGATCAGCACAGCCTTCAAGCCCGGTTGGGCCTGCTTGCTCTGTTCAATCAGCGCGAGCCCGTCCAGCTTGGGCATACGGATATCCGTCAACAGAATATCAACGGGATGGGCCTTGATATATTCCAGCGCCTCCAGCCCGTTCGATGCGGTGGCGGTAATGCGGATAGGCAGCTCCATGGACTGCATCAGGGCTCCGATATTCCGCAGAATCGGCTTACTGTCCTCGGCAATGATGGCGGTATACATGGCTGTCCCTCCCCGGTTCTAGTAGAAGTCTTTACTCATGGATGCGATAATCTGGACCGTGGCGCCTTTTTCCCCGTCCGAATGGTTGTAGATGTTGAAGAACAGCCGGTTCCTGTACATCAGCTTCAGCCGGTTCACCGTATTCACAATCCCCATATTGCCGATACCTGAAGTATGATGCTGAAGCTCGTACGCCCCTGAATCCGAGCCTTCGATATTGTCCAGAATGTCCCTGATCCGGCCCGGCTCGAAGCCTTCCCCGTTATCCCGGATTTCGATGGCCCACAGGCCGTTGTATACCTTCACCCGCACCTCAATTTTCCAGGGAGGATCTGTATTCTTAAATGCATGCTCTATACAGTTCTCCACGAACGGCTGAATCACCAGCCGGGGCAGCTCGATCCGGCCCTGCGCCTCGTCCCCGTCAATCTCCCACGCCAGGTCGTCCTCGAAATTATGCTGAACCAGGGACAAATAATGCCGGGTATGCATCAGCTCCTCGGTCAATGTCACATGCTGGTAAGGGGAGGAGACTATATAGCGCAGACTGTCCGAGAGATGCTTGCACATGTCGCTCACGACCCTGTTTTTACCCTCCTGGGCGGCAATACTGATCAGATACAGCACATTATGAATAAAATGCGGGGCAATCTGGGCCTGCAAGGCCGAATTCCGCGACTTCACTTCTTCGTGCAGGGCAAGCTTCTCGCGTTCAATAGATTCCTGTAACCGTTCCAGCAGCTCCTGAAAAGCACCGTTCAATTGAATCAGTTCATTGTTGTGGGTCCGGGGGGCTGCCTTCATATTCAGGTTGCTGTAGTTCATACGCAGAATCTGGCTGCGCAGCTTGCGGATCGGAAGCAGCAGGTTTCGGATCGAGAAGTAGATGAAGATGAACGAGAACAGTATCAGCGCCGTAATCAGCAGAATGGAGATGTATTTGACTGAATTGACCGGGCCGAGCACCACATTCCTGGGGTTCACCACATAGGTGGTCCAGCCCGTCTCGGCAGACTGGTGGTACGCTACATAGTTCTGGCCGCTGCTCAGATAGATTCCGTTAGCCGGTGCCGATGCCGGTGCTGTGAATGCCGGAGCCGCCTCACCCTCCCGTAGTGCTGGGGAGCTCGAGACCAGCCGCTGCTCCTGATCCATAATGTAGACCTTGCCGCCCGCCAGGCCCGCAGCAGATCTGTTCAAGTACCGCTGGTCCAGCTGAACCGCCAGATAACCGTATACCTGACCATTCTGGTTCATAATCGCCCGCACAAAAGAGATGGCATCTGTCCCCTGGCGGTACAGCGCGTAACCGCTTGCAGTCCAGGTCGCCAGCTTGCTGCTCTCCTCCAGGAACGGCCGGAGTGAAGGCGGACTGTCGGCGTAACCAATGTAAGATGCTATCCGCTCGCCTGTCAGATCATAGATCATCATATCCTCAATGTTCAGACTCGGCCCGAGCGCCTGGAACATGATGTCCTTCAGCCTGCGGCTCCGGGTAAGCCCCTCCAGGGTAAGCTGCGAGTAATCACCTGCGGACAAGAGCGTGAACACTTCTTTGTTCGACAGAATCCGCTGGGAGAGCTGGTTCTGGTTATTGATATAGAGGTTCAGCTGATCGCTGACCTGGGCAGCGGCTGTCTTCATTTCATTCTCCGTCTTGTCCTTCAGCGGCTGAATCACCATATAATTCACATAGACCAGGAAGCAGCCCAGCACAATCAGCAGGAGCAGCATGAAGGTCAGGAAAAACTTCGTCTGCAGGCTGGCCTGAATCCGGCCTCCGCGCAATCTCTGAGCAATAGTCGCCAAGTCTAGCCCTCCCTGAAGCTTATGATGCTCTACTTTACAACGTAACCGGCAAATCTACAAGCGGCCCGCAAGTTCAGAATATTACACAGAAAGTGTCAAGTACAAACATGTACCTTATACAGTCCGCATTCTATAATGAGCAATGTAAACGGATTCAAAGACAACAGACAATTCTCATTACGGGGGCGATCACATGAACGGCACAATGAAAAAAATCGCAACAGGCGTACTGGCTGGTGTACTCACCTTATCTCTGGCGGCATGCGGCAATGGAAACTCAGACTCCGGCAATGCTTCAGCAACAGACAGCGGGGGAACAGGCAACAGCGGCGGCAGCAGCGGCAAAAAGGTAACCATAGAGCTGGCTATCTCCAAAAGCTCGCAGGATTCTGCGTTCGTGGCCCAGGATGTGCTGGATGAATTCGAACAGAAAACCAATATCAAAGTGAATCTGCAGCTGCTTCCGGCAGAGCAGACCGCCACCGTACTACAGACCAAGCTGGCGGTTGACGAGGTGCCTGACCTGATTCAATATAATCTCGCCAGTGCCACGACGGATCTTAATCTGGAGCGTAACTTCGAGATTCTCGACAATGAGCCTTGGGTGAGCCGGCTGCTGAACAAGGATGTTCTCTCCGCTTACGATCATGTCTACAGCTTCCATTACAGCCAGGATACAGGCATGCAGGGAGTGGTCTACAACAAGGATATCTTCAAGGAGCTGGGGCTGAGCATTCCGAAGAACTACGAGGAATTCCTGGCCGTCTGCGAGAAGATCAAGGCCAGCGGCATTACGCCGGTGTTCATGCCGTTCAAGGATAACTGGGCCGCGAATATCTGGCCGGCTGCCGCTTTTGCCGACTGGGCCGCGAAGAATGAACCGTCCCTGTTCGAGGACATCAATGCCGGCCGCAAAAAGTGGTCCGATGTGCCCGAATTCGCCACCTTCCTGGAGCAGCAGTACGAGGTCTACAAGAAAGGCTACACCAACACGGACATTCTCAGCGACAGCTACGATATGGCCGTGGGCAAATTCCTGAACAAGGAAACCGCGATGATGTTCATGGGCGACTGGCTGATTGTGAACGTGGCCGAGAAGGATCCGAATGTGCATCTGGGCCTGTTCGCCATCCCGTCTTCTGAAGATGCGAATCTCGGTGCCAGCCCGCTGGGCGGCCAGCTGTTCATTCCGAAGAAAGCCAAGCATATGGATGAAGCGAAGAAATTCCTGGAGTTCCTTGCCACCAAAGAAGTCGCACAGAAAATGGTGGACAGCCAGGGCTCCGTATCCAACTTCAGCGATGTCACTACACCGAAGCTCCCTGACTACAAGCAGGAGATTGTCGACCAATATATTACGCCTAAAAAGACTACGCTGACCACCGATGCCTATATGATCGTGGACCGCAGCGAGCTGTACCGTCTGCTTCAGGATGAATTTGCCGGCGGTCTGGATGCCAAGGGCGTACTCAAGGCCTGGGACGAGAAATTCAGCCAGCTGATGAAGGACAAAGGCGTGGAAGGCTTTTAAACCAAGTATCCAATCGGATCAACCATACAGCAGGCAGAATGAAGTCCGTTCCGGGCTTTATTCTGTCCTGGGCTATTATAGGAGTGTGAAGAGATGAACGTATCCAAGAAGCTGTACTCGTATTACCTGATCTGGCCTGCACTGTTAATCTATTCTATCTTCTTTGTGCTGCCTGCGCTGATCGGACTCTTCTATTCCTTCACGGACTGGAGGCTGGACCGGGAAGCGATCAAATTCATCGGCTGGGATAACTTTGAACGTATCTTCACGGATAGAACGCTATTGCTTGCGATGAAAAATACGGCGATCTTCGCGATCGTTACCGTGATTGGCAAGAACCTGCTCGGGATCGCGCTGGCGGTCGGCTTGAACATGAAGCTAAAATCCAAAAATCTGCTGCGGGCTATTTTCTATTCTCCGTCGATTCTTAGCGTTTTGGTTATTAGCATTGTGTTCACGCCCATGCTGCGCTCCGACGGAACGATTAACCGCATCTTCGAAGCTGTGGGGCTGCCTTCGCTGAGCCAGGCCTGGCTGACCAATCCGGCTATTGTCATCTGGACCGTGGCATTTGTGTCCATCTGGCAGCATACCGGCTTCCAGATGGCGATCTATCTGGCCGGGCTCCAGTCGATCTCCAAGGAATATTATGAAGCCGCTACCATCGACGGCGCCGGTTCCTGGCGCAGCTTCCGCAGCATCACGGTTCCGCTGCTGCTCCCTGCGATCAACATCAATCTGATGCTTACCCTGATCGGCGGCCTCAAGGTATTCTCCGAGGTGTTCGTGCTCACCGGCGGGGGACCGGGCAATGCCTCCCAGGTAGTCGGCACCATTATCCTCCGCTCCTTCGGTGAAGGAAGCTGGGGGCTGGGAACAGCCGTCAACACCCTGCTGTTCGCTGCGGTCACTGTCATTGCCATTCCCCTGCTGATCTTCATGCGGCGTAAGGAGGTATCGGAATAATGGGCTTTTCACGTAAAATGGCCTGGCGCAACTATGTGGTGGAGGGGCTGCTGATCCTGGCCTCCCTGCTGATTATCCTGCCGCTGCTGCTTATGCTGTTTGGCAGCTTCATGACTAGCTCCGAGGTGCTGAAGTTCTCACTGCGGCTCCCGGAGGAATGGAAATTCTCCAACTATACGACCGTCTTCCGCGAAGGCGGTCTGGGACGGGCGTTCCTGAACGGGATGCTGATTACCGGCGTCTCGTCCATCCTGAACATCTTCACCTCGTCCGCGGCCTCCTTCATTCTCGTACGCCGCGAGACCAAGTGGTCGAATGTCCTGTACATGTTCTTCTTCATGGGCCTGATTGCGCCGATGTCCACGATCACCACGATCCGGGTCGTACAGTGGATGGGCTTCTACGGCAGCATCACCAGCGTCATCCTGATCTATGCATCGCTCAATACGGCGTTCAGCGTATTCCTGTACAGCGGATTCATCCGCTCCATTCCGAAGGCGCTGGACGAGGTGGCTTTTCTGGAGGGGGCGAATACGTTCGATGTCTTCTTCAAGATCGTCACCCCGCTGATTGTCCCGGTCAACGCCACCGTAGCGATTATGGTGTTCATGTCTGTCTGGAACGACATTACCATTCCGCTCTATTTCCTGACCGACAGCTCGGACTGGACGATGCCGCTGTCGGTATACAATTTCTACGGTAAATACAGCCGGGACTGGAATCTGATCTTCGCGGATCTGGTGCTGACCTCCCTCCCCGTGCTGATCCTGTATATCTTCTGCCAGAAATACATTGTTAGCGGACTTACGGCGGGAGCGGTGAAGGGGTAACCCCTGCCCTTTTTGTGGCTTTGTTGGACAAATGGATTATTCGGGCCGGAGATTCCGGACATACCCTACAGCAGACAACCTGATGCGGCATCCGGGAGATCCGGCGCGCCTGCCCATCCGGTTGTCCGTCCGCCGGGCCCGGTGAGTCCATGAGCCAGAAGCACATGAAAGGGGTTTTTAATTATGAATACGAAAATAGCAAACCACAGAAGAAGTCTAGCATCAAATATTAATCCTTACGTGTTTGCGAGTTATGAACTTTCCTATTATTTTGGCTACGTCGCTGTCATTGATCCTGTATACAATAAGGTCACCAAACGGATTCCGGTGGGCCTTAACCCTGGTCCTATGTGCTTGAATCCAAGTGAGGATAAGCTTTATGTAGTAAATACGGGCAATGATTCGGTCACTATCATTGATGCATATAACTTTAACGTTATCAAAACCCTTCACATTGGCTCTTCGTCCACCTCTAGCGCTCCTGTTGCCATCTTCGCTGCTGCTAACGTGAACAAAGTCTATGTAGCCCATTCGGGTGACAGGGCCGTTACAATTATTGACTCCGTCACAGATACGGTTATTAAGCAAGTGGATTTGCCTAGCGGAAGCGGCTACCCTTTTGCCTTTGCCGGTAAGGTGAACAGTCTCTTTGTCTTTGTTGCATGTAAGTCTAAAGATAATGATAAAGGCAAGGTTGTCGCCATTTCCGTTGACGATGATACCCTCCATCCCGTTGGGGATGATACTCCGCTTGAATTTGACGGGACCCACAACCCCTTGACCGTGTACCCAGGCGGAGTGGAGCTGGTCACACTTGGGCCGACGGGCATGTTGACTCATTTTGAACCACTTACAATGGGTCCGTCCAAAACTTCAAGTATGCTGGACAATACGGTATCCGGGATCTATCTGGATAACAATATGTTATTTTGCACCTCGCGAGAAGATAGAGCCTATCTGAAAAAATTCAACAACCTGTTCATGGACCAGCAAGGAAACATCACCCATGATCAATTCACAGAAATCCCCAGTTACAAAGGCCAGGATAAAATCCGTGTTTCAAGTGATCAAAGTACTATTTGCATCACCATTCAACCCACCACTTTCCCGACAGGCGGTCTGCAAATTTACGATGTAAACGCTGCTAGCTCACGGTTTGTTCCGCTCCCTTATGTCGGTGACTTAGCACTTTACGATTTCATCATTGCCTATGTAGGACAACTGACTTCGATTCAACCGATTGCTTTGGGAGATCCAAGTAATCCCATTCCTGCTATTCCGATTGGCATAAACTCCACAGATCGCGTTAACGTCAAGAACATTATTTCCGGTTATAGCAATCAGTCCTTGTAATGCACATTTAATATAAAAATCGAGCTCTCTTCAAGTCGAAACGGACTTGAGGACAGCTCTTTTTTGAAGCATATGAAAGGGGATTTCATAATGAATACGAATACGGCAAACCGCAGAAGCAAACGATCATCAGGTAATCCTTACGTGTTTGTGAGTTATGATACCAGCTATAATGCGGGCTATGTTGCTGTCGTTGATTCTAGACAGAATGAGCTCATCCAACGCATTCCGGTAGGCATAAAGCCCGGGCCTATGTGCTTGAATTACCAGGAGGATAAGCTTTACGTAGTGAATATCGATCAGGATTTTATCACTATCATTGATGCGTATACCTTTGAAATTATTAAAACTGTTCACATTGGAGGTCCCTCTGCCAAAAGCGCGCCTGTTGCTATCTTCGCTGCTGCTAAAGTGAACAAAGTCTATGTAGCCCATTCGGGTGACAGGGCCGTTACAATTATTGACTCCGTCACGGATAAGGTTATTAAACAAGTGGATTTGCCTAGCGGAAGTGGCTACCCTTTTGCCTTTGCGGGTCACCCAAATAGCAATTATGTCTTTGTTGCATGCAGGGCTAAAGATAATGATAACGGTAATGTTGTCGCCATTTCCTATCTGGATGATAGTGCTTATCCAGTTGGAGATGGAATCGAGCTTACCTTTGACGGCAGCCGCAATCCTCTGACCGTTCATCCCGATGGGCACACGCAGGTTACGTTTGGACCTGCGGGTATGCTTACCTATTTTGACAATGAATTCATTGGAAGCTCCAGCACATCAAGTCTGCTGGACAACACAATATCCGGAGTCTACACAGACGACAAAAGATTATTCTGCACCTTACGCGAAGACAAAAACTATCTGAAAATTATCAGTAATCTGGCCATTAATAAAAATGGAATCGTCACCTATAAGAGTTTTGCGGATTTCTCCAGCTACAAAGGTCAGGATAAAATTCGTCTTTCACGGACGCAAGCCTACATTGGCATTACCGTTCAACCTACTGATTCTCCAAGGGGTGGCGTGCAAATTATTGACTTAAATGAAGGCTTTTCCCATTTAGTTGAGCTTGATTATGTCGGTGATTTAGCGTTCCTCGATGATTCCACGGCCTATGTAGGAGAAGTGACCTCGATAACTCCGATTGATCTGGCGACGGCCACAGCCCTGCCTGGTATATTTCTTGGCACAAACTTCATGGATCTCTTCACTGTCAAGAATATTGTTATTGGTTATAGCAATCAATCCTAATAACATGATCTTGAATATACGCAGAGCAGCGGTTCTCCGGATATTGGAGAACCGCTGCTCTGTTCTGACTTAAATTGTTAGTTGAAGTTACATATGCCCCAGCAGGTTAGCGAGGACCTGCGCACTCTCGGCACGGGTCATGGTGGCTTGCGGCGCGAATTGCTGATTGCCGCGTCCCGTGATCAGACCTGCCTGCTCAGCGGCAACGGCTGCCTGCTTCGCCCAGTCCTGAATCCGGGAGTAGTCACTGAATGAGCTGGCAGCCGATTCACCGCTGCTCTTGCTCCCCTTCAAGTGTTCGTACGCCCGGACAATCATGACCGCCATCTCCTCACGGGTAATGCGCTCATTCGGAGCGAAGGCCTCCTTGCTGCGTCCAAACACGATACCCGCTTCATTCACTGCCGCAACAGCTTCGGCATACCAGAGTCCCGGGTCCACGTCAGCAAATGCCGAGGGGCTTGCCGCCTTAAGACCAAGCGCACGAGTAATCATCGCGGCGAATTGCGCTCTGGTGACCTCTCCCTGCGGCTGGAACTCGGTGCCTGAGATGCCTTCGATAATATGCTTTGCAGCCATAGACTTGATAACACCGCTGGCCCAGCTAGTGCTACTGACATCTGCGAATGTCTTGTCATATTCCAGCACAGTATACTGGCTGAAATGGTTGACAGCGGCAGTCATCTTACCGTCTGTCAGCGTGCCGCCCATGTATTCAAGGGCACCGCTGGCAGTTATAGCGTAGACGCCGAGCAGATCACGGTTAGCCTTAGGATCTACTGTGAAGGTCAGCGTCAGCGGCTTGGCAAACGCTGTCACCGGTACGGAGCTGCCGTCCGCAGTAACAACCTCCATACTGAAGCGGATCACATCGCTTGCCGCCGTTAGCCGGACAGACCCGTTGACCGCCGGGTTATTCATCAGCTGCTCCGCAGCAGCTCTTGCCGTCTTCACGGCCGTAATCTTAATCCTTGCCAGCTCCGGTTGCCCTCCGGCTCCGGCAAGCTTCTCCCGGATGTCCTTCAGCGCTGCCGGAGTCAGGTCAACAGCAACAGTGTTCCAGGCAAGACGCAAGGTGTTCTCTCCGGTAATTCCAGGCAACCCTGCCGGAAGCAGCACGGATTCAGTGACATCTGTAAGCGGAACCGTTATTGCTCCGCCAGCCGGTGCCGGGAAATCAGCCGCTGTAAGAAGCTTCTCTGTCTGCGGTGAAGGTGACGGCACTGCAGATGGCGCCAGCGAAGGCGTTGCAGCCGGTGCCGAAGTCCATACCGGCGCGTCGGTCGGCACCGGAGCCGGAGACGGCGCCGGGGTTGGTGTGACTTCCGGCGGAAATTCCTCTTCTTGTACAGTGAGCGTTCTTGTCACTTCTACTGCTGCATTGCCCGCTGAATCAGTCACATTATAATGATAGATATAGCTGCCTGGAGCTGAAGTATCCAGCACCGGCACGGTCTCCCCATTCTGCGTAATCGTCGCAACGATCCGCTCTGTAATATCACCATCACGGTCATCTGCCGCTGTAGCTCCGGCATCCGTATAGCTTGCCCCCTTCTTCACTTGAACGGATGCTTCACCAAGCAAGGTAATCACCGGCTTCGTTACATCCGGGTCCAGCGCAACTACGACCCGTCTGGTCACCTCAGCCGCCGCATTGCCTGCACTATCACTGACATTATAATGGAAGGTATAAGTATCTTCCCTGGAGGTGTCCAGTTCAGTCAAGCCGTAGACTTCGCTGGTCACCGTTGTCGTAATACGGTTACTGATATCTCCGTCCTGGTCATCATAGGCCGTAGCTCCGGCATCGGTATATTCCGCACCTACCGGCAGATTGACGGCCGCTTCGCCCATCAGAGTAATCACCGGCTGTACCGTATCCGGTACGGGCAAAGTGATCTTACCGCTGGCTGAGCTGTCTGCTCTCGCATCCCCCTTACTCATTGTTACCGAGAACGTGAAGCTGCCCTCTGTATCCTCAGTGGCTGCCTGGAAGGCAGACAAGGTAACGTCGCCGAGGGTTACCCCGGTATCGCTTAAGCCCGACAATCCGCTTATCGTCTGTTGCAGCCAGACACGGACAGCTTCTTCACTATTTGCTTGCGCCATCTTGACGCTGTAGCCTGCGGCTTCAATCAGGCTCTTCGCCTTCTGGACAGCCTGCTCATTGTCTACGCTATCCTTGTCTCTGGCTACGGCCAGATAGCTGAGCAGCGCTGCCTGACTGAACGTATTGTTCACTGAATATTTCACCGTACCGCTGACCGGCAGCGTGAAATCATGTTGAACCAGCACTCCGCCCAGACCAGCAACCAGTCCGGTCTTAACGGTTTCGGTTACAGTTTGCCCTTCAGCATCAGGATAGCTGAGGGTAATATCCATCGTCCGGCTGGCATTGTTCCACCAGTCGAGATGGTAGGAAGTAACCGTATATTTACCTGCACTCAGAGGCAGGTTGTAGACCAGCGGCGTATTCTTCGTATTCGAGCTATACACTCCGGTCTGGGCTTTATTGGTGGTGACTACATCACCGCCCAGCCCTTTGACACTATAGTTAGCGCCCGTATTCGTATGTCCCCATACCGTATCCCCTGTGGACAGTTGATCCGCCTTGTCATTCATCAGGCTGCCGCCAGTGAGATTCCTTATTGCTGTATAAGGCGGAGTGTCGCCATCCCCGGCGAGGCCCATGTCCAGGAAGTACACAAGCCCCTCAGGAACCACTTCCACGTAAGCAATGGTCTTCAGACTTCCATAGGTGCCCGTGACCGCTACCCGTTCATACGGAGTATCGAAGCTGACCACATCGAGACTCCACTTCACTGCCACCTGTATTTTAGAGCCGTCTGCGAGCGTGGCCTCTACCTTAGCTGGAAGCTCGGGCTGCTTCCCTTCATAGGTAGCCCTATCAGGAATGGACGCAAGCTCTCTCACATCTCCGAGTAGCAGCAGATTTAGAGCGGAAGACAGACGTTCCGCCAGCTGCGATGCCCCTTCCTGGTCCAACCGGTAGAGAACCGGATCATTCAGCGCTGCCTTGGCGGTATCCAGTGCATTCGTGAACATCTTCCAGTCCTTCTCCGGGTAACTGTCTTCCCTGCTGACCGCAAGCGCAGCATCCACCGCCTGCTGAAGCCCCGCTGTATACGGTCTGCCTGCGCCTTCCCCGCCAATGACCGCTACGGAATCCACAGCGAGGGTTCCGCTCAGCACCTTGATCTGAACGGTATGCTCACCGTATTTCAGTCCGCGGAGTGTGAAGGTCTGGTACAGCTCCTTCGCTGCATTAGCAGCACCCGAGACTACCAGAATCTCGCCGTCCACCACAGCTTCCAGCTTCGCTGAGCCGTCATTCGGCCCCAGAATATCAAGGCCCGTGCCGGTAAAAGTATACTTCAGCACCGCACCGGCCCCTTGGCTGGTTGAGAGGGAACGCTGATAGACATACATGCCTTTTCCATTCTCATGGGCCCAATTGCCTTCATAGACCAGCTTCGTCCCCGGGACTTCTGCCAGATCCGTCATCTCCAGATTATCCAGCTGCTCGGCATAGTAAGGGGTATATCCGTCTACTTTCTCCACCTTCAGATTATCGAAGCGGGTATGATAGAAGCCGCTGGCGAGCTGCACACGCCCGGAGAGCTTCGGATTCGGATCAGTATAGGTTGTAAGCTCAACCTGATCCAGATATGCAGTGACGGTACCACCGGCCACCTGAATGGCAATGTTATGCCACGCGTCATGGGCCGTATTGAAATCAGCAATCTTCACCCCGCCTGAGCCGGTAGCTGCGTTACCGCTGGCCACAACGATCCCGCTGGACAGCAGCTGCCAGCCTCCGTCGAACCAGAACTTAAGCGCATAAGGGGTGCCGTTAATCGTCTGCGGCCCGCCCTGGTATCTGGCTCCAATCGCTGCATAATTATTGCCGCCATAAGTACTATTCTGTTCAAAAGACACATCGGCACTCGCCTTATAATTGGTCCAGCGGTAATCCCCGATGACAGTGACCGGGTCGCCTCCGTTCCAGGCACCGCCTACTCCTGTGGTCGTCTGGTCCAGCTGCTGCCGCAGCACATAGTTGTTCGTGCCGTCGACCCGATAGCCCTCGAAGGCGCCGTTAAGGTCCTGCGTATAACGCGGCATAACGCTATACGGGCCGCCGCGCGAGCTGACATAGCTCTGTTCGCCGGTAATCTGTCCGCCCTCTCCGATCACCGGAACGCTCCGGTCTCCATAATTGAAATCATCACCGTACAGGATCTGATCCTCCGTATTCTGCACAGACCCGGTAGCATCGGTATCCAGCACGGTACGTTCACCCTCCACCGGGAGCGGTGTGCTGAACCCTTCCTTATTACGGTTATCCAGTGTGGTTACAGTTACAATCGAGAACGGCTTAACACGAATGGTATACACGCCGCTGCCGTCTGCCTGAACATCTCCAAGATCCTTCATATAGTTGCTGTTAAAAGCCTGATCTGTCTCCGCCGCACGCGTCTCCCACATCTCCAGAGATGGATTACCGGTATAGGCCATGTTGACGGCCTTAAGCTTGTAGATCTTCTCAGTCTCGCTGTCATTGATGATCACCGTCGAGAAATCCTGTTTGTCTGGTGACGCCAGGGTCATATAGCTCGGAGTCCCGTTGCGCCCGCTTACCGGGTTGGTGCCGGTTGATCCGGTGTAGCTGGCCTGGGGAACAGCCCGCCAGATTCCTGCCGTATTGTCTTCGTTCTCCCAGCCGGTCTTAGCGAACCCGTTAAAATGCTTCAGGACAAGCAGTCCCGCATCATAATGAATGAAGCCCGACCACGGGTCGCGTGCGCTGAGCAGCTCCTTGAAGGAATATTGTCCTCCTTCATAGAACGATCCAATCGCCGGCTGATAGATGAAATGCGTCCGGCGCGAATTCACGAAGCCCTTGATAATGGTATTGCCCATCTCCAGCGGTCCGCCGGTGCCGCCGATCCCCGTCCCGGGCACTGACGGGTCCTTCATATTATTATGGGGACGGAAAGCCGAGTTACTGAAGGTGGCCTGGGCTTCACTATTCCAGATCTCCTTGTCGAATTCGTCCGCCAGCCGTTTGAAATTGCCTTTGCTGTCGTCATCGGTGTTGTAATGATACCCGGCAGCAGCTACCGCTTCGCGCAGCGACAAGTCATTCACCAGTGCATCGCCGAAGGAGCCGATGCCGACTTCATCGGAAATCACAAGCTTGATGCTGTGGTACAGCTCCTTCTCCTGCTCGTCCTTGAAGTCTGCCGTGTCTGATTTGACCCTCTCGCCGTACTCCTTCGTCCAGGCCAGATCCGGCGCGTGCTCATTGATATGAGGATTCACATAATCTACCATATAGCCGTATTCGCGGTAGGCGGCCAGAATGGTCTTCTTATACCAGCTATAGATTTTGTCGTTATTGTCAGCCCAAGCCGGAGCATTCCAGCGCAGGAAGCTTACCTTGACCGCCGGATTGACGGCCTTGGCATCCGCCGCAAGCTGGAAGCCGGGATGCCGGGTTACATTGGCCTCCTCATCCTCCGTGCGCATCGTCGAAGGGTCGGGACCGGTCGAGTTATTGCGGTCATTGCCCATCTCAATCTTGACATGGTCGATCAAGGGGCGGTCGCCGCCGAACAGGATCTTCAGCATTTGCGCATACGCCTCCGGCTGCTCGGACTTATAGTCCATCAGCAGCGCGCTGGTGCTGTTGCCGCTGAGTACGCCGAAGCCCTTGAAGGTCAGCCCGTTCACATTCCCATCCTTGATGTCCTTACCGTCCAGCTGAATTCGGACCGTAGAAGCAGCGGTCTCGCGGGCGTTGTCTAACTTCTGCTTAATCGCGCCCTTGGCAACAGCGAACCAGCTAAGGATCGGCTTCTCCCCGCTGACATAGGCATAGGTTAGTGTCATCGGACTGCTGGTGTCAATATCTCCGGGAACGGTAAATTCACCGGAAATGAACTTCGTCTTGTTCGTGTTAAACGGTGTAAAAGAGATCGTCTGCACCATTCCGGCCGTATTCACATATTCCAGCCGGGGCTGAATGGCCCGGTCGCGAGTGCCGTACCAGTCATTGAAGCCGCTGCTAAGGGTATATACTCCAGATTGAAGCGCTTTCAATTTATAGACGATATCCTTGCCGGAAGGATCTGCCCGCAGGCCTACCTTCCACACGGAAGGCTCCACCGCAGGATCGGCTCCCGCAACATCAATGGAATTCTTGACCTTGTTGCCGTTATCATCAAATCCCCATTCGGTCGTGCCGCTGACATACTTCTGATCCGGCAGTGTATTCATCAGGCTGCTGCCGGATAACAGCTTGACGGCTTCGTAAAGGGGGGATGCTGCTGGAGGATGATTTAAGGAATCGCCCCCTCTGCCGCTGTCCACGAAGTAGACGAGCGGACTGTCCGCCGGCGGAATGACCTCCACACTGGCTGCGACCGGGCTGCCATTGGCCGAGCCGGTAACGCTTACGGTGTCATAGGGCACATCGAAGGTGTCTTCCCCGATATTCCAGTTCACCGGCGCATCCTGTCCTCCAATACGTAAGCTGGCTGGCAGCGTGGTCCCTGCTGCTGACTTCGCTCCCATGTAGGCCGCTGCATAGACCGGATCAGCGGCAGCCGCAGAGGCCGCAGGCACCCCTAGTGCAGGGAACATTCCGGCTACGAGTGCAGTTGATAATAACACGGAGAATAGCCTTTTCTTAACGCGGTTCTTTCTGTTCACTATCTCATCTCCTCGTGTATAAAAATACCTGGCAGACTGCAAAAAGCTGCAACTGCCAGGCTGAATCTTTACTAACTGCTAGTCCCGGATAGGACTATTGACTACATAGATTGCACTTTAAAATATACTAAAGGGAAAAGTGGCGGAGGAGAATTTTGGAACTGTAGGAGCGATAGCGTCCGCCTTTGTCACCGGATTTCTACCGCAATTAGCGGTTAAATTCAAGAAATCTGGGGACAACAGTGGCCGGAGGGCCAAACATTCTCTGGAGTCACGGCTATCCCGTAGGAGAAAATATATAAGTGCAACCTTTGTAGTTTAAATCCAACGCTCCACTACCCCTTAATCCCCGAAGCCGCAACGCCCTGCACAAAGTACTTCTGAAGCGCCAGGAACACAATCACTACCGGAATGATCGACACCACACTGGCCGCCATAATCAAGCCATACTCCGCAGAATACTGTGAGATGAACATCCGCAGACCGATCTGAATGGTCTTGAGCTTCGTATCGGTCAGATAGATCATCGGCCCCAGGAAGTCATTCCAGGTGGCGACGAAGGTGAAGATGGTCAGTGTGGAGAGTGCAGGCTTGGACAGCGGAAGCATGATTCTCGCCCAAATTCCGTATTCGCTCAATCCGTCAATCCGGGCCGCTTCACATAATTCATCAGGTACGCCCTGATAGAATTGACGCATCATGAACACGCCGAAGGCCGAGAAGGCTTGCAGCAGAATGATTGCCAGGTGGGTATTGTTCAGTCCCATATAGCGCATCAGAATGAACTGCGGTACCATGTAAGCCTGCCAAGGGATCGCAATCGTGGCGATATAGCCCAGGAAGATTACATTCTTACCTCTAAAATGCAGCTTGGAGAAGGCATACGCCGCGAAGCTTGAAGTCAGCAGCTGCAGAATCGTAACAATAATCGATAATTTCGCAGTATTGTAGATGAATCGTCCGAGCGGAATCCGGGTCCAGATATCCTGGAAATTCTCCCAGCGCGGGTTAGACGGAATCCACTGCATGGGGAAGGAGAAAACATCCTTGTTCAGCTTGAGCGATGACGACAGCATCCAGATATACGGAACCAGCATTGCCAGTACAGTCAGAATTAACAGAGCATATACAAGCACCATTAAGCTGATTTTAAGTCCTTTACTTTTACCAACCATATCTTATAGATCCCCCTATTGTCCGTATTTCTTCTCGCCGCGGAACTGGACGATGGTGATGCCGAGTACCAGCAGAAAGAGTACAATCGCCATGGCACTGGCATATCCGTAATCCAGCGAGCGGAACGCCGTGTTGTAAATCTGATAGACCATGACTCTTGTCGCATTATTGAGCTGGTTATCAGCGCCGGCGAACAGGTTGATGAAGATATCGTAGACCTTGAACGAGTTGATGACCAGAATCATCAGGACAAAGAAGGTGGTTGGTGCCAGCTGCGGCACAGTTACGTTGCGGAATCTTCTCCACGGGCCTGCCCCGTCCAGTTCAGCCGCCTCATATAGCTCCGGGTTAATGCCCTGGAGACCGGCCAGATAGATGACCATGTAATAACCCATATTTTTCCACACTGTGAAAAGCACTACCGTAAACATCGCCCACTGCTTATCCGCCGCCCAGCGGGGCAGGTCCTCCAGCGGAATGCCGGTAATCGTATGCAGAATGTTGTTGATCGGCCCCATGGTCGGGCTGAAGATGAAGTTCCATACCGCAGCAACCGCTACCAGCGAAGCCACGTAAGGGAAGAAGAAGACCGTTCTCATGAAATTACGGCCCATAATCTTCTGATTGAGCAGAATCGCCAATGCCAGCGCCACGATCATGGTCAGCGGCACAACTCCGACAGTGTAGACAATGGTGTTCCACAAGGCTTTGTGGAAGGTGGTATCCTTGATCAGCCGGGAGAAATTGTCCAGCCCGATGAACTTCATCGGATTGGCCCCATCCCATTTCACAAAGGCCAGAATAAAGGCAAAAATCATAGGTACCAGGGTGAACAGGGCAAATCCGATAAAGTTCGGCGCAATAAAGCTGTAAGCGACCAGATTATCCCGGAGGCCGCGTGACAACCGGCTTTTTGGGCTCTTATTTGTACGCAATAGGGTTTCGTTCTGCATTCGTTCTCCTCCAAACCTTATATAACATCCCTGTAAAGTGGGAATTTATTCGATGCCAGTTAATGTGAGTGCTGTGATGTCCTCTATTTATATGGAAGGCGGGCCTCCACCCGCCCTCACTCAGGACGCTAATGTAACAAGTTCATCTTAATTGTTCAACAGTTGGCCGACTCGGTCATTCATATCCTTCAAGCCTTCATCAATTGTAGCGTTCTTGGTCATGATGTTGTCATGGGCTTCATTCAGAATGACCTCGATGTCTGCACTCTTCTCGTGAATCGGCATTTCCAGGTAAGTCTGAACGGTATTCAGTGCAGCCTTGCTGTTCTCATCTGCCGGGAAGCCGTCGATGGAGGTAATGGAATTGATAACTTCGTCATTCTTGATCGCCGGAATCGTACCGGTCGAAGCAATAACCTTGGCGCCTTCCGCACCGGTTACGAAGTTCATGAAATCAAGGGCTGCTTCCTTATGCTTGGATTTCTGGTTAACGGCCAGGGAAGTGATCGTGCCCAGAGTCGTTCCGGCTTCAACGCCGTCCGGATGAGGGTATTTCACGATGCCCCATTCCTTCGACTGGGATTCGCCGCTCTTCACCTTCTCAATCTGGGTGGCAATGAACCAGCTGCCCATGTTCATCATGGCTACGGAGTTGTTGTAGAATACGCCGGAGTAATGCGTGCTGGAGGTCTTCAGTGTAGCGTAATCCATCACGATTCCGTCTTCCTGCTCCTTCAGAATCCGCTCATAGGTAGGCTTCAGGAAGTCATAGTTGCCGCCGACCACAGTGTTCTTGCCGTCCAGGATGCCGAACAGTTGAACCGCGCTGCGCCAGGTGTGGTAATGGGCACCGTATACTTTTTCCGAACCGCTGCCGGAGGTCATCTTGCGGGCCAGCTCATCATATTGGTCGAAGGTCATATCATTGGTCGGATAATCCACGCCAGCTTTGTCGAACAAGGCCTTGTTGTAGTAGATCAGCCAGAAGTCACTGCGGAACGGAAGCGCATACACCTCGCCGTTCACTTCAATCTGCTCAACCGTACCGCCGTATACCGAAGGATCAATAGATTTGTCGCCCATATAGGCCTTCAGCGGCTCCAGGTGATTCTGCTTCACAAGGTTCGAATAGCCCGGAATGTCCTTGATCGTCAGGACGTCCAGATCCGCCCCGCCCGAGAGCTGTGTGCTGAGCATGGTCATATAGTCGGTGGAGCCAAGATCGACATATTCGATGGTTACGTTCGGATGAGCAGCCTTATAGGCATCGATCAGCGGTTTGTAGTAGGCAGTCGCTTCCCAGTCCCACAGCGCCCATTTCAGTGTTACCGGCTCCTGGCTCGGTTCGGAGGAAGCGGTTGCAGCGTTGCCCGAAGCAGGTGCGGCCGTGGCAGCAGCGTCTTTCGTATTGTTATTGCCGGAGCATCCGGCCAGCAGGCTCACGGAGAGCGCGGCGCTTAGGGTCATGCCGTAGAATCTTTTTAAGTTCATGTAAGTATCCCCTTTATCCTCTTATGGTCTATCAGTGACCGGCACATTTGCTTATCCGGCCTTAGTTCACAGTGTAAGCCTTTTCAGACCCCATTGGGATGCAAAATCAAACACAGTTCCTTCACTATTTAGTGCTTTTCTCCGCACAGCCTGCCCCAAACCTGTAATTTCTTATCCGAAACCTGTAAAATCCTCAGCTTCTCCCCCCGGCTCTATATTGAAACGCAGGAATATGCTATGGTAGTTGAAAACGCTTTATATAGGTTCAGCTATTTATGAAGGAGTGTTCACAACGGTACGTAAATCTACTATTAAAAGCCGCATTATTCTGCTCATGACCGTCTTTGCGCTGCTGATTGCCTCGCTGCTGTCCTGGTTCAGCTACGAACTGATTACGTATTATCAGCGCAAAACGACGATTCAGGCGACGGAATTCAATCTTCAGCTCGTCTCCCATATTATTGAACAGGATCTGATTGACCTGACTACGCTGGCGATGACCAGCAGCACCAATTCGTCCACGAACACCCTGCTCACCGAATATTTCGGTTCGGCGGAGGCCAGCCCCAAGCAGGCGCTGAATGTCTTCAATGCGATGCAGGATGATGTGCGGATCAACCGTTCCTATAGCTATGTACGCCGCCTGATTGCCACAGATAACAGCGGAAAGTTCCTGCAGGTGGAGAACTTCGGCACCTCCATTCCGCTTACGATCCATAATATCGGCCAAGTTACCGGTCTTACGAATGATGCCGAAGAGCAGTGGAACCGGGTCATTAAGGACCCGCTCTCCAATTCCTACGGAATTCCCTTCGTGTTCCCGATCTATGGCCGGGGGGCCACCCGGGTGGGGACCGTCTACCTGCTCGCGAATACCTCCGTCATTACGGACAAGCTGAAAGGCTATGCCCTGCCGGAGCACTCCCGGCTGCTCCTCACGCTCGGCGATCATCATTATCAGCTTAACGGAGATCAGGTCAAAGCCATTGAAGAGCCGTATGAGCCGGTAGCCTATACCAGTGACAAGCCTGTCGGCCCGGACACCGAGCTGTCCATGGTGAAATTGCAGGATGAGCGGGAACGCCATATCGTGGTATCGTATCCGGTACGCAGCGGTGTCATGCTCTCGCAGACCTTATCGAACGACCAGTTCGCGCCCCGGAGCAATATATGGATTCTGGTCCTGCTCGGCGTCTGTCTGCTCGTGCTTGTCTTAAGCGCGATCATTACGCTGTATTTGACCCGCACGATCAGCCTCCCGGTGGAGAAGCTGAAGAAGCGCATGGACAAAATCGCCCAGGGCAACTTCCTGCTGGATTCGGGTATTGAATGGAACAGCGAGCTGGGCGATGTCGGCCGGGGCATTAACCGCCTGTCCCGGGATATCGTGGCCCTTATGGACAGCCGGCTCGCGGACGAGAAACAGAAGCAGGAGCTGGAATACCGGATGCTCCAGAATCAGATTAATCCGCATTTTCTGTACAATACCCTGAACTCGATTAAATGGATGGCTACGATCCAGAACGCCACCGGCATTGCGGAGATGACCACCTCCCTGTCCCGGCTGCTTCGCAGCATTGCCAAGGACAACCGGCGGCTGATGCCGCTGAAGGATGAGCTGAGCCTGCTCGATGACTATTTCCTGATTCAAAAATACCGCTATGGCAGCACCGTCACCATGGTCAAGGAGATCGGGGATGAGGAGCTGCTCACCGGGCTAATTCCGCGCTTCACGCTCCAGCCGCTCGTGGAGAACGCGATTTTTCATGGCATCGAGCCCAAGGGCCGGGGCGATATTGTTGTCCGGGTCACGAAGAACGGATTCGCGGATCTGCTCATCACGATCGAGGACAACGGGATCGGGATGACGGCGGAGCAAATCTCCACCATCCTATCCGTTCCCGGGGACGAAGCCAAGGGATTGCTGGAGAATATCGGGCTGCGCAGTGTGAACGAACGGCTGCAGCTGGCTTTTGGCGGGAATTACGGCTTGTCCATCGAGAGCGAGGTTGGCCGTTACACCACGATGAAGCTGCTGCTTCCCTTCCGGCAGAGAGAGTAGCCATGCGTTCGGCCCATCTAGCGGTCCATTCAGCTCCACGGCGGTGCAATGTGTTCGGTTTTTCGGTTTCAGCTAATCATTCGTTTACATTTCAGCAAACTGAGCAAGGATGTGATGAGCTTGATCAAATTATTGATCGCAGATGATGAAGCCCTGGTCTGCATCGGACTCCAGTCCATGCTGAAATGGGAGCAATATAACATTGAGATTGTCGGCATCGCCCACAACGGCGCGCAGGAGGAAGAGATGATCGACAACCTGCGCCCGGACATTGTAATCAGCGATATCAAAATGCCGATCAAAACCGGCCTGGAGGTCGCCGGATCGGTCCGCCGCAAGTACGGGCGGCTTCCGTTGTTCATAATGCTGACCAGCTACGAGGAATTTCAGTATGCGCGCGGAGCGATTGAGGTCCAGGCCACTGATTACCTGGTGAAGCTGGAGCTGACCCCGGATGCGCTGGCTGAATCGATCCGCCGGGCCCTTGCTATCCTGGAGGAGTACCAGACTATGGAGAGCTATCCGAAGCTGGTCCATCGCGGCGATCTCCAGGCCCAGCGGGATAAATTCTTCATCCGGCTGTTCAATAACCTGTTCGAGAACAAGAACCAGTATCTGCTGCAAAAGGAGGACCTGGAGGTGGACCTGTCAGCGCCGGCCTATCTCGTCTGTACCTGCCGCATTCTCGGACCGGACACCGTCCCGCCGCGCGGGGATAAGCTGGTTGCCCTATGCTCAAGCACCGTACAGATGGCGAAGGATACCCTCTCTTCCCTCAGCGCCTGTTATGTAACTAGTCTGGATCTGCGCAACTTCGCGCTGGCCCTGCCTGTGCCGGGCACCGATCCGCAGCTCTGGATGGCAGACATCCAGAAGCTGCTGGCGGATATGGCTTCCGTGCTGCATAATTATTTCAATGTGACCATCATCGGCGCGATTGGCTTCGCGGTGGAAGATCCTTATCTGCTGCAGGGGAGCTATCTCGCTGCCCGCAAAGCGCTGCCCGCCGCCGTGAAGGAGCGCTCCTTCGTCTTCTTCACAGAAGGCGAAGCCCCTCTGCAGGAGCAGCTGCTGTTCGATTTCTCGGAGTCGCGCCTTGAGATCCGCCGGGCTTTTGAAGAAATGGATACCCGCGCCCTGCACAGCATCATCTCCCGGATGATTGAGATCTTCGATGGACGGGCCGACCTGCTCGTTCCCGCCACCGATGCCGCCTGCAACATTCTGTACATGGCGACCTCCCTGCTTGCGGATGGGGAGAACATGGTGGAGCAGATCTTCGAGCATGAGCCGGAGGGCTACCGGGCGATCTATCAGATGCATACCATTGAAGAGATTACCGGCTGGCTGATCCAGTTCCGGGACGGCTGCGTTAGTATGCTCTCCACCCGCAGACAGAGCTACAAGGAGCAGGTCGTGAAGAATGTGCAGGACTATATCAAAAGAAATCTCGGCACCAAGCTCTCGCTCCATCAGGTCGCGGATGTGTTCAACTTCAGCCCCAACTATCTCAGCCATCTGTTCTCCAAGGTCGCCAAAGTGAACTATGTCGAGTATATCACAGAGACCAAAATCACCGCCGCCAAAGAAATGATGGTCCGCGGCGAAGGCCGAATCTACGAGATCTCCCAGAAGCTTGGCTATGAGAGCGCCTTCTATTTCAGCAAGGTATTCAAGAAGGTCACCGGGCTCTCCCCCCGGGATTATATGCAGCAAATGGAAGGGAATTCAGGAGGAAATTAAACGGGGGACGAAAGGAAGTAACGGCAAATGAACAAACAAGTAGAAACGGCTTTGCCGTCCTTTTAAAGGACGGTACCGTTTCAGCGAGAAATAGAAGGACAATTTATAGAGTGAAACATATAAATTCTTATATTTGGACAAATCGTATTTCTAAACGGAGTTACCAGTTCCGGCAAAACCTCAATAGTCGACGCCATACAAGCGAGATCGCCGGAATTCTTCTATGTAGTAGCCAATGATCTGTTCGAAGAAACGATCGGGGAACGTTACCTGCGTGAAGATTACTGGAAGTATCTTAGTGAAGCTATTATCCTGATGTATCATACCGCCAAATTATTCTCGGATCATGGCAAGCATGTGCTGATTGACGGCATCATCGTGGAACGGCGCGGACTTGAGCCTCATTATGAGAAGATCAGGGATATCTTCGCCGGATATCCGCTATCCATTGTGGAAGTGTTCTGCCCCTTGGACATTTGCCGCCAGCGCAACCTGGCCCGGGAACACCGAAGCGAAGAGCAGTCTGAGGAGCAGCATAAGCTGATGGCCCGTAACATCGGTTACAGCTTTAAGGTGGATACGCATGAGAACACTTCTGAAGAGTGCGCGGATCTGATTGTGGGGCATTTATTCGGGGAGCGTACCGCAGAATAATAGGGATCAGATGACAGAGGCTGCCTGCAGAGGCTGCCTCTTTTTAGTTGCTTACACACAGAATAACGGGCGGCGTCAGTCTCTTCCGAAGAAGCAGGAGCCGAACAACACAGCAAAGCCTGCTGTAACCTTTGTGCAAATTCCTCTTAGAGACCTTTAGGCATCTAACGGACTCATAGGACGCTATTGCGTGAAAAAATAGACTTTTCCGGGTTTGGCGGACTCAGAAACCGTTATGTTGCCTTGTATAGCTGTAAACGAGGGGAATGTGGATCATTAACGGATTCTGAGTCCTCTTCGTCCAGACGGAAGGCAAAATTAGCGAAGATAAGGGCCCTCCAGTCCGCAAGGCGGCGGCGATAGGACATTGATCCGGCAGCGGACTAGCCATACGTAGTCGTCGCCCTTACCAACCCATGAAACGCTGCTACATCTTAATGTAAGCGCTCCTCAAAATCTGCTTGAAAGAACAGCAAAGGGATGATAGGATAAAAGCGAAGATTTAGTAAATTTATTAACTAAAAGGCGTGAAGCAGCTTGGCAACGATCAAAGACATCGCCCGTGAAGCCGGCGTATCGGCCGCAACCGTATCAAGAGTACTAAATAATGACCTGTCCCTGGCGGTCAGTGAGGAGACACGCAGCCGCGTATTTGCCGTGGCCGGGCAGCTTGGCTACAAACCCTCCCGGGTACGGCAGTTGAAGCGGGAGAACGAGCTGGGCAGCAAGACGGTCTCGCTTCTGCTCTGGTGTACAGCCGAAGAGGAACGGGACGACCCTTATTACGGCTCAATCCGGCGCGGCGTGGAGCTGCGCTGTGAGGAGCTGGGCATCCGGCTGGGCCAGACGCTGCGCGGGTACAGCATGCCATCCCCGCTCCGGGCCGCCGGTGATGGGCTTATCGTAGTCGGCGGGAGCTTCCAGCCGGGAGAGCTGGCTAAGCTGCACCCGGACCCAGGCACCACCGTGCTTGTCGACCAATATTCGGAGCGCCCGGAGTATGACTCTGTGCGGACGCATTTCCGGCAGGCTGTCGATCAGGCGCTGGGCCATCTGCTGGAGCTGGGCCACCGCGAGATCGCCTTCATCGGGGGCGGGGGCGAAGGGGAGCGCCGGAGGCATCATTACACCCGGATGTTGCAGAGCCAGGGCTGTTATGATCCGGCGCTGATCCGTACAGGGAGCTGGACCAGTGCTGACGGCTACCGGATGATGAGCGAGCTGCTGTCAGGCGTAAGGCGTCCTACAGCCTGCTTCGCGGCTAGTGATCCACTGGCGGTCGGCGCTCTGCGTGCCCTGCATGATCACGGGGTACAAGTGCCTGCCGGGATGGCTGTCGTCGGCTTCGATGATATCGAGATGGCTGCCTATGTCCAGCCCCCGCTGACAACGGTCCGTGCTTATCCCGAACAGATGGGCAAAGCTGCGGTTCAGCTGCTCGCCGAACGGTTCGAAGGACGCGAAGCTCCTTCGCATACGATGATCGGCACGAAGCTGATTGTCCGCGAGACCAGCGGCGGGACACCGGATTAACGCAGACAAGCTACACAGCAATCGTTATTACGCCTGTTCCAAGGGTTCCGCAGGAGCAACACTCAAGTTGGTCCAGATCATCGAACCTTATCCCATCACACAAGGAGTGTTATGATCATGAACATTTATGCAGATGAATCGCTAGGGCTGTTTCACCTTCAGTCCAAAGACACCAGCTATATCATCCAACTGGTAGAGGGTTACCCTGCCCATGTCTACTGGGGCGCACAGCTCCGTCATGATGACAGTCTGGCCGGAGCACTGGAGCTGCGTGAACGCGCCTCCTTCTCGCCGACACCGCTGCCGCAGAAGCCCAAGCTCTCGCTGGATGCCCTGCCCCAGGAGTATCCGCAGTATGGTACAAGTGATTTCCGGCGGCCGGCTTATCAGGTTCAGCTTGCCGATGGCACGCGGATCTCCGAGCTCCAATATGCAGGATATGTCATCACACCGGGCAAACCGGCCCTGGACGGACTGCCTGCAGTCTATGCGGAGAGTGAAGCAGAAGCCCTCACGCTTGAGCTTACCCTGAAGGATGACTACGCCGGACTGACAGTCAGACTGCTCTATACGGTGTTCGCGGACCATCAGGCGATTACCCGCTCCGTCCGCTTCGAGCATCACGGCGAAGCTCCGCTCCGGCTGGAGCAAGCGCTCAGTGCATCGGTCGATTTCGCAAATTCCGCCTATGACACCCTACATCTGAGCGGTGCATGGGCGAGAGAACGCCACGTTCAGCGCCGGCCGCTCACTCCGGGGGCAGCCCTGTCGCTGGAGAGCCGCCGCGGATCAAGCAGCCATCAGGTCAACCCGTTCCTCGCGCTTCTGCGCCCGGGTGCAGATGAAGACCAGGGTGATGTCTATGGCTTCAGCCTCGTCTACAGCGGCAGCTTCAGCGCCACTGCCGAGGTGGAGCAGTTCGGGCAGACCCGGGTAAGCATCGGGATTAATCCCTTCGACTTCTCCTGGCTGCTGGAACCCGGCCAATCCTTCCAGACCCCGGAAGCTGTGCTTGTCTATTCGGGCACAGGCATCGGCGGGATGTCGCGCACCTATCACCGTCTGTACCGGACCCGGCTCTGCCGGGGTGTTCACCGTGATCAGGCCCGGCCGATTCTGGTCAACAACTGGGAGGCAACCTACTTCGACTTCGATGCAGACACAATCGCCACCATTGCCAAAGCAGCAGGTCCGCTAGGCATTGAACTCTTCGTCCTCGATGACGGCTGGTTCGGCAAGCGTGACAAGGATAACAGCTCGCTCGGTGACTGGTTTGAGGACCGCCGCAAGCTGCCTGAGGGTCTCGCTGCTCTGGCAGGCCGGGTTAACAAGGAAGGCGTTCAGTTCGGTCTATGGGTGGAGCCGGAGATGGTCTCGCCAGACAGTGACCTGTACCGCAAGCACCCGGACTGGTGCCTGCATGCCGAAGGACGCCGCCGCACGGAAGGCCGCAACCAGCTGATTCTGGACCTTTCCCGCCCGGAAGTATGCGACTATCTGTACGAGACCTTAAGCGCAGTCTTCGCAAGTGCGCCGATCCGCTATATCAAGTGGGACATGAACCGCAACATGACCGAGATTGCATCGGCGAAGGCCGCCCCGGAGCGGCAAAAAGAAACCGCCCACCGCTATATGCTCGGCCTGTATAATCTGCTGGAACGCCTCACCTCGCGCTTCCCTGACATTCTGTTCGAGAGCTGCTCCGGCGGCGGCGGCCGGTTCGATCCGGGCATGCTGTTCTATATGCCGCAGACCTGGACCAGCGACAACACCGATGCGGTTGAACGCCTGGCGATCCAGTATGGCACAAGCATCGTCTACCCGGCCAGCAGCATGGGCGCGCATGTGTCTGACGTTCCGAACCATCAGGTGGACCGCATGACCTCCCTCGCTATGCGCGGCGATGTGGCGATGAGCGGTAACTTCGGCTATGAGCTGGACCTCACCAAGTTCACCGAAGCCGAGAAGGACCTGGCCGCCCGGCAGATTGCCCAGTATAAGGAGATCCGCACGCTGGTGCAACAGGGGGATATGTACCGTCTGCTGAGCCCGTTCGAAGGCAGCGGAGAAACAGCCTGGATGTTCGTCAGCGAGGATCAGACCGAGGCCTTCGTCGCTTACTTCCGCGTACTTGCGAAGCCTAACCCGCCGATCTCGCGCCTGATGCTCAAAGGTCTTAACCCGGAGCTGGATTACGTGCTGGAGACGGGGGCAAAAGGCAGCAACGAGCATCTGCACGGTGGCGCAGAAGTACATGCGGCTGCGGCGGGCAGCAGCTCCGCTCCGTTCCAGCCGGCCTTTGACGGCACACCGCTCGGCGGCGACCGCCTCATGCGTATGGGTCTCGTCGTCTCCGATCTGCGTGGAGACTACGCAAGCTGCACCTACCGCCTTAGAGCAGTGCAGCGCTGATCTGCAGCTTTATTTTCACTGTTGCTGCTTCGTACAGCTTCAGACATACCACAGGCGTCAGCCTCCTTTTGGAGACTGACGCTTTTTTTTGTGGAGTGATATAGTTTGGAATGGGCTTGCTGCCGGTTAATTAACTACTTATTATCTGCCTCGTTTCCTACTCCTGCCCCTGTTCATGCTCCCGGCCAAACAACCCGCTTAGCGCCTCTGTTACATCCATACCCGTCAGGGTCTTGGTCAGCTCAGGCACCTGGGCCATGATTTTGGCGATATCGCCGGTGATTTTGTTCACGCCTGCGGAAGCCCCGTCTTGGGAAATGACAGTGATCTTATCTACCTTGGCCAGTGGGGAAGCGATTTTGTCTGCCAGCTCAGGCAGGATTTTCAGGAACTCGACGGTCAGGGCAGCTTGGGTGAACTGTTTGTATGCCTCGGCCTTCTTCTGCAGCGCTCCCGCTTCCGCCGCTCCGGCGAGCTGGACGATCTCCGCATTCGCCTTTCCTTTTGCCAGCTCCGCTTCCGCTGTGGCCAGTCCGCGCTTGGTCGTTGTAGCTGCGTCGGCTTCCGCCTCCAGAATCTGCCGCTGCTTGGCGGCTTCCGCTCTCATAATGGTCGCCTGATTCTCCGCCTGGGCAGGCTTGATTACCGTTGCCTCCAGCTCCTTCTGCTTCAGCTCCACCTCAATCTCGCGGACGGTGCGGTTGGCCTCGGCCTCCATCTGGGTGATTTTGACCTGTTCCGTAACCAGTGACTGCTTGATCTTATTCTGCTGCAATTCGTACGCCAGATCCGCCTGCGCCTTCTTCACCTCGGTCTCCAGCTTGAAGTCCGCCTGCTTAATATTCAGCTCCTTCTCGAACAGGGATTCCTTCGCACGCGCAGCGGTCCCCGCTTCGATGGTCGCCTGATGGGCATTGGCTTTGGCAATCGAGGATTCCTTCTCCGCTTCGGCCTGCTTGATCTGAATGTCGCGCTCGGCTTCGGCCTTGGCAATGCTGGCGTCGCGGCGGATGCGCTCAATCTCAGGCACCCCCATATTGTCGATGTAACCTTTGTCGTCCGTGATCTTTTTAATGGTGAAGCTGACCACCTCCAGCCCCATTTTGTCGAGGTCCTCCGAGCAGGTCTCCCGCATCTTGCTGTTGATCTCGTCAGGGGTCTTGAGGATAGATTCTACGGTGAGCTGGCCGATCAGGCCGCGCAGATGTCCCTCCACCGAATGCAGAATAATCGTCTCGCGGTCTTCTTCCGGCCGGTCGATGAACTGCTCGCTGGCTGTAAGAATCGCGGTTGGATCGCTTTTAATCTTAATCTGGGCGACCGCCTCCAGGTTCAGCTTGATACCCTGCCGGGAGAACATTGCCTGCGCCGGAATGACGTCGAAGCTCATCAGCATCATGGAGATGGTTTTATTGTTCTGGAAGCCGGGGATGACGAATGTCCCGCCGCCCTGGACCACTCTTTTGCCGCCGAGGCCGTATACGATCATAGCCTGATTGGGCGGTACCTTCTTATACGCGGTCACAATACTGGTTAACGCCAGCAGAATCACTACAACAATAGCTCCGGTTACATATAAAATTAACATTTGCTCCGACACTCCCCATTAATATTGTTCGCTTTCCCTCTCGAAAAGAGTAACCGCTGCGATTCCCTTATCCGTCTTCACAATAATCACCCGGTCGCCCCGCAGCAGCTGCTGGCCAGGCTCCGCACGCACGCCGATGGAGCGCATGGTCCCGTGCAGCACATACTTCATCTCTCCCACCGCCCCATCTGCTGCGGCAATGCTGATATAGCCGAGCTGGCCTGCCGGATCATAATCCGACTCACTCATACTGCTGTCATACCGGGTCATCACCCGGGCCAGCACCGTGTAGAGCAGAATGCCCGGCAACAGGGCGGTCAGGGTGCAGACCAGCACTATAGGCAGCAGGTGCATCCCGCTGAACCGGGTAAGCACATAACCCGTGCCGCCCCAGACAGTGACAAACACCATCAGCGGAAGAATCGGCAGGAAGCCCGGCCCACCCGCATCCCCTCCCCCGACATGCAGATGTCCCGCCAGTCCGTGCCCATGTATGCTGCCGCTGAGAATAAGCAGGAGTCCGACCCAGAAGCAGATGATAAATACAGTTGCGATGATAATCCCCTCCTTTCGTTATATTGTGATGATGTAGTAGCTGACTATTTGGGTGATGCACAAACGGACTATTGTGGTCCACAAAATGAATATTCCGGCATCCAAAATGACTAATTAGTGTTGTTATGTGACTTAATTGTGCTTCTCTCCGTCACTATTTCACCTACCTTCCACTTTGGACTGCCTGGTTAGTGGGGGAGAGGTGCAACCTGGTTCAGGTGCACTAATGCTCCTCATTTGTTCAATTAGCCAACTTTTCTGGAATTCAGGTGCACTAATGCTCCTCATTTGCTCAATTAGCCAACTTTTCTGGAATTCAGGTGCACTAATGCATCTCATTTGCTATCTCCTGCCCACTCTTCACCCCCGGCTAACTCTAGCCTATCTGAGGGATTTATCCCTTTCACGTACAGCAAAAAAACCACAGCAGCAGCAGGGCTCTCCGTGGTCGGTTAATCGATCATGGCGCTCATCCTCTCTCTTCGAGGCTTACGGGGTTAGCTGACGGATTCGGGCAGCGAGATTGCCCTACCTTACCGGAGCTAAAGCAGCACACTGGCAAGGATTCACCCCGGGTACTCAGCAGCCAACACTTAAGCCGCGCCGCCTGCACCAGTTGGTTCCCCCGTTCCCGTTACGGAATTCAGCCATTTCAAGAACAGTGTCATTTCATTCAGTTGATGATTGAATCTTACGCCTGCAGCCATTTAATGTAAAACCTCACGGATGACAAAAGAAGCCAAAAATATCGTCCCTTCGGGAATGAAGGCGCATTCTTCAGTTCGGCTCTTAACCGCCCGGTGATTTGCTCGCGCTATCGTCTGTTTACACCAACTTCACTCTTCCTCTCTCTTACTACTCACCTACTCACCCACTCGCCCACTCACCTACTCACCTACTCACCTACTCACCTACTCACCCACTCACCTACTCACTCCTTCTCATTATCCTCTCAATGACTTCCTCCCAACTCAATCCCTCATCCCCCATCTTATTTCTCCAATACACTATTTCAAAATTAAAACATTCACACTTCCGTCACTAGATGCTCATTGTGCAATCTTTCCCTTTGAGCAATAATAGAACCTATAGATCCTAAGGGAAGGAGGAACATTGACATTTGAATTCCAAACTGAATCTGCGGGACAAAAAAAAGGAAGCAACCGCCTACGCCTTAGCCGTAGCGGCTTTTGAGCTTGCGCTTGAACATGGCATGGACGGCTTCATTGTGGACGATGTGGTACAGAAGGCCGGATACTCCCGGCGGACCTTTGCCAATTACTTCTCCTGCAAGGAGGAAGCTGTGGCGTCCTATTTCATTAGTAGTGCTACTAAGGAAGACGATAAAAGTCTGCTTGCCGGGTTGCCGCCGGATGCTACACCGCTCGACGCCCTGTACAACCTGCTTCAGCTGCAATTCACCTCTGAGTTCTTGCATAAACTGCGGCAGTTCGTGTCGCTGGCGAACCAATACCCGTCCCTGGAGCCTTACATTCTTAATGTCTTCCGGTATTTGCAAATCGCTGCCCGTGAGGTGATGGAGCAGTTCACCCGTGGACGGTATGCCGATGGATATACCCACCTGCTGGTGGGTGCCGTCTACGGAGCCTTCGTGCCCATTCTGGACGGACGGCTCAACGTGATGTTGCCGGGTGAACAGCAGAGCGAAGGCTCCGATGCTATGCCTTTTGACCAATATCTGAATTCGATGTTTGCTTATTTACGCAACGGCTTCTAAATTCACAGATAAAGAGGAGAAACCATTACATGTCTACCTTTCTATACCGCTTAGGTAAATCGGCGTATGCCAAGCCTTGGGCATTCATTGCCGTCTGGATCATCGTACTCGGAGTTGTCGGCACCCTGATTGGAGTCAACGGCATTCAGTCCAGCTCCGAGATGAAAATTGAAGGCACAGAGTCGCAAAAGGTGCTGGATAAGCTGACAAAAGAGCTACCCGCTGCTGCCGGAGGGCAGGCAAGCATCGCCTTCACTGCACCGGAAGGAGAACGTCTCGATACGCCTGAGCGTACCGCTCTGCTCCTGAAAGCCATTAATGATGTGTACAACATGGAATATGTCATCAACCCTATGGAGCTGGCAGCCCAAGCGGCTGCTGCGGCCCAGGGTGCCGGTGCTGATCCTTCCGCTGCTGCGGGCCAGGGCGCTGCCGCTGACCCTTCCGCCGCTGCGGGCCAAGGCGCTGCCGCTGACCCTTCCGCCGCTGCGGGCCAGGGTGCTGCCGCTGATCCTTCCGCTGCTGCGGGCCAAGGCGCTGCCGCCGACCCTTCCGCCGCTGCGGGCCAAGGCGCTGCCACCGATCCTTCCGCTGCTGCGGGTCAAGGCGCTGCGGCTCAGGCAGCCCCGTTCGGCCCGCTGATGGCCGACGGGATGCCCGTTCCCGGCGTCATGCTGTCGGCTGACGGCAGCATTGCCCTGTTCCAGTTCCAGTTCACCGTTCAACAGACATCCCTGCCAGCGGATGTACCGGATAACATCATCAATACTGTAACCGAAGTAGAACAGTCCGGTTCAGGAATTACAGCGATTCCAAGCGACTCGCTCAAAAGCATGCCAGCCATCGGCTCCACGGAAGCTATCGGCGTAGCCGTGGCTGCCATCGTATTGTTCCTGACGCTGGGCTCAGTCGTAGCCGCAGGCCTGCCGCTGCTGACTGCGCTTCTGGGTGTCGGCATCAGCGTCGGAGGTGCTTTTGCCCTCGGCAGCCTGATCCAGATGAACGATATTACACCGGTGCTTGCCGTAATGATCGGTCTCGCGGTAGGGATTGACTACTCACTGTTCATTGTGAACCGGCAGCGCCGTCTGATCCTTGATGAGAAATTAAGCGCGGCAGAGGCGTCCAGCCGGGCACTCGGCACCGCCGGCAGCGCCGTATTCTTCGCCGGTCTGACCGTAATTATTGCCCTGTGCGGCATGCTCGTCATTGGCATCGGCTTCTTATCGACAATGGCACTTGTGGCTGCTGCCAGCGTGCTGATCAATGTCCTGCTTGCCCTGACCCTGCTGCCTGCACTGCTCGGACTGGTCGGTGAGAAGATCGTCACCGCCAAAGCCCGGACCAAGCACAGCACCGCCGCCAAAAAATCACAGCACAGCTTCTCCCACCGCTGGGCGAATGCTACAGTGAAATACCGCTGGGCCATCATTGTGCTCGTGGTGCTGGTGCTTGGCACAGCCGCAATTCCGGTAACCAAGATGGAGCTGGGTATTCCTTCCGGCGCCTCGGCGAATCTGGATACTCCGGCCCGCCAGAGCTATGATGTCATCTCCAAAGGGTTCGGCGAAGGCTTCAACGGCCCGCTGCTGCTGGTCGCTGAGACGAAGAATCCGTCTGAGAAGATCTCCATGCCGGTCCTGGGCAAGCTGGTTCAGGAGCTGCAAATGCACGATAATGTGACCCTGGTCTCTCCGCTCGGAGTCAGTCCCACCGGCGATATCGCTATTATCAGCCTAATTCCGAAGACGGGTCCCACTGACACCGCAACCAGAGATCTGGTGCAGGAGCTGCGTGATCCGAATTCCGCTCTGACCACCGGCAACAATATTAATCTTGGCGTGACCGGCTTCACCGCCATCAATATTGATATGTCCTCCAAGCTGTCCGATGCCTTCCCTGTATACATCGGGATCATCGTAATCCTGTCGCTGATCATTCTGCTGCTGGTGTTCCGGTCGATTATCGTGCCAATCAAAGCGACTGTCGGCTTCGTGCTAAGTATTCTTGCCACTTTCGGCGTGACCACCGCCGTCTATCAGTGGGGCTGGCTGCATTCGCTGTTCGGCTTCGATACCGGCGGACCGCTGCTTAGCTTCATGCCAATCCTGGTTACCGGTATTCTGTACGGACTCGCCATGGATTACCAGGTCTTCCTGGTCAGCTCCATGCGGGAAGCCTATGTCCACGGCCGCCATGGCAAGGACAGTGTTGTTCACGGCTACGATCTGGCCAGCCGCGTTGTACTCGCTGCAGGCGTGATCATGGTCTCCGTCTTCGCCGGCTTCATCTTCGCCCCCGATGCGATGATTAAGCAGATCGGCTTCGCACTGGCCTTCGGCATCCTGATCGATGCCTTCATTGTCCGGATGACGCTGGTTCCGGCCGTCATGGCCGTCTTCGGCGACAAAGCCTGGTGGCTGCCGAAATGGCTGGACCGCCTGCTGCCGAATCTCGATGTCGAAGGCGATAAGCTGATCGCCAAGTTGAAGGCCGAGAGCGGACAGAACAAGTAGAAACGGCTTTGCCGTCCTAATAAATTATCGAGTACAACATATAAATTCTTCTATTTGCACTAAACTAGCCACACAAATTGGAGACCTGGCTTCGATGAATACTCAGGTACTTTGCGGGACCCCAAGACCTGTACATCTCCCTGGAATAACGGACGGCACCCCCGCCGTTCTCCCTACAAATAGAGCCTGCGGCATCGTCCGCAGGCTCTATTTTGATATAATGGCTATAATTGAATTCAGATCCTAAGGAGGCATACCCATGAACATCGTAGAACTGGAACTTGAGCAGAATCAGCAGGAAATCTCCAGATTGCTGGAGGAACACAGCCGCCGCATGGACAGCAGCATTCCGCCCTATCAGCGCGAGGTGATCTCCCTGGCGGCCTATGAGAACGGCGTCTTCATCGGCGGCGTTACCGGGGATATGGTCTGGAATATTCTGAATGTGCACTTACTGGCTGTGGACCCAGGGTACAGGGGGCATGGACTCGGCGGAACTCTGCTGGAAGAGCTGGAAGCCAGAGCAGCGGAACGCGGCTGTAAGGTTAGCGAATTGACAACGATGAGCTGGCAGGCCCCGCATTTTTATCAGAAGCAGGGGTATGAGATTTTCGGCGAGATCAAAGATTGTCCCCACGAAGGCCAGACGAAATATTATCTTCAGAAAAAATTGCAGCCGTAACCCCCATTCCTAAGCAGAAACGGTACCTCCTTTTGACAAGGACAGTACCGTTTCTGTATGCAATCAAGGAGGATCGCTCAAGCCACACTGAAAATCACATGCTTCCCGGCCGCCAGCGCCTTCCCGTAGAAGTCCAGCAGCCCTGCAAATTCACCCTGCAAAGCCGCCCTCAGCTCCTCCGCTACACCACCCGTCTTCAATTGACCGAAGTCCACCTGCTGCATCGCCGTGATAATCCCTTCCAGTTCATCATGCTCGGTACAGGTAAAATAACCGTCCTCTTCCTCCACCTCAAATACATGCACCCCGACAACAGCCTCACTTAACGGGTCTCCCTCTACTGGCTCACTGGCCGAGACTCCGGTTAGCGCGACATGCAGCTCTTCCCACAGCTTGTCGATGTCGTAGTATGCACTCCCGCCTTCAATCAGTTTCTCCAATGTACCCATCAGCTCTGTTCCGTCCATCTCCATCATGCGCTCCAGTGTATCCTCATCCACCATCACGTATTGACCCAGCATCCCCATCTGTCATTCCTCCCACTATAAAATACGGCTGCCTACGCTGCGCTCTCTTTTACAGAATAGGCGACAGCAGCCGGGAAATCCCTTCTTTCAGCTTGATGACAAGCGAACGCTGCGCATACCGTTCAGGAGTAAGCTCCGAACACAGCCTGACATCATTCAGGAAAATATCCTGGAGCTGTTCGGCAATCGCCCGGTCATACACAATGGCATTCACCTCGAAGTTCAGCCGGAAGCTGCGCGAATCGATGTTCATCGTCCCTACGGAGGCAACCTCGCCGTCGGCGACAATCGTTTTGGCGTGCAGGAAGCCGTTCTCGTAGAGCAGGATTTTGGCTCCATAGTTCAGTAGATCCCCGGCATAGGCCCAGGTGGCCCAATACACGAACGGATGGTCAGGCTTGTTAGGGATCATGATCTGCAGATCCACCCCGGAGAGCAGGGCGATTTTGCAGGCATCCATGAAGCTTGTGTCCGGTATGAAGTAAGGGGTCTGGATATACACGCTCTCCTTGGCTGACAAAATCAGCTTGATATACATGTTCTTAAGATGCTCCGTCGACGAATTGGGGCCGCTGGTAATGATCTGGACCGGGCTTGTCCCCGTTCGCGGCTCCATGTTGAAGCTGAACTCCCCGTAATCCCCGCGCTCATGCTTCCCGGCCTGATGCCAGTCGAGGATGAATCTGCCCTGGATATGGCTGACCGCATTCCCGGTGATTCGAAGATGCGTGTCCCGCCAATAGCCGAACTTCTTAACCTGCCCCAGATACTCATCCCCCACATTGAACCCGCCGATATAGGCGATGCTCCCGTCAATAATACACAGCTTGCGGTGGTTCCTGTTGTTGATGCGGAAATTCAGCGGCCTGATCAGGGACGGGAAGAACACTTCAACCTCTCCGCCTGCGGCACGCAACTCCCTGAAAAAATGCCGGGAAAGCCGCTTGGAGCCGACTTCATCATACAGCAGCCGCACCTTCACGCCTTCCCGCGCCTTCCGGGTTAATTCATCCCTCAGCTGCTTGCCCAGAGCGTCCGGCTGAATGATGTAATACTGAATATTGATCTCTGCTCGGGCACAGCGGATATCCTCGAACAACGCGGCGAACTTCTGATGGCCGTCACTGTAGATGGCAATCTCGTTATCGCTGGATAATAGGCCGTGCGACGAGCGGATATTCATGTTGATCAGCTGGCTGTAGTTCTGCAGGAGCTGCGACCTCTCGTCCGCCTTCTCGGCGAAGGCTGCCAGCTGCTTATCGGCTTCGGCCTGGACATATTCCTGCTCTTCGATGAAGAGCTTGTAGAAATTTTTCTTTTTGAGATTGCGCCCGAAAAAGATATACAGAACGAATCCCAGAATCGGGATGAAAAACAGCACCATCAGCCACGCCCAGGTATACCCCGCCTCCCTGCGCTCAATGAACAGAAAGCCCAGTGCGAGGATGATGTTAATGAGGGTGACGACTGTGGTTAGACTTGCGAACTCCATGCTTTTTCCCCTTTCCTCTCTGTCTCTCTCTGCTGCCTAAAAGTCTTCCAGCACCTTGGACTTGTCGCCATGAATCCTGTCCAAATGCTCCTCTCCCCAGTAACATAACAGGTCCAGCGCGGGCTTCAGTCCCCAGCCGTAAGCCGTCAGCTCATACTCCACTCTGGGCGGAATCTCCTGGTAGATGGTCCGCGAGATAATCTCATCGCTCTCCAGGCCTCTTAACTGGGTGGTCAGTACTTTCTGGGTTAAGCCGGGAATGAGCCGCAGCAGCTCGGAGGTGCGCTTCTGTCCGGTCATAAGATGGTAGATAATCAACGGCTTCCACTTGCCGCCCATCACTTCCAGCGCCGCCTCTACGCCTACTTTGTACTTTTTGGGAACGCTATCGCCATTCTGTTCAGTCATTGCTTCTGCCTCCATTATGTAGGGAACCTCAACGTTCCTATGGATCTTACACCTTCCTATAGAACAGCAAAGTGCGTACTTCCAGATTATTTTATTCCTGTTTATAATAGCATCAGCCAAGGAACATGGCTACAAACCTGTGTTATGAAAGGTAGTGAATATATAACATGAGTATATTAATCGTCGTATCACACCCGAGACAAGATTCCCTGACCTTCCAGGTGGCCCGCCGTTTCGCTGAGGGATTGAGCCAGGCCGGCCATGATTATGAGATATTGGATTTGCACGGGATAGGATTTGACCCTGTTCTGCGGGGGAGGGAGGAACTCCATATGACCGCAGGTGAACAGGAACAGCCCTATTCTCCTGAATTAGAGCGGGAAATGGAGCGGTTGCGGCAGCATGACGGCCTGGCATTTGTTTTTCCGCTGTGGTGGTGGCATCTGCCGGCCATGCTGAAGGGGTATATCGACCGGGTGCTGAACAATAGGGTTGCTTACGGCACCAATAATCTGCATGGTTATCGTGCACTGTGGCTGGCGCTGGCAGGCGTAACAGAGGAGCAGATGAAAAAGCGCAGCTATGATGAGGCCACCACGCGTCTTCTGAACGTGGGAATTGCCGATTATTGCGGAATCACAGACTCCAAGGTTGAATTCTTTTACGAGACCCTGGATTCCGCTCCCGGACATTATGAGGCGCTGCTGGAACAGGCCTATCAGGCGGGGCTGAATTACGGCAAGGGGGAGAACTGACAAATTACAGGAACGAGAGGGATCACAGCATCACATCAAATTCATTCACATAAACGGCGTTGCCCGTCACTTCTATAGTATTGCCGTTGTCCGACACAGACACCCTGACTCTGCCGTCCCTGCCAATCTCTTGGCCCTGCTCGATCAGCAGTTCGAAGGAGGGGGCTTGTCCGCCGATATACCTGGAATAATAAGCCCCCATTACCCCAGAGGCTGTGCCTGTAACCGGGTCCTCGGTGGTCCCTGAGAAGGGAGAGGAGAAATGGCGGGCATGCATATGCGCCTCAGGATCATTCGTCTCCAGGCAGAACGGGTGAATGGACGAGCGGGGCATCTCCTTCAGCACCTCAGGGAAGCGCTGGTTGTCAGGCTGCATCCGGGTGAAGGCATCAAGGCTTGTAATCGGGACCAGTAAGGTCCACGTTCCAGTGCTGCCGTACATGGTCGGCAGGGTCTGATCAATATCACCGGGCTCAAGGCCGATCGAACGGGCCAGGTCTTCAAGCGATCCGTTAAAAGGCTGAAACTGAGGGATGGCTTGCCTCATTGTCATATAGAGTTGACCGTGATCTTCTGTGATGCGGATAGGCAAAACTCCTGCCTTGGTCTCGATGGTCAGCTCGCTGGCGTCTCCAAGCAGCCCCTTCGTCTTCAGGGCATACAACAACGCCATGGTCCCATGGCCGCAGAGATTAATCTCATGCCCCGGGGTGAAATAACGGATTCTGAGATCCGCCTGGTTGGATTTTAACGGAAACGCCGTCTCATTGAAACCCACCTTCGCTGTAATCTCCTGCATTTGCTGCTCCGTCAGACCTTCGCTGTTCAGGACAACCCCTGCCGGGTTTCCTTTGTTCGGAATACTGCTGAATGCATCGTAATGATAGACTTTGATGTTCTGCACACCTGCACCGCCTGTCTTTTTTGAGTAATAGGATAGCATAAATTAACAAACATATCCTTATAACTTGTATAAAAGGATGTAGCTAACCATGGGCTCGACCGTACTAGTACCTGTCTATTCTGTTCGGTTTTTCGCCTACATAAAAAAACAGCAACGGACCTCGCCCTAAAGCGGACGCTATCCGTTGCTGCAATTATAAAGAATATACGATTTGCCTACTCTGCTGTCTATTCAGCCATCTACTCAGCCGCATCCTGCTTCCCCAGCCAAGCCAACTCCGCCATCGCCCGCAGCGGGCCGCGGAGGCCTGCGGCCACTTCCGCTTCGCTCTGCGCCTCCGGCTTATCGCTCCAGATGGAGAAGGTGCTGCCGATGAGTTCGCGCGGATAGGCTCCCGTGTATTCCTGCTTGGCTTCCCCGGTACGGTTCGGGAACAGCCCGGGATGCCAGGCGGCGCGGATTTTCTCGCTTGTCGGATACTTGTAACCCGCATGTTCGCCCAGCACGTAGTACAAGTAGCCATCGTTGAAGTTAATCACCTGATGCCCTTTAGCCAGAATGTCTTCCACCGGGGCCATCATCGGATGCCACTTCGTCCAATACGTGATTTGAATGGACGGCTTGGGCGTAACCCGCTGGGTCTGATCCGCACGGTACAGTCCATCATTCCAGGCGCGGACGATCCAGCCTTTGGACTCCAAATGTTCAGCGACTTCGTTAAGATAATCAATATACGTGTCCACGCCCGTGCCGCCGCTGATGTTCAGGACATTGCGGGCATAGTCCGCGAGCTGCGGATACTTATCGAATTCCGCGAAGTTGATGAATTCATCCCCGCCGATATGAAAATAGCGGCTGCCGGCAAATAATTCAGCATATTCGTCAATCAGCTCCAGCACGAACCGGCGGGCGTCCGGATTCGTAATATCCAGCGCACCCGGGGCCGGAGTTCCAGATGCATCCTTGAGCAGCCACTCCGGGTGCGTCCGGAGGGCCTGACCCAGATGCCCAGGCGAATCCAGTGAAGGGATAATATCCACATGATACCTCTGTGCCGTGAGGATGATCGCCTTCATCTCCTGCTTGGTTAAATGTTGCTCTGACACCACTTCAGGATGACTCTCGCTCATCAGCCGGAAGCCCTCGTTCTCGGAGAAATGAAGCTGCAATGTATTGAGCCGAAGCCGGGACATCTCTCTGATCCGCTCCGAAATCCAATCCTCGGTATAGAATTTACGGCCGATATCGATATGGAGCGCCCGCTCTCGAATGACTGGGTAATCGGTAATGGTTCCGCAAGGCACGGAGCCGTCATCTGCCAGCCGCTGCAGCAATGTCCCCAGACCATACATCACCGCACGTTCACTTGGCGCGGTGATCTTCGCATAAGTCCCGATGTCGATGACGTAACCTTCCTGGCTATCCATGTCTCCCGCAGCTTCATGATCCGTCAGTTCTATGACGATATCGCCCGAAGCGGGTGTCTCCGTGTCCCCATAAGCGACAGTCATGATCTGGTCAGCGGGTGTAAGAATGCCCGAGAATTGACCCAGAACCATAAAGACTGTTTCGTTCAAAACACTGTTATTATCCGATCTGGCATTGTCTACAATCCGGGCTTTGGACCCGGCAGACAGCCGCCATGACTCCCCGGATGCCGCCACGATCTGCTGCTGTACACCGGGGAGCGGGCCGTTATTGGAAGCGTGCCGATCTAATGGTTCATTCTTATCCATATCTATATCCATACCTCCCACCTCTTCCTTCCTCGCGTGGATCAGCGCAGCCGGAGGCCGACCGTGGTAATCTGATGTCCGCCAAGCGGAAGCTTAAGTGAAGCGGTACCTTCAGTCTGAAGCTCTTCACCTTCTGCTTCCAGTACATTCGAAGTATAGAAGGCAGCAGCCGGAAGCGCGGATTCCAGCTCCAGCTCACAAGGCTCTTCCGTAAGGTTGAACCAGCGGAGCAGCACATCGCCGCGCTCTTTGTTCAGCTTCATAGAGGAGAACGCAGCGGTCTCGCCATTCCAGCGGACAGCCGAATACACGGCGGGAATCGTTCCCCCATGAACCTCTGCCTGCGCGCAGGTCCAAGGAATCTGGAACTGGTATGCAGCAGCAGCGGCACCGGAGGTTACGGCATCTCCGCTATGCGGCAGAAGCAGCATATCCGCGGTCTGTTCCCCCAGGCACTGGGCTTCAGGTGTAGGGAACCAGCCCCAGTCGCCCATCTCACCGACACTGCGGAGCAGCGTAACAGCGATGGTATTACGGCCATCCCGCAGAATCTCGTATTCGTGTAATCCGATATTGGCAACCGTGAGGCCTGCATTCCCCCCGGCAACATCCACGAAGCACTGCTGATGCTGCGCATTGCTCGGGTTCTGCCATTCCGGCGCCGGCTCGTTCGGGCGTTCCGCCAGCTCGAACATCGAGTCTACTCGGTGCGAAGCTGCGGCCAGATCCGCCGGGAAAAGCATCCGCAGACGGTGGTCCTTAGCCGTATTATCGATGAAGCTCTTCACTTCCAGGCCTTTGCCGCTGCGTTCCAGTCTCAAGACGGTCCGCAGCTTAAGAGTTACAGTAGCCGCACTACGCTTAGCCTGCCGTTCCGGGTAATAGACCAGTGCCCGCTGCTCTTCTTCCAGCAGGGCATCGGCCGAAGCCGGAATCTCCCATTCATGGGCGATTTCGATGGAAGCCCGGTATGGCGTATCTTCAATAACAGCGATATCCGCATTAAGGCCGAGAGTCGTCAACGGCACTTCGCCCGCAGGCTGTCTGTACATATACTCATTTCCGATGTCACCAGTATTCTCGTAGACACCGAGATCTCGGTAGACTTTGCCGCTAGGCTTATGCTCCAGCGTGAAGGAACCGTCAGCCATAACCTCGACCCGCAGCGTATCGTTCTCCAGTACGCGTGCGCCTTGAACCAGCGAAGAGACTTCTTTTGCGGCAGCATCTGCTGCAACAGGGCGGACCCAGGCATAGGTGCGCAGCCCCAGGGCTGGCACATCTGCCGCCTCGAAGGTCAGCCGCACCTTGCGGCAGCTATACGGCTGGCGGAACCGGTCGTCCGGCAGATCATAGCCGAACGACAGGCCGAGATCCTCAACTGTACAAGGAACCGGCTGGCCTTGTTCATCGACCAGGACCCGTCCGGCCAGCTCCACAGCCTTCATAAGCCGGGCATTCTCGTCCAGCGGCAGACCGTCGCGCAGATACTGACGGGCAGCATCCAGCTCTACGGTCACCGTACCGGTGCGGCTCCAGCCGCTGGTATTCGTTACAACGAGCGGAACGGCCTCTTCACCGTAAGCGGCGAAGCCGGAGGTGTCCACCGCTGCGGTGATCGCCTGCATACTATCCGCCACGATGCCTTCGGCCGTGTGGTAGCTCTTGTCGAAGCGGGTGACCATCTCGCGGTGCACCTCATCCACGCTGCAGCCGCAGATGGAATCATGCGGATGGTTCTGCAGCAGCGTCTTCCATGCATAATCCAGCAGATGCTGCGGATACTCGCCGCCGTGCAGCTTCGCAATAACGGCCAGCGGCTCGGCCACCTTTTCCAGCATGGCCTGGCCGCGCTGGTTGAGCTGCTTCAGGTATACCCGGGCGGAAGCGGTATTAACCAGCGTTCCCCAGCCGTCCGTGCGCTGGCTCCGCAGCTCGCCCTTCACCGTGGACAGGCTGCGGCCAGCGAGTGATTCCTCGACTGCCTTAATATAGTCCGGGAAGTTCGAGTGAACGAAGGAGACCTCCGGGTGCAGCTTCTCCGCCGTGCGGATCGCCTCCGGCAGGTCGGTCTGCAGCGGCTGGTGATCACAGCCGTTCATGAACAGCAGCTGGTCTGTCGCCGCATACTGCCGGGCATCGCCCAGCTTGCGTTCCCAGAAGCGGCGGGCCTCCTCTTCATCCACGGGAACCTCATTCCCGTTGGAATACCAGTTAGCGAACAGAATACCCAGTACCTGCGAGCCGTCCGGTCCTTCCCAGACCAGCTCCGAGAACGAGGATTCATAGCCGTCAGCGGAGACCATATTGTTGAAGCCAGTCGGCTTCACCCCGCGCCCGAAGAAGGCGTTGGTGATACCCGCCTGCTGCATGAGCTGCGGGATCTGTCCGGTCAGGCCGAAGGTGTCCGGGAAATAGCCGATTTTGGACACATCCCCATAGACTGCCGCGTCCTGATGTCCCAGCTGTAAGTTGCGCACATTGGCTTCCGGGCTTGTCAGGAACGCATCCTGCAGAATATACCAAGGACCGATAAATATCCGGCCTTCACGGATATGCCGCACCAGCCGTTCCCGGTTCTCCGGGCGGACCTGCAGATAATCCTCAATGATAATCGTCTGTCCGTCGAAGAAAAAGCTACGGAAGTCCGGGTTCTGCTCCAGCGTGTCGAGCAAAGTGTCCACGAGCTGAATCAGCCGGATGTGATGGCGCTCATAAGGCAGATACCATTCCCGGTCCCAGTGTGTATGCGAAATTATATGTGCCGTCTGTTGTTTGGTCATCGCTCGTTACCCCTCAATCTCCAGCGGATATTCCTCCATATAGCTGATCAGTTCATCCACGGTCGTGAAGGCCAGTCCTGTCACCGTATCCGCACAACCGTAGTAGATAGCAATTCGTCCGGTAGCCGCATCGGTCAATGCCGCGCATGGGAATGTCACGTTCGGCACATCGCCCACACATTCATATAGCTCTTCCGGGCCGAGGATATAGTTGCGCGAACGGGCTTTTACCTTCCAAGGCTGATCCAGATCCAGCAGCGCGACCCCCATGCGGTAGACGAACCCGTTGCAAGTGTTGATAACACCATGATAAATCAGCAGCCAGCCCTTGTCAGTTTCAATCGGAATCGGTCCAGGACCAATCTTCTTGGACTGCCACGCCGAAGCGTCACCGTCAACCGTACCCATCACATAGCGGTGCTTGCCCCAGAAGGTCAGGTCAGGACTCTCACTGTAAAAAATATCGCCAAACGGCGTATGCCCGGTATCGCTCGGACGGCTGAGCATCGCATAATTGCCGCCGATCTTGCGCGGAAGCAGCACGCCGTTGCGGTTATACGGCAGGAAGGCATTTTCCAGCTGGTGGAAGGTTTTGAAATCAAACGTGTACGCCAGTCCAATCGTTGGGCCATGGTAGCCGTTGCACCAAGAGACATAATAACGGTCGTCAATCTTGCAGACACGCGGATCATAGCGGTACTCGCGCTTGGTGATCTCTTCATCGCCCTCGAAAACGATCGGCTCATGGTTGATGTTCCAGGTCACGCCGTCTTCACTGAAGCCCGCGAAGATGTCCATGCTGACCGAACGCGAATCACAGCGGAACACACCAGCGAAGCCGCCCTCGAAGGGAATGACCGCCGAGTTGAACACACTGTTCGAGTTCGGAATGGCGTTGCGCGGAATGATCGGGTTGGCGGAATATCTCCATACCGGGGAATTCGTGCCCTCAGGCTTCTCCTGCCAAGGGATGTTCGGTAGTGCTTCTCCAATAATTGTACTCATGATCAGGTCTCCTTTATCTGTGAAAAATATTTAAATTGAACTTATGATTTTTATGTTATGGATTAGCCGTGACTCCAGAGAAGTTTTGGACTTCCGGCCACTGTTGTATGCAGATTTCTTGATTTTATACCGCTATTCGCGGTGGAAATCCGCATACAAAGGCGGACGCTATCGCTCCTCCAGTTCCAAAATTCCCCTCCGCCACTTTTCCCTAAACTTTAATGTTTTAGTTCAATATTTAGAGAATGTCTTCCTTCAGCGCCCGCAAAATCAGCTGCGAGAACAAGCTGTTCGACCAGGCGAACCACTTGCGGGTGAACACGGACGGATCATCGGCGTGGAAGCCTTCATGCATATAGCCGGTATCAGCATCGGTTGCTTCCAGCATAGCGATGACCGCCAGCCGCTCTTCCTTGCTGTCTGCCGTGATGCCCTGCATCGACAGCGCCATATGCCAAATGTACCCCGGAGGCGTATGCGGACTGCCGATTCCCTTGGCGGCCTTGCCCTCGAAGTAGAACGGATTCTCCTTGCTTAGTGCGAAGCGTCTCGTATTCTGGTATACCGGATCGTCATTGTTCAAGTAACCCAGGTACGGAATGGACATCAGGCCCGGCGTTCCGGCGTCATCCATCAGGCTATAGTTACCGTATCCGTCTGTCTCGTAGGCGTAGATCGGTCCGAATTCGGGGTGGCGGTAGGTGCCGTACAGCTTGATGCCGTGATCGACCTCCTGCTCCAGTTCCTTCAGCTCGGCCAGGAAATCCAAGTCCCGGAAGACCCACTCGGCGAAATCCTGCATCTGCCGCAGCGCCACCACAGCGAACATATTCCCCGGAATGTTGTAATGGAAGTCGCAGGCATCGTCGCTGGAGCGGAAGCCGGACCAGATCATGCCGGTGTAATTCACGGGCATTCCCAAGCCGCCGTTACGGATGGAATCCTCCATAATCCCGTTGTTTCGCGTGAAGCGGTAAGGGGACTGCTCGGCATGATGCTGCTCGCGCTTGAACAAGTCGGTGATGACGCGGAGCATTTTTTTGAAATCAGAGGTAAAGAAATCGGTCTGCTTCGTCTCTTCCCAGTAAGCATGGGCCAGCCGGATCACGAAGCACAGCGAGTCGATCTCGAATTTGCGCTCCCACACCCACGGCGACATCTCGGTCACATCGGCGGCATTCCAGTGCCAGTCATTGGCCGATTCATTGAACGCGTTGGCGTAAGGATCGATCAGTACATACTCCGTATGGCGCTTGATCAGCCCGCCGATAATCCGCTGCAGATCAGCATCTTCCGCGGCAAAAGGCACATAATGAATGACCTGCTCCACCGAATCGCGCAGCCAGCAGGCGGGGATGTCCCCCGTAATCACAAAGGTAGTTCCGTCATCAAGCAGCTTGGTGGTCGTCTCCAGTGTATTTGGGAAGCAGTTGCGGAACAGCCGTTGCAGCTTAGGCCGGTGAGCCAGCTTCGCTTCGGCGTCGGCCAGCACGGCCTGAATGGATGACGGCAGCGTAAGCTCCGGCATCTCGATGCGGGGAAGTCTGAATTGTTCCAAGGTAGTAGTCTCCTTCTTGCTTGATCTATTGTTTTGGAAGCTGAATTTCTTGATGGGAGTGGGAGTTGCGATAAGCTTAATTGTAATTGGTACAACTAAAACGCCTGATTGATCACCAATTTCACATTTAGTTGTACTTCGTACATTTAAACATCCGCCGAATCTTCCTTCTCCCGTTTTGGGGCAGTTTTAGTTGTACAGAATACACTTATACGATAAAAGAATGCATTTCCGCTGTTTTTAAGTGTACGTTCTGCAACTATCCGAGAACCTTACGCTCAGCCCCTCATTTGCCTCTATTCAGCATGAATAATCTTAATCGTCTTAATCTCGAACGGATGGAAGTCTATCGTCAACACGCCGTCTTCATCCGGCAGCAGCTCGGTCTCTTCCTCCAGCGCATTGGATAGGTAGATAGCAGCGTGCGGCAGCGGCCAGCTGATCCGCACGGTCTCGCGTCCACCAGCTGATTCGTACAGCCGAAGGATACTGCCGCTTCCGTCTTCCGCCAGCTTGACCGTGTCCAACACTACCTGCTTCCCTTCGTAGGGAAGGAAGGAGCCAGTGGACGGATGCTGTCCCTCACTTGCCTCGCAGGCTACAGCATACGAAGCATGGTTCAGCTCAGCGGCTTTGCGCTGGGTATGCGCCGAACGCCAGTCCCCGGTATGCGGGTAGAGCGAATAGGTGAATTCATGCTCTCCCTGATCGGCCGAATGATCCGGCCAGCGCGGAGCGCGCAGAAGGGACAGACGGATGGTGCTGCCCTGAGTATCATAGCCGTATTTGCAGTCGTTCAGCAGGCTGACCCCGTAGTCATGCTCTGACACATCGGCATAGCGGTGTCCGCAGACCTCGTACTGTGCCTGCTCCCAGCTGGTGTTGCGGTGCGTGGTCCGCTCCAGTGCGCCGAACGGAATCTCATACGTGGCCTTGCTGGTCACTACATCAATCGGGAAGCCAACCTTCAGCAGCTTGTGGGCTTCCTGCCACTGCACCTTCGTCTTGAAGTCGATCCGCTTGTCAGCGTGATACAGAATCAGCTCCTGCTGTATTTCCGATTGGCCGAGACTCCAGCGGAAGAACAGTACATCGCAGACAGGACCTGTGGACAGCAGCTGCTTCTCCAGCAGAACCGCTGCTCCGGCAGGCTGCTCCTCATAACGGCTGTCGATATCCCAGGCATCCCAGAGAATCGGACGGTCATGGAAGAAATGCAGCCGGTTCAGCGCTTCGCCGGACTTCACAATCTCACGCCCGGCTTCCTTGTCATACAAGCTGATGATCTCGCCCAGCTCATTGAACTGGAGCCGGTAGTAGCCGGTCTCCCAGCGATCCTCGAACGTAGCGGAGTTCGCCGCAGAAATTGAGTTATTGCCTGCATCCGACGCATCTGCCCCCGGCTGTTCCTCTTCACGCAGCCATACTGTTGCATACCCGAATGCCGGAACCTCCGGCACCCGCACACGCAGCATTGTCCGCTCTCCTGCTGTAGTCATCTCTGCCGGAAGCCGTGTTCCGTTCCGGTCATATACAGCCGGAGCGTTAAGCGTTGCTCCAGGAGCAACCGCAAGCTCGACCACCATATCCCGGGTCCAGCCCAGTCCGTTCAGGATGACATAAGGCTGTCCCTCTCCACGGGTATCAATATCCGCTACGGAAGCCTCCATGACGGACTTCAATGTACTCTCCCCAAGGACGAAGATATTCTTGTATTCCTTGTCTGAAGTCTCATAGACCTCGGGAATCGACGAGCCAGGGATTATATCATGGAACTGGTTCAGCAGAATCAGCTTCCAGCCTTCATGCAGAGCCTCACCTACCTCTTCCCGCCGCTGCGGCGTCAGGCGGTGTCCGCCCAGAGTCTGCCATAGCTCAGCTTCCCGGTACAGAATCTCGGCCTTGCGGTTGTTGCGCTTGTTCCGTGCATGGGTCGTATAGGTTCCACGGTGCAGCTCCAGGTAGAGATCACCCTGCCAGACCGGCAGCTCCGGTGCAGCCTGCTCGATGCCTGCGAAGAAATCTGCCGCCGTGCTGTAGTTAGAGGCAGGCTGACCTACCATCAGCTCCGAGCGCGACAGGTATTCCAGCATCTCCCGCGTCACGCCGCCTCCGCCATCCCCGTGTCCGTAGAGCAGCATTTGTTCGCTGTGAACGGCTTTTTGGCGATAGGACTGCCAGTGCTCGTGGATATCCTTCGGCAGCGTATTCTCGTTCACACCATGATTCATATAAGAGAGCAGTGCTGTCCCGTCAATTCCCACCCAATGGAACAGATCATAAGGGAACTGGTTCGTGTCGTTCCAGCCGAGCTTCGTTGTCATGAAGTAACGGACCTTGCCGTGCTTCAGAATCTGCGGCAGGGAAGCGCAATAGCCGAAGGTGTCCGGCAGCCATTCAATCTCGGACTGCTGTCCGAACTCCTCCTGATAGAACCGCTGCCCGTACAGCATCTGCCGCATCAGCGATTCCCCGCTTGGAATATTCAGATCCGGCTCGACCCACATACCGCCGACCAGCTCCCAGCGGCCTTCCCGAATCCGCTCCTTCACCTTCGCGTACAGCTCAGGATCATTGTCCTTCAGATAAGCGAACAGCTGCGGCTGGCTCTGGGCATAGCGGTATTCCGGATACTCCTCCATCAGGGCATGTACCGTCGAGAAGGTCCGGCTGGTCTTGCGCACCGTCTCGCGGGTTGGCCATAACCAGGCGATGTCGATATGCGACTGCCCGATCATATGAATGAAGCCCTCGCTGTTGCCGCCGATGGCCTTGACTTTTGCCGCCAGCTCCTGCTCAATCGCCTCTATTTCCTTGCTGCCCTGCGAACCGTCCGGCCCCAAATTCACATAAGCATCCATTGCCTGATGCAGCGCTTCCAGCATGCGGACGCGCCGGAAGTCCTGCTCCGGCAGGAGCAGCGCCGAATCCCGGATCACGGTCACCGTATACATCAGCGACTGCACCGGCAGGTTCACTCTGACCAGCGCTGCGGTGATCGAGCGGACCGGCGGCTGAATGACCGCCTGCTTATTCAGCGGATCATCCGGCTCAGGGATCGGATCATAGAGCTCAATCTCAATCTCCGGCTGTCTTCCCTCCGTCTGCGGATTTAATGTGGCATAGGTATGATTGCGGTCCAGTCCTTGCCGCGACGCTCCGTTCACACGCAGCAGCCCTTCGCCGCCGGACTGGAAGATAAACCCGGTATCCGTATCGGACCAGTCCGCCGGAATATCCAGGGTAGTACGGAAATAATAAGTCGTGCCTTGCACACTCGGGAACAAACCGAACGATTCGCTGCCCGAATATGGCTGCAATTCATCATAGTGGCCCGGCTGCCGGTAGACAGTGGAGAAGACCTGCCAGTCGTCAAGCACCCGGTATTCCAGCCACTGCGCTTGTGAACATTCACGGATGAACCGGTTAATCCGTTCGATGTTGATCCGTTCCATGTCTATTCCTCCTTGACCGTAAGATCGGTATCCAGCGTATCGTTCACATTCCGGCCAACGCCGATGCGGAACCCTCCCGGCTCTACTACCGGTTTATAGTCCGGCCCGATATAGCTAAGATGCTCTGCACTAAGCCTGAAGCTCACCAGCTGCTTCTCTCCCGGCTCCAGCACGATCTTGCGGAATCCCTTAAGTTCCTTGGCTGGTCTCGTCACCTTGCTGACCAGATCGGAAATGTATAGCTGCACGACCTCCGCGCCGTTGCGGGAGCCTGTATTCTCCACTTCCACTGTAACCTCAGCCGTTCCGTCCGCCTGGATCACTGCCGGCTCTACCTTTATTCCGCTATAGCTGAATTCGGTGTAGCTGAGTCCGAAGCCGAACGGATAACGCGGCTGCGAATTCCCTTCCAGATAGCGGACTCCCCGGGAACGTTTGCCTAAGTAGTACACAGGCAGTTGTCCAACATCCTCCGGTAGAGACAGGGTCAGCCTGCCGGACGGATTGACATCGCCGAACAGGATATCCGCAATGGCATGTCCGCCTTCCTGACCCGGATACCAGGCTTCGAGAATGGCATCTGCCTGCTCATCGATCCAAGGTTCAGCAATGGGACGCCCGTTGATATACACGACGACTACCGGCTTGCCGAGTGCCTTCAGCTCCTTCATCAGCTCCAGTTGCACGCCGGATAAATGAAGCGACATGCGGTCAATGCCTTCACCGCAGTCCATATCGCTAAGCGCATTCTCCGTGACCTTCGAAGCTCCGGTCCGCAGATCGATGCTGCCTTCACCGAAGTCCCGGGCACTCGACCCGCCCAGGGCGAGCACAATGATATCCGCTTCGGCTGCTACCTTGCGCGCAAGCTCGAAGCCCTCGGTGGAGCTGTCCTTGATCCGGCAGCCCGGCGCATAACTTACCCGCTCCGGTTCGGCAGCAAGCTTGGCCCGTATTCCGGCCAGCACTGTTGTCACCCGGTCACGCGGCTGCGGAGAGGTATAATCGCCGAGCTGATTGTAGCCGATGTCCGCGTTAGGCCCAATCACGGCAACCGTACCCTTATCCTTCGCCAGCGGAAGAATACCGTTATTCTTCAGCAGCACAATGCCTTCTGCCGCCACACTGCGCGCCAGCTCGGCATGCTCTGCGCTGCCAATCACCTGCTCTGCCACATCAGGATCGGCGTATGGCTGTTCGAACAGGCCCAGCCGGAACTTCAGCTCCAGCACACGTGCTGCCGCCTGATCCACAAGCTTCTCCTCCAGCCGCCCGGAGCGCAGCGCCGTAAGCAGATATCCGCCGAACATAACGCCGGACATCTCCATATCAATCCCGGCGGAGAGCGCCTGCACCGCTGCATCCTCCCCGCTGTCTGCCGTATCATGGCCCGAGGCCAGCATATCGATCGCACCGCAATCGGTAATTACCATGCCGCCAAATCCCCACTCGCCGCGCAGAATATCCTCCAGCAGCTCCTGATTGGTGGTGCAAGGCACGCCGTCAATCTCGTTATAGGCTGGCATAATGGAGACCGCTCCGGCTTCCACCGCTTTGCGGAACGGGTACATATCGACTTCCAGCAGCTCGCGCTTGCCGATATGCGCCGGACCGGCATTCCGGCCGCCCTCTGAGCTGCCATAAGCAACGAAGTGCTTAAGGGTTGCCCCCACGCTGGAGGCACTGGCAAGATCTTCACCCTGTAGCCCTTCCACCGAAGCTACGGCATATTCACCGATGAGGTACGGATCTTCGCCGAAGCATTCTTCGGTCCGGCCCCAGCGCGGATCACGCACTACATCCAGCACAGGGGAATAGGTCACGGCTCCGCCCTGCGCCCGGGTCTCCCGTGCGACGGCCTGGGACATCTCCCGGTAGAGGTCCACATTCCAGGTGCTGCCGATCAGCAGCGGAACCGGAAATACGGTAGCCCCGATCGCCATATGACCATGCGAGCATTCCTCACCAATTAATAGCGGAATACCAAGTCTCGAATGCTCCAGCGCATAACGCTGAATCGTATTGACGGCCTCTGCTCCGGCGCGCGCTCCAAGGCCGCTCTCCAGCGTAACCCCTGTCCAGGGATCTGCCCGCAGGGTTCCGTATAATGCGCCAACACCGCCTTCGCGGATCTGGCGCTTGAAGTCTTCGGTCAGCTCTATCGTTCCATCTGTATGATTATAGGTCTGCCATCCGAACAGCTGCACCAGCTGGCCGACCTTCTCTTTCTGCGTCATCAGCCCGAGCAGATGCTTTGTCCGCTCCTTGACGGGCTGTGTACGGTCTCTATACAACATCCTGGCTCCACCCTCTCTCCTTTGATCTATATAAAATATATTTAAGATTTGGATTCGAAGCTTGGTCGTCACTGCGGTGAACATTTGGACTTGCCTACTCCTTAACCGCCCCGACCGTAAGACCCTGAATGAAGTAACGCTGGAAGAACGGATACGCGAAAATAATTGGTCCGGTTGCCAGCACCACCATCGCCATACGCGAGGTATCCTGCGGCATGTTGCGGAGGGCCTCCAGGCTTAGCGAGCTGTTCTGCGAGTTCTGCAGAATGAACTGCATACTGGTCTCGATCCGCATCAGCATCGACTGCAGCGGCACCAGGTTCGGATTGTCAATATAGAGCAGGGCGTTGAACCAGTCATTCCAGTACCCCAGGGTGCTGAACAGACCGATCGTAGCAAGGCCCGGCAAGGACAGCGGCAGCACGATGCCGAGGAAGGTGCGGAACTCTCCGGCGCCGTCGATTTTGGCCGACTCAATCAGCGCATCCGGTACACTTGTGATATAGAAGGTTCGCAGAATCATAATGTAAAAAGCATTCACCGCCAGCGGCAGCACCAGCGCCCAAATACTGTCCTTCAGGCCCAGCATCTGTGTCACGACAATATAGGTCGGAACCAGCCCGCCGTTAAACAGCATGGTGAAAAAGGAAAAAAACGCGAAGAAATTACGGTATTTGAAGCTTTTACGTGAAATGGCATAGGCGTAAAGTGAAATAATAAGCAGGCTGACAATCGTACCGATGACTGTTACAGCAATCGTCACCCCGTAGGAACGGAGCAGCGTGTCTCCTGAGCTAAATACATATTTGTAGGCTTCCAGACTCCATTTGGCCGGGATTAACCGATAGCCGTCCCGCGCAAGCGCCCCTTCGTCCGTGAACGAGATGAGGACAACGAACAGGAACGGGAAGATACACAGGATGGCAAAGCCTCCGGCGATACAGTTGAAGATGGTATTGAGCACCGGCGACAGCCGATGGAAATCGCGCGATTTCGCAGCGTTAGCAGACATTTGGATGACCTCACTTTCCTTCTTTTTCCCTAGAATAATGCACTGTCCTTATCGAATTTGCGGACGATGTAATTGGAGGTAAGAACCAGCACGAACCCGACCACTGATTGATACAAGCCCGCAGCCGTACTCATTCCGATCTCGCCGGTAGTCTTGAGTCCACGGTATACATACGTATCGATAACGTTGGTCACGCTGTAGAGCGTCCCCGAATCTCTCGGCACCTGATAGAACAGCCCGAAGTCCGCATAGAAAATCTTCCCGATCGCAAGCAGCGTCATAATGATAATGATCGGCTTCAGCATCGGCAGTGTGATACTGCGGATCTGCTGGAGCTTGCTGGCTCCGTCGATCATCGCGGCTTCGTAGAGGGACTTGTCGATACCCATAATTGCGGCTAGATAGACCACGCTGTTATAGCCGACGGCCTTCCATAGGAATACGAATATAATAATGAACGGCCAATATTTCGATTCTGAATACCAGGAGATATTGCTGCCGAACATGGCGTTAAGCAGTCCCCGCTCCGAGCTCAGGAAGCTGAATGCGAAATATCCCACAACGACCCAGGACAGGAAGTACGGCAGGAACATGCCTGTCTGATAGAACTTGGCCAGCTTCTTATTAGCAATCTCGGACAGCACCACCGCCATCAGCACTGACAGAATCAGGCCCAGGCCAATGAAGGCTATGTTATACAAAAGAGTATTACGTGTGATCAGATAGGCATCGTTAGTGCTGAACAGGAATTTGAAATTATCCCAGCCGACCCATTTGCTGTTGATGATGCTGGCCCAGAAGCCATCCCGGCTGAAGCGGTACTCCTTAAAAGCAATGACCGTACCCACCATCGGCAGGTAGGAGAAGAACAAAAACCACAGTGTGCCCGGCAAAACCATAAACAGCAGCACTTTATTTCTCAATATATCCTTGGCGGACTTTCCTATTTTCCCCATACTTCTAGTTCCTCCTATGCCGGAAAATTCTTATATTCACAAAAAGATCGGGCCAAGTCTAAATCAACCCGCCCGATCTTGAATAGAATGCTACTTATTATTCGCTGCTTTCCAGGCGTCGATCTGTGCTTGAGCTTCGGCAATGATTTTATCCAGACCGGCAGCTTTCAGTTTCTCGTTAGCCTTGGTCAGGTACTCTTCCGGATCTACAGATCCGGTCATCAGCGGTGCCCAGAATTCTTCCTTCACGTTCTGAACGGCGGCGATTTCATTCGTCACCTTGGACGTATCGAAGTTGAAGCCGAGCAACGGAGCATTGATACCGGCATCGTTGAACTTTTTGAATTCGTCCCATTTGTTCTCAGGGTCGCCTTCATTCAGATAGTTGATCATGATGTTACCCAGGGAGAACGTAGGCATATCGTAGTTCTTCGCTTCCGGGAGGTTCTTGATCATGTTGTCGCTGACTTTCTCGTAATGTACGCCTTCAATCCCGGAGTCAATCATGTTGCGCAGCTTAGGATCTGTGTTGAGCAGGTTCAGGAATTCCATCGCTTTCTCAGGATATTCGGAGTTGGCGGAGATTGCCTGCATGGAGCCCATTACCGACCAGTTGTAGATATAAGGCTGACTGGCTGGTGTCGATACAACCGGGTATCCGTAGCTTGCTGACCACAGGTTGTCGGCCATCGGCTGGGTGGAAGCACGGTCAGTGAACCATTTGCCTGCTTTGTACAGGTCATCGACCGATGAAGTAGTGGCAACTTCAGGAGAGATGTAACCCGCCTGATAGAATTTGCGGACCGTCTTCAGCGCTTCCTTGATTTCAGGAGTTTCCAGGATGTTGACTACTTTGTAGTCCTTGGTGTCCATATATACAGCCATAGGCATCTTCTCGATCACATAGTCAAAAGGCATAATCGGCATGAAGTCTTTGACCATCGCGTACGGAGTCACTCCAGGCTCGTTTTCCTTGATCGTTTTGAGCAGCGGCTCGAGATCCGCCATCGTCTTCACGCTGGTCAGATCCAGCTTGTATTTGTCGAGCAATTCTTTGTTGAAGCGGAAGACCTCTTGAGCGGGAAGCTCTTTGTTGGCCGGAATCGCATAGTTGTGTCCGTCTACCTTGGAGCCTTCCAGGAAGGCCGGATCAATCGTATCCACGATGCCCTTGCCCTGATTCTTCAGCAGATCGTCGAGCTGCAGGAAGGCGCCCTTACGTGCATTTTGCACATAATCGAAGGCCCAGGAAGAGGTGAACAGGATGTCCATTGGCTCACCGGAAGCCGCCATAACCTGCATTTTTTGTGTATAATCCCCGAAGTCCAGCATTTTGATATCGAGTGTGGCGTTGATTTTCTCAAGCGTGTATTTATTGACTTCTGCGAGAACCTTGTCCATATCCTTCTGCGGCGGCCCGATCGTGTACCAGATCAGTTCCACAGGTTTCTCTGTAGCCTCCGAGGCTTTGTTGCCACCCGAAGCGGCTTCCCCTCCAGCATTGTTCTTACTGTTCCCGCCGCACGCCGTTAGCGCCAGTGAAACGGTTAAAAGCGTTGTCAACAACAAGGAGAAGTGTTTCTTTTTCTTACTCATTTGCCGTACCCCCTTTTAATTAGCTGTCTGGTCTTTCAGGCTTACCGGATCTTTCCGGCTGCTGCTTTCCTTGAGCTATAGCTTAACTTTATAAGATGAAAGCATTTTCAAATAGAAGAGAAACTATAGTTTTTCAGGTATGAAATAAAGAAAATAAGCTTACCCGCCGGGACAGGTTTATCCTTTTTTTTGCAGCAACAGGTGAATTCTTATATTTTTCAAAACAAGGCCGCCTCATAGCAGCCCCTTGAATTCTGTCGGCGAGATGCCAACATATTTCTTAAATTGCTTGTAGAAGTAACCCATTTCCCAGTATCCCACATTCCTTGCGATTTCATGCACCTTCAGATTCGTCGAGCGGAGCTGCTCCTTGGCCTTATCAATGCGGTAGCGGTTCATATACTCGGCAAAGGATTCTCCGGTGGTCTTATGAAACAGCTGCCCCAGATACACCGGATGGATATTGAACATGAAGCCCAGCTTCTTCAGCGACAGATCCTCACTATAGGATTTCTCAATATAATTCAGCACCTGGTTGACCACCGGACTCTTCAGCTCCCGGTCCAGCAGCCCGATGATGCCTGCCGAGGTCTGCCGGAGTGCAGCGGACAGTGCGGGCAACGAGTTCGCCCTGCGGATCGCCGTCAAGCCCTCGGCAATACACTCACGCTCCGTCTCACTGCGGATATCCTTGATCAGCACCCGGAAGAACAGAATCCATTCCAGCGAGATCTCTTCCAGCAGCCCTGGCGTTAACCCTTCCATGCTCGGGGCCGCAAAATACAGCTCCAGCTGCTCCGACAGCCCCGCCAGATTCTTGGACATGATGAGCTTGGCGTAATCGCTCCAGTCCTCCGGCAGAACCGCCCCCAGATCCTCCTTCCGGTCCCTCAGCTGCTCATAATAGATGCTGCTGCGCTCCGGGTGGATCTCCAGGAATTCCTGAGCCTGCTTGGCCTGCTCGTAGCTTGCGGGAGCGGCGTCTACCCCATACACAGGCGAGCCTACTGCCGCGCGCAGCTGCTCTCCGCCGGTGCATAAGCGGGTAATTTCCTCCAGCATGAACGCCATCTCCTCCGCTCCGGCAGCGGCTTCTTCATAGTTATGTATCAGCACCAGATCATTGTCGGAATCCCAGAACATGAAGAACGAAGCCTCTGCGCCGATGCGGTCGGCCACCCTCTTCCTGAAGTCCTCCGTTGCAGACTCTACCTGCAGGAGCGCAACCTGCACATAACGGCTGCTGAGCGGCAAGCCGATCAGATTCAGCCGTTCGGAGCGCTCCTGCGGATCAATCTGCCCCCGCAGCCAGCGCAGCAGCACATTATCCTTCAGTACGGAATTCGTATATTCCCACCACTGCATATCCAGCCTGGAGACATTCAGCTTCTCCACAATCGTCTCCAGCGTCTGCTGGAATTCCTCCAGATTAATCGGCTTCAGCAGATAGTTCTCGATCCCGAGCGACAGGCCTTCCTTCACATACATGAATTCATCGAAGCCGCTCAGCACTACCACCTTCATGTCCGGGCGGAATTCCCGGACGGCGCGGATCAGCTCAAGGCCGGTCATCACCGGCATGGAGATGTCGGTAATCAGAATATCTGCGGGATTCTCCCGCAGCTGCTCCAGCGCCTCCTGCCCGTTCTCCGCCTGCCCCACAATCGTGAGGTCAAGCTGCTCCCAGTTGAGTATATCCTGCAGGCCGCTAAGAATGAACGGCTCATCATCCACAATAAACACCTTATACATCTGCGCTCTCCTCCTTCAGCGGGTATGGAAAAGTAATCGTAACCTTTGTTCCCGCGCCTTCCTCACTATCCAGCTCCACCCCGTAAGGCTTGCCGTACATCAGTCTCAGCCGCTCATGAATGCTGCGCAGCCCGAATGACTCGGACCCGGATAATTCGCCTTGATTCTCCAGCGCCTCGCGGAGCCGGGCCAGCCGCTCCTCCGCGATTCCCTTACCGTTATCCGTAACGGCAACCCGGATGTACTCCGGCTCCGCTGTGATCACGATGAGGATCACATTATCAGTCTGCCCAGTCCGCATCCCATGCAGCACATAGTTCTCGATGACCGGCTGCAGCGACATTTTGAGTACAGGAAGCTCCTCCAGCTCCGGGCTGCATTCAATAACATAGGAGAACCTGTCCTTGTACCGGATGCGGAATAGCTCCAGATACAGGCGGCAAGCCTCCAGCTCATCCTTGAACGTATATTTTAGCTTCGGGCGGACATACGATTTGAACAGCATGGACAGGCTGTAGATCATTTCACCCACATCTTTCGCACCGCTCGAAATCGCCCGCATCCTGATCACTTCCAATGTATTATACAGAAAATGCGGATTCACCCTGGCTTCCAGCGTAGCGATCTCCGTATGCTTCTGTTTGATTTCCGCCTTATACACCTGGTCGATATACTGGTTCAGTTCATCCAGCATGCTATTGAAGCTTTTGGCAATCTGGCCTAATTCATCTTCCTTGCCGTCCACAATCCGGGTGTTCAGGTCCCCGTTTTTCACTTTGCGGGTGAAGCGGATAATGCGGTGGGTCCGTTTGGCAAAATTAGAAATGAACATCGCGGGCAGCAGCACAGCGAACAGAATGCAGACGAGGGCGATGGAGAGAATGGTGCGCTGTGCACTGCTGTAGGTCTCGGCCAGCTCCTGCTTGGAGATCAGACTGACTACCGTATACCCGGCCTGGCTCTGGGTCTGGCTGGTGACAACCATTCCATCCACGGTAACCTCCTCACCGGCGTTAATTCCCTGCAGCTTCGGCAGCTTCCGGCCGTACCCCTTACCTGATGAATCGAAGATGACTTCATTCTGGGCCGAGAGCACGAGGATATCGCCTTTGAAATCCTGCTTATAATTATTCATGGCCTGCCAGAGGGCTTCGGAGTCGAAGTAGACCAGCAGCTGGCCGATATTGAGCAATGAGGACTTGTTGTTGATGGGTATTTTCACCGAGAACATGGGGGCGGTCTGCATGCCGATACTCTTCAGCACCCAGATATTCGGAACAGAGACGACACTCTCCTCACCCAGAACCATCGAATCGGGGACAAAAGAATGCGCCGCATTGGTCGAGATCCGCTCGAATTGCCTGCGGTTGTCGTAGTAATACATCACCTGCTGGTTGGCACTGTACAGGATCAGGCCGCGGATATCGGGATCATCGTCAATCTTGTTCTGGAAATACTGGATGGCGTTCGAGGTAGACTGTTCCCCCAGCAGATAACGGTCCAGCCGGTGCTCGATATAATCGCTTAAGGGATTCTCCAGCAGGAAGGTCGTATTACTGGCCAGACTCGCGTCCCTGTACACATCACGCAGCATATCCTGAACGGATTGATATTTGCTCTCCACATAGTTGCTGATGCTCTCCATACTCTTGCGCTGGATATCCATCTGGCGCTGCACCGCCGAATCCGAGATTAACAGCAGCACGAGATAAGAGAAGGCGATAATCGTAGCAATGAAGATACAGGACACAATCAACGTGAAGCGCAGGAACATATTGTCTTTAAAATACTTGCGGTACAGCGAAAGGCTTCGCATGATTCACCTCCTTACATGATTAGTAGCCTTGCAGGCACAGCTAGCCGGGATACACAAGAAGCGCTCCCCCCTGCTAAATTTGCCAGAGGGTGAGCGCTTGGTGTATGTTGTGCAGAATTGGCAATACCTATTCCCCGTTACTGAACATTAATGGCCTCTAAGATATACAGGCTGTGACTTGTTGCCGCTGTAATCCTCCATGACCACTGTAACTACTGCTGCGGTTGAGGTGAAGCTAAGACTGGCTTTGGTCGTACGGCCGCGGATAATCATCGGCTTCATGCCCGCAGCACCGGACAGATAGGTGACCGGGAATGACCGGTTCTGGCCGTCTTCATTAATGTACATATACCGCCAGTCGCGGGTAGCCGGCATCGGCAGGTTCAGCGTATTGCCGTTCCACGACCAATTTTCTGCATAAGGCTCGGACACCTTGTCGGTGAACCTTCCGTTATAGGTTATTTTATCGGTATTTCCTACCTGAACGGTAACCGTATATTCGTCTCCGTTCACAGGCATATTCTGGAACAGCGCGGATGTGCTGCCCTGCGGCACGGTCAATTCCCTCGACAACGGCTGCGGCGTAGTAATCCAGTTGACCGACTTCACCGTAACCTTGATAGTGCCCTGAGCTGCGGCGGGATTCATCCATTTCACCAGAAAATCTCCATTCGCAGCGGACTCGGCGGTAACCTTGGATACCGCAGCATTCAGGTCGAAGGACAGCGTAGCCGCATCGCCCTCCAGTCCATCGGCTCCGACAGCAACTACCTTCAGGACGCCGGATTTGGCCGGAAGCTGCTTGATATAGAAGGTCTCATCATATTTCCCGCCCATATAGATATCATTCACATATACATTATATTGCTTCACCTTGGAATAATCGGTGTCCATGCTCCACTTCACGATCATCTCATTCGTGCCTGGCAGCGCCTGAGCGATAGAGAGACCAGCAGGTGCCGAAGGTCTGACCGCTGTCCCGTCATGAATCCGCAGCTGGCCGATATTCATCTGGTAATTCGTAATTGCACTGGACCCGGGGGTGAACACAAGGCCGAAGGCTGCGATCTCCCGTCCTGCATAGGCGCCAAGATTAAGCTCGGCGGTGGTCCAGCCTGTTGTATGCTTGCCGCTGTTGGCCACAGGAACCTTGACGACCTGAGAAGGCTGATCACTGAAGATTATTCCCGCACTCAACACAGAGTTGTCGTCAGCAGACGGCTTGTTGTAGGCGATGGACAGCTTGGAACTCCCCTTCACTGCGAGATCGCTCTTGTAGAGGCGCAGGAAGTTCTCGCTATTCAGATTTCCGCTCACTGCCAGCGAACTGCCGCCGTTATAGCCGCCAAGCTGCTGATAATTCATGCGTGAATTGGCGGTCTGATCATAACCCGGGCCATAATCGAAGTCCACCTTCAGGCGGTTGCCTGTAGTGTCCTGCCACCACTGCCAGGTGACCGGAACATCCTGGAGGCTCATATTGGACCACTCCGCCCCGCTCGATACTGCTCCGTCCTTGAAATAGGCGAGGCCGTGGCCGGTATTGAAGCTCGTATAGAAGTTGGAATCCTTCACCACCGAGCGCTCCGCAATGACCGAAGCAATCCCCGGCCAATAACGGTTATCCGCATACACATCGGCTACCGTATTATTGGAAGATACCGCTGTGTTCTTCGGATTCACCTGCGGCCCTGACCACCATAGCTGCTCGCGCAGGTTCGTCATCCATTGGTACTTGTTATCCGACCGGTTCGCGACAGGCCAGGACTTATTCATATCCTCATCCAGACCGGCATGGACAAAGTCAGCGCCCAGCGTCGCCAGGCTGAGCCGTGGAATCCCTCCGGCCAGCTTGCTGCTCAGGGCCGAGCCCTGCTCGCTCTTGAAGCGGTCGCGCCCGGCTTCAAGTCCGGCAAAGCCGGTCTCAAAGAGATCGAAGCTCGTTCCCTGGGCTGCGTTGAAGGCATTCAAGTAATTCGCCGCAGCGGTGATCTGCGTGCTGCCCATGCCATAATCGAAGAAATACGAATTCGAGACCGGTTTGTGGGCCGTTTTATCGTAGAGCATGGAAATATTATTGTTATTAAACGTTCTGGCGAAGGTGTTGGACCCCGTGGCAGTATTCAGTGAATCATACCATTGAACATACAGCCCGCCTTCCTGTAGCGCTTTCATAAAAGCAATATAATCCGGAATATCCGCTGTCGCCACATTCGGGTTCTGCTCCTCCTGATTCAGGAAATACCCGTCATAGCCGAAATATTCGGCCATTTCAATCATTTTCTCAGCGACCGGGAACTTCCCGTTCGCATCCTTCACAATCATCTGCTTATACGTCTGCTGTCCCCGGTCATTGTTCGAGAAGAACACCCCGGCCAGTGACATAACCCCATTCTTGTGCGCGGCATCGGTATAGGTCGGATTCGGAATATTCAGCATGCCGAACTCGAACCATTTCTGCTGCCAGTCGGACTGGGCCAGATCATCGTAATATTCCGGCGGTGTATACGCTGTGGCTGTTCCATGCCAGTAGGAATAGTAGTCAATGTACTGCCAGAAGTTGAAGTGATACTGGGCGAATTTGTTGGTGTACGGGGCATTCTCGATAAAAGCATTGCCGTAATCGCCCGCAACATTCATCATCTGCACCGCCGGATTCAGCGCCGGATTGGCCTGGGTCTGCTGGAAAGGTGCAATACGCTGCTGCAAGGGGACCCGGGAGCGCAGCAGTGCCGCATCCTGATCGGTCTGCGGACTCCAGTCCGCAATGTGCTGGCTGGTATAGCCATGTACACTCGGCTGATTGGCCCCGTGCGCGCTTTCACCTTTGAACGGCCAGGTGTCTCCGGCCATTGCCGTCTGCGGCAGCAGGGTCACCAGCAATGCCGCACCTAATACCGCTGAAGTCAGCTTACGAGTTCTGTGTGTTCGGAATGTAGCTACCATTGTTCACTCTCCTCATTCTACGAATTCATGAGAACGCATTCATAAAAACCGGCTGAATCTTCCTTCTGGATGATAGTGATCAAGGTTACTATATAGCAGCACCTAAGAGGACTAATAGAAGCTAAATTAAAGATTCGCTGGTCAAATTAAAGAAAAGTGCAGTGAGATAGACCCGGGAAGGTGATGCGGATTTGTTTCTGCGTGCTTATTCACGCCAAAAAGCAGCCCCGTTAAGAGCTGCCTCATGTTTCAACCTATGTTCCTTATTCACGCCTATTCTTGTAACACTATTTACTTTGCCAATCTATCCGCAGCTTACTCCGCATCCGGATAAGGATTGATCTTCTGGATCGTACCGTCGGCATTGTATTTCAGTTCGGTATACTTCACGCAGCGCTTGTGGTTGACGCCTTCCGACAAGGAGCTGTCGTGGTAGAACAGATACCACTTGTCTTCCACTTGTACAATGGAGTGGTGAGTCGTCCAACCGATAACCGGAGAGAGAATCTCGCCCTTGAACGTGAACGGTCCCATCGGGTTCTTGCCGATCGCGTACACGAGCTTATGCGTGGTTCCTGTCGAATAGGACAGGTAGTAATCGCCGTTATATTTGTGCATCCATGGGCCTTCAAAATATCTGCGTTCCTCATCCCCGGCCAGAATCGGGTTCCCCTCTTCATCCACAATCGAGATCTCGGCAGGCTTGCCCTGGAAGGACAGCATATCATCGCTAAGCAGCGCAACTTGCGGCCCAAGCGCCGGCTGGTCGGCAGCCGGTCCTTCTGCATCGGCTACGAAGCTGCCGGTCTGCCACTTCTCCAGCTGGCCGCCCCAGAGCCCGCCGAAGTAGATATACGACTGGTTGTCGTCATCCACCAGTACGGCCGGGTCAATACTGAAGCTGCCTTCCATATAATTCGGCTGCGGGGTGAACGGGCCGGCCGGCGACTCCGAAGTTGCCACACCCAGGCGGAAGATGCCGTCATGGTCACGGGCCGGGAAGAATAGATAGTAGGTGTTATTCTTGTACGCTGCGTCTGGTGCCCAGAGCTGCTTGGAAGCCCATGGAATATCTCTCACATGCAACGCTTCGCCGTGATCGACCACAGGGGAGTCGAAGTTGTCCATCGAGAGGACATGATAGTCTTCCATCTTGTACTGGTCGCCGTTATCATTGCTCGGTTCGTCATGATCGAGATCGTGGGAAGGATAGATATAGATTTTGCCTTCGTAGACATGGGCGGACGGGTCCGCCGTATAGATGTGAGTCACGATCGGTTGATTAGGCTTAGGTGGTTGCTGCTGTTTCATAAGGCATCTCCTTTGGTATTGGAATAATAGAATCCTTCATAGTAAGCAGGGCTGGCATCCTCTGTACCGTTGCCTGAGGCGTGAATGCCGAGACAGACGCCAGTGAAGCCGCCGTTGATTTCCGGGGACAGGACCGATACATGAACCTTCTCCGGGACTTCATGCCAGGACACGCCATCCGCCGAGTAGGAGCAGAGGTAGTAATGGCCATCGCAGCGGAGGCGAAGCTGCACGGGGCCTTGACCGCTTACCTCGTACTGGTGAACCTGCCGCTCCTCACCATTCTTCACTACAAGCTCCATCACCCGGCGGCTGCTGCGGCAAGTAAGTCCCCAGCTAAGATAGCCCCGGTTGTTCAGCCGCGCAGCCAGTCCCGCATGCTCGCCTTCAGTTACCGGCGTGAAGTTAAGGCTGACACCCATCTCCATCCGGTGATGCTGCTGGCGGAGGCACGCGAACACGGCGGGCGCCTCATCGTCCAGTGTGTAGGCATTTCCGCGCACAGTCAGGCTGCCTTCACGCTCGGTCCAGGAATAACGCTCCGCTTCATACGCGCGGAGGAATGCCCATTCCGGCCCGAAGCCGTCCCCTGGCGTAAATCGCAGCACCTGGTCATCCAGGCTGGATTCGTCAGCCGCAATGACGGTCCCTTCATTATTGTCAATCATCGGCCAGCCGTCCTCCGTCCAGGTGACCGGTGCCAGGAAGGTCTCCCGGCCCAGCGGGGAATACCGCCCTTCCACCGGGCGCATGCCCAGGAAGACCGCCCACCACTGCCCGGACGCATCCTCCACGAGATCCGCATGTCCAAGACATTGTACCGGATGGTCCTTCAGGCCCCGGTGAGTCAGGATCGGCTCCGGCTTGTCCTCGAACGGGCCGTATGGGTTGCTGCTGCGGGCAATAATCTCCCGGTGGTCACCCGCCGTGCCGCCGGAGGCGGTCATCAGGTAGTAGACGCCCTTGATTTTGTACAGATGCGGGCCTTCGACCCACGGGCCGTCATCGCCGCTCCAGATGTTGACCGGTTCCGACAGCACTTCGCCCGACACCGGATCAATCTCATACTGGATAATATGCGATTCATAGCCTGCACCCTTCTGCACCGTGACATAGGCGCGCCCGTCATCATCGAAGAACAGGGACGGGTCGATTCCCCCATGGGGCAGCAGAATCGGATCAGACCAGGGACCTTCGGGCTTGTCCGCAGTCACATAGAAATTGCCGATGCCCCGCACATCGGTGGTAATCATGTAGAAACGCCCGTCATGATAGCGGATGGTGGCGGCGTAGATGCCGGACGAGCTCTTGGTGGTCCGCAGATCCAGCTGGGACTGGCGGGTCAGCACATGCCCAATCGGAGTCCAGTGGATCAGATCCCTGCTGTGGAAGATAGGAACACCCGGAAAATATTCAAAGGTACTGTTAATCAGATAGAAATCTTCATTCACACGGACCACACTGGGGTCCGGATAATACCCGGCAATCACGGGATTCCGCATAGTCATAGAATGCATCATACCCTCCTCTGGAATGAAAGCAAGCGTTTACAATCGCTAGTGCTATTGTACAAGCCCGGATTAAACTTTCCTATGCGCAGACTAAAGAACTTCCCCCGAAAAAATGTACAATTCCCGCATACATCCGATTGTACTGGAAATAAGCACCGTTTGCTCGCCATTTTGTTAACGCGGGTGGACATTTTTTGCTGAGTTTATCACTGGCTATTGATCTGGAGAATCTTCACCAACACCCAATATATGAGGCAATTGAACGGTAACCGTAGTGCCTTGGCCTGCAACGCTATGGACAGCAATGTTCCCTTGATGGGCGGTAATGATCTGCTTCACAATCGCCATCCCTAGTCCTGTACTGCCAGTAGGGGTATCCGTTGAAGTCCCCCGGTAGTAGCGGTCGAACAGACGGGCAGCACGCTGCTCATCCATGCCCCGGCCATTGTCTGTGATCCGGATCTGGACATGCGGAGTCCGCTGAATATCTACATGGACAGATGTCTCTGCAGGGTTATGAACAACCGCATTGACGAACAGATTGGACAAGGCTCTCTGCAGCAGTCCGGCATCTCCCATAACATAGAGGGGTTCTTCTCCGCCTGTTAGTTCAAACACACTTTCCTTATTCAGCGGCATATTCGCGGCTTCCGCCACCGTTCTGCGGATCAGCTCCACCAGCTCGACAGGCTGTGAGGACAGCTTGTAGCCGCTGGGCCGGTCCATCTGGAACGCAAGGCCAAGATCATGAATCAGTTCCTCCATATAAGCGGACTTCTCGCGGATCAAACGCAGGAATTCCTGACGCTCCCCGCTGCTCCATTCGTGTTCATCCGATAGAAGCATGTCCGTATAACCGGAGATATAAGATAAAGGAGTCTTGAGATCATGCGTGACCCCCGCCGCCCAATCCTGCCTCTGCTGCTCGAACTCCTGCCGTTTACGTTCATTCTCCTGCAAGGTGAGCGACAAGGATTCCAGATTGGCGTAGACCTCCCTGTACAGGCGGCTGGAGGGGGAGGACCTGCGTCTTTTCCCGCGAATAGCCGGATACTCCCCGCTCGACAACTTACGGATCATCACCAGAATATCCGCCATCGGCCGGGCCACATAATAGCCATAGAACAAACAATACAGCAGGTAAAAGGCTATCATGACCCCTGTGGTCAAATTCACGGTGAACAGCCGGTCCGGCTGCTTCAGCACAACAATATAGAACACCGCCGGCAGGGAGACGGCCAGGAACAGCAGGAGCTGGTGCACAATGAAATTCAAGGTAAAGCGGACGACCAGCCGGCCATTTGTTAAATTCACTCTCATCCCGGCTCACCCTGCCCCGCTCTGGGAGGAACGAACTTGTAGCCAATGCCCCTTAACGTAACGATCAGCGCGGGCTGCCTGGCATCCTGTTCGATCTTTTTACGCAGCCGCATGATATGAATCGCCACCGTCTTCTCGTCTCCGTTGCTGTCATACCCCCATACCCGCTCATACAATTGCCCTGCGGTAAAAATCTGGTTGGGGTTGTCCGCCATGAACACGAGCAGCTCGAATTCCTTGGCCGGACAAGTGATTTCCGCTCCGTTCACCCATAACTGGGCAGCTTTCTTATCGATGACAAGAGAGCCGAAGCGGTAGACCTCCGGTGACGCTGCAGCCGCCGTCTGATATTGCTCCTGCCTTCTGAACTGCACATGGATGCGGGCCGCCACCTCCAGCGGATTAAACGGCTTCGTAATATAATCATCGCCCCCGATTCCGAGTCCGGTCAATTTATCCAGATCACCCGAACGGGCGGTAAGGAACAGAATGGGGACCGCCGTATGCTCACGGATGCTGCGGCACAATTGGAAGCCGTCGGTATCGGGTAACATCACATCGAGAACAATCAGGTCGTAGTGATGCCGGGCGATTTGGTCCAGGGCCTCCTGTCCTGTTGCAGCACTGCCGATGACCGTATACCCTTCCTTGCGCAGGATCGTTTCCAGCATTTTGATAATGCCGGGCTCATCATCTACGATCAGAATTTTTTGCGGACGCACAGCGGGCCCCTCCTTTCTCTGCTATTATATCGACACGTCACGTCTGCGGAAGACGCTCCAGCTAATGACTAACAGGCCAATGATATATATTAGTAACACCGTCAGCGAAAAGGCAAGCGTCATCTCCGGTCTGGCCGGAAGATGATAGATATACAGGCTGACATCGCTGTTTGCAAAAGGCAGATATTTCAGCCATGCCAGCTTCGCTGTTGCCTCAATCATCGCATTGCCGGCAATCATCAGAAACAGCGAGATGCCAATTGCCAGGGCGCTGCTGCGCAGAATGACCGATATGGTGAACGCAAGAGTGACATAGCCCATGACAGGAAACAGGCTTAGACCGTACATTTTGATAACCTGCAGCGGGAGATTACGCTGGACCACCTGTCCTTGCTGGTTCAGGAACAAGTCTGTTGCATGAATGCGGCCAGGTCCATAGAACAGAGCATTCACAGCATATCCCGTACCCACCATTAGTACCAGCATCACTAGTGCGAGCAGAGACACAGAAATATACTTGGAAAAAAGAACGGCGGAACGGCTGTGCGGGCGGATCAGCAGCAGCTTCATCGTCCCGCCCGTATACTCTCCAGCCACAATATCCGCAGCAATGATGATGACCAGCACAATGACCATTTCAATTAAGCCGGACGCATTGAGCAGAGCTGACCAGGGGTTAGCGGCAGGAGCGGGCAGCCCGTGATCCAGACGGTATTCGGCAATCTTAAGTTTATTCTCCGCATCGGCCCGCAGGGTAGGCGACAGCTCCGTAATCCGCAGACGCTCTTCATATTTCTGGATAAGCTTGGTGGTATCGGCACGCCAATCGGCCTGATTCGGCTGGCTCTCTTTACCCAGAACAGCAGCACAGGCTGTGATGACAAAGAGTAGTCCAAGCAGAATCCAGGTCAATTTCCGGCTGTATATTTTCATACTCTCATTCGCAATTAACCCTGTCATTTGTTCTCCTCCGTAATCTCCAGGAATTTATCCTCCAGCGTCTGCTCCTGCACTTGAATACTGTATATGGCAATGCCCGCCTGCATCAGAAGCTGATTGATCGCCGGAATTTCTTCTCTCGATGCAGGAATGAGCAATTGCCCGGGCTGCTGCAACGGCAAAGTCTCTTTATTCAGCCCCGCCAGGAGCCTAGCAGCCTCTCCGGACTGCGATGGCTCGACCGTCACACAGACACGGGCGCTTCCCTGAGCATGGACAAACTCGTCCATGTTCTGAATCCGGAGCAGCTGTCCATGCTGGAGCACGCCCACCCGGTCACACATCAGCTCCATTTCGGACAGCAGATGGCTGGATACGAAGACGGCAACACCTTCTTCATGCGCCAGCTTTTTGAGATAATTACGCAGTTCATGAATCCCTGCGGGGTCAAGCCCGTTGGTAGGCTCATCCAGAATAAGCAGCGAAGGCCGGTGCAGCAGGGCCTGGGCGATGCCCAGCCGCTGTCTCATTCCGAGAGAATAGGTCCCCACTTTGTCGCCGATCCGCTCCTGCAGTCCTACAAGCCTCACCATCTCGTCAATCCGGGCAGCCGTAACGCCGGGAACCATCCGGGCATAGTGCCGGAGATTCTGAAGTCCTGTCAGATATTTGTACAAATCCGGGTTCTCCACAATTGCGCCGACATGCCGGATCGCCTGTTTGAACTGACTTCGGATACTGTGGCCTTTAATCAGAATATCCCCCTGGCTGATCTTAATCAGCCCGACCATCATGCGGATGGTGGTTGTTTTGCCTGCACCGTTGGGACCCAGGAAGCCAAATACCTCCCCGGCCGGAATATCAAAAGACAGGCTGTTCACAAGCATCCGCCGGCGGATTCGCTTCGTTGCCTCCCGGAACTGTACAACCGGTTCCTGCTGCATAATATCATTTCCTTTCTGCGCGTCTATGGGCTGGTCATGAAATCTCTACTGACAACCCGATTATAGAAACCGGAAGTAAACAGGCGGTAAACAGACAGCAAACAGGCCGCAAACTTTGTACAGACCTTCTCCCCAGGTCAAAAAGCCGCCCCCCAGCCATAATCTGACTTGAGGGACGGCCCCGGTATTGCTTATACAGTACTTATGCCATGCTTGTACTTACGGATTGATCAGATTCGATTGAATCAGCAATCTACGGATCGCAGCCGATGCTTCGGCGCGGGTAATATTCTCGTTCGGCGCAAGACGCTGCTCGTCTCTGCCCTGAATAATGCCGGCCGACAGATTCAGCTTCACATTGGCAACCGCCCAGCCCGCTACCGATGCGGAATCGGCGAAGGACTTCAGCAGCTGCTGAACCTGCTCTTCGCTTCGCGAAGACTTCAGCTCTGTGATGCTCATCGCTCTGCTGGCAATCGCCATCGCTTCCTGTCTGGAGATGTTGTTGCCTGGTCTGAACGTTCCGTCCGGATATCCGGTGATCAGGCCGTTCTCCACGGCAAGCTGCAGCTCCAGTCCGTACCATCCGCCTGCGGAGACATCGCTGAATGTAACCGGCTGCTCCCCATGCGTCACAATACCGAGCGCTCTGGCCAGCATCGCTGTGAATTCTACCCGGGTGATATTCCGCTGCGGTTCAAAGACATCTGCCTTCGTGCCGCTGACCACCAGTCTTGAGCCCATGTCATTCACATCCGGCTTGCTCCAGTGCTTCGCCACATCCGGGAATTCAAGCGGATTCCAGATCAGACCGAAATCGCCGTTCTCCAGACTGTTAATCGTAGCGTAGTAACGTCCGTCTTTGATGGTTACATAAGTCGGCTGATGATAGATTTCACCATCCCGGTAGAGTACGCCGGTTGTAATCTTCATATCTGCCTGTACCGGCAGCGTGTATTTCACCCAGCCGTGGTTGTTTACTGTTACAGTCTGCTCTTGATACTTCGCCTTAACGGAGAAGTTCGCAAGCAGGCTGCCGGGCTGTACATTCTGCTTGCCGGCGGCAAGCTTGAAGGCGTCCAGGCTGCCAGGAGCAGATGCGGCCAGTTCAGCATAGATGACGATGTCATCCGTATTTACATTCGTAAGACCGAACTGCTTGCTGATCTCTGTCAGATTCAGACCTGCGGCAGACAGAGTGGCCGTACCCAGATCAGATTCGACTACGATCTCGCCGCCTTTATTCTGCAGGTCCTTCAGGCTGCCGGCAGTAAGCTCTGCACTGCGTGCCGGAACGCCAGCTTGCGGAGCAGGTGTTGCGGTCGGCTTAGGTGTCGCGGCCGGCGCAGGCTCAGGACTCTTGTCTGCAATCCGCACAATCTGGAAGGTGCTGAATTTGTTAATCTGAATCTCCAGCGCTACAGGCTCGCCGCTGGAATTATACACAATTGCTGGAGTATAGACGGCAATCTCGCCGTCGCTGTGTTCAACGTATACCCGCAAGCTGTCCAGGAAGGCATCACGTGCGCCTGAGCTTTGCAGCGGGATCTGATCCGCGAACTCTGATACAGGAAGCTGAACCAGCGTATTGATCTTGCTGTAGTTCGTCTCAATCTCCCGTGGCATTCCAAGGTTCTGAAGCGTCTTGTCACTGGTCAGTGACAGCTTGGAGACGCCGTTCAGGATGGCATTGCTCTGGACGTTAATCTGCTCCAGTGTATTCTTAACCGGTACAATACGGAAGTACAGATCTGTAGCCGTCGCTTCAAGCTGCTTCAGGCTGGCTGCATCCAGACGGATCGAACCCAGTGCTGTGACAATATCCAGCGAAGCATTGCGTCCGGCCAGAACAGATACCGCGCCGGAGGGAATCTCCACCGCAATCTCATCTGCCTGTGCAGCGGAATCGTCCATATGGTTGATGGTGACCTTCCGGTTGGCTGCATCCGGGTCATTCGGATTCACGCCTTCCACCAGGTTATACATCTCATCCTCATCTATTACAATGGTGTCAATCTTCGTTCCGTTCGACAGGTTCGTTCTAAGAATCGTTACGCCCTGCTCAAGCGGGCTGCCGTCATTCGGAGTAGACAGGCCAGCCTGTCGGGAGGTTGGCTGACGAACAGCGCCATCCTTGGTCACGCCTTTGGCCTTAACGATCAGCAGATAATTCTTGACGGCACTCTTGCCGCCGCGGGTGAAGGTTGCGGTCAGAATGACATTCGTATCCTGGGCCGAAAGGGTTACATTGCCCTTGGCCTCAGCCGCATTCTGCTGGACTGCGATGACCGAAGCTTCACTGGAGGTCCAGGTGATCTTGGTATCGTGTTTGCCGGTCTGCAGCAGAACGAAGGCCTCAGTAACACTCTCCCACGTATCCCCCGGTGCGAAGGTAGCCGCCGTATTGATTCCGGTGCTTCTTGCCGCATCCTCTGCGGCTTCCTGGTCGCTGAGCTTTCTGACAACAATCGTGAAGGTCTTGACCAGAGTCTCGCCCGGACGGTCAGGATCGGCCAGCTTCACGCTAAGCTCCACCGTCACATCCTGCTCATCCGGTCCCGGCCGCTTCACGCGTCCGGTATTCGTGAGTACATCCGGATTACTGGAGGTCCAGGTCAGTACAGATCCGGTCTCTCCCGTCTTCGGCAGGAACACATTCTTGGTCACCGACTCCTCTGAATCTCCCGGAGCATAAGTCACTTGAATATTCAGCTCATCCTGAGGAAGATTAACCGGGCTGGTTCCTTTAACTGTAATGTAGAAATCCTTCTCCCGGAAAAAACCTTCCTTCGCCACACGCGCCGTCAACCGGACTACGGTATCCTTCAGCGGACGCTGAACTTCGCCTGTGCTGCTGACAATATCGCTGCGGTGGCTTGTCCATACGACCTCGGAATCGTAGAAGCCCTTCGAGATCAGCGTGATGGCTTGCATTACGCTCTTCGCCGTATCCTGTCCCTGATACCCGATCGCCAGGAGCTCGGCAGCTTCATCAAGCTGGGCATCAAGGCCCTCACGCTTCGCCTTGACTGTTACAGCGAACTCTTTGGTCACGGTGACATTGCCTTTAGTAATGGTTGCAGTAAGGGTTACCTTACGGTCCCCTTCACCAGAGCCTGGACGGTTCACTGTACCCTCTGTGCCCACTACGGACGGCTCCGTGGAGGTCCAGGTAATCTTGCTGTCATAGCGGCCTTGTGTAATCAGGTCCAGCTTCGTCTTCACCTGCTCCGGTGTCTCATTGCCCGCCCGGATCATATCCCAGGTCAGCGCTTCGAGGCTCTCCTTCACCGACTCTTCATCCGTCAGCGGATGCTTGACTACGGTGAGTACGAATTCTTTCGTCTCTGTTACATCCCCCTTGGTGATAACCGCCGTCAGTGTTACGGTGCGGTCTCCATCCAGGTAGGAAGGCGGCTGAAGCTTGCCATCCGGCGTAATGACCCGTTCATCGGACGAAGTCCAGGTAATCTTGCTGCCATTCTCGCCAGCCGCCGGTAAGTATACATCGGAGGTCACTGATTCCTGGCTGACATTCTCTTCGCGGATCGTATCCCAGGTCAGCAGGTCTGTATCTTCGGCAACCGATTGTTTGTCGGTTCCGGCCAGTTTTTTGACTACCAGCACGAAGGTCTTGGTCTGCTCCGACTCCCCGTTCTTCAGCACAGCGGTCAGCGTAACCTCCTGATCTCCTGCTGCAAAGACAGGGCGGACAACAGTCCCGTCCGGCTTAATCACAGCCTCGTTGCTGGAGGTCCAGGTAATCTTGCTGCCGAGTGCACCTGTCTCCGGTAGCAACAGCTCTGACACAACAGACTTCTGCACCACATTCTCCTGCCGGATCGTATCCCAGGTGATAGCTGCCGCATCGCGGTTCACCAGAGAGACCGTGCCCGGAAGCTGCACATCAAAGTTATTCGAGGTCACCGGCTTCACGCCGTCAACAAGGATGGACGGATCTACTGTCACTGAAGCAAAGGCTGATGCCTCAAGCTTGCCGGCTGCTTCTCCGGTGAGCTGGATCTCCAGCACAGTGTCGCTGATCCGCACTACAGTGTAGTCGAGGCCTTCCGGCAGATTGTTGACATGAACGCCGCCGGCAACCTCTTCGGTGAATGCACCGTTACGCAGGGTAACCGTCAGCTTCTCTGCCGCTGTCCCGTCGCCTGCATCGTGAATCACGTCAGGAGACACCGCAATCGCTGCCGGAGGAGAGCGGAACAGGATGGCGAAGGTTCCCGAAGGAATGCCTGCCACCGTAACTGCTGCCCGGTCCACGCTGTCAGCGGGCTTATGGCTGGCCGCCTGGCCGGCAAAAGCTACCGTAATCTGATTCGCACTATCCAGGGTAACCTTACCCGGCGTCAAGCCCGGCGGCCAATTCACCGCTTCAATGGCCTCGATCACTGAATCATCGAAAGATCCGTTCTTCAGCTCCAGGACAAGTGCTCCTTCAATGGAACCGTCGTTCAGTTCAGACTCATAGAGCAGCGGTGACTTGACCGTCAGATAGGGCTCTTTGTCCATGAAATCGAACTTGAAGGTATTTGTGCTCAGATCGGCCGGTGCTCCTGTCAGCTTGCCGGAAGCCACGGTTACATAAGCGCCGTAGACATCACTGGTCACTGTAGCCGCACCGGTGAATTTGAGCTCCAGCCCGGTGTCGGAGACTCTGGTCACGCTCGTACCGAGACCAGCGGGCAGACCATGCACCTGCACATCTTCCGCATTGATCGGTGCGGCGAATTTACCGCCAGTCAGCGTCACGCCCAGCGTCTCGGAGATCTCACCAGAGCCGTAGACGGCCTCGGATACAATGCCTTTATTCAGGCTGAGCACCGCAGGGTCTCTGAAGGTTACGCTGAAGGTCTTGGTCGTCAGACCGGAAGTGTTCCCGATCAGGTTCTCCTTATCCACCGTAACGGATAGATTGTTCGTGGTCGCGTCCTTGGCGTGGTTAACGGCAGCACCCTTTAGCGTGAAGTTAAGCTCAGTATCACTCAGCCGGGTGACATCGAAGTCAAGCCCTTCCGGCAGGTTATTAACACGGATGTGACTTGGATCAATCGGATCGGCAAGAGTGGCCCCGACAATATTGACCATCTGATTGCCGGTAACCATACCGTCGTTAGCTTTGGCCTCTGTCAGATCGGTACTGTCTTCCTCATCCAGCTCGATCTCCGAGATGACTTCACTGAAATCCCTCTCATCCAGACTCGTGTAATACGTGAATTTCTTGCTCTCACGGGCAGCCATCGCACCGGAATCCCAGGTGATGGTGATCCCAGCATCCCTTACTACTTCAAGGTTCTTGGCAGTCGGTTCGTCATAAGCCTCTTCGGCATAGGGGTTGGAATTGCTGAATCCAAAGACTGAAGCCTTCGCCCGCGGATTGCTGGAATAGAAGAAGATCGGCGCTCTCGAGTTGAAAGCCTTGTAGAGCGGATCATTATTCCCGGTGGTATTCGCTCTAACTACGGCGGCACCATCTTCTTCAATGGTGTGAGTCACCATATTGGAGGTTACAAAGGCACCTCCCTGATCTACAGTATTATCCGGGTCCATGGTACGCATATACCGCGCCCCGTCCCATTTTTTGCCCGTAAGATTGGTGATGGTTACTTCATTGCGGTAGAACTTCTGGTCTTCCTTGAAGCTGATCACCTGCTTGATCTCCATCTTGCCGGCCCAAGTAGATACTGTAGTCGCACTTAGCGTCCCTTTATCCGTCAGCGAGGTATTTACAACTCTAGTAGGCATATCCTTGGCGTTCATCAGCGCTGAATTAGACTTCGCATATGTATTTCCGCCGCTCTCGTAGCCAACCGCGAAACGTTCTTCAGGTGTGCCCGGCAAATAATAATCGACCGGCAGGTCTTTGCCCGTGCCATAGCCGTCATGATCGGCACTCATCCCCAGATTCGGTCTTGAATTCGTACCACGGAAGTTAGCGGGCTTATTGCCCGTCGTACCGAAGTTCCCCCAGTTGCTGATCCCCAGCTCTATGTATTTGCCTCCCAGGAAAAGCTCTGTTCCGCCTTCCCCGCCATATGCAGCTCTCGCTCCCCAATCTGCCGTTTCTGCATACACCGATTTAGGGGCTGCAGGAAACATTGACAACAGCATAGTAGGAATGATTAACATGGCCAGCAGCTTGTTGCGCTTCATTGTCCACTCTCCATTCTTCATAATTGAATTGCAGGTTCATACACATTTAACCAGATGACACTGACAAAATTCTGACAAAACCACGAATAGTGTCGATGAGGGACACAAAAGTCCAAAAAAATAGAGCGAACGATTTAATCGTGAACGCTCTATATTAGGTGAAATGCCTTATTTCATTGCCGCCTCATCCTCCTGGCGAACTCGACGAACTGAAATTTGTCCAGCCGGTGCCTGGACTCGGTGTATTGAAACAGCTCCGTGTTCTCCAAATACACATAGTTCCGCACCACGACAATATGCTGGTATTGCTTCAGATCCAGCAGACGCTGATCCTCGCCGGTCGCGGGCTCAACGGAAATCAGCTTTTTCGCATAACTGATCTTAAGATCCAGCTCTGTCTCCAAATATTCGTAAATAGAGCCTGCTGCGATCTCCTTACTAAGGAAGGGCACAATGTCTGACCGGAAATAATCCTTGTCCAGAATAATCCGCTCCTCTTCAATCTCTCTGGCGCGGATCACCTTCCATACCGGAGTCTCTTCAGCGATATGCAGTTGTCGGGCGATCAGGGAGCCAGCCGGCTCCAGGACCGTCTCCTCTACCAGGGTCCGCGAAGGAGCCCCGAGCGTCCCGGACAGCTCCTGGAAGGAGATCAGCCCGGTTACGGGAAAATCCATCCGCGTTCTATCCAGCACGAAGGAACCCCTGCCTTTGATTTTGTTGATATAGCCCTCGCGGAACAAGAGATTCAGCGCCTTGCGCACCGTCTCCCGCGATGTCTTGTATGCCTCCGCCAGCTCACTCTCAGAAGGCAGCTTGGTCCCGGGCACGAGCTGGCCTGATTGGATGCGGCTGCTGTACTCCGTATAAATCTGCAAATATATATTTTCTCTCATTTATAATCACCGTCCTATATTGTAACACGCCCTTGCTGCTATGGCTTATCTATAGAAAAACAGCCCCGCAGGGCTGTCCTCCAATCCTTATCATTCTTACCTGCTCTGCACAAGTTAACCCTTGAGGTGAACCGTCAGAATACTTGTCTGCTTCGCAGTGACCGGTCCGCTCTTCTCTTCGATCCGTTCCACCATCTCCTGCCCGGCAGGGATAATGATCGGAGTAATTAACGGATATCCTGCGGCGCGGATCGCCTCCATATCGAATTCCAGCAGAAGCTCGCCCGCTTGAACCTTATCACCAATTTGCTTATGGGTCGTGAACCCGCTGCCTTTGAGCGACACGGTGTTAATCCCGACATGGATCAGCACCTGCACTCCGCTGGCATGCTCCAGAATCAGCGCGTGCTTACTCTTAATTACATGGGCTACGGTAGCATCGAAAGGAGCATATACCTTGCCTTCCGAAGGTTCAATGGCAATCCCCTCACCCATTTGCTTCTCGGCAAAAGCGGGATCAGGAACCTGCTCCAGCGGCACTGCCGTTCCGTTAAGCGGTGACGCCAGCTCCAGAATATTCACCGGCTCCTGCTTCTGCGAACCTATAACGGAGCTGCGGCTGCTCAGCTCGTTGCTCGGGTCTGACGCACCGGATACTGCCCCTCCTGCTCCTGCTGCCGACTTCTTCTCAGCCCGCTGCACGACTGCGCGGCCATACAGCAGAGTAGCTACAAACGGCACGATCAGTACGATAGCCATACCGATGAAGAACACTCCCCACTGATTAGGGAAGATCGACAGGAAGCCGGGAACTCCGCCTACACCAATGGAAGCCGCGCGAACCTGATTAATGGTCAGCAGCACCCCGGCTAGTGCAGAGCCGATCATCCCGAAGATGAACGGGTAGCGGTAACGGATATTCACCCCGAAGATCGCCGGCTCGGTTACGCCGAGGAATGCCGAGATGGAGGATGTCACGGCCAGACCTTTGGTCTTCTGCTCTCTGACAATGAAGATCATGGCCAGTGCCGCAGCACCCTGGGCAATGTTGGAGAGAGCGAGCATCGGCCAGAGGAAGGTTCCGCCTTGGCTCCCGATAAGCTGAACGTCCACGGCCAGGAACGTATGATGCATCCCCGTAATAACCAGTAGGGCATAGAATCCCCCATAGATTACGCCGCCTAAAATTGCAAAATGATCGAATACATAGACCAGGCCGGAGGTAATCGCATTGGCAATACCGAATGTAACCGGTCCGATGATCGTGAAGGCCAGGAAGCCTGTAATCAGCAGAGTCACCGGCGCAACGACCAGCAGTTTGACGGAATCATGGACCCGCTTATCCAGGAACTTCTCAATGGCGGTCAGAATATAAGCCGACACCAATACCGGCAATACCTGTCCCTGATAACCGATCCGCTCCAGATGCCAGCCGAACAGGTTCCAAGTCGGAACAGTCCCGTTCGTAGAGGCCTCTGCGTATCCGTAAGCACTTAATAAATCGGGATGAACGAGAATAAGTCCTAACACAATCCCGAGCAGCGGGCTGCCCCCGAAGCGGGTCACGGCCGCCCAGCCGATCAGTGCCGGCAAGAAGGTAAATGCCGTACTGGCAATCGTATTGATAATCGCTGCAATATCCTTCCACTGCGGATAGACATCCACCAGCGACTTGCTGAAGAAGATCCCCGGACCCGTCAAAAGGTTGTTGATCCCCAGCAGCAGACCAGCAGTGACGATGGCCGGAAGAATGGGAATGAAAATGTCGGCCAGCGTCTTGATCGCCCGCTGAAGCGGATTCTGGTTGCGGGCAGCGGCTGATTTCACCTCATCCTTGGTGGAGCGGGCACCGCCGGTCAGTTGAATCATCTCATCGTATACTTTATCTACCGTTCCCGGTCCGATCACAATCTGGAATTGCCCCTGGGAAGAGAACTGCCCCTTCACGAGGTCATTTGCGTCGAGCGCCGCCGCATCCACCTTGCTCTCGTCATAGAGCGAGAATCTTAGCCGGGTCACACAATGCGTCGCAACCTCAATATTCTCCTTGCCTCCCACCGCCCGGACGATGTCTTCAACATTTTTGCGGTCTATAGCCATATTGTCACTCCTCGCGTGGTTGATAATTGCTCAATTAATGTTGCTTCTGTTGATATTGCTTATATTGATATGGGTTCTATATGATATAGCTTTTATGAGTATATTCTTATGTGCTGATTTCCTCAGTTTTGACGGATCAGCCACATATATGAGGCGTACGGGCTTAACAGCAGCTCTTGCGTGAGTGCAGGCTGCACTGCCGTATTGCCAAGCAGAAGCGTATCCTTGCCCTCAGCGTCCAAATCAGCCCAGTGATTGTCCGGCAGCCGGAACGTAATCTCTTTGCTGCTGAAGTTCGAGACCACCACAAGCGCCTCGCCGTCTCCCATCCGTGCATAAGCGAACACCTCGGGATGCCCTTCGTCCAGCCTGCGGTATTTGCCTTCAATGAAGACCGCATGTTTTTTGCGCAGAGCAATCAGCTTACGGTAGTGATGGAAGATAGAATCCGGCCGCTCCTGCTCCCGCTGCACATTAATATCCGGGTAACGCTCATCCACCTTCAGCCAGGGAGTACCGGTGGTGAACCCGGCATTCGGGCTGTCCTCCCACTGCATCGGGGTGCGTGAATTATCCCGAGAGCGTTCCTGAAGAATAGCGAGAGCCTCCCGGGGGCTTGCCCCCTGCTCACAGAGAATACGGTACATATTCAGCGATTCAATATCACGGAATTCTTCGATACCCTTCCATCTCGGATTCGGCATCCCGATCTCTTCGCCCTGGTAGACATAAGGTGTCCCCTGTAGTCCATGCAGCGTGGTCGCAAGCAGCTTGGCGCTCTCCTCGCGGTACGCGGTATCGTCTGTGAACCGGGAGAGAGCACGCGGCTGATCATGATTGTTGAAAAATAAGGCGTTCCAGCCCCCGCCCTCCTGCATCCCGGTCTGCCACTCACTGAACAGCCGTTTCAACGCCTCGAAATCGTAGGGCATCAGCTCCCACTTCCGTCCGTTCGGATAATCCACCTTCAGATGATGGAAGTTGAAGGTCATCGAGAATTCCCGCCGCCCGGGATTGGAATAACGGATGCACTGCTCAAGTGTTGTAGAGGACATCTCACCCACCGTAATCAGCTCATGCGGGCCAAATACCTCGTCGTACATCTCCCGGATGTATTCGTGGACCCGGGGACCGTCTGTGTAATACTTCCGCCCGTCTCCCGGCGGCACACTCCCGTCATCGTCCGGGAAGCGCTGGTCCTTGGAGATCAGATTGATGACATCCATCCGGAAGCCGTCCACACCCTTGCGGGCCCAGAACAGCATCATCTCATTCACCGCTTTGCGGACCTGCTCGTTCTCCCAGTTCAGATCCGCCTGTGTTTTGTCGAAAAGAGTAAGATAATATTGGCCTGACGCCTCATCGAACTGCCAGGCCGGGCCGCCGAACTTCGACTGCCAATTATTCGGTACGCCCCCGCCTGGCGCCGGGTCCTTCCAGATATAATAATCACGGTACGGATTATCCCGGCTTGAGATCGCCTGCTTGAACCACTCATGCTCTGTCGAGGTATGGTTGACTACGATATCCGTCATCAGCTTCATTCCGCGCCGGTGCAGCTCCGCTACCAGCTCATCGAAGTCCCCCATCGTGCCGAATTCCGGGTTAATCCGCTCATAATCGGCCACATCGTAACCGTTATCATGTCCGGGCGAGACATAGACCGGCTGGAGCCAGACAATATCAATCCCCAGCTCCTGCAAATAATCCAGCTTCTCCGTCAGACCTCTTATATCGCCTGTTCCGCTACCTGTCGTATCCTTGAAGCTCTTCGGGTACACCTGGTACACCGTGGATCGCCGCCACCATTCCGAATCCCGGGTTTGGCTCACTTGATTCAAAAGAAGCACCTCCATGTAGAATTTCTATGTTGTCTCCAGGTTATCTCCAGCAATAATCGCTTTATTGTCATTCATTACACTTGTATATACAAGTTCAAACACCTTAGATAGTGTAAACCTGTATATACAGGTTGTCAATATGACTGGCTCTTGGAGTGAGATGCAGAATGTGGGAATATGATGCAATTGGAATATGATGCAGATGAAAAGAATAAACAGACTGCCCTAAGGGAAATGCAACGCAGTATGGCTGCCGCTGCTCCAATTTGGTTACCGATTATCATGATCTAACGCGTGATTGAGAATGTGGTTCAGCGAGTGGCTAAGCTGCTGAACATGTAAGGGATTAACGTCTGATTTGGTAGCTACAGTAGTGGGTGGAATTTGTACATTTAAATTCCGTTGAATAGGCTTCAGAAGGTATTTAATTGGATAAACAGCATCTGCTATGATCCATTTCCCTACCTCTGGACATTTCCGGCAGAATTAAATGTACTTTTTCCACTCGTTACCCTAATTTTGTGATTCTACGTTGAAGCAAGTGCCGTTTTTCCACTTGCTTCAAGCGCCAGTAGCGGACCGGAGCGGAGCTGGAGCGTGGCGAAGGACGCAGGAAGATTGGAGGTCAACGGCCGCTCGTTTAGGGCAAACAAAAACAGCGCCCCTCCCTCCGAATACCGGAGACAGAAACGCTGCCTGTTGTTCATCCTTTATATCTCTTTAAACCTCTTCATATCTCTGCTCATCTCTATAACTCTCTATAACTTCCGGTTACTCCAAATACCCCTTAACCAGACCCAGCGGCAGCAGCTTCGGCTGCTCACAGGTGGTGGTCAGCTCGGCATAGCGCTTCGAATCGGAGCTGGTGTGGAAGGCGTGCATCATCTCAAGCACATGATTCGCCAGCGCGCCGCTGGCGCGCGGGGTCTCTCCTGTCTCGATACAGCGGGCCATATCGGCCACGCCAATGCCCCGGCTGTTACCCTCATAGCTGTGGACCACAGGAATCTCTTTGAATTCTGCGCTATGCGCCGGACGCAGCAGGATCGGGCCGCCGAAGGTGTTCGGATCCGGCACAATCAGAGTACCGAGCGAGCCGTAGATCTCGATACGCGGCAACGTGCTGTGCCAGACATCGAAGCTGGTAATCATCGTTGCAACCGCACCGCTGGCGAACTGGATCGTTCCGGCCACATGTGTAGGCACCTCGACGTCCACCACCTTGCCGAACTTCTTCTCGCTGGTGATCGTCCGGGTGGGGAACGAGGTTTTGGTCATGCCGCATACCGTGGTGGCGGGACCCAGCAAAGACACCAATGCCGTCAGATAATACGGGCCCATATCAAACATTGGGCCGCCTCCGGCCTGATAATAGAATTCCGGGTCCGGGTGCCAGCTCTCATGCCCATGGCAGAGCATGAAGGCAGTGGCCGCTACCGGCTCACCGATATAGCCGTCCGCGATCAGCTTGGCGCAGGTCTGTAGTCCCGCTCCCAGGAAGGTGTCCGGCGCGCAGCCGATGAACAGCCCTTTGTCCTTGGCCAGCTCCACCAGCTCAGTTCCATGCTCAAGCGATAGTGACAACGGCTTTTCCACATAGACATGCTTACCTGACAGCAGCGCCTGCTTACACACCTCGAAATGATAATTAGGCGTTGTCAGGTTCACAACTATCTCAATCTCGTTTGAAGCCAGCAGTTCGGCTGTCGTCCACACATTCGGCACACCGTATTGCTCTGCCGCCTGCTGGGCGCGCTCCAGATTAAGATCCGAACAGGCATAGACCTCTGTATTCACGAAGGTTCCGGTCAAATTCTCAAAATAAATGCCGCTGATATTTCCGCAGCCAACAATCCCGATTTTTACTTTACGCACGCTGTTTCCCACCTTGTCCTTCGTTTATTTGGCTGCCCACAAGAAGCCCCGGCGCATCAGTTCCTTAGCCTCCGGAATATCGAATACATCCGCATGATGACCAAGCGCATTATAGAATACCTTGCCCTGGCCCCATTTCTTCGTATAGACCACCGGCATCGTAATCACGCCATTGGCCGAATGCTCCCCTTCGCTCATGACAAAAGTGGTGGTAGCCAGTACATTCACCGCCGGATCAACATGCAGATAATACTGCTCAGACTTCACCATGAAGTCCTGCATGCCTTCCACAATCGGGCTGGAGCCGGATTTCACGATATTCACTTCATAATCCACCCCATCGTTGAAGGGATGTGCCACCCACTGTGATCCGGTCAAAAATTGCCATTCCGTATTAGTACGGAAGGAGTCGCACATCCCGCCGTGACAGCCTGCGATGCCTACGCCGGAAGCCACAGCCGCGAGAACCGACGCACACTGCTCCCCCTTGATTTCGCCCATGGTCCACACCGGCACAATCAGATTCAGTGCCTTCAGTGCCTCGGCATCGTTGAAGCTGTCCAGTGTATCCGAGACTTCCACCTCGAATCCTTCATTTGTAAGAATATCTGCAAAAATCGCAGCAACCTCATTCGGTTCATGTCCGTCCCAGCCGCCTTTTACAATCAATGCCTTCTTTGCCATATCAAGTTCTCCTTTGTATCCGATGTTCGGAATTTGGGTGATGGAATATTTAAGATCAGATCTTCCTGAGGAAATTGTAAACGATTGCGGCCGTTCCTGCTCGTCATTTTGCTTGAAGGAATGGTCATTTTTTGCTAAATTTAAGACTGCATGATAGATTAAGCATCCAATGACTGAAACCGCTTCCTGTCGAACTGCCGGGAAGGACGAGAACAGGAGTAACCATGAGAGCTTTTCACGAGAACAGAACTTACGGGTCGGCGTTCCCCTTCACCGCCTTTGTGAGTCACAATATAGATTTCCTGGCCCACTGGCATAATGATCTGGAGATTGTCTATTGTCTGGAGGGCTCCATCCGCATGGGGATTAACTCCGAGACACGGGTGCTGACCGCAGGGGATCTGGCTGTATGCAGCAGCGGAGATATCCATTATTATGACAGCAAGAACAGCCAGTCCAAGCTGCTGCTGGTCATTTTCAACCCTTCACTGATCGGATTTCCAGCAGGCTGGCCGCTCAATATGCGGCTTACCTCCCCTTTTCTGGACAAGAGCCAGTCTGCCCCGTCAGAAGGCAACCCCCGCCTGCCCGCGATTATGCAGGAGCTGCTGCAGGAGCATCTGGAGAAGCCTCCGCATCATGAACAGCTAATGACCGGCCTTTTGCACGAGCTGTGTGCGCTGATTCTGCGGCAGATGCCGCTGGATATCGTCAATCCGCATAAGGATAAGCGGCGCATTACGAATATGAAGATCATGCAGGAGGTGCTGGAATATCTCGACACCCATTACATGCACCCCATCACCCTCGCCGATGCCGCCCGTCAGGCCAATATGAGCCTGTTCTACTTCTCACGCTTCTTCAAAAGCATCTCGGGCATGAGCTACATAGCCTACCTGAACAGCATCCGCGTCAACCAGGCCGAACGCCTGCTGCTGGGCACCGACAAAAGCATTCTGGATATCGCTCTGGAATGCGGCTTCACCAATATCCGCACCTTCAACCGGGTGTTCAAGCAGGTCAAGCTGCGGACACCGGGCGAATTGCGTTAGGCACACCTGCCTGTTCTGGTGCCAATTGTGAACCTGCCCTTCCGGCAGAAAGAAACAGTCATGCAAAGGAGAGAATCCATGCAGGACTGTTTTTGTTTATTTGCAAGCTGATCGATCTGCTAATTTCTTTTTATTGTGATAAGTATAGGTTCTTACCGTCTCAGCGGGGGAACTCCAGGAATAGGATGAAATAATTCTATTTAAAAGGAGGCTAACCTATTGTCCAATCCCAACATCCCCAATATTAGCCCCATGGTTACGTTAACAAGAGATGATACCGTTAACTTACTGTTGTCCTCCATTGCCTTGCAGGAGCTGGCACTTGCTCATATCCTTAACGCCGAAGGCGAGAAACTCCAGTATGCCCTGGGAACTCTGACTGGAATCAGCGGTCCCCCTTCTACGCCTCTGTGATTCATATGCCTGGTTATGGCAGCTGCAACCACTAAGTCCACACCAAAGCGTAAGGCCAGAATATTCCTATATTAGCCATTCATTATGCTGCTGACTCAGCATGTATTTTGAAACGAAATTCAATATACGGACAGGAAGTGAGAAGGATATGGCCTTTTTATCAACAGGACCCATCGAGAATAACCCGGTTAACGGAATAAGGCCTACTCAGCAGGTCACCGTTAAAATGGATAACCGCAGCGCTGTCTCGGCTTCCTCAATATCCATTCAGGGTTATTATCTAAACGCGGGAACAAGGGTCTTGTACGTTAACGAAGTACTCCCTATTGCAGTAAATCAAGTGATTACGAGGAATTATTACGCAGATTTTAATGGTTTTGAATTTACGTTTGTTACCTCTAATTCTCCCGCTGATGTGAATGATCCTGTTCAAGTATCGGTATGGGGCAAGAGTAGTACAGGTCAACTGGTGACCGCACACCGGCTGGTGTCTGAAGAACTGCTTGGAGAACACAACGGCGGGGGAGCAGGGGCTACTGGACCGACCGGAGCCGCAGGAGCGACAGGACCTGCTGGAGAACAAGGGCCCCCTGGAGGGATCGGACCGACCGGCGCAGGAGTCACGGGCCCCCTGGAGTTACCGGACCGACTGGTTCAGGGGGAGGGCAACCGGGGCAACCGGAACTACAGGAACCACGGGGCCTCGCGGTGTAACAGGACCGACCGGTCCAGGTGTTGGGGCAACGGGCGGTACTGGTTCTACAGGAGTTACCGGCGCTACTAGTGCTACCGGCGATACCGGTGCTACTGGGGCTACCGGTGCTACTGGCGCTACCGCTGCTACCGGCGCTACTGGCGCTACCGCTGCTACTGGCGCTACCGGCGCTACTGGAGCTACTGGTGCTACTGGCGCTACCGCTGCTACTGGCGCTACCGGCGCTACTGGCGCTACCGGCGCTACTGGCGCTACTGGCGCTACTGGCGCTACCGCTGCTACTGGCGCTACCGGCGCTACTGGCGCTACTGGCGCTACTGGTGTTACTGGACTCACAGGCGTTACCGGACTTACAGGTGTTACCGGAGTTACCGGAGCTACCGGCATAATATCCACTGAGTTTTTATTCGCGAACCTGTCTACAGATGCTGTTATTACTGCCGCAGGTCCCGTACCCTTTGATGTGGTCGCAACAGGTCAAGGAAGCAATATTACACTTTCTACTTCAGGAGGGACTATAGGGCAAATCACTCTTGTCGGCAACCACGTCTATGTAGCAGCGTATTCTGTGGCAACAAGCACCAACAACACATCTTTTCAATTCTATAGAGATCTAACAACTGCCATACTTTAACAGCCAACAATTCCAATGCTAATCACAGTTCCACAACAATTATTAATCTTTTAGGTGCAGGAAATGCCGTTTTGACTGTGCAGTGCTTAACCGCGAATGCAACAATGCGGGGAAATTCTACTGAAGTAACAGTATTTATGTTAGCTTAACCAACAATGATTTTATGCTCGTATTTGGCAGCGGCTTATGCTCCCTGCCAGGTACGGGCTTTTATCCGTTATGGAACGAAAGAGCAGTGAACCTATAGTTTATGACCTTCTTGGGCTGAGCCGGCTCTGCTTTCCTTTCAATTATATCTTGCCCTTTCGTCGTAAACTAACTACAATGCACTTATTACAACTCTTTTAATAACATCAATAGAATTATCCGGGAGGATAGATCTGCTATGGTACAGCCGTCTCATAACACACAGCTGGTCAAGAAAATAAATGTAGAGCTGGTGAAGCATGCACTGCGCACCTCGGGCACCGGCACCAAAGCCTCCCTTGCCGGACAGACCCGGCTGAGCGTGGCTACCTGCGGCACCATCCTGAATGAACTTGTCCGCACCGGCGAGATTCTGGAGCTGGGTTGGGAAGAATCCAGCGGAGGCAGACCGGCCAGATTGTATCAGTTCAATGCAGATTACTCTTATATTATCTGTATGATTGTGCGTTCGGAGGGCGGCCAGCAATCCATTACCTATGCGCTAGCCAATCTGAACGGTGAAATCATCGAGGAAGCTGTTAGGGAATTTCACGAGATTACCCCGTCTACCCTCGCAGACTGGCTGGATGAGATTATCACACTCCACCTGAATGTACAGGCGATCGGCATCGGCATTCCTGGGGTAGTACAGCATGACCGGATAGGCATCTGTGATGTCCCCGCGCTCGCAGACCAGCCGCTCGGACTTTTCCTGCAGGAACGCTATGAAGAGGTAGAGATCGTCATTGAGAATGATATGAATCTGACGGTGTACGGCTTGTACCAGAAGCTGCTCCTGGACGAAGAGAGTCATTTTGCGGTGCTGACCTTCCCCAAGAATCATTTTCCGGGGGCCGGCTTCATGGTGAACGGACGTTTGCTGAACGGGAGCAGCTTTTTTAGCGGGGAGGTGTCCTACCTGCCTTACGGCATGACCCGGGAAGAGCAGCTCCGGCTGCTCCAGGGTACGGGTGCCCCCACCATGTTGGTCATACATGCACTGGTATCCATCATCAGCATCATCAACCCGGCCATGATCGTAATCACCGGTGACAATATAGCGCCAGAGATGCTGGAGGATCTGCGCAGCGGGTGCAGGGAGATCATTCCGCAGGGGCATATGCCTGAGCTGATCATTCAGCAGGATACCCGGCAGGAATTCATGAGCGGACTGATTACCACAACCACGGACAGCCTGAATTACCGGTTCCATCTGGTTAAACGGAAGTAAGACCCATCTATCTTTGATCATCCAGGAGGCTATCTATTGTGAACGTCCCATCCGGTAATTCCGCCAGCTCAACAGGCAGCAAACGCAACACCGTCTATATTATGCAGCTCGTAACCATCTTTCTGGGCTTTGTCGTTTTTGGCATCTCGGAAAATATCAAAGGACCCGCCATCCCGCGGATTCAGCTCTCTTTCAATCTGGATGAAGGCCAGCTTGGCACCCTGCTCTCTCTGAATGCGCTTGGCTATCTGATCTCCTGCTCCTTCACCGCTGTACTTGTCCGCAAATGGGGCATCAAGGCCGTCACTATTATTTCGTTCGCATCTATGGTCCTCTCAGGGGTGCTGATCTACCTGTCGCACAGCTATCCGCTGTTTGCTTCGTCCTACTTCCTGATGTATATCGGGAACGGGATGCTGGAGATCGGTCTGGCGATTCTGGGGGCACGCATATTCGTCAAAAACACGGGTATGATGATGAACTTATCCCACTTCTTCTATGGATTAAGCTCAACCGTTGCGCCGCTGCTCGCTACCGGGGTGATGTCGCTGAGTGTGTTCGGGCATCTGCTCGACTGGCGCGGGATGTATCTGGTTATGCTGTCGCTCTGCCTGCTGCCGATCCTGTCGGCACTGCGCAGCACATTTCCCGGGGATGATCTGCCACAGGAGGACCGTACGTCCTTCCGTACGCTGATGCGTGACCCCGCACTCTGGATGATGGTCCTGATCCTGTCCTTCGGCGTTGTCTCGGAGCTTGCCGTGGGCGGCTGGCTGGTTAACTTTCTGGAAAAAGCCTACGCCTGGGACACCGTCCGCGCCTCCGGCTTACTCTCGGTCTTCTTCCTGTTATTCTCTCTCGGGCGGCTCGTGCTCGGCGCACTGACGGACCGGATCGGCTTCGTCCTCTCACTGATCATCTTCTCCTGCTTCTCGGCGGTCTGCACCTTCGCCGCCTTGGCGGGCGGGGAACGTCTCGCCTTCCTGTTCGCCTTGTCCGGGGCGGGAATCGCGATTATCTACCCTACCGTTATGGCCTTCATCGCCCGCCGTTACCCGAACGGGAGTGACACTGCCATCACCTTCGTGGTTACCTTAATGGGACTCGGGAGCGTCATTGGCAACTATATTATCGGCTGGGTGATTGAGACGGTCAAAAGAATATACGGTTCTACCACCGAGCTTGGCCTGCTGCGCGGTCTCCAGGCAGGGTACGGGTTCATCGGCTTATGCGCTGCCGTCTGCTCCCTGTCCGGCATCGTGCTGTATGTATATTTGAAGCGGCGGCGGGAATTGATCTGAGGGGCAAGCATGAATGCCAGGAAGAATGAATATTACTATATTAATTAATCATGTAAGTATGTGCTGCCTGGAACCAAAGAGCCGAATTAACAAGCAAAAGGGGCACTCCAAACCAATTATTCCAATGCTGATCACAGCTCCGATGCGATCTCTTTCTACATGAAGTAACAGTAGTAATGTTAAACTAATCCATCGTCCTCTCCAGGACATTGGATATACACTTTCTAATCAAGCACATCCAATGGATATAAATTGCTCGTACTCCGCAGGAAGATCTTTCTTCCCTGCCAGTGCGAGCTTTTTGTTGTTCCGTTCCATCAACCCTTCATTTATTCTAATCTCAAGCTATTGTACTGGACATGAACAACTCTACAAATAGGCTCTTGTACGTTCACCTCAAGAAACGCTGTGAATATCTTGTTACTGTCCCCTATTATTAAGGAGGTAGCCCAATGTCCAACCCCAATATTCCAAACATCACCCCTACGGTTACATTATCACGGGATGATGTAGTCAATTTGCTATTCTCTTCCATTGCCATGGAAGAGCTTGGACTAGCCCATATCATTAACGCTGAAGGTGAGAAGATCCAGTACGCCTTGGGTACACTGCCAGGGCTCACCGGCCCTCCTGCCACACTGGCACAGGTGATGGAGGTAAATAGCAGCGCCCAATCCATGCTGGACACCATCTTCCGTCAAGAAATGATGCTGGATTCTAAGCTAAAGACTGCCGCCAATGTTCCCACGCTGGTCGGACCTACCGGACTTCCCGGGCCGACCGGGGCTCCAGGAGCGGTCACCAGTGTGAATGGTCAGACGGGTGATGTCGTGCTGGATGCCGAAGACGGTGTCTTCCCCATCAACAATGATGAACCTTCCGGGAGTACGCTGAGTAGCTTCAACCAGCCCGGCGTCTACAGCTCGGCTAACCCGAACGGTCCGCCGCCCCCGGACGGCCCACCAGCCCCAGGAGACCCACCTCTGCCTCACCCCGCTGTCTGGACGATTTATGTCTCTCGCGTCGGCGACTACGTGCAGCAGCTCTATATTTCCAATCCAGCGCTCTATTACCGCAGTAGCCAGGATGGCGGTAACACGTACACTGACTGGATTCCAATTGGTGAACAAGGACCCACGGGGATGACCGGGGCCGGAGCCACTGGACTCACCGGTGCTACTGGTTTGACGGGCTTCACTGGGCTCACTGGTGCTACTGGATTGACAGGTGTCACCGGGCTTACCGGGGTGACTGGAGCCACCGGGATTACCGGAGTGACCGGAGTCACGGGACTTACCGGAGTGACCGGAATCACGGGGCTCACCGGAGTGACCGGAGCCACAGGTCTTACCGGGGAAACAGGAGCCACAGGGATGACAGGTATCGGTCTCACGGGAGAAACGGGGTTTACCGGAGTGACCGGAGCCACGGGACTTACCGGGGAGACCGGAGCCACAGGTCTCACTGGGGAGACCGGAGCCACGGGGCTCACTGGGGAGACCGGAGCCACGGGGCTCACTGGGGAGACCGGAGCCACGGGGCTCACTGGGGAGACCGGAGCCACGGGACTCACTGGGGAGACCGGAGCCACGGGACTCACTGGGGAGACTGGCGCTACGGGACTTACCGGGGAGACTGGAGCCACGGGACTTACCGGTCTCACTGGTCTCACCGGCGTCACTGGCCTCACTGGTCTCACCGGCGTCACTGGCGTCACAGGGGTTACGGGCCCTAGTATCGTTGCCAATAATGCCGCGTTTCAATTTAATGCGGGAAATATAGTAACAACATATACGCCTGTTACATTTACAGAAACATTTAATAACGGTAGTGGAATCACACTTGTTGGACCTGCAAATCAGTATATTACTTTGCAGCCCAACAGCTTCTACTTGGTCACCATTTCCGCCAGAATCAGTGTAAATGCTGTTGCAACAACGGCTGATGTTGAACTGCTAACTTACCTGAACACAGATTTGCAACCTTTAACTGTAATTGTAGAGAAAGAATACACGAACGGAACAGGCTTGACCTTACAAGGAAGTACTCTCATTCAGACGGGGGCCGGAACACAGAACCTCAACTTTACTGTTAGTGCTGTACTTTCAGGAGGTTCCGCTGCTTTTCTTCCGGCACGAACAAGGTTGAGCATAATTCAAATCCTGTAAACCTATATCTCCCCTTAAGGGCACCTTCGAGCCGAACCCCATCTGTCCGCATATGGGAACGGTCTTGAAGGTGTTCTTTTAACAGAACTTAAGGAGGTTACCTCTTGTCCAATCCCAATATTCCAAACATCACACCTTCGATTACATTATCAAGGGAGGACGCCGTCAACCTGCTGTTCTCTTCCATTGCTATGGAAATGCTTGGACTAGCCCATATTCTTAACGCAGAAGGAGAAGCAATCCAATTCACTCTGGGCAAGCTGCATGAAACCGGAACTACGGGATCAATCAACCCTTGCCCTTTCGCCGGAAACTAACTACAATACACGTATTCTAACAAGCAGCACTCAGGAGGCACTTTATTTTGAAAGCTCAGTCCAGTAATGCTACAAGCAAACGCAACACCGTCTATATCATGCAGCTCGTTACCATCTTCCTCGGCTTCGTGGTCTTTGGCATCTCCGAGAATATCAAAGGGCCGGCGATTCCGCGGATTCAGCTGGCCTTCAGCCTTAATGAGGGACAGCTCGGCACCCTGCTCTCGCTGAATGCGCTTGGGTATCTGATTGCCTGCTCCTTCACGGCTATTCTTGTCCGCAGAGGGGGCATCAAGGCAGTCACTATTATTTCATTCGCCTCGATGGTGATCTCTGGTGTGCTGATCTTCCTCTCGCACAGCTATCCGCTGTTTGCTTCCTCTTACTTCCTGATGTACATCGGGAACGGGATGCTGGAGATTGGACTGGCGATTCTGGGAGCACGCATCTTCGTCAAAAACACGGGGATGATGATGAACCTATCCCATTTCTTCTATGGACTAAGCTCGACCGTAGCACCGCTATTGGCTACCGGGGTGATGTCGCTAAGTGTATTCGGGCATACGCTGGACTGGCGGGGGATGTATCTAGTCATGCTGTCGCTCTGTCTGCTGCCGATCCTCTCGGCGCTGCGCAGCACGTTTCCAGGGGATGATCTGCCAAATGAGGACCGCACCTCCTTCCGTACCCTGATGCGTGATCCCGCACTTTGGATGATGGTGATGATTCTGTCGTTCGGCGTTGTCTCGGAGCTGGCCGTAGGCGGCTGGCTGGTTAATTTTCTGGAAAAAGCCTATGCCTGGGATACTGTCCGCGCTTCTGGCTTATTGTCGGCCTTCTTCCTGCTCTTCTCGCTGGGCAGGCTCCTGATCGGCCCGCTGACAGACAAGATCGGCTTCGTTCTCTCGCTGATTATCTTCTCCTGCTTCTCGGGGTTCTGCACCTTCGTCGCTCTGGCTGGCGGAGAGCGTCTCGCCTTTTTGTTCGCCATATCCGGGGCCGGGATCGCTATTATCTATCCTACCGTGATGGCTTTTATTGCCCGCCGCTACCCGAATGGAAGCGACACCGCCATTACCTTTGTGGTCACCTTAATGGGCCTCGGGAGCGTCATCGGCAACTACATTATCGGCTGGGTTATTGAGACCGTCAAAGGGATGTACGGGAGCACTACCGAACTTGGCCTGCTGCGCGGTCTCCAGGCGGGGTACGGATTCATCGGGCTGTGCGCAGCCGTCTGCTCCGTGTCGGGCATTGTGCTGTATGTATATTTGAAGCGGAGACGGGAATTGATCTGAGGGTCTGGACTAAGTCTCATCCGCTGGCATAGACGGAAGTCCCCGGTCATGGGTGTTATTGATCTCTTTATATCTTGATAGCTTAGCGGGTTAGAAGATTACACAATAAGAGACAGCTCAGGAGGCTTCCTCACTCCTTGAGCTGTCTCTTTTCTGTTGTTCACCGCTATAGCGGATTCAATCCTAAGTCCACACCAAACCGGCAAGTCTGAATATTACTATATTAATCATTAAATATGCCGCAGACTTGAACACAACCCAAATTCATGGACAGGAAGGGATGAAGGAATGGCTCATTTATCCACAGGCCCGATCGAAAATAACCCGGTTAACGGAGTAAGGCCCACTCAGCAGGTTACCGTTAAAGTCGATAACCGCAGTGTTAGCACGGCTTCCTCTGTTTCGATTCAGGGCTATCATTTGAGTGCCGGCACAAGAGTCTTGTATGTAAGCGAAGTACACTCTCTTTCAGCGAATCAAGTCTTTACGAAGAATTATTACGCTGATTTTGATGCTTTTGAATTTACCTTTGATACGCCAGCTACGTCTGAAGTCAGTGATCCGCTTCAAATTTCAGTGTGGGGCAAGAGCAGCACAGGCCAACTGGTAACAGCACACCGGTTAGTGTCTGAAGAACTGCTCGGAGAACATAACGGCGGAGGGACAGGGCCTACGGGAGAAAGAGGACCGACCGGACCGACCGGACCGATAGGACCGACCGGAGCCGGCGGAGGAGCAACCGGTCCTACAGGTGCACCGGGCAATCCAGGACCGACCGGGCCGGCCGGGGCCGGCGGAGGAGTAACTGGTCCTACAGGTGCGCCGGGTGATCCAGGGCCGACGGGTCCATCCGGAACGATCGGACCCACGGGGCCGACTGGTGCAGGAGTGACGGGCCCAACCGGACCGACCGGGCCAGGGGCGGGGGCAACGGGCGAGACCGGTGTTACAGGAGTTACAGGAGTTACAGGAACCACAGGTGCTACCGGACTCACAGGTGTTACCGGCCTTACAGGTGCTACCGGCCTCACAGGTGCTACCGGCCTCACAGGTGCTACCGGCCTCACAGGTGCTACCGGCCTCACAGGTGCTACCGGCCTCACAGGTGCTACCGGCCTCACAGGTGTTACCGGGCCCGCCATAATTAATAATAATGCCTTGTTTTCTCCGACTGGTACAGTGGAACCCACTCCAACTCCGGTACCATTTACGGTAGATTTTATTAATGGAACTGGGATCGTGCTCGGTGGACCTAACAATACAGAAATTACGCTTTTACCCAACAGTTTATATTTTATTGCTTATACAGTCAGAATTACTTATGCACCCGGTACTTTAGATATTAGCAGTTCAGAAGCTCTGCTTTACCTCAATAACACACCGGTGCACTTATCCGCACTCAACAAATTTGCACATCCGGCTGGTGCTACAGCAGCCGCTACGGCTATCTCTTTAAACAGCAGTGGATTGTTGCCAACCGGAAATGCAGCGCCTCAAACCTTACGATTAGATTGCAGTTTGACTACAGACGGTACATTTACTACTCGTATAATCAATGCAAGCTGGTCCAACTTAAGCATTATTCAAATTATGTAATACGCTAACAGGGTGCTAACCTGGCACACTACAGAGCAATTTGATTAATCCTTCAGTATGCTGCTGATTAGAATGAAATCCAAATTCACGGACAGTAAGTGATGAAGTACTGGCTCAGTTTAAGCAGACCAGTTAGAAAATTACCAGGTTAACAGAGCAAGGCCCACTCAGCAGATTACCGTTGAGATTGTTAGTATTAGTCCAATGTTTAAGCATTGGACTAATACTATGTTAAGTGTTGGAGGAAGTCCTGCTTTTTACAAATATTTCTGCAGATGTTGCAGCACCACCGCGTACCCGTTAGCATACATATGAACGCCATCCATCGTGTACTCTTCCTTCAAATTTCCTTCTTCGTCCGTCAGCCCTTCATTGACATTAATGAACATATAACCATGCTTCAAGGCCAGTTCTTCAACGGCTTGATTCGCTTCCAGCAGCGCCGCATTCGTTCTCGTCCGGAAGTAGCTCTCCTTCATCTCCTGATCCACACCGGGGAAGTCAGCCTTGGCGTTCACAGGATAATAAGCCATGACATACACCTTGCATTCAGGCAGCCTTGCGCCAATCCGGGTGAGGATCTCATCATAGTTCGCAAGCAGCTTCTGAGGCTCATACTCCCCATCCGCTGAACTAATGTCGTTCGTGCCGATATTAATGAACAGCCGCGAAGGCGCAAGCGCAAGCACACATTCTTCCAAAGACTCCAATAATTCACGTGTCACATAACCTGCAATCCCGCGATTATAGATGACCGTCTGCTTCTCCAGCGTCTGTTGTAATTCGTTCACCGGAAAATACTCCATCAGCGAGGAGCCCGCCAGTACGGTCTGCCCCTTTCGGGCATATGTATTCAGAATGGAATACTTCTTCACCTTCTCATCTTTCTCTCTCTGCCACTGCATTTCCATCATCTCGTCAAGTTCTTCCTGAGTCAATCTAATCTCCTCCGCTCTGTTAGTCTACGCTCCTACTCAACTATTGTTATCCTTTATAACTTAGTTTGCAACCCGCTTCGAATTGCGCCTTTGAATATGGTAATACATCTCAATAAAAGGAAAATTGTTCTATGCACACGTGTTCTGAAATATCTTAGATATCGGGTGCGGTCAGAGGTGCACATCTGCTCGTATTCCCCACCAGGTACCGGCTCGCCGGGCCTATATTCTACTGTTGAAGGGCGGAATGTTTTTGAAAAAGGTTGCAGGCTTGCTTCTGTCGGTTGTCATGTTGTCTTCGTTCTATGTTTCCAGTCCTTCCCAGGTATCTGCCGCAACCCCAATTGTGGTCAATGCTACGATTGTAGTTCCAGCAGGCCAGACCTTTAACGGCAGCGGCCAGACTTATGTGGCCAATCCCAGCACCCTTGGAGACGGCAGCCAGGCAGAGAATCAGAAGCCCATCTTCCGGCTGGAAAAGAATGCTACACTTAAAAATGTAATTATCGGCGCTCCCGGCGCAGACGGGGTGCACTGTTACGGGAATGCGACCATTTCCAATGTGACCTGGCAGGATGTCGGCGAGGATGCCTTGACGCTGAAGGCTTCCGGTACCGTCAATATCACAGGCGGCGGTGCGTACAAAGCTTACGATAAAGTGTTCCAGGCGAACGCTGCGGGCACCATCAACATTAAAAACTTCAGAGCCGATGACATCGGCAAGCTGGCCCGCCAGAACGGCGGCACCTCCTATGCTGTGAACTTCACCCTGGACAGCTCCGACATCTCCAATGTCAAAGACTCCATCTTCCGCACAGACAGCAGCAGCAGCGCCGCCCGGATCACCAATACCCGCTACCGCAATGTGCCCACCCTCTTCAAGGGTTATGCCTCAGGCAAGACCAGCCAATCGGGCAATACGCAATATTGAGGTTAGCTTAGGTTAATTAGACTTGGCGTAACTATATAAAAGTTTCCAGTAACCGCCCCCCTTTCGGCTTCGCCGGGATGGAGGCGGTTTCAGTATATGATTTGATATATTTTGGACACATGTAGGCTTCTCAACTCTATCGACAGTAGCTCAACCGATATGCTATCATGATAAACTGATAACGTATTAACGAACTAAAGCAAAGGATGCTGCACGCAATCTACTAGGGGGATTAGAGAGATGAAGAGACAAAGAATATGGGTTCTACTCGTAATATTGGCGGTTGCCGTAATTGCAGGCTGCTCCAGCTCAGGAGGCAAGGATGGGAAGCTGGTGATCGGCATCGACGACAAATTCGCCCCGATGGGCTTCAGAGATGATAACAATGAGATCGTCGGCTTTGATATTGACTATGCCAAGGCGGCTGCCGCGAAGATGGGCCGTGAAGTTACCTTCCAGCCGATCGACTGGTCCGCCAAGGAGTCCGAGCTGAACAGCGGACGGATTGATATGATCTGGAACGGCTACACCATCACGGATGAACGCAAGGACAAGGTGTTGTTCACGAAGCCTTATCTGGAGAACAGCCAGGTGGTCGTTGTGCTGGCGGATTCAGCACTTGCGAAGCTTCAGGATCTGGCCGGTAAAGAAATCGGACTCCAGAGCCTCTCCTCTGCCGCAGATGCCCTGGATGCGAATCCGATCAAGGCCGAGCTTGGCGGCGTGTCTGAATTCACCGATAATGTGCTGGCGCTGACCGACCTGAAGTCGGGCCGTCTGGATGGCGTTGTGATTGATGAGGTTGTAGCCCGATATTACATAGCCAAGGAGCCGGATACGTACAAGCTGATGGAGGAATCGCTGGCCCCTGAGCAATATGGTATTGGCATCAAGAAGGGAAATGAAGCTCTGCTCGATGAGCTGCAGAAGGCGCTGGATGAACTGGGCAGTGATGGAACCGCCGCCGAAATCTCGACCAAGTGGTTCGGAGAGAATAAGGTATTGAACTAGATGCTATCGTTTAGGAGCCGGGTGTAGACATCGATATCGATTATATTATTAGAATTTCCGGACCGATGCTGGAAGGCGCCCGGACTACGGTGCTGCTGTTCCTGATCGTCATTGTATTGTCCATCCCGCTCGGGATGGTCGTCACGCTGATGGCCAAAAGCACGCTGAAGCCGCTGGCCTGGATCGCGCACGCTTATATTTACGTCATGCGCGGAACGCCGCTCTTGCTGCAATTGTTCTTCTTCTGCTTCGGCCTGCCGCAGATTCCCGTGATCGGGGAATATCTGGTCATGGACCGTTTCGTAGCGGCCAGCCTCGGATTTATTCTGAATTACGGCGCTTATTTCGCCGAGATTTTCCGGGGCGGGCTGCTCTCGATTGATAAAGGACAGCATGAGGCTGCCCAGGTTCTCGGGCTCAGCAAATGGCAGACCCTGCGCAAGGTAATTCTTGCCCAGATGTTCCGGGTGGCTCTGCCGGCGGTTGCTAATGAGTCCATCACGCTGGTCAAGGATACCGCTCTGCTGTATGCCGTGGCGGTGCCGGAGCTGCTGAATTTCGCCAAGACGGCGGTGAACCGTGATTTCACCGTCACGCCTTTTGTCGTAGCGGGCGTTATTTATCTGCTGATGACACTGGTGCTTACGTTATTCTTCAAGCTGCTGGAGAGACGATTCAAATTTGAGTAGAAGGGCTGTTAGGCTATGAGTAGCATGATTGAAGTACGGCAATTACAGAAATCCTTCGGCAGCACTGATGTGCTGAACAAGATTAGCTTTGACGTTACCCCCGGCGAGGTCGTTGCCGTGATCGGACCTTCCGGCTCGGGCAAAAGCACTATGCTGCGCAGTCTGGTTCATCTGGAGGAGGTCACCGGCGGCAGCATCTCGATCTGCGGGAAAGCGCTTGTTGAGGATGGCCGTTACACCAGTACGGCAGCGATTAGAGAGATCACCTCAAACATGGGAATGGTATTCCAGCATTTTAATCTTTTTCCGCATCTCAGTGTGCGGGATAACCTGGAGATTGCCCCGCGCACGCTGAAGCGGGAGAGTGTGCAGCAGATCACGGCCAAGAGCCGGGAGCTGCTCGCCAAGGTAGGCCTGGCTGACAAAGCGGACGTCTACCCCTCCACGCTATCAGGCGGGCAGAAGCAGCGTGTGGCTATTGCCTGGGCAATGATGCTGAGCCCGGACATTCTCCTGTTCGACGAGCCGACCTCGGCGCTGGATCCTGAATTAACCGGCGAGGTGCTGCGTGTCATCCGCCAGCTGGCCGAGGAGAACATGACGATGATGATCGTCACCCATGAGATGAGCTTCGCCCGCGATGTCGCCGACCGCGTATTCTTCATGGACAACGGGGAGATTGCCGAATCGGGCACACCGGAAGAGATCTTCGGGAGCCCGAAGCTGGAGCGGACGCGGGCGTTTTTGATGCGGGAGTAGGAGCGGGGCAACGTTCGGCACTGGTCCGGGATGGCCGTGGATTACCAATGTCCACGGAGATCCATCTGGGGGAACGGAGCGGATTGGAACAACGGTTGGGTCCGTTCGCAGAGCGAGCATCCACTCTTCTGCTTATTGTGAGAGCATCTTAATTGAAGATGGGCTATCCCAAGCCCGATGACGGCGTTTGGGACAGCCCTTTTTTAAGTTCGGATTAGTGACCGGTTGTATCAAATGTATAGCTCAGAACACAGCGGGTGAAGCAAGTGGATTTAGTACATCTAATTTGGCGTTACAGAGACACTTTCAACCATTAGTTGGATAAACAACACTTATTGGAGCCGACTTTAGGCGAATCAATATATTTTGGCAGATTAAGTGTACTTTTTCCAACTAATTCCCCGCATCAGTCCATTCTGCGAGAAACAAGTGCCTTTTTTCCACCTCTTCTCCCAATCTGCCCTAACTCGCTTCTTAACTCAGCACCAACTCTGCTCTTACTCCTCTGCATCCGCAGACGGCGCCGTGCCCCCGGGCACTGGTTCCGCAGGCAATGCCTGCTCCTCGTCCCAGCGGCTACGGATGAACAGCTGATACAGCTTGACGATGATGATTTTGAGCATCATATAGACCGGAATAATGACCAGGATGCCGATGATTCCGCCGAAATCGCCGCCGGCCAGGACTAGAATGATCGTTGTCAGCGGGTGGATATCCATGCTTTTGCCGAAGATATAGGGGGCCACCAGGTTATCCTGAATCTGCTGCGCGACAAGTACCACTACAATGGACCAGATGGCCGTAGATGGTGACTCAATTAAGCCGAAGATGAAGATCGGCACGGTGGACAGAATCGCTCCGATAAACGGGATAAAGTTCATCAGCACAGCCACCAGTGTCAGCAGCAGCGCATACGGAAGGCCGATGATCAGGAACCCGATATACATCAGGACGCCCAGCGCCAGATTGACCAGCACTCTGCCGACGATGAAGCTGCCCATCACTCCGTCGATTTCAGCAATAACTCCCGCACCCTCCTCATGATACCGCTTAGGGAAGAAGCTCACAAGCTTGTCGCCAAACTTCCCGCCCTCCTTGAGCATATAGAACAGCAGGATCGGAAAGGTAAAAAGCACAATAGCGAAATTGGAGACAAAGGCGAATAGCCCGGACACATAGACTGTCGCCAGCGAGAAGCCTTTGTTCAGATAGTCCATCAATTGGCTGGACAGATTCGTATTCTCGGGGATCAGATTGGACAATAGCTCACTGTTCTCCAGCTTACTAAGCTGATCTCCCACCGCTCTCAGCACACCCGGCATATTATTAACCACATTCACCAGCTGATTCCGCAGCGAAGGCCAGACGCCTACCGTGAATCCCAGCAGCAGAACAGCGATGACCAGATAGACCAGCAGGATGGCCAAGGAACGATTCAGCTTTCGTGAGGACAGATAATCAATCAAGGGACGAAGCAGATAATAGAAGAAGACGGCCAGCATCAACGGCACAATCACGACATTGAACAACGAGATAATCGGATTAAAAATGAAATTCACCAGCGAGCCGACATAGATAATGCCCAGCACCAGCAGCACTGCAACGCAAATACGGATAAATAAATTCAATTTGACCATGGTTGACTCCCGTTCCCATATTTTGAGCGCTTTTCTTTGTTCCTTAAATATAGTCGGTCATTCTTAAATCAGACTAAACTAAGTCTAAAGAAAAGCTAAAGATTCGGGATGGAGTAACACAGGATAGCAATGATAGCAATTAGGTTAGCCGATAACCTCTACCACATTGCCCTCTTGGTCTTTGATATAGGTCTTTCTCACCTGCACCTTCAGGTCTTTGGCGGTGGACAGCCGGAACTCGCCTTCCTTGGGCTGGAGCTTCGCTTCCAGCTCCAGGATAGCCGCTTCACTCAGGCTGATTCGGACGTTCTCCCCATCCTGTACACAACCAGTCTCTTGAGCCGGTTCCAGCAAGACCTGCAGCTTCGGGCAGGTTAACCTCAGCGGCTTCCCCTTCAGCAATCGTCCGCGCAGCAGGCTGGCTACCGACGCGGCCTGCCGTGCCCCCATGGTCAGGACAGCCGGTGCGCTGCCCAGCAGTCGGTTCTTTGCAGGCTCGAAGCCCAATTCATCTACATACAGGATACCCGTCTGGGACCCGTCACGCTCGATGCCTTGACGGACAGCTTCCTTAATGGCAGGAAGCAGAAGCAGCGAGTCCCGGGTAAGATCGGTGATATAGGCGGGGAGCCTCTCCTGGCTGGCATGCAGGAATGAGGTCGTATTCCAGGTCATCATGGCTTCCAGTTCATCCGCTGTAATTCCCACCATTTGCAGAAATTCAACCCGTCCATTGGGCGTATCCACGGCTGGAAGCTCCGGATCATCAATAAAAGCCAGCGCAGTCAGCCGGGTGTCCGCGCCCAGACAGATGGGGCCGTTCGCATCCAGATAATGACCGGAGGCAAAGATATTCCCGCTGGAGAATACATAGCGGGCCATATTCTGGAGCAGATTGATCGCCCAAGCCGGAGGCTCCTGTTCTTCTGCACTGCGGGCCAGCCGGAAGGTCAGCTCGAAGCCGTAGCCGCTGTATTCGAGGTTCTCCGACTCTTTATCGTACAGCTCAGAGAACCCGAACGTTACGAAATGCCAATGCGGATAAGGCTGCTGCGCTTCATAGGCGCTGATTCCGCTAAGCGGGTCTTTCCCTCCCAGCCTATAAGGCAGGATTGCAGCATAATGCTTCGGCTCCTGCTGTCCGTACAATCTCCTCATCTGATCTTCAATAGCATCCCAGCCGGTTGCTTCCACTTCTTCCTCGCTCATGTTTGTACCCTCCAGTGTCAGATTTATGTATAGCCGGAATAGCCGCATCCGGCCCTGAATCTCCCATTGATTACCCGTAATTCCGCCGGCATAACCATGACATGCTCAGCCGGGGATGACCTGCCTTCCGGTCCGGTGTGAAAGTGCGGGGCCTTCCCATTAGAGCCACATCCCGATCCCCTGCCTGCACAAAAACGGCAAGCTCTTAGGGGAGCTTGCCGTTTCAATATCTTCATTCGAATTCGTATCAGTTAATGCCGACCAACAGGTCTTTGCGGGCTACGCCGCTCCTCGCTGCCGCTTCGGCTACAGCTATGCGGATTCTCTCTACCACCCGCGGATCGAAAGCATCGGGAATGATATAGTTCTCGTGCAGCTCGGAGGGATCAATCACTGAGGAGATGGCCTCCGCTGCCGCCAGCTTCATATCGTCATTGATGTCTGTAGCCTCACAATCCAGCGCGCCTCTGAAGATTCCCGGGAAGCACAGCACATTGTTAATCTGGTTCGGGAAGTCGGAGCGGCCGGTCGCCATGACTCTCACATGCGGCGCGGCAATCACGGGATCAATCTCCGGGGTCGGGTTCGCCATGGCGAACACAATCGGGTCTTTGGCCATGTTCAGCACATCCTCCAGCTTCAGCACATCCGGTGCGGAGACGCCGATGAAGACATCCGCGCCCTTAATGACATCGGACAGTCCGCCTGTTTCCAGATAAGGATTCGTGATCTGGGCGTAATCGCTCCAGTGGCTGCGCTCATAATCCGCCAGCCGGTTAATCGCGCCCTCCCGGTCCACGCCGATCAGGTTCACCGCTCCGGCATGCAGCAGCATTTTGGAGACGGAGATGCCGGCTGCGCCGATGCCGTTGACTACGATCTTAACATCCTTGATCTCCTTGCCGCACACCTTAAGTGCGTTCAGCAATCCGGCAGTCACGACAATGGCTGTACCATGCTGGTCATCATGGAAGACCGGAATGTCCAGCTCGGCTCTTAGTCTGGCTTCAATCTCGAAGCAGCGCGGAGAGGAGATATCCTCCAGGTTAATGCCGCCGAACGTCGGGGCAAGTGCTTTTACAATCGCGATAATCTCTTCGGTATCCTTGGTGTCCAGGCAGATCGGCACCGCGTCCACATCTGCGAACTGCTTGAACAGCGCCGCTTTGCCTTCCATGACCGGCATGGCCGCCTTCGGCCCGATATCGCCCAGCCCCAGCACAGCCGTGCCATCGGATACGACAGCTACAGTATTCTTCTTCGTGGTGAGCTCATAGGCCTGGGACTGATCATCGGCAATCGCCTGACAGACCTTCGCCACACCCGGCGTATAGACTTTGGACAGGTCGTCTTTGCACAGGATGGGATGCTTCAGGGTAGTTTCAAGCTTGCCGCCTTTATGCAGCAGCATAATTTCTTCTAATAGTTCCATGGGTAACTCCTCCATTCAACTGGTTAACCGCTTGTTCCATCCATCTCGGATCTTGCTATATTCATCGGAGCTTCCGGCAATCGGAACCCTTCCAGGCCCGTATGCAGCCCCGTCAACACTACATTTCATGTACTCCCTTAGTCATTCTCCGCGATAATTATCGGATTGGCAAGATAAAAGCTGACACCTGGAAATTGTCCACGAATTGGACACGATTGGATACGATTTCATGTGATTCAGGCTCATCATCTAGTGATTGAACACCCTGATCAGCCGCCCCATACAGAGATGAGTAGCGTGGCCACAACTACTGTAATCGCACCGCCGATACGGGTGGAGATCTGTGCGAAGGGCATCAGCTCCATGCGTCCCGATGCGGACAGAATGGCTACATCGCCGGTTCCGCCCAGGCCGCCGCGGCAGCCGGTGACAATGGCCGCTTCTACCGGATACATATTGACCCATTTGCCGGTAAAGTAGCCGGTGATCGTCATCGCTACGATAACGGTAGCGCAGACAATAATATAAGGAAGCGAAATCAGGGCAGCGACATCCTTGAGCGGAATGTACAGCATCCCCAGGCCGACCATGAGCGGCCAGGTTAAAGTACCCGAGACCAGCTTGTAGAGCTGATAAGCGCCTTGCTCGATTTTGGACGGCAGCAGCTTCGAAATCTTCAGCAGCGCGGCTGCGAAGATCATCAGGATCGGACCCGGAATGCCGACAAACGGCGACAGCAGGTGTCCGGTGATGAAGAGCCCGCAGGCGAACAGCAGGCCTGCGCCCATCAGCAGGAAGTCCGGCTTCACGCTGTCATACGTGCTGCCCGCCAGCTTCTGGCCGTCCTTCGATTTCACCAGGACACCGTTTCCGGTGATGGACGGATTGTTGTCAGCCATCCGCTTGAGCAGGCCCGCTACGATAATCGCAAACACGTTGCCGATCACCGCCGCCGGAATCATCTGGGCCACATAAGAGCCGGATTCACCGCCGAGGATCTGCGAGAACGCGATGGACAACGGGAGAATGCCTTCCCCGACGCCGCCGCCGATAATAGGCACGATAATGTAGAACAGCGTCCGGTGTGCGCTATAGCCGAGCAGCATTCCTACGCCCAGTCCCGCACCAACCGCCGCCAGAGTTCCGGCCATCATCGGGATGAAGATGCGGATGAATCCGTTAATGAGCGTGGTCCGGTTCATCCCTGTAATACTTCCGGCTACCAGAATCGAGATGTACAGGTAGAGGAAGTTCGAGGTCTTCATCAGGGTGTTAACAGATTCGAGCACCGAGGGATCGAGCACATTCCAGAACACCAGGAACGATGGGATCATTAATGAGAGGATGGCCGGGCCGCCGATGTTCCTAAGAACCGGAAGCTTGAAGCCCAGATCACTGAGCAGCACCCCCAGGACAATAATTACTGCAAAGCCGCCGATCATATCGTTTGGCAGTTCACCCAGTACAGATGCCGCAAAAATAATAAGTGCAAATACCACGTACAGAGGAAGCGGAATGACGCCAACCTTCAATTGCATGAGCCGCTGGGCCCAGCCTTGTTCTCCTTGTTTCAGTACATGCTGCTGATCCGGTACTGACAGTGGGGGCTGAATTGCTTTTTGCATGTTTACCTTACCTCCTTAACTCTTTTACAAATTCATCATAGCGGCTTTGTAAGCGCTTTTGTTTTTATGAAAGTATTAAAGAGGTTTTGTAAATTATTAAAGTAAGCGCTATCCAAAAAGAATGAATCGGCCTGATTCAACATAAATTTAGTCAAGAAACTTTTTAAGAGACGGGAGAAAAGGATGAGCAGAAGGGCTATTGTAACCGGTGCTACAGGGTTTGTTGGATCGAATTTAGTCCGGAGGTTAATTGAAGATGGTTGGCAGGTCAGTATTATTACACGTGATAATTCTAACTTTGATAAATTAGACGGACTTGAAGGGCAGATTTCTGCGTTTACTTACGATGGTGCGGTTGAAAGAATGCTGGAGATTTTTTCAATTGTGAAACCGGATATTGTCTTTCATACTGCTGCATTAGTTTTAACAGATCATCAGCCTGATCAGATTGATGCGCTTATCCGAAGTAATATTCTCTTTGGAACACATTTATTAGAGGCAATGGATAAAAATCAGGTTAACAAGATGATTAATACGGGGACCTCATGGCAACATTTTGAGGATGCTGAATATGATCCGGTATGTCTCTACGCAGCCACCAAACAAGCTTTCGAAGCCATTCTGGCCTATTACTCTAATGTAAAAGGGATTAAAATTATAACCCTGAAACTGCTTGATAATTATGGTGCAGGTGATACTAGACCCAAGTTGTTAGCACTTCTGAATAAGCTAAGACAATCTACTAACCAAACCTTAGGAATGACCAAAGGAGAGCAAATCATAAATTTGGTACATATCCGAGATGTAATTAATGCCTACCTGGTAAGTGCAGAGCGTTTGTTAAATAATTGGGTACAAGAATATGAATCATACAGTGTCTCAACGGAGGAGATGCTCTCGGTTAAACAATTGGTTGAATTAATCGAGGAGATTTTGGAATTGAAGCTTCCCATTGAATGGGGTGCAAGGCCCTATAGAGAACGTGAAGTCATGATTCCTTGGAGCAGTGAACTCAAATTACCCGGCTGGGAACCTGAAATCAGCTTAAGAGCAGGATTACAAGAGTATTTATCTTGAACGCTGCGGTATAGCGTAACCCAAAAAGCTCCGCCGCAGTTTACGGCAGGAGCTTCAGCTAGTTATTCAGCTAGTTTAGATGTAATTGGTAATCAGCGCTTTGCCGTTCGGGGCGATCCGGTACTTCTGTACTGGTCTGCCAATGCTGCCATAGACGAGGTCCATCTCCAGCACGCCCATCTCCGTCAGCCCGACCAAGTACTTCCCGGCGGAGACGCGCGAGATACCGGATACCGCCGAGATGTCCTCGGCGGAGAACAGTTCGCTGCCGCAGGCTTCGACGGCACGCCAGATGGTCTGGAGCGTCTGCCGGGTGAAGCCCTTCGCCAGCTCCTGCGAAGACGTCCGTTCCTGCTTGAATCTCGCCAGCCTGTCCAGCTCCGACTGGTTCAGCCGCTCCTGGCTGCGGAACAGCCGGTTCTGTTCCCTGTATCCATTCAACGCTGCCCGGAGCCTGGAGAACTCAAACGGCTTGATCAGGTAGTCCACCGCCCCGTTCTGCAATGCTTCCTGGATGCTCTCCTTGTCGCTAGCCGCCGAGATCACGATGACATCGATCTTCACGCCTCTGCGCCGGATCTCGGACAGCAGCTCCAGCCCGTTGCTCTCCTTCATGTAAATATCCAGCAGGATCAGGTCATACGCCTGCTGCTCCAGCAGCTCCAGCACTTCTCCCGCCGAGCTGGCCCATCCACCGGCACGGAAGCCCTCCACCTGCTCCAAATAGAACTTGTTCATCTCCGATACCATGGGATCATCTTCAACAATAAGTACTTTGATCATTATGGGCTCTCCACCCTCTTCCTGAATTATCCCCACTCTTCATCATTCTCGTATGCTTCACGCGTTATTATCACTCTTCGCCAGATAAGGAATCTGCACCGTACATTCGGTCCCTTCCCCTATCCGGCTGTCATACGTAATCGTCCCGCCCAGCTTGACCACACTCCGGTGCACCAGATACAGCCCGACGCCCCGGTCCTTGCCTTTGGTCGAATAACCCTGTTCAAACAGGTGAGACCCGTCCTCTGCAGAGATGCCCGGCCCGTTATCACTGACCTGGAGTGTAAGCAGGTTGTCCTGATGCCGGAACCCCATCTCGATCTGCTTGTTGTCCACGCCTTGCAGCGCCTCCAGCGCATTGTCCAGCAGGTTGCCTGCTATCGTGACCAGCTCCCGCGCCACCTCGTGATCCGCTGCTTCAGGCAGCTTACCGTCATCCCGGATCACCAGCCGCACATCGGCCTCTCTGATTCTGCTGAGCTTGCCGAGCAGGAACCCGACCATCACCGGGTCTTTGACCAGCCGGACCACCGAGTCCGCCTCCGTCTGGATGCTCTGTACAATATCCGTGAGGTATTCCTCCAGCCGCCCGTAGCTGCGCATGTTGGTCAGCCCCATGATGACATGCAGCTTGTTCATGAACTCATGGGTCTGGGCACGCAGCGCCTCGGCATACAGGGAGATGCCGGAGAGCCGCTCCATCAGTATACTGATCTCGGTCTTGTCACGGAACGTGGCAATGGCGCCTTCGATAATTCCGTTCACCCGGACTGGAACCACATTCACCAGCAGTGTGATGCCGCTCTGCTCCACTTCTTTGTCCTGCAAGGCTTCTCCGGTATCCAGCACCGTCTCCATCCGCAGCAGCGGCCAGAATTGCCCCACCTGCCTGCCGACCGGTTCCTGGCTCAAGCCGACGCTGCCCATCAGCCTGCGGGCTTCGGCATTCACCAGGGTAATCCGCGATTCCTTGTCAACGGCCAGAATCCCCTCCTTGGCCGATTGGAGCATGGCGCTGCGCTCCTCCAATAGTTTCGCGATCTCTCCCGGCTCCATACCGAACATCATCCGCTTGATTTTGCGGGCCAGCAGGACGGCACCGAATATCCCCATCAGCCCGCCGAACAGGATGCCCGAGAAGATAATCCAGCGGTTCTGCTGAACGGCTGAACGGACGCTGCCCAGGGATATGCCTACAGCTACTGCTCCCGCCTGCTTGCCATCAGGAGCGAATATAGGTGAGAACGCTCTCACAGAATAACCGAGCGAGCCTTCAGCCACGGAGATAGTCTCCTTGCCGTGCAGCGCGTCCGTCTCATCTCCACCCATGAAATGCTTGCCGATCAGCGCCGGATCAGGATGGGAACGGCGGATGCCTCCCATATCCATCACCACCACGAATTGAACATCATTGATGGCGCTGATATCGGCTGCATAACGCTGGATGCTGCCAGAATCCGCCTTTGCAAGCAGCCCGTCCACCACCCCCGGTGTGCGGGAGACCGTACGGGCAATGGTGATGGCCTTATTCTCCAGGGAAGCCCGGGCTTCTTCGGAGAATCTCATGCCGAACATTACATACACAATCAGCAGCACCAGCACGACGATCAGGCAGATCATCAGGGTGATGGTGGTCTGAAGGCGCAATCTTTTTTTGCCAATTCTCACAATGCTCCACCTTCAGGAAATTATTCTCGATTATATCGCAAAAGCTGCCAAAGCGCGATAGCTCCTGTTCAGCCTTCCATCTGTGCTATTGCGCAATCACCGACTGGTTCCGCCCTCTGCTCTTCGCCAGATACAGGGCCTGATCCGCCTTCACAAGCAGTCCCGCGAGGTCAGTGGCATGCGAAGGATAGTGGGCAATTCCCTGCGAAATCGTAAGCTGCGCCGCAATCGGAGCCTGGCTCCGTTCAACCGCAAGCCGGATTCGCTCAGCAGCGCTGAAGGCTTCAGCAGGCGTGGTCCGGGCCAGCAGAATCACGAATTCTTCCCCGCCATAGCGGTAACAGATATCATCCGGCCGAAGCGAGGTTACAATGACCCGGACGACATGCTTCAGCACTTCATCGCCCACATTATGGCCGTAGGTGTCATTGACGAGCTTGAACTTGTCGATATCCAGCATTACAAGTGAAAAGGAGCCGCTGGAGCTCATCCGCTGGGTAATCGTATGTTCCAGGGATCTGCGGTTCATCAGACCGGTCAGCGCATCCGTAACGGCTTCATGGGTCAACTGCTCGGTCTGCTGCTGGATATTGGCCAGGGCAAGCGACACACCGTCAGTCAGCAGATACGCCTCCCGGCTCCAATACCGCTTCGCTTCCTGCAGCTCGATCTGTTCCTTGCCCATCCTACTGACCACATCTGCCAGATAGACAAAAGGACGCGCAAACTTGCGTGCCAGTAGAATAACCCCCAGCAGCAGGACAATGAACGGCAAGGAGGAATACCCGATCAGGATTCGAAAATGCCCCATCAGCTCCTTATGAATCTGGCTAATCGGGGAGACTACCACAATGCCCCAGCCATTGGCGGGCACACTGGAGTAACCGGCCAGCATCTCAATGCCCCGGGTGTTAGTGACTGGCTGTTCTCCGCTCTGCTTACTCATCAGCCGCTGCACCACCTCATTCCTGCTGACATCTGTGCCGATCCGTTCTTTATCCGGGTGATACACCAGGTGTCCCTTCGAATCCACAATATAATAATAAACCCCCGAATCATCCTCCTGCCCATTGTCAAAAATCTCCGACAGCACATTATTCTCCTGAAGATAGATGGTACCGCTGAGAATTCCGGCATAGGTACCCGCAGCATCGAAGATCGGCTGGCTCAAAAATACGATTAACCGCTTGGTGTTGGCAGTCAGATAAGGGGAAGAGATATACGGCTTACGGAGTGCTAAGGCTTCCTTGCTATACGTTGAGGTGATGTGCTTGCCCGTGTTTCCCAAGCTGGCAGGTGAGACATTGCGAATGAATCCGCTGGCATCCACCAGGGTGATGGAATTGAAAAAATTGCCGCTGCTGCGCATCAGATCCAGGGAATCATTCACTTGCTGCGGGGGCATAGCTTCTATGTCAGACAGCCTTGCGGCGTTGTATTCCAGCGTCCCGTGCATAGACTGAAACAAGGAATCCATGGTCCTCGACATACGGTCAGCGTTAATATAATTCAGATGAAGCGTGGTCTCCATTAATGACCGCTTCTTGGACTCATAAGAGCCAAGCAGAAGAATACTTGAGGTGAGCAGAACCACCAGCGTCACCAGGCCTGTGAGCAGCGTGGTGAGACTGAGCTTTTGACTGTGACGGAGCTTGTGCTTCAACCTAATATACAAACCTGTAATCCTCCTTGGAGCAAGAAACGCAATAATAGAACCATCATACAGCAAATATGGATAATGTTCGACAACGGATTTATGGCAGAACAGCGGCGGAGCGTCTCCGGGGCACAGCAGAATAACCCCGTGATACGGGGCTTATCTTCAGGCAGTTATTCAAGTTCAGGTTCACCCTACGCCTGCAAAATCTCATCCACCCGCGACATTGCACCCTCCCAGGAGGTCATCAGCGGAAAAGAGTATTGCTCCCGTGCCCTCAGGTTCCACGGATGCGGGATACAGAGCACCTTCTTCCCTGCCTGCACGGCAGGCAGCAGGTTGTGCGGGCCGTCATCTATCAGCAGATCGTAGTCGATCAGATGCTTCCGCTTGCAGGTGAAGAAATTGTCGGCCGGGATATACGGCATATGCTTTTGCAGCCAGTTCCATTTCTCCAGCACCGTCTTCGGGACGGCTGCCGTCACAATAATAACATCATAGGCGTTATGCAACTTCTCCATCTCTTCCACCACATATTCGTCGAACAGCTCCAGCTCCTCGTACAGGCCGGGTCTGCCGAAGAACAGGTCCATGGTGCTGTCCGGATGGCGCAGATGGTCCGTGTTCCAATCCATCATCTCTTCATAGCGAAGCGGATGTGTAGGAAACTGGATGTTGTTGTGGTATATCGCACGTTTGACGAGATGGCAGATGGTATCATCCATATCGACGGCGATGATCGGTTTACGCATTAATTCTCCTCCAAGTACATTTTCATTCATTTTCATTTATTATAGGCAACCTGAGAAGGGGTGTCCAGCCAGACTCACGGGCAATACGGGCTTGTTCCACCTGCTTGGTGCACCAACCGAAAAGTCCAACATTTTCATATTCCGCCAAACCGTTCATATACTATTGTTGTAGGAAAGGAGGTAATACAGCTTAATGAACCCTTCTATTATTGAGGAAGACCTCGAATCCATTCTTGGCAATCACTTACCTTGGCAAGAACTCTCCGGCCGCACAGTACTTATTACTGGAGCCAGCGGCCTGATTCCCTCTTATATGGTGGATACCTGCATGGCCTTGAACAGCAAGCGGCTCCTGAAAGCCCCGGTGCATGTTCTTGCCCTGGTAAGGAATGAATCGGCTGCCAGGAGCAGGTTTGCCCGGTATCAAGATAATCCCAATCTGGAGATTCTGGTTCAGGATGTCTGTGAGCCGGTAAGTTGGCCAGGGCAAGTGGATTTTATTATCCATGCAGCCAGCCAGGCAAGTCCCAAATACTACAGCGTCGACCCGGTAGGCACCTTATCCGCCAATGTGACTGGAACCCTCAATCTGCTTACGCTTGCCAGGGAGAAGCAGGTTCAATCTATGCTTTTCTTAAGTTCAGGTGAAATATACGGAGCGGTACCAGAAGCCTTTATACCCACGAAGGAGGAGGACTGGGGTAACGTCAACCCCATGAGCGTCCGGTCCTGTTATGCGGAGAGCAAGCGAATGGCTGAAACCATGTGCGCCTGCTGGCATCATCAGTATGGCGTTCCCGTGAAGGTAGTGCGTCCTTATCATACTTACGGTCCGGGAATGAAACTGGATGACGGGCGGGTTTTTGCTGACTTCGTCGGCAATATTCTGAACCGCCAAGACATTGTCATGACTAGCGAGGGTACGGCAATACGTGCTTTCTGTTACCTGGCAGATGCCACAGCCGGGTTTTTCACCGTCCTTTTGAAGGGCGTGAGCGCCGAAGCCTATAATATTGGAAACCCCGGCGGAGCAGTCAGCATCTCCGAGCTTGCCTCAACCCTGGTAAATCTATTTCCCGAGTATGGACTTAAGGTAGCAAGAACGACACATTCAGGCCACTATGTTCCCAGTACGATCGACAAGAATATCCCGGATATCACCAAGGCCATGAAGCTTGGCTGGTGTCCTTCGACAGGAATAACAGCTGGTTTTTCAAGAACAATCAGAAGTTTTTCCGCCGATCATAGAAAGGAAGGTACGATATGACAACACCGCTATTCTCAGAAAAACAAGCATTGCTTGAAGGAAGACTCACCAAGCCCGAATTTATTGCAACCATACATGAGAGGTACCACCAGCTCTTATTTGCCTATAGCCATTACATAAAGGAGACCGATATTGCCAGAATTGAAATCACAGATGACAGTGTCATTATGGTCACCAGACAGCATGGCTTTAAGCTACTGTGCAATCCTCATGATCAGAGAACTGTTCCCATCGAAATCCTTAATTTCGGCGCGTACGAGCAGGAAGAACTGGAATGTATCTTTAATCTTCTGTCATCAACCTCCGTCATTCTGGATATAGGGGCCAATTGCGGATATTACTCCCTGCATCTGGCACGCCATTACCCGTCAAGCAAGGTGTACGCCTTCGAGCCTGTCCCTGCCACTTTCGAGAATCTGCAGAGAAATCTGGATTTGAACCATGTTGCCAATGTGACAGCGTATAATGTAGGACTCTCCAATAAGGCTGCTACGCTGCCTATCTATTTCTATAAACAAGGCTCAGGCAACAGTTCATTGCAAAATTTATCGGGCGGTGAAGAGGTCGTACAAGTGGATTGCAAATTCCGTACTTTGGATTCATATATCGAAGAAATACCGGAGCAGATTGATTTCATTAAATGCGATGTGGAAGGCGCCGAGCTGCTCGTGCTGGAGGGAGGACTCGACATGATCAGGAAAAACAAGCCGATCCTGCTGTTTGAGCTACTGCGTAAGTGGGCTGCTAAATTTAACTATCACCCCAATGATGTGCTGCAAATTCTGGAGAAGCTTGATTACGGTTGCTTCGCAGTCGAGTCTGGAAAAATCGCTCCTATCGAAAACATAGAGGATCATACAAATCAAACCAACTTTGTATTCCTGCACAAGGATAAGCATGGTGAATTATTCTAACAAAACCATACAGAATATATTAAAAAAGCACGCCTCATCCTATCTAAGGAAGCGCGTGCTTTTTTGTGCTTTTGTATACCGATTGCATCATAGTGTATTTAAACTGTCATGATCTGCGGGATCGTCCCTTGATCAGGTTAACTACAAACAATACCGCAGCAACAAACAGCAGCAGATGAATCAGATTGCCCATCAGATCAAAAATAACTCCTAACAGCCATACTACAATCACGAGTCCGATTAATCCCCACAGCATAAGCTTACCGCCTTTCTCTTCCGGGTTATTTGTCTCTATCTTACCCGCGTGAAGGAGGGTTCAAACGGAAGCCCGGAAGAATGGAAAACACTTCTGGATTGCTTAATGAAGAGGCAAGCTGTTATACTATTTTTTAATAATACAGTTGTATTAAAAAAGGAGAATAAACAAACATCATGAAAAACTCTTCCAATCACCGGGCCTCCGCCGGCCCCAAATTGCGGGGCAGGCTGCTGAAGCTGCTGCTTATTCTTATATCCTTGTCCGTGCTTATCGCAGGGTCTGGATTCCTGTACGAAGCTACCTCCTCCACATTAGCCGCTAAAGACTATCCCGCACCGGGTAAACTGGTGGATGCCGGGGGCTACAAGCTGCATATCCGGCAGCAGGGTTCCGGTGCCGCCACGATTATCATGGAAGCAGGCAGCGGAGAAACCAGCCTGTCATGGAGAGATATCCCTGACCAGTTAGCGGAAGCAGCTACAGTTGTCACTTACGACCGGGCCGGATATGCCTGGAGTGAACAAGCGGATACCGAACGTACCGGCGCCAACATTGTCCGCGAACTGCATACGGCACTTCAGAATGCCGGCCTTCCCGGACCGTACCTGATGGTCGGACACTCCCTCGGCGGCATGTATGCCCGTCTCTTCACTCAGACCTACCCGGAGGAAGTCACAGGGCTGGTGCTGATTGATGCCAGACCCGAGAATGACGACCGGGAGACGAAGCCGATTCTGGAGGCCGAGCATTATGCCGGCAACCCCTCCGCTTCCATGCTGACGCTGCTCAAACGCTCCGGTGTGCTGCGGCTGTTCCAGGACCAGCTGCTGGAGGGCCTGGTGGCGAAACAGGACCGCGCACAGTTCATCAATGTTATATCCACACCAGCCTATTTTGCCGCCAAGGACCAGGAAGCAGAGCTCGCCAGTACTACCGAAGATGCAATCCGTGGTCAGCACTTCGGCACGCTTCCCGTGAAGATCATTGCCAGGGGTTTGCCTCAGGACTACACTGCGTTTGGGATGTCCGAAGAAGCGGGCCGCCGGCTTGAAGATATCTGGCAGGCGGGCCAGCGCGGCATGCTCAGCCTGTCCTCCGACAGTGAACTGATCGTCGCCGGGAAGAGCGGCCATATGGTGATTCACGATCAGCCGGAGCTGGTCGTCAAGGCTATTCTGAGTGTACTGGAAGAGAAGTAACTTATGGGTACATCGGCTTGATTACATTCCAGTTGGCATGCATATATAAGGTTACCGGGGAACAGCCCTTGGGCATCAGTATGCCAAGTCCGTAGCTGTGCTCGAATTGTAGCGCATAGAACTGCATCTGAAGATTTTCCCACAGCAGGTGTACGCCGAAGTCGTCTTGTAGAGCCGCAATATCATGGAACAGAATAACGCCGTTAGCCGCCAGCTTGGGCAGCCATGACTCATAATCATGCTTGACCGCCTCATAGGTGTGAAGACCGTCAATATGCAGCAGGTCGATGCTCTGGTCCGGAAATTGCTGCTGCGCCTCGTCGAAGGTCATGCGCAGCAAGTGGGAGATTCCGGGATAAAAGGTACCCGCCGCCGATTGCACTGACTGATACAAGGATTCGTCATACAGCCCCGTATGCTTATCGCCCAGCCACGTATCGACGGCATAACATTCCGTGGCAAGTCCATAATCCTTAACCGCCTGACAGAAGGCGAAGTGGGAAGCACCGTAATACGTTCCTAATTCTACGATCCTGCCAGGCTGCATATAACGGACTAAGTCATAAGCGAATCTGCGGTGCCCTTCCCAGGCGGTATTCAGATGCGTCCCCCGTTCATCCGTCTCAAACACTGGCCAGCTGCTATCCCATACGTTCATGTATCCACCTCCTGATGAAACTTCTTTATATATGCCAGTATATTCGGACCCAGTGGATTTGGTTGCAAAAAAGCGGTACAAACCCATGCTCACTTGTAAATGAGCTTGCAGTTTGTACCGCTTATCTTCCGCTATTTCACCGTATTATGGATACAGCGGCTTGATTGTCCCCCATTGTGCCAGCATAGATGCGGTTGCGGTTGAGTAACCTTTAGGAGCTACAATGCCTAGTCCGAAGCAATGGTCAAATTGAACCGCCGGGTAGAGCTGCCGCAATTCGGCCCACAAACGGTAAACGCCGAAGTCGTCTTTTATCACCGTAACATCATGCAGCAGAACTATGCCGTTAACCGCCAGCTTGGGCAGCCATGATTCAAAATCATGTTTGACCGCCTCATAGGTGTGCAGACCATCAATGTGCAGCAGGTCGATGCTTTGGTCCGGAAATTCATTCAGAGCCTCATCGAAGGTCATGCGCAGCAGATGGGAGATTCCCGGGTAAAAGGTCTCCGAGCAGGACTTGACAGATTCAAAAAAGGATTCTTCGTATGTTCCAGAGTGCTTGTCGCCTTCCCATGTATCGACAGCATAACATTCCGTATCCAGTCCATGGTCTTTGACAGCCTGACAGAAGGCGAAATGGGAAGTCCCGTAATACGTTCCCAACTCGACCATCTTCCCGGGCTTCAAATACCTCATCAAATCGTATCCGAACCTGCGGTGGCCTTCCCAGGCGGTATAGATATGCGTTCCCCGCACATCTGTTTCAAAAACAGGCCTGCTGCTATCCCAACCATTCATTGGTTTCCCTCCTAATCAAATCACTATCGGCTAACCCTGAAGTAAATACTCCATATAAGTTAGTCTATTCGGAGGGAGAAGGATTAGAATCCTTACGGTCCGCAAAATCCGGTAAAACCGGTGTCAGTTATCACCACACAATTACCGCGCACGCTGGCGCAGCAGATTCTTTTTCTTCGCCTTGAACGAGCTGCGCTCCGGCTGGTCTCCGCCTTCGGAATCCTCCTTGCTTGGCGTTACTGCGAAGAAGGACAACAGACCGCCGACCGCTCCGGCTCCGGCCATGGTGCCGAACAGGACCCAGTGCCCCCGGTTCATCAGCAGGGAGACCAACGGCGGCCCCAGCGCCACCCCGATGAAGCGCATACTGCTGTATAAGGAAGTGATCGTGCCCCGGTTGTCCTGCTCAATGCCTTCCGTAATCAACGCATCCATACAAGGAAGCACCACACCTATTCCGATCCCGCTTAAGCTGAGGAAGCCGACCATGAAATAGATATTCGCGTTAAAGCCGGTAATCACCATGGCAGCCGTCAGCACAGCCATGCCTCCGAAGCCGAGCCATTTCATGAGCAGCTTGTTTTTGCCGATGATTTTGCCGCTTCCGTAGGAAGCCAGACACAGCAACGCAAGCGGAATAGCCAGTACAAACCCTTTATAGGCTCCATGCAGATTATATTGGGATTCCAGAATCTCCGATAAATAGAACAGCACCCCGAAGGTAGCGAACATACAGATTCCGCCAATGGCAAAGATGGCGTAAAGCCAGCGGCCTTTTTCATGCAGAACTTCTTTAATACCGGTCAGGAATTGCTTGAGGCTGGTAATCCCGGCTTCCGGCTCTTTCTGTGGCTTCTTGACGAGAATAAGCATCAGTATAAAGGAAATCAGGCACAAGGCTGGAATAGCGATAAAAGGGGCGTACCACAGCAATGTGCCCAGATATGCCCCCAGAATCGGACTGAGTACTTTGCCGAAGGTGTTGGAGGTCTCAATAATCCCAAGCCCCCTGCTAACCTGTGACTCATCCTTGAACAGATCGCCTACGAACGGGATAACAATCGGAAAGGCGCCTGCCGCTCCAACCCCCTGGACGAACCGTCCGGCAAGAATGATCCAATAGGCAGTGTCGCCCGTGAAGAACCAGGCTGCGGCAACACATCCGGCTCCGCCCAGGGCGGCCAGGATCAGGCTGGGCAGAATGACCTTTTTCCGTCCGAAGCGGTCGGATAAATACCCGGCAACCGGAATCATCAGAATGGCGATCAGGCCATAGACCGTGATAATCATACTGACTTTGAATGCACTGACCCCCAGCTGCTTGGAAATCTGCGGCAGAATCGGCAGCAGCATGGAGTTGCCCAGTGTCATAATCAGCGGGATGGAAGCAAGAGCAATTAATGCCCCTTTGGACCCTTGTGACCCTTTCATAGACGGACCACCTTCCTTTATATTCACACCCTGTTTATTGTGGTTCAATTGCCCTGATTTATACCCCGTGACCAGAAACAGCGGTACCAGCCATAGCACAGTGAACAGGCGAGCACATAAGACACATAGGTCCACCCTATGTTCCAGCCTCTGTCATAAGTCACTTTCCCGGCAAGCACCAGAGATAATTCAAACATGGTTTTGCCAGTTGAGAACAAGGGGATAAGCAACCATGGATTGACAGAGGATCTTCTAACTGTGTAGAGGAGCAGGCAAGAAATAACCGGAAACACCCCAAGATTATAGGGGATAAATGCAAGAATTCCTGCCCCGGCAGGCGTTATACTCCACCACCTCATGTGGTGCCCGATCTCATCGAATATAAAGGCAATGACACTGGCGAAGGGTCCGATATGAAGAAAAACGAATTTGTCTTTTCTGATGAAGAAACTCCCGACCAGCCACGGAAGCACCCATCCTATGATTACATTGACAACCATTTGATTTGCCCCCTCCATTTCAGCTCCACATCTTGTCTATTATGAGAAAGGGAGCCGCCGTTTATCCTTCACACAATTTTCTGGGCCAGCAATGAAATATCTGTGTTGATGTGGGTATGCTATTCCATGTTCTACATCCAACCCAAGTAAAGGAGCACACACACATGACAGGAATTCTAGGCGGTAACCCCAAGGAAGAACCGATGCATTATGGAGAGATCTATGCAGTATGGCAGGCGTCAATGGTTGCCAAGGGAGCGATATCCTGCTACAGAGCCTATATGTATCACGCCGGCGATAGTGATCTCAAGAAAATTCTGGCCGCAATGATTGATCAGGCGGAGCTGGAGGTCAGTGAGTGCGACGAGCTGCTGTCCGAGCAGGGCCTGGCTTCCGCCCCGGTCATGCCGAACCGGCCTGAAGCCCGGCTGGAGGATATTCCGGTTGGCGCACGGTTTGCTGACCCTGAGATTGCAGCCATGGTGGCGGCGGATCTTGCCGTTGGACTGGTAGCCTGCAGTCAGGCCATGGCCCAATCCATCCGCGAGGATATCGGAGCGTTATTCGCCAAATATCATCTCACCAAAGCGGCCATCGGTGTGAAGAACCTGCATCTGCTTAAGAAAAAAGGCTGGCTGATTCCCCCGCCGCTGCTGGTTAAAAGACCCGAAGCCGTCAACGTGTAAAACCTGCCGCTTTCCTTACAGCAAGAGGCCCGCGATCTTTCGCGGGCCTTCTTCAGGTTGTCCTATATTCGCCTCCAGCTGAATATGCTATCTATATAAAGGAGGAGGACAACATTAACATTTTCATTGGTTATATGATTCTGGGGTTATCCTTGTCAGCGCCAATCGGCCCCATTAATGCTGCCCAATTGGACAAGGGATTGCGCGGAGGCTTCATGCCCGCCTGGGCCGTTGGCCTCGGGGCGATCAGCGCCGATCTTATCTACATGCTGCTTGTATATTTTGGTATGATTCATCTGCTGGATGCTCCGTTTATCCGAGCCTTCCTGTGGCTATTCGGCTTCTTCGTCCTTGTCTATACCGGTGTAGAGAGCATCATGCATTCCGGGGAGATCACGGCCGCAGAGACGAGGGGGAGCGGCGTTCCCCTGTCCAGATCCTTCATGTCCGGGTTCCTCATGTCACTGTTCAATCCCCTCTCCATCCTCTTCTGGCTGGGGATCTACGGCTCCATCCTGGCGAAGGCCGTTAACGAATATCCGGTGCAGCAGCTCTTGGTCTACAGCGGCGCCATTGTCCTCGGTATTCTGCTCTGGGATGTGACCATGGCGGCAGCCTCAAGCATTTTCCGCAAATTCCTGACTACGCGGGTACTAAAGGCTATCTCCGTCTTGTCCGGCCTGTCGTTGGTCGGCTTCGGTCTCTACTTCGGAATAGAGGCTGCACGGCTGCTGTTCTTCCATTAGATAAGGTGCTTGCTGCGGTAATGCTGAACCATCCAGTCACTTAGCGCAATCAAGGCCACAATCAGCAGGCTGATATAGAAGCCCGGACGGCTGAGCTTATGGAACAGGGTGCCGGTGACCGCAGCTACAGTGAGTACAAGCCCGCTCCAGCGCTTCACGCCTCCAAGGAGACTGGGCTTCAGCAGCTTGCCCGAGGAGAGCAGGATGAAGACCCAGTTATAGAGAATCATCAGCCCGGCGGCGGTCGTGATGTATTCATAGACTTTTCCCGGCAGCCACAGCGCCATTATAATGGCCCCCAGCAGACCGGCCGCAATCAGGCACAGGGCGAAGAAGGGGTACTTGTCCTTCCATTTCTTCGCGAATACCTTGGGGGCATCGCCCTCCTGTGCCAGCGTAATCATCATCGAGGTGATCGCATACAGCGAGGCCGTCATCGTAGAGAACCCGGCAATGATCAGCACACCGTTGAACAGATGCGGCACGAAGGCCAGATGATCGCTGCGCAGGGCCAGAACAAACGGACTCTCTTTCGGGTTAAAAGCGCCCAGCGGCACCATGATCACCGCAAGTCCGATAGACAGGATATATACTGCCGCCAGCCCCAGCAGCATCACCTTCCCCGCCTTCGGTGCCTCCTCGGGCTTCTGAAGCCGGTAAGACATAATCCCCAGCACTTCGATCCCGCCATAGGCGTAGAAAGCGAAGATAAAAGCAGACCATAACCCTATGCCCCCAGAGGGGAACAACGCCTTATAGCTCAGCGGCACCTTCGGCTGAAATTTGGCGCCGCCAATCCAGCCTGCCAGAAGTGCGGCGGCAATCGCCAGAAACATAAGAATAGCCGCCACCTTGATGACGGCCAGTACGTTCTCCACCCGGTCGAAGCCCTTATTGCCAAAGAACACAATCAACAGGCTCACCGCAGCATACCCTGCGGCAAAAGCCCACATCGGTACGGCCGGGAACCAGAACCGTGAGAAAATAGACAACGCCGTGAGCTGGCTGCCCATAATCGTCAGCTCCGAGAACCAGTACAGCCATCCGCTTCCGAAGCCCGCCCAGCCTCCGAAGGCCTTCTTGGCATAGGAGCGGAAAGAGCCTTGCTCCGGATGCTCCGCCGTCATCCGGGCCAAGGCATCGAATACTACATAAGTGCCCGCAGCCGCAAGCAAATAAGCGAGCAGCACCGCAGGACCGCCAATCGAAATGGCCAGCCCCGATCCAAGGAAATAACCCGTGCCGATCGTCCCCGCAATGCCCAGCAGACTAAGCTGCCACCACTTTAACTTCTTCTCTTCTTCAGTTGACCCGGATGCTTGCTTCATGAATTCCGTCCTCTTTGTATTCTAGAATGGGAGATTGACGCTCCAATTCTAGCATTCCCTTTGCGTCCGGATTCATGAATTATATTTTCAAACTGATTTTTTAATTTACTTTAAGTGTGCTAATTTGCTTCCCAACGTTAATTTCCGACATATATTAGAGCATCAAAATATCAGGGGAGGTTTTCTTTTGTCCACGCCCAATATACCCAACATCACTCCGTCGAATTCCTTGACGCGGGACGATGCTATTAATCTGTTATTCTCTTCCATTGCTATGGAAGAAATTGGTATGGCTCACATTATAAATACAGAAGGAGAGAAGATTCAGTTCGTGCTCGGCACACTGCCAGGATTAAGCGGTCCACCGGCCACCCTGGCACAGGTAATACAGGTGAATAGCAGCGCTCAAGGATTGTTGAATACCCTCATTCAGCAGCAAATGATACTGGATACCAAGCTTGAAGCGATATCAGAAGTCCCCAGTATGGTAGGTGCGACCGGTCCGGCCGGAACAACGGGCGAGACAAGTGCGGTCACCAGCGTTAACGGACTGACCGGAGCAATTGTGCTGGACCCGGCGGATGTAGGGGCTGTATCCAACTCTGAAGAACCCTCCAACTCCTTTTTAGGAACATTCAACAAGGCCGGAGTCTACAGTTCCAACAATCCCAATGGAGCGCCGCCGCCGGACAGTCCGCCCGTCACACACCCGGCGGTCTGGACCTTATATGTATCTGAGGTTGGAACTTACATTCAGCAGATCTATATCTCTAATCCTGCGCTGTATTACCGCAGCAGTCCGGATGCCGGATATACCTGGACCGTCTGGCAAGAGATTGGCGAACGCGGTGCAACAGGTTATACGGGTATTACAGGCGAAGGAGCAACCGATGCTCCACGAGGGGATACCGGGCTCACAGGAGCAACCAGTGTTACCGGACCCACGGGGCTCACCGGTCTCACGGGGCTCACCGGGGTAATAGGCGTAACAGGACTTACAGGCTTCACGGGCGTGACAGGCGTTACGGGCGCCACCGGGGTTACGGGTGCCACGGGCGTCACCGGCGTCACAGGTGCTACGGGCTTGACTGGGCTCACCGGCGTCACTGGTGTTACGGGCTTGACCGGACTCACCGGCGTGTCCGGACTCACGGGACTCACCGGACTCACCGGGGTTACAGGCAATGCTGGTGTTACGGGCGTGACCGGCGTGACCGGACTCACGGGGCTCACCGGCGTCCCTGGCGTCACAGGCGTCACAGGCTTGACCGGCTTGACAGGCCTCACGGGCCTCACCGGCGTCACGGGTGTTACAGGCGTTACCGGACTCACCGGCTTGACCGGCCTTACAGGCCTCACGGGTGTTACGGGGCTCACCGGTGTGACCGGCGTCACCGGACTCACCGGACTTACGGGGCTCACGGGGCTCACCGGACTCACCGGACTCACAGGTGTCACGGGCATGACTGGTGACATTGGTCTCACAGGCCTCACGGGCTTTACGGGGCTCACCGGTGTGACCGGCGTCACCGGACTCACCGGACTTACGGGGCTCACGGGGCTCACCGGACTCACGGGGCTCACCGGACTCACCGGACTCACCGGGCTCACCGGACTCACGGGTGTGACCGGCGTGACCGGACTCACGGGCTTTACGGGCGTAACCGGCGTCATCACAGGTTCTACCGGCTTGACGGGCGTGACCGGCGTCACGGGCCTCACCGGCTTAACCGGCTTGACCGGCGTCACGGGTGTCACGGGCGTCACGGGCGTCACCGGATTGACCGGACTCACCGGGCTCACCGGGCTCACCGGATTGACCGGCGTCACCGGGTTGACGGGCCTTACCGGTATGACCGGGGCTACGGGGCTCACCGGACTCACCGGTGTCACGGGCGTAACAGGTGTTACGGGCGCCACTGGCTTAACCGGGGCTACAGGATTATCCAATGACTTCGCCAACGCAACGATCATTGCTGTGAATCCTGTTGTTCCTGGAAACTCACCCGTCCCCTTCGACAGCATTATTCCCCTTGGAGGAAGCAACCATATAATCCTTGATCCTGCAACAGGAATATTCACTTTAACCGGCGGCCATATTTATCTGGCCATCTATTCCGTAGGTTCCGAGCAGAATAAGTCCTTCCAGTTCGCTACAGGTGTGGCCCCTGCTGCTCCAACTATATTGATACCAGGAACTCTTACACTGGCAACAAGCGGATCTGATGCTAACCATACTACGTCCGTAATTATTAATCTTCTGACAGAACCGGATACTACCCTGGCAGTACAGAATGCTCAAGGTACAAATGCAACAATCTATACCGACAGATGTCAAGTTACGATTGTGACTCTAGGATAATCTGCAGAATTATCAATCATGGAGGAGGGCTTTATTGTGTCTACACCTGATATTCCGAATATAACTCCATCTATCACCTTGACACGGGATGATGCCGTAACCCTGTTGTTCTCATCAATTGCCATGGAAGAACTCGCTATGGCTCACATTCTGAATGCAGAGGGAGAGAAGATTCAGTTTGCGCTGGGCACGCTTCCAGGGATGACCGGTCCGCCTGCCACTGTGGCACAGATGCTGCAGGTCAACAAGAATGTACATTCCATGATGAATTCTCTCTGGAAGCAGGAAATGATTCTGGATTCCAAATTGAATACCGCCGCTAATCTTACCATTGTCATTGGTCCTTCCGGGCCCGCTGGACCCTCAGGTGCTGCCGGTGGCGCCTTAAGTGTCAACGGCGAGACGGGAACGGTTGTACTGAGCCCTGAGGACATAGAGGCTCTGCCCTTTACCGAAGAGCCATCTGCCAGCCCGCTGGACTCATTCACCGATGCTGGTGTCTACAGCTCCAATGATCCCGCTGGAGCTGCGCCCCCGGACGGTCCGCCGGTCACACATCCCTCCGTATGGACCTTATACGTCTCCAGGGTTGGAGCTTATATTCAGCAACTCTACATCTCGAACCCTGTACTCTATTACCGCAGCAGCCAGAATGCAGGAGCAGATTGGACCGTGTGGCAAGAAGTCGGTCAACGCGGCGTCACCGGGCCTACCGGTTCAACGGGCGAAGCTCTTACAGGACCTACCGGCCTGACCGGATTGACCGGAATTACAGGAGCAAGCGGTCATACCGGATCGACCGGAGTCACAGGACTCACTGGAGTGACCGGGCCAGCGGGCCTCACCGGGCCTACCGGACTCACGGGACAGACAGGAAATACAGGCGTGACCGGGATTATAGTGCCGGGCGTTAGCGGACCTACTGGCGTAACGGGACTCACGGGCATCCCTGGAACAACAGGCGATACTGGCGTTACTGGCTCTACCGGGTCTACCGGTCTTACCGGGGTTACGGGGGTTACCGGACTCACCGGACTCACCGGGGTTACAGGCGATACTGGAGCAACCGGCGTAACTGGAATTACGGGTGTTACCGGCGTTACCGGCGTTACGGGGGCTACCGGCCTTACGGGCCACACAGGTCCTACAGGCCTGACTGGGGTTACAGGCTTGACCGGGGTTATGGGCCTTACAGGTCTTACAGGAACCACTGGCCTCACTGGTCTTACAGGTCTCACCGGCGTTACCGGAGTCACAGGCTTTACAGGCCTTACAGGCTTCACTGGCCTTACGGGCCTTACGGGCCCGACCGGCGTTACGGGGGTGACCGGACTCACAGGCGTTACAGGAGCCACCGGCCTTACGGGGGCTACCGGCCTTACAGGGGTTACCGGAGTTACCGGGGTTACCGGGCTTACGGGCGTTACGGGCGTTACCGGACTCACCGGACTCACCGGACTCACAGGCGTCACGGGCCTCACCGGCGTTACCGGAGTCACGGGCAGCACTGGCGCCACTGGCGTCACGGGCAGCACCGGGGTTACCGGGGTCACGGGCGCTACAGGCCTCACTGGTCTAACAGGTGCTACAAGCGTTACAGGCCTGACCGGACTCACCGGCTCTACCGGATTCACTGGCTCTACCGGACTCACGGGCCTCACCGGACTCACAGGCGTCACGGGCCTCACCGGCGTTACCGGCCTCACCGGACTTACCGGAGTGACGGGCCTCACTGGCGTTACGGGGGTCACCGGAGTTACCGGGAATACGGGTCCAGCAAGTGACTTTCTCTATGCTACAATAACCGCCAATACAGCTCCAAGCGTACCCGACCAAGCAGCGGTGCCATTTGACACGTTTGTTGGAGCAAGCAACAATGTATTCCTTAACGCAGGAACCTTTACTTTAACTGCAGAGCATGTCTATCTGGTCATTTACACGGTAGGGGCCGGAAATAATAACTCTTTCCGTTTTGCAAGAGGGGTAGCCCCTGCTGCTCCAAGTGTTCTGGTCCCGGGGACGCTTACGTCCGCCTCCAATAATACCAATGTCAACCACACAACAAGTGCCATTATTGATCTTCGCGGAGAACCAGATACGACCTTGGAAGTCCAGAATGTTGGAGGGGCAGCTAAAGTGGTTGACTCGGACCGGTGCGGGGTGACGATTAATACTTTGTTATAAGCATGAAAGGGGTCATTACATTACAAAGGAGGGTTTTATTTGTCTACACCGAATATTCCCAATATATCTCCAACGATCACTGTCACACGGGATGATGTCGTAAACCTGTTGTTCTCTTCTATCGCGATGGAAGAACTCGGTTTGGCCCACATCATGAATGCGGAGGGGGAGAAGATTCAATATGCCCTGGGCACACTCCCGGGAATTAGCAGTCCGCCCGCTTCGCTGGCAGAGGTTCTGGAGATCAATACCAGTACACAAGCCATGCTGAATACCATCTTCAAACAGGAAATGATGCTTGATTCTAATTTGACCACCGCGTCTGGCATTCCCACAATAACGGGACCCACGGGACCCACAGGAACCACAGGAGCAGCAGGGGCTGTCACCAGCGTCAACGGCCTGGCCGGAGCGGTTGTGCTGGACCCCGGAGACATTGGGGCTCTGCCTTATACCGAAGAACCGTCTGCCAGTCCGTTGAACTCATTCACCGAAGCAGGTGTCTACAGCTCCAATAATCCCAATGGAGCTGCGCCCCCGGACGGCCCTCCAGTAGAGCATCCAACCGTCTGGACCTTATATGTCTCCCAGGTTGGAGCCTATATTCAGCAGCTCTACATCTCGAACCCTGTTCTCTATTACCGCAGCAGCCAGAATGGGGGAGCAGCTTGGACGGTCTGGCAAGAAGTGGGGCAGCGCGGCGTGAGTGGCCCTACCGGTTCAACAGGTGAAAGCTTTACAGGGCCTACAGGAGCAAGTGGGGTGACCGGAGCTACGGGCGTCACCGGGCCTACGGGGATCACCGGAGCTACGGGCCTCACGGGGGCAACCGGTATTACCGGACCTACGGGTGTCACCGGGCCCACTGGCTTCACGGGACCGGCTGGACTGACCGCACCTACGGGTGCCACGGGACTTACCGGTGCTACCGGGCTTACCGGAATGACCGGACCTACGGGGAGCACGGGGCTAACAGGCAGCACCGGCCTAACCGGGGTAACCGGACTTACGGGTGTGACCGGACTTACGGGTCTCACAGGACTCACGGGTGTCACCGGGGTCACTGGGGTCACGGGCGTCACCGGCTTGACAGGAGCGACAGGCGTTACGGGCGTCACCGGGGTCACCGGCGTCACCGGCGTCACCGGCTTGACCGGACTCACCGGGCTCACCGGAGCAACAGGCCTGACTGGAGAGACTGGTGTGACGGGGATGACCGGACTCACCGGGGTGACGGGGATGACCGGACTCACCGGGCTCACCGGGGTTACCGGGGTGACGGGGATGACCGGGCTCACCGGAATGACCGGACTCACCGGACTCACCGGAATGACCGGCGTGACCGGACTCACCGGGGAGACTGGACTTGCCGGGGCTACCGGAATGACCGGCGTGACTGGACTCACCGGGGAGACTGGACTCACTGGGGCTACCGGACTCACCGGCGTGACTGGCGTGACTGGCGTGACCGGGGCTACCGGACTCACCGGGGCTACCGGACTCACCGGCGTTACCGGGGTGACCGGAGTCACTGGGGTGACTGGACTCACTGGGATGACCGGACTCACCGGGGTCACCGGAGTCACTGGGGTGACCGGACTCACCGGGGTCACCGGACTCACTGGGGTCACCGGACTTACCGGGGTCACCGGACTTACCGGGGTCACCGGACTCACTGGGGTGACTGGGCTCACCGGGGTCACCGGACTCACCGGTCTCACTGGGGTCACCGGGCTCACCGGGGTCACCGGACTCACCGGCGTTACAGGTATTCCAGGTCAACCCCTTTACTCTGTGTCTGCCACTATATCAGTTACAGATCCGACTGTTCCCTCTCAAGGACCCTTGCCGTTTGATACTCTTACCGGAACAACCAGCGCAGCAGTAACTCTAGCAGCAGGGACTTTTACTTTAATGGCCGGGCACGCTTATCTGATCATATATTCTGTAGGAGGTACTACTAATAACTCGTATCAGATTGCAACGGGTACTGCTCCTAACGCTCCAACCAATTTCCTTCTAGGAACCTTCTCCAGATCCACCAACTCCTCAAATGTTAACCATACCGCAAATGCCATTATTGATCTTCGCGCACCCGGATCCGTAGATACTACCATGCAGGTGCAGAATATGACTGCCACTGCTGTACCTGTTACTTCCAACCGATGTGAAGTGACGATTATTACTTTAATCTAACGAATCAGCCTATGGAGCAACCAGCTCATTGGTATGTGGCCGCTGAAAAAAGCAGCTCTCACGAAAAAGGTACATCCCCTCCCACACTGGGAGGAGGTTGTACCTTTTTTGACGATTAAGAAAAGGGTGACGCTCGACGAGAAAAGTACTTCCATCATCGTTGACGCCCCCCCAGACTCTTTACTTCCGCAGCGCTGAGATCTGCCGCAGTTTCAGCAGTCCGTCCTCGTAATAATCTTCATCAGCATAGCATTCTGTATAATACTGTTCATAATTAGATACATCGCTTGAATAATTCCATCGTGTAATAATATCGTATAATGGAATAATTACCTCATACAATCTTTTCTTCTTCTCCGCACGAACCGTCTCACTTCTCAGAGTCCGGCCTTCATAATGCTGAAACACCTCCAGTGCACGCTTAATCGCCAATTCACCTACGTTATAACCCTCTGGAGCAATCCCAGCATAAAAATATAACTTTTGATTTATTATACAAAATTTAGGATATATAGCGAGGATATCGTAGAACCAATATAAATGATTTAGCTCCGTGTAGACATACTTAGCTTTATCCTCAATCTGATTCCAAATTGATCTTTTCATCGTATTCATGGTCATATGAATCGCATTATTACTTGTATGCGTCAGGAATAGATCACTGCCCTCCAGGGTAAATACTTGCCCATCCGTATTAAACTGATTCGTATGAAACAGCCCACAATCAAGGTGGTTGAGCACAATCCCTATGAAATCAATCAGCGCCCCCTCAAGCCAGTAATCATCGTCTCCATTCAATTTGATAAAGCTCCCTTTCGCCAGTGAGGTGACATGCACCATATTGAGATCAAGCCCTATATTCTGTTCATTCCGGCTATAACGAAAACTGGAGTATAACTTCGTAAATGACTCACCGACCTCCGGTGTAGTATCCGGCGAGTGATTGTCCGTCACTACCACTTCCACCAGGTCCTCATCACCAATTTGACTATAAATGGAATTAAGAATATTATTCAGATGATTTGCACGATTAAAGGTGGGAATTACGATCGACAGCAGGGGCTGCTCCCGGCGGCGTTCAAGTGCAGCTTTGATCTCCTCTTCCCCATGTACGATAACCCATTCGAGTGTTTCAGGAACGAACACTTTGGTGATGACAGCGGGATTGCCGGAGACCGTACAGAAGCTTGGAACATCCTCTACAACTACACTATTAGGTTCTACAATACTGAATTTCCCAATTTTGACGGGTCCGGCAATTACGCTATGCGCGTGAAGGACACTTCCATCCCCCACCTCCAGCGTTTCCGGGCTATTCATATCTTCTGATAACCTTGCCCAACTTGGGATACCCGGTCTAACCGTCCGCTCTGATATACTGACATAGGGTCCAATCTGCACATTCCGGCCTATGTGGACTTTATGGTTACAATAAACATGTAGACCCGCTTCAATCCTGCAACCGTCTTTAATTGTCAGATTAGGAGCATTGCCTGAATCCGCTCCATCGATCCTCCAGTGATAACCCGCCTGTACTTCTACATGGTTTCCTATAGCAACACAGGTGGGATTGGACACATAACCATTCTCCGCCAATACCGATTGTGCTCCAAAACTCAAATAACTCCCCTGTTCAGCATTCGGTACATTCATAATAATAGCCCCTTTCAATTTCAAACTACGCATCTGCTCCCCCAAAAATTCCGAGCATCTCTTTTGATTAATATTCACACACGCCTTTTTTATACATGAAAAAACATAAGATTACAGCTTCTACTCACACTCTAGGAAACCATAAATCCCAGTAGGGTTGGTATTCAGGCCACAGTAACGTTGACTCTGGGTCTAATCCGCGGTAGTGGCGCATATATCCGGCCAGATATGAAAAGGAGTTCCCATGCGGGCCCAGAAAGTGAGGAGCATCCAGGCAAACCAGCCAATCCACCATCGCCTGCTCTTCCAGAGAGAGGGCTTGAAATTCCCCCCAAAGAACTGGAGATAACCTCAGAATTTCTTTTTTATTCAGCAGAACTGTGTCAGGGAATCTCTCCGTCAGTTCTTTGGAAGCCCTTCTAAGAACCTCTTCCTCCACACCGGTCGCTATATATACTGCCGACATTGCAGGGAACTGAGCCAAGTGGTCGGCTGCCCGGTGCACATACTGCTGTGCGTAATCCTCAAGACTTATGTTCATGGCCTCTTGGCCATACAATATATCTCCTTCTATGCGTAATTGAAAAGCAGCCCATTTGGGATAACAGGACATCGAAGCGATGATCATTTGGGCTAATCTCAACGGTCTGGCGGCAAAAGGAATTGAAGTAGCTATCCAGATCCCGGTGTTACGGGCCTCCTCTGGAGTCAAGGTGCTGATAGGGAAACGGGAGCATTTAACCACCGGTTCAGACAATGATTCTGCATCTCTCAGCCGCAGGAGTGACACGCTTCGGGAGGACAGGACGGCCTGGAATTGATCTACCTCTATGAAAGCATCAATAGACAAAGGTGAAAAAAACGGCTCGTCGGTCAGATTAATAAAGTTGCGAGTCTGACCATCAGCCAGGATAATACAGGCGGGTTCGCCCTGTTCAGTGCACAGGAATGCTTCCGATAATGCCCTGTAAAGAGCCATCAGCTGATTGCAGAGCCCCTCCATCCCATGCACATGGTTCTGGAAATATTTCATCTACTCACCTCTATTGCTGAATTATAGATCGCATAATAAACAAAATATCGTTGCTACGGCAATATATGCAGGAGCCGGGCCGAACATACGAAGAAACGGAGCATTGAATCAACTGCCCTATTTATGACAACAAGGGAGATTCCACTCCATATTCACCGGCAAGTCCGGCAGTAATTAAGGATCAAGTGGATTTAATGGACCTATTCCTGCAAGATACGCATATAAATAATCTTATGAGAAAAAGCCCTGAATTAAAGCTTCTTTCCAGGAAGGAGGAATCACCAGTGAGAATGCGAGTAGCGGATTATATCACACATTCCTTATATGATGAAGGCGGGGAGACCGTATTTCTGGTCACCGGGGGAATGATCATGCATCTTACCGACGCCCTCTACCAGCATGGAAAACAGGAATATGTCTGCTGTCATCACGAACAGGCTGCCGCCATGGCCGCTGAGGCCTACGGAAGGATGACAGGCAAGCTTGGCGTCGCTTATGTAACGGCAGGACCCGGAGCACTAAATACCATTACAGGTGTAACCGGAGCCTATGTAGATTCTGCACCAATGGTTGTTGTTGGAGGGAATTCCAAGGTAGCACTGGCCCAGGTGAAGGGTCCTCGACAATTTTCTCTTCAGGGCTTCGATTCCCTTGCAATATTTCGTCAGATTACCAAATATGCCGTCAGACTAGAGGATATCTCCCAGGTTAGATATGAAGTAGAGAAATGCATCTTTATGGCGAAAAGCGGCCGTGTAGGTCCTGTATATTTAGAAGTACCGGTGGATCTTCAGGGAGCCGTTTTTGACCCCAGCCTATACCACGGCTTCACCAAACCCTCCGGTGTAGTCCCGGAGATTACTGACTCAGAACTGGAACAGGTGCTTACTGCGCTGAAGCGCAGCCGGCGGCCCTGTCTGCTGGCCGGAGCCGGAGTCCGGCATGGAGATGCGGTAGCAGCCATGCATGAATTTGCTGAAAAGACTGGGATTCCTATACTGACCTCCCGTCTCGGAATGGACCTGGTCGACCATGAGCACCCCCTCTTCGTCGGTCGTCCCGGCACATACGGTGACCGGCCTGCTAACTTTACCGTGCAGAATTGTGATCTTCTGCTTACGGTGGGCTGCCGGCTTGGAATGGGGCTGGTCGGTTATGAATTCGCCGATTTTGCCAAGAAAGCGTTCAAGATCCATGTGGATATCGACTCTAAGGAATTGGATAAACCTTCGGTTATACCCGATATCCCCATTCACGGAGAGGCCCGTGCTTTTTTTAGCCGGCTCACGGCATTATGGAAGGGAGAATCCCCATATACAGATTGGGCCAGACAGACGCAATATTGGAAGCAACATTACCCCGTTGACTTGCCTGAATATGATGATGACAGCAGCGGCATCAATTCCTACCGGTTCATGACCCGCTTCTCGGAGCGCGCTCCGCAGGATGCCTTGTTTGTAGTGGACACCGGCTCCTGCTTCCATGTCCATGCCCAAGCCTTCAAGGTGAAAGCCGGACAACGGCATATCATAACAGGAGGACTGTCTACTATGGGGTATACGCCGGGAGCAGTAGGTGCATCCGTAGCCGCCGGCCGCCGGGAGGTCTATTGTGTTACGGGCGATGGATCGTTTCAGATGAACCTGCAGGAATTACAGACCATCCGCCATCACCAGCTTCCCGTCAAATTCCTTCTGTTCAACAATGGAGGATATCTGCTGATCCGGCATACCCAAACTAACTTCATGAACGGCCGTTATTTGGGAGAAGGACCAGATTCAGGAATAAGCTTCGTTCCGTTCGAGCGGATTGCCGAGACATTTGATTTCGGATATCTGAGAATCTCGCAGCTTGAAGGCCTGGAGGAGCAGCTCGGGGAATTGTTCAGCCGCCCGGGACCGATGATCTGCGAGATCATGACCCCAACCGACCAACTCCTCATTCCGCGGGTAGCCTCCCGCCAATTGGAGGATGGGACGATGATATCTACAGCCTATGATGATATGTTCCCTTTTCTCCCGAGGGATGAGTACCAATCTAATTGCTTGGAGTGACTGACATGCACACGAATAAGCTGAACGTTGCTATTCTGGGAAGCGGCAATATCGGGACCGATCTGCTTCTCAAAGTTCTCCGCTCCGAGTACCTGACCTGCACCCTCTTCACAGGGAGAAACCCGGATTCCAGGGGACTCCAGCTCGCCAGGGAGCTTGGCGTACAGGTATCCGCTCAGAGCATCAATGCCATTCTGGATAATCCCGAATGCTGTGACATTGTTATTGATGCCACCTCCGCCGCTGCCCATATCCGCCATTATCCCTTGCTCAAGGCAATGGGCAAGTTCGTAATAGATATGACGCCCTCCCAACTGGGAACAACGTGTATCCCGGCTGTGAATCTGCAGGAATGCCTGGATAGTAACGATGTAAATATGATCACCTGCGGCGGGCAGGCCTCCGTACCCCTAGCCTATGCCATTGCCAGGTCCCAACAGGAGGTATCGTATATAGAAGTCGTATCAAGTATCGCCTCCCTGAGCGCCGGGCCCGCCACAAGAATCAACCTGGATGAATATATCGAGGCTACAGAGGATGCTATACGCAGCTATACCGGGTGCAGGCGGGCCAAGGCGATTCTTAATCTGAACCCTGCTATTCCCAGTATTGATATGCAGACCACGCTCTTCGCCGTAGTCCCTGAACCCGATATGATGAGTCTTACCAGAGCGGTTGAGGATATGGTCACCCGAATTCAACACTATGTTCCCGGCTATCAGCTACTCGTTCCTCCGGTTATTGAGAACGGCAGAATCGCCATGATGGTCAAGGTTCAAGGGCTTGGCGACTTCCTTCCCACCTATGCCGGAAATCTGGATATTATCAATTGCGCGGCGATTGCCATGGCAGAAGAATATGCCAAACGATCGCTTATTGTGAGCAAAGGAGAATGACCATGTACCCACTTATCATTAGCGATCCTACGCTCCGGGACGGCTCACATGCCGTGAAGCATCAGTTAACGCGGGAGAATCTGGAGCTCTATTCCCGGATGGCGGAGAAGGCAGGACTGGCCGTGCTGGAAGTGGGACACGGCAACGGCCTCGGCGCCTCCTCCCTTCAGCTTGGCGAAAGTCTGCTGTCAGATGCAGAGATGCTGTCGATATGCAGAAGCAATCTCCGGCATACGTTATTATCTATCCATGTCATTCCCGGCTTTGCTACGATCAACCGGGACCTGCGGGCCGCACTGGAGCTGGGAGTCGATATCGTACGGGTTGCCTCCCATTGTACTGAAGCCGACCTCACAAAACGTCATATAGAATATGTTCGCGGACAGGGCCAAACTGCTTACGGTGTTCTTATGATGTCTCACATGGCTTCAGCGGAGATACTGGGCACTGAAGCGCTGAAGATGCAGAGCTATGGTGCACAGGCAATCGTTCTGATGGATTCCGCAGGCGCTTATCTGCCTTGGGACGTAACCCGGAAGATTCAACATTTGTGCAGCATACTCGATATTCCCGTCGGCTTCCATGCCCATAACAATCTCGGCCTCGCCATCGGCAATTCACTGGCTGCCGCCGAGGCAGGGGCAACCATTCTTGACGGTACAGCAAGGGGCTTCGGAGCCGGAGCCGGTAATGCCCAGCTAGAGGCGCTGGTAGCGGCGCTGCATCAATCCGGCCGGGATACCGGGATTGAACTCTATGCCTTGCTTGAGCTGGCCGATCAAGCGGAGCTTGCCTTCGCTGCCGCTCCCAAGCTCGGCAGTATGAGTATAGTCAGCGGCATGGCCGGAGTATTCTCCGGCTTCGTGAAGCCAGTAGAACGGATCGCCAGGGAATACCACGTTGATTCCAAGGCGCTTATGGTGGAGCTTGGACGCCGTAAGGTCGTGGCCGGTCAGGAGGATCTCATTCTTGAAGCGGCACTAACCTTATCGCAGCGGCACTGACTTTTACAGAGTTTCAACAAAATAAGCAGGCAGCGATAATCCTCCGCTGCCTGCTTCTGTCTGTCTTACTCTTTCCCCTCGCGTCTGTTCCGTCTCCCCGCCTCCTGAGAATTCCCAGATATAAAAAAAGAGCCATCCCGTAAAGGATGGTCCTTAAGCTTGCTAAAAAGTGAAGCAGGCCTCTTCAGGATCAGGTTAATCTGTGAACAGACCATATAACCCCTGAATCTGTAGCACCTAAAGCTACATTTATTGCCAAACCGTCTGACTGATAGATAAGACTGATTACATCCCCTGCCGTAAGCTCCACTTCACTTGTCAAGGTGACCGTACCGCTTCTAAGGGGTGCTCTGAGGGTCGTTCCTCCAACATTTACATCCAGCACCGGCAATAATCCGATTACCAGATTTGTAACTGGTGTAGGCGTAGTTCTTTGTACCACCAAATACGGATTCACATCTGGTCCCAAAGCAGCGGTGATCGCTGCGTCAAATGCAAAGTTGACTGTGGCTTCAATGGAATATCTACCCGTATCCGGAACGGTGTATTGACCCAAGGTTGCATCGAATGCCGCATTTCCGTAATAAGGCGTCGCTTCTGTCCAGTTGATAAGCGTGGCAGTGACACCCACCGCTTGGGTAGGTAGCAATACCGAGAATCCTTCAGTTGCTAGGTTCGGACCCGTCATTCCCGTAGCTCCCGTGGCTCCCGTCTCTCCTGTGGCTCCTGTAGCTCCTGTAGCTCCTGTAGCTCCTGTGGCTCCAGTGGCTCCAGTTCCTCCTGTGGCCCCTGTCTCTCCGGCTCCCGTAGCTCCCGTTACACCCGTAAAGCCAGTGGCTCCTGTAGCTCCCGTGGCCCCTGTCTCTCCGGCTCCCGTAGCTCCCGTCACACCCGTAAAGCCAGTGGCTCCTGTAGCTCCTGTGGCCCCTGTCTCTCCAGCTCCTGTAGCTCCCGTTACACCCGTAAGGCCAGTGGCTCCTGTAGCTCCCGTGGCTCCTGTCTCTCCAGCTCCCGTAGCTCCCGTTACACCCGTAAGGCCAGTGGCTCCTGTAGCTCCCGTTCCACCCGTATCTCCCACTCCGGGACCTGTTGGCCCTGGCGCTCCTGTCGCTCCTGTGGCGCCTTGCTCTCCGACTCCGGGGCCTGTTGGCCCTTGTGCCCCTGTCGCCCCTGTCGCTCCTGCGGCTCCTGTGGCTCCTGTGGCACCTGTGGCACCCAGTTCCCCTGCTCCGGCACCGGTGGGTCCTGTAGGTCCTATCGGCCCTCCCGGTCCCGGCAGTCCTGCCGGACCTGTGGCTCCTGTCGCTCCACCTCCGGCACCGCTATACCGTCCTAATAATTCTTCCGAGACTAACCGGTGTGCTGTCACCAACTGACCTGACCCGTTCTTGCCCCACACCGAAATTTGTACCGCTTCATTCACAACACTTGTATTCTGCGCTGTGAAGAATATGAATTCAAAAGCATTCAAGTCAGCGTAATAATTCTTCGTAAGCACTTGATTCGCAGCCACTTGAATTACTTCACTGACGTACATTACTCTAGTTCCGCCATTCAGCTGATAACCCTGGATAGTTAAAGAGTAAGGCGTGACATCACTACGGTTATCAATCTTAACTGTAACCTGCTGAGTAGGTCTCACTCCGTTAACGGGATTGTTCTCAATGGGTCCTGTTGATAGAAATGCCATTACGTATTCACATCCTGACAGATTTGGATTTCATTCAAGTATGCGCCGGGAATCACAGCATACTCAATGATTAATATAGTAGTATTCAATCGTACAGGTTTGGTGTGGACTTAGTGGTTACCAACTATAACGGGCTTCATTCCCAACCGCCCGCACCAATAGATTCTTTGGCTATGCTGATCAAGTACTGCCCGTAGGCCAGCTTGCGCAGCGGCTCGGCCAGCTCCAATAGCTGCTCCCTTGTTATAAATTTTTTGTTGAAAGCGATCTCTTCGATGCAAGCCACGTACAGACCTTGCCGCTTCTGGATGGTCTCCACCAGATTGGCCGCCTCCAGCAGCGAATCCGGCGTCCCGGTATCCAGCCAGGCCATGCCCCGGCCGAATCGTTCCACATTCAATTGGCCTCTGCTTAAATATTCCAGGTTAATATCCGTAATCTCGATCTCTCCGCGCCGCGAGGGCTTAATCTGCCTTGCGATCTCGACCACCTGCGGGTCATAGAAGTACAAACCCGGCACCGCATAATGAGACCGGGGATATAAGGGCTTCTCCTCCAGGGCAACCGCCTTGCCCGTACTGTCGAATTCCACCACGCCATAAGCCGAAGGATTTTGCACGCGGCAGCCGAAGATCGTAGCGCCATCCCGCTGCCGGGCAGCTCTCTCCAGAATGGTGCTGAAGCTCTGTCCGTAGAAGATGTTGTCGCCCAGAATCATACATACATGATCCGTACCGATGAATGCTTCCCCGATCAGGAATGCCTCTGCAAGTCCCCGCGGCTGCTCTTGCACCGCGTATTGTAATGATAATCCGAGCTGCCCACCGCTGCCCAGAAGATCCTGAAACGTCCGGATATCCCTTCCGGTGGAGATAATAAGAATCTCCCGGATACCCGCCAGCATCAGGACAGACAACGGATAATAGATCATTGGCTTGTCGTACACCGGCAGAATCTGCTTGGATATTGATTTCGTCAGCGGGTGCAACCTCGTTCCCGACCCGCCTGCAAGAATAATCCCCTTCATATCATCCACGCTCCCAACTCTTTGCGGGTTCTTTCTGTTAAACATTTGAATTGTACCTGAAATTATAAAATTAACTTCACTGTTCGCGCCCTGTTCTTCTGCATTATAATGAGTCAGAAAAGGCGATCTCACCGCCAGGGAAGCTATCAGAACTACTCCAATCTTCCACGGCTCTGCGACTCATATCTTCCACTGGATACGGAGTTGAAGAGTGGAGAGACCCCAATTAAATCGAAGCTCCGGACAGAGAAGTCCTTCATACTTACTGTTGTAAGATTCCCTAAATTGACCAAATATTTACTATCCCCTGTAAAACTAATAAGCGGAGAAGGAGCATATCCTAATGTAAGGCGCCGTTCACTGTGATCAGCGGTCGAGATCAGTAAGAGATTGATATCGTCCACTACAACGGCCACCCACTGCTCATTCGGAGAAAGGAAAATATCAGAATAAATACCATTGTCTTCAATCTGCCAGCTAGTTACCAGATCTCGTTGACCGTTAATAAGGCTGACTCTACGGGAATTTGGAATAAATAAGGCGCTATCCAGTACATAGGCTTCTTTGTTCTTCAAAATTCGGATACCTTCAGTGGGATTAGGAGCGTTAGGAGCGCTTCCTGTATTGCCAAAGTCTCCAATCTGTGAGTAAAGATAATAATCCGATCCTATTCCAGGAGTGACCCATAATTCCTTGCTGTCTGGCGACACTCCTAGAACATTCGCTCTAGTCAGCACTCCTCCATTAGCCATAATGTATTCGAAAATATTCAAGGTAAGCGTATTCGTCTCAATCTCATAACCATGAACGCTTCCAAACTGATCATAGAAGAAGACATATCGGCTGTCAGGTGAGGCTGCAGCATAAAGAAGATTCTGATCCAATGTCAGCGTGTTAAATGTAAGGTTGTTCTCCAGATCATAGACCCGGATCTGCGTACCGTCCCAGTAGTTACCGTCCCAGATAATGATATATCTATCATCAGGCATGAGCAGCATACCTGAGAGGTTCATGGCGGGAATCAAATTAATGCTCCAATCGACTGTTTCTTCCTTCTTGTTGAAACGGTATAGCGTATCGTCTAATCCGAAATAAATATAACGGCCGTCCTGTGAGGCGGCATAGGCCGCAAAGGAAATGCCTCTAGGAAGATCGGTGTTGTCCATCGGGACGGATTTCATTACACCTTCTTCAGCGTCAAAAATATTAACATCCCCGGATGAAGTCAAAAAATAGACCTTGGAAGCCCCCGCAATAGCTTCCTGCTCAACCTGTTCTGCGTATAGATAGCAGTTCTCTACTCTTAAATCGAAGCCATCCGGCACAGGCTGATCTAGCTTCACCTGTAAGGAATACGATCCGGTCCCGTCTGCTCCATAATGCGTCAGACTGAAGGGGCAGTTCACACTCGGCCGCTCACCGTCCGGTAAGCTCTCAGAGCCCGGCTCAATGGAATAGAAGGAGAAATCCCGGATTGTGCTATCATTGAAAAGTACATTGACTGTGAGGGCTATCCGCTCGCTGGTCGAATACGGCAGGAAGCTCACCAGAACACTCCCCTGCAACAACACATCTGCTCCATTCTCAATGACGACTTGAGGCAAGGTCAGAACCGTCTGGAAATCATAGGTCAGGCCGATAGGGTCTGCTGAGTAAAGATACTGGGGAGGAGGCACAGGTACTCCGGTAATCCCTGGCGGACCAGTTAAACCTGCTGGACCTGTAGGGCCTTTGTCTCCTGTCCCTGTCGCCCCCTGTTCACCTGGCAAACCTGTAAGGCCTCGGGGTCCGGTTATCCCCTTCCGGCCTCCGCCGGTCGCTCCTGTTACAGCAGCGCCGGTTGCTCCGGCGGGACCCGCCCCCGTCTGGCCGGTCACTCCGGTTGCTCCCGCCGGCCCGGCGATGCCGCCGGCCCTACCGGTGGCATCTGCACCGGTCGCTCCGGTGTCTCCGGTGGGGCCGGTCATCCCGTACCCCGTCGGGCCTATCGATCCATGGGCCCCGCCGCCCCCCTGAAAGCCCGGGTAGCCCGTAAGTCCCGTCTGACCGGTTGGACCGGTTGGGCCGGTAATGCCTGTAGCCGCTCTGATACCAGCTACCGAGGCAATACCGGCAACAGCTCTTCCTATCAAGGGATTGGCCTTGATGTTGCTGTAGCTGACCACCCTGGCCTGGAGACTGTAAGCATACGTTCCCGGATTCCCCGGATGGTTGATCGTAACCTGCAGCGTTCTGGCCGCTTCCGCTGTACCATTATTGGACAACGTGACCATTTGGGTCTGAACGGGATGGCCGGAGAGGGTTGTCTCCAGTTCAACCCGCAGCAGGGATGGCCCGCTGGTAAGGCCTTGAAATACAATAGGAATATGAAAGCTGATTTGTGCCTGGATCTGGGCTGCAGTAATTTCAACTGTCTCTGCCAGATGGATGGCCGGTCCCGGTATTCCCAGCGGAAGAGAGTTAAGGCTAGACATAACTTCACCACTCCTTTCATAAGCACAGAGCAACCCCTCAGACCTCTTAGTCTAAGGAGTTGTTCTGGGGTGTTATCTGGATGCACAGGGGTATCACGGTCTCACTTTACTTGCTTTGTGTTTTGTATACCCCGTTAGTCAAGGTATAAGGCAATGGCTGGTTGACGGATCCAGCTGGAAGATCGAAGGTCAGTACGGCCAGATCATCCACGCTTACCGAGTAAACATGCTGAGTTCCGATAACCATAATATAACGGCTGTCCCTGGTGAAATTGATTCCTCCCTGGAAGGTGTAATCCGTCATTGGAATCGTTCTTGAAGTGAACTCACTGGTCGAGAAGAGCACCAGCTCCGTTGTTCCCTGGATGCAGATCCAGTTCTCATCCGGTGACAGGACGATGGCGAACTGAGTATCGGTACCGGGGTAGGTATCTAAATAGATCAACTTTTGGAAACGGGAGATTCCTGTCACAAGATCTGGGGTCATTCCGCTGCCCATAACATAAGAATCACCATTCTTCAAATGAAGCAAGCCTGAGGTCACGGCAGCGTTGCCAGTGTAATCTCGACTGTCAAAAGAACTTAACATGACATAACTATAATAATATTGAAGGCTATTAGGAGTCAGCCAAACCTCTTGACTATCCGGTGTAACTCCCAGAGGGTTGGAGAAGGAAGGATTCTGTGTCGGTGCATTCTGAATTGTCATGAGGGGCCCGATAACTGTATTTGTTGCGATTTCATAGGCATAGAGCGGGTGTGCATTATAGAATGGTACTGAAGACGCTTGTGGGTAGACATAGAAGAAGGCATAGCTGCCATCCGGTGCAACTGCTGAGAATAGAACGTTAGTTGGAAAAACCAGTGTATTGACAGTGGTCCCTTGTACAAGATCATGGACTTGAACCTTCGTGCTTATATCATCTGAAATAAAGAGATATCTCTGATCCGGGGTCAACAGCAGATCTGAAGGCTTCATGCCGTCATCCAATGTTATTCCCCAATCGACTACATCCTGCAGCGTGTTGTAACGGTATAGCATATCCGATACTGCGTAGTAGATATAACGTCCATCCGCTGACGCAACATACACCGAATTGGATGGTGTAACGGTATTGTCGTACATAGGGACAGATTGCACCAGACCAAGGACAGCATCGAAAATTTGAACTGCGCCTGAAGCAAGATAATATACCGTTCTGTCTCTGACGTAAGGCCGGCCTCCATCGACCACTTCCGCCAGTAAATAACTGTTCTCCACTCGTACATCAACACGATTATCCGGCACAGGCTGATCTATCTTCACTTGTAAGGAGTACACTCCGGCCCCTCCGGCATCATATTGAGTCAGACTGAAGGGGCACTCCACACTCGCCCGCTCGCCTCCTGGGAAGCTGTCAGAGCTTTGCTGTATAGAGTAGAAAGAGAAACTCTGGATTACTGTGTCGTTGAAGAGTACATTGGCAACGATAGCCACCCGCATGGCGGTCAAATACGGCAGGAAGCTCACCTGAATATTTCCTTGCAACAACACATTCGATCCTTCATCAATCGTTGATTGAGGCAGGGCGAGAACCGTCTGGAAGTCATAGGTCAGGCCGATAGGGTCTGCTGAATAAAGATACTGCGGAGGAGGCAAGTGTTCTCCGGTGATACCTTGCGGACCCGTAAGACCGGCCGGACCCGTAGGACCTTTGCCTCCTGTCCCTGTCGCCCCCTGTTCCCCTGTCAATCCTGTAACGCCTCTGGGTCCGGTTATCCCCTTCCGGCCTCCGCCGGTCGCTCCTGTTACAGCAGCGCCGGTTGCTCCGGCGGGACCCGCCCCCGTCTGGCCGGTCACTCCGGTTGCTCCCGCCGGCCCGGCGGTGCCGCCGGTCGATCCGGTGGCATCTGCACCGGTCGCTCCGGTGTCTCCGGTGGGGCCGGTCATCCCGTACCCCGTCGGGCCCATCGGTCCATGGGCCCCGCCGTTACCCTGAAAGCCCGGATAACCCGTGACTCCTGTCTGACCGGTCGCTCCGGTCGGGCCGGTAATGCCTTCGGCCGCTCTGATCGCGTTTACCGAAGCAATACCCGCGACAGCTCTTCCTATGAAGGGATTGCCTTTGATATTACTATAACTGACCACCCGTGCCTGGATACTGTAAGCATACGTTCCCGGATTCCCCGGATGGTTGACTGTAACCTGCAGCGTTCTGGCCGCTTCCTCTGTGCCGTTATGTGTCAATGTCACCAATTGGGTCTGAATGAGACTTCCCGAGAGGGTAATAGCCAGTTCAATGCCCAGTTGGGAGGGTCCGGTTGTCAGGCTCTGGAAGACAAGCGGGATATGGAAAGTTACCAGCGTCTGGGGTTGAGGTGTTTCGATTTGAAGCGTCTCTGTCAGATAGACTGCCGGTCCTGGCGTTCCGAGCAGAAGAGACGTAAGATTCGACATTGTTTCACCACTCCTTTGAAATTCCCGCGCATCAGGTATTCTCGGACAGTACAGTTGAGGTTAAAGTACCATGAGCGGTTACTGCCCACTGATCATTAATGTCTGCCGTAGCCCGGATAACAAGACTCATCTGTGTTGGAGGACCATCGTACATCACAACAAAAGGTATATTTTGGGATAATGCAACTTTTTGTATCCCGCTATAATTATTATACTGATAGTAGATATTCCCATCACTGTCTGTGAGAATAAGCGTTATCTGCAGACCTTTGGTAGGGAACTGAGCGCCGGGACCTGACCACCGGAGCTCCACAATGCCGGAAACCTGGCAACGTGCCGTCCCGATGGAGCTTGCCGGAAGAGATACTACTGTAACGGGAGTGTTAAATTGGGACGGAATTAAAGAAATTGAATTAATAGTATAGAGTAATGTTGGAATGTAGGAACCATCGGCTGGCGCTCCTGTAGGACCCCTGGCTCCGGCGGGTCCCCTGTCTCCCGGCTCATTGCCTGATCCCGCTGGTCCAGTATCACCTGTCGCTCCAGTACGGCCGGTGAGGCCAGTATTTCCTATAGCTCCAATCCCCGTAACTCCAACAGCACCGGCTCCTGTTCTTCCCGCAGGACCGGTTACACTGGCCCCCGTCATACCTGTTGCTCCTTTGGGTCCGGGAGAACCTCCAATGTACGCGGTCGCTCCGGTCGCTCCGGTTGGACCTGTAACTCCAGTAGCTCCCGGAAGGGACGGCCCCGGATCTCCCTGGGAGCCATCTGGTCCTGGAGAGCCTGTGGGTCCAGTTAGACCCGTAAGACCGGTTGGGCCTTTAGGACCGATTGGGCCGGACAATAGGACCGGGCCCGGGCCATTCTGCAGCAGCGGCGAACCGACCCTGACCGCAGAAGCGATATTCTGACCGTAAAGTCCCTTGAGCCTCAATTCATAGCGGTGAACTCCTGCAGGCACCTGATCAGCGAATCTTATGATTGCTTCTGTCTGGATCAGCCCGGCTGCCAAGGTCTGCGATTCAACCGATACAGCGCCCGCTGCAATACGTGCATTGCCTCTCCACAGCTCATAATCCAGATAGAGGTGATACTTTCCCGGACTGGGGATATCCAGCAACAGGGGAACAACCAACCGCATTTCCGCATCAGCAATCTGCTGCTCCACATCTGTTCGGATGCCTGTAAGAATCAGCATATTGCCGCTTCCCAGAAGAAGCGACGAATAGATTTCCGTCACGTATACTCAACTCCTTATCCCTAAGATGCTTTGCTTTGCTATGAATCGTTCCGATCGCGCCCGAATCAGTTGCCCTCCACGTACACTTTGGCTGTTGCATTGAATGACGTATAAGCGATAGATGTGTTAGTAGAGATCTGGAAGACCTGCGCTGTCAGAGTATACACATTCTGACCAGTCGGCGGATTATTATCAATCTCAAAGAACGCCAGCCCTGTACTGGAAGGAATAGAAATGTCTACACCGCTATAGCTGTATCTCAATACCCAGAAACGGGGAGAGCTTACTGGCTGGCCATTCCGGTGAACTTGGTAATAAATCACATTCTGGAACTCATTGTTCGGGGGATTTCCATACGCAATCTGAAGTGTTCCCTCGATAACTACACAGTGGTCTGCCGCATCAATCTGTACCGGAGGAAGCTGGCCTACAACACTTCCTTCAATGGGGCTATGGACCAGCAGGGTATCACTTACAACCACTGGCAACGACCGGCTGGGTCCAGGGGCACCTGTTGCTCCTGTGGGACCCGTTGGGCCGGCAATGGTTGATCCCGGTCCGGTCTGGCCGGTTACTCCCTTGGCTCCGGTCGCTCCCGTTGGACCGGCGGGGCCGGGGCCGGTTGGACCGGTTGCTCCGATTCCTGTTGCTCCGGCCGGGCCGGGAATACCGAGGCCCGTTACCCCCGTATTTCCGGTCACGCCGGTTTCGCTTCCTAAGCTAACCACTATACCTGTTGCTCCAATGGCCCCTCTTATCCCTTTCGTTCCGGCTTCGGCCGTGCTGCCGGTGTCTCCCATCGGGCCTTGGGTACCCGTAGTGCCTTTTACCCCCCTGTTGCCAAAGTGGCCCGTTTCTCCCGTCGGACCCGTGGGACCTACATCTTCTGCGGCCACCGAGGATCCCTGGACGGAAACGGAAGGAATACCGAGCAGTGGATTCGCCTGGATGTTCTGATAAGACAGAACACTCAGTTCTATCTCAAAGCGCTGTTCTCCCTGGCCAAATCTGCCCGTGATGCTTGCATTCACATCTGCAGACAGAGAATCGCCGGCAGCAATGGCGCTGCCTATATAGGGATCAGTCAGGGTATGAAGAACCTGGCCGTCCTTCAGAACAGTCAACCCGATGATTAAGTGATAACTGCCGGACACTGCCGGCTTGAACGACAGAGGTACGCTGAAATCAATTTGGGACAAGGGATGGCTAACTTCAAGCAATACAGGACTATTCAGCCTGATTGCCGCTCCCGGATTTCCCAGTTCAACCGGAATCAATGATGACATGTGGACACAACCCTTCTTTCTCGTTCAATTTACTTGCCTCCCGCCAGCCAATATACGGCGCTGCCCAACTACACCTCCAATCCTATTCTATGCTGCTGCCGGTTTGTCCAAGTCCACCACTATGAAGAAGAATGCTGTAAATCCACCTGGTCCGGCAGCATAGAATATTCTATGCTGGCGAATTCACTTCGTATGGGACGATGACAGCAATAGCCGCAAAGAGGCAGGTTGCCGGATGCTTTACCGTCTCTCAACAGAGAGAGGCACCGGGTAGGCTTCCGGTGCCTCTCTCTTCTTGCATAATTGCATATATGAATTAATTGATTCTGATGAGTTGAATATTAGCCGTGAAATTCGCACTTTCTCCGATGTCTTCGGCGGATTCATTGTATAAGGATACACCTTGCGCCACCGTTGTCTCTATAATGCCACCGCCCGACACGCTTGCAATACCATCATTGTCAATAGATGAGGTTGCCCCCCCACCTGGTACAGGGGCTAACTGGCCCCCTCCAGTATCAGTGTTATATAATTGGAAAGTCATTGGGCCCCCAGGATTAGGATTCTGCCCGCTAGCATAGTACTGTACATATATGGTCGCATTTGGAGGTAATAAGAAGTAATTCAAGTTATTCACAATACCTCCGCTTGTCGGCCCTGGAACATCCCAGTCGACAGAATCTCCTGCACCGCTAAGTAATTCTGTTGTTGTTGCAGAAGCGTAGTCTGCGAAGAAAGCTAGGCCGGTCATACCCGTCATACCCGTCTGCCCGGTCATACCCGTCAGTCCGGTAGCTCCCGTCAATCCCGTTAGACCCGTTAGTCCGGTAGCTCCCGTCAATCCCGTTAGACCTGTCAGTCCGGTAGCTCCTGTCAATCCGGTCAATCCCGTTAGACCTGTCAGCCCCGTCTCACCGGTAGCGCCAGTCTCTCCGGTCAGCCCCGTCTCTCCGGTCAATCCCGTCTCTCCGGTCAACCCGGTGGCTCCGCTTAGCCCTGTGACTCCGGTTAGACCCATTGGACCTTGTACCCCCGCAATACCTTGTTCACCTTGGGGGCCTGGAGGTCCTCCCGGATTCCCCGTTGCTCCTGTAGCCCCGGTAGGACCAGCCATGATGGAAGCACTGAGTACAGTCTCCAATTTGTTGGTGAGGATGAATTCCTTTTTGACAATGTCACGCATCATATTCCTTACACTGTCATTCATGGCCAGCACATCACCAATGGTTGCATCCGGAGCTGTAATCCCAGGCAAGGTTCCCAAGATATATTGCAGCTTCTCTCCTTCAGCATTGATAATATGACTGAGTCCTAGTTCTTCCATCGCAATGGAAGACAGCAGCAGATTTACAGCATCATCCCTGGTAATGTTTATCGTTGGGGTGATATTAGGCAAATTCGCCTGAGACATGGGATCATCTCCTCTGGATTAAGTTGGGTTACAGCAATTTGATAATTGAGATCGTGGCTTGCATATCGGTTACAGCAGCGCCGATATTGAACAATGTCAGGGTATTAGGATTCTCATTTATATCTGACAGGAAGACGCTGCCGCCCGCCACCATATTTACCGCTCCCTGAGCAGCAGAGGAAGCCTGGCTTGCAGGAATAGCGGTTCCGTTAAGAAGCAGCGTCAGTTCCAACCCCGCTCCGGCTGACGAAGTTGCGGTTGCCGAGAATCGGACAAAATATAGGGCAGGCTCAATAACTCCACCACCCAGATCGTTATTCTGTAGAGTAAATGCTCCACCAAGCCTGGCGATTTGCGTACCCGATTGTATACCGGTATTCGTAAAAACCACCTGGGCATTACCTGCTACATCATCTCCATCAAGATAAGCCAGCAACCGGTCTGGAGCGGGTACCCCTCCGGCGCCAGTAAAGCCGGTGACCCCGGTCACTCCAGTCAATCCGGTTAGACCCGTTAGACCTGTCGCTCCGGTTAGACCTGTCGCTCCCGTTAGACCGCTCACTCCGGTTAGACCTGTCAGACCTGTCAATCCGCTCTCCCCAGTAAGCCCGGGCATACCTGTAGCTCCAGTCACCCCTGTTGCGCCAGTAAGTCCCGTTACCCCGGTCACCCCGGTAAGCCCCGTTACGCCCATAGCCCCGGTTAATCCGGTATCCCCCGTCATCCCGGTCTCCCCGGTATCTCCTCTTTCGCCAGCCAGACCTTGCGGACCAGGCGGACCTTGATCCGGACCGGTTGGACCGGAAGATCCCGTGGCCCCGTAATCAACCGGCACTGAGAGCAGGCTCTCCAATTGACTGGTCTGCAGCCATGCGCTTTTGAGGGTCTCCCCCAACATATTCCTTATACTTGAAGTAACGTCCAGAAGATTGGAAATGTTAATGACCGGAGCCGTTACTCCGGGGAGAGTTCCCAGCGCGTACTGCAGCTTCTCCCCTTCTGCATTGATCACGTGACTAAGTCCTAGTTCTTCCATAGCGATTGCAGATAACATCATATTAACAGCGTCGCTTCTGGTGAGAGAAATGGTTGGTGTAATATTCGGCAGATTGGCTTGAGACAAATCAATCCTCTCCTTTCTTGCTTAGAATAGTCCATCATATGCCGGCTCCAATAATTGGTTCGTTCATTTGACCAGGCTATGTAAGGAAAAATATTCACCCTAATCTGCTCTACTCACATAAAAAAGAAGACCGGCACCGAATTCGGCTGGTCTTCACAAATATTGAGGCATTCCCGTCAGCTTCAACCCAGCATGATTATTGTAACTTTGGCCGGGAATACTGCGTAAGGCAATTTTTCGATTCGGTTGGTCAATTTAGTTCCCCGGAACATCAGTGCCAGTTGAATGGTTGTGGGACCATCAGCTACCAAGATATAGGTTCCATTTAATGTAGAAACAACACTGTTAATCGGAGCCGCGATCTGACTTGTATACTCTATCGCACCATTAATAAGAAGCTCAAGACCCGCTGGCCGTTCAGGAGTAGACTGGACAGTGGCTTGATACAGGATCAGGTAGTTCCCGCTACTGACCAAAAATACATCCGTGTCAGCGCTAACTGGTCCTACAGCATCACCGTTACTTGAAGTATAGATCATTTGGAAATCGGGAATCGGAAAGTCATCACTGCTAGCCTCGATTGCAGAATACTTATAAACAAATTGCGCATAATTCTGTGACAAATAACCGGTTGGACCCACAATACCCACACCCGTGGCCCCAGTCATTCCTGTAAAACCAGTGGCTCCCGTGACTCCGGTGAATCCTGTGGCTCCCGTTGCGCCGGTATCTCCCGTAGCTCCGGTAAACCCTGTGGCTCCCGTTGCGCCTGTATCTCCCGTAGCTCCGATGAATCCTGTGGCTCCCGTTGCGCCTGTATCTCCCGTAGCTCCGGTGAATCCTGTGGCTCCCGTTGCACCTGTATATCCTGTCGAACCGTCTTCTCCGTTTGAACCTCCAGCTCCAGCAAGACCACGGGGGCCACGGGGGCCACGAGTGCCTGTAGGTCCCGTAAATCCAGTAGCTCCTGTGCCCCCTGTAGCTCCGGTGGGTCCTGTAGCTCCAGTGGTCCCTGTGACTCCGGTGGCACCGGTCGCTCCGGTTTCTGTAATATTTAATCCCGTGATTCCAGTTGGACCAGTCATACCCTTTTCGCCAGTTAACCCAGTCATTCCCGTTAGCCCCGTGGCTCCGGCTTCGCCTGTGAGCCCGGTAGCTCCCGTTGCTCCGGTGAATCCTGTCGCCCCGGTCTCGCCTGTCAGACCCGTCGCTCCAGTATCACCTGTCAGTCCAGTCGCTCCGGTCTCGCCCGTAAGGCCAGTTGCTCCGGTCTCGCCCGTCTGACCCGTGGCTCCCGTTTCTCCGGTGAGTCCGGTCGCTCCCGTCTCGCCAGTGAGCCCTGTCGCCCCGGTCTCGCCCGTCAGACCAGTTGCTCCGGTATCACCTGTCAGTCCGGTCGCTCCGGTTTCTCCCGTGAACCCCGTCGCTCCACTATCACCCGTCAGACCCGTGGCACCCGTTTCTCCGGTGAATCCGGTCGCTCCCGTCAGACCCGTTGCTCCTGTCTCACCCGTTTCTCCGGTGAGTCCGGTCGCTCCGGTTTCACCCGTGAACCCCGTCACTCCAGTATCACCCGTCAGACCCGTGGCACCCGTTTCTCCGGTCAGCCCTGTCGCTCCCGTTTCTCCCGTGAGCCCTGTGGCTCCGGTCTCACCTGTCAGTCCAGTCGCTCCGGTCTCGCCCGTAAGGCCAGTTGCTCCAGTATCACCCGTCGCTCCGGTTTCTCCGGTAAGTCCCGTCGACCCGGTCTCACCTGTCAGTCCTGTAGCTCCGGTCTCGCCTGTCAGTCCTGTCGCTCCCGTTTCGCCAGTGAGCCCTGCCGCCCCGGTCTCGCCCGTCAGACCCGTGACACCCGTTTCTCCGGTGAGTCCGGTCGCTCCGGTTTCACCCGTCGACCCAGTCTCGCCCGTAAGGCCAGTCGCTCCCGTCTCGCCAGTTAACCCCGTCGCTCCGGTTTCTCCCGTAAGTCCTGTCGCTCCCGTTTCTCCCGTGAGTCCGGTCGCTCCGGTTTCACCCGTGAACCCCGTCGCTCCAGTCTCACCCGTCAGACCCGTGGCACCCGTTTCTCCGGTGAGTCCCGTGGCACCTGTTTCTCCCGTGAGTCCGGTCGCTCCCGTCTCGCCAGTGAGCCCTGTCGCTCCAGTCTCACCCGTCAGACCCGTGGCACCCGTTTCTCCGGTGAGTCCGGTCGCTCCAGTCTCACCCGTCAGTCCCGTCGCCCCGGTCTCGCCCGTAAGGCCAGTTGCTCCGGTCTCACCTGTGAGCCCTGTCGCTCCGGTTTCACCCGTGTACCCCGTCGCTCCAGTCTCGCCTGTCAGTCCGGTCGCTCCCGTTTCTCCCGTAAGTCCCGTCGCCCCGGTCTCGCCAGTGAATCCAGTGAATCCCGTCGCTCCAGTCTCACCCGTAAGCCCCGTTGCTCCCGTCTCGCCTGTCAGTCCGGTCGCTCCCGTTTCTCCCGTGAGCCCTGTGGCTCCGGTCTCACCTGTAAGTCCCGTCGCCCCGGTCTCGCCAGTGAATCCCGCCGCTCCAGTCTCACCCGTAAGCCCCGTTGCTCCCGTCTCGCCTGTAAGTCCCGTCGCTCCCGTTTCTCCCGTAAGTCCCGTTGCCCCGGTCTCGCCCGTAAGGCCAGTTGCCCCGGTCTCGCCTGTCAGTCCGGTCGCTCCCGTTTCTCCCGTAAGTCCCGTCGCTCCGGTCTCACCCGTGAACCCCGTCGCTCCAGTTTCTCCTGTAAGTCCCGTTGCCCCGGTCTCGCCCGTAAGGCCAGTCGCTCCAGTTTCTCCTGTAAGTCCCGTTGCCCCGGTCTCGCCCGTAAGGCCAGTCGCTCCAGTTTCTCCCGTAAGTCCCGTCGCCCCGGTCTCACCCGTTAACCCCGTCGCTCCAGTCTCACCCGTAAGCCCTGTTGCTCCCGTCTCGCCAGTCAGTCCGGTCGCTCCAGTCTCACCCGTCAGTCCCGTGGCACCCGTTTCTCCCGTCAGTCCCGTGGCTCCGGTCTCGCCAGTGAGTCCTGTCGCTCCCGTCTCACCTGTGAACCCCGTCGCTCCCGTCTCGCCTGTCAGTCCCGTCGCCCCGGTTTCTCCGGTCAGCCCTGTCGCTCCCGTCTCGCCAGTGAGCCCTGTCGCTCCGGTCTCACCCGTCGGTCCCGTAGCACCCGTTTCTCCCGTGAGTCCGGTCGCTCCCGTCTCACCCGTCAGTCCCGTCGCCCCGGTTTCTCCGGTCGGTCCGGTCGCTCCCGTTTCGCCAGTGAGCCCTGTCGCCCCAGTCTCGCCCGTAAGGCCAGGTGCTCCCGTTTCGCCAGTGAGCCCTGTCGCCCCAGTCTCGCCCGTAAGGCCAGGTGCTCCCGTCTCGCCAGTGAGCCCTGTCGCCCCGGTCTCACCCGTCAGTCCCGTAGCACCCGTTTCTCCCGTGAGTCCGGTCGCTCCCGTCTCGCCAGTGAGCCCTGTCGCTCCAGTCTCACCCGTAAGACCAGTTGCTCCGGTCTCACCCGTCTGCCCCGTCGCTCCGGTATCACCTGTCAGTCCTGTCGCTCCAGTCTCACCCGTCAGTCCCGTCGCTCCGGTCTCGCCTGTCAGTCCCGTCGCTCCGGTCTCGCCTGTCAGTCCCGTCGCCCCGGTCTCGCCAGTGAATCCCGTCGCTCCAGTCTCGCCTGTCAGTCCCGTCGCTCCGGTCTCGCCTGTCAGTCCCGTCGCCCCGGTCTCGCCAGTGAATCCCGTCGCTCCAGTCTCACCCGTCAGTCCCGTAGCACCCGTTTCTCCCGTGAGTCCCGTGGCACCTGTTTCTCCCGTGAGCCCTGTCGCTCCAGTCTCACCCGTAAGACCAGTTGCTCCGGTCTCACCCGTCTGCCCCGTCGCTCCGGTATCACCTGTCAGTCCTGTCGCTCCAGTCTCACCCGTCAGTCCCGTCGCTCCGGTCTCGCCCGTAAGGCCAGTTGCTCCGGTTTCACCCGTGAACCCCGTCGCTCCTGTCCCGCCTGTCAGTCCCGTCGCTCCAGTTTCTCCCGTAAGTCCCGTCGCCCCGGTCTCGCCAGTGAATCCCGTCGCTCCAGTCTCACCCGTCAGTCCCGTAGCACCCGTTTCTCCCGTGAGTCCCGTGGCACCTGTTTCTCCCGTGAGCCCTGTCGCTCCAGTCTCACCCGTAAGACCAGTTGCTCCGGTCTCACCCGTCTGCCCCGTCGCTCCGGTATCACCTGTCAGTCCTGTCGCTCCAGTCTCACCCGTAAGTCCCGTCGCCCCGGTCTCGCCAGTGAGCCCTGTCGCACCGGTCTCACCCGTCAGTCCCGTAGCACCCGTTTCTCCCGTGAGTCCGGTCGCTCCAGTCTCACCCGTAAGACCAGTTGCTCCGGTCTCACCCGTCTGCCCCGTCGCTCCGGTATCACCTGTCAGTCCTGTCGCTCCAGTCTCACCCGTCAGTCCCGTCGCTCCGGTCTCGCCCGTAAGGCCAGTTGCTCCGGTTTCACCCGTGAACCCCGTCGCTCCTGTCCCGCCTGTCAGTCCCGTCGCTCCAGTTTCTCCCGTAAGTCCCGTCGCCCCGGTCTCGCCAGTGAGCCCTGTCGCACCGGTCTCACCCGTCAGTCCCGTAGCACCCGTTTCTCCCGTAAGTCCCGTCGCCCCGGTCTCGCCAGTGAGCCCTGTCGCACCGGTCTCACCCGTCAGTCCCGTAGCACCCGTTTCTCCCGTGAGTCCCGTGGCACCTGTTTCTCCCGTGAGCCCTGTCGCTCCAGTCTCACCCGTAAGACCAGTTGCTCCGGTCTCACCCGTCTGCCCCGTCGCTCCGGTATCACCTGTCAGTCCTGTCGCTCCAGTCTCACCCGTCAGTCCCGTCGCTCCGGTCTCGCCTGTCAGTCCCGTCGCTCCGGTCTCGCCTGTCAGTCCCGTGGCCCCAGTCTCACCTGTGAACCCCGTCGCTCCCGTCTCGCCAGTGAGCCCTGTCGCACCGGTCTCACCCGTCAGTCCCGTAGCACCCGTTTCTCCCGTGAGTCCTGTGGCACCTGTTTCTCCCGTGAGCCCTGTCGCTCCAGTCTCACCCGTCAGTCCCGTCGCTCCGGTCTCACCCGTCTGCCCCGTCGCTCCGGTCTCGCCCGTAAGGCCAGTTGCTCCGGTTTCACCCGTGAACCCCGTCGCTCCCGTCCCGCCTGTCAGTCCCGTCGCTCCCGTTTCTCCCGTAAGTCCCGTCGCCCCGGTCTCGCCAGTGTATCCCGTCGCTCCAGTCTCACCCGTCAGTCCCGTAGCACCCGTTTCTCCCGTGAGCCCCGTGGCACCTGTTTCTCCCGTGAGTCCGGTCGCTCCCGTCCCGCCTGTCAGTCCCGTCGCTCCCGTTTCTCCCGTGAGCCCCGTGGCACCTGTTTCTCCCGTGAGTCCGGTCGCTCCCGTCTCGCCCGTAAGGCCAGTTGCTCCAGTCTCACCCGTCAGACCCGTGGCACCCGTTTCTCCAGTGAATCCGGTTGCTCCAGTCTCACCCGTCAGTCCCGTCGCTCCGGTCTCACCCGTCTGCCCCGTCGCTCCGGTCTCGCCCGTAAGGCCAGTTGCTCCGGTTTCACCCGTGAACCCCGTCGCTCCCGTCCCGCCTGTCAGTCCCGTTGCTCCCGTCTCGCCTGTAAGTCCTGTCGCTCCGGTTTCTCCCGTGAGCCCTGTGGCTCCGGTCTCACCTGTAAGCCCTGTCGCTCCCGTCTCACCTGTGAACCCCGTCGCTCCCGTCTCGCCTGTCAGTCCCGTCGCCCCGGTTTCTCCGGTCAGCCCTGTCGCTCCCGTCTCGCCAGTGAGCCCTGTCGCACCGGTCTCACCCGTGAGCCCCGTAGCACCTGTTTCTCCCGTGGGTCCGGTTGCTCCGGTTTCGCCTGTCAGTCCCGTCGCCCCGGTTTCTCCGGTCAGCCCTGTCGCTCCCGTCTCGCCAGTGAGCCCTGTCGCACCGGTCTCACCCGTGAGCCCCGTAGCACCTGTTTCTCCCGTGGGTCCGGTTGCTCCGGTTTCGCCTGTCAGTCCCGTCGCCCCGGTTTCTCCGGTCAGCCCTGTCGCTCCAGTCTCACCCGTCAGTCCCGTCGCCCCGGTCTCGCCCGTAAGGCCAGTTGCTCCCGTCAGACCCGTGGCACCCGTTTCTCCAGTGAATCCGGTTGCTCCGGTATCACCCGTCAGTCCCGTCGCTCCCGTTTCTCCCGTGAGCCCTGTGGCTCCGGTCTCACCTGTAAGCCCTGTCGCTCCCGTCTCACCTGTGAGCCCTGTGGCCCCGGTCTCACCCGTGCCCCCCGTCGCTCCCGTCTCACCCGTAAGCCCCGTCGCTCCCGTCTCGCCAGTAAGCCCTGTCGCTCCAGTCTCGCCTGTAAGTCCCGTCGCTCCCGTTTCTCCCGTGAGCCCTGTGGCCCCGGTCTCACCCGTGCCCCCTGTCGCTCCAGTCTCGCCCGTAAGCCCCGTCGCTCCCGTCTCACCTGTGAACCCCGTCGCTCCCGTCTCACCCGTAAGCCCCGTTGCTCCCGTCTCGCCTGTCAGCCCTGTGGCCCCGGTCTCACCCGTGCCCCCCGTCGCTCCAGTCTCACCCGTAAGCCCCGTTGCTCCCGTCTCGCCAGTGAGCCCTGTCGCTCCCGTATCGCCCGTAAGCCCCGTCGCTCCCGTTTCTCCCGTCAGTCCTGTAGCTCCCGTTTCTCCGGTGAGTCCTGTCGCTCCCGTCTCACCCGTCAGACCCGTTGCTCCCGTTTCTCCGGTCAGCCCTGTCGCTCCCGTTTCTCCCGTGAGCCCTGTGGCTCCGGTCTCGCCCGTCAGTCCCGTAGCACCAGTATCACCTGTCAGTCCCGTCGCTCCAGTCTCACCCGTAAGCCCCGTTGCTCCCGTCTCGCCAGTCAGCCCTGTCGCCCCGGTATCACCCGTGAACCCCGTCGCTCCCGTCTCGCCCGTCAGTCCCGTCGCCCCGGTATTACCCGTGAACCCCGTCACTCCAGTTTCCCCTGTGAGTCCGGTTACCCCGGTCACGCCCGTGAGCCCCGTTGCCCCAGTTCTACCCGTAAGCCCTGTTAATCCGGTCATACCGGTCACACCCGGTGCTCCTGTTCTACCTTGCAATCCGGTTGTCCCTCTGGTTCCTGCATTTCCTGAATTCCCTCTAGATCCGGTTGTTCCTGTAGGTCCTGGAGGCCCGGTTATGCCTGTAGGGCCTGTAGGGCCTGTAGCTCCCATGCCCATAAGTATCAACTCCTCGCTTTTCTTAATTCAAGGACAATTACACAGTTGTTTCATCATCTGACCTTAATTCCTCATATAATGAAGAAACGGGTACAGCATCCTCTTGTAAGAGGAAGGTATCCGTTTCACGAACTAATCAAAGAGCAGATTACTCCACCCTATAATTAAGTCAGAGCAAACACATTGACCGCAGAATTCTGGAATGCATAAGCAACGTTCTGTATATTTGTAGATGTCGTAGTCGAATTCTGCATAAGTACAACCTGTACTTGTATGGGTCCTTGTGAAGCGTTGAGGATACGCACTGCCGACACTGGAACTACAGGCTTATTGGAAGTACTGATAGCCCCCGAATAAAAAATAGATCCTTGATCCAACTGGAGCCCAGTACCATCGTTAATATCAATCATCAATGCAAGACCTGGCGCAGTCCCTGAGGGAAACCTCACCGAAGCTTGATAGGAGAAATAATAAAAATGCCCGCCTGGAAGTTCAAAAGTATTTCCTCCCACCACTGTAACTCCTGATGCATTGTATACTTGAAAGCTTCCAATAGGTGTGTTCTCTCCTGCTGATGGGGTAGAATTCTGGCTTGTAAAGCAACCAAAAATAGTGGAAATGGAACCCGTTGCTCCTGTATTTCCCGTATTCCCAGTCAGCCCGGTTGCTCCTGTAACTCCTGTCATTCCAGTTGCTCCCGTAACCCCCGTGTGACCTGTTACTCCGGTTGATCCTGCCCCTGTCATTCCCGTCATCCCTGTATTTCCTGTTACTCCCGTTGCTCCTGCCCCTGTCATTCCCGTCATGCCTGTATTTCCTGTTACTCCCGTTACTCCTGCCCCTGTCATTCCCGTCATCCCTGTATTTCCTGTTACTCCCGTTGCTCCTGCCCCTGTCATTCCCGTCATGCCTGTATTTCCTGTTACTCCCGTTACTCCTGCCCCTGTCATTCCCGTCATCCCTGTATTTCCTGTTACTCCCGTTACTCCTGCCCCTGTCATTCCCGTCATCCCTGTATTTCCTGTTACTCCCGTTACTCCTGCCCCTGTCATTCCCGTCATCCCTGTATTTCCTGTTACTCCGGTAAATCCTGTAACTCCGTCGGAACCATTCGCTCCACCGGCTCCATTAGTACCTTGCGGTCCTCGCAATCCCGTTGTTCCGGTTGGTCCTGTTGGTCCCGTTACTCCTGTTGGTCCTATACTCATATCCTTCTTCCCCTTTCACAGAACAGAATGATTATTGTCTTGGTACTGTCCGAAGTTCTTATTATCAAGAAGAGTAATTGATATTGACTGATTCAGAATTCCGGGAATAGCAACAAACTCACCGCTGACAGGATTACAGCCGAGGATAGCCTCCCGGTGAGCCAGACGATTACGCCGGACCCGCCAGAGTTTTCGGTCTATTTCTCCTGCCTGCCAGCATAGATTAAGAGTGAACATAGTTTCATGCATATCATTAGAATTCTTCATAATGGCCAGTGTCTCCAGGTCATCGCTGCTGATGTCTTCATAAGGATTCAACCACAGCACATAAGGAGTAGTGAGATCCTCCTTCATCCTCTTCCAGAGCTGAAACGGATCTTCATCGTCGGAGAGATGAAGGACATGCCCCTCTAATTCATCCGCAAACGTTGCAGCATCCCCCCCCACACCCGCAGCGATAATAATCCAATCATCTGCCAGCGGCTTCCATTTCTCCGCCCAAATGTGAAGGGCGGAGCGGGGACCGTCTTCCTTGCGCAACAGCACTGCAAGGGTCCAGGTGTTCTGCGGAGCGGGAGTCTGGGGAGGGGGGTTCTGCCGAAGTGAAGGCCCGAAGACCACCGGGAAGCCCGAGGGAAGCGCTGCTTCTGCTATAACCTTCCCTTTTAACTGTGCCAGCTTCTCGGCAGCCATTATGAATCCAGGAGAATAGTGCAGCGCTCTGCGATACCAGATTTCAGCGTCAACGGGCATTCCGCACATTTCGTAGCAGTTGCCCATATAATAGCAAGGATAGAAGGTTCCCGCTCCAGAGAGAACCATATTGTGCAGAGCATTCTCTCCAAGGTCCAGACAATGCTCGAAAGCGGAGATTGCAGCCTCCACCTGCCCGATGTTCATCAGGATACAGCCTTTGTACAGATGCAGGTCAACATAATCCGGGTAGAGGCTGATGGCTTTGTCAATGCCGGGCCAGCCTTCCCTGAAGCTGCCCATTGTCACCAGACAGCTGTATTTGAGCTTGTAAAAGAGTGAAGGCGGCAGCCTATTCTGTCTCAGTGAAGCGGCAATCGCCAGATTCACCTGCTGGAAGGCAGACGCGTACTCCCCGGTCCGTTGATATTCACTTGCGATATGATACAGACTCCACGGATCGGGATTCGGATGACCTGAGACAGATTGCTGCAGCAGCTTCAGATTACGTTCATGTTTGGACTTAAGAGATGTAACGGATTCCAGATAGCCATAATGGAATAACCGGACTGGAAGCCGAATTGGGGGACTTGAAGCTTCGCCGGCATGTTGTCCGGGCAAGCTCAGTTGTTCATGAATGTCTCCTGTGAACTGAATCCCCTCCCCATTGCGGAACAGACGGCACTGTTCCAGCCGGTAAGCTTCATCCGGCCGAGGCCGGAAAGGGCTGCTGAAATGGACCGTTTCAAGAGAAACCAGCTTACTGTCACGGAGGCCGTCCACCTGTCTGAGCATAACGGCCTCGGCTTCGGCAATCTCTTCATCCGCATCCATCCACAACACCCATTCCCCTGTTGCATGACGGAGACTATAATTTCGGGCTTCCGCGAAGCTATCCTTCCAGGGATACTGGAGGATCTTCGCGCCAAGACCGTGAGCAACATCCATCGTTCTGTCACGGGAGCCTGTATCTACGACAATGATCTCATCCACACCCTGCCGCACGCTTGACAGACAACGCCCGATCCATGATTCTTCATCTTTGACAATCATACACAAGGAGATTAATGGGACGTTCGCCTTCATTGCCTTCTGGCATATTGGAGCTGCCTCCTCTCTTAATGGATTTACCGGACTGCGCAGACGCACTGGGCAGAGTGATGTGAGTGCGAATTAACATCACTTCTCTACCTTATGAAGGTATCCGACAGCATAGAACATTGTCGGATAAAGTCGGACAGCCCATGTCTATTCGTAAGCCTATATGACATCAATCGCAAGGAATGCCCTCTTTCCTGGTCTGCGTATCCGGCGCAGGAAGCAGTTGCTTCAGATGGTCCGCTGCATCCTTCCGTGCGACAAGAATACCTCCCGGACCTGCAGCCACAATCACATCGTCCAGTCCGACAAGCATCACGGGAATGTCCAGTTCATTGACAATCTGACAATTCGATGAATCTGCGCTGATCTGGCCCCATCCCAGAACAGAGGACGCTATCTCTTCGGATAATGTATTCCAGGTGCCTAGATCCTTCCAGCTATTCAGATAAGGCACACAGATAAGCCGCCTATTTCCTTCCAGCACCTCAATGTCGAAGCTGCTCTTGGGAAGGCGGTGATAGTGGTGCTGTAATTCCGCATAATCCGCCGGGAAGCCGGCCGACTCCAGCCGGCTGAGCAGATCGCGGAGGCGGAAAGCGAAGATGCCGCAATTCCACATCGCCTGCTGCGCCAGCAGCGCCTCTGCCGCTGGTCTGTCTGGTTTCTCTACGAAGCGATCCACGTTTACATACCCTTGCTGCTCCAGATTCCTGTCAGTTGAGACTGATGAAGGGGATGGGACAATATACCCATATTTCTCTGACGGACCAGCGGGTCTCGCCCCAAGCAGCGCGATCTCCGCATCCGAATGATGAAGTGCCTGCTCCAGTTCTGCCAGCTTGAAGAAGAAATCATCGCTGACATAAGCATCTACTGGCAGTACAATCACCGTCTCCTCTGGGGCAATCTTCTCCACCGAATATAAATAGGCTGCGGCGAGACTGACTGCCGGGAAGGTATCTCTGCGCCGGGGTTCAATGATGATCGGCAGAACGGCGCCAAGCTGCTTCCTGATCAGATTCTCTTGACCGCTTGACGTTGCAATATAGGCTTCATCCCCAAGACCCGCAGCAGACAACTGCCGCCAGATCCGTTGAAGCATGGATTCGCGGCCGCCGCCTGGAGCGGGCAGAACCTGCAGGAACTGCTTGCTGCGGATACTGCTGGAGAGCGGCCACAGGCGAATACCGGAACCGCCGGATAGAAGTACCAGCTTCATGGTTATACCTCCGTTCCGCTATTCGAAATGGTCGGCTGTAAGATTAAATGCGCCGAATTGCTCTTCGGTATCGCAGAAGGTTAACAGCCCGTATTTTTTACGATTATCCAGATATTGAGGGATGCCCGCTTTTCTCAATCCGTCGCTTACGATGACATATTCATGGCGGCCGCTGCCGTCTTCATAGCGGACATGATCCAGAATTTCATAACGCATCAGATAGGTGCAGTGGATAACATCCACTTGCAGCAATCCCTTGACTATCTGATACAAATACAGGGGATAATGCTCAGAGTGCTTCAAATAACCGTCCTCATCTACCACATTATGGTAGTTGGAATAGTAGCTCAAGGGTGACTCTGCCAATGTAAGCAAAGGGCCCACCACAGGCAGATTCGTGGAAAGCAGGCTCTCCAGCGTATCTGAGATGATGAAATTATCACAATCCGGTACAAAATAGTGTGAGTTTCTCGATTTGGCCCATTCTATGGACTCCTGCCGCAGCCTCGCCATTACCCTAAGACGAAGGTAATTCCAGTCATGCGGAGTATAGTCCTGGACGGGCTCTTCCACATCACTGGCATCGAAATGAACCTCATGGTATCGTTCACCGACCCGTTCTACCCACTCTTCAAGAATTTCCTTGGTCCGGTCATTGTTGTTGTTCGTGCGAATGTACAGATTGATCCGCGATGCCGGGTAGGTCTGCTTCTCAATCAGTTCCAGATAGAGCGGTAGCACATGTCCCTTGTCCTTGGCCAGTATAGCGATGGTTACCAGATCCTGCTCCATAATTCCCCTCCTTGATCACTATGAGTTTATTTCCCTATATATCCACTGATGCTGCCCTCTGCCGCCTTACACTTCCGCATACTCGGACTTGCGGCTAATAGTAACCCGGCTGATGTGACCGAAGAATGCATTCTGTCGCGGCTCCTCAATATCCTCCGGGTAGATCCTTTCGCCCGCTTGCAGGATCATATAACGCGGACCATCCGCACTGCTGATAGAGACTACATTGTACCGGTGGAATAATGAACGCTTCAGTCCCGCGAACCTCCGGCGTTCCTCCCCATCCAGGTAATCCCCTTCCTTCAGCCAGAGAATATAAGGCTCCTTGGCCATATGGCTGATCCATTCCCTGCACATCTGCACATCCACCTTCCCCTTCACGGTATATACCTCCTTGGTGTAGCGTGCAGCGGTCTGCGCAATGCGTTCATTGTTCGTGGGGTCCAGTATAATCACTTGTTCTGCCAGCCCGGCAAAAGATTCCAGCGTCTGCTCCAGCGCCTCTTCATCCCCGGACGCAATGATCCCCACGCTGAGGCGGATGGGGGGAGCATACAGCAGGGAGTGAATATCCGCCCCCCATTTTTGAAAAGCCTTCGTCTTGTTCTCCTTCATTAAGGTAGATAAGTCGAAGGAAGCACTCTGTCCCATACTGGCGTGACCGATATGGTGAATGAACGAATCCTCGGCAACAAGCAGCTTGTAGCCGTGCTGGACCGCACGCAGACACAAATCGTCATCCTCATAATTCCCCAGGCCGTAACGTTCATCGAAGAAGCCTATCTCATCCATTACACTGCGTTTGACCAGCAGACAGAAGCCGATCAGGCGGGCAACCTCCTGAACCTGGCCCCGCTTCGACTCACAGTACTCTGCCGCAAAGGGCTCCATATCCCTCAATTCACTGTAGGTCACCGGAATACGCTGATGCCCGCTGATGTAGTTCGTCACAGGACCTGTCATACCGACAGTGCTGTCACTGTTCAGAGCACGGAGCATGGGCGCCAGCCAGCCGGGCGGAACCACCGTGTCATTGTTCAGGAAGAGGAACGCTTCTCCTTCCGCTACCTCGGCTCCTTGGTTGCAGCCCTTGGCGAAACCCAGATTCTCCTTATTCTCAATCAGCTTCACTTCAGGATAATACGTCTTCAGGAAATGCACTGTTTCGTCGCTTGAATGATTGTCTACGACGATAATCTCATGCTCTTCCGGAGTATTTCTCTTGATGCTCTCCAGACATTGAACAGTTAACAGAAGCTGATTAAGGGTGAGAATAATGATGCTCGTCTTCATACGGTCAACTCCTTTCGTTCTTCAAAGACAGGGGTGTCTATCTCAATATGACTGCTTCCCAACAGGTTCCGATAATAATTCCGGTTATATTGGACACTGAAGTGGGCAGGGTACTGGGCATAGGCAATCTCATTGCAGAAGTCGGCATACTGATGTTGACCAAGCTTGTCATAGCAGATACAGAGCTGCAGATTCGGCAGCCATGTACCGGCAGAGTATTCTTCCGTTCCCGGCTCTCCCCTCTTAGGCAAGGTTGTTGCCAGTTTGAACCAGTAGAGCGCCTGCTCGTATTGCAGCAAATCCATGAAATAATAACCTATCTTACAGCAGGTCTCCGCCCGCGGGAGATCATAATCGAATGAGCGGCACAAGGCTGGTAGCTGCTCCTGCTTTTGCCCTAGCGCCTCATAACTGTCCGCCATTCTCATACATGCCTGAATATTATCCTCTACCCAGCCCTCTCCGTCTGCCAGGAAGCGTCTATAGTTCTCCAGTGCCTCATGATAGTAGGCATGATCGTATAGCTCGTTGGCATAATACAGCCGGTCTCTTGGAGAGAACGGCTTGTCATCGGCTATCATTTTGCGGTAAATATCCAGATTGCGTTCGGTGTATTCCTTATCTTTCTTGTGCGTAATACTTATATCGCTATCGAGTGTCGGCGGGGTCACCTCAATATATTCGTGCACATCGCCAATCCACTGGAACTGGCAGTCACGCCGGAGCAGGCGGTTTCGCCTCAAGCTATAGAGAGGCTTCCCGTCGTCATCTGTGGATAGGACATAATTCATGGCAACCGAATGATATTCGGAAGACAAAGAGGCCTTCAAGGCCTTGAACCGTTCCCGGTCCGTCTCCTCTATAACATCATCCGCGTCAAGCCACATCACATACTCGCAGGATGCATGACTGAATGAGTAGTTGCGTGCGGCTGCGAAATCCTGTATCCACTCAAAATCATAGAGCCTGGCCCCATAACCAGCCGCAATCTCTTTCGTACGGTCCGTGGAGCCGGTGTCCACGATGACGATCTCATCCACAAGATCCGCTACCGATGACAGGCATCGACCCAGACTCTTCTCCTCATTGCATACAATCATACACAAGCTGATCGTCGGCAAGTCTTCTCCTCCCTCTTGCACAATCTGAATTTCCGGACTTACCGGATTTCTCGTATATGTATATGCCGGCCCTGCCGGATCATTCGGCCGGATTTCTCCGAATGATTTCCATTCCTGCTCATAAGCTAGTACAGAATCTTCACACTGTATATGTATTCCAGTTGATACTAGGAGGAAGACATGGATACCATTCCCCCCTCGCTCTATAATCGTTTCTATCGTTACGGAACCGGCTGCAGGATCGCCTTGGGCGGTGTGTTGTCTTTGCCGGAGCAGACAGCAATCGGAGCCGGCGTGCTGGTGCGGGAAGGCTACCGGTGGGAGATTCCCTCTCCCGACAAGAATGGCTCGCCCCGGATTGTAATCGGAGACCGCTGTGAATGCAGCCGTTTCCTTACAATCCATGCAACCGGCAAGGTGGAACTGAAGGCGGACGTAATGACAGGTCCGCATGTATTTATTACTGACGTCATGCAAGCTTGGGAGAGGGATGATCGCGGCCCTGCCAGAGTTACCATCGGGGAGAGCTCCTGGATCGGCGCACATTCCTCGATTCTGGGCCATGTGAAGATTGGCAAAGGCTGTGTGGTCGGTGCAGGCAGCGTGGTCCTGCAGGATGTGCCGGATTATTGCGTAGTCGCCGGCAATCCGGCCGAATTCCGCCGGATTTACGAGCCTGCTTCCGGAGAGTGGATCAGGGTACACAGCGAAGCAGAAGCGCGGGAGGTACTCGCACGCAGAAGGGTGGAGCCGCTGCTATCCATTTGCTTGCCGGTACACAACCAGACTGAAGCGCTGAGAAGCTGCCTGGAGTCGATCTATGCCCAGACTGATGATGCAGGGTTAATCGAGGTGTGCATCTACGATGATGCTTCAACAGAGGAGACTGGGGAAATAGCCAGCTACTACGAGAATCTGTACCGCAGCCTCCGCTATTTCCGCAATCCGGCTCCCGTGGTCCACAGTCTCCTTAACGTTCAGGCCGCGGACATGGCACGCGGTAAGTTTATAATGCTGCACGACCCAGGGAGACCTTTGCTCCATGACTCTCTAGTTCCGTTTCTGAATGTGCTGCATACACATCCAGACTGCTCCATCATACTGACACAGCGCTCACCTCTACGCCGCACCTCCCAGCCGGAACGGTATGAAGGGCTATCCGAATATGTCAGACATACGGCAGCGCGCTCTGTCTCTCCTCTCCCGCTTGTTCTGAACAGACTGGGCTGGGAAGAAGCGGCCTATTCTGTGCAAGCCCAGGATGATCTGGACCCATGGGTGTCTAGGCAATATGCAATGTTGCAATCCAATCCGCATTTCTGCCTGTGCCGTTATACATTGACCGAGGCCGTGGAACACATCAGAACAGGAGAATGATTCCTGCTGTCTTCCAAAAAATATTGATGTTTGGCCATTGCCTGAATATACATAGACTATGCCCAGGCAGCTGGTATAACTGTAAGCTTCGGGTCCATTAAGTCCGGTAAATCACCAGAATGCCGGATTCTGAGGATAAAGGAGAGGATTTCAGCGACATGGATGACCGTAAAATTTGTTTCATTATGTGTGTAAATGATGATGAACTGGCCGAACGCAGTCAGCAAAATCTAAAACAGTTAATTAAACCGGATGGATTCACCGTAGACCTTCAAATCTTGAAGAATGCCACTAGTATGGCAGCGGGGTACGATGAGGCGATGCTCCATTCTGATGCCAAGTATAAGGTATATCTGCATCAGGATGTCCATATCCTTAATCCGAAATTTATTGCGGACATCGTCCGTCTGTTCTCTGCTCATCCATCTCTTGGTATGCTCGGTGTCGCGGGGGCCAAGGTACTGCCGTCCTCCGGTACCTGGTGGGATGCAGCCCGGAAGTACGGGAGGGTCATCGAGAGCCACACCGGGCAGCTTCAGCCGCTTGAATTCACGCAGCCGGCGGGGGACTATGAAAGTGTGGAGGCGCTCGACGGTCTGCTGATGGTTACCCAGTACGACCTGCCCTGGCGTAAGGACTTGTTCTCCGGCTGGCACTTCTATGATGCTTCGCACAGTCAGGAATTCATCAGCAGCGGCTATGAAGTAGGGGTTGTCAGGCAGCACCTGCCCTGGTGTCTGCATGACTGTGGCCCCGTAGTTACATCCAACGGCTATGAAGAGGCCCGTCGTATCTACCTCGACCAATACGGCTATGGCGCAATCCACGGCCTGCATCGGTTCTACCGGTTAGGCAGCGGATGCAATATTCATTCCTCCTGTGATCTATTTGGCACGGAAGGGGTCTCACTGGGCAATGATGTTAAGCTGCAGGCAGATTGCTGGATCATGCTCCCGTACAATAACCTCGGAGTGGAGCCGCGTATCCAGATCGGTGCGGGAAGCGATATTGGGCGCCGGTGCAGTCTGTCGGCGGTTAACCGTATCGTTATCGGCTCCCAGGTCGCCATTTCACCGGGCGTGCATATCTCCGATCACAATCTGGCTTACCAGGATACCCATTCCCCCATCCGGAAACAAGGAGTGGATTCCTGGAGCCACGCTGTGACTATCGGCTCCGGAAGCTGGATCGGCGCCAACTCTGTAATTGCCGGACAGGTATCTATCGGCAAGGGTTGCGTGATTGGTGCAGGCTCGGTTGTCATATCCGGTACGGTAATCCCCGACTATTGTGTAGCAGTGGGAGCACCTGCCAGAGTGATCAAGCAATACGATTCCAATGCCCGGAAGTGGCTGAAGATCGGCAATGTCTTATCCAGGGAACAAGAGGAGTCACCTGCAACAGAAGAGGTCTTGCCGGTACCAGAAGAAGGTATACCTGCAGACGAGAGCCTGACTGTAGCAGAAGCGGCCTTGAATGCAGAAGACCACAGCCCACCCTTGCTGCTCAGCATCTGCATCCCTACTTTTAATCGGGAAGCAGAGCTCGATCATTGCCTCAACAGTATCTACAGCCAGAACACCAGACTGGAGGATTTCGAAGTGATCATTTCGGATAATGCCTCCCCAGACCATACCGGAGAGCTTGTCCGGAAATACCAGTCACGTTATTCCAACATTCGCTACTTTCGGAACGAACATAATGAAGGAGGAGACTCCAACTTTTTGAAATGTGCTGGCTATGCCCGTGGTGAATTCATTAAGCTTCACGGTGACGATGACTACTGGCTGCCCGGCTCTCTGGATGAAGTATTCCGTCTTATTGAATACAACAAGGACTGCAGCTTACTCTTCCTGGATATCCTTGGAAACAGCGGGCAGGTTGACCGGGCTGCAGGTATAAGTAATTATGTGCAGCATGTGTCCATCTACAGCACATTTATTTCCGGGATCATTATGCGCAGGAAGGAGTATGAACAGATTCCCACTAAGGAGCTGTTCATCAACTCCAATCTTATCCAGGTCTATTTGGAGTTCTCCATTCTAGAGATTACTCCGGATTATTGTGTCTATCGCCGCAAGCTGCTGACAAGCAGCGACAAGATTACAGGAGGATACAGCTTCGCCCAGACATTCATTACATCGTATCTCAACGTTCTAAATTACTTCCGGGACAGGGGGTTGAGTGAAGCCGCTCTGGCAGCCGAGAAGAAGCATATCGCCTACACTTTTTTGCTCTGGTGGTACAACTACATGCTGGAGAGAAACTTGCAGCAGCTGCAGCCCGGTGATTTTGAAGAGGTATTGACTGCGGCTTACCGGAACGAATTATACTTTGACGATCTCCATGGACATATCAAGGCGATCCAGGCCAGACACCACTATATCTAACGTTCACAACCCTGGGCAGGCCTAAGCAGGCTTGTCCAGTCAATCTGAAAGGAGTGATCAGAGTATGGAAGGGATCAGCTCTGAATTTCAACAACGCTTCAGCAGGTTCGGACACGGCAGTCTGATTATGCTTAAGACCGACATCAACTGTCCGGAGAAGGTGTCTATTGGCCAAAATGTACTGATTCAGGAGAATAGCTGGTTCACCGTTATTCACCCAGGTCAGAGCGAGCCACCCGCAATTTCGATCGGAGACGGCTGCAAGTGCAGCCGCAATCTGATTATTACCGCTGCGAACAGCGTCGTGCTCGAAGAGAATGTCATCCTTGGTCCTGATGTCTATATCGCTGACACCGACCACCAATACCGTCAGATCGGCATTCCCATCCGCGACCAGTGGATCACCTCCAGTAGCCAGCGGGTACGAATCGGTGCCGGAAGCGAGATTGGCGCCCATTGTGTCATCGTCGGCAACGTTACGATTGGTACAAGCTGCAGGATCACACCCAACAGCGTAGTGACCCGGGACCTGCCGGATTATTGTATTGCGGCGGGCAATCCTGCCAGAGTTGTGAATGACTACGACCCTGAAGCCGGGGTGTGGCAGCTGCCCGGAGAGGGCAGAAGCTAGAAGCGCATGGGTAACTCGAAGTGCATTTAAAGCCGGCCTACTCAGATAACCGCCCCCTGTGGCTCAGGCTCCTGTGGTTAAGCAAGCGGAGAAATGTATCTTAATTAGTTAATTCCAGACGGATGGACGGAAGCAAGTACCTCATCAGATTTAAAATAGTGAAGCAGAAGCAATTCCCCTTCAAATTGCAACTTTTCCAAGCGGGGGTTGTTCTTTAGGGGCGTTTGCCTAGCGTAACGGACTGAGGTGCTCTTATCCGGGAAGAAAGTCGTCACTTGGGCGATTAACGGACCCCAGGGACCTTATCCCCTGCAATTCAGCCCCAAAACGACTCGTAGAAGGACGATAAGGTCGCCTGAGTCCGTTACGCTGCATAAGGTGGCGTTCTCGTGGGAATAAGGTCTTTTCGGTCCGTTAGATTTTTTGGGAGGGTAGGGTTTCATTACAGGAACCCCTGAGTTTCACAAGCTTATCCATCCTTTTAAATCTGACACTGTACTAGTGGAAAAACAGCAGCTATTTCAGGTTAATTATCCAATATACCCTAATGGCGATGATAGAAGTGCTGTTTTTCCAACTGCTGTTGTATAAACGTCCATTCGTCCGTCAGCAAGTGTGCAAAATCCAATTAGTTCCTACTGCCTATCCCATTCCAGGCGTGACCAAGTTCACTATTACTAGAAAGAGATTTTTAGATTGGACGAGGTTCTTATCCCGGAATAGTCAACGGGCTGCTGTGCCTTCGTGGTTGGCGTTCTCTTCGACGGCTGCGGGTCCACTGTCCTCTTCGGCTGCTGTCGCTCCACTGCCTTCTTCGGCAGTTGCGGCTTCACTGTCTTCTTCGGCTGCTGCCGCTCCACTGCCACCTTCGGCTGCTGCCGCTCCACTGCCACCTTCGGCTGCTGCCGCTCCACTGCCGCCTTCGGCAACTGCGGCTCCACTGTCTTCTTCGGCAACTGCGGCTCCACTGCCTTCTTCTGAAGCGCAGGCTTCGTCTGTGGCCGTTGCTGCCGCTTGCGTTCGACAGCCGGGCGTGCTCCTGCGGTCCGCCCTCGCTTCTTGTGGAACGTCCGCTTGCGCGTGGCCTGCGCAGAGCGCCGCTGAATGAACCGGACGGACTTGCCGGAAGAATAGACAACCTTGCGCCCTGATGCGTATGCAGCCGCAGGAGGGGCAGACTGCTTGATGACCACGGGAGCCTGCTCTCTGCGCACCGGCTCTTGCATTCCAGCCGCAGGAGGGGCAGGCTGAACCCGGTCCAGCAGCCGCTCTGTCTCGCGCATGAACAACTCCAGCTCCGCATCCGCATTGACGGAGAGCTGTAGACAAACCTGCTTAAGCTGCTCCATCTGTCCCATTGTTTTATGAATCGCCTGCACCAGCAGTTCATCCTCCGGCTTCTGACGTTCAGCCTTCATACCCATTCACCTCTCGTGCCAGCCGTCCGCTGGTATCCAGTGTCCGGCAGATCATGGCCTGATGCTGAGCCAGAGCCATGATGACTCTGGCCACCGCCTGCTGAAGGGCGCGGGTATGCCGAGTCTCCAAGATTCCTTCATAGGCAGTGATATACTCCAGCTTGCGGATTTCAGCCGCGAGCAGAGCCGAGACCGCCTCCTCTTCCAGAGCCGCAGCCAGAATAATCGCTTTGATCAACCGTTCCCGCTTTAGCATCGCTTCATCACCTCCGCTGCCTGGCTTGATTTCTTTACCGTTATATATATATGTGCTTTTGACTTGTCCCTATCACCTGTAGTCCAAGGTATATCGGATTTGCCGGACTTCAGAGAATAACTGGAATAGGACAATCTGTGTCGAAAGTATATATAGAGATAACCGGACCGTTCCAAGCGCAAGGCAACCTTTCATATTCTGGAGGAGATCTGCATGTCAATGCCCCACGTTCCCAATATTACCCCCGATATCTCACTCACAAGGGAAGAGAGCATCTCTCTCCTGTTAACCTCGATTGCCATGAACGAGATGTCCCTGTCCCACATCATCAATGCCGAAGCGGAAGCAATGCAGGCCTTCGTGCAATCCAACCCCGGGAATATGAATTTCCGCAACATGATCCAATTAAATAATACAACCGCCAGATTATTGGAAGAAATAACCAGGGGCCAATGGCTGAGTCTGAGCAAAATGGACCGTATACTGCGTCTGCTGGGCGATTCTATCGGTCTTTCCGAACAATTGATAGAAGAACTCGCCGAAACCGAGATTGATCTGGAAGAGGATGAAGAATAACGGGCCACCGTTGTTCTTCAGCAATCATAGCACTGCTGAGAGATCCGCAGCTATGGACAACAACGGCCTGCTCCGACTTCGGACAAGCCCAAGTCATATCAGGCGCTTCCGCCCTCACCATTCTCCCGGCTTGTTTTACTGCAACTTCCAGTGGTTCAGATGATCGGCAATCCGGATCAGTTCATTAGCCAGGGACGAGAGCGAAGCGACAAGCTGCTGCTGTCTGTCCGGCTCCGGTTGCTCCGTCGTGCGGATGTCCATTTTCTCTGAAGCAGGTGCCTCCGGTTCTCCCTTATTGTACATAGGGAACCCTTCCTCTATCAGCAGACGCACAATGGTGCTTAGATGATAGCGTTCCATGCGCAGTTCACTGATCCGTTTTAACAGTTTCAGAGTTTCATAAGGGTAGAGGACCTGATCTCCCTGACGGCTTCCCGGCACAAAATACGAGAAATATTCCAGCCATCTCTTCACTGTAGTCGGGGGCAATTTCGATAAATTAATGATTTCCAGTTGGGTATAATGACGGACCATAACATCGCTCCTCTATTTAAATGGACTTATTTACTTTAATGGTATTCATGTGCTTCGAAATAAATGTGTAAAAATACCTATTTGTATCATTCCATAACAAAAAATAAGCAGGCCCCGTTCTAAAAGAACGGGGCCTGCTTATTGTATTGGCTCTGAATTCTGCTCCTGCTTCTTATGAAGCATTGAATAATTCACTGAATGAATCACCCAGCAGCTCTTTATAATACTTCCGGTTATGCAGCATGCTGGGATGAGTCGGATAATACATTAACGCTGATTCATTATGATAATTAGCCTTGATGTATTCACCTAAGCGGTCATAGCATACGCATAATTGCAAATGCGGCACCCAAGTGGTGGAAGTCATATCCTGCAGCCCCAGGGACTGTGATCTTCGCGGCAGTGTAATCGCCTGTTCGAACCAGTAAATCGCCCGATGGTACTCCCCGGCCTCCAGGAATTCCCCGCCTAGGCGACAGCAGAATTCCGAACGGGGGATATCATAATTCAGGGTACGATAGAGCGCGCTCATCTTCCCTTCCTTATTCTTCAGATGCCCGTGGCATTCCGCCATCTTCAGGCAGGCCTGATAATTATCTTCGATCCAGCCCTGCCCGGTCTGCAGGAACTTCTCGTAATATTCCAGCGCTTCCTCATGGATCGCATGATCCCGGAGCTCATTGGCGAAGTAATAGAGATCTCGCGGTGAGAACTCCTCTCCCTTGGCCTGGCGTCCGCGGTAGATGCGCAGATTGCGGTCGGTATGCACCTTATCCTTCTTGTGGGTAACGCACACCTCGCTGTCAAAGGTATTGCCGGCAACCGCCAGATACTCATGTACCGGTCCGATCCACTGGAAGCCGCATTCGCGCCGGACCAGCCGGTTACGTCTCAGGCTTGAGGTCACTTTGCCTTCACTGTCGAAGGCCAGATTGTAGGGCATGGTCACAGACTGGTACTGCGGCGACAGCGTCTCCTTCAGCTTCTTGAAGCGCACTCGGTCGATCTCCTCAAGGGTATCGTCTGCATCCAGCCAGAGTATATATTCCATTGTCGCCTTGCTGAAGGCTTCATTGCGGGCAGCGGCGAAGTCGTCAATCCATTCAAAGTCATAAATAACCGCGCCATACTCTGCAGCGATCTCTTTGGTCCGGTCTGTGGAGCCAGTATCCACAATAATGATCTCGTCGGCAATACCCTTAACGCAGTCCAGGCAACGCCCCAGACCATTCTCTTCATTACGCACAATCATACATAGACTGATAGTTATCATTGGTGCCCTCCTATTGATCCTCCGATCTATATTCGCAAATCTGACGCTCGCATATCATCCGCATATCCCGTCCCGCTCCCAGCTCCCTTTGCCATTCCACCGTCTTCTGCAGCGCCTGCTCCACACTCCAGCGGGAGCGCCAGCCCAGCAGACGGCGGGCCTTGGTGCTGTCAAGCTGCAGCTCCCCCGCCTCGTGCAGTCCGGCGGAGGCGGCAATATCTATACCGGCTCCTTCTCCCCAGAGCGCCGCCAGCCGGGCCGCAACCCTCTGCACACTGTGGACGCTCTGTTCCTCAGGGCCAAAGTTCCAGGCGGCAGCATACGCCGGTCCCTCGTGCACTAGCTTCTCGGCCAGCAGCAGGTAACCGCTAAGCGGCTCCAGTACATGCTGCCAGGGCCGCGTCGCCGCCGGGCTGCGCAGCAAGGGCCGCTGCCCTGCAGCGAACGCCCGCAGGCAATCCGGGACCAGACGGTCCTGCGAATCATCGCCGCCCCCGATGACATTGCCCGCCCGGGCGGTAGCAACTGCCACACCATGCCCGGCATAATGCGCCGGATGAAAGAAGCTGCTGCGGTAAGCCTGCGTCACCAGCTCGGAGCATGCCTTGCTGGAAGAATAAGGATCGTAACCTCCGAGCGGATCGGTCTCGCGGTAACCCCAGATCCACTCCCGGTTCTCATAGCATTTATCCGTAGTCACGTTAACGACGGCTTTGACAGAGATCCCGGAATCTACGGCACTTGCGACCGCCTCCAGGAGGTTCACCGTTCCCATCACATTCACCTCGAAGGTGTCTGCAGGAATCTGGTAAGAAGTGCGGACCAGCGGCTGGGCGGCCAGATGGAAGACGACCTCCGGTGCGGCTTCCCGCAGCGCCGCATCCAGCCGCTGCCGGTTCCGCACATCCCCCCAGACCGTATGGACCTCCCGCTCTCCTCCGGTCAGCTTGAAGAGCTTCGGCTCATCCCGGTCCCAGGCATAGCCGCTTACCCGTGCACCCAACATCGTCAGCCACAGGGTCAGCCAGCTTCCTTTGAAGCCGGTATGCCCGGTCACGAAGACACGCCGCCCGTTCCAAAATCCCTCAGCGGTCAGCGGCTGCTCATCCACGGGAGCCCCCCTTCCTGCCACAGCTCCTGCAGATACCGCTTGTCGCGGAGCGTATCCATCGGCTGCCAGAAGCCATGGTGCTTGTAAGCCCTGAGTTCATCCCGCACCGCCAGCTCCCGGAGCGGCTCCTGCTCCCAGACGGTGCTGTCGCCTTGAATAAGGGAGAAAATCTCCGGCTGCAGAACGAAGAAGCCGCCGTTCACCCAGCCTTCGTCCCCCTTGGGCTTCTCTATGAAGCCGGTTACCCTGCTGTCCTCCGTAATATCCAGCGCACCGAAACGGCCTGTCGGCTGAACTGCCGTAACGGTCGCTAATTTCCCGTGGGACCGGTGGAACTCCAGTAATTGATGTACATCGACATCGGCAATTCCGTCCCCATAGGTCAGCATAAAGGGGGCATCCCCGATATATTTGTGGACTTGCCGGATTCTTCCCCCAGTCATCGCCTCTTTGCCTGTCTCCGCGAGCGTTACCCTCCAGTTCCGCTTCTGACGGTTATGGCGGGTGATCTGGTTACCGTTGCCGTAATCAAACGAAATATCGGAGTTCTGCAAGTAGAAATCGGCGAAATACTGCTTGATGGTGTTCCCCAAATATCCCAGGCATATGACAAAATCATCGAAGCCGTAAGACGCATAATGTTCCATGATATGCACCAGCAGCGGCTTGTCACCGATCTCAATCATCGGCTTGGGCTTCACATCCGTCTCTTCGCTGATGCGGGTCCCATATCCCCCAGCCAGAATCACTACCTTCATTTTCTTCCCCCCTTGCCGTCCGGCAGGCCTAACAGCACCTTGGCCGTGTAGTCCAACATCTCCGTAGTGAGCCCCGGATAGATGCCCACCCAGAACGTATCGTTCATAATTCTGTCCGTCTGGGTCAGTGGACCCGCTACGCGGTGGGCCACACCAGAGTATGCAGGCTGCTTCAGCAGGTTCCCGGCGAATAAGAGCCGGGTTCCAATCCGCGCCGCCTCCAGCCTACGCACAATTTCATTGCGCGAGAGGGGCGCATCTTCCCTCACCGTGAGCGGGAAGCCGAACCAACTGGGCTCACTACGCGGCGTCGCCTCAGGAAGAATTATCCACTCTTCGGCAGGCTTCAGTGCTTCCTTCAGATATTCAAAGTTGTGTCTGCGTGCAGCATGGAACCCCTCCAGCTTCTCAAGCTGGGCGACCCCGATCGCAGCCTGCATATCGGTAGCCTTCAGATTGTAGCCGATGTGGCTATACGTATATTTGTGGTCGTATCCCGGCGGAAGCCCTCCCTTCGTCCAGTCGAACCGCTTGCCGCAGGTATTGTCGGTTCCCGGCTGGCACCAGCAGTCCCTGCCCCAGTCGCGGAGGGATTCGACAATCTTCTTCAACCGGGCACTCGAAGTCAGCACTGCGCCGCCCTCGCCCATCGTCATATGATGCGCCGGGAAGAAGCTGACAGTCGCCAAATCACCGAAGGAACCCGCCGGCTGGCCTTCATACATTGATCCTACAGCATCACAAGTATCCTCGATCAGCCACAGGCCATGCCGGTCCGCGAATGCCTTGACACTGGCCAGGTCGAAGGGATTGCCCAAGGTATGCGCCAGCATGATCGCTTTGGTACGGGGACCAAGTGCTGCGTCCAGTTGCGCTGTATCTATATTGTAGGTGGGAAGCTCTACATCCACGAATACCGGTATCAGTCCATGCTGTATCAGCGGATTGACCGTGGTCGGAAACCCGGCGGCAACAGTAATGACCTCATCTCCCGGGAGTAACCGGCGTTCGCCCAACAGCGGCGAGGTAAGCGCCGCAACCGCAAGAAGATTGGCACTGGAGCCGGAGTTGACCAGCAGGGTATGCTTTCTGCCCATGATCTGGGCGAAGTGCCGCTCGAATTCACCCGTATACCTGCCTGCCGTTAGATGGAAATCGAGTGAAGCATCGACCAGATTCATTAATTCATCTCCGTCGAACACCTTGCCGCTGACCGGCACGTAATCGCGCCCCGGCACAAAAGACCGGCCAGGCCAGCGGCTGCTGTAAAATTGGCTGGTCAGCCTCAGAATCTGTTCGCGCAAGGCTGAAGTTTCTGTGGACAAAAGATCTCCTCCTTTACAAGGATGATTATTGCGTTTCGTGGATTTAGCGGACTTGGTAAATCATTTATATGCTGGGCTGGAGTGAATTACGAATGAAATTTAATGGAATCAAAATTCTTTGAATTTCTTGTATCAGGGATTCTATGAATAGGTCTTGCGGATTAAGCTCATGTCAGACACCAATGTGAATCCGGAGGAATACGTTATATGACCCCACCAAATAAGGAGGTTTTTATTTTGTCTACACCTAATATTCCTAATATTTCCCCAACGATTGGATTGACACGGGATGATGTGGTGAACCTCTTGTTCTCCTCCATCGCGATGGAAGAGTTGGGGTTAGCGCATATTATTAATGCGGAAGGAGAAAAAATCCAATTCGCCCTGGGCACGCTGCCAGGCATAACCGGTCCAGGCGCAACCCTGCAACAGATTCTGGATGTGAACAGCAGTTCGCAAGGGATGCTGGATACGATCTTCCGGCAGGAAATGATGCTCGATTCCAAGCTGAAGACGGCCGCCAACGTTCCAACCTTGCTGGGACCAACCGGAGCTTCCGGACCTACAGGCGAAGCCGGTGCTGTCACCAGCGTCAACGGCCAGGTTGGAGATGTTGTACTTGACCCTGCAGATATAGACGCAGTGTCTGAGAACGTGGAGCCTTCCAACTCAAATCTGGGCTCATTCACAGAGGCCGGTGTCTACAGCTCCAATGATCCTGACGGTCCGCCTCCTCCAGACAGTCCGCCTGTTCTTCACCCGGCGGTTTGGACCTTGTATGTGTCCCAGGTTGGAGCTTATGTACAACAGATCTATATCTCGAATCCGGCTCTCTACTACCGCAGTAGCCAGAGCAGCGGAGCCGCCTGGACACCATGGATTGAAATCGGAGCGCGCGGGGCTACCGGCTATACAGGGGCTACCGGTGAAGGGATAACCGGAATGACGGGCCTCACTGGACTAACAGGAGTTACCGGACTTACAGGTCTCAGTGGAGCGACTGGAATGACCGGCGCTACAGGGGTTACCGGTGTTACCGGCCTTATCGGCGTTACCGGCGAGACAGGGGTCACAGGGGAGACCGGAGCTACAGGAGTGACTGGTGAGACTGGTGCCACAGGCGTAACAGGGGAGACTGGTGCCACAGGGCTCACGGGTGAGACCGGTGCCACAGGGCTCACGGGTGAGACCGGTGCCACAGGGCTCACGGGCGAGACCGGAGCAACGGGACTGACAGGGGAGACCGGAGCCACGGGGCTCACGGGCGAGACCGGAGCCACAGGACTGACGGGCGAGACCGGAGCCACGGGGCTCACGGGCGAGACCGGGGCCACAGGACTGACGGGCGAGACCGGAGCCACAGGACTGACGGGCGAGACAGGTGCCACGGGGTTCACGGGTGAGACCGGAGCCACGGGGATGACCGGCGAGACCGGGGCCACGGGACTGACAGGGGAGACTGGTGCTACGGGGATGACGGGTGAGACAGGTGCCACGGGGATGACGGGCGAGACAGGTGCCACGGGGATGACGGGTGAGACAGGTGCCACGGGGATGACGGGCGAGACAGGTGCCACGGGGCTCACGGGCGTTACCGGCCTTACCGGCCTTACCGGTGTTACCGGCCTTACCGGTGCTACCGGCGTTACCGGCCTTACCGGTCTTACCGGTGTTACCGGCGTTACCGGTGTTACCGGCGTTACCGGCCTTACCGGTGCTACCGGCGTTACCGGAGCTACAGGCGCGAACTTAAATGCAATGTTCCAGCCTAATGCTGCAAACGTAACTGCCACCCCTACTCCGATAGTATTCAGTGAGTTATTCAATAACAGCAACGGGACCATTACACTTGGCGCCGGCGACAATATCATTAATCTGCAGCCCAACAGTACCTACTATATGTCCTTCTCATTAAGAATAACGATCACTCCTGGGAATGTCGCGGTAACCTCCGCAGAAATAACTTCTACTCTGAACGGGACCGCCCTCCATATCACCAATATTGGAAGCAAGGCTGCTGCCACATCAGCAGCTGCAACAGCCATGACGCTCGAATCAAGCGGATTGCTTCAAACCACTGCCGGGACACAATCGCTTCAGTTAAGCGCAAGTATTAATTTTGCCGGAACAACTACAGGGACATTTAACTCTGTCTGGTCTAATCTAAGCCTCCTCTTGGTAGAGTAAGCATCCCGGAACAGGCGCTTCTCCTCTTAATACCCTTCAATTCTTTGCGGTTAAGAGGGGAGCGCCGGTTAATAGGCGGAATGGAAATTTAATGTACAGCAAAGGAGGGTTTTCATTGTCAACACCCAATATCCCCAATATCACACCGTCGATTTCATTGACACGGGATGATGTCGTTAATCTGATATTCTCTTCTATCGCGATGGAAGAACTCGGTCTGGCCCATATTATCAACGCCGAGGGCGAGAAAATTCAATACGCCCTGGGTACCCTGCCTGGACTGAGCGGGCCGCCTGCGACTCTGGCAGAGGTACTGCAGGTTAACCGCAACGTACAATCTATGCTGGATACCATCTTCAAGCAGGAAATGATACTCGACTCGAAGCTAAAGACAGCCGCAAATCTGCCGGTGATCATTGGACCCATCGGGCCTACCGGGAATACGGGGGCTCCCGGCGGGGCGGTTACCGTTAATGGCCAGTCAGGGGTGGTAGTCATTGACGCTGCAGATATTGGGGCCTTGCCCTACGATGAAGCGCCGTCTGATACCCCCCTTGACTCGTTCACCCAGCCTGGTGTATATAGCTCTGATGATCCCAACGGTCCGCCCCCTCCGGACAGTCCGCCCGTACTCCATCCGGCAGTCTGGACCCTGTATGTCTCTCGGGTGGGTAATTACGTGCAGCAGCTCTACATCTCGAACCCGGCCCTGTATTACCACAGCAGCCAGGATGGAGGGGGCACTTGGACGCCCTGGGAGGAGATCGGGCAGAGCGGAGCAACAGGGTTAACCGGCTTCACGGGGACAGGTTCCACTGGAGCTACCGGAGTCACTGGGGGATCAGGCGTCACCGGAATCACCGGGGTAACCGGGGCTACCGGAGTCACCGGGGCTACCGGGGCTACCGGAGTCACCGGCATTACCGGGGTTACCGGCGTTACCGGGGTCACTGGCTTGACCGGCGTCACCGGCCTCACCGGGGCTACCAGTATTACCGGAGACACGGGGGTTACCGGTGTTACCGGCGCCACCGGCGTGTTCGGCGATACGGGATTCACTGGCGTTAATGGGGCTACAGGCGATACGGGAACCACGGGAATTACCGGAGACACAGGGGTTACCGGAGACACAGGGGCTACCGGAGACACAGGGGCTACCGGAGACACAGGGGCTACCGGAGACACAGGGGCTACAGGGGTTAATGGAGCTACGGGAGTCACCGGAGTCACCGGCGATACCGGGGCGACTGGCGTTACCGGCGTTACCGGCCTCACCGGCATGACTGGCGTTACCGGGGCCACCGGCATGACCGGCGTTACCGGCGTTACCGGGGCCACCGGCATGACCGGTGTTACCGGCGGTACCGGCGTCACCGGCATTACCGGGGCTACTGGAGCTACCGGCGCTACAGGGGCCACAGGGTCTACAGGTATAGGCGATACAGGCGATACCGGTTTTACCGGTGCTACTGGTGCTACAGGCTTTACCGGAGTCACCGGTGTTACCGGCTTTACTGGGGTTACTGGGGTTACTGGGGTTACCGGCTTTACTGGGGTTACCGGCGTTACAGGCGTTACAGGCGTTACCGGCGTTACCGGCGTAATGTTGAATTTAATTGGAAGGGTTGCAATGTTCACAACCCTTACTACGAACGTATCAACGACACTTGCGGCTGCAAGACTTGCACTGTCGGAGGTTTTTAATAACAGCAGCGGAAGCATAACACTGTCGCCTGATGGCCTGACTATAACTTTAGTGGCGAATCGTGTATATCATCTTTCGTTTTCTTTCCGGATAACAGCACCTGCAAATGTTGATGTAACTTCTATGGAAATATTGACCAACATTGGAAACGACATTCAGCATATCACTTATTTCGGTACTGAAACCGCCGGCTCCGCAACTGGGGATTGGGAATATACCGTTCAATCCGCAGGGCTGCTCTATCCAACGACTTCAACGGATCTTTATTTAAGAGGATACGGCATATTAAACGGTGCAGGAACGCAAACATATAATGCAGCCTTATCCAACGTAAGTATTTACGAATTAGAATCACCGTGATTTGAACTACCAGCAACCCTTCCCGGCAGCTCAGGCACTTCTGCTGGGAGGGGTTGTTGTGATTCTTGTCCCCTTCTGACCACTGGCATCCGATGAATCAATGAGTAAAATAACCCATTTGCTGGACAGAAGCTGCACCCTCCTACTCACCCCCCGACGCTTCCTGCCCCTCTCCTCTGCAACAGATTTCCTCCGGGAATCGTTTTTTCTGGAATTTAAATTCCAGTTTTGTTCAGTTCTTGTCTATGAGGGATCACTATAATGGGCTTGACTTGACAAGATACCGTTACGGAGGGATGTATATATGGGAAGACTCAGAGCCATTAATGAAAGAAAATGCACGAAAGAGGACTGCAATAGAAGGCACTATGCGAAAGGTTTATGCAAGCAGCACTACTGGCCTGCCTGGAAAGAAGGACAAAAGCACCAGACTGAATCCGTCCCCCGTGATCAGAGTATTTCGCATTAGTCTCTCTTCAATGTTCAATAATTTATTTAATTTATTTTGAAGGTTCTTCCTTTTCTCTGTCGAACTCTTTATTCTATGATGAATAAAAATTCCAGATATTACTTAAAACATCTGACCCTTGTGGTTATATATATCTCCCTGCTGCTGGGCATGCAGAAGGCCTGGCAGCAGCTATTCGCATTACCGGCGCAGTCCGTTGCAGCCGAGGGCGTGCTTGACTTGCGCGGTTCTGCCTTCAAGCAGGCGCACTCGCTTGTGCTGGACGGGCAATGGGACTTTTATCCGAACCGCCTGGTAAGCGCAAGCGATATACGCTCTGGTACTGCGGGGGCGTCCGTCCCTGTGCAGGTACCCGGCAACTGGAAGAACGTGATGGCAGGATCATCATTAGGTTATGGTACCTATGCCCTGCGCATTCTGGTCGATCAGCCGCTGGATGAGCCTTACAGCTTCTGGGTCCAGCAGATCCAGGCCTCTTCACGGATCGAGGTAGATGGCCGTCTCCTTGGAACGATGGGACAGCCCGCAGCAAGCAAGGAGCTTTACCATCCCAAGGCGGTTCCTTATACCGTCAATTACCTTCCGCCTCAAGGGAAGCAGGATATGCTTGTCCTGATTCAGACAGCCAATTATGAGCATGGAGAGAAGGCGGGGATCTCTTATTCCATCCGATTCGGCGCCCAGTCCTCCATCCAGAAGGAGCGCTGGTACTCTACCTCTTTTCAATTAGCCACTATCATCATCCTTCTTCTGCATGCGCTATACGTCTGCATCCTGTATCTGTTTGACAAGGAACACCCGGTTCTGCTGTTGTTTGCTGTTATGCTGATTATTATAAGCGTCACCGTCGCAGCGGATAATGATGTCCTGCTGTTCATGGTGTTGCCGCTGAACTATACATGGGGAATCAAGATCAAGCTGCTGTCTTATGTATGGATGGTCTTTTTCTTACTGCTGCTAACTTACAAATTCTACAGCGCCCAGGCGGTCGGCCGGGCCTTCAAGGTATACAGCGGTCTGCTGCTGCTCTATACGCTGTGCCTGTGCATCCTTCCGGTTCATATCATTTTATCCCATGCCACAATCTATTTCCTCCTCTTCTATATGATCCCCCCCTGCTGGATGTTTGTGCTGTTTGGAGTGATGGTCTATCAGCAAAAGAAAGACGTCGGCTTCCTTACCTTCATCGGCTCATCGGTTGTATCCGGTGTGATCTGGGGAACCACGCTGAATAGTTACCGGAAGAATCTGCCGTTCTACTCCATAGATATTCTGGCGGCTATCGTCGGCTTCTCTGCGTATGCCTTGAAGCAGTATATCCGGCGTTCCAATGAGAACAGACTGCTCTATGAACAATTGTTGCAGGCGGACAAGCAGAAGGACCGCTTCCTGATGAATACCTCGCATGAGCTGCGGACGCCGCTGCACGGAATGATGAGCATTGCCCAGTCGGAATACGATAAGAAGCGGGCGGCCTCCCCGGAAGAAGATACCCGGGACCTGGAGCTGCTGGTACGCATCGGGCGGCAAATGTCGCAGCTGCTGGATGATCTGCTGGATCTGACACTGCTGCGGGAGAACCGGCTGATGCTTCATCCTGTACCGCTATCGCTCTACACCACAGCGGCTGGAGTGGCCGATATGCTCCGTTACTTAACGGACGGCAAGAACCTGACGCTCCATGTAAGCGTATCCGCCTCGCTGCCGCATGTATGGGCCGATGAGAAGCGGCTGTTCCAGATTCTCTTCAATCTGATCCATAATGCGGTAAAATGGACGGACCACGGCAGTATACGGATCACCGCCGAAGAAGCGGAGGGCCGGTTGCTGATCAGCGTAGCCGACACCGGCACGGGTATAGAGGAGGAAGCCCTCTCTCGCATCTTCCTCCCTTATGAACAGGCAGGCGGGCAGGACAGGGGCGGCCTGGGCTTGGGCCTTAACATCGCCCGGCAGCTTGTGGAGCTGCAAGGGGGCAGGTTGACGGCGGAGTCCCGTCCGGGGGAAGGCTCCGTCTTCCGCTTCAGTCTGCCGCTGGCAGACGGGGCCTTCTTCACGGACGACCGGTTCAGCGGGATGGAAGCGGAGGAAGCACCGGACGCCTCCTATTCGGGAAGGAGTATCCATCCGCACAGCGGGGACAATGAGCTGTTCCTGGCGGGGGTGCCTCCGTCTCCATCCGGCTGGGATACAGATGAAGCCGCCCTGAAGATCCTGGTCGTTGATGATGACCCCGTGAATCTCCGGGTGCTCTCAAGCATTCTGCATGAAGATATCTATCAGTTGACCTCCGTGTTAAGCGGACAGGAAGCCCTGCGACTGCTGGAGGAGGAATCATATGATCTGCTGATTACCGATGTGATGATGCCGGAGATGTCCGGGTATGAGCTGACCCGCCGGGTAAGGGAGCGGTATCCGATGTCTGAATTACCGGTACTGCTGCTGACGGCACGTGCTATGCGCGAGGAGATCTACTACGGATTCCAGCAGGGGGCTAATGATTATGTGACCAAGCCGGTCGACAGCCTGGAGCTCAAATACCGGGTTACCGGGCTGGCTCGGCTGAAGCAGACGATGAATCACAGCCTGCGGCTGGAGATCGCTTACCTGCAAGCCCAGATCCGCCCTCATTTCCTGTTCAATGCCCTGAACTCTATCGCTACGCTAAGTACCATTGATCTCTGTGAAATGCAGCGGCTGATTGATGCCTTCTCCACCTACCTGCGTTCAAGCTTCGATCTGATGAATACCGGCACATGGGTTTATCTGAGACAGGAGCTCTCGTTAGTAGAAGCCTATCTGTATATCGAGAAGGTGCGGTTCGGAGAACGGCTGGAGGTCAAGTGGGAGGGGAATTACAACGGAATGCTGAGAGTTCCCCCGCTGATCCTTCAGCCGCTGGTAGAGAATGCTGTACGCCACGGGCTGCTTAGTCTTATTGAAGGGGGCGTACTGGTGATCCGCATGGAAGAGAAGGAGGATCATGTCCGGATAGAAGTACAAGACAACGGCAAAGGCATGGAGCAGAAGCAGATCGACCGCATGCTGATGAAGAACAAAGACCCGCGCTCCGGTATCGGGATCTGGAATACGAACCGGAGGCTCATCGAACGCTATGGGCAAGGCTTGTCCATTCAGAGCCGTCCCGGCTTTGGAACTACCGTCTCCTTTATCATTCCCATCCGGCCTGTGGAGTGAATCCTGCTCCATCTGCTATATTCTGTTCAAGGAGGTGCTACAATGCTTCGGGTAGTGCTGATCGATGATGAACGACTCGCCCTGATTCAGCTGGAATCGACACTCAGGGCACTGGGATCGACCTCTGTAACGGCAACCTATACCAATCCGCTGCTCGCTCTGGACGAGGCGGACGGCTGGGATGCAGATATTATCTTTCTGGATATTGATATGCCGGGCATTAACGGGATGGAGGCTGCTAAAAGGCTCGAGGAGCGCTGCCCCGGATCTGCCGTTGTATTCGTAACCGCCCATAACAGCTTCGCACTGGAAGCCTTCGAGGCCAGTGCCCAGGATTACCTGCTCAAGCCGGTGTCCAGGGAACGGCTCAGCCGAACCCTTCAGAGAATCAGGAACCGGAAGGCCTATCATCAACAAATGAACAAGCCGGACTCGCTGCTGATCCGCTGCTTCAATTCGATTCAGTTCGAGCGGGACGGCCTGCCCATCCGGGATTTCCGCTGGCGGACATCCAAATCCCAGGAGCTGTTCGCCTTCCTGCTGTATTATCATGACCGGATTGTCGTCAAGGACAAGCTGGTCGAGCTGCTCTGGCCCGAAATCTCGTTCAAGCGTGCCTCTACCCACCTGTATACGGCCATTTACCAAATTAGGCAATCGCTGAAACGGGCGGACATCGGCCTTGTGATCAGCAACGCAAGCGTGGGTGAAGGGTATATGCTGGAGAGCGGCGATGCGAAGATCGATGCGGTCCTCTGGGAGGAGGGTATCGTCTCCCTCGACCCGGTAGATGACCATAACGTCGCGGAGCATGAAGAGCTGCTGAAGCTCTATACCGGCGATTTCCTGGGCGATTATGATTACCTGTGGGCTGAGGGCGAGCGCCAGCGGCTGCGGAACCTCTCCCTCCAGCATGCCACAGAGCTGGGAGACTATTATACCGCCAAGGATAATATCACCAAGGCCGTCAGCACTTATCAGCGGATTGTAGAGCTGCACCCTTACCACGAGCCGGGTTACCTGGCACTCATGGAATTCTACAACCGGCTGGGCGAGCTAAGCTTCGTACAGGAGCAGTATGAGAAGCTCCGCAGTCTGCTCTGGCGGGATCTGAAGCTGCCCCCGTCCGCCAAGGTCGAGCGCTGGTATACGAACTGGAAGCGGCTATATACCTGATGCTTATTCACATACAAAACGGTATGCCTCTCCCCCCTATTGCGGGCTCCTGGCATACCGTCTCTTGTTGCTCCCGTATCTCCATCCTAACGGCAGGACCTGCACATGGCGCTGTCCCTTCCTTTCAGTGACAAGCTACGGGGATTGTGAATTCGCTGACACACCGGTGTACACAGTTCCTTGTGCAGCAGCTACCCATGTCAAACGAAGCTTCACACCTTTGTAGTACCCATTCCTGTGAACTTAAAACTTTCTGCCGCAGTATCAGTTACTCATGTAGGCTACATCGTAATCAGGGAAATCCTCCATCCATTTGGTAATGGTCGCAGGCAGCATGTTAGTACCCGGTACGTTCGTGTAGAACCGGACATACGGGTCTGTGCTCTCTTCCAGTTCATCGCCTTCATCCGAATCAAGCGCAGCCGCCCAGAAATGACCCTGCTTATCATACATGATGATGGCTTCACTCAGGGTATACAGCCCCCGCACGCCGCCCTGTACCACTCTCGCACCCAGGCCATCCGAGTCCTTCGGCTCATCCAGTTGCTGCATACTGTACAAGAACAGATCGTAATCCTCTCCTACCACCTTACGGAAGGCCTTGTCTTCCGCCGCCGTCTTGAACACGCCCGTGTCCTTCAGCGTATAGACCTTCTTCTGCGGGTCTCTGGTGTACTCTCCGGTGTAGGTTACGTCTGCTCCGGCAGAATACACCGGCGAAGGACTGGTTACGTACAGCCTGCCGTTAAGCAGATAGAAAAAAACCACCGAGCCGTCCTCTTCCTTGTATACAGCCATCCGTTTGCGGACCACAGCCGATACTTCATATAATTGGCCGGAATGGCCGCCATCGAAGGCATCCAGGGAGAAGACCAGCTTGTCGCTCTTGACGTTGCTGAATTCAATATAAGACCCATAAAAAGGGGAGCTGCTCGCCATGTACCATTCCCCGCTCCAATCGGCAGCCTTAGGAACCTTCAGACTGGCTGCCGCTGTGCTCGTGAGCGCCTCTACCGGGAGCTGGCGGGACCCGTCCGGGTTGCTCCACACGCCGGCGAATCCGGTGCCGGGAATCCACCAGCCCTGGAAATGACCGGTCTCCTTGCCCTTGGCGTCATACTCATACATATGGGCGATTTTGCCGCTGACATTGCCGGTGAGTCTGATCGTTTGTTTGTATTTGTCATAATAATAACTGCCTGTCAGCTTGCCGCCGCTCTCCACCTTAATGGACATATGGATCGGCAGATTGCCATTGATGGACCCCGTCAGCGGCACCAGGCCGTTCGTCGCCGGGCTCTGGACGGCTGATACGGCTGATACGGCAGCTCCCCCGGCTGGCTGTGCCGAAGCAGCCTCTGCCGCAGGCGGCACCAGGATGGCAGGCAGCAGCAGCACAGCTGCCAGCAAGGTACTGATTGTACGGGTAATTTTCAATATAACCCCTCCCTTTCACTACTATCTATAACAGCTACGTTACACTGTATGCCATAAATTACCCTTTTACAAGCAGGTAAAGCGCACGTAGCAGCACCATTCACAGAAAAATTTCCCGGCCTGCGAAGCCGTGGTGTGCAGTTCAGGCATCAGGGTAATTCTATATACAAAGGAGATGATCCGCTATGCCAGAATATCACGCTACAGGCCGGGAGCAGGACCAGTCTATCGTTAAGCTAAAGTTCATGCAGGACGGCCTGCTTCCGAACAATCCGCAGCTTCCGGCAGTGCTGTATAAGGGGGTTCTCCGGGACCACCCGGAGGACACGGAACAGATCTTCAACAACAACGGGTGGCAGAACAGCTGGGTGAACGGGGTCTTCCCCTACCACCACTATCACAGCAACGCGCATGAGGTGCTCGGTGTAATGTCCGGCAGCGCCAGCCTCCAGCTTGGCGGCGATGCCGGATACACCGCCGAAGTCAAGGCCGGTGACGTCCTGGTGCTGCCTGCCGGGACAGCGCACAAGCGGCTCTCGGCTACGGAGGACTTCCGGATAGCCGGTGCTTATCCCGCCGGAGCGGACTACAACACCCGCCGGGCCACCCCGGAGGACCTCGCTGCGGCGGTGCCCGAGATCCGCGGAGTTCCGCTGCCGGAGCGTGATCCCGTCTACGGCACAGACGGACCGCTGCTCCGGCTGTGGAAATAGTATCATGCAGCCGGATGGGTACTCCCCCCTTCCGGCGCCATTTTGCATTCCAGGGATCAGATTGTGCATTTGGCCCCTTCCGGGTCTTATCCTCATCAAGAATGCGATATACTATGCTGTAATACTATTTCACTTCAACCCAACCTACGCCGTAATAGAGGAGGGCATTCATGTACAGAGTAGCCGTATGCGATGATGAGGAGCAGCAGAGGGAGCTTGTGAAGAAGACGCTGATTGCCTTATCCATCAGAACAAATATAGAATTCGAGATAGAGTTATACCCTTCGGGGGAGCAGCTGGCCGCTCACTATGAACAGGACGGGGTGCCCTTCCATATTCTGATTCTGGATGTGGAGATGGGCGGAATGAACGGGATTATGACGGCGCGGAGAATCCGGGAGCTGAAGCATTTTGACGAACAGATTATCTTCCTGACCAGCTACCCCGAGTATATGGTGGAGAGCTTCGATGTCATGACGTTCCAGTATCTCATCAAGCCGGTAGCCCCTGACCTCCTGGAAGAGAAGATCACCAAGCTGCTCCAGTACTTCCAGGCCCAAGAGAAGAAGTTCATGGTCATCAAGTCCGGGTATGAGGAGGTTGTCTTAAGATATGATGATATTATTGCGATTGAGGCGGCCAAGAGCTTAACGGTAAAAAGCAAGCTGCATGTGATCACCGCCACACAGGTCTATGACAGCAAAGGCCTGATCGCCGATTATGCCGCAGCGTTAAAAGACAGCAACTTCCTGCACATCCACCGTTCGATTATTATCAACCTGCTGCATGTGAAGAAGTTCGCCGGCGGCTCCGTGCTCATGTCGGGCGGGATGGAGTTCCCGATCGGCCGGTCCAAGATCAAAGAGGTCAAAGATTTCTATACCAAATTCATGATTATGAAGGGCCATTCGTATGATTCCATATAACCTGCCTGTTATCCTCGGTGTGCTGCTGGTGATGGGCTTTCAGACCAATTTTTTCTTCGGCTCCGTATTCGGCAAGTCTGCCAGGAAGCCCAACCAGACCTTGTACTTCATCATTTATGGCTTGCTGTGTTTTCTCTATCTGGTCTTTGAGATGTCTTCCGTATCCTCATCGGCTGTCGCCTTACTGATGATATTTGCTATGGCCGGTTCCTATCAGGTGGAGATTAAGACCAAAGTGATATTTTCCATCCTGTATGCGGTTCTAATGACGCTGGTCAGCTTTATCTCGCTGTATATTTTCTCGGCGATTGATTCGGTGGACTATACCCGCCTGGATTCGGGTAACGGGTTTGAGCGGCCGGGCTTCATGAAGGGGATCATCCTTAGCTGTATTATTATGTTCGCGGTGATTCAGGTCATACGGCTTATCTCCAAACGCAGAAGCTTCGCGCTGCCTTACCGTTACTATATTTTTTTCCTGATCGTCCCTTTCATCAGTATCTATCAGATCAATGTGCTTACGGTCAGCAGCAACAAGGATATCTATTATTTCATTGCGATTCTCGGCTTTCTGCTCCTGAATGTGATGGTGGTCTATATTTTCGATACGATTATTGATAAATTTCAATTCATGCATGAGAAAACACAATTGCAGCACCAGATGAATTATCAGGATGCGAATTACGAGAAGACGGTACACAGCTTCAAGTCCATTAAGAGGATTATTCACGACAACCACCAGCAGTTCCTCTATATTGAAGAGTGTATCCGGAGGGAAGATCCGGCGGCGGCTCTTGCGCATATCAAGCTTACGCTGAATAAAGTGGAGGATGCCTACCAGCGGGTCAACACCGGCCACCTTGTCATTGATGCGCTGGTCACCAATACTCTGAATATCGGACAGGCCAACGGCATCCGCATTGACACCCGGCTTCGCCTCCATTCACAGGCGGTTCATATTGACCGTTATGACTTATGTGTGGTGCTTGGCAATATGCTGGACAACGCCATCGAAGCTTCCAAGAAGGTCAAGGTGGCCGAGGACCGGTACATGCTGATCCAGATTCATTCGAGTGAATCCGCCCTGTTCATCCGCATCCTCAACCGTATCGCCCAAGAGACCGCGTCGCTGCACAGCCAGAAGCCGGACCCGGAATATCACGGCATCGGCTTGACCAATATCTCCAGAATATGTGATAAATACGGCGGGAATATGACGATAGAATCCGGGCATAAGGAATTTAATAATATGGTGGTCCTCCCCTTCTCACACGAAGCTTCTATATAAAATGCATTGAACTTTAAGTTTCGCCGTCACTGCGGTGAACATTTGGACTTCCGGCCGCTGTTGTCTTTGAATTTCCTGATTGTAACCGCTCCTAGCGGTAGAAATCCAAACTAAGCATATGCTTACGATGCGAGCTTTCCTGCGGAAAGCTTTCAGGCGGTCGCTACCGCTCCTACAGTTCCAAATTTCAGCTCCGCTCCTTTCACTTTTTTGTTATCTCCTTCAGTGCTTTTTAAGCATAAGCTTCTACGTTAAGGGATCGTTATTAACGTTTCAGGGTTATTCGGGCCGCGCTCCTCTCTTCTGCCTGTATGATAACTTCAGGAAGAGTAACTACAGAGAAACAAGAGGAGGAATTCAGATGAATAAGTTAACTTCAGTCGTAATTGCTGCCATGTTAGTAATCCCCGCAGCCCCGGCTGCCGCTCAGGAGAAGGAGAGCCCGGTGCAGGCAACAGCCCGCACCATAGCCTCGAAGATCTTATCCGATTACGGGGTGAGCGGCATGCAGTATGCCATCAGGGACAAGGGGGCCATTACCGTATCCGGCGGCTTCGGGGTGTCCGATCAGGCGGCCAAGGCCCCTGTCACGAAGGATACGATGTTCGGCATCGGCTCCGTCAGCAAAATGCATGTGTCGGCGGCAACGATGATGCTGGCTGAGGATAAGCTCATTGACATCGACAAGCCGCTGGTTACGTATCTGCCGCAGTTCAAGATGGCCGATGAGCGGTACAAGCAGATTACCCCGCGCATGCTCATGAATCATTCCTCGGGCCTGTACGGCAGCCACTACGGGAACAGTATTCTGATGGATGATGCCGACACTCAGAATCATGATGACCTGCTGACAAGCCTTCAGTCCGAGCGGCTGAAATCCGACCCCGGGGCCTATTCCGTCTACTGCAATGACGGCTTTCAGCTGCTGGAGCTGATGATTGAGCAGGTGACCGGCATTAGCTATACAGAGTTTCTGGATCAGCACATGAGCAGCCCGCTGAAGCTAAGCTCTACCAAGACGCCGCTGGATACCTTTAACCGGCAGCAGCTTGCCAAGACCTACTTCCCTGGACTAAAGCAGGCATTGCCCAGCGAGAACGCCAATATCCTCGGAGCGGGCGGCCTCTATTCCACAGCCGAAGATCTGACTACATTCGCCGAGATGCTGAACGGCAAGCACCCGGATGTTCTGTCGAAAGCCTCCGCTACAGCGATGCAGCAGCCCGAATATAAGAACGGGCTCTGGGTGCCTGAGGAGAGAAACAGCTTCAATTACGGTCTGGGCTGGGATGCCATAGATCTGGCACCATTCGGTGATTACGGAATTAAGGCCTTATCCAAAGGCGGAGATACCATCATGTATCACGCTGACCTGATTACCCTGCCGGAATCCGATATATCCATCGCGGTGCTCTCGTCGGGTGGAAGCTCAATCTATAACACCATTTTCGCCACCAATGTGCTGCTGGCTTACCTGAAGGATACCGGGAAGATTAAGAAGATTCTGCCGGATGCTACCTTCACCCCTCCGGTCAAAGCGGCTATGCCTGCTGAGCTGGGAGCCTATTCGGGATTATACGGGACCGTCGGAGCAACCACCACGATAACCATTAAGGACGGAGCACTGGAGCTGCCTGCGCTTGAAGGGGGACTCATTCCTGCACAGAAGTATATCTATACCGGCAAGGGACAGTTCACGAGCCCGGACGGCAGTGCAGCCGTGAGCTTCGATAAGCAGAAGAACGGCAAGACCTATCTGAAGCTGAACACCCACGTGACTATCCCCGGTATCGGTCAAATGCTGATGGTCACATACGAGTACCAGAAGCTGGACGCCAATCCGCTGAATGCTTCTGCGAAGCAGGCCTGGGCACAGAGAGACGGGAAGCATTACTACGCTGTGGATGAGAAAATCAATTCCTTCTTCTACCTCTCCCCGTCCATCTTGACGAAGACGATTAAGGTTGAACAAGGCTATGCCACCGGGACGCGGATTGTGGACGAGAACACCGCCGTCAATGCGGCTGAAATTCCGGTGATGAACGGCCGAGATGCCTTCGATCTGACCTTCTCGAAGAAGAACGGTGCCGAATATTTAACCATTGACGGCAATGATTATATTAGCGGGGATGCAGTGAAGCCTGTGTATAGAGGCCCGGCTTCGATCACTACCGTGCCTGCGGGCGGCCAAGCGGTCTGGTTCAAGGTTGACAAGACAACCGCCGGCCGGACCATGACGGTAACAGCCCCCGCAAGCGGCGGATTCGTGGTCTATGATGCCGACGGGATGATCGTAAGCCACTCCAAAGTGAGCACAGCCTCATCGGTCAAGTTGCCGCAGGGCGGAATGGCCGTCTTCGGCGGCCAGGCGGGCGATGTGTTCCAGATCAAGCTGAAATAATCAATCTCATTCGATGGAGAAACACCAGAGCACCATGCTGCATTACCTCACCAGCCCGTTTAATTTCGTGATCTATTCCTTTCTCCAATTCTCCTAAACTTGCTTAATGGTGTGCAGGTATGTTTTAATATTATCGAATTGAATAATACTCTTATCCAGAGTTCGGTGGAGGGCTTAGCCCGATGATACCGCTGTAACCGGCATGCGAACCGCATACCAGGTACAGCACTAGAGGCGTCCGGGATGCCTTGCAAAGATGAGAGGGTGCTGACAGTTGATGAGACTGCCCCCTTTAATTAGGGGGCTTTTTGTTTGAGAAGGGAGAGAAATACATGACGGAGTGGATTACGGAATTTATACTTTTCTTTAAGGATTTGTCGTATGCGGGAATTATGATCGCCTTGTCGTTTGAATTCGTGCCTGCGGAGATCGTGCTTCCGCTTGCCGGATACTGGGTGTATCTGGGGGACATGAAGCTGATTCTTACCATCCTTGCTGGTACGGTAGGCGGTACACTTGGTCCGCTGACGCTATATGCCCTGGGCCGGTTTGGCGGCAGGCCGATGATTGATAAGTTCGGCAAGTACCTGTTCATCCGCCCGCATCATCTGGAAGCCTCCGACCGTTTTTTTGAGAAATACGGCAGCGGTGTGGCTTTTTACGGACGCTTCATTCCCGGTGTACGAACGCTGATCTCCATCCCTTGCGGGATCGCCAAGATGAATGTGTTTGCCTTCAGTCTCTACACCTTCCTGGCCATGCTTCCGATCACCTCGATCTATGTCTATCTGGGCTTCAAGCTGGGCTCGCAGTGGGAGCATGTGGACGAGCTCGTCAAGCCTTACCTTATTCCGGCGGCTACCCTGTTCCTCTTGGGCTTTGGGCTGTATGTCCTGTCCAAGCGGTATAGAAGACGTCAGGCTTAACGATTATGCGTTTTAACTTTAGGAGGAACTTATGGAATCTGTGTTCGATTGGCTGAAATACCTATTGCTGGGCCTCGTCCAGGGGGTGACGGAACCGATTCCCGTCTCCTCCAGCGGGCATTTAATTATTGCCCAGCGCCTGCTTGGCATGAAGCAGAATGGACTCTCTTTTGAAATCTTAACGAATACGGCATCCTTGATCGCCATCTGTTTTATTTTCCGCAAAGATATCCGCGACCTGATTGCAGGCTTCATAGGGTACCTGCGCACACGCGATGCCAAGTACCGGGCAGAGTTCATGTTCTGTCTCTACATCATCATCGGGACGATTCCCGCTGCCGTTGCTGCTGTGCTGTTCAAGGATACGATTGAACGAATCTTCACCTCCGTACATACCGTTTCGATCAGTTTACTCGTTACAGGGGTTGCCCTCTGGCTGATCCGCAACCTGCGCGGCCAGAAAAGAGACGGCAACCTCAAAGTGAAGGATGCCATCATCGTCGGGCTGGCTCAGGCCGTAGCACTGATTCCCGGCATCAGCCGTTCCGGCTCCACGGTGATCGCTTCCATTGCGGTCGGGATGAAGCAGGAGACTGCACTCAAGTTCTCCTTCATGCTCTACATTCCCATCAGTATCGGCGGGCTGATCCTGGGCGCGTCCGATATTGCGAACGATCCCAACCGCTCGGCACTGGCGATGCCCTACCTGATCGCCTTCCTCACCACGCTGGTAGCTACCTATTACGCCATGCGCTGGTTCATCGGCATTATGGCGAAGGGCAACCTGATTTACTTTTCATACTATTGCTTCGTGGTAGGTACGCTGCTGCTGATCTTCTTGTAAAAGGGAGCGGTTGTGGATGAAATCTAACTACTTCCTCAGCAGCCAAAAAATAGAGCACCACTTCCATCATAGGAGTGCTGCTCTATTTTTTATAACATTATTGTCCCATCAGTATCTTCGCATACGGCGAATCAATCGGGATCATGATAACTGGCTCATTCTTCAGCGTAGTCACATAACTCTGTAGCGTACGGTAGAAGCTGTAGAATTCAGGAGATTTGCCATAGGCCAGGTTGTAGATTTTGGCAGCTTGCCCTTCGCCTTCAGCGATAATCTTCTTGGAGTCGGCTTCGGCCTGGGCCATCAGCTCTCGGGAGGTACGGTCAGCCTTGGAGGTGATTTTCTTTGATTCCTCATCCCCTTCGGACAGATAACGTGCGGCAATGGATTGGCGGTCCGAGATCATCCGGTTGTATACACTTTGCTTGTTCTCTTCCGGCAGATCGGTACGCTTGATCCGTACATCAATGATCTCAATCCCGTAATTATCACGGGTCAGAGCGGCGACGACGTCCTTGGTGATCTCATCGTTAATATTGCCCCGTCCGGTGTCTTCACTGATAATATTCTCATAATTGATCTCCGACAGCTTGCGGCGGACCGAGTTATATACCGCTTCATCAATCCGCTGCACCCCGCCGCTGACCGTCTGAACGGTTCTCAGGAACTGCGAAGCATTGGTAATTCTCCACACCGTATAGTTATCAACCACAATCGGCTTCTGGTCCTTGGTCAGAATGTTGGTCGGTGAGCTGTCGTAGGTCATCTGATATTTGGGTAGCTCCGAGACATTCTCGATAAAAGGGATTTTGAACTTAAGCCCCGGCTCCTCGACCGTACGCATGGCTTCACCGAAACGGAGGACGACCTTGTACTCCCCCTCCTTCACGATGTACATGGAGCCGGCCAGCAGAATAATTAGGACGATAGATGATATCAATAAAATGATCGGGTTTCTCTTCACTTGGCATCTCCTCCTTGCGGTGTCGGTGAGGCAGGCGGATTCGTCGTGGCTGGAGCTGAGGTGTTCTCCTTGGAACTGCGCATCAGCTCATTCAGCGGCAGATAGTTCACTGTATCACTGTTCGAGTTGGTAATGAAGATCTTGGCGTTAGGCAGAATCGTCTCCAGGGTCTCCAGAACCAGCCGACTCTCGGTGACACTCTTATTATTCGCATATTCGGCAAAAATCGCATTGAACCGCGCCACATCCCCCTGCGCATTCAGGATACGCGACTTCTTCTCGCCTTCGGCCCGCTCCAGCAGCGCCTGCGCTTCACCGCGGGCCTTCGGAATGATATCATTCTCATACTTCTTGGCGTTGTTGATCTTCGTATTCTTCTCTTCACGGGCGTTCGTCACCTCGCGGAAGGCTTCCTCGACCTGGCCGCTCGGCGGCTCAATATCCTGGAACTTGATATCAATGATCTGTATGCCGGTGTTGTATTTCTTGTGCAGATCAACGAGCAGCACCCGGACTTTATCCTGAATCACGGTCTTCCCGTCGGTAATCGCAAAATCCAGCTTCTCGGAGCCAATGACCGCGCGGATCGAAGAGCTTGCCGAGTTACGCAGGAATTGCTCCGGCTCGTCAATGTTATACAGATAGTCACGAATATTGCTGATCTTCCACTGGACTACAGCATCGGCAGAGACGATATTCTCATCCCCTGTAATCATCATGGCTTCTTCATCCACGGGCACAGATCCTCCAGCTTCCTGGCGGTACCCGATATGTATCCGCTGGGTCAGCTCCGCCGGGACTGTAATGACATCCTGGATGGGATACGGCCATTTGAAATGCAGCCCCGCCGAGGACTCGCCTGTATACTTGCCGAAGGTCAGGATAGCTGCACGTTCCTGCTCCTGCACCGTATAGAATGAGGTGGCCCCGATATACAGCAGTACAGCCGCAGCGGCTACCCCCACTCCTATCCTCTTGTACATGCCAGGCTTCAACTTCGGCAGCTTGAGCCCTGGGATATTATCGCCATTCTGGTTCATGAAATTCAAGATGCATCGCTCCTTTTGGCGTATTTTAGTCGTATTAAAGGTATATATACGTGAATCAAACAAAAAAGTCGCAACTTTTGCGACTTTGTTAAAGGTTACTGAATTTTGCTTCGATTCTCTCTGTTTCGGGTGGTTATATCACAGTATATTAGTTTCGCTTAAACCAAACCCTTTTCATTGCAACTCCATTGACGAACGCGCCTCCATTCGGCGCCCGTGCAATCAGAATTGTGTTCGATTTTTCATGTTTATTTGGCCCGCACTCCCTCGCTTGGCGCAAATGTTGTCGGTTTTTCGATTACATTCCACACCTACACCAAAAACCCCCGGAAAAGCGCAAACCTGCGCCTTCTCCGGGGGTTTTACTATATGCTCTTAAATACTCGATTTGTTGCGGAAGTAGTTCTGCAAGAACTCCTTGGCACGCTCGGATTTCGGATGATTGAATACCTCGTCCGGCGTCCCCTCCTCCACGATTTTACCTTTGTCCAAGAACAGCACCTTATTGGCTACTTCGTATACAAAGCTCATCTCATGTGAGACGAGAATCATCGTCTGGCCGGTGGCTGCGGTCTTCTTAATCGTCTGCAGCACCTCGCCCACCAGCTCGGGATCAAGCGCCGATGTCGGCTCGTCCAGCAGCAGCAGCTTCGGATTCATCGCAAGGGCGCGGGCAATGCCCACCCGCTGCTGCTGGCCGCCGGACAGATGCTTCGGATAATAATGAGCACGCTCAGCGAGACCTACCTGCTCCAGTTGCTCCTGAGCAATCTGCGCGGCCTCGCGGTCATTCATCCGCTTCACAATCTTCAGGCCTTCCTTGACATTATCCAGCGCCGTCCGGTGCTGGAACAGATTGAATTGCTGGAAGACCATCGCCGTCTGCTTCCGCAGCTCCAGCCGCTGCTTGTTCGTGATCGTGCTGAAATCGACCTTGAAGCCTTCGAGATCCAGCATCCCCCGGTCCGCCTGCTCCAGGCAATTGAGCGAACGCAGGAAAGTGGACTTGCCCGCACCGGATGAACCGATAATCGCTACGACATCCCCTTTTTCAATATCAACCGAGAGATCGTCCAGAATCAGATTGCCGTGAAAAGACTTCGATAAATGGCTTACCTTAATCATCAGATCTCTCTCCTTCCCCAAGAGAACCAGCCGCGGTTCATGGCCCCGGCAGCGGAGTCCGGAATGGAGAATCTTTTCTCCAGGAATCTCAGAATCTGCTCAATCAGAATCGTCATGACCCAATAGATGATCGCCAATGCGAGATACACCTCGAAGAACCGGAAGTTGCTGCCGGAGATAATTTTCCCCTTAGCCGTCATTTCGATTACACCCGCTACGAAGGCTAGGGAGGTTCCCTTGAGCAATCCGATCAATGCATTGCCCAGCGGCGGAATCGCCACCACCAGCGCCTGCGGAACGATGACTCTTCTGAGCACCTGAAGATACGTCATCCCCAGGGATTCAGCAGCCTCGATCTGGCCCTTATTCACCGACTGCAGCGCAGCGCGGATCGTCTCCGAGTTGTACGCCGCTTCATTGAACGCGAAGGTGACCAGCACGAAGATCATCGCCGGAATGGCATTGATATTATAATCCGTCCCATACTGCTGATTAATGAATTTGAGTAACAACGGAATTCCGTTATAAGTCAGGTATAGCTGCACAATGATCGGCGTTCCACGGATGAACGAGATGAAGAGTGTGACCAGCTGGCTTAGCACGGGAATTCGGCGCATACGGATAATGGCGAACAACAGCGCAAACACAAGGCCGACGATCATCGAGATGACCGTAATCTGCAGACTCACAGGAAGGACCTCTAACAGGCGAGGAATCGCTGAGAACACCGCGTTGATATCAAAAATCTCTCCCATACCGATTGACTTCCTTCCACGTTCAATTTACAAGGCGACGCTCTAACACGGTCTGACCGTCAACCGTCTGCCCTCATATATAATTTCAGTATGATACCGTTCGTTGCTTACCTTATTGAGCCGCTCAACCAGGGAAGCCGCCGCTTCGTCCGAAGCCAATACCGGAAGCCCGCGCTTCGTCACCGTCTCATGGGTAAGCCTGAGATCAATCGGAATCAGCTCATAGCTGAACCGCTTGTCCTCCACACTCAGATCGAACATGACCAGGAAGTTCTCCGAGAACTTGCGGTCGCTGTAGAAGCCCTGCCAGTTCCCTTCGCTGTCCTTGGTTCTGTTCTTGTGCAGGGTAGAAGGAGCTTCATTCTCGGCATATCCGTAGGCGGTGAACATCTCTGGAGATACAATTGACTCCCCTGCCTCGAACTCCATGAACAGACTGCCTATGTTATAAAAAATAGGTTGGCCCTTGTACAGCTCCACCCCTCTGGTGAAGTGGGCGCCATGTCCGAAGACACAGCTCGCCCCGGCATCCACCGCCCCCCGTGCGAAGGTCTCGATGAACTCTGCGGGATAATCGGAGTACCAGTTCTCATTCTCCCCTTCATGCGTATGCAGGCTGACAAAAACATAATCACTGCGCTCCGCCGCATCCTGAATGCTGCGGTAGATTTCCTGCTGATCCTGCTCATGCGCTGCCGTCTTGACGCGGGACTGTTCACCCTTCTCGAAGGTTAAATAGCCTTCAAAAAACGAGCCGAATTCATAATAATTCTCCGATCTGCTCTTAAAGGTCTCAATCCTCTTGCCTTCCTCCATGCTGGAGGCGATGCCGATGCGCTCACTGATCTCTTTCAAGGTGCTGAAATCCTGATCATTCACGACATACGTGCGCGACCAGCGCAGCGGATTGACCCCCGGACGGGCCGGAACGCCATTCCCCGGATTCGAGGCAGCGAACACTTCGCTTCTCGTTACATCTATGGTGATGATGGCAATCCGCCCGTCTGGCGTATCTACGAACACCGGCTTACGCGCTTCATGCAGGCTCATGCCCACTCCAAGCGGGGTCAGACCGCGGGCTTCCGCCTCTTCGATCGTATCCACAAGACCCTGGGTCCCGTAGTCCCCCGTATGATTATTCGCAAAGCTTACATAACGGATATTGAGCTTCCCGAACTCGTCCAGCGCCTTGGGGCGCACACTGGTCTGGTAGCCGCGGCCTGCCGCCGGAGCGGTATTCAGGCGCGGAGTCACGAACTCTGCATTGGTAAAAGCTTCATCGGCCCCTTGCAAGAGAGCCAAAAGCTCCGGGTCCATCGTCTTATATAAATTGCTGCTGGAGAATAATGCATCTCCCGAGACTAGAAATTTCATGCGATCACCTTCCTCCGGTTACTCCATTAGCTCTTTTTTAGGCAAATAGTCGCCGCCAAGCTGCTCTTGGCTAATCTTAAGCAGGGTGCCGTCTGCATACATTTCCTTGATTCTCTTGTTGACGGTATCCAGCAGGGAGCTGTCCGCAGACTTGGAGAGCAGGATATACGATCCTGGATCGCTATTCTCAGTAGAGAACGGAACGACCTTCAGGTTGGTGAAACCATGCTCCTTGATCGCCTTCTCGGCAGAGACACGGGAGATGATGCGCACATCGTACTTACCAGCTTCAATGCCTTCGAACTGCTTCACGAAATTCTCGTCGGTATAGATAATCTCTGCTTTGGCATCCGGGTTCGCTTCATTATGATTCTCCAGCAGCGTGGCACCGGAATTGCCGACTTCTGTTACGGCTTTATAGCCCTTGAGGTCTTCTACAGCCTTAAGGGTATTATCGTCCTTGCGGACTACGAATACATTCGCATTCTCAATAATCGGGAGAGAGAAATTGTATTTGCCGCGTCTCTCGGGGTTGGAGCTGAAATTGTTCGCCCCGAGCTGGAAGCGTCCATTATCCAGGCCGGTCAGAATTCCTTCGAATTCAATCGCCTGCACCTCCAGCTTATATTCGGGAAGGTCCTTGAAGATCGCCTTCATTACTTCCACATCGTAACCTGTCAGCTGGCCGTCCTTTTCATAGCTAAAAGGGTTGCTTACCCCGCTCGTTGCAGCAATGATGGTCTTCGTACCGGTTCCAGCGCCGTTTGTCTCAGCGGAGCCTGACTCATTCTTATTTCCGTTACCGCACCCTGCAATGACTAACCCCAACATTAAGATCAGAATGCCTGGCACAAATTTTTTCTTCATTATAACTTCCCCCTCATCTAGTAAAAGCTCTCTCTTGTTGTGCTATGATGTCCAACTTATCATAGCCATTTAGTCTGGAATTATTATGTCACGGGGTATACACGGTGTCAAGGTGAAGAGGCAGAGGATTGACGAATGGTGGCGAAAAAAGTCGATTGGTGGCTAGGGTGTACACCCTCTTATATGTATCCCCCAGGTAGCATGGGAGTATTCCCCAGATGCTTCTCACCAAGAAGATAAGTAGTCTGTGTCCGCTAAAAATTAAGAAGACCGCACCACTCTCTTCCGCCGCGCCGGAACCTTGATGCCCTCCTCCAGGTACTTTCCCCAGTTGCCGGGATTGGTCAGATCGGGGATGCGCTGCTCCAGAATCGCCTGATATTGAAGGGCCTTTTCTTCCAGATGGGCCACACGCTGCTTGGCCTCTTCCAGCTGAAGGAGCGCCGCTTCCCTGCATTCCATCATCATGGCAAAACGCTGGACAATGGTCGAATCCCCTTCGAGACAGAGATCGACATAGGTTTTGATGCGTTCGATCGGCAAGCCTGTCTGCTTAAGGCATCTGATCCCGTACAGCCAGTTGATCGATTCATCGTCGAACAGCCGGATGTTGTTCTTATCGCGCTGAAGACTTGGCACCAGACCCTTATCCGTATAATAGCGTACCGCATGCTCGGTGAGGCCTGTCATTTCGGCAGCTTCTTTGACCGTATACATAATATTCCTCCCTGAAAAAAATACTAAGTCCCGCTTGACTTCGTGTTACACGAAGGCGATAGGCTTATTGTATAGCAAATCGGCAGCAAGCGGAATCCCCGCTGCGGCGCCTGCTGCCCGGGCTTACCATCCGGGGCTGCATAGCCGGTTGCCATTACACTATAGAGACCTAAGGAGGACAAGACCATGCAGACTGTAACCTTGAATAATGGAGTGACCATGCCGATCCTCGGCTTCGGTGTCTATCAGATTCCAGATGCTGAACAATGTGAGAACGTTGTGTACGAAGCACTGATGGCAGGCTATCGCCTGATTGATACTGCTGCCGGTTATCTGAATGAAGAGGCGGTGGGCCGCGCCATCAAGCGCAGTGGTGTACCCCGCGAAGAGCTGTTCATCACCACCAAGCTCTGGATTCAGGACGCCGGATATGAGAGTACCAAACTGGCTTTTGCCAAATCGTTGAAGAAGCTGGGGCTCGACTACCTGGACCTGTATCTCATCCACCAGCCGTTCGGCGATTATTACGGGGCGTGGCGGGCGATGGAAGAGCTGTATCGTGAAGGCCTAATCAGAGCGATCGGGGTCAGCAACTTCCTCCCTGACCGCCTGATGGACCTGATCGTCCATAACGAGGTCGTGCCTGCTGTCAATCAGGTGGAGACGCATCCGTTCCACCAGCAGACGGATAACGCTGCTTTTATGAAGGAACAGGGCGTGCAGATTGAGTCCTGGGGACCGTTCGCCGAAGGGCGCAATAATATGTTCAGTAACGAAGTGTTGTCCACGATTGCCGCGGCGCACAACAAAACGGTTGCGCAAGTCGTGCTGCGCTGGCTGGTTCAGCGCGAGGTCGTGACCATTCCGAAGTCCGTGCGCAAGGAGCGGATTGCCGAGAACTTTGATATTTTTGATTTTGCGCTAAGTGCAGAGGATATGACTCAGATTGCCGCGCTGGATACGGGCGAGAGCCTGTTCTTTTCCCACCAGGACCCGGAAATCGCCAAGCGGCTGGGGAATTGGCGGGTTGAACTGTAAGCCGGATACGGACTTGCAATGGAATGCAGCAGGAGGCCCATACACAACGGTATGGGCCTCTTGTTATTTGTCCTATTAAGGATTCCGCACCCACCTCACCGCATCGGCGGCGACATACCCGCTCGTTCCATTATTACGGATGGTTACACTCCCGGAGGTGCCTGCCGTGAAGGAATAGGTGCCGATTAGATTCCATACCCCGCCGTTCGCCGTCTGATCTATATTCAGCGTTGCCATCCCCCCGGAATGAACGACTTCCAGCGGAATTGCAGTGGAGCGGTTGATATGCTGCGGCCACATCATATAGACGCTATAGGTGGCGGTGACGGGCAAGTCGGGGGTAAACGTTACACTTTTGCTGCCTTTGCCGCTGTTGTCATCATGCAGATAATTGATTCCGTACCGGTCTGTCTGCACCGCCGCGGTCTTCCAGCCTCCGGTCTTCAGCACCCCGGTGCTGTCGTTATTGTCCACGATAACCTCTTCTCCAGGGAGAGTCGGCGGCGTCCCGCTGTCCAGGTCGAAGGAGGCCTTGAACGTCTTGCCCTTGGCTGCGCTGACATTCACCGATAACCGGATCGTTGGACTTAGCTGAGTTACCGTGATCCCCGAATCTGCGGTATACCCGCTTGCCGGACGGTTCAGCTCCACTTCGATCATGCCGGTAGCCGCTTGTGTCGGATCGCTGACAGACAGCTCCAGGGTATCCTCTGTTTCTCTGGTCATGACTGCCGCTCTCTTGTTGACGGTAATCAGACCGGCAGAGCTTGTTCCATCCCCCCAGAAGTTCGCGCCCATGATGCCCAGCTGCTTCTCTTCCACCGCCTGCACACTGGAGGTATTCGCCAGCACTTCAATACCGGGAGCAGCAGCATAAGCAGCCACTTGGGCAGCAGACTTGCCCGGGAGCAGCACATACTGATATTCTCCACTCACCGGGTTAACTCCGTGATCCAGCCACAAGGTCATATAATTGCGGGTTACTGGCGTGGAAGGTGTCACCGGACGGGGATTGATCTGCTTCCAGTTGCCGGTTCTGGCTTCTCTTTTCATGGCAAGCGAGACCGTCTGCGGAAAATAATACCCGGTATCCGCACCCGCCGCGCTGCCCGACAGATGAGCCCATTCTACCTGGCCGATAGTCCCTGATCCGCCCAAGGCGGAGGACTCCACGGTACCATTCACAGTAAGTGTATTGCTGCCTGCCGTGTTCAGCTTGCGGTTCTCCACAATCGTCTCCACGGCGATATTGTCCGAGCTGCTGATGCCTGCACCAAGAGCCGCGATCTCATCATCGAACATGAACCATGATTTCCTCGCGCCAAGCGTATGGTCCGCATACTTCAACTCCATGCCGGATACTCCGTAGAGATTCTGGATATCGGTGCCTCCAGTCCACTGCTTGGTGCTGGTGTGGCTGCTTGATGAGGTCTGTGATAGCACTGTTGTTCCCGGCAGGCGGTAACTATCTACAGTCGGCCAGTAGTCATTGCTGTAATGTCCAAGGTCACTGTTATATAAGCTGGTCATACCGGCTGAGGTGTACCAGGCTTTGGCGTTCTCGCTGTTAATCGCTTCATAGCTGCCGATCCGGCTGGAATACATCGCCAGTCCGAAGCTGTAGCCCGGCCGGTGCTGGACAGCCCGGTCCATCCCCACGAACTGCCTGTATCCGATAAGCTCAGGCGCAGGCTGAACCGCCGGGTCACTGTGGATGCTTTTGGCCAGAGCAATGACTGGAACGGGGGCATCTTCATAAAAAGACTTGAAGGTATCCGATACCATCCAGCCCTTCAGCATCCGCTTAAAATCCGCCGCTTGCGCGGGCGGCGCAATCCGGGACAAATGCAGAATGCCCTGCATCACCCGATGGCCCGCATCGTGATCCTGGCTATAGTTCCTGGAAATTTCTCTGCCCCGGACCATGTCCATGATGGCACCCTTATACATCAGCGGCTGATACGCGTTATACACCCATTCCCACACATTGGACTGCTTGGGATCGGTCACCTGCCAGGAAGAGCCGTGAAGCGTCACCATCAGATCACTGACGGCCAGCAGCAGATCAATACCGTAACCCCCGGTGTAGGGGATGTTGTTATGCTGAATGAACGAACCATCCCGGTAGAAGCCGTCTCCGCTGAGCGTATAATTGAAGACAGAGGACAGTCCGTCACGGGCGGCGGCGAGTTTGGTCCCGTCTTTGACCAGGATGCCCCGCACCCCTACCACCATCGCCTTCCAGGTGCGGTTGGCTCCTGTCAAAGTAACAGCGGGCGAGAAGCGTTCAACGGCTGTCATATAATTCGTAACTTGAGCCGCAGTCAAGGAGTCGTACATCAGAACGGCCGTATCATTCAGCTGCATCGGAATACCGATTTGCCAATCCCACCAGTTGCTCGTTCCGCTGGCAACCGGCGTGACCCCCTCATGGTATCTGGTAGCATACATATAATCGAGGGCAGCCACGATATCATTGCCAAGCAGGCTGTCTTCATAGAGAGCGGTACCGGAAGTAGCGTAGGCGAGCGCCATCGTCTTCAGCCGTTCATAGGTCACCCGGATATGAATGGAATTCCCGGTTCCGGGATTATCGCTCCACAGATAGGTACGGCCAGGCGAGGTATTCATCGTCTGCCAATAACCATTCGCTTCGTTCGTCAGCTTGGTAAGCGCAGCAGCAATATCGGGATCTGCGGTATCCAGGTTGGGGCCTCCTGTAAGCAGCACCTTCCGGTTCTCCCGCATCCCGTCGAATTCATCGGCAGCGCGGACACGCTCCGTTACTCCCCCTAACCCGCTGATCGACAGCAGCAGCACTAACGCCACCAAACCGCTTTTCAAGAGTAGCCTTCCCGTTAACGTACCTCTCATTAGCAGCCTTCTCATCCATCATCCTCCTTCTCATCGCATTCAGCATTTTCACGTGCACATCGTCTGGCTTTCCATCACGCATAAATCCGTTTAATGTGAAGCGCTTTCATTTAATAGTATAGATAGGGTCCGGTAGTAAAATAAACTACGCATATTCGAGAAAAGGTATGATATTTCGAGCGTTGCAGGATAGATGCGCCTCATGTACGCCTGCCGTCCACTTTCTGCGGATTCAGGTGCACTACTGCTCCTCTTTCACGCCTGCCGCCCACTTTCCAGCCCAATCAGAGGGATATCTCCCTCTCATTTCCTCATTGAGCCCGCTTCCGGGAGATTCAGAGAGACTTATCCCTCCCTCTGAATCTTCCAAAAAAGCCGCAAACCCTTGCGGCATGCAGCTTCCGGCTTACCCTACAGCTTACCAGCTTCTAGTACATTTCATAACTAAGCTCGGGGTTCAGCTTACCCTCATGGTCAAACGCCGCATAGATGCAGAGCTGACCAGCCGGGGTATCCCCGGCATCGTAGCCAATACGGAAGGAGTGGTCTTCGGCGAACGTCAAGTCGGCCAGCACCAGCTCATTCACATCTTCATCAGGATGAGCGTCTGCAATTAGTTGCAATACCCGGTCAAGCAGCAGCTCCAGCTCGGCCCATACCTTTTGAATCCGGGGAGTCAAGCCGCTTATTGCCGCCTTAGTGGGTACATCCGCTATAACGGCAAGCACGCTCCCCTTGATGTGTAGCTCCGCCTTATAACAGGTGAAGGTATTGTCATATTGAAAAGTCCCTACTTCCTCTACCCTATGATCAGGCTGCGTGATGAGGTTATTGGCATAATCCAGTTGTACAAGCTGCGAATGAAGGCTCGTATCAAGTGCCGTAAGTTTGTTCTCAGAGCAATAGAGTTCGGTCAACTTCATATTGTGACTGAGGTCCAGACTCGTAATATGATTATTGAAGCATCGCAGACTCGTAAGAGACGGATTGCCACTGGTGTCCAGACCCGTTAAGTGATTATGATTGCAGCGGATCTCCACAAGCTCTGTACAGCTTGATATATCCAGCTCAATGATATAGTTGCTGCCGCAATCCAGCCGCTCCAGTGCCGTATTGCCCTTAAGATTCAATTGATGCAGAGAGTTATAACTGCAACTCAGTACCTTGAGCCGGGGATTACCGCTTAACTCCAATCGGGACAACATATTCTCATGAGATTCCAGCTTCTCCAGCATGGTGTTCCGGCTGAGGTCTAGCGTACGGAGACTGTTCCTGCTGCAATCCAGCTTCTCAAGCGCGGTGAAGTGCTCTATCCCTTGAAGACTTGAGAACTTGCGGCCTGCAAGCTCCAGTGTGGTCACTGTGTCAACATCACCCTTGAAAATCTGCTCACGGCCACCGCAGAAGCTCTCCTGTACGTACTGCCTGAACCGCTCATCTGTGAAATCACCCGTAATCTGAATCGGCATGGTTCTCCCCCTCTAAGATCAATGGGATTATTCTACCATATCCGGCAGGGTCATTCACTTCAAAGAGAGAGAGAACGCCCACACCGGAACGATCAGCTCCCGAACTCCACATGGAACGAGGCTCCCCCAGCACCGTCAGGGTCGAACCGCAGTCTCACCTTCCCGGCTTCACAAGGCTGGACAGATATCCGTTCTGACTTGCTGATCACACGGGGAACAGGGGGATGCCCACCAGCTTCTGCTTCTGCTTTTACTTCTGTTCCATCTGATGTACTGTTGCCGATGCTGATCTCAATCTCAATAGGACAGCGCTGGACCTGTGTCGGATCCGCTATAGCCAGACTCCAGCCTGCCGGATTCTTGTGCAGAACAATAGAGGCCTGACTGCTGCAAGCAATCCTTCCGCTTCTGTACCAGCCCGGTTGCCAGAAATGCACAGCTAACAGCCCGGTTTCCGTATCTTCCACTGCGTGCACCCGGTCATTCAATTCCAGAATGCTCAGACCTGAATGCTCAGCGAACCCCGCCGTTTCTGCTTGACTCCTGCCCGGCAGCAGCACATAGGCATAGGTATCCCCCTCCGGCGCTGCTCCATGATCGAACCAGAGTGTCTGATAGAATCTCTCTATTTCCGCAGAGGAACCAGCCGCGTTGATTGCCTGCCAGCTCCCTGGCCGGGCCTCGCGCAGGGCATGGACACAGCAGCGTACAGGTAAAACAATCCCCACATCCGCATCCTCGGTACTCCCCGTCATGTGAATCCATTTAGGCTGAATCGTATCTGCGAGTCCCGGAGTCCGGCAAATCGCTATTCCGTCTGCTATAATCCCATGGTCTCCTGCCGGGTTTAATTTGCGGTTGTCTATGATTGTTTCCACTGTAGCGGAATTCCGGCTCTGAATACCTGAACCTAAGGCCACGATGCGGTTACCGGACAAAAACCAGCTTTTCCGCGCGGTCAGTCCAGCGGCTTGGTTAACCCTATTTTCGTTAACCGCATCCTCCAGCTCCATAGCAATAGCCCCGTGCTTATCATGCAGCACCGCCCCGCCAACAAAACTCCGGCTGCTTAAGCGTCCTTGGCCCGCTCCGTCTTCTTGCCGCGCGTTCGTTACTGTTGTTCCAGGCAGGCGGTATGGATCAACGGTCGGCCAGTAAGCATCCGCATATTGCCCCAGGTCGCTATTGTACAGAAGACCCATGCCATACGAAGTATACCAGCCCTTCAGATTCTCTCTGTTGATAGATTCATAGCTATAGATCCGGCTGGAGAACATACTGATCGAGTAGGCAAAACCCGGACCTTGCAGCACCGCCCGGTCCATACGGGCAAACAGCTTGCAGCATGTCTCTTCCCGGGCTGGCGGCACAAGAGCATTTTCCAGCAGCGTCCTCGCCTGGGCTGCGGTATCCGGCGGCGCTTCGGAGATATACGGTTTATAGCTGTCGGCAACCATCCACCCTTTCACTCTGGAGAGCAGCCGTACCTGATCTGCCGCATCCAGAATGCGCGAGAAGCGTAAGCAGGAAGTAATCACGGCATGTCCGCTCTCATGATTCTGCGAATCCTCCCGCGAGACCTCCCTGCCGCTGGCCATATCCAGCATAGATCCCCTGAACATCAGCGGTACGAAGGAACGGTCAATCCACTGGGCTGTCAGTTCCCGGGCTTCACCCGGCAATTCCCACGGGGTAGCATGCAGCCACACCATCAGGCGGACCACATCCTGGAGCAGAGAGACTCCATATCCGCCAGTATAGGCATATCTGTCATGCTGGATGAAGGAGCCGTCCTCGTAGAATCCATCGCCTTCGCTTACATAGCTGAACAACGGAAGCAGTGCATTGCGCGCGGCGGACAGCTTCTGCCCGTCTCCCCGGATAACAGCCGCCAAAGCTGCCGCCGTAGATTTCCACACCAGATTCGCCCCGGTGCACGGCGGAGCCTTGGCTGTGAACCACCGCGCATGGAACGCCGGATCACCCACATATTTGTCTACAGGGAGGAGCAGACGCTCTACAAGCCCGGTATCCAGCAGCTCCCCCATGAGCAGCAGCGTCTCCAGCAGCGCAACCGGCACGCCAATCTCCCAATACCACCAGTTGCCGTAAGGCTGACAGGTATCGTTGTACCTCTGCGCATATAGCCATTGCAATCCATAGCTAACCTGTTCCCGTAATGTGGCATCGCTGTGATAGCAACACTGGGGAGACCTCAGCGCAATAGCCATCTCTCTCAACCGGCTGGTGATCCTAAATACATCTTCAGCGTTCTCCTGAAGTGGAATGTCCGCCCACAGCAGCTCCTGATGATATAGCATCCCGGCCCGGGCATCGCGGACCTGCTTCAGTGATTCAGGACGAAGCTTATCTCCAGCCAGATATTGCAGCCATTTGTTTTTGAAGTCCAGCATGGGATTTCTCTCCTTAAGCCAGCAGTTCAGCTGCTACACTTGTGCAGACTGTTCCCGCTCCGCGAGCGGAGAAGGTGGAATAAGGCTTCCCCACTCTCCGGCAGCCGAACCCAGCTCCAGCACAAGCGTCCCGCCTCCGGCAATCTCTTCATGGCGTACCCAGGCCCGGTCCAGGGTCTGCCCGTTCAGGACCGCAGAGCGGATGTACCGGTTGCCGGACCCTCTGCCTTCACCTTGCGTCTCAATAGTCAGAGGAACCGGGTTCTCATGTGCACCCAGCAGAAGCGTCACCTTATTGAATACCGGAGGAACGAGGAAATATAGATCTTGTCCCATCAATGGGTACAAGCCCATCGCCGAGCAGATGAAGAAGGCGCTCTGGCAGCCCATATCCTCGTTATCCCCGAGTCCGTCACGTTCAGCCCGGAAGTACTTCTCCAGGCATTCGCGGACCCGATCCGCCGCCTTATCCGGTCTGCCCGCATAAATATAGAGATAAGGAATATGCAGCATAGTTTCTTTGGAGTTATAGAATCCCCCGTCAAAAAAATAGTCCAAATGCCGGATGAAGCCCTCCGCTCCCCCATGCCGCTCAACCAGCCCATGAAAATCGTGATGGGTGCTGAACGACCATTGCAGGCTGGTACCTTCGTAGAAATACGGATCATTCCATGAATCCGGCAGGCAGGATTCCGGGTCAAATGACGTTACCCATTCGCCGCCGGGCCGCCGTGGCGCAAAACACTTCAGATCCTCGCGCCATAGATTCCACAGCTTCTCCGAGCTTGTATAATAGTCCTCTGCCGTCTCTTCCTGCTCCAGAATCTCAGCCAGCCGGCCGATACACCAGTCCTGATAGGCATATTCCATATGACGGGACACACAGTTCTTCTTCACATCCGTGGACAGGTAGCCTAAGGAGTGGTAATCCTTCAGATGACGGCCATAGAGCCAGGTATCCGGCGACGGAACCTCATTATTCTTGCGCATCTGCTTCAGGGCCTTCGCATAATCGATGCCCTCCAGCTTCTTCAGTGCCGCTTCGCAGAACAGAATATCTGCGGAGCTTCCGCCTTGAATCATCGCGCTATGCCCCATGATCCAGGCGTCCGGCAGCCAGCCGGTATGGTCTGCGATGTCCAGCAGACAATTAAGAATATCCGCTTCAAGCTGCGGGTCAAGCAGTGTAATCAACGAGTTGGCATTCCGCACGCTGTCCCACAGTGCATAGAGATCGGTGTAATGCCGTACCCCTGATTCCCAGGCGAAGTTCTCATCATCCACACCCAGGTCACTCGGCATACAGAACAGTCGAGTTAACAGGGTATAGAACAGCCGCGTATGCTCCCGGCTTCCCCCTTCTACTGTGACTCTGCTGAGTTTATCCTCCCAGATGTTACTGGCCGCCTGCCGGATATCATCGAATTCGGCAGAGGCTTCCCGGTCCACACTGGCTCTGGCTTTGCCTACACTCACATAGGAAATGCCAGTCTTCGCCGTCAGAACTCCACAGTCGCCGAAGCTAAGGGAAGCCCTGCAGTTCGCTCCATCCACAGAAAACCCTTGGCGTACTCCGCCCGCATCCATCAGCATATAGCTCTGAACCGGATGGTCGAAGCGAACATAGAAGTAGACGGAATAAGGGAATTCATGCCCCCAGCCCCCGCGCAGATCGGAGCGGCCGGCCAGCTCATATTCGGACAGAACTTCAATGTAACCCCCGGTCGAGATTCCGGTAGTCTTGCCGGGTTCATCCCCGCCCACCTGAATCACCGCTCCGGCATCAATCAGCAGGCCCGCCGGTTCATCAGCCGGATACGTATAACGATGGACTCCGGTCCGCATCGTGCTGGTCAATTCAGCCTGGATCGCGGCAGGCAGCAGCTTCACACTGTAATATCCTGCTTCGGCCTGTTCATTCCCCTTCTCATAGGGGTCCAGCTGAAACCGCGGCATCCCGGTATAGGGGGTGAAGCCGACATTGCCGTAACGCCCGCCGCCTCCGGTGCCGCTGACATGCGTATGGCTGAACCGGATAATCGGCCGCGAGCTGTCGTAGCCGTGGGATAGCTGCGGCGGCAAGGTATCCGGTCCGAGCCTTACGATGCTGTTCGGCAGATAGGGTCCGCACAGGCAATTATTCTCCCCGTCCACACCGATAAAAGGATCTACGTACTCCACTCTTCTTATCAACTAAAATGCACCTCCCTTCATGCCGGAAATCCTTCGTCTTACCAAAAGATTTCACGCTCTCCCTTAAGCTTCACCAAGGCTTCCAGGAAGAAATAGTCGCCGTAGATGATCGGCACCTCCACTTCGGCATTAGCCGGGAAGCTGCCGGTTCCCTTGGTAATGAGCGCTTCTTCCGCCGGGTCTTCCGGCGCGTAACGGCGGAACAGCGATTCCGTGATGGCACTTCCGAGCTTCCGGTACCGCTGTGCTTCTTCGCCCTCCAGCAGATGGGCTATCTCCAGCATTCCGCTGGCCGCGCAGGCAGCAGCGGTTGAATCTTTGGCCCATAGCTGATCGGCTGGAGCCCGGAAATCCCAGGGCGGGACGAGATCCTCCGGCAGTTCAGCAGCGAAATAATCTGCGGCTGCTCTGGCGGCGTTCAAGAACCGGATGTCGCCCGTATACCGGTACCCGATTGCAAATCCGTAGATCGCCCAGGCCGATCCGCGCGACCAGGCCGAATCCGGGCTGTACCCTTGTCCGCCCAGCGCCTCGATCCGCTCCCCCGTCTCGGGGTCGAACCGGACGATATGGTGCACCGAGCCGTCCTCCCGGATGAATTCCCGGAGCGCCATTTCCGAATGGGCAACGGCGAGGTGACGGTATCTCGGGTCCTGTAGCTCCCCGCTGGCCCAGTACAGCAGTCCAAGATTCATCATGCAGTCGATGATCGCCAGACCTTCACTGCCTTCATGGAGCCAGGCACGGATGAAGTTCCCCTTAAGATTGAACCGGCTGGCCAGATGACTGGCAGCGATCAGCCCTCTTCTCCGGGACAGCCTGTTGCCGGTGAGCTTGTAATCGGCAACCGCCGACAGACTCCAGAGGAAGCCGTTATCGTGATGGAGCTGTTCATATTCGTGAAGAGGGGCGTCTAGTTGCTCCTCGCAGCTCTCGGCGATGTGCCGGTATTCCTCATCGCCTGTGGCCCGGTAAGCCAGCCACAGAATGCCCGGCCAGAACCCGTTGGTCCAGCAATCCGGGTCACGCGCATCATATAGTCCGCCGTAAGTGGCATTGGGGAAGGTAGCTCCGATTCGGCTCCGTGTGCGGCTTAATTTGTTCTGGGCGTAGTCCCAGGCTTCGTTGATCCAAGTCTCCATGGTCTGTAGTCTCCCTTTCTCTTGTACAGTGAAAAGGCAGGACGCCTTAGACGAACAGGGCCTCCTGCCATGCTCATAACCGTCAGCTATTGCGCTGCCTTCCAGGCATCAATCTGGGACTGAAGCTCGGTCTTGACCTTCTCGATCCCGGCCTTCTTCAACTTCTCATTGCGCTCCTCCAGCATCTTGGCAGGGTCAGGAATCGCCCCGGTGCTTGCCGCCCGGTACTCACCAATGACCGAGGTAAGCTGGGTAATCTCGTTCTTCACCGGCGATTCATCGAAGACGAAGCCCAGCAGCGGCGAACGTTTGGCCTCATCATTGAATTGCTTCCAGCTTGTATACAGATCATCCGGCTGGCCCGGCTTCAAATAATTGATCAGTTGGTTGCCGACCACCCAGAACAGGGCGGAACTGCCATACCCGGAATCGGCAATCGGCTCGATCCGGTTCTCGCTGATCTTCTTGTAATGGGTGCCTTCGATCCCGTTAACGAACAGGTTCACGGCATAAGGATCGGTATGCAGCGCATTCAGGACCATCATCGCCCGCTCCGGGTCCTTGGAGGTGCGGGAGATGGAGAACATGGAACCGGCGGCAAGGTCCGTGGTTACGATAGGCTCTTCAATGACCTTGGACACAAAATCATATTTATTGTCCGAAGCGATTTTCAGCTCAATATCTGCGCCCGGCTTCCACACAGCCTGCTGCATCCAGATCTTGCCCTGCTTGCGCAGGTCCCCGATCTCCGTCGTTGTAGTCGCCGCATCACTGTTGATGTAGCCCTTCTCGTAATAGCTGCGGTTCAGCTCATACTCCGCTTTGGCAATGGATGAAATCTCCGGATCAATCACTGACTTAATCTGGATGTTATCTGTATTTGTGTAGTCGTATAAGAACAGAGGAATCTTGTTCGGCGTCGGTCCGATGGCGCGGAAGTTCGAGCGGGTCTCATACATCATCCCTTCGCCCGATTCCTTGATGAAGTCCAGAATCAGCCCCGGCTCCTTCTCCTTCAGCAGCTTGAACCAGGGTTCGAAGTCCGACATCGTCTTGATATCCTCAACCGGAATTTTGTACTTGTCGATGATATCCTTGCGGTACGTGTAGGCCTTGCCCTGGGTAATCTCTTTGTTGGTCGGAATGCCGTACAATTTGCCTTTGTAGCGCGGAGCCTCCAGGTAGATCGGATTCAGATTCTCGGAGATCCCCTGTCCATACTTGGCCAGCAGATCATCGAGATCCAGGAACGCGCCCTTGGCCACGTTGCCGAAGAAGTTGAGCCAGGATGCGGTAAAGACCAGATCCATCGGCTCCCCGGCGTTCAGCATGAGCTCAGTCTTCTGCTTGTATTCGCTGGAGGCAATCGGCTGAAGATCAACGGTGGCATTGAATTTCTCTTTGAAATATTCGCTCAGCTTGGCTTCCACCAGCGCATCATCCCGCTGCGGCGCTCCGAAGTAGATAATGGAGACCTCGTAAGGCTTCAGTGCCTCCGCACCGCCGGCAGGCTTCGCACTGCTGGTGCTGTTCGTGGCGGCTGCGCCGCTGGAAGCTTCCGGTGTGGCAGAACCCCCGTTATTGCCGCCGGAGCATCCCTGCAGGGCCAGCGCAAGAACCAGAACCGTTGCAGGAACCAGCGATCTGGCTCTTTTTAACTTTGTCATATGAACCCTCCTGTATGATCATGCTTTTATATAGAACGGCAGGCAGCCAGTGCTGATGCCGGTTCCACCACGCTTTAGCCTTTGACCGCACCTACGGTCAGGCCTTTGACAAAATACTTCTGAAAGAACGGATACGCCACCAGAATCGGTCCCATCCCGATCACCGCCATCGCCATCTGCAGGGATTCATTCGGAAGATTCTTCATCATATTGGGATTCTGGGCGGCCAGCTCCACATTATTGCGCAGGTACTGCACATCGTTGAGGACGCGCATCATCAGATATTGCAGCGGATACTTATCCTCGCTGGTGATATAGAGCAGCGCATTGAACCAGTCGTTCCAATAGCCGATGGTACTGAACAAGGCCATGGTCGCCAGGACCGGCAACGAGAGTGGCAATACGATCCGCAGGAAGATCCTTAGCTCCCCCGCACCGTCAATTCTGGCCGATTCGATCACTGCCGGATGAATGGTCGTCTGGAAGAAGGTACGCATAATTATGACATTGAACGGCACAATCAGCATGGGCAGAATCAGTGCCATATAAGAATCCTTGATATGCAGAGCTTGCGTGTAGATCAGGTATCTGCTGACCATCCCGCCATTGAACAGCATCGTGAAGAACAGGAAGAAGGTGAACACATTACGGAACGGATAATCCGCCCGTGAGATGGGATACGCATACATCGCCATGAGCAGCACACTTAGCGCTGTGCCGATCACCGTGATGGTGAAGCTCACGCGATATCCCGACACAATCGTCATCCAATCCTTGAAGATCGATTCATAGGCAATGAACGACCATTTATTCGGAAGGAAGCTGTACCCCTCAGTCAGAATGGACTGCCCGTCTGTGAAGGAGACGATAATGACAAGCAGAACAGGCAAAAAACAAAGGAGTGAGAGGATCACAAAGGCCAGATTTAAAAGTACATTCGACAATGCGGAATTTCCGCCGATAGAGCTGCTGGTATCATTCGCCATGATGATTCTCCTTTGATTAGAATAGTGCCTGTTCCCGGTCAATCCGTCTGACCATACTGTTGGTGGCAATGACCATAATGAATCCCACCACAGACTGGACCAGCGCCGTTGCCGAGGACATCCCGATATCATTGAGCTGCATCAAGGCGCGGTAGACATACGTATCCACGGTATCCGTAACCGGATATAGCGCTCCTGAATTCATAGGCACCTGGAAGAACAGTCCGAAGTCGGAGCTGAAGATGCTGCCCATAGACAGAATCGTCATAATAATGATGACCGGCCGGATAAAAGGGAGCGTGATATGCGTAATCTGCTTCCACTTGGAAGCCCCGTCAATCAGCGCCGCCTCGTAGTATTCCGGATCTATTCCGGCAATCGCCGCGATATAGATCACTGCGCCGAAGCCTGCATGCTTCCACGCGTTAACAAATACCAGGATGTAAGGCCAATATTCCTTCTCCGAGTACCAGAAGACCGGGTCTTGCCCGAAGGCCTTAAGCACTGTGGCATTAATGAAGCCGTGATCCGGCTGCAGGAAAGCGTATACGAGATAACTCACCACGACCATCGACAGGAAATGCGGCAGGATGATGAAGCTCTGATACACCTTCGCCAGCAGCCGCCGCCGGATCTCATTGATGGCTACCGCAATCGAAACCGACAGCACCAGGTTCATAATCATAAAAGTCAGGCTGTACAGCAGCGTATTGCGCACAATCCGCCACATGTCCCCCGAAGAGAACAGGAAGCTGAAATTATCCAGTCCCACCCAGGGACTGCCCCAGATCCCGTCCATATAATTCACATTCTTGAAAGCGATAAATATGCCGAACATCGGCAGATAGCTGTGTGCCAGCAGGACAAGCACCGCAGGCAGCAGCATCAGTGTCAGTGCCTTGTACTTCCACAGGGCATGGATGAATCTTGAGAATCCAGAGGCTCTAGTCATGTGTCCATTACTCCTTTCATGGACTCATTATAGAACCATCCGGCCCCGGCTTCGATGATGCATTCCCGTAAAAACGTGATCTTTTATACGTCCGTTCCGGCGGATTCTGCTCCCGCCCGGCGCAAAGGCAAAGTAATCACCGCCCGTGTCCACCCCGCCCCGGTTCGCTCATAGGTTAACCCGTAGTCCTCCCCGTAATGGAGCCGGATACGCTGATGCACATTCCTGATTCCGTATCCTTTGGTGCTCTGCTCATCTTCCAGGATGGCCGCAAGCTCCTCCAGATCTACCGGCAGATGCCCGTTGTCCTCTACGATGAAGCGCAGCGTGCCGTCTGCCTGCACCGCTGAGACCCGGATCTCGCCTTCCCCGTCCATGCCGCGCACGCCATGAATAATGGCATTCTCGATCAGCGGCTGAATGATCACCTTGGGCGTCTCGTAATCTCTTACGGCATCGTCTATCTGCCACCAGACCTCGAAGGTACCCGGATAACGCTTGGTCTGCAGCCGGGTATACGCCTGGGCATGCTCCAGCTCTTCTCCGGCTGTAATCATCTTCCGGCCCCGGCTAAGGCCGATCCGCAGCAGCATCGACAAGTCGCGGACCATTTCGCCTACCTCGGTATTTCCGCTGTCCAGCGCATACCAATAGATCGAGTCCAGGGTGTTGTACAGATAATGCGGGGTAATCTGGGACTGGAGCATCAGCAGCTCATATTCCTTCTGCTTGAGCTGCATTCCGTAATTCTCTTCAATAGAATGGTCCAGCCTGCGGGTCATTCTGACGAAGGAGCCCTGCAGAATGCCGAATTCATCGTGCCGGAGCGGCTCTTCGGACCATGGCAGCGTTTTGCCCGGCTCATAGATTTTCATCACCGAGACCAGCTTCACCACCGGCTTGACCACAAGTCTCACCAGATAGAGGACAAACGTGAGCACAAATGCCAAAAAAATAAACGAGACCACGACAAGCAGCCTTTGAAACCAGATCTGCTTGCCCGCAATGGACGCTAACGGGATTTTGTACAATAACCGGGTGTGGAATCTGGAGCTGTCCGAATACGCATAGAGCCACTCCTCCCCGCCTTCTTGTGCGAAGGTATAGCCGTAAGAGGCATCTGCTTCGATATACCTGCCGGTCTCGGCTGGCATAATGCCGCCTGAGCCGGTGGACATCAGCAGCTCCCCGCTGGTATTGAACAGGAATGCTCCGGCCGCAGCGGGCAGCTCCACCGAGACCATGTCCCGGGTCAGCATCACCTCTACCTTGTTGACCACCAGCAGGCCGATCGCCTCATCATAATTGCGGGGATTCAGGATGCTGCGCATGAAGGAGATCGTGGTCTCGCCGCTCCCGGACGGAGCGACGCGCAGCGTCCCTGCACCGCTGACATCCATCCGGCTGACGTTAAGCTCAGGCAATCCGCCGCTGGCCCCGTCCAGGTATTTGAAGCCTTTGGTCTTGTGGGACAGGTCGAACGGCGTTGCCCTGCGCTCAATATTCTTCATATATATGGCATATTCCGTGCCTCCGGTGGACCAGCTATCCAGAATATTGTCGGCCTGCCGGATCTCATTCAGCGTATCAATTCCGGTCCAGAAGCTGTAACCTTCCGGGTTGCTGAAGAATTGGCTGTCCAGCAGGGTAATCGTCCGGTCATTGATGGCGGACAGGGTCTTATCCATCGTGACATGATTCTGCTTGACCAGCTGCAGGGTCGTCCGGCCGACCTCCTCCTTGATGGTGTTCAGCGCCACATAAGCAGAGACCCAGCCCACCACGATAAAAGGAAGCACGATGCACAGCAGGAACGCCAGAATCACCTTATGCTTCAGTCTGAGTCTCAGCCTCTGGTTAAGCTTCTGCTTCAGCCCGTTCCCCTCCTCTGGCCTGCTTGCGGAATTCCGCCGGTGTCAGGCCCAGCACCCGCTTGAACATCCGGCTGAAATGCTCCGGTGATTCATACCCGACCGCGTAGGCAACCTCATACCGCTTCTTGTCCGTGGCGGTCATCAGCCGCTTGGCCTCCTCCATCCGCAGGGCCGTCACATAATCCCACAGATTCATGCGCATCTCGCGTTTGAAAATATACCCCAGGTGGGCCGCGCTAAAGTGGACCTCCTCGGAAATATCCTGGATTTTGAGCGCCGGGTTACGGTAATTGCTCTGAATATAGCCGGTAATCCTGGAGATGACGCCCGGCGTTCCTGCCTCAGACTCCTGCGTCGGCAGCGCCGGATCGGGCTGCTGCCCCCGGTTCAGATGCTCCTGCATGGCGAAATCGCCATAATAGAACACCTTATGCCCGGGATGAACGCTATTCCAGCCCGCAGCCGTATCTGCCTCCTCCAGCAGCCCGGGCAGTGCGGTGATTCCTTCGCCCAGGGTACTAAGACCGATAAGCGCCTCCGTATTCAAATGCCGCTTCAGGTTCATCGCAATCATCTGCCCGATCATCTGGATCTGGGAGTGTACGCTGACCCGGGGATCCTCCCTGTCTTCAGCGGATAACTGGATGAGGCTGATCATCGAATGGCCGAAGCCGTTAAAGGTAACGCCATCCCACTCCGCCAGCGTTTCGTTCATTATATTGAGCGCAGCATATTTCAATAATTTGCGGTCCTGGAGCGTCACCTGCTGGCTGCTGAAGCCGGCCCGGCTGTAATCGATACGGATCGAGATCACCCCGTAATAGGGCCCGTGCAGCAGGCCCCCCAGTTCACCGGTGATCTCCTCCAGATCCTGCTGCGTCAGATTCCGCTCAGTCACCAGCTCCATCAGCCATTCTTCGCGCCGCAATTGCCCGTGGACAGAATTATGCTCCGGCTGCGGGCTGGTGTCCGGCAGCTCCTTCCGGGTTAACGCTTTGCGGACCACACGGAGCAGCTCTGTCCGCTCTACCGGCTTGACCAGATAATCCTTGGCCCCGAGCCGTAGCGATTTTTTGGCAAAATCAAATTTCTCATGGGCCGAGATCACAATCACCGGAACGTTCCACTGCTCCATATAGATATTCTCCATTAATTCGATGCCGCTCATCCGGCCCATCTGGATGTCGGTCAGCACCAGATCGAAGTGGTCCATCCGCAAATAATCAATCGCTTCAAATCCGTTAACGGCCGTCTCCACCTCTGTGATATCCATCTCCGAAGTCAGCAGGAAATTCCGTATCCCCGCGCTCACCCTCGGCTCATCATCCACAACGAGAATTTTATACATGCTGTTCCCCCTCCGATGCTTCATTGTTGCCTATGCATTGTACCGCCTGATTTCACCTTACACTCGCTGGAAATCACCGTAGATGATCTATTTCATGTATTGTGTGATCTATCTCAGGAACCCTTGCAGCCTTGAGCTTCGCAACTTGTCCCTTCAAGGACAGCAGACGGGTACAGCCCTAGTATAGATCACATATTTCCGGCTATTCATCATCGATTAGTGATGGTAACTCTTTTATGCTTCTTTTGCAAGCGTTTTCATATAAAAAAGAGAGGAGCGCCGGGTTAACGATATTCTATCATGAGGAGGTTTTACGATGTTCACCAGAAGCCCATTCTTCGCGTGGCTAAGTGGAAACGGCTTTGCCGTCCTTTCAAGAGGCGGTATGGTTTCAACGGGAATTAGAAGGCTAAGTTATCGTGTGAAGCCTATGTTTAGAAAAGGTTGTGCTGTAAGCCTCAGCCTGTTGTTAATTCTATGTACGGTTGCTCTGGCTCCCCGGCCTGCCGCTGCTGCGGTTCCCCCCTTGCCCGGCCCTGCACACCCGCTCCTGTACGATAATTTCGCCGGTGGCGGACTCTTCAAGCAGAACTGGACGAACTGGTTCAACCAGAGCGGCGGCAGCGGGACCTTCGCCAAGACCACCCAAGGCACACACACCATCGGCAAATTCACCCAGACCCCAGCCTCTTCCTCTTCCTGGGCCAAATTTCAGCCGATGAACGAGACCTTCGACCTCTCCGGCTACCGTTATATGAAGCTGTCTCTGAACAATGGAGGGTATGCCCAGTCTCTTATCCGCGTAGTCATCAGCGATGGCGCCACCAACTACAATCTGACCGGAGGGTATGTGCCCGCCACGGCTGCCTGGACCGATCTGCAATTCGATCTGGACGCCCTCTCGCCGAAGCTTCAGAAGAAGAAGGTCAAGCTGGAGCTCTGGCTGAGACAAGGCGGGGGAGCTTACGGAGAAATGCTGGTCGATGATATTGTGTTCACTACAGCCTCCGGCGGGAGCGCTCCGCAATTAAGTCCGGCAGGAATGACCGCCAATACGGATGGCAGCTACAATCAGAATACGGACTTCACCTTTGAAGCCGTCTATACCGATGCCGATAACGAAGCTCCCTTCGCCGTTCAGGTCATTATCGATGATACTGCCTATGCTCTGCGCGAATCGGACCCGGCCGATGTAACCTATACGGACGGCAAAAAATACAGCTTCTTGACGAAGCTCCCGGCAGGCGCACACCCCTACTATTTCCGCACCACCGATACGACTTCCGATGAAGTCGCCACCAGTGTTCAGACGCTGAACGTTGTCCAGGCCTCCTCAGTGATTGATATCGCCGTGAGCCAGGCCGGGTACAGCGCAGATGATGTGAAGAACGCCAAATTCATCTCGGACACCACGGTCACAGATGCCACTTATGAAATCCTCGATGGAGCTAACGTTGTGTATTCCGGCACCATGACCTATGAAGGCCTGCACTGGAACAAGCATGTCTACTCTATCGGCTTCACCCCGCTTACGGATACCGGGAACAACTATAGAGTACGGAGTAACCAGGTGTATTCTTATCCTTTTGAGATCGCTCCGAACCTGTGGGATCAGTACAAGGATGAGATGACGGCCTTCTACCGCCTTCTGCGCGCATCCGTAGCGACCAGCGATGCTTATCCTGCGGGGTACAGCAGTGTTGCTCCTTCCGCCAAGCTCTACCATGGTGCAGGCCATCTGGATGATGCCCAATCTGCGGACGGCCTGACCCATTATGATCTGACCGGAAGCTGGTATGACGCCGGAGATTACGGGAAATACGGCGGCAACCAATGGGTCGGCGCGGAGATCGCTCTGGCTTATATCCGTTATGCTGACCATGACAGCGTGAAGTACGACAACGACAACAATGGGGTCCCGGATCTGGTCGATGAGGCGGTCTTCGGCAGTGAGTACCTCATCAAGTTCGCGGACCAGCTCGGCGGGGCGATGTACAATCTCAGGAACAATGCCTCATTCGTCCATCCTGAGAAATCCACCGATAATGTCTCCGGCACAGCCGATGACCGCAAGCTGACGGACCTGAGTGTCGGCGGCTCGGCCAAGTCCGCAGGCACACTTGCCGCCACTGCACGGGCGATCCGCACAGCAATTGACGAAGGGGATATCGCGTCCGCTCAGATAGCGGCGCTGACTAATTTCGCCAATCAATGTGAGAGCGCGGCGGTCACCTTTTACGAATATGTGGTTGCCCATCCCGACGGTCCGATCGGCTCTTATTCCACCCGGGGCGGCATCCCCAATTCCAAGCTGCTGGCGGATGTGGAGCTCTATCTGCTGACCGGCGAACCCAAGTACAAGAATGCAGCCGCAGCCACAATTAACACCTTGACCTTGGGCGACATCTCCTCCACGAACTACTGGGATATGAGCCCGATGTCGATGGCTGAATTCTATCCGGTTGCCGATGCTGCCACGCAGTCCCATATTCATAGCCTGCTGAAGGGGCAAGCGGATTACTTCCTCTCCATGGCCGATGATACCCCGTATGGGGTGCTGAACCAGTTCAAGAATTTCGGGGTGAACGAGCCGCATGCCTCTTATCTGGGCGATCTGCTGCGGTACTATGAATTATTCGGTGATCCGGCAGCACTGCAAGGGGTACTGAAAGGGATGTACTGGGTGTTCGGAGAGAATCCGTGGAATATCAGCTGGGTCTCCGGCATCGGCACCCGTCATGTGATGTTCCCGCATACCCGCTATAATGAGGAATCCAATACGCCGGGAGATACCGGGATTATCCTTCCGGGAGCCATGGTCAGCGGACCCAATATGAAGGACCCCAAGAATAAGAGCAGTGTAAGTCCGTGGTATGAGGACCGTTCTCTCTACTTGGATGATACGAATCAATGGCGGTACAACGAGTTCAGTATTAGCATTCAAGCCGGGCTGCTCTACACCGTTATGGGCTTGAGCGCTACTCCTGGAAGAGGTGCGGATGTTGCAGAGGTGCCGCCTGCCTTGCCGGTCCTCTCACCTGTGATTGGGGAATGGGTGCGGGGCAATGTTACGGTGTTCGCGCGTGCGGGCGAGGATCTGAGTCAGGTTGAATATGCGGCAACCGGCTTGCCCTATCAGCCGATGACGGTCTCCGGTAACGTGTATTCCACGGTGAGCGGGGCCGTCTACGCTGCGGTCATTGATGAGAGCCAATCCTTGCCTTATACGAACCGGAGAGTGGATGTCCGCGCCAAAGCTCCTTTCGGCGGTTACACCTACAGCTCCACACATTACACCGTGGCCCCACCGTTGCCGGACCCTTTCACTCCGCTGATCTATGATGATTTCGGAGGCGGCGGCTTCTGGGGCGGTTCTGCGGCCAATACTACCTGGGTCAACTGGTATAACCAGAATGGCGGCACAGGGACATTCACCAAAGTAACCGCAGACGGGCGTACCGCTGGACAGTTCGCCCAGACACCGGCGAATGTGAACTCTGCGGCGAAGTTCCAGCCGTGGAATGATGTGGTCGATCTCAGCGGCTATCAATATCTGAATATTACGCTGAAGAATCCTGCCTCTCCTGACCTAAGAACACGGATTGAGCTGAGTGACGGCAAACGAACCTACAATCTGACCGGAGGCTGGGCCCAGGTTCCCTCTGACTGGAGCGACCTGCAATTCGATCTGAATGCCCTAACCCCGGCTATTGATAAAAAGGCAGTGAAGATGTCCATCTGGCTGAAACAGAATACCGTCACTCCAGGCCAAATGCTGGTTGACGAGATTAAGGCGACCAATAAAGTCAGCGGAAGTGCGCCCACCCTGACCGCAGGCGGCGTAAATCACACTACCGGCACCACGCAGACGGAGTATACCTTCTCTGTCACTTATACGGATGCTGACAATCAGGCTCCGTTCGCCATGGAGCTGATTCTGGACGGTGTCGTCCGCACCATGCAGCCCGCCAATCCAAGTGACAATAATTATGTGGACGGCCGAATCTATCAATATACCTCCAAGCTGCCCCCGGGCCAGCATTCCTACTCCTTCCACACCACCGACACCTTCACCGATGCGGTAAGCACCGGAGTGGTGAGTGGTCCTGGGGTAAGTGAAGGGCCGTAAGATAAGTGAGGGACAATGTAGAGGACAATAAGACTAGTGCAGGACAATAAGAAGAGCCATAAGAGCAGTGTACAAGATTAGTGTAGAGCTATAAGGTTAGTGAAGAGCCATACGATTTGTGTAGGGCAACCCGATTTGTGTAGGGCAACCCGATTTGTGTAGAGCCATATGCATGCTCCGCTCCTCCGAGGAAGGGAGGCTGCGAAGCTGCGAGTTTGAAGGCGAAATTTAGAAAGGGTATACTACTGTCATGTACAGCGGTGCAGTCTGACAGCACAGTTACCAGGGTGCATCGCTGTAACATCGCGGCTGTCACAGCTACAACCCGCAAATTGTTGGCAAGATGACGGGGGCTGGGGTGATAGCGGATGAACGGAGGGAGATCTACGATGGGTGATGAAGATATCATGTGGCTGACTGTTGACGATCCGCTGGCGAAGTCTGTGGTACAGGCAATTCGTAACGGCGATGTGCCGGGATTGACACAATTGCTGGCTAGTAACCCGGGGCTGGCTACAGCCCGGATTGTTGGAACTGAAGAGGGGCGTGCAAGTAACGAAGGCAATGGGGAGACTGGCGATGCTGAAACTAGCAGCGTGAACAGTGCCCATGCTAATAGCGAAGACCCTGGGGCAAACGGCTTGAACTCTGGCGGCGGCACTAATCGCGGGCTGTCACGCACGCTGCTGCATATAGCCACCGATTGGCCGGGGCATTATCCCAACAATGCAGCGGTGGTCACCGCGCTGATTGAAGCCGGGGCCGAGGTGAATGCGCAGTTCAGCGGGCCGCACAGCGAGACGCCGCTGCATTGGGCAGCAAGCTGTGACGATGTCGAGGTGCTGGACCTGCTGCTCGATGCCGGTGCCGACATCGAAGCGTCGGGCGCAGTCATCGCTGGCGGGACCCCGCTGGACGACGCCGTAGCATTCGCTCAGTGGCAGGCGGCGCAGCGGCTGGTGGAGCGCGGTGCGCCGCCTGCGCTATGGCACGCGGCGGCGCTCGGTCTGCTTGATGCGATGGAGGCACACTTCACCGGACATCCGCTCCCGCGCCGCTACCCTTGGGGCGCAAGCTCCGCTTCAGCAGCACCAGACGAGGTTAACGTCGCGTTCTGGTGCGCCTGCCACGGCGGACAGCGTGCTGCCGCCGAATTCCTGCTCGCCCAAGGAGCCGAGCTGAGCTGGCCTTCCCCATGGGACGGCCTCACTCCCCTTGACGTGGCGAAGCGTAGCCATGCCACTGAACTGGCAGCATGGCTTGAGAGCCTGGGTGCCCAGTCCGCCCATCTGTAAGTGGTGCGGGTGCATCAATGCTCCACATTCCGCCGGATGGATTACATTCGGCGGGTTCAAGGGCACTTATGCACCTCATTCCCGCCCCACGCTCACTTTTGGCTAATCCAGGTGTACTTATGCACCTCATTCCCGCCCTGTGCCCACTTTTGGCTAATTCAGGTGTACTTATGCACCTCATTCCCGCCCCATGCCCACTTTAGCCAAATTCAGGTGCACTTCTGCACCTCATTCCCGCCCCACGCCCACTTCCCGCAATGTCGGGAGCGGCGAAACGAAAGCCACAACGAAACAGGACCGGCCCAAGGCCGGTCCTGTCATTGTTTATCCCGGAAGCTGCCCATCGGGACAGCCTTCCTCCAACCACCTTTAGCTTACTTCCCACCGTCCCCAGCCTGCGCCGACAGCTTGGCGACGATCTGGTTAAGCGGGTTGGTGAAAAGCGCATACAGGATGGCTGCATTCTCCTTCTTGCTCAGTGCGGATCTGGACTTGTAGTCCACCGCGCCCTTGGCGTCCGGCTTGAAGTCCGGTCCGTACAGGCCCAAGGCCACGGACATCTTCACTGCCGGAACGGCCCATTTGTCCGTAGTGCCGGACAGCTTCACCTTCTGGAACAGTTTATCCGGATACTGGGCACTGAGCAATCTCCAGACCATAACCGCCGCCTCCTGGCGGGAGATCACCCGGTCCGGCTGGAATTCTCCGCTTGCCGTTCCTTTAATCATTCCAATCTCCACAGCCTGCTGGATATAAGCAGCATCGGGATGGCCCTGCAGATCCGGGAACGCCATCTTCCCGGTAGTGCTGCCCTTAAGTCCGCTGCTCTGCAGCATCAGCCGTACATACTCGGCGCGCGTAATGCCCGCCTCGGGCTGGAAGCTCAGCGCGGCATCATTCGGCAGATAGCCGAGGGACTGGAGCATCTGAACCGGAGCTGCATAAGGATGGCTCGCGGGAACATCAGCATAACCAACGCCCTCCGGGCCCTTCTGGCTATAGCTGAACGGATTGAGGTAAGGCTCCTTCAGGTACGCACTTTGTCCGTCCGCTTTCATGGCGAAGCCGGTAAATTTGCCGGTCAGCTCATCCTTGAACAGATTATCGTCTACCTGAATCAGCTTGCGGGACCCGAGCAAAGCATCATTAATCATTAGCGCACCATTCTGCACAGAGACTGTGGACACCAGACTCTTGAGACGCAGATCCGCATAATAGCCGGTGAATGCCTTCAGCGCTTCAGCACTCATCGGCTTGAAGGTGTCCAGCTTAACAGGTGCAGCATATTGCGGGAAGAAGGTCTGAAGGAAGGCCGGATAGAACAGCTCCCGCAGGGTACTCGTCTGATTATAGGCAATGAACACCCCGGTCTTCTGCTCGGGAATAAGGAACATATACGAACTGAAGCCGATTAAATCACCAGCCTTGGTGATAATCTTGGAGCTGCTGCCGGACCCGGGGAGCTGGAACGGCGCTTCAAAGCCGTAGGTGGTATTCGGCAGCAAGGGATGGATCGCGGAACGGTATTCCTCCATAGATTGTACGGTGTCCGCCTTAAGAATGTGGTTATTGCCAGCTTCTCCCCCGTTCAGAAAAGCCGTCATGAACCTCCCCACATCATCGCCAGTGGACAGCATGCCGCCATGAGGCATAACGGTTGGCGTAACTGTGTACAGATCAACCTCTTTGCCTGCGGGGTCATAGGCAGTAGCCAGATTGTCCTTCAGCTTGCCTTCCAGCAGGAAGCCGCTTGAATCCATCTTCAGCGGAGCGAAGACATGCTTCTCCATATATTCCTCGTAAGGCATGCCGCTGGCCTTCTCCACTACCAGACCGAGCAGCAGCGAAGCGAAATTGTCATACATGTAGGAAGTGCCCGGCTCACGCACCACCGGCGGCATATGCTTCACCACATAATCCTCAATCGATACCTTGGTGGTGAAATCCTGGTTGATATCCTCCGGCAGCGGGTCCTGGATACGGAAACCGGTCGTGTGGGTCAACAGATTCTCAATAGTAACCGGAACACCGAAGGGATTATCGAAGGCCATCTTGCCGGTATACGTTTGAAAATCCGCCTTCAGATCAAGCTTCCCCTGCTCCACGAGCTGCATAGCGGCAGTGGCGGTGAAGGTTTTGGAGACGGAGGCCATACGGAAGACGGTCTTGTCAGGATCTACCTTGCTTTTGGCAGCCTTGTCAGCATATCCAAAGCCTTCTTCAACGATAGTCTTTCCGTCCTTCACCACCACCACAACCGCACCGGCAAGCTGTGCTTTCACTTCATCCGAGCTGAAGAATTGCTTGAGGAAGGCCCCGGCATTCTCGGCGGTCAGCGGCTTGCCCGTTGTAGCGGCGGCGGCCGGAGCGGCCGACGAAGCAGGGGGAACGGCGGCGGCATGGACAGCCGGGGCCGTCAGTGACAGCACGAGGGTGGCAGCAAGCACGGTCCTCGTCCAAAAGGCAGAGCGGTGGCGCAACATTGACAATTTCATTCACTTCACTCCATTTCCATAGGTTAATAGGCATAGTAGATAATACGCCTTAACCTGGAAATAGGTTCACTTAATTCCGGAGTACCTCTTCCATCTTCTTCAGCTTTCTGTAAATCACCGACCGGTCCACACTTAACTGTCTGGCAGCTTCTGTACCGTTTCCGTGACAGTCTTTCAGCACTTTTTTGATATAATGCCCTTCGGCTACGGCAGTGAAATCCTTCAGGGTGGAGAGCTGCTGCTTATTCTTCTCAATAAAATGATCAAGGGAGAACCAGTCGTAGGCAGGCTCCTCTTCCTGCGGACTCAGGGCTACATGCTCGGTAACGACCAGTCTCTCGATGTAATTCCTTAATTCTCGCACATTCCCGTGCCAGGGCTGGTTCAGCATCTTATCGAACTCTTCGGCGCTCAGCACATATTTCTTCCCGTACATCTCATTGAAGCTGGCGATGAAGCTGGAGATCAGCCCCACCAGGTCGAGCTTCCGGTTACGCAGCGGCGGAATATGAATCGGGATGACATTGATCCGGTAATACAGATCCTCGCGGAACAGCCCCTTCTTGACCAGACTCCACAGGTCCCGATTGGTAGCTGCGATCACGCGGCAATGGACCGGAATATTCGCAATACCGCCAACGCGTCTCACTTCATTATTCTCCAGCACCCGCAGCAGCTTGGCCTGCATCTCCATCGGCAGGTCTGCGATTTCATCGAGGAACAGCACCCCGCCATTCGCAATTTCGATCATGCCGGCCTTAACCTCCGTCTGCCCCTCAAGAACGCCCTTCTCGTACCCGAACAATTCGTATTCAAAAAGTGCCGGAGCAATCGCAGCGCAATTAATCGGAATGAACGGCCCCTTCCACTTCTCGCTCTTCAGATGAATATACTTGGCGATCACCTCTTTGCCCGTCCCGGATTCGCCATAGATCAGCACCTTGCTGTCGTACGAAGCAATCTGGTCGCACACCTTGAGAATCTGCTTCATCGCCAGACTCTCGGCCACGATTCCCTTCTTCTTCTCTGCCGCCACACCGCCTAACTGCTTATGGATCTGCTGGGCGACAGGCACATTTGCTTCATAATAATTCTGCTCCTGGCTGAATTCGTTGGAGGTGGTAACGACCAGCTGGACCTCCCCGTCCTTATCCAGAATCGGAATCGCCGACGAGAAGACATGGAAGCCTCTGGAGGTATTGACGGTCCTTGAGACCTTCTGCTTCGTCGCAATCGCCTCCATCGTAATGGAATGAGTGTAGTAGCCAGCTTTCACCAGATCCTGGACGTTCGCCTTGAGCAGCTCCTCCAGATGAATCCCGATGGTCAGGGCGGTGAATTCATTGGAAATCAGGATATTCCCGCTCGGATCGGTCACAAATAACGTGGAAGGATACTCTTCCACAAATTCGTCGATGGAGGGTTTATCTGTATTTTTGTTTTTTTTGCTCATATTCATCAGTCCCAACCCATGATATTAACGCTTACATTCCAGTTAGGCAAAAAGCCAAACAGCATCATTATTAAATGATACCATTTGGCTAATGGTTAGCAAAATCTTAATCAGGCATGAACCACGGATTGAAAAGATACTCTGCCCATCTTCTCCATCACTTCCTGCGCCTCTGCGAACATCGTGGTGATCATCTCTTCCACGGTGGTAATCTTGTTGACCATCCCGCAGATCTGCCCGGCCATTACGGAGCCGGTATCGGTATCTCCTTCAAATACAGCTCGGCGCAGCGAGCCCAGGCTTAAGCTCTCCAGCTCTTCGCGCGAAGCCTTCTCATTCTCCATTCGGAGGAATTCGGCAATCATACTGTTCTTGATGCTTCTTACCGGTCCTCCAAGGCTGCGGCCGGTTACGGTGGTGCTGGTATCATCGGCGTTAATGACCGCCAGCTTGAAGTTCTCATGTGTCGGGCATTCCACGGTCGCCAGGAACCGGGTTCCAACCTGAACACCCTGGGCTCCGAGTGCAAAAGCAGCGGCAATCCCGCGTCCGTCGGCAATCCCGCCTGCCCCGATCACCGGAATCGATACCGCGCTGGCGACTTGCGGCAGCAGGGCCATCGTCGTAGTTTCACCCACATGTCCGCCTGCTTCGGTGCCCTCGGCCACAATCGCGTCCACACCGAGCGCTTCCATCTTCTTGGCGATTTTGACAGAAGGCACGACCGGAATAACGATAATGCCATGTTCCTTCAGAATCGGCATATATGGAGCAGGTGTACCTGCACCTGTAGTTACGATCTTCACGCCTTCTTCGATGATAACCTGGATCAGTTCAGGAATGTTGTTCATCATCAGCATCAGGTTGACGGCAAACGGCTTGTCAGTGCTTGCTTTGGCCTTGCGGATCTCGTCACGGAGACGGTCGGCGGTGAAGCCGCCGGAACCGATGATGCCCAGCCCGCCTGCGTTGGATACAGCGCCTACCAGCGGAGACACGGCAATCTGAGCCATACCGCCCTGGAAAATCGGATATTTAATTCCTAACAGTTGTGTAATCGACATTATAATTACCTCCATATATTAATTAATGTTGTTTATTTGAACTTCCAGACTTCCTTAAGCCGCCTTAGCCACTTCCGGCTCGGGCTTCTGCTTGTTCTCCATCGCTTTGTAGACGAAGGTTAAGGCGAAGCCGACCAGGGAGATGACCAGCGCGATGTAAAAGGCATTCGTGAAGTTGCCGTCATTGGCTGCTGCCACACTGCCGGCTATTCTCGGTCCGAAGAACGCGGCTCCCGAGTATCCGATGAAGGTGACACCGTAGTTCACACCGTAATATTTCATTCCGAATTTCTCACCGACAATGGATGGGAATATTCCCATCGTTCCGCCGAAGCATAAGCCGATCCCGGCAATGGCGACGGCAAATCCGGCTACGGAAGACGTTAGAGCAATCGTAAGCATCATCGCCGAAATGACCAGATAGATCATCAGCAGGCAGTTCACGCGGCCGATTCTATCGGACACCGCACCCCAGAACACACGGCCGAGACAGTTACTCAGCGAGTACAAGCTTACGTAGAGCGCTGCGGCTGCGGCGGTTAAGCCGAACATCTTTTGACCGATCACAGAAGCATTCGCGGTGACCATCATACCAGACAGGGCACCGATCAGGAACAGGCAGGCAATCACATAGAATAGCGGCTTCTTGATCATTTCATGCCAGGGTACATTCACTCCAGCCTTGGCTGCTCCGGTCACCGGAGGCGTCCAGCCTTCAGGTGTATAACCGGCCGGGGCGGGTTTGACGAGCAGGCCAAGACCCAGAATAATCACCAGGAACACAACACCGAGCGTAATTAAGGCAGATTGTACACCATTACTCGTGATCAAGGCATTGGCGATAGGAGCGATAGCGATGGTGCCGCCGCCGTATCCGGCTGTAACGATCCCCGCTGCCATCCCTCTTTTATCCGGAAACAGCTTCACGCTATTCCCAATTGTCGACGAATACACGATGCCCTGGCCAATCCCGGTAATGACACCATAAGTGATATACAGCATCCAAGGTGCAGTAGCCAGCCCTGAGAGAATGAACCCAATCCCGAACATCGCACCGCCGATGAAGACGGCCTTCTTGGCTCCCCCTTTATCCACCAGCTTACCGCCCAGGATCATCGGAATCGGGGAGATCGCTGCATTAATGGTAAAAGCAATCATAATATCCGGCATACTCACGCTGAAGACCTTCGTTAATGGCAGTGCGAAAATACTAAAAGCATAAATCGCGCCTACACAGATGTTAATAATGGTTGAGGCAATGAGTATCCTCCAGCGGTTCAAATGTACGTTCATGATCTCATCTCTTTTCTGATATGGTTTATGAGTACAGCTTGCTAATGCTTACACTTCCTGCAGCACCCGGTTCTTGTTCTTATCCGCGATCATCGACTTCAGCTTGCCCCAGTTCTCCTGGAACATGGCGGGGTCCATCACCTTCAGGTCCGGTGAGATGACTGGCATGAATTCCATCTGATCCAGAACTTCCGTCTGCAGGTCGATGCCTGGCGCAATTTCGGTTAACGTCATTTTGCCGTTCAGCAGTTCAAAGACGGCCCGTTCCGTAACATACACAACCGGCTGCTCTACCTTAGCGGCATAGGAGCCACTGAAGGTGATCTGCTGTACTTTCTTGATGAATTTCTTGGCTCTGCCCTCTTGAAGGATGTGCAGCTTGCCGTTCTCCACCTTGATCTGCAGTCCGCCCGCTGTAAAAGTACCCGCGAACACCAGCTTCTTGGCCGCCTGCGAGATATTGATGAAGCCGCCGCAGCCTGCGACCCGTGTGCCGAATTTGCTGACATTGACGTTCCCTGATTCATCCGTCTGGGCCAGGCCAAGGACCGACAGGTCAATGCCGCCGCCGTCATAGAAATCGAACTGGGCATCATGATCGACAATCGCCTCGGAGTTGTACGCATGGCCGAAGTCCTTGAGACCTGCGGGAACCCCGCCAATCGAGCCTGCCTCTGTCGTCAGAATCAGTTGGTCGTCCACTCCCTCTTCGGCGGCAATGTTCGCTACATTCACCGGAATGCCGACTCCGAGATTCAGAATGGTATTCGGCTGAAGCTCTACGGCTGTGCGGCGGGAGATGATTTTACGCTCATCCAGCGGCAGGATTTCAATCGAATCGACCGGCACCTTGACATGACCGGAGAAGGCCGGATTATAATGCGTATTCTCGGTCTGGTAATGATTCTCCGGGGTGGACACGACGATGTAATCTACCAGAATACCCGGAACCTTCACATCCTTCGGGTTAAGCGTGCCGTTCTTGGCAACCGTCTCGACCTGAGCGATGACAATGCCGCCGGAGTTGCGGACCGCCTGAGCGATCGGTAGCACCTCCATGTGCAGGCCTTCTTTTTCCAGTGTCAGATTGCCGTTCTCGTCCGCCACGGTTCCGCGGATCAAGCCGACATGTATCGGGAAGGTCTTGTAGAACAGCCACTCTTCGCCTTCCAGCTCAATTACCTTCACAATGTCTTCCTTCGTGGACGGGGACATCTTACCGCCCTCGACACGCGGGTCAACGAAGGTCTCCATCCCCACCTTGGTGATCACACCCGGACGCTTGGCGGCAATCTCGCGGTAGAGCTGAGTAATGACACCCTGCGGCAGATTGTAGGCTTCGCATTTATCCTCTTCGATCAGCTTGGCCATCCCGGGGGAGGCAATGGCGATCCCGCCAATCCAGCGTTTGATGAGACCCTCATGGCCCAGGTGGCTCATGCCCTTATCGCGGCGGTTGCCGACAGCGCTGGCATGCATCACGGTCAGATTCTTCGGTTGTCCGGTCTGCACGAAGCGGTCTTCAATGGCGATCCCCATCTCTTCCGCCCAGCAGGATAATCCGAAGCCGCTGGCTGCTACGGTATCCCCGTCCTTGATGAGTTCCGCTGCTTTGGCGGCTGAAATTACTTTAGTCATTTCATCTGCTCCTCTTTATGTGAATTTTTTCACTACGATTGTTAAAAAAATAAGGGCCTTCTGGGTGTCTCATTCTTGCTGCGCTGTTTGTCTCGTTATTGCTGCTGTGTTGTGTCTCGTTATTGCTGTTGTGTGAGTTTCAATTGATTGTGAAATATTTCGCAATGTCATCGTATTACATAAAAAAGAAACGGTCAATAGGTCGGAAATGGCTTAAAATCAAGGTTTTTTGGTGTGGTAAATTTGCGACTGGCTCCGCTGAACTGCCTGGGCTTGATGCCGTAATGTTCGTTAAAAATTCATAAGCTTGCCCGCTTCTCCCCTGCTTCACACCAAATCCCATGAACCGGAGGCCAGTCATCAGTCGCAAAATATCCACACTATTTCCTTAAGCCCCGCTTGGGAGTTAATCAGCCAACCCGCAGGCCGCTATCACCAAGCTGCAAAATGTGCAAACCCGTGAAGAACAATGCGTAAAGCTAGGAATCGGGCAGAAAAAAATTTTAATATATTTCTCAGCACCCGGAATTCGCAGATTTGCAACAGTAAAACGAAGGCAAACGGGCCTATTCGAGGCGGCATTCTCTGGGCAGGACTGGAAGAGTTGTATGATTTCAGCCTCCTATGCTATATTCGGTTCAACTACATATTAAGAGAGAGGGTGCGCTGTCATGGGGAATGCTGCGATGAAGGAAGCGGTTGAACGGGGAGAGACCTCGCTGGGCATCGAGCTGGGGTCCACCCGGATCAAAGCGGTGCTGATCAACCGGCATTTCGAAGTTATCGCCTCCGGCACCTATGAATGGGAGAATCAATTGATCGGGGGATACTGGACTTACGATCTTAAGAAAATGATTCAGGGCGTGCAGGCCGCCTACCGGCAGGTGAAGCTGGAGGTTCAGGAGCGTTATGCTGTAACGCTGCAAACCATAGGCTCCATCGGCTGCTCGGCCATGATGCAGGGGTATATTGCACTGGACCAGGACGGCGAACTCCTGGTTCCCTTCCGTACCTGGCGCAATGCCACAACGGCTGAAGCCGCCGCAGAGCTGACTAACGCCTTTCAGTTCAAAATTCCTGAACGCTGGAGCATCGCCCACTTGTATCAGGCGATTCTGAACAATGAGGCGCATGTGGGCAGCATCCGGTATATGACTACCTTGTCCGGCTATGTTCACTGGCTGCTGACCGGGAATAAGGCGCTGGGCATTGGCGATGCCTCCGGGATGTTCCCTGTGGATGAAACGGCGAAGCAGTACAATGAGGATATGGTGCAGCAATTTGACAGTTTGCTTGCCGATAGAGGTTACCCTTGGACCCTTCAAGAGATTCTGCCCCAGGTGTACACTGCCGGGGAACACGCAGGTAATCTCCATGAGGCGGGTGCCCGGCTGTTGGACCCGTCAGGGAGCTTACAGGCAGGCATCCCCTTGTGTCCTCCCGAAGGCGATGCCGGGACCGGCATGGTAGCTACGGACAGTGTCAGGAAACGCACCGGGAATCTTTCTGTGGGGACCTCAATTTTTGCCATGTTCGTACTGGAAAAGAATGTTTCCGCCATCTACCCCGAGATCGACATCGTGGCTACGCCGGAAGGCAGCCCTGTCGCAATGGTTCTGGCGAACAACTGCTCCAGCGACCTGAACGCCTGGGTCGGCTTGTTCCGTGAATTCTATGAGACCATGGGGCGGACGCCAGACATGGACCAGTTATTCAGTGTCCTGCTGAACCAGGCCCTGGAAGCGGATGCGGATGGCGGCGGCTTGCTGAGCTACGGCTACTATTCCGGCGAGAACATCACCGGTATTACCGAAGGGCGTCCGCTGTTCGTCCGTTCTCCGCAGAGCCGCTTCAATCTGGCTAATTTCATGCGGGTCCATCTGTATAGCGCCTTTGCTGCGCTGCGGCTAGGGATGGATATCCTCACACAGCAGGAGCGGGTAGCGATTCAACGGATTACGGCGCATGGCGGATTGTTCCGCACCCCGCAGGTCGGCCAACGGATCTGTGCCGCTGCACTGAACGTTCCCGTATCGGTCATGTCTACAGCCGGGGAAGGCGGCGCCTGGGGGATCGCGATTCTGGCCTCTTATATGCTGCATAAGGAGCCTAATGAGAGCCTGGCGGATTACCTGAGCGCCAAGGTATTCCGTAATGCTGAAGGACAAGTGGTATCACCTGACCCTGGAGATGTGGACGGCTTTGCCCTCTATATGGAGCGTTACACCGGAGGGCTGCCCATTGAGCAGGCGGCGGTAGATCATTTGCTGGACAACCGGAAGAGAGGAGAATCTCTATGATGAAGAATAAACCGCTGTTTGCTGGATTGCTGTCACTCCTGCTGCTGGTAGCCTCCGCCCCTTCGGCTTATGCTGAAGCGCCGGATGCCAAAGCACTGCTCAAGCAGAAGTTCCCGGAAGAAACGGTAAGGTTGCTGAAGACCGCAGACCTGAATAACGATCAGAAGAAGGAGAGCTTCCTGCTCACCGGGTCGGGCAATTTGTATCTGGTGAACTCCAAGGGTGTAGTTGTGCTGATTGATAAGCAGATTGTGGAGTACGAAGAGGATGAAGCGGATATGCAGATCTTTGCCGTCTCTCCTACGGAGAAGCAACTGGCGGTTACCGTAGATTATCTGCCCTCGAACACCCAAGTCTCGGTCTACCGCCTGGACTATGGCACTCTGACCAAGAAGCTTCAGTTCATGGGCGATCAGGGAGCCGAGATCGATAAGAAGGGGCGCCTGCACCAATACTGGAAGGACTTCAAAGACGAGGGCGGCGGCTGGGACCTGGCAGAGGGGATCTTCACCTGGGACGCCAAGGCGGGCAAGTACAGAGCTACGGGCAATTACGTCTTGCAGTAGTATAAAAAGCAGCCATCCTCCCGGTAGCGGGGGATGGCTGCTTTTGGTTTATGCCGGGCTTGCGGCATATCCGGGCTGGGGGGGGCCAAGGCCCAGCATCATTTGCCTTTGACCCTGCGGAACCTGCCCAGCGGACTGAGGGGCCCTTATTCAGCGCAAAATCCGCTTTTTGCGCAAGTAACGGACTTCAGGGCCCTTATTGGTGGGAATTCCACCGATTGAAGTCAATCAATGGATGTATAAGTGCATCTCAGTCCGGCGGACAGCGTAAAGTAGGCTTTTATTGCGAAATAACGGCCCTCCAGTCCGTCCGCCAGTTACCGACCCCAGAGGGTGGGATGATGGAGGTATGTTGGCGGAACAACGGCCCATTCACTCAGACTCTTCATCCGACCGGTGCCTTACAAATACACAAACGGCTCCTTCGCATCCACGAACGTCACCGGAAGTCCGTCCACCAGCGGGGCCAGCCACTCCGCCATATACTTCATGCCCCACTCCTCGGAGCGTTCGTGACCGATCACGATCATCGCCTTGTTCATGCCCAGCATGGCAGCGTCATTGATGTAAGCACATAAGGTCCACTCCGTAATGTCGCCGCAGACCATCACATCCAGGTTCTTCTCCTGCATCAGCTCCATCGGCATCTGCTCCCGGCCAAGGCCCAGACTGCCGCCGCCGACAAGGATGCCGATACGGGAGCAGGCCGCTTCCGGGTTGCCGACAATCTGAATCACCTTCATGCCGAGCCGCTGCTTCAGGAAGCCCGCCAGCTCGCCCACGGTAGTCTCCTCGATGAGATATCCCCAGGCGTCCTTGTCGTCCAGCTTCTTATCCGTCCAATCCAGCTCCTTCAGCAGTCCGTCATAGATTCTGTCCGTATCTGCCAGATGCATATGGTCGTGGAAGCGCCAGATCGTAATGCCATGCTCCTCAAGCAGCCGCTTCTTCGCCAGATACACCGGGTCCTGCTGCAGCCAGTCCAGCGTATCATTGCCGGTATAGTAGGTAGGCTCATGGGTGATAATCAGGTTGGCCCCAGCCGCAATAGCTGCCTTAATCACCTCCACTGTCGCCATGAATGTAGTTACAATGCCTGTGACCTCCATGTCTTCACTGCCGCTCGCCAGCACATCACAGGTCTGCTCCAGCCTGCGTCCCCCGCAGCAATCGAGCAGAATCCGGTCAATCACCTCTTGCACTTTCATACGCCCATCTCCTTTTCGTTAACCTTTGACAGCACCGATCACCACGCCACGGGTCAAATATTTCTGCATGAACGGCAGGACGAACAGCACCGGCACGATGCCCAGCACCGCCATCGCCATCCGCACCGCTGTACTTGGCAGCGATACCGTGTCGGCTCCGAGTACACTCCCGGCCTGGCCGGAATTGAGGAACTGGATGTTGCTCATGAGCTGCATCAGCAGATTTTGAATCCCGTACAATTGCGGCTTCGATACAAAATATAACGCATTAATCCAGTCATTCCAATAGGCCAGGCCCATGAACATCCCGACCGTTGCCATGACCGGCATGGACAGCGGCAGCATGATACGGAAGAAGGTGCGCAGCTCCGAAGCTCCGTCGATCTGGGCCGCTTCGATGATCTCCAGCGGGACATTATTCTTGAAGTAGTTACGGACCAGCAGGACGTTGAACCCGTTCGCCAGCAGATTGGGCAGGATCAGCGCGAGCAGCGTATTTTTGATATGGAAATACTGGGTCCACATGATGTACGAAGGCACAATCCCCCCGCTGAACAGCATGGTGAAAAACACGACAAAAGCCAGCGTATTATGATATTTGAAATCAGACCGCGACATCGGATAGGCCAGCATGCTTGTTATAAGCAGTCCAATGGCCGTTCCCAGGATCGTCACCAGAAAGGAGACCCCATAGGCTCTGATAAAAATATACGCGGAGGACTTAATATATCGGTACGCTTCAAGACTGGTGTGCTCAGGGAAAAAGCTGTACCCGTTGCGGATCAGGGCTGTCTCCTCCGTGAACGAAGCAATCACAATCAGCAGGAAGGGTACAAAAGCAACAACCGTCAGCAGGATCATCACGACCGCAGAAAACACAGTAAACGTCCGTTCTCCCCTTGTTTGGATCATATGAATTTCCTCCTAGAACAATGCGTTTTCTGGATTGACCTTCTTGACGATGGCATTGACCGTAAGCACAAGGGCAAAGCCGACCAGCGACTGATACAGACCGGCGGCGGCCGACATGCCGATATCATTCAGCTGCATCAACGCGCGGTAGACATACGTGTCAATCGTCTGGGTAGTGCTGTAGAGCGCACCGGAGTTCATGGGCACCTGATAGAACAGACCGAAGTCGGAGTTGAAAATCCGGCCCATCGACATCAGCACCAGCACTATAATGGTCGGCTTCAGCAGCGGCAGTGTAATCATGCGGATCTGCTTCAGCTTCCCGGCACCGTCGATTTTGGCCGACTCATAGATGCTCTTGTCAATTCCGGCAATCGAGGCAAAATAAACGATCGAGCCATACCCTGCCGTCTTCCAGAGCTGAATCAGGACCAGCAGGTACGGCCAGTATTTCGCCTCCGAATACCAGTTGATCTCCGGGATGCCTAGCGGCCGCAGAATGGAATGATTCACGAACCCGCTGTCGGCATTCAGAAAGGCGAAGACGAGCAGCGAAAGCACGATCATCGAGATCAGATTCGGCAGAATCAGCCCGGTCATGAACAGCTTCGAGTACAACTTATTCAGCAGCTCCGACATCAGAATGGCAATGATAATGGAGACTACGGTTCCAAGCGCGATAAAGGCCAGATTGTACAGCAGCGTGTTACGGGTCATAATCCAGGCGTCACTGGTCTGGAAGAGAAAGGTGAAGTTCTTGAAGCCGATCCAGTCGCTGCCGAAGATGCCCTTCGCATAATTGACATCCTTGAAGGCGATGAACACCCCGAACATGGGGAAATAGCTGTTAATCAGAAAATATAGCAGGCCTGGGCCCGCGAGAATCAATAAGGGAAGTGTTTTTTTGAGTGGCTTGGATTTCGGTTGGGCAGTCATGCCGGATTCACCTCCATGGCCGGGGGCAGAGCCTCTGTTACCGCTCCACCCTCAGCACATTCATAGATTGGTTATTGCTGCTGCGTGGCAAGCCATTCATCCAGCTGCTTCTGCTTGCTGTCAATTATCGCTTGAGCCCCTGCATCCTTCAGCGCACTGATGAATTTCGGGAGGATGGTCTCCAGGTCCACCGATCCGCTGACCAGCGCCGGCAGGAACTGGCTGACCACATTGTTCACGGCGCTAATCTGCGTCTTCACTTGACCCTGGTCGAAAATGAAGCCGAAATACGGCGATCTGGCGGTATCCTTATTCTCCTTCAGCTTCAGCTCGACATCTGACCAGTCAATTCCCTCCAGCTGATACTGTAGCGATTCGGACCCTACGATCCCTGAGCTAAGCATGGCAGTATAAGGCACCGTATTGGCGTCCATGCCTTCCGGGAATTTCACATGATGCTCATCTACCTTGAGGTAATCCTCCCCTTCGATTCCGAAGAGAATGGTGTTGATCAGTTCTTTGTCGGTGTAGAGCAGGTTCAGGAACTTCACGGCGGCCTCCGTCTCTTTCGAGGTGCTGGAGACCATCCAGGTTACGGAGTTCACGGCGCTTGTATCGAAGTAAAATGGGGCGATGCGCTTCGTCTCAATATTTTTGCCGACCTGAGCACTTAGCTGCTTGCCAACCTCCATGCCGCTGTAGCCGCCCAGGAAAGAGAAGCCGCGCCCGGAGGACACCATCTCCATGGCTGTAATCGTCGTAGTTGCGGTATCCTTCTGCAGATATCCGGCCTCGAACCAGTCTCTCATCATCTGAATCCCGTTCTTAAAGACATCCGATTCGTAGAAGTTAACAACCTTGCCGTTGTCACCGATCACGACACCGACTCCGGTCGTATCGGTCAGGTAATCCACCTTGCTCGCACCCTTCATCCAGTTCACAAGTCCTGTATCTGTCGGATTCACGTTGATCGGGCCAAAGGGAACCACATCCGGCAGCTTCTGCTTCACCGCGCCGAACACTGCTGGCAGATCCTCTACCGATTGGATGGATTCTGCTGCTACGCCCGCCTCTGCGAGCATATCCGCGTTGTAGATAATATTGGTCGGCAGCGCCATCCCTTTATTCACCGGAATGCCGTAGATATGCCCGTCCATCGTGGTGGTCTTGAGAATATCCGGCCCGAAATCCTTATCCAGAATGGCTGTCAGCTCTTTACCGTGTTCAGGAAGCAACTCTTCGAGCGGGGCCACCTGGCTCTTGGATACATAGTTGGAGAATTGTCCGAGGGTGGTGAAGACATCCATCTTCTCCCCGCTCTGGAGCGCGAGATTGACCTTCTGGGCGTAATCTGCCGGACCGAAGAGTCGGAAGTCCACCTTCACCCCGATCTTCGCGGTTGTAATGGCATTGATGGCCTCGGTTACCTTGCTGAGATCATCGGGAATCCGGTTGAAGGAGGGCAGCGCGAATACAATCTCAGCCACCTTGGCCTTAGCTTCCGTATCCCCGGAATTCTTGGACGATGTATTGGAATTGCCGCCGCAGGCGGAGAGCAGCGAACCGCAGATTACCATGGACAACAGCAGTGAACCTAACCCCTTTTTCTTCATTATCATCATGCCTCCTGTTCTGTATTTACACTCTCATTGTACTGGCCCTGGAGGGGGGCGGGCTTTCAATAATACGGACTGTTTTTATAAAAAACCGCACATGGCGGGCGGCGGGACAGTTGGCTATGCATAGCTAAGTTATACCCTTGGCACGATTCCTGCCAACGAAGCAAGAAGCTCCGCCTCCGGTAGGAGAAGCGGAGCTTCGTAATGGTCATCCTTGTCATGACTATAAGGCAGATTTGTGCTTGGAGCGGTAGGCTGCCGGGGTTTCACCTGTCCATTTTTTGAATACGGTGGAGAAATAGGAGAGGGTATCGAAGCCGGTATCCATGGCAATCTCCCCGATGCTTGCCGGGCTCTCAATCAGCATTTGCTTCGCCGCTCTGATGCGGCAGTCGTTCAGATACTCCTTGACCGTCTGCCCGGTCTCATTCTTGAAGACCTTCGCCAGATAATCGGCAGTCAGGTATACACTTGCAGCGACATCCTCCCGGCTGAGATCCTGGGTATAGTGCTCCTGAATGAACCGCTTGGCTCGCTCGACCACCCCTTCGGACTGCAGCACCTCTTTGATAGAATCCACCGTTTTGTCCGTCAGCGCTTGTGCCCACTTCATGAAATCAAACACGCTGCTGTCGGATTTCTGGAGCAAGCCCTGGGTCACCTCATCGGCGAAGAGCCGGTGCGCCTGGATATGCTGCCGGGAGAGCAACGAGTATACGATTTGTAGGAAGTCCTCCCGGATCGAATGCAGCGTCGTTGAATCCAGCTTATTCAATCTGGTCAGCAGCTCCAGCTCCTTCTTCAGCCGGTTCACAATCTGAGCCTTCTCCTTCTGGACGAACAGCAGGGTGAACAGCTCCGTATCCAGAGTGTAGCGCTCGGATAGATCCACATGGAAGGGCTCATTCGGCAGGTGCACCCTTCCCCTGAAAATAATATTAGACTCATCCGCCTGCTCCAGCTCCGCCTTAAGCTGCGAGAGGCCGGAGATGGCAGTTGGCTCACTGAAGTAACAGGTAGCCGTGCATTTCAGATATTGCCTGCTTAGCCGGATGATCTCTCCGGCATTCGCCACAAGCCCCTTCATATCCGCCGTACTCTCGGCAATGATCGCATTGTAGAATACCTTATCAATCTGATAGGCAATCATCCGGCCGCTGCCCGCCTGGCTGCTGAGAATTTCACAAGTCAGATTGGAGAGCGCGTAATGGAAAATACTCTCGTCCCATTCCCGTTCAATCTGGGAGCGGGGAACACTTACCAGCAGCAGCCTGTATTCTGCCTGTACTGGGATGGCCAGCCCGCGCTTCTGCACTTCACTCTGAATAAGCTGGATTCGGGGAGATATCGTCGCTGTCAGGACATCACTCCAGAAGCTGCGTTCCATCAGATCCTGATTCTTGAGCCATGCCTGACCCAGTTTGCTGTATTCGCCCATCATGATCTTGTTCTTCAGCCTATCCATCGACTTGCGTAGCGCCGCCTCCAGCTCCTGCTTGTCCAGCGGCTTGACCAGATAAGAGTCGGCATCATACGAGATCGCCTTGGAAGCGAAGCTGAAGCTCTCATGACAGGTCAGGAAGATGAACCCGCCTTCATATTGGCGGTCTCTCGCCCACTGGATCATCTCAATCCCTGAGCCGCGCGGCATTTCGATATCACAGATGATCAGATCCGGCTCGCCGCGCTCGAATAACTGCTTCGCATCCTGTATATTATGGGCGGCCTGCACTTCCGTAATCCCGAATTCCTCCCAATTGACAATCCTGCGCAGGGCTTCCACGGTTGGGATATCATCATCAATCAGCATACAACGCATATTTATCCCCCTCTGATATGGGCTGGTCCATCCGGTTCACAGGTATCCACAGCTCTACTCTTGCGCCTGTAGACTCCACATTGGACAGCTGAAGCAGATCCTCGCGTTTGTAGAGCAGCTTGAGGGTTTTGCGGATATTGGCGATACCCACTCTGCCCCCGTCCTCCCCCGCCGCTTCGTGCTCCGGTCGGTCCAACCATTCGGAAGCGAAGCCTGCCCCGTTATCCTCAATTACAATACTGACAAACGGACTCCCGTCCCGGTTCTCCATCCGCACTCTGATGAAGATGGACAGCAGCTCCTGAACGAACATGGCATGCTTGAACGTATTCTCCACAAAGGTCTGAATCATGAACTGCGGAATCGGCACCTGCCGCGCTTCCTCCTGCATCTCGATCATGAAAAAAATCTGCTCAGGATAACGGATCTCCTGCATCCGGATATAATTCTCAGTATGCCGGATCTCCTCCTCCATCGTCACTTCCATCAACCCCCCTCGGAACATATACCGGAGATGCTCGGAGAGGCAGTAGATCAGCCGGCGGATCTCCTCATTTTTATGCTGATAGGTTAGGCTGGTAATCGTTGAGATCGCATTCAGGAAAAAATGAGGCCTGATCTGCATCTGCAGATACTTGATCTCGGCGCGGCTGATTTCGATCTGCTCTTCATAGGACTGGATCTTCAGATCCTTGATTTCACTGACCATGGACTCCAGTGCATGGAACAGCTTCAGGAATTCCAAGGAGTAGGGGGTATTCTGCGGAATCTGGTATTCCAGCTGCCCCTGTTCAACCGCTTTCGCCGCCTTCACCAGCTCCAGAATCGGTCTGAGCACATCCCTCGTCAGGAATCTCAGCACCAGCGGCACCACGATGACCGAGAGAACCGCCAGCAGGGCTATCCCCCACTGAATCAGCTTCAGGCCTGAGAACAGACTGCCCTTGGCAACCATTTGAGTCATCTGCCCGAACTCGCCGATCGGTTCAGATACAATCAGGGAATCCCGCTTATACTGCCTGCTTAAGCTCTCAAGCGTCGACTCGCCCTCCTGCAGAGAGATGTTACTCGCTGCCAGTATATTGCCCTGCGAATCACTTAGCACATACCGGTTCTGATCATTGCCTCCCCTGTCGACCATGGCCAGCAGCGTGTCCGCTTTCACCAGCGTTCCGAAGCTGACCCCTGAATAAGTAATATATTTGAACAAGTAGGACTCTCCGCGGATCTGGAAGACCTTCCATTCCCCGCTTGGTGCTGCCGGAGCCGTACTGAATGTATGCATATTGATAAAATCCACCAGAGCCAGCTTATCCTCCGATGGAATCCGGCGATTGAACTGCTCCAGCACCAGCTCATCTGAGAGCCTGATGAACATGCCGTCGCTCGAATTATCGCCTGCTATTTTGGCCTGTAGGCTATTCTTGAGCTGCTGGACCTTGAAATACCGGCTGTTCTCATCCATCCCCGCCAAATTCACAGCGGCATCCACGTTATGGTCGAACACCTCAATCAGGTCCTTGGAGAAATTGTTGAAGTTGTTATGAATGTTTGCCTGATAGAGGGCCAGCGTATTACGCGAGCCGGTCAGTGCATTGCTCCGCACCACCTCCAGGGAGTAGATGTTACTCAGCACAAGGATGGACAGCAGGATCGCAAGAATCACGGTCATCTGCAACGCAAACTTGAACACGATACTGTTGGTTCGGATCATCCCCGCCTCTTCCTTTCCCCGGAATTCAGCACGCCCCTGAGCCGATACCTTCTCGGTAGGACCCAAGGGCGTATAAGTATGCAATTTGCAGTTATATAAGCTAAAAAAATCAACTTAAAGCTCTGTCGTCACTACGGTGAATGTTTGGCCCTCCGGCCGCTGTTGTGTACAGATTTCTTAATTACACCGCTTTTCGCGGTAGAAATCCGGTGACAGCTGATGCTTCCGAAGCGAGCTTTCCTACGGAAAGCTTTCAGGCGGTCGCTACCGCTCCTACAGTTCCAAAATCCCCCTTCGATCCTTCTCGCTTTTTGTTGTTTTCTTGTATTCAGCTCACTGGAGCAGCCGCCCAGTCCAGCGCAGCTTCGATATGCTTATCCCAGTACACCCAGTTATGGTCGCCAGGGCCTTCTTCATAGTAATGGGCGGCCTGTTCAGCTTCCAGGAACTGATGGAATCGGCGGTTCACATCCAGCAGCATATCCTCGGTTCCGCACGCCATGTACAGCTCCGGCAGGGCAAGTCCCTGCACCTTCACATCACGCACCAGCTGCTCGGGGTCCTTGTCGCTGCGGAGCAGCCGGCTCAGATCACCGAAGACACTGGTATAGTAGGAATAACTGGCAATTCCGTCTTTATAGTCTGGGGCAATATTAGCAACTCTATACGGAATTAAGGCCGAGGATAAGGCGATGATCCGGCCGAAGCGCTCCGCGTATTTCAGGCCATTGCGGATCGCGCCGTATCCGCCCATCGATAAGCCGCCAATCCAGGTATCCTCTCTGGCCACTGATAGCGGGAACAGCTTGCGGGTGAAGTCTACCAGCTCCCTGCCGATATACTCACCGTAATATTCTTCCCTAAGCTCATCATTGACATAGAAGCGGTTCTCCCCGGCCGGCATGAATACTGCCACCTGCTGCCTGTCCGCCAGCTCCCTGATCCTGGAGAAGTTCAGCCAGTCGTTCTGGCTGCCCGAGAAGCCGTGCAGCAGATAGAGCGATCTCAAGGGCTGGCCCGACCAGGCCGGCAATCCCCAGCCCTCCGGCACATCCACCGGCAATATGGCCTGGATCGTGACCTCCCGCTTCAGACTTGCCGAGAACAGGCTGATTTGCATTGTAGCCATCATCATTCCCCCTTAACGAATTAGAATCAGACCCAGTATACCGCTTCTTGTCCCTGCTGATCTATATATTCGATAACAGTCTTATAATCCCGCAGGTTAATATGCAGCCGGCAATATTCGCTTCCCTGCTCCCACAGCAGCCGGATCTCATCTGACGCCGCCTCCAGTACCCGGAACTCTCCCCCGAAGGCACTGTACGTATTGCGGAAGCGGATCAGCTTCATCAGCCGCTGCACAACCTCGCGCTGTGATTCGGCTTCAATCTCCTCCAGCGTATAATTATGGCGGTTGATCTCCCGCCCTTCGCCTGTCAGGGCTACCTGCTCCAGATCATTACGGCCAGCCAGCAGGCCTACATAATAGACCTGCGGAATACCCGGCGCGAAGAATTGAATCGCTCTGGCTGCCAGATACGCATCGTCATCCTCATTCAGTGAACTGTAGTACGTGCAGCGGATCTGATGGACATCGAAGCCGTCCGGGGCCTTATGCTCCTCCGACAGAATCAGGCTCAGGTTCGCTCCGCGCTCCACGCAGAGATCCACCAGCTCCCGCGCCTCCTTGGTATCAATCAGATCATCCAGATCCGGCTTCACCGGAACTCCGTCATGACAATCCAGCATGGTGAACTGCTGATGCGGGCGGGTCCGCAGATAGTCGTACAGCGCCGTATTGGATCTTCCGGTAAGCGCCTCAAGCACACGGTACGGCAGAATGAAATCATAGATCCAGCAGCCGTATTCTGACAGCTTGGTCTGGATACTGTGATGCGCATGCACCTCCGGCAGCAGCTCTATGTCCAGCGAATCCGCCATCTCCTTGATCCAATCCAGGAATTCATAAATCTCCGGCTCCACATAGAAACAACTGGTGCCCAGCTTCTTGATCACATACCCGACCGCATCCAGCCGGACGATCTTGACATTCTGCTCTTTGAAGTTCAGGAAGAACTGCCGCAGCAGGTCGCGGGTGAGCGGAGAGTGGACATCCAGATCAATCTGCTCGGAAGGATCGGTTTTGCCAAATGTCGTCCAGACCTTCTCTTCCTCCCCCCGCGAGGTCGTGAAGGTGGAATACGGCAGCGGCCGCCGCAGGAACATCTTCCCGATATCCGCAGGCACAGGCTCACCATTCTCCCAGATCTTGTCCAGCGTGAGGAACAGATCCGCATATTCAGAAGCCCGGCCATGCTCCAGGAAGTCCTGGAAATACGGTGATTGCCGGGAGATATGGTTGACCATCAGATCCACCAGCACATCGAATTCTTCCCCGATGCTGCGGATGTCCTCCCAGCTGCCGAATTCCGGCTCGATCTCCAGATAAGTCAACGGCGCAAAGCCGCGGTCCCCCGAAGAAGGAAAGGGCGGAAGGATGTGAATCCCCCCGGCAAACAGCCCGGCGAAGGGACCGCGCAGCACCTGATGAAGCTGCTTCAGGTCTCCGCCCAGCGAATCGGGATAGGTAATTAACTGCACTTGATTCTTCAGTGTCATTTCAGAGCCTCCTACAGGTTGAATTCTTGCTTAATGGTCTCCAGCGCAGGCAGATCCACTACCGCACCCGTGAATTTCAGTTTGTACGCGCTGACGGCAAACCCAAGCTCCAGCGCCTCTTCGAGCGTATACCCTTTAATAACAGCCGTATAGAAGCCGGACCAGAAAGCATCTCCTGCTCCAGTCGTATCTTCAATCTGCGTAGCCTTGGTGGCAAAAGACATCGTCTCGCTTCCGTTGGAGACTAGTGCCCCATCCTTGCCCAGCGTCAGAATGACCAGCTTCGCACCAAGCGCAAGGAATCTTGAGAGCTGCTCCTCCGGCGTGCCGGGCCCGAACAGACGCTCGGCGTCATCCCCGGAAGGCTTGATGATATCCACCTGCGGGATGATGCTTTTGACATAGGCCACCCCGTCCTCCCCCTTCTGCCAGATCGAGGGATGATAGTTCGGATCGAAGCCGATCAGCAGCTTATGCTTCCTGGCCGTCCGGATCACCCGCTCCACCGTCTCACGGGAGGGTGTTCTTGAGATCGGCCAGCAGGAGAAGTGGACAATTCTGGAATGAAGCAAAGCTTGCTCCAGTGCCTCAGTGTACTCCAGCCGGTAATCCGCCGCGCGGTAAAAGATCGGAACCGGCGTAGCCTGGCTCTTCGTAATCACTACCATGCTGGTAGAATCATCCACCTGCTGGATTCCGCTTGTCGCCATTCCGGAGCTGCGCAGCCGGTTCATCAGAAAGTTGCCCAGGCTATCCCTTCCTACCGCCGAAGCCACATGCGACCGGATGCCCAGCTTCCCCGCATTAATGGCAATATTCGAAGGCGATCCGCCAAAATATCTGGTATACCCGTCGCATACCGTGTCCTCGCCGTACTCATTGGAGATCATATCCACGAGCAGTTCGCCCACTGTTAACAGATCATTCTCCTGATCTTCAAATCGTATTGTCTCCCCGAGTCTAAACACCCGTATTCCCCCTTGGCCCTCCAATATCCTTGCGTCCTGTCCATTCTATGGTTTCTGTGTACGCAATACTTTCAAAAACCCGTCCTCTTTTTACAATTTAAGAGTTCAAAGCTTTTGCCAGCGCATGGATATAGCCTTCTCTGGCTCTGCGGCTGACCTCGGCTGCAGGTACGACATGCTCGAAGCCATGATAGCCTCCCGGATAGAGGTGAAACTCCACTTCTACACCGGCCTGGGCCAGCCGGGCCACATAGTCTATCGTCTCATCACGGAACGGGTCGAGCTGTCCAACGCAGATATAGGCGGGCGGAAGTCCCGCCAGTTGATCCGCACGGCCGGGTGCCGCATAAGGGGAGGTGTCTGCACCTCCGGCAGGTCCGCCCAGGTACATCTCCCATGCCACCAGATTGTTGGCCCGGTTCCACACCGCAGGGTGAGTTACCTCATAACTGGAAGGTGTAATGTTGCGGTCGTCCAGCATCGGATACAGCGGAAGCTGGAAGCAGAGGGCAGGACCTCCCTTATCTCTAGCCATCAGGGCCAAGGCAGCCGCCAGACCGCCGCCCGCACTCGCGCCGCCTACGGCAATCCGGGAACCGTCAATCTGGAGATCATTCCCCGGACCTGCGAGCCACACCAATGCCGCGAAGCTGTCTTCCACCGCTGCCGGGTAGGGATGCTCCGGGGCAAGGCGGTAATCAGGCGACACGACAACACAGTTGGCCGCGAGGACGAAGCTCTCGCATAACGCATCATCGCCGCTCGGCTGGCCCAGAATATAGCCGCCCCCATGGGTCCAGAGCAGGGCTGGCAGCTTATGCTTACTCCGCTTCGCCGGTTCATAGATTCTGATCCGCACCGGCCCGGAACCGGCAATCAGGACCCGCTCCGTAATGCGGACGCAGTCTGACGGTTCAGTAGGCAACGGGACCATATTCCGGGCTGCGGCCAGATCCCCGGGCAGATGCAGCGGCGGCAAGCCTGCAATCCCTTCCCGTAATTCAGGGGCTACGCGGTGAATGAAATTCATCTATATTTCCTCCATATCGTTCGCATGTGAATGAATCCTGTATGCTTCAAGTGGTTCCCTTCTCCGCTAACCGGACGGGAAGAATCGTCTCCAGCGGGACCGGCTCACCGGCAATCTGCTGCAGCAGATATTGAACGGCCAGCTCACCCATTTTCTTGATCGGCTGTACGATGGTAGTCAGCTCCTCCGCATCTAAGGCGGCAATTCCGTCATATCCTATGACCTTGACTTGACCGGGCACCTCTCTGCCCAGCCTTCTGCACTGCTTGAGCACCTGCAATGCCAGCATATCGCTGCTCGCAAATACGCCATCCAGCTCAGGACGCTCCTGAAAAAGACTACTGACCAGCTTTTCGTAATCCTTATACTTGAATCCGTTGAGATCGGTTTGCCGTACGGTATACGCAACATCTTGCCCTTTGACCTGCTCCAGGAAGGCGTCATGCCTTTGCTTGGCCAGCAGGCTGAGGCGCAGATTCCCGCTGAGATAGGCGATGCTCCGGCATTTTTTGCGCAGCAGCAGCCGGGTAGCCAGCACACCCCCCTGATAGTTATCCGAGGCAATGAACGGGATCGACTTAGAGATCTGCCGGTCAAGCGACACCAGCGGCAGGTTAATCGACTTGTAATCGTTCACGCTCATCGTGTGGCTGCCCATAATAATGCCGTCGACCCGGCTGGCTCTCAGCAGATCAATGTACTCTTTTTCTTTTTTCTTGTGATGCAGGGAATTGCACAGCATCAGCTTATAGCCTTGTTCATAGGCATAGGCCTCAATATGCTTGGTTACCTCCCCGAAGAACGGATGGGAGATATCCGGCAGGATCAGACCGATAATATTGGACTTCTTGCGCAGCAAGGAGCGTGCCACCTCACTCGGATGGTAATTCAGCTCCTCCATGGCCTCGTTCACCTTTTGCTTCAGACTCTCACTGAGGTACCCCCGGTTATTAAGCACACGGGAGACGGTAGTGACGGAGACGCCTGCCTTCTCGGCAACGTCCTTGATGGTTACAGCCATCCGTACCCTCCTGACCCGGGTCAGCCTGCTTCCTCTGTTCGGGAGAACAGGGCAAGACTCTATATTAACCGGTTAATATAATAGGACAGCTTCAGCTTTACAACTATACGAATAGCTTAATTGCAATCTGTACAACTAAATCGCCGGATATGCCGCCGAATCTCTGTTTAGCTGTATTTCGTGCAATTAAAATACCTCTACACCTGGATTTTCGCCCATTCCAGCAAATTTAGTTGTATGGAATACAGTTAGGAGAGGAATACCTTCCTTTTCACTGTTTTTAGTTGCACCGAATACACTTATCTCTGATTATTCGCTACGCATGATGAGGCCATCGGGTCAAAGGTATGCGAAAAACCTGACGCTCTACTAAGGAAGATCCTGGCAGCAAAGCTGCCAGCCCCTGGTATTAAGTCGTGCCGCGTTCCACCGCCGTTACCGGGAACGTGTTCACCATCGCCACCGCCAGGCCTTCGATCTGCTGGACCGCCAATTCCATAAGGGCTTCGCTCATCTCCTGGATCGGCTGCCGTATGGTGCTTAATCGCGGTGAGACCAGTGATGCGAGCTGCACATCATCGTAGCCCACAATGCGCATCGTTGAAGGAATATCCTTGTCCAGCAGGTTGCAGGCATGAATGACCTCGGCGGCGATCACATCACTGCTGGCGAACACCCCGTCGATCTCAGGATGCTCCTCGAAATATGCAGCAATGGCGGTGTCGCCCCCGGTGTAGCTGCCTTCTTCCACATCCAGCTGTAAGAACAGCGGCGCAAGCCCGGCAAGCTTCATCTCCTCTTCATACCCCTGCCTTCTCAGCCCGGCCAGCATGAAATGATGCTGCGGACCGTCAATCCCCCGGTAGATATAGACCGGATGATGACAGCCCTTGCCGGTTAATAACCGGGCAGCCAGTCTGCCGCCTTCCAGATTATCCGAGGTGACCACGGGGATATCCTCTGAGATTACACGGTCGAACGAGACGATGGGCAGGCCCAGGTGAAGATAATGCTGCACATCCAGCACGGCACTGCCCATGATGATCGCATCGACCTGATTTTTTTTGAGCATATCGATATACTCTACTTCCTTGGAGACGTTGCGGTTGGAATTACAGAGCAGCAGCTTGTAGCCCTTAAGGTCGGCATAATATTCGAGATAATTGGTCAGCTCGGCAAAAAAAGGATGGGAAATCGTCGGTATGATCAGCCCGATCATATTGGATTTTTTGCGGAACAGGGCCCGGGCCATTTCATTCGGCTGATAATTCATTTCCTTCATCACCCGGTAGACCTTCTCCTTGGTCTTGTCACTGATATACCCTCTATTGTTAAGGACTCTGGACACTGTATTGACAGAAAGTCCCGCTTGCTTGGCGACGTCTTTCAGATTCGGCATAGGAACCACCTTGTTTTTTAGTTCCAATTATAGATGAATTCTGCGTGCATTACAGCTACATCGTTCTCCCCGCTTATTTCAGTGCACCTTCCGTGATCCCCTTGATGATCTGCTTTTGCAGGAACAGGTAGATGATCAGCACGGGTATAATCGTCATAATCAGCCCGGCCATCAGCGGCGCATAGTCCACAGAATAGGAGGAGAAGAAGGTATACGTGGATAGCGGCAGGGTCTTCTGATCCGGCGACAGCAGCACCAGACTGGGCAGGAGATAGTCGTTCCAGATCCACAGCACATCGAGTACCAGCAGGGTTACGAACACCGGCCTGAGCAAGGGCAGCACAATGCTGAAAAAGTTCCGCAGCGTACCGCTCCCTTCGATAAATGCCGATTCTTCCAGCTCATAAGGAATTCCTTTGATAAAGCCGTGGAACGTGAATACGCCAAACGGCACCCCGAAGCCGAGATACATGAACAGCAGCGTCAGCTTGGTATTCAGCAGCCCCATATTCCCGTACAGCATCACCATTGGAATCATCAGCACCTGGAAGGGAAGGGCCATCGAGGCCAGCATCAGGAAGAAGAGTATGGAGTTCACCTTCCACTTGTAGCGTACGAACAGGTACCCGGTCATCGCCGAGAAAATAATAATGATACCTACGGATACTCCCGTAATGATCAAGGAGTTCATGAACCCCTGCATAAAGTCCATATTGTCAAAAGCACTTGCATAGTTCTTGAAGTTAATCGTTGTCGGCAGGGACAAGGGACTCTCGAAGAATTGCTGGGTGGTCTTGAACGAGTTCATGATGATCAGCAGGAATGGCGTTAAAAAGGCAAGCAGCAGCAGGTATAAGAACCCTGTCCGCAGTCCCGGGAGGATGCGCCGGTCAGCATTCATTATGATTCCACCTCCAGCTTCTTCAGCAGATAGGATTGCGTCAGGGCGATGATCGCCACGACTGCGAACAGGACGACTGCCTCTGCCTGGCCGACGCCATATTGATTGGACAGGAAGGCTTTTTGCACGATGTGGTAGGTGGCAAGCTCCGTTGAATTGAACGGTCCGCCCTTGGTTAAGGCCAGGTTGATATCATACGTAAGGAAGGAACGGGACAGGGAGATGAAAATGCAGATGACAATCGCCGGCACCGTCAGCGGCAGAATGATTCTGCGGATTACCGAAGTCCGCCCCGCCCCGTCGATGCTGGCGGCCTCCAGCACATCATTCGGAACACCTGTAAAGCCTGCAATATAAATGATCATCAGATACCCGACCAGCTGCCAGGCGGTTGCAATAATCAGCGCCCAGAATGCGGTCCCTGTATTCGTCAGCCACGAGGTCTGAAACAGCTCCCAGCCGTATTTATTCCCAAGGTAAGGCAGCACCTGTGAGAAAAGCGTCTGCCACAGGTATCCGAGTACGATTCCGCCAACCAGATTGGGCGTGAAGAAGCCGGTGCGCAGCCACTGCTCCCCCCTCCCGCCTCTTGTCAGGGCAAGCGCGATGAAGAAGGCGAACACATTGGCAATCACCACGGTGAAGAAAACATATTTCAGGGTGAACCACAGCTGTTGAAGGAAGACCTTATCCCTGAACACTTCCAGATAGTTGGCGAAGCCGATCAGACTGCTGTCGCCTGTCCGCACATCCCAGTTCGTAAAGGTCAAATATAAGCCGACAATGAACGGTATAATCACAACGGCGGCAAAAGCGAAGATCGAGGGACCTCCAAAGACCAAGAATGTCCCCGCATTCTTCAGTGATAGCTTTTTGTTCATAGTGCTGCCCCCTTTCCTCTTAACAGGCTGAACTGGAGAATATCCCAGTTCAGCCTGTTCTTGTATAGATAGAACTCGAAGCAATCCTGAAAGGGAAAAGTGACGGAGGGCCAAACATTCTCTGGAGTCACAGCAATCCCAATCAGAAAAATACAAGTTCAATCTATATAGCACAAACGAAGACATTCTCTATTTCCCCGCATACGATTTCCAGTAATCCTGAACCTCCTGCGCCAGCCCCTGGCGGTCGATATTGCCTACCAGATACTTCTGCATCGCAGCTCCGGTCTTGGCCCAGTAATCCTGCGGCAGGTAATTGATGACACCGATGTTGATAATCTTCCCTTGCTTCACGTATTCGCTGACGGCGTTAGACATAACGTTCGTGCTCTTCGCCTTAAGATCCTTGTACGGCATGGACAGCCCCATATCGGTAATAATGGCCTTTTGTCCGTCCTCACTGCTGACCATCCATTCGATGAACGCTTTGGCGGCTTCCTGCTGCTCCGGCGTAGACTTCGAATCATCGATGGCGAACAGCTTAGGCTCGCTGTAGGCGACTTGCGCGTTGCCGAAATCCTCCGGGTTATTGCTCACAGGCAGCGGCAGAATACCGAAGTCGGCATCGCGGCCTTCCAGTGTTCCGATAACCGCCCAGCTCCAGTCTCCCATGAAGTAGAAGGCGGCAGCTCCCTTGGCGAAATCCGCGCTGTCACGGTTATAATCGGCAACGAGCGGGTCGCTCTTACGTGCGTTGTATTTTTTCAACAGATCGAAGGTATCCATCAGTCCGGTGAACTGCGGATTCTCCGTCAGTTGAACCTGCCCGTTCTTCAGCTCCTCCACGAACTTCCGGTTGTCCTCCACCTTCTGCGACTGCAGGGAATAGGTCAATCCCAGATAGTGGGCGCCGAGCGACCAGTCTGCCCCGTGAAGCATGACCGGTGCTTTGCCAGCCGCTTCAATCTTCTTGAAGACCGCTTCCAGATCATCACGGGTCTTCACCGATGCTGGATCAAAGGCACCGCCGATACCCTCTTCTACTGCACGCTTGTTGTACAGCAGACCGTAGCCTTGGGCAGTCCAGGGAATACCCAGGAATTGTCCGTCCAGCAACGCGCCGTCGATAGCTCCCGGATTGGTCAGCGCTTCATACTTCGCCTTCTCCGGCTCTAAATCAAGAAAATCATCCTTATATTGAAGTATGGTGCCTGCATCCAGATTCACGATTGTCGCCGGATTGCCGGAGGCCAGCAGGGATTGGAACTTCTCAAGCTGCGCGCCGCCGATCGGCGTAGGAATCAGTTCAATCGTCACCTGCGGATTCTGCTCATGATACTTCTTGAACAGCTCCTCGAATACGGTATTGACTTCTGCAGAGGTATTGAAGAAGGTGAGCTTAACGTCTTTGGAGGCTTGCTGTGCCGCTCCCCCTCCATCTCCCTTGTCTTCCTTGACGGCACTGTTCGTTGAATTCCCCTTGGCACAACCGGCCAATACCCCCATGACCACCGTTAGAGAGATGACGAAGCTTGCAGCTCTTCTCAATTTCAACTGAATTCCCCCCATACAAATAATTGTTTTGAATGCGCATACATTTCGGATGCAACTTTATGATAACCGGTTAACATATTTATGTCAATCGGTTATCATATTTAAATTTGATCTATTGAAAAGGATCACAAATATGGAGTGGCTGTGGTTTTTAAAAGAATCAATCACCCTGCGGGGTGATTGATGTCAGGACCTCTCCGGTCCAGACAACCCGTATGGTCGTCACCCTCTTACCCACAATAGACAGATATCATAATATCCTGTATAACAAAAAAGGCTTCAGCTCGAATGAGCCGAAACCTTTGATATCAGGGGATAAAGCATAATTATTTAGGGAGAAGCTGTGCGGAGAAATTGTAATACCAAAGATATCTCCTCGGCGTTCGCTAGACTGTTGGTCAATCTATAATGAATACTCATGCTCCCTCCCTTATCATTACTCTCCCACGATTCTGTCACAAGCTTAACCTCCGGCTTGACAGGAAAAGTCTTGTCATCGACGGCATGGATAGAATCAACCACCTTCTCTTTTTCTTCCTCAGAAGGGCTATAGTGTCCCAGGAAGGCCTCCACAATTCTCTCGGCTTGTTGGTATCCAATCTCGGATCTCGGCAATCGTGTTACCAATTCATAACCTTCAATTAATTGATTATTGTCGAGTCGTATTCGTTGTCCGTACTTTTGATCCTCTGCCGTGAGTTCTTCATTTAGAGTAAGCGTGTTATTCTTATCCTCGTAATCTACCAAGTCCAGAGCGGCAATCCCTTCATCCTTTGTCATGGCAAACACAGTACGCTGCTCCTCCACATGGCGAAACAGAGAATCGTAGGGATTGTCTTTTTGACAAGCACTCATAAGAAGCATGAACAAACCTATGAAGACCACCCTTAGGTATTTTCTATTCATCTTTAGTCACCTTCTCCAACAAAAGCATGTTTTTATTTCAGTATATTATTCAATACATAATATTATTATCTCTTAAATTAAATTGTGTACTTCAAAGTGATGATTTGTACCATTAATATTCACATCGTAAGCGATCCCACATATCCAAGCAAGTCCTCCACCTGCTTTGAAAATCCTATTGCTACTTAAAGGGTTGCTACCTGTGTACTTAGCCCCATAATAGGCGAGCTAACATTTGTAGTTATTTCATGTCTTACAGGGAATCCTCCCCCTTCAGGAGCAGTAGTATATCCTGGATAAGTCAATAAGTCTCCTTGTGTAACCCAAGTTGCTTTAAAATTATTCATATTATAACCACTGTTAGCATAAGCAGTAACATCCAGTTTCAATGGACGAATATTCTCAATCGTTCCATATAATGAATCATAATTAGCAGTTAACCAAATTTTTGATGTCAATCCATATCCGACAGTCCCAGGTGTGCCTGAATCTTTATTAATATCCACCAAATTTAGTGATTTACCATTTACAGAGAGAGGTAGTACTGTGCTAATAGATACTTCCTCATCACCATAATTGTTCCAAACAAGCACAGCCTCTCCCTGCCGCTCACTCTCCCCCCTAAATGTTTCTATATTTTGAGTTGCCGGGACAAATTGAATAACGCTTTTATCAGTTACAGTTGTTCCTTGCTCTTGTAGCCAAAGAATCAATTGTTCAGATACTTCATCCCTATTAAAAGTTTCAGTTGCTGCAGAAGATATTTTAGTAATCGCCGATTTGAAATCGTTTACATCATTGGGTTTTCCATTTGCTAATGTTCCTTGAGGCATGAGTGCAATTAACCAAATTAGAATAAACGCACTCATAATCACTTTCTTTTTCATTGTCAACTCTCCTTATTATACTTGTAAATGTAATTAGAGAATTTCAAGATATCGTCGGTAGGCATGCCACAAAAGCCTATTTTGGATATCCTGCAATGAATAGCCCCACTGCACCTCCATATTATTTTATTCTCTATAATCCTATATTACCCATTCCGTATTCCAAAATATCACTTTTAAGTTTTAATATTTACATTTTTAGAAGAAATTCGACTCCAAGTCAATTTATCTTCGTTTTACTCTCTTCCTACTAATTTAGCTAATAAGTGATTGCTAGAGCGTGAGCCCCTTCTGCTCACGGCTCTATAGAATAGTATGCTCCTCACAACTTCCCCCGGTAATCCTGGGGCGTCATGCCGAACTGCTCCTTGAACACTTTGATGAAATATTGGCTGTTGGCGTAGCCGAGCTGCTCGGAGATCTCATAGATCTTCAGCTCGGAGTTGCGGAGGCTTGCTACGGCCTGCTCCATCTTCATATTCAAGATATACTCGCTGATGCTGATCCCGCTGACCTGCTTGAACAGCCTGGACACATACGCCGGATGAAGCGAGACCGCGTCCGCTACGAATTGCTGGCTGGCCTGCGCCAGATTAGCCGCGATACAGCTCTGCATCTCCTTGACAATGCCCATCCGGTTATTCTGTGTATCCCGTTCGAGCTTGCCTTGCAGGGTATCCACCAACGCTTCCCCCCAGCTAATCAGCTGCGATACGGATCGGAAGAGCGTCTTCTCCAGAAGCTCGCGTCCCACCAGATCCGATAACAACGAATGATTCTTGTGGGCAATATAGTGAAAAGAGCCCAGGATCATGCTGCGGATCTCCTCAATGTACTCTTCATTATAGGCAGGCAGATTGTTGCTGAATTCTCGCATCTGCAGCAGCCGTTCCTTGTACCCTTGCCACTGGCCGGTCTCCAGCAGATGCATTAGGGTCGGGGAAGCATATAAGTCCTTGAGCGGCTGGACCGGCGAGCTCTTCTGCTTGTCCGTCAAGGAGATGAAATAGCCCTGGTCATTGCCCACTTGCTGTCTTAACGCCGACTGGGAATCCTCATACATGGCGCGGATATCCAGCGGGAATTCCCCCGGGTAGGACAGAATAACCGAGATTCCGCCATTCAGATATTCATTCACACTGCTGTGCAGCTGATGGGTATTATGGGTTAGCTGCTTGAGAATCTTGTCCGGGTCAACCGCCCCCGCTTCACTGCTCTTCACAATAAACACCAGGTTCTCGTAAGCATCCCGGCCATGCCACAGCTCGAAGCCCGGGCCCAGCAGCTCGCAGGCAATGTTCGTCACCGCGTATTCAAAGAGCAATTGGCTATCCAGCCCGAAGTTCGTGAAATGCTCCTCCAGACGGATCAGAATCAGGAAGACCCGGTCGTTCAGCTGAAAATCAATCTGATATCCGCTGAGCTTGTCCTTCAGCTGTTCCTGCGGATAGGATTTGCCCTGAATCAGCTCGGCCAGCAGCTTATCCTTCAGCGCCGGGAGATGCTCCCGGAAGGCCAGCATCGCCTGCTCATAGGATGCCGTCCGGTCGAGCTCCTTCTTGATGGTCTTAATCGTGCTCTCCAGAGCAGCACGCAGCTTCTGGTGATCCAGCGGCTTAACAAGATACTCTACCACCCCATACTGAAGGGCTTCCCTGGCATATTCGAACTCGGCATAGCCGGTTAGCAGAATACACTTGGTTCTCCGGTGGGTCCCCCGCACCTGCTTCACCAGCTCCAGCCCGCTCATCCCGGGCATGGCAATATCCGTAATGACTAGATCAATCGGGTATTGCCCGATCATCTGTATGGCCTGGGCGCCGGAGTAGGCTTTATATACTTTTTCAATCCCGAAGTCCTGCCATGGAAAAGCAAGCTCCAGATCATCTACGACATATTGTTCATCATCTACCAGCAGAATTTGCAGAATGAGCTTCTCCCTCCTTTTCAATACGAATCCGGTAACAGGTGCCTTCGGACAGCACGGAGTCTACGGATAACCCGGAGTCCTTGCCAAAATACAAGCGCAGCCGCTGATTCACATTCCTTAGCCCGGTTCCGAGCTGTTCATTACTGATGATATGATCCTCGATATGGCGGCGGACCGCGCCTAGTCGCTCCTCCGTCATGCCGATTCCGTTATCCTTCACGGTAATCAGAAGATACGAAGCCTCTTCTTCTGCGGCAACCGAGATGATGCCGGGCCTCAGGCCCGGTTCAATGCCATGCTTAATGCAGTTCTCCACCAGCGGCTGCAGAATCATCCTTGGCAGCCGGTATCTGCGCGCCTCTGCCGTGACACCGAACTCGAAGGTGATTTCTTTTTTGCGCAGATGGACCATATGCAAGTAATGCTCGACGAAATCCAATTCATCCTGAAGCGTCGAATCGAGCTGTTCAATCTTGTGAATATACCGGCAGTAAGAGGCTAAATGAAGCGTCATTGCGGTAACGGCCTCATAATCCTCAATGCTGGCTTTGCTCTGAATGAAGTTCAGGCAGTTATAGAGAAAATGCGGATTGATCTGCGCCTGATATTGCTTCAGCTTCGCTTCCTTGACTTCAATCTCCCCTACCAAGACCTGCTCAATCAGTGTCTGGGTATTCTCCGCCATCCGGTTAAAGGAATTGCCGAGCACCTTGAACTCATTGACCTGCAGATCGACGGCACGGCTGGAAAAGTCGCCCCGGTCGAACCGGTCAATCGCCTTGCGCAGCATAATCACGGGCTTCTGGACCTGACGGCGAAGCAGCAGGGTGTAGAACATAATACCCACCAGCACCACCAGTACCGCATAGAGGAACAGCCGGTTATTGCGGTTAATCGGTTCGATATACTGGCGCTTGGGATAGGCGTCTATGAAATACAAATCCAGCATGTCCGACTTCATATAGTTAATCAGATACTCTGCACGATTCTCTGTAGCGGAGATGGTTCCCCTGTTCCCGTTAATCCCAGGACTGATCGACTGTAACAGCTCCTGCGGAAATGCTGCCCCCGGCTGAATAAAGGCCCGCTCAGAGGCATCGTATAGCAGCGGCATACCGGATACATACTGATCCATCATTTTCACCAGATTATCCAGAGAAATCCTGACTTCAATTAACAGCGAGCTGATATGACTGCGCATGATGTTGGAGTAATATCCCTTGCCTTCCTTATCCATGTGCAGCACCCAGCGGTTCCGCGCCTGCTCCGGGGGGCTGAAGGTGCTGAAGGAGAAGGAGGAATCCGAGGATACCGTCTCTTTCTCATCCTCATAGTACAGAATCACTGTATTCTTCCAGGAGGTGGAGGCCGTGTTCAGGGCCAGCTTATCGATGATAGTCAGCTTCATCTCATATTTGGAATATTGATCCCCGAACTTCAGAATATAAGGATATCCACGCACAGACTGGTCCTGTGACAAAGTAATGGTATTTGTCAGCACCTGTTCAAATTGCGTGGATAGCTGGGAGGTCATGAATTCAACCTCGTACATTTTATTTTTTCTCAGCTCATTCTGAATGTCCTTCACATTCAGCCGGTAGATGAGCCAAAACGCACCTACGATGATCAGCAGCATCAGCATCAGGACAAACGACAGCCACTGAAAGATAGACAGACGATATTTCACATTGTCTCCTCCGAATGAAAGGACGGCCTAGGGGCCGCCCTTATTCTTTATATCTTTATTTCTGCAGAGATTGATACCATTCATTGACCTCTGTGGTCACTTTGTCGCCGCCTGTAGTTTTCCATTTCTCTACAAAGGTATCGAATTCGTCTACCGGCGCTTTGTCATAAATAATTTTGTTCAGAATTTCCTTCTCCAGCTTCTCCAGCATATCTCCACGGGAGAGCTGAGTTTCAGTAGGCGTACCTGTGAACATCTCAGGCATTACACTGTCCTTCTGATCGACGATGATTTTGGCTGCTAAGATCTGCTCAGGAATACGCTCGGACAGATTCTTCTCATACTGGTTAGCAGGCTCAGCGCCGCCGGCCAGCTTGGCCAGTGTATTCATCATCAGGTTAGGAATAATGGCTCCATCGTAAGTCAGGGTATAACGGATCGCATCCACCCAGCCGCCTGGAATCTTATCCGTATCCTGCTCTTTCAGGACAGTTCCGTCTTCAGCGATATCATAGTCATAGCCTTTGGCGAAGCCGTTCACGAAGGTGGTGCTGTCCGGGTTGGCCCAGTTATCAAACAGATAGTTCTGGTAGACGAAGAATGCGTCTTTATGCTCCATATCCTTGTTGATCAATACAGCACCGGAGGCGATCTTCGTGCCGTGTCTGCCTACCTTGCCATCCGGGCCTGCCGGAAGCGGATAAGCCTTATGCACTGCACCTGGAACGTTCTTCTGCAGATCCGGCAGCGGCCAGCCTGTCATCCAGTAAGGGCCGACAATGATACCGGCTTTGCCTGCTGTAAAAGCTTCTGTTGCTTTATTCTCATCATACAGACCGGATTCGGAGGAGATATAGCCTTCTTTCATCCATTTCTGCATCGTTGCCAGGCCTTCCTTCATCTCCGGCTGGACAGAGCCGTAAGCGAGCTGGTTGTCCGCCGTCTTGTTCCACTGGTTAGGCATGGCGCCGAACATCCCGAAGACCCATCCGGCTTCCGACATCCATGTGTTCAGATTGTTTTTGAAGCCTACAGCCAGTCCCGTTGTATCCTTCTTGCCGTTGCCGTCAGGGTCCTGGTTCGTGAACGCATCGAGCACGGTTTCCAGCTCAGCCAGATTCGTCGGGGCCTTAAGGTTCAGCTTCTTCAGCCAATCCTCACGGATATACATGACCGGATCATTGTTATAAGCGTTTTCCAGAATCGGAATACCCATACGCTTGCCGTCTCTCATGTAGGGATTCCATACTGTCGGCTCTTCGGCCATCGCTTTTTTGTAGATATCGGAAGCATATTTGTCGAACAATTCGCCGGCATCGGTGAACTGGCCGCTGTCGATCAGATCGGAAATCAGGGAAGGGCTTCCACGGAAGGAGATGATATCCGGCATTTTCTCACCTGAGGTCAGCATCAGGCGCAGCTTGGTTTCATAGGCATTGTTCTGGTCACTTACGGTCCAGAGATACTTGATGTCAATACCCAGCGTATCCTTGGCCCATTTGGTGTGCACGTTATTCTCGATGTTCTCGCCATTCTTGAATTTCAGGCTGCTGGCGATGGGAAATACGGTTGAGATGGTTACCGGTTCTGTATATTTGCCATTCTCAAAGGGAGCCGAATACATAGCGTCTTCGCTTGCCGCCGGCTTGTTGTCCCCTTCTGCCTTCTTGTTGTCAGCATTGCCGCCGCATCCGGCCAGCAAGCTGCCCAGCATGACTGTGGATAACACTGCCGCCGCAGAGAATTTCATTTTCTTTATCATTAATCTTGCACCCCTTTAGATAAAATTTAACCACATTAATTATATGAGTCAATCTTTTTCAGCGCGTGCATCACCCCCTTCATAGGAAGGGCAGCTATTCTTTCACCGCCCCGAGGACAATTCCTTTCACAAAGAACCGCTGCAGGAATGGATAGACGATAAGGATCGGCGCCATCCCGATGAAGATCTGTGCGGCTTTGACCGTCCGCTGCGAGATATTCTCCAGATCCTCCGGCCGCACAGTCACCTTACTGAAGTCCTGCTGAACAATGACCGACTGCAGGAAGGTCGCCAGCGGATAGTTGCGGTGATCCGTCATATACAGCAGACCGTCGAACCAGGAGTTCCAATGCCCGACAATCGTGAACAGCGACAGTGTGGCAATGGCCGGCATCGATACCGGGAGATACACGCTGAACAGGGTTCTGAAATGCCCGGCGCCGTCGATGAAGGCGGCCTCCTCCATTTCTTTGGGGACGGCCCGGAAGAAGTTAAGCAGCAGAATGATGTTCCATACCGAGACGGCCCCCGGCAGAATCAGCACCCATAAGGAGTTCATCAGGTGCAGCTTCTGAATCAGAATGTACATCGGTACCAGACCGCCGCTGAACAGCATGGTGAAGACCAGCAGCCAGATATACATGTTCCGGCGTCTGAACCGGGCGTTCTCTTTGGACAGCGCATAGGCAGCCAGAATGACTACCCCCATGCTGAACAGCGTTCCCAGCACCGTGCGCTGCAGCGTCACCCAGATGGACCGGGTGAAATTCTCATTGGCTACGGTCTTGGTATAGGCGTCCACTGTGAAATCTACCGGCCACAGACCAACCAAGTTGGCATTAGCTGCCGATTTCCCGCTGAACGATACAGCAAGCACATGAATCAGCGGGACAACACACATGATCGAGACCGCAATCATCAGGATATAGTTGAACACGGTGAAGATGCGGTAAGGTTTTGTTTTATGATACATGCCAGATTGGCCTCCATTCTAGAAAATACGGTAGTTAGCAAATTTATACGAAAGGCGGTAAGCCGTTACGATCAGGACAAAGCTGACAACGGATTTGAACAATCCGACCGCAGTAGAGAAGCTGAACTTACCGTCAACAATTCCTAGTCTGTAGACAAATGTATCAATGATATCTCCTTTGTCGAACACAAGCGCATTATACAGGTTGAAGATCTGGTCGAAGCCTCCGTTAAGCACGTTCCCCAGCGCCAGCGTTCCTACCACGATGGTAATCGGCAGCATGGCCGGCATCGTAATAGACCATGTCTGCTGCCAGCGTCCTGCTCCGTCTACCTCAGCCGCTTCATAGAGTGCCGGGTTAATTCCCGCCAGGGAGGCCAGGAAGACAATGGTGTTGAAGCCGAACTCTTTCCAGACATCACTCACTACAACGACAAACCGGAACCAGTTCCCGTCACCCAGGAAAAATATCGGCTGGATGCCGAATACACTGACCAGCACCTGATTGATTAAGCCCCCGTCTCTGGCCAGCAGGTCGGACAGGATACCGCCCAGGATCACCCAGGACAGGAAGTGGGGCATATAGACAATGGTTTGTACCATTTTCTTGAACGCCATCTTGCGGATCTCATTGAGCAGCAGCGCGAACAGGAATGGAACGATCAGATTGGCGATCATTTTCAGACCGGCAATAATCAGGGTGTTCCAGATGATCTGAACGTTCTCGGGAATGCTGAACAGATATTCAAAATGCTCCAGCCCTACCCACTTGGACCCGCTGAAGCCTAAGCCCGGCTTGTAATTCTTGAAGGCAATCGCCAGGCCCGTCATCGGGATATAGGCGAAGATTACGGTCAGGATCAGAGCCGGCAGGACCATCAGGTCCAGGCTAAGGTTCTTAGTCCATTTCGATTTTTTCCGGGGCTTCCCCGCATTGACATCCAGTTTCTCGCCTTTTACGCTGGCAGGCGTAACCAAGTTTTTCATGCTTCTGCTCCCCTTTGCTGGTCAACGTGTATCCGTTTACTTTGTTTATAGATTAATCATACCTAGCGGAGACGGGCAGATACATGATAAATCCAGAGCATTGATAACAAAATGATAACCACAACAGTTTTGGACGTAGCATTACGATGGCGCTTGGGTGGACGCTCCGCGAACGGACCGTTGTTTAAGCGGGGTAATGGTACTGCAAAAGGACAAATTTGTTCCGGCCAGTGAAGCAATTACGGTAGCACTTGGATGGACGCTCCGCGAACGGACCGTTGTTACAATCGCTGTGGTCTCCAGATTTTTTTCATTCCCCTTAGCGGTGAAAATCCGGAGACCAAGGCGACCGCTGCCGCTTTTCCACAATCGTTTCGTTCTCTCCGCTGTTTAAGCGGGGGCAATATTTACTGCAAAAGAACAAACCTTTACGAAGCTATCCACTAGCCATGACATGGCGGATTGTAGCTTAGATTAGGTTCAAACAACTTCAAACAGCCATGAGAAACTTCGGCAATTCTGAGGTACCCCGGCAACATTGAGTAGCTTCTAGCTACGCCGCCCAAACGATGGTTGCACAGCCTACTACAGAATTAGTTGGAAAAACGTATCTTAATTTAGCCGTTTTGGAGCTTTTAAGAAAATTAGGTGGATTTATGATATTTATTTTTGCGGATTTCTTCTTTTTGTTCTGGCCCCGGTGTAACAAGTGCCTTTTTTCCAACTGTTGTCCCGCTAGGTCTATTCCGCGCGCGAACAAGTGCCCAGAATCCTACTATTTCCTGGCGTAGAAGCCGGACTTCGTGGGCAATGCAGACAAAACAGTCCCCTAAAGTAGACATCACAAAAAGCAGCGGCCCCCCTCCTTATCGGGGGAACCGCTGCTCGAATCAATGCTATAGACTCGCGGATATTAATCTACTGATTGAGGCCGATTATCCGGTATACCACTACAGCAGCCTGCTCCTTGGTCATCTGGGCCTTAGGCATGAAGTAGCCGTTTTGTGCGCCTTGGATGACTCCGTCAGCCTGTAGCTTCTCAATAGCGATGGTTGCCTCCTGTGTCAACAGGTTCAGATCTTTGAATTCTGGAACTGCTGCTGGATCGGCCTTCAAATTGATCTGCTCTAGCTGGACAAGCCGGTTCAGCATGACCGCCATTTCCTGACGGCTGAGTGTATCGTTAGGACTGTACAGGCCGTCTGCTCTGCCTTTTACAATGCCTAAAGTTCTAGCAATGTTGATCGCCTCGGCATAGGGGGAATCCGTGCTGACATCCTTGAAGCCTGGAGCGGCGGCCGCAGCCTGAAGGTCAAAGGCATCGACCAGCAGCCGGGCAAATTCCGCCCGGTTCATTAATACCCCCTTCTCATAGAAAGCCTCTGCCCCGAGAGGAAGGATTCCGCTTGCAGCCAGAGCTTCAACGCTCCCGGCAGCCCACTTGCTGTGCTTCTGATCCGGCAGCTTAATGGTCGCAGCCGCATATTGTCCAAGCGCCTTGGTCTTGAAGGAGACATAACCTGTAGCAGGATCATATTGACGGTTCTTCACCACCGCAAGCTGTCCATTCTCCAGCACCTGGTACACCGCAAGCTGATGCGCCCGCCCGCCTGTCTTAAGTTCATAAGGCAACAGCAGGGTAAGCGCAGTTGCCTCAATCTCCGTGGTCTTCGCTCCTTGGATAGTGAGCGAGAAGTCCAGCACAGCCGCTCCATCCAAGCGGGTCTTCACCGCTGCCGGCCATCCGTCCTGCTTCACCCGCTTCACCTGAAGCTGAAGCACATCTCCGGGCTGTGCATCCTGCAATTTCAGCAGCTGCGTATTCAGGCTCAGAACCGCACCGAAGCCGCTCTCTATTCGAATCTCCTGAATCTTCGGCTGTGCCGCCAAGCTCTGGAGCGGAAGCTTAAGCCGCAGCTCTTCGGCACCAGAAGCAGGCTTGACGGCAATCTTCAGGATGCCGCTGTCCAGTGACTGAAGCACAGCCTGACTTACTTCATCCGGCGAGAAATTCACATTCAGGATTCCAGCCTGATCCGGGGAAAGCTGAACGGTAAGCTTGCCATCCGTGAAGGTTACTGCCGCAGCAGGCCCCTTGGATGGTGGTACATAAGCTGACGATGGAGAAGAAGAACTGCCATCTGTTGGGGGCTGCGGTGCCACCTCAGGCGCCACAAATGTCAAAATCCCGAAATTGGAGGTATCCCGCCACGTGTTCTCCCCCCGGTCATTCCATTTGCTCGTACTGCGTGTGCCGCCGCCTTGATCATCATTGATCTGGAGATCAAGCCCGATGGCGCTGCCCGCCGCCCCCTTGATCATGCCGAACTTAATCTGGGCTTCCACGCGATACCCGGTGTCTGTATGGACCACCGCGCTGGTCAATCTGCCCTCCGAGGCTCCTCCTCCGAAGGAAGCCGCATTATGGATATTGATCCGGTATTGCCCGTCATCCCCCTCATAATAAGGAGTTCTGCTGAAATTCTCATCGATGAAGATCTCCACGGAGTCCTGATCCCATGGATTCAGGGCATCCGCCTTCAGCAGTGCATCCTTCACATCTACGATCAGATAGAGGCTGTCCTCCGTCCACATCGATCTGGCTTCTGCGGTGGTGCTGTAAGGAGCAGCAGACATTTTTACCTGAAAAGGCTTCGTCTTCTCCCACTGCGCATCTATCTGGCCGTCAATCTTCACCTGACCCTTCAGCGATTCCGCTGAATTAGGCATGGCAGAGAGCCGGAGGACCCCGTAATGGCTGGTGTCCGTATCCTGGGACCGGCTTCTGTCATTCCAGTAGGCAGGAACAGCACCCGGAACACCGGCATCGCTCACACGGATATCCAGACCCAGCTCCTGGCCTGCGCTACCCTTGACAGTTAAGAGCGGAATTTGGACTTCAAGGAGATAACCGCCCTCGCGTTCTGTGCTGGTGAGGCTGACTCCCTCTGTGCCGGAGCCTGAACGCCGCAGGCTGATCTTGCGGTCATCCGGCTCATAGGCCGGGGTCTTCCCATTGTTCTCATCCAGGAAAATCTCAACCTTGTCTTCCCCATCCACACTCGGATCGGTAACGTCTACCTTCACATACAGGTTATCGGTATCCCACAGCATATGAACCTTGGCAGCTACTGTACTGCCCTGTTCCAGCGGAATCCCTGCTGTTTTGCTCCACAGGGCTTTCCCGGCTTCGCCTGCCTGAGGTGTACCTTCGAGAGCCACGGCTACATTGTGAATGGCCGGCAGCTTGGAGGGGTCAACCGCCCCCCAGTAAGCGGGCTTCGCCTTCAGCTGCTCATCGAATAACATGGCATGGTTATTGTAGCTTTTCTCATCCTGCACGCCCCAGATAGAGACCGAGGAGATCGTGTCCTTGTACTTCTTGTAGAGCTCAAACAGATCATTATAGCGTTTGCCCTGCCGCGCAGCGATATCCGCCGGAAGCGGAGAAGAAGGACTGATGCCCGAATCTACGTCCAGCTCAGTGATTTGAATGTCCAGATCAAGCTGGGAGAATTGCTGAATCGTCTTTTCAATCTCCGGGATCGATGGAGAGAACAGCCCGTGATGAGACTGGAGGCCCACGCCGTCAATCAGGTTCTTCGCCTTCAGCTTCTTCAGCAGCTGGTAGATATGCTCACGCTTTTCGGGAACCTCAGTGTAATAGTCATTGTAATAGAGCTTCGCTTCCGGGTCGGCCGCACGCGCGAATTCAAACGCCTTCTCGATATAGTCCGGACCGATCAGGGTATACCAAGGCGTTATTCTCATGCCATCCGGGCCGCCGCCATTGTCGGCAATCGCTTCGTTCACCACATCCCAGGCATAGATTTTGCCCTTATAGCGCTGCATAACGGTCTCAATATAATTCTGCAGACGCTCAAGCAGCAGCTCCCGGCTGGCCGGCTGCCCGTCAGGACCCGTGAACATCCACTCCGCAGCATCGGTGTGCCACAACAGCGCATGTCCCCGCAGCCCCATTCCGTTCGCCTGGGCAAAGTTCACATATCGATCCGCCCCATCGAACACATAGGTGCCCTCGGAAGGGGCAAGGAATTTGGGCTTCATTTCATAGGTGGCTGTGATACTATTGAAATGCTTCTTCAGCAGCTCCCCGTAGACCCCTTCCATCTGCCAGGAATACGCAGCGGCTCCAATGGCGAAGTCGTTCGCATAGATGTCTTTTAGCGCGGGAATATCTTGTTCAATGCTCATCTCAGGTGCAAGCTCAATCACCACATCATCGACATAAAAAGATAAGGTATCCACAGTCTCCTCTGTAATGTAGGGAGTCTCCACAAACAGGTTCATGTCCGACGGCTGGTCGCTGTACTGGAACTTCCCCTTAAGCAGATGCCACTGGTCCCACTGATCGGCCTTGATGCTGACCTTATCAATCGCATTCCAGCTCTCGGAGCCGGCTTTCTTATAGACCGTCATCTGCAGGCTTGTGTCGGCCTCCGGCTTCTCCTTCAGGCGGACATACAGCGAGAACTGGTAGCTCTTGCCCGGACGCAGATGCTCCTTCACACTCAGACTTGGCCCGTAGAAGCTGCGCTCTCTCCCTTCGACAAGCATACTGTGCGTCCCGGTGTTGGCGGTATCCTGACTCACCGACAGCGATTCCGGGCCAATCCGGTTCTTCCAGCCCTGAAGCGTTCCGTCTTCAAAATCCGTACGCAGCCCTTCCTCCCCCTCCGGGATTTCAGCCGCTGCGGCGGTGATCTTAACATCATCCACGTAGAATGCCGTTCCTGCTGCGGCTTCTGCATAGATTTCGGTGAACCCTACCTTATCGCCTGTAATAAAAGTTCCTTCCAGATAAGTCCACTCCTCCGCCCACTGCGCTCCGCTATATTCGGCTACAGGTTTCCACTCCTCGGATTCGCCGGTTTTGGCATGCACCGTGAATTTGACCTTCGACGGCGATTTCACCCAGGCTCCCACGGTGTAAGCTGTATTCGGAGCCATGTGATCCGTCAGCACCTGATTGGGGCCTTCCCAATCCTTGGTTCGTCCATCCACATACAAGCTGTAAGAGCCGCTGTGATAGACCTCGTTCGTGACTGTAAGCTGCTCGTCACCTTTCTTGGTCCAGCCCTGCACAGTTCCGTCTTCATAGTCCGAAGCGAGAACAACTGCCGGACCTCTTTCAGCCGCAGCATAGACCGGTGTCCGCATGGGCAGCACCGAAGCAGCCAGGACGACCAGCGCCAGCCCTAAACTCATCATTCGTTTACGTTGAAGCATCTGTACCCTCCTAGAATTCATCATTATAAAGCGCTTCCAGTTTGAATTATAGCCCTCTGGAAAACGTTTACAAATAACAATTTGGTAGGATAGATAACAAATTGATAATAAGAGCGGAGAAAATCCCGCCATAGTCACCCCCGGCTCCCTCCCCCTTGCGCCAGCACGCTGCTCCAATTGTATTCGGTTTTTCGATTACATTTGGCCAGCGCGCCTCATTTATCGTTTGATCTGTGCCCCGTTGGAATCCGGCCGAGTCCCCACCCAACACAAAAAGCAGCACACCCCATCCACCTGAAGTGTGCTGCAAATTGTACTGTTTAGAATTACTCTATCTTACTTGCTCTGTTATTTACTCCGCCTTCTCTGCAAACCGGACAACGACACGTTCCCCAGCCTGCATCTCAACACGCACCAGTCCGTCTGATCCAGGCTCCATACGCTGCCGCATTTCCCCGATCTCCACCTCTAATGGGCGGTCTGCCAGGATAGTGCAGACTCCCCCATAATGAGCGGTAACCTCCGCTTGCCCAAGCTTCCCGGCGGTCCAGGTCAGGTTCACTTCATAGCCGCCGCGGGCCCGCAGTCCCTTCACCCTTCCCTCGCTCCAGCTTGAAGGCAAGGCGGGCAGGAACTCCAGATATCCCTGATGCGATTGCAGCAGCATCTCGGCAATTCCGGCCGTAGCGGCAAAATTCCCGTCAATCTGGAACGGCGGATGCGCGTCGAACAGATTCGGATAGACACCGCCGCGTTCATTGTTAACAGCCTCCGGCTGAACCAGCGTCAGCAGGTTAGTGATCAGCTGCTTGGCGCGGTCCCCCTGCCTGAATCTGGCCCATAGTCCGATTTTCCAGCCCAAGCTCCACCCGGTTCCGCCGTCCCCGCGAATCTCAAGCGAGGTTCTGGCTGCTTCGTACAGTTCGGGAACCAGCTTCTCCGTAATCGATCTTCCGGGGTAGACCCCGACCAGGTGGGAGACATGGCGGTGATGCACATCCTCATCCTCCATATCCGCCGACCACTCCTGAAGCCGGCCTCCCACACCAATCTGCAAGGGCAACAGCCGCGCGCGGGCGGCCTCCAACTCAGCCGCGAATTCGCCGTCCAACCCCAGTAATCCAGCGGCAAGGCTGCAATTCGTGAACAGCTCCGCGATCAGTGACAGATCCATGGTTGCCGCTTCGCTGACGGCATACTTCTTGTCGCCGTCTACGATTTTGTGCTCAGGAGAAGTGGATGGTGAGGTAATCAGGTACCCGTCCGGATTCTCGATCAGCCAGTCCAAGCAGAACATGGCCGATTCCTTCATCACCGGATACGCGGTCTCCCGCAGGTAGGACAGATCGCCGCTGAAGGCATAATGCTCCCACAGATGCTGGGTGAGCCATACCCCGCCCATCGCCCAGGATGCCCAGACCGGATCTCCGTCGCCGTAACCGCCAACGGGCGCTGTCTGCGCCCAGAGATCTGCATTATGATGGGCTACCCAGCCTCGTGCGCCATAGTTAATCCGGGCCGTCTCGCTGCCGCCAGCCGCCAGCCGCCGGGTATAGTCAATCAGCGGCAGGTGCAGCTCGGAGAGATTGCAGACCTCCGCCGGCCAATAATTCATTTCCGCATTGATATTCAGCGTGTAATTGCTGCTCCACGGCGCACGGGTGTCCTGGTTCCAGATACCCTGAAGGTTCGCAGGCTGCGTACCGGGACGGGAGCTGGCAATCAGCAGATACCGGCCATAATGGAACAGAAGCTCAACCAGACCCGGATCATTGCTGCCATAGGCGGCAATTCTCTGGTCTGTCGGCATGCCCTCAGGGGCCAGGCTCTCTCCCAGATGCAGCTCGACCCGGTCAAACAGCTTACGGTGGTCGTCTACATGACGGGCCAGCAGCCCGGCGTAAGGCTCACCGATGATGCGCTGCACCGCTTGCGCGGTCTGCTGCCGCACATCGAAATCCGCCTTCACTGTGCCGGACTGCGCATCGAAGGAGGTGGCCGCACTGAAATACAGCACAGCCTCCGTAGCCCCGGTAACCTGGATGCCGTCAGCATGAGCCTCCAGACAGCCTCCAGTCTGGACCGCAGCCAGACGCCCGTGGAACTTCAGACTCCGGAGGGACTCCCCGCCGTAACGGACTGGCTGATCGACCTCATAATAATTCGGCGCCACATATTCGGGAGCATGTCCGGTAATCGTGTAATGCTCCCCGTCTGCTTCGGAACGGTAACGGAGCGGACTGTCCAGCTTCGCCCGGAAGCTGAGCCGGTGCTCCTCGCTGGCCGTTAAGCGGACAATGATCGCCTGATCCGGGTGAGAGGCAAAGACCTCCCGGGTATACCGGACACCGCCGATCACATAAGAGACGGTGCCAATTCCCGTAGACAGATCCAGATTCCGGCTGTACTCCCCGTCTATGGTCTGCCCGTGCTCCATCGTTAGCAGCAGATCCCCGAACGGCAGGTAGGACTGGGCGTAGGGGCCCATCATTTTTTTGCATAGCTCATCCGCTTCCTCATTCCTGCCTTCCGCAATCAGCGCCCTTACTTTGGGCAGAACCTCGCGGGCTCCCGGATTGTTCCAGTCTGTCTTGTACCCGGACCACAGCGTGTCCTCATTCAGCGCCAGGCGTTCCTTCTCAATGCCACCAAAAATCATGGCCCCCAGCCGTCCGTTCCCGACTGGAAGCGCCTCCACCCAATAAGTGGCGGGCGTGTTAAATGATATATTCATTGCGTGTTACCTCCATGCTGCTGTATTTTTTAAGGAAGGAACATCTGTATCCCCTCAGGTCAACCAGAATCATAATCCCAATGTTCCGGTGGTCATCCCCTGATAGAAGGCTGTCCGTTCCCTGCCATTAGCCTGCTTCTTGCCGCCGCCGCAGCGCCTATCGCTCCCGCCTGATTGCCGAGCACCGCCTGCCGGATGGCTAAGGATTGCTCAGGAGTATACCGGCTGACCCGCGCCGCAACCTCCTGCACATAGCCCGGGTTCTTCTCCACGACACCGCCGCCCAGAATGACCAGCTCCAGATCCAGCGTAATCGCTATATTTTTGACCGCTACCGCCATCTGTTCATAAGCGTGATCCAGCAGCTCAAGCGCTGTCTGATCCTGCTGCTGCGCCGCAGCAAATACATGCTCCGCCCGGACCGTATCGCCCTGCGCCAGCTCCCTGATCAACGAACTGCGGCTGTTCCCGTGCAGCCTCGCAGCCGCCTTCGCCCCGATTCCCGTGCCGGATACCTCCATCTCAAAAGGGCCGAACTCACTGTACTCCGGATCAGCAGCAGCGTTAACCGCTCCCGGCTCCACGATGAGATAGCCGATCTCACCCGCAGCGAAGCTGGCTCCCCGGTAGAGCTGGCCGTTCAGGAACAAGGCGCTGCCTACCCCCGTACCGACTGTGATCATAATGAAATGCTCAGACCCGGCAGCCGATCCCGCCGCATACTCGCCCATTGCCGCCATATTCACATCGTTGTCCAGCACGACCAGTCCGGGATAAAAAGCTGCAATTACCGGACGGATATCCGTGGCTGCAGGCCAATTGAGCGCCGGTGCGCTGGTCAATGTTCCGGTGCGCTCATTCATGACCCCCGGGAACCCGATACCCACTCCCTTCAGAGAAGCGAGCGCAGAGCCGTTACGCTTGCAGAACTGCTCCAGTTCAGCGAATAACCAGCGGAAGAACACCTCCGGCTCCCGGCTGAGCTGCGTCTCCACCTTATGCTGTTCAAGCACCGTTCCTTCTTCATCTGTCAGACATAGCAGCGTCTTGGTTCCGCCCACATCAATTCCGGCAGTTAACATAGTCATCTAAGATTCCCCCGTCATTCTGTAAAATATAAGCCTGTGCCCGTTATGCCCGCAGCTCACGAAAAGCCGACTGGACCGCCACCTGCACCGCTCCAAGAACCACATCCTTATCCCCGTGGCTGGAAGCAGCCAGCCGGGGCTTCCGGTGAAGGTGCAGTCCGCCCATTCTGGCTTCCAGCCTCTCCAGCAGTACATCTCCATGGCTGCCCAGCCTACCTCCAAGTACAACAGCATCTGGAGCCAGCACTGTGCAAATATTGCTCAGCGCCTCTGCCAGCAGACTGCAATACGCGTCGATGACCGCCAGGGCGAGTGGCTCGCCTCTGCGCACTTCATTCCATATCTGCTCCACCGATCCTCCAGGTATGGACAGCAGATGCGCTGTATCACCCGCGTCTGTGTGTTCTTTTGCCATCCGATGGGCCAGCTGCCTCAATCCGTCTGTAGACAGTACATCCTCCAGCCTGCCTGCGCTCAGCATCAGATTGGCTAGCTCGCCTGCACCTCCGCCAAGCCCCCGGTAGATCTCCCCGTGGATAATGAGGCCGCCCCCGGTCCCTTCACCGATGGAGAAGTACAGCAGAGCGCCGCTTGCCGCCATCCCGGAAGAGGCGTACTCCGCCAGAGCCGCAAGGTTGACATCATTCTCCGTCACGACCGGCACGGGGAACAGCTGCGCCAGCTTAGCCCTTGCGAGCGCCCCTTCACACCCGGTAAGCGGGGCAACCAGGTCAGACACGCTGCCGTCTGCCGGGTCCACCACGCCCGGAATCCCGAAGGCCGCGCTCCCCAGTTTCTCCCAGGATATCCCGGATTCGGCGAGCAGTCCCTCTATGCTCTGAACCAGGAAGTCTTGACACGCCGTCTCTGTCAGCCCTCCCTCCGGCAACGGCAGCTGCTGATAATGGCAGACCTCTCCGCTCATATCAGCGAGCGCGATCCGCAGGCTGCTCCCCCCCACCTCAGCGCCCAGGGTATAGAAGCATTTCGGGTTGAATTCCACCAGAGTCGCTTTGCGGCCTTGAGTGTTCTCCGCTCTGCCTGACTCTCTGACCAGTCCGCGTTCTATAAGATGAGCAATGGCCGAGGAGACCGTTGGTTTGCTTAAGCCAGTGTAGCGGCTAACATCCGCTCTGGATTGCGGTCCGCCGCCGATGATCCGGTCCAGAATCAGAAATTCATTCAGATTGCGCATGACTTTGGGAGTTCCGGCCGTTTGAATTTTCACGATCCATACTCCGTTCTATATATAGTTAATTAAGTTTACTAACTTAATATACAGCCTTCCGGGCGATTTATCCAGCCCTGGGCTTGCGTAACTTGTTCTTATCCTCATCTCCCCATCTCCCCATCTCCCAATAAAACACAAAAATCCCCGATCCTCCTGCGGATCGGGAACGAATGCCAGGCTAATTCAGCATTTTCTCCATATGCAGCACTTTGTGGAAGCCGGCCTGAGCAGAGAACAAGCGGGTATTCTGCACCTTGAAGGTTCGGAAGCCCACCCGCTCATACAGCTTCTTCGCCAGCGGATTGGTATCGACAACCTCCAGCAGCACCTTACTGCGGTCCGCCTCCCTGGACCACGCGAAGACGGCCTCCAGCAGCCGGGTCCCGATGCCGAGCCCTCTCGCTTCTGCGGACACTACAAGCGGATCGATATGCACTGTATTTGAGGGAATATTCCCATTGAACAGGCGGTAGAAGCCATAGGCTGCGTAACGCCAAGCACCGCCGAGAACACCGAAGGTCTGTCTGAGCGAGCGGTAACTCAGTGTCATGAAGAAGCCATCCCCTGTCTCCATACCGGCAAAGCCTACAACCCTTCCCTCATACAATGCATACAGGGCGTTGTCATAACGCAGGCAGCGGCTCAGTACCTCCACAATATCCTGCTCTTCACGGGAGAAGATCCATATTCCACTGAATTTCAAGGTAAAAGCCTGATAATACAGCCTGGCAACCTCACGTTTCTGCTCTTCATTCAGGCGTTTCACAATCTCTACTTGCAGCGTTGACATACCGCATCCTCCTTATGGTTCTACTTAAGCTCTGCCCGTCCTGGTGAATGAGCCCTCTTCGCGGTTACCTGCCATCCCCTTGCCCTGTACCGCCGAAGCCTTGGAGGACTGTATGAACCAGCAGCTTCGGAGCATCATTCTTCGCCAGATTCCCCTTCTGGATCTCCTGCCAGGCGACGAACAACAGATTATACATGACCGTTATGATCCAGTGGGCGGACATTCCGGTATTCAGCAGACCGCGTGCCTGCCAGCCCTCCACCGCTTCCCGCAGCGGCTGCTTGATCCGTGCTTCCTCGGCTACAATATGCGGATTCTCGTCCACGGAGGCGGCGCCGCTGAGAAAAGACACCTTGCCGCCCAAAGGAATCAGCACCTCGAACACTTCCGTCAGGAATGGGAGCATATCGTACTCCTCTGCGGTAACTCCCCCGAGCGCTTCTTCCACCAGCCCGATCGCATTCAGCGCCAGCGCATCCAGCAGCAACTCCCGGGTGGAGAAATAGCGGTGCAGCGTCGCAATGCCGATCCCTGCGTGATCCGCTATCTCTTGCAGCGTAGCCGTCTGCTTGAGCGCCAGCAGCTCCGTCGACGCATCCAGAATGGCCTTCCGTTTGTTATCTTTGACACTGGTTTTCATGAATAACTGCCTGCCTCTGCTGTAGGATGAGTGATAGTTTTTTTGATATAATGATACTTTAGTTATTATAATGATATATTTTTCTATCATTTAAGTTTATTTTATACCGCGAGGTTGGTGGTGTCAAACTTCCAATGCGCGTTGGCTGAAGGTTAACTGTAATTCGTACAACTAAAATGAACAATTCAGGCTCTATCGGCGGTTTAATTGCATTTGGTACATCTATTTATAAGTAAATCATCTAAAAGTCTGCTTTCGCCTTATTTTAATTGTACAGAATGCAGTTAACTCAGCTTATCCGGGTTTTAGACTACTTTTAGCTGTACGGAATACAATTAAACTGACTCCTGGTAAAAGAAAGGGAGACGGCAACCTCCCGTCTCCCCCATATTCCTTATATTTGATCTTTCGAGCATTACTTTCGCCCCTATTACCTTACATCACCTTACTCCGCCCCGCACTCCATCCGCAGCACATGGAACGACTTCGGCTCCAGTGTATAAACCATCCGGATTGCCGTCTCAAGCGGCACACTGGCTGGAGCGATATTGCTCGGAGCCTCAATCGAGTTCACTTCCGTCTCCTGGCCCTGCATGACATAGGCCACCCCGCGTCCGTTCAAGCTCAGCGCCGTCTCCAGTTCCACCTGAACTGTACGGTCCAGAGTGTTCACCAGCTTCACATAGAGAACCTGCTGCTCTTCATCATAAGAGACGGTGTAAGGAATCTCCTCCTTGTCATGTACAGTCTGCAGCACCTTCGTTCCCATCAGCGTACTGTACAGTTTCTGCACATAGTAGCTCGGCGTGCCGTAACTGTTCTCGCCGTCGAACCAGATCATATCCGGCGACCACTGGGCGTAGCCGAGTCTGGCGAACAATGGAGCGTATGAGGCCAGCACGACGATGTCGGCATTGCGCTCAAGCCCCGTCAGGAAGGCAGCCTCAGCCAGCGCGGCGCCCCAGCTATTGAAATGCGGCATATTCATCCCGTTGCCATAATGGCCCGCATACTCCCCGGCGAACACTTTAATATCCCGCGGATACTGATCATAGAAATGCACATTCTCACACAGCCATTCCGGCTTCACATAATAATGCTCATCGACAGCGTAGACGAAGTTCGGATTGCCCTCAGCACGCTTGCGGTAATATTCCCACGCCCGGGTGTAGTTATCTGAGCTGACATCCGGCCCGGCGGAGCCGATTAGCTGCACAGACGGATACTCTGCATGAATCGCCTGCTCGAACAGGTCATATCTGGTGAAAAAGTCCGCATGTTCCGTCTCCCACTGTTCATTGCCGATGCCGATCATCTCCAGGCCGAACGGCTCCGGGTGACCCATATCACTCCGCAGACGGCCCCAAGGTGAATCCACTGGACCGTTGGCGAATTCCAGCAGGTCCAGCGCATCCTGAATATACTCCTGGAAATCCTCATCATGTACGCCCACATGCTCGGTAGACTGGAATTGGCAGGCCAGCCCGACATTCAGCACCGGAATCGGCCGCGCGCCCAGATATTCACACAGCAGAAAATACTCATAGAACCCAATCCCCAAGCTCTGATTATAATGGCTATACTCGCTCGTGTACTGATTCTCCTCATTATTGCCGTGCAGCGCCCAGCGGCTGCTGTTATTCTTGCGCTGCTCGGCGGCTCCCACACTCCGCTTCCATTGGTAACGGTTCTCCAGGTTATAGCCCTCAACAATGCATCCTCCCGGGAACCGCAGGAAGCCGGGTTTCAACTCCTCCAGCAGCCCGACCAGATCCCGCCGGAACAGACCCAGCACCGCATCGGAGGGAATCATGGAGACGAAATCGAAGCAGACCGTACCCGGAGCATCCAACCGGATGACGAAATCCCCATACGATACAGCTTCATTGCTGCTAAGCTGCGCTGTATAGCGTGTCCACTCTTCCCCAACTGCTGTCGCGATGACAGCCTGCGCCATAACTGTACCACTTGTCTCAACCGAAACTTCAATGCCCCCTGCATACCCCTCCGCTCTGACATAGAAGGATACCTCATACGTAAGCCCCGGCTTCAGAGACACGCCATCATAGGCCTTATTCGTAAAAGCATGCTGCGTCTCCCCGGCGGTAAACGCCAGGTAATGGGGATTCACCTCATTCTGCGGATGCACCGTCTCAATCTTCAGTGTGGCTCCGCTTGCCTCTGCGGGATAAGCTTTCCAGCCATAAAGGCCGTCATGGCTCTCGCTGTAGCTCCCCCTGTCGCCCTGTGCCTTCATGAACTCAAAGGAACGGTTCTCAATCATCTCGGCATGCAGCCCGCCGTCCAGACCATAGTTGATATCCTCGAAGAACAGCCCGATCATCCCTTTGGATATCGCTGCCCCGGGTTTATCTGTGATTTGTAGTTTCATTTATAAGACCTCGCTTCGTAAAAAGTAATAACCCGCCTACAAATAAGCAATAATCTCAGACGTTATGCTGCTGTCGTAGCGGTCGGAGATGCCGAAGTCCATCTTTTTATACGTCCATGCGGCCCGCCCGATCTTGTACTGCTCGAACACTCCATGCACATCCCGGTACCAGTTCACCACGCCCTGCGACGGGGCTTGCTCAATGACTCCATACTCGCCGCAGTACAGATACACATTCCGCTCCGCTGCAACATCGATAGCATTCTGAATCAGGCTGGTCATGTACGCCGGCCCCATCTCGCGGATACCTTCTGCATGAAGCCCGGAACCGAAAGCCCCAATAGCCGCCGAAGTGCTGCGGTAGTTCTCCAGGTCACCAGGATACTCCATGCTGCTCTTAGGCATCTGCTCCACCCAGGCCGCACGCTGGTGTGTGAACAGGAACGGCTCATAGAAATGGAACGTGTACACGATATTCTCGTCATACGGCTGATCTAGCAGCACGAGCGTATGCACGCTGTTCCACTGGATGCCGCCGATAACGATTTTGGTCTCCGGCGCGTGCTTTCGGATCTCGGCAATTGTCCGGTGGGCCAGCGCATTCCAGCGGCTGCTGTCCTTCTCCACAATCTCATTCAACAATTCAAAAGCCACAGTGTCCTTGTAACTGGCATACCGGCTGGCAATCGCCTTCCACAGATTCAGGAACCGCTTCTGGAGCGCGGGATCATCGAACAGGGCATTCTCGGCCACACTGTTGAAGGAGAACCCGGGCGTTTTATGCAGATCAATAATGAGATTCAGCCCATGGGCAGCACACCAGCGGATGCAATTGTCGATATGCTTGAACCCGGCGTAAGTCTCAGCATTCCCCGTATCCTCTATCACTTCATAATCCACAGGAAGCCGGACATGGTCCAGACCCCAGGAGGCAATCGTCTCGATATCCTTCTCCGTAATGAAGCTCTCATAATGGGAATGCTGATACGGACACTGGGACAGCCAGCCTCCAAGATTCACCCCTCTGGTATAACCCGTCCATTCTTTCATCACAATCATCCTCTCTGGCCTCAGCCTTCATTGTAAGCTCTTACTGCTACCTGTCTTAAGCATAGATAAACGCTGGACCCTGGACAATTACACATCGTGCGTAAGTACTAACTTATTGTGCAATCTTCATTTACAAATGACACCCTTAGCTTCTACAATAGACCTATCTGCTGCGCAGGAGGTTCATATGAACATACACAATATCGGCTACAACCATAGCCATGACGCGGACTTCATCATTAACCGGCCCCAAGGGTCGGGAGACTATATGCTGCTGCTGCTGAAGACCCCGGCCATCTTCACTTTGGAGGGAGAGAGCCGGGTAACGGGGCCGGACTCCTTCATTCTGTATAGCGAGCACACCCCCCAGCTCTACCGGGCGCACGGACCGCAGTTCACTAATGACTGGTTCCATTTCCGGCTGGACAAGCCGGGGGATGAAGCGCTGCTGGACCGGCTGGCGATCCCCAGAGATGAAGTGGTCCCGATTGGCGACCTGAACGAGCTGTCGATCATCATTAACCATTTGTGCTATGAGGTGTATTCCGCGAACCCGCATAAGGACGAGACCATCGAATGTTATCTGCGCCTATTTTTCATTAAGCTCAGCAACCGGATTCATTCGGCCCAGAAGGAAGTCGGCAACACGCATTACAACAAGATGTCCATTATCCGCACCAAAATCTACAACCAGCCCTTCCTCAACTGGACAATAGATGGATTGTCCCATGAGCTGACCATGAGCCGCTCCTGCTTCCAGCACCTGTATAAAGACTTCTTCGGCGTAAGCCCGATGGCCGACGTCATTGCCAGCCGGATCGAACATGCGAAGTATCTGCTCACCACCACAGACATCTCCGTCAAAAAAATCGCCGAAATGAGCGGCTACGCCAGCGAGATCCACTTCATGCGCCAGTTCAAGCAGCAGACAGGGCTGACGCCCAGCCAGTACAGAGAACACAAAATAAAGCCAGACCGCTTGTAAGCAGTCTGGCTCTCCATTTTTATTGACAATTCAAATCAGATCAAAGCCATTCCAGAAACTCAAGACGATTCCCAAAAGGATCGTTAACATAGAAGCGCCTGACGCCTTCATCCGCCCTTGCTTCGTCATCCGTGACTTGAATATTGTTCTGCAGCAGATATTCACGCAACTCCTCCAAGTGCTGTACGTGAATTGCCGGATGAGCTTTGGCAGCGGGAACAAAATCTTGTTGAACTCCAATATGTACTTGATGCGTGCCGCATTGGAACCAAACCCCGCCACGCTTTTGCAGCAGTTCAGGTTTGGGAACCTCTGTCCAGCCTAATAAGCCATTGAAGAATCTCCGCGCCTCAGCTTCACAGCCTTCCGGTGCGGCCAATTGGACATGATCCAGACCATAATAATTGTATGTCATATAAGTTCCTCCTCCATAGTTTCATCTGTTGAAACTCGATTTCATAATATAATTCTATATTATAGCAATTCTCAATGAAAATCCATAAAAAAACAGCCCTCCCTAAGACGGACTGCTTCAAAGCTCGTATAGTAGTTATAGTTTAGATTTTATACAACGTCACTGCATAATCTTCAAAAACCTTCCCGATCATCCGCTCCACCACATTCCACTCCCCGTTCGCCAGCCCGCAGCCAATGTTGTATGGGAGGGCGACAGACAGCCCCTTGGCCTGCGCTTCGGTCTTCAGTGCAGTTAATGCTTGCTCCAGCGCATCATAATCGGTATACCGGGTTTTGCTCCTTCTATAGTTAAGCTGGCCGAACAGATTCGCCGTATACTTCGCTCCCGTCTGCACCAGCTGGCAATGCCCAAGCAGCCCGTCAGGCGTGTGCTGGTCACAGTATTTTTTATACTCAGGATATAAGCTCGGATAACGGTCCCGCAGGATCTTCGCAACCCCCGACCCCATCACCCCCTGACAGTTCACCTGATGTCCTAAAATATCTTCACTGGCTTCTAATAGATCGCCGTTCACTACTTGAATAGTCATGGTTTTCTCCTTGTTGTTGTGACTTTGGTGTATGGCAAATAGATTCAACTTCAGGATGTCCGTTCCGGGAGAGCCGTGACTCCAGTGAATGTTTGGCCTTCCGGCCGCTGTTGTCCCCAGATTTCTTAATTTGAACTATATTAGTAGTAGAAATCCGGAGACAAAGGCGGACACTACCGCTCCTCCAGCTCCAAAATTCTCCTGCGTCACTCTTCCCTATCCGAATAGTTTCAAGTTCAATCTATCTCATTCTTGTATTTAGAATTATATCATTTTCTTCTATTCGAATCCTCCTGGGCTGGGCTAGGTATGATATTCTATTTACAAACAAACACAACTGGTGGAGGTAAGAAATTGGATCAGGATATTACTGAAATGCAGTTTATTGAAATGCTCCAACAGGGACTGAAGGTTTTCCACAGGATATGCCTGGAGGATGCTTCGCTTAAAGGGTGGGATTTATCCTCCCTTACATTTACGGAGTGTCTATTCTCCATTGACTTTTCAGGCTCCAACTTGGAGTCAACACAATTTATTGATTGCAACCTGAAGACATGTTTTTTCACTAATTGTATCCTCACCCATGCGGTATTCATCGGCAACTCTTTAGATGCAACGGACTTCTCAGGAGCACAGTTGGATGGGATCACTTTTAAGGATTATACCTATCATTCTATCGTACTCACAGACTCTCATCTTGCAGAGATGATTATATGAGAGAGAAGAATCCCTGCCCCCCTACACATACCACTTCCGCTGCGCCTCATACATCGTCCGGTACTCGCCCGCCGTGCTCATTAGCTGCTCATGCGTGCCATCCTGTACGATCCGTCCGTCCTTCATCACGATAATTCGATCCGCGAGCTTCACAGATCCTAATCGGTGGGAGACGAGGATAGCGGTTTTGTCCCGGCACAGGGCGGCGAAGTCGTTGTACAGACGGGTCTCCTCCAGGGGATCGATGGCCGCCGTAGGCTCATCCAAGATCATACAATCGCTGTCCCGGAACAGTCCGCGCGCAATCGCTACACGCTGCCACTGACCGCCGGATAGATCCGTGCCGCCGAACTCGCGTCCCAGCATCGTATCCAGCCCTTCCTTAACCCCTTCACCGGATAAAAGCACCCCGGCCTCCTCACACACCGCTACTACTGCGGCATCATCTGCTGGTTTGGAATATTGACTGATCCGCACATTTTCCCGGATGGTCTCATTATACTTGCGATAGTGTTGAAAAACAGCCGACGTTCGCTCATAGCCAGTTTGCGAAGCCCTGACCTTACCGTACCACACTCCCCCTGCCGTAGGCGGGTATATCCCCATAATGATGCGGCACAGTGTGGTCTTCCCACTTCCATTCTCGCCTACAATCGCCAGCGTCTGCTTATTCGGAATGATCAGGTTGATCTCCTCCACCGCATTTCGGGTCGCCAGCGGATAACGGAAGCGGACAGCTTTTAGCTCAATATCACTGTCTGCGGGTCTTGGCATATCATTAGTTCTCTGAACAGGCTCGTCGATGAAATCCAGAAAATTCTCAGTAGAGCCGATATTCTCTGTAGCCCAGGCAATTCTCTCGGTGATCAGCTTGTTCATGAACCGGTATAGACTGCCAATCGAAGCCAGCACCGCCGCAAAAGCCCCAATAGAAATCTCCTGCTGCATCACAGACACAAACAGCATATACACGATCAGGCCGTAGCCCATAACCGTCACTATATTCAGAATGAGCTGAACGAGATGCTTGCGTACCTGCGCCTGAAGTACAGTAGCGTTCAACCGTTGCAGTGAAGAGGTATACAGATTCTCGAAAAACGCAGTTGCCCCCAGCAACCGGGTCTCTGAGAGATACGCCTTGTCCGTCAAGCACTGTTCGTAGTAGTCATTCTCCCGCCGGATCGGGGCAGATGCCGCCTCCAGATTCTTGAATGCTGACATCAGCACCAATTGAGAGAGCATCACCGGAACGAATACGACGACAATACTTAGCGCAAGCACTGGCTTGAGCGTGAACAGATACCACCCGATGAACACGAAATAAGTCGTATAGTAGAACAGAATGTCCAGTAAGGTCGTCCCGATCCAGATCAGCTTGCCGCTCCCGTTCACAGCCTTGTGGATATAATCCAGCCGCTTCGTGTCCTCGAATTCAGAGACCTGTAACGAATCTACTCTCTTAAAAATCAACAGGTTCAGGTGTTTACCTACGCTTAGTCCGTAAATCTCCTCATAACAGTTCCCTAGTCCATCCATGACATGATAGAACAGATACACAAGCGCCAGAATGCCCAAGGAAAAGAGAATCATTTTGAAGTCTATTCGATCTGTAGCATAAGCAGCAGCCGCATCCAGAAACCTCTGCATAAATAACACCTGAAGCACCCAGGAGACCGCCTGCAGCAAGGCAATGCCGATGTACGTATAAGACATCCCGGGATTCACCTGGAATAAAAGCCGCAGACATCTGACCCCGTTGCTCAGGAATCCCTTCCCCTGTATTCTATCCATGCTGCACCATACTCTCTGCTTCATACCACGACTTCTGGCTGGCGAACATCTTCCCGTATATCCCATCCGGGATTTCCAGCAATTGCTCATGGGAGCCCTGCTCCGCAATCCGCCCGCTACGCACCACCAGGATCTCATCCGAGATTCTCGCAGCGCCCAGCCTATGGGTGATGTATATGGTGAACCGGTCTGCGCGGATGCTGCTGAACATTTCATATAGCCGGCTCTCTTCGATGGGGTCCAGGGCAGCCGTAGGCTCGTCCATAATATGGATAGCTGAGCTGGAGTACAACAGTCTGGCTATCGCCAACCGTTGCCACTGTCCGCCGGAGAGGTCCAGGCTGTTCTCTTGGATTTTGCCGGCATATGTATCGAGACCCGCTTCCAGACCCTGGACCATCCCATCCAGATTCATCTTGCTTATGCTCTGACGGATTCGCTCTTCATCCAGCTTCAGGATATTCCCCAGCCGGACATTCTCCTGGATCGTCAGCGAGTACCTGGCGTAATTCTGGAAAACCACTGCGATGATGCTTTTCAGCTCCGGGTAGCTGTACTCCCGCAGGTTCCTATTATTAATGAAGATTTCGCCCTCATAATTATCGTACATCCCGGTAAGCAGTTTGATCAGGGTGGACTTACCGGCCCCGTTCTCCCCGACAATGGCATAGCTCTTCCCGCTAACCATCATGAACGAGCATTGATTCAATATGTATCTCTCCGTACCCGGGTAGCGGAAGCTCACCTGCCTGAATTCCAGCGATTGAAAGACGAATCCGCCCAACTCCACAGGCAGAGCAGCGGCATCCTTCTTCTCACTGAGTCCGGCAAAAGCTGAGAAATCCTTCAGATACTCCTTCATCCGCGCATGCTCCTGCATCGTCTCGGCTAACTGCCAGGACATCCTCTGCACGAGGCTGAAGATCGCGGCCACCAGCGAAATGTAGAGGCCAATCGTTAGCTCGCCCAAGTGCAGCGCAGGCAGCAGCAAGGCCACTATAATGATGCCGATCAGCAGGGCGATGATCGAGCCGCTTTTCAGATGAATGAAGCTTCGTATCTGTATCTTCTTCTCCACCGCGTACGTCTGATCATACAGCTTGCCGTACCGATCCCTGAGCGCCGGACTATACCCGAATAAAGTGCGCTCCTCCGCATCATCCCGGCTGGTCAAAATATTGGCTATATCCGCACTCCTCCTCCGTATCCGCTGCGCATCCATCCCCAGCACATAATTCGCCTTGCCCGTCTTCATGGCAATATAGAACAAAGGCACCGCAACCAGCACAATCACAATCCCCGTAATGAACGTGGACGACATCACAATCACAAGCAGCGAAGCGGTCCCGATCAGCAGATTCAGTCCACTCATCATATTGTTGAATCCGCCCATGAAATGACCCACCGGATCTCCGCACACCCTATGGATTAACTCCGAGGTCTCCTTATTCTCAATATGCTGGTACGCAAGCCGCGCCTGCTTCAGCACCATCTCCCGCTTCAGCCGCACATTCAGCCGATTGCGCCCCGTCAGCTCTATGAGCTGCATCAGGCTGGGAAGCAGATGAGTGACGATCACATAACCCATAATCAGCGCAAGCGGCCTATAGATGAACGAATACTCCGCCCGGCCATTCACAATATCGGTCGCCGTATTAATGAAATAAGCCATCACCAGCGTCTGATAAGCAGGCATCAGGGCATCCACCAACATATACGCTACCGCCGCCACCGTCTGCACCGGAATCACCCGAAGCGGAATCCCGATCAGATCGAATACTGTATATTTTCTTGAAGTAAGCATGTGGTCTCCTTGTTGGAATGAATTATAAGCACGCCCCAATTCATAGTATCATTTCCACCAGAGAGGAATAACCTGTCAGATTATAGGGGTTGGGTGAAAATAAAAATGACTGTGCCGGAATGGGCAGCAGTCATTTTATATAGTAGTGTTGTTAGACTTATACGGTCAAACTCATAAAGAACTTATTTCAAGCTCTGCCGGCGATAGTCCTGGAGTGACCGCAGTGACCTTAATCGTTCCGGAGACGGCTCCGGCCCGGATATAGGCCAGCAGCTTGCCGTGATGGGTACTTCTTGTATGGGAACGGTAAGGCTCCAGATCCTGCACATTTCCATTCTCTAATCCCAGCAATTCACCTGCTCCCTCTACGGTCACCGTGACAGGAACATCCGCGCCATAGACCTCAATGCCCGCCGAATCCACAATGTCGAGCTCCACATGAACGATATCCCGAAGGTTGGCCCGCAGCTGCAGGGTATCGGCTGTCAGCCTTAGCTGCTCCGGTGCCGCCGCCGTGTGCAGCTCCCGTTTGACCGTTCGGCCCTGTTCGTCTGTCCCCGTTAAAAGCAGCGTTCCCGGTTCAAAATTCACTTCCCAGCTCAGCAGCAGCTCCCCGCTCTCATCAGGACGTCCTCCCCCCAGCAGCTTACCATTAAGGTACAGCTCCGCAGCCGCCAGATTGGTATACCCGTCAACGATCAACCGCTCGCCCGGCTCCCAGTTCCAGCTTGGCCCGCCGCCTGACCGGCCACCGGTGTCTGACATTCCCGGTTCACCTGCCCTGCGGACCGCGAGATAAGCCATCGGTGTATCGCTCCACAGGCTCTGGCGATAGTAATAACTTGGTTTCGGGAAGCCGGCAAGGTCCATGAACCCTGCCTGTGAGGCCCGTATCGGCCAGCCATGCGCTTCTCCCAGATAGTCGATTCCAGTCCATATAAACTGTGCGCAGATATCGGTGTTATCGCGGACCGCCAGCCACTCCTGCAGTCCCGGAGAATTCTCGCTGCCGTAGAGCACACGATCCGGGTAAGAGCTCCGATCCTGTTGGTATAAAGATTCCCTGTAATTATAGCCGACCACATCGAGCGTATCGGAATAACCGATTAGATTGGCTAGTTCAGGATAAGCCAGCGCTGCCGTTACTGGCCGTGTCTTGTCACAGGCCTTCACAGCCTGCACCAGCTTACCAGCTATGACCGCAAGACGTTCAGCATTCGGCTTGTTCGGATCATATACACGTTCTGCAGCAGGCTTGTTGGCATCATTGTTGCCGGTCATTGTCTGAAAGGAAGGGTGACAGTAAGGATCATTAGGATAGTCTACCTCATTGCCAATACTCCACAGAATAATAGAAGGATGGTTTCGGTCGCGCTGCACCATCTCCTGAATATCCGTAATGCCCCATTCCGGGAAATCCTCATAATATCCGAAGTGCTTGGGAGGATATACATTATGTCCGGTAGACCACTTGTTCTTGACACCCTCCCATTCATCAAAGGCTTCGTCCATCACCATAAATCCCATTTGATCGCATAAATCCAGGAGAACTGGAGCTGGCGGGTTATGGCTCATACGGATGGCATTGCAGCCCATTTCCTTAAGGTAGCGCAGCCGCCGGACCCAGACATCCCCAGGAACGGCAGCGCCGAGGCAACCGGCGTCATGATGCACACAGACTCCCTTGATCTTAAGAGCCTCTCCATTCAGCTTGAACCCCTCTGCCGGATCGAAATGAATACTCCGGAGGCCGACGGGAGTACGGACCTCATCAACCGTTGCACCCTTCCAGATAATTTCTGTAAGAAGTGTGTACATGTTGGGGGCTTCCGGCGACCAGAGCTTCGGTTCCTTCACTTGAATGACCTGTTGACTGCATTCCGCAGCGCCCGCCGCCGGCAGTAGCTCAAATGAGGTTCCTGAATCCATGCCCTCCTCATCCAAAAGAGTATGACGTACACAGATCTCAGCCGGTTCTCCTGTTTCGTTCATAATTTGGGTCTCTACCTGCAGCTCCGCCCATTCCCGGCCAATGTCAGCTGCCGAGGCAAAAACACCGTACTCTGCAACATGAATGTCATGCGTAAAGGTCAGATATACATCGCGGTAGATCCCTGAACCGGTATACCAGCGGGAGTCTGCTGTCTCGGCATGGTTCACCTTTACCGCAATGGTATTCCCGGCTCCGCCATACGCCAGCAGATCCGTGACTTCATAAGTGAACGTGCTATAACCATAAGGACGTTTGCCTAAATAATAGCTGTTTACCCAGACCTGTGAATGGTTGTAGACGCCCTCAAAGGTAAGGTACGCACGTTTCCCCTCCAGCCGGTCCGGCAACACAATATGCTTGCGGTACCAGCCGGTTCCGCCGGGCAGATAACCGCTGCCGCTGGAATAATCTCTGGAGAAATCAGCCTCGACTGCCCAGTCATGCGGAAGTGTGACTTCACGCCAATCTTTATCGTCATATCCCTTGTACCATGCCTCAGATATATCCCCGCGATGGAAACACCACTCCGCATTAAGCCATACCTTACTTCTGGACTCGTTCATTCGCTTCTCCTTTATCCGGTCTTAAGATTTTCCTTTAACTTAAATTTTTCAGTTCAATTTATATAGCCGTTTATTTCGCAGCTTCCATTTTTTGCTTGAATGCATCCAGCTGCTTCTGCAATTCAGCCTTGACTTTATCATATCCGGCAGTCTTAATTTTGGCTCTGAACTCCTCCACTGCTTTGGCAGGATCACTTACCTTCCCGAAGTTGATAGCCGGCCCAAGCTCCCCGGCCACCTGCGAGATCGCAGTCAGTTCACTTTCTACAGGAGTTTTGTCGAAGACAAACTGACCGTAAGGATACGGAATTTTGATTTTGTCGTATTCGTCATAGAGGGTGCCGATTTCACTCCACACCGTTTCGCTTGGGATTTCGAATTTATCCATCCGGCCACCCCAGAAATCGGCATAGAAGCTGTCAGAAGCTTCGTTGTAGTTGGCTGGCAGCGTTCTTTTTCCATCCTTGATCTCATATTGCACGCCTTCGATACCATAGTTGATCAGATGATAGATTTCCTCGTTGTTGCGGATCAAATCATACGCCATCAGCGCCCGCTCCGGATTCTTGCTGTGGGCACCCAGGGAGGTACCGCCGTGTGTAATCGACAGCTCCATCAGATTCTTCCCGCCGGTCCGGTTGAACGGGAACATCTGCAGCTCGGAGCCTGGCTCTGCTTTGTCCATCTCTACACGCAGCGTGGAGAAGGTTTGGGTGTGATGCTGGTCCAGACCGGATAACCCGGCTTTGAGAGCTATACGGTTGTCATTTTTGTTATTGAGCGCATCCTCGCGCCAGAATCCTTTATCGGCCCATTCTTTCATCAGCTTGGCATAATTCAGGAAGAGATCGCTGAAGATGGGCTCAGCTACGGTATATTTCTCATCGTTCGATTGCGCTGTAAATACTGGCATGTAGCCTGTAGAGATCGGGAGGTCCAGGTTATCCGTGTAGGACTGAATATAGCCGCCCCACGTCACCGCACCGGAAGCCATATCCCATGGAATAACATCCGGCTTGTTGTCTTTGATATATTGCAGATACTGGCCGATTTCTTCCCAATTCTTGATCGGTTCGCTCAGCCCGGCTTCCTTCGCCCAGTCGCCGCGGTAGAAGAATCCATGATTGACCCATTGCGTGTAATCGTTCTCAGGAATCAGCACAATTTTGCCGTTGTAACGGCTCTCGTTCCAATCCTCCTCCGGGACGGATTTCCAGGTTTCCGGTGCATACCTCGGCAGCAGCTCATCCAGATTCATGAAGGCTCCCCGCTGCGCATTGGCCCAGGTATCCAGCCAATCCGTGCCGATGGTGATCAGATCAACCGCCTCCCCAGAGGCCAGCAGCAGGTTATATTTGGTCTGCCAATCGGCCCACTCGACCCATTTCCATTCCAGCTCGGCATTGATTTTCTCCTTCATAATTTCATTGACCTTGGCCAGCACCTTTTCGAATTGCCCATTCTTCGGCTTATCGCCCAGGACCACATAACTGACCTTTACGAACTTGGAGGTGTCCGGCGCCGAGCTGTCTTGCTTTCCATTGTCATTCGTCGTCTTAGCCCCATTGTTAGCCGCATTATTCCCGCCACCGCAGGCGGCCAGTGTAAACAGTAAGAGGAGTGTCAACAACATGCCTGATGCTTTTTTGATCCCCATTCTTGTACAACCTCCCTGTATTTAATGTACTCTATGTGAGAAGGCTTGATGGCCTTGGCACATCGTTGCAGTGGAATTGAATGGTCTGGAAGATCAGCCCTTTACGGCCCCTACGGTGATACCCTTAATGAAGTAGCGCTGTACGAACGGGTAGAACAAAATGACAGGGCCTGTGGCCACTACGGCTGTCGCCATCTTCATGGACTCGAGCGGCACATCGCGAAGCTGCACATTCGAGGAGGCAGCGGAATTGCGGACAAAATCGGCGCTGGTGATCACGTTATACAGAAAAAGCTGCAAGGTGCGATATTTCATATCCGGCGACAGAAACAGCATGGAGTTATACCATTCGTTCCAGTACCCCAAGGCGATGAATAGCCCGATCGTGGCAAGGGCGGGCGTGGTCATGGGCAAAATCAGCCGGAGGAAAATTGTAAAATCACCCGCTCCGTCGATCTTCGCCGATTCGGTAATGGCATGAGGAATAGAGCGGACGAAGCTTTTCATCATAATGATCAGGAACGGACTTAGCAGACCAGGAAGCAGAACCGCCAGATAGTTATCTTTTAAATGAAGATACTGGGTGATGAGCAGGTAGAACGGCACCAGACCTCCAGAGAACAGTGTAGTGAAGTAAATGAAAAAAGAGATTTTGTTGCGGTACATGAAGTCCGGCCGCTGCAGCGCATATCCCGTCATAGCCACCAGCAGCAGGCCAACCGCCGTACCTACGATAGTCATGACAATCGTTACTATATAGGAGCCGATGATCAGATCGGGATTCTCGAACACAATTTTATAAGCGAACAGACTGAATTCTTTGGGCCAGAAGTTGAAGCCGGAGAGCTTAATGGCCGATTCGGAGGTGAAGGAGGTCCCCAACACCAGCAAGAACGGCAACAGGCAGCAGAGGGCGAAGAAGCCGATAAACAGATATCCAATCCACCGAACGACAAGTCCGCTGGCGTCGGTTTTTTTGTGTGCGCTTACAAAAGTCTCATCCATGGGCAAGTCCTCCTAAAAAAGTGAATTGTCAGGCGATACCTTTCTGACCAGCCAGTTCGCAGATAATACAACGATGAATCCGAACAAGGATTGATACAGGCTGACCGCACTGCCCATCGAGAAGTTGAAGTTGGTCATCAGCGAGCGGAACACATAGGTCTCGATAATATCCGTAGAGGCGTATAACGCTGTGTTGTTAGCCCCCACCAGATTGAAGAATAATCCAAAGTTCCCCTTAAGGATTCCGCCAAGCGAGAACAGTAGCAGAATGATGAAGGTCGGTTTGAGCCAAGGCAGTACGATATACCGGATACGCTGAAAAGCATTGGCTCCGTCGATCTCCGAAGCCTCCACAATCTCACTGTCCAGCCCCATAATGGCGGCGAAATACACAATGGAGCCATAACCGGTGCTCTGCCATAAGTACGTAATGACTATGATAAAAGGCCACGCCCCCGGACTCGAGTAAGCCTTCACCGGATCCAGTCCCAAGGAGTGCAGGACCGAATTCAAAATGCCATAATCATAACTCAGAATGTTGTAGGCGATGAGGCCGATCAGAACGGCGGATACGAAATACGGCAGGAACATCATGGTTTGGGATACTTTCTTGAACCATTTGGACCGCATCTCGTTCAGCAGCACAGCGACCGTAATCTGAAGCATATTGCCGAGGAGGATAAACGCGATGTTATAAGCGATGGTATTGAACGTCAGGCGCCACAGGTCACCCGTCATGACAAGGAACCGGAAATTCTCCAGCCCGGCAAAGGCGCTTCCGAAGATGCCGTCAGAATAGTTGTACTTGATAAACGCCAGATACAGCCCAGGCATAGGCAGATAGGAAAAGATGAGAAAAAACGCTATCGCCGGAAAGCACATCAGCAGCAATGTCTTGTTGTTCTTAAAACGTTTCCAGCGGCCGCGCTTGGATTTGGTATACCTCTTCTCTGTCAATTGGGCAGGTGAAGCAGTGGACATAAGACCCCTCCTTAATTGATTAGATAGCAGCTACCGGCTGTTAAAATAATGAAACCCATTTCACAAGAAAATAAAAAAATAAAACCCGTTATTCATCCTGTCTCTCTTCTTCTCGCAAATTTCCCAGGGAGTTTCCTTGTTCATTCAGCAAGTAATCGGATTATAGGTGAAATGGGTTTCATTAAAAAATAAAATGTAAGGGCTTTCTTCAACAGAATAAGCCCTCGTTATTTCAAAGTCAACTATTAATTTATGTTCACGGATCAATTATTTCCGGGGAGGCGCCGTCGTCTGGCGTACCCTTAGCTCGGGAATAACCGAATGTAAACGGGACACCTGTTTGCCGGCAATTAGCTTATGCAGCATGTCTGCCGCCAGACGGCCGATCTCGCTGGCCATCAGCGAAACCGTAGTCAGCTCAGGAATGCTGAAGGACGCAAATGGAATATCATCATAACCGACGATGGACAATTCCGCCGGCACGGCAATTCCCGCCCGGTCAGCCGCTTTCAATGCTCCGATGGCCACCAGGTCGTTCATACACATGATCGCTGTCGGCCGATCCGGCAGATTCAGCACCTGCTCGGCAAAGTTGAAGCCCTTGTTGACAGAGAATCCCCCATGGACCATCCATTCCTTGCGGACCTCCAGACCGTTGTTTCGCATGGCCGTCCGGAATCCCTGAAGCCGCTGCTGCGTATTGGACATATGCAAGAAACCGCCAATGACGGCGATATCCCGGTGTCCAAGATCGATTAAATGCTGTGCAGCCAGCTCCGCTCCCAGCCTCTGGTCGACCGCCACCCGGTGAATCTTCGTGTTGGGCAGGTTCCCGTTAATCATCAGCACCGGAACACGTTTGGCCGCTTCCTCTACCTCCCGCACCAGCGCCGCATCCGGCTTGGACAAATCCAGCCTGCCGCCAATCATCACAATGCCATCGACCTGCTTCTCCATCAATATCCCCAGATACTGTGATTCCCGCGCATACTGGAGGTCAGTCTCCTCATCTGAAGAGACGGTATCGCACAAAAAACAGGTGTAGCCCAGTTTTCTCGTCTCCCGGTCAAAGCTGGCCAGCACCTCCGGAAAAAACGGGTTGGTGATATCCGGCAGGATGAACCCGATCATCCCGGTTTCTTTGCGGATCAGGCTTCGCGCAAGCGCGTTGGGCTGGAACTGGTGCTTGTCGATCAGCGCAGTAATCCGCTCCCTCGTTTCTTTTTTGACGGGGGCGGTATTATTAAGCACTCTGGATACGGTGGCAACCGAGACGTTGGCTTCCCTGGCGATATCATATACGGTAACGGGTTTCATTCTGTTCCCTCTCTTCGCCCATCGGCAATAACTGGTTTTGGCTTCATCTTATCGTCTAGCTCTGTATTAGTAAACCATTTATTCCTATTCCGCTCCGGGGCTGGGAAAAGCGTATGCAATGTTACTCGCCACTTTCAATCCAGGCTCCAATGTAATGTAATCGGTTTCATTAATAAAAAACTGCCGGGAACCTCCCGACAGCCTAAGTACTTTCATATTCACTCCCCTCCTCCATCTACAGCGTAGAATAATAAAGAAGATTGAGACTGTTATACACGATATGCACCACGACTCCCGGCCAGATAGAGCCTGTCTTGCGGAACAGGTATGCTACCAGAACGCCGACCATGAATGCGTCTAGCAGGATAACGGTGAATCCATGCACCACGCCGAAGATGGCAGCGCTGCCTACGATTCCGGCCCATGGGCCATAACGGTTCAGTGCATTGGCAATGACGCCGCGGAATACAAATTCCTCGCTGAGCGGCGTGAGGATGGCACCGGTGATAAGCAGCATAAACATGGAGAGCGGACCGCCTTGCGCTGCCGTCTGGAAATCCGCCTGGGTGTTGATCTCGGTAATAAAGTGATAATAGATTCCTTCGATCACAAAACATCCCCCGAACGCAGCAATCCCGATGACGACCGCCACCAGCAGCCATTTCCGCTCCGTCCTCCGAAACCCGAAAGCGCGTAAATTGCGAATCCGCAGAGCGTAGGCGGCAAACAAAGCCAGGAAGCCAATCAGACCATTGCCCGCGCCTCCGATATTAATCCGCAAAATGGCTTGCTCATCAGGAATTTGAAGCATCCAGACCCCAAGGATTACGACGCCGATCATATAGAGGGACAGTGCAGTTAGGATCTCCGGCCAGCCGGGTCGGGTGTGAGGTTGTTCAGACAGAGATGGACTGCTCATTGCCATTCCCCCGATCGTGACCTTTTTTACTCATGCTATTTTCCTCCTATTCTTCTCATCGAAGCTCAAATTTACTGCTCAGACCTATCCTACCAACCCCACCGGAACAGAACTTAAACGAACCGCTGAATTTTCGCTGAATTTTGTGCCCGCTGTTTAGGTTCTGTTAAGATAACTATGCTATTTTGAACAAGGGTGACAAAATGCCAATTCTATCCGATATTAAAATCGCTATCATCGACGACGAACCTTCAATCATCACCATGCTGCAAATGGTGCTTCGCCGCGAAGGTTTTCAACAACTGTATGGGGCTTCCACTTGTGCTGAAGCTATCAGCCTGGTGCAACGCGTGGTCCCCGATATTGTCCTGCTTGACATTATGCTTCCCGATGGCAGCGGTCTGGAGCTCTGTTCCAAGATCCGCGAATACGGAAATCCTTATATCCTGTTCCTGACAGCCAAGGCGACTGATCTCGATATTCTAAAAGGCTTCGCCATGGGCGGGGATGATTATATCACCAAGCCCTTCAACCCTCTGGAGGTAGCCGCAAGAATTCAAGCGCGTATACGCCGGTTGGAGCCGGAAGCTCTGGCGTCTGCTGCTGCGAAGGTTCCCGATGAGGGAATTTACCGGTTCGGCCGCTTCACCGTAAGCGAAGCGGAGGGCGAGCTGACCGTAGAGGGACAACCCGTTCCTTGCCCTGCACAGGTCTTCCAGCTATTACTGCACTTCTGCCGGCATCCCGGAATCGTTTTCTCCAAAACCCAGCTCTACGACAAGGTCTGGGGGATCAACGGACAGGGCGATGATTCCACCGTGATGGTGCATATCCGCCGCATCCGGGAGCGGATCGAACTCGATCCCGGCGACCCGAAGCTGCTGCTTACGGTACGCGGCCTCGGCTACAAGCTAGTGAAGGAGCCGGAGGAACGATGAAGATCCAGCAACGTATGGCTTTCCACTTCACGTATCAGTTGATTTTCTATGCGCTGGCGATTGTGACCATTGCCTTGGCTGCCTGCATTATGTTCTTCCAAAACATGACCAGCAATGAGATGCGCCGGAACTTTCCGGTTGGCGTCCTGGAGCAGATCTCCCAAGAAGCCCAGTACAAAGACGGGAAGCTTCATATCTTCTCTCAGTGGAACAAGCTTATTAGGGAGAAAGGGATGTGGCTGCAGGTGGTTAATGCAGAAGGAGAGGTCGTCTACAGCATTAACACAACGCCCTACCCTACGCTGCCTGCCTCCTACTCCACCGCTCAATTGCTCGATATTCAAGAGACACGGAGACTGGGGTCTTATGCTGTGCAGACGCAACTGAATTTCTCGTTCCAGGACCCGCTACTATATGTGCTCGGCTATCCAACTCCTGATCTTGACCAGCTTACGGCCTGGTTCAACGCTTACGAACAGCAGGGCATGGTCAGGAGTGAGGCGGTTCCCCTCTTGGAACAGCAGCTTCGGGAGACCGGAAGTTATCTGCAAGTGGTCGATTCTAAGAGTAACACTGTACAAGGCATTGGCGATCACACGTATGCACCAAAAGCATACCGGCCGCTTGACATTCTTGCCATCCAGCAGTCTCCGGACAACTATGACGCGGGTATTGTGGCCCACCGGGACGAGCCGAGCGGGATGACCTGGATCGTCTATACGCCCCATGCAGCGGGACTCCCTCTGAAGCATCCTGTATTGGAAAAAGTAACGCCGAGACTCATCTGGATTGCAGTGCTAATTCTGATCCTCGCGCTGTCGATCTCCATCTGGCATGGCTACCGCTACGGGCGGCCCCTGATTCTGTTCGCAGGCTGGTTTGAACGTATGGGCCAAGGGCAATATGACGAGGTGCTGACTGCCAAGGACAAGCGCAAGGTATTCCGCCGCAATGGCACCATGCGAACCCGCAACAGACTCTATCAGGAAGTCATTCAGGCCTTCTATCAAATGACACATCAATTGGCTCAAATCGAGAGGGACCGCAAAAGGCTGGAGAAGGAGCAAGCGGAGTGGATGTCAGGGATCTCCCATGATCTGCGCACCCCTCTGGCCACGATTCAGGGTTACGGGTATATGCTGGAGAAGCTGCCTGAGCAATGGAGCCAAGAGGAAATGCGGATCATGGGCGCGACCATCCGGGAAAAAGGGGATTATATGCTGGAGCTAATCTCCGACTTCTCTCTGATTCATCAGCTCAAGCAGAGCGATTCCATCATGGTCCGGCGGGAGCTCGATCTGGCAGAATTGGTGCGCTGCGCCGTATTGAAGTACGTCAATGACGCCACCATGTCTGAGTATCGGTTCCAATACACCGGGGAAGAGGATTCCCTGCTCATACAGGCAGATGTCACCTGGTTACAGCGCCTGATGGACAATCTGCTGTCCAATGCCGTCAAGCATAATCCGCCCGGCACAACCATTACCGTCACTCTTACCCGAGTCCACGACCAAGCTTGCATACGGGTAATCGATAATGGCAAAGGGATGGACGAGGAAACACTGCATCATTTGTTCAACCGCTACTACCGCGGAACCAATACCGAGGAATCCACAGACGGCTCCGGGCTCGGCATGAGCATCGCCAAGACCATCGTCGAAGCACACGGCGGCACAATCCAGGTCCGATCGACAACCGGGCAAGGCACGGAATTTGAGATTTTTTTGCCGTGCTGAGGGAAACAAAAAGGGTTCCAGTTCTGATGAACTGGAGCCCTTTTTTCTGTTAAGGCTGAATACTAACCTTTGTCGCGTACCACTTCCCGGATTTCAATTTCAGCGTTAGCTGAACAGGTTCTCTGAATCCAAAATCATCATCATATTTCTGAGTCACATATACTTTTGCACCTGCGAAGTAGTGCAGCGGCAATACAAAACCGATATGATGAGAGCTTGAATGATACTCAAAAGCATCAGATGTCATCCCGCGTTCAACAGGATTTATTTTGCTGTATACTGAAGGACTCATGTAATTCATATCAGCGTCCTTCCTCATAGCTTCTTCTAATATGATCTTGGTATCATGCGATATCCATGCCCCAAACGCGATGTAGGTAATAATAAATAGAAGAATGAATGAAAGCAGTACGTTTCTCTTTTTCATGGGTACCTCCTTTTAAAAATATTGATGTTGAAAGATTCAGAAAACAATTCTATCGCTCTGTAGAGTATACTACGTGGATTTAACAGCTTACATCTTTTATTGTTGAACACAAAGTATTCTATCGATGAAGGAGATGAGCAAGTGGTCAGTATTCTTGAGAGCCTGTATCACGGCAACTTGCACCCAGATGAAAATATCATACCCGATGACCCGCAGTTCTCTATTTTAAGAAAAAGAACATCTGAGATCATAGAGGTTTGGAAGGGACGGCTTTCAACAGAGCAATTCGACGAATTAGAAGCACTGTTAGACTTGTATGGTCAAACTCATGGCATGGAGTTGGCAGCTAGTTTCAAGTATGGATTTCGCTTGGGGGCGGGGATTATGGTAGAGGTTTTAACCGGGGAGGAGGGGCTTGCTTCCTAACCTTTGAAGTAAGTGAGTATACAGCAACCGAATAAGTAGTCCCAACACTTACCTCCTCTATCCTTAATAGCCAAGCGCTATAATCGGATGGGGAGGTTTTCTGATGCCGATAAGCGGTCCTATCTAAACCCTCCCTAATTTAAATCCCCTTATTGGAAGATTAAAAAACACTTCTACGGGTAACTTTGGATATAAGGCTATTCAATAAGGAGGAAGCAGATGCTATTTGAAAATTTTCAACTAAAAACAGTGGATACTGGTGATGTGAAGATTCGCTTACGGCACGGCGGAGAAGGACCTCCGCTACTTCTTTTGCATGGTCATCCTCAAACGCATATGATGTGGCACCGTATCGCCCCGCTTCTGGCCAAAAAATTCACGGTAGTTATGCCGGATTTAAGAGGATACGGTGATAGTTCCAAACCTCAAACCACAAATGATCATTTTCCTTATTCCAAACGAGCTATGGCCAGAGATCAAATTGAAATGATGAAAGAGTTGGGATTTACACAATTTTCAGTTGTAGGTCATGACAGAGGGGGAAGATGCGCCTATCGTCTGGCTCTTGATTTTCCTGAAGTCGTCACCAAGCTGGCTGTCCTTGATATTATCCCAACAGGAGAAGCCCTTAGACGCACAGATAAAGAATTTGCTCTCGGATTCTGGCATTGGTTCTTTCTGGCCCAACCATTCGATCTTCCTGAAAAATTGATTGGACTAAATTCGGATGATTTTTATTTTCAGGGAGACAGGAGTATTTTTCACCCCGAAGCCTTAGCCGACTATTTACGTTGTATTCATCAGCCAGGAACGATACATGCAATGTGTGAGGACTATCGGGCCGGCGCTTCTATCGACTTTGAATTAGACGAGGCAGATCGTGGAATCAATAAAATGATATGTCCCGTTCTAGTATTATGGAGTGATCAGGGCGAACTCCCTAAATGGTATGATGTATTGTCGGTTTGGCGGGATTGGGCTGAAACCGTAGAGGGCCGGGGAATAAATTGCGGACATTATTTAGCAGAAGAGGCGCCTGAGGAGACATTTGAAGAGTTGTATAATTTTTTGATAGATTAACTTCTCATACCATATTTATAGTTTATAAAGTTATAAAGACATCCTTATAGGGAGGTTGATTATATGTGTGGACGCTTTACGATCACAGTCACACTTGAAGAATTGATCTCACATTATTTAATAGATGACAACAAAATTGCTGTTCTGAAACCAAACTATAATGTGGCACCTATGCATAATCTCCCTGCTGTAATCGCCGGTGACCAAGGCAATCTCCTGGGTGAACTGCGCTGGGGGTTGGTACCTTTCTGGGCCAAAGACGATAAGATCGGCAGTAAGATGATTAATGCCCGCGCGGAGACCGTTGCTGAGAAGCCCGCCTTTAAACGGCTGCTTAAATCCAAACGCTGCATTATACCCGCAGACGGGTTTTATGAATGGAAAAAGGATGGCTCCGGCAAACAGCCGTATCGAATCCTTATGAGTGATGGCGGCATTTTCTCTTTTGCCGGATTGTATGACACTTGGGAAGATCCCGAAGGAAAGAAATTGAGTACCTGCACAATTATCACCACTACCCCAAACAGTTTAATGGCTGATATACATGACCGTATGCCGGTGATCCTCCGGTCGGAGGATGAGTATGAATGGCTGGGGAGAGATAATGATGATATTAGCTCCCCCTCAAAGTTGCTGAAGCCTTATGATGCTTCAAAGATGAGAGCTTATAAAGTCCCTTCGGCTGTAGGTAATGTGCAGAATAACTCTAAAGAATTGTTGGAGGATATCGGCTAAAAACAACCCCCTCAAGCTTCCCGGGGCCTTACTTTTGGCATCTTAGTAATCGGTCCAGTAATTTGTATTCCCTGTCGCTGTCCAGTGCTGAGGCTTCGGCAGGCTTTCTTCAGCTTGATTTTTAAACTGGACGTCCCTCTCCCATGCTTTGATCACAATTTCGCTCTCAACCGGCAGTTTCTTGTTCCATTGAATGTAGTGTGCCCGACAAGCTTCAGCATTCCCGCTTTGATTGCCGCAATTCTCCGGCCCCTCAGCCGCTCCAATTCTGCCAGTGCAGGAAAGTATCCTTGGAATTGAACGATAATCCGCAGCAACTTACGTGAGGAATCATCAAGCATACCTACACTTCTGCACAGGCTGCCACGACAGGCTATTGGACGCAAGGAACAACCAAGGTGCAACGATGGTGAGGCTGATAGCCCTAATCCGTCCGTCACGGATGCCGTTTATTCAATGGAAATAACAAAGCACTTCACTTGAATAACAACCAATATCATTATTTTTTTATTTTGATTATATAAAAATAAATGTAAATTTTATGTTAAATTATACATATAGAAATTTAATCCAGAAAGGGGCACGTTCTTATGAAGAAGTTCTTTTGTCTGGTTTTTGCATTCATTCTTTTAATAATTGTGACAATAGGTTGCAACCCGTCATCTAAACAAGCTACTAGTAGCGATTGGAGTTACCTTTTTGTTGTCTGGAATGGAGATATGTACACCTTCAATGATGAAACAGTTGATGCTGTGGATGAACAACTAGGTGAGGTAGAAGAATATTCAGATGATGAAGCTAAAAGTTTCTCTTCTAATATATTTTCTAATAAATATAGTGTTGGAACTAAAATCTTTAAAATAAAAGATGTTTCAACTGATGAAGCTATCGCTATTGAGTCTAACGGCAAATACTATAAAGGAAAGAATATCGGCAAATATGGGTCCTGATCACCAATAGGAGATTTGAACTATTTAAAATGGTTCTTATCTCCTTTTTTTGTTTTAAATTTACAATAATTAATTGACAGGTCATGTCAGAAGTTTTATCATGATGAGGAATACAAATATTCCATAAGAAGGAAAATATTATAATGAAATCTGGATTGATGAAATTAACATCTGTTGCTATGTTACTTTTTTCATCGTTTTCAGTTTCTTCTAATTCAGTAAACGCTTACACGACAATTGGTGGTAAGTACGGCGTCAGCACTATTCATAATATATATATATAGGGACTTCTGCAACTTATAATTTTGCCATGGCCAATGGTGTTCAAGCATGGAATAATGCAGGAGTTGATGTTACTCTAGATTACAATGGATCTCTGGGCGGAAAAGATCAGATATATTTTTATAATGACACTTATGGAGCTAACATAGGATGGAATGCTCGTTGTGCAAATAAACCAGTTCACAGTTCAGGTATTTATAAAAGTTCAGATATAGATTTTAATATGAGTACAATGGACAATATGACCAACGAACAAAGACAAGGGGTTTCTGCTCATGAGATAGAACATGCTCTTGGACTAGATCATGTATCTGCAACAAATCAGGTAATGTGTACTTGGAGTGGCGGTAGAACAGCAATTGTCCCAGGATCTGATGACAAAAATGGTGTTAATACCCTATATTAATATGAGAAAGGACGAAAACCATGAAAAACAAAAAAAATATTAATAAATTATTAATAACTGTCTTAACCTTTATTTTGATTGGAGGATTGAGCTTTACTTTTTACAAATCTGATGCATCCGATTCAAATAATAATGTGAAGATGCATTTTGATTTAACAGAGAGTTTCGATTCTATTGAGGGTCTAGAAAAAAGCTCATCTTTAATTGCAAATATTAAAGTCAATTCAACTAAAAGCTTTGATTATGGTAACATAGTATTTACATTATCTGATGTTACAGTTAAAAAATCATATAAAGGTAGTATTCCAAGTAATTCATCTATTAGTATTCTAGAAACTGGCGGAGCTAGTGAAGATGGTTACAATTACAATGTTGAAGGTAGAAGCACGTGGAGAGCTTCAGAAGGTTACATCGCTTAATGATTTGAATTTAGAATAGTGATAAAAAATAACCCGTCCGGCAATTAGCCTGGCGGGTTATTTTATGTATGCTCTGAATTCAAATCAATCTCTTCTAAAACAATTGCCTGCTATTTTAACTATACCTGAATGATACCCTTCTACTATTCCTCCATAATCTTTTATTCATCCTTCTGGATAGTCATTGTATTGGTGCCAGACAGATACTCGCGTTTGTGACATGGCTGTAATCATGAAGTCTGTATCGCTCTTCAGGACTTTATACGTAGTAATCGCCCATTACCTCTCATCACTATAATATATTTTGTCTAACAGTTCTTGTCTGCTGCCTTTATAGTCATACTTCATTGTAATTTTCACAAGTTCTAAAAACGAATTATGAGAACCTGCAACCTCCCAGCGTTTATAACTTTCTCCATTGTAAATCAATTCGTTTGCTTGAACTTCAGGACCACGTGATGTATTAGCTAATGTGAGATTAAGTTCTGCTGTATTTCCGTCGTGATTAATTTCAAAAACTTTGGTTTGTCCACTCACTCTTTTGAGGTGTGTCTCAATAATCAGAAATGATTCGGGGTGTATTGATGGATAAAAAGCTTAAACAAAACATTAAGACTGCGGCCGTAAACCGAGAAATGATTGTTGTATGGCTCTTGGACGGGGAAAAGGTGAAAGGTATTGCAGAGGTATCTATCTATATTAGTTAGTTCTTTTCCCAAAAAGTGCTATAGCAATTTTTAGTAGTACATAGGAAATGAGGAAGCAAACTAAACAAACTCCAACTAATGAAATAATGTTTAGCTCATAACTCTCAGCCTGTGCAGATATACTAAAAATATCTTGATACCCAGAAGAAAAATTATTTAGTCTAAGGCTAAGAAATGGAAACAAGGCTCCAAACTTATATTCGTACGCTGTATTCGAGTGTTCAATAGAAATAGGTTTCATTAAAGAGAGTAACAGAATTATTAAAGTAGTAATCCAGTAGGTTTTCTTCTTCAACACAGTCATGAAACCACCTCAAATAATTAATAATAATGAAATGAAGAATTATGATCTATCTTCAAGAAATCCGCTAAATTAATTCTTATTACTTAACATTACCTAATTCTTCGTTATAATAACATACCCCGGCTTTGCAACCACTTTGACCTTCATAAGCATTAAATATCCAAAGATTATTGTGATTCCTCTATTTTCTTCAATCTGTTTTTTTGAATCATATTAGAATTAAAAACTACTAAATAATAAGATGTTTTATTTAATTCCTTAGTATCAAATTTAGAGGGAACTTTTATATTTATCTTTTCTCCCCATTCCATGGTTACAGTAATGTTTTGTTTATCTATTTCTGCAATTCGAACAATAGCAGCAGTACTTTTCATACTACGAATAAAAATAATGAATACTAAGATGATAAGTATCGATAACAGGAATTTTATGTTTTTCGACATTACACTCTCCTTCTAATTGTTGTCCACACTATATACTAATGTTTATTTAATCCTATAGTAAATATTACCACATTCTGATAGAATGATTTTGGTTAATTACATATATTTAGGGGGATCTATGAACAGTAAGAAATGGTGGCTACTACTTGTTGCGGTCTTGTTAATTGGTGGCAGTATTGGCGGAAAAATTCTGTATGACGCGAAAAAGGAACGTGATCGTCAAGACCTGCTCCATATTGGAGATCGATTAGAGAAGTCGTTGTCTGACTACGAAATTACTGTTAATCAAATAAACGAGGATAAGGAATTAGCAGAGGAATACACCAACCTAATGGAATCTATCGTTGATGAGGATTTTGCAGCAAGCGAGTTAGACGAAATGACAGCTAAAGCCTGCAAGATGGAGAGCGAATTAATGGAAATCTACCCTACCGTCTATACAGAGCCTAGTTCTGTTTGTGATTGAAAGGAGTGAAAAATAAGCCGATAAAAAGCCCATAGCGATGGCTAAGGGCTTAAGTCCGTTATATGAAAAGCAATTTCTAGATCCGCATACCTTTAGCATATGTTATGCAGTCCTACTTTTCTTAAGACAATTCTTAACTCTGTTATATTGGCATTATATAGTTCAATGTAAATAAAGAGCTGCGTTAATATCAGAAACTAGAATCAAATCTGCCTCCCCTTTGTCATTGAACTTGACTGAAACAAGATATTTTTTGTATTTAGCATTTTCTTGATCTGGCTTCAATTCGTTCACATACTCTTTCTTTTCAGAATCATACACGTAATTAAGAGTGTCGGGTGCCTCTACTGCTTTATCTTCACCGTAAATTTTTTTAAAATCGTTCTTGTTCATATTAATTTCTGCGCCATCTACAGTCTTGAATTTCCCCTTTGACTCTTCATTAAGACTGATGAAAACCACTGAATTATCTCTATATGTAATCGAGATACCGTTATTGTACCTTATCCTACTTCCAATTCCTTCATCTTCCGGTTCACCGACAACCTTCTCAGCACCCGTCCTGCTCATACCATAAGTAACGATGGCCTTTTCATCGTCCACCTTTACAATTGATATATCATCTGGTGTAATTCCGCTTTTTGAAGATCCACAAGCTGTCAAAAAAATCACAAATAATAATGTAAAAGTAACCTTACGCATTCTTTATCCCCCTAAGTATTTTCCCTAATTTTTTATTACTTCCTATCAAAGGTTGCTTTATGATCCGACAAAAGTATACCTTCCAATTCTCCCCCATTATAACCAAAAGATATTTCATAAATTTTTTCTCTTTCTTCTGAGCCAGCTACCATCTCGGAGAGATATCTTTTATTTATCGAGTCATATGCATATGCAAAGACCATTCCATTTTCTCCTATGTAATTATCCTCACCGTATATTTTTTTCAGTTCATCTGTATTCATATTTATCTCAGCGCCTTGTACAGTCCTATAGACACCTTTAGAAGCTTCACCTAAATAAATAAACACTACAGAATTATCTCGGTAGAGTACCCTTACACCATTCTTATAATTATAAGAGTTTGCCTCACTGTCTTTTTCCCCTTCTCCAAGCACCTTTTCTGCTGTTGAACGACTCATACCATAGCTTACAATTTGTTTTTCATCATTTACTTTCTCTATTGCAAGATCATCCGTGGTTAGACCGCCCCCCTTCGAACTGCAGGCAGTCAAAAAAATCAAAAACAATAATACTAAAAAACTTCTACGCATCTTCATCCTCCTTTGTATTCCTTAAAGTTTACCATGAGCAGAGATTACCCTATGTATAATAACGAATCTTTAATGTACTACTTTTTCCACTTGGCGTTGAGAAAAGAATCTCATCAATTCTTTTTTTATAATCATACATAGCTTCACAGCATAGGGGCATTCTGTGGTTACTATCAGGCGATGGATACCCTCCTACACTTCTATGAACATCACCAGAAACAATATCTACATACTCATATCCTTCGTTACGTGCTTTGTCTATTATCCGTTTAACTTCCCGGCGAAAATCGTTTCTTGTTGGGGGTTGGCTCATAATCATCCCTCTTCCAGATATATATGATCAGTATAGTTACTTTGGGATATTATGTATATGAGAACAAGGAAATTTATTTATGAGCAAAGGTATGGAGAGTATCTCACAATGACGTCGGCGGTAATCCGCCCCGAATTGGACATGTTCGTGATCGTCTTGTAGATTCCGGTAACGTTCAGCGTATGCTTTGCCCCTCCAATATAAATGTCCATTGTATCCCCTGCTTTAATGCCCAGCGTTCTGGCCGTCCACATTCTCATAGCCAATCTCATCTTAGTTACCATCCGCCGCCAGCCTTCTTAACAACGGATAAATCATTCCCTCCGCTATGGAAAATTTCTGCAAGATCTGCTCAACCAGCTCATATCTGTATCGGTCCTTCTGTGAGAATTTTGTGTGCTATGGGCATATGCCGTGATGGATATGGGTTGTAGTCCATAGACTGTTGACGAGATAGTATTTGAGGAGGTTTACCCATGGAAACGAATTATCAACAAGTTGCCTGGAATTGTATGAATAAGTATGTCGGTATTACTACAAGCGATGGTCAATCTCACGACGGGTTTGTTGCTCATATCGATCAGAACTATATTACACTTGCCATTCCCACCAATGAAATGATGGGCCAGATGAACGGAATGCCTGCTAACGCAACAACCTACAGACAATTCGGATACTATCCGGGTTTCTACCCGCGCCGCCGCTTTTATCCAAGACCGATCCCCTTTGGTGCCATTACAGCTTTGTACTTGCTTCCATTTTTTATTTAATAATGATTAGGGAATTCGTTATTGCATGGGCATCCGCCCAGTTCTTTATGTTGGCATTAGCATAGGATGATGTATAACCATTCGGGAGGTAACAAAGTGCTGAATAATCAAATGTATCCAATGCAGCAACAAATGCCGCAAGCAATCATGGTCTATCCTATTGATCCCTATGTAGTCGAAACCTTAATGTCTGTAAAAGGTAAACAGGTGGTGCTCGAAACCACTCGCGGTGGGATAAGCGGCTGCTTAGTGGAAGTTAAGCCAGACCACGTTGTATTGGATACCAGGGGCCGGAAGTTTTTCGTACGAATCTGCGAGATTGTCTGGATCATGCCAGAATAGATTTCTGTGAAGGAGCTACGATAGTAGAGATCCCCTCAGTGTTACCCTAGCTGGGCGAGGAAGGCAGCCGCCTTATGATCAGACATGCGCTCGAGTCAGGGATTAACTTCTTTGATACTGCTAATTTGTATTCGCACGGAACCAGCGAGGTAAGCGTCACCATGAGAACTTGGCAGTTCGCCAAGGCCCTGCATCTCCAGAAACAGAACGGTTGGACACGCTTCATCTCCATGCAACACAACTACAACTTAATCGCCCGTGAAGAAGAAAACGAAATGATCCCGCTCTGTGCCGACGAAGGGATTCAGACCATGGTCTTCAGTCCGCTGTCCCGTGGGGTCCTGGCCCGGCCTTGGGGCGCACAAACAGCCCGCTCCGAGACCGAATCCGGTGCTGCCCAATACTTCCAGGCAACTGCGGCAGCCGACCAAAAAATCGTCGAGGCCATCGGCCAAGTAGCAGAGGAACGCGGAGTCAGTCGCGCCGAAATCTCGCTTGCCTGGCTGTATCGCAATCCCGTCGTTGCCGCCCCAATCGTAGGAGCCCTCAAAACCAGTCACATTGACGATGCCATCAAAGCCCTCTCGATCAAGCTATCCGACGACGAAGCTGCAAGGCTCGAAGCTGCTTACACCCCTCGTATCGACGTAAATGTGAGAAATTCCGACCCGAAATCGATTGCCCGCATGGCCGCAACCGTTGGACATGAGGTTGCGATTCCGGGTGGGGGGAAGTGAATTGAACGGAGCAAGAGGCCCATGCGGGGTTGCATGGGCCTCTTGCTCCGTTCTCTTTAATTAGGGGTCCTGACCCTTGAAGACCGATCCGATTACATTCAAGAAGCTTGCGTCGCATACAATCGTGCATAAATGCCGCCGCTACGCAGCAGTTCCTCATGCGTACCCGTCTCGGCAATCTCTGTGCCCTCCAGCACGACGATCTGGTCGGCATGACGGACCGTCGATAGGCGATGGGCAATCACCAGTGTTGTGCGATCCTTCGATATTTCGTCCAGCGCCTGCTGGATCTCTTGCTCGGTCTTGGTATCCAGCGCCGATGTCGCTTCATCCAGAATGAGGATCGGTGCATTGCGCAGAATCGCCCGTGCGATCGAAATCCGCTGTTTCTGCCCTCCTGACAGTCGTACACCGCGTTCACCAATCACCGTATCGTAGCCTTGCTCCATCTGTGCTATGAAATCATGCGCTTTCGCCGCCTTCGCTGCGGCCATCACGTCTTTCCCGGTCGCATCCGCCCATCCATAAGCGATATTGTCATACACCGTGCCGTCAAACAGGAAGGTATCCTGCAGCACCATTGAGATATTGTCACGCAGGCTGGAGAGGGTTACATCCCGAATGTCGATGCCATCCACTTGAATTGAACCGGTCTGCGGGTCGTAGAACCGGTTAACGAGACTGGCCAATGTCGTCTTTCCTACACCGGTAGTACCTACAAGCGCCACCGTCTTTCCAGGCTCAATAGTCAGGTTCAGCCCTTCTAGTACAGGAGCACCATCCGGATATACGAATGTGACATTCTGAAAGGATATCTGTCCTTGTATACGCGGCAAATGGACTGCATTTCGCTTCTCCTGTATGTCTTCCTCCTCTTCCAGCACATCATATACCCGTTTAAGACCAGCGGCGGCTCGCCCGGACATTTCCACTAAGCCGGAAAAGGACTTTACCGGTTGATAGAACATACCCAGGTAGGCGATGAATCCAATGATATCAGCAATACTTACCTCACCTGTTGCCATCAATCTGCCGCCTAGTATCACGACAAGCACAGTACCCAGCGCGGTCACAAATGCCAGCAACGGCACAGAGGTCTCATAGAACAGACTGGCGCGCAAATAGGTCTTCGTATGTTTCATAGCCAGACGGGAAACGTTGCCCCGCTCCTCCTCCTGCCGATTGAAAATTTGGATTTCCTTCATGCCCGACAAGTTCTCCTGCACCTTGCCAGCAATCTCTCCCCGCGCCTTGGAATTCTCTCCCCATAGCGGTGACAAGCGTTTGCTTTGCCATACCGTGATCGCAAGCAGCAACGGAATTGTGATCAGACTGATCAGTGCCAGCTTCACATTGATCGTCAAGAGCAGGATGCCTACTCCGATAAAAGTCAGCCCGTTGATGATAAAGTCAGGAATGGCATGGGCAATGTAAATTTCCGCTTCCATCGCATCATTCACCACGCGCCCGGTCAAGTCACCCGTCCGGCTTCGATGGAAATAGCGCAAGCTCATTTCCTGATATTTGCTATATAATCTTGTTCTTAAATCTGCCACATAGTGAAGTGCCGCATAATGGTTCATATAGCCGGCCAGTGATGTTCCGATGGCTTGCAGACAGGTGGCTCCAAGCAGCAACAGACCAATCTTCAGCGCTTCCGCGGCAAACCGGCTGCTGCCTTCGGTCGCCAATTGTGTCAACGAGCGGAGCGCCCAAGGCAAATAAAACCCGGCAATCGTGGCCATCACGATACCGGCAAATCCAATGCCTAACTGCAGCCAGTATTTCCGTGCGCCCATCAGGACACGCCATGCGGTTCTCATGTGGCAATCGACTCCTTCTGTTCCTCAGCTTGCAGGAATCCTTGATCTGCTTCTTGGTCTCTACGCTTATCACGCAATAGCTCGTACGTCACATACACCGGCCGCCCTGTTCGCGGTTCCAGCATAATCTCGGCATCAATGGCAAATACCTCACGCAGCGTCTGTACCGTCATTACACGCTCTGGCGAGCCATGCTCCACCACCTGGCCCTCACGAATCGCCACCATATAGTCGGAGAAGCGCGCTGCCAGATTCAGGTCATGCAGCACCATCACAATCGTCACCTGCTGACTGCGATTCAGTTCATAGAGCAGTTCCAGCACTTCGAGCTGATGCGCCAGGTCCAGATAGGTGGTGGGTTCATCCAGCAGGATCAGATCGGTCTGCTGGGTGAGCGCCATCGCAATCCATACGCGCTGACGCTGACCGCCAGAGAGCGTATCCACCTCACGATGCTCAAACGCTGTAAGCTGTGTAACCGATAGCGCCCAGGTGACTACTTGCTTATCCTCTTTGGAGAGCTTGCCGAAACCCCGTTGATGAGGAAAACGCCCATAGGCGACTAATTGGCCGACTGTCAAGCCGCTCGGTGCGGTTGGCGTCTGCGGCAGAATCGCCATCTGCTTGGCGACTTCCCTGGTGGACAGTGTGCGGATATCGGCACCATTCAGATAGACCGTACCATTATTCGTCTTGAGCAGCCGGCCGACTGCCTTGAGTACGGTTGATTTGCCGCATCCATTGGGACCAATAATCGAGGTGATCTGTCCACGCGGAATCTGCAAATCCAGTTCTTTGACGATAAGCGTGTCATTATAGGCAATATCAATTTGCTCTGCTGTAATACTTTCCATGACGTCCTCCTAATTGGCCTTCGCTAGTAAATAAAGAAAGTACGGAACACTGATGACCGTAATGACGATTCCCGTCGGCACATCTCCCCCCAGGTTAACCGTGCGCGTAATCGTGTCAGCCAGCACCACGACTAATCCGCCGGTCAGGCTGGCAGCCGGAATGAGTAATTTGTGATCAGGCCCGACCAGTTTCCTTGCCATATGCGGAGCGATCAAGCCAACGAAGAAGAAGCTCCCGCCAACAGCTACACTGCCAGAGGATAAAGCAACAGCAGCGATCGACAACCCCAAAAACTGCCGCTTCACGGAAAGTCCCAGCCCTTCTGCCGTCTGATAGCCCAGATGGAGGGTGTTCAGCATCCGGGACTTGTAGAAAATATAACCGATTAAAATCAAGACCCATGGTGCCAGTACGGCAATATAGCGCCAATCAGCGCCCCACAAGCTCCCCGCCAGCCAATTCAGCATGAAGTCCATCTGCGAATCATCCAGCTTGAGTGTCAGGAAGGTGGTCAGCGCCCCATACCCGCTTCCGAGTGCAACCCCGGTTAAGATCAGACCGATTGGCGAGAGGTTTCGCCCACGGTGATACGATAATAAGAAGATCAATCCCGCCGCCAGCAGGCCGCCAACAAAGGCCAGCAGCGGCAGGGCAATGAAGGAACTTTTTCCTGCCGATGCGATGAATACTACGAAGAACAGGACAAACAAACCCGATCCTGAACTAATCCCCAGTGTCCCCGGACTAGCCATGTCATTGCGCAGCAAGCTCTGCATCACGACCCCAGCCGCGCCCATTCCCAGACCTACCAAGATCGACAGTACGATTCGTGGCATTCGAAAATCGAACAGGATCAGATTTTGCTTGCCGGTACCGTTTCCAAGGAGGACATTCAGCACTTCTAGCGGTGAAAGATTCATCTTGCCGGAATTCATGCTAATGACAGCAAACATAAGGATAAGCACCATAAGCACTACATTGACGAGGATACCCCGTTGCACCGTATAACGCTGCTTGATCATTCGAATTCCCTCCTTTGCCTGCGGGCCAGGAAGAGAAAGTACGGCACACCAATGATAGAAAAAATAATGCCAATCGGTGTTTCGAACGGCCTATTGATTAAACGGCCAGCCAGATCGGCCGATACGGTCAGCAACGCACCATATAGCGCAGCAGCCGGAATAATGTACCTGTAGTCGACACCGACCATGTATCGTACAATATGCGGGGTAATCAGACCCACAAAACCGATTGGGCCAACCACGACAACAGCCAATCCAGTCAGCACGAGCACGGTAATTGTCGACAGCCCCTTGACCAGTCCGCTGCGAATACCGAGTCCACTTGCCACATCATCCCCCAGACTAAGCAGTGTAACAGAAGGAGCCAGCGCCAACGCCAGCAGTACACCACCAACAAATAGAGGGGAGATAATCAGTAATTCCTCCCACTTGGCCCCGGCTGTACTGCCTGCGGTCCAGAATGCCAAGGCCCGGCCCAGGTTGTAATTGATCGCCAAATACTGACTGAGTGCGCCAAACAGCATGGAGATGGACAGCCCTGCCAGCACCAGCCGCTGAGGTGTCATCCCGCGCTTGCCCAGTGACGCGATGAAGTATGTGATCCCGGTCGCGAGCGCTGCTCCCAGACAAGCAAACAGCATCATCTGCCCATACGAATACCCCGGTAGAAAGGCCAGGCATAGCGCAATCGCGAATGCTGAACCAGAGCTGATCCCCATCAGCCCGGAGTCGGCCAGCGGATTGCGGGTTGTCCCCTGCATGATCGCACCACAAACCGCAAGGCTACATCCGACGATCAGATCGGCTACGGTACGCGGAAGACGTAGGGTTTGAATAATTTGATGTTCAGTGAGCGTTGGATCAAACCGGAAAATAGCCTCCCATGCAGTCGCTAACCTCATGTCAGCGGCACCAAAGCTAATCGACGCCGCTGACATGAGAACCGTTAATCCAAGCCCTACCACCATGTACATGGTGAAGTTCACCAACCCACGGCGATTTTGTTCAGGCTTGTTTTTCATCGTATTTCCAGATCCCCTTATTTAGCTAATGCCAGCAATTGATTGACAATATGATCAATCAACGCACTGGAAGTCATTATATCCGTGGACCAAGATAGCGATGAACCCACCGTTACGATCCGGTTATGTTGCACAGCGGGTAGTGATTTCCAAACCGCATGATCAGCAGGAACCTCCGTATCTCCTAAGGCGATCAAATAATCCCCCATGTAAGCGGGCAAGACCTCCATTGAGATCTGTCCCCAATATTTATCTGCGTCAATAATATCAGATTGAACCTTTGACGGTGCCTTCATTTGAAGCTGATTATACACAAGCTCGCCAACCGCATGTTTGGCTCCAGCGATGGAGTTCGTTTTATCACCGAATTCTCCCATCGTAATCGTCACGTCTGCAAGGCCGGCATTCTTAAGGGATAGCTTCGCTTCTTCGATTTTGTTAGCATAAGCACTCAAAACAGCCTCAGCCTCTTTCGGCTTATTCAGAACATTGCCAATAAAATGGATACGCTCTTCTGTAGTCATATCACCATAAGGGACATAAATGGTCGGGGCAATTTTGGATAAATCCTCATAATTCTCTTCGCCCCATGCTAATATGATCAGATCAGGCTCAAGAGCCATGACATCTTCCGGCTCCATCTTTATGTTAATTGAATCTTTAATCTCGTTAGAATACACCGCCTCTGTCTCACCCTTTGTCGCTCTCGCCACACCTAGAGGAGTTACACCCAAAGCTACCACATCACCAACCAGATAATCGACTACAACACGCTGAGGGTTGCCAGGCACCTCAACATCGCCCTTTACTGTAGATATCGTTCTGGTCTGCGAGACTGCTTCTGAAGCCTTCGTCTCCTGTACTTCCGGTTGTGTGGTCTGCCCGGTCTCCGCAGACGGATTCACCGTTCCCCTATTATTCGCTGGCGTCCCCGACGTACATGCCGTCAGCAACAGCATCAGGCTCATCGCCGCCACAAAGATCATTTCTTTACTTCGTACTTGTCCAAACATGCTTGATTCCCCATCTCTATAAGACTTGACTAGACTCGCCAGTTCCCTCTCATTGTAATGAAGATGAGAATCATTATCAATACCATCAACCTGCATGGATGGTGCGTTTATTTTCCGGTAATCACTCGGCGTCATCTTGTAATACTTCTTAAACATCCGAAACAGGTTCTTCTCATCAGCAAATCCAGATCCTGTTGCTATCTCTTTAATGGTTGCCTCTGTATACTTCAAGTCATGGCAGGCAGCTTCAATCCTTCTCTGAATGAGGTACTCCTGTAAGCTCATCCCTTCCTTCTTTTTGAACAACCGCGTTAATTGCCCGCCACTGATCCCAAACATAGCGGCAATATCCTGGAACATAATCGGCTCCCGGTAATGTTTATCAAGATATATTTTGGCAGAACTGGCTGGAAAGGGCTGGAGATAGCGAATCTCGCCACCCTCAAAATCTCTATACACCCTATGAATCAATTGATATAGAAAACCCTTAGCCTGAAGGTGATCCATCGCCTTGCCGCGGTTCCAGTCATTCAACATTTGTTGAAACCAATCGAGCAGCAAGATAGGATTACTTGGTGTATAACCAAACTGTTGAACAAATGGATTTACTTGCTCCAGTAATTGCTGCAGGTGCTTCTTGAACAAAAGAGGGGATTCTGCTTTATAAAAGACCATAAAGGTCTTCACACTCTCCCTTTTAGGCGAAATACTGAGCAGGCTACCCTTCCCGCCATGAACTAGACCGAAGCGTTCCATTCCAAATGTGGTTTCATTCAGTTGAATTTGCGCTTCCCCTCCACAGGCATAGATAAACATGCTGCTAGGCATTTTATACTGCTCCAAAGGATATTCGGACGCTATATTCTGAAAGCGTACATCTATTAATGTAATGATCGAACGTGCCCAAATGCGGGCCATCTTATCGATCATCTCCGGTGTAAATATCTGCCTTGCTTCTGCTTCTGCTTCTTCTTGCATCAATCCGCGCTCCCTCATCTCACTTGTCCCAATTGATATACCGATCATAAAATGATTTTGATTATCATTATCATAATCTCAAGGTAAGTATATCATCATTAAGTGACATTGGGGGAGCAGGCAACGGACGTTATGCTTTGGATTCCAAAGCATCTCAGGTAGCTCTGGCGAATTGTTACAAAAGAAATATCCATTTTGTCTACAAATATCCAAATGTTTAAATTGATCGTAATTTGTATTACTGGTAATGTTTGGAGAGAAAGGAGGACATTCTGTTTGATTTTTGTAAGCGCTTAACTAAATAATGAATGAAATGAAGGAGGATTACTCGAATGCAAGTGAATGAATGGAAAAGAGCTAAAACACCCTTTATTCTGTTTCTGTCCCTTCTGTTGATTGTCCTGTCCTATGGAGGATCTGGCTCCAAGAGCTATGCCGCTCCGCTCAGTCTCCTTAACGGGATTCAGTTCAAGGATACTTCAGGCAATCCGGTTAATGCGCATGGCGGTGGAATGATCAAGTCTGGCAGCTATTATTATTGGGTTGGGGAGAACCGGGATGGAACGAACTATGTATCACTTTACCGTTCAACAGACCTGAAGAACTGGGAATTCCGCGCGAATATACTATCCAAGAGCAGCGCCTCAGAGCTTGCAACCGCCAATATCGAACGCCCCAAGCTTCTTTATAATGCGGCAACCGGAAAATATGTGCTATGGGCGCATAAAGAAAACGGGGTAGATTACGGAGAAGCAAAAGTCGCTGTTGCCTCAGCCTCCAATATCGAAGGTCCGTATACGTATCAAGGCAGCTTCAGGCCTCTTGACTACGATTCCCGTGATATGACGGTATACAACGATAACGGCACCGCTTATCTGATATCAGCCACAAGGGTGAATGCTGATCTTAACATTTATCGTCTGACTCCGGATTTTCTGGGCGTGGAATCACTGGTCCAGACCCTGTGGGCAGGCTCATACCGTGAAGCTCCTGCTATGTTCAAGAGGGGCTCTACCTACTTCCTGATCACTTCCGGCGCAACAGGCTGGACTCCTAACCAGCAGAAATACGCAACCGCTTCCAGCATAAGCGGAACCTGGAGCGCCCTCTCCAATTTCGGAGATTCACGTGCTTCCGAGTCACAAGCCGCCTATATCATTCCTGTTGAGGGTAGCTCATCCACGTCCTATCTATATATGGGTGACCGCTGGGCCGGAGCCTGGGAGCGTCCCGCCAATGAATCCAAATACGTATGGCTGCCGTTGACATTCCCTTCATCGACCACCCTCTCCATCTCATGGTACCCGCAGCTTAACATCGACAGTGCAGCAGGAACGGTCGCAGGAACTCCATTCACGGTAGACAGCAGCCTCACGTATGAGCTGATTAACCGCAAAAGCGAAAAGGCTTTGAACATTAGAGCGAGTGCAACAGTAAATGGTGCAGATGCCGAACAATGGACCGATACTAACTTACCGAGTGAACGTTGGACGATGATCGACGCTGGCGACGGGTACTATAAGCTTAAGAATACCAACAGCGGATTGATTCTTGGCCCTGAGAATGGCACTACGACCGATGGAACAGTCATCGAACAGTGGTCAGACGGGGGTTGGACCAGCCAGCACTGGCAGCTGATAGATGCGGGCGGCGGCTTCTTCAAGCTGAAGAACCGCGCTACCGGCAAATTGATAGACGTCTCCTCCGGCGCACTCACCGACGGTGCCAATGTGATTCAATGGAGTGACAACAACGGCTTGAATCAACAATGGCAAATCGTCGTGGCCAATTAATAAATGGTGCTGCTCCCTTCTCCAAATGGAAAAGCCTTCTGTGGACTCGCTGTTACTGCTTTATCTTTTTGCTCTGCCCCAGAAAATTCTGTTTACGCCCAGAGATCAGGCTGGCGACTAACCCAAAGCCGTAGACTACCGCTCCGAATCCATAAGCCACTCCGTAGCCACCGAGATGATCAATCATCCACCCTGTCATTCCCGGACCCAGCATTTGACCTCCCGCATAGAATATTGAGATAAATCCGATGGCAGTTGGAACGTACCGGGGATTGACTTGTTTCGCAGCCTTCAGCTGAATTAATGTAACCAGACCACCGATACTGGAGCCCCAAAGTACTGATGATAAGACGAACCCCGGAATACTGTGATTCAGAAGCGGGATGATATCCCCTGCCGTCGCACAAGCCCAAACCAGTATAAACATCCGGTTTACACCAAATCGGTCGGACAGACTGCCCCAGACAGGGCCGCCTGCAATGCTGAAGATGCCAGCTATGGCGTACACCAGACCGGCAGCGCGGTCCGAAATCCCTTCAGCCAGCATATAACCAGATTGATATAGATTGGGGACAAGATATGCTATACCCACTAGAAAATAGAGTACAGCCACCTGCATCAATGCTTTATTTTTTAACCACTTCGGTTTGTCTGTCTCCTTCACGCTCCCTACAATCTCGGGGTTTCTCAGGATCAATAAAGCCGCGATTAGCACAACAAGTGAGATGATACCGAACCCTAACCAGACCGCACGCCAGCCTAGAACGGGGAATTGAGCGATTAGTAAGGGTACTAAAAATCCGCTTAACAGCATCCCGATACCTGCACCACTTAGCAACATCCCGAGGACGATTCCCTTCTTGTCCGGGAACTGGCCCAGCATGAGGGACATGAGCGGAGTGAATACCAGTGCACTGCCCCCTCCGGCCAGGAACATGAACAGAGCCACCCAAATGAACGAATATGATCCGGAAAGGCCAAACATGCTGATGACAACAGCACCACCTCCTGCCATAAGAACAGCTTTGCTACCCCAGCGGACAGCGAGTATGCCCGATAACCCGACCGAAGCCAGGTAGCCTAGAAACATGATCGTGCCAAGCATCCCTCCCTGTGAAATTGACAATCCGAGTCCGGCCTGCATATAAGGCAAAACTAGCCCGTAGGCCATTCGCGCAAACCCTGTCGTGGTCACAATCATCAACATCCCGGTCAGTACAAACGGCCAGAAAGATGGAAGAGAGGCTGAATTGAAGTTTGAATCAGAACTATTTTTTGAGCGCACCCGTGCACTCTCCCTTCTGTGAAAAAATAAAAAAACAACTATTTTTCTATTATGATTTTTACAGACTCCCCCCTCTACCCCAAGGTGGATTAAAATCCCCGTTTCACGGAATCCTTAAGATTCTCTGCAATTTAACCATCCGATTTCATGAAAAAGCCCTTCAGTAGGTTCTGAAGGGCTTTTTCTGTACCTGGCAAGTTGAGTTGCTTGTGAAGAGAGAGAGTTAACCGGTAAATTGACAGTCCGTTCTAAATAAAAGCCTGTCATTACCATGTTATATCCGGGAAGAATTTTCACGTAGTAATGCGCTGGGATTTACTCCGAATTTCTTGCGGAACGCCTCGGCAAAATGGCTTGGATTCGAGTAGCCCACTGCGCAAGACACTTCAATGACGTTGGACTTGCCGGCTTGAAGTAGCTTTAAAGCCTGCACCATCCTCTTCTCTCGCAGGTATCCAAAGATGGTGTTGCCATACATTTCCTTGAAGCCCACCTTGAGCTTGTAATCATTCAAACCGACCATACGCGACAGCTGCAACAATGATGGAGGATTATCCATCTGCTCCAGGATTATTCGGCGCGCTTCGCCGACGCGCAACTGGGTCTCTTGGCTAAGCCCTATCCGTTCCTCTTTTCCTTCAAGAAAAGTGCGGAGCGCCAGTTCCAGGAGTTCTAACACCGTATACTCCAGCTCAATATTATTCATCGTTCCATCTCTTAGGCTTGCTGCAATGTGATGAAGCGAAGCGCTGGCGGAGGCTGGCGGCTTCTCCTGAAGCAACCGATACGACTTTCCTCCAAGAAGACTGTTAAAGTCAGCCTTTTGCACTCCCCCGATGGAGGTCATAAAATGATGAAACACGCCGACAGACATCCCGATGCCCAACATTCGAAAGGATTGTGCTTGGCCTAGCTCCAATCTCGCTTCTGAGGTATTAATCAGTTGCAAACTCCAATTGGCAGGCATGAACTCCTGACGAGCGCCAGGTACACTTATCTCCCTGCTACCTTCATAACAATACCCAAACTCTACCATTGGCGCGAGTGAATCTAGGCGTATATCATGGTCCTGGTACAGCTTATAGTCTGACATAACCATCTCCAACTCAGAGCGTGGGTACAACCGAAGAACCTGTCCTATTCCTGTCGTAGGGTGAAGCATATAGCTTGAACTTCCGGCTTGATGACCTCCTTCAAGCTTGTCAAAGAAATGATTGAAATTATATTGAATCGAATTGTTCATAATTAAGCACTCCATGTGATCTCTATATGATAATCATTCTCATTGTAATGAATAATTATCATTTTGTCGAACTCCCATTCAGAATCACGTTTGCTGGAATCTCTACTTCTCCATTGGCATCATGATAATCGTTCTCAATGAACGATTCTAGCATAGCAGCAGAATGGTAAGCATACCACTCTCAAACAGTGAATATGCCGGTAGACGGATTATGACATGTAAATAGGCACATAGCAATATCCTAAAAAACCGTATCGCATCAAGTATTTAGCATCCTTCATCCACCTACGTGAAAAAAGAACCTAAGTAAAAAAGCGAACTCACCGGCAATACCAACTGGGAAGTGAAACTCTATACGTTTGGCAACAAAGTCAAGTAAATGAATGATGCAAAATGCTCAAATACATAAAAAGCCGCCAATCGGGCGGCACTAACTTACATTTGTGCGTGAATCCAATGCTCTTACTCCCAGTGCTAAGGCCCCGCACAAGCCAGCATTATCGCCGAGCATAGGTGCGACAATATAATGTCCGATATCCGATACAATCGGCTTGGCACTCACGTATCCATTTAGAAGGCTGCCTACTTGCTCCCGGATCATCGGGAATAAGTGGATTTGTTTCATCACGCCCCCGCCGAGAATGACTTTCTTAGGGGATAACGTCAGGATAACATTCGATATGGCCTGCGCAATGTAGAACGCCTCCATCTCCCATGCCGGGTGGTCTTCCGGCAGGGTATCGCCCTTAGCCTTCCATCTTGCTTCCAGCGCCGGGCCGGCGGCCATGCCTTCCAGACAATCGCCATGATAGGGACAATTGCCACCAAAGTCATCGTTCGGATGCCGCCTTGTGAGGATATGTCCACCCTCTGGATGAACAAGTCCATGTACCAGGTTACCCTCGGTATAGACGCCGACTCCTACGCCAGTCCCGATCGTATAGTAGACGCAGCTATCCAATCCTTGTGCTGCACCCCATGTGGCTTCGCCCAACGCGGCAGCATTGACGTCCGTATCCCAACCAACCGGAACATCGAAGACCGATTTTAGCGTACCCACGAAATTATATCCGGCCCAGCCAGGTTTCGGCGTTGTCGTCACATAACCGTAAGTCGGACTGGAGGGTTCGAGGTCAATCGGACCAAATGATCCAATCCCTATGCTATCGACTCTCTTCTCCCGGAAGTAGGCGATGACATTCTCCATCGTCTCTTCGGGTCGACGGGTCGGAAAGTGAATCCGATCCTCAATCTCCCCTTCTTCGTTCCCGACACCGCAGACAAACTTTGTTCCGCCTGCTTCAATGGCCCCGATACGCATGAGCTTCCTCCTTGACCTCATCTCTCCATATGCTTCCCAGCTCATTGATCTGGAGCGACACAAGCTTTACGTCTCCGCCTACCGCGTAGAGCTCAAGTCCGTTGCTCTCGGAAGCGGGGAAAATCATGTCCGAGATGACCGCTAGACCCTCACCACCGAACACTTCAATCGAAGACCAATCCATGAAGATGGACATGCGTACACGGTTATTCACAGGCGTCAGCGGTGCCTGGTGCTTAGCTGCGAAATCCGGATGGAAATTCGTAGTGCCTGATTTCGTGCGATCCACAAACAACTCCATCTTGAGGGTATCGTACCCGACCACCGTTTCCTCATCTGCAGACTTTCTAACCTTCATTCCGAACTCCGTTGCGGTTCCAATTTCGAATTCCGCGATCAATTCCGCTCTATCAGTGGTGATGTCCGCCAGCGGATTCGTATCCGGAACCAAGGTTACATTCTCCAGAGCCATAAGCGGTGAACCTATCTTTCTCAATTCTTCTACCGGTTCTTGCACCAGACGAAGGCCTTCCCGATAGGTTCTCAACTTCAACTCCCGTGGAATGGATGCATTTCCCCGCCACTTGTCAGTCGGAAGCGTCCCGGCATAGCGCCAGTTGTTCATCCAGCCGATCCAGAGCTTGCGGCCGTCTCCTTCCGGTATATCACTCCAGGTGACGGCTGCATAGAAATCGGACCCGAAATCAATCCATTTCACATCATGAACCGAAAGAATAGGCTCGTCGGGTGTAAATGTCTTACCATCGAAGCTGCCGACGAAGTACATCATACCGGAGCCTCCTGCCGGTGGTTCAGGCTCATTCGGGTTCACTCCATTACAATCGCCTACACTTAGAATGAGCACCCACTTCTTCTGATTGGGATCACCATCGACATGAATCGAGAATAGATCCGGACATTCATACACGCCGCGATGTGTTCCGATGACGTCTGCGCCAAATGCACTAGCAAATGCCCATTCCTTCAAATTCGGAGAGGTGTAGAACTCCACACGGTCTTGAACGGCCAGAGTCATAATCCATTGAGATGTATCCTCATGCCAGAATACCTTCGGATCACGGAAATCAAGCGTCGTCTCCGGAAACAAGACCGGGTTCCCTTCATATTTCGTCCAAGTCCGTCCCTTGTCTCTGCTGTAGGCGATGCTTTGAACCTGCGGCTTACCTGGCTGCGCCTTGTTGTCGTTATTCGTATAGATCGCCACAAGCCCTGAACCATAATCATCAAAAAAACCACTAGTGTTATGTGTATCGACTACCGCGCTTCCAGAGAAAATTGCACCGTCCTCACCTGGCGGCAAGGATGGTTCAAGCTCCTCCCAATGGACCAGATCGGAGCTTACCGCGTGTCCCCAATGCATTCTCCCGAAATCGGGTTGGCTTGCGAACGGAGTGTGCTGATAAAAGAGATGGTACTCATTCTCGTAATAAACCATTCCGTTCGGATCGTTCATCCAGTTTTTTTGTGGCGAATAATGATACTGCGGACGGAACTTCTCTGTATAATTCATGTTTCTCCCACTCCTCCAGAATAATAATAGCCGGAGCATGGCCTGCTATAGCATGAACTCACGCTCCGACGGTATGCATTATAATGTAACTGGCTATTTCCCCGCTCTGTCGTAACCTGTTTGTTTGATTTTCAGCCAATCCTGCATGCCAAGACGATCAAGCTCTTTGATGAATGCGTCCCACTCTTTATCCACGTTCGCGCCTTGCATCCATTCCGTACGCTTCTTCAGAATATATGGCCACAGGTCGGCTTCGGTTTGGGTCAGGCGCTCTGATTCCTCTTTGGAGAAAAATACTCTCGGATACATATGCTCAGCTTTCATATCCGGCACATAGATCTTCTTTAAAATATCAATGCGATAGGCCGCATCGTCCGGCATCGTCGTAACCTTACCGTAATAGGAATCGAGAATAGCTAACGGTCCGCCAGCGCTCGTTTTGACGCGCAGCTCGTTCGGTGAAGCACCGTTCAGCGGCAAGTGCTTCAGCATTTTAGTAGCTTCGTCCATTTCAAAAATATTCTGCTGCGTTTCGTCGCCATAAGTTCCCCAATTGTTCTGTACAGACTGGGACGGATCATACATTGCGTCTATCCATTTAATCGTCGCTTCGATGTTCTTGTTATCGGCTGTGAGCACCATTCTGCCGCGGTCAAATCCCATACCGTTCGCACGGGCTACATTCTTCCAGCCGTTCGGCCCTTCCAGTGCCGGCATCGGTTCAAACGGACTGTCCATGCCGCTCACATTCGCCTTGTCCCAAGTGAAGTACAAACCGTAGCGGTCATCTTTAGCTTTGGCTATAAATTTGTTCCAGTCTTGGGTAATGAATTCCGGATCGATCAGACCCGCTGCGTACAGCTCCTGAAAGTACTTCATGCCTTCCTTATAGCCCGGCGCCAATACGGCATTGTTCACCTTGCCGTCATTGTCGACCAGCGTTAGATCCCCGTTAAATCCAGCTCCGAAGGAACCGAGAAGGAAACTTAAATCCTCGTTACCCCCGTCATCATTAATAAAGGAAACCGGAATCTCGTCGGCTTTGCCATTGCCATTCGGATCCTTCGTTTTGAACGCGATCAACACTTGTTTCAGTTCTTCCGTCGTCTTTGGCATTTGCAGGCCAAGCTTATCCAGCCATGCCTTGTTAATCCACGGAATATTGTTGACAGAGTGAATACTCTCCTTGCCTTCGCCAAGCTCCTCAATCCAAGGGAATGCGAGGATGTGCCCGTCCGGTGAAGTCATCATACCTTTGTATTGGGGCGCCTGCTCCAGCACCTTACTGAGGTTCGGCATTTTCTCAGGCGTAATGTATTCCTCGACAGGAATGATTGTGCCGTCATTGGCCAATTTCAACAAATCGAAATCACTCAGGCCGGCGTTGAAAAGCGCATCCGGAAGCTCACCTGTGGCCAAAGCCAGATTCCGTTTCTCGACGTACACATCTTCCGAATAGACTTTCCAGTCAATATGAATGCCGGTGTTTTCTTCCAGGCGTTTGAAGATCAGCTTCTCATTCGGGTCTTGAGGAGCAAGCGGTGAGTTCGGCGTCATGAAGGTTAGGGTTTGATCATCACCGGAATTCCCCTTTTCTTTGTCGCTTCCTTTATCGCTGCTGCATCCCGTAATTGCCATAACAGCCGTCAGAGAAATAATGGATACTGTTTTCTTAATATGTTTCATACTAATTCTCCCCTTTTAAATGTCTTCATTTAAATAACTGTAGGCTCTCTACTTGAGGGAACCGACCATGACACCTTTTTCGAAGTATTTCTGGAAGAAAGGATACATTACAAGAAGCGGTAGACTGGAGACTACGATGGCTGCATACTTCATCAATTCAGACAATCGTGCTAACTCAGCCTGTTCCTTAATAGAAGAGACAATATTCGGATCAACCTTGTTCAGAATCAGAATACGCCGAAGTACGAGCTGCAGCGGATATTTATCTTGATTCTCCAAGTAGATCAGAGATTGAAAGAAATCATTCCAGTGACCAACGAAAGCATATAACGCAAGGACAAACACGATAGGCTTGGAAAGCGGTATGATGATGCTAAAGAAGATTGTGAAATCTGAGGCACCGTCAATCTTAGCCGCTTCATTCATTTCCTTTGGCAAGCCCCGGAAGAACGTACGGGCCAGAATAATGTTCCAGACGCTCACTGCACCCGGGATCACGAGCGCCCAGATGGTATCAAGCATGCCCAGACTCTTCACCACGAGATAAGTCGGGATCAGGCCACCGCCAAAGAACATGGTGATAATGAAAAGCGTCATAATTATTTTTCTTCCTACGAAGTCGTCGAGCGCCAATGGATAGCCTGCAAAGACGCAGACAGAAACCGTTATCACTGTGAAAACGGAGGAATATAGCAACGCATTCAGAAACCCACCAATGATTTTGTCATCCGATAAAATCATTCTATATCCCTCAAGGCTATAATCTGAGAAGTCGAAGGATAACCCCTTATTCAGAAGTGCCGTCGGTTCCATGAACGAAGCCACGACCATATAAATCAGCGGACCAATAATTGCTACAACGAGGAGAACTAGCAGGGTGAAGATAACACCGAGCACGACCTTGTCCATCTTAGTTGGTTTAATACTGTCCATGATGATCTCCTTTTCTATACAATTCCATCGCCATCGTTAACCCGTTTCACGATGAAATTCACCGTAAACAGCATAATGAGGTTAATGACGGTATTAAACAATTCCACGGCAGCGGAGAACGAATAATTCGCCTGCTGGAAGCCGATCCGATAGACATAAGTACTGATTACATCCGATTTCTCCATGTTCATCTCGTTCCACATCAGAATGGCTTTGTCACCGCCGCCGGCCATAATGCCGCCTGCCGCAAGAATGATCATAATCGCAATAACCGGCCTGATCGTTGGTAAATCGATATGGCGTATACGCTGAAGCAGGCTTGCACCGTCAAGTGTCGCCGCATTGTGCAGCTCCGGATCCACATTGGCCAATGCAGCCACATAGATAATGGACGCCCATCCAGCCCCCTGCCAGATTCCGGAGAGGATATACATCGGACGGAAATATTCCGGTTCTGACATGAACGAGAGCGGCATCCCGCCAAAGGCCACCACTAATTTATTGACCGGGCCTGTTGGAGAGAATAAGACAAAGAGCATACCCACAACAACAACAACAGAAATGAAGTTCGGCGCATATAAGAACAATTGAATGTTCTTTTTCATCGCGGCCTTGCGTACCTGATTCAACATTAATGCCAGAATAATCGGCACCGGGAATCCCAGTAAAAGACCGTAAATGTTCAACTGAAGTGTATTGAATAACAATTGCTCAAAATTGGGTGCATTAAAGAATCGTTCGAAGTGATGAAACCCAACCCAATCACTCCCCAAAATACCCTTGCGAAAGCTGTAGTCTTTAAAAGCGATCAAAACACCATACATAGGGAGATATTTAAAAATAATAGTCAATACGACTGCGGGAAGCACAAAAAGGTAAAGCCAGTAGTTGTTCTTGATATACCTGAGTTTCTCCATAAGTCCTATCCGATTCCGGGCTTCCGGTCTTTTATTTTGTGTAATTCCAGAAGTTTGTTGCAACTTCTCCTCCCCCTCAATACTCATTTGCAAAACATAAATGTGATTTTGGATACTTCTCGCGCGAAAGTAAGTGCTTCCATAAGTCACTGTCAACGGCTTAGCAAATTCAATTTACAACATCACGATTACTTCGTCAAGACTTTTTATGAATACAAAAGTAAACATATGCACACAACAAAAACACTATTTTATTTTATTACGTAAAATTCATTGGTTTAACTGCTTAAAACAATGGAATAATAGTTTTTTATTATGAATAATCCATAACAAGGTGAAAACACACTGAATATTTTCCTTGTGCATTTGTTTACTTTTGCACAAAATGTAAACCATGAATCACGTTCTATTTACTTTTTATCCAATTGTTCATTTGTAACAATTAAGTTGACAATTACATCGATTTATACTACGATTATTTGGTCGAGAACGCAATACTCTGCTAAAGGAGCCATTATCTTTGAACAAAGAAAAAGTAACCATTCAAGATATAGCCGATTCGCTTGGACTTTCTAGGAATACTGTATCCAAAGCATTAAATAATAATCCCTCTATACCGGATGAGACACGCAGCAAAGTGGTTAGGAAAGCTATCGATATGAATTACAAGCAGTTTGCCTTGTTCGAACAAGAAGTTACACCTGCCAAAAAATCCGGTAATATTGCTCTGCTTACAGCAAATATGCCGAACAATTCACATTTTGGCACGTCACTGCTAAGCGGTCTCGAACAAAAAATCAGCTCCGAAGGCTTTAATTTGTCGATACATATCGTTCGAGAGAATGAACTCGATTCTGCAGCTCTTCCTGTAAATTTCGACACAAGTAAAGTGGATGGCATTGTCTGTATCGAATTGTTTGACAAGAGCTACTCGGAGTTTATTACGTCATTCGGGATCCCGACATTATTCATTGACGCTTCAGCAGAACTGACGTTTTCAGAGATGAAGGCAGATCTGCTGATGATGGAGAACATTCACAGTACTTTCAGCATTACGAAGAAGCTCATTGATGAAGGAATTACTGAGATCGGGTTTATCGGCGATTCCCGCCATTGCATGAGCTTCAACGAGCGTTGGGACGGGTTCACCAAAGCCATGCATGCCGCCCAGATTGATCTTGATGAATCCTTCTGCATTCTCGAAGACGACCGGCATATCGCTGACTATAAGTGGCTTAAGCAGCGACTAGCGAGCATGACTAATCTTCCACCCGCGTTCGTATGCGCCAATGACTACATCGCGATTAATGCCATTCGTATCTTAAAGGACCTGAATATTCAAATTCCTGGTGAGGTTAAGGTCTGCGGATTCGATAATTCCCCGGAGTCGCGAATCGTGGAACCCCACTTGACCACCGTTCATATCCACCGGTCCGAAATGGGCTTTCTTGCCGCCGAGATGCTTCTGTCCAAAATCGAAAATCCTGGTAGACCTCCGCTCGTTACGCATGTGAAGACGATGCCGGTTTTCCGTCAATCGACGGGTCATGAGGAGTAGACAGTAGAAAAATGCCGTGAACTACGTGTTGGCAGAAGATGAGTATTGAACGTGTCGGGACATATTCTTTGCTAATTATGGCGAGGAACCTGTTATCCACGATCTTTGGTTTGTAAAACAAATAAGGGTTCCAGCTCTAATGAGCTGGAACCCTTATTGTTGTAGTGCCGAGGATGGGGGTTGAATTCGTACGGTACTCACATACCGCGATTATAGATTCCTCTCTAATAATATCCCCAGTTGTTTTGCCAAGACCTGATGCGGGATAGGTCTTCCATTCGTAAACCACCATTCCACGACTCCTACTTGAGCTGATGCAACAAATAGTACAATAACATCTTCATTTAATCCCTGGTTTTTGCCTTTGGTTACGTCTGCTTCTTTCTTCAACTCTTCGATCAGGAAGTCAAGGAATCGATTACGAAAATAAGGGGCTCCTTTACTCGTTAACATCAACGAAAAGAATGAATAATTATTTTCAAAGTATTCGGTCCAGATCAAAGTCGCTTCTACAAAATCCAAATCAGATGCGAATTCGCAGAGTTCCCTTAGTTCGTTAAAATGTTTTTCAGTAAGCTTATCCAATAGATCATATTTATCCAAGTAATGATGGTAAACTGTTCTTCGACCAACATTTGCCCTGTCAGAGATATCTTGTATCGTAATTTGATCAAAATTCTTTTCAGACATTAGTTCAATAAAAGCCTTATTTATTGCTTTTAGAGATTTGAGTATTCTTCTATCCACTATAGACATTGGGAGAGTCACCAAACTTTCTTAGGAATAATTGCACAATTTTAATCAACTTGTGCAATAGGGCACAAACGGTGTTCATTTGATTATTGTAGACATCCTAGTTTCATTTTATATTATACACCTAAGTGCGATATCGCATTAATGTGCATTTATAATAAAAATCAAAAAGGAGAAAAAATTATGAAAAAATCAGTAACATTTAATAACGGTAATTTAACAATGGCAGGAGATCTGTATTTGCCAGACGGATTCGATGAACATAAAAAATATCCTACGGTTGTTAGCGTTCATCCCGGCGGAGGAGTAAAGGAACAGACTGCCGGGTTGTATGCACAGAAACTCTCCAACCAGGGATTTGTTGCATTATCCTTTGATGCGTCGCATCAGGGAGAGAGCGAGGGTGAGCCGCGTTTACTCGAAGACCCGTTTGCCAGAGTGGAAGATGTGCGTTGTGCAATAGATTATCTGTCTACACTTCCATTTGTAGATGAAGAAAAGATTGGAGCCCTTGGTATTTGTGCCGGTGGCGGTTATGCTATAACTGCAGCACAAGCCGAACGTCGCATCAAAGCAGTAGCAGGAGTCAGTGCAATTGATATAGGTGCTATGTTCCGAGGAGAAGGTACAGGAGGTACCGTTTCATCACAATTGCAAACACTTGAGGCGGTTGCTAAGCAGCGTACTGCAGAAGCAAATGGAGCAGAGGCTATGTTCCTTACTTATGTACCTGATTCGCCTGAAGGATTTGATGAAAATACACCTGTGCTTATGCGTGAAGGCTATGAATACTATAGAACTCCTAGAGCACAGCATCCAAATTCTACTAATCGATTCCTATTTAGAAGCGTTGACAAAATCATGGCATTCTCGGCATTAAGCCAAATAAGTACCTTTCTAACTCAACCTCTTTTAACGATTGCAGGAACCGAGGCTGACACACGTGGTTTCAGCGAACAAGCTTATGCATTGTCGAATGGACCAAAAGAATTGTTTTGGGTTGATGGTGCAACGCATATCGCCATGTATGACACGCCGGGATATGTAGCTCAGGCTGTAACCAAGTTAACAGAATTCTTTGGGAAGAATCTTTAAAAATCAATAAAAATGTGCAAATTCAACTGGCATAAACATCCGGGAGGACAGATTCTTTTAGTTACCGGTGGAAGAGGATGGCATCAAGAAGAAGGAAACCGGCACGTGGACTTCATGCTGGAGATGTAATAGAAATACTTCCAAATGTAAAACACTGGCATGGTGCTGCAGCTGACAGTTGGTGTGTTCATCTTGCAATTGAAGCAGATGTATCAGCAGGTCCTGCTGAAGCTGAATGATTTTTACTTGTCATTCAGCTTTTTACGTATAAAGAAGTTGCACAATGAAGCAAGCATTTGTAATAGAAAATAAGATTTGATTGGAGAAGATCGTATAATGAACAAAATAGAATTAAGCGAACAGAAACTCAAGGAATTATTTGGAGATGTAATTAGTTGCATAGGTCCGACCAGAAACTTTTCATCGGGCACCGCCATGTCGGAGGCCATCTCGAACATCCTGACAGCCTGCCAGGGCGCCGGAGTCAAGCGCTTCGTCATGCAGAGCGGCATCGGTCTTAGCGACGGAAAAGAACTTTCCGTGCTCAATCGCTGGGCCAAACGCAATTCGGGCCGCATCTTCTCGAAGGCGGTTGAGGACAAGACCATTGCCGAGAGTGCAGTGCAACGGAGCGACCTAGATTGGATCATTGTACGACCAGCCGCACTTAGCGACGTAGCCGCCACTTCGAAATATACATCAGGCCCCTCGACCCGCATCGCTCCGCTGCTGCCGCTTTCCTTCGCAGACTGCACCGACTGCCCCGTACGGGCGGCGACGAATGAGCCAACCTGGGTCAGGAAGATCGTTAACGTTGGGCGGTAATGGGGTTGTCTTAAAGGAAACGTTAGTTCTCGTTATTTTAATTTTGATATTTCTAAGTATTGTTTTTCTGAACTCTTTGCCGGTTTTTGGAGCAAGACCGACAAGGAAGAAGAAAAGCCAATTCCAACAATCCAAGAACTTCGTAAAAGGGAAGTTTAAATATCCTATTAAATCGCGTGTTGATTATAGACTAAAGGTGCTACTGCCAGTACTTCTTGAAATCATGAAAGGAAATCCTGATGCGCGACCTAAAGAAAAGCTTCAAGTTCAACGGATAACAAAATCTTTACTCTCTAGAAGCATGGATAAAGCATCCGTTACATGGTTCGGACACTCTACCTCATTAATCCAGTTAGACGGCCAATTATTATTGTTAGACCCGGTATTCGCGACCTATTCCTCGCCTTTTAGATTTGGTGGTAGACGTTATAGTGAGCAAATGCCAATTGAAATCGAGGACCTTCCGGAGATTGATGTTGTACTTATATCACACGATCACTATGATCATCTTGATTATCAGTCTATCAAGAAATTAAGAAACAAAGTAAGAAAATTTCTTGTGCCTCTTGGAGTTGGCAGCCATCTTGAGAGATGGGGGATTGATCCTGAGCGGATTGTTGAACTTGACTGGTGGGAAGAAGCTCAGTTTTATGGCCTGAAGTTCCGCTGCACACCAGCAAAGCATGGCTCGGGAAGAGGAATTTTTGGCCAAAATTTAACCTTGTGGTCTTCGTGGATCATAGAGGGAAAGCATACAAAAGTGTTTTTCGGTGGTGATAGCGGCTATGGTCCACACTTTAAAGAGATTGGTGAAAAATATGGACCATTTGATTTAACACTAATCGAAGCCGGACAATATGACAACAGAGGTTGGTGGCCATTGCATATGTTGCCTGAGGAAACAGTACAAGCTCATATTGAACTCCGGGGTAACCTATTACTTCCAATTCACTGGGGAGCATTTTCATTAGCGAGCCATGACTGGAATGAACCCATTGAACGTGTTCTCAAAGCTGCTCATGAAAGAAAGGTATCAGTTACTGCGCCTCGTATCGGAGAAACAGTCGAAATAAGTTTATCTAATCTATCACGAACTCCATGGTGGAGAGTTGAATCATAACTGAACAATGGAGATTTTATATGCCAAATAAAATCTTACTCAGCGCAATCTCTCGCCGCTTCAGAAAGGCCGTGCAGCACTGCTCCGGTGCCTTCTGCTCCAGACAGCTGTTTCTCGATGTGATCGTTCCAGCTCCTCCAAGGAGGGGTATTCGTTTCCATAGTGATCAACCGGATCACAGCAGCTTCTCATTTCTATTGAAGTAACGGGCAGGATAGTTTAAGAACATTCGCGGTGAACCGTATCATAAGTAGAGGCAAGTTTTTTGGTGGGGAACTGCATCAGAGGCGTGGAAAAGGATTAGCATGGCGAGGGTTACCCCTAAGTCACTTTCTGTGAAAAATCCTGCTACAGAGGCGATATACTGATCGTGTTTCTGAGCAGCCGTGAGGAAGTCGAGATGAAAATCAGCTCATTATCCTATGGCGGCGACGATTATTTGACCAAGCCGTTCAGTCCGGGAGTACTCATGGCAAGATCAAGGCTCACCTCCGCAGGGTGTCGAATGGCAGAAGGGAACAACTGCTGTGGTTACCGGGTTTGACGCTGGATTCCTAGGCACAGTCCGTCATCATGGGCAGTGAAACCAAGTCAAGATTAAAATGGCTAGCCATGATGAGGCATAAAGTTGAATTCATTACTTTTGCTTCTTATCACAACGTTGTAGTGAACCACATTAATCCTTATTTTGAAAAGTTGGGACTTTATCTTAAAGAGCTGGAGGCAAGATTATTATCAGTATGAGCTCGATGAAAACAGTGTGACAACTAACACGGTCATCCACTATCACGCAAATATTCACACCGCACTAAATTATGCCCTTAAAAATAATTTAATCACAAGAAATCCAGCAGACATTGTCGATCGTCCTAAAAAAGTCGAATTCGTCGGCAGCTTTTATAACAATGAGGAAGTCAATCCACTTTTTGAAAAAGTAAAGGGACAGCTTATTGAACTGGCAGTAATTCTAGCTGCCTTTTACGGCTTGCGGCGAAGCGAAATTATTGGATTAAAGTGGACCGTAATTGATTTGATTAATAAGACAATTAGCATTAAGCACACTGTAACTCCAGTCTACTTTGAAGGTAAAGAACACATCATCGAAAGAATGGGCCAGCGAGTAAAGCCGGGATATGTCACCCAAAACTTCACCAGAACTCTTAAAAAACATAATTTTCGTCATATTCGATTTCATGATTTACGGCATAGTTGCGCTAGCTTATTGCTCGCAAATGGGGTAAGCATGAAAGAAGTTCAGGAATGGTTGGGTCATAGCAATTATAATACAACAGCAAACACAATGGATGGAGTTCTTAATTTTTCAAATTAAAAAGCGCATCATTCTCCATATCAAGAGAACTAGCGCTTTTATCTGCGTTCTCCCTCTCAGAAAAAGGAGAGAACTGCAGGAGAGTCAACAATAAGTTCTCTCCTGCATCAAATTAAAAACCAAGGTTTTTCGAAAAAAACCTTATAAATCAAGGATGCCGAGGACGGGGGTCGAACCCGTACGGTACTCACGTACCGCAGGATTTTAAGTCCTGTGCGTCTGCCTGTTCCGCCACCCCGGCATGTTATGGTGCGCGAACTAACGCGACAAGAAATATAATATCATGTATCCGGGGGATACGCAATTCCTTTTTCCAATATTTCTGAATAAGCAGCAAAGAGCCCGTTCAGCTTAGACTGACACGGGCTTTTACTGCATTGATGCTACTGTTGCCTACATGCAAACTGTAGAGTCCTGCTCCGGCTAGTGCCGGTCACGCTCACCGGTTCTGCTGCGCATGCCGGCCAGACCCAGAAGACCGAGCAGACCAAGCCAGCCCCAGTTGGAGCGGTTGTCGTTGTTGTCTGTGGTGGTCGTGCTCTGTGCCCGGTAGCGGCCCGTTCTGTTATCGTTGGACAGCGGGGAGACGGAGCTGTTGTCTCCGGTACGGATTTTGTCCTTCATGATGGTTTCGGTCTTATGCATTGAATCCCTTGTCTCATTCATCAGCGTATTGCCCCGATTGTCCATCATGCGGTCATCCATATTGCCCATGTTCCCCATGTTGCCCATCCGGCCGTCAGTAGTGGTGTTCATGCCCGGAGCGGTGGTGCTCATAACGCCTGGAGTCGTCGTTGTCATACCGCCCGGCGCTGCTGCGGAGATGTCACCTGCTCCGAGCAGACTCATGGACAGGACCGTACCGCAGGCAAGACTTGTGATCAGCTTGTTCAAAATGTTGTGCCCCCTTCATGGATGTGGTTAATCGCTGATAATTTCCCCATCCGGCACAGCATCTATGCAGAGAAGTTATTCCTTCACAATGTTCACGGTCTTGCTGGACGCATTGTACGTGACCTTGGCTCCAAGCGCTTCGGCAATTGCCCGAACAGGCGCATAGGTTACCGCATCGTCCATGACGCCGGTTGTCAGCTTCTTACCATTGAGCGTAATATTTACCGGGATATCCTTGTTCACTTCTGGCTCACCTCCGGTTATGCGGCTTAGTGCGGCTGCACTCTGCTGGGCGGTCGGCCGTCTGCCTGCCTTGAGGTCCTGGATGCTAAGGCCGAAGCTCATCTGCAGATGAGCGTAATCCTTGAAGGAGGTCCAGTCCCCGCCCCATTCGAACCCTAGCTTCTTCCCCTCCTGCGCCACCTCTTGCCAGTCTGCCACCTTGTCGCCGTCCACGTCACGCTTCATATCCCAGGACACATTCCTGCCATCCGGCAGCAGCAGCGCGAAGTCGATCGCCAGTCCATAATTATGGTAGCTATCGCCTCCCCGGGCATTGGTAACAATGTCACCCTTCTTTGTTCTCCCTTGAGCATATAGCTCATTCTGCTGCGCTATCGTGCGCATTCCCTGCGTAATGAGGATCTGCACCCCCCGGTTATAACATCGTCTAATCAACTCGTTCGTCCCGGCCAGTACGGCCGGATGGAGCTTCGCCAGCCTTGCGGCGGACTTCTGCTTCACCTGCTCCAAAGTAAGCATCTACTCACCCCCTGGTATAGTAAATGCCCGCTTAGGCCGGATTGCTTGCACCAATGACCCTTTTTTTCACAAAATGAAGCTGTGCAGCAACCGATCTCCCCGGATGAACTGTGCACCTGCAGGCCAGAATAAGAAGGCAGACCGTAAGTCAGGTCATTCTAAGGGAAAGGGGGATGAACATGGATATACACAGCGACAGCTACAGAATAGCCCCGCTCAGCGATCAGGAGGATGTCGTGGAGGTGATCCGCCAGGCGGAATCGGAGATTGCCCGGATGACCGGGAACCCGGAGGTCACGCTGATTGCCTATGAGAAGACGGGCACCGCCGCAGGTAAATGATGCTTGGGCCCGTGCTGATTCCAGGCAGAACGGTTATCTTTTAGACAATATAAGCCTCGACAATGTCATCTACCAGCAGCCACTTCCATTCCTCCGCCCACTGCAGCTTGATCTCACGCGAGTGGGTGTGAATGGAGGTTACGAACCCGCTCAGCTTCCTCTGCTCCAGAGGACCATACAGCACCAGCGTCACCCGCACATGACTCCGCAGCGACAAAGCCAGCGTATGCTCAATCTCTTCCAGCTTCTGCTCATCCAGCACCGGCTTCAGGCTATGCCAGGTCTCCCGTATCTCTCTCCCGGTCCCTCCGATCTGCTCCGGCAGCATCCTCCCGCTGCGTTCCCGCAGCCGGTTCCCTTCAAGCTTCTTACCCATTAGCCGTTCCTCCCATCTAAGTACAGAACATATGTTTGTATTATATCTGCGGTTCAACAAATTAGGCAAGCAGAAATTAATGTCAGTCTGCACAGCAAAAAGACGCCTACAGTTATGCTGTACAGCGTCTTCATCTGAACCCTTTCTTGCCTATTAACAAGTGTTGTCTCTGCTTATTTCACTGACGAAGTCCCTGCGCTTCCGTTACCCGGTTCCTGCTTGGCATCTGTGCCTGCATCTGACACGGTTCCTGGTACTGCTTGCTCCGGATCAATCAGTCCGGCTTCTGCTCTGGCCTCATTCAGCTTGGAGATACCGTAGAGCATCGCTACGTCCGCCTGCTGATTCATCGTGTTGAATTCCTCAGCGGTTACATCGGGCGATACTGCGCTCTTAGAAGCCTTCTCCTTGATCTCATATGCACTCTGGAAAGCGATCACCGAATCTCTGAGCAGCTTCTGCACAGTCTCCGGCAGGCCACCCGCAATCTTGATGTCATTCACATGATCTGCAAGCTCGGATGCGGTATCCTGGAAGCTGTCTACAGCCTTCTGGAATTCTTTGTCCGAGGCTTGTCCGGTGGAATAAGAGGTTAGCGTGGTGTTGAAGTTTTCTAGCGAGGATTTGCCCATTTCGTCGAATTTCGACATTTCATCGTAAAAGTTCTGCACGGTCTCCTTCACCACTTCCGGGGAAGCCGGTTCAGCACTGTTATTGCCGCAGGCACTAAGAATCATAACAGCCAGGAGCAGTCCTGCAAGTAAAGCTTGTCTCATAATTAAATCCCTCCACTTAACAGAATAATATCGATTTTTGTTAAGTGCAAATGAAATTAATGTAAAATCCGCGGCAATGAAACATCTTCCTGCGTTTAAGCGTATTCATAGGGAGAACGGCGGTCAAGAACCCGTTGGTGACTGGCAATTCCTGTTATACTATAATGAATTTATCCGTTCAAGGAGAGGAAGATCTACTTATGCAATATTGCACAGCATGTGGTGCGGAATACAAGCAAGGTGCCAGATTCTGCGGGGAATGCGGGGCAGCCACAGAGGAGGCCGGTTCTCCGGCAGCAGCACAGCGTCCGGCGGCCGGCCGTAGCTCCGGTCCCGAAAAAGAATTATGGCAGGGCAAGCCTGCCGGCATCTCCGACCGTCTCAAGGGGCTGATTGGGCTGAATACCACCAAGTATACGATTACGTCCCAGCGGATTATGGTGAAGAGCGGACTGATCGGCAAGGATGTCGAGGAAATCGAGCTGCTGCGGGTCAACGACTTCTCCGTCACCCAGTCGGTTATGCAGCGTATGCTGGGGATCGGGACGCTGATCATTTTGTCGGATGATGCTTCATCTCCGCAGCTCCCCTTCTATAGAATCCGTAAGGTTCAGTCTGTCAAGGATATCCTGCGCCAAGCCGTCCGTGACGAGAAAATCGCCAACAATATCAGCTACCGCGAGCATATCTGACGCATTTATTGCTTTTATGGGAGGTAGAATGCTCCTGCCGGAATGACGCCTTTGGCCTGGCTGGGGCTCTCCCACATCAGTACCGCCCGCGCATCCCCCTGGTTCTCATAGTACTCCACCTTCAGCTCATGCAGCTTCCCCGCAATCAGCTTCACTGTGCCTTTGCGCTCCTGCCCGCTCTGATTGATCCAGCTGTCAATAATCAGCTTCCCGTCGATCCATATCCGGATGCCGTCATCGGAATACGAATAGATCGTATAGGTCTCGCTGTACGCAGCGCTTATTTTGCCGCTCCAGCGTACCGAGAACAGATTCGCTTGAATGGCCGGATCAGGCGCCGCCTGCCTCCAGGCGAAGTTAATGTTGGCATCTGTCCGGGTGAGGGCAGGCTTCCCGCCAAGCGTAATATTGTTGTAGTACTGACCACTCAGGCCCGGCTTAGGGAGAGCTCCTCCCGATGAAATATACGACGCTGCCTTGGCCGCATAGCCGTCTCTAGGTAACACGGCACTATTTTTCATAAAAGACTGGATGACTGCCTCCTTATTGCGCTCATACAGCATTTTGCCCCAGGTCATCTGGTAGCTCCATTTATTCTGTGTGCCTGTCAGTACAGATGCCGGAGGAAGCTCCCCGTTCTCGCCGATGGCGATCAGCTTGCCGCGTCCCAGGTCCCAGAGTGTATCATGATGGCTTGCCTTGTAATCCCCCTCGAAAATATCCGCTGCCAGCACATCCACTCTGCCGCTGCCCGGATAATACTTCGCCGGCTCCTGACTATTCTTGTTCTTGGCATTCGGACTCCACACCCACAGCAGATTGTGCAGCTTATGATAGACGGTATACCGCTGGAACATGATCTCCCAGAGGATCACGAAGGAGGATTTCTGCCCCCACCAGAACCAGCCGCCGTTCATCTCATGGTAAGGTCTCCAGAGGACGGGGACACCGGCATCATTCAGTTTTTTCAGGAAAACAGCTACCTTATCCAGCTCGGCAATCATCGCGGTATACTCGGGTGTTCCCGGTGTGATGTACTTGCTGAAATTAGCTTCGCTGAGGCTCATAGAGACATTCGTCCAGGCTGGTGCGCTGCCCGGCAGGTTGGCATGATAGGTCATCGCTACGATGCCCCCGGCCTTGTGCCAGCGGATCGCACTGTCCGTTACGCCCTGTCGCTGACTGCTGATGAGCTTCTCCGTCTGACCGCTGATTGCCCCCATTTCATACCCGTGCAGTCCGGCATAGGTACCCGCCGTATTCTTCAGCTTGTTGTTGATATCGTCGGGGCTCTCCAGGTAATCATGCTGACCGCTGATCATTCCCTGGCCCTGCAGCCAGTACAGCGTCTCCAGCAGCTTCCGTGCGGGCGCCCCCAGCTCCGCGTCAGCGGGAGACATCTGTATTTTGCGAAAAGCCGCTTGCCATTGCACATCACCAATCAGCCGTGAGGCCGAATCCAGCAGGTCCCTGAGGTTGCGCTGTTCCACATTTTCCACCATCCTTTTCCTTGTGTTTGTACATATTATGACGAATTATGGAACTTCAGCACGGCTGCTGCACAGAATTCGGGCTGTCACAATCCGTTATTCTTACGCTATACTATTCAGGGCACAGGCATTATACCCATACCCACTTACAAAGGAGCAGATATGAAAGCCAAAAAGTCCATCATCAGTCTCATTATCTTCGCCCTGCTCAGTCTGTCCGCTTACCTGCTGAAGGAGAACGGGCAATGGCTGCCGCAGTCACCGACGGGTCATTCTTCGGAGGTCGTGAAGCTGAAGTTCCCTGCAGACCGCTACCCGGAGACCGCGAGGCACATCCAGAAGGCCATCCGCAAGGGAGAGTCGGCCATCTGCACCATCAACCGCAAGGAAGCGGAGGAGAACCGTAAGGCGTCCCTGAAGGGAGTCCCCACCAAGAAAGGCTATGATCGGGACGAGTGGCCCATGGCCATGTGCGCAGAAGGCGGAGCCGGGGCGCATATTGAGTACATAACGCCCAGTGATAACCGCGGAGCGGGAAGCTGGGTCGGCAATCAGCTGGAGGCGTTCGCAGACGGTACGCGCGTGGAGTTTATTTTCAAATAAGCCGGCATGTGGGGGATGTTGTTCAATTTCACTGCGATAAAGCGTAGAATGAAATGGGATAATATGACTTAGATGGAGAGCCGGAAGTGTTCTATATCTGTTATCGGGGCAAACGGCTGTACGGCCCTATGTCCGAAGCTGAAGCTTTACAGGAATGGTTCGCGCTTGCAGGAACAATCAAGGAGCTCTATATCATTGAAACGGATGCTGCTACAGGCAGAATCAAACGCCAGATCGGGCCAACGGCCCGTGCTCATAAGAAGAAAAAGAAATAGCCCTATCCGGCACAGGCCGGACAGGGCTAGACTGGCTATAGGCGATACTAGAACAAACAGGCTTTAGTGATGATAACCAGCAGAATGAACAATACCAGGATGGCACCTGTCGAAGTCCAAGGGCTTACTACCGGAACGATTGGAGGTCCCTGATTCACTCCACCTACGTTATTTCCACAACCGCAACCATACTCTGCTCCCATAATTAATTCCTCCTCTTGAATATTGAATACAGCACAGAATATGTGGAATTCCACCCCGTTGCATGGGCCAATTGGCAAAGAAATACCATTCACCTAACGGACAGGCGTCTAGTGGTCGATATAGAGTATGAAGCATGGCTTCAAAATGAATGGGAGGAGGTTGTTATATGGATATTGCTGCATTGTCCGTAGTGATGAGCCAGTCTTCCTTACAGCAGGCCGCAGGGCTGCAGGTAATGAGCCTTGCCAAGGAGCAGGCGCAGAGCAGTGCCCAGGATATGGTTCAGATGCTGAGTCAGGCTTCGCACCCCACCCTGGGAAAAACACTTGATATTCGGGCGTGATTCCTTTATGCTTACATACATAGGAACATCCGTTCCATATTTCAGCCGGTGAAGTGACGCGTGCTGAACTGCTGCTTAGCCCTTTCGGGCTTTTCTTTTGACCAATAACACGAACATACGATCTTATATATGGGGTGATTGATTATGCAAGGCTATTATCAGATGACCGCTTTGGAGAAATGGACAGAGGATCTATATCAGCGCCTGGGCGTCCGCAAACCGTCTGACATCTCCATAGATTACATAGCGAAGCGGCTCAATATCTGGGTACACTATCTGGATGTCCGGAGCAAGGCAATTGAGGCTACCGCTGGAATGTACAGCATGTTCATCGACAACCGGCTCCCTCCCGAGCTGCAGCGGCTGGAATTCCTCCACGAGCTCTGTCATCTGCTGCGGCATGCCGGCAAGTCAACGCTTATGCCCGGAGTGTTCACGCAGGCGCAGAGGGATGAATCCGACCGGTTCATTCTGTATGCCTCCATGCCCTATACCATGATCTCCGAGAATACGCTGCCTGAACTTCGTGAGGATGCCGTTGCCGAGCTGGCTGTAGCATTCCAGGTGCCAATCCCCCTCGCGCTCCAGCGGATCGACCAGATCCAGAGACGTATTTTCCAGGGGCAGTTAATGGCTGTTATGGAACGTAACGAAGACAGAAATATCATCCACAGACATATTCGCTAAGCGTCGCGGGGATAATAAGGACTATAGATCTGAACAAAGAATGTACCTCCGTACAAGGTATTGGCATGGTGAGACTATACTGTAAAGGGGATCAAGATCAACGTGGAAGCCCTGAAAGTCATTCAGTTACTGCTGACTCATCCTGAATACAGCGTGGATGCCGTTCATCCTGAAATTCCGGATTTTGTGGGTATCGAGACGATTGAAGTGGACCACGTGACCCAGACCTTCTCCATCCTGCTCCAGGAGCCTAAGGAATACGGTTGAGTACCGGACCGCCGGAATGGCTCACCCGGACACACCCCATTACATGATGACAATTACATAGAACAGACCCGCCAAAACAAACCGGTACAGCGCGAACCACTCCAGACGAAGCCGCTTGATCAGCTTGATGAACGTCACGACTGCAAGCATGGCTACGAGGAAGGACGTCACGAAGCCGATCAGCATCAGGGTCAGTGAATCTGAATTCAGCAGCTCCCGGCTGTCATATAGATCAAGCAGGCTGGCCCCGAACATGACTGGAACGGAGATCAGGAAGGTGAAATCTGCAGCGGCCTTCTGGCTGGTCCCCAGCAGCAGGCCCCCGGAGATCGTCGAGCCGGATCTTGAGAACCCGGGCCATAACGCCAGGCACTGGAACAGCCCGATGCCGAAGGCTTGGGTATAATTAAGTCCGTCAACCGTCTCTGACGTAATGGTTCTTCTGCTGCGTGCAGCGAAGATCATCAGCAGACCGCCAGCGATCAGACCGATTAAGACCGGCTTGGGGCCGAATAACTGGCTCTTGATCGTATCTTTGAAGAGCAGATACACCACTAATGCCGGAACCATAGCCAGGATCATGTGAATGGCATTCAATCCCTTGCTCTTGGAGAAGTCCAGCTTCAGCATATTCATCCCGATGTTCATATACTTCTTCCAATAGAGCAGCAGCACGGCCATAACCGCACCCAGCTGGATTACGATTTTGAAGGTGACCGCTGCCTCTCCCTGGAAATCCAGCAAATCCCCTGCCAGTACAAGATGCCCGGTAGACGACACCGGCAAGAATTCAGTCAACCCCTCAATAATCCCTAATATGATTGCTTTGATAGCTTCAGTCACTGGTGAATAGCCCCTTTCGGAAGTAAATCAATATATTTCCAGTATAAGAGGCCGGGATAGAATTCCCCATCGAATGGGCTAACAATATGGGACTCCGTGTGACATAAGTGTCACGTGGGGCTGGAGTCTTTTTAGTTAGCGGTTCGGGGGACGTTCCTGTGCTTTACGGGATAACCATGATAACCCCCACTCTACGATCAGGGCAAAGGCTAACCAGGAGACAAAATGAATTCCATACAGAATGAACTGGAACGCTTGCTCGTTCCCCATAGCATAATGCAATCTTGTTAATTCGGGGTTAAAGATTAGGAGCAAGGGGCTGGTTAGGAACAGCAATAAGTTCTTGTCGTCTTCTCCTGACAGATTATAGAGACAGACCAGCACAGACAGCACGGGCAGCCAGAAGCTGAGTTTCTTGTATATTCTCTTCATGAATGACCTCCTTATTTACAAAATCATACTATTTGCATCCATAAATATGCAACTTCATGCAACGAGTACTCGTAAATGGATAAAGGAGCTGGTCAAAATGGTTGTTATTTTCACTGTTCTTTTCATACTGCTTGCGGTCCTGAATATCTTCTTCCCGGCCATGGGCTGGCATATGCGTTACGGCTGGATGGTCAAGGGCGATTCCGGACCCAGTGAAGCCTATCTCATGATGAGCCGAATCACCAGTGTGATCGTCCTTATTATCTTTTTCTTGTTCTTCTTGCCTTCGATGTTTGGTTAGGGGATATACAACACCACCGACAATAAAACAGGAGCTGCTGGCGCTTCCTGCCAACAGCTCCTGTTTTTATTTTCTTTTAATGTACTGTCGGTGGTTTGAACTCCTTCTAGGCCTTGGTTCAGTCATATAATGGCTACTAAAGTTTAGGAGAGAAATATCTTTTGTTGCTCCATTTGATGTTTTCGATACTCGATAATTGCCTCGCTGTGTTGCAGTTCAAGGAACTCTCGATGATTAATAACAAGATCAAGTATTTTTTGAAATTGTGATAAATTAAACGCTTTTTTCGCAAAACTCTTTATTAAAAGTAAAATTCCTAACAGTAAAACTCCTGAATATATAATTAAAATAATCGTTGAAAGCCCATACAAATTTGTATCTTCAGGTTGTATAACTTTTGGAAGATCTCTCAAAATGCCTAATAAAAGTGTAAAAATCGCAATCATAGCAGTAATCATACTTGTAAACAACGCAATCTGTTTATAATCTTCAGTCAAAGTATCAATTTCAACTTTCATTACCTTTAATTCTTTAAATGATCTAAGAAATATATCAGACCTTAGTTTTTCCAATTTTACTAATCCACTCTCAAAATCTTTTATTTTGCTTATGCCTAACTCATCCACTATGTCGATGTAGATTTGTGCTCGATAAAATTTCTTCCAACTAATTAAAATAAGTTTTCACCACCTTTATTTAATCCTCACTTCCTATATATATCGGTTTCATCATTATACGTCTATAATGTAATATATAATTTTTGCAGCAAACAAATAATCATCAGGCGGAATCTTATAATTGATTCTGCATGGTACATCTGATGAAAGGAATCAAGAACTCATCTAATCTTTGAGGGTAATTGTATTAATGTCGCTTGATAACTTCTATTACTAAGCCAACAGACTCATGATCAAAGCCAACTCCCGTTGCACGGCCAATTACAAAGCACGGTTTTCGATTTCATAATACAATTTCTTCATTTTTTCATTTCCCGCGTTTCACGAACTCAACTGGATAAAAATATTAAAAACCCCCTTGCTAGGCAAGGGGGTTAAGTGAAGTGGGCCCTACAGGACTCGAACCTGTGACCAATCGGTTATGAGCCGACCGCTCTAACCAACTGAGCTAAGGGCCCGGACTAGGATATCCGTATTATACGAGTGCTGTCCGGTGTAATAAGGTAATTGCGGGGGCAGGATTTGAACCTGCGGCCTTCGGGTTATGAGCCCGACGAGCTACCGGGCTGCTCCACCCCGCGTCAGTTAATAATTATTCAAACAGCGACAATAGATAATATACAATATATCCATGGATAAAGTCAAGGATGATTTTGGTTTTTTTGGCTAAGGCAGAAAACGAACTCCATAACGACCCTTGCGCGAACGGTATATTTCCACAAAACGCGGATCATGATACCCATAGATCCAGCCGTCCTGCTCCAGTCTTTTGGCAAGGCAACCCGCTTGAAATCTGGTCCTGAACAACTTGGCAAAATAGATCCAATTCATGATGCCCTCTTCTCCTTCATCGCAATAATATATGTCCCGGTGCTATTTATCATGCCCAGTTTTACAAGAAAATTAGAGGATTGCTCAGCGGAGTGGATGGCAATTTCTGCCCGAATGCAATGAGCTGGCTTGGAGTGAGTGTGATGAGAGTAGCGGTCACATTCCGCAGTGGAGCAAGTACATGTGAGAAATTGGTTAGTAGCGCATGGATATTGGAGTGTGCAGCTAATTAGGGACTGTGGAGATAATAAGCAGTTGAGGGGAAACAGTTGGATTTTGTACACTTGCTTGGGCGGAAATCGCCTCTTCAAAGGAAATAAGTGGATTTAGGCCATCTATTTCACGCGGTATCTGCGTTATTGTCCATTTTGGGTTTCAACAAGTGTATTTTTTCCAACTAGAGCCTCCCGAAGTGTGCTGAGCCATTGAATAGATGCTGTTTTTCCACTTCTTTTCCTGCTTGCCCAAAAACTAATGATAAGCACAAAATATATAAAGTCTATTTAAAAAGAAGCCCCGCCCCCGGCAAACGGGGACAAAGCTTCTTCTCCTCCTCATCTTATTCTCTATCCTTTACGCTCAACATAACCTCTACTCATCCTCTGCGTTTCTCCTAAGTCCTACACACCGAAGGCAGCAGGGTCCTTGCGCCAGGATTGCAGCAGCGCTACATCGCTCTCAGCGATCTTGCCTTGAGCCAGTGCTACATCGATTAGCGTGCTGTAGTTGGACAGGCTCTGGAGCGGAAGCTCCGCCGCAGCGAATGCTTCTACCGCGCGGTCCAGCTCGTAGCTGAAGATGGCCAGGACGGCCAGCGGGAGGCCGCCTGCTTCCTGTACGGCCTGCGCGGCCTTGATGGAGCTGCCTCCGGTGGAGATCAGGTCCTCGATCACAATGACCTTCTGGCCGGGCGTGATCAGTCCTTCGATCTGGTTCTGCTTGCCGTGGCCTTTGGCCTTGTCCCGGATGTAAGCCATCGGCAGGCCGAGCTTATCGGCCACCCAGGCCGCGTGCGGGATACCGGCGGTTGCTGTCCCGGCAATCACCTCGGCGTCCGGGTAGCTGGTTCTGATCAGCTCTGCGAAGGCCTCCGCAATGTAATTGCGGACAGCCGGGAAGGCCATGGTCAGACGGTTGTCGCAATAGATCGGCGATTTGATGCCGGAGGTCCAGGTGAACGGCTCCTGCGGGCGCAGGGCTACCGCTCCGATCTCCAGCAGATGACTTGCGACCCGTTCACTTCGATTCTCTAATATGCTCATGCTTGGCTCATCTCCTCAATAATTGTCAGTGCAGCAGCCCGCGGGTCTGCCGCTGCTGTAATCGGGCGGCCCACTACCAGGTAGTGGCTGCCTTGGCGGATAGCCTGTCCGGGAGTCATGACCCGGGACTGGTCGTCCAGTGATGCCCCTGCGGGCCGGATGCCCGGGGTAACGGTACGGAACTCCGCTCCGCAGGCTTCTGCAATCATCACAGATTCCTGCGGAGAGGCTACGACTCCATGCAGGCCGGCTTCTGCCGCAAGCTTGGCGTAACGTACCACCGCATCTGTCACTGATCCGGCTATTCCGATTTCGCGGTTCATCACTTCTTGGCTGGTGCTGGTAAGCTGGGTTACCGCGATAATCAGCGGCATATGCAGTGCTGGCTGAAGGCTGACGGCCTTCGCCGCCCCTTCGACCGCAGCAGCCATCATCGCAGCTCCTCCGGCGGCATGGACATTGAACATATCAACGCCGAGCAGGGTCAAGCTTTCTGCCCCGCCCCGTACGGTGTTGGGAATATCGTGCATTTTGACATCAAGGAATACCGAGTACCCGCGCTCCTTCAGCTCCCGGATGAAGTCAGGCCCGGCCGCATAGAACAGCTGCATGCCCACCTTCATATAGCAAGGGATACCTTCGAGCTGTTCAATCAGCGCCCGCGCCCGGGCTGCTTCCGGGTAATCCAGGGCAACCATCAGCCGTCCGGCCATTTCATTACGCTTCTCAATCTGTCCGACATTGTCTTGTTCGTGCTGCTGATCCGCTGCAGTCCGCTCCATTGGCCTACCCTCTTCCATCGTTATCATATCCTCCGTATCTCTCCGCAAGGTCCTGGGCATAGGGGAACGGTCTGCGTTAACGCAAACCGTCCCTGTAGCAGCCTGTTACAGCTGCCTCACCCTCTATTCTATTGTCCGACAAAAGCAGGCATCGACTCGGACGAGAAGTTAATCGTCTGCAGCATTATCAGCAGCGCCGTTACCGTATCAAGCGAGGTCATACATACAACGCCGTTCTCTACCGCTTCACGGCGGATACGGAACCCGTCACGCTCTGGCGTTTTGCCCTTGGTCAGTGTATTGAAGACGAAGTTCGCCTGACCGCCGCGGATCAGATCCAGAATGGTCGGCTCGCCTTCATCCAGCTTATTCACGTTCATCACGTTCAGCCCGGCCTGTTCCAGCGCCGCTGCCGTACCGCCGGTGGCGATGATTTTGTAGCCCATGGCATGGAAGCCCTTCATCAGCTCAACCGCTTCCGCCTTGTCTTTGTCGGCTACGGTTACGATAATTGCACCGGTGGCCGGAATCTTCATCCCTGCGCCGATCAGGCCTTTGTAGAGCGCCTTGGCGTACAGTTTGTCGCGGCCCATAACCTCGCCGGTCGATTTCATCTCCGGTCCGAGGGTTGGCTCCACTCTGCGCAGCTTGGCAAAAGAGAACACAGGTACTTTGACCGACACATAGTCGCTCTCCGGCCACAGGCCTTCGCTATATCCGTCATCCTTCAGCTTGCCGCCGAGAATAATTTTGGTCGCCAGATTCGCCATTGGAATGCCGGTCACCTTGCTCAGGAACGGAACGGTACGCGAGGAACGCGGGTTGACCTCAATGACATACACTTCGTTCTGATAAATGACGAACTGGATGTTCACCAGCCCGATGGTCTTGAGCTCCTTGGCAATCTTGATGGTGATCTCGGCAATCTTCTGCTTGAGGCCTTCATCCAGATATTGCGGCGGGTAGACGGCGATGGAGTCGCCGGAGTGAACCCCTGCGCGTTCCACATGCTCCATGATGCCCGGAATGACGACGGTCTCTCCATCGCAGATGGCGTCCACTTCCACTTCCTTGCCCAGCATATAACGGTCGATCAGCACCGGATGCTCCGGATTTACTTTTACCGCTTCAACCATGTAGCTCAGCAGCTCGGTGTCGTTGTAGACAATCTCCATAGCGCGTCCGCCCAGGACATACGATGGACGAACCAGCACCGGATAACCAAGCGATTGCGCGGTTTCAACGGCCTCATCGATGTTGATTACAGTCTTGCCTTTAGGTTGTGCGATATCCAGACGGGCCAGCAGCGCTTCGAACTTCTTGCGGTTCTCGGCTTCATCGATGCTGTCCAGGCTGGTACCCAGAATATTCACGCCCGCAGCGGCGAGCGGTGCAGCCAGGTTAATCGCGGTCTGTCCGCCGAACTGTACGATGACTCCAATCGGATTCTCCTGGGCAATGACGTTCATGACATCCTCGAAGAATAGCGGTTCAAAGTACAGACGGTCAGAGGTATTGAAATCCGTAGATACGGTCTCTGGATTGTTATTGATAATGACGGCTTCATAGCCAGCCTTCTGGATAGCCCAGACCGCATGCACAGTAGAGTAGTCGAACTCAATCCCCTGGCCGATACGGATCGGACCGGAGCCGAGTACAATCACCTTCTGCTTGTCGGAATGAATGACCTCATTCTCTGTCTCATAGGTAGAGTAATAGTATGGCGTAGTGGCCTCAAATTCAGCGGCGCAGGTATCGACCATTTTGAATACCGGAACCAGTCCCTGCTGCAGGCGCAGCACGCGTACCTCCGACTCCTTAGTGAATGCTCCACCCGGACGGCCTTCGGCACGGATCTCGGCAATTGCGCGGTCCGTGAAGCCCTTGCGCTTGGCCTGATACAGTGTGTCAGCAGAGAGTGTCTCTTCGGCCCGGATCTCCTCTTCGAAGCTCACGAGGCCTTCGATCTTGGAAAGGAACCACCAGTCCACATTCGTAATGTCCTGAATCTCCTGCAGTTCATAGCCGCGGCGGAAGGCCTCTGCGATCAGGAACAGACGCTCATCATCCGGCTTGGCAAGTCTGTAGCGAAGCACGCTGTCTTCGAGCAGTTCAGCTCCCGGCAGACGGAAACGGTGGACACCGATCTCCAGCGACCGGATGGCTTTGTGAATCGACTCTTCAAAAGTACGGCCGATCGCCATTACCTCTCCGGTCGCCTTCATCTGCGTTCCCAGCTTGCGGTTCGCCGAAATGAACTTGTCGAACGGCCAGCGCGGGATTTTGCTGACGATATAGTCCAGTGTAGGCTCGAAGCAGGCGTAAGTCTGCCCGGTCACCGGATTGACGATTTCATCCAGCGTGTAGCCGAGGGCAATCTTGGCTGCCATCTTGGCAATCGGATAACCGGTCGCCTTCGAGGCCAGCGCCGAGGAACGGCTGACACGCGGATTCACTTCAATGACATAATACTGGTAGCTCTGCGGGTCCAGCGCGAACTGCACGTTACAGCCGCCTTCAATATTCAGCGCGCGGATAATCTTCAAGGAAGCACTGCGCAGCATTTGATATTCACGGTCGGACAATGTCTGGCTCGGCGCCACAACGATACTGTCGCCCGTATGTACGCCCACCGGATCAAAGTTCTCCATGTTGCAGACTACGATACAGTTGTCGTTCGCATCACGCATAACCTCATATTCGACTTCCTTCATCCCGGCGATGCTCTTCTCGACCAGACATTGGCCGATCGGGCTGTAACGGACACCTGCTTTGACAGTTTCGCGCAACTCTTCTTCGTTGTCGCAGATCCCGCCCCCGGTGCCGCCCAGCGTGTAGGCAGGACGAACGATCAGCGGATAGCCGATACCGGCGGCGAAGCCCAGGGCTTCTTCCACACTGGTGATGATCGCGCTCTCCGGCACGGGCTGCTCCAGCTCGCGCATCAGCTCGCGGAACAGATCGCGGTCTTCCGCTTTCTCGATGGATTCGAGCTGGGTGCCCAGCAGCTTGACCTTCTCCTGCTCCAGCACTCCGGCGCGGGCCAGCTCTACAGCCATGTTCAGGCCGGTCTGTCCGCCGAGGGTCGGCAGCAGTCCGTCCGGACGCTCCTGGCGGATAATGGCGGTCACGAACTCCAGCGTAATCGGTTCAATATAGACTTTGTCAGCCATATTGGTATCGGTCATGATGGTCGCCGGGTTGCTGTTGATCAGCACTACCTCGACGCCTTCTTCCTTGAGGGCCTGGCAGGCCTGCGTGCCCGCATAGTCGAATTCGGCAGCTTGGCCGATGACGATGGGGCCGGAGCCGATAACCAGAATTTTTTTGAGTTTATCGTTCTTAGGCATGTTATAGAGCTCCTTTCACGGCTTCAAGCTGGGGTGCGGATGATTTCGGTGCCGTGATTCTGGCATTGGCTGCAAGCTGCGCCTGGCGTGATCCGGCCGGCTGCTGCGCCTTGTGATCTGCGATCAGCTGCAGGAAACGGTCGAACAGGTAACTGCTGTCATGCGGCCCCGGCGCCGCTTCCGGATGGTACTGCACCGAAAAAGCGGGGTAACGGGTATGCTTCAGTCCTTCAACGGTCTTGTCATTGTTATTGATATGGGTAACTTGCAGGTCCGTACTGGCAATGGATTCCTCGTTCACGGTGTACCCATGGTTCTGCGAAGTGATGAAGCAGCGTCCGCTCTCCAGCTCCTTCACCGGATGGTTCCCCCCGCGATGGCCGAATTTAAGTTTCTCTGTATCTGCTCCGCAGGCCAGTGCGAACAGCTGGTGCCCCAGGCAGATCCCGAAGATCGGGTATTCACCGAGCAGCTCGGAGATCGTCTGTACCGCATAAGGAACATCCTTCGGGTCCCCAGGACCGTTCGAGAGCTGAATCCCGTCCGGGTTCAGGCGGCGGATCTCGTCTGCAGTGACATCATGTGGCACAACCACCACATCACAGCCGCGGCTGTTCAGTTCGCGCAGAATGCCTGTCTTCGCGCCGTAATCGACCAGTACGATGCGTTCTTTGTGGCCCGGGCTGTTATATGTTGTAGTTGTAGAGGTACGGGCAACCTGGTTGCGCAGCTCTTCAATGGTAGTGTCACCCATCATCTCCATCAATTCTTCCACACGCTTGTTAGAAGTGGTGAGGATCGCCTTCATGGTGCCGTAGTGGCGGATAATGCGGGTCAGCATACGGGTATCAATCTCGCTGATGCCGGGAATATCATATTCCTTCAGCAGATCGTCTACACTGTATTCAGCACGCCAGTTGCTGGGTACGGATTCGTGGCGCCGCACAACAAAGCCGTGTACAAAAGGGCGCACGGACTCGAAGTCATCACGGGTAATGCCGTAATTCCCGATCAGCGGGTACGTCATCGTGACGATCTGGCCGCAGTACGAAGGGTCCGACAGCACCTCCTGATAACCTGTAATTCCTGTGTTAAAAACAACCTCGCCCGTCTTCTCGCCTTCCGCGCCAAATGCGGTGCCTGTAAACAATGTTCCGTCCTGAAGCAGCAATCTCGCCTGCATGCCTTCCACTCCTTCTTGATTCTGTAGTCTGATTCTTATGTCACAGCCATGCAGCCCGGCTGCATGACTTACACTTGCTTAGCTTATACTTCACTCCATACGGCTCTGCCGTCTACCCAGGTCTTCACCGGCCAGCCTTTAAGCTTCCATCCGGTAAAAGGTGTATTGCGGCCCTTGCTCGCAAACGTTGCAGGATCTACTGCTTTCTCTTCATTCAAGTCAATCAGGGTCAGATCGGCAGGTGCCCCTACTGTCAGGCGGCCTGTATCCAGTCTGAACACCCGGGCCGGATCAGCGGTCATCCGCTGTACCAGCAGGGACAGATCCCATTTGCCTGTGGCTACAAAAGCGGTATACAGCAGCGGGAAGGCTGTCTCAAAGCCGACGATGCCAAACGGTGCAAGTTGCATGCCTTTGGCTTTCTCTTCTTCGCTGTGCGGCGCATGGTCGGTCACGATGATATCCAGTGTGCCGTCCAGCAGCCCTTCGATACAGGCTTCCACATCGCGGCGCGAGCGCAGCGGCGGGTTCATTTTCCAATTGGCGTCCATGCCCGGAATATCCTCCTCCGAGAGCAGCAGATGATGCGGGCATACCTCGGCGGTCACCTTAATGCCGATTTGCTTCGCCTGGCGGATCAGCCGGACCGATTGCTCGGTGCTGACATGGCACACATGATAGTGAACACCCGTTGCTTCAGACAGCAGAATGTCACGGCCTACATGAATCGCTTCCGACTCATTCGGTATTCCTTTCAGACCATGCTTATCGGCAAAAGTGCCTTCGGCTACCGGTGCTCCTTCAACCAGCGAGTTATCCTCACAGTGGGCGATTACCGGCATATTAAGGCTGGCCGCCAGCTTCATCGCATCCTTCATCATCTGTGCGCTCTGCACACCTACTCCGTCATCGGTGAAGCCGATGGCTCCAGCTTCTTTCAGTGCCGCAAAATCCGTCAGCTCGCGTCCCAGCTCATTCTTGGTAATGGCCGCATAAGGCAGCACCTTCACAAGTCCCGCTTCGCGCGCCTTATCCTTCACCAGCTGTACGATCTCTGCACTGTCGGTTACCGGGCGGGTGTTCGGCATACAGGCGATGGTAGTGAAGCCGCCCTTGGCTGCCGAACGCGCTCCGGTCTCAATCGTCTCCTTATGCTCGAAGCCCGGCTCACGCAGGTGCACATGCATATCAATCAGTCCCGGTATCAGCAGCTTGCCGTCCGCTTCAACGGTCTCTCCGGCTTCCGCTACCGCCTCAGCGGCATCCTGAATCTTCGAGATAACGCCGTCCTGCACAACAATATGCTTGCGCTCCAGCACGCCTTCTTCGTTCAGTACACTGGCATTTTTGATGATCACGGTTAGGATTCTCCTTTGTGCCTTCCGGCCGCAGCCGTAAGCTCTGTAGTTATTATATAATAAAAATTCATCTTTGTGTATATTTATTAATACTCTTATGTGAGGTTTTTTTCTGTCTGCTGCGCTACTGTAGCGCCCTTTCCATGACAGCCATCCGTACCGGCACTCCATTGGCCATCTGCGGGAAAATCCGGGACTGGCTGCTCTCGACCACCGCATCGTCAATCTCCACATTGCGGTTGACCGGGGCCGGGTGCATGATAATCGTTGCCGGGTCCAGCCTGGCCGCCCGTTCCTCCGTAAGCCCGAAGTGCTCCCGGTACTGCTCGGCCGACAAAATAATGCCTGAACCATGGCGCTCCAGCTGCACTCTCAGCATCATAACCACATCCGCCTTCAGCGCTTCTTCCATGGACACGTATGGAGCGTACGCCGCAAGCTCAGGAGCCTGCATATTGGCCGGTGCGCAGAACTGCACGCTGGCTCCCATTTTCGTAAGTGCCCAGAGATTGGACCGTGCGACCCGGCTGTGCATAATATCCCCGATAATCGACACCTTGAGCCCCTTCAGTCCGCCAAAATGCTTGCGCATCGTGTACAGATCCAGCAGCGCCTGTGTCGGATGCTCGTTGTTGCCGTCTCCGGCGTTGATCAGCGGAACCCCTACCTTCTCGGCAAGCTGCTCCAGCACTCCTGCTGGCTTCAGCCGGACGACTCCGGCATCGATGCCCATCGACTCCAGTGTACGCACAGTATCGTAGATCGACTCGCCCTTCTCCACACTGGAGGCCGCCGCCGTGAAGTTCAGCACTTGCACGCCGAGGCGTTTCTCGGCCATCTCGAAGGAGAAGCGGGTTCTTGTACTATTCTCGAAGAACATATTGGCAACAAAATGCGCTCTCAGCACCGGCGTGAGCTTCTCGCTCTGATTATCCCAGTAGGCTGTTCTGTCTAACAGCTGGTTGATCTCTGACCCGGCCAGTTCCTTCATCCCCAGCAGACTGCGTTCCTTCACTTTGGTTGCCGTCATCATTGTTATCGTTCCTCCCGGTGTGAAATAATGTACACTTCGTCCTTGCCGTCGTATTCGCTCAGGGACACTTCAATCTGCTCATGCCTGGAGGTCGGTACATTCTTGCCGATATAGTCGGGGCGGATCGGCAGCTCCCGGTGGCCGCGGTCCGCCAGTACAGCCAGCTGGATCATCCGGGGCCGTCCGCAATCCATCAGGGCATCCATCGCCGCGCGGATCGTTCTTCCGGTATACAGTACATCGTCGAACAGGATCACTTTCTTATCCCGGATGCCGCTGCTGCCCGGAGGCAGGGTCAGAATGCTGTTAATTACGGCCTTCTCCAGCTCCTCCCGGTTGTCTCCGCCGCCTTCGCGGTCATCGCGGTAATGGGTAATGTCCAGCTCGCCGTAAGGGATGTCTACTCCCTCGATCTCCTTGATCCGCTCCGCGATCCGCTGAGCGAGGTAGATCCCCCGGGTCCGGATGCCTACCAGCAGGCAATTCTCGATACCCTTGTTTTTCTCCAAAATCTCATGTGCGATGCGTGACAGTGCCCGGCGAATCGCCGTTTCGTCCATAATGACATTTTTTTCAGTAACCATCCTCGTGCCATCCTCCTGCTTGATCGCCTGCTCAAGTTCCCGGATAAACAAAAAACTCCTTGCCCGAAGCAGGCAAGGAGTGAAATCCACAGATTCAAAAAGATGGCGTGTCCGCGCGCATAAAGAGGCTCTCCGTACTCCTACGGATTCCTTCTCGACGACCGCGAACCTCGATTCACGTTACCTTGCCAGCCTCACGGGACTGAATTAAAGGCGCATATTCAACTATAGGGAATTATGACAGATGGACGGGGGGATGTCAAATTATATTCGGGAGTGTCCAGATTTCTTGATTTAAACCTCTCTTCGCGGTGGAATTCCGGAGACAAAGGCGAACGCTGCCGCTCCTACAGTTCCAAAATCCCCTCCGCCGCTTCCACCTAAACGGTGCAAGGGACAAACTTGCCATCCCCCCTTGGGGGAGGGGCAGGCATTGGGGGCACTATGGCGCTGCGCTGATAGTGCATTTTCGTGTGTGGCGGCGATTGCCGCCACACTGCAACAACTGCGGAATGCAGGAATTGCAGGAATTGCACTAATGGCACAAGACACCGCATCAGCGGCAATATGCCGGCTCATTTAAAAAAAGTAACCGCCACAATCAAACCTACTAACAACACGGGGATACCGTAGACAATCATGTATCCTATATATTTCACGGGTCCGGGAAGGCTGGTGAGATCAACTCGCCGAAAAGGCCCCCCGCCTTCGATCAGCTGCTGAGGCAGCAATTGTTCATCAATATAACCGGCACTGCCTTCAGCAATATCAGCTTTCTTATGGGTTTCAGCAAGTGTGGGTGTTGTATTCATCTTCGATCTCCTAATGGAAATATAATGTCGTACGAAATCCAATAGCCCAAGAGTCTGATTATTAGTTCTTATATTATACCATTTTTTTACACGATCGATCTACCCTGATTTCGTTCCAGCCCCTGCTCTGTTATGATAAAACTGGAAGGGAACTGGAGGCGAATATATTCATGAACCTGGAGTTTATTACTATAGAAGAGTGGGATGAGGCGTTGTGGGGGCGGATGGAGCGGATCTATCATGAGGCTTTTCCCAGCGGGGCCAAGACGGAAGCGATTCTCCGCAGTATGCTGAACCGGAGGATTGGTTACTTACATGCAGGGGTGCATCAGGGAGTCGTTGTTGCGATGGCTGTTACGGGTGTTGTAGGCCAAGCTGCGGACAAGATCCTGATCATTGATTACCTGGCGGTGGATAAGGCCTTGCGCGGTGCGGGGATGGGGACCTGGATGCTCGAGCAGATCAGAGCCTGGGCGGTGCATAAACATGGCATCCGGGGGATCATCATCGAGGCAGAATCCGGGACTACAGCGTCTCACATGGAACGCATTCATTTCTGGGAGCGCAACGGGTTCGTCCTAACCTCCTATGTGCATCAATATAGAATGGTACCGGAGCCGTATCAGGCGATGATGCTGCCGCTGGACGGAACCGGAGTTGTGCCGGATGACGGCGAAGCGCTGTTCCGCTATATCAATGCTTTTCACAGCAAGGCCTACCGGAAGGGTTAGGCTGCAGTCCGATCAGGTCAAGCGGAGTTTCCTGCTGGCCCTTTAAAAATTACAGAGAGGGAGGAACGGAATTATGAAAGACCGTGTGATTACCCAAGCGGAACGGCTGGCAGTCGATTATCTTCAAGAAACAGTCAAAGCATCATACCAGATTATCGGAAAAGGCTTCGTAAATCAGGTGTGTGTAGTCGAAACAGCGGCTCATAAGGTCGTAGTCCGCATGAACTCAGCAGATGCCTATCCAGGTTATGTAAAAGAGAAATGGTGTATTGAGCAGGCTGCCAGTCATGGCATTCCCGGACCTGAGGTACTGACCATAGGGTTAGCTGATGAAACAGCTTATATGATTCAGAGTTTCGTGGAGGGGGACAACGGGCTGGACAGTACGGTTCCGAAGCCAGATATCTGGAGGCAGCTCGGCCGTTATGCACAGCTTATTCATTCCATCCCTGTAAGGGGATATGGGGAGAATCTGGTCGATCCGCTCCAGGGGGAGTTCCATTCACCGGCGCATCCAGGCTCGGACGGCAGCTGGCTTGGGCATGTGCAGTACAATATTAATAGTCTGAAGAAGGACGACCCGCTGATTAAGCTTGGAGTAATCAATCTGGTACAGTCACAGAAAGCGCGGAAGTTGTTTGAGAATCTGAAAGAAGAACCGTTCCGCTTCGGCTTAATCCATGGAGATCTTTCTTTGAAGAATACGATGATTACCAGGACCGGCGAAGTTCTTTTGCTTGACTGGGGCAATGCAGAAGTAGGAGCGGTACCGCATGGTGACGTAATGTGGGTTATGCAGATTCGTATGCTGGACGGAGAGCCGGGTATGGAAGAATTCCAGGCTTTTCTGGACGGGTATGGCATCAGTACAGAAGAACTTGCGGACATGAAACCCTGGCTGCTGCTAAAAGCGTTCGATAACCTCAGGTGGGCTGTCGACCGGAGTCCGGACCGTATCGAGGGCTATGCAACGTTTGCGAAGCAGGTAGTGGACATGCTGACGTTGTAGCAACCTCAGTTAGGTTGCAGTTTGTATAACATTTGGCCCGAGAAGAGCGAACCGATAAATGTATGAGCGATCAGCTGCCAAAACAAAAAGCCGCCGCAGATTTCTCCGCAGCGGCCAGTCTTCAAACCAAGCTTAAAATTCAAATTCAACGTCGCTCAAGCGTCTTTGAATTTCGGAGATGACACGCTTCTCCTCTTCCTCGCCCTTGGCGACGAAGGTGACGGAGAAACGTACGAACGCACCGGCATCATCCCATGGCACGGTGGAGATGAGCTTCTCGCGGATCAGGAACTGCGAGAAATCTTCGCCGGATTCGAAGCGGCGTCCGCCCTTGACGCCTTTGGGCGCGGCTACATAGAGGAAGAAGGAGCCCTTCGGCTTCTCGGCCTTGAAGCCCAGGCTGTTCAGCGCATCCACCAGCATGTTGTGGCGGCGGGAGTACTTGGCGGCAATCGCTTCGGTGATCTCAGGATGGGAGAGGCCGTAGGCGGCAGCTTTTTGAATCGCGATGAACTGCCCGGAATCATTATTGTCCTTCACATCACTGAATGCCTTCACGATCAGCGGATTGCCGGCCACGAAGCCGATTCTCCAGCCGGTCATGTTGTAGGACTTGGACAGAGAATGCAGCTCAACGCCGACATCCTTGGCACCAGGCACGGACAGGAAGCTCAGCGGCTTCACGCCGTCATAAGTCAATGCCGCATAAGGAGCATCATGGATGACAACTACATCATATTTCTTGGCCCAGGCAACCACTTCGCTGAAGAATTCAGGGGTGGCGCTTGCGCCGGTAGGATTGTTCGGATAGTTGAGGTAGAGCAGCTTCGCCTTGCGGGCTACATCTTCCGGAATAGCGTTCAGGTCAGGCAGGAAGTTGTTCTCCTTCTTCAGCTCCACGGAATAGACTTGTCCACCCAGATACTTGGTGTGAGTCCCCAGCACCGGGTAACCCGGAATGGTCATGATCGTGATATCGCCCGGATTAATGAATACGGATGGCAGCATAGCCAGCGCAGGCTTCGAGCCGATGGAATGCACGATTTCCGTTACAGGGTCAATGCCGTCCACCTGAAAAACTTCCTTAAGGTACACAGCCGCAGCCGCCTTGAATTCAGGAATTCCGTTATCGGAGTAGCCGCGGTTCTCTTCCTTGGCCGCTTCCAGCGCCAACCGGGCTACAATGCCTTCATCCGCCATTTCGTCCGGCTCGCCGACACCCATGTCAATCAGTTCAATCCCCGGAAAATCCTGCTTCGCCGATGCTTTGGCGCGTTTGATTTTCTCGAATTTGTAGATCGAGGTGTCCTTACCGTATCCTTCGCCGCCGATGCGGTCTGCGAAATTCGTCTGAATGAATGTAGCCTGATATTGTTCAATACTCATAATCTTCTACTCATCTCCTGGGCCTAAATTGTGGATCTCTGCTCTAAATATGACGCAAATTCGGCCTGTGTACCATGGATTTATAATCTATTGATTTGTACTTATCTGCTGCGCAGCGTAAATAGCAATTCTTCCATATCCGCCGGAATCGGCGCACTGAACTCCTTGTACTCGCCTGTAGAAGGATGCACAAACCCCAGGACCGCTGCATGCAGGGCTTGTCCGTTCATGGTGGTTCCCTTGCTGCGCCCGTAGATCGGATCACCCACCAGCGGATGGCCGATGAACTTCATGTGGACACGGATCTGGTGCGTCCGCCCCGTCTCAAGCTGAAGCTCCAGCAGCGTGCAGTCGCCCAACCGCTCCAATACGGTGAAATGCGTCACGGACCGCTTGCTGTTCTTCTCGGTTACCGTATACAGCTTGCGGTCATGCGGGTCACGGCCGATCGGAGCATCTACGGTTCCCTTGTCATGGGACAGATTGCCGTGCACCACTGCAATATAGCGGCGGGTCACGCTGTGCTCCTTAAGCTGGGCAGACAGCGAAGCATGACTGGCGTCATTCTTGGCTGCCATAATCAGACCGGAGGTATCCTTGTCGATCCGGTGGACAATACCCGGACGGATCTCGCCGTTAATGCCGGAGAGGTCCTTGCAGTGATACATCAGCGCATTGACCAGGGTGCCGGAGGGATGTCCCACTGCCGGATGCACGACCATACCGCGCGCCTTGTTCACTACAATCACATCACTGTCTTCATAAGCCACTTCAATTGGAATATCCTGTGCGATCAGATCCGTAACCTCGGGTTCCGGCACGGTAACGGTTACCTTATCGCCTTCATTCAGCTTGTAGTTAGCTTTGACCGGCGAGCCGTTCACCACTACATGGCCGCTGCTGATCCATAGCTGGATCTGGGAGCGGGAAATCTCGTCCTCCCAGGCCTCCGTAATGTATTTATCAATCCGCTCCCGCGCATTCTCGGCGGCAACGATCCATTCGGTGACGTCTCTGTCTTCCTCGGGGGCGCCAGAATCCGCCAGCTCCTTGACGTCTTTGTTCAAATCATTCATTCCCTTCTTTGACTTCCTGTGACTCCTTCACCTCGGTGACTTCCTGTTCGCCCTTCACTTCCAGCAGCGTATCCAGAATAATCAGACCTACCCCGACCACGATACAAGAATCGGCCACGTTGAAGATCGGGAACGTATAGCTGCCGAAATTGAACATCAGGAAATCCACAACCTCACCGCTTAGAATCCGGTCCAGGAAGTTGCCGACCGCTCCCCCAAGAACCAGCGCCAGCGCGGTTGGCAGCAGCTTGCGGGTTTTGCGGGCCTTGTTCAGGTACCAGACGATTCCGCATACAACGATTACCGTAATCACGATGAAGAACCACTGCTGTCCCTCCAGAATTCCAAAAGCGGCTCCACGATTGCGGTGGGACGTAATAATGAAGAAATCCTTGATCACCGGAATTTGCTCTGCGAGCTCCAGCCGGGTGGCAATCAGATATTTGGTACCCTGGTCAATCAAAAATACAATTAGCGCAATCAGAAAGTACACCACAGAAGTTGTCACTCCGTTCTTATTTTTCCCGCGGCTTCGCGGTACGAATACTGTATAAAGACTTGTATATTGTAGCACAGGCCTCAAGATACCGTCCATGGCATGGACACTCGGATCTGTAATGTCCGGGCACTATTTGCCATCGCTAAAAAAGGGCCCCGGAGGCCAAGCTATCCTTAAGAAGAACCGAAAGGGGCCACAGCAATGAGCCATCTGACACCACAGCAGCTCTCCGGGCTGCGCACTACTCTCCTCCAGCAGCAGGAGGACATTAAGCAGAGGCTGAAGAGCAGCGGACAATATGGACTGCAGGAGGCGATGCGGGACAACACCGGAGAGCTGTCCGAAATCGATAACCATCCCGGCGATGCTGCCACAGAGCTGTATAACCGTTCCATGGATATCTCCCTGCTGGAGCGCGATGAGCATGAGCTGGACGATATTGAATCAGCCCTGAGGGCGATGGACGAAGGAACCTACGGCATCTGCATCGCCAGCGGCGAACCGATTCCCTATGAGCGTCTGGCCGCCCTTCCCTCTACCCGCTACACGAAAGAACATGCCCCCCGTCAGAGTGCTCCTTTTACCCGGCCGGCCGAGGAGGAGCTGCTGTCTCCGCCGTTTGGCCGCACCAGTCTGGATGAGCGTGAAGACCAGAACGGGTTCGATGGCGAGGATGCCTGGCAGATCGTGGAGAGCTGGGGCAACTCGGATTCCCCTGCGATGGCTGAGGGCAGCAACATCGGCTCTTACAATGATATGGAGATTGAAGCAGACGAGACCGAAGGCTTCGTGGAGCCCTGGGAGAATTTCGTGGCCACCGACATTACCGGTAATCATCTGACCATCATCAAGGGCAACAGCTACCGCCATTATATGGACGACGAAGAAGGCGACTATCTGCTGGACCCGACCCGGAAAGAACGGAGGTAGCAGGGCTTGCACAGCAAATGAGCACAAACCATGCCCAGCTAATACTTGGCATTGGGTTAGGAATGATCCGATGAGAGAGCTGGAGAGGCTTAATTGTACTTTGTACAGCTAAAACATCTGATTTATACGCTATATCTCGTGGTAGTTGCATTCCGTACATTTAAAAAGCCTTGTTCTCTAAGTTTGGTCCTCTTTAGGCGAATTTAGTTGTACAGATTACAGTTATCCGTCTAAATCAGGCTATTTCGCAGCATTTAGGTGTACATTCTACAACTATCCCTGTGCTTGTCTTGGAACCCTGTTCCACTTCCTGCTAATCGCAAGACCCCACCATTGTGGGGTTCTTTCCTGTTCATCCACGCTCAGAACGTCTTCAGCTCCAGCTGGTGCTGGACAATCCGCACAATGTCTGCGATATAATCGCCGATAATCGGCAGATTCAGCGCACCCAGCACCTGAAGCACATAAATAATCGTCGCCGCAAAAAAAGTAAACCCGAGCGCAATCCCCAGCCCCCTGGCCACGCCGGAGAGGATGTTCAGCCAGATCAGCCGGAACGGGGAATACAGCAGCTCGGTGTATTCCGAGATCCGTGATTTCTCCATCTGCTGGGCCAGACTCGTGGTCATCCGGTACAGGGCGTTCAGCTTCTCTTCCGGCGGAAGAGCGGCCGGATCAACGGCTGCTGTGCCAGCCCTTGCAGGCTTGGGAGAGGAAGAGGCTTGCAGATTGTGCTCAGGGTATCCTGTCTTCTGGTCTGTTTTCCCTACTGGACCTGCTGCTGAATGCCGGGACTTCTGCTCCTCCTGCGGGGCTTCCTCCCTGCTGCTGCCTCTGTCCGTGGTTCTGATCGATATTCTGCCCGGTCCTTCCGGCCGCTGCGGCTGCTCCGCAGGAAACTTCCCGTTGTTCCCTCCACCCATGCCCCTGCACCTCCTGGTTGTCTGTACACCGCAAAACAAACGAGCCCGGTCAAAGAGAATTCTCTCTTCAAGCACAGGGCTCGTCATTTGCATTCTAACCCGTGGAAACTTTTCCTTTGCGGCTAGTATATGCCATGCAGGGACAAGTAATGCAGGATATGCGCGTCTATTCCGGGGTTAAGCGCCGATATGAATACCGATGCTCTTGCCGCCGGCATCCACCGTCTCATAGGTATAATCTCCGTCAAAATCAACCGTAGTCACCAGTACATTCTCACGCAGTACATGCTCGAATGCGGTCACCGCCGCCTTCAGCTCGTCATCAACATGCAGTGTCAGGGCAATCCGCTTGTCAATCGGCAGATCCAGACGTTTGCGGTAATCCTGTACCGCACGTACGACTTCGCGTACCCAGCCTTCCTGTACCAGCTCCGGCGTGATTTCCGTATTCAGGGCCACGGTCAGTCCATAGCCGGAAGCGGAGGCAAAGCCTGGTTTGGCCTGCTTCTCGACCAGCAGTTCCTCGGACGTAATCTGCAGCTCTTCCCCGTCCGGTGACACAATGGCGATGACGCCCTCTTGTACCGCTTTGCGGGTAGCGTCACTGTCCATCGCCTTCAGGAAGCCTTGCAGGAAGCCGACGCTCTTGCCGTATTTCTTGCCCGCCACCTTCAGGTTCAGCTTCAGGGTGAAGTCTACGAAGCCGCTGTCGCTGTGCTCGATGACGATATGTTTGACGTTGATCTCGTCTTTGATCAGCTCTTCATAATCCGCCACGTTGAAGTTGTCAGGGATGGAGACAATCAGCTCGGACAACGGCTGGCGGGTCTTGATGCCGCTCTCGTTGCGGACGTTGCGGGCCAGCTCGACGATGCCGCGGGCGTACTCCATATCTTTTTCCAGCGCTAGGTCGATCAGGTTCTCGTCCGCTTCCGGATAATCTGCCAGATGTACGCTCTCCCCGCCGCCCAGATTCGTGAAGATATCCTCGGACAGCATCGGAGTGAACGGAGCCATCAGCTTGGCTGTAGTCAGCAAGACATGTGTAAGGGTACGGTAAGCATCCAGCTTCTCTTCACCCAGCCCGCTGCCCCAGAACCGGTCACGGGAACGGCGGATATACCAGTTGCTCAGCTCATCCACGAAGTTCTCAATAGCCTTGGAGGTGTTGACGAAATCGTTCACGGCCAGTCCCTTATCCACCAGCACGATCAGGCTGTTCAGACGGGACAGAATCCAGCGGTCAAGCTTATGCTCAGACACCTTGAACGGGTAATCCGCAGGATCATAGCCGTCGATCCCGGCATACAGCGTCAGGAACGCATGGGTGTTCACCAGTGTATCTACAACCTTGGACTTCGTCTCTCCCACCAGACCGCGCGAGAAGCGCTTGTTGTTCCACGGCGCACTGTCGGACAGAATGGCCCAGCGGAAGGCATCCGTGCCGTATTCGTTCATGATCTCCCACGGGTCGATAACATTGCCTTTGGATTTGGACATCTTCTGGCCATTCTCATCGAAAATGTGGCCGTGGGCGATGACCGCTTTGTACGGCGCTTTGCCCGTGAACAGGGTCGATACCGCCAGCAGGCTGTAGAACCAGCCGCGCGTCTGGTCGATCCCTTCACAGATCATATCCGCCGGATACTGGTCTTCGAACCGGTCCTGATTCTCGAACGGATAATGACTCTGCGCGAACGGCATGGAGCCGCTGTCGAACCAGACGTCAATCACTTCCGGGGTACGGACCATGACGCCGCCTTCGCTGAACGGACTGCGCAGCTTGATATTGTCCACATATGGCTTATGCAGCTCGATATCCTCTGCCACTTCCCCGATGGCCATCGATCTCAGTTCAGCAATGCTGTGCGGTGCGAATTCCTTGCCGGTATCCTGGCAGACCCATACGTTAAGCGGTGTGCCCCAGTAGCGGTTGCGGCTGATGTTCCAGTCTACCAGTTCCTCCAGGAACTTCCCGAAGCGTCCTTCGCGCACATGATCCGGGTACCAGTCCACACTATTGTTGTTGGCAATCAGCTGATCCTTGATCGCAGTCGTCTGGATGAACCAGCTGTCTGTTGCGTAATAGAGCAGCGGAGTATCGCAGCGCCAGCAGAACGGATAACTGTGCTCGTATTTCTCTTTATGGTAGAGCAGTCCGCGTTCGGACAGCATTTTCACGATATCCAGATCGCAATCCTTCACGAACCGTCCGGCAAAATCGCTCACTACACTGGTATATTTACCGGAAGTATCTACTACATTCACGAAGCTGATGCCATTCTCGCGGCAGCTCTTATAGTCGTCTTCCCCGTGCGCCGGAGCCATATGTACAATCCCGGTACCGCTGGAATCCGTTACAAATGAGGCCCCTACAATCACATTATGCTTCTCAGCCTTGATATAACCGAACGGCGGAGCATAGCTCTGACCGATAAAGTCAGCGCCTGTATGCGTAGACAGGATGGTGTACTCGCCCTTCAGCACTTCGTCCACCAGATTCTTCGCCAGCACATACACGCCGTCTTCCTGCTGTGCACGCACATATTCCATAGCCGGGTTCATCGCCAGCGCCATGTGCGCCGGAAGCGTCCAAGGCGTAGTGGTCCAGGCCAGCACATAATCGCCGCTGCCGTCCAGCTTGAACTTGGCGGTAGCACTCAGATCTTTAACCGTCTTATACCCCTGCGCTACTTCATGGGAGCTGAGGGTCGTCTGACAGCTGGGGCAGTACGGGCTGACGCGGTGCCCCCGGTACATCAGGCCTTTCTCATGCACCGTAGCCAGGATATTCCACACGCTCTCAATGTACGTATTGTCCAGCGTAACGTAAGGGTTATCCAGATCGGTCCAATAGCCGATCGCTTCCGTGAATTCCCGCCACTGCTTCTCATAGCCGAATACACTTGCTTTACATTCCTTGATGAACTTCTCCACGCCGTATTCTTCGATATCCTGCTTGCCGGAGATGCCGAGCTTCTTCTGCACTCCGAGCTCTACCGGCAGGCCGTGCGTATCCCAGCCCGCTTTGCGGATGACGCGGAAGCCCTTCATGGTCTGATAGCGGCCGATAAAATCCTTGATGACCCGGCCCAGCACATGCCCGATATGCGGCACCCCGTTCGCGGTCGGCGGTCCTTCATAGAACACATAGTTCGGGCGTCCCTCACGGTTCTCCATCGATCTGCGGAACGTGTTCTCCTCGCTCCATTTCTTCAAGATCCGGACATCTCTGGCCCGGGCTTTTTCTTTGACGTCTACCTTATGCATGATGTTCAATCCTTTCGTTTAGTCTTAAACTTTATTCGGATTTCATCCGAGCCTTCTTTTAAAATAAAATATTTCTACCCTAAACCTATCCAAGCTTTTCGATCCCTCCCAAACCCTCCCTTCGCCAAGGGAGGGCCCCAAGGGCGCTGCCCTCTGGACACCCGCAGGTAAGTACATTGTGCTTGGAGGGGTGTCCGCGGACGGGAAGGATTACTTCGACGGTGGATCGGCCCTTCTTAGGCTGCCCTACGGGTACGCCTGCGGGGCCTTAACTGCGCTGGAGCGCCGGGCTTCCGCCCGGGGTCCATGCCGTTGGCTCTTGGGCCTCCCGGCCCGCGAACCCGGAGGGCAGCACTGGACGGGCTTGCCGTTTGTTCTTGGGCCACCCGGCCCGCGAACCCGGAGGGCAGCTACTTGGCCGGGGGCTTGCCGTTGGCTCTTGGGTCACCCGGCCCGCGATCCCGGAGGGCAGCACTGGACGGGGGGCTTGCCGTTGGCTCTTGGGCCGCCCGGCCCGCGAACCCGGAGGGCAGCTACTTGGCCGGGGGCTTGCCGTTAGCTCTTGGGCCACCCGGCCCGCGAACCCGGAGGGCAGCTACTTGGCCGGGGGCTTGCCGTTGGCTCTTGGGTCACCCGGCCCGCGATCCCGGAGGGCAGCTACTTGGCCGGGGGCTTGCCGTTAGCTCTTGGGCCACCCGGCCTGCGAACCCGGAGGGCAGCACTGGACGGGGGTCTTTGCCGTTAGCTCTTGGGCCACCCGGCCCGCGATCCCGGAGGGCAGCACTGGACGGGGGGCTTGCCGTTGGCTCTTGGGCCACCCGGCCTGCGAACCCGGAGGGCAGCTACTTGGCCGGGCAAGGCCCGGGGTCTTTGCCGTTAGCTCTTGGGCCCCCGGCCCGCGATCCCGGAGGGCAGCTACTTGGCCGGGCTGGGCCCGGGGTCTTGCCTTTGTCAGTCAAGGCCCCCGCAGGCGTACCCGATAGGGCAGCCTAAGAAGGGCCGGTCCTACACCGAACAAATTTCCCCCCTTCCGCGGACGCCTCTCCAACCTCGATAAGCACTTGTTGCGGGTGTCCAGAGGGCGGCCAGCCCTTGGGGTCCCCCTTGGAAGGGGGATTTAGGGGGATAAAAAAATAATGCGCTGCCCCGCCCCCAAAGGGGCGAGACAGCGCTCGCGATACCACCCTAATTTGCACTTCACGCACATCCTAAGGGGTGTGAATTCAGTACAATCTCAGTCCGCCGGCAACAGATAGCCATACGGGTCCGGGATAACGTCCGGCAGACGGCGGAGCCTACGCACGTATACACGCTTCAGCTTAGCTTCTAGGGGAGGATCTTCGGGTAAGGCGTGAACGATCGGCTCGCAGCAAGCACCGACTCTCTGGAGAACGTTACCTTATCGTACTTGTCCCGTCATCGAATTTAGATTCAATGGATACAGATATGTTCTAGTTATAGACGTTTTCTCCCCAATTGTCAAGACGGATGACAACAGCCGATTACAGCAGCAGCTCCCAGCTCAGCGGGGTGCCGATGGGCAGATGGGTTCTCAGGCGTTTGCCAAGAAGCAGATCATAGTACTTGGGGGCGAGGCCGTAGCCGGGACGGACGACTTTGATATTCTCCGCAGTCAGCAGTTCCCCGGCCTTGATGTCCTTGGCGGTATAGATGGAACGTCTGAATTGAAGGGATTTCTCTTCTTCCGGGGTGGGGCCGATGGAGACGCCGCCGAGCGCCTTCCAGGCCGTATCCGTCTCCCGGACCAGGGAAGCAAATTCCGCAGGCTCCAGGGAGAATGCCGCATCTACCCCGCCTTCTGCGCGGTTTAGGGTGAAGTGCTTTTCGATAACGGTGCTGCCCAGGGCTACGCTTGCTACGGCGGCTCCTACGCCCAGGGTATGGTCGGACAGGCCCACCTGGCAACGGAATACGTCGCGCAGATAGGGAATGGTGTTGAGGTTGGTATTTTCGGGCGATGCCGGATAGCTGCTGGTGCATTTGAGCAGGATATATTCCCGGCAGCCGGCTTCGGTTATGGTCTGGACCGCCTGTTCAATGTCGCCAAGCGAGGCCATTCCGGTCGAGATGATCATCGGCTTACCTTTGGAGGCTACCTTTCGCAATAAGGGAATATCATTATTTTCAAAGGAAGCAATCTTATAGCAGTCGACTCCGAGCGTCTCCAGGAATTCGAGCGAGGTCTCGTCGAACGGGGTGCTGAACGGAATCATCCCGAGTGCCCGGCACGAAGCAAAGATAGGCTCATGCCACTCCCAGGGAGTATACGCTTCAGCGTACAGCTCATACAGCGATTTCCCCTTCCAGAGTCCGTTCGAAGCCCCAATCATGAAATCCTTGTCCTGCAGATTAAGCGTCATGGTGTCCGGCGTATAGGTCTGGATTTTGAACGCATGTGCGCCCGCCCGGGCTGCGGCCTGAACCAGCTCCAGCGCACGCTCCAGTGAGTGATTATGATTACCGGACATCTCAGCGATTACAAAAGGCGGATGCCCGCTGCCGATGCGGCGGTTACCGATCTTGATTTCCTTCATGGCCTGTCGTTTCCTCCTTTGTCAGCCGTAGCCTATGCTTCTCCCAATCCTCCCGGAACAGGGCCATCAGCACCACATCCACAGGCTGATGATTTCTGATCCGTTGCCTGCATAGCCGGCCTTCCGTAACGAAGCCTAATTTGTGATGGTAGGACAAGCTACGCTGATTGAAATCCAGAATTTGCGCGCATACCTTACTGAGCTTCTCTTCCCGGAAAATATGGTCCAGCGCCAGGATGCCCATCCTCGTGCCGGAGCCGGGTGGACTGTTCTTCTCTCCTATATAAAAGCCCCATTCACAGGTCTTGTGACTCCTGTCAATCTGCGAGAACTGAACGAAGCCTACCGGTGTGTCCAGATAATAACAGATTCGGAGCAGTCTGCTGGTATCCCCGGCTACCGCATTCATCCAGCGGTGATGCTCTTCAAGCGGAATCATCCCGTCATGATTCATATAAGGCCTGATATGATCGGCATTGCGCCATTCCCATATCCGCCGGCTATGCTCCTGGCCCGGCTGCTCAAGCCTATAGTCATTCAGATTTGCCATAGTCCCCTCCCATAATCCTGTCTATGACCTCATCCCATTTATCCTCGCCCATCAGGCGGAGCGCCTGCTCAGACATGGCCCGTACCCGGGGCGGGGCGGCCAGCATAGCCTTGAGCCCCTGCTCAATCCCTTGCGGGGTCACCTCGCTACTCTTCCCCAGGCAATATGCAGCCCCCTGCGCATGCACCAAGGCCGTGATCTGCCGTTGATTATCCGCTGTAATAATGCACAGCGAAGGCAAGCCCAGGTAACATCGCTCCCAGGTCGTACTTCCTCCTGCTCCAATGGAGATGTCCGCCTTCTGCATTAATGCTGCCATATAATCAATCTGACAGTGGAAGCTGGCCAGCGGCAGCCCGCGGCATAACGCGGCGATGTCTTCCTTGCGGCGGTTCATTCCGCCTACAACGACATCCAGATGCAGGTTAGCCAAGGCAGGGCTCTTTAGGGCTTGTAAGGTTTTGATAGTCTCACCTGTAGGATCTGTGCCGCCAAAAAACACCAGAACCCGGCTTATGCTTCCATCACGTTCAGCCAGCCCCCGCTTAGCCGCGCGGAATTCAGGCCGGAGCAGCGTATAGCAGGTGCCTGTCAATTTCGTACAGTAAGCGGGAACCAGCCCCTGATAGCGGTCTATGGAAGCGGAAGGATTGGGGTCCAGCAGCAGATCGCATTGATGCGGGCGGTCCGCCAGATCATCAATGGCCACCAGCTTCTTCACTTTCTCCTGCACCATGGTCTCCCACCGCTTATCAATCCCGTAATGGTCAATAATGAGGCAATCCACAGGAGCAGACATCTCAATCAGCCGTGCCGTTTCCAGCGCATCGGTTCGCCAGTCCACCTGCAGCCAGAATGCAGCGTATGACGGATCAACCGGGGGCGGCAGCAGATGAACAGTATAGCCCCGGCCCCTGATATAGTCTGCCAGATTCCCCGGCAGATCGCGGCAAATGAACGAGATCCGGCCCCCTCTGGCGGCAAGCCCGGCGGCAAGTGTGAGGCAGCGCATGATATGGCCCGTGCCCATAGAATAAGAGGAGTCGGCCCGAATCCATATATTCATCGCGTTAGATGCTGTGTTTACCATGCAGTCCAGCCTCCGTCAACAGAGATATTCTCACCTGTAACATAGCTTGAGGCGGCGGAGGCCAGGAACACCATCACTCCCTTCAAATCTTCAGGAGTGCCGATCCTGCCCAGCGGGTTCTTCCGCTCCAGCTGCCGGATGAACTGCGGATCGGCTTGAACCGCTGCACTGGGAAATGGCCCGGGCGATACCGTATTGGCTCTGATTCCGTGCTGCCCGAAGTGGCAGGCAATGTACCGGGTAAATTGGCCGATCGCCGCTTTCCCTGCCCCGTAATTGGCGGGATTATCCATCCCGCTGTCACCGTAGACCTCCGGGTTTGGCGAGACCAGCCCGTACATCGAGGAGACATTAATGATCGAGCCCCCCTTTTGTTCAACCATATAGGGCAAGACGGCCTTGACACATCTGAAGGTTCCGTTGATCGTCCCGTCGAGCCCGGTCAGCCACTGCTCTTCACTCATGTCCGCCAGACTGGCCGCTGAACTGAACGCAGCATTATTGACTAAGATATCTATGGTGCCAGCCTCTTCGGCGATACTCTGAACGCATTGTCTGACAGAGGCCTCCTGCCGGATATCCATAGCCTTGCCGAAGCAGGCTGCTCCGGTGGTGCGGGCAATGGCCTCCGCAGCCTCCTTGCAGCGCTGCCCGTTCGAGCTGACCAGATAGACTGCCGCGCCTGCCTCAGCCAGTCCCTCTGCTATGGCAGTGCCCAGATAACCGGCACCTCCGGTCACCACCGCTGCCTTGCCTTGCAGATTAAATAATTCTTGAAGGGTACGCATGGGATTAGTTCCACCTCCTGGGGTCAATGATCTCTGCAGGAATATCCGTAAAGGATTCACCAAGCTTCTGCCTCACCGCCCGGCTCAGAGGGGGCAAAGCCATCATCCGCAGGTTCTCCCGCACCTGCTCCACCGTCTCACAACCAATCACTATCCCGGATACCCCCGGAAGATCCCTCACATAGAGGAAGCACAGCTCTTTAACCGGTATTCCCGTCTCCTTGCTGAAGCTGATTAATTCTAATAACGGCTGCTCCGCCTGCTTCAGCCCGGCCGGAAGCTGCTCCGGTGCCATCAGCAGCAGGCCTTGCAGATAGACACTGCGGACGAACAGTTCTGTTCCCTTCCGGGCGAGCCGCTCCAGCATTCCATTCGCTATCCACCGCTGGTCCCACACATTCAGCGGAATTTGAATGCTGTCCAGCCCCTCCATGCTTAAGAATAACTGAGTATCCTCCGCGTCATAGACGGACACACCGATTCTGCGGATCAGCTGCTGCTGCTTCAGCTCCTGCAGCATGCGCAGAATCTCGCCGTCCTGGTAGGACATGTCCAGCGGATCATGCAAGAGACAGACATCCAGCGCAGCGCACTTCAGCCGGTTCAGGGAAGAGCGGACGGAAGAGGTGACGAGCCTCCTCCGCGCTTCCTCCGTGTGCAGCCCTAACCGCTGGACGGAAGGGAGCTTCGTCACAATCTGCGGCCGGCTCCGCGGCTCTGCACCTTCCAGGCAATCTCCAATCATAGATTCGCTGTCCCCGTATCCCGGTGCGGTATCCAAATAACCAATCCCCGAGGAGAGCGCATATTGGAGCAGTTCATTACTCTGTTGTACAGAACGATTGAGGGCCACATTCGCAATTCCGTAATTTCCGCCCAACTGGGCCGTTCCCAGCACAAGGCTGGCTCTATTCATCATCATCCGAAGCCTCGCTAACTCGTTATAATCCCTTCTTCAGGGTGGTTGCTTCATTTATCTCCTTGACCAGCTCCGTATCATCCCGCCATTTCACCAGGGTGCCCCTGTTCTTCTCAGCCACCTCAGGGTGCTCTAGCAGGAATCCCTTCAATTCTTCAAAGTACAGCGGTCTTGCCCCTATATCCAGTGCCTGGTAGATGGTCTCAAACAGCTCCAGATCCTGAATCTCGTCCATCGTTAACCGCCACTCGGGATGCACCCACTCCGCAGGCAGGTCCACAGCATTGATGTTGAAGAGATGCGGATTGTTGAAGAAGTAAAAGGACAGATACTCCGCATGCGTAAGCGGATTGGCATAGCGCAGCAGTCTTCTCAGCGCTTCCACAGTGAATACATCCCCCACTGTACCCATAGTTGATTCCTTGGCGTAGGTGAAATCCGCACCGCTTGCCAGATGCCGGTCTATCAGAACCTTGAGCATCTCCGGGGAGATGGCCGGATTATCGCCGGTGACACGGACTACGATATCCGCTTGGGACGCTTCAGCCACGCTCAGCATTCTTGCGGCCACATTATCCGGATCTCCGGTGACCACCTTCACCTGATGGTTCAGGGTGAAGGCGGTAAGCGGCTGGTCGTCCGGAAGATCCGAGGTGGCCAGAACCACCTCGTAGCCGCCAGGGACAGCCAGACAGTTCATCAGGCATCTTTCAATCGCTGGAATCCCGTGAATCTCGCGCAGCGCCTTGCGGCGGAGCCGGGTGGATTTCAACCGGCAGATGACGGCAATGCAGATCTTGGGTGCTTTTACCTTCTCCGGTGTGAGGGGCGTGTTCGCAGGAATCGCTGTCGTTGCGATCATAGGGAAGGGTACGGAAGCATCGCGGGCCATGAAGGCATCCGGCACAGAGGAACGTTTATAGCATATGCTCTCAGGCGTGATGATTTCACCCGGACGCAGCTCTTGGCGGGAGACTATTCTTAAGGAGGAATCCTCCAGATACCTTCTTTCCGGTTCCCCGATGTCGAGACTGCCCTGTACACACTCTGCTTGGCGCAGCTTATCTACCATCCGCCTGAATTCCTCCGGCGTAAGCGCCGAATAATAGTCAATGCCTTTCTCCGCACGGTTCAGGGTGAGATGCTTCTCGATGACACTTGCACCCAGCAGATAGGCATAGACAGGAAGATCGACCGCCATGTCATGATCGGCATCCTCATGGTCCGCGAAGCCTACCTCCAGCTGATAGGTTTGCTTGAGATGGGCGATACGGCTGAGATTGGAATCCTCCGTCCGGGTCGGATACCCCTGGAACCCGAGCATTAGCACGATTGGGCCTGTGTAATGGCTGCGAAGGCGGGATAATTGGGTATCCATTTCCCCCTCCAGCCAGCCGCCTATGCCGACGAGTAAAGGCTTATCGAACTTGTACAGAGCTTGAATCAAAGGGGCCGACTGCAATACGGTTGAGGGTAATTTCAAGCCGTCCACCTGACCCTCAAGCTCCGCAAGCAGCCCGGCGCCCCATTCATCGTACAGATCCACCCATACCTCCAGTCCCAGATCTTTGGCAAGCTGCACAGCCTCGGCCCATTGCTGCTTACCGATGAACAAATCGATATACGTCTGATAGTGGATGAAATCCGGCACCGCTAGGCTGTCGTAATGGAACCACTGGAATTTCACCCCGTCTGCGCCGCTGCTTGCCGCTGCAAGAATCATCTCCCGCAGCCGGCCGGGGTCGCCCATATGGGCATTGGCAATCTCGGCAATCACCTTCACCTTGGCCACCTGGCTCACTTCCTTCTTCCAGAGTTGGAATAGTGGCGGATCACCTTCTTGACCGCAGTGACCACATCCATCACATCCTCAGGGTCCATGCCCGCATACAGCGGGAGCGTAATGAATTCTTCGTAGCAGCTTTCCGCGACCGGACAGATCCCCTTCTTGAACCCCAAGCTTTCGTAGTACGGATGCAGATAAGCGGGAATGTAGTGGACGTTTACCCCGATATTTTCCTTTTGCAGCGCCTGAAAGACCGTCTTCCTCGTAGCCGTCAGCTTGGAGAGCTGAAGTCTGACAATGAACAGATGCCAGCTCGACTCCGACTCTGGAAGCTGATGCGGAAGAATGAGCTCCTCGGTGGCGCTCAGCTCTTGCAGATACAAGGCGGCAAGCTGCTTGCGCTTCTCGATGAAGCTCCCGATTCTGCGTAACTGGGAGATGCCAAGTGAAGTCTGTATATCTGTGATCCGGTAGTTATAGCCGAGGAACTGCATCTCATAATACCAGGGTCCGTGATTCTCCCTTAACTTGCGCTCATCCCTTGTGATGCCATGGGTACGGAACTGCAGCAGCTTCTCATAATACGCCGGGTTATTGGTCGTGATCATTCCGCCTTCTCCCGTTGTTATATGCTTTACAGGATGGAAGCTGAACATAGTCATATCGCCGATCGCCCCGATGCTCGTATGCTTATACTTGGCACCCAGCGCATGGGCGGCATCCTCAATGACGATCAGGTTATGCTCCCGGGCAATCTGCAGGATCTCATCAAGCTGAGCGGGCTGACCGGTGAAATGGACCGGGATAATCGCCTTCGTTCTCGGGGTAATCAGCTCCCTGATCCGCCGCGGATCAATATTATACGTCAGCGGGTCGATATCCGCGAATACCGGTACGCCTCCCTGATACAGCACACAGTTTGCGGTGGCGGCAAAAGTCATGGGCGTCGTAATCACCTCATCCCCTTCGCCAATCCCGGCGGCATAACAGGCCGCATGCAATGCCGCTGTTCCGCTGGAGAAGGCCACCGCATATTTAGCCCCTGTAAACGCTGCGATCTCTGCCTCAAATTCTTCAATGGCCGGTCCGCTGGTCAAATAATCACTTTGCAGCACCTTGACCACAGACTCAATATCCTCTTCATCGATCATCTGTCTTCCATACGGCAGGTAGTGGGCACGTACAGGCTTTCCGCCGTCAATGGCCAGTTTGCTTTTACTCATGACTCTAACGGCTCCTTTCGGTGGAAGGTCTCCAGAATCCATTGCTCTGTCTTGCGGATGCCCTCTTCAATCGGTACCTTGGGCGTCCAGGACAATTGCTTCTCTGCCTTGCGGTAATTGCATAACAGCTTCTGGATCTCGCTCTGCGGGTGAATATGGGGAACATGATGGACAGGAGCCTGCCCGCCTGCAATAAGCTCGGCCAATTGATTGACGGTAATATCCTTACCGGTGCCTGCATTGATAATTTCTCCGTGCAGCTTGTCGCTGTAGCCCGCTTCCACCACGAAGTCAGCACAATCCTCCACATATAATAAATCCCGGGATTGGGTGCCGTCCCCGTAGATATTCAGCGGCTGACCCTTTAATTTGCTGTGAATGAAGATCGCCACAACGCCGCCTTCGCCGCCGGTCTTCTGGTAAGGACCATAAGTGTTGAACGGTCTTACAACGACCACCGGCAGGTCATAAGCGTAGAAATAGGATAAGACCATATTCTCCGCAGCGATCTTGGCACCGGCATAGGGGGAAGCCGGCTTGATGGGAGACTGCTCGTCAATTCCCTGCGCATCTGCCGCTCTGGCGTAGACCATGCAGGTACTCATGAAGACCATTTTCACCTGCTGCTTGCGGCATTCCTCCAGCAGATAGAAGGTGGCCAGCGTGTCATTGTTGAACGTGGTCTCAGGATCATCTATGCTGTCCTGCACATTAATGCTGGCCGCCAGATGGTAGCACAGGTCGAAGGAGGTCTCCCGGAAAAGTGCCTTCAAGGCCTCTCTATTCTTAAGGTCCATGACCTGCACCTTCTGCAAATACTCGCTATCTTCATACTCTTTCAGATTTTCCAGGGTGGAATTCGCCAGGTTATCGATTACCCATACCCTTTGTCCATCCTTTAACAAACGTCCAACCACCCATCTGCCGATGAAGCCTGTACCTCCGGTTACAAGTATATTCATAGTAGCCTCCACTAGATTAGATTTTGTTCCAATGCCAGCTTTCTTACCTGCTCCTTGGTCAGCGGGATCTCTCCTTCGGAGCTGTAGGTGCCCGGCTTCGGTGTGCCAGCCTCCCGGTATGACTGCGGTGCAGCATAGGGGGAAGGGACAATATAGACATCCGGCAATTCATAAGCGCTTAGGGATTCCTCATGCGTCATCAGCTCTTCGTACCGCTTCTCGCCCGGCTTCAGGCCAACCTCCAGAATCTTCACCGCAGACGGGCCGATGCCATATTTCTTCGGCGTCTCCTCGGCCACAACCTCAGCCAGATCCTTCAGCCTGATTACAGGCATCTTCAGAATAAAAGTCTCGCCGCCCTTGGCAAGCTGCAGGGACTGAACAGTGAGCCGGGTCGCCTGCTCCAGCGTCATCATGAACCGGGTCATCAACAGATCCGTTACCGTAATCGCTCTGCCTTCTCTGGCCTGCTTCACAAACAAGGGAATGACCGACCCTCTGGAGCCCATCACATTCCCGAACCGCACGGTACAGAACACCGTTTGGCTGGAGCCTCCCGAGGTGACGGCAGAGGAAATCAGCTTCTCTGCAGACAGCTTGGTGGCTCCGTAATTATTGGTCGGCGAAATGGCTTTATCCGTACTGGTAAAGACTACCTTGAGTACATTCTGTTGCTTCGCTGCCTGAATCACGTTATGGGTGCCGACAATATTCGTAAGTACGGCCTCGAACGGGTTATATTCACAGAAGGATACATGCTTCATGGCAGCGGTATGGAACACATAATCTATATCCTCCATCGCAGCCAGCACACGGTCATAATCCCGGACATCACCGATCAGATAGCTCAGCTTTGTGTTCCGCTGCAGCTCATCCTGGAGCTCGAACTGCTTATATTCATCTCTGCTGAGAATCCGGATGACCTGGGGCTCCTGCTTCAGCAGGAGCTTCACAATACTTTTCCCGATGGTGCCGGTTCCGCCAATGACCAGAATCCTTTTATTCCGGAAAAACACTCTCTTCACCTCCCGCTTCATCGATTCCCGCTTCCCTGGATCAAGCGGTCCATCAGATCCGCTAGCGCTTTGCCGGAGTGCGTAATCTGATAGGATTGCTCCAAAAACTTCTTCTTGATCTTCTCATAGTTTAATTTCTCTATATTGCTGGAATAGTAGCGGGCGATGATTTGGGTTAAATCGGACGGTTCTTGTTGAATATAGCGGTCTAGGGCATCATAGTAATCATATTCTCGGTTGGCCTGAATGAATTTGTAGACAAATACGGGCTTGCCGAACAGAAGACCTTCCAGCGCAACCGTGGAGAGAGTAGCGACCACAGCGTCTGAGTTCATAATCAGCTCACGGGTATCTGCCTTTCTGTCGGTCACCACATGAACATTGCTATATTCTTCTTCATACTCGGTATACAGCGAGATCAGCTTCTTGGACAGCTCCCAGGGATGGGGCTTGATAATCAACTGGAACTGCGGTTGTGAGGCCAACTGGGTGAGCAATGTGCGGATCTTGTGTTCATCCAGCGTCGGTCCGGTAGCGATTAACAAGGTGATTTTATGAGGATCAAGCGAGTAGGTCTCCCGAAAAGAATCTATGTCCGTAGACCTGGATGCAAAAATATCATCATAACGGGCATGGCCGGTAATCACGATCCGCTCCGCTTCAAGCCCTCTGCGCACATACCAGTCGTGTTCATACTGCCCGTAGATTCCGATATGACTGGAGAACACAGGGATGAATGCTTCCTCTCCCATCAGAATTCCGTGCTGCAGGCATACACTGGGAATTCCCTTGATTCCTGCAACCACAGCGAGCGTCCGGCTGGCTACATCTTCTGTCGTGCCTACCATTACAGCGGCCACCGGCAGCTCATTGTAAAGATTGAATACCATTTCAATGGTATCTACAATGGAAGGAATCCGGTTCAGGAAGGTCTGGGTAAAAAATTCATTGCTGAACGCAGGATGCCCTTCCGTCTTGGCGAACAGCTCAGATGCCTTGTGGACCAGCTCCTCCGCAGCAGCCTTGGTGTCCTGCTTGTAGCCCAGGCTGTATACATTAGGGATTCCAAACAGCTCGGTTGCTCTTGAGCGGGATAGAATCATGGCTGAATCCCCGCTGAAATGCTCGCTGATCGTTTGCTCCGACATTCTGATATAGTCCAGATTAATCAGTATTTTGCCCTGCAGATTGGACTTCACAGGCTGATAGAGCGGCGCAACCATCTTTTCAAAGAAAGGCTGGATCTGGTGCTGCTCATGAATACTGGAATGCTCCAGCTTCAGCCTGAAATCGCTGCTCCCCATCTTGCTTCTAAGCTCATCATTGATTTGTTGATAGAAGTTCGTCATCAGGGCCAGAGGGATATTCCTGTACTTCAGGTCCTGCGCAACATGGATAAATTCACTATAGAGCGACCAGTAATTGGACAGATAGATGGACAATCCGTTTCCCTCCTTGACGCTTGCTTAATTGGAAGCTTCTTTCTTTACGGCTTCTGCTTCATTAATTTCAGCTCTTCTCTCAGCTCCTTGCAGGTTCGCTGCGGAGGCAGCATCTGAATGAACTGGCTCTTCTCCTGGTGCTGCAATTGATAGTGAATCGACAGCTCGGTGATGTAGTTATCATCCAGAACTTCGTCAACCGGGTAGAAATCCCAGAACTGGTTCAGCCGCCAGAAGAACCGGCCATCGCCAATTCTATAAAACTCCGGATTCTCATCCCAGTAGGAACCGAACTTGTCTTGAATGACCGGAAGAATGGAGCTTCTGTGCAGGATGGAGCAATGATCGATGACGCAAGGGGCCACCGAAACGATTTTTTTGGCGGGTCTTAGCTGGCTTCGGGTCACTTCATTCTCTTCATTCAAGTAGTTGACCAGTGATGCAGAATAGGCAATCATTACCTCGGGGTTCTCCTCCAGATAGTCCACCATCTGCTCTAGTCTAGTATTTCTGTAACAGTTGTCATCCGTAGCATAGGAGATATACTCTCCCTTCGCTTGTTGCAGGGCCTGATTGATCAGCGCGGAATATCTGACCTTCTCCACTCTTTGTTCCAGGGTCTGAATGTCGCTCTTCATGAAGCGGATGCGCTTATCCTTCAGATAAGGCTCGATGACTTTGAGGGTCTCTTCATTCGAGTTATCATCCATCAGGTAGAATTCAAAGTCTGTGAGTGTCTGATTGAGAATGGATTCAATGGACTTTGCGATATATGCGGCCTTATTGTAGCTGGTCATGACGATCGTTACTTTTGGCAATCGAATACCTCCCTCGCTGTTTACTTGCTATCATATGTATCCTTCTTCGAAACGGTATAGGTTAGAAGACTAAATTTTCAAATGGAGGACAGAATGCGGCTCTGAATCTATGGCAAACCTGAATAAACGCCTAACAGCATGGCTGTTAAGCGTCTATCAGGTCCGGTAAATCCGTCTATCAGGCTTGCACGTTCCTTAACAAATCATGTATCCGGTGTTCAAAGGTATGGGCCGCCAGCACCTGCTGCCTCGCTGCTTCAGCAATCCGTCTGCGCTCCTCGTCATGCGCCATATAGTAATGAATCTTTTGCAGCAAATCATGCTTATCCTGATACGAAACCACCTGTTGCCCTTCCTCAAACTGTTCACGGAGCCCGCTTCTATAATCGGTAAGCAGAAACGCTCCGCAGGCGGCCGCATCGAAGGTACGGTTGTTGATGCTTGTGGCGATAATCCCTGCCCGGTTACGGTTGTACTTCTCAGCCGAAGGCCGGTGAATATTCAGCACAATCTTCGCCCCGTTGTAAAACTTAGCTGCCGTCTCCGGCGGGACCCAGGCATTCGCCAGCTCCACATTGCACTTAGCGTTGTGCTTCCATTCATGGTAGTACCGGCTCCACCCCCGCCCTACCAGCTGAATCTGATAGGCTGTGCCTGCCAGTAAGGCTTCTATAAGCTCAATCCGGTTGCTGTAAGGCACGCCTACTAAGCAGATATCACTTCTATACTCCTCGGATACGGCTTCAGGGTGAAACAGATTAGGGTCTGTACCCAGCGGCAGATGAGAGACCCGGGGATGGCCCAAAGCCCGATAATGCTCCACTGCAGCCAGGTCAATGGTGAAAATATAATCAAAATAAGCAATCAGTGGAGCTGTCCAATCCATGTAATAGGGGTCCTCTGTCATCCACACCGCCGACTTCACCCCGGATTGTCTGATGCCCTCCAGCACAGGCTCCGGAATCTTCAGACCGGCCATAAGCAGAATCAGCTCCGGCTGCCAAAAATGCTGTTTAAGCTTCAATTCATTCAACACACTGCCAGGCTGCAAAGCTTTGTAATGATGCCCCGCTTTCTGTAAAGTCTCTGTGATACGCTGTTCGAAGAAAGAATACACGCCCTGGAAGCCTGAAGTTATAAATAGGATATTCATAGCTATCACCACCATAAGTCCGATATTTTTCCAGCCTATAGGATGTTGTCTCTAACATAATATTCACTCCAATCATAGGATGGAACTATGCCATAATATGGAGGTGAAAAAATGCCGCAAACCCTCGTAGAATTTGCCCGCAGTGTCAATACCAATCTATCATTTGGACCTACCATTCCAATCGACGGGACCCAACGCCTGATTTTAGAATTCGGTATGCCTGTTCCTTCTGCAAGCAATTTCGTTGAGCTCACTACAACGGTTGGCTGGTTGGTTACGAACGTGTTTGCTACACCGCCCGTTCAGCCCACTCTCCTGCTTGAATTACTTGTGGATGGAATCCTCGTAGGCAGTGCTGAACAATCCGCCATCCCGGCGGATGAAGATGAGACGGTTCGAATGACGACCATGTTCCAGACCATCCTTACCGATCTTCCTGAAGGCTATTATGCGTTTCAAGTCTTTGCCTCCAACCTGGAGGATCTCCAAGGCGAAATTAATCTGAGTGGCCCTATCCACATTACAGGAAAAGTGATCGTACCCGTGTAAAATTCACGCAAAAAAACTCCTTAGCAGAGGTCTTGATTGACCTACTGCTAAGGAGTTTTTGTGTATTAGGGGTACAAGCTAACCGTCATCTTAGGCTCAGAGCGCGTTCTCGCTAACCTCACGGCTCTCCAGCGCATTCCAGTCATCCTGGGACAGCAGCTCCAGCTGGGCTTCCAGCAGCGTCCGGAACCGGGTACGATAGATCGAAGCCTGCTTGCGCAGCTCCTCGGTCTCGATCGCCACCTTGCGGGATTTGGACAACGCTTCGTTGATAATCCGGTCGGCGTTCTTCTCTGCTTCCTTGAGGATCAGCTGGGATTCCTTCTTGGAGTTATTCTTGACATCATCTGCAGCCTCCTGGGCTACAAGAATGGTCTTGGACAGACTCTCTTCAATATTGACGAAATGATCCAGGCGTTCCTGAAGGGTTAACAGCTGGTTGTGCAGTTCCTTATTCTCCCGGATCACACTCTCGTAATCCTTAATCACCTGATCCAGAAATTCATTGACCTCATCTTCGTCATAACCGCGGATTCTCCGGGAGAATTCCTTGTTATGTATATCGAGCGGTGTTAATGGCATGCTGTGCACCTCCTAGAAATTTCGGTGAAGATTATAGATGAAGGACAATTACCGGCGCACGGCCTGCTAAATGTCCGTGTATCCCTGAGACTATCAATTTCGACAAGCACGGCTGTAATCCTGCAAAGACTTCAGACAAATTTGCCTACCAAAATCCGGTAACGGCCCTTCTTGGTTAAGCTGCCGATCTCCAGCACCTTGAACCGTCCGAAGCCCTGAATCGAGACCATGTCCCCGTCCTTCAATGAACAGGATGGATCTTCCTCGACCTTCCAGTTCACCCGGACGCGCCCGGCCTTGATCGGGGCAAGAATCTTGCTCCGGCTCAGCCGCGTGACATCCGCTGCAATCCCGTCAAGCCGCAGGGATGCCACCGTGAACTCCATTGCCTCCAGCTTCGCTTCACTGCTGCGCAGGCCGGATAACGGCAGGATCTCAGTGCTGACGTTAACCCGGTGGACACCGGTCAAATGGATGGACAGATAATCCGCGATGTCGGCAGCCACCACCACATGACAGCCGTCTTCCAGCACATGTATATCACCGATTTTGCCTCTTTTGATACCTAGTCCCAGGATTGCTCCCATATAATCCCCATGCTCCAGCGAGAGAAATTTCTGTTCGCCTGAGGTGATCGCCAGCACGCTTAGCTCCATATCCTCATCCGTGAGGTCACGATAATCCGGAGCCAGCATTGCCCGCTTCCGCTCGGCATCCGAAGAACCGCCCTCCCAGCGCACAATCACATCAGGGTGGCGGTTCACCAGACTTTGCAGAATATAGCACTGACGGGGGTCCAGAAATTCGGTCAGCTTCGTCTCATGATACTCCCCGGCATTCGAGACCCACTCCCAGGCCTTGTCCACAAACGGCCGTTCATCCGGGTGGAAATGCCCGTAGATTTCATTCTTCATCAGATTAGCCGAAGACCGAGGCTACGATAGAGTGAAGCCCGACTGCGGCAAAGCGCAGCATGATAATCGCGACAATCGGGGAAATATCCAGCGTGCCAAACAACGGAGGGATAATCCTCCGGAACGGGGCCAGATACGGCTCCACCAGCTTGCCCAGCAGCTCGCCGATAAAGTTCTCACGCAGATTCGGCAGCCAGGACATCAGAATGTATACGAGGATCATGTAATAGTAAATCTGAAATAGGATGTCTATTATTGAAGATATTTCATTCAAACCCTGCTCACCTCATTCGGTTGTAATCTTGCTCGTCACCCAGGATCTCGGTAATGGAGCCTTGTATCTCCACGGTGTCCGGTGTGCACATAAATATATTGCCCCCAATTTTGGATATTCCTCCACCCAGAGCATAAACAGTTCCGCTGAGAAAATCGATAATCCGCATCGCCTGGTCATTGCGCACCCGCTGCAGGTTAATCACTACGGTGCGGTGTGCACGCAGATGGTCGGCAATCTCCTGGGCCTCGTCATACGAACGCGGCTCGTAGAGCACAACCTTCACATTTTTTTGGGAATGGATGCTGACGACGTTGGCCCTCTGATTTTTGCGCGTTTCTACAGGGGCGGGTTCGTATTCGTCCTCATCACGGGAGATTTGCTCCCGCTCCACAATCTCCTCTTCCTCCTGCAAGCCCAAGAAACTCATAAACCGGTTCATTACGCCCATCATTCTCCCTCCTCATGACCTACTAATACCGTTCCCAGGCGCACCCGGGTGGCTCCTTCCTGTATCGCCACTTCAAAGTCATTCGACATGCCCATCGACAGCTCATGTATAGGCTCAGGTGTCAAGCCCAGCAGATTCAGGCGGTCACGCAGCTCGCGGAGTCCGCGGAATACAGGCCGGGTTGCCTCGGGGTCTTCCTCATGGGGGGCCATCGTCATCAGACCGACCACCTTCACCCGGCCATACGGGGCGATCTCCTTCAGGAAGCCCTCCACCGCTTCCGGCGCCAGGCCGAACTTGGTATCTTCCCCGGAGATATTCACCTGCAGGAACACCTTCACATCAAGTCCCGCAGCGTCCGCCTTCTTATGCAGCTCCCTGGCCAGCGACAGCCGGTCCAGAGAGTGAATATATTGAAATTTACCGATAACGTCCTTGACCTTATTCGTCTGCAAATGCCCGATAAAGTGCCAGATCCCCTTGTGTCCAAGCGCATTCCATTTCGGCTCCGCATCCTGCCAGCGGCTCTCGGCAATCTCCTCAAGCCCTGCTTCCAATACAGCGGATACCGTATTCAGCGATACGTATTTCGTTACCGCAATCACCTTGACTTCACTGACATCCCGGCCGCTGGCCGCGCAGGCCCGTGCGACACGTTCCCGGGTAGTGGCTATTCTCTCTTGTAGCGAGGCCAAAATTTCAACTCTCCTTTATTCCGATCCAGCTCGTCATTCTCCCAGTGACCCCATGTTCCTTCCGGTAGGAGAAGAACAGATCACTGTTACAGCTTGTACACCAAGTTGTACATTCGATATGAGTCGGCAATATTCCTGCTTTTATCATAATGCGTTGGTTCAATTCTTTCAAGTTCAGCAGCATTTTGCTGCTGTCCGTCTCCGATGGTCTATATAAAGCCTGCGCGCCTTCCGCCGCATCCGGCAGGTTCAGCCCGGCCTCCAGCCGGCGGACAGGGTCCATGACGTAATCATCAACTTCATAGCAGCAATCTCCAATAGAAGGCCCTATAGCAGCCTGTATGTCCTCCGGGCGGCTCCCGTACGTCTGTCCCATACGCTCCACCATCGCTGCCGCGATTTGGGCCACGGTTCCCTTCCAGCCCGCATGCGCCAGCCCAACCACCTGCTTCAGCGGATCATGGAAGAACAGCGGCACACAGTCAGCATAAAAAGAAGTCAACAGCACCCCGGGCACATTCGTCAGCAGCCCGTCTGTGGCCTGAAAGGCAGAGGCCCGGTCCAGGCTGCCCCGGCCGCGTTCCTGTTCTGTAACGATGGCGATCTCTTTGCCATGGGTCTGTTCGCCGCAGGTCCAATCTGCAAGCCGGAAGCCCAGACTCCCGGACAGCAGCCTGCGGTTGGCCAGCACATCAGCCGGATCATCGCCTACATGAAACGCACAATTGAAGCTGTCATACGGTTTTTTGCCGCTGCCGCCTGCTCTGCCGGTGAAGCCTGCTGTAATGCTTGTATACGGCTCACGCCAGGGCTCCAGATGCAGCAGCATTGGCGCTGCGCCACTCTGCATAAACGGTTCCATCTCTTCACCTCCGCTTAAGTGTACCACACTCAGCCCCACAAAATATTCCCCACAAAGTGATGAAACGCTTCGAAGCCTATTCAAGTACTTTGCGGGGGCCCCGAAAACATTCTCCTATGACTATACCCATATCCGCAGAAAAAAGACGCACCTCATTAATAAGTGCGCCGTTCACTGCGTTCCGGCCGTTCCAGGTACATCATCTCGCGATCTTCCTGTCCCTGCGGGATGCGGGGCTCCTCCAGCTTCACAAGCACGACATCCGCACCGATCTTCACGATATTCCGCCACGGAATCACCAGATCGGCCCCGCCGCCGAACAAGCCCATAAATCTGGTATACCCCGGAACAATCACGGCGTCAATGACCCCTCTGCGCAAATCCAGCTCCAGATCACTGATCTGGCCCAGCCGTTTGCCGTCAACAATATTGATTACATCTTTGGTTTGAAAATCGGAGATTTTCATTTTCTTACCCGAAGCTGACGTCTCCTCAATCATCCTGCCACCCCTGTACATTCAGACCTATAGCTTCAGTATATGTCCTTAAGGCTTGGCCGCATGACTGTAATCCAGATCTCTGCCCCCCTTACATATAAAAGGATATCCCGAATGGCCGCCAGGTGCAGCCTTCCGGAATATCCTCCGCTCATTTATACGCTGTGGTCATGACTTTACATGCTTTTGCATTTGCTGGATCGCTGACTTCTCCAGGCGTGAGACCTGGGCCTGTGAGATACCAATCTCGTCAGCGACCTCCATCTGGGTCTTGCCTTCGAAGAAGCGCATTGACAGAATGCGTTTCTCGCGCTGCCCCAGCCGCTGCATGGCCTCCCGGAGCGCAATCTCCTCAATCCAGGAGACATCCTTGTTCTTGTCGTCACTGATCTGATCCATCACATAGATCGGATCCCCGCCGTCATGATAGATCGGCTCGAACAGGGATACCGGGTCCTGAATCGCATCGAGGGCGAAGACAACATCCTCCTTCGGAACGCCGAGCGCTTCGGAGATTTCGAAGATCGTCGGCTCCCGCGAATTCTGGTTCGTCAGGCTGTCGCGCACCTGCAGCGCCTTATAGGCGATATCACGCAGGGAACGGGATACCCGGATCGGGTTGTTGTCGCGCAAGTAGCGGCGGATTTCTCCGATGATCATCGGCACCGCATAGGTGGAAAACTTGACGTTCTGCGATAAATCGAAATTATCGATGGCTTTCATGAGTCCGATGCAGCCTACCTGAAACAGATCATCCACGAACTCTCCACGATTATTGAACCTTTGAATAACGCTTAGCACAAGCCTGAGGTTGCCATTTACCAATTTCTCTCTGGCGGATCGCTCGCCCTGCTGCTGCAGCGAAGTGAACAATGCCCGCATTTCCACGTTCGTGAGAACAGGCAGCTTGGCGGTGTCCACACCGCAAATCTCGACTTTATTTCGGGTCATGATGATTAACCTCCCAAGGAGAAACATTACTGTACATTATCTCCCCGGTCCGGCATTTTATTCCTCAGCTTTTATCACTTACACCATCTTGTTGAACTCCTTGCGCAGCCGCTTGATAATTCGTTTCTCCAATCGCGAAATATAGGATTGGGAGATGCCCAGCAGATCGGCCACATCCTTTTGCGTTTTTTCCTCGCCGCCCCGCAGCCCGAACCGCAGCTCCATAATCAGCCGCTCCCGCTCGCTGAGCTTCTCCAGCGCCTTCTGCAGCAGCTTGCGGTCCACCTGCTCCTCGATGTTGCGGTAGATCGTATCGTTCTCCGTACCCAGCACATCCGAGAGCAGCAGCTCGTTGCCGTCCCAGTCAATATTCAGCGGTTCGTCAAAGGAAACTTCGCTTCTGGTCTTGCTGTTGCGCCGCAGATACATTAGAATCTCATTCTCAATGCAGCGGGAGGCGTAGGTGGCGAGCTTGATTTTTTTCTCCGGGTCAAAGGTGTTAACCGCTTTAATGAGCCCGATCGCTCCAATGGACACCAGATCCTCGATGTTGATGCCGGTGTTCTCGAATTTCCGGGCGATGTAGACCACCAGCCGCAGGTTGCGCTCGATCAGCATGGCCCGGACCGCGGCATCGCCGCTGGAGAGCCGCTGGAGCAGGAACTCCTCCTCCTCGCGTGTCAGCGGCGGCGGCAGCGCTTCACTTCCGCCGATATAATAAATCTCCTGGCTCTTCAGACCGAGCAGAAACAGCATGCGGTAATACTGCAGTTGCAGCACAAGCTTGAATTTGACCATTATTGTTCCTCCTATAGGTTACTTAGCCCATCACCTTGCCAGCCGGCGCTTCTGGAGCGCTCTCTTTGTGGGTCAGGTCAGGATGTATGACCGCCCGGTACGCGCCGTCTCCCGACAGTGTCCCGCCATCCAGCCCGATGAGTACCCTTGTGCTGCAAAAGGTGTCCCCGCCAAGCTCTATACTCACCCTATCCGGCTTCAACGCGAGCATGAAGGATGCCCCGCGGTTGACGCCCCTGTACGGCACCAGCCGCACTCTGTCCTGCCATGCGAACGACTGCCCGTCCGCTTCCAGTACAAGTGTGTCTGCACCCGTCTGGGTCAGTCTCCCCTTCCAGGAGGCCGGCAAATGGCCTTCCCACAGCGAGGCTTCCATCACCATGACCGGAATCCTCGTCAGCGGATCACTGAGCCGGTTCCCGGTATCGAGCAGTCCCGGGCAGGTGACCGACACTCCGTCGATCTCCACCGTCACTTCCCCGATATAGGAATCCAGCTGCTCTCTGTGCCGGCGGGAGGACTGAATCCCCTTGAAGAGCAGCAGCACCAGCGGAAGCAGGGCAAGCACGAACCAGAACCCGATCTTCAGCCGGTAAGCTTGGCCCCCCGAGGAGGTGAAGATTATACCCTTCCAGATGTCGCCTGAGCTTTGCAGCAGATAATGAACGCCTATGATCCCTCCCGCCGCCGCAAAATTAATGATATAAAACGCCCCAAATGCCCGAAGATAGCTTTGCAGACTTCTAAATCCAAAGGCTATCCATATCATCAAAACCGACAGCCCGAATTTGATGAGAAAGGTATACAGAAAGGACAGCTCCGGTACGAACATCATGACAACATAGAGCGCACCCGCCAGTGCGGAAACAATCAGGCGCCACCAGGATACCTTGTGCTTCACCAGCCAGCTTGTCAGCCACAGCAGGACTCCGTCGATCAGCAGATTGGCGGCAAAAATCAAGTCAATATACACAACCATCGCTCTCACCTGCCTGCAAACGGATATCTATCCGGAGGCCGGGGTGCAGGCTCTCTTTTTAGACGATAAGATTAGTATAGAAACTCCCGCATCCAAAGTCTGTCTAAACATGGGGGGCGTTCCAGCAGTTTTTTTGTCGAGTTATGGGCCGGATGCGTAAGTTAGCGGCGAAACCAAATTCTGTTCAACAGAAAAAAGCCAGCCTCATAGGCTGACCTTCAATCGTTGTGTATTCAACTGATAGATTTCAACTCTTCTTCCGTGAGTCCGGTGGCCTTCAGTATAGCAGAAGGATCGATTCCCATATCCAGAAATTTCTTGGCTATCTCCCGTTTGGCCTCAAGTTCGCCTTGGGCACGCCCTTCCGCCACTCCCTTGGCGAAGCCTTCTCTAAGCGCACCATCACGCTGCGAGGCTTCGTCCATCAGAAACTTCTGGCGGTCCTCATATTTACGGCGGGCTTCTGAATCCTGACTCAGAAATTCCAGCGTCTCCATCGCCTTCTTCAAGGCTGGCTCGTTCATTTGCAGCACCTCCCAATCAGAGTAGTCAATCCCTTTCAGGAACAGCAGCCAGTTCACCAGGCCGCCCTCGCCGGGCACAACCGGCTGGTTCAGCTTGGGCAGCTCTAGGAAATGAATCTCGATATCGTCTGTCAGCGGCGCTCCGCTGCTGTCCTCCCGCAAATGAAATACACTGTGTGTATGTTCATTTGGGAGCACCTTGTAATTCAGAATGTTAATCGTCACGCATTTCTTCAGCTCGGTATATTTCCCGCTGACCTGAAGCTGCCCGGCATAACGCTTGCTCCAATAGTACAACGTACGTTTCTCAATATCATATTTGTTGAACAGCTGCATCTCAATGTTGATTAGCTGGCCATCAACCGTCTTCGCCCATATATCAAATATCGCCTGCTTATCCAGCGGATCATCCTTATCCGTATAGGGATTGAGCACCACTTCCTCCAGCGGGAGATCGCCCGCATCCAGAAATATCCGGTTCAGAAAAGCCAGCAGTACATCCTTATTGCCCTCACTTGCAAAAATCCGCTTAAATACAAAATCTATCCGGGGGTCCAGCAATTCCATTTCATCGTCTCCCGTTATCGTTATTATACAGCCTGAACAACAAAAAAACACCATACCCCGCAGTTCAAAGCTGCGTGATACGGTGCTTCCGTAACAGTCTATGCTATTAATCGTTATTAATGGCTCTTAATCATTATTGCCGCGTGTCCGGTTGCGCAGGAAGGTCGGAATATCCAGCTGATCCGAGCTTGTCTGATTCCCGAACGGACGAAGATTCTCACTCTTGCTCTTATTATCAGCAGCCGGTTCGCTGTTTGCCGCAGGACGGCGTACAGGAGCTATTGGAGAGGGCTTGTGTTCAAAACCGGTCGCAATAACAGTAACCTTGATCTCGTCCTTCATGCTCTCTTCGATAATGGCACCGAAGATCATATTCACTTCAGGGTCCGAAGCAGAGGTCACAATCTCGGCAGCTTCATTCACTTCGTACAGGGAGAGGTTGGAGCCGCCTGTAATGTTCATAATGACGCCGCGCGCACCTTCGATCGAGGTTTCTAGCAGCGGGCTCATAATCGCTTTGCGGGCCGCTTCAGATGCACGATTCTCGCCGGTGGCAATCCCGATGCCCATCAGCGCTGAACCGCGCTCTGTCATAATTGTCTTCACATCGGCAAAGTCAAGGTTGATCAGGCCGGGAACCTGGATAAGGTCGGAGATACCTTGTACCGCCTGACGGAGCACGTTGTCCGCTTCACGGAACGCTTCCAGCATTGGAGTCTTCTTATCCACAATTTCCAGGAGACGGTCATTCGGAATCACAATCAGCGTATCAACCTTTTCCTTGAGCGCTTCGATTCCAAGCTCGGCCTGGCTGGCACGCTTTCTGCCTTCAAAGGTGAACGGGCGGGTCACGACGCCTACCGTCAGTGCTCCGCATTCTCTGGCGATCTCCGCAATGACAGGTGCTGCGCCTGTTCCGGTACCGCCGCCCATGCCTGCGGTCACGAAGACCATATCCGCGCCCTTCAGCGTATTCGAGATCAGATCGCGGGACTCCTCTGCCGCCTTCTTGCCGACCTCAGGATTTGCTCCTGCGCCAAGTCCGCGGGTCAATTTATCCCCGATTTGCAGTTTATGCTCCGATTTGGCCATATGCAGCGCTTGGGCATCTGTATTAACCGTGATGAACTCAACACCCTGAACGCCATTTTCAATCATCCGGTTCACAGCATTGCTTCCGCCGCCGCCGACGCCGATGACTTTTATTTGCGCCAAGCTCTCCATTTCAAAATCAAATTCCAACATATTGTTTCCATCTCCCCCTCGAGTAGTGCTTGGATGGCCAGTCCAAGTATATCTGGATTACAGTTATATGAACTCGCTAAACATATTCTTTAGTCGTTCCACCAGACCTGGCTTCTTGGAAGAATCCTGAACCGGTGCGGCGCTCTGTTTGCTGCGGTTAACGGTCTTCTTGTTGGCACTGCCGCCGCCGCTTCGTCCGCGGTAGTTGCGCACCACATTGTGGAGGATGCCTACGCCGCCCGTGAAGCCGGGGTCGCGCACTCCAATATAATCCGGCACGGCAATCCTTACGGAGGCTGCCAGCTCGTTCTGGGCTACCTTAAGCACCCCTGGCATCGAAACTGTTCCACCCGTAAGTATATAACCTCCCGGAAGCTCCGTATAACCAAGCCGCTTCACTTCCTGACGGATCAGGTGGAAGATTTCCTGGACTCTCGGCTCGATAATCGCTGCCAGATCCTCCTGGTTGAATTCCTTCTCCACATTGCTGCCAATACGCAGGACCTTGAAGACGACCTCCGAAGCGGCATCGTCGATCCAGGCGCAGCCGTATTTCAGCTTGACCTTCTCAGCCTGATCGGTAAGTGTGCGTAATCCGTACGCAATATCATTGGTTATGAATTCTCCTCCGATCGGAATCGTGGAGGTTGCACTAAGGGAACCTTCTTCATATACGGCAATCGTTGCCTGGCCGGCGCCAATATCTACCAGTACAGCCCCCATCGATTTCTCATCTTTGGAGAGCGCTAATCCGCCAGCCCCGAGAGACATAAGGACAAGATCTTTAACCTTCAGACCTGATTTCTCCACGCAGCGGAGCAGATTATGTATGGGGGTCTTGGCACCGGTGATGATCGTAGCCTCCACTTCCAGGCGGACGCCGATCATTCCGCGCGGGTCCTGAATGCCTTCAAGGCCGTCGACGATATACTGCTTGGCGACAACATCAATGACCTCGCGTTCCGGCGGGAGTGCAATAACCTCCGCAGCCTTGATTACACGGTCGATGTCATCTTCGCCAATCTCACGGTCCTCATTCTGAACGGCAACTACGCCGTGGCTGGATTGCAGGCCGATATGATTGCCGGATATGCCGACATACACCTCGGATATTTGAATACCGACCATTTGCTCCGCATGCTCTACGGCACTCTTGATCGATTGCACAGTCTGATCGATGTCTACAATCGCACCCTTGCGTATCCCTTCCGAATCAGCAGATCCAACGCCAATAATATTGAAGGTTCCACTAGTAACTTCCCCGATTATTGCCCGAACTTTGGATGTACCGATGTCCAAACTAACAATGATGTCATTGTTGCTCAAGCCCTATGGCACCTCCTGTTATAATCATAATAAACAACCTTTGGTCCCGGTCGCGGGAAACATCTCTGTACATATTCAACGTCCCTAATCCTTTCCCTCTTTTTTCAACAAATTTTTTGAGAGGAATAATATGACAAGGTATTCACGTGCAGGCAGGCGCCCTCCGCTCAGCGGGATCAGAACCTGACTTTCAAACAAGGAAATCAAGAGAATAGCGGCTATATCCTGGATTGCATCTCAAAAAATCCGCAGAAAAAAGAGGGATATTGCTTATTGCCCGTAAAACAGATTGTAGCATTTTTTCGGCTATATTAGTAGGGACTATTTACTCCCCAGTGTCTGCCCCTTCCTCTTCCTCTTCCTCTTTCTCTTTGTCCCCGGCTTCGGTATGAAACGGAACATAGGAATCCGCCTCCAGCATTCTGATCAGTCCCGGCTCCTCCGTCTGGATCACCTGATTCAAATAGCCCACCTTATCCTTCAGCAGCGAAATGGCCGTAATGACCTCAAAGCGTGAACGTGTGTACAGCTTGATCCGGTCCGGAAAAGACAGCGTCGGGGAAGGCACAATCTCCGATATATCACTGGTCAGCTCATTCGGAATTCCGGCCAGCGCCTGACACAGCTTGGTCTTATACGGATCGTCAGCCTTCCAGTTGGTCAATATCGGCTTCTCAACGGCAATTCCGGTATCTGTTACAGAGACAGCGGCCCCGCTCGACAGAATGGCTTCCAGCACGCCTGACTGATCCAGTTCATAGGCAACCGCCGGGTATTCCTGCACAGTGATCGTAACCACACCGGGGAACTTCTTGCTTACCTGCGCCTCCTGAACCGTATCCAGCTCTTCCAGCGCCTTCCCCACAGAATCTCCGGAGACCGCGAAGAACTGTCCTCCGATCTTCAGGCCGCTTGCAGCCAGCAGCTTCTCGCGGGACGTATATTTCTCGCCCTGCATTTGAATGGCCGTAATCTTGCTGATCGACGAACGGAAGAAGATTACCGCCAGCAGCGCAGTAAAGAGCAGTACCAGGATGATGATAATTTTACGGTTTTTTCTCTTGCTAGGCTTGTCCTCTTTCAAAAGAGGTATTCGCGTTTTTGGCATTCTCATATCTCCGTAATAAGGCCCTGTCTCCTTCCTTCACGGCTTCGCCGAAGGAGACAGGGAGCTTTAATTGGCCAAATCCAGCGGGTCAGTCACAGGAACCTTGCGGCTGATGCGTGCCCCCAGCTTCTGAAACAGTAATTCGATGCCGTCATATCCCCGGTCAATATGATGCGCCTGCTCTACAATGGTGGTTCCCTGAGCAGCAAGCCCGGCGATCACCAGAGCCGCTCCTGCCCGCAGGTCAGTGGCCTCAACCGTGGCTCCATACAACCGTTGCACACCGCGTATGAACGCCCTGTTGAGATCAGTGGAGATATCGGCTCCCATCCGGCCCATCTCCTCCACATGCTTGAAGCGCCCTTCGAAAACCGTTTCCTTGATGACGCTGAATCCGTCCGCCAGGGACAATAGAACCATAACCTGGGACTGCAGGTCCGTCGGAAAGGACGGGTACGGCGAGGTCACAATTCGCTCAACCGCACGGGGACGTCCCATACAGCTGATATTAATTATATCATTGCACACTGTAATTTGAACACCGGCGCGCCTCAGGATATGGATCAGGGAGGTCAAATGTCCTGCATTGGTGTGGGTCAGCGTCACATTGCCCCTTGTGGCGGCGGCGGCAATCATCACGGTTCCGGCCACGATCCGGTCGGGAATCACCTCATAGCTGCAGGCATAGAGCTTGCGGACACCCTGGATGGTGATCGTATCTGTCCCCGCACCGATAATCTGTGCCCCCATCGCATTGAGGAAGTTCTGCAGATCCTGGATTTCCGGCTCTCTCGCTGCCCCGGAGACAGTGGTCGTGCCTTCGGCCATGGCGGCGGCCATCATGATATTCTCCGTGGCGCCTACGCTGGGGTAATCCAGATGGATATCACAGCCTCTCAGCCGCTCGGCCCGGCAGCAGATCCTGCCGCCCGACTCCTCAATCTCTGCCCCAAGCAGCTTCAGGCCCTGCAGGTGGAGGTCGATCTTGCGCTCTCCGATGGCACAGCCTCCCGGCTGATAGATCGTCACTTCCCCGAACTTGGCCAGAAGCGGTCCCATCAGGAAAATGGAGGATCTCATCTGCCGCATCAGGTCCTCCGGGACATGGGAGGTCAGGAGAAAGGATGTATCAACTGTTACCGTCTCCTCTTCATGCATCGTCCGGCAGCCCAGCCGCTGTAGAATATGCAGCATCGTTTCGATGTCCAGCAGCTTCGGCACATTATGCAGTGAGTGAACTCCTTCGGCCAGCAGGCTGGCTGCCAGAATCGGCAGTGCCGCATTTTTTGCTCCATGGATACGAATGGTGCCTGACAGGGGATTTCCGCCCTCAATCACCAATTTGTCCAATGTATCACCTCCGAGATTACCGCTCACCCACCGTTGGCACTTCCTGTACCACTGTCCTGCGGAATTGGCCGGAAAGAATTCCGTTTCCGAATCTCAGACATCAAGAAGCGCTCTGGGTGATTGTCACGATTATAGGATCATCCTATGTCAGGAGTTCCGTGAGTGTGACAATGTAAGCCCGGATTCTAGCGTTTCCGTCCCGCAGCCAGCCTGCGGAGCTCGCTGACTACAAGGGAAGCGGAATCTCTTTTGCCGAGGCGTCTTGAGGCCTCCGACATACTGCTGCGTACCGTATCCGCTGCAATGATCTTCTGCACTGCACTGAACAGCGCCTCGCCGCTCAGATCCTTCTCCAGCAGCACTACTGCCGCACCTTCACTCTCAAGCGCTCTGGCGTTGGCTTCCTGATGATTGTTCGTCACATTGGGAGACGGAATGAGTACAGAGGGTATGCCAAGCGCGGTAATCTCTGCCAGAAAAGAAGCGCCTGCCCTGTTCACGATAAGGGAAGTGCAGGCCAGCACCTCAGGCATATTGTGAACGTAGGGGAGGACATGCAGCCAGTTCGGGATACTTCCCAGCTGCTCGCGTACCGCCTTGCGGGTATCCTCGAAGTAGGACTCTCCGGTTACATAAACATAGTGGACATTATTACCCTTACCCACAAACGGAGCCATTTCAATCATGGCCCGGTTAATCGCCTTGGCCCCACCGCTTCCTCCGACGACCAGCACTACCGTGCTGCCTTCGGGAATGCCGAGTGACGCGAAGCCGCGCTGCGGATTCGCCGTCATGACCGTCGTAGCCCGGGGATTGCCCGTATAGATTACATTCTTGGCCCCCGGAAAGGCCGGCTCTGTGCCTTCAAAGCTCACCGCGACCGTGCTGGCATACCGGCTGAGAAAACGGTTGGTCAGTCCCGGAATCGCATTCTGTTCATGGATCAGCGTCGGGATGCCGAGCCGGGACGCTGCATAGACTACCGGCCCGCACACATACCCTCCGGTTCCCACAACCACATCGGGCTTGAACTCACGCAGCATCGCTTTGGAGGCTTTGACCCCTTTCAGGAACCGCATAACCGTCTTCACATTGTCCATCGACAGCTTGCGGCGGAAGCCTGTAATATCAATCGCTTGGAATGGCAGATTCTCCTGAGGAACCAGTTTGCTCTCCAGACCCCGCTTGCCTCCGATATACAGGAAGACAGAATCCGCATCTTCGGATTCCAGTTGTCTGGCCACGGCTACGGCAGGATAGATATGTCCTCCCGTGCCGCCGCCGCTAAGTACAATACGCATGTCTTTCACCTCGCATAACGGGATAAATTAAGCAGAATGCCAAGAGCTGTGAGCATCAGAGTGAGCGATGAGCCACCGTAGCTGATCAGGGGAAGCGTGATGCCCGTTACCGGAATCAGGCCGATCACCACACCGATGTTAATCACCACCTGAACCGCCACCATACATACGATGCCTACGGCAAGATAGCTCCCGAAGCGGTCCGGCAGGCTCATGGCTACCTTCATCCCGCGCCAGATCAGCAGCAGGAACAGCAGCAGCACGGCCAGCCCCCCGATAAACCCCAGCTCTTCGGCCAAAATTGAGAAAATAAAATCAGTCTGCGGCTCCGGGACATAGCTGTACTTTTGCCGGCTCATCCCGAAGCCCAGTCCGCCCAGCCCGCCGGGACCCACGGCGTAGAGCGACTGAATAATCTGATAACCGGCGCCCAGCGGATCGGACCAGGGGTCCAGGAAAGCAGTGATCCGCTGCAGCCGGTACGGCGCAGCGGCAATGAGCCCGGCGAACCCGGCCAGCCCCAGCGCGCCGAGGGAGAGCAGATGCTTCATCCGCGCCCCGGCTGTGAAGACCATCATCAGGGCCGCTCCGAACATGACCGTGCCTGTACCAAGATCCGGCTGAAGCATAATCAGCGCGAACGCCGAGCCGATCAGTGCAAGCGGCGGAAGCAGCCCGCGCATGAAGCTGGAGATGTCATACTCCTCGGTTCCGAGCCACTTGGCCAGGAAGAGGATCATCCCCATCTTCATGAATTCCGAGGGCTGAATCCCGAAAGAGCTGATCCCGAGCCAGCTGCGCGCGCCGCCGCGCACTACGCCGATGCCGGGAATCAGCACCAGCACCAGCAGGGCGAAGCACACGATCAATAGCGGCCGGGCGAATCTCTTCAGCGCAAGGTACTCGGTGTTCGCCGTAATGAACATCGCGATGAGGCCCAGGCCTGCGAACAGCATCTGTCTTTTGACAAAATAAAACGAATCGCCATAATTGCGGAAGCCCAGAACGGACCCGGCACTGTATACCATTACCATACCGATAGCCAGTAAAGCGAGTATCGGCAGCAGCAGCCAGATATCGGGCGCATGACGGGATTTGTTCATCAGGAACACACCTCTTGCATCCGTAGTAGGGGCTTATCCACCCCCCTACTTAAAGGTTATGCACCGCCTCTTTAAAAATACGCCCGCGCTCCTCATAGGAGGTAAACATATCCCAGCTCGCGCAGGCAGGGGACAGGAGAACCACATCCCCCGCTTCCGCCAGGGTGGAAGCCTCCCGCACAGCCTGCTCCAGCACGGCAGCGGCACTCTCCCCATTATCGACGGAGATGACCGTCTTTACTCCTGCCTGCCGGGCTACAGACGCCAGCTTGTCCCGGGTCTGCCCAAGCGCTATCAGCGCTTTGACATTCCCCCCCAGGACAGGCAACAGCTCCATATAATCCGAGCCGCGGTCCAGGCCTCCGGCGATAAGAATGACCGGCTTCCGGAAGGAGTCCAGCGCCATGGAGGTCGCTTTGGAATTGGTAGCCTTGGAATTGTTGTAATAGGCGGTCCCTGCCTTGTCTGCTACATACTCCAGCCTGTGCTCCACCCCGCGGAAGGAAGCCAGCACCGGACCCAGCACCGCCGGGTCCGCCCCTGCGGCAATGGCAATGCCGCAGGCAGCCAGCGCATTCCCTACATTGAAGCGTCCGGGAAGTCCGATAGAATCGACAGCGGCTATTTCGGTCTCGCTTCCGCTGGAATCGCGGTAGATAATAACGCGCTTCAGTTCATCAACCCTATCCGCCACATAGGACGGGCGGACGAAGATACCCTGCACCAGCTCCTCGTTCATGGAGAAGGGCATAATTTCCGCCTTCAGATAGGGCACCAGCTCGCGGCAGACCGGATCATCCCAGTTCAGCACAGCCGTATCCTCCGGCTCCTGGTTGGCGAACAGCCTGGATTTGGAGGCTACATAATCCTCCATACCCCCATGGTAGTCCAGGTGGGTCTCCGCCACATTCAGCAAAGCAGCGATTCTGGGCCGGAATGCTTCGGTGCCCTTCAGCTGGAAGCTGCTCAGCTCGACCACCATCCAGTTATCCGCGTCAGCCTCCTGTGCGGCCTGAGAGAGCGGCGTTCCTATGTTGCCGGCCACAATGGGCCGCATCCCCGCTGCCTCCAGCATATGGCCCACCCAGGTCGTTGTAGTAGTCTTGCCGTTGGAGCCGGTGATGCCGATCATCGGGGCAGCGCAGAGATGATAAGCTACCTCCACCTCGGTTACTACCTCAATCCCCAGCTCCAGCGCCTGCTGTACCGGAGCGACCGAATAGGGAATCCCCGGGTTCTTGACCACCAGCTCCACACCCTCGTGGATCAGTGTCTGCGGATGCCCTCCGCATATAACAGAAATTCCCAAAGATTCCAGTTCGGAAGCTTCGGGACTCTGATCTCTTTCCTTTTTATCATTGACCGTCACCACAGCGCCGTGTTCATGCAGCACCTTGGCCACCTGGACGCCGCTTTTGGCGAGCCCCAGGACAACCACCTCTTGACCACGGTACAGATCCGGATGTTTCATTCGTTACAACCCCTTGATGAGATATAGTCCAGCTGCCGCCAGCACGAGGCCCACCGCCCAGAAGGAGACGACTACACGCCACTCCGACCAGCCGCCCAGCTCAAAGTGATGATGGATCGGGCTCATTCTGAATACCCGTTTGCCGCGCGTCTTAAACGAAGCGACCTGAATAATTACGGACAGCATTTCAACCACGAAGACTCCGCCAATCACCACAAAGAGCAGCTCGGTCTTGGTGACAATCGCAATCGCGCCAATTGCCCCGCCGATTCCGAAGGAGCCGAAATCGCCCATGAACACCTTGGCAGGATGGGCATTGAATACGAGAAAGCCAAGCACTGCGCCAATCATCGCAGCGGCACAGACACCAGCGGCAATCGAGGTTGCCTGCATGGCTACCACCGCGAAGGCAGCGAGCGCAATCGCGCTTACGCCTGACAGCAGACCATCCACACCGTCCGTGAAGTTAACGGCATTCGTGACTGCCATCATCATCAGCACAATGAACGGATAATAGAACCAGGGGCCCCAGTCGAAGCTGAAGGAGGTTCCCGGAACGCTGATATTCGTATTATGCCCGGCCGAGATCAGCAGAACGCTGAGCACGACGCCGACCAGCAGCTGGCCCAGCAGCTTCTGGCGCGCCGTAAGCCCAAGGGAGCGCTTAAACACAATTTTGATATAATCATCCAAGAATCCAATGAGTCCATAGCCCAGTGTAGCGGCCAGCAGTACATAGAAGTCCGAATTAATGACCGAGAATTTCAGAAAAGACAGCGTGAACGCGACCATGATGATTACGCCGCCCATGGTAGGGGTTCCCGCCTTCTTCAGATGGGTCTGGGGCCCGTCGTCACGAACCTGCTGTCCGAGCTTAAGGCGGCGCAGCAGCGGTATGATCAGCGGAGCGGCAATGACCGCAAGGATAAAGGACACAGCAATAGTCAGCAGAAGCAATTGATAATCCATGGGTACACCCCTCCTTTAGTTAGAATTCGCTTCAGAATGTTCTTTCAGGCGATTTAGCACTTCCTCCAGGCGCATCCCTCTGGATGCTTTGAACAACACCACATCATCATTGCCGCACTTCGCAGTCAAGGCAGTGATCAAGGCTTCTTTATCGGTAAAAGCAAAGATATGCCCGGCCTCGAACCGCTCCGAGGCCGCGGCCGCAAGCTGTGCCGACAGCGGGCCGAAGGTGAATACATCATCCGTCAGCTCCGGGTCGAGATAGCTGCCGATCTGCCGGTGGAACTGAAGCTCCTCCGGCCCGAGTTCCAGCATGTCCCCCAGCACCGCGATTCTGCGGCCGCTGCATTTCATGGACTGGAGCACATCGATCGCCGCCCTCATGGAGGTCGGACTGGCATTATAGGCGTCATTCAGCAGAACCAGCCCGCTTGCCGCCTGAATAACCTCAATCCGCATGCCGGTCAGCTTGAGGCTGCTTAGTCCTTCTGCCATTTGGTCATCGCTCACCTTATAATGACGCGCCACCGCAAGCGCAGCGAGCGCATTAATTACATTATGCTGCCCCGGCAGCGGAAGGGTGAAGGCACGCTCCCCATGCAGCTGCGAGGTGAAGGTCATTCCCCCGCTGTGCGACATCAGACCGGTCGGATAATCATCATTGTCCGCAGATTGCCCGAAGCGGAAGGTCATCATCCCTTCAGGCGTGCGGAAGCCGGGCTCTGCCAGAACCTCGGCGAGCAGCGGCTCATCCCCGTTATAGATCAGCAGCCCGCCCGGCTGAAGTCCGTCCACAATCTCAAGCTTGGCTCTGGCGATTTCCTTGCGGGAGCCAAGCTGCAGCAGATGGGATTCGCCCACATTGGTAATCACCGCTACGTCAGGAGAAGCGAGCAGAGACAAGAGGGCGATCTCTCCCCGTGAGCTCATGCCCATCTCCAGCACAGCGATTTCAACATCGCTGTCCATCGAGAGGATCGTCAGTGGCAGGCCGATATGATTGTTGAAGTTCCCTTGGGTCTTGTGCACCTTGTACTCTACTTCCAGCAGCGCCGTAATCATATCCTTGGTCGTGGTCTTGCCGTTGCTTCCCGTTACAGCAACCACCCGGGGGGCAACCTCGGCCAAATAGGCGGAGGACAGCTTTTGCAGTGCTGCTAAAGTGTCCTCTACCAGTATAACCCCGCCGCCTGCGGGTGCCGGGCCCTTATCCCTCTGCCAGAGGGCAGCGGCGGCTCCCGCCGCCAAGGACGCGGCCGCATACTGATGGCCGTCGAAGTGCTCTCCAACCAGCGGGACGAACAGGCAGTCCGGCGATATTTTGCGCGAGTCGGTGATGACTCCCTTAATTTCTATATCCTTAGCTTCGGGCGTGGACAGCTCTCCTCCGCACATTTCCGCAACGTTATTCAATGTTCTAATAATCAATAGCTTCGGCCCCTTATCACTTCTTTAGCAACGATGCGGTCATCGAAATCATGAACGACTCCCTTGATCAGCTGATAGGTCTCATGACCTTTCCCCGCAATCAATACTACATCGCCGGGGCTTGCCATTTCAATAGCTTTCGTGATGGCTTCCCGCCGGTCCGGAATCATCTCATAGCGCTTCCGTGCCACGCCATCCTCGCGCAGTCCCGCCTCAATATCGGCCAGAATCTGCAAAGGGTCCTCCGTCCGGGGGTTGTCGGAGGTAACCAGCACATGGTCGCTGTATTTGGCGGCTATTTTGCCCATGAGCGGCCGTTTGGTCGTATCGCGGTCCCCGCCGCAGCCGAAGACCGTCAGCACCTTGCCTTGCGCAAACTCCGTTACAGCCCTCAGCACATTCTCCAGGCCGTCCGGCGTATGCGCATAGTCAACTATGACTGCGAAATCCTGCCCGGCATCCACAGACTCTACTCGGCCGTCCACGCCTGCCACCGACTCCAGACTTGCCTTGATGTCCGCAAGCGGCACATCCTCCAAGAGTGCAGCTGTAATAGCCGCTAGCGCATTATAGACATTGAACTTGCCGACCATGCGAAGCGAAATATCCGTCTCACCCTTAAACGTCTCCACATGGAAAAAAGTTCCTTTGGATGTGATCGATATTTGCGATGCCCGGACATTCGCAGCCCTGTCGATACCATATGTAAGGACCTCCGCTGCGGTCTGGGCGGCAAAATAGGCACTGGCTTCATCGTCTGCATTCAGCACGGCGTATTTGCGTTCCTCCTTCCACGGCGAGATCACGTTGCCGAGCCGCGAGAAGAATAGTCCCTTCACTGCGCGGTATTCCTCCATCGTATGGTGGTAATCCAGGTGATCCTGGGTCAGATTCGTAAATATCGCTGTGCGGTAGTCGGTCCCCTTCACCCGCCCCTGCTGGAGCGCATGGGAGGATACCTCCATTACACAGCACTGCACACCCTTAAGCGCCATCTGATTCAGGCTGCGCTGAAGCTCCAGCGACTCCTGTGTCGTACCGGACATCGGATAGCTCTGACCGTCATACCGCATCTGAATGGTCCCGATCAGTCCGGTCTTCACCCCATGATCCTGCATGATCCGTTCAATCAGATACGTGGTAGTCGTCTTGCCGTTGGTGCCGGTGATCCCGATCAGCTTCATCCGGCTGCTGGGTGAACCGAAGAAGGCATTGGACAGCACGGACATGGCATACCGGCAGTCATCGACTACGATCTGCGGCAGGTCAATATCCAGCTTCCGTTCGCAGACCAGGGCTGCGGCGCCCTTGGCGGCAGCCTGAGGTGCGTAATCATGTCCATCCACCGTATGTCCGGGCAGACAGATGAACAAATCGCCCGGACCCACCTTGCGTGAATCGGCCTGCAAATCTGAAATTTCTATGTCTCCATCCCCGTATAGACGGGAAGCGGCCAGACAAGAAGAGAGTTCTTTAATTAACATACCTATCCCTCACTCTGCATAAAATCCTTATAATTTGGCTAAATTATCCATAAAATTATTAAAATATACGTTTTAAGGTTCACTTGGCGTTCCCATGTAAATCCGGATGGTAGAGCCCTGCTGCACTCTTGCACCGGGCTTCGGAGCCTGATTGATTACGGTATTGCCCGAGCCGGAACGGACCAGCATGAAATTCATATTCAGGTCCTCATAGATATCCTGAACGGTTGCTCCCGTAAGATCTGGGACCGTCACTATGGGAGTCTCCCCGTATTTATAGGTTCTAGGCAGCTGATCCTTACGCTGTGGTACCTTCAGATACAAAAGAGAATCCTCAAGAATATTCTGGACAATCGGAGCGGCTACTACACCCCCGAACTGAATTCCCTTCGGATTGTCAACCGCTGTATAGACCACGATCTGCGGATCATCCGCCGGCGCAAAGCCGATAAAGGATACGATATGCTCCGTAGGAGAATACCGTCCGTTGATTACCTTCTGTGCTGTCCCTGTCTTGCCGCCCACACGGTAGCCGTCAATGAATGCCGGCCGGCCGGTGCCTTTGGCAACCACGCTCTCAAGGGCAGCCCGCACCTTCTTCGAGGTCTCCTCCGAGATTACCTGCCGCACTTCCTCCGGCTCGGTCTCGGACACCACGTTGCCGGTATCGGGGTTAATCCAGGCCTTGGCGACATGCGGAGTATACAGCCTGCCGCCGTTGATGGCTGCCGATACCGCCGCAATCTGCTGGATCGGCGTGACGGATACCCCTTGGCCGAATGCAGTGGTCGCCAGCTCCACCGGGCCCACCTGGGCCGGCTTGAACAGAATCCCGTTCGCTTCACCGTTCAGGTCGATCCCCGTCTTGCTCCCGAAGCCGAAATCCCGGATGTACTTGAACAGCGTATCCTTACCCAGACGCTGCCCCAAGGCTACGAAGCCCGGGTTGCAGGAGTTCTCGACTACTTCAAGGAAGGTCTGGCTTCCGTGCCCGCCCTTCTTCCAGCAGCGCAGCTTGGCTCCGCCGACCTCAATATAGCCCGGATCGAAAAAATGCTCATGCTGCAAATCCACCTTTCCTTCCTGCAATGCCGCAGCCAGCGTGATGATCTTGAAGGTGGAACCCGGCTCATACGTCATCCAGATCGGAAGATTCCGGTTATAGACTTCGGCATCGTATTCCTGATAAGTCCCCGGCTCATAACCCGGCCGGCTCGCCATAGCCAGAATCTCACCGTTGCGCGGGTCCATGGCAATAGACCAGGCTCCCTGGGCCTGATATTTCACCATGGCCTGATCCAGCTCGCGTTCCATAATGGATTGAATCTGCTTGTCGATGGTCAATTGCAGGCTAAGTCCATCCTGCGGCTCGGTGTACTTCTCGGAGGACCCCGGCATCAGCCGGCCTCCGGCATCAGAGAGATAGGAGATATTGCCCGCACTTCCCTGAAGCAGCTTATCATAGATGCTCTCAATCCCGGTAATCCCCTGATTGTCGATTCCGGTGAAGCCCAGAATATGTGCGGCCAGATCCCCGAAGGGATAATACCGTTTGTTATCCTCAGCGACAACGATGCCCGGCAGCTGCAAATTACGGATGCTCGCGGCAAGCTCCATCGTAATTTTGCGGCCGCCGGGCTGCAGTTTCACTGAGGCCTTCTTTTGGGTCAGCAGTGTGACCAGCTTCTCCTCGGTCATCCCGAGCAGCGGAGCCAGCCGCTTCGCGGTCTCTTCCTTCTCCTTCACCTGTACCGGAATGGCATAGACCGTCGGTGAGCTGATATTGTAAGCCAGCGCCACGCCCTCCCTGTCCAAGATCTCGCCGCGTTTGGCGGTGAAGGGGATATTCCGCCGCCATAAATCCTCGGCCCTCTCGCTCAGCTTCTCACCCTGGGTTAACTGTACATAGGCAAGACGCACAGCCAGCGCGCCGAACAATACGGCCAGTCCCAGCAGCGTCCACAGCATTCTCCGCCGGCTTACGACTTTTGACACCTTCATTGTGTTCTCCCCGCTTTCGCTCATAGACATGATCTCTTACCTTCATGACTATTCGGGACAAACAGGGGTTAGAACAAGCCTGTATGAGCGTTACTCTGCCGCCTCTTCCTTATCGGTCTCATCTGCCAAGGCTACAGGAATGTTCTCGCCATATTCATTGAGGGGGCTCAGCTTCAGCGCTACCTGCACCTTGCCCTTATTCTTGGCCTGGCTCTGCTCTGTGACATAGCCTTCACCCTCCACGGAGATTCCCACCTTCAGCAGGTTCAGAATCTCCAGGGCATCGCGCAGGGATTGTCCGCGCAGATCAGGAAGCGTCACGTTCTCTCCCTGCTCGCTTAACAGATAGATCCGCTGTCCAGCTGTCAGGGCGGTGCCTTTCTCTGGGTACTGGCTGACTACACTCGCTCCTTGACCTACAGCTTCAAAATCAAAGCCCTGATTAATCAGCAGCTGTCTCGCCGCCTTCACCGTCTTGCCGGTCAGATCCGGCGCCGTGCGCTGGGTGGCAGCCTCGGCCTTCACCGTCTTCTTATCGGCAGGCTTGGCGACATCACCAGCTTTGGGTACGCCCATATAAGGAAGCGCCTGGGAGACGATATCTTTGAAGACCGGACCCGCAGCGGCGCCGCCGCCCGCAGCATCGGCAGGCTCGTCAATAATGACGAAGACTGCGATCTTCGGGTCATTGGCCGGTGCATAACCAAGGAAGGAGGAGCGAACCTTGTCGCGGTCATACCCGCCCTTACCATCGGGCTTAATCGCCGTACCTGTCTTGCCCGCTACCCGGTAACCCTCGATATAGGCATGTCTGCCGGTACCGTGCTGCTGATCAGCCACTACCTGCTCCAGATAACTGCTTGTCTCACGGGCACTCGCCTCGGAGAGCACCTGACGCACCACCTCTGTCTGCGTGACCGTAGTCTTGCCGGTATTCGGATCAGTAACCTCCTTCACCACATGCGGCACGAGCAGCTTGCCGCCGTTCGCAATCGCCGCCACCGCAGCGAGTTGCTGAATCGGAGTGACCAGCAGTTTACCGTGACCATAAGCAAGTGTAGCATTCTCCACCGCTCTGTTCGGATCAGGGTTGACAATACCCGTAACCTCTCCCGGGAGGTCAATGCCCGTCTTTTCCGTGAACCCGAAATTCGTGATATACTGCAGCAGCTTGTCCTTGCCCAGCATCTGATAACCGAGCTTGACGAACGCAACGTTGCTTGAACGCTTAACCCCTTCCAGGAAGGTGATCGTTCCGTAACCGGCTCTGTTCATATCATAGATAGGCTTGCCATATCCCTTAATCCGGACGGAACCGGACTGGAAGGTGGCATTCGGATTGAACAGCTTCTCCTGCACAGCACCGGCCAGCGGCACAATCTTGAACGTTGAACCAGGCTCGAATCTCGTCATAATCGCATGATTAAAGAAGCCCGCCGCATCCTGATTTTGATCGTAATATTCATTCGGGTTAAAGGTCGGCATATTGGCCAGACCCAGAATCTCCATCGTGTTCGGGTCGGCAGCAATGACACTGATCGATTTGGGCTTGTACTCGGCAAATGCCTTCTTCATGGCCTCTTCAATATATAATTGGATCGTGCTGTCGATCGTCAGCTTATAGTTGCTTCCATTCACCACAGGCTGGAACGTATCCTTGGAATCGGGCAGCTTGATGCCCTTGCCGTCACTCTGGTAATTCAGCTTCCCGTCTGTACCGGAGAGCTGTTTGTCCAGATACTTTTCCAGACCCATCATCGCTTTGCCGTCCCTGTCGGTATATCCCAGAATATGTGCAGCGAGTGAATCCTTCGGATAATAACGCTTCTGTTCCGTGACGAGACCGACTCCGGTTTCCAGCGTATTATGTTCTTCCTTCAGTTTATCTACAAAAGCTTTCACTTTATCGGCCATCTCCTGGTTAATCTTCCAGCCTTCATTACGGATCTCGCGGTTTTTCAGATATTCCCCGTCTTTATCCTTAGCCTCCACCAGCTTCTTCAGCTCATCCGCCGGTTTGTTCAATAGCTCATGCAGACCCTGAATTACCTCTTCACCGATCTTTTTCTCGGCAATGACTTTAGGGTTAACCACCACCGTGTAAGCAGGCACATCGCTTGCCAGAACACTGCCGTTACGGTCTTCGATCACCCCGCGGACAGCCTTGATGGTTGAAGTATGCGCCCACTGCGTAGCTGCGACCTCCTGCCACTCCTTGCCTTGCAGGACCTGAATCCAGAATACTCTGGCAACTAAAACAAGAAAAAAGAGGGTAATACACCCTCCTATAAACAGCGTGCGAAGTTTGATTCTCTTAACCATAAGGTACCTCACAACCTTTATTATTGCGACTGCCGTTGATCGCTGATTATTTACCGGCCTTGTCAGTAGCCTGGCTGCTAAGCGGAACATAGATAGTAGATTCCTCAGAAGGGACCACAAAGCCCATTTCCTTCGCCCGCGGAACGATCGTCTGCTCCAGCGTCTGCTTCTCCATCTTGTACGTGGCAATTTGCTTTTTGTTGCTCGCGATTTCGCTGTCCAGAATCTGGGCCTGCATGTTCAAATCGTAAATATGGACGTAACGCCAGATCAGGGAGGCTGCTACCAGAATAAAGGCTCCCAGTGTCAGCATGTACAAAAGCTTCTCCTGCAGCGGCAGCACTCTGCGCCTGGTGACAACTTTCGTTTTCTCACGGTACAGCGGGTTTGCCTCTTGTTTTCTCTTAGGTTGAACTGCTAAATTTCCGCGGGTATAAGCCATCTCTGATTCTCCTTTATCGTCATCTACAATTTCTCTGCGATACGCAGCTTGGCTGAACGGGCACGCGAGTTAAGCTCCAGCTCTTCTTCCCCGGGCACGATAGGCTTGCGGTTGATCAGCTTCAGCGTGCCTTCTGCACCACACACGCAGTACGGAAGGTCAGGCGGACAAGTGCAACGGCTCAGATAGCTGCTGAAAATCTGCTTGCAGATCCGGTCCTCTAGCGAGTGAAAGGTAATAACGGATACCCTTCCCTCAGGCGCCAGACAGCGTACAGCCGCATGCAGCCCTTCTTCAAAAGCACCCAGCTCATCATTGACGGCAATCCGCAGCCCCTGAAAACTCCGCTTGGCCGGATGTCCTCCGGTCCTTCTTGCCGCCGCAGGAATGCCTTCCTTGATCAGTTCGACCAGTTCTCCGGTATTCTCCACCGGGCGTTCTTCCCTGCGCTCTACAATCTTCCGGGCAATCCGCCGTGAGAATTTCTCTTCTCCATACTGGAAAAGCACCCTGGCAATCTCCTGTTCACTCCAGGTGTTGACGATATCCGCCGCGCTCAGCTGTGCCGACTGATCCATCCGCATATCCAGCGGCGCATCATGATTGTAGCTGAAGCCGCGTTCCCCTTCATCAAACTGCGGAGAGGATACCCCCAGATCAAAGAGAATTCCGTCCACTTGGGGAACTCCATCCTTCTGTGGAACAAACGGCAGTTCCTTCAGGATCTGCTCCAGATCGCGGAAGTTAGTCTTGACGGTTACCACCTTGTCGCCGTATTCGGACAATCTCTCTTTCGCGTTGTTCAGTGCCCAGTCATCCTGATCCAGACAGATCAGCCGTCCAGTGCCGCTAAGCTTGGATGCGATAAGGGCGCTGTGCCCGGCTCCCCCGAGCGTACAATCTACATATAGGCCATCCTTCTTGATGTGCAGCCCTTCTGTCGCCTCTTCTTTTAGTACCGTGATGTGGTGAAACAAGCTGCATCCCTCCAAGGCAGTAATTCGAATTGTTATGTTTTATAGATCAAAATTGAAATCCACCAATTTCTCGGCGATTTCGTTGAACGATTCCTCTGACTGTTCGAAGTACTGCTCCCATAGCTCCTTGTTCCAGATCTCCACCCGGTTCGAAACGCCCAGAATAACACAGTCCTTGTCCAGCTTGGCATATTGCCGCAGATTCCCCGGCAGATTCACTCTGCCTTGCTTGTCCCATACACACTCAGTTGCTCCTGAGAAAAAGAAGCGGCTGAACGCACGGGCATCCGATTTCATCAGTGAAAGGCTTTTGAGCTTTTGCTCCATGATTCCCCATTCTTCCATGGGATAAACAAACAAGCACGAGTCCAGGCCACGGGTCGCAACGAAGGAGGTTCCGAGCATTTCACGGAACTTGGCCGGGATAATGATCCGGCCTTTATCGTCAATGCTGTGCTGGTATTCCCCCATAAACATGCTTTATCCCCACCCCTGGATCCCAATTCCCCACTTTGCCCCACTTTTCACCACCTAAGCATAATAGATTCGCCGTTAAAAATCAAAAACCTTCTTCCGGGCGGAGGTAATTTTTTCTTTTTGTCAAGTGGTACTCTAATCTGTCCCGTAAACACGCAAAAGCCCGGGCCAATTGACTGGCTCCGGGCTCGTGCAGATCCATATCCTTAGTCGTTCAGATTCCAGCTGTCCAGATACTCCACTTGCGCCTGTGTCAGGCTGTCGATGGATATCCCCAGACTTTCCAGCTTGTAACGCGCTACCTGTTCATCCAGCTCATAGGGAACATTCTCCACTTTGACGCCAATGCTCTTATAATTGTCATTCACATATTTGAGGGACAAGGCCTGGAGTGCGAAGGTGGTATCCATAATCTCTGCCGGATGGCCATCGGCTGCGCCAAGGTTCACCAGCCGCCCTTCAGCCAGGAGGTACAGCTTGCGTCCGTCCTTCAGCTGATATTCTTCGATATTCTTGCGCACCGTCCGCTGGGACACCGAGCGCTCGGCCAGCTCCGGCTTATTGACCTCCACATCGAAATGTCCGGCATTGCAGAGAATCGCGCCATCCTTCATCACATCATAATGCTCTCCGCGGATCACATAGCGGTTACCAGTGACGGTAACGAAGAAATCGCCCTGCTTCGCAGCTTCCAGCATAGGCATGACATGGAATCCGTCCATGTGGGCTTCGACCGCTTTGATCGCATCCACTTCCGTAACAATTACGTTCGCCCCAAGTCCCTTGGCCCGCATCGCTACCCCTTTGCCGCACCAGCCGTAGCCCACCACGACCACGGTTTTGCCGGCCACAATCAGGTTGGTGGTGCGGACGATGCCGTCCCATGCTGACTGTCCTGTACCGTAGCGGTTATCGAACAAATATTTGCAGTAAGCGTCATTTACCGCCACCATCGGGAATTTCAGCATGCCCTGCTTCTGCAGTGCCTTCAGGCGGATAATACCCGTGGTTGTCTCCTCAGCTCCCCCGCGGATATTCTCCATCAGGTCGGGACGCTCGGAGTGCAGCAGGGTAGCGAAATCGCCGCCGTCGTCGATAATCAGGTCCGGCTTGCTCTCCAGTGCCCGGACGTTCAATGCCTTGAACTCTTCCGGGGAAGGATTGTATTTGGCAAATACAGTAATGCCGTCTTCAACAAGTGCAGCACACACATCGTCTTGGGTAGATAACGGGTTGGAGCCCGTAATCGTCACCTCAGCACCACCTGCCTGCACTACCTTGGCCAGATAAGCGGTCTTGGCTTCCAGGTGAAGCGTGATCGATACCTTGAGCCCCTTGAACGGCTGCTCGGCTTCGAACTGCTCCCGGATACGGTTCAGTACCGGCATATGCTGGCGAACCCAGTCGATTTTGAGATGCCCTTCGGGTGCAAGCGACATATCGGCCACAATGCTGTTGTGCTTGGATAATGAACTCATGGTAGGACCCCCTAGAATAATTTGCTTACATATAAATAATACGGTGTGTTCCGCTGTAGTCAGCAGGCACAGCCATCAATTCCTCCAGCCATTCCAGACCGTAACGGTTCAGATAATACATAATATTATAGACCCGCTCCTGAAGCTTACCCAGCGGCATCAGTGACAGCTCAATCCGTTCCCACTGGCGGAGTGCAGCTTCATTCTGCTTCTCCATCGCATCCAGAGCTTTGGCCTGCAGGAATGAGATCTGGTCGATAATCTTATCCTTGTTATTGCCGCCCAGCTTCAGCAGTCCTGCCTGAATGCTGCCAAGCTGTTCGATCAGCGGATCATACATCCCGGCGAAGGCTGTCTTGATCTCCTCGAACTTGTCTTCAAGCTTCAGTTCGTCCTGAGCGCTCAGCCACGCTTTGCGTTTATCATCCAGACCCGCCTGCACATCCGTGAAGGACAAGCCGTATTTATCCATATGCTTGCGAAGCGTTCCCTCAATGACTGTAAAAGACATGCGCGGAATAATCAGCGGCATCTGTCCGTCCATGACCTTGAAGGCCTGATGCGGAATTGCCCAGTAAGCCATTTCCCCTTGTCCAAGCACCGTAGCGAGTACAGGAAGTATATAGTCCTGCATCAGCGGGCGGGTTAGCACATTGTTGCTGAACCGTTCGGGATGGCTCTCCAGCAGCTCCAGCAGCTCAGAACGGGAGAACGAGACTGTTGCTTTCCGGTCTGCGAACCGCCCCTCCGCCTTATGGAGCAGAAGCCGCGCACCTTCATGGATGTAGAAAAGATTCGCATTGCCCGGCGTCACATCTGCCTGCAGCTCATATCCGCTATCCGTAATCCGTTCAGCCGCTGCAAGATAGGCTGTCTCCAGCTCGTCATTCCGTTCAATCATGGAGGCGAACATCGGCGCTTCAAGCCTGCGCAGGGCAGGATCAGCAGAATCCAGCAGAATTAGTCCGAATTTCCCGAACAATGCCCCCATCAGCTTAGCAAACGCCTCCGTCATATTCCCGGCACCTGTTGAAGCAGCGGTGACCAGCTCCATAAGCTGCGGTTTGAACTCACTGTCCTGGAGTAAGCCGTCCAGCTGCGCAACCGCCTGAAGCCAGCTCTCGGCATCCACCTTGATGTCACTGACCGAGGACCGCGGTCCTTCGCCTTTATCCAGCTTAATCTTGGCAATTTCGCCTGTCCTGTTCAGCACATAGGTATGATTGACCTCATCCCAGTCATGATCCTCCCCCGCAATCCAGAACAGCGGAACAACAGGGCGTCCGAGTTGCGCTGCGGCCTCACGGGCTGCCTGAATCACCGTAATGGCCTTATATACCACGAAGAGCGGGCCGGTGAACAAGCCGCTCTGCTGGCCGCCGGTCACTACCAGCGTTTCGGGCTGCTCCAGCAATTCAAGAGAGTGAAGAACAGCCTCATGGGTATTGTGCTTCCCGTTATAGCTGCGTAAATATGAAACGACCCCTGCGCGGTCTGCCCGCAGGCTTCCTGTACGGTCCAGCCAATCTGCACGTTCAGCCCGGCTCTCCCGGCTGCGGAAGTCGCCGCCATACAAATGTCCTACTGTGTCATAGTGATGTATATAGTCACTGGCGAGCGCAGATCCGCCCGGCAGTGGTTCCGGTACAACATTCATGGATAGTGGCCTCCTTGTTCTGCAATAACCTGCTGCTATATGTAATTCATAAATCGGTAAACCCTTTATGATTGTATCCAATGTTGGGTGTGGCGTCAAAGTAATATACGCCATCCTTATGAAGGATATGAAGAATATCCTCATATTGAAAGAATAGGCGAGAGCTGAATGCTCCCGCCTACGTTCCACCTGCCGTTTTAAGTTTAGGCAAATTGTTTGGCTACGAAATGTCCCTTGGACACCTCAACCAGTTCATAATCGCTGTCATTTGTCTTCTCGCCGGCCGCATAAATCGGGCTGCCCAGCTCATCATGCAGATGAATGCGTTTTTTGCTCGATTCCACTTCCGGGTCCGGAACCGGAATCGCAGAGAGCAGGGATTTGGTATAAGGATGGAGCGGATTTGCGTACAATTCTTCGCTTTCCGCCAGCTCGACCATTTTGCCCAGGTACATAACGGCCACACGGTCACTGATATGTTTAACCATGGACAAGTCATGCGCGATGAAGAGATAGGTAAGTCCAAGACGGTCCTGCAGCTCCTTGAGCAGGTTAACGACCTGTGCCTGGATCGATACGTCGAGTGCCGAGATCGGCTCATCACAGACGATGAACTTAGGGTTCACGGCAAGCGAGCGGGCAATCCCGATACGCTGGCGCTGCCCGCCGGAGAACTCATGCGGATAACGGGTGGCGTGATCATGGTTAAGTCCAACCATATCCAGCAGCTCTTCAATCCGCTTCTTGCGTTCCTGGCGGCTTCCGGCCAGACCATGAATGTCCAGTGCCTCACCGATGATGTCAGACACCGTAAACCGCGGGTTAAGTGAGGCATACGGGTCCTGGAAGATCATTTGCATATCACGGCGCATCGCCTTCATCTTGCCGCCGGACAATTTGTAGATATCTGTACCATTGTATTTCACGCTTCCTGCAGTCGGCTCATACAAGCGGAGAACTGTACGGCCTGCAGTAGTCTTGCCGCAGCCGGACTCCCCTACCATACCCAGGGTTTCGCCTTCGCGAATCGAGAAACTAATATTATCAACAGCCTTAAGAACTTTTCCTTTGCCTACATTGAAATACTTCTTAAGACCTTCTACTTCAATCAGATTCTTACTCAGACTCTTACTCAAACGAACTGCACCTCCTTCATTGTTGTGCATATGCCGGGAATTTCTTGAACATCTCCCGGCCTTACCAGCAAAATTCGTGGAGATATTGGTTAACGCGGGCCTCCGCATCGGTATTGCCCACCAGCTTCAGCAATGCAATCCCTTGCGTTATCGCTTCGGCCGCTGACATTTTCGATAGTGTGATCAAAACTTCGGTTATCTGTTTCCCCAGCTTGACGTTGGGTTCTAAGAGTTCATCGGGTCTTGAAGTATCATGCCAATATCTTTGCCGCGAATCCATTCCGTTCTATTTCTTCAGCTTAGGGTCAAGCGCATCACGCAGACCGTCACCAAAAATATTAAAGGAAAGCATCGTTAAACTGATCAGAATCGCAGGGAACAGGAAACGCCAAGGATAGTACATCCAGCCGGTCAGCGAGTCACTGATCATCGATCCGAGTGAAGCTATAGGGGCCTGTACACCAAGACCGAGGAAACTCAGGAACGCTTCGGCAAAGATGGCATTCGGTACAGACAGCGTAATTGTTACAATAATCGGTCCTACAGCATTCGGCAAAAGATGCTTGAACAGCAACCGCTTGGACCCAGCACCCATCGAACGCGAAGCCAGAACGAACTCACGGTTCTTAAGCTGCATAATCTCTCCGCGTACAATCCAGGACATCGTAATCCAGCCCGTTATCGTGAGCGCCAGAATAATGGTTCCCAGACTCGGCTCAAGTACAACCAAGAGCAGAATAACTACAAGCAGGTATGGAATGGAGTACAGAATTTCAGAGATTTTATTCATGATATTGTCTACACGGCCACCGAAGAAGCCCATAATCCCGCCGTAGATTACCCCGATGAAAAGGTCAATCGCCGCGGCGGCCAGGCCGACAATCAGCGAGATCCGTGCGCCGTACCAGGTGCGGACAAAGATATCACGCCCCAAATCATCTGTACCAAACCAGTGGTCGGATGAAGGAGGCTTATTGGTGCTGAGCAGATCATTAGAGTAGTAATTGTATTTTGAGAACAACGGACCAATAATCGCAGCCAGTACGATTAGACCGAGAATTCCCAGAGCCGTCATTGCCATTTTGTTCTGGCGCAGGCGTTCCCAGGAATCCCGCCAGGCGGACAGACTTTCACGCTGAATGACTTCAGCCTGTCCCTCATCAATTCCGATTTTACGGAAATCTTCCGGTTTCAGGTTCGCATTCTGCGATACCACATTTTTGTCAGAAGCCAATCGTTAGCCCTCCTTTCCGCCAGATAGTTTGATACGCGGATCTATAAACACATAAGCAATATCTGTGATAAATCGTGCTACCATAAGCAGTACACCATAGAAGATAGTAATCCCCATAATAACGGTATAATCACGGACACCGATCGCTTCGACAAATTGCTTGCCGATCCCCCCTATACCGAAGATCTGCTCAATGACTACCGAACCGGTTACGATGTTAGCCGTCATTGGTCCCATATAGGTTACCACCGGCAGAATTCCGTTGCGCAGCACGTGGCGGCTCAAGATAGCTGCCCAGCTTAAGCCTTTGGCCTTAGCCGTCTTGATGTAATCGGCGTGTAAGACCTCTAGCATACTTGAGCGCGTTAGCCTCGCTATGAAGGCTATCGGCTGCGCCGAGAGTGCAGCTACAGGCAAGAAATAATACATCGGCCCTTTGAACCCGGATACCGGGAACATATGCAGCTTGTAGGCAAATACATATTGCAGCAGCGAGGCGACTACAAAGCTCGGAACCGCAATCCCCAGCACCGCCAGCACCATTGCTGCACTGTCAATAAACTTGCGGTGATAGAGTGCCGCCATCATGCCGAGGAAGACTCCGACAATAACCGACACAAGAATTGCGATAAGCCCCAGCTTCAGAGACGCCGAGAACGTCTGGCCGATCAAGTGTGTTACATCCTGATTCAGACGCTTCATGGATACACCCAGATCGCCCTGGGCGATTTCACCCAAATACTTAAAATACTGATGATAGAGCGGCTTGTCGAATCCATATTGCTCGTATAAACGCGCTTTTATTTCAGGTGGAATCTTCTTTTCAGCCGTAAACGGGTCCCCCGGAATAGCTTTCATCAGAAAAAAGGTCGCTGAAATCAGCACAAACAGCGAAACGATCATATAGAAAAACTTATTGGCAATATAACGAACCATCCCCATCAACACCTCCTTCGACTTTTTTCGAGACACATAATTAGATTTTATGAAAAAAATGGCCATTTGTCTAATTTCTTATTTTGTAAGTTCGTGAAATGTTTAACAAAAAGCCCGAAATGCAAAAAAAAGGGATATATATGGAATTCCACATATATATCCCGAAGTGTAAAGCTCCCTTCAGACTATCACTATTCAGTTATATAAGCTGAAGGTTTTGTCATTCTTAGTGCTCAAGCAGGTAAGCACGAGTGAAGTCAATTGCACCGCTGAAGTCAAGAGTAATACCTTTGAGGTACTCTTTAGTCAGGGAGTTGTTGGTGTAGTAGTAGAACGGAATCAGGATCATGTCATCCTGAATGATCATTTTCTCAGCTTTAGCAAACAATTCTTGGCGTTTTGCCAGATCAGAGCTTGTCTTCGCTTCGTTAATCAGCTTGTCATACTCAGGGTTAGCGTAACCTGTATCATTGTTACCGCCGCCTGTTACCCACATATCGAGGAAGGTCATCGGATCATTGTAATCTGCAGTCCAGCCGGCACGTGCGATCTGGTAGTTCAGGTTCTGACGGTTATCGATGAATACGGCCCACTCCTGGTTCACAGTGTTAACAGTGATACCCAGAGCTTGTTTCCACATGTCAGCTACAGCCAAAGCGATTTTCTTGTGGCCTTCACTTGTGTTGTAAGACAATTCAACCGGTGGCAGTGCAGTCAGACCTTCTTCAGCCAGACCTTCAGCCAACAATTTCTTAGCTCCTTCAATATCTTCTTTGAAGTAGTCGTCTTTAACTGCATTACGGAATTCACCGTCAGCGCCGGCGATACCCGGAGGTACATAACCAAATGCAGGGATTTGTCCACCCAATGTTACGTTGTCGATCAGTGCCTGGCGGTTAATGGACATTGCCAGAGCTTTACGAATTTTAGCGTTGTCAAACGGTTTTTCTGTGATGTTGAATTCATAGTAGTAGGTACTTGCGATACCTTTTCTCTGGAATTCGTTAGGAAGCTCTTTTTGTACGATTGGAATCTGTTCCTGCGGGATTTCACCGTGAGGTGCGCCAGCACGGTCCAGTTCGCCGTTCTTGTAGCTCAGCAGTTCAGTTGCGCCGCTGTTAACCAGGGAGAAGTCGATTTTGGCCAGCTTGATGTTGGCAGCATCCCAATATTTATCGTTCTTGCTTACTTGCAGGGATTGGCCGGTAGTCCACTCAGTCAATGTGAATGCACCGTTAGTGATCATAGTGTCTTTATTTGTAGCCCATTTTGCATTACCCTCAACGGATTTGTGTACAGGGTAGTACGTATAGAAGGACAGAAGTCCAAGGAAGTAAGGAGTAGGTGCTTTCAGCGTAACTTCAAGAGTTTTCGCATCTACAGCTTTTACGCCCACTTGACTGAAATCTGTAATTTTCTTTCCATAATATTCTTCAGCATTTTTCAGGTAGTACAATTGATAAGCGTAAGGTGCAGTAGGATCTGTGTTAGGGTCGAGCACGATTTTCCATGCGCGAACGAAATCAGCAGCTTCTACAGGGTCACCGTTGCTCCACTGTGCATCACGCAGGTGGAACGTATATACCAGTCCGTCAGCGGAAATATCCCACTTCTCGGCAATACCTGGCTCAGCCTGGCCAGTCTCATCATTCATGCGGGTCAAGCCTTCATACATGGTCTTCAGGACGGTGTTGGCTTGGCTGTCCTGAGCTTGTGCAGGGTTAAACGTAGGTGGTTCTGCAGTCAGGTTAACTCTAAGGGTCTGGTCAGCAGCCAGCTTCTCGTCACCTGTTGTTCCTGTGTTCGTGCTGCCTTCGGGTGCAGTCGTCGCCGCTGCATTGGTGCCGCTGTTCGCATTGTTCTTGTTACCGCCGCAGCCAGCAAGCACTGTGCCGATCACCAGAACCATTGCGATCATGAGCAATAGACTTTTACTCTTCTTCATCTAGCAGTTCCCCCTAAATAGAATGTGGTATATGGTTTATGATTATACAACCAGTGGTCAAAAAAATCTAGAGCAATATTTTCTGAAAACGACTTTTTTTTAATTCTTTAAAATTTTGTGACGTTGACGCTTCACCGGAGCAGTGGAACATTACATCGCTTGTGATATGTATTGAATGAGGCCTACCACCATAAATAATACGTAGCCTACGCCCAGGAAAAAGAAAGAAAGACGCCACACTGCACGAAGTAATCGTTTTCCGTCCACCCCGCCTTTGAGGCGGTTTTGCGCGCCGCCAATCAGTCCGGCGGATATTAATACAATAAGTAGTATAAGGAAGAATCCAAAGCTTGAGTCAAAAATAATATTAAACAGTCCTGAAACTGACAGCAATAAAAATAAAGTGGTTATGTCCATCGCCATCATCATTGTCTTCCTCTTATCATGCCTCAGCCCGATTCCTGCGAAATACACAATCAAAAAAGGAACAATCGGAATAACGCTTAACACGCCGAACGAATTCCGGAGAAATTCCAAACAGCCTCACCCCTCCCTCACAGTCATGCCTTCCACCAGTCCGCAGATCCAGCGGTGCAGCGGAGCCTCGATGCCCCGCTCCAGCCCCATCTGCACAATACTTCCATTAATCCAGCGGATTTCCGTCTCTCTGCCCGCAAGCACATCGGCCAGCATTGATGAAGTATTGACCGAGGTTGCGCGGCATACTTCAAGAATGGCCTCCCAGGCATGGCGCTCAGGGATAATCCCGCAGGCCTCGAATATCCTGACTGCCTCTGTGTACAGTTCCTTCATCAGCTGTACACGTTCAGGGGAGGCCGGCAATTCGCCGTTCCGGACCCGCCAGATGGCGGTTAGAGGATTAATGACAGCATTGATCAGGAGCTTCCGGTAAATGATGGTATCCACTTCTTTCGACAGTGAAGCGTGAAATCCTGCTGAGGTGAGCGCTTCTATGAAACTAATTATGGCGGCAGAATCAGCCGCCTGCCCATCAGTTTCATGAATATTTATAGGAGAGCTGCTCTTTCCTATACATATTTCCCCTTTGCCAGCGTGAATAACCTCTGTTAATGTTTTCCTCTTGGCCGCCTCTGTCGTAACAGCCGCCCAGATGGATGACCCCGGCAGCAGCTCTCTGAGCAGCTCCAGATGTCCGCACCCGTTCTGGAACCCTATGACTATAAGCTTCCTGTCTTTCAGCGGCCGGAGAATGGCAGGCAGAGCTTCATGAAGCACCTTCTGCTTGACCGTTATCAGCGTAACTTCCCCGGGCTCGGTCAATTGACGCTGTGTATATTCCTCTACCGGTGCAGCAGAGAAGCTCCCGCCCGGAAGCAGTAACGCCTCTCCATCCTCTTCATAGCTGACGGTCAGCCCCTGCTCGGTTAGCGCCCTGCTCTGCTTCTCAGTCCTGCACCATAGCCGCACTTCGGCTCCGCCAGTGATCAGCCTGCCTGCAAGCAGCAGCCCCAGAGCCCCCGCACCTATCACATCTATTTTCATGCTAACGCTGCCCCCTGCCAAGCTCCAATAATTTTCCTAATTATATCCTGCCTGTTCCTGCAAAAGCAAAACAAAAAACCCTGCAAATCCGTGGCAATGACGCACTCGGACGCAGGGCTTGCTGCACTACTCTTCTATTCAATCCGTTCCAGGTTTCCGTTCGCATCCATTTTGAAGCGGGTTTTCTCTTCATCCTCTTCATTAAGAAAAGCCAGCCTGCGGGCACGGTCCATAATCTGGATCAGCGCCTTGTAATCATCATTGACCACACGGTAGTCGCTCTGGGCAAGATTAACCTCTCTGGATAAGCGTTCATTCTCAACTCTCAGCTCTGAAAGCTCCTCTTCCTTCTCCCGCAGATCGCGCTCAAGCATCTTAAGCTGTCTTCCGGCCTCCTGGAACGTTCCCTTCCATTGACGCAGGAAGCGGATGACGGCATCGATAGACAAGCTGTTCTCGCTTAACCCTTCGCTGCGGCCATAGTCTTCCTCAATGTCACCGAGAATCAGTCCGGCTACCTGCGCTCCGCGTGATGCAGGCTGTTTTTTCAGATAGCTCCGCTTCTGGCGCTGGCCTTTGGCAATCCCGATGGCATCCTCGTAGCTTTTGCGTACGCAGCTGTTCCAGCGGAAACCGCAGGCAGCCGAAGTTCTGCCGATTTTTTCACCCACCTCTTCAAAAGCAGCAAGCTGTGTGCTGCCCTCGCGGATATGACGCAGCGTTATTTCTGCCAATATCAGATCATCTTCCGCACTCCAAGCATCCTGTCTAACGGCTGTCATAAAGCCTAACCCTCCTAACAACATCATGAAATAACCATCTTCAGAACCGGCAGCTCCGCCGGGTAGTGAATAGGGATAAAAGCTGCTTACTCCATTTCTATGCCTCTATTAGAGTTCATAGAATCTATTTGATACTAAATTGTATTGCCAATTTGTCTGCACCTCATACTACCTCTGCTATAAATTCTCTTTTTCGGGGCAGAAGGCTTGTGTCAATAATAAAAATCATATTATTTATGAATTTTTGTGTTTTTTTCAATGAATTCGTTTACAGTGTTTTAGAGAGACGTTATAATAAATGGTAATCAGCTGTTAGCCGGATTCATACTGGAAGGGGGACCCTCTCTTGGACCGCATGTTTCGCGTATTGGGATTTTTTACACTCACCATCGGACTTATGGCTTTTGCCGGTAATCTCACGGAAATGGCCCTGCTCTTCTTTTTGCAAACCGCTTTTTTTGTCATCCTGGGCTATATGAAATTTACGGAAAAGACCTACATCCTGCTCTTTTGGGGGTATATGATCCTGACGTTTACAGGCTTCAGCTACTGGACCATATTTGAAATGGGATTGCCGCTCTAAGTCATATATATTGAAAAGAACGGATATGGCTTCTTGCCTTAAGGAGCCTGTCCGTTTTTTTGTTTGCAGAATTGTAGTTCCGGGAGCCCCAAAACAGGGTATGATATTTTAACAGGCTGAAACATATCAATAGTACATACCTGTCTAACTCTGTTCAAGGTGGTGGTGCAAGTGTTATCCCGTAAATCTGTCCGCCGGATATTCGCAGCAATGTTCATCCTCACCTGCATCGTCATGCCGCCGGCTTCTCCGGTATTTCTGTCCGCCGGTTCCGGCTCCACTCCGGGAGTCAGCGCTCCGCTGCCCTCCATGCCGGATGATGAAGAGACCCGCAAGCTGCTGGAGCAGACGCTCTCCTCTGCAGAGCTCGAACGAGAGATCACCCGGATTACCGCTGAACAACAGACGCTGGAGCGCAAAGCCGCTGAGCTGGAGAAGCAGGCTGCCGCCAAGCAAAGTAATATCGCGGATCAGCAGGAACGGGCGGGCGCCGTTGTGCGTGCCTATTATATGGGAGAACGGGATGGACTTCTTAGTGCATTCCTCTCCGCCAAAAGCATCAGCAGGGTAATCGCTCTATTCGATTATTATGAGATCATTATGGGGCAGGACAAGCGAACGCTCACGCAATATGAGACGCAGTATAAGGATTTGAAAAGCACGCTCACGGCCGCCCGGCGCAGCAGTCAGGAGCTGGCCGAGCTCAAAACGGCGCTGGAAGAGCAGCAGAAGCGTGTGCTCGCTTTAGACAAGGAGATTGCAGGCGGGATTCAGGCCAGTACAGATCCTGAGAGTATGGAGCGGCTGCTGGAGGAGTTCAGTAAATATTGGGAGAATATCGGACTGCATGAGGTGCGCAAGTATTTCAAAGCGCTGGCTTCAGCGATGAAGCATTTGCCGGAGTTCGTCCAGAGCCGGGATGGCGTGCTGGAGCGCAAGGGGATGACCTATAATCTGGCGCTTTCGGAAAAGGATTTGAATGAATTCCTGGTTACCCAGAACCCGCTGTTCCAGGATTTCCGGTTTGTCTTCAAGGATAATTCCATCTCGGCAACGGGGAAAAGCGGGGGCTTGTCGCTGTCGCTGACCGGCCGCTATACCATACAGCAGGAGCCTGTCAACGGCTTGATGTTCCATGTTGATCATGTGGTGTTCAATGGCCTGGAGCTGCCGGATACCACCCGCCAGGCACTGGAGGAAGAGTTCGATCTTGGCTTCTATCCTTCCAAAATCGTCTCCTTCCTGCAGGCCACCGAGGTCGCAAGCTCGGACGGCATCCTGCATGTGAAGCTGTCCCTCTCATTCTAAAGCAGGCTTCACAAAGGCTTGATAACCGGCTGCATCCAGCTTGCCGGTTATCAGACCAAGCGCCGCGTCCGCCCTCCGGTTCCACTCTGCCTCAGTCCCGGAGCCGGGCGTGTTATCCTCTGCAAGGAACCACCCGGCCTCCATCGGCAGCAACCCGAGCTTGGGCTGGGCTGAGCGGTACAGCTCAGCCAGTGCAGGCAGACGGTCGGTGTTCTCCAGCCATTCCAGCTGAGCCGTGTCTGAAGTGACATAAGCGAGCCATTTGACCGCTGCTTCCGGGCTGCCGGACTGGGCAGGAAGGGCAAAAAAGCGGCTGTCGATCACCTCCTCATTCGGTACGCCCTCCTGCTTCTTCGGCATCTGCACCGCCAGTGTCGAATTCCCGTGCTTCTTCCACTCCGAGAGCGGCACAGCCGCCACCGCAACCTTCCCATCCTGCAGCAGCTCCCAGATCTCCTTGTTGAACCGGCTGGTCAGATAGAAATAACTGCGCGCTGCTTCTGTCCACTGGGCCTGCTCAAGGCCGGCGGACAGCAGGCTGCTGCCCATGCTATGCAGCACAGCGGCATACCCGTACGGATTCCGCGTATCCATCGCCAGCAGATACCGCTTCTTCTCCGGGTCCACCTTCACCCGGCCAAGCAGCTCGTTCCACTGCGCCAGACTTGCCGGTACCTCTGCAACCCCCAAGACGGCGAGCCGCTCCGGCGAATACACCAGGACATATGGATCGATATCCAGCGGCACTCCCCAGTTATATCCGTTCCACTGCATCTGCGGAATCAGCATCGTCAGCGGTGTGCTGCCCGGAACACTCTGATAGATATCTACAGGCAGCAGATATCCCCGGGTCGCCAGATCATAAATACTATGACCGTCCAGCATCACAATGTCAGGGCTTGTCCCAACGGTCAGCTCCTGCTGAATCTGCGCCCCACCGTCTTCCGCTTCAACATTCTTAAGGTTCACATCCACTCCGCTGGATAAGGTGTACTCTTTGCTGATCTGCTCCAGCACGCTGAATTCCTCCGTGCTGAGCGAGACGCGGATCTGGAGGCTCTGGATCTCTCCTGCTTCCCCTGAAGGAGGACGCTCTGATTGGTCCAGCGGCTGTCTGGGCGGATAGCTTCCATGATCCGTATTCAGCTCCATGCTGGGTGACAGGCTTGTCAGCGCCAGCAGCAGAACTGCAAACAGCAGCCAGTAATTTTTGCGTTTCAGCACATGCGCCCTCTCCTTCAGCGTTTCTTATTCCTCATTTTAGCAGAGATGCAGGCGCTTGTCTTGGGTTGTGAAAACGTTCTCTTTATATAGAAGGAAACGGCGGGATTGTTCAGTGCAGGTTAAAACCCCGGTGCGCAAGACGCTGCGTGTGCGGATTATTCTTCCGATCGCTGTTAAAGCCCGATTTCTTATTCAGTAATGGATTAGAGGTTGAAATCGGTCTTTAAAGGCGAACGTTACGCTTCTCCAGAACAATTCCGCTCCCTCCGCTGATTGCACCTTTTAACTGCACAAAAACTCTACCCCCGCTTCCGGGGGCGGGCAGGTAAAAGCCGGGAGTGGTTAGCTCCCGGCTGGAATAAAGTTTGTGAGGTGTTTGGCTGGTTACAGCAGATCGGCGGCCAATTGAGCCAGATGCGAACGCTCGCCCTTCTCAAGGGTGATATGTCCGCTGATGCCCTGCTGCTTGAATTTCTCCACGATATAGCTGAGACCGTTGCTCGCCGCATCCAGATAAGGATGATCAATCTGCTCGGGGTCACCCATCAGGATCACCTTACTGCCCTCGCCGGCCCGGGAGACAATGGTCTTCACTTCGTGGCGGGACAGGTTCTGCGCCTCATCAATGATAATGAACTGCGACGGAATGGAGCGTCCGCGGATATAGGTCAGCGCCTCGACCTGGATGCTTCCCAGGCCCATCAATATTTTATCAATATCCCCTGCCTTCTTGGTATCGAACAGGAATTCGAGATTATCGTAGATCGGCTGCATCCATGGACGGAGCTTCTCATCCTTCTCTCCCGGCAGATAGCCGATATCCTTCCCCATCGGGACGACCGGACGGGCAATCAGCAGCTTCTTGTATTTGTGTTCATCCTCTACCTTGAATAATCCGGCGGCGAGCGCCAGCAGTGTCTTGCCGGTTCCCGCCTTGCCTGTGATGGTCACCAGCGGAATATCATCATTCAGCAGAAGCTCAAGCGCCATCCGCTGCTGCGCATTCCGGGCGCTGATGCCCCATACCGCATCGTTGCCGAGATAGAGCGGTTCCAGACGGGAGGCATCGCTGTTGACCTTCAGCAGAGCGGATTTGCCGCTGCCGATCTCGTCCTTGAGAATTACGAATTCATGCGGATACAGCGGATAGGACAGCGACAGCTGCTTCGTGGGCAGGAAGCGGTGGCTGTAATACTCATCGATCACTGAAGGATGCGCCATCAGCGACTGGCAGCCGGAGTAGAGCTCATTCAGATCTCCGGTCCGGTCGGACAGATAATCCTCCGGGGTTATACCAAGCACATCCGCTTTGATGCGGACGAGAACATCTTTACTTACAAGTACCACAGGACTCGGGTCAGGCTTCTCGTTCTCCTCATGGAGATAATTGAGCGCTACAGCCAGTATCCGGTTGTCATTCGAGACTTCGCCGAACATCTCCTGTACCTTGACGAAGCTGCGGTGGTTAAGCTCCACCTTCAGCGTGCCTCCATGGTCCAGTACCACCCCGCTATGCAGGTGGCCCAGCTCCCGGAGCCCGTCTAACAGACGTGATACGGTGCGGGCGTTGCGGCCGATTTCATCGGCATTACGCTTCTTGGAGTCGATTTCTTCCAGGACTACAGCAGGAATGACCACCTCATTCGCCTTGAAAGAAAAAATCGAATTGGGGTCGTGCAACAGCACGTTGGTGTCCAGTACGAATATCTTTTTCATGTTATCCCCTCCACAGCGCCTGGTTTGATTGATCATACATAACTCTATTCAGCAAGGGCAAGATAAGGGAAATCACTGATTCACAGGCTGAAAGGAGTACGCACATATGAGAAAATCAATGTGTCTGTTGCTGGTACTGCTGCTGCTGACAAGCTGCGGTATCGCTAATAAAGAGACATCACCCTCTCCTCAGGATAAACAGTCGGCTGAAGCGGTACACAGCCAGGGGAACCGCGAAGTGCGGCCATTGTCGCAAGATGGTGCAGCCGTACAGGAGCCCACCCCGGATTCGGGGCAACCTTCAGAAGGCAAGCGCGAGAGCGATATTGCACTTAAGGATCATTTTGAACAATTAGCACGAAGAGTCCCCGGTGTGGAAGGCGTCCACTGCGTCGTTATGAACAACGTTGCCGTGGTCGGCATTGATGTAGACGGTGCCCTTACCCGTTCGCGGGTCGGAAGCGTGAAATATTCGGTAGCCGAAGCGATCCGCAAGGACCCGAGGGGCGTCAGAGTTCTGGTTACTGCCGACATGGACCTCAGCAGCAGGCTGGCCGAGATGGGCAAGCATATCTCCAAGGGTAACCCGGTCTCGGGATTCGCCTCCGAGATGGCCGACATTATCGGCCGGATCATCCCGCAGCTGCCGGAGGATATAGAGCCGCAAGGGAATACAAGATAAGCTTACGCCTCACGCAACCGGATATGCTTCAACTCCATAATAACCCAATATTTGGACAAAAAAAGCCTAGTGACAGCACACTAGGCTTTTTGCATGGCGGCAAACACTTGTCCGTCCAGCTTCTCAGCCGCACGTGCATCGTATACCTTCGCGTATTTTGGAGCAGATTCCAGGTGTGCACCGTAGAACAGCGCATTGCGGACCGCTTCAATCTCAATATCAAAACAGCACATCTTAAACGGAACATCCGGCAACGGGTCGAGCCGAACCGCAGCATGACCGTTGATGGCATGCACCGTCCCTTCGCCAAACACGGTAATCGTTACCTTCGGGTTAACCTTCATGTTGTTCACCAGTCTGGAGCGGTGGTCCACAGCCAGCCGGACAATGGATGGGCTCACAGCATAGATCCAGGAGATCGCAGTCGACGTAGGACCGCCGAATTCAGCATCCACAGTGTTAAGAAGAACAAACGTCTCCGACTGCAGCATAGCTAGCAGAGTTTCATTGAGCTGAGCAACGGCTTCAGACATAGTTACAGGCCCCCTATGCGGCATGAATGCATTCAATTTATTATATTATAGCACAGGACGAAACTTGCATTCAATTTACAGATTGTACCCTGCCCCGCTCTCAACGCTGGCCTGAGACCACTGTAGCGGACTCACCGGATATCCGGTCCTGGAGGCTTTTCCTGGCTGCGTCCAGCTCCTTATCGTTAATATATACATAGGGACTGCGCCAGGTTCCGGTTACCGGCACATATTCGACATTTTCCTTGGAGATATCCCAGTAAGTAGCGATCAGGCTTTTAATCTGCGCATTCTCTATATCGCTCTCCAGATTATTATCCACCGCATCCAGCACCCGGCCGATTTTGAGTACGCCGCCCAGCGACTGCATCTGGGAGATCAGTGAAGTCAATACCTCGTTCTGGCGCTTGTTGCGTTCAAAATCATCCGAAGGCTTCGTAGAAGGCTTGCAGTTGGACTTGCGGTAACGCACATAATCCAGCGCTTTATCTCCGTTTAGCTTGGCTTCGCCTTTTTTGAGATTAATATCGGTACCGTCCACACTGTCCGTGTAACACATATTGGCACTGATATTAACGTCCACGCCCCCGAACTCATCCACAATATCCCGGAAGCCCTGGAAATCCAGCACGGTCGTATAATCGACCTTAATGTCCAGATATTTGCCCATCATCTTCTTCATCTCATCCTCGGCCCGAGTCCCGGAGGTCTTCTCCTTGCTCTTGAAGCGGGAGTAAAAGGCATTGATCTTCGTCTTCTTGTATCCGCTAAGCTCTACATAGGTATCGCGGGGCAAGGAGACTACCGTTGCCGATTTGGTCTCCGGATTCAAGGCCGCGACCATAATTACATCCGTCAGGTTAGACGGGTGCTTCGGACGGTTGTCCGTGCCGAGCAGCAGCATCGTCAGCGGCTTCTCTGAGGCGGATTGTCCTGCCGCAACCGGCTGGTCCACTCCGAAGCCTCCCTGGTCAACCTTCCAGTACAGATACCCTGCGTAGCCTAGTGCCCCTATTACGGCGACCAAGAGAATCACGAGCAGGACTCTCATCAGCCGGGCGAAGAATCCGCGCTTTGGCGGTTTTTTCTTTCTGGTTGTGTTTCTGCTTGTATTTTTGGTTGTGGTTGATGCAGAAGTTCTGGACTGTTGTCTGTTATTGACGTTTCCTTGCTGGCCGTTCCTTCTGGGTGGCAGATTGCCCTTGCTTGTATTCATAATCCCTTTAGTTCCTTTTCATTCAACTGGATTAGAAGCAGATCACTTCGTAATCAATTAGACGAACCCGGTGTTCAAAAGTTGCGCTTAGTGCCGTTTCGCAGCATCCGCAGCCGCAGCCTTCCGCTTCTGCCGGGCCTCCACCAGATAGCGGACCCGTACAAGCAGCATCAGACCGACCGCCACCAGCAGGCACTGGATGATTGGCAGCTTGTCGTGCTGGAAGATAAGAAGCATGCCCGAGCCCAGCGCCATCATCAGATAGAGTACGATCTCTTTGCCGACCGGCAGCTTCTGATTGACGCGGAATACTTGGTTATACACATAAGTCAGTAATATAAAAATGACAATGTAAGCGACAACTGGATGCTCAGCGAACCAGCTTTGCATAGCCCGTCACTCCTCCCGGATATAAGTTTCGCTTACATTATATCACCCGCAGCCGTTTTATACTGCTATTAATCCCTGCAATTTGAAAGATCGCGTCCGGCACAATGAGAAAAGCCGCCGGATTTTTCCGGCGGCTTGAATGGCAATCTCTTAGGCTTGGCTGGCTTGCGCCGCCTTACGCTGTTTCTCTACACGTTCGCGCTCGCCCTTGTTCAGGATCTTTTTGCGCAGACGGACAGATTTCGGAGTGATTTCACAATATTCATCCTCATTCAAATATTCAAGCGCGCCTTCCAAAGAGAAGGTACGTGGTGTCTTCATCTTTACAGTATCATCTTTGCCTGAGGTACGCATGTTGGTAAGTGCTTTTTCTTTACAAATGTTGACGATAATATCGTTATCACGAGTATGCTCGCCTACAATCATACCTTCATAAATTTCTGTACCTGCATCCAAGAAGAGAATACCGCGATCCTCAACACCCACGATTCCATATTGGGTGGTTGTTCCACTTTCACTTGCTACAAGCACACCTTGATGACGTCCGCCAACTTGGCCGCCAATCAGTGGAGCATAGCTGTCGAAGGCGTGGTTCATTACACCGTAGCCGCGTGTCAGTGTCAGGAAGTGCGTGTTATAACCGATCAGGCCGCGTGCCGGAATCAGGAATTCCAGACGGACTTGGCCGGTGCCGTGGTTGATCATGTTGACCATTTCGGCTTTACGGCTGCCCAGACTTTCCATAACGGAGCCCATGCTTTCTTCCGGAATGTCAATCATGAGGCGCTCAAGCGGCTCGGATCTGACACCATCGATGTCTTTAATGATTACTTGTGGTTTAGACACTTGCATCTCATAACCTTCACGCCGCATATTCTCGATCAGAATACCAAGGTGAAGCTCGCCGCGTCCGGATACGATGAAGGCGTCAGGGGAATCCGTCTCATCCACACGCAGGCTGACATCCGTTTCCAGCTCTTTGAACAGACGCTCACGCAGCTTGCGGGAAGTAACCCACTTGCCTTCTTTACCTGCGAACGGGCTGTTGTTCACGAGGAACGTCATCTGCATCGTAGGCTCGTCAATCTTCAGAACCGGCAGTGCTTCCGGATGCTGCGGATCAGCAATCGTCTCACCGATGTTGATGTCCTTGATACCGGCAATAGCCACGATGTCGCCTGCGCCGGCTTCTTCTGTCTCCACACGCTTCAGACCCTGGAAGCCGAACAGCTTCTCGATACGGGCAGTCTTGCTCTTGCCGTCACGCATGATGACTGTAACGGATTGGCCTTGCTTGATTACACCGCGGTTCACGCGGCCAATGGCGATACGGCCCAGGTATTCGTTGTAGTCCATCAGTGTTACCAGGAACTGCAGCGGCTCATCAACCTTCTCAGTTGGAGCAGGGATATGCTCAACGATGGTTTCGTATAGTGAAAGCATGGTCTCATCCTGCTTCTCTGCGTTCATGCTTGATGTGCCGTTAAGCGCAGAAGCATAGACTACAGGGAATTCAAGCTGGTCGTCACTGGCTTCAAGCTCGATGAACAAGTCCAGCACTTCATCAATGACTTCCTTCGGACGCGCAGCCGGACGGTCAATCTTGTTCACGACTACGATTGGGGTCAGGTGCTGTTCCAGTGCCTTGCGGAGTACGAACTTGGTCTGCGGCATGCAGCCTTCATAAGCGTCAACAACGAGCAGTACACCGTCAACCATCTTCATGATCCGTTCTACTTCACCGCCGAAGTCAGCGTGTCCAGGTGTATCTACGATGTTAATCAGGAACTCTTTATAAGTAATTGCTGTATTTTTAGCTAGGATTGTAATTCCACGTTCGCGTTCGATATCGTTAGAGTCCATGGCGCGTTCTTGAACGTGCTCGTGTGCGCTGAAAATCCCGGACTGCTGGAGAAGCTGATCGACGAGCGTTGTTTTACCATGGTCAACGTGGGCAATGATCGCAATGTTACGGATATCTTTTCTTGAATGCATGATTTGTATCCAAATCCTCTCATTTATCAAATTAAAACTGTTTAAATTCTTAGCATGTCACGGCAGTCTCACAAAAGAAGCGCCAGGCAGAAAGCCGACGCTCCAACATTCCTTAATTTTATAGTGAAAGTACTATGAAAAGCAAGTCTTTTTCTGAAAAAAACGTTGCCAAGTCCGCTTAAATTTTCTATTTTCTCATCATATCCGGCTCCGCAGTCTTATATGGTCCCATCATGACGTGTTGCCGGCCTGATTACCAGCCACCGTTCCACTTCTTGCGGCTTCCCGGCCAGCCTCTTCCCAGCATCAGCCACAGTCCCGCAGCCACCAGCACAGCGCCGAGCAGATAGAGCGCCCCGGTACCGAGCAGTGTGAAGATCACCAGCACAAGGCTAAGCAGTCCCAGAATTACAGCAGCGGTGGTCAAGCCCCTCGTTCTGACTGAAGCATACAGCGAATATTCGTACAGTCCTACCGCGATCCCCAGCAGAAGAACAGGCCATAAGTGTCTCATGAGGTCCCAGCCCCACGTATTACATAAGCCGAATAGCAAGCCGTACACTGTCAGTATGCCCGCAGGAATGAGTACAGATGCAGAAGCACGGCGGGTGAAAAAGAGCACATGCAGGAACAGGCCCGGAACCAGAAGGATGAGCGGCCATAAGGCCCGTCCCAGAAAACCGAACACCCCCAGCTTACCCAGCAGAATTACTAGGCCGGCGGCGGCGATGAGCACACCCAGTTTCATGTCATTTTTGGAAGACATCTTTCACCTATCCCTTCAAAATTCGTGTCTTTTCACTGGTCCCTGCCCCTTCAGCAGTCCCACCCGGGCGACAGGTTTCCTTTTATTTTATCTGAAATACTCATAAAATACCATCATTCTTCAGCGTATCCCAGGACCTTCTCCGAAAAAAAGAAATAAGGCTGCACCAAAGCCTTCCAGCTTTTGGTACAGCCTATTATTGCCGGTTTCTAGCTCGCAGATACTTTCCGGCGCTTCAGCATCCCCGTGACCACAACGATAATTCCCAGCAGCATCGGCAGCATCGCATGAAGCGTCGGCAGCAGGAATGATATCACCGGGCCGAATTTGGCATCCTGCAGCAGCATATTCCCGGCGGTATACGCCAGAATGTAGGCGCCGATGAAGACCAGCACCGGGAAGCGGTGCAGCCAGCCCACGATAATGCTGCTCCCCCAGACGACAATCGGAATACTGATCGCAATCCCGATTACAATCAGCGCCAGATCCCCTTTGGCAAGCCCGGCAATCGCCAGCACATTATCCAGACTCATGATGAAGTCCGCCAGCAGTATGGTACGTACCGACTTCCAGACGCTGGGGCTTCCCTCGATACGGAGCTCGTCCTCGTCTTCGAGCAGCAGCTTGAAGGAAATCCAGAGCAGCAGCATCGCTCCTCCGGCTTCAATATAGGGAATCTTCAGCAGCAGTACTGCGGCGAAGGTCAGGATGCAGCGCAGCGCGACCGCTCCGGCGGCCCCCCACCAGACGGCCAGCCTCCTGTGCTTCTCCGGCAGATTCTTGCTGGCCATCGCAATGACCATCGCATTGTCCCCGCTGAGCACCAGATTAATCATTAAAATTTCACCAAGCAGCAGTAATGAATCCATCCACCTCAGCCTCCCTGAACTCCATGTATCTACATGTATGCCCCAGGGCGACAAGCTATGCTTCTTGTCCCGCTATTTTAGAAACTGCGCATGTGGAGACGGATTGCCGCGTATATCTATAGTCTCCGGCTGACCGCCCGTAAGGGAGAGGCAAGCCTACCACATCTATTAGGAGATGACCGGGATGAATACATCCGCTGCGGATTTCATATTAGCTCTGCTGAATATCGTGTTCCTTGATCTTATTCTGGCTGGCGACAATGCCATTGTCATTGGCCTGGCCGCGCGGAACCTCGCAGGAAGCCGGCAAAAGCAGGCGATTCTGCTCGGTACAGGCGGCGCGGTCATTCTGCGTATTATCGCCACTATTCTTGTAGTATGGCTGCTTAAGATTCCTTGGCTGCTGGCCATCGGCGGACTGCTGCTGATCCTTATAGCCTATAAGCTGCTGGCCGGCGGCAGTGCGGATACGGATATCCAGGCCGGCGGCACCCTGTGGGCGGCTGTGCGGACTATTGTGATCGCAGATGCAGCGATGGGTCTGGACAATGTCATTGCCATCGCCGGTGCAGCCAATCATAATATTACGCTGGTTGTGCTGGGACTGCTGATCAGTGTGCCCATTGTGGTCTGGGGAAGCACCCTGTTCATCCGGCTGATCAACAGATATCCGTGGATTATCTATCTCGGCTCAGGCGTGCTCGGATTCACAGCCTCCAGCATGATTACCGGCGAGAAGGTAATTGCCCCTTACTTCAAGGCACATCCGCTGCTGCACCTTCTGTTCATCGCCGCCGTGATCGCGGGTATCCTGGCCGCCGGGCATTGGAAGCGCCGCCGGACAGCCTTCGCTGTTCAGAACCACTCTTCCTGAAGGCCTGCCTGCGCCGGTACCAAGTCTTCAGGCTTCTCCTGGCCATAGGGTGTAATCATTACCGTCTCGGTTGCGGCAACCGCCGTATCGAGCATGGCCTGATAGCCGGGCAGCGTCGCTTCAATCTTGTCTACAATCCGCAGATTGGGATTCGTCGTCGGTGATTTGGGCACGAACAGCGTACAGCAATCCTCGTAGGGCAGGATGGACAGGTCATACGTACCGATGGTCTGGGAGAGCCCCACGATCTCACTCTTGTCCATCATCACCAGCGGGCGCAGCAGCGGCAAGGTTGTTGCCCGCCCGATCACATTCATGCTGGGCAGCGTCTGGCTCGCCACTTGTCCCAGACTGTCTCCGGTAATCAGCGCGAGCGCCCCCTCCTTCTCAGCAAGCGCAGTAGCAATCCGCAGCATGGCGCGGCGCATCAGAGTAATAATCAGATTATCCTGCCCGATTCCGGCAAAAGAGGTCTGCACCTCCGTGAACGGTACCAGATGCAGCTTGATCACACCCGCATAACGCGACAAGACACGCGTCAAATCTACAACCTTCTGCCGGGCAAGCTCGCTTGTGTAAGGATAGCTGTAAAAGTGGACACATTCCACCTCCAGTCCCCTGCGCATGGATGACCAGCCCGCAACCGGACTATCAATTCCGCCGGAGAGTAGCAGCATAGCCTTGCCGTTCGTTCCCAGCGGGAAGCCGCCGACTCCGGCAATATTCTCACAGAAAATGAGTGCTTGTCCTTCTCGAATCTCAATCTTCAGTTCCATATCGGGAGACTTCACATCTACCAGCAGCCCCGGATAGCCTTGCAGCAGCGGTGTAGCGATAAGCTTATTCATCTCTATAGAACCGTAAGGGAATTCCTTCCACACCCGGCGGACGCTAACCTTGAAGCTGGTTCCCGCTGCCGGAGCAACAAGCTGGAGGAAGGTGCGGCTGGCCGCAAGAATATCCTCGAATTCCGGCATGGACACCTTCACCGGGCTGATCGAGGCGATCCCGAATACTTTGACGAGCGCATCCGTTAATGCTCCAGCCGGTTCCCCGTTCAGCTGAACATAGATCCGCCCGAATTCCCGGGTCAGCTTCACATTCGGATACGGCTTAACCATCTCTCTGACATGGCGCAGGATGGTCTTCTCGAACCGGCTGCGGTTCTTTCCTTTCAAAGTGAACTCCCCAAAACGCAGCAGGAGCAAATCGGCATAGTCCATGCTGCTTCCGTATCCGGCATTCTGTACTCCGGTACCTGTCTCATTTGTCATTGGTTATTTCATGCCTCCTTCTGCGATCTTTAAGGATTGGACAGCTGCCAGCAGTGCGTGCTCCAGCTGGCTGACATCCTGTGCGGTGTGGCTGTCCCCCAGGCTGATCCGTATGCCGCCAAGCGCAGCAGCGGTATCCCTGCCCATGGACAGCAGAATCCGGCTCGGCTCGGCCAGACGCGAGGAACAAGCGGAGCGAGTAGCGACCGCCATCCCGAGCTCCTCCAGCCTGCGGGCCAAGACCTCTCCCTTCATTCCGGGGTAAGAGAAGTGCACAATATGCGGCGCCCCGTCCTCTCTGCTGTTCAATACAAGTTCGGGAATCCCGGATATATAATTCTCCAGCTGCGCCTTCAGCGGACGAATCCGGGCGGTGAATTCCTCGCGCCGTTCTCCGCTCAGCCGCATGGCCTTGGCTGAGGCTACAATATTCGGCACATTCTCTGTCCCTGCGCGCTTGCCCTGTTCCTGGGAACCGCCAGTCAACAGGGGGAACAGTGTGACCCCTTCTCTAACAAAGAGAATTCCTGTCCCGCGCGGACCGCGCAATTTATGTGCGGACAGGCTGTACAGATCTGCCTGCCAAGCCTTCAGTGGAGCCTCAAGCTTCCCATAGCCCTGCACGCCGTCTACATGGAATAGGGTCCGCCGGTTCACCGCCTTCACCTGCCGCCCGATCTCCCGCAGCGGCTGTACCGTACCAATCTCATTATTCACATGCATGACACTGACCAGCACGGTATCCGGCCGGACCGCAGCGGCAATCCTTGAAGGTTCGATCACTCCCTGCGGGTCTGGTGCTACGAAGGTAACCTCCCAGCCCAGCTTTTGCAGCTGGAGACAGCTCTCGTAGACCGAAGGATGCTCCAGCTCAGTAGTCACTATATGCCGTCCTCTGCTCTGATACTGGAGTGCAGCCCCTTTGACCGCGAGGTTATTGCTCTCGGTAGCGCCTGAGGTGAATATGATTTCCTGCGGCAGCACATCAAGCGCTGCTGCGCAGACCTCGCGCGCACGCTTGATCAGCTTGTCCGCTTCTTCTCCTGCCCGGTGCAGGGAAGAGGGGTTGGCGAAGTGCTTCTTCATCACCTGCTCCAGCGTCTGCACCACCTCGTCATAGGGAGGGGCAGCAGCGGCATAATCCCAATACAGCATATATCGGCGTTCTCCTTTGTTGATCAGAATTCATATTTGCTTATATTTTGCAAAAAGGATCAACCGGCCTGCTGCCGCAAAAGTTGCGGGAGATTCCGTTTGATCCTTATATTATAACGCGTATTGCGCGCGGGCGCGTTCTATTTTGGCAATATAGGCCTGAGTCTCCTTAGGAAGCCCGGAGAGGTTCGCCATAAGCTCAGCATCGCTGCTGACTCCAAGCTTGTTCACCCGGCCCGGCCCGGCATTATAGGCGGCCAGCGCCATCTTCTCCTCCCCGTCATACCGCTTAAGCTGGTAGGAGAGGTATCGTACACCGCCGTCAATGCTCTGAGCAGGATCGAAGGGATCGGAGACACCCAGTCCGTTCGCTGTTCCGTCCATTAACTGCATCAGTCCTTTGGCACCGGCAGAAGATACGACATTGGGATTGAACGAAGACTCCGTATCAATCACCGCCTTAATCAGATCAACCGGAACACCATATTTACTGCTGGCGGTCTGAATAAGCTCTTCATAATCCGTCGGCACCGTCTGCGTTATTTCCCCGGAAATGTCACCCTTAGCCTCTGCCGCTTCCCCAAGCTGCTGCCACAGCAGACCATCCATAGATGAGGTATCCGCAAGAGCAACGTTTGTGCTTCTATTGCTGCTGCCTGTAGTTGAAGTTGTTCCGGCTGCCTGCTGAAGCATCGCGGTGAACGATGCCGCAGAGGAGCCCGTCACTCCTGGACTCACTTTGTTATCCTCACGCTTCATGCTTGAGCTTCTCAAGTCTACCCATTTCAACTGACCGCTTGGCGCAGCGGCATTGATTGACATGCATCCATTCCCTCTTTCACGCTAAGTCTTATATTTGAACTGTACTATTTATTCACAGTAATTACTATATGCCTAAGCGAAAAAACAGACCTCAGACCTGCATAGTTAGGTCTGATAGCCTGTTTTGAACATGAGATGTGGGGATTCAGCCTGCTCTAACGGGCGAAAGGAATTAAGACAAAATAGCTTAAAGCAGATACAATTCCCAGCCCCATCGACCAGGCCCCGGCAGATTTTTGTCCTTTGGTATAGGCATAATACCCCAGGACAGCGGCAATTGGCCCCAATATAATGGACCATATGAATAAAGAGACGACACCGAAGCCCAGGCCGATATAGCCGATTCTCCGGTCCGTTCCCTCGCTCACGCCCCCCGATGTCCGCTGAGCGTCACCGTCCAATCCCGCAGTGCTCTGCAGCTGCGAAGGGAGCGGGCTAAGCTCGGCCGCATACTCTTCATTGTGGCTTCTGTCCCGGCGGGGGTAATCGACTCTGCTGCGCGGGCGCAGAATTACTTTTCTGCGGGCGGAGCGGTCCACTTTGGGTTCATCATTCGGATTATCCATAAGGGCCTCCTTCTCAGGCGTTCGGCTTGAACGTCAGACAACAGGTTGCGGATGAGGTCTCGGCATGGTCATGATGATTATTTGCCGTCAGCTCTTCTGCGTATTCCTCCATGTAACGGCTGCCTGCATGCTGATCGATCTCAATGACAATTTCCTCGGCACGGCACAGGTTCTGTTCTCCCCAATAATGGCAATTGCTCACACTGCATTTCACAAGCGGTTTGACGTTTGTCATAATGATCACCTCCCCAAGTATTATGCCCGCCGTGAATTCCGGATATGCGGCTGCGGGCTGTCATCCTGAAGACAGCAAATAGGCCGCCCCAAGCAGCCAAGTCGGCAGTTGGAACAGCCCTTTTACATAAAAGATCAAATCCTGAACAATGAATTACACCTGATTCTGCATCCGCTTCTCCGTCAAATAATCATTCTCGTAATAAGTCAGATCATCACGCAGCTCCTCATAGACCTTGGTGATCTCCATAATGATGTCGCGTGCCGGACGGACAGGCTTCTTGCGGAAACGGATCGCATCCTGCCCGGTATAGGCGTAACGTCCATCTTCCGAATAACTCTCATTCTTGGGATAGAAGAAGTTATTGACGCCGAGATGATATACATTATATAGCGCTTTTTGCGCGAAAGTTTCATCGAAGGTAGCGCGGCGCAGTGCGAGCCCAAGCTTCTCATAAGACATTTCCGAGAACACCAGCAGATGGCGGAGATCGGACAAGAACCCCCGATAGAAATGTAGTGTTTCTTCATCCTCTTCGGTCACAAGCTGCGGCAGTGCATGCTCATTCAGGAACAGTTCCATCTTTTCGATAACGGATTTAAGCTTCTCTCTCGTCGACTCACACAATTTCTGCACATTGGCTGCTGACATGGCGGTTGCTCCCCCTTATTGTTCCTTGCAATAGTAGTTGTTAATGACACTAAGACACCTGCGGTTGTACTCTCTTGATAGTATCACAAAATCTCTTAACCCTCCACCGTACCCCGGAAGGCGCTTACTTTCTGATATTAACATAAAACCAAGGGCGGCGGTATCCTTTTCGCGAGATGCATAAAACCGGCTCCCGCTTCTAACCCTATCCGGTATACGATACCAGGAAGGAGCGGAAATCATGTCACGTAAAAATTTAACGGTCGCCAGTGTGGTCACTGCTGCGTTGACCGTGCTGCTGCTCACCTTCGCCCTGCGGCCGGAAGGCGGCGGTACGCTTAGACAAGCCTCTGTGCCTAATCCCTCTCAGGAAAAAGCAATCAAGAAAACCGCCCTTGTCCAGGATGTAACAGCTACCGACAAGCTGAACCGGGTCGATGTAAACAGACATCTGAGCACACTGCTGGCCGATATCCGTCACGCTTCGCCTGATGATATCTCAGCATATGCCGGGAGACTTCAGCAGGGACACGGGCATATCACCATGCTGATGCTGGTCGATTTTAACACCCGTAAGACAACAACCTATAAATCTTCTCTGCCCGAAGGCACCGACCAGGAGAATAAGCAGCTGCTTCGCTATCTGAATACTGCCAAATCAGCGATCAAAGGCCACCAGTCCTATGAATCCCCTTCGTTCATCATCGGCAACAAAAAGTATTATTTCGTAGCCCAGCGTAGCCGGGAAGGCCAACTCGCGGTCATCGCCCTGATCAACCAGAAGATTCTGGACCGCGTTGCGCTGCATCAGCTCAAGAATCTGCGGCTTATTCCGTACCCGAAGGAAGGCAAGTACCGGATCGAGTCGGTCCACGCCGATACCTTGAAGGACATCACGGTCCAAACCGGGCATGACAATGAGAACGCCAGCCATTACTACGAGAATGAGATTGTCGTCCGCTTCCCGAATGGGCATCCCACCGCAGCACAGCTTCAGACCATCGCTGCCGATATCCGCTGCAAGACGCCGCGCAAGCTAGGGTATGCTTATATTTTCCGGTCGGACAAGATGAGTTATTCCCAGCTCAAGACTTATTTCGCCTATAAGTGGCATCCGCTGTACGCAGAGCCTCACTATATGTACTTAACCAATGATACGGTCAGCGAAAATACGGGAGCTAATGTGATCACGCCCAATGACCTGCTCTTCTCGACTTACCAGTGGAATCTGCCGGCGATCGAAACTACGCAGGGCTGGAATCTGTCCAAGGGCAGCAAGGAAGTCGTGGTAGCCGTTGTGGATACCGGTGTTCAAGCGAACCATCCCGATCTGAAGGGGCAGCTGCTCACCGGATACAATGCGATTACCAGCGGCAGCACGCCGGATGACGATGTCGGACATGGCACTCATGTGTGCGGCATCATCGGAGCGTTAACCAATAATGAGGAAGGGGTAGCGGGTATCAGCTGGTACAACAAGATCCTTCCGGTAAAAGCGCTCGATAATTCGGGGGCAGGCACCACCTATTCGGTGGCCGAAGGCATTATCTGGGCGGCAGATCAGGGAGCCAAGGTGATTAATCTCAGCCTAGGCAACTATGCCGATTCGCAGTTCCTGCATGATGCAATTAAATATGCTTATGACCGGGATGTAGTGATTGTCTCCGCTTCCGGCAATGACAATACGGAGCGGCCGGGATATCCGGCAGCCTATGAAGAGGTGATTGCCGTCGCTGCAACGAATGCGGCGGGAGAGCGCGCTTCCTTCTCCAATTACGGGGACTACATCGATGTAGCCGCACCCGGGGAGAGCATTGCCAGCACCTATCCCGATAATCAGTATGCCGCGCTGTCCGGCACCTCCATGGCCAGCCCCCATGTGGCGGCACTGGCCGGACTGGTGCGCTCCTTGAACCCTGCACTGACGAACAAGGAAGTCACCGCACTTTTGACTTCGAATGCCGTGGATCTGGGCACAGCCGGCCATGATAAGTATTACGGCTGGGGCCAGGTGGATATCTACCGCACCCTGCAGGCGGCAGGGGGAGGCCAGGTTCCCCTCCAGCTGTTCCCGCAGCAGGTCGGCAAACAGCTTGATTCCATACAATAAGCTGAGCCGTTAGCTGCTAAGCGCGCAAATGCCGTTCCAGCAACAGCAGGAACCGGCGGAGTCCGCGCTCCATTCCCTCCTGCGTCAGCTGTGAATAGCTTAGCCGGATATGCCTCGATGGCATATCTCCGGCATAACAGACATCGCCCGGCAGGAAGGAGATCCCTTCCTGCTCGGCCCGGGCATGCAGTGCCTCAATTCCCGGGGATTCCGGCAGCTGCAGCCACAGATTGAGTCCTCCCCCCGGCAGCTGCCAGGTTACCCCGGCCGGAGCATACTGCTTCAGTAGCTTCGCTGCCGCCTCCTGGCGGGCACGCAGCGCCAACCGCAGCTTCGCTGCATACTCGTCATACTGGCGCGCGATGAAGGGAAGCACCGCCCGCTGGGTCAGCAGCGGACTGCCCAGATCACTGGCAGACTTGGCGGCGATCAGCCTGGAGAGGATATTGCCCTCAGCGGCGACACAGGCGATCCGGCAGCCGGGAGCGAGGACTTTGCTGAAGCTCTTCATGTAGACTACATGCCCGTCGGTATCCAGCGATTTAATGGACGCCGGGGGCGGCTGTTGGAAGTACAGGTCACTGAACGGGTCATCCTCCACAATGAGACAGCGGTAGCTGCGGGCAAGCTCCAGCAAGCGCTGTCTTCTTGGCATGCTCATCGTGACCCCGCTTGGATTCTGGAAGGTCGGGTTGGTATAGATGAGCTTAGGCGGCCTCCGGTCACACATCGCTGTAAGCCGGTCCACCCGCATGCCGTCCCCGTCCATCGGAACGAAGATCATCTCAGCCCCCCGCCCGGCAAAAACATCAATAGCCCCGGTGTAGCTGGGTGCCTCCAGATATACCGTATCCCCCGGACCGACAAAGGTCCGGGCGACCAGATCGATTCCCTGCTGGGAGCCGCTCGTAATCATCAAATCACCGGCGCTGAGCGTGATTCCACGGCTCTGCAGGTGTCTGCGCATCACCTCGCGCAGCTCCGGGTCCCCCTGGAAATTACCATAGGTGGCCATCAGCTCAGGCTGCTTCTTCACCAGCGCTGCCATGGTCGTGCCAATCGGCCCCAGCGGGAGCATACTGCTGTCAATGGAGGCCAGATGAAAGGGATAGTCCACCTCGGAATAATCGAAATTACGCCACAGCTGGGCCCGGGGCAGATAGTCATCATAACCATCCTGCCACCGCGCTTCTGCACCTTGCCTGTTCCGGTCCCGTTCAGCCACATAGCAGCCCTTGCCCTGGCTGCACAGGATATGCCCGCGCGTCTCAAGGTCAGCATAAGCCTTGCTGACCGTCATTTGGCTTACCTTCAAGGAGGAAGACAGGCCTCTAACGGACGGCAGCCGCGTGCCCGGCTGGAGCAGCCCCGAGGTGATCCGCTGTGCAATCGTCTCGCTGATCTGCCGGGGCAGCGGTTTGTCGCCGCTGCGGAGTAAATCAATATGCATGGTCCTCCTCCTCCAACTGTTATATTTACCGTTTTACTGTTATACCGCTATACCGTTATGATACTACAAAATCCAGAAGAGCAGGGAGCATGAATATGAAGATCAACTATGCGGAAATGACGAACCATCTGGGTTCCTCCGCAGTCCGCGACATCCTCAAGATCACACAGGGCAAGGACATCATCTCGCTTGCCGGCGGGCTGCCTGCCGAAGAGCTGTTCCCGGCAGATGCCATCCGGGAAGCCTACAGCCGCGTACTGACAGGCGATAGTTCTGGGCTGCAATACGGACTGACGGAAGGATATCTTCCGCTGCGCGAACAGATTGCCGCCAGATTGGGGCAGCAGGGCCTTCCTGTCTCTGCGGACGAAATGATTCTCACTACCGGCTCCCAGCAGGCTATAGACCTGCTCTGCAGAATTCTGCTTGATCCGGGAGACACCGTACTTGTGGAAGCACCGACCTATCTGGCCGCCTTGCAGGTTCTGGGCTCTTACCGTGCAGACATCCAGGTCGTGGAGAGCGATGAGGAAGGGCTGCTGCCGGAGCATCTCGAAGAGCAGCTCCGCACACACCGCCCTAAGCTCTTGTACGCCGTTCCTACCTTCAACAACCCGTCAGGCGCAACCTGGAGCAGAGAACGGCGAGGGCAAGTGGTGGAGCTGTGCCGGAGATACGGTGTGCTGATGCTGGAGGATAATCCGTACGGAGAGATTACCTTCGATGAATCGCCGGAAGCCTATCCTCCTACGCTTGCAGCCATCGACAGGAAGCTGGGGGGTGATCCCTACGTGGTCTATACGGGCACCTTCTCCAAAATAGTAGCTCCAGGGCTGCGCACAGGCTGGATCATTGGCCCTGCGGAGCTGGTCAAGATGATCGCCAGAGCCAAGCAAGCCGCGGACCTGCACTCCAGTGTCATTGATCAGCGTGCCCTGCATGAGCTGCTACTGACCTTCGACCTTGAAGCTCATATCCGGCTGGTCTCCCGGGAATACAAGTCACGGATGAAGCTGCTCTCGGCAGAGCTGGCTTCACAGAGCTGGCAGGACACCTCCTTCCTGGAGCCGCGCGGCGGCATGTTCCTGTGGCTGAGCCTGTCTGCCCGGATTCATACGGCCGAGCTGCTGCCGCTCGCCGTGGAGCAAGGGGTTGCCTTCGTTCCGGGCGAAGTCTTCTATTCGGAGCAGCCCATGAAGAATACGATGCGCCTGAATTTCACCCATACGCGGCCGGAGCTGCTGCCGCTCGCAGTGGAGCGCTTGACCACCGCGCTGTCCCGGTATGAGGAAAGCCTGCTTCCTCTGTAACGGGATCTACTTAAGGAACATGGGAACATCGACTCTGGCGGCGTCTGCGAAATGGCTTTTTCGCAGAGTCGTCTTGTGCAGGTACTCCACTTTCAAAGCCCTCATTCGTAGCGATAATGTGGAATGAGAAGACGCTATTTTGCTAAAAACACACCTTTTCTGCTCGTTACGGACTTAGTGGCCGCTATTGGGCCGGTGGGAACGCAAAATGAAGCAAAACTTGTTTGTTAAGGGCCACTGGGTCCGCATCGCTTACAAAAAATAGGCTCATTGTCCGAATTAACGGCTTTTGAGTCCGCGAGTGAAGAGGCTGGAATATTATATTTACTGAATTCCGTTATATATAATGAATGACCCGCGTGCATTTCTCCTACTCATGGCTCTCCTTCACACTAAACATGGGGTCTAGACCTTCTTAATAACAAAAAGGCGGCCCCCATCAGGAGGCCGCCGTCTTATTGTTCATATAGTGTGATTAGTGCAAGGTCTTGTTAAAGTTGTCAGTTAGGAAAGTTTGCCGTAAGCCGGGTTCTGTGCTCGTTGTGGTTCAGCCGGGAACTACCCTCCCACCATAAGCGACAATCATCTATCTAGGCCGTACATTACTGCACAGCTCCAGCGACCAACCTAGACGCGCCTCAGGCGAAGGCTGCGGCTTCCGTGAAGAAGACGCTGCGTCTCATTAGGTCTTGCTCCAGATGGGGTTTACCAGGAACGAAGTCACCAGCGTTCCTCGGGGTCTCTTACACCTCGGTTCCATCCTTGCCTGTGCCGCCCGAAAGCGGCCATCGGCGGTCCATTTCTGTGGCACTATCCTTCAGCTCGCGCCGACTGGACGTTATCCAGCACCCTGCCTTGTGGAGCCCGGACTTTCCTCCCGCATGCGCTCTCACGCATACCGGCGATTGTCTGTCAAACTTTCCGAAACAACATTGTATATTATACAGATATGCCGCCAAGGGCACAAGTGCAAATAATAACAGCCTACAGGAATTTAAAAGGCTCGGTATCCGGCTCCGAAGCATGCACCGCCGTGCCGTACTTATGCTCCGTCAGCTTGCCTGCCAGGAACTCCGCTACCTTGCCCTTCATGATCTTCTCCGCATTATGGCCCGGATCGATCAAGGCAATTCCCGCGAGGTGCGCATCCTGCGCCGTATGGTAATCGATATCGCCGGTCACCAGCACATCTGCGCCCTTGAAGATAGCGCTGCTATAGTACTTGGCGCCTGATCCGCCCATCACAGCCGCCTTGCGGATCTGGCGGTCCAGATCTCCAACCACCCGCACGCTCTCCACATTCAGCCCGCGTTTGACCGTCTCGATGAATTCTCCCAGCGTCGCCTGTTCCTTCAGCTTCCCTACTCTGCCAAGTCCAAGGCTGCGTCCCTTGAGGTCCATGGAGTACAGATCATAAGCCACCTCTTCATACGGGTGGGCTTTCAGCATGGCCTGCACCACCTTGTTACGGATCGTATGCGGCACAATTGTCTCGATGCGGACCTCTTCAGCCCGCTCCAGCTTGCCCGGCGTGCCGATATAAGGGTCCGTGCCTTCCTGCGGGATGAAGGTGCCGTAGCCTTCGATATTGAAGCTGCAATGGCTGTAATTGCCGATCCAGCCCGCTCCGGCGTTCAGGATGGCATCCAGCACCTTCTGATGATGCTCCTTCGGTACGAATACCACCAGCTTGGACAGCTGCTCCGTATGAATATCCTTGATCGGAGCGCCGTTCTCAATTCCCAGCGCCTCGGCCATCCAGTCATTCATTCCGCCTTCGGCCACATCCAGATTGGTATGGCTGATATACACGGCAATGTCGTTTTTGATCAGCTTCTCATACAGTCGGCCCGAAGGAGTATCCGTAAGAATCCCCTTGATCGGCCGGAAAATCACCGCATGATGGGCAATAATCAGATTACAGCCCTTGGCAACCGCTTCGTCCACAATGCTCTCATTGACATCAAGCGCCACCAGTACCCCGGTGATCTCCTTCTGTAGACTGCCTACCTGAAGCCCAACATTATCCCATTCCTCAGCCAGATGCTTCGGGGCAAGCTGCTCCATATATCCAATTACGGTCTGTCCTTTGGCAAACATTCCAGCACCTCCGCAATCCGTTTAATCTGAAGTCTGATCCTGCTGCGCTTCTCCTCTGCCGCCTCCAGCTCCGAACGTGCAAGTGAGGCCAGAATGCCCTCCAGCTTGGAGATTTCCCCCTGCCATTTGGCGGCGAACACTTCATTCGGCGCTTGCAGCAGCAGCGGTCCCATCTCCAGCAGCAGTGCCTGATCAAGGGTGACTTCCCCCCCGGCAAGAACACGCTCGATGTACAGCTCTTCATTCGTCCCCGCCGCTTCAGCGCCTTCCGGGACAGCAGTCAGGATCTCATAGATTTTGCCGTCTTCTTCCAAAATATGCTCCGAGACCAGCACCCAGCCGTTCTTCAGCAGCCAGCGGCGCAGAATATCCTCGCCTACATTGGGCTGCAGCGCGAGCGTCTTCACCCCGGCCAGCTTGCCGAGCTTCTGCCCGCGTTCCAGAATGGCCGCGATCAGCGAGCCACCCATGCCGGCAATGGTAATACAGTCCGCTTCCCCCGGCTCCAGCACCTCCAGCCCGTCTCCGCGCCGTACGGCGATCTTCGCACCGAGTCCTGCTTCCGCTACACCCCGAAGCGCCGCTTCATAGGGTCCCGGGTTTACTTCTCCGGCAATCGCCGAAGGTGTACGGCCGCTCTTCACAGCGGCAACAGGCAGCAGGGCATGATCTGAGCCGATATCGGCAAGTCTGCTGCCTGCCGGTACCTGCTCCAGCAGCAGCTGAAGCCGGTCCGATAATTTGATGTTGTTCATGAGGCCACCCACGTTATCCATTTTTTTCTGAAGAGGAACAGCAGCGCAAGGCCCGCTGCAATCTTCAGTATTAATACAAGCGAGGTCCATTCCGGGAATCCCGCTCTGAGCCAGAGCGCATCCACCTCCGGCATCAGCCAGAGGGCCGCACCGGCCCCGAAGTACACCCCCGAGACCCCGCTAACCTTGTGATACATCAGCCAGCTCATCCAGATCATCAGCACACACAGCGGAAGCCAGAGCAGCTCCAGCTCCACCAGAGAGGCGTCCGGCCGGACATGACCGAAGAATCCTGCATAGAGCAGAGCCCAGAAGGCATATCCGCAGAAATGAAGCAGTCCGATGCGCAGAAAAAAACCAAGCACACACCACAGCAGCCCGCAGGCTCCAATCAGCAGCGGTGTCCAAAAATCGGCATCAAGCCTGTGCAGCTCAATCAGCCACAGTCCAAATCCCAGCGTTAAAATGCTGCCAATTCCCGCCAGCATCAGACTGATCATCTTGTTGCGGTTCAGATAAATGGCTGAATAACCATAACAAATAATTAGGACACTGAGCGCTGTAGCAAGTTGCAAAGGCCAGGGAAAAACGCTAAAATAAAGACTAATCAAGAAAATCAAGGAAATAATGCCAAAACCAAACAGCCAAATTTTGATGCTTCCCTGCTGGAGATTCCGTAAGGATACCGGGTTGCTGTCTTCCACCTCTGCCTGATCATCATACAGGTTGGTCAGGAAATCACAGTACTGCTCGGGCAGCAGCTTGCTTCTTCTCCAGTATTGAATTTCTCTTAATATAGTATCACGTTTCTCCAGGTTCAACCGGCATCCCTCACTCGATTTCAAGCTCCCGCACACGGCGGGGCTCCAGCATTGGTGAATCCCCTTAACAACATAATAGGACCTCCTGCCACCGTGCAGCAGAAGGTCCGGTTGTAAGATCTATTCGAGGAAATCCTTCAGCCGCTTGCTGCGGCTGGGGTGACGCAGCTTGCGGAGCGCCTTGGCTTCGATCTGGCGAATCCGCTCGCGGGTTACGCCGAATACCTTGCCCACTTCCTCCAGTGTTCTCGTCCGTCCGTCATCCAGTCCGAAGCGCAGGCGGAGCACATTCTCTTCACGCTCAGTCAGCGTATCCAGCACATCCTCCAGCTGTTCCTTCAGCAGCTCGTACGCCGCTGCATCCGCAGGCGCCAGCGCCTCCTGATCCTCAATGAAATCTCCCAGATGCGAATCATCTTCCTCACCGATCGGTGTCTCCAGCGATACCGGCTCCTGGGCAATCTTCATAATCTCTCTGACCTTCTCAACGGTAAGCTCCATCTCCGCTGCAATCTCCTCCGGCGACGGCTCGCGTCCCAGCTCCTGCAAGAGTTGACGGGAGACCCGGATCAGCTTGTTGATGGTTTCAACCATATGCACCGGAATACGGATCGTACGGGCCTGGTCGGCAATCGCACGCGTAATCGCCTGACGAATCCACCAGGTCGCATAGGTACTGAACTTGAAGCCTTTGTTATGGTCAAACTTCTCAACCGCTTTGATCAGACCCATGTTGCCTTCCTGAATCAGATCCAGGAACAGCATACCGCGTCCGACATAACGCTTGGCGATACTGACCACGAGCCGCAGATTCGCTTCCGCAAGTCTCCGCTTCGCTTCCTCATCGCCATTCTTGATCCGCATTGCCAGTTCCACTTCATCGTCAGCCGATAACAGCGGAACGCGGCCGATTTCCTTCAGATACATCCGGACGGGGTCGTTAATTTTGATACCCGGAGGCAGCGACAAATCATCGTCAAAGCTGAAGTCATCTCCCTCTTTATCCTCATTGTCCTCGCTTGGCCGGAGGCTGTTCACCTCTTCATCATTCTCATTGACAACCTCGATCCCCAGATCGCTCAGCTGTTCGTAGAATTCCTCCATCTGCTCGGGGTCCTGATCGAATGGTGACAATTTCTCCATAATATCTTTGTAATTGAGTGATGATCTTTTCTTCCCGTGATCAATAAGCTGATCCTTAACCTGATCCAGAGTAAATTCCGCTTCCAGTTCAGTGTGCTGATCGTTCGCCATAATTCGACTCCCTCCTCCCTAGGTACATCCTGTCAACAGCTCATTGTCTCTCTAGGGCTAAAATTTCACTTGCTATTTGTGCTGCACGCAAAAAGTCACCGGATTTCTCCGCCTGAATCATCTCTTCACGCTTGGGTTCAATTTTGCGCTGCAGAGGATACTTCCGCACTTCACGAATACAATCGTCCAGAACCTGCGTATTCCAGTCCGGAGGGGTGTCCATCATGGAGATGGCCGTTGCGGTCTTCTCCAGACGGTCGTCCTGAAGCGATGATAGAAACCGGCTGATGCCGGGTGGTTTGCCTTGCGCATAATAAGCATATAGATAAGCGGCGATTGCCGCATGATCATCAATATTGAACTCTTCCCCGAGCCGTTCACCCACATAGGCCGCTGCTTCCGGGTCTTGAATCATTAAGGATAACAGGCGCCGTTCCGCAACATGGTAAGCAGGCAGCAACGTAGGTGTCTGCACTTGCCCTTTTTTATGCCTACCATTATTCCACCTATTGTCGTTATTATCCCCTTCGGGGTTGTTTTTTTGCATGGAGGCCCGAAGTAAATTGCAATCCTGCTTCAGACTGTCATAGGACAGCTCAAGCTCGGAGGCGATTTCCCGCAGGTACACCTCCCGCTCCGTTGAAGAAGGGAGTCCGGCAATAATCTCCAGAGCCTCCTTGACATAGGCAATTTTGCCGTCTTCCTCTAGGAGTATATGGTTTTTTTTCAGATATATAAGCTTAAATTTGATGGAGGACACGGCAGAGTCAATCACTTGTTCCCTGAACCTCTCCCCTCCATGCCGGGAGATGAATTCATCCGGGTCCAGGCCGCTTGGAAGCAGGGCTACCTTGACCCGCAGACCGCTGGCTTCCAGGATGGGAATAGCCTTAAGGGCCGCAGCTTGTCCAGCCTTATCTCCATCATAGGCAAGCACGATCTCATCTCCAAGGCTCTTCATCAGGGCCACATGACCCTCGGTGAGCGAGGTTCCCATCGTGGCTACCCCGTTCTGTACACCTGCCTCCCACGCCGAAATGACATCACCGTATCCCTCGAACAGGACGATTTGCCGCGTTTTGCGGATGGATGCTTTGGACTGGTGCAGATTGTACAGAATCCGGCTCTTGTTGAATAACCTGCTCTCGGGAGAGTTCAGATACTTCGGCTGCCCCTCCCCGAGAATGCGTCCGGCGAAGGCGATCGTCTTGCCCATCCGGTTCGCAATCGGAAAAATAACCCGGCCGCGGAAGCGGTCCAGATATCCCTTGCCCTCACCTCTGGCAGACAACAGTCCGCCCTTCTCCATCTCGGCGAGATCGAAGCTGCGCTTCTCCAGAAACTGCAGCAGCGTATCCCAGCGGTCCGGCGCGAAGCCGATCTGGAACTGGTCGATCATTTTGTCGCTGAAACCCCGGGTTCTTAAGTAATCCATAGCGGCAGTGCCGTATTCCGTGTTCTTCAGCAAAAAATGATAAAACTTCGCCGATAATTCATAAGCCTGAATCAGCCGGTCCCGCTCAGGATCGGGGGCAGCCAGTGCCCCTCCTCTTCCCTCAGGTACAGGGATATCACTCTCTTCCGCCATGATTCTGACTGCTTCGGGGAAGGATAATCCTTCGATTTCCATCCTGAATTTGATGGCATTTCCGCCCATACCGCAGCCAAAGCAATGAAAGACACCCCGGTCAGGGGTGACGGTGAAGGAAGGAGACTTCTCCGAGTGGAACGGGCAGAGACCCCATAAATATTTACCCTGCTTGGACAAATGGACAACTTTGCTGACTGTATCGACAATATCATGCCGTGCCAGCACGTTCTCGATAACCTCTTCAGGAATAGGACCATGTCCGCTAGCCACTTCAACCACCTTCATCTCTTAACAGTTAAATATAATTCGCTACTGCTGGACATTCTCCTGCAAAATTGTTAAAAGTTTTGTCAGTTTATGTTGAAAAAGATTTTTTTCCTCGGCGGTAATCGCTTTGGGACCCTTGGAATAGTGACCGCGTCTGCGTTCAACCGCCTTGGCATGCCTGCTCTCCAGCATAAAATCCATGGTGGAATTCTCATATTCCTGGCCCCGGTTCGAAAGTGCCCGGCAACGTTTGCCCAGTGCCAGCGCCGCCAGCCCATAATCCTGCGTAACGACGACATCTCCGGCAGAAATATGATTGGCGATATAGAGGTCGGCACTGTCTGCCCCCCGGTCCACCTGAACCACCGTAACGCCTTCTTCCGCCCGCAGCACATGATCATAGGAAGAGACCATCAGCACCGGAAGCCCGAACCTGCGCGCCACGGAAATAATCTCCTGCTTCACCGGACAAGCATCCCCGTCCACAACAATCTTCCTCAGCCGGGAAGTTCCCAAGTTACCCTCACCAAATTCCTGTGTAATATATATTACGCTCTAACCGTTCAAAAATCCTTCTTTCGTAAAGCATAAATACGGAACGAATGTCAACTTACGCATTGGCACCGTTCCGTATATTTATACCCTAAACCTACGATCTATACCATAAAATCACAAACATTACTTAAAACCTGCCAGAATTACCACACCAGCTTGCCAAAATCAGCAAACAGCCTGGAGTCTGTATGAATGCCGGCCAGCAGCGCCAGACGGTTCGAGCGGACAGCTTCGTCTTCAGCCATAACCATAACAGAATCGAAAAATCCGGTTACGTCTGCTTCCAGTCCCGACAGAATCTGCAGGGCTTCAGCGGCATGTCTGGACACAAGGGCTGCGCGGTAAGGCTCATGAATACTCTGCCAAGTCGCGTACAGCTTCTGTTCCGCTTCTTCCTTAAGCAAGGCGGGGTCGATTACTGCACCCTCGGGAGCTTTGGCGGCCAGATTACTGACACGGGTCAGTGAATCCACGGTGATTTTGAAATCAGCGAGATCCGTCACGGCATTCATCAAGGCAAGACTTCTGCTCACTACATCAACGATATCATCGAATCCTGCCGCAAGCGCTGCATCCACAACATCATAACGTACATTGTTGTCGGCTAACAGGCGCTTCACGCGCAGACCGAAGAACTCGTAAAGAGTTATACGCAGTTCAGGGGTGAAATGTTTCTCTGTACGGAAACTTTCATGGACTTCCAGTGCTGCTGCAAAAATCTCCTGCAGGCTCAGGTTCAGCTGATGCTCCAGCACGATCTGAACAATACCTGCCGCCTGACGGCGCAGTGCATAAGGGTCCTGGGAGCCGGTTGGAATGATTCCGATGGAAAAGCAGCCGACAATCGTATCGATTTTATCGGCAAGGCTGACCACCAGACCTGCCTGGGTAGAAGGAACGGCATCTCCGGCGAAACGCGGCTGATAGTGCTCGAAGATTGCTTTGGACACCTGTTCCCCTTCCCCGGCCTTGCGGGCATAATCCTCACCCATCGTGCCCTGCAGCTCAGGGAACTCACCCACCATTTGGGTAACGAGGTCGAATTTGCAGATATCCGCCGTCCGGCTCACTTGCGCTGCCGCCTCTGATGACAGCCCGAGCTTCACAGCCAAGCGGTCAGCGATGGCGCGGATGCGGCGCACTTTGTCACCTACACTGCCCAGCTCTTCATGGTAGACGATGTTCTCCAGTTTGGCCAGAGCATCGTTAATCTGCAGCTTCTGATCTTCTTCATAGAAGAATTTGGCATCCGACAAGCGGGCGCGCAGCACCTTCTCGTTCCCCTTGGCGATGACGTCCAGGGATACTGCACTCCCGTTGCGCACGGTTACGAAGAACGGCAACAGCTTGCCATCCTCCCCGAACACCGGGAAGTAACGCTGATGCTCACGCATGGAGGTGATCAGCACCTCCTGCGGAATATTCAGGAAGGCCGAATCGAAAGTACCGAACAGGACAGTCGGTGTCTCTACCAGGAAGAGGACTTCTTCCAGCAGATCTTCCTTGATTGCAATCTTCCAGTTTTTCTCTTCCGCAAGCTTATGAATTCCGCTTAGAATCAGCTCTTCGCGCTCCTTCACATCCACGAGCACATGCTGGCTGCGCAGAGCTTCAACGTATGCAGCAGGCTCCTCTATCAACGCTTCTTCACCTAGGAAACGGTGGCCGCGGCTCACATTGCCTGCCTTGACTCCGGTAATCGTCAGGTCAATGACCTCCTGGCCGAAGAGGGCAACCATCCAGCGGATCGGACGGACGAATTTGAAATCATAAGCGCCCCAGCGCATGTTTTTGGGGAAAGTCATGCTGCTCACAATGCCCGCAAGGCCTTCGGAGAGCAACGAGGCTGTCTCGATGCCGGTGCTGCTCTTCGTCACATAGATATACTCTACGCCTGCCAGCTCCTTGAACGTGAACTGTTCCGGTGAAGCACCCTGACTGCGGGCAAAGCCCAGTGCCGCCTTGCTCCATTCGCCGCTCGCATCCATAGCAATTTTGCGTGACGGGCCTTTCACCTCTTCGCTGACATCCTCCTGCCGCTCAGCGGCATCCTTCACAAGTACGGCAAGGCGGCGCGGTGTTGCGTATGCGCTAACGCCCTGATGACTGATCCGCGAGGCTTCCAGCCATTTCGCCGTTCTGTCCTTCAGCTGCTCCATCGCCGCGCGGATAAAGCGTGCAGGGATTTCCTCCAGACCGATCTCGAACAGAATATCCTTAGACATGGTCAGCACCTTCTTTCTTCAGCAGCGGGAAGCCCAGCTTCTCGCGTTCCTCCAGATATGTCGCCGCTACGGTGCGGGCCAAGTTGCGTACTCTCGTAATGAAGCCTGTGCGTTCCGTTACGCTGATCGCGCCGCGCGCATCCAGCAGGTTGAAGGTATGCGAGCATTTCAGCACGTAATCATACGCCGGGAAGACGAGGTGATTCTCCATTGCTCTGCGGGCTTCCTCTTCGTAGGTGTTGAACAAGCTGAACAGCATTTTGACATCCGAGACTTCAAAGGTATACGTGGAATGCTCGACCTCCGGCTGATGGAAAACATCTCCGTACGTCATGCCGTCTACCCATTCCAGGTCAAATACATTCTCCTTATCCTGAATATAAGAGGCTAGACGCTCCATCCCGTAGGTAATCTCCACCGCTACCGGACTTGCTTCAATTCCGCCAACCTGCTGGAAGTAGGTGAATTGGGTAATTTCCATACCGTCCAGCCACACTTCCCATCCGAGACCCGCACAGCCCAGGGACGGATTCTCCCAGTTGTCTTCGACAAACCGCACATCATGCAGCAGGGGATCTACGCCCAGTGCCTTCAGGCTGTCCAGATACAGCTCCTGAATATTGTCCGGGGACGGCTTAATAATCACCTGGAACTGGTGATGCTGATACAAGCGGTTCGGGTTCTCCCCGTAACGGCCGTCGGACGGACGGCGTGAAGGCTCCACATAAGCAACCTTCCACGGCTCCGGCCCCAGGGAACGCAAAAAAGTCATAGGGTTCATCGTGCCCGCCCCTTTTTCCGTATCATACGGCTGGACGAGAATACAGTTCTGGGCGGCCCAGAATTGCTGCAGGGTCAGAATCATCTGCTGAAAGTTCATAACTACCGGCTCCTTCGCTTTACAAGTGTGTACTGCCTCTTGCTTATGACTGGCTCTTGCTGCTGCGCGATGGAGGCGGCACCAGCTTCTATGTACCTGCGGTGTGTGATGGAAGAAGGATCTCCCGCACAGCCACAAGCCAAAAAGCTCCCGCCCCCATGCCTGATGAACAGACATAGGGACGAGAGCTCAAATATGTTCTCCCGCGGTTCCACCCTACTTGATTACGCAAAAATCACGAAATCCACTTTTGATGCTGCCGTTTCCGTACTCCCGGGTGCCCTGTTCATGAACGTCGTCCCGCCAGGCTTCCACTACCCCCGGCTCGCTGCTGCGACAATATCGCCCACTACTTTCCCGATCCACGCACTCTCTCCAGTTCTGGAGCAAACACGGCAATCTTATAAAAGAAACTGAACTTATAGTAACGGATAATTTGCGATTCGTCAAATATTGTATTTGTCGAGCTGGTCCAGGAAGCTCTGGGACTTCAGTCTGAGCCCAAGCTGCATATCCATGAATCCCCGCATGACGGTCTTCAGCTCCGCACGGGTCTCCGGCTTCACATCCACATTCCCCAGCCTGGTCAGATCCAGCGCCGCAAAGATCCGCAGCAGCTTCAAGGCACGCGGGGAAATCTCCATGGCCGGAGGATCGTTATGCCGGCAGCTTCGGCAGAGGACTCCCCCCAGACGCGGACTGATTCTAAGCTCCTCATCCGGCTTGTCCTTGCCGCAGACGATACAGGCATCGAGCTGAGGCCCATAACCGGCAGCCTGCAGCACCTTCATTTCAAATACATTATTGATAATGCCAGGCTCTTTGTCTTCCTCCAGTGCATTCAGGCAGGCGGTCAGCTGGCGGTACCAGAAGCTGCCTGTCTCTTCATCATGCAGCACCCGGTCCAGCAGCTCGCAGGCATAGGATGCATACGCCGCCTTGACCAGATCCTCGCGCAGCGGATGATGGGACTTCGTGATCTCTCCGGCATTAAGTGTTCCCAGTCCGCCGTTGTTGCGGAAGAACACGAACTCACCTGTTGTGAACAACTGGATCAGGGCAGCATGACGGCTTTTGACCTTCTTGGCACCCCGCACCAGAACCCCTACTTTACCGGCGTTCTCGGTGCAAAGCGTAATAATGGCGTTCCCTTCACCGTAGTCCATGCTGCGGATGACGATCCCTTCCACCCTGTATAGCATGCCTCTTCCCCCAACCACTCGGCAAGCAACCAGTCCTTATTGTGCTTCTTCATCGATGGCCATCTCTTCCTCCGCCGGCAGCGGTCCGCTGCCCTCGGGCGAATCCCCAGCTTCCCTGTACAGCAAATACGCATCGAGATCTCCAGTCATTGCAAAATACTTCCACGAAAAATTCCGCATTCGTATTCATCCTTTCTTCGGAAACACGATGTCTCTTCAGATGTAGGATGTGCGATGCCCCAGGATCTATCCGTGCAATTCCTGCCATGTTGAGGCGGCGTGAGAGGTGATCATTCTTTATGGAAGCCCAAATCCCGCAGGACGCGGTCCTGGTTACGCCAGTCTTTTTTCACCTTCACCCATAATTCCAGGAAAATCTTCGAGCCCAGCAGGTTTTCAATATCCGTCCGCGCCCGGCGTCCGACTTCCTTCAGCAGCGCTCCCTGCTTACCGATAATGATCCCCTTCTGGGAATCGCGCTCAACAAAGATAACCGCCGAAATATGCACAACCCCATTCGGTTCCACGCTCATATCCTCAATCGCCACTGCGATGGAATGCGGTACCTCTTCACGGGTCAGATGCAGAATCTTCTCGCGGATCAGCTCCGCGCAGACGAACTGCTCGGGGTGATCGGTAATCTGATCGTCCGGATAATACTGCGGGCCTTCCGGCAGATACTTTTGTACCTGCTCCAGCAGCGTGTTGACGTTGTTGCCCATCTTGGCTGAGATCGGCACGATCTCGGCGAATGCGTGCAGCTTATTATATTCGGTAATCATTGGCAGCAGCGCTTCCGGCTCGATCTTGTCAATTTTGTTCATGACCAGGATGACAGGAGTCTTAATGCTGCCGAGCTGTTCCGCGATAAAACGGTCCCCGCCGCCCATGCCTTCCGAAGCATCCACCAGGAACAGCACAGCTTCCACTTCATGCAGGGTGCTCATCGCCGTCTGATTCATGTAATCGCCCAGCTTGGACTGTCTTTTATGGATACCCGGGGTATCCAGGAATACAATCTGTGAGTTATTCGCCGTATACACCCCGTGAATCTTATTGCGGGTCGTCTGCGGCTTGTCCGACATAATGGCGATCTTCTGGCCGATCACCTGGTTCATGAGTGTTGATTTGCCTACGTTCGGTCTGCCGATAATGGCGACAAACCCTGATTTGAATTTCATATGATCCTCCTATTTATCTTACAACTTGGTCAAAAGCGTTTCGGTCAAAAGCGTTCGATCCCCCTAAATCCCCCTTCGCCAAGGGGGACCCCAAGGGCCCCGGCCCTCTGGACACCCGGAACTGGCGTGGATACAGCGCTTGGCGCGGTAAGAAACTTTGGAAGGGGGATCGCTTTTCGTTCCCTGCGGGAACACGCTTGAGTTCGGCGCTATTGATTGGCGATGACCAGCATGCGGCGCAGGACAGGGAGCTGTGGAGCATGAGCGCTTGCCGTTCCCTGCGGGAACACGCTTGACTGCGAAGCGGGAAAGACTAATTTGTTGAATACTGAATCCTGCCCATGCCCACCCGCTACGACTAGCCCGGCATGCCCACAATAACTAACCTGCCATGCCCACAACTGCCTTAATTGTATTTTGTACACTTATTCGGCTCCAAATCAGCGATAATTAGAGTGTAGTTGTAATTCATACATCTATTTTCCTCAGCTTAGTCACTTTCGGCGATATCCGATGAATTTAGTTGTACATTTTACACTTAAATCAACTTTTGGCGGGAATAGTGGAAAGTTAGTTGTACAATATACAGTTAACTCCCGGCACATACGGCATCATTCGATCCAACTAAACTTGCAGCAACCATCTTACGAGCTTACCCTTATTCCGAAGCCTGCCCCTGCGCAAGATCCGCGGGTCCGAAAGCGCCGGGGAGCAAATCGCGCACCGTGGTCTCCACAATATCGCCCTTCAGGTTGCCGAGAATGACCGGCATATCGGGGCCGCACAGCTCGACCATCACCTGACGGCAGACGCCGCAAGGCGATACGGGGCCGTCCGTGTCGGCTACGACGGCGATGGCTTTGAAGGTACCGGGCTTATGCCCGTCCGCAATGGCGCGGAACATGGCCGTCCGCTCCCCGCAGTTGGTGGGGCCGTAAGCGGCATTCTCGATATTGCAGCCGTGGTGGACCTTGCCGTCCTGATCCAGCAGCGCAGCCCCCACCCCGAAGCGCGAATATGGGATATAGGCATTGGCTCTTGCCTTGATCGCTTCCTGAAGAAGTAGCGCAGAATCCATAATTATCCTCCTAATTAAAGATGACGGAGCACGCAAAGCGGGTCCGCCTCTTACACCAGCTGAAGTTGTAAACTGATTATGACATAAGACCTGTGATCCAGTCCATCACGGGATGATAAAAAACATAGATTCCGGCAATCACGGCAAACACCGCCGTAAGCAGCACGGCTCCTGCGGCGGTATCTTTAGCCTTCTTGGCTAAGGGGTGAATCTCAGGCGAAACCAGATCAATCGTCGCTTCAATCGCCGTATTGAGCAGCTCGGCAGTCAGCACCAGCGTGATCGCCAGCAGCAGCAGCATCCAGCTGGACGGAGGAAGCCTGAACACCGCAGCGGCGGCTACCACCAGAACAGCAAGGCCGCTGTGCACCTTCATATTCAGCTCCGATTTGAATGTTGCTGCAATACCGTGCGCGGCGAAGCGAAAAGAATGCCAGAATTTTTTGTGGCCTACCGCCGTATTCTTGACCATTAGCGTGTCAACCCGACCTGAGCCAGAACCTTCTCCTGCTTGGACATCATTTCGGCCTCAGCCTCCGGCTCCTGATGATCGTAACCCAATAAATGCAGGAAACCATGGACGAACAGGAAGCCCAGCTCCCGCTCCAGCGAATGACCGTATTCCAGCGCCTGCTCCTGCGCCCGGGTAACCGAGATGATGATATCCCCCAGCACATTCGGCACTTCTTCCAGCTCTTCGTCTTCATCCGCTAAATCATATCTAATCTCCGGCTCGTCCTCTCCAGCCTCATTCATCGCAAAAGAGAGCACATCTGTCGGACGGTCAATGCCGCGGTACTCCAGATTCAGCTCGTGAATACGCTCGTTATTGACGAAGGTCAGATCCACTTCCCCCGTGTCAATCCCTTCAGCAATGCCGGCTGTCTGCAGAATCCGCTCCAGCAGCTCGATCAGATCGCCGTTAATTTCATGTTCATCCTGTTCATTGTTCCAAACGACGCTCAGACTCATTTTTGATGGCCCCTTCCTCTTTTTTGGGCTTGCGCACATCCTCGGGGTACTCAATCCGGGAATGGAAAATGCCCATGACCGTCTCCTTCAGTGTCCGCGAAATAATATCCAGCTCCTTGAGCGTCAGATCGCATTCATCGAACTGATGGTCATCCAGCCGGCTTTTGATGATTTTCTCAATCATCGTCTCCACCTGCACCACAGTTGGCTTGCGGAGCGAACGGACGGCGGCCTCCACACTGTCGGCAATCCCGACAACTGCGGATTCCTTCGACTGTGCCTTCGGTCCGGGATAACGGAAATCCTCCTCCGTGAAGTCCGGCTCTACACCCTTTTCCTCTGCAAGCTTCAATGCCTTATGATAAAAATAATGCAGGAACGTCGTGCCATGATGCTGCTCCGCAATATCGCGGATCGGCTTCGGCAGCTTGTACTCCTTCTGCATCTCCACCCCGTCACGGGCGTGGGCCACAATGATCGATTTGCTCAGCTTCGGCTCAATCGAGTCATGCGGATTCTCCATATTGTTCTGGTTCTCTATGAAATAGAACGGCCGCTTCGTCTTGCCGATGTCATGATAATACGAACCTACCCGGCACAGCAAGCCGTCCGCACCAATGGCTTCTGCCGCGGCCTCGGACAGATTGCCTACCATCACGCTGTGGTGATAGGTTCCCGGCGTCTCTGTAAGCAGCTTGCGCAGCAGTGGATGGTTCGGGTTGGACAGCTCTACCAGCTTCAGCGCCGACAGAATGCCGAACGTCACCTCGAAGAACGGCATCAGGCCGATGACCAGCACTGCGGTGAGCAGACCTCCGGCAAAGGAGAAGCCCAGAGCATACAGCGTATTCGTCTCGTTCCACACGCCTCCGCTCAGCATCGTCAGTATGGCCACAGTCAAACAGCCGAGCAGGGACACCATAATGCCGCCCTTCAGCAGCGTTGAACGTTGTCCGGCGCGGTGCGTCGAGAAGATGGCAACATAACTCACGATTAGGGCAAAGAAGCCGAAGGTGAAATCAAATATCGTATTCTGCTGCACATTCAGCAGGATGCTGGCCAGTATACTGAACAGAATGGAACAGAAATAAGCTAAGGTCATGTCCAGCAGCATGGAGATCAGCATCGCGCCGAGAGCCACGGGGGCCAGATAGCCTATGTACGTCCGCACATCGGTCTGCAGGAAGGCCGTCAGCTTCATCATGACGATAGTAATAATAAAGACCAGCACCAGCATAAGCAGCTGGGAGTTATTGTATTTGAAGCCTGAGGCCCCGCCATTGTAGCGGATGAAGGTCATCAGGCCAAAGGACAGCAGCGCCGAGAGCAGCAGCAGGCCGAGTTGCGGCCAGTAATTAACCTCTTTGCTGAGCAATCCGTTCTCATCCAGCAGCTTGTACAGCTCAGGAGTAATCTCCTGATTCTTGGCGACGAGCACATCCCCCTGCTCAATGAACACATCCGGCGTATTCTGACGGGCCTGCACCTTCGCTTCCTTGGTCGCATCCTCGTCATAGAATTTGTTGGCGGTGATCACCAGCCGCACCAGCTCCTGCACCACCTCGCGGGCAGTCCGCTGGCCCAGCGAGCTGACGCTGACCTGCTCGGCCACCTTGGCGCGTGCCGTCTGGGCATCGGTAATCTGGTCGTTCATCAGCTTGGTGACAATATCCCGGGCCACCGGCTTCATCTCAATGATATCCTGTGAAGTCAGGCGCGGGATCTTGATATAGGTCTCTTCCGGGATGACATAGGCCTGATCCTTGATGATGGACTGCATTTCATTCAACAGATGCTCGGAGTAAGTCCCGGCCTTCTGGCTGGCCGCCACAAAATTAAGAACAAAATCATTGGCCCGCCGCGGAATCTCCTCCCGGTAGATCTCGGTCTTCTCACTCTGTGAAATCGTATCATCCTGATTCAGTCCGCCGATCCGGTCAAGCAGCAGAGTTACGAGATTCTCCGTCCGCATTGGGATAATCGCATATCGGTTGGTCACATTCTCTGCTGCCGTCTCCTGTGCCTTGAGCTTGGCGTTGGTGTCCAGGATTTGCTTGGGAGCTGTAATCTCCTTGGCACTGCGGGTTCCCTCTTTGATATCATACCTTTTGGGCAGCAAATCAGAGGACAGGCTGAGGTAGAAAACAACCGCGAGTAACAGGAAAAGAGCATAGCGCGAGACCGTGCTATACTTCCATCCGCTGCTGCTATATACAAATCCGCTTAATTTCGATGGTTGCTTTGAGGCCATGAAGACAATCCCCTTTTTTATTGGAGGTTTTCGGCAGAGCGGTCATAGGCAACGATAATTTTCTGTACGAGGGAATGCCGGACAACGTCCTGCTCTGCGAAGTAGACAAAGCCAAGCTCCTCAATACCGGAAAGAATCGTTTTGGCTTCGATCAGCCCTGACTTCTTGCCGCGCGGCAAATCGATCTGGGTCACATCGCCCGTAATGACCATCTTGGAGCCGAAGCCCAGACGGGTGAGGAACATTTTCATTTGTTCGGGAGTGGTATTCTGCGCTTCATCCAGGATGATAAAAGCATCCTCCAGCGTACGCCCGCGCATATAGGCAAGCGGAGCAATCTCGATCAGCCCGCGCTCCAGTGCCTTCGCCACCTGATCCGGCCCCATAACGTCATACAAGGCGTCATAGAGCGGCCGCAGATACGGATCTACCTTCTCTTGCAAATCGCCCGGGAGGAAGCCCAGATTCTCCCCGGCCTCCACAGCCGGGCGCGTAAGCACGATCCGCTTGACCGAGCCTTCCTTCAGCGCCGTCACCGCGAGAACTACGGCCAGATACGTCTTGCCGGTTCCTGCCGGGCCGATGCCAAAGACGATATCACGCTTTTTGATCGTTGTCACATAATGCTTCTGGCCAATCGTTTTGACGCGGATCGGCTTGCCGCGGAAGGTCGTCGTAATCTCGCCCTTGAACAGGTCCAGCAGCTGGTCGGCACGGAAATCCTTCGCCAGCTCCACGGCATACTGCACATCGCGTTCGCTTAGAATGTACCCGCCCCGTACCAGGGACAGCAGCACATTGAACAGCTGGCCCAGCATGTCCACTTCCCGCTCAGTCCCGCGTATCGTAATTTCCGCTTCGCGCGAATTAATGACCGCCGGGATTTCTTTCTCGATCAATTTCAGGAATCCGTCCTGCGGGCCGAACAGGGATTGCGCTTCTCCCGCATTTTGCAAAGATATTTGAATGCTTGCAGTCTGTTCTGACAAGTAGCCTCATTCTCCTCAATTGTTTACTATCGGAAGTTCTTCCGCGATTCTCTCTTCCACCTCAAACAGCACTTTCATATAAACTTTACCATTCTCTTTCTTCTCATGCAAAATTTTTTGACTTTTGATGACGCTATCAGCGCCGTAACGCGCGAAAATATCACTCTTGGCCCGCGTCAATCCTTCCGCCCGGGCTTCCTCCGGAGTAAGCGCTTCAGCGGTCGCCTTAATCTCCAGCTCCTTCTCGGTCATCAGGCCCAGCGGCAGCTGAAAAGAGCGCCACGACAGCATGTCGGGCTCTGTAAGCGTACGTGACTTTGCAAACCCGGAGTCCCCGTAGCCCCACAGCTGAATCGCCCACTTACCGAGTACGAGATAGGTGCGGTCCTTGCGTTCCCCTGTATAAGCGCTGCCCGTTCTTTTGAGCGGCACCTCCAGATTATATTCATGCCATACAAGGCCTTTAACCTCGCCTTTGGCGACTACGAACTCTGTATTCTCCTCGTCACCGAGCGCTCCGGAGATAAGGATGTCCCCTTTTTTGACCCGCGAATTCCGGCTGACCACCGGTCTGCCCTGCTCCGCATAGATTTCGGTCACGACTGCATCGGTCCGGCTGATGAGGTGGCGCTGGCTAAGCAGCGGCTTATTCTCCGGGCGGTCTGCTTCGACGACCTGGATGGTTATGTTCGTCCCGGTCCGGTGGAATCCCGCCCATGTCAAGCCCGGAACCAGGCTGGTCAGCCCCCGGGACAGCTCGTCCGACTCCTGCATGCGCCAAATCCACTGTAACGGGTATACCCCCTCCTTGCGGGCGGCTTCCAGGATATCCTCGGTGGGAATACGGGTATTCCCTTCAACCTTCACGCTCCAGATCATCGAGGAGAGCAGCAGCAGACCCACACCGAAGATCAGCATACCTGCGGCAAAAAACTTCCGTCTCCACAAGCGTGCGATGCTAAACGGAAGTCCGTTCCTGGCAGTAACATGCATGCGGCAGCCTGTCTTTTTGAGGAGCGGGCGAAGCCGGAAAAAGTCATCCAGCAGCAGATTCAAAGAAGCGCCGTCCCCGGCAGGCCTCACATCCCAGATGATGATGCCCGCTCCGGTTACAGCATTAATGAACTTCTCCACCTGCGGTCCGCGTACATGCAGTGTAACGAACCCCCGCAGTGATGACAGAGGCGGCTCTTTCATGGATTCTCCCCACTTTCCTTATATCTGATTTCACCGATAATGCCTATGACGGCAAGCTCCTGGCCCAAAATATTGCGGATGACCAGGCCTTCGCCGGAAATCTCCAGCACGCCTTGGGTTAATGCCAGCCTGAGCTGCTCCGATGAGAAATGCAGCACGCCGCGGTGGTTCTCAATATAAAGCTCCTTATTGCCGATCAGGGTGATCCGGGGCATCTCCTGCAGCACATCCTGCGGAAGATCCAGTACCCCGTTTGTCCATCCCCGCAGCCTGCGGCCGATACGGGTCATAAGTAGACGCTCCCCCTTCCTGCCTTCTGTACACCTTATGCGGTGGGGCGGCCGTTTATGAGAAGAACTCACACCCTGCCTTCAGGGAAAACAGTAAAAAACCTGAATCTCTTCCAGTTAAGGAATGGATTCAGGCTTATGTGCAGCATAACATGTTAAGCGGGAAGTGGAGACAAGGTCTTCAGCGCCGCGTGGAATGCGGCTGGCGGGCACGGGGCGGACCCAGCACCTCCGCCCACACCAGGCCGCTGCGCAGCGCGTCACGGTCGCCTGTGAGCGGATGGCGGGCAAATGCCGACGATGCTGCGTCTGTGCCCTCATCGCCTGCTTCAGAGCCCGCAGACGGGACCGCAGCCGCCATTCCGTCAAAGGTAGCCTGCAGTTTCTCCAGCTCCCGCTGCATGCGTTCTGTGCGGGCCTCCACGCTGTCAAGGTCATCGGCCTGCTCCAGAGACACACCTTCGCCGCTCTCATCATCGGGAGCCGGTTGCCGCGCCTCAGCCCATGCAGGCGTAGACGGGGCTTCCTGTGCATCCGGCTGCCGCGCAGGCGGGGCTGCGCTCGTCCCGGAAGGCGCGGGGAAACCGCTGCCCTGCTGCTGTGTGCGCCCGGCTTTCCGGAGGCGGGGCAGCGTATTACCGATATCTCCTCCTCCGCCGCCAAAGGTAGGCATCCCTCCGCGCGGAGCCTGTTTGTCTTTGCCCTTCTTTTTGTTCAGATTGGTGATGATCGCTATGGCCGCAAGCACCAGGAAATAGATCACGCCGCTCATGGGAACTCACATCCCTTTATTTGTGGGGCGGACGGCTGCTGTCGTCCCCATCGTTTAGTTTGCCGAGGGAGCCGCGCATCTGCGTATCTGCCTCGATGTTCTTCAGATTCATATAATCCATCACGCCAAGCTTGCCGGAGCGCAGCGCTTCGGCCATCGCCAAGGGAACCTGGGACTCGGATTCAACGACCAGCGCCTTCATCTCGACCACGCGGGCCTTCATCTCCTGTTCATGGGCAACCGCCATGGCCCGGCGTTCTTCAGCCTTCGCCTGGGCGATGCGCTTATCCGCCTCTGCCTGCTCCGTCTGGAGGTAAGCACCGATGTTCTTGCCTACATCTACATCCGCAATATCAATCGACAGAATTTCAAAGGCAGTCCCTGAGTCCAGACCCTTCGATAAAACGGTGCGGGAGATGGAATCCGGATTCTCAAGCACATCCTTATGCGAATTACTGGAGCCGACGGTGGTGACAATCCCCTCGCCGACACGGGCAATAATCGTCTCTTCGCCCGCACCCCCAACCAGCCGGTCGATATTGGCCCGCACCGTTACCCGTGCTTTGACCTTGACTTCAATCCCGTTCTTGGCTACGGCCGCAACAATCGGGGTCTCAATGACACGCGGGTTCACACTCATCTGAACCGCGAGCAGCACATCCCGTCCGGCCAGATCGATGGCGGCGGCACGTGTGAATTCCAGCGGAATATCCGCTCTCTGGGCGGCAATCAGCGCGTTCACTACCCGGTCCACATTCCCACCGGCCAGATAATGGCTCTCCAGCTGATTGATATTCAGCCCCAGACCGGCCTTGGTCGCCTTAATCAGCGGATTGACAATCCGGCTCGGCGTGACCCGGCGCAGACGCATCGCTACCAGCGTGATAATGCTGATTTTGACCCCGGAGGCCCAGGCAGACACCCACAGCATAACCGGGAAGAAGCTGAAGAAGACGCTTAGTACAATAATCACGGCTACCGCGATCAGCAAAAAAGTTATCATTGATGCTTCTAACATTCTCTTACCAACCTCCGATATTTTTAAATGCAAGCTTTATTTTACGGTTTCCTTCACCACAACACGGCCGCCCTCAACCTTCACCACGGACACGGCCGTCTGCGCGTCAATGAACCCGCCTTCTGTCACCACATCTATCCGCTCGCCGCCGATCGTGGCGGTCCCTGCCGGACGCAACGGGGTTACGCTGATGCCGGAGGCTCCGATCAGACGCAGCTTCTCCGGGACAGGAACAAACCCTTTGTCTCTGGTAAGGCTATCCTGAAGGATGAACCGGTTCCAGATTCCACGTTCCTTGAAGACCACAGCTACAATCACAATGACTACAGCCGCAGCGGAAAAAGCAATACCCAGGCTGAACAGCGCATGTGTAAAGCTGTAAGCAGCTCTTACAACACCCGCCACCAGGCTGATGGAACCTAATATACCCAGGATACCGAAGCTCGGCACAAACAGCTCCAGAACCAGCATCACCAGCCCCAGAATGAACAGCAGCAACGTCTCCGCTCCGGCAAAGCCGGCCACATAGTTGCCGAAGAAGTAGAGGGCGAATACCAGCGTACCGACAATTCCGGGCACCCCGAAGCCGGGCACCAGCAGCTCGATGAATACACCGGCAATGCCCACGAAGAGCAGAAGCGTCATGACCACCGGATGGGTCAAAAATTGCGACATTTTCTCCGCACCGGTATGCTCAATGCGAAAAATGTCGTCTGTCGAGTAGCCCAGCCAGGTAATGGCCTCCTGCTCCGTTTCTGCAATCCGGTCAGCGTAACCGGCCTGAAGCGCCTCATCGCTACTCAGAGCAATAATCTCGCCCGCCTGCTTGTTCACACCCAGCTCCGGGCGGTTAACTACAAGATGAACATCCAACATGCCGGCAGCCACTTCAGGATCACGACCGTTCAGCGAGGCAGCCCCAATCATTTTGGATTTCCAGTACGATACCATCTTGGCGTCTTCCACGCTCTTTCCGTTCATGTCCACCAGCGAAGCGGCCCCGATCATACTGCCCGGCTTCATGATAATGGCGTCCGCGTTCAGCGCGATATAGCTGCCTGCGGAAGCGGCGTTGCCTTTGATATAGGCTACTGCCGGGATCTTGCTGTCTCTGACCAGGGTGCCGATTCGTTCGGCGGAATCCACCCGTCCTCCAGGTGTATCGATCTCCAGAACAATCAGAACCGCGCCGTAATTCGCAGCCTCCTGAAAGCCCCGTTCCAGAAAGCTCTGCAGACCCCGCTCAATCTCCTGGTCCACCGGAATGATGAACACGGGTCCGCTCACTGCCGTACCCGAAGCCGCTCCCGGTGCGCGGACCGATCCATTGTCCGCCTGAGCCGCCACCGGCAGAATCAGCAGAACCATCAAGGCCGCGATCAAAGAGAACACTACGGTGCGTAACTTATTCAAGCCTGCGCCCCCCTTTGCATATGAACCCTTTGCATTCTCAACTTATCATTTTATGTAAGTCTGCATATAATTCTTAGTATACCTTATACGCAGGTCTATCTGAAAAGCTCCACATAATGAAAAACACCCCTTATAAAAGGGGTGCTAGCGTTATATTATTGCAGAAATTGCTGAACCGCCTGGTTCACAAGTTTACCATCGGCGCGACCTTTGACCTTAGGCATCAGTGCGCTCATCACCTTACCCATTTCACTTTTCGAAGAAGCACCGGTTTCCTGGATGGTCTGCTGTACAATTACTTTAATTTCTTCTTCGGTAAGCTGCTGGGGAAGATATTTAATGATAATCTCGATTTCTGCCTTAGTACTCGCGGCAAGCTCATCGCGACCCGCTGATTCAAATTCTTGGAGGGCATCTTTGCGCTGTTTGATCTCACGACTAAGGATATCAAGCACTTCGTTGTCGTCTAATGTTCTCTTCAAATCTATTTCAAGATACTTTATTGTAGAACGAACCATTCGAATGGTGGAGAGTGTGAACTTGTCCTTACTCTTCATCGCTTGCTTCATATCTTCGTTCAATCGTTCGCTAAGATTCATGCGTGGGTAATCCTCCTAAAACTTTCTCTTACGAGCAGCCTCAGACTTCTTCTTGCGCTTTACGCTTGGCTTCTCATAATGCTTGCGTTTCTTCACCTCAGCCAAGACACCATCCTTAGCAATGGAACGTTTAAAGCGACGAAGTGCAGCATCAATTGTCTCGTTTTTGCGAACTTTCGTTTCAGACACCAGTTTTCCCTCCCTCCGACCAGACCGTCCAAGAGCATAACAACACGGTTCATCACCTTTCATTATAGGTTAAACCTAAATAAGGTGTCAACCTTCGCGTTATTCTTTTTTCAGCTTGGCTGTATATGATTACATTGCTTACTCAGGCATGAGAACTTGAATTCCCGGTCAGGGCCCCAAGCTTGGCTCCGCCCAGCAGATGATAATGCAGATGCGGTACCGCCATCCCGCTGTCAGGGCCGCAATTGTTAATCAGCCGGTAGCCGGTATCGGCAATTCCGAGCTCTGCTGCAAGCTGCTGTGCTACGGCATGAATCTCGCCAATCAGCGGCAGGTCCTCTGGCGTAACCTCGTTCATGGAAGCAATGTATTTCTTCGGGATAATCAGCACATGCACTGGGGCGGCAGGCTCAATATCATGGAACGCCAGAATCCGCTCATTCTCAAATACCTTTTTGGACGGGATTACACCTTCGATAATTTTGCTGAATACAGTTTCCATACCACGCTTCCTCCCAGAAATTTTGTAATGCAGAAGCTTGCATCCGGCACTTTCCGCAGCACAGGCTGAGATCACTACACGAACCTAACTCTCTTTCGCGCAACGGCCACCCGCCACTCACAGGCGATGATCCGTTATCGTTCAATACAGCTTGAGCTCTGCGGGGCGCACACGCCTAAAATTTCTTCGGGCTTCCGGCCTGATCGGCTTCGCGGCAAATTTCATTTTATGGCTCTAATCATACAGGATGTTGAGCAATTGCGAAAGGCGGAAGACTATAATCCGTCAAAACCATTTCTTGCGAGGCTTATGCCGGAACTGCAGAGCATCGTGGCCGGGAAGCTGCGTATGAGGATAATAGCGGGTGAGGTTGCAGGGCTGGGAGTGGAGTTGCAGGGTGACAGGGAGCGGAGTGGCAGGGGCACAGGGAGTAGAGTTGCAGGGGCACAGGGAGTAGAGTTGCAGGGTCACAGGGAGTAGAGTTGCAGGGGGAACGGAGTGGCAGGGTGACAGGACGCGGAGTGGCAGGGTGACAGGACGCGGAGTGGCAGGGTGACAGGACGCGGAGTGTCAGAGTGACAGGGCGCGGTGTACAGGATGACAAGGAGTAGAGTAGCAGGATAACTTGTAGAGCTGGGAAGATAGGCTGTATTATAACAGGCCGGGCACACCCAGCAGCAGATTACTCCACAGCCCCCATCAGCATATTGTGTTCGATTTTTCGCATACATGCATGGGAACGGTTCGTCCACGAAATAGGTTCTTGTGGGTTTACAACCGGTGCTTTTGAGTTTGAATCCGAAAAAAAGACAAAAAAAAAGAAACACCCTTCACAGCTCATATAAGCTGCTTCGGCGGCGGACGTATGAGAAGGAGTTCATTCCCTGTCATACGTCCGCCGAGGTGTTTCAAATAATGTCGGCTTAGCTGTATTATAACAGGGGGTTGGAGGTGTATCTGTGATTCTCATCACAACCAACCCCGTCTTTCACATTTTTTCCAAAAGGATGCTTGAACCCCCGCCGCCCTGCTCTGCCGGAACTACAATCAGCTTGCGCGGCAGGCGGGCCCGCAGCTCAGGAACATGGCTGATGATGCCTACGGACAGCTGGTCATTATGCAGTCTCTCCAGTGAAGTAATGACGGTGTCGAGCAGATCCGGGTCCAGTGTGCCGAAGCCCTCATCCAGAAAAAAGAATTGCAGCGGATATTGTCCGCGCAGCTGAATCTGGGCGGATAGGGCAAGCGCCAGCGACAGGGAGGTCAGGAAGGTCTCTCCCCCGGATAACGTGGACACCGGACGTCTTACGCCGCCATTCCCGTCATCCCGGATGACGAAGCCCCCGCCCGAATCCACTTCCAGAGCATAGCGCTGCTTGCTCAGAAAACGGAGCCGCTGCGAAGCAGCCTGACATACCTGCATCAGCTGCTCCTCTGCAATATACTCCACAAAGGCATTGCCGCGCAGCACAGTCTGCAGCTTGGATAGACGCTCCTGCATCGCCGCATGTCCGGCGCGCTTATCCTCCAGCTCTATCCAGCGGATATGGCGCTGCTGCAGGTCCTCCAGATCCCGCTCTGCCCGTGCACGGGCCTGAAGCGAGGCTTCGTCGTCCTCCTTGCACTTGCGCAGAGCCTCTTGACTCTCCTGCCATTCTTCACTGCTGAGCACAGCTCCTGCCAGCTTCTCTTCTATGCTCCGCAGCTGTAGCAGGCACTCCGCCTCCTCTTCGCGGTGTGATTTCACCCGCTCTGTGGCCTGTGCCCGTTCTCCGGCCTCCAGCGATGAGGCCTCAACCTCTGCTGCCGAAGCGAACGGCGAAGATTGCAGACTCTCCTCCCACTGGGCAGCGGCTGCGGTATAATGCTCCTGCGCCGATTCTGCTGCCTGGCGGGCAACCGCAGCATCACGGGTCTGCTGCTGGGCCTTGTCCGCTGCCCGGCGGTGTTCCTGCCGGCTGCGTTCGAGCGCAGTCTGCAGCTCCAGCAGCCTGCGTTCACAGCCGGCCAGCAGCGCTCCGGCAGGCTCGCCGCCAGTCCCTTCGCGCAGCCGCTGCTCTTTATCCCGCGCAAGCGCCTCCTTGCCTTCAAGCTGCGCATCCCACTGCGCCAGCTCCTTGTCCAGCCCGGCCAGCTGCTCGTTAAGTGTCTGCACGGCAAGACTTTTCTCGTCCAGGAATTTGACGCTGATCTCCAGCCGGCTGCGGATCTCCTCGGCGCGTTCATCCTTGCCGAGCATCTCCTGATACGTTCTCACCGCCTCCTCTGGAGCAAGCTGCGGGAAGAGACTGCTCCATTCTTCCCGCAGCTTGCCGGCTGAAGCAGCCAACTCCTCTGCCTTGGCAGACAACCCCTGCAGCCAAGTCTTCTCCGCATCGGCACCTGCCGCTTCCTTGTGATACACCTGCTCCAGCTCCTGCAGGGAACGCTGCCAGTCTGCGGCTGCCCGGCGCAGCTCTGCGGAGCGGTTTTTCAGCGCGGCCAGCTGCCCGTTCAAGCCGGACAACTGGTCCTTCAGCCCGGATAAGACCTGTTCATCCGGGAGCTGCGCGGTTGCCATGGAGTCGGGAGACTCCGAAGTGCTTAAGCGACCCGGAACTTCATGAGATTCGGGATTGCCGAGAGTGACAAATTCGGCATGTGAAGCAATGCTTGCCGCCTTGTCCACCGCCGGCTCTGCCCCGGCTGCGCCAGCGGCGGACTGGTGCAGCGCCTCTTCGGACGCGGCTCCGCCCAGCTGTGCGAGCCAAGAGCTGTCCTGCTCCAGCAGGCTGCGCAGCAGATGGCGCGTCTCCAGCGCCTGCCGGGCCTGAGCGCGGACATGGCGGAGCCGGTTGTCCAGCTCCTCAGGGTCCCCCTGCTCCTGCTGAAGCGCGGGGGAGGGGTGATGCTCACTGCCGCATACCGGGCAGGGAACCCCTTCCCGGAGTTCACCGGCGAGAGCCTGCGAGAGCCGGTGAACCTCCTGCTCCTTCAGCGCAGCCTCCAGCGCGCTGATATGCCCTTCCAGGCGGCCGGCAGCGTCTCCCGCTGCCCCTTCGGCCATCCGCAGCTCTTCCTGGTGCAGGGCGGCGGAGGCCAGCAGCTCCCCGCGCCCGGCCTCCAGCGCCTGCCGCCGGGAGCCGGCCGCGGCCAGCCGCGCCTCAGCCGCTGCGAGCACCGCTGCGCGTCCCTGCCGTTCACGTTCTGCCGATTCCCGCTGGGCCTCGGCAGAACGCAGCCCCTGCAGCCGCTGCATGGCTTCCTGCAGCGACTGCCGCTCCTGGGAGCGGACCGCCAGCGGCTGCAGGCTCTGCTGCAGCTCGTGCTGTTTCTTTTGGCCGCGGGCCAAAAGCTCACGCTCCCGGGCCAGGCTCTCCCGCCCGGCGGCCAAGGCCCGGGCGGCTTCCTCGCGGCGCGCCTGCAGCGCCGCCCGCTCGCGGTGCAGCGCGCCGAGCTCGGCCTCCAGCTCGAGCGCGCGCCGGTACCGGCCCTCCTCCTCGCGGAGGGCCGGCTCGCCTGCGGACAGCGCGGCCTGGGCCGCTGCTTCCGCTTCCGCCCCCGCCGCCGCCTCCTGCACGGCGGCCGCCGCCAGGGCCTCAAGGCCCCCGGCGCGCTGCGCCCGGGCCTTCCAGGCTTCCTCCGCGCTGCGCCAGGCCTTCAGCGCGGGCAATCTCCGCTCGGCCTCGTCCGCCTTGCCGAGCTTCTGCTCCAGGAGGAGGATCTGCTCCTCCTGGGCCAGCAGAGCCTGCCGCTGCGACTCGCGGCGGGCCCGCTCCTCCTGCAGCTCGCGGATACGGGCGAAGCGCTCGGCGCGCTCCGTTGCCTCCGTAAGCCGCTTGCGGCAGTCCGCCGCATGACGTAGCGCCTCCTGCACGCGGACAGCGGCGGCCTCAACATCCGCCTTGCCCGCGCTGCCCAGCCCCTGCTGCTCGGCCTCCAGGGCACGCAGCGCCGCTTCATTCTCCTTGACGCGGCGGCTCAGCTTCAGGGCCAGCCCGTCGCCGTACTGTTCCAGATGGAACAGACGCTGGAGCATCTGTCTGCGGTCCACACCCCGCAGCGACAGGAACTCGGCGAATTTGCCCTGCGGCAGCACAACGGCCCGGGTGAAGTCGTCCATCTTCAGCCCGATGTGCTCTTCAACACAGCGCGTAACCTCCGCCAGCTTGTCGGCCATGACAAGATCCCCGTCCGCCTTGACCTCGATGAACCGGCTGATCGTATTGCTGACCGACTGCTCTCCGGTGCGTTTGAACTTCCGTTCTACGCGGTAGCGGCGTGCCCCGGAAGAGGAGTTCAGCTCGAAGGTGAAAGCCACGCTGAGCTGGTCCTCGGAATGGTTCATAATCCCCTGGGTTCCGTTCACGGCGCGCTCCACTTTGCCGTACATCGCCAGCGTAATGGCATCCAGCAGACTGGATTTGCCGCTGCCCGTCGGACCGAAGATCCCGAACAGCCCCGTCTCGGTCAGGCTGGCAAAATCAATCTCCTGCTGCGCCCGGTAACTCTGCAGCCCGGATAATTTCAACAATATCGGCTTCAAATCAGTTCTCCTCCCCTTCCGCAGCATCGTGCCGCTCTTCTTCCGCCAGCTCCAGGAACAGCGCAATCAGGTTGTCATCCGGCTCCGCGCCGCCGGTCTGGCGCTGATAGAACCTGCGGAACAGCTCCTGTACCGGCATGCGTGAACGGGACATCTCTTCCAGCTCCTGCTCCATCTGCGGGTAGATCGGGCGAATATGGACGATGCCCTCCCGTGCCTTGCGCAGCCGCTGGATATCGTTCATGGACATGGCCTCGGTCAGCCGCAGCTCCAGATCAATGAACGCCCCGGCGTCCCGGCCCTCATCCAGCCAGCCGTAGACCTCCTGCAATCCGCCCGCAGACTTCCAGTTGACCAGCGGCCGCCCGCAGCGGAGATAGATCTCCTCGAACACCGGCTCTCCGCCCGGCGCGACATCAATCATTGCCACCGACTTGGCCTGACCCGCCTCGGAGAAGCTGTAGGCCAGCGGGGAGCCGCTGTAGCGGATCATCCCGTCGCCTTTGACCCGCTGGGCGCGGTGAAGATGTCCAAGTGCCGTATATTGTGCGCCGCATACGAGCGCCGAAGGATCAACGGTATAAGCGCCGCCGACCTGGATCGGCCGCTCGGAGTCGCTCTCCACGCCGCCCAGCACATAGATATGGCTCATCGCCAGATTGACGGTCTGCGGGGTGAACTCGCGTCCCAGCAGATTCATCAGCCGCCCGACCCGGGCGCTGTAAGCCAGCCGCAGCTCAGCCTCTCCGCTGTCCCCGGCGAGCAGCTCGCCCAGCCGGGCTTCGGAGGGGTAGGGGAGCGCAGCGATTTTGGCAACCTCGCCGGTTCTTGCCGCATGCACCGTGACCGGCTCCGAAGTCGGCATCCCCACGAGCGTAATCCCCTGCCTGCGGACAAGCGGGGACACGGACGCCACGCGCTCCGGCTGGTCGTGATTGCCCGAAATAACCACCAGCGGACGGCCGCCTGCCGTCAGTCTGGCCGCCGCGTCATAGAACAGCTGCTCTGCCGCCGCCGGAGGATTGACCGAATCATAGACATCTCCCGCCATCAGAATCAGATCCGCCCCGGAGGAATCGGCAATCTCCACCAGTTCGTCCACGAACTGCTCCTGCTCCTTCTGCCGGCTTCGGCCCTCCAGCGTCCGCCCCAGATGCCAGTCACCCGTATGCAATATGCGCATTTTCCGCCCTCTTTTCCCCGCCTGTCTGCGGCATTCATCGATTCGTATAATAGTTTGAACTGCAATGCCTGCACTCAAGCTGCAATAGTTACAACATTTCGCATCTTACACTCAGAATCTCGCATCTAATAGTCCGACCGCAAACAACCGCCAACGGTCAGCCAAACCGCAGCATGTAAAAGCATATAGGAATTAGCCTGAAATGCCGCCTGGCACTCCTATATCCGCCGCAGTTGCTGCACCATTTCCCGCAATTTACAACCTCACAGCATGCCCGCCGTCGAAGAAGTACAGCCACACCTCACTGACCGGTTCGCCCAGAATATCAAGCAGCGCCTTGCTGTACAGCTCCAGCTGGAAACGGTATTTGTCCGCCAGCTGTGCAAGCCCGTCCCCGTGCGGAGGGATATGATCTGTTTTGTAATCTAGCAGAATCAGCCGCCCCTCCTCACGGAACAGGCAGTCGATCACCCCTTGAATCAGGACCGTCTCCGCAAAATCACCTCCGCCGTGCTCATCCGCAAGTCCGGCCGCCGCTTCATCCAGATAGTCAAGTCCCCGGTAGGCTTCACCGGCTGGCATTGTGTAGCTGAAGGGCTGCTCTCTGGTCTTCCATGCAGAATGGAAGAGTCTGTGGCCCAGCTCACTCCTGCAGAAATGCTCAACCTCCTCCAGTACCACCGCATCCGCCTGTTCCCTGCTAAGAATAGCAAGCCTTACAAGACGCGCAAGCGTAGCCTCCAGTACAGACCGGTCTACCGGCTCATCCAGCGGAATATGCTGCATTACCGTATGGTACGCCGTTCCCCGCTCGGCAGGAGTAAGCCCCCGCTGTTCCATGAATTTGGGGCGCTGGAGATGCAGGCTGTCCCTGTACCCGCGTGCGCTCCGTTCGTCCGGTGCGCCGGGGAGCTTCCGCTCCTCCAGCTGGTCGTAAGACGGCTGCTCCTGCATCGACAATAATCCCTTGAGCTCGGTGACCGAGGTTTTGGCCGGGATGCTTGAGGCAGCCGCATACTGGTAAGTCCAGCCCAGTCTCTCGGCAATCTGCGCAGCTGCCGGGCTCTCCGGCGAAGACACCGGCTTGCCTCTGCGGAGCGCCTCCAGAATCTCCTGGCGTTGTTCATTCTTGTCCTGATCGCCGTCCCCGGCCAGAAAAGCTCCCGGGCTTAGCTCCGCTGCGCTGGCCACCGTAATGCTCCAGTTCGACTCGTCCCCATGCAGCACCGTGGACACCGGCCCCTCACTGCCTGCAAGCTTGCGCAGAATAGCAGCGGCGGGATGGCGGATCAGCGCCGGTCCCACCCAGTCCAGATAGCTGCGGCCACGGGCCAGCAGGTGATCCGCCAGCAGCAGCTCCTCGCGGCCCTGCATCGCTGCCCAGCCGGAAACCGTGCGCGGCAGATCCCTGAGTGTGCCGACCAGAATCATTTTGTCGCGCGGACGGGTCAGTCCAACATAGAGCACGCGCATCTCCTCAGCAAGCAGCTCCAGCCGCGAACGGCGGTTAATCGCCAGATAGGGCAGCGTCGGGTAGCTCACCCGGGTCTCCCGCTCCACGAAGCGCGGCCCGAAGCCAAGCTCCTTGTGCATCAGGAACGGAGAATGCAGATCCTGGCGGTTGAACATTTTGGCCATGCCCGCCAGGAAGACAACGGGGAACTCCAGGCCCTTGGACTTGTGGATGGTCATAATTCGTACGCCCCCGGCCTCCTCGCTGCCTCCTCCGGCAACGCCCAGATCGCCGCCGTTCTCTCTCAGCCGTGAAATGAACACCAGGAAGCGGAATAACCCTCTAGCCGAGGTCTCATTCTCGAATTGAACAGCCCGGTCATACAGAGCCTTCAGGTTGTTCTGGCGCTGGAAGCCTCCGGGAAGCCCGCCAACCCATTCCAGATACCCGCTCTCGCGGTAGATCCTCCAGATCAGCTCGCTTAAGCTTCCTTGCCGGGCGGCATCTCTCCAGTTATCCAGCCTATCCCGGAAGGACTTCAGCTTACGCTGCAGCGCAGGAGGAATATCCTTCAGCGCCGCCAAGGCTTCGGTCCCGTCAGCCATACCTTCCTCTACCTTCCCTTGTCCTGACGAAGGAGTAAACTCTGATGCGGCGGCCGTCTCTCCGGCGGTGTCACCGTTACCTGCATTCTCATCCGTCAGCAGGGCTGCCTCCCCGAACAGATCCGGCGGTTGGCCCTGCAGCGCTTCTCCTGCTTCAGAGGCCGCAACCAGCGCATCGTAGAAGGTCCCTCTGCTGCACAGCCGCACCTTCGCCAGCTCCTCCTCCCGGAGCTTCACCACCGGTGAGCGCAGCACCCCGGCCAGCGGGATGTCCTGGCGGGGATTATCGACAATCTGCAGCAGGGAGAGGGCAATCTCCACCTCTGTAGCCTGAAAATATCCCTTATTCTGGTCTCCGTAGGCCGGAATCCCTTCACCCCGCAGCTCCTCAATCATCAGCGGCGTCCATACCCGGGCTGAGCGCAGCAGAATGACAATGTCGCCGTAAACCACCGGACGCATGATCCGCAGTCCCTTATCATAGATCAGCAGCGGCTCACCGCCGGCCATTCCCGTCATCTGCGAGATACGCCGGGCAATGGCCCGTGCTTCCAGCTGCGCAGTTTCACTCTCGGCAGCCTCCAGCTCCAGAAGAGGCAACTCATCTCCCTCTCCCGCTTCGTCCGCCGGACCCGGTGCAGAGGCTCCTTTGTCGATCAGGAGCAGCTCCGGCGCAAAATAAGTATCCGGGCCTTTCTCCGCAGCTCCCGGGAAGTTCGCTCCGTACACCAGCTCTGCCCGGTCATCATAACTGATCTCCGCGACATTGCTGTCCATGATCTGCCGGAAGACCATATTCACCGCATTCACCACTTCCAGCCTGCTGCGGAAATTGCGGGCCAGATCGATGACCAGGCCATCTTCCCGTTCCTTCTGTCCCGGATCAGCTCCCGCCCGGCCATCTGTCTTGTCTCCGTAGGACAGCCCGTTACTGAACCTGCGGTATTTGTCCAGGAACAATCCCGGTTCCGCCAGGCGGAACCGGTAAATACTCTGCTTCATATCCCCGACCATGAAGCGGTTGCCGGGGGATTCCCGGGAGATCAGCCGGACAATCTCTTCCTGCACACTGTTGGTATCCTGATATTCATCCAGCAGCACTTCGTCGAACTGGCTGCGGTATTCCATCGCCGCATCCGACGGGAGCGAATGCCCCGGCTGCGAGTCCGGATGGCGCAGAATCTGCAGGCAGTAATGCTCCAGATCACTGAAGTCCACCAGCCCGCGGCCAGCTTTCTCCAGCCGGTAGCGCTCGCCGAACGCAATTACCGTCTCCGCCAGCTCCTGCATCAGCGGAGCCGCCGTATGAAGCTCATCCAGGAAGGATTCCGCCGGACGTCCGAACAGGGATTTTTGCAGCTCGAGCAGGCTCTTCTTCACTTGATCCCGAATCGCCTTCACGCTCTCTTGAAGCAGCGGATCGGTGGCATCCTTCTTGCAGGGCTTCAGCTTCCCGAAGGATATCTCCATGAAGATATCATACAATCCGGCCCAGGGCTGTGAGTCCAGCGCGTCAAGAAGGCCCTGCGCCATCTCCAGATCGGCAGCAAGATTCTCCGCGTAAGGCGCCGGACCGCCGGGCTGAAGCGCGATGTCACGCCCCTGCTCCAGCTGGCTGATTGCCCCCTTCAGCGTCAGTCTGGCTTCGGCGAGAATGCTCTGCACCCAAGGCGTATGGCTCAGAGCTTCAGCATCCGGCAGCGCAAAGTCGGCTGCGGTATCCCGCAGCCACTGCGCGGGCCAAGGATGGCTGCGCGCGAAATCATGCAGCCGCTGAATCAGCGAATGCACAGCGTCATCCGTACGCTCACCGCTGAACCAGTCTGCGAGCTGCACGAACAGGGTATCTTCCCCGTCTTCGGCAACCTCGCCGTATTTCTCCTCCAGCAGCTCTTCCAGCAGCTCCTGGCGCATCATCTCCGCCTCATGCTCATTCAGAATACGGAAGCCGGGATCGATCGGAATCACCTGGTAATAGCGGCGGATCACTTCAAGACAGAAGGAATGCAGCGTGGTAATGGAGGCTCTGCCCAGCAGGGCCAGCTGGCGGCGCAGATATTCATTCCCCCCATCACTGTCCTCCTCCAGCTTACGTTCCAGCGCTTCCCGAATGCGCTGGCGCATCTCAGAGGCGGCAGCTTTGGTGAACGTTGCCACCAGCAGCCGGTCCACGCTGAAGCCCGCTTCCTCCTGGCTGATCTTGCGGATAATCCGCTCGACAAGAACCGCCGTTTTACCGGAACCGGCTGCCGCCGCCACGAGAATATCGCTGCCGCTCTCGGCAATGGCGCGCCACTGGTCGTCACTCCACAGACTGCCTTCCGGCTTCGCTTCGGGTACGGGTCTTATGCTCACAGCTTCTCTCCTCCTTTGCGGGACAGCAGATCCCAGATCACTTCTTTGCCCGGCTTGCTTAGATTGTTATAGCCATTGCCCTCCACCGCCTCATCGAACTGGCAGACGGGACGGAAAGAGCAGAAGGTGCAGGCGGTCTCCTGCTGGATGCGGTAAGGCTGGATCGCTACATCCCCCTCCGTAATACTTGTCCCGATCTCTGAGATCGTGCTGCGCACCGAGGAACGCAGTTGGCCCCACTGCTCAGGGGTAGCTACGGATGCGCTGCTGTAGAAGCTGCCGTCACTCTTCAGCGCTACCGGAACAATCGAGGAATACCCTTTGTCGAGGGTGGTATCCATCAGCGATACAACCTCGCGGTCAGCGGTCAGCAGGCCCTTCATCTTGAAGCGCTTCATCAGCTCCTGCTCCGCCTGCTCCCGGTTCATTCCATTGGCTGAGGTCAGGAGCGGATCATGAACGTGGAAATAGAGCGCCCCGGCAGGCAGTGCTTCCTGGCCGAGCCATTGCTCGGAATAGGTCAGCAGCACATCAAGATAGGTCAGCATCTGCAGCGACAGTCCATAATAGACCTCATGCAGCTTGAGATCCTTCTGGCTTGATTTGTAGTCGATTACCCGCAGCAGAATCCCCTGCTCCCCTTCAGCCTTATCCACTCGGTCAATCCGGCCGACAACCTCCATGACACAGCCATTAGGCAGTGTGATTCTAAGCGGAGGCAGTTCCTTGCCCGGGCCAAAATCCAGCTCCAGCCCGACCGGCTCGAAGCTCCCGCGGCGCGAGTGCTCCCCGAGGATAACGGAAGCGCGGCCGACAATATTCTTCAGCTTGCGCGAGATATAGCCGTAGCGCTTGCTGCTCATCAGAATCTCTCCCTGCAGCAGCGGAGACAGCTTGTCTACGGTCTTGCCCGCCTCCGAGCGGCATTCCTCCGCGCTCATGCTGCCCCAGCTGCGGCCTTGCTCCTGCAGCCGCTTCGCCATTTCACTGAGGGCCGCATGGAAAAGCTGCCCGATATCCGGTGCCTGGAGCTTGTAGAGCTGACGTTCCTTCAGCCTCAGCCCGTAGGAGGCGAAATGGGAGAAGGAGCAGGCCACGAACCGCTCCATCCGTGACACGCTGCCGCGCAGCGTGGAGCCGCCGTACAGCCGCAGGCTCGTCTCCTTCTTTAGCCGGATGCCTTCGTTGCGGTAGAACAGCGAGCCGAGCAGCTGCTCCAGCTTAAGCTTCATGGACAGATCCGCATGCCGGTATTCCGCTGCCGGTTCACCCGCAGGCTTGTCTGCACCCTGCTCCGCCGCGAACCAGTTATAGACCTCCCACCACATGCCGGGTATCTCTGCCCCTTGACGCCACTGGCGGAGCTGGAGCAGCAGCATGCGGAGCGACTGCTCAGGATGGCCGATGAAGTCCATATGGACAGCGTCGTCATCATTGCCGCTCTGCGGGAAGCCGGAGAGGAATCGTTCATCCATCTGCTGCGGGAACATTCCCTGCAGCTGGCGGATGACCTCTGAAGGCAGCAGCGCCTTGCCCTCATCGTCAGCCACAGCGTAGCTGATCCACAGCTTCCTGCTGGCCGTGGTAAGCGCATTGTAGATCAGGAAGCGTTCATCCAGCAGCTTCCGGGATGAGCCCGGTGCAAGCTCCATCCCGGACTTCTCCAGCAGCAGCCGTTCCCCTTCGGACAGAATGCCGTCTTCCTTGAACTGCGCCGGAACCACTCCTTCGTTGAAACCGAGCAGGAAGGCATACTTCACCCCCGACACCCGGGTACGGTCCATCGTACCTACCAGCACCTGGTCCAGGGCTGGCGGGACGAGCCCCATCTTAAGCTCAGCCAGCCCGGTCTCCAGCACCCCGGCGAACAGGCTGAATTCTATCCGTTCCTTGCCCATCATCTCGGCAATCTGGTCCAGCAGACCCAGCACAGCCCCCCATAGCTGGCTGTGCTCCCGGGCGGCTTCCGGGCGGCCTTGCTTCAGAGACTCCGCCCCCATCCCTTCGAGCCTGCGCGCCGCCTGCGTATCCTCCAGCAGCAGGTATACCGCCTTGCACAGCTCAAGGCCGCTGCGGCTGGCTTTGATTCTCTGCTCAAACGCCTGCAGCGGTTCCGTAACCGCCTTCCGGCAGGCCTCCATCCTTGCCAGCATCGCTTCATCTACAGCTTCACTGCCCTCCAGCGAGAGGCGCGGAATACCCTTCCAGGAGCGCCCGTTCGTCCAGCGTGAGCCGTGAATGCCGCAGGCCAGCACATAGTTCTCCAGCTCATCCATATGGGCGCGGGTAATGCTTCCGTCCAGCGGCAGCAGCAACTCGGTCTTCACGCACCGGAACACATCTTCATAACGCCAGCGGCGGCGGACGACATCCATGGCGGAGCGGATAAATTCCACCAGCGGATGATGCAGCTCGCTGAGCTTCTGGTCCAGGAAGAACGGAATGCCGAAGTCCTTAAATAACGGGGCGATCAGCGGCTCATAATCTGCCATATTGCGCATGAAGACCGCCATTTCCCCATATTTGGCTCCAGATTCTCTGGCCAGGGCCAGCATCTCACGCAGCACGCCCTCCACCTCGGTGCGGCGCGATGCCGCAGCCCGGATGCTGATCGTTTCCTTCACCTGTTCAGCCGGTCCTCCCCAGAGATGCCGGCGGCGCTGTAATCCGCGCTCCAGATGCGCGAGCACGGGACTGTCCTTGAACCTTGGAAGGACGGGCGGAGCCAGCAGCTCATCCCATACGGTTAGTCCCATCTCCTCTGCGATTCCCCGCAGCTTAATATAAGTAACCGCTGACGGATGGAACAGCTCCAGCTCATGCGGTGTAACGTCCGGCGGATAGATCCGGTCAAGGGTGAGCGCAATGGTCATTTTGTCCGCGTACTGCATCAGCTCACGCAGTACAATGAATTCCTGATTGCTGAATCCGTGGAAGCCGTCCACCCATATCTCGGCGCCGCGGATATAGTCAGAGTCCGCGATATGTTCGGCCAGTTCGGCCAGCCTGTCCTCTTCATCGATATAGAGCTGTGACATCTCCTGGTCCAGCTCGCTGAAGACGAGATGCAGATCATCCAGCTTCCCGGCCAGAATAGGGCTGCCCAGCGTGGCATCCCTCATTCTGCCGATCTGCTCCTCCAGGTCTCCGGCGCCAAGACAGCAGCGCTTAAGCTCCGTATGCAAACTGCTGAGCCGTTCCACGAATCCCGGCCTGTCCGAGGAGGCCCCGAACAGCTTCAGCTCCTCCTTGCGCCTGCTGATAATTTTGTAGATCAGCATCTTCTTGCCTTCTTCACTGATTGGGAGACTCGCGCTGCCGCCGGTCTCCTGCTTCACCCGGTAGGCTAGACGGGAGAAGCTGAGCGTCTGGGCGCGCAGACTCCCCTTCACGCCGCCCGCCGCTAACAGTCCCCGTTCTGCTCCGAACGATCCCTGCTCGGGAACAAGTATAATAATGGGTGCCCCCAGCGGCTCTGCCTTCAGCCTTGAGGATACCCGCTCCCATATTGTAGTCGTCTTGCCGCTGCCCGAGCGGCCGATGATGAAGTTAACCGTCATTTCAGCAGACCCCTTCCGTTGAATTCTGACACTCTATGCGACACCAGAATCTATGAAAACTCTCGTCTCAACAGTATAGCATACCTCCACCGCGCGCTCCAGAACGTACGTTTGCCATTGTTTGCAAATGTACAAATAAGAAGACTCTTCCGGACCGCACAAACAGGTAATAGGTTAGACATCAGTCGCAACCTGCTTTTCAAAAATTCCCAATAGAAAAAAGACTTCCCCTAGAATCTGTACCTTGATTTAGGGGGAACGCCTGGGCGGCCGGGACAGGGAAATCAACTATTGAAGGGGGAGGATGTTACTGAGCTGCGGAGGGACGGATGCGGGACTCGGGCGGGTGGCGAGATTCGGTTGGCACGGGACTCATACGAGTGGCACAGTTCGGGCGGCGCGGCGGGCGCGGGACTCTGGCGGGTGTGGTTGCACAGGTAGCGTATGTACTTTAGGTGTATTTGGCACAACTAAAAGCGGCCAAAACGGCGCGTTAACAGGTTTAACTGTATTCTCTGCAACTAAAAATCCGGTTTTCACCTCCACAGACACATCAAGCCGTTTTTAATTGTACCGAATACAGCTATCGCAACAATTCGTGTTTTGGGCTGCCTTTTAACTGTGCGAAATACATCTATTTGTATTAGCGCGTAACGAATGTTTTCCCTTCTCACAGAACGTTTACCGCCCTCTCCCTCTGCCGCCTTACATACTTATAATGCAGTCCTATCTGCAGGCAACATTGCATCATAGCTCATACAGATTGCTCTACGCCAAAACGCCACCAATTAAATCCCAGAACAATTGTATTTTGACAATAAAAAAGAGCCTCTATCAAAGAGACTCTTTCTGCACTAACCAGCTAAGCCGCCGCGCCGGGTCTATTGCTTCTATTTACTCCGTACCTCAAAAATGGCGAACTTCAGATAATGCCCTTCGTCCACGCCGAGAATCTGCGGATGGTCCTTGCCTGCGGCCCGCCATTCGATCAGCCTCAGCACCTTGCCTGCATCCTTGGCCGCTTCCATGATCGTATCAAGGAACAGCTGCGGCTGCATGTGGTACGAACAGCTGGCCGTGACCAGATATCCGCCGTCATTCACCAGCTTCATGCCCTGCAAATTGATGTCCTTGTAGCCGCGCACGGCCCCTGCGACTGCGCTTTTGGTCTTGGCAAAAGCAGGCGGGTCCAGAATCACGACATCCCACGTGCGTCCGCCCCCGGCTGTCATCGGCTTCGCAGTGTCCGCCTTGGCAGCCGGTTTGCCTGCGGTGTTCCCTTCCGCTACTGCGCCGCCCGTCGCCCGCTCAGACCGCTCCTCCTGCCCCTTGACCTGATTGCGCAGGAAGGCAAATGCATCATCCACCACGAATTCCACCCGGTCGCTGAACCCGTTGATCTCCACATTGGCCTTTGCACTCTCGATAGCATGCGCGGATACATCCAGGCAGGTTACCTTCTTGGCGCCGTACTTGCAGGCATGCAGCGTGAAGCTTCCCGTATGTGCGAAGCATTCCAGCACAGTTGCCCCATCCCAGTAAGGGAATGTAACAGGCTTGCCGCTTTTATTGACTGGCAGTGTCTGGATGGAACCATCCCCGGCTGCTACGCTCTGCAGTGTAATTCCGCTGCGCCCGCCCCAGCCCTTCATCAGCGGGGCAATCGATGCCCTGTTCTCCCGCTGATCGAAGAAGTAGCCGGTCTTCTGCCCCTCTTCAATATCAACGATGACCTTCAGCCCGTTCTCACTTACGGTAATGTGACGCGGGCATTCGCCGTAGAGCACACCCGTGGTCTGTTCCAGCCCCTCCAGCTCCCGCACACTGACATCGCTGCGCTCATAGATTCCGCGCGGCGCCACCACCTGTACCAGCGCCTCCACAATCTCGGAGCGGTGCTGATCCATAGCCAGTGTCAGCAGCTGCACCACAAGCACTTCACCGAAGCGGTCAATGATCAGCCCCGGCAGAAAATCCGCTTCCCCGTACACCAGACGGTAAGCATCCGCCCCCGGCAGGAAGCGTTCTCTGTGCCGCAGACAGTCCGCGAACCGCTGTGCAAAAAACGCCGTGTCCATCGCCGCCAGCTTATGCTGCGACACAATTCTTACCCGGATCTGCGAAGCCGGATTGTAATACCCGGTAGCCAGATACCGCCCCTGATGAGTCAGAACATCCACCAGTCCCCCTGCCTGCGGCTCTCCGTCTACGGATGCCACTTCGCTGGCGTAGACCCATGGATGGCCCTGCTCCAGTCTTTTTTTACGGTTTCGTTCCAGAATTACTGATGCCAATACCTTCAACTCCCTGTTCTTGTTGCCAGATTAATATACATGTCCTATGCCTGGCGTTCATATATTGGTACAACCCCCGTTCAAAAAGGAGCCTGTCCTTATGATCCGTGAACTGTTATTCCCTGTCCTCTACGGTCTTGTCATATTCCTCGCCGGTATGAAGGTGATGGAAGCCTCGCTGTCACGGCTGGCCGGTCCGCTGCTGAAGCGCAGCCTGCACAAGGCTACCTCCACCCCGGCCAAAGGCCTGATAGTGAGCGCCCTGCTGTCGGCGCTGCTGCAGAGCAGCACCGCTGTAACGGTGCTGACTATCGGCATGGTCAATGCCGGGCTGCTGACCTATGCCCGCACGCTTGGCATTATTCTCGGCAGCAACATCGGCACCTGCCTGACAACGGAGCTGATCAGCTTGCAGATCAGCACACTGGCCGCGCCGCTGCTGATCGCGGCGCTCTGCCTATGGGCCGCAGCCGTGATGGCCGGCGAGCTGGCCCCGCAATCCTGGCGGCTGCTTGAGGCCTGCCGCCGGATCTCGGGACCGCTGCAGTTCATCTGCCTCGCGGTCACCGGCTTCGCGCTCATCCTGTGGGGCATCGCGGTCATGCAATCCATCGGCCCCGCCCTGGAAGGCAGCGCCCTCTTCCGCTGGTTCCTCGGCCATGCCGCAACCAGCGCTCTCTGGGGGCTGGCCGCCGGAGCTGTGCTGACGGCGATGGTGCACAGCAGCGCCGCAGTCATCGGCATGGCGATGGGCCTCGCCGCCAGCGGCGTGATGCCGCCTGCGCTTGGCATTGCCATCGTACTCGGCGCGAACATCGGCACCTGCGTCACTGCCGTCATTGCCGCCATCGGCAGTACGCCATCCGGCGTATTCGTCGCCTGGTCGCATGTGGCGCTGAATATCGGCGGCGCCCTGCTCTTCCTGCCCTTCATCCAGCCGCTGCAATCCCTGTCCGCCTGGATCGGCGGCGGACCTGCCGCCCAGCTCGCTCATGCCCAGACTATTTTCAACGTCATCTGCTCGCTGGGAGTACTCCCTTTATGCTATCTGCCCGTCTGGTCCCGGCTGGAGCAGCGGCTGCAGCCCTGAGCCTTCCAAGAATCATAATCGCAGTCCTCATTATACTTCAAATCCGCCGGACAGTACTAATCCAATCTGCAAGGGAAGTATAATCAACAAAGGCGAGATTCATGCAAACCTATAGAAAAAAGACCCAGGGCACCATCGCCCCAGGTCGATATTTACATCAGCTTCTTAATCTTATCCAGCGGTAATTCAACAGCCTTAGAGACCGCTTCGGGAGAAAAACCACCCAGCAGCAATTTACGGATTAGCTCCGCCTGACCTTCTTCTTTTCCTTCAGCTTTGCCTTCCTCGATACCTTCCGCTTTGCCCTCTTCATATCCCCAACGCTTCCAGGCTGGCATTAATTCCATAATGGCTTCTCCCTCCTCCGGGTAATGAACAATTAATTCACTTAGAATCTCCTCATCCTGTGCCCGGTCCGGCTTAAAATACAAATCCGCCACTGACATAATCAGTGCCAACCGTCCCTGATCTAATCGTGTCCTGAGCTTGATGAACATACGCAGGAATTCCCGCCGTACTTCTCTCGCTTCTCTTGTAGTATAACTCATCACAAAAAAACCTGCACACCATCCACATGGACGAATGTACAGGTCTTCTTGTTGCCGCTCAAACCGCCAGCAGGTTTACACTATTTCACACTAACAGATACCGAGACTGTCTTAGTTCCCAGTTTTCCTTTAATAGATGCACTCCCCTTGCTCACTGCTGTAATCATCCCGATGGCATTCACCTTGGCGACTGCAGGCTTGGAGCTGGTCCAGACCATGCTTCCGGTGACAACCGCAGTGCGGCCGGTATCATACAGCGCGGTTACCACTACGTTTTTGCCCGCACCCGGTGCAAGGCTCAGCCGGTTCTCACTGACCGTAAGCTTCATTAGCTTGGGAACAACCGTAATCTTAACGCTCGCCTGGATTCCCTGGTAGGAGCCGGTCAGGGTAGTAGTCCCCTCTGCCAGTGCTTTGACGGAAGTCCCCTTAATGGAGGCCACAGCAGGGTTCGAGGATTCCCAGTTCATTGCACTCGAGAAGTTGGCAGATTTGCCGTTTGAAAAGTATCCGGTGGCCTTAATGGACTTGGAGGCCTTGATATTCATCTCCAGCGTCGCCGGCTCCACCACCAGCTTCACGACCTTCTGCTCAATCGTTACCGGAACACTGATTGTCTTGTTGGAATAGGTACCCTTCAGGGTGGCTGTACCTTTGACCAGTCCCTTAAGGGTCTTGGCTGTGCTTGTCTGCTTCAGAACGGCATTGCTGCCGCTAAGCTCCCACTTGATACTCCCCGATACATCCAGCTCATCGCCATTCTCCAGCACAGCCTGGACAGCAGGCAGCGGAAGCTCTTCGCCAATGACTACTGTCAGCGGTTCATCCGGTCCGATCAGGACCAGCACTTTATTCTGAACCGTTACATTCAACTGAACAGTCTTGGACCGGATCGCCGCAGCGGAAGCGGATGTCACTGCGCCTGTCTTCAGCTTTCCGGTCAGGACAGCCGTGCCTGCCTTGCCGCCGACAAACTTCCCGTCCTTGATGGACACAATCTCTTCATTCGCAGAGGTCCACTCTATCTCCTCGCTGATGTCCATCTTGGTTCCGTCATACTTGGTACCGTTCACCTTCGGCAGGCTTACCGCATCCGCCGTGTATATTTCCTGCTCCGTCTTCTCCAGACCCAGCTCAGTCAGAGTTGGAAAGACGGTGATCTTGAAGCTCTTGCTGATTCCCAGATAGCTGGCCTTAATGATTGAAGTTCCTACCGCTTTACCTGTAACAGTGGCATAAGCGTTGCCTGCATCCGCCGTATTGGCGGTCACTGTAGCGTTCATCAGATTATCGGAGGTCCAGACAGCGGATGCTGTTTCGTTCGAGGTCGAATTGACGGCATTACGCATAGCCGCGGTTACATTCAGACTCTCCCCCAGGAACAGCGACTGATCGCCGGAAGGCGTCAGCAGAAGTGCTTCATAAGGCGCACGCACATAAATATCCACCGACTGCGTGACTCCCAGGTAGCTTGCGGTGATGACCGTTTTACCCACACCCAGGATGGTAATCTCGCCATCTTTTACAGTAGCTACGCTCTCGCTGGAGCTGCTCCATTCCACCTCATTGCCCAAGGTGATTTCCGCACTTGCCGAAGTGGCTTTGGTCTTGGCGCTCAGCTTCACCGGGCTATCCCCGACCAGCATTTCCATTTCCTTGACGACAATGTCATTCTTATCTTTCAGTACAATAGCAGCATAAGGAAGCTCTACCACCGCTTTGATCGTTTCGGTTAAGCCTTTGTACTTGGCGGTAATGGTAGCCTTCCCTTCACCGACCAGCGTAATCTTGCCTGCAGCAATGGTCAGCACACCTGTATTCGAGCTGCTCCATTCCGCGTCCTTCGTTACATCCTTCTCCGTAGTGGCTGAGGTTCCGCCGATAGCGGTTGCCTTAACAGACAGCAATTCCTCTTTGTCGCCTAATTTATAGCTGCCCTCTGTGCTGCGGGTCAATTTCAGTTCCTTGTAGGAATGGGTGACCGACACCTCTACAGAGGCTATCGCATTATTGTAGGTTGCAGTAATTATTGCCGTTCCGGCATCCACCGGTCTAAGCTGGCCATTGAGTACTGTAACGACTTCGGTCTTGGAAGAAGTCCATGTCGCGGCTGCCGTCACATCCCGTTTGGAAGCGGAGCCCTCCACATTGGCATATACCTTAAGCTGCTTCGGTGACTGGCCCACGGTAAGTTCTACCTTGGCTGCGCTGTCGAATTCAATAGAGATAGTGTCTCCAGCAGCGGCAAAGACGTTTACCGGAAAAGCGGCCACAACGAGCAATATCATAATGAGAAGCGTTTTTGTCATTTTCCTGTACACGGTCATCTGTTCTCTCCTTAGACGGTCTGATTATCGGTGGACTTTTTTCCCACTCTCTTCCACTATATCGACAAATCCGGCCCAAGTCTTTACCCCATTGTCCATATTTCACGAATCCCGGGCAAATTCAGGTCTTTGTGACTATATAAATTGTATATAAAAAGCACATAAGATTAGCAATTGAAGCATGGTCGTCGTTGCGGTGAACATTTGGCCCTCCGGCCGCTATTGTATTTGGATTTCTTGATTAGAAGCGCTTCTCGCGGTAGAAATCCAAATACAAAGGCGGACGCTATCGCTCCTACAGTTCCAAATTCCCCCTCCGCCACTTTTCCCAATCTGTTTTTTTAAGTCCAATTTAAATAGATAATTACGGCATAACGAAAAAAAGGATGTCTTCCTGCCGCCGAAGGCACAGAAGACATCCTGTATACATCTGTCCTAGCGGACACTTTCGCGCAGTCCGGCGGCCGGCCGGCTCACACTAACAAGCTCACCCCGGCATTCATTCACGCCTGCTTCGGTTATCTTCACCTGGCAGAGCTCACCCTGCAGCGAATCGTCGCCGCTGAACAGAACCTGGAGATAGTTATCGCTGAAGCCATGCTGTATACTGCGTCCCGCCGAGCCTTTGGCGGCCCGCTCCGGAATGACGGACAACGTCTTGCCGACGAAGCGCTTGGCATAGGCCAGCTGCATCTCCTCGGAGAGATCGATCAGCTCCTGCACACGCGCATTCTTGATCTCTTCATCGACCTGATTCAGCATCCGTGCGGCCGGGGTTCCGGTCCGTTTGGAATACGGGAAGACATGCATCTCGGAAAAGTTGACCGCCTTCATGAAATCATATCCGGCGCGGAACATCTCATCCGTCTCGCCCGGGAAGCCGACGATCACATCCGTTGTAATCCCCACATCCGGCATAGCCTGGCGGATCAGCTGCATTTTAGCGTAATACTCTTCGGTCGTATACTTCCGGCGCATCGCCTTCAGCACCTCGTTATGTCCCGCCTGGAGCGGAATATGCAGATGGCGGCACATCTTCGTGCTGCGGTTCAGCACCTCCAGCAGCTTCTCATCAATCTGGCTCGCTTCAATCGAGCTGATGCGGACACGTTCCAGCCCGTCCACCTGATCCAGCTCCCAGAGCAGATCCGCGAGACGGTAGTTATCCAGATCGTCCCCGTATCCTCCGGTATGAATGCCGGTCAATACGAACTCCTTGTATCCGGCCTCCACCAGCTGATGCGCCTGCGCAACAATTGATTTCGGGTCACGGCTGCGCGACAGACCGCGCGACCAGGGGATGATGCAGAAGGTGCAGAAGTTGTTGCAGCCATCCTGAATCTTCATGAACGCCCGCGTCCGGTCAGCGAACCCGGGCACATCCATCTCCTCGAATTCACGCGTCTTCATAATGTTGCGGACCGCATTCACCGGCTGGCGCGACTCCTGAATATTCTTCACATGCATCATAATCTGTTCACGGTCCTGGTTGCCGATCACCAGATCGACTCCGGGAATATCGAGAATCTCTCCGGGCGAGGTCTGCGCATAGCAGCCGGTTACCGCTACAATCGCCTCGGGATTGCGGCGGACCGCCCGGCGGATCATCTGCCGGCTTTTTTTGTCGCCCGTATTGGTCACCGTACAAGTGTTAATCAGATAGACATCGGCGGAACCCTCGAAATCCACCTGCTCATACCCCTCATTCTTGAACAACTGCCAGATGGCTTCGGTATCATAGAAATTGACTTTGCAGCCCAATGTATAAAAAGCTACAGATGGCATGATTTAAGCTCCTCCCATTTCTCCGGATTCATATAAAATGCAGGCGGCGGCCACCATACCTGCGGTTTCACAGCGCAGAATACGCGGCCCCAGCCCGACAGAGACCACTCCGGCTTCTTCAGCCTGGCGGCATTCCTCCGCGCTGAAGCCGCCCTCCGGCCCTACTACAATCATCACCTTGGCCGCAACACCCTGCGGAAGCGATGCCAGCCATGGAGCAGCTGCACTGCGGAGCTGCAAGCCCTCTTCCTTCTCATAGCAGAAATAGACAGCATCATACCCGCTGAAGCTCCCCAGCAGCTGCTTCCAGCTGAGCGGCGAATGCACTTGCGGAACAATATTCCGGTGCGCCTGTTCCGCAGCCTCCTTGCAGATTTTGCGCCAGCGCTCTACCCGCTTGCTCTCCTTGCGCTCATCGTACTGCACGATGGTACGCTCCGAGAGGAACGGCGTGAAGGCCACAGCCCCGATCTCGGTGCATTTCTGAATGACCGTCTCCAGCTTGTCCCCTTTGGGCAGGCTCTGGGCAACGGTAATCTGGATACGCGCCTCATGGGTCATGTCCAGAGGCTCCAGTATGCTCACGGTGACGATGCCGATCTCTATGTCAGCAATCTCGGCCAGCGCCTCGCGGGACACGCCGTCGCTGACAATCAGCTTGTCCCCGGCTTTGCCGCGCATGACCTTGGCGATATGGCGGGCGTCTTCACCATCAATGCTAACCTTGTCTTGTCCGAACTGTGCCGGAGCTACGAAATAACGCTGCATCTCTCAACCTCATTCTGTCCGTTATTCAGCGTAAAAGCGGCGTAGTCCCCGCCAATTCAGGTCCCGGCCGCCGCTTCACACATATCATTCATCTACTTAATAATCACATTATATTCTACAACGTTTGCCATGCACTGAACAGTCCCTGTCCATACTGATCTGCTCAGACCCCGAACATGCCCAGGAACAGCCGGACGAAATCATTGCCGGTCCTGCTAGCCCAGTAGCTAAGCGGTTCTATCGTATAGGCGCGCAGACCCGGAATGAAGATAATCAGCAGAAAAAGGAAAACCGTATACTGCTCATACTGCTGAAGTCTTCCCCGGATCGGACGCGGTGCGATATCCTCTACGATCCGGTAACCGTCCAGCGGCGGCAGCGGAATCAGATTGAACACGAAGAGGAAGAAGTTGAAGTGGATGAACATCCCGAAGAACCAGTACAGTGCCTGAAGCACCTGGTCGTTCTTGATCGAATCCATTGTCCCTGTTCCCAGCAGAATCGCATAGATCAGCGCACCCAGAATACCCAGCAGCAGATTGCTGACTGGCCCGGCGGCCGAGACGATGACACCCATCAGGCGGGGACGGCGGAAGTTATCCCGGTTCACGGGAACCGGACGCGCCCAGCCGAAGCCCGCAATCAGCAGCAAAATGATGCCGAAGAGGTCAAAGTGCACCGCCGGATTCAAGGTCATACGGCCCAGCAGGCGTGCTGTGGGGTCCCCGAATTTATTGGCAAAATAGGCGTGTGCGAATTCATGCACTGTAAACGCAATAACAATCGTAATCAGAAAAAACGGAAGCTGCTGCAAGGGATATACTAAAAATTGATCCAGGGAACCCATCTCTACCTCTTTCCGGCTGTGAACGCCACCCAATCTTCTTCGCGGGTTACTTCTATAATATTGAAACCGGAAGACTTCAGCGCTTGCGCCACAAGCTCTTCCTTGTCCTTGTAAATACCAGAGGTGATATAGATCCCCTCAGGCTGAAGCGCACGGTAGACATCGTCCGTGAACAGCACAATAATCTCGGCCAGAATATTAGCCACTACGACCCGGACCGGCAGAGTCACTCCCAGCCCGTCTGCCGCCGGAGCAGCAACAGGGACGGCCTCTTGGTCAGCCGTGTTGCCCGGACGGGCTGAAGGCCACATCTCTCCGGCTGCGGTATCCACCGCCCCCTCACCGCCCAGCAGCGAGAGCAGGTCGCTCTCCTTGACGGTGATCGCTGACTCCAGCCGGTTCAGCGCCACATTCTCGCGGGCGCTCTCCACGGCGACCGGGTCCAGATCCAGCGCCAGGACAGAGGCGGCACCGAGCAGCATCGCTCCGACAGCAAGGATGCCGGAGCCAGTACCTACATCGATGACCTCGTCACCGCTGACAATGTGCTTCTCAAGAGCGCGAAGGCACAGCGCCGTTGTCGGATGCGTCCCGGTTCCGAAGGCCATGCCGGGGTCGATCTCAATAATCTTTTCATCCGCAGAGGCCGGGGTATATTCTTCCCATGTCGGCTTAATGGTCAGCCGCTCCGAGACGCGCAGCGGCTTGAAATACTGCTTCCACGCATGGGCCCAATCCTCCTCATCCACCGTCTTCCAGGAGATCTGTGCCAGCCCGGGGTCGATGCCGAATTCTCTCAGTTCCTCCACCCTCGGCGTCAGCTCGGCCACAACAACGTCCATGTCCAGCGTTTCCGCATAATATCCTTTAATGACCGCTTCCCCTTCGGGGATGTCATTGAGCGGTTCATCGTATAATTCGCCGTAACGTGTATCCCGGGTTTTGTTCAGCGTCCCGGATTCTTCGATAGAGACTCCGCCCGCTCCGGCCTCAACCAGCAGATTGGATATCATCTCCTGTGCTTCTTCCGTGGTATGTACCGTCAGTTCGTGCCATAACATATGAATAGATCCTCCTAAAGGTTAACAACAAATATGAAGCATATCTAGGATAGTATAGCATTTCTTACCCGTTCAGCGCCAAACTGCGGTTCAATGCTCTCCCTCGGCCCCGCTGCTGCGGCAAAAACAATCCAGCACGTGGTCATCCACCATCCCGGAAGCCTGCATAAAAGCATAGCAGATCGTCGAGCCGACGAACTTCATCCCTTTGCGCTTCAGCACCTTGCTCATCTGATCAGACTGAGGCGTAGTGGCTGGCACCTCTCCCCTGCTCTTCCAGTGGTTCACTACCGGTGTCCCGCCGACGAAGCTCCACATATACCCGGCAAAACTGCCCTCCTCCCGGCAGATCTGCAAGTAAACCTGCGCATTGGTAATCACCGCTTTGATTTTCAGACGGTTGCGGATAATCCCCTCATTTTGCATCAGCTCGTCAATCTTTTTCTCCCCGTACAGCGCAATCTTCTGCGGATCAAATCCGTCAAAAGCTTCACGGAAGCTCTCCCGCTTCTTCAGCACCGTATACCAGCTCAGTCCGGCCTGCATGCCCTCCAGCATCAGCAGCTCGAACAGCTTCAGGTCATCAACCAGCGGCTTGCCCCACTCTTCATCATGATAAGCTATGTATACAGGGTCCGAGTTTACCCAGTCGCAGCGCTTTAGTTCCATCGTGCCTCTCTCCTTTGTTATATGATCCTTCAGCTGTACATAAGCCGTATCTACTAACTGTATACGAAAAAAAGAGAAGAACACAAGGTTCTTCCCGTTAAAATAATGATACTATTGTCCTTGCAGTTGTACCCGTGTCTCTTTGTCCGGTTCATTGGTAGAGTAGAAGAACATGTATATTGAAGCTTCTGTGCCTTTAAAATCCTTGTATACGTCCATGCTGTGATTGTTTCCGTCTCCACGGAAGCCTACTGTAACTATTTTACCCAGGATTCGATCTTTACCAGTGCCGATATGAGTCTGATTAACGCCGCCAAAATGGGGATCATCGCTCTTCATCTCTACATAGAGATCCGCACCCTGCATATAATAGGTCCACTGCACCGGGTAACCGCCGGTTTGCCGGATTAGCGTCTGCTTTTCGCTGGAAATATTGGTTAATTTCAGTGGTTTCTTGTCATCCTCATGCCGGGTAACCTTATAATTACCTACAAGCGTCATGGGCGTCGTCTTTGTGATCTCAAGATCTACCGGCCGTTCGAAACGCAGCGTTCTCAGATCCTTGTCCTCCGATGTCGAATACCACAATCCACCTTCCAGCTTCTGCCCGCCTACCTCAAGACTATAATTCACATATGGCAGCTCAGCGAATTTGGCTTTAGTCCGGATGGACACACGGATTTGTGTAGGTGTTACAACCATTTGCTCAATCCGGTTACCGGCGTCTTCCGCTTCCAATGGCAGATCCAGAGCCGTCTTCATCGTGGCGCCTGCCATCTTCTTTTTGCTTAGCTCGAAATCGAATGTCCATGGGCCATCAATGTTACGTTCAAGCTTGGTGTAGCTGAGTTTATATGCCGTCTCTGCCTGAGGGACGTCAACAGGATTGTAATACTGAAGTGAGGTATATTCCCCGTTATCCCCCGGCTTGCCCATTGCACCTGGCTGAGAGTTCTTGACAGGCTCTCCAGCTCTGTAGGCTACGATTTGCGGGAATGCCAAGTTCTTAGCTTCCTCGTTCTCAAAAATTGCAGCCGTGGAGAGCATCAGCCGCTCATTCCCTTCCTTAAAGGGCTGAACACTAAAGGACTCCAGCCCGTCCCGGTTCACCGGGAAGCTCTGCCGCTCCGGCGAATCCGTATCCAGCTTCAGCTCTACCTCCTGCTGGGAATAGGACTGAATCCCTGCTGCGGTCAGACTTACCTTGACCGTCTCCTGTCCCGGACTCCAGTTCGTCTCAAAATAACCATTGTACCGTTTGTTCTTCTCATCCCACTGCTGGTAGTAGTATTCATTGTCATCGCCGTTCCCATTGGCATCCTTAAGGGACATTCCGTTCACATTCCACAGTCCGTTACCCTTATCTCCCCCAACATCGAGACTATAAAGAATTACAGTCCGGTTCTCATCAGAGAGCGCTGTATGCAGCGTCAGGGTTACTCCATCCTTAGTTATCGTCTGGCCCAGCGGCTGACCCAGATTCTTGGACAGTGCAGCCTGTACACCGCTTCTATGGTTGAGCAGATTACCCCAGTCGTATTGCACAGCGGCATATACAGGAACAGCCATCAGTACTACGCTGAATGAGGCTGCGACAGTGACTTTTCGCCAGTTACGATGGCGGACCGGGCTATACGCTCCCGCACGGCTGCCCCCCTTGGAGGAAGCATATCCGGCCTGCTCCATCCGGCCCCACATTTGCTCGAAATCAGGGTAATTCAGCTCCTGATCTTCATTTAAGCGACGCTTTAACTGCGCTTCGGTTCTGTCCATATTCATCGTCCTCCTTCGTGATGGGCTGAACGCCCGCTTCTTCCAGAATCCTCTTCATCATGCGCAGCCCCTTGTGCTGTCTGGACTTCACGGTCCCGAGCGGAATATTCAGCATCCGGCGGATTTCCTCCAGACTGAAATCATGCATATACCGCAGAGTCAGCACCGCCCTGATCTTCGCCGGCAGCCGGGACATGTATCCCGCCCATTCCAGCTTCGTCTCCTTCTGCTCCACCAGCTTGTCTACCAGAGGCTGCGGATTCTCCCTGAACATATGGAGATGAGCCGTCAGCTTCTGCTGCAGGCTGCTCCTGCGTTTCAGATGGTTCAGGCAGGTGTTGACGGTGATTTTCATAATCCAGGCCTTTAAGTATTCAATGCCCTGCCACTCGCTGCGGAAGAGAGTGATGAACACCTCCTGACACAGATCCTCAGCATCGGCAGCATCGTGCACCATATAGTAGCAGGTGCGGTATACCTCCTTGCTGTAGGTCTGGAATAATTCCTTGTTATCCAATTGAGCATTCCCTCCTTTCTGGTTCGTCTGCTTCTTATAACAACTCCGGGCGGCAAAAGGTTCATTATCTGCGATAATCCTTCTGTGTGTACTAAAAAAGCAGCATGTCCACCTGAAAAGCACAGGCTGCATACTGCTTACGATAGAGTGTCCGGAAATAGCTGATTTGCTTCAGGGCAGGCACGTCTCAGATAATGTTCATGACTTCACGCGCCTGATCGTCCAGTTCCTGCGCAGAGGTAGCGATCAGCGTGAATTCATTCAGCGCCACTTGGATCTGCTGCTGACTGAGCTGCACATTATCCTGCACCAGGTTCAGTCCGGTGGATATTCTGTCAACCTCTTCCGTAATGGCCTGCACACTGTTTCGGACTTCGGTGATCTGATCCTGGACCATCGCGGACAGCTTTCTTACTTCCTTGGCCACCACATCGAAGCCCCGGCCGAATTCTCCGGCATGTGCAGCCTCAATCGCCGCATTCAGCGCAAGCAGATGGGTCTGGGACGCAATATCACGGATGGTCTGTACTACACCGCGGATCGCAGCCGCCTGCTTTTGCAGATTCAGCAGCGTTTCGGTGTTCTCACTAGATACTTCTGCAATCCGGTCAATACTCAGCAGCAGCTCCTGACTCCGTTCAATTCCTTTGTCGGCGCGCTGATTGAGGCTATCTGCCATTCCCTGCATCTGCTCCACGACATGACTCATGTTATTCTGTCTGTCCGTAATATTGGTCGCCACCTTAGATACGCCGATGACATGGGTATCTGTCTCATCAAACACCGGCATATAGGTAGCTTCGAGCCAGACCGAATTCCCTTCTGCATCCATCCGTTCAATTTTGTCCTGGAAGCTCCGGCCAGCCATCAAATTCTCCCAGAACAACTCATAATCGGGGCTGTTCACGAATGCGGGGAAGCATAGCTGCCTGTGCTGCATGCCGTACATCTCCTCCACTTGATACTTCACGGATTGGGCAAAAAGCTCATTAACATAGGCGACACGGCGGTCCAGGTCAAACCGGATCATGGCGAGATTCTTTTCCAAAGCTTTGACAACCAGTTGGTCTGTAACTACTTGGTCTGATGAATGTTCCATGTTGACTGCTCCCTATACATCTCGATTTTTAATGGATATGCGGACGACACTCACTTATTTCACTTTACTTCTATTAACGGCTCTTTCGGCTTTTGGGATTACATTCATTCAAAATAATAAGACGCTATAACTGATCCCATTCAGCGCCGGACAGGTTGGTACCATTATGTACTAACTACTTTCTGGGGTCGTAGTCCCCCATCTTGATCCCCCATACACTGTCCTTCCGGTATGCAGCCGCTTCCCGCAGCTCTGGAAGTCTCTTATCCTGCGGATAGTGCCGCTCCAGATATTGGACGAAAGCCTGGCGCAGGCCGATCTCATTATCCAGCTTGTTGAATTCATTGGGGTGCTTCTCCATTACAGCGATTGAAGCTTCCCAGCCTCCAAGCTCTGCCGACTCCGACTGCCCTGAGAGGACCTTGTCAGCGAGCATTCGTAACTCCCGGTAAGCTTGTTTCACTTTGGAGGAATAGACCTGCTTTTGGTTCAGGAAGGTTAACAGCGCCACCAGCAGTGCCAGCCCTATCCACATTATCACTGTATTCACTTATGTATCCTCCCGGCTTCGCATATCCCTCCATTATACACGCCACAACACAAAAATACCCCACTTACGCAGGGTATTCATCGCAACAATTCGTCTGTTCATCTCTTCTTGACTTCACCCATACCCTCATATCCGGCATTCTGATAGCAGGTCTCCGCTATTCTTTCTTCATGATCTCTTCCAGCTGCCGCTTGTCAGCTTCCCGGGAACGGTCCATGGCTTCAACATCATCCTGATCTGCTTCAGCTGCCGAGAATTCAACGTCCTCTGCCTTCGCCTCGTAGAGCATTTTCATTTTTTCGGTTTTGGAAAAGATTTTCGAGTTCTCTCTGTCCATCGCTGTAATCAGCCTCCAATGTATTAGTCTGAGCCTCAAATCATTCCGCCGGCTTCCTCTATAAGCGACATCGCCTGACTGTGGACAGCCGCATCTACTATAACCGTCAGCAGAATATTTCTTCCGGTCGGCCCGCCGTCCCCGCCGTGACTCATCCCGCTCCCGCTCGTATGTGCCGCAGCTAATATGCCCGTATGGTCACTGACAGCCGTCATCGAATCCATGCTCGCCAAATTTCCGGTAACCGGGTTCACTCCCGGCTCCTGCCCGCTCCCCCCAAACCTGCTGAACCGGTCAATCGAAATCTCCTCTGCTCGTAATGCCTGGAGCTTGCGGGAGACCCCTTCCGCTTCTTCCGGGGTTTTGAAGTAGGCCAATATACTTTTTTCAGACATGGGAATTCCCCGCTTTCTGCCTGGTGTCCATTCGTACAAGCTTACTTGGCTATTTTGGATTTCCGGACAGGTATTTATACATCTCCTCTCTGGAGATTCCTTTAAATGGCGAAATCAGAAAGTCAGACATAGATCTTTCTATTTTGGTTTCCGCTTAGCATGGATGTCAGTATTTATGACGAATTTTGTTTTATTGTCTGTTATTTTGTAATTTTTTGTCTTTTTAAATTTGTTCAGCAGATTAAAAACCCCTAAGGTGTAACATAACATTCCACGTAAAATGAAAACATTATCAAAACTCTTAAATTTTGTGTGGATTTTACAAATAACCAGTGGTAAAATCTTCTTAATATTTTTCCTAGTAATCTTGACGGAAATAAACCGGATTAATAGAAAAGGAGAATCCGTCTACTGTCTGTAGCAGGAGAGATGTAAGCCAGAACAACATCATATTGTGGAGGGGATTACATTTGGAGTGGACAAAATTACCTCGTAAGCTATCATTACTAACTTTATCATTGGGTGTGGCTGCAAGTATGATTCCGGGTGCGGCATTCGCCGCCAGCAGCTTGAAGGCACCCGTATCAGGCACTCATTTTCCAGCCTTGAATGAAGCGAATCAGCCTTATATTTCTCCACAGATTAATACCAAATCCTCGAATCTTGTCAGGGTTATCGTTCAACTCAGCGGTCAGCCTGCCGCCGTCGGCAAGTATGCGGCCAGACAAGGAATTACAGCGCTCGCTAATACAGCTACTGAAGCTGCGGTGAACAGCCAGCAGGAGGAAGTACTTGATAAGGCTGAAGCCAAGAAGATTGACCTCACCGTCAATTACAAGTACGACACGATTCTGAACGGCTTTGAAGTCACCGTTCCGGCTGACAAAATTCCTGAGCTGGCGAAGATCTCCGGGGTGTCTTCCATTTATCCGAACAGCACCTGGTATGCGCTCCCTGACCAGACCGTGACCGAAGTGACTTACAGAAACGACAATGCTCCCCTGAAGCAGATTCATGCCGACTGGGCAGCAGACCAAGGCCTTACCGGAGCCGGACTGAAGGTCGGTGTAATCGATACCGGTGTAGACTACACGCACCCGGATATTGCTGCGGCTTATAAGGGCGGCTATGACTCCTTCTATCAGGACAATGATCCCTATGAAGAAGTTCCGCTGACTCCGGAAGAAGATACCGAATATGGTGTAGGCTATGCGGGAACTTACCATGGTACGCATGTAGCCGGAACCATCATCGGTCAGTATGCAGCTAAGGGTGATGTGGCTCAGAAGGGTGTTGCTCCCGGGGCTGACCTGTATGTCTATAAAGTATTAGGGCGCAATCTTGACAAACCGGACACTTCCTCCGGATCTTCCGCTCAAGTCATTGACGGGATTGAACGTGCGGTGAAGGACGGCATGGATGTCATCAACCTGTCGCTCGGCTCCGATTCCGAGAAGGATGTCAACTCTCCTGATTCCATCGCGATTAATAATGCCGTACTCTCTGGAGTAACTGCTGTCATTGCGAATGGGAATAACGGAAAAAAAGGTTATTTCTCCATGGGTTCCCCTGCTGCATCTCAGCTGGGAATCTCGGTAGGTGCTGTTAATAGCCCTCTTCAGGCGTTCTCGGGCGAATTCCGGGCACAAATCCCGAACTCAGTCACTTCGGTGACTTATGACACCTACCAACCGTTCCATGTTATGGCTTATGAGCTAGGCAAATCTGATTTTGCTAACATTTTTGGTACAGGTCCTGTCAAGGTCGCCTATGCTAAATTAGGAAAACCTGAGGATTACCCTGCTGGCGATCTTAGTGATACCATAGTTCTGGTGTCGCGTGGTGATCTGACCTTTGATGTCAAGATTGCCAATGCCAAAGCCCGTAATGTAAAAGCACTTGCCATATTCAATGGTGATTCCAAAACGATTGATGACATCAAAGTTCCAAACCTTGATGATCACGTCAAAGGCCAAGATGGCCTTAGCCGAGATGGCTTTATGGGCTTCAATTTCGGCGACGGATATCAGAATGTTCCAACACTTGATATTCAAGGTACATTCGGACGTCAATTGGCACGGGCTATCGATGCCACAGACGAAAAAACTGCCACCTTTATTTTTGACCCGGACTACCCGGTAGAAATGACGCTAGGAAATGCAATCACCGACTTCTCCTCACTGGGGCCAAACTTTGACGGTAATCTAAGCATCAAGCCGGACATTGTTGCTCCTGGCGACGGAGTATTGTCCACTTACCCTGCTTATGGCAAAGGCCATTCCGACACTGATTATTCTAAGGCCTATGCTCGCCTCAGCGGTACAAGTATGGCCACACCGCATGTAGCAGGCTTGGCGCTGTTAATCAAACAGAAACACCCAGACTATACGCCATTTGACATTCGTGCAGCTCTGGCGAACACGGCAGATCCTGTCTTCTACAAAGATGAGCCTGAAGACTTTTATCGTCAAGGCCCTGGACGCGCCAATGTAGAAAATGCCATCAACACACCGGCACTGCTGCAAGCGATTGAGCCAATCTCCATTCTGGACAAGAACTTTGTCTCCCAGAATGTGATCAACTACAATCCGTCCACAAGCTTTGGCACATTGCTGCCAGGTTCTGAAGCTGCGAAAGTCATGCAGTTGAAGAATATGAGTGATAGCTCGCTCACCTACTCCGCCTCCGTGGAATGGAACTATGGTGACCCCAAGGTATCTGCGGTTCTCGATAAATCATCAGTAACTGCTGCTGCAAAAGGTGCCTCCACGTTCAACCTGAAGGTCACCGTTGCTGCTGATACCGAGCCGCAAATGCTGCAAGGTAATATCGTACTGAAAGCAGACGGACAGCCAACACTTCACTTGCCGTTTGCAATCAATGTAGATAAGACTACAGAACAGCCTAGCTGGGGCACAGGCATTCAGGAAGCTACACTGAGCCAGCCAATCGTCTACACCAATTCAAGTGCAGTGCTGAACTACAAATTGAAGGCAAAAGATATTAACTACTATGAAGTGAATCTGATTGGCCTTGATGATGTAAAAAAAGGCTCCTTCCAGGTATCCACAACCGGTACGCCGGATAAGTTCTTTGAGCCAGGGAACTACAGCACGGTTATATCATCCACTTATCACCCATATGACCACAACGGTGATCCAATCCTGGATGCCAGCGGCAACCCGGCAGTAGCCAGCCTGACCGATGGCGTATACAAGCTTGAGGTTCTCGGCATTACCGCAGAGGACAACACCAAAACACCAATCAAGATTGACTACAATAATGATGAATATTACAGTACCTATACCTCATTCCGCTTTATCACTGTCTCTGACAGTGGAAACAATGGCGGCGGTAAAGGTGGCGGAGTAGTAACACCTGTAGTAACGCCTACACCCGTGGTAGTTCCAGGTCCTGTAAAGTCTCTTGTTGAAGAAGGGGTTCAACAGGTAACGGTAACACCTCTAACTGCATCGAAAGATGGTGTAACGACAGTTACCGTCAGTGACAGCGATCTGAAGGCCGCTCTGGCTAAAGCTGCTGCTGCCAAGACAGCCGTTGTGATCTCTGTCAGCAGTATCGCAGACAAGACAGCCGAGCTGAGCCTGACGGCAGAACAGTTGAAATTGCTGGCTGGTGCTCAAGCAGGCAGCAGTGTTATTGTAAACATCGCCGGATCTGCTGTATCCTTGCCGGTATCCTTGCTTGCGGCTTACCCTGCAGGCCAGAGCTTGAAGCTAGTAATCAAGCAAGAGCCGGATGCGGCCAGCAAGCTGATTGCAGGTACTCCGGGTGCCAAGGTCATCGGAACTCCGGTATCCTATGAAGCTTCATGGACTACAGCTACAGGCAGCACTTACTTGAACGTTCCAACCAACGTGTTCATCAAGCGCACCTTTACTGTACCAGGCAAGATTGAATCGAAGACTGCAGGCGTCCTGTTTGAAAAAGACGGACTGGTGACTCCGGTTGCTTCGGTCTTCACACCACAAGCCGATGGAACAACCCTTGTGACCGTAAGCCGTCCTGGCTTCTCCGTGTATGCAGCAGTCAGCAAACCGGCAGCAGCCTTCACCGACATCGCTAATTCCAAATCAGCTGTTGCCATCCAGACCTTGGCCGACAAGCTGATTATCCAGGGAACCTCGGCAACAACCTTTGCGCCGCAGAGCAACCTGACCCGCGCTGAGTTCACAGCACTGTTGACCCGTGCACTGGGTCTGCGTACTGACGCCAGCGTGACCTTCTCCGATGTGAAATCAACGGACTGGTACGCCAAGGATGTCGCCGCAGCCTCCAAGGCCGGTCTAATCTTGGGTATCGGCAATGGCAAATTTGCCCCAACCCAGAAGGTAACCCGTCAGGAGCTCGCTGTCATTCTGGACAGAGCAGTGAAACTGACAGGCACTGAACTGAAGGCTGTTGCTAATCCTTCGTTCACTACCTACTCTGACAGCGCTAAGGTTGCCCCTTATGCCAAGGACAGCCTGCAAGCCCTGACCAAAGCCGGCATCTTCGCCAGCGAATCAGGAATTGCCTTCAATCCAACAGCTCCGGCAACCCGTGAGACAGCAGCCGCTGCACTCTATGAATTGCTGAGCAAGAGCGGATTGATCGAGTAGAAGAACCAACTCCTCTAAAAACACCAAGTAAAGAGAAAGTAAAACTAAAGCCCCTTCGTTTCCTAGTCAGGAAGCAGAGGGGCTTTAGTTTGTTTTTTGAGATCATCTACAGGAGATTTTTTATTTCTTTTTCAAGTATACAACTTCATCAATGCAACTTTCTATATTAGTCAAACTTTGTACTGGAATCAAAAAAATACAATTATATTGCTTTAATAATTTTGAACAATGCGCTAATCTTGCTATTAATGCCTCCTTCCACATATCATTCAACCAAGGAAAACAAAACACCTGCTTCTCATGAGCAAGTCCAATTGCAATAGAGGCGTTCCAGCGTTCGTTACTTATGTGCTTGATCTCTCGATCCAAGCGTGAAGGAGCAAGCTCAAAAGCATCTATCAGATCTTTAACGCCATGTCGTTTAGAGGTACCTAACTCTAATTGCTCACGCACAGTCAAACTTTTTTTATATAAGGGAACTTTTGATTGAATACCTTCTCCAACATACCATCCGTATATGTTCAATTTATCCCTTTCTATTTTGTTTCCATCAATTATAATATCCCCGCTGTACCTTTGCTCCCTTCCTGACAACAGGTAAGATAAGGCCCACCCTCCTTCGCCAATGTTATTCTCTATTGCATAAGTCTTACCAGACGTAAAGCGATAGGAAAAATGTTTTAAACTGTCTTTCTTCGATTCAAAATTTAACATCGTTGGTTTGCAAGAGATTGATACATCTTCAAGATCAAGAATGGATAAATTCTTCATTATTTAAAAGGGACCTCCTTAACATTTATAACTTTTAGTGGTCCTCTGGTCGCCCTAGCAAATCTCTGTAAATTTTCAGCGACTGTTCTATCAATACTGAGTGCGCCAGCTGGTATCTCAAATTCAACTACTGTTTCTAAGGAACGCGCGCCGGAATTTCTTGCTTGAGCTAACGTTGGCTTGGTGGTCCAAACAAAAACTTGCCCTGCTTCTTGTTTTGAACCTGATAAAAGTCCGCTTTTTATTATATCACTTGCAGCCTCCTTTGAAGTGACATGATAAAATTTTTGCCCTGCCTGAGCTACCATTGGTCCACCTCTGGAAAAGGCATAAATACCATCTGTAGCTACAGTAAAGACAACAAAAGCTATAGGATCTTCAAAGATAGAAACTTCATGAGCATTTCCGTATTTCCCTTCCAAATACATATCATAAGTGTCATATCTATACTTAATATCGCTAGGAAGATTGGCTCTTGAACCACAAAAACTGTTCGCATCACATACGTAGTAAGAAACCCGTACAGCATCTGCTGCTTTTTCGGCCTCTACCATTCCATTTTTATCTCCACTAGCTTTGGCTTTGTTATAGTTGTCTTCAAAAGGCTTAACAAGAGCTCTTAATGCTGGGTCATCTGATTTTTTGTAGTGACCACTAGGATCTGTAAAATTCAGAGGATTATTTTCCACATACGTATAGAAATTCATACTAAGCGGATTATCAATTTGCCCTTCATACGTATCCTCATTCAAAAATCGCCCTATACTAGGATCATAATACCTTGCCCTTAAATAGTAATATCCAGTCTCTTCATCATATATTTCTCCAGTGTATTTAAATGGATTGGAGATTCTTTCAAATTGGTTGCTAATGTTTCCCCATTCATCATATGAATAACTGTTAACAATCGTACCACTGGTATCCACAATCTGTATAACATCGCCATGACCGTTATAAAGATAATAATAGTCCTTTAAGTAATTGTTGTCTTTCTTCTCTTTCTTAACGAGTACACGGTCTCCACGAACATAATTAGCTTGCTCTCCATTATTTTTTTCTTCGGTAATGACTTCAGTATTGAAATTATAATTATACTGTGTCTCATTATTCCCATTTACTTTCTTATATCTTAAACCATCGGCATAATAATAATAGTCAGTTTTGCTGGTTCCCTTTGTTACCGAAGTTAAGACATTTTGGAGATTGTAAACATGGCTGGAATCTGTATATTCCTTCTCTATCTCATCATTTGCCTCTAACGTTTTGCGGTTTCCCTTTAAATCATAGGTATAGATCACTTTATTAGATGATCCATTACGATTTGATGCACTTAGTCGATTTAATGCATCATACGAATAATTGCTAGTTTGTTTCGTCCCATCAGATTTCGTTTCCGTTATTGAAATAACATTGCCGTTATTATCATACGTGTACTGAAATTCAGATAAAATCTGATCTCCTTTTTTATTAGTCAGACTTTCAACCCAATTTAAGGCCTTATTATACGTATATTCCGTCTTCAAGGTCGTATTGTCAGTCAATGTTGGAAATATGATTGATTGCACTAATCCGTTTGGAAAATAATTGTACACAACATTAGCAGAACTTGAACTGTTAATAGCTTGATTACCATTTGTCTGGATTTTACTAATACGCTGTTTATCGTATTGGTAGTTTGTATAAAAATTCAAAAAATAATCATTAATTTGAGTTAATCTTCCTGTAGCATCCTTTTGATTTAATATATAAGCGCTGTGCTCACCTGCTACAGTGTAATAACCTCTCTTACGTCCCATACTATCTACTATTTCATTTTGAAATGCTGTTTGGATGCCATTAGTATAGTGAAGAATAGTATTCTGATTTGTTCGCCCATCACTAAATATATACTTGGTCTCTTCACTTTCATTTTGCTGACCACTTATGAGCTCAGATGTTAAACGATTCCGTTCGTCGTAATTATAATTAAATATTGTCCCTTTTCGATCAACTTTAACTTTGGGTAGTCCCAAATTACTATATTCTATCCTTTCACTTTGAGAAGAGGACCCATCGATTTTTTCTTTTATTACTCCAAGCTCATTGTATATTTTATCACTAACATTCTCTGTCAATCCATTTCCTGCTTTAATGGTAACGTTGGTAACTTTTCCATTTCCATCGTAAGTATAAAAGGTGGTTTGATTAAGAGCATCTTTTATTGAGATCAAACGGTTAAGTGGATCATAGCTGTAGCTTGTAGTTACTCCATCCGCATTAAGATTATTATTAGGGTCAGTATATGCAACTATATTACCTTGGATATCATAACGGTAAGACTCTTTAATAGGGTTACTCTGACTTGGCCAATCCTTATAGGTCATAATTGAAATGATATTACCTTTATAATCATAATTTTGAGAAAGGTAGTTGAACTTTTCTGTACTAGATGATGCTGATTGCATATAACTCACGCTATTGCGTGATTTCAGGTTATATATTGTCTCATAACGCTTTCCATATGCGTCTGTTGATAGATTCTGTTTCCCCCAAGCATCATAACTTGCTGTTATTGTATTTCCAACAGCATCGATCATATATATTGGACGCATAAGGTCATCATAATGATATTGGGTCTGTACCCATTTTCCTTGATATTCATCCCAGTTCTCTTGCAATAACATTAAACCTAACCCATTGTAATAAGAACTCTCATAAGTTTTCATCGCACTGCCATCAGCATTTTTAGTTAATGTCTTTGTGGATCGCACATTTAATGTTTTCATTCCATAATTTGTATTATCAAGACCTGGAACCACATATTCATAACTCAAATCTTCAACTTCACTATAGGCTTCACCACTAATATTTGTATAGTTAGGGTTTTGTACTTTGATTAGTCTTCCTGCTTTGTCATATTTATATTGAGTTGTACTACCCTTTTCATCGCTTTGGCTAATTAGTTTTCCTGTCCCAAAGTCATAACCAAGCTTGCTTTTTATTATTTGCTGATTTGATTGTCCAATATTGATCCACTGTTGCTGTTCCGTTGGAAAAGCATATTTAACTTCTTGTCCGTAATTCAAAACTGTTTTTGAAACAGTTTTATATTTTCTCAAAGGATCACTATTGATACGAACTAACTTTTCCATCATCATCTGTTCAATCGAGTTAGTGCCAACTGCATAACTGTATGTGTATCTAGTTTCTTCGTTTATAGCATTTATGAAATTGCTTATACGGCCTGTAGAATTATATTCGTAACGCTCAGTAGCAGGACTGCTATCTCCTTCATTCTGGTACCAGGATTTCGATTCAAGGAAATGAAAAGTAGGCTCATAGGTAAAATTTGTTGTATAGTACCGCTTAATATTAGAATCATTAAATTGACTTGGTAATAAAGATTGAGTCTGAGATTTAACTTCTCCCCACTCAGTGTATGAAGTTTCAGTATATGTCTGATTCGCTGTATCATCTGAATCACTTACTCCATATTCTGATGTACGAGTTTGCGTGGGATAATGAGTTAGAACGGGGTCAAAAGCAATATTAGTTACGACTTTACGTTCTCTATTAGCCGCCTGAGTGGCGGTTGAAAGTAATTGTTGAATTCCATTAAATGTTGTTATTGTTGTTAATTCATTTGTACTGGTTGTACTTTGCACTGTACTTGTCGATGAAAAAGTATATGAGGCATCAAATGGTTTGGGGTTATAAGGATCAGTATCACCCATATAATCTCCAGAGTATGAATACTTAATTTCATTATATTTGTTTGAGAGAACATCTTGCCTTGATGTTACTCTGTACTCTTGTCCAATTCCACTAGACCCCAGATTTCGATTAACAAGATCATAACTATATTTAGTATAAGATGACGGATAGGAAACTTTTGTTAATCTGTTGTAACTATTATAACCTGCGTTAGCATCACTGATTTTAGTTACATAGTTAAACTTCCCAGGAGTACTACTGTCATAATCAAAAAGGGTATCTTGTCCAACTTGATCCGTAGTTTTCCATAAAACAGGAGCATACCCATCAGGATTTCCGTTGAAGGTAAGTGAAGATCTAGTTTTGGTATAAACAACCCGCTGAGATTCTACACTATTCGTATTAACCGTAACAATAATTTTTTCTCCTGGAAAACTCCCTGTAGTATTTAAGTTATTTTCATAATTAAAGTTAACGGTTCTCCCTATACTATCTGTGATTAATGAAATTACCTTATGGTTTGCTCCATCATATACAGCACGTTCTACATACTGAAATACAATTTTATTTCCAAAGTTATCTATAATACCCAACAACAAACCATCACTATCAAAGTATTCACGTTTCTTATCTAAATATTCGAGATAATAACTTGATGAGGTTTGGCCATTGGTAAAGGTACCTGATTCATCCTTCATAAATCGAATTTTCTTACCCTGATATCCTACCAAATGTGAATAACTTTGTTGGCCATAATAAGAATCAAGATCTATTTGGTAAATGGCTCCTTGTCCATCATGATAGTATTTGTAACCATCTGCTAATTGAACGGAAGGAAACTGAAGGGACCAACCGATCCCTAGATCATAACGTGAATTGAGATAGTTATACTTTTTTATCCAGCCACTGCTTTCATAGTTTCTCATATAAGCAAAAGACTGATTGGAATTATACATCACACCTACATTAAGGTCGAGTCCATCTCGTCCAGGTAGGCTGATATCTGTTTCCTTCCATGTTAAAGCTCCTGATGCCGGGTCAATAAGTTCACTGTTACCACTATGATCTGAATACTGCTGCTTACCCGTTTGGTTAATTTGTTGCTGAGTAATAAGGCCACTAAAAACACTATTAACATTTGCATCCAAAGAACTAATTTGCATAAGACTTTTGTCTTCACTAAATTGTAAATCACTATAAACCCTCTTGCTTACAGTAGTATTATTTTCAAATAATGCTGTTGAGCGGACATCAGAGTAAACACTGTCATCTACTGATTTATTGTTTTCTGTAGATTCACCTTTTATATCATCCCAAATCTGCTGCCAAGAATCCTTCCCTTTTTTTAGTTCCCATAAATCACTTGCTGTTTTTGATGGAAAATCTTGAAGTAACAGATTAACCCAATAAATATCTTCAATAGACGCACCTGAGAGTGCCAATTTTTCAATTTCTCTTTTTGAGATTTCAGTTGAGAATAGTCCTGAAGCTTTTGCTGAAAAAGGTGAAAATGATGCAGTTCCTTGCTTTTTTAAAGACAATGACTTCAGGATACTAATAGTATCCTTTATTCCTGTGCTATAAACATCTTCTGCTGCGGAGGTAAATACAGGAGGAGCAGATTCTGTTGCTTTCAACGTTTTACTACTTACACTTGAATTATCCCTATGTTCCGGTGAAAAGGTAGTGGAGGGTTCTAGTTGTGGTTGCGAGGAAGGAGACGGTTTTAGAGTTAGAGCTGCATTCTTTGTCGAACTTAGAATTACATTAGATCCTTTTAATTCATTTTTGCCTTCTGCTTTGATCGTTAAATTTGGGTATACAATTGCTAGACAAAGAATAACTAATAATATTTTTCTGATTAGCGAATTTTTTTTCAATGTAACTCCTCCATGAAATTTATCGTAATGATAAAGGCACTGCGAACTTTTGCTCATTTGGTTGCTGAAAACTTTGTGATTTTTGGTGCTATCTCTTTGATGCTTTAGAAGCCAACGTCTAGCTCCAATGGTTCAGAAGCAATACCGGAAGCTGTATAAGCAATTAGTTTAACTGTACACTTTTTTGGTAGAAGTTGGTATTCATTGATGTAAGTCCACGACGTTTTAGTTGCAGCCAGTTCCTTAGTTATATTTAATTCTGAAGAAACAATACTAATATTGTACTTAGCAACTCCTACACTAGCAGGAGGTGCATCCCAAATCACAGTTACACTGTTAGTTCCATACGATTTAATTTTGAAATTCTTAGGCGAGGGAATAGTTGGTGTTGGTGTTGCGGGTGGAACTGTTGGTGAAGGTGTAGTGGGTGGGCCAGTCGGTGCAGGTGGTGGAGTAAATTTAGCACCTCTACTGCTAATTAAATTTCCGTTGTAATCATAATTATAAGTAATTTCATATCTTGTTCCTGAGTCATATGTGTAGGTTCTCTTAACTAACTTGTTTGAAGTATCATATTGCAAAATTTCAGATTTTTGAGCAGCATATATGATTTGAGATGTTAAGAATAGAGCAATACTTACAATCAAAATTATTCTTTTTTTCATAATATTATTCTCCTCATATAGAAGTGTTAAATATAATAAATATTGTCACAGACCTATTACTTATCACAACACAACAAAAAGCACCCTGCCTCCTTAATATAAGTGTTAGTTGCTAAATCAAGGAGAGAATGCCTGAACTTTATAATTTATTTTTAGTTATAGATCTCGCTCTCCTTTACTTTAAAGTTACAGCATATATTTTTGAAAACAGATGATTCTAGAACTATATTAATCGAAAATCCATTTTTTTGAAATGGTGGTATTTTGTCGAATCAAAAATATTTTAAAAAGCAAAAAAAGATATAGCCATTTGTAAAATACTGAAATATAATATCCAAAGAAAGGTATAGAAGATAAAAATATCAATAAAATTCAAACTATATTACAGGAGATGAAATCTGAATGAAAAAAAAGATTATTGCAATTTTAAGTATTGCACTTTTATCTACCACACAATCCATTGATGCCAGTGGATCAACAGTTACTAAAATGCTTAAAAGTACAGTTTCTCCTATGCCGTCTGCAATGCCATCAACGATGCCGACCTCATTTCCTACACCAGCACCGACACCATTCCCCACTTCATTTCCTACACCAGACCCTACTCCATCACCTACACCAGTTCCTACACCAGTTCCTACGCCATCACCTACACCAGTTCCTACTCCATCGCCTACTCCATCGCCTACACCAGTTCCTACTCCTTCGCCTACACCAGTTCCTACTCCATCACCTACAAAAGGACCAACACCTACTCCAACTCCGACTCCATTGCAAGTACCAAATAATTTCCATGTAAAAAGCAATGGAAACAATTATGTATCTGTTGCATGGGATAAACCAGCTCAAGGCATTTCAAAATATATAGTCTCAATTGAATCCAATTCTTTTAATTTAACTAAGACTGTAGATAAATCAAAGACTAGTTGGGGTTACTTCAATGACTTTGGTTTTTTGCCTGGTGGTTACTATGTAAAATTAACGGCATATGATTTAGACGGAAAACCTTACCCAACTGTTAGCGTAGAAGTAGGTTATTAAGAATATTATTATAAAAAAGCTTCCATTCTTCAGTTTCAAAAAGCAAGCCCCCAATCTCTTTTACAAGATTGGGGGCTTGCTCATGTTGTATAGTATGCCTTAAAAATCAGTCTCCCCGGAACGCCCGCTTCACGCGGTCGAAGAACGACTGCTCCTGCTCATGCGTGTTCTCTCCGTTGTAGGAGGCGAACTGGCGGAGCAGGTCCTTCTGCTCATCGCTGAGCTTGCTAGGCGTGACTACGATGACGCGGACATGCTGGTCACCGACGCCGTTGCCGCGAAGATGCGGAACCCCTTTGCCTTTGAGGCGGAAGAAGGTACCGGTCTGGGTGCCTGCCGGGATCTTGAGCTTCACCTTTTCGGTCAGCGTTGGGATCTCAATCTCGTCACCGAGTGCCGCCTGAGCGAACGTCAAGGGAACCTCGCACATAATGTCGTTGTTCTCGCGCTCGAAGAAATCATGATTCTTCACACGGATTACAATGTACAGATCTCCGGCCGGGCCGCCGCGTGTGCCGCCTTCGCCTTCACCGGTCATGCGCAGCTGCGCGCCGTCATCGACACCGGCAGGGATACGCACATGGATCTTGCGCTGTCTCTTGACCTTGCCCTGCCCTGCGCAGGTGGTGCATTTCTCTTTGATGATTTTGCCTGTGCCGCTGCAATGGGAACAGGGGCGGCGGTTACGCATCTGTCCAAGCGGTGTATTCTGCACGAATTCCTGCTGCCCGCTGCCATGGCAGACGGAACAGGTCTCCGGCTTGGTACCCGGCTTAGCCCCGGAGCCGAAGCAGGTATCGCAGGTCTCCGTGCGCGGAATAGTAATATCGGTCTCTTTGCCGAACACCGCTTCCTTGAACTCAATGGTCATCGTATACTGCAAGTCGCCGCCGCGCTGCGGTGCATTCGGATCACGGCGTCCGCCGCCGCCGAAGAACATATCGAAGATATCGCCAAGACCGCCGAAATCTCCGCCGCCGCCGCCGAAGCCGCCGCCCATTCCCTGATTAGGGTCAATATGCCCGTATTGGTCATAACGCGCCCGCTGCTGCCCGTCACTGAGGACGTCATAGGCTTCCTTGACCTCTTTGAACTTCTCTTCGGCGTCGCTCGCTTTATTCACATCGGGATGATACTGGCGCGCCAGCTTGCGGTAGGCCTTCTTCACTTCATCTTCTGAAGCATCTCTGCCGAGGCCGAGCACCTCATAATAATCACGTTTATCTGCCACTGCCTTCACCTCCGTACATCGTCAATTTCCCCTGTATACATGGTAAAAGGAAAGCCAAAACACGGGATGCCCCGGTCTTGACCTTCCCCTCTCACCAAAATTAAACGTATCGTCTAAGGTTACCCTTGATTCTTCTCATCGTCAACCACTTCATAATCGGCATCTACCACGTTGTCTTTCTTGGCATTGCCTTCAGCAGCACCCTGACCCGCTTCAGCGCCTTGCTGTTCTTGGGCAGCCTGCTCATACAGCTTCACGGACAATTGCTGTACGATCTCATTCAGCGCCTCTGTAGCGGCATTGATTTCTTCCAGGTTGTCGGTCTCCAGTGCAGCCTTCAGTTTGTCCTTGGCTTCATTGGCCTTGTCGATCTCGGAAGCATCTACCTTGTCGCCCAGATCCTTGATTACTTTGTCTGTGGAGTATACGAGCTGGTCAGCACCGTTTTTGGCTTCGACCAGTTCTTTACGCTTGCGGTCTTCCTCAGCGTGCAGCTCGGCATCCTTCATCATCTGTTCCACTTCGGCGTCGCTGAGGCCGCTGGAAGAAGTGATGGTGATCTTCTGGCTCTTGTTCGTGCCTTTATCTGTAGCAGAGACATTAACGATACCGTTGGCATCGATGTCGAAGGTAACTTCGATCTGCGGTACGCCGCGCGGTGCCGGCGGAATCTCGTTCAACATGAAGCGTCCCAGCGTTTTGTTGCCGTTCGCCATCTGGCGCTCACCCTGCAATACGTGGATTTCGACGCTTGGCTGGTTGTCAGCAAAAGTAGAGAATACCTGCGATTTGCTTGTAGGGATCGTAGTATTGCGCTCGATCATCTTCGTGAATACGCCGCCTGCAGTTTCGATACCGAGGGACAGCGGAGTAACGTCCAGCAAGACTACGTCTTTTACATCGCCAGTCAGAACGCCCGCTTGAACAGCAGCACCCAGGGCTACCACTTCATCCGGGTTAACGCCTTTGTGAGGATCTTTGCCGGTAAGCTTCTTGATTGCATCCTGTACGGCAGGAATACGGGTCGAGCCGCCGACCAGAACGATTCTGTTCAGATCCGCAGGTGTCATGCCGGCATCGCTAAGCGCTTGACGGGTAGGTCCGAGTGTACGCTCAACCAGGCTTGCCGTCAGTTCGTCGAACTTGGCACGGGTCAGGTTGATCTCCAAGTGCTGAGGCACTCCGTCAACAACCGTGATGAACGGAAGCGAAACGGTAGTGGTCAGTACGCCGGACAGTTCTTTCTTTGCTTTTTCTGCAGCATCCTTCAGACGTTGAACAGCCGCCTTGTCCTTGCTCAGGTCAATGCCTTGCTCTTTCTTGAATTCAGCTACGAGATAATCCATAACCAGTTGGTCAAAATCGTCACCGCCCAGACGGTTGTCACCGCTGGTTGCTTTTACCTCGAAGAAGCCGTCGCCCAGCTCCAGAATCGATACGTCGAACGTACCGCCGCCAAGGTCATAGACCAGAATCGTCTGATCTTCGGACTTCTCCAGACCGTATGCGAGAGCGGCTGCCGTTGGCTCGTTGACAATACGCAGCACTTCGAGGCCGGCAATCTTGCCCGCATCCTTGGTAGCCTGACGCTGACTGTCATTGAAATAAGCCGGAACTGTAATTACCGCCTGGGTTACAGTCTGGCCCAGATACGCTTCCGCATCGGATTTCAGCTTCTGAAGAATCATCGCCGAGATTTCCTGTGCAGAATAGTCTTTGCCGTCAATGCTTTCTTTGTGGTTCGTGCCCATGTGGCGCTTGATGGAAGCGATGGTACGGTCAGGGTTCGTAATGGCCTGGCGTTTCGCTGTTTCGCCGACGATGCGTTCGCCGTCTTTCTTGAAGCCTACAACCGATGGGGTTGTACGCGCGCCTTCCGGATTCGGGATAACAACGGCTTCGCCGCCTTCCATAACGGCAACGCAAGAGTTCGTGGTTCCTAAGTCAATACCGATAACTTTACTCACTGTAATGTGCCTCCTCAGAGATAATGTGAAGCCCGGGGCTTCAGCCATTTATATTATTGTGGAACCTTATTTCCATCTATGCCTGCTTATCTTATATAGAACAGAACTACATGCTGACTTTGACCATGGCCGGACGAAGAACCTTATCCTTCAGGAGATAGCCCTTCTGGACCTCTTCCGTCACGATGCCTTCCTCGTACTCCTCGCTCTCCACCTGCATGATCGCCTGGTGATATTCAGGGTTAAACGGCTGTCCTACGACCTCCATAGCTGTAAGTCCTTCAGACTTAAGCACTCCCTCCAGCTGGCGGAAAATCATATTCACGCCTTTGATGAATGCTTCAGCATCTGCACCTGCGGCAGGAGTTGCCAGTGCGCGTTCAAAGTTATCCATGACCGGAAGCAGTTCGGTTACAAGCTTGGATGTTGCATACTGGGCCAGCTCTTCTTTTTCTTTCTGGGTCCGGCGGCGGAAGTTATCGAAATCAGCCTGCACACGCAACGTGCGCGCCTGATGTTCATCTGCAAGCTCCTGCAGCTTTCTGTATTCCTCATTGCCTGAAGCCGCCTCGCCGGCCTCTTCAGCCGTGAATGCGCCGCTATCTGCTGTGGCATCAGCCTCTTCAGCCGCGTGATTATCATTCACCGAGGGATCATTCTTCTCATTCATTTCCTGAACCTCTTCCTCTTTCAAGTTGTCTTCACCTCCTTAATATCATTCACGATGAACTAATACACTCTGTTCACTTATACCAGTGTGCCAGCATCGCTGTCAAATCCCGGGACAGAATACCCAGAATGCCCATTACACGCGCGTACTCCATACGGGTCGGACCCAGGATGCCGATGCTTCCCAGCGGCTTGCCGTCGAGTGAATAGGTAGCGGTAATCAGACTGCAGTTGGCAAAAGCCTCATGCTTATTCTCTGTCCCGATGCGCACCTGCATTCCTGTCCCGCCCGCAGCGGGATTCAGCATTTCAAGCAGGGTCGGGGTCTCCTCCAGCAGATCAAGAATCGTCTTGACCTTGTCGACGTCCTTGAACTCCGGCTGGGTTAGCATATTCGTGGCCCCGCTTAGGTAAATCCGCTGATCTTGGTCGCTTTCAAGCGCCTTATCCAGCACCTGCATTAATTCTTCATAGTGGGAGATGTGGCGCTGCATTTCTTCGCCCAGCTCGGAATAGAGCTGACTCTTCAGCTTATAGAGCGGTACATTGACCAGCTTGCTGTTCAGCAGATTCACGACCTTCTCCATCTCGGACACAGAGATCTCCGGAGGAAGACTCACGGTTCTGTTCTCTACCTGCCCGGTGCTGGTAACGATAATCGCCACAGCGGTCTTGTCATCGAGCGGGAGCAGCTGGAAATGGCGCAATGAAGTATGAAAAACCTCCGGTCCCAGCAGGATGGAAGTATAATTCGTCATATTGGAGAGGATCATTGCCGCATGTTGGATAACCTGCTCTGTAGCATTCAGCTTCTCGGCGAAAAAAGCGCGGATCGTGCCCAGTTCAGCCGTTTCGGCGGAATTCCACGGTACCAGATGATCCACATAATAGCGGTAGCCTTTATGGGACGGGATTCTCCCTGCCGACGTATGAGGTTGTTCCAGATAACCCAGATCCTCCAGATCGGCCATTTCGTTGCGGATCGTGGCCGGACTGTAGCCCACGTCCCCGCGTTTCGAGATACTGCGCGAGCCCACCGGCTCAGCGGAAGAAATATAGTCATCGACAATGGCATTCAGTATCATTCGCTGGCGTTCAGTTAACATGTTATTCCCTCCTACCTGGCTGTGGCTCCGATTCGTTAGCACTCTAACGAGATGAGTGCTAACCACTAATACAAAAATACCAAATGGACCTCGGCATTGTCAAGTGAGTTCAGCAACTTGATTGCGCCTATTTCAGTCAAAGCAATATTTTGGAACATTGCCAAACTGGTAGAGCAGCAGCGTAAGCTTATCTATACACTTTAATCTGCTCGTACATTCCTCGCCCATGTCTTGATAAATACCTTATGCTTAATCTCCTGCGGTGCTCCTTTGATCCGCAAAAAACCACTGTCGCCCAGAAAGCTCAGCTTCCCGGGAGAACAGTGGTTTCTTATTATATAGTTTACCGGGGGCTATGGCCCGCCGGATTAGTCCAGTCTCTTCAGCACGGCGATCTCATCGCAGGCATGCTGCTTTTTGCAGTTCACACAATCGGTCCAGACCTTCTCGGGGAAAATCTCCTTCTCCACCACATCGAAGCCGTTCTTGAGGAAGAAGTCTACGGCGTAGGTCAGCGCCATAATCTTCGGGATTTGCTGACGTCTTGCTTCTTCCACCAGCTTCTCCAGAATCATCGAGCCTACACCCTTGCCCTTGCCTGCATCATTCAGGCCAATCGACCGGACCTCAACAAGATCACTTCCGAGCCGGAATAAGGAACCGCAGCCGACAAATTCGCCTCCAATCTCAGCGATCACGAACTGGTCAATCTGGCGGGTCAGTGCTTGCCTGGAACGGGGCAGCATAATCCCCTGCCTGGCATACTCCTCTATCATCAGATACAACGGCTCTACATCCTCCACCGTAGCATTTCTGCATATCACTTGTTCTCCTGCTGGAGAGGTCTTTTGGAAATGATCCGTTTTGACAAGCACCTTGACTCACCCCTTGTTGTTAATATGAATAAATATACAATATGGTGAATTACAATTCAAGGGGTATTTCAAAATTAAACCTCTGTCAGGGCACCGACAAATTCTCCGAAAACATCGTTGCCGAACAGGATTCCCTGCTTGCTCAGGCGGTAGGTGTCCCCGGATTGCTCCAGTAGCCCGGCCTTCAGCATTTTATGCAGCGGTGCGTCAAAAACAGCCTCCAGCGGCTTCCCGAATTGCGAGCGGAATGCCGCATCCGATATCCCTTCGCGCATCCGCAGGCCGACCATCATGAAATCCTCCATCGCCTCCTGCTCGGAGACCTCAAAGCTGTCCAGACGCGGCAGTCCGCTGCGCGAAGCCTCGTTATACGGGTTCACACCCTTGATATTCATGTGCCGCTGCCGGCCCACATACCCGTGCGCCCCTGCGCCCAGACCATAATAATCCTCATTGCGCCAATAGGTTATATTGTGCCGGCTCTCCATGCCCGGCTTGGCAAAGTTGCTGATCTCATACTGCGTATACCCGGCGGCCTCCATCGTAGACATGAGCAGCAGATACATCGCCAGCTCATCCTCCTCATTCGGCAGCGGGAGCTTGTTCTTGTTGAACAGAGTGTGGAACAGCGTATTCTCCTCCACCTTCAGGCTGTAGATGGAATAATGCGGAAGCTCCAGCGCCAGTGCCTTGTCGATGCTCTCTCTGAGCATATCGACGGTCTGGTTCGGCAAGCCGAACATCAGATCCAGAGACAGGTTATCCAGCCCGACCGCACGGGCATTCTCCAGACTGCGGTATACGTCATTCACATCATGAATCCGGCCGATTCCGCTCAGCAGCTCATTCTGGAACGCCTGCACCCCGAAGCTGACCCGGTTGACGCCGCCTTCCTTCATGACCCTGAGCTTATCGATATCGGTTGTACCGGGATTAGCTTCCATGGAGAATTCAATATGCTCATCCCACTGCGGGAAATGCCTGCGGACCGATTGCAGGAAATAAGCCATCTCGTCAGGCTTGAGCACCGTTGGCGTACCCCCGCCGACAAAAATCGTCTTGATCACACCCGGAGGTGTCTGCTGCACGGTCAGTTCCATCTCGCGGTCAAGCGCATGGAGATAATCCATCACCGGCTGGTCCTTCAGCACATAAGAATTGAAATCGCAGTAGAAGCATTTATTGGTGCAAAACGGGATGTGAATATATACGGCCTCAGGGGGACGGCCATGGTGTGCAGTGTTCGTAGCTGTGTTCATTAGCTGTCTCCTTTGTTCTATTAATATACAGGCCTGCAACAGCACCTGCTGCTGAAAAGCAAGAAGAAACGGCTGTACCGCCCTGCGTAGGACGGCACCCGTTTCTGCGATAAACCGAAAAGCTCCTCGGAGCTTTATATCCTGCTACTCAATCTGAAGCACGGCCATGAACGCTTCCTGCGGCACCTCGACGCTGCCGACCTGCTTCATGCGCTTCTTCCCTTCCTTCTGCTTCTCCAGCAGCTTCCGCTTACGCGAGATATCGCCGCCGTAGCATTTGGCGAGTACGTTCTTGCGCATCGCCTTAACGGTCTCGCGTGCGACCACCTTTGTGCCGACGGAGGCCTGGATCGGCACCTCGAACATCTGGCGCGGGATGATGCCGCGCAGCTTCTCACAGATGACCCGGCCGCGGTTATACGCGCGGTCACGGTGAACGATGAAGGACAATGCATCGACCTGCTCATTATTCAGCAGGATATCCATCTTGACCAGGTTGGACTGGCGGTAACCGGAAATCTCGTAATCATAGGACGCATAACCCTTCGTGCCGGATTTCAGCTGGTCGAAGAAGTCGTAGACGATCTCGGACAGCGGAATCTCATACGTAATTGTTACCCGGTTGGTATCCAGATACTCCATATTGACGAATTCACCGCGTTTGTTCTGGCATAGCTCCATTACAGTACCCACGAAGTCGTTAGGTACAATGATTCCAGCTTTGACATACGGTTCTTCTATGAAGTCAATCGTCCCGATCTCCGGGTAATGTGACGGATTGTCGATCTGAATGGTCTCTCCGTTCGTCAGCTTAATGCGGTAAATAACGCTCGGCGCCGTAGTAATCAGCGGCAGATTGAACTCGCGCTCGATCCGCTCCTGAATAATCTCCATGTGCAGCAGTCCCAGGAAGCCGCAACGGAAGCCGAAGCCCAGGGCACTGGAGCTTTCCGGCTCGAAGCTAAGGGAAGCATCATTCAATTGCAGCTTCTCCAGCGCTTCACGAAGATCATTATAATCCGAAGTCTCAATCGGATAGAGACCGCAGTAGACCATCGGATTAATCCGGCGGTAGCCCGGCAGCGGCTCAGCGGTCGGATGCTTGGCATCCGTCACCGTATCCCCGACACGGGTGTCGCCTACGTGCTTGATTCCGGCCACAATGAAGCCGACATCGCCGATGTTCAGCTCAGGCACGATAGTCATGCGCGGCATGAAGGCACCAACCTCGATCACCTCGAAGGTTTTGTCGGTGGCCATCATCTTAATCTTGGAACCGGCACGAATGCTGCCGTCCATTACACGAACATAGACGATAACGCCCTTATAAGGGTCATAATGGGAGTCGAAGATCAGCGCCTTAAGCGGTTCCTCCGAGCTGCCTGTCGGCGCCGGAACCTGCTTCACGACCTGCTCCAGAATCTCCTTGATGCCGATGCCTGCCTTGGCGGAAGCCAGCACGGCTTCACTGGCATCCAGCCCGATGACATCTTCGATCTCCTGCTTCACGCGTTCGGCGTCAGCATTAGGAAGATCGATTTTGTTGAGTACCGGAAGAATCTCCAGATTGTTGTCGAGCGCCAGATACACGTTAGCCAGCGTCTGGGCCTCAATCCCCTGCGCCGCATCCACTACCAGCAGTGCGCCTTCACAGGCCGCGAGACTGCGGGATACCTCATAGGTGAAGTCGACATGCCCTGGTGTATCAATCAGATTCAGATAATAATCCTGTCCGTCATCGGCACGGTACGTCAGGCGTACGGCCTGCAGCTTGATGGTGATGCCGCGCTCACGCTCCAGGTCCATCTGATCCAGAACCTGCTCCTGCATCTCACGCGTAGTAAGCGCACCCGTATACTCCAGAATGCGGTCAGCCAGTGTCGATTTGCCATGGTCTATATGTGCAATAATCGAGAAATTGCGAATTTGTTGTTGTCGTTTCTGAACGTCCGTCATGCCTTACCCCCACAAATAGCCTAATGTTAATCCACTCATTATAACAGTACGGGCTTCGCCCATCAATCCCGCCAGCCGCTGGAAAAGAAAGAAACCGCCTTGATCCTTTGCAATCACAGGCTGATTTCCCCAATAATTACAAAAAAAAACGGCTGCGGGCGTACAGAAGCCTCAGCCGTTTATGTCCTGAACCCCATTCCAGCCCGGGAAACTCCCGGCCGTTCCTGCTCACTCCTCCGTGGAGTCGAAGAGTGAGACCACCCAGCGGATGCCCTTCTGCGAGGCCTGCTGGAGCAGGCCGGCAGTCTTATCCGCCAGCACATCAACCGTCCTCTTCTGCTCCTCCGGGATCAGAATCTGCTCGGGACTGAGCGCAGTGTAGTCCTTCACCTCCTGCTGGGGGAGACTGCCCGTGCCGCCAGCCGTCTGTCCCTGTGTGCCTGCAACCGGCTGCTGCACCGGCAGCGCAGTGTAGGCACCCGTTACAGGATCAATAGTCACGGGGACATACACATAAGCCTGCCCGCCAGGAGCCTTACCGGCAGCCGGAACGTATGCAGTCCCCGCCGTGTCGGCCGCACCGGCCGGAAGCTGCCTGCCGGCCACACTGCTCCCGGCAGGCTTGCTCCAGTCCGGCAGTATGCCGGAGAATCCCGAACCGCCACTGCCGCCGAACTGCAGGCCGACCAGCAGCCCCACGCCCGCCCATATTCCGACTACCACCAGCTTTTTACCGAACCGTGTCATATGCTCCGCTCCTTTTCAACTATAATCGCTTCAGGAAGCCCCGCCTGCCGGTGTCTTCGCGTCTCCGGACGGAACACCGCCCTGATCAGGTGCGGCCGCCTTCTCTGCATCCCGGCTGCTCCAATACACATCGGCAATCGCATCTGCCAGAAGTTCTGCGGTCCGCTTCAGCTCATCGGCGCTGTTGTCAATACCGCCTACCTCGATCAGTACACTGTTCGGGGACAACGTCTGGTTATACTCCCCATTATTCCCGTTTCCGGATGATTTCCCCCATATGCCGCGTGAAATTCCAGGATAATTTTTCTCCAGTAACTGATGGATTTTATTGGCGAAGGCCTCGTTTTGTTTCCAATTCTTATTCGCATGACCCAAAATGAAATATACCTGGGCATAATTTTTCCCGTTAATGACAGCCGTGGTCTTGCCGTGCCGCTGGGAATCGCGGTGGATGTCGATCAGCTCACTCATCTCCTGATTAGAGGCCATGGCCGATTTCACCGTCATACGTGAATATTTATAGGAGAAGTTCCAGTTGTAGCCCGGCACCTCTGTAGCATAGTCCTCCTTGGCATGGATCGTCCCGATCCCGCGTTCTTCCAGTCTCTTGGCAATATAGGAGCCTACCAGCATCACATTCTTGGAAGGAACAGCCGAGCTGGGATTGTCGCTCTGTGCGCCAAGCAGCGGATTATACGCCTCTCGGGGATGAGAATGGTAGACCAGAATACGCTTGACCCCGGTATCTCCCGTTCCGTTCTCGGCATCTCCGCTCCCGGAGTAGCCCTCGTCTCCCTCCGTACCAGCCGGGTCTGGAACTGGCGAAGCCTCAGGCTGCACCGCACCTTCTCCCGGGCTGTCATGGCCATTGCCAGCCTCTGTACCGGTTCCTGAATCCGGCAGGGTTCCCGGATCATCTCCTGTTCCCGGCTCTTCCCCGGCAGCCAGCTCATCTCCTCCGGGATGATAATCCGCTGGCGCCCCTGTACTCCCTCCTGAGCCTTGCCGCAGCAGGAAGGGATCATCGGCAGCAAGTCCGGGCATCTCACGCGAGACCAGGCTCTTGGGATCACCGGGATCGACACTAGTAAGCAGCCGGAATACGAAGGAGGTCACCTTGTCTCCGGAGAAGGCCGAAGGCTCCTCGCCCTTCGGCAGATGCGGAACCTCCATGCCCAGCAGCTCCATGAAGAATCCGCTGGAGAGCGATGCGGCGAGGCCTTTCATGGAAGGAATAGGCGAGGAGTTCAGCTTCTGTCCGGCCAATCCGCCGGCTCCGAGCAGCATGAATAGCACAAGTGAACCTCCGGCCAGCAGCAGCATCGTCCTTCCCAGCGACAGAATATCCATCAGCCGTCCGCGCAGCCGCCCTATATTCCATAGCTGAAACCATTTTCTGTTCATGATTGTTATGTCCTCCTCTAAGCCCTCTGTAATCTCTCATACTCCAAATCTATGAGCAGAAGGGTTATGCTAGAACCACAGAATGAGAGATAGCAGGGAACATAGATAGAGAATCTAAGGGACAACACATGCCAAGAAGCCCGCAACCGGCTCTGCCTTGCGGCAGACGGTGCGGGCCGGGAATAAGCGACAAGATCAGTGAGTGTAAGCTCCGACATTGCCCGGATCTACCGCTTCATGCAGCGCAGCATTCAGTCCGCTCGCCACAATGTTCGCGATCTCCTCAATGAATTCATCGATCTCTTTGGGGGTAACAATCAGATCATGGCCCAGCGGCTCAAGTACTTCCTTCACAAGTGCAAGACGCTCCTGCTCGGAGATATCGTCAAGCAGCCCCATAATCTCTTTGGTATGGGCGCCGCCGTCAGCCATCTGCCCGAAATGGGTCCGCATCATCTCCAGCACATTATTGACGATGGTGGAGGCATAGCAGACTGTAGGGACACCGATGGCGATGCAGGGAACGCCAAGCACTTCTTTGGTCAGCCCCCTGCGCTTGTTCCCGATCCCTGAGCCGGGGTGAATGCCGATATCGGCAATCTGAATGGTCGTGTTGATTCTCTCCAATGAACGGGAGGCCAGCGCATCAATGGCTATAATGACATCCGGGCTGGTGCGGTCCACAATCCCCTGCACGACTTCGCTGGATTCAATCCCCGTCAGACCAAGCACTCCGGGAGCGATTGCGCTGACATTCCGGTAACCCGGCGAGATCTGGTCGGGTACCAGCTCATAGAACTGGCGGGTAATCAGCGAATTCTCAACGACCAACGGACCTAGCGAGTCAGGCGTCACATTCCAGTTGCCGAGTCCCACGATAAGGATCTTGGAATCGCGGTCAATACCGATTTTATCCAGGAAGTGTTCGAATTCCCGGGCAAACACTATAGAGACCTTCTGCTGCAGGCCGGTGTCCCCGCCACGCAGTCCAGGCACCTCCAGGGTCACATAATTGCCGACAGCCCGTCCAATCGCCTGAGAACCGGCAAGATCTGCTACAGCAAGTCTTGTGACCTTGATGCCATCTGCTTCTTCCACTTCCTCATTGACACCGGGGATCGGCGCATTGGCGTGCCGCTCTGCCATTTCCTTCGCTTCCACCGCCAAGTCCGTACGTACCGAATACAGCTGAAGATCCAGTTCCATTCTTAGTTCAGCCTCCTTTTGCATATTGCTGATAGTGTGCGAGAGAAAGCCCCCGTTTATACAAACCGCTGCGCGGAATTCCAAAGCTTTTTATGTTGCTTTTTGCTACCCTTCATGCTAAACTATTTTAAGTTGTGAATCATTTGTTGATTTCGAATGTCTTTCAGGAGGTGAATGCAATGCCAAATATCAAATCCGCGGTAAAACGCGTCAAGACGATCGAGAAACGTCGTGCACTGAACGCTTCCCAGAAGTCCGCGCTTCGTACAGCTGTGAAAACTGCTGATGTAGCAGTGACAGGTACGGAAGTAGAAGTTGCTCAGGCAGCTTTCCAAGCGGCTTCCAAAAAGCTGGACAAGGCTGTAACTAAAGGTCTGGTTCATAAAAATGCGGCTGCCCGCAAAAAATCCCGCTTGGCTAAGAAATTGAACGCTCTCAAGGCTCAAGCCTAAGCCAAGGGCGACAATCATAACGAGCACATGAAGAACCTGACCGCTATGCTGCATACGGTTAGGTTTTTTTATGCTTGTTATGTTCATTCATTGAATTCTGCCGGACAATCAAAGAGCCTGCCCGCCCGTATATCACGGGATGGACAGGCTCTTTGATTAATTACATGAGCTGCCGCCTGGTTCAGGCTCCAAGACGCAGCATGAACATCTCCAGGCCCAGCACCTTATCGACAGCCCCCGTCTTCATCTGATAATCCAGATCGGCCAGAATACTCAGGATCTGCCGCAGCCGCTGGCTCCCGAACTTATGGGCCTGCTCTCCGGCCAGCTTCACTGCATACGGATGCAGTCCGAGCTGGGAGGCAATCTGTCCCTGCGAATAGCTGTGGGCTGACAGATCCTTGACCTGCAGGATGATTCTGAACTGCCGGGCAATCAGCGAGGCGATCTTAATCGGCTCCTCCCGCTGCTTGAGCAGCTCATAGAGCGTATTCAGCGCCTTGTCCAGGCGCAGATTCGCAATATCCTCCACTAATGTGAAGATGTTCTGCTCAGTCCCCCGGTGGACCAGACTCTCTACCGCTGCCGCATCCACCCGCCCGCCGGTACCAGCGAACAGACACAGCTTGTCCATCTCCGCAGACAGGCCCTGGAGCCCGGTTCCGCTGCTTGCGATCAGCACCTCCGCCGTACCCGGTGCAAGCGTACAGCCGCGCTCACGGAAGCCCTTCTCGACCCAGCGCAGCAGTTCCTCCGCTCCCAAAGGGTTGAAGGCCAGCACAGTGCCGGAGGCCTTGATGCTTTTGACGATTTTTTTACGTTCATCCAGCTTGTCGCCGTTCACCATAAATACAATCACACTGAATTCGGCAGGGTGCTGCATATATTCACTCAGCATCTCCACATTATGCTCCAGCTTGGCCTTCTCCTTGCCTGCCGTGAACAGGGCAGCATCCCGCACCAGCAGGAGCTTGCGTTCGACCATGAACGGAACCGTCTCCGCCTCTTCAATGACTGCCTGAACCGGAGTTTCGGAGAGATCGAACGGGATCACCGCGAAATCACGGTCTTCCTTGGGAATCAGGTGTTCCTCCAGCATGGCCGCGAATTCATTCATCCGGAACTTCTCACTGCCATACAGCAGGTACAGCGGAGAGACCTTTCCTTGCTTGATGTCTTTGGCAGCCGTTTTGGCATCCATCCCGCCACTTCCTTTTCCATTTTCTTGCCGGTCGGTATCCAACCCAATACATTCGTACATTTTAACAAAAAAACGGCTGAAAACATAGGCATCTTTCTCACCTTGTCCTGCTCCAGAGCACAGCAAAAACGGAGCAGCCCCGGCACCAAGGCCAAAGTCGCTCCGTTTCAGCGGCGCATCTATATAAACGACGGAGGGAGCAGCTCTAGAAACTCTCCCGGCCGCCGGTCATACCGATGATACTTGCAAAGCCTGTAATTCCTGTCCTCTTGCCTTAGCATATTCCGCAGGCCTGAGGAACGTTCCGGTTATTTATCGGACGTTGCCGCGTCCGGGCTTATAGCCGGGGTGGGGACGGATGAAGCAGAAGCTGAAGGAGAGACACTAGCTGCCGGTGAGGCGCTGGACGCTGGTGAGGCGGCAGGTGCCTGAGAGGCAGATGGAGCAGGTGTTGCGCTCTCGGCCGGAACCGTGTATACCTCCGTTGTCTGCGTACCGTCCTCAAGCTGTAGCACATAAGTGAACTGGGTGCCGTCTTCCGACCACACCCCGGAGACCCAGTTCCCCTCCAAAGGAAGCGAAGCCAATGCTGTCCGTTGTTGTTCTTCTCCCTCTGCGGCTAGACTGTAAATTACAACCTGCTGGCCGGTCAGCTCAGCCATATGCTGCCCGTCCGGTGAAGTCCACGAGGACTCCGCAGCCATCAGCATGGCCCCTGCCTCGTTAGGGGCTGGAGTCGGTGCCGTCCGTACATCCGCCGCAGCCGGATTATCGTCCACCGCACTCTGTTGTGTCGGTGTACTCGATTTCATGCTCTGGGTATCTGCTGACCGGCCATCCGCTTTCTTGGTGCTCTTGGGGCGGTCCGCCGGAGGCGCAGTAGCGGTGCGCTTGCTGGGCGGAGCTTCGCTTACCGCAGGCTCCGTGCCTGTATCCGAACCGCCGCCAGCTGCGGCCGGTTGATCCGCACGCTCAGTGGGAGCAGGCGGTGCAGATTTCAAATTATTGTCTGCCGTTTCACTAGGGGTAGCCTGTTCCATTAATTGGAGTTCACTGCCGCTGCTGTTATCGCCGCTGTTACTCTGTCCGTCTGCCTGCGGGGCGTCCGCACTATTCTCCGTACTCACGCTGGAATTCGCCGCTCCACTGCTCATTAAATTGGATGACATATCCATATCTGCACCTGGCAGGCTCTTCGGCATATTGAATACGGCGATGAGCAGAATTACAGCTGCCGCCGCAGCACCAATGCCTGTCCGCGCAGCCAGTGAAGCGCCCTTGGACTTCTTGCCCCGGGTATTAGAACGGGAGAAGGGAATAACCTTCGGATCTTCCGGCTCCATAACCGCAGGCTCTTCCGGGACACCTCGGTCCAGTTGTTCAAGCTGAGGCAGGATAGAGTCAACCAGACTGAAGGGGGGCTTCACATCCGGAAGCTGCTCCAGCTGCTCGGAGAGCAGTGTCAGCCGGTCCAAGACTTCCGCGCAGGAAGGGCAATCGTCGATATGACGGAACATTTCAAGCATTTCTTCCTGACTGAGATCATGATCCAAATAGCGGTGCATCCATTCCATCACCTCCGCGCATTTCATCCTGACACACCACCTTTCTGATACTCCTGAAGTCTATTCTGCAGCTGCTGCCGTGCCCGGAACAGGTACGATTTCACCGTGTTCAGAGGCAGATCCAGACAGTCTGCAATCTCGTTGTAAGAAAAATCCTGTAAATAACGAAGCACGATTACCGTCCGGTGATGCTCCGGAAGCTGGTCGATGGCCTCACGGATATCCTCCGCCAGATAACCCGACATCACTTCGCGCTCTACGTTATGTTTTTTATCCTGGAACACCATTTCGTGTTCATCGATAGAAACGGTAGGCTTCGTTCTCCGGAATTTGTCAATACATATGTTGGTAACTATCCGCTGAACCCATGTTTTGAACTGCGCCTTCTCCTCATAGGAGCCGATCTTGGTATACACCCGGATCAACGCTTCCTGGGAGGCATCCAGAGCATCCTGTTCATTATGCAGAATGTAGAAGGCCGTCTTATATACATGCCCTTCAATTTCGCGCAATAGGGTGATTAGAGCGTCGCGATCGCCCGCTTGAGCGGCTCTGATGAGTCCCTGCTCCACCACGAAGGTTCCCCCTCTCTATGCAATCTTACTGACGCGCAAGACTGCGAATTTGTTGCAAGCCTGTAATGATTATTTTAAAAGATAAAAACTGTATGCTTCGCGCATAAATGTTGCTTATCTTTCCCGCTGAAACGGTATCGTCCTAAAAAACGGACGGCAAAGCCGTTTCTACTTGTAGTCCGCAATCCCTACTAAGCATACAAGGGATGCTGCAATCATTCAAATACTCTTTTATTGAAGAAGGTTACAGAAATGACATGAGAAGCAGACCGTCCCGTACAAGGCTTACGCTACGACGGAGACGGCTCCTCCAGTATATATAATGTAGTTGCACACACCAGGAGCACAGCATAATTCTCCCTGCCATCATCATCAAGCACATATACTTCTCCCTGTTCAAAAAGTTGCGGATGATTATAGTTACGGTACAGTCTATACATGGCTCCCGCCGTCACCCTGCAGCCGTGCACTGCGGTCCGGATCTCCGCATAATCGGCTTCTTCCACTATCAGTGTCGGGTACAGCTTGCTGCGAAAATCGTCGCCAGTCATGGCATCACCTTTCCGGTATACCTCTCAATGTCCGCAGGCGCTTAGGGCACTCTGCCTCTATTATAAGTATTGCCCTGAACCGCAGCAATTCCATTCTTTAGGCGTATCTAACTGTAACAAAAAATGCCCTGCCCCATAGAGGCAAGACATTTCGGGTTGTATGAATGGTTATAAAAGTCTCCGGTTCCGCGAACGGCTCAGCCTGACTTCCTTATTACCGGCCTTGGATCTCTTTGAACTTCGCTACATACTGTGCAGCCAGCTCCGTAATCTGGTCATAACGGCCTTCCTTGGCCGGTGCGGTCAGGTTGCCGCCGATGCCGACAGCGATGCAGCCGTTCTTGATCCATTTCTCCATATTGTTCAGATCCACGCCGCCGGTAGGCATAATGTTCACATGCGGCATAGGCCCCTTAACCGCCTTAACATAGTCCGGCCCGAACGCACTGCCAGGGAACAGCTTCAGCACATCCACGCCCAGCTTCAGGGCTTCCTTCATCTCATTCAGCGTCATGCAGCCCGGCATGTAAGGAATGCCATACAGATTACACATCTTGGCGGTATCCTCTTCAAAAGACGGGCTGACCACAAACTCCGAGCCTGCCAGAATAGCAATTCTTGCCGTCAGCGGGTCAAGCACGGTACCGGCACCAATCACAGCGCGGCCCCCATATTCGGCAACCAGGCGCTTAATCGCTACTTCGGCTCCCGGAGTCGTGAAGGTAACTTCAATATTGTTCAGTCCGCCCTCGATACAAGCTACCGACATGGCATAAGCATCATCGGCATTATCCGCACGGATAACAGCTACTACGCCAACAGAGGTGATATTCTGCAATACTTTGATTTTCTTCATGGTTGTTACTTCCTCTCTGGTTATATTCGATAAGAATATTTATTTAGATAAATTAATTTATCTAATTTACTAACAACAGGCTTTATCCATCTAAGAAAATAGTAATAACATTGCCGCCAACAGTCAATATATATTTATTCAGACAGCGGTAACAATCTTATATTATTCGCACCAAAGCCTTATGTATCAAGGATCAAATAATCCTCTCACCTGCCCCTGCAACAAAATAAGCCTGCTGAATGAGCATTGCTATATTGTACAAAACCGTTTTATGTGATAATTTCAACTTATATTCTATCCCACACCTTAATCAAGGACTCAATTATACGCTTGGCCTATGCTATCAAAACTTTTAGGAGGAACTATTCATGAACAAACAGCTGGATGCAGTCACATTCGGGGAGCCGATGGCCATGTTCTACGCCAATGAAGCGGGCCCTTTGCATGAGGCCACTTCCTTCTCCAAGGCGCTGGCAGGTGCGGAGAGCAATGTCGCCACCGGATTATCCCGCCTGGAGCATCTGACCGGTTATGTGACCAAGCTTGGCGAAGACAACTTCGGCCAATTCATCACCTCGGCACTGAACAAGGAGAAGATCGATACCGCGAGCATTACAACGACCAAGGAATTCTCCACCGGCATGCTGATCAAATCTAAGGTACTGACCGGAGATCCCAAGGTAGAATATTTCCGTAAAAATTCCGCCGCCTCCAAGCTGAGCCTGGCCGACTTCAATGAGGACTACTTCGCTTCCGCAGGCCACCTGCATGTGACCAGCATCTCTTCTGCACTCTCTGCTTCCTGTCACGAGTTCTCGCTGCATGCCATGGAATTCATGAAGCAGCGCGGCGCTACCGTCTCGCTTGACCCGAATCTGCGCCCAACCCTGTGGCCGGACACCGAAACTATGGTTAGTACAATTAACGATCTGGCGACCCGCTGCGACTGGTTCCTGCCTGGACACGGAGAAGGCAAAATCCTCACCGGCCTTGAGACCCCGGAAGAGATTGCCGGGTACTATCTGGAGCTCGGCGTATCCCTTGTAGTAATCAAGCTCGGTCCTGAGGGTGCTTACTATAAGACCTCTGCTGGCGAAGAGGGGTATGTGGACGGCTTCAAGGTCGAGCAGGTGGTGGATACAGTCGGCGCCGGAGACGGCTTCGCGGTTGGGGTGATCAGCGCCATGCTGGAGAAGCTCAGCGTAGCGGAAGCCGTGAAGCGCGGCAATGCGATCGGCGCACTCGCCGTAATGTCGCCTGGCGATATGGACGGACTGCCCACCCGTGCCCGGCTGGAGGAGTTCATGAGCGCAGGCTTATAGCCAATGAGCCGGTGCTCTGCTGGCGGCAGCGCCAGGCTTCAGCATGAACACACATTAGACAGCAAAAAGGGTGTCCCCGAGCCGGCAGACGGCTGGGACACCCTTTTGCATATGTAGCGAGAGAGAGGTGTGGCTGGATTACAGTGTGATACGGCATGGTTATGGCTCAGTTACAGCTCAGTTACGATAAGTCAGTTTCATCCGAGCATTGTTCCTGCGGACCGGCAAGTCGTCATTCCAGCAGTTCGCGCGGCAAAGTACATAGTCTTGCTGAATGTACATAATCCTGCTCTCAGACTATAGAATTACGGACCGGAGAGCCGTTATTTGGGCAATTGCTGCACTATAGCAAGCCTAACGGACTCAGATGACGTTAAGCCGCACTTTTCGCGCCATCCAGCGCCCTAAATAGCAATTTAACGGCTCCTGAGTCCGTAAAACTTACAAAACCCTTCTTTTCCGCACAATAACAGCCCCTGGTTCCGTAAAGCCGTGGATACCTTAGCAGATTTCCTATCTGCTGTCACCACGATGGACCTTTCGCCGCCCCGCCCTGCCTTATTCCCGCTTAGCCGGCGGCTGCACCGAATCGCCCTGCTGCAAGGAAGGCGGGAATCTATAGGTGATGGGCATCGCGCTGTCTGCCTCGTTGATTAATGAGAGCATAATCTTCGCTGCCTGCATTCCCATCTCATAGGCGGGCTGGCGGATCGTTGTAATATCCGGGTTATAGATACGCGCGAATTCCGCATCATCAATGCCGATCACCGACAGTTGGCCGGGGATGGAGATGGCATTGCGGTTCGCATATTTAAGAATCTCGCCCAGCACCAGATCATTGGCGGCAAGCAGCGCTGTCGGCGGCTCGGGCAGCTGTAACAACTCGTCCAGTGCGGAAGCGATATCTTCGCGTGACACACTGCGCATATACGAATCAAGCAGCGGCAGACCGGCTTCCTCCATCGCTTTTTTGTAACCGCTCATTCTCTCTTTGCGCGGGGTGATCGCATGTACGCCAAGCGGGAGGGACAGAATAGCAATCGCTTCATGGCCGTGGCCGGTCAGCTCCCGGATGGCGGTCTTCACCGCCATTTCATTATCCAGCAGCAGACTCTGGGTGGTAATCCCGTCCACCAGCCGATCCATGAAGACCAGCGGATATTCCGCTTCAATTAATTTGGTGTAAGGCGCGGGCTGATCCCCGGCCGGGAAAATAATCAGGCCATCCACCTGACGGGCAACCAGCGTCTCCACATAGGTATTCTCCTTGTCCGCATTCTCATCAGAGTTGCAGATAATTACCTGGATTCCGTGGCGCTGCAGCTCATTCTCAATGGCCCGGATACACTGAATGGACAGTGAATAATCGATATTGGCCACAATAATGCCAACCATGTGCGTGCGGTTCTGCTTGAGACTGCGGGCAAGTCCGTTGGGCTGGTAGTTCAGCTCGTCAATAACCTCGGCAATGCGGTTTCTGGTCGCCTCACTCATATATTTGTACCGTTTATTCAAAAATTGCGAGACTGTGCTTTTTGATACGCCCGCTTTCTGGGCCACATCCTCAATAGTCAGCTTCTTCATTGATCCCGCTCCACTCTTCGATATCGAACTCCAGCAGTAAACACAAACCAGGTTTACTTAGAGATATTATCAAAAAGTATAGCTTTTTTTTAGTAAATTATCTACATGAACTGAACTGGTGGTACAGAAAAAGAAAATATAGGGTGTCGGAGGTGAGACAAAGTATGGCATTGGAAGACAGGCGTTGATGCACATCGGGTTATAGCCGGTTTATAGGAGTGAATATTGCCGATACACTAAATGACTTGGCCAGCACAAAGGTAACGGACTGAGATGCGCTTGTTTTCCCAAAAAGCAGCATTTCACCCATTTTGCGGACTCCAGTGCTCTTATTCACTGTAACTCGCCCGAAACAGACCCGTTAGGAAGACAATAAGGTCCCCACAGTCCGCAAAAGCGGGCAATTGTGTCAAATCAAGAAAATAAGAGATTTACAGTCCGCAAGAGCCAGAGGGAGCACATAAATCGGAGAACCCCCTGCATTCCAAGGAGTTCCTCTTAACCGATTTAACTTATCAACATTAACAAAGTTGCTTTTATACTTCCGCATTCCCTGGCCAACACCATTTCACCAATGGTCCTGTACTGTACCCCACTGCTCAGTTTTTTATTGTAGTTGCATCAATCTTTTCACCGTATTCCTCATACCACCAGTCATAGAACCATTGCTCGCCCGACTTCATATCAACCTCTGTACTCCGCTGCTCTCCATTAACTTCGTAGTGGACTATGGTCGCAGGATCTTTAGAATCTACAGTAAGCTCTCCATAATGGAGTTTGGAAGGTACTTCTACATTTTCTGTGGTGATCTCACCCGAAAGTACCTGGGCACTGCCAGTTGCAATATCATACAGCTTATTATGCTGGATGTAACCGTCCTTTCCATCATTGGTATAGTAAACAACCAGAAGCTCTGCTTTTTCGGAATTAAAAGCCATGAAGGACTTATAGACTTGATACGCTTCATCTATGATTAGTAATTCTCGGGGAACAGGAATCTTCCCCTCGCCAGCCTGTCTGACATCCATCACAAACAGCTTAGCTCCTGACCTTTTCTGATTCTCTCCAATTTTATAGCTGCCGCTGGAATACAAAAGATAATCTCCAACTCCAAATAAACCACCCAGCGCCAAATATGACTGCGCACCTCCTGCATACAAAGGAAAGACATACAACCGCTGTGCTGAATCCGCAGATAGCTCTGCATGCCCTTTTGGAGTCAAATAAAGAGTATATGGCTCTGTATTGTGTGTGTATTTAGGCTTTAGGTAGTCAACCATTGGCGGCGGAGGCGACCAGACGATTCCGGCGGAAGTCTCAACAGCCATTGCAGCACTCTTATTACGGTCTAGCGGTAGGGGCATATAATACTTAAGCCCGCCTAGTTCAAACTCTGCCGAGATCATGTACAGACCCAGGCCTTGCGGAGACGCCGAAGGCTGAACCACAGCCGCTCCCGAGCTAGGCTTAAAGACCGCTGCCAGCCTCCCCGCCGGATCAAGCCCCGCCCCCGGACCATACGGCCAGATCAGCGCGCCGAACAGCAGCACTGCTGCCAGGCCGCCAAGGACGGCTATGCGGCTGAAGCGGCGGCGTCCGCTTTTATCCGCAGAGGATTCATGGGCGGCCCGTTCAATCCGCTCCATAAGCTGCGGCGTGAAGCCTGGCTCTGCAAGCGGGTTCCGCCCGGCTTGCCTGTACCAGTCCTTCTCCCCGCTCATCACCTTCACATGCTCATGCTCATGCTCATGTCTTGTTCTCACAGGTCTCCCTCCTTCATCGCTGCTCTCACTTTCAGTCTGGCCCGGCCGAGCCGGGATTTGACTGTCCCCTGGGCGATTCCAAGCAGTACGGACATCTCAGCAACCGGCAGATCCTGCTGAATATCCAGCACGAGCACCTCTCTGTACTTGTCCGGCAGCTCCATAATGATCTCCCAGATGCGGTTCGCATATTGATTGCCGATCGCCTCTTTCTCCGCAGACAGGGCTGCCCGGGTATCCTCGTGTTTGCCGAGCGGAACGAATCTCCGCCAGAAGCTGCGCTGCCTTAGGCTGAACGCGGTGTTGCGGGTGATGGTCAGCAGCCAGGTTTTCAGGGTGGACTCCCCCCGGTACTTGCCTATACTCTTGTATGCCTTAAGGAATACCTCCTGGCTGATATCACTGGCCTGCTCCCGGCTGCGGGTTAAGAAAAAAGCATAATTCCACACGTCCTGGCCGTAGGTCTCCATCATCTCACGAAGTGATACCGAGGCGGCACAGGTCATGCTATACGTTAGTTCTTTACTCTGCATGTTCTCTCCCCTCTCACCTAATAAGACTCCTGCCGGCGGATATGGTTCCCTGTTATTGTAAAATTGAATATGCGGATTGCACTTTCTGCAATAGAATTGCCGATATTTGCCGTTAATCTCCATTCTATTGTATTTCCTGCATTAGAATTTGAAGAATCTGCTCCATTAGCCCCTGTTAGCTGAAATCAAGTGTACAAAATACAACAGATCTGATTCCCCCCAAAATTGGAGCAGCATCTAATGTACGAAGTGCAATCAAAACTCCATCCGCCGACGGCAGAGCGCTTTCAAATTTTATAGCCGTTTCCCCTTCCCGCGAGCCCCCATCTGTACCATTCCTCCCCCCTGCAAAATACTTAAAATAAAGTCTAATAAATTCTAAGAGAATAGAATGCAGGCGGGGCGTGGGATTGGAGGTTTTACCCTTCATTTTGGGCAGCTGCAAGAGCCTGTGGGTCTATTGACTTTTCAATATATGGTATATAAAATGATTAAGCATTACTAAATATAGTGTATATAATAGCAAAGCCCATAAATCTAGTGAAATCACCCATCTTCATTTGTCAAGTAGAAAGGGCTAACGTTATAGGAGGTTAGAGACCATGCTGATTGCTTACGATTCCAAGACCGGCAACGTTAAAAGATTCATCAATAAGCTGAAGCTTCCGGCTGTTCAAATCGAAGAGCATATGACGATCGACGAGCCTTATGTGCTTGTTACATACACCACCGGATTTGGACAGATTCCAGAGAAGGTGGCAACGTTCCTTGAGCGGAACCACTCCAGGCTGAAGGGCATCGCCGCGAGCGGCAACAAAAACTGGGGTGAGCTATACGCGCACAGCGCAGACTTAATTGCACAGCGTTACAACGTACCGGTGGTCGGCAAGTTTGAATTGTCGGGAACATTTGGTGATGTACAGCGCATAAAACAGGAGGTGGACCGGGTTGCGGCATATTGAACTGAACAACATGTTGATGAAGAGAGACGAAAGCGGCTTTTTCCAATTGGATAAGGACCAGGAGGCGGTAGCTGAGTTCATGCGGGATGTGGAGCGGCGCAGCCTGACCTTCACGGATACCAAAGCCAAGATTGATTACATGATTGCCAATGATTACTACGAGGACCTGTACGACCGTTACTCCGCTGCTGAGATGGAGGATGTCTACCGGATCGCCCATGACTATAATTTCCGCTTCCCTTCCTATATGGCGGCTTCCAAGTTCTATACCGACTATGCCGTCAAAAGCAATGACCGTAAGCAGTACCTGGAGCATTACCCGGACCGCGTAGCGGTAGTGGCCCTGCATCTGGGACGCGGCAACGTGGAGACTGCCCGTACACTGGCCCGCTCGATGATGGAACAGCGCCTGCAGCCGGCGACACCAACCTTCCTCAATGCCGGCAAAAGCCGCCGCGGCGAGATGGTCTCCTGCTTCCTGCTGGAGATGGACGATTCGCTGAATTCGATCAACTATGTGCTGAACACCTGCATGCAGCTGTCGAAAATCGGGGGCGGGGTCGCCGTCAATCTGTCCAAGCTGCGCTCGCGCGGCGAGACGATTAAGGGTGTCGAGGATGCGGCCAAAGGCATCATGCCTGTCCTGAAGCTCATGGAAGACGGCTTCTCCTATGCGGACCAGATGGGCCAGCGTAAGGGATCGGGTGCGGCTTATTATAATATTTTTGGCTGGGATGTACTGGAGTTCCTGGACAGCAAGAAGATTAACGCCGATGAACGGACACGCCTGAAGACGTTGTCTATCGGTCTGATCGTGCCTAACCGCTTCTACAAGCTCGCACAGGATAATCAGCCGCTGCATGTGTTCGCTCCTTATACGGTCTATCAGGCATATGGTACGCACCTGGATGACATGGATCTGGACGTCATGTATGATACCCTGCTTGCCGATCCGCGCGTGAAGAAAAAGATCGCCATGAGCGCACGCGACATGCTGACCAAGATTGCCATGATCCAGCTTGAATCGGGATATCCGTATATTATGAACAAGAGCAACGCCAACGCTGCTCATGCCCTGCGGGGTGTGGGCCAGATCAAGATGTCCAACCTGTGCACCGAGATTTTCCAGCTGCAGGAGACTTCGGAGATTAACGACTACGGACAGCAGGACGAGATCCGCCGCGATATCAGCTGCAACCTGGCTTCCCTGAACATCGTGAATGTGATGGAGCACGGCAAGATCCGTGAATCGGTACATGAGGGCATGCTGGCACTGACGGCTGTCAGCGATATGACTACCGTCTCCAACGCTCCGGGCGTGGCTAAGGCGAACAAGGAAATGCATTCCGTGGGCCTGGGCGTGATGAACCTGCACGGATATTTTGCCAAGAATAAGGTGGCGTATGAGAGTGAGCAGGCCCGTGATTTCGCGCGTACCTTCTTCATGACGATGAACTACCACTCGATTGAGAAAAGTATGGAGATTGCCGCTGAGACAGGCGAGACCTTCTATGGATTCGAGCAGTCCGACTACGCCAGCGGCGTCTATTTCGAGCGTTATCTGACTACGGACTACCGTCCGGTTACGGCAAAAGCGCAGGAACTGTTCGAAGGGATCTACATTCCTACTACAGAAGACTGGAAGCAGCTGCGTGAGAAGGTTATGAAGCACGGCCTGTACCATGCCTACCGTCTGGCGATTGCGCCGACCGCGAGCATCTCGTACATCCAGAATGCCACTTCGAGCGTTATGCCGATTGTAGAGCAGATCGAGACCCGCACGTATGCCAACTCGACCACCTACTATCCGATGCCTTACCTGCGTCCGGACAATGTGTTCTATTATAAATCCGCCTACCAGATGGACCAGTTCAAGGTGATTGATCTGATTGCGGAGATTCAGCCCCATATCGACCAGGGCATCTCGACGGTCCTGCATGTGAACAGTGATGTCACAACCCGTGAGCTGGCCCGCTCTTACCTGTATGCGGCGCATAAAGGGCTGAAATCCCTGTACTACACCCGGACCAATAAACTGTCTGTCGAGGAATGCCTGTCCTGCTCCATCTAAGAGCGGGCACGGGTACAGAAAGGGAGAATATACAATTATGAGCGCAATCCAAGCCGTGAACTGGAACCGTCCCGACGACGATTTCTCGCTGATGTTCTGGAACCAGAATATTATGCAGTTCTGGACCGACGACGAAATTCCATTATCCGATGACAAAATGTCCTGGCTCACGCTGAGTGAGATTGAAAAGGACTCCTATATGAAGGTGCTGGGCGGATTGACCCTGCTGGATACGATCCAGGGCGGCGTAGGCATGCCGCAGATTATGGAGCATGTGGACGGTTTGCAGCGCAAGGCGGTCCTCGGCTTCATGGGCATGATGGAGCAGATCCATGCGAAGTCTTACAGCAGTATTTTTACCACACTGGCTTCAACGGAAGAGATTGACGGGATTTTCCGCTGGGTGGAGGACAATACGTTCCTGCAGTTCAAGGCGGAGACGATCTCGGAATATTATCAAAAGATTGAAACCAAGAAGGACCTCTATCTGGCGATGTCCGCATCGGTTCTGCTCGAGAGCTACCTGTTCTATAGCGGTTTCTTCTACCCGCTCTATCTGGCCGGACAAGGCAAAATGACCTGCAGCGGAGAGATCATCGACCTGATCCTGCGCGATGAGAGCATCCACGGCGTCTATGTCGGCGTGCTGGCCCAGGAGATTTTCGAGGAGCTCTCTGAAGAAGACCAGAGCGATGTCTACCAGACCCTGGTCGGCCTGCTGCGTCTGCTCCACGCGAACGAGGAGCAATACACCGAGCAGATCTACGCTCCGATTGGTCTCGTTGAGGAAGTGAAGACGTTCCTCCGCTACAATGCCAACAAGGCAATGATGAACCTCGGCCATGACCCGCTGTTCGACGAAGAAGAGATTAACCCGATCGTGCAGAACGGGATCAGCACGCACACGAAGCAGCATGACTTCTTCTCGAAGAAGGGTAATGGTTATGTGCGGGCGATGAATGTTGAGCCTTTGCGGGATGAGGATTTTCAGTTTTAAGTGGGTAGATTGAACTTGTACATTCCGATTTCGGGATAGTCGTGGCTCCAGAGAAGTTTTGGACTTCCGGCCGCTGTTAGGTTTGGATTTCCTGATTTTAAACCGCTATTCGCGGTAGAAATCCAAACCAAGCATATGCTTCCGATACGAGCTTTCCTTCGGAAAGCTTTCAGGCGGACGCTACGCTCCTACAGTTCCAAAATTCCCTTCCACCACTCCTCCCAAAAATTTGCTTACCAAGTTCAATCTATTTGATGGTATGTAGAATAAGCCCCCGGCAGCTTGCATAAGCTGCCGGGCTTTTTTTGTAAGATGCATCCAAGCTAGTAGAGTATCAGGTTTAAACGAGTGAGAATTACTTTAACTAATTGCTTGCTGAGGGTTTACCGCGCCCCGATTAGGGTGCAAGGGGTAGGCTTAATTGCAATTTGTACAACTAAATCGCCATATGTGCCGCCGAATCTCTGTTTAGCTGTATTTCGTGCAATTAAAATGCCTCTATACCTGGATTTTCGCCCATGCGGGCAAATGTAGTTGCACAGAATACAATTAGAAGAGGAAGTCCATCCGTTTCGCTGTTTTTAGTTGCACAGAATACACTTATCCCTGTTTTTTCACTACGAACGCAGCTTCATACCTTACCGCATTTATGGAATGAAATCACTTATTTCATTCTGATGGTCTACTAGTAGAGTATCAGATTTAAAATAGTTAAAATATGGTGAATGTGATATAGTCGAGATAAAAAGAGGTGTCGACTATGAGAAACCGTGAATATACCGTTTGCTTAACCGCAAATCAGCAGAATGAATTACTGGAGATTTGCTCGAAAGGTAAGGTGGCCGCACGATCTCTTCGGCGAGCCCAAATTCTGTTGTGGGCAGATGAGAATCGACTGGACGGAAAACTTACAGATGTAGAAATTGCCAAGCAGCTACACATCCATACGAACACCGTATATCTGGTGCGCAAGTCCTTTGCAGTGAACGGAATGCAGGCGGCACTTGAACGAAAAAAGAGACTGACCCCGCCGAATCCTCCAAAGGTTACTGGCGAATTGGAGGCGAAAATCATCGCACTCAGTTGCAGTACACCCCCAGCCGGAAGAAGTCGGTGGACCCTTCGACTGTTGGCAGATAAGACCGTAGAACTGGGGTATATTGACAGCATTTCGTACGACACGGTGGATCGGATTTTAAAAAAACGAACTCAAACCCCATCTTCGTAAATGTTGGTGTATTCCGCCTAAGCAGAATGCGGCGTTTGTAGCAGCCATGGAAGATGTGCTAGAGGTCTACCATTTGCCCTACGATAGAGAATGTCCTGTCATTTGCATGGATGAAAAACCCTTCCAACTGCTGGATGACGTGCGAAACCCCATTCCGATGAAACCAGCCAAGCCACTGAGAGAAGATTCAGAATACGTACGCCATGGAACCTGTAGTATCTTTATTTTCACAGAACCGCTTGCAGGCTGGCGGCATGTCAGCGTTCGTCCACGACGTACCAAAATCGAATGGGCGGAGCAAGTTCGGGAACTTTTGGACGTTCATTACCCGAGCGCACCGACCCTTCGTTTGGTGATGGACAATTTAAACACACATTCCATTGCCTCGTTATATGAAGCTTTTGAACCCGAGACGGCGTTACGTCTAGCCAAACGACTCGAGATCCACTACACACCTAAACATGGCAGCTGGCTAAACATTGCTGAAATTGAGCTGAGCGTCATGACAAGCCAATGTTTAGACAGACGGATTCCCTCTATGGAAGAGCTAGCCAGCGAACTAACCGAATGGGAATCGACTCGAAACGCTGTTCAAAAAGGAGTGGATTGGCAATTCACTACGGAAGATGCACGAGCCAAACTCAAAAGGTTATATCCACAATTTAAAGGCTGATGCGGTACTAGAGCTCCACTTTTCGCTGAAACGGTACCGTCCCCAAAAGAAAGGCAAAGCCGACACTACTTGTGAGACCATATGGGTGTTGGGACGTAGGAGTAGGGAAGGTTCATTCATTTTAGAGGAATGAGGTGTGCGGAGTGGCTATACATATTCAGGAGTATGGAGACCCGGATGGGGGTTGTCTGATGGTCTTCCTGCATGGCGGCGGCGTGAGCGGGTGGATGTGGGATAAGCAGGCGGCTGCATTCGCCCGCTATCATTGTCTGGTCCCGGACCTGCCCGGGCACGGGTTCAGCCGGGACGATATGGAGTTCACAATCCGCAGCAGCGCGGAGGAACTCTTATCCATTATGGAAGATCAGGCGAAGGGGCGAAAGATCATCGTTACCGGCTTCTCGCTGGGTGCACAGGTGCTAACTCAAATGCTGGGCATGAGGCCGGAGCTGATCGACTATGCCATCATCAACAGTGCGTTGGTGCGCCCGATCCCCTCCGCCCGCAGGCTGATCGGACCGGCCGTCAGACTCTCTTTTCCGCTGATCAGGTACAGATGGTTCGCCAAGCTACAGGCCAAGACGCTCTATCTGGGCGAGGAGTACCTGGAGCGTTATGTTGAAGAGAGCCGGCAGATGGAGCTGAAGACGCTGATCCGGGTGCTGGAAGAGAATATGTCGTTCCGCATTCCAGCCGGGTTCAGTGAAGCCGCAGGCAAGATACTGGTTACTGTAGGTGAACGTGAGAAATCTGTCATGAAGCAATCCGCCCGGGATCTTGTGGCTGCGAATCCCCGCTCCATGGGCGTAGTGCTTCCCCGGATTGGACATGGAGTCCCGCTGGCGAAGCCGGAGCTGTTCAATGAGCTGCTCAAGGCCTGGATACAGGGCGGTGATCTGCCGGGGGAATGCAGAAGAATCTGATCCGGGTGCCGCCGACGTGAAGATTACTCCACTCCCTAGTTCAGATCTTCCTTGATTTTGTAGCGGACAGCAAAATAACTTAGGAATAGAATCGCCGCAACAGCCACTCCGAACGTGTGAATCAGGTCAGCCGTGCTGCCTAAATCCTTCACACTGACAATGGTGTTGATCAGCAGATATTTCGTCAGGTGAACGCCCGTGAGCTGATTCTCCAGCGCTGCCAGTACCATCCCGATCACATTCAGGGCCAGAACGAAGCTGGCGCTTAAGCTGACGAGCAGGTTCTTAGTCATCATAGCAAGGCAGAGAATCAGCAGCGAGAACGCCCAGTGCAGCAGGAATTGGCTGATCAGCAGAGTAACGAGCGTGCCTAAATCCCCCATATCCGTCTGGTCAAAAAACAGCCTTCTCCCGATCCCATCGGCAATCAGCAGCGTCAGGAACATCATGGCCACGAAAAGAGCGAGAATCACCATTTTGGACAAGACAGAGTAGATTCTTGCCTGCCGCATGGAGATATAATTCTTGTGGAAGCCGGAATTCCATTCGCTCATATAGAAATAGATCGTGAACACCGCGATATAGATCAGCATCCAGGAAGGCGGCTGCGAGATGGTATGCTGGATGAATTCGCTCTCGGTTAAGCTGAGCATCGGACGGCCCTCCACCGGCTGCTCGTATTGCTTCATCATGAAGATGCCAAAGATCTGAAAGGCACAGAACAAAAGCAGCAGCAGGTACATAATCTTGTTCCGCGTGAAGCGGTACAGGTCCATTTTGAACAGGTTAATCATGGCGTTCACCTGCACTTTCCGTGCGCTCCAGGAAATATTGCTCCAGGCTCTGCTTATGCCTTGCGATGGAATCGATCATGATTCCCTGCTGCGCCAGCACCTGGACGATCTGCCGGATGTGGATATGCCCGTCGTATACATACACCGTCCGACTGTCCACCACCTTATATTTCGTAATGCTCAGCTCGCGCTCCAGCACCGGAAGGACCTCGCGGGCTTCCTCTACCTCCAGTTCAATCCTTTCCTCACAACGCTGCTGCAATTGTTCCTTCGAGATTACCTCGACGAATTCTCCCTGATGGATGATGGCATACTTGGTGGCGATCTTCGATAGCTCCTCCAGAATATGGCTGGAGATCAGAATGGTCAGGCCCGCTGCGTTCAGCTCCAGGATGAGCTCCCGAATCTCCACAATCCCCTGCGGATCAAGCCCGTTAATCGGCTCATCCAGAATCAGCACATCTGGACTGCCCAGCAAGGCCACCGCGATTCCCAGCCGCTGCTTCATGCCCATGGAATAGCTTTTGACCTTGTCGGTATTTTTAGGGTCCAGGCCTACAAGCTTCAACAGCTTCCCGATCGTTAACTCCCTGTCACTTAGACCATATGCGATGGCGAGCAGCTTCAGGTTCTCATAGGCCGAGACGTTCGGATATAGCCCGGGATTCTCAATCAGCACGCCCATCCGCTCGAAAAAAGACTGGTCCCCCGCCGCTGCACGGTTGAAGAAATGCAGCTCCCCCGAGGTCGGATACACCTGTCCGCTAATCATCTTGAGCAGCGTGGATTTGCCCGCACCGTTCTTCCCGATGATGCCGACAATCTCCCCTCTGTAGATTTTGAGATTGGCACTGCGCACCGCCGCTTTCGATTTGTACATCTTGGTTAGTCCGCTTAGTTCAATGATGCAATCTGTCATATCTGCCACCTCCTTACCCTAAGTTAACAGGATGAAGACTAATAGTTCGCCAACAAAAGGTTAAGAAAGTTCAAAGTCCATCATGGGCTCAGCCGGAAGCCGATGCCCCAGACCGTATCGATATAAGCTTCGCTGTCATACGCCTTGATTTTGTTGCGGATATTGCTGACATGGACCGTTATCGTCTTGTCCTCGCCCAGATAGATCTCCTCCCAGGCCAGCTCATAGAGATCCTGCTTCGTGAACACGCGGGAGGGATTCCTGACCAGCAGCTCGACAATCCGGTATTCCTGGCGGGTCAGAGGAAGTGGCGTTCCATGAATCCTAACACTGTAGGCCGTGCAATCCAGCACCAGATTCTTATGTCTGAATTCGTTCACCAGCTCAGCGGCTACTGTCCGCTGGATATGGACATGGATGCGGGCGATCAGCTCCTTCAGCTCGAAGGGCTTGGTTACATAATCATCAGCACCTAGCGCGAACAGATCCAGCTTATGATCCAGCTGATCCTTGGCCGAAAGGATAATGACGGGAACCCGGTACTTCAGCTCCCCGCGCAAGCGCCGCATGAACGCCTCGCCGGACAATCCGGGCAGCATCAGATCGAGGACTATCAGGTGATATTCGCGTTCCGCCAGATTCAGCATTCCTTCACTGCCCGAATAGGCCCGGGTACACTGAAACCCTGCGGCGGTAAGCCCATCAGACAGAATCCCGTTAATATGCTCGTCATCCTCAACGATGAGAATTCTTCTGCTGTTATGATTGAAGGGGATGCCCATGGGGATGCTCCTTTCCCGCTTTTGCGAATTCGATATGAATGCTGAAGGTGCCGCTCGCAGAATTGGCAGATACGTCTCCGTTCATTTTCTCCATCAGTGCCTTGACAATCGAGAGTCCAAGCCCCGAGGAATGGCGGGTACGTGACGGATCTTCTCTGTAAAAGCGGGTAAATATCTTCTCCGTATCCACGCTGCTGCCTGCCTTAGGCCGGTTCATGAAGCGTATACACAGCATGTCCTGCCTGTCTTCAACCTCTATGGCCAACGGGCCTTCGCCATGAATGAAATAATTGCCGATGATATTGGTAAAGATTCGTTCCAGCGCGTGGATATCCCCCATCACCCGGGGAGAATGCTCCGGCAGCCGTAGCTCGGGCTCACTCTCCGATCCGGCGAAGGCATCAATGAAGGTAAACAGATTCCGCTTCAGCACCTCCACAACGTCAACCGGCTGCAGCTCCAATTCATATTCGGGATTCTGCAGCTTGGTATAGAGGAACAGCTCATCGACCAGCTTGATAATCTGCTGTATTCTTGACTGGGCAAGCTCTACGTACCGCCCCTTCTCCTGCTCCGCCTCTGTCCGCAGCGCCAATTGCAGATAACCGTCCAGCGAAGTGAGCGGCGTCCGGATATCATGCGACAGACTGGTAATCGCCAGATTCATCTCCTGATTCTTGCGGCTGAACTGTTCTCCCATCGCTCGCTGGCGGCTTAACAGGTTATTGCACTCCCGCACCAGCCTGCTGATCTCCCTCGGCTTCAACTGGGTTGCCACTAGCTTACGGGATTGATGCTCCATAATAAAAGACAGCTGGCTGCTGATCTGACTGACCTGTCTCCGGTAATTCAGCAGGTAGATCGTCTGGCCGATCAGCAGCAGCAGGAGTCCTGCCAGGACAATAAGGATACGATCACTTCCTCTCATATGATTGTATTATATACGATTAGAGAGGCTTAGTCCGGGGTGGGAGTAAGCTTGTGGCGTAGGGTGATTCCCTCCTTGCCCACCCTGAGCTCAATCTCACCTTGCTGGTCAGTCCGGTAGATTCCAGTGTTTGCATCTGCCAGCCGTTCCAGCACACCGCTGTTGGGATGCCCGTACAGGTTATTCACACCCGCTGAGATGACAGCGGCCCCCGGGGTCCAGAAGGCGAGCCAATCCGCGCTGGTGGCGGTTTTGCTGCCGTGGTGGGCGACCTTGAGGACGTCGATGGGCCCGTCTTGCGTAATCCCGGATGGACTTGCGGACCGCAGGATGGCTTCCTCTGCCGCCTGATCCATGTCTCCCGTGAAAAGAAAGCTCCTGCCGTTCATCTCCAGCCGGAACACCACCGATTCGTGGTTCTGGTCCTCCACTTCCTCTAGCAGGGTCTGTCCATCCGATCGAGGCTCCGGCCAGAGGAAGTTCAGCCGCGTGGCCCCGTCCGGGACCAGCGTCATGCCCTGCTGCACCGGATACAGCCGGACACCCGCGTCCAATGCAGTCGTCATCAGCTTGGTGTACGGCTCCGTAGCGGCTAATGTTCCGTTGAACAGCAGCGCCGATACCGGCATCCCTTCCAGCACTGCCTGAAGCCCTCCGGCATGGTCCTGATCGCCATGCGTCAGGATAACCGCGTCCAGCCGGTGAATTCCCCGCTGCTTCAGGAGCGGCAGCAGCGTCTTCGCTCCGACCTCGAACGGGCTGCGGCGGATACGCCATGCCTCCCGGTTGCCGAAGCTCACGGTTCCGCCGCCGTCCACCAGGATATGCGCTCCGCCCGGCGTAGTGATCAGGCTGCTGTCCCCCTGGCCTACATCGAGGTAGCTGATCGCTCCGGCACCATCCTCTAGAGCTCCGGTGTTATAGCCTTTGTAGAGTAATAGAGTCAGGCCTACAGCGCTCAGTATCGCTGCGAGATTGCTCCAGCGCGTAGCTCCAGTCGGGGGATAGGGCGGATAGGCTTGGAAGGTGAAGGCTGCGTGCCCGCTGTTCGCAGTGAATGGTGAATCTGGCTGGTTGTTGGTGTTGATATGGTTGCCCGGCAGCTCCAGCTCCGCCAGCGGCCGGGTCTCATCGTCCATGAACTGGAGAACAAGCATGGCTTCAGTCCTCCGCTTCAACGCATGTAGCAAACCGTATAATAGACCGTAGTAGAGGCAGATCCACAGGAAAGATGGCGAAGCCCAGATCAGCACCCCGGCGGTGAATCCGTTCACCCACTCCACTGCCGCAAAGGTAATATTATTCAGGAACTCTGCAAGCTGCGCTGTCAGGAGCGCTGCTGCATTCCAGACCCGTCCAAGGAGCAACGCCACTGTTCCCAAGGGCAGCACCAGGAAGGTGATGAAGGGAACCAACAGCAGATTGGCAGCAACGGACAACAATGAGAATTGGTTGAAATAATAGATCGTCAGCGGAAAAGAAACCAGCTGAGCAATAATCGTTACAGAGAGGCTGCTGCCCAGCCAACCCGGTAACCGTTTGAACAACGGCGCAGCAAGCGGTGTATAAATCATGAGTCCTGCCGTCACTAGAAAAGACAGCTGAAAGCTCACACTAAGCAGCAGATAAGGATTCCAGACCAGCATCATCAGAGCGGATGCAGCCAGAATATTCAGTCCATCTTTGAGCATGCCCAGCCTTGCCGCCAGCAGGGCAATCATGCTCATGATTCCGGCACGGATAACGGACGGTCCGGCCCCGGACAACAGTACATAGAGCGGAACCAGCAGCAAGGTCACGGTTAATGCAGTTTCTCTGGTCAAGCGGCAGCGGCGCAGAAGAACCAGGATTACTCCGACGTACACCGCCACATGCATTCCCGAGATGGCAAGAATATGCGTCAGCCCGAGCTGCGAGAACTGTCTGAACGTCTCCGGGTCCAGTTCCTTCTGGATACCGATGACGAGGCCTTTCATATAACCCGCATGAGGCTCCTGAAATAAACGGCTCATTTCTGCACCGAGTACGGATCTTGCCTTATCATTCCAGCGCAGAATAGTGGATAGTTCCCACGAAACTTGGGGGTTGACCGTTACACTGGCTGTGCCTGCTCCTTTGAGCAGCCAGTGAATCTTTTGGGTGAGCAGATAGGCACGGTAGTCGAATCCTCCGAAGTTGCGCGCTGTCTGCGGCTGGTTCAGTTCCCCCTCAATGACTACCCGGTCTCCCCGCTGCCACAAGGCAGCTTCAGCGATCTCACTCTCCTCCTGGAGCTTGATCTGGACGGTTACACGTTCACCTCTGCCCTTTGCTCCCGCAGTTTCCGCTGTTTCCGCTGTCTCCGCCTCCGCCGTTTCACCCGGCTTCTCTCCCGCCCGCGAATCGCCTCCTGCTGTCTCAGTGTCGCCCTCCTCCTCTAGCTGGTGCGGTGTAATCCCGGACAGCTTCACAATAAAATCAACCCGGTCCCCGTCCCGCTCCACCGGAGAAGCAATAACGCCTGCGGCGGTTACATATGCCTCATCCAGTTCGCTTGCCGATTGTTTCAACACCTCTGGCAGCAGACTCACATTGCGTACCTCACTGTATTCCCAGTACAGCGCTGCCATAATCAGTGCCGTCACCAACACCGCTGCCGCCCTCCAGCGTATCCCGCCGCTCACCGCCCAGACTACAGGCAGTAACAGCAGCCCTGCGAGACAGATTAGCAGACTGCGGCCAGAGAACAAACAACCTGCGGCACTTCCCGCCACCCAGCAAACTGTGAAGCTTAAGAGGGGCCTTCTGTTCATGATCATCTCTCCTTCCTAATTAGCTCTGGACGCCAAAAAACCTCTGCATACGCATACACATGCGTGTACAGAGGTTCTTCCTCTGGGGTCAGTCCATATTCTATCGGGATCTTGTTCACTCTAACTATAATTGAATCCTGCCGGTGTACGCCGTTACTCTGATATCGAAATCATCGTTTCCTTAGGCGGCTCATAGTTCTCCAGTTGCCGGAACACAATGCCTTTGGAGGAGAGCATTGCCTGTACCTTCTCCATGTCCTTGCGATAAGGGCGCAGGTAGACGATCTCCACGATTCCACTGTTAGCCAGCATATTGGCACAGGTCCAGCAGGGTTCATCTGTCACATAGACCGTACTGCCTTCCCGGTCGCTCCGGTCTGTGAACAGCAGCAGATTCTGCTCGGCATGGATTGTGCGAATACAGCGCTGTTTTTTGACCATGGTCTCTACACCGACAATCATCTCACGCTCGTATTGCTCAGAGACCATGCAGCCCGCTTCCGAGCAGTCCGGCACACCCATCGGCGCACCGTTATAGGCGGTACCCAGCAGCTTCTTGCCCTGCACCAGCACCGCGCCGACATGGCGGCGGGGACAACGCGAACGGGTAGAGACCATGCAGGCAATATCCATGAAGTATGTATCCCAGTTCTTGCGGTAAGCCACAGTCATCAGCAATCTCCACTTTCTCTAAATAGTTGTTCATTATTGTAGCATACCTGGCTGCGTTTTCACTAGGATATTGATAACCTGCAACAACGTACATTTCGCCTAATTCTCGCTTAGATTTCCCATGCCGCCACTTCTACACCACATTTGCTCATCCGTAGAGCGGGGTGTGATTGCACTTCATACAATAGAAATTGCATTCTCAGCGCCTAAGTAACGTTCTGCTGCACTTCATACAATTGATTCTCTCATTTAGTCTCCAAAGACCTGCTTTTGCAAAATTCTAATGTACGAAGTGCAGCAGCTTCAGTCTTCAAGCGGATTGAGGGCTAATCTAATGTACAGAGTGCAATTGAAACTTACTATGCCTCTGCAGACTGGTTGTTCGTAGACAATCGTCACGGCAGTCTCAAAATGCCACCAGCGGCTTCAGCTTCTCCAGCAGCTTGGGGCCGATGCCCTTCACCTTGCCTAAATCGCTATAGCTGCGGAACACTCCCTTACTGGTGCGGTAGTCGATAATCGCCTGCGCCTTCTTCTCCCCGATGCCCGGCAGATCCATCAGGGCCTTGGCATCGGCAGTGTTCACATTGATCCGTCCGTCAGCCGCTGCCGGGGCATTACTGGCTGCGGCTGCGGCTCCGGCTCCTGCTGTTCCATTACCACCCACACCGCCATTACCTGACACCGTGGGGGCCGCGCCTGCACCAGCTGCTGCTCCGCCAGTTGCCCCACTGGCCGTACCGCCTCCTGTTGCTCCTAACGTGGTTGCGCCATCACTCGCCGGTCCGATCTCTGTTGCACCAGCCGTTGCTCCGTTACCCTCTGCGCCTGCCACCGATCCCCCGGCAACTGCACTCCCTCCGGACGCGCCACCGCTACTGGCTCCGCTTCCTACCGATCCACCGCCCTCCGCGCTCCCAGCCACTACATCCCCTGCAGTCCCGGCGCTACTTCCAGTGCCATTCCCCGTCGTTCTAACACTTGTTGCGCTTCCCGCTGTTACACCGCCGACCACGCCTCCAGCCGCTCCACTACCCGCTATATTACCACCCGCCACGCTTCCGCCAGCTACTCCACTCCCTGCCTTGCCGCTGCCGACCACACTCCCGGCATTTTCCCCGGCGGCCGCACTGCTAGTCTCCCCTTCGTCCACCACTCCCAGCGCCTGCGCCATTCCGGCGTTTAGCGTCCTCCATCCGGCGATGCCATCGTCCTGTGCCCTGTGGTCTGCGGCCCACACCAGGCCCCCGCCTAGCAGGGCTGCGGTGATGGCGCAGACAATCATTCTTTTATCCATCCGGTTGTCCTCCCTCAAAATATTGGAATTTTATTCAAAACTGAGATGAATACCTGTCATTTGTCCAAGACTGCCCTGCATACATTTAACGAAGAGTATTCCTGTAAGCCTAGAACCCAGCAACATAAGAAAGGAGGTACCACAGGATGAAAGTGGGATTTATCGGAACAGGCAGTATGGGCAGTCTGCTGATCGACACCTTCCTTCGGTCGGGAGCCCTTGATCCATGTGATGTAATGGCCAGTAACCGCAGCCCGGGCAGGCTGATGGAGCTGAAGAAGCTTCATCCCGGAATCACCCTTTGCTCCGGCAATATCGAAGCCGCCTCGGAGAGCGATCTTGTGTTCCTGTGTATCAAGCCTTTGCAGTTCAAGAGCGTCACCGATGAGATCGCCCCTTATCTGCGCAGCGATCAGATCGTTGTATCCATTACAAGCCCTGTGCAGCTCTATCATCTGGAATCGGCCCTGCCCTCCAAAGTTGCCAAAATCATTCCCAGCATCACCCATTCCGTCAGGGGCGGGAGTTCGCTGTGCATCTTCGGAAGCCGCTTAAATAAGAAAGACAGGCTGCTGCTGCTCCAGCTATTCTCATGTATTGGTGTTCCCGAGGAAATTCCTGAAGGACACACACGGATTGCCTCTGATTTCTCCAGCTGCGGTCCGGCCTTTCTCAGCTATTTCCTGGAGCGGTGGATTGAAGCGGCTGTAGCAGCCACCGGCATCGATGAAGCCCTGGTCACCCGGCTGGCCGGTGAGATGCTGCTGGGTACAGGCAAGCTGCTGACCGAAGGCTCGTTCACCCCGCAGGAGCTGCAGGAACGGGTTGCCGTCCGTGGCGGCATCACCGCGCAAGCACTGAATCATTTACAGACGAGTCTGGAGGGGGTATTCGAACGCCTGATCACCACCACACACGACAAGTACGATGAGGATGTGGAAAAGCTCGACGAGCTGTTCGGACTCGGCAGCATTGCCCAGAGCCGGATAGACCGCTAAGGCAGCTCTCTCGCTGAGCTGTGCCGGCTACTCGTCTTGCCACCCTGCCTCTGGGGCTGCATTACTCATGCTGTCTTGCCGCCCCGCACCTTGGGCTGTATTACTATGCCGTTCTGCCGCCCTGTGCCTTAGTCGGACGATCCTTAGTGCCCTCTGAAGCTCTTATCCGCGCTTTTGGTCGGGGCTTAGCCTGAAAACCAACAAAGCCCGCAGCACGGATACCTCCGTTGCTGCGGGCAGAATTGCGTTCTTCGCTTAACCCACTACGATATTTACCAGCTTGCCAGGAACGGCAATGATTTTGCGTACGGTTTTGCCTTCGACGGCCGACTTCACATTCGGCAGGGCCAGGGCGTGGTCCTGCATCTCCTGCTGGCCCATATCCGCCGGAATCAGCGCGCGCTGGACGATTTTACCGTTGACCTGCACGACGATCTCAACCTCAGCATCTACGGTCCAGGCTTCATCATAGGACGGCCAGGCGACATAGCTGATGCTTCCTTCGTGGCCCAGCAGCTCCCACAGCTCTTCGGCAATATGCGGTGCCAGCGGCGACAGCATCTGCACGAACTGCTCAGCCGCTTCCTTGGACAGGCTCTCCTGCTTATAAGCGTCATTGATGAAAATCATCAGCTGGCTAATCGCGGTATTGAAGCGCAGATGCTCGAAGTCTTCGGTGACCTTCTTCAGCGTCTTATGCCAGGTGCGTTTGAATTCATCCGTGCCGCCGCCCTCTGTAATCTTCGCACTCAGGCTGCCGTCTTCATTCACGAACAGGCGCCATACGCGGGAGAGGAAGCGGTGAATGCCTTCAACACCCTTTTCGTTCCAAGGCTTCGTTGCTTCCAGCGGCCCCATGAACATCTCATAGACGCGCAGGGTATCTGCGCCGTAAGCTTCCACGATCTCATCCGGGTTAATGACGTTGCCGCGCGACTTACTCATCTTCTCGTTATTGTTCCCCAGAATCATTCCCTGGTTCACCAGCTTGTGGAACGGCTCCTTGGTATCGACTACGCCGATATCGTAGAGCACCTTGTGCCAGAAGCGGGCATACAGCAGGTGAAGCACCGCATGCTCGGCTCCCCCGATATACAGGTCAACCGGCAGCCATTCCTTCTGCTTCTCCGGTGAACACAGCTCCTGGTCATTGTGCGGATCAATATAACGCAGGTAGTACCAGCAGCTGCCGGCCCATTGCGGCATGGTGTTGGTCTCGCGGCGGGCCTTCATGCCGGTCTCGGGATCAACCGTTTCGACCCATTCCGTGACATTCGCCAGCGGAGATTCACCGGTGCCCGAAGGCTTGATGGCATCGACATCCGGCAGAACCAGCGGCAGCTGATCCACAGGAACGGTCTTCATCGTGCCGTCCTCCAGATGCAGGATCGGAATCGGCTCTCCCCAGTAACGCTGACGGCTGAACAGCCAGTCGCGCAGTCGGTAGGTCACCTTCCCCTTGCCGCTTCCTTTCTCTCCAGCCAGGCGATCATTTTGGCCATCGCTTCGGTGTTGGACAGGCCATCGAGGAATTCCGAATTGACATGCGGACCGTCGCCGGAATAGGCTTCCTCTTCGATATTGCCGCCCTGCACCACTTCGATGATGTTCAAGCCGAACTGCTTGGCGAATTCCCAGTCACGGGTATCATGACCCGGAACGGCCATAATCGCCCCGGTTCCGTAGCCGGCCAGCACGTAGTCAGCAATCCAGATCGGCACCTGCGCGCCGTTCACCGGATTAATCGCATACGCGCCGGTGAATACACCGCTTTTCTCCTTGGCCAGATCCGTGCGTTCCAGATCGCTCTTGCGGGAAGCCTTGTCGCGGTATTCGGCAACGGCTGCCTTCTGTTCCTCCGTGGTAATGGCATCCACCAGCTTATGCTCCGGTGCCAGTACACAGTAGCTTGCTCCGAACAGAGTGTCGGGGCGGGTCGTGAACACTTCGAGCGTGGCCTCATGGCCTTCAATGGCAAAAGTCACCTCGGCACCGGTCGATTTCCCGATCCAGTTGCGCTGCATATCCTTGATGCTCTCTTCCCAGTCCAGCTCCTCCAGGTCCTCCAGCAGGCGGTCGGCGTATTCGGTAATCTTCAGAATCCACTGGCGCATCGGCCTGCGGACTACCGGATGGCCGCCGCGTTCGCTTTTGCCGTCGATGACTTCTTCATTCGCCAGGACAGTTCCCAGCGCTTCGCACCAGTTGACCGATACCTCAGCTACATAAGCCAGACCACGGTTATACAGCTGGATGAAAATCCACTGCGTCCACTTGTAGTACCCCGGATCAGTCGTACTGATCTCCCGGTCCCAGTCGTAGGAGAAGCCCAGCGACTTGATCTGGCGGCGGAAGTTGTCAATGTTCTTGAAGGTAATGTCACGCGGATGCTGCCCGGTATCCATCGCATACTGCTCAGCCGGAAGTCCGAAGGCATCCCAGCCCATCGGGTGCAGCACGTTGTAACCGCGCATCCGTTTGTAACGGGAGACGATGTCCGTAGCGGTATAACCTTCCGGATGGCCTACGTGCAGCCCTGCGCCGGAAGGATACGGGAACATATCCAGGGCGTAGAACTTCGGTTTGCCTGCCTCTTCACTTGTCTTAAAGGTCTTGTTCTCGTCCCAGAATTTCTGCCATTTCGGCTCGATGGTCTGGGCGCGGTATCCAATATTGTCGCTCATCTTGTGCTCCTCCTTGGAGTGTTGCTGTAATAGGTGGTACTGCTGCTGTCTTAAAAAGTTAAGGGATTAGTCTCCACTACAAAAAAGTTTTGGGCTACCTTTGCGCGAAGAAAATGTATATTGTTTTCCACATACATTCAGGCCGTGTGCCTGCTTTCGAGCACAATGTATGCTGTTTTTCACATACATTCAGGCCGTGTGCCTGCTTTCGAGCACAATGTATGCTGTTTTCCACATACATTCAGGCCGTGTGCCTGCTTTCGAGCACAATGTATGTTGTTTTCCACATACATTCAGGCCGTGTGCCTGCTTTCGAGCACAATGTATGCTGTTTTTCACATACATTCAGGCCGTGTGCCTGCTTTCGAGCACAATGTATGCTGTTTTTCACATACATTCAGGCCGTGTGCCTGCTTTCGAGCACAATGTATGCTGTTTTTCACATACATTCAGTCCGTGTGCCTGCTTTCGAGCACAATGTATGCTGTTTTTCACATACATTCAGGCCGTGTGCCGCTATACGAGCCGATTGTATTCGGTTTTAACCAGACCTTCAGTCACATTCAGCATCATAGTCATTCTACGAAACCTTCCAAGAACTCTTATTCACAAATTCACACATACCTTTTTCACAGCAACAGGAAACTATAGTTTCCTATTACAGCAAAAAACCTCCCATCCCTAGCGTATAATCGCTAGGGACGAGAGGTTTGAATTCCCGTGGTACCACCCTAGTTAGCGGCGGACATTCTTTGTCCGGCACTCACTTTGACACCCTCTATCGGGGGCGAGCCGATGACGGTTCACACACTGGCCCCTCTAAAGGAACCTGCGGCTCGCGCCATTACTCGGAGGTGAGTTCACTGCGGCCCGTTAACCGGCTCGCACCTTAGGTGCCGGCTCTCTGCAATAACGGTCTCACGAATTAATACTCCTCTTCATCGCACTGCTATGATACTGCTTCTTACTTCGTAATATTCACCACATTATAACCAAAAGATACATGTACCGTCAATCATTTCACACGAAGTCATCGCGAAGAAGCCGCCATTGCCCATATAGCTGAAGCGGCGGGAGGTGCGGCTTCGGTCCTTACACCATTCTTCTGCTAATATCGGCGGCCGCTTCTACGCCGGTCTTCTGCGGATATAATAGCCGATAATATGCTGGATGACCACCTTGGCGGCGGCGAAGAAAGGGACGGCCAGAATGAGTCCAATCATGCCCGCGATCTCCCCGCCGACCAGCAGCGCGAAGATGATCAGCAGCGGATGCAGGTGCAGCTTCCGTCCCACGACCTGCGGAGAGATCACGTTGCTCTCCAGCATTTGGCACAAGGTATTCACCACCGCCACCAGCAGGACAAGCCGCCACGACAGGGTCGAGGCCATCACAATGGCCGGAGCCGCCCCGAGAAAAGGTCCCATATACGGAACAATGTTGAACACCGCCACTACACAGGCGAACAGCAGCGCATAAGGCATGCTGATAATCGCGTAGCCGATATAAGCCAGCACGCCGATGATGATGCAGACGAGAAACTGGCCGCGGATATAGTTGCCGAGCGCTTCATCAATGTCTTTTAACAGCGTCACAATGGACTTGCGGCGCGAACGCGGCAGGCAGGAGACCACCATCCGTTCGAACACCTCGAAGTCCTTCAGGATATAGAACACGAGAAAAGGCACAATGAACGCATTGAACAACAGGCCAATGGTCGAAGCGATATTATTAAGGAAGTGGGAGATGCCTTCGGCCAGGCGGTTCTCCAGCTGATAGAACCAGTTATTCATTCCCGTCTCCACCCCGGGCGGAATCAGCCTGGAATTCATGCCCTTCATCAGTCCCTGCGCGTGCAGGGTCATCTCCGGCAGATGCTCATTCAGCTCCTCCAGCTGTTCGATGAACATCGGGATCAGGTTGATCAGGATCACCGCAAGCGAGGTCAGGAACACCGCATAGATCAGCAGAACGGCTACGCTGCGCGGCATTTTTCTTCTGGAGAGCATAGTGACCACCGGATTCAGCACGTAAGAGATAATCATGGCGGCCAGGAACGGGGCCAGGATCGCTTTTAGAAACAGAAATACCCCATTCAGCATCGGACGGAGCAGCCAGACGAAATATAGAATAATCAGTGAGAGCAGCACGCCGATCATCCAGCGGAGCCATTTACTGCGGAACCACTCCTCCATAATCCCCCTCCTGAACGTGTACAGCCCTTAACCATCATGCCCTATTAGTATGTGAGGGAGAGGAGTGAAATACTCTGCTCTGCAAAAAATTGGTTTTTTGTTATTTCGATTCGCAAGTTGGTATAGTGGCCGGCTTCAAGGTTCGCTACAATCATATTGTAAAGCGCTTTCATTATAAGGAGGGTATCGTATATGAGGAGAAAGCTACACAAGTTATTCGGTGCAGGGATGACCCTGCTGCTCGCCGGTCTGCTGACAGGAGCTCCGTCCGTTTCGGCGGCCACCGTTTTTGATGAGCCTCTGACTTACTTCAACCCCGCAACCTGGCAAAAAGCAGACGGCTACTCGAACGGCTCTATGTTCAACTGCACCTGGCGTGCGAATAATATCTCATTCACCAGCGGCGGACAGCTTCGTCTGGCCCTGACCAGTCCCAGCAACAATAAATTTGACGGTGCGGAATACCGCTCCGTGTACAAGTACGGCTACGGCAAATACGAGGTCAGCATGAAGCCGGCCAAGAACAGCGGCATCGTCTCCTCCTTCTTCACCTACACCGGGCCTTCGGACGGCACGCCCTGGGATGAGATCGATATTGAGTTCCTCGGCAAGGATACCACCAAAGTCCAGTTCAATTACTACACGAACGGTGTCGGCGGACATGAGAAGATTGTGAATCTCGGCTTCGATGCTTCCCAGGGCTACCATACGTATGCCTTCGACTGGCAGCCCGGTTATATTAAATGGTATGTGGACGGGGTCCTGAAGCATACGGCAACCAGCAACATCCCCTCACGGCCCGGTAAAATCATGATGAACCTCTGGAACGGAACGGGGGTAGATTCCTGGCTCGGCTCCTATAACGGGGCGAACCCGCTCTACGCCTATTACGATTGGCTGAAATTCACAGGCAACTAACTTGCAGGCAGGTGATTGGCCCCGGCGATGCGCAAGCGGCATCCGCCGGGGTTCTTTGGCTTTATGCAGATAATGACGGCCCATCTTCAATATTTGTTATCCCAATCGCGACATTGGTATGGCGGCTGCAGCCGCCATTCTGTACCATAAATAGCAAGAATACAGCACAGGAGGAACAGATTTGTTACGCAGCAGGTCGCAGCAGGGAACCCTAGCAGACCGGACCGGACAAGCGGGGAGAAGCCCCCAAGCGTATCTGCGACAAGAAACCGCCTTATGATCAAGGCGGTTTCTTGTCCCTGCGGTATTCAGCGGCTGCCGCGGTCCCAGGCGTTGACTTCCATGGTTTCGCTAAGTCCGCCGTAAGTGTTCCACTTGTGCACGAATTCGTCGAATTCATCGAGCGGGCTGTCCGCGAAGATGATCTGGATGAAGCTTTTCTGCTCCAGCTTCTTCAGCAGTTCGCCGCTTCGCTTCATCGTCTCTGTCGGAGGTCCTGTGAACTGCTCCTTGCGGGAAGCCTCCTTCTGGCCCAGCAGCACAGGGGCAATATCCTTCGGGATCTCCCGGATCACCCCGGAGGGAATGCGGGCCCCGTCGAAGGTTAACGTGTAGGAAGCCACCCGGATGCCGCCCAGCGGCAGCGCCGGAGACTGGAGAGTGGGCTTGCCGTCCGCCATGGCATAGTCATAGCCCTCTGCAAGGCCATGGGCGAACTCGCCGGTCGAGGTGGCGTAAGTATCGAACAAATAATTCTGATACGTAAAAAAGATTTCAGGATGCTTCATCTTCTTATTCATCAGAATGGCACCGTTGACAGGCAGGGTGCCTCTTCTCATGGTGAGGCCGCCCGGACCCGAAGGGATGGCAATTGCCCTGACACGCGCCTCAGCATCACGCTTGGTCAAGGAGGACAGCGGCCAGCCGCGCATCCAGTAAGGTCCGGCAATGATCCCGGCCTTGCCGGAGATGAACTGGTTCGCCGCTCCCTCTTCATCCAGCCAAGCGCTGTCAGCGCTCAGATAACCGCGCTGTACCCATTGCTTCATGAGCTGGACAGCCTTCCTTGCTCCAGGCTGGATGGAGCCGTATTCCAGGGTGCCGTCACTCCGGCGGTTCCACTGCTCGGGAACTGTACCGAAGGCGCCGAACACCCAGCTGCTGTCGCCCATCCAGGTGCTGGGACCGTTGCGGAATCCGACCGAGAGACCATAGGTATCCTTAATTCCGTTGCCGTCCGGGTCGCGGTTGACGAAGGCATCCATGACCTGCTCCAGCTCATCCAGGGTCTGCGGCACTTTCAGGTGAAGCTTGTCCAGCCAATCCTGGCGCACCCAGAGCAGCGGATCGGAGTTATATTCATAATCCATGATAGGAATGGCATACCTGTGCGCGCCGCGCACGAAGGGGTTCCATGCCGAAGCATCCTCGGCCACAGCCTTCTTCCACACCTCGGAAGCATGCTGCTCGAACAGTTCGCCGACTTCCATGAACTGTCCCGAATCAATCAGTTCCTGGATAATACTGGCATCTCTGGTCGTTACGATATCCGGCATGTTGCCTTTGGCCAGCTCCAGCCTCAGCTTGTTGGCGTAAGTCTCGGAGGTACCGGAGATCGTCCAGAGATAGCGGATACGAATGCCCAGCCGGTTCTCCGCCCAGATCGTATGTACGTTATGCTCCAGGCTCTCCCCTTTGATAAAATTCAGATTGGGGTTCACGGAGCCCACTGTATACAGGTCTACCGGAGGATTATATTTGCCTTGCTTAACATCGAAGCGTGGGGCTGTATTCTGCGGTGAAGCGGGCGGCTGACTATCGCCGGCGCTGTGCCAGGAGCAGCCTGACAGCAGCAGGAGCAGCAGGAACAGCGGTGAACGGACTTTCATGAAACCACCTGCTTTTCGTAGAGTTCATAGTCTTATGATACACTTCTCCATATTACAGCAAATGTCTTGAAAAGGATGATCTTTATGGTGGCATGGCGTCCCAACCTGTTCATTAAAATGGTGGCAATCCTGCTCTCCCTGATTGCAGCCACACTCTTGTTCTACGGAATGTCCTACCGTAAGGATGTCGGAGTCATTACCAGTCAGATCAAGACCACCGACCTCAATCATCTGGAATTCCTGACCCAGCAGATGGATAACAACATCAACCAGCTGGCGGGCAGCATGTATGCGCTGCAGAGAGATCCCACCATCCGCGATTATGAGCAGATTACACAGCTCGGCCATCTCATTGATCCCGCCCAGACGATTATGACGGTGCTGGAGAAGCTGTCCCTCCAGACCAGCTCCAGTACGTGGGAGAACCGGATTGTTGTGTACAAGCCCTTCAGCGGGGAGACCTTGGGCTCGGATTCCTCGCTGTCCTTCGATGTCTCTGTCCTGCACAAGCCGCTTCCGGCAGGCTGGGAGTATATCTCGTCGGACAGGGCCGGCGGCGCGGAGGCAGGCTTCCGGCTGCTCTTGTCGGACCCTGCCCAGGCAACAAGCCGGCCGCGCGAGGCGCAGCTGCTGATGTCCATGTATTTCCCGGTCTCCACGATCGAACGGATGTTTGATGCCTACCAGTCACAGAACACGGGAGATACCTTCTTGTACCATCCGTCATTCGGGGTCATCCTCTCGCGGAATTCGGACCGCCAAATGGCGGAGCAGATCACAGAAGCACTGAACTTCACGGCCGGGAAGAGGACTTCGGACATCTTCAACCTTAAGCAGGGCAGCTTCCTGGTCAGCTCGGTACCCTCTTCGGCCATTGACTGGCAGGTCGTGCATTATTCACCGCTGAAGGCGATTCTGCAGCCGATCCGCAGCAGCCGGACTTCCTTCCTGACGGGATCGGCCATCCTGCTGGCGATGAGCCTGCTCTTCTCCTTACAGCTCTACCGCCAGGTGCAGCGTCCGGTGAGCCTTCTGCTTCGTTCGCTTAACCGGATGAAGGAAGGCCGATGGTCTACCCGTATCCATACGCGGACCAATCCGGAGTTCACGCTGCTCAATGAGGAATTCAATGATATGGCCGAGAAAATCCAGTCGCTGATCGAGCAGGTCTACCTGGAGCAGCTCCGGGCCAAGGATGCCCATCTGAAGCAGCTTCAATCACAGATCAATCCGCATTTTCTGTACAACTGCCTGTTCTTCATCAAGAGCAAGGCCGCCATCGGAGATACGGAGTCCGTCGAGGCGATGGCACTCAGCCTGGGCCAATATTACCGCTATATTACCAGGGTCGACCATTCCCTCAACACCCTTCAGGATGAGCTGAAGCTGCTGGAGAATTACCTGAAGATCCAGAATCTGCGGAAGCAGCGTATCCGCTACGAAGTGGATATGGAGAGTGAGCTGCTGGACCTGCATCTTCCGCGGCTGCTGATTCAGCCTCTGGTCGAGAACAGTATCATTCATGGCATTGAGCGAAAAATCGGCCCGGGCTTCATCCGGATCACCGGCCGCCATACCCGGGAAGCCATTCTCATTACTGTAGAGGACAACGGTGCCGGTATGACAGAGGATGCTATTGCCGCGCTTCAGGCGCGTATAAACGAAACCACACGTGAGGATGGAGGCTGCGGACTATGGAATGTCCAGCAGCGTCTCAAATCCCATTACGGCGAGGCTTCCGGCCTGATGATTGCCCCTTCACCGGAAGGCGGCCTAATAACAACTCTCCGTATGGAGAAGAAAGAGGACTCTTATGCACCAAATTCTGCTGGTTGATGATGAACCCTATGTGGTCGATGATCTGTCCATTTCGATTCCCTGGGCGGAGATGGGCTTCGGACAGGTCCACAAAGCTTATTCCGGGTATGAGGCGCTGGAGCTGCTTCAGCGCTATCCCATCGATATTGTAGTCACAGATATCAATATGCCGGAGCTGTCAGGCACCGAGCTGATTGCCGCGATCCGCAGCCGCTGGAAGCATATCCGGGTGGTTATGCTGACCGGCTATGCGGAGTTTGAATATGCCCGCAAGGCCATTGAGGAGCAAGCCAGCGCCTATCTGCTCAAGCCGATTGCGGGCGACCAGCTGATCGCCGTGATCGGCAAGCTCCAGGAGAAGCTGCGCAGTGATTGGGAGGCCTGGTCCTCCCACCAGCGGACGATGCAGACCTTCCGCGAGCATCTGCCGATCCTGCGGGACCGCCTGCTCGGGGAGCTGCTGCAGGGACGGAAGCTGCCCAGGCCGCTGCTGCAGGAGCGGCTGTCCCAGTTCGATCTGCCGCTGTCGACGGACCAGCCGGTATGTCTTGCCGTGGTCCGTCCCGAGGAGTTCTTCCGGCGCCAGGATATGCACAGCATGCTGCTGTTTGAATATGCGATTATTAATATCGCCCAGGAGCTGTTCCAGGACCGGTTCCTGATCTGGTCCTGCAAGGATGTACATGATTATCTCGTATTCCTGCTGCAGCCCAGGGATGATCTTGAACACGGCGGCAATCCGGGAAATGAGGTGGCCCAGGCCGCCTACCAGCTGCAGAATCATGTCAGTACCCTGATGGGAGGCGGCTTGTCCGTGGTGACCACAGGCTGGGGAGACTTCCCGGATCAGGTCTATACCCTCTATCAATCGGCCATCTCAACCATCCGCCAGCATATCGGCAGCGAGACCGGCATCTATCTCGATACCACGGACAATAGCAGCTCCCAGCCCGTGGAGATTCTCCAGCCGCTGTACGAGCCTCCGCTGTTCTTCCACATGTTCGAAGCGAACAACTGGCAGGGCATCGAAGACAAGCTGAACGCCATCGTGACGGATCTGGCCCATAGTCCGGAGCGGTCACTGGAGCATATCCACGAAGCCCGGCTGCATCTGGAGAGCGCCTTCTATTACTTCGCTCACAAGAATAACAAAATGCTCAGTGAGATTGTCGGCAATCCGCTGCTGGAGCAGGCTCCCTTTCAGACGCCGGACATGCTGCGGGAGTGGGCGATGGAGGTTATTGTCCTGCTGAGAGAGCATTTTGAATCCGAGCGGCGCAACAGCCGGACCGTGCTGATCCGCAAGGTGCATGAGTATATCAACCGCAATCTGCACTATGTCTCCCTCCAGGCCATCGCCGACCATATCCAGATGCATCCGGTCTATCTCTCCAAAATGTACAAGCTGGAGACCGGCAAGCGGATCAGCGATTATATCAGTCAGGTAAAGATGGAAAAAGCGGCGTATCTGCTCATTCATACGCCGCTGAAAATTTATGAAGTTTCCTCGGAGCTCGGGTACTCCAACGCCCATTATTTCATTAAGCTCTTCAAGGAATATGCGGGGATGACCCCGCATGAATACCGTGACCGGGCGCTGTAATCCCCTCAGCCTGCGAAGGTCAGCTCCACCTCATGGGCGAAGCCGTCATCTACGGCCGGTACCAGGCCGTCCTCCAGCACCCGGCCGTCCAGCGTCAGGCGGGCCGAGCCCTCCTGCATGCGGTGGAAGCCCTCCGGCTTGCGGACCTGAATCCGGTAGGAGGAGCTGCCCAGCTTCAAGGTATAGGTGAGCTGCGTCTGCTCTTCCCGCAGCACCGGACTCAGTGCGATGCCCTGCTCCGTATATTCAATGCCCAATGCTTCCATCAGCGAGAGGGTGAGCCAGGTCGAGGTGCCGCTTAGCATCGGACCGATGTTCTCACCGGTCTCGCTGTTGTTATATTGGGTGCAGAACCGCGGATTCCCGCAGACGGCAAACGGATCGTCCATCGTCTTGAACGGCATAATCCGGTCCAGCAGCCAGTAGCCCAGCCGGCAGAGCTCGGCGGCAAGGTCCAGGCTGGACACTTCCTTGGCTCCCTTGAACATGGCCGCAGCAGCCATCATACAGGCATGCTTGAATACGCCGCCGTTCTCGCGGTCGCCCGGGAAGTATTCATCCGAGGCTGTATGGGTCGATACCCGGCCCAGCGCCACCGGCGACACCAGCTTCATGCCGTAAGGCGTCATCAGATGGGCCTTCAGGGTGTCCAGCATCACGGCAATCTGATCTTCATCCGCACAGCCCGCCAGAATGCTCCAGCTGAACGAATTCAGGAAGTACGAGCCGTCCTTCTCCGGATCGGAAGACATGCCGTCCCCGGCAGCGCCAAGATACGTATATTCACTGTTCGGGTAGCGGTTGAACAGCACGCGGGCGAAGAAATCGCCCTTCCAGGCATGTTCCTGGATGCGTTCGCGCAGCTTGGCTCCGAAGCCTGTCAGCTCATCTGCATACGTCTGCTCGCCTTTGCGGACAGCCAGGGCAGACAGCTCATCGACCGCCACCTTCAGCAGGAAGGCGTTCATGACACTCTCGGAATAATCGCTCTCCAGCGAATCCCCGAAGACGCCCCCGGCCTCCAGCTGCTTCCGGTAGAGGGCTTCCTTGGCCGGGCCGTTCAGGTAGGTGTCATCCAGCTTCAGACAGTCGTTCCAGTCTGCGAAGTCAAGCAGCGGCAGGCCGTGGCGTCCGATCGAGATCTGTCCGGAATAGACAATAATCGCCTTCAGCGTCTCGAATACCGGCCGACTGGTATCCGTGCCTGCTACCGGACAAGACTCATCCAGGAATTCCACATCCCCGGTCAGCATGACATAACGGTAGACGGCCTGGATCAGCCATAGCGCATCGTCAGACCATTTGCCCGACTCTTTGCCTTCCCAGAAAAAATTGTGATACGCATACCCCAGCTCGAATACCATACAGGTCCATTCTTTCAGCAGGCTCTTGACGAGGCCGCTCTTGCCCATCCCGGTGAAATAATACATCGAGGCATACATATCCTGAATTTCACGGAAGCCGATCTCCCGGTAGCCCTTCTGGGTCTGACAGAAGGAACGGGAGACAAAGCTCTGATAGAGCACCTGAAAAGGCAGGTTGCGGTTCACGAACTGATCGAAATCCGCGTCCCCGGAGGATACTTGCAGGAACTTGGAGTACTCCCGCACGAACTTCAGGGACTCGGCCAGGGCTTCTTCGGCCGACCGGCGGCTGGTGAAGCGGGCGATCAGCGCACCTACCTCTTCCTCCAGTACCGTATTACTCCAGGATGCACCGCTCTTGTCGGAGACCAGACCCGTCAGCTGGTCAACCGCTGCCGAGGCTCCGGCAGGAACCTGAATGTCCCCCGCTACCGCGAAGAATCCCGGCCCCTTGCGGTGCAGAATGCTGCTCAGCTTCAGCGCGCCGGAGGGGCGGTGCAGCGAGCCGGTGCCGACGAACTCATTGTAGCTGACGCAATATTCGCGCGGCAGCACCGGTCCGTCTTCCCCGTGGATAATCATCGTATGGAAGCGCAGATCATGGCGTCCGCCTTCCGGGTAATAGTCGGGGCTGATGGCAGCCACGGCTCCAGTAGAGTCCTGCAATACGCCGCCTTGCATAATCACATTGCTGTACAGCACATCCTCGAAGAGAGCGCCCGGTGCGGCCGAACCGAACATGCCCGTGTACACCAGACGAACCTGGCGGCTGCTCTCTCCATGGTTCGTAATCTCTACCCGCTGTATCTCGGTCGCCAGCGGCAGACCTTCGGCATGCGGCAGAATGAAGATCGTGCGTGTAATCTCAAGTCCGCCGGACATGCGGTAAGTGATGATGGTTACATTCTGCGAATGGCGGCAGACCGCCGATTCAATGCCTTCTCCGTTCGGATCCGCGGAATAGAAGATCTGCTTCCCGCCCTCGAACAGATAGAATTGGCGGTTAGCCGGGAAGCCGTTCTCCTCCTGGCGCATGTCCCACCGGGTTGCCAGCACCTGGGTAGCCGCATGGGAACGGAAGCTGCCGCCGCCATGGCGGTCCACCACGCTTTTCGGAGTAGTCTGGAGCGGATGAGGGAACTCCAGACGGTTGCCGAGCAGCAGATTGACTGCGAAATGCGGACCCGGAACCGGGGAGCGCAGGTCAATTACATGCTCGCCTTCCGCGTTAAGGCTACCGGCCCAGCCCGGTGCAGCCTGAAGCTGCGCCAGCGCCGCGCTTGCTGCTGCCTCCGGTATGGCTACTGACTGTTCCTGCTTCCCAGCATGGCGGATATACAGGGACAGTGCCGTGCCTGCAGCGTTTACGGCGAACAGTGCAGATGCACCGGCCTCTGCCGGCAGCAGCGCTGCCACAGCCGGGAGCTTCAGCAGCTCCTGAATGGCAGGCAGCCGGAGCGGCAGGCCGGCTATGCCGACAGCTCCGATGCACTGGGAATCCGTGAAGACGGCGCTTAGCTGCCCGCCTGCGTCAATCCGGTCTGCGAATGCTTGTCTCAGGATATCCTCGGGCGAAGCAGCCGCTGCTCTTGCGGTATTGAATTTCAGCATCATGAATGGTTCTCCTCTTTTCTTTTCTTTGTGGGACACGGAGCGCCTTATGGACGGGAATCATTCCCCATATGTATGATGTATGGACTTATCTGGCACTCCTCTCAGTAAAAGCACGGAGAACGGTTGCCCGTCCTCCATGTACTGATTATAAAAGTGTCTGCGGCCAGTCTAAATACCAAATCGCAAGCCTGAATAACAAAATCCAAAGCATGCCAGCATGCTCAAGGTACAGATACTGTTCCGTTATTGGTGAGCACAATATCATCCACATCTACTGTCAGATGCCCAGTGCCGCCATCCTCGATTTTACCCAGCTCGAATGAAATGCGGCCGATGGAGGTGCTGCCTCCGGCAACATCGAATTCCACAGTATACTCGGCGTATCCGCTGTCCAGATCAACGATTTTGCTTGTATACCCGTGCCAGGTATAATTGTTCGCTACATCCAGCCAGCCGATGCTGATATTCATTTTGCGCTTCACATCCGCTTTGGCCTTGAAGGTAAGGGTGTAATGATTGCCTTCGTTATAAGCGACTCCCTCATAAAAGACCTGCCGGTCCCAGGTGTTCGTTCCGGTGGAACCCACCTTGATCTGCAGTGCTCCATCCACATTGGCAATCGCTAACTCACCGTTGTCAGAGGAGTAGCTGCTCCAGCCCTTAAGAGGAGCCGAGAAGTCTCCGTTCGGAATCAGATTCTCCCCGTAGGACTCACCGTCCAGCACCGGGCTTACCTGAAGCAAGGAGATATTGCTCAAATTGACCGTGTGCGCTCCCAGCTCTTCGGAGATCTTGCCCAGACTGAACTGGAGCACGGCTCCAGGATCGGTGGCCGGGGCAGTGAACAGATATTCATAGTGTCCTCCGGCTTCGCTGAGTCTCAGCTCCTGTTCCAGATAAGGAGTCCAGATATTATCGGCTGAACCGTCACGCTGAACCAGCGCTTTAATCTCCCGGGCAACCGAAGCATCCGCATCGATGCGAAGCAGATATTTCTTACCCTGCTCTACCGGGATGCCCGATTGCTTCACCTGTGCATGCCAAGCCTCTGTTCCAGTTCCGCCGAGGTTAACCTGCAGCTCTCCATACACCGCCTGCATTACAGTGCTCTTCCCGGGATCATCCGGTTCCCAGTCCTTCTTGAACAGCGTCCAGTTGTCTGTGGAAGCCTCCTTGAAGCTGCCGTTCATCACCAGCTCGCGGGACAGATCCAGCCAGGCCAGATTGTAGCCGCTGCCGCCAAGACGGATGTAATAGCTTCCCGCAGGCAACTCCAGCGGGGCGCCAACGATCGCACGGTAGGCCTGAAGGCCTCCGGTATCGCCAACTGCCGTACTGTAGACCGATTCCGTCACCACATTCTGCTTACCGGCATCAAGCACCGACAGCGTAAGCTCCGAATCCGCGCGCACACTGGATACGCGGGTTACCGGAACAATGCTTCCTGCCTGAGGCAGCACTACCTTGTATTCCACATAGTCGCCCTTGTCCATATCCGTAATATCCTTGCCGCCTTCGCCGCTCGGAATCAGGCCGGTTCCTGAGGCTCTCCAGAACTGGTCCCCCCGCAGATGCAGGTAGTTAGTGAGCACTGGCGGATCGGTCATCCGTACCAGGCGCACATTGTCAATCTCGGTCTGCCCCGCAGCCGCGCCCAGAAGGAACGATAACGCAGCTTCCGTGCCGGACCCGCCGGACAGCTCAATTTCTGCGGTATAGCTCTTCCACTCCGGTGTCAGAGTGAAGGTGGTTCCGTCAGGATACACCGTCTGTCCACCGCTGGCCGCCAGCTTAATGCCTAGCGGCTGCGACTGAGCCGATCTCGCATCGAAGGCAAGCTGATAGACAGCTGCCGAGGATACAGGGATTCTCGTCTGGGTCAGCGTCACATCCTCCGGCGACTCTCCGGCCTTCTGTACATCCGCCCGGAACTCCCGCTTCATCACCGGCAGTGCAAGCGTATTGGTTACACTGGCCTTCGCCGCTGCTCCCGAGTCCTGGTTCACGGCAAAGTTCCAATACCCCAGCCGCGCTTCTCCCAAGTCGAAGCCTCCGTTATAAATCAGGTTGCCGTCGGCAAGCGGGGTGCGCACTACCGGCAGCGCCTCTGTCTCTGCCACCCGGACATTGGCGAAATAGGCAGCAATATTGTTCAGTCCCAGATTGAACTCAAAGCGGGCATTATTGTCCGAAGCCTTCGCCATCGTAAAGCTGTATTCATACGGCTGCCAGTCCGGCGTAAGCTGGAAAGTGCGCTCCCCGGAATACGCCGTCCATCCGCCGCCGAATTCGGTCAGCTTGCTCATGAGCGGCCGGGCTGCGTCCGCCTTGGCATCGAAGGTTACCTTATAGGCTTTGCCCCGCTCCAGCAGCAGCGGCTTCTGCGCAAGCTGAATGGAGTAATTCTGGGTTCCGGGCTTTTCGACGGCAACCTTCACTGCTTTGCCCTTATCCTGATCATCAATGACCGAAGCGGTTCCGCTCCCGCCCTCATTCTCAATTAGTTCCCAATATTCCGGCTGACCCTGGGCTGCTACAGTACCCTTGAAGTCTCCGTTGTAAATCTGATTCCCGTCTGCCAGTGCAGGACGCTGCGGGGTCGACAGCCCCGGATCTATAGGCCGCTGTCCTGTTACATCCGGCCATTGATCGAGGTTCTTGTATTTGTAGACCCTTACGTAGTCCACATACATCTTATCCGACTTGAAGTCGGCCTTCGGATCGCCCGGCCAGTCGCCGCCCACAGCCAGATTCAGAATCATATAGAACGGCCGGTCAAACGGTGCAGGGTACGTATAGTAATCCGGCTGGCCTTCGGCCTTCGTTCCCCAGTCACTCGTCTCAAAATACAGATTACCGTCCACATAATACCGGATCAGGCCCGGAAGCCATTCCAGCGTGAAGTCGTGATAATCATCGGCGAAGGTCTGGCCTTCCGGCAGTACGTAGGTTTTGGTCTGGGACGCATGCGGAATATCGTAGTGAATCGAACCATGGACGGTTCTTGGATACAGTTCCGCCTGTTCTGGCTTGCCGGCAACCGGTCCTGTCAATTCCATAATGTCCATCTCGCCGCTTCCCGGCCAAGGTCCATACTGCGTCTCATCATCGGTTGGCATCATCCAGATGGCAGGCCACATCCCCTGCTGAACCGGCAGCTTGGCCCGCACGGTGAACTTGCCGTACGTCCAGTCGCCCTTCATCTTGGAGGTCAGCTTGGCTGAAGTATAATTCTTCCCGCCGTGAGCCTGCTTCCGGGCTTCCAGTTCCAGCACACTCTGACCGCTCTCCTTAATAAGCGAGGCGTTGTCCGGGTGATAATACTCCAATTCGTTATTGTATACCGTTCCGGTGTCCTGTACATTCCATTTGCTCTCATCGATCTTGTGGCCGTCGAATTCGTCATTCCAGACCAGCTCCCATGGGTTGCTCTGGGTTGGCGGAGTCGGCGCTGGTGTAGCCGTTGGCGCTATGGTTGGCTCAGCTGTTGGTGCAGGTGTGTCACCGCCTGAATATCCGCCGCCCGCTTGGGCCGGGGCAGCGGTAGCCTTGGCACTCGCCTGCGCTGTAGCTCCATTGCCGGACAAGTCCCGGAGCGTCTCGCCGGGCTTGAGTCCCTGGCCGTTCAGCAGCACGCGGTCCGCCTGGTTCTCAAGCAGGCCGATCTGCCCCCGGTTCACGATCTCTGATCCGGCTGCGCCTGCGCCGATGACCACAGCTTCTGCGCGGGAATCCGCTCCGATCTCCACCTTCGCCGGCTTAAGCAATTCGATCCGGGTGGCGGCGCTGTTATCCTCCAGTACCATTCGTACCGGAGTGGAGAGCTTATTCAGCCTGATCTGCCCCAGGGTGGATTGGCGGAAGACCACGGAATGGTCGCCTCCTCCTGAGACATGTGCTGTCCCCTGCACCTTGATGCCCGAGAACGTGACCTCCCCTTCCCCAACTCCGGCAGTTACATAGAGATTGCCGCTCACGGCTCCGCCTTCAAGCTGCACATTCGCCCGGTTGACAATCAGGTTGCCGGACACAGCTCCGATCTTCTGGCTTCCCTCGCCTGAGCTGATCCACCCGACCATCCGGCTCAGCAGCTCGGCCAGCTCGGCCCGGGTCATCTGCCCCTTCGGGTTCAGCTTGCCGTCCGCATCGCCGCGCAGATAACCGGCGTCCAGCATCGCACTCACGGCTTCCCGGGCATAGCCGCTGACCGCTGCCGCATCAGACTGCGCAGCCAGCGCACCGGGGGAGCCCGCCTCCAGCGTGAATGCCCTGCTCAGCATGGTTACGGCTTCCTGGCGGGTGACAGCCGCTCCCGGCTGGAAGCGGCCATCTGCGTAGCCTTGGATAACGCCTGCGGCATTCACGCGGCTTACATCCTTGCCATACCAGGAAGAAGCGCTTACATCACTGAATACAGTGAGGCCTGAATCCGTGTAACGGAACACCCGGCTGATAATGGCGGCCATCTCTGCCCGCGAGACTGCTTGTCCCGGTCTGAATTGTCCTGCCTCGTCACCCTGCAGAATGCCTGCGGCTGACAGCCTGTTCACTGCGGCCGAAGCCCAGTGCTGCTTCATATCGGCGAACTCTGCCGTGTGGGTTGTATCTGTACTGCCTGCACTTACAGACAGTCCGGCTGTGTCCTTACGGCTGTCTGCCTGCGCGATTCCTGCAGTTCCCGGAAGCTGAATTCCTGACAGCAGCAACCCGGCGATCAGGAGCTTGGATATTCCTTTGTGGTACATCTGAACATTCCCCCTTGTGTAGAGCCTAGTAGAATCCTGGCCGCTCGCCAGTCGATTTCAGTATAGAGTCCGCACCCCGGGGGGCGACATACCAATTCCTTAGCCCGTATAACAAAGATGCAACTTTCGTAGTGGCGGACGGCAAAAAGCCCAACTTCCGGGCGGCTTCAAAAGCCGCCCGGAAGTTGGGCACGGCGAATCTATGTAACTGTTAGCCGGTTATGGATCAGGCAGTGATCAAGAGGATGCGTGGATCTGCGGGAAATCCTGTGCAACTTCTTCACCCGAGAACAGATCGTCAAGCGAGCTGAGCGTGCCATCCTCTTCAACCTGATAAACCGACATTTTCTCGCCGTTGACCGTAAGTTCGATGAAGCAGCCCCAGCAATAGAACTGGTGGGAACCGATCTTGCCGATATCCTTGGAGTTGCAGTTTGGACACTTCATACAATACATTCCACCTATCCGTTAACAATATTAATGGCTTTTTGAAGCCGTTCCTCACTCATCGCGGGAACCAGTACAGAATCCTCTCCGATGGACATTCCTTCAGAACAAGGCAGCCATTTGCGGCCTTCGATCAAATCAGTTACAAGCCCGTCACTGATTTCCAGCGCTACTATTGTGTTTCCCATCTTTTGGTCAAAATAAACATCGGATATCCGCCCCAGCACCGTTCCCGATGCAGTAAGCACCTGCCTGTCCTTCAATTTGTTCTTTCCCAAGAGGAAAGTATAGGATATATGGTCAGCGTCGACCTTGATAATCGACTCTTTATTGCGGATCATGACAGCATCTTCGCCATAAGCGGCAATATTATCCCATGCCACAACTTTCACATGACTGGAGAAAAAAGATTTGCTTTCCAGTTCAATACCCGTAATATTCCAGTTTGAATCCAGTCCGATATCGATTATTTCGCCGACTTCCGTACCTTCTTCAACTTCATACACAGTGAGGCCGATCATATCCTGAAGCTTCATGGTATCCAAGTCCCCTCACCTTAAGTATTGCTTACGGGTTCCCATGGGCCAGAGTACCTCTCACACGGCTGCCAGTATGCACGGACGCCTAGTTTCTAGTACGCAGCCGGCTCACAACGGTTCCAACTTTCTGGGCAACAACCTGCATTTCTTCATTAGTATTACCCAAACCTGTACTGAAGCGAATCGCAGAGTTCAAAAGTTCTTCCGGAAGCTTCATTGCCCGGAGGACATGCGAGATTTCCAGCGATCCTGAGGTGCAGGCTGAGCCGCTGGCCGCCGCAATCCGCTCCATGTCCAGGTTCATGAGCAGCACATCTGTCTTCGCTCCGGGGAAGCTGATATTCAGAATTCCCGGCACCGTATGCTGTTCATTTCCGTTGATGACATATCCTTCTGCTCCGACCTGCTTGTCCAGCCCCTCCAGCAGCGTTCTGCGGAGCTCCAGTGCCTGCTCATGATGCTCCGGCAGCCCTTGCACAACCAGTTCAACGGCGCTGGCGAACCCGGCGGTATGAGCCAGACTCTCCGTACCCGCCCGCCGTCCGCGCTCCTGAAGTCCGCCATGCTGTCTTGGCATCAGCGGCGCTCCCCGCCGGACGTACAAGCCTCCAATCCCCTGCGGACCTCCGATCTTGTGGGCCGAGAAGCTCATATAGTCTACCGGCAGCTCGCGGAGCACCAGGGGCAGCGTGCCCAGAGCTTGTACGGCATCTACATGCACAAGTACCCCCCGTCCGGCCGCTAACCTGCCAATCTCTTCTATAGGCTGTACAGTTCCCACTTCATTATTCACATACATTATGCTAATCAGTACTGTGTCCTCGCGCAGGGCCGCTTCCACATCTTCCAGAGAGACCCGGCCGGTAGAATCGACAGGAAGATAGGTAACCTCGAACCCCTGCCCCTCCAGCTCCTCGCAGGTATGCAGTACCGCATGATGTTCAACCGCTGTAGTAATGATATGTCTACCCTTGGAAGCGGAAGCATAGGCTGCGCCGAACAGAGCGAGATTATCGCTCTCCGTGCCGCCGCTTGTAAATACCCACTCCTCGGGAGAACAGCCCAAAAAGCCCGCGATTCTGTCGCGCGCTCCATTGATAATTCTCTTGGCAGACCGTCCGAACTGGTGCACACTGGACGCGTTGCCGTACTCGTTCAACAGCATATTATACATAACCGCTGCCACCTCCGGATGAACCGGTGTTGAGGCGGCGTGGTCCAAATAGATGGGTTTCATAACGAAATTCTCCGCTTCTTGAAATTCAGGATTTTCTTACGGCAAGGCCGTTTCCACTTGCAGGACTACTAGATTATACTGCTGAACGGCTTGTTTTACCACCTGTTAATAAACACAATATTGTAACATTTGTCCATGGAGAGAGCCGGGCTCACCCCTCTGATTCCGGCAAATAATCCGCAAGCAGCGCTTCGGAGATCACTTCAATCCCGTTCAGCCGCAAAAGAGCCGTGGTCACTCCTTCTCCGGGTACTTTCTCACCTGCAAATTCCCCGTTATAGATCATAGAGCTGCCGCAGGAAGGGCTGTTCTCCTTAAGGACAACAAGCGTTGCCGCTAAGCTTCGTGCCTGCTCCAGGGCTGCATAAGCGCCATCTATATACATCGCAGTTACATCATTCCCTCGTCTGTCCACTACCCTGGCTCTGCCCTCAAGCACATCCCTGCCACTGCCGCCTATAATCTCAGCCGGTTCTCTCGGGGTGGTGAAGCCGCCCATCAGCTCCGGGCATACCGCAACCGCCTGCCGGTTGTCCAGCAGCCGCCGGATGTCCTGCTCCAGACAATCGGTTCCGTTATATCTGACCTTCATCCCTGCCAGGCAGGAGCTTACGATAATCATAGCCGCCTTCTCCCTTCGCAATCTTCAGTCTCATCTTATATAATGCTAATGCAAGCTGTACTGTCTGTAAACATATTAACCATTCAGGGAGGCACGGCAAAATGTGCGGAAGATATACGATTACCGTAACGCTGGAAGAGCTGATCGCCAAGTATTTCATCCAAGAGCACCCGCTCATTCAATATGCGCCGAGATATAACGCGGCTCCGATGCAGTCGATTCCGGCCGTCATTCATGACGGCACACAGAATAAGCTTGGAGAGCTCCGCTGGGGGCTGCTCCCTTCCTGGTCCAAGGAGGACAAGAACGCCGCCAAGCTAATCAATGCCCGCAGTGAGACCCTGCTGGAGAAGGCTTCGTTCAAAGGGCTGGTCGCTTCCCGCCGCTGTGTGATTCCTGCAGACGGCTTCTATGACTGGAAGGTCCATGAGGGCGGCAAGCAGCCGATGAGGATTACGATGCGGGACGGGAAGCTGTTCTCCATGGCTGCTCTGTATGATATATGGACCGGAACGGACGGGGCAAGAATCTCCACCTGCACGATTATCACCACGGCCCCGAATCTTCTGATGAAGGATATCCACGACCGGATGCCGGTCATTCTGGATGCGGACGGGGAAGCGCAGTGGCTGGAGCGCAGCAACCGGGATATTCCCGCCCTGATGAAGCTGCTGCGGCCTTACGATGCGGAGCAGATGCTGGCTTATCCTGTCTCCTCAGCCGTGGGCGATGTCCGTAGCGACTACCCGGAGCTGATCCGCAGAGCCGGGCCGGAGATGGTACAAGGCACGCTGTTTTGACTACTGCATTGGAAGGAATATCTGCTGTTTGAAACCTGTGATCCCCGGGTATTAACTAAAGCTCATACATCATAATATCCATCCACAATACGTATCCCAGGAGGTATTTCATATGGCTCTCAGCAGACAAGCAGTGCCCTCAAGCTCACCCGGCTCCTCCATCGCGCTTGAATGTCTCTATCATTCTTCGCAGGGGAGATGGGCATATGCGTATAACAAGGACACCTTCCACTTAAGAATCCGCAGCAAAAAAAATAATGTAGACCGGGTATTCGCCTTGATCGGCGACAAATATGACTGGGAGCAGCATCATCAGGAGCTGAGCATGCGTAAGGTGGCTACCGACCGTTTCTTTGATTACTGGGAAGCAGAGGTTGTCCCCGAATTCAAACGGTTCTCTTACGGCTTCCGGCTGGAAACCGGTCAAGAGACGGTATGGATGCTCGAATCCGGCTTCTTTACAGAAGGGCTGCCTGCGCCTGCCGGAGGCTACTACGAAATGCCTTATCTCCATGAGGCCGACCTGCTGCAGGTTCCCGGATGGGCGAAATCCGCAGTCTTCTATCAAATCATGCCCGACCGGTTCGCTAACGGAGATCCGGCGAATGACCCGGAGGGGACGCTCGAATGGGGCGCACCGCCCACCCATGACAGTTATTTTGGCGGCGACCTGCAAGGAATGATTGACCATCTGGACTATATTTCGGAGCTTGGCGTAACGGCGCTGTATCTGACCCCGATCTTCCAGGCTCCCAGCAACCATAAATATGACACCGTTGACTACGGAACGATTGATGCAAGCTTCGGGGATCTCGATAAGCTCAAAGAGCTGGTGGAGCTGGCCCATTCCAGAGGGCTGAAGGTAGTCCTGGATGCCGTCTTCAATCATACAAGCTCCGAGTTTGCACCGTTCAAGGATGTTGTTCAGCATGGGGCGGATTCCAAATACGCAGACTGGTTTCATATCCATGATTATCCCGTTCAGGTGGTAGACGGCAAGGCCAACTACGCTACCTTCGGCTTCTTCAGCGGGATGCCCAAGCTGAACACCGCGAACCCCGAAGCCAGGGATTATCTCCTGGATATCACCACATTCTGGCTCAAGGAAGTACATATCGACGGCTGGCGGCTGGATGTGGCCAATGAGGTGGATCATGTATTTTGGCGGGATTTCCGTAAAGTGGTCAAGGAGATTAACCCGGAAGCGTTCATCATCGGCGAGGTATGGAGTGACTCCCTCAGCTGGCTGCAGGGCGATCAGTTCGATTCCGTGATGAACTATCCCTTCTCTGACCGAATGCTGAAATTCTTCGGTTCAGAGGAGGAGGCAGATCCCGGCAGCTTCGCCGATGAAATCTACGGGCTGCTTATGCGTTACCCCCGGCAGGCGAATGAAGTCCTGTTCAACCTCCTGGCGAGCCATGATACCCCAAGGGTACTTACCCGGCTGGGCGGAGACAAGCGGCGGCTGAAGCTGGCCATCACCTTCCTCTTCACGTTTACCGGTACGCCGTGTATTTTCTATGGAGATGAGATCGGAATTACCGGCGGGGATGACCCGGACTGCCGCAAATGCATGATCTGGGAAGAGGACCGGCAGGACCGGGAGCTGCTGCGCTTTTATCAGAGCATCATCGCCCTGCGCAAGGAGCATGAGGTGCTGCGCACCGGCCAGTTCCGCTTCCTGCAGAGTGATCCGGGCAGCCGCGGCCTGGTATATGAACGCTGGAATGAGCACGCCCGCTTCACCGTCTGGATGAATCCTTCCACCGAACCGCTGACTCTTACGCAAGCGCTGGACGGCGGCGGGACTTGGCAGGATGCCTTCAGCGGCGAGCCGGTAGAGATGAACGGCGACCAGGTCCGCATGACGCTTGCGCCGCTGGAATACCGGATTCTGTATAGCGGACAAGCTGGCTGCGAAGCCTGATACACCAGATTGTAACTGGCTCAAGCCAAAGCAAGCTGCAAATGACCAAAAACGTAAAGCAGCGATCCTCTAACAGGAGAATCGCTGCTTTGCTGAGCGTTGTAATTCAGTTATCCTAATTAACTGACACAACCCTTTTTTTAAACACCGGTCTGTCGGTAATCATCACTTTTCATCATATGTTCTTCTCTATACTGGCCGGGACTTACGCCCACCACCTTCTTGAACACCCGGCAGAAATACCGCTGGTTATCATATCCGACATTTTGCGATATTTTGAATATTTTGAAGCTGCTTTCTCTCAGCATCTTTTTCGCTGTCTGAATGCGCAGCAGAGTGACATATTCCAGAATGGTCTGTCCGGTCGACTTGGAATATAAGTTGCTTACATAGGAAGCATTGAGCCCAAACCGTTCTGCCAATTGATCCAGCCCAATATTTTCATGGTAATGGGATTCAAGGTACGCTTTGATTTCCTGAACCACTTTTTCCTTCATCGTAGTCTTGGTTACACTCAAATAGAATTGCACATTCTTCACTAAATCCTGCAGCTGTTGCTGCAATGACATCCAATCCGGCGCTTCTAGTATCCTGTCTATCAGCTGCGTGCGGGCACCGGTCACTTTCTCAATATTGATTCCATAGTCCTGCTCGATCAGATCGAGCATCCGGTTCCCCCACTCTATACCTGCCTTCTTCAGCAGAACAGGAGCCATCAGCCGCCCCGTTCCCCACTCCGTCCAGCGTTCAAGCCTCTCCTCGAACTCTTTCGGTTCATAACGGACGAAGGATTGGAGGTAGTCAGACCAATCGGTCAGCCACTGCTCGGATACGCGGGTAATCTCCTCCAAGCGGCTCCCCTCCATAACCGGAACCCCAAAGAATCCCCCCATTTCACATGCCTTATCGGCTGCCGCAAAAGAGAGGTTAGCCTGTATGATCCCAGTTACGACCGGACCCACTCCAAACGACAATGAAATATCGTCCGATGAGCTGTCATTCGAGAAGGCTTCGGCTGCAGCCAGCATAATTTCTGTTAACGGATGGTTCTCCTCCATGGCCGCCATACATAGCAAGATCACTTTCTGCTGCTCGTAGAGCAGATCCACAACGATTCCGCGATTCGTCAAAAAGCCAAGGAGAGCATCCGTAGCGCCATTGTTCTTCATTCGTTCGAGCCACAGCGTCTCCGTACTTCCAATCACGAGGACCGCAAACTGGTTATATCGTTCGTAGGGCGTCTGATCAAACGACGGGCGTTTGGCATGGACGATCAGATCTGTAAACGCCGCCCGGTCCAAGGCTGTTGCATTCCGAAGCTCAGGGCGATTCTCCGTTAGATCCGCTTTACGCTCCAGACGCTTGAGTGCCCTCGATACAGTCTTGGCTACTTCCTCCAGTTCTGCCGGCTTGATCAGATAATCCACCGCCTCCAGCTTAATGGCTTCCTTGGCATATTCAAACTCGGAATATCCGCTCACGATGATACATTCCGCCTTACGGCCTTTCTCCTTCAAGGCACGGATCAGCTCCAGCCCATTCAGGCCGGGCATCCGAATATCAGTCAGAACAATGTCCGGATCGGAGTGAAGAATCCGTTCCAGGGCTTGCTTGCCGTTAGTTGCCGTCCCCACGATCCGTATCCCATATGCGTTCCAGTCGATCATGGCCGACAAGGTTTCCACCACCAGCTGTTCATCATCCGCTATAAAAAGTTTATACATGATGTAATCCCACCTTCATAGCCCGGTCTTAATCCATTATTCCAATCCTTAGGGTAACCTTGGTTCCGATGCCTGGAATGCTGTCTATGCGGAGTCCGTGGTTCTGGCCATAATGCAATTGAATTCTTTCCTGAATGTTCCTTAATGCATATCCCTTGGGCTGCATAACCGCAGGATCGAAGCCTACTCCGTCATCCTCGACTTCGAATACAAGCGTCTCTCCTTCGGTACGTCCCCTAATGTAAATATTCCCATGGCTCTCCTTCAGCTCGATTCCATGAAAAATCGCATTCTCCACCAGCGGCTGTATCAGGAGCTTGAGCATGCGGATCTGTTCAATTTCCGGTTCGAGCTCGATGGTCACCTCGAATTTTCCGTTATAGCGGATATTTTGAATCTCCAAATAATTTTTCACCTGGTCGATCTCATTGCGGACTGTTGTAATGTAGTCCCCATTATTCAAGCTTAACTTAAACATGTTAGACAGCGACATGACCATTTTCGAAATGTTCTTGGCACCGATTCGTTCGGCCATCAGATAGATGGAATTCAGCGTATTGTACAGGAAGTGAGGGTTGATTTGACTTTGCAGCGCGTGCAGCTCTGCTTCCCTCTCCTTCAGCCTGGCTTCTATTAATTTGTCCGATAATTCGGAGTTGGTGCGGAAGGTCCTCAAGAACTGATTGCCTATTTTCCCGATTTCATCTTCCTCCTGAAAGAGAATTCCTTCGACCATCTCCCGTTTGGCCGCTTTTCTGGCAACGGAGGAGAGTAGCGTCAATTGCTTCGTGATACGCTTCGAGATTAAATACGAACCGTAGGCGGCCAGCAGGAAAGCCACCATCGTCAGCGTGAGCGTAACATTACGTATCCAGACAATCTCCGAATTGATGTTAGAATAAGGGATCATGCTGACCACTTTCCACTGGGTTACCGGATTGGTATCGAAGGTGATGACATACCGCTCTCCGCCCATTGTTTCGATGCGGGTACCCCGATCAGGCAAGCCATAGAGCAGATTCATTTCTTTTGGAGGAAGCTGTTTCAAGTCGGCAGTGCGGGAATTATAATAAATGACTTTATTTTGCTCCAGGATCATCAAATTCCCGTTTTCCGCATTGGAAATGTTCTGAAACATTTCATCGAACACCCGTCTGTCAATTGAAATAATTAACATGCCGATCGGTTCGAGCGTCTCCAGATTGTTTAACTGTTTACCATAGAGCAGCAGGTTCGGACTATCCTTGACAAGCCTGACTTCATCGCTGTTCAGCCACAAGCCCCGCCCACCCATATCCCCCACCTGTTGATACCATTTCGTCCGTGAGACTGCCTGATAGATATTGTCGTACGTTAGCCTGTCCCATTGATTTGTGGTAATCAATTCCCTTTGCCCGCTGCCCACATAAACGTAACGTATATAGGATTTGTTGTTGGTAATATTGACGATCAGACTGCGGGTCGCATTTTGAAGGTCATAGATTTCCTTGAAATCATTTTTAGTATAGGCAAGGAAACTCTGAACATCCCGGGAGGACAACATCAGCTTCGAGATTGCTTCCACATCATTCACGAAAGTCTGGATATTCCAATTGATGGAGCCCAGCAAGTTGGAGGTGGTATCGGATATCTTGTTTTCGATCACTTTGCTTACATAGACGAAGGTTAAGGAAGCAATCAGGACAAGCGGCAGCAAGGAGCAGGCGATGGACAGTATAATGATTTTGCTGCGGATGCTAATCGACAGGAACAGCCGGTGTATTTTCATGAGATCCTCCTGACCCAGCAAAGTTGCAGCCCGGTACGTTCAGTATACCTTCTGACACAGGGATGCGGGAGATCAACCTTTCGTTGCCCCTGCGGTCATGCCGGAAATAACGCTCTTGTTGAAAATGAAATAGACCACCATTGTCGGAAGGGTCGTGATGCTGATTGCAGCAAAGGTCGCTCCCCAATCCGTCAAACCGTACTGCCCGATATAATCCATTAAGCCCACGGGAATGGTTCGTGACTTTAGGTCATGAATAAACGTATTGGCAAAAATAAATTCATTCCAGACGAATATCAAATTCATAACGACAACTGTAACTATCGTATTCCGGGATAGAGGGAAAATCATCCGCCAGAACACCTGGTACACACCGCAGCCATCCATTACAGCGGCCTCCATGATCTCATTCGAAATGTATTTATAGAAGCTCACGAACAGATAAATCGAGATCGGCAGGGCAAAACCTACTTGGGGCAAAATCAGAGAAGCGAGCGTATTGATAATTCCTATTTTGTTATAAAGAATGAACAGCGGTATGAGCACGACCTGAATCGGGATCATAATGCCGCACAGAAATAAGAACAACACACTTTGGCTCCATTTAAAGGACATCTTCTCGATCACGAAAGCGGCCATGGCACTGAATAAGATCACAAGCACGATGGTCGTCACGGCGACTATGAGACTATTGGAAAAATAAGTCCCCAGGTTCCCTTTGCTCCACACATTAAAGTAATTATCGAAAGTGTATTGGCTCGGCAGGCTGAGCGGATTATCCCCTGAAAAATCGTTAGGCCCTTTAAAACTGGAGATGAACACCCACACCAGCGGATACACTTGAATGACAAGCAGCGCAAAGGAAACCACTAGTAGAACCGCCTTGGAATATCCGGAAATTTTCATCATCAGGTCTCCTTACTGTCCATCATCCGTCTGATAAAGGCAACTGCAATGAGGCTTTCAATGACGATAAATACAGCCATCGCGCTGCCATAGCCGAAGTCCAGACTGGAGAATGCGGTTTTATACATATAGGTTGGCAATAATTCTGTTACGCGGCCAGGCCCCCCGTTTGTCATGATATAGGGAATGTCGAACCCCTTCAGCGCCCCTGTAGTCGCCATAATAATTGAGACCATCAGAACCGGCTTGATTAGCGGCATTTTGATCGAAGTAAACAGATTCCACGAAGAAGCTCCGTCAATTCTGGCCGCCTCCTCAATATCAGAAGGAATGGAGATTAATGCACTATACAGGATAATCATATAAAGACCGATATAACGCCAGCCTTCGGGTACCGATACCGCACCCAGAGCCCAATTGAGGTCGGACAGCCAAGGTTTGCTCCATTCTCCAAGACCGATCTGCTGCAGGCAAAAGTTCAGGATTCCGACCGGCTCAAACGAGTACACATTTTGGAACAATTGTGCTATCGCTACTGATGTGATGATGGCAGGAGCAAAATATAAGGTTTTGAACAATTCTCTCCCTTTGGTGATGCTGGTCAGCAGGATGGCAACCAACAAACCGAGAAATACCTGCATGGCTACAATAATGGAGACATAGATCAGATTGTTGCTGAACGCCTTCCAGAATGTCTTGTCGCCGCCGAACATCTTGGTGTAATTGTCAAAGCCGATATAGAGCATATCTGAAACCCCGTCCCAGGAGAAGAAACTGAAATACATCGACCAAAGGATTGGCGCCAGCACGGTGAGCAAATACACCAATAATGCGGGCAGCAGAAAGACGAGAGCGGCTTTGCGGTTGCGCAGGACTTTATCCATATGCTTGCTCATTCCCTAATTTTAGTTTTATTGTACTTACAGCAGCCAACCGGCTTGCGGCTGGCCGCCATGTTTAGTATCGCTATTTGAAGTATTTCGGCGCGTTTTCTTTAATTGCCTGATCCATTAGTTCGGCAAATTCTTCCGGAGTATGGGCTCCCAGAGCCAGGGCATTCAATTCGTTGCCGAGCAGCTCATTCGTGGCCGGATCAAGGCGCGTATCCCACGGGACCGCAAAGACGTTACCGGATTTTGCGATTTCGTCTTGAATTTTATAGAAGAGCTCCGGCATCCCCTGTTCTTGATCAAGTGAATAATTGAAAGGCGAGAATTGGCCTTTTTCCGTATAGGCCTTCGGATATTGCTCCAGCAGGAATTGGACGAATTCCTTCATCGTATCATCGAAGGTCTCCTGGTTGAAGGCAACGCCGATGCCCGAGTTGATAAAATAATCATTTTCCGCAGTAGTGGCGCCTTCCATCATAGGAAGCCGGAAAAATCCGATATTATCCTTCATTTCAGCGCTTACTTTATCATTTACGAAGTTCATAGTTTCCCATGAACCCATGTAATACATGCCAGCTTTGCCGCTCAGGTACAAATCGCGCGCTGCGGTGTAATCCGTTGCAGTGAACCCTTGCTGAAAATACCCTTTGGTTCCCAGATCGTGAACGAACTTAATACCTTCCATACCGGCCGGATCCTTGAAGGATGCTTTCCCTTGCTTTACGTTCTCGATAAAATCATTGCCTGTCATACGGAACGGTTTGTACGCCAGGTACCGGAGAACCGGCCATTTATCCTTGCCATCGACGGCAATCGGTGTAACCCCGCTTTGCTTCAGCTTCTCGGCAACCTCCATGAACTCATCGAACGTCTTCGGCGGCTCCAGGCCAAGATCCTTGAACATCTTGATGTTGTACCAGAATACCTCGATTCCATATTCCAGCGGGAAAGTATACATGCTGCCGTCTGCGAACTGCTGATATTGCAAGGCCACCGGACGGAAATCTTCATACTTCCCAAGCTCCTTCAGCAGTTTTTTCATATCGACCAGTTTGCCTTGCTCCACCAGTTTGGAAGCATAGGCATCCGGATCTGTATCAAACATGGCGGGCATCTCATTGCTCGCAATCAATGTCCGCAGCTTCTGCAGATAGGACGGGCGGTCTCCCGTGCCCTCCAGCACCAGCTCGAATTCCGGATGCGTCCTTGAGAACTCCTCTGCAATCTCCTTTACGGTAACAGCCGGAGGGCTGTCTACGCCGCGGGCCACGAACCACTTGTAGGTTTTCTTGTTTACCTTCTGCGGATTTGCCGATCCGGTTTCTGAAGCGCCGTTATTCGTATTTCCGCCTCCACATGCGCTCACCATCGCCACCAGGACAACCAGGGATAACGAGAGAGTCAGCCATTTGACATAACGTTTCATTTATAAGACCTCCTGTTAGTTGGGAACCGAAATGGATGCCTGTTCAAAGTTCGCCCGGCCTTCCTGAACAAAACAGCCCCAGTTGCCGGTTTTTAAATTATACAAACGTGTAGTCATGGCGACCTGGTCGGCCAAGTATACGACGCAAACCGAATTCTCCACAACGATCTCGATATTATAATTAGTATCGGCATGCAATTCTACCGGCACTTCCAGCTCCACCGCATGCGGGTGGTCTCCTTTGAGATGCCACTGCATTTCCCCCTCTATCCGGCGGGGCCACATGTCGAACACCAGACGGTTATGAAGGGGTTCCAGACGAATATAATAGGCATCGTTGTTGTCCTCGCTTGCACGAAGCATAATACCGCAGCTTCTGGTTCCTTCGGAGAAGGATAACCGGGCCGAAATTTTGCAGGTTTCCGGCATCGAACCCGCAGATATACAAGAAAAGGTCTCGTCAGCCGCCGCCGCTATCCCTTCCTCTGACTCCTTCCAATCCCCAAGCCGGGAGCCCCAGACAGCAGCATGTTCATTTGAAAAATGACGGGAGACTGTCTCTGGAATCCGAACTGTTAATGTCCCATCCTGTTCCTGAACGAGTTCGTGCACGACCAGATTCCCGGCCCATTGCCAGTCACCATAATCATCCCCATTCTCCTTGCTGGGGTCCCAGCCAAATGCATATCGCTTGTTTCCGTCACTCCATGTTTTGGCGGCATAGAACGCCCTGGCGTCAAACGCATCGTTTCTCGGCGCCGTCCAAGGTCCGCTTAAAGATTTACTCATACGGTAATGGGTGACAAACCGCTCCGAGAACGTAGAGTATACCAGATACCACCATTCCCCGATTTGAAATAAGTCCGGGCATTCGTGCGTCACGTACAGTTTCGGATTCCAGAACGGTTCGCGGATCTCCCATTGCCTGAGATCCTTCGAAGCACAGAGCGCGATGCTTCCCCGGCGCCGGGAAGGACCTTCTTTGTTCCTTGCGGCGAGAAGCATCCAGTACTCCCCCGCCTCTTCGTTCCAGAATACAAAGGGATCGCGCCAGTCATGCCGTTCATATTGAATACCGTCGGAATAGAAGGTATCCTCGGGAATTTTCCGCCACTGCTCCATATCCGTGCTCACAGCGTGCATGACGCATTGGAGCGGCACCCCGTTCTCCACGAATTCCGGATTCGGGTTGAGGCCGGTGTAGAATAGATGGTATTCTCCATGAGCTTCGATGATCGAGCCGGTGTAACAGTTGAGATCCTGCTCACTCACACTTCCATGCTTTAGCATTTCGCCCATTTCTTCGTAGTGTACGAAATCGCTTGTGCGTAACTCGAACCAGGAGGTTCCCTCCCCGTGAATACTCTTATTCTCCCTCCAGTCATGAAGATAGAACAAACGGAATGTACCGTCTTTATAGTAGGGAATGAGGTCTCCCACCCAGGCTCCTGGCGGCTTGTAAAACAGATTCGACAATGTTTGCAACCCCTTTCTTTTAACGTGCCTTGAGTATATAACACCAAGAAAGCGCTTTATATTCTAACTTCTTTATCCTGTGTTCATTATTTTTGGCTTTTTGTATCAAGCGGAAACAAAAAGACAAGCCCCGGGGAGGGGCTTGTCTTTTTATAGCCGTTTGTTACCCTGTAGCAGGCTTCTAAAGGTGATATACTGCTGTAAAGACCATTGCTTTTCATACACTATACAATGACAGGAGCGCCGCCGCATGAACATTAGAACCGCAACCGAAGCCGATTATGATTACCTCGCAAGCCGTGACCACCATGTCCTGAATTCACTCCTGCTCCCCAAAATAAAGCAACAGGAAATTTATATTCTGACCGAAGGCGGTTCGGAGATCGGCTGGCTGCGTTACGGGTATTTCTGGGACCAGATCCCCTTTATGAATCTGCTGTGGCTTGATGAGCCTTACCGTGGAGCCGGCTTCGGCAGACAGGCGGTGCTGCACTGGGAGCAGGCGATGCAGGCCATGGGCCATAAGCAGGTCATGACCTCCTCGATGGCCAATGAAGAGGCCCAGCATTTTTACCGGAAACTGGGCTACCGCGACTCAGGCTGTCTGCTGCCGGACAATGAGCCGCTGGAGATTCTGTTCACCAAAGTGCTGTAGCTGGCCTTAACTGCTCAAATCCCGGTTCTTCAGACCGGCTCCAAGCTCCGCTGTGTACCTGGTCAGCCGCAGGCTGATCTCGGTGCGCATCACATCCCGGGTCAGTCCGAAGCGTTCCTGATAGCCGCGGCAAAAGATTTTGTAATACACCAGGAACTCCTCCTGCTCATCCGCCAGCACCCGGATATTATGCTGCTTCAGCTCTTTCTGCAGCTGGTAGGTATCCTGCATAATACGCTGCTGAATTGCCTGGCCGGCGAGCATGAAAGCCCGCTTAAGAATGCTGCTGGACAGCTCCAGCTCCTTCAGGCTTTTGCTGACCATCGTATCCAGGTAAGGAAGCAGAATAAGGTCACGCACCATCGTCCGCTCCTCTACCGTAATCATTTTCCTCCCCTCTGTCCCCTGCTTCTGTTCATAGTGCTGGACATGTTCTGTCATTAACATTTTGGATTTCCAACGCTCATTTCCGTCTAGCTTGCTCATTTATAGTGCCCCCCAATCTGCTGTGCCCGTTCCAGAGCAACCCCAGATTCCAGCAAAGAAGACGCGCGGATCAGGGCCTCGCTTCCGTACCGGTTCTTAATCTGATCGATGGCCCGTTCCCTGTTGCTGCTCCGCATCCGGTCGTCGAACAAGGTCAGCTGCATCACGCTGTCATCCGTCAGCCGGGAGATAGAGATGGCCAACCGGCTTATCGGCAGGCCGCTCCAATGATCCACGAATAGACGGTACGCCGCCGCTGCCACCTCATGGGTTAACGACGAAGGCTCCGGCAGTGTCGTCTGCCGGCTGTAGGCATTCGAGGTGTTGCCGTCGGTCTCTACTACCGCAACGGACACTACCGCTCCCATGTACCGGTACTTCCGCGCCCGCCGGCAGACCTCAATGACCAGCTCCAGCAGCACCACCTCAATCTCCGGCAGCCGGGTATACAGATTCCAGCGCAGCGCCTTCCCGTGGCCGACAGACTTCATCTCCTGGCGTATTCCAGTGACTACCGGACTGGGATCGATCCCGCGTGCGGTCTGCCAGTAATATTCCGCTTGAATATCGCTCTGCTTGCCCAGGGTGGTGCGCATTCTCCGTTTCAGCTCGCCCAGCTCCATCCGGGCAATATCCCCAATGGTCGAAATGCCCATGCGGTAGAAATTCTTGGTCATCCGGCCGGCCACCATGAACATTTCATGCACCGGACGCGGCCATAGCTCTGTGTCCAGATTATCGTAGTCCAGCCGGAACGTTCCGCCTGCCTTCTTTTTGGCGAAGTTATTGGCCATTTTGGCAAGGATTTTGGACGGGCCGATGCCCACCCGGGTCCACACGCCGGTGGATAATAGAACATGCTGCTGGATCGAGTGGATCATCTCCGGCAAATCCCCTCCGAACGCGCGCAGGGAGCCGGTCACATCCAGGAACTGCTCATCGATGCTGAAGGCCTCCACCAGATCGGTATACCCCTGGTAGATCTCGGAGATCAGCAGCGAGACCTGAATATACGTCCCCATGCGCGGCCGGATGACCACCAGGTCCCGGCATTTCGTCAGGGCTTCCCCCACGCGTGATGCGGTGGTTACTCCATAGGATTTCGCAAGAGGGCAAGCGGCCAGGACAATCCCATTCATCCGCGATGGGTCACCCACAGCAACAGGCTGATCTGCATATTCGGGATGGGCGGCCTTCTCCACGCTGGCGTAGAAGGACTGGCAGTCCGAGAGCAGGATAATCCGGTCCTTAGGCATATCTCCGCCCCCGTACCGGGTGCCACGACAGGATGCTGGCGGTCAGGAATACACGGGGCTGGCCAGTGTTCAGGCAGGTGGCGCGAATCCGGCCGTCCCGAATCCCGCGCACCTCAATGGTCCGCTGCGTAATCTTGCCCGCTTGGTCCAGATAGATCATTTCTATAGTTTGGCCGATGCTCATCTTCATGATTAATCGCCTCCGGGCTCAAGTAAGAACATTTGTTTGTATTATAACCAGGATTAAGATTTTTAAGCAATGGTAAAATAGAACATTTGTTCTTATTGAAACAGTATATGCAGCCAAGGGTAATCGGTAGAACCGGGAAGGGAAATTAGAGGGTAAGAAACGCTGGAACAAACAGGAATTTCACCGTGTTTCTTAGCTGGAACTTAAACCCAAAAAGCGGTAAAATTCATATTAAATCTAGCGGAGATTGTAACTGTATCAACCGATATTTGTACAAGAAAGAGGTTCAAGCATAATGAGAAAAATCGTCGTTGGCGGACATACTTACTGGTGGAGTTATCAAACGGTCAGAGATGTGTATTGCCGTTCAAAGCTGACGCTGATCACAGAGGACAGAAAAACCAAATGGATTGTTAAATTCACCACTGTAGACACCATTACTGCCGGAAGTCCTCTAAATGAAGGATTACGGGTCATCAAAGAGGGTCAACACTATGCTCTCAATCTAAACCAGCCCAAGTATGTTGCCAAAGTGTTGCAATATGTACTGGGTATGGGGCTGGATACCTCTGCGAAGAACGTGCATGAGCTGAACGGTAATGATCTGCTGGTCAGCATGGGGTACCGGGACACCACGGGCAGGTTGATCTAGAGTATTCAGAACAATAATCCTGTAAGTATTCCTTCAAAGGAGCAGGGCCATGCTACTAAAAACCAGTACTATCCCTAAAAGGGCTCTTATTTTCATTTTCTTGTTATTAGTCACTGCCTGCAGTAAGGGTGACACTGTATTTAAGGGAACTGTACACTCAATAGATGTAGACAATGAAAGGATTTTAGTCATTGCTCAATTAAAAGAAGAGGACTTGAGTAAGAGTTACAAGGAAGTTCTAGAAACTAATATGTACTCTCAAGCCATTTGGGTAAATGAAGTTTCACCTTCTAAATATAAAAAGGGTGAAGAGATTGAAGTGTTCTATACAACAAGTGATGATTCATTTCCGGCACAAGTTACCGCCAACAAAATTGTAAAAATCCCGCCGGCCAATTAAGGCTGACGGTTTTTTTGCTTTTTCACCCAGTCGAAACGCCGGAGAAAGTCACAGGTCCGGTAACGCTGGCAGTATTGAGCAGAATATTGATTCACACATTATTGTGTAGATGATAGGGAAAGCTGAACGCCAAGCCCCGCCTTGCTTGGACCAGCGAGGATAACTTATACTTCCTATGTTCCTGTAAGGGATACTACACTAACCGATAAAGAGAGGTCACACATCATGTTTCAAGGCAAGACGAGGACCGCCGCCTGGATCGGCTTAGGTCTCTACACGGTCCTCACCTTATTTTTCTTGTTTGTCGGCTTCAACCGCTCATCGGCTCTGCCCGAGACGGGCCTCAGGTATAACTTGGCTTTTGACGGCATTCCGTTGCATTTTCCGGGCGGGGGTTATTCGAATCTGTGGGTCTTCAATCTGGGCAACTATCTGGCCTTCGTCCCGTTCGGCCTCGTGATTCCGCTGCTGATCCGCTGCCGCTTCCTGCCGTTCCTCTTAGTCTTCTTAGCGGCCATTACCGGGGGTGAGCTGATTCAGATGGTAACGCATTTGGGTTCGTTCGACATCAATGATATCGTCATTAATACGCTGGGCGCGGTTGTCGGCTACGGGGCCCAGCGGCTGATCCGCCGCGGCCGGACAACGCCAAGAGGGGTTCTCAAGCTCCTGTCCTCAGGCGTTCTCTTGACGTTGCTCGTCTACTCCGCCGTGAGCGGTATCAACTATTATCTGGATCATGGCCGCGGGGAGATCAGAGCGCTGGATCAGCTTCCCCTTGAGCACGGTGAAGTGCGGTGGGAACAAGAACTCCATAGTTTCACTATGGCACAGGAGCAGATCGAACCGGCGATCAATCTCTATAGCCCTGATCATCCGGGACTCCACGAGTTCTCGCTGCGCCTTGATGGACAGTATAAGGAGTTAGCCGGGAATTTCGGCGTTCCTGACGACGCTATACCTGCCAAGGGCAGCGGCACCAGCAGCGTCATGATCAGCGCCGACGGAGAAGAGATTTACTCCCTGGATGTGAATATCGCACCGGGCGAGAATCAGCCGCTGTCTTTTCAGGTTTCAGTTGAAGGCAAACAAGAGCTGACCCTTACAGTCAAAACCGATGCTGCCGACCCTCGAACCCATGCGGTATTGTGGGACCTTACGCTCGTGGAGGCCAATACCGGCCAAAAGCTTGCAGCGCGGCTTCAGCGGTTGCTGGGCGGGAAATAAATTAATAGCCCCCCTTTGCCCGTCCAGAGGAACACTGGACGGGCAAAGGGGGTTCCATCACCGATCATAATTGTGTGCAAGGGATTATTTAAGAGCTTCGTTAAACGCACCTTCGATTTGCTCCGCCTCCTTGGAGACCGTGAACAAAATATAGCGACCTTTGACCTTCAATATATGCTTTTCGACGAGGTAAAATTGCTCGGGGCGGTAGTCTTTCAGCTTGACTTTTTGAGCCTCGATTCTTTCCATGATTTTCTCCTTAACACTTTCCGCTTGATCCTCTTGCTTCACTCTGATCACGGCCAGCTCATTTGCTTCGACGTTCGATTCCGCCGTATACAGCACGAAATCCTGAACTTCATCTGCATCGAGATGATAGAGCTTCTTAAGCCTGTTCATATCCCCTTTGTCCATAGCTTCCATAGAGGCCGCTTGCTTGATGCGTTCCTCAATAGTATGGACCGGAACATCTTTGGCATCTTCCTTCTTACCGGAGCATCCAATCAGAATGCCGCATAAGCTCATGACGGCAGCCAGGACAACTAAGTATTTCATTTTCTTCCCCGGAAACATCGTTACTCAACCCCTTTGTGGATTATTCCACAGAATCTGCTAATAATTTAATAGATGGATCTTCAACAAATGTGGTGGTATTATACAAAATCAGCATGTCGCGGATTTGTCGTTCTTTCATAAGCTTCAGCAGATCGCCATCGTAATATCGGAGGTCTATCACATCAATTTCGCTGAAATGCGATGTTAAAAAAGGGATCAGGCTGTTGGCATACGAATCTTTAACAACAAGCAGTCTTCCTCCTTCCGTATTCCCGGTTGATATACGGATCAAGCCATGATTCCCATTGAAGAAGACAGTGTATTTATCCTTCTTGGTGAGGTTGCCCATAACGTACATCGAATCCGCACTTTGCTGTTCGTGGGCGTACTCCACAGAAACGGTCTCCGGTACCTTGGGATAATACAGCTCAATAGAATCCGGCCGGATGTGCCTAAACCCGCTTTTCGAATACAAAGAACCATAAAACTGACTAGTGACTTGGCGGATGTTGAACTCATCTTCGTTCTTGGGTGTAAAATTCATGGGCGCGCCCAGCTCCCGGTAGGCAAGAAAAGCGCCCTTGGTCGTCCAGTGATGGTCTGTTTTGTAATAGATTGGTTGCTCCTTGTTCGCCTCCAGCGCGGGGAAAACATCGATACACTGAATGGCCCCAAGATCAGAAGCCTTTATCTCGTCCCAATAACCCCTCTCATCCCCACCGGAAGCATAAGGCGGCAGTTTATCCTTAAGTACGGAAGCTGCGGTCGGTACGAGCATCATATATTTGCGCAGACCAGGCGTAGCCTGATCAAAGGCTTCTAGGGCTTTCAGCTTGTCTGCCAAATCTCCTTGTCCGGGAGGAGTAAATTTTTGAATCAAGTACCCGTCCTTGCCGATGTAAACCCCATTGCTCTCCTTCCTCCCCAATCCCTGGTCCGCCCCGGATTTCAGTCCAATCCAAAAGTCCCTCTCCACAAACTGATCCGATAGATACGCCTCAAATTCTGAAGTAAACGTGCCTGAGCCTAAGGTTTGAAGCGAGAATGCCGGGAGCTGCTGCAGCATCCGGTTCTCTGATTCGGAAAATACTTTACCCGGGGTCAGAACATTGACAACCAATACCGCCCCGGTAAACATAAGCAGTAAAATGGCGAGTGCGCGATAATAGATCTGGTCGTAGTTCTTCAAATCAAATCCCCTCCAGCAAAAACATCAGAAACGAAAGTATAAGAATGGATTGTACGTTGCATTGACCAGATATGCTGTGGATGCCAGGATAAAAACGAAGTAGATAGCGGAAGCGGCAAGCGTGCCGAATCGGGCAAACCTGGTTCTGAACTGGATCAGTGCTTTGCTTGGAAACGGCGTGGCACAAACCGCCAAGATAAGCAGCAGCAGGGCATTCGCCGACAGATCGTAGAGCGCCCGGTTGTCCGCGAATCCACCGGCCCCCGTGCCAAACATCGTTCCGATGAAGGTCATCGCTGCAGGCAAATGTTCAAATTCGAAAAATACCCAGCCGATGATCACGATCATCAGGGTGTAGACATGGCTTACAAAGACAGGCAGGCGCTGAAGCTGCTTCAGGAGAATCAGCTTTTCAAGCGTGACAAAGAGACCGAAATATAAGCCCCAAAGGATAAAATTCCAGCTCGCTCCATGCCATAATCCGGTTATGAACCATACCACCGCCAAGTTTCTGAGCTGCTTCAGCTTACCCGCCCGGTTCCCGCCGAGCGGAATGTAGATATACTCACGGAACCAGGAACCAAGCGAGATATGCCACCTCCGCCAGAATTCCGTAATACTCTTGGATATATATGGATAGTTGAAGTTCTCCATAAATTCGAACCCGATCATTTTACCTAAACCGCGCGCCATATCCGAATATCCGCTGAAATCGAAATAGATTTGAAACGTAAAGGCGATGATGCCGAGCCATGCGGACAGAACCGACAGCTCCGCCGCAGGCACCGCTTTGCTGCTTGCCCACAGCAAACCGATATTGTTGGCAAGCAGTACTTTTTTAGCCAGCCCTCTGATGAATAACTCCGCCCCTTCGCCAAAACGCTCCAACGTCACTTTGCGGTTAGCGAGCTGTCCCGCAATATCTTCATATTTAACAATCGGTCCCGCTACAAGCTGCGGAAACATAGTCACATAGGCGCCGAAGGAGATCAGGTTCTTCTGAACAGGCACCTTCCGGCGGTAAACATCGATGATGTAAGACATCGTCTGGAACGTGTAGAAGGATATGCCCACCGGAAGCGGAAGATCCGCTGCCTGCAAATGCAGGTTGAACAACGAGTTGATATTATCAAACACGAAACCCGCGTATTTAAAGAAGCCAAGAATCCCCAGACTCCCCGTCATGGACAGGATCAATACTCCCTGTGCAATCACCTTACGATGCCTGTATCTTTCGATCAGGATTCCGTTCAGATAATCGAATACCGTCGAGAAGATCATGAGGAAGATGTAGACGGGCTCGCCCCACGCATAGAAGATCAGGCTTGCGGCGAGCAAAATAGCATTTCTAATCCTCATGGGCGAGAGATAGTAGATCAGCATGGTGACCGGCAGAAAGAGAAATAGAAATATAAGGCTGCTAAAGACCATTTCCCGTCACCTCCAGCTCTTCACCAGTTGCATGTTATTTCACCTGATCTTTCAGCAAATCGAGCATACGTGTATAAAATCCCGGTTTAAAATGAATGCCGTCTGAACTATACAAATGTTGGCCGTCAACAAAGATGGAGGATAAATCGGCAAATCCGACCTGCTTCTTGCCTGCCAGCTCTTTTAATCCCTGGTTGTAATCATCGATATTTTTGTAGCGTGGCTCCACTTGTTCAGCTTCCGGTGTAACCGGCGTAACCGGTAACACCGTTATGGATGCCTTCGGAAGCTTCTCCTTGATGCTGTCGATCAACTGGCCGTAGAATTTCAGGGAATACTGCTTGGGGTTATCGGTAATTTGCGGCGGCAATAGAATATCGTCGGATCCCAGCATAATAAATACATGTTGCGGATTCCGCTCTGCCAGCTTGTCAACATCTCCACCAATAAGAGACAGCTCAACCGTCTTTCCGGCACCTGCCACTACATTGACATCGTCCAAAATGTCATGGTAAGACAGTGCCTCTGTAATCGAATCTCCCAGAAATACGCTATTCTTAAATATTGTTTTATAGGAAGCAGAGTTTGGCTGCTCCGGGGGAGCTGTTTCATTGACCTGTGGCTGTGACGTTACGTTTTGCGGATTTTGTCCGCTCCCGCATGCTGCCAAGGCAAGTGCGGTACTGCCTGCAACCGACGTTAAGATGATTTTTTTCAACATGAATATTGTCCTCTCTGAATTTAAAATTAGGTAAGGATAGCTGCGCTCTTCTCACCGGCTATAAGCGGTCATCCTTCTGGAAATTCAGGTGAAAATGTGCGTCATCCGAATAAACGCCAAACTGGTACCCTTTTTCCTGATAAAAGGCAATGATTTCCGGAAGAACCTGCAGCGTTTGCGGTTTTTCGTGCATCAGTACCACCTCCAGATCGACCTTCGTCGCTTTTTTGATGTTTTCGACGATCTGCTCCGGATGGTCCTTCAGACTCCAGTCGTTCGATTCAATCGTCCAATCCCAAATTTTCATTCCCTCATTAGCGATTTGGTCGCGAAGCTTCTTATCGTTCAGTCCAGGCACCGAACCGTACGGCGGACGCACTAAATGGGGTTGTTCACCCGTGATATCATGGATCAGTGCCAAATTTGCTTTCATCTCAGATACGAATTGCCCTTCTTCGTACAGCTTCTTGTTCTGGTGAGTCATACTGTGTCCTCCGACATAATGCCCCTCCCGTACAGCGCGCCTCACCTCGCCTTGCAGACTTTTTCGCTGCAATTGGCTGCCTTGCATGAAAAAAGTGGCCTTGACGCCATGTTGCTATAACACGTCAAGAAATTCCCCCGTCAACTCGCTGGGACCGTCGTCAAACGTTAAATAGACGATCTTCCCTGCCGGTCTAGCCCCCTTGCTTACCACATTAGCCTCACTGACATTCCTCGCAGCAAGCTGGTGCACAGACTGTTCTCCATACTCCTCAGCAATGACGGTCCTATCAAATGGCAGCCATCTCATTAGACCCAAACCAAGCAGGCCAACGGCTGCAAGAAACATGGCTCGCCGTCTGCGGATCTTTGATTTTGCTGTCATGTTCAATCCCCCCCCTCTCTCTCTAATAGAAAGATTAACAGGGAGAGATGCAGAACAAGTGCAGAGGAAATCAATGCTGTATCAAAAAAGAACAAAAAAAAGCGCAGAACCAAGGTCTGCACTTTTTTCCGTATTCCTACGCTTTTTTATTCAATTGAAAATAAAACATCACTCCATCGGCGGTATTGTTCACGCCGTAAGCCGCACCGTGCATCTCCAGAATTTTCTTGGAAATGGCAAGACCCAGCCCCGTCCCTCCGGTTGACCGGTGGCGGGAGGTTTCACCGCGGTAGAAACGGTCCCAAATTTTCTCCAGCTGCTCGTCCGGGATATAGGCACCTTTATTTTCGATACTAATTTGAATGGTGTCCCTCTCTTCCGAAGTGGTTACGAATATAGATTCTTGCTCCGGCGTATACGAAATCGCGTTGGTAAGGAAATTGACGAGGACCTGCTCTATACGACGCTCGTTACCCTCGACTTGGGCAGGGATAAGCGAAGTGTGGAGAAGCAGCTGCTTGGCTGCAAAATCCGGCGTTAATTTAGCGCATACCCGCCTGATGACTGCATCGATGGAGAACGAACCGACGTCCATTTTATACGTACCCGATTCATATTTTGCCAATTCCAGCATATCCGTGATCAGCACATTCATCCGGCCGACTTCGTCTTCCATTGCCGCAAAATAGTGATCCCGCTTATGGCTGGCAACCCCGTCATTCAAAATGGCAAGGCAGCTCTGAATCACGCTTAACGGAGTCTTCAGCTCATGGGATACGCCGGATATAAATTCTTTCCGTGTATGCTCCAGTTGCTTTTCCTTCTCGATGTCCTGTTCAAGCTGGAGGATATGGGAGTGCAGGCGCTCAGAAAGCTCATTAATGCTGCCCGACAAGTCTCCGATTTCATCCTTCGTTGTGACAGGAATTTTCTCCGAAAAATCGAGGTCCGCCATTTGCCGGGTGGTACGGTTGATGCGCAGCAACGGCCGGGCAATCTGACGGGAGTAGTAGAACGATGCGAGCAGTGCGAGCAGCAAGGTCACAATAACGATATACACGTAGTAGTCTTTGATGATTCCTACGGCTTCATTCACAGGCTGCAGTGAGGTCATCGCGAACAGGTAGGCCGGATTTCCGTCGCTATCTTGGGTGCGGTCCACGAAAATTTTGTAGTTCACGTGATTTTCTTCAACATCTATGATCTGTTTTGCGTTGGCACCCTCCTTAAAGTCGCCGTACAATAGATCCGCCTGGAAAGCCTTGATGCGGTCCAGGAACAGGTGATTGGTGTAACGCGAGACTCCGGCCCCTTCCGGTACCCGAACCTTCGTAATGGTTCCTTTGACCAGAAAGGTGGAATATTGCTCACGATATTGGACCGCGTCCGTTTGTTCGAGGACCTCGTACTCTTTGCTCACCATCTGATGATTCTCCAGCCGGCTCTCATCTCTCAGATTGGAAGGGTTCCTGCCCATCCGCTGAATCACTGGCTGGTTGTTCATGATCAAGCCTTCTATTGCGATCTCTCCCCCTTCTTCAATCCAGGGAGTGAGGAACGTTTTATTGCTGCTGAAGTCCTCTACGCTGATAAAACTGTATAAAGGTACGGTTATCGTTTTGCCGGAAAGCGCCGGTTCTTCCGAAGGATTCAGCTTAATTTCCATGAAGAAATCATCGGCATATTTTACATTTCCGCGGGTGTCCAAAGCCGTGATCCAGGTGTTATGCTTTTGAAAAAAGTCCTGCTCCAGCCTGGCCATCTTCTGCGTGTTCGAGGCATGCTTCAGGTAGTCCTGTTCATAAGCCTGAACCGCCGCGTTAACGTCCTTCATTTTCTGATGAACATAGAACTGTTTGAAAAATACGGTTTGCAGGATAAAAATAACGGCGATCAGGAACAGGCACAAGCCCGCTGTCAACAGGAACAGTTTTAGCACAATCCCCTTTTTCATAGCTCTTCCTCAAATTTATATCCTGAACGCACCACCGTAACAATCTGCTTGGCATGTTCCCCCAGCTTGGAACGCAAATTGCGGATATGGCTGTTGACCGTACGATCATCGCCTGCGAAATCATATCCCCAAATTTTCGTAATCAGTTGCTCTCTGCTGATAATGATCCCTTTGTTTTGCAGCAGATAGGCCAATATTTCGAATTCCGTATGCGTTAGACCGGAGCTGGTGCCGTCAACCGAAACGGTTCGCGAGGGAAAATGGATCGAAATGCCTCCGCCGGACAACGTGTCGCTGTCATGCCCGCCGGCATACCTGCTCTCTAGCAGCCGCTTCACTCGTGCCAACAGAATTAGAGGGCGGTAAGGCTTGGTAACGTAGTCGTCTGCGCCAAGCTCGAACCCAAGCAAAGTATCGTCCTCATCCGAACGGGCCGTCAATATGATAATTGGCACATTTGATGTCTTGCGGATTCGCCTGCACACAGACCATCCATCCAATTCCGGCAACATGATGTCCAGTAAAATCAAGTCCACCTCATGCTCCTGAAATAACGAGATTGCCTGTTTCCCGTCGATAGCTTCAATCACGCGATACCCCTCTTCCAGCAGATAATCCTTCATGATTTCACGTAAAATATTCTCATCTTCTACAATCAATATCGTTTTTGACATGTCATAACCTCACCCTTTTTGTAGAACCAGGAACGTAATGCTCACAGAACTACCGAAGTATACCATAAAGGTTACCCTATACAGATAAAGATCATATGCAGATGGATTGGAGATCAAAGAACAAAATGCCTGCGGCATCGCCATTGTGGTCGGTTTTTCGACCACATTCGGCGTCACACGCCTCTGCCTCACCAGATGACCACTTCCAGAAAGGAGATGAACAAGCATATGAAAGATTGGGTAACGCTCCTTATAGCAATCATCCACTCATTACCGCAACATTGCTGCTTAAGGACAAAAAGAAAGGAACCAAACGCAGCCGTGGCGGCAAACGTAAATAGGTTCCCGGAGAGCAGGGGTTGCGTCCCCTACTCTCCACCCAATCACAACATAAACCGTTTGGACGATACAATTTGCTGGCGGGCATACGCAGGAGGATACTAGTGCGTAAAACAGTTGAAAGAGCAGTTGTTCTCAGTAGCATTCGAGATGAGGCCGGGCGAGTAATGAGATGCTTTTTAGCCGGAGAAATTCTTCGCAGTTCTTTTGCGGGGGCAATGCATTCGCTTTTCATGCTGGAAATTCAGTTTTCAGATATCGTAAAGGAAAAACATGAGCTGGGTGAAATCAATTATGTTATTAAAACTCAGATTGAGAATGGAGAAAACATTTATTTGTCGTTAGAATATGTAAGAGCAATTTTTCAAAAAACAAAGGTCTTCGGTGAACTGCCTTAACAGGGCTACAGGCCTTATATAAAGGGCGGAAATAATCATGCTGAATGTAATATTTGGGTTATCATCGGCGCTGCACTGGTGCTGTCCGGGGCGGCGCTAATGCTGCCCACTCACGCAAGACTGGCGGAGCTGTACCATCTGCACAAAACCAGAGGGCAAAGCCAGATGGCTTGAGGGGTCTTCTTGAGGGGTCTTATTGTCTGCAATATCAAAAAGACGGCATCGCCCCCTTGTTTTGGAGAAACTTATAGTTTCGGGAAAGTTCCATCCTTCGGAAACGCTGTATCATATGACTTTTTCATATCTGCCTTCAGCTTCTCATAAAGCAGCTTTACTTCTGCCGGTGCGCCTGCCTTCAGATTGACAGTATCATTGCCAAAGGTAACCCAAGGCATCAGCTTATGGGGAACATATGTTTGCACTAAAGTCCAACCTCCTTCAGCTTGCGTATCAGCATCTCCTTGATTTCCACGGACAGCCTGCGCACATCTATTCCTTCGCACTGATCAAGAGTCTGTCAGTTCCCTTACAATCGTTAAGTAAATTAGAATAATTAATATATAAAGAGAGGAGGTGATACAATTGAATTCAAGAAGCGAAAGACGCTCTGAGAAAAAGTTGAACGCATCAAAGCGGTGACTGCAATCATCGTCTTGAATCAACTCATTCCTTGCTTTGGTCCTCTCGATCATCGCCTTTGTCAAAGTGCTACTAAGTAACACAGCCCGAAACTCGACCTCGAAAAGGGGTGAGAAGTAGGGAGACAAAAAAGAGCGTCTTTCACTTCACATTATAGCATGTTTAAATCAAAGGTTTGAGGAGCCGTCAACATGACCAAAAAGAATTATGAAACTATTATTCTTACTGCCTTCACCTTCAGCGTCATTGCCCTACTGCTCACCGTAGTTACTTTAGTAAAGGTTGGTTGGTAATGTATACCTTCAATAGCAAAGAAGAGCTGGCCGAATGGATCTCGCGTGAAGTCTGCGGCGTCTCGGAAGCGATGGAGATTCTGGAATCCTCGCGGCAAAAAATTCACGGTTTCGTGAAGAACGGAAAGTTGAAGCCGGTGAAGGAGACAAGCCGCGAACGCTTATTCTTCCGCTCTGATCTGCTAGAGCGCAAGGAAGCGGCCAAGGCGTACCATACGAAGAAGGATAAGCCCAGTGAATAAGCTCTATCAGTTGTAATAGACAAAAGACCCTTCAAAGCCGGGATGGCTTGAGGGGTCTTTCGATTTTTAGATATAGAACATATAATTGTCCGCCTGGCTCTCTTCCTTGAAGTTGATCAGGTCGGATAAGGTGGTGGAATCCAGCACATCGGCGATGCTGTCGCGGATTCGCAGCCAGAGGTCGCGCTTGGCCGGGTCGTCTTCTTCGGTGAAGTCTACCGGGGAGATCGGGCCTTCCAGGACGCGGATGATATCTCCGGCGGTAATAGTGTTGGTCTCGCGGGACAGAATATAACCGCCGTAGGCTCCGCGGATGCTCTTCACCAGGCCTGCATTGCGCAGCGGGGCGATGAGCTGCTCCAGGTAATGCTCGGACAGTCCGTTTTTCTCGGCGATGCTCTTAAGTGATGTAGGACCTTCGCCGAATTTCAGGGCAAGCTCCATCATAATGGTTAATCCGTAACGTCCTTTGGTTGATATTTTCAAAGGGGCACCTCTTTCGTATAGTTGCTGGTTCTGTTGTGGTTATTCAGCGTGACTCGACATGCGATATGTCATATCAACGTATTCCGATGTCTGCTCTCAGCTTATGTTATCATATCCATGGACACATTTGGAACAGCAAACGCTAATAATTCACGATTTTGTTCACCACTGGTGGACATATGGTCCATTCAGGGCCGTTTTTCGCTATAATTTAGAGCAGCCGTGTCCTCGTTTGGGGTAGACAGGTATGTTATAATACACAATGAGCCGGGTGTTCAGTAGGAACGCCGGTATTTTGTGTACAGAAAATGGTGATCACGATGACAAAAGCTAATCAGGATATCCGGGTCGTCGTCGGGATGTCGGGCGGAGTGGATTCCTCTGTTACAGCGCTGCTGCTGAAGCAGCAGGGATATGACGTCATCGGCATCTTCATGAAGAATTGGGATGATACCGACGAGTTCGGCGTATGTACGGCCGAGACCGATGCCGAGGATGTGCGCCGCGTCTGCGAGCAGATCGATATTCCTTACTATACCGTTAATTTCGAGAAGGAATACTTTGATAAAGTCTTTTCCTATTTCCTTGAAGAATATAAGGCTGGCCGGACCCCGAATCCGGATGTGATGTGCAACCGCGAGATCAAGTTCGGCGAATTCCTGAACAAGGCGCTGCAGCTTGGCGCGGATTATGTCGCTACAGGGCATTACGCCCGGGTCGTGGAAGAAGACGGTCTGTTCAAGCTGCTGCGCGGAGTGGACAATAACAAGGACCAGACGTATTTCCTCAATGCGCTGAACCAGTACCAGCTCTCGAAGGCCATGTTCCCGATCGGACATCTGCCGAAGCCGGAGGTACGCCGGATTGCCGAGGAAGCCGGACTCTATACCGCGAAGAAAAAGGACAGCACCGGCGTCTGCTTCATCGGAGAACGCAATTTTCGCGAATTCTTGAGCCAATACCTGCCTGCACAGTCAGGCAATATGGTCGATATCGCTACGGGCGAAGTAAAGGGCCGCCATGACGGCCTCATGTACTACACGCTGGGCCAGCGCCAGGGGCTTGGTATCGGCGGCTCCGGTACAGGCGAACCCTGGTTCGTAGCCGAGAAGGATCTGGCAAGCAATACTCTGTATGTGGTGCAAGGCGAGAAGCACATCAGCCTGTACTCGACCAGCCTCATGGCCTCTGGGGTGAACTGGATTGATCCGGCTACACTCGGCGATACGCCGCTGAAGTGCACCGCCAAGTTCCGCTACCGCCAGCCGGATCAGGGCGTTACCCTGACGAAGCAGGCTGATGGAACCGTCCATGTGGCCTTTGATGTTCAGCAGAAGGCGATTACGCCCGGACAAGCCGTCGTGTTCTATCTGGGCGACACCTGCCTTGGCGGCGGAACGATTGAGACGGCCGACAAGGTCGCGCCGCTTACGCAGGTGTAAGGCATCTCCTGCCTGAACTGCACCTCAACCACACAAAAGAACCTTCAAAACCACAGTGTGTGGAGTTGAAGGTTCTTTGTCTTTGATTAATCAGAATACAGAGTCACGCCGGGACTGGCTTACCGGACGGCAGCCTTATTGCGGCTGAACGCCCCAGACCAGCATACCGTTCAGATACAGCGGCACCCGGTTCCAGTCCGTGAAAGCCGTTATGCTTGAATCATAGGAGTAATCGTCCGCCTCATTGTAATTGCTCCAGTCGGTCTTGTTAATGCGCAGTTGAATCTCGCCGGTATTCGCACCCGGAGCAAGACTGCCCGCGCCCGCACTAAAGGAAATCTCCACATAGTGGTCCGCTCCTGTAACTGCAGGCTCAAGCTTCACGAAGCTGCCCAGCACATTGCTGCCGCCGAGAGCCGCATAATCGACATTGAACTGCTGTGCCCGCTCGCCGTCAATCGTGTAGTAATACCGTACCTTAACTTTGCTGAGGTCTACCGCTGTGGTCCCGTTATTGACAATCCGCAGCTGCGGACGGAACTGCGCATCTGTAGCGTTCGTATCCGTTGTACGGTATTGAACGGCCAGATTCCCTACGGCAGGCGTAGCGGTGGGTGCGACTGTCGGTGTAGCTGTCGGAACTACTGTCGGTGTAGCTGTTGGCACTGTTGTCGGTGTAGCTGTCGGTGTGGCGGATGGTGCTGTTGTCGGCGTAGCTGTTGGTGTTGCCGTCGGTGTAGTCGTCGGCGTTGGCGTTGGGCCGCTGCCGTTATTGATCAAGCGGTCATATTCGGCATAGGCTGTAGCCATGTCCACTTGTGACCAGAAGCGGTGATAAGTGAACTCAGGTGCGCCATTCTCCCAAGTTTTAGTTGCTGTGTTGTAGGAGCTATTGTATTTGTCTTCCAGATAACTCCACTTGGGATCATTTTTGATATCCGGATACACATCGGTGTAGCTCGCATACACTCCATTACCGCCCTTGGCCGGATCGGAAGGTACGGTGGCGTTGCCCGGTATGGTATTTCCTTGGCCGAAGGTACCGCTCCAGCCTGCCGGGAAATAGACCTCTTTGGTGAAGAACCGGAAATAATCCGCACGCTTCTCAAGTGTCGTAATGCCCACTCCGTCATTGTAGCCCCAAGCCGTATCCAGCAAGGATTTGGCCAATTGTGAAGCGGTTCCGCCGAGCGCGGTATTGCTGCCATGCTCCGCTTTATTCCCTGCGGCAAAGAAGGTGAGCGCTTTAATGTAACTGCCCAGCACACCGCTATCCTGTCCCGGATCTTTGGTCACTGCGTTCAGGCCACTATTGCCGTTAAAAGAGCTGAACCCGCTCCAGGTATCCGGCTGTCCATGCCACTCCACATTACCCGGAATCCAGAACTCGCCGGGTGCGGATACGGTGGCAACCTGCGGATCATCTCCGCCCAGAATCCGGTTTCCTTGCTGATCCAGATAATAGCCGGCGGCATCCGTTACCGGACGGCTGCCCGCAAAGGCATAATCTGTAGACCAGTCAATCCAGTTCTCAATGGCCCGCTTGGCCATTTTGAAGTTAGCCGAGGTGGTGTCCCCGCTGGAAGCCAGGATATAATACAGCTCTGCTACCCGTTCCATGCTCCAGGACTGCATCCCGAACCAGTTGTTGGATGGCGGGTCATGATAGACAGGAGCCTCGTCGTAGGCCATGCCGTAGAAGGTGCTTGTTCCTGCCGGATAAGCGCTGTAGGAGCCGCCATAGCTGCCCGTCGCACCGCCCGCAATAGCCCCTTCAGCCGATTGCAGCCAGTTGTAGAATTCCAGCTGGCGGGTCAGCGATTTGCCCCAGTCCGTTCCGGCCGTTGCCGAAGACGGAATCAGCCCTCCGGCTGCGGTCGACAGCGCATAGGCTGCAACCACATTCTGGTACCCCTGGTGCGCATGGCTGGCGCCGATTCTCCAGGCCCAGTCTCCGCCGGTTCCCAGGCCGCCGCCCCAGGCCGTATACCAGGCCAGCAGATACTGGCTGGAATCCTTGCCGGTTCCCGCTTCAGGCGTCCCGTCAGCGGCACTGCCGACCTTCTGGAAATACTTATCGTACATGCCGTAGCGCAGGAAATCGCCCATTTTTTTAGCTTTGTTCAGATAGACCGTATTCGTATAACCAAGGTCCTTGGCCCAGTACATGGCCTGCACAGCCCGCGCATCCGCATCCGTAGCATTCGTATACCGCCATTGTGCGGAAGGTGCGCTATTTTCCTTGGTGAACAGGGTCATGAAGCCTTCATTGGCTTTGCCGAACGTCTTGTTATCCTGTGAAGGGTGGCCTACGGCCTCCCAGACCGATTCCTGCACTCCGCGCTGGAAGGTGTTCACATAGCTGGCGGTGTGCGTAGGATTCAGCAGATTGCCGAAGCCGTACCAGTTGTCCACATCCACCAGCCAGTGCATCAGATAGGTCTGGTTATTGCCATAGGTGGCCTTCAGCTCGGCATCCAGCGGGTCCTTACCCGGGGTATACTTGCCGTTCAGTGCACTTGGATACTGATCCGGCTGAGACAGCTCGGAGGCGTAGGTCGCCGGGCTGTTCGGGTTGTAGCTGCTCATGGTCGGCTGCTCCTGCACCCCGTCGCCTTCATTGACCGGAATAATGTATTTCTCCATGTTGTCCCAGGCCGCTTCGAGCTTGCTCCAGTCTCCGGTGTTATGGCCGTACAGCACTTCAAGCCACATCCAGTAGCTGTAGGCCTCGGAGGTAGTCATATGCCCATAGTTGGGCGCCTCGCTAAGCAGGGTCTCCACCGAGTGATACGGGATGCCTTCAGCCGAGAAATAGCCGCTTGCCGGGTTTTTCAACTGGTCATATAATTGCAGGAATCTGGTCTTCTCCACCGATGCCGCCTTGGCGGTTCCCGGATGGAAATTGATGATCCCGCTGGTGAGAGACAAGGTGAGGACAGCACTCAGCGCGATAGAAAGCGGTTTCTTGAATGAACTTAGCTTCATCATTTCGGCATACTTCCTCTCTGGTATGATTTAGGGTTCGAGGCCCCAGACAAGCGTTCCTGCACGGTGCAGGGTGACTTTGTTCCAATCCGCGAAGGTCGCTTGAGTACCGCCATAGGAATAATCGTTGTTCTCATTGAAGGCCGTCCAATCGGACTTGTTGAAGCGCACTTGAATCTCCCCGCTGTCTGCCCCTGGAGCCAGGCTTCCTGCTCCTGCCGCAAAAGAAATCTCCAGATACGAATCGGCCAGTGCAACAGGCGCACTAAGCTTCCCGAAGGTTCCGCTTACGTTGCCGCTGCCGACCTGAGCATAATCACAGTGGAATTCCTGCGGCTTGTCCCCGTCAACGGTGTAATAATAGCGCAGCTTCAGCCCGCTGAGCGCAATGGCTTCGGTGCCCGTATTGACAATCCGGAACTGGCTGCGGATCTGTGAATCGCCGGGACTGGTATCATTGGTGCGATACTGCACACGCAGAGCTCCTGTCGTCGGCGTGGAGCCCTCGCGCGGCCGGGCCGCAGCCTGTACAGATGCCGTACTCTCGCCTACACTGTTCGATGCAGTTACCACATAATAATAGTCCACTCCGTTCGTCAGCCCGCTGTCGCTGTAGACCGCTGTGGTTGACGTACCAATTGCAGTATAGGGTCCGCCGCTCACCAGCGAACGCTTGACGGTATACGTGGTTGCACCGCTGACCGCATTCCAGCTCAAGGCCACGCTGGCATTGCCGGGTTCAGCCTGGAGGCCGGACGGACGTCCCGGAACCTGCGGTTCACCCGGGGTTCCGCCGCCGGAAGGCAGCTCTCCGTACACTTTGACACCTGCGTCGTATACCGGTATATAAGGATTCTTGGTGGCCGAGGAAGCATTCGCAGCCACTCCCTTGAAGGAGAAGTCATTGCTGTTGTCCCAGAAGGTGGTGTTCAGCGGTCCGGCAATGCGGAACTGAACCTCCTTGCGGTAAGCAGACTGTCCGCCCGGATAGATCGGGGTGCCGGAGAAATCTACTTTGGTGTAATAGATATGGTTCGCTTCATCGTAAGGCAGCAGCTGCGAGACAGTGGCTCCCTGGTTATAGCCTCCGGCCTTAACAGTGATATCGCCGGGGCCATATCCCGCAGCAACAGCCTCGCTGATGTCCAGATAGTAGTTGAAGGACAACTGGCTGCTGGAGCGGGCAGGCCATGCGGAACGGTTATTGAGGACCGCGCGGATCTCCACAAAATTGCTGCCGCTGGCATTCACGGAAGTCTCCGTGAACATCTCATCCTCACGCACCTCAAGCGCAGGGAAGTTCGCAAGCGGCTGCTGGCCTTGCCCGTGGAGCATCATCATCCGGGCCAGAGAGCCGGTAAAGGCTGAATTGTAATCAGTTGCAACTTCATTGGAGACATAATCGCTGATCGCATCGGTGTAGGCATCGGTCTTGGAGGGTCCGCCAACCAGTGCACCGTAGAGCACATGCCGGTGGTTCGCAGGAGTAGTCTGGCTGTCGCTCCAGGAGCCGTGTGAGGTGCGGTGATGGGGATGCTGGGGTGCATTGGCTCCGAAGCCGATCACATAGCTGCTACTCCGCGGATTATCGCCCAGCATATAGTTAATCTGCCGCTCCGCGAAGGTCTGGGCGGTGTTTTTTTTCACGGGATCGGTCACCCAGTCTGCATAGACAAAAGCCATAAAGGCCTGGTTAGCCGCATAGCGCAGCGCCCCCCACTGGTCCAGATGGGCCAGCCCGCCTGGAGTATACGCTACCCGGTCAGAGGTACCGTTCACCCCGGTCGTCCAGAACTGCATATTGCGTTCCGTGGATTGAATGAATTTGGGATCATTCGTGATGCGGGCCAGCAGGAGCTGCGCACCATAATGCTTGTCATCCCAGGATTGGGTCCATTGGTAGCCCCAGTCACCGGCCTGGTTCGTGCCCCACAGATCACTGGCGGCAATCGCCTTGTCCAGATAGGTCTGCTCGCCGGTCGCTAAGTATAGCCAGATTCCGCCCCAGCTTAATTCATCGGCATAGCTGCTCCATGAATTGTAATACTGCTTGGCGTCAGTGATGGTATCGGAGTAAGCCCCCCGGTACGTATCGGCAAAATTGTATAATTGCTTGGCATGCAGCAGGAGCTTGTCCGCATAAGCGGCATCTGAATCCCTGAAAATAATGGAAGCCGAGGCTAGAGCGGCGGCAATCTCACCAGCCAGATCCGAGCCGGGATGTGCAGCATCAATCTTGTAGGCCGGGCGCGCCATTGGCATGACCTCCGCCGGTCCCCACCAGTTATGGTCCGCCGTGCCGTTGCCCACCTGTCCCCACAGCTCATTCGGCGCAGTATGCGCTTTCACAAAATAGTCTGTTGCCCAGCGGATATTGTCCAGAATCTCATCCAGCTGCCCGGACTTCACGTAACCATCCTTGTACTCATAGACTGACCATGCCAGCATAGTTGAGGTGTACGCCATCGGAAATCCGAATTTGACATGATCCCCTGCGTCATACCAGCCTCCCGTCAGATCGTGGCCGACATCTGCACCGTCCTGCAGGCCCGAATCGCCTCTCCATTCCACACGGTTGTTCTCCGGCAGCTTGCCGGAACGCTGGGTCTCATAGAAATAGACGGATTTCTGCAGAGCTTCTGCATAATTGAAGCCGGCGGTGGCCGCGTCGGTGACAGACGGGTGAACAGCCGTCCCTGATACAATGGTGCAGGCTAGAATCAGGCTGAATGATGCGATACAGCCGGTCTTCCGTTTACTTTGACTCATCCTTACTCATCTCCCTTCGATTTCTTACTTTTTCAGTCCATCCGGACTCAGGCACGCACAACTATCTTCCCCAGTGTCCATATTAGACATAGTATTCAGATAAGTTCCATTTACCACCTCTATATTACAAATTAAGGTAAAATACCCCTACCTACATATATACCACATATAGTAAATTAATTCTATATATTTACATTCGTTTTTTTGTGGAAAATATACGTATTCCAGCAAAAAATTCGATTTCCAGCATATTTATCGCCTGCGGGGCTGTTCCTGTTCGTCGAATCGGCTCTAAAATAACAAAATTAACCCTGGCGGGTAAACCAAGCTGGAGCTTTGGTGCCACACTTAAAGAGTACCTCACTTTACTCCATCCGCCTGCAATTTTGCATACATCCGGCCCACGCACGCTCATCCGGCGCAATGTGGTCGGTTTTTCGATTACATTGCGCCCTCACACCCTCATCCAGCGCAATGTGTTTTATCATCCGCAAATACTTGCACGCACAAAAAAACCACCGTATGAAAAACACGGTGGTACAGAGTTATTGCCCGCGCCGCAGCTGCTGGTTATGGCGGATCTTCGCCTCGTTGCCCTGCTCGGTGGCCTGATAGAAGACCTTGCGGGAGATCGCCTTCGGCAGATAGTCCTGCTTCACATAGTGGCCGGGGAAATTATGCGGGTACTGGTAGCCCTCATGGCCCAGCTGGGCCGCACCTTTATAATGCGTATCCCGCAAATGCAGCGGCACCTCGGCCGACTTCAGATCCTCCAGGCTGTTCATGACGTTCGCGATAGCGGTCACTACCCCGTCTGATTTCGGACTCTCCACAGCGAAGAGTATCGCCTGAGCAATATTCAGCTTGGCCTCCGGCCAGCCGTTATTGCGGTAGGCATCCAGCGCACTGACCGCCTGAACCATCGCCTGCGGGTTCGCCAGGCCGATATCCTCGCTGCTGGCCGCGATCAGGCGGCGGATGAAGGTCATCGGGTCCATTCCCAGCTTCTCCACCGCGTAGAGGAACCAGAACAGGGCGGCGTCACTGGAGCCGCGGATGCTTTTGTGAAAAGCAGAAAGCACATCGTACTGCGTCGATTCGTCCGCTTTGACAATCGGGCGGCGGATCGATTCCTCCGCCACCGCAAGCGTAATATGCACGCTGCCGTCACGCTCCGGCGCCGTAGTCATCGCCGCCAGCTCCAAGGCATTCAAGGCGCGGCGGATATCGCCGTTCGCCATCGTGGCGATATGCAGCAGCGCGTCTTCATCTGCCTTCAGATCCATGAAGCCGAGGCCCTTCTGCTCGTCAGCAAGCGCCCGCTTCATCGCAATCAGGCTATGGCTGCTGGTCAGGGACTCCAGCTGGAATAAGGTCGAGCGGCTCATCAAGGCCCCGTTCACATAATGGAACGGATTCTCTGTTGTCGCACCGATGAAGGTGATCGTCCCCTTCTCCACGGCCGGCAGCAGCGCATCCTGACGGGAGCTGTTGAAGCGGTGTACCTCGTCCAGGAACAGAATTGTCTTCGAGCCGTACAGCGCCTTATTGCTCTGAGCGCGTTCAATGACCTCCCGCACATCCTTAACCGAAGCCTCCACCGCATTCAGCCGCACAAATTCACCTTGGGTATGATGAGATATGATATGGGCCAGAGTCGTTTTGCCGCAGCCCGGAGGCCCGTACAGCAGGATCGAAGAGACCTGGTCCGCTTCAATCGCTCTGCGCAGCAGCTTGCCCTTGCCTACGATATGCTCTTGTCCGATATATTCATCCAGATTGCCGGGCCGCATCCGGTCTGCAAGCAGCCGTCCGCTCCCATGGTCTTCACCCTGCGAGAATAAATCCATCCCTACACTTCCTTGCTGTCATCTAAGATTTCGATAGAATCACTACACTTCTCCTATCATACCATACCTCAGGAAGCGCAAGTAGAAACGGCTTTGCCGTGCTTTTGAAGGACGGTACCGTTCCGGTCATTTATAGCTGAAACCTATCAATCCTTATATTTTTAAAAAGAGCATGACCTCGCCGCCACCGGCGGGAGCCATGCTCTTTGTTCTATGATTAGAACTTATACAGGTTTTGGGAATGTGTTCAAAATGCCTGGACTAACGCTTCACTGCCAGCTGCATTTGCCGCATTTTTGAAATGATTTTGCGGATGCTTTCTTCGGATAAATGATATCTCTTCTGCAGCTCGTTCACCGAGCAGCCGCTGCTGTGACTACAGAAGATCTCCTCGTTGCGGGCAGCAATCTCTTGCCGGGACCCGCTGTTCTCGCCCCATCTTACCCGTTCTTCCGCTTTCTTCGGGATGTATAGCAGCTCACCCTGTATGTAGCTCTGCAGCTCTTCGAGCAGCCCCGGGGGGAGCACATCCTTTCCATTGACGTAACTCACGTTCAATTTCCTCCTTCAACAGGTGTGTTCCGTTCAGTCCGATCACTGTGCTGTTCAGAATAATCATTCCACCTGCCTCCTTTCTTCTCCTCAAATTTGGTAAATCACCTAAATTCATTATATTAAACCCTGCGGTTATCGTCTACATTCATTATGGATCAGCGAGCTGTCAGTGGCTGGTCAGTGTCATTCTATATATTGTAGTAACCGGAATTACATATCCGCTGCTTATACATAAGGAGGCCTCGCGGCCTCCCCTTAAACAGGTCTCCGTCTTAGACGGAAACCACCTCGTATTCTGAAAACATCATCTTCAGCCTCCTTCCAGAAGTAATCTTGCCCGGCCGGACACTTATTATTAAGCCACAGGCAGCCCCGGGTTACAAGTTCAAGAATAGTTATAATCGTTCTCCACCTGAAAGCTGGCGAGCGTACAACCTTGAAAAGAGGAGGGAGTATAGTCGAATTCGAGTGATTTTTTTGACGAAATACTAATTATTTAGTCGATATATGTCGAAATATATATTAAAATATCTAGTTACTTCGAGATATGGAAATAAATTTTAACCCCATCCATTCAGACATTCAGGAGGAACTTCCATGCCAACACCGAAAAAACCCCTAAAGCGCCTATTCCGTATCACGAAGCTCAGAACTGAACTGATGCTGCTCATCATTACAGCAATTGTGCTACCCTCACTGGCTCTGGTGGCCATATCGACACAAACCTCGGAATCGGCTCTGCGCTCCAAAATGGAAGACACCACACGCTCAAGCATCCACCTCCTGGATAAAACCTTGTCGCAGCTGATCCTGCTGGAGAGCGCCGGGGTGAACGAGATGGCGTACCAGATGAGCAGCGCTGCGCTTACGGGCAATCCGGCACAGCTGCGCAAGCTGATCGACAACTTCAAGCTGGAACATCCCGAAGTGGATATCGTGGCGGTGGGTAATGAGGACGGGAAGTATATGTTCGCGCCGGACTCCAAGCCGGACAATTATGATCCCCGGATACGCGACTGGTACATAGATGCACTTAAGAATCCGGAGAAAACATCGGTGATCGATCCCATTTTCTCCAAAGTAACGAACAGCTATATTCTGCCGATCTCCAAGGCTTTTCCGGACGGCAAGGGTGCGGTTACGATCAGCATCAGCATGAAGGAGCTTATGGACTTGGCGAAGAATGTCAGTCTGGGCGACAGCGGTTATGTCTTCATCCTGGACGGCAATAACAAGGTGATCTACCACCCTTCCATGGAGATTGCTTCGGAGGCCACAGGCGCTATGACGGCTGGAACCAAGCAAGGCCCGGCGGGTAAAATCTCCTATAAGGATGCTGCAGCCGATACGCAAATGGACGGTTACTACATTACCAATGAGCTGACCGGCTTCACCCTGGCCGGAGTGCTTCCGGAGAGTGAATATACGAAGGCGGTCTACCCGATTCTGTATAAGTCGGCTATCGTTCTCGTAACCGCGCTGCTGATCGCTGCCGTGATTACCTTCCTGATTATCCGCCGGATTACCGGGGCGCTGGAACGACTGAACCATTCGGCCAAGCGCGTAAGCGAAGGCTATCTGGATGAATTCGTCCACACCAGCCGCAGGGATGAGATCGGCCAGCTTGCCGGCAATTACAATGAAATGGTCTCTTCGCTGCGCACCATGGTGCAGGAGGTTGCCGAGACCTCCGGCCAGCTCGCCGCAGCCAGTGAACAGCTCACGGCCAGCACCGCCGAGAACAGCAAGGCAGTTGAATATGTGACAGAGCTGGTGGAGGAATCCACCCGGGGCGTGGAGACCCAGGCCTATGCCTCTGCCGAAGTCGCTACGACCATGGAGGAAATGTCCACCGGCATCCAGAAAATCGCCTCCGCTTCAGAAGCGATTGTGAGCGCCGCTATACTGACGGAAACGGATGTCGCAACCGGCAGCTCCCGGATGCAGGAGGCCCTGCAGCAGATGAAGACGATCCGCGAATCGGTGCAGCAGTCCGGCACCCTGATCGCTGAGCTTAACGGCTTAAGCACCAGAGTGGCAGAGACCAGCACGGCGATCTCCGCCATTGCCAAGCAGACCAACCTCCTGTCGCTGAATGCCGGCATCGAAGCGGCCCGGGCCGGAGAACACGGCAGAGGCTTCGCCGTGGTTGCCGGTGAAGTGCGCAAGCTCTCGGAGGCCACGAATCTCAGCGCCGGGCAGATTCAGGAGACCATCACCGAGATGGTAGGCCTGATCGCCAGCGCTTATGATGCGATGAAGCATAAGGTGGTAGAGGATGTGGAGCAGGGCATGGCGCTTACCGTGGAGGCGAGCGAAGCCTTCCGGCAGATTGAGCAGTCCACCCGGCAGGTCGGCGAGCAGATCCATGAGGTCTCGGCCATTACAGAGCAAATGTCGGCCAGCAGCTCGGAAGTGGCCGCCTCCGTCCAGGAGATGGCCACAATCGCCAAGGCTGCGCTCGACTCCTTCCAGAGCGTTACCGCAGCTACGGAGGAGCAGCTTGCTTCCATGGAGGAGATCACCTCCTCCTCTGCGGCGCTCTCCGGCATGGCCTCCGATATGCAGGGGCAGGTGGAGCGGTTCCAGTTCGAGCCGAAGGGTAAGGCTTAATAATACAGAACCGCCCCAAAATGCAAAGCAGCGATCCTCCAATAAAGGAGAATCGCTGCTTTTTGTCTTCCATCAGGGAAACTCCGCCGATTGTTACGGACTGAGGAGCGCTTATTTCGGATGAAGGTCATGATTTGGCAAAGTTACGGACACCATGGACCTTATCAGCCGATATTCCGCTCATAAGCATGGCTTACAGAGACAATAAAGGCGCTACGGTCCGTTACAGCCCAAAAAGTGGCGTTTTCCTGAAAATAAGGGCGCTACAGTCCGTAAGGAGCCGAACTCGCCTTTGCGCTCATTGGCGCATTGGCGCATTGGCGCATTGGCACATCGGCGATTCGGCGGATCTGTTTCGCCAAATCGCCGAATCCGTTTTACCGGACAGTAGCGGGATTGCCGCTGGTTGGGTTTCCCACGACCGCTCGACCCTGTCTCTCTTGGCCTATTGCACCTCTGGCTCCGGCCAGCCGGATACGGTCTCCTCTGCGTTCAGTTGAACGTAAGGCGGTAATTCGTCGCCCCTAAGCAGCCACAGCTCATGCAGGGCGCGCGTGCAGCCTACATACATCAGCTTGGCATCCCAGGCCGCCGCTCCGTAATGGGCGCTGTCCGCGTCCGCCAGAATGACGGCATCAAACTCCAGACCCTTGGACAAGTACACGGGCAGGATTGACAAGCCGCCGCGGTATTCCGTGATGCTGCCGTCAATCAGATGAAGATCCTCGAACTGCCCGGCCAGCTCAGCGTACAGCGCAGAGGCTTCCCGCAGGCTGCGGGTCAATACCGCTACCGTGCGGTATTCGCGCCCGGAGAGCTGCGAGAGCGCGCTCTTGACCGCGCTGAGCCGCTGGTCCAGCGGTGCAGCCGTCGCAGTTCCCGGCAGCGCATTCTCCTCGTAGGAGATCAGCCGCACAGGATTGCCGCTGCGGAAGACTGGCACGGCCAGCAGCTCGCTGCCGACGCCCGCAGACAGAATGCCGTTGGCGAACTCAATAATCTCCATCGTTGAGCGGTAGCTTCGGGTAAGGGCGTGGTAGGCCGTGTATTCTTCGGCGAACAATGTCTGCATCTCTCTCCACGCATGCACTCCCTTATAGGCGTGGATGCCCTGCGATAGATCACCCAGAATCGTGAAGGAATGTCCCTTCACATACAGATCGAGTACGGCGATCTGGAATGGCGAGAAGTCCTGCGCTTCATCGATAACGATATGGTCGAAGCGCTCCGTTCCCTCATTGCCGTTCAGAAGATAATGGATATAGAGCAGCGGAGGAAGATCCTCTTCGCGCAGAATACCCTTCTTCAGCTCCTTCACCGTCTCCTTCAGCACGGCTGGCGGAATCTCTTCCGGCGCTGCTGCCGGCCAGTCCTCCGGCACTTTGGCTGCCCGAAAGATCTGCTTGTAGATGGCGAGCGGCTCGTATTTCGGCCATTTGGCGCTGTAAGCCTTCTCGCGTGCCGCCCCCTTCTTCTTGCGCTCCTTCAGCGCAGCTGCTGATGGACTCTTCTTAAGCTCCATCTCGATCCAGCGGTGCAGCCGCGCCATCACGCGCTCCTTGCGTTTCGCCGGAGGATACGGCGCATATTCCTCGTTGTGCCAGCGCAGAATCATCTCGCGGCGCAGCACCGCCCCGTCCCACGGGCTGAAATCGCCCTCCGGCACAGCGCTGGTCTCCAGCAGCTTCACGCTGGATTCAATCACGCTCATCAGCACCGTAGAGCCTTTGAAGCGTCCGGGGGTCTCTTCGGTGATGACCGGCATCGCTCCCGCGGTCTCGAACCAGCGGCTCATGACCTCCGAAGCATCCTGCTCCGGCAAGGTTACGCCCAGCACCTCTGCCGCCCAGTCCGGGAACGTGCTCTGGGCGATATTGCCGACGCCCAGCTCCGGCAGCACATCCGAGATATAGTCCAGGAACATCCGGTTCGGGGCGAAAATAATCATTTTCTCCGCCGAGACCTGCTCCTTGTATTGATACAATAAGAAGGCCAGCCGGTGCAGCGCAACGGTCGTCTTGCCGCTTCCCGCCACCCCCTGGATGATCAGCGCCGTATTCTTGGCCGCCCGGATAATCTTATCCTGCTCCTCCTGGATCGTGGAGACGATATCCCGCAGCCGGTTATCCTTGTTCTCCCCCAGCCGGTAGACCAGGAATTCATCCGATACCGCCGGAGCATCGCTGTCCCGGTTATACGTATCCGCCACCCGCTCCAGGATCTGCTTGCGGATCACCACGTTGCGCTTGAGATAGACCAGCCCTTCAATCAGTCCCTCCGGTGCTTCATAAGAGGCCGGGTCCGTTCCTCCGGTAAAAGAATAAAACAGGCTCGCCACCGGTGCCCGCCAGTCAATGACAAGCGGACGGTCGCTTACCTGCTCGCGGTCTACGCCGATTTTGCCGATATAGAGTGCCTTACGGTCTTCCTCGTCATTGCCCTGAAAATCAAGCCGTCCGAAATAAGGCTCCTGCCTAAGCTTGGCAAGATCTTTGCGCTTCTGTTCCCTCGAATCCTCCAGCACCTGCTCGGTATAATCGTGTCCCGTGTACACCGGTGTTGAGCGCAGCCGCTCAAGGGTCGAGTCAATCTCTGTCAGCACGCGGTTCAGCCTGTCTTCTTCCTCTTGATAGGCACTTTGAAAGTTGTCCTCCAATTTCAGTTACCTCCTAAAAGTTATGCGGGCATTCACTTCCTGAAATCTCTTCGAGCATAACTCGCTTCGGAAGCATGCACCTTAAGTGATGTGAGCAGTACATCATATCACAACAGGAGCAGTAAAGCCATATATTTCAAGCTGCTGCCCGCGCCGCGGCTAACCAGGAGGTGGAAGCAGTCCTTCCCCTCTCACGTTAGCCCATCAGCGCATGCAGCACGAAATTGGCAATGAACAGTCCGGCAATGCCGTACAGCGCCGGAGGAACCTCCTTGCCTTTGCCGGTAGCCAGCTTCACTAGCGGATAGGTGATGAAGCCAAACGCCATGCCGTCCACGATGCTGTAGGTGAAGGGAATCATCACCATCACCAGGAACGCCGGAAACAGCTCGGTCATGTCACCGAGATCCATCTCGCGCACACTCTGCACCATCAGGCCGCCGATCACGATCAGAATCGGCGCAATGGCGCTGTCCGGCACATAAGCCAGCAGCGGGATGAACAGGAAGGTCGCCCCGAACAGCAGGCCGGTGACAAGCGAGGTTAAGCCGGAACGGCCGCCGGCCGCAATGCCGGCGGTAGATTCGGCAGCGGCGACCACCGGACTGCTGCCGAACAGACCTGCTGCGATGTTGGCGAGCGAGAGCGCCCGCAGACTGCTTTTGAAGCGTTCCGGGCGTCCTGCCATCAGCGTCTGGGAAGAGATCAGGCCGATATTCTCGAAGACCACAATCAACAGCAGCAGGAAGACGGCAATCCAAAAGACCAGGCTGACGAATCCGCCCCAGTCCATACCGGCGAACACGCTGCCGTATCCGCTGAACACATGTCCCGGCTCGGTATTCTTCGGCGCATGGGCGGCTCCCAGCAGATAGGCAAGACCTGTGCCCACGAGCATACTGATCAGCAGTCCGCCGCGTGTGCCGCGGATGAACAGCACCAGCGCCAGCAGCAGCGTCACCACCGAGGTAATGACCGCAGGCTCGCTGAAATGCCCGATGGCGACGAAGGTGGTGGCATGGGCAATGACAATCCCGCTTTTTTGCAGGCCGATGAAGGTCAGGAACAGCCCGATGCCGACTGTGATCGCATGCTGCAAATTATGTGGAATGGCATCGCTGAGAATGCGGTAGAGCGAGGTGAAGGCCACAATGGCGAACAGCACACCGGTCACTACTACCACCGCCAGCGCCTCACGCCAGTCCAGCTTCATGGAATGCACCAGCGTGTAGGTGAAAAAGGCATTGATCCCCATACCCGGAACCACGATAATCGGCGTTTTGCCGCCAAAGGCCATCAGCAGGCAGCCCGTGACCGCTGTCAGCAGCGTGGCTACCATCCCGGCCCGCAGCGGCATGCCTGCGTCTGCCAGGATCGCCGCGTTAACCATTACAATATATACCGAAGCGAAATACGACAGGATGCCGGCCGCCCACTCCTGTTTCCAGTTGTCGCCCGGTTCCATTCCCACGCTATTCCGCCAAACATTCGATTTCATGTGTACAAACCTCCACTGATTTTCAAGTTCCGCCAGCTATTCCCCGGCTCGCCGCATCAGGTATCAGCGGCTCCGCCGGTATAGCTATTATGCCTTTCTATTACCGCTTCAAGCCGCAAAAGGGCATACAGCCGGAAACCGGCTACACACCCTTTTACCTGTTAAAACCTTATTCAAATGTAATGCCGCCCGTTTCGAGCAGATCCCTTACCGTTACACTGACCATAATCAGGCCGACTACAGGGGGTACAAAAGAAGTACTGGCCGGAGGCTGCTTCGCCTTGCGCCGGTCCGGCGCATTCGCAGGCACAATCTGCTCCGTCACATCTTCGCGCGGCTTCACGGGCTTCTCGGTGGAGAAGACCACCTTCACGCCCTTCTTGATGCCTTCCTTACGCAGTCTGGTACGGATCACCCGGGCAATCGGATCCATAGTGGTCTTGGAGATGTCGGCAACCTGGAAGCGGGTCGGGTCCATCTTGTTGGCCGCTCCCATGCTGGAGATCAGCGGGATCTTCCGCGCCAGGCATTCCTTGATCAGATGAATCTTATAGATAATCGTATCCGAAGCGTCAATGACATAGTCCAGCTTGTATTTGAACAGCTCCTCGTACGTCTCTTCGGTGTAGAACATATTCAGGGGAATCGCTTCACATTCCGGGTTGATCAGCTTGATGCGCTCCACCATCAGATCGGTTTTGTTCTGGCCGATGGTCGTCGTCAGCGCATGGAGCTGGCGGTTGATGTTGGTAATATCCACGGAGTCCTTGTCAATCAGGATAATCCGGCCGATGCCGGTCCGGGCCAGGGCTTCCGCCGCCATGGCGCCGACGCCGCCGATCCCGAGCACAGCCACTGTGCTGTTCTTCATGATCGCCAGGCCCTCCGGCCCGATCGCCAGCTCCGTACGCGAGAACTGATTCAGCATGATGTCAGCCTCCTATGATTTATTTCTTGTCCTTCTCCGGCTTCGGTGCCAGCTTGATGTGCAGCTGCTCCAGTTGTCCGGCATCGACCGGGGACGGGGCATCCATCAGCAGGTCCGTTGCACTTGCCGTCTTAGGGAAAGCAATGGTCTCACGCAGATTCGTGCGGCCTGCCAGCAGCATAATCAGACGGTCGAAGCCGAACGCGATGCCGCCATGCGGAGGCGTGCCGTATTCAAAGGCATCCATCAGATAGCCGAATTTCTCATAGGCCAGCTCCTGCGAGAAGCCCAGCGCAGCGAACATTTTCTCCTGAACATCACGCTTGTAGATACGTTGGGAACCGCCGCCTACCTCATAGCCGTTCAGCACCAGGTCATATGCCTGTGCGCGGATAGCGCCAGGATCGGTATCGAAGAGATGCAGGTCTTCGTCCATTGGGCGGGTGAACGGGTGATGCTCGGCCACATAACGCTTCTGGTCTTCATCGTAGCCGAGCAGCGGGAATTCCGTTACCCAGGCGAATTTGAACACACTGTCATCGATCAGGCCAAGCTGGCGGCCAATCTTCAGGCGCAGGGCGCCAAGCACATCCGCTACCACCTTCTTGGTATCAGCAGAGAAGAGCAGCAGGTCGCCTTCTTCGGCACCTGTGCGCTCCTTCACGGCAGCGATTTCTTCCTCGGAGAAGAACTTCACAATCGGTCCCTTGAATTCGCCGTCCTTCACCTGAATCCAGGCCAGGCCCTTGGCGCCGTAACGGGCCGCGTAAGGTCCAAGATCATCAATCTCCTTGCGGGTCCAGGTACCGCAGCCCTTGGCGTTCAGACATTTCACTTCTCCGCCCTTCTCGATTACGGAAGCGAAGACCTTCACGCCGCTGGCGGCCACGATGTCATTCATCTCTACCAGCTCCAGGCCAAACCGCAGGTCCGGCTTGTCGGAGCCGTATTTGCCGATCGCTTCAGCATAGGTCAGCCGCTGGAACGGTGCGGATACCTCTACCCCAACCGTCTCCTTCAGCAGGCGCTGCATGAGCTTCTCCATCATCGCCAGCAGCTCATCCTGCGGCATGAACGAGGTCTCGATGTCGAACTGCGTGAATTCAGGCTGGCGGTCAGCGCGCAGGTCCTCATCACGGAAGCAGCGGGCCATCTGGTAATAACGCTCGATACCGCCGACCATCAGCAGCTGCTTGTAGATCTGCGGCGACTGCGGAAGCGCGAAGAATTCGCCTTCATGCACACGGCTGGGCACGAGATAGTCCCGGGCACCTTCCGGCGAGCTTTTGGTCAGAATCGGAGTCTCTACATCGATGAAGCCTTCATTGTCCAGGAAATCGCGGAAGATCTTAGCCGACTTGGAACGGAGCAGCAGCGTCTTATGCATCTCCGGACGGCGCAGGTCCAGGTAACGGTATTTCATGCGCAGGGATTCGTCTACTTCCACCCCGTCTTCGATGAAGAATGGAGGCGTCTTGGCCGCATTCAGCACTTCGATATCTGTAATCTGCACTTCGATCTCACCGGTCGGCAGGTTGCGGTTAATCGTCTCCTCATCACGCTTCACCACGGTGCCTGTCACGGACAGCACGTATTCACTGCGCACCTTATCGGCAATCTGCAGCGCTTCGCCGGAATAGTCGGGGTTGAAGACAATCTGTACAATCCCTGTCCGGTCGCGCAGGTCAATGAACAGCACGCCTCCAAGGTCACGGCGGGTCTGTACCCAGCCGTTCAATGTTACGGTCTCACCGATGCTCGCTGTTGTTAATTGTCCACAGTTATGGCTTCTGGTCATCTTTTATCCTACCCCTTCATGATTGAAATTACCTATACTCGTACTCGCTTAATCGTCTAATTCTGAATCAGCGCCTGGGCCAGCTCGTCCAGCTTGACGGTCCGCTGCTCGCCGGTCTCCATCGACTTCAGTGCGATGACGCCGCTGTTCAGCTCGTCTTCACCGAGAATCGCCGTATACCGGGCCGACATGCGGTCCGCCGACTTCATCTGCGCCTTCATCTTGCGTCCCAGGTAGTCGCGCTCCGCAGAGAAGCCCAGGCTGCGCAGACGGAACAGCTGCTTCGTGATTTCCAGATCTGCCGCCTCGCCCAGTGCGACGAAATACACATCCAGCGGCTTCGCCGCTTCCAGCGCCACACCCTGATTCTCCAGAATCAGCAGAATCCGCTCCAGGCCGATCCCGAACCCGATGCCCGGCTGATCCGGTCCGCCGATCTCCTCGACCAGACCGTTGTACCGGCCGCCGCCGCCCACCGTGTCGATGGAACCGATGCCTGCCGCTTTATACTCAAACGCCGTATGCGTGTAATAATCAAGGCCGCGTACCAGACGCGGGTTGATGCTATACTCCACACCCATCACATCCAAGTGGCCCTTCACCTTGGCAAAATGCTCTGTACACTCTTCATCCAGACTGTCCAGAATGGAAGGCGCCCCGCCGAACTTGTCCTGATCGACCTTGCAGTCCAGCACGCGCAGCGGGTTGCGTTCCATCCGCCGCTGGCAGTCGCTGCACAGGCTCTCTCTCATCGGTCTCAGGAAATCCAGCAGCTTCTCGCGGTAAGCCGCGCGGCTGGGTGCGTTGCCGACAGAGTTCAGCTCCACCCGCACATCCTTCAGCCCCAAATCAATATAGAACTGATATCCCAGCGAGATGACTTCGGCATCGATGGCCGGGTCTACAGCGCCGAACGCTTCAATCCCGAACTGATGGAACTGGCGGTATCTGCCTGCCTGCGGCCGTTCATAGCGAAACATCGGTCCGATATAATACAGCTTGCTGACATCCGGCTCCCCGTAGAGCTTGTTCTGGACATAGGCGCGTACCACGCCTGCTGTCCCTTCGGGACGCAGCGCCAGATCGCGGTCACCCTTGTCCTTGAAGGTGTACATCTCACCTTCCACAATATCCGTTGTCTCCCCGACTCCGCGCTCGAATAGTCCGGTATGCTCGAACAGCGGAGTACGGATCTCCCGGTAATTGAAGCGGCGGCATAGCTCTCTTGCCTTAGCCTCCACCACCTGCCATTTCTCTACTGCACCCGGAAGTACATCCTGCGTACCTGTAGGTTTCTCGAATCTTTCTTTAGCCACAGTCTATCCCTCCTGAAAATAACCCCTTAAAACAGCAAAAAATCCCTCGTCCCTGTTCAATTACAAACAGGGACGAGGGATTATCATAACCAATAATTCACCCGTGGTACCACCCACATTCCGGGCTCAATGCAACTTGCTCTGCATAAGCTCCGCTCTAAGCGGTTAACGCCCGCCTACGCGCATTCGGCTACTGACTGAAGGCTCTAATGCTGCCTGCGTTCGCCGTGCGTTCTCGGGGAGGTCATTCGTCCGTTCATCAACAGAATCCTTACAGCCGTGCGGATCAGCGGTATGGTCCTCCTTAACTGGACGACAGCCATGATCTGCGGGATTCCTCTCTGGGGTTGTGGGTTACGGATTACTTGGTCCCGTCATCAAAACAATATAAACTTACCTATACTGTTAGATTCTACTGAACCACTGCGCTAAAGTCAAGGATTGAATTAGTGTAATCCCTAAAAACAAAAAAGTGACCTGCAGCCGATTGCTGCAGGTCCATCATCATATATTATAAAAAAGGGGGTCATGCTTCTATTATAAACACGCTATATTAAGGAATCATGAATGTAGTGTTACAAATGCATTACAGAAAAGAAAGCGTTTCACCAGGCCGTCCGAATTCCGTCTGTCATGTTAAACAATAGGTTACACTAACACGCTATTCCTTGTCTATAGAATTCATGCCTTTTCCTTCGTATAAATACAAAACAGCTCCAGCCCCTCATAACGGAGGGCTGGAGCTGAACTTAACGTTCAGGTTAAGCAGCGGTCCTGCTTAATCAAAAATCTCCACATAAGCCTGCTTGCCGCGCAGAACCTCTACCACTTCATTGTATTGGTTCTCGGCCACCTTGAGATCCATCACATAATGCAGGTGCTCCAGGTCACTGTCTTTCAAATCGTTCCCTCTGTGGACCTCGCCCTCGTTGCGCACTTCATCTGCCCGCACTTCATCGGTACGGTTCAGATCATCGTCTGCCGCAACGGCAGGGACTATCGCCGCACCTGACCCCATACCGGTTGAACTTCCGGCAGCGTACACGCCTCCTGCACCTGTAGAAGCGGTATTCGTGGAGCCCAGCGGAATCAGAATATTGCGCCGGTTGTTCGCCCCATTATTCAGAGGGTCCGTTAACGCCGATACTTCAATTCCCTCTACACCGTACGGAATCAATGCTGTCTTGGCACCTTCCGCTGCACTTTCTGTACTGAAATAGGCCTGGATTCTTTTACTCATTGTAAATCCCTCCCATAAATTAGTGTTATTCCTCTCGGAGTTTAAGCTTTATTACAACACCTTAAGCAGCTCACGCACAAATGCGGGCTCATCCTTGGGTGTGCGTGAAGTAATGTAATTGCCGTCCACGACAACCTCTTCATCCTTGAACTCCGCGCCGGCATTGATCAGATCATCCTTCAGCGGCGGATAGGAGGTCAACGTGCGGCCCTTGAGCAGTTCAGCACTGATCAGAATCTGTGGTCCGTGGCAGATCGCGGCAATCGGCTTGCCTGCACGGTCTGCATCCTTCACAAATTGCAGAATATCAGGGTCGAGGCGAAGGTTCTCCGGCGATGATCCGCCTGGAATAACTACAGCATCATAATCTGCGGCTTTCACCTCGCTGATAGCTTTATCGGCCGTGTAGGATACGCTTCCTTTTTTGCCGAGCAGTGTCTCATTCTTCTTCAGACCAATGATTTCTGCCTGGTGGCCTGCCTGTAATACCTCTTCGTAAGGAACCTTCATTTCGGAATCTTCAAAGCCATTTGCGAGCAGAAATGCTACTTTACTCATGAGATAGATATCTCCTCTCTACGCTATTCTGTTCTCGTCATTCTATTACCCGCATTCCCCGGCTTTATAACCAGACCGAACCGCTTCCCGCAAATTCTGTCCAGTAAATATTGCCGCGCTGCTCCGAAAAATCCAATTCACCGCATCCCTTTATGTACGCATTTACGTACGCGGCAAAAGACCGCGGCCCCTTCGCTGGAGCCCCTGCAGCTCCTTCAGGTCCCCGGCCTCCTTCGCAGTCGCTGAAGCTTCGGCCATCGACCCGGCCGCATGAGCCTGTATGGTGTTCCATATCCATGCTTTTGGTGCTTGTCTCATTTCTGTTTGCTCCCCGTACTTGTGAATAATGGTTCATCATTCTTAGTCTATCCAGCAAGGGAGGCCGCTATCCCGGATGGTTAACTCCAAGCAAAAAGACCCCACTTATGTGGAGTCCCGTGATGTATCTTATCAAGTGGAAACGGCTTTGTTGTCCTTTGTAAGGACGGTACCGTTTCGGCGAGAAATAGAAGGATAAATTATCGTGTGAAACATATAAATTCTTATATTTACAGTTGAGTCGGCAGCCGCCCGCTCCTAATTCTAACCCTTGCTGTCCAGCAGAAGCGTCACCGGTCCCCAGTTCGTAAGGGCGACATCCATCATCGCTCCGAATACGCCAGTCTCTACCTGCAGGCCTCCGGCACGCAGCTCCTGGTTGAAGTAGTCGTAGAGCCGCTCTGCCTCAGCCGGAGCCGCCGCCGCCATGAAGTTCGGGCGTCTGCCCTTGCGGCAGTCGCCGTACAGCGTGAACTGCGAGACAGACAGAATGGCGCCTCCGGCTTCTGTCACACTGTGGTTCATTTTACCGGCAGCATCCTCAAAAATCCGCAGTCCGGCAATCTTGTCGGCCAAATACTTGGCATCCTTCTCCGTATCCTCATGGGTGACGCCGACCAGCAGCAGCAGGCCCTCTCCAATCGCTCCGGTCACTGCCCCGTCCACCGTCACACTGGAGTTCTTGCAGCGCTGCACAACTACTCTCATCTCATCCTTCAGCTCCTTGCCTTAGCACCTTATTGCATAATGCGGTTAACGGTATACACATCCTTGACCCGCTTCACTTTGTCGACCACAGACTGCAGATGATCGGTATTGCGGATCAGAATCGTCATATGGATCATCGCCATCTTGTTCTTGTCGGAGCGCCCCGTTACCGCTGATATATTGGTCTTGCTCTCCGATACCGCCTGCAGCACCTCGTTCAGCAGCCCGTTGCGGTCATGGCCGGTAATCTCAATATCGACGCTATAATTGGCCTCCATACTGCCTTCCCACTCCACTTCGATCACGCGGGCTGCTTCCTCCCCGTCCATCTCATTCGGAATGTTCGGACAATCCTCACGGTGTACGGATACGCCCCGTCCACGGGTCACATACCCGATGATATCGTCGCCGGGCACGGGATTACAACATCGTGCGAAGCGTACAAGCAGATTGTCAATCCCTTTGACACGGACCCCGTTGGTCGGCTGGTTGCGCTTCTCCCCGCTGGATTTGATCGCCTTCATCTCGGAGGTAAGCTCCAGATGGCCTGCGGCCTCCTCCTGGTCCTTGCGCAGCTTCTCAGTCAGCTTGGAAGCGATCTGCGCGGCGGTAATTCCGCCGAAGCCGACCGCCGACAGCATATCCTCGACATCATTGAAGGCGAACTTCTTCGCAGCCTCGGACAATTTGTCCTCCGTCAGCCAGTCAGAGACCTCCACGTTCAGGCGCTTCAGCTCACGTTCAATGGCCTCCCGGCCCTTCTCCACGTTCTCCTCGCGCTTCTCCTTCTTGAACCACTGCTTGATCTTGCTCCGTGCATGCGAGGACTGGGCAATCTTCAGCCAATCGCGGCTGGGTCCGTATGAATTCTTCGAGGTCAGGATCTCCACGATATCCCCGGTCTTCAGCTTATGGTCGAGCGGAACAATACGCCCGTTCACCTTAGAGCCAATCGTCCGGTTCCCGACCTCGGTATGGATACGGAACGCGAAATCCAGCGGCACCGAGCCTGCAGGCAGCTCTACCACCTCACCCTTAGGCGTGAATACGAAGACCAGATCGGAGAAAAAGTCCATTTTGAGCGATTCCACGAATTCTTCGGCATCCTTGGCTTCATGCTGCAGCTCCAGAATCTCGCGGAAGAACGGCATCCGGTTCTCGGGATTCACATTGTTGCTGCTGCCTTCCTTATACGCCCAGTGGGCGGCAATCCCGAATTCGGCTGTGCGGTGCATCTCCCAGGTGCGGATCTGGACTTCCGTCGGCTCTCCCCCCGGCCCTACTACGGTTGTATGCAAAGACTGATACATGTTCGCCTTGGGCATAGCAATATAGTCCTTGAAACGGCCCGGCATCGGCTTCCAAAGCGTATGAATAATGCCCAGAGTGGCATAACAATCCTTAATATTGTCGACGATAATGCGGATAGCCAGCAGATCATAGATTTCGTTGAACTGCTTGTTCTTCGTGTTCATCTTGTTGTAGACACTGTAGATATGTTTCGGGCGTCCCGAGAGATCGCCCTCGATGCCCATTTCATCCAGCTTGGCGCGGATGCGGCCGATGACACTGTCGATGAACTGCTCGCGTTCCGCCCGCTTCTTGTGTACAAGATTGGCAATCCGGTAGTATTGCTGCGGATTCAGGTAACGGAGCGCAATATCCTCCATCTCCCACTTGATCGCCGAGATCCCCAGCCGGTCCGCAATGGGACAAAAGATCTCCAGCGTCTCATAAGAAATCCGGCGCTGACTCTCTTCGGACTGGTATTTGAGCGTACGCATATTATGCAGACGGTCCGCCAGCTTAATTACGATCACCCGGATATCCTGCGCCATCGCGATGAACATCTTGCGGTAGTTCTCGTTCTGCTGCTCTTCCTTGGAGCGGAAGCGGATGCGTTCCAGCTTGGTCAGGCCGTCCACCAGCATGGCACAGGTATCGCCGAATTTCGTGCGGATCTGCTCCAGGGACACCGTCGTATCTTCCACAACATCATGCAGCAGCGCAGCAATAATGGATATGACATCCATTTGCATATTGACGACAATATCTGCGACCGCGAGCGGATGCAGAATGTATGGCTCCCCCGACTTCCGGACCTGCCCGTGATGAGCCTGATCGGCGAATTCGTAAGCTTCACGGATGCGGAGAAGATCTTTTTCTTTTATATAGGCGCCAGCCTTTTCGGTTAGTTGCTCTATGCCCATTCTCGTCGTATCCGTTTCCCTTCTATAATAAAATGAACCTGCAAGCATGCAGAATTTGCAGGTTCCAAATGTTCCCGGCTGCATTACGCTCAGGTTAAAGTTGTCTATAATTATGACGCTTACGAGGGATTCCGTCAACACTTGCCATAGCGTGGGTTTCCTGTCAGGGAAAGGGTCAAGAAAAGACAATTTTGTGGCACGGGTAAAAATGTTGTTGTAAAAAACCGCTGTTCTATTTAATCTAGTAAAGGCGGTTTTGTATAAAGTAAGCATTGTCAAATCAAATTAGACCAGAAAGAGAAGTGAACTCCATTGCAACGCGAAATTCAAGTTAACGAAAGACTCCCTTGGGGCCCGGGCTTCCTCCTGAGTCTTCAGCATCTGTTCGCCATGTTCGGCAGCACCGTGCTTGTGCCCAACCTGTTCGGGGTAGATCCCGGTATGATCCTGCTGATGAACGGTATCGGCACCCTGCTCTACATTCTGATCTGCCGCGGCAAAATCCCTGCCTATTTGGGTTCAAGTTTTGCCTTCATCTCCCCGGTGCTGCTTGTGCTGAAAGAGCATGCCGGCGATCATGAGCGCGGATATTCGCTTGCACTGGGCGCTTTTATCGTGACTGGCGTTATTTTCATTCTCGTGGCCTTAATTGTACGTTATGCCGGTACCGGCTGGATTGATGTCGTATTCCCTCCTGCAGTCATGGGAGCGATTGTTGCCACGATCGGACTGGAGCTTGTGCCTGTAGCCGCACGTATGGCCGGACTGATTGCTCCTGATGGTGTGGCTGCCGCCGACTGGACGCCTGACGGCAAAGCCATTACCCTGTCGCTCGTTACACTCGGCGTTACTGTTCTCGGTTCCGTGCTGTTCCGCGGCTTCCCCAAAATCATTCACATCCTCATCGGTATCGTTACCGGTTATGTACTCGCTTATATATTGGGTCAGGTGAATACAAGTGCCATCTCTGAAGCAAGCTTCCTCTCCCATCCCACTATTATTACTCCATCCTTCAACTGGCAGGTCATTCTGACGATCATTCCTGTATCGCTTGTGGTCATTGTAGAGCATATCGGCCATTTGCTGGTGACCAGTAACATTGTCGGCAAAGACCTGACCAAAGATCCGGGGCTGGACCGCTCGCTGATGGGTAACGGGATTTCTACAGTAATGTCCGGATTCCTGGGATCTACTCCAAATACCACCTACGGTGAAAATATCGGTGTTATGGCTCTGACCAAGGTGTACTCGGTATATGTTATCGCCGGAGCTGCCGTAATTGCCATCCTGCTGTCGTTCTCCGGAACGTTCTCCTCGGTCATTGCCAACATTCCGCTACCGGTCATGGGCGGTGTATCCCTGCTGCTGTTCGGTGTTATTGCTGCATCGGGCCTGCGTATCTTCGTTGAGCAGAAGGTCGATTTCTCCAAAGCCACCAACATGATTCTGGCTACGCTGGTCCTGGTTGTAGGTATCAGCGGCATCTCTCTGAAGCTTGGCGGTGTAGAACTGAAGGGGATGGCACTGGCGACTATCGTCGGCATGGTCCTCGCCTTGCTCTTCAAGCTGATCGAAGTGCTCGGCCTGTCCAATGAACAGGAAGCGGACAAGTCAGCTCATTAAAATAAATGTCTATATGCGATGCTGAACGTAACTGCGGTGGATTTTGAACTTCCGGCCGCTGTTGTCACCAGATTTCTTGATTAATACCGCTTATTACGGTGGAAATCCGTAGACAAAGGCGGACGCTTACGCTCTACAGTTCCATAATCCCCTCCGTTACTCACATCTGTAATTGTCTATCCAGTTCAACCTATAACAAAAAAGCGGACTGCTGTCTTCATTCGACAGCAGTCCGCTTTATATTTCCCGGGAAAAGTTACCGGGCACGACGATTAATCCTCGTAAGTCAACAGGGTAACCACTTCAATATCCGACAGCTTGTCCCGTCCGGACAGGGCTGTGAGTTCGATCAGGAATGCAGCACCGACCACTTGTCCGCCAAGCTGCTCCACCAGGTTGACAGAGGTAGCAATCGTCCCGCCGGTAGCCAGCAGATCATCCGCAATCAGTACCTTCTGTCCGGGCTTGATCGCATCGGTATGCACAGCGAGCGTATCCTTGCCGTATTCCAGATCATAGCCCACTTCGATTGTCTCATAAGGGAGCTTGCCGCTTTTGCGGATAGGCACGAAGCCTACCCCGAGCGCGTAAGCCAGTGGTGCGCCCACTACAAAGCCGCGCGCCTCCGGTCCGGCAATAACATCGATCTCCAGATGGGCCACCAGAGCCTTAAGCTCATCAATGGCTGCACGGTACGCAGCGCCGTCCTTCAGCAGTGTAGTGATATCTTTGAAGCTGATTCCGGGCTGGGGGAAATCTGGAATTACTCGAATAGTGTTTTTGAAATCCAACATCATCATCTCCTAAAAGTAAGCGGGGATCATCCCCGCTGAAGTAACTCGAACCAAATGGCTGCGGCACCGGGCGCTGACGGTTATGAGACGTCTAAACGGTGCGACAGCATGAATTCCTGCAATTCACTGCGGCTGCCTTCCATGAAATACTGCTCCATCTCCGCCGTCTTGCCCAGTCTGATGAAATGCTCTGATGCGCTCAGACTCTTCGCGGCAGGCTGCGGGACAAAGGTGATATTACCGCCGCTGCGCTCAATGAAGTCAAGCTCAGCAAACACATCCAGCATCCTGCTCACCATACGCACACCAAGCGCAGACTGGCGGCTGAGCCGCAGCAGCACTTCATGCTCAGGAGTTGGAGACGCAGCGATTGCTGCAATCCATTTATATAACGATTTGAAATGATCACGGGTAGGAACCTGCAGCCGGTCACGCCCGTCACGGATCGAATGCAGCAGGGCAATATTCTCCGCCTCGGGAAAAGCAGCGAATAGCGCTTCGAGCTGCTCCGGGGACTCCGGCATATCCAGCAGACAGAGCAGCGACAGTCCCGCTTCGTCACGCGCGGCTTCCGGCTGATGTACAGCAGAGATCCCGGCCGCCTCATCGTATACCCAGAGGGACATGCCCTTCAGATCACGCAGCGGCGTGGTGCGGCTGTTCTGGAATACCGCCGCACTCCGGCCCGGACTGCTGCCGCTATAGGTACGCAGCAGCTCCTGAATATGCGCAGCCTGCTTCACGGCATCAGCTGCTCCGCGCAGATCGAACAGCTGCGCCTTCGGCACCGCCAGATCCTGCAGCATCAGCTGCGGCTTGCGTGAGCCGTTCCATTCATTGACGGACAGCTCCGCGAGTACATCCACGATAGTGCCGTCCGGAAGCAGCTCGGCCAGCGGCCCCTTACCGAAGGCTACGGCTTCAATCGTCAGCTTGTCCTGTTGCAGGACAAGCTTAAGGTGCTTGCCGTCCTGGCCCATCTTGCGTGTCTCCTTGACAGCAGCTCCGCGCAGAATGAACTTCGGCAACGGATTCGCCATCCCGAACGGAGCCAGCCGTTCCAGCTCAAGCGCCGCCTGCAGGGTCAGATCCGCAATGGACACCTCCCCGTCAGCAGCCGTGACCGCTACGAAATCCTCCGGCGTCAGGATAGACGCAGCATAGCTGTTCAGCGCCGCATCGAAGGCTTCCAGCTTATCCTGCGGCAGACTCATCCCCGCCGCAGCCGGATGTCCTCCGAAGTGGTCCATCAGTCCGGCGCAAGAGGACAAGGCCGCATAGATATCCAGACTCGGAATGGAACGGGCAGAGCCTTTGCACATTCCTGTATCCGGGTGAATGTCCAGTATAATGACCGGACGGTAATACCGCTCCAGCAGCTTGGAGGCCACAATGCCGACAACACCGACATTCCAGCCCTGCTCCGCCAGGACAATAATATCCGGCAGTCCGCTCCGGCCGATTCTCTCTTCCAGCTTCGCTGTAGCTTCGGCGACAATTCTCTCCACCACCAGCTGCCGTTCCTTGTTCAGCAGATCCAGCTCTCCGGCAAATTGCTCCGCCTCTGCCGCATCTTCTGTCGTCAGCAGTGTGACTGCCCGCCCTGCATGATCCAGTCTTCCGCTGGCATTAATCCGCGGAGCCATCCCGAAGGCGATATTCACCGCACTGACGGTGTTCATCGCAATACCGCCCACCGAGAGCAGCGCCCGAATGCCCGGGAATGACGAATTCCGCATGCTGCTGAGTCCTCTGCGCACCAGACTGCGGTTCTCACCCACTAGCGGCATCAGATCAGCCACCGTACCGATGGCGGCAATCTCACACCACTCCTCCGGCACTTCGCCGCCAAGGAGCGCTTCAGCCAGCTTATAAGCCACGCCCACTCCGGCCAGACCCTTGAACGGATACGGGCAGTCCGGCAGCTTCGGGTTAATCAGAGCATACGCCTCAGGCAGCAGCTCCGGCGGTTCATGATGGTCCGTGACAATGACATCAATGCCCAGCTCAGCGGCATAGGCAATCTGATGATAGGCACTGATACCAGTATCAACCGTAATTACAAGAGATACACCCTGCTGGACCGCCCAGTCAAGCGCGTGATTATGCAGTCCATAGCCTTCATTGGAACGATGGGGAATATAAATGTCAAAAGAGGCGCCGAGATGACGCAGAAGGTAGATCATCAGCGCTGTGCTGGATACCCCGTCTGCATCATAATCACCGTACACCAGAATATGCTCTTCCTCTTGCAGTGCCTTCTGTATCCGCGGCACCGCTTCAGCCATTCCCTTGAGCAGGAATGGATCATGTCTATCTTCCGCTCCTGAATCCATGAATACCCGTGCTTTGTCAGCGGTATCCATCCCTCTTTGCACCAGCAGCGAAGAAAGGAGCGGAGAAATAGAAAGGCTCCGGGCCAGTTCCGAAATACGCTCGGAATCGGCTGCCGGAGATTGCCATCTTGTTTTTGAATGAAGCAATACAGTTCACCTTTCTCTCACCTTGCAGACTACTGAAGCAGCGTGGGAATATCGTTGTCCACGAGCTCGTGATTGCTTTTATAAGGATAACCCGGATCATACGGCACAACTTCCATATGAACCTCGCCCACATGAACGAACCGGTGCTGCAGCAGCTTCCGCGCACATTCGGAAATATCCTGGGCTTCCATTACGCTGATCCGCGGATTCACACTAATCTTCACATGCAGATTCACATAGCTGCCCTCCTCCAGCGCCCGGAGCTGCTCCACCCGGATGACTCCGTGCACCCGCTGAACGGTCTCGATGAAGCTGGCCGCTTCCTCGGAAGGAAGCTCCTGAATCTTTTTGCTGTACACAGAGGAAGCAATTAATGAATAGCCTTTGCGGAGAATCAGACATCCGGCCAGCAGGGCTGCGATAGGGTCCATATAGAGCAGAGGATGCCAGTTCAGGTATCCTCCGGTCATGGCCAAGGCAATCCCGATAAATACAGTTATCGACGTATACAGGCTGAACCGGTGGCTGTCGGCATAGGCAGCGTGACTGCCGTCGCCCTTTTTCTTGTAATAACGGTACTGGTATTGAAACACAGCTTCTTTGAACACAATGCACAGCAGGACAGCGGCAAGCGCTGACTGCCCCGGTGCCGTTAAATGCCCCCGGGTTAAATCCCGGATGGCCGAGAAGGCAACCTGCAGCCCGCCCATAATAATCAGCACAGAGAACAGGATAGCCGCCATCGGTTCCTTGCTTCCTTGCGCAGCCCGGCTGCGTACTGCTGAGCCTGCGGTCTTATGACTCTGCTTCGGGTTCCACGGAATCACCGCTGCCAGCCTGGCCGCGGCATCTGCTCCGGAATAGATTGCATCCCCCATCAATGCCTTGCTGCCCGACAGATAACCGATACTGCCCTTGACTACAGCCAGCAGCGTATCACTAAGTATTCCGGTCCAGGCAACGGTTTGTTTCCGGGGTAATGGTTTGTCATTCATAACGAGGCCCTCCTTACCACTAGCAGGTAAACTCATGATGATGATATCAAGCACAGCGTTCTGACCCGGGAGATTCCGAAAAGCCGCGTCGCTACAGACGCGGCTTACAGAACAACCGGGTGTTAGACTTTGGCCGGGGTCTTCGCCGCCGGCTTCTGGCGCTTCTTCAGGAGCAGCCAGAGCGGACTTGCGATGAAGATCGATGAATAGGCTCCGAAGAGCAGACCGATAACCATGGCCAGCGAGAACATGCGGATCGACTCGCCGCCCATAATCAGCAGGAAGAATGCGGCGATAAATACGGTGAACGCTGTATAAAGCGAACGCATAAGCGTCTGCGCCACACTCTTGTTGACCAGATGCTTAAGATCCTCATACGACTTTTGTTTGCCGAAGCGCAGATTCTCACGAATCCGGTCAAAGATAACGATGGTATCGTTAATGGAGTAACCGATAATGGTCAGCACCGCGACAATGAAGGTAATGTCTACCTCCAGTCGGAAGATGGAGAAGATCGCTACAACCATAAAAGCGTCATGAAGCAGCGCCACAATGGAGGCCAGCGCGAAACGCCATTCAAACCGGATACTAACATAAATGATAATCCCGATGCTGGCAAGCAGCACAGAATAAATCGCATTCCGGGCCAGCTCCTTGGCCATTTCGGTATCTACGGTGTTGATCTCAAAAGACGCCTTCTCATCAATCTTGTTGATTGACTTCTTGAGGGTCTCGCTCTGTGTATCACTCAGCTCTTGATCATAACGGATGTTGACCCGCTTGTCGCCGATGGTAATCGCCGGTTCGTGCTCGATCCCCGCATCCTTTAGAGCCGGCTGAAGCTCAGTCAGCGTGAGGCTCTTCGAGAGCGACACATCCACATTGGACCCGGCCTTGAAGTCAACGCTGTAGTTCAGGCCGAAGGTGGCCAGAAAGACCAGACCTGCCACAGTAAGGGCAATCGAGAAGATATAGAAGAATTTACTTAAATGTACGAAATCAAGCTCTTTCTTAAAGCGCACTGATGTCACTCTCCTTTACCCCAAATTGCTTCGGCTTCTTGAGTGCGCCGGCTTTAACCAGCACAGTCAGCATCCAGTGGGCAAAATAAAGGTTTGTTACGATACTAAGTACAATTTCCACGATCAGAATCAGTGCGAAGCCTTTGACCGCACCAGTACCGAAGGCGAACATGACAGCCGCTACGATAATAGTGGTTACATTCGCATCCATAACTGTACGGAAGGAGGTCTTGTTCCCTGCTTTGACGGAAGACATAATGCCCTTCCCGCTGCGCATCTCTTCCCTGATCCGTTCATTGGTAATGATATTGGCATCGACAGCCATCCCTATACCGAGAATGAACGCAGCAATCCCGGGCAGAGTCAGCGTAAAGTCCGCCAGGACAAATACCAGAATCAGCAGCCAGGTGTGCAGGATCAGCGCGAAGCTGGCCAGTACGCCCGGAAGCCGGTACATGAAGAGCATGAAGATCAAAATAATCACAGAACCGACAATACCGGCCCTGACAGTCTCATCCAGGGATTGCTTACCCAGTGTAGCTCCTACGCTCTGGGAATATTTCTCAGTCAGCTTCAGCGGCAAAGCACCGAGGTTGATCGTATCGGCAATCTCACGGGCTTCATCCAGTGTATATCCCCCGGAAATCGAAGCCTTACCGTCGGTCAGGACAGCTCGTACCGTTGGAGGCGAAGATAACAGGTTCTCGTCCAGATAGATGGCAAGTTCCTTACCCAGCAGGCGCTCGGTAATCTCTGCGAATTTCTTCTTGTCTTTGATGGAGATGCTGATCTCAGGACGGTTCAGGCTATCGCGCTGCACCTCTGCCGCACCTTCAACAAAGTCACTGCCTACAAGCTCAATCTTGCTGAATACCCCGGGAGCATCCCCTTCTTTGGCACTGCGGAAGGTCAGAACTGCGGGTTCTTTCATTTTCTTGCGGACCTCTGCCTCGTCGGTAACACCTGCGATCTTCAGACGGATGCGGTCCGTCCCTTCGGTCGTTACCTCAGGCTCGCTTGTGCCGAGTGCATTCGCCCGCTTCTCCAGGCTCTCTGCAGTCTTCTGCAGCGAAGAACGGGTCAGAGTTCCTCCCGTATCCATCGGCTCTGCGTGGTACAGAATTTCGAATCCGCCCTTGAGGTCAAGACCCAGACGGACTCTGTCCAGCAGCCCGGGAGTAGTAAATACCATGACGCCGGTTAGAACGACCACGGTAATGATAAAGCTCAACATTCTCTTCATGCTCTAGCTAGTTCCCCTTTCATTACTTCAATATTCCTATTATAGCTACGTGCGAAATGACCGTCAATTCAGAAGGAATGACGGTGTCTTGATTCACACAAAGAAACGGCCGGTTCTGCTGCAAAGCGAGGATACCTCCGTTTGATAGGACAAGTCTGAACACTCTTTCCTTACTTTACTGCTTCCCGTACCCGTTTGCAAAAGAAAATCGTTCCTTTTGACAAATCCCCCCGTTAATTCAATCCCCGGTAGGCCGCCAGAGTCAGATAAGTCATATAGCTGCCTGACTTAAGCGAATAGATGTCATTGACCAGCCGGTGCAGGGGAGGTCTTCCCTCCTTGGCATAATTGCGGCTGATGCAGTCCCAAATATCCTTACCGGTCACATATTCATAGCCGAGGAGCCGGAATTCCTCCGCTTTGCTGATGCACATGGCTTCGATATCTTCACTAAGCTCGTCATATCTCCATTGTTCCGATTCCACGTGCAGGCACCTCCAAAGATTCCTCAATTACGTATGCTCAGTGGTACGTATTCGACCTTACGCTGATACTTTCCTGCTTCCGGCCAAAAAACTTGTCTATGGAATGCTTGTCATGGAGCCCACCTGTACCGGCATATCCTTATACAAGCCTGGGTTGATATTAGCGGTAATTCACCTGCAGTTTCATCTCATATGTAGGAAGAAGGAGTGCCCTGTGAGGAAACAGACTTTTATACAAGGAACGATTATCCTGCTGCTCGCCGGTATCATTAACCGGATGCTTGGCTTCATTCCCCGCATTGCCCTGCCCCGGATCATCGGTGCCGAGGGGGTCGGTCTGTATCAGCTTGGATACCCGTTCTTCATTGTGCTGATTACAGTGATTACGGGAGGAATCCCGCTGGCGATTGCCAAGCTGGTCGCGGAAGCCGAAGGGGAGAACCGCCCGGAGCAGTCACGCAGAATCCTGCAGACCGGCCTTGCCCTCAGCCTGTCGCTGGGCATTGTGTTCACCTTCGTCGCCCTGTTCAGCGCCTCCTGGGTATCCAGCGTTCTTCTGACGGACCGGCGTGTGTATTATACCTTCGTCAGCATGACTCCCATGATCGCAATCGTCGCTGTCTCCTCCATCTACCGGGGGTACTTTCAAGGCAGGCAGAATATGATTCCCTCGGCGTTCTCCTCGGTGCTGGAGTCGGTCATCCGGATCTTCTTCATGCTGTGGTTCTCCTGGATGCTGCTGCCGAAGGGAATCGCCTTTGCCGCTGCGGGTGCGATGCTGGGTGTAACCGTGGGGGAGATCGCCGGAATGCTGGCCCTGCTGGGGCAATATTATTTTAACGACAAAAAAGACAGGTCTGAGCCCCCGCCTTCCGTGGATGTAAGTGTTCAGAATACACAGGCCAGTACCGGACAAGAGCCTGCGCAGACAACCGCACCTGTCCTGAAACGTCTGATCGGCATTTCTGTTCCGGTCACCGCCGGACGCCTGATCGGCTCGTTCTCTTATCTTCTGGAATCCATTATTACCGTGCGCAGCCTCGCCCTTGCCGGAATCGCAGCTGCGGCCGCAACCGCACAATATGGTTCCTTGCAGGGAATGGTGATCCCGCTGCTGCTGCTGCCGGGCGTGCTCAGCTCCTCGCTGGCCGTCTCCCTCGTCCCTTCCTTATCCGAGGCCGCCGCCCGCAATGATCTGCCCACGATTCATAAAAGAATGCACCAGGCCCTGAGACTCGCCATGGTCACCGGTGCACCGTTCGCTGCCGTTATGTATATTCTTGCTGTACCGCTCTGTACGCTAATGTACGGCAATGCAGCGGATACGGCCCCTATGCTAAGGATGATGGCCCCGTTCGCTGTGTTTCTCTACGTCCAGGCCCCGCTGCAGGCTGCCCTTCAGGCCATGGACCGGCCGGGCAAGGCACTGATTAATACACTGATAGGAGCCGTTGTCAAAATCCTGCTGATTCTCCTGCTGGCCTCCCGGCCCGAATACGGAATCCTGGGAGCCATCATCGCCATTATGGTCAACAGCCTGCTTGTCACGCTTCTGCACGGATACAGTGTAATCAAGCTGACCGCCATGTCCTTGCGCTGGTCGGACCCGCTCAAAATTCTGGCCGCCACCGTGATCATGGCCGCCGGAATGTCGTACGTCTATACCTCTGTTCCGGTCTCACCGTCACAGTGGGTACAATTTCTGGCCGCTGCTGCCTGCGGCATGGCCATCTATATGAGCATCTGTCTGTTATCCGGGCTGATCTCCAGGCGTGATCTGGAGCGAATTCCCTTCTTCAGACGCTGGCGCAGTTAGGTCTGCTTGCCTTTATTGGGATTAATCGGGGCAATATAGAGCTCCCCCTTGTGATCCACCGAGCACAGGAAGACATCCCGGAAATCAGAGACACCCTTCTGACGGATCTGGGTTCTAAGCCAGAACCGGTTCTTGCCGATCATCTCCAGATTGCTGTCCTGCACCTTCCCGTCCATAATCAGCGGGATGGGCAGCCCTTCATACCGGATCTTATGCTTCGGCAGCTTCACGGAAGCAGTGCCGCCGGATGATCCGGCATCGCCTGAATCCTCCTGGCTATCGCCGTTCTTCTCCTTCCGCTCTGCGCCGGAGCTGCTGTTGCCCGACTGATTGGAGGAGGTGACATTCTGGTTCTTCTCGATCACCGTTAACTGCCCGCTGGTCTCCAGGATGGCGAATTCCACATCGGCCGGACTGACAATATTCTGCCCGCGCAGCTGCAGCAGCAGATCATCAATGTTATACCGCTGTCTGCGCATCTCGCCCCGGTGAATTTTACCGTCTGAGATCAGGATGCTTGGTCTGCCGTCCACCAGCAGGCGCAGCTTCCGGCTCTTCAGGCTGAGCTGTGCCACGATTACCTGAATCAGCACCAGGGTCGCCATAGGAACGACTCCGTCATAGATGGGACGTTCGATATCTTCAATGACGAACACAGCAATCTCGGCGATCATTATGGAAATGGTCAGGTCAAATACAGACAGCTTGCCGATCTCCCGTTTGCCCATGATTCGCATGCTCAGGAAAATGAAGATATACATCAGCACGGTCAGAAAGATATGAGTCGTAATATGCTGGAACATATTCTCTTCGCTCCCCTTCCGCTTCTCCCCCACACGGGCGGATTAATGTACCCCTATTCTGACCTGACCGGCAAGGGAACATTCGGAACGCTGCTGCTTAATTACTGGTAAAAGTCATACCGACCATTCTTGTACTATTGGGGCAAGCCTCCCCATACAATAATTAGTATCCGGTTAACAAACTTTTAGGGGGTTTTACCATGTCTCTGATCAGGCGTCTATTCTCATGGAAAATATCTAGTCCGGTATTATCGGGTTTAATCCGCTCGTTCCTGTGGATGATGCTGGGTGCGTTCTTCCTCTCCCTTCTGCTCTGGGGCAGCGGACTGCAGGAACAGGACCTCACCATGTACACTTATATTGTGCACGGCGTGGCTGCCGCATTCGGAGGCTTGACCGCAGGCAGCAGGGCCATCCGCAAAGGCTGGTACCAGGGCGCACTCACAGGCATGTTATACGGACTGGCTGTACTGCTGATCGGATTTCTGGCGCTTGACAGCTCTCCGGGGGGAATGGACTTCCTGTGGGTGCTGGCGGCCGCGGGAATTAGCGCACTTGGAGGAATGTTTGGAGTTAATTTACAGAAATCCTAGTTAATATAATTCCCGAAAATTGAAGCCTTTCCTTGAAAATATGGTACACTACAAATATCTGACTTCATATGAGCGATTATCAAGGAGGCTTCGAATGCTTTGCTGTACCAGTCCATGAATCTTGTAGTTGTATATACCGTTGCCATTGTTGTGATCCTAATCTGGATCGGGGCACGGCGCAACCCGCTGATAGCCTTAGTCGAAATCGGGAGAGAACTGCTGCACTCCTATAAATTTGCACTCATTATTATAGGAATGTTCAGCATTCTTGCCCTGAATAAATATGAGCTGCAGATCGAAGAGAAGATGCGGCTGACCGCAGACTACACAGGTTTTGTCTTCGGCCTGGAAGGGCATTTCGTCCGGATATTTCAAGAGCTGTTCTATGCACCTTGGCTGACACCAGTTATTGTCTTCTTCTATATCTTCATGCTTCAAGCCGTGCTGGCGGCTTCGCTCGGGATCTATCTGCTGGACAAAAACCGCGTGATCCTTTATGCAACCTGCTACACCATTATTTTAACGTATGCCATCGCTATTCCGTTCTATCTGTATTTTCCGGTTAACGAGGTATGGTCCTATGCGCCCGCCGGGGTGCGGTTCATCATGCTGGATGTTTTTCCAAAGTTTGAACAGGAATACCGGCCGCTGTCCGGCCTGAATAATTGCTTCCCGAGCCTGCACACGGCAATTTCCGTATCCATGGCCCTGCTCGCTTACCGTTCCGGCAACCGCCGCTGGATGGTGATCACTACCATTTCTGCGGTAGCTATCGTATTCGGAATTTTCTATCTGGGCATTCACTGGCTGACCGATATGATTGGCGGCTCCCTGCTGGCTGTGCTGTCTACGGCGATCGCCGTACCGCTTGCCAAGCTTACCCTGCGCGGCGGGGAACAGGGGCTAAGAGTCAGAGGACGGGTCACCAACACACGTTAATGCCCACGGATTATCTACTATTTCAAAAAAAACCGGCGTTTTCTCCTAAGAGAAACGCCGGTTTTTATGTAATTTGGTGCAGAGACATCTACATCTTGTCTTCTACTTCCACTACTGCATGACTGATCGAGCCCCGGTCAAAGGTCAATCGGGTTACATCATTAACCCGCAGGATCACGATGTCATCCGAAATCTCCATGATTGTTCCGTGCAGACCGCCGATGGTAACTACCTTATCGCCCTTCTTCAGAGCCTTGAGCATTCCGTTACGCGCCTTGGTCTTCTTCTGCTGCGGACGAATCAGCAGGAAGTAGAACACAACAAACATCAGCACGAAAGGACCTACAAGACCCAGTATGCTGCCCCCGCCGCCTGTACCGGCTGCCATATAAAACTGTGACATATCATTTCCCCCCTTTCAAGAATAAACATGAACACTCCGTTACGTAAGGTCTAGAAGCCTTTTAGATTATCATATAATCCGTATTGTGCAAAAAACTCATCGCGAAAATCAAGCAGCCGATCTTCCATGATGGCTTCACGCACTTTACGCATCAATTCCAGCAGGAAGTGTAAGTTATGGTAGGTTGTCAGCCGCAAGCCGAAGGTTTCGTCGGCCTTAATCAGATGACGCAGATAAGCACGGGAATAGTTCCGGCAGGTGTAGCAGGTACACTCCGGATCAAGCGGCCCGAAATCACGGGCGTATTGAGCGTTGCGCACAACGAGTCTTCCCTGACTGGTCATGGTTGTTCCATTGCGGGCAATACGGGTAGGCAGAACACAGTCGAACATGTCTATTCCGCGAATGGACCCTTCCAGCAGCGCGTCCGGTGAACCAACGCCCATCAAATAGCGCGGTTTCCCTTGCGGCAGCAGCGGAACCGTGTAATCCAGCACTTCATACATAAGCTGCTTGGACTCTCCGACGCTGAGTCCTCCAATAGCATACCCCGGGAAATCCATGGAAGTCAAATCAGCCGCGCTCTGGCGGCGGAGATCCTCATGCATGCCCCCCTGTACGATGGCGAACAGTCCCTGATCATTCGGACGGGCATGGCTCTTGAGGCAGCGTTCGGCCCAGCGGGTGGTGCGCTCCAGTGATTTCTTCACATACTCATATTCAGCCGGATAAGGCGGGCATTCATCGAAGGCCATCATAATATCGGAGCCGAGTGCATTCTGGACCTCCATCGCCACTTCCGGAGACAGGAACTTCTTGTCCCCGTTCAGATGGGAGCGGAAATGAACCCCTTCTTCGGTGATCTTGCGCATGTCGCTCAGGGAGAAGACCTGAAAGCCGCCGCTGTCGGTCAAGATCGGACGGTCCCAGTTCATGAACTTGTGCAGGCCGCCCGCTTCGCCGATGATCTCATGACCCGGACGAAGGAACAAATGGTACGTATTGCTCAGAATAATCTGTGCCTCCATCTGCTTGAGCTCTTCAGGACTCATCGTCTTGACAGTGGCCTGGGTGCCAACCGGCATGAAGGTCGGTGTGTCAATAATTCCGTGCGGGGTGTGGACTCTTCCAAGCCGTGCTCCGGATTGCTTACAGGTCTTAATGTGTTCGTAAGTGATTGCTGCCATTGGTTTAACCCTTTCTCTTGCTTAATAAATGAACATTGCATCGCCAAAGCTAAAGAACCGGTACTGCTGCCTGACCGCTTCTTCATAGGCGGCGAGAATCAGCTCCCGGCCGGCCAAAGCGCTCACCAGCATGACCAAAGTGGACTTGGGCAGATGGAAATTGGTGATCAATGCATTGACGACAGTGAATTCATACCCCGGATAGATGAAAATATCCGTCCAGCCGCTGCATGCCTCAATCGGCTCGCCCTGGCATTGTCTGCCTACGGTCTCCAGGGTCCGGCAGGAGGTTGTGCCTACAGCTATTATTCTTCCGCTTCTTGCTCTGGCTTCATTAAGCACATCCGCCGTTTCCTGGGACAGCTCGAAATATTCGGCATGCATGACATGCTCCTCCACTGTCTCTACGGACATCGGACGGAAGGTGCCCAGACCGACATGAAGTGTGATATAGGCGATATTCACACCGATGGCTGCAATCTGCTCCAGCAGCTCTGTGGTGAAATGCAGACCCGCTGTCGGCGCAGCCGCCGAGCCTTCATGCCGGGCATAGACGGTCTGATACCGCTCACGGTCATCGAGGGTTTCCTTGATATAAGGAGGGAGCGGCATAGAGCCAAGCCTGTCCAGAATCTCCTGGAAAATCCCCTCATAGATGAAGCGGAGTGTACGGCCACCCATATCCCCCTCATCTTCAATCACAGCACGAAGCTCTTCACTGAAGACGATGACTGCTCCGGTCTTCAGCTTCTTGCCGGGCTTCACCAGCGCTTCCCAGCGGTCCCCTTCCAGATTCTTAAGCAGCAGGACCTCCGCCTTGGCGCCGGTGTCTTCCTTGACCCCGAACAGTCTGGCGGGGATAACCCGCGTATCATTAAGTACAAGCGTGTCTCCCGGGCGGAACTGCCCCAGTATATCCTTGAAATGACCGTGGTCCAGTTGACCGTTCTCCTTATTGACGAGCAGCAGTCTGGATGAACTGCGGTCGGCAAGCGGAGTCTGGGCAATCAGCTCCTCCGGCAAATTGAAATCATAAAGTTCAACATTCATAATAGGATCTTCATTCCTTAATTATAGTAACGTTATTGAAATAGTGTTGCAATATTTGCTTATAATCATACCCTTTGTCGGCCATCCCCTTCACGCCCCATTGGGACATGCCGAGTCCGTGCCCGTAACCCCAGCCGATGAAATAGAATCCCGGACTGCCGGTCACGACTCTGGACGTCTGATCTGCGCCCATCACGACCGTTCCGCTGCCGCCGGACGTCACTTGGCCCGAGGCAGACAGCACTCCGGCCGAGCCGGAGCTGCCGATTGCAGCTGTAGAGCCGTCAGCGCCTAATACAGTATAACTTCCGGCAGGTACAATATCAAACAAGGTGCTGGGCAATCCGCCGAAGGAGGCACGGAACAGATCCGGGTACTTTACCTGCAGAATCTGCCCGTTCGCCTTGACCTCCACCGCTCTTCCCGACGGCCCGCGCCGGGTAACCTCCAGGCTGGTTATGGAAGAGGGCAGAGTGCCGCTGGTCTTGCCGGCCAGACTCTTCAGCAGCTCGGCCGAAGAATAAGGTCCCTTGATCCAGCTGTAATTGCCGGATTCATAGACCTGATTCAGCACTACGGCGTTCTGGCCGGGATTCAGCTTGCCTGACGGAGCCGCACTGCTGTCAGCGACAGGCAGCGGCCGGATATTCACATCCTTGGTAGTGGCTGTGGCAAGGGGAAGCCCTGCGGCTGTCTTGCTGCCTGTTAATTTGATATTATCCTCCCGGGCATAGCCGGAGACGCCGCTGTCCAGCAGCACATAATACCACTTCTTGGATGAACCCGCCCCAGCCACATCCTCTGCGCTGACCACGCTGCCATAGTTACTGCCTCCGCTGTTCCATACTTCGGACGGATCAGCCGTAACCCCGCCGCTGTTCGAGGAGAACACCGCCTCCACGACCTTGCCCCCGCTCTTCAGCACTTCACCCGCCGTTGCATCGACTGCCTTGATGATTGCGGGTGCTTCTGCACCGATTCCGTTATAGACCTGACTGAGCGTGGTATCCACCACATTGGCAACCTCGAAGCGGGTACCCTGGGACAGTGCATAGCTGCGTGCCGCTACCGCCTGGGCCTTCAGCGCCTCTTCCGGCCAGCTGGAGGATACCTCTCCCCCTACTACCGCATACAGATATTGTTCCAGCGGAACTACGTTAATGACCGACAATGAACCATTCAGATTGCCCAGCTCCATATCGCCGCGGTAGATCCGCTTGGACCGCTCGGTAAGCAGGATTCCCTTCTCATTGCCGGACACGATGAATTTCGTGTCATTACCTGATAACAGATAATGAAAGGCCTGGACTTCACTGCTGAAATCAAGCCCTGCGTCCATGCGGATAATCAAGCCCGGTGTACCCGGAGCCACTGGCGTCAGAGGAAGCTGAGGAAGCAGCGCCGCTGCCGAAGCAGAGACCGCAGCTAGCTCACTGTCACTTGATGCCTCGCCTACCCATACCTCGGTGCGGGCACTGCCGCCTTCACCGGACACGAATACCGGCCAGGCATCCAGACCGGCAGTGGTCAGGCTGCCGACTACCGCCTGGGCCTCCTCCAGCGTGGAATAGGCCCCCGCAGACAGATGCTTCGTTCCGGCCACCGCAGGGGTCTGCCCCTCAGGAATCGGCAGACCGGCTTTGAGGACTGCGCTCAGCCCGTTATTGGCTGCACTCTCACTCGCATAGCCTCCGGTATATAGCTGATATACCTTGCCGCCGCCTCTGGCGGTCATGAAGATCTGCGGCTTATTGGAGGCGGACTGGAGCTTCTTCGCCGCATCCGCAGCGCTCTGCCAGCTTGGCGTCTCCAGCACCTTCACCCGGAACCCGTCCAGACTGACACGGACTTTGTTCTGGGCCGGAACCGACAACAGAGGGCTGCCGCCGGCAGCCGGAAGCAGGCTGAGGCTCTGCTCGGACTGCAGGGTGATCAGCGGTACAGTAGATTTATATTTGCTGCCAATATCGGCATACAGTGCAACCCGGATCGACCCGCCGGAATCGGCGCGGGCGTGATCTGCCGGAAGCAGCAGGCTGCCTGCTGCAAGCAATGCAGCCAGCGCCCCCCGGCCCAGCAGCCCGATCCCTGTTGTTGTCCACTTCGCAAGTTTCATTGTAGGCCTCCTATAAAGTATTAATGATATCAAACACACAAATCCTCACACCTGATTCGTACGATGAGCAGAAATCAGTTCTGCTGCGGAGGAAGCGGAAGTCCAAGATGATGATACGCCGCAGGCGTAACAACACGCCCGCGCGGCGTGCGCTGCAGGAACCCGATCTGCAGCAGATAGGGCTCGTATACATCCTCAATGGTCTGGCTCTCTTCGCCTATCGTAGCAGCGATAGTATCCAGCCCGACAGGTCCGCCCCGGAAGGAGCTGATCATGGATTGCAGCATCTTATGGTCGATGCTGTCCAGTCCCCGGGGGTCCACCTGGAGCATCTTGAGCGATTCGGCGGCAATCTCCGGGGTGATAATTCCGTCACCGCGGACCTGGGCGTAATCGCGTACCCGCTTCAGGAGGCGGTTGGCAATCCGCGGCGTCCCCCGGGCCCGCAGGGCAATCTCTTCTGCGGCATCGCCCAGAATCTCGATGCCCAGCAGCTCGGCGTTGCGGGCCACGATGAAGCTCAGTTCATCGATGGTGTAGTACTCCAGCCGGCTGACCACACCGAAGCGGTCACGCAGCGGAGCAGACAGCAGCCCCGCGCGTGTCGTCGCTCCTATGAGTGTGAAGGGCGGCAGGTCCAGCCGCACCGACCGTGCGCTCGGACCCTTGCCGATCATAATATCCAGCGCGAAATCCTCCATCGCCGGATACATCACCTCCTCCACCGTCCGGTGAAGACGGTGAATCTCGTCAATGAACAGCACATCGCCTTCCTGAAGGTTGGTCAGCAGCGCTGCCAGATCGCCGGGCCGCTCAATTGCCGGACCGGAGGTGGTCCGCAGATTGACGCCCAGCTCATTGGCAATAATATTGGCCAGCGTCGTTTTGCCGAGTCCCGGAGGCCCGTACAGCAGCACATGGTCCAGCGCTTCACTGCGCATCTTGGCCGCTTCTATATAGATTTTCAGGTTCTCCTTCACCTGGTTCTGGCCGATATATTCACCCAGATAACGGGGGCGCAGGCTTAATTCCACCGCCTGCTCGTCCATCATCAGGTTAGCCGATATAATCCGGTCATCCATTCTTCCTCACTCCGTTCTTCAGGGACCTATTTGGCGATATACAGCAGCCCCAGCGCCTTCTTCATCAGCACATCCACCGGTCCGGCATCCGTGCCTTCCTGCTTCATCTTCAAGTACACCCGGTCCAGCTCCGCATCGGTATAACCGAGCGCCTTCAGGGCATCTCTGGCTTCTTCCCACGGCAGCGCCTCCGCCTTGCTCTGCGCTTCTGCCGCTACTGCGAACAATCCCGTCTGCAGGGCTGCCCCGCCGAAGCCGTCCAGCTTGTCCTTCAGGTCCAGAATCATCCGCTGCGCCGTCTTCTTGCCGATGCCCGGCAGCTTCGTCAGGAAGGTGATATTCTCCTGATAGATAGCCGCGATCAGCTGATCCGGCGTTCCGCCGGTCAGAATGCCCAGCGCGACACGCGGGCCGATGCCCGTTACCTCAATCAGCTTGCGGAACAGCCTCTGCTCCTCGCGTGACGGGAACCCGAACAGAAGTGTAGCATCCTCGCGGGTCTGATAGTGAATGAACACCGTCACCGGACCCTCCGTCTTGGCAAAAGCATACGGGTTCGGGCAGAATACCCGGTATCCCACGCCCTGCACATCCAGCACAACATATTCCGGCTCCAAATGGGCAACCGGCCCTCTAAGAAAATCTATCATTTTCGCAATACCTCATTTAATTTGGAATTAAGACTCACGGAATGGGCGTGGCATACCGCCACCGCCAGCGCATCCGCCACATCATCGGGCTTCGGCACAGCCGTCAGCTTCAGGAGCAGCTTAACCATCTCCTGCACCTGCTTCTTCTCTGCCTTGCCGTAACCGACTACGGCCTGCTTCACCATCATGGGGGTGTATTCCGCCACCGGAAGCCCGCGCTGCACAGCAGCCAGAATCAGCACTCCGCGTGCCTGCGCCACCGGCAGGGCCGTGGTCACATTGCGGCTGAAGAACAGCTTCTCTACCGCCACCGCATCCGGCTTATACTTATCGATCAGCTGCACCATGCCTTCATAGACATGCAGCAGACGCTCCTCCTCCGGGGTATGGGCCTCGGTCTGGATACAGCCATATTGGACCGGCGTTAATTTGTTGCCAACCTTATCTACGAAGCCGAAGCCGACAATCGCCAGCCCCGGATCAATCCCCAAGATGCGCACAATCCTTCTCTCTCCTCTATGCCCGGGCGGATACTCCGGCCCTAAAGCGAACATATGTATTCCTTCCACCCATTATAGCAAAAAAATTTCCCCGGGAGACAAAAAGTTTGTCCCGGGGAAAGGAAACGGTGCAGAACACAACAAAGACCCGCAGGCCACTTGCGCACCGCGAGTCTTCATATTACTGCTTTCTGTAATCTCTCCCTCACTCCGCATGCATCACCTGTTCCGAGGAGTCCCGTGCATAGTCGCTGAAGGTGGAGAGGACGCTGTTGTACTCCTCCAGATCCTGTACCCGGATGCCCTGATGAAGCTGCTCCCAGATTCCCTTGGGCAGAGAGGATTTGATCGAGCCCATATCCATCTGGAAAAAAGTCTTCATGACCCGCTCCGCCTCGGGCGGTCCTTGGAACAAGGTCAGGTTGCCCTGCTCGTCCACTCCGAAGTAGGCTTCTTTCTTGGTCAGCGGCGACAGGTCATTGACCCGCTGCTCCAGCCACAGGTCACCTTCCCGGCTGAGCCAGCCGCTCCAGCCCGCATGCCGGACAATCAGCTCGTTAAGCTGGGCCGGTGTCCGCTTGCCGGGCAGGGTCTGCACCTCTTCACCGGCTACATAGAGGGTCTTGAGATGCACCGTTCTGCTGATCGCTTCCTTGTCCACAGCCTTCAGCAGCTCTTGACTGTTCATTAAGGCTACATCCTCTTCAGCATCACTGTCTGTAGGTTTATATACGGCCGCAACAGCCGGAAGGCTGCTTCCGGGCTCCAGATTCTGCCCTGTGCTGCCGCTCAGGAATGACGAATGATTCAACAGGATGCTGATCTCTCCCGGAACCTGCATGCCGCGCCAGGCGAGCAGCGTCAGCACCAGGCAGGCCGCACCTACCCAGGGAGCTTTTTTCCAGCGTCTCCACCGCCGCCACAATTGTTTTTTCAGGTGAATAGCATTCACGTTAATCCCTTCATTCTGGTTTTTTCCTATTGTGACCTGTGAAGGGATCATTTATGCGTAAATGCTTGAAATTCATCCCAGCTTGAATTCAACCTGCGCTCTGCGGATTCTCAATCGCCCCCAGGAACAGCACCACTCCGGTCTGCGTATCCCGTATCATGAACAGGAACGGCCGGTTGACGTTCATTTCGAAGGGCGCGTCTACAGGCGGCGCTGATCCGGCACGCATATCAATTACAGTGGAAGCCGCCGCCTCCGTTCCCCGCTCGTTCACATCAATATGTGTTTTGTGGATGACCTGTTCCACATAAATCGGGCGGTCCAGATCCGCCATAAGGGAGAAATCGCCCTCTCTCTGGTCAAAAGCAAGCTTCACGCCCAGCGTCTTCAGCACCTTGGAGAGTTCTGTGCCGTAGCTGGCCGTGAACCTCGGCAGCAGCAGCGTACCCCGGGAATCGGCAAAATCCGCATCCGGCGCCAGCTTCCCCTGCTCCAATTGACTCACAAGCTCCCCGAGCGAGGAATGTTCCGCCGGGAGGACGACTACCATCTCCATCTGTCCCTCTCCGTAGGGAAGCTTCACCGCCTGCCAATCCTCATGGAGGGCATACGGGAACATTCCGCTCCGCTTCATCATCATCGCCTGCACCGCAGGGCCGGCCGGAGGATTGAAGTCCGCCTGCTTCGTAGCCTGTTCCTCGAACACATCCGTCCAGCTTCCTTTGAAATACAGCGCATTGACAAGGACGGCAACAGCCTGCGGTCCGGGCGGCTCGGTAAGCATCTCCTGGATCTTGTCCCCTGTATGGTCTGCCACCCATCTGTTAATCTCCTTAACAGACTTCGGCGCTGCCAGGTCCGTGGTCTTGATCTGGGCCTCATAGAAGTCCTCACCGTTCCTCAGATAGTCCCTGCGCAGCGGCAGGCCCTTCATGCCCCAGACTGAATTCGCGATCTTCAGCTCTACGCCGGGTCCTCCATTATTCAAAAGCTTCATTAATGACTGATGACCGGTATTCAGCTTCTGCCGTTCGTCCGGCGTATAGCCCAGCAGCTTCCCCAGCTCCTCTGCCGTCTCTCCGGCACTGCCGCTATAGGCCAGGGCCAGAGCGGCATCGATACTATACGGGGATATCGTCAGATTACCGCCACCCTGCTGCCATAATTGGCTGAACAGCTTCACGCCCAGCTGGTTGCTTCTCTCAGCCAGACCCGAGTCGAGCTCTGCTGTGGCAGCCTGTCTCTCTGAATAGCTCATGCCCGAACCTCCTTCACTGCAGCCGCCCAAGAGCAGCACGGCCAGTATAAGTGCGGATAATCTTTTGCCCATGCCGATCCCCTCCTTGGCTCCATCTGTAACTCTACCCACTGACGCTTAGGATGGGGAAAAGTTGCAAATTCATCGCACCGGGAATACAAAATTGCCGTTCATCCGATTGAAGGCTTATCTTTCTATGCCATCATTTGCTATACTCTATATTAACGAAAAAAGTTAAAAACTAAAACAAAGGGGATATCCTTGATGATTATTCAGCCTAAAACACGCGGCTTTATCTGTACAACAGCTCACCCGGAGGGATGTGCCGGACAAATACAGGAACAGATCGATTATGTACGGTCCCAAAAGAAGCTTACCGGCCCGGCGAACGTGCTGGTCATCGGCGCTTCTACAGGCTATGGACTGGCTTCGCGGATTGCCGCTGCCTTCGGCGCAGGCGCGAACACCATCGGCGTCTTCTTCGACAAAGCGGCCGAAGGAGCCCGCACAGCTTCCGCAGGCTGGTATAATTCTGCTGCCTTCGAGCTGGAAGCGGCCAAGCAGGGGCTGAAATCCTTCAGCATCGTCGGCGATGCCTTCTCGGATGCCATCAAGACCAAGACGATTGAGCTGATCAAGGCCGAATTCGGCACCGTTGACCTGGTCGTGTACAGCGTGGCCTCCCCGCGCCGCACCCATCCGGTAACCGGAGAGGTGTTCTCCTCGGTCATTAAGCCGGTAGGCGAAGCCTATACGAACAAGACGATGAACTTCCACACCGGAGAAGTCTCCACCGTTACCATTGAGCCGGCCACGGAAGACGAAGTCCGCCAGACCATCGCCGTGATGGGCGGAGAAGACTGGGGCATGTGGATTAACCAGCTACAGGAAGCCGGTGTGCTGGCAGACAGCGCAACTACAGTGGCTTATTCCTATATCGGACCCAAGATCACGCATCCTATCTACAGAGATGGAACCATCGGTCAGGCGAAGAACCATCTGGAGCAGACCGCCATTTCCCTGAACGATCAGCTCTCTGCCACCGGCGGACGGGCCTTCGTATCGGTGAACAAGGCGCTGGTTACCCAGTCCAGCTCGGCTATCCCGGTGGTGCCGCTGTATATCTCCGCCCTCTACAGAGTCATGAAGGAGAAGGAACTGCACGAGAACTGCATCCAGCAGATGTACCGTCTGTTCGCGGACCATCTGTATAATGGCGGTGAAGCGGCTGCCGACGGCAGCCACCTGATCCGCATTGATGACTGGGAGATGCGCGAGGATGTGCAGATCGAGGTCATGAGACGCTGGAATGAGCTGGAGACGGACAATGTACCTGAGCTGGCAGATCTGGCAGGCTATCAAGACGACTTCTTCCATCTGTTCGGCTTCCGCACCGCAGGCGTGGATTATGAAGCCGAGACAGACCCTGCCGTTGATATTCCCAATATGGTGTAAAAGCTTGCTAATTGCTTAACGCAAGTGGAACAAAATCACCATGCGCGTGTCTAAGATTACCTGCGCGCCTGCACCCAAGCATAATGTATGCTTTTTTCCACATACATTCGGACTATGCACCTGCACCCGAGCACATTGTATGCTGTTTTCCACATACATTCAGCCCATGCGCTTGCATCCGAGCACAATGTATGCTGTTTTCCACATACATTCAGCCCATGCACCTGCGCCATTCCTATATACAAAGGAAGCCGCCCCCTCCCGGGAGCGGCTTCCTTTGCGTTCTGTCCGGCCTTTGAGCAAGACCTGTGCCGGGAAATCCGCATAGCTCCGTCAGTCTATTCGTCCCGCAGCCGCTTCTGGTACAGCACCACGGACACAAGGGTTAACAAGGCTGTCCAGGCCGCAATAATCAGAAGAGGCAGCCAGATCTCCGCTGCCGTATTACCAGCAGGGCTGAGGTTAAGCAAACGTACCAGCTGGCTGCTGGGCATGTAGTCCAGCACCCCGAACAGCGGATAATCCTTTGCAAATACAGCCCCCCAAGGTGCGCCCATGAAGATAAAGGCTACAGGAATGATGGATAAGGAAGCATCCAGCAAGGTCTTGGAGAACAGACCGCAGATCGTCCCGGCTGCGGTGTAGAGAATAATCGACAGCACGATCGCAGCCAAGAATGCCCCTGTATTTACAGGCTCATAGCCAAACAATAGAGTAGAAATGGTGAGAACCACCGCAGACATGACAAAGACCAAACTGCTTTTGCCCATGAGCACATCCATCGTCGTAGCCGGTGTCAGCATGAGGGTGCGAAGCGTGTTGCGCTCCTTCTCTTCCGCAATCAGGCAGGCTTGAGCGAAGCAGGTCAGCAGAACAAACGAACTGTTGTACAGAAGTCCGGCGGCTCCAGGCAAGGGTGTACCTGCGCTTTTGAACAGCACAGCAAACAGAATCGGAAACAGCAGCATAATGGACAGCGCATAATTGCGCGAGAATTCCTTGTAATCCTTCACAAAGATCGCGCTGGCCCGCTTATAGGAGATATTCATAGCAGCTCACTTCCCGTCATTGTGATAAAAATATCGCCCAGGTTCGGTTCCTTCGTCTCTAAGCGCTCAATAAGTCCCCGCTTCATCCAGTCCGCGATCCGCTCACCCGTTCCCCCGTCCACCGGAAGCTCATAGTCTTCTCCGCTGGTCAGCTCTACACGGATTATATTCTCGCGGTGCTGCCGCTTCAGCTCCTTCGGAGAGCCGATCGTCCGGATGCGTCCCTGATAGAGAATCGCCACACGGTCACACAGCAGCTCCGCCTCTGCCATATCATGCGTAGTGATGAAGATGGTGGTACCCTTCTCATTCAGATAGCGTAAGCCTTTATAAATATGCGCTGTATTCACCGGGTCGAGTGCCGAGGTCGGCTCATCCAGGAACAACAGCTCCGGCTCATGAATAATGGCGCAGGCCAGCATCACCCGCTGACGCATCCCTCTGGACAAGGTGCTCACTTTCTTTTTGCGCTCACCGCTTAAATTAACGAACTGCAGCACCTGATCCACCGCAGAGCGGGGAAGATCATACAGCTTCCGGTAGAGCTCCAGATTCTCCTCTATGGACAACCGCTCATACAGGCCGCTGTTATCCGTCAGAATGCCAAAGCGCATCTTCTGGGCCGACTGCTGCATCGCCTCCGCCGGCTGATCGAATACTCTGGCAGCTCCGCCTGTCGGCTTTAGTTGTGCAGTCAGAATCTTGATTAGCGTAGTTTTGCCCGAACCGCTCGGACCGAGGAACCCGAAAATCTCCCCTTTGGGAATACTGAAGGACACCTCTGTCAGCGCATCTCTCGACCCGAAGGTCTTACGGACCTGCTCTACCTGAATAACCGCCATCTCGCCACATCCTTTAGTTGTTGATGGCTTAACGATATCCAGAATCCAGGGGTTCAGCCACCAAAACCGGGTGAATGGTACCTATTTCGGCCTGAATAGTACCTTTTACAGCTTGAGCAGCGCCTTAAGTTCCTGCAATTTGGAGCGGGATAACGGAACCACGGCCTCCTTACCGGTGTTCAGCCGCAGACTGTAGCTGTTCTTCGTCCAGGTAATAATCTCGCGCACCTTTTGCAGATTGACGATGTAGGAGCGGTGGCACCGGAAGAAGCCGAAATTCAGCAGCCGCGCTTCAAGCTGGGTTAAGGTCAGGGCACAGTCATAATGCTCACCGCCCACATGGACCAGAATAGAGCCTTCTACACTTTCAATAAAATCTATCTCGGGCGGATCAAATAAAATCACCTTATCCTCGCGTTTGGTAGAGACCTTCTGCAAGGTGATGTTGGCCTCATCCTGCTTCTGTGCCTCCGGCCTGTCCTCTTCGGAATCCCGGATATCCAGCTGATGAAGCCCGGACCCGCTCAGCCGATAGATGACATCGCAGGAGATCAGCGCATCCTCCAGATTTGAGGTCAGAATGAGTATTCTTTTGCGCTGCGACAGGTCATCCAGTATCCGCTTCAGCTGGCGGCGGTCCTGCTCCTCCAGGTAGAAATACGGCTCCTCAAATACGAGCGTTGACTGATGGGCGAAAAAGGCCCGCAGCAGGGTGACATATGCCCTTTTCGTTGAGCTGAGCTGCATCAATCTGACCTTACGTTCCTCCTTCAGCGCAAAATAATCGGTTAACACAGCCGCGCGCTCCTCCCGTCCCGACATTCGGATCAGAAACGTGATTAGCTCCTCTACCGTCAACCGCATATATTCATTCTGCCCGGCCCACGACAAATAATTGCCGGGTTCCCGTGACAATTGCTCCATCAATAATTGCTTGCGCCTCAAATCTGTTATAATACCAACCGAAGGGTTCGCGGACAAATCGAGCTCGAGCTTCGGCATAATTAATTCTCCGTCTTCATATATAGGTTGAACTTGCATGTCTTCCTCCCGCTCCAGGCTCTCTGGGATATATAGTGCAATTATAAAGTTAAGCCAGGTATTTGTCAGGTACGGCCAAATTCAACGCAAGGAAGGCGGCGTTCTGCCATGGGACTGCATCTGCTGGGATTCGTCCTCCCGATACTCGTATTACTGCCCAATCTTATATTTATAGTGTTCCCGCCCCGGCGTGTTCCCGGCTCCTTAGCTTCCACCCCGCTGATCTTCACGCTCCTGGAGCGGGCAGGCCAGATTGCCTGCCTCACGCTGCCGATTGTCTACGGCCGAATGATTGCCGCTCAGTCCCTGGGAGTATCCGCCATACTGATGGCACTCTGTCTGCTGATCTACTATGGCTGCTGGGTGCGCTATTACCGGAGCGGGAGAGCATTCGCTGCGTTATTCAAGCCATTGCTGGGCGTGCCGGTGCCGATGGCTGTCTTTCCGGCGCTCTATTTCCTGCTGCTTGGCGTTTGGCTCCAGTCCTGGCTGTTCATTGTTCCGGCCTGTCTGTTCGCAGTCGGCCATTTAGTCAACAGCTGGAGCGTCTACGGGCAGGTCCGTCGATAGCAGATCTGCAATATAACTATAGTTTTGTGAAACAAACCTACAGCTTGATCGGCTTATAGTATGGTTAAGCACACTATAGCGATATTATGGAAGGATAGGAACGACACCAGTCATGGACATCTTGAATAAGGTGTATGACCTGATTACAGCATCTGAGGATAACACGGAGTGGGATTTAAGTACAACTCAATAATTAAACAAAGCAAGAGACGATGAGCGTACCCGTTCGTTTCTTGCTTTTTCTCATCCAAGTTCTCCTTTTTCGCATGTATTGATGGCACCCGTGAACAAGCACCAGTCGAAATAACATAAGAAACCTAAAAAAAATGAAAGGCCCTCAGCTTCCCGCCCTCTCCTCCTCTTCAATCCTCATCAATCCCTCAAAATAACGTAAAACATGATGCGGAAAAACGGTTCCGCTTTTATTTTATAATGATGGCGTAGCGCTACACTGAATAGTAAGCGGTTTCAAAATGTGGCTCAACGTTTGAGCAGCACAACCATCAATCATCCCCGAAGGAGACTACTATGAGGAAAAAAAGGTTCTTAATGCTGCCCTTGGTCATCCTGCTGTCATTCATGCTGGCAGGCATCGCCAGTGCAGAAGTTACCTCCAATTATGTGAACCCGCTGATGGGAGGCGCAGACCCCACCATTGCCAGGGCCGCAGACGGTTACTACTATTCCGCTTTTTCCGGGGACAACAACATCACATTGAAGCGGCATGAGACCATTCTCGGCGTCTCCGTTGCCAAGAGCAAGATTGTCTGGAAGAAGCCCGATAACTTCGGATTCGTGTGGGGGCCTTATATCTATCGGCTGGAGGGCAAATGGTACCTCTACTTCTCCTCCGGCCCGGAGGAGAGCTTCGGTTATGGACATCCCAGCTCTTATGTGCTGGAGAATGCGTCTCCCGACCCTTTTGAAGGCACATGGGAGCTTAAGGGCGAATCGGCCAATGCAGACAAGGACGGGCAGGTCACTGTCAAGAAAGGGCTGCTGAACACACAGGGCTACGGTCTGGCCTGCGGCGTAGTCACGATCCAAGGGCAGACCTACTTCACCTACACCAAATACTACTATTACCCGGACCCGCAGAATCCTGCCAACACGAAATTCGATGAGAGTCCGACCATTGTCAAAATGAAGAACCCGTGGACCCTGGAAGGTCCGGAGGGAGTAGTGGCCCGGCCGCAGTATGACTGGGAGAAGCACCGGGATAATGTCAATGAGGGTGCGGCAGTTGTTGAGCGGAACGGTAAAACCTATTTTGCCTATTCGGCCAGCAGCTTCATGAATGACAACTATTCGGTTGGCGTGTCCGTCGCAGGTGACGGCTCCGATGTGATGAAGGCAGAGTCGTGGGTGAAGCATCCCGAACCGGTGATGAAACGATCGGACGAGAACAGCTCCTACGGGCCGGGCTCGCCGCTCTTCCTGAAGTCGGAGGATGACTCCGAGGACTGGATCTTGTATCACGGGATACCGACCCACGGGCAAGGCGGCGGTAACCGCGGAATCCGGGCCCAGCGCATCCATTGGGACGATCAGGATTTCATCAATCTGGGCATCCCCTCCAATCCCGGCACGGTGCTGAACCGGCCCTCCGGCGAAGAGCGCAGCGAAATCTACGAAGCTGAAGATGCCGCTCTGTCCGGCGTATCCAGAATCACTGGCAAAACTGCTTATGCTTCAGGCGGCCTGTATGAGAAATTCAGCAACAATAGCGCCGGTGATTATGCAGAGTTCACGGTGAACACTGACGCCAGCGGAAGTTACTCATTGGATTTCAGATATAACAACGGCTCGGTGAATCCCGTGAATATGAAGCTGGCCGTCAACCAGGGGGCAGCGCGGGAGGTTTCTTTTGCCTCCAATGCCGGCTTCGACGCGAACTTCGATCTTACCTCGGTACAGAATATTCAGCTCAATGCAGGAACCAACAAGATCCGCCTGTCCGGCAAGAGCAGCCTGGCCCTGGATGCCATGATTCTTAAGCGAAGCACCCTGTATGAAGCCGAGAACGCCGTGCTGTCCGGCAATGCCAAGGTGGACCGGGACCATCCGGGATATAGCGGAACGGGCTTCGCGGGCGGACTGTGGGTCTCAGGCTCTGCAGTCAGCTTCAAGGTGAATGCCGCTGCGGCGGGCAGCTACTCTATTAATCTGGCCTACAGTCTGGGCTTCAATGATGACCGGACCTTAAGCATGTATGTGAACGGGCAAAAGATCAAAAAGGTGGATTTCTTCAGCCTGGGAAGCTGGGACCGCTGGGCTGACCGGTATGACAATGTTTTCCTCAGAGAAGGGGAAAATACAATCATGTACCGCTATGACGCCGGGGACACCGGCAATATCAATCTGGACTACATCACCGTTACCGAGGCGGCCACCTGGCATTATGGGGCGGAAGATGCCCTCCTCACAGGCTCGGATGATGCTGCGGTTATCTACGCCAGGAACGGCAATATGGGCACCGGTTATGTATCCGGGCTGGCCCGGGCGAACTCCTCTGTAGCGTTTGCTGTTACTGTGGAGAATGCGGCTTCTTACGATGTGAAGCTGAGATACGCCAGAGAAGCGGCCGGCAAAACGCTGGGCCTGTATCTGAACGGCAGCAAGATCAAGAACATTACCCTCCCTGCTACCGGCGGAGCTGTTGTCTGGAGAGAGCAGCTTGAGACGCTAAGCCTGAAGGCGGGCAAGAACATCATCACTTACAAGAATGAGACGGACAACTCAGGAAGCATCAGTATCGACAGCATTCATCTGACCAAGCGGACCCCTTGGAGATATCAGGCCGAGGATTCAGCCCGGACCGGCAGTCTGCAGGTGGCCAGAGACCATCTCTGGTATGAAGGCAACGGATTCGTAGGCGGATTCGAGCAGACAGGCGATGCACTGACCTTCGAGGTGAATGTGCCCAATACGGCGGCCTATACTTCAACCCTGCGGTATTCCGGCGCACAGAGCGCCAATATCACCATGACGATGGTTGTGAACGGCCAGAGAATCAAGCAGGTCTCCCTGCCGCCTACTGCCAATTGGGAGATGTGGGCGAACAGCACAGAATCGGTGAACCTCAACGCTGGTAAGAACACCATCCAATTCATCCGTGAGCAAGGCGATACCGGCAGATTCAATGTTGACAGCCTCACCATAGACAAGACCAGCGGCGGATTCATGAGCTCGATTGCCAAGGCCATCATCCCCGAGAAGATGGTCAAAATCCAGCCGAAGCACAGTGGAAAAGCGCTCGATGTGGACAAAGTGTCAAGTGATCCGCTGGCGGTCATTAACCAGTGGGCCAACGGAGACGGCAATAACCAGCTCTGGAGATTCCTTGACCTTGGCACCGGCTATTATCAGATTCAATCCGTCCAGAGCGGCCATGTACTCGACCTGCTTCCCGGTTCAGCCATCCAGCAGCTCTGCCAGAATACAAGAGCCACCGATACTATACCGGATACCCAGCAGTGGAAGCTGACTAAGGACGGGGAGTTCTACAAGATTATCAACAAAAGCAACAATAAAGTGATTACGGTTGAAGGCGCATCCGTCAACAACGGGGCTGCTGTAAGGGTCGCGGATGACCAGGGCAAGGATCATCAGCGGATGAGAATCGAAATCCGTAACCTCAGCAACAGCGAGATCAGCGCACTGGCCGAGTCAGGGGGCCGCTATGATGTCACGTTCAATGCCAACGGCGGCAGTCCGGCCCAGACGGTTGTTCAGGCCGTATACGGGCAGCCGCTGACAGCTCCCGAGGTAACGAAAGAGGGCTATGAGCTGGAGGGCTGGTTCGATGATACCGCCAAGTGGGATTTCGCCTCCCGGACAGTACCCGGAGCCCTGACGCTGACAGCGAAGTGGACGCTTAAAGCCCCGGAAATAAAGATTATCAATGAAGGCCCGCTTCGCGCCGGAGCAACAGGCATCCTCCGGGCTGCCGGAACAGGGACAGGAACGCTCTCCTACTCCTGGTATCTCGATCAGGGAGAAGGCTACGGGGAACCGGTCGGCTCGGGCGAGGTGCTAACCATTCCTGAACTGTCGGAAGCCATGAGCGGCTACCGCTACAAGGTGGTCGTGACCGGAGAAGGCGGCCTGACCGGGGAGCAGGAGTATCTCCTGAAGGTGCTTCCGGCCGATGGGGAATGGACGCCTCCGGCGTTCGCAACCGATCTGCCGTCTCTGCTGGAGACCGTAGCGGGCGAGCCGCAGATGCTGCTGGTTGAGCCTGCTGGCGATATTCAGTCTATCGAATGGGAGGTGAAGCAGCCCGGTGCTGAGGAATGGCAGCCGGCAAGTGTAACCGGCGCGGTCTACCGCTTCACCCCGGGCCTTGAAGACAACGGAACCCGGTACCGTGCGGGACTGATCGGCCAAGCGGACGGGAAGCCTGTCCGTATTACCGGAACAGAGCTTACGCTCAAGGTGTATCCGGCGCATGAGCTTCCGGCCATCCAATCATTCACAGCAAGCGTCAATCCGGTCGTGGAAGCCGGACCGGTATCCCTCAGTGTAGTAGCTGCCGCCACCTACGGTGAGCTGAGCTACCGCTGGCTGAAGAATGATCTTACTCTGGACGGCGTCACCGGCAGCAACCTTATGATCGATAAGGCCGCGCTATCGGATACAGGCGTCTATAAGGTAGAGGTGAGCAATACCCGCACCATTGGCAGCCATACGTATGTGGACACTGTCCAGACCGGTCCCATCGAACTGAAGGTCAACACTCCGCCGGTAACGCCGACGAGCCCGCCTTCATCAACGGATCAGCCGCAGGCGACGCCTGTGCCTTCCGCTAAGCCGCAGCCTGCAGCAACTCCGCTGCCCGGGACTGCAATCATTACGGCCGCCCAGTTGACCGGTTCTCCGTTGGACGGAATCGTTACGGTGCAGGTGGGGCAAGCGGCGGCGGTTGAGCTTCCGGTGAATGCCGGGGAGCTGCTGGGCACCCGTTCCCTGCGGCTGCAGGGAGACGGCATAGAGCTTGTGCTTGCGCCCGGGCTGCTGAAGCAGTTGGCTGAAGCGGCACCAGCGGTCCAGGGCAGCGTTGCCAAGATTCTGCTGAAGGCGGAACAGAAGGCGCTTGATGCCAGCAGGCTGAAGACAGAGGCTGGCGTATCCCTGAAGGGCAGACTGCTGGAGTACGATCTGAGCCTGTCAGGAGCGGATGGCACCCTTCACCATCTGGAGAATGCTGCCATGCCGGTCAGCCTGACTCTGGCAGCAGACGGGCTTAACCCCAAGCTGACTGGTCTGTACAGCGTAGGAAGTGACGGTACGCTCACCTATATAGGCGGAGCGGTTGAAGCCGGAAGGCTGACCGCGGCGCTTAACGGCAGCGGGACCTATGCGCTGCTGGAGTATTCCAAGCAGTTCAGCGATGTTCCTGCTGCACACTGGGCTTCGGATGCTGTACGTGAGCTGTCGGCCAAGCATCTGATTCAGGGCATCTCGGAGCTGGCCTTCCAGCCCGGCCGGAATATCACCAGGGCTGAATTCGTCCAGCTGATGGCAAATACATTGCAGATCAGCGGCGGCGGCAGCCATTCCTTCGCAGACGTTCCGCAAGGCGCATGGTATCAGAGCGCGCTGTCCGGGATGGTGCAGGCGGGCCTGATTACAGGACGGACGGCAGATTCCTTTCAGCCGGATGCGGAGATCACCCGCGAAGAGATGACAGTGATTCTGCTGCGGGCTTATAAGTCACGGTCAGGTGCCCTTCCGGCAACTCCGCTAAGTCCTTCCTTCAAGGATACTGCACGCATTTCCGGCTGGGCTGCGAATCAAGTGGCTGACGCCGTTGCACTCGGCTTTGTGCAAGGGCGGGCTGACGGAACCTTCGCTCCGCAGGCCCCTGCCACCCGTGCAGAAGCTGCGCAGATAGTGTTGAATTTGCTGAATGTACTGAATATGCTGAAGTAAGCCGGTCCACCCAAAAACACCTTCAAGGCATTCCGTCCTAAGACAGGAATGAAACCTTGAAGGTGTTTTTATCTCAGCATCTATGACTTGGCCGCGCTGCGGATCAAACCGGCAAGAGCTGCGATTTCCTGCGGATCATACGTGGCTCCGAGCAGAATCCAGCCGGTCATTTGGCTGTGGGGTCCGAGGTAGACGGTCTCGCCGTCTATGGTTTTCTGCTTCATGGAGTTGGGCCGGGTTTTGCACGGCTCCAGCGCATACATCCAGTCCTCTGCCGCCCGTTTGGCAATCAGGGAACGGGGATAGTGGCGCAGGGAGCGGATGACGTAAACTCCTGCACTCTGCCCTTTGTTCACCAGCATCTCGGCCGTCAGCTCTCGGTCTCCGGCAGATGCGGGGCAATAGTCCCGGATCTGCGGCAATGCGGCCAGCCCCTCTACCGGCTGAGGCACGTATTGATAACAACGGATCGGGTCCAGCGGGGTCCGTGAGTCGTATACGGCCAGCGCATCCGCCTCAGGGGGAGCAGAATCGCGGAGCAGCATTTTCTCAGGATCGACCGGCAGCACGTAGCTTCCGCCTTCCGCCATCAACGGCCCGGCCAATTGGATATGGTACCCGTCATCCAGCGGCTGGGCCGTTCCGGTTAGATTCCTCACTGTATCCTCCCGCAATAATGCAGCCGATTGGTAACGGGTGGCCATCCGGATCGTCTTCTCATACACAGGCGAAGCCCCGTACCCTCTAACGGGTACGGAGCTCTCCAGAACAATCTGCTGCTCATCCCAGATGAGCTGTACTGAATCCGGCAGCGCCGGGGAATACGACCCGGTCCCGTGGACGGTCCGGATCTCATCGGGCGTACCGAAGATTTCAGGCCCGATAGCAGCTACAGCAGCATAGAAGCCGGCATCCCAGCCCGAACGCTCATTGTCGGACAGATCCACATGATCGGGGTGCAGCAGATACCGCTCCTCGCGCTCCCAGCTGATCTTCCCGCCATCCAGCCAGATTTCCCCGATATCCATTCCCCGCTCTGGAATGGCCGTATAGCGCAGCCTGCCATTGGATACCGTTATCACATGCAGCTTCGAGCCATAGCGGTCAGTGACGATCGTCAGGCTGATTGATCCCCCTTTCGGCAGCTCGTGCGGAATGCCCGGTTCAAGCCGGGCCAGCTTCATACTTCCGGCCCGCCCACTGCCCGTCCAGCCGCTCTCCCCCGTCCGACTTAGACTCCCCTCTCCGCTCTCCATCGTCCGCTCTATATCCGCTCCCATGCTCTTCTCTCTCCGCTCGTCCTTCATTCAGCTTCACCCCGCATGGTGCCGGGCCCGCCGATCCGGGCCAGCAGCTCAGCAGGCGCAAGCTCCCTGAAGCTGGCTAGAGTGAACCGGGCGCGGCCAAGCCGCTGCGCATCGCCGATGCCGACAACGCCCATGCCTGCGCGGAGCGCCCCTTCTACCCCGGCCTCCGCATCCTCGAAGACGATGCACTGCGCTGGCGCTGCACCGAGCAGCCGGGCCGCCTGGAGGAAGACCTCCGGGTCCGGCTTGGCCCGGGTGATGCTGTTCCCGTCCACAACCGCATCAAACAACGGCCGGACTCCTGTCTTCTCCAGAATCAGCGGTGCGTTTTGGCTGGCCGAAGCAATGGCTGTCCGGATATCCCGCGAGCGCAGATATTCAAGCAGGGCGGTCACACCAGGCAATACATCAGCAGGGGTGAGTGTGGCCAGATACTCCTTATACCACTCATTTTTCCGGGAAGCCAGTGACTGTCTCTGCTCGTCCGTGACGTCTGTAATCCCTCCAGACTGAAGCAGCAGATTAAGGGATTCCAGGCGGCTTACCCCCTTAAGCTGTTCATTCTCACGCTCGCTGAACGCGAAGCCCAGCTCCCCGGCCAGGCGCTTCCAGGCCAGATAATGATACCTCGCGGTATCGACAATGACGCCATCCAGATCGAAGATGGACGCCTCAATTCGTTGTGTCAGCAGCATCGTTTCCTCCATTCAGCTTGTGTACCTTATAAGCATTCGGATGAACTGTAACCCTGTAACGTTCCCCCCGCCAGGCCAGCCGGAAGCTCAGCTCCTCCCAGCCTTCCGGCAGCCGGGGCTGCAACTGAAGGGTATCGCTCCACATTGCGCCCGTCACACCGGCGAACCCGTAGACGATGAGCTGCCACAGACCTCCGCAGTTGGCAATGTGAATGCCTTCCGCAGCCCCCTTCTTCTCCCGGGAGAGATCCGTGTCCATGACCCGCTGCAAGAAGCCTGCCACCGCTTCCTTCTCATCCAGCCATGAAGCCACGATCCCGTGGACCGCCGCTGACAAAGAAGAATCATGAGTGGTCATCGGCTCATAATAGTCATAGGCGGCCTGCATCTGCGGCCCTGAGAATTCCTTAGGGAACAACAACATTAATTCCAGTACATCGGCCTGCTTGAGCGCCTTGGAGCGGTAATTGCGCTCCTGGGAGATGAAGTGGCCGAAGGGCTTCGACCTGTCCGTCCAGACCCGGGCAAAGTCCACCTCCGCATAGGAGCTGAAATCGTCGGATTGCGGAACCAGCTCCGTCTCGCTGTCATAGGGCAGCCGCAGCTTCTCCGCCGTACGCCGGAAGACTTCCCGTTCACCGGGACGAATGTCCAGGCGCGCTGCCGCTGCCCCATAGCCTTCCGGCTTAGTGTCCAGCAGACGGTCAAGCCAACGAACGGTCTGCTCCAGGCTGAATTTCACCATACGGTTGGTGAAGGCATTATTACGGGTGAAAGGCAGATACTCATCCGGCCCCATCACACCGAACAGCTCACAGCCGCCTTCTCCGTTCCAGTCCACCCGGTCACACCAGTAGCGGGCGGTCTCTACCAGAATATCAATTCCGTAGTGCTCCAGAAATTCTTCATCTCCTGTAGCTCTTACATAGTGACATATCGCATATACTATATCCGCTGTTATATGAATTTCATGATCAGCGTATTGCCAGTTGGCGCATTGCTCCTCCCCGCTGAGCGAGGATTCCCAGGCATACCTTGCTCCCCGGTATCCGTAATGCTGGGCATTCCGTCTGGCTCCGTCAAGCGTATGGTAACGGAACATCAGCAGATTGCGGGCTGCCGCCGGATTGGTATGCAGATAGAAGGGCAGCAGATTAATCTCTGTATCCCAGAAATACCGGCCGAAATAGGCTTCCCCGGCATACCCCTTGGCACAGATGGCTACCCGGTCATCCCGTTCGGCATTGGAGCGCAGCAGATGATAGAGTGAAGCACGGACGTTAAGCTGCACCTGATCGTCCCCTTTGATGATCATATCCGCTTCCTGCCATTTGGTCTTCCAGCTCTCCGCATGGCGTTGATACAACTCTTCCCAGCCCAGCTCACGTGCACGGCTAAGCTGCTCAAGCGCCCTAGCGGGCACGCTTCCTTCCTCCCTGTCACGGTCCGTGGTCACCGCTGTCAGCTTGCTGACCGCAAGCCGCTCCCCGGCCTGGAGCCTGCATTCCCCCCGCAGCGCTGCCGTCTCCTGTGTATGCTCTCCCTGCCAGCTCACCGTTTCCAGGCCTTCCAGCGCAGACACCATACAGATCTGATTCCCCTGTTCAGTCAGGATCTCAAGAGACAAACAGCCTTCTGAATCCGCTGAAGGCACAAGGCGGCTGAAATGGTTCATGCCGTTAGTCCGTACATCGGCGCGCAGGCTGGCCGTTATCTCCAGGCTGCCTTCACCCGCCAGCACCTCAAGCTGAACCCGCTGAAGGCATAGATGGGTGTCCGCCATACTGAGGTAGCGGCTATAGCTGAATTGCAGCTTCATGCCCTCTGGCGTATCCCAGATGAAGGATCGGTGCAGACTGCCATCGCGCAGATCCAGCCAGCGGCTGTAGCCGCGGATCCGGCAGCGGTCCATATCCAGAGACTCGCCCCCTGACCGGAATTCAAGACCCAGAACATAAGGGAGATTGACAATCTCCTCCTTCAGCAGCGGATGCTGCGCAACAATGCCCGGGATGAAGGTGCCCTGCTTGGATTTGGGGTGCCGCGGCTTCTCCAACGTAACGTTATCCGGGAAACGCAGATATTCCTCATCCTGGGGCGCATCGCTGCACCCTTCCTCGAAGCTTCCGCGCATATGCATGTAGCCGTTACCTTGGGTAAACAGCCCTTCATAATACTTATGCAGTGCCGCCTGATACCCGCTTTCCTTCAGACACCACAGATGATCCTCATTCATTGGTAACTCCCCCATTTCTCCGGCAGCTTAAGCTTAACTAGTCCCATACCCATCCCATCATCCCTTAACCGCTCCTGCAGCAAGGCCGGACACCACCTGCTCCTGCAGCAGAATATAGACCACAATACTCGGGATAATCACCACCATCGTAGCCGCAAACATGACACCATAATCACTGGCAAACTGGCTTTTGAAATAATAGAGGGCCAGCGGAAGGGTCCGGCTCTGATTCCCCGTGGTCAGAATGATCGCGAACTGAAATTCATTCCAGCAGAGCAGGAACTGCATCACCCCGGCCGTGCCGAAGCCCGGCTTCGAGATGGGCAGAATAATCCGGAAGAAGGTCTGGATGAAGCTGGCGCCGTCCAGATAAGCCGATTCCTCCATTTCCTTCGGGATCGTCAGGAAATAGCTCGATAGAATGTAGAGCGAGACCGGCAAGCCGAAGCCGGTATACACGATAATCAGTCCAATCAGCTTGTCGTACAGCCCGAGCGTATTCACCGTCAAGTACAGCGGCTGCAGCATCGCCGCTCCCGGAATCAGGAGCGACAGCGAGAAGGCTCCCATCAATAGCTTCTTGCCGCGGAATTTGAAGCGTGCCAGGACATAGGCTGCCATACCGAGCAGCAGCAGGTTGAGCAGGGTTCCGAAGATCCCCACGATTACACTATTGATGTAGAACCGGGAGATCGGCGCTATTTGGAAGGCTTTCGTGTAATTGGAGAAGCGGAAGCTGTTAGGCCAGCCGAGCGAATTGCTCAGAATCTCGGCATTCGTCTTAAACGAAGCGAGCAGCACCCACAGGAACGGACCCAGCGATAACAGGACAATCAGGATTACAAATCCATACTTAAGAACACCCAAACCTTTTTTCAACATTCTCACCCCATCCGCTCCATTCAGTTTTGGGAGCTGCCTATTCTGAACAGATTTCGGCACAGCAGGACAAAGATCAAGCCAAAGCCGATTAGGAAGACGCCCACGGAATTGGAATAACCGAAGTTATTGTCCATGAGTGCGGTCTTGTAGATATAAATAGGCAGGTTCATCGTCTCATTGCCGGGTCCGCCGCCTGTGGTCATTAAGATAATATCCATCTTCTGCAGCATGCTGGTTCCGGACAGAATCACGCAGGTGCCGATAATATTGCGCAGCATCGGAATCACAATGTACAGATTGATCTTCAGGGTGCTGGCCCCGTCGATCCGCGCCGATTCATACAGACTTTCCGGAATGGCTGCGATCTCGGCCAGAATCAGGATCGTAACCACCGCCGCATAAGGCAGCCAGGTCATCGTGACAGAGAAGAAAGCCGTAGCATAATCCATGAACCAGTTCTGGGAGTAATCCGCGTTCCCAAATAAGCGGGCAATACTGTTCACCGCACCAAAGTCAGGATTGAGCATACACAGGAACAGCATCCCTACGGCTGCACCCGAGATAATATTCGGAAACATGTAGACCGTGCGCGCGAACTTCCAGTAGAATTCCTTCATGCTGAGAATGATCGCGAACAGGGTGCCGATGGCCACGTGAACCGTAGACTGCAGCAGAACCCAGACACCTGTATTAAGTGCACTTTGGCGAAAATCGGCATCATCCGTAAACAGCTGGATATAGTTAGCGAGGCCGTTAAATACCGGGCTGCGCCCGGCTGACCATTCCGTAAAGGAGGTGCCGAACAGAATCACAAGTGAGACAGCATAGACAAGAATAAACAATATTACAGTCGGTAACAGGAAAAGCGTAATGTACCCTCTATTTTTCCTAACCATCCATATGGTCCTCCCCAATCCTCGTATTGCTTTTTTATTTATTCTTGGCGGCAATATCCGTCAGTTCCTGGGCAATCTCTTCGGCAGTGGCCTTGCCGGCTACCAGCTTCGGATACAGGTTCTTCCAGGCATCCGTTACGTTCGGGAAAACGATGGAGTCGAGTGTCCGGTAATGAAGCTGCGTCTTTTGGGCGACCGTGATGGATTCGACCATAATCGGATATTTCTCCTTCAGAGCATCTGAGGGCTGAACTTCACTCGACACCGGCATTACATTGCCGTATTCAAGCGCGATAGTCTGCCCTTCAAGCCCTGTTTTGAACTTGATGAATTTCTCAGCGGCATCGCGGGTTTCCGGCGTTTTGGCTCCGATCATATAGCCGACCTCATAGGTGGAGATCAGACTGTTATTCGGATAGGCGGCAACACCCACTTTTTTATCGAACCCTTCAGCGGATTTGGTCGGGTCACTGAAATCACCGATCATCCACGGGCCATTGGCAATCATCGCGGCCTTGCCCTGGCTGAACGCGTTCGCTGCATTGGCATATCCCGCTCCCAGCGCATCCTTCGTCGAATACTTCTCCAGCAGCTCCTTCATCATGTTAAGCGCCTGAATCATTTCCGGCGTATTGAAGTTGGTAGGGTGCAGAGTGTTCATGAACGCTTTGCCGTTATCCCCGTTGGTGCCGATCATCGCAGCAAGAATCAGGTTACTCGTCCAGGCATTCTCCCCGGTCATCAGGGCAAGCGGAACGAAGCCTGCAGCCTTCAGCTTCTCGTTGTTGCTCATGAATTCATCCCAGGTCTCCGCCGGTTTGATTCCTGCCTTCTCGAACATTTCTTTATTGTAAAAATATCCGATGTTCTGCTTCTGATCGCTGATCGACCAGATCTTGCCGTCCCGCGTATTGGAGGCCAGGGCATCTTCACCGATGGCGGCCTTCCATTCCGGGTCCTTATCCAGATATTCATTGAAAGGGGTTGCAAGATTCCCCTTAATCAGTACATCATTAATTCCATCCTTGCCCATAACCACATCCGGCACATCCCCGGAAGCCGCCAGAATCTTGATCTTATCGACGTAGGCGGCATCACTTGGAATCTCTTCAACCACAACCTCCACTTCATTGCCGTACTTGGCATTGAACTGCTTGATCTGTTCTTCCTCCATCTTGGCTGACGCATGGGTTCCGACCCGGAAGGTAAGGTAAGAGATCTTCACCGGAGCTTTGGCTGCCCCCCCGGAATTCCCCGAACCGGGTGAAGCGGCTGTGCCATTCTTCGCTGTATTCTCTGATCCGCATGCCGTTACGGATACGGTGAGCAACAGCGCGCAGGCCAGATTCAATCCTGTTCTGTACAATGGTCTAATCATAATTCATCCCCCTTAGCAATTAATGGCCCGTATAGAGCATCGCCCTGCGGCCCATAACAGTGGTTTACAGCTTTCATTGTAGAGCAAAGGAAATTTTGATTGAATTCGTTTTTCGGTAGAATCTTTTATGAAATCTTGAGCAAATCGGGTAAGGCAGCATGAGGGATGAAAGGGCTTTCCGTTTTCTTTAACTCTTCATCGTTTTCTTTACCATTTGGCGCAAACCGCCGGTATTTCCCCCTGTTCGGCTATCCGCCGCCCCCCAAAAATTATATAATACCTTTACTATAGAAACCCTCACCAAGGAGCATCTCCCATGTGCAACCAACGGTTTAACCTTCGCCCGGTTACGGCTTTGTTCACCAGGATTCCCGTAAGAAATAAAATTGTCATGATCATTCTCCTGCTCATCCTGTTGCCTATGACATTCGCCGGCTGCTACTTCTACTGGAATATCTCCCAGGTGCTGACCCGCAATGCCAACGCGAACCTGTCTCTACTGATCCGCCAGACCAATGACAATATTGAGAAATCCTTTCAGATTATTGATAATACCTCCCTGCACTTCCTTTCCAACAAAATGTTAAGAAGCTGGCTGATCGACGATGCAGCGCTAAGCGATGACTTCTACAAGAAGTTTGTCAACAAAAGTGAGATGGAAGAGGATCTGAGATACAGCCTGATGTTCAACAATGCCTGGAATATCAGCCTGCTGTCTACGGCCTATGTGTTTTTTGACAACGACAATTATGTATCCGTTCTGAAGACACCGCCCAATATCGAACAGACGAACAAGAACAATCTTGCCGTCTATCAATCGGTCAATGGCAGAATGGTCAGAGGCAAGGAGATTCTGAAGCCAAGCCCCGGCGACCCGACCATATATTTCACACGGGTAATGTCCAACATCAATCTTCCCGAACAGCGTCTGGTGCTGATCTTCGGCACGAATGAGGCTGATCTGGCCGACGAGTACTCCGGGCTGCTCGCCTTTAATGGCGCTATGGCCTACATCATTGATAGCCAGGGAACCATTTACTCCAGCGCCGCCAAGCAGGAATTAGGCTCTCACATTTCTGCGGAGATTATGGCCTTGACAGACAAGGACGAGGTTAGTGAAGTCAGGCTGGGCCAGGAGACCTATCTGGCCGCTTCCCGCAGCATTGGTACCACCGGACTTACCTTTATTGCCGGCATCCCGAAGAAGCAGGTGCTCTCCAAGCTGTCAGGAAGTATGCACAACTACATATGGATCATCACCTTGATTGCCATCGTCTCCCTCGCAGCCGGCATTCTGATCTCTCTGCGTTTCACCCGGGTCGTCCGTGATCTGCTGCGGAGCATCCGCAAGGTGAAGAAGGGGGATTACAGCACCAGAATGCCAGCCTACAAGGATGCAGAGCTGAACCAGCTTAGCAATACCTTCAATCACATGACAGATGAGATCAGCTATCTGATCAAGGAAGTATACGAGAAGCATCTGCTCATCAAAGAATCGGAGATCAAATTTCTCCAGGCCCAGATGAATCCCCACTTCCTGTTCAATACGCTCATTACCATCGGCTACAAAGCCAAGCTGTCCAGAGATGAGACCGTTTACAAAATGGTGACCTCTCTTACAGAGCTGCTGCAGGCAAGCATCAACTCGAGCAGTCCGGCCAAAATCCCGATCCGTCAGGAGCTGGATTTCATCCAATTCTATCTCTATCTGCAGAAGGAAAGATTCGAAGATAAGATGGAGTATACCATCGAAGTGGAAGACGAAGCCCTGCTGGACCTGTACCTGCCCAAGCTAAGCGTTGAGCCGCTGGTAGAGAATGCGGTGGTGCATGGGGTGGAGAAAAAGCTGGGCAAAGGCCACATCCGCATCCGCCTGTACCACAGAGCCGATTCGGTCTATTTCGAGATTACGGATAACGGCATCGGCTTCGAGCAGGTGCCGCGGAACTGGAATAATTACGAGAACATCACCATACGCAAGCAAGGCCACAACAACATAGGTCTGATCAATACGCATAAGCGGGTCAGGCTAATCTATGGCGAGCCCTACGGGATTGAGGTCGAAAGCGAGCTTGGGGAAGGCTCCACAGTCACCTTGCATATACCAACAGATTGGGGGGAATTACCGCATGTATAACGTGATGATTGTAGACGATGAGCCGGTGATCAAAAAAGGGCTGCAATGCTTCATTGATTGGAGCCTGCTGCAATGTGAGGTAGTATGTGAAGCCTCCAACGGAATGGAGGCCATAGACCAGCTGAACGATCATGCTATTGATATTATCGTTACGGATATCCGTATGCCGGGGATGGACGGTCTGGCCCTGTCGGACTATGTGCAACGGAACTATCCGCAGATCAAGATCATTATTCTTACCGCCTTCGCGGACTTCTCTTATGCCCAGGCGGCCATTCAATATGAAGTCACCGACTTCGTAGTGAAGACCAATCCCACGGAGCAAATTCCCCGGGCCATTGAAAAAGCAACAAAGCAGCTGGAAAAGGAACGGGAGCAGAAGCAGAAGGTGAAGCAGCTGGAGAGCAAAATCCATGACCACCTGTCCGAGATCAGCGAGAAATTCCTGAAGGAGGCCGTTGACGGCCTGATCAGCGATGAGGCCGGTCTGATCAACCGGTCCAGTGAGCTGGGTCTGCAATTGGAGAACTATTTCGCAGTCTACCTGGAGATTCAGGAAATGTTCAGTCCCCAAGCTTATAGCGGAGTGCCGGGCAATGAGCACCACCGGTTCCTGGCATCCATCCGCCAGTTTCTTGCACTCGCCTTTGCCGGGCGTCCTTTATATCTTCTGAACATGGATAAAGGTGCGCTGCTCGCGATCATCTCCATGGATACCGGCAACGCGGCAGTCTCGACTCAAGCCCTGCTTACCAGCTGCCATGAGATTCTGGCCATGGCCGAGCATTTCCGGCAGTACCATGTCAATATCGGCATCAGCCTGCAGCACCGGAATGTGCTCACTCTGCATAGAGCCTGTCAGGAAGCCAGGGAGGCGCTGCGGGGCAGCTTTTATAATGATAATTATGTTGCTGTCTTCATGCCCCACCATACGAGCCAGACCCTGACTCCCGGGAACGTTCCCTATCACGCCGCCGAGCAGATTGCCGAATATTTGCAGAATGGCCAGAGCGATCAGGCGATTCTCCGGCTTGAAGAGCTGCTGGAGAGCTACCGGAACACCACAGAGCCCATAGAGAATGTAAAAGTGGCCTGCCTGCTGATCAGCTCCTATTGCTTCCGGCTGCTGAGCGCCAGCCAGCCCTTCGCAGCGGAGACAGAGGTGAACCAATCCGCGGTATATAAGCAGATCCAGGAGAGCAAAAGCATCCAGCTGCTCACCGATATTTTGGTCCGCCTGATTCACAGCAGCTCCAGCGCCCTGGCACTGAACGACAAGCAGCCGAATTATATCGTGATCGAATGCCAGAAATATATCAAAGAGCACTACAACCAGAACCTGAATCTGCAGATCATTGCCGATCATATTCACATCAACAGCAGCTACCTTAGCCGCCTGTACAAAAAAGTAACCGGGGAATCCATCATCGACGTCATCAACAAGTACCGGATCGAAATGGCCAAAAGGCTGCTCAGGAACCCCTCCAGCAAAGTATTTGAAGTCGCCGAAGCCGTCGGCATCGAGACCCCGGCTTACTTCACCCATGTATTCTCCAAATATACCGGCATGAGCCCCAAGGAATATAAGCTGAATTATTCACAGCTTAACTGATCATCCTCCGGCAAATCGTAAAACCGCAATATAGCGATAGATGAGCACAACAAACCAATAGATTTCATGAGTTATAATAATCTCAAGCACAATTCAGCGATCGTATGGAGGTTATTATTATGGACTGGAAACCGGTAATAGAACAGACGCTTATGACCACCCGCCTGAACATTAAGCGTTTCGGGGAGGCTTTTCCGATTGTAAGCCTTGGAGACGGCAAATACCATTTAACAGAGCAGACGAACTGGACGGAAGGCTTCTGGTCGGGAATTTTGTGGCTGAGCTACGAATACAGCAAGGACCCGGATATTCATGCCGCTGCGGTTCAAACGGTAGATTCTTTCCGGAAACGTATGGAAGCACAGCAGGCACTGGAACATCATGACATTGGTTTCCTCTATTCGTTGTCAGCGAAGGCCCGCTGGATCGCCGAACAGGATGAGGCCTCCCGCCAGCTGGCACTGCAGGCGGCGGATGTTCTGATGCAGCGCTGGCGCCCTGCTTCCCGGATCTTTCAGGCCTGGGGGCCGGAAGGAGATCCGGATAATGGCGGACGGATGATTATCGACTGCCTGATGAACCTGCCGCTGCTCTACTTTGCCGCAGAGCAGACCGGGGACCGCCGCTATGCCGAATGTGCAACAATCCATGCGGAGAAGAGCCGCCGATTCCTGGTAAGAGGCGATGATTCTTCCTATCATACCTTTTATTTTGACCAGGAGAACGGACATGCCCTCCGCGGGGGAACCGCCCAAGGCTATCAGGACGGATCGACCTGGACACGGGGCCAGGCCTGGGGCGTGTACGGCTTTGCATTAGCTTACCGTTATACACGGGAGGAACGTTTTCTTGAGACAGCAAGAAGACTGGCCCTTCATTTCCTGGAGCATCTCCCGTCTGACTATGTGGCCTATTGGGATTTTGAGGCCCCGCAGGAAGAGGGGACTGCGCGCGATAGCTCAGCTTCAGCCATCTTTGTGTGCGGTGTCCTTGAACTGCTGGAGCATTTGCCGGAGAGTCATCCGGATCGTGCCTTGCTGGGTGAAGCGGTGCAGAGGTCTATGGATTCCCTCATCCAGAACTACTTTACCGCAGGCGACCTCTCGGAGGAAGGCTTCCTCCGCCACGGTTCTTATTCGGTCAGAGGAAATTCCTCGCCCGATGATTTCATGATCTGGGGCGATTATTTCTTCCTGGAGGCGCTGCTCCGTCTGGAGCGGGGAGTGCCGGGGTACTGGTACGGGCGTTAAGCCTTATATTACATTTGAACGGCAGGCCTCCTGGAGGGGGCCTGCCTGTTTGTATGCGGATTGATATGGCAGGGCTGAATCCCCTCTCACTTCCCTTACACCTCCGCCCGTGTTATATATGTACTTAACTGAACAAGACAAGGAGAGCCGTGAAGATGTCCAGAATCATGATTGTTGAAGATGATCCGAAGATTGCAGACCTGCTGCACTCGGCTGTTGAGAAATACGGGTATGAGGTCGTCAGGGTCAAAGACTTTCAGCGGGTGTTGCAGGAATTTGAGGAGATGAGACCGGAGCTGGTGCTGCTCGATGTGAACCTGCCCAGCTATGACGGATATTACTGGTGCCGGCAGATCCGCAGGGTCTCCACCTGCCCTGTGCTGTTCATTTCGGCGCGGGCCGGGGAGATGGACCAGATCATGGCGCTGGAGAACGGCGGGGATGATTATATCACCAAGCCGTTCCATTCGGGGGTTGTGCTCGCTAAGATCCACAGCCATCTCCGCCGCGCTTACGGGGAATATGCGGCTAAGCGCGAGGAGCTGATGCTGGAGAAGGAAGGGCTGATTCTGTATCCTGAAAGGCTTGAATTGCAGTACGGGCAGGCGGTCGTGCCCCTTACCCGCAAGGAATCGGATCTCATCGAGAGTCTGATGGAGCGTTACCCGAGGGTTGCCAGCCGGGAAGCGCTGCTGGAGAAGCTATGGGACCCGCAGGCTTTTGTGGATGAGAACACGCTGAACGTGAATATCGCACGGGTCCGCAAGAAATTCCAGGAGCTGGGGATGGAGGATGCTGTGCTTACCGTCAGGGGTTCGGGATACCGGCTGAACAACAGCTGGTCAGGGGCCCAGCCATGAAGCTGTTTCTCCGTGAGCATATGTTGTTATTGGCTGTGCAGATCGTGCAATTCGGTGCTATGCTGTCCATTTACTGGCTGGACGGCTACCGCGATCTGCCGACCGCTCTCTATGCGGTCTTTATTGGCTTCTTCTTCCTCAGTTGTTATCTCATCTACCAATATATCAGCAGGCGCCGTTATTATCTTCGCCTCAGCAGACCTCTGGAGACGCTGGACGAATCCTTTCAGAAGCTGGAGAACCACCCTGTATCCACAGCGCTGGAGCAGCTGCTGCATGCCCAATACGGCTACTATCAGCAGCAGCTGACGGCGGTGAAGCAGCAGCAGGAGCAGCATCTGACTTTCATCGACCAATGGGTCCATCAGATGAAGACGCCTTTGTCAGTCATTGAGCTGACCGTGCAGAATATGGACGAGCCGGAGTTTGCCAGCATCCGCGAGGAGCTGGAGCGTATGCGCAGCGGACTGCATACCGTTCTGTATATGGCCAGGCTGCGGGCTTTTGAGAAGGATTTCCACATCAGGCCTGTCGTCCTGCCGAAGCTGGTGAACGAGGTGGTCCATGATCACAGGCGCCTGTTCATCCGCAGCCATATCTTTCCCGAGGTCCAAGCCCCAGCTCCCGGCCTTACCGCCCAGACCGATGAGAAATGGCTGTTCTTCATGCTGTCGCAAATTATGAACAATGCCATCAAATATTCAGCGGCGGCTAATACGGAGACCGGCCGGAAAATCACTATATCCTGCTATATAAGAGGAACGGAGGCAGTTATTGAGGTTAAGGACCGGGGCATTGGTATTGAGGCGTCTGATCTCAAACGGGTATTCGACCCCTTCTTCACCGGCAGCAACGGGCGCGGGCTGCGGGAGTCTACAGGAATGGGGCTGTATCTGACGAAGGAGTCCGCCGACCGTCTCGGGCACCGGCTTGAGCTGGAATCGGCGGCTGGTGAGGGAACGGTGGTGCGGATTATTTTGACAGCGGATACTTAGCTTACAGGCATGTAATAAAAGTGACATCTAAATCGATAGTTGAGACGCTGCCGTCTCCGGTATATTGGTTACAGAACAAGTGAGGGGGAGTACAGCCTTATGCTGGAGGTTCAAAAGGTCAGTAAAATCTATGGAGGAAACGTGGCCTACCGGGCCTTGACCGACATTGACTTAACCATCGCAGCCGGAGAATTCGTGGGGATTATGGGACCCTCCGGCAGCGGAAAAACAACGCTTCTGAATATGGTAGCCACCGTGGACGTTCCGACTACCGGAAGCATTAGGATCGATCATAAGGACACGGGCAAGCTGAACAAAAATGAACTGGCAGTCTTCCGCCGCCGCGAGCTGGGCTTTGTCTTTCAGGATTTCAATCTGCTGAATACCCTGACTGTCGAAGAGAATATAGTGCTGCCGCTGACCCTGGATGGGACCCGGGTTAGTGAAATGAAGCAAAAGGCCCGGGACATTGCCGAGAAGCTGGGGATTGGCGCCATTATGAACAAACGCACCTATGAGATCTCCGGCGGACAAGCCCAGCGGACTGCGATCGCCAGAGCGATGATTCATGCTCCGAAGCTGCTGCTGGCCGATGAGCCTACCGGAAATCTCGATTCCAAGGCAGCCAAGGATGTGATGGATCTGCTGGAAACGCTCAACCGGGAGCACTCCACAACGATGATGCTTGTTACCCATGACGCTGTAGCCGCCAGCTATTGCCACCGCGTGGTATTCATTAAGGATGGCAGGTTCTATACAGAGATTCATCACGGGGATAACCGCCAGAGCTTTTTCCAGAAAATTATTGATACACTTTCGCTGTTAGGGGGATACAGCCATGACGTTCCGCCAGTTCGCATTCCGTAACGTCTCCCGGAACACGAGGCTGTACACCGCCTATTTTCTCAGCAGCATGTTTACAGTGATGGTGTTCTTTACCTTTTCCATTTTTGCCTATCATCCGGTACTGAGCGGGGGACAAATTCATTCCAGTGCGGCGCTGGCCCTGTCGGTCTCCAAATGGGTGATCTATGTGTTCTCCTTCTTCTTCGTGCTCTACTCCATGAGCGCCTTCCTGCAATCGCGCAAGCGGGAGTTCGGGCTGATGATGATGCATGGCATGACGGTCCGGCAGCTGCGGCGGATGATCTTCCTGGAGAATATGATCGTCGGGTCCGGCGCCACGGTCAGCGGCATCGGGCTCGGCGTGATCTTTGCCAAGGGGATTCTGCTCGCAGGTGAGAATGTGCTGGCGCTGAACAAGCCGCTGCAATTCTATTTCCCGTTCAAGGCGATGGGAGTGACTCTGATCTCCTTCCTGTTGCTGTTCGTCCTGATCTCCCTGTTCATCTCTACGGTGCTGCGCAGCGGCAAGCTGATTACGCTCATTCAGGCGAACCGTCAGCCCAAGCCGGAGCCGAAGGCCTCGCTTCTGCTGTCACTGCTGGTGGTATTGCTGCTTGGGGTCAGCTACTTCCTGTCGCTCCGGGCGAGCGGCCTGGCTGTAGTCCTGCTGCTCGCACCGGTGGTCATTATGGTGTCGGTCGGCACCTATCTGCTGTTCACACAGCTCAGTGTGTATCTGATCCGTAAGCTGAAGGCACGGGAGGGGCTATTCTGGCACAAGACCAATATGCTGCTGTTCTCTGACCTTTCCTACCGGATGAAGGACAACGCACGTTCCTTTTTCCTGGTCGCCATCATCTCTACCGTATCCTTCAGCGCGATAGGAGCCCTGTACGGATTCCAGTCGATGATTAATGGTACGCTTACGCAGAAGAATCCTTATCTGTTCACCTACCTGTCTGCGGACGGAGACAGCAAGGCACAGGCCCATGTACAGCTAATTGACCAGAGCCTGGCCCAAGCCGGGATAGCCGCCGAACCATTGAGTCTGAAGATTAACTATTATAAAGCTGCGGATAGCAGCCAGACGCTGGCTCTGGTGAAGCAGTCCGATTACAACCGCATAGCCGGGCTGATGGGGCTAACGCCCATCCGGCTTGCTACTGGGGATGGGACAGCCGCCATTGTAGACTTCGGCTTGTCCCGCAAGGGGGAGGAGCTGCTCCACCAGCAGGTGAAGCTGCAGTCAGGGATGGACATTGAGGCAGAACAGGCCGTGGTGTCTTCCGCGATACGGGCAGTCAGCGGTTATTACGTCGTCCCCGACGAGCGGATCGGGACGCTGGGACAGCCGTTCAAGGTGAGCCGATATTATGCGTGGCACGGGGCGGCCGGGCAGCACGGGGTACAGCAGGTGGGCGAACTGCTGACCAGTAAGCTTCCTTATGATGAACACGCCACCTTCTATGCGCTGGAGTATCAGACCTCCCGGACCAATGATTACTTTGGCCCCGTGATGTTCATCGGTTTTTTTGTCGGAATCGTATTTTTTGTCTCCGCCGGCAGCTTTCTCTATTTCCGGCTGTACAGCGATCTGGATGAGGATAAACAGAAGTTCAAGGCCATCTCCAAGCTGGGGCTCAGTGACAAAGAGCTGGGCCGGATATTGAACCGCCAGATCAGCCTGCTCTTCTTCGCGCCAATCGTTGTCGCGCTTGTGCATGGAGCCGTTGCCCTTACCGCGCTGTCGCATATGTTCCAGTACTCCATATTCAGGGAGTCTCTGCTCGTGCTGGGCCTGTTCTTCTTCATTCAGGTGATCTACTTCTTCATTGTCCGCCTGTTCTACACCAGACAGATCCGGTCGGCGTTGACCGGATAGAGCTGTAAGAAGCTGTCCCCAGCCATGATGGCTGCTTGGGATAGCTGTTTGTTTGGAGTTGGGATCAACGTGAGCACTTGGACGGACGCTCCGAGAACAGACCGTTGTTCCAATCGCTGTTGTCCCCAGATTTTTTATTGATTCTCCTTAACGGTGAAAATCCGGGGACAAAGGCGACCGCTGCCGCTTTTCCACAATCGTTCCGTTCTCTCTGCTGTTTAAGCGGGCAATGGATCTACCATACAACCCCTTACTGCCCTGGCCCAAACACGCAAAACAGCGATACTCCAATGACCAGGAGAATCGCTGTTTTTTTGTATTTAGTGTGGAGATGAATTGAAACCCGTTCCCCTTACGGCAGAACCGAGAAGGTAATGTCGTCGAACAGCATGTAAGCGAAGCCGCTGGTGTAAAAGCCGACCTTGCCGGACGGGCGGTGGCCCGGATCGGTGCCGGAGAGCCTTGGCGCACCGTCAACGGATACAGCGATATCCCCGTTCTTCGCCGTTACCTTGACCGCATATTCCGTATCTGGCAGCAGGTCATGCCCCGGAAGCACACTCTCGGTAAGCTTCTGCCACGCTGTATCATACAGAATCCAGGAGGAAGATCCGTCTGCCCGGGTCCGGTACCCGATCCGGGTCGAGCCGCTGCTGTCCTGGCGGTCGAAGATATACAGAATGCCGTTATCCGGCATCACGGCTGGTGTCTTCAGCTTGAAGTCAAGCTGATAGGAGGTGAAGCTGCGGTCCAGCAGGCCGCTTGCGCCGTTCAGCAGCTTATAACGGCGGTTGCCGTCCGAATCAGCGGCAATGCTGCGGTTCGGGTCCACCGGCCAGCCGTTGCCTCCGTTCTCGAAGTTGGTCTCATGCATAATATTCGAGACGGTGACTGTAATATCCGCCTTAATCAGCGGATTCACCGTTGACACAGCCGAGATGACCGTCTGCCCCTCGTATACGGCATGCACCACACCCGTACTGTTCACTGTAGCGACCGCCGGGTTAGCCGACTCCCAGGTCAGGCCTGTATCCGGCGTATCCGCAGGGTCGAAGGCTACCTGTAACGCCTTATCTTCACCTGCGGCCAGACGCACGTTATTCTCTGCCGGAATAATCCCGGCCAGCGTTGTCGTCAGCTCCCTGAACTGAATGTCATCGAAGTGCATCTGGCTGACATTGCTGACATAGAAGCCGACTTTCCCTTCCGCATTGTGTCCCGGATCATTGCCCTTCAACCGGAATGCTCCATCCAGGTAGACACTGATATCGCCGCCCTTCACCAGCATTTTGACACTGTACTCCGTATTCGGCTGCAGGTCATGGCCCGGCAGCTTGACTTCCTTCAGCACCGTCCAGGCTGAATTATACAGCAGCCAGGCTGAGCTTCCGTCCGCCCGGGTCCTATAGCCGATCCGGCTGGAGCCGCTGCCGGCCTGACGGTCGAAGATATAGAAGGTGGCATTATCCCCCATTACCTCCGGGGTCTTCAGCTTGAAGCTGAGCTCATAGTCCGAGAAGGATTTGGGGCTGAGCGCCGAGGCCCCGTTCAGGATCTTGTACCAGCGGTTCGTGCCGATCTTCTCGATGCTGCGGTTGGCATCCTGCAGCCAGCCGTTCGCGCCGGATTCAAAGTCCGTGAAGTCCATCACTCCGTCGCCTGCCTGTACATGAACCGTGACCGTGGCGCTCAGGAGCGGATTCTCCGCTGAAGCCACCGTGATCACCGTGCTGCCTACCGACCGGCCGGTGACGGTTCCTGCACCATCGACAGCCGCCACCCCGGGATCAGCCGAAGTGAAGGTCAAGGCCGGATTGTCCGCGTTCCAGGGGAGGACCGCCGTGCGAAGCTTCACCGTTTTCCAGCGGTCTACGTTAATCTCGCTGTCATAGACACTCACGCCCTGCACAGGATAGCTGTCCGCACCGGCTGTCGTGCCAGCCTTACCTGCAACGCCGATCTCGGCGAACGGAATGTCGGGGAATCCGGGAATGACATCGAAGACATCCGCATCCGGCCGCAGCGACAGATCGCCTCCCGCCAGATCGGTGAACCCGGGATCTCCTGCGGTTACCCAGTTATTCGCATACTGGACCAGCCCGAACTTGTCATAGGCCCCGTACACATTGGTTGTTACACTGCGCGGAAGGGACGGGTTATAGATAACATTGCCCTGGAACGTATTCGTATCAGGATAATAACGGTTCTCCGTGAAGAAATCCGCCAGCTCGGGATACTTCGTCAGATAAGGAGTTCCGGTGAAATTATTGTTCGCTGCGAACAAGGCCTGCCACTTCGGCATGTAATTCAGCGGCACCTGATCATCCGGCTCATCGCCGAGGAACATATCCGCATAGTCATACGGAATTTTGCTGTCAATGAAGATATTGTTGCGGGTCAGGATATGGGCGCCGCCGTTATTTTTAATAGCCGAATTGCCCATCTTGTAAAAGATATTCTCGTCGATCGTCAGACCCATCGTGAAATTGTCCGGGTATACACCTTCTACGCCCGCTTTGCTCTCCCCGATGTTATGGAAATAATTGCGCCTGATCACCGTACCCCGCTCATGGGGCTGTTCCCCCGCGTTCATATAGATCGCGCCGAGGTCCGAGAAGGTCGTGCATACATCATAGATCTCGTTATATTCCACGGTATGATCATTGCCGAAGATCAGCACGCCGGGATGCGGCGCATCATGCAGCTCATTATGCGACATGCGGTTACCCACGCCGGACAGCAGCACCCCGGGATTATAGGCTTTGTGATAGTAGGCAAAATCGTGAATATGCGAATTCTCCACCCTGTTGTTTCCCGGGGCAAGCGTTGTTTTGTTGCCTCCCGTCAGCGTGACGGCGGTGCCGCCGATATGATGAATATGCGTGCTGACAATGGCGTGATCCGTTCCCGGTGCCCCTTCGAAATTATTGTAATAGAACCGGCTCTGGGTATTGACCAGCACCCCGCTGTTGGTGAAATTGCGGATCTCGCTGTTCAGAATACGCATTTGCTTGCCGCCCATGAACACCGCTGCGGAATCGCGGCCGTTCTCCAGCACCAGCTCCGAGAAGTCGATGTACGAGGCGTTCAAGGCGTTGATCATCGGACTCTTCAGCATCGTGACTTCAATATCCGGGTTCCCGGCAGTAAATTCCGCGTTCGGCAGAAAATACAGCTTCCCGGCCTGGCGGTCAATATAATATTCGCCGGGCATATCAATTTCCTCCAGCAGATTCTGCGCGAAGTGGAAATCCGGGTACCAGTTCTTGAAGATCCCGCTCATCTCTCCGTAGCGGAGGGTGATGCTTTTGGCAGCTGTATCAATGGAAGCAATCTTGTTGTACGACCATTCCCAGCTGTAGCCGAAGATGCCGTCCAGCCAGATGTCGTCCGCCTGCGTCCAGTACTGGGGACGGTCATACGTGTAGGTGAAGGTTCCCCCGCGCGTATGCACTTCGCCGTTCGGGTCCTTCCGGGTCGGGCCGGGATCAAGAATCTCATCCATCTGGACCGTGCCTTCATTCGGCCAGCGGGCCAGTGTCATGCCCTGCCCGGCCACGTACAGCTCCATCGGCGGCACCTCGCTCAGATCATTGGCCAGATAATAGCCGTGTCGGCTGAGCTGGCCGTAATCGGTAATGCCGAGCGCTCCCAGATCGGCGGCCAGCACCTTCGTTCGCGCCTCCGGGCTGATGATCCGGCTGAGAATGGCCGTGTCGGTAACCGGAACGAAGGCTGACTTGGCGAGTTGGCGGGAGCCGGACAGCGTGACCTCCTCTCCCGGATAAGCCGTATACGTGATGGGCTTGTCGGCTTCGCCGGAGTCCTGTTCACGCAGCTCGAAGCTGGAGGTCCGCTCATACCTTCCTTCCCGCAGATACACGGTGACTCCGCCGTCCGGCAGTCCTTCCTCCGTCTTCAGCGTACGAATCGTATCGCGCGCCTTCTCAAGCGTCTGGAACGGGGCATTTAGCGTCCCAGCATTGGAATCGCTTCCATTATTGGCCACATAAAAGGCCGTCCCGGACGTTCCTCCCTCCGCATATGCAGGGGCTTCAAACGGCAGAGAGGGGATCAACAACAGACTGGCTGCAAGTGCCGCAAGCAAACGTTTTTTCACCAAGGCTCCTCTTCCTTTCAACGTGGGATGTAGGGGCTTACGCCAACTTCAGTCTGGCGAAGCCCCCCATGAGCAGCAGGTTTCTCCGGTTCTCCTCAGCCGTGCAGATCTATTCTGTGTCCTTACACCTTACGCCTTACTTCTTCAGACCTTTATCCTTCAGGAATTGTTCGAATTGTTTGGTGACTTCCGCCACGTATTTCTCTTCGCCGGCTTCCTTCAGCTTGCCATAGAGCGCAGGCCAGGTTTCATCAAAATCAAGCGTACCGGTAACCAGCCCCCGTTTGTATTCTCCCCACACGGCGTTCAGGTTGGCGATTTCGGTATTCACCGGCTCGGAATTGAACTTGAAGGCACCAACCGGATTCACCTCGGAACCGGAATTGATCTTCTTGGTCTCTTCCCAGACATTCTCCGGCTGACCTTCCTTCAGATACGAGTTGAATACGCTGCCGAACACCCAGTCCATATTAGGCAGGTAACGGGAATCCGCTTTGGCCTTGATGTACTCCCCGTCTGCCTTATCATAATGCTCACCGGCAATCCCGTTACAGAGCAGATTGTACAGCTCCTTGTCGGTATTCACCAGATTCAGGAACATCATCGCGCGCTCCGGATTAGGGGCCGTACGGCTGATCGATTGGTTGGTTGTGGCCGAATAACCATTGGAGAACCAGTCGCTGAGCGGAACGGTGATTACATCGTTACCGCCGTTTTTGGCCTTCACCTCAGCCTCAACGCCCGGCTTCAGCGTCACGTTGAAATCGACGGCAATCTGCCCTTTGGCGAGGTAATCATTCGCTTTTTCGGTAGCGGCATCCTTGTAAATATAGCCATCCTTATACCACTTGCTGGCCAGCCGGAAATTGTCCAGTTCTTCTTCCGGGTACCGCTGGAGCGTATACGAAGGATCATCTGTCTTAATATAGAAATGGTCATCCAGACCCGGAACTACCCAGTACTTGTCGTCATGCGACTGCGGATTGATGAAGGAAGTGCCGAATACGCCAAACGGAATGATATCCTTCTCGTTCTGCTTAATCTGGGCCAGGAACGGCTCGATGTCCGCTATTTTTTTGATGGAAGCGGTATCAAGTTTGTACTTGTCAGCGAAGCGCTTCTGGATGATGAAGCCATACCGGGAGCCGTTGATCTGCTGGTTCGGAATACCGTAGATCTCCCCGTCCACCGAGAGGCCATCCCACATCACCTGCGGCACATCCTTCTTCAGCTCCGGCGCATACTCGTCAAGCAGCTTATCCATCGGCTGAATCGCTCCCTTGCGCACCAGTTCCTCCGGCTTCAGCATATAACCGGTCCAGAGAATGTCGAATTTCTCGCCTGCCGCAAGCACGGTGTTCATCTTCTGCACATAGTCCCCGATTGCTACAGGCATCAGCTTCACGGTGGCGTTGATCTTCGCCTTCGTAATCTTGTTCACTTCCTCCTGCACCTTATCCTGGTCTGCCTGCAGCTGCGACAGCGGATAATACCAGGTCAGTTCGACCGGCTTCAGCTCGCCGTCCTTCCCGGATTCCGGTGCCGCGCTCTGCGCAGCCCCCGTTCCGCTTCCTTCCGTACCCGTAGCAGCATTGCCATTGCCGCCGTTATTGTTCCCTCCGCAGCCTGACAGCACGGATGCAAGCAGCATTACGGATGCCAATACGCCAACCAGCCCTTTTTTCATGTGAGTGACCTCCTGTACTTAGTACATGTAATTGTATGTTAACCCTTTAGGGAGCCAACCGTAAGCCCTTTGACGAAAAACCGCTGAAAAAACGGGAAGATGACCAACATTGGTCCGCCGGCCAGTACGGCAATAGCCATCCGCGCGGAGCTGTTCGGGAAGCTGCTCAGGTCAATGCCAAGCTGCCCGGTAAATTCGGAGTTCGTCGTGAGAAACTCAATGCTGTTGAGCGTCCGCACCAGCAGGAGCTGCAGCGGCACTTTATTCGGATCATCAATATAGAGCATCGCGTTGAACCATTCGTTCCAGTAGGTGAAGGAGATCAGCAGACCCAGTGTAGCCAGGGCAGGTGTCGAGAGCGGCAGGATGATCCGGAAGAAAATGCGGAATTCCCGCGCTCCGTCGATTTTGGCCGATTCAATGATCTCCAGCGGAATCTTGGACATGAAGCCCTTCATGACCATAATGTTGAACGGCGACAAGAGAATCGGCAGAATCAGCGCCAGCAGGCTATCCTTCAGATGCAGGTATTGCGTAATGAGAATGTAGGAGGGAACGAGCCCCCCGCTGAACAGCATGGTGAAAAATACATAGAAGGTCGTCGCCCGGTTATACCGGTAATCCTGCCTTGAAATGACGTAGGCGGTCATCGCGGTCAGCAGCAATCCGGCAAGCGCGCCGACAATCGTCACCGTGAACGTTACTCCATAAGCCCGGAGCAGAATGTCGGGAGCGTCCAGCAGATAGCGGTAGGCATCCAGACTGAAGGATGAAGGAATGAACTGGTACCCGTTCTCGGTCAGCGACTTCTCATCCGTCAGCGAGACCACGATGACCAGCAGGAACGGCAGGATCACCACCAGCGACAGCACAATGAACAGCAGATTAATAAACAGCTTGGAAATTTCGAATTTTTTGCCCATGCTTAAGGGCACCTCCTTACCACAGGGAATTATCGGGATCGACCTTGCGCACAATTCCGTTGGCCGTCAGCACCAGCACCAGACCTACAACCGACTGGTAAAAGCCAGTAGCCGCAGACATGCTCACATTGCCGACCTCACGCAGCGCACGATATACATAAGTATCAATGATATCTGTAGAGCCATAGAGAAAACCGGAGTTATTCGGGATGAAATAATGCAGGCCGAAATCCCCGCGGAACATATTGCCGATCGACAGAATCAGCATAATAATGATGATCGGAGCCATCAGCGGGATGGTGATTTTGAAGGCCATCTGCCGCTTGGTTGCCCCGTCAATCCGCGCCGCCTCGTAATATTCACTGTTAATGCCAATAATGCCGGCAAAATAAATCAGCGTGTTGAACCCCACCACTTTCCACAATTGAACCAGAATCAGAATGACCGGCCACGGTCCGGGATTCTGATACCAGCTCACCGGATTCAGCCCGAAGGATTCCAGCGTGCGGTTGATGAAGCCGTCCGAGTGGTTCAAGAAGGCGTAGGCCACATAACCCACAAGCACCCATGACAGGAAATGCGGCAGGAACAAGGCCGTCTGATAGAACTTGCTCCACTTGGCCTTGATCTCATTCATCAGAATAGCCAGCAGCAGCGCTGCCGAGGTGCCGATCAGAATATAAGCGGTGTTGTACAGGACGGTATTCCGGGTAATCCGCCACGCCGTGTCCGTAGTGAACAAATAACGGAAGTTATCCAGCCCGACCCATTTGCTGCCGAAGATCCCGAGATCATACCTGTAATTCTTGAAGGCAATAATCAGACCGATCATGGGGATATACGCGAAAATCAATTTGTACAGCAGTCCCGGCAATGAGAGCAGGAACAGCTCCCGGTTGCTTTTGAAATGGGCCAGCTCCCTGCCGATCCAGGATTTCTTGCGCGTAGCCGGCGGCGCCCCTGAGCTTGCTTGTTGTTCCGCCAGCGGAACCTTATTCAACATAACCTTAAGCCCCTTCCTTTCCTTCCTTAGCTGCAGCTGTGTGCCTGTGTCCCAGGCTTTGCACGACTAACATAGCGCAGAATCAGGCCGCCGCGTTACTGTACAATTGCAAGAATGCTGTAACGGCGGGCTGTATAGTTGCCAGATTCCTGCTTGCACGGGGGCAGACTCATTCGCGGCGCAGCAAAAAGCCCGCTACATGAACAGCGCTCATGCAGCGGACTCTGCCTTACGTATGGGGATGCGGAATTATTTGCTGCGGTCAATGGCTGACTTCAGGCGGTACTCCTTCGGTGTGATGCCATAACGCCGCTTGAACAGACGGTAGAAATAACTCTCGTTCCCGAAGCCGACCTTCTCCATAATCTCTGTCACGGTGAAGTCCTTTTGCTCCAGATATTCCTTGGCTCTGGCCAGCCGGGTGGTATTGATCTGATCCACCACGCCCGTGCCTTCCTGCGCCTTGAACACCTGACCCAGATAGACCGGACTCATCTTGAGCATATCGGCAATCCGCTGCACATTGAGGTCAGGATCGGCGTAATGCTTGTCAATAATCTCCTTCACCGTCTCTGCCAGCAGCCGGTTCTTGTCCTCGCGCCCGCTCCGGCGCTGCTCGGCGACTTCCCGCATCACCTCCAGCAGGACCGTCTCCATCTCATCCAGCGTCTCCTTCTCCAGGATCCGGCGGTTGATCGCCTGCAGGTTAAGCGAGACCGGATGGACACTCAGGCTGTTCATCTCGGCCAGCGTCTGGCTCAGGGTCACAGCCAGGTGAAGCACCGCCGAATACATATTCTCGTAGCTGAAGCCGCCAAGCAGCGCTCTCCATTTGCGGATCGTCTGCTCGGTCTCGGCCAGATCCCCGCCCTTCAGTCCCTCCGTCAGCTGCCGTTCCAGCTCCTGCGGAATGCGCAGCGCTTCATTCTCTTCATTCGCCCGGAGCATCTCAGGCTCAAGCACCGCCGCTTTGCCGTAGATCATCCGGTAATTGGAGTGGCGCTGCGCCAGATTGTAATGCGCGGTGATACTGCGGTAGTCCGTGAAGACCTCGCTTAGCGTCACCGTAAAGGTAATATGATAATAGTTGCCTATTGTCTGCTGAAGCTCCCGGAAGTGCTCATCCAGCTTCGTAAGGGTCCCGGCCCCGCTGCTGACTATGAAGACCAGATGGCCGCTCTTCATATCCGCAGCTTCACAGGACCCCTGCGTGCGCAATAATTCCTGTCCGATATTGGAGATGGCGAAGTACAGCAGTGATTCCATCGGCAGTCCCGGCTCCGCCGCAAGTCCCTGCAGATTGTCGATCTGTACCAGTGCCAGACGAAGCAGGGACGGATGGGCAATATCAATGCCGTGCTGCTCCTTAAGCTGCAGGAAGGATTGTTCATCCAGGCTGTGGCTTGAAGCGATCAGGCTGCGGAGCTGATAGAGCTTGGCAATATTGGACTGCGAGGCCCGCTCCAGCTCCAGCCCCTTTAGCTTGCTGATCATCTCCGTGAGGTTGGCCGCAATCAGTGACAGCTCATCCTTGGCCTGTGGCGCGCCCCGCACATCGCCGGGAACCAGAGTCAGCAGCTGGCCTACCGGCTTATACAGCCGCACCGCGAAGAACACGGACAACAGCACAGCGAGCAGAACAACGGACAACGTGACCGCAATCTCTGTCCATTTCATCTGCCGGACGCTGCCCAGCACCACATCATAATCCTGCATGCTGACAATCTGCCAGTTGTTCAGGGCTTTGCTCAGATAAGTCACCTTATACTTCCTGCCGTCATGCGTATAGTTGAAGGAATCCAGCGGCATGCCCGAAGCGCTGATCCGCGGCAGCAGCTCTCCCTTCAGGTTAAGCCCGGCAGGCAATTGTCCGCCGGTTGCGATCAGCACCTCACCGTCGGTATCTGTCACGAATAACACATCATTCTGCCGCTCGGCCACCTGGTTAAGCGCTTTCATATTATCCAGCATCCATCCCGGCTTCACCGTCAGAATCAGCACATTGTCATTGATGGAACCCAGGGTATCCCCGTCATACAGGAAGAAGGCGAAGACATCAATCCGCCCGCCCTTTCCGTCCAGGTCCAGCGGAATCAGCTGCAGCTTCGGCAGGTCTGCCCGGGAATCCATATACTCCTGGAGGGCACTGTACAGAAGACTATTGTTAATCTCATGATTAAGCGACGAGAAGAACCGGTGCTGGGCCCCATTATAAAAGACGGCCGCATGCAGGTACGGGGAAGCTGCGACCGTATGATTCAGCCGCTCAATCTTGAGGATGCTCTGCCTGTAATCCGCACCGGATTTCAGCGCCAGCAGCTCCTCGTCATTGTACAGGGAGACTGCCAGATCTTTTACAATCCCGTTCATGTTCTCGATGTTGTAATTGATCTGGGTCAGCAGCTTGCGGTCCGCTTCATTCTGGAGGCTGAGCACCTTACTGCGGGCACCTGAGTTCACGAACAGCGAAGCCACAGCCAGTATGGCGACAACAAGCATAAAGCTGAGTAGAATCCGCTGCAAGTATTTGCGCGAACGGATCGTCTGCAGTACATTCATGTGATCTCTCTCCCGGCTCTTAGGGTGTCCTAACTATAATCCCGCGCCAAATTGCTTGTCAATCCGCATCTCCGGCTCTGCACCGGACAACTCCCGGAGCAGAGTACACGCAATCACCCGGTGCCCCGGGGCATCCGGATGGATACCGTCGCCATATCTGTAAGCAGCGTTCTGCGAGCGCTCATGCCGGATAAGCTCCAGCAGCGGTGTACGCAGATCGATCACGCAGTCCGCAGGGCAGCCCCCCGACAATAGCCAGCCTGCATAACGCTCCAGCACCTGATCGTAATCGCGGTATGGCGCAAGATAACTGAAGTCCGCCGCATCCGCAGTCCGCAGCTCCCCCTTCATGGACAGGGCATCGAACGGCGGCGGCGTCATAAGCACCACCCCGGCTCCGGCTTCACGGATCTCCCTGCTGAGCGAGAGCATACCCGCCTGATAAGCGGCGAACCGCTCTTCCGAGAAGGGATGATAGATCCCATCATTCATGCCATAGCAGGCTATCACCACATCGGGGACAGCTTCCGCAAGCTCTCTTGCCAGCCGCTCATGCACGCAAGGGCGCGGATAGGGATGCGCCGCTTCGCTCAGACCCGAGACCGTCTCGCTGGGCACTCCGGATGATATCAGCTCGGCGTTCCACTCCGGCCGGTGTGTGTTCAGCCATTCCCGGATCAACCTGATATATTGTCCGTCAGCTGTAATGCTGTCCCCGAGGAACAGTATCCGGGGATTTCCGTTATTCAGTGTAATTCTATCCTTAAGTATATTCCGCATTCTTTGCCCTCCTGACCTTGACGCAGGTCTCACTGCCCGGCCGCACCCAAGCCGGTACACCCGCCACCCTAATGGTAGCGCCGCCCGCGCCTTTGCGCCTTGACGATCCCGACCTTCTTTAGCATAATATGGCCATGACCACCAAAATCCTAGCGCGGGATATCGGCCTTGAGCCCGGTTTTACCTTTAGAATCCAGAAATGCCCGCTGACCCATGATTACTACGTCCACAGCCATGATTTCTCGGAACTCGTCGTTATTCTGTCGGGACACGCCATCCACATCATTGAAGGGAGGGAGGTGCCGGTTAAGGCCGGACAGGTTTTTCTAATCCACAGCAACGTCTCCCACGGCTACAAGAATGTTGACGGGATCGAATACGTAAATGTGATGTTCCAGCCGGAACAGCTGCTCCAGCAGTCCGAACTCAGGCTCTTGCCCGGCTTCCAGGCCTTATTCTACATTGAGCCGTTCTACCGGAAGGAAATGTATTTCAAAGGCATGCTCTCTCTTGAAGAGGGACAGCTCCGGGAAGCTACGCGGCTGCTTGATCAGATCCTGGAGGAGCATGACCGGCAGCCCGAGGGCTACCGGCTGATGATCCGTACCTATTTCACTGCTCTGGTAGGCATGCTCTCCCGCTATTATCAGAACAGCAGCAGTCATGAGGATAACAAGGCACTGCGGATCGGGGAGACCGTTACCTATATCGAAGAGCATTTCCTGCAGCCCATCACGCTGCAATCGATGGCGGAACGGGCTTATATGTCCACCCGCCAGTTCCTGCGGGTATTTACCCGCAACTACCATACCACCCCTATGGATTATGTCATCCGCAAGCGGCTGGATTATTCCTGCACCCTGCTCCGCAGCCCGGGCCTGAGCATCTCGCAGGTGGCGATGGACAGCGGCTTCCATGACCAGAATTATTACTCCCGCCAGTTCCGCAAGGTATTTAACTGTACCCCCAGCCAATACCGTGAACGGATGCTCGGCTCCTGACCGCTGTCCCGGGGGGAGACGCTCAGTTCTCCCCGGGACCGGTCACAGCAGCAGCCTCATCCCGCTGGCGCAGCCGCTGCCGGTAGGCTCCCGGAGTCACACCGAACCTGGCGCTGAACAGCCGGGTCATATAGTTAGGGTCCTGAATGCCTACCCGTTCGGCAATTTCCGAGATGCCCAGCACCGTACCCCCCAGCAGCTTCTTCGCTTCTTCCAGACGCAGATGCAGTACATATTGCAGCGGCGTGGTGCCGATATGCTGCTTCATGCATCTGGTAATATAATCAGCCTGGAAATGCAGCTCCTCCGCAAGTCCCGCCAGATGAAACGGCTCCCGCCAATGAACCGCCAGATAAGCAGCGGCTGCCCGGGCCAGCCGGACCGCGGGCTCCGGCTGATCCGTCCGCTCACATTCCTCCTGAAGCGCCGCCAGCAGTCCGGCGAGCAGCAGATGAAGCCGCATGGCATTCTCTGCGCTGAGCCGATTATGAATCTCGTTCATCTCCTGCAGGATCGGCTCCAGTCTCTCCAGATCAACGGCAGCGAACTTCGGCAGATACAACCGCTGCTGCACGGAAGGCTCCTCATCCTCCACCGTTCCCTTGGCCAGCAGTGAAGACCAGGGGATATCCCCGCGCCGGATATACGCCGGTTCAGCTTCATGAATGAAATGCACCCAGTAGATCTCCGTATCCTCCTCGCAGGCACGGTACCCCTCATGCGGCAATCCGGCCTCCAGCACCAGCAGCATTCCCGGCCCTACTGCATATTCCTTGCCTTCCTCCATCATATAGAGCGTTCCCCGCTTGACCAGCAGCAGATCATATACACCGAAGGTGCGGGCGAAATGCCGGTCCCCCGGTGACCAGACGGCATGTCCTACCGTGACAAACTGCGGCAGCGGCGGAATTGGAAACTCCAGGCATAGCATGCTGTCCCCTCCTGTCCAAAGTCGGTTTTGTGCTATTCAAAGTCTATATTAACACTGGCTGATCCCGCAATAAAGAGGTACAGTGACTGGGAATCTTCTTTTCATTCCATTCCATAAGGGGCTGTGTATCCATGCGTTTTCGTCAGGTTCATCTTGATTTCCATACCTCAGAAGCCATTCCCGGCATTGGCCGGGAGTTCTCCAGAGCCCAGTTCCAGGCCATGCTGCGCACAGGTCATGTAGACTCGGTCACCGTATTCTCCAAATGCCACCACGGCTGGGCCTATCACCCCAGTGAAGCCAATGAGATGCACCCTGAGCTCACCTTCGACTTGCTGGGTGAAATGATTGAGGCTGCCCATGAGATCGGTGTCCGCACACCGGTGTATTTATCGGCCGGCCTGGACGAGAAACTGGCCCGCCGCCACCCGGAGTGGCTGATCCGTGATGCCGAGGACCGGACCCGGTGGGTGAAGGATTTCATGACGCCGGGTTACCATGAGTTCTGTATGAACACGCCTTATCTCGACATCCTGCTGGCCCAGATTCATGAAGCTGCCTCCAGGTATGATGCCGACGGCATCTTCCTGGACATCGTAGGTGTCCGTAAATGCCGCTGCCAGTACTGCGTTGCCGCACTGCGGGCAGCGGGTCAGGACCCCCGGGATGAAGCCGCCGTCATCGCCCTCGGCGAGCAGACTTACCTGAATTATGCCCGCCGTGTGCGGGAGACTCTGGATGCCGTGAAGCCCGGACTTCCCGTCTACCACAACAACGGTCATCAGCAGCGGGGACGCCGTGACCTTGTGCAGGTCAACACGCATCTGGAACTGGAGTCCCTGCCCACCGGGGGCTGGGGTTATGATCATTTCCCGCTGTCTGCGCGGTACGTCCAGACGCTGGGCATGGAATTCCTCGGCATGACCGGCAAATTCCATACCTCATGGGGAGAATTCGGCGGCTATAAGCATCCGAACGCACTGCGGTTCGAGACCGCGCTTAGCCTCGCCCATGGCGCCAGATGCTCGATCGGTGACCAGCTCCATCCCTCCGGCCTGATGGATGAGGCGACCTACGCCTTAATCGGCGCTGCCTACAGTGAGGTTGAAGCGAAGGAGGAATGGTGCAGCGGGGTAACCGCTGTGGCCGACATTGCCGTATTGTCACTGGAGGCGGCACGGGAGGCGTGTCCCGGCGGGCAGGCACTCAAGGGAGAGCGCAATCTGGCCGACGCCGGAGCGGTGCGTATGCTGACCGAAGGGCATTACCTGTATGATATCGTAGATACATTCAGCGATTTTAGCGCCTACAAGGTGCTGATTCTCCCGGACGAGGTATCCGTGTGGCCCGGGCTGGCTGATGCCATAGCGAGCTTCACTGCGGGCGGCGGCAAAGTGCTGGCTACCGGCCGCTCCGGGTTGAACCTGGCTGGCGATGCTTTTGCCCTGGACCTGGGAATCACCTGGCTTGGCACCAATCCCTACCAGCCTGCATATTTCAAGCCCTATTTCACTCCCGGGGCGCTATTGCCTGCTTCCTTTGTCATGTACGGCGAAGGCCAGCTGGTGGAATTGCAGGAAGGACAAGGACAGGCGCTGGGGCATCTGGAGAATCCTTATTTTAACCGTGATATCTTCACCTTCTGTTCCCATCAGCACACGCCGGGCGCCAAGGAGAATAATGGCCCGGGGATGGCCCTGAGCAGCAACGGCATCTATATTGCCTGGGAGGTATTCAGCGAATACGCTGAATCCGGCTCTCTCATCCTGAAGGAACTGGTGCTGCATGCACTGTCACAGCTGCTTCCTGAGCCGTCACTGCGTACGGATCTGCCGGCCCGCGGCATAACGACCCTGCAGTATCAGCAGGCAGAGCAGCGTTATGTGAATCATCTGCTCTACGCCGCTCCTGCCCTGAAGGGCCGGATTGAAGTCATCGAGGACCTCGTGCCGCTCTATAATATTTCCGTCAGCCTGCGGCTCCCGGCTCCCGGCCCCGTCCATCGGGTCTATCTGGCCCCTTCCATGACAGAGCTGCCATTCACGCTCAGCCCGGATGGCGGGATTACCTATACCATTCCTTATTTGGAGAACCACCAGATGGCAGTGGTTGAGCTGGTGTAGCTTGGCCTGCCTCCTGTTATAGAATCCCTAACCTTGAGTTTTCAGAGGCCTGCTCCTGCTTATGTAGGGTAGGCCCTATTTGGTCTGGAGTCCGCAACACTCTTGCAGATAATGATCAAGAATCCGAAGGGGCTCTTGTAACGCCTGGTTCGGAAACTTATGAGTTACCTTATAGCCTACTCTTGGAGGCACCGACACCGCCAGCTTCTGAAGCACAAACTCTCCCATTCCCATCATATGTACACCAATCGAAGCGGGAACAATCGTCCATTGCCGGGCATCGGTCAAAAAAGTAGTGATGAGCCCCGCAGTGTCCAGATGAACACGGGACGGGCACAGCGGGTCCCACCACTGGTCATGTCTGAATTGAAACTCTCTATTCCAATTCACGAATACCTCGTGCTCTGCCGCCAGCTCTTCCATTGCCACCGTATCTCCAGCCTGCCGCCCCGGTACAGCCAGGCGCAACAGCACCATCTCTTCCGAGAAAAACGGTTGAACAGTAACACTAGGCGACACAATCTCCCGCACCACAAACGCCACATCCATCTCACGCCGCTCAATACTATCGAAAGCCTCCTGAGTATGCTGGGTACGAATCTGCAGCCGGATGGACGGGGTATGCTGATTAAGCAATCTATACACAGGAGGCAGAACAAAGTGACTAATACTTTCGGCAGCGCTTATGGCCAGACTTAGCTGCGAACCGTTAGCCTTTAAGATTTGCGTTTCCCGCCAGAGCGCCTCCCATCTTTCCGCAATGCTAAAAAAGTTCTCCCCCTTTGGGGTTAAGCTGATTTTGGGTGCCCCTTTTCTCCGCTCCACCAACAGGCCCCCCATCTCCTGCTCCAAAGTCTTTAACCGGTAACTTACCGTAGCCTGTGACAGATGCAGCAGATCGGCCGCTTTACTGAGACTCCCGGTCCGTACGATAGCTAAAAATGCTTCAACCCCAGGAAAATACATATAATCCCCCTCGATATATAGAAAATATTAATATAGTTCACAAAATATTTGCGTTTTACAACATTATTCGTTATATCTAAAATTATCATTAACATAGATAAAGGGTCAAATAGTCCAGGTTAAGAAAAGGTGGTTTAACCATGAAGGTTCTCATCGTTGGTCATTTTAATGAAACTGCACGATCAAATATTGCCGGGTATTTTCCGCAAGACTGGAACGTTGTCATCGTACCGCCGGGACAAGAAATGCTGCATCACATCGAAGATTGCCAGGTCCTAATTCCTGAACATATCAAAGTTGATCATAGCCTGCTTGCTGCCGCCAAACAATTACAATTGGTACAGACCGGTGCTGGTTTTGATAATGTCGATATCTCTGCCTGTACCCAGCTCGGCATTTGGGTGGCCAATGCTGCAGGAGTGAATGCACAGGCCGTGGCCGAGCACGTAATGGCATTCATATTGTCTTATTATAAAAACATACCGTTTCTTGATTCTTTCATGAAAAACAGGCTGGATGAACATCAATTGGACTATACAGGAAGTGAATTAGAGGGCAAGACCATAGGGATTATCGGGCTCGGTGCTATCGGAAAAAAGGTAGCAGCGTTTTGCAGCGTTTTTGATATGAATGTGCTGGCTCATGCGAGAAAAGCTGTAGTCCCATCTGACGACTTTGTAAAAATGACCGATTTCGATACTCTGCTAAGTAACTCGGACATAATCAGTGTACATGTTCCCTTGACGGAGCAAACCAAACATCTGATCAACCAAGAAGTATTTAAAAAAATGAAGAATACGGCTCTTTTTATCAATACCGCCCGCGGGGGAATTGTCAACGAAAGGGACTTAATCAATGCGTTAAAAAACGGGGATATCTCAGGCGCATGCCTGGATGTCTATGAATCTGAACCGCTTCCTATAGACAGCGAGCTCCGCAATCTGGGTAATGTAATTCTTACTCCTCATACCGCAGGAATGCCAGACGGCCGAAAATTCCACAAGAAAAGATATGATTTCTTCATAAATAATATAAAACGTGTACAGAACGGGCAAGAGCCGCAAAGCAAGCTCAATCAGTTATTATAGTGCCGGTGATAGGTGCAAGTGAAAACGGCGGTGCCATCCTTTTAACTCTTCCATCCGTCAGCTTTCTGACGACACCCAGTGTTAACCATGAGTAGCCTTATCCTTATTACACGGAAACTATAGTTTCCTAACAATTAAAAAAGGTTTATGAATTGTATTTATACAATTCATAAACCTTTTTTTCATACCGGCGAGAGGACTCGAACCTTCATGGTTTCCCACTCGATTTTGAGTCGAGCGCGTCTGCCATTCCGCCACGCCGGCTTTAATATGATATATATCCGCTAAGGACAATTAAGTTTTAGTTAGTTATTCGATGATGTTAAAATGGCGCGCCCTGAGAGATTCGAACTCCCGGCCTTTTGATTCGTAGTCAAACGCTCTATCCAGCTGAGCTAAGGGCGCAAAATATGGAGCGGACGACGGGAATCGAACCCGCGACCCTCGCCTTGGCAAGGCGATGCTCTACCGCTGAGCCACGTCCGCACACGGTATGTATTCAACTGCTTCAAAAAAAATGGCGGAACCGACGGGATTCGAACCCGCGATCTCCTGCGTGACAGGCAGGCATGTTAGGCCAACTACACCACGGTTCCAAATAATTGCGGGGGCAGGATTTGAACCTGCGGCCTTCGGGTTATGAGCCCGACGAGCTACCGGGCTGCTCCACCCCGCGTCAGTAATAAATATTCTCTTATTGCTTGCAAAGTCTGCATGGTGGAGGCTGAGGGGTTCGAACCCCCGACCCTCTGCTTGTAAGGCAGATGCTCTCCCAGCTGAGCTAAGCCTCCATCGAAGAAGCAACTTAATGATCATAACACATTTTCATGAGATAGACAACCATTATTTATTTCAGCTTTAGAGATTGAAGAAGTGAATGGTGACTCGTATGGGATTCGAACCCATGTTACCTCCGTGAAAGGGAGGTGTCTTAACCCCTTGACCAACGAGCCAGATCAACAAACATTCTTTCGACAACAAAAGATATTATATCAAATAAAATAGAATAATGCAATAGAAATGATATTATTCTTCAATATATTCCGGATATGCATCACACACAAAGAGCTTGCTCTCAAGCCCGCTAAGACACAGCTTCACCTTATTGGGGTCCTGGAGCCCTCTTGCTTCACAACGGCGCTCCAGCCTGACGTACAAGGTCTCTGAGGAAGCAGACCATAAGAAACGACGGTCTCTCTTCCTTCCTCTTAAGTCTGCCCATGATTGCTATGAAACACATCAGTAATAGCATACAAAAAGACCACTGTCTGAGAATCAACAGTGGTCTTGCGTGCTTGGCAACGTCCTACTCTCCCAGGACCCTTCGGTCCAAGTACCATCGGCGCTGGAGGGCTTAACGGTCGTGTTCGGGATGGGTACGTGTGGAACCCCTCCGCTATCGCCACCAAACGTGCACTTGCAGGGCAAATGCAATTATTCAGGTCTCAGCATCGCCAAATGCTGAATATCAAATCCTCTTCATCAAGCTACTAGAGCCTGCTGAATCAGAACTTGATTCCTGAAAACTGAATCCGAAACGAATCTGCGTTTGCCCTTCTTACGGGGCCCCCGGAAAGTATTCGGAATCGGCTTCGTCAGCCTTTTCTTCACTTTTTGGGGTATTTTTTTGGATAAGCCCTCGACCGATTAGTATTGGTCAGCTCCATGCATTGCTGCACTTCCACCTCCAACCTATCTACCTCGTCGTCTTCAAGGGGTCTTACATACTGGGAAATCTCATCTTGAGGGGGCTTCACGCTTAGATGCTTTCAGCGCTTATCCCGTCCGTACGTAGCTACTCAGCCATGCTCCTGGCGGAACAACTGATGCACCAGCGGTACGTCCATCCCGGTCCTCTCGTACTAAGGACAGCTCCTCTCAAATTTCCTGCGCCCACGACAGATAGGGACCGAACTGTCTCACGACGTTCTGAACCCAGCTCGCGTACCGCTTTAATGGGCGAACAGCCCAACCCTTGGGACCTACTTCAGCCCCAGGATGCGATGAGCCGACATCGAGGTGCCAAACCTCCCCGTCGATGTGGACTCTTGGGGGAGATAAGCCTGTTATCCCCAGGGTAGCTTTTATCCGTTGAGCGATGGCCCTTCCATGCGGTACCACCGGATCACTAAGTCCGACTTTCGTCCCTGCTCGACTTGTAGGTCTCGCAGTCAAGCTCCCTTATGCCTTTGCACTCTGCGAATGATTTCCAACCATTCTGAGGGAACCTTTGAACGCCTCCGTTACTCTTTAGGAGGCGACCGCCCCAGTCAAACTGCCCGCCTGACACGGTCCCCGTACCCGATAAGGGCACCAGGTTAGAACCTAGATACGATCAGGGTGGTATCCCAACGGCGCCTCCGCAGAAGCTTGCGCTCCTGCCTCACCGGCTCCCACCTATCCTGTACAGATCGTACCCAAATTCAATATCAAGCTGCAGTAAAGCTCCATGGGGTCTTTCCGTCTTGTCGCGGGTAACCTGCATCTTCACAGGTATTAAAATTTCACCGGATCTCTCGTTGAGACAGCGCCCAAGTCGTTACGCCATTCGTGCGGGTCAGAATTTACCTGACAAGGAATTTCGCTACCTTAGGACCGTTATAGTTACGGCCGCCGTTTACTGGGGCTTCGGTTCACAGCTTCGGATTGCTCCTAACCGCTCCCCTTAACCTTCCAGCACCGGGCAGGCGTCAGCCCGTATACTTCGCCTTGCGGCTTCGCACAGACCTGTGTTTTTGCTAAACAGTCGCTTGGGCCTTTTCACTGCGGCCCCCTCGGGCTATTCACCCTACCGAGGCACCCCTTCTCCCGAAGTTACGGGGTCATTTTGCCGAGTTCCTTAACGAGAGTTCTTCCGCGCGCCTTAGAATTCTCTTCTCGCCTACCTGTGTCGGTTTGCGGTACGGGCACCTTCTCCTGGCTAGAGGCTTTTCTTGGCAGTGTGAGATCATGACCTTCGCTACTATAATTTTCGCTCCCCATCACAGCCCAGCCTTACGATGTGCGGATTTGCCTGCACAACAGCCTCACTGCTTAGACGGACATCCATCAGTCCGCGTCACTACCCTCCTGCGTCACCCCATCGCTCGTAGCGGATTACGGTGGTACAGTAATTTCAAACTGTTGTCCTTCGACTACGCCTGTCGGCCTCGCCTTAGGTCCCGACTTACCCTGAGCGGACGAGCCTTCCTCAGGAAACCTTGGGCTTTCGGCGGATCAGATTCTCACTGATCTTTTCGTTACTCATACCGGCATTCTCACTTGTATACTCTCCAGCGCTCCTTACGGTACACCTTCAACGTATATACAACGCTCCCCTACCCCAGATACAAAGTATCTAGCCATAGCTTCGGTGGTGTGTTTAGCCCCGTTACATTTTCGGCGCAGAGTCACTCGACCAGTGAGCTATTACGCACTCTTTCAATGGTGGCTGCTTCTAAGCCAACATCCTGGTTGTCTGTGCAACTCCACATCCTTTCCCACTTAACACACACTTGGGGACCTTAGCTGATGGTCTGGGCTGTTTCCCTTTTGACAATGGATCTTAGCACTCACTGTCTGACTCCCGGCAAGAAGTAAATGGCATTCGGAGTTTGACTGAGCTTGGTAACCCTTGCGGGCCCCGCACCCAATCAGTGCTCTACCTCCACCACTCCATTCACCGAGGCTAGCCCTAAAGCTATTTCGGGGAGAACCAGCTATCTCCGAGTTCGATTGGAATTTCTCCGCTACCCCCACCTCATCCCCGCATTTTTCAACATGCGTGGGTTCGGGCCTCCAGTGCGTGTTACCGCACCTTCACCCTGGACAGGGGTAGATCACACGGTTTCGGGTCTACGTCCACATACTTAGTCGCCCTATTCAGACTCGCTTTCGCTGCGGCTCCGGCTTCTCACCTTAACCTTGCATGTTAAACGTAACTCGCCGGTTCATTCTACAAAAGGCACGCCATCACCCCTAAAACGGGCTCTGACTTTTTGTAAGCACACGGTTTCAGGTTCTATTTCACTCCCCTTCCGGGGTGCTTTTCACCTTTCCCTCACGGTACTGTTTCACTATCGGTCGCCAGGTAGTATTTAGCCTTAGCAGATGGTCCTGCTGGATTCATACGGGGTTTCACGTGCCCCGCACTACTCGGGATCCGTCTCGGAGGGAACACAGTTTGGGCTACAGGGCTTTTACCTCTATCGCGGGCCTTTCCAGACCTCTTCACCTACCGTATTCCTTTGTAACTCCATGTGAGACGTCCCACAACCCCAAGAGGCAAGCCCCTTGGTTTAGGCTGTTCCGCGTTCGCTCGCCGCTACTGACGGAATCACTATTGTTTTCTCTTCCTCAGGGTACTTAGATGTTTCAGTTCCCCTGGTCTGCCTCTACGCATCCTATGTATTCAGATACGAGTAACTGCGAATTACCACAGCTGGGTTTCCCCATTCGGACACCCCCGGATCAAAGCTTGCTTACAGCTCCCCGAGGCAGTTTCGTTGTTCGCCACGTCCTTCGTCGGCTCCTGGCGCCTAGGCATCCTCCGTGTGCTCTTAGTAGCTTAACCAACGTTCCGGTATTTTGCTTGTTTGCACAATCAAAACCCTTCACTCAGTATTACTAAAAACTTCAAACTTGTTTACACAAGTTCAGCTTAAAGGAATGTTCTAAAACGCAAATTCGTTTCGGTATCCAGTTTTCAAGGATCAAGTCTTACTGAGAGTTTGAGCTCTCAAAACTGACCAACGAGTGAGTATTCGAACCCAAGGGTTCATTGTGGAAGCAAAGCTTCCGATTTGAATGTTTCCGTTGCAGGAAACGATTCTCCATAGAAAGGAGGTGATCCAGCCGCACCTTCCGATACGGCTACCTTGTTACGACTTCACCCCAATCATCTACCCCACCTTCGGCGGCTGGCTCCCTTGCGGGTTACCCCACCGACTTCGGGTGTTGTAAACTTCTCGTGGTGTGACGGGCGGTGTGTACAAGACCCGGGAACGTATTCACCGCGGCATGCTGATCCGCGATTACTAGCAATTCCGACTTCATGCAGGCGAGTTGCAGCCTGCAATCCGAACTGAGACCGGCTTTGCTGGGATTGGCTCCACCTCGCGGCTTCGCTTCCCGTTGTACCGGCCATTGTAGTACGTGTGTAGCCCAGGTCATAAGGGGCATGATGATTTGACGTCATCCCCACCTTCCTCCGGTTTGTCACCGGCAGTCACTCTAGAGTGCCCAGCTCAACCTGCTGGCAACTAAAGTCAAGGGTTGCGCTCGTTGCGGGACTTAACCCAACATCTCACGACACGAGCTGACGACAACCATGCACCACCTGTCTCAACTTTCCCCAAAGGGCACCTGATGCATCTCTGCTTCGTTAGTTGGATGTCAAGACCTGGTAAGGTTCTTCGCGTTGCTTCGAATTAAACCACATACTCCACTGCTTGTGCGGGTCCCCGTCAATTCCTTTGAGTTTCAGTCTTGCGACCGTACTCCCCAGGCGGAGTGCTTACTGTGTTAACTTCGGCACCAAGGGTATCGAAACCCCTAACACCTAGCACTCATCGTTTACGGCGTGGACTACCAGGGTATCTAATCCTGTTTGCTCCCCACGCTTTCGCGCCTCAGCGTCAGTTACAGCCCAGAAAGTCGCCTTCGCCACTGGTGTTCCTCCACATATCTACGCATTTCACCGCTACACGTGGAATTCCACTTTCCTCTTCTGTACTCAAGTCACCCAGTTTCCAGTGCGACCTCAGGTTGAGCCCAAGGTTTAAACACCAGACTTAAATAACCGCCTGCGCGCGCTTTACGCCCAATAATTCCGGACAACGCTTGCCCCCTACGTATTACCGCGGCTGCTGGCACGTAGTTAGCCGGGGCTTTCTTCTCAGGTACCGTCACTCCGGTAGCAGTTACTCTACCGGACGTTCTTCCCTGGCAACAGAGCTTTACGATCCGAAAACCTTCATCACTCACGCGGCGTTGCTCCGTCAGGCTTGCGCCCATTGCGGAAGATTCCCTACTGCTGCCTCCCGTAGGAGTCTGGGCCGTGTCTCAGTCCCAGTGTGGCCGTTCACCCTCTCAGGTCGGCTACGCATCGTCGCCTTGGTGGGCCGTTACCCCACCAACTAGCTAATGCGCCGCAGGCCCATCCCCAAGCGGCAGATTGCTCCGCCTTTCATTCTCTCCTCAGGAGAAGAAAGAAATTATCCGGTATTAGCTACCGTTTCCGGTAGTTATCCCAGGCTTGAGGGCAGGTTGCCTACGTGTTACTCACCCGTCCGCCGCTAAGTCTAAAAGGAAGCAAGCTTCCTTTTAGACTCCGCTCGACTTGCATGTATTAGGCACGCCGCCAGCGTTCGTCCTGAGCCAGGATCAAACTCTCCAAATTGGTATTTAGAAAGAGCGATTGCTCATTTTGAAACATCTGACGAGAATTGTTACATCCTCTATTTTTGGATCTCACCGAAGTGATTTCCCACTCACTCGTTGTTCAGTTTTCAAAGATCAAGCTCGTTGTTGGCGTCGATTAGCTCGTCATCAGCAACTTTTATAATATAACATCTTCTCCTTCTGAATGCAACATTTTTTTCTAATGAAGTAAAATGTTTATTCGTAGGAGTAGCATGTCCAATCCTCTTGCAAGGCATCTGCCTTTCGACTGGATATACAATATATCATGTTAACTAGCTGCTAACAACCCGTATTTTTTTACCATTTTCGTAGTAGTTCTATAGGCTTTCATAGATAAACTATATAATGCTGTGTACCTGCTTGCTTTACACAAAAAGCACATGCAGCCCTCTTATATCCAGGACCTGCATGTGCAATCTGCCCATTCGGGACTGTTTAATTTGGAATCCACGGACCGCTCTTCTTAACTGCTGCACTTGGACGCGTGTTAGAGTTCGATCGCGGTTTGGCGTGAGCTTTATCCTTGGAGGAAGAGGTCTGGCTGGACGTTTTCGCTTTTGACGCACCCTGTTTGTTATTTGCTGGTTTTGAATCTTTTTTGGCTGCTGTAGTCTCAGCTTGCCCCTTATCAGGCTCTACCGCTTCCTCCACCACAGGCTCAGGATTCTGAATCTCGGGTACGCGGTTATGGGCAAAGTTCTCCATGCCCGGATAAGCCGGATATGGCGGGATATTCGATACCATAAGCTGTTCATACATCGGCGATACCATGTTAGGCATTCCATTCATTCCTGCCGCATAAGGGGCAACCATTCCCATCTGCGGCATGCCATACACCGGATACCCGTTATACATTGGCTGCTCATACGGATAGGGCTGAATCGACATTCCGCCGCATCCGCAGGAAGGCCACGGAAGATTAACCTGCTCGCTCTGGTACTGCGGTGCAAAAGCAGCATTATCACCGGCAGGACTGACTGCAGACATATTCACATTATTGTAATCCGGCGCTGCATTAGGATACCACGCTCCGGGATATTGCTCTGCCTGACAGGCATTAACCGGCTGAGCATAGATCGGCGGACATTCCGGCATGAACGAAGCAGGCTGAGCATAACCCGGAGCGATATTCATGTTATTCATATTGTTCATGTTGTTCATATCCATATTGGCCATTGGCTCATATATGGGATACACCGGTGCATAATTCATGAAATACGGATTCTCGTTGAGACCGGGATAACCGCTGCTCTGTTCCGATGGCGAGGCTTTACCCTCCCCCCAGGAGGCGGGCTGAACGTCTGTCTTATGATGTACTTCTTTGGACTTCTCTTCCTGCGCAGGAACAGAGATTTGCACATACAAGCTTTGTTTCTCATGAACGGCTTCCTGAACCGGCTTGACTTCCGGCGCTTTATTGGGTGCAGGAACGGATAACGGAATAGGAATTGCTTCTGCCGCAGGAGCAGGAACTGGCGCTTCTGCTGGTGCCGGAGCCGGTTTTTCGATGACACCGGTGTAGGTTTTACCGCCAATCGCTGTTTTATCTACTACTGCCGGAGCAGCGGACTGTGCCTGAATGGGGGTCGTATTAGCTTTTACCGGGGCGGTGGATTGGGCCTGGATTGGAGAAGTACTAACTTTCTTAGGGATATTCACAACCTCACCTGTCATTAGTGCATTAGGATTCTTAAGCTGCGGGTTGGCATCAATCATATCCTTGAGTGTAATGCCCCAAGCCTTCGAGAGCTTCCATAAGGTATCGCCTTGCTTGACTGTATGCTTATAGTAGATATCATTGTTGTCCGGCACAGGCAGAGCTACGGGCGCAGCCGGGATCTTAACCTTGTCTCCTACCGCAAGCACATCAGGATTGGTGATTTGCGGGTTGGCCTCAACTATTTTTTGCAGCGGCACTCCATACTTCTGTGATAACGCAAACAGCGAATCACCTTGCTTTACAATGTGTATTTTCACGCAGCATTTACCTCCTAAAAGTATCTATTGATCGGCGTTGCACCCCGGTTCAGGGATGTTAGCCCTCCAGATCGGTAGTTGCGGTACAGCCGCCTCCTTCGTTACTACATCTTATGCAGCCCATGGGCGAATGACATCCCTATATGCAAAAAAAATCCTTCCATGCTTGGCATGAAAGGATTTTTCTCTATTGGCTCGTGCGAATGTACTGGACTATTCCCAAACCTTGTAGCCATCTTTATCAACCACATTGCGGAATTCTTCCAGCAATTGCAGCGTGATTGGCCCGGCCTGGCCGGAACCGATGACTCTGCCGTCGATCTCACGGGCGGCAATTACTTCTGCCGCTGTTCCGGTGAAGAAGACTTCATCGGCAATATAGACATCATGCATGGTGAACGGCTCTTCCTTAAGCGGCAGCCCAAGCTTCTCACACAGCTCAATGATCGCCAGACGGGTGATGCCTTCCAGAGCGCCCAGGTAACATGGCGGTGTGTAGACTACCCCTCTTTTGATAATGAAGATATTATCGCCAGAGCCTTCGGTTACATAGCCTTGAGCATTCATCATGATCGCTTCATCGGCTTCCGCCAGGTTCGACTGAATCTTCACCAAGATATTGTTCAGATAGTTCAGCGATTTGATCTTCGGATTCAGGGCATCCGGAAGATTGCGGCGCTGGGAGACCGACACGGCACGAAGGCCGTTCACATAAGCCTGCTCCGGGTAAATGGCCAGCTGCTCTACGATGATAATTACACTTGCAACGGGGCAGCGGCGCGGATCAAGACCCAGGTTGCCGGGACCGCGTGATACGATCAGCCGGATGTACCCGTTCCGCATTTCGTTCAGGCGGATCGTCTCGGCCATGGCCTCCAGCATCTCATCATAGGTCAGCGGAATGTCGAGCATAATCGATTTCGCCGAATCATACAGCCTGTCCAGGTGCTCCTTGCATTTGAAGATATTGCCGTTATAGATACGGATACCTTCGAAGATTCCGTCTCCATATAAAAAGCCGTGATCGAATACGGACACCATTGCCTTGTCCTTCGTTACATGTTGTCCATCCAGATAGATCCATTGCTCAGCCATGAACTTACTGCACCTCCGCTTTCTCTTCCTCATAGGTGTATGTGGGATAGGACCCCAGAATCCGTACCTGACAGCCCAGGGCTTTGATCTCTTCAATCGCACCCGGGAGCAGTACCGATTCAATCGGTTCCAGCACATCAATATAGAAATAATAAGTACCCAGCTTCTTCTTCGTCGGCCGTGATTCAATACGGGACAAGTTCAGCTTACGCCAGGCAAAAGCAGCCAGCACCTGATGCAGCGCACCAGGGAAATCCTCGGGCAGCGTAACAAGAATACTCGTCTTGTCCCCGCTGCTCTTCTGCGGAAGCTCCAGCTTCTGCGGGCCAACCAGTACAAACCGCGTGAAGTTGTTGTTATGGTCTGTAATCTGGCGTTCCACTACTTCCAGCCCGTGTGTAGCCGCTCCGAGCGAGGTACCAATGGCAGCCCAGCCTTTGCCGGGATTGCCCTTCACAATCTCCACCGCTTCAGAGGTGCTTCCCACGGACTCCAGCTCAGCCCAAGGCACAGCCTTACGGATGAACTGCGTGCATTGCGCCATCGCCACCGGATGGGACAGAATTTTGACAATCTTTGAATAATCCTTAGTCCCGTTCTGATCCGTGAATTCTTGGGGATTGCCGATCAGATTCTGCACCGACGGGAAAATCCACTCCGCCTGCATCGGCAGATTCACTTCATTAATGAGCCAGTCAATATGCAGGCTGACCGAGCCTTCAATCGTATTCTCAATCGGAATTACACTGTAATCAGTAACTCCGCCGGCCGTGGACAGAAAAACATCGGATATCAGCTTATGATGCTTAATGCCAACAGGATTACCGCCAAATAGATGCAGCAGCGCTTCATGCGAGACCGAGCCCTGAGGCAATACCGCTATTGATTTCATGACTGTAATTCTCCTTTTATCATATCCAAAAATGATCCGTTTTGCATCCCGTTTCTTTCAAGCAGCTCCGCAGTGACACCTGTGGTGCAAGGAGGCAGCCATAAAGTACGGGCAGAGATTCCGTTCTCCTGCATGGTCTCAGTTAAAAACAGCTCCAGCTCCTGCTTCCGCTGCTCGCTGCGGTCCACCATACATAACAGAGTCGGGCCTGCACCGCTAAGCGCAATCCCCAGCGCGCCGTGGCCCGGAGCTTCAGCCAGCAGCTTCTCCATTCCCGGCACCAGCGGTGCACGGTAAGGCTGATGCAGCCGGTCCTGCATGGCTGTGCCAATCAGGTCCAGCCGCCCTGCGGCTAACGCTGCGGTGAGCAGCGAGGTACGGCTGATGTTGTGGACAGCATCGCTGACCGTAACCTCCGCAGGCAGCGCCTCTCTGGCCTTGACGGTCTCCAGCTCGAATTCAGGAATGACCACCAGGAATTCCAGCTCCTGCGGCGGCTCGATCCGGATATAATCGGCATGCTCGCCATCCCATACGGCCGTAATAATTCCCCCGAACAGCGAGGCTCCGACATTATCAGGATGTTTCTCGATTGCAGTAGCCATATCGAACAGCTTCGCCTGACCGAGCGGTGAACCTATCATAGCATTCGCCGCAGCCAGGGCGCCAATAATGGCCGAAGCACTGCTGCCAAGCCCGCGGGCCAGCGGGATTTCCGAATACATGGAGATGGACAGCTCCGGAACCTGGACCCCGGCCTCTGCAAATACCATCTGGGCAACCTTGTAGAGCAGATTGCTTTTATCCCGGCGAACTCCGGCCATCTCATCTCCATACAGATGAAATACGGTTTCAGCCGCTTCCTCCATTTCAATCCAGGCATACAGCGACAGAGCCATGCCCAGCGTATCGAAGCCCGGACCGAGGTTGGCGGTGCTGGCAGGGACCTTCACTCTAGACCTTCCGTACATACTCATGGCGGGTAAATCTCCTTCATTATATTTGCACGCAAGCCCTGTGTTCCAAGGACGCTGCGATGTTTAGCCTTCTACACGATAATGGCTCTTGATGCGGTGAATGACATTCAGCTGCTCCAGATGGCGCAGCACTTTGTTCATACTGGCCCTGCTGGCGTTATGCGTCACAATGATAATTTCGGCGTCCGGATTATTAGGATTGGCCTGCTGTACCACAGAATCCAGGCTGACATCATATTCGGCAAACACCTGGGTGATCTTCGCAAGTACCCCGGCCTTGTCATCGACATGAAGCAGGAGGAAGTTTTTGTAATAAATATCTTCGTCGCTCTTCAGCTTCTTCTGCTTATACGGCACAATCTGCTTGAGCCCGTTGACCCCCAGCTTCAGGTTCTTGATGACGGCCACGAGATCCGCCACAATCGAGGTTGCCGTAGGCATCGCCCCAGCCCCCGCACCGTAGAACATCGTCTCCCCTACAGCCTCACCATATACATACACCGCATTAAAGACGCCATTCACGGAGGCAATCGGGTGGTTCATACGGATCATCGTAGGCTGGACGCTAATGCTGAATGCTTCATCCTGGCGTTCGGCAATCCCGAGCAGCTTCATCTCGTACCCCAGCCGTTTGGCAAAAGCCATATCCTCCTTGCTGACGCCGGAAATCCCGCTCACACTGACATCGCTCAGCTCCACATTGGTCCGGAAGCCCAGCGTACCCAGAATGGCCATCTTGCGGGCCGCATCCAGTCCCTCCACATCGGAGGTCGGATCAGACTCGGCATACCCCAACTCCTGCGCTTCCTGCAGTGCGTCGAGGTAAGACGCGCCTTCCTGGCTCATTTTGCTGAGAATGTAGTTGGTTGTCCCGTTCACAATCCCCATAATCTTCATAATCTTATCCGAGGAAAAGCCTTCGATCAGCGTGCGGATAATCGGAATGCCTCCCGCCACACTTGCCTCATAGAACACATCACACTGCTTCTCCTGCGCCTTCGCCAGAATCTCCGACCCGTGCAGGGCCATAAGGTCCTTATTGGCGGTTACGATATGCTTGCCGCGCTCCAGCGCCTCCAGAATGTATTCCTTCGTCCCCGCGATTCCGCCCATGACCTCAACAATGACATCAATCTCCGGGTCACGGATAACTGCCCACGGATCATCGGTTATCTTGGACGGGTCCACTTCGATATCACGCGGCTTCTCGGTATTCTTCACGGCAATACGTTCAATCAGGATCGGCGAACCAACCTGGCTGCTCAAATCCTCCTGATTTCCTTCCACAATACGGACAACGCCCGTACCTACAGTTCCCAGACCCAGCAGACCTACTCTAACCGGCTTCATTCGTATTCTCACCCCTGACCAATAATTAACGCACGCTTCACACCGGGAATCGCCTTCAGACTGTCCAGCAAATCGCCCAGTTCTTCATTCAGATGGGAGATCTCGACAGAGATCACCACGTTAGCCCGCCCCTGCAGCGGGATACTTTGATGGATCGTCAGCACATTCGCCCCGTGGACTGCCACGGAACCGAGCACCTTGGACAGCATGCCTGACTCGTGCTCCAGATCAATCGAGATCGTCACAATGCGTTCGCGCTCCAGCTGATGAATTAAGTGTATCCCATCTTTGTATTTATAAAAAGCACTGCGGCTAAGTCCGACCTGTTCCACGCCCTCGTGTACGGTTTTGGCATCTCCTGCTTCCAGCAGCTGTTTGACCTGCATGGTCTTCAGCACCGCATCGGGCAATATGTCCTCCCGGACCAAATAATAGCGTTCTTTCACGAACGTCCTCACCCCAAAGACTTTTGTATGTACATAGTGGACATTATACGGGATTGAAGGCTTTTATGGCAATAACTTTCTGCAAACATGCGAAAAAGGCTGTCCCTCTATCATCTAGGAGGAACAGCCTTCACCAGCAATAATATTAAAAATGATATCCGCCTTGTAGGATCAGCTATAAGCAATGGTCGTCCCACAGTAATCACAGTTAGTGGACTGATCTGGAGCTACCGTATTCTGGGCCCCGCAGCCGGGACAACGCACTGACTTGGGAAGCCGCTGCTGCTGATCGGTCTGCCTTGCAGGCGGCGAGAAGGGGGACGAGGCAGCTTGTCCTGCCGCACTCTGCGGCATTGTATCGGCTCCTTCATGGAAGAGCAGGCCGGAGGCCAGCACTCCATACTTTTGCAGATAGTTGAGATCTCTGTTCACATCGCCTTCGCTCTGCCCGGTGCGGTCAGCCAGATTACCGGTATAGCGGACTCTCTCCACCGTGATCAGATGTACATACTGATTGGCGAGCTGCGAGAAGCGGAATCTGGCTTTGGCAGCGCTTCTGGCAAATACAGCCGCGGGCAGGAGCAGCACCAAACCTACGAAGATCAAACCTGATATCAGTGTTGTGGTGTCCATCCCCGCATCACTGAAGATGGAAATTACGACAACACCCATCATTTGCAGGAATCCTCCTACAAATACATGGAACAACAGACTGTAATTGACGGGCTTGCGGTAATTTTTATAATGAGTGCCCAGCAGGCGCACCAGCGCAAGCACAAGTCCGAGCGGCATAAACAGATATCCGGCACCGATAGTTACAATATCAAAAGTGGTCCGCTCATACTTAGGCAGACTATCTGAGGGCTGTCCTTCCCGGCCCGGCAACAGTCCCCCCAGCTGATTCCCTATCCCCATTGCTGTCTATTCCTCCTATTTAAGCGCCGCCAGCTCCTGGTTACGCCGCCGGAGCGTGCCGGCAATACTCTCGGTTAATTCCTCGGTCTCCGTGTCCCAGCGGGCCGGCGGCTCCTTCAGGACAAGCAGCAGAGCCACATGGTCATGCAGCAGGGAGATCTGCTGCCTAATGATGTCTTCCGTTGCATACAATCCCGGTCTCGATACCGGATCACTATAGCGGAATTTCTCCTCCAGCGCCCCGATCATCTCCATCAGCCTGCCCGCCTCAGGATGCTTCCAGGTGCCTGCAATCACTCTGATCTCATACAGCTCCTGAATGTGAGTACGCAGGCTCCGCGAAGCGTCCGCAGCCCTGCGTTCTCCCGAGGCGGCATTCCAGCCATAGGCCCCTGTAGCCGCAAGCACGATGGCTGCTGCAATCAGGACAACCAGCTGCTCTACCGCATACCAGAGCGGGCTCAGTTCCAGAATCCAGTCCAGCAGAATAGCCGAAGCAAGGACCGCAGTAACATATAAGGCCAGAATCACAGCCCCGCTGATGAATACCGGTGAAGTCCGGCCCGCTTCAGCAGCGCGGCGCAGCCATAGCATACAATATACATAAACTGCGGTCTCTGCCATACAAACAGCGAGCAGAGTCACTACGAAGCGCGGCAACGATTCCGAGAACCCCAGCGTGAAGAAGGCACCGGCAGTAACCGCCAGAACAGCAGCATAAAGGACAGTGACAAGACCCGTAAATGACCTCTGGCTCTGCACTCCGTTCACCCGTTAGCCGCTCTGGTGCCGCACTCTGCGCAGAACTTCTGTCCGGGCTTCAGCTCATGCCCGCAGCCTGTGCACTTCAGGATCAGGCCTTCTCCGCAGTGCGGACAGAATCTGGCACCGGGGATGACCGCCTTGCCGCAGCTATGGCATACCTCATTCTCCGCTGCGAGTGCCGGTTGCAGGCTGCGTCCGCAGCCGGTACAGAAGCGTGCATCTGCCGGATTATGGGTTCCGCAGTCCGGGCAAGATTTAGAAGCGGCAGGATCAGGTGCCGGCTGGCTGACTGTACTGCCGTCCAGGGACATGCTCCGGGTCATACGGGTGGCTATCTCCGCCGCAGGTCCGGCCAGCCCAAAGCCCATGCCGAGTCCCAGGCCCGCATTCATCATGCCCGCGCCTACATTGCCGGGATTGCCTGCCGCTTCCTCCATGGCATCGAAGCTCCGCTCCTGCTGGTAGGTGAAGCCGATAATGTCCATCTCTGCTTTTTTGGCTAAGGCTTCCTTGAGGCGCAGGGTTGCCGGATCATCATCGGGAATATTGATCGAGTCAATATAAAAGTTGTTAAGTTCAATACCGCTATCCAGGAACGAAGAGGACAAGCGCCCCTGAATATGCTTGGATATCTCAACCACGTAGGCGTTGATCTCCAGAATGCTGATTTTTTTGTGCACCAGATAAGAAGAAATCAGTTCATTGATGTTGGACATCAGCAGGCCGCGGAAATAACTGATCATCGTATCCTGATCGAAGACCGGCAGCGTCCCCACCAGCTTCAGCAGGAACTTGCGCGGATCTTCGATTCGCACTCCAAACTGCCCGAAAGCACGGACCGCCACCATGAGTTTGTACTTGGGATCCTGGAGCTGCAGCGGAGCACTGGTCCCCCACTTGACGTTCATGGAGTTCATCTTGTTCACAAACCATATCTCTGCGGTGAACGGAGACTTGCCGCCGAACGGCAGATTCACCACATTCGACAGAATCGGAATATTCGCTGTGCTCAAAGTGTGCCGTCCGGCTGTGAACGAATCCAGCGCCTGCCCGCCCTTGAACAGAATCGCTTCCTGAGATTCATTCACTATCAGCTGTGTCCAGGTGCCCAGCTCCTGGTTCGGATACTTCCAGGCGAAGACACCCGGAGGCCCGTCATATTTGACTACTTCAATAATTGCCATCTGTCCATTCCCTCTTTCCTGACAGGTATGTATGATATACGCAGATTACACCCTTTGGATTCAACTTCGTGTCCCTTATATAATGATTGTAGTAAATTAATCCGGATATATAAAGAAAACTTTATTCGTAGAAATGGCTATGCCCTCTGTGAAGCGTCCCTGTATACATCAAAAAAGGCCGCATCCCCCTCTCGGAAGATACAGCCGGTATCCTGACGTATCTATTAATAGTAGCTGCTGTTCTCGACAAATTCGAATTCGAAGTCAGCAATCCGCACGATCGTACCTTCCACAGCCCCGCGTCTGCGCAGTTCGGCATCGACACCCATGTGACGCAAAGTACGGGCCAGCCTAAGAATGGCATCATGTGTGCTTAGCTGCATCCGCTTGATCATCCGCTCGATCCGGGGACTATTGACTACAAAGGCCTCGTTGTCACGGGTAATTGTGAATGAGTTATCGTCTTCCTCTTCCAGCTTATACACCTTGCGCTCTTTGCCGGCTACTTCTTCAACCACCGGAGCCACAGGAATACTGTCCAGAATATCCGTAGCACGGTAGAGCAGCTCTTGAACTCCCTGACGGGTCAGGGAAGAGATCGGCATAATCTCAAGATCCGGGCGAAGCTCCGCGACACGCTCACGGAAGGCAGCCAGGTTCTCCTCCGAATCAGGCATATCCATCTTGTTCGCCGCCACAATCTGCGGACGGTCGATTAGCGCTGCATTGTACTGCTTCAGCTCATCGTTAATCAGTACCCAGTCTTCAAAAGGATCGCGGCCTTCCGAGCCGGACATATCCACGACATGAATGATGATACGCGTGCGTTCAACATGGCGCAGGAACTCATGTCCAAGCCCCACCCCTTCACTAGCGCCTTCAATCAGTCCAGGCAGATCCGCCATTACGAAGCTGCGGCCGTCTCCGACATCAACTACACCCAGATTCGGGGTAATGGTGGTAAAATGGTACGCTCCGATCTTCGGCTGAGCCGCGGACACGACCGACAGCAGCGTAGATTTGCCGACACTTGGGAAACCCACCAGGCCTACATCTGCCATGACCTTCAGTTCCATGACGATGTAACGTTCCTGGCCCTCTTCACCATTCTCGGCAAGCTCCGGCGCCGTATTATTCGCTGTGGCGAACCGGGTATTCCCCCGGCCGCCCCGGCCGCCCTTGGCCACAACAACCTGTTGACCATGACGGGTCATATCCGCAAGGATCTCCTGGGTATCATCATCAATCAACACGGTTCCAGGTGGAATCCGTACGATCATATGCTCTGCATTTGCCCCGTGCTGGCTCTTGTTGCGTCCCTTAATTCCCTTATCGGCCTTGAAGTGCCGCTGATAACGGAAATCCATCAGGGTCCGCAAGCCTTCATCCACGCGGAAGATCACATCTCCCCCGCGGCCGCCATCTCCGCCGGCAGGACCGCCGTCCGGTACATATTTCTCCCGGCGAAACGCTACAAGACCATCTCCGCCGTCTCCGCCTTTTACATAAATCTTAGCCTTATCTACGAACATGAATGTTCACCTTCCTTACATCTCCAGCGGTAACCGCAGTTCCACATAACCCTTGGCAGGCTGTACCTGCTCCGCCTTCATGATTTTTCCTTGTACTATATTATAAATTTGCCCCTGAAGCAGTTCGGGATTGCCTTGCTCTCCCTCACCTCTGAAAGAGATCAGAATGTCCCTTCCCTCCTGTGAAAAGCTGAGCTCAAGCTTCCGCGTGTCTCCATGCGCCGTGATTCCGCTGTACTGGTACGCCCTGACCGTCTGCATAATGACCGAAGTCAGCTCTGACCCCGTCCCGGGACTCAGCTTGTCCTCCAGCTGCAGCCCTTCCTCCACCTGAATGTCCAGCTCCAGACTGCTTCTGAACGTCCGGAAGGACTGCAGGTAGAATACCAGGGAAGGCACTCCCAATTTGGCAATACGGCTGTCCAGCGCAATACGCTCCTTTATTCTTTCCACACATTGTACGGATTTATCAGGCTTGCCCAGCTGGATATATCCGTAAAGCACCTGCAGATCATTCATCCAGTCGTGACGATGATGATTGAGTGTCCGGTTTGCCGCCTGCTGCAGAGTATTCTCCTGTATACGCAGTTCCTCTTCATATTGACGCCGGTTGTAGACAAAGCTGAATGCAAGCACTGCCGCTACCCAGATTCCGAGCAGCAGGCATGTGAAAAGGGAGGTTTGCCAATACACGAGACCTAAAGGAAACACTGCGGATAACATGACTGCCCAGACCTTACTTTTCCAGGATTTCATTCTTTCTCCCCGTCCCTTGGTTCGCAAAATTGATTCCAATGTAAGCACTGCTCATCTTGCTTCATATTCACCATTTTCCAGTATACCACAGGCTTTCTCCGCAATCACCAGAATCCCCACACAAAGTGAGGCTTAAGCTTCGATAGCGTGAAACATATAAACCCTTATAGTTTCAAAAAAAGCCCCCGGCACTGATGCCGGAGGCTTCTCATCTTCATAGGTTCTGCAAGCTTACGCTTCCAGTGCCGCTGCTACCGGAGCGACATCCACCGGATACACGCTCACTTTTTTGCGGTCGCGTCCCCAACGTTCGAACTTCACTACACCGTCCACAAGTGCGAACAGTGTGTCATCCTTACCGATGCCCACGTTCGTGCCCGGGTGGATTTTGGTTCCGCGTTGACGAACCAAGATGTTACCGCCGGTTACTGCCTGACCGTCAGCACGTTTCACGCCAAGACGCTTAGAGTGGGAATCACGTCCGTTCTTTGTGGAACCTACACCTTTTTTCGATGCGAATAATTGAAGATCCAATTTCAACATGTTGTCAACCTCCTTCTTCAAATGATGACTTCCTGTATCTGAATATATTTCCTGTAGGATTTAGCAATATCCTTGAGCATCAGCACCATGGACTCCAGCAGAAGCTGTACCTTGGCGGAGACTTCGGGATCATTCACGGGAACCAGGGTTCCGCTTAAGAATCCATCCTTCATCGAAGTATCCAGAACGACACCGGTCAGGCTCTCAATCGCATTCACAGTTCCCACCGTAACGGTCGAAACACCCGCGCAGACGATATCCCTGCCGTTCCTTGCGTATTCCGCATGCCCCTTGACGGCAAAACCGACAATGACACCCTGAGCAGAAGCCCGTGTAATCCGCACGTTAATCATTAACGCACCTTCTTACGCTTGAATCTTCTCGATAGTTACTTTGGTGTACGGTTGACGATGGCCTTGTTTCTTGTGGTAGTTCTTCTTAGGTTTGTATTTGTAAACTACAACCTTCTGACCCTTACCATGCTTCTCGACTTTGGCTGTTACAGACGCGCCGCTTACCAGCGGAGTTCCTGCAGTCAAACCACCTTCGTTAGAAACAGCCAAGACACGGTCAAACGTTACGCTTGCGCCGTCTTCAGCTTCCAGCTTCTCAATGAACAAAACATCGCCCTCTTGGACTTTGTATTGTTTACCGCCAGTTTCGATAATTGCATACATTGTACTTGCACCTCCTCATGTCTCAGACTCGCCTAGTCAAGGTGGCAATCCCCGGAGGAATTACGCTTCATCTACCCGATCGGAGCGGTTACAGCATGTGCAGGATTGGAACAACCAAACACATACTTGAAGATATTATCATAGATATAAGTCCAAGTCAATATCTTCCCACAAAACAAATACATCCTTTGGTCGTCTCTTCTACTCCAGCCATGTCCCCACCTTGCCCGTACCGCCGCAGCACTGGCAGGTAACCGGAGCAAATCCGGCAGAATCATGTCTGGCCTTCTTCCGGGTCATCTCCAGCAGACCGAGATGGGTCCAGCCGAGAATATGCGTCTTGGTCCGGTCCCGGCTGATAATGCTCTCCAGCTTGTCCGTCACCTGCCTGCGGTGCTCTTCCCGCTCCATATCAATGAAATCAACAATAATAATGCCGCCCGTATCCCGGAGCCGGACAAGCCGCCCGATCTCCTCCGCAGCCAGCAGGTTGGTCCGTGTCACCGTATCCTCAAGGTTCGTCCCGCCGGTGTACTGCGCTGTGTTCACGTCAATAACAGTCAAGGCCTCTGTCTCATCCCAGATAAGCGTAGCCCCGCCTTCGAGGATAATCTTACGGCCGAAGCTCTTGTGAAGCTGATCCGTTACTCCGTAAGCGGAGAAAATAGACTCCTGCCCCCTGTAGAATCCTACAGGCTTGAACCCTTCAGGAGCCATATCCGCAAGGAAGGCTTCCGCCTCCTTAACCGCTTTGGCCGAATCAATCATCAGCTCGTCACGCTGCGGATTGAAGGCATCCCGGATGAACCGCTGGACGATGCTCAGATCACAGTGCAGCAGGGCGGGCGCCTCCGCTTCCTTGGAACGCCGGGTAATCACTTCCCACTGCGCCCGCAGAAAAGCCAGATCCCCCTCCACGGCATCCGCCGGCTCGTCCTCGGAGACGGTGCGCATAATGAGACCTTCCTCACCCTGGCGCAGCCGCTCGCCGATGCCTTTGAGCCGGCTGCGCTCGGATTCCCGGCTTATTTTTTTGGAGACCCCGACATATTCGGCAAAGGGCATGTATACCATCCAGCGTCCGGGCAGCGTATAATGCGTGGTTACCCGCGCGCCCTTGCCGCCCCGCGGCTCTTTTCTCACCTGGACGACAATCTCCTGGCCCGGCTGCAGCAGCGTCTCAATCGAAGGCTTGACCTCCGGCTGCTTGTCCAGATGGGGATGCAGTACATCATCTACATAGAGGAACGCATTCTTTTTCTGTCCAATATCTACAAAGGCCGCCTGCATACCCGGCAGCACATTCATTACCCGGCCTTTATAATAACTCCCGACCAGACCTTGCTGCTGATCGCGTTCAGCCGCATATTCCACCAGCCTCCCGTTCTCCAGAAGTGCCATGCGGGTAATATGCTGTGTACAGTGAACGATCATTTGTTTCATGGCTTCACCTCTGGTTTGAATCATTTCTCGCTTTTACTTTCCGAAATAAGAAGCAATCAGACGCTGCTCCGGCACAACGGTTACAATATCCCGGTCGCCATTCATCACATAGATATAATGATAATGGTTACGTTTAAATAGACGCAATATCTCATCCAAAGGTTTCGCAAGCGGGGCAACTATCGGGCGGGCAATGCTCTCCGCCAGCAGATACCGCTCATAGATCCGCTCACGGTTCATCAGAAAGGCAACAAACCGGTACGGCAAATTGCGCTGGTCCTCCCAATTGGAATAGAGCAGAAACGCTCCGATCATCAGCAGGTTAAGGCGGAGACCGCCACCGTTCCCCAGCGGAAGCAGTGCGAACACGATCACTAGCAGACTGGCCGCAATGCTGACTCTGCCGGTCCACAGCAGCGTGTAATAATACGGAAGCAGCAGACTCAGGGCAGCCTGCAGGATTTTGCCTCCGTCCAGCGGAAGCACCGGGAGCAGATTGAACAGAGCAATCATCGCATTGGCTCCGATAAAATAATCCAGATAGGCAACATTTCCATACTCCACCTGCTTGAGCGCCAGCGCCATCAGAATCATTATTCCGTTCTGCAGGGGTCCGGCCAGGGCAATTCCAATTTCACGGACAGCCGTAAGCCGCCCGTGATCCTCTATTACCGCAACGCCGCCGAACGGCAGCAGTTGGACCGATCTGACGGTGACTCCGGCCAGCAGCGCCGCACATGCATGTCCAAGCTCATGAATGAATACGATCAGGAACAGCGTGAGCAGCTCCAGGAACTGTCCGGTAAACACAGAAACTATAAGAATCAGCACGAAGAGCGGATGCAGCGACAATTCAATGCCGTAGATCCTAATCAAACGATACCACTTCGGCGGGATCAATATAAGACTTGTCTTTCATAACCGCAAAAAATAGCAGCGGGACCCGGGCATCCTCCGTCCCTTGAATCCAGCCTATTTCGTCTCCGCTCTGTACCCAGTCATCCACCGCGAGCCGCGTCCCGCTCAAGTGACCGTATTCTGCTGTGATCTCCCCGGTATGGCGGACCGTAATACGGATGCCTCCCCGGGCTTCCTTCGACACGGCCAGTACACGGCCCGTATCTACACTTTTCACCGTGACACTGGCACTTGAATCGTCTGCCGGTATGATTTCAATGCCGGTAAGCGAAGTGGCAAAGGGACGCACAATGCTTCCCGCAAGCGGGGCGCTAAGCTCATGGGCGGCTGTCACCTTCTCCGCCGGTACCTGTTCATCTCCGAAGATCGGAATGAAGGAAGGGGCTCCATTGAAGTGTTCCTCATACCACACCTGTGCCGCTGCAAAGTCCATATCATTGCTGAGAATGTCTGTAATAAAATACTGCGCCTTCACTGCCCATGGCTCCTGCACGGCAAATATGCCCCATACAGCGCCGAAGACCAGCAGACTGGCCACCGTCCGCCGCAGCAGACCTGCACGGAATCCCTGTCCCGGTCCCCGCCCGTCCTCATCCTCCCAGTGGTTACGCTGCTGCTTCCACATCGTTTCGGGGTCAGGCTCAGGAGAAGAGGCAAATTCATTCCTGTCTCCTGCCCCCCATTCTCTGAATGAAGAAGGACTGTCAGGCAAACGGAACAGCTCTGGTGCTGCTCCCGCTGCCGGCTTCTCCTCCAGCAGACTTTGTATACGTTTCTTGCGGCGGTTCTTGGACTCTCTCGGGTATTCCATATTGATCCCTCCGGCGGGCTTGTTTTACTTTCATTTTATGAGTGGCGGAAGCCGCTTTAGAACAAGCCCTGTCCAAGTTCCTGCGCAACAGAAATAAGCCCGCTGCTGATCTCTCAGCAAGCGGGCTCTTAACGGAAGATCGCCATCTATAAGTGCGTGGCCGGGATTCAGCCCATTCCAAAAAATTTCTTGAGCTTCTTGAAGGCGCCTGGCTTCTGGTCAAGCTGCATCAGCGGTACTGCATCGCCAAGAATACGCCGGGCAATATTACGGTAGGCTATCGCTGCTAAGGAGTCCGGATTCATCACGGTAGGCTCTCCGTTGTTCGCCGCCCGGATGACCTGTTCGTCATCGGGCACAATCCCGATCAGGTCAATATTGAGCACCTGCAGAATATCCTCGATATCGAGCATATCCCCGGATTTCACCAGTCCTTGCCGGATGCGGTTCACCACCAGCTTCGGAGATTCCACATGCGACTGCTCCAAGAGACCGATAATCCGGTCTGCATCCCGCACCGCAGCATGCTCTGGAGTCGTGACCACAATTGCTTTATCGGCACCGGCAATGGCATTGCGGAAGCCGTGCTCAATTCCGGCCGGACAATCGATCAGAATATATTCATATTCTTTCTTGAGTTCCAGAATGATATCCTTGACCTGCTCCGGTGTAACGGCCGTCTTGTCCTTGGTCTGGGCTGCGGGCAGCATGTACAGCTCATCAAAACGCTTGTCCTTGACCAATGCCTGATTCAGACGGCAGCGGCCCTCCGCCACATCGACCAGATCATAGATAATCCGGTTCTCCAGCCCCATGACCACATCCAGATTCCGCAGTCCAATGTCCGTATCCACCAGACATACTTTTTTGCCCTGCAGGGCAAGCGCGGTCCCAATGTTGGCTGTTGTGGTTGTCTTGCCAACTCCGCCTTTGCCCGAGGTTACGACAATCGCTTCTCCCATGGAGGCTACACCCCTTTAAACACATTTAAATCCTGACGTAACTTCACTATATTATGAATTTTGTCGATTTGCATAGCGCCGCCTGATAAATAAGCAAATTCCATGCTGCTCTCCCGGGTACCCCATTCATCCGGGGGCCTGCTGATAATCTCAGCAATCCGGAGCTGGGTGGGCGCGAGCAGGGAAGCGGCAATAATTGCCTCCTGGTTACCGTTGATCCCGGCGTGGGCCATCCCTTTGAGCGCGCCAAGAATATAGATATCCCCTGAACAGGTAATCGTTCCTCCCGGATTCACATCGCCGAGGAACAGCAGATTGCCCTCATGATGCAGCACCTGGCCAGAGCGGAGCATTCCGCTCATCATGAACAAGGCCTCCGGATCTTTCTCTTCAGGATCTTCAATAGCTTCAACCGAACGGATCAGCAGATTCCCCTGACTCTTGAGGATCTCCAGTACCGCCTCTTTATCTTCTTCAGTAACCGCACGGTTGCCCAGCTTAATATCCACATGCACAATCGGTCCGGTCAGAATATTTTGATGGCTGTGCTCCAGCTTGTAACGAAGCTCGCTTAAGAGGTCTTCGAAGGGACACTTGTCGTCTAACAGGAATACCAGGCCATCCTTGATGCCCTTGATCCTTACATGCTTGGATTTAACTGTCATATGCCTGTCCCCCTATTCTCATTCATTCGTGCCGGGCCGGGCAAATTCCTTCTTTGGGCGATAAGAAAATACCGCTGCCGCTTAGGCAGCATCCTCATCAAGCGTCTCTTTCTTCAGCAGCTCCAGCTGGCGCCGGAGCGGAATGTAGAGAAGCAGGCCTGCAGCAAAATGAATCAGCATGGTAGGCAGCATATGATGCAGGAGCGCCCAATTGTAAGGCTCCTGGCTTAGATTAAATACATTATAAATGGCAAACAGAATACTGTCTTCCAGCAGACTGCCGAGCAGCACCACTGTCATCATCAGCGGCAGCGGAGCGCGGGGAATTTGGAAGATCAGTCCAATCATGTATGCAGATAAGCCCATAGCGAAGGAATGAGCCCCCAGAATGCGGCCATAGAAGACCACATCATGCAGCATCCCGAAGGATAAGCCCAGAATAAGCGCCGTATGCCGGTGGTGATATACTGTTACGAACAGAATGACGATGAAGACGAGATCAGGAATGATACGCATCTGCCAGGCGTCAGGAATCAGCCAGGGAAGCACTGTGCCTTCGAGAATAAATAAAAAGAATAAGGAAAGTACCAGGACAGGTCTGCGCATCCTCACTATTCTACACGCTCCTCCGTATAGACAACGAAGAGTTCCTTCCAGTCCTGGAATCCTGCTGCTGGCTTGATGATTGCTGTTGAGGTGAACCCGTACTGCCCTATCTTGACTTCTTGCACTTGGCCGATAGTCATTCCACGGGGATACATTCCCCCGCCGCCAGAGGAAATAATCATATCGTCCTTGGCAATCGGATCGCCTACGGGAATTTTGTTCATCAGCAGCATTCCGGTCTGCTGGTCGTAGCTCTCAATCATCCCAAAGGTCTTGCCTTCCTTGTTAACAGCGGTTGCCGATATAGGAGGCTGTGAATTGGGGTCCTTGCTATCCATCATGGTCATCAGCTTCACGGTAGAGGTGAATTTACTTACATTGCTTATGACCCCTACAAGGCCCTCGACAGAAGTTACAGACATATTCAGCCGGATGCCATCCTTCTCCCCAAGATCAATGACAAGTGAATTATTGCCCGGCTCTGTCGTTACACTGACAACATTGGCGATCAGATATTCATATTTATACATGTTTTTTTGGGCTTCCGTAAATTTAAGATCTTTTTTGTAGCCCTCATTCTCAGCTTTAATAAAATTCAACTGCGCCTTATCCCGGGCGTACTGCGCAGCCAGAATCTTAAGCTGCTTGTTCTCCTCAGCCAGCTCATTCAGAGTTCCGATATCTTGGAAGAAGCCCGCTACGTATCCAGCGGGCTTGTAGAACAATTTCTGTACGAATCCGGTCGTATCCCTGAGGAAGTTCTCCGGCCAGGACAGGGTTTTCCTCTGCCCCAGGCTGAAGCCCATCAGAACGATAAACGTAACCAGCGTAATCAGCAATATAAACAGTCGTTTATTGTTAAACAGTTTGAACAATCTCGAGCACCCTCTAATAACCGTATTTCTCCAACCTCAGGGGTTGACGTTCACAGTCAGTATGATCCTAGCGTTTGGAGCGAAGGCCCGAACCGCTGCGGCTCTTGAACAAGTGGATATTCTCCAGTGCCTTGCCCGTGCCGATTGCAACACAGTCCAGCGGATTCTCGGCCACAATCACCGGCATTCCGGTCTCACGCGCCAGCAGCTTGTCCAGGTTGCGCAGAAGCGCGCCGCCGCCCGTAAGCACAATGCCGCGGTCCATAATATCGGCAGCCAGCTCCGGCGGACACTTCTCCAGCGTAACCTTCACGGCTTCAACAATCGCATTCACGGTGTCGGACAGAGCTTCACAAATCTCATCGGAGGTAATGGTCAGCGTCTTCGGCAGACCGGTTACCAGATCGCGTCCGCGGATCTCCATCGTCTCGGCCTTCTCAAGCGGCAGGGCAGAGCCCACATCCATCTTGAGCTGCTCGGAGGTACGTTCACCGATCATAAGATTATACTGGCGCTTGATGTATTGAATGATGGACTCATCTGCATCATCCCCTGCCACACGTACAGAACGGCTGGTAACAATACCGCCGAGCGAGATTACCGCCACCTCGGTAGTACCTCCGCCGATATCGACAACCATGCTTCCGGTCGGCTCCCATACAGGAAGATCCGCACCGATGGCAGCAGCAAAAGGCTCCTCGATAATATAGGCTTCACGCGCTCCGGCCTGCTTCGTAGCATCCTCTACCGCACGCTGTTCAACGGCAGTAATACCGGAGGGAACACACACCATGACATTCGGATGGCGCTGGAACATCGAGCGCTGCTTCTGGGCCTGGCGGATGAAATATTTGATCATCGTTGCTGTAGTATCGAAATCGGCAATGACCCCATCCTTCATCGGACGGATGGCACGGATGTTGCCCGGTGTGCGTCCGATCATCTTTTTGGCAGATTCCCCTACGGCTTCAATCGTCTTGCTGTCTGTATTAATGGCTACCACGGACGGCTCTCTGACAACAATCCCTTTACCGCGCACGTAGACAAGCGTATTCGCTGTCCCCAAGTCAATTCCTAAGTCTTTCGTAAAACCACCTAACATCTTGTATGCTCCTTTTCCTTGTGAATCTAGACAATTGTATTACATGTAGCCTTTCTCTTTCAAACTTACGTAGCTGCTATCTCCGATCACCAGATGATCCAGCACATCAATACCGACAATCTCGCCCGCCTGCATCAGCCTGGAGGTCAGGGAGATGTCTTCAGGGCTCGGCGTAGGATCACCGCTCGGATGATTATGTGCGCATATAATTGCTGCGCTGCTGCATTTCATGGCTGCCCGGAACACCTCGCGGGGATGCACAATGGAGGCATTAAGGCTACCCATAGACAATGTTTCCTGCGCAATAACATGATTCTTCGTATTCAGGAACAGGCAGATAAAATGCTCCTTCTGCAAATAACGCAGCTGTTCGGTCAGAATCTCCGCCGCATCCTGGGGACTGCGGATGGTGACCGGTTCGGTAAGCCGGGAATTCGCCATGCGTCTTCCCAGCTCTATGCCTGCTTTGAGTTGCACGGCCTTGGCAGGGCCGATGCCGTTGATTGTCGTCAATTCTTCAATGCTCAGATCCGCCAGTCCGCGGAGACCGCCTGCATGGCTCAAGAGCCGCTGGGCGATAAGGATGGCTGATTCACGGTGCGCACCTGTGCGCAGCAGAATAGCCAGAAGCTCCGCTTGACTTAATGATTCCGCCCCATAATGCATCATGCGCTCTCGTGGTCGTTCTTCATGGGGGAGGTCACGCAGCATAAATGTTTGCGACTCCATCCCTAACCTTCTTTCTTCGGCTACCTTACCGGTTCAGCACCGAAATGCCAAACCCGGACAACATACCGCTCAGCAGTGACAGCGGCAGACCGACCACGTTAAAATAGCAGCCTTCAATTTCTTCCACCAGGGTGGCGCCCAGTCCTTGTATCGCGTAAGAGCCGGCTTTGTCGGCAGGCTCCCCGGTCGCTATGTAAGCGGAGATCTCATCTTCGCTCATTGCTCTCATAGTTACAGAGGTTACCCTATGATCTACCAGGGTACGTCCTTCTGCGGAACCGATGCAGGCCACCCCGGTGTATACCTGATGCGTCCGGCCTTGCAGCATGCCCAGCATTCTGGCGCTGTCCTGCTCGTCCGCCGGCTTGCCGAGCACCATGTCGTCAAGCACAACAATCGTGTCGCTGCCGATAATAACGGCATCCCGGTCTCCGGCAACAGGAATCACGGCTTCTGCTTTACGCAGGGCCAGATTCCGTACAATAGCTTCAGGACTCCATTCAGGCGGCGTACTCTCATCAGCATCGCTGGACAGCACCTCGAAGGGCAGGCCAAGCGAGGCTAACAACTCACGCCGCCGCGGCGAACCTGAGGCCAAAATAATATGCCGTGTGTTGTTGTCATGCTCCACTGTGATTAACGTCCCTTCCTGATGCTGCCAGCTAAGGCTACAGCCTGCGGTACAGCCATACGGCTGTAATAATCCCGGCAAGGCTGAGCAGGCACAGTTTCAAATGGATTGTGATGTCATAGGTTATGATGTCTAAATCGGCTTGCGGCGACCACTTGAGCACAGTCGAAGCTGTAAGAAAAGACAAAGCTTGTACAGGTTCCAGCAGCTTGGCAATCCAGGCTCCGGCCAGCCAGCCCAGAATAAGAAATAACAGCAGTGTTCCTACATTTTTCTTCTTCATTCAAGTCTTCCCTCGCCATTTTTTGACACCCTAATTATTATACGGTGAAACGGAGATCAATACAAACTCAAAATCCATCCAGGAAATGTTTACCACGCACACAGCCGGCAAATTTCATCATTCGCAAGAGGATCCACCCTGAAACACAGCAATCCCCCGCCGGGCATACTGCCCGGTACGGGGGATCCTTTATCCTATGCTTAGCGGCCCGTTAGTAATGCTGGCGCCTAAGCGGTCAGCTCATGGCGGACAACAGGCTTTTCTGGCCGGTCAGAAAGCTCATCATGGCCTCCTGCACCTCCCAGAGCAGCCCCTCCGCCTTATTCTTGCTGTACTCGTTCAGGGCGGCTATTCCCCGGCTCATGGATTTCTCCAGCCCGGCGGCGATTTTCTGCCCTTCGGGAGTCAGGCCCGGTTCCAGTGCCTTGACCGCCTGGGACCACTGCATATGGAGATCACTTACCGCTCCGCTGCCGTTCCCGCTGTCCCCCCCGCCAAGCAGGGAAGCAGACAGGCTGCTGAGCTCGCTTAACAGCTGGCTGCTGAGTGTGAAATAGCTGTCCACCGCCTCCGCTGTTCCGGTATAGCGGACCTGGTTCACAGCTGGCAGAGCCACTTCCCTCACATACAGCTCGATCCCCTGTCCCTTGAGGCCACTGCTGAGCAGCTTGGCCTGCTCGCGGTCAGGAGACATCCCGGCGTATACACGGTTGCCGTCAGCCGGGTCAAGACCTGCGGCAAGGCCTGCGGTCAGCAGCTCCTGCCGGGCCTGCTCCGCCCCTGCCGGTGTACTGAAGACGCCATATTGCAGCAGATAATAGCTCTGTGCCGCAACCTGAACCGGAACCTGCACCGACGCCGCCTCTCCCGTCTGCTCAGCAGGCACGCCCGTAATCTCTGCTGCGGTATCGCTGTTTGCCGCCTTCTGCCCCTGAGTGATTCCCGTCTTAACCGCCGCATTGCCGGGAGCGGTACCCGTCTCCCCCGTCCCTCCTGTTATGAACGACAGGGCGGCGTATCCGAGCAGGATTCCCGTTCCCAGCGCCCCTGCTACGGACAGTGCGAACTTCCACCAATACGAGGGACGGCGGGTATGATAGGAGCCGTCGTAGCTGTTCCCCTGAGCGCCCGGCTGACCATAACTGTCAGCGGCTGATTCCAGGTTATCTTCGTACAGCGGGTAGTGCTCATCTGCTGAATACAGACCTTGTTCACCCGCCCCTCCGTAAAGGGAATACTCCTCCGAATCTTCACCCTGTTCCCATAGATTCCTTGCCGAAGCAGGACGGACAACCGAATACAGCCCCAAATCATAGCTATCCTCAGGAGTATCCCGGTTGCGGCGGCCGGAGCCCGGGGGCTTCATGTAAGCTGACTCTACAGACCGGGGCAACTCCACCTTCTCCAGATCCACAATATATTCACCGGTCTTGGAAAAAGAGGATGGATGACCCCCCCGGCGCTGCACCTTGTCAGTCTCCTTATCCTCCGGAACCGCACCGGTTTCTTTCACCGCCTGGAGGTCTACCGTCTCTGTCCGCTGTCTTCCCTGGTCCCCGTCGAACCGGAATGTCATTCTTCCGTTACTCAATACCCTCACCTCGCCATCTTCAGTTCTATACTGAAAGATATGAAAGATACGAGAGAGATATGCTATTTTAATATATTTACACCAGACTAAGCAGCCTCGCCTTCACTCCGTCTGCGGCATAATGCTCGCTAAGCGTCCGGTAGGCCTGATCCGCAATAATGGAGCCGAGCTCCGGCGTAGTCAGCAGCCTGATCAGATGATCGGCAGTACCAGCCGCTGTTCCAGCCAGCAGAATATTCCGCCCCGGCTCACAGATCAGCTCCTCCGAGCCCTTCAGGCTGCTGACCACCGGGGTACGGAGGGCCCAGGCCTCCAGAATGCTGCTCTGACTGCCGCAGTCCCCGCAGCATGAGGCAACCACAGCTCTGGCCCTGCGGATATAATCGGCTGCCTGGTCAGCTTCCCCGATGATTAGAATAGAAGAGTCCTTGCGGGCGGCAGCCGCAACCTCTGCATGCACCTCACGGCTGATAATCCAGCACCGGATATCCGGCACCGCGGCCTGAATCAGCGGATATACCTTCTTGAAGAACAGCAACGCTGCATTCTTGCCGTGAGTGGAATGCATGTCCCAGTGCAGAACGATGGAGTTATCCCTGGCTGTATCTCCGGCAGCCGCATAAGGGAGTGTGCTCAGGTCAATGTAAGGCGGAACTACATGCACCTTGCCCGCATCGGCAAAGGATACCGCCTTGAAGGAAAGCGCCTCTTCTTCTGAAGCGGCCAGCAGCAGACTGGTCTTGTTCATTAACCGGCGCTCTTCGCGGCGGATCAGCGCATCATTCAGCTTGCGGTAGCCTGTGCTGATTCCCCGCTTGCCAGCCGCCCTGCTCTGCACCTGCAGGCCGCCTGTACGGCGGGCATCGGTGACAATAACAGCACCGGGAAGCAGGGAAGAGACCAGGTCCAGCCCGTTGCCGAGCATGGCATACGAAACAAACACATGGCTGTAGGCATGCTGGCTGCACATCCCGGTAATGACCGCCCGCAGCGACTTGTCATTGCCGATCATCGTGGCATCCGAGCGGAGCCTGTTCAGCGGAAACAGCAGGCTTCTGCGGGTGGATGCAGGCCGCTTCACCTGATGCACGGTCAGGGCCGGACTGCGCAGAATCTGCGTCTCGCGGCGGTGGTGACAATACTCCAGCAGATCAATATCAAACCGCTCCAGCAGAATATCAAGGAAATTCTCTGTTCTTAGGTCTCCTTCCCGGTCTGCCGGCATGTGACTCCGGGCAGACAGGAACAGCATTCTCTCTCTCATGGCTATAGCTCCTTGGTTCTATGTAAATGTGTGTGAATATGTACGAAGCAAAAAAGGCCGGATGACATCCAGCCCAGGATTGTGAAACTTTCGATGTAGATCTATAGTAACGCAGTCCCCCTGAGAAGGTTGTCGATTTATGGAGGAAAATAATTTTTTCACCTTCCGCATCCCTTCAGACCAGGCGAAGCAGCTTATCCTTGACACTTTCCGCCTCATAATGTGCCAGCAGAGTCTCGTAGGCACGGTCCGCGAGCACTACTCCTCTTTCATGATCCTGAAGGAGCTGTGTCACACTATCGGCAAAAGAAACCGGATCATCGGCAATCATAATGTTCCGCGAATGCTCGCAGATCAACCCTTCCGCCCCTTTAGTGCTTGAGACCACAGGGGTCTTCAGCGCCCAGGCCTCCAGGATTTTCAGCCGTGTCCCGCTGCCTTCCTGCAGCGGAGCAATGACCACCTGCGCCTTGCGTATATAATCCGCTACACTATCCACATATCCGGTGATGACGATAGAGGAATCCTTCAAGGCCAGCGCCGCTACCTCCGGATGCACATCCCGTCCGACAATATACCATTTGATATCCGGTACCCTCGCCTTAACCAGCGGATATACCTCGTTGTAGAAGTAGAGAGCTGCGTTAATGTTAGGGAAGTAGTTCATATTACCCGGAAGGATAATCCACTGCTCCTTGGGCAAAAGCGTCTTGGTCCGGTAATCCTCTATCCGTATGAAATTAGGAATGACATGAACCTTATGCGACTGGCTTGGGGCCAGCGCCTTGAAGGCCAGAGCATCCTCTTCCGAGGTGGCCAGCAGCAGACCGGTCTTGTCCATCAGCTTCAGCTCATCCTTGCGTGTCCATCCGGCATTAAGGGAATAGTAGAGCTTGGCAATCCCCTTTTTCCCGCCTGCAAGCTGTGCAGACAAGCCGCTCTCAAAATTATGCGCATCTGTAATGATTACAGTGTCAGGCAGGGAGCGCTGAACCATGTCAATGCAGCAGCCCAGCAGGCTGTGCGATATAAATACATGGCTGTAGGACCGGCGGCTGCAGAGCTCCTTGATCTTGTCCTTCATGTCCACATCGACATGACTCATATACGAACAATTACGCCAGGTATACAGGGAACGCAGAAGCGCTCTTCTGTAGCTGACCGTACGCTTCACTTCATGCACCCTAAGTGACGGAAGCATCTCCGGCGCCCCTATCTTCCGGGGATTGGCATAGGTGATAAGATCCACATCATATTTGGTAAGCAGAAGCTTCAGAATATTGCCTGTTCTCAGCTTGCCCCCGCTGTCCTGCGGATATGGATTCTCTGCGGAAATGAATAGCAACGGTTCCTTCATGGCTTGTTCTCCTACTCTCTATTGGTCAATTGTCATGGACTACCCAGGACATCTAGGATCTATTACCCAAAGTTGCAGGCGGTACCATTAACCTAGAACCTAAAAGAAGCGGCCCCACACTCCTTATTGAAGGAATGTGGGGCCGCTTTTATTCCAATGCATGCTATTTTACCGGTTCTTCAAGCTGTCTGCCAGCGCATAGCCGACCTTCCAGATATCGCCTGCACCCATGGTGATGACCAGATCACCGGGAGCAATCCGGTTCTGCAGATCAGCCAGCACCGCTTCCTTCGTAGGCAGATGCCGCGCACCGGCGTTGCTGTTCTGCACAATCAGCTCTACCAGCTTGGCGGAGGTGACTCCCTCAATCTGCTTCTCGCCCGCAGGGGAATAGATATCGGTGATAATCACTTCGTCGGCCTCGCTGAACGCACGGCTGAACGCATCCAGCAGGAAGAAGGTACGTGTGTAGCGCTGCGGCTGGAACACGGCGATAATGCGTTTGCCGGTTGCTTTGGCGGCGCTGATCGTAGCCTGAATCTCTGTAGGATGATGCGCATAATCATCAATAACGAGAATCTCGTCAACCTCGCCCAGCACCTGGAAACGCCGTTTGGCACCGTGGAATTTCACAATCGCAGCCGCAATGGCTTCAAAGGCAATGCCCGATTTCAGACAGGAAATTACTGCCGCCATGGAATTATACAGATTGTATTGTCCCGGAATAGAGAGCTCAATACGGCCCAGCACCTCTGTTCCATGATTCATGGTGTAGGATACCTGGCGGTCGCCGAGAACAATATCAGTCGCTCTATAATCAGCCGTTTCTGATTCGATTCCATAGCTGATGACTGTGCCTTTCACCTTAGGCAGCAGGGATTTCAGATTCTCATCATCCGCACACACGATAGCCGTTCCGTCCTCGCGCAGCTGATTCATGAACTGAACATAAGCGTCCTTCAGCTTGCCGAAGTCGCCGCCGTAATTCTCCAGATGGTCGGCCTCTATATTCGTTACAATCCCCAGCCACGGATGGTACTGCAGGAATGAGCCGTCACTCTCATCGGCCTCGGCCACAACGAATTCCCCTTGTCCCGCTTTGGCATTCGTGCCGACATTCATAATCTCCCCGCCGATAATATACGTAGGGTCCACGCCGCAGTCTTCCATGACCAAAGCGATCATAGAGGAGGTGGTAGTCTTGCCGTGCGCTCCGGCAACAGCTACTCCCTTCCGCTGATTCAGCAGCCGCGCCAGCATCTGCGAACGGTGCAGAATCGGAATCTTCAGCCGCTCCGCTTCCACCCACTCCACGTTATCCGCTGCAAGCGCCGTGGAATAGACGACCAGATCCGCGCCTTTTACCTGTTCCGCCGTGTGCCCGATGAAGACCTTGGCACCTTTGGCAATCAATTTCTCCGTTAACTCTTGTGCAGCTACGTCAGAGCCCGTAACTGTATATCCCATCTCCAGCATCACCCGGGCAATCGCGCTCATGCCATAGCCGCCGATCCCTATAAAATGCACACGTTCAGTAGTATCCAACAGTTCGTCACCAGCCTTTTTCAGAATCGGGTTGCCGTAAAAGCGTACTGCGCACATCAGAAATCAAATACAGCGTTCCGGACACAACTGCAAGGTCATCGTCCGCTGTGATCGTCTGCAGCTTCTGCAGCGCCTGGCCCCAATTACGTTCTACTATGATTTCCAAGTTATCCTTGGCATATTGATTCCGCAGACTCTCTGCGATCGCCTGCAGATCTTCCGCGTCCATTTTCTTACGGAAATCCGGTTCGGTCAGGATGAGCGTATCCACTATAGGCAGTATATGCTTGAGATACGACTCGTGATGCTTATTTGCCAGCATCCCCAGCAGCAAATTTAATTTACCGTAAGGCCGGAACTGCGGAAGGCTCTTCGCGAGGCTCTCAGCCCCTTCGGGATTGTGCGCACCGTCCAGAATGATTCTGGGCGAAGTGCTCACTTCCTCCAGCCTTCCGGCCCAGAATGTGCCGCGGAACCCCTCAAGCACATCCTCGTCCTCCAGCATGAAGGCCATATACTGCCGCAGCACCTCAAGCGTCATCATGGCCCCGGCCGCATTCTCCAGCTGGTGCTCGCCTTTCATGGCAATATCCAGCTCAAGCCCGCGGAACGGCCCCTTGAAGGTGAAGTGCTGGCAGCCTTCTCTCTGCCGGGCATTACTATAGCTGAAATCTTCTCCGGCTAAATAGAGTGTCGAACGGGTAGCTGCTGCCTTGGCCTTCAGTACGGCGACAGCCTCCGGCTGGCTCACACAGCTGACTGCAGGAACGCCCGGCTTAATAATCCCGGCCTTCTCGCCCGCGATCAGCGTAAGCGTATCTCCCAGCACATCAGTATGGTCATGTCCAACATTCGTAATGACCGACACAATCGGAGTAACAATGTTCGTTACATCCAGCCTTCCCCCAAGCCCTGTCTCCCATACGACTACATCGGGATAACAGACTTCGCCGTAATAGAGAATGGCCAGCGCCGTCGCCACCTCGAACATGGTCGGTGAACCCAGCTCGCTCCCCGCAATATCCTCGACCAGCGGATGTAGCCGATTGGCAAGCGCAAGCAGAGTCTCCTCAGGAATATCGGTGCCGTTGTACTGGAAGCGGTTCGTGAACTTCGTGATATAAGGAGAGGTGAAGGTACCTACCGAATATCCGCTCTGAATAAGGGCCGAGGTTAAAAAGGCGCAGGTCGACCCCTTGCCGTTCGTCCCCGCCACATGAATGAACTTGAGCTTCCGGTGCGGATGTCCCAGCTTCTCCATTAGAAGCTCTATCCGCTCCAGACCCGGCCGGATTCCAAAAGGAATCAGACTGTTGATCCAGTCTACCGCTTCTGTATAAGAATGTAAGGGAGCGGCATTGCCGCTCCGTGTGATCTCTTCCATGTCCGTTATCCTCTCAGCTCTGCAATACGGGCCAGCACTTTCTCACGTCTGTCGGAATAATCCGCCTGCTTAGCCCGTTCCTCTTCGATGACTTTAGCCGGCGCTTTGGCCACAAACCCCTGATTACTGAGCTTCTTCTCCACACGCTCCACTTCGCTGTTCAGGGTCTGAACTTCTTTTTCGAGACGGGCAATCTCCTGATCAATATCGATCAGACCGGACAGCGGCAGAAGCAGCTCCGCTCCGGTAACCACGGCGGACATCATTTTATCCGGCGTCTGCGGCGCAAGGCCTGCTTCGAACGAAGAGGTATTGCAGAAGCGCCCGATGTAATTGTCGTTGCGGGAAATAATATCCAGGGTGTCCTGGCTGCCGGCTTTGATAATCAGCTCGACCTTCTTGCTCATCGGCGCATTCACTTCTGCCCGGATACCGCGAACGGCCCGGATGATATCCATCAGCAGGTTCATCTCTGCCACTGCCTGCGGATTCTCAAGCGCTGCATCGTACTTCGGCCATTCGGCCAGTGTGATCGATTCGCCCTGATGCGGCAGATGCTGCCAGATCTCCTCCGTAATGAACGGCATGAATGGGTGAATCAGGCGCAGTGTGCGGTCCAGCACGTACGCCAGAACAGACTGGGTCTTGGCCTTGGCGGCTGCGTCCGCTCCATATAGCGAGAGCTTGGCGAATTCGATGTACCAGTCGCACAGATCATCCCAGATGAAGTTGTAGAGCAGGCGGCCGGTCTCGCCGAACTCGTACGAGTCAATTAGACGCGTAATATCGCGGGAAGTTTCGTTCAGGCGGTGCAGAATCCAGCGGTCCGCCGTACCAAGCTCACCTGTAATGTCAATATCTTCAAAGGCTACGCCTTCCAGATTCATCAGCGCGAACCGGGAGGCATTCCAGATCTTGTTGGCAAAATTGCGCGCCTGCTCCACCTTCTCCATACGGAATCGCAGATCCTGGCCCGCAGTGCTGCCGGTCGTAATCATATAGCGCATGGCGTCAGCGCCGTACTGCTCGATCACATCCAGCGGATCGATGCCGTTGCCGAGTGACTTGGACATCTTGCGTCCATCGGCATCGCGTACAAGTCCGTGCATCAGTACATCGGAGAACGGCTTCTGTCCGGTGAATTCCATGGCGGAGAAGATCATGCGCGCTACCCAGAAGTAGATGATATCGTAGCCGGTAACCAGTACATTGTTCGGATAGTAACGCTGGTAGTCGCTGCTGTCCCCATCAGGCCAGCCTAATGTAGCGAACGGCCAGAGGTTCGAGCTGAACCAGGTATCCAGAACATCCTCATCCTGCTTCAGGTCGGACAGCCCGCTGATACGGCGCGCTTCTTCCTCATCATGCGCAACTACGATCTCCCCGGTGGATTCGGAGTACCACGCCGGAATACGGTGGCCCCACCACAATTGGCGGGAGATACACCAGTCACGGACATTCTCGATCCAGTTCAGGTAGGTCTTCTCGAAGCGATCCGGCACGAAATTAACGCCGTTGCCTTCCTTCTGTGCCGCAATAGCAGCTTCGGCCAGCGGCTGCATCTTCACGAACCACTGGGTGGACAGATAAGGCTCTACCACGGCTCCCGAGCGCTCGCTGTGCCCAACCTGGTGTACATGGTCCTCGATAGAAATCAGCACTCCCTGCTCTTTCAGGTCGGCAACGATTTGCTTGCGACATTCGCTGCGGTCCAGCCCCTGGTAAGCGCCTGCCTCCTCATTCATCACGCCGCCTTCATCCATCACATTGATCTGCGGAAGGTTATGGCGGACACCCATCTCGAAGTCGTTCGGATCATGGGCCGGTGTAATCTTAACCGCGCCGCTGCCGAACTCCTTATCTACATACTCATCAGCAATCACCGGAATTTCCCGGCCGGTAATCGGCAGGATCAGCGTTTTGCCGATAAGCCCCTTATAACGGTCATCCGCAGGATGAACTGCAACCGCTGTATCGCCCAGCATCGTTTCGGGACGGGTTGTAGCTACAGTAATATAGCCGCTGCCATCCTTGAGCGGATAACGCAGATGGTACAGATGGCCGTTCACTTCTTTGTATATAACCTCAATGTCCGACAGAGCCGTACGGGCAGCCGGGTCCCAGTTAATAATCCGCTTGCCGCGGTAGATCAGGCCCTTCTGGTACAGCTCTACAAAGACCTTGCTTACCGCCTGCTTCATGCCTTCATCAAAGGTAAACCGTTCGCGGGAGTAATCCAGGGATAGGCCCATCTTGGCCCACTGGTCATGAATCGTCTGTGCATACTGGTCCTTCCAGGCCCATACCTGCTCCAGGAACTTCTCGCGCCCCAGATCATGGCGGGAGATTCCCTGCTGTCGCAGCTTCTGCTCCACCTTGGTCTGCGTAGCGATACCAGCATGGTCCGTGCCCGGCAGCCACAGGGTATCATATCCCTGCATCCGCTTGGTGCGGATCAGCACATCCTGAAGCGTGAAATCCAGCGCGTGTCCGATATGCAGCATTCCTGTTACATTCGGCGGCGGAATGACGATGCTGTAAGGCTCCGCCCCCGGCCGCTTGCCGGCTTCGAAGAACCCCTTCTCCATCCAGTACGCATACCACTTCTTCTCTGCCGCTCCAGGATCATATGTAGTCGGCATGTCGCTCTGCTTGTGATTAGCTGCGGCGGTGTCTTCTGCCGCTTCCTGCTGGTTCGGCAGCTCTGCTGCTGCATTGTTATTATCAGCCATTGTGAACCCTCCACTGTTAATGTATTGAGTAGCTAGTGGTTTCTGAGAATACAAAAAGGCCCTTCGTCTCAAAGGACGAAAGGCCATTCTTTCGCGGTACCACCTTTGTTTCGCGCCAATAAAAAATAAACCTCTGCCTTAAGTCCCTCTTAAAGGTTCCTAAAGCTTAGCGCGACACTCATGCAGGGTAACGGCTGCATCCGGCCGCATCCTAACCCGTCTTCATCATGAAGACAAGCTCAGAAGGGCAACTCCGGGGCGACTTCGGGGGCTGCATCCTGCGGAAATTCACACCAATGATAATCCCGCTCTCTGAAGGGCTGACCGCCTACTCTTCCCGTTCCCAGTCTTTATGCTAGTTATTACTTAGTTCAATAATACATTCAGTGTTATCCCTAGTCAACCAGCATATACACAAAGGGCGCGCAGAAGATGAACTTCGGCGCCTACTCCCCGCTCCAGATCACTTGAACTACATTGAAACCCTGATTGCCGCCCGTTCCGGGAGCGCCATCCAGCGTAACGGAGAAGGTGCTTCCAGCATCAATAATCGAGAAGGCTGAGGCGGAGACCTCCTCCGTCTTGGAGGTCGCTCCCTTTTGCACAAAATAGTCCTTGTACGTATTGCCGAGCGTCTCCAGGCTCTGCTTCGTGGTGTAGCTGAAGGTCGCAGACGGCTTACCGGTCGCCGAGCCTTCAATTAGATCAAAGATCTTCGCGTCCGCCGGAAGCGGGAAATCTGCCGGCAGGCTCTTCGGACGCTTCACGGACTCCGCTGGAGTTCCTGCGGAGGAGCCGCCGGAGGAGGCAGGCGGGGCAGCCGCATCGCCAATGATTACCCGGCTGGTTACAGCATCGTAAGTGACAGCGGTGTTCAGCGCTTCACCGATCGAGCGTACGGGCAGATAAGTAATGCCGTTGTAGGTAATCGGGGCGAGGGTTTTGCCGTTGCCGTCCTTTGGCGTATAATTCTGGCCGTTCACGACGATCCCGATCTTATTGTTGAGGAGCGCCTTGATCTCCTTCAGATTGCTGGCGGCGTAGACACCGGCCGAGACTGTCAGCGTCAAGCTTAGTGCGGCCGCAGTGGCTGCCACTTTTTTCTTCATGTGAATTCTCATCCTTCCAGAAGTGGTGTACCAGCGCATAGCTGCCTGAATGTGTAATGTATGTAGGCCGGTAGTGACTATTACCCCGGCTTCAGTGGTTTTCAAACGAAGGGTACGGGCGGACGGCAACAGGAGGGAAGCCTGCTTCATGGATGCACCTGTTAATACACACAACAAATACCCCCGTCCGGTCTATAAGGCGGGGGATAACCTGTGAAGAAGGCTGGCTTCATCTCAGGGAATATATAATACCTGTCCCTCTTCTACAATCTGACCGGAAAGCCGGTTGTACATGGACAGCTCCCGGGTGCTTAGCTGGTATTTCTCTGCAATGGTGTCCAGCGTCTCCTCCCGCTGCACGATGCACAGCCGCACCTTGCGGAACAGATCCGTTCCGCCGCGCCCGCCGATGAACCGGCTCTTCCAGGCCGTATCGTTGCCAGCCTCAGGAACAGTTTCTTCCTGAGATGCCATATCGCCGGAATGCAGATCCTCCAGCTCTTTGTTGGCGCGGCTTGCGCTAAGCAGCGAGGAGAAGGTGAGCGGCTCCTGCTCGGCGGCTCCCGGTTCTTTTTTGCTGCCAAGGGCAACCTTGAGATCCTTTTTCTCCTCCTGGGGAGCCAGAGATTCCGCCGACAGGAAGACCTCATTGTCTTCCGCCTGGATCTCCTCTGCCGCCTCCCCCTCTTCGTTCCCGGCAAACAGCGCAGCAGCATCGCTGGCAGCGGAGGTAAGCACCGGCTCCGGCTGCGATACGGCATGAAGCTTCGCATTGCCCCAGTGATCCACAGTGTTCAATGCGGCGGTACCTGTCTGCAGCCCGGTGTCTTCCTGAAGCGACTGGTTCACAGCCGCCGGTGCCGTTTTCTCTTTGGAGGTGAGGAAGTGGCCGGAGACCGGATCAGCCGCCTGCTTCCGGCCTGCCGGGGATGCCGTATCCAGGCTATGGGTCCTTACTCTCTGTTCCTTGTCCTTCAGCGGTGTAGAGAGATAGGCCGCAGGCTGGGTATACGGAGCGTCTTCCGCCAACAGCGGTTGGCCTTCAGCCTCAGCCGGTGCTGCGGAGTCCTGATCTTCCACAGCCCCCTCCGCCGCCCCTTCGCCATATGTCCAGAGCGAATTCTCATAGAGGGTGTCATTCTCCGGACTGCGGAATGGCTCTCCGGCCCCCTTGCTGTCTCCTGCCTCCGGCGAATACGCTACCGTGTATTCCTCCTGCTGCCAGGCCGGCTGTGCATCCGCACTTCCGATTCCTCGCAGCGAGAGCACACCGGTAATGTTAACGGTCCGCATCGTCAGCAGATCAATATCGAAATTCTCGATCTCCACCCCTATGTCATCAAGTGAGCTGACCCGGGTCAGCGGAACTGTGATTTCAACGGGAATCGCATGCTCCAGACGCTGTGTACGATCATCTTCCCCCCGGTAAAGTCCGGTGAGCAACAGCTGGCCATGCAGCTCGGCCCGGTCCTCCCGCTGGATTACCTGGATGTCGGGAACCAGCTCGACTTCCTCCAGCTCAGCTATTCCCGGAAGCTCTTCCGAAAGGTGAATGCGTTCATAAATATCAAACCGCAAGCCATGGGACTGGTCAAACACGGGAAATGTCCTCCTTCTTGGCATAATCTATCCCTGAGACAAGCCCAGAGTATAAGCCCAAAATGTTACTCCCCTCATGTATATGCTTCAATCAGGCAGGCATGACAACTTTGCCGCTTCATTCGCGGACAGCGGCTATCCCAGAGGAGAAAGGGCCGTACGCGCATCCGGTATGGAGTAATTCTGCGGAAGCTTAGCACGCATCATTCCGGCAAGCGGATTACCCGGATCACACTGGCTCAGCACATCCGCCGGATGAAAGGCTGATGGAATTGCGCCCGCGCCCGGTTCTTCTTCAAAACGCACGTTGTCCGGGATGCCCTGCCGGCTCCTCTGCAAACTGATAGCCCTGTGATAGACATTCAGCGTACCCGCAGCCATGACATCCAGCGAACGGGTCTGTTCCGCCCACTGTCTGGCCTGGAGGCCGGTCCGTCTTCGCAGCTCCGCATCCCCCAGGAGCTGCTCGATCTGCAGAGCAAGCTGCGCAGCATCTCCAGGCGGAACAATCCAGCCCGTCTCTCCCTGCCGAACCATCTCCGGCATACCTGCGGTTCCGGCGACGATCGGCGCGATCCCGGCAAGCTGCGCCTCGGTAACCGAGAAGGGCTGCGTATCCTGCAGCGAGGGCTGCACATAGATATCGGCTGCCCGGAGCGCGGCCGGAATATTGTCCAGCTTCCCGGTGAAATGAACCTTCCCCGCAATGCCAAAAAGGCGGGTCTGCTCCATAAGCTCCTCCAGGAGGCTGCCGATTCCGGCCACCGCACAGATCCAGCGCTGACAGCGCTGTTGCAGAATGCCTAGCGCCTCTATCAGCACATGGACTCCTTTGATATATTCAAGACGTCCGGCAAACATGATCACAGGGATTCCCTCGGCAAATTGCAGCGGCGGCGTCTCTGCGGCCCGGGCGGCGTATTGATGCAGATCCAGTCCGTACGGCAAGGTATGAATAAGACCCGGGTTGACCCCCAGACTCTGCGTGAGCTGTCCAATCCAATCCGAAGAGACCAGAATCCGGTCAGCCGACCGGGCACCCAGCGTCTCAAGCCTGCGGAAATAACGCCCGATCGGGCGCTGTTCGTAGGCCTCCCGGGTCAGTCCTGGCTCAAGCCCCTTGTATTCATAGAAGGTCTCCTTGGTCAGGGCCCCGTGAATACTTGCGACCAGCGGAACGGGACGGCGCATGATCCGCCGCAGCGCGTACGAGGCTATGGGGTCCTGGGCATGAATGACATCATATTCCTCCAGCCCCAGCACAGCGGCGCCGCCTTCAAACACATAACGCCCCAGCTCAAAGCTGAAGATGCCATGCTCCAGATGCAGCGCCGGAAACCGCCCGATATCAAGCTGCGGCAGCAGCAGCGAATAGAACGCTTTTTTATCAAAAGACTCCGTCCGGTTCAGCAAATAAAGTGTATTGTTCTCCGCATGGCTGCCCATCAGGGTAACGGAATGGCCCTGCTCGCCCAGCTTGTCTGCCAGCTGCCTCATATACGTCCAAATGCCGCCCATATTGGTGAGGCCCCAGTAGGTGACCAGCAATATCTTCATGTATTCCTCTCCCCGGCTTATAGATTCACTTCTGTGCAGGAGCAGTCTGCTCCGTCCTAGTCAGAACAGTATATGAATGTTGCAGGCAGCGGGTATAGATATTTAGTCATGCTATAAAAATTTAAAAATAACTTTTAATCAATAAACATCTTTTCGGGTATAATCGGTATAAATCCTGAAAGGAAATTTCCGACATGTCCAAAGCGAGGGTATTTGACCTTTTTCTATTTGTCGCATCCCTGGCTATAGCCTTCATTCCCGCGCATGCTGTAGTCCTGGACGTTACCTATATAAAAGCATTACTGCTGTACACGATCTTCTCCAGCATCTACTTCCAATTGCGGATTGTGACCCGGAGCGGGAATTCTACGATCGATTATGCGATCAGCTATACTTCCTCTTTCGGGATTTTTGCCGGTCCGCTGGGCACGCTCCTGTTCGAGACCCTCTACCGGTTCATTGTGTATTTCTATAAAAAGAAATCAAAAACCGCCGATCCCGGAGAGTTCCTGGATACGTTCTACAACATCGGCTCCTTCACACTGGGCGGCTCTGCTGCGTATTATCTGTACACGGCGCTCTCACCGCTGGCGGACAAGCTTCCGCTCGGATACTGGCTCTTGTTCCTGCTTGTAGTCTGCGTCACCACCCTGCTGTCCTCCACCTTCCTGGTGCTCACCTTCGCCCTGTCGGGAGATATCAAGACACGCCGGGAAGCGAAGCACCTGCTGTTCCGAAGCCGGAATCTGCTGGACTTCAGCAAGGTTGCCCTGAGTAACGCCCTGCTTCTGCGGCTGCTGCAAATGGAGAATTGGGAGATGCTGATCGCTCTCTTCCTGCTCAACTATGTGGTCAGCATCTCTTTTTATTCCAAATCGCAAAGCGCCCAGCACAAATACGAACGCGACAAATTCGAGCAGATGGCATACCGTGACTTCCTCACCGGAACCTACAACCGGGCGCATATGGACAAGATGATGAAGGAGCTGAATCAGAGCGGGGAATACATCGGGATTGTAGTGGCGGACATCGACCGTTTCAAAAAAATCAATGATTCCTATAATCACGCCGTCGGCGACCGTGTCATTGTTCATTTTGCCGATACGCTGCATAAGCATCTGAGGGAGGGAGACATCCTGTTCCGCAGCGGCGGGGAAGAGTTCACGCTGTTCCTGAGGAACAAGACGTTCGAGGAATGCAGGGCGCAGATTCAGGAGATGCTGGACAGCCTTCACGGCCACAGTGTAAGTGCAGAATTCGAGGAGGAGATGATCCGCGTGCCCTATTCGGCATCCTTCGGACTCTTTTACTATAAGGCAGACCCGAATCAGAAGACCTCTATGGAAAAAGGGTACGTCCACGCCGACCAGCTCCTGCTGGAATCCAAGAAGCTCGGCCGCAACCGTCTCTCTTACCGGAATGATGTGCAGCCATAAGCACACATTCCTGCGCAGGGGGACGGCCTGTGAGGGCCGGGCAGAACCCGTCTAATGTATGCTGTTTTTAGCATACATCCGGTGCGTGCGCCTGCGCGCATGCACAATGTATGCTGTTTTTGGCATACATCCGGCCCGTGCGCCTGCGCGCATGCACAATGTATGCTGTTTTTAGCATACATCCGGTGCGTGCGCCTGCGCGCATGCACAATGTATGCTGTTTTTGGCATACATCCGGCCCGTGCGCCTGCGCGCATGCACAATGTGTGCTGTTTTTGGCATACATCCGGCCCGTGCGCCTGCGCGCATGCACAATGTATGCTGTTTTTAGCATACATCCGGTGCGTGCGCCTGCGCGCATGCACAATGTATGCTGTTTTTGGCATACATCCGGCCCGTGCGCCTGCGCGCATGCACAATGTATGCTGTTTTTGGCATACATTCCAGCTTCCCGGCGGAGCAGAAACGGCTCCTCATGATAAATCCCGAATAAGAACAAGAGCCGCTCTCCGTGAAGCGGATGGGCGGCTCTTGTGGTGACAGAACAGTTGCAGGCTAGAGCTTAGAGCTCAGTAGCCTTGAAGGTATCTCCGCCGGCAATCGTACCAGAGTTAAAGCCTTTATAGAACCAGCGCTTGCGCTGTTCGGACGTTCCGTGCGTGAAGCTGTCGGGCACCACATATCCCTGCGCCCGCTTCTGGATCGTATCGTCCCCCACCGCGCTCGCTGCTGTCAGAGCCTCATCCAAGTCTCCCTCCTCCAGCAGATTCTCACCCTGGACATGATGCGCCCACACTCCGGCATAATAATCGGCCTGCAGCTCAAAGCGCACCTGAACCTTGTTGAACTCGGTCTCGCTGAGGCGCTGGCGCTCTGCATTCAGCTGCTCGGAAGCGCCCAGCAGGGTCTGCACATGATGCCCCACCTCGTGGGCAATCACATAGGCCATGGCGAAATCTCCCGGCGCCTTGAACTGCTGCTGCAGCTCATCATAGAAGCTGAGATCGATATACAGGTTGGCATCCCCCGGACAATAGAACGGGCCTACGGCCGAGCTGGCGGTTCCGCAGGCAGAGTTCACGCTGCCGCTATAGAGCACAAGCGCCGGGTCCTGATAAGTCATCCCCTGCTCCTTGAAGATATCGGACCAGACATCCTCGGTATCGGCCAGCACGACAGATACGAACTCGGATAACTCCTTTTCCTGAGCAGTCTGCTCATAAGGGACACTTGAGTTCGTACCCGAACCGGTTGAGGTCAGATTCCCCATAATATCGCCGATATTCCCGCCGCTCAGCAGCGTAACAATCACTATGATCACGATCCCGCTGATACCGCCGCCAATCAGCTTGCCTCCGCCACCGCCTCCGCGGCCTCTGCGGTCTTCCACATTGGAACTCCCTCTTCTGCCCTGCCATTTCATGGCCTAACCCCCAGTTATGAATACTCGTGAATGCAGATCTATTTGTACTTAATACTGTTATACCCATAATTGCAGGGGTGCCACTCTTCTGAAGCAGCAGGTTCAGCCTGGAGACAAGTGGAAACCTGTTTGAAATAGTAAAACCTTTAAATAGTAAAACCCCTCCACCGCCGCAACGATGAAGGGGTAAAATAGGTTAAAGGATGGAACCGCCGTTTATTTTGCAGCTTTGGCTGCGCTTAGAATGGCTTTCAGATAACCTTGGGTGTCCACCAGCGTTGCACCGCTTACAGCGTCAACAACCTGCTCTTTGCTTTTGTTCGTCAGTGTAGCTTCAAGGGATTTTATAGTTTTGCCTGTTGCGAATTTCTCTATAGCCGCCAGGTTCTTGTCATAGGCTACTGTCGATTTGGCTTCTTCCGTCATGTGCTCACTGTAGTATTTGGCGTTGGTCTTCTTGGAGGCCAGCACCATGTTCGGATCTTTGTAGTTCTTGCCGAAATCCTTGTCCGAGTTCGGTACACCAGTGGCTACATCGGTGCCCAGGAACTGATAATCATCCAGCGAAGCCGCTACAATTACGCCATTCTGTACTACAGCAACCGCTACGGTGAAGCATTTGGTGCCATGGGCAGCCGCTTCCACCCGGCCTACCTTAAGCGGTGCACTCGCTGCCGAAGTAACATTGTTCAGGGCTCCGCTGCTCCCTACCCCAACAAGTGCCAATGAGATACTGGCCACGAGCATTAACTTTGTAACTTTTTTCACAAATATTCCCCCAGTTCATCAAATAGACTGCGCTTACATCCTATTTTTATCAATATATTGACAGACCGTCAGTTACAAATGTTACTGGAAATCTGCAAATATCTGGATTGTGCATAGATTAGCTGCAGTTTTGTTTGATTGTCACCTTGTTATTCGTAATGATAACCTTGGAATATCCGGATAAAGTTTCGGTGTAGGAGCATATTCCGATGGTTATGGGAACGTCCGGTTCTCTTGGATCTGCATACTTCAGATAAATTCCGCCTTCACCGTTTAAGGTTAGCCGGGGCTTAATTTTTACGGTTTTTCCGCTTTTGAGTATCTTGCCAACTTCGTCTACTGACGCCTCCGCTGCTGCGCTGGTTACCACTCCTGTCTCCAGAATACTCAGCTCAAAGTCTGATTGATTGTCTACCCTCACCTGGAAGCTCTGAAGCTGGGCAACCAGACCCATTACGCCATATTTGTTGTCCAGCCGCACAACCAGCATTATTCCGGCGGCAATCACCAGAGTCAAGGCGGCTAAGATTCCTGCCACTCTGCGATTCCATCTCATGCCCACAGTCAGATCATCTCCTCATACTAGTAAGACGGGTTTGAGCGCGGAAATGTATCAGAGGGCACGTTGGCTAACTGGTGGCTACAATGAAATAAGTGGAAAAAGGGCAACTGTTCAACAGTAAATCTACGAATATCCGGCAACAGTTGGAAATCCACTTAACGTCCCCTGGAGAGTAATGGTGCGTAAATTAAATAGCATAAACCACTTATTGTTCGATATTTCTGCTCGGGGAGGTCGCAATGAACAACAACAAAATAACCGGGCCGCTATCCTCCAGAAATCAGAGAAACGCGGCCCGGCTGGGCATGGCATCTTTTTGAGTTACTTAACTTCAAAGAGCCGATTCGGTAATGGCCTACTCCTGATCTACGCCGCCGATTTGTGCGCGCAGACGGAGCATATCCTCCGGCCAGGGGTCAGCTACTTCGATGCGGCTCCGGGTCCAGGGATGGGCGAAAATCAGCTTCTCGCCGTGCAGCGCCTGGCGGTCGGAACTCTCCTTCTTCACCTTGGCTCCCGGCTTGAGAGGAGGAGCCGGCTGCTTGCCGGGTCCTTGCAGACCCGGCGTGAGACCCGCCTTCTCTTGCTCCTCGAACCAGGCCGTAATGGCAGACTTGACTTGTCCCGGTGCCGTGCGGAGCGGCTGCGTTGGGTTGCTGTCGCCGGAGGGAACCTCTGCCGTATGCCAGCCGGACCCTCCATAGAGATCATCCCCGAACAGCGGATGGCCCGCATGGCTGAGGTGGACACGAATCTGGTGCGTACGGCCCGTCTCCAGCTCCAGCTTCACTATAGTTCCGCCGGGCAGGGCCTCGCGTCCCACAATTCGTGTCACCGCCGCCTGCCCTCCCGGGGATACCCGTCGGCGCGCCGCATGATGGCGGTCGCGGCCGATTGGAGCATCGATCACCGTAAGCTCAGGCGGCACTGTGCCTTCAACAATCGCCGCGTACAAGCGGGATACGTTCTTCTCACGCATATCCTCATCAAGCACAAGCTGGGCGTATTCGTTCTTCGCATACAGCACAGGTCCGGTGGTATCCTTGTCCAGCCGGTGGATATGACGGACGGCAATGCCGCCGCCGGAAGCCGCATAATGCGCGGCTACGAGATGATCCAGCGTTACTCCCGTACCGCTGCCGTCCGGATGAACCGCCAGACCCGCAGGCTTGTGGACCACGAGGCAGAAGTCGTCCTCGAACAGCACCTCAGCCGCAGCCTCCTGCCACACCGGCTCGATTCCGGCTTCCCTGTGAGGGAACAGGGCCAGCCGCAGCCGGTCGCCCCTCCACTGGATGCCGTCCTCGCGGCGCAGCCGGGAATGCAGCTTCTCCGGCATGCCGGCTACGCCCAGCAGCCAGGTATCGATGGCTGCCGGTCTGTCGGCAGCCGCTGTAATGACCCGGCCAGGCATGGCTTCCAGCCATTCCCCGCGCCGGGTCCACTTGCCGCCGCCCGCGAAGCCGGCACTGCCCGCGCCGGACCGATCCTCCGGTCCGGCCGTCACAGCGACTTCAGGGCCTGGTAATGGCCCTCGATCGTATCGTCAATATCCTGCTCGCTGTGCGCAGCGGATACGAACATGCCCTCGAACTGGGAAGGCGGAACGCTGATGCCCTGGTCCAGCATTTTGCCGAAATAGCGCTTGAACCGCTCCAGGTCACTGGTCTTGGCTGTCTCGAAGTTAGTGACCGGCTCTTCCGTGAAGAACGGGCATACCATCGAGCCCACGCGGTTGATCGTCAGCGGAATTCCCGTATCCTGCGCATTGCGCTTAAGCCCCGCTTCCAGTCTCGCGCCCAGCGACTCCAGACGGGTGTAGACCTCAGGGGTCAGCAGCGCAAGCGTGCTATAGCCCGCCGCCATCGCCAGCGGATTCCCGCTGAGGGTACCCGCCTGATAGATCGGGCCGGACGGGGCAATTTGCTCCATAATCTCTCTTTTGCCGCCATAAGCCCCTACTGGGAGCCCGCCGCCGATTACCTTGCCGAAGCAGGTCAGATCCGGGTCCAGCCCGAACAGTCCCTGCGCACAGCCCCGGTCTACACGGAATCCGGTCATCACCTCGTCAAAAATCAGCAAAGCCCCGTACCCCGTAGTCACCTTGCGGAGACCCTCCAGGAACCCAGGCAGCGGTGGAACTACACCCATGTTTCCGGCGATCGGCTCAACGATGATAGCAGCAATCTCGTTGCCGTAACGCTCAAAAGCAGTTTTGACCCCGTCCAGATCATTGTAAGGCACGGTGATCGTGTTCACCGCCACACCCTCAGGCACGCCCGGACTATCCGGCAGACCCAAGGTGGCAACCCCGGAACCGGCTTTAATCAGCAGGCTGTCGGCGTGGCCGTGATAGGAGCCTTCGAATTTGAGGATTTTGCTGCGTCCGGTGAAGCCACGGGCCAGTCTGATTGCACTCATGGTCGCTTCCGTCCCCGAGTTCACCATGCGGACAATGTCCACGGAGGCTACGCGTTCTACCACGGTTTTGGCCATTGCGGTCTCCAGCAGGGTCGGCGCACCGAAGCTTGTCCCTCTAGCCGCAGTCTCCTGCAGCGCCTTCACCACCTCAGGATGGGCATGTCCCATAATCAGCGGTCCCCACGAGCAGACGTAGTCAATGAAGCTGTTGCCGTCAATATCGTAGATCCGCGAGCCTTCGCCCCTCTCCACATAGACCGGGGTCAACCCTACGGATTTAAATGCCCGGACCGGGCTGTTCACCCCGCCGGGAATATATTGTTTTGCTTCTTCAAAAGCGGTGCGGGAAGCCTCTTCCCGGCGGTTTAGCGGTATATTGCCCATGCTTGTCCCCTCCTGATCCTAGCCGCGCAGCCAACGGGCTGCGTCCTTGGCGAAATAGGTAATAATCACATCTGCTCCGGCGCGCTTCATGCCGGTCAGCATCTCCAGCACAACGGCCTGCTCATCGATCCAGCCCTGCTGCGCAGCCGCCTTGACCATCGAGTACTCACCGCTGACATTGTATGCAACGAGCGGCAGATCGAACTGGTCGCGGATCGTTCGGATCACATCCAGATAAGCCAGCGCAGGCTTCACCATCAGCATGTCTGCGCCTTCCAGTACATCGGAATCCGCTTCGCGGATAGCCTCCCGCAGATTAGCGGGGTCCATCTGATACGTCTTGCGGTTACCGAACTGCGGAGCGGAATCCGCTGCTTCCCGGAACGGGCCGTAGAAGGCAGAGGCGTATTTCACCGAATAGGACATGATCGGCACATGCTCGAAGCCATTCTCGTCGAGACCTGTACGGATCGCCTGAACGAACCCGTCCATCATATTGGAAGGCGCGATAATATCCGCCCCTGCCCGGGCCTGCGAGACCGCCGTGCGGGTCAGCAGCTCAAGCGAAGCGTCGTTGATCACATCCCCGTGCACCACACCGTCCACAGTATGAGTATGCACCATGCCGCAGTGGCCGTGGTCGGTGAATTCACACAGGCAGGTGTCGGCGACAACAAGCAGCTCGGGGTACCATTTTTTGATCAGCCGGGTTGCCTCCTGCACAATGCCATCTTCAGCGAAGCCGGACGAGCCCACCGCATCCTTCGTCTCGGGAATACCGAACAGCAGGACCGCCGGAATGCCCAGGGAAGCAATCTCATCCACCTCCGCCTTCAGCGTGTCCAGCGAGAAATGATACACGCCGGGCATGGAGCTGATCTCATTCTTCACACCGGTTCCATAGGTTACAAAAATCGGCTGGATGAAATCCAGCACGTTCAGGACGGTCTCGCGCACCATGCCGCGAATACCGGCCGACCCGCGCAAACGGCGGTGTCTGGTTATTGGAAAGCTCATTGCTGTATCCTCCTGTTCAGAAAGTAAGTATATACACACATCTATTCATCTTAAGCAGTATTGGGATGTTACCGTTATCGCCGATAACAGGCCCGACCCCGATCGCATCGCTCAACAGCAGCACTGACAGGTCTGGCAGGTCTAACAGAACAGCCTATCTCCGCCTTGTCGATTCATTCCAGCGGCAGAGCTCTTGCACCAGTCCTTCGATGGTGGCTTCTTCCGGGAGCAGTCCCGGTGTTAATCCTGCTTCAATGGCGGTCTGTTCGGTCACCGGACCGATGCAGGCAATCTTGACGCCCGCCAGCAGCGCAAGCGGATCTTCCAGCCCCATCCGCTTCAGGATGCCGAGGAAATTGCGCACCGTGGATGAACTGGTGAAGGTCACCGCATGAATGCGTTTCTCCTCCAGCAGCTTCACCAGTTCAATATCGTCTTCGCCGGTGACCACCGTCTCATACGTATCCACTTCCGTCACTGCAAGTCCCAGCTCCCTCAGCTTGCCGGGCAGCCATTCGCGAGCCAGATCGCCGCGCGGAAGCAGCACCTTCTGCCCTGGCTTAAGCTCCGGGCCGAACGCTTCAATCAGCCCTTCCGCCTGGAAGCGGCCGGGCAATTCTTCGGAGATCAGCCCGCGCTCTGCGAGCGCTGCCGCCGTACCCGGTCCCACAGCGCACAGACGCGCCCCGTGCAGGCTGCGGATATCCAGCTTCTGCTGCGTCAGATGCCGCATGAAGAAGTCTACGCCGTTCGGACTGGTGAAGAACACCCAGTCATACGCCGCAAGCCCGCCAAGTGCCGCAGCGATCTCTGCCTGCTTGTCCGCATCCCGCTGCATCACCGTCTCAATGACCGGGAACTCGTACGGCTCGCCGCCCAGCTCCTCGATCCGGTCCACCAGCTCGCTTGCCTGGGCGCGCGCCCGCGTCACGACAATCCGCTTGCCGAACAGCGGCAGCGCCTCCACCCACATCAGCTGCTCCCGCTGGAGCACAACGTCACCGACCACAATAACCGCCGGCGGCTGAAAATCCGCTGCCGTAACCTTCGCCTCAATATCGGCCAGCGTACCGGTCAGCGTCTCCTGATCCGCACGGGTCCCCCAGCGCACCAGCGCCACCGGGGTTTCCGGCGGACGTCCGTGCTTCATCAGCTGGGCGCTGATGTAGCCGATTTTGGCGACACCCATCAGGAATACCAGCGTGCCTGTCGCATTCGTTACTTTATCCCATTGAATGGAATGATCCAGCTTATCCGGGCTCTCATGCCCGGTAATAATCGACAGGGAAGACGATGCCTCCCGGTGGGTCACCGGAATACCGGCATACGCCGGGACGCTGATGGCCGAGGTAATGCCCGGAACAATCTCATAGTAGATACCATTCCGGCGCAGCAGCTCCGCTTCTTCACCCACCCGGCCAAAAATCACAGGGTCCCCGCCCTTCAGACGCACCACCGTCTTGCCCTCCAGCGCGAGGTCCACCAGCAGCTGATTAATATCCTCCTGCTTCATCGTATGGCGGTCCGAGAGCTTGCCTACGTATATTTTCTCACCGCCGGGCTTCATCCATTTCAGCAGCCTTGGACTGGCCAGCCTGTCATAGACCAGCACATCGGCCTTCTGGATACACTCCAGCCCCTTGACTGTAATCAGCTTCGCATCCCCCGGACCTGCACCTACCAGATATACCTTCCCCGCCATCTCCGTCATCCCCTTATCCCTCTACACATGCGATTCTGGCCTGCACAAGCTTCTCCTGAGCCCACACTATTCCCTGTCTAACCCTTACCCCTTATTCCCTTACATCCGCCAAAATCTTCTCCGCACCTCTGGCCACCAGCTTACGCGCGACCTCCGCACCCAGCTCCACCGGATCTTCACCGGTGCAGGTCTCCTTCAGAATGACCGCCCCGTCCGGTGTTCCGACCATTCCGGTTAACGTTATGGACGGCCTCGCCGCTGTTCCGGCTTCTGATTCAAGCACCGCATAGGCGCCAATTGGCACCTGGCAGCCCCCGTTCAGAGCACCGAGGAAGGTCCGCTCCGCCGTAACAGTAAGCGCCGTGCGCTCATCATTATACAGCGCCAGCAGCTTACGCAGCCCGTTGTCGTCCTCGCGGCATTCGATGCCGAGTGCGCCCTGGCCGACAGCGGGCAGGCAGACCTCAGGCGGCAGATAGGCCGTAATCCGGTCCTGCCAGCCCATGCGCGACAGCCCGGCCGCTGCCAGCAGAATCGCGTCATATTCGCCGCTCTCCAGCTTCTTCAGCCGGGAGTCGATATTGCCGCGTACCGGCTCAATGAGCAGGTCCGGCCGAAGCGCAGCCAGCTGGCTGGAGCGCCGCAGGCTGCTTGTGCCTACACGCGCGCCTTCCGGCAGCTCCTCAAGGCCCGCTCCGTTGCTTGAGATCAGCACATCGCGCGGATCTTCCCGCTTCGGCACCGCCCCGTTCATTAAGCCTTCCGGCAATTCGGAAGGCATATCCTTCATACTATGTACCGCCATATCAATGTCCTTGGCGAGCATCGCCTGCTCAATTTCCTTGACGAACAGACCTTTGCCGCCCACTTTGGACAGGGTCACATCAAGAATCCGGTCACCCTTGGTCACAATCTTATGCACCTCAAAAGTGAAATCAAAACCATGCTCACCGCACAGCCGCTCCAGATCGGCAATCACATGCCCGGTCTGCGTTAACGCCAGCGCACTTTGTCTGCTGCCCACTATAATCTTCCGCATGCCCATTCCTCCCTGTTTATGTCAGTCCCTTATTCCAGCCGCCGCCGTACAAACTCTCCCGTCCCGTGAATAAGCAAGATTGGGCCGCTTTCGCCGAATTCAAGGGTATTTATACACTTCATTCGCTCACTTAAGCCGCTTCCGCCGAATTCAAGTGTACTTTTACACCTCATTTGCTCACTTAAGCCGCTTCCGCCGAATTCAAGGGTATTTATGCACCTCATTCGCTCGATTGAGCCGATTTCGCCAAATCCAGGAGCACCTTTACCCTCATTCGCCCGCCTCAGCCGCTTCCCCCGCTATTCCTCCCGGTTGCGCGCGACCCAGGCTTCAATCTCCCCGGATGTCCATGGTATAAAGGTGCCCTGCCTCATCTCATCCAACACATCCAGCTGTCCCAGCCGCCTCAATAGCCGCGCCCGGACCGCCGCGGCTGGCTCCAGCCGCTTGATCTCCGTCCGCAGCTCATGCAGAAAATCCAGGTACGGCTCATATTCCTCGCCGAGCAGCCCCGCAATCTGCTGCGTAATCGCCGCAGCCGCAGACGGTCCCGCCCCGGAGGTCGAGACCGCAACCGTCAAGCGCCCGCGGCGGAGCACGCCGGGCGTAATGAACGTGCCCGCCTCCGCATGGCTGGCTACATTAACGGGCAGCCCCAGCAGCCGGGCTTCCCCCGCAACCCTCTCATTCACCGCTCGATCGTCGCTCGCGGCATAGACCAGAACAGCTCCCTGGAGATCCCCGGGAGCATACGGCCGGCTGATCCATTGCAGCCGCCCGCCCTCAGCCATCGCAGGCAGCGTTCCGCTTAGCGATGGGCTGATAATCAGGAGCTCCGCTCCTGCTTCCAGCAGCGGAAACGCCTTGCGTTCCGCCACAGCTCCGCCGCCGATAATGATTACAAGTTTGCCCTGAACATTCAGCATGATGGGCAGATAGTTGCTCATCTGTCTCACTCCAGCATCCAAAATCATCTATCCGCCAGAATTAGCATAATCCGGCCCGCATGATGTAGTACTCTTTCTCAGTAACACTACCCGCAATAGAGCACATAAGCATACAACGGGCAGCAACCTTAACTTACACATAATACCTTAGAAGTCCTGCCTCAACAGCCACTACAACTTCCCGCAATTTCCCCAGCGATCATCAGCCGCATGGCTTCGCGCAGTCTACCCTAGCACTCGTCAGCCGTAACAACTTCGCGCAGCCATCCCTAAGCTAATCATTCTTCACGTTTCACCGTTAATTCTCTTACTCCCCGCCCCAGCCATGGAACTCCGACCAGGAATTCAGCAGGAAGTTAAGAATAATGAAGCCGTATCCGGCAATGGCCCAGCGGGCCGTGACGGTACCGCTTCTGCGGCCGGAGAACTTCAGCACAAGGTAGACGATGTAGACTCCAAGGCCCGTAAGCGTAGTCAGAACCTTCGTATCCTGGAACAATGGCGCCCGTCCTTCCGCGACAATCGACAGACCCGCCAGAATCAGCGAGGCCAGCAGCAGCGGGACTCCGGCAAGGATCGCCGTGTAGGAATATTTGTCCATCGTCTCCAGGCTGGGCAGCCTGCGGACACGGTCATCCCACTTCTTATTCTTCAGCTTCGTATGCAGGAATAGATACATTATCGCAAATACCGTCCCCAGTGTCAGTGCGGCAAAGCTCAAATTGGCCAAAATTACATGCATCGCCAGCCAGCCGTGCACCGCACTCCAGCTCTGGAGGGTATGATCCTCTGCGGTCAGCCATACCCGGTTCAGCAGGAATACGCTGAAGCCCGCCATACTGAGCAGCAGAACCGTGAACTCGCCGCCGCGCATATACGCCACAGCAAATGAAGTTACAACCATACTGAAGGAGAACCAGAACAGGAAATCATAGGGCGTGAAAATCGGCAATCCGCCCTCCTGGGAGAAGCGGATCGCAAGGCCGGTCAGCTGCAGCAGGCCCACGACAGCAAGAAGCCCTGTGCCCAGCCGCTTTCCGCCCGGATTACGCCGAAGGCAATCCGAGAAAACAAACAGCAGGCTCAGGGCATATAGCAGCAGAGCGGCATCATATATTCCGTTCAGCAGTAGCATGTCGCTCACCCGCCCAGCAGACCGGCCGGGGTAAGCACCGCTCCCGGCACCCGGATCTCTCCGCCGGACGGCCGTTCAGCAGAACTGTGCTGAAGCGGTTCAACACTTCCACCGGCCGGACCTGCGTCCAGTTGCTCCTGCAAGGCGAAGATTTGAGTGAAATACTCCAGGGCTTCATTGCCCTGCTTGCCGCCGGACATCTCCTTGATGACATTGATCGGATCATGCATCATCTGGTTAACAATGCTCTTGGTCAGGCGGCGGATCACCTTGCGCTGATGCTCATCCAGCTCAGGCAGCTTGTTGAACAGACTATCCATCGTTTCTTCATAAATTCCGTTTGACTTGTCCTGCAGCGCACGGATCACCGGTCTGACGCCCAGCGTCTTCAGCCATTGCTGGAATTCCGCCATCTCGCCTTCAATCATAACCTCGATCTTGGCGGCTTCACTGCGGCGCATCTCCAGATTGCTCTCCACAATGCCCTCCAGATCATCAATATCATAGAGGAACACATCCGGTACACTGGCAGCGGCAGGATCAATATCCCGCGGCACAGCAATGTCGATCATGAACAGCGGCCGTGAAGGGCGGCGCTTCATGCCCTCGGCTACCTGGGCTGCCGTCAGCACATAGCCGTCCGCACCCGTGGAGCTGATCACAATATCCACTTCATCCAGAGATTTCAGCGCCTCTTCAATCGTGCGGGGTTTACCCGAGAATTTCTCGGCCAGCTCTACAGCACGGGATAAGGTACGATTGGCGACAATCACTTCCGCTGCGCCGCTGCTGTACAGATGCTTCACCGTCAGCTCGCTCATTTTGCCCGCGCCGAGAATGAGCACTCTTTTGCCGGTGAACATGCCGAAGATCCGCTTGCCCAGCTCCACCGCCGCATAGCTGACCGACACAGCGCTCTCGCCGATCGAGGTCTCACTGTGCGCACGCTTGCCGAGCGTCACCGCCTGCTTGAACAGCCGGTTGAACCAGGTTCCGGTAACCCCTTCCGCCTGGGCTGTCAAAAAAGCGCTGCGCACCTGTCCCAGGATCTGCGTCTCGCCAATCACCATCGAATCCAGACCGCAGGTCACACGCATCAGATGGGCAATCGCCTGCTCGTCTTCATATATATACATATGTTGCGTAAATACATCACTTCTTACTCCGAACCACTGCTCCATGAAGCTGCGGATGAAATATCCGCACATATGAAGGCGGTCCACGACCACATAAATTTCCGTCCGGTTACAGGTGGCGACAACGACCCCTTCCAGAACGCTCTTCGTCTGCAGCAGCTGATGAAGCGCAAGCGGCAGATCCTTCTCGGCAAAAGCGAACTGTTCCCTCACCTCTACGGGAGCCGTACGGTAATTCAGGCCAACGACGACAATATGCATCGCTTGTTCACCATCCTAATCTATATTCATTGGTGTAGGCACTGTTGCTGCTTATCAGCAGATATTAGAGTCAATTTCATAAGTTCCACGAACACTGTGTTAAGTATATCACATCAAAATACGGCTTTTACCAAAACCTTTGAACTATTTATGAATTGCAGATAATAATTAGTATAAACAAGTGGTGGGGGATTTGCCATAAATTTAATAGGATGGGACCGCTTTATTTATGAATCGGATTGACATCCATTCGGATAAGGTCAAAAGTCATATAATATAACACAATAATGAGATATTGACACACTTTATTACGAATGATAGCATATAACAAATGATATGAGTTAACTTTTATAACATATGTAGCGAAAATCATCTAAATCCTCGTTTCCAAGTCACACTTGTGTCAGTTGTTCCCCTTCAAACCTCTCTTGTATAAGCCCGTTAATCTGGAATGGGCGTATCTACAGGCAACCGTAAATTGCCCCAGGCTACAGGAGGCCAGACCAGCTGCCGGATCAATCAGAGCGGGCTCACGGGTAAGACCGGGCTTTTTGCTGCTGATGTATCCTGCTTTGGACTGCGCCTCCTTTAGCCTGGGGTTTTTGGCATCCATTATAATAGAAGGAGTGAGGGCATGAGTATGAGTCCATCCTACACACGGTTAAGTGAATCGATCCTCCAGGCCAGGAATGTGCGAATTTATAAAAATAAAGACACCGCCTATGACTTCAAGCTCTACCCCTTCGGAGAACGCGGAACGTACATCGCCCCCGAGCTGATCACTGAAATTACCCACAATCTGGCTGAAGCGGTAAGCGGGCATTTTCCGGATTTTGATTACATTGTCTCCCCTGAACCCGGAGGTCATACCTGGGGAATGCTGGCGGCCTACAAGCTGATGAAGCCGATGAATATCCTGCGCCTCAGCACGGAGCTGTATGACAATTATGAGGTTAGTGTCAGACGGGAAACGGCGTATAATGAGAATTATATTTATTTTGACGGATTCTCCGCCGGTGACCGCGTGCTGCTGCTGGATGATGTCATTAGTTCAGGCGCTACCATCCGCTGCATTGCTGCACAATTGTCCGTGATGAACGTTGAGCTTGTAGGGGTGCAGGCTATACTGGCCAAGGGAGAGCATTACAAACAGCTGGAAGCGGATATTGAAGTGCCCGTCCGATTTCTGTCCCAGGTATAACGTGTGAAAATATAGCAGGGGAGTGACAAGCCATGGCTTATTATTACAAGCAGCCTTCAAGGACCTTCAGCGAGTTCCTGCTGGTGCCCAGCCTGACCACCAAAGAGTGCATTCCGGGAAATGTGGATCTTCGCACCCCGGTAACCAAATTCCGCAAAGGGGAAGCCCCTGCACTGACGATGAACCTCCCGGTGACTTCGGCGGTGATGCAGGCCGTATCCGACCACAACATGGCAATTGCCCTGGCCAAAAGCGGCGGCATCTCCTTCATCTATGGCTCGCAGCCGATCGGGCAGCAGGTCGAGATGGTCCGCCGGGTCAAAAAGTTCAAAGCCGGCTTCGTCCTCAGCGACTCCAATTTGCGGCCGGAAGACACGCTTCAGGATGTGCTGATGCTGAAGGAGCGCAGCGGGCACTCTACCATTGCCATTACAGACAACGGAGAGCCGACAGGCAGGCTGATGGGCATTGTCACGAGCCGCGATTACCGCGAGAACCGCCTTCCGCCGGATTGTCCAATTACGGAGTTCATGACCCCGCTGGCTTCGCTGATCTACGCCGAAGAAGGGATTACACTGACCGAAGCCAACGATATGATCTGGGATCATAAGCTGAACTGCCTGCCGGTGGTGAATGCCAGCGGACATCTCATCCACCTGGTCTTCCGCAAGGATTATGACAGCCACCAGGAGTATCCGCTGGAGCTGCATGACGATAACAAACAGCTCATTGTCGGCGCGGGTATCAACTCCCGGGATTACAAGGAGCGCGTACCGGCGCTGGTGGAGGCTGGAGCAGATGTGCTGTGCATTGATTCCTCTGACGGGTATTCGGAGTGGCAGGCGGAGACCATCCATTATATTAAGGATACTTTCGGGGAGAACGTGAAGGTCGGGGCAGGCAACGTCGTTGACAAGGAAGGGTTCCTGTATCTGGTGGAAGCCGGGGCGGATTTCATCAAAGTCGGCATCGGCGGCGGTTCCATCTGTATTACCCGCGAGCAAAAAGGGATCGGACGCGGCCAGGCCTCCTCTGTCATCGAAGTGGCGGCGGCCCGCCAGGAATATTACGAGCAGACCGGCATCTATGTCCCGATCTGCTCCGATGGCGGGATTGTCCATGATTATCATATTGTGCTGGCGCTGGCGATGGGCGCGGACTTCGTGATGCTGGGCCGCTATTTTGCCAGATTCGATGAGAGTCCGGGACGCAAGCTGCTGGTCGGCGGGAACTTCGTCAAGGAATATTGGGGCGAGGGGTCCAGCCGTGCCCGCAACTGGCAGCGCTATGACTTCGGCAATGCCGATAAGGAGAGCAAGCTGGAATTCGAGGAAGGCGTGGATTCCTTCATTCCCTATGCCGGACGGCTTAAGGACAATCTGGATCTCAGCATCAGCAAAATCAAATCCACCATGTGCAATTGCGGCTCGCTGACCATCCCGGAATTGCAGCAGAAGGCGAAGATTACCCTCGTCTCCTCCACAACGATCTTTGAAGGAGGCGCACATGATGTTATGCTTAAGGAAAAGGACCGATCCTCCTCGTGATCCAGTCCTAACCCATAAGGAGCGTTAACCATGCAAATTACCAAAGTTCTGGTCAGCAAGGACCAGTTACAGCAGCGAGTACAGGAATTGGGTGCTGAAATATCGCGTGACTATGCAGGCAAGGAGCTGGTACTCATCGGCATCCTTAAGGGTGGTGCCGTATTTATGTCCGATCTGATGCGCGAAATCACCTTCCCGGTCGGCATCGACTATATGTCGGTGTCCAGCTACGGTGCAAGCTCCACCTCCTCCGGTGTCATCACGATCAAGAAGGATATCGACATGGATATCCGCGGCAAGCATGTCCTGCTCGTGGAGGATCTGATCGACACCGGGCTGACGCTTCAGCATCTGAAGGAGCTGTTCGCCTTGCGTGAAGCCGCAAGCGTACGCATCTGCACCATCCTCAGCAAGCCCTCGCGCCGCCTGGTCGAAGTTCCCATCGATTACAGCGGAATCGATATCCCCGATGAGTTCGTTGTCGGCTATGGCCTGGACTACGCCGAGCAGTACCGCAATCTGCCGGAGGTCTGGATTGTGGAGACCGGGGACTAACAGGGTCAGATTTAAAAAGTTGGAGTGGGCGCGATGAGCGGGCTCTAACGGACCTGAGAGACCCTATTCCCAGGAAAACGCCCCTTTTTGAGGTTTAACGGACGGAGTGGAGCCTATCGTCTCTCTACGAGATGTTTAAGAGTAGAAATTCCAAGAATAAGCTCCATCGGGTCCGTTACTTTGCCCAGATGGTGGCTTTCCTCTGGAATAAGCGCGCCTCAGTCCGTTACACCTTGCCAAACACCGCAATGAACAACCCCCATCTTCATCTGGGAATGGCACTTGAAGGGGGTAGCTCCGTTATTGGAGGATCGCTTCTTTGCGTTTCTGGTGTTCGCTGCTTGCTTCAGCAGGTTGTGGGCGAGCGAAAGCCAGCCGACCTCCAGCGTCACTTTTTCCAAGCCGCGAAATAGAAAGCGCCGGAAGCCCCTTGCTCTCATGTTAGCATTGGCCTCGATTTTGGTTCCGTCCACAAAGTAATGTTCCAGAGAAATGTAATGTTCGTTCGCTAGAAACTGAAGGATGGCGGTAAAGATCGTTTCCAGAACCTCTTTCATCCGTTCGAAGCGAAAACTTTGGTGAGCATTTTGGGGTGGTAGATGTCACGGCCACCACCGGGGTAAGCCGCGTCAAAGATAGCATCGTCTAACTGGTTATTTTTAAGAATGGACGAGCCATTTCCCGCTCAAACAGCGGAGCGGACGGAACGATTGTGGAAAAGCGGCAGCGGTCGCCTTTGTGTCCGGATTTTCACCGCTAAGGGGAATATATAAAATCTGGACACAACTGCGATTGGAACAACGGTCCGTTTGCGGAGCGTCCATCTAAGTGCTCACGTTGATCCTATTCCGCAAGTGGAAACGGCATTGCCGTCCTTTGTAAGGACGGTACCGTTTCAGCGAGAAAGATAAGGATAATTATAGCGCGAAGCATATACATTCTTATCTTTCAATAAAGAGCTGTCCCAAGCAGCCATTTCATGGCTTTTGGGACAGCTCCTTGTGTTGCAATATTACCTCTGGACCCAGAAACTCCAGCGTGCCATTGCTGTTTTCACACCCCGTTATCACTCAACAACATAAGTTTTGCTCTCAAAGCCCGCTCAGCAGATCAACATTAAGATAGTTCGTATTGCCGAGTGCGCTGTTATACCCCAATTGAATGGTGTTGGAGCCTGCGTTCAGCGGTACCGCGACGGATACCGTTCCGTAGGTGCTCCAGCTGGAGGTGGAATTGAACACCAGATTGGAGGCGGTGACCACGCCGTTCACTTTTACGAAGCGGGAAGCATTACCGGCCGCAGCCGCATAGCGGAAGGTCACGGTCCGGGTTCCGGCTGTATTCTGGTTGACATAGAAATCAATGGAGGTGCCGCTTGTGTTCCATCCCCCGACATACCCTCTTCCTGTGAATCCGGCATTGCTGCTCTCATTGATCATGCCGCCGCCGTTCACCAGCGTCCGCGCTGCATTCTCTGCTTCGTAGGCTCCATTGCCTGCAATGTATCCGGTGTAGCCATCAGCGGGAACGAACTGCAGAATGGAAGCGCCCGCAGCAGCGGCCAGACTCTGTACATAGGAAGCGCCCGTATTACGCAGCCAGTCGCTGCCGATGATTCCATCGCTTACGCGGCGGTGATTCCAGGCCTGCGTTGCATTCTGCTGGAGGAAGCTCAAGTATTGCGGCTGTCCGCCCAGTGTACGAAGACGGTTCAGATTGCGGGCGAAAATCATTTTGAAGCCTGCAGCATCATTCTCCCCTTCATAAAGCAGCGTCTGGGCTGAGACCATTTTATTAACGGCATACCCGGCGGCATTATTGGCATCCGTAAGATAGGCGGCAGTTCCGGTAGCCTGATACAGGGATACAGCCGCACCCAGGAACGTTCCGTAATTATAAGTGAAATCCCAATCCTTAACGATACCGCTGCCTGCCCCTTCAATATGATCATTGATTTTGCTGCCACTAACCAGGGTAGACTTGGTCCAGTTATAGATTTGAGTAGCCTTGGTCAGATACGCAGGATCATTGTAGGCACTATACAGCTTAACTGCGGTCATGACCATCGGAGCATTCGTCGCCATATTCTTCTGGGCATTGGCCTGGCCCGGCACATGCGCGTCCCTTCTCCACCAGATTCCCCCGCCGTACGCGCCGGTGTCCCATTCGTTGTAGATTTGGCCAAACAGGAAGCTGGCACGATTCAGATACTCCGTGGTTCCCGTCAGCTCATAGGCTCTTGCGCAGGCCAGCGCCCACCAGCCCAGATCATCGTTGAACGGATTCGTCATCATATCCGGGTATTTGGCGTTAAATCCGGTGTAGATCTCATCAATCATCGTGCGGTAGACAGTGCTGTTCGTGCGTTCATAGGCATCCATCACAGTCTCCCAGAGCTGTGCTTCCCACCAAAAATCGGTGTAGAGCCCCCCATCCGGTCCATGGGCATGCTCGGAATGAATCTGATGATCGCTGTTAGTATAGAAGTATTTGGCGGAGGAATCATAGAATACCTGCACAAATGAGTTCATGGCAGCATCAGCATTGGAGACGGTGAAAGCCTCTGCTGTACTTCCCGCACCGGGAGCCGGCACAGACAGAGACAGGGACAACAGACAGAGAACCGCGGCCGTTCTTATTTTCTTCCAGGTGAACATTTCCAAATACCCCCTTCATTTGTACATCCAGTCCATAACCGTCAGGCGGCAATGGACTACTGGTTAAGCTTGGCGGCTCCCTCAAGCAGCATCAGACCGCTGAGCTGTACACTGAGCTGTACCGGCAGCCCGGGAGCTTGCTCCCAGGAGGGTCCGCACAGTCCCAGCGTCCGGTCCAGCCCTTGTGCCCACAGCGTACGGGCATTGGCCAATATGACTTCACGGACCCGGTCATTTCCGGGGAAATGCTGCTCCAGCTGTACCAGATAGCGGATCAGAATCCCCTTAAACAATCCGGTATCGTCAATCCCTTCATCCGGCAGCAGCAGAGATTCGCTGCGACATAGACGGTCGAAGCAGGCCTCAGCGGTCCGGCGGGCATCTGCGGCATAGGCGGGATCGCCGGTGACACGGCACAGCTCGACTCCCGCTCCTATGAATACTCCCTGGCAGTAAGTAAATTCCCAGTCGTAATCAATCCGCCCATCCCCCAGCCGGTTGATTCCATCCCATACGAACCCGGTGTCCGGGTCCACCAGATTCGCCTGGTTCCAGCGGTAAATACGGATCGCCCAGTTCAGATCCTCCTCATGCCCAAGCAGCGAGTATAGGCGGGCGGCCAGAATAGCGGCCGGGGCATTCGCCGGTGTGTTCTTATAATCCAGCTGATCTTTTTTCCAGGCCATACCTCCCCCGAAGTGCTCATTCCAGGCTGTCTGAATATCCGACCATAATTCAAGCACAGCACTCAGATATTCCGCTTCTCCGGTAGCATGATAGGCCCGCAGCAGCGCAAGGGCAGTCCATTCCATATCATCATAATAATTATGCGTGAATGTCCCGCCGTTATAGGCGTGCAAGCTGCGGCTCAGGCTAAGGATGCGCTCGGCATACCTGGAATCCCGTGTCCGTTCGTAAGCATCGGTCAGAATATCAATGACATGAGCCTGCCACCAGTAGTAGAAATTGTCGCCTGTCCTGCTGTATTCCCGCGGATACCATTGGTTCATAATTCCGCTGTCCTCATTATGGTAATGCTGCCACAGGGAGTCCTGGAGCCAGTCCGCACGCGCTGCCCAGTTCTCTGCCGGTGATGTCCCGTTAGAATGATCCATAAAGCCAGCTCCTCCTATTTAAAATGAGGCTTGAGCCTTCGGCTGCCCGCCAGCACAGCCATCCGCTCCAGCAGCTTGATGCCGCTCAGCTGGGTGCTCAATTGCACTACGCCCGAAGGCACCGTAGTCCAATCGGGTCCGAACAGTACCCGGTCTGCCGGCTTCCCCTGGTCCCACAGCCTCTCTGCGTTGCTGCGCAGGAAGGCCGCGGCGGCTCCGTCTCCCGGATCGGCTTGTGCCAGTTCTGCCGTATAGCGGACCAGAATGCCCTTGAAGAGACCGGCATCGCCGCCGCCCTCATCCGGGAGTATGCCGGAATGCGGGCCAGCCAGCTCCTTGACCGCTGCGCCGAACGTGCGCCGGGCCTCCTCCAGATAGTCACGGCTCCCGGTAATCCGGTACAGCTCGATAGCCGCACCGATATAAACCCCTTGATTGTACGTATATTTCCAATCCTTATCGATCCCGCCGTCACCGGTACGGTTCATCCCATCCCAGACGAAGCCCGTGTCCGGGTCCACCAGACGGGATTGCTGCCAGTTATATAGCGTATGCGCCCACTCCAGGTCCTGCGGATCTCCGAAAGCCTGATACAGCCGGGCGGCCAGGATGGCAGCCGGTGCATTGGCCGGGGTGTTCTTGTAATCGAGCTGCGATTTCTGCCAGGCGATGCCGCCCCCGGAATGGCTGTTCCAGCCGGTTCTGATATCCGTCCAGAGGATCAGGACTGTCTCTTTGTACAGCTCCTCTCCTGTTGCCTGATAAGCGCGAAGCCAGGCCAGGGCCATCCACTCCATGTCGTCGTACAGCTCATTGGGCCATACTCCGCCGTTGCGGCGGAGCAGTCCCGCATGCAGCGCGGCTAGCCGTTTACGGTATTTGTCAGCCCCCGTGCGCTGCAGACCATCCACCAGCACATCCACGGCATGAGCCATCCACCAGTAATGAAAGACCTCATTATCTTCGTCTTCCAGACATGGTGTCTCAATGTCATACATTCCGATAGCTTCGTTCCAGAAGAATATATCCAGCGCTTCCTGCGCCGAGTCCGCCCGTTCCGCCCATTGTTCAAGCTCTATTTGCTTCATATGCTCTCTCCCCGTCTATGATTTGCCTCCCGCAGAGGGCTCAGCCTTTAATGCCGCTGAAGGCAATTCCCTGTACAAAATAACGCTGCAGTGCCAGGAACAGCACCAGTATCGGCAGAATGGCCACCAGCGCCCCGGCCATCATCGGCCCGTAGTCCGTCTGGAAGTTATAAGAAAATGCCTGCAGGCCCATCTGAATCGTTGCCTTATCCGGATCATTCAGCACGATCATCGGCCATAAGAAGCTGTTCCAGCCCGCCTGGAAGGTGAAAATACTCAAGGTCGCCAGCGCCGGACGGGTAAGCGGCAGATAAATCCGCCAAAAAATTTTAAATTCTCCGCAGCCCTCAATCCGGGCCATCTCCAGCATGTCACTGGGGAGCGTCAGAAAAAATTGCCGCATAAAGAACACCGCGAAGCTCCCGGAGGCCCCGGGAAGAATGATGCCCCAGAACGAGTTCATCAGCCCGTTGCCGCCCCCGCCAAAAAGATCATTGCCCCCAGCAAACGGGATATGGCGCATCACATACACTGTCGGAATCATGGTCACAATGCCGGGAATCATCATTGCCGCCAGCAGCACGCGGAACACCGGCTTGTTCAGCCGGAATCTCAGCTTCGCAAAGGCATAACCGCTGAGCGATCCAAAAAACAGGTTAGCCAGAACGCCCGACACGGCAAGCACCAGCGAATTCCAGAAGAATAAAGCAAACGGCACCGTTGAAAAGGCTTTGCGGTAATGCTCAAAGGTTAAATGCTGCGGAAACCATTGGATCGGCATCGCAAAAATCTCATCATCCGGCTTGAGCGAGGTCAGCAAACTCCAGTAGAATGGCAGAAACATAACAACTGCTATCAGGATACATACCATGTAAAAAATGAGCTTGTTCAAGCCCTGCTTCAAGGCTGAGCCGCCTGTAACACCCATCCTGTGAACCTCCCTTTCCTGGACAAGCTGCCCCTAAATGATCGACTCTTCCGCTTTGGAGACCCGCATATTAATCAGCGAGAAAATAAGAATGGCGACAGCAAGCACAAAGGCCTGCGCCGAAGCATAGCCCATCTGCAGCTGGTTGAAGCCCTGCTGATAGATTAGATAGACCGGGGTCTTGGTCACATTGGCCGGACCGCCCTGCGTTAGCACAAACGCCTGGTCGAACAGCTGCAGCGCACCGATAATTGCCATCGTACTGACCAGGAAGGTTGTTGGCCGCAGCTGCGGCCAAGTGATGAAGCGGAAGCTGGCCCATTTGTTCGCCCCGTCCAGCCGTGCCGATTCATAGAGATAATCCGGGACCCCCTGCAGACCGGCCAGATAAATAATCATATTGGAGCCGACCGATTGCCAGAGAGTGAGCATTACAATGGACAGCATGGCCGTACTGGTCTCGGACAGCCAGGCAGGGCCGGTAATGCCCACATAGGACAATAAGCCGTTCACCAGGCCGAATTCCGGATGCAGCAGCCAGATCCATACCGTCGCCGCCGCTACCGCCGATGTCAGCGTGGGCAGATAATAGAAGGTGCGGAACAGCTTGACTCCCCGCCACGCCCTGCTCAGCAGCATCGACAGCAGCAGGGAAATAATAATATTGAGCGGAACAAAAATAACGGAGTACAGGAACACATTCTTGAACGTCTTCCACAGCAGACTGTCTTCAATCAGGCGGCGGTAGTTGTCCAGGCCGACCCAGTCATTTTGGCTAAGCACATCATAGTTGGTGAAGCTTAAATACAGAGCCATCACTACAGGGATAACTGTAAACACAGTGAACAGCAGCACCGTAGGCGTAATGAATACATAAGCAGTCCGGGCTTCGTGCCGTTCCACTTTTCTCATGGAAGCCATACAACTCCCCCTCTCCTCATCCGGCAAGCTTCCAGGGCAGACTACTTCACAACCGCGTTGTCCTTCAGCATCTTGTCGCCTTGTTCCTGAGCCTTCTTCAGCGTGTCTTCAATGCTCTGCTTGTTCTGCTGGTTCAGCTGAAGATTAGGCGCAAGCGCATCGGTCTCCATCACGGAATAACCGGGATGTGTTGGACGGATTTTGGCAAATTCCAGCGTATCCAGAAACGGCTTCCACTGTGGGTCATCCTGGAAAAACGGATCTTCCATCGAAGGCTTGAAGCCCGGAAGATTCAGGCTGGTCTTGGCCCACAGCAAGGCATTATCCTTGTTCGCTGTCCACCATTTAATGAATTCCCATGCCTCATCATGATGCTTGGAGCCCTCTGGAATAACGAGTCCGAAGCCGCCCATCACGCTGCCCTTGTCGCCCTTTGGTCCGGCGGGAGGCGGTACAATGCCATATTCAAGATCTTTGCCGTATTTGTTATAGGTACTGAGCATCCAGGGCCCGGAATAGAGCATGGCGACCTTGCCTGTAACGAAGGCATCCTGCCCTTCGCCAAGCCCCAGCTCAAAACCAACCTTATACACCTTGTCTTTGTTCATCAGACGGTCCCAGAATTCCAGCACCTGCTTGCCCTGCTCATTATTGAAATTAGTTGTGCCGTCCTCTGTAAGCATCTGTCCGCCCGCCTGCTGGAGATACATATTGAACAGGCCGAGGTCGCCCATGGAGAAGCCTGCCACTTCCAGCTTGTCGCCGTTCCACTTGGTCAGCTTGGCAGCAGCCTGCTCCAGTTCATCCCAGGTAGTCGGAGGCTGAAGTCCTGCTTCTGCCAGCAGTTTCTTATTGTAGAATAAGGCCCGTGCATCAACGGTCAGCGGAAGCCCGTATAACTTATTGTCATGGGAGAGCTCGGTCAAGGACTCGCTGTAGAAATCATCCTTGGAAATGCCGTCACGCGTTAAGTACTCATCCACCGGATGCAGCACGTTCTTGGGAGCATACAGCGAGGTCCGCCAGCGGTCCCAGAACAGCACATCGGGAGCGCCGCCATTGGTGGCCGCAGTCAGGAATTTGGTGATCATATCCTGCTGCAGCACATATTTGACATGAATCTTATCTTGGGATTTATTGAAGGCATCCACCATGGTCTCGAACTGCTTTTGGCCTTCACCGCCCCAGTCGCCCCAGAATGTGAGCTCTGTCTTCTTTCCGCTATTGCCGCTTCCGGCTTTGCCGTCATTCGCAGCGCCTTCTTTTCCCGAATTGCCGCTGCAGCCCGTCGCCAGAACACCAGCCATCATCAATGAGAGTACCGTAACCCATCCTTTTTTCATTGCAGCATCCCCTTAATTTGTATTGTCTGTTATCGAAAGCCCGGACTGCTCAGCCTCGCTTCACCTCAATTCCGCAGCGCATAAGCAGCAGCTCGCAGAACATCATATTGGCCCAAGAAAACCAGGGTCTGGTATACACCTCCGGATCATCCGCATGAAAAGACTCATGCATCAATCCGGTCCCGGCATCCGTCTGTTCCAGCAGCCCAAGCAGAGCATCCTGCTCCTGCCTTGTCTCAGAGGTCATTCCCTGAACCGCCAGGGAGATTGGCCATATATGACGCGGAGGGGTATGCGGACTGCCAATACCCGCTGCGGCCTTGCCTTCATAGAAATAGGGATTAGTCTTGCTTAGAATCAGCCTGCGGGTATTCAGATACACCGGATCATCAGCAGAGACATAGCCCAGGTAAGGAATGGACAGCAGGCTGGGCACATTGGCGTCATCCATCAGGTTCACGCCTCCCAGGCCGTCGGTTTCATAGGCGTAGACCTTCCCGTATTCAGGATGCTGCACAACGCCGTGCCGCCGGATTCCGCCTTCAATCTGCTCAGCCAAATCTTCCGCCGCCCGTGCAAGCTCCAGGTTGCCAAGCACTTCAGAGGCAATTTCGCTGACGTACCGCAGGACCACGACCGCGAACATGTTGGCAGGAACCAGGTAACCGTATTCGCAGGCATCATCGCTCGGACGAAAGCCTGACCAGGTCATGCCGGTATAGGCGGTCAAAGACCCTTTGCCCCCGCGGACAAGCGTGTCGGTCGGCGCGCAGTTCACGCGTTCAAAAACATAATCGGAACCGCTCTCATGATTCTGCTCCTTGATCCACAAGTTAATAATCTGCCAGACTCCGGCTTCAAAAGCTGAATTGAACTGCGTGACCCGCCCGGTGTTTTTCCACAGCAGATAGCTAAGCTGAATAGGATAACAAAGGGAGTCTATTTCGTATTTCCGTTCCCAAATCCACGGGTTCATCACCGTCTTGTCTTCCTGATGACCCCGTCCATTCGCTTCCCGGTTGAATGCATTCGCATAGGGATCAAGGGCAATATAGGCAAATTGCTGCCCGATAAGCCCTTCAATCATGCCGGCCATTTCTTCATCTCCGGAGGCGGGAATCAGGAAGGGACGGACTTGTGCGGTGGAATCCCGCAGCCACATGGCCGGAATATCACCGGTGATGACAAAAGTTGTTCCATCCGGATTGCGTTTTATCGTGGTATTCCAGGTGTTGAGCATGCACTGTTCGAACATGTCAGCCCAGTGCGGATGCTCCGGTATTGTCTCACGTACACGGTCAGCCAGCTTTCGCAGAGAATCAGGTGTGTCTAAGATCGCTTTCAGTGGGAATGACCTCCTTTTTATTGAATGAAGCGCTTTCACAAATGAGTATATTGGTATACAAATGATATGTCAATATGTATTTTTAGATAATAATATATTAATATATGAAATGCACCTGATATGGACTAGACTGCTAGGTTCACCGGTGAACCGGACACGTGTCTACTTGAACGCACCAAAAAAACCCATCCGGCTGAATGGGCTTTCGGGTTACAGCAGCTTGTTGGGACGGACAGGAGCGGTCGAATTCCCGGGAACCAGCTCTGCATCCAGCATCACCTTATTGGGGACGGCTTGCCCGTTCATAATGCTAAGCACATTCTCCAGGGCAATCCGGCCCATCTCCTCTTCATTCTGGCGCATATGGGTGAAGGCATACCCGCCTCCCAGATGTGTCGGCGGACTGTCGAAGCATATTATGGAGATATCCTCAGGTATACGCAGTCCCAGGCGTTCCACCGCAGTCTTCGCGAGCAGCGCAATATTATATTCAATGGCAAACAACGCCGTGATGGACGGATGACTCTGCAGATGGGCCACCAGCCGGGCGATGTCCCGTTCAATATTATCCGCATTAAAAAGCTTCGGCAGCGTGGAGGTTAAATCGCTGACCCACAGCTCCTTGTCAACCATGATCCCCCGCTGGGCATGGGCCTGAATGAAGCCCTCAATCCGGTCCTCCACCGCAGTGGTATCCACAGGAGGCGGAGACAGAAACGAAATATGCGTGTGCCCGAGGTCAAATAAATACTCCGTCGCTTCAAGGGCTGCCTGCAAATTATCGGAGCTGATGGATGCCGCAGCCACTCCTTTTAAATGTCTGTCTACCAGCACGAGCGGAAAACGTCTGATGACCAGCTTCAGAATTTCCGCATTGAAATACTCGCCCTGGGCCGGGAAAATAATCAAACCGTCCACACCGAGATTCAGCAGCTTCTGAATCGCCTGCTCTTCATTCTCCGGAATACCGAAGGTTCTCCGCAGCACCAGGAAGCAGTCATTATCGCGTGAAGCCTGCTCCATCCCGTAGATCAGCCCCGTCCCGTAGCTGTTGCCAAAGTCGGTGATGATCAGGCCGACGGTCTTAGCATCGGAATGAATATTTATGGCAGCCGGACTTGTGAGGCTCATTCCCATGTCAGGCTGCTCCGTGGAAGCGTCTGCTACGAACGAGCCGCGGCCGGGCTTGCGGACAATCAGCCGTTCGGCGGCAAGCATCTCAAGGGCTTTTTTGCTGGTTATGCGGCTGACATTATAGGTTTCAGCCAGCTCTTTCTCGGAAGGAACCCGCTCTCCGGGTTTGTAAGCCTGCGTTAGGATGCTCTCCTTCACTTCATCAAAGATCTTCTCATACATCGGCTTGGAAGAGGTGGATTCAGTCATGACGTTCTTGGTCCCCTGACGTTCATTTTTCGGTATCATACATAATAATATATCATGATATATATGAATTGTCGATCCGGGTCACCAGAACTTGCCTACCAATAACGCCGCCACTCTCCAAGCACCCGCATCAAAGCTTCACAGTAGAAGTAATCCCCCCAGAGGGTGCATTCGTCAATCCCCCAACCCCGTGGTTTATTATAGACACCATGCAACAGAATTCCGTTGGAATGAGGATGCTCCTTCGTTGTGTACCGCTCAGCAAGTACAGCCAGCATCTCCAGGGCAGCTTCTCTGTATCCGGCTGCACCCGGATCGTCAGCCGGTAATTGCCGGAACAGCTCCAGAAGCCCGCAGACAGCAATAGCAGCAGCCGAGCTGTCCTTCTCCTGGCCGTCGCCGTCCGTAAATATCAGATCCCAATAGACAATGCCGTCTGCCGGAAGTTTGGACAGGAAATAGTCGGCCAGCTGCCTGGAGGCGTCAAGCAGCGATGAATCGCCCGTATGCGCATAGGCAAGCGCGAAGCCGTATATGCCCCAGGCCTGCCCTCTTGCCCAGCAGGAATCATCGGCATACCCCTGATGTGTGTTGCCGTACAGCGGCTTGCCTGTTTCCGCGTCCATGTAATAGGTGTGATAGGAGGTATGGTCTGGACGGACCAGATAGCGGGCTGATTGCCGGGCGTGTCGGTGGGCTATGGATGCCAGGGCGCTGTCCCCGGTCTCTTCAGCAGCCCAGTGGAGCAGCGGAAGATTCAGCAGGCAGTCAATAATCATCCGGCCGCGCTGCGCCGGGTCATTCAGATCTCCCCAGGCCTGAATGATTCCAGCCTCGGGAAAGTAACGGTCCGCCAGCAGTCCGGCCGCTTCCAGCGCCATCCCCCGCGCCGCCAAATTGCCGGTAATCCGGTGAGCAGCAACCGCCGAGAGGCTGTAGAGAAATCCCAGATCATGCGTATCCACCGCGATCCGCTCCTCCACCCGCCTCCGGAAGCTGTCCAGCTGCTCTTCTGCCGCTTCCCGGTACCTGCTGTCTCCGGTCCATTCATACGCCAGCCAGACCATGCCGGTCCAGAAGCTGGCCGTCCAGTCCGTATTCTCTATGGCAGGATAGACCAGGTCTTGGCTGGCCGACGCCGGAAACAGCTCCGTATATACGGGCAGATTCGGCTCAATTTTACCTACCGCAAACTTCAAGGCCTGTTCGAAGAACAGCCGCTCATCCTCCTTAAGTTCACACAGTACTTTATGCATGGCCTTCCAGCCTCCTTTTTAAGCGGAGTGTAAGTCCGATTGTCTGCCGGCCGCCGGTCAGATTGAATCTGAGGAAGGCAAGCTTATCCTTAATCAGCTTAACTTCAGCACCGCCTGAACATGCGCTGACTTCATAGCCCGCCAGATCATCCCAGTACACTAACCCGAACGGAACAGCGCTGCTGCTCCCAATCTCATATTCAAGCTCAATCACCGTATCTGTCTTCAGATACTTCGTCACGAATACCGGCGGAACAGCTTCTGTGAAATCATCGTTCATGTTCAGCTTGCCGATGTAATTGCGCAGCAGGCGGGGCCTGCATTCTCCCTCCACGAAGGACAGCTGGCACTCTTTATCATAGTATAGAAAGGTTTCCGGCCAAGGGCCGAAGCCCACTCCGCCCAGAGTCATGGTGTATTCGTTAACCTCCGGCCGTACCGGATAATCATGGGTCAGCATATAGGACGGTGCCGTGTATTCATTCTGCTCTTTATACAGGCGTACAGCATGGGGTAAAGTCGTTAAGGTAATAGGATAGCTGGTAATATATTTGAAAAAGAGATCCAGCATTCCCGCGCATTCCTCGACATGGGAAGCCGGGAATACAGTGAACCGGTCTGTGAACTCCATCTCATGGCCTTCCTGCTGCTGGAGGAAAAACATCTGCCCGTTATGATCCGTATTGAACAAATATTCATCGAACAGATGCTTCCAATAGTCGATATTCTCTCCCGTACACAGACCGGCGCGCAGTACATCGTTGGGGTCCGTGGAATAGATGACTGGGCTGCCGGTATGGTAGGTGGCATGCAGGTCACGGGCGGTCCATTCACAGGCCACCACCTGGCCCCGGCCGGAATGCGGCACCTTGAAGCTCCTGCTGTTCACATACCAGGACCCCCAGGGAATGCCCTTATGGGTGATGCCATCCCACCAGAACTGCTCATAGCAATATCCCCACATGCCTTCAAAATCCAGTTCCTCCAGCACTTCAATCACTTCATTGTAAATCTTTCCCCTTGCGGCCACCTTGGTGGCGGCCCATGGGAAGGCCTCCTGCAGCAGCGACCAATCTTCTTCCAGCCGCCGCTTCAGCACCTCCTTGGAGGAGCCGGCCTCCTCTTCAAAGAAAGGGCATTGCAGAATGACATCATCGCCGTAGGCCGTATGCCATTCCCCGATCCGTTCCCGCAGGACCGGAATCGAGCCCCGGTTGACGATCCAGGTTACGGGAATCGCATATTTATGCGCAAGCTCCGCAGTCCGCTCAATCCCGTCAAGGGCGACACCCTTGCCCCAGTCTGCATCATAATGGGCAGCGTAGCTGACGAAGGTATAAATAAGTCGTTCCGGTTTCAACACAATCCCTCCAGATATTCATAGTTTGTTCCTGCCGGACCCTGCCCGGAGCTGCTTCTCCACCGCTGCCCTAGTTATCTTCATACTCTCCCGGAAACCGGAGGGTTACGGCGGTAAGCTTGTAGGGCTCACTCTCCAGCTCCATTACAGCTTTGTCCCCATAGTGCAGGCGCAGCCGGGTGTAGACATTCCGCAAAGCGTAGCCGCCATGCTCCTGCCTGCCTGCTTCGACAAGTCCGGCTTCCACCCGCTCCTTGTCGAAGCCTTCCCCGTTGTCCTCCACCTTACAGACGATGAAGGTCTCTTCCCGGTACACGCGGATGATGATCCGTCCGGTATGGCCTTCACTCCTGAATCCGTGGAGAATCGAGTTCTCCACCAGGGGCTGGAGCAGGATTTTTAGCAGCGGCTGCTCGTCCAGCCCCTCCTCCACCGTAATCTCATAGGTGAACAGCTCCTCGTAGCACTGCTGCTGCAGGCTTAAGTAACGGGTGACATGATCTACCTCCTTGGCTACGGTTGTCAGATCATGGCCGTTATTAAGCCCAAGCCGGAACAGTTGGGACAGGGAGACAATCATCTCCTTCACATCCTCCTGCTTGCGGGATTCTGATTTCCAGAGAATCGTATTCAGGGTGTTGTAGAGAAAATGAGGATCAATCTGCGCCTGTAGCGCCTTGACCTCAGATACGCGCTTCTGCTTCTCCGCCTCAGTGACGTTCTGGATGAGCTGCTCAATTTTGACCAGCATGATGTTGAAGCGTTCGCCCACCTGTGCCACCTCATCCCTGTAATCGCTGGAGAAGCGCACGGAGAGATCATTGTCACCGGCTCGGGACATCAGACGCTGCAGCCGATAGAGAGGGCGGATCAGCAGGCCGGTCATCCACTTCGACAGAATCAGTGCCAGCGGAATGAGCGCGAGAACGATAACAAGGGTGGCCCACCACATGTAACGGATATCCTTCAGCAGCACAGCCTTGGGCTGGAAGTAGAAGATCATCCAATTATCGGGAAAGGTCACCTTGGCCCAATTGACCAGATATTCCTTCCCTTGGAACCTGTATTCAAAATGATTGCGCCCCGCGTTAACCTCGCTCTGGAAGGCCGCTTCCCGCATCGGGGCTACGAAGCGGGAATGCTCATCCATCACCGGATTACCTGCTGCGTCAATGACTGCAATGCTTCCGCTGTCGCCGACCACATTCGTCTCGGCATATTCCTTGATGGCAGACTCCCGCACATTGACGACCACCTGCACATCGGTTCCCCGATAGGCCGAGATCGGCTCAATCAGCAGGCTGAGGACACGGCCGCTGTTCTCAAACAGCCCGTCACGGTGGGCCGGAACCCACAGCGGCAGCGTCTTCTCCTGCATAATCCGGCTTAGCGGAGTGTCTGCGAAATCCAGATTCGTCCGCTTCGCCCCGGTGACAGAATAGAATTCACCAATGGGCGTGGACACAAGCACCGAATCAATGGATGGCTCGATTAGCTGCATCTGGACCAGGGGCACCTGCAGCGCATTGTTCAGCGCGAAATAAGAGTAGTAGCTGGCCTCTGTTCCCGGCGAGGCGCGGAGAATATCCTCGAAGGGCGGACTCATCATAAAGGTCAGGACCGACAGCCGGACCTTGCGCAGCTTCTCCTCCAGAGCCTGGGCCGATTTACCGATCATCATCTGGCTGAGCTCTGCCGTCTTGCGCTCCAGAAGCCGCGAAGCCAGGTATTGTGAGGAGACGCCTGTAACCCAGATCGCCAGAATCACGATGGACACTATGCCGATCCAGAGCCTGGTCTTGAAGGTGGAATTGTGCAGGAATGTCCGCAAAATCTGCTTTCTCATCCGTTGCCCTGCCTGGGCCCATAGGCCGCCCGGAATTCCGTGGGCGTCATGCCGGTCGTTTTCTTAAAGACATCGCTGAAATAGGAGCGCTCCTCATAGCCCAGGCTTTCGGCAATTTCGGCGATGGGCCGGTCACCGGCCAACAGCAGCTTGGCCTGCTCCATCTTCTCCTGGATGACAAAAGCGCCGACAGAGAGCCCGGTCACCTTCTTGAACAGGTTGGAGAAATAGCTGGTGCTCAGGTGAACATGGGCAGCATAGTCGCCGACCAGCAGATTGAGATGCAGATGCTCACGAATGTAGCGGATAGCCGCCTGAATCGCCTCTTGGGCGCTGAATTGCAGCCGGGACTGGACCTGCGCACAGCTCAGCTTGCACAGCTGCTTCAGCGATTCGCGCAGATCGCTCAGCACCGCGCGGGGCGAGGTCAATGCCTTCATTAGCTCGGTCAGCTCCGGACTCTTGGCCAGTTCAGGCACCGCATTGCGGATCAATGCGGCAAGCTCTACACAGAGCGCCTTCGCACTGTCCGGCGAAGGCAGGGCTTCTGTCTTCCCGGCAGTTTCCAGCAGCATCAGCAGCAACTTCTCGGCCTGCCCGGCATTACCGGAACGCAGCGCATAGACCAGTTCCTTCTCCAGATCGGCATCAGGACGCGGAAGCACCTCGGGGCGCTGCGTGATATGCTCCCAGAAGAATACACTGTTGCCTCCGGTATAGAATGTGTAGGTTAGTGCCTCTACCGCCTGCTGATAGGCAACGGGAAGCTCATCCAGCTCCTGAACCGTCCGGCTTACGCCTGCCGAGACCGTGCATTTGGAGTAACGCTCGGCGTTCTCCCGGCATTCCTCGGCGATTCCCAGTGCGCTGGCCCCGTCCCCTGTGTTGATAATGAGCACGAAGCGGTGAACCGATTCGCGGAACAGCGTTCCCTTGGCCACCCGGAGCACAGTCTCCTCTACGATGTTCTGCACGGCAAACCGCAGCAGCTCCGCATCATTGACCGGAATCTCCTCGCTCTTCTGTACGAAATGGTCAATCTCCAGCACCACGACGGCGAGCGGAGAGGACTGCATATCCATCTGCAGAAATTCCCAGCGCCTGCGCAGCGTCTCCGGTTGGGCCGAGAAGCGGACCAGCAGGCTGAGGTATTCCTGGCGCAATAACGGCATGCTCTCCCGCAGCTTCTGCTGCATGTCGCTCAGCTCCTCGCTGTGCTGCCGCTCTCTCTCCAGCTCCTCCGCAGCCTTCTTCACCACTTCGGCCAGCTGCCTCGGGGTGAAGGGCTTGAGGATATAATCGAAGGCGCCCAGACGAAGCGCTTCCTGCGCATGATCGAAATCGGAATAGCCGCTGATGAAGATAAATTTGGCCTGCGGAAGCTGCGGCCGCAGCTCCCGCATCATCTCAATGCCGCTCAGCCTGGGCATACGGATATCCGTCACAATGATATCGGGCAGCTTCTTCTTAACGAGCGCCAGACCTCCCTCGCCACTGGATGCCGTGCCCACGATGTCTATCCCCAGTTCGCTCCAGTCCATATCCCGGGAGATCCCGTTCACGACAGCGCGGATATCATCAATTACGACCATGGTATATGTCCGCTTGATCATAGGTGCCTCCTCCTTCAAAAGCCTCCTCCGGCCGGAGGAGGCGGAACTTATTATTGTTGTTCCAGATAACGCGCGTAAGCCGTATTATAGATTTCCAGTACTTCATCCAGCTTCAACTGCTTCAGCTGCTGAACGAATGCGTCATAGCTGCCCTCCAATGCCTCTCCGCCCATGAACCACTTCTGCGAAGTTTCCATCACATAGGTTTCGATCGGCGGGAACAGCTCCTTAATCTTCTTGTCTTCATCCAGGGTGAAGTTCAGCTGCGGCACCTGGTACTCCGGGGCAAAGTAATTATTGTCCACATACATTTTCACGCCTTCCAGAGCGATCTTATTCGTCCATTGCTCTTCGTAGGCGAAATCCTGATGCCCGCCGATCGTCAACTGGGCACCCGTGGTCTTGATCAGATAATCGACTACAGCAGGCTCATTCAATACCTTCTCGGTGAATACCGGCTTGCCGTCCACCACCGTGTACGTTTCGCCTTCGATTCCAAAGTTATGCAGACGGCGTCCTTCTTCAGTCCACCAGAAGTCCATATAACGCAGTACAGCCGCCGGGTCCTTGGCATTCGCTGAAATCGCCCAGCCGGCATCGTTGCCCAGCGGATTGCGCTTGGTTACTTCAAATACCTTGCCGGAGATGCTGGCCGGAGGTGCGATAGGACGCAGCGAGAAATTAGGCAGAGTCGGCTGGAGCTTGTTGTTGTAATTGGCGGTGCTGGCGAACCAGTCATGTACAGAACCGCCGGTATCATTCGCAAAGAGAATATCACGTGCGGTATTGCCGCGGGTGAAGATCTCCTTATCAATCAGCCCTTCCTTGTACCACTTGGCTGTCTCGGTCGCAGCCGTCTTATACTCCGGCTCGTTCGGCCCGTATACGATCTTGCCGTCCTTCAGCTTGAAGGACAGCGAGGCATCCCACAGCGGAAACAGGGAAGCGAAGCCTGAAGTGGCATTGCGGGAGAAGAAAGGCACCTCGTCCTTCTTGCCGTTTCCGTTAGGGTCCTGTTCACGGAACGCCTTCAGCACCTCGTAGTACTCCTGAACCGTTGCCGGAGCCTTCAGCCCCAGCTTGTCGAGCCAATCCTGACGGATATACCAGCCCTCCTGGGCTTCCCCGTCAGACACGAACGGCACGACATAAATCTTGCCGTCTGAGGCAGTGATAGCACTCTTAACCGCCTTGTTCCCGTCCAGGAACGCCTTGAAGTTCGGAGCATTCTCGGCCAGCAGATCATCCAGCGGCACAAGCGCGCCCTGAACAGCGATATTATTAAGTCCGGACAGCTGGTAAGCCACAATATCAGGCAGTTCACCCGAAGCGAGCAGCAGATTCCACGCCTGGGCATCGTCGCCTCCGGTCGGAGCTACATTCTTCAGTGTGACGCCGGTAGCCTTGGCCGCTTCCTGAAAAATCGGCAAATCGCCGTTAATCTGAAGCGCCTGGCTATAATAATAGAAGTTAAGGTTTAGCGGTTCCACATTTGCTGCCGGTGAAGCAGAGGCGGCAGTCGAAGTGCCTGAATCATTCGCTGACGGGGATGGGGCTGCCCCCTCGTTGCCGCCTCCGCAGCCTGATACCAGGACGGCCATAAGCGCTGATGCAAGCAGCAGGCTTTTCATCTTTTTCATGTACAATAATCCTCCCTTTTATCTAGTATATCTTATCCCTTTTCTATGCAAACAAGTACGCCTCCGGTCAAGGCTTCCCAGGCGGCACCGCTACTGGCTTCAGCCCTTGATGGAACCGATCATGACTCCGTGTACGAAATACTTCTGGATAAACGGATAGAAGAGCATCATCGGAAGAACGGCAACCACAATCGTGGCGTAGATGACCGTTTCTGCAATCAGATAGGAGCTGTCCGTGACCATCATGGAATCGCTCGGCTTCATCTGTACCACCAGACGGTTCAGCAGCACCTGCAGCGGCACCTTGTCCTCACTGCGCAACAGCACCATGGCCCAGAAGTATCCGTTCCAGCGCCCCACCGCATAAAAGAGCGTAACTGTCGCCAAGGCAGCCTTGGACAAGGGCAGCATAATCCGCAGCAGAATGGTGGCCTCGCTCGCCCCGTCAATGCGGGCTGCCTCCTCCAGCTCTTCGGGAACAGACTGGAAGAAGGTGCGCAGGATAATAACATTAAAGGTCGAAATAGCGAAGCCGAAGATGATTGCACTCCGCGTATCGAGCATGTCCAGGCTGCGGAAGTTCATATAGATAGGGATAATGCCCGCATTGAAGACAAGCGTGAAGGATATCATCAGATTGATCGCCTTCCGGCCTTTGAGCCTGGGCTTGGACAAGCTGTATGCACCGCAGACCGTAAGTACCATGCTGACCAGTGTACCTGCGACAGTGTAGAAGAGCGTATTGGCGTACCCGAGCCAAATGGTCGGCTCCCGGAAGACCGCCTTATAAGCGTCCAGTGTCGGCTCGACGGGGAACAGAATCACCCGGCCCGACACCACCGCATCCGGAGAACTGAAGGAAGCGGACAGCACATAGAGTACAGGGAACAGGACAATGATCATCAGAAGCGTCAGGAATACATAATTGAAGCGGTAAAAAATCTTTTCGCCGCGGCTTTCTGTCATAATTTCTTCACCTACCAGAGACCGTTGCCGGTGTATTTTTTGCTGAGCCGGTTAGAGATTACAATGAGGAGCAGGCCCACAACCGAGTTGAATAATCCGACTGCTGTAGCCATGTCGTAACGGCCGTTCAAGATCCCTTCCCTGTAGACATAGCTATTAATGACGTCTGCCGTCTCGTAGGTTGCAGGCTGATAGAGCAGAATAATCGCCTCATAGCCGACCTCCAGCAGACTGCCGATCTTCAGAATCAGCATGATCATGATCGTAGGCAGAATTCCCGGCAGGGTCACATTTAGCATACGCTTCCATTTATTAGCTCCGTCTACCACCGCTGCTTCATACAGATCCGTATTGATGCCTGCCAGCGCTGCAATGTAGATAATCGCAGAGAAGCCCATTTCCTGCCAGATACCCATCGAGACGAAGATGGTGCGGAAATACTCCGGCACAGCTAGGAAATAAATTTTCTCGAGGCCCAGCTGCTCCAGCAGAAGATTAACGATCCCGTTGCCGGGTGCGAGCAGATTGGTTACGATGCCGCATACAACGACAACAGAGATAAAGTGGGGCAGGTAAGTAATGGTCTGCACCATTTTTTTGAACATGGCGTTCTTCACATCATTAAGCAGCAATGCCAGCAGGATCGGCGCCGGAAATGCGAATAACAGGCTGTACAAGCTGATCAGTAGCGTATTCTTCAGCACCCGCAGGAAGTAATCGCTCTGCAGGAATGTTTCAAAGTGGCTGAAGCCTGCCCACGGACTGTCCCCGATGCCCTGAAAAACGCTGTAATTCTTGAAGGCAATCTGCAGCCCGTACATCGGCTTAAAGGCAAACAGGATATACCATAATACAAAAGGCACAAGGATCGCATACAGGAACCAGTCCCTGCGCAGTGTCTTCCCCAGGCCCCCGGTCTTGACCGTTAATGCCGGCAAGGCGTTCTGACTCTCCTTAATCCGAAGTTTCATCACTCTTCTCTTCCTTCCTTGGCTGCCTGCTCGGCCGCCGCTGTCGTAACTTTATTATAAGTAGCGGCACTGCAAGCCATAAGGCAAAATCCGATTGTAAGGGACGGATATTCAACTGTAACCGGGTTCACCCGGATTGCACGAGTGATCCGAAGGCTTGTGTAAGCCACATTCTGCCCACAGCAAAAAACACCCGCAGCAGGAGACCTATCTCCAGTCTGCAGGTGTTCGGGTAGTATCGTTACTGCCAAGATCAGGATAAGCTAGAAGCTGCGGCTGTCCTGAACATGAATATAGTTAATGCCTTGCGCAGTCAGCTTGGAGCCGCTTGTATTCACGACCCGGACTGCCTTCTTGCCTTTGCCGCTGAGGGAGAAGCTGATATTATTAGCCAGTTTGTTCTCCACAATCTGTTCGAGCGCGCTGTGGAATCCGCCAACCGTAATGCCCTCCAGGTTCTCCAGCACCGGTTCTTTGCCCTCTTCAATCGTCTTGAGAATTTGATAGATTAACGACTTGCTTCCGTCCATCCTGATTCGCCTCCTGCATCAATTGTGAGCGTTTACAAACCATTAGCCCTACATGCGAACTTTTCCCTCTGTATATCTATTCTCTTATTCGACAGCACAGACCTGTTACCTCTTATTGGAATTCAATCTTCAATAAAAAGTCTCATCTATATGTTTCCCGTACATGCTGCTGACCCCGACGAGTCTGAACACTCCATTTACTTTGGCATAGGTGTAATTCTGATCAGGTTCATCCTTATACCGTACCTCCGCTTCATAATCGCCCGATTTCAAGCTATAGACTCCACTCCACGGATCTCTTGAATATCTGCTTCGGGATACGCTCTGGTATGAATCAGATATGCTTTAACCTCATTAGCGATGTGGCTTCTTTTATAAGGTAACCCGGTTAGCGACAGGTAGATCCCTCCTGCAACAACAACGAGTACCAGCACAGCTATTATCGTCCCCCGGTTAGTAAGCCTCATGCGGATAACCTCCGTTCAACATTAGTTTTTGCTCTGAGTGAAAATAACATAATTTTACATTTGTTGGTTCATTTTACCACACTGATGAATGACAGCACATTGTATTCGGTTTTTCACATACATTCTTCTCTTCAGCCTTAACGCAAAAAAGCACCCCTCAAGGTGCTTCCTGCCACTCTGCCTCCTTATGCGTTCTGGCGGTATATCGGTGCGCCCAGCGGGGAACTGCCTGCACCGCCGTCTACGGCGATATCTGCGCCCTGGATGTATGACGAATCATCGGAGGCCAGGAACAGGGCCACCTTAGCGATCTCTTCGGGATCGCCCGCACGGCCCAGCGGAATGGATAGAGACATTCCGGCTTCCACCTGAGCCCAATTCTCCATCGCCACTTGTCCCCATATAGGGGTCCGGGTCGCCCCTGGAGCAATATTGTTCACGCGTATACCAAGCGGCGAGAGTTCGGAAGCCAGCACCTTGGTCATGCTGCTGACTGCTCCCTTGCTGGCCGCATAGGCGGAGTTCCCGGGTCTTCCGGCATTCGCCAGCACCGAACCGGTCAGAATGACTGAAGCGCCGGCCTTCAGATGAGGGAGAGCAGCCTGTACGGTGAAGAAGACACCGGTCACATTGATCCTGAGCACTTCCTCGAAGGCAGCCAGATCCGTGCCCCCAAGCGGAGTCGAACCGGCTACACCTGCATTCGCATAGACTATATCCAGCCTGCCGAATGTCTCAATAGCTGCATTTACAGCCTTCACTGCACTCTGCGGATCAGCCGCATCCGCCTGTACTGCGACTACACGCTCTGCGCCCAGCTCTTCCGCCGCCGCATGTAAGGATACCGGGTTGCGGCCGGTAATGACCACTCTGGCCCCTTCCGCCACAAACAATTTGGCCGCAGCCAGCCCTATCCCGCTATTCCCTCCAGTAATTAATGCAACCTTTCCGTCAAGCTTACCCATCGTTAACACCTCTCCTGTTTTATTTGAGACCAATCGTTCTAATATTATTAAGCAGAAACGGCTACCACATCCTTATTAAAGCCCGGCATTCGTTTCAGCGAGAAATAGAAGGATAAGTAATTATTCGTTATCTTAGCACATTTAAGAACGATCAGTAAAGTATTATTTTTACCGATCGTTCTTAATGAATAACCGGGTAAACTCCAGCCTACCAATTTTCATTCAGCTAACGGGCAGTTATGCGGAATGAAATGGTATAATTCAGTAGCAATGAATACAGCGCATTTTTAAGAAAAGAGGGCACTATGGACCAAGAGCTTTTTCTAAAACTTAAGCATGGAGAGACCTTCTCCGATGTAGAGTCAACACTAAATGTCGAACTTGTCTTAACGAGATATGAGAATGACAATGTGACTTATGATTACTGCCATCTTAGTGAAATAGGTGTCTGGCTTTTTTTCAAAATAGATAGTCAGAGGTTGTATTCAATTAGATTCGATGAGCCTTTTTCATTGGACATCGATGGGGTTAAATTAGGGAATTCAATTAAAGAAGTTAAAAACATAAAGGGCAAACCTAGTCGTAGGTGGCCAATGCCTGATTCGGATATTGTAAGATTGATTTATGATAAACCCAGCTTTGTTCGGTATGATATTGACCTGCAATCTGGAAGGGTAGTTCATATTTTCAAATGAGATCTGAGTACAAATCGTTCAACTACTATGAAAATTAACTCTAATTTTCATTCTCTGTGGTGCAGCGCTGATTTTGTGCTGCATGGATGGCTAACGGGCAGTATAGTTAACAATGTACCTAGATTGATCGAACTGGGCGGTTTCTTTACATTGCGAAGAAGTGATCAGCTAGTGGAGTTGGCAATGAGCTCAAGCTCGGTTACAACTTCATCAAGCGGCTTCCTGGTGTCGATCTCAACAGTAGCTCCAGCACGTAAGAGAGGCTCAACACTAGCGACGTATTGTATAATTTCTTCACGTTGTTCGACAGTTTTTCCATAATCGTTCGTCTTACGGGAAGCCACACGTTCAAGGATTACTTCGAGGGGGGCACTTAACAACACTACTGCATCGAACATCGGGTAAAACTTCCCCTGATTTGATACACAACCCGAAATGAATAAAGTACCTTCGCTATGTTCAGTGAGCAGCTCATCGATTCGATTCTCGTGCCATAACCACCCAGAACCATCCACATTCTCGCTCCAACCATCATAATCGGTGTCGATAACTCTATACCCCCTATGAGTAAGTTCCCCCAGAACCGTTGATTTACCTGTACCCGACATCCCTGTCACCAGAATTATCGCCTTCTTTTTTGATATTGAGCCCGAAGTATTTGTCATATTTCCACTCCCTTTTTGAGAAGTCCCTAGACTATATTAAAACATAAAGGCGATAAAGGAAGTTAAGTTAAGTAATTCTCTCACTCATATAGTCGGGTTATTTTAACGCACAGTTTTCGTCAACTTCGCGTTATTTCTTATTGTGCTAACGGGAAACGATAGTTCAAAGTCATCCAGGAGCAGCTTATCACCTGGCAGCTACTCCTCTGCTTGTTGAAGTTATGGGCAGATTAATGCAACTTTCTAAATTAAACATCGTCTAATCATATGTTAATATGTGTAAATTAACTGATTCAGTTTCTTAGGGGGAATGTAGGAATGTCAAGAAAGCCAGTAGGAGCAGCGGCGGTTATTTGGGATTCAGAGGGGCGTATTCTTCTAGTAAAACATAGCTACGGAAAATACAATTGGGAACTACCTGGTGGGTTATCAGAACAAAATGAGTCTGCAGAGAATACTGCAAAGAGAGAAGTGCTAGAAGAAACCGGTCTTGAAGCTACTGTCGAGCGCTTAACCGGCGTGTATTATGAACCTTTTCACGATATGCACCACTTTGTTTTCACTTGTGTATTGGATGACGATCAACCACCACAGCCGGATGAGAAGGAAGTAACAGAATGTAATTATTGGGCTTTAAATGATTTGCCTAGGCCTATTAGTGACTTCACAATTGCACGTATACAGGATGCGTTGAACACTGACGGTAATCGATTATTCCATGTCATCGGACCGAGACAGTGGTTAGAATAATATGTTTTATTTCATAGACCATTCAACTAACGGGAAACGCTAATTAAACAACAACAGCGGCAGTCTAAGACTTTATTTATCAAGTCTTGTTCTGCCGCTGCTTCATTTAATGGAGCAGTCTAACACTCATTTTTCTAAAGTTTACGATTCGGACGATTCTTAATAAGGCACTTTGAACATGTAACGGCGGTCTTCCAGCGGATGATTGCGGGCCGCAGCCAGTTCAACCGCATAAACGCGAAGGATGAAGTTCAGCGCAAGCGGAGCAAGGTAGCCTTTCATCTCTTCGTCCACGCCGGTCCAGTCCAGTTCCTTGGCGTCAAGCACCAGGAATTTCTCCCCATGCTCCTTCAGGAATTTCAGCGCGCGTTCTTCCATCGGACGGGTCTCGTCCAGTCCCATCAACAGAATGAATGGCATTTGCTTATCCAGAATCTCAAACGGTCCATGGAAGAATTCGCCGGCGTGAATCGCATGGGAATTGATCCATTGCATCTCCATTAGGATACAGATGGCAAAAGAGTAGGCGATGCCGTAATTGGAGCCGCTGGCCATAGTGTAAATAACCGGCTCATCTTTGTAGGCTGCAGCGAATTCTTTGCCTGGAGCTGTATAGTTTGTTTTGATAGATTTCATGATGGCATCGAGATGCGGCAGGCTCGCCACCAGCTTCTCATACTTCTTGTTGCCTTCCTTGACGTACAGCAGACCCATCGTGAGGCGGTACAGAATCGCGTAGTTGGCGATTTCCGGATGCGGGTCAAGCTCGCCCGGAGGGGCCCAGCTGTAATTGACGATATAATCGGACTCATCAGCCAGCGGCGCAGTCTCAACGTACATGAGGGAGACGGTCAGCGCGCCTTTGCTCTTGGCAAATTTCGCAGCTTCCGTTGTCTCCGGTGTCTTGCCTTTGTGGGAGCAGAGGATTACCAGTGAATTCTCGCCGAGTGTTCCCGGATTACGGTAGATGAATTCATTGGAATTATACACCTCGGCTGAGATCGACGCCGATTCGCGGTCAATGAAATATTTGCTCGGGTACATCAGGGCGGAAGATCCGCCGCAGGCAACCAGGAATACCCGGTTAATGGTTCTCGTCTTGTAGGCCTCAAGAATCTGGTTCACTTGATCTTGCGCGGTTTGCAATACGTTCGCTACACTCACAGTTTCATCCTCCTAGATTTAACTTGTTATATGTTGTCTTATATATACTTATACATTTGTTGGCGCAAAATGTCAATGCCTTTTTCCTAAAAGCCTTCTGCACCAGCCATGCCGGGCCTGTCATCCGGAAATCCTCTTCAACCCGATAGACCTGGGGCTGTTGGCACTGCACTCCTGTCTTCAGGCGTAAGGCCGCGGAAATCCGGCGGTACCCGCCTTGCTGCTCCGGTCTGAATAGCCGCCCCGATAATTGCGGCTCTTACGTCGGCAACCACCCGTTCGTTGAAGATACTCGGTACAATATACTGTTCGTCCAGCTCGAAGGGGCTGACGACCCCGGCAATCGCCCGCGCAGCCGCAAGCTTCATCGTCTCATTAATCCCGCTGGCCCGGCAGTCCAGCGCGCCGCGGAATACCCCGGGGAACACAAGCACGTTATTGATCTGGTTCGGATAATCGCTTCGTCCCGTAGCGAAGATACGGGCGTACGGCAGGGCCTCCTCCGGCGAGATCTCGGGCTCGGGATTGGCCATCGCGAACACAATCGGGTCCGCCGCCATGCTCCGGACGTCCCCCGATACCAGTACCTTGCCGCTAGAGACGCCGATAAACACATCCGCTCCTTCGATGACTTCAGAGAGCGTGCCACCGCGCGAGCCGACCTGCGGCTGCATGCTTAACCATTGCCACATGGGCTGCTCATAACAACCTCCCCGCACAAGGGCTCCCCCGCGGTCCACCGGTGTCAGCTGGCGCACCCCGGCAGCGAGGAGCATTTTGCAGATGGAGACTCCAGCCGCTCCGATTCCATTCACGACGATCCGGACATCCTCTATCCGCTTGCCGACCACCTTCAGCGCATTCAGCAGCCCGGCCACAACGACGATAGCCGTGCCATGCTGATCATCGTGGAACACGGGAATATCCAGCTCCTCCTGGAGACGGCGTTCGATCTCGAAGCAACGCGGAGAGCTGATGTCTTCGAGATTAATGCCCCCGAAGATTGGACTGATCGCTATCACGGTGCGGATAATCTCCTCCGTGTCCTGCGAATCAAGACAGATCGGGAATGCGTCAACATCTGCCAGCTGCTTGAACAGCATCGCCTTGCCCTCCATGACGGGGGCAGCTGCGTAGGGACCGATGTTCCCGAGACCCAATACGGCTGTGCCGTCCGTAATCACCGCTACCGTGTTCCGCTTTATCGTAAGGGAGTAGGCTTTCTTCGGTTCCTCTGCAATTGCCGAACACACTCTGGCAACCCCTGGCGTATAGACGCGCGACAAGTCGTCGCGGTTCTTCACCTGCATCTTGGGCTGAACCTCAATTTTGCCCCCGAGATGAGCCAGGAAGGTACGGTCCGACAAATGAATAACCGAGATGCCGTTCATTGCCCGGATCGCGCTGATCAATGCTTCACTGCCTTCCTGCCCCGTCTGTACCGTAATATCCCTTATGGAAGAGCCCGACCCGGAACTGACCGCGTCAACGGCTACGATATCCCCACCGAACCGGCTGACCGTCTGGGCCACCTCGGCGAAGGAAGTCCGCTCATGATTGAATTCCATGCGAAGCATCAAGCTTTCATATCCCATCCGCGTCTCTCTCCTTCTGTCATGAATTGAACATAAGCGAACTTATGTGGTGAAATTACGCAGCTGCTCAGCCTGCGACCGGCCCAGCCAGGCAAAGCCCGCTGCCCCAATCACGCTGAGCACCGCTGCGCCGCCGAACAGAAGCCGGTAACCGCCTGCTTCGATGACATAGCCGCCGATATTGCTTGCCGTAATTCCGGCAATGTTGGTGTAGACGATGATGAAGAGCGAATGTGCCGTTGTCTTCGTATGGGCCGGGCTTGTGTCATAGGCATAATTAATCCCTGTAGCCAGGAAAAGCGCATAGGTAATGCCCGACAGAACCTGATTCATCATCAGAATCCCGAAGGCCGGCTCCAGCGAGAGAATATACCAGCGCAGCGCTCCGGCCAGAGACACTAGCGCCAGCGTGCGCACATAACCAAGTCTGCGGATGATGACACCCGAGAAGAGAAAGACAGGAATCTCAGCGATTGAAGAGATGGTGTACAGGATACCGATCTTGCCGGAAGCTTCCGCCCCGAAGTGGCTGATGTACACTGAATAGAACGCGTTGTTCAGCTGCGGCCCGATCGCAGCAATGAACACCGGGATGAGAAACAGCAGGAAACGCCGTTCCTTCAGGAGCGGCAGCATCTCCCTGAACATTCCGCCCCGCTTGGCCGGCTCCTTCTCTTCCTCAGGCTTCCGCGTGTACTCTGTATCCAGCATGAAGGTGAGCGCACACATCAGCATCATCGCCGCGATATAGGCGGGAAACATCACCCGCAGGCCGTATTTGTCAAACAGGAGACCGAACAGTGTAACAGACAGCCCGAAGCTAACCGAACCGACGACCCGGATCGAGCCGTAGCTGAGCGCGTTCTTCTTCGCGTGACGGACGGTTACAGCGTCCACAACCGGGAGCGTTGCCGACGCGAATACTGCCAGCACGATGGAGATACCGACATAAGCGGCATAATGTTGACCGGCGAAGGAATAGAGCAGCATCACCCAGGGGGTGATGCCCATGCTGACAACGAGGACCTGCTTGGCAATGCCGTAATAATCAATCAGCATCCCCCATACGGGCTGCATAAGGAAGCCGACCAGCGGGCCGATCGAGAAGATGAATCCGATCTGCTGTGCGCTGAGTCCATTCTCCGCAAACCAGTAGCTCAGGAACGGCAGATAGGACGCATAGGCGATATAGAAAAAATAGTTATACACATGCATCGAATATTTTCTGATGCCTCTTGCCATAGGCGCCTCCCTCTGTAACCGTAACTAGCGGTACGACCGTTCCAGACGTTTGGCCAGCATGGATAGCGGGAAACAAATGACGAAATAGACGGCCAGCACCAGCGTATACATCTGCGAGGCGACTGATAACCCCTCCATCAGCTCCACACGTTCAATGACGAGCTGAACGGACTTGAGAAAATCCTGGTTGCCGATCAGCACCGACAACGAGGTGGATTGGATCAGATTGGACATCAGCCCGATGACCGAGGGCAGCATCCGGCGAACCGCCTGAGGCAGGATGACGTAACGCATCGTCTGGACGGTACTTAGACCAAGGGCGACGCTTGCTTCCGTCTGCGCCTTCGGAATCGACTGAATCGCGCCCCGCACCGCAACGGATATATTGGCGCTGCTCCACAGGCTGAGCGCAATCATAGCGGAGATGTAGCTGTTCACATGGACCCCAAGCTCAGGCAGCAGAAAGAACACAAGGAACAGGGTAATGAGGATGGGCAAGCCGCGGAACAGCTCCGCATAGCCCCTCATGGTGAGCGACAGAGCCTTGTGATTCGAAGTCTGCAGCACACCGGCCAGGATACCGAGAACGAGGGCGATGCCCAGGCAGCTCAGGCTCAGCAAGAGGGTATTAATCAGCCCGTCGAGGAGAAAATTTAAGTTTTTGGATAATACCTCCATTTAAGCCCCCGCCTTTCGTCGTCTTGGTTTTGTAATCCAGCTTGCGTTCGATGATCCGGAACAGGTATGAGGTCCCCCAGATCAGGATCAGATAGATAACAGCGATTGTCGCCAGCATCTCATAGGTCTTGAAATCGTAGGCGATCCGGTCCATGGCCATGAACGTCAGCTCAGCAACTCCAATACTGGTCATATAAGCAGAGTTCTTGATCACGGAAACTGCGGTGTTGCTGAAGGCAGGGAAGCTGATACGGAAACCGAGCGGGATCATGACGAAGCGGACAATCTGCCATGTACTCATGCCAAGGGCCTGGCCGGACTCGATCATTGCGTGGGGAACGGCGTCCGTGCCCCCGCGGAAATTCTCCGCCGCGAACGCGCCTCCCCAGAGGGAGAGCGCGATGATGCCGACAGCAACAGCCGATAATTTGATCCCTAATGCCGGAAGGACAAAATATAGATAGAACACATGCACAAGCAGCGGCGTATTGCGGATCAGATCGACGTAGACAACTACGATCTGCGACAGCACGGGAATGCCAAGCGTCCTGATGACTGCACCGCTCATGCCGATGATGAGCGAGGCGGCGATGCTTGTCACACTGATCAGAACGGTCATTTTCAGTCCCGTCAACAGCAGCGGCAGCACATTCAGGATGTAACCGAAATCGAAACTCACGACCATGCACCTCCTCCTGATGTAGACTACATGGCGTTCCGCAGGAACTGTCGGGTACGCTCTTCCTGCGGATTGCCGAATACCTGCTCTGGCGGGCCTTGCTCCACAATCACGCCCTGATCCATGAAGATGATCCGGTCCCCGACATCGCGGCCGAAGCCCATCTCATGCGTAACAATCAGCATGGTTGTGCCGCGGGCAGCCAGATCCTTCATTACATCCAGTACATCGCGCACACGCTCAGGATCAAGCGCGGAGGTGACTTCATCGAACAGCAGCACCTCAGGATTCATCACGAGCGACCTGGCAATAGCCACCCGCTGCTGCTGACCGCCTGACAGTTGTGCCGGATAGCTGTTCTCCTTATCAAGCAATCCAACCTGATCGAGGAGGATCCGGGCTTGCGGCAGCACCTCGGTCTTCGAGCGGCCCTGGACCTTCACTGGAGCGAGCAGCAGATTCTCCATGACCGTCATATGCGGGAAAAGGTTGTAGCTCTGGAAGACCATGCCGATACGCTGGCGGACCTTCTGTATCGCCTGGGGGGTATGAACGATCTTCTGATCGTCGATATATACCTCACCGCCGTTGATCGTTTCGAGCCCGTTGATACAGCGCAGCAGTGTGCTTTTGCCCGAACCGCTTGGCCCGATGATGACGATAACCTCCTTCGCATAGACATCAATATCGACACCACGCAGGATTACATTCGTTCCATATTGCTTCTGCAGATTACGGATCGACAATTTCGGTTGACTGGTACTCATGCTGTTCCCTCCTCGGTTTGCCAGCAGCCGGTTACGGCCGCGGAATCATCTGCATCGGATCAAGATCGCCAGCCTGCGGCAAATATTCCTCAATCAGTGTCTTGAAGTAATCCTCCTTGCGCATCTGCTCCAGGGCGCCGTTAACGAAATTCAGCATTTCCGGCTCACCCTTGCGCACCCCAAGTGCCATTGGAGCAAAAGCGACCTGGTCGCCGACAATCGTATAATCCGTTGAAGTCTTCACGAATTCGGACATCAGCACCGCGTCATGGAACATCGCATCGGCCCGCCCGTCCTTCAGCGCGCGGAACGCATCGGCATTGCTCTCGATCTTGATTTGTTTGGCTGTCGGCACATTCTCATCGAGGTAAGTCGAGCCTGTGGAGCCTTTAATCACAATAACCGTCTTGCCTGCTAGATCCGGAATCGTCTTGATGCTGCTGTCCTTCTTCACGACGGTCACGACGCCGCCGTCGAAGAAATTCGTAGAGAAATCAAGCTGCTTCTTGCGTTCCTCGGTCACCCCGAGCGTAGCTGCGATGAAGTCGATCTTGTTCGAGTCTAGATACGGGATGCGGTTGGTCGCATTCACTGGCACGAATTCTACCGCATTCGCGTCACCGAACGCATACTCGGCCATCTTCTTGACGACACCGATCTCATAGCCGGCATTCTTCCCGTTCTCGTCCAGATATCCGAGCGGCGGATAGTCGTTCTTCACACCGACCACCAGCTTGCCGCGTTCCTTGACGGCTGCCGGAGGGGCAGGCACATCGGCAGAGGGTGCTGCCGCTGCCGCGTTGCCGGATGTTGCTGCTTTTCCTGATTCCTTCGCCTGGTTTCCGCAGCCTGCTGCGAAGACCATCACCGCCATCGACACCATCAGCATCCATTTGCTCATTCCCGACTTGCCCATCAAGTTTCTCATTCTTCATCCCCGCTTTCATTCGCTCAGTAGTTAGGCCTGCTAATCATGTCAGGTGAATCCCGGGTGAAACGGACGCAAGTCTTCACAAGCGTTGTGCCTTCCTCCTCAGTGTTAACGGTTACACGGGAACGGTCTACTCCCCGATTACCTGGATATAGACCTTGCGGCTCTTCGGCCCGTCGAATTCCGCCAGATAGACATCCTGTGCATCGCCCGAGATCATCTTCCCGTCCTGTACGACGAACAGGCAGCTGTTGCCGGAGATCATGGATTTCAGGTGCGAAGGCGAGTTACTGCCCGTTGCCCCGTATGAAGGAAGAAAATGGGCGTGGGCGTAAGGGAAATCCTTCGGCGCCAGCCGTTCGAGCAGCTCCTCGATATCCGTCTCGACGCATTCCAGCCCTTCGTTGATCATAATGCCGGTTGTCGTATGGGCGGAGATGACAGCTGCGAGCCCGTTCTGCACTCCGCATTCCGCAATGAATGCACGGATCTCCTCTGTAATCTTGATCATTTGGAATTCCGCTTGCGACCGGATGACGAGTGTCTTTAGTTTAACCATGGCCGTTCGTTCCCCCTTTCTCCAAGAAAGACCTGCGCATTGCCGCCAAGAATTTTCGCCAGCGTCTTCGGTCTGAAGTCCATCGCCTTCAGCGCCGGCAGCAGCCGTTTGGCTTTGAAGCGGGGGCTGTTCGTGCCGAACATGACCTTATCATTCAGGTTACGTTCAATCCAGAGCGGGCCCATATTAGTCTTAAATACCTGCTTATAGAAATCCAGGGCGTTATCCATATGGAGCAGCGAAGTGTCAGTGAATACATTCGGATATTTCAGCAGCAGCATCACCGTCTCGTGCACCCACGGCCAGCCGAAGTGGGCCAGACACATGCGCAGGTCCGGATAGGCGATCGCGACTTCCTCGAAGTTCAGCGGGTGCGAATACTTCGCCGGCGCATCCGGCTCCCAGCTCATACCGGCATGGAACAGAATCGGTCTGTCATATTGGAGGCATAGCTCATAGATTGGCTTCAAAATGTCGTCTTGCGGATAGAACTTCTGCTTGGACGGGTGCAGCTTAAGCCCCTGTAAGCCCAGCTCCCGGAAGGCATACTCCAGAGCCTCCGCCGCATCGCTGCGGTGCGGATCGACACTGGCGAAGCCGATGAACCGCTCGGGGGCAAGGTCCACGATTTGCTTGACGTCCTCATTGGAGACAATCCAGCCCCCGCTCTGCGTCGTCAGATCAAGAGGCAGCAGAATGGAGCGGTCAATTCCGTTATAGTCCATTTCCTGGAGTACAGATTCAAGCGGGCTGGGAGACTGTTTGAATATGCCGAACTGCTCCTTGCGGTAATTCAGGGTCTCTGTGTCTTCGCTGATTGCTTTGTAGAATATCGGGTGGGTATGAACATCAATGATCAACGGGTCCTTCCGCCTTTCCTCCGGCGTAGCTTCGCCGGTTAGTAGGGTTCAAACTTCGATACGACTTCGGCAGCCGTTCTTGCTCCTTGCTTAAGAGATTCCTGGATGGTCCAGCCGCTGAGCTGGCCGTACATGAAGCCTGCGCAGAACGAATCTCCCGCACCTACCGTATTGACCACCTCAGCCGGTACGATGCCTTCCCGGTAGAACCGCTCTCCGTCATACGCCACACTGCCTTGCTCGCCCAGCGTCACAACGACAACACGCGGTCCTTGTGCATGTGCCCAACGGATAAACGCTTCCATCTCGTCGTCCTCCTGAAGATAAGAGAAGAAGGCATAATCGGTATGGGGCAGGATCGGCTCTGAAATATGGCGTGCTGTGCGTGTAGAGAAATCATAGATAATCTGGACGCCCTGGCTGCGGATACCGGCAAGATGGTCGTTGATCCGGCCTGACAGATTCGTATGAATGGCCTGATGCTGAAGAATGAAGTCCAGATCGGCTTCGCTTAGGCAAAAATCACCCATGACACCTTCGACCTTCTCCTTGTGGACTCTGTCGTTACCGTTCAGATCCATGCGAAAGATAGCGGTACGCCCCTCTTCCTCTGTATGCATGTGAGTTACATCAATCCGTTCCCCGCGAAGCTTGTCCATCATGAGCGCTCCGTAGGAATCATTGCCGACTACACTGACCATAGACGCGACTGCACCTAACCGGCTCATGTGAATGACGAAATCGACGCTGTTCCCGGTGGGATACAACCGGTCTAAATTCTCATATACGTCTATACAACAAAACCCCACACCTGCAACCTGCATATCGTCCCCCCAATCCTTAGTAGACAGCATAAGCGATAAGATTGTATATGTTGTTATATTATAATATATACCATCATAAATTAATCAAGTCAACGAAAAAATCAAATGTAAATGCTTTCTTGGTGTTACATATGCGTTATGTATTGCTTATTTTCTGAAAATACTCCAAAAAAAATGCCATCATGTGATTATTAATCACATGATGGCACGAATAAGATCCATTATTTAGTAATTCCGTATCTTATGCTCCATTACATTGACAGGCCGGCAGCGGTGTCAGGCTTGACCGCGTTTGCCGGTGTTGATCGTAAAGATGACCTTACTCGCCACATAGATCGACTGCGAATAATGGAGCCGCCGGTCCCGGTCATCATAGGTGACTTTGTCGAGCTGATAGAGCGGGGTTCCCCGGTCGCAATGGAACAGGTTGCATTCAAATTCTGTGGCCAGAATGACCTCAAGGGTCTTCTCGGAGTAAGTCGGCTCGATATCGTAACGCTTCTTCATAATCTGATAGGTTGAAGGCGACTCGCCTATGAATTTCTCGAACTCCGGCATCAGGCCGAGGTGAAAATAAGAGACCTCGATAATAAAAGGCTGATTATCAATGAAGAGCAGCCGCTGCAGCTTCAGCACGGGATCACCGGGCTTGATCTTGAACGTCTCCGCCAGCTTCTCATCGGCCGGAATGACCCTATTCGATAGTATCTGGGCGCTTGGCGTCTTCCCTGAAGCCGTCGTCATATCCGAGAAGCTGCCGACGGAGATCAGCTCCCGCTTCTCCTTCATCTCACGCACATAGCTGCCCTTGCCCTGCTGGCTGTGCAGGACGCCTTCCTCCACTAAATCGGTGATGGCCCTGCGAACCGTAATCCGGCTTACGCCGTACGTGCTGCCGATCTCGGCTTCCGGCGGCAGCTTCTGCCCCGGCTGGTAGACGCCTTTTTGAATGTCCTCTTTAATGATCTGCTTCAGCTGCAGGTACAGCGGACTTTGACTGGATACGTTTAGTTTCATACCGCGACTCCTTTAACATCCTAATCATCTTGCGTTTATCATGTCATATGTTGTCATATGTATTGTCTGCTGTTGTGTTATCATAGTACCATATCATAACAGCAGAAGAAAATAAATAAAAATACTATAAAAGCTTCTTCTCTGAAACCACAAGAAACAACCCGCAGTTCGCAGGTTGTTAGTTGAATAATACTTTTATAATGTTGCAGGCCATTCCAATCCTACAGATTCCAGATCTCCCGGGCTCCAGCCTTCACATCCGCCAGCTCAGACTCGGACAATGCGCAGTATTCGCTGTTATCGTTCGAGGTATCGGCGTGCTGCACATAGGCGAGCTTGGAGTCCCGTTCAACAATCGTATAGAACCAGGTGTTCTTCGGTACGTTGTACACCTTGCCGATCTCCATTTCGATCAGCCTGATGCTGAACCTACCGTCCTTGCGGTCCGCCACCAGCAGAATACTTCTGCCGTGAACCGGAATGAACTGTTCATCCGTCTCCAGATGAACCTCCAGCCGGTGAATGCCGTCGATGTCGTTATCCGGCTTCCAGTTCTTGATGCAGACGAGCCATTCCTTGTTTTTATAGACACATTCGATCCCTGTGCCCTCATATTCGTATATACCAGCCTTCATCTAAGTACCCCCTGCTTCTCGAACCAGGCCAGCGAATTCCGCACTGCCTGCTCAGGGTCAAGCACATATCTGCGGTCAAGCAGCTCCAGACCCAGATATCCCTTGTATCCGCAGTCGTCCAGAGCCTGCAGCGCCTCTCCCATCGGCAGCTTGCCTTCGCCGGGCACCAGATGTCCGCCGGGATTGCCGTCCACAAAATGCACATATGTCATATTGCCGCCAAGCTCGCGGATGAAGTCGTGAATAGTATCTTTACCTGTCACCGCCATAACGTCTGTATCCGCCAGCCCCTTCAGGTTGGGACTGCCTACTTCCCGGATCATTTTGGCGATGTGCGCTGCGGTGTTAAATACATGGGTAGAGTAGGACGTAAAGGCCTCCAGCGGTAAAATGACGCCCTCCCTTTCTGCGGTTCTGCAGATTTGCTCAAGCGATTCCCTGCACCAGTTCCACATGTCGGAATCATCAGCGTCCAGATAAGCAAGGCCTGTAGTCACCAGCATCTGGTTACAGTCCAATTGAACAGCCGTTTCGATATGCCGGCAAAAAAACTCCACGCTTGCCTTACGGTACACCGGGTCGGGATGGCTGATGCTAATCGGATATACGCTCTGCTCAGGGGTGAGACAGATGACCTTGAGGCCCCGGTCTTGGATGCTCTGCTTCAAGTCCCGGACATCCTGCGGCGTGTAATAATCCAGGTGGAAATGGGGGCCGGACGCCCACAGCTCAATATTCTTGAATCCAAGCCGGGCAGACGAGTCCAGGAAATAGTTCAGCGAATATCGTTTGTAGTGAAAGTTCGCGGTTGCGATCTGATCCAGTTGTATCATGATGGTTGAATTCCTCCTTGTATGTTCTCCGGTTACCTATCTTCTCTTAAGTGAGGATGCTTCCCAGCAGCGTTGCCGTAACGACAGAAATAACGATGTTAATCATTCCCGGCACCATGAAGCTGTGATTCAGCACGTATTTGCCGATCTTGGTTGTACCCGCCGTATCGAACGAGATAGCCGCAAGGCATTGGGCGGATACAGGCAGGAAGAAGTTGGCGTTAACCGCCATCCATGCGCCTACGATAATATAGACCGGCAGATCAAGCGCTATGGCAATCGGAATCATGATTAGGGTGGTCGCGCCCTGACTTGTTGTAAGCGCAGCAACGATGAACATAATTACCGCAAGCATCCAGGGCTGACTGTTAACAATGGCCGTCACATGCTCCTGAATAAACTCCGTCTGCCCGCCGATAAACGTACTGCTCATCCAAGCGAGACCGAACGCGCAGACCATGGCCAGCGCCCCCGCCCGGAAAATGGAGCCGTTCAGAATTGTCTCAATGGCCGGCCGGCAGAAAATAATAATCAGGGAAGCACAGACGAGCATCACAATCTCAATGGTAAGGGCCATGGATAGCACGGTTGTCGTCCCGTCTGCCGTCCAGGAAGGACGCAGCTCAGGGAACAAGCCCAGAACGACAATGGACAGAACTCCAAGCAGGAACAAGAGCACTGCGGTTTTCGCGCCTTTGGGCACCGCGCTGCTGTCCTTCTTCTCTTCCGGTGCAGCCCGCTCTGTCAGCCCCTCATCCATCAGCCCTTCGGCCAGTCTGCGCAGGTATTCCGGGTCCTCCGCCAGCTCTTTTCCCTTACGGAGCGTTAGAAGCGCACTCACAATGACTCCCAGCAGCGTGGAAGGAATGGCAATGGTCAGGATCGTGCCGAGCTCGACCCCGAACGGTGCCATCAGACCCAGCATCGCGGCGGTCGCCGCGGATACCGGTGAACAGGTGATGGCTTGCTGTGACGCAATAATACTGTTGGAGATCGGGCGCTCAGGCCGGATGCCGCTGTCGATGGCCAGTTTGTTAATGATCGGCAGCAGACTATACACGACATGCCCTGTCCCGGACAGGAAGGTGAATAACCAGGAAATAACCGGGGCGATGATGGTCACATTCTTCGGCGATTTATGCAGCATTTTCTCCGCAACCCGGACAAGGAAGTTCAGGCCGCCCGAAGACTGAAGCGCGGAAGCCGCCAGCACCACCGCCAAAATAATGAGCATGACATCCACCGGAGGCGAGGCAGGCTGCACCCGGAACAGAAATACGAAGATCGCCACACCTACACCGCCAAGCAGTCCCATAAAGACATCGCCGACTCTGGCGCCAAAGAATATGAGTAAGAAAATGATCAAGAGTTCAAACCAGAACATAAAAATTCCCCTTTTATAGTTTGTACTGACTTCACCGATCATTAGCCGCGTCTTCTGACTTCACAGGCGGCTTTTCTCTAAGTTGAATACGCTTACAATATTAGGACAAGAATGGAGTCCCACCGGCCAATCAGACCAGTGGCGCCCCGAATCCAAAAGCTCCGTGAACCCGGCAGATTTGAGCTGCAAACTCTGCTCCCTTACCCATGCTTGATTTGATATCTTCAAGGAGCTTGTCCTGCGGGCCAAATTCGATGCGCCGATCCTCTGCACTCCGGATCAGCTCCATGAGGAAAGCCGTAATATAAGAATCTCCCGCTCCCATCGTGTCTGCCGCATCCGTCGAAACGGCCTGCTGGTACACCCATTCATCACCGTACAGGGCATAGGACCCCTCTTCGCCTACTGTTCCAACCACAACCTTGACACCAAGCCGCTGCGCCTTGCGCATCTCCCGTTCCCGCTCCTCTGCCGTTAAATGGCTACAGGACAGAAATGCGATGTCTATATTAGGGCAGACCTGCTGCAGATACTCGTCGTTCCAGCGGACAGAGAAATCATAGGATACGGGTACCCCGCTCTCCCGCAGAACGCTCAGATCCTGCTCAATGTAACTGTTCAGACTCGTATGAATCACGGCAAACTGCTTCAGGTACTCCAGATCACCGCCGGTGAACTCCCACGCCCGTTCCTTGGCGATACCGCCTTTGTTGGACCCGAGGAATACGCGGTCCCCCTCCTCCAGCGTAACCCGTGCATAACCGTTCTCCCCTTCGTAGCTGCGGCAGCGGCTGCGGTCAATCCCTAGCTCATCAATGACCTGCTGAATGTACCGGGCGACCTCATCGTTGCCGAATTTCCCCAGATAGGCGGACTGGACACCGCACATGGCTGCGTAAGCAGAGAAGTTCAAGGCATTCCCGCCGGGATACATCATCCCCTGATGGACATATTTATCGACTACATTGTCGCCGATGCCGATTACTTTAAAGGATTCAATAATTTGTTTCATCTCCCCTATTTTTCCTCTCTTGTATGATACATACTTTTCAAATTCACTCCATGCCGGCTTTTGTATTGGAATGTTATGAGGTTATATTAACACAAAGCAATACATGACGCAAGATAGGGCTTTCATTTTATTTTTCCGCTGCCTTTCCGGGCAGAAAAGGTTGTGCAGTGTTAACAAATGCCCCAGATTGTTATACTATATAAATATAGTATTAAAACAATACAATACATTTCGCTCTAAGTCTGCCCTGGTTAGACAAGCAATTTCTGGATATATTCTGTATTGATTTCACAAGTTGGAGGTAAATACATGCTTGACCCTTCCGAGTCATCGCCTTTATACAAACAGCTTCAAGAGAAAATATTAGACTCCATTCACAGCGGCTCCCTGCAGCCCGGAGATAAACTGCCCACGGAGCTGGAACTCAGCGAGGCCAACCAGGTAAGCCGGGTGACGGTCCGCGCCGCGCTGGACTCACTCACCTCTGAAGGCTACCTGGTGCGTATACCGGGCAAAGGTACCTTCATCACCAAAGACAGAATCAAGAAGAACGTTGCCGAGACGATCGGCTTCAGCGATACATGCAGACTGCAGAACAAAGTTCCGGGAGCCAAGGTCATCAAATGCGTGATTGAAGACGCCACCCTCTCCGATCAGGAGCATCTGGGACTGAAGTCCGGCGACAAGGTGATCAATATCGAGCGTATACGCTACGCCGACGGCGTGCCGATCTCCGTGGAGTATTCGCGCTTCCCTTCCTCTTATTCGTTTCTGCTGAATGAAGATTTGAACGACAAGTCGCTGTATGAAATCTTAAGAGCTAAATATAAGGTGTCATTCGGGCACGCCAGAAAATACATCGTGCTTGAGTACGCCACCTTTGACGTAGCCACCTACCTGAATATCGCGGAAGACCATCCGCTGCTCAGTATCAAGAGCACCGTATCCGGTACAGACGGCAATAAAATCCACCGTTCCAAACAGCTTATTCTGGGCGACAAGTTCGAGTTAATTGTGTGAGATTAACAACCAAAAGACGGGTCCTCTCCCTCCAGGGAGAAGACCCGTCTTTTGGTTGTGACAACTATGTTATTTACTGCCCTGTATTCTCAAAAGAAAATCTGGCTGTCCAGGTAGCTCCTGCATCTTTGGTAACGTACAGTGTAGAGCTGTTCATGCCTCTGACTGCCAGCCAGCCCCGGTTATGATCGGTGAATGAGATGACTCCCCCGAATCCGGGAACCGCCTTCTGATTACTCCAGGTCCGGCCGTTGTTCTTGGTAAGCCCGACGCCCACTTCTTCCGCTGCCGGCTGGTAACCTGCCAGGAAAGCCGTTGTCTTGCCGATCAGCACCATATTGCCGGGGGTACCGGAAGCCGGTCCCTTCTTCACCGTGGCCGCGCCGCTACCCGGAGCCGGTCCACCTCCTGCTGTCTCCTGGGCAATCACCCGGGTCCAGCTTACTCCGGCGTTAGAGCTGCCGTAGACTGAATACGAGGTCTGCGACATTCCGGAACCGCCGTAGAGTACAGCGTATACCTGACTGGCATTGGCGTAGAGCTGTCCGTAACTAGGATCAGCATATGGAACGTTCAGCATCCGCTTCCAGTTCGCCCCGCCGTCAGCCGTCCGCATTATCTGATATCCGCTGCCCGGCACAACAACCGCAGCCCATCCGCTGTTACGGCTGGTGAAATAGGCTCCGCGGGTATTGGCAGGTGTCTTGATCAGGCTCCAGCTCTCCCCGCCATCGTTCGTATAGTAAGTAGAGTTCCGGTTGTAGCCGAATCCCTTGCTGCTGTCCAGAAATTCTACCGATTCAAAGGTCACGGCCTTGTTCGACAGCCTTGTCCACGTAGAGCCTCCATCAGCGGTGCGGATCAGATAATTAGCCTGACCGTCCTTGACTGCGGCAAGTGCCCAGCCATGAACATTATCCGGGAAATCCATCTGCCGGAAATTCCACTGCCCTTCATAGATCTTCTGGAAGTGACAGCCTCCGTCCGAGGTTCCAATCAGGAACCCGTTCCCGGCTGCCCGCCCCGTATCTGAACTTAGGAACTCTACATCCGAGAAGACCAGCGGCTGCGCTTCCGCCCCCTGGTGCGCCTTCTGCAGGCCCTTAAGTAGCCCATGGTCTCCGGTGCTGCAGCCCTGCGGCGGAGTAGGAGCCGGTGCTGCCGATGCCTGAACCGGAGAAGCTGACGCCCCCCAGCCAGCTAGAGAGATTAGACTTGCGGTAAGGAGCGTTGCGGTGATCTGCTGCAATCTGGTTGTCCAATTCATGGGTGACACCTCCTAGAATATATATACCCTCTGAGCAGAACGTTACTCTGACAGTACATGAACATATTACTCCATCTGAGACCCACAATGTAGGTGTGAAAGGGTACAAAACTGTAACCTATTTCGCTAATTAGATTCCCTCCGGAATGGTTAATTAATAAGTAACGAAGCTTACATGCACACCGCATTCAAGGAGGAAGTGAAGAGTATGATCAAACAAGATGTTCAGTATGCACTTCTCTCCAATATGTGGCAGCGCGTGCACTTGATCAGCGGAGAAACCTACACCGGACTATGCAAAATCGACCACTCCTCAGATGCACTGCATATTGAAACGAATAAAGGGAATTTCACCGTTCCCTATTGGACCATTAAGCGATTCATCTAATCACATAACTACAACCAAAAAGACCTCACGGCCACATCAGGAGATGTGAATCATGAGGTCTTTCTTTTACACTCATACAACCGGATTGGGTATCATACTTCCGCCCCGGCACTGCTTCAGATAATTCAGCGCATGGACCTGGCCGGTCATCTCCAGCTCATCACGGTAGACCGGATCATGCCAGCCCTCGATATCGATGGTGCCCTGATAGCCGCCCTGCCGGAGAATGGTGATGATATCCGTCCAGTTGGTATCCCCGAAGCCCGGTGTACGGTCCCATACGTAAGGCTTAGGACCATGAATCCCGTACTCCTTGACTATATCCCAGGCAATCGTCGCATCCTTGCCATGAACATGGAAGATCTTATCCACCCATTTACGCAGCTGCGGAACCGGATCAATTAGCGCGGTGAGCTGATGGGCAGGCTCCCATTCCAGCCCGAGATTGTCTGCTGGAACGGCGTTGAACATCTTCTCCCACGCAGTAGGGTTGTGGGCGATATTCCAATCGCCCTTCTGCCAGCTTCCGCCCATTGCACAGTTCTCAAAGGCAATCCGCAGTCCCTTGTCCGCCGCCCGCTTCGACAGCTCACTGAATACCTCGGCGAATCTCGGAAGCGATTCGTCAATGGACGAGCCGGGCTGCCGTCCGGTGAAGCCGCCGATCATATCTGTGCCGAACAAGTGGGCATGTTCAATCAACTGCTCCCAGCCGGCAAGGGTATCTCCGCTCTCGGGGTTGCCGCCTAGCGGATTGCCATAGATTCCGACAGAGGAGATCACGAAGTGATGTTCAGCAGCCAGCTCCCGAATCCGGGCTGCCGTCTCCGCCAGATCGGTACCGCCAATCGTCTGCCAGAAATTCAACTGGAAGGATTCGAAGCCATGCCTCACAATCTGCGGAATGACCTGAAGGGCTTCACCGCCACGGACCAAAGTGCCTATTCTCAAAGATTCTTGCATCCTTAGGTTCAACTCCAATACGTTTATAGTCAGCGCCCTGCTGTTACCGGCCCTTGATCATCTTGCAAGAGCCCCGTTTGAGCAATACCGCATCATAGACAATATGCTGATGGGCTGAATGTTTGGTGATCAGATCAAACAGGACCCCCACACTCGACAGCGCCATTTCAGTTCCCGGCTGGCTGATGGTATCCAGCGCAGGGTGGTAATATTCTCCCATCTCAATGCCGTCGAAACCGATAATGGACATATCATCAGGAATAGATAAGCCTGCGGTAAGCACCGCCTTGGCTGCACCGATGGCAATGGTATCGGAGGCAGCGAAGATTGCCGTCACTGATCTGTCGCGGTTAAGCAGTCTGCGTGCAGCGTTGAAGCCCGAGCTTGGACTGTATTCACAATCTTCAACAAGCCCTGCGTTGTAAGGCAAATGATGTTCTTCGAGTGCCATCTTGTAACCGCTTAACCGGCGGCTGCCGGTAGTGTCTTCCAGTAAAGGTGACTTAGCGAGAAAGCCAATGTTCTTGTGTCCGAGCGAAATTAAATAGGAGGTCGCCTTGTAGGCTTCCTTGGATTCATCGATAGTTACGCTTGAGAAGATGGACGGGTCTACTTCCTGTGAGGTGGTAATGGTCGTTAGTACAAACGGAACCGTCAGCTGCTTGAACTTCTCTTCGGAGTGATTATAAGTACCGCCCATGAAAATAATCCCGCTAAGATTCTTTTCCTTCACCAGCTGAATTGCAGCGTTGATCTCATCGGTCCCGTCCTCTACCTGATGGATGAGAAACGGATACCCGCGAAGATTGACCTGACGCTCAATTTCTTTGATCATAATGGCGAAGAACGGATTGGTAATCCCTTTAACCATGAGTGCAATGTTCTTGGATTGCGTGGTTTTCAAATTCCGCGCATTGGAATTGGGAATATAATTGTATTCCTTGACGACACTTAGAACCTTCTCCCGGGTAGCATTGCTCACCAGACCCTTATTATTGATGACTCTGGACACTGTTGAGATGCCCACACCGGATATCCTGGCGATATCCTTAATGTTTACGTCCACACTACTCCCCCATTTATAGGTAAGGGAGCTATTCATCATAGCTCCCCTGTAACCTATGTCATTCTTTTAGTTAACAGGTGTAAATTCTGCCAATTGTTTCTCTACTTCGGCAATGACCTTGTCAACTCCTGCTTTTTTCAGCTGATCGCGGTATTCTGCTACAGCTGTTTTTGGATCTTTGTTTGTTTTACCCAGCATGAGCTGAATACCAAGCTGTGCATTCACGTTCGAGATCGAAGCAATTTCGGTAGTTACATTAGCCGGGTCGAAGCTGAAGCCGTTGTATGGATCATCGATAGCTTCTTTATCCCATGCAGCGAACAGATCTTTACGGATCGGGTTCTCAGTATCACTAGGAATCACGAACTTATCGTTTCTGAGCGACCAGGCCGAGAAGCCGCCGCCGTCTGTTTTTTCATTGAAGCCTGCAGGCTGTTTCTTCACGCCGTTTTCAATCACGTAGTGCTTGCCTTCGATACCGTATTGCATCAGGTTGTAGTAGCTTTCATCGGTCATGAATTTCTCAATCACCATCAGAGAACGCTCTGGGTTAGAGGAGTTCGCACTGATAACTGTCGAGTTGTCTACACCCATCTTACGTTTGATTTTCTTATTTGCTTCAGCAAAAGTATAGAAGGCTGTTGGAGAATTAGGCAGCGCCTTGATATCTCCGCCATACTGGCCGATCCAGTCTTGTGCATGAGTCAGATAACCCGCAGAGTTCGCGGCTCTGAAGTTGTCTTTGCTGCCGAGGGAAGCGGACAGAACGTCTTTGCCCCAGTAGCCCTTGTCGCCCCACTCACGCATTTTCACAGCCCAATCCTCGAATTCCTGGGTGAAGGCCGGATGGAATACAGTCTTGTAATCCTCTGGGCTCTTAGTGACCAGGTTCAATTCATTCAGCGAGATACCAGGTGCGTTCAGCCACATGCCTGTAGTATCTACGAGCATTCTGTACATGTTCTGTGCATCCTCAGCCTTACCGTTAATTGGCGGGAAGGATTCCTTGGCCACTACATTATCCATGTATTTAACCATATCATCGATTGTCTTAATTTCAGTCATACCGTATTTCTTCAGCAGATCGGTACGATAAGCATAACCGGCAGGCGTATATTCGCTGAACAGACTCGGTACGCCGTAGATTTTGCCATCTACCTTGGTGTTCTGCCAGGAGGTTTCTGGAATCTCCGCTTTCAGCTTAGGCGCTACCTTGTCCAGCATGTCGGTAATGTCAGTCAGCGCACCTTCAGTAGCCAGGGTGTAGTAGGACACAGGAGCACCCGGAGAAGCATGCGACAGATCGAACGATTCACCGGAAGCGAACAGCAGCGGATACTTGGTAGCTACGTCTCCCCAGTCAATATATTTGATTTCAAGCGTAGTATTCAGATCGGCCTTAAGCTTCTTGTTGATCTCGGCCAGAATGTCTTTATTGGTAACTCCTTCGCTGCCCCACAGGTAGTACGTCAGCTTCGCTTCCTTAGAAGTGTCTACGCCTCCGGAATTAGTGGAAGAGGATGGAGTATTCGACGAACCCGTATTTCCATTTGCATTATTGCTTGACGAACAAGCGGATAGCACTCCAGTAAGCATGAGGACAGCAGCTAGAGAAGAAGCAATCTTTTTACCTTTCATTCGGTAAGCCTCCCTTTTCTTTTCTATATTATGGATTTTGCATCTATAACAAACACCCTTCAATTGAAGCAGGCGTCCATTAACCCTTAACAGCACCGATGGTAAGACCGGTTACGAAGTAACGCTGAATGAATGGATACAGGAGAATGATCGGGCCTGTGGCCAGCACGGCTGTAGCCATTTTGATCGATTGGGTCGGCAGATCGGCTGTATTAATGACCGCCCCCGAGTTGATGAGACTGCCCATATTCGCCTGATTGATCATGCGCTGCAGGAAGTACTGGAGCGGGAATTTGCTCTGAGTGTCCATGTACAGCATTCCGTTGTACCACTCATTCCAGAAGCCCAGTGCCGAGAACAGACCAATCGTTGCCAGTGACGGAACCGCCAGCGGCATGAAGATCCGCCAGTAAATGCGGAAATCGCCTGCGCCGTCAATCGTCGCGGATTCATACAGGGAATCCGGGATCGCCTTCATGAAGTTACGCATCAGGAAGATCGACCACGCCCCTACCACCGCCGGCAGGATCATGGCGAACAGGTTGTCCTTGAGGTGCAGATGCTTAACCATCAGGATGTAAGTCGGAATCAATCCTCCGCTGAACAAGGTGGTGAAATAGATCAGGAAGGAGAAGAAGTTACGGTATTTGAAATCCTTGCGGTTCAGGACAAATCCGGCCATGGACATCATGAACAGCCCGAGCACCGTACCGACGACTGTGATAAAGATCGTTACCTGATAAGCATCCACCAGCTTGTCGGAGTTACTGAGCAACAATTCATAGGCCTTGAAAGAGACCTCATTCGGTATCAGCTTGTACCCCTCGCGGATAATCTCCTGCTCATTCATGAAGGAGGAAGAGATCATCAGCGCAAAAGGAAACACACAGAACAGGGCAAACACGGAGATGCAAATGTAGCTGATCACCTTAATGAAAATGCTGCCTGAATCCTGTTTGATTTTAATAGTATTACTTGCCATATTAACACCCCTGTTTCTTATCTTGTCTTAGAACAACGCGCTATCCGGTTCAACCTTACGCACAATAAAGTTAACGACAAGCACCAGAACCAGACCGAATAAGGATTGGTAGAAGCCTACAGCAGCACCCATGGAGAAGTTAAATTGTCCCACGAGCGACCGGAAGACATACGTATCTATAATATCCGTCTGCGGATACAGCACGGAGTTTGTTCCAATCAAATTGTAGAAGAGGTCGAAGGAGCCTTTGAGAATTCCGCCCATACCGAACAGGAGGAGCAGAATGAAGGTTGGCTTCAGAATCGGCAGAGTCATATAACGGATACGCTGCCAGGTAGTGGCGCCATCCATATAGGCTGCTTCATAAAGATCATGGTTGATCCCCGTTATAGCTGCCAGATAGACAATCATACCGTAACCGGTACTTGCCCAGATTTTGAACGCTACAATAATGTATTTCCAGATTCCAGCGTCGGAGTAGAACTCAATCTTGTCTAAGCCTGTACTGGTAAGCATCGTATTGATAAACCCGGAGTTGAAGTTGAACAGGTTATACGCGAACACGCCGACGATAACCATCGAGATGAAGTTCGGAAGCAGAATAACCGACTGGGAGATCTTCTTGAACCACTTGCCTGCAATCTCCGACAGCATGATGGCAAATACAATCTGGATGATGTTACCCAGTGCAAGGAACACCAGATTGTAGAGCAAAGTATTCTTGGTGATATTCCAGAGGTCTCCGTTCTGAATCAGGAACTCGAAATTCTTGAGTCCGATAAAGTCACTGCCAAAGATCCCTTTGTTGAGCTTGTAATCTACGAATGCAACGTAAGCGCCCGGCATTACCGCATAATGAAACACAGCAAAATACACAATGACAGGCAACAGCATGAGATACAGCACTTTGTTCTTCAATAATTCCCGGACGATATTTCCGCCCGATTGTACAAATCTTGCCAATGAGCCCACCTCCTAAATGAACAATGCATTCCACTGCAATGATTAACCATTTTCGCCAATATAGAAACGTTTCCATTAATTCTTTGTGTTTCCCCTTGCTCAGAGCATACTCCTTCCTTGTATACGCTGTCAAACATTTTTTATTTTCAAATAACAAGTAATAATTTTACATTAAACAGATCATAATATATAAAAAGGCGGTTTTTTTATAGATAATTGACTTTTTTCCGTCGAAAGTCTAAACTCGAAATGAATCGCTTATGGAAACGTTTCTATTTGATTTTCATACGGACATGTAAACCTCTTTTGTGACATCTGATGATGAATCCCCCCATTCTGAACCATTTCATGTCCTAATCAAGCACTGGAAAGCGAGGCTCGATATGATATTCACACAACAAATGAACATGATTACCTTAACCCGTGATGACCTGTCGTATACATTCCTGCCTACAGGAGATATTTTTGAATTCACGCAGGGCTCTACACTTATTAATCTGTTCCAAGGCAATCCGGCAGATGGCTCTTCCAATAATATCTATCTGCGCGTATATACGGAGCAAGGAATCAACAGCTATCCGCTGCTGGGCATCCGCTCAGGCTCCAGGCTCTCCCGTTCCGCTGACAAACTGATTTTTGAAGGTTCTATAGAAGCAATCAGCTACCGGGTCACCTTCGCACCGGCCAAGGACGGCATCTGGTTCTGGCAGCTTCAGCTCTCCGGCAGCGGCGAGACTGTGGATGTAGTGTACGGCCAGGATGTCGGCATCGCAGAGAAAGGCGGCATTCTCGCCAACGAGCTGTATATGAGCCAATATCTGGATCACAGCATCTGGGAAGGTCCGCAGGGCTACGCCGTATGCTCGCGCCAGAACCAGCCGCAGGGAACGGACTTTCCGTATCTCCAGCAGGGTGTAGTCGGTTCACGGGCAGTGGGCTATTCCACCGATGGTATGCAGTTCTTTGGCATTTCCTATAAAGGAACCTATGTGCCGGAGGCGCTGGCCGGCAATCTGCAGAACCGTAATTATCAGTACGAGCTGGCCTACACCGCGCTCCAGACTGAGACTATGGTCCTGTCGGCTCCGGTCCAGTTCGCCTTCTACGGCCTATTCCGTCCGAATCATCCTTCCGCTGTTACAGAGCTTGAATTCCAGGCTGAGCTGCAGGCGGCTTATGCAGAGATCGATTGGAGCGGCAAGGAAGCCGTGCCAAGCCAGGATGTCCCTGTACTGAGTGACGATATCGGCAAGCCTTATGTCTCCGCGCAGTGGTCACAGGACCAGATCGATGCTGCCTTCCCTAACCGGAAGCTTGAGGAGACCGAGAATGGCCAGCTGCTCTCCTTCTTCACAGACGGGCATGTCCATGTGGTCCTGCAACCTAAAGAGCTGCTGGTTGAACGTCCGCATGGCCATATCATTACCTCGCTGCTTGGAGACAAGCAGGTAGACAACAACCTGATCTCTTCCACCAACTATATGTACGGGATTTTCAACGGACAGACCGTGGTGGGGAATACTTCGTTTCATAAAGGGATCTCCACGCCGCGCGGGCTGCTGAACATTCAGCGGAACAGCGGTCAGCGGATCTACGTCCGCATGGACGGGGTCTACCGGATTCTTACGCTGCCTGCGGCTTACGAGATGGGCGTGAATTTTGCGAAATGGCATTATCAGCTGGAAGACGATGTGCTGACGGTTACCTCGCTCGCCGCAGCAGGCCAGCCGGATGTTGCCCTTCAGGTCAGCTCGAAGCTGGGCAGATCCTACGATTATCTGATCACGAACCAGCTGGTGATGGGCGAGCATGAATTCCAGCATCCGGTACGGGTTGAAGCGAAGGACGGTATCCTGCAGCTTCTTCCTGATGAAGCGTCCCTTCAGAAGCTTCCTTATCCGGGCCTGCATTTCGATATCCAGCTGCCGGGAACCTCTTATACTTACAGTGATGACCGGATGTTCTATGCCGACAGACAGCCGCGCAACGGCACCCTGCTTACCTTGTCGGTGACGCAGTCGCCTGGCTTCCAGCTCGTGCTTCAGGGCAGGCTTACAGCAGCGGATGCGCTTCCGCTGGCGGCACCTTACACTCTGGAGAAGGAACAGGCGCAGTATAACGAATTCTACGCTTCGTTCACTTCCGGCTTCCAGCTTGAGATCGGTGGCGCCGAGCAGTCAAGAATCGACATTCTGAACGAGACCGCATGGTGGTACACCCATAACGCGATGACCCACTTCATCATGCCGCATGGTCTTGAACAGCCGGGCGGAGCAGCCTGGGGTACACGCGATGTCTGCCAGGGGCCGATGGAATACTTCCTGATGACCCAGCATTATGAGCTGGCCCGCAATGTGCTGCTGAAGATCTACTCGCATCAGCTGTGGGAGAGCCGGGAATGGCCGCAATGGTTCATGTTCGATCAGCATCCGGTCCAGGCCCATGAATGGCACGGCGACGTTGTGCTCTGGCCGCTCAAATGTATCAGCGATTACATCATGGCTACCGGAGACTATTCGATTCTTGACGAGAAAATCGGCTATCACCATCTGGCGGACGCTCAGCCAAGCCAGCAGACCGAGACTGTCCTTGCCCACGTGAAGGCTGCCGTAGAGACCATCCGTGAACGCTTCATCCCGGGCACGGCTCTGATCAACTATGCAGGCGGCGACTGGGATGATACCCTGCAGCCTGCCAATGAGGCGCTTAAGACCAAGCTGGTCAGCGCCTGGACAGTAGCACTCGCCTTCCAGGTGATCCGCAATCTGTCCCAGGTGACTTCAGCCGATGCTGAATTCTCCGCCAGCCTTGCAGCTATGGCCGAAGACATGAAGGAATCGTTCCGTACGCTCCTGATCAAGGACGGCGTTATCGCCGGCTTCGCTTACTTCCAGGAGGACGGCAGCATTGATTATATGCTTCATCCGCTGGATCAGCAGACCGGCATTCACTACCGGTTATTGCCGATGACCCGCAGCATCATTGCCGAGCTGGTTACACCGGAGCAGGCCGCAGCCAATCTGCGCCTGATCGATGAGCACTTGAACTGCCCGGACGGCGTGCGCCTGATGGACCGTCCTGCCCGCTATGAAGGCGGCGTAAGCACCATCTTCCGCCGTGCGGAGCAAGCAGCCAGCGTCGGCCGTGAGATCAGCCTGCAATATGTACATGCCCATATCCGCTATATTGAAGCTTCCGCCAAGCTGGGCGAAGCGAAGCGTGCCTGGGACGGCCTGTTCCAGATCAATCCGATCAATATCCGGCAGAGCGTGCCTAATGCCCAGCTGCGCCAGAGCAACATGTACTTCAGCAGCTCGGACGGCGACTTCCCTGACCGCTACAGCTATCAGGAGAACTTCGACCAATTGCGTGACGGTAGCGTTGAGGTGAAGGGCGGCTGGCGGCTGTATTCCAGCGGTCCCGGGATCTATCTCAATCAGCTGATCTCAGCGGTTCTGGGTATCCGCTTCAGTGAAGAAGAGCTGATTATCGATCCGGTTCTTCCGGCCAGCCTTGACGGCCTGCGCTTCACTTACGAATGCTTCGGCAAGAAGCTGACCTTCGTCTATCATATTGGCTCCGGCCCGGCCCGCACGCCGGAAGTGCATGCAGCTGGCGTGGCTGTTACCGGCCAGGTTCTATCCAATCCATACCGCCCGGGCGCGGTAAGCATTGCCAAGAATCACCTGCTGACCCTGCCCGGGGATGAGCTGCATATCTATGTAACACAATAACTTTCAGTACGCTTACGAAGGAGTTAGCCATGACTAAACCGTTTATCCAGGATCTCGTGAACGATATGACACTAGACGAGAAGTTAGCCCAGCTTACCCAGCTTGGTCCATACTATTGGGGTCTGGATGATACCGTGGATTTGACGGGTCCATTCAAAGAGCTTAATATCGAGCCGCAGGTGATCAAAAGCATCGGAAGCGTTCTGAACGGCATTGGAGCAAGGAATGTCATTGAGCTGCAGACCCGGCATCTGGAATCCAGCCGCCTGAAGATCCCTCTGATCTTCATGGCCGATGTCATTCACGGCTACCGGACCATTCTGCCGATTCCGCTCGCCATGGGCTGTTCTTTCGATCTTGATGCCTGCGAGCGGTTCGCTGAGGTAGCCGCTCGGGAGAGCGCTGCCGCCGGCATTCACCTCACCTTCTCCCCGATGACCGACCTCGTGCGCGATCCGCGCTGGGGCCGGGTCATGGAGACCTCCGGTGAGGACCCTTACCTGAACGCCCGGGTGACCGAGAGCATGGTCCGGGGCTACCAGGGTAAGGACCTGAAGGAGCCGGGGCGGATCGCTGCCTGCGTGAAGCACTTTGCCGGCTACGGGGCGCCTGAAGGCGGGCGTGAATATAACACGGTGGACATGTCCACCGGCGTACTCCGTGAGTTCTATCTGCCAGCCTACAAGGCGGCAGTGGATGCCGGTGTCGCTATGGTGATGGCTGCGTTCAATACGATTGACCGCATCCCGTCCAGCGGCAACAGCAAGCTCCTGCGCGGCATTCTCCGCGAGGAGTGGGGCTTCAATGGCGTGACTATCGCCGACTTCAACTCTGTGAACGAGCTGGTGCCCCACGGGGCAGCGCAAGACGGCCGCGAAGCTGCCTTGAAGAGTCTGGTCGCGGGACTGGATATCGAGATGATGTCCACCCACTATCTGAACCATGCTGCCTCGCTCATTGAGGAAGGCCTGCTCGACCTCCGTCTGATCGACGAAGCGGTTACCCGGGTACTGGAGCTTAAGGATGCCCTCGGCCTGTTCGACAATCCGTTCAAGGATGCCGACCCTGTAGCCGACGAAGCCGATAAGCCCAGTGCAGAGCATCTCCAGGCTGCCCGCGAGATGGGTGCCCGCTCAATTGTTCTGCTCAAGAACGAGGACGGAGTCCTGCCGCTTAAGCGCGGCATGAAGATCGGCCTCGCCGGTCCCTTCGCGACCTCGATTAATGTTCTTGGCGGCTGGGCCGGTACCGAGAAAGACCCGGCGGTCTCCCTCTACACCGGCATCACCGGCAAAATCCCGGCAGCGGACCTGCTCACAGCGATGACCGGTGAACTGGGAAGCATGCTGGAGGGTGTATTCGATGTGGAGGATGCTTCCGAAGCGGCTTACGAGCAGCTGAAGGATTGCGATGTGATTCTTGCCGCAGTAGGCGAGAACCAGCAGGATACCGGCGAAGGCGGCAGTAAAGCCAGCCTGCGGCTGTCCGCCCATCAGGAGAAGCTGATCCACCGCCTCAAGGCAACCGGCAAGCCGGTGGTCACCATTGTGTTCAGCGGCCGTCCGCTGGAGCTTGCGCCAGTGCTTGAGTCAAGTGACGCCTTGGTGCAGGCCTGGTTCCTCGGCACCGAGTCGGGAAATTCCATTGCAGATGTGCTGTTCGGCGACTATAACCCGTCCGGACGCCTCTCCATGAGCTTCCCTTACTCCGTGGGACAGATTCCGGTGTACTATAACGCTTATCAGACAGGACGCCCTTATGATCCGCAGTACCCGAATGTGCGTTATGTTACCCGGTATCTGGATATCCCGAATGATCCGCTGTTCTGCTTCGGCTATGGCCTGAGCTATTCCACCTTTGCCTACAGCGGGTTCACGGTAGAAGCTGCCGCAGACGGCAAGGTGCTTGCCTCCATCGAAGTGGAGAACACCTCCGGGGTTACCGGCAAAGAGACGGTTCAGCTCTATATCCGTGATGTAACCGCCAGTGTTGTCCGTCCAGGCAAAGAGCTGAAGGGCTTCAAGCAGATCACCCTTGCCCCCCATGAGAAGCAGACGGTATCCTTCGAGATCACCAGAGACATGCTCATGTTCTACGGCCAGGAGGATCAGCTTGTGTTCGAGCCCGGAGACTTCGATATTATGATCGGCGCAAACTCCGGCGACCACAGTACACAGCGTATCTGGATCGGCTGATCCCGGAATACCCCGAATAGAATGACACAACAGAAAGCGCCAATCCGCTCACCTGAAGGTGAACAAGGATTGGCGCTATTTGGGCAACACACACTGAATTATGACCCAGTCAGCAGCTCTATATCCAGCCGGGCAAACGTATCCTTCCATTCCGCAGAGCAGCCGCTGTCCGTCAGAACCATAGAGATATGCTCGATCGGGGCAATCTGGGCAAAGGTCGTGACGCCGAATTTGGAGTGGTCGGCAACCAGAATGGATTCTTCCGCCCGTTCCATCATCCTGCGTGAGATCAGAGCCTCCTCCAGATGATAGTCCGTAATCCCCTCGGAGAGCGAGATTCCCCCCGCCGAGATGAAGGCCTTGTTCACCTTGAACTGGCCCAGCAGGTCATGGGAGGTAATTCCCACGGCCGCCTGATACGCTGTGTTCACCTCACCCCCGGCAAAAATAACCTTCCCCTGAAAATGCTCCAGCGCACAATTCAGCACTGGAACCGAATTCGTAATGACCGTCACCTGTGAGCGGTCTTGGAGCTGGCGCATGATCTCAAGCGTGGTCGTCCCGTTGTCCAGGATGATCGTCTCGCCGTCTTGAATGAGCGACGCTGCGAGCCTGCCGATCGCCTGCTTGTCCGCCAGATTCATCTGGGAACGCCTCATGAAGGTCGGTTCATCATTCCCGGAGCGAATCCGCACAGCTCCCCCATACACCTTGCGCAGCCGCCCTTCCTTCTCCAGCCGGTCGAGATCGCGCCGGATGGTCTCTGTCGTAACACCGAACCGCTCAGCCAAAAAATGCACCTGCACCTTCCCCGCAAGCTCCAGCTGGGAGAGTATCGTGTGCTTGCGTTCTTCATAAGTCAGCGACATCCAAGCTTCCTCCTGTCGTAGGGAATTTTATAGATTGTACTTTTATTTTTTCTATGTGGGATTGGCCGTGACACCAGAGAATAGTTGGCCATCCAGCCGCTTTTGTCCCAGATTCCCTTGACTCAGCCACTTTTCGCGGGAGAAATCCGGTGACGGCTGCTGCACGGGGTAGCCAGGGCAAATGTATGCTAAAAACAGCATACAATCTGCTTGCGCGAAGGTAATCAGGCCCAATGTATGTTAAAAACAGCATACAATCTGCTTCCGCGAAGGTATCAGGCCCAATGTATGGTAAAAACAGCATACAATGTGCCTACGCGAAGGTATCAGGCCCAATGTATGTTAAAAACAGCATACAATCTACTTGCGCGAACTTGTTAGTAAATTCGAATTTTTGTCGGGCATCTCTAATCATAATGTTGTTTTTAGTGTATTGATGTTGTTTTCACCAGTATATGAATCTGAATTCCCCTTGTCAATGCGAGACCCCTGCCACAGAAACATTCTTGGTAGATACACGGGTATGGCACACATTGTATTTTATACAGCAGACTATTCCAAAATCGTCCAAAAAGTAGCCTCTGCTGCACTTTGTACACTAGAATTCTTCTAAGAAGAGGTTTTGAAGCTATATTAGTAAAAACTATTGTATGAACTACAGCAGAATGAGCTTCTGCCTAATCTCGGGCTAATTCTATTGCAGAGAATACAATCAGCAATAAAGGAAGCTTGACAGAATAATCAAACGAGCCTAAAATCAACATGAAACAACATAAAGAAACATAAATCAACAACACATTGAATCAACAAACGCCGCACTATTACATTACCACACGCCTTACTGCCACACTCATAATCGGATTGACAAGAGAGGGGATTTCCCGCATGAACAGTAAATTATCATTTCGGCAAGACGGCACCTTCACTATCGTACAATTCACTGATCTGCACTGGATAGATGGACGGGCTGAGGATCAGCGTACCCGGGAGCTTATGGAGCGGGTGCTTAAGGCGGAGCAGCCGGATCTTGTTGTCTTCACAGGAGACCTTATCTATACCGGTCCTGTCTCTGAAGGCGAGCTTCCCTGCCGGGACCCGAAGCAGGCCTTCCGCGATGCGGTGGCCGCTGTAGAGAAGAGCGGAGTCCCTTGGGCCTTCGTATTCGGCAATCATGATACCGAGAACGGGGTGACCTATAACGAGCTGATGGAGATCGCCCTGGAGCATCCCCACTGTGTGGCTGAAGCCGGTCCGGCTGAGCTTGCCGGTTCAAGCAATTATGTCCTTGAGGTTGAGGGCAACGATCATAGTCCTGGAGCTATCCTCTATATGCTGGACACCGGCGCTTACTCCGGACTTAAGCAGATTCCCGGCTATAACTGGGTCCGGCAGAACCAGATCAGCTGGCTGACCGAACAGTCTGCGCGGCTGAATCCCGGAGAAGGTCCGGCCAAGCGGCCAGCACTGGCGTTCTTCCATATCCCGCTGCCTGAATATGCCGAGATGTGGGCCACCCAGGTCTGCTATGGACATAAGTATGAGCAGGTCTGCGCTCCGGTCCTGAACTCCGGGCTATTCACTGCCCTGGTGGAAATGGGCGATGTGGCGGGTACCTTCTGCGGTCATGACCATATCAATGATTTCACCGGCACGCTGCATGGCATCCGCCTCAGCTACGGCCGGGCAACCGGCTACAACACCTACGGGCGGGAAGGCTTCATGCGGGGAGCGCGCGTCATCCGGTTACAGCAGGACGATCCGTCCTTCGATACCTGGCTCCGGCTTGAAGACGGCTCGCTGCTGTCCGAACAGCCTGTCCATCCTCCCACCCCTGCTGACGGTCCACAACATTAATCATTACTTAAGGGGTTGACTATCAATGCTGCTGCCAATTCTTTTGGTGCTGGCTTCCGGGATGTGTCACGCGGTTTGGAGCATGTTCACCAAGAGAAGCCTGAGTAAAAGCATTTTCCTGTGGTCGATCATGATGATCTCTACAGTTCTGCTGCTTCCTGTCCTGCTGGTTGAGCTGTGGAATCAGCCGCTGACCGGGGGCGCCTACGCCCTGCTGCTGCTCTCTGTAGCTCTGCAGGCCTTATATTCATGGCTTTTGTCCAAAACCTATGAGCTGGGCGATTTGTCCCAGATCTACCCGGTCATGCGGGGAACGAGTACGCTGCTCATCCCGCTGATCGGTGTTCTTTTCCTGAATGAATCCTTGTCCATCTATGGCTGGGCCGGAATCGGCTGCATGCTTGGCGGCTTCGCCGTACTCAGCGGAATCGGCTCAAAAAACCGTTCCCTGGCAGCCTCCGGTTCCGGCTACTACACACCGATGCTAATGGCGCTCTGTGTAGGATTATGCACCACCTGCTATGTATTCGTCGATAAGCTGAACCTTCAGCATCTGTCTCCGCTGGCGCTGCTTGAAGTGACCAATATCGGCTTCGTTGCCGGACTGACTCCGGCGGTGCTGAAATCGCGGAAGCTGCTGGAGGAATGGCGGCGCAACAAGTTCACTATCCTGCTGGGCAGTGTGCTGAATCCGGGCTCTTATCTGCTGTTCCTCTTCGCACTGCAGCAGGCGCCGCTCGCCCATATCAGTCCCCTGCGGGAGATCGGGACGATCTTCGCCACCTTCCTGGGTGTGCTTCTGCTGAAGGAGCGGCAGGGCTTGCGGCGGATGGTATGCTCGGTAGTTATATTCTGCGGCATTCTGCTTGTGGGCGTATGGGGTTAGAATCGAAGTCGTTGCCCGATCCGGCAGGATAACTATCATAATATGTCGAATTGAAACGGTATGAAGAAGCTAACCAGGATGACTATTAATTTCATAAAAGCAACTGCCCGCCTCAATCTGAAACATATTCTATTGCTGCTCCTATATCTGACCCTGCTGATCGGCTTGCGCTATCTGTGGGTCAATGCAAATACGGCATCTGAGCATCCTGAAGCACAGCAGGGTGTGCTTGATATGCGCGGCTGGGACTTCGGGAATTCTCCAACCATCCGGCTGGACGGGGAATGGGAGTTCTTCCCCGGCCAATTCCTAACCGCCGGGGATGCTGCCGGACCGGCCCCGGCGACCCGGAATTATGTCCAGGTTCCCGGCGACTGGAGCGGCGGCTTCCCCGAAGGGGAACAATCCTCGCTCGGCTACGGCACGTACAGGCTGCGTATTCTGCTAGACCCGTCACAGCCGGAGCCTTACGGCTTCTGGATTCAGCGGATTCAAGCCGCTTCCAGCATTGATATTAACGAACAGAGGGAGACGAGCTTCGGGAAGCTGGCTGTGAGCCGCGAGGACTATCTCCCCAAAGCGGTCTCCTACACAGCAGCCTATGATGAACCCGGACAGCAAGAGATTGTTCTTCTCGTCCGGGCAGCCAACTATGATCACCCGCTGGAAGGCGGGATCGTCAGGTCGATCCGCTTCGGCTCCCAGGCAGCGGTGGACAGCGCACGCATGTATTCGATCGGCTTCCAGCTGGTTACCTTCGTGATTATGCTGCTGCACGCCTTGTATGCGGGCATATTATTCTTTTTCAACCGCCGGCAAAAAGCGTTCCTGATCTTCTTCCTGCTCCTGCTGGCGGTAGCCGCTTCAATCGTCACCGATAATGATACGCTGCTGCTGCTCTGGCTTCCGGTGAACTATACCTGGGCGCTAAAGCTCAAAATGCTGGCTTATCCTGCGGTATCCCTGTTCATGCTGCTGCTCACCCGCAGCTTCTCTGCCAATGAGCGTCCGGGCCGTCTGTTCAAGGGATATCTGCTCCTCCTTCTGCTCTATACCGCCTACGTCCTGATCTTACCGGCACATGACGTAGTGTATGCAAGACTGTTCTTCTCCCTGCTGTACCTGCTTCCGGTGACCGGGGTCGTCTATTATATCGGACGAATGGTGGTCCGGCAGGAGCAGGATGCTTTCTTCCTGCTGTTCGCCGCAGCGGCTATCGGCTCCAGCGTCATTGGCGGCGCTTTGGAATCCAATAGCCGGACAAGTATCCTGTATTATCCTGTAGATGTCATTGCCTCCATCGTCGGCTTCTCCGCTTACTGGTTCAAACGGTATTTCCGCAATGCTGAGGAGAACCTGCTGCTCAACCGGCAGCTCAAGGAAAGCGACCAGAAGAAGGATCAGTTCCTGGCGAATACCTCGCATGAACTGCGGACGCCGCTGCATGGCATCATCAGCATTGCCCAGACCGTAGCCTCCAAGGAACAATCGGTGCTGGACAAACAGAGCTATAAGGATCTGGAGCTGCTTATTACGATCAGCCGCAGAATGTCCCTGATGCTGAACGATCTGCTCGATGTGACCCGTCTGCAGGAGAAGCGGATTATCCTCCAGCGGGAGCCGCTGGCTATGGGTTCACTGGTCTCGGGTGTGCTCGGGATGTTCGAATTCATGATTGAAGGCAAACCGCTGGTGCTGCGCAATGAGCTTCCCGCTTCATTGCCGCCGGTCTGGGGCGATGAGAAGCGGATTGTACAGATTCTCTATAACCTGCTGCACAATGCTATCAAATACACGCAGGAGGGAACAGTCACCGTATCCGCTGCAGACGACGGCAAGCTGGCGTGGATCAGCGTAGCCGATACCGGAGCGGGGATCGACAAGGAGACACAGGCGAGGATCTTCTCGCCGTATGAGCAGGGCAGCAAAGGCATCATCGACGGAGGAGGCATCGGTCTGGGCTTAAGCATCAGCAAGCAGCTGACCGAGCTGCACGGCGGAGACCTTACGCTAGACTCAGAGCCGGGAAAAGGGTCGGTGTTCACCTTCACTCTTCCGCTGGCCTCCTCTGCCGGGGCCCGGGAGATGACGGACCTAGAGACAGCCGCCGCAGGGCAGCCGGACAATCCGGATTCGCAGGGGCTGCTGCTTGAGGAGAGCCGGCTGTTATTACAGCAGTCGGATATCCGCAATCTCGCAGTCCCTAAGGAGTTAACGAATCTGCCGCAGATGCAGGATTCCTCCCGGATGGCCAAATCTCTCATCCTGGCCGTCGATGATGATCCGGTCAATCTCAAGGTACTGGCCAGCATGCTCTCGGCCGAGCATTATCAGCTGGTCACCACTACCAGCGCCAAGGAAGCCTTGGAGCTGCTGGGCACCGAACCCTGGGACCTGCTGATCGCCGATGTAATGATGCCGTACATGTCCGGCTATGAATTAACACGGATCGTCCGGCAGCGCTTCACTCTCTCGGAGCTGCCCATCCTGCTGCTCACGGCCCGCAACCAGCCGGCCGACATCTATACCGGCTTTCTGGCCGGAGCCAACGATTATGTCGCTAAGCCGGTGGACGCTCTGGAGCTGAAATACCGGGTCCGCTCACTGACCGGACTGAAGCAGTCCATCACCCAGAGCCTGCGTATGGAAGCAGCTTATCTCCAGGCACAGATTCAGCCGCATTTCCTATTCAACACGCTGAACGCGCTGCTGGCGCTGAGTGAATTCGACCTGCCGAAGATGCGTGACCTCGGTGAAGCCTTCTCTTCCTACCTGCGCATCAGCTTCGATTATATGAATTCGCAGCAGCTCGTTGGACTCTCCCATGAGCTGGAGCTGATAGAATCCTATCTCTTCATTGAGAAGGCGCGCTTCGAGGAACGTCTGCAGATCGAATGGGAGGTTGATTCCGGCATCGAGCTGCTGCTTCCTCCGCTTACGCTTCAGCCGCTGGTGGAGAACGCCGTCAGACACGGCCTGCTGAGCCGCAAGGCTGGAGGCAAGCTCCAGATCCGCATTCACCGCGAGCAGGGCTACACCGCCTTCGAAGTGGAGGATAACGGCAAGGGCATGGATGAGGAGCAGGTGAGCCGGCTGCTGGATGACAGCGGGTTGGGCCTGCCCTCCCGCGGCATCGGCCTGTTGAACACCAACCGGCGGCTGACCCAGCTCTACGGCGAAGGCCTGGTCATCCGCAGCCAGCTTGGAGTTGGCACGACAGTATCTTTTGTGATTCCTGAACGGAGGCAGGGCTGAATCTTAAGCTATACAGCCTGGCTTTCACGACAACATAAAGCAGCGGTTCCAATACCACGGAAACGCTGCTTTTTTAAGATTAGATAAAATTTAGTATTTCAACTGGTACAGCCGGTAGATCAAGGCAGCAGCTTCTGCTTTGCTGGCGGTCTGGGCAGGACGGAAGCTCTGATCCCCGAAGCCTTCGAACAGATGCGTACTCTTGGTCAAGGCCACGCTTGAGGCTGCCCATTTCGATATTTTGGCTCCATCTGTGAAGGATGCAATCACTGCTGCCGGCTCGGCAACAGCCGATTTGCCGTTATACGTTGTAAGTGCCCGTGCAAGCATCGTGGCGATCTCCTCACGGGTGATGGTTGCCTCAGGGTCAAACGCAACCGGCGATTTGCCGTTAATGATCCCGGCGGCATAAGCCGCAGCAATCTCATCCGTGTAAGGATTCGTTGTCTTAATATCCTTGAACGGCAAGACCAGCCCTTCCCCGTTCAGCCCGTAAGCCCGGGCAATCATTGCCGCAAATTGCTGGCGGGTAATCTTATCCGATGGAGCGAATACTCCGCCCTCATCCAGAATACCCTTGGCCAGCAGGTAATTGATCTCTTTAACTGCCCAGTGACTGGCAGCCACATCCGCGAACGAAGCCGCTCCAAGCATCACGGTGTACTTGCTGAAGTGTCCTCTCGGAGCAGTTACGGTTTGTGTAACAGGATCATATTTCCCGCCGACGGCTTCCCAGGTAAGACTCTTCTCATTCAGGACATACACAGTCAGATTCTCCAGATTAGCCTCAGAGTATTTCGAAGTATCCATAGAAGACACATCAAAAGTCACATCGATCGGCTTGGCGAAGCTCTTAACCGGCTGGCCTCCAACAGAAGCACTGAATTCCATCACAGGGATGCTGGCCAGCGGTTCTGCCTGACGTGGCTTGTTAATCACAGCATTCTCTACCACTTCTGCTGCCAGATTGATCTTCTGGCCTGCCTCAACCTTACCGAAGGTGTCAGGCTCAATAGTGAATGCCGTCTGATCCATTTGAATCTTCAATCCGGCAATATCATTCTCCCGCACCAGCGTAAGAATCTCTGACGGCAGTGTGGTATTCAGCTTATGAATCCCTTTATCCACCGGAGGTACTTTCACTGTTAGACTCAGCTTCAGGTCAGCAGCTGATCCGGCTCCAAGCTTGCTTGTCAGATCACCAGCGACAGATGCTAATGCCTGCTTCGCCGTTTCAATCTGTGCGCTGATCAATCCCGAATCCAGTTGTGAAGAGACGGCGTTGCCTTCCACTTTAACATTGTCCTTGGCAATCGTGACTTCACTAGCTTTGTTAAGTGCAGCCTGGCTGGAATGAATAACAGCAGCTTTTAACTTCTCAACCGCTTCAGCCGGGATGCCCTTCGCGTTATTCAGCACTGCAGCAGCATTATTAATAAGTGCCTGGGCAACCTCCACTGCCTTGCTGGAGCTATCCAGCTTGTTCAGTAGATACGGCGCACTTCCTACCAATTGAGTAATCGAACTCACAATCTTCTGTTTCTCTGCGGAATCCTGAATAGCTCCCAGGAGCTGCGCAGCCGTATCCATGGCCTGAGACAGACTCTTGCTGTTCTGTTCAGCCTGTGCAGGAGTGTTAGCCGATTTGAGTGACTCGGCAATACTGGACAGCGCATTCTGGGCAGCCGAAGCCTTCTCTGCTGCGGATCCGGAAGTGTTCTTCAGCAAATCTTGCAGCTTATCATTCTGCTGTTGAATCTTCTCGTTATTACCCGTTGCTGCAGCAGGAGCTGGAGCAGCCGGTGTTGCTGTAGGTCCAGGTGCACCTGGCCCGCTTCCTCCTGGTGCCGGTGCAGGATTTGGATTCGTACCGGTATTGCCGCCGCTGCCTCCATTACCGCTTCCCGGCGGGTTCGGGGCCGGATTAACCACAGTCCCTCCAGACGACTCCAGGATTACTTTTTTGTCCAGGGTATAGGTCTGTCCATCAATGGTCATCGAAGCTTTGATCACATAAGTACCGTCAGTCAAAAACTGGTCCTCTGTATAATCATAAGTAATCGCTCTTAGCGGGTATCCCTGTAAAGTCTCTTTGGATAGCACTTTCCCCGCTTCGTTCTGAAGCTCATAAGCAGCCTCATCCGGGTACAGAGTCTTGCTGCCCATGCTTGATCCGCCGTTGGCAACCAGAATTTGCGGCTTCTTGATTTGTTCGATGGAGTTGCCTGCTATATCGACCAGTCCAATCTCAAGCAAGGTCGTACCCGCGGGCCGGATCAACTTGCCATTCTGCAGCCCCACAATGTCCAGCCCTTTCAAGGCCGGTGGCGTAATCTGGGTAAGCGTACCTGCCTGCAGCGTTCCAGGTGCGAAATGAATATCGTACTGGTATTCGATAGCACCCATGAGTTGGTCTACACTTACTATTACATCGCCAGGAGTTACTTGTACCTGATTGGCATTGTATGCATAGCCTTGCAGTGTGGATTGACCTGCAGTTTTATATTTAACCGCGTAGATCGTCCCTGTCTCAGGGGCCATCAGCGTAGCCAGTGCAGACGGACTGTCATCCATCGGCAAGTTATTGTCTCCTGCACCGATTACAACCTGATCACGGTATACAAAAGTGTCTCCCCGGGTATGTGCCAGCATACTGTAGGTTCCTTGAGTGGCGTAGAAATAATTCTCACCTGCAGGATTGCTGTCGATCATATAAGGGATATATTGCGCCCCTGCCAAGTCCTGCCGCACCACATACAGCTCATCTGTAGGCTGATCTAATATAACCTTGCTGACCTCCTGAAGCTCTTGTCTTGCATCCAGTACCAGCGAATATTCTTTGCCGGGTTCTGTGTTAATGGAGCCATACATGTAGTAACCATATTTGGCCTCCACTCCCTGATGGCTTCTGTTGTAGCGCATGAAGTCTACGTCTACGGATGAAGGAGAATCTACCACCAGGAATCCCTGCGATCCAAGAGTGCGGACGGAAGCAGCCGTAACGGATGAAGTTCCGTCACTTCTTTTCACAGTAGCCTGAATATTTGCATCATCCAGCGGAATCCCGCCCGCATAGTTCACACCTTCAGCCTTATCGAGGCCGCGCACACGGATGACCGCCTGCGATTGCGGATCAATAACCGCTACGTACACACTTTTAGATAAATAATCAGTCTTCTTAAAATACAGCTCACCTATATAAGAAGCCTTATCAGCAGGAATGGTGAACGTTCCCTGCTCATCGGTGGTGCCAAGCACCTCCTCATAACGGCGGATCTGCACTCCGGCCACCGGTTGCCCCTGGGCACCTGTATCATGCTGGCGTACAGTAATGGTTACCTTTTGCGCCTGGTCAACAGTCAGGTATGGCTTGTCTACCAGGTCAACCAGTTGTCCATCGTTGCCTCTGATCTCAATATCCATTTCGTTCTTCGGCAGAACCTTCAGCTCAGCCTCGCTAAGCAGCTCTCCCTTAACATAACCGCCGCTTTGATAGCTGTACGGGAATAACTGAACCTTATACGTCCCTGATTTGGCAGGCTTCCAATCCCGCTTATTGACCCGCTGCAGCTCGCCATCCTGTTCCTCAGTGGACCAATACAGAGATTCATCCGAGATGACTGCGCCGTTCTCATCTGTGATGATCAGCTTATAATCACTGCTGAGATCCAGACGATTCTCATACTCATCGGTCACCTTCACCAGAACATTCACACTCTCGCCCAGAACCACCTGATCGCGGAGTTCAGCCTCGTCATAGTAACTGGAGCCCGGCACCCGGAAGCTGATCCCGGCCTGATAAGTGCTGCCGCCGCTGAAGGTATACTCATCCTCAACCGGAGTGAAGTGTGATTTCAGCAGAAGCTCATTCGGGTTACTGTTATTCGGACCGCCAAATGTGGTATTTGCCGTCAGGCGGTGAATTTCTTCGTTCTTAGGCACATACAGATGATCGCCTACGGCAAGACCCATACTGATCTGGTTATAGTTATATCTTTCGTTCAGATAAGAGATGTTTATTTTACCGTGTCCCGTCCCCATAGCCGGTATCTGAAGTTGCAGCTTGCTGAAATCCCGGGAATGACCATCATAGAAGATTTCATGTTTGGCTTCGGTTGGTGTGATTTTATTGCGGAATAAGATATTAACGCCGGTATCACGATTTCTCGCAATCGACGTGAATTCATATTCTTTATTCTTCTCCAGATAGATACTTTGCCCGAAAAAGAGCTGAGAACCTCTCAGATTATCAATCTGTTTATATCTTGTGTTATCAATGAGAGAATAATTCTCTACATATACAGGCTCACCGTCCAAGGAAGCTCGGAAGCTGATCCGGCTGTAGTCACTGGCATCCTTGATGATTTCTTTGTGTATCCCTTCTTCGTTCGCGTACAGGGAGGAGGCAGGAACCCGGAACATGTAAGCTTCACGGTTCTCCGTTGCAATATATGCTTGGTAATCTCCCGCTACCTCTCCCTTTCTGAATACCAGCACCATATATCCAGGCACAGAAAACTGATTCACTGTTCCGCTGCGTGAGGAGTTGCTCAGGAACGGCTGGGTGAACAGCTTCCCGTTGGCATCCAGATAACGGACAGCCACCATATATGTACCCGCTTGCTCCCGGTCAGTTACATAGATGGGCTTGGCTTCATACTGCTCGCTTCCCTGCTTCAGCAATACGAACATCACCGGGCTATTCATGTATAACTCATGATTATCCTTAAGCTGAATCTGTCCGTTTGTATCCGTAGTATAGTTGTAGGACCGATAATTCATCCAGATCGCCACGGATCCATTCACAAGCGGAACACCATTATTCAGGATGGTAAGCCTTACATTCTTATCATCACTGCGGATCTCTGATTGTACAGCACTTTCATATGTATTGGAATCCTTAGTCATCCGTTCTACAGAGATATCAATACCCGTAGCTGAAGGCACGCGGATGCTCTGAGGGGGTGTCACCACCAGCCCCTTCTCGCCCGTATATTCGGCATGAAGAGAATATTCCTGACCGGCAGCCAGCCCTTCAAAAGAAAGATAACTGTACTCCATAGAAGTATAAACAGCATCCTGCACCGTAAGCTTGGCTTCATTTCTGGCCTTTACCTTACTGGCTATCTCCACATCTTCTTTCATAAGTACGAACTTAACATCATTTAGAACCTTAAGATCGCTATAAGTCACATCTACTACACTGTTGACCGTAATCTTTTGTGTGCCGTCCGGGAGCCGGTCATTGGAGACTACCTCTGCTCTGAATGAAGCGGCTGATACCTCAAGCACACTTAATAACGATAACAATACGACCAGAACCATTGAAACTGCCGTTCTTAATTTCTTCGAATACATACTCCATCTCCTTCTCCCCAGTTCATACCATGACAATTGACAATTATAGTTATATTTCAACTCCCTTCCCATTTAATTCTATTCAAAAATTCACACAACATGGATGTTACATTTTTTTCGCGAAAATGTCTATTACTTCCTTAACAGGGTCGCAGAAAATCAACTTAACACTAGGGTTTTGTCACATTTTGTCTGAAACTATTCAGAAGATTCACAAAAAAACGGCAAAACAGGGGTATTCCCCGTTTCGCCGTCTCACCCATTACTTCCCGTACTGTTATACTTACTCCTTACTCGCTTCCGGCGTATAAACCACCGTCTTCTCAACTGTAACCATCTTGCCGAAGCTGTTGGTCACCTTGAATACGAACGTATTACTGCCCTCTGTCAGCGTCACCGACTCATAGAAGCTGCCATAGCTGCTGATCAGTTTGTCATTCAGATAGACTTTGGGACTGCTGTCGTTTGCATCCGTGACACTCCCAGTCAAGGTAAGCTGTTTCGTCTTGGTCGTCTCAGGAATATAATCCAGCTTCAGCACCGGCTCACTCACATTGAACATAATAGTCTTGGTTACTGGCTCCGAGCTTTTGCCCAAGCTATTCACAGCTTTGAAGGTGAAGGTATTGGCTCCCTCCTTGAGAGTTACCGACTCCCTGAAGGGCCCGTAGCTGCTCACCAGTTCATCGTTCATGTAAATCTTTGGACTGCTGTCATTCTTGTCGGTGGCCTTTCCGCTCAGGGTAACCGTCTTGCTGCTGCTGGTCTCCGGGATCAGATCAAGCGTCAGCACAGGGCCGTCTACTTTAAAGGTAATCGTCTTGGTAATCGCCTCCGAGCTTTTGCCCAAGCTGTTCACAGCCTTGAAGGTGAAGGTATTCACTCCCTCTTTGAGGGTTACCGTCTCTCTAAAGGGTCCATAGCTGCTTACAAGTTCATCATTCATGTAAATCTTCGGGCTGCTGTCGTTCGTATCGGTCGCCTTCCCGCTGAGGGTAATTGTCTGGCTACTGCTGGTCTCCGGGATCAGATCAAGCGTCAGCACAGGGCTGCCCACATTGAACACGATCGTCTTGGTGATGACGGAGCTTTTGCCCAGACTGTTAGTCGCCTTGAAGGTAAACGTATTCACTCCCTCTTTGAGGGTTACCGTCTCTCTAAAGGGTCCATAGCTGCTTACCAGTTCATCGTTCATGTAAATCTTTGGGCTGCTGTCATTCTTGTCCGTCGCCTTCCCGCTCAGGGTAACCGTCTTGCTGGTGCTGTTCTCCGGGATCAGATCAAGCGTTAACACAGGCCCGCCCAGGGTAACGACAATCTGTTTCTCTACCACTGCTTTTTTATCATTTTTATTGACTGCGGTCACCACAATCTTGTTCAAGCCTTCCTTCAGCGTCACATCCGCACTGAACTCCCCGTTGTAAGACACATAGGCGGTCTTATCATTAACCGTAACTGCCGGATACATATCGCCGCTGTCCTTCACTTTACCGGTGATCTTGGCCGTAAGCTGATTGGACGTTTCGGGAACCTGCACCGTAAGCTGCGGCCCGGAGGTCTGATAGGTCACCTGCTTCGTCACTGTATTCGAGCGTCCGTTCGGCAGAACCGCCTTGAAGACAAATTCGTAGACCTTCTCTCCCCCATCCAGATCATACGCCTCAGCAAAAGTGCCCTCCACATTCTCTACTTCTTCATCGTTGATGTACACCTTGGCGTCCGCATTCACTTTGCCCGTAAGCTTGACCGTTCTGTCCGACACCTGTGCCGGAACTTGTACGTCCAGCTTCACATCCTGTGTTGCGGTAGTATAAGAGGACTTCAGGACACGGTACAACAGAGTAGCTACAGAAGCCCGGTTAATCGGACTAGTCGGCCCGAAGGTTCCGTCCGGGAAGCCCTGAATCAGCTTATGCTCCACAGCCACCGCTACTTCCTTCGCCAGTTGAGGGGTCACATCCTCATAGTCGTCGAATCTGTACTGCAGAATGTTGTCCGCGTCTACATTATCCGTCTCCAGCCCCATCGCACGTACCAAGGCAACAGCCACATCTTCACGTGTAGCGCTTGCCTGAGGATCGAAGAACGGTTTGCCTTTTACCGGGAAATAGCCGGTCAGATAGTCCTTGGCAGTCTCCACATATTTGTAGGCCCAGGAGGAGGGAGCCACATCCGAGAATGTCTGCGTTCCATCCGAGACCAAATCAAGTCCAAAGGTCAATGTAATCAGCTTGGCTAACTGTTCTCTGGTAATTGCCGCTTCAGGCTTAAAGGACCCGTCCGGGTTCCCCGTAATAATGCCCTGATTCGCCATACTTTGTATCGCTTCATTGGCCCAGTATGTGGTCTTCACATCCACGAATACATAAGATGACGTCTGTTGTACAACTGTTGCCGCACTAGCCACTCCCCCGAACAGCATACTCAGCAGCATCACCCATGCCGATACTACTCTCCATCTTCTCGCTTTCACACTCATCGCCCCCAACCATAGTAAGCAGCCCCGGCCGTCCACTCTTCTATTACTATCCTGAGAGAGCAGCCTGCTAGACTCGCAGAGACAATTATACTCCAATTAGTACCAAGGTAATAGTTCCTAAGACATAATATATTTCCCTCACACCGCCAACGCCGCCGTCTCCCGCTTCAGCCACGCCCGGTGCTCCTCATCCAGCAGCGGAGCCAGCTTATCGTACACCTCAGCATGATAATGATTCAGCCAATCCAGCTCCTCCGTACTTAGTATAGACGGCTCAATCGCCCGGGTATCTATCGGCAAATAACAGAGGTCTTCAAATCTCAGGAATCTTCCGAACTCCGTAGTTACATCCTCCGTAATCAGCAGCGTGTTCTCCGTGCGGATACCATGACGGCCTTCCTTATAGACTCCCGGCTCTACCGTGATAATCATCCCAGGCTCCAGGACAACAGGATTCGGCTTGAAGCTGAACCGCTGCGGCTCTTCATGCACATTGGAGTAATAACCCACACCATGTCCGGTGCCGCACTTGTAATCGAGGCCGTTATCCCACATCGGCCCCCGGGCGAGAATATCGAGCGTAGATCCGGTTGAGCCATAGAGGAACTTCGCCGTAGACAGCGCAATCACAGACTTCAGCACCAGTGTAAAATCTCTCTTCTCCTCATCCGTCAGCGGGCCAAGCGCCAGCGTGCGGGTGATATCCGTTGTCCCGTTCTGGAAGTGAGCTCCCGAATCCAGCAGATACAGGCCTCTGGCTTCCAGCTCTACCGGATGATCGGCGGACGGCGAGTAGTGCATCATCGCAGCATTCGCGCCGTAAGCAGAGATACTGGCGAAGCTTAGCTCAGCGAATAACGGTTGCTGCCGCCGCAGCTCCAGACCCTTCTCATCGGCTTCAAGCTCAGTCACCGGACGGAGCGGGACCGTCTCCTGCAGCCATTTGAACAGTCCGACCAGGGCGGCCGCATCCTTCAAATAGACATCACGGATATTCCGGATCTCCACCTCGTTCTTGATCGACTTAAGGGCCACTACAAGGCCCGGCGCTTCTATAGGATGAGCGGATTCCGGGATGGCCGCCGCCAGACTAAATCCGGTTTTGTTCGGATCGTACAGCACGGAAGCCGCTTCCGGGAGCGTCTGCAAGTAAGGAAGGATGTCCTCATACTCCCTGATCTCCACGCCATCCCGGGCCAGCGTCTCCTTATCTTTCGGGGTGGCCTTATGTCCTCCAGCGAACAAGATTGCGTTATGTACCCCTACTATGGCAAAAGCAGTCACATACGGATTGAACGGGATATCCCGTCCCCGGATGTTGAACAGCCAGCACAGATCATCCAGCGCGGACAGCACATAATAATCAGCGCCCTTACGCTGCATCGCCTGCCGGACCTGCGCCAGCTTATCCACCCGGCTGAGGCCCGCATACCGTTCATCATGCAGCACTAGCGGCTCGGCCGGAATGGCCGGTCTGTCCGTCCAGATCGCCCCTACCGGGTCGAGGTCTGTAATCGTCTGAAGCCCTTTCTCTACGAACTTAGCCTGCAAACTCTTCATAGCGGTTACGGACAACGTTCTGCCATCTACCGCCATACGTGCGCCCTGCGGCAATTGCTCTGCCAGCCATTCATCCCACTGCGGGACGCCCGGCTCAGCCATACGGAACATACGGATGCCCGAGCCCGCAAGCTCCCGCTCCGCCTGAATGTAATACCGGCCATCCGTCCACAAGCCAGCATCCGCTAACGTAATCACAGCCGTTCCAGCGGAACCGGTGAAGCCGGTAATCCAGCGGCGGCTTTTCCAGTGCTCCCCTTCATATTCACTGAGATGAGCATCCCCGCTTAATACCACACAAGCCTGAATCCCGCGCTCCGCCATCCATTCTCTTAACTGATGTACTTTCTCCTTAGGCATCATACCCGTAACTCCTTCTCTCTATCTAGTCTACTGAATCATCATACACCTGCATTTCCTATAAAAAAAGATGAAGACCCTCAGGTCTCCATCGTGTCACGTTCCTCTTTACGAACCAGCTGCCGCCGCTGCTTCCCCTTCTTGATCCACAGCCGGTCCTGGTCATCCCGGTAGAATCTGATCCCGACCAAGCGCAGCGGTGTCCATACTTCCCGAAAATAGTAATTAGGCATAGTCCATTTCTCCCAGACAATAAATAGATTTGCTCCTAATTATAGACCGGGATACCTGGTTTGTTTGTCGCATTGTGGAGACGGAGCCTTAAGGTAACCACCAGTTTCCCAAAATCGCCTTATCTGCGGAAACAGCGCTTGATCTGCTCCAGTGAACCCTTCGCTTCCGGGGCATTGTAACCTATGGCTTTGCCATCATCAAAATAACGCTGCTGCCCGGTAAGCATCAACCGCCACCTATACCGTGACCCATAGTTTGAATCATACTTTGAATTACAGTTGGAGTGCTGATGTTTGCTACGAACTCAGCAGTACCAACAGATATAATAACTGCAACAACCAGACTACAGGAAGCTAGAAGCTTGAACAATTTTCTTTTCATGTGAGTCCTGCACCTCTCTAATTAGAAGTTTGTATTGCTCTTTCTCCTCTTCATCTGCCAGATGCCGATGCTGCTCGAACAGATCAACACATTTGATAATATTGCTCTCATCATTGATTCTAGCAGACGATTCCAAACTTTGCAGGGTGAATCTAATACCTTCTTTACGCTCATTATGTAAACAATAGGCTGCCATTTCTGCAAGGAATTGAGTGTGTTGGTCTAACATAACCTGCCGGTTATAATCGCCGAATTCTGTAGAATACGTCCGGTAAGGAATATAGGAAGCAAATCGCTGCAGAATATAATCAACATTCCAGTCATAACGGTTAGCCGATAAGACAATACTGTATAACGCTGTAAATATCTCATCTGGCCGGTGGGAGATATATTCAACATATTCAGAGAGCGCCTCGTATTGTCCTTGCATCACCCGATAAAGCAGTCTGTTTGCGGTACCCCACTCATGGAACTGAACCACAGTCCGCTTCACTTCTACATCGTCTTCCTGTATCCAGCTTCCATCCATATAGAGGGATACCCAATCTAATGCCGATGGGTAGTCTCCTATTTGCTCACACACATATGAACGGATAAGCTGTGCGTACAGGATGTAGAAGTACAGTGGTTTCTCAGTTTTTTTCTCGTTACTCTCTCTACGGTCCGACTGACGCTGGAGATTATAACGAAGAGTCGCTAATTGCTGCATTTGCTTCGCCAGCTCATCCACCTTATGCCACTTGTTCAATGAAACATATACATGAGCGAGATGCTTCAATCCATCTAACTGATCCGCTTCATCCAGCCGGTCCAGGTAACATTCGAAGAGATGCGCAGCCTGCAAATTCCGCGCCTGGTCATCACCAATGGCAATACGGAATAGACGGTATTGGCATATCGCGAGTCTCTCGGAATTCTGATACTTCTCACTGACACTCACATGCTTATACAGCAATTCGGCAGCTTGCCACAGCCCCTCTTGAAACAGTCCTTCAGCCACTTCGAACAGCATGGGGGCATAGACCAGATTCTCCAGCAGATTCTGAACCACCTGTTCAACACAATCCAGACGGCCCAGCTCAGCGGAGCGCACAAGAAAAGGCCGCAGACGCCGCCAGGTGGGCGACGAGAAAAAGAAACATTCATCCACGTATAAACTGTAGAAATGATCCTCCGGCAGATCCATCGCCTTGGTGATTCGCTCCAGATGGTTCATAGCAATGGGCTGGTGACCACTAAGTATCCGGCTGAGCGTTCCTGAATTAATTCCGGATTGTATGGAGAATTGATGAATAGACATTCCCTTCTGCGACAAATGCAACGCTAATAGATCGCGAATCATCGTTCTAGTAGTAGGGACCACGCAAACACCACCTAACTGGAATCCAATATAATTTCTTTTATAGTTGTAATAATATGTCACATTATACCAATGGTCAATAACGTAGATTGCTACAGATTAGTCTAATCCGTGAACTGCAGGCAACCGGTTTGCCATATGAGGGCAAAAAAATAGAGACTAGTAGTCTCATAAGGCAGGGCCACCCTTTCGATTCAAATTCCCCATCATTACCTCTATCTTGCTCATCACAGCATCCCGTAGACTTTCTGGCTCCATCGCTTCAATAATGGGGCCATAAGAGAGAAAGTAATTTGAAAGCCAATCTCCTTCGGGCATGGATGCAATAACAGTAAAAGATCCATCTTCATGTTTTGTTATTTGTTTTCCACTAAAGTCATCGTATATTCTATACGCTCCCGCCGGAGAGATTTTTAAGCGAATATCAATAAATTTCTGTAATTGATTATCTGTCGCTTCAGCCGCATTTTCCACTAATATCTCTTGCTCAAAAACATCTTCAGTGATTTCGATATTAGCCATACGGGATATTTTGAATGTTCTGTATGTTCTTTTATCATAGCAATAAGCCTTCAAATACCATGCCTTATCCTTGAAAATCAACTTAAGCGGCTCAACCCTGCGCAAGCTTTTCACACCTGCGGTATTGAAATATTCGAATATAATAATATGTTTGCTTATAATTGCCATTTTTAGTGCATTGAAATTTTCTTTGTTTCGTTCGTCACTTCCCCAGGGTGAGAAGTCTAATTCAATCCAATTCACATCGCTCTTTTTGAAAAGGCTGCTTAATCGTGAAAGAATAGTCTCAATTTCCGGATACCGCGCTGCTGATAGATTCTGCAAGGCGAGCAGTATTTCATCCTGTTCTTTTTCAGAAAGTAACGACTTATTTAGTATAAATTTGTCAAGTATGACGATTCCGCCGCCTCTGCCTTGATTCGTATAGACAGGTATGCCAGCGCTGCTTAATGTCTCAATATCGCGATATATGGTTCTAACCGATACTTCAAAACGGTCGGCAAGCTCTTGCCCCGTAGTTTCTTTTTTCTCAAGTAAGTAATAAACAATGCCGAAAAGTCTGCTGATCTGCATTCAATCACCTCAATTCAAGTACAGTATATCGTTCTAAACACGACACCATTGTGTCATATTTACGATCAATATTTATTCATCCAAAACCAGACGGGCTGTTGTCAGGTTTTGTCCTTTATATTAAGAAGTGTAATTGAGCTGCGGCGTTGTCCGCACATGATAAAGGAGAATGATGATTATGATAAACAAAATTCAAATCCCCCGACCGGTTGAGCAACATTTTCATGCGACAAATACAGATGATCCCGCGACCTTCCTTTCGATCTTTGCCGAGGATGCCGTTGTTTTTGACGCTGGCAAAGAATATCACGGGAAAACCGCTATCAAAGAGTGGAGCGACCACGACTATTTCGGAGTAGGCTTAAGACTGGAAATCAAAAATGTTGTTGAGAATGCCAAGGAGATCGTTGTTACCGCACAATCAGACGGAAATTACGACAAAACCGGACTACCGGACCCCCTCTATTTTGATTTTCATTTTACTGTGGATGGAGATAAAATCACACGCCTGCACAATGTTCTTTCCTCTAACAGTAGGGCAATTCCTTTGCCGCAGCCTATCGCAGCCTATTATCATGCCTCAGATATCTGTGACGACGACCTTCTCGCTAACTGCTTTGCAGAGGATGCCATATTAGTTGACAATGGAGAAGAAATTCATGGTCCTGAAGTTATCAGCGAGTTTATTGTGAAGGCAAACAGGGACGCTGCGGGTAGGACTGAAATCACCAATTGTGCGGAGAAAAACGACGAAACGGTGGTCACCGCCACGATTTCAGGTAATTTCAAGGGCAGTCCAATTCCACTGGATTTCCGCTTCATGCTTAATAACGGGAAAATCAAAGCCTTGAATATCGTAGTGTCAGGTGTATAAAGATGATGGTGGAACATCGTCTATGTCTTCTTTGTTAGAATCCTGTTATTATATCCGGCAACTTCCGGACAGGCAATCCCGCCAGCTTCGCGGCGTTAAGATTCAGCAGAAACACCTAGTAGTCACATAAGGTCTCTGTCGTCCTGGTATCACAATTGCAAAGCTGCTGCCTCTACTGTTCCCCCTGCTTCACCCACTGCGGAACCAGCGCTTGATCTGCTCCAGCGCCCCCTTCGCTTCCGGGCCGTTATAACCGAAGGCATTGCCAATCATCTTGATATATTCGTTAAAAGTCGTCTCCCGGCTATACCGGTCACTCCACCATGCCTTCGCGTTATAGCCCGAGTCAGAGCCGATATAGGTCAGCTCAATCCCCGACTTCCTATACACATGATCGAAGATAAACTTCACCCGCCGCATATGAAAATCAGACGACATCACAATCGCCGACTTGAATCCCTTCTGCTGCATGATTGGAAGCGTGAGCTGGGCGTTCTGGTAGGTGCTCTCCGCAGCATCTTCCGTCAGAATAGAGGATTCCGGGATTCCCAAGGAGAGGGCGGTTTCGCGCATGTCACCGGCGGGGCCGGCCCCCTCCTTAGCGTTAGACAGCAGGAGCTGCGGCGCGTAGCCTTTTTGAAACAGCTTAACCCCTTGCTCCACCCGTCCTCCCCCGCCGCTAAGGATGATGATGATGTCTGCTTGCTTGGGAGACTCGAATACGGGAAGGAAGCGCCCGGCGCCCAGGAACAGCAAGACGATTAACAGAAGGGGCAAGTACAGAAAGAGAATTCTTTTTCTGCGCTTGCCCAACTTTTTACTAACCGATTTTCTTATCATAAGCTACTTCCGATAGTTCTTATTATATAATTCATTAAGCCACCCGCAATAAGTTAATAAGTCCAGTTTTTAATGTCATAGTGCCAATATGTTTCTACCCTGTATTGTTCGAAGTTGCCTCCGGTAAAACCCATACTACCAGTAACTAATAATTTTTGCTTACTTATTCAGCACACCTTAGAATATATCGTATTACCAATAGTAGTTACTAATGCTTTCACAAATTAAATTAAGAGTCACTGTTCAGTAAAGAAATTTAGCAAAGATATAGGATATACATCGTAAAAGAAACCATTTAATATATTGAATATTGGTTGAAGAGCTTTGTCGATATAAAAGTTGGCTTGTACGGAGAACTTGGAAGAGAAAACAATATTCCATTCAGCATGGTAGTCCAGAAGAGGAACGTATATAGAATGAATGAAAAGAGTTTGGTTCATTCATAAATAAAACGTTATTATAAAAACAATGTAATTAACTTCAAACGAATTGTGAAATCATGATAATTGTAGATCTTTAAATATTATTTCCACTAATTTTTCTATACACCTTTTGAAATGGTGATAAAAAAACATTTCTTTCGTATTTATTTAATCCTATGTTCCACATAAAACAAAAATACATTAGAGAATATATTACTACTTTTAAAATAAATCTAGTTAGACTATTACCATCTATTAGATAATTAATACCAGTACCGCAAATTAAAGAAATTAAAATAGGAATCGTCATATATCCAATGTTTTTCCAAAATTCAGAAATATCTATTTTCACTTTTCTGTGGTAGTAAGTATTCATTACTAGAACATTACCAATAAACAATGAGATCCCTGTTGCAATAGCACACCCGTACCCACCAAAATACTTTGCCAAAGGAATACTGATAATTACATTAAATAAAGCAACAGCTAGAAGTACAATAGACCTAAATCCATGTAAACTTTTTGCCTGAAGAATAGATAATCCTACATTCTGAATTAATGGAATCGTTAAAGGGATAAGTATTATTAATAAAAAATAATAAGCGCTTGTATAATTGGGGCCAGCCCACATATTTATAAATACCTTACCGAATAATATTATTCCACTTAGTATATAACCCATTATTACAAATTGGAGTCTACCAACTTTTATCATTAAATTTGAATATTCTTTATCTTTAGCTTCATTTATAACCATCATAGATATTTTCGGTAGGAGCATACCTCCTACCGAAGTTGATAGCATCATATACATATTAGTTAACTGCATAGTTATTGCATAAATAGCAACCACTAATGTCCCTGAGACCGCTCCGAGAATCAACTGCCCAGTACTCCAGTATACTCTATCAACTATTACACTTAGAAATATAAAAAAGGAATATGACGAAATTTCTTTAAGTAACTTAAAATTAAATTCTTTATAATCAAATTTAATTTTTATCTTTTTGAAACAAAAATATATGTTAAAAATCAGAAAAACAACATTTAAAATAGTATTAACCACAACTATTGATATCGCCCCATATCCCCAAAATAGAAGTGGCAAAACTAGTAAGGGATTAGTTATGGTTCTAATAATTGCTGTAACCCTGAGAAATACAAACTTTTCATAAGCTTGTAAAATAGATCCAAAAACACCAAGAGGAAACGAAATAGAAAAATTAAATACTAATAATAGCACCATCACTTTCGCTTTTTCTAATTCCGTTTGAGATAATGTTGTATCAAATATATTATTGATATTACAATACAATATATATCCAATAATTAGAGTTATTAAGCCAATAATAGTGTATATAATTAAGAACATGCCATTCAACTTTGCTTGAGCATCATTATTATTTAAAGCACGATTTTGAGAAGTGTACTTTACAACTGCATTTCCTAAACCCATATCTAAGATACTAAGATAACTAATTATGGAACCAATCAACGAGTATAATCCAAACTCCTGCTGACCTAGAAGTCTTAGCATAACTGGAGTATATAGAAATGAAATTATTACACTTACTAAAATTGAAAAATATGATAGTATAGCTCCAACTTTAAGTTGATTCACTTTTCAAGCCTACTTTCGAACATGTAATTATAAAACATTAGCTTTCTCTTAATAATTTTCCAAGTTCATTAAAGTGAATTTCATAATCCAATTCATTATTGTAATTGAATTCATTAAATATTTTTTTGTTATAGATCAGACAATCTGTTATTTCTTCAATTTCTTGTCTGTTTCGAGGTATATTTTTTATTGATATTCTTATCCCTGAAAAATTTAAATCATCTAAATAATTATCCATTTTATTTGAATATACTATTGGCAAGAATGGTATTTTAAGTATTTCACATAAGATAGCGCTATGAAACCTTACTGCTATGAACCTACTACATTCTTTCATGGATTGAATAAAATCTTTATAGTCCCCAATGTAAGGAACTATTTGTATTTTGTCAGGATATAAAGAAAGTTTTTTTATGTGAAAAGCCGGACTTAGGTCATTTTCATTTTCAGTATCAAATGCAAATAATCGAACACATCCATTTGTTTCTTTAATAAATTTATCTGCAACACTTGCCAAAAAAATATAATTAGAGTAATTATATTCATTATTTACAATAGAGCGATATGCAGATATTCCCAATATATTTTTTTTTGAAATATATGGCAATTCAAATTGATTAGAAAAATTGTATACAATATCCGAAGCCAAGTGATTATTTTTGATATTTTTAAATTTTTGAATATAACGAAATGAATCTTTATCTCTCACTGTTGTCAAACTATTTTGCTTTAATTCTAATTTTGTTAGCAATGGTCCAAATCTATTATTATATGGTCCTAAATTACAACCGATAGTTGCAATTCTAATATTTTTCTTTTTTAATTTACGTAGTATTCTTATCCTCTTAATTCTTCTAATAATGCCCAACACTCCATTTATATCATTAAACAATGATCCACCAATAGATAAAAACACACTAAACTTTTTTAAATATTGGTCCGAAAGCTCTAATTCATGAAAGATTATGTTATCAAAACTTTCAAATGTTCTTTTTACTGTGCTATTTGAAGAGGTAAGGTAAAAATTATGCTCAGGGAATTTTTTTGATAACGAGATTATCATTAGGTCATCCCCTAAATTATTATCTAAATAAGCAGAAACAAGTATATTCATAAAATCCCCTTTATAAACACTATATTTTTCTTATTTCTTTGATTCTTTCAGAATCCGAAAAAATGATAACAAAATATAATACATAATAGAAATTGTTACTATAGATAAAAGAGTCTATTGCACTTATCATTATAAAAATCAATAAGAAAATCCTACCTAGCATATTGTTCTTTTTGAATAAGTATAATAAAAAAACAAAAAAGGCTATTAGTCCGATAATCCCATGATTTATTAATATTAAAATAAAGGAATTACTGTAATTATATAATCCATAGTTACTAAAATAGTTAGATAATTGAAAAAAGCCCACTCCAATAAATTGATTTATAATTGGCAGCTCCCTAAAATATTCTAAATATCCCATTATTCGAATTTGACTAGATTCACTCAAATTATTTATTTTATCTAAATTAAACTTCATAAACCAACTAAGATCTATTGTTTTTAATATTGAAACCACTATGATTATTCCTGCTAAAATTACTGCTAATTCCCTTATTTTTTTATTAAATAGAGTATAAACCAAAATTAATATAACACTCCCTAATACACCAAGAGTTGAAGTTGAAATAAAAAGTATTAACCAGCAAACTATTGCTATCATCTTTTTTTCTCTTATAAGCATTAAGGCCATTATAGGAAGAAAATATATTGAAAAATAAGATGGTTCTGAAAAAAATGAATTTGCTCGTCTGTATGTAACAGAAGCAGACCAATTATATCCTTCTACTAATTCTTCGAATAATTTACCATTATAAGGTATAACGCCGCGGTTTATGCTCAGAAATTGAAATAATAAAAAAACTCCACAAACTACTGCTATAAAAGATATAACATTAAAAAATATTTTCTTTTCATAGAAAGGAATTAATTGCATAAATGAAGTGCTAATGATGAAGGTCATTATTATACTCCAAAACATGCTCTGTAGTCCTGAATTATAATTCAAAGTAAAATAAGCTAAAAAAGAAAGACATGAATGAATAATAAACAATAAAAATAGCGGAGGGTAAATCACTATTTTTCTCTGGGCTAAAATGATTAATAATGAAACAATTATGATAATTACGTTTCCTATAGACAATGGCCCCATGAATTTATATGGAGCAAGAATAGGCCCCACACAAATTGCTATTGCAGCTAAATAATTTAATATGGTAGGACCACTTTTATAAACATACAATTTATTCATTAATCTTAGTCCTTTTCAACTTATTGTTTATTTCATATATAATAAAAACTATATATATAGGAACTATCTTAATTATAAGTAATTTAATTTTCTCTTTTTTTGTAATCTTTATTCCACCAGAAAAAATATATTTCGTATGTGATTTTCCTTTAATTTCTTTTAGTATTCTTTTTTTTTCCATTACGGTTCCATTAGAATTTATAATATGTTGTAATGACAAAAAAAAGTCATTAAGAAAGTAGTTATATAATTTATCTTTATACTTTTCAAGTAAACTTTTTTCAAGAAAAACTTCATTTAATCTATTTGCCAAAAGTTCTATACGATTATATTGATTAATATTCATGAATCTTATTGCTGATCCTTCCCTCTCTTCTATCGAATAGTATTCAAAAGGAATAACTCCAAATTTTTCTGTACTACGTATAGCAGTCTTTAAGCTGAATAACATATCTTCACCATAAGTCATGTTCTTGTCAAACGTTATAGAATATTCTTTTAAATTTTGTAAATTAAATAAAATACCGCAAGCAGATCTTGGTAAATCCCCTTCCAAAATTTTATCTATATACTCAAAGAGGCTTACGGTATAATTGGATTGGTAATCCCTCCTATAAGCTTGTGTCTTTCTTTCATGCAAACAAACCGCCATGTTCAAATTTTCAGACTCAGCAAAAAGATACATATCTCTTAACATAGTATTTAATACATAGTCATCTCCATCGATAAAAGTTATATATTTTCCTCTAGCATTCTCTATTCCTTTGTTTCTGGCAACACTAACACCGCTATTTTTTTGCTTAAAATATCTTATTCGAATATCATTTTTAGCATAGCTTTTAATGATTTCTTCTGATTCATCTGTTGAACCATCATTTATTACTAAGATCTCAATCTCTCTTAATGATTGAGAAAGTACAGACTTAACACATCTCTCTATATAATCCCCTAAATTATAAACTGTTATCACCACGCTAATCTTAATTCGCTCCATTAACATCTCGCTCCATTTTTAGAAGTAGCTCTGTTATTATAGATATAGGTGAAAACTCTTCTACAACTCTTGACCTTATATTCGTACTATTGTGCGAGCGAATTTTATTTATAGCTTTAATTATTTCTTCTTTTTTATTCTCGCAAAAATAATAGCGATCATATTTACTAAAAAATTCATATATCGAATTAATTTCCCCATCCAAGATAAATAATATTGGCTTACATGTACCAGAATAATAATACACCTTGGCAGGGATTTGTGTGCCCTTACTATTACATAAATGAATATAAACGTCTGTATTTTTTTCTATTTCCTCCAGCTCTCTTATTGATACTCTATTGCCAGAGTTAATATTGGATGTGCTAATTACTGGACTATTAGAATTCCCTCGAATTATTAAATTTAAATTCAATTCTAATGCAGCATCATACAAATGTGTAAGATTCCTCACATGCGAATTATAATCACCGTAGTATCCAAAAACCATATTTTTCTTTTCAATAGTTCTTTGCTCAGTTTCGTCTCTTTTTAAAAATGGAACTAGGACATAATCAATTTTCTCTGCAAGAGTAGGGAACAACTCTTTTTGCTTTTGTGCTGTAAATGGAGAAACATAAAAAACTTTGTTAGCTGCTGATAAAATTCGTTTTTCCTCTTTCAAGAGTCTTCTGTTTACAATCCCCCCTTTTCTTGTGATATCAAGAAACAAAGGATCACCCCATATTTGTATCCATTGATTAAATCTAACTTTATGCAATCTTATAATTTCATTAGCAAACAAATGAGTATGTTTTGGATCTGAAGAAGATATTATAAAATCAAAATAATTATTTTCAAATGTTACTTTTTTCGCATTTCTAATCCAACTTTTCTGGCTATCGTAAATAGAAAACTTGTAATATAACTTTCTTAATATAGATTTAATAATCGAAAAAAAATTCAGTTTTTTATTATTATTCATTTTTTTATTACTCAAATGATTAAACGCTGAACCCAATGGAAACTCATCAATCTTCACACCTTCAGGTACAAGAAAACCATCGTCTATTGATATATGATTTTCTGGCAATTTAGAAGTTAGTATATGTACTTGATGTCCTAACTCTACTAATCCTTGAATATAAGCTAAATTCATCATAGTAACTGATGAATTTGACTTTATTGCTTGCCCTGCAATGAATAATATCCTCATTATTTACCCCACGATAATTAGAATTTTGATCATTTAAGATTAATCTCTTTAAAAGTTCACGATTAACTTTTTAATATCTCACTATATAATGTTGAAAGTCTTTCACTCATTATTCCCCATGAGAAGTTTTCAAAATATAATTTCTGCGTACGCTCTTTCAAATCCCACTCTTCTCTTCGAGACTCTGCTATCTCATTGAGTGCTTGTTTAAATGAATTCTTCTCATAATCCACTACTTTTCCAATATCAAAATTTTCAACAAATTCATCAATACCAGTACCTCTAGCCACAATTATTGGTTTTCCTAACATCATTGCTTCATACAGTTTGTTGGGTGATGAATATTTGTGATTAGGTACTGATGGACTATAAACAGCAAACAAAATATCACAGTATTCCTCAAGATTCAAAGCTTGATTATATGGCAGCTTACCATAAAAATATATATTACTGTGTTCCTTTGAAGAATTCTTAATATTCACTTCGAGTGGTCCAAAACCTGCTATATGAAGCTCATACCTAGGATCCAAGCGTATAATTTCCAATAACTCTAATAAAAACCTATTGTAGCTTAATATCCCTACATAAACCAATTTGATTTTATTGCTATTTTTTACATATTTTTCATTTTTCATAGAAATTATTCTTGGCCATTCATTGATAATATCTCTACGCTTTTCTTCTGGGGAATTATGTATAACAACAACTTTTTGGGGTTTACTTTTATTTATTTGTTCCAATCTTCTTTCATTTGTAATTATCACAGCGTCAACACTACTTATCATTAACAGATCCACTTTCTCAATCAATGACTTCAACACTTTCGGAACTTGAAAGGAATCAATATAGTAATCAAATATATCGTATATTATTTTTTTCTTGAATATTTTCGTACATATTCTAGCTGGTAGAACTGTATCAAAATCACATGCATGAACAATATCGTATTCCTTATTATGCTTTATTAGCCAAAATAGTAAACTTATTTGAAAAGCCAGAAGTCCTTTTAACGTTTTCATGCCTCCACCAAATGATGCTTTAATGTTAAACCATCTTATAGGTACTTTACCGTTACCTAGTTTTATTTCACCTTCCTTGGTATTGTTACTATCATTCATTCTATCCCAAGAGAGAATTTTAACTTTATATCCTCTACTTATAAGTGAATTAACTTCTTTTTCGACCCGAGGATCAGGTAGTACAGAATTCGAACGAATAAATATTACTTTCAATAGTTATCACTCACTAACTGGATTTATTTCATATATGGAAGATAGATATCTTCCATATGACTAATTACATTTTGAATTGAATAAGGTTGAACCATCTCTAGCGATTTCAGCCCCAACTTTGATGCTAATTCTCTGTTTTCATACAAGTTCAAAATATGTTTTGCCATTGCTTCCGGACTATCTAATGAAAATAAAAACCCATTACCCTCATTAAGAACCAGATCGTTATTCCCTCTAACATCAGTAACAACGCATGGTTTCCCACAAGCCATTCCTTCCAAGATATTTACTGGCAAACCTTCTTGTCGGCTAGATGACACTACAATGTCAGAAGCTTGTATAAGTTCATTAATATCCTCTCTAAAACCTAGAAATTCAACTATTGCACCTAATCGTAAATTTTCAGTTATTTTAATACAATGTTCTTTATTGCCACCTTCTCCAGCCAACAACAATTTCATACGAGGGATATTTTTGCTAATTATATTCACTGCTTCTATTAAAAGCTTTTGGTTTTTCCGATAACTAAACTCACCTGCAAAAAATAGAATAAAATCACTTTCATTAAGATCATTCTTTTTTCGTATAATATTCTTCGTTGTAACATCTACTGGTTTATATTTCTCAAGGTCAATTCCAACACCATTGATTTTATTAATTTTTTTAACATTAAATCTTTTTTTTTGAGCGAGATTATAATCCTCAGTATTTATCGTAATTAAGTGGTCAGTGAATCTTGAAAGGAACTTTTCAATTGGATAAAACATCATCCAATTAAAAATAGAAGCACCTTTGTAAAAATGAAAACCATGGGCTGTATATATAACTTTTGTTCCATTACTTCTAGATCTTCGTGCAGCAAGCCGCGCTAATACCGATCCCATCGGAGTATGACAATGAATAATACTGTATTTGTTTTCTTCTATTAAGTTTTTCATTTCTCTCAAAGCATTAATATTCTTTTTATTATAAGGTGATCTCATTATTTGTGTTTTATAATGTTTATCTACAAAAGGTAAATCACCGTTCCCACTGGCTACCACATGAACCTCCCACCCTTTTTCCTTAAACCACATTAAATAGGGAAGGTGAAATGCTTTTATGTGATAATCAACTGTTGCACAAAAAAGAACTTTTTTATTTATATTATTCATTTGAACAATCCTTTAATTTTAGTTATGATCATATCTTGCATTTTTAGAGATAAATTGCTTCCTGATGGTAAACAAACTCCATATAAAAACAATTCATTTCCGAATGATTTTTCATAATAATGTGTGAAAGTTAAACATTCATTAAATATAGGCTGTAAACTCATTGGCTTCCATGTATGTCTAGACTCAATATTGTTACTTTCAAGTTCACCAATTATATCATCTATCATAGTAGAGCTATTATTATTCAACTTAATAACTGATAGCCAATAATTAGATGCATTCCCAGTTGAAATAGGCATTAAAGAGAGGGGTAAATTCTCAAATTCCTTTTTATAACGTTCTCTAATTTTTTCTTTTGCCATAATACGCTCATCCAATACTTCTAATTGCCCCCGCCCAATCCCCGCACAGATATTAGACATCCGGTAATTGTATCCTACTTCTTTATGCTCATAATGCTTCGCTGGCTCTCTAGATTGTGTGGCCCAGAAGCGCATTTTCTTAATAGCTTCCTCATCATTAGAAACGATCATTCCACCGCCAGAGGTAGTGATAATCTTGTTCCCGTTAAATGAAAAAATACCAATGTGACCAAATGAGCCGCATTTTTTACCCTTGTATGAGGCTCCAAGTGCTTCTGCTGCATCTTCAATAACAGGTACACCATAATGCTCACAAATAGGAAGTAATGCATCATAATCTGCACTTTGTCCATATAAATCTACTATAATAACTGCCTTTGGCATTTTATTTTCTTTTTTGGCCCACTCGAATGCTTTCTCTAAAGCTATGGGTGACATGTTCCAAGTTTCCGGTTCGGAATCAATGAATACCGGATTCGCATACTGATATAGAATTGGGTTACAACTTCCTGCAAAAGTTAAATCTGAACAGAATACGTAATCACCAGGACCTACATCAAAGTATTTCAGTGCCAGGTGAATTCCCGCTGTACCTGATGACAAGGCAAGCCCATGCTCCATGCCAACATAGGCGCATATTTCTTCTTCGAACTTATCAACGTTAGTGCCTAATGGGGCAATCCAGTTACTATCGAATGCCTCCTGTATGTATTTCATTTCATTTCCACTCATATGTGGTGGTGACAAATAAATACGCTCCTGCATTACGATTCATCTCCAAAGCATTTTTTTGTTTGTGCTGGTACGCCTGCTACCATTACACTATCAGGAATATCATTAATTACTACAGCGCCAGCGGCAACAATCACATTGGAGCCTATAGTAATATTATTTACAATCTTCGACCCTACACCTAGCCAAGAGAAATCATTAATTGTAACTGTTCCGCTAACATTGGTGCCGGGAGAAATATGTACCCCATTCCCAATCACACAATCATGATCAATAGTACTTGAAGTATTAAGAATGCAACCCTTTGCGATCCTAGCGTTTGCATTAATCACAACGCCAGCGAGAACTACAGTACCGGACTCAATTTCACAGAATTTACTTAATATGCTGGAGGGATGAATTATTACAGGGATTTTGTAGCCTGCTTGTTCAAGTGTAGTGAGCCAAGTCAACCTATTGTGATTATTTCCTATCGCAACGATCGCACTAGAATATGTCTCTTTATGGTTATGATAAGTATCAAAATCTCCAATAACAGGAATCCCTATTACCCTATTAAGGGTACTATCATTGTCCAAAAAAGCTATCTCATCCCATAGACCAGTAAGCATAGCTGTCTCAGCGACAACCTTACCATGTCCTCCAGCCCCCAAGATCAATAAGTTCCCCAAATGAAATCACCTGGCCTCGATAGAATAATCAACTTTCAAATGTCTTGCCACCAGTAAAGACTGGCATCGTATCTGTCTGAGAATTGTTAACCCCTTCTCTAATCAAAACATTCTTAATCGTTTTCCAGAAAATTTTCATGTCAAGTTTTAAATTAATATGATCAACATACCAAACATCATAATCAAACTTTTCTTCCCAGCTGATTGTGTTTCTTCCATTCACTTGAGCCCACCCTGATATCCCTGGTGTAACTTCATGTCTACGGTTTTGTTCAGGTGTATAATATTCAAGATATTTGACTAACAGAGGACGCGGTCCAATGAAGCTCATATCCCCCTTAAGAATATTAAACAATTGGGGTAGTTCGTCAATGCTCGTCTTACGCAAAAAAGAACCAACCCTAGTCATTCTTTGTATATCGGGCAAAAGTTCCCCCTGCGCATCCGTCTCTAGAGACATTGTCCTAAACTTGTAAACCGTAAAGATTTTGCAGTTCTTTCCGGGGCGTTTTTGCTTAAATAAAGCAGGCCCCTTAGAGCTAATCTTCACAGCTATAATTGCTGCTATCATAAAGGGCGAACTCAGTACAATAAGCACACATGCAATGAGCCAATCAACAACCCTTTTCACTACTAAGTATGGCCTCATTCACTATCAACCTCTGTTTTCAGATATTGAAAATAGCGGATGTTAACCCGCCATCTTCTCGACAATATCTCTTCTTTGTTAAAGCTATTCCAACACCAACTATTTCCCCATACCCTCAGCAATAGCTCTTCCCTTATCCAGATCAGCCTCGAAGGCTGCTCTATACTGAGCAATAATAGCTGTGCTATATCCATTAGTGTTTAGTTTTTGTTCAGCGTCAGCGACTATACTGTTAAATGAGGCTTTAAAAGAGGCTAGTTGCTCTATCCCTTTGGCCTTGATACTTTGCTTAGTTGCAGCATCTGTAGCACCCACATATTCAAAAGCAATTCCAAGCAATGTAGATGTACTCTGCGACTGTAACGCACTCAGCTTCGCTTCGGTCTCACTGGTAATACTCTCGTAAGAAACCTTAGCTGATCCTGTTCCTCCCGCTCCTGAACCGCCTGCTGCTGCACTTGGTTCAGCCGTTGGGGTTGCTGCGGGTGCCGGTGTTGCACTTGCAGATGGACTAGATCCATTATCGGTTGGCTTTGCGGAAGCCGTGTTTTCTTCGTAGGTTTTGGAATTTGCAGTGATGGTTTTTGTTTTCGGATTCCAGCTAATGGAATTTCCTACAGATTCCGATAAGAATCTTAGGGGGACATAGATGGAGCCGTTCAACAGGTAACTGGACTGGCCTTTGGGTAACGCTTTATTGCTTCCATTAAATACATAGCTCGCATTTACGTTATTCAGCACCAGATTCTTCGGATTGAAAGCAGCGTCGTTAACGACGTTCATCAGGTATTCCTTAATGATTACCATCTCTGAGCTGCTTGGCTCGGCTACGGTTACTTTCAGGTTCTTGGCATCCCAGCTTACGCTCTTTTGCAGGGCATAGGACATGAAGCGCAATGGGACGTAGGTGGTGTTATTGTACATGAATACATGCTGTCCTACCGGCGGCTGTAGTGCCACACCGTCGAATAGCAGCGTCACATCTACGTTCTGCGCTTTGATAGAATTGGACGCTTTGACGGGAGCAGCTGTTGCAGTTGCGACAGGAGTAGCTGCCGCTACAGTAACTGGAGCCGATGCTGTCAGGGGCTCACAGCCCATTAAGGCTACAGTCAACAGCGCTGCTGCTGGAATCTTGATTTTGAACATGCCTATTCACTTCCTTTTTCTTGGGCTTTGAGTTGTTCTTCTTCAGCCAGGATCTGATCCTGGGTCTTGCCTTGGCTGACGCCGTACTTCTTGGCAATCTGAGCAAGCTCGTTATATTGCTCCTCTGAGACCTTGCCGAGGATAATGCTGCGGGCTTCCCGCTTCTCCTCAGTTGTTAGTCCGCCTTGGGCTAACTCTTGTAATCTCTTAATATCTGATACACTGAGCTGCTTGGCTACGATGGCTGCCACATTCGCTTTATCTGTGATCGTTACGCTCTCTTGAACTTCCTTGGCCTTGTCCGTTGAAATATGGGCTAGCCCATCCACACCCGCAGGTGTTGGGACAGGAGTGCTCGCAGGCTTGTCATTACTTACCGGCTTATCCGTGCTGGTGGCATTACCGGATGCAGGTGTACTAGCTGGTGCAGAGCTTGAAGCCGGAGCAGCGGAAGCTGCGGGCGCCGCAGTCGGATCACTATTAGCTACCACAGGCTCAACCACTTGTCCCTGAGGTACAGCGGGCGTATTACCGGCTTCCACATCGAAGCCGCCTGCCATGGAGTTCATCAGCTTATCGACAGCATAATTGGCCGCGAATGCTCCGCCAACACCTAACACCACGATGACCGACAGCGTCCAGATCAATACTTTTTTCCATCTTTTCAATTCAGGTACCTCCAACTCTCTAATTAGCTAATGGCCGCCTGGATGACTGGCTGCATCGGTACGATCTGGTTAATGACTTCACGGATAGCTTCTGCATCTTCGGTGACCACCCGTTCTAACCGTTTGAATTCCAGCTCCATCTGGCTCCGGGTGTAGACATTCGGTCTGCCAATGAAGATCCGGTCATGCTGGGTGGAACCCAGGTTCTCCTCATCGGTCAGCAGCTCTTCATACAGCTTCTCGCCTTCACGGATGCCTGAGAAGGCGATGTCGATATCCTTGTAAGGCTCGTAACCGGACAGTGTGATTAAGTCCTCGGCCAGAGTCAGAATCTTAACCGGTGCTCCCATATCGAGGACAAATACTTCTCCGCCATTCGCGAAGGAACCAGACTGGATCACCAGTTGAACGGCTTCAGGAATGGTCATGAAGTACCGGACCATCTCGGGATGCGTTACCGTAACAGGACCACCTGCGGCAATCTGCTGCTTGAAGGCGGGAATGACACTGCCCCGGCTGCCTAATACATTACCAAAGCGTACCGCAGAGAACTTGGTAGGGCTTGTTACATTAAGACTCTGCACATACATCTCGGCAATCCGCTTCGTGGCCCCCATGACGCTGGTAGGGTTCACGGCTTTGTCCGAGGAAATCATCACGAAGCGCTCGGTACCATACATATCTGCACAGTCGGCCACATTGCGGGTCCCGAAGACGTTATTCTTGATCGCTTCGGAAGGGTTGCGCTCCATCAGGGGAACGTGCTTATGTGCTGCCGCATGAAAGACCACCTGCGGCTTGTAGCTCTGGAATACATCCATTAACCGGGTACGGTCCTGAACATCGGCAATCACGGTCACGATCTCCAGATAAGGGAAGCTCTTGCGCAGCTCCATCTCAATCGTATAGATACTGTTCTCGCCGTGTCCTAGAATCAGCAGCTTGTCCGGTGCAAAAGGAGAGATCTGGCGGCATAGCTCTGATCCGATCGAACCGCCTGCGCCTGTAACCAGTACGGTCTTGTTATGTACATAGCCCAGAATACTGTTCATGTCTGCAACAATCGGCTCACGGCCCAGAAGGTCCTCTACGCTGACATCGCGGAGCTTCTTGACAGAGATCTTGCCTGCGATCAGGTCATTCAAGGCCGGAATAATCTTCAGCTTCGCGCCTGTAGCCTTGGCCAGGTTAATAATCTCGGATATTTCGGTTCTGGAGACCGAAGGCATAGCGATAATAATCTCGTGGATCTCTTTTTCCTTCACAATCCGCGGAATGTCATAACGGTTACCGAGTACAGGTACACCCAATATGGACAGGTGATATTTATCTGCGCTGTCATCAATGAATCCAACCAGCCGGGTATTCGCGAACGAAGGTCCTGTCAGCTCTTTGGCAATCAGAATTCCGCAATCTCCGGCTCCGACAATAAGCGTATGAAGCTCTGTATTCTTATTGTTGCTCCGGTCACTGCGGAAGACTCTCCAGAAGAAGCGGACGCCCCCCACCAGCAGCAGAACCGTCTCCATCGCCCGGACTTCTATGCTGAATGGCACGCGCTGAGGCAGGATGATATAAGCGGCGGCGTAAGATAGCACTGCACCTACGACAATGGCTTTGAGTACCGAGATAATCTCGTTAATACTGGCATATTGCCACATTCTGCGGTAGAGTCCGAAGAAGACCAGGCTGCCCCCGATGGCCACCGTGGAGATTACGCCGAACACGATCATCTGTACCACGTATTCCGGTGGAATCTCATTGTAGAACCGGAACAGGTAGGACGTCACGATGCTGAACCATATGATCGCAATATCGATCATGAATAATACTAACACTCTGGTTTTTGCTGTCATTTTCAGTGCCTCCAAAAATAACATTTTATCTATTAAACAATTCAATTGCCATAGTAATAATAGTAATAGCCTTCACTGGCCTTACGCTTCACGTTGTTAAGAACCACGCCCAGCATCTTGGCCCCTACCCGGTCCAGATTGTCCTTCGCCTTAGCTGCAATATCGCGCTTCACCTTACCGTAGCTGACCACCATGATTACGCCATCACTCTTGGAAGCAACAATCTGTGCATCTGTAACGGCCAATAGCGGCGGAGTATCAATCAGAATCACATCATATAACTGGCGCAGCTCCTGCAGCACCGCACTCATCCGGTTGGAGGCCATCATCTCCGCAGGATTCGGAGGAATCGGGCCGGAGGTCATCATATACAGGTTGTTCACACCGGATTCCTGAATCACCTCGGGCAGGTTCGCCTGCTGCGAGAGCAAGGAGGACAACCCATACCGGTTACTGAGTGAAAAGGTCTTATGCGCTGTAGGCTTCCGCAAGTCACCATCGATCAGCAGCACCTTCTTATCCGCTTGCGCGTAAGCAGCGGCCAGGTTGGCAGTAACGGTTGACTTCCCTTCCTCCGGTCCGGAAGAAGTAACCATAATGATCTGGATCTGTTCATCTACAGAGGAGAAATCAATGTTCGTGCGCAGTGCCCGAAATGCCTCGGATACCGGCGAACGCGGGTTGGTCACGGTGATCAGATGGCGTTGTTTATTTGGTTGCTGTGACATGCTCGAGTTCCCCCGCCTTTCTGCTCTGTGTCTGAGCCTGCTGCCCGGTGGTCTTGGTTTCTTCCTGGCCCAGCCGGGTAATCATAGCTATAGTCGGAAGTCCGAGGTACTTCTTAATGTCGTCTTCTGTCTTCAGCGTATCATCGAGATACTCCAGCAGGAAGGCAATGCCCAGGCCGATCATCAGAGATACGATAAAAGCAATGGCGAGGTTCATGACCACATTCGGCTCTACCGGTCCAGGTTCAACTGGCGGATTCAGCTTGGCTTCGTTGAGGATGGACACATTCTGTACGTTGAACAAGGACGGAATCTCCTGCTTAAATACAAGGGATATGGCATTCACGATCTCTGCGGCTCTCTGGTATGAATTATCTCGAACGACAAGTGTCATCACCTGCGTATTATTTACAGAACTCACGTTAACCTTCTTCAGCATTTCCTCTGCCGTAATCCCGAATTGCGGATAGTTCTTGGCCACAACATCGAGGATCGCCGGAGTCTTGATAATTTCCTTGTACGTATTGATCAGCTGAATGTTGGTATTAATCTGATTCAGATCCAGCTGCGCCGCCGTAGCTTGGGTAGGCGTCTGATTAACAATGATCTTCGTTGAAGCTTCATAGACCGGATTCTTGATATATAAGCTGTAGATCCCGGCAAGAACACAAGCCACGATAACAATGCTGATAATCATCCACAGTCTCTTCCTGACAATCTGAAAATAATCGCGCAAATCCAATTCTTGTGCTGACAAGTGCATTTCCCTCCAAGCTGTAAATTCTTATATTCTCCAAAAAAGTGCCTCCTCTCTAAACGACGAGAGGAGGCTCTCCACAATCCTATTTACTTACTTGAAGTTGATCGTACGGTAGATAATCACTGCAGCTTCAGCACGTGTAGCTGTGTTGTTAGGGTTGAACTTGCCGGCGTTGCCGATAACCAGATTATTGCTGGCAGCGAAGGCTACTCCGTCTTTCAGGGAAGCAGCGATCTTGCCTGCATCGGAGAACTTGCTCAGGGAGCTGACATTCGTTGCAGCTTCCGGCTTCTGCGACTTCACGGCACGGGCAATCATTGTTGCCATTTCTGCGCGAGTAATCGTTGCACTAGGATCGAACTGGGCTGCACTGCGTCCAGTAATGATTCCCTTCTCAGCAGCAACAGCTACGTAAGGAGCATACCAGGAAGTGGAGCTTACATCGCCGAAGCTCTGCTTCGCGGAGTTGTTCTCCAGGTTCAGTGCGCGGATCAGCATCTTGGCGAATTCTGCACGGGTTACATTGTTCTTTGGAGCAAAGTTGCCGTTGCCTACGCCTTCAATAGCGCCCTTGGCAGCTACGACTGAAATCTGTCTTCCAGCCCAAGCCTGAACACTTGCAACATCCTTGAAGCTGACTTTGTTCTCCAGTACAGCGTAGGAGGAGAAGCCGTCACGCGGTTCAGTGATGTAATCACCATCTACAACACCGCCCTGGTATTGCAGTTCTTTGTAGACTACCTTCGCAACGGACAGCAGTTCACGGTCAACGCCTTCTGTATTCTTAAGCGGCAGCTTGATGATGATTGGCTGCTTGAAGGTGGATGTAACCACACCGCCCACAGTCAATTCGAAATCATATACGCTGGATGCCAGCTTCATGCTGGACAGGGAAGTTACAGTTGTATCTGCTACAGTGGAAGTAGTCAGTGTAATAGCTTCACTGAACTGTCCTACCGGAATCGTTACGGTCAAACCATTGAAGGTAATTGCAATGTTGGCAATGCCTTTGGCCTTAGCCGCTTCGATGATTGCTTTGGACAATGGCACTTCAACTGTTGCCGCGTTCACTGTACCCAGGTTCAGGGTAAGTGTAAGACCTGTCTTACCGGCATTGGCAGCAACCAGTGCATCGAAGGCTTTCAGTACGTCAGCATCTACGAGCTTCAGGGTTGCTTTGTCGCCCACAATCGTTACCAGCTTGGATACATCGTATACTCCTGGTGTAGCTGTAGGATTCGTAACTGGAGTTGTTACTGTGCCGTTGCCGCCGCCAGTACCAGTTCCAGGAGGGTTAGTAGTACCGCCACCGCTGAAGCCGTAAGCTTTGATATAAGCTGTAGCAAGGGCCTTCACAGCTGGCTTTGTTGCTGGAATCGCAGTATTCAGGTTCGTCAGGCTTTGTTTCACATCAGCAGGAGAAATGTTAAGGTTGTACACTACTTGGCTTACTGTAAGTGCTCCAGCACCTGTCTTGTGGTTAAGTACTGTAGTAATAGCATCATTAATCAATTTGTCCTGGCTTGCAGGATTAGCAACGATGTCCAACAATTCCGAACTAGTTTTGCTGCTGAGTAATGCGCGGAGCTGGGCTTCAACACCATCAGCGCCGAACAGGAAATCAATGAAATCATCCGTTGTAAGATTCTTTACGCCTGCCTTGTCTGCAATCTTCTTCAGCAGGTCCACATTCTTCACATCATAACGGATATCCTTAATTGCAGTGTAATCCTTGTCATACACATCATAGACTACACTGGATACGCTCTTGAATGCTTCATGGGCAGTTACCACGTCAGCTTCTTCCAGGAAGGTAAGCTTCTCAAGTACTGGCTTGAAGATTTCTCTGAATGCTGCAAGATCAACAGCGTTTGCTTGGTTTTTGTAATTCAGAAGCGCTAATCTGTCGTCGGCTGTCAACTGAGCATAAATCTTCTCAACCTTCGCCTTCACATCTGCCTGCGATACTGCTGCTGCGGAAGCTGTACTCACTCCAAAATGTTCAGCCAGCCCCTTGCTGCTGAACGGGAATCCGGCAACGGATGCCGCTGCCATGCTTACTGCTAGTGTAGATACTGCCAATTTTTTCTTCAAACTCACTTGTCATCCACCTCATTGTATGTATTTGGTATAAATAGTAATGCAAGAATCCAGTAATACCCATTCTACCATCAAAAGTTAGGTAGGTCACCCTTTACGCGAGAAAATTCCGAACAATCTATGACGTTTGCTGTTAGATTGAATAGGATTAACTCGAATAATCTCCTTATTTGTAAGGATATCGCGCGCATTTTGTTGAAAAAAATCGAATGCCCCCGCACCTAATTCCCGCTTCACCACCCCGTAAGCTTCGCTTAATCCAAAGGGACGGTGCACAGAATCATGCGCATCTGATGCAACAATATGCACGGCATGCTGCCGGCATAATTCGAGCGACAGCTTCTGCAGCTTACTCCCGAAGACGCCGGCTATACTCTGTGCGGTAACCTGTCCCAGGGCACCAAGCTCAATTAACCGCAGCAGCCTGGATGGGTCAGCGGCAATCTCTGCGTTGCGCTCCGGGTGGGCGATAACCGGCACCAGTCCCTGGATCACCAGCTCATGGCAGGTCTCTTCCATACTGCGGGGCACCCGCGAGGAGGGCATCTCCAGCAGAATATACCGGGAGCCGGCCAGCGTCAGCAGTTGTCCCCGCTCCAGATCATCGAGCAGATCTCCATAGATCCGGATCTCTTGTCCCGGCAGCACGACCAGCGGATTGCCTGCCTCCTGCAGCTTCGCATTCAGCACCCGCACCGCCGCTTCAATCTCCGGGGCCGGATTCAGGTAGGCTCCGTTCGCATGGTGGGGGGTTGCTACTACAGTGGAAATACCATCGTTATGGGCGTCAAGCGCCATGGCGAGAGCGGCGTCGTAATCAGCGGCTCCGTCATCCATGAAGGGTAGAATGTGGCTATGGATATCTATCATATGTTGTTTATCGGTCCTTTCGTAGAGGATATGTATAGTTTTCGCAAAAAAATACAACCATTTCACTAGGAAATGATTGCCATATTTTAAAACATTATCGTTTACGCTTCCAGCCGGAACAGCCGGTAGGCCGCCTCTGCAAGTCTCTCATCTACTTCCTGAATCACAGCTTCTTGCTGACTCCGGTTGCGCATATCGAGCAGTCTATTAATCTCTTGACGGAGCTGCTCAATCTCACATTCTACCGTCTGACGCTTGAATACAACCAGCATCTCTGCCAGTGAATATTTATGCTGATAGATCAGCTTGGTGCCGCCCGGCCTCACTTCCGAGATCCGGCGCACCGAGCCGCCTTCATAGTAATACATCATCGTAAGATCCTTATAAATCCGGTTTACGGTCCCTGTGCCCTTATACGTGAAGAATAATTTGCGGACTGCATTAATCAGATGAGGATTCACCACCCTGCAGGACAAGGAACCCATATAGATGCCGCCTTTGCGTTCAAAAGACAGATGGACCTCCTCGCCTCCGGCCTCCTCCAGCACAATCTCCTGTTCACCCGCGCCAAGTACCTTCACACGGTGACTGATATAGCTGGTATCGGCAGTCAGCAGAAACTGGTTCAGCTGAAATTCGGTCATTTGCATCGTTGCATTCACATATTCCATCGCCAGACGCTGAGCCATAAACATCCCTCAATTCTTAATGACTAACCCCTAAGTCTCGGAAGGCGCTTCGTGCTGCGGTTCATCCCCGGAATCCTGACCATCCGGTTCTGCCGGAAGCTCTTCTTCGGTGGGTAGAGTATGTCTATCGATAAGTTCCCATAATTCGTCTTTGCCAAGTCCAATCTCCGATGAATACGCAATGAAGCTGTCTCCCGGCAGCACACCGAGCTCCTGCTTCATTACCTTGATATGCTTCGGCCAGCGGGTCTTCGGAATTTTGTCCGCTTTGGTGGCCACAACGCAGAGCGGCAGATCATAGTGCTTCAGCCAGTCAAACATCATTTTGTCATTGGCGGTCGGCGGGTGGCGCAGATCCACGACCAGCAGGACCATCTTCAGCGTCTCGCGCTCCGCCATGTACTTCTCGACCATTTTGCCCCATGAAGCGCGCTGCGTCTTCGAGACCTTGGCGTAGCCATACCCCGGGAAGTCAACGAAATACATGCTCTCATTCACTAGGTAATAGTTCATATGCTGCGTCTTGCCCGGCGTCGAGCTGGTGCGGGCCAGATTCTTGCGGTTAATCATCCGGTTGATCAGAGAGGACTTCCCTACATTGGAGCGCCCTGCCAGAGCAATCTCCGGCAAGGCATCCACAGGGTATTGGTCAGGGCCTACGGCACTGATAATAAATTCGGCGTTGTTAACTTTCATAAGACTTCCTTTCTAATGCACACTACTGGGCGCTTCAATGCTTATTTCTGTATCTGAATCTGAATCTGAATCGCTGTTGATTCCTTCTGCATGGTCTACAAGCGCGTGCTTCAGCACCTGATCCATGTGGGCCACCGGCACGAACTCAACGTCATTACGGACACTCTCAGGAATGTCCTTCAGGTCGCGTTCATTGTCCTTCGGCATAAGAATCTTCTTATAGCCTGCGCGGTGGGCGGCCAGGGACTTCTCCTTAAGGCCTCCGATAGGTAACACGCGTCCGCGCAGCGTGATCTCACCGGTCATCGCAACATGCTTGGAGACATAACGCTTGGTGAGCGCAGAGATCAGCGCCGTGGCAATCGTAATCCCTGCGGACGGGCCGTCCTTGGGAATTGCACCTTCAGGAATATGGATGTGAATATCGTTCTTCTCGTGAAAATCAGGGGCAAGCCCCAGCTCTTCCGCCTTCGAGCGGGTATAGCTGAAGGCGGCCTGCGCCGACTCCTTCATCACATCGCCGAGCTGTCCGGTCAGTGTCAGCTTCCCGGTGCCCTGGACTACAGTCACTTCGATCAGCAGCGTATCGCCGCCGACCTCCGTCCAGGCCAGCCCAGTGACGGTACCGATCTGATCCTCCAGCTCTGCCATGCCATAGCGGAACTTGGAGGCCCCCAGATAATCCTTGATCTCCTCCGGAAGAATGCTGACGCGCTCCTTCTCATCCGAGACAATCTGCTTGGCCGCCTTGCGACAGAGGGCAGCGATCTGCTGCTCCAGATTCCGCACCCCGGATTCGCGGGTGTACTCGCGGACAATCTTCAGCAGCGTATCATCTTCGATGGACAGCTGCTCTTCCGCAAGGCCATGGCTCTTGCGCTGCTTCGGCAGCAAATACCGGCTGGCAATCTGCAGCTTCTCCAGCTCCGTATAACCGGGAATGAACAGCATCTCCATCCGGTCCAGGAGCGGACGCGGAATGTTGTGCACAGCATTCGCCGTGGTGACGAACATGACGTTCGACAGGTCGAACGGCAGCTCTACGAAGTGATCGCTGAACGTATTGTTCTGTTCCGGGTCCAGCACCTCCAGCAGGGCCGCCGACGGGTCGCCGCGGAAGTCCGCTGCCATCTTGTCGATCTCATCCAGCAGGAACACCGGATTGATGCTCCCTGCTGTCTTCATGCCCTGGATGATCCGGCCCGGCATTGCGCCGACATACGTACGTCGGTGACCCCGGATCTCGGCTTCATCCCGCACACCGCCCAGCGAGATGCGGACGAACTTGCGGTTCAGGGAGCGGGCGATGGAGCGGGCGAGCGAGGTTTTGCCGACGCCCGGAGGACCTACCAGACACAGAATCGGCCCCTTCAGACCCTTGACCAGCTTCTGCACAGCCAGGTATTCCAGCACACGTTCCTTCGGCTTCTCCAGACCGTAGTGGTCTGCGTCCAGCACCTCTTCCGCCTTGCGGATATCGAGGTCGTCTTCCGTAGCTTCACTCCAGGGCAGACCGAGCAGCCAATCCACATAGTTGCGGATGACGCTGCCTTCGGCCGAGCTTGCCGGCATCTTCTCCAGACGGTCGATCTCCTTCAGGATCTTCTCCTGCACCCGCTCCGGAAGATTCTTCTCTTCCATCTGAATGCGCAGCTCATCGGCTTCCCCGGCCCGGCCTTCCTTCTCGCCAAGCTCCTTCTGGATCGCCTTCATCTGCTCGCGCAGATAATATTCCTTCTGGGTCTTCTCCATCTGCTTCTTCACGCGCTGGCTGATCTTGCGTTCCAGCTCCAGCACTTCACGCTCATTATTGAGGATATCGAGCAGCTTCTCCAGACGCTTGCTGACGTCAATGGTCTCCAGGATCTCCTGTTTGTCCTTGATCTTCAGCGCCAGATGACTGGTGATGACATCCGCCAGCCGCCCAGGCTCCTCTATATCGGAGACCGCAGCGAGTGTCTCTGGCGTCACTTTTTTGGACAATGTGATGTAGTGTTCGAACTGGCTCAGCACGCTGCGCATCAGGGCATCGCTCTCCTGGTCCACATCCTCCTGCTCCGGCAGCACACGCGCCATCACCTCGTAGTACTCCTCGTTATCCGTATAATGAATAATCTCGGCACGCTCCACGCCCTCTACCAGCACACGAATCGTGCCGTTGGGAAGCTTCAGCATCTGCCGGACATTCGCAACCGTACCCACGCGGAAAATATCCTCTTGCCCCGGCTCCTCAATATTCACTTCCGACTGGGAGCAGAGCAGAATCAGATTATCTTCAACCATAGCTTTCTCTAGTGCCCGGACGGACTTCTCACGGCCTACATCCAGATGCAGAACCATACTGGGATATACAAGAAGACCTCTAAGCGGTAATAAAGGAAAACGACGACCTTTGGATTTACTTTGTATCATCGCTTTCGCACCTCCCATGGTTCATAAGTAGTGTCATATGCATTCATTCTAACAAAAGCCGCATGAAAACACCAACAACCCGTGTCCGCAATTGGCGTTATTGGTACGCTCACCCATCCGATTGTAGTATTCGCTGAACCTCCGTGTCCTATGCCGTGCGGCGGGGTTCGGTTTTTCGCATACATTTGGCACGCGCGCATCCAGAGACCCCGCCCCCTCCACTCAAAAAAATCCCCCGGCCGTTACCCGCCGGGGGATTCCAACACGCTATGTCTGCCTATCCGGGCATACTCTCGCCCGAAGCATCCGCCTTCAGCAGTGAAGGCGAGGAAGAGAAGGTCTCGCCGGACACGGCGGGCATTCTGATGTCTGCCGTATCCGCGCCGAACAGGTGGCGGAAGACTTCCTCCACGGTGTCTACCGGAATGACCCGCAGCGCGCCGAGATCGGCGAACAGCGACTGCCAATTCTCCTTCGGGATCAGCACGGTAGTCGCCCCAGCCTGGAAGGCCGCCTCCACTTTGGCGACCACGCCGCCGACCGGCTTCACGCGGCCATGGATGCCGACCTCCCCGGTGATCGCCACCGTGTTGTCCACCGGCAGCTGCCGGATGGCGGAGACAATGGCCACCGCCATGGCAACCCCGGCGGACGGGCCGTCAATCGGCGTCCCGCCCGGGAAGTTGATGTGCAGGTCATACCGGTCCGGCTCCAGCTTCATGGTGCGCAGGACCGTCAGCACATTCTCAATCGAGCCCCGGGCCATGCTCTTGCGCCGCACGGTGCGCGAGCCTCCGCGGGTCTCCTCTTCATCGACTACGCCGGTGATATTCAGCCTGCCCGGGCCGTTAGTGGCGGGCGCGGCTGAGACCTCAATCTCAAGCAGGGTGCCCATGCCGGGCCCATAGACGGCAAGACCGTTCACCAGCCCGACCTGCGGGGCGGAAGGGATCTTGCGCTCCGTCCGCAGCGGCAGCTGGCTGCTGCTGGCGACCCACTCCACTTCCGCTGCGCTCAGGGTATCCCGGCCTTCGGTCAGCGCGAGACCGGCGGCCAGCTGAATCATATTCACCGCCTCGCGGCCATTCGTGGCGTATTGCTGCACGACTTCCACTGCTTCGGGGCTTGGCTTCAGCCCGATCTTCTGGACGGCATCCCGGCCGATTACAGCAATCTCCTCCGGCAGCAGCGGACGGAAATAAATCTCCATGCAACGCGAACGCAGCGCCGGCGAGATCTCGTCCGGCGAGCGTGTCGTGGCTCCGACCAGCCGGAAATCGGCAGGCAGGCCATTCTGGAAAATATCGTGGATATACGCCGGTGTATTGCTGTCCTCCGAGTTATAATAGGCGCTCTCCAGCAGCACCTTGCGGTCCTCCAGCACCTTCAGCAGCTTGTTCATCTGAATGGGATGCAGCTCGCCAATCTCATCAAGGAACAGAATGCCGCCATGCGCCTTGGTTACCGCGCCCGGCTTCGGCTGCGGGACTCCGGCCACTCCCATGGCCCCCGCTCCCTGATAGATCGGATCATGCACGGAGCCGATCAACGGATCGGCAATCCCGCGCTCATCGAAGCGCGCCGTAGTGGCATCGATCTCAGTGAACTTAGCATCACGCTTGAACGGAGAGAGTGCATTCTTCTTCGCTTCCTCCATGACCACCCGTGCCGCCGCCGTCTTGCCCACACCAGGCGGTCCATAGATAATGACATGCTGCGGATTGGCGCTGCAAAGCGCGGCCTTCAAGGCGCGCAGTCCGTCCTTCTGTCCGACAATATCATCGATGGAGGCCGGACGCGTCTTTTCCGAGAGCGGCTTGGTCAGTGAGATCATCCGCATCTTGCGCAGCTTGTCCAGCTCCTTACGCGATTCCCGGTCCACCGCTGTCTTGTTCGTCTTCTGTCCCCGCAGCAGATTCCAAAAATAAACGCCGATGACCAGCGCGAAAAAGAGCTGCACGACCATCAGCAATATACTTAGTTCCATAGGTCACCCTCCTGTATCCTTGCGTCTACCTGCTTCTGTATTCAACTACTACTAGGTAGTATAGCCGTTTCAATCATTCGTAAACTCCTGCGGCAAAAAAACAGAGCCCGCGCCGCCCTGCCGTGCCGTCTATTGCATATGATTTTCCACAACCGGAGAGACTATACGCGATGACAGGAGGCGAATTCATATGACACAACTAGAGAACGCAGGCTCGCCGCAGGAGAAATTGCCGGACTCTCTGTCCACTTTTATAGAGGGAATCCAAGTCCGTCTGGGTACAAGCACAGATATCATCTACCGGTTCATTACACTGGGGACCTTGTCCGCAGTAGTTATCTATATTGAAGGAATGGCTGATCCGCAAGCCCTGATGATGGCCATTCATGAAGATGCCGGCTATTTCAATGCCCTCAGCGAACCTCAGCCGGAGGTCTGCCTGAAGCTGCTGCAGGAACGAACACTCTCCCTAGGCAAGGTTGGGGGGATCACGAATTATACGGAGATCGAGACGGAGCTCCTGGCCGGCAACTCTATCGTATACATTAACGGAAATGCACAGGCGCTGTCTGCCGGTACAGAAGCGCTGAAGCAGCGTGCGGTGGAGGATGCCGTCTCCCAATCCGTGGTCCGGGGCCCCCGTGAAGGCTTCACCGAATCTCTCCGGGAGAACAGCGCTCTGATCCGCCGGAGAATCCAGAATCCCAAGCTGCGGGTGGAACAGCGTAAGCTTGGAACGCAGACCCAGACCAACGTCGCGGTGATGTATATCGAAGGCAATGCCGATCCCGAAGTGCTCCAGGAGCTGCGCAGACGGCTCGATGAGGCGAAGCTCGATAGTGTGCTGGAGAGTAACTACGTTGAAGAGATGATTCAGGACCGGCGCTATAGCCCCTTCCCAACCGTTTATAATACAGAACGCCCCGATGCTACCGCCTCCGCACTGCTGGAAGGCCGGATCGCCATTCTGGTAGAGGGCACCCCGTTTGTCCTGGTGGTTCCGGCACTAATGGTTCAGTTCTTTCAGTCCAGTGAGGATTATTACCAGCGGAGTGATTTTGCAAGTCTGGTCCGGCTGCTCCGGTTCTTCTGCTTTGCCATCGCTCTGCTGACCCCTTCCTTCTATATTGCGATCACTACCTTCCACCAGGAGATGATTCCCACCACCCTGCTGATCAGTCTGATCGGACAGCGCGAGGGGATTCCTTTTCCGGCCTTTCTGGAAGCCTTCATCATGGAGATTACGTTCGAGATTCTGCGTGAGGCCGGCATTCGTCTGCCCAAATCCATCGGCCAGTCTGTGTCCATCGTCGGTACACTGGTAATCGGACAAGCGGCGGTGGATGCAGGACTCGTCTCGGCGGCCATGGTCATTGTCGTATCCATTACAGCGATTGCCAATTTCGCCCTGCCTGCCTTCAATGTAGGAATCTCCGTGCGGATGCTGCGGTTTGTCCTGATGGTGATTGCGGCCTCTTTCGGCTTGTTCGGGATGATTATTGCGCTCATTATTCTGGCCTTACATCTATGCAGCCTTGAGTCTATGGGCATTCCTTATATGACCTCCTTCGCCCCCATCCGCTGGCAGAGCCAGAAGGATACGTTCATCCGCTTGTCCCGGCGCACTATGAAAAAGTATTTCGGGCAGAATTAGCAGGGTGACATGAACTCTCTTAACGAAAGGAGTGCTCGCCATGTGGAGAAGATTCCTGTGTATCCTTCTGATCATAAGTCTTATCCCGCTCAGCGGATGCTGGAGCCGTAAAGAACTGAACGATCTGGCCCTCGTCATGGCACTCGGCATTGATCTCGTGCCGGAAGGCTATGCCGTGACTGTCCAGGTGATGAATCCCGGGGAGAGCGGCAACCAGAAAGGAGGTGCCTCCGGGGGGATGCCCGTTGTTACGTACCAGGCTATGGGCAGAACCGTTCCCGATGCGCTGCAGCGTATGCTAAGCGTGACTCCGCGTATACTGTATCTGGCTCATATCCGTGTGTTGGTGATCGGGGAAGCGCTGGCCCGCAGCGGGGTCAGTGATGCGCTGGACTTCATCTCACGGGACCATCAGCTGCGTACAGATTTCTTCCTGCTGGTGGCCAAGGATTCCAAAGCTTCGAAGATACTGGAAATCATCACTCCCTTCGAGCATATTCCTGCGAACTCCCTGTATTCTTCTATATTGGCCTCCCACAAGAAATGGGCTGCTACCGGAAAGGTTACTCTACAGCAGTTCATTACCGAGCTGGAACGCGGCGGCTCCAACCCCGTGATGTCCGGCGTGCAGTTGAACGGGGACTTGCAGGACGGAGGCTCCGTGAACAATGTGGATAGCATCCGCCCGAAGACCCTGGTCCAGCATGCGGGAATCGCTGTATTCAAAAAAGACAAGCTGGTCGGCTGGCTGGGCGAATCCGTCAGCAAGACGGTCAACTATGTTCTGGATGAGGTAGACTCTACCGTCAGCAATGCGCCCATCCCCGGAGGCGGGCTTGCAGGCTTCATACTCACCGGCTCAGACAGCACGCTGGATGTCCGGATTAATGCACAGGGCAAGCCTGAATTTACGGTGAAACTCAATATGCAAGCCAATCTGACCACGATTCAGGGCAGGATTGATATGAACAATCCGGCCAGCATCGAAGACCTCCAGAAGAATATAGAGGAGCGCTTTGACCTCAGGCTTACACAGAATATCCGGGAAGTTCAACAAAAGTACGGTACTGACATCTTCGGCTTCGGCGAAGCCCTGCACCGGAAGTATCCCCGGCAGTGGCGTACGTACCGGGAGCATTGGGATGACAGCTTCAGAACCGCCAAGGTTAATGTACGCTCTAACGTTGTGATCCAGCGCATTGGTTCGGTCATCCAACCTATGAAACGGGAGATGGAGGAAAAATGAATTGGAACCTGATTCTGCTGTTCTTCCTGTTGTTTGTATTGATCCTGAAGACACCTGCTGTAATTAAGCTACGTTCACCGCGGGATGCGGCTGCTTTCTATGGCGTCTGGAGCCTTACTGTTGCGGTGACCATACTTGACATGGCAGACCTGCCCCAGTTCAGGCCGCTCGACTGGGTACGCAGCCTTATGCAGCTTCTGACCTGAATAACTTCAACAAGAGAGGGAGTGCATCATCAGTGAAGGATCGTTCGGGGATTTCCTTACGGCAGTTCTATATCATGACCTTTGGACTCACCATCGGGACCTCCATTCTGGTTATCCCGAGCGGACTTGCGCATACCGCCAGAGAGGATGCCTGGATCGCCGCACTGTGCAGCCTCCTGATCAATCTGGTTATGGTCGTACTGTATCTCGCGGTGGCCCGGCTGTATCCCGGCAAAAACCTCTATGAAATGCTTGAAGCCGCCTTCGGCCGGTGGCTGGGCAAACTCATCTCGCTGCTGTATCTGTTCTATTTCCTGATTCTCACCGGCACACTGCTCGGCGATCTCGGGTTCTTCATGACCAGCGAGATTCTGCCTGAAACCCCGGTTGAGGCGATTCAGATCGTCTTCCTGACCGCTGCCGTAGTGAGTGCCAGCCTGGGGATCGTCGTACTTGCCAGAGTAGGGGAATTACTATTTCCGTGGGTGCTGTTTCTGTTCCTGATTCTTGTTCTGGCCCTGATCCCGAAGATCGAATGGAATCATATCAAGCCTGTCCTGGAAGGGGGCTTCCGCCCCGTGCTGCTTGCCGCCTATCAATCTTCCATGTATCAGGAGCTTATTGTGCTTTTGACATTCCTCCCCCTAGTCAAGAAGCCGCGAAGCGGAGAGCGGGCCTTTCTGCTCGGTACGTTCGGAGGCGGCGTGATCCTTACCGTCATCGTGCTGCTCAGCCTGCTTATTCTTGGTATTGAACAGACGGAGAATAGCACCTTCCCCGCCTATGCACTCGCCAAAACGATTAATATCGGGAATATTCTGCAGCGGGTTGAAGGGATTCTGATTACGATTTGGGTGCTGACCTTTTTTATCAAAATCTCTTTGCTCTACCTCTCGATCCTGAAAGGACTGCAATCCGTCTTCCATCTGAAGAAGCAGGATTATCTAATCTATCCCCTGGCTGTATTGTTCGTCATCATCGCCTGGAATACCTATATCAACACCGTGTACGTCAATGAAATTATTGCAAAGGTATGGGGGAATTTCTCGTTCATCTATCTGCTGTTGCTTCCCTTTCTGCTCTATGTACTGACTTTGCTGAAAAAGGCCATCCGCCGGATTCGCCACAAAAAACGCCCCGGTGCAAACGTCTGATCGGACAGACTTCTGCATCGGGGCGCTTCAAACTTAGATTATTAAGATTAATTAGTGCAGGATTCGCTAACGTATTCGCACGTTCTGTTAATTCCCGCTGTCCGAATTGCTGAGCGCAACAGCCGGAGCCAGTCCGGCGTGCTTACGCCCGGGAATCTCACCCGTCTCCTCAAAGTGGGCCACAATGATGTCGATTTCCTTCTTCAACTCGTTGACCAGCTCAGCCTCGGGCACCTTGCGGATCATCTGACCGTAACGGAACAGCAGCCCTTCTCCGCGCGCACCGGCGATGCCGATGTCCGCTTCCCTGGCTTCCCCCGGACCATTCACCGCACAGCCGAGGACGGATACCTTAATCGGCACCTTCAGCTTGGAGATATACTCCTCCACTTCGTTCGCTATCGAGAAGAGATCAATATCCAGGCGTCCGCAGGTCGGGCAAGAGATCAGGGTAGCAGCATTCGAGATCAGACCGAAGGTCTTCAGCAGCTCACGGGCCACCTTCACTTCCTCCACCGGATCAGCACTCAGAGAGATCCGCACCGTACTGCCGATGCCCATGGAGAGCAGCGCACCAATCCCGGCCGAGCTCTTCACTGTTCCGGCGAACAGGGTACCGGATTCGGTAATCCCCAGATGCAGCGGATAAGGAATGACCTCAGCCGCCTTGCGGTAAGCCTCGATAGCCATCGGCACATCCGACGCCTTCAGCGATACGATAATATCGTGGAAGTCCAGCTCTTCCAGAATGCCGATATGGTACAAGGCACTCTCCACCATGGCATCCGGTGTAGGATAACCATATTTCTCCAGCAGGTGATTCTCCAGTGAACCGGCATTCACGCCGATACGGATGGGTATCCCCTTCTCCTTACAAGCCTTAACTACAGCTTCAACCTTGTCACGGCGTCCGATGTTACCGGGATTGATCCGCACCTTATCGATGCCGTTCTCAATCGCCAGCAGAGCCAGCTTGTAGTTGAAATGGATATCCGCTACGAGCGGGATATGAATCTGCTTCTTGATTTCCTTAATCGCTGCTGCCGCTTCTTCATTGTTGACCGTTACACGCACCAGCTGGCAGCCGGCTTCCTCCAGCCGCAGAATCTCTGCTACAGTTGCCTCGACATCAGCGGTCTTGGTCGTACACATGCTTTGGATTGCAACCTCGTTGTTACCCCCGATAATCACTCCGCCAACATTGACGGGACGGGTCTGGTGTCTCAGGAACATGATTTTCTCCCCCATAACGATCAAAGCTCCACCCTCTCCGCTCCCGCAGGTCATGCGGGAGTGAGGGAGAAAGTGGAGACCCTGAGCTGTATTGTTAAGCCGTGTCAGGCTTGGTCTTGCCGCCTGACTTACGCGCTTTCTTCTTTTTTCTTATCCTTCTTGAGACTAAGCTCCGGCAGGGACTTCTCCTGGACGACCTTCTCAGTAATGACACAATCTCTAATGTCATCGCGGGAAGGCACCTCGTACATCACATCGAGCATAATGCTCTCGATGATGGCACGCAGTCCACGGGCACCGGTGTTGCGCTTGATCGCTTCCTTGGCAATCGCTTCAAGGGCAAGCGGCTCGAACTTCAAGGCTACGTTATCCATCTCCAGCAGCTTCACATACTGCTTCACAAGCGCATTCTTAGGCTCGGAGAGAATACGTACCAATGTGCTCTCATCAAGCGGCTCCAAGGTCGAGATGACCGGCAGACGGCCGACGAACTCAGGGATCAGACCGAACTTCAGCAGGTCTTCAGGCAATACCATAGACAGGTATTCACCGGCCTTCAGATCCTTCTGTCCTTCAACCGCAGCGTTGAAGCCGATGACTTTTTTGCCGATACGGCGCTTGATCATCTGCTCCAGTCCGTCGAAGGCACCGCCCACGATGAACAGAATATTCGTAGTATCGATCTGGATGAATTCCTGATGCGGATGCTTGCGGCCGCCTTGCGGTGGAACCGAAGCTACCGTACCTTCCAGAATCTTCAGGAGCGCCTGCTGTACACCTTCACCGGATACGTCACGGGTAATGGACGGATTCTCGGATTTACGCGCTACTTTGTCAATTTCATCTATATAGATAATGCCGCGTTCAGCCTTCTCCACATCATAATCCGCCGCTTGAATCAGCTTCAGGAGAATATTCTCAACATCTTCACCCACATAACCGGCTTCCGTAAGGGAAGTGGCATCTGCAATGGCAAAAGGAACGTTGATGATCTTCGCCATCGTCTGCGCCAGCAGGGTCTTACCGGAGCCTGTAGGTCCGAGCAGCAGAATGTTGCTCTTCGTCAGCTCCACATCTTCAATCTTGCTCTGGCTGTTCACGCGCTTGTAGTGATTGTATACCGCAACGGAGAGCGATTTCTTCGCCTGCTCCTGGCCGATCACGTATTGATCCAGAATATCACGGATTTCCTTAGGTTTCGGAATATCCTTCATATCCAGCTCTTCTTCGTGGCCAAGCTCCTCTTCCACAATCTCCGTGCACAGCTCGATGCATTCGTCACATATATAAACGCCAGGTCCCGCTACGAGCTTACGAACCTGCTCTTGTGATTTGCCGCAAAAGGAACATTTCAACTGCCCTTTTTCATCATTAAATTTAAACATCTTACCACCCCTTTAAGATATGATCGGTGAAGAGAGTACCTGGTCAATGAGCCCGTATTCCTTCGCTTCTTCCGCGCTCATGAAGTTATCGCGGTCTGTATCCCGTTCGATTTTGTCAAGGGGCTGACCTGTGCGCTCTACATAAATCTGATTCAGCTTCTGTCTCGTCTTAAGAATCCAGTCGGTATGAATCCAGATGTCGGACGCCTGCCCCTGAACGCCGCCGAGCGGCTGATGAATCATGACTTCACTGTTGGTCAGCGCATATCTCTTGCCGGGCGCTCCGGCGGTCAGGAGCAATGATCCCATACTGGCTGCCATCCCCACACAAATCGTTGAAACATCCGGTTTGATATATTGCATCGTATCATATATACCCATGCCGGCTGTAACAGAACCACCGGGCGAGTTGAGGTACAAGTGAATGTCTTTTTCGGGGTCATCTGCTGCCAGGAACAGCAACTGCGCAATAACCAGATTGGCGACATCATCGTCAATCGCACTGCTCAGGAAGATGATGCGATCCTTGAGCAATCTGGAATAGATATCGTATGAGCGTTCTCCCCGGCTTGTCGTTTCCACAACCATTGGTACCAGACTCATGCCACCAACCTCTTTTCTCTATACAGATTAGTCTTTCCGTTTCAGAAATATTTTAACACGTTCAAAGCGGGATGTCATTTATTCACTGTGCCATTAAACCGCATTGCTCGTGTGCATGCCATTATATCGCAATTCCGCGGACAATGCCAATTGACGGGTTCGTGATATGTACTACCAAACGCCCGGCCCCCGATAAAAATAAGGCACGTAACAAAAACTTACGTGCCTTATCAAATCTCTATGGAGGCTAATGGATAGCCGTTCTAGGTAAAGGATAGAAGCTTACTCAGCGCTTGCTTCTTCTGCAGGTGCTGCCGGAGCTTCAACTTCCACACTGCTCTCAATGAGGAACTCAATCGTCTTGCGCAGGGAGATCTCATCGTTCAGGCTGTTCAGGGAACCGTTGGCTGCCAGAATGTTGCGGATTTCTTCAGGAGTACGCTTGTAAGCTTCAGCCATAGTAGCCAGCTCTTGCGTCACTTCTTCTTCCGAAACTTCGATCTTCTCTTCCTTGGCAATCACTTCCAGAACAAGGTTGTTGCGGACGCGCTTCTCAGCATCGCCCTTCATTTGTCCCTGCAGGTCTTCACGGGTCTGTCCGGAGAAGCTGAGGAACATATCCATGTTCATGCCCTGCTGGCGAAGACGGGTATCGAAGTCACGAACCATGTTCTCCACTTCGCTGGCGATCATGGCCTCAGGAATTTCCACTTCAGCATTAGCTGCTGCTGCGTCAACTACTGCGGATTCACGAACACTCTTCAGTTCTTCCTGCTTGCGGGATTCGAGCTGTGCCTTCAGGTCTGCCTTGTATTCTTCCAGGGTGTCGAATTCACTAACATCCTTGGCGAATTCATCATCCAGCTCAGGAAGCTGTTTGCGCTTGATTTCGTGCAGCTTCACTTTGAATACAGCAGCTTTGCCTGCCAGTTCAGCAGCGTGGTAAGTCTCAGGGAAGGTAACTTCAACATCCTTGAAGTCCCCAGTGGACATGCCCACTACCTGCTCTTCGAATCCTGGAATGAAGGAATTGCTGCCCAGCTCCAGGGAGTGACGTTCAGCCTGTCCGCCTTCGAATGGAACGCCGTCAACCGAACCGTCGAAATCAATTACAGTGATGTCGCCGTTCGCAGCTTCCCCTTCTTCGATTACAACAAGCTCAGCGTGACGCTCTTGCAGACGTTTCAGTTCAGCATTCAGCTCTTCGTCAGTAACTTCTGCCTTCTGTACTGGAACTTCCAGACCTTTGTACTGGCCCAGCTTCACTTCAGGCTTAACTGTGATCTTCGCTTTGAAGATGAACGGCTGGCCCTTGGCGAATTGCTCGATGTCCACTTCAGGACGATCTACAGGGAAGATGTCGGTCTGTTCAACCGCTTCACCGTAAGCTTCAGGAAGAAGAATGTCGATGGCATCCTGGTACAGGCTTTCAACACCGAAACGGGATTCAAAAATCGGCCGCGGCACTTTACCTTTACGGAATCCAGGTACGTTTGCTTTCTTTACCACTTTATTAAAGGCTTTGTCGAGTGCTGAAGCAACGCGTTCTGCTTCGACTTCGACTTCAAGAACTCCAAGGTTCTTCTCTATTTTTTCCCAAGTTGCTTTCATAATATACTTTTCCCTCCAAAAATAGGTTACATTTTTACTTAATTAGTCCAACATTTCACGCACAGAATAACCACTATATTATATACAAGATTACTTTATTTATCAAGTAGAGAACTCTTCACGAATCCCCTGAGTGAACGGTAGGCCCCCTCAAACTGGAAGCGCATGCTGTCCGTAATGCCATACATGCCCCGTGTTTCCTCTTCTTTGCGGTTCCCGTTCAGGCTCTCCGACACCATCTGGTGCAGGGCTCCGGCCCAAATATCAAGCTGCGAATACTCTCCGTCCAGCAGCTTGCGGTAATCCGCCGTCCCGTAGATCGACATAACGAACTGCCCCCACAGCTCCTGGGCAAAATAATACAGCGTCGGCTCATGCACCTCCGCCTGCTCCGCCACCCGTTCCAGCACCTGGCTGATCTGCGGCGGGAAGTCATCGCTGTGCAGCGGCACGGTCTCGATCTCCACCTCAGTGGCCTCATGGCCCCGGCTCAGCCGGATTGCCCCCTGTGCCCCTCTGCGCCGCAGCGTCTGCAGCGTGCGGAATTGCAGGAGCGGATGCACCTCGGCCTGCTGAAGCCAGCCGGTCAGCGCTTCATCTACGCTGCTCCCCTCCAGATAGGAGAGCTGCTCCAGCGCCAGCACTGTCGCTTCGGACAGCGGTTCATTCATGACCCGCTTCAGCAGCTTATCCGGGTAATCCGCATCCTCCTCCAGCTTGGCTCTGGCCAGAATCCGGGCCATATCCTCTTCCCCCAGATCCATCTCCTCTGCTTCATGGGCACCATTCCCGTCACCGCCCTGTGCAGCGTGGGGGAAGGCTGCCACCAGCCAATCCAGCAGCGACTGCCATTCCTCGTAGTGCCGCTCTTCCTGTCCCTGGCACTGCAGCAAAAAACGCAGCAGCTCCATCGCCTCCCCGTAGCGTTCACTCTCCAGCATGACCGTGAGCTGTATCTGATAGTAATCCAGTGTCTTCGGAAACAGCACGATGTTCTCTTTGGCGGGGGAATTGAATTGATTCATGAGGGCACCTCCTTTTCTCCGAACTGTAATCGTCCTGAACCTTGATCAATTGTAGATTATAGCATATCCCAGTGCCGTTTCAAAAAAAACAAGTTGAAAAAGTTAACTATGTATGATAACATAATTTTTGCTTGCTTTTCAGTCAACCATCATGTCCCGGTAGCTCAGTTGGATAGAGCATGCGCCTTCTAAGCGCACGGTCGGGGGTTCGAATCCCTTCCGGGACGTCAAAGAAACAGCCTTCCTTCGGGAGGGCTGTTTTGTCGTTCGGAGGGGTGAGAACCCTAGGCGCCAGCCAGGGACGTTGGAGCATACGCTTCGATAGCATTACTTCGCAATCAGCCCGAATGGGCTGCATCCCTTCCGGGACGTCAAAGAAACAGCCTTCCTTCGGGAGGGCTGTTTTGTCGTTCGGGGGGATGAGAACCCCTAGGCGCCAGCCGGGGACGTTGGAGCATACGCTTCGATAGCATTACTTCGCAATCAGCCCGAATGGGCTGCATCCCTTCCGGGACGTCAAAGAAACAGCCTTCCTTCGGGAGGGCTGTTTTGTCGTCCGGGGGGATGAGAACCCCCCCTTTTTTATTTTGAGTAGGATCAACGGTAGCACTTGGGTGAACGCTGCGTGAACGGACCGTTGTTCCAATCGCTGTGTTTTCCAGATTTTTTTCATTCCCCTAAGCGGTGAAAATCTGGAAACCAAGGCGAACGCTGCCGCTTTTACACAATCGTTCCGTCCTCTCCGCTGTTTAAGCGGCAAATGAATCTTCAAATAAACCACCACTCCGTGATAGTGGAAGATGAGAACCATACACGCACCCTGCACGAACTATGCACGACCTATGCGGACTGGAGATCCCTTATTTCGGCGGATCACGCCTATCCGCAGGGACATGCGGACTCAGGAGCCGTTAAGTAACCCGGTTTTCCGCTTTTTCAGCTCGAATGAACAGTTTAACGTCCTCTGAGTCCGTTAATCGCAGAAAAGTTGGTTTTTTCGACGAATAGCGGCCCCTCAGTCCGGACACTCCGCAGGCGGCTGCATGACTATTTGTTCACCTTAACCGGCTGCCTGTGTAGGATGCCTGAGTAACAGCGAACCCTGCGCGACCTATGCGGACTGGAGATCCCTTATTTCGGCGGATCACGCCTATCCGCAGGGACATGCGGACTCAGGAGCCGTTAAGTAACCCGGTTTTCCGCTTTTTCAGCTCGAATGAACAGTTTAACGTCCTCTGAGTCCGTTAATCCTGAAAAGTTGGTTTTTTTCGACGAATAGCGGCCCCTCAGTCCGCACACTCCGCAGGCGGCTGCATGTCAATCCCTTCACTTGTTCAGTACATATAAATCCCTTCACTTACTATAATTTTGACTGGAACTGCAATGCGGACACTTCTCCGGGAAGTAAATCCCATCCACCCGGTAGCAGCTAAAATCAAGGTCATCGAATACAAACGGAAGGCCGCATTCCGCACACTCCAGCACAACAGGATGGCGTGCGCGTTCAATCAGCGACTGCGCACGTTCCTGCAACAACTGCTCCCATGCGCTCTCTTCCAGCCGGTCACACTCTTGCAGCTCTGCAATAACCTTCCGGATCTGCACCTGTAGCTTCGAGTAGGCTATAGATTGCCATAGCAGAGCAGCCTGTTCTTCCAGGATATAGCTCTATTCTCCCGTTTGCATCCGTCTCAGCGTCCCCGGCGGCGGTTGCCCAGCCACAGCGGAAAGCGGAACATAAAGTTGATCAGCAGCACGACAAACACCAGCACAGCCGCTGACTTATCTGCGATTTGCCGCGCATCCTCGACAATGGCCTCAGACTGTACGTACCACAGGTGTACAGCCAGGGTCTCGCCCGGCGAGAACAGGTTGAAATCCCACATCTCGCCGGAGGTGCTGAGTCCGGCGGTCAGGATAATGACCGCCGACTCCCCGAAGGCGCGTCCGGCCACAAGGCAGACGCCGGTGACGATGGCCGGAAGGGCGACCGGCACGACCACCTTGCGGATGACATGGAACTTCGTCATGCCGAGGGCATAGCCGGCTTCACGGATCTCGCCGGGAACCGCGCGCACCGCCTCCTCCGTGACGCGGGCCAGCATCGGCAGATTCAGCAGCGCCAGGCTGACACCCCCGCCGAGGATCGTCAGGCCGACGCCGAAGTACTCGGCGAAGATCGCCAGGCCCAGGAGGCCGAACACGATGGACGGCACCGAGGACAAGGATTCCACGCAGATGCGCAGCGCACCCGTGAAGGCATTATCCGGCGCGTACTCCGCCATATAGATTCCTGCACCGATCCCGATCGGAACCGAGATCAGGAGCGAGATGAACAGGATATAGAAGGAGTTGAACAGGACGGGTCCGATCCCGCCGCCGGGATCGATCTCCTCCGGCTGCTTGAGCAGGAAGTCAGGTCTGAGCGCAGGCAGGCCCTTGCTCAGAATGGTGAACAGCAGCCAGAAGATCAGCAGCATAACCAGAGCGCCCAACGTATAGAAGCCGATGGTCGCCAGTTTATTACGCCGCTGGGCTCTGGCCGTGTGGCGTGTACGTGTGAATCCGTTCATCAGGCATCCCTCCGTTTGCGGCCCAGGAGCCGGATAATCAGAATCAGCACAAACGAGATGAGCAGCAGCAGGAAAGCCATCATATGCAGGGAGTAATTCCAGGTGGAATCGAATTCCACGTTGGAGATCTGCATGACGATATTACTGGTCAACACCGAGGTGGGCGCGAACAGGCTCTTCGCCAGCTGCGGCGTATTGCCGATGACCATCACCACCGCCATGGTCTCCCCGACTGCGCGGGTCATGCCCAGGATGACCGCCGAGATGATTCCCCGGCTGGCAGCGGGCAGCACGACGCGCATAATGACCTGAAGGCGGGTGGAACCGAGCGCATAGGCAGCATCGCGGTATTTGCGCGGAACAGCCACTATGGCATCATCGCTGATCCGGCAGATCGTCGGCAGGACCATCAATGCCAGCACAAGGGCGGCGGCGAGCAGTCCGTCCCCCAGCCCCTCTCCGCTCACTCTGCGCAGGAAGGGAAGCAGCACGGTCAATCCCAGGTAGCCGTAAACAATAGAAGGAATACCGACAAGCAGATCCAGCACGGGACGGATGAAGCTCTTCAGCCACTTCGGCGCAATTTCCGCACAGAGCACAGCCATCCCAACTGAGATAGGCACGGCAATGACCAGGGTCAGTGCGGTGAGCGATAATGTATTTACAATGAAGGCGGCGGCGCCGAACATCTCCTCTTCCGGCGACCAGTTGAACGAGAAGAAGAAGTCCATAGGCGAGATTTGGCCGAAGAGCAGCAGCGCCGTTTTGCCGATGAATACAATAACTAGTCCCAGCACAAGACAGAGCGCAAGGATGCTGAATAAGAAATAATATCGCGAGATGCTGTTGCCCAGCAGATGTCTGCGGTGCCGCTTGGTATTATGTTTAACTTCCTCAAGGCTTGTCTGTGCCTTAGCGGTCAGGCCATGAACCGGTGCCCCCATACTTTCCCTCCTGTAAGAGGCCAACCCCGTAGTTCCCGGAGCTGGCCGCTGTTACCTATCAATCTATTGTCTTATGAGCGTGTCAATCTTAGTTCTGCATGGAAGAGATCGGAATGAATTTAAGCTTCTTGAGCGAGCCCTGCTGGAATTTCTTGCTCTGTACATATTCAATGAATTCTTTGGTCGCGCCGCTCGGCTGGCCTTTCGTCATATAGTAGCCGTAAGCCCAGATCTTGTACGAGCCGTTGATCACATTATCCGTAGTAGCTTCGACACCGTTGAACTTCACAGCCTTGATATCCCCGCCGGTCACATAGACAAGGTCGATGTAGCCGATAGCGTTAGGAGTAGTGCCTACCGCTGTTTTCATGTCGCCGCTGGAGCCTGTTTCCTTGTAATTCTTCTCTTTCTTCACGATATCTCCACCGCCCAGAGCCTTGGCCTGATAGTTAACGCGGGTACCGGAGCCGAAGGCACGGGTGATCACTACGATATTCGCATCCGATCCGCCGACTTCTTTCCAGTTCGTGATTTTACCGGCGTAGATGCCTTTGAGCTGCTCTGTAGTCAGGTTATCTACTCCGACATTCTTATTGACGATGGTTGCAAAAGGAATCACCGCGACCTTGTTCGCCACCTGTCCGTCAAAGGCCTTGAAGCCCGGAACATCCATGCTCGCATCCCAGTCGCAGGCTCCGATATCGGCAATCCCTTTCTTCACGGCCTGCGGCCCGGTTACGGAGCCTTTGCCGGAAGCGGCGATCTTCACTTTAGGATGAAGCTTCTGGAATTCCTTGGCGGCCTGCAGCGTCAGCGGAAGCAGGGCTGTAGATCCGTTAACGGTGATTTTACCCTTGAGGCTGTCCGCCGCTGCGGCTACCCCTGCAAAGGATGCGGTAACCGCGATAACCGCGGTGAGCGCTGTAACTGTGAATTTTTTGAACATCTTCATATCTGAATTCTCCTCCCGGCGGTGTGCGCCGATATATGTTGTTATTAATTAGCAGCTACAGGTGAGCCTGACAGTTGCAGAGCTTTGCCATTCTGGATGACCATTACCTTGCCGTCGCTGATTATTGCCAGCTTGCTGCCGTCTGCCGAGACCGCCACTTCGGATACATCTTCGGCTGTCCGGTACAGTTCAACCGGAGCTGCGCTGCCTGCAATCGAGTAGATTACAGTGCTGCCGTCAGTTGTAGTTCCGGAGACAACGAGGCCCGTGCTAACCCCCGTGGACCAGTTCACCTCAGCTCCAAGAGCGATATCTGTGCTTTTCCCGTCTGCGGCAATCAGCTTCAGGGTGTTGGCGGCATTGCCGTCCGCATCTGCGCTCAGGTAGGCCACGCTGCCGCCCGCAAGAATCTCAGGATACAGCTTGTTGTCAGGCGTAGTCGTCAAGGCTGCCGGTTTAGCACCTTTGGCAGTAAGATCCAGCTTATAGAGCTGCTCCCCGGCCTTGCTGAAGTCTACGGTAAGGGAATCCTCTGTGCTGTCGGCATCATTCTTCGCGGTACCGGTGATGTTGACAATGTACAATGCACTTTTGCCGTCATCCGATATACGAAGCTCCGATTTGTTCTCTACTTTATCTTCTAGCAGAGTCTTGACCTCTCCGGTCTCTACCGAAATCTGCGCCAGCTTCTCCTGCTTGTCGCCCTGGACGAAATAGAGCGTCTTGCCGTCGCTGGACCATACGATATCTGTCTTCACGCTGGTGTCCTTGCCGAGCGGGCTAATTAAGCCGGTGGACAGGTTGATCAGCTTCAGCTGGCCTGTCTCATCGCTGAAGGCGCCCCACTGCTGGTCGGCAGAGACTGCGAAATCCACCGCACCTTCGCTGGAAGAGAACAGTTCATAGCTACCGGGAGTCTGGGTGAATTTATAGAGCAGTGCAGCTTCCGCGTCGCTCTGGTTGGCGATCAGGCCGCCGTCGGCACTCCAGTGAAGGGTATCGAATGAACCGGCCGGCCGGGCGAAGCTCAGGATCGTGTGGGCATCGGGCTCCAGCTCCCCGCCAAGCGCCGTAACCAGCTTCGTCAGCTCCACGTAGGTTTTGCTGTTGCGCACTACCGGAGCCACTGTGAATTCCAGGGTTTCGCCATCGGCCTGATAGCTTTTCACGCCTGCCTGGATCTGCACACTATGTAGACCTTTGCTGTCATTCAGCTGGATTCCGCTGCTGCTGTGCACAAGTCCTGCTCCCAGCTCTGCAGCTACCTGGCTCAATGAATAGAGCTTGTACCCGCCGCTGTTGATGGTGCTGAGTGTAACCGGCGTACCGTTGATGCTCCAGGACATGCTGCCCTCTACGGCTGCGCCTGTCTTCACAGCTGCGGCACTTACTTGGCTGCTTGTCGCCAGAACACTAACAGCTCCCCCTGTTACAAGAAGTGCAGAAGCCAGAGCCGCGCCGATCCATTTACTATTCTTCAATTAGATTCACCCTTTTCCTATAGGTAACTGCTAATGTTATTTTCGTCTACGAGTGTCAATTCTGTTGCGCAGGAATGTTATGGAAATATTAACTGTAAAAATAATTACAAGCTCAAACGGAAGAAGACCCGCCCGGGAAAGCTCCCGGACCGGCCTATTGTAAAAACAGTGTTAATTCATAATCCACGTAACGATAATCTCATTCCCGCCGCCAGGCGATTCCGAGGGGCTGCCAATAATAGAATACGAATAGGAGCCGTTCACTTTGCCGTTAATCAGGAGGTTGCGGCTGTCCACAATCTCTGTCCCGCGTTCCAGTTCCTTCTCCCTAACATACTTCTGATATGTAGTGCCAAGAGCGGCCATACTCTCCTCCGTCTGATAGATCAGCATGGAGGATTTTTTCCCCTCGGACAGCTCACCTTGGGTATAAGTGATACCCGCCCCTTCAGGAATCGGCAGATCCTCCGGCAGATATTGCTGCGCCTCGGTCTTCTCTTCTGCCAAGGTATGAAAGTTTCCGCCACCGGCCCGCTTGTCTGCATCGCCGCAGCCGCTGAGTACCGCCCCAGCCAGCAGCACTCCCAGAGGAAGGAGCAGCTTATGTCCTGCCATCATTCCACCGCCTTTGATGAATTTGGGTTATGGGTTATAGATGCCGGTAAACATAGAATGTACCCTTTATTACCCGGATTACGGGTGGCATTAACGGATAATCCTTACAATTTTATTTACTTTTTAAAATAGTTTGCACGGCTCAAGAAAGAGATTTACTTTTGAGCAGGATATCATTAATATAATGAGTGAGCGCTCACTCATTATTGTGGGAGATGGAGGAGATTATGATGGAACAAGGAACGCCTGTGGTTGCGGTTACGCATGTGAACCGGGCTTTTGGCAATACAACAGTGTTGAAGGATATTACATTTCAGGTGAATCAGGCAGAGACCTTCGGCATTCTGGGGCCTTCCGGCTCCGGCAAAACGACGCTGGTCAAGCTGCTTACGGGCATTGACGAAGCGAGCTCCGGCGAGGTCAGCGTGCTGGGTGTGCGGATGCCGAAGCTCGCCATGCTCCAGCAGATCGGATATATGGCCCAGTCGGATGCGTTATACACCGAGCTTAGCGCCAAGGAGAATCTGGAATTCTTCGCCTCCCTCTACGGCTTGAAGGGCGGCGACCGCACACGGCGGATCGGGGATGTGATGGAGCTGGTGAATCTCCAGGAGCACCTGCGGAGGCGGGTGGATCAATATTCCGGCGGCATGAAGCGCCGCCTGTCCCTGGCGATTGCCCTGCTGCACGAACCGCCGCTGCTGCTGCTGGATGAACCGACAGTCGGCATCGATCCGGTGCTGCGCCAGTCGATCTGGAAGGAGCTGAAGGCGCTGAACCGCAAGGGAACCACGATTGTTCTGACCACGCATGTGATGGATGAGGCGGAGAAATGTGACCGGCTGGCGATGATCCGGGACGGCGTTCTGCTGGCGGCTGACACTCCGGCCGGACTGCTCCAGGCTACCGGCAGCGCCAGCATTGAAGAAGCTTTTCTCTGCTATGGAGGTGTACGGCGATGAGAATCCGGGCCATTACCCTGAGAATTCTGCAGCAGTTCCTCCATGACCGGAGAACCATGGCGCTTATGTTCATAGCGCCCCTGCTGGTGCTAAGCCTTATGAGTCTGGTGTTTGGCAGCAAGGTGTATGAGCCGAAGATCGGCTTGACTGGCGGTGCAGCGGCATTCACCACAACTCTCGAAGCCGGGCAGGCTGAGGTTACCGGCTATGCCGATGAAGAAGCCGGGCAGGCCGCCCTGAAGGCGGGAGATATCGATGCTCTCCTTACAATGAAAGGAGACGTTCCCGCGGTTGTTCTTGAAGGCAGCAACCCGGCGGCTAACCGCGCGGTGATCATGGCGCTGCAGGAAGCTGCGCAGAGTCTCCGGCCGCAAGCGCCCGGCGGCGGGCAGCTTCAGCCGCAGATCAGCTATCTCTACGGCGCGGAGGATATGAAGACGATCGACCGCTTCGGCCCGATTATGATCGGGGTCTTCGTCTTCTTCTTCGTCTTCCTGATCGCCGGTGTCTCCTTCCTGCGCGAACGGACAACGGGAACGCTGGAGCGTCTGCTCTCCACCCCGCTGAAGCGCTGGGAGATCGTCACCGGATATGTGTGCGGCTTCGGCATCTTCACCGTCTTCCAGGCCCTGCTGATCTCCTGGTTCTCCATTCAGGTACTGGGGATTATGATGAAGGGCAGCTTCGGCTACGTGCTGCTGATGACGCTGCTATTGTCGATGTCGGCGCTGACCCTCGGCACCCTGCTCTCGGCGTTCGCCGCCAATGAGCTGCAGATGATCCAGTTCATCCCCCTGGTCATAGTGCCGCAGATCTTCCTGAGCGGATTATTTCCGCTGGATACCCTCCCGCTCTGGCTGCAGCGTATCGGACTCGCCACCCCTATGTACTACGGCTCACAGGCGTTGACGGATATCATGGTACGCGGCAAAGGCTGGAGTGATATCGCATGGGATGTCTTCATGCTGATCGGCTTCTCCCTGCTGTTCATGCTGCTCAATGTGCTGGCTCTGCGCAAGCACCGCAGAATGTAAAGGATGAACGGGCTATGATACACTAAGAGGAACTGCAAGAGTCTGGAGGTTCTATTCATGGAGAATAACCCTGCTGCTGAAGAGGAGCAGCTGGAGCAAGATCAATGGGTCCAGGAGCTGCTGGACCTCAGCGAGAAGGAGCAAGTCACGCCGAAGCAGCTGGCCATTCTGCGGGCGGCAATTGATGTTTTTGCAGAGAAGGGATTCTCGGCAGCTGCCACCAGCGAGATCGCCCAGAAGGCAGGCGTGGCGGAAGGAACAATCTTCCGTTATTACAAAACCAAAAAGGATCTGCTGCTCGCCATCGTTGTTCCCACCATGAGCCGGATGATCGCCCCGTTTGTGCTGCGCAACTTCAGCGGTGTGCTGGATGTGCCGTTCGAGAGCTATGAGGCCTTTCTGAAGGCCTTCATGCTCAACCGGCTGGAATTCGTCCGCAGGAATCTTAAGATCGTCAAAATTCTGATTCAGGAGATTCCTTTCCAGCCTGCGCTGAAGGAGCAGCTGACCGAGAATATATTTGAGCAGGTTTTGGCGCGTGTAACTGCAATTACTGAGCACTTCAAGGCGCAGGGTGAGGTCATTGATGCTCCTACCCCTGCGATCATCCGCTTCACCATCTCGGCCATTATCGGCTATCTGCTGGTCCGCCTGCTGCTGATGCCGGATCAGGACTGGAACGATGAGGCCGAGATTGAACAGACCGTAAGCTTCATTCTGCACGGGATCGGCGGGGCGGAATCATCTTCAGGCACAGCATAACCCGGAAGGGGCAGCTTAGACAGAAGCAATCGAAGGAAGTGAGTATACGTGGGTTATCAGGTGCCGGAACGGGTAATCAAGCTGCTGTGCGGCAGCGCCGCTTTTGACCAGGGGGCGGCCTATTATCATGCCCATAAGGTGGACCTTGTCTATACGGAGCATAACGGGGAAGAGGAATATTCCAAATACCGCGCTGAGGTTCATGGGCTGGAAATTCATGAAATTTCGCTGATTATCGACAGTGACGGGGATGTGCAGGGGGAATGCACCTGCCCGGCTTACTATCACGGCGGCCCCTTCTGCAAGCATATTGCGGCGGCGCTGGTGACGGTGCTCTACCGCAGCCGGGCTGCTGGAGCTGGACAGGCTGCGGATGCTGGCGGCGGTGACACGGAGGAGACTTATACCGGGGAGACAGACAGGCTGCTAACACCCCGCAGCGCCGGCTCATCCGGGGATGAGCGCCGGGGACAGGGCGGGGACCGGCAGCTGGTGAGCAGCATGCTCGGAATGTTCACCGGAGGACGGTCACGGCCCAGCGGTGCGGGTACATATATCGACCTGCGGACACCGCTCCAGGTCGAGTTCATCTGCCGGCCCTTCAGCTTCAGCTTCGGGAGCACAATGCTCGGGATCGAAGTGAAGCTTGGCCCTAAGCGGCTCTATATCGTGCAGAAGATCAGAGCTTTTCTGGAGCAGGTTCACCGGGGTGAGCCTTTTGAGTTCACAGCGCATTTCAGCTATGATCCCGCCCTGCACAGCTTCTCCAAGGAGAATAATGAGGTTCTGCAGAAGCTGATCGAGATCATGCTGAATGAAAAGGTCTACCGCAGCCTCGCCGATCCGTACGCTTCCCGCAACGGCCCTCCGGGGAATGACCGGCTGCTGCCGGTGGCCCCTTTTTTCTGGGAGAGTCTGTACCCTGCGCTGGAAGCGGCGCCTGCCGTCCGCCTTCAGCATGGCCAGCTCCTGGTGGACCGCTTGGCTGTGTCAGAGGAGCCGCTGCCGCTCAGCTTCCAGTTCGATCAGGCACAGGAGGAAGGCTACCGGCTGGATGTCCGGGGGCTTGAGGAGCTTACAATTCTGGAGAGCTATGGGCTGGTGCTGACCAAAGGCAGGCTGCTGAAGCTCCCGGCGCAGGAATGCGGGCGTCTCTCCGAGCTGAAGCGGATGCTCAGCGGCAGCCGGCGGGACAGCCTTGCGATTGCGCCTGAGCAGATGGAGCCCTTCATGGAAGCGGTCATCCCCGGGCTGAAGAAGCTTGGCCGGGTGAGCATTGCTGACACGATTGCGGACCGCATCGTCCAGACCCAGCTCCAGGCCAGACTCTACCTGGACCGGGTGAGGGACCGGCTGCTGGCCGGGCTTGAATTCCAGTACGGCGGGATTGTTATCAATCCGCTGGAGGAGAAGGCGCATGAGCGGAGCAGCGAGGTCATTCTGATGCGGGACGGGGAAGCGGAGCGGCGGATTATGGACCTGATGGCGCATGAGTCCTTCTCGCGGACAGAGAGCGGATATATCATGCGTGACGAGGACGGGGAATTCGACTTCCTGCACCATACCATCCCGCTGTTGGAGCCGCTGCTTCAGGTCTATGCGACCACTGCGGTCAAGCAGCGGGTGCTTACGGAGCATGCAGCGCCCAAGGTCAGCCTGAGCTGGAACGAGAAGACCGACTGGCTGGACTTCAAGTTCGCCATGGAGGGCATCACGGAGAAGGACATTACCCAGGTCCTGCAATCCCTCCAGGAAAAGCGTAAATATTACCGGCTCCCGGACGGGGCCCTGCTCCCGCTGGATACCGCAGAATTCCAGGAGATCATCGCTCTGATGAACGAGCTTGGCGTCCGCAGCGCGGATATCCGCAGCACGGAGTTCTCCCTGCCGCTGGTCCGCGCCCTCCATCTCCATGCGGGAAGTGTCCAGGGGGATACCATCCAGACCGGCCGCTCCTTCCGGCGGCTGCTGGCCAACCTGGCGAGTCCCGAGAATCTGGACTTCCCGCTGCCGGAGAGTCTCGCTCCTGTGCTGCGGGATTATCAGCAGTACGGCTTCCAGTGGATGAGGACGCTGGCCCATTACCGTTTCGGCGGGATTCTGGCGGACGATATGGGCCTTGGCAAAACACTGCAGAGCATCACCTTCCTGCTCTCTATGCTGGCCGACATCCGGCAGAGCGGCGTGCCTGCACTTATTGTGGCACCCGCCTCCCTGCTCTATAACTGGCTTAACGAGCTGAAGCGCTTCGCCCCGGAGATTCAGGCGGTCATTGCGGACGGCAGCTCCGGTGAACGCGGACGGACCTTACGGAACAAGGCCGGGCATGATGTCATAATTACCTCGTACCCGCTGCTGCGCAGGGATGTGGATATGTATGCCAAGCAGTCGTTCCATACGCTCATTCTGGATGAAGCGCAGATGATCAAGAATCATGAGACTATGACCGCGCAGGCTGTCAGACTGCTCCAGACCCGCTACCGCTTCGCGCTGACCGGAACACCGGTGGAGAATGCGCTGGAGGACCTGTGGTCGATCTTCAGCGTCGTCCTGCCCGGATTGTTCCCCGGGAAGAAGGCCTTTCATGACCTTCCCCGGGAGACTGTCGCCAGACGCGCCCGCCCCTTCCTCCTGCGCCGCCTTAAGAGTGATGTGCTGAAGGAGCTGCCGGATAAGATCGAGTCTCTGCAAGCCTCCGAGCTGCTGCCGGAGCAGAAAAGGCTCTACGTCGCGTACCTCGCCCGCCTGCGCAAAGAAGCGCTCAAGCATCTGGACAGCGACAGCTTCGGCAACGGCCGGATCAAGGTGCTTGCCGGACTGACCCGGCTGCGCCAGCTATGCTGCCATCCGGCCCTGTTCGTGGACGGATATACCGGCGGCTCCGGCAAATTCGAGCAGTTGCTGGAGATCATCGACGAATGCCGCAGCTCCGGCAAGCGGATGCTGATCTTCTCGCAGTTCACGCAGATGCTGGGCATGATCGGACGCGAGCTGGCGCTGCTCGGTATTCCGCATTTCTATCTGGACGGACAGACCCCGGCCTCCCGGCGGGTTGAGCTGTGCAGCCGCTTCAATGAAGGCGAGCACGACCTGTTCCTGATCTCGCTGAAGGCGGGCGGCACCGGCCTTAACCTGACCGGTGCCGATACGGTCATTCTCTATGACCTGTGGTGGAATCCTGCGGTCGAGCAGCAGGCTGCCGACCGCGCCCACCGGATCGGGCAGAAAAAGATAGTCCAGGTGATCCGCCTCGTTGCCCAGGGGACGGTAGAGGATAAGATGTACGAGCTTCAGCAAAAGAAGAAAAACCTGATTGACGAGGTTATCCAACCGGGGCAGGAGGCACTGTCCAGCCTGAGCGAGCAGGACATCCGTGAGATCCTTTCGATCTGACCTGCCACCGGTCGTAGCCTGTGCGGGGCAGTTAGCGCGGGGGATGCATGGGTCGTGCATCCGTAGCCTGGAGCCGGAGGGCTTGGCTGCATCTGCTCCTCCGTTCCACCTCCGGCTGTTATCCGAGTTTGCCAGAATGCCCACTGGATGCCTGCCGAGGCTTGCGATCTGGTATAAATAAATTCAAACAGGGACTCTCCTGAGCGGTTACGCCCCGGGAGGTCCCTGTTTGGTTATCCATCATAATGTTCAGATGTCACACACAAATAATCTATTGTTGTATTTGATCTTGAGAGCCTAATTTCTCATGTGTAACTACACGGTGCGCAGCCACCAGCTGGCCGGTGGAGGATTTGCCCCATACTGAGATTCCGATCTCATCTTCTTCCGCAGCATCTGCCGTTAAGAAAACAAACTCATACGCATCCAGGTCAGCAAAATAATTCTTGGTCACCACTTCATTCGGAGCAATATGAATAACCTCACTTACATAAAGCGTCCTTGTCGCTCCCAGCACATATCCCTGAATGCTGAGGGAGGAGCCTCCCGCCGCATTTCGCTTCGATATTTTCACAGTTACAGTCTGCGTGGGTCTGACTCCGGAAATAGCGTTATTTTCAATAGGACCTGTCGATAGAATCGCCATCTTGTCTTGTCCTCCCTTCAGAATCAAATATGAGTGCCACAGTTATCCGGTGCTTCACAACGATTAAATAATAATCGCATAATATTTATATTCAGGCTTCGAGGCCGTGGTGTGGACTTGATGGACCCATTCACCCTTTTTTTAAGCTGCGCATATCTTTTATTAAGGAAAAACCGCCCATGCTGCGCTTTCCCGTACGAACGCCGAACGGAAGAAGGGACTCCCATGCCCCCTCCAGGAAAAGGTAAGAAGCCCGCCGCCAAAAAAACACCCTCCAGCTCCAAAACCCAAACGCCAAAAGGGCTTGAATTTGCCGTTGCCGCACTTCTGTTGACCGGCAAGCTGAAAGTTGACTCTATCCAGATGTACACGGACGCATCGTTGTTCGTCAGTCTGGTAGGCAAATATAAGACGTTAAGTGATCTAAGCAATGACAATGTAGATAAGCTGGTCAGCTTCCTTGATGATAACAGCAGCCTGACGCTGAACGAGATCATGACCGCTTTGAAAAAGAAAGCCGAGAACTCCTGAGCACACAGACGGAAGTGAAAGTGAGGGTACGGGGCTATGGACAGTTTTGACGGAGAAGGGTTCGCAGGTGGACTCCTGCTGATCATTGTAATTCTGCTGCTGATTTACGGGTCAACGGACATCAAGAATCTGACAGGTGCGCCCAGTGACGTGTAACTTTTTACTGTAGAGCTCTTGCTTTCTGTCAGAAATTCGCTATACTGGTACAAACCCATATGGAATCGATGACCGGGAGAGTAATGGTCTTATATCTAGTCCCCAGCGAGCCGGGAAAGTGGAAGCCGGTACAGAGTAGAACCATGAAGCGCACCCGTGAGATGGACTTCTGAACCTGAGAGTAGGAAGCCCCGGCCGAGGACCGTTAACCTGTAAGGTGGCTGAACCGTAAGGCTCAGCAACGAGAGTGGTACCGCGAGCGCACAAGCCTCGTCTCTTAGGAGATGAAGGCTTTTTTTTGTCGTTATCCTATTCAGGAGGTTGTTATTCATGCCAATGCTAAGTGAGCTCATTCAAGAAAGTCTGGAGCAGTCTGTTCAGAAAATCGCCCTCACCCTGGGCGTGCCCGCCATCGCTGAAGTACAGATTGCCCTGGAGCAGCCGGCGAGTGCCGACCACGGGGATTATTCCAGCAATATCGCCATGCAGCTCGCCCGCCCCCTGCGCCAAGCTCCACTGGCTATCGCCGGGCTGATCGCCGCCGAGCTAGAAGCTTCGGGCTCTGTTCACGGATTGGTGTTGAGAACCGAGGTGGCCGGACCGGGGTTTATTAATATGTATCTGGATTGGCAGGCCTGGGCGCGGGCAAAAGAGGATTTCACTTTCACGCTGCCTCAGGGCAAGATGGGCCAGAAGGTGATCGTCGAGCATACCTCCGTCAACCCGAATAAAAGTTTACATATCGGCCACCTGAGAAACTCCTGTATCGGGGATGCGCTGGTCAGAATACTGCGGGCGACCGGCCATACCGTTGAGGTGCATAACTATGTGGACGATCTTGGCAATCAGCTGGCAGATACCGTAGCCGGCCTGCTGAATGTTCCGCTGGCGGGCGAGCATGTCCGGTTCGGGGACTACTGCTGGGACATCTATGCCGAGATCAACAAAACGTACGCGCAGCAGCCGGAGATGGTACAGAAGCGGACTGAGATTCTTCATGCGCTGGAGGAGGGCCATGGCAACACCGCCTGGATCGGTAACCTCGTCGCCGGACAGATCGTGAAAGAGCATGTGGAGGAGATGCGGGGGTTCGGCATTGACTACGATTTGCTGGTGTGGGAAAGCAGCATTCTGAAGGAGGGCTTCTGGTCCTCGGCCTTCGAGCTTCTGTCGCAGACGGAGGTATTCGTGCAGGAGACAGAGGGCAAGCTCGCGGGCTGCTGGCTGCTGAAGCAATCCGCCGAAGATCAGCCCGCGCAGGATACCGGAGAAGAGCATCAGAAGGATAAGGTGCTGGTGCGCTCGAACGGAATTCTGACCTATACCGCCAAGGACATCGCCTATCATCTCTGGAAGTTCGGACTGCTGGAGAAGGACTTCAGCTACAGCGAATTTCAGAGCGGGCTGTGGACAACCGGCTTGACCGGCCAGGTTCTGCATTTTGGACGGGCGGACCAGGTGGTCAATGTCATCGATTACCGGCAGGAGTATCCGCAGGCGATGGTGAAGCAGGCGCTTCAGGCACTCGGATTCGGAACGCAGGCAGACGCGCTGCATCATGTTAGCTACGGAGTGGTCTCGCTGAGTCCCGCTTCTGCGGCCGGGCTGGGCATTGATACCTCCAGCGGCAAGAATTCCTACGCCATGTCCGGCCGCCAGGGAATCGGGATCAAGGTGACCGAGCTGGTCCGGCTCATGGAGGAGACGATCGAATCCACCCGTTCGGACAAAAACGGCCTGTCCAGCCGGCTGATCGCCACCGCTGCCATCCGTTACTACCTGCTGCGCTTCAATCTGGGCACCGAGATCGTGTTCGACTTCACGCAGGCGATGGAGATCTCCGGCAACACCGGCGTCTACCTGATGTACGCCTACGCCCGGGCGCAGCGCGTGCTTAGTAAGGCCGCTGCAGCGGATGGCGGGAGCAGCGTTGGCGGGAGCGGCGTTGGCGGGAGCAGCGTTGGCGGAAGCAGCGTTGGCGGGAGCGGCGTTGGCGGGAGCGGCGTTGGCGGGAGCGGGAGTGGCGGGAGCGGACTGCCGCCCTTCCCGGCTCAGCTCGCAGCGGCTGAGCTGGCCCTGCTAAGGCAGCTCAGCCTGTGGCAGGACACACTCTACACAGCCAGCCGGGAGCTTACGCCGAATACGATCTGTAACTACGCCCACAGCCTGGCTTCGCTCTTCAACAACTTCTACTCAGCCTGTCCGATCCTTAAGGGCGAGGAAGCTAGCATCGCCTTCCGCCTCTGGCTGACCCGCAGCTTCACCAGTACGCTGGGCGAGGCGCTAGATGTACTAGGTCTGCCTAAGCCGGAGCGGATGTAGACTCGCCGAGTCCTGATCGTCTTGAGAACAAAGTTGCCCTAGAGGATGAATCAGCAGGAACTTATGCGGTCCATGCAGCTTGCACCGCTAATCCTCCCTCTCCATCCGCTCACTTCCGGGAGCATCCTGTGTAAGGAGGTGCACTTCTGCACCTCATTTCCGCATTTCGCCCGCATCTGGTGAATTCAGGTGCACTTCTGCACCTCATTTCCGCATTTCGCTCGCATCCGGTGAATTCAGGTGCACTTCTGCACCTCATTTCCGCATTTCGCCCGCGTCCGGTGAATTCAGGTGCACTTTTGCACCTCATTTGCCCATTTGGTCCGCATCCGGTGAATTCAGGTGCACTTCTGCACTACATTCGCTCATTTGGCCGCATTCAGTACATTCAGCGACAGTTGGTCCATACTAAATCGAGCACTAAGATCACTTGGGGATGAATGGTTTTGAGCTTTTTGGAATGTTTATGTATTTCGCATCCCGCTTAAACAGCGGAGAGAACGGAACGATTGTGGAGAAGCGATAGCGGTCGCCTTTGTCTCCGGATTTTTACCGATTAGGGAAATAAAATAAAATCTGGAGACAACAGCGATCGGAACAACGGTCCGTTCGCGGAGCGTCCCCCCGAGCGCCCACGTTAATCCTATTCAAAATCGTCCCGGAAGGGATACAGCCCATTCGGGCTGATTGCGAAGTATTCCTATCGAAGCTTATGCTTGGGCGTCCCCTCGCTCTCGCGCCGGGTTCTCATCCTCCGGACGACAAAACAGCCTTCCCGAAGGAAGGCTGTTTCTTGTTGACGTCCCGGAAGGGATACAGCCCATTCGGGCTGATTGCGAAGTAATGCTAACGAAGCGTATGCTCCAACGACCCCGGCTGACGCCAAGGGTTCTCATCCCCCCAGACGACAAAACAGCCTTCCCGAAGGAAGGCTGCTGTTTTGACGTCCCGGAAGGGATTCGAACCCCCGACCGTGCGCTTAGAAGGCGCATGCTCTATCCAACTGAGCTACCGGGACATATAGGTAACGTTGTACCACTTCAAAAACTTTTAAATAGATATGTATTAACGCAACGTTATTCATTATACCTGATTCAACAGAATTATCAAGACCAAACTCTTCCAGTAAAGAAGCTTTCCGTGACCGCCTTACACGGAAAGCCTCCTGCTCTATGGTCAATCAGGGAAGCTGCCGGAAATGCTCACCCAGCTGCTCCTTCAGATCGCCGAAGATCAGCAGCTCGCGCTGGAACTTGGAGCGTTCATCCTCCGGGGTCATCACCGTGCTGCCGGTGAAGCCGCTGACCGTCACATCCGCGAAGGCATCATGCAGATTGTTGTCGAACCAGTCGGTTGCAGTATCCGCATCATTCGTCAGAATCCGGACAATTTCATAGCCCTCCTCACGCTGATCCTCAACAATATACACCAGCAGCGCCGAATCGCCCACAGCTCCAGGCAATACGCCAACCTCTGCGCATGGTGCTCCGTCGTAGTCAGTCATTCTGCGGATTTTGGCGTCTTTAATGTAATACACTTGTCATCATCCCTCCTGGCAAATTTCCCTCTCCCCTAGTGTTCGGATAAGGACATACATTTTATCCCTTCAATCGGCATATATCTGTATTACTTGGCAAAAAAGAAAGGACAGACAACAATCGCACAAAAGAGAGGATGAACCAGACATGTGCGGAATAACCGGATTTGTCCAGTGGCGCGGTGATCTTACAGGGCACTCGCAACTGCTCGTCAGAATGACCGAAACGTTAGCCAACCGCGGACCGGATGCAGCCGGAACCTGGATTTCAGGACCTATTGCCTTTGGACACCGCCGACTCAGCGTCATTGATCCCGAGAACGGCGCACAGCCGATGATTGCCCGCCATGACGATAAGTTGTACGCAATAGTATATAACGGCGAGCTATATAATGCCCCTGAGCTGAAAAAAGAGCTGAAGCAGCGCGGGCATCATTTTCTCACAACATGCGATACTGAGGTTCTGCTGCATGCCTACATCGAATGGGGGCCGGACTGCACGGAGAAGCTGAATGGCATCTTCGCTTTTGCCGTCTGGGACAGCCTGCGTGATCAGGTGTTTCTGGCCCGTGACCGCCTGGGCGTGAAGCCATTGTTCTACAGCCAGGTCGATGACGTCTTCGTCTTCGGGTCCGAACCCAAGGCGCTGCTCCAGCATCCCCTCGTCCAGCCGAAGGTCGGACCGGAGGGCCTGGCCGAGATTTTCATCATCGGTCCGGCGCGGACTCCGGGACAAGGGGTATACAAAGATATATTCGAGCTTCGCCCCGGTCATGCCATGATTTACAGCCGCAGCGGAATTCGCAGCTATGCTTACTGGAAGCTGGAGAGCGTCCAGCATACCGATAACGTGGATGAAACAGCGGCGCGGGTGCGCGAATTGCTCCAGGATACCTTAGAGCGCCAGCTGGTCTCCGATGTTCCGGTCTGCTCGCTGCTCTCCGGCGGACTGGACTCCAGCGCCTTGACTGCGCTTGCCGTAGATTATTACAAGCGGACCGGCCAGGGCCGGGTCGATACCTTCTCGGTCGATTATGTAGACAACGACAAACATTTCAAAAGCCATGCCTTCCAGCCCGGAGCAGACGGTCCCTGGATTCAGCGGATGATCGATGAGCTGGACACGAACCATCACTTTATCGCTTTTGACACACCGGAACTGGTAACCGCACTGGATAACGCCCTGTACTCCCGCGATTTGCCGGGGATGACCGATGTGGATTCCTCTCTCTATTTGTTCTGCCAGGAGATTAAAAAGAAAGCAACCGTAGCCATCTCCGGCGAAGCAGCAGACGAAATCTTCGGCGGCTACCCCTGGTTCCACCGCGAGGAGATGTTATCTTCCGGGACGTTCCCCTGGTCGGTAGCTCCCAACATGCGTGCGAGTCTATTGTCGCCGGAAATGAATGAATGGATACGTCCGCTGGAATATTTGGGTGACCGTTACAGCGATGCTGTGGCTGAGGTACCGAAGCTTGACGGCGAGACCGGCAAACAGGCGCAGATGCGGGTGATGTCCTATCTCAACATAACCCGCTTCATGCCGACGCTCTTGGACCGCAAGGACCGGATGAGCATGGGCGTAGGCCTGGAGGTGCGCGTTCCTTATTGCGACCACCGGCTGGTGCAATATGTTTTTAACATCCCATGGGAAATTAAGATGGTAGGCAACCGGGAGAAGGGGATTCTGCGCAAGGCGCTGGAGGGCGTACTGCCGGACGATGTGCTCTACCGCAAAAAAAGCCCATACCCCAAAACGCATAACCCTGCTTATCTGAACAAGGTGCGCTCACAGGTACTGAGCATTCTGGACGATGCTGCCTCCCCGATTCTCCCGCTCATTGATCCGGCCAAAATCAGGGAAATCGCCGCATCGCCAGAGTCCTCGACCAATCTGCCATGGTTCGGCCAGCTGATGTCCGGCCCGCAATTATTCGCTTATCTGGCTCAGGTCAACCTGTGGCTGAAGACATACAACGTCACTATCGGCTGAGGTAGCTGCGAGACAAACCCCACAAGTAGAAACAGCTTCGCCGTCCTTTTAAAGGACGGTACCGTTTCAGCGAGAAATAGAAGGATAATGTATAGCGTGAAACATATACATTCTTCTATTTTAATAAAGATCTCACAGTTCTGAACACTTCCTCAGAACCGTGAGATCTTCTTCATTATTGTGTAAGCTTCGCATCCGCCAGCCACTGCTGCAGCAAGGAGAAATCGTCGATTTCACCCAGTCTGATCTTGGATATCTCTCCCTCTTCATTAATAATGAAGGTAGCGGGAAGCGCATGGACTCCATAGGCTGCCGAGATTGTACCGGTAACATCAATCGCGACAGGGAACGAGAACCGGTGTTCATTCAGATATTCAGATACCGTGCCCCTCGATTCTCCAACATTGATAAACAAGGTCTCGATCCGGGAATCCGGGGACTGATGCAGCTCATTCAGCAGCGGCATTTCCCGCACACAAGGCTTGCACCAGGACGCCCAGAAGTTGAGCAGCACTCTCTTCCCCCGGTAATCTGCCAGCTTCACCTTTTCACCAGACAGAGCCGTCACCTCAAAATCCGGCGCAGCAGCTCCTTCTGCAATTCCTTCAACCCGCTCCTGATTGGAATGATCTATGAATACCCAGACGATTGCCGCGGCAATGACGGCAACCAGCAGCAAAGCCACCCTTCTGCGCCGCCTCATGACAACCCCAGGCTATGGTTAAATGCAGCATACAAGGAACCATATTCCTCACGGAAGTTCTCTGTAGGTCCTGTACCCACATTTCTGCCCTGGCTTAGGAACACAATCTGATTGGCAGCCTGATCGGCTATTTCCAGCTGATGTGTCGAAAAGATAACGGTATGTCCCTCTGCCCTGATCCCCTGAAGCAGCCTGACAAATTGATTCATCCAGAAGGGGTCAAGCCCGTTGGTCGGCTCGTCCATAATCAGCAGCGGCGGTTTGGCCAGCAGCGCTTGGGCGAACAAGACCCGCTGGCGCATGCCTTTGGAGAACGTATTTACCAGCGCGTTGCGTTTGTCCTCAAGACCCACCAGGGCAAGCACTTCCTCTACCCTGGCTTTCCGTTTGGGAACCTTACGAAGCGCTGCCCAGAAGGTCAGCGTTTCTTCTGCGGACAGGCCCTGTGCGAACTGATAATCATCCGGCATATAGCCTATTTGAGCGGAGAACGCCTTGCGTGATTCCCTCCAGCGCAGACCCTTCACGGTAATATCACCCGCTGTCGGCTGGAGAATACCGGCAAGCATCCGCAGAACCGTGCTTTTGCCTGCCCCGTTCCCGCCGCATAGGGCAAGGATACTGCCGCCCGGAATATGAAAGCTGATGTCTTCAACAAGCACCTGCTTTCGTATAACCTTGGAGACCCCCTCTACCTGAACCAGCGGATTATCCACGCGAGCGCCCCCTTTCCCATATCCAATAGACTGACAGGATGGATAGCAGTATCCAGAGGAGACATACCCCCAGAAACAGCAGGGAGCCGCCCGAGTTCCCAATCCATTCTACCCATTGATAATACTCTGGTCCCAGCACAGAACCTCCGCCCAGCTTAATGACCACGAATAGACGGACAAGCTCGGCCGGGTTAAGGAGGGTGAACACCACCAGCAAAGGTTTGACCCAGAGATAGGGCACCAAGCCCAGACCGGCGATCAGAAAGCTCGGCCAGCCGATCACAGCAAAGAACCACAGGGCGACAGAGATCGTCAGGGCCTGCCAGCGGTTGCGGGACAATGATCCGATAAACAAAGCCAGGGTCAGAAACAATAATACCAGTCCTGCCGAGAATGCCAGGAACATAAAATAGGTCGCAGAATCAAAGGCCACGCCAAGTAATCCGCTGACCAGTCCCATCAGCCCGTATCCAAAAGCAACGATGATGAGCAGGACAACAGCAAGTCCCGTATATTTGCCCAGCACAAAGGACATCGTCCCGATAGGATAGGTGGATAACAGCTGCCAGCTGCCCTCCTCCTTTTCCGAGGTCAAGGAGAATGAGCCCAGAAACAGTGTCATGAGCGGCAGCAGGTAGAGAATCAGGCTAAGCATGGAACCTGTGACAGCTGTGTAGCCTTCAACCACATTCTGAGCATTAATCAGCAGCAGGCTTAAACTGAACGTACAGAATAGACCCAGGAAGGAATACGCCCACGGATTGCGGAATCCCATCTTTATTTCTCTGCGGGCTATTTGCAGCAGGTCTGCCATGCTTACTTACCTGTCTCTTTATCCATATTCATGCCTTCCTGATCCTCAGACATATGTCCGTCCATATGACCTTCCCCATCCTGCATATCCATGTTCATACTGTCCGTATTTTGTTTCCATTCATGGGAAGCTAAATCGCCGGCAGCCAGTACAGTCCCTACACCCTGCTCTTTTACAAAAGCTTCCGCTGCCGTCTTATCCTTAAAGCTGATTACTCCATAGGCCATCGGCGTGCGCAAAGACTCATCGTAGACATAGCTTGCCTTGCTGAATTCAATCCATTCCTTGTTGTTATAGTCCCGGACAAAATCCATTCCGATGTTCTCGGTTCCGTTCTTGTTCTTCCACTCATTCATGCAGCCGATATCATCGAACTTGTAGGTCTTGCCGTCCTTGGTGGTCAATTGTGTAGCAAAAGCATCATCCTTGACCTGCATATTGCAAATGACACAAACATCAACTTCTTCATTAATGGCTACGGGTTCATATTTCTTCGCTCCACAGGCAGACAGCATTATCAACACTAACATCAACAATACACCTGTACTCCATCGTCTCATAATCGCAATACCCCCAGATAGATGATTGAAATCACGGATAAGAACAGCAGCAGCCAGCCTGCAACCATGACCGTTCCTTGTCCGCCGCCTGTTTGCCCCTCCGAGGCTGCGCCTGCCGTCCATTCCATTAACGGTGACGGGTCTGTTGACCACTGGCTTTTACCGCTTGTGTACATATCACTCAGGAAGCTCATACCCGGCGACTGAAAAAAAAGCTGGTAGGACGCATTGCCGGAGACCAATTGCTGATAGAACGGATTGATCGCATACGGAAGATCACTGACGCCATCCCCGGTCAGATCGAGTCCCGAAAAAGCGTCCCAATAGTTCTCCTTCAGCTCATTATCCCTGCTTCCCGTCGCCTGGGCCTCGATAACATTAGCTACAAACCCGTTCCGCTGAAACCGGTTCCCTTCCGCATCTTCAAACTGAATTCCGATATAGTTCCTGAGCACAAGGTTATTCTGCAAGGTATTGTCTGAGGATTGCTGCATATAGATCCCTACACGGTTACCTTCAACCACATTGTTCACAATACTCGAAGTCTGCACATCATAGAGTAATATCCCTTGGGAATGAACATTCCGGCTCTGCTTGCGAAAAGAGTTGCCGGACACCACCACATCGGTCACGCCCATAATCATCGCGCCGGTAATATTGTATTCTCCGGCATTATTAGTGACCGAAGATCCATTAATGTACATGCAGTGGACGCCGTAGCGCAAATAGGAGAGCTTGTTCTGATCTACAACCGTATTGGGGCTGTTCTCCAGATAGATGCCATCGCGCAGATAAGAGATTTCATTCTCTCTAATCTCAGTGCCGTGAGCGTTGTAGAGGTCGATGCCGTTGCCTCTTGTGCCGGGTGCAGTCCCCTGCGGAATGAACCAGCGGATCTTATTCCCCGTAATCACTCCACGGTCTGCTTCCCGGAGTACAATTCCGAAGCCCGCCGTATGGATGGCCAGCCCCTTCAAGACGACCCTATCGGCTTCGACTTGTACTGCGGCAGCTTCCCCGTCAAGATTCTGCTGAATATTCAGATTCTCCAGTTGTACGCCATCTGCCTGAATCAGCACGGCAATCTGTCCGTCCGCAGCGGTGTTCATCAGAGTGGCCCCGTTGTTGCTTCCGTTAATCGTCAGCCTTTTGTCAATGTGAACCGGACCCAGGTACGTTCCCGGAGCGAGTGTAAGGGTCTCACCGCTGCGGGCCGAATCAATCATCGGCTGCAGCGGAACCGCTTCCGCCTTTGCCCTGGCATTAGCCGTGCCTCCATAGTCAAGGGCTAGGCAGAGCAAGACTGCCGCGATCACGAACCAAGCTCTGAAGCTCCCTAAGCGATGAGATCTTTCGTATATAAGCATCGTTCCCCCCTATGGATGGATTGCTCTCTATTCTATTATTTCCAATCAAAATAGGGCCTATAACATACGAGTAACCGCTATCATTGCGGACTACCCGCTTTGAATACGCTTTTAGTGTAAAGAAAAGGAAGCTCCGCGCCTATAGCTCAATGTAGCTATCCCCGGGGAGTAAATGTGTCATTTCTGTGAGGATTATCACATCCATTCCGGAACAAAGCTATCCTTGTCTCCGCACAAAAACAGCGGCCCTCATGAAAGAGAACCGCTGCTTTTAGCATAATCAATCAGTAGCCTGGCATTGAAACGCTTAGAAATTGAAGTTATCCGGGTCCGGGCCGAAGCGGTGGTTCTGATTCAGGTCCTCAATGGCCTTAACATCCTCATCGCTCAGTGTGAAGTCGAAGAATCCGGCATTCTCGATGATCCGCTCCGTATGAACCGACTTCGGAATCGTAATGACACCCTGCTGCAGATCCCAGCGGAGGACAATCTGCGCTACCGTCTTGCCGTACCGCTCCGCCAATTCCTTCAGCAGCGGCAGATCCAGATTACCCTGCATGAGCGGACTCCAGGCTTCCAGCTGGATATCATGCTCCCGTGCATATTTCAGTAATTCACGCTGGGTCAGCAGCGGATGGAATTCCACCTGGTCCACTACCGGCACCACGCCGCTGTCCTCGATGATATCCTGCAGGTGATGCGGCTGGAAGTTGCTCACCCCGATGGATTTGACCAGCCCCTCCTTTTGCAGATGGATCAGCGCTTTCCAGGTTTCTGTATATTTGCCCGCCACCGGCCAGTGGATCAGATATAGATCAACCTGCTCCAGGCCCAGCTTCTTGCGGCTGACTTCAAAAGCTCTCAGTGTTGATTCGTAGCCTTGATCAGGATTGCGGACCTTAGTGGTAATAAACAGCTCTTCCCGGGGGACTCCGCATTCACGGATCGCCTGTCCCACACCCTCTTCATTGTTATACCCGGCAGCCGTATCAATACTGCGATACCCCGTCTCCACCGCAGATTTCACTGCATGGATCACTTCCTCGCCGTCCTTGGTCTGCCATACGCCAAGGCCCAGCCATGGCATCGTGACGCCATCGTTCAAGGTAGGCCCGCCTGTAAATGGTGCGTTCATTTCACTCATATGGATACCCTCCAAGCCTAATTTGAATTCAACAAGCTTCCTTAACCGTATTACCGCTCTCATAATCATCCAATTGCGAAATCAGTGAACCGGATAGCCCATAGGTTGCCAATATGTGTCGATTGTATGCCCCATATGTATTAAAAATGGAGTACAGCCCATTCTCGGCTGTACTCCATTTCATATCCGCTTATTTCTTGTCGATCAGCTTGAAATCGTCAAAGTGGAACTCCGGTGACACGATGCAGGAGACCAGCGCCGGCTCTTCACCGAGCGGACGGGCTGCCTGCCATACACCCGGAGGTATCACAACCTGCGGCTGCTGGCCCGCCGCGATATCCAGACCCAGAATGACTTCGGTTACATTCTCAGGCGCTGCGCCGCTGCCTCCCAGACTGAGCACAATCGGGCTGCCGGAATGATACAGCCAGATTTCGGAGGACAGCACAGTGTGCCAATCCGAAGTCTCGTCAGCATGAAGCAGGAAATAAATCGATGAAGCTGAGGCCCGCGGCCCCGAATAAGCCTCGCCCAGCGTGTCCCGGGGAATTTCAAAGGGAGAATTCCAAAGTCTCTTGTACCATCCGCCTTCAACGTGAGGCTGCAGCCCCAGCGTTTCTACGAGCGGAGAAATTTCTTTTTGCGTCATCGGATCTTCTCCTTCAAGTTCTGCACGGCGGCAAAACAGTCTTCATAAGCAAAGGCTTAAAAGGTACGGAGTACCTGCTAAGCCTTGGCCTGATTGTGCTATTAACTGTAACGGAAACTGCAGCGATTGTAAATTGTCTTCCGCTTATTTGCCTTCTTTGCTTGCCTTGAATACTTCGGCAATCGCGCCCAGGCTGCCCAGCGTCTCCACCGCACTGGTCGGCAGGAATATCTTGTTCGCCGGTCCCTTGGAGATGTCAGTCAAGGCTTCAAAGGACTGATAAGCCAGTACTCTTTCATCCAGTCCTGCGCTGGCGATCATGGCAATCCGGGCTTTCTCCGCCATCGCCACGGCTTCGATCGCCTTGGCCTGGCCGAGGGCTTCCAGCTCCTGCGCCTGACCGAGACCTTCCGCCTGACGGATACGGGCTTCCTTATCCCCTTCGGCCTTCAGGATCTTACTCTGCTTATCCCCTTCGGCACGGAGAATCATATCCTGCTTGGCGGCTTCCGCCTCCAGGACAATCGCACGCTTGCTGCGCTCGGCCTTCATCTGTTTGTCCATGGCTTCCTGAATATCGAGCGGCGGCTTGATGTCGATCACTTCGACACGCTCAATGCGCACGCCCCACTTCTCTGTCGCTTCATCCAGCGCGAGACGGATGTCGGAGGAGATTTTCTCACGGCCGGACAAGGTTTCATCCAGCTCCAGCTTACCAATAATCTGACGCATGGTGGCTGTGGAGATATTCCGTACCCCATACACATAATCGGAGATCCCGTACGTAGCTTCTTCCGGGCCAACCACCTGATAGAAGATAATCGTGTCAATCTGAACCTGCACGTTATCCTTCGTAATTACCGTCTGTGGCGGTACATTAGCCTGTTGAATCCGCAGGTCATGATAGACCCGCACCTGATCAATTACCGGAATGAGAATATTCAGACCTGGTGTGAGCAGACGGTGGAACTTACCCAGACGCTCTACCACTCCAACTCTTTGCTGCGGGACAATCTTGATCGTCATTGCGATAAATACTACGACAACAACAATAATAATTCCGATAATTATCAATTCCATTAGTACATATCCCCCCATCGTTCTACTTCAATAATGGTCGTGCTTCTTCTTACTACAATTACCTGCTGACCCTTGCCCAGTGCCACTGTAGAGGTTGCACTCCATGTATCGCCGCCAATCTTGACCTGACCGTAACGGCCCGGCTCAATCGGTTCGGTTACCAGACCCTGTCTGCCGATAATCTCGGTCCCGGTATCCTTGAAGCCCCGCGCATGGCGCAGCCGCTCAGACAACGGCTTGGTGAAGAATGTCAGCGCCAGAGCTAACAGCGAACCCGCTACGACCTGCAGCAGCCATGCATCCGGGAGTACAAGCGCAACCAGTGCAGCAGCCAAGGCCCCCAGACTAAGCCATAATAAATAGAATGTAAACGTAAACATCTCTACAACAAATAAGACGCCAGCGGCAATCAACCATAATACCCACATACTCATTGGTGAACCCACCACCTTCCGCTATATACTACTATAACGAAATAATCGGCATCACGTTTCACAAATTTTTTGAAGCCGGGGCCGCCGCCTGTCTCTTCATTATATTTCAGCCTATGGAAGCTTATGAACCACAAGATGAATACAGGACGGCTAAATTGTATTTAAACATAAATATCTCCAATCGAAGCGAAAAAAACTCGTTGATTCAATTCCGGTACCGCGAAATCCTGTTTCCAAAACCTCCAAGGAACGGAATGCGCTATAAATATGGTGCCAGCTACCGCGCCGGGACTGGAATGGAGAGGGGCGGTGCGTGGCGGATCAAGCAAGTGGATTTAATACATCTAAATAAGATATATTGTGGCACCTACAGAAATTAGTTGGAGAAACAACACTTAATCGGCCCCGTTTCCCATGAATGGGTAGCGTTCGGCGGATTAACTGTACTTTTTCCAACTGTTCGCTCTAAGCAGCGCATTGGGGCACAATTAAGTGCCTTTTTTCCAACTCTGTCCGCTGGCACTTCCCATCTATAAGCAGGATCGGCTGCGGAACAGCCTATTGTAAAAAGCACTTAAAAACGGTGCCAGCATAGAGCCGGCACCGTTTCTCCATCTATGGCTTAGGCATAGTCAGGCCCTGCGGTCGGATTCCTGCGGATAAGCGCTAGCACTGAATGCCCTATATCCAGCCTCCTCCCGCCAGGCCACTGTCCGCTCCGCCTCAGTTCAGCTTCCAGAGCGCAGGCGTGACATTCGGTTCCCAGCCGGCAAGGGCGGTGTGCGCCTGCAGGCAAGTGTAGGATTGCCCGCTGTAAGTTACGATACTGCCGACACTATAAGCGGTTCCCGCCGTCCAGGCAGCTGCGCCCGGAGTAACTGAAGGAACTGGCGTCACTACAGGCGTAGACGTTGGCGCTACTGTCGGTGTGGCCGAGGGGGTTACTGTCGGTAGTGGCGTCACGGTCGGCTGCGGAGTCGCGTTCCCGCAAGTTCCGATTACCCGCCATACCCCGGAGGCACCGCTGAGGTCCGGCCGTTCTCCTTGTGTCCACCACTGGGCTTGGTACAGCAGTCCGCCGTAAGAGACCTGCTGGCCTTGCGTGTAGACCGCAGTGGAATTCCATGCCGCCGCCGAGCATTGCCCCGGCGTTGCCGTTGGCGCCACGGTTGCGGTCGGCGTGGCTGTTGGTTGCACCGTTGGCGTTGGCGTCACGGTTGGCGTTGGCGTCACCGTTGCAGTCGGCACCGGCGTAGCCGTTGGTGTCACCACTCCGCCGCCCAGCTCTGCACTGAGCTTAGTCTGCAGCGTCTTGTTGCGGTCCCCGCTGGTCTCCCAGAACATCGCTCCGGCCAGGCCCTTGGTTTTCAGGTAGCTGGCTTTGTACCCGATGGATTCGGCGTCATCATAGCTGATGAAGGTCTGGTTGGATGCGTTATAGAGATAAGGGACCTTAGAGGTGTTGTTCCAGTAACGGGTATAACCGTTCTTATTGATATAATTCGCTTCCAGATCGCTGAAATCATAGTTGCCCTTCTCCCAGGTTCCGGTGGAGGAGATCCCGGCTGATACCTGATATTGTCCGTTGCCCGCAGCAGGGGCACCGCCCCAGCCCCGTCCGTAGAACGGCATACCCAGCACCAGCTTATTAGCCGGTACGCCTGCACTCAGATAGCTGGTCACCGCCTTGTCGATATTATAGTTCAACGGCTCGGTTAATCCCGATGAAGCGGCCGCCGGATCATAATACAACGGCGCATTGTGGCCGGTAGTGGGGTTCCAGCTGCCGTTGAAGTCGTAGGTCATAATGTTGATCCAATCGACCACAGAGGCGATTCCGCTGAGATTGTTATTCTGGATATAAGTGGGGCCTGCACCCGAGGCAATGGTCAGCAGATACGTTTTGCCGTCAGCAGCTCCGGCAGCATTCAGCTTCTCCCGGATCTTCTGGAGCAGCAGAATGTAGTTCTGCTTATCCTCAGGGCGGTAGCTGTTGCCCGCAAGTCCCCCGCTGACCGGGTATTCCCAGTCAAGATCGACGCCGTCCATCTTGTATTTGCGGATGAAATCCACCGAGGAGTTCGCGAACACCTCGCGGGTTGCCGCCGTGGCAGCGACATCCGAGAAGCGGTTGGACCAGGTCCAGCCCCCGACAGAGATCATCGTCTTCAGGCTCGGATTCTTATCCTTCAGCTTCCAGAGCTGCTTCAGATTCCCCTTGATCGGGTCATCCCATTTGTCATCGCCGAAGCTTTTCTGGGCATCGATCCAAGGATCGCCCAGCACTACGGTGCCGTTGGGGACGCTGATCGCCTGTCCCTGCTCGTTCTGGCAGGACCAGGTGACCGGATTCGGTCCGGTCGGATCGGGATTGCCGTGCATCCCGTTCCAGCAGATGTCGGCAAAGGCATAGTTGATGACATTCATTTTGCCGGGATCGATATCCGTTACATTATAAGCCCGCCCGTAGGCGGCCCATGAAGCATAGTAGCCGACAATCTTGTAGTTACCGGCTGCATCAACAGTTCTGCTATTTGCACCAAAAGCCGAAAAAAGTGTAAGGAAAAGGACTGCCGCCAAGCCAAGCACAAAGGATTTTCTTTTGATAAAGGCCATTTCGTGATTACCTCCCCGGTTCAATGCGTAACCTGTAAGCCTGCTTCATGGACATACATGCGCCTCTGCCATCAAGGATATTAAGTGACCGTTCTTCCCTTGCCGCGAATGAATAAGCTCAGCGTTCACCTCCCGGTCCCGATTGACCTTCCCCCTGTGAAACTATTAGATTCCTGGCAGTCTATAAATTCTGATATCTTCAAAAAAAGCGCAGTTCAGCAGCATACGGATCACTCGATCCGCTGCGGTTGCTTGTCAATTAGTACATACAGAGTGGTTACATTACGGCTGTTAATTGCGGCTATTAGTGGGGGGATGCAGGGTTTGCGAAGGGGTGTAGTCAACTCTTATTCTCATACAAAGCCTGAGGTAATACTAGGGATAAATTTCCATAAACAAGGGGGATTATTATCTAAAAAAACAGAAACAGCCCCAAGCATAATCTGCTTAGGGGCTGCTTCCGGGTATTTCTAAATCTTCTATTGTCCGCCGCTCTGCGCGGCAGCAAGCTTCTCGGTCAGACGCCGCAGCGCCGTCCCCCGGTGGCTGATCGCCTGCTTCTCCTCAAGCGTCAGCTCAGCCATCGTCTTCTCATACTCAGGGAGATAGAACAGCGGGTCATAGCCGAAACCGCCGCCGCCCGCAGGCTCCGAGGTAATCCAGCCTTCGACCGTACCTTCAGCCGTCCATTCCCGGCCGTCCGCCGGATCATAGAGTGACAGGGCACAGACGAACCGGGCGGGGCTCAGCAGCGGCTGTCCGGTATCCTCTCCCTGCTTCAGCCGCTCCAGCTCGCTCATCAGCTTCAGATTATTCGCCTCATCATCCGCCGCCTCACCGGCATAGCGGGCCGAGTACACGCCGGGGCTTCCGTCCAGCGCCTCAACGCAGAGGCCGGAATCGTCTGCAAGCACGGGCAGTCCAAGTGCGTCCCCTACGGCGCGGGATTTCTTGAATGCATTCTCGGCAAAAGTGGCCCCGTCCTCTACCACATCGGGCAGGTCCGGGTAGTCATACATGCTTTTGACAGTGAGTCCAAGGGGAGCAAAGGCATGCTGGAACTCGCGCACCTTGCCTTTGTTCTTCGTCGCAACAATCAGCATTCCGCTGCCGGACTTCATCCTACACCTCTTGGCCGGTCTGGCCGGAAGGGATTTTGAGCGCGATGGCGCCGAGGACTTCTTTTTGCACAGCGATCAGCTCGTAGATCCCCTTCTCTCCGAGACCGAGCAGCTGGTCCAGCTCCTGGCGGGTGAACGGCCGCTCTTCTCCCGTGCCCTGGACCTCGACAAAAGCGCCGCTGCCCGTCATGACCACGTTCATGTCCACCTTCGCCTTGGAATCCTCTTCATAGTTCAGATCGAGCAGCGTCTTGTCGCCGACAACCCCCACACTGATGGCTGCCAGGTAGTCTGTAATCGGGAAGACCGTCAGCTTATTCTGGAGAGCAAGCTTGTTCATGGCGAAGGCCATCGCTACAAAAGCACCCGTGATCGAAGCCGTCCGCGTGCCCCCGTCCGCCTGAATCACATCACAGTCCAGCGTGATGCTGCGTTCGCCGAGCGCCTGCAGGTTCACCACCGAACGCAGGGCCCGTCCGATCAGACGCTGGATCTCCATGGTCCGCCCGGTCAGCTTGCCGCGTGCGGCTTCCCGCTGGTTGCGGGTCTGGGTCGCCCGGGGAAGCATCGAATATTCAGCGGTTACCCAGCCTTTCCCTTGTCCTTTCAGAAACGGCGGAACCTTCTCGTCCACGGTTGCCGTACAGATGACTTTGGTATCTCCCATCTCAATGATGACGGAGCCTTCTGCATATTTGTTAGTCTGGGTCGTTATTGTCAATGGCCGGAGCTGGTCCTCGTTGCGTCCGTTTGATCTCATCTTTTCTGCCTCCTACATCGTATAGCGCGAAGTTTGTGTATACATTCATCCTTATCTTATACGCAGAAACGGGTGCCGCCCCCTATGGAAGAGAACGGCACCGCTGCTCCTGACCCGTTATGCGGATGAATAATACTTTATTCTATCAAAGAGTAGGCACAAAAGCATCTTTTTACCCCTGCGGGTTCATTCTACATTCTACAAAGGCAGCTCGTTCACATATTCCGGCGCCGAGACCGGCTGGCCGTAATCGACGTTATTGGTGCCCGTAACCGTATCCTTGCCGTTCAGGCGGATCTGCACCAGTGAATCGTCTGTATTCTGGGCCACCGTCAGCACCACCGACTCCAGCATCTCCTCGGGAATGCTTGTGCTGCCATCGAACATGTCATCGGTCAGCGACACGGTAACCACCCCGTTCTGCCCTGCCTTCACGGAATCGACCACCGTTCCCTGTGTCATGACCATCTCCAGGCCGTTCTCGGACTGTGGTCCGGCAATCAGCTCACTCAGGGCCGCCTTCACCGTATCCCCGCCAGCGGGTACAAAGCGGGTCACCGGAACATAATACTGATGGCCGCCATCCTGTGAAGCTGCTGCGAAATAGACCGTGACTGCGCTGGAATTCATCATCAGTCCATTATGCTTCGGCAGGTTAATCCCCATCGTACGGGACAGCGGGCGGTCCAGTGGGGTGCCCTGCAGCGGCATTTCGTTCAGTTTTTTGCCATCGACCCAGAGCTGTACTCCCTTGATGTCATCCTGACCGGTCAGTGTCCAGGTAAGCGCCTCAAGGATTTTGCGTTCATCCGAAGGCTCATAGTCGTTAAATGCCGAGTTGAACTCAACAATCGCCACATGATCCTGGCCGATAGACACTTGGTTCACTTTCGTCCCTGCGGGCAGTACGCCCTGGAAGCCCTTAGGCAGTGCAGACGCGTAATCCCCCTTGCTGACCAGTGCCTTGAGGGAATTCTTCAGCATGGCTGTGTCTTCGCTTTTGGGAAAAGACAGAGCCACCGGAGCCAGCAGACCGTTCTGATCCTCCAGATACACAGTGGTCCGCTCCCCGGCTACAGCAGGCGCACCGGTATCCTTCACCCCGGCGGGCAGATCCGTCTCATCCATGGAGACCGGTCCGAATACCCCGGTATCCAGCGTATCTTCCCCGCTCACTTGCAGCATTTGTGCTTCTACGGCGGCGGGAGGCGGGTCCACAGCGGCGGATTCTGAACCGAACAGACTGCAGCCGGAGAGCACAAGCGGAACGGCCAGCAGGCAAGCCGCAGACGCCCCGCGGAGGTGTTTCACAGGTTTCATCAATCTTCATTACCCCTTTCTAGCGTTAAGATCAGTTTGTACTGCTATGTATACGAGCCCTGTGTCCAAAAAATAACAACAGCTTATCCTAAATTACAGAAGTTCTGCCGGAACCCCTTCTTGGCGGCGGACACTGCTGTGTTCATCCAAGTTCAGCCTGCTTGCCGGATACAAATCCGGAGGTTTCTGGACATCGGTCTGCCGCTTGCGTACAATTTAGTACATACCTGCTAATTCAACCTACTCACGAATGGAGGACTTCTCATGACTGATGCCAAAATTCCTTACAGTCTCAACAGCAAGGCCGTTGCCGAAGCCACCCGGTTCTGGCTGCACAAGCGCGGAGTCACCCTGGAGGAGATTGCGGAGCTTGTCATGCTGCTGCAGAAGAAATACTATCCGAACCTGACCATGGAGGAATGTATTCATAACGTCGAGATGGTACTCAGCAAGCGCGAAGTGCAGAATGCGGTCCTGACCGGCATCCAGCTGGATGTGCTGGCGGAGGAGGGCAAGCTGTTCTCGCCGCTGCAGGATATGATTGAGAATGACGAAGGATTATATGGGGTCGACGAGATTCTGGCCTTCTCTATCGTGAATGTATACGGCAGTATCGGCTTCACCAACTATGGTTACGTGGACAAGCTGAAGCCGGGCGTGCTGGAGAGGCTGAATGACAAAACCACCGGCCAGATCCATACGTATCTGGATGATATCGTCGGTGCTGTAGCCGCTGCGGCCAGCAGCCGGATCGCCCACCGTAAGCAGGCGGAACGGGAACAGGAGCTGGGTCTGCCGCACGCCCCGGAGGATGCGGAAGAGGCTGCACGGCGCAGTCCGCGGGAGAGCACGGAGCCGGAGTAAGCGGAGCTTTATATTCATAAAGGGAAAGGTGCGAAGTGTACATGAGCTATTCGTTCGTAGTGGAGCCGCCGGCTGTCCAGGAGTTCGAGAGTGAGGATGAGCGGATTGAGCGGTGCAAGGAATGGAATCTTCTGCCCGGTTCAGCCACCCGGGTCAAGACTTATATGTACAAGCGGCAGGGCCTGACCCTGCCTTGCGAGATTGTGGGGTTTGTCGATCATCAGACAGTGGTCATCCAGTTCGAGAATAAGCAGCAGCATTGTATACACCCGGCCTACCTCAAAGAAATGCAGACCGCCAGCTTCGGGCAGCGCGCACAAGCGGCGGCGGATGCACGGGCCGAGGAATCGGCAGAATCTGCCGGCGAGACTGTGATGGAGGATGCGGCGGTTGAGGCCGGTGAGGCTGCTGGGAAGGGCCTTCGGAGCGCCAATGCTGCGGAAGGTGCGGGAAGTGCTGAGGCTGCGGAGCGTTCAGGGAGCGGGAGCGCTGCGGAGCTTGCAGCTCCTGAAGAGAAGCCGCGCAAGCCAGCCGCCTCCAAAAAGAAGCCCGCCCTGCAGCTGCCGGAAGACAAGCTCAAGGTTACAGCGGTGGTCAAAGAATTCACAACCGTTCCCAACCACTTCTCGGATAACGATGATGAAGTTATTATCTATGAAGGCATAGCAATAGAAGGGCATGATCTGGCCATTGAAGAGGTCTGGTCCAGCCATAGCGCCACGCTGAAGAAGCTGGAGCTTAAGGAGGGCGACCGCGTATCTTTTGAAGCGAAGATCGTGGCCAAGAAGCTCACCCAGCACCCGGTGAAATATAAAATCAACAACCCGTCCAAGATGAAGGTCATTCAGCCGGATGCTTAGAAATGGGGGATAGCCACAGGCCGCTGGACGACATGTGCAGAACATGATCTACTGCAGGGCGTCCAGCGGCGGCGGTCCCATCTGATTGCGCTCCAGGAGGATACTAATATCCTCTACCAGCTTTTTGGCCGAACAAGGCAGCGAGTGTGAAATCCACCATTCCATGACTCCCACCACGGCCGAAGCCATGAATTGCAGCAGCATGGCTCTATTCATTCCCCGGTTCACACCCTCCATATCAATCTGCTTGTCCAGTCCCTCGATCAGCATGACGTTCAGACGGGTTCTGAAGGCCGAAATACCGTTACTGTTAACCAGTATAATGAAGACGCCCGCATGGCGCTCCAGATATTCAGCCGTACGCAGCAGCGGACCGGAAGTGGTGAAATCAACATTCTCCTGGGTACCCATACAGCGTTCACGCAGTTCCGTCATTTCCTTCTCAATACACTGATCCAGCAGATCATACTTGTCCACAAAATGCAGATAAACCGTACCTCTGCTGACATTGGCCCGCGCGGCAATCTCATTCACCGTTATCTGTTCAAAGCCCTTCTCTTCCATCAGACCCAGAAAAGCCTTAAAAATAGCCTCCCGCGTCTTCCCGATCCGCCTGTCCACCGCCATCCCCTGCCCATCTCCTTCATCTCAGCTGCTAAGTTTCTAACCTTCTGTTAGTTGAATTCATTATATTTAACAGTTGTTAATAAATCAACAGGTGTGTAGAATTCAGAGGCATTTGTGCTCTTCATTCAGACTGCACTGTTCCTCCGAGCCGGCCTAATCCACAGCCGAGAACAGCAGGCTGCCGCCGGGCCCGGCCTCCGTCTCGGCCGCCCGCCCCCGGCGCACCAGCTCGGCCAGGTGGGCCAGCGCCTCGCTCATGGCGAACCGCATCTGGTGCGCTGTCGCGACCCGGCTGCGGAACAGCCCCTGGCAGACCGCGAACCCGCTCTGCGGTCCGCCTGCCAGCAGAGCGGCTGTAGTATCCAGCCGCTCCTCATGGTGCCGGAGCAGGCTGTCCGCCCGCGCCGTGAACCCCGGGAACGGTTCCCGGTGGCCCGGGAACGCCAGCGTAACCCGCAGGCTGCGCAGCTCCTGCAGCCCCTCCAGGAACGTCCGCAGCGGCTGAGGGTCGCTGCCAGGCTGCAGGCCGACATTGGGCGAGATCTGCGGCAGCACGGCATCGCCGCAGAGAATCTGCCCGCTGCCGCCGTGGTAGAACGACACATGCCCCGGCGCATGCCCGCCTGTGAGGAAGGGCTGCCATTTCCGGCTGCCCATCACAAACGGCTCCGCGGCATTGATATAGGTGACCTCCGGCTGCGGGGTCACCTCGGGCAGGAAGCTATCCAGGTGCTCCCGGATACCAAGCAACCACTCCTCCGGCATCCCATGCCGCCGGAACAAGAGCGGCAGCGACTCATTCAGAATCGCCTCGTCGCCCCAGGCCAGACCGGCTTCGGCATGAGCCCGCTCGCTCATCCATACCCGCGCTCCGCTGCGGGACTGCATCCAGCCCGCCAGCCCGTAGTGGTCGGGATGATGGTGGGTCACCACAATATCCCGCACCTGCGTCCAGGTCAGATCCATCGCCTCCAGTACCTCCTGCCAGGCAAGCTCGGCAGCCGGTGTATGCGGACCTGGATCAACAACCGTAACCCTGCCGTCCTGGTCCGGCAGAAGATAGCTGTTAACCTGGCGCAGCGGCAGTCCCATCGGCACGGATACCCGGACAACTCCGCCCTCCCAGGCTTGAATGATCTCCTTGTCCAATCTTCCGTCGCCTCCTCTAAGTCCTCTCCCCGACGCCATCTCTAAGGTCTCGCTCCCATAAAGATCATGCGGGCAGAGGATTCAGCGTCATATTCCTCTTCATCGTAGCCGCCGTGAACGGTGTCCAGCCGCAGCCCGGCGGCGCCAAGCATTCTGCGGAAATCTTCCAGCGTGTAGAGCTTCACCCGTTCCTGGCACTTGCGGGCCGGAGCGCTCCCGGCCTTCGAGGTTAGCAGGATCTCCTTCTTCACATACCCCTCCTCAATCCGGCGGGATTCGTCAATCCGGACATCTCCGTCCTCCCGGACCGAATGGGGCACCAGATGGCGGATAACGTAGGCCGGGTTGAGAAAATCAATGATGAACTTGCCTCCCGGCTTCAGCATCCGGCAGATCTCCTTAAGCACCTTAATCTGCTCTTCATCCTCCTCAAAATACCCGAAGGATGTGAACAAATTAACCACAGCATCGAAGCCGCCTGCAAGCGGAAGCTCACGCATATCCGAGTGCAGCCAGGTTACCTGCTCTGCCCCGGCCTGCGCGCACGCCTCACGCAGCAGCACCTCCGACAGATCCACGCCAGTCACCTCATACCCCGCCTCTGACAGAGCCAGCGAATGACGGCCCATCCCGCAGCAGAGGTCCAGCACCTTGGCTCCCCGGGGCAGGCCAAGCCACTCGATCATGCTCTCCACCTCATGACGCGCACCGCTGAAGTCCCTGTGTCTGTATACGATCAGATAATCCTCGCCAAAACATTTCTCGTACCACTCACTCATCTCTCTCCTGGCTCCCTCCACACCCCGCTTCACCCCACGGGCTTATCCCTGTCTCTAATAACGCCTATTGTACCGCCTTTTCCTGTAGAAGCCCAGCGAAGTCACAGACCTGCAACACATAATATTTTATTTAAATTATAGGAACAGGATCACTGCGCGGATAAAAAATATTTTACTGCGCCGCGCATATGTATTCAGTTTTTCGCATATCCGGTTTTTCGCTCGCATAACAAACAGCAGTCCCGGTGCTCACGCCGGGACTGCTCCGCCTCTATCGGTTTGGTTATGCGGAACCTGTATCTAACCGCTGGAGATACACGCGCGCTTCATAAGGACGGAGCTTCAACTGCCTCAGGTCCTCCTCCTTGGCAGGCGGATAATTGGAGATCAGCAGCTCCAGCTTCTCTGCTGCCTGATATTCCTCCGGCAGCTCAAATACCGGATCATGCCCGAAGAAATTCAGAATCACGAGCAGGCGCTGGTCCTCCAGCGTCCGGGTATAGGCATAGATTTCGAGATGCTCCTCCAGCAGCAGTCCATATTCACCGTAGACGATGACCTGATGCTTTTTGCGGAGCTGGATCAGCTTCTTATAATAGTTATAAATGGAGTCCGGGTCCTTGACGCTGCTGGCGGCATTGATCTCCCGGGAGTTCGAGTTGACCCTGATCCACGGAACGCCTGTGGTGAACCCGCCCTCCTCCCCATCATCCCACTGCATCGGAGTACGGGCGTTGTCGCGGCTCTTAGTATGAATAGCAGCCATGATGTCGGCTTCGGGAACACCGGCGTTGCGCTTTTCCTCATAATAGTTCAAGGTCTCCACATCCCGGTAATCATCGATCGACTCGAAGGCTACATTGGTCATGCCGATCTCCTCACCCTGATAAATATACGGCGTGCCTTCCAGCATATGAATGAAGGTGGCGAGCATCTTGGCTGACGGAATCCGGTAGAACAGGTCATCGCCGAACCGCGAGACCGAGCGCGGCTGGTCATGGTTACACAGATAGTTGGCGTTCCAGCCCCGGTTATGCAGGACAGTCTGCCAGTCGGTGATGATCCTCTTGAGATCGGTCAGCTTCCAGGGCACGACATCCCATTTCCCGCTGCCCGGTGAGGCGGCATCCAGATTCATATGCTCGAACTGAAAGGTCATATTCAGCTCACGGCGCCCGTCACCGACATAATCCAGCGCCTCCTCCGGCCCGAGGCCCGAGGTCTCCCCTACCGTCATAATATCGTAGTAATAGAGCACCTGATCATGCAGATTCTGCAGCAGCGTATGCACATGGTCAAGATTCGAGAACATGTCATAGGCACGGACGGTTGGCGTTCCGCCGGGATTCAGGGCATCCGGGTAGCCCTCCGCCTTCACGATATGGGCAATCGCATCGAAGCGGAAGCCGTCCACTCCTTTTTTGAGCCACCACGCTACCATCTCATGCAGCTTGTCGATCACCGCCGGGTTCTCCCAGTTGAGATCGGGCTGGAACCGGGAATACAAATGCAGATAATATTCGTCCGTCAGGGGGTCCAGCTCCCAGACCGAGCCGCTGAAGTAGGATTCCCAGTTGTTCGGCGGACCGCCGTTTTTACCCTGCCGCCATATATAATAGTCCCGCTTGGGATTGTCCTTCGAGCTTCTGGATTCGATGAACCACGGATGCTCATGCGAGGTATGGTTAAGCACCAGATCCATCATCAGCTTCATGCCGCGGGAATGCATCTCGCGCAGCAGCTCATCGAAATCCGCCATCGTGCCGAATTCCTTCATAATGTCGCAATAATCGCTAATATCATAGCCATTGTCATGGTTCGGGGATTTATAAATCGGGCAGACCCAGATCACATCCACGCCAAGGTCCTGCAAGTAATCAAGCTTCGATAAGATCCCGCGCAGATCTCCAAGCCCGTCGCCGTTTGCGTCCATGAAGCTGATCGGGTAGATCTGGTAGACTACGCTCTCTTTCCACCATTTGGGGTTCATTTCAGTTTCCCTCCGCTCCTGATTCCTGTTGTGTAAGACATTAATATATCTTAACCATACTGGCTGAACCGAATAACAATTTATTCTAAAAAGCATCTGCACTCCAGTCATCCCGTTAGATGCCCCTTCGATCCCCTTGCCGCAAAATAAAAAGCAGGATTCCCTGATCAGGTCTCCTGCCTGCTGTACAAATCCGTCCGATATCCTGCGGTTCCCCCGCTTAACCGGCTACGCCAGCTGCTTAATTACAATGGATGCATTGACGTTGGCCTGCGTCCCTCCGGCCAGCGTCTGCAGTGTAACCGCAGCTGCCGAACTATGATTTCGAAGTGTCAGCACATCGCCTGATGATAGTGCGATGATCGCCTGCCCCGTATTCTGCTGGGTGCCTGCACCCGATCCATAGACTGTTCCCGGAACCTGTGCCCCGTTCACGAATAGGGCAAACTGGCTGGGCTCCACACCCGAGACCGAGAAATTAACCTCATAGATCCCGGCATTGGTCACCGAAATTGTAGTTGTACCAGGGGCATGTGTAATTCCGGGGGTAAGCAGTCCATTCGTATCAAAAGACACATCTGCCTCAATCGGCACTACCTGCGCACCGAGGTTATATACGTAGCCGAACTGGGCGATTCCGCCAGCCGCTCCTGTGGCACCGGTTGCCCCCGTTGCCCCGGCTGGACCCGCAACTCCTGTTGCACCCGTCGCTCCCGCTGGCCCCGCCTGGCCGATGGCTCCCGTTGCTCCAGCAGGCCCCGCCGGGCCGATGGCTCCCGTTGCTCCAACAGTCCCCGCAGGGCCGGTAGCTCCCGCCGCTCCAGCAGGCCCCGCTGGCCCGGCAGCTCCCGTTGCTCCGGCTGGTCCCGCCGCACCTGTGGCTCCCGCTGCTCCGGCTGGTCCCGCCGGGCCTATAGCTCCCGCTGCCCCGGCAGGGCCCGCCGGACCTGCCGGTCCGACCCCGCCCAACGCACCGGCCGCACCTAACGCGCCGGCTGCGCCCGCAGCTCCGAGAGCCCCTTGGGTACCGGCTGCGCCCAGCCCGCCGGCGGCTCCAGCCGCACCCAACAGCCCGGCCGCACCCGCAGCTCCACGGGCACCTGCGGCACCGGCGACGCCTGCTGCTCCAAGTGCTCCTGCGGCGCCGATTGCCCCCAGCGCCCCTGCGGTTCCCTGTTCGCCCAGCGCTCCGGCTGCGCCCGCAGCGCCGAGCGCACCTGCTGCACCTGCGGCACCCGCCGTTCCCAGTGCTTCAACAGCGCCTGCCGCGCTTAAGGCGCCTGCCGCACCCGCTGCCCCCAGCGCACCTAAGGGTATATTGACGCGGACAATTTGCTGTTTGACGATAATTTTCTTGCAGCCGCATTGGTTATCCTTCCGTTTTCTCACAGGACGCTTCACTTTTGGCAGCGGGCATTCAGCAATCTCATCTTTGCAGCTCCGCTTCTTTCTCTTATGTTTGGTAAGACCCATGCTCAACACCTCCTACAGACTTTATGTATCCTACTCCGTTAACCCATAAAGAGCATGGACATTCACCCTGTAGGCAGGAATTTATTTTTGAAAAAAACAACTTATGCCCTCTCACCCCCCGTCCACCACTAACATATAATATTGCCGGACAAACTAGTACAGTGTCAGATTTAAAAGGGTGGATAAGCTTGTGAAACTCAGGGGTTCGTGTAATGAAACCCTATCCTCCCAAAAAATCTAACGGACCGAAAAGACCTTATTCCCACGAGAACGCCACCTTATGCAGCTTAACGGACTCAGGAGACCTTATCATCCTTCTACGAGTCGTTTTGGAGCTGAATTGGAGGGGATAAGGTCCTTGGAGTCCGTTACTCGCCCAATTGGCGACTTTCTTCCCAAATAAGAGTACCTCAGTCCGTTACGCTAAGCCAAACGCCCCTGAAGAACAAGGCCCGCTTGGAAAAAAGATGTAATTTGAAGGGGGATGGCGTCTGCTCCACTATTTTAAATCTGATAAGGTACCAATCTCTCTCAAGTGGAAACGGCTTTGCCGTCCTTTTAAAGGACGGTACCGTTTCAGCGAGAAATAGAAGGATAATGTATAGCGTGAAACCTATACATTCTTATATCTCAAAAAAAGCCGCGCCAGTACTCCACATAGAGAACCGCCGCAGCTTAAACATCAGCATATAAAATTACCGCTTCAGCCTGTAAACCCTTTATACCGCATTCTGCGCTCGCTGCTGCTCTTCCATCAGCCACTGCAGCAGCATAACTTCCGGCACAGTGCCTTTGCCGGCTTCTGCGTATGCTCGGACCTTCTCCAGCAGGCGTCCGGCCGTCTCGTCGCTGACCGCAAGACCCTGCTGCTCCAGCACATGCGTCACACCGCCGCTGCCGGAATGCTTGCCGAGCACGAAGCGGTGGGCCCGTCCCACCTCCGCCGGATCAAGGAACTGGTATGTGGACTTCTCCTTCATCAGCCCGTCCACATGAATCCCCGATTCATGGGTGAAGGCAAGCTGCCCCACAATCGGCTTCGCATCGCCGACACTTCGCCCCGACGCGGTAATAACCTTGTCCGCGATGCTCTGGAGCAAGTCCGCACGGACAGCGCATTCCCCGCCGTACAAATAACGCCAGGCCATGGCGACTTCCTCCATGGCCGCATTGCCGGTCCGCTCGCCGATCCCGGCCACTGTCGTACTGGCCCACACCGCTCCGGCAGCGATGCCGCTAAGGGTATTGGCGCAGGCCAGTCCGAAATCATTGTGGCAGTGTACCTCCAGCTCCACATCCTCAGGCACTGCACCCAGCAGCAGGCTCACCCTGTCTGCCATCTGCCCCGGATGATGGGCCGAGACGGTATCCGCATACCGGAACCTGCGGATTCCTTCCTTGTACAAGGTATTCACCACTTCGATCAGGAAATTCATATCCGCCCTAGAAGAGTCCTCCAGGCCTGTCGATACGGTCATACCCTGCCGCAGCCCGTATTCCACGGTACGCAGCAGCTTGTTCAGACCTTCGCGGGGCGTCAGCCCCAGCTTGCCCTGCAGCTGAATCTCCGACACCGGAATGGAGATGTGACTCCAGTTCACACCGCTCGCCTTGGCCTTGTCAATATCCCCGGGGACCGAGCGGTTCCATGTCATTAGCTTCATGGGTAATCCCAGCTCAGCTACAGCAGCAATATCCTCCTGCTCCCGCTTGCCCATGGCAGGAATGCCTACCTCTGCCTGCTCTACTCCGCTCTCCGACAGCAACTTTGCGATTTCCAGCTTTTCCGCCCTCGTGAATGATACTCCAGCCGCCTGTTCACCATCCCTCAGTGTCGTGTCACATAGCTTGAGACGTTTCACGGTTTACCTCCCTCTCCGCAGCAAGCGCAATTCGGATTACGGGCAATACGGACGCTATAACAGGCGAAGTCGAGTGAGCTGAAGCGATGCATTACGCCCGCATAAGTTGTCCCTACCCCTGTAATCCATTTTACGGCCTCCAGCGCCGCCAGACAACCGGCAATCCCGGGGTGGCTTTTCAGGCCTGTCACTTTCTAATGATATTTGTTCTCATAAAACATTGACAACGCCTCTTAACTCGGATATGATACTTTTAGCCAGAGACGAATCACTCAAAATTTCATATAATCCCGTAAAGGGGAGTAGCTGTTAGATAAAATCGTCAATACGAGAGTATGAGGATATTCTCCGGTTTTATCGGCAATAGATTATTGTTAGCGAGACCTTTACCAACCAGGTTACCTTTATTCCAAAGGCTAATCTGTTTGGTAAAGGTCTTTTTTATATATATTTTTGGTTAAACTAAGGGTATCACCGTTAGTTTCTCAAAAAAGCAGCTAAACCACTTGAGGAGGAAACAGCAATGGATTGGGGATTATTATTAGAATACGGATGGGTATTGCTCGTTCTCGTAGCACTGGAAGGGCTGCTTGCCGCAGACAACGCACTTGTTCTGGCAATTATGGTTAAACATCTTCCTGATGAGGAACGGAAGAAGGCGCTGTTCTACGGATTGGCCGGTGCATTTGTCTTCCGGTTCGGCTCGCTGTTCGTCATCTCCTATCTGGTGGATATCTGGCAGGTACAAGCCATCGGAGCGCTATATCTGTTATTTATCGCGGGGAATCACATCTTCCGAAAAGTGCTATTCGCTAAGCCGGTCACGGAAGATGCTGCTGAAAGCGGAAGCCCCGGAGCTGTAAATAAGAAGAAAGCCAGCTTCTGGTTCACTGTACTTAAGGTTGAAGTAGCAGATATTGCCTTTGCTGTAGACTCCATCCTCGCAGCCGTAGCCTTGGCTGTTGCCCTTCCGCCAAGCGGAATCGGTCACATCGGCGGCCTCGACGGCGGACAGTTCCTCGTGATCTTCGCGGGCGGCTTCATCGGTCTCGTCATTATGCGGTTCGCTGCTTCGTTCTTCGTCAAGCTGCTTCACACCCGTCCGGGTCTTGAGGTTGCTGCCTTCTTCATCGTCGGCTGGGTTGGCGTTAAGCTTGCCGTCATCACCCTGGCCCATCCTTCGCTGGGTGTACTGTCCGAAGACTTCGCACACAGCACCTGGTGGAAACTGACCTTCTACGTGGTTCTGATTATCATTGCGGCCACGGGCTGGTTCCTGAGCAGTGTTAAGACTGAAGAGAATGTCGGCGAGAATCCTGTCAAGGAAGTCGACAAGCAGCTCGGCAAATAATCTCTATTAGAAAGAATAGCTGGTCCTTAAAAATAAAAAGAAATCGCCCCTTTTTGATGGTTAATGGATTTTCCATCTTACCAAAAGGGCGATTTCTTTTTTGAGTTTTTTGAAACTTAGGTATCGCATCCCGCTTAAACAGCTATCTTCGCCACTTCATGAATCTGTAATCCAGTACATCCACCAGCAGGAACAGCACGAACCCCACCAGGCTGAACAGCATAATTCCGGCATACATCTCGGGGTAATCCAGCCGCAGCCAGGCATCCATGATAAAGAAGCCCATGCCATGCTCCGTCCCATAGATCTCGGTGAAAAAGAGTACAGAAATCGCTGTGCCCAGCGAAATACGAATCGTGCTGAGGATCACCGACAACGCGCCGGGAAGCGTCACATTCCAGAATTTCTGCAGCGGACTGGCACCGATACTTGTCAGGACATCATAGGTACTCTCAGGGATAGCTTTCACACCGTCACGTACCGAGATAATGACCTGGAACAGCAGGATCAGCATAATCATGAGCACCTTGGAGGTCTCCCCGAGGCCGAAGAAGAGCATCACCACCGGCAGCAGTGCAATCTTGGGAATCGGATAGGTCAGATAGACGACAGGGTCCAGTACCCGGTTCCAGAATGGGGAGCGGCCCATCAGCAGACCAGCCAGCAGACCCAGCAGCAGAGCCAGCAGCACACCTTCAAAGATCCTCAACAGACTGTAGCCGACATTCAGCGCCACATCACGGGCCCCCAGCTGAAACATCGCCTGATAGACTGCGCCGGGACTGGGCAGGATGGAATGATTCATTAGCAGATAAGCAATATACCAGAGCGCATTCATCCCGGCAAAAACAAGCAGCAGGCGCAGCAGATGAATAAAATGCCGTCGTTTTACCATTTCTCCATCATTACCTTTCGGATTCTCTTACTCTGCTCGAAGTACTCATCGCTCTCCCGCTTCCCGGTATGCTTCATTGCAAATACAGCAGCGTTATCGAGAATCTCCGGCGGCTCCTGTTGTCCCGGCAGCATGATGATAATCTTCTGTCCCAGGAGAATCGCCTCCTCCACATCGTGGGTCACGAACAGCGTGGTAGCCGGATGCGCCTGCCAGTTATCTATGAAAATCTGCTGCAGCCCTTCCCGCGTCATCGCGTCAAGCGCCGAGAACGGCTCATCCAGCAGCAGCAGCGTCGGCTGAATGGCAAAAGCGCGGGCAATGGCTACCCGCTGCTGCTGCCCGCCGCTCAGCGACAGCGGGAACCGCCCGGCAAGCCGGGCGATCCCCATAGATTCAAGCCAATGCATAATTTGACGGTCCTGCTCCTGTCTTGTATGGCCCGCCGCGCCGGGACGGGCGATCCGCATCGCAATCCGGATGTTGTCCCGGACCGTCTTCCAGGGCAGCAATCCGTAATTCTGCGGCACCAGCCCGATTAGCGTCTCCTTCTCATGAACAGATCTGCCATTGAACAGCAGCTCTCCTTCGTATCCGGGCAGCAGTCCGGCAATGGCCCGCAGCAGTGTGGATTTACCGCTGCCGGAGGGGCCGATCACCGTATAAATCCCGTGCTCCGGCAGGGTCAGATTCATCTCTCCCAGGGCCAGCTGCCCGTTCCGGTAGGCTACATGCAGATGATGAATGCGGAGACCGCTATTTTTTAAACTGGACATCGGAGATCACATCTTCGGCCGCCAGATCTTTGGTCAGCAGTCCTTTTTCACGGGCCCAGGCAAAAGCAGCCTCCACTTCCTTCACATCCACCTGGTTCGCAGGCAGATACTCCGGCACCTTAATCTCATTCTTCAGCGTGTCCGGATAACCCACTTCCTTAATAATCAGGTCGATATATTCCGACTGGTCGTGCGTCTTCATGTAGTCTACAGCCTCATCATAAGCGGCATACATATCGCGGATACCCTGGCCCTTGGCATCAATGGCACTCTGCGGAAAAGCCAGCACAAACGGATTGACACCCGCGCTGTGGGTCGAGCTGAGAACGCGCAGACCGGCAGAGCGGCCCATCGTTACAAAAGGCTCCGGCAATACAGCCGCATCGGCCTTATTATTCTTAAGCAGCTCCAGTCGCGTTGGAATCTGCGGCACTTCCGTTACGGTAATGTCGGCTTCTGTCAGGCCAGCCTGCTTCAGCATCATGGCGACAGTATACTGGGTGGAGGTATTCTTGGACAGGATGACAGTCTTCCCCTTAAGGTCCTTAACCTCTTTCACTGCATCATTTCCGGTCAGCAGGTCGAATTCACCTGTGGTCGTGCTGGTGATTTTGACATCGAGTCCTGCTTCATTATAGATTGAGATCGCCACCAGATCCGCACTGAGTCCATCTACCTTACCCGCCTGAAAAGCCACATCACGATCCTTCGCGCTCTTGAAGGTCTGGATATCCAGGTTCACCTGATGCTTCTGATCGAATCCCTGCTCATGGGCAATAATAAAAGGAATCGCATCGATGGATGGCAGCAGTCCCAGCGATATCGTAACAGCCTCAGCAGGTGCAGCTGCAGCAGCTCCTGTATTTGCATTCTTGGCATTTCCTGCCTGATTTGCGTTACCGCATCCGGCAGCTGTCACGCTGACAGCAACAGTCAGTACGACTAGCTTCATAAGGTGTTTCCAGTTTCTTGTCTTCATGAATCTTAATTCCCCCATCTCTTATCGGTTACGCTTCATGCGAATTTATTCACATACATAGTACACCCATTGTCCTATTTTGTATATTTATAAATTTAAATATCAGTCTTCTAATGTCCAATATGTTCATGGAATTCTTTTTACAGCAGCACCCAATAATGACGCAAATATGCTATAATGACCTGTACCTATCCGCAGGTATCCCCCTTCAAGCAGCAGTTCTATTCCAACCCTATCTAAGGAGCTGTGCCCTATGAGCGATGTAATTCTCCAGCAGATTCTTGCCGAGCTGCAAGGCGTGAAGTCTGAAATTACAGAATTAAAATCGGAGATTTCAGGAGTTAAATTCGAAGTTACAGGAATGAAGTCCGAAATCACAGAATTAAAATCCGAAATTTCAGGAGTTAAATCCGAAGTTACAGGAATGAAGTCTGAAATCACAGGGATCAAATCCGAGATTTCAGGACTCAAGGCCGATGTTAAAAATCTTCAGTCAGAATTCGCTGCATTCAAGTCTGAAATTACGGCCGAGCTGGTGATCATCAAGGATGAAATTGAAAACATCAAGGCAGACATCTTTACCATCAAGGATGATATCGAAAGCATTAAGGAAGATACGAAGCTAATTCCGCTTATTCAGCAAGCGGTAGCCGAAGTCAACACCGAAGTCGTTGCTGGCCGGGATTCTCTGGAGCGGATCGACCGGAGCCTGCGCGGACATGACGCAACGCTGGATATACTGGCCCGGCGTTCTATAGATCAGGAAGCCGAAATGAAACGGTTAGCTGCTTCTGCATAACACCCCACCTTTAAGCGACTGCCCTGCCCGGCTGCCGCTTTTTTGTTGCCTGTGCGCAGTCCACCCCACAAGGACATTGATCTCTTATGCAAACACAAACCCAGGTATCACAACATTATTCCTTATTTATTTGTCTTTTAGAGGCGGACATCACATTGATTTATTGATTATCCATGTTATAATGAAAGCGTAACCAGGATAGATGTCCCAGAGTTTCATTACCGTATTTCATCGCCAAGGAGGATGAATGCAATGCTGGCAGGGATTAAGGAACTGAAGAATTGGGTAACCGGAATGTGGCAGCCTGGAATGGCTTCAGGAGAAGAGGATTACCGGAGAATGGAGTACAGCGCACACCGGCACCTGCACACACCGCCAACACCGAGCCCGCTTACTTACGAACAGGAATCACGGATCAAGACCGTCAAATTTCACTAATTTCCATTTCGATGTATATATAGAACATCATTCACCTATCAGGTTAAGGCCGCTAAGGAACGGGAGCATCCCGGTTCAGGCGGCCTTTTATTTGTGACACTACATTATCTTGCTAACCACCGCAAGATCGTCTGTGCCGCTTCCAGATAGCGCTGTCCTGCGAGCAGGCCGGTATGGGTGGTGCCCCAAAGCCCTGCGTAGGCTGCGTGGAAATACGCTGCATTGGCTCTGCCCCGGTGCTCATCTTCATCACTGTTAACGGCATGGATCACCAGACAAGGGCAAGTAATGGACCCGCTGTCTACGGATACCCCCTCTGCCCCAAAGTGATAAGAGAAGGTTCGAAACGCCTTGGCAGACTCCATCGTCAGGTATTTCCGCTGAAACGCTATGTCCTCTGCCGTCTCATCCAGGCTGATCTCCTCTTCTCGAACCGGAGCGGGCACTACGTTACCCGGCACTATCTTAACGATATCCGTATAAGGAACCTCCTCATGTACCTCTCTGCATAGACTTGAATCAATCAGCACAAGCCCAGCCAGCGCGGTTGTCTCCGCTACCTTTTGACTAAGGATTCCGCCCATGCTGAACCCGATCAGGACAGGAGCAGCTCCGCGTTCAGCCTGAATCAACTGCACTATCTCATGGATATCCTCCAGATAATCTTCAAAGGTAATCTGCGTCATATCCAGCACCCTGCTCCGGTAATGACTTCTCAGATTCATCACATAACAGGTCCAGCCTTCGCGGATGAAATGGGGAAGGTACTTGCTCCACATCCAGCTTCCGGTATACGCACCATGCACAAACAGCAGCGGTGCCTTATTTTTCTGTTTCTGGCCTTCCCGGGCCTCCTCACCCTTGTAAATCTCCAGGTAGAGATCATGCTCCCCGACATATTTCTGTGTATGCGGCGGTAATTCATTAGTGTAGTCTCTCATTGTAATGTCCTTCCCGCAATTAGTTTGATATCAAACTATCACACAAATTTTTTTAGAAATTATGATTGATTTTCATTAAAATTGTCAGCAAAATTGTCTGCTCCTCTTCCGTAATATTACGGTAGAATTGCTTCAGCATCGCAGAGGAGACCGATTCAAATACCGGCTCAAGCTCCTTCCCCTTCCCGGTTAGAGTAACATATACGTACCGGGTGTCCTCCTGATCCCTCTCCTTCGTAACCAGCCCCAGCCGGACCAGCTTATCGACAAGTGCTGTAACCGTAGATTTGTCCTTATGAATATGGGCCGAGATCTCGGCCATGGTGAGTCTGTGCTTAGACAGCAGGGCATACAGAATATCGCCATGTGAGGTGGCAATGCCGTCTACTCCCTGCTTCGCCATCTCTTGTACGATGAACCGGTTAACCTTCTCGCGGATCTTGGATATAAGTGAAATAGCATCTCTGGTTTCCATAAATGAATTATAGTTTGATATCAAACTAATGTCAATAGATCAGTTCTTCTACTCTTCGGAGTCCTCATCAAGCAGCATGATTTCCTCGCCCCGCTGCTGGCGGATCGCAATATTGGTTCTCCCCCAGGAGCACATCAGGTCAATAATCTCATTGGCTGTGATCCCATACTCGGTGATGTAATATTCCACTTTGGGCGGCATTTGACTATAGACCAACCTGCCGATGATCCCGTCCCGTTCCAGCTCGCGGAGCTGCTGAATCAGAACCTTTTGCGAGATGCCCGGAATACTGCGCTGCAGTTCACTGGTCCTCTTGGTCCCCGACATCAGTATACATATGATCAGCGACTTCCACTTCCCGCCGATAATCTCAAGCGTCGCCTCGATCCCTAAATGATATTGCTTCATCCCCGCACCTCCCCGGCAGTCATAACAACGTGCTGATCTAATGATTACTATTCTGCCACATCCGGCACCCGATTCCAATGCACACCTTGAGGTAACCTTGTTACTTCATTGTCTGTATTTACATTTTCGGGGGCTTACAAAATAATAGAAACAGCTGCACAACATAAATTATACACCGGAAAGGTGATCCCTAATGACAACCCTAGTAATCATGGCACACCCCGATATAGAGGCTTCAAGAGTGAACCGGAGATGGAGACAAGAGCTGCTGCTGCATCCGGAGGACGTTACGGTCCACGAGCTCTACAAGGAATACCCGGACTGGAGCATCGATGTTCCGCGGGAGCAGCGTTTATTGGAGGCGCACGACCTGATTATTTTCCAATTCCCCTTATACTGGTACAGCTACCCCCCGCTGCTGAAAAAATGGCTCGACGATGTGTTCACTCACGGCTGGGCTTACGGCTCGAGCGGAAATAAGCTGAAGGGTAAGAAGCTGGGCATAGCGATGACCATCGGCGATAAAAAGGAAAACTACCTGCCAGCCGGGTCCGTTTCTTTCACTGTAGAGGAGATCATCGCCCCGTTCCAGGCCAGTGCCATCCATGTCGGCGCAACCGCCCTACCCTACTTCGCCGTGTTCGGCGCTTCCTTCCAGGCGAGTGATGATGTTATTAATCAGAGTGCCGTGGATTATCTGGCGTATATCAATCAGAACCGGTAATGTGCTGCTAGTCCCTCTTCTTCCCGACCGCGCCAAGGTAGATTACAAATTCATCATCGCCATCCAGTTCGAGCACCTCATCAATCAGCTTCTGGTCGTAGATTCCGATGGCACAAGCTCCGGCCCCGATGGATTCACTGGCCAGGTACAGATTCTGGCAGACATGCCCGGCATCAATGAGAATTTTTTTGTGCGCGGAGATATCATATTTCCATTCGGACCGGTATGGGGTGGTGCTCCAGGCGAACAGAACGGCAGCCTTCCTGGCGAAGTTGGGGACAAAGGGCTGATCCAGCGTGATCGCATCAATCTTCTGCTCCAGCTGGTCTAATTCAAACATAAATAACAGCTTGTGCTCCACAGGAAGGTACCGGTAGATGCCCTGCGGTATGCCTTCCACCCGCATAATCAGCAGATAGGTCTCAAACGTATGGGTCGCCCCGCTACAGGGTACCGTCCGCAGAGTCAGTCCATTCTTGCTCATTCCCGTAATGCCCTGGGTGGCCCATAGTAGATAGGATAGCTCCTCCAGACTTAGCATGTCGGCCGAATAGAACCTTGTGCTCCTTCTTTGCCCGATACAGTCTACCATACTGTTCTGACTCACAACGTCCCGGCTGACCTCAGGCAATTCGATGATCCGCGATCCTTCATCATAGGGCTTCACAATCGGCGGCTGCGCGATGCCCTTCATCTTATCCGTTTTGATCTGCTTGAATTCATGAAAATTGGATTTCAGCAGTTGTCTTTGTTGTTCGTATCTTGTCATGTTAAATCCTCCCGGTGTCCCTTGATCCTATAAATTTATCATGTGTCTTGAATTAGTTTGTGATTATAATCACTATATTAACAAATGCAAAGCTATTTTTGCAGCGATGACTAGTCCAGCTTGAAAAAAGACCAAATGAGGCCCACCTTTCCCGGCGGCAGTCACTTGGTCTATTCACTATTGAAGAATGGAAGCGATATCATTAATGCGAACGCAACTCCATCTTTTGCATATCTACGATAAAACCATGGGTCCGCAAGATATCATGCTTCATAAACAGGGTCTCCGTTTTCATAAGTTACACCTATCTCTTCGAGTACATCAGGACTGAACACAGTATGCGAGGAACCCGTATCAATAATGATATCTTTAATTTGCAGCGTTCTCCCTTGGTAGCATACGGAAATATCTATTGTCAGAAGTTGTCCATCATAAGCTATCTTCATGACCGCCGCCTCACACTCATCAATGGGTCTCTGCGCAGATGAATAACGCACTCCTCATTGGCAGTGTGATAGACAAGATTTCCAGGTTCGGCGCCGAAAAATTCCTGGTTGGCATTCTTCTCAGATACTGCACGAATAGGAGCTACTTCCGTTATAATTTTCTTATCATCTTCCTCACGATACTCAAGAATGGAAAGCAAAACAAATTGGTCAGGAAACAATTCTCTTACTTGCTGCCATTTCATTCTTTCACACCTCCCGGGTAGCCATCGATAAAAAAGTGGTTCTAATGAATTCATTTTAGCATAGTTTGAAATCAAATTGAGAGCTGGCAAACAACAAAAAACCTCCCCTCACCCGAAAGGGTAAAGGAAGGCTTAAACACATCACCTCTGAAGCACGGCAGCTAAATTCTCAGCTCTCCAAGCCTATTCCGGTAGGAATACCTGTTGCGAACGGCCTATACGTCAGCTGTACAGTGTTGTGCTGCTTAGATTACCTCCTCAGCTTCCAAAATCAGCCGGTAGCCGTTCTTGCCCTCCCGGACAGCAAATCCCCAAGCCTCAGCGGCTGTCCAGGCCGGATCACTGCCCAGCCGGACCTCGAAGGCCTGAGCGGCTTCGGCCCGCCCGCGTAATTCTTCATCGGCTCCGGGTTCCGTCGTCCCGGCAGCCTTCCGCCGCAAGGCTCTCCACAGCTCTACATCCGCAAGCGCTCTGTGCAGCCAGGGTCCTGCTTCTTGCTTGAACTTGGAATTCTCCATTTCAAGCAACCGGTAAGAGACGCTCTCCAGGCGGTCGAAATACGCGTCAAGCCTGCGGATATCTTTGCTGCGCACAGCCTCATTCAGTTCCTCATATCCGCCGCTATAGAGCTGGCTGTTCAGATTCTGGCTACAGAAGAACATCATGTCGTCTGCCAGTTCTCCGGCGAATTCCCGGACCGACAGCTCCCAGGACAGCTCCGGCATATAACGCTCACTGTTCCACATATAGTCGGCCATGGTGTTCAGTGTAATCTTGGAGCATTCCCACTGAACCATCGGATTCGCTACCACGGCCTGATGTCCGGTCTGGCCAAGCCGGGAATAACGTCCGCGAACCGGGTCCAGAAACAGCCGGTCGTAGTCGGCATCATTGACAGGGATGTTGTCCCACAGCCACAGCTCATGTCCGTAATAGGTGTAATTATCCCGTGCCTGCCTGCTCCCGACCTGCCGGGCAAAGACGGCCGAACCGGTCCAGAATACCTTGATATCCGTATGCAGCTGCTCACGGATATCCCGCTTATATTCGCTATCCCGGCAGGACCAATACTCGGAGGGGCACATCACCAGAGTGACCTTCTGCAATTGACGGCTTAAATAGTCATACATACGGTTGGCCACATAGGCATGCGCCAGCCCGGAGCGCTCCAGGTAATGAAGGTTCTCCCCTGACAATGCGTAGTCGATGTCGTCCATCAGCAAGGCGAAATGCCGCACCCCGATGGCGATCATCGCTCCCAGCTTCGCTTCCAGACTGGCCAAATCATCCTCACTACGAAACTGCAGATCATTCCCCGGACTAATACAATAATAGAAGTCCACCAGCTGCGTATCGCATTCCTGCTTCAGCTCACGAATCTGCTCGAACATGGCCTCTGGATAAGGCTCACGCCACAGCTCACGATGATAGGGATCATCCTTGGGAGCATGCATGAAGGTGTTCATTCGATGAGCTGCCAGGTAACGCACAGCATCGATCCGGTCAGCCCAGCTCCACGGTGTGCCATAGAAGCCTTCAATAATGCCGCGAACCGGAAAAGAGGGTTCATCCTGAATGGCAGCCACGGGCAATCGGCACTTGCCTTCCTCTACCCTCAGCAGCCGGTGTAAGGCGTCCATCCCATACCTGAGTCCTCTCTTATTGGAGGCAGCAATGGTAATTTTGCCGTCCTTACCGATGTCCAGCCGGTAACCATCGGCCTTAAGCGCTCCCTCATATTCAAGCTCCAGCCTGATATTGCCCGGCTCAGGTGATTCTTCTCCTTCTCCAGGCGGTTCAATGATCCTAATCGGGCCATCCGCAACAAGCGGGCCTTCATATTTCTGAATCATGGAGAACGTTGAAGACAGCTCAATTCTCAGCTGCTGCCCTTCCAGCACCAGCTCTTCGCCCTGATCGTAGTAATCCCGGAAGAAATACTGCCGTTCCTGTAGCGGCATAGTCATATGCATCTCTCCCCCTAATCCGTAACCTTTACATTTCCAAACACAGCTTTGTTCCGCGAATCATTCCCGGGATTACTGAGGGCAATCCCGATATACACTTTATGTTTCATGGGGATCTGAATGGTTCCGACCGTCTGCCAGCTGCTTCCATTGGCCGAAATGGACCCTTTGAACGTATTGCCGTTTCTCGTCAGCTTCAGCCATTTCGGAACCGAGGCAGCTGCGGTATGGTCGGCCATACTGCCCGCAGTTTCTGTTCGATACTGGAAGGTGGCCCCATTCGCAGGGGTTAGCATCATATCCGCGTGCCTGGAATTATGACTCAGCGACTCCCGGATCATAATACCGGCCTTGGCCCAGCCATCCAGCCAGCTGGCGGACTGCACCTTCACCACGATCTCCGCATTGCCGCTCACGGGTTGATAGATATAATTCAGCTGATCCCCATTGCCCCAAATATCCGTTGAGCTGCTGCTAAGTGTAAATTGCTTATTGGAAGCATTGTAGGTGGCGTTCCCCGGCATGGAACCGATATTCCGCGCCTTCCATACCGCGGGCAGCTGAGCCGGATAATCCTGCTCTACCGGAGCCGTCCAGCCTGGCGTCGGCCAGGTCTCCCGTTCATGGATGTTCGCCAGTTCCTCTTCCGGCCAGGCCCCGTAGGCAAAGAACGACAGGCGCTTCACGCCCGGATAATTCTCACGGATGCCTTTATACACCTCCTGATATTGATCATCGGTCCAGTCATTATCCAGGGTAGCTACAATGTCCACATTACTGCCGCTGATCCGGTCGCTCGTATCCTTCAGGATGCCGTAGGAGGTACTGTATACCCAATCACTGTTGAATTCCCAGTCATCGAAGTACGCCATCGGTGCAACGAAGTCGATCTCATCCTTGAACTTGGCAACATTCTGTCCAACCTCTGTGAACTCCGGCGGCAAAATATACACACCGAGCGGCACATCCGGATTCGCGGACTGGGAAATATCCTCACGGATATCGCCTACATACTGTCCAATTTGTTCGGTTCTCCATTCATTCCACTGCTGGCGCTGCGGCGAATCCGTATCAAAGTCAATGCTGAGCGGCGAATATCCGAACTGAGCCTGATACTTCGCAACCGTGTAATCACTGACGTCCATGTTGTAATTGTCGAAGCGGATCCAGTCCAGCACAACACCGTCCACATCATAATTCCCGATCACTTCCTGAATGATGGAACGCTCATACTGCTGAACCTCATGGTGAACCGGATTGACGAAATATTCGTTGCCGTTAGAGCCTGTAAACGGCGTCTGAACCCCGTCCACAAGCGCCTGCATCTGCCATTCATCGTGAGCGAGGAAGGCCTGCTGGTCGTGGAACTGGGGAATCCAGGCATGAACCTTGATTCCTGCGGCATGGGCCGCCGTAATGACAGCCTGCAGAGCATCGAAATTCTGGTAACCCTGGGCGATGGGAGCGATATCACTCTGATAAAATACACTGCCGGACGGAACCTCATCATCTTCATCCTGCTTCACGTTCATGCTGATGACATCGACCCCGTAGGTTGTGGACAGCGCGATGAAGTTCTGGACATCCGCCAGGTTCTTGAACTGGTTCACGGTCCGTACAATCACTTCCGTCTCAAAAGGGGGATTGCTCTGCTCCTCGGCCTGGGCCGGAAGGGGAAGGGAACCACCCGCTACCGAAGAAACCAACACCAAGCTTAACACTGCCATAAACCTTGATCTCAGCGTAAATGCCATAATCTCGCCTCCACATCATAGTCGTATTTAACTCAGTGCTACCTAGATGACAAGAATTATTTCGTAGCGTTGATCTTCTTAACATTCTCCTGCCATTTCTCGGTTCTGAACGCCAGCAGCTTATCCAGTCCGGCCTTTTCGGTGTTTTTTCTGGCGGTATCCAGTGCTGCCAGCACCTCTTCGTCCGACTTCGCCTGAACCATCTGGGCGTAGGCAAGGGTGTAAATATCCGCAATATTCTGGGCGATGATGCCGGTCTCCGTATCGGGAAGCGGATCGGTATTTACGAATTGTGTAATGTCCAGCGCGGTTTTCCAGGTCACTGTGGACTGCGCTACGGTCTCCCAGGATTTCTGGTTCGCGGAGAGCAGCGCCTCGAGGCTCATTTTCGCCGTATCAATGAAGGTCGTATTCCCGGCCCAGTTAAAGTCCTCGAATTTCCGCATCGTATCCGTACGCTCGTTGGCAGGCGTTGTCTTGTATTTCTCGTTCGGGATCGGTGCTCCGTCCGCATCCTCTTCATCCCAGTATAAGCCCTTAGGGCCGAAGAACAGCACCTTCTGTCCCTCCGGACCGGTAATCCAGTCAAAGTAAGCGAAGATCGCCTCCGGGTCCTTGGCTTGCTTGGTAATGACACTGACGTTCCAGCCCAGCGTCTCAAAGCCGCTTACAAATACTTTGGTCTTGTCTATTCCCGCCTTGTGGACCGGCCAGATAATTTCATAACCGCTGTCCGGATTGCTGGCTGTCAGTGCCCGGTGTCCCTCGGCTCCGTACGTGGTGATGTTGGATTCAACCATGACGGCTACCCGTCCGGTATTGACCTTTTCCTTGACCGCATCCTGGGTTTGCTGAAGTGCGTCCTGCGTAATCAGCCGTTCACGGTACAGCTTATTGATGTACAGCACCATCTCCTCATAAGCAGGATCATCCAGAATCGATGACAGCTTGTCGCCGTCCGGGTAGCCCATGAGTGTAACGAACTTGCTGGTAGAGTTCTCCTTGAAGCCGCCATACATAATTTCCAGACCGGCCCCCTTCTCCCCAACCTCCAGAGGAACTACATCCGGGTACTTCTCTTGCACCTTTAGCAAATATTGATATAAGTCATCGAAGGTTTCCAGCGCCGGTCTGCCGAGTGCGTTATATATATCCTTATTCACCATCCACCCGCCGTTGCCGAATTGCCCGGAGGTGTACCAGTTCGGGATCTGATAGATTTTCCCGTCATCGGAACGGAGCAGATTCAGCGTCGATTCCTTCACATATTTCTTGAAGTTCGGATACTTCTCATAGTAATCATCCAGGGCAACGAGCTGCCCCGCCTGCACCAGCCGTTCCACCGAAGATCCCCGGTCTGTAAAAATGACATCCGGCAAATCGCCGCCAACGATCATCGTGTTCAGCTTTTCTCCGGCCGCTCCTCCCGACTGGATCGGTTCAACCGTAACCTTGCGGTTCTCCTGAATCCACTTCGTCGCCTCATTCTCCCCCCATGGTGATGTCGTAAGCCAGTCGTAGTTCCCATAGAAGCTGAAGGTGACAGGCTTGATCCCGCTGCCGTCATCTGTAGCACCCTCGGTATTCAGATTGTTCTGTGAAGTGCCGGAATTCCCCCCTCCGCTACAGGCAGCGAGCAGAAGCACCAGCGAAGTCAGCAACAGAGCTACCCATGTCAGGCGATTGCGCATTCTTTTTCCTTCTTTCTACGTAAGATGGAGACTGCTATTCTTTCAATGAACCGACCATTACGCCCTTCACAAAGTACTTCTGGAGAAAAGGGTAGGTCAGGATAATCGGAATAGTCGCGATCATCATCGTAGCCATAGTCAGTGACTTCGTGGTAATCGTCCGATTCCGGTTCATATGATCCAGCGCGATCGCATTCGAGGAGCCAATCTGGGTCATGATGTTGGAGTTCATCACCTGCCGCAGCAGGGTCTGTATAGGAAGCAAGTGATCTTCGGTAATGTAGATTGCTCCTGTAAACCAGTCGTTCCAGTACCCTACTGCGGTGAACAAAGCTATCGTAGCCAGTACCGGGCCGGAGACGGGAATCACGATCCGGAAGAAAATGCCGTAGTTGCTGCTGCCGTCGATTTTGGCGGATTCCTCCAGCCCCTCCGGCAAAGCGCTAAAGAAGGTGCGGATGACAATCATGTTCCAGACGCTGATGATGCCGGGGATAATCAACACCCAAAAGGTATCCAGCATCCCCAAAGAACGGATGAGTAAATAACTGGGGATAAGCCCTCCGCTGAAAAACATTGTGATCATGAAGAACACCATGTATTGTTTGCGGAATACCAAGGTCTTCTTGGACATTCCGTAAGCTAACAGAGCCGTGAAGAAGACGGATAATGCCGTGCCGCAGAGCGTTCTGAGAATGGTGATCCAAAAAGAATTCAGCAGGCGGTCATCCTGAAACACAATATAATAATTTTCCAGCGTAAATGCTCTCGGCCACAGGGTTACACCACCGAGCGCCGTATCGCTCCCCAGATTAAGGGAGATGACAAGCGCATTCCAAAACGGGTATAGCATAAGCAGCGACAGCAGGGCCAAAAGGATATAAATACTCCGCTGCATCACTTTGTCGCCCAGGCTTAGTCTCATTGTTCACCCCTCCTAAAAAGGTTTATGGAGTATTACTTACAGCCGGTACCTCGCAATAAAACTTGCACCCGTAAGCATTCGCTATGAGCAGCGGCTACCAGAGACTGACGTCTGCCCGGCGGGCGATTTTGTTGGCTGTCACCAGCAGAATGACGCTGATCACCGCTTTGAACAGCCCTACCGCTGTCGCATAAGAGAATCTGGCATTGAGTATCCCAACACGGTACACATAGGTGTCGATCACATCGGAGTAAGGGCGCAGCACCGGATTGGTTGCGAGCAGCAGAATATCCTCGAAGCCCGCACTGAGCAGACCGCCGATGGCAAGAATCATAAAGATGACGATAATGGGGGTAATGCTGGGGAGTGTAATCAGGTGAATTTGTTTAAAACGGCTTGCTCCGTCTATAGATGCAGCCTCATACAGGGTCGGATCAATGCCGGCAATCGCAGCCAGATAGACAATGCTTCCGAAGCCGACCTCCTTCCACACATTTACACTTACCAGAATGGACCAGAAGTATCTGGGTACCGCAAGGAAGTTAACCGGCTCCTGGACCAGATTGAACCGTTCCAGCAGATAGTTCACCGTTCCGTTATCAACGGACAACAGCGAGAAAACGAAACCGGATACGATAACCCAGGACAGGAAATACGGTAAGTAGCTGACAGTCTGGATCACGCGCTTGAAGCCCATATGCCCGACTTCATTCAGCATCAGCGCAAGCAGAATCGGGGCAGGAAAGCAGATAATCAATTTAAGCAGGCTAATCACAAGGGTATTGCGCATCACATTCCAGAACTCCGGCGCCTCGAAGAACATACTGAATTGCCTCAGTCCAACCCAGGGGCTGTTCATCATGCCGCCGAAAATATCGTATTGCTGGAACGCCATAACCACGCCATACATCGGAATGTAACTGAAAATGAAGACAAAAATAATTCCCGGCCAAACCATAGACTGCAAATCCAGTTGACTGTTAAATTCCTTCCACCTGCTCGGTTTCTTGGCCGTATTCATCCGCTTGGCCTCCTCTGGACGATTCTATTGAAATAACGGCAAAAACGGTTTGTTCTTCTCCAGCATGACATCCAGCAGCTGTTCTGCCACAGTAACCGAAGGCATGAGCGGATGATGAACCATTGCCTGCAGGGCTACATCCCGGTCTCCATGCACCGCCGCCTCGATCGTAAGGCTCTCATATTGCTTGACGGCAGCCAGCAGGCCTCTCATAGACTGGGGGACTTTGCGGAGCGGAATGGGCAGCGGACCCTGCTTGGTGACTATACAGTTCACCTCAATCGAAGCATCATCCGGCAAGAAATCAATAATCCCGTTATTCCTTACATTCAGGGTCTGGATATCGCGGGAATCATTATGAATGGAACGCATCAGCAACACTGCCGCCTCCGAGTAATAGGCTCCGCCGCGCTGCTCGAGCTGCTCCGGCTTCTCCTTCAGCTCTACGTTCCGGTAAAGCTCAAACAGCTCCTCTTCCACCTTCTTCACGACTTCGGCGCGCGAGCCGGTTGTTGCCGCTGCTTCCTTCTGTTCCGCAAGCATCTCATCCGTCATATAGTAATAGCTCAAATAATAGGAAGGGATCGCCTGCAAACCATTCAGAAACCGGTGATCCCAGGCGTCAAACGGCACATTTCCCGCCTTGTAGCTCTGGGGATAATCTATGAGCTCCTGCAGCCTGCTTTTTCCGTCAATTACAACATCGGATACCCAGTGCAGATGATTGATGCCGACAAACTCCGCATAGATCTTCTCCATGGGAAGTCCGAAGAACCCGGAGAGCCACTTTTGAAACCCGATGGGCGAGTTGCACAGGCCTACACTTTTTACCGATGAATATTTGTGAACCGCTTCAGTCACCATACCGGCTGGATTCGTAAAATTCAGCAGCCAGGCATCGGGGGCCAGCTCCTCCATATCCTTGCAAATATCCAGAATAACCGGAATGGTCCGCAGGCCCTTCATCATTCCTCCGGGACCTGTCGTCTCCTGACCGATGACACCGTACTCAAGCGGAAGGAGTTCATCCCATTTGCGCGCTTCCAGCATGCCTACCCGGATTTGTGTGCAGACGAAGTCGGCTCCCGCAATGGCCTCCCGGCGATCAAGCGTCTGCGTAACGGTAACCGGCAGCCCGGACTCTGCAATCATGCGCTTGCTCAGTTCCGTAATCGTATGTAGCTTCTCTCTCCCCTCTTCAATATCCACCAGCCATATTTCGCAGACAGGAAGCTCCCGGTGATGCAGGATGATCCCTTCAATTAATTCAGGTGTATACGATGACCCCGCTCCGATCACAACCAGCTTCAATGTGTTCTCCATGAATATTGCTCCTCCTTACCCTGTGATAGTTGATCAAGAACCTCGTGATTCACACGCAGCCCGCTGCTTTCCATCGCCAGAACGACCGACCCCACCACTGGCTCCCGGGTTAAAATCCTTAATGTGCCGTTCGGAGCCGCCTGCTTCACTCTTTCCTCAATCGCCCGCCGGATAATGCCCGGGCGGTCTCCCTTGGTCAGCAGGCTGCCGGCAAGCACGATGTCGAAGGACTCCTCCTCCATGCCCAACCGGCGGATGGCCGATGCCGCCGCCAGACCCAGCTCATCACCTTGCTTGACCAGCAGCCCGTTGGCTACCGGGTCCCCTTCCTCTGCCGCCTGAAACAGCAGCTCCGCAATCTGCGGAGGCAGGTCTCTGAAATGATCCAGGTAATCCTCCCTCAGCTCCGGGACGTTGGAGTAGCCCAGCAGCTCAGTTAGGCGCTCGCTGAGGACCGTCTTCTCTCCTCTGCCGTCATCCGCCCTGAGGACACTGCGGAAGACCTCCATACTTAAGTCATAGCCGCCACCGAAATCCCCGAACCGGTAGCCGAATCCGCCGCATTGATAAGTCGCACCCGCCGGATTTTTGCCGCTGCAGTTCACGCCCGAGCCGCAAATCAGCACGATTCCGTAACTCTTCTCTGTCCCTGAACGCAAGGCGTTCCAGGTATCACAGGAAATCTCAGTCCGGGGAAGGCCGAGACGGCTGATGATGGGCCGCAGGATTCGGAAATCGGCTTCCCTGTCCGCTCCCGCCAGGCCGAACCAGGCGTGATCCAGCTGGTCCCTGGTCAGGCCGGAGGCCATAAGGGCTTCCGATACCGCCTGCTGCAAGCTGTTCTCCGCCTGCTCACGGTTCAGCTGATGATTCCCGTTCCCGCCCTTGCCTGCACCGAGAATCTTCCCCTGTTCATCTGCAATCATTGCGTAGGTCTTACTGCCCCCTGCATCCACTCCCAAAAAATACTTCACAGATCATTCACTCCTAATCTCAAGTTAATCGAACAGAGGCGGTGGATTCACGAATGAGAAGCTGTGGAGCAAGCTTCGTTACCGCAGGCGGAATCACCTCCCCATGAATCAGCTTCAGCAGGATGTCAACGCCGATGTTGCCCATCTGCGCCTCAGGCTGCCGGACTGTCGTAAGCCGCGGGTAGAATTCACCGACAAACTGCTGATCGTCAAAACCCACCACCGAAATATCCTGCGGCACCCGAATCCCTTCCTCCCGCAGGGCTTGAACAACCCCAAGCGCAATAAAGTCGTCTCCGCAAAAAATGGCCGTCGGCAGCTTATCTTCACGAATCCATCTCTGGGCCATCTCATAACCGCTGCTTACCGTAAATCCGCAATATTCTGTGGCAAAGGGCGATAGTCCTGCATCATCCAGCGCCTGAACGTACCCCCGTTTGCGCTCCGTTACACTGAGGAACTCGGGCGGGCCGCCGATATAGGCGATCCGGGTGTGTCCAAGGCTGATCAGGTGCCCGGCAGCTTCATACCCCCCTTGATAGTTATCAACGAGCACACTTGGAACATCTTCATGCTCGAACTGATTATCCAGCAGGACCACCGGAATGTTCTTGCGCTTCAGCTCCTCCACGTATTCCTTCTCCTCCAGCGGAGACAACAGGATAATCCCGTCCACGCGGTCCTTCTGGAACAGGAAGTTGACCCCATCATCGTCATTCTCAGCGATCGACAGGGCCAGGAAATAACCCTGCTCTGCCAGCTTCCGGTTCACTACGCGAATCACGCGGTCATAGAAAGAGTCGTTAAAATTGGTAATCGACATCCCGATGACTCCAGTCTTGCCGCGCACAAGGCTCCGCGCCGCTGAATTGGGCTGATAGTTCAGCTCCTCCATCGCTTGCAGCACTTTCCGCCTGTTGCCTTCACGTACAGAAGGTGAATTGTTAAGGACTCTGGATACGGTCACTACAGAGAGCCCCGACTTCTTGGCTACATCATGAATATTCATGTAAATATCTATGCCTCCACGCTCGAAAGTTTAAACGATTTAACTTTTTAAGAAATAAAAAAGATTTACTCAGCATGCCACAACCTACAGCCTGACTGAAAAATCGAACATTGGACGTCAGCTTTACATTTTACTAAAAGTATCGAAACCACTTCAAAAGTTTAAAGGTTTATACTTTACACAGATTTTACAACCAATCGCCCCATCCGTCAATCTGTAAATCGCAAAAAGCTTAATATTCGCGGACTACAATCACCTGCAAACAACAAAAAACCTCCCCTCATCCCGAAGGATAAGAGAAGGCTTAAACGCATCACCTCTGAAGCATGGCAGCTAAATTTTCAGCTCCCCAAGCTTGATCAGCTCGACAACCGCTTGCGAACGGCCTTTTACGTTTAATTTTTGCATTACATTGGAAATGTGATTGCGGACGGTTTTTTCGCTAATGAATAGCAGTCCGGCAATATCCCGTGTAGTTTTGTCCTGCACAAGAAGCTCGAATACTTCGCGTTCACGATGCGTCAACAAAAATTTACTATGATGTTCATTCCCCTTCAATGGTGTCACCCCTCCTTGCCCTGGGTTTGTTTGGTATAACAAGGTAAAGGGATACAGTCAAACCATACTATGTGGGGGGGCAGTTAATGGTGCTGTCGCAGCATTAAATTGGGCGGGGGCAGGAGCGGAGTCTGGACAATCCCGGCATATTGCAGCCAGGGCGCAGCAAAAACAGCCGCAGCTCCTTAGACATCAAGGGCGGCAGCCGGCAGGCAAATGGTATAGAATTCGGTTACAGCAACAAGCTGTACCGGTCCGTCACGCCCTTGCGGTCACGCCGGTTTCTCCGGTAGAGATTGCTGTTGCACCCCCAGTGTAATGTATGAAATGGATTCCATAGCAAGCTTTTTATAGGCCGGAAAAGCTGTTCATTTCTATGGTAAAATAATGACATACCAGTCTCACACAGGAGGCGCAGACGCACGTGGCTAATATTAAAGAAATCGCCCGGATGGCCGGAGTATCCGTCACCACCGTCTCGCGGGTGCTGAATAATCATCCGTATGTCAGCAAGGACAAAAGAGCTGCCGTACTGCAAACGATCGAGCAGCTGGACTATACCCGCAATATGAACGCCGTTCATCTGATTACCGGACGCACCGGTGCGGTGGCGGTGATTGTTCCGTATATTCATGCTTTTTATTTCTCGATTATTATGAATGGAATTGCCCACGAGGCGCTGCTCTCGCAATACCGGCTGATTCTGTGCCAGAGCAATTACCGGGAAGAAGAAGAAATCAAAGTGCTGGAGATGCTGCGCCATAAAGAGATTGACGGTGTCGTTATTGTATCTACTGCGCTGAAGCCAGACATCATCGAGGAGTATACGGCCTACGGTCCGGTCGTCACCTGCCAGGACAGCGGTGAGCGCCGCTATTCCTCTGTCTATATTGAGCATTATGCGGCTTTCAAGCAGGGGCTGGAGTATTTGACCGGCAAGGGCTACCGCTCCATCGGTTACTGCGAGGGCCGTCAGGGCGGCAGCAGCGCCATGATCCGGCAGGCCGCTTACCGCGAATTCATTGCTGGGCATCAGCTGGCTTTTGAAGAGGAATGGATGATCTATGACTGCCTAACGGAGGAGGACGGCGCAGCCGCTGCCCGGTCACTGCTGAGGATGCCGCGGCGGCCGGAAGCCTTGATAATCACCGGCGATCATGTGGCGGCAGGGCTGATCATTGAAGCGCGCAAAGCGGGTCTCTGCATCCCCGGGGACCTCGCGGTCATGGGCTTCGATAATCAGCCGATCGGCCGGCTGCTGGAGATTACCACCATCGACAATCATCTGTATGAGATGGGAGCCGCCGCCTTCCGCATCATCCATGAGCAGATTCACTCGGAGCACCCCGAGCCGGTCTACCGCAAGCTGGACTACCGGATTATTGAGCGGTCCACGGTGTAGTAACAGATCTGGCGGTTGAGCTATTGTAGGATTTCAGGAGTTTTCGGGATTACACATTGTTGTAGGTATTACAACTTTGATTCAAGAATAGCCGGATGTCCGAGAGGAATGTTGTATAAAAAACAGGAATTTACAAGACTCTCTCCTAAAAACAGAGAAATTGCTGTCTTTTCTACAACAAAACTTGATTTGGGCCATGGTTATGAGTAGAGTGTTGCATTTTGTACAGGAATTCAGATAATATCTGCGTCTTCTGGTTAGCCGGAGGCGTTTTTTGTTATTTCATTTGTGCGAATCGGCATGAATATGATAATTATCACATTTTCATTGACAGGTAAAGGTTCGAGAATTATGATAAGTCCATCATTGATAATGATTATCATTAACAGAAGGAGTGTCCATAATCCATGAAGATTAGTCATGCCGTACCTGCGGGTCTGCTTGCAGCTTCCCTCCTGTTTGCCGGATGCGCAAGCAAGGATAACAGTAATAACGATGGCAACAATGGCAACGGCGGGAATAACTCCGGAAATAATGCCGCAGCTGGGACCGGGGGCGGGGCCGCCGGCACACCTTCAGCCACCACAGCCCCGGACGGAACGGCGGCCGACTTCACTACTGCCATCGACGAGTACCGGAAATACGTTATTGAACAGTGCGATGCGTTCGTCAAGCAGACCGAGGGCTTCACAGATGCCGTCAAGGCGGGCAAGCTGGAAGAAGCCAAGGCGCTGTATGCTCCGGCGCGTATGCATTATGAACGGATCGAGCCGATTGCTGAAGCGCTTGGAGATCTGGACCCGAATATAGATGCCCGTGAGAATGATGTGGATGCAGCGCAGTGGCGCGGCTTCCATAAGATTGAACAGGCGCTCTGGCAGAATCATACAACGGAAGGAATGACGGAGGTCGCGGACCGCCTGCTGAAGGATGCGCAGCTGCTGCGCGCCAAGGTCGAGACGGCCGGAGTCGATGCCAATCTGCTCGTTACCGGGGCTGTTGAGCTGCTGAATGAGGTCTCCTCCTCCAAAGTAACAGGGGAAGAGGAGCGTTATTCCCATACGGATCTGTATGATTTTGTGGCGAATGTGGAGGGGGCCCGGAAGATCTATGAGCTGCTCCAGCCGGAGCTGGCCAAAAAAGACCCGGACCTTGCGCAAACCATCGGCGAGCGGTTCACAGCCTTAATGAATGAGCTTGCGCCGTTCAAATCCGGGGATGGATATGTGTCTTACGAAACACTGAAAGAAGACGAGGTCCGGAAGTTAAGCCAGAATCTGGATGCCTTGGCCGAGCCGTTATCCAATATGGGAACGATTCTGGGAGTGTGACGGTATGAATAAGAAAGACAAGAATCCCCGGAGTCACGCCGACGCGGACAGCAGGACTCCTGCGCCGGAGTCCAAGTTGTTCAATACCAAATTCAGCCGCCGCGATATGCTGCGGCTTACCGGTGCCTCGGGCCTCGGCCTGCTGCTCGGCGGAGGCGGTGTGGGCGGCATTCTGGCTGCGCGCCAGGCGGCGGCTCCGGCTGTTCCTGCGGCTTCTGCGCAGTACACAGCAACAGATCGCATTCCGTTCTACGGAAAGCATCAGGCGGGTATCCTTACCCCTGCGCAGAATTTTCTGTGCTTCGCCTCCTTTGATCTGACGACCACCAAGGTCAGTGATGTGAAAAAACTGCTGGAGGCCTGGACCGCCGCTGCCGCCGCCCTGACCTCAGGCACGATGATCGGCACAGCGAATGACAAACCCAATCTTCCGCCTACCGACACCGGCGAAGCGGATGGCCTTACCCCATCCAAGTGCACGCTTACCTTCGGCGCAGGTCCGGCCTTGTTCGACAGCCGCTTCGGCCTTGCCGGGAAGCGGCCTGCCTCCTTCACCGAGCTCCCGGCATTCACAGGCGACAGCCTGGAGCCGCAGTGGTGCGGCGGCGATCTCTGTGTGCAGGCCTGCGCCGATGATATGCAGGTGGCATTCCATGCCATCCGCAATCTGGCCCGTATCGCCCGGGGCACGGCAGTGCTGCGCTGGACACAGGAAGGCTTCCAGCGCAGCGGCAGTGCCGACCCGTCAGGCGGCACGCCGCGCAATCTGCTCGGCTTCAAGGACGGCACCGGGAATCCCGGGGTCACCGATGAGGCGCAGATGCGAAATATCGTCTGGAGCGGCAGCGCGGATGGCCCGGCCTGGATGAACGGGGGCACGTATCTTGCACTGCGCCGCGTACGTTTCCGTATTGAGGTCTGGGACCGCTCCTCCCTGAGCGATCAGGAGGCCACCTTCGGGCGGCACCGGCAGAGCGGCGCACCGATCGGAGCGCAGGATGAATTCGCCGAGCTGAATCTGGAGGCAGCCGATGCCGCCGGCAAGCCGCTTATTCCGCCGGATTCCCATTCCGCTCTCGCCCACGGGGACGGCTCGGTCAAAATGCTGCGCCGCTCCTACTCCTATTCCAGCGGCATGGATCTCAAGACCGGACAGCTGGATGCCGGACTGGTATTCATCAGCTTCCAGAAGGACCTGATGAAGCAGTTCGTCAGCATCCAGCAGCGCCTCTCCAAAAATGACCGGCTGAATGAATATATGGTTCACACCGGCAGCGCTGTGTTCGCCTGCTTCCCGGGTGTACGCGAAGGCGGCTATATCGGGGAGCTGCTGCTCGAGGGATGAAATGCCCAGGCTGTGACGGGTGACGCTGAGGAAGCAGGAGCCATGGAGATTCTGAGGCCAGAAGCGCAACGGCGATTCGGGGACCAGAGCTGCGGCGATTCGGGGACCAGAGCTGCGGCGATTCGGGGACCAGAGCTGCGGCGATTCGGGGACCGGAGCTGCGGCGATTCGGGGACCGGAGCTGCGGCGATTCGGGGACCGGAGCTGCGGCGATTCGGGGACCGGAGCTGCGGCGATTCGGGGACCGGAGAGGACGGACAGGTAGCTGATCGTTACGGACAGAGAGGCCTTTATTTTCTCTTTTCGAGCATATTCAGCTACTCGAGCGGACTGCACGGCGCTTATTTCCGCTACGGCGGGCGTTTTCCTCCCAATTATTTGTACATAAGCTCCACTGAGTCCGTTCAACTTGCAGAAACGTTAATATTGCTAAAATAAGCGCAGCTGAGTCCGTTACAAGTGACCCCTCCTCGCTAAACTTGAAGGGAATGATCCCGATGATCCTCACAGTTACACAGAGTTCTTGGCGGCAGATCCGGGCAGCGCTGCTGCTGCTCTGCCTGCTTGTGCTGCTGCCCGGCGCGCCGGCTTCTGCGTCAGGCGCGCCGCTGGATGAGCTGCTGCCGCCTGTAGGCAGCGCGCTGGTCGAGGCCGGCCAGAGCCGCTGGGAGGCGGCGGCGGCCGATATTGAATCGTTCGCGGCGCTGTGGCGCAGCGCGAACGAGAGCAAGCCGGACCCGGCACTCGCCGGTCCGGCGGCCGAGGTGGACGCCGCGCTGGCCGCTGCGGCGGAAGCCCTGGCGGGCGGCGGCGGAGCGCCCGCCAAGACGGCCCTGTCCACGCTCGCCCGCAGCGTGGACGCGTTCGTCACCGCCGCTGCAGGCGAAGGCGGCGGTGCCCCGGGCGCTGCCGGCCGCGCAGCGGCGGCGAAGCTGCTGCCCGCGGCGGAGCGCACGCGGGATGCGGCGCGCAGCGCCGACTGGGCAGCGGCGGCGGAAGCCTACCGCGCCGTGGTGAACGGATGGACGCCGGCGGAACGCGGCATCCGGGCGGACAATCCCGCCGTCTACGGCTTGCTGGAGACGAAGATGAGCCTGCTGCGAATTGCGCTGCAGGCAGAGCCGGTCCGCGCGGAGGCCGCGCAGGCGGAATCCGGGGCGCTCGCGGCCCTGCTGTCCGACTACAGCGAAGGCAAGGCCGTCGATACCGGAGGCACGCCAGCGGAGCCGGCTTCCATTGAGGGGCTGATCAGCTATCTGAAGCAGGCTTCCGCCGCCGCCCAGGCCGGAGACAGCGCAGCAGCCGCTGAGGTAATGGGGCAGTTCATCGCCGCCTGGCCATCGGCAGAAGGCCAGGTGCAGCTTGCCTCGCCCACAGTCTACGCCAGCATTGAGAATGAGAGCACTGCCGTCACCGGCTATCTGCTCTCCAGCCCTCCGAAGCTGAACCAAGCGCTACCGCTGATGGACACGATGCTCTCTGAGCTGACGCCGCTGGCCGGGGAACGGACATATACCGCGTGGGATGCGGCACTCATTCTGCTGCGCGAGGGGCTGGAGGCGATTCTTGTACTCGCCGCTCTCCTCGCCTATCTGCGCCGGGAAGCAGAACCGGCGGCCCGCCGCTGGGTCTGGTCCGGCGCGGCGGCAGGTCTGGCCGCAAGCATCGGGCTCGCCGTATTGCTGACCTATTCCCTCTCCCAAGCCGCCTCCGGCGGAGCGCGTGAGCTGATCGAAGGCATCACCGGCCTCGTTGCCGTGGTCATGATGCTCACCGTCGGCCGCTGGCTGCACGGCAAATCCAGCACGGCAGCCTGGAATAAGTATGTGGACCGCCAGATGCAAGGGGCCCTGGCCAAAGGCAATCTGTGGTACCTGTTCTTCATCGCTGCGCTGGCCATTCTGCGCGAAGGGGCGGAGACTACGATTTTCTACGCAGGGATGGCACCGGCCATTAACACCTCTCAGCTGCTGCTCGGGATTGGCAGTGCCCTGGTGGTTCTGATCATCCTCGGCTATGCCATGATTGTACTAAGTGCCAAATTGCCGGTTGCCGCCTTCTTCCGCGCTGCTACAGTGCTGATCTACTATCTGGTGTTCCGCTTTCTCGGTGAGAGCCTCCATGCCTTACAGATCGCCGGTAAGCTGCCCGCCCATAACGGGCACAGTCTGCCTTCCATCGGCTGGCTTGGCATGTATCCGACCTGGGAGACCACCATCCCGCAGCTGCTCATTCTCGTCTTCATTCTATGGGAGCTGCTGCGCGGCAGACGTCCTGCCAACAGGACGAAGGCTGCTGGCGGGATCACTAAGTAAACACTCTTGTTATGTAAAAGCTGCAATCTGTGCGTGTGCCTTCAACACGCAGATTGCAGCTTTTTGTGTGTCATTCCACCCCAAACCAAACTGCCTATTGCAACCTTCCGCAATTTGTTTTATCCTGAATATGAAAATAATTTTCTTTATCTATGTATATATTATGTAAAATAATTTCATGAGTAATCTTGAGCAATCTATAGAAAAGAAGGTGAGTGCTTGTCTCCCATTCTGCATGCTCTGGAGCATGGCAAGCCCAAGCTGTCACAAGTGGAACGCAAGCTGGCTGAACGCATTCTGGCCTCGCCCGGGGAAATTGTCCATATGGGCATCACGGAGCTGGCTGAGGCATGCGGCATCAGCACGGCGACGATTACGCGCTTCTGCAAAGCGCTGCACTTCAAGGGGTATCCCGATTTCAAGCTCAAGCTGGCGGCTGAGCTGGCGCATAGCGACGGCTCGCCGGAGGCGGGCAGCTCCTCTTATCAGGACATCGTCGCTGGTAATCCGCTGCCATTCATTGTAGAAGCGATGCAGGCCAACCACCTGGCCTCGATCCGGGACACTACCTCGCTGCTGGATCTGGGACGGCTGCAGCAGGTCATTGATCTGCTGTGCCGGGCGCGGCGGGTCGATCTGTACGGGATGGCTACGTCGTCCATCGTGGCCCAGGATTTCTATCAGAAGCTGATCCGCATTGGCGTGAACTGCACCGCTTTTGCCGATTCTCATATGCAGATCACTTCCGCTTCCTCGCTCTCTTCCGGCGATGTGGCCTTCGCGGTCTCGTATTCGGGGGAGACCCCGGAGACAGTCGATGCCTTAACCTGTGCGGCCGCAAGCGGCGCTGCCACAGTGTCGTTAACCTCTTATGGAAGCAGCACATTGGCTACGCTGGCCGATATTCCGCTGTTCTCCTCGTCCCTTGAGCAAGGCATGCGGCGCGGCGATATGGCGTCAAGAATCGCACAGCTGCATATTATCGATATTCTGTTCACCGGCATGGTCAGTACCCGGTTCGGGGATTTCATCCCCAAGCTGGAGCAGTCCTACAGGAACGTCCAACATTACCGTCATAAACGGGGAGGTCAAATCTAATGAATATTTTGAAATTTCAGCATGAAGAAGATTTCGCAGCTACAGGAGCCAACCTGATCGCCAGTCTGCTGCAGAGCAATCCCAGAGCCGTTCTGGGACTGGCTACCGGAAGCTCACCTGTCGGGGTATATGAGAAGCTGGTGGAGATGCACCGCAAGGGCAATGTCAGCTTCGCCAAAGCCTCGTCCTATAACCTGGATGAATATGTCGGGCTCCCTGTGGATCATCCGCAGAGCTATCGCAGCTTCATGAATGAGCATCTGTTCAACCATATTGATATCGACTTGGCCCGCACCCATGTCCCGAACGGAAATGCCCCCGATCTGGAAGCCGAATGTCTGGCCTATGACCGGATGCTGGAGGATAACGGCCCTGTGGATCTCCAGATTCTCGGCATCGGCAGCAACGGCCATATTGGCTTCAATGAGCCGGACGCCAGCCTGAGCAGCGGGACGCATGTGGTTGACCTGCTGGAAGAGACCCGGGAGGCCAATGCCCGCTTCTTCGAGCGTGTGGAGGATGTGCCGCGCCAAGCCGTAACGATGGGGATTGGCGGCATTCTCAAGGCGAAGCAGATTGTCCTGCTTGTCCGCGGGGAAGAGAAGGCCGAAGCGGTTAAGAATGCGCTGGAGGGTCCAATCACCACCCAGTGTCCCGCCTCGCTGCTGCAGAGCCATCCGAATGTGGTCGTGCTGCTGGATGAAGGAGCTGCCAAATGGCTGAAATAAACGGTACGCGCGGAGAATTGTTGTACGGCAAAGTGCTGACTCCTGACGGAATTATTGAGCAGGGTGTAGTTGCCGTAGCGGAAGGCTTGATCCAATATGCCGGAGAAGCTGCCTGGCTGCCCGCAGCCTATGAGGGCTGGCATATAGCCACCCGGGAGCCGCAAGGTCTGCTGATCCCCGGTTTCGTCGATGTGCATGTGCATGGCGGAGCCGGACATGACTTCATGTACAGCGATGCAGATGCTATTGACACCATCACACGGTTCCACGCCTCACACGGGACGACCTCTATGCTGGCTACAACCATGACGGCTGCCAAGGCAGATATCGATCAAGTACTGGCTGAGGTGGATGCTTATCGCACCCGTGAAGGCGGCATGCCTTATGCAAGGCTGGCAGGCGTACATCTGGAAGGACCGTTCATCAGCGTAAGATGGCCTGGAGCGCAGAATCCCGAGCACATCGTACCGGCTAATATAGAGTGGCTGGAGCAATGGGAGGAACGGTATCCGGGAATGATCCGCCAGGTCACCCTGGCCCCTGAGCGTGAAGCGGCTCTGGAAGCTATAGAGTGGCTGCGCAAGCATAGCATTACGGCTGCGCTGGGACACACCGATGCCACATTCGAGCAGGTGATTGCTGCGGCTGATGCCGGACTGAATCAGGCGGTGCACATGTTCAACGCCATGACGCCGCTGCATCACCGCAAGCCGGGGACGGCCGGGGCCGTCCTGTTCGATCCCCGGATCAGAGCCGAGGTGATTGCCGACGGCATCCATGTTCATCCGGCAGCCATCGGCATCATCACCCGGCTGAAGAACAACAACAATCTGCTGCTGATCACAGATGCCATGTCAGCGACCGGACTCAGCGACGGAGAATATGCCATCGGCGATCTGCCTGTCATCGTCAAGGACGGGATCGCCACCCTCAAGGAGCATCCCGAAGCGCTGGCCGGCAGCACACTGACGATGATCAAAGGCTTCCGTTATCTGGTTCAGGAGGTCGGTCTCAGCCTGCCCGAAGCCTCGCAGGCAGCCAGCCTTAATCCGGCGCTGTCGCTCGGCCTGCAGCGTTCTATCGGAACACTTGAGGCTGGCAAGCGCGGCGATATCCTGCAGCTGGACCAAGAGCTGAATCTGCGCGGCGTATGGATCGGCGGACGCAAGCTGGAGGCCTGATCCGGTAACCTGTAAACACAACAATGCAGCCCTCTCACCCGGCTTTCCGGGAACGGTGGCTGCATTGTTTGCGTCTGTCTTCATTACACTGTTGCCTGTGTGTGCCCGTCATCTGAATAAGCCTCATATCCCGCTGGAATACTATCTTCATTCAAGAGCACAATGCTGCTTACCGTCCGCTGCGCGCAGGGAAAATGCGTTCGGCCATAATGCGGAATTCATTCGCGAAGCCTTTGAGCGGATGTCCGGCACGGAATTCCCGGGCATAATAATCGGCCCGTTCCACGAAATCCGGGTTCGCCGAGACATAGACGTTCTTCACGTAAGTGTTTCCTTTTTTCACCTCTGCGGCGATCTTGTCCTTAACTTCCCCGGTAAGCGTGTCTCTATCCGTGATAGCAGCTCCCGTACCCGGTGACACGCTGCGTGTTCCAACGGTGCCCCCAAGGCTCTCATCGATATCACGCTTCATATGCCGTCCATCCGTCATATTGCTGCCGGACATGATCCCGTTGTTGCCGTTCCCCGGATAATTTTCCGGAGCCGCCATGCCTGTACCGCCGACAGTCCCGGTGCCTGTCAGGCTCCCCGGAATTCCAGCCATCGAACCGCCTGTACCCGTCATTCCGGGAACGCCGGCAGCTGTCCCTCTTCCCGTAGCCATCTCCCGGGTGGTATTCCGGGTGTGTACGCCGCCCGAAGCATTCTCCAGCATTACAGCGACATAAGCGCTTCTGCCAACCATAATCACGTTAGCCGAACGGACTTCCGGCATGGCCGCTACACGGTCAGCCAATTCCTTGCTCATCTCCATGCTGCCGAAGTCATCATCGCGCATCCCGTTCCGTACAGAGTTTACGTGAATACGCCCGTCTGCCCCCCGTACATTTTTGGTCTGCATATTACCGTTGTCGCTTGCAGAGTTGTTGGTACCGCAACCGGTAATACTGATGGCACCAACCAGCAGTGCCGCAGTAACTGACAAACCTAATTTCGATCGCAACATTCATTCATCCCCCATCACAGAAGTAAGTAAGTGCAGCGTAACAACCTTAGCATGGCTCCCCTGCTGCCGGGCTATCCAGAGCAGGATTTGGCAATGCCGCCCCACAGTCACATGTAAGAGTAATCCGGCGTATCTTATAAAACAGCAGACTGTATGTCTCCGCAGGCAGTCCAGATCAGGAGGGGTAAGCTTGAAAATTCTATTTACGTTTTATGTACCAAGCGGCGGGGTCGAGACCTTGAACAGGCTGCGGTGTGAGAGTCTTCAGAAGAACGGCATTGAATGCCATGTCCTCTATCTCATGGCGGGGACCGGCACCCACAACAGTGTAAGCTTTCCGGTATTCATCACTCCGCATGATGAAGATATCAGATCCATACTGAATACCCATCATTATGACGCCATCATCGTCACCTCCGATTATCTGCTGCTGGAACGCCTGCGCCGGCTGGGGTATGGCGGGATCCTGATCTACGAGTCTCAGGGTCTGGGAACACGAAGCGAAGCCCGTAATGTGATTATAGAGTCCGTGCCTTATCTGCAATCCTACTGCAATGCTGTGCTGATTCCCCCCACCGATCATTTACTGGAGCTGTTCATCGAGATCTGCCCCTGGCTCCAGCGCTATGTCATCCCGAACCTCGTGGACGTCCACGAATTCCAGTATATCCCCGCCGAGGCGCCTGTTGATCCCGTGATCGCCTGGGTAGGGCGGCTGGAGCCCAATAAGAACTGGAGCGAGTACCTGAAGGTTGCCTATCATATCCGCCAAGCCAAACCTAACCTCCATCTCTGGATGTTCCATGATCCGGGCTTGGCCGCCGAGGACCAGAAGGCGGCATTTCATGAAGAGCTGCATGCTCTTGGCCTGAATGACCGGCTGAATGTGTTCACGAATATACCCAATCAGATGATGCCTGTCTATTATTCATCGATTGCCGCTTCAGGAGGCTTCCTGCTGTCCAGCTCTGTCACAGAAGGCTTCGGATATGCCGTAGCTGAGGCTGTCTGCTGTTCTTGTCCTGTATTGAGTACGGATTCCGACGGGGTCAGATCCTTCATCACCCATAATATTACGGGTAAATTCTATCCGATTGGCAATGTGGAGGCTGCCGTGAACGAAGGACTGGAGCTGATGAATAATACTGCGCTGCGTGAAGCCATACGCTATCAGGGCCGTCAGCATATGGTTACGCATTTCGGATTCGATCAGTACGCGCATTCCTTCCGCGAGATGATGAACTCCTTCTCTATCTTTTGACTACAGTCTGCCGGCCAAAAAAAACCTTCAATCCCCATCGCCAACCGGGGTTGAAGGTTTCTCTGTGTATTGTGTTGCGCCAGGGGCCGGAGGCCTCACGCGCCTTGTCTGGACACTATTTCAAACAGCTCCGCCTGGAAAACCTGCACGCTTCTCTCCCAGGTGAACTGCAGGGAATCCTGCTCTCCCCTGGCGGCCAGACGCAGGCGAAGCTCCGGGTCCTTAATGAGCGTCACGATATCCGCAGCAAGACGGTTCTCATGACGGTACGACATCAGGCAGTTCTGCCCGTGCGCACAGTATTCAAGATTCCCCCCTGCATACACGGTAACCAGTGCGGCACCGCAGCGCATCGCTTCAAGCCCCGGCAATGAACCGGCATCATTGGTACTTGAACTGACAAAAATATCTGTCTCATTGTAATGATAGGCCAGCTCCGTGTCATCCCCGGGTGTCCGAAGCTGATAGCGCCCGGTGTTAAGCAATACCTGCAAACTCCTGGAAGCGGCATATTCAGCAGGGGGTGTCATGATATAGATCTCCACCTCAGGATGAAGCCGCTTGACCATATCGAGCTGCTGAAGCAGGTATTCCTGTTCCCGGTGGCCCGAAAAGCCACCCTCCGGACGGCGCATGATGGCCGAAACGATCAGTGGCCGGTCGCCATTGCCGCGTATATGCCTATTATGGAAATCCGGAGCAACGCCAACCGGAACAATTCTGCCCTTAACGCCGTGATTGATCCGTATGACCTCCTGCTGCCAGCGTGACAGTACAAGCAGGTTGCGGGTAATGCTGTAAGAAGCGAATGACTGATTATTATCCGGCAAAAAATTTGGCTCATAGCATAAGGCCAGCCGGATATGCAGCCCTTTGCCCTGCCGGCTGGCCCGCTCGGCAACCGGAACAGTTGTATAAAAATTGGAGATAATGACATCTCCGTAAGGAAAATGATGTTCTGTAAGAACCGGAGCGGGCACAGGGATAATCGGACATTTCATCTCATATTCCACGACACCCAGGCTGGGCATAAGAATAATAACCTCATGGCCAATAACCGTCAGAGCGTTCGCCAGCTCCGCTATCATCCGCTGCGCGCCGCCTCTGGATAAGGTCAGGACCGGAAAAGTCAGTCTCAATTCCTTCTCTCCTTTCTCAGCAGCTGCGTCAGATTGCTCTTGTGCATGAATTGCACCATGGCAATTTCCCGGGCCTGCGCTTCCCTGTGTAAGACAGAGCCCATCTCATTATGCACACGGTAATCCAGCAGCGGCTCTTCGATATATGACCATTCATAGTGCGGCAGAGTCCGCAGCCACATGTCATAATCCTGTGTATACAAAAGATGCTCATTAAACCGTCCAACCGTGGAGAGGATCTTCATATCAAACAGCACCGAGCTGCCGTTAACCGGACAGCCGGACATCATAGTCTCAATGAAAGCCGGCCTGCTGTAGGCCGGCATACGGATGATTTCAGAGAACCGTTCCCCAAGCTCATTGATATAATAATAAGCGGTATGATTGAAGGAGGTTCCTGTGGCGCGGATGGCTTCTATCTGCCGTCTGATTTTGTCCGGATGGAACAGATCATCCGCGCTTAACCAGGCAAAATAAGCTCCGCTGGCCACCTCAATTCCCCTATTGAGCGCCGAGCCGGTGCCTCCGTTGGTCTTGCGGACATACACGATCCGGCTCATATAAGCTTCAAGCTTCTCCATATGAAGCGTTGAACCATCATCCACCACGATCAGCTCGATATCCGTGTAGCTCTGGGCCAGCACGCTTTCGACCGCCAGATGCACGTAGGGGCAATTATAGAACGGAATCACCACCGAGACCCTGGTCTTCTGATTCATGCCCCGGCCTCCTCCCTGAGTTCATTTATACGGTCTTGCAGGCGAGCAGGGCGTCCAGCGGCGCATGATTCTCACCGAAGGCTTCCCGGAATGAAGGATTCTGCGCATGGTGAAAGCCCTTCAATACAGTTACTGAGTAGCCCAGCTTCATAAAGTCTTCAGGCTCCCAGCCGCTCCAGTGTTTCTGGTAATGCTCCCCATGCAGATTGAAATGGTCCTTCCCCTCCTGCGGGAAGAATCCCCGTGGTGTAAAGACGATCACACGGTTCGCAGCGATAAGCTCTGCCTTACGCAGCAGCTCCATGCCTTCACTCATCGAGAAATGCTCCAGAGAATCGATCAGAGTGACCGCAGAGAAGGTTCCCGGCAGGAACAGCTTATCGATATGGCCCGCATCGGCATGAACCGGAATGATATGAGGGGCCTTGTATTTACGGTGCAGCAGATAAGGCCTGTGGATATCCAGCCCCAGCACCACAGTGGCCTCATACCGCTCCAGCAGCGTACCGGTACCGCTGCCGATATCCAGGATACTCTCGGAGAATTTCAGCTGCTCCAGCAGGACGGGCAGGAAGTCTTTCACTTCGATCTCCCGGTACATGTGCTCTCCCTCCTAAGCGTTAGTTGCTTGGTCTTGGGCTGTACTGCGGTGCCGGCCATACGCTCCGGCACCTAGCCGCCCATGGAAGCTATCAAGGCGCTTAACGGAGCGTGATAACGGGCACTGGTTGCTGCCGCTTCGGCCATGATGACGTCGTAATGTCTGAGCGTGCCCATTCCCTCATGCCGGCGGTAAGCTGTCAAGGACTGGTTCAGCATCACCGGCGCATAACCGTTCAGAATGGCCCGGTACCACAGATCATAATCGTGGGTATACGGCAGCGCCTCATCGAACATCCCGATGGCCCCGAAGATCTCCCGCTTGAACATCACCGTACAGCCGTTGATGGGATTGCCGTACAGGAAGCAGCGCAGATATTCAAGCTGGTTCGGAAATACAGCCGCAGCATTCAGCTCTGTAGCCTGCGAGTTGCTGTTAATGTAATTGAAGTTGGTATAAGAGATCAGCAAACGGTTCTGTTCCATGAACAGAACCTGATTATTGATTTTGTCACGATAGAACATATCATCCGAGCTGAGCCAGACCACATAATCTCCCGTGGCATGGGCAATGCCGTGGTTAAGCGCCGAAGCGGTGCCTCCATTGGCTTTGCCCAGATAATGAATGTGGGGCAGATAAGGGGTAATCCGCTCCGCGTGTTGCGTTGAACCGTCATCCACTACGATAATCTCATAGGGCTGCCAGGATTGGGATATGGCGCTCTGCAGCGCCTGCTCAATATAAGGGCAATTGTAAAAAGGAATAACTACGGATACTCTGGGCTTCATAACAACCTTCCTTCCTTACCGGCCCTTGTATAGCCGATAATATCCGCCAGTGAACGGTCCAGCGCAATCTCCGGCTTCCAGCCGGGAACCGCAGCATAGCGCCCGGATTCTGCAGGCGGTACCTTTGTATCAGCAGATTCAAACGGTGGCTTCGCCGGAACGGCAGATGACCGGGAATCATTGTCCCGTCTCTGCTTCTCTTGCGGGCCCCAGTCCATGGCAACCGGAGCTGCGGCATGAGCCAGCAGCTTCTCTGCAATCTCCCCAAGCTCCCGCTCTGTCCCGGAATCGATACGGTAGATTCTGCCGGTCTCCCCCGAATCCAGAATGAAGCCATACGCCCTGACCGCATCACGCACATCCAGAAAGTCGCGCAGCGCATGGCGCGAGGAGAGCCGGAAAGCAGCAGGAGCTGCCTCTCCGGTTACGGCGGCCGCTTCACTGCGCACGATATGCTGTGCCAGCAGGGAGCAGAAGCCGGTGGACGGACCCGGACCGATCAGGTTCGATGGCTCTGCCATCAGCACCGGCTGTGCAAACAGCGTTCCCCAGGCCAGCGATACCAGCTCCTCCAGCGTCTTGCTGAGGCTATAGGGGTGAGGCGGGTCTGCCTCGCCCGGTCTATACTTAAGCCGGGAGCCGGCCACCAGAATACGGCTGGCCGGCTGAACACGCAGCGCCTCAAGCAAATATAGAGTAGCCATTACATTGGTCTCCATGTAGAGCAGCGGGTCCCGCCAGGACTCCGGGACCGAATTCTTGCCTGCCAGGTGCAGCACCTGATCCGGCTTCACCTCTGTAATCATTGACGCCACTGCCCTGCGGTCCCCCAAGTCGCAGACATACTGCTGAACGCCGTCAGGGAATAACTCCGCCGCTGCCTTGCGGCGGACTGCAGCAGTCACCTCCGCCCCTCCAGCGGCAAAATAAGCCGCAGCATGCCTGCCGGTAAAGCCGCCAGCTCCGGTAATTAGCAGACGCCGCCGCCCACTCATGTCGGCAGCTCTGAGCTGCGCATAAATTCGGCAAGCTCGCTAAGCATCCGGGGATAAGAAGGCAGCTCAATCGTGACATCGCTTCTCGTGCTGATCAGCGTCCGGTCCTGAACCGGTGTCTGCTGCGGGATAATCTCAACATCCTCTTTATGAAAGGCCGTCTGCATCATCTGCAGCAGCTGATATTTGCTTACGGGCTGCGGGTGGGCTAAGTGAATCAGCCCCGAGAGATCCGAGTCCAGCAGGGAATCGATCACTCTGGCCAGCTCCAGCGTAGTGACTCCATTCCACATCACGCCTTCATATCCGCTTACCCGGCCCTTCTGCGCCAGGAACCATTCCAGAAGTCCAATTCCGCCGGAGCGGATCTCGGGCCCGATAATGGAGGTGCGGATCGTGAGATGTCCGGGATCGCGCACTTCTCCAAGACTCTTGGTGAGGGCGTAGACCGAGGTTCCATCAGCGGCATCCTCCTCCGTGTATCCGCCGCGTGTTCCTTCGAACACGCAGTCGGAGCTGATGTGGATGAGCCGGGCATGGATCTGGTCCGCCGCCCGCCGCAGGCGGTGGGGAAGGAACCCGTTGACATGATACGCGCCGATCCGGTCCCGTTCAGCGAATTGATTGAGTACCCCCATCGCATTAATAATGCAATGGGGCGAGACAATTTCAACCAGCTTCTCTACACCGGCGATGTCGTCGGCGTCTACATACAACCCTCCAAGATCCTTCTTATCCCGGGTTGTATGGAAAATGTGGTGCTTGCCCTGGCGGCGAAAATATTCCGCCAGCATATGACCTGCCATACCATTACCGCCGAGGATAAGGAGTTTCACTGGAGGAACCCTCCCCGGATCAGGATATCCTTGATTTCAGCCTGCTCCATCAGATGATTCTCCGAGCTGAAGCTGCTGAAGGATACTTGGGGGTAATGACGGTAATGCTCCTTCAGCTCCGGCATGTCGAGCGTGGGCAGAATCACCAGGTACTGCTCATCGTAGACCACCGTAGTCAGACTCTCGAAATCACTCATCAGGATCTCATGAATCTTTTCCCCCGGGCGGATACCGGTCTCGATCATACTGACATCCGTCCGGCCTGAAGCTTCGATCAGCACATCGGCCAAGTCCACGATCCGGCAGGTCGGCATCGTCATGACGAAGATCTCGCCGCCGATGCTGACATCGGAGGCCTTGAACAGCAGGGTAATGGCATCGCGCAGGGTGAAGAAGAACCGGGTCATGTTCATATCCGTGATCCGCACCTGTCCCTTGTCCTTAATCTGCTTCATGAACAAATGGACCACACTGCCGTTCGTGCCCAGCACATTGCCTCCGCGCACGGTGACAAATTTGGTGCCCGAGCCGATCAGATTGGCATAGACGAACAGCTTTTCGCCGATGGCCTTGGTCATGCCGTAGAAGTTCGACGGATTGGCCGCCTTGTCGGTAGAGATGTAGATCGCCTTTTCCACATTGTTGGCAATCGCCGCTTCGATGACATTCTGTGTGCCGACCACATTCGTCTTGAGCGCCTCGTACGGCTGGTCCTCGCAGACAGGAACATGCTTGAGCGCGGCCAGATGGAAGACATAATCCACACCGCGGCAGGCCGCCACCAGCGCATCCTTGTCACGGATATCGCCGATGATGAAGCTGAGATGCTTATCTTCAAATTCACGGCTCATGGCTACCTGTGCAGACTCACTGCGGGAGAATACGATGATTTCTTTGGGATGCTGCGGCAACAGCTGCCGGATCAGCTCATGCCCCCAGGAACCGGTACCGCCTGTAACCAGAATCCGTTTATTATTGAACATGCAGGTTCCCTCCAAGCAGAAATTTAACTACCTTAACCGAGACACCTTGGGCAAGATACCCTTCGGGCGCCTCCCAATCGGGCTTAAGCGACGTCATCAGCACGGTGCAGCGCAGAATGCTGTTCTGTTCCACCCCGGACACTACATTACTTCCGCAATCGACGGTCTCCGGGCGCTCTGTCGTCCGCCGTATGGTCACCGTAGGCACTCCCATCAGGCAGCATTCTTCCTGAACGGTGCCGCTGTCGGTAATGGCGCACAGGGCATAACGTTCAAGATGAACAAAGTCAAAAAATCCGAAGGGTTCATGAAACTCCACCAGCGGGTTCATGCTCAGCGCCAACTCTTCCGTAAGCTTGGAGCGTGTACGGGGATGGATGCTGCAGATTAGGCGGAGTCCCAAATGCTCCGCCACCAGGTTCAGTCCGAACATAATCTGGAGCAGGGCGGCCGGATCATCGACATTCTCGGCCCGGTGGGCAGTCACCAGCAGATACCGGCCTGCTTCAAGCTTCAGCCGGGACAGGATGTCACTGGCTGCGATCTGCTCTTCGTAATGCGAAATCACCTCATGGATGGGATTGCCGGTTAACACGATCCGCTGGCTGGGGAACCCTTCGCTGAGCAGATGTCTTTTACTCTGCTGGGTATACGGCATATTTATGGTGGAGACGGCATCTATGATACGGCGGTTTTTCTCCTCCGGCACTTTCAGATCGTAACAGCGGTTGCCTGCCTCCATATGCACCACAGGGATGCCCATCCGCTCGGCCAGAATGGCACACAGCGCACTGTTGGTGTCGCCCAGCAGCAGCACGCGGTCCGGCTTCTCCTGAAGCAGGATGCTCTCCAGGCTGCCGAACATGGCGGCCAGCTGGCCCCCGAGTCCGGCCTGCTTATCCTGCAGCACATAGTCCGGTGCGCGGAGTCCCAGCTCGGCGAAGAATACCCCGCTGAGGCTGGCCGTGAAATTCTGTCCAGTATGCACCAGCACATGCCGCTCGGCATACCGGTCCAGCAGCGGAATGATGACGCTAAGACGAATGATCTCGGGCCGTGTGCCCAGAATCGTCATGATCTTCATGGCTTCACTCCCCTTTGATTATGGCCTGCCCTAATGGAACCGGGCAGGCTGCTCAGGATGCCTTACGCCGCCGTTTGCCCCGGCGGCTTCCGGCATGGCCCGCGCGGCGCTTCTTGCCGCCGCCGGCCCGCCGCCGCGCGGAGCCTGCCGCGCGCTTCTTGCGGCGCGGGCGCGTTCCCGCCGCGCCGCTCCGGGACTTGGCGCGGCGCAGCCTGCCGCGCCGAAGCTTCGCAGCCCGCAGCCGTGCGGCGCGGCGCCCGGCCTTGCCCCGCGGCGGCGCTGCCGCGGGGGTATCCTTCCCGCCCGCCGGCGCAGCTGCGGGCGGGACTGCGGGGCCGCCGGCAGGCTGCGGCGGCTGGAGGCAGTAGCGGAGATGCCACTTCTCCGCTAAGCCTTGCAGCCGGGTGCGGTAAGCCGCCGGGCCGTAGACGGCATCGATGAGCTCCCGCGCCTGCCGGCCAATGTCGGCCGCCATCGCCTGGTCGGCCAGCAGCGCGTTCACCTGCCCGGCCAGCGAGCCGATGTCTCCGACAGGCACAAGCAGGTTCCCGCAGCCTGCGGCGTTCAGAATCTCGCGCAGGCCGCCGGAATCATAAGCGACGACCGGCTTACTGAAGGCATAGCCCTCCAGCGCGGTCATGCCGAAGCCTTCACGGATCAGGCTGGGGACCACAAGCAGGTCCATCGCACAGTAAGCGGCGGGCAGACATTCTTCATAGCCGACGAACCGGAAGCGGGAGGTCAGACCCTCCAGCTTCACTTTGCGCACACAGCGCTCATAGTAGCTTTTATCTCCGGGAGTGCCCACTACGAGGTAGCGGGCAGCCGGATGCTGCTCATGCACCAGGACTGCCATCTGGACGAAATGCTCCAGCCCCTTCTCCTTATTAATGAAGGAAGAGACATAGCCGATCAGCGGGTCCGCCGGGGCGATCTTCAGCTCACTCCGCCGTTCCCCGCGCAGCTTGCTCCACGCCTCGAACATCATATCCGCGTCACTCCATGACGGAGGAAGCTGGGTCACCTTACCCTCACGGATATCCTCGGGGAAGCACGCTGCCGCCGTCTGTGAAATCGCCAGAATCTCATCGCTGTTGTTATGGATCAGCTCTACACTGATCGGGGTGAACTCGTTGTCGGTAATGGTCTCCGAGATCTTCCAGATCACCGGTATGCCCAGTGACTTCGCTGCCATCGGCGGCAAGGCGTGCACGCAGGTGCTGGTGATCACGAAAGACGGGCGGAGCTCCGCAAGCCAGTTACTCAGCTCATGATACTCCCGGCCCTCCTGCAGCTTGCGGATATCTGCCGGAAGACCGGCATAAGGGGTGTACACTCCATAGACCAGCGGAATAGACATCAGCCGGACATGAAGACCATAGCTCCGGGCCAGCTGTGTCAGCTTCCCGTCCTGCGGGGCTACGAGGATACAATTGAAGTACGGAGACAGCTCCCGGCTGAAGAATAACAGCAGCTTCTCCGCACCCGTAATACTGCGCGTGTTGGAGACATGGGAAAAGAGGACGATCGTCGCTTTGTCGGCCATGGTGTCTCGGCGCTCCCCTGGGAAGGGCTGTGGAGCAGCCATTCACCTCCTAATTTTAAATGCACATCATCCAATATCACTCTACGTTGCACCCGCTTTGGACGGGTATATTGGCTGGCAGGCTAACATCTCTGCCCGGTACTCCAGTATATTGAGGCGGCACAGATGCCGGCACGACACCTGTCCCCTGTGATAAGCACATTTTGCTGACAGCCTGTTCTACAAAAGCTCCGCGTGCCTACCCGTAAATAATAGTAAGCAGCTGACTCAGGCGTCTGGTGTACGTGTGATCCCTCAGCGTCCGTTCAAAGGCGCGGAGGGACATCTCCCGGCGCTCCTCCTCATGCGTCAGATAGTACTGGATTTTGTCCATTAGCTCGCGGGGGCTCGAGAAGGTGTCGATCTCTTCGCCCACCTTGTAGAAGGAACCGAGGTCGTCACGGGAATCACTGAGCTGGAGCGTGCCGCTGGCAGCAATCTCGAACGTACGCGGATTCGGCGATACGGCCGGAATATACAGCGTGTTGTTGTTGACGGCATCGTCGATATGCGAGCGGTGAAGGTTGATCACAATCTTCGAGCCGCTGTAGGCTACAGCTGTCTCCTGGGGAGACATCCACTTGCCGATCTCAATCCGCTCGCCATAGAGCGGCGCTTCAGGCAACCGGTCCCACCAGATTCCATTAATGACCGTGTTATAGCTCATCAGCTCCGGCATAATATCGCGGAAGAAATTAATCCGGTTCCAGTAGGCGGACCCGATGAAGCTGACATCCCGGATGACCGGCGAACGGCCGGTAGTCGGACGGTAATGCTCGCGGTGCGCAGCGAAGGGCAGATAGTGGACCTCCGCGCAGCCAAGGCCGCGGTAGATCTCAACGCAATTGCGCTCCAGTGTGAATACATAGTCATAGTGAGGCACAATCTTCATCGTGAAATCGGTGTAATACGGATCATCTGTCAGCCAGATCGCGGTCCTGATGCCCTGGCCGCGCAGAATGCCTACCTGCTCCAGCGGCAGATCCAGACCATCCAGCACCAGCACGAGGTCAGGGCGCTGGGCGGCAGCCAGCTCCACCAGATTCTGGCGCACATCGGTAATCGTGACATGGGCCGTCTGCCGCTGCAGGGCGAAGAGTACCGCATCATCCAGGGGAGAATACGGATAGCCCTTGCCTGAAGCCACATACATCACATGGATATTCCTTACCGCCTGCGGCTCCTCCGGGCGTCCGTCCAGCACAGCCAGCCGTCCCCGCAGATAACCTTCGTCATAACCGCCCTTGAAGCCGGTCAGGCGTCCGCGCAGTTTCTCTTCCTCCGCTGGGGTTCTCGGCAATGGCGGGGCAGGCATAATAAATTCATTGTTCATGAGTATTCGCTCCTTTTGATCCATAATGAAATTCACCCTCTTGAAGTAAGAACACTGAGCAAATGCGGCAGACGCGAAGTAAAGGTATGCCGGCGCAGCGTGGTTTGCAGTCCCCGCAGCGCATACTGGCGGCGTTCCTTCTCGTGCTTCAGGTAATAATCAATCTTGCGCTTCAGCTCATCGGCAGAAGCGAAGGTCTCCAGATCCCGGCCCGGCTTGTAGTGGCTATCCAGATCCTGCCGGATATCGGTCAGCTGCATCGTCCCGCAGGCGCTGATCTCATAGGTCCGGGGATTAATGGAGAGGGACGGAAGCTGGAACGTATTCCGGTTGTCCTGCCCTCCTTCCCAGGGCCGGTGGATATTGATGACCAGCTTGGCGCCGCTGTAATAATTGGCCGTCTCCTCCGGCGGGATGAAGCCCTCTCTGATGAACGGAGACAGCTCCTCGAAGTGGGTCAGCCGTTCCCAGAATCCGCCGGCAATCAGCACCTTCTTGCCCCGCAGGAAGGGGACCAGTTCATCGAACAGCTCCGTACGGTTGCGGAAGGCATTGCCGATGAACACCACATCATAGTGATATTGCGGTCCGGTGTGGCGCGGGTAGAACATATTGGGGTTGACGCACAGCGGAAGGTAATGCACAGACGCCGTCCCCAGCGAACGGTAGAATTCCACACAGCCCAGTTCATGCGTGAACACATAATCGTAATAGCGGCAGATGACTGAGGTGTCCTCGGTGAAATAAGGATCATCCACAAACCAGATCGCTGCCTTGATCCCCAGCTGTCTTATTGCCGTAATTTGTTCCAGATGATTCTCCGGAAACACATGCAGCCCGTTCATCACCAGCACTGCTTCCGGCGATTCGCGTAGTGCCACCTCCAGCATGGTCTCTGGAGTACAGATAATCAGCTCGCTTACCAGCAGCCGCAGCGCTTCTGCGACTCCCGTATCGATGGCTTGAAATCCCTGGGGAACATACATCAGCTTAAACGGCTGGCGCTGCCCCACCACTGGGGTATTCAGGCGCTTCACGGCTTCGCACAGGCCGAGATGGTATCCATCCAGATAACCATCCCGGTAATCCTGCGGAAGCCCGCCTCTCTTTTTTGTTTTCACGGCCTTCACCCTGCCCCGTTATATTCTCAAGACAGTAGTACTATATGCGGAGTCAGCATCCGCCTCATGGACATCTGTCTGTATCACACCGAAATTGGCATATGCCCCCGGTCTTTCGCCCGCTTGGCCCGAACCCCTGCTGATTCCATCCACTCTTGTCCATGCAGAGCACGGCCTGCACACCGAAGCCATTTAAGTACTTTGCGGGGAGCCCCATAACAGCCCCACAAAGTGAAGCCACACACCGAAGTCTATTCAAGTACTTTGCGGGGAGCCCCATAACAGCCCCACAAAGTGAGGTCACACTCTGAAGCTTACTCAAGTACTTTGCGGGGAGCCCCGGAATCATCTACAATTAGAGGAATAGCCTGTTGCGGGAGAAGAACCTACGAAGGGGGAATGAAGAAATGAGTTCAATCTATGACCGGGGGGTGTATCTCCGCCATGTCGAGCTGCTGCGCGATGCCGTTCCTTCCTTTGGAAGCTATCCGTTTAATCTGCCGGTGGTACGCACCCTGGAACGGCTTGCTTTTCAGAAGCAGGTTACTTTTCTTGTAGGGGAGAACGGTAGCGGAAAATCTACCTTACTGGAGGGCATTGCTGCTGCCTGGGGGTTCAATCCGGAAGGCGGGACGCTGAACTTCTCGTTCAACACCCGCAGCTCTCATTCCGGTCTCTATGAATACCTGCGAATTGCCAAAGGGGTTAAACGTCCGAAGGACGGGTTTTTCCTACGCGCGGAGAGTTATTACAATGTGGCTTCTTATATCGATGAGCTGGATGAGGCAGAAGGCCCGGGGCGCCCTATTAAAGACTCCTACGGGGGGCAGTCCCTGCACGAGCAGTCACACGGAGAATCCTTCTTCTCCACGTTCGTTCACCGCTTCAGCGGACAGGGCATCTATATTCTGGACGAGCCGGAGGCCGCCTTGTCTCCCGTGCGGCAAATGTCGCTGCTGGTGCGGATGCATGAGCTGGCTGAGCAGAATTCCCAGTTCATCATCGCCACTCACTCCCCGATCCTGATGTCCTATCCGGGTGCGGAGATTCTCCTGCTGGAGGGAGAGAGCATTACGCCTGTTGCGCTAGAGGACACGGCTCATTACACCGTTACCCGCGCCTTCATGACCAACCGGGAGAAGATGCTCAGCGAGCTGCTGGACGATGACTAAAATAACCCCACAACACCTAAATCTATTAAAAAAGACACCTCAAGGCGTTGAACGCCCGAGATGTCTCTTGAATTGGCATAGCTGATCTGTATTTCTCTAATAAAGCTGATCATCCTTCTCTGTATTACAATCGCTGTATTCATTCAGGAGCGCATCCAGCTTCACCGATTGGCGGAGTACCCGGACATCCTGCATCCCGTACTCCAAGGCCAGTTTGTTCAGTTCCTCTCTTGCCTGCTCAATCTTATCCTTGTATTCGTCATTCCCCATAGCGGCCCCCTTGTAGGATGAGGCTGTATCAAGCCATTTCCACTCTTTTACTAAAGTTCCAAACACATTGTATTCTATAATCCGCTAGGGGTCAATTAACGGTTTGACATGATAAGTTATTTCAGCAGCTTCAGCAGCTTATGCAGCGCCCAGCCCAGCATCGCCACCGCCATCATATCGAAGCAGACATTGAACAGGAACAGATGCTTGCCGATATCCGCACGCCCGTCACCGAGGATCGGTACCAGGAACGAAAACAGCCCAATCAGTCCCAGCAGCATCATGAGTTCTCCGGCAATCCGCCCGGCAACCTCCCGGGTACGGAAGTATTGGTATAGCAATCCGGCGTAATACACCAGATAAAAGATAGCCAGAAACCCGAGGGAATGAGGCAGATGCTTGTTCTTGAGCTCGCTCCAGCCGCTGTACATCCCCGCTACTGCGCCCGCAGGCTTACCCTCGCTTTTCTCATAGCTTCCGAGATAGTAGGGGCGGATGGACATGCTGTTCGCTGCCGCATACTTCATATTCTCTATTAACCTGCCGGGATGCTTCATATAGAAGAAGAGCACATCCTTATGCGATACGCGGTCATAGAAATCCGGGATCAGCGAAGGATCATCCTGCTTGATTGCCGTATCCCCCTGGAAATAATTCGTGCCCGCCAGCACCTCCAGCCGCTCCGGCAGCCCCAGATCGCGCAGATCCCCGCGCACATCCGGAGATTCATTCAGAATCCCGAAGAATACCGTCTGATACAGGTTGATATGCTTAAGCTCCTTCGGCGCTGCCACATACATGATTACAGATACCAGCGCGGTAGCCACCGCAAGACTGAGCGCCAGCTTACGCCAGTTGCCGGTTCCGTTCAGTGTCCGCAGACGAAGGAAAATCAGCGCGAAGGCCAATCCGACCGGAGCATTCTGGATTTTGGAGCAGATCAGGAACAGCACGGCAATGAAGAACAGCGTAAGGCCCTTGGACGACGGCTGCTCCTGCCCGGTAAGCCTCAGCCCCAGCGCGAACGTCAGCAGCATGAAGACCATCGACACCGGCTCGCCGAACAGAGAGTTGAAATAAGCCAGATAGCCGATATCGTAGAATACAAACAGCACTCCCGCACCAAGCAGTACTCCTGTAGCATAGGAGCTCTTCGCTCCCAGCTTGACGATCATCCACGTGGCCGCCAGCAGCAGCACTGCATAGACGGCCGCCAGAATACGGATATCGAAGTAACTGCCATGCACCAGCCCCGCAAGCAGCCTTGGCACCAGCACCAGCAGAATTTGCGAGGACGGGTAGAAGCCCTTGAACAGATCATCATAAGCAAACTTAGAATGGCTGTAGCTGAAGAAGCGGTCCGAGTATTCCTCCCCGGCATCAAAGTAGTTCAGTCCGATCGTATTCATCATCCGCAGGAAATCGCCGTTGTCGGCAACGCCGGTGAAGGGCCGCACGAACAGCAGATAGATTATCAGCACAGCGCCGGCCAGAGTGATGAGAACCTCGGGTTTCCATAGTCTTTTCATAACATTCTCCTAACGCTGCGGAAGCAGCTTCACATATTCATCAGATAAGCCCATCAGCTTCAGGATGTAATCGTAATCGCTCTGGTAGGCACTGAAATCCTTGACCGGCTCATACGTATCCAGCGAGACCGCCTCACCGTCCGCGAAGCTTTTACCGGGCACGAACAGCACTTCATCATTGAAAAAAGAGCCTGTCGGCAAATAATAGCGCATGCCCACCACATTGCGGTCCACATTCAGCAGATCATGTCCGAACGCTGTGAATCCTTCGTCCTTGAGCGAAATCCCCAGCAGATTGGCAACCGTAGGCAGCACATCCAGCTGTCCGCCGGTCCGCTCCACAACCTGTCCCTGCTTCATGCCGGGCACGTGGATCACCAGCGGAATGTTGAACCGGCTGATCCGCTCGTCATACTTGATGCCAAGCGCTTCCTCCACCTGCTCCGCCGGGACATCCTTCGGCTGAAGGCCGAAATGGTCACCGTACAGCACCAGCACGGTATCCTCCCACATGCCCTGCTGCTTCAACCTGTCAATCAGCGTGCCTATTGCATAATCCGTATAATTCACCGCCGTCAGATAGTCGGCCAGCATCGTGCCCTGGAGCTTGTCCGGCACCTGAATCCGGCGGAAGCTGTCCGGCACCTTGAATGGATGATGGCTGGAGGCCGTCACCAGCTGGGCATAGAAGGGCGTGCCCTTCTGATGCAGCACCGCCAGCTTCTCCACGGCAGTAGCATAGAGCTGCTCATCGGAGGCTCCGAAGGAATTAAAATGGTCATTCTTAAAGGAGCCCTTGTCATAGTAGCCGTTGAAGCCAAGCGCAGGATAGAGCTCATTCCGGTTCCAGAAACCCACCTTGTTCACATGGAACGTGTAAGCCTCATACCCCTTATCCCGCAAAAGCCGCGGCAGTCCCGGCAGCTCCCGGTCCCCGAAGCCTGTGGACATGGCAAGCGAAGCGATCGGATAGATTGAGGTGTTGCTCATGAATTCCGCATCCGAGGTATTGCCCGGACCTACCTGCTGATACACATGCGGGAAATAGAAGCCCTCTGCGGCCAGGCCATTCAGCACCGGGGTCAGCTCCTGACCCTCCAGCGACTGATGCAGCGGGAAATTCTGAAACGCCTCCAGTTGGATGATGATGACGTTTTTCCCCTTTTGCGATCCGAAATGCTCCGGCTGTCCGCCAGTCACAGTCTTGTATGGATAGCTGGCCTCCAGTGCCTGCACCTTGGCTATCGTCTCCTGAATATCGCCGGTCCCGATCAGGCCGTTATCTTCCCGGGCCTTGATCGTTGCCACCACCTCATAATTCAGGAATCCGGCCGTCTCCGCCTGGACCAGCTCATTGGTAATTCCCCTAGCCGAATGAATCGAGTACGCTGACAGCGAGCCGCCGCCAATAATTGCCACCAGCAGCATCACCCGATAGATGCTCCGGGATCTGCGTGCAGGCTGACTGTCCCTCTGCCATCGTTGTTCAGGCCCTCTCTTCCATCTGCGGAAGAGCGAATAGATCATCACGATCAGCAGATCGGCAAAAAACAGATAATCCACCCATTCTATCGTAGATTCCACACTCTCTTTTACCTGAAACACCTGGTTCAGCTCATAAAGCGCCAGATAAGTAGGCACCGAACCGAAGTGATTGAAGTACACACTGGCCGCGAACAGCAGCAGCGACAATAGGCCGTTGAAGGTCCAGAAGACCCCTTTTCTCATCCGCCGGGGCGTAATTACAGCCAGCACACCAAGCAACAGCAGCACCGGCGCCAGATCCGCAGCGATCCACTCCCAGGCAATCCGGTCAAAGAACAGCCCTCTCAACAGCAGCAGCTTCAGCCAGAGCAGTCCCGCTACGATATAGAAATGAGCCTGCGCAGATGCAGGTTTGCCCTCTCTCATTACAATCCCCTCTAACTCTCTTCATTAATAGTTGTGTAAGAATAATTCCTTGTTTTTGTAAAAGTTCACATTGCTCTAGTATAGCAATACTTATAAAGGGAATCAAAAGAGGGCCTCACTTTTAAACCATTCAGAGGGAGAAAAGGTTCATTTTCAGAAAAAATAGCGTGAGCACTCACAACAAAAAAGCAGAGGAGCAGAGTCCCCTGCAAAGCTATAGTCTGAATCTCAATGCTTCAATGAACCGGCAGCTGCGATGCCTCTGATCCCCTTAATCGGGCATTCCCAGGCAAGCTGGCGATGAAGCCTTCTCGCGCTCAGGCTAACCGGGTGTTCACCAGCAGTCTTTTGATGGAACGGTTCGCTTCATGAAGCACGACTTCCTTGTCGATGGTCTTCAGCAGCCCTGAATGCATAAGGATCTCACCGTCCACAATCGTCGTCTCCACATCGGCCCGAGTGGCGGAATAGACGATCCGCGAGACCGGGTCCACATCATGGGAAGGGAAGGTATGAAAATTATAAAGATTAAGGATGGCCAGATCCGCCTTCTTGCCGACCTCAATACTGCCGATCTGATCCTCCATGCCTACCGCCTTCGCGCCGCCGATCGTCGCCATCCGGAAGACACTCCGGGCATTCATCGCAGCCGGGCCATGTACCGGCTTCTGGATGAGTGCCGCCAGACGCATCTCGTTGAACATATCCAGATTATTGTTGCAGGGGGCACCGTCCGCTCCCAGACTGAGGTGAATATGGTCCTGGAGCATGCCCGGTGTATCAGCGATGCCGGAGGCCAGCTTGAGGTTCGAGCCCGGGCAGTGGCTGACATGCACACCCCGGTCGCGCAGAATCCGCTTCTCCTCTTCATCGAGCCAGACGCAGTGGGCCAGAATCAGACGTTCGTTGGCCAGCCCCAGGTGATCCAGATAGACCACGTTGCGCATACCGGTCATCGCCTGCACAATCTCAATCTCCCCCGGATTCTCGGAAGCATGGGTATGCACCTTCACCCCGTAATGGGCTGAGAGGTCTCGTACTTCTCTTAGCAGCGGCTCTGTACAGGAAATTACGAAACGGGGGGAAAAAGCATATTGAATCCGTCCGTTGCCGTATCCGTTCCATTTCTCCAGCAGATCCACGCTCTCCTGCAGCGATGCCGCCGTCTCCTCCTGCAGGGCCGCAGGTGCATCGGGGTTCTTCTGATCCATCATCACCTTCCCTGACAAGGCGCGGATGCCGCTCTTCGCTATCGCCTGGAAGGCATAATCCGTATGATGTACCGTCTCCATATCCACGATGGTCGTTGTTCCGCTGGTGATCAGTTCTCCAATACCGAGCATGGCAGAATAGTACAGCGATTCCTCATCATGCGCCGCTTCCAGCGGCCAGATCCGCTTGCGCAGCCAGTCCATCAGCTCCAGATCATCCCCCTTGCCGCGGAACAGTGTCTGGCACAGATGAATATGGGTCTGGATGAAGCCGGGGATGACCGTCCGGTTCTTGGCATCAATAACGGTCTCATCCCCCTGCACTTCAAGGCCGGTTCCGATCTCCGCAATCAGATCATCCTTGATGCGGATATCGCCGTAGATGATGTCCTCCTGCTTGTTCATGGTAATAATCTCCGCATGCCTGATCAGAATATTCGCCATTGTCTTCTCCCCCTGGTCTTGTTGATGTCTGGGCTGGCCTGTAACACAAAAAGGCCACAAAAATATGCCATAGCATATTTTCGTAGCCAGAAATTTACGGTTCCCGGTAGAGACCCTTAAACCAATTATTAAGGATATACGAAAAGGACTATTCAATTGCTTATGAATAATCCCATCATAGTCCAAAGACAACTTTACTGTCAACAAAAGTTATTAAAGTTAACACAAAAAATGAATATACTGAGAATTAGACTGAGAATAACATCATCATGCTTTTAAATTCAACATTAATGTAATATTACATAACACAAAAGTAGCGAACACGAGCCGCATCCCCAATTAAATCTCTGAGCTGTCATTCAGTGCCTTCTCAAATACCAGAAAGGCTGCGGTACGGCCGGGAAAACGAAATTCCCCTCTCTGTGAGTACCCAAGCGAAGGATACAGCTTAAGCGTCCTGTCATTCTTCGCATATGTATCCAGCCGGATGCTCCTGTACCCGTTGCTGCGGGCGAATTCCTCGGCAAAGGCGATCAGCCGCCGGGCAATCCCTCTGCCCTGAATCTCGGGATGCACCGCAAGCCGGTGCATGATCAGATGCGGCCCCGTCTGCTGTTCCCATTCCACGCCTGCATACTGCTCCGCCTGGTTCTCATCCAGCACAAGAATTCCGGCAATGGCCCCGTGCTCCAGGCAGACAAATAAGGTTCCCTTGCCGATATCTTCACTGATCACTTCACGGTTAGGGTACCCTTCATCCCATTGATCGCTTCCGCCTGCCTGCATAACTTGTACACATTTGGCAATCAGGTTCATGATCTCCTGAATCTCCCCGCTCTGCGCTCTTCGTATCTCATTCCCGCTCATGTACGTTCCCCACTTTCCTGCCTGAATAATGAACCCGGTATAGATTCTGTTAAGAAGTCTACCATCTCCGGCCGGAAATTCCGAGAGCCCGCCTTATCCCCGGGGGAACCTTAGAGGCGGCGCAATATGCGCCAGCCTCTATACAGCCGTTGTCCTGGCCCGCTGCTGTGCCTGCCGCTCTGTCAGCCCAGCTCCAGCTTATGCCCGTCCTCGAAGCCCTTGGCGAAACCTGCGTCGAACCCCACGTTGTATGCTTCGGTGTAGCCCTGCTGATAGGCGTCTCCCGGCGGCAGCTCCGGCGGGACGCCCAGATCCGGGGGGAGCGGAACCACCTGCTGCTCGAGCGGGGGTTCGATAGCCGGGATGACCTGCACCGGCGGCTTCACAATACGGGATCTGCGGAGCAGCCGTCTGCGGAGCCTTCTTTTTCTGCGCAGCAGCAGGGATTTCTTCCCCGACTTGCCAAGCAGGCCCTTGCGCGATTTGCGTCCGGGGCCTTTGCGTATCCGTGTCTTGCGCGACAGCAGCGGTCTGCGTCTCTTGCCCTTACCCGTGGAACGAAGCTTGCCCATTCTCTTTCTCTTCATCTTCTACGCCTCCTGTACTTCATCTACTCCTGGCGGTCCCCTCTGAGCAGGCCTTGTTCAGCCAGGGGGCTGCAGGCACTCCTTCTTTGGGCTCATGCAGTGAAATACCCGATATCATCCGGCACATTGAACTCTGGTACCCGCTAAGAATCCTGATATTGTCGCTCAGCTTGCGGGCTGTCAGCTCCGATTGCCCCGTCACTTCAGCAATACTCTCGAGGATGGCTGCGAGCGCTGCCTGGCTGCGGGCGATCGAGCGGATCATCTCCAGCTTGACGGCATGTTCGGAGAGCAGCCCGCCGCTCATTTGCTGTCGTCCCCGAAGCTGAAGCCCCCGTCTTCCCCGCCAAAATCGCCGCCCTCGTCTTCCCCGCTGCCCAGCACCGCCTTCAGGTTGCTGTACAGCCCGTTCTCCAGCTTCGTCAGCCCCTCAACCATTTCCACGATCACCTCGTGAATGGAGATGGATTCCTTCAGCTGGTCTTCGTGGGAGTCGAACGCTCTAGCATGGATGTGATGATGGGTCCACTGCTTCACTTTTTCCGCTTCCACCGCTTTGGCCTCAAGAATCATCGCGATGTTCCACTGGATGGCAGCGGTCGACTCCAGCATTTGCAGAAATGCCTTTTCTCTGCTCATCCTCCGCCTCCTTGCTCAAGTTACGCATTACTCTTACTCTTCTTCCTGACCGTTTAATTCCTTGATGACTCTGCCCACTCCCTCAGCCATCGCCTCTTCGAGATCGGCAAATGCATTGAGGTAAGCAATGATGTTTTTGTTGACCTGGCCTGAGCTTTCCACCAGCCCACTGAATCCGCCGAAATCAGGGTCCGCATCCGGCAGATCGTGAACTATTTGCGACATACGGACGGCTACGTGGCGTTCGGCGTCGAGAATCCGTGCCATTTGTTCGTGCGTATGGGCCATGTGCTGCAGGACTTTTGTAATTTTACTCTGCACCTTCATGTCTCCTTTGCTCAAACGCCCTGCTACAGCATATGCGGCATCCGCCTTGACGGTGCCGGAGAAGCGCCGCAAGTTATGGAGGGAGTTGCAGTAATAAGACTGTGAATGCTGCGGTGGGAAGCAAATGGAAAAAGAGCATTTAATTTTCTATGAATCGGGTAATAAAGTGAAATCGGGATAATGAAGTGATGTTTATCCACCTGTTATGTTCGTATACGGATATTGACAATAAATCGAATACCCGACTATGCTTGGCTGAAATAAGCGGTAATTATAAAGATCCGCACTATGGATATGGATTAACAGGGGGGCAAAGGATGACAACAATGGACAAACGCTTGATCCTGAGACCTCTGACCGCAGCCGAACTGGCGTTGGCCTTAGCGGATTACGCCGGGCTGGAGCAGGCGCTGGGCTTGAACGTGACAAGCACCACAACACTGCTTGACGATGAAGAGATGCGCTATGCGATGCGGGTCAGGCACACCAAGGTGCTGCAGGATGAACAGAATTACTGTTGGCTGACCATGTGGGCCATCATCCACCGGGAGCAGCAGCAGCTCATCGGCTTCCTGATTCTCAAAGGCCGCCCGAATGAACAGGGCGAAATCATAGTTGGTTATGTGCTTGACGAGAGATACCGGGGGCAAGGTTATGCTACAGAGGCGCTGCGGCAGCTCGCCGCCTGGATCTTCAGCCATCCCGGCGCTCGCTGGATCATTGCAGATACCGAGAAGGACAATTTCGCCTCCCACCGCGTCCTCCAGCATCTGGGTGCGGAGCTGTACCGGGAGACCGAGGATTTGTTCTGGTGGAGAATCTCCCGGCCAGCCAGTAGCTGACAGTGGCTGACAGTGGCATATAAGCTGATGGCGATAAGCTCATGGCTGGTAGCTGGTAGCTGGTAACTGCAAGCTGAGGACTGTAAGCTCGTAGCTGGTAGCAGTAAGCTCAATCGGCTGCATAGCCTGCCGGGGGAGTTCAGCCAGACTTTCTCCCCCTGCTCCTGCTTGTGGCGGGATTCGGGTGTATTTGTGCTCCTCATTTCCGCTCAGCGCCAACTTTTGCCGGATTCAAGTGTATTTGTACACTTCATTTCCGCTCAGCACCAACTTTTGCCTGATCCAAGTGTATTAATGCACTTCATTTCCGCTCAGCGCCTGCTTCCGCCGGATTCAAGTGCATTAATGCACTTCATTTCCGCTCAGCGCCAACTTTTGCCGGATTCAAGTGTATTAATGCACTTCATTTCCGCTCAGCGCCAACTTTTGCCGGATTCAAGTGTATTAATGCTCCTCATTTCCGCTCAGCACCGACTTTTGCCGGATTCAAGTGTATTTGTACACTTCATTTCCGCTCAGCGCCTGCTTCCGGCAGATTAGGTGGATTAGTGCTCCTCAGTCACACTAATGCTGGCGGCGGCATTGAATTCTAAGGAATTTATCCCTTAGGTACCTTTGACCAGTCTAGTTTCCTTCCATCCCCATCCTCTTCGTATGTAGAACAACTATTTACTCTTCTCTCCCCCTCCTCCCGCGAGAAATATAAGGATAATGTATAGCTCGAAGCCTAAAAAATTCTAATATTCCAAGTGGAAACGGCTATGCCGTCCTTCTTAAGGACGGTATCGTTTCAGCGAGAAATATAAGGATAAATTATCGTGTGGAACATATAAATTCTTATATTTCAAAAAAAAACGCCGCCCCTCAGGGCAGCGCATCTCTCAGCTTATCTCCGGCCTCCCGCAGAGACTGGAAGGTTCCGGCGTCACTCCACCAGCCCTTAAGCACATCGTAGCTCAGCTTGCGCTCTGCGGCATAAATGTTGTTCACATCGGTAATTTCCAGCTCCCCTCTTCTTGAAGGGGAGACGCGGCGGATGATATCGAATACAGCTTCATCGTACATATATATGCCTGTAACACAGAATTTTGTCTTCGGATGCTCGGGCTTCTCTTCAATGTAAGCAATCAGGGAAGCATCGGCGCTGTCAAACACCGGAACCCCGTATCTGCGCGCATCCTCGACAGGCTTCAGGAGCACCTTCGCGGTCCCCACCGGCTGCTGCAGATATCGCTCCACGTAAGGCTCCAGACTATCCTTGAACAGATTATCCCCTAAGAGCACGACAAACCGTTCCCCCGGCAGGATGAATCCTTCCGCCAGCTCCAGCGCTTCCGCGATACCGCCTGCCGCCTCCTGGATTTTGTAAGTCAGGGAGACGCCGAATTCCGCGCCGCTGCCCAAAAAGTCAGTGTACTGTCCTGCGGACTGTTTGCTGATAACCAGGAGAATATCGGTGATCCCCCCCTGGCGCAGCCGCTCAATCCCGTAGCACACCATAGGGTATTTGCCGACCGGAAGCAAATGTTTGTTCATAAGCCGGGTGAGCGGGTATAGCCTTGTTCCTGTTCCGCCTGCCAGTATGACTCCTTTCACTTACGTTCCTCCTCTTTCTCTACGTCTTTAGCCTTCGGCCTGCGGCCTCAGATGAACTGCGACGGGTCCACTTGCCATTTCTCCATAAAAATCCTGCGGTTGCGCTCCACCAGCTCCTGCAATGAGGCGGAATAGACCTCCTTGAAGCTGGCGCTGCCTTCATGATGAACCAGGCAATCTCCGGCAATCAGCAGCCGGTATCCCTGCAGCCGGGCGCGGTAGCAGTAATCGTCATCCTCATAATGGCCCGGCGAGAACCGTTCATCGAGCAGGCCGATCGCGTCCATAAGCTGTCTTTTGAATAAAAAGCACAGACCTACAAGCCTTCGGGTCTCCAGCCACTTCGCCGCATCGGGAATATTGGCCCGGAGCGCCTCGGCATGGAAGCCTGCAATATCGGTATAGCCAGTCTGCACCTGCTGCCGTCCGCTGGCGTAATTCGTCACCGGACCGACAATTCCTATATCGGGGGCACTGTACAAGGCGCTCTTCAGATTATCCAGCCAGCCTGGCGACACAATGACATCATTGTTCAGCAGCAGCAGCTCCTCCCCCGCAGCCAGCTGTAGCCCGATATTGCAGGCCAGCGGAAAACCGCGGTTCTCCGGGAGAGAAATGAACGTCAGCTTGCTGGCGCGGCAGTAGGCTTCGGTACCATCATCCGAGGCATTGTCCACTACAATAATCTCAAAGGCAGACCGGGTATGCGCCCTGATCGATTCGACGCAGGAGCGCAGCAGCCCGAGCCTGTTATACGTAGGAATAATAATGCTCGTCAGTGTCATAGCGCATTCCTCCAGGCGGCAATCTGCCGGCGGTGCTCCAGCAGGTTCTCGGCTGTCAGCTGCCCGCTGTTCTGCTGGTGGGCAATGACCCAGACCAGAGCTTCCGCGTGATCACCGGCAATCAGCTGCTCCATGGCGTTGCCGGTTCCCGTGTTGCCCTGGCGCAGCCGGTTCTGTTTGATCACATTCACCGCTCCGGCCTTCTCCACCCGCAGGCGGCCCATAATAGAGAGGGCCAGCGCTTTGGGCGGCACCATCAGCTCGCGGTAGCCGACCTGCTCCAGCGCCCGGCGGGATAAGGCATGCGGAACGGCCGTCATGGAGCTTGCTCCAAGATCCGGGCGGCCCAGAACCTGATTCAGGTAAAGCTTGCAGCGGGTAACTGCATCACTTAGCCCGAATGGAGGGAGCAGCGGATCAAGGTCATTGAGCGCCACATCCACACCCCGGTCCACCGCAGCCACAAAAGAGGACAGCTGCCCGGCGGAAATCACCATATCGCCATCCAGAAACAGCAGGATGTCTCCCCGGCTGAGCTTGGCGCCAAGCGAACGTCCCACATCATGTCCGGCAGATTCCGGAATGTATACTATGCTCGCCTGAGGGCATAGCCGGGTCCGCTGAAAGCTGCGGTCAGTGCAGCCGTTCAGCACCACGATAATCTCCTGCGGCTTCAGGCGCACCACCTGCTCCAGCAGCTTCGGCAGCGTCTGCTCCTCATTCCTGGCCGAGATAATGACCGACAGCGACCCCTGCGATGTCGGCAGGGACAGTGCCCTCCGCCCGGAAGCGGGCTTCCGCTTGGACCGGGAGAGGCCTGTTCCCGCCGCCGCAGGCTTGCTGCGGCGCTGCGCAGACCGCTGCTTGGCCGCGCCTTTCCGCACTGCTGTGCCGCGTCCGGCGCTGCGCCCTTTAGAGCCGCTGCTTCCGGTTGCAGTACGCCCCGCTGAAGACCGGCCGCTGACGGATACTTCCCGCGCTCCCATCATCTCACCATCTCCCTTCGCCGGGTGCCGTCCCCGAAGCCTGCCCGGCCGCCCCTGCGCTCCAGTACCAGGGCTACAGCATCCAGGTGGTCTCTGAGGATAGCCTCCTGCAGAAGATCGCTGCCGCTGTGCTTCCGGCGGACCGCATTCATCCTGCCCACAGGCACGTTATGCACCGCAGTCACTACCAGGCCTTCCAGTACCGCCTGCGCATGCGCGAGCGGCGGTCTCGACAGCAGGCCGCTGCCCAGGACATCCAGCGCCCTGCGGCTAATCGCATGAGGAACGGCGGTCAATGAACAGCCCTTCAGCTCAGGCCTTCCGAGCAGAAGATTCAGCACATGCTTGGATAACACCACCGGATGCGGAAACCTGCTGCGGACCGGGCCGGAATAATCATTCAGGGCCAGATCCGCTCCGCCGCTGACCGCCGTCACGAAGGGACGCAGCTGCGAGGCGGGGACTACAATATCCCCGTCCGTGAACAGCAGAACCGCTCCCTTCGCCGCCGCAGCGCCTACGCTTCGCCCGACATCATGTCCGAGCGGCTGTTCATACACAATTACGTTCGCTCCGCAGGAGCGCGCAATATCTGCTGTCTGGTCCGCAGAACCGTTAACAACCACAATAACCTCACAGCGGGGATGAACGCCTCTGGCTCCGGCTATCACCGCGGCAATCGTCGCCGCCTCATTCATTGCCGGAATAATAACAGACACATCAGGCTGCGGATGATTCACCGCAGGCGGCGGTATAGCAGGCCGTAAGGGCCGTGCCGCCGGCCGCCGCGCTGTCCGGGTTGCCCGCCGCCCCGTGCGGCGGGCAGATGCTCCTTTTCTTTTCATGCTCATCCACCTTCCTTCACAGGGCTGCTCCCGGGCTGAGGGTTACACCATAGTCTATGTCCCCCGCCACCCCCGGTAACGGCAAGTGTCTCCCCGGACGCAGATAATTGGACAGATGCCGCTATGCGCCTCCGCCCGGCAAGTGAACGTATGTAGGAGCTATAACACCCCACGGCTGCCCTGCTTGTCCAATCAGGCGGAATCATGCACAAAAGGCGCAACCCGCGGCTGCGCCCATGTACAATCTTATCCTATCTCAATCAGTCAAAAGCGCGGTGCTCCACAGCAGGTTTGACCAGCGGAGTGCCCAGTGCAATCCACGACAGCACGCCATAGAAATGCTGAGTCTCGCGCAGCCGTACCACCTCTATCGTCGCTTCTCCGCCCGTTCGGTTCTTCAGCGAGGCATGGAAGTACGGCTGATTAGCCATGGCAACCAGCACATAGCCGGTATGGCCGAAGCTCTCGTCAAAAGAAACCGTCACCTCTACACTCTCCGCCTCACCATTGAACATAAACGCCGTCATCCCGAACTGCTGCAAAACATCGCGGTTCCCGACACTCTGTACCGGATGGAAGGACAGATGCTCCATATTCACTGAGCCGGGCGCCAGATGATCTCCGTTCACTGCATTCTGGGCAAGATGATGGCTCTGGACGCTGCCTTCTTCCAGATGCCGGGACTGGACCGCGAAGGATGCGATTTTGGAAGCCTTCACCGCTTCGTCCTGCAGTTCCGGACTTCCTACAACCCCTTCCGCCAGATGCTCTGTGCCGATGCTGTGAGCTGCAAGCTTCTCTCCCGTAAGACTATGGTCCGGGATCAGCTCGGAGGTCCGCGCATCCCCGGCCAGATGCTCCAGGCCGATGCTGCCGTTGCGGATATGCCGCCCGTCAACGGTTCCCGGAACCAAATGGCCTCCGTAGATGCTGCCCGGAGCCAGGTGACTAGACCCGACAGCTCCCGCCGCCAGCTTGCTGCCGTCAATGCTGCCTTCTCCCAGCAGCTCAGAGGTCAGCGTGCCCTCGGCCAGATGCTCACGCTGGATGCTGCCCGCACGGAGATGGCTGCTATCCACTGAATCAGGCGCCAGATGATCTCCGTTCACTACACCCTGAGCAATATGATGACTCTGGATGCTGTCTTCCTCCAGATGCCGGGACTGGATGGCAAAGGAAGCAATTTGGGAAGCCTTCACCGCCTCGTCCTGCAGCTCAGTGCTTCCTACCGCACCTTCAGCCAGATGCCCGGTGCTGACGCTGTGAAGCGCAAGCTTCTCTCCCGTAAGACTATGGTCCGGGATCAGCTCGGAGGTCCGCACATCCCCGGCCAGATGCTCCAGGCCGATGCTGCCGCTGCGGATATGCCGCCCGTCAACGGTTCCGGGAACCAGATGGCCTCCGTAGATGCTGCCTGGAGCCAGGTGACTAGACCCGACAGCTCCCGCCGCCAGCTTGCTGCCGTCAATGCTGCCTTCTCCCAGCAGCTCGGAGGTCAGCGTGCCCTCGGCCAGATGCTCACGCTGGATGCTGCCCGCACGGAGATGGCTGCTATCCACTGAGTCGGGCGCCAGATGATCCCCGCTCACCGCACCTTGAACAATGTGGTAGCTCTGCACACTGTCCTCTTCCAGATGCCGGGACTGGATGGCAAAGGGAGAGATTTTGGAACTGTCCACCGCCTCATCCTGCAGCTCTGTGCTTCCCACTGCGCCTTCCGCCAGATGCCTGGTTCCAATGCTGTGTTGCGCAAGCTTCTCCCCGGTAACACTGCCATCCTGCAAAAGCTCGGAGGTCCGGGCATCCTGAGCCAGATGCTCCAGGCTGATGCTGCCGGGACGGATATGACAGCTGTCTACAGCTTCAGGCGCCAGGTGACCTCCGTAGACGCTGCCGGAAGCCAGATGGAGAGAGCCCACTGAACCCGCTGCCAGCTTGCTTCCTCTAATACTGCCATCCGGCAGCAGCTCCGCGCTTCTCGTCTCCTCGGCCAGATGCGAGAGCCGGATAATCCCCGAGCCCAGATGGCGCTCCTGGATTACTCCGCCTGCAAGATGCTCTCCACCCACACTCTGCGGCTGGAGATGCCCGGAATGGACTGCTCCTTCGGCCAGCTTGCTTCCTTCAATACTGCCGTCCGACAGCAGCTCCCCGCTTCTCGTCTCCTCGGCCAGATGCGAGAGCCGGATAATCCCCGAGCCCAGATGACGCTCCTGGATCACTCCGCCTGCAAGATGTTCCCCTTCCACGCTCTCCGGCTGGAGGTGCTGTGAATGCACTGCCCCGTCGGCCAGCTTGCTTCCTTCAATACTGCCGTCCGGCAGCAGCTCCCCGCTTCTCGTCTCCTCGGCCAGATGCGAGAGCCGGATAATCCCCGAGCCCAGATGACGCTCCTGGATCACTCCGCCTGCAAGATGTTCCCCTTCCACGCTCTCCGGCTGGAGGTGCTGTGAATGCACTGCCCCGTCGGCCAGCTTGCTTCCTTCAATACTGCCGTCCGGCAGCAGCTCCGCGCCCCGGGTATCGGGTGCCAGATGACTGAGCTGAATGCTGCCCGCCCGGATATGCTTGCTGTTCACTGCATCCGCAGCCAAGTGGCCGCTATACACACTGCCGGCAGCCAGATGGAAGGCTCCGACTACCCCTGCTCCCAGCTTGCTGCCCGCGATGCTGCCATCCGGCAGAAGATCAGCGCTGCGCGTCTCGTTGGCCAGATGGGCCAGCGTAATCGCTCCGGCACCAATATGCCGGGCCTCCACCGCTGCCTGTGCCAAATGAACACCCTGCACACTCGCCTCAGCCAGATGCGCCGATTCCACAGCACCCGCTGCCAGCTTCTCCGCGCCAACGCTGCCGTCAGGCAGGATCGCGGCACTGCGGACCTCCTCTGCCAGATGCGCCAGGCTAATGCCGCCGTCCGCCAGATGCCGCCCCTCCACGGAAGCGTCAGCCAGTTGGACTCCGCCCACACTTCCAGGTGTGAGGTGACGGGCTGCAACGGCCTCCTCCGCCAGCTTGGCGCCGCTGATGCTGCCATCCTGGATCTGAATGGAGGAGACGGAGCTTGGAAGGATATGCCCGTTGCCGATCGACATCGGCCGGATATGCGCTCCGCCCACGCTCCCGGCTGCAAGATGCCGGCCTTCCACAGACGTATTCTTAAGCGAATCCGGGCCGACGGCGCCTGCCGACAGATGCTCACTCTGCACCGCTGAGACTGCCAGCTTCTCTGCACTTACACTGCCGTCAGCCAGCTTAATTGAGGTGACGGCCAGATCGCCCAGTTTATCTGTCGAGACACTCTCCGGCGATAATTTCAGCGAAGTCACGGCATAGTCGGCCAAATGATGCGGCTGTACGATCGCCGCAGCGAGATGGGTCTCCTTGACGGCGCCGGAGGACAGCTTATCTCCCGTTACCGAACCGGATTGCAGCGCGGATGAAGTCACACTGCTGTCTCCAAGATGCCGGCGTTCTATGGCGCCGGAGGCCAGATGCCCGGCGTCCACCGCCTCCTCCTGCAGCACGCGCCCGCTGATGCTGCCGTCCGCCAGATGCTTTTCCTCTATGGCACAGACAGCGATGTGCTCTCCGCCTACCGCCTCTTTGGCAATCACATATCCGCCGACTGCCCCATTAGCCAGCTTGGCGGAAGTAATGCTGCCATCCGCCAGCTTGGCTGCCGTAATGCTCTGAGGACTCAGATGCTCACCCGTAACAGCTTCATACCCCAGCTTTTCCTCAGTAACTGCCCCTCTGGCCAGATGGCCGGTCAGCACCGAATGCCCTTGAAGCTGGACAGAGCCCACAGACTCTGGGGCCAGATGGGAATGGTCCACGGCCTCGCGCTGCAGATGAGCCGAAGTGACGGCCTGCGTAGCAATCTGCGCACTGCGCACTGCGGATTTTGCGATATGGCGTGTCATCACGGCTTCGTCAGCCAGCTTATGGGCCAGAATGCTCTGATCGGCGATTTTGGAAGAAGTGACCGCCTGCTCAATCAGCTGTGCAGTGCCTACCGCACCGTCAGCCAGCTTCACAAAGGAAATGCTGCGGTCTGCCAGATGACGGCTGCCGATCTCACCTTCGGCGATATGGTCCGCATGGATGCTCTCCGGGTTAATGTGCTGGCTGCGGATGGCCTTCGCCCCGATCTGGCGGGACCCGGCAGCTCCATCCGCGAGGTGTCCGCTCTCAATGATGCCGGGCTGAAGCTGCTCCTTGCCGATAAGCCGCGCCGCCAGCTGTTCCCGTCCAATGGCACCCGGTGCCAGATGCTTCGCGGTAATGACACCTTCCCCCACATGCCGGCTCTCGATTACCGCATCGCCCAGCTTGACACCACTGATCCCGCCATCGGCGATTTTGTCGGCGGACACTGCTTCGTCAGCCAGCTTAGAGCGGTCAATGCTGCCATTGCTGAGATGGCGGCTGTCAATGCTGCTGCTAAGGATCTTCTCACCGGTCACCGCCCCATCGTCCAGCAGCTCCGCCGTGATGAGGAGCCCACTTAGATGCCGGCTGCTGATGGCACCGTCGGCTATATGCCCTCCGCTGATCGTCCGGTCTGCCAGCTTCTCCGGACCGATGCTGCCGTCCTTCAGCTTCTCGCCGCCGATGGAGTGATCCAGCAGTTTGCCTCCGCTGACACTGCTCTCCGCCAGATGCTCGCCGGTAATGGACTCCGGCGCTATCTTCGAGGAGGTAACCGCCCGTTCCGCAAGATTGATGCTCTGCACCGCATAGTCCTGCAGCCAGGGAGTGCCGATGATGCCATGCTTTAGCCTGGACCCGTCAATGGTCCGTGGAGCAATCTTGGCGCCGGTAACTGCAGCATCGGACAGATCATCGGTGTATACAGTCTGCAGGCGTTCTTTTTCCAGTTGAGCTGTTATCTCTGCTTCAAGCCGGGCAGCCCGTTCCTCCCGCACGCGAGCCTCTTCCGTCACCACTCCCTGATTTCCCTCCGGTGCAGGCACCGTCTGCTGGAGCGATGTGCTCACTTCCAGCAGCTCCACCCCGCTCACCTGCAGGGCCCAGTCTCCTGCCTCTGCCGCTTCCACTGCTGCCGATTCTGAGGTTTTCTGTTGTTTGGGACTGCTGTCCAGCATGCTAAGTTCAGTCGTATCGGGATTATCCACGTAATAGAGCGGTCTTTTGGAACTGCGCTGCCGTTTTCGTTTGGGACCTTTCATAAGCAGTCTCCTCCTTCCATCTTTTGTTTCTTCTAGGCATCATATGCAGCAGCATAGGCGGATGACACCTTTTTCCTTGCGGGTATCCATTCTTCTCCTTCCAAAAAAGGGCATCTGCCGCCGCGCATCCGTCCAACCCTTACGGGCACGTACATACATACAATGACAGGAGACATAAAAACAGCCGGGAAGTACTTCAAGATAACAGGAGGAACGAACATGGGGCAAAAGCTCGTTGGAATACTGCTGAATGCCGCTATGCACGGGGGCGTTCCCCGGTTAAAAACCGGACAGGAATCTCTGGCCAACTACGAAGAGGCCGCCGCTGCATACGGATTAACCCCTTGCTTTGTGAAGCTGTCCGACATCGACGTGGCGTCCGGCTTCAGCAGTGTCTATATGAAGAAAGGCCAGCAAGGATACCGGAGACAGATCGTCCCTACACCGGAGGTTATTCATAACCGGGCAATCTATGATTCGCGCAGCACCGGCGTCGAACGCCTGCTCCGGCAGGGGATCCAGGTCTATAACAGCTGCAACCGTTACGGCAAGGATCAGATTCACGGCCTGCTGGAGCGCAGCCGCGAACTGCAAGCCGTGCTGCCGGTCACTTCAAGCGGACTCTCCGGCCTGAGGGAGATGATGCACCGCTACCCGGATCTGATCCTCAAGCCTTGCCGGGGCAGCGTGGGTAACGGCGTGATGCGTCTCACCCGCAGCGGCGAAGGGCGCTGGCTCTGGAGCTACTCTCTCTCCGGCTCAAGACGCAAGGTTAGCAGAGCTATTAACCCTGACGCACTCCCCCGGACCCTCCGCGCCCGGCTCTCTTCCGTGCCCTATCTGGTCCAGGAGCGGATTCCGCTGGCCGAGATTAACGGACGCCCCTTTGACCTGCGTGTCACAGTACAGCGGGGCTGGGGAGGAGCGTGGCAGGTCACCGGCCTGTTCGCCAAGCTGGCCGCCCCCGGCGGCTTTGTATCGAACATTGCAAGGGGGGGCGAAGCCCTGAAGTCTTCTTTTGCACTGGAGCAGGCATTCCCTGGAGAAGAAGCGGCCAGAATCCGAATGTCCGTCCTCTCCCTCAGTCTTGCCATCGCCCGTGAACTGGAAAAAAGTCTGCCGGGGCTGGCCGATATCGGTCTGGACATCGGTGTCACGAAGCACGGACAGCTGTACTTCATTGAATGCAACGGGCGCGACCAGCGTTACGGCTTTCAGAAGGCCGGACTGCGCGGGGTATGGAAAGACAGCTACCGCCAGCCTATGGGCTATGCCAGATATCTGTACGAAGAAGCATTAAGAACGAACTCTTATTGATTTGTCTCCTATTCTATGTCAATATAATGCAGAGCGGGTGGAGTCCCTTGGCACGGGATTTGTACTGCTGCATGATGGAAGGGAGATGGGCATGGTTAAACAATTGCTGCGGCTGATGACCGAGCTATCCTCGCACAGATGGCTTTCCAGGTTGATGGGGTCTTTATCCCACAGCAGACTCAGCCGCCTTATGATTCCGGTATTTATTCGTTCCTATCAGATTCCTGCCGCCGAGGCGGAGAAGGCTGCCGGAGAATACCGTACACTGAATGAATTCTTCAGCCGCCGCCTGAAGCCGGGAATGCGTCCGGTGGCCAGCGGTGAACATGCCGTAGCCAGTCCCGTGGACGCTATGATTACGGCGATGGGCGCGATCAACTGCGGCACGATAATGAATGTGAAGGGGCAGGATTATACGCTGGAGGATTTGCTTAATCACTCGCCACACCTCGAATTGTACAAGAAAGGCTATTATTTCGTCCTCTACTTAAGCCCTACCGATTATCACCGGATTCACTCCCCGTTAACCGGACAACTGAGGGAGAGCGATTATATCCGCGGACGGGCATATCCCGTGAATGATTTCGGCATGCGCCATATGAAGAGTGTCCTGAGCCGCAATGAACGGCTGATTACTTATATAGCCGGCAGCCATGGCGAGACCGCCGTGGTCAAGGTTGGCGCAATGAATGTGAGCAGTATCCGCTACACCGATGAGACGGCCAAAGAATGGCAGCGCGGCGACGATCTGGCTTATTTCGAATTCGGTTCCACGGTCGTCCTGCTGATGGAGAGCGGCACCTTCACCCCGCGCCCGGGGCTTGCCCCTGACACAAAGGTGAAGATGGGCGAGCTGCTGGGAGAGATGCGGCGGCCGGTCTAGTTCTGCCGGATCTGATTCCTGCACGAACATCACAACTGATAATGGGACAGGATCACACTTACCGCACAGCACAAAACCCGCCAAAGGACACGAATTTGTGTACCTTGGGCGGGTTTTTTTGAACTCTATTCGAACTCTAAATGAAGCTTCCGGGTGAGTGCATAGCTTGCGTTCGCCTATACTAAGGCTAGACGCAGCGACGCTCCGGTTACTCCGTAACCTTACTCTGATTTGCCACCTCGCGGGCCTTCTGCTGCACCTCTTCCGGTTCGCCGAGATAGAAGCGGCTGAGCGGCTTCACATCGTCGTCGAGCTTGTAGACCAGCGGAACGCCGGTCGGGATATTGAGATCCAGCAGCGCGGTCTCGTCGATATCCTCCATATACTTGATCAGAGCCCGCAGCGTGTTGCCATGCGCCGAGATCAGGACCCGCTCCTTCTTGCGGATCAGCGGCACAATCCGGTTGGCCCAGAAATCGCCGACCCGGTGCACGGTATCCTCCAGGCTCTCCCCGTGCGGGATATCGCCCGGACGCACTTCCTTATAGCGGATATCATGTCTGGCATAACGCGGATCATCCGCCTCCAGCTGAGGAGGCCGGACCGAGAGGCTGCGCCGCCAGATATGGAGCTGCTCCTCACCGTATTTCAGCGCGGTTTCACTTTTGCTCAGGCCCTGCAGCGCCCCGTAATGGCGCTCATTCAGCTTCCATGACTTCTGCACCGGAATCCACAGCAGATCCATCTCATCCAGGATATAGTTCAGCGTCTTGATGGAGCGCTTCAGCACAGAGGCGAACGCAAGATCAAAGGTATATCCGGCATCCTTCAGCAGCCTGCCCGCCTTCTTCGCCTCCTCAATCCCTTTCTCCGTCAGATCGGGATCACTCCAGCCCGTAAACAGATTCTGCCGGTTGTATTCACTCTCTCCATGCCGTATCAGTACTATTTCGTACATAAGCTCTCTCCTTCTTCCGTGTATATTTCGCAGTGCTTTCTTTTATTGTGTCACAGAGCGGTGTCCGCTTCAACTTCAGGCCTATCTTGCGGACTGGAAAGCCGTTATTTCAGCTATTCTGCTGTATAACGCAGGCCAGGCGGACTCAGATGCTCTTAAGTCTGCCCATACAGCTCCATTTCGGCCCCAATCTGCCTGATAACGGCCCCTGAGTCCGCAGCGGGCGGAATGGGTGCTTTTTTTGCAAAATAAGGTCCTCACGGTCCGCATAGCACACATGGCACACGCAGCACACGCTTAGCAGACATGGCACATCCCGCACCAATAGCACATCTGGCAGGATAACTAGGATAGCACCACTAACCACTCCACCGCTTCAGCGGATCTCTGACGGGCTTTTACCGGTGTGCTGCTTGAACTGGCGGCTGAAAAAGAAAATGTCGCGGTAGCCGAGTGCATCCGCCACCTCCGTGACGTTCATACCCGCATACAGCAGCAGATGCTGGGCACGTTCAATCCGTGCGCGGATTACATAGGACTGGACCGAGGAGCCGGTGATCTCCTTGAACTTGATCGAGAAATAACGCGGGGACAGCCCCGCCCGGGCGGCCAGGTCCTCTACCCGGTGCGCCGCCCCGGGATGCTGGCTGACATAGTTGGCGACCTCGTGGATCACCTCTGCCAGCTGGTTGCTGACATGGCGCTCGACCGGCTTCGCCTGATCCTGCCGCAGCAGATGAATCATCAGCTGCTTCAGAATCAGACGGCCCTCCTCCTCCGCAGCATAGGTCTGCACCAGGAACAGCCGGACATAACGGGCCAGCAGATGCTCGAATTCCACCGTCTCGGTCAGCTCATGGTAGAACGCCGGCACCTCGGTCACCTCTTCGGTAACGTCGAAGTGAATATATGTAAGCACAAGCGGTTTTTGCGGATTATGGGTGGCGCTGGTATAATCTCCCGGGCGGAACAGGAAGCAGCTTCCCTTCCCTACCTGGTAGGGCACTCCACCGCGCACAACCGTCCCCTCCCCGCTCCAGACGTAGAATAAATCGTAATTTTGCAGCGGCTTCTCTCTTTTCTGCCACTTCCAGCCCGGTTCACAGACAATCTTCGCCAGGGCCGGGAGGATTACAAAAGAGGATGGCGATGCATGCAGCATATGATTCCCTCCCTAAAAATATTGCATAAGCTTACTTTTCATAATACCTTGTCCGGTTCCTGTTTGTACATCTTCCGCATGCCGCAACGGAGCGGGCCGCCGCCGGATTCCAAAACTATTTATCAAATCACCGCATTACTCAGTGACGGCGGCATGCCGCGGTGTTATAATGTTAGGCAATGTTAGCGTATATATCCCAGAAGAATACCGGAAGGATGAAACTGATGAACCCACTGGCTGGACAATTGAATGACAGCATCAAGGCAGGCAATGAACATGTGTACGATATGCTCTCAAGTCTCGGTAAAGCGATCTATTTTCCCAAAGAGGGGATTCTGAGCCAATCTGCAGAGGCAACGGCTCATGCCAAAAAGTATAACGCCACCATCGGAATTGCCACCGAGAACGGGATGCCGATGCACCTTGGCGTAATTCAGGATAAGCTCTCCGCCTTCAGTCCCAAAGACCTGTACGGCTACGCGCCTCCAGCAGGCAAGCCGGAGCTGCGTTCCGTCTGGCGGGAGAAGATGCTGCGTGAGAATCCGTCGCTGGAAGGCAAGTCTTTCAGTAATCCAATCGTAACGAACGCGCTGACCCACGGGCTTAGCATTGTCGCCGATCTGTTCGCAGAGCCTGGGGATGCCGTCATTTATCCGGACAAAAACTGGGAGAATTACGAGCTGACCTTCGGCATCCGCCGCCAGACTGAAACCGTGACTTACCCGCTCTTCACTGAGGACATGAGCTTCAACAGTGAAGGTCTGCTGGATGCCCTGCTGGCCCAGAAGGAACGCGGCAAAGCCATCGTCCTGCTTAACTTCCCGAATAACCCAACCGGATATACGCCCGGCCTTGCAGAAGGCGAGGCCATCGTTGCCGCGATCCTGCGTGCTGCCAAAGAAGGCGTTAACGTGGTAGTGGTCAGCGATGACGCCTATTTCGGACTCTTTTTCGAGGATTCGCTGAAGGAATCGCTGTTCGGCAGGCTGGCTAATCTGCATCCCCGTGTGCTGGCGGTCAAGATTGACGGAGCCACCAAGGAAGAATTCGTCTGGGGCTTCCGCGTCGGCTTCATCACCTACGCTTCGGAGAACAAGGAGCTGCTGGCCGCGCTGGAGCAGAAGACCCTTGGCATTATCCGGGCTACCATCTCCAGCGGCGCACATCCATCGCAGACCTTCGTGCTCGACGCGCTGAAGGCACCGGAATTCTCTGCCCAGAAGGAAGAGAAATTCCTGATCATGAAAGGCCGGGCCAACAAAGTGAAAGCCCTGCTGGACAGCGGCAAATACGGCGACGACGTATGGACATATTATCCGTTCAACTCCGGGTACTTCATGTGTCTGAAGCTCCTGACCGTGCCCGCCGAAGACCTGCGGCTCCATTTGATTCATACCTACGGCCTGGGAACCATCGCCCTCGGCGAGAGTGACCTGCGCATTGCCTTCTCCTGTATTGAGGAAGATCAATTGGAAGATCTGTTCGATCTGGTCTATGCAGGTGTCCGCGATCTGGAGAAAGCCTGATGAACCGCAGCCTTTGAACACATACATCAGCCCCGGAATGCCGGGGCTGATTTTTTTTGCCCGGTGCTACGGCATTGGCCTATACACGTTCTTCCCTCCGCACATACAATACGATGTACTCAAGTACAACAACACACACTTGAAAGGGGAATGAACATGAGCGAAGAAGTTAGAGGCGGATACGGATACGGCGGCGGTTTCACAAGTACTGGAGCCATTCTGGTCCTCTTTATCCTGCTGGTTATCATCAGCCGTTCACTCTTTGTCTAACAGGGAGTGAGTCCCCTGGAGGGAGCCGCGTGCTCTCTCCGATCCACGTGTTATAGCATTCCCTGCTCCACCTGATATGAAGAGGGGATTCCCTTCTATAGATTCTTAGCTTCTAAAATGGCCTCAGACTCCGCATTCGCGAGAGCCTGAGGCCATTTGTTATAAGCAACACGCTGCGGTGTCACACATTGCCCGCTGCTACAATCTGTCCTACAGGTCGTCCTCATCCACACGCTTGTCCTTGCGGGTGGAGTGGGCCTTAAACAGGAACGCCAGCAGGAATCCGCAGGCGAAGGTGGCAAGCACCTCCAGCGGACGCTGCCCTGCCTGAAGCAGAAGAGGCAATCCGGTCAGCAGCGCCAGGACCAGATGGGCCCGGAAGACAAACTGGATTGTCCCCTTGCCCTTACTGCCCTCCGGCAGCGGGTAGACCGTCAGCCAGAACGATTCGCTGTGCAGCTTGCGCAGCGCCGTGAGCTGAATGCCCATCATGAAGAGGAAGAATACATAGATGCCGCTGCCCAGGAAGCTATCCCGCATCATCCAGACCAGGAACAGGCCCAGCACGGCCATCCGCAGCACGATGCCGAAGATATCGCCCCGTGCGAAGCTTTTGGTCAAGAGGAACCGGTAGGCGGAATCCCGCTGCCAGCTCAGACCGCTGCCCCAGCGTGACAGATAACGGCGGGCATAGACCCGCTGCTCGCGTCCCGGTACATCGACGAACCAGCCGAGGACCATCAGCGCCCTTGTGCCCTGGTTCTTCTCCATGGTGATCAGGCGTTCCCACGGAACCGCATGCCGGCCAGGGACGGCCAACGCGGCCACATAGGCTGCGCCCAGGATCAGAATGAAGATCAGGGCGCGCACAGACGGCTGCCATAGCCATGCCGCAACCATCAGACCGCCTACTGCCCAGCGCAGCAGGTTATAGGCTGCCGCAGCCGGACGGGAGAGCATCGCCGTCTCCCGCCATAACCCGTAGCTGGATACCAGCTTGACCAGAATCAGCACCAGCAGAGTAGCCAGCAGCCCCCTCGGGGACTCCCCGGTACGTATGTACAGCGGCCATAAGGTAATGAGGATAAAGGCCAGTCGCAGAATCTTCCACACATTGCCGCTGAACCAGGCCGGGGCGAAATACTCCCGCATCCGGTGGCCCTGCGGCAGCAGGAAGATCGTATCCGGGGTCTGCAGATACGTCCGGAAGCTGCTGTGCACCGCCGCAGGCACCAGCAGGACGAGCATAATCCAGCGGATCGGTATGCCAGGCGGAATATCGCGCAGCAGCGCCGTGTACCAGGCAGAGAACATAATCAGCACCAGCAGGAACACCATCGCTACACCGCTCTGAATAATATAACCCACATAGGGGATCAAGCTACCTGTGAACCGGCTGCGCCGCTGCCGGCGCAGCTCCTTCAAATCCATATTATTTCCCTCCCTGAACCAGCTCGTAGAACAGCTGCTCCAAATTCAAGCCCTGCCGTCCGGCCTTCGCGGTCATTTCGGCGAGTGTTCCCTCCGCAATCACCATTCCGCGGTGCAGCACAATGAACCGGTCACAATAGTTCTCGATGGTGGAGAGGATATGCGAGCTGAGCAGAATCGAGGCCCCGGACTTCTTCAGGTCCAGCATGAAATCCAGCAGGGAGCGGATACCCAGCGGGTCGAGGCCGAGGAACGGCTCGTCGATCACATACAGAGCCGGACGCGCCACGAATGCGCACATGATCATCACCTTCTGCTTCATGCCCTTGGACAGATGGGAGGACAACGTATCCATCTTGTCCTCCATATTGAAGAGTGCGGCCAGCTGGCTGGTGCGTGATTCATAATCACTGCGTTCAACGCCATACGCTCTGGCAGTGAATTCCACATGCTCACGAACCGTCATTTCCTCATAGAGCAGAGGGGATTCCGGCACGAAGGACAGCGCACTGTGGTAGCTCTCAGGATCGCTGCTGCGCGTCTTCCCCTGTACTGTAATCTCACCCTTATGCGGGGACATCAGCCCCAGGATATGCTTCATTGTGGTGCTCTTGCCCGCACCATTCAGTCCGATTAACCCAACCATCTCACCGGGCTGCACCTGCAGGCCGATGTTATGAAGCACCGGCTTGTTCAGACTGTAGCCTCCGCTGAGGCCCGTAATTTCCAATACGGGAGCTGTATTCATTGGCCGTCACCTCTCGGGGTTTTGTTCTTGAGCCACTTCGGGGCTCCCTTATTCTTGCGGTTCTTATCCCGCTCCGCCTGGCTGCGGGCCTTGCCCCCGGCCCCCGCCGCGCTGCGCGTGCCGGCGCTTATTCCCGGCCGGTGCTGCTCGCGCCGTGCCGTGAGCCCGCTGCTGCCAGCCGCTCCGCCCGGCTGCCCTGCCGGCGCTTCGCCGCCGGTCCCTCCGGCTGTTCCAGCCGCAGAGGTCCGCACCTGCGGCTTGCCGGTGCGCGGCGCTGCAATGCCGCCGCGCGGTTCAGCCCCTTCGCGGCGGGTCTGCGCGCCCCCGCCGCTGCGCAGCTCGGCGCGCTCGCCTTCCGCCAGCGCCTTGCCGAAGGTCATCGCCCGCTCGTCCAGCTGGATATCCAGCTCGCGGGCGAATTTGCGCATGATGAACGTCTGCTGCTCCGTAACGATCGTTACGGATAAGCCGCGTTTGCCCATGCGCCCGGTCCGTCCGGCACGGTGGACATAGTGCTCGGAGTCGAAGGCCGGATCGAAGCTGACGACAAGCGTCAGATTCTCAATGTCCAGACCCCGGGCCGCTACATCGCTGGCGACCAGTACCTTAAGCTTGCCGTCCCGGAAGCGGGCCAGCACGCTTGCACGCGTCACCTTGTCGGCATCGCCGTACAGCGCTGCGGCCGGAAGCCCCAGATGGTTCAGCTTCGCCGTTACCTCGGCAATATCGTCCGTCGCGTTCACGAAGACAATGGCCCGCTCCGGCTTGTAGTGGCGGATCACCCGGCGCAGCATATCGATCTTGTTGCGCTCCTCGCATACCACATAGTGATGCTCCAGGCTCTCTGCGGTCATCATGCCGGGATCGATGCCCACCTCCGCCGGATTCTTCATCTCCCGGTTTGCCAGCAGACGGGTCTCCGGTCCAATCGTGGCCGACAGCATGACCAGTTGCCGCGTACGCAGTGCGCTGCTGACGATCTTCGTCACTTCGCCCGCCCCGCTAAGCTGGAACATCTGGTCCGCCTCATCAAGAATAATCGTGCTTACCTCATGCATCTTGAGCTTGCGCAGCCCGATCAGCTCACGTATGCGTCCCGGAGTACCTACCACCAGGTGCGGATGCTCCCGCAGCTTGTCAATCTGACGCTTGATCGCTGCCCCGCCGATCAACCCCATCGCCCGGATGCCCCGGTGTGCCCCGTAGCGCTCCGCTTCACGGAGGATCTGCATCGCCAGCTCCTGGGTTGGGGCCAGCACGAGCTTCTGCACCGATTTCGAGTCCGGGTTAATCCCTTGCAGCAGCGGCAGCAGATAAGCCAGCGTCTTGCCTGTTCCTGTCTGGGAAGCGGCCAGAACATCCCTTCCTTCCAGCAGAAGCGGAATGGTCTGCTCCTGTACTGGGGAGGGTTCCGTGATGCCGAATTCAGACAAGCGGGCAGCCAGGTCTTCCTGAATGCCGATAGCCGCAAAAGAAGCTTTATTCATAATAGGGTTTCATCCTTTTCACTTAAGATAATATGTTCATTATATGCCAAAAAGGCCTCTCCACCAAATGGAGGGCCATAAAATCTAAGTTGGGGCCGTATCTACCACGGTCATACCATCCTGTATACCAAAGGGGGACAAGCCGTTCACGCCACAGCCGGTGACGATGGCCTGTTCATTTTCTGTTCATCAGGTTATAGGTCAGCTTGTCGGCCAGCCGCGGGAACAGACCATAGAGACGGATGCCGAAGCCTGCCAGACCGGGCAGATCCACTTCCTCTTTGCCCTTGTCCATCAGCTTGACGATCTTCGCGGACACATGCTGCGGCGTCATCATGATCCGGCTTACGCTTCGTTCATAATTGCCTGAAGGGTCGGCGGTCTTGAAGAATTCGGTGGCGATGGGTCCGGGGTTCACGGCCGAGACCACAATTCCGCTCCTCCGCAGCTCCTGGCGGAGCGCATTGGTGAAGCCGAGCACTGCATGTTTGGTGGCTGTATAGGACACCGAGCGTGCAGTTCCGATTTTGCCGGCCATGGAAGCCACATTCACGATCTGACCGCTGCCGCGCGTAAGCATATGAGGAACGACAGCCTTGGTGCAGCGTACAATTCCCATATAGTTGACATCCATCATGTCAGCGAATTCTTCAGACTCCATCTCTGTAAAAGCGGCAAACTTGCCGTAACCGGCATTGTTGAGCAGAATGTCAATTCTGCCGTATTGCTCCAGGATCTCTGCAAAAGTACGCTTCACCGCCGCCTCATCGGTCACATCGCAGACGAACAGCCCATAAGTCCCCTGAATTCCGGCCGCAGTAGCCTGCAGCTTGTCCTTAGAACGGGCCAGCAGAACGGGAACAGCCCCGCGCCCGCTGAGCATCTGTGCCGTAAGCGCACCTATGCCGCTGGATGCTCCTGTAATCACCACAATTTTGCCTTGTAATGCCATCGAATAGATTCAACTCCCGGTTCTCCGCCTAAGAGATCATCACCTGAATATCCAGCTCTCCGATGCCTTCCATCACAAGAGGAATACTCAGCGCTCTGCGCGGCAGTATGGACATGCTCTCAGACTTCATCAGCTTCGGCGGGGTAATGTCTACCGACACTCCTTGATTGGATAGAATAGTACTGGCATTGCCGCTGATCATATTGCCCAGCTCTGAAATGGCGCTCTGGCCCATCTCATCCATCTCTGTTATCACATAACCGCCCATCATGGCTGACACGATCTTCAGCGCTACCTGCTCGGCAATCCCGAAGATAATATTCCCGCTGAGCTGACCTGTCATTCCCACTTGAATCCATATATGATTGTCGATCAGTTCAATATCCTTAATCCCCAGCATACCGGTGGACGGCGAGACTTGGATCACCTGTTCAATTACAATGCGCGCAGACTCTAAAAACGGATTAATTACTTCTGCTTTCATGAAAGTGCTGTCCCCCTCGACCAGTCTTTAGTCATATACCAAAAGTCCTAAGCAATAAAATTTATTATACTTCATATATCGGCATTATTCACCAAAAATTAATGGTCTTGTCGAATGATTTCTGAAGATAGTTTGGGCGGCAACATTGCCCTCCCGGGAGGAATCTCCTATAATTTAATCAATAAACGCAAGATCTGCGGCATCACACCCTCCGAGTACAGCGCTCACAGCGACCCTTTTACCCGTCTACCTTGTCAGAATCCGCAGCTTGCAGACTCTAACTTCAGGAAGCAGACATGTACGCATATATCCACCGGAAAGCTGCGGCTTTCCCCATTTGTACAAATATACGGCGGCACCATCCGGTAGCCATAAGGGGGCAAGTCCATGAATATCAGCCAGCTCGAAACACTGATCACCATCTCCAAAACCATGAGCTTCCGCAAGGCGGGCGAGCTGCTCAACCTGACGCAGCCTGCGGTCTCGGCGCAGATTAAAAGCCTGGAGGAAGAGTTCAAAACCCAGCTTGTTGACCGGAATCAGCCGGTGACGCTGACGGACAGGGGCAAGGTTTTCCTCGCCCACGCGGAACAGATTGTTGGAATCGTAGATGAGCTTAAGCAGCGCCTTGCCGATCTCGAAGAGAATCCCCAAGGGCATATTATTCTCGGTACGACCACCTCCATCGCCATTCAGATTCTCCCCCGGGTGCTCTCCTATTTCCAGGATCAGTTCCCTCATATCAAAACCTCGATCTCATCCATGTCCTCCTCCCAGATCTACCAGCATGTCGAAAACGGGATTGTGGATGTCGGCATCGGCTATCTGATCGGCCGCAACCCGGGGATGACTACCTCGGTCCTGTATTATGATACTTTCGAACTGGTTGTTTCGCCCCGCCATCCGCTGGCCCAGGTCAAATCGGCCGGGATCGAGGCCCTGGGCACCATCCCGCTCATCCTGCTCTCGCCCGATACGGTTGGACGGAAATTTGTCGATGAGGTGCTGGCCAAGCACGGCATTCAGCCGTTAGTGATCATGGAGCTGACCAGCAGTGAGGAAGTGAAACGGATGGTGGAGCTGGATCTGGGGGCGGCGGTGATCTCCAAGCAGTCTGTCACTGCCGAGGTCAGAAGCGGAACCCTGCGCATCGTCCCGATCATCGAGCTTGAGGTGACCCATCCGGTTGGTGTCATTACCAAGTCCGGCAAATATGTCAATTCTGCAATGAGACAGTTCCTGAGCGATCTTAAGGGAATGCCCGAGACCCAGTTTATCGGCTCAGAATAACCTGCACCCTATTTCGCCATTTTGGCCTAAGGAGATGTTCCCATAATGAAGTTCGACCTGCATACCCATCATTTCCGCTGCGGCCATGCTGACGGCACGATCCGCGATTATATTGAAGCCGGAATAGCGGCGGGGCTGGATGTTATCGGTATTTCCGATCATTCGCCTTACTTCGGAAGCCCGTCCGAGCAGGCTTTTCCGCGTATTGCCATGGCCAAGTCCGAGCTGGTTCACTATGTGGAGGAAGTATTGGCGCTGCAAAAAGAGTACGAAGGACGCATCGACGTCCTGCTCGGTATGGAATCCGACTATTTCCCGGAGCATGCGGAGCTGTACCGCAAGACCTACGCCGCCTATCCGTTCGATTATGTGATCGGCTCCGTGCATCATGTAGACGGGGTCAGTATCTTTAACCAGGGACGCTGGAAGGGGCTGGCCCCCGGGCAGAGGCTTGCTTCCAAAAGCGAGTACTACCGGCTGATTGCCGAATCCGCGCGCAGCGGCATCTTCCAGATTCTCGGCCATATCGATGCCATGAAAGGGAACTATCCGCCGTTCTCCGAGATCGCTGCCCCCGAGGAGATTGACGAAGCCTTGCGGGTCATCGGTGAATGCGGCCCGGCCATCGAGATCAACACCTCCGGCGGCACCAAGCTGTGCGGCGGCTGGTACCCTTCCGATGAGATTCTGGAGCGGGCCCTGCATTTCGGCGTGGAGGTTAGCTTCGGCTCCGATGCCCACCTCCCTGCCCGCGTTGCCGATCAGCGCAATCAGGTGGCTGCGCGGCTGAAGGAGATTGGCTTCGAGTACTGGGTCTATTACAAGCGGCGCGAGAAGGTTAAGGTTGCGCTGTAAGCAGACGCATAATTCATTTCAAAAACCCCGCCTTACCAAAGTCTGCACCAGACTTGCAAGGCGGGGTTTCTATTGGGCTAAGGCGATACTATTTGAGAATCAGACTACAAACTGTTAGCTGCTACCTTCCAACTCTTCACTAGCATCTAACAGCCGCCTGCCCACCGACTGAGCTGCAGATCCGGGGGGGATCTGCATTCCTCTGGACGTTAACTAGTTACTCCTTATTCAGATTCGCACAGCTGAAGCCCTGCTGCTTCAGCGTACGCTGTGAGTCCCCATACTGCGGATTCAGGGCATAGAAGCGGGCAATCATACTGGTCCAGTTCCGCTCCGTCAGACCCTGGGCCTTGAGCAGCTCACGGTGGGTCTCATTATAAGCTTCAATCAGGCCTCTCTGATCCGGGTTATACACTTCTTCATGATATACAGCCGCTATTGGCAAGCGTGAACTCTTCGGCTGCTCCCCCGCCGGATAGCCGATGCAGAGGCCGACCACCGGGAACACATACTCGGGTAATTGCAGCAGCTCAATAACTCCGGCTGTGTTGCGGCGTACGCCGCCGATGGGGATAATCCCCAGTCCCAGCGACTCGGCGGCAGCCACCGCGTTCGATAGAGCAATGCCGACATCCGTGGCCCCAACGAGCAGCGCGTCTACATCCGCAACCGTCTCGAACGGCTGCTCTTCCAGCTCAGCCGCAAGGCGGGCCCGGTGAAAGTCCATGCAGAACACCAGGAATACCGGCGCTTCCGCCACATGCTTCTGGTTGCCGCTCAGGGCCGATAGCTGCCGCTTCCGTTCTTCGCTGCGGATCGCAATGACCGATACCTGCTGGCCGTTCACCCAGGAAGGCGCCGCCTGGGCAGCTTCAATAATCATCTTCAGCTTCTCCGGCTCCACCGCCTGCCCGCTATACTGCCGGAAAGAACGGTGGTTCATAAGTAGTCTAATCACATCATTCAAGAGCTCGTCCCCTCCCCGATTTATTCAGAATACATATACATATACCATGTACACTATCATAGCCTAACTCCAGTGGAGACCGCCAGCTCACAATGGAGTGCCCTCATTCGCCCGATCCGCCCGCTACCCACGAATTCAGGTGCACTAATGCTCCTCCTTCGCTCATTTAGCCAACTATTCACGAATTCAGGTGCACTAGTGCTCCTCATTCAGCCCATTTAGCCAACTATTCACGAATTCAGGTGCACTAGTGCTCCTCATTCACTCATTTAGCCAACCATCTACGAATTCAGGTGCACTAGTGCTCCTCATTCGGCCATTTAGCCAACTATTCACGAATTCAGGTGCACTAATGCTCCTCATTCGCTCATTTAGCCAACTATCTACGAATTCAGGTGCACTAGTGCTCCTCATTCACTCATTTAGCCAACTTTCTTGGAATTCAGGTGCACTAGTGCTCCTCATTCGCTCGCCCAGCCGACTTACACCTAATTCTATGGGATTCATCCCTTTCATTTTCCTCTCCAGCCCACTTCCAGCCACACCAAAGGGATTCATCCCCTTCATGGGAGCCCCTACCCGCACAAGCCCAAAAAAAATGGACCCGAATCATCGGGTCCCAACAGCAGTTATATTTTCAAAAGGGGGTCATGTACTTAGTTTAACCGCTGACTGTTAGAGTTTGATAACGGCATTATTTCATTTGTGTAACAATGTGAATACTTTCATTACATCGCCCGAGCCGTCCGCCATCGGCAGGGTCCGCTCCAAGGTGAGGCCGTTCCTCAGCATGACCTGGGCGGACCGGTGATTATCCCCCCGGCAGCGCCCCTCGACCTTCCTCAGGCCCAGTTCACTGAAGCTATAAGCCAGTAGCAATCCCAATGCCTCAGCCGCATAGCCGCGGCCCCAGCATAACGGATTCAGCATATAGCCCAGCACGGCATGGCCCTCCAGCCGGTTCCAGTTCTGCAAGGAGACGGAGCCGATTAGCTCCGGCTGTCCCAGGATATAGATTCCTGCATGCAGGGCGCAAGGATCAAAGCCGTGCAGCATCTGGTTCACCAGCCTATCCAGCACGCCCTGACGGGAAGATGATGCATGGCGCAGCTGAATATGCGGCTGTACCTCCGGGTGGGAGAGCAGCGACTTCAGCTGCGCTCCGTCGCCGGACGCCATATTCTTCAGTTCTACTCTGGAGCCTTGCAGCGACATCCCCATGATCATCTCATAAGTGCTCATGAATTTCTCCCTCTTCCGCTCTCGCCTCGACATCCATCCATTGCCGCCCGGCTACCCCCGTCGCAGGGTCAGCACAGTAAGCTCCGGGCGGCACAGGAAGCGCAGCGGCATCAATGTCTCGCCGAAGCCCCTGTTCACATACACCGGCATGGCCTTATTCTCTGTATAATACAAGCCGTCTATGTATTTCTGAGACCCGTAAGGCGTGAATGGCGCTCCGACCAGCGGCAGGCGAATCTGACCGCCGTGGCTGTGCCCCGAGAGCTGAAGGTGAAAAGGATACGCTTCCGCCACATCGGCGTAATCCGGCTCATGCATCAGCAGCACCGTGAACGTCCCGTCCGGAATCCCCTGGATAGCTGCCTCAGGGTCCGGCTTGCCATGCAGCATATCATCCAGTCCTGCCACGGCCATCACGGCTCCGCCTTGCTTGATCAGATAGGACTGGTTACGCAATACGCGGAATCCGGCCTCCGTCAGCAGTCTTGTCAGCAGCTCCGTATTCTTGTAATCATGATTCCCGAGGATGGCATACTTCCCCAGCGGGGCCTTCAGTTCTGCAAGAAGCGGGACCGAATCGGTCATGTCTTCCGCATAGCTGTCCACGATATCCCCGGTGAAGCAGATCAGATCCGGCTGTTCTTCCTTAATACGCTTCGTCAGCCGGGCCAGATCATCCGCATCCTTGTTGAAGCCCAGATGCACATCGCTGAAATGGGCCAGCCGGGTCCCGGCGAACGCGGACGGCAGCTCCGCAAGCGGCAGCTCCCGGCGGGTCACCTCTAACCAGTTCGGCTCCCCCTGCCAGGCATAGCCAGCGGCGAGGAGACCCGCTCCGGCCACCGCGCCTGCCCCGCGGGCCAGAAACTGGCGGCGGGTCATCTTGCGGCCGCTCCGGCCTTCCGGCGGCGGAGGGCCCGTGCCTGCGCCGTCCGCCGCCGCAGGAACCGTACGCCCGGGAGAGCTCCCGAACGGCTTTTTGCTCATAGGGAGATTCTCCTTTCCATCTTGAAATCTATTGGGTACCTATCGATTATGACTTTTGCCTGGAATCCTGCGTTCCCTGCTCCTCCAGTTCCTCTTCCTTATCCTCTACGGCTTCATCCACCTTGTCATCAATATCCACTTCTATCGCTGCTTCAACCTCTTCCTCCGTCGTATCCGGCCCAAGAATCTTGCGGAACAGGCCCAGCATGGACAGCGCATAGGCGACGGTAATGAAGCTGAAGCAGATCTGCATGACTACAACAAGCCTTGAGGTGTTGTCTATGGGAGCTATATCCCCGTAACCGACTGTTGTAAAGGTAGCTACGCTGAAATAGAGAAATGTAATCAACTGGCTAAGCAGGTCCTGCCCCAATCCCTCCCCCTCGAAAGAGGACTGTCCAAACAGCTTATATACGGATGTATATACGACTGTAAAAAAAAGAATGCAGGTAAACGCAGCGATGCTGATACGCACCAGGGTCTGCTGGAGCCTGACTTCCTTGCTGTTGGAATCCTTGATCTCATGAAAAATAAACAGAATATAAAACAGGACCGAAGCCAGAACAAATAGCAGAATCAGTCCGCGCAGTCCCCGGTTGCCTGGCACAATGTTGCCCAGTTCGATCAGGTTCAGCAGATCCTCGACCGAGATCAGCGCATAGATCAGGATCGGAGCGAGCAGCACTCCCCTGCTCATCCAGCTCAGCTTCATCCGGTTAAAGCACAGTACCAGCATAACGATGGCAACAAAATTAAAAGTCCATACCCACCAACCCATGGCCTTTACGCTCCTGTTCTATGATCCCGGACTTGCCTTACCTCTGCTGTCTCTCCGATTGCTGGCTGGCTCCGGTCTTCACCTGGGAATCCTCTTCCGCTCCGCTAATGACAGTAATCCGGCATTCTTCTTCAGGAGCCTCGCGGTAGGCGCGGGCAATTCCCTTCTCCTCAATGTCCGCCCGGCTGACCCGCCGCTGCTTGAAGCTGACTTCGATCTCCTTCATGAACGGGAACGGTGTCAGGGTCAGCGTGGTGCTGTCCTGCCACTCCGCCTCTATGGCACGGCCGGAAGTGAAGCTGAACTCCTCGCTGCCCGAGAAGCCGTCGACGAACCAGGGATGCTTCTCGGATTCTGCGCTGCCCGGCTTGCTGAGCGCCAGGAACAGCGACAGGTCATCGCAGAACTGCAGCAGTCTGGCGTCATAGTATAACTCGCCTTCTTCAAGCGGCTTGCTCTGCTCCAGCCCGCGATGGATACGTGCTCTGCGGTCCGCTTCACCCTGGAGATATCGTGTCAGCTCCGGGCATTCCTCACCCGACACCTCAATCAGCCGTTCAAAATGCGAACTGCACAGCAGCGCCCCGTAAGGCGTCTGCGCTTCAATCTCATCAATTCCCCGTCTGTAGAAGGTCAGCTTCGGCACAACCGGGAAATCGAGGAAGCTATACGGCAATCCCTCTGCATCGTTCCAGAACGGTGTCTCATCCAGGTCGATCCAGCCCCGGTCATGATTACTTACTGCCCACAGTACCTCGGCCCGGCGGCCTTCCGCCGGCGTGTGCTCTTCCTTGAACCATTTCGCAAATTCCCCGGCCAGCAGCCCGTGCTCATGCTGCTTCGTCATTACTAAGACTCCGTCCTGTTCACGACAAATCACAGTCATTCCTCCCCGTTGACTAAGTGCCAGAATGCTATTCTAAGCTATGTAGATTATAACATATCCACCCATATTTATTGGAACCTGCCAGACGTATGGCTATTCTATGCATTTTCAGGCTCTTCATTACAGGCTGTCTACAAATGTACCCTGTTTGAGCCCTCACAGAAACACCAGGCACTCTGCCAGTCATTTCCTCATTTCTTCCAGCGATGACAACTCATCATCACCCGCATAGCCAAACAGGCCATTTCGGGATTCACTCCCGGATGGCCTGTTATGGTATTGCTTATGAATTGAATGTAGTCTACGTGATCTGTCCCCGCTCCTGTGGCTTATACACCCAGCCAGCGCTTGAACATATGCTTCGTCGTCTGCTTGTTAATCTCAGCAATCGAAGTCGTGAGCGGAATACCCTTCGGGCAGGCCCGTACACAGTTCTGCGAGTTGCCGCAGCCGTCGATGCCGCCGTCTTCCATCAGCGCATCAAGGCGCTCCTCAGCGTTCATCTCGCCTGTAGGGTGAGCGTTGAACAGGCGCACCTGCGAGATGGCTGCAGGCCCGATGAAATCGGTCTTCTCGTTGACATTCGGGCAAGCCTCCAGACAGACGCCGCAGGTCATGCATTTGGACAGCTCATATGCCCACTGGCGCTTCTTCTCCGGCATACGCGGTCCCGGACCGAGATCATATGTGCCGTCAATCGGAATCCAGGCCTTCACCCGCTTCAGGGCATTGAACATCCGGCTGCGGTCAATCACCAGGTCGCGGACGACCGGGAAGGTCTTCATCGGCTCGATGCGTACCGGCTGCTCCAGATTGTCGATCAGCGCTGCGCAGGCCTGACGGGGCTTGCCGTTGATGACCATGGAGCAAGCACCGCAGACCTCTTCCAGACAGTTGGATTCCCAGCATACGGGAACCGTATTATCGCCTTTTGCGTTCACCGGATTGCGCTGAATTTCCATCAGCGCGCTGATCACGTTCATCCCCGGGCGGTAGGCAAGCTCGAACTCCTCCGTATAGGGGCTGGTCTCCGGTTCATCCTGGCGGGTAATAATAAATTTCACATTTTTGGGAGCTGCTGCTGTTTCCGCCATGTCAGTTACCTCCTAGATAGTTTGGATAGTCTAGCCTATCAGTCCTTCGAGTAATCCCGCACACGCGGAGGAATCAGCGATACATCGACTTCCTCATATGAGATCTGAGGGCCGTCTGCTGTCCAGGCGGCTTTGGTGGTCTTCAGGAATTCCTCGTCATTACGCGTCGGGAACTCCGGCTTGTAATGCGCACCCCGGCTCTCGTTGCGCAGCAGGGCTCCAAGTGTCATTGCCTCCGACAGCTCCAGCATATTCCACAGTTGGCGGGTGAAGGCCACGCCCTGGTTGCTCCAGCGCGAAGTGTCGCTCATATTGATGTTCTTGTAGCGTTCCTTCAGTTCTTTGATTTTGCCGATGGTTGCTTCCAGCTTCTTGTTCTCACGCACGACGGTCATGTTCGCCGTCATCCACTCGCCAAGCTCCTTGTGGATTACGTAAGCATTCTCTGTACCGGTCATCCCGAGCAGCGATTCATATTTGTCCGTCTGCGTCTTGTGGAAGCTGTCGAACACCGTAGAGGAGATATCCTGCACCGATTTCTTCAGGCCTTTGATGTATTCCACAGCCTTCGGCCCGGAGACCATCCCGCCGTAAATGGCAGAGACCAGCGAATTCGCCCCCAGACGGTTGGCGCCGTGGTATTGATATTCACATTCCCCTGCCGCGAACAAGCCGGGAATATTCGTCATTTGATTATAGTCGACCCACATGCCGCCCATGGAATAATGCACAGCAGGGAAGATTTTCATCGGAATCTTGCGGGGATCATCCCCCATGAACTTCTCGTAGATCTCGATAATCCCGCCCAGCTTGACGTCAAGCTCCTTCGGGTCCTTATGGGACAGATCGAGGTAGACCATGTTCTCGCCGTTAATGCCCAGTCCCTGATCCACACAGACATTGAAGATCTCACGGGTGGCAATATCGCGCGGCACCAGGTTGCCGTACGAAGGATATTTCTCTTCGAGGAAATACCACGGCTTGCCGTCCTTGTACGTCCAGATCCGTCCGCCTTCACCGCGCGCCGATTCCGACATCAGCCGCAGCTTGTCATCGCCGGGAATCGCCGTCGGGTGAATCTGAATGAATTCCCCGTTCGCATAATGCACACCCTGCTGATACACTGCGCTTGCTGCAGTACCTGTGTTGATGACCGAATTCGTGGTTTTGCCGAAAATAATCCCCGGGCCGCCGCTGGCCAGAATGACCGCGTCCGCCGGGAAGGTCTGAATCTCCATCGTCTTCAGATTCTGGGCGCTGATGCCGCGGCAGACCCGCTCGTCATCCAGAATCACCGAGAGGAATTCCCAGTTCTCACTCTTGGTAACCAGGCCTTCCGCTTCCCAGCGGCGCACCTGCTCATCCAGCGCATACAAGAGCTGCTGCCCGGTAGTCGCTCCGGCAAATGCGGTGCGGTGGCGCTTCGTTCCGCCGAACCGGCGGAAGTCGAGCAGGCCCTCCGGCGTGCGGTTGAACATAACGCCCATCCGGTCCATCAGGTGAATAATGCCCGGTGCGGCTTCGCACATCGCCTTCACCGGAGGCTGGTTCGCCAGGAAGTCGCCGCCGTAGACGGTATCGTCGAAATGCTCCCAGGGCGAGTCGCCCTCGCCCTTGGTATTTACAGCGCCATTGATGCCGCCTTGCGCGCAGACCGAATGTGATCTTTTGACAGGGACCAGTGAGAATAGATGTACATGCGCGCCGGATTCAGCGGCCTTAATGGTAGCCATCAGGCCGGCCAGACCGCCGCCCACGATGATGATATCGGCTGATGCCATGATTGTTCCCCTCCTAATTACAATAAAGTGCGTTTATATTCTTAAATAAAACTGCGCATGGACTGCATCGCCGTAGCGGCAGTTTGGAATTCATCGTTACGGAAGGTGACCAGCGACAGGACGAACATGAAAGTAACGATAACAAAAATACCAAGGCAAAGTACGGACGATACCCGCTGCGAACGCGGACCCACCGTGATTCCCCAGCTGATCAGGAACGACCATAGACCGTTGGAGAAGTGGAAGCAGGCGGCCACGATTCCGACAATATAGAGACTCATCAGCAGCGGCTGGGTCACAATGTTATGCATCACCCCGCCAAGCTCGTCATGCTCCACCTTGCCAAGTGCTACCTGTACACGGGTGTCCCACAGATGCCAGACAATGAAGATGAAGGTGACGACTCCGCTGATCCGCTGCAACGTGTAACGCCAGTTTCTCTCCAGGTTGTAGCGGTTCAGGTTCGGCTTCGACTGGTAGGCGATATACAGGCCATACACGCCGTGGTACAGCAGCGGCAGCCAGATGCCGAACAATTCCAGGAAGAAGACCAGCGGCAGGCTGTTCAGCCAGAGCACACTGTCTGTGAAACCGGAAGCACCACCCTCTACTGCTGCGAAGTTCGTCAGCATGTGCTCAAGGAAGAAAGCCCCGAGCGGGATAATGCCGAGCAAGGAATGAATCTTTCTGGAATAAAATCCTCTCATGCAAAGTGTCCCCTTTCCATATAAAACAGCGTTTTCACAAGTAGAACCGGATACACCATCCTCTTAAGAGGAGAGCATCCGATTCAGCGGGTAAGATAAGGAATATTACCTGCGCGGGGCATATAAATTCTTATCTTTTTAAAGACCATACACCGCCGGGAGTACAGTTGAAACAGGGCAGCGTCAGGCTTTATTAAGCGGCTAACAGTCTGTTTGCACCACTATCCATTGTTTTCCCGGACTTTGCTGAATAATTCACAATATGTGAATATCTTGTGTCACTTTTCATGTTACTCTTTTTTTGCTTATAAGGGAATTGCAATCTAATTATTAATCGTTATACTATAATTGCATAAGAATATTTTTTACATGATAATAATTCTCATTTAGAAGCGATATATACGTAAACTCCAGAGCTGCCTTCCTATTCAGCAGGAGAACTCCGGTTCACCGGCTATGGCTTTTATCACAGCTTGAGACAAAGGAGCGCAATGAAATGTATGATGATTTAGATGCTTTCGCGGCGGTGGTCGAGCACTCCAGCCTGAACCGGGCCTCGCGCCAGCTCAATCTGTCCCAGCCGGCCCTCTCCCGCAAAATCTCCAAGCTCGAAGAACGGCTAGGCGTCGCCCTGTTCAACCGCTTCGGCAAGCGGCTGGAGCTTACTGAGGTAGGCCGCCTTACCTACACCTATGCGCTGGAGCAGCGGCAGCAGCGTTCCAAATTCCTGGAAGCGTTATCGAAGTTCAAGGAGGGCGAGCCGCAGCTGGTGAATCTGGGCGCCAGCCTGACCACGCTGCAGACAACCTTGCCTCCGCTAGTGAAGGCTTACACGGAGAAGTATCCGGCTGCCGAGCTGAAGCTCATCACCGGGAAGACGCATGAGATGGTCACCGCTGTCAGCGAGGGCAAATGCGATGTCGCCATCATCGCCTCCCAGGTTCAGGAGCCGGGGCTGCGCTGCATCCCGTTGTTCGAGGACCAGCTCCGGCTGGTTGTCTCCGAGCAGCATCCGCTGACCCTGACGCCGCGGCTCACGATGGATCATCTCTCCCGGCTGCCGATGATTCTGTTCTCCAAGGGAACCTGGTACCGCCGGACGACAGATGATCTGTTCCAGCGCTGCGGGGTTGATCCCGATGTGCGGATGGAGATCGATTCCTTCGAGGCCATTGTCCGTCTGCTACCGACGATCAAGGCTGCGGCCCTGCTGCCGAATTCGTATCTGCGTCCGGAGCTGCTGAACGGCGGGGGCCTGGTCTCCCTGCACATCAAGGAGCTGGAGCAGACGCAGCGGACCACTTGCCTGATCTACCAGAGCAGCGGCGGACTCAGCACGGCAGCGCGCTGCCTGGTGCAGGTAACGGAGGATGTGTTCCTGAACAGCCGCGAGTAGGCCGCGAAGAACAGACAAATCACCCGGAAAGCCTCCGTACCGCTACGGATCGGCCTGCCGGGTGATTGTGCTGCCTGGTAATTCTTTTGGCTATAGTGCGCCGGACTTACCTTGGATTAACGGAACTTGCCCGCATCAATTGCCGCCTGCTTCTCATCGAGGATCTCCTGGTAGCCTGCCTCCAGATAAGTCTTCTTGGCCGCTTCATACGTGGCATCGAATTCAGCTTCTGGAGCGAGCACCACCTTCACATACAGCTCCTGGAACAGCGTGTTGAGATCCGCCTTGTATTCGTTCACCTTCTCCAGCACCACATTGAACAGGGCATCCGGTGTACGGAATTCGGCAACCTCGTCATAATATTTCACCAGATCATCCGCAAGCGGCTCATAACCGGCCGGTGCCCAGTTCCGCAGATTGGCCTTGCGGGTCTTGGCTTCATCCGGGTACTGGGCGATCTCCGTCACCAGACCCCAGTAGTCCTTATTGTTGTTCTGTGCCAGAACCGCTTCGCCCTTATAGTCGGGGTTCTTCAGAGCGATGCCGTCTGCGTCAAGCGTGTAGTTCTCCCCTTCGATCCCGTTCTGGAACTTGAACAGGTTCTCCGGCTGGCTGAGCCATTCCAGATACATCCACACGGCTGCCCGCTCTTCCGGCGTGGATTCATAGTTAATTCCCATAATGAAGCCGAACGGCCAGTAAGCGCGTCCCTGGGGCTTCTTGCCTTCCGGAACCCCTGCATACGGTGGCACTACCGCAAACTCAGCATCCGGGTTATTCTGCAGCGTAGCCGCAAAGACATCGGTGTTGTTCGCCAGATAGAAGCCGAAGTTACCGGTTTTGCCTGCCACGAATTCTGCCTTAATCTTCGGCTCATCGTTGCGCAGGTAGAATTCCTTATCAATCAGGCCATTGTTATACTGGTAATTGAGGTTACGCAGGTAAGCTTCTGTCTCCTTCGTGGTCAGATCGGCAACACTGAGGTCGGAATACAGTGCACGATACTTCGCATCGACCGGCCATTCGCGGAACGGGTAGTTGAAGTTGAAGAAGTTCTGCAGCAGATTGCCGCCGCTCACGCCGAGTCCGGCTTCCTTCCATTTGGCCAGCATCTCGTTATACTTCTCCAGCGAGGTCAGATCCTCCACCTTCATGCCTACCTTTTCCACCCAATCCTTGCGGATAATGTTGACGAAGTTGTCGGCTTCCGGGCGCGCAGCGAAGAAGAAGGTCTTTTGCTCATCCACGGTACCATACTGTTCAATCGTTTCGCCCATGTTCTTCCAGTAGGTCGGTGCATATTTCTGAATCTCTGCATAATCGAGCGGCTGCATCACATCCTCACCATAATAAGTAAGCGCTTGCGGCATATCATAGTGGAAAATAATATCCGGAGCCTTGTGCGAAGCCAGGAGCTGTTCGAAATCCGTTACTTCTTTGGAGCGGGTAATCGGCACATAGTTAACCTCTATATTATATTTGTCGCCGAATTCCGCCTGTACCCAGCGGGTATAGTAGTTATCGGACACGTTCCAGCCTTCATAGGCACGCTCATAGACCGGAATGTCCAGCGAGACTTTTTTCTCGAAGCCCTTCGAATAATCAGGATAGGCTCCCTCGGTCTGATTCGTAGCAGCGGCTGTCCCGGCCGGCTTATTACTGGATTCGGCTGTCTCCTTGGTATTGTTATTTCCCCCGGAGCATCCGGCCAGCAGGCCGGCCGTCATGACGGATGCCATTATCAACGAATACACGCTTCTTTTACTCATCGCAATTCCCCCATTTTTTGAATTTTCGTGATTCCAAAGAATGACTATATACCAGGGGCGCAGGATTACTCCTTGACGGCTCCAAGCATAACACCTTGAACGAAGTATTTCTGGACGAACGGATACACACATAGAATCGGCAATGTAGCGAATACAACGACTGACGCCTTCAGGACTTCAGGATTGCTGAGCTGTACCTGGCTGGCTTCCAGCTGGAAGCTTTCACTTGCCTGAATGACCAGATAATACAGCTTGAGCTGAAGCGGCCGGAGAGAGGTCTCATGCTTGATATAGAACAAGGCGTCCTGATAAGCATTCCAGCGGCCCACCGCGTAGAAAAGGGCCAGTGTTGCCATAATCGGCTTGGATAAAGGCAGCACAATGCTGAACAGAATCCGGAAATGCCCCGCACCGTCGATCCGCGCTGACTCTTCCAGACTTACGGGAATCCCGTGCGTTAGAGAAGTCTTCATAATCAGCAGATTGAAGGCGCTGAAGGAGAGCGGCAGCACCAGGGACCAGATCGTATCCATTAGTCCCAGATTGTTAATGTTCATATAGTCAGGGATAATGCCCCCGCTGAAGTACATGGTGAACAGGAAAATGAAGGTGATCACTCTGCGGCCCTTGAACTGGGTTCTGGACAGCGGATACGCGGCGCAGATGGTCAGGATCATTCCCAGAATGGTGAACAGCACCGTCACGATGACCGAGATGTACAGGGAACGGAGAATACTGGCATCCGCGAAGATTTTTTTATACGCTTCAATGGTGAAGCCCTGCGGCCACAGAAAGACCTTGTTGGCAATGACGAAGGAGTCAGAGCTAAGGGATTTCGATACGACATGAATAAACGGCAGCAGGCAGATTAATGAAATGATGACGATAACGAGGCGGATCAGCGTTTCCCAGATATCTATGCGTGCTTTGTGGGGGGCGGCAGTGCCTCCGGCTATTGCTTTCATGGCTCCTCTCCTTTCTACAAAATCCCATCCTCGCCCAGCTTCTTGGCCACGCGGTCCGCAGAGATGACCAGAATAATCCCGATCACGGACTGGAACAATCCGATGGCGGTTGCCCGGCTGAAATTGCCGCTCTCGATCCCCCAGCGGTACACGAGGACCGGTATGGTGGTGGTGAACTCTGTGGTGGCCTTATTCTGCAGCGCATAGATCCGCTCGAAGGAGCCGTCCATTACTTTGCCCAGCGCCATAATCAAGAGCGTCACAATCGTTGCCCGGATGGACGGAAGGGTGATGTTCCATACCTTTCTCCAGCGGCCTGCCCCGTCCACCGTAGCGGCTTCATACATCTCGGGGTTGATGCCGCTCATCGCCGCCAGATAGATAATCGTGCCCCAGCCCATGCTCTGCCAGACCCCGATCACCAGATAGCTGATCAGCCAATTCGTATCCTGCTGCAGGAAGGGTATCCGGGTTCCTCCCATCAGTTCTATGAGATTATTGACAACGCCGCCCCCCTCGCTGAGGAGCTGATAGGCGATGGCTCCGATAATGACCCAGGACAGGAAGTGGGGCAGATACAGCACCGTCTGGTTGATCCGTTTGAACCGTACGCTCTTGATCTCGTTCAGCAGCAGGGCCAACACAATCGGCATCGTGAAGCTGAAGCACAGGTCAAGCACGTTCAGCAGCAGGGTGTTGCGGACGGCCCGGATGAAGTCAGGCTTGGCGAACAGCTCCTGGAAGACCTGTAGTCCAGCCCATTCACTGCCCCAGAAGCCTCTGGCAATCTTATAATCCTTGAAGGCGATTACAAGTCCGGTCATCGGCAAATATTTGAATACGATGACAAAAGCCAGCGGAAGCATCACCAGCAGATAGAGCTGCCAATCCCGCTGTAAATAATAGCTGAACCCCTGTTTCCTTCTTAATAAAGGACTGTGATTAGTCTGTGAAGCGCTTGCAGCTTTCAACATATTCACCTCCTGCCTTGAATTCTTCTTGCCGGTTGCCGGCTCATGTTCTCCGGCCTGATTCCTATGCTACCGCCCTCGCCGGGGCTTGAATATCATGAGTATTGATGATTACCTATCACAATTGATTCACAAATGATTGTTGCCCGGCGCTCCAGGCCTCAGCCGAAGGAGAATAATCAAAACTGATAGGCATTCCCAAAATTAATAAAGCGCTTTCATTTGTGAGGTCAGATACAAGTGGATAAAAATTGCATGGTGAGGGAGGGAGGGCCAGGGGAAATTAGCGGGGGATTACTCCTCATTCGCTCGTTTTAGCCAACTTTCTCGGGATTCAGGTGCACTAGTGCTCCTCATTTACTCGTTTAGCCAACTTTCTCGGGATTCAGGTGCACTAGTGCTCCTCACTCGCTCGTTTAGCCAACTTTCTCGGGATTCAGGTGCACTCGTGCTCCTCATTCGCTCGTTTAGCCAACTTTCTCGGGATTCAGGTGCACTCGTGCTCTTCATTCGCTCGTTTAGCCAACTTTCTCGGGATTCAGGTGCACTAGTGCTCCTCAACCCGTCCATTTTCAGCTCCATCAGAGGGATTTTTCCCTTTCTTTCCCGCCGCCTACCCACTTTCCGCAGACAAGCCGAAACAACACGGTTCCTGAAAGGAGTTACCGTTCCGCCGGGGAGGGCTTTAATAGGCTCCTAAGGGCATTTATAGGCTTTTATAGGCTTTTATAGGCTTTTATGACCATCTAAGCACTCCTAAGAACTCTTACTCTTCGCTGATTTATACCCGCTCGGCGGCATCCCCTCATACTTGCGGAAAAAGCGGTTGAAGCTCTGCACATTGGCGTATCCGACCTCTGCGGCAATCTGCTTGATCGTCAGCCCGGAATCCAGCAGCAGTTCCTTGGCCTGCTCGATCCGCAGCTGGTTGACGAAATCGATCATGCTACTGCCGGTCTGCTCATAGACAAGCTTGCGCATATAGGAGTAGCTGATGCCAATCTGCTTGGCCATGTCCTCGAAGACGATCTCTTCCCGGTAGTTCTGCTTCAGGTATTCCATAATCCGCTGTGCATAATTGGACTCATGGGTACTGCGGTCCAGGCTCTGTACAATCTCACAGTAAAAATCATACAGGTACTCCTCCAGCTCATCTAGCGTATCCATAGCGGCGAGAATGGAGTATACGTTGCCCCGGCCCATAATCATCCGCCCGGTCCCGAGATGATTCTCCCGGAGATGCTTGATCGTAGCGCCCATCAGCTGATAATAGATGAACATAATATTATCGTAGGAGATATGTTCCTCTGAGGAGATCTGGCTGCGGATGCTCTGCAGCTCCTTGAAGATTCCCGCCAGGTCGCCGGCATCCAGGAAATTCAGGATTCTCCGCTCGCTGCTCTCGGAATCGAGATACTTGCGGCCGTGATCCTCCTCGTCATGCCAGTACATAATGCTTCCGGCCCCCTTGATCATCCGGCGCTTGATCACTTCCATCGCTTCGAACAGCCGCAGCGCCACCCTCTCGGGCGCATCCGTCCGCTCACTCACTCCAATTGTGACCGAATGCTCCAGAAGCTCTAGCGACTGGTCGCGGATCTCCTCCAGCGCCTGATGGATCAGACCCCCGTCCGCCTCCCCTTCCACCGGGGCAAAGTTCAGTACAATCACTGTACAGCCCTCATTATGGTAGACACAGCGGGCCACCAGCCCCCCGGGAAAAACATTCTCATATTTCGCACTCAGCAAATACCGGTGATAGCTGCGCGTCTCGACATTGGTATGGCCCACATATCTTCTGTACTGGTCGATGGAGACTACCACAACCCTGTAACAGGCATGCGGAAAAACCTCCGTGATCCGCGGCGGAATCTCACCGCGCAGCAGACGGTGTACAGCCAGGCTGCGGGTATCCTGTTCACGCTCCTGCAGCAGCTGGAACAGACTCTCCTCCTCCTCCTGCATCCGTTTGAAGGCCAGATTCAGGAAGGCCAGCTCATTCTTATTCACCACGCCCAGATCAATCTTCGAGCGTATCGCCTGCACCAGCTGCCTCAGTGGCCTGGACAGCCAGGTGGCAAGGAAGATGGCCAGCAGCGTCCCGAGCACGATGATCGCCCCGGTCAGGAGAATAATATTCCCCTGCATCTCCCTGGATTTGGTCATCAATTCATCCATGGAGCTCCAGCTTACATTCCACCACCCGGATACGGAGGAGCGGCTCCAGGCATATACCGTCCGTTTGCCGTCCAGCTTGCGGAAGGTGTAGCCTTCACTGGCTTCCTGACTCAGAATCTCCTGTAAGAACGGCAGCTTGCGGCTGTCCGCGAGCAGCATCGACCGGTCATTGAAGGAAATCACGGTACCGGCGGCGTCCAGCAGCAGGTAGTTGCTGTCACCCCCTTCGGTAGCATGCAGATATTTGCCGATCTGGCTCTCCTTCATATTGACGACAATGACTCCCCGGGTGGTGGTGGACAGGCGGTTGAGCGGGTATACATACGACACAACGTTCTCGCCCGACGCAAGCTTACGGGGAACCCACACCCCGCTGATCCCCCGGCGGCCCTCAAGCGCTTCGGCAATCCATCCGATGGGCTCATAGCGGGCAAGTGTGGTAATGCTGCTGTCGGTGGAGAAGACATAATCCGAATCATTCAGGTAAAAGAATGAAGAGTACACGCCGTCCACCCGGCGGTTGAGGTTCAGCAGTTCCTTGGTCACGGACAGCGCCAGACTTACATTGTTATAGTTGGCGTTAATCTCATCGTACGTCCCGAAGCTGCGGATGCGGTCAAAAATATTCGTCGCCGCCAGACGCGACGTATCCTGGGCCAGATTGGCAAGCGCGTTCTCGTTCAGCCTGCGGCTCCCGTTAAGTCCGGCCAGCGTGGATTCCCCGATAGCCGCTTCAGAGTTCTGTATAATCTGCGACCCGCTGTACCAGGTCAGAATCGCTGTAGGAATAGCCATAATGCAGAATAGAATCAACGCCAGCTGCAGGATCATCGGTGTTTTTTTCATCACATATCCCCCTAAGGATTTCTCTATGCCTCTATTTAGAACCTCGTGATTCCTATATATATCCCTTATGTATCCGCCCGCTGCATTATAATGTTACCGCTTACAATTTAGATTTCCAACCCCCAGTCCGCGTGCCGTCCCGCAGCCATTCCATTTTTTATTTTATCATTTCAGGATACATTTTACATATGTGTATAGGAAAATTTCTTAACAGCCGTGCGGCATGTCACGGACTGGTGTACAGGCCCTTAGATGTGCGGGTGCAGAGACCGCTCCGAAACAGCAAAAACGCCCGAATACATAGCATTCCAGGCGTTCTTGGCTTTCTTTTATAAGGAAATAATGGCTGGCAGGACGTCCTTACTCGGCATTCACCGCTTCATCCTCGAACTCCTCAATGCTGTCGTTGGAGCCGATCACCACCATGATGTCCCCCTGATGCACATAATCATGCGCGGTTGGAGCAACGATGATGCCATCCTCGCGGTTAAGGGCAATGATGCTGCAGCCGTATTTGGCGCGGGTGTTCAGCTCGGAGAGACTTTTGCCGTTCATGCAGGCGGGCACCGTCAGCTCTACGACCTTGTAATCCTTGGAGATCTCGATATAATCGAGCAGATTCGGCGTCACCAGCTGATGGGCCACGCGGATACCCATATCCCGCTCCGGGAAAATCACCCGGTCCACCCCCAGCTTCGACAGCGCGCGGCCATGCAGAATGGAGATCGCTTTGCCGACCACCTGCTTGACGCCCAGCTCCTTCAGCAGAATCGCAGCCAAAATACTCCGCTCCATATTATCGCCGATCGCCACAATGCCGCAGTCAAAATTACGCACCCCAAGCGAGCGCAAAATCCCTTCATCCGTAGCATCCGCCATGACCGCATGCGTCAGCTGTCCGCTCATTTCCTCCACCCGCTCCTCCTGGTGGTCAATGCCAAGCACCTCGTAGCCCATGGACATCAGCTCCAGCGCCAGACTTGAGCCGAAGCGGCCCAGGCCGATTACAACAAACTGCTGTGGTTTCATGAGTTGATTCCCCTATCCAATTATCATTTTGCCTTCCGGGTATTTATATAATGGTTTACCCTGTCTCGGACCCAGCGCATACGCCAGCGTCAGTAGTCCCAGCCGTCCGGCGAACATGGTCAGGCAGATCAGGATCTTGCCGACCTGCGTCAGCTCCGGGGTCAGGCCCAGACTGAGGCCCACATTGGCGAAAGCCGAGGTGGTCTCGAACAGAATCATCAGATAGGGCAGCCCCTCCGTAGTGGAGAGCATCATTGAGACCGTCACGATCAGCAGCAGCGCCAGCAGCGTGATGGTCAATGCCTTGAATACGCGCTCCTGAGCCAGCCGGTACCGGAAGAGCACGATGTCTTCGCGGCCGCGCAGCATGGAGATTACGGCTCCGATCATCAGCGTGAAGGTCGTGGTCTTGATGCCGCCGCCGGTTGAGCCCGGAGAAGCCCCGATGAACATTAGAATCACGATGAAGAACTGCGACGCCTGACGCATTCCTGTGATATCCAGTGTATTGGCCCCTGCCGTACGCGGCGCCACCGATTGGAACAGGGAGGCCCATAGCTTGCTTCCCAGATTAAGCGGTCCCAGGGTGCGCGAATTGGTGAACTCGAAGATGAAAATGACCACCATTCCTGTCAGAATCAGTCCGGCCGTCATCGACAGCACCACCTTGCTGTGCAGCGACAGCCGCCGGGTGCGGCGGAAGTCGGCCAGGTCGGAGATGACGATGAAGCCGATTCCCCCGGAAATGATCAGGAACATAACCACCAGGTTAATCGCAGGATCTCCGACGTAGCTGATTAAGCTGTGATCATATCCGCCGAACAGATCGAATCCGGCGTTATTGAACATCGACACCGCATGGAATACCCCATAGTAGACAGCGCGGCCAAGCGGCATATCCGCTGCCCAGCGGATGGACAGGAGAAGCGCTCCCGCAGCTTCAAGGATCAGGGAATAGAGCAGTACCTTACGGATCAGCCGCACAATCCCTTCCATCGAGCTCTGGTTCATGGCTTCCTGAAGAATCAGCCGGTCGCGCAGTGAGATCCTGCGCCTGAATACCAGGGCGAACAGCGTGGCCATTGTCATGAACCCCAGTCCGCCGATCTGAATCAGCACCAGAATGACCGCCTGCCCGAAGCCGGTAAGATGGGTCCCGGTATCCACCACAGCCAGTCCGGTCACACAGGCGGCGGAGGTAGCGGTGAACAGCGCATCCATGAAGCCAAGCGGCTGGCCGGGGACGCTGGACACCGGAAGCATCAGCAGCAGCGTGCCGATGAGGATGACCGCAGCGAAGCTCAGCACCAGGATTTGCGGAGGAGACAGCTTCAGGAATCTGAAGCCGGTAATTTTGGAAGACGGTAACGCCAAACTTCTCATCCTTTCAGGGTTCCTTACTTAGAAGTTACGAATAGATCAGTATCGGATAAACATACAAAATTATATACGTTATTGCCTAACTTCACAAAGACTCATTTTGACAAGCCAAGTGGAACCGGCTTTGCCGTCTTTTGAAAAGACGGTAACGTTTCAGCGAGAAATAGAAGGATAAGTTATCGTGAGAAACTTATAAATTCTTATATTTGGACAAAAATAACATGCCATTAAGCATAAGCCCGGACATCTCCACGTAAAAGGATAATAAGGCATTTCTTTGTATCTGCCTCGCAAGTAATACTATAATGGATGGATGAGAGCATTTCATTTCAAGGAGGCGTTCCATGAATCCCGTCGGCCAGCCCCTGCATCAGCGGCCCATTACCACCAAACTTATCCTTGCCGGAATTCTCGGACTGGTTCTATTTGTCATGTTCCAGATTGCTCCCCAGCTCCTCTCCGGCTCAGGCGGGGATACAGCCATTCTCAGCAAAAGCGAAATCCGCGAGAAGGCCGCCGCCTTCGCCGCCGGGCAGCTCGGACACGAATCCGCAGATCAGGATGAATGGGTCATTCTGTACAAAACGGACTCTTCCTTCTACGGCTATATGTCCCGGGAGAAGCTGCTCCAGGACTATTCCAAGAACAAGCTGGATCAGCGTTATCCGTTCGATGTTTATCATGCTGTACTCTATACGTCAGGGGAATCGGCAGCCCGGCTGGCAGTCGATCTCAATATGTATACCGGCGAACCCGTGGCTTTTGCGCTTGGCGCCGATGCCGATGCTGCGGCCGGACTGAATTACGGGGAGCATCCTGCGGCGCTGAAGCGTCCCGGCACTGCTAATCCTGCAAGCAGCATAGCGGACCTCAGTCTTGAGGCAAAAGAAAACCTCGCCCGCCCCTGGCTGAAGCTATGGAAGGCCAATCCCGCCAAGCTGAAGATTGAGGCTAACGCCGATGGCTACGGGCTGGTCTATTCCGACAGCTCCGTTACCGTAGGCGAAATACCGCTTAAGTATCAATTCAATTATCTGAACGGCGAGGTCTCTTATTTCCGCGCCGGATTCACCGCTCCTGCCTGGCATGATACTTACGTAGACGGGCAGACTTCGCTGGCCAAGAAGCTCACCTTGTTCGGATACGGCCTGCCCACCCTGCTGCTGGGCATCCTGGCGATGATCTACGGCATTCTGCGCCGGAAGCATACTTCATGGAAGCGCGGGATCTTCCTGAGCTCGATCCATTTCCTGATCATGATGGTCAGCAGCTACAATGTGGTGTCCGAAACAGGCAGCGGCAGCGCTGAAGCGAGGATTACAGCTATTGTCATGTTCATCATCTACGTGCTGTACAGTCTGCTGATGTCGCTCCTGCTCTACTTCTCTCTGGTCGGCGGCGACGGCCTGTGGCGCTCCGAGGAGAAGCTGAATCCCTGGCCCCGGGCGCAGGAGCCCGGTTATGGACGCTACGTGCTGAAGAGTATCCAGGCTGGTTATGTATGGGCCTTCATTCTGCTTGGCGTACAGACTATCATGTTCATTATTCTGTCCTATACGCTGGATAACTGGTCTACCACAGATGCCAGCCAGTCGCCTTACAACATGAAGTACGCCTGGCTGCTGCCGATTGTTGCCTGGCTTGCCGGCCTCTCCGAAGAGGCGGTCTACCGCCTGTTCGGTATCCGCATGCTGAAGAAGCTGGTCAAGAATACGCTCATCGCCTCACTGATCACGACCCTGGTCTGGGCGCTCGGGCATACGCTCTATCCGATCTATCCGGTCATCTCGCGGCCGATTGAGCTGACGGTTATCGGCCTCCTGTTCAGCTATATTTTCCTGAGGTACGGGTTCATCGCGGTGATGTTCAGCCATGTGGTATTCGACAGCATCCTGATGGGGGCGACGCTGATCTTCATGCAGGATAAGGTGAATATCGGAGCCGGTATTGTCACCATCATTCTGCCGTTCATCGTCGGTTATCTGGTGTACCGCTTCAACCCTCCACGGGGGCCGGAGCTGGCAGAACCGAATCCTACTCCATAAACACACGAAGCGGCTGCGCCTCCTATCCGGGATAGCGCAGCCGCTGCTGTATAGTTATGCTGTCCAGACTGACTTGTGCATTCTGTGCACTAATAGACGGACAATTCCCATAAAGAGTAGCCATATTGTGTGCCGCGCTGCGTCCCGTTCACCTTCACATACCGCGCGCTGACCGGGGTGAAGCTGATATCGTCGATGTCTCCATCCCCGGCTGTCGCCGTATACGCCATTGTCCAGTTCGTGCCGTCTGCTGACGTCTCAATTGTGTAGGCTTTGGCGTATGCCCCCTCCCAGTTCAGCAGGACGCGGCTAACCGTCTGGGCAGAGCCGAGGTCCACCTGAATCCACTGCGGATCACTGAAGTCCGATTCCCAGCGGGTGCCCAGATCTCCGTCCACCGCGCCGGCAGCCGGTTGCTTCGAATTCTCCGAAGCGGTAACTGCCTTGTTCAGTGCAAGGTTCACAAGCGGCGTTGTACCGCCGGTGATCACCTGCTGCACCGAAGCATCATTATATCCGGCTGCTGTGACTGTAATCGTGTAAGTCTTCCCCGTAGGGAACAGCGCAGGATTCAGGGTGATTTTACCGGCTGCCACGGTAACATTCGCCGCCGCTGCTGCCACTCCATCCACCCTCACCGCAGTAATTGCATTTCTCCAGGCCGCGTTCTCCGTGAACGTCAGCTCAATAGGTTGGCCGGCTGCGTTCTCAGTAGTATCAGCTGTGAGCGCGGGCGGAGTAAGCGGTGTTACAGCGCTGCCGCTGCCGTACACCTCCAGTTCCCATAAGGAATACCCATACGGCGTACCGCGCTCTGTGCCGTTCACCTTCACATACCGCGCGCTGACCGGGGTGAAGCTAATGTCATCGATGTCCCCGTCTCCGGTTGTTGTCGAATATACCGTTGCCCAGTTCGCTCCGTCTGCCGACGTCTCAATGGTATAGGCTTTGGCGTACGCCCCCTCCCAGTTCAACAGGACACGGCTGACCGTCTGGGCCGAGCCGAGGTCCACCTGAATCCACTGCGGATCACTGAAGTCCGATTCCCAGCGGGTGCCCGCATTTCCGTCCACCGCGCCGGCAGCGGGCTGCTTCGGATTCTCGGATGCGGTAACCGCCTTGTTCAGCGCAAGGTTCCCGGATGGCTGTGTTCCACCAGTAATCACCTGCTGCACCGAAGTATCGGTATATCCGTCTGCTGTTACTGTAACCGTGTAAGTCTTCGCCGTGGGGAACAGCGCGGTGTTCAGGGTGATTTTACCGGCTGCCACGGTAACATTCGCTGTCGCCACTACGGTTCCATCCACCTTCACCGCAGTGATTGCGTTTCTCCAGGATGCATTCTCGGTGAACGTCAGCTCAATTGGCTGGCCGGCTGCATTCTCGGTGGTATCGGCTGTGAGCGCGGGCGGAGTAAGCAGCGTATCCGTGGTCACCTTCGTCGGGTCCACCTTCACCAGCTTCCGGGCCTCGACTAGAGCTGAGCCTGTAACCCCTCCGCTATTGCGGAACGTAACGGTTATGGCCGCATTCGTCGGATTCCAGACCAGCGCGCGGTAATCCGAACCTTTTTTATACACTGTTGCACTGTATCCGTTCTCCGCCCAAATGTCCTTGGTGCGTGATCCAAGCGTGGCCATATTGTGCACGAACCAGTACGTGTTGAACAATTCGTTCTGCTGCGGCAGTGCCGGATTCCATTTATTCAGCACCGCCTGCGGATCGCTCAGCGCCTGAATCGGCCAGACAATATGGTACCAGTCCGGTTCCGGCCCGCCGTTATCGGCTACGAAGCCGCTGTATAATCCAGCCGCCTTAGCCGTATCGAACCCGTAGCTGGTCAAATATTCTGCTGTAGGCAGCCAGTGAATGCCATAGACATACACCGGATTCCCGTTAAAAAAGGTGCCGAAGAAATTCGAGCTTCCGTAAATCTGACCCACCGTTTTATGCGTATAGCCCGGCAGCCAGTTATCCTGGTCGTAGTTGAACCAGTACTGCTGCACCGCTCTAAGCTCGGTCGTGAAGCCCATAATGGACGCATCCCGGAAGGCTGTATTGCCGGTCAGCGTGCTCCACATATATTGGCCAACCCAGCCGAACAGCGACTCTCCAGCTGCTTCCTGGTTATTGCCGCTGTCATTGTCGGCGTAACCGCCGGCCCATGAATGGCCTTCATACAGATCGAAGTTACGGAAGTAGGGATACTTCGGATCGGTCTTCGACGGATTGGCATAATCCCGGATCAGCTCATCGACCATTCCGCTGAATTTATTTCTGAAATCAGTATCATAGGTGGCGAGCACGGCAGATGCAAAAACATAATAGCCATACGTGAAATGATGGTCAGTGATGCCGGAGTTCGCGCCGAACTCGCTGTTTTTATAGATCAATGTTCCCCAGTCAGAGTTGTAGTCGAAATAATAATCGGTTTCCCCCGAGGTGTACGTATACCAGTCTGTAAGCACCGTCTTCATCCGGGACAGGAACAGATTCTTGTAGCTCTCATTGCCGATCTGATCGGCGATCAGCACACCCATGGCCAGCGGATGCAGCTTCTTGCCCTGCCAGTACGCATCAGCCTGCATCAGATTGGTGGCGGTGTCCGTATCCAGCAGCGCCAGGTAATTCAGCAGATCCTGACGGGAATAGGTAGAATCGCCCGGCTCGGTGAACTGCGGCACAATGCCGTGGAATTTATCCGTAGTGGCGAACGAATTGCCCTCTGTCACCTTCATCGATCCACGGATGGACGGGAAGGAGACAGCGGTCAGCGGTGTTGTAGTAACCTTCCACTGGTGGGGAAGCTGTGCCATCAGCGTTGTATTCGGGAAGCCCGAACGCTTGAGTTCTGTCACCGCATTGAAGGTGGTCGTGACATCGGAGGTGGTCTCGTTGAAGGTATAGGCCACCTTCGTGTCGGTCACGAAGGCATAACCGTGCTGGTAGAAATAATTCAGATTGGACGGTGCCGGAAGAGCCGACAGGGACAGGAAATTCTGGCCTCCGCCCAGCTGGATTTTGAGCTTGGCGCCGACCCGCTTGAAGGTTGTACCGGCCGGGGCATACAGCCCATAGTGTCTGGTCACCATTACAGGCGTTGGCGCCCCGTTGGAATTCGTGACCGCAATGCCGATATGGTCTGCAGTCACGGTGTCGCCGTCTGCAGCCAGAATCGTAGTATTGCTGTCATTGAAGAAGCGGGCCCCGGCCGGCAGATACACCTCAGGACTGGCCGGATCGCTGAATTGCGAATAGAGGTACGGCGAGCCTTTGACGAACGTGGTCTTCAGCTTCTCCGCAGCGCCATCGCTTAGCACCGCAGTCGCCGACCAGTCGCCGTAACCGGTAATCCGGTTCGACATCCCCGATGTATTAATATTGCCGGCCATCAGGAACAGGTCTGGGCTTCCCGCCGCTTCCTGCGCCTTGCCATCGGCGCTTAAGTAGCCTGCACCCGGGTTCAGAATACTTAGGCCCTGCTTGGTATATTTCGATTTGAGCGGAAGCGTGATAATGCCGTTACCGAGCTGATTGATCATAATGGACTGCCACCAGTCATTGGAAGGCAGCGGCGCAGTCAGTGCGTCCGATTTATACAGCGGATACTTGGGCTGAGGAACCGAGAGGTCATTCGCCGCATGGCTGCCTTGGCCAACGGGCACTGTGGTCAGCTGCGGCAAAGCCGGAACGTTATAGACCGGCTTCGGATCGCCTGCCACATAATCATAGGCCTGAAATTCAAAAATCGAATAACCAAAGGAGGTCGCTCTGCTGATGCCCTTCATCCGCAGATAACGGCCGCTGGCATAGACGGGAAGATTAAGGGTGCCGCCGTCGCCGTGAAGCTCCCGGTATACGGTCGTCCACGAGGTTCCGTTATCCGAAACCTGAATATCATAGATCCGGCCGGCCGCTGCCTCCCAGTTAATGATTACCCGGCCCAGCGTGCGTATGCTGCCAAGGTCAACGTTAAGCCATTCATTATCGGTAGCGTTGGAAGACCAGCGTGTGCTCGGGTTGCCGTCCACCGCCAGCTCCGGCAGGGTAGAGCCGACAGGGAGATAATCGGCCATCTGATAGGATGAAGCCGTCGCAGGTTTGTTTAAGGCCACATTCGGTCCCAGAACGACCGGAGGAGGATTAACGCCGTTAGTTCCGTATACCTCGAACTCATAGAGGGAGATGCCGTATTGCGTCAGGATTCGCTCCGTGGCGAATACCCGGACATAACGGCCTGTACCGCTGAGCGTGAGCTCATCCACACCGCCATCTCCTGTAGTTGTGGAATAGACATCAGTCCAGTTTAATTCGTCAGGGGATACCTGGATTTTGTAAGCCTTGGCGTAAGCTCCTTCCCAGCGGAGCACTACGCGGTCTATGGTGGCGTTTGCCCCGAGATCCACATAAATCCAGTTCGGGTCCGTCCCCCATGAGCTGCTCCACCTTGAAACTGTATTGCCGTCCACCGCCAGATCCGGGGTATTATTGCCCTCCGTGCCCGATGCATATGCCGGCCGGTCTTTGGATAGCAGATAAGAGTCCGCAGCCTGTGCCCGTCCGGGCGGAAGGGCCAGCACGAGACTCAGCAGCATGATGATGCTCAGACAAAGAGCGGTCCCGTTGATCCCCTTCATGCGTCTTACTGTTTTTGAATATGCCATTCTTTAATCCTCCTCTTTACGATTGGATTGCAGCTCTTCAGCCTGTAAACCTGACTTTTTCCGGAGTCCATTTCCCGGAGTCTGCATCAGCCCCTTTTACCCTGGTACTGGAAATTCACACCTTTATACACAAGCGCTTTCATAGATTCATAATAAGCGTACCCCTTACCGAAACCGGTTGCAATTGTTAAAAGCGACGTTTTATGCAGAATATAAAGATTCATCTAATTGTGCAGCACCAGATTACGGAAACTTCACCACCGCTTTTGCGCATTGTGTTCGGTTTTCCGCACACATTCGGCCCGCACACCCCGCTCAGACGCATCGTGTTCGGTTTTCCGCATACATTCCGGCTCCGTTGGCCTGCCTTCCGGGGGATTTAGCGGGATTCCTGAGAATATCATCAATTCCTAACAAATCCAAAAAAAACCGGCCCACATGGGGCCGGCTTCTATTCCTTTATCGTTCAAGCCTATTTATAATGACGGCTCCTCGTCATTGAGCGCCTCCAGAATCTGACCAGCCAGCTTCTCGCCAATGGACAGCACACGGAAATCCTCGACCGAAGCTTCCTTGATCTTCTTAAGCGAGCCGAAATGCTTCAGCAGCAGCTTCCGGCGTTTGTCCCCGATGCCCGGAATCGAATCCAGCTTCGAGGTAACCATCGACTTGCCGCGCTGCTCCCGGTGGAACGTAATGGCGAATCGGTGAACCTCATCCTGGATGCGCTGGAGCAGGTAGAACTCCTGGCTGTCTCTGGCGAGGGAGACCGGCTCGGCGGAGTCGCCGACCAGCAGCTGGGCAGTTCTATGCTTGTCATCCTTGACCAGACCGCAGACCGGAATGAACAATCCCAGCTCATTCTGCAGAATATCGATCGCCGAAGAGATCTGGCCCTTGCCCCCATCCACGACGATCAGATCCGGCTGCGGCAGATTCTCCTTCAGCACCCGTTCATAACGCCGCCGGATGACCTCGCGCATCGTCTCATAATCATCCGGCCCCTGAACGGTGCGGACCTTATACTTGCGGTACTCTTTGCGGGCGGGCTTGCCGTCGATGAAGACCACCATCGCCGAGACCGGATTGGCCCCTTGAATATTCGAGTTATCGAACGCTTCGATCCGGTTCAGCGAATCCAGCCCCAGGCTCTGCCCCAAGCTGATGGCCGCACCGGAGGTACGCTCCTCGTCCCGCTCGATCAGGCGGAACTTCTCACTCAGCGCAACCCGGCTGTTCTGGCAGGCCATGCCGATCATCTGCTTCTTCAGCCCGCGCTGCGGCACCAGCACCTTGATGCCCAGCCATTCCTGCAGGGCAGCTGCGCCTCCGGCCGCATCCACAGTCCCTTCAGCGGCTGCTTCCTGCTCCTGCGCCGCTTCCGCCGCTGCGTCCCCGCCCGGCGCTTCTGCCGCTGCCGGAGCAGCCGCAAGCGCCTCACCGGCGGCTGCGGCCTCACCAGGCAGCTCTCCGGCCTCCGACTCGTCCTCTGCGCCCAGGGCCGCCATCAGCGCCTGGCCGCTCGGCATTGCGCCACCCGCCGGCCCGCTGCTTCCCTGGCCGGGGGCGCTGCCCGCTTCCGGCAGTTGCATTCCGGCACTTGCCATATCCGGCAGGAGGATTTCCTGCGGCAGCGCGGGATTGTCGCTGTAATACTGCGTCACATAGGACATGAAGTCACTGTATGCTTCCCCATAGAATGGAAAAGCCGACGAGTGGCGCTGAATCATTTTCCCCTGCCGCATATACAGAATCTGCACACACATCCAGCCCTTATCCACCGCGTAACCGAAGACGTCACGGTCCTTGGTGTCGGCCGTATTGATCTTCTGCTTCTCCATCACGGCGTCAATGTGCATAATCTGGTCGCGCAGTTCCTTGGCCCGCTCGAAATACAGCTCCTCGGCAGCCTCCTGCATCTTCTTCTGCAGATCCTTCTTCACCGCATCATGCCCGCCCCCGAGGAAGGAAGAGATATTCTGTATAATCTCCTCATAGTCAGACTTCGGCACTTCCTTCTCGCACGGTGCGAGGCACTGGCCCATGTGATAGTACAGGCAGACCTCCTTCGGCATCACCCCGCACTTGCGCAGCGGATACATCCGGTCGAGCAGCTTCTTGGTCTGCTGGGCGGCGTAGCTGTTCGGATACGGGCCGAAATATTTAGCTTTATCTTTCAGCACCCGGCGGGTAACCTCCAGGCGCGGATGGGCTTCGTTCGTGATTTTCAGATAAGGAAAAGTCTTGTCGTCCTTCAGCAGCACATTATAGCGCGGCATATGCTTCTTGATCAGATTGCACTCCAGAATAAGTGCTTCCATATTGCTCGACGTCACGATATATTCAAAATCAACAATATTGGCAACCAACCGTTGCGTCTTCCCGTTGTGGCTGCCTGTGAAGTAGGAGCGTACGCGGTTCTTCAGCACCTTGGCCTTACCGACATAAATAATCGTACCCTCCTGATTCTTCATCAGATAGCAGCCGGGCAGATCGGGCAGCAGTGCCAGCTTGTTGCGGATATTATCCATATAATCCATAAGTTCTCCCCCACCTGTGACTACACCGTTATAAGGTAAGTTTAGAATACAATGTACTGCAGTTTCAAGCCTAAATATAGAACATCCGTTTGTATTGGACACACAAAGCGCCTTCGGTAGACCGAAGGCGCTTTGTGTGAAGGGGCCGCAGGCCCCGGTTACAGCAGATTATAATCCATTATTGATGTTTAGCTACGATATTCTTAAGCGAGTCCTTGGAGTTCAGTCCTACGACTTTGTCTACAGGCTGGCCGTCTTTGAAGAAGATTAGAGTAGGAATACTCATTACGCCAAAACGGGAAGCTGTCTCAGGATTCTCATCGACATTCAATTTGGCAATCTTCACATCGTCACCCAGTTCGGTGGACAATTCCTCAAGAATAGGGGCAAGCATTTTGCAAGGGCCGCACCAAGGTGCCCAGAAATCTACTACTACAGTACCTTGACCTTCCACTTCATTCACGAAGGATTGGTCAGACACGTTCACGATAGCCATGATATTGTTCCTCCTTAGATAAGTTTTGTGAGCTTAAGCTGTACGAAATAACTTCCGCTTCTATAGCCTGAGCCAAGTCCGCAGAATTTACTCCGAGATCATAGCGGGATAAAATGCTTCATGTAATATGATAACCAGATTATCATTTACCGACACATTCCCAGTATAACATAAATACAATGCATTTGTTATATATTTTAAGAAATTATATTGTATAAAATTAATTTGCAATATCCAGCTTCATCGTCCAGGAGGTCCCAGAAATTCCGTGAAACTGAAACCCGAGTCTGTCATATAACCGGACGGCCGCCTGATTCCCCGGATCAACGCTGAGAGAAAGGGAGGTGTACCCCTCGGTTACAGCTTGCTGAGTGATGGCCTGCATGAGTCTGCTTCCCACACCCTGCTGCCTATAGTCAGACCGTATAGCCACACCTAATTCCGGCGTCTGCGCATCCACAAATCCGTAGCCCTGGTTAGACTCGTCAAATAGCCTGTACCAGGCAGCACCTGCGGGGATATTGTCAATAAGGGCAATTAGAGCCGTATCGCCTTGTCTGCCCCAATTCTCGTTGTATTTCACCATTCCCGTGGAATTCAACAGCTCATCTCTAGGCGGCTTCCCTTGCTCCATGTGAATGGACTCATAATGCATATCCATAAGAAACTCATACTCCTGCGGTTCCATAGGTCTTATATGTATCATAAAATCATCCTTTTGGCAGCAGATATAGGAATATATCACCGATCTTAATCTTTACATCTCTTCTGCATCTTCGTATACTTGAAGAAAACGCATTAATTGTCAATGACTTCTCTCACATGTATAACTGTAACCCACTTCATGCAGTCATGCAACAGCAAGGAGGAAGAAGCGAATGGACGTCAATGTCAATGCACAGGCCCGTGACCCGCGGGAGCATATCAATGAAGAGCCCCGCCATGATCTCGGTGATCTGATGGCCGGTTTCTTCGGAATGACGGGCTTTATGACCGTAGTATTCTTCGGAATGGTGATCATCAAGTATTTGTCCGAATAGCTGCGCAGGTGCAGTGTCCGGTATTCTTTGCCCAGGTCCAGGCCCGGGCAGGATGCCGGGCTTTTTTTTGCGTTCATTTTGCGCTCCATCGAGAATTGTAGTAATAACATAAATTTACAATTTAATAAAAAGAAAACACATTTTTGTTTCGCAGGAGCCGTGTTACTCTGTAGGCGAAAGCGCTGTTATACCATACTTTGAGGAGGCAGGAAGAATGAAAAAGCTTGTCAGCGTTGCTGTCGCAGGGTTGTTGGCATCGGCATTGTATTCCCCGGTATCGTTCGCCGACAACCCTGTTGTGCAGACCATCTATACGGCGGACCCGGCGCCGCTTGTATACAATCATACGGTATACCTGTACACCGGACATGACGAAGACAACTCGACCTACTATACGATGAATGATTGGCGGGTCTACTCTTCCAAGGACATGGCGAACTGGACAGATCACGGGTCACCGCTATCCTACAAGGCGTTCAGCTGGTCGAGCGGAGAAGCATGGGCCAGCCAAGTGATAGAGCGCAACGGCAAATTCTACTTTTATGTCACGGCAAAAAGCACTTCGCTCGGACGGCCCGCCATCGGCGTCGCCGTCTCAAACAGCCCGACCGGCCCGTTCGTGAACGCCATCGGCAAACCGCTGGTCTCCAGCAGCTGGGGCGACATTGATCCGACAGTCTATGTAGACAGTGACGGCCAGGCCTATCTCTACTGGGGGAATCCGACACTGAAATATGTGAAGCTGAACCCTGATATGATCTCCTACAACCAGAGCACAGGTATTGTCCAGGTGCCTATGACCACAGACAGCTTCGGTGTGCGAAACGGCAATGCTGACAGACCGACCCTCTACGAAGAAGGACCCTGGTTTTACAAGCGCGGCAGCTTATACTACATGGTCTACGCCGCAAGCGGCATTCCTGAGAATATCGCTTATTCCACCAGCTCTTCGCCGACTGGACCGTGGAAGTACAGAGGGATCATTATGCCCACCCAGGGCGGCAGCTTCACCAATCACCCCGGTATCATCGATTTCAAAGGCCGCTCCTATTTCTTTTATCACAATGGCGCGCTGCCTGGAGGGGGCGGCTTCACCCGGTCAGTAGGAGTAGAGCAATTCACCTACAACGCGGACGGAAGCTTCCCGGTCATCAACATGACAACCGCCGGACCGCAGCCCATCGCCACCCTTAACCCCTATGTCAGAACACAAGCCGAGACCAGCGCATGGGCGGCCGGGGTAGAGACCGAGACCACCTCGGATACGGACGGGGGAATGAATGTCGGCTTCATAGATCACGGCGATTATCTCAAAATCAAAAATGTGAACTTCGGCTCCGGAGCCGCAGCCTTCGAGGCGCGGGTAGCTTCAGCAGGCAACGGCGGCAATATTGAGCTGCGGCTGGACAGTCCGACTGGAACACTGGCCGGTACCTGTGCGGTGCAGAATACCGGGGGCTGGCAGAGCTGGGTGACCAAGACCTGCACGGTCAGCGGAGCCAGCGGCACTCACGACCTCTACCTGAAATTCACGGGCGGCAGCGGCTACCTGTTCAATCTCAACTGGTGGAAATTCAGCGCCAGCTAAATCTAAGCACAGTAAAGAGGGGACCCCGCCAGATGACGGCGCGGTCCCCTCTTTAGTGTGGAGCACAAATTATCTTGCCATATGCTTATTGCTTATTGCTTATTGCTGCAACTGTGCGTCTTAGTCTCTGGCCCTGCCGCGCTGGTTCTCCCCATGCAGCGGAATAACCTCCACGAACGGGGCGATCCGGTCCATCAGCCGCTGGCCCTTGTAGACCTCTTCGCCGTCCTTGCTGGTGATGCTGAGATGCTTCTCCAGCCCGTCCAGCGGATAATTTGAGGTGTAGAAGGTCGGCTTGCGGTTCATCCGGTAGTTGAGAATCGCTCCGAGGACATGGTCTCGGGCCCAAGGATTGAGGTTCTCGGCTCCGATGTCGTCGAAGATCAGCAGATCGCAGTTCTTCATCGTATCGACCATTTCCTTCAGCTTCTGATTATCCATCATGATCAGCTTCAGTTCCTCGATGAAATCCGGCATATAGACAATCACGCCGCTGTAGCCCGAGATGGCCAGCTCATGAAGCAGATAGCACATCAGGAAGGTTTTGCCGGTCCCGAAGCTGCCCTGCAGATAAATCCCCCGCGAAGTCAGCCCCTCTGCACGTACAGTTGCGATATAGTCAAATATCTTGTTCACGGCTGAGGCCCGCCGGGGGTCCTTGCCCATAATATCCATCTCATCATATCCGCCGTTCAGTACCCGCTCATCCACATAGAAGCTGCGAATCCGCTTGCGGACATTATCCTGATTATCCTGTGCGATCTTCAGCTTGCACGGCGTCTTGCGTTCATAGAGGTCTGTGACACCGTTCACTGTCTCCACCGACAGCTTGCTGTAATGCCCCTGGAAATCATTCGGGCAGTTCGCCAGGCCGGGACAGTTCTTACAGTGCCGGTCCTCCTCGACATACTGGTACAGACGGCTCAAGTGCAGCCGCAGCCGGGACTCGTCCAGCTCGGGATGCTCAGCCTGAAGCTCCTTGACCAGAGGGTGGTTCAGCAGTGTCTGCTCCAGGTCGCGGGAGCGCTGGCGCAGAGCAGGGTTGTTCATCGAACGCAGCACTTCGCCCATGGACTCCATCGCTGCACCTCACTTTCTTCAGGACGTTCCCAGAACGCCTTTTTTCTTGCTGGCCTTGATCTCGGCCGCTTTCTTCATCATCGCCGCGAATTCCTCTTCCGATACGGTTCCGGCGCTGCCGTCATCAAGCACAATCGGAATCTCCTGCTTGCCGGAACGGCCGCCGCTCTTCGTATAGGAACGCTGACGGGTTCCCGTGCCGGAGGTGGCGGAAGCCGCCCCCTTGCCCTTCACCTTGGACTGGTCGCGGATATAGCGCACAGCCTTCTCGTACGTATTCACCTGCTTCACCAGCATATTGGAGGCAATGGCCTCCACGAAATTGCGGTTCATCCGCTGCTCGCCGCCGGAAGCCACCATCGTCATCAGATAATGGATCAGCACATTGATCACTTCACCGCTGAGCTTATAGTTCAAATCAATCTTCTCGAAGATATCCATCAGCTGGCCCGGAACCGCCCCGGGGAAGAACGTCTGCAGCAGCCGTGTATAAGGCTCGTTGCGCAGCATCATATTATATTGGTGAATGTCGCATTTGGACAGAAATTGCGGAGGGACCTCTACATAGAATTCCATTTCGACAGCCTGCTCCACCGGCACTGCGGAGGGATCGTTCTCTTCATCTGCGGCGGAGCGCAGCGACACCACCTTGGCAGCGGCAATCTCTCTTTTCTCCTGGCGCTTCATATCCTGACGGAAATGCTGGCTCGCCTTGTACTGCAGCGTATCCAGAATCACCTCTCCATTCGGGGTGAAGACATCATCCTCATCCAGCAGGCGGCATACATCCTGCGGGCCAAGCTCATATTTGCGGGCCACATAATTAATGACGCCCATCTGATTATGGTCAAAACGCAGCTTCTCGACATGAGCACGGTTCACCGATTCGCGCGGGAAGCGCAGAATAATATCACTGTAGGCTATATTCGGCTCAACCGCCTGGGTGGTGCCGGGCTGACGCACGGACGCTACCTCGGCCAGTGCCTGCTCCAGCTCATAGTCGATCACATGGGTGTTCAGCTCAAAAATATCATAAAAGGGCAGTGAAATATTCTCTTTCCCGAGCGACCGGCCGCTCCATTCCTCCGGTTCCCGGTGCCAGAACTGCTCGCGCAGCGACAGCACGGCGAATTTGCCGATCTTATCCCGGAGCAGCAGCGTCAAATGCTGGGTTGCAAAAAAATCAGCCGGCGACAGCGGCGGCATTAATTCGTACTCGTACATATAATCATCGTTCTCGGCGGCATACAGCCGGCAGGTCTGGAGCAGCCCCACCGCTTCCAGCCGGGAAGCCTGGTCTACCAGATATTTACGGCCCTTCTCGTTGGGTTCAACACCCAGGGTCATAAAGAGCCTGCGCTGCTGCTCCACCCCGGAGTAACCGATAGATTCAGCCGGAATATGCTCGAACAGCAACCGGTACAGGCTGATGGCGAACGCGCCTACCATCGGCTGATAGACCGAGCCCAGCATACGTCCGTCCAGATGGCTTAGACCGAATTCGCGGGACACGCAGTACCGATGATGTTCGGTGAAATGATGCAGGTTGCTCATACGCATCTGCGGATACCTCCCCCTCTTCTATACGAATTCATATAGATTTCTATTCTATCACAAAACACCCGGCCCGAAATGTAAAATAAAGATGAATCCTTGGCTCTTCTGGCGAAAAATACCCCCACAAAGTGGGGCTTTGGCGTAGGTGGTGACTCAGGTACTTTGCGGGGACCCCAAAACATATAAATTCTTATCTATAAAAAAAAACGGCTTCTCCCCGGTAGGAGATTAGCCGTTTCTTGTTGTACCGCCCTTCAGGCAGCGCTTAGAACATCTTGTATCCGCCCAGCCGCAGCTTCTGAATCGTCCAGCCGCTTAATACCGCTCCGGCAAGACCGGCGATGCCGGTAAGATAATCCACGATGTGGAAGGTAGAGAGATGCTCCCATAAGGTCATCGCGCTCCGGTCCCAGATGGAATAGACTACCACGGGAAGAATGACAATGACGAAGAGATAGGCGGGGAACCAGGTAGTCTTCATTAGCATATTAAGAATGAAGCCAATGCCGAACATCATCACAAAGAATAAAACGGCCAGAACAAACACCGGAATAAATCCCATCGTACCGCCATCCCCTCTCTCTATAAAGAACCGCACACCAAAGCTTATATAATAGTAAGTTTACTAGAAAAAATGTAGCGAAGCAATGAACATTATCGCGCTGCCTACCAGGATTAGGTAGAATGGGGCCTTCAGCGTTTGCTCTCTGCCGCCCGCTGCGCTACAATGCAAATAGCATAGACCTATGTTCATACATATTTAACGTATGCGGACACAGAAGATTTTACGCGAAGATATTCTATCTATAACCTATAAGGAGTGAACAACTTGAACGAAGCCGCTTTGACACTGGAAGGCTGGTATGCGCTGCATGACTTCCGCTCGCTGAACTGGACAGCCTGGACTGAAGCCGATGACGAAGAACGCGCAGTTGCCCTGGAGGAGCTGCATGCCTTCATGCAGGAGTGGGGACCTGTGGAGGAGGCGAAGGAAGGCAGCACCGCCGTCTATTCCATCGTAGGCCAGAAGGCTGATTTCGTGATGATGTTTCTGCGGGAGAGTCTGGAGGCGCTGAATGCGCTGGAGACCGCTTTTAACAAAATCGCCTTTGCCCAATATACTACGAAGGCCTATTCCTATGTCAGCATCGTTGAGCTCAGCAATTATGCCGCCGGAGGGAGCGCCGGAGACGGCAGCGACCCGATGCAGAACCCGCATGTGGCCGCCCGGCTGAAGCCCGTGCTGCCGCAAATGAAGCATATCTGCTTCTACCCGATGAACAAGAAGCGTGAGCTCGCCGACAACTGGTATATGCTCGACATGGAGAAGCGCCGGGAGCTGATGTATTCTCACGGTCTGATCGGACGCGGTTACGCCGGCAAGGTGAAGCAGATCATCACCGGCTCCGTCGGCTTCGATGACTGGGAGTGGGGCGTGACCCTGTTCGCCGAGGATGCGCTGCAGTTCAAGAAGCTCGTCTATGAGATGCGTTTCGACGAAGTCAGCGCCCGCTACGGCGAGTTCGGCCCCTTCTACGTCGGCAACCTGCTGAACGAAGAATCGTTCGAGGAGATGCTTAAGCTGTAGCAGCTTGTAATAGCGGGGACATTACTCCAATAATCCAAAGAGACCGCAGCGTCAGCGCTGCGGTCTCTTCATGTCTCAAGCTGTTCTATTCCATAAGACTGATCAGGTTCAGGATCATCTGCGCACTTTCCGCACGCGTACCGCTCTGCTGCGGCTCAAAGCGTCCGGACGCTTGACCCTGCAGGAGCTCAAGCTGCACCGCCTGGCCGACCGCTGTCTTCGCCCACTGAGGGGCGTCTTGCGTATCGGGGAAGACGGCAGCAGCGGCAGTGCTTGGCGTTCCTGCTGCATAAGCATAGGCCCGCACCAGCATGGCCGCCATTTCCTGGCGGGTAATGACCTTATCCGGGCCGAAGCTGGCCGCCGTCAGCCCATTTACAATGCCGGCCCGCTTCGCGGCTGACACTGCCTCTGCGTACCACTTCTCCGGCCGGACATCGGCGAAGGCCGTACCGGCGGGTCCGGTGATACCCAGAGAGCGGACCAGCATAGCTGTGAATTCTGCCCGGGTCACTGCCCGCTTCGGCTCGAAGCGGTCCAGAGAGACGCCCTGCACAAGCTGTCTGGCCGCGAGCTGCTTCACAGCCCCGCCTGCCCAATGCCCTGCCGGCAGGTCACTGAAGCTCTTGTCATACCGGAGTACGGCGTAAGAGCTGAAATGGTTAACTTTTGCAAACAATGTGCCGTCAGCCATTGCTCCTCCGACATATTCGAGGACGCCATCTTCACCGATATAGTAGATGCCGGTCACCGCTTCAGCGTCTTGAGGAATGCCGCTATAGACAAGCGTAATTGGCTGCTTGAATTGCGGCAGGCTGAACACTTCGCCCTGTTTGGTCGTAATGCTCAGACGCCAGTCCCTGATCCCGCTTGCTGCTTCAAGCTGTACTCCGTACTTGTGTGCTGCCGTTGCAAGCAAGGCCGAAGCCCCCCCGCTGCTGACTGTCTCTGCGGACAGGGATATCAGGCTATCCGAGGCAGCTCCCGCAGGTACCCGGCTGGTCAGCTCGGCCAGCACACCCGCCGGCAGCAGGACGGACAATCCGTCTGACTGAATCCGCACCGGAGCGCCGCCAAGCAATTCAGCAGCATTGCCTGGAAATACCAGCTCCCTCCAAGCTTGACCGGCTTCAATGACCACCTCGCCCTGTGCATTCCGTCCGCCCGATAGCTGGCTGGCAGTAACGGTTACAGTACCCGTCCCCGGTACAGCCGATGCCGCCGGCGCCTTAGAAGGCACTGGTGTCGGCGCTGGCAAGCTGCCCGGACCCGGTATGGTTGTTGGAACCGGCGTTGGGGCTGGTGTCGGAACCGGTGACGGCTCTGGTTGCGGCTCCTCTTCCGCTCCGTTCACGGTCAGCTTATGTTCAGCAGTCCAGCCGTAATATACGGCCCGGAGAATGGCCTCCCCGCGTCCGGCCGCGCGGATCACTCCGTCCGCAGTGATCTCAGCGACCTTTATATTGGATATGCTGAACTCCACTCCTTCGCTCAGCTTCATAACATTGCCATCGCTATATACAGCCTGGACGACAGCAGTTCCTTTCTCCCCAGCCCGCAGAGTATCCGGTGCTTCAAGCCGGATTGCCATAATCCGGGGCACCTCGGCTTCCACAACGGTCAGGTTGTACACAGAGGATAGATTGCCATACGTGACCGATATGACGGTCGATCCTTGTGCAAGGGCGTCCACCTGTCCCTTGGTATCCACCGTTGCGACCGCTTGATTGCTACTGGCATATTCCAGCCCCTCCGTTAAAGTCACCTGCGTACCAGAAGCATATACAGCCCTTGTAACCGTCTGATCGCTGGTTCCGGCCTGCAGCTGAGGCTGGCCCTGAAGCGTAATGGAGCGTATATCCTCCTCCTCCTCTTCTGCTTTGCCGATCACCAGCCGGTCAATCTCCTTACCGTCCACGGTTCTGGCCGTGACGGTAATCCCATCGTTCCCGATAACAACGCCAGTATAGATCTGCTCGTCCTCGTCAAATATTTTTTCCTGCCAGGATCGTTCAGTGAGGGCATAGAACTTCGGTCCAGAGGAACCGCCGATCACATAGCGGGTCCCCTGGCCGTCAGCAGCCTGCTGTCCTCCGTTCATCGCATATGAGCGCATGTAGATGTGGTCATGCCCGTTCATCACCAGGTCCACCTTATGCTTGTCAAATACCGGAACCCAGAGCTTCTGCGCCCGTTCATTGGCATAGATGCTGCCGTAAGGACCCTGATGGAAGAACAGCACCTTCCATTTCTTGTCCGTGGCCGACAGATCCTTATCCAGCCATGCCGCCTGCTCCAGATAGCCCGCCTCTCCCTGTTCTGAATCCAGCACCACGAAGTGGGTATCCTTGATGTCGAAGGAGAAGCTGGTCCCGTGGGCCCCGGCTACTCCGTTCTGCGGATTATTGAACTGGGCCAGATAGTCCCCGGCTCCATTCGTGCCCATCACCTCATGGTTGCCGATAATTGGAACCAGCGTGGTGTTCATGAGCTGCTCCTGCGCTGCCTCAAACCACCAGTTCCACTGCTCCTGCTCGAAGCCTTTGTCGACCATATCTCCGGCATGTACGAGCATTTCCGCATCCGGCATGAACTCGAAGGCCTTCTGCACCGTATTCTTCCATAACTCAAAGCCCTTCTGGGAATCCGCCTGGGAATCCCCGATGAACAGCAGCTTGGTCGCCTCACGGTCACCGCCGCTGGTCACAAAAGTTCCCTGTCCGCTTACATTCCCCGCACCGTCACCAACGCGGTATACATAATCGGTTCCCGGCGCAAGACCAACCGCTTCGGCTTTATGGACACGCATCGTTCCATCGTTATTGGTGTTGTAAATTTCACTTCTCCCTGTAAACCGCTGCACCTCACCGCTGTCGAATCCGGTGAAATCCGCCTTCTTCACCACCTCTACCACCGTACCGGCAGTAAGCGGCTCCGTCTGCCAGGTGAACCGGCGGCTGGTATCGGCATCTTCCCCCATCGTTACGTTAACATTGCGCGGTTCCGCTGTGCCGTTATAGGGCGCAACCTTGAAGAGCATGACAGGGCTGTAGGCGCCGTCCTTTACCGCCTGCATTGTGAAGCTTCCTTCCCCTGCCGTAGCGGACATCGTGGACAGCACGCCGTCTGTACCTGACACTTCAGGCGCCTCCGCGCCGTTCATCAGCAGCTTCGCTCCCGCCAGGGCTGTCCCGTTCTGCATCTCCGTTATGGAGAAAGAGGCTTCCAGCCCTTTGGCTATGCGGTAATGATCCCAGGTCAGCTTCAGCTGCGGCTCCACCTTACTCTCCAGCGGTGCACCGATGAAGCTGACGCCCTGGCCGCTGCCCTCTGTTGAAATGACGCTCCCTGCTGTATTCTCAATCATCAGAGGCTTCGAAATCTGCCCTTCAAGCTGTTCCAGGGTATACGGTCCAAGATAATCATTGCGGACGGAGTATGCAATCCGGGCAATCAGATCATCGTCTGCAAGCTGTGCTTCATTGATATTGGTCAGCACAAGCTGCACCGTTCCCTTGTCCTGATCAATAGAGGACTCAAGCTGTCCACCGGTCAGCTTCCCGCCCGCTGTTACCTTCAGATCACGGACGGCTGCTGTGTCAAAAGCAAAGGACACCATGCCTTCCTTCAGCTTATCCGCCTTCACTGCCGACAAGTCGACGGTGTACGTGTTCCCCGGGTAGACAACCTCTGGCGTAACATATTTGTAGAACGGGGACCCCAGGTTTACGGTGAAATACCATTCCTTGATCGTTTGGTTGCCGCCCAGGTCGCGGATAGCGAGCTTCACCTTATGGCGGCCCTCCGCCAAAGGGAGCTTGGGTTTATACGTAATTTGTCCCTTCGGCGGATAGAAGCCATGCTCTACAAGCTGGTCATCCACATACAGCCTCACCTTATCCGCGTCAATCAACGTTGTTCCCGGATGGGCGACCGGATCGTAACCGGCATCCTCACCGGTTGCCGATAGTGTAGGCGTGGCTGTCGTAACCATTTCATTAGCAGCCGGATATTCCTTCATGATCACCGGCGGCGTATGATCCTCCTCCAGCGGGCCGTACAACGCGCGGATATCATCTACATAGATCGCTCCGCTGGTCTTGTTCAGATTGCTCGTCTCCATATACCGGACAGGCATATCCAGACTGAGCGGAACCGCTTTGCCTTTCGGCACATCCACCTCTACATACTTCCAGCCCGCCCAGTTCACCCCGACTCCCTGCTCCGTGTAATTCAAGGGGACCGCCGCATTGTTGCCGTCACGCATCTGCCCGCGCAGCCAGTGCTTCTGGCCGTCACCGTAGATCCACATGCTGAGCTTCTCCGGGTATCCCGGAATCTGTATGCGGCCCGCTGTCGAGGAGGCTGCTACATAAGCGCCCGAAGTTCCCGTTTTGCCGATAAAATCATATTCCAGCTTCAGCGCACGCTCTCCGCTGCGGATATAATCCTGATCCGTAATCTCCTCCAGCGATACGCTGTTAGCCGCTGCACTGGAGGCTATATAGTTGCCGATGCCCGATTCGAAATCCTCCAGCATCACCGGCGGCAATCCCACATTGACTTCAAAAGAGGTCTCTACACTGCCATACTTCACGTAGATCTTACCGTTCTTGCCATTTTCGGTACTGGCCTGAAACCAGCCCTTCTCATCCACCGTACCAATCTCACCCTCGACACGCCATTCGAAGCTGTGGTTATCCGCTTGAACAACCTGCCCGTTACGGAGCGCCTTCAGCGACAGCTGAGCCTTCTGGCCGGAGGAATAGGTCTTAATCGTATCCGGGAATCTCAACTCCGTCAGCGTATCTACGACTTCTATTTCCCCTTCACCCTGCACACTCCCCGCTATAGCGGTCACTTTACCTAATCCGGCTGTGGTGCCGGCTGTAAACAGCCCTTGCTCATTCACCGTACCGAGGGACGGATCAACCTGCCATTGCAGCGCTCCCGGATACGCGGCCGAATGGCCATTTCCGTCTACCCCCGCAGCGGTAAAAGTAAAGCTTGAGCCCTGAAGAATCCGCTCCGCATTCGGCATTACGGCCAGCTTCGAAGCTCCACTCAGCTCCGGCGCAGTATTCACAAGCAGCAGCCCGTTGCCCGTCTGCCGTTCGAAACCGTCCGATCCACGGTTCATCATCTTCACTCCGGCCGTTCCCGGCATTCTGGCTACGAATGTGGAGGAACCGCCTCCGTCCAGATTCATTGCATGGACCACGCCAAGATCCTTAAGCAGCATGGCCAGCTCATCCGTCTCAACCCCTTCGCTGAATCCGGGAGAACGGCCGTCAATCTCAAACAGCACAATACTGCCATCCGCCTTGGTCCCGATCGCGGTACGCGGATGTACACCTGCCGGACCGACATTGGTCTGTACAACCCCGTCTTTAATCAGAGGCCCCTGGCCGCCAATCGCCAAGCTTACATCCTTCCATTCCCCCTGCAGGGCAATGTCAGCCGTAAGCTCATCCCCGGGAGCCAGACCTTGGAGCACCTGACGGGCTGCCCCTTGTGCCGACAGGACTGCCTTGCCCGCGGTAAGCGGTGCATCGCCTTGGCTGCCGCGGACCTCAGAGACCTTCAGCTTGAGGCTCTGTCCGCTTGCCGCCTCTCCGCTGACGATGTCCAGCACAAGCTCATCGCCGTCAGGCGTTGTTTTGGTAGAGGCATTATAATCCTTCGTATATAGTACAAGCTGATCCGCATTGCGGTAACGGTTAATACTGTTCAACGGGGTTGTCACACCGTTAATCGTCACCGATGCAGTCAGCTTCGGATTTCCATAGACCGAGGTGCCGTCCGCCTTTAAGCCGAAGGCATAAGAGCTCCCGCTGTTCAGGATAACGCCTTCATCCATGAACAGGCCATTCGGAATCCCGGTTGCATACCCGGAGATATCGTAGAAATCGCCGTTAATCCCGGCAATGACCCGGTTTCCGGGGCCATCAGCATAAGCTGCCATACCGCTCACACCCTGCATCCCGTAGACCTTGCCGTTCTTCGTGCCTGCCCGCAGAGCCAGGCCGGATTGCTTCGGATTGAACTCTACACTGTGCATTTGCTGCTGGCCCCGCGCATCCTTAAGCTCGCTCCAGGTATAGACCGCCCCAGGCGCAAGTTCAGCTTGCCGCCTGTCAATAACCGTGCCGTACTCTCCGGCCGGTACTTCCGCAAATGCAGCATTCGCCATAATCGCCGGCTGAAACATAGATAATAGCAACAGAACAATAAGAACCGGATTAATCATTCGCAGATGCCTTCGCACTTCTTTTTAGCCTCCCAGTGTTGTCACATTTTGTCTGAATTTGGAGCATGAACACTGGGAATAGTGTAGGTGCTGAACATCAGTGCAGGATTAATTAATATGAACAGTATTGTTAATATCGCTTAAAATAAAAAAACTCACCCTTACGGGTGAACGATACGGGCAGCCGTATCTAACGTTTCACTATCCGCCCTAAGTCTGGGAGACCTCCGGCAGCAGCGATAGTTAAAAAAGTGGAATGTAGTCGGTTTTTCGGCTACATTCCGCCCGCACGCCTACTCACCAGCTTACTCCGCAAAAAAAAGAAGCCCGGATACCCGTGGCTTCTTATATCCCTAACCTATTCATCCTCTTCCCGCAGGCTCTCCAGATACTCAGCCGTCGCCCGGTCACGGGCGCGGCCCTTATCCTTCAGGCGCTCAATGGCCGGGAGGATCAGCAGGTCGATCTCCTTCTGAATATTGTAGGCCAGATCATACCGGGTCTGATCCTCCAGGTAGGAGCCTACTTCAATCAGAGCATTATAACGGTCCAGCTCCTCACGCGTCAGCAGTCCGCGAACTTGCACGCTGCAATGGCGCATCTTAGAGGAATCTTCCTTTTTTGAGAACGAGCGGGATGCCGCCGATGATGAACAGGTAGCGCATATCGACAACCTTCTTCAGCTGCGCCGCTGTCCAGCCTTTGTAAGTCTTCTCGCCGACAACGGCAATTCCCTGGCCTTTGCCCAGTGAGGCTACCGTTCCCTTGTTGCTGAAGGCGAATTTCTTCGGCTGCTGGCTGCGGATGGCCGCTACGAGATTATGCGCACAGCATTCTCCCTGCTGCATAGCAATCTGAGCTGTCGGCGGGTAAGGACGTCCTTCCGGATTAATCATGAGAGAGCCGTCACCGATGATGAAGATGTTCTCATGTCCCGGAGCCCGCAGATATTCGTCTACCTTCACCCGTCCGCGCATCGCTTCGAAGCCGGCGGCTTCGATCAGGCGGTTCCCGCGGATACCGCCAGTCCATACAATCGTGGAGGCTTTGATCTCTTCGCCCGTGGCCAGAATCACGCCGCCAGGCATGCATTCCTTGATCGCTACGCCCATCTTGAACGTTACACCCTTCTTGGTGAGCACGGTCATCGCATGCTCCACCAGCTCCGGCGCGAATCCAGGCAGCGCCGTAGGCGCAGCTTCTATATTATAGATGTTGACCATGCTTGGATCGACATCAAATTCTTTGCATAGCGCAGGAATGCGGTCGGCCAGCTCCGCTACAAATTCAATCCCGCTGAAGCCCGCACCGCCAATGACGAAGTTGATATGCTCCTGTGCATTATTCTCATTCTTGTATTTGGCGAACTGGTACTGGATATGCTCCCGGATCAGCCGCACAGAGTTGATGCTGCGGATGGTCAGCGCATATTTGTCGAGTCCCGGAATCCCGAACGTTTCAGGCTCACCGCCAAGGGCAATCACGAGGTAATCATACGAGAGCGTTCCATCCTCCAGAATAACCTTCTTCTGCTGGGTGCGGATCTCCTGCACCGAGGATTTGACCAGATCGATCTTGAACTCATCGATTAATTTGGAGATAGACACGCGCGTATGCTCGATGCTGTCCGTGCCCGCTGCAGGCATATGCAGATGGGTCGTGAAATAGTGATATTCATGGCGGTTAACCAGGGTTACATCGGCTTCATTATAATTCAAAGCTTTCTGCAGCCGCTGGGCGGTCAAAATCCCTCCATACCCCGCGCCTAGAATAACGATTTTGGGAATACTGCTCATGTTCCGGCTCCTTCCAACAGGTGAATCTGTCTATGTGTTATTTTTTGGTAAAAAAATCAGGTTTCTTTTGTGAATTTATACACTTAAATTCAGAAGAATTTCCAATAAAACTTAAAGGATTTCTAAAATAACCATATCCATTGTAAACCTTAGTATCGTTTTAATCAAATATAATCATACAACAAAACGTCACACTTTTTCATTCAAATCAAAGCCTTTGCAGGCAGGTGCGACTATGTTTATAATGAGTAGGTACGCAAGTATGGCATTTTGAAACTATCAACTCGGAGGTGCAGTATTCAATGACATTAGAGCAAACCGTTCCTATGAGCGATCTGCTGATTATAGGCGGGGGACCAGCCGGTATGTTTGCCGCTTTTTACGGCGGTATGCGCCAGGCTTCGGTAACCCTTATTGAAAGCATGCCTCAACTCGGAGGGCAGCTTGCTGCTCTGTATCCCGAGAAATATATTTACGACGTCGCGGGCTTCCCTAAGGTCACCGGACAAGAGCTGGTGGATAATCTTACCCGGCAGATGGAGCTGTTCCAGTCGGATATCCGTCTGGAGGAGAAGGTCGTATCAGTTGTGAAGCAGGCTGAACGCCATTTCACCGTCACCACCGACAAGGCTGAATATCACAGCAAAGCGATCATCATCACTGCAGGCGTAGGCGCATTTGAGCCGCGGCGTCTGGAGGTGCCGGATGCACAGCGCTTCGAGAAAGCCAACCTGCATTATTTCGTAAGCGATCTGAATGCTTATAAGGATAAGAAAGTACTCATCAGCGGCGGCGGCGATTCTGCTGTAGACTGGGCGCTGATGCTGGAGCCGATCGCTGAGCAGGTAACCCTGATTCACAGACGCGATAAATTCCGTGCGCATGAGCACAGTGTTGAGAACCTGATGGCTTCTAAGGTGAATGTGATCACGCCGTCCGAGATTACTGAACTGCACGGTGACGAATTCATTACCAAGGTGACCTTGTCCCATATCAAGACCAAGGAAACCCAGGAAATCGAAGTGGACAGCGTAATTGTCAATTTCGGCTTTGTCTCCTCCCTGGGACCGATTGCCGAGTGGGGCATCGGCATTGAGGGCAACTCCATTGTGGTTGACTCCCGCATGGAGACCAGCATTCCGGGAATTTTCGCCGCCGGCGATATCACGACCTATCCGGGCAAGCTGAAGCTGATCGCTGTCGGATTCGGAGAAGCACCTACAGCAGTGAATAACGCCAAGGTGTATATTGATCCGGATGCGAAGCTGTCTCCCGGACACAGCAGTAATCTTAAACTCTAGATTGTCTATAACCATAATAAAAGGGTATCCTTTCAGGTTGATTCCACCTCAACTTGAAAAGATACCCTATTTCGTGGTGCTTGCGGTTTAAATAGTTCCAATGCTGTCAGGTAGGCTCTGATCTTTAATGAAGAACCGCATGGACTGGAGAGTGTAAGTTCCGTTTGCGAATTTCAGCGAGAAGCAGGGCGATGAAATCATGCTCCAAATGCAGTTCTATCGCTCTGTGATAGGAGTCAAGCAGCATCTCATCCGACAATTCAACCATAACGTTCACCTACCTTTCCTTTATTTGGATCTGAATCTATCATAGCAAACTATCATTTTTCGAACAAGCGTTCTCATTATCCACAAGCTGCTGTGGAAAGCCTGTGTATAATATGTGAGTAAGGGTCGGAATGTCAGCTATTGCGCAGTGGACTATGGGGATAACAGTTATACACAGGGCTGAAACCTGACATTTCCACAGAAAATTTTTTTTAGAATGTTCACAATTGGCTGGGATATTTCATGTTCCTATTACCTCGGAAGCGAGACAACTAAACGCAATATTAGCCTATTACTCTATTTATCGTCAAATATAAAAATTTTATTAATCATTTTGGTCTTGTATTTACTTCCAAAATCCAAATTTTCCCCCGCTGATCCACGGCATAGTCGAAGCCCAATTCGCCGATTCCCGGAAAATGCCGCTCCAGCAGCTCGATACAGACCAAAGTCAGCCTGCGCATCTCCGCCTTTTTGGCTGAAGTCCCCACTCTCGGCAGAGATCTCCGCAGTCCCTGGCGGCAGCTGAGCATCGTACCCCCTTTGCAGAGATTCGTAACGAATAATCCCGGCCGGGCTACTCTCCCGACCATAGAGCGGAATTCCCAGTGATCGCCGTTCTTCACCACCTTGACCCGGTAATCAATCGGACGCCCGGAGATCCGCGCCAGAGAAATGCCCTGCTGGATCAAGTATTTCCGTTTCACCTTGAATCTGTCCAGTGCCTGGCGCATGGAGGTGAAGTCTCCATATATACGTGTGCTCTGCATATATGTGAAGCCATACCCTCTATGATCCCGGAACACCTTGATAACACCATATCCTCCTCCGCCTACAACCGGCTTGATGACAACATTGCCGTATCTGCCAAGCATCGCGGACAATCCGGCAGCACTATATTCCCGCGTTCTCGGAATGTAACCGGCAACCCGTGAATCGCTAAGCAGTGCCGCCGTCTTCAGCAGCTTGCTTGCCAGTTCTCTCCCCGCCATTATGTGCCCTCTCCTTTCGCTTTCCCAGCCTACCCTATAGATTACTCACGAAAGGCCTTGCTCTCCTGTATGATTGTCCGTGGTATAGCAGGTCACGGCAAAAAAGGGCATATGGCTGCGGGGCCTTATGTCCCTGATTCATTTGACTGGAAAATCATTAAAATTCGTTGTATTATTGCCTGAAAGGGAGGGTTTCCTAATGGCTGAGTTTTTTGAAATCCTATATTGGTTTGCGATGATCGGCATGTCTGTTGTACTGGCAGGAACGACAATACTCGTCTGTGCGCTTGGCTTCAAATTCATCAAGGACCGGCGCAGAGTGCTCGGTGCCGGCTGCATCGCCTTTTCCCTGGGGGCCTCCGCCCTGATCGTATTCATGATTAACCTGAAATTCATTATCCCCGCCTGAAGCTTGTTCCCGGCAGCAGTGGCCCAGGATGCGGATTGCGCGTTCCCCTGCCGTCATTGCTGCCTTCGGGCGGAACTCTTAAGCGTCCATTCTTACATGAATCATAGATTCGCTCCGTTACCTTATTCTATGAAAACTGCGTCAGGCTGGCCTGTGCGGACAGACTGCTTCATTCGCTGAGCAGGTTCCGGCCTATTCCCCACTTTTTCGTTCCCTCCCTCTCCTGCAAGACATCCAATCTTTGAAATTTCCGTTCAGACAACAACTTTTTCACTTTATATCCGTAATATGTATGTGCAATAAATTGGAAGACCTACTATTTTGAAAAAGGAGATTCTATCGTGTCGAAACCTGTGTACGGAAAACAGGCGGCTTCTGTCAAAGCTACGGACAAGCTTTCAGGGGCAGCTTGGATGATTTGCGCTGCGTTCCTGCTGTTTTTTGGCTGGGCCGCTTTTCAGATCGGATTGTTCAACGGAATGAGGGCGGAGTTCGAGAAGCCTATCTATGTAGCTGCATTGGTGAGCGGGCTTCTGATGCTGGCCTCTGCGATCCTGTATCTCAGAACCTTCAAGCTGGAGAGTCAGCGTGACCTGCTCACTGCAGCGGCCATTCTGCTTCCCGTAACCTATGCCCTGTCGCTATTCGGCGCAGCTTCCCGGTACTCGGCGATGAACATGCTGTTCACCCAGTTCACCTATGCCGCAGTCTTCATCATCAGCATCCTTCTGCTCCGGCACAAGCGGCTCAATTCCGCCGTCCAGCATAGCGTGCTTACCCTCGCTTACCTGATCGTAGGCTTCGGACTGCTCAACTGGCTCGGAAGCTGGAAACTGGCTGGAAGCCTGGTGGGCTGGTTCTCAGAGACCGTAATTAACGGCAGGTATAACGATGCAGTTATGAGTGATTCGAACGGCCTGCGCCTGACTTCCATTTTTCAGTATGCCAATACATATGCAGCCTTCCTGATGGCGTTTCTGTTCGTGGCCGTCTTCGCGCTGATCCGCTCCCGCAAATGGGCCGGACAGCTGTTGCACGGCTTCATGCTGGTGCCAATCATTGTCTCGCTGCTGCTTACCTTATCCCGTGGCGGACTCGTGCTGCTGCCGGTAGTATTCATCCTCCTGCTGCTCTTCCTGAAGCCTGTGCAGCAGATTCTGTGGATTGTCCATCTCGCCATTGCCGGCCTATGCTCCCTTCTGATCACAAGCCCGGTCACACGGCTCGGCCTGGAGCTGAATGCGGAGTTCAACTCGTCTGCTGCCCTTAAGGGCTGGGGCTATCTGCTCGGAGCCTCGGCCATTGCGGGTGCGCTGAGCCTGGTGGTCCAGCGTTACCTGGCTCCTTGGCTGAGCCGCAAGCTCGGCAGACTCGAGTCCCGCCGCATGAGCGGATTGTGGATTCCAGCCGTCTCTGTGGCTGGCGTCGCGATCATCGCCTTCCTGTTCATCGGCACCAGCGCGCGTAATATTCTCCCGGTGAATATCGGAACACGGCTGGAGAATATCAACTTCAGGCAGCACAGTGTCCTTGAGCGTTTTACCTTTTACGAGGATGCCATGAAGGTCGTCAAGGATTACCCGGTACTGGGCGCGGGCGGCGGCGGCTGGGCTACACTCTATGAGCATTATCAGAACAACCCTTATCTGAGCCGCCAGGCGCATAACTTTTTTCTTCAATATCTGATTGAAGTCGGCATTGTCGGCTTTCTGGTGTTCATGGGCTTCATCCTGTTTATCTTCTACAAATTCAGCAGACAGTACCTGAGACGGGAGACCGATGACTATAACAACGGATTCTTCTATCTCATTATCGCCTTGTCCATTCTCGTTCACAGCCTGCTGGATTTCAACCTCAGTTATGCGTTCATGGGGATGCTCGTCTTCCTCTCTCTGGGGGGAATGGCTGTGGCCATGGAGAGCAAGCCGCTCCGCTTTACGTGGAACAAGCTGTGGATCAGAGCGGGCTATTTCACAGTACTCGGAGTCGGCACAGGCTACCTGCTCTTCCTGTCTCTGGGGTACATCCGGTCAAGCTCTGAGGCTTATGCCGCCAAGAAGCTGATCCAAGTGAGCCAGTCCTATGAGGAGATCAAGGCTCCTTTGGTAAAAGCACTCAACATCCGCCCCTACCACCCCGAATCCGCTATGTACTTGTCCTTGCTGGATCAGAAGGTGTATGAGCAGACCAAGAACGAGCAGTTCCTGGACGAGGCCTATGCGGTATTGACCCGTTCGCTGAAGGATGAGCCGTCCAACAAAGAGCTGCTGACCCAGCTCGCCAGCTACTATGATCTGAAGGGCCAGAGCGCCGAAGCCTATCAGGTCTACCTAGACAACGCGGACAAGTTCATGTGGGATATCAACTGGTATGCCCAGTTCATCAGCCGGGCTTCACTCCTTGGACAGCAAGCTTATTCCAAGCAGGATGAAGCCGGGCAACAGACGTATTTCGCTTCCGCACTTGCTGCCTACAGACATGTAACGGACGGTATAGCGCATCTGAAAAGCCTCCCTCCCGAGCAGCTTCAGGGCCGTGAATTCTTCGTTACGCCTACGATTGGCCTAAGCGCAGGGAGAGTACAATTCCTGTCGGGGGACAAGAACGCGGCTGCCGCTGCTGTGAAGCAGGGCTTCACGGGCGGATACGAGGATCTGACCGACAGCGAAAGCCTGTGGACGACCGCCTGGTACAGCGGAGTGATTGCCCGGTCGCAGGAGCTGGGAGCCGCAGCCCTGAAGCGGTCGCAGGAAGCGGCGGCCGAGGGCAAGCTGGAGATCAAGGACCAGGAGACACTTAACAAGCAGCGGTATTTCAAAACCGGCTTGGATGCTTATACTTACGCCGCCGCAGATCAGGATACACAGCAGCAGGGCGTTAGCGTCACGCCGGAACTGCTGCTGAACACCGCGAAGATCCAGTACATGTCGCAGGACATGCAGGCCGCGGAAGCTACACTGAAGCAAGGTCTCAGTGAGGACTACAGCAACCCTGTCAACCGTGAGCTTGCCCGGTGGCTGCTGGCCGTTCAACAGAGACTGCAAAGCGCCCAGGATCAGGCGGTCTATCAGAAGCTGATCGCTGCTGACCCGGAAGAAGCGGCGAGAATTAATGAAGTGGCGGGAATGCCGCTGTAACCATACAGTATCACTTGTGACTTCAAGAACAGCAAAGAGCGCCTGCCTGCGGCAGTGCGCTTTTTGCTGTGTACGGGGGCTGAGCCGCTATGTTATGTCCATTGGCAACTGACAACTGCGCTCCCATGTGCCTCCTTAATTTTGCTAGTAGACCATCAGAATTAAACAAGTGATTTCATTCCATAAATGTGGTAAGGAATGAAGCCGTGTTCGTAGCGAAAAAACTGGGATAAGTGTATTCTGCGCAACTAAAAACAGTGAAACGGGTGAACTTCCTCTTCTAATTGTAGTCTGTACAACTACATTTGCCCGGATGGGCGAAAATCCAGGTATAGGGGCATTATAATTGCACGAACTACATCTAAACGGAGATTTGGCAGCATATCGGACGATTTAGTTGTACGAATTGCAGGCCTGTTGATTAGCTAAATTATGGGAATGCAAGATCATTAGCGAAAAAGGTAATCCATTCTACGGGTAAACGTTGCAGCGTAAATAAGCGGTCAAAGTCGGCAAACGTTAGTTTTGCGCTCCAATGCACCCCTGCATTCCCTTCGTCAAACAGGAATTTTAATAACACATAAACCAGTAGAGCCGTATATAACTGGCCGTACACAGCGTTTGGTGTGGTCCCAAATAAGGTTGGAATGTTTAAGTGCTGCTTAATCCAGCGAAAAAACACTTCAATCTGCCACCGCTTTTTGTAGATTTCTGCAATCCGCTCGGCGGAGTGCCAGTGCAGATTCGTAGCAAGGATCACCGGATTGCCTTGCGGATCTCTTAGGATCACCACGCGAAAACGGTTTTTGGAAAGCCCTTGTTTTTTTCCCAATTGGCAGGTGAAATCTTGTTCGAGTGTTCCCGTGAAGGGTTCGCTTCGCGTTCGGGAGACCGGGGAGTGAAAGAGCGTGTTGTCCCGAAGCCGAATAACAAAGAATTGGTGCTGCTCCAGATAGTCATCGAATCGTTTGTAACCGCTATACGCCCGATCAGCTACGAGAATAAACCGCTTGTCGGTCACCTCGGGACAGCTTTTGAAATCATGGGAATTCCCTGTGGTCTCGGTCACCTTATGGAGCCGGCCTTCATCGGCCACTACCGACACGTGCAATTTAATTCCCGCTCGTTCGCCTTTCAGCAGAGCCCAAGGAAGCCGCCCTTTACCCACGGTAATTTTAGTGGAATCGACGAGCAATAACGCTTTGGGAATCCCTAAATGTCTTCGGGTCGAGCGATTACACCGATCGATCATGAGGTTCAGCAGTTGCTTAAAAAGCTCGAAGGGAACCTTCTTCGCTTTTTTCGAGAGCGTAGAATGGTCTACGGGTCTGAGGCTGCTTGAAACCATGCGTACTTCACCATCCCGATACCCCTTCCACTGCTGGAACGAAGCCTCCGCCAAGAACAAGAAGAGGTCATAGACGGTGAATTTCCTTGCTTTATCGACATATTCAAGTTCTTGAAGAAACGGTGAGAGTTTCTCTTCGGGAATCACCGATTGCAGAATGTTCGAGATTGAAGTAGACTTTTTCATGAGGTCGCCTCATTTCGGATGTTTGTAGGGGTACAAACACTTTACCGAATGAGCGGCCTTTTTTCTACCTTTTTTTAGCTAATCAACAGGCTTGTACGAATTGCAATTAAGCCTGCAACTGCACCCTTCAACCCTACAGCCCGGCACGCGGGTGCAGCCCCTTATACTCATCCTCCAGAATCGAATATTGATAGGAATCCATCCACTTCTCTTTATGATACATATGTCCTCTAATGTGCCCTTCATATGTCATGCCTAGCTTCCGCATCACCCGGGCGGAACCTATATTCTCGGGACGGCAGGTCGCATAGATCCGGTGCAGCCCCAGCTCATGGAAGCCCAAGTCCAGCAGCACAGCGGCAGCCTCGCTCGCATAGCCCTGCCCCCAGTACAACCGGTTGAAACAGTAGCCTATCTCCCCCTGCTCCGTTCCGGTGATGTGCAGGCCGCAGCCGCCGATCAGCCGCCCGTCCTCCTTCAGAACCACAGCGTACTCGAAGCCACGGCGCGGCTCCTCTTGCTGCAAATCCAGCGTATGGCGGATATATTCACGGGTATCCTCCAGTGAATTCGGCCCCCATATCGAATGTGTCACAACAGCCGGATCGGACGCATACTCATGTACCTGCTCTACATCATTTGCAGTGAACTCTCTGATCACCAGCCGTGCCGTTTCAAATTCCATGTCTCTGCGGCCTCCTTACACTTTTTATTTGTCAAATAACCCTCTGCCGATCAGATTCGCCGTCACCGGCTGCTTGCCAATCTCCCGTGCCCATACCGAGAGCTGGCCGATATGGTGGATCTCATGAGCGATCACATGCCGCATCACTTCCCCGTAGGGGTGGGGCTCGTGTTCCCCTTCATCGGTAATATCAACCATGATCCGGTCTTCCAGTTCATCCGACCAGCCGTACACAAACGGAGTCAGCTCTGCATGGCAGCGGGCGGAGAGATCCTGTACCAGCTCCAGACTCGCTACTTCCTCGAACGCTGGAATGTCAATGGCTCTCTCCTGAATGCCGCCGCAGATCCAGCCGTATTCAACCGCTACAATGTGATACAACGTGGGCAGGATATAGCCTAAGCCGCCGGTGCGCGGCTTCATCAGCTCTGCCTTGTCCACCCCGCTGCACCAGTCGAACCAGTCCTGGCGCACTTGCCAGTTATACTCAAATAGCTTCTCCATCCGCTGCCTCCGTTCTCCATACATTCCCTTACTTCATTCTTGTGTCACACTGTAACACAAACAGGATAGGCCCGCTACCGCTAATTGCGGCAACCAGCCTGTCCCCTATGCTTGTCCTGCATTTATTCAAACACGTACTCGCCTTCGCCAACCGTCAACGTCTGCCCCTTCAGCTGAGGGGAATCCGTACGGAACACGATCCGGCTGAGCCGGTTCTCTTCCCCCGGCGTGAACTCAAACGTCTGGTCTCCGGCCTTAAGGCTGCAGCTGCCGTCCAAACCGTCCACAAGCCCGCTCAACGGAAGGCCGAACAGCTCACTCCAGTGACTGGCGGCAGCGGCAGGATCACTCACCCGGAAGCCTGCGCTTTCAATCTCCACCTTGCCTGCAGGGTGAGGCTGGTTGATTCCGGCTGCGGTCAGGCTGTCCAGCCGCTGCTCATCCGTCTCGCTCCACTGGATAATGAACGGATAGACCAGTCCCTGGAAGTCACCGTCAATGGTCATCATCCGCCACTCGATTAACCGGCCTTGGTTGTCCAGACGCCGGCCGTCAATAATGGGCGACAGCGCCAATCCCGCAGCTTGCAGTTTAGCCTCCACTGCCCCGATATCATCTGTCCGCAGCACCACTCTGCTCAAGACCTCATGCTCCGGAAGAAGCGTTACGGCATCCCGCACCACAACATTATGCTTGGTCGCCCGTGCCAGCTCCAGGTTCTCGATGCCCAAGAATTCAAGATAGGTCAGCCCGAAGTAGCTCAAGGCGTTATACGTTCCCCAATCCTTATGTGACCCGCCCCGGAAGGCCGTCAGGCCATGCTCCGTGAAGAGCTGCACCGGCTGATCCAGATCATTCACATAGTGTACCAGGTGATCCCATTTCAGTACGGCCATTACTTCTTCACTCCCAGCTCCGTGGTCCGCTTCACCGCCGCCAATACGCTACGCTGCAATCCGGCCGCGAAATCACTGTTGTTCAGCTCATACAAGCCGTGCATGCCGACGCCGCCAGGCGAGTTGTTGATATCGAGCAGCTGTCTCGGATGGAGGCCGGTCTGCTGAAGCATGGCTACCGCTCCCAACATATTCTCAAGCGCCACCTTCCAGGCTTGTTCCCTTGGCAGTCCGGCCAGAACTCCGGCATCTGTGAACGACTCAATGAAATAGTAGATATAATTCGGTCCGGCAACCCCGAAGCCGGTGAAGATATCAATGTACGATTCTTCCAATACCTGCACCTTGCCGAAGCCAAGCAGGAATTCTTCAACCTGCTCCAGGGAAGCGGCTGCATTCAGCGCTACACCGCTGTACCCATAGCCGGCATCGGTCAGGGTATTCGGGATCACCCGGACAATCGGACGTTCTGCTCCGAAATAATCTCCGAGCTGGGCAATCGTTATCCCGGCCACAATCGATACAATGACAGCAGACGGTGCAGCAGCTTGCCGGATCAGGGCTCCAAGTGCAGCCAGATCATCCTGCGGCCGGACAGCAATAACGATCAGTTCTGCGGTAGAGAGGGCCTCTTTCTGCGCACTCTCCGTGTCAACGTTATATTTGGTTTTTAGAAGCTCAAGCCGGCCCTTATTAATATCCGACACACTGATCTGTCCGTTACGCAACGTACCGCCTGCCAGACAGGCCCGTATGATCGCTTCCGCCATCTGCCCGCCGCCGACGAAATGAATCTTGCCTTTTGACACTTTCGTTCACTCCCTGATTAGATTAGTTATTAGCCCAAGCCTCCGGCAGAATGAAGCCGGCATATTTCTCTTGCCCCAGGATGTATTCTTCGAACGCTTTGGATTCATAGGCAGCCTTCAAGTCTTTGGCCCACTGGGTATCCTGGTCCTTCTTGTTCACCGATACGATGATTCTATGCTGCATAGGCGTATTCTCAATCTTCAGCGCGTCTGTAATCTTCCGGTCCGGGGCGTTGGCAATGTAGTTACCGTTCACCACACCATAGTCAACATCCTGTAACGAGACCAGAATCTGCGCAGGATCCAGCACCTTAAGTTCAATCTTGAACTTGTCCGGCTCGACGCTGTTCACATTGAAGTCTGCTACCCCGGCGCCCTCTTTGATCTTGATCCAGCCCAGCTCCTCCAGAATTCGCAGCGCCCGCTCCTGATTGACCGGGTCGTTCGGAACCGCTACCGTAGTGCCGTCCTTCACATCGTCAAGCGTCTTGTGATTAACGGAATACAGCCCCTGCGGAGCGCCCGGAACATAGGCAATCCCCACCATATCGGCACCAATTTCTTTGTTGATCGCTTCCATGTAGGCTGTGCTCTGGAAGATGCTCGCGTCAATCGAGCCTTCCTTCATCGCCGGGTTAACCTGCATATTCTGCGAGAAGGTTTTGATATCTACAGTATACCCTTTTCCTTCCAGAATCGGGAGAATCGATTGCCGGAACTGCTCCTCATACGTGCCCACACCGAATCCGACAGTAATTTCTTTCTTATCCCCGGAGCTTGCCGCTTCCTTATTGTTGCCGCAAGCCGCCAGCACCGCCATCACGCTAATTAACATCACTGCCAGTAATTTTTTCATCACTCTCATCCCCTATCCTAATACTGTGTTCTTAAAATGCACTAGCGCCTCGTCTGTAACTGTCAGCGGAATAGCACAGTTCGGCGATAGAATAAACGGTTGTCCCTTCATCTTGGCCAGGGCTTCCTTAGCCTGCTGTCCGATCTGCTCCAGATGATTTCCGGCAAACAGCCCATGATCCACTCCGCCCACCTTCGTGGCCTTAAGGTCAGCATCCAGCCCGGGGTTGCCTTCGGCTACCGTATCCCAGCTGATCCCGTCAATCCGGTAATCATTGAATTTCTCAGGCTGGGCATGGGCGCCGCAGGTATGTAAAATATTCTTGCCATAGCTCGCCGCCTCCAGCACGATGGAATCATACGGTCTCGACAGCTCATCGAACATCGCCTCATCGAATAATCCGGGATGGGCGGTCCCTGTCACCGCATAGAACAGACCATCTGATCCCGCCTGCTTCAGCTCCTGCACATAATCAGCCAAGGTCAAGGCAATGGCATGCAGGGCATGGTGCGCAGCGGTCCGGTGTTCCTTGAAGAGCGATTGCAGTGTTACCGGCTGCTCAATGCCGAATACGGTTTCCGTAACATAAGCCGAACGTCCCACAATGAACAGCAATACGGTAAGCGGTGAGAACACCGTCTGAATCAGCGGCGTATCGGGCAGGCCCCGGCGGATCTTGCGGACAGCCTCCAGATGCTCCAGCAGCGGAGCGGTCTGCGCAGCCTTTTTCACCTCAAGATCCCAGAGGTTCGCGGCTGCCGGAACCGCCGTCGTCAGCTGTCTTGGGAATACCGTCCGGTAATCTGCGAAGTCGTACTCATTTCCCCAGGCTTCCGCCAGATAGGTTGCTCTCGGGTTGATTTTCACCCAGTCCCAGTCATAGGTCTCCGTAAAAGAAATCGTAGACGACGCCAAGTCCTCCGCGTTCTGCTCCTTGTCGATAAAGTGGCGCCATCCGCTGATTATCGGACGGTCCGCCAGTTCCCCGGATAAGATCGCCTGAAAACGCTCCTGCTTGCTCCATACACTCATTTGCCGGTCTCCTTTAAATGTAATAGTCTAATAACGGCGGATTTTGCGTGCCAAGGTGTTGCCGAGCGATTGAATCCCCTGCACCAGAATGATGAGAATAATAACGGTAGCGACCATGACCACCTTGTCAAACCGCTGATAGCCGTACACGATAGCCAAATCACCGACCCCGCCGCCCCCTACAGTTCCGGCCATTGCAGTTGCCCCGATGAGTCCGATGGTCGCCGTGGTCAGGGAGAGAATTAACGAGCCGATCGCTTCCGGCAGCAGGAAGTACCATATGACTTGTAACGGTGTAGCTCCCATAGCTTCCGCAGCCTCAAGAATGCCCGGATTGACCTCCAGCAGCGAATTCTCTACCAGCCGTGCGATATAAGGTGCGATGTAGATAATAAGCGGAACAATGGCGGCACTGGTTCCAATCGAGGTATGAACAATTGCCCGTGTTACCGGAATGATAGCAACGAGTAAGATAATGAACGGAAGCGAACGGATGATATTGATCACCGGATTGAGTGCGGTATAGAGCGCCTTATTCTCCAGCACACCGCCTGGACGGGTAATGACCAGCAGGATGCCGAGGGGAACCCCCAGAAGCGACCCTACAAAAAGAGAGACACCCACCATCTGAATCGTTTCGATAATCGCCTTCAGGAATTGCTCACTTGTGATCGATGTCGAGAACATAGGATTTCACCTCCTCTACGCGGACCTCATGCTGCTTCATGTAATCCAGGGCCGCTTCCATCTGGGCCGGATCACCCTGCAGTTGCACGATAATCGTGCCGAGCGTCGTCTCTTGAATCTCTGTCGTATTCGCAAACAGGATGTTGACCTTAACACCATAGGACCGGATAATCTCATACAGCACAGGCTCAGAGGCGCTCTCCCCGGCAAAATTCAGCTTATACACCCGGCTCCCCTGCTCTGTCTTCAGAGTTCTGCGGACGCTTGCGGTCATGCTGTTCTGAATGACGGTCTTGACGAAATTCTGCGTGGTCTTATGCTTCGGTTCCCCGAACACATCCAGCACGCTGCCCTGCTCGATAATCCGCCCCTCTTCCATCACGGCTACCTTGTTGCAGATTTCCTGAATCACCGACATCTCATGCGTGATGATCATCACCGTGATGTTGTATTCCGCATTGATCCGCTTGAGCAGCTGCAGAATGGACTGTGTCGTCTGCGGGTCGAGGGCCGAGGTGGCTTCATCGCACAATAGTATCGAAGGATTCGAGGCCAGCGCCCGGGCAATCCCGACCCGCTGCTTCTGTCCGCCTGACAGCTCGCTCGGATAGCTTCCGGCCTTATCACTTAATCCGACGAATTCGAGCAGCTCCTCCACCCGCTTGCGGATCTCCGCCTTGCTCTTTTTCAGCAGGACTAGTGGAATAGCCACATTGTCGAACACCTTTTTGGACTCCAGCAGGTTAAAATGCTGAAAAATCATGCCGATGTTTTTCTTGGCTGCCCGCAGCTCTTTGTCGCTGTACGCACCCAGATCATGTCCGTCTACCAGTACCTGGCCCTCAGACGGCCGTTCCAGGTAATTGACCAGGCGGATGAGCGTGCTTTTTCCGGCGCCGCTGTAGCCGATGACCCCGAAGATATCGCCCTTCTCCACCTTCAGGCTAATCCCCTTCAACGCTTCAATCTTCACCTCTTTGCGGGTGAATGTCTTGGACACATTCCGTAGTTCAATCATGGTTGTTCCCCTCAATCATCTGGTAAATTTGCGATTCAAGCCTGCTGCTTCAGCTTCGCAAGCGCCTCTTCGGCCAGCAGAGCGAAATACTTGGCCGCCGGCAGAATGGCCGCCTCATCGACATCGAAGCGGGGATGATGCAGCGCAGGGTTCGGGCCGGTGCCGATGTTCACAAAAGCACCCGGGACCTGCTGCAAATAATAGGCGAAATCCTCTCCGCCCATCTGCGGCGGAATATCATGCACCTCATAGCCTGATTGTGCAGCCACCTCTTTGGTGAAGTCTGTCCATTCCCCGTGATTAATGGTGGCCGGCGGGCCGGGATACCAGTGCAGCTTCGCCTCTGCTCCGGCAGCGGCTGCAATCCCTTCAATGATCCGCGTCATCTGGGCCGGGATGCTGCTACGGATCTCTTCATTATAGGTACGTACTGTGCCTTCCAGCTCCACCTTCTCCGGCAGGACATTCCAGGTGAAGCCCCCGTTGATCCGGGTCACACTGAGCACGACCGGCTCTTGTGTATTATTAAGGCGGCTGACTACGGTTTGCAGCATCGTAATGATCTGCGCGGCGGTAACAATGGTGTCAACGCCTTTCTCCGGTGTAGCTGCGTGAGCGCCGCCCCCTTGCACTGTTATCTCAAAGCGGTCTACCCCCGCCGTTAGAGCACCCGTTCTTGTGCCGAACGCCCCAACAGGCAGGTCCGGTGAATTATGTAATCCGAATATAGCTTCTACCCCGTTCAGCCCCCCGGAGGCCAGCACGCCTTCCGCACCATGCCCCGTTTCTTCGGCCGGCTGGAACAGGATTCTGACTCTGCCCGGCAGCTCATGCTCACGCTGCTTCAGCAGGCTGGCCGCACCCAGGATGACAGCGGTGTGGAAGTCATGCCCGCAGGCGTGCATGACTCCCGGAATCTCTGAGGCGAACGGCAGGCCCGTCTGCTCCTCAATCTGCAGGGCATCGATATCGCAGCGGATCGCTACTATGCTGCCGTCACCTTGTCCAATCTCGGCTATAAGTCCGGTCTCCAAAGGGAGATCCAAGACCTTTATATTCTCTTCTGTAAGCCATGCACGCAGCTTCTCTGTCGTTCTATATTCCTGATAGCTTAGCTCCGGTTCACGGTGCAGGTTCCTCCGCACTCCGGTTAACCGTGCTGCCAGTGCTTCTTCCGTCTCATGCTGTGGTCTCATAGGCCTGCCAATCTCCCTTCGTTATGTGTGTTCAATTCCTCTAATCCGCTCCAGCGCCGTTGCGAGACTGCTTAAGATATGCTCCCGCATCGCCTGCTCCGCCCCTGTTTCATCCCTGGCAACGATCCGCTGCAGAATCACCAGATGCTCCTCGTCCGCCTGCGTATTCCAGTCCCCGTGCAGCGAGACATATCGGCAATAACGGAGGGAACGGTCCCTTAATTGATTAAGCACCTTCTCAAAAGTCTTCAGTTCGCTGATCTCCCACAAGTAATCATGAAATTCGAAGCCGTAGGATACCACATCCTGCTGATCCCCCAGCTGGAAGGATTGCTTCAGGTTCTCCAGAATCAGCGTTAACCGCTGAATATCCTTGATCGTAGCGTTCCTGGCAGCGCTTCTGGCGATATGGCCTTCAAGCATACTGCGGATCTGGAAGATCTCTTCGACCTCCTTGAGCGTTAAGGGAGCTACCCGCAGCCTGCCGTTGGGCTGGCGCACCAGGAAGTCCTCATTCTCCAGCCGCTGGATCGCTTCTCTTAACGGAGTACGGCTAACCCCAAGGAGAGCCGCCAGATTCTCTTCGTTGACCGGCTGATCCGGCTCCAGCTCACTGTCTATTATTTTTTGCTTCAGTGCATAGTAGGTATTATCCTTCGACAATCTTCGTGAACGCATTTCCATAGAATTTATGGCTCCTCGCTATCCGTTTGCGGGTCGCTTTTAACGGTAATATCGATAACTGTATAATTGTATACAATTATTAAAGATGAGAGATATTCAAGATAAAATGAAAGTTAAGGTTGAAAATCTCACTGTGTAATCAAGCTTTTTTCATACTATAATCCCATTATCCCCACTAGTCAAGTATGTTTTATAGGGGAATCAATAATCGACATTAATTGGACAAAAAAAACTCCTGAAGATGTCGGGTATTGCTAACACCTTCAGGAGGGCTATTCATCTTACTAAGTTTCAAATACGATCTCATCACCTGTCTCACTCTTGTTGAAAGGGTAGCTATATTCTTTGAACCTAAATTGGATTTCCGAAATCTCATCAGGTAAGGGTGGAGAAATCACGTATTTATAGGATGCATGATCAGATCTGCTCCCACCATTAATCATTCGGCAGTCATATTGGTCATTAATATTTAGTTCGTAATGGCTATGCTGATGGGATTTGGAATCCATTTCCGGCTCATTGTCCCAATCTATATTTAGTGTTAATACACTTGCATTTGTGTATTGCTTCATAGAAGTTAAAGTATAGAATCGATCACCTATCACGACTGACTTCAGAATTGCAATGTGTTGTCTAAATCCGGTTGGTTCAATCGTCGGTTTATACTGTTCTTCATTCATCATATTTCCAAACATCGACATCAAGAATCCCTCATAAAGCCCGTGTTCCTCTGACCATTTAGAAATATATTCAAACGGAGGAAATCCTGGATTATTATCCGAGACCTCCTTTCTCTTCTTGATCAAAGAGCAAATTTCTTTATCAATATCAATAATTCGTTCATCATAATGCTCTGTTGGACGTTCAAACGGCATTCGTATCATCTTAACCACCTCTCATATCCATTAATTATTACATCACTATATTTTAACATATAATGGTTTAAGTCAACACAAAACAACCTCCTAATAAGTACAGTTTGCACCATACATAATTAAGAGGTTTCGGAGACAACAATCCACGCTTACTTTATCAATAATTCAGCATTTACAGGCTTAGCAAGGCTCCGCCGCCGGATTCCCCGCTTCTTCCTTCGTGCGGAACGAGGAGCCGCAGCCGCATGTAGCGCTAGCGTTAGGGTTGTTGATGGTGAAGCCGCCGGTCATGCCGGATTCTTCGAAGTCAATCTCCAGGCCGTTGAGGTAACGGAGATCGTCTTTGCTGACGACCACCTTCAGACCTGCAACGTCCATGTAGACGTCCTGCTCAGTCTCGGTATCATCGAAGCCCATAGCGTAAGAGAAGCCGCTGCAGCCCCCGGCGGTTACGCCCAGACGGAGAAACATATCAGGCACTTCCTGCGCCGCCAGCATAGTCTTCAATTGGCCTGCCGCTGTCTCACTTATGTTAATCATAATTACAACCTCCTTAGGGTTCATTGTATTGGAATCAACCAGCCTTCCGGCTGTATCGTAATGAAATCAATGCCGGGCAGAGAATGAATGCGTATGATGTATATCATTTTCATCCGTGCTTAAAATCAGTATACTCCACTATTCTTCTGCCCTCAAGTCGCAAACCGGGCGCAATTAGGCGATTTGTACCGGAAGGCCCGCAGTTTCTGGCGGTTGCTCCCCCCCCCGGGAGAGGTTTATAATGAGAAAAGCGATAACCAAAAAAAATTCAGAAAATTGTCACGGGGGTTGCAGCAGACCTCTATTTATAATGCCGGCCTGTTGCCGGATATTCTCAGGTACACGATTACGCGATGCAGTCGCCTCGCCAACCTTCAGGAGGAAATTATATGTCTACTCTTATTACACCCCACACGGATGCCCGGATGGCGAACATCATTGAGAAGGTTCGCGGCGGAGAACGATTGAATTTGGAAGACGGCGTTTATTTATATGAGAGCAACGATTTGTTAACGATCGGACAGCTCGCGAATGAGGTCAATCTGCGAAAGAACGGGAATAAAGTCTATTTTATTGAGAATATGAGTCTGTATTTCACCAATGTCTGCGAATCCCGCTGCGCCTTCTGCAATTTCCGCAAGGATGAAGGCGAAGAAGGAGCCTATACCCTCTCCGGCCAGGAGATGGTGGAGTATGTGAAGCAGCATATTCATCCCGGCGTGCGCGAGTTCCATATTGTAGGCGGCCATAATGATAATGTGCCCTTCCAGTACTATGTTGATTCGCTGCGGGCTCTGAATGAGCATTTCCCGGAGGTTACTCTTAAGGCCTACACAGCGGCAGAGATTGACTTCTTCACCCGCATCAGCGGACTCAGCATCCGTGAAGTGCTGGAGCAGCTGCGCGCCGCCGGATTGAAGACCCTGACTGGTGGAGGGGCAGAGATTCTGTCTGACCAGTACCGCAAAAAAATGCGCGTTGATAAAGCCAACGTCGAGGAATATCTCGAGGTGCACCGCACGGCCCATCACCTTGGCATGAAGACCCATACCACGATGCTGTACGGATCGATTGAATCCCGCGAGGACCGCATCCGCCATATGCTGCAAATTCGTGACCTGCAGGACGAGACCGGCGGATTCATGGTATTCATTCCGCTGTCCATGCAGCCCAAGAACAAGAATGCCGGCATTATGCGCCGCAACTCCGCTTATGAGGACCTCAAGACCATTGCGGTCAGCCGTCTGATGCTGGACAACTTCGACCACATCAAGGCGTACTTCATTAATATCGGGGCCCAGCTGACCCAGGTAGCTCTTAGCTTCGGAGCCTCTGATGTGCACGGCACCATCCTCAAGGAACGGATCAGCCACGCTGCCGGCGCGCTGACACCGGAGGGGCTGACCCGGGATGAGCTGATCTGGCTCGTGAAGGGTGCGGGACGGATTCCTGTTGAACGGGATACGTTCTATAACGAGATCAAAGTATACGAATAAGTAAGCTGAATCGAACCTCAGCCTGTACACGCAGAACTGCCTTGTCCATTACGTACCCGAAAGGAAGATCTGTTCGCATGAGAACCCTACTTGTCCTGGGCGGCGGCTACGGCGGTCTTGCCCTCATTTCGCAATTGCTTAATAATCATCTCCCGCCTGATGTGGAAATCGTTCTGGTGGACCGGATGCCATATCAGGGGATCAAGACGGAATATTATGCACTGGCCGCAGGCACAGTCACGGATTATCATCTGCGGATTCAATTCCCGGTACACCCCCGCCTGACCGTACGTTACGGGCAGGTGGGCTCCATTGATCTGGAGAGCAGGGTAGTCCTGCTCGATTCCGGGGAGCCGATAGCCTATGATATCCTGGCGATTGCCCTCGGCTGTACGGATAATTACCATAACATTCCGGGAGCCGAAGAGCATGCCTGCAGTATACAGAGCTTCGCCGGAACCCGGGAAACCTACCGCCGGCTGAACGATGTGAAGCCTTATGGGACCGTGAACATTGTCGGCGGAGGGCTGAGCGGTGTCGAGATTGCCTCGGAGCTGCGGGAGAGCCGGCCCGATCTGAATATCTCCCTCATGGACCGGGGAGAACGTATTTTGTCCTCTTTTCCGGTCAAGCTGTCCAGGTATGTCGAGGAATGGTTCAGTGAGCATCAGGTGGAGACCATAGGCCGGGTATCGGTCTCCCATGTAGAAAAGGATGCCATCTTCAATGGCACTCAGGCCATTCCGGCCGATGTTACAGTATGGACGGCCGGCATTCAGCCGGTGAAGGCCGTACAGCAGCTTGAGCTTCCGAAGGACCGGGGAGGCAGGCTCATTGTCGGGAAATATTACAATTTAGCCGATTATCCTGAAGTGTATGTGATCGGGGACTGTGCCAGCCTGCCCTTCGCCCCCAGTGCACAGGCGGCAGGTGCCCAGGGCGAGCAGGTCGGCCAGATTATTCAGGCGCTATGGCTGGGGGAGACCCCGAAGCTGCATAAGATTAAGCTGAAGGGCACTCTCGGTTCACTCGGCAAAAATGCCGGCTTCGGCCTGATGGGCCGCCGCTCCGTCATGGGCCGGGTTCCGCGCCTGCTGAAGAGCGGCGTCCTGTGGATGTCCAAACGCCATTTCGGGTGAATTCAGCCGCCGGAGCGGGCAGCAATCCGGTCTTAGCCTTTATCCCGGATTAGTCAATCTCCAGGTTGTCCCAGGCCTCCGCCTCTCGTATAGCGGCCTCAATCGCCTCTTCCAGGGCAGCGGGGGAATCAGCTTCGATGATCTCCCCGTCAACCATGGCGAAAGGCTGGAGATAGCACTCTCCGCAGTTGTTCAGACAGCCGTACTCCACTACATCATATTCAGGGTTTTGTTCCAGCTTAAGCTTGAGCGGTTCAGTGCCATGCCCGATGTTGCTGGCACAGAATTCTATAATTGGTCGCATGATGATCTCCCTATTCTGCCTTAACCATTTTATTTTTTAACTTTTTGTACTATAATAAACATACGAAAGGAGTGATTGAGAAATGAGTGAGAATGTTCAAAGCGCAACCATGTACGATGAAGTACTGGAAGTCCTTGATAAACTTCGTCCGTTCCTGCAGCGCGATGGCGGTGACGTGGAACTGATTGATGTTGAAGACGGCATCGTCAAGCTGAAGCTTATGGGTGCATGCGGCAGTTGCCCAAGCTCCACGATCACGCTGAAAGCCGGGATCGAACGCGCCCTGATTGAAGAAGTAGAAGGCGTGGAAGAAGTCATCCAAGTATTCTAATCCCGTTTCATAAACCATCCCGGCCTCCGAGAAGAGGCCGGGATTTTTTTTATTATAGTGGATTTCGCCTTAAGGATCAACCATTGGGCTATTCAAAAAACCAGAAGCCGCTCCGCCAGCCATCTCTGGCTACCGGGCTTCTTCTGGTCTCATTGGAATATTCAGCTTCTATGGTCAGCCTTAGAATGCCGGAACAATGGCACCTTCATACTGCTTCTCGATGAACGCCTTCGCTTCCGGGGATGTCAGCGCTGCTGCCAGCTTCTGAATCGCATCGGAATCCTTATTGTCAGGACGGGCTACCAGCAGGTTGGCATACGGGGAGTCCCCGCCTTCGATGAACAACGCATCCTTCGTTGGAGACAGCTTGGCATCCAGGGCGAAGTTGGTGTTAATCAGCGCCAGGTCCACTTCATCCAGCTGACGGGGCAGCATCGCAGCATCCAGCTCAATGATATCCAGCTTCTTGGCATTCTCGGTGATATCCGCTTTGGTCGAAGCAATATTCGTATCGTCCTTCAGCTTGATCAGTCCGTTCTTCGCCAGCAGAATCAATGCGCGTCCTCCATTAGTTGCATCATTCGGAATGGCAACCTTGGCACCTTCTGCCAACTCGTCAATCGATTTGATCTTTTTGGAATAAGCGCCAAATGGCTCAACATGAACAGCGGTTACAGATACGAGATCTGTGCCGTTCTTGGTGTTCTGATCATCCAGGTAAGGCTTGTGCTGGAAGAAGTTCGCATCGAGCTGCTTCTCGGCAAGCTGTGTATTCGGCAGGATATAATCCGAGAATTCTTTGATCTCCAGCTTAATGCCTTGGGCTTCAAGCTGCGGCGCAATCGCTTTGAGGATTTCCGCATGCGGTACAGCAGAGGCACCAATCACTAGGGTTACCGGTTCTGCCGCAGGCTCTGTAGTCGCTTCTGCACCAGCAGCTTCCGTAGGTGCTGTTGTTGCAGCAGAATTCGCGGCGTTATTCGCCTTGTTGTTCCCGCAAGCGGCAAGCACCAATATCAAGGTCAGGCTGAATAATGTAAGCAGTACTTTTTTCATCTGTAAATCCCCCTCTAATCCATATGTTTTATTGAATAAGGCTATATGTGGACGTACCTTATTTCCGTGTAAAATATTTTACCAGCCGGTCGCCGGCCATTTGCAGCAGCTGCACTAGAATCACTATCAGTGCCACTGAGATAATCATAACTTCCTTCTCATAACGGTAATAGCCGTAACGGATCGCCAGATCCCCCAGACCGCCGCCACCAATAAATCCCGCCATGGCAGTATACGAGACAAGGGTCACTACAGTAATGGTTATTCCGGCAAGCAAGCCCGGACGAGCCTCCGGCAGCAAGACGCGCATCACGATCTGCCCTGTGGAAGCCCCCATGCCCTGCGCCGCTTCAATAATTCCCCGGTCAACCTCCCGCAGCGCCGTTTCCACCAGCCTGGCGAAAAAGGGAGCCGCACCGACCACTAGTGCCAGAATGGTTCCACGCACACCGATGGAGGTGCCCATAATGATCTTACTGAGCGGAATCAGAGCCACCATTAGAATGATGAACGGAACGGAGCGCAGGATATTTACGATGAACGATAATGCCGAGTAAACAGCTCTGATAATAACGTTATTTGATCTTCCCCATAAATATAGCATAATTCCGAGCGGTAAACCAAGGATAATTGTGAATATTCCTGAAATAACTACCATGTTAAGTGTAGCCACCGTTGCATCGAGCATTTCTGACCAATCAATCTTATTAAAATCCAGTCCGCCCATCAGGAAATCACCTCCACATCAAGACCTTGGGCTATAAGCTCCGTCAGCGTAGTATCCACGGCATCAGCAGCTCCTTCAAACCGGACAATCAATTGTCCGTAAGGAACATCCTTGATCGTAGAGATGGTGCCATGGAGAATCGCGAAGTGGACGCCTGTCCCCTGAACCACCTGGGAGAGCGTGGATTCGTAAGTCTTGTGCCCGAGAAAAGTGATCTTCACGGCCTTCGTATAGCCTGTATGCACAGCGTCAATCGCCTGCCGGAGCGGCCCCTCCGACTGGGTCTCACTGCGGATGAATTCTTTGGTCACCTCATGCTTCGGCTTCAGAAATACCTGGGCCACCTCGCCCTGCTCGACGATGCCGCCGCCATGGATCACCGCCACGCGGTCGCAAATGCTCTGAATCACATGCATTTCATGGGTGATCAGCACGATGGTCAGATGGAATCTGCGGTTGATATCCATCAGCAGGCGCAGTATGGAGTCTGTCGTCTGCGGATCAAGCGCCGAGGTCGCTTCATCGCATAACAGAACGTCCGGATCACTCGCCAGAGCCCGGGCAATCCCGACACGCTGCTTCTGTCCGCCGGATAACTGGGCCGGGTACTTATTCCTGTGCTCCTCCAATCCGACCAGGGTGAGCAGATCCTTAACCTTTTGTTCAATCTCACTCCTGGAGGCTCCGATCAGCCGCAACGGAAACGCGATATTATCATAGACTGTAGCCGATGAGAGCAGATTGAAATGCTGAAAAATCATCCCGATCTTGCGCCGCTGCTCCTGGAGCTGCCCCTGGCTGAGTGCTGTCAGCTCCACACCGTCCACCCACACTTCGCCCGCAGTCGGACGTTCCAGCAGATTAATGCAGCGGATCAGCGTGCTTTTGCCGGCCCCGGAGTGACCGATCACCCCGAAGATCTCGCCCTTCTTGATCGACAGGCTTAGTGCAGAGAGTGCAATCGCCTGCTTGCTGCCTTTGCCGTACACTTTGGTTATATCCTTCAATTCTATCAACCTCTGCGTCCCCCTTCTGTTCTAACCTAAACATTGCAGAAAAAAGACCCCCTACGATCCATGCAGATCGCAAGAGGCCCTGTGTGTATAATGACAATGCCTTCTCATCTGCCAAAACCCCCGGAACCGGCGGCATTGTAGGAATTAGCACCATGACATTTGGATGCAGCGCTTCGCTGTATTCAAACCGGTTGCCGGGCTTCATCGGGCCTATCCCTCCGCCGCTCTCGATAAGATCATAGTATGAAGTTATATATTCCGTGTCATGTCAGAAGCTAATGTATGCCTAAGTATATTCAGTTTCGAGTTTTTTGTCAAAGGTAAGTTTTTACGGATGGGCATGTCCGGATTTCGGGCCTGCGGCCGCTTGATTCTTGTGCCATTGTTCATTGCCGTACCTGAATGCGGCCGCCAGGGATTGGCATACCATCTCCAGACTCTGCTTCAAATCCTCCAGGTGGCTGTCGAGATCCTCCAGACGGATCTTGTCATGCAGCCCCTGGTGACGCTGCCAGAGATCGTCGGTCATCTCCGCATTCATGTAGTGGATCTCGGCATTGCGCCGCTTGCGCAGATTCTCCACCGGCTCCCGATAGGAATTGCGGATTCTGTCCAGCTCATCCGCCAGCGGATGATGCGCCTGAAGCAGCTGGAATTGCCGCAGCACCGTGAAGTAGGAGAAATGTGCCTTGACCTTGCCTGTGTTGAGATTGTACACATTATTCAGCACCGTGCCCAGCTTGTCCAGCAAAGAGAAGACACGGATGAAGCCATCCTTGTAGAAATACACATATCTGGCGTACTCCCCCTGCTCCGTGGACGACATATCATCCATATAACCGGCAATCACTGACTTCCGGAAAAAGGCGGCTGCGAACCAGCTCTGCTCCAGCTCATCCAGAGAGGAGATCAGGCCGCGTGTCCAGATCTCCAGCTTGCGGTATTCATGGTCATGGTCTTCATGCGCCGCCATCTCCTTGCGCAGCACGGAGGCAGCCTTCGCCATGGACTCCATAGCTTCAGCCAGCACACCGCTGTTCACGCGGGGCGGCTCTCCAAGTAACGTCCGCAGCATATTTTGACCCCCTTAAAGTTCACTTCTACGCCAGAGGAAAATAACGGCTCCAGCCCCGGTCTACCCACTTCGCAATATCCTCGCTCACAGCCAGCTCCTCCGGGTATCCCGGCTTCATCCGGGCATCTATAATGATCGGCTGCGTATAGCTGACACTGCCCCGGTGTACCCCGGCCGCCGAATAAATATCATCCGCCGGATTGAAGCGGGTGAATACGGTCCACAGGAAGGAGGTCTGCGTGCTTACCGCCTCCTCCGCCTGATCGACCAGCACAATCAGCGGCCAGGCGGTCTCCCGCTCCTTGAAGGCAGCCGCCAGCCGCTCCGGCAGCTCCGGGTCCTCTTCATAGGATGCACCGGAAACGGCTAAACATCCTCCGCAATAAGGCACAGCAGCGGTGATTGATGGAAGCAGCCCCTCTGTATAAGTCCGCGGCAGCTGCCGGACCGGGCTGCCGATGCCCGCCATCACCGCCTTGCTGCCATGATTCAGCTTGCGGCCGGTATAATCCAGCGTATCCATGGAGGTATTGGCAAAGATCGTCAGATCCGACTGCGGGTTGAAGCGCTCAAGTACCGTTTCCAGCAGCTTGGGGAAATCGGTAAGCTCCACCTGAACATTAGTCAGCAGAAGGAATTTGGTTAAGGAGAGCTGTCCTTCCCCCAGAATACGAAATGCTGATACCATATACTCGCGCGGATAGCTTTCCCTTACAACCGCCGAGGTCAGTGAATGCGAACCGGATTCGGAGTAGGTCCACAACGCTTTGACCGAAGGGATCAGCAGAGGATAGGCCGGAGAGAGCAGCCGCTGCAAATAATCCTTCAGATAATAATCCTCCTGGCGCGGCTTACCGGCAATGGTCGCTGGATAGATGGCATCTTTGCGGTGCCACATCCGCTGAACATGCATGACCGGGAACTCATGCTGCATGGAATAGTAGCCGGACTGGCTGCCGTACGGCCCTTCCGCTCTCCGCTCCAGCGGAGACACACGTCCCCGGATCGAGAATTCCGCTTCAGCCGGAATACGGTGCCCGCCCAAGGGGTCCTGCACCATGGGCAGCTTGCCGCCCAGCATCAGCGAGGCCAGCAGCAGCTCCGGTATCCGTTCCGGGACCGGAGCCACTGCCGCAGCAATCAGGGCCGGCGGCCCGCCGATGAAGACCGACACCGGCAGAGTCTCCCCGAGAAGCTCTGCCTGCGAGTGATGGAATCCGCCGCCCTTATGAATCTGCCAGTGGAGACCCGCCGTGCTGTCGTCATACATCTGAATCCGGTACATGCCGAGATTATGATCCTTGGGGTTGGTGATATTCTCCGTATAGACCAGAGGAAGCGTGAGGAATGCCCCGCCATCCTTGGGCCAGGCGGTAATCCGGGGCAGCTCCTTCAGCGGATCACTGCTGCTGCAGACACCGAGTACCGGAGCTTCTCCTTGCGGTATGCTCTTGATGCCTGCCCGCAGCAGCTCAAGCAGCACCGTCTTCTCCCGCCATAAGCCGGCGGCTGAAGGTGGAATCAACTGCTCCATCGCCAGGGTCAGCGACTTCAGCAGCTGCTCCGGTCTTGTCCCGAAGGCCTTGTTCACGCGCCGGACGGTACCGAACAGATTCGTAGCGACCGGGAACGGTGTTCCTTGCACATTCGTGAAGAGCAGTGCCGGGCCTTCCTCCTGCACCACCCGGCGGTGGATTTCGGCAAGCTCCAGATAAGGATTAACCGGCGTATCAATCACTGCCAGATCCTTATCCCTGCGGAGCTGCTCAATCCATTGTCGTAAGTTACTGTATCGCACTATAGCGTTCCTCCTCAAACAGGACCTTATGCTTATCCCGTCCCCCGTTGCCGTTTGCTTATCACTTGCTGCCCCTGCCAGCTCCGCTTAACTGCCAGACCCTCACACTCATATAGCACAGAACCCCAAAAAGCCCGGAGATCAGCACAATATGGGACAACGCAGCAAATATGTACAATCGTTCATTATTTAGCGTGTATACCACAGCCGCTCCGCTGAATACCTGCATCAGGCACAGCAGAACCGCCGCCACTCCCAGAGCTCTCAGCTCAGGCAGCTCCTTATGCTTCCAGAAGGCCAGGTGACCCAGCACAGCAGTCAGCAGGAATAGAATCGCCGCTGCAATCCGGTGCATAAATACGACCCCGACTCCGCCGCTCATCTCCGGAATCCATTCTCCGTTACACAGCGGCCAGCCGGAGCAACCGCCCTGTGAGCTGGTATGGCTTACGTAGGCCCCCATATAGACCACGATATATGAATATACTGCAGTAACCCATGTTAAGTTGCGGAAGGCGACACGGACTTGGGGGCTTTCCGTGCTGCGGTCCCCTCCGGGGGCGAATGACCGTCTGGTCCCAAGTGCCAGCATCAGGGAACCGGCGAAGGCAATCAGCGAGAACCCCATATGCAGGGCCATAACCGCAGCAGACTGCGATTTGACTACCGCAAGCGCTCCCATTCCGCCCTGAACGATGACGAAGATCAGGGTCAGCAGGGCATAGGCCAGCAGATCTTTACGGTGCCTGGCATAACGCCAGAAGGCAACCATGGAAGCCAGGGACAGCAGGCCAGCCAGGCCGCTGAACAAGCGGTGGGTATATTCAATCAGAGAGCCGATCGTATAGGCTGGAATCAGCTTCCCGTGGCACAGCGGCCACTGATTTCCGCACTCCAGTCCCGAACCGGTCTTGGTCACCACAACCCCGCCGAACAGCGCCATGAACATAATGAGACAGGTCAGATAGCTGAGCCATTTTAATTGAAGTGTCGTCAATAATATCACCCGTATTGTATAGGAATGAGTAGCGTCAAAGAATAGAAAAAAAGCACCGCTTCTGCTCGGATAGGGCGAAAGCGGTGCTGCGGAATTACTTGTGAATGCTGAGATAAACGTCCAGCGCCGTATCAAGGAACTTCTCAATTTCCTCCCGGGACTTCCGGAGCTTGTTCACAAACCGGACCAGTTCCCGTCCATCAGTGTACGCGACAAAGCTAGGAATGCCCAGTATATTCTGTTCCTGGCTGACATCGCCTACGGCATCGACATCCACTTCGACCAGGGTAAGACGCTCAGCATATTTCTGTTCCACATCAGGCATGAACGGATCAATAAATTTGCAATCCACACACCAATCTGCCTTGAAGACTGCCACCGTCAGGCGCGGAGACTGAATTGCTACCTGGAACTGGGCAGGCGAGCTGATTTTGTCCATCAATTGACCATTCCCTTCTATCAGAAAGTTCCACACGAAGCTTGCTCTTTAAGTGAATCAAAATGTACGGAATAAGTCAAACAATAATGACAAATCAAGACAATAGTCATATCATTATTCACCAGCGCGTATACGGGCCGGCTGCAATTTCATCAGAGGACCCAGCACCTTGCGCAGCAGACGGGGATAACCGGCAATCTCCTGGCTGCTGAGTACGCCCAGAATAATCAGGAGAACCAGATAGACGATCACGACTGCCGCTCCAACTACCAGACAGGTAATCAGGAAGGCCAGACGAGCCGGCATCAGATTAGTCATCAATAGGCCTGCTTCATTCAGACCATAGCCGATGCCTGCCGAGGCCAGGACCGCAATGGAGAAGCCTCCCCAGCGTTTGCCGAGAATGGCGAAGGGGACGATTTTTTTGAGCATCCGCAGATTAAGCAGCGTTATGACAATGAAACACAGGGCTGTGGAGCCGATAATGCCATAGATGCCGAACCACTGGCTGAACAAGAAGTTAGAACCAAACTTCACGAGGATACCAACAAGCACGTAATACATGGATATCCGCGATTTGCCCATTCCGAGCAGGATCGAGTTCGTAGTCATCATCGTAATCTGGAAAATAGTACCGAGCGTCAGCATCGCCACAATGCCGCTGCCGTCCAGAGTTTTGAACAGCAGGCCATTAACGGAATAGGCAGCCACGACCAGTGAGAGCACAACCGGTGTGCCGGTCAGAATGGACACCCGCATGGCCAGTGTGATCTGGCGCTGCAGGTGCTGCTCATCTTTGCGGGCGAAAGCAGCAGATATAATCGGAATCAGCGATGCACTTAGGGCGATCGACAATACCGGAGGAATACCAGCTACACTCTGTGCACGGCTGCCGAAGATACTTAGGGCCCAGGTAGCCCGCTCCATCCCGATCTGACCGCTAAGCAGCGGTACAATAAAAGAAGTATCAATAAAGTTCACTACAGGCACAGTAACGGAGGATAATACAATCGGTATGGACAGCTTGAAAATATCCTTGTAAATCTTCAGAAGAGGCAGACGTGCTTCACTGGATTCATAAAGAGCAATCTTCTCCTCGCTGTTGCGCAGCTTCCTGGCATAATACAGCATCACGCCGAAGGCGCCGATACTGCCGAGCACACTGCCGAAGGATGCACCTGCCGCCATCCAGGTGTTACTGTATCCCTGGCGCAGCAGAATGAACGCAAGCAGAATGGCCGTGGATACCCGGGCAATCTGCTCGACAATCTGTGAAATGCCCCCGGCCATCATATTGTTACGGCCCTGGAAATACCCGCGCATCATCGCGATTGCGGGGAACAGCAGCAGCGCCGGAGCAATCGCCCGGATGGCCAGCGTACTCTCGGGAACCTTACTGTATTCTGCGTAATAAGGAGCGGCTATGTACAGCGCCACACTCATAAGCACACCAACAATTGCAGCAAAGATGAGAGCGGCCCTGTACACCTGCTGCGCTTCATGCGGGCGGTTCAGCGCGTAACGCTCGGACACCATTTTGCTCAGTGTGCTGGGAATTCCGGCTGTCGCCAGCGGCAGCAGCAACAAATATACATTATTAGCGATCGTAAATGACGCATTCCCTGTTGTATTGAATAAATGCTCCAGCGGCACCCGCTGGGCAAGCCCGAGAACGCGGGCTACAAGCGCGGCTGCCGCCAGAATAAGCGTGCCTTTGACAAAGGATTCTTTCTTGGTGGACAAACTGTTTCGCCTTCTTCACAATAAATTTAAAACCGTCCGATCCAGATAAAGAAGAGGACGACCATAACAATCTGCAGAATAATCTTGACGACTGTGCTGCTGAACAGCCCGAGCAGGGCGCCGAAGCTGACCTTCACCGCTTTGCCGGCCTTCTCGCCGGCAATCAGCTCGCCGATGAAGGCACCTACGAACGGGCCAATCAGCAGGCCAAACGCCGGAATCACAAATGGGCCGGCAATCAGACCGATGGTGCTGCCAATGACGGAGGCGCGGGAGCCGCCGAACTTTTTGACGCCCCAGGCCCCGACCACGTAATCGGCAATGAACAGAACAACAACGATCAGCGTCTGGGCAATCCAGAACCAGGGACCGAAGGAGTCGAAGGAAAAGAACCAGCCATATACAAAGAAAGCCAGGTAAATCGCAAGCGCCCCCGGCAGGATCGGATATACCGCCCCCGCCAGCCCGATTGCGAACAAAGCAATGATCAGAATCCAGCCCAGAATTGTCAATTCCCTCAACTCCTTAAGTTTGTTTCGATAGGTAAACTCATGTGATCTGGAATTCTCTAATGGTGTCGGTCGTAACTGCGGTGAATTTTGGCTTCCGGCCGCTGTTGTCACCAGATTTCTTAATTTAGTTAGCGGTGGAAATCCGGTGACAAAGGCGGTCGCTGACGCTCCTACAGCTCAAACTTCCCCTCCGTTACTCCCACGGTCATTATCTTTTCATGTATTACGTTAAACCTTTCCAAACCACTTTACTCGCCTCTCAGCCTAAGCCTGCTTGGATATGCGTCCGGCCGAGGTTCCGGCCTCTGTGAGGATGTACTTCTGGATCACTTCCGCGATCCCGTCTTCGTTGTTTGAAGCCACAACCGCATCCGCTTCCTGCTTAACAGTTTCCTGCGCATTGCCCATAGCCACTCCGAAGCCGGACTGCTGGATAGCTGCCAGGTCGTTGAGGCTGTCGCCTACGGCAACAACCTGGGACATGTTAATGCCCAGCAGCTTGCAGACTTCAAGTATGCCTGAAGCCTTGTTGACGCCCAGCGGATTAATCTCCAGGTTGAACGGCGAGGAGTTCGTGATCTCCAGCCCGCCCAGCTCCTGTAGCCGCATAAGCAGCTTATGACGGATATCGTTATCCTCGGTGGAATAGCCGAATTTCAGCCATTCTCTGCTGTCAATTTCCCCGTCCCAGCTATCCCGGTTGTACACTTCATCTACGGAGTAAGCCCAGAACCAGATATCGAATTCTTCAGCGATCTTGTGCATCTCTTTGACCAGCTCTACATCCATCAGGGACCGGCGGTACAGCTCATGAGGCGCACGCCAGACTTCACTTCCGTTGACCATAATCATCGGAGTGTTCAGGCCAAGCTGTTCAGCATAAGGCATTGCACTGCGCGAGGAGCGTCCGGTAGACAGGCAGACATGTACACCGGCCTCCATCGCTTTTTTGATCCATTCCACCGTAAGCGGGGTAATCTTCTGTTCGTCGTTCAGTAGGGTTCCATCCATATCCAAGGCTAGCAGGCGGTATTTGGCAGTCATTTGCCACCCCTCCATTCTTGGTTGCTCTTTCGTTTGAAGGCAACCGTATATTTGGTGTTCTCGCTAATCCATGTCCATCTTGACTATAATATCATCAGTTTGTTGCCGGAGTATTACCGGAAGCAGCGCCATCATTTGGGTTCGCTGTTTTCAGGCTTTTCTTAGGCACACCGTCCAGCCCGTATTCCCAGTCATAAGCGTCGAAAATTTTACGTGCAACCGGAGCGGCACTATTAGAACCGAATCCGCCTTCCGGAATGACCACAGCAACCGCTAACTTAGGATTATTACGCGGGGCAAAGGCAATAAATACCCCGTTATCGCGCAATTGCCCTTTTCCCAGCTGCTGGGATGTACCTGTTTTGCGGGCAAAGTCATAAGGGAAATCGTTGAAGGCGGTAACCTTACTGTTCATGCCCTTTTTAATTTCTCTCCAAAAGGACTTGTCAAAGGTCGTCACTTCATCCAGAACCTCGCGCTCAAACTGCTTGACTACCTTGCCCTCTGAATCCGTGATCTTGCTGACAAGCTGCGGCTTGATGCGCACCCCTTCATTCGCAAGCGTAGAGGCATACTGGGCTAACTGCAGCACCGTATAGCGGCCCTGCTGTCCGAAGGAGGCATAGACCAGTGCAGCTTGCGCACTGCCCGCTGCCTTAGTATCTGTGTAGTTGATCTGTCCCAGGTATTCATTAGGGAGACCGCTCTGCGTAGATACGCCCAAGCCGAATTCCTTCATATACTTATCCCAGATATCAATGCCCTTACCCTTGTAATGCTCATAGAGCTTCTTACCGATCATATCCACCATGAACACGTTGGAGGAATCTTCAATCGCCTTAGCCGGACCCATCCGGCCGTATACGTGACCCGAGGAATTTCGGACAGAGGATTTATCATCCTTACCGAAATAGGCAATACCTTTGTCAGTGTACGTAGAGGAGGTACTGAAGAAGCCTTCATTCAGACCAATCAGCACCGTCAGGGGCTTAATGGTGGAACCGAGCAGTACAGTGGAGCCGAATCCATGACCGGACAGGCCCGAAGAATATGGGGTGATAGTCCCGTTCTGGTAATTGCCCATGATCTTGTTCCAGGTATCTGAATCCAGCTTCTCCGCTGTCCAGACATTGGTATCATAATCCGGCATACTGGCCATGGCCACGATATTGCCGGTATCGACTTCCATCGCCACAGCGTAACCTGTCTTGGCGTCAGGATGAGTCTTGCCCTGTACAGAGTTGCGGTGCAGCCAATTAATCTGTTCGGTGATGGCCTGCTCCGTCTTAAGCTGAACATTCTTGTCAATCGTCATCCAGATATCATTACCCTTGACAGGCGGCACTACCTCCTCCACCTTCTCGGCCATGTTCTGCGGATTCACCGAGATGACCTGATAGCCGTTCTTGCCGCGCAGCTCCCGCTGATATTGCAGCTCCAGGCCGTCGAAGCCGACGAATTCATCGTCTTTATAATTCAGGCCGGGATCTGCGCTGATCTTCTTCATCGCACTCTGAATATTCTTGTAGATGTTGAGCGTGTTGGAGGATTTGAAGGGCTTGATATACCCGACCGTCTGCACGGCAACGGTATCCTTGTCATAATGACGCACGCCTTCTTCCACGATCTCAAGGCCGGGGAATTCGCTTTTGTGTTCCATGAAATAAGCGATTTCCTTGGTGGTCAGACCCGATTTGATCTTACGGGCCATATAGCCCGAATATTTCTTGAAATATAAATCCAGGGAATTAATCACTTCATTGACGGTCAGCTTCTCGCCGTTCGGATCGCCATATTCGTCAAATTTCGCAACCAGATTGTTCGCCAGCGCATAAGCATTGGCCCTGGCCTCCGGCTTCAAAGAACTGATTCCCGTCTCCTTATCCACCACTTTGGCTGTGTATTCCTTCGTGAGCGTAACATACAGTGATTGAATGGAGGTGGAGTAGGCAATTTGCTCGCCTGCGGCTGCGCGGATGCCGCCGCGGATGGAGGCGAGGGGTACGCTTTTGGTATCCCGGCTAGTCTCCACCTCGCTCAGCGTGGGTCCCTCAACAAATTGAATAACAGCGAGACGAATAATAATGACGCAAAAAATAACAAACGTGCTGAAGAAAAACACGTTAAGCCGCAGGCCAAGCGAGCTCTTGCTGTCCTTCTCTTCCGGGGGGGAGGCCTGCTTTCGGAAAACACCCACAGTTTTTCACTCCTCTACATCAAAATAAACCGTTTAGTCCACCCTTGACTCTGGCACATTCTTCTTGGGAACTCCATCCAGTCCGTATTCCAGGTCATAGGCTTCAAAGATCCGGCGCGCTACCGGTGCGGCACTGTTCGATCCAAAGCCGCCCTCCGGAATGATCACGGCCACTGCAAGCTTAGGATGCTCTCGCGGAGCATAAGCAATGAATACCCCGTTGTCGCGGATATTCCCGTAGGCTTCCATCTCAGAGGTTCCGGTCTTGCGGGCGAAGTCATAAGGGAAGCCGTCAAAAGCCGGTACTTTGGTATTCATCCCGCGCTTGATCTCTTTCCAGTAAGCAGGGTGAAACGAGATGCTATCCAGGACTTCCCGTCCAAATTGCTTAACGATCTTCCCGTCAGGATCTGTAATTTTACTGACGAGCTGGGGCTTAATCCGCACGCCTTCATTCGCAAGTGTTGCCGTATACTGGGCAAGCTGGAGTGCGGTGTATTTCCCCTTCTGGCCGAAGGAGGCATGTACCAGCGCCGCCTGGGCAGAGCCTGCCTTCTTCGTACCGAGATATTCGGCAACTCCGGCACTTTCACCGGGAAGCCCGCTTTGCGTAGACACGCCAAGACCGAATGCCTTCATATATTTGTCCCATATAGCAATGCCTTCCTTGGGATACTTCTTATACAGTGCATTACCGACCCACTCTACCATAAAAGCATTCGAGGACTCCTGAATGGCCTTCGCCGGACTAAGCGGGCCCAGGACATGGCCGGAGGAGTTCTTCACCGAGGAGCTGTTATCCTTACCGAAATAAGCGATCCCTTTATCCATGTAAGTATCGCCGGTAGTGAATAAGCCTTCTTCCAGACCGATCAAGACACTTAACGGCTTAATCGTGGAACCCAGATAGATTAATGACTTCAGCCCGTTGCCGGAGACACCGGAGGTAATATCGTTAATCGTCCCGTTCTGATTATTATCCCTAATCTTCTCGTACACTTCGGGCGACAGCGTCTCGGCGTTCCAGACATTCGTATCATAGTCCGGTATATTGGCCATCGCGACTACATTGCCTGTATCCACTTCCATCGCAACGGCATAGCCGGTGAGCGCATCCTTATGAAGCTTCCCCTGTACAGGATTACGGTGCAGCCAGTTGAGCTGATCCATAATGGCCTGCTCTGTTCTCATCTGTACCTGCTTGTTAATGGTCATCCAGATATCGTTGCCCTTGACAGGCGGAACCGAAGCGATAACCTCCTCGGCCATATTCTGGGCGTTCACAGAGAGGGTCTGATACCCGTTCTTCCCTCTAAGCTCACGCTGGTATTGCTGTTCAAGACCATAGATGCCGACGAACTCATCTTCCCTGTAGCTAAGCCCCGGGTCCGCATCCGTTTGTTTCATGGCGCTGCGGATATTTTTGTATAAATTATATCCTGTTTCTGTAGAACGGAATTGCTTCATATAACCAACCGTTTGGACGGCCACCGTGTCCTTGTCATAATGGCGGATGCTCTCCTCTACAACAGAAATCCCGGGATAGCTCTGCCTGTTCTCCATCAGATGGGCCACTTCCTTCATCGTAAGACCGGCCTTGATCTTACGCGGGACATACCCCAGCGACTTCCTGTAATCAAGGTCCAGCAGCAGCAGGATATCTTCCTTGGACAGCTTCTTCGCAGAAGGATCACCATATTGTTCAAAAATGGATGACAGCCCCTCCACCAGCGCCTTCCTATTCGCCTTGGCTTCAGCGGTGGGTTCATATACGCCGGTCTTCTTATTCTTGACCTTGGCGGTGTATTCTTGGGTTAACGTAACGAATAAAGACTGAACCGGTGTGGAATGGGCAATTTTTTCCCCTCCGGCCGCATGAATAGTCCCCCGGATCGCCGCAAGCGGAACATCCTTGGTCTCCCGGCTGGCCTCCACCTCGCTAAGCTCGGGACTCTCCACAAACTGCAGTCCCGCAAGCCGGATCATAATGATCACAAAAATAAAAAAAGTGCCGAAAAAAAACAGATTTATACGTAAGCTCAGGTAGTTGCGGGTCTCTCCATTGCCGGGGCCGGAGCCCGGCTTACCGAACCATCTCACAGCAAGTCCTCTCCTTGTATGGTTTACAGTACTGCTAATCCGTCAGATCACGGGCAAGAGCCCTTCTTGAAATATAAGAATTTATATGTTGCACACGATAACACTTGCCCGCTGTTATTGTACCATAGATATAAGAGCGTCCGCTCCTTCTCAGAGGATGTTTTCCTTGATATGTGTGGAATCGAAATCCTCCGGATTGAACCAGTCGCCACTGCCGGCCCAGGTGGAATCGAGCGGAATCCAGGCGGCGCTGCCGCTGATATAGACCTCATTCCAGGCATGCGGGCCATAACCGCCTTGACCGTCATAGCCTTTGCCGGTGACGACACGCACCTGGAGGCCTTGCGAGCGGGCCATCATCGCATAGAGCCGCGCGTAATCAATGCATACCCCAAGCCGCGTATCCATTGTATCCTGCGGGGTCTGCTCGTGCCAGATCCGTCTCTGTTCATAATTCTCCGCCTTGGTATAGTCGTAGGCAATACGCGAGCCCACCCAGTCATACAGCAGTCTGGCCTTCTCTTCATCCCCGCTGGCCTGTCCGGCAATATCTGCGGCTGCACCGGCAATATCTGCCGAAATATCATGATCAATCACTTCATATTTGCGCCGGAGAATGTCGCTCATCTCGGCGGCTACCGCCTTGGTCAGCACTGGAAGCTTCCCTCTGACCTGTTCACCGGCCAGCGGCTCAAATACCGCTTCCGCACTCTCGCTGTAGACAGGCGAGGACTGCACATAGCGGCTGAAGCCGCTGTCTGGGTTCAGGGCGACGCTGATGAACAGGACAAAGACCAGCACCATCGCACGGGTAAGTCCGGCGGCGGTGCCAAGCACGGCCCCGACGAACCGGCTGGCGCCGGTGATCCGCCCGGATGCCCTCCCGGGTTGGCGCGGCAGGCGGAACGGCAGCAGCAGGAACAAGAGACCCAGCAGCAGACGAATCAAGCTGTAGCACAGTAAGAGCAGCAGCAGAAACCGCACCACTGGTGCATTCGCCAGTACGGAGGCACCGGTATAATACAGCTGCTGCCACTGGCTTAGCTGGGCATCCGGCGGCGTAAGGCCCGATGCCCAGCTCCCGGCAGCAGGCGAGAGGTATACGGCTGCGGGAATCGCCATAACCAGCGAAGCTGCCGCAAGCACTCCAGAACCTAGCATGCCGAACAGCCCTCCGGCTGCTCTGCGGAAGCCCCGGCCCCAGCCCTGCAGCGCAGAGAAGAGGACCACCACCAGCAGCACAATGGAGATGATATTGGCCTCACGAAGACTCTCTATCCAGCTATTCACAGATCACTCCTCCTTCTGCTGCTGCAGGTCATCCTGAGCCAGCTGCACTGTTACTTGCCCGCCTGCTTCCGGGCTTCATCGATGAAGGTCTTGGTTGTATCCGTAACACTCCACTTCCCGAGGCTGACTCCACGGAAGACCACTTCCACCTTGTCCTCTGCGGCGGAGCCCTTCACCTCCAGATTAGGCGTAGTGATGGTGAAGGTGCCGTCACCGCCGGAGGTATAGACCGCCTCCTGAGCTTCCTTGAGCATAACCTCCTGCGCCTCATTCTTCAGGGTACTGACTGTCCCGTCTGCCACTTTGTTAACGGCATTACCGATCTGGTCCATGGTTACTCCGCTATAAATAAACAACCCCACCACAATAACCACGACAATCGCCCATTTCAGCATAGTCTTAACGATGTTAACGACTGCGAACAGCAACACAAGTGCAATAACGATAACAAGCCAATTCTCTCTGATAAATTGTGACCATACTTCCGGATTCATCAATTTCACAACACCCCAATCGCAAATTTCGCCACTCCGGAACTCTGTCCCGTGAGACATTTCATTAATATTAATTATTATACATGAATGATCCTTATAATTCATGGTTGCCGGAATGCTGAACCGCATACAGGGGCCGGCCAAGAAAATGGTATAAGCCCCCGCTGCCGCACGTAAAGTACAAGTAGGCTGTTCCCTCTGCTGGAATCTGTTCCGTCATCAGCGGCTGGCCGTCAATCTGGAGGTGTTATCCGTGAAAACTGCTATGTGGCTGTACCTCTTCATGTTCCTGGCTTTCTTCGATTTGCATGCCCAGTATCCTATTCTGACGCCCTTTGCCATGTCACTGGGAGCGGGTCCGGCCTTCATCGGCTGGATGATGGGGATGTATTCCCTGACCCACCTCCCGGGCAATCTGCTGGCCGGTGTGCTTGTAGACCGCAACGGCAGCCGCCGCTATATCGTGTTTGCCCTTACCGTAGCAGGGCTGATCCTGCTGTTGCAGGCCCACGCCCAGCTCCCCTGGCATCTGCTCCTGCTGCGGGCGGCGAGCGGATTCGCTCTGGCATTCCTCTCCCCAGCCTGCATGACCCTCTTGGCCTCGCTCTCGTCTGACCCGGCGACCCAGGGCAAATACATGTCAGGCAACGGAATTATTCACACGCTGGCTTCTGTGGTCTCCCCTGCTGCCGGAGCCTTCATCGTAGCCAAAGCCGGCTATTCCGGCACCTTCAGCACCTTGGGCTGGCTGCTGATCTTCACCGGTGTGATGGCCTTCTTCAGTGTGCCGAAGCATAATCCGGCCCTGGCACTGCCGGAGCCGGTACTCCCGCTTAAGGAGAAGCTGCCGGAAGTGCCCAAAGGTGTCCAGCCTCCTGTCTCCAGGCGCTATTATCTGCTGCCCTTCTTCGTATCCTGCTCCCAGGGCGTGCTGTTCTTCGAGCTTCCGCTGTCACAGGGACAGGATGGAATGGTCTCCACCGGAATCCTGCTCTCCCTGCTCAGCCTTGGAGCGCTGGCGACCCTCTGCCTGTTCTTCCTGAACCGCATCCCGCCGGGCATCCGCATTGCCGCTGCCTTATTGGGAATGGCTCTCTGCTTCTTCGCTCTGGCTGCCTTCCGCAGCATTCCTGCTGGAGTGGTCCTCTTCGTGCTCGGGTCTGCAAAAGGAGTGTTGTTTCCGGCGATGGCCTCCCTCTTCATCAGTCTGGGCGGCGCCGGACGGCTCGGCCGGACCTTCTCGCTGCAATCCATCGCCATGTCCCTCGGGGCATTCGCCGGACCCGTAGCCGCCGGACAGCTGAGGGGGTATGTCTCGCCGTACTTCATCGCCTTCGTGCTGCTAATGACAGCCCTTCTGCTGCTGCCTCCGGGCAGATCCGGCCGTCTCTCCTCCTACGCCCCCGGCTGGAACAGCCCTGCCGCCTGAATCTGCCGCTATTCGCCAGCAACCACCCGCATTTATCCTGCCGGGTGGTTACTGGCCGCAGATCACATTTTAATACGACATTTCCCGGGGAATGAATACATATTGTTCTGTCCGGCTGTTAAAAAACGCGCAGCTTAGGTACAATATCGTCATAACAACTATGATCCGGGGGATGATTGCCTATGTCCATCACCATTATTGTCGAAGGCAAGAACGACCGCAGCAGACTGAGGCGGCTGCTTGAACCTGAGGTCGACATTCTGTGCACCTTCGGTACACTGAATACCTTGAAGCTGGAAGCGCTGCGTAATACCATTCGGGACGGAGAAGTCTACCTGTATATGGACAATGACAGTTCCGGCAAAAAAATTCGTGCTGTCCTGCGCGACGCCTTTCCCGATGCCGTTCATATGTATACGCGCAAGGGCTATGCCGGAGTGGAAGGCACTCCCGATGAATATAACATCACCCAGCTGGAGAAGGCCGGGCTTGAAGATTACATTATCTACCCCCAGCCGTATCCTCAGGGAATAGAAGGATAATTCACCGCATGAAGCATATACATTCTTAACCATTCATCACAAAACGAGGGTGTCCTGTGCAGGCAACTCCACTGCCTCACGGGACACCCTCGTTTATTTCGTTCCTCGGTTATTCACGGGCCAGCTTCTTGACCGTTCTGGCCAGGAATTCAGGCGTCACATTCTCCGTATCCCCGGCCTCATACAATCCCCGGAGCTGGTTGTTCTTGTCCACCAGACCAATGAGGTTCGCATGGGCGAAATCATCCTTGCTTGTGCCGTAGATCAGCACCTTGAAGGATTCCGCTGCCAGCTTGCGTACCTGCTCCTGATCCCCCCGCAGGAAGTACCATCCGTTGTAATCGACATGGAACTTGTCAGCGAAGGCTTTGATCGCTTCCCGGGTATCATTCTTCGGATCGAAAGAGATCGAGACGAATTCAACGTCCTTGCCGAAGCTGCCATCCTTAACCAGGATATCCTGCGTCTCTGACAGCATATAGGTGGTAATCGGACACACATCGGGACAGACGGTGAAGAAGAAATAGACCAGCCTTGCCTTACCTGCCGTATCCGCCAGACTGATCTGCTTCCCGTCCACATTCTCCAGGGAGAAGTCCTGTACCTGACCGATGACCGGCAGCTTCTCACCTACGAAATCAAACGATTTGACTGCCAGATAGACCGCCATAATTACTGCAAGCAGCAGCAACAGCCAGGTCCATTTGTAACGTTTCAAGGTCTGCACAGGACACCTTCCCCTTCTATCCTAAGAATGCTTACACATGAATGGTATTCAGCACCAGGGCAATCAGGCTTAAGGTCAGATAGTTAATGGAGAAGAGGAAGCTTTTCTTCGCCCAGATCTCATCATCCTTGGCCTTGAATCCGATGAGGGTTAAGTAGAGCCAGCCAACCGACAAGGCCAGTGATACAATAAGATAATAAATACCTGCATAATCATAGGCATACATCAGCACAGGCACGGGGAGCAGCAGCGCGACATAAGGAATCATCTGGAACTTGGTGCGCCGCGTTCCCTTCACAACCGGAAGGAGCGGGAATCCTGCAGCCCGGTACTCCTCCTTGCGGCGGATGCCAAGCGCCCAGAAATGGGGCGGCTGCCACAGAAAGAGCATTGCGAACAGCAGCCAGGCTCCGAGATCCACTGTGCCTGTAACAGCCACATAGCCGATGACAGGAGGCATGGCCCCCGAGATCGCACCTACCGAGGTGCTCCAGGTTGATGTTCTTTTGAGCCAGAGGGTGTACACTACGACATATACGAACATGCCGACGATGCCGAACAATCCGGCCAGCACACCGCAGAACGCGAACAGTACGACCAACCCGGCAATGCCGAGTCCGATGCCATAGATAAGCACCGTGGTCGGCTTCAGCCTTCCTGTAGGCAGTCCGCGTTCCCGGGTCCGTTCCATCTTCATATCCAAATCGCGGTCAAAATAATTATTGAAGACACAGGCCGAAGCCATGACCAGCATGGTACCGAGCAACGTCAGAATCAGACGGCCATACTGTACATCCCAGCCTGATGCCACCCAATAGCCTGCAAAGGCCGCAATCAGATTGGAGCGGATAATGCCGGGCTTCGTAACGGTAATAAAATCTCGCCAACTCGCACCTTCCGGTGGAGACTTGGCAGACATTGATGCGGAATCAGAAGAAGCTTGGTATCTCAATTGATTGTCCACGTATGGGGTTCCTCCTTCTAGGGAACTTCTAACACTCCGCTATTAACTTTATCATAGCAAACTGGGAAAGACTTTGACAATCATTGACCATGATGTTCATTAATTCGACAATTACGTGACAATATTTATTTCCCCGTCCTTAAATAACTTCGCCCAATAATGGGTAGTTATTAATAGAGAACTTCCGTACAAAGGAGATCTGACTAATGGATACTGCCACACATTTTGTTATGGGACTAGGACTTGCAGGTCTGTCCTTCGTCGATCCGCTCGTCGCTTCCAATGGAACTCTTGCCGGAGCAGTGATGGTAGCTACTGTACTCGCTTCTCAGGCACCGGATGCCGATACCGCCCTGCGTCTGAAGGATAACGCGGTATATATCCGCAATCACAGGGGGATTACCCATTCTCTGCCCTTTTTGCTGCTGTGGCCGGCATTAATCACAGGAGTCATCGGGCCGTTGTTCGGCTTCACGGACCCCGGTGCCTTAAGCCATATCGCGCTCTGGAGCTTCATCGGCGTTGCCGTCCATGTATTCTCCGATCTGTTCAACACCTATGGGACTCAGGCCGCACGCCCGTTCACCGAGAAATGGATCGCCTGGAATATCATCCATATCTTCGATCCGTTTATCTTCGGCAGCCATGCAGCGGCGGTTATTCTCTGGATCAGCGGAATGGTGCCGCCCGCCCCACTGTTCATTACCTTGTACGCCTGCATCGTTCTGTATTACATTTGGCGGACCCTCGTTCATGCACGCATTACCCGCAGCATCAAGAACAAAGATATTCACCATAGTGCAGGTGACCGTTATTACGTGATCCCCACTATTTCGCCAACACGGTGGAATTTGGTCAAAGCCAAGCCGGACGGCAGCTACAACGTCGGGCAGCTGAACAGCGGGCGGCTGGAATGGTTCAAGCATGCGGTGTGCTCCACTCACCCCGCCGTTGAGCATTCCAAGTCCCATCCGGATATTCAGGCCTTCCTGTACTTCACCTCATACGCTGTAGCGGAGGTTGAGGAGCTGCCCTCTGGCTATATTGTACGCTGGGGAGATGTCCGTTATTTACACCGCAAGCAATTCCCGTTCGTGGCTGTCCTTGTAATGGATCATGAGTATAAGCCGCTGAATACGTATGTCGGCTGGCTGAGCAGCGAGAAGCTGGATGAACGCTTCGCCATTGATCCTGGAACAGTCAAGCTGTAGCAGGAAAGACAAAGGTTACCACCATGAAGAGGGTTGTCCTTGAAGCCTGAACGTAACGGCTGCTTGGGGCAACCCTCTTGACGTCCTAGACCGCATAAGGCACAATCAACAACAAGTGGACACGGATATGCCGCCAGTCCAAGGCCAATATACGCTTACTTTACACAAAATCCCGGCATGCTGCGAGGCACACCGGGATTCACTTGTACACTATATGAAGCAGAAAGGAAGGCTGGAACATATGGGTAAAGGTCTGTCACTGTGGTTCGCCTGCTCTTCAATTCTACTGCTCACTGCAGCTTCCATCACAATCAGCTATAACATCTGGCTGGCCCTGCTTCTCGGCGCGCTGTGCGTGCTTAACATCGGCTGGGGCTTCATCGTCAAAGCCAGACTGAGGCGCAAAGCGGAGAGCAAGCTGCCTTCCCCTTAACGGGCAGGCAGGAAGCCCATCCGTTCCTTCACGCCCTTCAGCGTACGTGCGGCGTTCCCACGCGCACTTTCGGCGCCCTGAGCTAGAATATCGCTCAGCGTTCCTGAGCTGCGGATGTCCTGATATCTCTGCTGGATCGGCTCCAGCAGGGCTACAACCGCTTCAGCCAGCTCTTTTTTGAAGCCGCCGTACATTTGACCTTCATACTGGTCGGCAATCTGCTGCAGGCTCATTCCCGAGCACTCGGCATAGATGCTCATCAGGTTGCTGATCTCCGGCTTGTTCGCCGGGTCGAAGACAACCTCGCGCCCGGAATCCGTGGTGGCACGGCTGATTTTTTTGCGGATCACATCAGGCGGGTCCAGAAGATTGATTCTGCTGCCGGGATTAGGGTCGCTTTTGCTCATCTTCTTAGTGCCGTCATCCAGGGACATGATCCGTGCCCCGACCTCTGGAATGTAAGGCTCAGGGACGGTGAAGAATTCACCGAACCGGTGGTTGAAGCGTCCGGCGAGGTCGCGGGTCAGCTCCAGATGCTGCTTCTGGTCTTCGCCTACCGGTACCAGATCCGCATTGTAGACCAGAATATCGGCGGCCATCAGCGAAGGATAGACGAACAGGCCCGCGCCCACCGATTCTTTGCCTGCCGACTTATCCTTGAACTGTGTCATCCGCTCCAGCTCACCCATCGCAGTCAGCGTAGTCAGAATCCATCCCAGCTCGGCATGCTGTGGCACATGGGACTGCATGTAGACATGCGCAAGGGACGGATCAATGCCTGCAGCCAGATACAGCGCGGCTACCGATTCCGAATTCTCGCGCAGGGCTGCGGGGTCCTGGGCTACCGTAATGGCATGCAGATCGACCACCATGAAGTAACATTCGTATTCCTTTTGAAGCTTGACGAAATTCTTGATTGCCCCGATATAATTACCGAGTGTGAGTGAACCGCTGGGCTGTATGCCCGACAATACTTTTTTAGCCATCCTCTTAACCTCCATCATCATTAAATATCCGCTGGCGTAATGAACGCAAAAAGGCCCCACATCCGCAAGGGACGTGAGACCGTGGTACCACCCTTATTCGCTGTCTGGAATCCTTCAGAGGGATTATGCGCAGACCGCCTTGGCTTCCGTTAACGGGGAAGAGCCGGCCGGTCTACTTAAGGCTTATGCAGCCTGTTCGATCGCGGCGCTCAAGGGTCCATTCAGTCAGAGGTGCACCGCCGGTTCACATCAGCCACCGGCTTTCTGGAGGTACAGTCCATGCTTACTTGTCCCTGTCATCGCATTACCTGTGTATCATTGATGCCTCCATCATAGAGCGAGCCGGAGAAGTTGTCAATTCCCTAACCTCCGCCGGATAAATCTGGTATGATAAAGGTATTCGTGTGTATGTAATCTGATTACAGCTTATCAAAGGAGCATATCTCTTATGAAACAGGTGACCAAAGGGCAGTGGAACGGTTATGATACCTATATTTTGCATAGCCGCGAGCTGGAAGTCACGCTTCTGCCCCGGCTGGGTAATAACGTAATTTCATTATGGGACCGCACCATGGAGCGGCAGATCCTTCGTCAGCCTGAGGAGAGCAATCCCGCCTCGTATATGCAGAAACCTTATCACTTCGGCCTGCCGCTTCTGGTTCCTCCCGGACGCATACGCGGCGGAAGGTTCCGGTTCGACGGCACAGACTACCAGTTCGACCGGAATGCGGGAGAACATCATATTCACGGACTGCACCGCACCCAGGCCTGGCGTGTCAGCGATATTGAAGAGGACGAGGACGGCTGCGCGGTCACCACTGAATTCATAACGGCAGATGATCCGGAATGGATCAGACAATTCCCCGAGCCGCTGAAGCTTGAAATGACCTTCCGGCTTCAGGATGACCGGCTGCAGCAGACGCTTAGAGTCACTCATCTCGGCAGCAAGCGTGTCCCCTTCGGCGCTGGCTATCATACCTGGTTCACGCTTGACGGGACACCCTCCCGCTGGAAGGTTACCTTCCCGGCCGGGGACGTCTGCGAGCTGAACGCGGACCTTCTGCCTACCGGACATCTATTGCCGCTGGGGGAGCTTGCAGGTCTGCATACCGGGCTGAATCTTCAAGGTGCGGACCTTGATACCGTTCTGCGTATAGCAGAGGGCCAGCCTGCTGAGGCAGTCCTGATGCGGGAGGACGGATACGGGCTGCGTTATTCAGCCGATCCCGACCTCTTCCGCCACTGGATTCTCTATACCAAAGGCGAAGCCGACCAGTTCCTGTGCATTGAACCGCTCACCTGGCTTCCCGATGCGCCTAATCTGAAGCAGGATGCTTCCGTTACCGGGCTGATCACGCTTGAACCCGGCCAGACACTGGTTCTGGGCAATACCCTGCAGATGATATATCCGGAGCTATAAATTTCATAATAATTACCATCCTATAAACCTTCAAAATTCGTGTATGAATTCTTCCTCCCGCGCTCATACTATCTTCACAACGGGCGAAGGAGGTGAGCACACATGGGTCAAGCAGGTCAACAAAGTCGTGGTAGCCGTTCTAACAACCTGGTCGTTCCTCAAGCGAATGCAGCGCTGCAGCAGTTGAAGTATGAAGCAGCACAAGAGCTTGGAGTAACTATTCCGGCTGACGGTTATTATGGGAACTATACTTCCCGCGAAACTGGTTCTTTGGGAGGATATATCACCAAACGTCTGGTGCAACTGGCAGAGCAACAACTGTCCGGTCGTTCGTAATCGCTACCTTATCTTTACAATCCGTCTAAGCCGTGAGGCATAGACCGAGCAGCTTCACAGCCCTCCCGCGCTTCTCGTCGAAGCGCAGGGGGGCTTTTCTATATGTATATAGAACTTCAGCCGAAGGATTGGTCCGAGATGTCGCCTTGGGTACTGCGCGGATAGCGGATCATCAGATTCGCCATATTGTAATTGGACTCCAGTGTGGCATCCACCACCACCATTCCCTGGCGTACAGCAAATTCGTAGCTGATCTCTCCGTGGGTCCAACGCTTCTTATACTTCAGGCTCTCCAGCGCCATGACACGGAATGAGGATTGCTGGCCTGAAGTCAGTCCCTCCTGCCCGGCTGCGAAGCTTCCGCTGCGCCCGGCCAGCGGATGATGGCGGACCCCGAACTTGCCGATGGTATTATTCCTGATCTGTACAAATACGGTCCCTGAATTCAGTCCTGACAATTCCTCCTGCAGCTCCTGAAACACCAGATCGATCTGTCTTGCAAGCGATAATTGTTCCGTCCTCACATGTATTTCCTCCTAAAAGTCTTGTGGGTGATGCAGCCTCATGGCTCTGCTTCACACAACACTTGCTTCGTAAGCAGTTGTTTGAATTTTGTGGGTCTAGCAGCGCTTATATAAGGCTTTAGGCTCATTATAGGGTACTAATTAAACACGTACAACATTATTAAACATAATTGGGTTATAGTCCCTATAAATGCGCAAATTATTTAGTATTTATAGCAAATTTCAAGCTTTTTTCGTCTTTTTTCGACAAATACTCAACATAAAAAGACCCCTAAATCGGGGTCTTTGCGTATTCATACCATATTTTACCGCCAGCCTTTTGCTGTAAAAAACCAATTTGCCTTATTTTCGACAAATTCTTAGCTGCGTTGCTCAGTCATTTCCAGGAATTCCTGGATATCCGCAACAATCAGATCTGCAGCCCCCTGCCAGAAATCCGGCTTCGACAGATCAACGCCGAGATGCTTCGACACCAAATCCTCCAGCGTCATCACTCCGGTATCCTGCAGCAGGCTGTCATATTTATCGGCAAAGGAAGGCCCTTCCTGCAGCGCAAGCCGGTATAGACCTGTGCTGAACATATACCCTACCGTATACGGGAAGTTGTAGAACGGCACATCCGTGATATAGAAATGAAGCTTGGACGCCCAGAAATGCGGATGATATTCGGAGAGGACTCCGCAGAAGGCTTCCTTCTGGGCTTCCTCCATCAGCGCGGATAACTCCTCGCTGCTCACAAGACCTGCCTTACGCTTCTCATAGAAGCGGGTCTCGAACAGGAAGCGGGCATGGATATTCATGAAGAAGGCCACGCTGTTCTGGATCTTCGCTTCAAGCAGCGCCAGCTTCTCTTCGCTGTCACCCGCAGACTTCACCTGCGCATCCGATACAATGACCTCCGCGAAGGTAGATGCCGTCTCCGCCACGTTCATCGCATAGTTCTGGTTGAACAGCGGCTGGTCGTCCAGCAGGAAGGAATGATAGGCATGGCCCAGCTCATGCGCCAGGGTGGATACATTGGACGGCGTTCCGCTGTAAGTCATGAATATGCGGGATTCCTTGCTCTCCGGGAAGGATACGCAGAAGCCCCCAGGACGCTTCGCAGCCCGGTCTTCCACCTCGATCCAGTCCTTGTCGAAGGCATGCTCGGCGAAATCCGCCAGCTTCGGACTGAATTTGCGGAACTGGGTAACGATGTCGGCAGCTGCCTGTTCATAGGGAATTTTGCCGGAGGACTTGCCGACTGGCGCTTCCACATCAACCCAGGCGAGTGACTCCAGACCCAGAAGTTCAGCTTTGCGCTTCAGATAGGATACCAGGGCCGGCTTGCTCTTCGTGATAACATTCCACATGACATCCAGAGTCTCACGGGACATCCGGTTGATGCCGAGCGGCTCCTTCAGGACATCCTCCCAGCCCCGGCCCTTGTACAGCTTCAGGCGGAAGCCTGCCAGATGGTTCAAGGTATCCGCACAATAGTCGGCCGCGCCGCCCCAGGCTTCTTCCCATTTGCGGAACATGGCAGTGCGGACCTCCGGGTTCTCATCCGACAGCTTGTTGAAGGCTTGCCCGGCAGAGAGAAGCTTCTCTTCGCCTTCTTCTTCAAAAGGAATCTGGATCTGTCCGACAATAGTCTCGTAGTGCTCGCTCCAGCCATGATAGCCGTCAACGGCAAGCTCCAGGGCAAGACTCTCCAGCTCCGGACTCATCTTCTCACGGGCCAGATTGCGGCTCTCGCTGAGCACGAAATTCAGCGGGGCAATCTCCGGCCGGGCCATCCACTCGGCCCATACCGCGTCCGGCGTCTGGCGCAGCACGTTATCGAAGGCAGAGCTGATGCCCTCATATCCGGCGCGAAGCCCTGTTACCTTCGAGGACAGTCTCACCGCCCCCTTGTCGAGCTGGTTCTGCGCACCCAGACATCCGGCGAATTCTGACGCCTGTGTGAGACGTCCAGCACAGCTCTGCAGCAGCTCAATGACCGGGTCCAGCCCCTTCGTGGAAGCCGCATCAGCCGGTGCAGCGGCGGCAGCTACCTGTGCGCGCAGGCTCTCAATATCGGATTCCAGCCGGTTCAGGAAGCTCTCAAACTGCGGGGAAGCAGAGCCTCCCGGAAAAATCGATTCCAGTTCCCATGTCAGTGATAACGGTTGTTTCATCTATCCTCACCATTCCTTCGTTATAGAGTAGTTTTCTTTGTATTTGCGGTACAGCCATGTTAAAGTGAATCATGAAACTCCACTAATTGTAAGGAGGGCATCCTAATGAAGCCACTGCAAATATCGCCGGAGACGGCCATCACCTTATCGAAACAACTCGGCGTTCCGCTGGAACACCTGATGCATATGCCCCAACATATCCTGCTGCAAAAAATCGCCGAACTCTCCAAGAAGCCCGGCAATGAAACCGCTGACGGCAGCACAGCTCCTTCGGGTGAGAAGGACAAGCAATGATCCCTTTCAGCCATACCTGGCCTTATGACATTATTCTTGGCGACATGTACGTGCAGTACTGCCCGTTCTGCGACCGGGAGAATGTTCTTCTGCCAATGAAGCCCAAAGAGCTGCAGAATGTACGTGACGGCAAAAAAAAGCTGTTAGTCTTCCCCTGCTGCAGTGCAAGTCCCACCGTCGTTGATAATGACAATGACTACCTGCTGTTTGACCGGGCGGTGCGCTAATCGCAGATGTCCGGCAGCAGCCCCCCGTTTAACCGGCAGAGGCGTAGAAGGAATGCTCTTCTACGCCTTTTGCGCTTCCGTTATACCGGATAGTAGACGTCCCTGATACCCTCACCCAGCCCTCTATGTACCTGCCGGAAGCCCGTCCGGATCAACGTCCAGCCCGCGCATCTGCTCCCGCAGAATGGCCCATTGTTCGCGCGAAGCCCGGATCATGGCCGCGTCCGTAATCCGCTGGTCATTAATGACCCTTGAGAACCACCGCACAGCGGCGGCGAACTCCCCGATCCGGCGGTTCAACTCTCCAATGAGATACATTAACCGCGCATCATTTCCCCCGGAGGAATCATTCTCGAACACCTTGACATACTCATCCAGCGAATAAGCCAGAAAACGCTGCTCCTGCACCGTATCCCCTTGATAACGGTAGAGCCAGGCAATATGGTGCAGCAGGCTTGCGATAATACGTTCCTTGTCCTTAATGCTCTGCGCGCAGATCAGCGCCAGCTTGTACGTCTCCAGGGCTTCCTCCCAGTTCCGCTTCTCTCCGAAGCTGCGGGACTGCCAGCGCCTGCCTACCTGCGCATCGAAGGACTTCCGCTGCCAGTCGGCCAGCTTGTCCGCAGAATTCTCCGTGGAGGCGAAGCCGCACTTGGGGCAGACCCGCACCACATAGTAATCGGGATTCTCCGCCTTGTAATAGGAGCAGAAGTCCGCATCGCGGCGGATGGCCTTTTTAAGGCTGGGACGTACCCTTGAGGTTGAGAATTCATGCTCACAGTTACAGCAGGTAACCTTAATCGAGTAAAGCGGTATTAATTCCGGCACTGGTGCCCTCATCCTTTCACAACTACACTTTATTCATGGGGCATATTGACAAAATGATGCGCAGGACCCGCCAGCCGGCTCAGAACAAAGGTACGCAGGGACTCTTCCACCCCTGTCTCCTCCAGCGCTTCCTTCATACAGGCCAGCCAATCCTCTGCCCGGTCCGGGGTGATCGGCACATGCATATGTCTGGCTCGCATCATGGGATGGCCATGCAGCTCGGAATACAGGGCAGGCCCGCCAAAGAACTGGCTCAAGAACTGATATTGCTTCTCCAGCACGGGAGTAATATCCTCTGGGAATAACGGGCCGAGCTGCGGGTGAAGCTGCACCTTGGCATAGAACACAGTCACCAGGCGGTGTAACCCCTCAGCGCCTCCCAGGCTGTCGTACAGGCTCTCATTCGGATTCATTGGAGGTATCGCCTTCTTCCATATTTATTCTGATAAGCAGTTGCTTCTTATTATACCAAAAAACCCGCTGCACAGTTATCCCTGCCTTAAGACATACCCGCTCCCGGGAAATAAGACAAAAAAAGGCGCCGAACCGGAGTTCAGCGCTCGTAAGCTAATCAGTATGTTCTAAATTCTTCATCACCAGGCTGGACAAGGGAGACCCGGATCACATATACAAAAGCACAAACGAGCACTCCGGCAACTACACTCATCACCATCACTCCATCCCTGAAAATCCATCTCAACACGATGTGCATTAATTAAGTTTATAATACCATAATTTCAGTGAAAAAGCACCGGTAAATGTAACCGTTTTCCACGTTTTTTTGTGCTGTTTGTCCAGCTTTCGGCATACAACTAAGCATAGAACTGGAGGCGAAAAAGCGATGACACTGAACAAAATCGCAAGCCCGCTGCTCGGAATCATGCTGGCAGGCTGTATGCTGCTGATGCTGGTGCATCCCGTAAGCTCTCTGGATGCGGCCCTGCGCGGGCTGGCCGTCTGGTGGGATGTGCTGTTTCCCTCGCTGTTCCCCTTCTTCGTGATCTCTGAAATCATGCTGGGCTTCGGCATTGTCCACCTCTTCGGCGCACTGCTCGACCCGCTGATGCGCCCGCTCTTCAATATACCCGGCAGCGGCGGCTTCGTGGCAGCGATGGGCTATGTATCAGGATACCCTGTCGGCGCGAAATTAACCGCCAAGCTGCGCGAGCAGGGAATGATCAGCAGAATCGAGGGCGAGCGGCTCGTAGCCTTCACGACCTCCTCGGACCCGATTTTTCTGCTGGGCGCTGTCTCTGTCGGATTCTTTCACGACGCCTCCCTGGGGCTTGTGCTTGCTCTTTCCCATTACGGGGGAGGGCTAATCGTAGGTCTGCTGATGTCCTTCCATGGCCGGGGCAAGCCGGAAGAAGCAGATACGAACACCGCCCGCACCGCATCTACGGAAGGACAAGGCCCCGGAAGGCTGCGGACTGCGCTGTACGCGATGGCGGCCGCCCGCCGGAATGACGGCCGAAGTCTCGGCGAGCTGCTGAAGAGTGCCATTACCTCGTCGCTCCAGCTTATTATCGTAGTCGGCGGACTGGTTGTCTTCTTCAATGTGCTGATGGAGCTGCTCGCCCGTGCGGGCGTGATGTCGGCCCTGTTCAGCATGACCGGACGCGTGCTGTCTCTGGCCGGCTTCCCTCATGAGCTCTCAGCCGCCCTCGTCAGCGGCTTATTCGAAGTGACGCTTGGCGCCCGTTCAGCTGGTGAGGCTGCCGGAGGGGTTCCGCTGCAGTTCAAGGCGGCAGCGGCAGCGTTCATCCTCTCCTGGGGCGGCTTGTCTGTTCATGCGCAGGTCGCCAGTATCCTGAACGGTACCGGGCTGCGCTATCTCCCCTTCATGGCTGCCCGCCTCGTGCATGCTCTGCTCGCCGCCGGTCTGCTTCTCCTGCTATGGAAGCCGGTGGTCAGCTCGGGGCTTGCCGGTCAGTGGACCCCATTGCCCGCCGCCTCCGGGCTGGCGGCTCCTGAATCCGCCCTGGTCAGCAGCATTGGCCTGCTCTGCCTTCTGCTGGCCGTCATGCTGGCCTTATCGCTGATCGTTCTGCTGCTGGGCAAGCTGCGGCGGCCTGATGTGCGCAAGTAACTTCATCTAGGCAGGCTGCCGGGAATCCGCTGTAACTCCCTTAGCGGATTCCCGGCTTTTCACTGTGCTAATATTGTGTTCCGGGTCAAGATTGATTATGATCGGTGTATGACTGAATTATACAAAGGAGCTTGTACATCTTGAGATATTATGTTCTGGACCGCGGAGATGAATTGTCCATCCAACTAGCGGAGCAATTTCACAAGCTGGCGCAAGGCCGGAATCTGGAGCTGGATGCCAAGTCACCGGAAATCGTGATCTCCATTGGCGGCGACGGCACGATGCTGCATGCTTTTCATACGTTTATCGATCAGATCCCGAATCTGGCTTTTGTTGGCGTGCATACCGGCCACTTGGGCTTCTATGCGGACTGGCAAGCCGAGGAGCTGCCGTCCCTGATTGATTACATGTGCGGAGAGGCAGGACCGCATAAACCGCGTATCGTACAGTACCCGCTGCTCGAACTGGAGATCCATAAGAAATCCGGCTCCAGCAAGCACATTGCCCTGAACGAATTCACCCTTAAGGGGGTGGACGGGACGGTTGTGATCCAGGTGGATATTAATGATGTGACCTTTGAGATGTTCCGCGGGGACGGCCTGTGTGTATCCACACCTTCCGGCAGTACCGCTTATAACAAAAGTCTGGGAGGCGCTATGGTGCACCCGTCGATCGAGGCGCTGCAGATTGCCGAAATTGCCTCCATTAATAACCGGGTCTTCCGGACCATGGGCTCGCCGCTGATGCTTCCCAAGCATCATCACTGCGATATCTTCTCGCGCAAGGAGCAGCGCCTGCTGCTGACCATTGACCATAATAATATTCCTGTGGATGATCTGATCTCGGTGCGCGCCCAGGTAGCGGACAAAAAGATCAGCTTCGCCCGCTACCGCCCCTTCCCCTTCTGGAACCGTGTCCGGGAGGCATTCTTAGTCTAGCCCTGCGCCAATTCAAGCCGGAGATGCCCCATATCTCCGGCTTTATCATGTTGCCTGAAGGGAGCGTGTCTGTGCCCCGCAGCATGCCGTAGAATAAATAGACAGACGGAATTTCCAAGTGGTATAATGGTTCTATTTTACAAAGTTTTCTATTTGAAGGAGCGAATCTATTGAAGAAATTAATATCCCTGCTTGGCATCAGCCTGCTGGCGCTCGTGCTGGCAGTTCCTGCTTTTGCTGCAGACAAACCCATCAAGGTGTATATTAACGGCAGCAATCTTGCCTTCACTGCCGGCACTCCCTATCTGAAGAATAATACGGTGCTTGTGCCTTTCCGTGTTGTTTTTGAGAAGCTTGGATTACAGGTGCTCTGGGACTCCAAGACGGGCACGGTTACCGGTACCGGAACGGGCCTTAATATCAGCCTTAAGGTGGGCAGTAAGCGGGCCAATGTCAACGGAACCGTCAAGCAGCTTACCGTTGCTCCTGTCGTTAGCGCCGGAACCACTTACATACCCTTGCGCTTCATTGCGGAAGCCACCGGGGGAACAGCAATCTGGGATTCGGCCAGCCGCAGCGTGAAGATCACCGTATCCCAGTCCTCCGCCTCCAGTGAGCAGGAGATCAAGGCCATTATTCAATTAGCCAACCAATATTATAATGAAGAAAACGCCAGCAGCTTCTATTCGCTCGTTGATGCGGGGCCGGACAAGACGGAAGCTGTTGCCAATATGAATTCCCAGTTCGGGCAGTATGACATCAAGAATACGATCAGCAGCCTTAAGGTCCTCAGTCTTACGGGCAACGAAGCTACCGTCCATTCTGTAGAAAAATCGGTACGGACCGGCGGTTATTATACACCGGATGAGCAGTACGAATACTTATATACGCTGAACCGCCAAAACGGCTCCTGGAAGATCTCTTCCATGGATCTGCAGGAATCCTCCGTGCTGCTGACGCGCGAGCAGGGCATGGAGCCCGCAGTGCTTCCACAGGGCGCTCAAACCGACATCAAGAATACGCTCAGCAAATACTACCAGGGTATGAATGACCGCAATATAGATGCAGTTCTTGCCGTGATGACCTCATACGGGGAGGAGAATGATAATTCTTACAAAGACGAGCTGCGTGACTATTTCATCAGCTACGAGCTGAGCTATGCGGTGTCTGCCTCTAATGTCTTCTACTATAGTGCCGATGAAGCCGCCGTCTATACGAAAGTGGCCATTACCGACGGTGAATCGAAGGAGACCTATACCGAGTCTCTGATCCTCCTGTTCTCCAAGTCAGAGAACGGAGCCTGGACGATCGATAATACGTATCATATCAGCTTCAACTAACAGTCCTAATTCAAAAATTCATCAAAAGGATGTATGTACTCATGAAATCAGCCAAAATCGTTACCGCACTATTAAGCGGCTGTCTGGCTCTATCCATCGCCTGGGCCCCTGCGGCTTCAGCGGCAGACGCTGCCGCCACCGCCACCGCCGAGGCGGCAACAGCCTCGAAGACGGAGATCATCAATGAAATTATGCAATATCTGGAATATTACAACGTTGAGGGCGTGGACCAGGATACCCTGATCCGTGGTGCGATTGACGGTATGGTAAATACACTGGATGACCCCTACAGCCAATACTTCACGAAGGAAGAGGCTGCAGCCTTCGGCCATCAGGTCGATCTGGAATATGTCGGCATCGGTGTCCGGCTTATGTATACTGCCAAAGAGCTATACATTGAGGAGGTCATGAGCGGTTCCCCGGCCGAGGCCGCGGGCCTTAAGCGCGGGGACTCCATTCTCAAGATCGACGGAGTACGGGTGGCTGATACGGCAGGCGATGAGCTGAGCGGCAAAGCCGGTACGAAGGTGTCTCTGCTGGTTCAAAGAAACGGGGCTAACAAATCCTATACGGTTACCCGCAGCGAGATTGCTACAAGCTCCGTAACCAGCAAGATGCTTAGCTCCAAAATCGCCTATATCTCCATCAACGGCTTCACCCAGACTGCCGATGAGGAGTTCTCCACAGCGCTGGACAAAATGCGTGCAGGCGGCATGAAATCGCTGGTCCTGGATCTGCGCGATAATACAGGCGGTTACATGGACAGCGCCCAGAATATCGTCTCGAAGTTCATGGATGCCGGTATTATGATGTACACCTCCGATCAGACCGGTACGCTGAAGCCGGTAGCGATTACGGACGGCAGCAAGATCGGCGTTCCTGTTGTCGTATTGACCAACGAATACACTGCCAGCGCCTCAGAAGCCTTGACTGGTGCGCTTCGTGATAACAAGCTCGCTACGGTTGTAGGTACGCGCTCTTACGGAAAAGCACGGATTCAGAGCCTGATTCCCATGTCCGGCGGCGGCGAGCTGAAGCTGACCACCATGAAGTATCTGACTCCGAACAAGGAGGACTTCAACCATATCGGACTCGCACCTGATATCGAGGTCAAGGGCAAAACCGCCCAGCTCATTACGGCTCTGCAAATTGCCGGGATGAAGGAGATTGTCGCCTCGGGTGACCATCACATTCTTGATATCAACGGCTCTGCTTTTGCCGGTAATGTAGGTCTGGTCAAGCAGGGCGATAAGGTGTATGCAGCCTCCCGTGTCCTCTCCGCTCTGGTGGAGAACGAGGTCTCCTGGGATGCCAAGAACAAAAAGGTGCTGCTGACCACCGGTGCCGGTAACGTGTCCAGCTTCACACTGGCCTCCAAAGAGGCGCTGTTCCAGGACGGAGAGTCCTTCATCGAGCTGAACGCCTTCAAGAAAAAGTTCCCAGCGCTCGCATGGAGCTACAATGCCTCACAGAATCAGCTGAAATTAGCGGTCAAATAGAATCCGCTCACTTGTGGGCATCCGGCGAAATCAGGGGCATCAGTGCCCCTGATTTTGCTTATTTTAAGGTTATTTGGCCCAGGCACCCTCGCGCCAGCTCAGTGTATCAAAAAGCCCCTTCAGCTGATTTGCTGAAGAGGCTTTTTAAGTTGCATGGAGAAAACCAGGGGTAGACACACTGTCCCCATTAGCTGTTGTTCTAGCTGTCCTGCTTGTTCTGGTTGTTATTCTGATTACTGTTCTGATTGTTGTTCTGGTTGTTATCCTGTCTGCTCTGGTTATCCGGCTTCTCTTGTCTATCCTGCTTGTTCTGATTCGCCTGCTTGTTGGAGCGGTTGGAATGGTTCTCTTTGTGTTCTCTGTTCTGCTTGGCACTATTCGTCTGGCCTCTGCCCTGGAACTCTTTCTTCTTGCCCTGTCCTTCTTTGTTGCGGTGATTCCGGCTCTGATGCTCACGCACCGGTCTGTCCTTGGTAGCATGCTCCCGGCCGGAGCCGCCTGCGGCATCCCTGTCCCGTCCCGCGCCCTTCGTCTGCGGCTCCCGGTGTTCCTTCACGCTTACCGCCAGTTCATCCTCCTGCTCCAGCTCTTCGTCTACCCCGGGCTCGGGAACTTCCTTCACCAGAATATCCTTGAAGGTTCCCTCCTGCGGGGACTCCTTCAGCTTATGCAGCACAAAGTACGCACAGCCAAAGTTACAGTACTCATTAATATAATCCACCATGCCTGAGATGGCCGTGTCCCGGTTCACTTTGGGGTGATTATCCCGGTAAAAGCCTTTCAGGCGCAATTGGCTGTAGCCCCAGTCACCGATAATATAATCGTACCGGTCCAGCACTTCGCTGTATCTTCCGCGAAAAGCCTCGGGGTTCCAGCCGTCCTTATGATCGAGCATCAGCTCGTAACCTTTTCCACCTATAACGATCAAGCGTGTGTCGCCTGCCTTTCAATAATATCTGGGGGGCGCGTTGATAAGCCGTCATTGCGCGGGATTTTGAATTTCCGGCCGCTGTTGTGGTCTGATTTCTTCCATTTAACCGCTAGGCGGTGAAATCAGACCACAAAGGCGGACGCTGCCGCTCCTACAATTTCAAAATCCCTCTCCATGACTCCATCAACGCGAAGGGGGTGCAACCGCCACCCAAGAACCTCGCCGCTCTTGCGGCATTGGTTCTTTCAGCCTTTTAACCCCCTTTACAAACATAAAACCTTAAGCATAAGGCTTAAAACCTAAAGACAAAAACCTTAAACAAAAAACATACTGTGACTTCGTCATGCGGGAAATTTGCACAGCAAATTCTAATAAGAGAAAAGCAGCAAAGCAAGGCTCAAGGAAATAGATCCAAAGACCTATTTCATGCCTGCGAAACGGAGCGCGCCTCACGGGCCACCGCCGCAGACTTCACCTGCTCATGTGCACGGTAGGAGCTGCGAACCAGAGGGCCTGCCTCTACATGGCTGAAGCCGCGCTTCAGGCCTTCTTCCTTCAGCACCGCAAACTCCTCGGGCGGATAGTACTTCTCCACATTCAGATGCTTCGGCGAAGGCTGAAGATATTGTCCTAATGTCAATATATCACAATTTACGGCTCTAAGGTCATCCATCGCCTGCAGAATCTCGTCCCACTCCTCACCGACGCCAAGCATAATGCTCGATTTGGTCGGGATCTCCGGCTTCATCTCCTTGGCCCGGCGCAGCAGCTCCAGGGAACGGCGGTATTTCGCTCTGGCCCGGACACGGTCTGACATCCGCTCCACGGTCTCGATATTGTGATTCAGGATATCCGGATTGCTGTTCATCACGGTCTCCAGGCTGGCGCGTTCTCCCAGGAAATCAGGAATCAGTACCTCAATACTGCACAGAGGAAGGCGCTTACGGATCGCGGACACGGTCTCGGCAAAGATCGCCGCCCCCCCATCCTTAAGATCATCGCGGGCCACGCTCGTAACGACACAATGCTTAAGCTGCATGCCCTCGGCAGCCTCTGCCACACGTTCCGGCTCCTGCAGGTCAAGCTCGGTCGGCAGGCCTGTATTCACCGCACAGAAGCGGCAGGCGCGCGTACAAATATCCCCCAGAATCATGAAGGTCGCCGTGCGGTTCGCCCAGCACTCATAAATATTCGGGCAGCGTGCTTCCTCACATACGGTATGTAACGTCTTCGAGCGCATCATACCTTTAATTTCCTGATAATCCTCACCGGTGGTTAACTTGATTTTGATCCAGTCTGGCTTGGGCTGTTTGGCTGTTCGATTAGTCAAAGTGATGAGACCCCGCTTTCGATCTGAATGTCAATGTCAATTTCACAGTCAAAAGTTGCTGCCTCATATTATAGCATGTGGAGTAGGCCTTTGCCTGTTTTTGTGAACCTTGGGGAGGTTACGGATAAAAATAGCCCTTTTGCTTCAATCTAAAGAAAAGCACCCGGACCGGGTGCCGCTTCCGCTAAAATGTATGCAACCAATGCGCCAAACGCAGGAGGATGAGATCATGCTGGCCTTATTAACCCACCCCAACACCCGCAGAACCTTGATGTGCATGTCTGCAGCCGCCCTGCTCTGGAGCGGCAGTCCTGCCGTAAGTGCCCATGCTGCCCGTTATCATATAATGCCTGAACGGAGCACCGGCAGTCCTGCTCCCATAGACAGCAAGGAGACCGCTGCCGCTGACCGCAAACAGCTCTTTGAGCAGATGGGCGCGGCAACCGGGATTCCCTGGTACCGCTTCGCCGCCATCGATCAGTATGAACGGTCCATCGCACGGATGGGCAAAAAAACAGCCGCCGCAGATAGCACTTCTGCAGCGGCCAAACCACGGCTTACCGGGATTATGATTCCGGCGCCGGTATGGACCGGCCCGCTGAATCCCGATCAGGATGACAAGCAGCCGGATTCGATCCGCTTCTTCGGCGGCCTCGGGCTGGACGGCTCGGGGGACGGTATAGCCGATCCCGAGAGCGATGCCGATGTGCTATACAGCATGGCCCGCCACCTGCTCAAGTACGGGGATTCCGCAACAGACTTCAATATCGGGATCTGGGAGTATTATCACAACGGGCGGGCCGCCCAGCGTGTCTCCCAGTTTGCCAAGCTGTATGAGCATTTCGGGCGTTTGGACCTGTCCGGCAGCGCATTTCCGCTGCCAATAGGAACCAATTATGCCTACCGCAGCACCTGGGGGACCGGCCGGAGCTGGGGCGGGGCACGCATTCATGAAGGCACGGATTTGTTCGCGCCGCACGGCTTAACGGTGCGCAGCACCTGCTTCGGCATCGTCGAGACCAAGGGCTGGAACCGCTACGGCGGATGGCGCATCGGTATCCGCGATATCGAGAACCGCTACCATTATTATGCCCATCTGATGGGGTATGAGAAATCTCTGCTGCGCGGGGATGTTGTCACTCCGGGGCAGACCATCGGCTGGGTAGGCAGCTCCGGCTACGGCAGCCCGGGTACACAGGGCAAATTCCCGCCGCACCTGCATTACGGCATCTACCGTGACCGCGGCATCACAGAATGGGCCTTCGATCCGTATCCGCTGCTCAGGCAGTGGGAGAACCAGGAATACCGCCTGCTGAGACAGAGCAAAAAGAAGAAGTAACACCTGCCTGATTGCTGATGCGCCGCTCAGATCCCGTTACGCTTTTTCCCAGGACAGAGGTTACAGAGTTAGTGCAGCATCAGGCAGCCAAACGGCTCGATCTCGACCAGAATCTTGCTGGAGCTGCGCAGGGTGAGTCCGCTTAACAGATCGGTCAGCACGTTCGTGTCAGAACGGTAGCTGGTTAGCTCCAGATGGTAACGGTTGGGGGAATTATTGATAATCAGCCCCATCCGATCGTGTTCGCTGCGCCGGACATAGCCCAGGACTCCCCGCGTCTCATCGGTGAACCAGGGACGGAAGCTCCCTGTGCGCAGCACTTCATGTTCTCTTCTCAGCGAGATGAGCAGCTTGTACCAGTCCAGCAATCCGCTATGCTGAGCCTGCTCCTCCCAGAGCATCGGCCTCCGGCAATCCGGGTCTGTTGCACCTTCCATTCCAACCTCATCCCCGTAATAGATCATCGGCAGACCTATATACGTCATTTGGAAAAAGACAGCCAGCCGCATCCGGCTCATGGCCGTAGCTTCCCGGTCCCAGCCCCGGCCCCCCTCCTTGCAGGCGGTCAGGAAACGCAGTGTATCGTGGCTGCCCAGCAGCTGGAACATCGCCGAATTGGCCTGATCGTTGTACAAGGCCTCCTGATGCAGCAACTGCTCCATGAACCGGGCGGGGCCAGCGGTCTGCGCCGCAAAAAACTCCAGCACCGCATCCCGCAGCAGGTAATTCATCCCGCCGTCGAACTGATCTCCCCGCAGCCAGGGCCCGGAAGCATGCATAATCTCGCCGATCAGCAGAAGATCCGGGAATTCCGCCTTCAGCTCCCGCCGCAGCCTGGTCCAGAAGTTCGGGGTCACCTCGTTGGCCACATCCAGCCTCCAGCCGTCAATCCCGGCTTCCCGCACCCAATATTTGGCTACGTCCATCATGTACTCCGCTACCTCAGGGTGATCCATATTCAGCTTCGGCATACTCGCCTCCGCCTTGGCGAAGGTCTCATAAGCAGGGGCCGGTGCACCGCTGACCGGGAAGGAATGAATGAAGAACCAGTCCTTATAGCGCGAGGCTTCCCCGTGCTCCAGCACATCCCGGAAGGCAAAAAAAGTATCGCCGGAATGATTAAATACAGCGTCCAGCAGCACCTTCATCCCCAGCTGGTGTGCCGTCCCGATCAGCCTTTTCAGATCGTCAAGCGTTCCGAAGCCGGGGTCTACTTTATAGTAATCCGAAGTATTGTACTTATGTCCGGAAGGCGATTCAAAGATTGGCGTCATATAAATAGCAGTCACGCCAAGCTCTTGCAGGTAGGGAAGCTTGTCTGTAATGCCTTGAAGCGTCCCTTGATGGTAGCTCTCAGGATAAATCTGATAGACTATGGCATCTGAACTCCAGGCAGGCAGCGCGATGGCCTGCGGGCGGTGAATATAGGCATACTGAAAAGCGCCCGCCTGTTCCCTGTTCTCCGAGCTTCCCCGCTCCCCGTACCATATATATCCGCCTGCGTGATGCTTGATATGGAACAGATACCGGCATTTGCCGGTCGCGGCCGGGACTATGGCTTCATAAATGTCATACGCTCCGGCACAGCCGATCCGCTCCATCTCCTGCGGAAGCTCATGGCCGGGGGAATCATAGCGGTCAGCATGGACAACCGTGCAGGACAAGGACTGTCCGCTCTGCACGAATAATCTGAGTTTAAGCATGCGGGGACCTGCCGGAAAGGCGAAGGGGTCCTCCGCTGTGTGATATACGAATAACCGGGTGAGCATACTGCGAGTCTCCTTTTATGCTGCATAGAGCAGCCTTAGCAACTGTGTTATTATGACAGGTAGAACAAAGTTCGCCATTAGGGCGTACTATACCGTAAGGACCGGGAGGGAAAGCTATGAAAGTTACAATTAAGGATATCGCCCAGGCAGCGGGTGTCGCCAAATCCACTGTATCCAAGGTCATGAACGACTCTCCCAAAATATCCGAGGAAACGAAGGCCCGGGTCAGGGACATTATCAAGCAGATGAACTATACCCCAAGCAGCATCGCCACCGGACTAGCCAGACAGAGCAGCAATACGATAGCTATCCTGATCGATATGTCCAAGGAAAGCGAGTTTCTCAATCAGTTCTTTTATAACATTATCGGCGGTGTGGAGAGCATCATCGGTCCTCTGAAATATGAGCTGACCATCGCCAATATCCAGCATGACCATGCTGAGGGGCACTTCCTGCAGAGGCTGGTGCTGAATAAGCGGGTGGACGGAATTATTGCCAATACCTCGGTGCTGACTCCTGAATTGTGCACAGAGCTGAACCGGCTTCAGTTCCCCTATATCTCTATCGGTGAGATCGCTGCTCCGGGGATCTGGGTCGATTGCGACAATGAACTGGGCGGCTTCATGCTGACCCGGCATTTGCTGGACCAGGGCTATCCGTCTGCGGCCTTCATCGGCGGCCAGAAGGATGAGCCGCTCTTCCTGCGCCGCGCAGCGGGTTATCAGCGGGCGCTGGGAGAGGCGGGAATAGCTGTGCGCAGCGACTGGATCATCAATGGACGGGCCATTGAAGAGGATGGCTATCAGGCGGCCATGCAGCTGCTGCAGAGTGAGCAGCCGCCAGGCTCCATCGTCTGCATGAGCAACTTCTCCGCTTACGGTGTGCTGCAGGCTGCGCGGGAATTGAAGATCTCCATTCCGTCACAGCTGGGCATTGCCACGTTCGATGAGTATCCGCTGTCCCCCTATACCACCCCTCCGCTGACTTCTCTGGATATGGATACCTTCCAGCTCGGCGCATCCGCAGGACGGCTGTTAATGGACAAGCTGGATAACAAAGCTGTTGCCATCAGCGGACAACTGCTGGAGCCGGAGCTGATTCCCCGGTTATCCTCCAAGCGAAGCGGCGGTGTTACTGCGGAATAGCGGAATAGCCGGATAGCGGGACATCGAAATAACGGTAGATCTGATCATCGAAAGTGAGGCGTCTTCCTTCAAGGGGAAACCGGTTTCCTTAAGTTGAAAGTACCACGCCCCCTGGTTAATGTCAACGTGAAATCATAACATTAGCGGCAGACCGAAGAACCCTTTCCAGCCCCTGGAAGGGTTCTTCATTCATCCGGGATTGCCCGAGCTGCGGATAAACCGGAGCACCTCATCCATCATAGCGGGACTCTCCCCGCTGTGGCAGACCATATGTCCGCTTTGCTCCATAATCAGCACCTGTCTGCGTTCCGCAGGGATGGTCTGCCGGAGATAGTCCGCACTTTTGAATCTCACCAGATGATCCCGCCTGCCTTGTACAATTAAGGTCGGCACCTCCAGACGGGGGTAGACCCCGAAGCTCTCACGGACCAGCCGCTGGAACTCCCGCGTGGCCCTCATGGGTGTAGAACCCCATTTGCTGAGGTAATTCCGGAGCATCTCCGGGCGGACCAGCGTACGCAGAATTTCTGCCGGATTCAGCGGATACACCGGGGTAGACAACAAGGTGAGCGACTGAATCCTGGAAGAATACTGGACGGACAGCCGCGATGCAATCAGCGCCCCGGTTGAGAAGCCGATCAGATGTACTTTTGCGGAGCCTGTGAGCAGCTGCTTCAGTTCCTCCTCGGCGCTTTGCTGCCAGTCTCCCCGGCTGGAGTGGAGCAGATCGCTTCTGCTGCCTCCATGTCCATGCAAGGTAAACATTCTGGACGCATAGCCGCTGCGCTCCAGATACTGCGCGAGCGGAGAAATCTCGTATTCGCCTCCGGTGAAGCCGTGTATAAATAGACAGCTCTCCATACCTCCTCCTCCCCCTAATCTTCTAATTCATCCATTTATAGAAAAATAAACCTAATCCCTCCCGAAGTCAAGTGGAACCGGCTTTGCCATCCTTCTAGGGACGTTACCCTTTCAGCAAGAAATCGTGCCTCCTTTGACAAGGGCAAAGCTGCCGGAGATATTTTCATAGTATGCGCAGCCGCCGGCAGGTTGTTTGGCGGCTGCGTATTTTTGCATGGCTAACCCAGTCATTCTCTTAAAAGCTCCATATCCTATTATCACACCATTCGAATGGTTACTGCCCTCCTGCAAGCTTCTCTCTCTCTTAACCGGCAGTCTAAACATGCTTATAGACCCAGACGACGGTTTGGGTCTTTTCATGAGCAGGCTGACGCCAGCTACTCTATTTCAGCTACTCTACTAAGAAAGGATGACTCATTTTGCCAAATTTCAGTTCTTTTCAGGCTAATCCGGACAATCTGCGCACACTTATTTTCGGCCGGGACCCTTCGACTCTGATCGACCGCCCGCTCACCACCGATGCCAGCGGGAACCTGACCACCGTCATCTTGAACGGCACCATCTCTAGCATACTTGGCACGACTATTACTGCTGGTACATTAACATCGGCCGGTACAATCACGAACATCCTTGCTGGTACGATTACTAGCGTGCTTGGTGCAACTATCACTGCTGGTACATTAACATCGGCTGGTACGGTTACAAACATCCTTGGTGGTACGATTACTAGCGTGCTTGGTGCGACTATCACTGCCGGTACATTAACATCCGCTGGTACGGTGACCAACCTACTAGATGGTACGATTACTAGTGTACTTGGTGCGACTATTACTGCCGGTACATTAACATCCGCTGGTACGGTGACCAACCTGCTAGATGGTACGATTACTAGTGTGCTTGGTGCGACTATTACTGCTGGTACATTAACATCCGCTGGTACGGTGACCAACCTGCTAGATGGTACGATTACTAGCGTGCTTGGTGCGACTATCACTGCCGGTACATTAACATCCGCTGGTACGGTGACCAACCTGCTAGATGGTACGATTACTAGTGTGCTTGGTGCGACTATCACTGCTGGTACTCTATCATCCGCTGGTACGGTGACCAACCTGCTAGATGGTACGATTACCAGTGTGCTTGGTGCGACTATCACTGCTGGTACTCTATCATCCGCTGGTACGGTGACCAACCTGCTAGATGGTACGATTACTAGTGTGCTTGGTGCGACTATCACTGCTGGTACGCTGAGCAGCGTAACCTCTATTTCCCAGCGCAGCTTTATTGAGCTGCCTACTACCGCAATTGCCACCTCAGACACCTATACGCCTCTACCAGCCAACAATACTAGCGTCCTTGGCACCTATTCCTACTTCATTGTGAATACCGGAGCCAATCCGGTGAATACACGGGTGGAGATCAGCGCAGACGGAACCAACTATTTCATCGATACAACCGGAGATAACCCGCTGCCTGCCGGCTCCGTAGATGTGATTGTGCCTGCCCGGTTCCTGAAATACACCCGCCTCTCCTATCAATCTGCCACGCCGGGTGCGGCTTCTACGCTTAATGTTATTTTTGATGCGCAAGGAACGTAAGCATACCTTCGTCATACGATGCAATTGCAAAGAGTGCATGGATTTCCATGTACTCTTTCCCGTGCGATATTCGGCTTTTACATAAGACGAATCTATAGCACAAGTCATATACGCAGCTTCGGCAATCGTCCGGAGGATATAAGAACTGTTGAGGAGGAAGGAATGTGAATCAAACTGCTAAACCTGCACTGGGAGTGCAGCTGATTGTCCAAAATGAGGCCGAATGGCTCCCCCGCTGCCTCGCCAGTCTACAGGGTGCCGATGAAATTATCGTGGTCGATACCGGCTCTGCGGACCTATCCGCAGATATCGCCCGTACGTATGGAGCAACGGTCGTCGAGGTCCCGTGGAGCAACGATTTCTCGGCGGCACGCAACACCGGGTTATCCTTTGCCGCCAGCGACTGGATTCTAGTAATAGATGCAGATGAGCAGCTGTTAACCTCCATAGCCTCTATCCGGGAGATGCTCCAAGACAGCACCGCCGAAGCCTACACGGTACGCATCGAGAACCTGCTGGGAAGCAGGCCGGAGGATCGTCTGTATCACAGTTCTGTGCGGCTGTTCCGCAAGCGGCCGGGCTATCTTTTCAGTGGAAGAATTCATGAAGCAGTAGATTCCTCGATTCTGCGGGCACACGGAGCCGGCGCTATCGCAACCAGCCCTATTGAGATTCTCCACTACGGCTACCTGCCCTCCATCATGAGCGCCAAAAACAAAATCAGCCGTAACGAACACCTGCTGCGGCTTACGCTGGAAGAAACGCCGGACGATGTGTTCACCCGTTATAATCTGGCGGTCACCTGCTGTCAGGACGGACGGCTGAAGGAAGCCGGAGAACTGCTGCGCCAGACCCTCACCCTCGCTCCGCTTCAGGCCTCTTACCGTCCTTCGGTCATTCGTGATCTATGCAAAATAGAGCTGGCCGCCGGTCATGTAAAAGCGATCGACAGCCTCCTGATCCGCGAGCTGACACGTTATGGAGATTATCCCGACCTGCATTACATTCAGGGCCAGTCCTGGGAGAGCCAAGGATTATATGAACGCGCCTTCCAGTCTTACCAGCATGCCATAAATACCGGAGCTGCCCCGGCTCCGCGCAGAGCATACGTCACCGAACAGGGCATGGACAGCTTCCGCCCGCTGCACCGGATGGGGGTTATCTCCCAGCAGCTGGGGAAGCAGAAGGAGGCCGCTCAGCTGTTCCACCGTGCACTTCAGTCGCACTCCCTGTATCTCCCGGCTCTGGAAGGGATCGCTTCTGCTTTTCAGGAGCTGGAGGTGCCGGATACAGACATCGCCACGCTGTTGCTACAGCTGACGGGGACAGCGCAGAGTGCCGCAAGAACTGCGATTATCGGTACTTTATTCGAGCTGGATGCTTATCAGGCCATTGCGGAGCTGCCTTCAGAGATTTTCCCGCTGGAGGAAGGCTCGTTGCTGCCCATCCTGTCTTCCTGGATTATCACCGGAAAATACCATGCGTTCAGGAAGACAGCCGCCAAGCTGCGGGCTAACTCCTTGCAGCTGCCGCCCGGAGGCGGAGGCTTGAATGCAGAGACTATGCGCCAGCTATGGCTGCTTGAAGCTGTCTTAACCTGGGAGCTGGGCGAGAAGCTGCCGGAGGAGCTGTGGCTGCAATCCCCTGCGGAGCTGCGCTCGGGACTGCTTGAGATCGGCACAGAATTGTCATCTGATTCCGCTGTACCGCAGACAGAACTCGCTAACACCGGGGACTCAACGTCGCTTTTAATTACCGAAGTGATCCGGCTCGCTGTGAAGCATCAGTTCCTCGCACTGGGCCAAAGGCTGGTTGAGCGATTCCCGGCACATACAAGCATTCTGGCAGAGGTGCTCTATGAAGAAGGCTGGCGTGCGGAAGCAGGGGAATTGTTCATCGGCCTTGCAGGCCGCAAGGAAGCTTCGGGGTTAACGCTGCGGTATCTCGCCGAGATGCTGGCGGATAACGGGCATTATGCGGAAGCCGCCAGCTGGTACCGCCTTGCCCTTGAAGAATCTCCTGCAGATGCTGAGGTTAGCGCCGGACTTGCGCTCTGTTATCTGCATCTGGCGGATCAGAGCCTCGGGGAAGCTATAGAACACCTCAAGGGGGAGGGGCAGCAGGCTCATGGTCCGCTTCAGGAGGACCGGGCAGCGCTTGCCCATTCGATCGGGGTGCTGCACCGCACGCCCTGGCATACGAAGTGGAACTACAAACAGCGGCAGAGAGGAGCGGAGCTAAGCTTATGACTACAACACACCAACCCTTAATCACCTTGTGCATGATCGTCAAAAATGAAGCCGACACACTGGCCCGCTGTCTGCGCAGTGTACGCGGGGTTGCGGATGAAATGATCATTGTGGATACCGGCTCCACCGACTCTACCCGTCCGATTGCCCGCAGCTTCGGTGCCCGGATCACCGAGTTCCCCTGGAATGGGGATTTTTCCGCTGCACGCAATGCCGGTCTGGCCCTGGCGCAGGGCACCTGGATTCTGGTGCTGGATGCAGACGAGGAGCTGGATCCGGGAAGCAGGGATGAGCTGCTGGTGTGCGCGAAGCATACGGAGTATGAGGGTTTTTTTGTGCGGATTCATAATCACAAGGGGACGGAGCGCGCTTCGCAGACCCTTACGGTCAACCCGATCCTCCGCATGTTCAGGAACCGCCCGGGCTATCGCTTCAGCGGAATTATCCATGAGCAGATTGCGGCAGTCATTGTGCAGGAGACCCCGGCAGCCGCGCTGCATATGGGCACCGTCATCGTCCATCACTACGGCTATGCCGACGGGGTGGTGGAGAAGAAAGATAAAATCAGCCGTAATCTCGGACTGTTAAAGGAGCAACTGAAGCAGCGTCCCGGAGATGCTTTTCAGCATTTCAATCTGGCGGTTGAATATATGCGGCTTGGTGATTACGGGCAGGCGCTGGAGCATATCGGGGTCTCACTGGACCAGGCTGAACCGGGAACCAGCTATATACACCTGCTCTATAAATACAAAGTCCGCTGCCTGGCGGTAACCGGTGATTATTCGGGTGCGCTGGAAGCCTGCGGACAGGGAAGCTCGCTCTTCCCGGACTATCCCGATCTCCACCATCTCCAAGGTGCGTTGCTGCTCCAGGTGTCAGCTCTAGCCGAAGCCAAGGCTGCGCTGTGCCGGGCACTCGAGATCGGAGCGGCGCCCCCCGCCTACCATACCGAATCCGGGATCGGCACGTACCTCACCCACACGCTGCTGGGGCAGGTCTGCCAGCAGATCGGCGAAGCGCATCAGGCAGCAGCCTGCTTCACCAGGGCAGCCCAGCTTGAGCCGGAGCCCTGGCCGCTGGTCGCCCGGCTGGTACGGCTGCTCCGGTGCTCCGGCCGCGAGTCTGAGATTCATGGCTGGCTGGCCGGTCATCTGCCCGGTATCCTGACGGAGCAGGGCCAGGAGCTTACGCGCCTGCTGGTAAGGGAGGGCTGCTATACAGCAGCTGCTGATGTGCTTAGAAGCGGGGCAGAGTCTGGTGCGGTGGATACTGGGGTGCGTGATGCGGGAGAAATGGATGCGGCGGCGCGGCGTGCGGAAGTAATTAATGCAGCGGCGCACGGGGCGGGAGAGGTTCATGATGCAAGGCCGGAGGAGTCACCTCATGCTGACTTGGCGCGGCGTGCGGAAGTAATTAATGCAGCGGCGCACGGGGCGGGAGAGGTTCATGATGCAGGGCCGGAGGAGTCACCTCATGCTGACTTGTTGAGGTTGTTGCGGCAGGCGGAAGCGGCTTCCGCAGCGGAGCTGAGCTACGAGGATATGACGGAGCTGCTTAATCATCCGGCGATTCTCCCGGCAGGACAGAACACAACAATCGCCGGAGCTGCTGCTGTGCAGCCCTGGATCATTTTGGCTGACAAAGCTCTGGCTGCGCTCGCAAACTCGGCAATGTATTCACCGGCGGCTGCGGCAGTCCGTCTCACACTTCCGCTTCCCAGATCAGCCGGTTAGTATATCATCAGATGATCGGAGTTGCGATAGGCCTTAAATGCATTTGGTACAACTAAAACGCCAGATAGCTCACCAATTTCCCGTTTAGTTGTATTTCGTACATTTAAACATCCGCTGATTCTTCCTTCTCCCCTTTTTGGGCATATTTAGTTGTACAGACTACAACTACCCAATGAAAGTGTGCTTTATCGCTCGTTTTAGGTGTACGTTCTGCAACTATCTCTGTATAGTCATTTTTTCAGGAGAGTGCCAGTGTGACAGAGCGCTCGCGGACTGAGGATCGCTTATTTTGAAGAAAACGCATGATTGGGAAGAGTTACGGACTTCACGGCGCTTAAAGGCGGGTATGCTGCCCAATATCATCGGTTAGAGAGACAATAGGCTCCTCTCAGTCCGCCACTCAGTAAAAAGTGCTTTTTTTGGGGAAATAACGGCTCTCCAGTCCGTCAGGAATATACCCGCTCCGCTTGCTTCGCACTCCCGCTTTTTCGATCAGATACTGATAGGAAGGAGCTTACAGGCTATGAATACTCCCGGGATCTCGCTCTGCATGATCGTCAAGAATGAAGCGCAGCATCTGGAGCAATGCCTGCTGTCTGTCCAGTGTGTAGTCTCGGAGATCATCATTGCCGATACCGGATCAGAGGATAACAGTATGGATATCGCCCGCAGGTTCGGTGCCCGGGTGGTCGCTCTGCCTTGGGAGCATGATTTCTCCTTAGCCCGTAACCATACTCTACGGCTGGCCTCCTATGGCTGGATTCTGGTGCTGGATGCAGATGAAGCCCTTGCCGGCTGGAAGCCGGATGAGTTGCAGGGCCTGCTGGAGTCGGAGCGTGCAGACGGGTATTTTCTGCCTTTTATTCATTATGTGGGTGAAGCCTTGGGGCCGGACTACGTGACAGACAATGTGTGCAGACTGTTCCGCAACGATGCACGTATTTATTTTCGCGGCAGCATTCATGAAGAGGTGGCCTCCAGCATCTGGAGCCTCCCCGGGGGACATATCGCTTATGCCCGTCTGCCGGTCCGCCATTACGGCTATCTGGAGACGGAGATTCAGCGCAAACATAAAGCCAGCCGCAATCTGGAGCTAATCCACACTGCTCTGCGGCTTGAACCGGACAGCGTGCCTCTGCGGTACGCACTTGGTACAGAGTATTACCAGCAGGAGCAATATCAGGCTGCCGCGGAGCTGCTGCTGCCACTTCTGGCTGAAGTTCCGCCAAACTCCGGCTATACAGCCGATCTGTATCTCAAGACAGCCTTCGCCCTCCAATCGGGCGGGTGGTTTGCGGACGCAGCGTCTGTCTATGAGGCCGGACTTAAGCTGTACGCAGATTTCACCGATCTGCTGGAGAGCTACGCGGGACTGCTGGTCGGGCAAGGGCAGCTATCGCGGGCTTACCCTCTGCTTCAGCGGGCGCTGGACAGCGGCGATACCGCGCATAAATACCCGTCCTCTTCGGGCAGCGGGACCAGCCGCACCCGCGTATCCGCCGGACGGGTCTGCGAGCGGCTGTTCCTCTACGAGGAAGCGCTGGAGCACTACCGGCAGGCGCTCGCCTATACGCCTGACGATCTTGCCGCCTGGGAGCAGCTGGCCACGCTGCACCTGCTGGCCGGGCAAGCGGAGCAGCTGACGGCGTTCACCCGTCCGCTGCTCCCTGCCCTGCCCCGGCGAGTGCTGAGCAGGCTGGTGCCTGCCGCACTCAATGCCCGCGCCGCCCCGTGGCTGGCGGCGCTTCTCGCAGCACCGCATCTGCCGGATGATATCCGGCAGGTGCTTCAGGTGCTGCTGGGGACGCTGTTCCGGGACCCGGAACAGCCCTTGGCCGCATCCGCCGGGCTTGCGCGGATGCGGGGGAATGCGCCGGATAACCCGTGGGTATCCGGCTATCTGTGGGCCTTGACCTGCCGCAGCGGCGGCATCGCCGCGGCAGGTCAAGGCTTCGGGCGGCTGGCGGAGCTGCCGCCCGGGCTCGCGGCCGTGCACCGCCGGCTCGCGCAGCAGAGCGGGGATACACCGCTATGCTGCACGGACCTTTCACCGCCCAGCCGGGCAGACGTTTCATACGCTGCACAGCTGCTGCTCCAGTCAGGCGCCTGGGACACCTTACTCCTGCTGGGCAGTCACTCGGGCGCTGCACGCTTCCTCTGGAGCAGACTGCCCCTGCCGCTGCTGCGGGGGTTGCGGGATGCACCTGCACCGTTTAAGGTGCAGTGGTGTGCCATGTATACAGGGCAGGCTGAATACCGCCCACCCGTCGATGCTGCCGAATGGCTGCTCTATGCAGCCATCGCTACGTCCTGCGGGCAGGCCCCGCAGCTTTCGCCCGCCGATGAACAGGCGCTGCGCCAATCCGGCAGCGCTGCCGCAATCATTGGCCTTAGTTACCACAAGCTACTGCTTGCGGCGGAGGTTCACCCACAGGGTAACCTCCCCGCTGCAGGAAGCATTCCTTGGCTGCTGCTTGTGAAGTCGGCGCTTCAGAGGGAAGGATGACAAAGGGGAGGGCTTTATAATTGTTCAAACAGTGAATTTGCGTACAATGTTTATCAGGTTGGGAATGTGGCAGTCCGGCTCATTGGGCACCCGGCAAAGCAAACAAAGACCTTGAGGATAAGCACCCTCAAGGTCTTTTAAACATCACTATCAGTTGTGAACATTATATTCTTTAGCAATTCCCCGTCCATTAAGTCCGTACGAGGCTGAGATCACATAGTAGTTATAATTTTCATATTGTAAATGTTCAAGCAAACCCTCTATCTTTTCCTAAAACATCGGCCATCCGGAATCCTTTTGTTGCTCTAACCATTTCTTCGCTCTCTTTGTGAAGTGCAACCGCCCCCCAACCCGCTCACCACCCGTCAGTCATCAGGACCGGCTTGATTTCGCCGTCGGTGAATTCCAGCTTGTCGATGCATAACATGCGGTTGCCTGGCTCCGGGTCGCCAATCAGTCTGCGGTGATAGACGATCAGCCATTCATCGCGATCCGGCAGATGCAAATATCCGTGATGGCCGGGGCCTTCCGCCACGGGCTCCTGCCTCTCCAGGATCGTCCCCTTGTTCCCGAACGGACCCAGCGGGTTATTGCTTACACCGTAAGCGACCCGGTAAGTCCCGTTCGTCCACCCGCCCATCGACCACATCAGGTAATACAGGCCGTCCTTCTTAATCATACACGGCCCCTCCACATAACCCGGCGGAGTAACGGAACGGACGATCTCTCCATCCGGGAAAGGAATGAACCCTGTCATCTCCTCATTCATCCGGGCCACGTTGCAATGTCCCCAGCCCCCGTAATACAGGTAGATTGCCCCGTCGTCATCCTTGAATAGATGAGCGTCGATCGGCTGGGCGCCGTGGATGAACCCGCCGATCAGCGGCCGGTGGAGATACCCCCGGTACGGGCCCTCGGGAGCATCCGCGACGGCAATCTCCAGCCCGCCGGCTTCGCCGTCCTTCTGGATATCGTTGGAGGCAAAGACAAGATAATGCCGGCCGCCATGCTCAATCTGGGTCGGAGCCCATACCGCCCTCCAGATCCAGGGAAAATCATCCATTTCAATGATGCTCTCGTGGATTGTCCAATGGATCAGGTCCACGGAACTGAAGACATCCAGGTTCATCTGCCGGGTATATTCCGTAAAAGATCTGGTGGCATACACATAATGCCTGCCCTCATAGGTTCTTGCTTCAGGGTCTGCATACCAGCCCGGCACGATCGGGTTCGTGATTCCTCGCAAAACACTCACTCCTTTTTCTTCGGTCAGAGCGCATCAACTGCTGTAGAGCCTGCTCTCTTCCGGTTCCCGGACCCAGACCTGCATGAACCCCGGCTCCCTGTTATCCCAGGCATAATAAGGGATGAACCGAAGCAGACTGCCGTCTTCATCCCGGCTCTGCAGCACCGTTACCCCGCCCAGCAGCTCCGGCAGGTGCTCCGCCCGGAATACCGCCCCGGCCGGAATAGAGAAGGCGTCATAGGCGCGTCCGGGATGATCACTCTGTTCCAGACAATATACAACGGGTCCACGCTGCACGGCAACCCGCCCGATATCGGCCTCCACCTCCGGCCGGGCCCGCACCTTATTCACGGGCATATCCAGCTCAAGCACAACCTTATCTCCCGGTTCCCACTTCCGGTCCAGCACCAGATATCCCTGCTCCGTCAGGGATTCCGGCCCGCCGATAGTGGCACCGCCAGCCTTCAGCCGGTATCCTCTGCACCATTCCGGCACGCGCAGCCGGATACTGAAGCAGGCACTTGCGGCAGGATTCACTTCAAGCTCCATCCGGCCGTGCCAGGGATACCGGGTGCTTAGGTTCAGCCTGACGCCCAGCCCGCTGGCAAGCACAAGCTCCGCTTCGCTGTTCATATATTGATTCACCGCCAGGCCGTCCTCTGTAACAGCATAAGCGTATTGGCCCAGGGAAGGCAGAAAGCGGGCCAGATTGGTCGGACAGCAGGAGGTTTCGAACCAGGGCACACGATGATGCCCGCCCTGGGAAGCAAGCGGATTCTCATAGAAATACTTATCCCCGGACAGGGAGATTCCTGACAAAGCGCCATTATACATCTCACGTTCGACCACATCGGCATATTTGCCGTCCCCAAACGTCAGATTCATCCGGTGATTCCAGAACACCATGGCAATGGCGGCGCAGGTCTCGCAATAGGCGGTCTCATTGGGCAGGTCATAATCGGAAGTGAAGCCTTCATTGTGCCTGGACGGCCCAATGCCGCCCGTAACGTACATATTGCGCTCCACCGTATGTGTCCAGACCCGGTGCAGAGCCTCCGCATAGGCGGAATCGCCGGAAGCATGGACAATATCCGCCATTGCCGTATACAGATACACCGCCCGGACGGCATGGCCCGTGACCTGCTTAATCTCGCGGACGGGAACATCGTCCTGGCAATAAGCCGGTCCCCACTCGGGGTTATCCCAGATCGCGCCCGAGCCGTGACCATGGCCGCGCTCCTCCAGCAGCCACAAGGCCAGCTTCCAGTAGCGCTCCGTCTGTGTGGCGCGGTACAGCTTCACCAGCGCCAGCTCGATCTCCTCATGCCCTTCCACCCAGTGCCGCTTGCCGGGGCCGAACACCGCGTCATAATGATCGGCCAGACGACAGGCCACCTCCAGCAGCTCACGCTTGCCGGTAGCCTCATAGTAGGCAACCGCCGCTTCAATCAGATGGCCGCCGTTATACATCTCATGCTTCTCCATGTCCGTCCACTTGCCCTCAGGATTCTCCAGGGTGAAGTAGGCGCACAGATAGCCGTCTTCTTCCTGTGCAGCCGAGATCAGCCCGATGATCCGGTCGGCCTCAGCCTCCAGCGCCGCATCCCGCTCCGACATCAGCGCATAGGCAACGCCTTCAAGCACCTTGTAGACATCTGAATCATTATAATATTTGCCTTCGTAATGTCCTTCCAGCAGTCCTCCGGCCTTGGCGAAGTTCCTGATGCGGCCGGTCTCCTCACATTTGGACAGGCAGTCCGGCAGTGTGGTCTGCCGGAGCACCTTCAGGCGCGGCAGCCAGAACTGGTCATCTATGGTGACTCTAGTAAAAGACACGCCCTGCCAGGCATGAATCCTTGCTTGTTGCTCATCCATTTCCGTTCCCCGCCTCCTTTATCCTTTTAATCCCGTTAAGGTAATCCCCTCCAGGAAGTAACGCTGCCCGGCCAGAAATACAATGACACAGGGCAGAACAACCGTGGCCGAGGCCGCCATCAGCAGATCCCACTGCGCGGTGTAGGTGCCCTGGAACATCTGCAGGCCCAGGGCGAGGGTGAAGAGACTATCGCTTTTCAGATAAATCAGCGGACCCATAAAGTCGTTCCAGGAAGCCAGAAAGCTGAATAAGGCAACCACGATGATTGCAGAGCGGCTTAACGGAAAGATGATCCGGGTATAGATCTGCCAGTAATTCGCCCCGTCCACAAAGGCCGCTTCGTCAAAATCGCGCGGAATCGTCAAATAGAATTGCCGGAGCAGGAAGATATTGAAGATTCCCCCGCCGAAATAAGCAGGCACAATCAGCGGATACAGCGTATCGTAGAAGCCGATCGCCTGCCAGCCGAGAAAGCTCGGGATCATCGTGACGGCCGCCGGCAGCATCATACTGGTCATCAGGACCGCGAACACCGTATCTCTGCCCTTCCACTGAATCCGTGCGAATCCGAACGCTCCGATGCTGCTGGTAATCACGGTCCCCACAAGCACCGTGACCACAATAATCAGCGTATTCTTGAAGAAGACATCGAACGGCAGCACCGTCAGCGCCTTATGGAAGTTGCTCCACTGAAACGGCTTCGGTATCCATTCGGGGGGCATGGTAAAAATCTGCGATAAATTCATCAGCGAGCTGCGGATCAGCCACACAAACGGGATGATAAACATGCAGGAGATCAGGATAAGCGCTCCGTAGCCTGCGGTAAGTGACAGCTTCGATGGCTTCAAGCACGGTCCCCCCCTTCGTAATACACCCACGACTTCGAGGTTCTGAAGACGATAAAGGTGAAGAACAGAATAATGATGAACAAGATCCAGGCCAGCGCGGACGCATACCCCATCTCGGCATCCCGAAAGCCCGTTCTCCACAGATAAAATACATAGAACAGACTCCGGTTATTCGGTCCGCCCTGGGTCAGAATATAGGCTTCGTTGAAGACCTGAAACGAACCGATAATGGTCATGATGGTATTGAAAAAGATCGTCGGCGTGACCATCGGAATTGTCACATGGCTCAGCTTGCGGAACCAGCCGCCCCCGTCCACCTCAATGGCCTCGTAATACTGCCGGGGGATGCCGGAGAGTCCCGCGAGGAAAATAATCACCGTGCTGCCGATGCCCCACAGCGTGGTGAGGACCACCGACGGGATGACGCTCCCTTCCCCGTACAGCCAGTTGCTGGTCGGCAGATGCAGGCGGCTCAGCAGCGAATTGATGAGGCCCAGATCGGGGTTCAGCAGCCACATCCAGATCATGGCCGAGGCCACCGCCGGAACGATGCTCGGAAGGTAGATGATGGTACGGAAGATCGCCCTTCCCTTCACATTGAGGTTCAGCAGCAGCGCGATGCCGAAGGAGAGGAGTATCACCGCAGGCACTCGCAGTACAACGAAATAGAAGGTGATGCCCAGCGATTTATAGAACAGCTCATCCTCACCCGAGAACAGCCGCATGTAATTATCCAGACCCACAAAGGCAGTCTGCTCCTTGAACACATTATAGTCGGTCAGGCTGAGCACCAGGCTTGCGATCATGGGACCCAGCGTAAAAATGGCAAATCCAAGTATGGCGGGGGCGGTGAACAGCAGCCCGTAGAACATTCCCTTTCGCATACCGGCCTCCAGTCTCGAATTTCCTGCAAAAAGAACGGCGAACGAGACACCGGACGCCGCTCTTTTCCCTGAATTCGCAGTTGTTTATTCCTTGATATCGCGGCGTCCCTTAATCTGGGCCTGGGCCTTCGCGGCGATGGAGTCCATCGCTTCCTGGGCGGTCTGCTGGCCGAGCCATACCTTATCCAGGGCGGGATTGACCAGATCCATAATATTGTTGAAGTTCTTCACATATCCGGTCGGCGTCTGATGGCCTTTACTCAGAATCACATCCACGATGGCCTCTTTATAGCCGGACGGTCTGGCATCCAGGTTCTCCGTCCATTTGGCCAGCAGCGCAGGATCGGTGTACCATTCCTTAGGGGAAGGCATCCAGGTTCCGGCTGTCAGCATATCAATGGAAGCTTCAGGATCAAGCAGCGCCTTCAGCAGCTCCCAGGTCTCCTGGGGATGCTTCGTGGATTTGAAGATGGAGAACATGCCGCAGACCACGGTGGTAACGGGTTCCTTCATGACAGGCATCACCCCGACATTGAAGTTGAACTTCGATTGGGCGAGGCCTGCGCTTGCCCATTGCCCGTCTACCGTCATCGCCACCTTCTTGGTCTGAAGGGCCACATTCGTTGCCGGAATATTCTTGGACTGCACCGGTGAAGGGGAGACATGATGCACATTCATGAGATCGGATATTTTCTGGAGGGCTTCCACTGCCTCCGGCTGGTTAAGGCCGAAGGTCTTGCCGTCCGCCGAGATGAAATCCCCTCCGTTGGAGTAGATAAAGTTGCTGTATACGCCCCACCAGGTGGAGATATTTGCGCCGTATTGTTTGATTTTTGCCGGATTAAAGCCCTCCTGGTCTGCTGTCTTGCCGTTCGTGTCCACCGTGAGCTTCTTCGCGACTTCAACGAATTCATCCCAGGTCCAGGCATCGGCCACATTCGACGGGGGAGGTTCAATTCCGGCTTCCTTGAAGATATCCTCATTGTAGAACAGGCCGAAAGATTCAGGTCCCGGGCCGATCCCGATCACATTGCCCGGCTCCAGCGAGTAGGTAATATTGGGAACCAGCGTATCCGGACTGATGTCCGCATCCGTATCGAGAAATTCCTGGAGATTGTAGAACTTGCCCTGCTCTGCCATCGGGAAGGCAATCGTGCCTGATTCCATCATCGCAATGTCCGGAACATCATTTCCGGCGACCATAGTCGTCAGCTTGGTATCATAATCCGCAGCGATATGCTGAAGCTCCACCTTGATATTCGGATACTTGGCCTCGAAATTCTGGATGGCTTTTTTGTAAGGCGCCACTTCCTCCGGCGAACCCCAGACGGTCATCCGCAGCTTAATATTCTCCTTCGCTCCGGAATTCCCGGAAGACGCGGACGTCTCAGGGCTTGCTGTACCCGACTTCGAGCACGCAGACAGCACCGCAGCAAGCATCAGAACCAGAGCCAATGTAATGAAGACTGATTTCCTGGGTTGCAACATATTCGGAAGCCCCTCTCGATTTCTAAGTTCAACGGGTTCATAGCTGCAGTCTATGATGTGTTTATTATAAATTAGAAGATAACGCTTACATAACCCTAATCTCTTTGGATTGGTGGACTGGGATTGGGCTTACAGGGGCAGGGTAATGATCACCCTGGTGCCTTGTCCGGGAGCGGAGACCATGGATATTCCATACGCACTGCCGTAGGTCATCTGGATGCGGTCAATCGTATTCTTAATGCCCACCGAAGAAGAGGGCTCGTGCAGAATCGCTTGTACCGTTTCCTGGCTCATGCCGCAGCCGTTGTCGGCCACCTCATAATACCGGGTTGCGCCGTCAATCCAGCCGCGAATTCCGATGAGGCCGCCCGAATCGGTCTGATCGAAGCCGTGCAGAATCGCGTTCTCTACGAAAGGCTGGAACAGCAGTCTGGGCACATCGTATTCAAAGAGACGCGGGTCCATATCAACCTCTACGCTGAACTTGTCCTCGAAGCGGATAGACATAATATAAAAGTAGTTCTTCATCCAGCTCATTTCCTCCGACAACGCAACGGCGTCCCAGGTCTTGCGGGAGGTATAATGCAGCATATTGGACAGGCAGACAAGCATCCGGCTCAGCTCCTGCTGATCGTTCTCAATCGCCATCCAGTTCATTACATTCAGGGTATTGTACAGGAAATGCGGGTGCATCTGCATGTTCAGCGCCTGAATCTCGGCCTCCTTCTCCTTCAGCTTGATCTCGTAATTCTCCGTCACGAGCAGATGAATCCGGTCATTCATCCGGTTGAAGCGCTGTGTCAAAATGCCGAACTCGTCATTGCTCACCACATCCACGCGGGTCTGGAAATCTCCTTCTCCCACCGATCTCATTGCGCTTAACAGCCGCTTGATGGGCCTTGTAATTTTGCCGGCAATGAAGAAGGCGAAGACCAAAGCCACGATCCCCATCACAACGGCCAGCACGGTAATGGAGGTGCGGATCACCGGCACGAAGCTGCTCACCAGGCCCGCTTCAGGCATCCACACCACGGACATCCACCCGGTCACCTCCGAACGGTCAAAGCAGACGATTACCGCTTCGCCGTCCAGCGTCATTCTCCGCGCCCCGCTGTTCTCCCGCTGCAGTTCATCCAGCCATGCCTCCCTATAAGTCTGCGCAACGGTTCCCGGATCACTGCTGGCCACAACCTTATCTTGCGGATCAAGCACCATGTAGTGCGAGTTGCCCGGAATGCTGTCCGCGTACAAGGATCTAAGCACCTCGGATTTGAAGCTAATGGCAAGTACAGGGCGTTCCACCCCCGCATCCATTTTTTCCAGCTTCGTATTGCTGAGATAGGTGAAATCAAGCACGCGTGTGGCCGAGAACAGATAACGATACTCCAAATTTCCGTTCTGCAGATAGGGCTGGTTGAACATGGATACGAAATCAAAGGTAGGAATCCACACCAGCTTTCCGCCCGCCTGCCGGGCAATCCCGTAGATATCCGATTGAGTCGGATCTCCTTGCGGAAGCGATTGTCCGAAGGTGAAGTAGGAGGTCCAGAGCTGGTAGGCGTAAATATCCTGGTTCTGGGAGAAATACTTGCTAAGCACTGCTGTCACCTGACGGTCCGCAGCGAACAGTTCTGCCTGATTCGCAGGGTCGAGCTGGCTGAATATGCGGAACAGATCCTTATCGAGAAATAAGGACATGCTGTTCTGGTCCACAATCCGCAGCTTCGTGTCCATGACTTCATTATTCTTTTTGACAATCTCATACACGTTTTTCTGCGCCTGCTCCGTGATAATCCTCAGACTGGTCCGATAGAATAATGCCCCGAGGACAAGCAGGGGAATCGCGATCAGCAGGATGTAGCTTGCCAGCAGCCGGTAACGGAAGGTGATCTTCATATCTCCCGTTTCCTTTGGGAGAGTAAGTGCTGATAGGCTTTGGGAGACAGGCCGTGAACCTTCTTGAAGACGCGGCAAAAGTATTTCGTGTCCTGAAAGCCGCATTTCAGGGAAATTTCATATATCCTGAGCTTCTCCCCGGCAAGCAGCTCCTTGGCCCGCTTCATCCGGGCTGCCGTCACATGCTCGGAGAAGGTCTTTCCCGTCTTGCTCTTGATCAGTGTACTGAAATAGGAGGGGTTGAAATGAAACAGCTCGGCTGCCCGCTCCAGCGTGATGTTCTCATTCGTATGGTGCTCTATCCAGTCCAGGCATTGGGCAATAACGGCCTCGCTCTTATCCTGTCTGGATAAGGCCAGGGCCAGATGCACTTCCCGGAGGGCATGGTTCAGCCGGTCCAGCAATTCCCCGTATGAGCGGCATGAACGGATGAGCAGTGTGGCCGTATCGGCCAGCACCTGCCCGGCCCGCTTGCCCAGAATATCCTGATGGTCGCTGCGGATCTGCAATAGCATCAGCGATGCTTGCTCCTTCAGCCCCATCGGGCTGGCCTGTCCGCCATCCGCAAGCTGGCAGACCGCCGCAGCGCAGGCTTCCTGAACCAAAGCGGCATCCTCCATGAACAAAGCCTCGTACAGCCTGCCCCAATCGGGAGCCACCGCTCCCGCAGATGAACCTAGCTCATCCGCGAACAGCAGCCCCTGCCGGAAATCGTAGAAGTTATAGCTGTTGGCCGTTCTGGCAGCCAGATAGGACCGCGGCGCTTCAGCGAGCAGAGAGTGGCATTCCGGCCCGATTCCGTGGGCAAGCTGTCCGGCACTTGCCCATTCGCCGGCCAAGGACCGGGCGATGGACCGGGCCTCCTCCCGTTTCTCCGGGGTAAGCCCATCCAAGGTAACTAAGGTAACGGCTGCCAAATATCCATCCCCCAGCATTCCGCCGAGCGGAACCGTTATGGCTCCCCCCCACTGGCACCAAGCCTGCTCCAGAGCACGGACGAACAAGCTGCTGTCCGGCCTCTCTCCGCTGTCCCGGCCGTATTTCAGCTCCGAATACACAGCGATACCGCTCTCACGCAGCCATTCATAGCGCCGCAGCTCCTCCAGCTCCTCCGAGCCTGCACCTCCATTCAGCCAGGACAGCATCAACCGGCTCAGGTAAGCGGAAGAGGCCAGCTTCAGCTGGTGCTGCCGCTCCTCTTCTTCACGGTACTGCTTCTTTTCCGCTGTCAGCAGCAGGTCGATCCGGCTTAAGACTTCGGCGATTTTATCCGTTTCCACCGGCTTCAGCAGATAATCATAAGCCCCATGGCGAACCGCCTTCTGCGCATACTCAAACAGATTGTAAGCGGATACCATTACCACCCTGGATTGCAAGCCCTCTTCCTTCAGCCGTTCCAGAAATTCAAGTCCATCCATACCGGGCATACGGATATCCGTCAATATCGCTTCCGGCCGCTGGGATTTCACCAGCTCCATAGCCGCCAAGCCATCCTTCGCCGTCACCACCTGATCCTCCGGCCGAAGGCGTCCAATCAGATGAACCATCCCTCTGAGATGTCTGGGCTCATCATCTACGATCAATATTCTCACTGTACTCAGCCCCCCGACATTGGTTTGCAGTTCAGATCATCCGCTTGCTTTGCCCTAATTATAGAAGTCATTCCGGCTTAATCATAGTGTACGAATGTTAGATTGGTGGATTATCATTGGGCCCATGGAAGCCGGGTTAATGAAGCAAGCAGACAACGACCCAAAAGGGAAAGGGACGCTTCTCCAATGACAGAGAATCGTCCCTTTTTTTGCGCTTGCAGCTTGTAAGAAAGAATAGGATGTGCCGTTCTAATCCCCGCTGCCTGCATTCGCTCCGGGATTCCCGGCATTCCCGGCATTTCCCGCATTTGCACCCGGTTCAGAGTTACCGCCTCCGTCCGGTGTGTTATGCTCACCGTTGTTCGCATTCCCGCCTGACCCGCTTCCGCCCGCTGGTGTGCTGTCCGTGCCGGTGCTGCTCTTCTCCGTATTCAGCGAAGGCGCCGGAATGGCGATACCCGGGGCACTGTTGCCGTTCTCGCCGACGGGCTTGCCCTGATTATCGTAGTAGTACATCGGAACGTCGCCGACCACCATCAGGTAGGAGACAGGAATCTCCGTATCCACCACCTGCGGCTCCATATCAAAGGGAATGACAACAGCTACCTCGGTAACGATATGAATATACACTTCAACGAGAATCATATTGATTCCGGCATTCTGCTGCCGTGTGTTGAGCTCTACCTTCACCGCCCCCTGAGGCTCCACCTTGATCGGAATATCCGGACCATAGGAGGCAATCAGCGGACTGCCGAGCGCCTGGCCGAGCGGAATATATTCCGTCCGGTTGTGCAGTTCCTGCAGCGTGGACTGGATGACCTCGGCCGCCTGCGAGGTAATCCGCATATGCTCCTTGTAGTTGAGCATGAAGCCGGAGATTTTGCCGTTCTTATCGGTCTTCCAGTCGATCAGCGCCTCGGCATTCCCGCCGTCCGCCACCTGAGAGGTAATCGCCTTGTTAATCGATTCCGTGGCGATCTGCTTCACCCGGATCTGCGCCAGATGGAGAATCGGCGGCTTCAGATGCTGCTCCACATAACGCAGCCCCTGAAATACCGCCAGGATCAGCAGCAGGCTCACAATGATCCAGAACCTGCCCCGTCTGCGCGGCTTCCGCCCCTTGCCTCCGGCAGCCTCCTCCCTCCCGGCCCTGCTGCGGAACAGGCTGAAGCCGCCGCCCGCACGCCCGGCCTTGCGCCAGGCCCGCTGGCCCGGAGCGCGCGCTGCGCTACCGGACGGCTTCGCTGTCCCGTAGCCCGCTCCACTCCGGCCCAGCCGGACGCCGGACCTGGACGGCTTCGCCACGAAGCCCCCGCTCCGCCCCCAGCTCCCGCCGGGCAGCCCCGCGCCGGGTCTGGATGGCTTCGCTTCGAATCTGGCACCCGGACCCGGCGGCCGGGTGCCCCCTCTGGACGGCCTGGCCTTGAATGCCTGGCGGCGTCCGCCCGGCCCCCGCAGAGTGCTTCCGCTGAAGTCCGGCAGCCGCAGCCGCCCGAAGAGCGGCATGCCTGCGCTTCGCTTCCCCCATTTTCTGATTCTGCCCATGCCCTGCAGTCCCTCCCGACATTCCTGCGGTCAAGCCGCTCCCTGTACTAATAGGCTATTCAGCGCAAACGCAAAATAACCCCACAAAAGTGGGGTTAGCTTTGAAGTGCTTTGAAGTGCAGTGTCCATGGACGGCGATATCGTCCATCCTGACCTTAATGTCCTGCCCGTCTGTGCTTATCCTCCTGGAGATGCCCCCAGTGCAGACGCACAAAGATCGCCAGCAGAATCAGCATAAATACGCCATACCACAGCAGATAACCGTCCCAGTCCTCACGCGGAACAATCAGCGAGGAGCTGAGCGTACCGAACAGCCAGATGAAAGACAGATTGCCAAGCACCGTCCCCCAGACAAAAGCCGCAGGCTTCATCGGTGACACAGCCGACATCAGGTTGATAATATTGCTGGGCACAATCGGAATCGTACGCAGCAGCACCAGAGTCCAGATGCCGTAACGGTCCAGATAGGTCTGCCATTTCTCATACTTCTGGAGCTTGTAGCCCCATTTGCGGTCGAACCAGTCGAAGAGATAACGCCGGAAGAGAAAGTAGACGAGTACCGCACCCAGGTTGCAGGCCAGCCAGCTGACAGCCATCCCGCCGATCACTTCGAATACGGAGACATGGAGCACAATCAGGATCGCCAGGGGGAAAAATCCGAACAAGCTTTGCAGCACCGCAAGCGGAAAGGTAGCCAATACAATGGACGGGCCGCTAAGTCCAAGGCTTTGCAGCAGCCAGTCAATCCAGACATTAATCATCTCGGTCATGGAGCGTTCTCCTTTCCTGACTCCTTGCAGCATGTAAAGGAACCGCTCATTAGCGAAGCATGAGGAAGCATATAAACTCTTATCTTTTGAAGAAAAACACCCCTGGCGGGGTGTTAAGTGACAATCAAATAATCCTTCTGCTTAGCGTACAAGTTACAGAATTGTTGCTTATTTTCTCTCATCATAGCACACATCGGTCGCCGCCGCCAGATCACCGGACCCTCCGGATTTCACTTAAGCCGAGACGCCGGCGATCCACTCATTAACCTTGGCTTCGTTGCTATCTACCCATTCCTTGGCCGCTTCTTCAGGCGATTGTCCGCCTTGAATCTTGACCATGACCTGCTCCATATCCTCGGCCGTCCATTTGAACTGACTCAGGAACAAGTGAACATCCGGCATATCGTCCTTCAGGCCTGAGCGGACCATAGTATGAATCTGCTCGGCACCGCCATAGACATTCTTCGGATCATCCAGATACTTGAGGTCCATATTGGCGAACATCCAGTGCGGAGTCCAGCCTGTGACGACAATCGGTTCATTCTTGTCAAAAGCCTTCTGCAGCTCCTGCGCCATCGCCGCCGAGGAGCTCTCCAGCAGCGTATAATCGCTCAAGCCGTAGGCTTCGAGCGCTTTTTCCGTAGCCGTCATAATTCCGGCCCCCGGCTCAATCCCGATAATCCGCTTATTCAGCGTTGCCGCGACTTCCGCATTGTTCAGATCCTCAATGGAGTTGATCTCCATATAGGCGGGAACGGCAAGCCCGGTCTTCGTTCCATCCAGATTCACGCCGGCATCTTCAATATCCTTGCCGTATTTCTCCAGGTAAGAGGCGTGGGTGCTCGGCAGCCAGGCGGCTACCATTGCATCGGCGCTTCCGTCGGCAATCCCGGCCCACATCGGCCCGGCATCGACCTGCAGCATCTCCACCTTCACGCCGAGCTTCGACTCCAGTACTTCCTTGACTACATTTGTACTGGCAATCTCGGAATCCCAGGCCACATAGGCCAGCTTCACCGTGCTGTTATCCTTGGACGAACAACCGGCTACCAGAATGACTGCCATCAGCAGCATGAGCATCATTAGCGGTCTGCGTTTCATCGAATGAGTTCTTTTCATATTCATCATACACTCCTATCCTTGTTGTTTGGGTTTGAACAGCTTCTGGGTCAGACGATCCAGCAGTATGGCAATAATAACAATGGCAATCCCCGCCTCGAAGCCCGCACCGGTCTTGGCCTGCGATACCGCACGGTACACATAAGCCCCGACCCCTTGGGCCCCGATCATCGACGAGATAACAACCATGGACAGCGACAGCATGATCGTCTGATTAATACCGGCCATAATGGTCGGCATGGCGATCGGCAGCTGAAGCTTGAACAGCTTCTGCCCTGCCGTTGAACCGAAGGCATCCGCAGCCTCCACCAGCTCCGGCGAGACTTGACGGATCCCCAGGTTGGTTAAGCGGATCGTCGGCGGAATCGCAAATATAATAGAAGCAATGACACCGGGAACGACCCCCAGCGAGAAGAAAGACACGGCCGGAAGCAGATATACGAACGCCGGCATCGTCTGCATGAAGTCTAAGATAGGGGTGGCGATGTTCTGGAAGGTCCGGCTCTGCGCACAGAATACTCCCAGCGGAACCCCGATCACCACCGCCAATATGGAGGCTGTCAGCACAAGGGCCAGCGACTGCATCGAAGGACCCCATAATCCAAGATTATCGATCAGCAGGAGTCCGAGCACTGCGAACAGTGCCATCCGCCATTTGCCGATCCAGTAGGCCAGAGCGGCGATCAGCAGGGTGAGCACAAGAGCCGGCAGGAAATTCAGCGCCGCATCGATTCCGCTCACCATTCCGCCGATCACAGCATGAATGAAGTCAAATATCGGACCGAAGTAGGTTGTGAGCCAATTTTCGATCCATTCTACGCCCTTCCCGAGCGGGATTTTGGGTAAATTCATGAATGAAATCCTCCTTCCGGAACCGCGTTACCGGCCAGGGCAGACAGCACTGCCCCTTTGATCACAATTCCCTTCAGCTTCTCGCCTTCTCCGACGACTGCCACCGGCAGATGCGTCTCCGACATCAGCTCGAACAGATCATTCAGCAGGGTATCCGGCTGGACACGGGGAATCTCGCGCTGCATCACTTCCAGGATACTGCGATTCTCCTTCAAGGCCTGTGAGGCATTATCCGCTGTCAGCAGACCTTGCAGCTGCATCTCATTATCCGCCACATACAGGCTGGAGACCCCGCTGTCCCGCATCAGCTGCAAGGCAACCCGGGGTCCGCGTTCCGGGCGGATCATCTCCGGCTGGCGCATCACATGCGAAGCCGTCAAGACCTTGGACAGATCCACATCCTCTACGAAGCGTTCCACATATTTGTTCGCAGGCTGAATAAGAATTTCTTCCGGCGATCCAATCTGGACAATGACCCCGTCCTTCATCAGGGCAATACGGTCCCCGATCCGCAGCGCTTCATCCAGATCATGCGTGATGAAGACAATCGTCTTCTTCACTCTGGATTGCAGCTCCAGCAATTCCTGCTGCATATCCTTGCGGATCAGCGGATCAAGCGCACTGAAGGCTTCATCCATCAGCAGAATGTCAGGATCATTGGCCAGACCGCGCGCCAGACCGACACGCTGCTGCATGCCTCCGCTGAGCTGATCCGGACGGTGATTCTCCCAGCCCTTCAGCCCCACAAGCTCCAGAGCCTCCATCGCCAGCCGGGTTCGTTTGCCTTTCTCCACACCCTGGACTTCCAGTCCGTATTCTGCGTTGGCCAGCACACTGCGGTGCGGGAACAGCGCGAACTTTTGAAAGACCATACCGATATTCTTCCGCCGGAATTCTCTTAGCTGCTCCGGGTTCATCTTGACAACGTCCTTGCCTTTGAACAGCACCTGTCCTCCGGTCGGCTCAATCAGCCGGTTCAATAGACGGACGAGCGTCGATTTACCGCTGCCCGACAATCCCATAATGACGAATATTTCTCCTTCTTCAATGCTGAATTCGGCTTTGTTCACTCCGACCGTCAGCTTGGCTTCCTTGGCGATTCTTTCTTTGGACCAGCCTTGTTCTAATAATGGAAGCGCCCGTGCTGCATCATGACCGAATACTTTGGTTAACTCTTTCACCTCTATAATTGCCATGGTGACCTCCTTCTCCCCTTATACTTTCGGGTTAATGCTACTGACCTAGTGTAACGGACTTACGAAAAGAGAAGCAAAGCGCATATTCGGTTAAAATTTAGTGTACAGTTTTAACTTTACAAACTTTACGTATAGAATACTCTGTTTAACGCCGTATTCCATTACTGATGAATTCTTTACTTCTTGCCAAGGATTTGATTACAATACACTGGAGAGGTTTCTAGCCTGTCAGCCTATTCCTCAGGAGGGACATCATGAACGATTTAGAGGGGCTTCAGCCCGAGCAAATAGAGAAGATCAGCAAGGCCCGTGAACGAGTGATTGATTCTATCGGCAAAAACATGGATTTATACGGCATCACCTTGTCCATCGGGCATTTATACGGCTACATGTACTTCAAGGAGGGCCCGGTCACACTGGATGAACTGAGCAGTAACATGGGCATGAGCAAGACCTCAATGAGTACTGGGGTGCGTACGCTGCTGGATCTGAAGATGATCGACAAAGTCTGGGGTAAGGGCACCCGCAAGGATCTGTTCGAGGTGGTTCCCGACTGGCATCAGAACTTCAGCGATTACTTCTCCATTAAATGGAGAAAAGCGGTGGAAGGGAATATGACCGCCCTGAACAAATCGCTCGCCGAGATCCGGCAGATGAAAATCGATTATGCGGACGAGCCTGACACTACCCGGCTGCTCCACACCGATGAGATCAAAATTGAGGAAGCCATCAAATATTACCGCTGGCTGCTGAAGCTGATCGAGTCGCTTGAAACCGGCAAGATCTTTGAATTAATTCCTAAAGAATAATATCAGCCTTATGCGTTCAAAGTATTCTGCACATGCTGAAAAGGCTGTCACCAAAAGGGGATGTCCCATAAGCCATGAAATGGCAGGGACATCCCTTGTTTTGGAGTTGGATGGACGTTTGCGCTCGGTGAGGACGCTCCGTGAACGAAACGTTGTTACAATCGCTGTGGTCTCCAGATTTTTTTCATTCCCCTATTCGGTGAAAATCCGGAGACCAAGGCGACCGCTATCGCTTCTCCGCGGGTCGTTTCGTCCTCTCCACTGTTTAAGCGGGAAATGGAACTACCTATTTTGGACACCCGCACGCTAGCAAATGTATGCTGTTTTTCACATACATTCGGGCTATCGCCTGCATTTGATCACAATGTATGCTGTTTTCCACATACATTCGGGCCATCGCCTGCGTTTGAGCACCGAATGTATGCTGTTTTTCACATACATTCGGGCCATCGCCTGCATTTGATATCACAATGTATGCTGTTTTCCACATACATTCGGCCATATGATGCTCTACCAGGGTGACTATAGTTTCCATACAAGTATCAAAACGGCCGCGACCCTTGAATTCAAGGACCGCGGCCGTTTTCGCATGTTGATGTACTGTCTTTCGTTAACTTACGGATTCTCGATCAGACTGACGTCATCGATGTAGATATGATTGCCTGCCTCGATAGCCGCATTCGTCTCTTCGCTGTTTCCGGGATTCAGCCCCAGCAGAAAGACCAGATGAACACCTGCATCCGTTCCGCCGTTCATGGTGAAGGTGTAGCTGAAGCGCTGCATTTCGCCAGTCAAGGCAACGGCGGTTGTCTGCAAATATTTCGTATAATCTCCTCCGAAATGCTCGACTGCTACTTCAATCATCCGGTTGATATCCGAACGGGCGCTGAAGTTCAAGGTGTAGCTTTTACCCTGAGTCAGCTTCAGATCCCTGTAATCTACCTGGGCGGCGTAGTTGGCAGATCCCGTGAAGCCCAGCGACACCTCAAGCTCCCCATTTTGGACTGCTGCATTTCCGGTACTCTCGAAATACTGGGTCCAGCCCTTCAGCGCCGGCTCTGCATCAAATGTGCCATTATCCAGCTTGCCGCTGGCCGGAGGAGTGACCGGACCACCCGTTACCTCCCGGACCGTTATATCGTCCAAAGAGATCGTATGCGGCGTATGATTGGCTGTCTTATCCTCACCCATGGTTGCGCCGATCAGGTAGTTCAACTTCAGCGGACTGTTGTTGGTCACACTGAATTGTGTGCTGTAAGTCGCCCACGTAGCTGTAATGTCGAACTTCGCCTGGGCTGCCTGGGCAGAGGTTCCGCTGTATTCCACGACAATCTGCCGGGGAACCGTGGACTTCGCCTTGAAGCTCAATTCATAAGTCTTGCCTGCCTCAAGCGGAATCTTCTCCTGATAGAGCTGGGTATGCCAGGCTTGTGACCCGGCCGCCGTGATCAGCACCTCCGCTGCTCCGTCCACCACATGGAAGGAGGAAGCTCCGCCTTCACCGGACCAGGTGGACCAGCCTGAGCTGCCGCCGGTGAATGAGCCGTTGACGACCAGATTGTTATCATTCGCCAGGATGCTCTGAACCACACTGGCGTTGACATATCCTTCCGCTTCCACGGTAATGGTATAGCTTCCCTCTGCCGGGAAGGCGGCAGGCTGAATAATGATTGCTCCCGGCTTCACCTGATACAGCTCCGGCGCAAGCGTGACGCCATTGATCTTAACAGCCTTAATGCTGCCGGACCATTCTGCCTTCTCGATATAGGTAAGCTCAATCGGCTGTGATACCCGGTTGGCTGTAGAGTCGGCAAGCAGCTCCTGCGGCTTCGCCGGGGCACCCTTGATCTCGAATCGCACATTGTCGATGATGATGTCATGATTCTGCGGAACGCTGACCCCGCCCACCTTACCGAGCAGGAATTTGAGCGACAGCATATCATTCGTGCCCTGACGGAATTCGAATCTGTAGTGGTTCATCGCAGGAGACAGCTCTACTATCTTATCAATGGAAGGGGAATAGCTCGCATTCTCTGCCTTCACACTCATCTGCCGGGCCACACCCGCACTGGCATCGAATTCAATGACATAATCGAGACCCGCCGCAACCTTCAGGTTATTCTGGAAAAGCATCACCGAATACGCCTGATTGCCCGTGTTCGCAATGCTGAATTTCGCCGCCCCGTCCACCGCTGCCGCCGTGCTCTGCCCGCCGTCTTCTGTCAGCAGCCGTTCCCAGCCGGTAAGCCCGAAGCTGAAATCCCCGTTCGAGAGCGGGTAATAGATCAGGTCAGGATCATAATAGGAGCTGGTGCGCACCAGCACGAATTGATCTAGAAGGACCGTACCTGCCGTCCCGTCAAGCCGCAGCACGAATTGTCCGAGATGATCCGTAGCTCCCGCGAGATTCTTGAACACCGCCTCAGCCTGCTGATGACCTGCCGTAAGCCCGACCGGCTCCGAAGCGTATACCGTTCCGTCCTGGCTGCGCAGTTCAACGACTGCCGTTCGCGCGGAAGAGCTGTCCGCCTCGAAGCTCAGCTTGTAGTCCTGGCCTTGCACCAGGAAGATTCCCTTCTGTTGCAGGGTAACCTCGCTGCCGCTGCTGTCCGTGCCTGCAATGTCCAGCTTCAGGCGGCCGTCAGCCCCAACCAGCGGAGTAACCTTCGCTTCGCCTGAAGCCCCAATATGCCAGTAGCTCATCCGGTCCGGTTCGCCCAGATCGAAGCTGCCGTTGTACAGATGGTTGCCGCTGCCGAGCGGCGTCTTGGCGCTGTCATGATCGAAGGGAATACTGCCGATCTCTTCAAGCCGTGCATTGCCGAGCCATACCGGAGAAGCGTTGGTGCCCAGATTGAACTCCACCCGCGCGGCATTGTCCGAGCTCTCCTTCATCTGGAACATCGTCTCGTAATGCCGGAGCTGCGGAGTCAGGACAGCCTTGAACGCCGGGGAATAGGACGGGAAGCCCAGCGGTGCACCGCCGGTCAGCCGGGCAGTGAATTCCCGCGCCGTATCCGTTCTGGCATCGAAGCTCAGCTTGTAATATCTGCCCTTCGCCAGCGAGACAATCGCCTGCGGCTGAATCGAATAGGCGTTGCCGCCCGGCTTCAAGATGTTCACCTTGAGGAGGTTTGTGCCGCCTGCCTGCTCCAGAGATAGCGCTGCATCTGCGCCTTCATCCTTATACAGTACCCAGTGCGCCGTATTCGGGATGCCCAGCCCGGGATCTCCCTCCGCCTGCTCAGTGAACCCGCTGTTATAAATGAAGTTCCCGTCTGTGAGCGGCGGCTTCGCCCCCTCCGGGTAAGGCTCCTTCTCCAGCTCAACCGGTACCGGCTGGCGGTATTCGCGGCCGGTCAGCTCATAGATTCTGACATAGTCAATCTCCATCGAACTTGGAAAGACGGTCTCCTCCGTAGGATTACCGTCAAAGTTTCCGCCCACCGCCAGATTCATCAGCAGATGGAACTTCTGGTTGAACGGTGCCGGATATGCATTGACGGCAGGCTGGCCGCTGCTCTTGCTATACCAGTCATTCTTGGTAGAGAACAGCACCCCGTCCACATACCAGCGGATCTCTCCCGGCTCCCATTCGATAGAGTACGTATGGAACTCTTCAATAGTCGAACCGCCCGGCAGCACATATTCCTTGCCGGAATAGACATTGTCCGGCCACTGGGAGCCATAATGGATCGTTCCGGCAACCACATTCGGGCGGCTGCCCCAGCCTTCCATAATATCAATCTCCCCGGAGGCCGCCCAATTGCCGTACTCATAACTTTCCGGCAGCATCCAGATCGCCGGCCACAGCCCCTTGCCGGTCGGCGCCTTCGCCCGGATCTCGAATTTGCCGTACATTTTGCTGTACAAGCCATTGGTCTTAATTCTTGTAGAAGTATACGGCTTGCCGCCCACCGTCTCCTTATGTGCGGTAATCATCAGCCTGCCGTCCTGCTCCTTCACGTTCTTCGCATCCTTGGTGTAATACTCCAGCTCATTATTGCCCCAGCCCGGATTCCCGACAGCAGTCCCATCGCCGAGATCATAGGTCCACTTCGCGGAATCGATGACATTGTCATCGAATTCATCATTCCACACCAGACTCCACGGATCACGGGTCGGCGCTGGTGTTGGCGTCGGCTCCGGTGTTGGTGTTGGCTCCGGCGTCGGTGTTGGTGTCGGCTCCGGTGTTGGTGTGACCTCCGGCGTCGGTGTTGGTGTCGGCTCCGGCGTCGGCGTCGGTGTCGGCTCAGGTGTCGGTGTGACCTCCGGCGTCGGCGTTGGCGTTGGTGTAACCTCCGGCGTCGATGTTGGCGTCGGCTCCGGCGTCGGCGTCGGTGTTGGTGTCGGCTCCGGCGTAACCTCTGGTGTCGGTGTCAGCTCCGGCGTAGCCGTGACAGCCGGTTCAGCCGTTGCCGCTGCTCCGCCGCCGGCAACAGGCGGCTGACTGGCCTGCGGCGAGGCCAGATTCAGGTTGCTGCGGCTGCCCTGCATGAGAGCGATGCCGGCGGCTGTCACACCCTCCGCCTGATTCAGCACCGTACCGAAGCTGCCGCTGCCCGTAATTGCGGTGCCGAGTGCACCGGCTGTGAGAAGCAGCTCCGCCACCTGCGCTTGATTCATCAGCACCAGGTTGCCGGGGATGCCCCAGATTAGCTTGGATACCTTGCCTGACAAGCTCAGTGTGAGGTTGCCTCCTGACGGATCAGCGGTGGATACAACCCCATAATTGCCAATCAGCGTGACCGTCCGCTCTCCGGCCGGGAGTACAACATTGGTGAATCCCTCCCCGGTAAGCGTACCTTCTTCAAGGATCACACCGGAATCAAGGTGCACCGTTCCGGCGGTTGTCGTCCCGCTGGCAAGGATACGGACACTGCTCCCCGGCTTCGCCACCTGAATAGACCCAAGACTGCTGTCGGTAAGGCTCACACCCTGTGCCCCGCCGCCGCGGATATAGGTTGTGCCTGTAACCTGCACCCCTTGAAGCCGGACCGTTCCTTCCCCTATTCCCTCGGTAAGATAGAGATTTCCTTCAATCACAGTGTCCGCCAGTATAATATCCTTATGGCTTAGCACGACATTGCCCTTCACCTTACCCAGCTTCACTTCCCCGCCGGTGGTGAGCAGCTCCTGCACCAGCGTATCCGCCAGCTTCGCCAGCTCGGCACGGGTGATCTTCCCGTCCGGCTTAAACAATCCTCCGGGATAACCCTGCATATAACCGGCTGCCGTAAGTGCATGCGCTGCCGAGACTACGCCGCTGTCTGCCCCGGCCAGATCGCTATACAAGCCCTTGGCTTGATCGCCCGGCTCCAGCCGAAAAATCTTCTGCAGCGCCACTGCCGCCTCCCCGCGCGTAAGCTGCGCGGCGGGCTTCATACGCTGATCTGTGCCTGCACTCAGATACCCTGCCGCTACCGCTTTGGCAATATCGTCCTTGTACCAGGCCGCTGCCGGAACATCTGCCGGAAGCACAGCCGCCTTGTCCTTATAGCCGAATATACGGTTGACGATAGCCGCGAACTCTGCCCGGGTCACCTGCTGTTCCGGCCGGAAGCTGCCGTCCCCGTAGCCGGAGATTACCCCGCTGCGGCTCCAGCGCTGTACAGCATGAGCCGCCCAGCTGTCCGGTTGTATATCCGTAAACGCTTTCAATTCATCATCTGCCACGCTCCCGCTCTGCAAGGCGGCCGTTGCCCCTGCAGGCGTTGTCACCCTGTTGTGAGCAGCGTGCGCCTCAGCCCCGCCGCTGCCCAGCGGCGATAGAAGTCCGGTAACGATTATTGCGGCTGCTAACAACGCCGGTATATTCTTTTTCATTCCGTGTATGCCTCCTCTGGATTAGAGTCCGTCTTACCGTAATTCCATCGTCCCGCAGCTCTCCACTTACTCTCAAGCCCACGGACCGAAATCGGTTTCGATTCTCTCCATGCGTTTCCTCTGAATGCAATTAACCTTTGACTTGTTTCGGCAAGTTGAATAGACTCTAGAAAGGACTGCAATTTGACAGCAGAGAGTGTCCAAGCGAACGGTCAGTAGCCTTGAGTAACCCTGGCATACCCGTCTTTTGGCCCTGTTATAACTATGAAGCGGGGGTGAGCATAGCCATGCAAATGAATATCAAAAAAATTGCTGAAATGGCCGGGGTGTCTATATCCACTGTCTCCAAAATCATGAACAATTACAGCGATGTTTCCGAAAAAACGAAACGAAGAGTGCTCGAAATCATCGAACAAACCGGATATACCCCCTCAAGCTCGGCCAAGACGCTGGCCACCAAGAAGTCGAATCTGATCGGGGTTATTTTTGCCGGTGAGCTGAATGTGGAATTTACCCATCCTTTTTTCGTGGAGGTGCTCAATTCGTTCAAGAAGCAGATGGGCGTGCTGGGATATGACCTGATCTTCTTCTCGAATGAGAAGTTCATTAACAGCGGTGATTACTACGCGCGTTGCCTGCATTTCCATGTGGACGGCTGTGTTATTATCTCGGGAGAGCAGATGGAGCCTGCGATACAGGAGCTGGACCGGAGCCATATTCCCTGCATCGGCGTTGACCTGGAGCTGACCGGCAAGAAATCCGGGTATGTCATGTCAGACAATTACCAGATTGCCACCAAGGTGGTGGAGCATTTCTACCTGCTCGGGCACCGGGAGCTTGGGTTCATAGGCAGTACAGCGGATTCGGACATCTCCAACCTGCGGGAAGCAGGGTATGTCAGAGCCATTGCAGGGTTCGGCCTGGTCATGAATCCTAAGTGGTTCGTGCATGGCGACGATTTCTTCGAGCCCAGCGGTTACGCAGCGATGAACTCGTTATTGGAGTCGGGAGAGTTACCAAAAGCGGTCTTCGCCGCCTCCGACCTCCTCGCCCTCGGCGCAATCCGCGCCTTGAAGGAGCAGGGTCTGCGTGTTCCCGAGGATGTGGCCATCATCGGCTGTGACGATATCGAGGCCTGCCAGTATACCAGCCCTACGCTGACGACTATCCGCCAGAACAAGGAGCGGCTGGGTGTACTTGCCGCCCATATGCTGTTCGATCTCATCAACAACCAATCTGAGGGCGGCTCGTTTGTTGTAGAACCCGCGCTGATCATCCGTGAATCCTGCGGCAGCGGGCTGAACCGCCTGAACCTCTGAACCTCCTGACTTCTATCCCGGATCTGTCCTGCCATCCCTCCCCTCCAGCTCAGAACTTCGTCTGGCTGCATTACGCACCCACCCGACAACGCTTTAGATACTATAATCGCTCATTTAACGGGCAGCTTCAAGGCACCGTTTTTCTGATTTTGGGGACCATTTTTCGGCTTGGCCCCCGCATTGGCCTGTCCTTGTTGCTCTATCCTGCCCGCATCACAGCGGAGTAGGCTCAGCTACCTGAGGGTCCAGTGACAGTCTGACCAGTTGGCCCGCATGGGTAAGCCCCGCACCGAATCCGTACAGCAGTACCTGCTGGCCGCTGCGTACCTTCCCTTCCCGGATACCCAGATCAAGGGCAAGCGGAATACTGGCTGCCGAGGTATTGCCCAAATATTCAAGACTGTATAACGCCTGCTCCAGCGGATAATTCAGCCGTTCACAGACCGGTTCAATGATCCGCAGATTGGCGCTGTGCGGGATGAACCAGTCTACTTCCGCAAGGTCGGCTCCGGCATTCTTCAGCACCTGCTGTACCCCTTGAGGAACCGTACGGACCGCCCATTTGAAGACTTCACGCCCGTTCTGTACCAGCAGGCCTGAATTGTTAAGCTCCACTCCGTTCACCTTGTCCGCCAGCCCTGTGCGGTAGACATGCTGCGCCCCGCCTCCATCACTGCCGAGATGGAACCCCATGAAATCATCCTGACCGCTCCCGCTCTCTACCAGCACAGCCCCAGCTCCGTCCCCGAACAGAATACAGGTGCTGCGGTCCGTATAATCCGTGATCTTGGACAGGGCATCGGCCCCGATGACCAGCACCTTATGATGCAGTCCCGAGGACACCAGCGCATGAGCCGTATGCAGAGCATACACGAATCCGGCGCAGGCGGCGCTCAGATCCATCGCACCCGCAGTCAGCGGAATCCCAAGGGTATGCTGCACAATGGACGCCACGGATGGAAAAGAGAAATCAGGCGTGCTGGTCGCCACAAGCACCATATCGACATCCTGGACACTTTTTCCATAACGCAGCATCATATCCTGGACAGCGGCTGTACACAGATCGCTGGTATACTCATCCCCGCGGCTGATTCTGCGTTCCCGGATTCCTGTCCGCTGCACAATCCACTCATCGTTGGTATCCACCATCTGCTCCAGATCCTGATTCGTAAGTCTCCGGGCCGGCACGTAAGATCCGATGGCTGTAATTCTTGCACCCTTCATCATGCTCACCTCATATTTCAAATTTTTAATATAGTATCTGATATTAGTACTTGGTACTAATAATAACTCACTCCTAAGCTATTTGCAAAATTTATTCAGGGAATACTCTGTAAGAACATCTTATCTTTACGGTGTAAAGATGACCTGTTACAATCTTAACAACGTTAAGATAATTGGCAAGAACGAAAGGATGAACGCATACCATGAAGGAGAAACCTTACCACCACGGCAATTTACGCAACCAGCTTATAGAAGCTGGCATTAAGCTGATTAACCTGGAAGGCATCAACAGCTTCTCCCTGCGCAAGGTCGCTGCCGAATGTGAGGTCAGCCACACCGCCCCCTACAGTCATTTCAAAAATATAGATGAACTCGTAGCCGCCATGGGGGAGCATGTCACCGGCCAGTTCATGGACACCCTGCATACCTCCGTTCAGGGACAAGAGGGAAATCCTGAAGCGATTATCCTGCTGGGGCAGGCTTATATTGATTTTTTCATAGAGCATCCGCAGTATTTCCAGTTTCTGTTCTACCATTCAGGTATAGTCATTGATCTGGACAACTATAATGCTGACAGTTATCCGCCATTTGCCCTGTTCAGGAGCACAACCTTTGAAGTGTTCCGCAGCAACGGTCTGCCGGAGACCGAGTTCACCACTCAGTTAATCTCACTCTGGTCCATGGTGCACGGGATCACTGCCCTGCTCACGAATAACGGGGTCCGGTATTCAGGCAACTGGCGCGATTTGCTGGAGCTTAAGTCTATCTTTTAAGGAGATGAAGTCATGAGAATGATCATACATGATCTGCAGGAGCAAGAATTCGCGGGCTGGGTCGGGGATACGCAAGAAGAGCTGACGATCATCTCGGATAACGGTGCCATTCGCTCGTGCCTGGGCTGCTTCGGCTGCTGGACCCGGACACCCGGTGTATGCGTAATTAAGCGGGATGGCTATAACAATCTGGGCGAGCTGCTCTCCCGCAGCGATGAACTTATTATTATCAGCAAATGTATGTATGGCAGCTACAGCCCCTTTGTACTGAATGTGCTGAACCGGAGCATCTCCTACGTGCTTCCTTATTTTGTAACCCGCAAGGGAGACACCCATCACCGCAACCGCTATGATCATCAGTTTGCACTATCGGTGCATTTCTATGGCGACGACATCACGGAAGCTGAACAAGATACAGCCCGAACACTGGTCGCCGCTAATAGCATCAATTTCTATTCTACAGGCAACAATGTCTACTTCCATAACAGTCCGCGCAGCATTAAGGAGGTCATCTAATGAACGTAGCCATGATCAACGGCAGTCCCAAGCCTACGGGCAGCAACTCTGGCATTCTGCTGGGAATGCTGGAACCGCTCATCGTCAGCGGCAATGAACTGCACTACTACACTCCCAATAAAAAGCCGCTCACACCTGAGCAGTACAGTGAGCTATGCCGCATGGATGTCCTGGTGTTTGCTTTCCCGATCTATACTGACGGCATCCCGTCACATCTGTTCCAGCTGCTGGTTACTCTCGAAGATTACCTGAAGTCGGAACGCGAACGGGAGATCTACATCTATGCGCTGATCAACAACGGCTTCTATGAGGGCGAGCAGAACCAGATTGCACTGGATATTCTGAACCACTGGTGCGCGCGCGCCGGTGTTCATTTCGGGCAAGGCCTAGGCCATGGCGCCGGTGAAATGCTGGGCTCCCTGGGGAAGGTTCCTCTCGGCAAGGGACCGCTGAAGAACCTGGGCCGTGCCCTGCACAGTCTGGCCGAGAGCATTCAGTCCCGGAATTCCGGGGATCCCCTGCTGATCAGCCCGAACTTCCCGCGTTTCGCCTGGAAATGGAGCGCTACCCACTCCTTCTGGAATGCTGCGGCGAAAAAGAACGGGCTGAAGCCGAAGGATCTGCTGCGGAGGATGTAGGGTATACTGTAACCAGTTGCATACTGTGGTTTATCGCCTATATTTGTTTTTTGACAATCATAGTATAGAATACCTGTTACATAGTCTGCCAAAGAAGGGGATGCCTATGAACAGGAAAGTAAACTTGTTACTAGCACTTATTCTTATAGTGATGATCACCGGATGCAGCAAACTTAGCTCCATGCCGTTACCTGAAATGAGCGCTACTTTGGATACCGATGAAACTGTTCCAGTCGAGGTTAGTACGTATAGTTGGGGTGCCAAAGAATTATATGGGGGTCCGTGGGAAGCTATGGAGAAGAAGGAGGCGGAAGTTGTTCCTGCCGGATCTGAAATCAAGATCAAATTTGATTCTCCGCCGGATTCAATGCTTATAAGAGAACACTTTAGTAAGAATAAATTCAAAGATATTACTGACTTAAATCAATTTAATGCACCGGATAGTGCAGGCACCTACATCTATGGAGTGATGGCTACTTGGAAGAAAGGCACTGCGGTTTACGCCATGAAAATTCAAGTGAAATAGTACAAACTTCTATTTAACCTTAAAAACCCGGTCCCCAAAAGGACCAGGCTCTTTCACTTTCAGCTTCCGCGCACACGGTCAGAGGAATGACTCCCTTGGTCTCGCCTGATCTCACCAGGTCTCACAGAACCTCCAGGCGTTACCTTTCCGCCAGTACCACCCTAACCTGCTCCACCAGATTCTCCGGCTTGGCCGTATTTCTGGAGCGGCAGTTCAGGAACTCCACTTCTTCCCCATTTTCAATGGTAAAAGCAGGCCCGTCATGGTTCTCTATGCTCACCTGTTGATACTGCACATCACGGACATTGCCGAGAAAGAAGCCCCGGCGCTGCATGTCCTGAAGCCCTGCCATCATGTCGGGCTGGCCGGGCACGGCGTGCTTCGCCATCGAAATATCGATATTGGTGAAGCTAATTTACTCTACGGCCTGCTCAGGCAGCCCGTAGAGGAGTCCCGCCGCTGCAATAGCATCCGCAATCGCCTGCATCGCCGGAATTCCGCTGTCCCGCTGCGCTCAGTAATCCACTATGTTATACACCCTGCACCTCCTGCGCCGGATACAAACCCTGCATCTCCACACAGGCCATTACCAGCGCGCCCACGCCGTGCAGATCGTTGCTTACCTTCGGGCGGGTGACATAATTGCGGTAATCTCCTGCCGATGTTCCGATGCAGATATCCGGCAGAATCAGCCGGTCCTGCTCATCCCACTGGAGCACCTGAATTAAGCCTTCATAGCCTTTACGAGCGGCTTCCACCGCTTCATCTATAGCTTCAGCCGGAAGAATACCCAGCTTCACCGCCCGCGCTATCGTGTACACGAACAGACAGGAGCCGGAGGTCTCCAGCCAGTTATCCGGCTCATGTCCCTTGTCCACCACCTGATACCACAGGCCGCTTGCCGCATCCTGGCAGCGGATCAGCGCCTGCACGAATCCGCTCAGCTCGGCGGCCAGCTCCACCCGCCCCGGATCAGTCTCCGGCAGCTCATCCATGAACTGCGAGACCGCAAGCCCGTACCAGCCGAGCGAGCGGCTCCAGAACTCCGGCGAGCAGCCGGTGCCGGGATTCGCCCATGGCATTCTGCGGCTCTCATCCCAGGCATGATAGAGCAGGCCGGTGGCTTCGTCTTTCATATATTTGCGCATCAGGCGCTCCTGGTGAAGGACCTCGGCCCGTAATGAATCGTCTCTATAAGTATTCGCATACTTCAGCGAGAACACCCCGGCCATATACAGCCCGTCCAGCCACATCTGGTTCGGATATTTGTCCTTATGCCAGTACCCGCCCTCAGAGGTCCGGTTCAGCGTCAGCAGCAGATAGCGGAGCTTGAACGCAGCCTCCCGGTATTTCCGCTTACGGGTCCGTTCATACAGTGTGAAGAGCAGCAGCCCCGCCTGTACGGCATCCAGCTCATCCCGGGCAAAGTCGAAATTCCCCTGCTCATCCACCAGATCATCCACATACTGCTTAATATAATCGATATAGCGGTCCTCCCCGAGCGTCTTCCACAGCAGCTCCATCCCGCACAGGAACACGCCCTGATGATAATGCCAGCGGTGCGCAGGCGGGAGCTCTCCCGCCTCATACGTATCCATTAGTGAATCACAGGCCTTTTGCGCCCATTCGATCGGTGTTTGCGGCAGACTGCCTATCATCTGTGTACCCCTTTCATCGTTTAGAAGATCCCGCCGTCCCTCGGCGTCCGTCAACATCTGTCAGTCATCAGCCCTTCATCGAGCCCAGCATCGCACCCTTGGCAAAATGCTTCTGCAGGAACGGATACACCATCAGAATCGGCAGCGTAGCGACCACGATAACGGCCATCTTGATCGTCTGATCCGGCGGCGGAACTGTACCGTCCAGTGTTGCACTGTGATCCATCCCGCTGGCCAGCACGACAATCTGCCGCAGCAGAACCTGAATCGGCCATTTGGCGCTGTTATCCAGATAGAGAATGGCGCTCATATAAGTGTTCCAGTACGTCACGGCGTAGAACAGAGAGATAGTGGCAATCGCCGGCAGTGACAGGGGCAGCACGATTTTGAACAGAATCCCGAAGTCATTGCAGCCGTCAATCTTGGCCGATTCCTCCAGCCCTTCAGGAATATTCTGAAAAAAGTTCTTGAGTATAATCATATTGAACGCACTGATCGCCGACGGCAGAATCAGCGCCGCATACGAGTCGATTAGCCCCAGCTCCTTCACCACCAGGAACGTAGGAATCATTCCCCCGTGGAACAGCATCGTGAACACCACCAGGAAGTTGAACACCCGGCGGCCGTCCAGATCCCTGCGGGAGAGACCATAGGCCATCAGCGCCGTAATGAACATACTGAACAGCGTGCCTACCAGTGTGACTGCAATTGACACTCCCAAGGCCCGGAAGATCGTATTGGTGGAGAAAATAAATTTGTACGCCTCGAAGCTCCACACCTTCGGAATCAGCACAAACTTGTTGGCAGCCAGCTCGGCACTGGTTGTGAAAGAGCCTGCGACAACGTGGACGAACGGCAGCACCGTTACCAGCGCAATAAGGGCGAGCAGTATAAAGTTGACGGCAGAGAATAGTCTGCCGCTGATCGTGCGGTCTTCTACCATTTGAATTCCTCCCGCGGCATTTTAATAAACGCCTTCTTCTCCTATTTTCTTGGACACCTTGTTGACGGTCATGACCATAATCAGGCCCACAATCGACTTGAAGAAGCCAATGGCTGTACTGTAGCTGAATTGCCCTTGCCGCAGACCGGCGGTGTAGACATACGTATCGATAATTTCCGCAACCTCGCGGTTCATGGAGTTGAGCAGCAGGTAGACATGCTCGAAGCCCAGGTCGAGAACGGAACCGATTTTCAGAATGAACAGGGTGATGATCACTCCCCGGATGGCCGGAAGCGTAATATGCCAGACCTGTCTGAGCCGTCCGGCGCCGTCCATACGCGAAGCTTCATAGAGCCCCGGATCAATAGCGGCAATGGAAGCCAGATAGATAATCGTGCCCCAGCCCGCTTCCCGCCAGATGACCTGAAGGATATACATCGGCCGGAACCAGCCCGGACTCAGCAGGAAATTGATTTTGGCGAATCCGAAGTAAGCCAGCAGCTCGTTGATAATCCCCCCGTCCATCGTCACCATGACGAAGGAAATTGAGACGACAATAACCCAGGACATGAAGTGCGGCAGATAGACTAAGGTCTGGAAGAATCTTTTGAAGAAGGTGCCTCTGAGTTCATTAAGCATCAGGGCCAAGATAATCGGAATCGGAAAATAAATCAGAATATTCATCCCGAACAAAATCAGCGTATTGCTGAGTATGTTCAGGAAATCAGGCTCGGTGAACAGCCGGCTGAAATGCTTCATGCCCACCCATTCGCTCCCGGTAATCCCCTGGTACGGCTTGTAATCCTGGAAGGAAATAATCAGTCCGTACATCGGCAAATATTTGAAGATAATGAAATACAGCACGCCGGGGATCAGCATCACATAGAGTAATTTATTGCGCCACAGCCGCTTCTTCAGTTCACTGCTGCTCTTATACTTCTTTGGCTTCGGTTCGGGAACTGCTCGGGACGGGGCGGTAACTTCCTGCATGGTTCTCTTCCTTTCTCTGTAAATTATTCGTTGGTAGAAAAAAGGCTGCCGGAGCGCTAACCCGGGGCAGCCCTCTTCCTGTTCAGTCCGCTCCTATAGCGGCTGTGCTGTGCTTATTTTTTGTACGCGGCGTTGTATTCTTCGATGATCTTCGCCCCGCCCCGGCTCTTCCAGTTCTCCACTTCCTTCTCGAATCCGGCCTTGTCGAGCTGACCGTACATGTATTTATAAGTGGCATCTGTAATGATCTGCTGAAGCTCCACGCCCTTAGACGTATAGGTTGCCGAATCGAGTGCGGCTGTAGGATCGGCCACCCCTACCTTCACATTCTCCAGCACCAGCTCCTCCGCATGAATCCGGCCCGGCAGCACGTTCAGACTCTGATACATGCCGTTCGTTTCGTATTCGCCGATGACGCTGTCCTTGAAGCCTTTGACTTCGCGTTCGATCAGCTCTTTATTGTCGGTTGCTTTGGCTTTGCCGTCCACCACGGTGTAGTGTGTACCTTCAATGCCCCAGTACATCAGGTTCGATACTTCAGGAGTCATCATGTAGTCGAAGAACTTCAGAATCTTCTTCAGCTCCGCTTCATCCTTCACCGCAGATTTCGGGAACAGCACTACGTTGTTATAGCCGGGAATCATCCACTGGGCGAACTTGCCGTCAGATCCAGCCACCATACTATGCGTATCCAGTACGGCATCCGGCACGTTCTTGATCAGGTCCTTGTTCAGAGAATCGATATCCTGCATCGACCCGCCGATATAGAGCCCCGCCTTGCCGCTGACGAACGTATTCACCGCATCCGTTTTACTGGTTGCCGCGAAGTCCTGGTTCATGTACCCGCCTTCACGCAGCTTCCGGAAGAAATCCATCGTGTCGATGTATTGCGGGAAGGTAAATTCCGGGGCCAGTTGGCCGTCCTTCTCCGCCCAGTTATTCGGCGTGCCGAACCAGGAGGAGACCGTCTTGAATGCGCCGTACACCAGCTCATTGCGGTCCACCAGACCGATGGTATCCTTCACCCCATTGCCGTCCGGGTCCTTCTCGGTGAAGGCTTGGGCCATGGCGAACAGCTCCTCGGTATTGGCCGGTGCTTTCAGACCTAGCTTATCCGCCCAGTCCTTGCGGTAAATAATCCCCTGGCGGGCCAGCGGGCGGCCGATGTACAGGGTATACAGCTTGCCGTCTACCTTCGTATTATTCAGGATCTCTGGCTTCAGCTTGTTCAGGTTCGGGAATTCGCTGAGCAGCGGCCCGATCTCCCAGAACTGCCCGTCCTTGATCGCTTCCTTCATCTGCAGGAAGGTCGTTTGATTCTTCAGATACGTCACCTGCGGCAGGGAGCCTGTGGCGAACGAGGAGTTCAGCTTCTCTTCATACGTATCGGCCGGGAAAAATTGATAGGTCAGCTTCGTATTCGTCAATTTCTCCACTTCCGTCTTGATCGTATCGGGCGGAGTATCTGTCGTATTCAGCGGCAGCATAATCTTAATCTCTGTCGGCTTCTCCGGCTCTGCGGTGGCCGGGTCCGTGGTTACGGTTGTGTTGGTCCCGGTGCTGGCGCCCGGGTCTGTGGTAGCCGCCGCCTCTTTATTGTTGTTACCGCCGCAAGCGGACAACATGCTGAGTGTCAGCAGCGAGCTTAGGAGCAGGTTGAAGGATTTTTTCGTCATTCCTCTTTGACCTCCGTTTAACTTGTATTGGTTACAAGCTCACCTTACGCTGCGCGAAGGATTACGAAAACAATCATTTGCTCATAAAGGCGGGCGGGGTGTGGGGGTGTGGGTTAATGATTATCGTGTGATGGGGGGGAGGATAGGCCGTGGGAAGACCCGTTAGGAAGCGGCGGGGAGCGGGACTGCGTGAGCTTTGGACTTCCGGCCGCTGTTGTCTCCAGATGTTGTTGATTATATGCTTGCAGCAGATAACATCCGTAGACAAAGGCGGACGCTACCGCTCCTCCAGTTCCAAACCTCCCTCCGTCCCTTTCTGCCGCTCCAGGCTGAGGGCTTTCAAGGCCTATCCTTGAAAGGGGGCAAAGGAATAGCCCCGCCGCTTCGCGCGGCGGGGCCATGTGGGGAGAGAAAGCTGATTAGTCTCGCTGTTACTCAGAAATCCTGCACAAATTACAACATTCCTCTTCATAAACTAACCATTATCAAAAAATGTTGCAGAAAAAGCAGCATTCCTTCTCTTCTAAGCCGCCCAAAGAGAAAATTCCTGCATTTCGTGCAACATTCCTTGGTTATGTCTTGATATGGGCGATCCAGAGATGCATTTGCCTAATTCTTATAGCGACTGGTACCCGACTGAACAATTGTGGAGAAGCTCACATCGAATAACCCAAAATAATATCCCCGTTATCCTCTAACTCCCCAGTATCGATGAATCCCACATCCTTATAGAGCTTGTTGGCCGTTAGATTATGCGGAATATGCGATACCCTGATCTGTGTGCAGTCCTCGCGGGTTCTGAGCATCTTAATGACTTCCTTAATAGCCGAGCGCCCATAACCTTTCCCCTGAAATCTCCCGTCTATCATAAATCTCAGAATCCAATAGTAACCGTCTGTATATCTTTCATTATCGAACAGGACAAATCCAACCATCTCTTCTTCATTAAAAATGCCGTAGGGTACAGAGGTAGGCTCATTTACCGCATGTACCAGTGAGTCTGCATTACTTGCCACCAAGTCCAGCTGCCCGGCACTCACGCTCAATTGGGTACATTCCTGTTCCAGCTCCGGGGTAATCTTATGTAATTGAATATTCATGGTATGATCAACCTCCATTATGTATTGAATCTTCAGGTAAGCCGGAGATTATAGATCCGCTCCCCATCCTGGTTCAAACGCTGCTCGCTGGTAAACCCTAAGTCTTCATACAACTTCTGCGCTACCGAATTCTCTTGTTCTACGGTTAAGGATATTAAGCTGCACATCGGATGAACTTCCTTAATGAACGTAATGATTTCATCCATTGCTTGTTTCCCGTAACCTTTCCGTTGATGCCTGCGGTCAATCTGAAATCCGCCGATCCAGTAATTATCTGAGCTCCCGGGAGTATATGAAAGATAAAAGAAGCCGATAATCTGGTCGTCTATAGACAAAATATACGGATCTAACGCTTCATCCCACGGCTTAATATAAGCATACGCGAGCGATTCCATCACCGAAGGAACGAAGTTCCGCTGCTCCTTACAGACCGAAATCTCTAGAGCTTCCTCCCAATTCCGGGCGTTCACAGGTTGGATAATGATTGGTTCCATATTGTCTCCTTGTAATCAGCAAGTTAGAATAACCCTTATCTTACCACAATTTAGAAGTTATACGCGACATGGTGGGCTTATCTCTGAGTTGCTGCAACTCCAGCTCTGTACATGTATCACTCACTCCTCCACCCCTCTCGCCCTCGCCGCCTCCCCATACTCCTGAATAATCAGGCGGCCGCCGCTGGTCTTCCATTTCTCGACCTCTCCAGCGAAGCCGGCGGCGTCGATGTTGCCGAGAATATAGTTGTACGTGGCGTCTGTGATGATGGCGGTGAGCTCGGCGTTCTTCTCGTCATAGGTGGGCGAGGTGAGTGACACGGTGGGGTCATCGACCAGGAACTGCTCGTTATCCCGGCTGAGCTGGTCGGCCAGGGCGGTGAGCTGCTCCTTCTGTGCGACTTCCTTGATATGCGTATTGCCCACATCGGCGATCATCAAGGAGTTGAGCGGATTGACCTCATACACCCGAAGCTGGGAGGTCTCTTCCGGGAGAATCACTTTGCCGTACACGTCCAGCTTATAGTGGCGGCCTTCGAAGCCGTACGCCATCAGGTTGGCGACATCCTCATCCATCGTGCGGTCGAAGAATCCGAGAACCTGCTTTAGTTCTTGCTCAGTGGCAATGGCTTTGCGGGAAAAGAGATATAAGCCGTTGTACTTGGGGATGGACCATACCCTGTATCCTTGCGGCCCCTTAATCCGGTTAATCAGCGTCAGCTCCGCCTTGGGGTTGATCGCTTTGGCTTCAATCGAGAGCCGCTGCACATCCGTCATGCTCCCGATGAAGATCCCCGCTGTTCCCCGGATGAACTTGTCGCGCTGCACCTCTTTGCTGGTCAGGGCGAAATCCTGGTTGATGTTCTGCTCCTTATACAGCTTGCGCATGAAGTTCATCGTGTCCATATATTCAGGTGTGGCGAATTCCGGGATGAACTGTCCATCTTCGATTTTCCAGTTATTCGGCGTGCCGAAGTAGGAGCTTAACGTCTTGAATACCCCGTACACCAGATCGTTGCGGTCCACCAGTCCAAGGGTATCTGCCTTGCCGTTGCCATCCGGGTCACTCATGGTGAACTGCTTCATCACCTCATACAGCTCCTCCAGCGTTCCCGGCGGACTGAGATGCAGCTTCTCCAGCCAGTCCTTGCGGATAATAATGCCCTGCCGGGAGGCAGGCCTTTCCGTATAGAGGCCATATACCCTTCCGTCCACCGAAGTCTGCCCCAGAATCGCCGCATTCAGCTGACTGAGATTCGGATATTCGTCCAGGTAGGGGCCAATCTCCCAAAAAGCGCCGGAGCGGATCATATTCTTGACCGGATTATAATCGGTGAATTTCACGAACGTCACTTTACCAAGGGACCCGGTGGTCAGTGCGGTATTCATTTTGTCCGTATAGACGCCCTCCGGCACCCAGGTTATATCGAGCTGAGTCCCGGTCAACCGCTCAATCTCGGCGATCAGCTCCCCCGAAGGCGTCTGCGGAAAATGCAGCGGTGCCAGTATCGAAATGGACGGCGGAGCGTCTGCTGAATCGGAACCGGCGGACGGGTCCCCGCTGCAAGCGCTTAACATAATGAACGATAAGAATAGGATGAAGCCTCCTGCAAAAGTGCCCTTCCTGCCCGCTAACCGGTTGAACATTCCATAACCCCCCGAAGCGTAATATGTATATGGATCTATTGCGAAATGTAGGATATTTACAGATGATTAGAGAAAATGATTATTGCGGCACCAGATGATTATTGTTATTATCCTTCGTGATGCATACACTTAAGACAGTGATTATCCTAATTTATGTAAAGGTGCTGAGCCCGGTTGAAACATCTTAGCTTTCTCAGTAAATTAACTATGTTCGCGTTCGCCATCAGCATCCTGCCGGTGCTGTTCATCGGTTCCTTCTCTTATTTCACATCCTCAAGCGAAATTCAAAAAAATGTTAACGAAAGCAAAAAGGAACTCATTTTACAAATTACCTCAAATGTAGAGCATAAGCTGAATACTGTCAACCAAACCTTAAACCAGGTCGTGAACTCTTCGGTGCTGAAGAAGGCGCTGAACAACCCGCTGAATGAAAACGATTTCATTTTATATAATGACATCCGCAATGAGATCCGCAATATGCAGTCCTTCGATACGAGGCTGGAGGATGTCATCCTGCTCAATCAGCGGCAGAACTGGATGATCAAGAATTCCGGGCTCTACCGGCTGAATGAATACCCCAATTACGAGCAGCTCACCAATCTGCTGAATGTGGAAGGCAGCTCCTCCTGGGTGCTGAACCCCTCCTCCCTCTTTTACAGCGAAGAGAGCATTAATGTGACCGGCTGCAAGTACAGCATCAGCCTGATCAAGAAGCTGCCGACGACCAAGCTGCAGAAATACGGCCTGGCCCTGGCGAATATTCCGGCCTGTAGTCTCCAGGACTTCATCAATCCCGATATGCAGCCGCTGGACAACATTATGGTGCTGGATAAAAGCGGACGGATTCTGCTGCACCCGGACCGCAATTTGATCGGAGAGCCTGCCGAAGCGGCCGGATTCACGGGCTTACAGCAGATCAATACTGCCGCCGAACCGTCTGGACAATTCAAGACAAGGCTACATGACGCCGATTACTCTATCACTTATATGCGTTCCCAGCTGAACGGCTGGATCTATCTGTCGGCCACCTCCATCAAGAGTCTGACCCGCGAATCGGGCAAAATCGGCACATACACGGTCTTCGTCTGCACGTTCATGCTGCTTTTGTCTGTGCTGCTGGCCTGGCTGGGCTCCCGGCGCATGTATACACCTATTGAGCGGCTACTCACCCAGATTGGACTGCGCCGTCCAGGTCTGCGGGCAGGGCGCACCGATGAATTCCAGCTCATCGGCGAGCAGGTGCATTCCCTGTTCCAATCGAAGTCACAGCTGGAGAAGGAGGTCAGCCAGCATCTCGGGCAGGTGCGGACCTTCTTCCTGATTCAGGCGTTCGGGGGCAATCTGAGAAGACGCGAGCTGATGGAGGAGCTGGAGCAATACGGGTACGGCAAGCAAGTGGAGGAGTGGAAGACGATGGCGGTCATTACGCTGAGCATCGACTTCTCCGAGGAGAACAGCTATGAGAAAAAGGATCTCAACCTGCTGTTATTCGCCGCGCATAATATGACCCAGGAGCTGGTCTCTGCGCAGCACAGGCTAACCCCTGTGATGATGGGTCATGCCCTGGCGGTCTTAATCGGAAGCGCCGATGAGGACACGGAAGCTTTTCACCGGATGCTCTATGCGCTAACAGAGAAGCTCCAGCAGGAGATTAATCATGTCCTAAAGCTGCAGGTCAGCATTGGACTTAGCCTGCCGTTTCATTCCTTTGACAAAATGTCGATTGCCTACAGGGAAAGCCTGGAAGCCTTGAAGCACCGGATTACCCTGGGCAAAGGCATCATCATCCAATATGAGAATATCAACTCGGGCAAGCATTATCTCAATTTGAACTACCCGACCCATACGGAAAATGACCTGATGGATGCCATCAAGCTGGCGGACAGTGATAAAGCGAAGGAGCTGCTGCATAAGCTGTTTAAGTGTATTTTTGCGCTGGGGCTCTCGCCGCAGGAATATCAGATTCCGCTGACGCGGCTGCTGAACAACACGCTCATTATGATGCAGGAATCGGGCATTACGCTGAACCAGATCTATCATGCGGGCGGGTCCCTGTTCGAGGAGCTGACCGATCTGCACATCGTGGCCGAGATTGAAGACTGGTTCTGGACGATCGTGATCCAGCCGGTCATCGTCATTTTCCACAGCAGGCAGAATGCCCAGTATCATAATATCTCCGAGAAGCTGATCGACATCGTCCAGCATGAATATGACCAGGATCTGACGCTGGAGGAGTGCGCCTCCCGGCTGCATTATAACGCCAACTACATCAGCAGTGTGTTCCGTAAGGAGACGCAGTATTATTTCAGTGATTACCTGATAATGTACCGGTTCAAAATGGCCAAGAAATGGCTGGAGGAGACCGATATGCCCGTGAAGGATATCGCCTCCCGCCTGAGATACAACAATTCACAGAATTTCATCCGTTCCTTCCGCAAGCAGGAGGGGATGACCCCCGGCCAGTACCGGGACAGCTTCCACACGAAGCTTAGAGCGGTCCCGGACGATGAGTAGGCGCAGGCCCTTCAGGCGGGGCCTTGGGCCTCCGCTGCTTTCTTTTTCGGATAAACCATGTAAGAAGTACAGCCAGAATCAGTAAGATACCGCCTGCTGTAAATGCAATATTTTTGATATCCGGTACATAGACCACCAGCCGGATCGGCTCGGAATCCGCAAGGGACACATGCCAGGTTAACGTGTTGCCGTCTTGCTCAGCCGCATTATTGGGCCCGTACAGATCATAGGGAATCGTTAATTTGAAATCGGCAGAGAAGCTGCCCATCAGCAGCCGCACCCAGGATTTGGGCACATTTAAGCTGCCAAGGCCGTCAATAATCTCATCCGTATAGGCATTCAGCTTAGGCTGTACCGACACATCGTATTTGGTATACAGCCACCGGTCCGTCTGTCCCACCTTGGCCTCCACAATATCGAAGCCGCTGCTGCTGTTCTTCAGCTCCTCCATGGAAGCATACGATTTATGAAAGCGATATTCCGTTGATTTGCCGCTCGCCGTCTTATTCAGCTCGATCCCTGCAGCCGCCAGCCGGGGGGTCAGAAGCTCCTCCACCTTGCCGCTGACCAGCTTCTCAGCTCGGGCATCCAGCAACAGACTGAAGGCCAGATCCAGCGAGCCGTCCTTCTTCACGGTCATATGAGCCGTGCCTTGTGCGCAGCCTGTAAGCAGCAGGACCAGCGTGATCATCATTAGTATGGTCTTGATTCCAGTCCCGTTCAATCTGCGTTTCTTCACCCTCTGTCCCTCCATCCGCTTACCCTATAGAGTCAAGCTTATCACATGCCGGGGAGATACAGAAAGCCCCCAGCCTGGCATATCCGGGGCTGGAGGCTTTCGTGCGCATAATATTGTTATTTTTTCAAATGATAAGGAACGGTAGTAATAATGACATTGCGCCGGTACAGCAGATGCGCGCGGAGCAGCAGGCTGGACTGGTTATGCAGGATGTTATGCCAGCCCTTCTTCGGAATGAATTGAGGAACGATGACAGTCACCTGATAATTCGATTCGCTGGCTTTGCGCTGGACGGTATCGATGAATTTGGTCAAAGGATGGATAATGCTGCGGTATGGCGAATACAGCGTCACCAGCCGCACCTCGGGATGGAACTTCTTCCACTTCTCTTCGAAGATGGCGTCATCCTCCCGCTCGAACGGGATATGCACGGCGATAATCTGTTCTGCGCCCAGCGACTTGGCATACCGCAGGGAATTCTCCACCACATGGGTAATGCCGGCCACCGGCAGGATAATGATATTGCCTTCGATTGCCAGCGGCGGCTCCCCGCAGGTGGTTATCCGCAATTGATCGGCGACCGATTCATAATGCTTATAGATGCGGTAGAAGAACAGGATAATCAGCGGCAGGAAGACCAGCACCGGCCACACCTGTGTGAATTTGGTCAGGAAGAACATCATCGTCACAATGAAGCTGATCAGCGCCCCGATTGCATTAATGATCAGCTTGGGCAGCCAGCCCTCCGGCTTGTGCCGGAGCCATTTGACGATCATGCCCGTCTGTGACAGGGTGAACGGGATGAAGACCCCGACCGCATACAGCGGAATCAGATGCTCCGTCCGCCCCTCAAAGGCAATAATCAGGATAATCGACAAGATGCCGAGGCTGAGAATTCCGTTCGAGTATCCCAGCCGGTCTCCGCGTACGGTGAACATCCGGGGAATGAATTTATCCTTCGCCAGATTCACAGCCAGCAGCGGGAAGGCGGAATATCCCGTGTTCGCCGCCAGAACCAGAATTAAGGCTGTCGTGCCCTGGACGACATAATACATGAAGTTGCGGCCAAAAACATGCTCGGCAATATCGGACACCACCGTGACCTGTTCACGCGGGGCAATGCCGTAATAATAGGCCAGGAACACGATCCCTGAGAATAGCAGCGCCAGCAGAATCCCCATCGCCGCCAGGGTCTTGGCCGCATTATTCGGTGCCGGGGCCTTGAAATTGGGAATCGCATTCGATATGGCCTCCACCCCCGTCAGCGCCGAGCTGCCTGAGGAGAACGCCCGCAGCAGCAGGAACAGGCTGATTCCGGCCACCGGTGTTCCCAGTGAAGTATGAAGCTCAGCCGGTACCCTGCCGGTCAGTACGTTGAACACGCCCAGCCCGATCATAATGAACATCGCCAGGACGAACAGATAGACCGGATATGCCAGGAAGGAAGCCGACTCGGTGACCCCGCGCAGATTGAGGGTCGTAATCAGCAGCACGAAGATAATGGCAATGAGCACATTATAAGGATGCAGGCTCGGAAAAGCGGATGTGATCGCATCCGTTCCGGCAGAGACACTCACCGCTACGGTTAGTATATAATCGACGAGCAAGGAGCCGCCGGCAATCAGCCCCGGATATTTGCCCAGATTCTCCTTGGATACCACATAAGCCCCGCCGCCTTGGGGATAGGCAAAGATGATCTGCCTGTAGGATAAGATCAGCGCAAGCAGCAGTACCAGTACTCCGCCTGCAATGGGAATGGAATACCAGAATGCGGCTGTACTGACTGTGATCAGCACCAGCAGAATCTGCTCCGGGCCATACGCCACAGAGGACAAGGCGTCCGAGGACAGAATGGCTAGGGCTTTTGTTTTGTTCAGCTTCTGTTCTCCCAGCTGATCCGACTTTAGCGGCCGTCCGATCAGGAACCTTTTTACCGAAGACATCATCATCGCTCACCGACTTTTTTTAAGTTATATTACCCCTGATGCACGAATATAATCTGGACCTTTAAATGGATACAGACACTAATTTTGCTGCCCGTTCGATACTACATTAATTCTTTTATCACCATCTGTATATATGCAGATCGCCTAGACAAACTGTAAATATTTAAGATCAAATGAATTACGCCGAAAGACACAGCAAAAGGGACCAAGCAGGCTTTCCGCTTCGTCCCTTTTGCTTATTTCAGCTTTTATTGCTATATTCAGCCATTTTCAGGCTTAGAAAGTTCAATAAAAGACAGTCGTCCGTCCCGCAGCAATACACTGCCGCCCTTCGAATAGAAGGTTAGGCCCGAGCAGATTGCTCCGGGGAAGACCAGACTCGTGATGGCGGAGAGGCCGTTATTAGCGAACACCTCCACCGAACACGCATCCAGCAGGATACGCAGGTTCTTCAGGCTGCCGATTCCCCCGGTGCTCTGGAGATCGGGGAATATTTCCGAGAAGCCGGTCTCGCCTGACTGATCTCTGTGCAGGGTTAGAGTGTCTTCAGCAGCAGAGTAGATGAGTTCAGTATACTCGGTAGCTGTATGATGAATAATAAGACCGAACTCTTCCGCTCATTGTCCGCAAGCGGCTTCTGGCGGATCAACAGCCGGCCGTCTGCCGCATTGGAGCCCTGCTCTGCCGGATCAGCCAGTTGGTGCATCCGGCAGAGTTCACCCGCAGCCGCAGAACCGACGGTGCTGCTGCTGAACCAATCTTTACCTGCTGTTTTCATCACAGACACATGAGCGTGGCACGTAATATGATAAGCACACGATCATACGGTTGAAGGAGCAGCTTTTGCATGAAAACGAAACAAGAATTCGATCATCTCATGGCGTTTGCCAAGGATTTGATCAACGAGAATCTCGGCTTTTATTATGATATTAATTATGGTTACTTCCAGCCGGAGACCCACCCGATTGTGGACTTCATACGGCTGATAGGCAGACGGATTCAGAGCCAGCTCATGCTGATGCCCGCGCTCTACGGGGAGGTCGACCAGATGGAGCGGATGTTCTCGGACAACCTGTTCTTTGATGAATGGGCCGAGGTTACGCTGGACGGACGGAGCTTCCACTTCCTGATGCGGCAGATCGACAACAGCAGCAGGATCATTAACCTGGCACGTGATCTGGTCTTCCCCTCCCCCTGGATTCCCCGCAAGCTGCGCGACAGTCTGATCCGCATCGGTGAAGGTACCTTGAACGGAAGCTGGCGGCAGGATAAGGATCATCAGGTTACCCTGTGGCTTCCAATGGGCATCTCGTTCGTAGAAGGCTCAGGACATCATTCCATCACAGCAGGGATCGCCAAGGGTGAAGGGGAGCTCTACCCCACCTCGGTGTATGACATCAGTCTCATCTACGATCACGTATATACCGACGGCAAGTACTACTACAGAACGCATGACCGTTCGATCATCTCCGAGGTTCATTTCGTGGAATGCGCCGCCATCTTTGAGATCGGCCGGATCATGGCGGAGCAAAAGATTATTTTCTGAGGCATACCGTCCGGCCGTCGATATACTGCAATTCGCAGGGAAATTGTGCGGTGAGACACAGGCCAACCTGCTTTCAGCATGAGCAATTTCAAACAGCCGCGAACCTGCCCGGACGGGAAGGTTCGCGGCTTATTCAAGTAGTAGCTCTCTGTACGAGCTGGAATTCAAGCTTCTGCTGCACAGCCGGCGTGCCTTTGAGCCTGCCAAGAATCAGATGCAGGGCACTCTGCGCCTGCGCGGCAATCGGATTATCAATCGAGGTGATTCCCAGCGTGTGGGCCAGCTCTGTATTGTCGAATCCGACAATCGCCAGTTCCTCCGGCACCTTCACCTTCAGTCTGCGGGCCTCGCTCAGTATCCCTGCCGCTACCATATCATTGGCGCAGAGGATAGCGCTCGGGGGATCGCCGGAATTAAGCAGCCCCCGGACCAGCTCTTCGCCATGCCGGATGGAATAGATGCCGGTCTGCGACCATTCGGGGTTTACCGGCAGAGCATATTTGCGGACAACCTCCCGGTACGCCTGTATCCGCCCGGAAGTATTCATACTGGCCGGTCTGCCGAAGGCATTGGCGATCCGCGTATATCCCCTTGCGATGACATGCTCCAGCCCCAGCATATAGCCGTCATATTGATTCATGGCCACACTCTGAATCTCAGGAAGCTGCATCCGCTGCCAGGAGACGATCGGCCCGTATTTGCAATAGGAGCCAAGGAGCGTCTGGTCGTTAACACAGGTGCTGATGACCAGTGCATCGACTCTTTTGCGCCGCATATCCTCGAAGGCTTGCAGCTCCTTGGCCGGATCACCCCCGGAGGTATAGATAATCGTCTGATAACCGTGCAGGCTCGCGGTCTCCACGAAGCTGTTCAGGAACGGCAGCATCACCTCGTTGATCCCCTCGGTCACCATCCCGATCTGCATCGTCTCCCCTCTGGACAGGGAAATGGCATTGCCGTTCGGCACATAATCCAGCTCTTCCATGATCTTCAGGATAATCTCCCGCGTCGCCTGGCTCACATGGGGAGACCGATTCAGCACTCTCGACACCGTAGCTTTGGAGAAGCCTGACAGTTTAGCGATTTGATCCAGATTCGACATGATGACTCTCCTTACATATATTTTCATCTTTTAAATAATACTTGACATGTAACGCGTTACAACAATTAGCATGGAATTATCGGACCTAGCAATAGCTTACCATATCTGAATCCATAACTTACAAAAGGCGGGATAATCCATGAGTACACCATTTCCTGAAGGCTTCCTGTGGGGCGGCGCTGTCGCTGCGAACCAATTGGAAGGCGCATACAACGAGGACGGCAAAGGCCTGTCCACCCAGGACGTAGCTCCGCAAGGAATCAAAGGGCCCATTACCGAGGTACCTACCGAAGATAATATGAAGCTGGTCGGCATCGACTTTTACCACCGGTACAAGGAAGATATTAAGCTTTTTGCCGAAATGGGCTTCAAGGTCTTCCGCACCTCCATCGCCTGGTCCCGGATCTTCCCGAACGGCGACGAGCTGGAGCCTAATGAGCAAGGCCTGCAATTCTACGACGACCTGTTCGATGAATGCCACAAATACGGCATTGAGCCGCTGGTGACCCTCTCCCACTACGAAACTCCGCTGCACCTATCCAAGCAATATGATGGCTGGGTCAATCGGCAATTAGTCGGCTTCTACGAGCGGTATGCCAGAACCGTATTCACGCGTTATAAGGACAAAGTGAAGTATTGGCTGACGTTTAACGAGATTAATTCCATCCTGCATGAACCGTTCATGAGCGGCGGGATCTATACACCGAAGGACAAGCTGAGCAAGCAGGATCTGTATCAGGCGATTCATCACGAGCTGGTAGCAAGTGCTACTGCAGTCAAAATCGGACATGAAATCAACCCGCAGGCCCAGATCGGCTGCATGATCCTCAGTATGCCGACCTATCCGCTGACGCCGAACCCGGACGATGTGATCGCGGCGATGAAGTCGGAGCATATGAACTATTTCTTCGGGGATGTTCATGCAAGAGGCGTGTATCCCGGCTACATGAAACGTTACTTCAGAGAGAACGGCATTGAGATTCACATGGAACCTGGAGATGCCGACATCCTCAAACACACGGTAGACTTCATCTCGTTCAGCTATTATGTGAGCATCTGTGAGACCGGGGACAGCAGTAAACGCACGCAGGAAGGCAACCTGATCGGCGGCGCGCCTAATCCATACCTGAAGGCTTCCGAATGGGGCTGGCAGATTGACCCGCAGGGTCTGCGCTATGTGCTGAATATGTTCTATGACCGTTACCAGAAGCCGCTATTTATTGTGGAAAATGGTCTCGGAGCCAAGGATGAGCTGATTACCGGAGAAGACGGAGTGCCGACCGTTAATGACGACTACCGGATTGAGTACCTGAATGACCATCTGGTACAGGTGGGTGAAGCTATCGAGGACGGCGTTGAACTCATGGGCTACACCTCCTGGGGCTGCATTGACCTGGTCAGCGCCTCCACTGCACAGCTCAGCAAACGCTACGGCTTCATCTACGTGGACCGCCACGACGACAACACCGGCACCCTGGAGCGCTACCGCAAGAAATCCTTCCACTGGTACAAGGAAGTTATTGCTACCAACGGGCAGAGCTTGCGGCTCTCAGGCGAATAGAATAGCCAGACCATACAGGGTTGTCCCGAAAAGCCTTAAAAAGGCTGATTGGGACAGCCTTTTTAAATTGTAGGATTGGTAGCGACAGCGGCCCATTCCGCCGGTCTTTGCCTGCCCCTCCCCCCGATAACTGAAGATATCAATTTCAGTTGAATACGCCATTAACAAAAAGCGGGAAGGAGCGGAGGGGAAATTTGGAACTGTAGGAGCGATAGCGTCCGCCTTTGTATACTGATTTCAACCGCAAACAGCGGCTTGAATCAAGAAATCTGTATACAACAGCGGCCGAAAGTCCAAATGTTCACCGCAGCGACGAGTATAAACTTTGCGTTACCGTTCCTGGCACTTCATTTCATATTCCATCTCATATTCCATCTCATATTCCACCTCTTATTTATATCTTCAGTTATCCCCCTTTACCATTTTGAAACTATTTGCCCGAAAGGTTGGGATATACTAGCCACAGATGAATCATAAGGAGCGTAACTGGAATGAACAAATATACCTTCGGCCTGACCAGCCTTCTATTCTTAAGCCTGATGGCCTCCGGCTGTGGCACCATGAAGACGCCCAGCGATCTGCTTCAGGCCCCGTCACAGGGGAGCAGCGACGGCAATCTAACCGGAATCGTCAAATCCTTTTTACCGGCCAATGCGCACTTAACTGTACCGATCCGCTCGGAATCCGGGAGTGCGATTCAGTTACAGGATCTGGATAAGGACGGGCAGGAGGAGCTCCTGGCCTTCTACAAGACAGACAAAACCGATTACGAGATTAACACCCTGCTCCTCTCGCAGCAGGACGGCAAGTGGACCAAGCTGGCTAACCTCACAGGGGTGGGCAGCGAATTGAATGAAGTGTCTTTCACTGATGTTAACGGTGACGGAGCGGAGGAGCTGCTGCTTGGATACGGCGGCGGGGAGGGTTTAAGCAAAGAGCTGGCGGTCTATAGCCTGAGCGGCGGCAAGCTGACAGAGCTGCTTAAGCAGCCTTACGACGAGCTGGTTCTTGGCGACCTGACCAGAAGCGGCCATACCGACATTGCCCTACTTCAAAGTACCTACACCACAGATAACATACGCGAGACCCATCTCCTGTTGCTCCGGCTCAAAGATGGTAAGCTGCAGACCTTATCCGACCAGAAGCTGGACGGCAATGTGCTCGAAGCCCAGTTCGGCAAGGTGTCCCCTGACCAGAGTGCAATCGTCATTGACGCCGCCGTTGGCGCACACGCTTCCTATACTTCACTGCTGACATGGGAAAATGACAGGTTTACTGATATACTGGCAACAGATGATTATCAGCATAACGCGCTCGCTGCAAGCAAGGATCTGGTGTTGACTCCGCCGGCTGTCGCTCCTGACCTGCTTGGCAGCAGTAGTATTGCCGTTAAGGACTACCCGCAGTCCAGCCTGGATGTGAACAAAGACGGAATCATAGAATTCAGCTTCCTGGTACCGCCTGCCGGTACGGAGGGTATGGCACCGCTGGCCACCCCATTCATCACCAAATATTATCAATGGGACGGACAGTCCGGCCTGACCTTCGTGCAGGAGCAGTTCGACCGCTGGGGCTTCAACTTCCGTATCCCCAAGTCTTGGGCCGGCCAGACCTTGCTTGAGGTTCCGGGAGAATCACCTGTGCCGTGGGAGAAGCTCCAGTTCAGCTACAAGAAGGCCGGTTCTGATGTGAAGGCTCCGCTGCTGGAGCTTCGCCTGCTGACGAAGAAAGCCTGGGCTGCCGCTGAGACCCAGCTGAAGGCTGAGAATAGAGAGTATAAGCTGCTGTATGAGCAGGGGATCTCCAACAATGACACAGAGCCGACCCTGTTCATTGCCGTAATGCCTGCACCGGATGCCGCTGCCAAGCTGAAGGAGTCTGACCTGCAGAATTATAATCAGCTCAAGCTGACACTGGATGAAGTCGTTCAGCTCGCCGGCACACCGCAAATGCCCCGGCAATAAGAAGGAGAATTGTCCATGAAAGTGCTGATACTGGAAGATGAGAAGCCTATCCGTGATCTGCTGTGCATTAACCTGAAGCGGGCAGGCTTCGAGATCGCGGAGACTTCTACCGGCGAAGAGGCGCTGAGCATTGCCAGGGAGCAGAGGGACTTCGACATCGCAATTCTTGACCTGATGCTGCCCGGACTCAGCGGGTTCGAGGTGTGTACCCTTCTGCGTGCACAGTTCCCCCGGCTGGGAATCATTATGCTCACGGCCAAAAGCCAGGAAATCGACAAGGTCATGGGCCTGGAATCCGGCGCAGACGACTACGTAGTCAAGCCCTTCAGTCCGGTAGAGCTGGTTGCCCGGGTGCGCTCGCTCTACCGCCGGATGTATCCGGGTGAGGCGCTGCCGCAGGAGAACCTTATTGAGCTTCCGCCTTTTACTCTGATGCTGGATGAACGGAAATTATTGAAGGACGGGCAGGATATCCCGCTGACCCCTACCGAGTTTATGATCGTCAAGCTGCTGATGGAGCAGCCGAACAAGGCGATGAACCGGGACGATATGCTGACCGCCGTATGGGGGCAGTACTTCATGGGTGATCTTAAAATTGTAGATGTGAATATCAGCCGAATCCGCCAGAAGATCGGACAGGAGTCCTCCGGGCCGCAGTTCCTTGAGACGGTGTGGGGATTCGGATATATTTGGAGGGGCTAATCGTGCTGAAGGGAATCAGGTCCAGACTTATCGTCTATATTACCCTTATGCTGCTCCTGATCGTGCTGCTGCTGGAGGGGGTGTTCATCGCCGCCGTCCACTATTATTATCTGGGCAGCGCGATGGAGACATTGAATACAAGGGCCACGACTTCAGCGACCTTTTTCAATAAGTATCTGGAGAGCTATAGCTTGAATGAGCGGGCGCGTTATATTCTGGAGAATCTTTCCCCTGAGGAGAGCAGTAAGGTGGAAGTGCTGAGTCCGGCCGGGCAGGTGGTCATTAATTCCTTCGGCTTCTCCAGTACAGAGCAGGTGAATACCCCCGATGTCAGAGCTGCCCTGACCAGCGGTAAAGGAAGCTTTCAGAGCATCAAGCCGGTGAACGGGGAACGGATTATGGCGGTCTCTATTGCACTGAAGGAATCAGGGAGCACGATCGGCTTGCTGCGCTACTCGGTTTCGGCAGAGCCTCTATATAACGTTATTCTCAAAATCGCGCTGAATGCAGCCATCGTCGGGCTGCTCGTCATTGGCTTCGGCTTCATACTCAGCCTTATTATCGCCAAACGGATCGTAGGGCCGATCCAACAACTGACCGGGGTCGCCAAGGAAATGGCCACCGGTAATTTTGCCGTCCGGGCAGAGAGACGCTATGACGATGAAGTCGGCACCCTGGCGGTAACACTGAATTATATGTCGGAAGAGATCCTCAAGAGCGAGAAGCTCAAATATGATTTCATCTCCTCCGTCACCCATGAGTTGCGTACCCCGCTGACCTCTATCAAAGGCTGGGGAGAGACGCTGCTGGTCGGTGATTTGTCGGATAAGCGGGAGACCCTGCAAGGTCTTGAGGTCATGACCGGGGAGACAGACCGGCTGATCGGTCTGGTCGAGGATCTCCTCGACTTCTCCAAATTTCAGGCCGGAGAGATCCGCATTGTCCGCCAGCCCTATGATCTCAGAGGCCTGCTGGAAGATCTGCTGCTGCAGTTCAGATACCGGGGGCAGACGAAGCAGATCCGTCTCTATGCCGACCTTCCCGATCAGCCGCTGCCGGTGGACGGTGATTTTAACCGGTTGAAGCAGGTGTTTGTCAATGTGCTGGATAACGCCTTCAAGTTCACCCCTGCGGAGGGGGAGGTCCGCCTTACAGCCGTGCTGGAAGGCGAACGGATACTCGTCACAGTCGCTGACAACGGCGAGGGTATTGAAGCCGCTGATCTGGCGCAGCTCGGCACCAAATTCTTCAAGGGACGGTCCCGCCAGTCCGGCAGCGGTCTGGGCCTGGCCATCTGCAAAGAGATCATTGAGCTGCATGACGGGCGTCTGCGGGTCGAGAGTGAATTCACCGTAGGCACCTCAGTTATCGTAGAACTGCCCCGTTACCAGGTGGAGCAGCATCTGCCGCCGCCGTCAATGTAATCCCTGCTGGCGCCGTGGCTCTTACACGCTACAATTCTTCCTGAGCCTGTCCTTCTTCTCCGGCCACCTCAATGACCGGCTGCGTCTGAATCTGCACATTCCCGGCCACGGCTCTGGAGATCATACAGGAGGCTTCAGCCTTATGTGCCAGCCGCTCTGCCGTCTTCAGCTGCCCCGGTGCCGCATCGGCCTGAAGTACAATTCTCGGTCTATGCACGATCCGTTCGTACGTGAACACGTTATTCGTCACATCTACTGTCGCTTCAGACGCCAGAGTCAGCTGCGCCGGGACAATCTCCGAACGCTCCAGCATTGCGGCCAGCGTGATCAGATAACAGGTCGCCGCTGCGCCCAGCAGCATTTCATCAGGGTTCGTGCCGGTTCCCGGTCCGCCCATCTCCTGCGGAATTGAGATGACCGTCCGCAGCCCGCCTGCATCGATATGCCCCTCGCTGTTCCGCCCTCCATTCCATACCGCCTTCAGGTGAAAAGGATGCTTCATCTCACTCCGTCCTTTCTTTTCTTCATATCAAATAAGTGCTCTTGTCTTGTGTCACTCCCGGAGCTAAATACGCCCGATCCGTCTGGTCTCCAGCCGCTGGTCTGCCTGCCTATACACATGGCAAGTCATCTCCGTCAGATTCACCAGCCCAAGCGACCTTTCTTCAAGTATCGGGTAGGTATTAGACCCCAGATCGCAGTTCATCCTGGCGCCGTCACCATAGATCCGTTCAACCGGCGTATGCCCATGAATCACCGGCCTGCCCTTCGTTAAAGCAAGCAGCGCTTCACGCGGCTGGCAGTAGAATTCATATTCTGTCATCCATAGAATCTCCCGGCCCTGCTCCTTCAGAGGCTGCTCTGTGTATAGTCCAGCATGTGTATATACATATCCATCATCCTCGAAGTACATTGGCAAGGAATAAGCCCACTCCATCAGTTCCTGCCGTTGATCCGGGTCGGGATAAGCCTGCTTCAGGCTCGCCAGCGTCTCACGCCCGCCATGGCTAAGCCAAAGCTTGTCGCCGCTTATTATATAATCCCCCATCATTTCTTCATGATTGCCAATCAGCGCATGGACCTGGCCCGGATGCCGCTCTGTAAGCTGCTTAAGGTAACCAAGCACTCCAGCTGAGTCCTTGCCACGGTCGATCATATCTCCGCCGATGACCAGCTGGTCTTTTCCCCAGTCCAATTCAGACTGCCGGAGCAGCAGCTCCAGCCCTTTTTGATCCCCATGGATGTCCGTTATGAAGAATTTGCGCATGAACTCCCTCCTTAACGGTTAATCTCAGCTTCCTCACATTCTTAGGCTGAAGCTGTCCCTCCCCAATAACAATAACCGCAGGCTCCTTAATCAGCCGCTCCAAAGCATTTCACCGTCATTGTAAGCATCACAGTAGAGGCGCCCGGCAGATCCCCGCATGAATGCCTAAGCTGTTGTAATGCTGTTTGATGTTAATTAGGGCATGGCCGCTGAATACCTCAGATACCTTCTCTTCGAGCGGACCAGCCTCCACCGGCTCCTGCTGCAGCAACCGGCTGACCGCTTCCCTGATCTCCTGCGGATAGATGTTTCCGGCAACACTTGATAGGCCGTTACATTTGCCAGTAGCCATACGCTCCACAACATTCACATCTCCCGCAGCAAAGAGGATGAAATCCTCCGGGTAAGAGACCCCAAGATGCCGCTCTAAATCGCCCGTTTCTTTGTAGCCGACAATATTCGGGTGGCGTTGGATTAACGTGTACAGCGACTCCGGGGTCAGATCGAATCCGGTCCGCCCCGGGTTATTATACAACGCCACCGGCTTGGCCGTATGACTAAGCAGTTCCTCCACATAAGCGATTGCCTGCTGTTGCGTAGGCCGGATGTATGGCGGGAAGCCAATCATAATGGCATCTATCACCGATGTCTCCAGCGCCTGAACCAGCGTTACCGCGTCCCGGGTTCTGATGGCAGAAGCCCCGAACACCAGCTCTATCCCCTGGAAGCGCTGCTGATTGAAGTACTCAATGATCTCCAGTCTCTCTCCGATACTCATCGAATGCTGCTCACCTGTGCTACCTGAGATAAGCAGCGATTCGATGCCGTTCTGCTTCTGGTAGGCGACAATGGCTTCGAATCCTTCTACATTCAGACCTTCATCACTGTGAAAAGGCGTAGGAATCGCAACATTTAGTCTTTTCATATTACACTCCTTACTGTTAGTACCCGTACTAAGAAGCCCAATCTCCTTCTACTTGTTCCACTTGTTAGAATAGACCTCGCATCTTCTATCTCCAATGTAACAAAAAATCCTGATGAATCAAGAAATACTTGATCATCAGGACAGATTCAGTTCTATAACCACATGTTCTATAACCACACGGCTTCCTGCTTATTTAGCCTTACCGGCAGGCTCATAGATCAGACAACGCAGCTGCTTACTCGGATAGCGTAATTCCGCATTATATTTGCTGCCGTCTTCCAGTAACACATCCACGGCTACCATTGCGCGTTTATTGTTTACTTCGGTGCCCGTCACATAAGCTTTGACTATCTTTCTTTTCTCCCCCTGCTTGTCCTTCACAATCCGGGTAGCTTCCTTGATCCAGCTGTCATCCTTCTTCATGGCAGCCGCTGCTGCCGCATCGATAGGGGTTCTTTTTATCACAGAGTTAAAGGCTGTCGTATCTACTACCACCCCGGTGTCCGGATTGACCTGCACACTATATTGCCAGAACTCCTGGCCTTGTCCAAGCAGAGTGGACGACTTATAAGGAATGTAGCCAACCGACCAGAATGAAGGTATACCATAGCCCGGCTCCACCAGCATTACATTCGTCTTCAACTTGGAGACATCCGCATCGAACAGCTTGCGCACACTTTCAGCTGCCCGTGTCTGTATTTCAGCCTTACTGAATTTCTCCGGTACGGCAACGACAGGAGCAGTAATATTACGTTTGGATGCCACAAGATTAAGCCGGTAGCGCCAGTCAATCATTTGCAGCAGCTCTTCATCCGTCCAGGTGCGCTCCGGTTGATGGTACGTATTGGTCTTCAGATCCAGGTACACTTCTCCTTGACCCGCCTGTAGCGGCAAAAGCTTCTTGGGGCGTACACCATCATACACATACTGATCTTCAAGCACCTGTCTGCGTTTAACCTCCGCATCGGTCATTTCCCTGCCTGAAGTGTTCGGATCGCCCGGCAGCTCCAGATAGTCGTAGATTTGCTGGATCTGTTCCTCAGTCATCTGCTCCAGCAGCAGATCATCATTCACGGTAGATACCGGGACCGGGGCCTCCACTTTCAATACAGGAACAGTACTTCCTTCCGGACTTAACTTCGCATTGACCTGAGTTGCCGTGCTGCTCTTGGCGAAGACAGCAGAGTCTGCCAGACTGGGGACGACGAACCCGCTGACTGCGAGTATCCCTCCTGAGAATGCGATGACAGCCAAAGTAGCGGACAGTTTGCTTTTGTTCAATAGTATTACCTCCATCGGAATTCAGGATATTAACGCCTATCCATAGCTTAATCCCGGGATGTTATAGAGTAGGGTCGCAGTTGTTAGGAAGTTGTAAATTACCCCACAACGTATACATTCTTATCTTTTAAAAAAAGCCGGATGCTCGTCCCCTCCCCGGGGACCGATTGCAGCTCCACTCTGGCCTGATGCGCTTCGGCAATCTGGCAGCAGAGAGAGAGACCGAGACCTGCATTGCCATAGGCCCGCGAACGTGACGGATCTGCACGGTAGAAAGGCTCGAATGCCCGCCTGCTCTGTTCTTCTGTCATCCCGTTCCCGCAGTCCTTAACCTCAAGTACCATTTCCTCGTCCTGCTGATAGGCCAGCATGTAGATCGTATGCCCTGGAGGCGATGGCGGAATCGCATTCTCGATCAGATTCACCAGAAAGGCTGCCAGAAGATCGGCATCTCCCCATACAGCGGGTATGGAGCTGTCCACCTGAAGCAGTAATCCGTTATCTGTTAACCTCTGCCGCTCGGTCTGCGCTACGGTTTCGAACAACGTACCAACGTCCACCTCTGCCAGCCTTAGCGGCTGATGCCGCAGAACGGACAGATCAAGCAGCTTGAAGGCCAGATTCTTCAGCCGCACTGTCTCACTCAAAATGTAATGACCAGCCTTAATCTGATCCTCCTGGCCAATATTAGCCGAAGTAAGCAGCTCCGCGAATCCTTGCATACTGGTTAGCGGTGTCCGCAGCTCATGAGCCAGATTATCGACCATCCGCTGTTTATCCTCAGCCATGTCCTCAAGATCGCTCATACGCTGCTCTATCACCGAAGCCATGCGGTTGAAGTTGAAGGCCAGCTCCCCGAACTCATCCCTGCTGTTCAGCTCCACACGCTTGGAATAATCGCCTTCGGCAATCGTCTTGGTCGTCTCGGACAACAGCTTGAGGGGCCTGGTCAGATGCCGGATCAGAAGATAGAGCAGCACCACGAGGAGCGGACCGACAATCCAGTTAATCATCACGAAAAAGTGGTTAAGCTCCTGCTTCTGGGCGTACAGCCCGCTGATATCGCGCTTGTACGCCAGCTCCAGATGCTGATAAGGAGCAGGGAGCGGCATCGCTAACGTCATGATATGTTCTTCCGGCGCCGCACGCTGCTCTTCCGAATTTCTCCCGTCCTGAACGGGATAGAGCAGCAGTCCATTCTCCCGCAGCTCCAGCTCTATTCCTTGTTTGCGATAATGCTCACCATAGGATTTAGCTACGCTGACCAGCAGTGCCGGGTTGAGGGACACACCTCTGGCCTGAATCGAATCCATATTCTCATAGATATTATTCGTAATAAGCAGTTGCTCGCTGGCCGCGCGTTTGCGCTCACTGGCCATGTTCAGCTGCCAGCTTTTTTTCATCACCATCACGACACTTACATCAAGAGCTGCTATGAACAGCACCAGAACCGCCAGAAGAATCTTATGCCAGAATTTCATGGCTAGACCTGAACTTCCAGGCGGTAGCCCAGCTTGAATACCGTTTTGATTCGTTCTTCCCAGCCCAGCTTTTTGCGCAGCTGCCGGATATGTACATCCACCGTGCGGGTATCGCCCGCGTAATCATAACCCCAGGCCAATTCCAGCAGCTTCTCTCTGGAGAGGGCAATATTGCGGTTGCGGATCAGCACCTCCAGCAGCTCGAATTCTCTGGCCGTCAACTCAACCGGAAGCTGGCCGACCCGGACCTGGCGCTCCGTGAACCGGACCTCCACATCGTCACACGTAAAGACAGACGCCGCCTGTTCATTCCTCCGCAGGACGACATTAATCCGGGCCAGCAGCTCCAGGATCTCAAAAGGCTTAATAATATAATCATCAGCCCCCAGCTCGAAGCCCCTGATCCGGTCAGAGAGTGCACCCCGGGCCGTAATCAGAATCACCGGAATCCGCAATGGAGCAATCTGCTCCATCACCCCGAACCCGTCCAGACCGGGAAGCATGACATCCAGCAAGACCAGATCCGCACGTTCCTTCTCTAGCATGTCCGCTACCTCCGAACCGGTATAGGCTTTGGCATACGTATGTCCCACCAGCTTAAGGTTCATCGTTATTAAATCATTAATCGCCTGTTCATCCTCAACAACAAGTATATGAGCCATCTATCGAATATCCTCCTAACTCTGTAGCCACAGGGTACCCGTTCATAGGTAACCTAATCTTAATCATACCAGATTCCAGAGCATACATAACCTATAAGCCGAACCTGACCTTACACACCCGCCCGCCTGCCAAAAAGTCCTGACGAATCAAGAACTGCTTGATCGTCAGGACTTTTTGGGTTCATTGAACATAAGGCTGCCCGCTTATCGTTTTATTTCTCCTTATCAGCAGGCTCATAAATCAGACAACGCAGCATCATACTCGGATAGCGAAACTCCGCATTATATTTGCTGCCGTCCTCTAATAACACATCCACCGCAACCATTCCGCGCTTATTGTTTACCTCGGTATCGGTCAGATATGCCTTTACGATTTTCCGTTGCTCTCCTTGCTTGTCCTTAACAATCCGCTTAGCTTCCCTGATCCAACGATCATCCTTTTGGATAGTGGCAGCCGCAGCTCCGTCAATAGGCGTTCTTATCGCGTCCGCATTAATAGCTGTCGTATCCACTAACACTCCGGTTTCTGTATCGATAATCACATGGTAATTCCATACCTCCATTCCTTGTCCCCGCATGGTCCGCTCCTTGTAGGGAGAGAAATGCACCCACCATTGGGAAGGAAAGCCAAATCCCGGTTTGTGCAGACTAGTTGATATTTCCAGCTTGGACACATCCGCATCATAGAGCTTACGTACACTTTCAGCCGCACGCATGATGAATTCTGACTCGCTGTACTTTTGAGGAAAAACAGGTTTTTCCGGAAACCGTTGAGAGGCTATATACGCCAGGCGATAGTTCCAGTCTATAAGCTGCAGCAGTTCTTCATCGGTCCAAGTTCTATCTGGAACGTAGAGCGTATTGGTCTTTAGATCCAGATATAAATCTCCTTGTCCCGCCTCGAAAGGCAGTGGTATCCGGGGCCGAAGACCATCATACACATACTGATCTTCCAGCACCCATTGACGCTTAGTTCGAAGGTTAAGCTCAGATTCGGTTTGATCATGGCCGCCAACTACCGTGGGCTCAGGTGCTTTGCTCAGAGAATCATAAATTTGCTCCATTTGCTCCTTGTTCATATTCTTCCGCAGGTAATCATCAACAGTAGATACCGGCAAGGGCGCTTCAACTTTCAATACAGGAACCGTGTTTTTGGGTAGACTTTGTCTGACATCCTTCTGTGGTGCTGCTGTGCTGTCTTTGGCGACAACAGCAGAGTTCACTAAGTTCGGGACGACAACAGCACTGATGGCGAATAACCCTCCTGCACATAACAGGACAGCTATAGAAGCAGACCGCTTCTTCTTATTCAACGGGATAACCTCCACAGGAATATAGTATTTTCTCTACCACTACCCTACTCTCAACATGTTATAAAGTAGAGTGACAGTTGTTATGGAGTTGTAAAAAGAATCAGGGCCAGCAATAACTGGACCCGGCTGGAACCAGAACGGCTTCTGCAGCAAGCAAGTGGAAAAACGTATCTTAATGGTTAAGTTTCCGGCGGATGGACCGAAGCAAGTGGATAAACAACATCTATTCCTCGTGTGGACGCTACTTTGGCTGAAATCGAATCTATTAATTGTTGTTTTTCCAACTCCTGTTCCTGCATCGGCCATTTTCTCATCAGCAAGTGGATAAAATCCAACTGCTTTCCTTAAATGTTACATCGCTGCTTCTCGAGCAGTGTCCAAGCTTCTCCGAAAATACAAAAAGACCACTGTCGAGGAATCAACAGTGGTCTTAAGTGCTTGGCAACGTCCTACTCTCCCAGGACCCTTCGGTCCAAGTACCATCGGCGCTGGAGGGCTTAACGGTCGTGTTCGGGATGGGTACGTGTGGAACCCCTCCGCTATCGCCACCAAACGTGATTTTTCGAAGCCTACGCTTCTCGAAATCGCGACAGAAAATATCAAACCATCGGTTTAACATCCTGCCAGGCTTGATCGCCTGAAAACTGAATCCGAAACGAATCTGTGTATTAGAAATTGGATAAGCCCTCGACCGATTAGTATTGGTCAGCTCCATGCATTGCTGCACTTCCACCTCCAACCTATCTACCTCGTCGTCTTCAAGGGGTCTTACATACTGGGAAATCTCATCTTGAGGGGGGCTTCACGCTTAGATGCTTTCAGCGCTTATCCCGTCCGTACGTAGCTACTCAGCCATGCTCCTGGCGGAACAACTGATGCACCAGCGGTACGTCCATCCCGGTCCTCTCGTACTAAGGACAGCTCCTCTCAAATTTCCTGCGCCCACGACAGATAGGGACCGAACTGTCTCACGACGTTCTGAACCCAGCTCGCGTACCGCTTTAATGGGCGAACAGCCCAACCCTTGGGACCTACTTCAGCCCCAGGATGCGATGAGCCGACATCGAGGTGCCAAACCTCCCCGTCGATGTGGACTCTTGGGGGAGATAAGCCTGTTATCCCCAGGGTAGCTTTTATCCGTTGAGCGATGGCCCTTCCATGCGGTACCACCGGATCACTAAGTCCGACTTTCGTCCCTGCTCGACTTGTAGGTCTCGCAGTCAAGCTCCCTTATGCCTTTGCACTCTGCGAATGATTTCCAACCATTCTGAGGGAACCTTTGAACGCCTCCGTTACTCTTTAGGAGGCGACCGCCCCAGTCAAACTGCCCGCCTGACACGGTCCCCGTACCCGATAAGGGCACCAGGTTAGAACCTAGATACGATCAGGGTGGTATCCCAACGGCGCCTCCGCAGAAGCTTGCGCTCCTGCCTCACCGGCTCCCACCTATCCTGTACAGATCGTACCCAAATTCAATATCAAGCTGCAGTAAAGCTCCATGGGGTCTTTCCGTCTTGTCGCGGGTAACCTGCATCTTCACAGGTATTAAAATTTCACCGGATCTCTCGTTGAGACAGCGCCCAAGTCGTTACGCCATTCGTGCGGGTCAGAATTTACCTGACAAGGAATTTCGCTACCTTAGGACCGTTATAGTTACGGCCGCCGTTTACTGGGGCTTCGGTTCACAGCTTCGGATTGCTCCTAACCGCTCCCCTTAACCTTCCAGCACCGGGCAGGCGTCAGCCCGTATACTTCGCCTTGCGGCTTCGCACAGACCTGTGTTTTTGCTAAACAGTCGCTTGGGCCTTTTCACTGCGGCCCCCTCGGGCTATTCACCCTACCGAGGCACCCCTTCTCCCGAAGTTACGGGGTCATTTTGCCGAGTTCCTTAACGAGAGTTCTTCCGCGCGCCTTAGAATTCTCTTCTCGCCTACCTGTGTCGGTTTGCGGTACGGGCACCTTCTCCTGACTAGAGGCTTTTCTTGGCAGTGTGAGATCATGACCTTCGCTACTATAATTTTCGCTCCCCATCACAGCCCAGCCTTACGATGTGCGGATTTGCCTGCACACCAGCCTCACTGCTTAGACGGACATCCATCAGTCCGCGTCACTACCCTCCTGCGTCACCCCATCGCTCATAGCGGATTACGGTGGTACAGTAATTTCAAACTGTTGTCCTTCGACTACGCCTGTCGGCCTCGCCTTAGGTCCCGACTTACCCTGAGCGGACGAGCCTTCCTCAGGAAACCTTGGGCTTTCGGCGGATCAGATTCTCACTGATCTTTTCGTTACTCATACCGGCATTCTCACTTGTATGCTGTCCAGCGCTCCTTACGGTACACCTTCAACCCACATACAACGCTCCCCTACCCCAGATACAAAGTATCTAGCCATAGCTTCGGTGGTGTGTTTAGCCCCGTTACATTTTCGGCGCAGAGTCACTCGACCAGTGAGCTATTACGCACTCTTTCAATGGTGGCTGCTTCTAAGCCAACATCCTGGTTGTCTGTGCAACTCCACATCCTTTCCCACTTAACACACACTTGGGGACCTTAGCTGATGGTCTGGGCTGTTTCCCTTTTGACAATGGATCTTAGCACTCACTGTCTGACTCCCGGCAAGAAGTAAATGGCATTCGGAGTTTGACTGAGCTTGGTAACCCTTGCGGGCCCCGCACCCAATCAGTGCTCTACCTCCACCACTCCATTCACCGAGGCTAGCCCTAAAGCTATTTCGGGGAGAACCAGCTATCTCCGAGTTCGATTGGAATTTCTCCGCTACCCCCACCTCATCCCCGCATTTTTCAACATGCGTGGGTTCGGGCCTCCAGTGCGTGTTACCGCACCTTCACCCTGGACAGGGGTAGATCACACGGTTTCGGGTCTACGTCCACATACTCAGTCGCCCTATTCAGACTCGCTTTCGCTGCGGCTCCGGCTTCTCACCTTAACCTTGCATGTTAAACGTAACTCGCCGGTTCATTCTACAAAAGGCACGCCATCACCCCTAAAACGGGCTCTGACTTTTTGTAAGCACACGGTTTCAGGTTCTATTTCACTCCCCTTCCGGGGTGCTTTTCACCTTTCCCTCACGGTACTGTTTCACTATCGGTCGCCAGGTAGTATTTAGCCTTAGCAGATGGTCCTGCTGGATTCATACGGGGTTTCACGTGCCCCGCACTACTCGGGATCCGTCTCGGAGGGAACACAGTTTGGGCTACAGGGCTTTTACCTCTATCGCGGGCCTTTCCAGACCTCTTCGCCTACTCGATTCCTTTGTAACTCCATGTGAGACGTCCCACAACCCCAAGAGGCAAGCCCCTTGGTTTAGGCTGTTCCGCGTTCGCTCGCCGCTACTGACGGAATCACTATTGTTTTCTCTTCCTCAGGGTACTTAGATGTTTCAGTTCCCCTGGTCTGCCTCTGCGTATCCTATGTATTCAGATACGAGTAACTGCGAATTACCACAGCTGGGTTTCCCCATTCGGACACCCCCGGATCAAAGCTTGCTTACAGCTCCCCGAGGCAGTTTCGTTGTTCGCCACGTCCTTCGTCGGCTCCTGGCGCCTAGGCATCCTCCGTGTGCTCTTAGTAGCTTAACCACCGTTCCGGTGTTTTGCTTGTTTGCTCATCTTGTTTTGAATAGCGCAACCGGATGACTCCGCCTGCTGGAATATTCAAAGCCAAAGGTCGCTGCACAATCAAAAACCTTCACTTAGTATTACTAAAAACTTCAAACTTGTTTACACAAGTTCAGCTTAAAGGAATGTTCTAAAACGCAAATTCGTTTCGGTATCCAGTTTTCAAGGATCAAGTCTTACTGAGAGCTTAAACTCTCAAAACTGACCAACGAGTGAGTGTTCGAACCCAAGGGTTCATTGTGGAAGCAAAGCTTCCGATTTGAATGTTTCCGTTGCAGGAAACGATTCTCCATAGAAAGGAGGTGATCCAGCCGCACCTTCCGATACGGCTACCTTGTTACGACTTCACCCCAATCATCTACCCCACCTTCGGCGGCTGGCTCCCTTGCGGGTTACCCCACCGACTTCGGGTGTTGTAAACTCTCGTGGTGTGACGGGCGGTGTGTACAAGACCCGGGAACGTATTCACCGCGGCATGCTGATCCGCGATTACTAGCAATTCCGACTTCATGCAGGCGAGTTGCAGCCTGCAATCCGAACTGAGACCGGCTTTGCTGGGATTGGCTCCACCTCGCGGCTTCGCTTCCCGTTGTACCGGCCATTGTAGTACGTGTGTAGCCCAGGTCATAAGGGGCATGATGATTTGACGTCATCCCCACCTTCCTCCGGTTTGTCACCGGCAGTCACTCTAGAGTGCCCAGCTCAACCTGCTGGCAACTAAAGTCAAGGGTTGCGCTCGTTGCGGGACTTAACCCAACATCTCACGACACGAGCTGACGACAACCATGCACCACCTGTCTCAACTTTCCCCGAAGGGCACCTGATGCATCTCTGCTTCGTTAGTTGGATGTCAAGACCTGGTAAGGTTCTTCGCGTTGCTTCGAATTAAACCACATACTCCACTGCTTGTGCGGGTCCCCGTCAATTCCTTTGAGTTTCAGTCTTGCGACCGTACTCCCCAGGCGGAGTGCTTACTGTGTTAACTTCGGCACCAAGGGTATCGAAACCCCTAACACCTAGCACTCATCGTTTACGGCGTGGACTACCAGGGTATCTAATCCTGTTTGCTCCCCACGCTTTCGCGCCTCAGCGTCAGTTACAGCCCAGAAAGTCGCCTTCGCCACTGGTGTTCCTCCACATATCTACGCATTTCACCGCTACACGTGGAATTCCACTTTCCTCTTCTGTACTCAAGTCACCCAGTTTCCAGTGCGACCTCAGGTTGAGCCCAAGGTTTAAACACCAGACTTAAATAACCGCCTGCGCGCGCTTTACGCCCAATAATTCCGGACAACGCTTGCCCCCTACGTATTACCGCGGCTGCTGGCACGTAGTTAGCCGGGGCTTTCTTCTCAGGTACCGTCACTCCGGCAGCAGTTACTCTACCGGACGTTCTTCCCTGGCAACAGAGCTTTACGATCCGAAAACCTTCATCACTCACGCGGCGTTGCTCCGTCAGGCTTGCGCCCATTGCGGAAGATTCCCTACTGCTGCCTCCCGTAGGAGTCTGGGCCGTGTCTCAGTCCCAGTGTGGCCGTTCACCCTCTCAGGTCGGCTACGCATCGTCGCCTTGGTGGGCCGTTACCCCACCAACTAGCTAATGCGCCGCAGGCCCATCCCCAAGCGGCAGATTGCTCCGCCTTTCATTCTCTCCTCAGGAGAAAAAAGAAATTATCCGGTATTAGCTACCGTTTCCGGTAGTTATCCCAGGCTTGAGGGCAGGTTGCCTACGTGTTACTCACCCGTCCGCCGCTAAGTCTGAAAGGAAGCAAGCTTCCTCTCAGACTCCGCTCGACTTGCATGTATTAGGCACGCCGCCAGCGTTCGTCCTGAGCCAGGATCAAACTCTCCAATTAGGTTTTTCCGAAGGAAATAACCCTCCGAAAACTATCGAAAAGAGCGATTGCTCATTTTGAAACATCTGACGAGAATTGTTACATCCTCTAATTTTGGATCTCACCGAAGTGATTTCCCACTCACTCGTTGTTCAGTTTTCAAAGATCAAGCTCGTTGTCAGCGCCGCTTACCGCGTCACCAGCAACTTTTATAATATAACATGGTTCAAACAACTATGCAACTATTATTTCAAAAATTTCTGTTGAAGCAATACCATCAGCTCTTCCGCAGTATTCCATACCAAGGGACGAATCTCCTGCGGGTATCCCTTGAGCTTATCTGCTTCACCGCTTCTGACCGTCCAGATAACCGGAATATTCAGCCCAAGAGCATAACCCGCTGCCAGATACACCTCAGGAGATTGGCCGGTGAGATCAGCAATAACCAGCTTGCTGCCCTTCACAGACTCAAGGGAATTCGCAGTTTCGTTCATGTTCGCAAGCAAGCAGGGCAGATAGCCAAATTGCTCGATTTTGGACCATAGCTTATCCTTCCACTCCGCCTGCAGATTCTCATCTTCCGGCAGAAGAACGATGCATTGCTGTAAAGTCCGGCCTCCTGAGGTTGCGGCAGCTTCTGCCCACCCCAAGGAAGTCAAAGAGAAGTTCATACCTTCCCGGATTAACAGATCCTCACTTTGCAGCCTGTCAATAAGATAGACCAGCTCCTGCAGATTGGGAGAGTATGTCAGATTGTAGCTGCGGGACAGGGGTTGAATAACCACCGGCTCCCCAGGGCCGCCACAATGTCTATACAGATATTGCAGCAGCCGGTCTCCTTTATCCTCAGCCGTTACCGGAATGCCCGGGGCATTCACAATATCCTCCAGATCCCTGAACGCAAGAATCACCTTCTCGCCACAATCCGTCTTTTCGCGGATATAGCCTGAGATCAGATGCAGCATGTCCCGCTTCTGCTGGAACGAGAGCGCCAGAATCGGTTCATAGCTGTCTCTAAGCAGACTGTAGCTCCCGCCAGGTGAACAGGAGCAGTCTATATACTGATCATACTCACCATCTGCTGTAATCCGGACAATCTGATCGCAGAATGCACAATGTTTCTTTTGCATAACCATCACCTCTTCAGAATAGCATTCCCCTTACCTTACCAAGAATGGATTGAAAAGTGGACCGGAAATTCCTTCCTCCTGCTGATGCACAGATGAAATCAAGCAAGAGATCGGCGGATTCACTGCCTTGATCCGGTGTGGCTAATATTCACTTAGTTTTTATGAATTTGCAACCTAAAAAGCATCCTGCTTTAAGCAGGATGCTTCGTGCTAAACCGTTATGCTTGTTCGTCCAGATATATTGCCACACAAAGGATTTCGTGACTATTCCCTATCTAAGGTAATTCCCCCGCTGCCGCATCCCCTCAAACAGCAATATCGTCGCAGCCATCGCCGCATTCAGAGATTCGGCGCGGCCGGCCATCGGGATGAGGATGCTCTTGTCCACCAGGGCTGCCGTCTCCGGCGAGATGCCCTGGCCTTCGCTGCCGATCAGCAGCCACTGGGTACCGTGAAAATCATGGGTGTAGCAGGAATCCTCCCCCGTCAGCGAGGTGCTGACCAGCAGCGCACCGGCCTCCCTTGCCTGCGGGAGAATGGTACGTAGCTCTCCCTCCACTACCGGGAGATGGAACATCGAGCCCATCGTCGAACGGATGGTCTTCGGGTTGAAGAGGTCGGCGCAGCCCTGACCGAGAATGACACCGTCCGCACCCGCCGCATCGGCGCTGCGGATAATAGTGCCCACATTGCCGGGGTCCTGGACCCCGTCCAAAACCACAACCAGGCTGTCCGGCTTCGCCAGAATCGCTTCTATTCCCTTCTGCTCCTTGCGCACTATGGCAAACACCGGCTGCGGTGTGTTCGTACTGCTGCATTTGGCAATCACCGCCGCCGACACGCCGATGACCTCCATGCCCTGTACGGCCTGAAGCAGCGGCTTCAACTCAGACGGCATGCCTTTATCCAGATCAAAGGCCAGGCATTCCACATCCGCTTCCGCCTGGAGCGCCTCCTGCACCAGATGTATGCCTTCTACTATATATTTGCCGGACCGGTCACGGTGCTTCTTCTCCTGCAGTCCGGCCCATTCCTTCACCCGCGTGTTCTGCGGCGACATAATTTCCATAGGGTCCTACCTTTCTGTTGCTTACAGATTCCTATTGATAAGCCATTTCCAGCTTCGTCAGGTTATCCTTCCGTCCGACAATGACGAGGACATCACCATCGGTCAGGCGGTCCTCCGCTCTGGGAGAGATATTCATTTCCTCGCCCTGGCGGATCGCCATAACGTTACAGCCATATTTGGCGCGTATATCAAGCTCCTGCAGGTTCTTGCCCAGCATCGGTCCGGAGACCTTCATGTCGAGGATGCTGTATTCCGGGGACAACTCGATATAATCGAGGATGTTCGGAGAAGCGAGATGATGCGCCACCCGCATTCCCATATCCCGTTCAGGGTAGATGACCTTATCCGCTCCGATTTTACCCAGCACCTTGCCGTGAAGCTCACTTTTGGCTTTGGCGATAATGGCAGGTACGCCCAGATCCTTCAAGATCAGCGTTGTCAGAATGCTGGCCTGGATATCCTCACCGATGGCGACCACCACTACATCGAAGTTACGGATGCCCAGCGCGCGCAGCGCCTCTTCATCCGTGGAATCTGCAGATACGGCATGTGTCACAATATTGGAGATTTCCTGGGTGCGCTGTTCATCCGCATCAATGGCCAATACCTCATAGCCCATCCCGCTGAGCGCTTTGGCCACACTTGAGCCGAAGCGCCCCATGCCGATGATGGCATACTGTTTTTTTGCCACTAAACCTGTCCCTCCCGCCCGTATAATATATCTCACACAGTATAGCATAAGCCGTCTTAAACTTGAATGTTCAGCGCGTCCTGAGGGCACCTTATAAAAAGGCTGCTTACCTGACGAAGCCTATGCTTTCGAAGTCTGTTAGGCGATGCTGATTCAGGAAGCTGATACTCACACAACTTTAAGGAGGCCGATTATGCCAGTCACACTTGATTTGCGCCAGGCCATCATTCACAAGGTGCACGGCCAGTCCGAAGAAGGTCTGCGGGAGGTCATTGAGAATTCCGTGGACGGGCCGGAAGCCGCGCTTCCCGGACTGGGTGTCGTCTTTGAGATGATCTGGAAGGACCTCGATCCAGCCAAGCAGGACCGGGTTCTCTCGATGCTGCACAGGCATCTGGAGAAGCTTACCCCAGGGTCAATCACCTCCTAGAGGAGGCCCATCCCGTCAAAAACCTCCGCACCCCACCGTGCTGCTGCACAGGTGGAGCCGGAGGTTTTTTATAGCCTAATCAATACATATGCTTAACTACTCACTTTACTTCCATTACACCCTTCAGGGCGCAGTCTCCAGGAACTTCGCAGTCGGATTCTTCTCCATCGCGGTCCGCATGGCGTATTCGTTCTCGAACAGCACCACGTAATTGCCCTTCTTGTCCGTAACCAGAGTGGAGTTGATCCGGAACTTGCTGGCATCCGGCTTGCTCTCATCCACGATCCAGCGTGCGAACTGGTAGCTCATGCGCTGCAGCTGCACATCCACGCCATACTCACCCTTCATGCGGTATTCGAACACCTCGAACTGCAGTTGTCCGACTACACCCAGCAGAATATCGTCGAAGTTGACCGTACGGAACACCTGGATCATGCCCTCTTCAGTCAGCTGGTCAATCCCCTTCTGGAATTGCTTCGACTTCAGTGCATTCTTAATGGTGACTTTGGAGAAAATCTCCGGCGAGAAGGTCGGCAGCTCATCGAACTCTATATCTCCGGCCTGACTGAGCGTGTCACCAATCCGGAAGATGCCCGGGTCGAACAGTCCGATAATATCCCCCGGATACGCCTCTTCAACAATGTCCCGGTCCTGGGCAAGGAACTGCTGCGGCTGGGACAGCTTGATGTCTTTGCCCGCACGAACATGCTTCACACTCATCCCGCGCTCGAACTTGCCGGACACGATACGCAGGAAAGCGATACGGTCACGGTGTGCGGGATTCATATTCGCCTGAATTTTGAATACATAGCCGGTGAATTTCTCATTCGTCGGTTCTACAGCACCTGCGGTACTGCGGCGTGGTTCAGGCTTCGGTGCAAGCTCCAGGAAGTTGTCCAGGAACGTCTGCACCCCGAAGTTGTTGATGGCACTGCCGAAGAATACCGGAGTAATCTCCCCGCGTAGCACCTTCTCATAGTCAAAAGGATCACCTGCTACATCCAGCAGTTCCAAGTCCGCACATAGCTGATCATGCAGGTACTCTCCCGCCATCTCACGGATAATCGGGTCGCGGTAGCTCTCTACCTTCTGCACCTTAATTACAGAGTGATCGTCACCCTGGAACAGTTCAACCTGATTCTTCATCCGGTCATAGACGCCGCACAGCTCACGGCCCATCCCAATCGGCCAGTTCATCGGCACCGAGCGGATGCCCAGCACATTCTCCAGCTCCTCCATCAGATCAAACGGGCTGCGGCCTTCGCGGTCCAGCTTATTAATGAAGGTAAAAATCGGAATGCCGCGCTTCGCGCAGACCTGGAACAGCTTGATCGTCTGTGTCTCCACACCCTTGGCTACGTCAATCAGCATGACCGCACTGTCTGCGGCAGTAAGGGTACGGTAGGTGTCCTCACTGAAATCCTGGTGACCCGGTGTATCCAGAATATTCACCCGGTGGTCCATGTAATCAAACTGCATCACAGAGGAAGTGACCGAGATTCCGCGCTGCTTCTCAATTTCCATCCAGTCACTGGTCGCGTGCTTGCTTGCCTTACGGGCTTTGACTGAACCTGCCAGACGGATGGCGCCTCCGAAGAGCAGCAGTTTCTCTGTCAGCGTGGTTTTACCCGCATCCGGGTGGGAAATAATCGCAAATGTTCTGCGTTTGTCTACTTCATTCTGAAGCTTGTGGTTCGTTGCTTTATTCATTACACATATCCCTTCATATATAAATTCATGCTTACTTCTGCCTCTATTGCCGGATCGGTCAAATCGGTCTCTTGCCCATGAGTTCAGATCCTTTCCTTAGAGATTCAACGTATATTTCTTCAACGTAACGTTTACCATTTATAGGATCATCTATAGCGCTAGGCTTAGAAATCTTTATGTTGAAAGCATCCTTCTCAGTATAGCAAAATCCGGCAGAGATTATCTACAAAAATGCTGCTCTCGTCAAATATCTTGTAATATAATGTTCGAACGCTGCAGCGATGCACGATTTAGCAAAAAGATCCCCCTGCAGCAATATGCAGGAGGATCTGTAACGGTTCTCTTCTTCAGGGACTAGCGGTTAACCTGCCAGACCACATTGTCTTCATCCTGGCCGTTGACCGGCCACCAGTGGAAGCCTTCTCCGGCAAGCAGCTGGTCGGCTTCAACCGGACCCCAGGAGCCGGCAGGATAGGAAGCCAGGTCATTGCTGTCTTCTTTCCACGCCTTGGCAATCCGGTCCACGAAGGACCAGGCCGAGGAGACTTCATCCCAGCGGGTGAAGTAAGTGGAATCGCCGCGTGCAGCATCATGCAGCAGACGCTCATAGGCTTCCGGCGAGTTGATGCCGATCATGCAGCTCTGGCAGAAATCCATCGCCAGCGGCTGAATCTCTGATTCCGAGCCCGGCTTCTTCGCATTGATCTTCACGTAGATGCCTTCCATCGGATTGACGCGGATGACGAGCAGGTTCGGCTCCAGCTTGTGCTTCTGGCCCAAGTAGACGTTAGTCGGCATTCCTTTGAATTCTACAACGACTTCGGTTGTCTTCACAGGCAGACGTTTGCCGGTACGGATATAGAAAGGAACCCCGGCCCAGCGGAAGTTGTCCACGAACACGCGGGCTGCGAAGTACGTCTCCGTATTCGATTCCGGGTCCACCTTGTCTTCCTGGCGGTAAGCCGGAAGCGTCTTGCCTTTGTAGAGACCTTGCGTGTATTGGCCGCGGACCACATTCTCACGGACTTCATCAGCGGAAGCATACGGACGCAGTGAACGGAGTACCTTCACCTTCTCATCACGGATATCTTCAGCCAGCAGCCGGCTAGGCGGTTCCATAGCGATCATCGTCAGCAGCTGCAGAATATGGTTCTGGCCCATATCGCGCAGTGCCCCCGCATGGTCATAATAACCGCCGCGTTCTTCTACACCCACCGTCTCGCCGAGTGTAATCTGAATGTTGGCGATATGCTTGTTATTCCACAGCGGCTCGAAAAAGGCATTGGCGAACCGGATCACTTCAATATTCTGAACCATTTCCTTGCCCAGGTAGTGGTCAATCCGGTAGATCTCCTCTTCCTTGAAGACCTGGCGGATCTGCTCATTCAGTTCCTCAGCGGATTCGAGATTGTAGCCGAACGGCTTCTCAATCACCAGACGGTTCCAGCCTCTGGCCTGCAGCATTCCACCTGCCTTCAGGTTGAAGGAGACACTGCCGAACAGCTCCGGCGCAAGCGCCAGATAGAACATGCGGTTGCCCGGAATATGGAACTTCTCTTCGAGTACCTCCGTCTGCTCATTCAGCTCACGGAAGCCGTCAATATTATTGATGTCGAGTGACTTGTATTCAAAATGCTGTACGAACTCGTTCCATTCCGCAGCATCTCCTGCCTGGTAACGGCAGAACTCGCGGATGGATTCCTTCACATCTTCCCGGAATTCATCCTGGGTACGGGGACGCCGAGCCACGCCAATGACCGCAAAATCTTGGGTCAGCTTGCCTTCACGGTACAAACTGTAGATCGCCGGAAAAAGCTTACGCCGGGCCAGATCTCCGGTTGCCCCGAAGATAAAGAATACAGCACCGGGTGTATGCAGTGCATCAAGGGTTTGATTTTCAGCCATGGCTCCTCATCTCTCTGTATGTAATATAGTTGACAATCATTCTCAAGCCCCAGTATGAAACAAGCTACGACTATGGGCGTGATGTCATTTTATCATAATTGCACTGAGGATGCCATCACATTCCTGACAGTTTTTCTCGGGATTTCGCACTTTTCCATTACTCTTTCTTATGCTTTCATCGGATTACACTTATATGGTGTCACTTAACCTCAGTATTCGTCAGTATTCTATAGTAATTAATGGCATTCCAAGGGTCACCCGGTTCTCGTCCGTATTGACGTTCTTGTGCACGGCGAGCTGCAGAGCCAGACTGTGACTTCCGCTGCTGACAGTGCGCTGAAGGCCCGGCACACTGAAGGAATGGCTGGATGTTGTAACATCCGTATAGCTCTCCTCTGCTTGAACACCGGGGAGCTGCGCAGCTAGTAGCTGCTCCGTAGCAAGCAGCGCCGCCTGCGGCCCGCCCTGCTCCTTCGCAGGTGCCTGCAGCGAAGCATTCCACTCTGCGGCAATCCCTGCCTCCAGCATCGCCCGTCCGGCTTCTGCCGCTGCGTCCGGCAGCTCTGGTGAGCCCAGCAGATCCGCCGTCTCCATAGTCACAATACTGTAGCTGCGTCCGCCGCCTAACTCGCTCCAGAACAGGGATACCTGTACGCCCTTACGGAGCGGCGCGGTTGAACGCCAGGCCCGGTACCCCTCATCATCCGCGCCGCTGACTTCACCCAGACCGAGCCGGGCGGCAAGACTCTGTGCGGCAACTTCGGCTGACTCTCCGCCGCTATATTCCCCCTGCCATTTCAATACGAGCCGGAGCGGGGCTCCTGGAGCGGATGCCTGCCCGCCCAGTGTGGTCAGCAGAGCAAGGGATTTCTGAAGCTCTCCGGCACCGGCACCAGCAGCAGGTCCCTGTACATTGCTTCTTCCTGCGGTTTCCGCGCTGCGGAAACCGCTCAGCAGTATCAGTGTACACATCCCCGCCAGCACCAACACCAGTATTCCCTTACTCTGTCCTTTATTCCCCACTTCGCATCTCCCTCTCAACCGTTCTAGTAATCTACTAGACAGGTTATCCAATATCAGAGAAAGATATACGAACGAACGCAAAAACACTTCCAAAACCACCCTTGCGGATTGGCTTGAAAGTGCTCCACTGCTTCCACAGACTAAGGCTTATTCCGCCAGTCCATTCTTATATGCATAAATAGCCGCCTGGGTCCGGTCTTCGACGCCCAGCTTGGCAAGAATATTCGTGACATGGAATTTCACTGTCTTGATTCCAATAATTAATTGATCGGCAATATCCTGGTTGGATTTGCCCTGGGCTAACAGCTTCAGCACTTCCATCTCGCGTTCGGTAAGCTCTTTGTAAGCCGGCGACTCTCCTCTTGCATTGGAGCGGAACCGGTTCATCATCTTGGACGCCACCTGCGACTCCAGCACCGACTGGCCTCTGGCGGCTGCGCGGATCGCATCTGCGACTTCGCTGGCCCGTGAGGTTTTGAGCAGGTAACTGAAGGCCCCCGCCTCAATAACCGGATACATTTTCTCATCATCCAAATAGCTGGTCAACACAATCACCTTACAATCCGGGTACAGCTTCAGCAGCTGTCTTGTCGTCTCGATGCCATCCATGCCGTCCATCACCAGATCCATCAGCACCACATCCGGCGTATACTCCTGGGCCAGACGGATGCCCTCCTCGCCGCTTCCCGCTTCACCTACGACTTCGATGCCATCCTCGGTGCCGAGCACTGCAGCAAGTCCGATCCGGACCATCTCATGATCGTCTACAAGCAGGACCTTGATTGCATCATCATCTTCTTCTATCTCCATGATTACACCTGCCCCCCTATTTCTTCATTGACTACCGGTACGGTAATATCGATTCGCATGCCTTTGCCGGGAGCCGTGATGAACTGGATCGAGCCCCCGATCTCTGTAATCCGCTCCTGCATATTCGACAACCCGTAGGATGTCTGCTTGCTGTCATCCATCTCGAAGCCGATTCCGTCATCGCGCAGCGTCAGCCGGACTGTATCGCCGCGGCGGTGCAGGCGGATCTCCATCTTCTCCGCTTTGGCATGGCGGAGCGTATTCGAAATGGCCTCCTGCACAATACGGAACAAATGATTCTCAACGCCCTTCAGCAGCTCGACACCCTGATCCATCTCGAACACAATATCAATCGGCACCTTGATCTTCAGTTCCTTAATCAGCTCCTGCAGCCCTTCCTCCAGCCCCTTGCCTTCCAGGTACACCGGCCTCAGGTGCAGCAGCAGTGCCCTCATCTCCGACTGGGCTACTGCCGACATCTCCTCGATCAGCGCGATTTGCCGCTGCGCCTTGTCGAAGTCCTTCTCCAGCGTCCGGCCGACCGCCGTTGCCGTCATCGAGATGGCGAACAGCTGCTGCGATACCGCATCATGCAGCTCCCGCGCCAGCCGTTGCCGTTCCTCGATGATTGCCGTAACCCGGGCCTGCTCGGCTAGCTTTGCGTTATTGGTGGAGAGCCGCTGCAGCGTGTTCACCTGATTCTCCCACTTGCCGCTGATCCGCCCGAGCTGCTCCCCGAGCCTCCCCAGTTCATCGTTGCCGAGGTCCGGCATCGCCGGGTTAAGATTACCTTTCTCCCAGGCTACCAGGGTTGCCCGCAGTAATTCCAGCTTGCGCTTGCTGCGGAAGCCCTGATAGAAGCCATACCCGATTCCGAACGCCATCGGCAGCAGAATCAGCGTCATTCCCGTTCTCACACCGATCCGCCAATCCTCGAATGGCCGTAATAATCCATATGTATACATAATATATGTAATAACGAGCAGCATGATAAAAGAGAACAGAGCTCCCTCACCCATACTGCGCGTTACCATATTACTTCCTTTTTTGTCCATGCCGGGAGCCCTCCCTTCTCTATGTCCACCATACCCTTAAGGGAAACGTACGTCCAGATCCCCCATCAAATAAGAGATGTTAAATTTCACTTTCTGCTCGCAGCTGTCATAGTTGGGTGACTTCCAGTTCAGCCGGTTCACCATTCCCGTATCGCGGTTACTGCCGGACTCAATCGAGCCGAACAGCACGAATGCCTCAATCTCCACCCCGTAATCCTCAGACAGCAGAATATCCACATCGCCAAAAATCCCCTGATACAGCATAACCGTCTCCCGCTCTTCCGCCATTGCCAGTGACAAATCCACATCCACCTCACCCAGCACATGCCAGGCGCTCAGGCTGCGCATCACCCATGGCGAGAGATCCCAGTCGAATCGGGAAGAAAAGCTTTGCTTCTGCACAAACCCTGCCTTGCGCTGCATTCTTTTCGATTTGACAAAGAACATCCCCAGCGAAACCAGACAGATGCCAAGCACCAGCAGCAAATGATCCAGCAGCAGCAGTACCGCACCGACTCCCATAAGCTTATAGCCTTGCTTGACCTTACCCGACGTCGTCCGGTAGATTCCCAGTAGCAGGAACAGGAGTGCGACAATGGAGAAGAAGCCGATCCATTTGCCAAATATCATCAAGCAGCCTACACCAATCAATCCGATGGCAATCAAACGGTTTCGTTTATCCATTCGCGCACCTCCTTAAAGTTTTGCCAAGCGGAAACAATTACGCCGTCTTTTAAGGGACGGTGCGTTTCAGCGAGAAATAGAAGGATAAGTTATCATGCACAGCATATAATTTCTTATATTTGAAGCTACACTGACTTCGTAAGCATTGGCTGAGATTTGCGAAGCAAACTGACTTCGTATGCAAGATCATGCATCCGCTACAAAAGCCATACCGGTATGGAGAATCCATACCGTATGGCTTTACCTAGATCAGCATATCATATCCGGCTGTTCTTTAGAAACAGGGATTATTGTTCTTTTTTATTCAAAGCAGGGGCTGCAGGGGTGGAATTCAGCTTGTTCTTCAGTGCGGCAAGCTGCTCCTCCACTTTCAGTTCCTTCTCAGGATCTACCGGCTTAGCATATGCGGTTGCCGAAGGGCTATACGGAGCGCGCATCACATCTGCTTCCGCTTCGAGCTGCATGATCTTTTCTTCCATGCGGTGGAATCCAAGGGATGCACTTCCGCTTTCAATGGAATGTACGCTGCTGATCTGGGACATTTGCTTCTTGGCCTTGGCCATCTGAGCGCGGGACACCAGTTCATTGCGCTTGTTGCGCAGCTTGTAGAACTCATCCTTCATATCATGAAGCTGCTGCACCAGTTCCTTGGCCTGTACTTCAGCCTGGGCGTGAAGCTCGCCATACTCGGTATGCTTCTGGTCGAAGTAGATTTTCTCTTCCAGCAGCTTACGCGTAACTTCTTCCTGCCCGTTCTTCAGTGCAAGCTCAGCCTGTGCAGCACGCTGTCCGGCTACCTTGGCAGCTTCGTCCACACGTTGTTTCATCCGGCGTTCATTAGCCATCTGCTTCGCTACCGTTACTTCAGCCTCATGAATCTCAGCCTCCATATCGCGCAGATACTGATTAAGCATCACAATCGGGTCCTCTACCTTATCCAACATATCATTTACCGACGCCTTAGTCATATCTTTAATCCGTTTGAATACTCCCATAATTTACACTTCTCCCTTCTCGTATTTAGCAAGTTTTTGTTTGAGTTCTTCCACTTCTTTTTGCAGTGCCTTCTTCTCGATATCCTTCATCATGGCATCCAGGCCAGAATCGGGAGCTGCGTGAGCGCCTGCCTTGTCATAGCCGGGATGGTATCCCGGCTGTCCGCCGTTATAAGGGCCATATCCCTGAGGTCCTTGATGAGGAGCCTGTGGTCCGCGGCCGTATTCAGGTCCGCCGGCGTAAGGTCCGCCGTACGGGCCACCCGGCCCGGGACCGAACGGGTTGTACTGGTTAGGCTCCTTGGCAATCACCATTGCTGCGATAAAGTATACGAGGATCGTAGCTCCGCCGCTAAATGGGATACTGATCACCAGCAGAATCCGGAACAGTGTAGAGTCAATGCCGAGAGTCTCGGACAATCCGCCTGCCAGCCCTGTCATTACCTTGTCTCTTGTTGAACGATACAATCGGGTCATACTACTACTCCTTTCTGCCATCATTGTTCAGCTTCTCCTTTAGACGGGCCATTTCTCTTTCGAGTACGGTTGCCACTGTCTCTCCGGCCTGCACCGCATATTCCTGTCCCATCCGGCGCAGGTCGCTCAGGCTCTTGGCTTCAAGCTCCCAGTCGGTCATCTTGTCTTCCAGACGGCCGAACATTTTGGGAACATCCCCGCCGCCATAAGCACCGGCTCTTTGATTCATGCGCTGCTGCAACCGCAGCGACTCCATCCGTGCTGCATAGAACTGGCGTTTGCTGTATACCGTCTGATACTCAATTTTGAGCTCGTTCAGCTGGGTTTCCAGTTCGAAAAGTGATTGCCGGCTCGTCTCCAGCAGCCCGCTGTATTGCTCCAGTTTTTCCTCGTGGATAATCTTCTCCTGCAATGCCAGCTTGGCCAGATGATCTTCGCCTGCCTTGAGTGCGAGGAGCGCCTGCTCTTCACGTTTGTCCCTCATGGCGGTGGCCTGATTCACCTGCTGCTGCAGTTGCTTCGTATGAGAAGCGTACTGCTGGTACAGCCGTTCGGCCTCCCCGATCTCTTCACGGGTTGAATGTAGAAATTGATCAATCAGCTTCACCGGATCTTGGCTCTGCTCCAGACGTTCATTCAAGTTGGCTACGGTGATGTCCCTCATTCTGCGAAAAACACTCATGATTTCCTGCTCCCTCCCTGCTTTTAATAAGTATGGACTGTCTGTATTAGTATGTTCTGCTTTGTTTGCCTCTGAGTACCGAGATGCCCCACGCTACCAGAGCAATACCCAGCAGCGGACCGATAATCCAGGAAAGCTTGGAGATCAGAGACATGACACCGATGAACAGTACCACCCAGCCGATAATCTTGCGTCCGCTCTTAATTCCGTAGTATCCGAGCACAACCAGCACTGCCGGGAACAGGATACCGAAGATTCCTGAAATCAAGTGAGGCAGAATGCCAAGCAGCATTACCGCTCCGATTACAATCAGCGCAATCGCAAGTCCGTTACCTTTGTTTCTTTGCATTTGTTATCACCGCCTTTCGCTGCTCTCTTTCTTATATCCTTATTCTAGGGCAATCCCGCATCTTTCAAAACAGACTGTGGACGGTTTTATGTACTGGACCTTAGTCGGGGATGGTTCAGGACTGGGGCCGTCTGGCAATACCACTTTCGCCGAAAGGCTGCATGCACATGGGATAAAGGCATACCAAAAAGCCGGATGCTCTGTTAGAGTACCGGCTGTTGATGAATATAGGATAAGGTCATTTTCTGGAGAAGGTTTGCGCAGCAAGGCTATCCAGAATTTCCTCACTGAAGAACGGGGCGAGTGGCAGGAGCGCTTTAACGCCTTCTTTTGTAGAAATAGCTACAACCAGTTGGTCTAGTTGTTCGTCGCTTATATATGGAGCGAGAGATACCAGTGCCGCCGAACCTTCCTGCATCAAGACAGTCTCTGCAAGTTCATCCAGCATCTCATCACTAATGAATGGGGCGAATTCCACCAGTGCCTCCAAACCTTCCGTGGCATATACGAGCTTGGCCAGTTCATCTATTGCTTCATCACTGACAAAAGGGGCCAGCTTCAGCAGGGGCTCCACCCCTTCCCTGTCAAACACCTGCTTGGCGCATGAATCGAGAGTCTCCTCGCTCAGGAACGGCGCAAGTGCCAGCAGATCCTCTACAGCGGCCCCGTCCTTCACATGCTCAAATGCTTCACCAATCTGCTCATTATGAAGAATTGGCGCAAGGTCTGAGAGCTCTTGAGCCGTTCCTTCCCCCCGCTCAAAATAATCTGTGCCGCCTTGCTCCAGTACACTCTCGATCATGCGGGAGCTATGTCCTTGTTCTTCTCCGAGGATCTCGCCGATCCCTACACCAAAGATTTCCGCCAGTTCTGGAAGCTTGGAGATATCCGGCATACTGTTGCCTCTCTCCCAATTGCTCACCGCCTGATAACTGATGCCCAGCTTGTCCGCGAGCCCCATTTGAGTCAGACCGGCCAGACCTCTTAATCTAACGATATTCCGGCCAACCTTCAACATATCAAACATACTTACCACTCCTTAGGCTAAGATGCTCTCAGTGTAGCGGCTGCTGCTGCGGTTGTATATCAAGCGCTGCTTGAGTTGCCGCCGGCTGCGGCTTACTACGGAAAACAGTCACCAAAACCACAGCCCCGATAATGATCACGGCAGCGATCAGGGTGTTCAGGGTAAGCTGTTCGCCTACCAGCAGCCAGCCAAGCAGCACAGCGACCACCGGATTAACGAAGGCATAGGTGGAGACGAGGGTAGCATCAGCATTCTTAAGCAGCCAGATATAGGCTGTATAGCCGACAATGGAGCCGAAGGTGATCAGGTAGGCCAGAGCCAGGTAGAATCGCATAGAAATGCCGGAGATATTAAGTGTGGACCAGTCGCCGGTAAAATAAGAGAATATCACCAGCAGCGCGCCTCCTGTTAGCATCTGCGCCGCTGTCGCCATCAAGGGTGAGCCCGGCATGGTCGCGCTTCGGGAGTACATCGACCCTGCTGCCCAGCTTATGGAAGCTGCCAATATGGTAATAATTCCGAACAAATCGGTAGCGGTGCCCGTCTCTCCCTTCCCCGGCTGGAAGACCAATACGGCGATGCCGAGCAATCCAAGTACGATTCCTGCGATGACTCCGGTATTCGGCCGTTTGCCGCCGCGTCCAAGCCAGCCCATCAGCATCATCCAGACAGGCACCGCCGCCACGATGAGCGAAGCGATGGAGGAAGAGACCCTTTGCTCTGCCCAGGCCACAACCCCGTTGCCCCCAAGCAGCAGCAAGGCGCCGACAATCGCGGAGGCGCGCCATTCACGCTTTACAGGACGCTGCGCTCCGCTTGATCTGGAAATAATATAAAGAACATAACTGCCGTAAAAAAGCGGACCCCCGCCATTAAAAAGGGCGGCATCGTCTCAATGGCAATCTTCATGCCGACATAGGTGCCTCCCCAAAATAAATACACAAATAAGAGCGCAATTCCCACTGCGTACACCGGGTTAGCTTGTGCTTTTGACTTCATCACGTATCGTCCCTTCTTCGCCCAAAAATAGATCTGCCGCCGCCCGCTGTCATGATATGAGGTTCGCGCCCGGTAATGGAACAGGCTAAAGCTAAGCCCAATTAGCACCAAGCAGCTACTCCGTCTTCTCTCCCCCCGGCAGCCCGCCGCCGAATACCGTTCCCTCCGCAAGCCCCGACACAAACCGCTGCAGCCAGGCATAATACTCGGCCGCATGCTCCAGCTTCTCCAAATCTCTGAGGCAGGCCTGCCGCTCCTCTTCGGGTATGTCTGCTGCATCGGCCAGTGTCTGGAGGCCCGGGACCGCGGCTTCCATCGCTTCCTGCATCACATCGATCTCCCGCTGAAGCTTCAGGGTGAAGAAGTTGCGGAAGGCCTCGAAGAAGTCTGTCTCCGCTGCGTACAGCTCCTTCCGCTCACGCTTCTCCGGAAGCTTCGTCACCATCCGGGAGGCGATCAGGGAGCGGACGCCGTAGCTCATATTGCTTTTACTCATATTCATAACCTGCTTCATTTCCTCCAGCGTCATCGGCTTGTCCTCGAAGAACATCACTCCGTACAGCTGCCCGAAGGAATAATTCGCTCCATATAAATCCATGGTCTGGGCTATGGCATCGATCACCGGGCCGAGCAGCTGCTCCCGGGGCGAACGGTGCGGATGTTCCTCGCCGAATGCGGCTTGCTTCATCAGGTGGCACCTCATTTTCACATAGAATTCTTCTCTCTACATTACACAATACCGCAGCTTTGCGGCAGTCCTCCTACAAATTTTACACAAATTACGATCGGGCTTTACCTTCGCTTGACCACAAGTCTGCCTCATGAGTGTACAATTTTTTTTGAACAGAGGAGCTGTCCTCTGCATTATACCGCATCAACCAATGTGGATGAAATGGAGAATCCGGACGAAAATGACACGTTCAAAGTTAATCGGCGGTCTCAAACCCGTGCTGTTCACCCTGCCGGCCATGATCCCGTTCGTGCTGTTCTGGCTCGCGCCGCTGCTGTACGTGCTGTATCTCAGCTTCACGGAATGGGACTTTATGAGCCCGGAGAAAACCTTTGTCGGCTGGCAGAATTATACCGATCTGCTCAGTAGCCCCGCTTTTTACAAAGCGCTGAGAGTGACCGTACTCTTCTGTCTCGGGAGTGTGCTGCCGGTGATCCTGCTCGGACTGGGTCTGGCCCTCCTGATGAATAAAAAACTGAAAGGCTCGGCCCTCTATCAGATTCTGCTGTTCTCACCTTGGGTGACGCCAACCGTTGCCGTGTCGATCGTCTGGTCCTGGATCTATCAGCCTGAAGCCGGGCTTGCCAATGCGGTGCTGAATTTCTTCGGCCTGGAATCTATCGGCTGGCTGCAGGACCCCAAATGGGCCTTAATCGGCGTTCTGCTGGTCACGATCTGGAAGTCGGTAGGGTGGGCCATGATCTTCTATCTGGTGGCGCTGCGGAATGTGCCCTCCGATCTGCTGGAAGCCGGGGACCTGGATGGGGCAAGCCCGGTGCAGAAGTTCCTGCGGATTACATGGCCGCTGATCTCGCCGACAACTCTTTTCCTGTTCGTGGTGCAGCTAGTCTCGGCGCTTCAGGCCTACGACCAGATTAATGTGCTGACCCAGGGCGGCCCGTCCGGCTCTACCCGTACTCTGCTCTATCTGTATTATCAGTCCGCCTTCGAATCGTTCCAGATTGGTGAGGCATCTTCTGTAGCTGTCGTCCTGATCCTGATCTGCATGCTGCTGTCCGTCTTCTCGTTCTTTGTCAGCTCGCGGACTACTCATTATCAATAGAAGCTGTACCATCAACCCTTAAGGAGGTCTCACCGTTTTGCGTATGCTCTCATCTCTCGGCGGGCTGGTCCGCCAGATTTTTTTCGCCGTGCTTGCTCTTCTGATGGCCTTCCCGTTCTACTGGATGGTTACCAGCGCCCTCAAAACCAATGATGAAATCTGGCGTTCCCCGCCCACACTCTGGCCCGAGGTGCCGCTGTGGGGCAACTTCGCCGCAGCCTGGAACGAGGCGCCGTTCGCCAGATATATGGGCAACAGTATCTTCGTCGCTGTCTCCATTGTCCTCCTGCAGACAATTAATTCCGGGATGATGGCTTATGCGCTGACGCATATGAAATTCCGCCTGAAGGGCGTTTTTGCCGGAGTGATTCTGTTCGGTTATATGGTGCCTGCAACGGCAGTCTACCTGCCCGGATATCTGGTCCTGTCCGAGCTGCATCTGCTGAACTCCTATGCAGGTCTGATTCTCTCCAACTGTGTGAGTATCTTCTCCATCTTCCTGATCAGGCAAGCCTTCCTGCAAGTCTCGCATGAGCTGGTGGAGGCCGGTGAAGTGGACGGCGCCTCGCATATGCGGATTCTATGGACGATTCTGGTGCCGGTTACCCGCTCCTCGTTCGCCGTGCTGGCGCTGATTACCTTCATTGACCAGTACAACAATTACTTCTGGCCGATGCTCATTACAAAGGACCCCAGTCTGCAGCTGGTCTCGGCCGGTCTGCGCAGCTTCTTCGTGGAAGGAGGTGCTTACGGACTGAAATGGCCGCTCATCATGGCCGCCAGCGCCTTCACGATTGCTCCGCTGCTGCTAGTCTTCCTGCTGGCGCAGAAAACGATAATGCAAAGTGTCAACATGACCGCAGGCTCAAGCAAAGGCTAACATAACACCTAAACTTCAATACCCAAGAGGAGAATGATGATGAACGTATCAAGTGGAAACAGCTTCGCCGACCTTTCAAAGGACGGTACCGTTTCAGCGAGAAATAGAGGGATAATGTATAGCGTGAAACATATGAATTCTTCTATTTTCAAAAGGTTGTCCGCAGTATCCATGATCGCCGGACTTTCCGTACTCACCGCTTGCGGCGGAAATGCCGCTCCTGGCAATGCATCCACTGCGGACGGCGCAGCCGCGGCAGTCCCTGCTGCCAATGCCGCTCCGGCAGGAGGCGCACCGGTCACGATTGAATTCTGGTATGGGCTCGGCGGCAAGCTGGGTGAAAATATGGAATCGCTCATTCAGAAATTCAACGCCTCCCAGCAGGAGGTTGTTGTCAAGGGGATCGTGCAGGGAGATTATACAGAGACCGAACAGAAGCTTCAGGCCGCGATTGCTGCCGGGCAGGTCCCGGCGGTGGTCCTCTCCTCCAATATCGCTTGGGCGCGCAAAGGTTATTACGCCCCGATGGATGAGCTGATTGCCGGGCAGCCGGACTTCAATAAAGAGGATTTCGTCCAGACCTTCCTGAATCAGGGCAAGGTGGACGGCAAGCAGTATTTCCTCCCGATGTATGGATCGACCCAGGTGATGTACTACCGTAAGGATGCTTTTGCGAAAAACGGCATAGACGCCAGCCAGATTAAGACCTGGGAAGACCTCGCTGCGGCCGCGAAAAAGATGACCGTCTCCGAAGGCGGCAAAACCACCTTCTACGGCTGGGAACCGATGTGGGGCTCCGGCAATATGGTTGATGCCGCTCTCAGCAAAGGAGGCAGTATTCTTAGTGAGGACGGCACCAAGGTCACGATTGATTCCCCGGAGTGGATCGACACCTGGGAGTTCTTCCGCAAGTCAATTCATGACGACAAGATCATGCGTATCCACTCCGGCGGGCAAGGCTGGGAGTACTGGTACAAGACGATTGACGATGTGATGAAAGGCCAGGCGGCCGGATACACCGGCTCCAGCGGCGACCAGGGCGACCTTGATTTCAGCGTCGTCTCCGCTATGGAGCAACCGGGCTGGGCCGGAGCCGGCGAAGGCAAACCTGTCGCCGGGGCGAGTATGGCCGGTATTCCTGCCCAAGCCGGAGACGCCGAGAAGCAGGCTGCGATGAAATGGCTGGCCTTCTTCACAAGCTCCGAGAATACCGCGTTCTGGTCCATCCACACCGGATATATTAGCGTCCGCCAGTCTGCGCTGGAAGATCCGGCATTCGTCACCTTCAGTGAGAGCAATCCGCAGATCAAAATTCCGCTGCAGCAGGCGGCTCACGCTTCCGCTCCCTTCCAGGACCCGACAGGCGGCAAGATTAATGACGCGCTGACCATCGCTGCGGACAAGGTACAGATTGAGAATATTCCGGCAGCCGAGGCGCTGAAGGAAGCACAACAGACGGCTCAGGCCGCACTGGATAAGCTGAAATAGAACGGCTGAATACATTTCTATTAATGAAGGGGGACGCTGCATGATCGAGCTTAATACTCCGCAAGGAGACTATCCTGTATCGGCTATCCTGTTCGACAAGGATGGAACATTGCTGCAGTTCGTATCCCTTTGGGGGAGCTGGGCCGAATGCTTCCTGGACCAGTTCAGCCGGAAACTGGAGCAGCGCACTCTCAGCTTCCCTGAGCACCAACGGGCCTCCCTGCTGGGAACGGTTCACGACGCCGCAGGGAAAATCACCGATTATGACCGTAATGGCCCTCTCGCCATGGGCACGATGAACGATCTGTATGCCATTCTGTCCTGGCAGGGATATACTCTTGGACTATCCTGGGCCGAAGCGGTTGAACTGGTGGATGCCTGCCGGAATGCAGCAGATGCGATGCTGGAGCAGAGCCGTCCGGTCCGCCCGCTCCCCGGGCTGGTGCCCTTTCTGGACGCGTGTGCAGCCCAGGGTATACCTATGGCCGTAGTGACTGCCGATGAAACTGCGGCGGCCGAGAGTCATCTACGCTGGCTGGGCATCCGCCAGTATTTCACCGCCGTGATCGGCACCGATCAGGTCGAGCGGGGCAAGCCCTTCCCCGACATGGCACTGCTTGCCTGCGGGCGGCTGGGGGTATCTCCGGCTGAAGCCGCCGTGATCGGCGATACGAACGGAGATATGCGGATGGCGAAGGCAGCGGGTGCTGCCGCAGCCATTGGGATTGCCGGCGGAATCACCGCCGGGCTCACGGCTTCCGCTGCGGCGGAAGGACCGGCCGCACATGCGGGCGGGAGCGGGCTGGCGGCGAGCCGGGTTAGCGCGGCGGCGGCGACGGCGGGTCGCGGACGGGACGATGCTGGCGGGACAGCCGATGCCAGCGGACGCGGGCCTGCTACGGCAGACATGCAGGCTGCCGGGACTCTTTTGCCGGATGCAGATTGTGTAATTTCGTCTTATTCGGAGCTTAGCGTACGAAGGATGGCACGATGAAGGCCGAAGGGACCTTGGCCTGGGTATTTCTTGCCTTGGCTATTGTCTTCGAGCTGTCCGGAACGGTCTCCATGAAGCTGTCTCATGGCCTCACCCGGCCCTGGCCCTCTGTGCTGATGTTCCTATTCTACGGGATCAGCTTCACCTCGCTGAGTGTCGCACTCACCTCCATCAAGGTTGGGGTCGCTTATGCCGTATGGTCGGGGGCGGGTATCCTCCTGATTTCTCTGGCGGGGGCCTTGTTTTTTGAAGAGCGGCTGTCGGGTTCCTCCCTCCTGTGGGTAACTGTGATTGTAGCCGGAATTGTTGGCTTGAACATTAGCGCCAAAGGGCATTAATCTGACTTAGAAAATATTTCAAGGAGGCTTCGCTTGCCTATGAATACATCCGCCACACCCGGCGTTACTGAACCGCTGTTGACGTTCCAGATTATTACCGACACCCATGTCACGGCTGATCCCGAGCATGAGTACAACCAGAACTTCGGACGGGCATTGCAGGATTTGGCCTTTCACGCACAGGGCAGCAGCGGCATCATGCATATTGGAGATATTACGAACAATGGCTTCCCGGAGGAGTATGAGGAGGTTCAGCGTATTCTTGAACAGCATCAGGCCTCACTGCCGCAGATTCGTTACACCCTGGGCAACCATGACGTCGGCCTCGGCCACTGGGAATCCCGGCTTGCGATGTATACTTCCCGCATGGGGATGCCAGGTCCTTATCATGATCACTGGATCGGCGGGTATCATTTCATCTTCCTGGGTACTGAGGAAGGGCTGCAGACATTCTGCAATTTATCCGACGGGCAGCTCCAGTGGCTGGACCGGAAGCTTGGGGAAGGCGCACCAGACATGCCGGAGCCTGACGGACAAAAGCAGCCAGACTCTGGTAAGGCCTCCCTGCCAGATCGGCCCGTCTTCGTCTTCCTGCACCAGCCGCTGAAGGATACCGTAGCCGGTTCGCTGGAAGCTCAGGAGTGGTACGGAGTGACTCAGGATCAGGAGCTGCGCGCCATTCTGTCGCGGCACCCTCAGGCCCTGCTGTTCACCGGGCATACCCACTGGGAGCTGGAGGTCAGCAACACGATGTTTCCCGGCAACGGACAGACGGCTACGATGTTTAACGCTGCTTCTGTAGCCTACCTCTGGACGGATATGGATGAACATAAGAGCGGCAGCCAGGGCTACTATGTGGAAGTGTATACTGACAAGGTGCTTGTACGGGGACGCGATTTCACTACGGGAACCTGGATCGAAGCGGCGCAATATGAGGTGGCGTATCCCGCTTAAACAGCGGAGAGGACGGAACGATTGTGGAAAAGCGCTAGCGTTCGCCTTTGTCTCCGGATTTTTACCGACTAGGGAAATAATTAAAATCTGGAGACAACAGCGATTGTAACAACGGTCCGTTCGCGCAGCGTCCACCCGAGTGCTCGCGTTGATCCTACTCAAAATAAAAAGCTGTCCCAATCAGCCTTTTCATGGCTTTCGGGACAGCTTTTTTTGTTTATCTACTATTTAAAAGCAGGCAGCGCAATATCCGCGTAATTGTCCTCCAGGAACTTCTTCACTTCCGGGCCGCTGATCGCTTTCGCCAGCTTCTGGATGGCATCGGAATCCTTGTTGTCCTCGCGGGCAACGAGAGTAATGGTGAAGGCGGAATCCTCACGCTCGGTGATCAGCGCATCCTTCTTCGGAGTCAGACCCAACGGACTGGCATAGGCCGGAGTCATGGCGACCAAATCCGCATCATCCAGCATCCGGGCCAGCATCAGCAGGTCGACTTCTTCGAACTTGAAGTTCTTCGGATTGGCGGTAATATCGGCTTGCGTAGCCTGAATCCCTATCCCGTCCTTCAGCGTAATCAACCCGGCATCTGCGAACATTTGCAGAGAGCGTCCAATGTTGGAAGGATCATTCGCCATCACGAGTGTTGCTCCCTCTGGCAGATCAGCAATGTTCTTGAAGCGTTTGGAATACCCGCCGTAGATGGCATCATACACAGGCTGAACGGGCACCAGCTTTGCGCCTTTGCTGGCATTGAATTGTTCCATGTACGGTACATGCTGGAAGAAGTTCGCGTCTACCTCTTTGTTCGCCAGCGCTTCGTTCGGCTGCACATTATCGGACAGCACCACGACCTCCATGTCCACGCCCTCTTCCTTCAGAATCGGCTTCACGAGTTCGAGGATATCTGTCATTGGCGGAATCAGCGAGGCTACCTTAATCTTCACAGGCCCGGTAGTGGTTGCCGCCGGTGTTTCTTTCGCTTCTTTGCTGTTGCCGCAGCCTGCAAGTGCAAGCGTCAATACAAGCAATACCAGTGCAAACGTGGTCGTCATTCTTCTTCCTGTTCTTTTCATGATATCTCTCAAGCCCCCATCATTGTATAGTATTTTAGCGTTTGTCGAGCAGTCTGGCTATCGTGCTTCCCGTGAATTGAATGAGCTGCACCAGTACAATCATCACGAGAATGGCGTAGATCATGACCTCGGTCTCGAAGCGCTGGTACCCGTAACGGATGGCGAAATCGCCCACCCCGCCGCCGCCGACAACCCCCATTACAGTTGAAAAAGAAATGAAGCTGATCGTAGACGCAGTAAGTCCCAGTACCAGCCCTGAACGGGCCTCTACATACAGAAACTTGAAGATCATTCCCGGCTTCGAGGCCCCCATCGACAATGCCGCTTCAATCGTTCCCCGCGGAACCTCCAGCAGGGACTGCTCCACCAGCCGTGAATAATACGCAATGGCAACGATGGATAGCGGCACCGTGGCCGCCAGTGTACCGATAGCCGTACCTACCAACAGCCGGGTGAACGGAATCAGCGCCACCACCAGCAGCAGGAACGGAAAGGAACGGACGACATTGACGATGCTGTTCAGCACCAGAGACAGACTTCTATTCTCATATAACTGGCCTTTGCGGCAAAAATACAGCAGGGTCCCCAGCGGAAGCCCCAGCAGCAGCGCAGCACCTATGGAGATTCCCACCATGACAAAGGTCTCTCCGATCGACTGCCACATCTGATCCTGGTATTTCAGCATGCTCTCAAACATGGGGTTCCCCCGTTCTGCCGGTGATCCGCTCCCGGAAGGAGCCTGAATGCGTCCCCGGCGGGAGGAAGCCGCCCTCCCGGCGGGAGAAGGCATCTACGATCTGTCCGCCCTCCATGACGGATACGTCGGAACAGATGCTCCGCACTACGTCCAGCTCATGGGTAACGATCACAATCGTTACGCCCAGTGAAGCATTGATATGGCGCAGCACTTCCAGAATATCCGCCGTCGTGCCCGGATCAAGCGCAGATGTCGGCTCATCGCATAGCAGCAGCTTCGGACTGTTCGCCAGTGCACGGGCAATCGCTACCCGCTGCCGCTGTCCGCCGCTGAGCTGGGCCGGATATTGCCCGGCTTTGTCCGCAAGGCCGACGAATTGCAGACATTCCTCCACCCGCTTCATCCGCCCTGCACGCGGTACTCCGGCAAGCTCCAGGGAGATTGCCACATTCCGGCTGACGGTGGCATTGCCGATCAGATTGAAATGCTGAAAGATCATCCCGATCCTCTGCCGCTGCCGGCGCAGCTCTTTGTCCGGCAGCTCCGTAAGCCGCTGCCCGTCAACCGTAACCGTTCCCTTATCGGGCCGCTCCAGCAGATTCATCAGCCGCAGGAGCGTGGACTTGCCCGCGCCGCTTGCGCCGATAATACCGTGAATGGCACCCGCCCGGACTTCAAGCGATACCTGATCGACAGCCGTATAAGGGCCGTCCTTCAGCATGAAGCTCTTGCTAACCTGACTCAGCGAAAGAATATGAAGCCCTCCCTTACAGACTGCTGGACTTACTCTCTGAATCTCAGGACATATTGTACTATAATTATTTAAAAACTGTTTTATTAAAAATCTCTTTAAATAATAAGGTATTTCTTTCGCTGTGTCATCACTTTTTTCAAAATGATTGCGAAGTCTAGGGAAGTGCAGAGCATTATAAGGATGCTCGGGACCGTATGGGATTATTCCACTTCACTAGATAAGACAGCACAAAAACGGGTGCGGCCCCTGACAGGACTGCACCCGTTTTTATATTTTACATAGACAAGATTATAAGCTCTGAACACTTATTCTTTCACACTGCCGACATTGAGGCCCACTACGAAATACTTCTGCATGAACGGATATACCAGCAGTATCGGTACGGAAGCGACCACCGTGATGGCGGCCCGGATGGAGATTGGCGTGACCATCGCCCGGGCTGAATCCTGATCCATCCCCACCCCGTTGGTTACGGTAGGGTTACCATTGGAGTTCATTGTTGAAGACAGCAGCTTCATCAGCTCATATTGCAGTGTACTCAGATGCTGCTTGGAAGAGGTGTAGATAAAAGCGTCGAACCAGGCGTTCCAGGCTCCGACCGCCACGAACAGTGCAATGGTCGCCAGCACCGGCTTACAGAGCGGGAAGACCACCCGCATGAAGATTTTGAAATCCCCGGCGCCGTCAATTCTGGCTGATTCCATCAGACTCTCCGGGATTGTGCCGATATAGGTGCGGATGACGATCATATTGAACGCGCTGATCATCGATGGAATAACATAGACCCAGAAGCTGTTCAGCAGGCCCAGGTCCTTAATCAGGAAGTAGTTCGGGATCAATCCTGCGCTGAAATACATCGTCAGCACGAAGACTACAGTAATAAACTTACGGAATACATACTCCCTGCGGCTTAAGGTATACGCCAGCATGGTAGTCAGAAAAATGTTAAGCAATGTAGAAACTACAGTACGTGCCACTGAGATCAGGAAAGCATCAAAAATCGTTCCAGTGGCAAAGATCGCCTTGTAATTCTGAACGGTCCATTGTCTTGGCCACAAGTAAATGCCGCCGCGGATCGTATCATTGCCTTGATTGAACGAAACAGCAATCGTATTAATGAATGGATATAAAGTCACAACCACCAGACAGACCATGAAGACCGTATTGAAGGAAGTGAACAAAAACGGTTCAAGTCTGCCGGTGCCCAGATTCTTTTTCACTGTAAAGCCTGCTTGACGCCCAGGGCTAATCTGCCGGTTATCCGCCATTATAACAACCTCTCTTCCCCAAGCCGCTTGGATATCCCGTTAGCCATAAGCAGCAATGTCACGCTGACCACCGTTTTGAATATACCGCCAGCGGTTGCGAGTGAATAATTCCCTTGTGCAAGTCCGTATTTAAGCACGAAAATATCTATCGTCTCGGCCCAGTCTACTACCAGTCCGTTGCCGAGCAGGTACTGCACTTCAAAGCCTGCTTCCAGCACATGTCCAATGGACATAATCATCAGAATAACAATGGTCGCCTTGATGCCAGGCAGGGTTACATGCATCATCTTCTTGTAACGGTTCGCCCCGTCAATCTCGGCGGCTTCATACAGGGCAGGGTCAATGGAAGCGATGGCTGCCAGATAAATAATGGTATTCCAGCCCACTTCCTTCCACACATGTGAAGCCCCTACAATTCCCCAGAAATACTTTCCTTCACTGAGCCACAAAATCGGCTCTTTAATCAGATGCAGCTTCATCAGGACGATATTTACAATCCCGTCATTGATGGACAGCGAGGTGGCCACAATACCGGTAACGATAATCCATGACAGGAAATGGGGCAGATAGGAGATCGTCTGCACGGTTCTTTTCCAGAATACTTTCTTAATCTCATTGAGCAGCAGCGCCAGCACGATGGCTGTCACGAAGCCGAGGATCAGATTGATAACCCCCATAGCCAGCGTATTGCGCAGGACACGAATGAAGTTATCATCGGTGAACAAAAACTTGAACTGCTTCAGCCCCACCCATTCCTGCTCGCCGAAGGACTTGGCCGGTCTGTAGTTCTGGAACGCCATGGTCCAGCCCCACACAGGAACGTAAGCAAAAAGGATAATATAGAGCATTAGAGGCACGGACATCCAGATCAGCTGGTTTTGGTTCTTAATCACGCGCCAGGTAATCGGCTGTTTTTTCTTCTTATTCTTCTTCGGACGCCGGACGACAGTATCTATTTCTAGGGTCTCATCCATATTCGTTGTCTCCTACTCCATCAAATTAATGGAAGGCGGAAGGCCGTCACCCGGCCTTCCACCTTCTCCAACCCGGTACCAGATCTTACGTTATTTACTCCAGTTCTCAATTCTCCACTTAATCTGCTCATTGATCTTGTCTTCGTAAGCCTTCACATTGGCTTTCTCGATCTGTTCCGTATAATCCATCCATACGGAATCGAATTCGGCCGGCTTGGCAAGAATGGCTTTCGGCAGGAACTTGGTCTGCAGCTCATTTAGCTTGGTGCTGGCAATTTTGGCATCCGAGCCTTCGATCAGGTCGATGGACCAGGCAGGGTAATAGACCGGGTTCGGCGGCGGATCACTGAAGAAGTCCACATAGGAGTTGAAGCCATAGGCATCCAGAACTTCTTTATCGTACGGCTTCAGGCCTGCTTTGTATTCTTCCGGCTGCGCAGCGGCATCCGTGGAGTTTCCGTCGCTGTAGCTTCCTTCTGTTTTGGGCAGATACTCAAACAGTGATTTGGCCTTGTTGGCCAGCTGCCATGTAGCATCGGCTGCATCATCACGCTGCTTCTGGGTTCTCATGAATCTGCCGTTCTCAACGATATAATCCTCGCCTTCCACACCCCAGGAGAACAGCTTCTGCCACTTCTCATCCATCAGGGTGTCGAGCAGCTTGATAATCTTCACCGGATCTTTGGCATTAATACTGATGCCGAAGCCGTTGTTCAGGTTAAGCACCGCCAGATCACGGTAGTGATCTTTGGTCGACTCGTCGTATACCAGCGGAAGACCTACATACGTGCGTTCGATTTTATTCTGGGTCGTCAGAGAATCCTCAGCAGCGTTGAAGTTCCAGTGCTGGTCGAACATCCCCAGAACGGTGCCGCTGGACAGCTTCGCCATGTACTGGTCGTAGTTCTGCACGAAGGTCTCTTTGTCGATAATTCCCTTCTCATTCATCTCATTCAGCTTCTGATAGTACTTCTTGGCATAATCCTTGTTCGCAAAAACCTCTGCCACGCCGTCCTTCACAACTACGCCGCCATCATTCGGATGTCCGATCAGATGCTGCGGAGCGTTGAACAGCCCCCAGTTCTTCCAGTCATAGTTCAGAATTTCGAACCCGATGGTCGGGCTGCCGTCAATTTTCGGATACTTGGCTTTATATTGCTCGATCAGGTCAAAGTACTGATCCAGCGTCTTCACCTTCGGATAATTGAATTCCTTCAGCACTGCTTTTTGAATCCAGAAGGCAGGCCCCGAATACCAAGAACTGTTGACCTTACCGTTGTATACGCCGTAGTTAGGCAGGATATAGATATGCCCGTCGTTCGGGTCCTTCATCATGTTCCAGTATTCTGCATAATGCGCTTTCAAATTTGGTGCATGCTTTTCAATCAGGTCTTCCAGCGGGATATAAGCCCCTGCTGCTGTGAGCTTGGTGCTCCCTGTCATAAGGTCCGGATAATCCTGTCCGGCTATCATAACGCCCAGCTTCTGGTTAATGTCTCCTGCCAGGAATTCCATATCGAAGCTGGCTCCGGTCTCCTCTTTAATCTTCTTGTAGATCTTGTTGTCCGGTGTCGGCTGTTGTCCGGCTACACCGATAAATGCACTGACTTTGAACGGTTCAATCTTTCCTCCCTTGTTAGCTGAAGCTGAGTCCGTAGCAGCGGTCTCTTTTGCTGCGCCGGTAGTGGCCGCATTGTTGTTGCCCCCGCCGCAGCCTGACAGTGCGAAGCTAAGGGTTAATAGCGCAACCAGGGAATACTTAAACGACACTTTCGACTTGCCCCCCATAAAGCACCTCCATAGTGTATTGTCTTTAATTTGTAAGCACTTACACAAATAAATTATAGAGGTGAACTGTCCGCTAAAATACGACCGAACTAAAGATATACCCCCGAAAAGTTTAGAACTTGGCATGGCGGTACTCGTTCGGACCCATGTGCATCTCCTTCTCGAACCGTTTCAGAAACTGCCCGTAATTGGCATAACCCACACGTTCGGCAATCTCTGAGAGCTTCAGCCTGCTCCCGCGCAGGAGCTCAGCTGCCGCCTGAATCCGCAGATGATGCAGCTGCTCGTTGAAGGTCATTCCGTTCTTCTTAATCAATAATTGGCCCAGGTATACAGGGTGCAGGAAGAAGATCTCGGCCAGCTTCTGAATGCTCAGGCTCTCCTGATAATGCTCCCCGATGTATTGGTTGATCTCCCGGACAATCCCATGCGACTTAGAATTCTGCTCCTGCACCAGCAGATCGATGGCCTTCCCGCCGCAGGACAACAAGCGGCTGAGCAGCCCGCTAAGCGGGGTCATGGCCTGCTGAATCTCTGAAACCTCAAGGCCGGAGGCTGCCCCGCTCCCCTCACCTGCGGATTCTGCCCCGGGCGCGAGTGCGAATATCCGGTACATAAGGTGGATAACGAATTTGCGCACCACCTCCGGCGCTACCTGCTGTTCCCGGAAGCTGCGGGCAGCAGCCGCAAGCGCCTTGCGGTAGCCATCCGCGTCCAGAAGATTCACGCAGTCCAGCAGGGCATCCATCAGCCCGATGTGGTCATAGTGATAGCTGAAGGGCTTGTCCTGCACCCCGTCGTAAGCCAGAACCCCAGCCCGGTCCGGCTCGTAAAAGAAATGCAGCAAGGTCTCTTGGGCCCGGTTATAGCTGTCCTCGATGGACAGCAAGGAGTCCTCCGGGGTTCCCAGGGCGATATGAACATTCCCTCCCCCATATTCACGCAGCAGCGTATCCAGCGCTTCCGCTATTCCGCCGTCTTCCCCGCTGCCTGCGGGCACTCCATACACAATTCCGAGCAATCCCGCTTCCAGATCGGTCGTCACCAATGCCTTGTACCCGGCCAGCAGGGAGACTGTACGGCTCCGCACCTCTGTATACAACTCCGGGAGCGTCTGGATCAGGCAGACATTCCAGGAAGCACTCTCCCGGAAGCCGGGCAGCGTCTCCAGCCATTCCATCAGCTCGGGATCTCCCTTTTTTCCATACAACAGCCCCTTGATTAAGGTTGCCGCCTCTTCCCCGGAAGCGGTCTCATGGATTCTTCTGCGGTTCGCCTCCTGCTCCAGCTCCAGGCGGATCTCCCGCAGCTCCTCGGTAGCCTCCTCCGGGAAGACCGGCTTCAGCAGATAGTGGTTGATTCCGTAGCTGATTGCCGTGCGGGCATATTCAAACTCGCTGTAGCCGCTCAGAATGACGAACTTAATCGAATCTGTCTCCTCCTGCCGCCACTCCCCGATCATCTCCAGCCCGTTCATCAGCGGCATATGAATATCGGTAATGACCAGATCCGGCTGCAGCTGCTTCATCAGCTTCAGTCCTTCCCGGCCGTTGCCGCAGGTTCCGCACAGCTCGAAGCCCAGCTCCTGCCAATCGATCCACATCTCCATACCTTCAAGAGCGCTCGGCTCGTCGTCGATTAACAATACTTTATATTTCATGGTCTATACCTCTCTTTCCAGGGAATAATTCTTCTCAAGAAGCTTCAGGGGAATGCCAAAGGTCACTACGGTTCCCTGATCCGGCGTACTGGATATCTCGAAGCGCACCTGATCCGCGTAATTCAGCTCCAGCCTGCGGTATACATTGCGGATACCGATGTTGGTCCCGGAGTAATCCTCCTTGCGGACCGCGAACATCAGCTCCTTCAGCTTCTCGGGTTCCATGCCTTTACCGTTGTCGGATACTGTAATCTGCAGCCTGTTATCCAGCACGGCCGCAGCCACCTTGATCACCCCCAGCCCCTCAATCGTCTGCAGGCCATGCTTGCAGGAATTCTCCACCAGCGGCTGCATGCTCAGCTTCGGAATTTTATAATCCAGGGACTGCTCGTCAATCTCGAAGGTGTAGTCGAATTTATCCCTGAACCTGAATTTCTCAATCCTCAGATACATGTCGATAAATGCGATCTCCTCGCGCACCGACACCAGATCCTCCTTCCAGCTCAGCAGTCTGCGCAGCAGCTTCGACAAGCTTTTCACAATATCGGTGACATCGTTATACTTGTTCTTCGTGCAGACCACCAGAATCGCATTCAGCGTATTGAACAGGAAGTGGGGGTTCATCTGGCTCTGCAGGAAATTCAGCTCCGCCCTGACGCGCTCCATCTCCAGGTTCTTGCTCTGGATCTCCAGCTTGTACACATCGTTGATCAGGGAGTGGATTCTGGAGGTCATGCGGTTAAAGTTGCGGATCAGTCCGCCGATCTCATCCCGGCCCTCATCAATGGCAATCAGCTCGAACTTCTCGTTCGTCACCTTCTGCATATGCCGGGACAGGCGTTTCACCCGGTAGTTATAGGAGCGCAGCATGATGTATATGAATCCGCTGGTCAACACGGTGAGCGTTGTCGCCAGTCCCGCCGCATACAGCCGGATATCGAGAATCGCCTGGGAGATCCGCTCGCCCTGCGTAATTCCGACAATCCGCCAGCCTTTGAGATAATTCGCCGTGCCTACAGCCATTACCCGCACCCCCTCACTCTCGTCCTGGCTGTCGCCCCACTGATCGAATACCGGATAGGGATCATCCGTAATGTGCTGATATCCGCTGTCCGCGGACATCACAATCTTGTTCTCCCCATTGATCAGATAGAGGCTCAGGTAATCCCGTTCCCGGACGATAATGTCATAGATCTCACTAAGGTCCAGATCGATCCGCAGCACCTTCTCATAGTTGTTCAGATTACGGTAATTGTCCATGGTCTCGATAATGCTGAGCGTAGGGGTGGAGGAGGCCAGGTTCTTGTTCTCCATGATCCGGTAAGCGGCAACATACACCTGGGTGGTGGCTTTCTTGGCCTGCCGGTACCAGTCGCTGAACCAGACTTTATCGTTCATCACCTGGTAATTGCCCCCGGATACAACCGTCTGGTTGTTCGTGAATATACTGATTCGTTCCAGTTGGTTGTTGACAGGCATATAGCTGTTCATCCGGTCTCTCAGCTGTTCGTTGAACATGCTGTAGAACTCGATAGAGTCCGTATAGGTCCGGTCCAGCATCTCGTACAGGTTCTTATCCGCAGCCAGCGTATAGCCGACAGAGACCCCCCCTTCAATAAAATCATGGATATCCTTCCGCGCCCGCTCCATGGAGATCTCCAGATTCTGCTGCTCCCTCGATTTGATGAGATCCGTGATCCGCTCCAGAAACACAAGATTGAGCACCATGATCGGCAGAAGCACACCCACAATGTAGATGAGATAGAACTTGTAGCTAAGCGGAATATCATTGACGATCGTGCCGAATTTAAACCGTTTTGTCGCCATCCCTCACACACACCCGGCTTTCTTAAGATTTCGGGGTCCCCGCACAGTACCTGAGTAACCTTCGAAGCCACAGCCCCCCTTTGTGGGGTTATTTTAGAGCTGTTTATTCTTGTGGGCATTCTTATACACCGAAGGCGATGAACCCACCTTGCCCTTGAACTTGTCGATGAAATAATCGGTATTGGAAAAGCCAACCTGCACCGCGATATCCGATATCTTGAGCTGGGTACGCTTGAGCAGGCTCTTGGCCGCTTCGATCCGCTTGTCATTCAGATAATCGCTGAAGCTGCGCCCCGTCTCCTTGCGGAACAGCTGGCCCAGATAGGCCGAATTCATATGAAACTGCCTGGCAAGATCCTGGAGCTGCAGCTTGCTGCGGAATTCCAGATCAACGTATTGAATCACATTATAGATGGTGTTCCCCTCGTTATGGGCCCGCAGCTCGGTGAGATACGCCGCTGTCTCCAGGCAGAGCCGATCCACATACAGGCTGAGCTTGTAATAGTCGGTGAGTCCGCCCAGGTTACCGTACTCCTTGTGCATCGCACACATGATCCGGTCGGGGTCTCCCTGCATCTCGGTAATGCTTCGGCAAAAGGTCATCTCCAGATGAGCAACCTCGGCCTGGGCGGCATCGATATTCACCCGCTTGGAGGTCATGGCGGCGAAGGCCTCCCTGACAGCGGCCCGGATTCGCTCAGGTTCGCCTTCCTTAACCTCATCCAGCACACGCGTGAAGTGCCCGCTCACGAATTCGGGAGACAGCCCGGCCGGCCGCAGATCGTTGTAGTAGAAAATCCCGCCCCGCTCCTTCCGGTATTTAAGCCCCCAGACCTCCAGGGTCTGGGTGTACAGCTCCTGAAGGGAACGCAGACCGGTTCCCCGGCCGCTGATCATTACAGCCACCGGTACCCCCAGCTTCTCTGACTGCACCTTCTGCACCTGAGCGGCTGCTGCCTCCAGCGCTTCCGTGGACAGTCCGGCTGAGCGGACCAGGAGCCCGGCCCTTCCGGCCGGGTCCTGGAACACATAGCCGAGGTGATCCGGGAAGCCTTCGGTATCGCCTTCGTTCAAGCCCACCGTGCCTGAAATGGCAGCGGCCAGAATGCACTGCAGCTCCGTATCAGGTTGTAGTCCCAGCAGGCCGCAGGCCGCGCTTTCCAGTTCCTCACTCCAATCCCCTTGGAGGCAACGGCTGAGCAGATTATGTATTAGGATGTTCTGCTTCTTCTGCCCCTCTAATCTGGAAGCGGTTTCATTTTGGATAATAGCACTGATTTTCCCCAGCAGCTCCTCGATCTCCTCATCATCCACCGGCTTCAGCAGATAGCCGTCCACCTTATGGCGCAGCGCGGTCCGGGCATAGTTGAAGTCATCATACCCGCTCAGGATCACGAACCGGGGCGGCGGGTCCACCGCTTCCTTCACCGCCGCAATCAGCTCCAGACCGCTCATCACCGGAAGATTGATATCCGTCAGCAGCAGATCCGGCCTGTGCTCCCGGATCAGCCGCAGGGCCTCCCCCGCGCTAAGCGCTTCGGCGCATACCTCGAATCCGGATTTCTCCCAGTCCACCATAGTCCTGAGTCCTTCCAGAACCCAAGGTTCATCGTCCACAATCATGACTTTCAGCATGAGCTCCGCTCCTATCTTGGTCATCCAAATTTGGTAAACAAATGAATTACAAGTAATGCTAACATACAAGTTCAATCCTGTGAATGTTAACTTGAGCGGATATCTGACCCATATCTATATCAGATGCACTTCAGATTTGAACTCGATGCATGGTCGTTGCTGCGGTGAACATTTGGACTTCCGGCCGCTGTTGTATTTGGATTTCCTTATGGGAACCGCTCCTAGCGGTAGAAATCCAAATACAAAGGCGGTCGCTACCGCTCCTACAGCTCCAAATTTCCCCTCCGCTTATTTTTGCTTTTTGTTCCATTTCTTCAGTTCTTCTTGTCTACATTTATTCAGTACAAACAGGGAAGGCCACAGCTATTGTCGTATGGCTGTGGTCTTCCCTGTTCTTTTCAGCACTTAAACTTATCGTGCACTAGAATATTGATCAGGCAGGTACTGTGGATCGATTCGTAGGGTACAAACCGATTACTCAGTTTCTAACACGAATCTTTTTATTACTGTATCTCCATCAAATACATAAATTCTTTCACAATTCGCACATCTCCAAACTTCATATTTGGGAGTTGGTATAGTTACTGGGTCGCTTAAATCTCCCAGATTTATAATGTCGTCCCAGTCTTTATCTGTATACACTCTTAGTTCAACATCATTAGGGGATAAAGAATTCGATAAAGTTACACCACATTTACATTGTAACCTCGCCATAGACATCCTTCCTTTAGGATATTAGCTAATTCCTTCATTCGTCCAAATTTCTACTTTATCGGGAAATTGTTCCGTTAGTATCACCATTCCAAAACCTTACATTTTTTCGGTTGATAAGGAGTGGATTTCTGAGTACACATAGATTCGGAAGCGTTTGTCTAAGCTATCACTCGTTAACGTCAGTTAGGCTGCCTCCGCCTGAGTGAGCAGCTTTCGGACGTCTGTTTCCGCGGACTTCCATCCTTTATTTATCCTTTTTCGCTATCTAAAACATTAACAATCGTTTCTTTCATAATAGATACAGTCCGATCTTTTAGTGTTAAAAGCTTAATAAGAACTTGTATGGCTTTTCTAAAGCTCACTGAACTTGAACCTACAGATCCATGAGCCCCTATGCATATATATATCTTGCCAGATGGTACCTCAGTAGTCATATCTTCAGATAAATCTCTTATTTCTCTTAACATAGCATCTACATATTCCTCGGGTATCCCAAGTCTTACTACTTCGGGTTGCATGGCAATTACTTCATGAATAATGTCACCTTTTTCGTAACCTATTTCAACTTCCACCTCTAAATTATCTTGAACTGATGGATAATAGGAAAGTCCAACAAATGCATAGTTACTTACCATTCGAGCGGCTATGATAAGTTCAGCAGTAATTGAACATGGAGCTACACCTAATGTGTTTGAAGCAAAGACTTCCATCTTTTTTCCTCTTGATGGATACGGGGCAATTGGAAACTCATCCACCCAAACTCTTCCACTTCTATATTTACCTAAATCATCCAATTTAATTTGCATTATTTATTCAACCCCCAAAATTCTTTCCAACTACTGTTAAACCACTGTGATAATGCTTCTACTACTTCAGGATGGTAGACAGTAAACTCTGATACACTATACTTTGCAAAAGCAGCCTCATGAGCAGCTTTATAATCCATTCCTGCTGCCATCATTGTCGATTCAGCAACCTCATGTAAGTAAAAGCTAGCATCTGCACCGGTTAATTTATCTCCGTTCGCTAGAGCCTTTTCTAATCTTTGTAACATCATTTTATTCCCATCAAAATCGTCAAAGTTAGCAAGATGTGTTTTAACTATATTTAATCCTTTTTGTGAAACTATGATTGACTTTCCTTCTATTTTACCAAAAGCTCCCGCTTTTCCTACATACTCTGAGAAATAAGCTCCCGTGCTAACCGATTTACTAGCACCAGAGGCTGCTCTAATTTCAAGAGCCCAAGCAAACTCTGGTCCCAATCCAACTAGTCCATCAATAAAAGAATTACATCCAAACCAATTACAGAAATCCCCCACTTTGTTATCCACTGCGTTTGCAGCACGGTTTGTAGCATTATTTAGTGCTTTATACCAGCTAGTTTTTGGGGCGGCACCATCCATTAATCCGCCTCCACCTCCCCCAAAATCATATGCTTTAGCTGCATGCCCCGATGGATCTGTATAAATCAAAGGATTATTACTCACATACGTATACAAATTCAAACTTAGCGGATTATCAATCTGCCCCTCAACCGTATCCTCATTTAAAAACCGCCCCATACTCGGATCATAGTAGCGGGCCCGAAGGTAATACAGTCCCGTTTCCTCATCATAGACTTCCCCCGTATACTTGAAGGAATTAGAGGTTTTCTCCTCCTGACTAGTGATGTTTCCCCACTCATCATAGGCGTAGTTGTTCATGACAGTTCCGCTAGTATCAACAATCTGCACCACGTCTCCATGGCCGTTGTACAAGTAGTAATAATCCTTAGCCGCTTTTTTATCCTTCTTCACTAATACCCGATCGCCGCGAACATAGTTCGCCTGCTCAACATAGTCGCCGGCCACAATTTTCTCTTCCGAGATCACTTGGCCCTGGAAGTCGTAGTTCACCTGGGTCTGGGTATTGCCCTTGGTCTTCATGGACCGCATTCCGTCGGCATAGTACTGGAAGCTGGTGCTGGCGCCGCCTTTGGTAACACTCGTTAAAGTATTCTGCAGATCATACATGTAGCTGGTATCCACAGAATCCAGACTCACGGTGCTCGTATCCGATAATGTGAGCCGGTTGCCCCGCACATCATACGTATACGTCGTTTGGCCACCGTCTGGGCGGCGGATGGAGATTAGACGGTTCAGCGCATCGTAGGTGTAATTCGTTGTTTGAGCAACGCTTTCGTTTCGCGATTCACTTGCAGCGACCCGGTTCCCATTGTTGTCATAGCTGTAGCTGTAGGCGGAGAGCGCGAAGCCCCCTTTAGTGTTGGTCATCCGCTCCGTCCAGCCCAGTGCCAGGTTATACGTATAATCCGTCTTCAATGTACTGCCATCTGTCAGGGTCGGGTACGTGATCGACTGCACCTGGTCATTGCCGAAATAAGTATACTGCACGTTAGCTGCTGCAGCCCCAGTCACCGCTGCGCTCCCATTCGTCTGTACCTGGGTCAGCCGCTGCTTTTGGTACGAGTAGTTGGTGTAAAATCCCATGTAATAATCACTAATCTGCTTCATCCGTCCCAGCGCATCCAATTGGTTGTTTATCGACACGTAGTGACTTCCGGAGCGCCCATAGATCGAACGCATTTGACCCAAGCTATCCCTCGTTAACGAGTGGTAGGCCGTCTCCCCTTGATTGAGCAGCGTTTGGATCGTCTGCTTCCGCGGACTTCCATCCCCTGTGATCATGACGGTCTCCAGCGTTTGGGCTACACTGTTGATCTTCCCTTGTATTGTGCTCTTCTTCAGTTGACCAGCTTCATCATAGGCGTATGTAAAGCTGCTGCCATTGCGGTCGGTTCTGGCGGCCAACTGCCCATAGCTGTTATACGTGTAGCTTTCGTTTTGGGACGCTGCATCCTGCTTCACACTGAGCAGGCCCAGTTCGTTATACGTTTTACTGTTCAGCACCTGGGGCGTTCCGTTTTTGGCCTGGATCGTCACTTGGGACAATTGCCCATGCCCATCATAGCTATAGCGAGTCATCTGATTCAACGCATCCTTCAGGGCAGTCAACCGGCCTAAGGCATCGTACTGATAACTGGTGGTCACCCCATCCTCATTCAGATTACGGTTAGGATCGGTGTATCCCGTCACCTGTCCGGCAATGTTGTAGCGATAGGATTCGCTGATGGGCTGCTGCTTCGTCGGCCAGTCTTTATAGGTAGAAGTAGATAGCTTATTCCCCCAAGGGTCATAGCTCTCTTGGACATAGTTCAGGGACTGGCCGGTAGCCTGGTCCTGAATATAACTGGTCGCCGTGCGTGATTTGAGATCATAATCGCTGACCATCACATCCCCACTCGGCGTCGTCGCCCGGTTCTGCCGGCCCCAAGCATCGTAGCTGACAGTCAGTGTATTTCCAGCGGGATCGATAGAATAGATCGGACGTCCCTGATCGTCATAATGATATTGGTTAAACACCCAATTGCCTACGTTCTCATCATAATGCTCTTCCAGCAAGGCAAGACCTAATCCGTTGTACAGTACATTCGCATAGGTTCTCATGCTCGTGCCACTGGTGATGTTGTTGACTGTGGTAATGGAATCGACCTTTAATACCTGTGTTCCTGCATTAGTCGCATCGAAATTTGGTGAAGACTGATTGTAGTAATTGTAATCTACGACTTTCTGAACCCGTTCGCTCTTGGCGTTGGTTATTTCCGGATACGTTTCTTTTTTCAACCGCCCTGCAGCATCGTATTCATAGGCGACAGTCTGGTTGTTGGCCTCGGTTTTCCGAATCACTTGGCCGTTGCCCTTATTGTAGACCGTTTTGGTGGTGACAGCTTTTTCGTCGGCGGTGCCAATATTGAACCATTGTTGTTGTTCTGTCGGATACGCATAGTTATTCTCGCTGCCATACCGTTCCACTAATTTAGACACCAAACGATTGTCCACTCTTGTTTCTGTTGTTGCTTGTTCAATCTTGCCTAGTCCATCGGTGTATCCGTAGGTATAGGATGTTTGCTCATTCTTAGCATTGGTTACCGTTGCTGGACGTCCCTGCGCAGTATACGTATAGCGCTCTGTAAGTGGAACCGCATCACTTTCATCCTGGTACCATGATTTAGAGGCTACAAACTGATAGGCCGGTTCATACGTGTAACTGATGGTGTTATGCTGTCGTATATTTGCATTATTATACTGATCGGCAGGCATCGGCCTGGTTTGTGAAACTACCTGGCCCCAGTCATTATAGCTGGTTTCGGTGATCAGTTGATTTGCCGTGGCCTCACTATCTCCAGCACCAAACTCAAATAATGTCGTTCTTGTCGGTGAATAGATGAATAATGGATGAAACCCGGAGTTACTCTCTACAATCCTTTGTCCGTTAGCAGCCCGAGTGTCCGTAGACAAAAGGCGGCCCTTACCGTCAAAATTGTAGGTGGTTTGCTTTCCATTTTCATTCGTTGAACTTTGTGTTGTCCTTGTCGAGCTGTAGTGGTTACTCTCCTGGATAATCGCAGGGTAATCCTCCAGGCGGGTTCCTGAATAATTGCCGGCATAGGTGTACTTCGCTTGGTTATAGAGGGTACTCCCTGTCTGATCACTCCGTTCCGATATCTGATATTCCTCCATGGTTTGGTAATACCCGATATGCCGGACGACATAATTATATTGATAGTTGGATGATGACCGCGGATAGCTCACTTTCTTCAATAATGCAAACAGGTTAAAGTCCTGATACCCGCCGTAATACGAATGAGGATTGTATTTGGCAATGGTAAAGTCATACTCTAGATAGCTGGTTTCCCCCTTCTGATCTGTAATGGAGTATAAATAGGGGGTATAAAAGTTGTAGGCTTTTAACGATGTATAGGTGCGTCCTTTATTCAGGGTCACCTTTTCCGTCTCTTGCCGGTCTTGAAACACCTGGATGTAGATCTTTTCGCCTGTAAACGCAGTGGACTTCTCCAGATTGCTGTCTTCATACGTGAATCGTACTTCACGGCCTAAGGAGTCTGTGATGGACGAAATTAACGAGGCATTTTTCACCTTGGGCAGGCTGGTACGATTCTCATATTTGAACGTCAGCGTATTGCCAAAGCGGTCTACAATACCAATTAAATCCCCCTCGGCTGAAAAATACTCCCGTTTTTGATCTAAATACTCTAAATAGCCATAGGAACTTTGCTTCCCATTACTAAATATTCCATTGTAGTCATACACAAAACGCTTATCTTTTCCTTTATAATTCTGTAGATTGGTGGCCTCAGTGAGCTCATCCCCGACATTCCACACCCGATAGCTACTGCCTTTACCGTCATGATAGTAATTGGCGTCTCCGGCACGCTGTAAATAAGGGAATTGAAAGGACCAGCCTACGCCCAAGATCGGGAAATAGCCTCCTTCAAGGACATCCCCCATATTATAATCATTCCTATAATCAAAGGCATACAAAGAGCTGGAATTATATGTTAAACCGATATCCAAATCTAGCCCGTCTCTTCCAGGCAGATGAATCAGATTCCGTTTTAGGGTTAATGCTCCCGAGACCGGATCGACAATTTCGTTTGTTGTACTCTTATCCTCAAATTGAGGTTTATTGGTCTGATTAATCTGTGCCATCTTGATCCCATCGATAGCACGGGCAACCGAGCTATCAAAAGCGGTGGTTACAGAAGCAGCCCTGGCCATTTTCTCGTCTGTAAGTTGCTGCTCACCATAGACCGCTGAACTGACCGTACTGCGTTGCAGCAACGAGAACAGTGCTTTATCTTCATATACAGAATCGCTCACTGGCGTCTTCCCGTTCATCTCTGAACGATTGGCGATCAGGGAATGCTGAATTTCTTCCCAGCTTTCCTTGCCCTGCTGTGCCCGTTTCAACAATGCTAATGGATTCTGCTCCGGGGTATCCTGGAGTAACAAGTTGATCCAGTAGATATCTTCCTTGGAAGCTCCCGATTCTGCAAGCTGTTTAATCTCTTCATTGCTCAAATCGAGGGAAGAACCTTCTGATTGAACTCCGAGCTGAGGAGCCTGTCTGCTGGAAAAGGATTGCACGGACAAAAGTCCCTGTTTCTCCAACGTTAGTGTTTTAAGAACAAGCAGCAGAGGCGGCGACTGTGGTTCATTTTCTGATGAATATACTGCTTCAGCGACTGAAGCATTCACTTCTAGCGGAGGGATTTCTGCCCGAGTAGCGGATTTGGCACTATATTCTGCCTGTTCAGGCTTAGGTGTAGGTGTGGGTTCAGGTACACTTGAGGAATTCGAAGAATCTTCAACTGAGTCTGGCATCGGAGAGGTACTTGGGCGAGGAGCCATTCCTAGGTTGGAAGCCGTTTTTACGTTTAGCCCTTGATCCTTTTCTTGAGCAGCAACGCTTCCATTCATGACGGGTACACTTGATAATAACATGGCAACCGTTAAAAGGATGGATAAGAATGGCTTGGTCTTTTTTGTTAATTTCAATATAAACTCCCCTGTCATATAAGATCAAAATAAATTTGCTTATGCAGAGATCTTAAGGTGTCATATCGAAGTATCGATTAGAAGGAGATTGATCCAATAAAAGTTCCTCTTAAAGCGATAATTTAAGTCCAAGTACTCGGATCGGTAGGATCTTCATAAAATATTTTAAAATTTCGTACCCAGATCGTTTGCTCACCCAGGATGTTCTCAACGACCACCTTGAGGGTATATTCCAATGTTTTTCCGTAGTACCGAGTTGAACTAGCAGGTGGTTTAGGAACAGTGATCTGAAAGCCAGAACTCTTATCACCATATTGAGGGTAGACGTTGTACACATCCAATCTGGAATTACGATTGATTATTCCTGAGTATTTTAACGAATTATTAATATAAACAGAAATACTTTTAACAGGCGCCATATCCAAGTACCAGCCTGATATTGTAATTTGATTCTCAGGATGCGTATTACGTACACTTCCATAAAAAACTAATCTTTCTCCTTCTACCGGTGAATCCAAGTATCCTATTGGGGACAATTTTTTGTAATTAACCGTTTTTTCATAATAGGTCTCGACTCCACGTGTGTCCCTAATAACAACCTTAATATTAAATGACTGTGTTATGTTAGAAAGCACGGTATCGAAATGATAGCCTGAATTGTGATTATTAAATTTCGGATATGCATTGTAAACATCTTCTCTGCTATCTCCGTAAGTCGCCATCCCTTTGTATTCATTGTTAACGAACACTTTGATACTCTCCACTCCATTGTCACTAAGGTACCATCCTTTCACATGCACATAAGGGGAGCTTATTTCGGTGGTAGATGGAGAATCCATATAGCCGAGAATCTGTACAGGAACCTTTTTGAGCAAATTGCCGTTTCGATCATACTGATAAGAAATAGTTGTGCCATCTTTCGACATAAAAGTAACAACTCTTCCGTTGACATCATAAATATATGTACCAGATGGGCTAAAACTCACAGCCTCTGCAATAGAACTTGCAGTACCCATACCCAATAAAACTGTTAATAAAGTAAATATGTACATCCTCAACTTATTTCGCATTTAACAGGCCTCCATTACAAGAAGTAGTCTTCTAAACTATGCTTGTTACATTTACAGCAAATCCGTTTTATACAAATTCCAAACCACCTCATTTCGATGAAAAACTCTCCCCCTAATTTTTAAGCAAATTTTAAGCTGAATTTAATAATATTTTAATAAAAGGCTTTATTTTCGCATCATACAACAAAAAACAACATTTGGAAATAAATATATTTAGGCAGAAGCTATCAACAAAAAACTACTGATATGACGGCAAGATTGCAGCCAATGATTACTAAAAAATAACAAAAAAGCCACCCAATCGCACCAGATGTTTTCCCTTGAAAACATCCGGTGCGAGGCGGCTTCATAAAAAAAGCGCTCAAATATAATTAGTATCTGTATTATCCCTGTAGCTCTTCCCCCAGCTCCGCCCGCAGCTTCAGGAACACCTGATAGCTGCGCTCCGCGACCTCAGAGATGGCGATCGGGTGGAAGCCCGGCAGATCCGCATACAGTAAGTCGTTCAGCGGAGCGGTCCAGTTGACCGGCAGCTTGGCAGCCCCCAGCTTCGCTCCCATAATGGAGCCGACGGTGGCCCCGTTGCAGTCGGTATCCATTCCGGCTGATACGGAGGTGACTACCGCTTTCTCGAAGTCATCGCCGCCGTAGATCAGCGAGGCGGCCACAATGGCAGCATTGTTGTTCGTGTGCACCGGGTCGTAATGGCTGAACTCGTTCCAGAGAGTGCTGACCAGTTCACGCTCACTGCTTGCCTGCTGTGCAATCTCTACGCCCCGCAGCACATCCTTAGCCAGTCTGCTCGTCTGCGGAATCTCACTAAGGCCGATCTGCACAATCTCTTGGTTGCTGAGACCTGCGAACGCCGCAGAGATCATCGCTGCATTGAACATCTCACCGTAAATTCCGTTCTTTACATGCGAGAAGGAGGCATCCCGCCAGCCCAGCTCAGCAGCCAGCTCGGGATTCCCTGCCACTCCATAGGCCAGACCATCGGCGCGGATCGCCGCACCGATCCATTCCCGGTACGGATTCAAATGCATACGCACCCGCTCCTGCCGCAGCGGCCAATCCGCCGGCTTCTCCCCGTGCAGATGGGAGGTCTCCTGAGCAAAGTTCATATAGCTCTGCGTCTCCGCCGTACAGACCTGACTATAGGTCAGATGCCCGTGCCACAGTTTGCCGATATCCCAGGAATCCCAATTCAGCCCTTTTTGCTCCAGCAGGATCAGGCCAAGCACGGTATAACGGATATCATCATCGCTCTCCATGTAGCTGATTTTCTCGCGTGTACTGGTGAAAGACCAGTCGCTTAGGCCCAGACCGTATTCCTCCCGTGCCGTGGAGAACTCCGGGGTATAGCCTGTAATCGGCCAGGCATCCGCACCGCGGAACCACAGCTCGATATTCTCCCAGCCGGTCCGGCCATCCTTCCCGTACAGATAGTCCCAATATTCCAGCGGCTTGCCCAGCGCGCAGCCTACACTCCGCCCGAGCCAGGCGCCGTAGAACCTGTCTCTCCACTGGTCCGGCGTCCAGTCCACCGCAAGCTTACGCGGACCCTCAGGACGAAGCTGCCGGATCGCTTCCAGATCGGATGGCTCCTGGTAAGGGAAGCTTGCATCCACGGGAAGTGCCATCAGTTCCCGGTAGACCTCCATCAGCTTGTCCTCATCGCTCCCGGCCGCATCCAGCTTCTCCGCCAGGCTGCCCGGCTGGCAGCCTTCCTCGATCCGCTGCTGCAGCTCGAATCTTACCGTCTCCAGCAGACGTTCCCAGCCCGCCATCTGCTAAGATTCTCCAGCTGGTGACTCCAGCTGCCGGTCTAACCGGTCCAACGAATCGAACAGCAGCTTGATGAACGCTTCGCGGTCCACACCAAGCAGCACCTCCGTATTGGCAGGCTGATCCGGCTTCTTGCGGCGGTCGGCTACAGTCATGCCGCGGGTCAGCTTGCCTTCGGTCTCTACCGTTACATACAGGTGCTCGGATTCAAACAGCTCCGGGTGCAGCAGCCAGGCAATTGCGCAAGGGTCATGCAGCGCATTGCCGACAAAGCCCATTTTCTTCCCGTAGATCGAATAGAAATCCAGCAGCTCGCCGACCATGACGGACACGGGGCCGCGCGTCTTGAGTTCCTGAATCTCCTCTTCGAAGATCGCCGCTTTATCCGTCACATCCAGTCCGCTCATGACAATCGGAATGCCGGATTCGAAAACGATCCGCGCCGCCTCCGGGTCTACATAAATATTAAACTCCGCTGTCCGGGTCACATTGCCGTAAGCCAGTCCGCCGCCCATGAGCGAGATCTTCTCGATCCGCTCCTTCACTTCCGGGTAAGCGGTAATCAGCAGGGCGATATTCGTCAGCGGGGCGGTAGGCACCAGGGTGATCTTCTCTTCCGAAGCGCGGATAATTTCCAGCATGAATTCCACTGCGCCCTGCTCTACGGGCTTGAACTTGCTCGCTGGCAGTGCCGGACCGTCCATCCCGGACTCCCCGTGGGCTTCCTCCCCGGTAACCAGCTTGCCCAGCAGCGGCGCTGCCGCTCCCTTGGCCACTGGGATATCGGCATTTACAAAGCTGAGAATCTTGAGCGCATTGTCGGTAATTTTATCCAGAATCTGGTTGCCGCCAACGGTGGTAATTCCCCGGATATCCAGCTCTCCCGGATGTGCCAGCGCAAGCAGAATGGCAATCGCGTCGTCATGCCCCGGATCGCAGTCAATGATGATAGGTGTTGGCATCGTTGTCGCTCCCTTTGATTAGTTGTGAATGGCTAGATAAGACGCACTTAAGAGTTGAACTTGAAGCTTGGTCGAAGCTGCGGTGAACATTTGGACTTCCGGCCGCTGTTGTCACCAGATTTCTTGATTTTGAACCGCTCTTCGTGGTAGAAATCCGGTGACTGCTGATGCTTCCGAAGCGAGCTTTCCTGCGGAAAGCTTTCAGGCGGACGCTATCGCTCCTACAGTTCCAAATTTCCCCTCCGCTTCTTTTTGCTTTTCGCTAATTTCTTTCGTGTGCCTTATCTACCTTGTTTATTTCGTAACAGTAGTCTTGAGCTTCTTATTCTTCTTCCGTGTCTCCGAGATGGCGTAGATAATCAGACCGATGACCGTTGCCACATAAGGCAGCGTAGCGATCAGCTCGGCTGGAATCTTCAGCACCTGCAGGGCATTGGAGAGCGCATCGGCTGCGCCGAAGAGCAGCGAGGTCAGCGCTGTGCCCACGGTGGTGCTCCGGCCCATGGATTCGGCAGCAATCGCGATCCAGCCCCGGCCGGCGACCATATCGCGGGTGAACAGCGACAAGTAGCCCATCGACATATAGGCTCCGCCCAGACTGGCGAAGAAGCCGCTGAGCAGCAGCGCACTGTACTGGATGCGGACCACACTGACACCCACCGACTGGGCCGCATGCGGATTCTCGCCTACAGAGCGGATACGCAGTCCCAGCGGTGTACGGTTCAGCAGATAATATACGACGAGCACTGACAGTATAGAGAAATACGTTAGAATATGGTGCCCCGACAGAATCGGGCCCAGCACCGGAATATCCTGCAGTAGCGGAATATCGATACTCGGCAGCACTTTACTTGCCAGGGAGGTTGAAGAGCCCTTGTCCCCGCTGAGCAGATACAGAATAAATACTGTACCGCCGGAGGCGAACATATTGATCGCCACACCGCCGAGAATGATATGGGTTTTGAATTTCAAGGTGAAAAAAGCCAGAATGCCCGCAATCAGCGTTCCCGACAGCACCGCCCCCAGCAGCCCCACCCAGGCGCTCTGCGTATAGGCGCTCACAATAACCCCGGCCAAGGCCGACACCAGCATGATCCCTTCCATCCCGATGTTGATAATTCCGGCACGGTTCGAGATCAGCGCTCCCAGCGCCGCGAACAGAATCGGCGTGGTCACACGCAGTACAGAGAAGGCAAAATCCGTCGTCAGAATGACATTCAGCAGACTGTTCATGCTTCCTTCGCCTCCTTCAGCAGCATGCGATTCTTCCAGAACTTGAGGAACTGCTCAGCGGAGATCAGCAGAATGATTACAGCCTGTATGATCGAGATCATCTCGGACGGTACATCCGACAGGCGCGCCATCATGTCGGCGCCTATACGGATATAGGCCAGGAAGAGCGCCGAGACAATGACGGAGAGCGGATTATTCTTGGCCAGCATGGCCACCAGCGCACCATCCATACCATAGCCCGGTAAGGAGGTCCACTGGAAGCGGCTGTACATCCCGAGCACTTCCACTGAGCCGCCCATACCGGCAATGAACCCGGCGATCAGATGGACCAGGATGATGACCTTGGCGGTCTTCATTCCCGAATAGCGGGCGAAATCCCGGTTGACTCCGGTCATGCGCAGCTCATAGCCCCATTTGGTCCGGTATAGGAACAGATGGGCCAGTACAATAAGCACCAGCACAATAATAAGTCCGGTGTGAATCCGCGTCCCTGCAAACAGCTTGCTGAGCTGGGCCGTTTTCTCGAATTTAAAAGAAACATTGGCGAAGGCCTTGGCGTCCCGCAGATGGTAGTTCAGCAGGTACAGTCCCACCCCAAATAGAATGTTATTGAACATCAGCGAGGTGACCAGTTCGTTGGCGTTCCACTTCGCTTTGAGAATGCCGGGAATGGCCGAGAGCAGTGCCCCCACAATCGAGCCGGCGAGAATCGCTACCACCGGATGCAGCCAGCTGTTCAGGCTGAGATGAATCGCCAGTACCGTGGTTACGATACCGGAGAAGTAGAAGATTCCTTCCGCCCCCAGGTTGAACATATTAGCCCGGAACAGCAGGGAGACCGCAAGGCCGGTGAACATCAGCGGAATAGCCATCTCAATAACGTTGCCGATATGCCCCTTCGTGGACAACGGCTCCCAGAGGAAGATACCTATGGTCTTCACCGGATGGTCGCTGACCAGCGAGATGACCAGGAACGCGATAATCAGTGCAATGATAATTACTGCTGCCGTCCGGATCGCCTCGAAATATTTTACTCTAAACATGATTTATGGCCCTCCCGGTCTGCTCTTTGTCCTGCCGGTTGATCCCCAGCATATAGAGCCCCAGCTCTTCCTCACTTACCGCTGAAGGATGATCGAAATACGCAACGATCTGCCCCTCATACATGACGAGAAGACTGTCGCTCAGCTCCAGAATTTCATTCAGATCCGCCGATACCAGCAGTGTGGCGCAGTTCGCCGAGCGCAGCTCCAGCAGCTTCTGGTGGATAAACTGGGCAGCCCCGATATCGACGCCCCGGGTTGGCTGTTCCGCGATCAGCAGTTGCGGATTCGTTGAACATTCCCGGGCAACGACCACCTTCTGCATATTCCCGCCGGATAACATTCCAATCGGCTGCTGCGGGCCGGAGCAGCGTACCTTGAATTCCTCCACCAGCGTTGCGGCCAGTGCAGCGATTCTGGACCCGTGCAGGAAGGGCCCTTTATTCATATCCTTCTGGCGGTAGCGGGTGGAGATCAGATTGTCGGCAATACTGGCCTCTCCGGCAGAGCCCTGGCGCATCCGGTCCTCGGGGATATAGGATACCCCCATGTTGCGGATGTCCAGAATATCCAGCTCCCGGATATCCTTCCCCTTCACCTGTACGGACCCGCTGCCGCCAACCCCGCGCAGGCCGCCGGTCAGTGCTTCGATCAGCTGTGTCTGTCCGTTTCCTTCAACGCCGGCAATGCCGACAATCTGCCCTTCGCGGACGGAGAAGCTGATCTCGGAGAGCAGCGCCTTGCCCTGACTGTCTGTGACGCTCAGCCCTTCCACTGCAAGCACCGGCTTGCCGTAGGGAAGATCGCTTTTGTCATACTTCAGCACCACATCCCGTCCGACCATCAGCCGCGATATTTCCTGTTCGGTTACATCCCGGGTCTCGAAGACCCCTTCACTTCTGCCGCCGCGCATGATGGTAATCCGGTCACAGATCGCTTTGACCTCCTTCAGCTTGTGCGAGATGAACACAATCGTGTGCCCCTGCTCCTTAAGCTGCTGCAGCTCATGGAACAGCTCCTCCGTCTCCTGCGGAGTCAGCACCGCTGTCGGCTCATCGAGGATGAGAATCTTGGCCCCGCGCACCAGCGCTTTCAGAATCTCCACCTTCTGCTTCATGCCGACGCTCAGGTCCTCCACCTTCGCCTTGGCATTCACCGAGAGATTATACTTACGTGCGGTTGCTTCTGTCAGACGTACGGCCTCGGCATAATTGAAGCCCACGCCCCTCTTCGGCTCCATGCCCAGCACCATATTCTCAGCCACCGTAAAAGAAGGCACCAGCATGAAATGCTGATGCACCATCCCGATCCCGCGGTCAATCGCGTCCTGCGGGGACTGCAGCTTCACTTGTTCTCCACGGATGAAGAGCCCGCCTTCGCTTGGACTCTCCATTCCGAACATAATTTTCATCAGAGTCGATTTACCGGCTCCGTTCTCACCCGCAATCGCATGAATCTCGCCTTCGCGCAGGGAGAACTCAACATCCTTGTTGGCAACCACACCGTTCGGATAGACTTTGGTGATTCCCCGCATTTCCAGCAGAGCATTTGCCATGGGTCATCAACGCCTTTCAACCAAAGATTCGATTCATGTCCTTAAGGTTTAACGGCATTACGGATAGCTTCCACCTCAGAGGTCTCCATACCCATTGCATTATCCACCTTAATTTCCTTATTAATCAGCTTTTGCTTCACTTCTTCAACCTTGGTCTGCAATTCCGCCGGGAATGCCGCCTTGTAGATCTCGTTCTCGGCAATGCCTACGCCGTCTTCAACGAAGCCGAGCACATCGCGTTTACCCATTTCGAGCGTACCGTCCTGCAGCTTCTTCACTGCGCCAAGAATGGCTGAATCAATCTTTTTAATGGCGGAGGTAACGATCAGGTTGGCTTTCGCACTATCCGTATCTTTCAGCAGCATCGCCTGGTCCGAATCGACGCCGATTGCATATTTGTTTTTTTCCTTCGCAGCATCGAAGATACCAAGGCCCGTACCGCCAGCCACGTTGAAGATGATATCTACGCCAGAGTTATATTGGATCAGCGACAACTCTTTACCTTTGGCAGGGTTCACGAAATCTCCGGCATAAGAGACCGCTACCTTCACTTCCGGATCAACATACTGCGCACCCTGAATGTAACCGACCAGGAAGGCATTGATGCCGGGAATGTCCATTCCGCCCAGGAATCCGATCACATTGTCCTTGTTGGCATTAGGCATATCGGACTGGGTAGCAAGCGCCGCAGCCGCTCCGGCCAGGAAGGAGACCTCATTGGTCGAGTAAGACATATTGTACATATTGGCAGGCGCTTCCTCGATGTCGGTATCATAGTTGATGAATTTTTTATCAGGATTCGCTTCGGCCGTTGCATTGAACATTTCTGTAATTTCCGAGCCGCCGGAGATGACAACATCCCAATCCTCAGCAGCGATATCATTAAAAGTCGGCTCCCATTTCGTCTTGTCAGCGCCCATTTCCACGACCTTCGTTTCTGCGCCAAGCTCGCTTTTCACCTTCTGCAGACCATTGTTCGCCGCATCAAAAAACGACTTGTCCCCCAGCGTCCCCGGAATCAGCAGCACCACCTTGAGCTTGTCCCCCGCAGCCGCGCCGCCGCCTTCCGCATTCGTTCCCGGAGTTGCTGCCGCACCATTCCCGTTCCCGGACTTGTTGTTCCCGCATGCAGCGACCAGTACCATCACTGCCAGTAACATTAAAGTGAGCATTTTCTTTTTCATTGTCTAAGGTCACACCCCTATTTGTAATAGATCCACCCTGCTGAATAGCATAAAATCCCAATTACACGTTTTGTTGGTCTCATCGAATCGGGCAGCATGAATAAGCGACTGTTGAAATTCTGAAAATAAGCAATTTACTCTGAAAACCAAACATTTCATGTTACATTTCGTTAAAAAACCGTAAAATACCCGAACAAGATGGCCAGTCCAGTTGAGAATCTTCGGTTTTATTGATAAGATCATATCAAATGAAAACATAAATATTTATATATTTTCGGTCATCTTTTTGTACGATTCGGCTAAAAGACAATCAAGGGAGGCTCATCATGGATCGTGTCCTATATATTGTAAATGCAGAGCATGAAGCGGGTACCTATATCCCTCCGCACCAGCATGAGTGCTTCGAGCTTGTCTATTATATCCATGGTCAGGGCACCTGCAGCATTGGCCAGCGCAGCTATCACTTCCGGCCCTCTACCTTCGCCCTCATTCCGGCAGGCTTCAAGCATGACGAGAATCATCAGCCCAGCCCGGAGGTGCTGTTCGTCGGCTTTCACTGCGGCAATCCGGTGATCAACTCGCTATCAGGTGTGTTTGACGACGATAAGGAGCATACGGTACTCCAGACCCTGCAACGGATGAGCGCCGAGTTCAAGCGCAAGCGCGACGGGTTCAGCGAGCTGCTCAATCTGCAAATGAGCGAAATTACCGTCTATCTCCAGCGTCTGCTCAGCGCCTCGGATTTCCATTCCCCGGCAGAGGATCAGATGCAGTATGTGCTCAATTATATGAACGAGCATTACCGTCACAAGCTCTCGGTCGCCTCGCTGGCTGAGATGTCCGGCTACAGCTATGACCGTTTCCGGCATCTGTTCAAAGAGCGGTTCATGCATTCTCCTCACCGTTATCTTTTACTAAAACGTCTGGATTATGCCAAGTCGCTCCTCCTCCACAGCCAAATGCATATTTCCGAGGTCTCGGCTGCGGCCGGATTCGTCAATGACGCCCAGTTCTGCAATATGTTCAAACGGGAGATCGGCCTCTCCCCGCGCACCTTCCGCATTCAGAGCAGAGTGACATAGTGAATCGGTCCCGCTCCGTTCCAAGTAGCTTTTGTACACGAATCTTGCATTTGTTCACTGGGCAGGGGTCCGGCCTGTTCACTGTTGTAAGCTTGTTCCACTGTCCTGTTCATAGCCTGGAGCTTATAATCGTACTATGAACATTTAGACAAGGACGGTACCCGCAAGAATACACAGTGAGTCAGGGGGCTACTCGGATGAGACTGAACAAGATCGGCAATCAACGGGCACTGTACAGCAGACTGCTAGTCAGCATTACACTTTGCGTCTCCTTAACCTTCTTGGTCTCCACCATCATCTACTACAACTACTACATCGGCGTAGAAAAGAAACAGACCTTCCAGTCCGACCTCGGCAACCTCACCCAGACCAGCCGGGAGGTCGTCAACATGACGGATGCGGCGCAATCGCTTTCTTTTCAAATCTACCGCAACAGCACCATCTCCAAAATCGTATTCTACGACAAGCCTGACATCTATGATGTCACGGCAGCCATGTCCGAGCTGGGCAATTATTTAAGTTCCATGCCTTATATTGAATCCATCTATGTATATAATCCCAAGGGCGGGAAGCTGTATATCGCCTCCTCCCACGGCCAGAACGGTGTATTTACCGAGCAGGAGCTGGTGGACACCTCCATTCTGGATATCCTGAGCCATTATCAGAACTATAAAGCATTCACACCGATTCCCCGGGTCTACTCCAATGGTTCGCAGGAGAACGATCAGGTCCGTGCTTACACCTTCCTGTGTCTGGACGCCATCGGCTGGGACCGGGCCATTAATTCAGCGGTTATTGTCAATATCTCTGCCCCCTGGATCAACAAGGAGATTGCCAGTCCCGTGGATTCCACCAGCGCCACCTATATACTGGATGATCAGGGTGCCTTCCGCTCCAGCAACAGCCTGAAGCAGCAGGAGCTTACCCCGGAGGAAGCGGGATTCATCGAGCAGCGGATCAAGGGCCGGGAGGCCGGTTATTTCATCGCTCCCTTCGGAGGCGTGAACTCGCTGATCTCTTATACTGCACCGGATGATCTAAGCTGGCAGTATGTACGGATTACGCCGTATGAGATGATTACGAAGCAGACCAACACGATCCGCAACACCACTCTGCTCATTGCAGCCCTTGTGCTGGTAGCCGGCATCGGCCTCTCCTGGATCATGTCCAGAAGCCTCTACCTGCCGATTAACCGGATTGTCAGCGAGATGCATATTCTGGAGACCGAGAAGCGGGACAGCATGTTCATGATCCGGCAAAATACACTGCGTGACCTGATTCTCGGCCTGAAGCCGCCGCAGTCCATGCAGCAGATGGAGAAGCTGCGCCAGCTCGGGATTCATTTCACCTTCCATGATGATTACCGTCTGATTCTGCTGCGGATTGATCACTACAAGGCGTTCCGGGAAGCCCGCTCTTCCTATCTATTGGCCTCCAAGTTCGCCATTATGAACATCGCCTCCGAGATCTGCGGCCAGACGTACCGCGTCGAGACGGTGGATATGAACGATGACGGCATCCTGGTGCTGCTGAACATCATCGATCCCGTAGAATACACGGATACCGGACTGATTGAGGCGCTGCTCCGCCAGATTCAGCAAGCCTGCTCCGATTATCTCAAGCTTAGCCTTACTCTGACCTACAGCCATATTGACCGTAACGCCAGCCAGCTGCATCAGCTCTATCAGCAGGTGCGCGAGGCGTCGAATCACCGCCTGTTCTATGGACATGGCTGCATTCTTAATGCCCGGAACATCTGTGCGCTGGAATCCAGCACCTATCATTATCCGGCCGACAAAGAGAAAAAACTGGCGGATGCGCTGCTGAGCGGCAAACTGGAGGACGCCGCCGAACAGTTCAGCGCAATGATCCGCGAGACCGGGGCCTTCCCTTACCAGACCGCGCAGTTAACCGTGTCCAGGCTCAGCGTCACCGTCCGGGAGATCGTGAATACTATCCAGAAGCGTAACCGCTTACAGACCGATGGAATAGGCGAGCTGCCCAGCCTGGAAGCCATCGAGACCATCGATGAGCTGGAGGAGGCTTTCTCCGCGATCTTCCATACCCTGCAGGAGCAGTTAGCCGGCAAAAAAAACACCAAGCAGCATGACCTCATCTGCCAGATCAACGCCAAGATCAACGAGGATTACATGAAGCCTCATTTGAGCCTCAACCAGATCGCCGAGGAGCTGGACATGTCTCCCATCTATATCAGCCGCCTCTACAAGCAGCAGACCATGAACAGCATCGTCGATGTCATTCTTGAGGTGCGGATGCGCGAGGTCTGTGCCCTGCTGGAGAACACTGACCTGCCCGTAACCGCGATAGCCGAGCGCTGCGGCTTCACCAGCAGCAGCTACCTGCACCGCATGTTCAAGCGCAGCTTCGGTACAACGCCTACGGACTACCGGCGGTTGAAGAGTGTACGGATGAACTAGGTGGCGGTGCGGTGGTTGCTTGGTGGAACACCAAGCCCCGTCGTTATCTTTCCCGCTTTGGTGGAACACCAAGCCCCGCAGTTGGCTTTGCCGCTTTGGTGGAACACCAAGCCTTGCAGTTAGCTCTGCTGCTTTGGTGGAACACCAAGCCCGCAGTTATCTTTCCCGCTTTGGTGGAACACCAAGCCCGCTGTTGGCTTTGCCGCTTTGGTGGAACACCAAGCCCCGTCGTTATCTTTCCCGCTTTGGTGGAACACCAAGCCCCGCAGTTGGCTTTGCCGCTTTGGTGGAACACCAAGCCCCGCAGTTATCTTTGCCGCTTTGGTGGAACACCAAGCCCCGCAGTTATCTTTGCCGCTTTGGTGGAACACCAAGCCCGTAGTTGCCTTCCCGCTATGCCTTGCAACTGCTCGGCGTGGAACACCAGCCCGTCTCCAGATACATGGAGACGGGATCTTCTGCTCCTCCCTCCTGCCGCGGAGGCCGTAGGGCTGATGCGGCCCCCGCAGCTGTGGTCTCGTTGCGCCGAGCGCTTAAACAGCGGAGAAAACGGAATGAATGTGGAGAAGCGGAGCGTTCGCCTTTGTGTCCGGATTTTCACCGCTAAGGTTAAAATCAAAAAAATCCGGACACAACAGCGATCGGAACATCATTCCGTTTTCGGAGCGTCCACCCAAGCGCCATCGCCACCGCCACCCACTTCACCACCGCCAACTCCCCCCAGCAAACCGCGCACACAAAAAAGCCCCAAAAGCCATACGGCTCCCGGGGCTCCCCTCATCTACTTAAGACCTTTCTCCGCCACATAAGCCTCCCACTGCTTCGTCCACTCCGCCTGGATCTTCTCCAGGCCTGCCTGCTTGGCCTTCTGCATGAAGGTCTCTAGACCCTTATCCACATCGTCCACCAGTCCGGCCTCCAGCGGGAACAGGTACTGCTTCTCTACCTGCTCAAGCGCAGCCTTCTCCGCCTGATAGGAGGTGTAGTCCTCAGCAAAGCCCAGGAACAGATCCGGCTTCTGAATTTTATCCAGCTCATCGAAGATCGCCTTGACTCCGTCGAAGCCCTTGTCGAACAGCATGAACTCCGGATTTCTCCACGCCCAGCCGTTCATGCCTTCACGGGTGAAGCCATTGGAGGTACTGGTACCGACCAGCTTGTAGTAGCCGTCTTCCACCGTGTAGTTCTTGCCTTCAATGCCGTATTGCGTCAGCTGGTTATAGCGTTTGTCCAGGACCATCTTCTGATAGAAGGCCAAGGCTCTTTCCGGGTTTTTGCTGCTCTTGGGAATCGCAAACCCGTTATGAATCGGATGTACAGGCGTTGCATAGCCGGTAGTCAGGCCGAAGGGAGAATACGCCAGCTCCCAATCGGGATGCGTCGTGCTGATCTTCATCTTCATGTCGTTGAAGCGGTTAGGGTTGTCGCCGAACATGCTCGCCGCTTTGCCTGAAGTGACCGGGTCCTGCATCGTATCCTTAATGTTCAGCACGTTCTTCGGAATGAAGCCCTTGTCGGCCCAGCGCTTCATCATCTTCAGCTCTTCTTTTTGCTCATCGGAGCCCCAGTAGGAGTAGACCGTGGACGGAGAATCGTACTTCACCCCCATGCCGTACGGCAGAGCGCCGACCATTTTATGCAGCTCCGTATAAATATAATGGAGATTGTTGCCCACATCGCTGTTGAGCGACATCGGCATCATATCCGGCTCGTTTTTGACAATGCCGTCCATATAGGCCTCATAGCTGGCCAAGTCCTTGGGCGCCGGGAGATTGTATTTCTTGCGCAGATCCTCACGGTAGACGAACCCGTTGGTTACATACTCCTTGAAGGTGGCCGGAACCGTGTAAATTTTGCCGTCTACCTTCACATCCTCCCACATCTTCTCAGGGACGAACTTCTGCAGCTCGGGTGCCGCCTTGGGCAGCAGGTCATCCAGTGCCAGGAAGGCGCCGCGCTTCGCATAAGATTGATACTGCGTCCAGTCCGCCGTAAAAATCAGATCAATCGCCTGCCCGGAGGACAGCAGCAGCTTATACTTCTGATCCCAGTCCGTCCAGCTGGTGTAATTGAACTTCACAGTGGCATTCAGGTCGGCCTCAGCCATTTTGTTGACCTCTGCCTGAATCGCCGGAAGATCCTTAGGCGCATCGCCGAGCATATAGAATTGCAGCTCCACCTTCTTCGAGGTGTCGATCCCGGTATCACCTGCGGTGGCTGCCGCACCCTCTGTAGCGGGCGCAGTGCCGGCGTTGCCGTCCTCCCCGGCGCTGCCGGTGTTGCCATTACTGTTGCCCCCGCCGCAGCCTGCGAGGAGCGATAGAGCGAGTATCCCCGTTGTAAGCGTAACCACAGAACGTCTGCCTGCTTTCTTTCTCATGAATGAACCCTCCTCAAAGTGTTGTGAACCTGCGCTTCCCGGAATTCCTTCGTACAGGACCCTACCCGGAAGCCTATCCGCCTTGGTGTTTACCTCTATGTTAGCCGAAAGAACAGAGACACCGGAAGAGGTGTGCTGTCAGCCGGTTCTAACCTTTGACCGCTCCGATCGTCAGGCCTTTCACGAAATAACGCTGGATGAACGGATACAGGAACAGAATCGGACCCGTGACCACAATCGCCATCGCCATCTTGGTAGATTCCGTAGGCAGATCGCTGCCCAGGCTGACCCCGGTACCCGCGCCCATATTGGCGATGAAGGAGGCCGAGTTGATGACATTATACAAATGGAACTGAAGCTGATACTTATGCGGATCATTAATGAACAGCGACGAGGAGAACCAGTCGTTCCAGTAAGCCAGAGCGAGAAACAGACCCACTGTAGCAATGCCGGGCATGGAGAGCTGGAGCACAATGCGCCAGTAGATTTTGAAATCCCCTGCCCCGTCAATCTTGGCCGATTCGAACAGCTCCTCAGGCACCGCCGAACGGATGAAATTCTTCATCAGAATGATCAGGAACGGCGTCATCAGCCCCGGAAAGATCAGCGCCCCATAAGAGTCGGTCAGATGCAGATACTTGGTGATCATAATATACCAGGGCACCAGCCCCCCGCCGAACAGGGTCGTGAAGTAAATATAGAACGAGAAGGTATTGCGGTATTTGAAATCCTTGCGGGCCAGCACATAACCGGCCATGGTCATGAAGAACAGTCCCAGCGTCGTCCCCGTCACCGTAGTGAACAGCGTCACCCCATACGCCCGCAGCACCTCATCTGGAAAAGTGAATACCGTCTTGTAGCCCTCCAGCGAGAACTGCGCCGGGATGAAATGATAACCGTCCTTGATGATGGATTCATTGGCCGTCAACGAAGCGGAAATAATCAGCAGGAACGGAATCAGACAGGCTAAGGAGCCAATTATAATTACTGTATAAGCCACTCCCTGCAATAGCCTGGTGTACGAGTCGTCTTTGATTTGCATGCTCTTTCTCTCCTTCCGCAGCAGGTTCCTTACAACCTAGAACAAGGCGTAATCGTCATTTATTTTACGGATGATATAGTTGACCGTCATGATCAGGAAGAAGCCGAACAGCGATTGGTACAGGCCGGCCGCCGTTGCCATCCCGACATCGAAGGTCACCTTGAGCGAGCGGAACACGTAGGTATCCAGAATATCCGTTGTATTGTACAGCACCCCGTTATTGCCAATCAGCTGGTAAAAGAGGTCAAACTGCCCTTTCATAATACTCCCCAGCGAGAACAGCAGCAGCATGACGAAGGTCGATTTCAGCATCGGCACCGTGATATACCAGATTCGCTGAAAAATGTGGGCACCGTCAATTTTGGCCGCTTCATAATATTCTTCGCTGATGCCTGTAATGGAGGCCAGGTAGATGACCATGCTGTAGCCGAGATTTTTCCAGAGATAAAAGAGAATGATCAGGAAGATCCAGATGACCGGATTATTATAAACATCCACAGGATTCGCCCCGAATTGCATCAGCAGCGTATTCAAGAAACCGTTATCATAATTGAACACATTGTAGACGATCACGCTTAAGATAACGAACGATACGAAATACGGCAGGAACATCACCGATTGGGTCAGCTTCTTGAACCATTTCACCCGCAGCTCGCTGAGCAGAATCGCACAGACAATGGCCAGCACATTCCCGAGCAGAATGAAGGCCAGATTGTAGCCGATCGTATTGAGCGTCAGCTTCACCAGCGTGCCGGACTTCCAGAGGAATTCAAAGTTCTTCAGCCCCACGAAGGGGGCGTCGAACAGCCCGGAATTGAAATCGAACTGCGTGAACGCATAATAGACCCCGACCATCGGAAAATACGAATTGACCAGAAAAAACAACAGCGTAGGCAGCAGCATCAGGAACAGAATCCGGTTATGGACCAGCTCATGTACGAAGCCCTTCTTCCTTGTCTTCCGGGTGCCGGACCCAAGCTGCGGGGTTAGCCTGCCCGTTCCCTTCAAGGGAAGCTGGGTAACAAGCAGTATTCCGGTCTTGCGTTTGCGGTGTCTCAAAGCCCTCACTCTCCTATGCCTATAGATAAGTTGCCGGGTCACTGGGTCCGAAGCCTCCGCCCTTATGGCCCCTGCGGCTTCGTGAAGTCCAATGCATGACCTGATTATAGAAGAGGCCCGCAGCGGCTGAACAGTGAAGCTTCGGGATATTCCTGTACTTTACGGCTAACCGTGCTGTGCACTTATCATACTTTTGTGCAGTAATCGCAAATTCAACGCAAATAAGCCCCCGGAGCACTCCTCAAGGAGAAGAATCCGGGGGAATTCGGGCGGCCGCGCTGGACCTATTTATAGCCTTACGATTTAAACTTGCCTGTAATAAATTATAGGTGATATACTCTGGAAAATGTACCAATTCTCCAACCTAAACTTTCAATATCCAAACTTATCTTCAGGAGGCTATCCCATGAACCCGCTTCTGTTCCGCATCCCTCCCCTGCCGCATTATATCGCCAGCGGCCTCAATCACTGCCAGCCCGGCTATCAGCACCGGAGCCGCCAGCATATTAAGGTTTTTGACCTGCTCATCGTCAACCAAGGGTGCCTGTACATCGGCGAGGAGGAGCAGCGATTCACGGTGAAAGCAGGCGATGCCTTGATTCTGCGCCCCGACTGCCACCACTTTGGAACCGAAGGCTGCAAGGAGGATACAGCTTATCATTGGCTTCATTTCCAGACCTTAAGCGACCTGCCTGCCTTATCCGCGGCAGGGGCCGCTTCCGGCCACCCAAACGAATCTACAGGCGAGTCTCCCGCTTCCTTATTCGATATCAGCTCCTTCAATCTGGTGTTATCCCAGTTCGTTACCTTACTGCTGCCGGACAAGGCTTATGAAGTATTGGAGCAACTGGAGCAATTACAGAGCACGGCCCACCTCGAAGCCGTCCGGTTCAGACAGCAGCTGCTCTTCCAGGAGCTCCTGCAGCAGCTGGCCACTTCTGTGAACCCCGAGCAACGCAGCTCGCAGTCCACCGTATGTGCCGAGCAGGCCGCCTCTTACCTGCGCGCTCACTACCGTGAAGAGATCACTACCGCTATGCTGGGCGACAGTCTTAACTTCCATCCGGTCTATATCGCCCGCTGCATGAACAAGCAATACGGCTGTTCGCCTATGGAGTATCTGCTCCGTTACCGGATCGGACAGAGCAAGCTGCTGCTGATGCAGACCAGCTTCCCGATCTCGCGGATCGCCGGAGAGGTCGGCTTCAACCAGGCCTCCTATTTCAGCTCCAGCTTCATGAAGCTGGAGGGACTGTCGCCGCGCGAATATCGGCAGCGCTTCTCATAAAACAGGCCATCAGCGAAGCAAACGCTGATGGCCTGTTTACTTAGTGATTATTACGCCTCCGGCAATGCCGCCGTCAGCGTGAACTCGAATTCCAGCTGCTGGTCCGCGGCGATCCGGTATTCCGGATGCACCGGCGCCCCCCAGCTGTCATCCCCGCCCACACCCATCTGCTGCGCTGCGAGGGTAACAACCGTGTAGTGCACCCTGGGTAGCTCATAAGGATGCGCTGCCTGCTCCAGTTCGAACGCTGTATACGGTGACAGCGTACATTCCAGCGGCTGGTCTTCAGCCGCCTGAACCTGCAGCCCATACCCCCGGCTGTCCGTGATGCTCACCTCACGGACGCCCGTCCGGTTGCCGGATTCCTGCGGCACCAGATACGGTGACGGCAGCTCCGTCACCTTACGCCGGAAGCGGGTGAGCCGCGCTCCATACGCGCGGTCACTGTAGTTCTCTTCCGGTCCGCGGGCATACCACTCGGAGGCCTCGTAGTCTGCCGGCATCCGGAAGGATACCGCCACCACCGGCACATCCGGCAAGCCGTCTGCCCCGGTGTAGACCATGCGGACACGGACGCTGCCGTCGGCATGGACCGTGTATTCAATCCTTGCCTTCAGCTCACTGCTGATGCTGAAGGCATAGTCGAAGCTGACCGTGGCCCGGTCTGCTTCGGTGTGCAGGCTGACCGCCGTACACTGGCGGGCCAGGCTGGCCGCGAACCAGCCGCCGGCATGATACCCCAGCGCCGTCCCCTTATCATTGTCGGTCGTTGCCCGCCAGAACAGCGGAGCCGGCGGAGTCGCAATCAGCTCACGCCCCCCGTAGCAGAGCGATACCAGTGAACCTGCCTGCTTGGAGAACAGTGCGGAGAACCCGCGGCCGCTTACTCCAATGTTCACATCGCCTTCGATGACGCGGAACTCCGCTGCCGCAGGCAGCAGCGCCGTTTCTCCGACTGCTTTTGCCCCGGCCGCTTCTACGCGAGCTGCTTCAACCCGGAAGACATGCTCTCCATAAGCCGTCTCGAACCCGGACTCCGCCCATCGCTCCGCTTCCTTCAGCACCAGGCTTACAGCCAGAGTGTACTCCCCTGGAGCTGCTGATACATCCGGCAGTTCCAGCAGAATCCGTGCTTCCTCCTGTGCGGCCACATGGATCTCCTGCTGCCCCTTGAAGATCTCCCGTCCCTCCCGGTATAACCGGAACTCCAGCCGTAGCCGCTCCGTCCCCTCGAACAGATTCCCATTGATCAACGTCACGGCGTCCCGCTCAGGCAACAGCCGGATGTTCTGGTAGAGGAACTTCACCTCCTGCATCTTCGGCGTGATCGTCCGGTCAGCGAAAACAATTCCGTTGCCGCAGAAGCTGTAATCCGTCGGCCGGTCGCCGAAATCGCCGCCATACGCCAGATACTCCTCGCCGTACCGGTTTGTGGCCGCCAGCGCCTGGTCGATATAATCCCAGATGAAGCCGCCCTGATACTGCGGATACCGGCTCTCCAGCTCGATATATTTATGAAGTCCCCCTACCGAATTGCCCATCGCATGCATGTACTCACAGCTGATGTACGGCTTGTCCGCCTGACTCTCCAGGTATTCCACAATATCCGCCGGCTTCGCATACATCCGGCTCTCCATATCGCTGCTATCATTATATTTGCGGTTATGGAAGACCCCTTCATAATGCACCAGCCGTCCCGGATCAGCCTTGCGGAAATAATGGGATACCTTCAGAATGACCTCGCCCGCATACGATTCATTGCCGCAGGACCAGATCAGGATCGACGGATGATTTTTATCGCGCTCCAGCATCGACACTGCCCGGTCCATGACAATATCCTCCCACTCCGGCTTATTTCCGGGAATGTTCCAGGAAGGCTCAATAGCACCCATCTTCTGCCACGAACCGTGGGATTCCAGATTCATCTCGTCAATCACATACACCCCGTATTCATCGCACAGCTCATACCAGAGCGTCTGATTCGGATAATGCGAGGTCCGCACCGCGTTGATATTATTCTGCTTCAGAATGATGATATCCTTGACCATATCCTCCCTGGAGATGTTCCGTCCTGTGCGGGGATTGAACTCATGGCGGTTGACGCCTTTGAACATGATCCGTTTGCCGTTCAGCAGCATCAGCTTACCCTTCAGCTCAAAAGCACGGAATCCCGCCCGCTGCACAATCGCCTCTACAAGTTCTCCTTCGCTGTTACATACAGAGATACAGACGTTATACAGGTACGGATTCTCTGCGCTCCACAGGAACACCTTGCCTGCATCCATACTCAGAGCAGCCTTGCCCGCCACAGCCCGTCCTTCTGCTTCCGCCACCACAATACCTTGCGCATCCTTCAGCTCAATCCTAACCGCCGCTTCAGCCTCTGTTGCCATGCTCAGTTCAGCCGTTAATATGCCTTTCTCATAGGAAGCATCCAGCCCGGCGTGAATCCGCAGATCCTGCACATGCAGCTCAGGAACCGTGTACAGATACACCTCGCGAAAAATCCCCGAGAACCGCCAGAAATCCTGATCCTCCAGCCAACTGCCTGTGCAGCGCTGATAGACCTCAACCGCGAGCTTATTGGCTCCTTCCTGCAGGTAAGGTGTCAATTCGAATTCCGCAGGGGTGAAGCTGTCTTCGCTGTAGCCGACGAAGTGCCCGTTCAACCAGACATAACAAGCCGCCTCTACGCCCTGAAAAGAAATAAAGACCGGCCCCTGCCCCATATTCGCCGGAACCTCAAAAAACTTCACATAGCTCCCCACCGTATTGCTCTCCTGAGGAATCTCCGGCGGCCTTACAGCATCCAGGCCATCCCAGGGGTACATCGTGTTGGCATATTGCGGTCTGCCATACCCTTGCAGCTGGATATGACCCGGCACCTGGATATCCCCCCAGCCTCTTGTATCATAATCCGTCTTGTAGAAATCCCGGGCACGGCCAGCCGCATTCACCGCATAGCTGAATTTCCAGTTCCCGTTCAGCGAGTGGCGCAGCGCCATGGGAGCTTGTCTCTCCGCTTCCTCCATAGATGTATAATAACGGTGGTCCGAATGCGCTTCCAACCGGTTCACCTTAAATACAGCTACATCGCTCAGCCAATCCACACTTGCTTCATTGCCTGACATTATATGATCCTCCTTCATCTTCTTTCGGTGAATCTGGCTCTTATTCTATCCAAAGTTCACGCTAGTTCCCAGTGCAGGATTACAACTTAGATGCAGTTAACTGACTTTCAGCTAGTTTTATGATTTCCAGAGGCTTCCGCTTCATTCTCCATTGAAGCAAAATAAGCGATCTTATGGTCAATCTTCCGGGCAAAGCTCTGAAAGAACTTAATCTTCTCATCGATATGCTGTTTATGCTCCTGCAGCAACCTGCGCTGGTCGGGCAGACGGTCTCTGCCTTCCTGCGAGAACGCAATGAATTGCTTAATGTCGGCGATAGCCATGCCGGTATCCTTCAGGCAACAGATTAACGAGATCAGCTCCAGATCCTCGTCATTGAAGCAGCGGTTCCCATTGGCATCCCTGCCCACAACCGGCAACACTCCCTCCCGTTCATAGTAACGCAGCGTATATTGGCTCAGTCCGCTTTTTTGTGCTATGGTTTTAATGCTGTAGCCCATCTGTGCAGCCCCTCTCTGTCAGTAAGCATTGGTTTCCCTTATAACGTAACACCAATTGGATGCGATGAACAACTACTCTATCAATCTATTGACTTACACCTAACTCTAAGGTCTAAGCTTACACTATACCTTCATTTAAGGAGTGAATAATTAATGGTAAAAAGAATTAATGTAGCTAACGGCGCACTTGAGGTTTCCGAGATTTCCCTCGGTTGTATGCGGATCGCTGATTTGTCTCCCCAAGAGGCTGAGGTCCATATTCACAGCGCCCTTGAGGTGGGCATAGACTTTTTTGACCATGCGGATATTTATGCCGGCGGTCAGGCAGAGGAAGTATTCGGCCACGTTCTGGCTGCGAACCCCGGCATGCGCGACCGGCTGATGATCCAGGCCAAATGCGGTATCCGAAGCGGCTTCTTCGACTTCTCCAAGGAGCATATCGTGAGTTCAGTAGAGAACAGCCTGAAGCGGCTGCAGACTGATTATGTAGATGTTCTTCTCCTGCACCGCCCCGACACCCTGATGGAGCCGGAGGAAGTAGCGGAAGCCTTCGATAATCTGGAGCGCAGAGGACTGGTCAAGCACTTCGGTGTCAGCAACCAGAACCCGCTACAGATTGAGCTGCTCAAGAAGAACGTCAAGCAGCCCCTCTTGTTCAACCAGCTTCAGCTCAGCATCATGGTAACCGGCATGATTGATGCCGGCTTCAACGTCAACATGACGAATTCCGGTTCCGTAGTCCACGATGGCGGAATCCTGGAATACAGCCGCCTCCATGATATGACCATCCAACCATGGTCGCCGTTCCAATACGGCTTCTTCGAAGGCGTATTCCTGGGCAGCGAGAAGTTCCCTAAGGTGAACGAAGTCATTAACCGTATCGCCGAGGACAAAGGAGTAACCGACACCGCGATCGCCATTGCTTGGCTGCTCAGACACCCGGCCAAAATGCAGCCGATTGTCGGCACCACTAATACCGCACGCCTGCTCGACATTGCCAAAGCGTCCACTATCACCCTCAGCCGCGAGGAATGGTACGAGATTTACCGCGCAGCCGGGAATGTGCTGCCTTAACGAAGAAGGCAAAAATACACCGCCAGACTTTAGACCTCTTCGGGCTAAAGCTGGCGGTGTTTTCTTTAACTACCTCGTGATTGGTCTTGCTTTTTTACCCATCTTATAAATTCCAATCCAGGCTAACATTAAAAGGATCTGAGCCAGAACGACCAGCCATAAGACTTCCGTGTAACCTCCTATAAGACAAAATATAGTATTAACCAGGGGGAACCCCAGGAAAGTAAACATGATCGGAAAATCTTTTTTGGGAGTGATTGAATAAATAGCCTTCCGGTCCCAGAACTTTAGGAAAGCTAATGCTAAAACTCCGATTGTAATTACAGAAAGTGCAATCAAATTCACCCATTGCATATTAGAGGTTCTTTCGAAGAACGGCCCCATATAATTAAAGAAGTTAGATAACGGTGAGAACATACAAGCCAATGACGCAATTGCCGCCAGAAACGGATAGATATAACCAACGGATTTACTGTAGCCTTTCTTTTTATGCCACCATTCACCAATTAGAATAAAGACGGTCCAATACCCCGCTATATAAATCCATCCTGTAAAATTCATCACCGGCTCCCCATAGATTTGAGGTTCACCGGCCAACGGATAATAAGTCCATCTTGCAATGGTTCCATCCAGGGTCTGAAAGATCTGTTTAACGGCCACCGGGTCGAGTGAAAAGTCAAACACCATAGCGCTTAATCCCGTAATAAAGGGCTTCGTCCAGGACGGTATATTTACAGACTTTAGCACACGCAAAGTGGAATAAATGATCAGAAACTCAATAATAGGGACAGTAATCGGTATATTAAATAACATTAGAATACTCCGCCCGTACGCGTAGAACCCTTCCCCAAGAGACGAAGCAGTAATTTCAAAAACGGCTGCGTAAAAAAACACAAAACCTATAAATTGCAGTAGAACTGTTTTAGGATGTGTTTCCTTATCAAGGATATAAAAAACCATAAGGACAGCAGCAATTAAGACTATAATATCTTGAATAATCCATACTGGGACTACAGTTAATTCACCCATATTATTCCTCCATTTAATTTAATTTGAATCGATCGTTCAAATAAATTATAATATCACCATGTTAGTAAAACAACAGGCTGTTCGTTTGACTTATGTTAGTTATCATACAAATCATATTAGATTTGTTCATTTACTATTTTATTATTTTAAATTAGGAGGATATGATGTCAGACAAAAAAACAGATCACCGAGTGAGATATACAAAAATGGTTATAAAAGAAAGCTTGTTGAAGCTGCTGACAGAACGGTCAATCAATAAAGTTACTGTGACCGACATCTGCAGTGAAGCAAATATTAACCGCAACACCTTTTATTCACACTATGCTAATCAGTTTGAGCTTCTTTCAGGCATTGAAAATGATCTTTACGAAGAAATAAAGCAGGTTGGGATGAGTTCTGCAAACCCTCAAAAGCTGTCTTATGAATTATGTAAGTATATAAAAGCGAATAAAACGATATGTGAGGTTTTGTTCTCAGAGCATGGTAATAAAGAGTTATTAGAGAGAATCCTTTATATCAGTCACGATCTAACGATTGAGCGGTGGAAGCAGGAATTAAAATATTTTGATCCACAACTATTTGAGTCCTGGTATACGTTTACCGCTCATGGCAGTATCGCCATTATTAAGAAGTGGGTCAGTAGTGGTCTGAAGGAAAGCCCGAGTAAAGTTGCAGCTTTTATTGATAAAGCGACAGAGGCGGTATCCAAAGCATTTTATGCCGAGGAATCATAAAATCATAAAAATGAAGCGGTCCCTCTTTGTTGAAGGCCGCTTCTCTGCTCTTTTTCCAATTCATTTCATTCCTTATTCATTACTCATTCAGATTGATCTAATTGATCCTTTGCTTTTTGTAAAAGTGCAGTCTCTTGAGCGGAAAGCTCATTTAAAGTCGTGAAAAAAGGTTCTATAGGTACCATCACTCCACAGGTTGAACCTAATCCCAACATCAATCTGAGGTAAAATTGAACCTTTCTTTTCTCCCTGGCAATCTGCTCTAATTCTGACAAGTCCGTTTTTTTGTTCTTCATCCGCCTATGCTTCCTTCCATCTCAAACCTTAGTGTTACCATTCTCCTCTGCTCCCCTTCCGTAGTGTTTTTCAGCACGCGCCAACAAATCACTCATGAATTTTCCGATCGTCTGTAACTCAGCCTCTGAATAAGAATCAATAAACTGGTAAAAGCTCTCTTCTTTCTCTTGATGCATCTTTTGGTGCAGCTGATAAACATGTCTTCCCTTATCCGTGAGACTGAAGTAAATTTCCTTCCGGTTGTTGTTCATTTGACTTCTCACAATAAAGCCCATTTCCAGTAACTTAGAACTAATATTTGTAATGCTTGCTTTGGATAAATTCATTCTTTTGGTAATTCCGGTATGGTTAATTGGCTCATGATCACCAATGCAATCAATAACGTGCACACTCGTAATATTATTGGAGAGCATATCGATCTGAAGCTTTTGGGCTTGCTCCCGAAACACGTTAATTTCATGTTCTGTATATAATTCGTTCAAATGCAGCATTCTGATATATTGCTCGTAAAGTCGACCTTTAGAATGATTTGGAAACTCCAATTCACATCTCCCCTTCTTGTATTGAATTGCAGACCACACTCGGTGGCAGCAATAGATTTTTTTGTTCATCGTTGAACAAAATCATATTAACACGACTGATATTGAGAATCAATATCATTTTCATCTTTTCAAGCCGGATTTAATCTGCTATAATTCAACCAAAGTACCAAACATCCTACGTTTGCAAAGGAATGATACTATTGTTAGCTCAGACTCAACGTTTAACCTTGGTGGAACAGGTGGCCTACCAGCTCCAAGAGAAGATCGAAAGCAGCCAATGGCAAGTAGGGACGCGTATTCCTCCAGAGCCGGAGCTAATGGAGCAGCTTCAAGTCAGCCGTAATACCTTAAGGGAAGCAATTCGGGCTCTAACGTATGCGGGTCTGCTCAAAACCAGACAAGGGGATGGGACTTATGTCTGCTCCTCCAGTGTTTTGGGGTCAGTGATTAGGAAAGTGATCGAGCATACCGATAAGTTCGAGAGCCTGGAGGTCCGGTATGCATTAGAGAGAGAGGCGGCTGCCCTGGCTGCGCTCAGGAGAGACGAGGAAGATCTGGCGGCACTTCGCACATGCCTTGACCAGTGCAGACAAGCCGCCATCCAGCAAGATCTTGAAGCTTATGCCCACTGGGATGTAGAGTTTCACAAAATGGTGATAGCCGCTTCACATAACCACTTGATGGCGAATTTGTACATTCATATTTCTGAAGCACTGCAAAACATGGTTTTGGAAATGAAGGATCTCAAAAACTTGGATTTTTATCTCGACTCTCATGCCCTGCTCTATCAAGCCATTGCCGATCAGAATGGTCATCAAGCGGAGGAGGCTGTTCGTTTATATATTGACAAAGCCCGTACACAGGAGGAACATCTATGAGTTCATCAGAACAATTGTTAAACAAGCAGGATGGAATATCCAATACCGGTATTCGGAAGCAAGCAACACTCTGGCTCATGATCTTAGGAATTATTTTTATCGCAGCGAATTTGCGCGCTCCTCTCACATCGGTGGGCCCCTTGGTCAGTCTTATTCGGGACAACGTGAATATTTCAAATACATTAGCAGGCCTGATTACTACAGTCCCACTAATTGCATTTGCCTTGTTATCACCTTTCGTACCGAAATTAGGACAGAAATATGGTGTAGAACGTATTATCCTGATTTCTCTTATTTTTTTAGTCATCGGTATTGCTGTTCGCTCGTTATCCGGAGCAGTGACCTTATATGTAGGAACTGCAATCCTGGGGTTTGCTATTACCATATGTAATGTATTACTTCCCAGCCTGATTAAACGGGAGTTTCCGCAGCAAATGGGTACGATGACAGGGGTTTATTCGGTTTCCATGAATTTATGCGGGGCGATTGCCTCCGGTATTAGTATTCCCTTAGCCGTGGGGGCAGGCATGAACTGGCAAGGTGCTTTGGGCGTATGGGGGATACTTAGCGTCATCTCCGTTCTCTTTTGGATACCTCAGCTTAAAAATCCAGCACAACCAGCCGTTGTTGCCAACAGTGCAGGTAACAACCGTCAGGTCAATATCTGGCGCTCTCCACTAGCTTGGCAGGTGACACTTTTTATGGGAATACAATCGGCCATTTTCTATGTGCTGGTGGCATGGCTGCCTGAAATCTTGAAAGAACAAGGCATCAGTTCAAGCCAATCCGGCTGGTTTCTCTCGGTTCTGATTATGGCTTCGCTCCCCTTTGCATTTATCGTTCCTATTCTGGCAGGTCGCATGTCCAGCCAACGCTTATTAGTGGTTATTACAACAATCCTACTTTTGACCGGAACACTTGGCCTTCTGTACAGCAGTATCGATCTGCTTCTGTTGTGGGTTATTATTCTTGGAATCGGAGCGGGCTTTGCCTTCGGCTTATCTATGATGTTCTTCGGCTTGCGTACCCAAAGTGCCCATCAGGCGGCTGAATTATCGGGCATGGCTCAATCCATCGGCTATCTGCTGGCAGCCATTGGCCCAGCGCTGATTGGATACTTGCATGACGCCAGTCATAGTTGGAGCGCTCCCCTCCTGATATTGGTTGGTGCATCTGCTCTACTCGGTATCGTGGGTCTAGGTGCGGCTAGAAATCAATTTGTGGGTTCTACGAAGTAAGTTCATGATATAAATGACTTAACATGTAAGCAGATGACATATAAATTAAAAGAAACCGGCCCTGTGTAGTAAAATACACAGGGCCAGTTCTTGTTCTCAGATACATATGGGATAAGGTACGAAAGCTCAAAGAACAAAATCATCCTGCAAATGAACGATGCTGGCGCCTCAGTTTTGTCCCTGTGCCCGATATACCAGATAATGCGTGCCTCTGGGCATGCAGACAATAAAAAAGCCCACCAGAGAATATCTCTGATGGACTCTTTTAACAGATACCGGCGAGAGGACTCGAACCTCCACGGTTTCCCACTCGATTTTGAGTCGAGCGCGTCTGCCATTCCGCCACGCCGGCAAATATTTAAAAATGGAGGTGCCACCCAGATTTGAACTGGGGATAAAGCTTTTGCAGAGCTTTGCCTTACCACTTGGCTATGGCACCGAAAAATGGAGCGGACGACGGGAATCGAACCCGCGACCCTCGCCTTGGCAAGGCGATGCTCTACCGCTGAGCCACGTCCGCATATAATGGCTGGGGATATAGGAATCGAACCTATGAATGACGGAGTCAAAGTCCGTTGCCTTACCGCTTGGCTAATCCCCAATATATTTTTAAAAGAAAATGGGGCGACCGATGGGTCTCGAACCCACGAATGCCGGAACCACAATCCGGTGCGTTAACCCCTTCGCCACGGTCGCCATGTGAAGCTTTTAAGTTGTATTGCTATGTAATTCTTATAAAAGAAATGGGGCGACCGATGGGTCTCGAACCCACGAATGCCGGAACCACAATCCGGTGCGTTAACCCCTTCGCCACGGTCGCCATATGATTCTTTTATATGAAATTACTTGGCAGGGGCAGCAGGAATTGAACCCACACCAACGGTTTTGGAGACCGTTGTTCTACCTTTAAACTATGCCCCTAAAAATGGTGGAGGCTGATGGATTCGAACCACCGAACACGTACGTGAGCAGATTTACAGTCTGATGCGTTTGGCCACTTCGCTAAGCCTCCACGGTATGGTGCCGGCGAGAGGACTTGAACCCCCAACCTACTGATTACAAGTCAGTTGCTCTACCAATTGAGCTACACCGGCATATTAAGTTGTGTATGGTGGCGCGGGAGGGAATCGAACCCCCGACACAAGGATTTTCAGTCCTTTGCTCTACCGACTGAGCTACCGAGCCATAAAATAAATTTTGTAAAAATGGCGGAACCGACGGGATTCGAACCCGCGATCTCCTGCGTGACAGGCAGGCATGTTAGGCCAACTACACCACGGTTCCATGTTGACACTTGGGGCCCCCGGAAAGTATTCGGAATATGCTACAGAGCAAATCTTCACTTTGTGGGGATTGGTTGCGGGGGCAGGATTTGAACCTGCGGCCTTCGGGTTATGAGCCCGACGAGCTACCGGGCTGCTCCACCCCGCGTCATTGTACAATATCTATTCGGTTAAGATAGATGGTGGAGGCTGAGGGGTTCGAACCCCCGACCCTCTGCTTGTAAGGCAGATGCTCTCCCAGCTGAGCTAAGCCTCCATATATGACTCGTATGGGATTCGAACCCATGTTACCTCCGTGAAAGGGAGGTGTCTTAACCCCTTGACCAACGAGCCATGCTGTGTAAAAAGTACTCAGTGAAAAGTAATGCTACGGAGAGAGAGGGATACTCTTCACTTCGTTGCGAGATTGCGATGCAGTGCTATCGAAGCCTATGCTCCAACGAACCACTGAGGGTTCTCATCCCTTTGCAGGGAGGTAACGCTACGGAGAGAGAGGGATTCGAACCCTCGAGACGCTTGTGGCGCCTACACGATTTCCAATCGTGCTCCTTCGGCCAAACTCGGACACCTCTCCATATGGCTCCCCGAACAGGACTCGAACCTGTGACAACTCGATTAACAGTCGAGTGCTCTACCAACTGAGCTATCAGGGAATATACATATCAGGCTTGATCGCCTGAAAACTGAATCCGAAACGAATCTGTGTATTAGAAATTGGATAAGCCCTCGACCGATTAGTATTGGTCAGCTCCATGCATTGCTGCACTTCCACCTCCAACCTATCTACCTCGTCGTCTTCAAGGGGTCTTACATACTGGGAAATCTCATCTTGAGGGGGGCTTCACGCTTAGATGCTTTCAGCGCTTATCCCGTCCGTACGTAGCTACTCAGCCATGCTCCTGGCGGAACAACTGATGCACCAGCGGTACGTCCATCCCGGTCCTCTCGTACTAAGGACAGCTCCTCTCAAATTTCCTGCGCCCACGACAGATAGGGACCGAACTGTCTCACGACGTTCTGAACCCAGCTCGCGTACCGCTTTAATGGGCGAACAGCCCAACCCTTGGGACCTACTTCAGCCCCAGGATGCGATGAGCCGACATCGAGGTGCCAAACCTCCCCGTCGATGTGGACTCTTGGGGGAGATAAGCCTGTTATCCCCAGGGTAGCTTTTATCCGTTGAGCGATGGCCCTTCCATGCGGTACCACCGGATCACTAAGTCCGACTTTCGTCCCTGCTCGACTTGTAGGTCTCGCAGTCAAGCTCCCTTATGCCTTTGCACTCTGCGAATGATTTCCAACCATTCTGAGGGAACCTTTGAACGCCTCCGTTACTCTTTAGGAGGCGACCGCCCCAGTCAAACTGCCCGCCTGACACGGTCCCCGTACCCGATAAGGGCACCAGGTTAGAACCTAGATACGATCAGGGTGGTATCCCAACGGCGCCTCCGCAGAAGCTTGCGCTCCTGCCTCAACGGCTCCCACCTATCCTGTACAGATCGTACCCAAATTCAATATCAAGCTGCAGTAAAGCTCCATGGGGTCTTTCCGTCTTGTCGCGGGTAACCTGCATCTTCACAGGTATTAAAATTTCACCGGATCTCTCGTTGAGACAGCGCCCAAGTCGTTACGCCATTCGTGCGGGTCAGAATTTACCTGACAAGGAATTTCGCTACCTTAGGACCGTTATAGTTACGGCCGCCGTTTACTGGGGCTTCGGTTCACAGCTTCGGATTGCTCCTAACCGCTCCCCTTAACCTTCCAGCACCGGGCAGGCGTCAGCCCGTATACTTCGCCTTGCGGCTTCGCACAGACCTGTGTTTTTGCTAAACAGTCGCTTGGGCCTTTTCACTGCGGCCCCCTCGGGCTATTCACCCTACCGAGGCACCCCTTCTCCCGAAGTTACGGGGTCATTTTGCCGAGTTCCTTAACGAGAGTTCTTCCGCGCGCCTTAGAATTCTCTTCTCGCCTACCTGTGTCGGTTTGCGGTACGGGCACCTTCTCCTGACTAGAGGCTTTTCTTGGCAGTGTGAGATCATGACCTTCGCTACTATAATTTTCGCTCCCCATCACAGCCCAGCCTTAGTAGTGTGCGGATTTGCCTGCACACCAGCCTCACTGCTTAGACGGACATCCATCAGTCCGCGTCACTACCCTCCTGCGTCACCCCATCGCTCATAGCGGATTACGGTGGTACAGTAATTTCAAACTGTTGTCCTTCGACTACGCCTGTCGGCCTCGCCTTAGGTCCCGACTTACCCTGAGCGGACGAGCCTTCCTCAGGAAACCTTGGGCTTTCGGCGGATCAGATTCTCACTGATCTTTTCGTTACTCATACCGGCATTCTCACTTGTATGCTGTCCAGCGCTCCTTACGGTACACCTTCAACCCACATACAACGCTCCCCTACCCCAGATACAAAGTATCTAGCCATAGCTTCGGTGGTGTGTTTAGCCCCGTTACATTTTCGGCGCAGAGTCACTCGACCAGTGAGCTATTACGCACTCTTTCAATGGTGGCTGCTTCTAAGCCAACATCCTGGTTGTCTGTGCAACTCCACATCCTTTCCCACTTAACACACACTTGGGGACCTTAGCTGATGGTCTGGGCTGTTTCCCTTTTGACAATGGATCTTAGCACTCACTGTCTGACTCCCGGCAAGAAGTAAATGGCATTCGGAGTTTGACTGAGCTTGGTAACCCTTGCGGGCCCCGCACCCAATCAGTGCTCTACCTCCACCACTCCATTCACCGAGGCTAGCCCTAAAGCTATTTCGGGGAGAACCAGCTATCTCCGAGTTCGATTGGAATTTCTCCGCTACCCCCACCTCATCCCCGCATTTTTCAACATGCGTGGGTTCGGGCCTCCAGTGCGTGTTACCGCACCTTCACCCTGGACAGGGGTAGATCACACGGTTTCGGGTCTACGTCCACATACTCAGTCGCCCTATTCAGACTCGCTTTCGCTGCGGCTCCGGCTTCTCACCTTAACCTTGCATGTTAAACGTAACTCGCCGGTTCATTCTACAAAAGGCACGCCATCACCCCTAAAACGGGCTCTGACTTTTTGTAAGCACACGGTTTCAGGTTCTATTTCACTCCCCTTCCGGGGTGCTTTTCACCTTTCCCTCACGGTACTGTTTCACTATCGGTCGCCAGGTAGTATTTAGCCTTAGCAGATGGTCCTGCTGGATTCATACGGGGTTTCACGTGCCCCGCACTACTCGGGATCCGTCTCGGAGGGAACACAGTTTGGGCTACAGGGCTTTTACCTCTATCGCGGGCCTTTCCAGACCTCTTCGCCTACTCGATTCCTTTGTAACTCCATGTGAGACGTCCCACAACCCCAAGAGGCAAGCCCCTTGGTTTAGGCTGTTCCGCGTTCGCTCGCCGCTACTGACGGAATCACTATTGTTTTCTCTTCCTCAGGGTACTTAGATGTTTCAGTTCCCCTGGTCTGCCTCTACGCATCCTATGTATTCAGATACGAGTAACTGCGAATTACCACAGCTGGGTTTCCCCATTCGGACACCCCCGGATCAAAGCTTGCTTACAGCTCCCCGAGGCAGTTTCGTTGTTCGCCACGTCCTTCGTCGGCTCCTGGCGCCTAGGCATCCTCCGTGTGCTCTTAGTAGCTTAACCTCGATTTTTCCGTCAGGAAAATATCGGACAATGAATTTCTTCAACGTCTGTATTTCCTTCAAGATCATCGTAGCATCGCCATTAATTCAAAACTTGTTTACACAAGTTCAGCTTAAAGGAATGTTCTAAAACGCAAATTCGTTTCGGTATCCAGTTTTCAAGGATCAAGATGCTGTAAGTTCGGGTCGAACACGGCTGTGTCGATCGAAGTTACAGACTTTTGAGAGTTTGAGCTCTCAAAACTGACCAACGAGTGAGTGTTCGAACCCAAGGGTTCATTGTGGAAGCTTACGCTTCCGATTTGAATGTTTCCGTTGCAGGAAACGATTCTCCATAGAAAGGAGGTGATCCAGCCGCACCTTCCGATACGGCTACCTTGTTACGACTTCACCCCAATCATCTACCCCACCTTCGGCGGCTGGCTCCCTTGCGGGTTACCCCACCGACTTCGGGTGTTGTAAACTCTCGTGGTGTGACGGGCGGTGTGTACAAGACCCGGGAACGTATTCACCGCGGCATGCTGATCCGCGATTACTAGCAATTCCGACTTCATGCAGGCGAGTTGCAGCCTGCAATCCGAACTGAGACCGGCTTTGCTGGGATTGGCTCCACCTCGCGGCTTCGCTTCCCGTTGTACCGGCCATTGTAGTACGTGTGTAGCCCAGGTCATAAGGGGCATGATGATTTGACGTCATCCCCACCTTCCTCCGGTTTGTCACCGGCAGTCACTCTAGAGTGCCCAGCTCAACCTGCTGGCAACTAAAGTCAAGGGTTGCGCTCGTTGCGGGACTTAACCCAACATCTCACGACACGAGCTGACGACAACCATGCACCACCTGTCTCAACTTTCCCCGAAGGGCACCTGATGCATCTCTGCTTCGTTAGTTGGATGTCAAGACCTGGTAAGGTTCTTCGCGTTGCTTCGAATTAAACCACATACTCCACTGCTTGTGCGGGTCCCCGTCAATTCCTTTGAGTTTCAGTCTTGCGACCGTACTCCCCAGGCGGAGTGCTTACTGTGTTAACTTCGGCACCAAGGGTATCGAAACCCCTAACACCTAGCACTCATCGTTTACGGCGTGGACTACCAGGGTATCTAATCCTGTTTGCTCCCCACGCTTTCGCGCCTCAGCGTCAGTTACAGCCCAGAAAGTCGCCTTCGCCACTGGTGTTCCTCCACATATCTACGCATTTCACCGCTACACGTGGAATTCCACTTTCCTCTTCTGTACTCAAGTCACCCAGTTTCCAGTGCGACCTCAGGTTGAGCCCAAGGTTTAAACACCAGACTTAAATAACCGCCTGCGCGCGCTTTACGCCCAATAATTCCGGACAACGCTTGCCCCCTACGTATTACCGCGGCTGCTGGCACGTAGTTAGCCGGGGCTTTCTTCTCAGGTACCGTCACTCCGGCAGCAGTTACTCTACCGGACGTTCTTCCCTGGCAACAGAGCTTTACGATCCGAAAACCTTCATCACTCACGCGGCGTTGCTCCGTCAGGCTTGCGCCCATTGCGGAAGATTCCCTACTGCTGCCTCCCGTAGGAGTCTGGGCCGTGTCTCAGTCCCAGTGTGGCCGTTCACCCTCTCAGGTCGGCTACGCATCGTCGCCTTGGTGGGCCGTTACCCCACCAACTAGCTAATGCGCCGCAGGCCCATCCCCAAGCGGCAGATTGCTCCGCCTTTCATTCTCTCCTCAGGAGAAGAAAGAAATTATCCGGTATTAGCTACCGTTTCCGGTAGTTATCCCAGGCTTGAGGGCAGGTTGCCTACGTGTTACTCACCCGTCCGCCGCTAAGTCTAAAAGGAAGCAAGCTTCCTTTCAGACTCCGCTCGACTTGCATGTATTAGGCACGCCGCCAGCGTTCGTCCTGAGCCAGGATCAAACTCTCCAAATTGGTATTTAGAAAGAGCGATTGCTCATTTTGAAACATCTGACGAGAATTGTTACATCCTCTAATTTTGGATCTCACCGAAGTGATCTCCAGATACTCACTCGTTGTTCAGTTTTCAAAGATCAAGTTCATCTTTCGTCACTGTTTTTTGTCTCAGCAGCGACCTTTATAATATATCACAGCGCCCTCGTTCTAGTCAACCTTTATTTTCAATTTCTTTTTCGGCTGATTTGCGACTGCATTGCTGCACATCGTTATGTCAGAGGGACGAGTTATAATTTATCATATGAACTGCACCCTAGTCAACCCTAAATATTCCTCTATCCTTTTGCGCCCCTGCAAACCTGGACAAATAAAATAACCCCACAAAGTGAGGCTTTAGATTCGATGATGACTCAGGTACTTTGCGGGGGCCCCAAACATATAAATTCTATAAAAAAAGAGAGTACATTCACCCTCTCCATTCTCCCGCTAATGCTATCTATATCGAGCTATTCCCGCCAGTAGGCGGATTGTTAACTTAAAGGGTATAACGAATGGCATGACCGTCCCCGGCTTCAACTGCCCACGAGGCGATCTCCCGAATTAATGAACGGGAAACCAGCTTGCGAAGTACAAGCGGCAACTCTGCCTGGAGCGGACTGAGACCCGAATGCTGCAGAAGCTCCTTAATGCTCCACGCCTCCTTACGGCTGCCCAGAATATGAAGCAGCATGGCACAGCAGACTTCCATTTTGGACATGAGGGCAAATTCACAGGCAAGCAGGATCAGCTCAATCCTCTGGTCCAGTGTCTCTGTGCTGATCGTCAATTCTTCGTATAGCTTATGGACCGGGGAGTTCAGGCTTTTCACTTGTCCCCATACTGCCGGTTCCGGGAAATCCCCCGCTTCACTGACTTCAATGCGTGCCCAATGATACAAGGCCATCAGTACGCAATTATAGGCGTCCATGGTACACCCTGCTTCAATATAACGCTTGGACTTAATATACATATGTAAAAAACGGGAGAATTCCATAAACAGCACCCGTTCTTTGAGCGGGCCCTCAAATTGAGTGAGCTGCTTGCGCATCTCCGCCAAGATTCCCTTCGGGTCCCAGATGACCTCTCCGGATATCAGGCTGGCAAGAAGCTCGTTGTTATCCCCGGCCATCACAGCACGTTCCAGTGCGGACAGCCCCACATGCACCGACTGCGTCCGCTTATCCCCGGCAATGCTATGGGTTATGATGCGTTCCGTCTCCTGTTCCTCATGCAGCAGAAGTACCACCATATCAAAATCGTGCAGCAGCGCACTCTGAAACGTGGCATCCCCTCTTTGCCGCCAAGCAACGGCTCCCAGAACATTCTCCTCAAATGTCTCCCCGCTTAATAGGGTCAAATTGGACAGTTCCATACTTCCCTCCATCAAATTTGGCGATTTTGCATCCGTCAGTTATAATCTCTATACATAATCATATTCTACATACTCATGCCAGTTCCTCCTGAACACCCGAACTATATTTCAGTTAGGAGATCATACTCATGAAATTTAAATCGGCCAAAATCAATGCTTTTCGCACCTGGGGACTGCTCCTGACCATGCTTGGCATGGGTCTCATGATCATGGGAACCGCAGGTATTGTATTCTGGGGATCTGCCGGCAAGGTGGTTGCTGGTATCGGTCTTGTCATTGGACTCATCTCCATGTTGGCCAGTCTGGCTATTTATTTCTGGGCGGGCATGCTCTCCACCAGTGCGGTTCAGGTGGAATGTCCGGAGTGCCATAAGCTGACCAAAATGCTGGGCAAAACGGACCGCTGTATGTTCTGCCATACCATCCTCACCATGGATGCTTCACAAGCTACCATTACTGCCGAAGAGCTTGAAGCCCAGCAACTGAAACACTAATCCTCGCCAAGCAGTGCTTACTGACATTAAGCATTTATTAAGAGACAAGGTAATGTAAGAATAGGATGGTCTGCCAAAAAAGGTGTTGTCCACTGTAGGACAACACCTTTTTTTAATGAAATCATCTTATTGAATAATTCCCTTCAATGCTTCCCAGGCCTCTGGACTGGCGAAGCTCCGGTTCCACGCTGCCACACCGCCCAGTTTCAAGGATTGGGCCAGTTCTACCCGTGCTGTGAGCGAGGTGGCGTCCTCGATCCAGATTTTGCGCAGAACATCCTCTTCCTTATACTCTACGTAGTTCTGTCCGGTTTCCTTATCAAATACCGGCTTCAGCTTCTTCTCGGCAATAATCTCCTTGACCGCATTCATGCTGACGGCCTTGGAGCTTACTTTGGTCTTCCCCTTCTCGGTGGCTTCCGTCCAGATCCGCGTATAGAGCGGCACTCCCAGAATCAGCTTCTCAGCCGGCACCTCGTCCTCCTCTATAATCCGGTTCACAGAGGTCTTAACCCAGGGTAGAGAGGCTACTGATCCTGCAACCGGACTGGCTGCCCAGTGCTCATCGTAGGCCATTACAACCAGGAAGTCGGATACGGCGGCAAGCGCCCGGCGGTCGAGGAACAGGGACCACATCTCGCTCTTGGACTTCGGCGTCACATCAATAGAAACAATCAGATTCCGGCTCTGGGCCATCGGCTTCAGTTCCCGCATGAACTGCGTTACATTCGGTCCATCCTTGGTATAGACATTCTCAAAGTCGATATTAATCCCGTCCAAATTATACAGGTCGGCATACTTGAGCATCTGCACAATGGCATTCATCCGATTGTCATACGTCGATAGGGCTTCAGTAGTCAAATCAGGTTCAAAGCTGTTGCTCAGCAGCCCCCATACCTCCATCCCCTGATTATGCGCCCAATCCACATATGCGCGGTCCGCCTGGCTGCGCACATTCCCCTTCACATCAATGATGCTGAACCAGGTGGGGCTAACCACATTTACTCCAGGCAAGGCTGCAAATTTGGCCGGATTCGGCTTGCGTTCATACACGGCCTCCCAGAACATGTTAACCGGCTTGCCCTTCCAGCTGCGCTGCGCGCGTGTAGGGACAGCAGGCTTGTTCTCAACAGTTCTGGTGCCGTCTCCGGTAATGTCCTCTGCCCGGGCGTAGCCCGAATAACCGTTATCAAGCTGAGCGAATACCCAGCCCTTGGTGTCCGTATTCCAGATTCTTACGACATCCCCCGGATTCATATCGGCAAGTATGGGTGCATGCACCGTGGGCTCACTGCGCAGGGCTTTGGTTTTCCCGCCCTCTTTGCCCTTCACCTTGCCGAGCGGCACCGATTCTCCAGCAGTCATCAGCAGGACCGCACCGGTGGCAGTATCCTCTTCGATCTCGAAGCCGTACAGATTCTCCAGCGTGTCTGTCGGAAGATAGGTCACTTTATCTTTAACCTCGGGAGCAAGACGAAGCTGCAGAGGTTCATTGTTTAGAGCTGCGGCGGTTGATTCTTCCTGCATATATAGCAGACTGCTGTCCGTTGAGAGAATGACGGATTTGCTCTCTTTTTCATAACGGATAGAAGGATCTACATATTCCTGTAAAAAAGGCAGCGGTAAAAGCAGGCTGTCCCCCGTACCTGATGCTGAATAGCCTGTCAGCTGTCCTTTAACAAAAATCGGCTTGTCCAGCCCCTTCCAGTCCGGGTCCAGATGCTGGCGGTTCGGCAGTACATAATACACAACCCAAAAGGCTGCGGCGGCTATGATGACAAGTCCCAATAAGCGGCGAGTAAGACTTCCACGCTTCGTGACGCGTCTTTGTCTCTGTCTTCTGTCCAAAATAGGTCCTCCAAACCATTCATTGAATTTTAAAATCAGGCAACACTTCTGTTAAGTATACGCCATGCAGCTCTTGTTGGTTGCGCGAATCTCTTGGAAGGTTTGTCTTTTTGTAGCAGATACACCTCCCCGGCTTACAAAAAAGCGTGCAGAATCCGCATTGGGACTCTACACGCTTATAGGTAATATTCCATTCAGTGCTGCTTCTCGCCACAGCATTTACACACACCATACAGCTCCATACGCAATCCATGAATCTTGAAGCCTGTGGCCCGTTCGGCCTGCTGCTCTACCTCGTGAAGGGTGGAATAGCTGAAATCCTCAATCTTGCCGCATTCCTGGCAGATAACATGATAATGATCAGACACATTGGCGTCGAAACGGCTGGAGTTATCACCGTAGGTCAGCTCACGGACCATACCCGCTTCCATGAACATTTTAAGATTGTTATATACAGTCGCCACACTCATACTCGGAAACTGAGGCTCAAGCGCCCGGTAGATATCGTCTGCCGTAGGATGATTCATCGCTTCGATCAGATACGTTAGAATCGCATGACGCTGAGGCGTAATACGGACACCGGTTGTCTTGAGTTGCTCCAATGCATGCTGTACGCCACTACCCATCCATGCCACCGCCTTTGATTATACAACTTAATAATAATTCTAATGTAATTGTAAGACTGTGCTTTCGGCGTTGTCAATGAAGTCATTACATTATATTTATTATTATATAATAAAAATTCCTTAATTCAATATTTGCTCACATTTAAATTGCTGTTTCCGTCAACGCGCAGCTTGTATTCGCCGGTTCCGATCTGGCCGGACAGAAGTTTTTTGTCAATCACAAGCCCTGGCAGGTCCGTTACAATATCGCCGTAGCCGCTGGAGCCCTCTACCGTATAATTACCCGTAAGCGGCAAGAACAGCTCAATATCCCCCACCGCACTGTAAATATCCCAGTCGCCCCCGAAATCCCCGGAACGGATATTGATCCGACCATTCAGAGATTCGGCGTGCAGCTTGGATCTGGCTCCGGATACCTCCACATTGCCGTTCTTGGTCGACAGGTCCAGCGTATCCCCGCTGTCATATGCCGTAATGTTGCCGACTGCCGTGGACAGCTTCAGAGCGCCTCTAACCTCCCAGGCCCCCATATCGCCTCCGCTTGTCCCCAGCTCCACGTTGCCCAGGACATCTCTGGCGCGCACTGCGCCGTTTAAGGTTTTACCTTTTACATTGCCGTAAATGCGGTGCAGGATGAGCTCCCCATTCCCGGTCTCCAGCGAAATGTCCGCAATAGCTTCGACATTCTGCAGCGTAATTCCGCCATTCATCGTACGGATGTTCAGGTCGAACCGCCGGTCCTCGGGCAGGGAGATATCGAGGTTGATCCGCGGCTGGCGTTTGCCGGATTCTCCGTACGCCTTGGTCTGGGGTGTGATCTTGATCGTTGTTCCCTCCGTCACCTCGACAAAAGACTGATCGGCTATGGATTCGGCCAGTACCCCGTCCAGCTGATCCACCCATACGGTTGCCTTAATCTCGATATCCTCCACAGCAGCCCGGTGAATAAGAATATCGCCATTAATGGCATCAATATTGACCTTGGAGGTATTCAGTTCGACCGGAACGATCAGCGGCGCCTTCTCGTAAGAGCTTCCTTCCGCCTCCCCGTAATCGACTGCAGCCACGCTCAGGTTCAGACTGACCTTATTCCACAGATGTAAATAATGCTCCTGCTCGGTTACGATAAACACACATGCAGCCAGTATTACCGCAGAGAACAATCCCCGCAGATCCATTCTTGCTCTTCCGGCTGTACTGCCGTTCTGCTTCAAACGGCGGAAGAGCATGTAGATCAGCAGATACTCTACTCCCCATAATACCGGGATGAGGGGCCACCATTGGAGCAGCAGCATCATATTATCGGTTCCATCGCGCCAGTCCACAAGAAGCAGGATGCCTACCGCAGCCAGCGTTATCGAGGCAGTATATCTGCCGATCCGCCGTTTCTTCCGCTCCTTGCCCTGACGTGCCAGGGCGTCCCTGGACATCTCTCTAATTCCCATAAGCAGACTGACGCCTATCAGCACCACTGCCACAGCAGCTCCGGCGGAGGTCTCAATGAATACCCGAAGCCAGGGCGGCTTTTGCTGGAAAAGAAACAGCAGCGCCCCGCCGATGAGCAGCATGAGGCCGAAGGAAATCCCCGGCTCGCTGATCCTTACCCGGCGTCTTGCCGTTGTACCGGCATTCATGGTCTCCAGCTCTTCAGGATCATGCTCTTCAGGATAGCGCAGAATCCGGTCTGCGGTCTGTAGCGCGTCAAACACATTATAGAAATATAATACCGGGATCAGCAGACCCAGCAAAATCAGCAGCGGTACGTTAATCTGCATTCCGATAGAGGAGAAATACAGCAGTGCCACAATATCCAGCACAATAAGGAAAATGACAGAAATCCCTTTGCGGAGCAGCCCGAGATAGAGATGTCCCGTGCCGGGAAGAACGGCTGCAAGCAGACCGGCTATAAATTTACGTTTGCGCGGACGGCGCTTCGGACGGGGCGGGATATAGGGTGGCTTCAATTCTTCATCCGCTTCAGACTGCGGCAAGCCTGCCTCACTCTCTTCCTCCAGCACGGGAAGCTCCTCATAATTCTGATGACCGGAATTCATTCTCGGTACTCCTCCTTTCTACATAGGGTGTATTTGTCATTTCAGCCTGCCTGTCCGGTGGAGTTCCAGCAGTTCTACTCCCGGAACCACCTCTTCGGACCCCACAGGAATGAATCCGTGCTTGGTATAGAGCGTCACTGCCGGAAGGTTCAGCTTCCCCGTAGACACGATGAACTGCTCCATCTCCGCGTAACGGGCAAAGATAAATTCCAGCAGTCTTCCGGCCACGCCTTGGCGGAAATGGTCCGGGCTGACCATCATCCGGGTAACTGTGAGCTTGCCGGGAGATTCTTCGATGACTGCAACAGCGCCCAGCAGCTCCTCCGTCTCATCGATGCAACCATAGAATTCCTCTGTAACCCGGCTGAGCATGTCTCTGGTCTCAAGCAGCGGCGGAATGTCATGAAACCCGATGATCTCCGCCTCCAGGCGGTACGCTTTATGCTGAAGACTCCACAGCTCATCCAGTGTGAACTCATCCTGCAGATTCAGCTTCACGATTGTATCCATCCGTACATTCCCCTTATATACTGCACAGGGGCCTGCCGTTGCCGACAAGCCCTGTGCCCAAGATTCTATGATCTATTACCCAAAAGCAGTCTAGCTGTTCAGCACTTCTGCGAGCAGTGTGTTCGCAAGACCCGGGTTAGCCTTCCCTTTGCTTGCCTTCATGACCTGTCCTACAAGGAAGCCGATGGCCTTCTGCTTGCCTGCCTTGTAGTCTTCGACCGATTGCGGGTTGGCCGCGACCACTTCCTCCACAATTCGCTTGATCGCCCCTTCATCGCTGATCTGAACAAGGCCTTGCTCTTCTACAATTACTGCCGGCAGCTTCCCGCTCTCCAGCATTTCTTTGAATACCGTCTTGGCGATCTTGCTGCTGATGGTTCCGCCCGCGATCAGGCCGATCATCTCGCCCAGTCCCTGCGGCGTAATCTTCACCTGGGATAGTTCCAGATTATTGCTGTTCAAATATCCGAGCAGATCGCCCATCATCCAGTTGGCGACAGCTTTGGCATCCTCCGTGTAGGCAAGGCTGCCCTCGAAGAAGTCAGCAAGCGGCTTGGATGAGGTAAGCACTCCGGCATCATAGGCAGTCAGGCCAAATTCTTCACTGTAACGGGCCTGCCGGGCATCCGGAAGCTCCGGAATGGTGGCACGGATCTCTTCCTTCCAGTCCTCGCTGATATGCAGCACGATCAGATCCGGGTCCGGGAAATAGCGGTAGTCATGCGCTTCTTCCTTGCCGCGCATAGACAAGGTCTTGCCTCCGGCTTCATCCCAGCGGCGGGTCTCCTGTACAACAACCCCTCCATCATCCAGAATCTCTCCCTGGCGGAATTGTTCGTACTCCAGTCCCCGCAGCACGCCGCGGAAAGAGTTCATATTCTTCAGCTCCGCACGGATACCGAATTCCTCCTGCCCTTCCGGCCGCAGGCTGATATTGGCGTCACAACGCATCGAACCTTCTTCCATCTTCACATCGGATACATCGCAGTACTGCATGATGGCGCGGATCTTCTCCAGGTAGGCACGCGCCTCCTCCGGTGAACGGAGATCAGGCTCTGAGACAATCTCAATAAGCGGGGTGCCTACGCGGTTGAAGTCAACGAGCGAAGCGAATCCTCCGTCCACATGAGTCAGCTTTCCGGCGTCCTCCTCCAGGTGAAGACGGGTGATCCCGATCCGTTTGGTCTCGCCGTTCACTTCAATATCAATCCAGCCGTTCAATCCGATAGGCTGATCATATTGCGAAATCTGATAGGCCTTTGGTGAATCGGGGTAGAAATAGTTTTTGCGGTCGAATTTGCTGACATCGCCGATGGTGCAGTTCAGAGCCATTGCCGCTTTCATCGCGTACTCTACAGCCTGGCGGTTCAGCACCGGCAAGACGCCGGGGTGGCCGAGACAGACCGGACAGGTATGGGTATTAGGCGGAGCGCCGAATTCCGTGGAGCAGCCGCAGAAGATTTTGGACTTGGTATGAAGCTCCACATGAACTTCCAGCCCGATGACCGTTTCATATTTAGACATAGATAATCTCATCCCTTAAAAGTTTTGTGGTCAACTTATATAGCAGCTACAATTGCGGGCTTGCCTTATGATGCTCTGTATGTTGTTCGAAGGCGTGCGCAACGCGCAGCACCGTAGTCTCATCAAACTCCTTGCCGATAATCTGCAGGCCGACAGGCAGGCCTTCCGCGAAGCCGCAAGGAATGCTGATGGCAGGAATACCGGCCAGACTGACAGGAATGGTCAGGATATCATTCAGATACATGGTGAGCGGGTCTTCGGTCTGCGAGCCCAGCTTAAAGGCTGTGGTTGGCGCAGTCGGGCCGATAACCACATCATATTTCTGGAACACTTCATCAAAATCCTGCTTAATCAGGGTGCGGACCTTCTGCGCCTTCAAATAATAGGCATCATAATATCCGGAGCTGAGCGCGTAGGTGCCGAGCATGATACGGCGCTTGACTTCAGAGCCGAAGCCCTGGCTGCGGGAATTATGGTACAGGTCCAGCAGTCCGCCCCCGTTATCCGCACGCACCCCGTAACGGACGCCGTCAAAACGGGCCAGGTTGGAAGAGGCCTCCGAGGAGGACAGCAGATAATAAGCGGCTACAGCATATTCGGTATGCGGAAGCGATACCTCTTCCCACACGGCGCCAAGGCCTTCCAGCACCTTCAGCGCTGACAGCACCGACTCGCGGACCGCAGCATCGACGCCTTCGCCGATGTATTCCTTCGGCACGGCAATACGCAGGCCGGAAATATCACCGGTGAGTGAGCTCAGGTAATCCGGGATGCTGACCTTGGCCGAAGTAGAGTCCTGGGCGTCATAACCGGCAATCGCCTGCAGGACATATGCGGAATCCTCAACGGTGCGGGTGATCGGGCCAATCTGATCCAATGAGGATGCAAAGGCTACCAGACCGTAGCGGGAAACGAGGCCGTAAGTCGGCTTAAGGCCAACAACTCCGCAATAAGAAGCGGGCTGGCGGATTGAGCCGCCGGTGTCGGAGCCGAGCGTAAAGAATACTTCTCCGGCAGCAACCGCTGCTGCCGAGCCGCCGCTCGAACCGCCGGGAACACGTTCCAAATCCCATGGATTGCGCACAGCGCCGAAGCTGGAATTCTCATTGGAACCGCCCATGGCGAACTCGTCCATGTTCAGCTTGCCGATCGTTACCGCATCGGCCTGACGCAGCTTGGAAACAACGGTCGCGTCATAGATCGGCTGGAAATCCGCCAGGAACTGGCTGGCACAGGTGGTGCGCAGACCTTTGGTAACAATATTATCCTTGATGCCGGCGGGTAATCCGAACAATAGCCCTCTTGCGGCGCCGGATGCCAGCTTGTCATCAAGCGCGCGCGCAGCAGCACGGGCTCCCTCTTCATTCAGGGTCAGGAAAGCATGGACCTTGCTGTCATGCTCCGCGATGGCAGACAGCGAGGCTTCCGTCAGCTCACTGACCGAGACCTCTTTGCTGTGCAGCATGTTATGTACTTCAGGTAGTCGATATTGAAACAGGCTCAACTTGCTTCCTCCTCTCGGGTATGGTTATTCCAGAACAGCGGGAACCTTGAAGTGTCCTTCTTCATGTTCCGGTGCGTTAAGCAGCGCTTCCTCTTGGGTCAGGCTCTCCTTCACCACATCGTCACGCATCACATTGCTGACCTGCAGCACATGGGTGGTCGGCGGAACGTTCTCGGTATCCAGCTCATTCAATTTCTCGGCATATTGTAAAATAGCATTCATTTGTTCGGTAAAAGTAGCCTCTTCTTCCGGGCTTAACTGCAGGCGGGCCAGCTTGGCCACATGCTGCACATCTTTGACGGTGATGCTCATATTAAATATCCCTCCTGTTTAAAGGGCTAAAGCGCCCGGATAACGTTTTTAATTATAGGGTAGACGGCCTTACAATTCAATGCGCTTGTCGATTGAGGGAGATATATGCAGCAAAAGACCCGCACCTGCTGATTGTCGCAGGAAGCGGGGCTTTGAGGGAATTGGCTCTATCCGGCTAATGATTCAACCGGTAATACAGGTCATTCCAGCGCAGCTCATTTTCGAGAGAGGTGAAGGTGCTGGAGGCATCGATGACGAGACACTCGATTCCTGCCATGCGCGCCCAATCCCGGAGCTGTTCACTGGTCGTGTGGAAGGAAAAGGCGAAGTGATGTGCACCGCCGGCCAGAATCCAGGCTTCCGATGCGCCGGTCAACGACGGCTGCGGCTGCCAGAGCAGGCGCGCTACCGGCAGATGAGGCATGCTGTGCTCATTCCGCACGGCATTCACTTCATTGACGATCAGGCGGAACCGGTCGCCCATATCCACCAGTGTGGCATTGATGCCTGGGCCGCCTGCTCCGTTAAAAATCAGCCGCGCCGGAGCTTCCTTACCGCCGACAAACAAGGGATGGACTTCAATTCTCGGCCTGTCCGCAGCCAAGGACGGGCAGATCTCCAGCATATGTGAACCCAGCACCATCTCATTGCCCTGTTGCAGATGATACGTATAATCCTCCATGAATGAGGTGCCTTGATTACCGGCCATAACCTTCATCATCCGTACCATCGCAGCCGTCTTCCAGTCCCCTTCGCCGCCGAAGCCGTACCCTGCCGCCATCAGCCGCTGAGCGGCCAGCCCCGGCAATTGCTTCAGTCCATGCAGGTCCTGGAAGCTGGTCACGAACGCTGTATATCCGCCCTCCTCCAGAAATTCACGCAGCGCAATCTCCATCCGCGCCTGTTCACGAATTGCTTCCCTTTCAGCGCCTTCCAGGCGTCCCTGATCCGTAAAGTCGTATACTTCGGCGTATTCATCCATCAGCGTGCGCAGCTTCGCTTCGCCCACACTGCGGACCCGTTCAGCCAAATCACCGGCCGGATAGCCGTTGACCGTCCACCCCAGCTTGATCTGCGCCTCCACCTTGTCGCCTTCCGTCACCGCGACATCACGCATATTGTCACCGAATCTGGCGATTCTCATCGTCTGGCTCTCGGTATAGCCTGCCGCCGTCTTCATCCATTCTCCGATTCGTGCCCGCACCCTCTCATCCTTCCAGTGGCCCGCAATAATCTTCCTGGCCAGCCGCAGGCGGGCACCGATGAACCCGAACTCGCGGTCGCCGTGCGCCGCCTGATTGAGGTTCATAAATTCCATATCAATACTGTCCCAGGGAATCAGGTCATTGTATTGGGTATGAAGGTGCAGCAGCGGCTTGCTCAGCCGGGTCAGCCCTGAAATCCACATTTTGGCCGGAGAGAAGGTGTGCATCCAGGTGATCACCCCCGCGCAGGTCCCGCTGGCATTGGCCTCAAGGCACACACGCAGAATCGCCTCCGGAGAAGTAACCGTATCCCGGAACTCAATCGGATACGGAAGTCCTCCTTCGCGGTTCAACTCTTCCACTATTCTCCTGGAGTTGTCCTCCACTTGCAGCAATACATCCTCTCCGTACAAACCCTGGCTTCCTGTTATGAACCAGAATACATAAGGCTTAGCCTGCAGCATATCCATATTCCTCCGTTTATTCAGTTCGTTGTGAATTTCAATTCAATCTCGTAATGCACGGCTTCTCCAGGCTCCAGCAGTTGCAGCGAATGCGCTTCGCGTTCCCCCGCTCTTCCCCGGGTCCAGCAGTTGGACGGCTCAAGTCCCAGCACATGTTCGCCTGCTCCGGGCATTCTCCACTGCACCAGTCGGGGCAGCGTCCGCTGATCCCACTTCAGCTCTACCGTAAGTCCTCCCGTAGAAGAAGATAAGCCGGGTACAGGGAAAGAAGGGCTGCTGATCTGTGCACAGAGGTACGCTTGCCGCTCCAAAGGCTCATAGTAGTACACTTGTTCCGAAAATAGGTGATCCGGCGCCTGCCATTCATGTATCCCCGTAATCTCCATATTGCCGTCTCGCGGAACACAGTTACTCTCCGGCAAGATGATCTTGGTATCCTCCGCAAGCAAAGGAAAACCAAAGTTAAAATGATACAGCATCAGATGCGGGGCAGGTGTGAAGCCTGCATTCTCCACCATATCGCTAAGCTGCAGGCTGTTCTCTCCAAGTCTGCTGGTAATCGTGCGGGTCAACCGCAGCTTCTGGCCAAAAATAGATGTCTCCTCTACGACTCCCCGCAGGCGCAGCTCATATTCATTGCCTTGCCACTCCGCCTGGTACGAAGCCTGCCGCGCCGGCGTATGATGAATTTGCCCATGCAATCCATAGGCTCCGTACTCGTCTTGACCGGCTGCCCCCGCTTGCGATAATCCGCAAGTCATCAGCAGACCGCCGGAAGCTGTATGCAGCCAGCAGTTCCCTTCATCCCTGAAATAAGCGGCATGAGGATCGCCGTTGCCGGAAGACCAGCTTACCGGAATGCCGCCAAATTCAGCCAGTGAGATATCCATTCCTTTTCCGGGATGCACCCAATAGGAGAGGCCTGAGCCGGTCCGCACACGGAACACTTCCTGGCCGGCCTCCGGCCCCTCTCTCATGACAAAGGGCTGCACTCCCCCAAGCTGCTCTATCCGGCCTACTCTGGCCTCCAGCTCGCGCCGGGTCCACTCTTTACCATAAAGTCTTGCCATACCCATTCCTCCTGCACCGGGAAGGACGCCTCAGGCTTGTCCGGCACTCCCGAAGATTCTCATCGTGCGCACAATATCCTGCTGAATCGCCTCCATCGCCCATCTGGAAATGTCATGATAATAGCTTTTGTGCTGCTGCCTGCTGTTGGCCGTCAATTTCGCCTGGAGGGTATTCGCCACTTCATGCGCCATATTGGAATAATAGTTGAGCTTGCGGATGCCGCACTGTATGGAGGTGACATAGGCCGCTTCATCCAGACCGGACCCGCCATGCATCACCAGCGGCAGGCCGGTAATCTCTTTGATAAGCTGCAAACGTTCAAAATCCAGAACCGGTTCGGTTAGATATACACCGTGTGCTGTCCCATAAGCGACGGCGAGGGCATCGACCTCAGTATGTTCAATAAAGGCCTGCGCCTCTGCAGGATTAGTGTACACATCGTCCGGATCATACTCTTCGATCTCTTCCTCGTCTCCGCCGCCCTCCGGGCGTAGAATCCGGCCAAGCTCGGCCTCTACGGAAACACCGAGGGCCTTGGCGACTTTGCTGATCTCATTGGTCTGCCGGATATTCTCGGCCAGCGGCAGATGCGCGCCGTCGAACATCACCGACGAGAAGCCGAGCTGCATCGCCCGGATCAGAATTTCGTGATCTTGGCCATGGTCCAGGTGCACCGCAACCGGAACCTGCGCTTGCCTCGCGGCCGCCAGTATTACCGGGGCAATCACCTCAAGCGGAACAAGCGGAATATGAACTTCTGCAAAGGAAAGAATGACCGGCGAACGCGCCTCCTCGGCCCCGGCTATAACGCCCCGGATCATCTCCAGATTAATCACATTGTACGCGCCGACGGCATAACGCCTCGCTTCGGCATCCTTCATCAGCTCTTTCAGGGTCACTAATGGCATTCTTCAGCATCTCCTAAGGGTTAGACATGGCGTTGTTCACCGCTTGATACAACCGTTTATAGGTGGCGTAATTCTCATCATAGCGCCTGCGGTTCTCCGGGCGGGGATAGAAGATGGTGCCCACCTTCACCAGACGGCGCGCGGCTTCCCCATAGGAAGGGAACACGCCCAGAGCTACCCCGGCCAGAATAACCGCCCCCAGGATACCCGCCTCTTCGATATCGAGGGCAATGACGGTCTTATTCATAATGTCCGCCTTGATTTGCAGCCACAGTCCGGACTTAGCCCCGCCGCCGCAGGCTTTTATTTCCCTGATACTCATCCCCGCCTGCTCCAGGCAATCCAGATTGAGCCTCATCTCATAGGTGACGCCTTCCATCAAGGCTCTGTACAGTTCACCCTTCGTGGTATTAAAATTCAAACCCGCGATTACCCCAACCGCAGCCGGATTCATGTAGGGTGTGCCTGAACCCGCAAAATGCGGCAGTACCAAAAGGTCTGTGGGACCTTCTCCGGCATTCTCGCCCATAATCTCATAGACACTCCGGCCGGATTGCTCCGCTGCGCATTTCTCTTCATAGCCGAACTGGTCCCTGTACCACTTGAGCAGCGAACCGCCGGTGAAATTAAAGGCATAGGTGGTATAACTCCCCTGGATAAAAGGGACCAGCGCCAGCTTGCTGGCAGCAAGCGCCTTGTCATTGACCCGCATTTTATGGAAGACCGGCGTGATGCACTCTACGGTACCGATGCCGTCCACCGCCGAGCCTTCTTCCGTAATTCCCGCACCTATGGCGGCACATACCTGGTCATGTCCGCCGAGCACCAGCTGGAGGTTCGCAGGCAATCCCAGCGCCTTGGCCGCTGCCGTTGAAATCCGGCCGACCCGTGATCCAAGCTCCAGCGCCCGGGGAAATATTCCCGTCCGTAACCGTGCCGCCCGGATAATCTCTTCATCCCACTCCAGCCGGTGGACATCAAAGGCCATTGTTCTGGACGCCAGTGAATAATCAATCACCGGTCCCGCCCCCAGCTTGAACAGAATATACGATCCAAACGGCAAAAACGTATGCAGCCTCTCGTAAATGTCCGGCTGCTCTTCCCGGTACCACATCAATTTGGAGAGGGTGTACATCGGATGGGGGTGAAGTCCCGTCTTGCTAATGATGTTCTCCTCCCCGATGTGCTCCGTCAAAACCTCCAATTGGCGGCTTCCCCGCTTGTCAATATACAGCAGGCTGTTGCCAAGCGCGCGTCCTTCGCTGTCGAGCAGGACGGCAGCCTCCCCAAAGGAAGACACAGACAGGCCGGCAAGCATGGCAGGCGGCCTGTCATACTCTTTCATTGCGGATGTTATCACAGCTGTCACCGCTTCCCACACCCGCTGCGGATTCAGCTCATAACAGCCGTTTTCCGGCGATTCCATGGGATATTCCCTGTATGCCTGGGCCAGCACCTCACCCGACGGAGCCATGATGAGGCATTTCGTACCTGTTGACCCGATATCTAGGCCTATGAGATCCATGGCAGCCCTCCTTTCTCTACGGCTCTATTGCCGGGAAATTCAGCCCTTCTCCCCATCCGGGACGTATTTCACACCGGCTATATGATAGCGCTCAGAGACTTTTTCTTGTTCATCTATTCTCAGACCGCCTGCCTGGGTCACCTTTATCCGGGCAAAGGGCAGGCTCTCAGCAATCCCTGTATAGCTGACTGCATCATCACATAATAGCGAGCATTCCCCTGCTTCCGCACCGTAAAGAACAGGCTCTACATTAAAAGCGGTGTCATCCCGGACACACAGAACGGGCTCTGCCCAAGGAATCAGCGCACCCTGTTTGATATACAAAGGAACTTCATCCTCAGCAACCTGGCACGAAACCCATTGTCCGCCGTTCAGCCACTCCCCGGTCAGCCATTCGTACCAGCGTCCTTGGGGCAAGTAAATTGGGCGGGTGCTGCCGTTGCCGTAGACCACAGGAGCAGCCATCAGATCGTCTCCAACCATGAACTGGTCGAAGCAATCCAGCACCTCAGAGTCACCCGGATAATCCATCACTAAGGGACGTATAGGCGGCAGCCCCTGCTGGCGGTATCTGCCAAATGCGGCGTACAGGTAAGGAATGAGACTCATCCTGATCTGCATAAGCTTTCTGCATTGCTGCGCCAGCTGCGGCCAATCCTCAAGCCACTCGCCGGCATGGTTCTTGTCATGATCGAATTGTTTCCACGGCGGTGAAGGAATCATATAACAGTTAAGGACGGCCATAGGCGAGAAAATCACAGCGCCAATCCGGCGCAACAGCTCCTCCCTCGTAGCTGTCTGGCGAACCTCCGGCGACCAGAGGAGACCTGAGAAAGATGCTGTGGCCAGCCCCCGTACGAAGTCTTCATGGTCGTACAGATCGCTGTACAGTACATAGGGATAGGGCGCCGCGAGCGCGTGGGAAGCGCGCACCTGTCCATAGGTCCGGCGGTCCGCTGCCTTGAACGGCGCGAGCATCGTCTGCTGATAGAGCTGGCCGAATAAGCTGTGCATCTGCTCACCGTCAGCCCCGCCCGGGAAACGGGCAAAATCGGGAAATCCCCAATTGCCGATATAATCGCCGTTGTCGCATTCATCCAGCTTGAAGCCTGACAGCCCCGCCTCGATGAACGGCTGATGGATACCCGTGAAGGCTTCCCGGGCCTTGCCTAACGTGAAATCCGGCACCAGGCCGTCCCACACATAGCTGTCTGCCGAATAGGGCTTCAGCTCCGGGAAGACAGGACTGTCAGGATGCACATACGCATGTTCCCACAGATTGAGCCGGTACCCCATGTCATTCAGGTCCTGAATCAGCCTGTTCTCATCCGGGAATCTGCTGCTATCCCATACATAGGTGCAGGAGTAGGCGTTCGTCTGCCAGCCTGGCTCCAGACCAAACATGTCGCAGGGCATTTCATCTTCCCGGATTTGCCGGGCCAGCTTGAGGACATCCTCCTGATCCGCATGCCAGTCGGCACGGTACATAATGCCGAGGCCCCACATCGGCGGCAACGCCCCCCCGCCGCTGAACAGATTATAGCGGCAGACCGCGTCCTTCATATCCCCGCCGCAGAACACATAGATATCTGCTCCTTCCGCCGCTGGAATGTCCACCAGCATATTGCCGCTTCCTTTTTTCACTTCCCAGTGGCCCTTAGGGGTGCCTGCCGATTGGAAGCCTTCCAGATCCTGACTGCTGCCCACCCGCTTGCACCCTCCGCTGAAGAAGGTGGCGTACCGGGCCGTATCCACCAGAATGGCATAACCGGCGGTGCTTACATAAAAGGGAACCGGTGCATGGGAGTCGCCCAGATCCGCCGACGGATCGGAGTTCGTGCGCAGCTTCTTCTTGCTGCCGCTCTGCCTGAACGATTTTAGCTGTAACCCCAAACCGTATACTTCCTCTTCAGGCTTCAGGGGAATGTCCAGCAATACGGAGCCCTGACGGGGCTGAAACTGAATGTCCTCCCTTGCAAAAGGAAGCGGATGATCTTCAAGCGCATTCAGCGCATCCAGGCATGTGACGGGCTTAAGCACCGATACCGGTGTAATGTCTTCAGGTGTTCCAAAGGTCAGCTTATAGATCCCGCTGGCGATTTTCTGCATAATCCTTTTCTCCCACTATAAATATATTTTTGAGCTATCCCTTCACGCTTCCCAGAACCAGACCCGAGACGAAATAACGCTGTAAAAAGGGATACACGCACAAGATGGGCAACGTGGCCAGAATGATTTGCGCGCTTTTGGTCGTGCGGGGCGAGATACTGGCCAAGAGTGCGGCGTCCTCAGACCTAACATTGGTAAAATCAAAGCTGACAATAATGGAGCGCAAATAGGTGGCTAAAGGATAGTTCTCGGTCTGGTTCATGAAGATCATCCCGTCAAACCAGCTATTCCAGTGACCCACCATAGCCAGCAGCAGGATGGTCGCAAAAGCAGGCAATGACAGAGGGAAATACAAGCGCCAGAGGATGGTCCAGTGTCCGGCTCCATCTATGCGGAAGGACTCATCCAGTTCCCGGGGCAATCCTCTGAAGAAATTGATCATCAGAACGATGTTGAAGACCGCCAAGGCGGTCGGCAGGACCAGGACCAGCATGGTATCCAGCATGTGGAGGGATTTCACCTGCATGTACAGGGGAACAATGCCTCCGCTGAACAGGATGGTGAACATGAAAAACCATACATAAAACGTCCGCATGCTGAAATCCCTGTTTTCCCTTGAAAGGGGATAAGCCGAAATAAAGGTAACCAGCATCTGCAGGGCGCTGCCTACAAGCACCCGGATCACAGCCACGCCCAGGGATCTTAAGAATTCCGGACGGGTAGCGATAAATTTATAAGCGTCCAGTGAAAAATCTGACGGAAAGAACCGTACCTTCCCCATCGCCACCGCCGAGGCGGAGCTGAAGGAAATGGCTAACGTATTGACAATCGGCGCAATGCAGAGGATTCCCAAGAGAATGAGAAACACTTTGTTGAATATTGCAAACACGGCGCTGCCGTCCAAACGGTATTTCATCTTGCTCCCCCTTTCAAAAAATGCGGTAATCGGCAAACTTATAAGCCATATAATAGGAAACGGAAATCAGCACTCCGGACACCAGTGATTTAAACAGTCCCACAGCTGTCGCTACGCTGTACTGTGCCTGATTGAACGCCAGACGGTAGACCAGAGTGTCCAGAATATCGCCCGAATCGACGACCAGCGGATTCAGCAGCATGAATACCTGCTCAAACCCGGCGTTCAGCACATTGCCCAGACTGAGGGTAGCCAGCAGTATGATCGTGGGACGGATGCCAGGCAGGGTAACATGCCAGATCTGGCGCCAGCGGCTGGCTCCGTCAATCATGGCCGCTTCATATAAGTCCGGATTGATGGAGGTTAGCGCAGCCATATAAATAATCGTATTGAATCCAAAGTTCTTCCACACTTCCGTAGTGACCAGTACGCCGGGAAACAGCCGGTTGCTGGAAAGAAAGCCCACCGGCTCTCCGCCAAAGGCCTGGATGAGGCTGTTAATGACACCTTCCAGACTAAGGACATCCAGAATAATGCCGCCCAGAACCACCCAGGACAGGAAATACGGCAGGTACATGGCTGTTTGCAGCACCCGTTTCAACCTGTGGCCGCGCATTTCATTCAGCAGCAGGGCAACCACGATAGGCACGAGCAGTGAAAATACAATTTTTAAAATCGAGATATAGATCGTGTTATACATGACTTGGCCGAAACGGGGCATGGAAATGATATATTTGAAATTGTCCATTCCTACCCACGGACCGGCTAACCAGCCCTTGAATACGCTGAAATTCTGGAAGGCCATAACAATTCCCATCATCGGGATATAGCAGAATAGAACAGCCAGTATAATGCCCGGAATCAGGAACAGATGGTACGGCAATTCATGTCTGAAGCGGCTCTTTAGATGGGAAGCTCTCACAGGTTGATCCCCCTTTCATCACAGGCTGGCGTTGATCTCATCCAGAATCTGCTGTCCGCCCAGCTTGTGCCACTCGGATACAAAAGTATCGAAGGCATCTACTGGCTCCGCACCCATAATGATTTTCGTGAAAATTTCACGTTCATAATCGCCCAGGATGCCCATTTTGTTCAGCATCGTTTCCGTGGTGCCTCCATACGCCTGGGGAATCAGACGATCTGTGCCATAGCCCTCCACAATCGTTTTGAAGGCTTTTACCTGATGGTACTCCATATACCCGGTCCCCTTGCCGTCCAGATAAGCGACACTCGGTTCGTATTTCCCTGTCTCGGTCAGAGCCTGATCCAGCTTGCTGGGGTCGCGCTTCTCAATGGCTTCAATCAGGACCTTCAGAGATTTCACGGTAGCATCATCGGTCGTCAGGGTCCGGGCCAGAGATAAATGCCCCTGCTCCACAATGGTCTGCCCTTTCTCAAAAGCAAAGAATTTTTTGACCTCAGGATCATTCCGGTTGGGACCGTAAGCCATCTCATTGTAATCATTCAGCAATTGGACCAGGATCTCCGGATGCTTGTAATCTTTGTTCACGGCATAGTAGCTCACCACGGTTGTGCCTACATTGGCGAACACATCCTGACCATCGGCGCTCGGGGCCGCCACTGGAGTCCAGATCATATCCGGCTGGCCCTCCAGGCCTGTGCCGTACATGTATACATTCCAGCAGCGTCCATAGCTGATGCCATATTTGCCGCCGCTGACCTCCTCTGTTACCTTGGTTGTATCCTTCATGCCGAACTCCGGATCAATCAGGCCGGCCTGATACATGTCTCTGAGCTTAGCCAAGGCATTCTTCATTTCAGGCTGCACGCTGCCGTAGGTGATTTTGCCGTCTTCTCCTTTCAGCCAGCTCTGCGGATAGGCATGGAAGCCGTTGAAGAATCCGGTTGTGGAGGTAATCCCGTCGAACAGCCAGTTGCTGAACGCCAATCCGCCGGTATCGTCGATGCCGTTGCCGTCCGGGTCCTGCTCCTTGAAGGCCTTGGCCACCGCAATCACATCGTCGATCGTCTTCGGCACAGGCAGGTTCAGCTTATCCAGCCAATCCTGCCGCACCCACAGCAGACTGGGTTCATAGATGACCGAGGTCGTGTAAGGCAAGGCCATGAGCTTGCCATCGAAGGTGGCCGAATCCATCGCGATCCCGCCGTCACCGGTGAGAATCTCCTTCGTCAAATCGGAAGCATATTCCTCAAAAACGCCGGTCAGATCCGCTGTCATGCCGGCTTTTACCATGGTCTCCAGCTGGTTGGTGGAGGCTTCGATGACGATATCCGGAATCGACCCCGAGGCAATGACGATATTCAGCTTCTCATTGTATTCATTTTGCAGAGCGGTCCATTCGTGTATGACATTCAGATTGAATTTGTCTGCATAATGCCGGTACCAGATGTTGTTCGCAAAATCATCCCCTTCGGGATATCCCCACGTGGGCAGGGAATAACGGCCTACCCGCAGATCAATGGTCTGCTTAGGATCGGTACTGGCACTGGTATTGGCAGTGTCTTTGGTTTCAGGCGGCGAGCTGCAGGCTGTTACGGCCAAAAGAACGGTGCTCATGGATAGAGCGGCTATTTTTCTCATGATTTCGCTTCCCCCTCATATTCGGCTTCTCCGTGATCTTGTTACTCTGCAATCAGAGCCGGCTGGCCCCAGAAGGCCCTGTCATACCCGTAATCGCCCAATGAATCAGTGATGAGGGTGATGATGACGGATGTTCCGGCATACTCGGCCAGCGGGATACTGAACGGCGTCCAGGCCCCGCCGGGCATCATATCCTGGGACCACTTTACCTCCCCGTTCACCGCTATGCGAAAGCCGACGCCCTGGGATTGTTCCGATCCGTCCTTGATGCCGGCGAATCCTTGCAGTACAGCCGGAGTGCCTGCCGGTAGACTCAAGGCATATTCAATATGCGTCTGCCCGTGCTGCGGCGGGTGGGCATCCAGCCCCTGCTTCTCAACACCGAGCACAGAGCCGCTTCCTGGGAATCCGCCGAACGGAGACTGAGACGGCCCCTCGCTTCCGTTCTCGAACACCAGGCTCGAGTGAAACGGAGCCCCGCTTAACGACAACGGCAGCTGCACGGGAGCAGATACATTGTTAATCAGATATACCGTTCCCGAGGCAGGTGCCGTGATTTCGTAGCGGTTGTTGCCCAGACTTACGGACGAAGCCGCTCCGTAGGTGGAATGCACAACACTGAAGGGCTGCGGGCTGTTCACCTTGAAGCTTACGCTGCGGTTGCCGCCGTAAGTTGCGACGGTAACCGTCGGCGCGACCCATACGGCAGAGTCATTGTCCACCGTCACACCGGGATGTGTCTCCAGCCTGAGGGTCACTTCTTTGCCCGCCAATTCCGACAGGTCCAGCTCCACGGCGGTCGGCGTGGCACTTCTGCTGAACTGCTCTTCACTCAGCACCGTGCGGTTCTCAGGCGTTGCCGCCTTATCCCAGGCGGATACCTTGAAGGTTACACCGTCGCTGCTCGCAACATTCTGCTCGGAGCCCAGCTGCACACCGGCCTGGAAGCTCGCTGCCGCTGCCGCCGGCAGGCTGATGTCAAATTCCAGCCAGGTATGCCCGCCCTGCCACTCTCCTGCGTAAGGCGGATGGGACAATATCCGGTCGCCCCAATGCTGCACGGTTCCTCCTCCTGGGAAGGAGTAGGAGAAGCCGCCTGTGGTAGAGAACGGGGCAGCGGTTGTATGGACGGTGCCGTCTCCCAGAACCTCTCCTGCTCGGACCGTTCCGTCGTAATTCAGCAGATCCCTATCACCGGACTGAAGCTTATCTTCCATCACAATGGCGGTGTGGGTGGATCTGCCGGATAGCCGCTTGAGTGCCACATCCTCCGGCCACTCATATACATGGAAGGCTTCGGAATCGCGGGCCTGGCTCAAATACAGATACGTTTTGTCCGGGTCCAGTCCGAAAAGCCTGTTCTGGTCATACAGCAGCCATCCGGGTATGCTTCCCGGCAACGGATAGCTCTCTGCCCCGTACAAATAACGCATGATATCGGTGCCCCCGCCGGAAGGGTTACCGTCGTAGGCGGTCAGCTTCTCGCCATAGGAATCGCGTACATATTCGGCACTGCCGCCGTCTGCTGTCTTGAAAGCAAACAGAGTGGAATCTGGCCTATCGCTGAAGTCGGCTACAGGCTGTTCATTCTGGTACCAGACCGCTTCATCCAGCAATTGCTTCATCAGCGGGGTGGCATTGGCGATCTGGCCAAGATTGGGTCTTGTGAGCATCGGGATGGCCCCGAGCCGATTCTGAACGACCTTATGCCAGGCTAGGAAATAGTCCTCCGTAATCGGGTTCGCGTGATCGGGATGACCGTAAATGGTCGTATACGGGGCAAAGATCGCTGAGCTGGCCGGAACCACCTGATTGATTTTGCTGTCATCCCACGTTCCGCTTGCGGCGAAGATGCCATAAGCATGACGCTGTGCAAAGGACTCATACCGTGTCGTAATTTCATTCAGGCTTTCCCCGCCCAAGGCGATATTGCCGGGCAGTGCTTCTCTCAGCTCCCGGTGCAGCGCGATATTGCCCTGCATCATATTGCTGCCGTCAATCAGGCCGTTGGCATCGTTATACATAAGCAGAGACTGGTCCAGATGCAGCGCGTCCGGTCCGACCTCATCCACCAGGGCAGTCATCTTATCAACGAAGAGCTCCCGCCACGCCTCCGCTGCCGGATTGATAACGGCAAAGGAAATCTGTTCAGAGCCTGCGGTATACTCCCAGCGCTTCCGCTCCAGCGTGAACGGATCTTTCACCTGGTAAGGCTGCATCTGTGTATAATTCTCGTTGTTAAATGATGTTCCGAATATGTTAACATACAGCATCACCCGGAATCCCAGGGCCTGGGCGGCGTCGATCTTGGCGGCGATATCCGGCTTAGGCTCATAATTGGGAAAATTCACATCATAGGGGTCGGATCTCCAGCCTGGCACGACCAGCAGCGTCCGCTCCGCATCTACCCGCTGTGCAAGCTCCTCAAGCATCGGCTGGTCTTCCAGATCGGTCAGCACCGTGAAGCCGATATTCTTGGCCCAATCCGGCTCCTTCGCTGAGGATTCAGACAACCCGAAGGCGCCATCGGCCCACTCCCGGTACATCGTTGATCCGTTTACCCAGTCCCCGGCGTAGGCTTTCAGCCGCCAATCGGTGGATACCGCCTTGACCGTCTGCTGAAAGGGAGCCGGTGCCTGCGTTTCTACCCCTACATAGAAGCTGCCGTTCTCATGCTTCACATGCAATGTTTTGAAGAAACCGGCATTATCGTCCGCATGAACCAGCAGCCCGCCATTCGCCCCCTGCACAAGAAACATCTGTGCCTCCCAGACATCGGGATAGGTGAACTGGGAGAAGCCATAAGCGGCGTCCGGTGAATCGGCGGTGAGCCGAATCCCCCCCAGCGCGGGAATAATCAGATCATACGTATCCGGGACAATCAGTCCCCACTGCACACCCGATATGCCGGGCTGCCCTGTCTCCGCATGCTGGCTGACAGTCAATGTACCGTCATATTTACGGGCAACCGTCGTCTCCAGTTCAGCCAGCGAAGAGCCTGAGCCCCAGGTGTGTTCATAAGTGACATGCCCCTTCTTCGCGGAAACGGCGGAAGATGCTGCATCATTCCACAGATTGGCCTGCGACAGATGGCGGATGCCCGTCAGCTTACCGTTATTGCCGCGGGCGAGAGTTACTGTACCGTAGGTGAAGTTGATCGCGGCCGTGCCGGAATCAATCGTCACCGCCGCACTTGTTGTATCTGCAGAACTTAAGCCCGGCAGAATACTGTAAAAAAGGATACACGCCACACATGCCGCCACTGCTCTTCGGACAACATTGATCATTGCTTATCCCCTCTCTTCATCCGGTTTGGAATGAATCCGCATTTCAGCCTGCCTGAATCTGAATTCCGCACTCCCCTCGCTGACGAACAGTCCCTTCCCCCCTTTCTTAAAATCATACAGCCGTGTGCTTAACGCAAGCTCCTCGTTCACATAGACTACGCAGACCTCATCTTCCAGATATACGGTTAACGAGTATGCCGTGCCGGGCAGCAATGGCAGCGGCCGCTCCATGCCGACGGCATAAGGGACATCGCCTTTGCGCGGCCACTGGTCCACGACAATCCGGTCACGCCCCGGCTCCAGCCGGATCATATACCCCTGTTCGAGGTCCTGATCTGTCCGCAGCAGAATGCCGCAGCCCCGGGTGCCCGGAGCGAATGTTACCGTTGCCTCCAGCCTGCAGGCGCACTCCGGCAGCAGCCCCGCATAGGCACCGGCGAAGGAATCGGGTGCCGCAACCGTGGCCGTGCTCCCATCGAACTTCCAGCGCCCGAGCACTTCCTCAAAGGATAAAGCGCTTTCTTGATTGATCACAGTATTCAGCGTATCCGGCGCTTTGACAAGCAGCGCACCGTCCGCACCTTGAACTATCTCATGCACAACCAGATGTCCGCCCCATTGCCAGGTGCCGCCGTCATGCTCCCCTTCCCGCGTCGGGTTCCATCCGAAGGCATAACGCCGTTCGCCGTCAGTCCAGGTCTTGGCGGCATAGAAGGCCCGGGTGTCAAGTGCATCGTTCTCGGGCGCCAGCCAGGGTCCCTGCAGGGAGCGGCTCATCCGATAATGAGTGACTGTCCGGTCGGAGAAGGTCGAGTACAGCAGGTACCACCATTCCCCCATCCGGAACAGATCCGGGCATTCGTGAGTCGTATACAAGTAGGGGGCCCAGAACGGATCGCGTACCTCCCAGCCGGTCAAGTCCTTGGAGGCACATAGGGCAACACAGCCGCGGCGGCCCGCAGGCCCTTCCTTCAACCGGGCGGCAAGCAGCATCCAGTATTCCCCCGCTTCCTCGTTCCAGAACACAAACGGATCGCGCCAGTCATGCTCCTCGTAGATGTCTGCCGGCGCGTAGAAGGCATCCTCCGGCCTTTTCTCCCAATGTACAAAATCACTGCTGACCGCATGCATCACAGCCTGCTGCGCTTTACCCTGCGCCGGATAATGAAAATTGTTGCCGGTATAGAAAATATGGTAAAGTCCGTCTTGCTTGAGCACGCATCCCGTATAGATATACAAGTCCTGCTCGGACTCGCCGCCTCTGGGCAGAACCTCTCCGTATTCCTTGTAATGGATAAAATCCTGTGTCCCCAGCAGAAACCAGGGCGTGCCTTCACCGTGTCCTTCCCTGTCGCGCCAATCTTTCAAATACAGCAGCTTGAACTCGCCGTCTTCATAGAACGGTATAACGTCGGCCAGCCACCCGTCTTCAGGCTTGTAGAATAATTTGCTCATGCTGTTGGTTTCACTCTCCTCAATACGGTTCATTAATTTCTTCCAGAATCGCCTTGCCGCCTAGCCTGTTCCAATCCGATACAAAAATATCGAATTCATCGACGGAAACCGCCCCCATGATAATTTTGGTGAAGGTTTCTTTTTCGAGTCTGTCCAGCATGGCCCACTTCTCTGTCATCGTAGGTGTCTGCCCGCCAAATGCGGTCATCAGCAGCCGGTCGCCGCTGTAGTTGTCCATGGTCGTCTCAAACCCGAAATATTGATGGGCAACGGCCCAATTGTCCATATTCCCGGTCTCCAGGTAATCCACGGTCGGCCCGTATTTGTCGGTCTCGGTGGGCGCATCCTTCAACAGGCTCTCATCTCTGGTCTTGATGGCCCCGCGCAGTAACGACAAGGACTCAGCCACATCTTTGTTCGATACGCCGGACTGGACGATGGACAGCCTGGAGGTGTTGATGCGTCCGCCGTCTTCTTCCACGGTAATGAATTCGCCTTCGCCGCGTCTTGCGCCGTGAACGACCTCTTCATGCAGGTTCAGCATTTTCACTACAGCCTCCGGGTGTTGATAGCCTTTGCGTACTACGACATATCCGCTGGCCGAGAAGCCTACGCTGGCCTTGGCCGGCACGCCATCCACCGAAGGCACCGCGTACGGCTTCCACTCCATTCCGGGATTTCGCCGTACAGCATCCAGGAACACATAGGGATTCCAGTTGGCGCCGAACGTCATGCCCAGCCTGTTCGCCGCGATATCTTCTACCACCTGATCGCTGTCCTTGACACCGAATTCCCGGTCCAGCTGCCCGTTCTTATACATCTCTTGAAGCTTGCCCAGCGCACGCTTCATCTCCGGCTGTATCGAACCGTAAATCACTTGACCCTTCCCGTCCTTGATCCAGGTCTGCGGATAGGCATGATATGCATTGAAGAATCCGGTAAGCGAGGTAATGCCGCCGTACAGGTAATTATTGACGGCCAGGCCAAAGGTATCGTCCTGGTTGTTGCCGTCGGGATCTTCCCTGGTGAATGCATCGGCAATCGCAAACACCTCCTCCAGCGTCTTGGGCTCAGGCAGACCCAATTTGTCCAGCCAGTCCGTACGCACCCACAGCAGATTGGCTTCATAGATCGGAGCATTGACGATGGGGATGGCAAGCAGTTTGCCGTCGAACGTCGCGGAAGCCAAAGCCGCGCCGCCGTCCCCCATCTGCAGTTTTTTGGTGCGGCCGGAAGCATAGCGCTCGTAGACTGCCGTCAAATCTTCCAATTGATCCGTATCCGCCAGCTGTCTGAGCTGGCCTGCCGAGACGGAGAACATCTCCGGCAGACTGCCCAATGCAATCAGGACATTCAGCTTGCGGCTGTACTCGCCCGGCAAGGCGGTCCAATCGTGTGTGACTTCGATTCCCAGCAGATTCCGGTACTCCCGGTACCAGATATTATCTTCAATGCTGTCACCGCCAGGATACGTCCAGGTCTGATCTACCGGACGCGCGATGTGAAGCTGAATCGGCGGATCGTATTGTCCAAACGGGTAGGCTTCATGTTGCGCAGAGTTCAGGCTTCTGTTCGTTCCGGGACTGCTCGCGCTCAGCAGAAGCGACAGAACGATTCCGTAAGACGTCAAGATTGCCAATCTCTTTCCCTTCACTTCTTATCCCCCCTAAATCTTTGGTGGGTCTTCGTGAAAGTTCGCCTTATTTAGCATTATTATAGGCTCACTTCCCCTAGCCCCTCTACTCGCCGATTTTTACTTTTGATTATCCGATTTGGATAATGTATAGCTCTCTCTATATTCCTGGGGAGTAATGCCGGTCTCTTTCTTGAAAAAGCGGTAGAATGACTGCTCCGTCATAAAGCCGACAGCTTTGGAAATGTCCTGAACGATCAGACTGCCGCCTTCCAGCAGCTTCCGGGCTTCCGCCAATCGGGAGGAAGACACGTAATCCGCTAGTGACTGGCCCGTTAAGCGTTTATACAACCGGGTCAAGTAATACGGATTGTAGCCTACAACATCACCGATCCGGGTCAACGACAGATCGCCAGCCAAATGGTGCTCCACGTACAACCGGACGCGGCTAATCAAATCATGCTCGCGGTAGACCTGGTCATCCTGCTTTTGACCAAACAGCTGCAGAGCCAGCTCCGACAAGTAGTCTTCCGCGCTCTCCCAGGAAAGATGGGCCTCATATCTGGTAAGCTTGTCCAGGTCAATGGATTCCCCGATGACCTCATGCAGCTCCCAGCGGTTCATATAAGACAGAAACAAACACATGAGCGAATAGTAGATCTCCAGCTTCAGCCGGTTGCCGGTACCGCGCGAAGAGGAGGCCAGTGCCGCCAGTTTGCCGAATTCGAGAAAGAAATGCTCCTGTTGTCCGTTGTCCAAATAAGCAGCCATTGCCCCCAGCTTGCCTAATTGGCTATTGACTTCATGATTGCGCAGTTCCGCCTCCAGCGTATCGCCGGTTTCCTTGCGTTCTTCGATCAGGACAAGCTCCTTGCCCAGGCCGAGTCCCCGGCCCAGCAGCGCCTTCAAGGTGCTGAACTGCCGGGGCGCCTCCGCCCAGAGGACGAACGCTGCACCGGCCGAGAACGAGAGCCGCAGCTTCAGCAGCCGCTTGCAGCTCTGGGAGATCGTCTCAAGCGTCCCATGGATGAAGCGGAGCGCCCGCGCCCTGTCCTCCGGAGCGTCTGTCATAGGCTGCAGCAGCCACAGCAGCTTATTTTTCTCATACCGCAGACTGAGGCAGCGCACGGAGGGAAGCCAGTATTCTTCGGCAATATTCCGGATAGCGTACAGCATCAGCTCCCTGTCCGCTACACTAAGCTCGTCCCGCCAATCATCCACGCGCCCGATGGCGAGCAATACGCTGCGGCCGGCATCCAGCGGGCATTCCAGCTCCTGGAATTTATGTGCAAGCTGGCTTACTGGCGCACTCCCCCCTTGCATCAGCTCCAGCAAATAATCGCCCAGCAGCAGCGGCCGGGCAAGCTGGAGTTGCCGGTGTGCCCGCCCGATCAGCGCCTCTGCTTCCACCGCCGCATCCAGCTGCGCAGCGGCTTGCTCCACCGCGTGAAGAATCGCTTCCTCGCCTTCTGTCTTTAACAGGTAGTCCACCCCGCCGCCACGCATGACTTGCTGGATATAATCAAATTCGTTATACCCGCTCAAAAAAATAATTTTGCACCACGGCCAGTGACGTCTGATTTCTTGCTGGAGCTCAAGCCCGTCCATTCCCGGCATGCGGATATCGGACAACACAATATCGAACTTCATTTTTCCCAGCTGCTCCAGTGCCTCCGCAGCCGAATACGCACCATATACCTCCAGCTCCAGTTTGTCCCAATGCCCGAACAGATCAAGCAGGTTCCGTACAATCCACCGTTCATTATCGACAATCAGCAGTCTGATCATGGCTGTTTCCCTTCTTCCTGTCTTATCATCAGCAGCACCTTCAATCCGCCCAGCTCGCTGCGGGAGACCTCAATGCCAAATGCCGGACCATATTTCAGCTGAAGCCGGCGATGCACATTCAGGATTCCTGTCATCTCCATAGCTTCTTCAGTAAGAGTAAGCGTTCTGCGCAGCGCATTCAGCTGCTCGTCGTCCAGCGATTCGCCGTTGTCTTCAACCCCGATGACCAGCCGGTCCGCTCCTTCCTCCCGGAAGGATACCCGCAGAATCCCTTCGGCCAGCTTGTTCTCCAGCCCGTGGGCATAAGCATTCTCAATTAATGGCTGGACAATGAGCCGTGGCACCATGGAAGTCTCCCACCCCTGCGGTATGGACTCCAGTTCGGCTGTAACCGTACCGGCAAAACGTATGTTCTGAATCTCTGTATAAGACCATGCGTGCTTCATCTCTGCCAGCAGACTGACCTGCTCTGCTCCACTACGTGTAATAAACTGAAAATAGCCGCTGAGATGGTGAAGCATCCGGCCTGCGACTTCATATTCTCTCATCCGGACAAGACCCTGAAGAATAAAGAAAGTGTTGTAGAAGAAATGGGGGTTGATCTGCGACTGTAATTGTTTAAGCTCAGATTGCTGGGATCTGATTCTCTGCTCATACACTTCGTGAATCAGCTCCTGAATCCGCTCCAGCATATGGTTGAAGTGATTATACACATAATTGAATTCATCCTGATTGCCGTGATACAGCCTGACGCTCAGATCGCCCATCTCCACTTTGCGGAAGGAAGTAATCAGCCGTCTCATCGGCTTATGAATAAAGCGGTATATCCAGTAAGAGAAAACTACGGCGAGCAGTAAAGCGATCAGCGATTCTCCCCAAATCCAGTTGCGATGCTTGTTTAGAGGCTGGAGCACCGTTTCTGCGGGAACAAAGACGGCCAAAGTCGTCCCCAGCAGCGGTGAATATTCACTTGCTCCAAAATAATCAATGCCTGCTGACTCCAGCCGGTATTGGCCGGACTGGCCGCCGGCGTCGAGCACTTCCCCCCGAAGTACTTCCCCAAACGCAGCAAGCAGGGAGTCCTCTACACCGGAGGCAATCTGCCACTGACGGCCAGTGTCCATCCATACCGCTCCACCGCCCTCCCCCTCCGCCATGCTGGATAGTGAGCGGAGAATCTCCGGACGCGACAGCTGAATTTCGATGGCCAGCACAGGTGGCCGGCCGGCGTACACAGCATCGGGGTACACCCCGCTCATCAGCAGCTTGTCACCCATCCCGAAGATCGGCGATTTCATGTGAGCCGGGTTCAGAATGTCTTCCAGTTCTTCAAGCGGCATCGCACTGTCGAAATTGTTGGCATTGATGCTTCTGTCCAGGGAAGGAATATACAGCTTAACGTTCTCCACGAACGGGCTGGAGCTTTTGAGCAAATACAATTTGTTCTTGGCGGATAATAAGGCGCGGGTCCGTTCATAGTCGTTCAACTGGATCGGAACCGTCGCCAGCAAGAGCAAATCGTCGTCATTGACATACTCCAGCTTCAGCCGCGTCAGCCGTGTCAGCTCTGTCTCCAGCGAAGTCAGATAGAAGTGGACACGGCTGGCCATGGATTCCGATATTTGCTTCTGGACAACCTCTTGTCCGGATTGATTCATGACCAGTCCCCACAGGTAGAGCGGAATAATGACAAGCAAGAAAGCCATAACAAGTTTGGGATAAATTGAAAGCGTTCTCATTAATCTGATCACCAGCACTCCTTTCCTTCAAAAGCCCTCCCTGTACCCCATCATACCTCCGTAACAGGTCCTTGAACAATAATAAAGAGAGGCGGTCAGCCTCTCACATTTCAAGCAGAAATTGTATGGTCTTATCCTCGAATCCCGGCAGCCGTTCATGGATGAAATCGGGATAGATCTCCAGTTTTTTCCAGCTGCGGATTCGGTTGTAGGCGGCGAATTGCGTTGAAGGCGGGCACACGGTATCCAGCAAGCCCACACCCATCATCACCTTCCCTTGAATCCGGTCCGCCAGGTGTTGAACATCAATGTATCCGAGCCGTTCAAAAATCTCATTCTCCCGCAGGTGCTGGGGATCATAGTGACGGAAAAAAGTCCGCAGTTCCTCGTAGGCATCTCTGGCCAGATCCATTTCCCATACCCGTTTATAATCGCACAGGAACGGAACACTGGGTGCAGCCCGGTTGATCCGCGGCTCAAGCGCCGCACAGGCCAGCGCCAGCCCCCCTCCTTGCGATCCGCCGATGGCACCGACGCGGGCAGCATCCACTTCCGGCATGTCCATGACAATTCCAGCCAGCTGCGCCGCATCAAGATAGATCTGCCGGAACAGCAGCCGTTCGGCCGCATCATCCAGTCCGCGGATCAGGTGCCCTTTGAATGTGGTTCCTTTGATCCCTCCAACATCCTCGGACAGTCCTCCCTGGCCTCTGCAATCCATTGTGGCTATAGTAAAGCCCAGGGAAGCATAGATCAGCTTGTCGGCCCAGTCATCCGAGTGGTGGGCATACCCGTGGAACTGCACGACCGCCGGGTGCGGGCCGGCAACATGCTTCGGCTTGATCAGCTTCGCGTGGATACGCGCTCCGCCTGTCCCCGTGAAATACAAATGAAAGCATTCGGCGAACGGAACCTGAAACTCGCTCCTCACCAATTCAACACAGGCATCCGTACTTCTCATCTCTTGCAGTGCTTGTTCCCAATAAGCCTCGAAGTTGGCCGGACGGGGATTGCGTCCCTCATAAGTCAATAGTTGCTCTAGCGGCATATCGATCAGCGGCATGAATAAGCGCCTCCATCTTTCTTTGTTTGTGTGTCCTATACAAAATACAGTACAATGTTGCCAGCAACGAAAGAATCAACCCGGAAGAAGAGGGGGCTGCACAATGAGCTTGTTGTTCAACCTGTCAGATGTCAAGGAATTGCTGCGCAATTTGTATACATTGACTGGTATCCGCACCGTGATCTTCGACAATTCCTTTCATGAGCTGGCTGCATACCCCACCCGCCATTCGACATATTGCCACATTATCCGCAGTGATCCGCGCGCGGAGGCCCAGTGCATCCTCTGCGACCAGGCAGCCTGTAGCCAAGTGAAAAAGGAAAAGACCCTGTACACCTATCAATGTCATGCCGGACTTACAGAAACGGTGGTTCCTATTCAAACGGACAATCAGGTCATCGGGTATATTATGTTCGGCCAATTGCTGCAGACCGGGTCCCGCGATGAGTTATGGCAGAAGGTCTGTGAGAATATAAGCCCCTATAATGTGGATATGGATAAACTGTACGGCGCCTTCCAGCGAAAAAAGCACATCTCCAAAGATATCATTGATGCTTACGCCAAAACCATGGAGATGAGCGCCAGCTACCTGTATCTATCCCGTATGCTGATTCTGAAGGAGGATACGCTGGTGCAAAAGATCGACAGTTATATTATTGAACATATCCAGGAACCGCTGTCTGTTCCCGTCCTGTGCAAAGAATTCAGCATCAGCAAATCCCATCTCTACAAGCTCTCCGAACAGAACTTCGGCATGGGCATTGCGGAATATATCCGCAACCTGCGTATTCAAACGGCCAAAAGGCTGCTGGGTGACACCGTCAGTCCGATTTATGAAATTGCGGAGCAAGTCGGCATTCCCGATTATAATTACTTTACCAAAGCCTTTAAAAAGGTCACCGGCACCTTGCCCAGAGTCTACCGCAAAGAAAACACTTTACAAGGACGCACTCCGGGCCGATCCTGATTGCACCCTATTGGAAGCGTATACAGCAGGAATGGCAGATTCCCGGAATAGCCTCTTTTATCACCCCCGGCCTATAGCAGTTCTCCCCTGCTCTGTGCTGATCTTATCATCCGCTCCCTTGAGCGAAATAGTAATAATCGTTTGGATTAATAGTCATTTTGTTCTCAAAGGTGTGTTGCCGACGCCTTGCCTGGCTTGGCCCGCCGACAAAAAAAAGCCGGCATGCGCCGGCTCTTACTTAAATCCAAGCGCGAAGGTTCACCTGTTTGATGAAATCCGCCTGGGACAAACTCTCTTGGGATGTTGTCTCTATCTCTTCCACTTCAACTTCTTCGCCGTTCATCAGGTGATGGAACAGCTTCTCGTTATACGTTGACAGTGCATAATCTATCAGCGCTTCGTGCGTGGCTCTCTCCGCTTCGGCTACCAGCAATTGCTCTTCGGCCTCAATATCCTCTGCCGTAACATAGAAATTACGGTTAGCTTCGGGAACACGAATGACATAATCAAACGCATTATCAGGATTGCGGTCGTAAGCAATCAGATAACCATAGTCTCCGATAGGAAGACTCTGCTCAAAAGCGTCTGCGACAATGACAATCTTCTCTCCTAAACGCAGCATCATCCTACCTCCTGACCAAAATCTATCATGGATCTGCTTGTTTCAACAGTCTACTAAAAAAAGATAGAGCTGTCCAGCAGCAGGATGAGCGTACGATGAATTTCAGCAGAAAACACTCTGAAAATTCTTGAAAATCCGCTATTTTTCGCAAAGCTTGCTAGACCGGCAATTTATTCCTTCCGGCCAGCAGTGAGGCACCGGCAATACACAACACGATCAGCACGACTGCTGAGACAATCGGGCCGACTGAGATCCCTCCTGCCGCAAGCACACCGGCAGACATCCCAGGCAGCGCAGCAGGCATCCAGCCAGTCTGGGAAGGCAGCAGACTGTAGACAAGACTCATTCCCGCTGCCAGCAGGAGTGCAAGACATGCAGCTGCTGGTCCGCGCAGCCAGGAGCTGAAGAACAGCGTAAGCGATAACGCGCAGAGCAGCCAGAGCGAATAGAGTCCGGAAGCTGCAGCCACAGCACTCCAGGATAAAGCGCCCATAAGCTGTTCTGTGTAATAAGCGGCTCCCGCAGCCCCCAGCCCCAGCGCAATGACCAGCACCGTGAGGTTCGCCGCCCATTTGGCAGCAACAACGGATATAGAGGAGACTGGCTTGGCCATTAACAGTTCGGAAGTGCCGCTGCTGCGCTCTCCCGCCAGGCTGTTCATCGTTCCGAGCGCCAGAACCAGCATCCCTATTGTTCCATATTGCCCGAGAGCCTGGGCCATGACCTCCGCAGCCCCCGGCAGCTCATAGCTGTCCATAAAACCTGCCGGGACATTCGATGAAGCTGCAAGGATATCGGCCATATAAAAAGTAACCAGCGGCTGCATGATCCCCAGAATAATGAACACTACAGGTATCCAGATCAGCTTATAGCTGCGTACAGCCTCCAGCATTTCTCTCAAATACAGGACCCGGAGCTTCTTCATACTCCCACCACTTTCATGAACAGATCCTCCAGGGTCGATGAGCCTGCTTCAAATTGCAGCAGCGGAATATCAAGCCCCGCCGCTTCCTGTAGAATCGTCCGGCGTGCGAGCTCGATATCGTTTACGTTAAAGACCGCCTGCCCATCCGAAATCTTGGCTTCTTCTACAAAAGATTTGCGGCCAAGCTCCTCCAGCCACCGGACAGCCGTATCTTCCTTCGCTGTAGTTAACCGGATAACCGGAAGGCTGTACTCTGTACGGAGACGAGACAGAGTTCCCTGCACAGCAATTGTTCCCCGGTTCATCAATATGACATCATCACATATCTCTTCCGCATCGTGCAGAACATGGGTTGAGAAAATCACAGTGGTCTCCTCCCGGATGTCCCGCAGCAGCTCCATCACTTCCCGGCGTCCAATAGGATCAAGTGCAGAGACAGGTTCGTCAAGCAGCAGCAGACGCGGGCGGTGTACCAGGGCCTGGGCCAGCCCCAGACGCTGCTTCATGCCGCCGGAATATCCGCCGATTCTGCGGCGGGCTGCGGTACTGAGCCCTACCCGCTCCAGTACAGCTCCCGACATCGCCTTGGCTTCCTTGCCCCCCATACCACTCAATTCTGCGGCAAAAATCATATATTCAAGCCCGCTCATCCAGCTGTAAAAAGCCGGAGACTGCGGCAGATAACCAAGCTGCCTGCGGTGATCCATTCCAGGGGGAGCACCGTCAAAGGTGATGCTCCCGCCGGTTGGCTGGAGCAGGCCGGCAAGCATACGCAGCGTTGTGGTCTTGCCCGCTCCATTGGGTCCGAGCAAAGCTACGCAGCGCCCGGATTCGGCACTAAAGCTGATGCCATCCACGGACAGGCGCCCGCCGTAGCTCTTGCGCAGATCCTCAACCTCAAGCAGCGGCATCAGGGTTCTCTCCTTCCCAAGGTGAAGTAAGCTACACTTCCCAGCAGGTTGCCAAACACCAGGAACAGCACCCACATCCATTTGGGTCCGCGCACCCGCTCTGTCCTGGCCAGCGAGATCAGACCTATGACCGCCAGCAGAATTTGCAGTGCAAGCAGCGGCCAGATCAATCCCCAATTCACTTTATCCATAGTGATAATCCCTCCTCAGGTATAATGGGATTCTCAACGATTCTTCGCGGCCTTCCGTTTACGTCTGTCTGGCAGAACTACAAACAGCAGGTAGCATACTGCCGGTGTCGGCGCACCTGTAAGTCCCCAGATTCCCCAGAACCAGGCCTTCATCCCCTGACCTCGATCCCTGGCATCACGGAACAGCCAGGTTCCCTGCAGCAATAGTACGGCCGCAATCATCATCCAGAGCCAAATAGGTATCTCCTGCAGTTCCTTCACGCTTATGATTCCTCCCGCCCGTGTCTGATCCGCGCTGCTCCCAGGCTGCCAAGTGCGCTCAGGATGAACACTGCCTGCAGACTCCAATACAGCACCGGCGCCGTGCTTAGAACAGAAATCACTATAGTAACCAGTACAAGAGCCACCAGAAGGAATAGCAACAGCTCCTTACGGCGCCGCCTGCTCCGGCGGACCGCTTCCCCGGCAATAAGCTGCTCCAGCTCCGGCAAGGAGGGCGGAGTAACATCGGCATACAGCATATCCAGATGATCCAGCTCCGCGGACAGCTTACCCAGCAGCTCCTCGTCACTCTTAAACCTCATCCTCATTCAGCTCCTTTCGCAGTTGGCCCAGCCCGGCAGCTACCCTTGACTTGACCGTTCCGGAAGGGATCTCCAGCATCTCCCCGATCTCATCGTAGCTGTATCCGTAATAATGCTTCAGCAGCACAGCCATTCTGTGCGCAGAGGATAGACGCGACAAGGCGTCGAGCACTTCGCTCCACTCCATATTCCGGCTCTCAAAGCTCCAGCGTAAACTGCGGTTCCCCTGCTCTTGCATCTGCCCTTCCCGCCACTGTGCCTCACGGCTCCAGCGCCGCTTACGGTCAATATAGATCCGGCTGCCAATGGTAATCAGCCATGAGGAGAATGCCGAGGTCCCATTATAAGTCCCGATCTTCTCCATGCATCTGACCATCGTGTCCTGAGCAATCTCTTCCGCAAGCAAAGGGTCAAGTGTCGCTTTGATCAGATACTTGTACAGGAAGGGATAATGCTCCCGCAGCAGCACGGCCAGCGCCGCAGCATCCCCCTGCTGCGCCTGGCTGATCTTCTCCAGCATCCCGTCGCCCATAGCCCCTCCCCTTATCTCTTCTGTCACACCTGTAATACGTCTATGTAATAGTTATCGTTCATTCCGGGTCAGAATTATTCTGCAGCTCCCACAGTCTGCGTCTCCATGGCTGAAGCTTCCCCTTACCTCTGGGGAAGCTCCAGAACAGGGTGTACTTAGTATCGCTGTTCTCTGCTGCATAATTCACATCATGCTGCTCCTTTATCCCCGTGTCATCAGCTTCTAACTCTCCATAGTCCAATTGGCAATGCATGTGGTCCTTCATATTGCTCCCCCTAAAAAATGAAAATATATAGACAAAAAAAGAACGCAAACCGGGATTCATCCACAGTCTGCGTGCTTCGCGAGGTAAATGTTACATTTAATTAACCATATTGTAGCAACCCGGCTCCCGCTTGTCTACCTTTAATTTCCCGGTTTGTGTCAAATCCGGCCAGAAGATGTCGTCATGTGAGATAAATACAACCTGCTTACATGGGAACATAAGGGTTGTGAAGCTTCTCATAACCGATCGAGGTTCGCGGTCCATGGCCGGGGAACACTCTTACTTCCTCATCCAGCCGGTAGAGCTTGCCGCGGATCGAGTCAATCAGATCCCGTTCTCTGCCGCCCGGAAGATCGGTACGTCCTACTCCCATTTTGAACAAGACATCACCGGCGAACAGATCACTCCCGCACAAAAAACTGACGCTTCCCGGCGAATGTCCCGGCGTATGCAGCACGCGGAAAGTAAGTCCCAGCAGCGTCAGAACCTGGCCTTCCGCCAGATCGTATTCCGCCGGATCGGTGCTGACAGGAGGCGTAGTATCAGGCCACATCAGGGAGCCGTTCAGCTTCGGGCTGCCCAGCCACTCGCTCTCCAGAGGATGGATATAGACCGGGCACTTCTTGGCTTTGCGGACCTCGTCCAGCCCGGCAATATGGTCGAAATGGGCATGCGTCAGCAGAATCGCTTCAATCTCCATTCCCTCAGCGGCGCGGAGAAGGGCCGCAGGATTAGCACCGGGATCAATGATGACCCCACGCTTCGGATCTGCCCCCGTCAGGAGATAAGCATTGGTCTGGAGCGCTCCCAGATTATAAGAACGAATATTAAGCATCGGCATTAGAATCCGGAGATCAAAGCGCGCAGCTCTTTGGCGATAACTGCGTGTGATTCCGTTCCTTCTCCGTAGGCTTGCCCCATTGCTTTGCGCACTTCGGTGATTTTGCTCTCATAGTCCGCCGCTTCGCGGTCGGGGTTCTCCTGCTTGAATTCTCTCATCAGTGTCTGCACATGCTCGGGACGCGGTCCCCACTGGCCCAGGACATAACCTCCGGTATCTGCAAAAATCACGATGGGAACGGATCGGCCGCCCATGGTCAGGAAGTTGTCCATCAGCTCCTGGTTCTCTTCGAGGATCAGCACTTCTGTCTTGATACCCGCAGTCTCCAGAATCCGGAAGACCACCGGAACATTGCGAACGACATCTCCGCACCAGTCCGCAGCCAGAATCAGCACACGCAGGTCATCACGGTGATTCAGGCTCTCGAAATATTCGCGGTCACTCTCGTCTTCCCAGACGAACTTCTCATACCAGGATTCAAAAGCCTGCTGATTCTTCGTCATGGCTTCCACGAACTGGCGCGGAGTCAGGCCTTGGCCAAATTTGGATGCTACATTCTGCTTCATACTGCACTACCCTTCTTCTTGGATTTGTACCACTTGAACAGGAAATACAGAACAATTACGGCAATCGCGCCCAGGATAATCTCATGGGTGTACTTGGCTGCGACCTCATCAATGGTCTCCCACTTGTCTCCGAGCGTGTACCCCAGATAGACAAACAACGCGCTCCACGGAATGACAGCAAGGGTCGTCAGCAAAGTGAATTTGCCCAGCGGCATGCGGGAAATACCGGCCGGAACCGATATGGCATGGCGGACAACCGGGATAAAACGGGCGGTGAAAATAACACCGGTCCCATACTTTTTAAACCATTCTTCGGAGTGATCAATATGTTTTTTGGAGATAAAAATGTACTTGCCGTACTTCTCCAGCACCGGTCTGCCGCCATAACGGCCAATCCAGTACACAAAGATCTGGGCGATCACTCCCCCAACCGTACCGAACAGCACAGCGCCAAAAAAGTTAATATCGCCTTGTGAGACCAAATAGCCGCCAAAAGCCAGAACAATCTCACTTGGAATGACTTCAATCATGAGTCCGATCATAATTCCAAAGTAACCCAGAGACTGAATCCATTCAAACAAATGCGAAATGACATCAGATATAAAGTGCACTGCAGGTCTCCTCCCGTATGGCGTCTTCAGCCTGGTATTCTGCTGGCAGAACCCGTCTGCTTAACCGCTCTATGTATCCAGCTTCTCCTAGCCTATTCTAGCATATGCAGGCTTACGACTTCTACTTAAGGAATACAAGTGGAAACGGCTTTGCAGTTCTTTCGAAGGATAGTATCGTTTCGGGGAGATTATCCCCTCTAAAACAGATGTGAGTTTGTGTATTGACAGAGTTTGGAAGCGAGTCATATTATACATTTAGATAATTATTTAAATATCGAAAGGAGGACATGAAGTTGAATGAATCGTTCAAAGCGCTCGCCGACCCGACCCGGAGACAAATTCTCCGGCTGCTGCGTGAAAAGGACCGGACGGCCGGGGAAATTGCGGATTTTTTCAATATGACGAAGCCCAGCATCTCTCACCACCTCAATGCGCTGAAGCACGCGGGGCTGGTTCAGGACGAACGCAACGGGCAATTCATCGTCTATTCGCTGGACTCCACGGTACTTGAAGAGGTGCTTGGCTGGTTCCTCGAATTGACGGGTACGGGTACGGGCAAGGGCAGTACGGACAGCCCACCCGAAGAACATGCGGATGCTGGCTCCACAAGGAAAACTGCCCCGCACGCTAGTAAACATACGGAGGATGAATCTTGATGAAGAATTTCACGTGGAAATGGCAGGATACGCTGGTTGTCATTCTTGGGTTTCTCTCACTGGGCTATGCGCTGGTGAATTACGGCAGGCTGCCGGATCAGCTTCCCGCCCAATTCAGTATAACCGGCAAGGTCAATACTTACTGGAGCAAGGGTTCGGTTATTGCCTTGTTCTCTTTTATGGGCTTGATTTTTCCGCTCGCGATGCAGTTCATTCGCAATATTGACCCCAAGGGAGAGAATTACAATAAGTTCCCCGGCGCTTACAAAATGGTCCGTCTCACCGTTGCCGTCATCTGTGATGCCGCCCTTGTCCTGTCGGTCAGTTACGGGCTGGATCGGCAATTTTCCGCCGGAAAATGGGCTACTGTGAGCATAGGGCTGCTGCTGGCTGTAATCGGTAATTTCCTGCCGCAGATCAGAGATAATTATTTCACAGGAATCCGGACGCCCTGGACGCTGCATGACCCTGCAGTGTGGCGGAGAACCCACCGCTTCTCCGGGAGGATGTGGGTGACCGGCGGTCTGCTGATTGTGCTTGCGGCCTTCCTGCCCGCTACGCTGTCGATCAGCATGATCATCACCGCTCTAGTAATCATGACTATTGTCCCTATTGTGTACTCATGGCTGATATCGCGGCGTGTTAAAGCCTGAGAGCAGGCTGGGGATGGCTAGGAACTGAGGCTCGGGTGATGGGAAGACAACGGGCAGTCCTAGTACAGCAGTCATTCGGATGCTGCAGGCGCTGGAACGATAGTAACTGCATTTTGTACAATGGAATGCTGTAAAAAAGGCTTCGAAATAGAATCTATTGTATTCGGTACAATTGATGTTACAATCACCTACTTGAATGCAAGAGTAGGAGTCTGCAACGGGTGCAGCGTCAGCTTAATATCAGCTCGATGTTCATGGATGTTCATGTTCAGACGTTAACACTCCTGAGGTCTTCCTTACAGTTTTAAAGCAGATGGGCTACTAGTACAGTGTCAGATTTAAAAGGACGGATACGCTTGTGAAACTCAGGGGTTTGTGTAATGCAACCCTATCCTCCCAAAAAATCTAACGGACCGAAAAGGACCTTATTCCCACGAGAACGCCACCTTTTGCAGCGTAACGGACTCAGTGGACCTTATCGTCCTTCTACGAGGCGTTTTGGAGCTGAATGGCAGGGGATAAGGTCCTTGCGGTCCGTTAATCGCCCAAGTGACGACTTTCTTCCCGGATAAGAGCACCTCAGTCCATTACGCTAAGCCAAACGCCCCTATAGAACACCCCCCGCTTGGAAAAGTTGCAATTTGAAGGGGAATTGCTTCTGCTCCACTATTTTAAAGCTGATGGGCTACTAGGTTGAAGCGGCGGTCATTGTGCTGATATGTTTACCCCATTCGCGTTCAAACTTCGAGTTCCATACTGAGGTACGTCTTATTTATTATTGGAGCTAAGAGCCACCTGGGACTGTAAATGCGTTAACTCAAGATAGATCCCTTCGCTCTGCGGAAGTAGGGTGAAGCGGCGGTCATTGTGCTGCGGTCCTCTGTCCTGCTCCATGGTGGTCAGCAGGCTGTACTGCCGCAGCAGCTCTAGACCCGCCGCCGCGCTGTCCGCCGCTATACGTCTGTCTCCCTCCGCCAAGCTGCGTCTTCCCATCTCAAGCATTCCTCTTAATGCCGCCAGCCGTCTGGCGGCATTATACGGGTCCGTCTGCTGGCTGCGGCGGACCCAGTACAACGCTTCTCCCGGATCACTGCCCCGCAGATAGCGTGCTGCCAGCTCCCCGTGAAGGGCTGCACTCTCCGGGGAGAACGGCAGGCTGCGCAGCAGCAAGCCGGTCCCCTGCTCCTGTGGAAGCAGCCGCGAGAGAGCAATCGCAGGCTGCGGATCTCTTGGATTCCAGCGCAGCGATTGCCGCAGCAGCGTGATTCGCACGGCAGGATCATTCTCCCTGATCGCCTGCTTGAATAGGGAAGCCCCCTTCATGGCCTGGAAGGAAAAAACGCTGCACAAGAGGGTCAGCCCACAGAGAACGCTTATGCCTGCATAAACCCATAATCGGCGCGGCCGCTTCCTTCGCTGGTCAGCCGGCTTGCTGCGCTGCCAACGGGACTCACGCAGAACTGTAGGCATAGCTGTCATAGCGGTCCGGCTGTTGGCTTCGGCAAGTGCCCAGGCAGGCAGCAGGAGCAGCAGCAGCCAGACCAGTCCATAGCTCCAGTCGAAATCGGCTGCGCTATGCAGCACGATCACAAGCAAGGGCGGAAGCAGCCTGGGTGACGCCTTGAATACCAGCCCGCCTGCGGCCAGCAGCAGCAGGAGAACCGCAGCCAGACCCGCCATCCCGAGGTTCAGCAGGATGTCGAGGTACCCGCTGTGCACCTGGCTGCCCACATAGGGGCGGGACTGGGCGGCAAGGTACGTATGCCGCCAGGTCTCGCCCCCGCGCCCCAGCCAGGGCGCCTCTGCCGCGAGCTTCCAGGCGTCGCGGTAGAACAGCCCGCGCGCGTCGGCCGTCGGTGACGGCCCGGTAATCCGCGCGCGTACCCACAGGAGGACGGCGCTGGCCGCTGCCGTCCAGCCTGCCGCCGCCAGCGCCAGCATGGCGGCGCGGAGCAAGCCCGCCGCACGGCAGCTGCGGCGGTGCAGCCATAGGCCGGCGAGCCATGCGCCGGCCCAGAGCCCGGCCAGCAGCAGCAGGCCGGGCATAGGCTCTACCGCCAGCCCGGAGCGGGCCAGCTGGCGGTAGAGCAGCGCCGCCGCGGCAACGGGGGCGGCGCCGGTAATGAGAAGCGGCACGAACAGTTGCCGCTTCAGGAGAAGGGCTGCGGCACCGGCGGCAGCCGCAGCCAGCCATGCGCCGCGCGACTCGCTGAGCAGCAGCGCGGCGGCGTACGGGAAGAGCGGCAGCAGGCGCGCCGCGCTTAGCCAGTACTCAGCGGACCAGATTCTGGTCCGCTCCTCACTTGTGCTTGCAGGTGGCTGATTTGCTCCCCTTACACCAGCACGCTCCGCACGGATATCTGCTCCTGCTTCACCTGCTCCGCCTACACCAGCACGCTCCGCACGGATATCTGCTCCTGCCTCACCTGCTCCGCTTACACCAGCACGCTCCGCACGGATATCTGCTCCTGCCTCACCTGCTCCGCTTACACCTGTAGGCCCAAGCCTACCTGGCTTCTCCCCGTCCGCAGCTCCCCTGGAATCCCCCGGCTTGAAGCCATAAGCGGCGGCAAATAGCCGTTCCAGCAGATACACGGCCATCACCGCACCAAAAGCATTCGGATACTGAAGCAATCCGGCCAGCCTGGCACCGGTGGCACTGACCCCGGGCGACTCAGTATACGCCACCGCATAAGGAACCGGCAGCCCCCCGCATACTGCCAGCAGGGCCGACAAGCTGATAGTGATTCCAAGCAAATGCCATACTGCTGCAAGAAGCACTCCTCCCCGGCGGGTTCGTGCAGCCAGCAAAGCGAATGTAACAAAGCTGGTGTAGAAGACTGAGCGCAGCATTTCATTCAGTGTTCCTTGCGCGGACACGGGACTGCCCAGTGCATGGATAGCATACAAGACACAGAGGAGCACACAACTGCTAAGCAACCCCCATACAACCAGCCTGCTCCCGCCCTCGTTCCCTCTCCTCCTACTGCCCGCCAACTCCCGTGTATTCTCTCTGTGCTCAGACTGCTCCTCTACATTCGCCCTAATCAAGGAACTGCCAGACCACTTCCGATCTTCCCAACGCAGCTTAAGCTCGGCCCCTCTGCCAGTAGCCATATAGATAAGTGCCGATCCCAGCAACACTCCGCACATGCCAAACCACACCGTCAGGAACCCATACATCTCCCCGGTGAAAAAGAACCCTCTCAGCACACAGGCCGCCACCCCCGCTGCTATTAACGCCAAACCGCAAACAAAAGTAACCATCCAGTCACTCTGCCGTCCAGACCTGTTTATCCGCATCCTGAATCTCCCAATTATTCATGATGCTTAACAGTTTAACCATATTTAACGAAAAATAGAAGAGGGAGCTGATTCCCCCGACTAGCTCACACGCTCAAATGAAGAGTACTTATGCACCTGATTCCACCCAAAGTAGCTCAATCACTCATAATGAAGTGCACTTATGCACCTGATTCCACCCAAAGTAGCTCAATCACTCATAATGAAGTGCACTTGTGCACCTGATTTTGCTCATTTGGCCTCCCCCGCCAGTGGAGGAGCATCTTGCTTCTCATGTGCTATCCTAGCCAGGATACGACCCACGCACCACCACATTGTATTCGGTTTTCCGCATACATTTCCCCCGCTCACCCGCACTCAGCCGATTGTATTCGGTTTTCCACACACATTTGCCCCGCAGCCGCTAAAAGCAGGGGTACGCCTGCCCCCGGCTCTCCTTCAGCCCCCATTTCCCCAACCCGCAAAAAAACAGCCGCTCCCATCAGGAAGCGGCCGCTCAGTACCCTAAACTATTCAACACATAAATTAAGCTTCCGGACTGCCGGCGGGCAGCAGATCGGAGCAGGCGCGCTCCAGGTAAGGCTTGGCACCGAGGAAATCGCGGAATGCGGTGTATTCGCGCCATTTGGCAGCCTGGTCGCCGCTGTCGCTGCGGACGGCGCGGATCAGGATGTTCTTCGGGGTATGCTCCATGTCGATGAATTCCAGCAGCTGGCTGCGGTAGCCCATCAGGTCCAGCAGCTTCGCCCGGATTGCATCGGTGGCGAGCGCCGAGAATCGCTCCTTCAGGATACCGTGTGACAGCAGCGGATTCAGCACCTCGCTCTCGACCTGCGCGAACAGCTCATGCTGGCAGCAGGGCACCGAGAGGATTACCGATGCGCCCCAGCGCACGGCCTTCTCCAGTGCTGCATCGGTGGCGGTATCGCAAGCATGCAGCGTGACCACCATGTCCACCTGATCCAGCTCATTATAGTCCGCAATATCACCCACCAGGAACTTCAGCCGGTCATAGCCCAGCCTGGCCGCCAGCGCGTCGCAGTGTGCAATGACATCCGCCTTAAGGTCAAGGCCGACAATATTCAGCTCCCGCTGCTCGCGGAGGGCGAGATAGTGATACAGCGCGAAGGTCAAATAAGACTTGCCGCAGCCAAAATCCACAATCGTCAGCGGCCGGCCTGCCGGCAGATCGCCCAGCACATCCTGAACCATCTCCAGGAACCGGTTGATCTGGCGGAACTTATCATATTTTTTGGCCAGCACCTTGCCTTCGCTGTTCATAATACCAAGCTCGACCAGGAACGGCACCGGCTCCCCCTCATCCAGCACATACTGCTTCCGGCGGTTATGGGCCAGATCCGGCGCTTCCTGCCTGCTGGCTGATTTGGTCAGAATAGATACCTTGTATTTCTTGCTGATCAGCACCTGATAGTCGGCACCGGCCGTACACAGCAGACCTTGGCGGAAGGTGTCCCTCAGCAAAGAGAGCATCTCTTCGGCGGCCTCATCTGCGGGAATGTTGCGGTGTTCGACCTTAGGGCCGATATAATAGGCAAACTGATAATGCAGCTTCCCTTTTAGCTCAACAGGCTTAACCTGTACTTTATTGTAGGCGGCATCGACCTTACTGCGCAGTTGGCTTAGTGTAGCCGTAATCAGAGTACGGCCGGTTATCACTTGCTCGATCAATTCCTTCAAAGCTTCCAAATGGGTACATCTCACTTTCGGATATATAAAATAGAGCACGTAGTCTCCTGAATATCGTTACATTATAGCATTAACGGTAAGCTTGCTCCATTCTTCCCTGCCCTGCTGCACTTCCTCTACAGGAAGACCGCCCCGGGCTAACTGCTCCGGACTTAAAAGCAGCAGCCGTCCGTACAGCTCCCTGCCTTCCTCTGCTACATTCTCCCCCTGCTCCCAGAGCCGGTAGAGACTGTTCTCCGCCTTGGCGTAATGTCCCAGAGATTCGTGGTAAGCCATCAGGAGACGTTCGGTCTTGGCGGGAAGGCGGTACGGCTCCACTTCCTCAAGCAGCTCATTGATCTCTTCCGTCATATTCAGCAGCTCACGGTCCGCACCATGAAGACCGGCATAGATGAATAAATGCAGGGAACGCATCGCCCTGAAGAGGGCTGCATCCCGGTCTCCTTTGGCCGCGTATATCCCGCCTTCCTCCTTCAGCAGCCGGGCTACCCCTTGCAGCTTGTCGGCCTCAAGCACCCCTCCAAGACGAAACATATCAATAATATCCTCTACGGACAACGAATTGAGCAGACGCGAATTCAGGCGAAAATGCCGCATCAGCAGCTCATCTACTTCCCACAGGGCCTCCGTTGTTTTTTTATCCTGCTTCAAGGTCAGCACCTTGGCGACCATAACTGTCATATCCTCGATCATCCGCACAATATAATCTCTCCGGAACATACTGAGCTCCTTTCGTTACGCAACTGCTTCTCTTCTGTATCCTCTGCTTGCTGTTGGACTCATCTTAAACCATTCGTCTCTCCGGCGCCACTCTGCGAAGTTAAGTCTTGACCCCACTATAATGATAAACTATAATTCAGTTACCTAATCTGCATTACAGATCGAACTATTTAACAGATCAAAATTTGGATACAGATGGTATACATGTTAATACGGACCCTACAGAGGAGGCTTATTGATGACCAAGCCAACCGGCAAAACGCAAGACTCGACCACAGCGGCCGTTTCAGATCAACAGGATCTGCAGACAAGCAACCAGCTTTTGAACGTTACGCCGGAACAGGATAAGCTGCTGGAGAGCGCCTTACGGATTAAGATTATGCACACGCTGTCGGCAGAGCCGCTTACCTCCAAGCAGGTTGCGGAGAAGCTGAACAAGACTCCGGGTAATATTCACTACCATATCGTCAAGCTCTATGAAGGCGGTCTGCTCGAGCTTGTCCGTACAGAAGCCGCAGGAGGCATCATCCAGAAATTTTACCGTTCCAAAGGTACGATGTTCCACTCGGAAGCGCTTCGCAGCCTTCACTTCCGCAAAGAAGACCAGACCCGGCATTTCACTACCAGGCTTACTCTCTCTCCTCAGGAGCTTGCGGAATTCCACCAGGAGCTGCTGGAGCTGATTACTGCCTGGGAGTCCAAGGTAACGGAAGGTGACGAATACGGTGTGGAAGTGATGCTGGGCCGTCTGCAGTCTGCCGATGCTGCTGCGCAGCCGGAAGAGGAGGCACAGCAATAGATGAGCACCGCTGGCCCTTCCGGACAACCGAAGCATCATCCGCTTGGGGGCTTCGCCGCCCCTTTCCGGCAATCCCGCGCCTTTCCTTACCTGTGGCTGGGACATTTAGTTTCTTTTTTGGGCAGCTCGGTAACCATGGTTATCCTGCCTGTTCTAGTCTATTCCCTGACCGGCTCCACCACCATTATGGGGATGGTCATGGCCGCCTATATGCTGCCTAATGTAATCATGCTGCCGGTATCCGGACATATTGTCGACCGCTACGACCGGGTACGGATTATGATGCTGGCCGATATTGCCCGGTTCATCGTTATGCTTACGACGGCTGTGCTGTCCTTGACCGGAGTACTGAGCATTCCGTTGCTCTATGGACTTGTTGCCTGCTACGGCCTGCTGGACGGCTTATTCCAGCCCGCCTACGCTGCAGTCCGCGCTACCGTATTCACTCCGGATATCCGCGTAGCAGCGAATTCTCTAACTCAGATCACGACCCAGTCCGTACGGCTGATAGGTCCCGCGTTAGGGGGACTGCTGATTACCCACCTGTCCGCAGGCTTCGGCTTCGGAATTGATGCTTTCACCTATCTTATCTCTCTCATCTGCCTAATCTATCTGCGCAGAGTGATGATGACCCGGCTGCGGTCTGCTGCCGCTGAGACTGGAATCCTTGCTAAGCCTGCTGCCGGGACCTCTCCAGCTCCGCACTGGAGGCAGGATTTCGCCGAAGGAATACTTGTTCTTCGCAGCCAGCCCTGGCTCTGGATTACAATTCTCGCCTTCTGCTTCGTCAATATATGTTATACGGGCGTAATCAGCGTCCTTCTTCCCTGGCTGTTCAAGGTCCATCACGGCTGGCCTCCTTATCTCTACGGCCTGGCCGTTACGTTCTCCGGTGTCGGGGCCATAACGGCCGGCCTGCTGTACGGCCTGCGGCCAAAATGGAATCACCGCGGCATCCTGGCTTACGGCGGCGCCATGATCAGCGGGGCTGCCCTGCTGCTGCTCCCGTTCGCAGGCACCCCGGCAGCAGCCATCGCCTTATTTACCGTAGAAGGCTTCGGATTAATGATCTTCGGGCTGATCTGGGAGATCAGCCTGCAGGAGCTTGTTCCGAAGGAAGCCTTCGGACGAGTAGCCAGTCTGGATATGTTCGGTTCCTTCGCCCTGCTGCCGGTCGGATATATCTTAGTCGGCTGGCTGGCCGACCGGATCGGAGGCGTATCGACCATTATTATTTTTTCCGGCCTGGGCCTCTCTTGTGTTGCCTTGGTGTTGTGCCTTCCGGCGATCCGTAAGTTTCAATAAAATATATAAATTTGCACAACAAACAGAAGGCAGCACCCCGCCGGAGAGCGGGAGTGTTGCCTTCTGTCCCTATTGCCTGATGTAATTTATTGCTGCACAGGGGCCTGCACGAAATCCTTAATAATCCTCGCCAGCTCCTCCGGTGCTTCGAACATGCCCATGTGGCCTACACCCGGCAGCGTCACCTTGGTAATGTTCTGGTTGTCTGAAGTGAACGTCCGCTCCGGCGTCACCTTCGAATCCTCTGCTCCGGCCACCAGCAGCACCGGCAGCGCCGTTGCCGAGATCACATCGCGGCGGTCCGGGCGCTCACGCATAGCCAAGGATGCGCCAACTGCGCCTTGCGGCGGAGTCTTATAGCCAATCTCCTTGGCCCGTTCAAGCAGCCGCGGTGCCGCTTCAGGAGCAAACAGTCCAGGCACCAGCTGATCCACAAAAGCAAAAATGCCTTCGCTCTGAATCATCGTGACGCTCTTCAGCCGGTTCTCCTTGGCTTCTTCACTGTCCGGATAACCGGAGGAATGAATCAGCCCGAAGCCTTTCAATCTGGAGGCATGGCGCTGGGCAAACGACAGGGTAATATAACCTCCGAGCGAGTGTCCCAACAGGTAGCATTCAGGAATCTCCAGGGCATTCAGCAGCGACAGCACATCGTCGGCCATCTGCTCGATGGTATAGGCTCCCAGCGGAGCATCCGAAGCCCCATGCCCGCGCAGATCCGGGGCAATGACCCGGTAATGGGCAGTCAGGCCGGGAATCACCTTTTCCCAGTATTCGGCACTCCCGCAGAATCCGTGCAGCAGCACGATAACATCCCCTTCGCCTTGATCACTATAGCAAATGTTGCTTCCCTCGCATCGAACATTTTCCATGGCTGCTTACCCTCTTTCTATGTAGTGGTCTATATTAATAAGCTAGAACCGCTGATTTGAAACGCTCTCAATCCGTAAGTCCGAATCCCTGGGCGGCTGCCCTGGCAATCTGGTCGGCCATAACCATTACCCGGTAGAGCGGGGTAGTCTGTATAGTCCGGTAAGGACGCGGACTGTTCACATCTACGATTGCTGCCAGACTGTAATTCCCTACTGCGGGCAGGAGTCCCCCTACAGATTGTGCGGGCCGCAGCGGCTGTGCTGCCGCAAAGTAACAGCCCAGTGCAGCCGGAGGCCCAAGACAGGCGTCTACAGCGATAATAACCTGCCCTTCCGCAATCTCTGTTATCCGCTGAACCAGATTATCCGCATCACAGGGCGCGGGCAGCGTGCCGGTTACATTAGGGAATCCGTATTCCAGCAGACGGCTTCCCGTCAGAGGGCCCAGCGCATCTCCGGTGGAACGGTCCGTTCCGATACAGAGGAAGGTCACCTGCTCAGCGGAATACACTTCTGCGATCCCGCGGAAGAAGGCGGTAAGCCCCCCGGCATCCATTTTACGCCGTTTTCTGCTCTCTTCTTCTCTGATGGCCAAAGACCCTCTCCCCCTCGCTAAGCAGCCTGATATAGTAACCTTTAATTTACCATGTTTGCGGGATCTGGACAAAAAAATGGTCATCTGCTGCCCAAACATGATAAGATGTTTGGACTGTACAAGTTCACATTCTATATTACTCAGGGAGGACGGTTATACTCAATGGATTTGTCAAACCCAAGCCAGGAGAACGTTGAATATATGATCGAAGGCATCAAAAACAAGCTGAAAATGGCCAGTGCCGCTGCAATGCAGGCGTCAGCCTTTTCGGTGGAGCATTATGAGGATATCCGGGATATTTACGAGGTTGCCATGGGGAGTGACCGGCTCAGCATCTCCCAGGTGGAGGCGCTGGTCTCAGAGCTTGGACGCCTGCGCAAGAAATAACGCCGTTGGATACAGCCGGTGGATACATTAGAGAAAGCCCTTCAGCTTCATTGTCCGTAAGGCCGGACGTTGAAGCTGAAGGGCTTTTGTGTGCTGTAACAGTATCCGTACTGTGCGGTCCCCGCTGCTACGGGAGGTCAATCAGAATGAATTCTGCATCTCCTGAGCTGCTTATGCCTTTGAGCGTAAGCTCGCAGCTCTTGCGGATACGCGCCGCATCCCCCTGCTGAAGCTGGAATACTCCATCTGCGCACGAGATCTCCAGATCCCCGGAAATGACATACAGATGGGTGCGCCGCTCCTCCTGCTGGGGATAATGCAGCTCCCGGTTCGTCTGCAGAACGGACAGGTAGATGTTAACATCATTGTCCAGCTTCAGCGAGCCTTGAGTCCCTTCCCCTGACGCTACAGGCAGCAGGTGATTAAGCCTCAGCTCCGCCGGGAAGAACCGGGCATCCCATTTCGGGGTCTTACCGGGCCTGTCGGGCAGAAGCCAGATCTGCAGGAACCGGACATTCCCATGGTCTGACGGATTCGTCTCCGAATGGTTAATGCCTGTTCCAGCGCTCATTAACTGCACACTGCCTGCCTGCAGATCCGCATGATTGCCTAAGTCATCCTGATGCTTCAGCACACCCGACACCACATACGTGATAATCTCCAGATCATGATGCGGGTGCTCATGCATGCCTTGCTCCGGCTTCAATTCATTGTCGTTGTGCGCCAGCAGTGCACCGAAATGGGCATTGCTGGGGTCATCGTAATCGGCAAAGGAGAAGCTGAATTCACTGTGTATCCATTCTCTATTCGAAGTATGACGCTCGGCTGCTGTGACTACTTTAATCATAATGCTGCACCTCCATAAGATGTTGTTATTTTATCAATATCCTAGACGGGGGAATGAATGCTCCTCAATATGAGATGTATAGATGCGCTATAATTAACTATTTCTTACCCCCTTCCCTTCGTGATCAATCAAACTTGTAAAGCCGCAAATTCTTTGAAATAGGCATAGAAAAGCCTGTTTTCAGCGCGGATGCTCCCGTATACTCCGGCAATCTTTGCCAAGCTGTCCCGCTGTTTCAGCCCATAGCCCAACGTTTATATACGAAGTAAGAACATTCAGGCTTACCTGAATTTGAATGACTATTCTGATAAGGAGTGATTGATAATGAATAAAGCAGAGAAGGAATATCCGGTAGAAAGCGGCAGCACATTCTTTAAAGGGATCTTCATCGGCGGTCTGCTCGGAGCAGCAGCGGCATTGTTATTCGCACCGAAGCCTGGACGCGAGATGCGCAGTGACCTGTCCGATAAGCTGACTGTAGCTACGGACAAGACGAAAGAAGTTGCCGGAACGGTGACGGACAAAACCAAATCCTTGGCCTCTACAGTTAGCGAAAAGGCCACCGATCTGGCCGGTACCGTATCCGCCAAAGCTTCTGATATCTTCACGACTGTCAGCGACAGCAAGCAGCAAATTGCCGCTACTCTGGCGGAAACAGGCAAAAAAATCGGTGAAACGGTAACCGATGCTTCCAAAAATATCTCAGATAACGTGAAGGATGCTTCCAAAGATGTGGCCGATGAAGCGAAGTATGCCTCCGGTGAGGTAGCAGATACAACCAAGGATGCCTCCAAGGAAATCGCAGAGGAAGCGAAGGGCGCTAAAGAGGATGTTAAGAGCACTTACAAATCCTCCTACTAAAGCCGGGGTATCCCGCTGAGTAGATACCAAAGAGAGCGGCCAGATCTTCCTTAGCTGGCCGCTCTCTATTTACGCATGTCTTATATTCCAACAAAGCCTGTTTCAGGCTACAGAAAGCAGGTACGCCTTATGGGAGAAGCGGACAACAGAACCAAAGCTTATGACGTTGATGAGCATCCCTTCGAGCTGCGGCATGAGGTCAAACGCTTGAATGCGAGGCTCGACAAGATTGCGGATTCCCTGGAGAAGTCCGAGTTCAAGGATATCCTGGAGAATTATACAGACCCCAAGAAGCGGATCATTACCAATCTGATGGCCGGCATCTCCAGAGGGCTCGGATTGTCCTTGGGCACATTTGTGATTCTCGGTCTGCTTGGCTATATTCTCAGCCTGTTTATCAATGTGCCGGTAATCGGGGAATATCTCGGAGAGATCAAGAAGTATATCGATGCCAACTAACTGACTACATTTCCCGCTCATCCCTCCTGCAGCCTACTCTTAACGAGGAATAGACTGCAGGAGGGATGTTGCTCTTTACCCCCACAAAGTGGGGCTTTAGCGTAGGTGATGACTCAGGTACTTTGCCGGGACCCCAAAACATATAAATTCTTATCTACCCAAAAAGGGCAGGCCCTACCCCATACGGGATAGAACCTGCCCTGATAAATATAATTGCCTTACTATTTAATAGGATGAATTAGCCATGATCTGCTTCAGCTTCTCGGTGGCCCGCTTCTGGATACGCGAGACACTCATCTGCGAGACACCCAGCTTCTGGGCAATAGCCCGCTGGGATTGGCCGTCCTGGAAGGCCAGCAGCAGCACCTGCTGCTCCTGCTCCTTCAGCTGTCCCAGTGCCTGCTGGAGATCCATACGCTTCTCCACCGTCTCGTAGTCATTCGCATCGGAGCTGATCAATTCGCCCAGTGTGGCTCCGCTCTCCTCCTGGGAGAGCGGTGAATCCAGGGAGACATAATGATAACACTCTCTGCCGGCCAGTACTTCCACAGTTTCTTCTACGGTCAGGTCGAGATAATGCGCAATTTCTTCAACTGCCGGAGAACGTTCTAACCGGATGGTCAGTTCATCGATGGCCTGCTGAACAAGCGCGCCTTTTTCCTTAATCCGCCGGGGAACCTGTATGTACCAGGATTTATCACGCAGGAAGTTTTTCATATGCCCAATCATGCTCTTCATCGCATACGGCTCGAAGGGAATCCCCAAGCTGATGTCGTATTGCTGCAGCAGCCGGATCAGCGCCATTTGCCCCACCTGATACAGATCCTCATAGAGATCCGGACGGTTACGGGCGATTTTGCCGGCTGCCATCTTGACCATGGGTTCATATTTGCGGATGAGCACTGTTGCAATTTCATTGTCTTTCGTCTGCTGGTATTCCCAGATCAGGCTTACCGCTTCATTCATGGACTCTGGGGGAGTCACTTTGTCATTCATACTTTCTCCTCGCTGTAATTGAGCCGTTTGGTCAGGGTAACGACTGTCCCTTTCCCTGCTTCGCTAACGACGCTAACGTCATCCATCAGCGCCTGCATTAGGTAGAATCCCAGTCCGCCCACCTGAACATCATTCAGCTCCTTATCATGCAGCGTCAGACGTTCTCCGGACGCGTCCATACCGTCAAAGCTCTCCCCCTCATCTTTGACAGTAATGGATAAGACACTTGATCCTACCTCAAAGATTACATCAACCATACCGTCCGCCTGCCCATAGGCATAGAGCACGGAGTTATTACAGGCTTCCGAGACTGCTACCTTCATATCTTCAATGTCTTCATAAGTGAAACCCATTTTGGAGGCAATGCCATATAAATTAAGCCGGACAATATCGACATATTCTGCACTGGCGGGTAACTGAAGAACTACTCTTTGTATGTCATCACTCATTCTTAGTTCGATCCTTTCCTAGTGGGAATTCTCTTGGGAGGCAAAAAATTTGGAAATGCCGGTCATGTCAAACAACTTCTGTATTTGCGGAGGAACTTCAGCAACAGTAAATTTGACATCCATTCCGTGTCTTGCTTTGAGGATTGACAACAGGATTCCGATCCCGGTGCTGTCAATATACTTCAGATCCTTCAGATTAATCACGAGGTCAAGCCCCGTATCTCCCACTAGCGGCTCCATAACCAAACGGAAATCAGGGGCCACAGACAAATCAAGCTCACCCACCAGATAAACAGTGCATACTGTACCTACGGTTTCGGTTTTTGCGTGAAACTTTTCGCTTTTATGTGTATTCATAGACAACTCTCCTGATTAAATGTTTTCTTTACCAATAACCCTAATAGCACACTGTTGAAACAACAAATGAAACTGTACAGCAGCGGTAATTCCTGGATTATGCGTTAAAAAGCGAGGTGTTCCGCTGGGTTGCGGGGTTATCCTTGCCTGAATATCTGGAGATCATTTGTTTGATGCTGCTCAGCTTGAGCGGCTTGCTGATGTAGCCGTCCATTCCGGCAGCAGTGCAGCGGTTCTGGATTCCCTCCATTACATTGGCCGTCATCGCAATAATCACCGTCTTGTCCGGTGAACTGCCGCTGTCCTCACGAATCAGCGAGGTTGCTTCAAGTCCATCCATGACCGGCATCTGTAAATCCATGAAGATAAAATCATAAGCGGACTTTCGGGCCAGCTCTACAGCCTGCTTCCCGTCCTCGGCAACATCCGTACGGTACCCGAGCTTATCCAGCATGCTGACCATGAGCCGCTGATTAATCGGATGATCATCCACGACAAGCACTTTACTCCGGCTGGCCTCGTCTGTCCCGTCTGCTGCGCTTACCTCTTCCCGGCAGCTGTCCTCCAGTTCATCCTCCGGCACGGCAACCTTGATCGTGAATACAAAGGTAGCCCCCTTTTCTTCCATCGACTCCACACGGATATCTCCGCCCATCATGCCCACCAGCGATTTGCAGATGGCGAGGCCGAGGCCCGTTCCCCCGTATTTACGGGTCATGGATGAATCGAGCTGGGAAAAGGGCTGGAACAGCCGGTCGCATTTCTCCGGCGAGATTCCGATGCCGGTATCTTTAACCGTAAATTCCACTACCAGATTATTATCCGCTGTAGGCAGGCTGGAAGCAACCAAATACACGCCGCCCTGGTTGGTAAATTTCACCGCATTGGATACAAGGTTAATGAGCACCTGGCGCAGACGGGCCATATCTCCATAGATCAGCCGCGGCAGCTTCTGGTCGATGAAATAGGCCAGCTCCAGATTTTTTTTGCCGGCTTCGGCGGAGAACAGACTGAACACCTCCTGAATGGTGGTATTCAGCTCGAATAATTGCTCTTCCATCTCCATCTTGCCCGATTCCATCTTGGTGAAATCAAGAATATCGTTAATCACCGTGATGAGTGTATCCGCGCTCTTACGAATGATTTCGGTGTATTCCTTCTGTTCCGGGGCAAGCTGGGTCTCCATCAAAAGATCAATCATGCCCACGACCCCGTTCATCGGAGTGCGGATCTCATGACTCATCATCGCAAGAAATTCGGTCTTGGCTTTGGCGGCAATCTCCGCCTCTTCCTTGGCCTTGATCAATTCGCCGTTCATGCGTTCCAGTTCCAGCGTCTTCTGCTGGAGCTGCATCGCTTGAATCTGCTGCTTCTTGCTGGTCAGATGCATATTGACGAAGCCTTCGATCTTGGACTTCAGGATCTGCGGAATAAATGGTTTGACCATATAATCAATGGCACCGGCCGAATATCCTGCGAATAAATGCTCCGACTCCCTGCTGTTGGCAGAGATGAAGATAATCGGGATATCCTTGGTTTTCTCCCTGGCCTTGATTAATTTAGCGGTTTCAATCCCGTCCATACCCGGCATCTGAACGTCCAGAACAATCACGGCGAATTCATATTTCAATAAGCACCGCAGTGCTTCTTCTCCAGAATTGGCTTTGACAAGCTTGTAGTGCTGGCTCTCCAGGACGGCTTCGAGTGCCAGCAAATTCTCGGGACGGTCGTCAACCAGCAGTATGTGAATCGGTTCTTGAACCCCCATAGGTCCCTCCTTACCCGCTATTTATTTTTGCGGTATATTTTCTCTACCCGGTCCAGAGGCTCGTAGCTGTCACTGTACCGCGTGAAATGAATGGATTCCTTGGAACCGAGGACCAGCACGCCGAACCGGCTTAGACTCTCATGGAACAAGCCATGCACATGATCGCGGAGCTCATCGTTGAAGTAGATCATTACGTTGCGGCACAGAATCACGTTAAATTCATTGAAGGATGTGTCTGTCGCCAGATTATGCTCGGCAAAAATGATATTCTTGCGCAGGTAGGGCTGCAGAATCACTGAATTATACTTCGCTGTATAATATTCCGAGAAGGCACCTGTGCCTCCGGCTTCCAGGTAGTTCTTGGTGTACTGCTTCATTTTTCCAATTTCATACACGCCTTCTTTAGCCTGCTGCAAGGAACGGGCGTTCATGTCCGTAGCATAGATTCTTGCCTTATCATACAGGCCTTCCTCATGCAGCATAATAGCCATCGAATAGACCTCTTCGCCTGTCGAGCAGCCGGCATGCCAGATCCTGATATATGGATACGTCCGCAGGAGCGGAATTACCTTCTGGCGGAAGGTCAGGAAGAGTCCCGGGTCACGGAACATTTCCGTCACAGGGATCGAGAGGCTGTATACGAACCGTTCGAAGCAGGCACGGTCATGCAGCACCTTCTCCTGCAAGGCGGATATGGTGGGCAGACTCTCCGCATGGACATGATGCCAGATCCGCCGCTTCAAGGAAGGCAACGCATAATTCCTGAAGTCATATCCGTATAGCCGGTGTACTCCGCTCAGAAGCAGCTCAATCTCAATTTGTTCCAGCTCCTGCTTGCTTCCCGGCTGATTCTCCTGCTCCTCGTATCCATGCTCCATCGCTGCCATTGTCATCAAGACTCCCTTGCCTGTTCCTTATTTCCGCACCTGTTTCGATACTACTGTATAGCTATTACCCCGAAATCGCCCTTACGAATACAACCAGACGCGCATTAAAGAAAGAAGCTGATCGGTGCTGATCGGTTTCTTCATGTAATCGGAGGCTCCGGCTTCAATACACTTGGCCCGGTCCTCCTTCATCGCCTTGGCGGTAAGGGCTATAATCGGCAGTTTCTGGTACTGCGGCATCTGCCGGATGCGGCGCATGGCTTCATATCCATCCATCTCCGGCATCATCATATCCATCAGCACCAGATCATAATCGCTGCGTTCGACCAGCATGTCGATGGCCTCCCGGCCATTCTCGGCGAATTTCACTTCCATGTGATAGCCTTCGAGCACGCTGGAGAGGGCAAAGACATTGCGGATATCATCATCGACGAGCAGTATTTTCTTGCCGTCGAACAATTCTTCTTTATTGTGCAGCTTTTGCAGAATTTTACGCTTATCCTCCGGCAGATTGGCTTCAACGCGGTGCATGAACAGCGTTGTCTCATCGAGCAGCCGTTCCGGCGAGCGGACATCCTTGATAATAATCGACTCCGCATATTTGCGCAGCTTGGTCTCTTCCTTGCTGTCCAGATCCTTGCCGGTATAAATAATGATCGGCAGATCGTTCAGCTCCTCATCGTCGCGGATCTGGTCCAGCAGCTCGAAGCCGGTCATATCGTCCAGCATCAGGTCAAGAACCATACAGTCATACCTCTGCTTGTGCAGCTCATTCAGGGCCTCCCGGCCTGTAGAAACTGCCGTAATGACCACATCATCATGTCCGATAAGCTCCTCGATGGAGCGGCGCTGGATATCGTCGTCCTCTACGATCAGCAGATGCTTCATCTTGCTTGCGGTATAGGTCTCAATCTGCGAGAAGGCCCGATCCAGCGCTTCACGGGAGGACGGCTTCCGCAGATAGGCCATCGCCCCCATCATGAGTCCCTGCTTAATCTCATCGTTCACAGAGATCACATGCACCGGAATATGGCGTGTGTGAGAGTCGCTCTTAAGCTCCCTCAGAATCGACCAGCCGTCCATGACCGGCAGCTGAATGTCTAGAATGATCGCGTCCGGGAGCAGGGTCTTGGCCATCTGCAGGCCGGTATCGCCCTGCAGGGCTACCAGCCCCTTGAAGCCGCGGCCGCGGGCCATGCTCAGCAATATCTTGGCAAAGCTCTCGTCATCCTCAATGATCAGCAGCACCTTGTCACCGCTGACCAGGGACTCCCGGTCATCCTCCACAACTACTGGCATAGGAGGCGTAGGAGCTATATTCCCCGCCACATCCCATGGCAATTGTTCCCGGTACGCCTCAAGCTGCGCGGGCTCTCCGGCAGGTGCAGCTTCTATCGCTCCCGGCAGCAGGCTGAAGTTCCCCTTGACCGGCAAATACAGCGTAAATATGCTGCCTTGCCCTTCACGGGACTCCAGTCCGATCGCTCCGCCCATCAGGCGGGCCAATTCACGGCTGATCGACAAGCCAAGCCCCGTGCCGCCATATTTGCGGCTGGTCGTGCCGTCCACCTGCTGGAACGCCTCGAAGACGATATCCATCTTGTCGGACGGGATTCCGATACCGCTGTCTTTGACGGATATGGCAATGTACTCAAATTCTTGTGGTAGATAGCCGGGCAGCCGCTTCACATCCGCACGGCTGACTGTGAACTCAATGAACCCTTCACTGGTGAACTTGAAGGCATTGGACAACAGATTGCGCAGGATCTGCTTCAGTCTGTGGCTGTCGCTATACAGGCTGTCCGGCAGCGGCTCTTCAAACGACAGGCGCAGTGACAATCCCTTCTGCGCAGCCAGCGGAGCGAAGTTCTGCTTCACGAAGGTCTTCAGCTCGATCAGCGGAATCTCTTCATGATTCAGCTCCATTTTGCCGGCATCGACCTTGGACAGATCTAGAATCTCATCAATCATCTTGAGCAGATCCGCACCGGACATATAGATAGTATGGGCAAATTCCACCTGCTTCTCGCTCAGGTTGCCCTCCTTATTCTCCTTCAGAAGCTGGGAGAGAATCAGCAGGCTGTTCAGCGGAGTGCGCAGCTCATGGGACATATTGGCAAGAAACTCTGATTTGTATTTGCTGGTGACCGCAAGCTGCATAGCCTGCTTCTCCAGCTGCACACGGGCATGCTCAATCTCATCCTTTTTCTCCTCAACCTCCTGCACCTGATCCTCAAGCGCACGGGTCTTGGAGACCAGCTCTGAATTGTAATGCTCCAGTTCCTCCTGCTGGCGCTGCAGCAGCTCTTCGGAGCGCTTCAGGGCATCCGTCTGCTCCTCCAGATTCTCATTGGAACGGCGCAGCTCCTCCTGCTGGGTCTGCAGCTCCTCCGACTGGCATTGCAGCTCTTCGGTGAGCGTCTGCGATTCGCGCAGTAATTCCTCAACGACAAGCCTGCGGCTGATGTTATTCAGAATGATCCCCAGATTACTGGAGAGCTGATGCAGCAGTTCGTTCTGAAGCACTGAGAATGGGGTGAAGGATGCAAACTCTACAACACCCAGCACCTCCTCCTCAAATAACAGCGGGTGAATCGAAATATAGCTCGGATGCGATTCCCCGAACCCGGAAGAAATCGAGATATAGTTGTCAGGGGCTTCCGTCAGCTTGATCGGCAGCTTATCCAGGGCACTCTGCCCGACCAGACCCTGACCGATCTCGAAGCTCTCCTTGGGCGTAACGCCCTCCTCACCGGCATAATAAGCGCTGCTGACCAGCAGGTTCGGATTATCCTGGCTCTTCAGATAGACAGCGCCATACTGGGCGCCCAGCACAGGTGTGAACTCACTGATAAAGGTCTGGGAGACCTGATCCAGCGAGCTGACGCCGCGCAGCAGCTCTGTAATCCGGGCAATATTGGCATTCAGCCAAGCCTGATCGCTCTGTGCCTGGGCGTAGGATCTCTCCAGCTCCTGCTTCTGCTCAATATTCTCAGCCATCTGCTGAAACACCCGGGCCACATCCCCGATCTCGTCCTTGGATTTCACTTTGATCCGCCGGATGGCCCGCATTTTGCCGTTGCCGAAGCTGGTGATCATCATGGAGACAACGCTAAGTCCGCGCGTGATGCTCGGGATCACCCATAGTATGACGCCCAGCCCGAGCAGCAGCCCCAGCACCATAATAAGGGTCACCATCTGAATTGACCGGTCCGAAGCCTCCTGGGCCTTGGCCGTCTCTTCGGTCATCCGGAAGGCATTGTAATCGGACAGGGCATTCAGGCTGTTCAGCACCTCGTTCTGAATATCCTGCCCTTCTGCGTTGCGGTACGTATTGGCATTCTGGAAATATCCGGCGCCCAGCATCTCCAGGACCTTATCCTGGTATTTCAGATAGGCAGAATAGGAGTTCTCAATCCGCGACAGTATCTGCAGCTCCTCGGCCGTCTTCAGCGAAGCCTTGATATTCTCCAGATGCTCCGCCGCCTTGAGCACCTTACTGTCAATTTCCGCCTTCTGCGCCCCCACAGTCACGGTATCCGCATTCAGCATGGAGGTGGTCAGAATCCGCGCCATGTCGTTCACTTCGCCGCGAAGCCCCGACGAGGCACGGCCCTTGCTGTATCTATCCTGGTAGTTGTCCAGCTGATTGCTCATATAATGAAGCCTGTCATATCCAATCAGGGTAAGCGCCAGCATAATCGCCAGCATGGCACTGAACCCGATCAGCAGTTTTGCCTTAATCTTCATTCCTTATCGGTTCCTTTCTTCAGTGAAATCCAGACGAGGCATTTATCATCATCACGTTCCGGATTGACAGGCTCGCTCAGGAATGCAGCGCGCACCAGGTCTTCCTGCCAGTCATGAGTGGCATTCAGATGCCCGACCATGAATTTCAGCTGCTCCTCCTGCTCGCCCTCCACCATCTCCATGAGACCGTCCGTGAACAGCACCAGATGGCCCTCATCCTCGTAGCTGAGGCTCTGCTGCTCGATATCAATCCGGTCAAACAGCCCGACAGGGTGGCAATTGCTCTCAAGCAGCACAGGCGTCTTGGCCTCCCCTTCAAAGAACAGCGCCGGCGGATGCCCGGCATTCACATAATTAATCCGCTTCATGCGGGTATCGATGACAAGATAGATCGCCGTGAAATAATACTGGACCAGCTGCTTCTCAATATATAGCTGGTTAAAACGTCTGTTAAGCTCCTGAATAACCTTCTCCGGCTCCACATAGGTGGTGACGGTATCCTTCAATACGGAAGCAAGGAACATGGTAAACAAGGAAGACGAGATGCCGTGGCCCATCATATCCAGCAGAATGACCGCATAACGCCCGTCTCCCAGCGGGTACCAGGCATACAGGTCTCCGGCCAGCTCGAAGGAGGGCTGGTAAATCGCATGTACCTCCAGCGTCTCCTCGGCAAGCGGCAGGCTGAGCACGGCATTCTGCACCAGGGCAGCCAGCTTCAATTCATCCTGTATACGCTGGTCCCGCTCCTTGTGCCAGTCCTTCTCGCGCTTCAGCCGCAGCGCCAAGCGGATTCGGGCCATCAGCTCCACCTTGTTTATCGGCTTCGTCACATAATCCACCGCCCCGGCATCCAGTGCCTCCGCGAGCTTCTTCGAATCTCCGACAGCCGTAACCATAATAATAGGAATATCCTTCAGGTGCTCATATTGCTGGACCACACGGCAGGCTTCAATCCCATCCATCTCCGGCATCATCATATCCAGCAGAATCAGATCCACATCGGATGGACGGGGCTGGCTGTTGTCTCCCCCTGCGCCGACGCCCAGCAGCTTCAACATATCTTTAGCGGACGAAGCCGTTATAAAATTCCGGTAATCTTCCTTCTTGAGGATTTCACGGATAATGATTACATTGGTAGGATTGTCGTCTACGATTAGAATTCTCAAGCTCCCTCACCTCACGCGGATAATAGTAAGACCGTAAACTCCATAATTCTCTTATTCTATCATACGATATTTACGCAGCCTGTTACCAACCAACTAGATATTGGCACAAAACAGGTCCCTCGCTTCAACAAAGTAACCTCCAGCTCCACTGCGTATAGTGGGACTGGAGGTTACGCTATTGTACTATTGAAGTCAATCAAGCTGACCTTGGGATTATTGTGGGTTGCGTTTGGCAATGACCAGAACCTTGCCTTTATCCAGCTCTTTCTCGTAAAAGGCCGCCTCCGCTGAGCTGAAGCCCAGTGAAGTCATTTTGGAGCGTAAAGCGTCCCCCCGTGAACGGAAGAGATTGGCGATGGAACCGAACAGTCCTTCTTCACCCAGCCCTACTTCATTCGTGTCTGCGGCGTCCACGATACGTCCTTCGCGGTCTTCATCGTGACTGATCACATAGAGATCATCCCTGGTGTAGCCGCTGCTGCGGAGCCGGTTCACTTCTTCTATCGCCTGAATACCGTTCTCCAGCAGCTTGGCATAAGCCTGTGTACCGGTTGAATCCATGAAATCACTCTCCTTCATAATGGATAAAAGGCCCAGCCACCCGATGGATGACTGAGCATTCATTAACCGAAATGGCCGTCCCTGAAACAGCTTCAGAAGGAATCCCCGTCAAACAAATCCACCCCGTCCCATTCGCCGGTCTCCATATTGCGGTAGATTTTGAGTGCGGCAGCTCCTCTGATATAAACATCCCCATCCTCGGCTTCAAAATCAGGCGTACCCAGCACATCCTGCACATTCATGGTCTCTGGAAGGAGCGGCTGTTCATTAAGCCTCAGACCGTATTGCCCGGCCTGTGGAGGTGAAGCATGAACGTAGAGAACAGCGCCCCCGCATACCCCTGCCGAGCTGTCCGCATATTGGTATTCCAGACAGCCCGCCCAAGGATCTTCAGCAATCTGCTGAGGGGTTCCCTTGGTCTTCAGCAGCTCCTCCTCCGTCATATATAAGCGGATACCGGCTAAGGAATCGAAGCTGCTTATGTAGGAAGCAGCAGGCAGACTCTGCCCGAAAGCAAAGGTTACCGGGAGCTGTGCGGCGGTATCGGGAGCAACAGTATCATCTTGCGGCGGTGCAGATAGGAAGGGAGCAAGCAGACTAAGCAAGAGAATAACCATTTTCATAGGGTTCCCGCCTTTCATAAGCTGGTATTGCCCCGTCCTGAGCCCCGCCATATTTCATTCCATCAGATTAATGGCGGAATTTCTGCCAGATCGCGGCGGCTGCATCCACGCTCTTGAGGGCTGTTGCAATCTTGCCCTTCGATTTACTTGCGTTCACTGCGTCATAGGATTGCACGGTTCTCTCTTCGGCCGGCGTTAACGGGGCTTCTGCGATGGATACCGACTTTGCCTTATCCTTCAGTTCACGCGATTTACGGAACTTCTCAATTACCGTTACAGACACCTGCTTCACGGTCAATGTCAGCTCGTTCATGACATCCCCCAGATTCTTCACAGAATCCACAATCGGGTCAATCTTTTGAATTTTGCCCTGGACATCGGCCGTGATGTCATTGGCATGCCGGACGGTTGTTTTCACTTCATAGGTAAGCTCATCGATCGTCTTCTGAACCTCCTGCAGGGTCTGGCTGACCTTGTCGAGGGAGTCCTTCGCTGACTTCAAGGTTTTAATTAAGAAGAATACGAGTACTGCGAATGCGATAGCAGCCAGTGCTACGCTAAGTTCAATGATCATAGTGGATAACCCCTTCCGAGTGTCTAAATTATCGGTTTGCCCTGTCTGATACTGCATAGTTACCCTTACAGAATTGGGCCGAAACAAAGGACAAGCCCATGGAATTCTCTTCCTTTCCACCCTGTTTCAAATGGATAAGCCCCGTTTAAACAATGACTACACCAAGCGCACAGAAAGGATGACATCTCATGCTAAAATGGTCAATAATTCTGCTGGTAGTGGCCCTGATTGCAGGTATCTTCGGATTCTTCAATATTGTGGCGGCGGCTGTAGGCATCGCCAAAGTATTGTTCTACATCTTCCTGATCCTCTTCGTGGTCTCACTCTTTATGGGGCGCAGGGGACGATCTATGTAGGCAAGCAAACAAACTATTAGTTAGCTGACTGCCGCCAGGCAGTGCTGCAGGCCCGGAGGACTCCGTGAGGAAGCCTCCGGGCTTCTTGCTGCCCTTCAAAAAGTATAGGCCTTTCCGCTCAGGTTGTCATCTTGTGATTCACGCCGTAATGAAGTAATTACGCCTCAAGCCGGACAAGAAAAATAAAATAAATTGCTTCCTATGGTTCATTCAATGCAATTTATGTTTACATCCTTATTAGCACAGCAAAAACATAGAACATCACACCACCATACCTAGGAGGAATCATCGATGAAAAAATTAGCCAGTTTAACAGTAGCAATGGGTCTTATGGCTTCCTTGGCAGCAACAGCTTCCGCAGCTGAGGTAGTAACAGGAACAACAGCAACTACCAAAACCACTTCTTCTGATGCAGTAACTACTGTAACCGGAGCGACTTACCTGAATCCGGCAGACCCGGTAATTACACCAGGTGACATCAAGCCAGCAACTCCTCAGATCATTCTGACCAAGACCACAGGTTTCCATCTTTCCATGGGAAGCATGACAACTCCTGTAGGCTGGTTGAGTTCACAGACTGTTGACACTACTGGTGTGATCATGAAAGACGCAATGGGCAACGAATGGAGAGAAATCTACACTTGGCTGGGCAAAGCCTGGATTAAGGTTCCTGCCTCCGCATACGTTATCAATCCATAAGCGATCGACACATAGAGTCATAGCTGTTCATATTCATATGCTGCAGCTATGACTCATCGAATGTACCCTGACAAGGCCCGTGGACGCAATCCGAACGGCCTTTTTTTTGTGTTCATCTGACGACAAAAAGGGTTATCCCTTCAGTAGAATCTTCTACTGAAGGGATAACCCCGCCATACACCCGCTTGTCGTTCACCCGTCACAAACTTGTACTGCCTGTCGCTTCTTGCTGTTTCAGTTCTATATGTTAGCGGATGACCGGCCCTCCGTACAGGAAACGGTTCATCCATGAAGCGCTTAAGTTATCTACTCTTACTCCGCCGGAGCTTACTGAATAGGTATGCAGCAGCTTCCCGTCACCCAAATACATGCCAACATGCGTAATTCTTGCCGTAAACTTGTTGATCCCTGCGTAAGCAGATGGCGAATTCCCTTTATAGTCCATGAAAAACATCAAATCGCCGCGTTTCAAACCGGACGTATCCGTGACCACACTGCTGTTCTGCTTCACCCAATCCCCTTGCTGCCGTGAATCGGCAGGCAGCTTCAAGTTCGCTGCATCCATGAAGATCTGGCGGATGAAGTCCGAGCAGTCAAAGGTACGGGTATCATTACGGCTGGAGCCGAATTCATACGGCGTTCCCAGATAGCCCATCCCTGCGGCAATCACACGTTCAATCGTATCTCCCTGCCCTGCCGTAGGTACTGGCGCCGGAGCTGGTGTTGGAACAGGCGTCGGCACCGGCGTCGGAACAGGCACCGGTGTTGGAGCTGGAGCCGATGGCGCAGGCGGCGGTGAGTCGGCTGCTGTAATATACTGCTCAGATGAGCTTGTATATCCTTCGGTACCATTTGCAGTTCTTATTTTGTACCAATAGCTGTTGGTCGCTTCAAGGATGGTTACCTGATCATTCTTGTAGAGATATCCAACCACCTTACCGCTGGTTGCCGGGGTCTCCCGGACACGGACCGTGGCCTGGATCACCGCTGAGTGGGCAGCAGGCGCAGAAGCCGTAACCACCCGGATATAGGAATCGTCCGAGCTGGTATATCCCACAATCCCTTCTGCAGTTCTTACTTTGTACCAATAGCTGCCTGCGGCTTCCAGAATCACTACCTGGTCGCCTTTATTTAGATATTTCAGTATCGTGCTGCTGGAAGACGACTCTGCACGCAGCCGGACTGAAGCTTCAATGATGCCTGTCTGTCCAGCGGACGCCGCAAGCGCTGTAATCGAAGAATCGGTTGCAGCGATGGCCTGCCCGGGACTGAACACTCCCAAGGATAATGCCAGTGATGCGGAAACCCATAGCGATGCTGTAATTTTCTTACGTGATACGATCATAGCGTTCCCCCGCTTAGCGTATTAAGAAATTCAACAACGGCGCGCGCTACGTTTGTTGCTTTCTGCCCTCATTATAGGCTTACCCGGGAATTGGAACATGCTCCAAATTTCACAAAAAACTATTCCATCTTATGGTAACATGCAGGTCTATAGTCTCGATTTCTCCTTGGATTTGGTGGAAATTACAGCTAACTAGGAGAAATCATGGAATGCTCGTCCTTGGGCTCCACGTGAACCTGAACATGCATGATGTTATGCAGCTTGCTCATCCGCTCTTCAATCGAGTCGCTGATCTCATGCCCTTCCATGACCGTCATGCGGGCATTCACCTCCACGACCACATCCACCAGCACATGATTGCCGTGTACACGGGCCTTCAGATCCTTGATGCCCTCAACGCCCGGTGTCCGGGCAATGGTGCTGCGCAGGTCCAGCAGCTTATCTTCATCGAAGCCATCCGTCAGCCGGTAGGTGGAATCACGGAAAATATCCCAGGCTGTCTTGATAATCAGCAAGCCGACTCCGATGGCAGCCGCCGAGTCGATCCACGGCAGTCCGAACTGTGCCCCGACAATCCCCACAGCCGCCCCTACGCTCACAATGGCATCCGAGAAATTATCCTTCGCTGCCGCCATCAGCGCATGATTGTTGATTCTCTCCGCCAGACGCTTGTTATATATATATACCCCCATCATCGCTACGGCACACACCAGTGCAACGCCGGCGGACCAGAGCTGCGGTGTGGCCTTAGCCCCCTCGAACAGCGAACGCACCGCTTCCACAATGACCTGGATACCCACCAGCGCCATAATAAAAGAGGCCATCAGCGCAGCAACCGTCTCGGCCCGGAAATGCCCGTAGGTATGATCGGAATCCGGCGGCTTCCGCGAGATGCGCAGACCGATCAGCACCGCCAGCGAGGCTACAATATCGGTTAGATTGTTGAAGCCGTCCGCCAGGAGCGCACTGGAGGCGAACAGGTAGCCGCAGACCAGCTTAAAGGCTGACAGAATCAGATACGCTGCGATACTGACCAGCGCACCCTTTTCACCCTTGCGAATATCTTCATAAATATCTGTCATCTCTGCCCCTCTCACTTCCCTGCCGCATAAATACAGGAAAAACTTCTTTGAGTTATTCTTGCCCTTGTAGCAGCATTTAAAAACATTTAGAATAAGGAAAGGACTTGCTGCCTAAGGGGGTAACATAATGAGCGAGAACAATGAAAAACCAAAAATCAATTTGGCTGATGCCATCCGCCAGAAGCTGGAGCAGAAGAAACAGCATGCTTCAGGCAAACCGGGTTCAACCTTCCAGGCCGGCTCTGCAAAACCGCTGAAAAGCCAGAACCATAAGAAGCCTAACAATCAGCGCCGCCGGACTGGCGGGTCCTAGAGTTCTAATGTGTTGTATATTGTGAACATAAACGGCTGCGTAATCCCTCCGGGGATGACGCAGCCGTTTTTCGTATGAACTCAGTACTGTCCATTCTGCTATATCTAATTCTTAAACCTCTACAGGATACATGCGGGCACGCATTTCCTTGATCTCAGGGTTCTCCAGATACTCGTCATAGCTCATCGTACGGTCAATGATTCCAGCCGGTGTAATCTCAATGATGCGGTTGGCAATCGTCTGGATGAACTGATGGTCATGAGAAGTGAACAGAATCGTGCCGTCAAAGTCAATCAGGCCGTTATTGAGCGCGGTGATCGATTCCAGATCCAAGTGATTGGTAGGCTCATCGAACACCAGCACGTTCGCCCCGTTCAGCATCATCTTGGCCAGCATGCAGCGGACCTTCTCGCCCCCGGACAGCACACTTGCCTTCTTCAGTGCTTCTTCACCGGCGAACAGCATGCGGCCGAGGAATCCGCGCAGGAAGGTTTCGTCCTGATCCTTGGAATACTGGCGCAGCCATTCAACCAGGTTCATGTTCACCCCGTCGAAGTACTTGGAGTTATCCTTAGGGAAATACGCCTGGGTTGTGGTCACCCCCCAAGTATACTCACCCGCATCCGCTTCCTTCTCACCCATAATCACATCGAACAGCAGCGATTTAGGCTGGGAATACGGTCCTACAAAAGCGATCTTATCCCCTTTGTTGACTACAAAGCTGACTTCATCCAGCACCTTCTCGCCGTCCACCGACTTGGTCAGGCCGCTGATCGTAAGCAATTGCTTGCCTGCTTCGCGTTCCGGCTTGAAGTTCAGGAACGGGTATTTACGGTTGGACGGACGGATGTCATCCAGTGTAATCTTCTCCAGCTGCTTCTTACGGGAAGTGGCCTGCTTCGACTTGGAGGCGTTGGCCGAGAAGCGCTGAATGAAGGCTTGCAGCTCCTTCATCTTGTCTTCCTTCTTCTTGTTGGCATCCCGCTGCAAGGCCTGGGCCAATTGGCTGGATTCATACCAGAAGTCGTAGTTGCCGACGTACATCTGGATTTTGCCGAAATCGATATCCGCAATATGTGTGCAGACCTTGTTCAGGAAGTGACGGTCATGGGATACCACGATAACGGTGCCTTCGTAGTCCATGAGGAAGTTCTCCAGCCAGCCGATGGATTCAAGATCCAAATGGTTGGTAGGCTCATCGAGCAGCAGGTTGTTCGGACGTCCGAACAGGGCCTGGGCCAGCAGGACCCGTACCTTCTCGTTGCCGCTGAGTTCGGCCATTTTTTTGTCATGCATCTCACGCATGATGCCAAGGCCGATCAGCATTGCCGCTGCGTCAGGCTCAGCATCCCAGCCGTTCAGCTCAGCGAATTCGCCTTCCAGCTCACCGGCACGGAGTCCGTCGGCTTCGGTGAAGTCGCTCTTTGCGTACAGGGCGTCCTTTTCCTTCATAATTTCATACAGGCGGGTATGACCCATAATGACCGTCTCCAGCACCTGGAACTCGTCATACTCGAAATGGTTCTGTTTCAGTACGGCCAGACGTTCACCGGGTGTGATATGCACATCGCCGATGTTCGCTTCGATCTCTCCGGACAGAATCTTTAGGAAGGTCGATTTGCCGGCGCCGTTCGCGCCAATCAGACCGTAGCAGTTGCCGGGTGTGAATTTTATGTTTACATCCTCAAATAGTGCGCGTTTTCCGTAGCGGAGTGTTATACCGCTTGTGCTAATCATTAAGCATTACCATCCTTTTCACATAGGTTCCGGCTCATTATAGCATAAATTCAAGCAAAATGGCCCTTATTGTGGCTCTTATTTAAGTAGAAGAGTTATGCAGGCGCGTCCCGTGAGACACTGGCGTTCAGTGCCCCGCCGGGCGCTCCTCGGGCTGGACGACCAGCGTCTCCCCATAGCCCAAGGTACGGATACGCTCCTCGGCAAGCCCCTTCGCTACCCTCGCCTGCTCCATCCGGTCGAGTGCTTCGCGCGCAGTGTCATCGGCCAGCCGGAAGGTTCCGAAGTGCATCGGGATCATCAGCTCTGCGCCTACATCAAGGAAGGCCTGGACGGCCTCCTCGGGATTCACATGCTGGGAGTTCATGAACCATTCAGGTTCATACGCGCCAATCGGCATCAGCGCAACATGCAGCTTGAAGCGGCTGCCGATCTCCTTGAAGCCCGGGAAGAAGCCGCTGTCTCCGGCAAAATAAAGGTTCGGCGGAAGCAGCTTATGCTGCGCCTTGCCCTCCTCCCCCTCGGGATGCTTCTGCGGGTCTGCCGGCTGAAGCACATATCCGCCCCAGTGTGAGGAATTCGTATCGAACGGCGTTCTGCGCGTCCAGTGCTGGGTCGGGACAAACGTCAGCTTGACTGCGCCCAGCGTAATCTCCTGCCACCACTGCATTTCCTGACAGTTCGGGAATCCTTTGCGGAGCATCTTGCGCTTCAGCCCGGCAGGCACCACAATCGTTGTTCCTGCCCGGTACAGCTTGCGGATGGACGCGATATGCAGGTGATCATAGTGGGAATGGGAGATCAGAATCAGATCGATGGGCGGAATATCAGCGAGCGGAATGCCCGGCTGGCCGATCCGCTTCTCGAATCCCAGCCTCCGTGCCCAAATTGGGTCGGTGATGATATTAAGCCCTTCGTATTGCAGAAAAAAAGTGGAGTGTCCGATCCACGTAATCGTCGTCTCCAGCCGGTTCCCGGCCAGATAATCCAGCCGCGGCGGATGATTTGGCACCTTATAGGTATAATCCTTCTTCTTCCGGCGGCGATCCTCGCGCCACTGGCGGAATTCCTTAAGCGTTTTATCGGTGCTGACATTGTCGATGTTGTTATAACGTATTCTGGCCATAGCAAGAACCACTCCTTATAGCAGGGTTGCCGTTTCTGTTGCCGGGCGGCAAACCACATATCTTAACTATAGGGTTCCGCAGAATCATTTGCAAAATTGCAGGGCCCTGCATAACCTGCAAACCCCATAGAAACTACAGGGCACTCATTACAAATTGTACCCAAATAGCCGGGCGGGAAACGTCCGGGCTTCTTTTGTCTGGCAGGATGGTAAATGATGCGGATTTAGCGGGCGGTAGGGGGAAGGATAAATTCCTGCACGAATTGCAACATTCCCTCCCAATCTCGGCCTCATATCCAGGATTGTTGCATAAATGTCAGCAATTCTCCTCCACCATGAGGCCGAAGCGGGACAATTCCTGCATTTCATGCAACATTCCCCCAATACCCCGGTTATTTAAGAAGCCCAAATTGCAAAATGTGCAACATTTCCGTTTGCGTTGCTGTATCCACTAATTCAACTATTTAAAATTTTAGCAGGTTCAGGCCTCCGACCTTTGTATTCACCTGCCCAAATGAGGTAAAATGCGGGTAAAGCAAACGGTGCTTACTACTTAAATTGAGGAGCTGACGTATGAAGATTACATTTATCGAACCCACTCCCAGTCCAAATACGATGAAGCTTCACCTGGACGAAAGTCTTGAACCCGGCATCCGCCGGACGTATACTCCGGAGACCCGGCGCTCCGCCCCTTCCTGGGCGCAGGAGATGCTGGACATTCCGGGTGTTACCAGCATTTATCATGCTGCCGACTTCGCTGCGCTGGAACGCAAGGGCAGCGCGGACTGGGCCGCGATTCTGCGCGAGGTCCAGAGCCGCTTCGGAGCGGACGGCCTCAGTGCGGAATACAGTCTGGGCGATGAGCATGATGGCGCCCACTTCGGGGAAGCCCAAGTCTTCGTGCAGATGTTCCGCGGCATCCCGATCCAGATCCGCGTCAAGACAGGCGCGAAGGAAGAGCGCATCGCGCTTTCCAGCCGCTTCACCCAGGCGGTGACCGATGTGGCCAGCGCCGTGATGATCAAGGAGCGCAAGCTCACCGATTACGGCGTACGCTACGGCGAGCCGCCGGAGATTGCCCGCGAGGTCGAGCAGGAGCTGGAGGCGGCGTATCCGCAGGAACGCCTCGACTCCCTCGTGCAGCAGGCCATCGCGCACGGGGCGGCCGGCGAGTTCGTCGAGCAGCGGCACAAGAAGGAGCAGGCCGAGCTGCTGCGGGACCTGCACGATGAAGACTGGCGCGTACGCTACGCCGCGCTGGAGGATCTGGCGCCGGGCGAGCAGCTCCTGCCGGAGCTGCGGGCGGCGCTGCACGACCCCAAGCTGCAGATTCGCAGGCTTGCGGTCGTGTACCTGGGCGACATCCGCACGCCGGGCGCGATGGAGCTGCTCTATGAGGCGATGAAGGACAGCGCTCCGGCCGTGCGGCGCACGGCCGGGGACACGCTCTCCGACATCGGCGACCCGGCGGCGACGCCGGTGATGACGGCGTCGCTGACGGACGCCAGCAAGCTCGTGCGCTGGCGGGCGGCACGCTTCCTCTACGAAGTCGGGACCGCCGAGGCCCAGGACGCGCTGAGCGTTGCTGCCGAAGACCCCGAATTCGAGGTCGGGCTACAGGCCAAGATGGCGCTGGAGCGGATTCTGTCCGGCGAGGAAGCGGCCGGTACGGTCTGGCAGCAGATGTCGGAGCGCCGGCGGAGCTGACGCCAACCTGCCGTATTTTGTCATTGCCTGAGAAGCCGGTATGCATTATACTGATTCCTGTTGTTCATATCGTTCAAAGATAGCCTCATCATACCTAGGATGAGGTAGAGGTCGCGGATAAGAAGAGTAAGCGCGTGGAGATGCCTAAGAGCCATCGGAGATACGCGCCCAAAGGAATATCCGCCGAAATCGTAACTGCTGCTCTTAGTCCGCAGCTGCGATTGGGGCCGTTTGCCGAAAGGCGCGGAACTGTCACTGTGCTTATTGCCTGTCAGGAGACTGCAGGGGATGCACGGTGTTGCGCTATCTTAACAGGGAGTATGATGCGGAGCCTATAATCAGGAGACCGCAGCGTCCGTCTGCGGTTTTTTTGCGTGCATTATGCCGGGGAAGAATACACCGGCAGATACAGGCAGCGGCACTCCCTTGTGAACAGAACCATCAATATAAAGGGAGTGTCCTATTCATGCAAGAACAGCAGCCTAAACGGCCGGCAGTGCAGGCGGGAAACGCCAATACGCCGGGCCTGCGCAAATCCTTCAAAGCAAGACATCTGACCATGATCGCCCTCGGCGGCTCGATCGGAACCGGACTGTTCCTTGCCAGCGGCGGGGCCATTGCCTCCTCCGGTCCGGGCGGAGCCCTGCTCGCCTATACCGCTGTTGGCATTATGGTCTATTTTCTGATGACCAGCCTTGGGGAGCTGGCGACCTATCTGCCCGATTCCGGCTCCTTCAGCACCTACGGCACACGATTCGTCAGCCCCGCCTTCGGCTTCGCCATCGGCTGGAACTTCTGGTACAACTGGGCGGTGACCATTGCCGCTGAACTGTCAGCAGCCACCGTTATCATTAAGTACTGGTTCCCGGACAGTCCCTCATTTCTGTGGAGCCTGCTCTTCCTGGCGCTCATGTTCGGCCTGAACTTCCTGTCCGCGCGGGGGTACGGCGAGTCGGAATACTGGTTCGCTATTATTAAAATCATTACCGTTATCGTCTTCCTGACTGTCGGCGTCCTGATGATCTTCGGGATTCTGGGCGGCAAGGCTGTCGGATTCAGCAACTTCCACTTGGGAGGCAGCTCATTCCATGGCGGCTTCTTCGCCTTCGTCGGGGTCTTCATGGCCGCCGGGTTCTCCTTCCAGGGAACGGAGCTGGTCGGTGTAGCCGCAGGAGAGAGCGAGAATCCGCGCCGGAACGTGCCGATTGCGATCCGCCAGGTATTCTGGCGCATCCTGATCTTCTATATTTTCGCCATTGCCGTCATCGGCATGCTGATTCCTTATACGAACCCCGATCTGCTCCGCGGCGGTATTGATGATATCGGCGTCAGCCCGTTCACGATCGTTTTCAACAAAGCAGGGCTGGCGATTGCCGCCTCGGTAATGAATGCCGTTATCCTCAGCTCCGTGCTGTCTGCCGGTAACTCCGGGATGTACGCCTCCACCCGTGTCCTGTACGCCATGGCCAAGGATGGAATGGCACCGCGCGCCCTCGGCAAGCTGAACCGCAGAGGTGTACCTGTAGGCGCACTGCTCGTGACAACCGCTGTCGGCATGCTCGCCTTCCTCGCCTCCTTCTTCGGAGACGGCGCGGTGTATAATTGGCTGCTTAACGCTTCCGGGATGTGCGGCTTCATCAACTGGCTGGGGATTGCCGTCTGCCATTACCGGTTCCGCCGGGCCTTTGTGAAGCAGGGCCATTCCCTGGAGGAGCTACCTTACCGGGCAAGATGGTTCCCGTTCGGTCCGCTGTTTGCCTTCGCTCTGTGTATGGTAGCCGTATTCGGCCAGAACATGGGCGCCTTCACCGGTGCCAGGATCGACTGGTATGGCATTCTGGTCTCCTATGTGAGCGTACCGCTGTTCCTGCTGATCTGGCTGGGCTATGGCTGGTTCCGCAAGAGCAGCCTTATCCCGCTGGATAAGGTGATCTGAGCACCCACGCAGACTGATTCATTGCAGCAGCACAGGAAAAGACCGGTTTTGATCCCGCAGCAGCGGGCCAAAACCGGTCTTTTAAATATATTTGGCTTAGCGTAACGGACTGAGGTGCTGTTATTTGGGAAGAAAGTCGCCAATTGGGCGAGTAACGGACTCCACAGGCCTTATCCTTTGCACGTCAGCTCCGAAACGTCTCATAGAGAGACTATAAGGTCACCTGAGTCCGTTAAGCTGCAAAAAGTGGCGTTTTCGCGGGGATAAGATCTCTCCGGTCCGTTAAAAGTTTGCTTCTATTCGCGGGAATTCCTGCAACTGTTGCTTATGCCCAGGTCGTGATCGTCTCAACCGGCAGACGGTAGGAAGGATACCCCTCCTTGGCGGCTTTGCCTATGGAGATCAGCATGACGGGCTGGAATCGTTCTTTGTCCAGGCCAAATACTTCGGCAATATGCTCCTTGTCATACCCGGCCATCGGATTGGTATCGTACCCGTGGGCGCGGGCCACCAGCATTAACTGCATCGAAATAAGCCCCGAGTCAATCAGATTCACATCCCGCAATTCAGATGCGGAAATGTTCGCATAATAAGGCTTGACCTGCTGCAGCTGCATTTCCATTACCTCGCGGGGCATGTACCCAAGCTCTACAGCTTTGCCGAAAATTTCGTCCATATATTCAACGTTATTCGTATCATAAAATACTCCAATCACAGCCGAGGAGGTGAGCGCCTGAGTCTGGTTGAAGGAAGCCAGGGGTGCAAGCTTCGCTTTGCCTTCAGCGCTGTCAATAACCAGGAAACGCCATGGTTGCATGTTGACGGAAGAGGGGGCGCGGGAAGCCTCCGCCAGAATTTCTGTCAGTTCCTCTCTGCTGATTTTCACCTCAGGATCATAGACTTTCACGGAGCGGCGCTCCAGGACAATTTCATTGAAATCATTGGTTGTGCGGAATTTACCTGTTGTTGTACTCATGGTTACTTCTCTCCTTTGTATATAATGTGCTGATGTTGAATCATCACTAAGAGAATTGTAAACTATAAACTATAGTTCATAGCAAGAACAAACCATGAGGTGATGGCATGAAGATCAGTGAAGTCGCAACACAGGTGGGCCTTCCTATTTCAACCCTGCGTTATTATGAGAAAATGGGCATCATTACGGAGGAGTATATCCTCAGAGAAGAGAATAATTACCGGAATTATGTCCCGGAAATCGTTCAATATATCGAAGTGGTAAAGAATTGTATAGCGGTTGGATTTTCAATTCAGGATATTAAAGACATGATTGCCAAGCATGGAATGTCCAAGGATGAGCAAGCACGCATTATACATCACAAAATAGCAGAGATTGAAAACACGCAGAAAAAAATGGAGGCTTCCAAGCAATCTCTGTACAATATTCTGGACATGAACATCACGTGTGAGGACGGGTTCGGAAAAACCTGAATCCTGTAAGAAGCAAGCCAGGCATAGAAGCGCCCGAAGGGACACGCTACCAGTATTCACAACCCAAGGAGGCCGCTATGAAAATGAAAAAAAACTGGATGATAGCCTTGCTGATGCTCCTGCTTGTCACCGCCGCTCCGGTTAGCCGGGGCTCCGCTGCACCTGACTATGCCCGGTGGGGAACCATCGCCGTGAAGGAGACGCAGCGGAAATATAACGCCGAAATCATCGATTACAAGCACATCGGCCGGACCCAGATCAAGCCAAAGCTTACCGAAGAAAAGTTCAAGCTGCTGGTCCGCAGCAAAACGGGCCGGGAATTCGGCGTAGTCGTGATGGTCCGCTTCAACCCTTCAACAAACAAGCTTCAGACCATTCAATTCCTGGAAACCACTGCTTGAAACTCCACCTGACTGGTTACCGGTTAGCTGACACTTTTTATTTCCAGGTCACATATACCTTAAGATCTCCTGTATTCTCGAACGGCGAGCTGCTGAAGGCCAGGTTATTCAGTCCCAGCCCGTAGAGCACCTGAAGATCCTGCCTCAGCAGTTTATCACTTCCGCGATAACGGAAAAGCAGCGATTGCTGTCCGGCCTCTGCCGCCTGCTTCGCAAGCGCCTTGAGCTGATCCGCCGACGAAACCACCCGATTCTCCTCATACAGCCAGTAATTCAGGTCCTTCTGCAACATCTTGTATGCCTCCACTCCTTGGCCCCCTTGATTGACCAGCTTAGTCAAGGTCTGGGCATAACTGATGGAGGCCGCCGGATAGGTCTTGGTCCAAGTGTGGTCAAGGCGCATCTGGGCATCGGTCCTCATATAATAGAGCGTGCTGATTCCACCCTCCGGACTCGGGTCCGGGTCATCCCAGGTGGTGTCGAGATGATACCATGCCCCGTTAAGGAGCACCAGATTCCAGGCATGCGACTGAGTCACACCGTCTGCGGCCCTGGCCGTCCCTTCCACAATTCTGTTCGGAATGCCCGCTCCCAGCAGCAGCTTATAGGTTAGCAGCGTATAGCCTTGGCAGACCGCACTCCCGGTCTGAAGTCCCTCATAAGCGGTGTATTTGCGGTGCGAGTGATCGTATTCCAAATTCAGCACGACCCAGTCATGGATCGCTTTTACCTTCTGGTGATTGTTCATTCCCGGTGTTATGATCTGCTGCAGAATAGCCTTCACCTGCTTGTTAACATATGCCGTCTGCTGCAGCGTCTCCCGGTATTCCACCTGAACCGTCACATGAACAGCCCGCGTGCTTCCACGGTATGAGAAGGCATAGCTGTCAATAATATAATACAGGTACGGGTCGCTCCCCATCGCCTGATTAATTGCCGTCTGGATCTCACTTTTCAGCTTGGCGGTCTTACCCTGATAAGTGAAGGTAATCGTCTCTCTGCGGTTACTCATCGCTCCGGCCAGCTTCTGCGTCATGCCTTGTGTCGTCTGCACCACCGCCGAATCCGCTGCAGCATACGCATGCTCGTATCCCCAGTACATCGCAGGCGGAATAGCTGCACACACAAGCATAAGTCCAACCGCCGTCTTCATCAGCGATCTATATCTCTTCCCCATATGATCCGCGCGCCTCCTGCAATCTATATTATCGGCCATAGCCGTATACTCTATAGTTAGTTAATGCTGACAATCCTTCGTTTACAACTCCAGCCTGAAGAATAGACAAAAGCGCAGGTAGAAAAAACAGGTCAATCATAGTTGAGATTCGACCACAATTGACCTGCTTGTATCATCTAGTAATGCTTATAACCGGAGAATAACAATCTCATTATTCATCAGTCTCATTGTACAGTTTCTCTAAAAAATCCTCGAAATCTGTAGCAAGAAAGTACATATTGCCCATATTTTCCGGATCTTCATCATGAATCCAAAAATAAACATCCCCAAAATATTTTTCAGACAATCCCAGACAGATTTGATTTCCACCTGAATCATCCGCAATGGGAAGAAAACCTGTATCTATAATTTCGTCAAAGATATCAATTTTCTTTTCTAAATTATCATACATTTCACCAATACCATAGAAAATATTCACCATACCCATTCCTTGCTCTTCAGAAATAGTAAAGTAATACGGTCGTGGATATCCCCCATTATATTTCAACAAAAACTTTCGGTAGGGTTGAGGAAGCTCGACATCAATTAAGCTTTCAAACCCTTGAAGCCTAGCTTCTGTCAAAACTTCGCTGTTACTTTTTATCTCCACTTCAATCTCCTCCGGTTCCATTTACAATTGACTGTCCGCCCATATGTTTAAATTCGTCGTGTATATCTTTTTCAACCAGTACCATTGTCTTTCCATCCTCATAATGATGCCATGTATAACCTTCTGGTGGCTTGTTTTTCTCTGGCACTGATGGATTCGAAGATTTACTAAGCCCTGCTTCTATATTTGCCGCCTCATAATCCTTTGGATAATTTTTGGGTTGAGTATACTCAATCTTTACTGGCTTTACATTCGGGTGATAGTATTTAGAAAAATCGGGGAAACCATTGGGATAACTTATTGAAATTCCCGTTTTGTTAGTGTAAGTCCAAACTCCATTTGAATCAATAGAAATATGCCCGCCTTTAGCATACCATTTCTCTGGAATTCTAGCGTATTTGGGCTTCGTCAACATTAATTCTTCGGTAAAATCTGATAATTCTAATCTTCCTGTCTTTTTCCCCCTACCCTCCAACCCATCCATATACCGCTGCTGCACCGGCGTCTTCGGCAGGGCTGGAGTATCAGGAATCTCTCCTATCTTGAACACAAACCCTTCCGGCGTCTGCACCATCGGACCCAGATTCGGGAGCTTCTGCTTAATCCCTTGCAGGGCATCCTTCGCCGCTTGGCTGACGACGTCTTCTACCTCGCCCAATACTTTTCCTGCTTTGCCAGCCTTCGTGACTTGCAGTCCAGGAACAAGGATGGAAGCGACCGAGCCCAGCATTCTCGCCTTCTCTTCCGGGGTGCCCTCGTCAAACTGATGATACGCCATCTTAGCCGCTTCCACCAGCACTTCCGGATGGTCAATCAGATATTGCGCTTGCTGCTTCATTTCTGTGGTGGTTTTGACCGGGTCTACCACAAGTTTGAAGGCAAAGGTTGCCGTATCCGCCACGCCCATGACAACCTCTTTTACCAAGCCTTCGGTAAAAGCCAGCACCACATCCCCCGACTGGCGTATTCGGCTCTCCACTGGTGTAAGCCCGTAAGTCTCATCCAGCCACCCGGTATACAAAGTGTGTATCGGAGCCGGAAATTCACTCGGCACATGGACTTTCCTAACGTAAAAGTCCCACGTGGTCTCATTGACCTTGTTGTCTGCAGTAATTGGCGTGCCGTCCGGCAACGTGAGCGGCGGCCCGTTCAACCGCCGCTCTGCTTCGATCTGCTCTTGCGCCTGCTTAAGAACCGCAGCGAGCTGGATCTCCTGCCGCTTCGCTGCAAGCTGACTCCGCGCATAAGCTCCGGCGGCGGTTTTCTCCATCGCCAGCCGCAAGAGCAATAAATATTCTTCGTTATGTAGTAACGGAACTTTCTCCGCTGTGATCGACGGATCATACGCACAGGCGGTTACCGCTGGTTGCTTGTAGTGGGCGCTTAGATCCTTACCGGCTTCATAGTAGATCTTGACTACGCCGAGAGAAGCCAGCTTCTGCCGGGCTTCTTCTGCCTGCGCATGGACAACCTCCATCTGCGCCTGGTTTCCGAACGCCTGATACACTTTGAAGGCCATCTGGGCCTTGGCGATCTCATTGCGCGCAGCGAAGATATCGTTTAGCTTACTTTGTGCAGCGATACTTTCTACGGTCAGCAGGCCGGAGGTCTGAATGACCTTCCTGAGCTGCTGCACCACCGGGTCGCTGCTGAGTTCATCTTTTCTGGGTAGAGCGGCAATCGAAGTGATGAGGTTCGTCGTACTTCGCTGCACAAATTCAGGAATAGAGACCCGTCCGGCGGCTGGTTGCAGTCCCAAGCTTCCGAAAGCAGCGAGCAAAAGATTAAATTGCCCCGTCAACTTGTCCGCCTGGCGCTTATTCTCTTCCTGCAGCTCCGAGACGCCTCTCAGGGCGACCCGAATGATATCCTCTAATTTCTCCGCTTCGACGGTTAATTCATTGATCAGGACCTGGGCCTTGACCATATGATCGCCAATAGGAATACCGCCCCAGCCACTGGACTGGCCCTTCAATTGAAGATACAGCCGGTTGGTGTCCTGACTCACCTGGCCGATCTTCGTTTGCAGGCGCCTGACTTCATCCTCATTAAATACTAGCTTCGTTGACGCCATAAGCATCCTTCCCGCCGAATACTAAAACTCACTGGCTTCTAATTTAATATATAAATCTTACTTACTTATAAAGACTACCTCCTATACTATCGGATTTATTTTCCATTCTATTTATAGTTTTACATCCCTTCAGCATTCCCCCTTCTCCTCACACCCCTACCACATACACCCCGCCAGCCTTAACCTCAAGCGCACCGTTCAGCGCCCGGCGGCGGCCGCCTGCAAGCTGCAGGTGCAGCTCTTGCGCGTAGCCAAGGCGCAGCGTTCCATCGAACCGGGCTGTGATCCGCGCGAAGACCAGTACTCCAGCCTGCCATTCCATGTCGACCGTATACCCTCCGCGCGCCTTCAGGCCGCTGATATGGCCGTTCTTCCAGACTCCCGGCAGCGCGGGAAGCAGCGTAAGCTCCCCCAGATGACTTTGCAGCAGCATCTCTGCGATCCCGGCGGCCGCGCCGAAATTACCGTCAATCTGAAACGGCGGATGCGCATCGAACAGGTTGGGATAGACGGAGCGGGTTAGCAGCGTGCGCACATAGCCGTAAGCCGCATCGCCGTCTGCGAGCCGGGCATAGAGGTTAATTAGCCAAGCACAGCTCCAGCCCGTATGCCCCCCGCCGGAAGCAACCCGCTGCTTCAGCGTTAAGCGGCTGGCTTCCAGCAGCTCCGGCGTGTCCCGCCGGTTAATCCGGCTACCCGGATACAGGCTATAGAGGTGGGAGACATGGCGGTGCCCCGGCTCGGCTTCGGCGAAGTCATAGAGCCATTCCTGCACCCGTCCGTCACCGCTAATCTTCAGCGGAGACAGACGGGCGAGTGTCTGCTCCAGCTCCTCCTGAAACTCAGCGTCCACGCCGAGAATACGCGCAGCCTCCAGGCAGTGCTGCATCAACTCAGCGATCAGACTCATATCCATCGCCGATCCCCTAGTTATACTGCAAGCCCTGCCGTCCTCCGTGACAAACCGGTTCTCCGGCGAAGTAGACGGACTGGTTACAAGCATGCCCTCCGGTCCTTCCACCAGCCAATCCAGGCAGAATAGAGCGGCTCCCTTCATTAGCGGATAAGCAGTCTCACCCAAATACTTCATATCCGGTGTGAATTCGTAATGCTCCCACAGGTGGCGGCATAGCCACACGCCGCCCATGGGCCAGAAGGCCCAGCTGGCATCTCCGCCAGACGGTGTGGAAGCCTTCCACAGATCAACATTATGATGAGCTACCCAGCCACGAGCGCCGTAATGAATAGCCGCCGTTCTGGCTCCAGTCTCACTAAGCTCCTTAATCAGCTCAATCAGCGGCTGATGGAATTCGCTGAGATTACAGACCTCCGCCAGCCAGTAGTTCATCTGTGTATTGATATTGGTCGTGTAATTGCTGTTCCATGGCGGCTGAACATGGGGGTTCCAGATTCCCTGCAGATTCGCCGCCTGTGTTCCGGGCCGTGAGCTGCCCATCAGCAGATAGCGGCCATACTGGAATAATAATGCTTCCAGCGCCGGGTCCTCCGCCCCGTTCTGATAGGCGGCCAGACGTTCATCGGTTGGCCGCTCATCCGCCTCGTGACCGCCGAGATCCAGCTCCATCCGGCGGAAAATCGCCTGGTGGTCCCCGGTATGCCGTCTCCGCAGTTCCTCATATGTCTTACCGGCCGCAGCGGTCAATCTGCCGGCGCACAGCTCCGCCGGGCTTACCCTGGCTGCGGAATACTGAGCTGCCTCCGCCGTCTTATGGCTTGCTCTGGACCGTACCTCCTCATAATCCGTTCCGGCAGCCAGCAGCAGGAGCACACGCTCTGCGCCGGATATCACCAGCTTGCCTGCGGATTGCCGGACGCTCCCTCCGGTTACCTGTGCATGCAGGTGCAGCTCGAACGATACTCCGAGCCCCTCCTCATAGAGCACCGCGAGCGGATGATCCTGGCGGTAATTGTCAGCTATATGCGAGGGGCAGCGTCCCTTCAATACAAGCCGGTTCCCTTCCTGCGGGCTAACACAGTGCTGCAACTGGCTGTCCAGTGCCAGCTCCAGCTGGATGCCTCCCGGCTGATCGCTCGTCAGATGCACGACACCAACCTGGTCCGGTGTGCTGATGAACACCTCACGGGTGAAGTTGCCCTGCTCCGTCTGATAGGTCACTCTGGCAACTCCGCTATCCAAATCCAGCTCTCTTTCATAGGCCGTACAGTTCTCTACGTCCGGCTGCGTAAGAATCAGGTCCCCGAGCGGCAGGTAGGCCTGGGCGTTGACCCCCAGCATATGGGCATTCACCATATCCTCGGCCTCACCATACTGGCCTGCAGCGATTAGCTCCCGGGTTCTTTTCAAATACCTGAGCGCTTCGTAATTATTGGTATCCCGGGGGAACCCGGACCATAGGGTATCTTCATTCAGCCGGATCAGCTCTCTCCCCGTACCGCCGAATACCATCGCCCCCATGTGCCCGTTCCCGAGCGGCAGCGCCTCTTCCCAGACCGCTGCGGGCTGTCTGTATTTGAGTCTCCACGCGGTTTTCTTGTGTTCAGCTTCCATATTCTCCTCATCCTTCCCACTAAGAGTTCTGAATACAGCAAAAGGCCCTGACCTAAGTCGGGCCTTTCTGCCTCCTGCTCTACTCTAAATCATGCTACATCCCATTAAGATTTACAGGTTTTTGCCTGTCCACAGGGATACTCTCTTCTTCACAAGCTCAGTGAATTCTTTTTCCATATCCTGAGCACCGGCTTTGTCCAGCTCGGCCAGGAAGGCATCGTAGACTTTATCGAAATCAGCCGGTTTGGACAGAATCGCTTCCGGGATACGTTTACGTACGATATCCTGGGTCTTTTTGAAGATCACCTGATATTTGCCGTCTGTCGGAACCGGCAGGTTGTACAGGGCACCTGTTTCTTTTACAGGGAATTCATCCTCTTTCGGGAACAGGTCCTTCCAGGTAGTCGCCTTGTATCCGGCAAGGGATTCCTTCTCAGCTTCCGAGTAAGAAGCGACGATCTGCTCAGGGAAGCTTGTGGTGTAGTAGTTGCCTGTAGAATCCTTCACCCCGTCGCCATAACGCGCACCGAAGATCAGGTACTGGCCGATCCCGGTTTTTTTCTGAGTGTTCGCTGTATCATTGGCTAATCCGTCACGGATCTCAGGCAGAACCTCGCGTTTGCCATTGGCATCCACAGTATAGTGCTTGTCTTTAATCCCCCAGGTTCTCAGGATCTGGCCTTCATCGGAGGACATCCAGTCCAGCCATTTGATGATCCGCTCAGGATCTTTGGCAGCCGTAGTGATCGCAATCCCGTAGCCGTCGATACCGGTCTGCATGAAGGAATGGTCCTTATACTCTTCGGTCAGGGTTACAGGGAAGTGTCCATAGGTGTACTCGTCTTTACCGGCAGCCTTCAGGGCATTCTCACCGTCGGAGTATTCCCATTCCTGGGAGATCAGACCGAGCACGCGGCCGCTGGCCACTTTCGCTTTGTATTGGTCATCCTTTTGTACGAAGGTATCCTTGTCGAGCAGGCCTTGATTGTACATGCCGTTCAGCCAGCGGAAATATTCCTTTTCTTCGGCGCGTTTGTAGTGAAGCTTCGCTTCGAAGGTCTCAGGATCCACATAATATTCACCATCATCCGGTGCGCCGGTTGTAGTGAAGGCCGGGTTCGTCACGGTGATCATAATCTTCCAGTCATCGGCGTTCAGTGTCAGCGGAATGGTAGGCTGTCCATCGGTTTCCGGATGCAGCTTCACATAATCCTTAAGCACCTTTTCAAAATCAGCTACAGTCCGCACTTTCGGATAGCCGAGCTCTTTGAGCACACGATGCTGGATTTCAAATCCGCCTGTGGCATCGAAGGATTTCTGGCCGACACCCATATTCGTAGGAATCTGATAAATACTCTGGTCATCCAGGCTGTATTTCAGACGGTTCATGTTCTCGCCATAGACCTTCTTGAGGTTGGGAGCATACTTGTCAATCAGGTCCGTCATATCAATGATTAAGCCGGCATCCACCAGGGTACTTAGACTTCCTTTAGCGAAAATAATATCAGGAACGTCCCCGCTGGCCGCCATCATAGCGATTTTTTGGTCCCCGCCGCCGCTGCCTACATCGAATTCAGCTTCAAGCGTTACGCCTGTCTTTTCCGTAATGGCTTTGCCGACATCATCCTGCATCTTGTTCCAGTTCGGACTGGCATCCGCACCGAAGAAGGTGAACGTGGTTGGTGTGGTATCTAGAGCGGTATCATCTGCTGCAGCAGTGGCATCCGGTGTAGTTCCTGTGTTGTTAGGCGTCGTATTGTTGGCTGCATTATTGCCGTTGCTTCCACAGCCGGCGATCAGCATCGAGCTCATCAGCAGGAGCGTGAAGATCGTCTTGGTACTCTTGCGGTTCATTGTGTATCCCCCTTGTATCTTAATATGTTACATCTATGCATATCAGGTGAGACCTGAATATACCATTGTGAACGCTTGCAAAACCACTATAAATATAAGTTTCCACTAATTAACACTTAGCTCTAAGCGGGATGGCTGCCCGGCTCTGCACTGAACCAGGCAACTTCTCCCTGTCACTCATGGGTTAAGGCTTAAGCCTTAACGGCACCCAGCGTCATACCGCCGACAAAATACTTTTGCAGGAATGGATATACCACGAGAATAGGCACCGTTACGACAATTGTAATCGCCATCTTGATCGACTCCGGTGAAATTTGCGCCATCTGTCTGGCCATATCGTTCGCATTCACCATGCCGCTGCCCTGATTGGTCGAAGACAAGACCTTCATCAGCTCGAACTGCAGGGTGGTCAGATGCGGTTTGTTGCCGTTGTAGAGATAGGTGGTGAACCATTCATTCCATTGCCCAACAGCCAGGAACAAGGCGATGGTGGCCAGCACCGGCTTACAGAGCGGAAGGATGATTTTGTAGAAAATCATAAAGTCATTCGCCCCGTCCAGCTTGGCGGATTCCTGCAGGGCAAACGGCAGCCCGTCCATGAAGGAGCGGATAATGAAGACGTTGAACGCAGATACCATACCCGGAAGGATGTAGATCCAGAAGGTTCCGATCAGGTTCAGGTCCTTCATGAGAATGTACATCGGCACCATCCCGCCGGAGAAATACATGGTCAGGGCCAGGAATACCGAGACGAATCTTCTGGCTCTGAACTCCGGACGGCTGAGCGTAAAGGCCAGCATGGAAGCACTGATCAGACCGAGAAGTGTCCCGGAGATGGTACGCAGAATCGATACTTTGAAGCCTTGAATCAAGCCCGTATAGCTGAAGATCCGCTCGTAATTCTCCAGAGTCCAGGCCCGCGGGAAGATGTAGATGCCGCCCCGGACCGTATCTGTAGATTCATTGAAGGAAATCGCCAGCACGTTCAGAAAGGGATATAACGTCACAATCATAATCAGGATTAGAGCGATGTAGAGAAAAATATCGAAAATACGTTCACCTTTTGACATTTGAAAAGCTTTGCTGCTCATGGATGATCCCCTCCTTACATAATGCTTTCTTTGGCAAATTTCTTCATCAGACCGTTGGCGGTAAACAGCAGGATGACACTCACTACCGAGGTGAACATGCTTATCGCCGTACCGTAGGAGAACCGTCCGATCTGTATCCCGTATTTAAGCGCATACAAATCCAGCACTTCCGAATAATCGGTAACCATGTTGTTCTGAAGCTGGAATTGCTTCTCGAAGCCGATGCCGACCAGATGGCCGATATTCATAATCAGCAGGACCATAACCGTGGTGCGGATACCCGGCAGTGTAATATTGAACATCTGCTTGACCCGTCCTGCACCGTCCACTTTAGCCGCTTCATACAGCTCTTTATCGATTCCTGTAATCGCTGCCAGATAGATGATCGCGTTCCAGCCCGTTTCCTTCCAGATGTCGGCAGCCGTCAAGACTCCCCAGAAGTATTTTCCTTTGGCCATGAACTGAATCGGCTCATCAATCACATTCATCCAGAGCAGCAGATCATTCACGATCCCCCCGTCAATCGCAAGCGTCTTGTAGACAATCCCGCCTACAACGACCCAGGATACAAAGTGGGGCAGGTAAGATATCGTCTGGACCGATCTCTTGAAGACGTTGCCGCGCAGCTCATTGAGCATGACGGCGAACAGGATGGGAACCACGAAGCCGAAGATCAGCCCCAGCATGCTCATCGCCAGTGTATTTCTTAATACCAGATAGAAGCGTTCATCCTGGAACAGCTCCCTGAAGTTGTCCAGTCCGACCCATTTCTGCTCGCTGAATGACCGGACCGGCTTATAATTCTGGAAGGCCATAAGCCATCCCCAAATGGGCACATAGCTGAAGATAAACACCCAGATTACGAATGGAAGGGACATCAGGTATAAGTACTTTTGCTGGAGTACGCTTTTCCAAAATCCGCTATTCCGTTTCGCAGGTGGGCGGGGGGTTACGCTTTCATTTGCTGTAACACCGCTTTCAGTGAGCGCTTTCACGATCATTATTCCCCCTTCGCTTTGATAGCTCTATCTTATCCCAGCGCCGGGGGAGAGAATACCCAACAGATTTCACGTAAAAACCTATAGAAATTAGACATTCTCCCCGCCTCTACCCCCTCAAGACTTCAAATCACTGTCCCTTCGGGATTGAAAATGTAATCCGGGTCCCTTCTCCTTCCCGGCTTGTTATTCTCAGCCCGTGCTCCGCTCCGTAATATAAGGTCAGTCTCTGCTGCACATTGCGCAGCCCGATCCGTCCCTGCTCCTCTTCCTCCGCCTTGCTGATGACCTCCATAATCTCGGCCAGCCGTCCTGGCTTCATGCCGATCCCGTCATCCATTACGATCACTTGAACCTCCTGGTTCTCCTCCAGAGTAATGGCGATGCTGACATGCACCGTGCCTTCCTTATTCTCCAGACCGTGAACCACAGCATTCTCCACCAGCGGCTGAATAATCAGCGGCGGAATCATGACCTCGGCGGCGGTAGGATCGAAGGCAATCTCATATTCCAGCCTGTCCTCATACCGGAACTTCTGAATCTCCAGATACGAACGGATCATCTCCACCTCTTCCCGGATAGGCGCCCGCTCGCGGCCCACTTCCAGGTTCTTGCGCATCAGCTTGCCCAGCAGCCGGACGATATTGGCGATCTCCTTCTCTCCCCGCAGGTGGGCGTTCATCCGGATCGATTCCAGCGCGTTGAACAGGAAATGCGGGTGAATCTGGCTGGCCATCATCTTCAGCTTGATCTCCCGCTGCGCGATTTCCAGCGTGCTGTTCTTCTCATTGCTCTCAATGACCTGGTTAATCAGCTGGTTGATGCTGGCGACCATGTAGTTGAACTGGCGCGAGAGCTGGCCGATCTCGTCTGTTCCGTCAATGCGGGAGACGACATTCAGATTCCCCAGGGCTACTTGATTGAGCTGGCGGCTTAGCCGCAGCAGCCGGTTGGTCGTCAGCAGCGAGATGGTGTAGACCAGTACAAGGGCAACCAGCAGCACCCCGATCACGATGAGCAGGCCCAGCTGACTCACCTTATTGGCGTCGCTCAGAATGCTTTTGGTCTCAAATACCGAGATAATCTTCAGCCGGCTGACACTCAGCTCAGGGTTCATCTCATCGATCATCACGTAGGAATCCTTGTTCTTGACCTGGGTCGTGTACACACCCTTCGACTGCGCCTGCACATCAATCCCTATGTCAAAAGCATCCACCGTACTGCCCACCAGCTGCGGATTCTTGGCTGATACAATATAGCCCTGCTCATCGATGATGATGGTCTCGAACGGCTCCTGGTGCAGCATCTGGTTCAGCTCATTCTGATTCACCTGCACCATCAGAACTCCCGATTTGCTGTATTCGGGGTAGGGTACCTGGCGGACCAGGCTCAGCTTGTTGATGGTCCCTTTGGGACTGTTGATATACGGGTCCTTGTCGGGAATGTACATCCAGTAGATCTGATTGTTCTGCATAGCCTGTGTATACCAGCTTCTCTTGCGGGTCTCCGGCGTTACCGGCGCGATGGACATATCGTCCACCAGCGTGGGGTTATCAATGAAGAAGCGGATATTGGAGATTTCCCGGTACCGCAGCACATATTCCTTGAGATCGGTATAATTCAGATAAGCCTTGGTCAGCTCCAGAATGCTGGGATACTGCGTATTGACCAGCCGCTCCAGATCCTCGTCGAAATAGAGCAGATTCGAAATATCTGTAGGGACGCGCAGCTTGCTGTACAACTGGCTTTTGATCTTTTCCACGTTGTTGGTGGCCTGATCTATCGCTCTGTTCAAGGCTCCCTCCCGAAAATAATTCGTCAGAATAACCCCTGCAATCAGCACGGGAATCATCACCACTATGATATAAAAGAAGATCAGCTTGTATTTCAGCTTCATATTATTGACCATCCGCACCAGCTTCTTGATATCAATCTCCCCTCTCTATACAAACAGGCCGCTCCCGGATCTTCTGCACGAAGGGGAACAGCCTGTATATCATAAGCCTCATACCTGATTTTCTGCAAGCTTGGCGCTCGTCTAAAGATTGGAACTCGAAGCTTGGTCGTCACTGCGGTGAACATTTGGACTTCCGGCCGCTGTTGTCTCCAGATGTTGTTGATTATATGGCTTGCAGCAGATAACATCTGGAGACAAAGGCGGTCGCTAACGCTCCTACAGTTCCAAATTTCACCTTCGCTTCTTTTTGCTTTTCGTTAAGTCCTTTAAATCTAGTTCTCCTTGCGGTACGCACTTGGGGAGACGCCGACATATTTGCGGAATTTGGCATTGAAGTAATCGGAGTTCATGTAACCGACCTGCTCCGCCACCTCATAGACCTTCATGCCCTGAGACAGCAGTTGCTTAGCTTTCTCGATCCGTACCTTATCCAGATACGTGTTGAAGTGTTCGCCGACCTGGTTCTTGAACATTTTACCCAGATAGGCACTGTTGTAGTTAAAAATCTCGGAAAGTGTGCCCAGCTTCAGATTCTCCTTATACCGGCGCTGGATCAGATCCGTAATCCGCTTAATTTCATCGCCGCGTCCGCTTCCGCTGCCGGTCAGCCGGGAGAGCTGCTCCATGTAGCCCGACACCAGCCGCTCTGCATCATGCAGATATCTGCTGCTGTAGACCTCGCCCATCGGCGAGGCTTGTCCGGCAATCAGCGGGCGCAGCTCGGGATTCGCCGCCTCCAGACGGGCAATCGTGCTGCTGACTATCCGCAGCAGCTGATCCTTGATATAGGTCTCGTCCCGCTGGGTCTGCACCAGCTGGCGGATAATCTGCAGCGTAAGCTCCCTTGCCACCTCGCTGCTGCCAGCCTCCACTGCCAGCAGCAGCTGTACCTCGATATCACGCTCGGGGTCCGGCTCCTCCGGTTCGCCCGTCACTTGTACTGGCTCCTCCCAGGGGTCCGGCAATCCGCAGAGCACTGTATTCTTCTGCCCGAAGAAGGCATCCTCCAGCCGGGTACGTGCAGCGGCGAAGGATTGACTGGCCTCCTCCGGCCGGCCGGCTGCCCCGCCCGCTGCGGCCACGAACTCCAGCCCTTCCTTCGAGACCAGGAGGTGCAGCTCCTGCCAGAGCGCCGCCCGGGCGCGTTCATCCCGAAGCGGCTCCTTCAGCAGAATGCCCATATACGGGGGAAGGGTGAAGAAGAGGCCTCGCTCCTCCCGCTCCTGCCAGTACCGCTCCATTAGCCGCTTCACCGACTCTTCACGGGCATCCTCGCCCTTGTTAAGCCCTTTCAATTCCAGCAGCACCACTTCGCAGCTGCTATCCCCCAGGCCCAGTTCGGCTGCGGCTTCTCCGCCTTCCTTCGCCTGCAACAGCTCACGCACCAGTATCTCGGTGGTTCTTGCCGGCTCCAGCGCCTGCCATTCGTTGATCCGTTCTTCCAGGCTGATCTTCTCCCGCAGCTCCTGCAGGTAGCTGATCAGTTCCTCCTCATCCACCGGCTTGAGCAGATAGCCGTCAATATGATAGGAGATGGCCTGCTTCGCATATTCAAAATCGGCATAGCCGCTAAGAATCAGCACATGGCAGCCCGCATTCTCCTTACGCAGCTCAGCGATCAATTCCAGCCCGCTCATGCCCGGCATACGGATATCTGCAATCACCAGCCCGGGGGCCAGCTCACGGAATTTATCCAGCGCTTCATAACCGTTAGCCGCCGTAGCCGCCACGGTATACCCCTGCTCTTCCCAGGGAATTAAGGTGCGCATCCCTTCCCTCAGCTTGGGCTCATCATCCACAATCAGTACTTTGATCAATAGGCTGCCTCCCTTCACAGAGCTTATAACAGAGCTTATAACAGAGCTTATAACAGAGCTTACAGCAAAGCTTATACCATAATGTGTATAAAAGAAAACAAGCTGCCACCCTATACAGGATGGCAGTCATTCCGTGCGGATATTCTTATTGGCGATACGCAGCCAGCTTCTCATTCAGCCCGCGGGTCTGGCTGTATACCTCCTGGTACAAAGCGAAGATTCCATCATATAGTGCCTGCTGCTCTGCATTAGGGGTGTAGGTCTCTGCCGGACGGATGAAGGCTTCCGCACATTCACCCAGGGATTCGAACCAGCCTGCACCATAGGCTGCCAGCATAGCCGCGCCCATAGCCGGACCCTGCTCGCTCTCCAGCTTGATAATCGTTGCACCGAAGATATCGGCCTGCATCTGCAGCCAGGCTTCATTCTTGGCCCCGCCGCCGATCGCCACGACCTCGGTAATCTCCTTGCCGGATTCACGCACAATCTCGATCGATTCACGCAGCGAGAAGGTGATGCCTTCCAGCACAGCCCGGGTAAAGTGGGACAGGGTATGTCCGGAATCCATACCGATGAAGCTGCCGCGGATGCTCGCATCCGGGTGCGGTGTACGTTCCCCGCTGATGTAAGGGGTGAACAAGAGACCGCTGCTGCCAGCCGTGATTTCGTTCACTCCCTGCAGCAATTCGTCGAAGCTCTTGTCTGCTGCAAAGGTCTCCTTGAACCAGGTCAGGCTGTGGCCTGCCGCCAGGGTCACGCCCATGATGTAGAAGGCATCCTTCTCACTGTGGTTGAAGAAATGGACTTTGCCTTCCAGGTTAAGATCCTTATTGCTCTCATAGGACAGCACCACACCGGAGGTGCCGATGCTGCACATTGTCCGGCCTTCGCCCAGAATTCCGGCACCCAGCGCGCCGCAGGCATTATCCGCCCCCCCGGCGTAGACCCGGGTAGTAGGCAGCAGGCCGGAGGCTTCGGCCACCGCCGGCAGCAGGGTTCCGGTCTGGTCGAACGATTCCACCAGCCGCGGGCAGATGGATGACGGAAGATTGAAGGCTTCAGCAATATCAGCGCTCCACTGCTTAGCTCCTACGTCCAGCAGCAGGGTTCCGGCTGCATCGGAGTAATCCATCGCATAGTCACCGGTCAGGTGGTAACGCACATAATCCTTCGGCAGCAGGAATAATTCAGCCTTCGCGAGTACCTCCGGCTCATGCTCCTGGACCCACAGGATCTTCGGCAGCGTGAAGCCTTCCAGCGCACGGTTCCGGGCGATATCAATCAGCTTGCCGCCGAGTGTCTGCTCAATCTTACGGCACTGTGCCGTAGTCCGTGTATCATTCCACAGAATGGCCGGACGCAGCGCCTTGCCTTCGCCGTCAACGAGCACCAGCCCGTGCATCTGGCCGGAGAAGCTGATGCCGTCAATCTGCGAAGGCTCCGCACCGGATACCTCCATCAGCCGCTTCAGGCTGGCAATCGTTCCTTTGACCCAATCCTCCGGATTCTGCTCGCTCCAGTTCGGCTGCGGTCTGCTGAGCGGATACGCCTCAGAATGCTCAAAAGCCACCTTGCCCTGGGGATCTACCAGTACAGTCTTTACCGCGCTGGTTCCCAGATCGACACCGATTACATATTTCATAGTCATCCTCCTAAAAGTTATATGAAGCAATTCTTCTTATGAAACTTCTCCGCAGCCGTTCAAAAGCACCTTCCACTAAAGGTACGGCGAAAGTGCAGCGAGAGGTACGCCTAAATTACGGCAGCGATTGTATTTCCTGCAATAGATTCTCGTTAAATCGGCCGAAAATCGTAAGCTATTGCACTTTGTACACTAGAATTTCTTAATAGGTCTGTTTTGCACATGATTCTCGAACATCTGTTGTACGAAATACAGCAGAATGCTGTTTTCCAGCCAAAGCAGAGCATTCTATTGCACAAAATACACTCACACAGTCCTAGTAGAGCATCAGATTAAAAAGGATGAATAAGCTTGTTAAACCCTATCAATCCAAAATCAAACGGACCGGAGAGGTCTTATCCCTGCGAAAACGCCACTTTTTGCAGCTTAACGGACTCAGGCGACCTTATAGTCTCTCTATGAGACGTTTCGGTGCTGAAGTGCAAAGAATAAGGCCTGTGGAGTCCGTTACTCGCCCAATTGGCGACTTTCTTCCCAAATAACAGCACCTCAGTCCGTTACGCTAAGCCAAACGCCCTGAAGAACAACGCCCGCTTGGAAAAAAGATGTGATTTGAAGGGGATTTGCGTCTGATCCACTATTTTAAATCTGATGGGGTACTTGTAGAGTATCCGAACCATTCCGCCACTCAAGTATTCCAGTATTAAAAAAGGGGCTGCCGAAGAATGCTCTCTTCAGCAACCCCCGTTGCGTGTATTCTCTAATGAATCTGCGGTTGGTCCCGCAAACCCGGTACCGTCTTATTCAGCAGTCAGGATGTACTGGTTAAGCGTAGCTCTCAGCAGTTCCTGGCGGCCGGATTTGTTCGGACGCGGGCTCTCGTTGTTCAGCGCGTAGTCAGCAAGCGAAGCAAGTGTCGCTTTGCCGGATACGATGTCAGCGCCAACGCCTTCGTTGAAGCTGCTGTAACGCTCAGCGATGAAGTTCTCGAATACGCCGTCTTCCAGCAGCTTGGCAGCTACCTTCAGGCCCTTAGCGTATACATCCATACCGGAGATATGTGCCAGGAACAGATCCTCAGGCTCGAAGGAAGGACGGCGTACTTTGGAGTCAAAGTTGATTCCGCCTTTGCCCAGACCATCGTTCTTCAGTACTTCATACAGAGTCAGGGTAGCATCGTAGATGCTTGCAGGGAATTCATCTGTATCCCAGCCGAGCAATGGATCGCCCTGGTTCGCATCCAACGATCCCAGCATGCCGTTGATACGGGCTACATGCAGCTCGTGCTCGAACGTGTGGCCAGCCAGTGTAGCATGGTTAGCTTCAAGGTTCAGCTTGAAGTGCTTATCCAGGTTGTATTTCTGCAGGAAGGCGATGCAGGTTGCTGCATCGAAGTCATATTGGTGCTTGGTAGGCTCTTTCGGCTTAGGCTCGATCAGGAATTGGCCGTCGAAGCCGATTTCCTTCGCATAATCAACAGCCATGCTGAACAGGCGGGCAATATTATCCTGCTCCAGCTGCATATTGGTGTTCAGCAGTGTCTCATAACCTTCACGGCCGCCCCAGAATACATAGTTGTCAGCGCCCAGACGTTTACCCACTTCCAGACCCTTCTTCACCTGTGCAGCAGCGTGTGCGAATACGTCAGCGTTGCAGGTGGAGCCTGCACCGTGCATGTAGCGCGGGTTGGTGAACATGTTGGCCGTGTTCCACAGCAGTTTTTTGCCGGAGGACTTCATGCCTTGTTCAAGGATGTCTACGATGGTGTCGATGTTGCTGTAGAATTCACGCAGGGATGCGCCTTCAGGAGCGATGTCCACATCATGGAAGCAGTAGTACTGCAGGTCCATCTTCTCCATGAATTCGAATGCTGCTTCAGCACGGGCCTTAGCCTTGTCCAGCGTGCTCAGTTTGTCCCAAGCGCGGACTGCAGTTTCAGCGCCGAACGGATCGGAACCGCCAGCTGTTAATGTATGCCAGTATGCCATTGCAAATTTCAGGTGTTCTTCCATTGTTTTGCCGGCTACGATTTCTGTAGGATTGTAGAATTTGAATGCATAAGGGTTGGTGGAACGGCTTCCCTCGTAAGAGACCTTGCTCACTGTTTCAAAATAAGCCATTTGTAAAATCCTCCTCGATATTGTGCTTCGCCCGCAAGCGTTTACAGGATCATCTTAACACATCTTTTTGACTTTGTATATTGGTTAAACAAAGTTTTTTTATTTTTATTTTCCTCATTTTCCTGCATGAATTCCGAAGCTTATCTTCACCCTTAGCAGTTCCGGTTATGCCAAGACAGGTAACGCCGGTATCGTCCGGGTTCAGCGGATATAGTTGCATTTTTACGCTCTTCATTCTAGACTAGGGGGCATACCCGCGCAGCGGAGAGCGGCCTCACGGGACGCACCCTATCTGCGTGAAATAGAAGGATAAGTTATGGTGTGAAACTATAATTCTTATATTGTAAAAGGAAGTGTGCTGCTTGAAAGTTACCGGGGATCAGGCGCTGGTCAAAAAAATTAACAAATCGATTATTTTACATACCATCCGTATGCATTCCCCCGTCTCCCGGGCCAAGGTGTCCGAGATGACAGGGCTTAATAAAGCTACTGTCTCCAATCTGGTAGCTGAGCTATGCGGACAGCAGCTGGTTACCGAAGCGGGACCCGGGGAATCCAGCGGCGGGCGCAAGCCGCTGATGCTGCATTTTAACGAAATGGCCGGAAGTGTGATCGGGATCGAGCTGCGCGTGAAACAGCTTAAGGCGGTGCTCTGCAACCTGGGAGGCGGCATTCTATATGAACGGGAACGTGTGCTGGAGACCCATGACTTCCCTTATGTGCTCGGGGTGATGCAGCAGATGATCTCGGAGCTGATAGCTACAGCCCCGCCTTCCCACTATGGACTCGTCGGCATTGGTGTCGGCGTGCCGGGAATGGTCGATGAGCAAGGCGTTGTCTTGTTCGCACCCAACCTGGGCTGGGAGATGGTTGACCTGCGCTCGATTCTGGAAAGCGCCTTCGCGGTTCCGGTTACGATTGATAATGAGGCCAATGCAGGTGCGCAAGGGGAGCTGAACTTCGGGGCGGCGCGTGATGTGCGTCATCTGCTGTATATCAGTGCAGGCTCGGGGATCGGGTCAGGGATCATCATTGGCGGAGAGTTGTATAAGGGCGCGCGCGGCTATGCGGGTGAGACCGGACATATGACCATTGAGGCGGAGGGCAAGCCTTGCAGCTGCGGGAGCCGGGGCTGCTGGGAGCTGTATGCCTCCGAGAAAACCTATGATAACCCGGGCCTCTCCCTCCCGGCCCGCACAACGACCGGACTGGTCAAGCATGCGCTTGAGGGACAGCCTGATACGCTAAGCCATTTCAACTCCATCGGCGAGTATCTGGGGATCGGAGTGACCAATCTGATCAACAGTTTCAACCCTGAGCTGATCGTTATCGGCGGCGCTTTATCGGAGGCGGAGCCCTGGCTCGGCGAGCCGCTGCGCCGGGTAGTGGCTGAGCGTACACTCCCCTACCACAAGCAGCAGCTTGAAATCACCTTCTCCCGGCTGGGGAGCCGGGGAACGATGATCGGGGCGGGCTTTTCAGCGGTGATGCATTTTCTGGGCAATATCCGCGTGACCCTGTAGAGCGCTGTGACAAGCGGAGACGGCTGCGGCATTCTTTTGATGACGCGGCCCTTTTCTGCAGGAATGAATAGACTCGTGTTTCTCCTGCCGTATGAATTCATAGATTTCTTAAAATCGCCGCATTTTTATCTGCATTTTCTGCTCTAAAAGGCATGGCTATCCTATATAATAAGGATACTTGTGTGACATTTGTCACCACACCCTTTTTTTCTGAAATGGAGAGAGAATCCATGACTTATGTTGATACGTCTGATATTTCGGCGAAGATGTTCATCGCGGTGCTGCTGCTCTTGCTCATCATTGCTCCGCTCGTCAGCCTCGGTGTGCTGCGTCTGTTCCAGTCGCGGAAGAAATCGGGCCTTCTTCTCATTGCCGGCGGCATTGCCGTCTATGCTGTTTTTCAGATGGTCATGTCTCTTACCTGACGGACCGGCGCGTTGTGCATCATACTCTCTAACCGCGCAACGCCCGGCTTTTTCTTCTTCCCCCGTCTTCATCCACAACTATCCACTCGCGGCATGCAAAAAAACCGCCTCCCAGCGGGAAGCGGCCTGTATGTTCTATGAGGATTCAGCAGATTATTCTGTTGCAGCCAAAGCCTTGTCGAACTTGGTCTTGTTCATACCGACGATCTTCATCTCACCGATTACTGTAATCGGAACAGCTCTCATGCCCATATCCCATACCTGCTGGGCGTACTCTTCATTCTGCTCGATATTGCGTTCCTCGTATGCTACCCCTTTATCGCTCAGGAAGCTTTTCACCTGACGGCAATGCGGGCAATTCGTCGATGTGTATACAATTACATTCTCCATAGTATGATTTCCTCCTCGTATATACGTATTAGACTCTGAGCTCTATTGTAGCACCGGAACCCCTGCTTCTCCAAATGCAAGACTTACATAATTACTGCGCTGTGCTCCAGACTCTCGATATATTTCTCGGCATCCATAGCTGCCATACAGCCGCTGCCTGCCGCCGTAATGGCTTGTCTGTAACGGGTATCCTGCACATCGCCGCAGGCGAATACGCCGGGAATGTTCGTCTCGGAGGTTCCGGGATTCGATACGATATAACCGTTCGCATCCGTCGTGATCTGTCCGCCCAGGAATGCCGTATTCGGATGATGGCCGACCGCCACGAAGACCCCGCTGGCTTCAAGGAACTCTTCCTCGCCGGTCTCGTTGTTGATCACCTTCAGGCCGGTCACACCCTTGTCTCCGGCAATCACCTCAACAGGGGTACGGTTCAATCCCCAGGTCACTTTGGCATTATCGCGGACACGGTCCTGCATAATCTTCGAGGCCCGCAGCTCTTCACGGCGGTGCACCAGGGTGACCTTGGAAGCAAACCGTGTCAGGAAGCCCGCTTCTTCAAGCGCGGAATCGCCGCCGCCGACAACCACGATCTCTTTGCCGCGGAAGAAAAATCCGTCACAGGTCGCACAAGTGCTGACCCCGCGTCCGATGTTATCCTGCTCCCCGGGAATCCCGAGATACTTGGCAGTGGCACCTGTGGAGATAATCAGAGTATCCGTAATCAGCGTACCCATGCCTTCCACGTTCAGCTTGAACGGACGGTCGCCCAGCTCCACGCTGTTCACCCAGCCGGTCACGAACTGTGCACCAAAACGCTCTGCCTGCTTGCGCATATTATCCATCAGATCGGGACCCAGAATGCCTTCCGGGAATCCCGGGAAGTTCTCGATCTCTGTGGTAGTGGTAAGCTGTCCGCCTGGCTGCGGACCTTCGATAACGAGCGGGTTCAGGTTCGCCCGGGCCAAATATATAGCAGCTGTCAATCCGGCCGGTCCAGTACCGACAATAATTGATTTGTACATGATGATATCCCCCTTAAGATGGACGGAAAAGACGCCATTTCTTATTTAAAATAATTACAATGTAGTATTTATTATGATCACCTCAAGGGGAGTTGTCAATATGTCAGACCCGTTGTAAACGCTCCTTTTTGTGAACAATTCAATTTTAAGCAATTAAATTTTGATTTGGGTAGGCCCTCTGCTGCTTCAGCCTGATTTAGCGCAAAAGACGCAATCCGTTAAGGATGACGAGAATCGTACTTCCCTCATGCCCGACCACCCCGAACGGCAGCGCAATCCCCTGCACAAAGTTGCTGATCATCAAGGTGGCAATGACCGTTACGGCAAAAATCATATTCTGCTTCACAATCCGCTGCGTACGGCGCGCCAGGGCAATGGTCCCGGAAATCTCTTCAATATTGTCATTCATCAGCACCACATCGGCAATCTCCAGTGCAGCCCCGCTGCCCTTCATGCCCATTCCCATGCCAACCGTTGCTGTAGCCAGCGCAGGCGCATCATTCACCCCGTCGCCTACCATGATGACATGGCCGTATTGTTCACGAAGTGCCTTGACATGCGATACCTTATCTTCCGGCAAAAGCCCGGCGAACACGAGGTCAACGCCGCTGTGCCCTGCAATTACTTGGGCTGTAGCCTCGCGGTCCCCGGTCAGCATCGCTACCTTGATCCCCAGCTCGTGCAGCTTGCGCACGGCAGCCGCCGCCTGGGGGCGAACGGTGTCCTGCAGGGCAATCATTCCGGCGATGGTCTCTCCGGCAAGGATCAGCGATACCGTCTTGCCTTCCTGTTCCAGACTGCTGCGCAGAGCCTTCCAATGTTCCGTATCCGCCCCGGCAGCCGCCCCTTCCGCTTCATCCAGCAGATTCGACTTGCCGATCCGCCACAGCTGGCCGTCTATGACGCCTTCAATTCCCCAGCCGGTGACCGACTGGCTCTCTTCAATATCCCGCAGTCCGATCTGTTCCGCTTCCGCCAGCGCGACAATGGCCTCTGCCAGCGGATGCCCCGACAGCTTCTCGATGGAGGCACTCACAGCCAGCAGCTCTTCCCGCACATACCCTTCTCCGGCGATGAAGTCCGTGACCTGCGGAATGCCTTCCGTCAGAGTACCCGTTTTGTCAAAAGCAACAACCGAGGTCCGCGCCATATTCTCCAGATGAACCCCGCCTTTGAACAGGATGCCTTTGCGGGCGCTCTTGGAGATCGCCGACAGCATGGCGGGCATGATTGAGGATACCAGCGCACACGGGGACGCCACGACCAGGAAGACCATGGCCTTGTAGAACGTATCGCTCCAACTCCAGTCCAGCACAAACGGCGGCAAGGTGATCAGCAGTACTGTGGCAGCCACCACAACCCGGGCATATACAGATTCCAGCCGTTTGATAAAACGCTGCGAATCCGGCACTTCGTTCTCCGCCTCTTCCACCATGCGGATGATTTTGGCGAACAGTGTATTCTCAGCAGTTTTCGTCACTTCTATATAGAGGGGGCCTTCTCCATTGACGGTACCGGCGAATACTTCACTGCCGGCAGCTTTGTCTACGGGAAGCGATTCTCCTGTGATGGAGGCCTGATTCACAGACGACTCCCCCCGGCATACCTTGCCGTCAGCGGGAATCAGTTCACCCGGACGGATCAGCAGCAGATCGCCTAGCATGAGCTGATCAATGGTTACCTCACTCATCGCTCCCTGCTCGATACGGACCGCAGTGGCAGGCTTGAGGGCCAGCAGCGCGGAGATGTCCTTCTTGCTGCGCTCCATCGTGTAGCTCTCCAGCGCCCCGCTCAAGGCAAAGATGAAGATCAGCATCGCCCCTTCATTCCAGTATCCGATCGAGGCGGCACCGAGCGCAGCGGCAATCATCAGCAGATTAACATCCAGGTCACGTTCCTTGACCAGCGTCTCCACGCCTTCCTTCGCCTTCATCCAGCCGCCCAGCGTATAAGAGATCACATAGAGAATGACGGATAAGACCTCGGACCAGCCGCTGGTAGCCCAGGCTACCAGCATAATCAGCCCGCTCCCAAGTGCGGCCTGCATCTCGGAGTTGCTGAGCATCGCCAGTGGATCGAAGCGGCGCGGTCCAGGCGTCCGGGGCTGCTGCGCGCCTCCTTGACGCGCTATGGATTTGGGCATTGATTTCGAGGTTGCTTGCATAATAAATCACCTTCCTGATTGGTTTTGGTTAAGCGCACACTTGAGAATGAGAGCCATTATTAACACCCTTAAAATGACACATGCTGCCCCGGCATCGCCGGGACAGCATGTTGAACAGGTATGGTTGTTGAGGATAATGAATGGGATGATGGCATGACTCAAAGTGATGACTAAAAGAAAGACATGCCTGAGAGATAAATGAGAATGATAATCATTTTTGCAATAGAGCAACTATATTTCCTTCATGCAACTTATACCTATACTATACCACGCAAGGCGTAAAAGTAAACCCGGGGGCAAGCCTGATTTTTGGGAAAGAGGGTTGGCCTGGAGAATGAGTCAGGATTGCTGGGGGCGGATGAAGAGAATTCCGATTAGGGAGGTTATTCAATGTACTTGGGAATTGGTGGAGTTAATGAGGTTAATAGAAAAATGAATTTGTTTAATGAAGTTAACAGTAACTTCTGGTTCACCTGCGAATTCAGGTGCACTTCTGCACCTCATTTCCACATATCTCCTACTTTAGGCGAATTCAAGTGCACTTCTGCACCTCATTGATCCAGCGGTTCCATGGCGGGTTCCAATCTGCGTAGTTCCTGGTTGCATCAGCCGGCTGTTCGTTGAACGCCAAAAAAATGTCCCGCACGGGCGTTGCTAGGAGCCGCCTACGGGACACTTTTTATACTGCTTATAAACTCTGTATCTAACTTAGTCCCTCTGTCTCTACAGAAAGCCTACCGTTACAGTATGACCTCCACTTTCACTGATTGTTTGTGCGGGTATGGGGGGATGACTGTTCCTTCGAGCCGTTCGCCGTCCACCCGGATTTCTTGGACGCCTGAGCAGACATGGCTGTTGTTCTTCACGGTAATCTCATACAGGCAGTCACGGAACCGCCGGGTGACCGAGAAGCCCTCCCAGGAAGACGGGATGCACGGGTTCACCGACAGTCCGGCCAGCACCGGCTTGATGCCCATAATGTACTGCGTAGCGGCTACATACATCCACGCGGCCGTCCCGGTCAGCCAGGATACATTCGCCAGGCCGAATCTGTCGGACTCCGGCCCGAACAGGTTCGAGGCATAGACATACGGCTCCGCTTTGTACCGCTGTATCCCGGCCCGCTCCATGGCGATGTTCGGGATTAACTGGCGGTAATATTTGTACGCCTGATCCCCTCTGCCCAGCATACATTCCGCAATGATCGCCCAGGTATTGGCGTGGCAGAAGACGGCTCCGTTCTCCCCGGTTCCTTTGTTATAGTTGGTTAAAGGATCGGCGGGATCGGGGAAGTTCGTGATGGACGGATGCAGCTTCTTGATGCCCAGCTCTGTATCGAGAATGTCGCGCACACTGTCCATCGCCTTCAGCCCCTTGTCAGGCTCAGCCATCCCGGACAGGGTCGCCCAGGTCTGGGCGTTGAGCCAGATCTGGGCCTCCTCATGCTCAGCGGTACCCAGATACCGCCCGTCATCCATCACCGCCCGCCGGAACCATTGTCCGTCCCAGCCCAGCGTGTTCACGAGCCGCTTCTGCTCCCCGTAGAGCCGGTCATAGTCCGCCGCATGCTCCGGGTAACCGGAGGCCGCCGCCAGATCCTTCATGCGCAGCAGCACCGTCCCGAACTGCATCGCTGTCCAGATGCTTTCCCCTCTGCCCTCACGGCATACGCGGAAAAGCTGGTCATTCCAGTCCGAGCGCAGCATCAGCGGGAAGCCGTTCGGCCCCAGCCGGGAGACGGTGAAGTCCACCGCCCGCTTCAAATGATCATACAGCGGCGCTTCACCGCCGTCATAGAACGGAATACTCTCCTGAAGGAACGCCGCGTCCCCGGTCTCGGCCAGAATGTCCCATACGGCCAGCGCCGTCCACAGGTGATCATCCGAATGGATACTCGTAACCGGGTCCCAGCCCTCATTCGGGAAAAAGTAATGATTCACATGCCCGTCCTGATACTGCTGCCCCAGGAGCAGCCGGACTTTATCCTTGGCCGCTTCGGGATCGTACGGTACGACTGCCAGAATATCCTGGGCGGTATCCCGGTAGCCGACACCCCGGAAGGTGCCGGTGGCATAGTACGAAATATTGCGCGAGAAGAGGAAATTCCGCTGTGACTGGTACGGATTCCAGGTGTTGAGCATGCGCTGCGCATCCTGATCGGGCAGCTCACAGTTCCATGCGCCCAAATAGCTGTCCCAGTTCTCCTGAAGCGCCGCATAGGAACGGGTGACGAAATCCCCCTCCCGCGAATGGTCGATGGCCCGTTCGATCTCTTCCTCATTCATAGCCGTTCCGAGAAAAAAGTTCACGGTACGGGTCTCGCCGGGCGCAAGCCTTACCTGAACCTGGAGTGCGCCGCAGGGGTCTCCCCCCAGAATGGCCGAGTTGGTGCAGCCCCCCTGCTCTATAGCGGCCGGATTCGACTCGCTGCGGTAGCTGCCGATGAATTCTTCACGGTCTCCGTCATACCCGGCGAGCGGTGCGTCCGACATCATATAGACCAGCGGTGTTTCGTCCGGCTTGGGTTGATTTTCCACCCCGTATTTGTAGATCAGCGCTTCCTTGCCGTGGTACTGCACCGATACCTGATGCTTGTTATAGCACTGCCATTGCAGCTCGCGCATGAACTCCATCATCCCAAACTCGGCGTAGGCATACACGTTCAGCTCCTTGACCTCTCTACTGTTATTCGTCAGCGTCAGATTCCAGATCAGCGAGTTCTCGTATGGCCCGACAAAATAGACGGTCTTCGCCGCAACCTCATTCTGCTCTGCTTCGAAGCGGGTATAACCCATTCCGTGGCTGCTCTTCCACTCCTGCGGTTTCTGGAAGGCCGGCTCATACGTGGGACACCAGTAGCTGCCTGTACCGGCATCCTGCAAGTAAATATACGGGCCGGAGCGGTCGGTGGGCAGATGGAAGAAACGGTAGCGGGTAATCCGCCAGATCTGCGGAGACTTGTAGAAGGCCAATCCGCCGCCCGCATGGGACAGCATGGTATGGAAGGTCCCGTTGGATAAATAGTTCAGCCAGGGGGTCGGCATATCATGCCGCTTGAACTCTACCTCCCTCGCCTCATCGTTGAAAGCAAAATACTGGTCCAGCTCAGTAGTGCGGGCAAGCAGACTGACCCCATAAGGCGGTTCTACAGCCTTGTTACTCTGTGCGTGGCCGGAAGGGCCTGCGGGTGGTGCGGATGATGTGGACGGTGCGGATGATGCAGATGCTGCGGATGGTACCGGTTCATTGGCGTTCATATCGGTCTGCTCCTCTCCATTGATCTTACTCACTTGGGCTCCACCTCATCCATCGTCAGGCGGAACTCCAGATCATTCATATACGTGCCGTCCGTATTCAGGAATACCATGCCGAAGGCAATATCCTCCTGCGCTCCCCGGACGATGGCGATCAGGCGGTTGATCCCGCTTACCAGCGTAATCTCCTGTTCAGGATTTGCCACCAGCCGTCCATTCATATAGATCTCAAAAGCGCAGGCCGAGTTCACCCGGAGTCTGCCGGTTCTTGTACCGCCCTTGCTCACGCTGTCTGAAGCTGCATCCGCTGTCTCCGGCAGATGCACGAAGCAGCTCAGGAACAGAGGGCGTCCTTCCGGTGTGGGGATGAGGAAGGTTCCGTCCGGGCGGCGTTCTTTTTTCTTCATCCAGCCATATAGGCCTTCCCCCAGGTTATTCAGGGAGAATTCGGGGTCTGTATAGTAGTCCTTCATCGCCTCGTAGTCGATGTGCGGCGGACAGAACAGCGTCATTGCGGCCTCCACCGCCCACTGCGCATCCTCCTTGTCATGAAGCAGCAACTCATCGGAGAACGCCGCTCCGAGATTGCCGAGCAGGCGGGTGTAGAGCCTGAGGCTTTTGTCGCTGTCCGGGTCGGCGAGCAGCTGCGAGCAGAGGATCTCTCCCGCTCCGGCCGCCTGCCGGATCACAAAAGCTCCCGGAGCAGCTGCCCGGCTGCGGTTCAGCTCGACCAGCGCCAGCCGGCTGTATTCCGCCGCATGCTGCCCGGCGAAATAATCCTTCCAGGCTGTGCCCTCCACGCTGGTGCACAGCACCTCGGCGTCCGGCACCTCCAGCCTGTACGCGGCCAGCTCCCGGTTGACGACATCCCGGGGCGAGAGATGCACCTTGTCGAACCCGAACAGGTCGACCGGGCTGATGCCTTGCACGGCGGCGTGCGTATAGTCCGCCGCCAGATGATACGTCCCGTGCGGCGCGATGCGCACGGGGCGGTCCAGCAGGCGGGCCAGCGCCTCCTGCCCGCCGGGCTCTGCCGGCAGCACCAGCACGCTGCTGCCGGCCAGGGCTGCCTGGCGGACGGCTTCGGCCGCGCCAGGCCCGCCCAGCAGTGCGGCCTCCACGACGAGGAGGCCGGGGGTCAGGCCGGACAAGCCTGCGGCGCTGTCCAGCCTGCGTCCCTCCAGGCGGAGCTTGCCGAGCAAGGCCTCCGCCCTTCCGCCGCTGCGGACCCATACCGCAGCGGACCTTGCCGCGGCGGGCGGCAGCGCAGCGGCGGGATCGGCTACGGCGGGATCGACAGTAGCGGGTTCGGCGGTGGGAGCGGCTACGGCGGCGGGATTGCCGGCAGGTTCGTCGGAGACGGACCTCACCGCTACCGGGGAAGCAGCCGCTTCCACCGCGCGGCCCGCATACTGCAGCAGGCTGCGCAGCAGCAGGCAGGCCTGGGGAACCCGCTGGAGATGATCCATAATCTCCAGCTGATTCGCCAGGAACATGCCCGCTCCGCTGCGGTATTCAAGCAGCGTCGACCACAGATCGCCGCCGTCTCCGAAGTCCCCTGCGCTGCATTCCAGCAGCAGGGTGAAGTCGCCGGTCACCGGCTTCTCGAAGGCCGCCCGGATGATCGGCAGCGGCCCGTCCTCGCGCAGCTCCTCATGCCAGTACATCAGATCCTCCGCGCCTAATCCCCGGAGCACCGGATGCCCGTAATCCCCGGCATGTGCGCGGATGAATTCCCGGCGGGTAAGCGGCAGCCTGCCGGGAGAGAGATGAAGCTGCTCCAGCAGCAGCAGCCGGCCGCCCTGCTGCACGAACCCTCGCAGCCCCCGGTCCAGCGCACCGTCCTTATCCTCCATCTTGCTGCCGACAATCAGCAGGCTCCCGGCTGTAAGCTTCTCTACCGCGTCCGGCTCTGCCCGGACCAGTGCGGGCACCAGCGCGTGAATCGCCTGGAAGTCCCGGTCAGAACCGATGTAAGCTGCGGGCAGAGCGATCTCCACCGGCTCGGTACGGCAGCTGCCAGACAGCAGGCGGTAGCTTACCTCAAGCTCATGCATCAGCTCGCCGCCATGTAACAGGCGGGCGGACAGCGTGGCTTCTTCTTCGCCTACCGCTGCGCCTACTCCTGTCCCCTCTCCTGCTCCTTCACCATGGATCGCCTCGGGCATCCATTCCAGCCGGATGCTCCGGCGCTGAGCAGGCTCATGACGGAAGCGAAAGGTCTCGCTGTGTACCCTGCGCCCGCCCTGCATGACTTCACATTCGATCGTCACTTCCTGCACTGACAGCGTATCGTTATAGACATCGAAGCTGCGGGAGACCGGCGCGTCATCGAAGAAGCAGCGGTTGTATTCAGCCGCAATCAGCGTTACCGGCTTGAAGGCCGAGGCCATAATGGCAAAAGCAGGATTAGGCCTGTAAACCGGGTACTCCTCCGGCAGCAGCCCGTTGTTCAGCGAAAGTGAGTATGCCGGAATCACGGCAGGCTTAGGGCCCGGCGTAGTCAGGTCTGCCTGCGGCAGCTTCAGCTCCTGCTCCGGCATCGCCCGCATGAAATAATGGACAAAGTTAAACGTCGAGATCCCTGAAACGCCCTGCCGCCGTGCATATTCCACGAACAGCCGCTCCTTGTGGGCCAGACCGGCGGCACTTGCGTCAGAGTCCTTATATACATCCATTCCCGAATACATGCTGCTGTTCTGCGGACAGATGTACCACCAGCCGCCATGCTCGCCGAAGGTGAGCGGAACCTGCCGGTCCCACTGCGCGATGGTGCCGTCAATGTTGTAATGGCGGCTCTCCACCTCGGTCTGCTGCCTGGAGATCAGGCGGTTATCCCCTTCCACCATAATCGGGCGGGTGGAATCGAGTGCCCGCATCAGCTCCATCAGAGCGGGTATATGCTGCTTGTAGATATCCCGCCCGTCAACCCAGCGCATCTCGTTCTGCACACTCCACAGAATGACAGAGGGATGATTTTTGTCCCGCTGCACCAGCCGCTGCACATGCGCGCGGCAATTGTCTATGAAGGCGGGATGGGCGGCATCCATGCTTTTGCTGGAGCCGTAGATGGCCGTCTCATCAACAATCATCATCCCTTCCTCATCGGCAATCCGCAGATAATCAGACGGATATGGCTGTGCATGCAGCCGGATGCTGTTAATGCCCGCCTGCCGGCACATCCGGTACCAACCCCGGATATAGTCCTCTGTCTGCTGGGCCGCCCCCTGAAAATGCCACGAGTCCCCCCGCAGATTAACGGGAATGCCGTTCAGCATAAACTGCGGCCCTTCGCACCAGAACTCCCGGAAGCCGAAGGTCTCGCTCCGGCGGTCCAGAACCCCACCGTCCGATTGCAGCACAAGCTCCAGCTCATACAGGACAGGGGAGTCCGGGCTCCAGAGCTTGGCATCCTGCCAGGGCAGGCTGAATGCCGCTCCGCCCCATTCCCGGCTGCCGGTATTGCAGCATAATTGCCGCCCGGCCGCAGCCTCCGCAGGGCGAAGTGCTACTGCGGCTTCTGCTTCTAGTACGGGCAGCGGCCGGGTTGCCGCCAGCGGCTGCGGCGGCTCTGCCAGTGCGGGCAGAATGCCGGACTTCCGCTCCCTGACTTGCAGGAGCACCTGCAGATCTTCGGGTAAGGGGCCTCCTTCTGTGCCGCTTATCAGAGCATCGACTTCCAGCCTCCCCTGCCGGACTGAGGTGCGGATCGTAAGATCCTCCAGCGATACCGGCGGATAAGCCTCCAGGAAGACATCCTGCCAGATGCCCCGGGCGATTCTGCCGAACCAGGAGCCGGAGAGTCCGGTGATTTTGGTCTCCCCGGAGGGAAGCACCGCCGTATCGAAGCTGCCGCAGACCACATGCAGATGCTGCTCCCGGCCGGGCTTCACCAGCGCGGTGATATCCAGCCGCAAGGGCAGGAAGCCGTCCTCCCAGAGCGCAATCCGCTCGCGGTCCAGATAGATGGCCGCTTTTTGCATAATGCCGTCGAACCGCAGTACGATCCGCTGCCCCAGCATCATCTCCGGTACCTGGAAGGAGCGGTGAAGCACCCCGGCTTCAGCTTCATTCCATTCCTCCGGGTATCCATACACATCGAAGGGCTTGAAGTTATAGTCGGCGACTTCGCCGAATTTGCTGCCCGAAGGCGCAGTATAGCTGTAGCGCCAGCTCGAGGGAACCTGTATTTTGCGGGCCTCGTATTGCAATCTCTCCGGAAGCGCGCGGCTGCGCGGCTGGTCATAGAGCGGCATGAAATCCCACTCACCATTGAGACATATGGATGTACGTAGCATAATCATTCTCCTTTTCCTGTATGGGGGCGGGGGATGGTTAGGACGAGCGCAAGCTTTTTCCAAATGGCCTGATCCGGCTGCACCCCACTCCATTTCCTGAAATGCGGGTCCATCACCTCACCCCAGTGCTCCGGCCGGAGATTCGTGGCAAGCTTCCCGGCGTACGGGGCAGGCTCTACCGTTGCAGGCAGCTCGGAATAAAAAAACAGCAGGTTCTCATGCAGCCCGATGATCCCGTACTTGTCGCCGTCTCCCGGGCGTTCCTCCTGATACTGGTAATGGTGATACACATAGCTTGAGACCTGCTCCGGCTTCAGCGCCGCCACTCGTCCGTAGGGGGTTCCCGCCGAATGACTGCGCTTCCAATGCTCTGCGGAAACCGGCTGCTGATAATGGAAAATGTCCATCATAGGCACCCACAACCGGGGCTGCTCCCCTCCCGGCCATTCCTTAAGAATCTCTGCCGCACCCTGAAATAACTGCTCCGGCTCCACCTCCCGGCTGGTGCACTCAAAGTACAGAAACAGCTCCTTGCCATCCTGAAAAATACTAACCCGTGAAACGCCCAGCCTGTCCATCCGCTCATCCAGCAGTCCGGTCTGTGCGCCCCAGAATACTGACGGATTAGCATCCTCCCTGCACTCGGCTCTATATAAACAACGCTGCATCGTGTCCCTCCAACCTTATGTCATCTACCCCTTTAGAGTAGCGTATACGGCGGGCCAATTCCTTGACGATCATGCCCTTTTTTAGCATAATAACGCCACGACCAACCAGAGCCATTTGTGTAAACAGTTCAGGGCCAGAGACTGACTTACCGCTATCTCGGCACAGACTGCTTGCCGGTATTCAAGGAACCGCAGAACCCTATGATAGAGCTGAGAGGGGGGGACAATAAGGGACACTTCTGCTCCTCATCGAGGAGCGATTGGCTGGCATGCTATTGTGTTCGGTTTTTCGCCTACATTTGGCCCGTGCGCTTTCGTAATTGCATTCTCTACAATAGACTCCACTTTATTTGGCTCTAAAGCTTATTCTGTTGTATTGGATACCTTTGATTTCTGGTTTTTTGCCCCGCAGCGGTTCAGAGTAGAGCATCAGATTAAAAAGGATGGATAAGCTCGTCAAACCCTATCCACCCAAAATCTAACGGACCGGAGAGATCTTATCCCCGCGAAAACGCTACTTTTTGCAGCTTAACGGACTCAGGCGACCTTATAGTCTCGCTATGAGACGTTTCGGAGCTGAAGTGCAAAGGATAAGGCCTGTGGAGTCCGTTACTCGCCCCATTGGCGACTTTCTTCCCAAATAACAGCACCTCAGTCCGTTACGCTAAGCCAAACGCCCTGAAGAACAACGCCCGCTTGGAAAAAAGACGCAATTTGAAGGGGAATTGTCGTCTGATCCAATATTTTGAATCTGATAAGGTAAGAGTAACCGAAGGATCAGTTATCCTGTGAAACCTGATAACTGAAATAAAGAAAAAGACGGCCAGGGGAACCCCAGCCGTCTTGTGTATTTAAAGTTACCTAACCCTCCCGCTCATCGTTCGGTGTACCGCTCCGTTCTCTGCGGTATTCGCCCGGCGTAATGCCTTCGAGCTTCTTGAAGACGCGGATGAAGGACATGGGGTACATATACCCGACACGCTCCGCGATGCTCTGCACCGGATCGGAGGTCCCGGTCAGCAGGCGCTTGGCCTCTTCCATGCGCAGGCGGGCCAGATAATCGACGAAGTTCTCGCCGATCTCCTCCTTGAAGATCCGGCTTACCGTCTTGGTATTCATGGCGAAGCTGTCAGCGACATGGGTCAGGGAGAAGTCGGGGTCAGCGTAATTGCAGCCGATGTATTCGCGTACCTTATTGGCGAGCGTATACTGCTCACGGTTCATCCGCAGACTGCGCAGCGCCTCCTCCATCTCTTCCAACGAAGAGACCAGCTCCCCGTGCAGCTCCTCAATCCATTCAAAAGACTCCGGCGATTGCGGAATTCCCCGCAGCCGTCCGTTGTTCCAGATTCCCCGCATCTCCGGCGGCAGCTCCTGCATCTCCCGGGCCAACCCGGTCTCCAGCAGCCTCAGCAGCCGGACGATATCCTCCTTGGAGTAGTTGCCGCCTGCCAGCAATTCAAAGATCCGCTCGATCAGCGGCTTCCACTCCGCGTTCCCCAGCCGGTACAGCTGGGGAACCGCGCCGATGGCCTGGACCAGCACATCCATGCCTTCTGCCGGAGGCAGCGGTCTTCCGGCTGGCGCCGCATAGACGCGGCCCGGACCGCCGGTGATTTTGCGCTCCAGCGCCCCCAGGGCCTTGCGGTACGCATCCGATAATCCGCTGAGACCCGCTACAGGTCCGCTGAGGCCGAAGGTTGCCGTGAATTTGAGATGCTGCTTCACCCAGGAGCAGGCACTCTCGGCAATCATTAGGGCCTTCTCCGCTGCACCATCGGCGTTCTCCCCGCCGGCAGAACGGCGGAACAGCAGACCCAGACGACCAGATCCGATCCACTCTGTCCAGAGAGCTTCCCCTTCCTTCTCGGCGATCTCCTGAATCACACTGCGAAGCGTGAATTTGAATAAGGCCTGATCCCGGGCAGAGTAGCCTGCAGCAAAAGCCTCATAGAAATCAATCTCGGCAATCCCCACAACCGCGCCGGCAAATTCACCGGTCATTCCAATCCGCTCCGCTTCCCGGCTCCATACTTCCGCCGACTCCTGCCCGCTATTCTCCAGCAGTTCCTTGAACAATTGATTCCGCCTGTGCAGGATGCCTTCCGCCTGCTGCTTCTCATAGCTGTTGGTCTGTTCAATAAGACTCTCCAGCGCATGGCCGATGAAAGAGAATTCATCATCCTCCTTGCTCTGCGGCTTCCAGCCGAAGGAACGGTCCTCTCCGAACCTGTAGATCCGGCTCATGACCTGCTCAATCGGACGGTAATTCCGGTGGCTGATATAGGTCATGGCCGCAATCCCGCCGACGACAGCCGCGAAGCCCAGGACCGCCCAGACATTGGAGAAAGCCGACAGCAGCGAGAAAGCCTCTGCCCGCGCCATTCCCACCTGGATCGACCATCCGGTATAGGAGGAGCTGCGGCTGACCGCCTGCTTCTGCACCTGCGGATCAGAACAGGTATCCGCGCCTGCAAAGGCACGCCCTCCGGCATCTTTCAGGCAGATTTCCGTATTCGCCATATTCATATCCTGGATCAGCGCCTGCAGAGATTCCTTGCGCACGTTAATGACGATCAGCCCCTGCTCGCCGGAGAAGTAAGGCACCTGCTCCACAAGGGAAATGACTGATTTCGGCCGATCCTCCCCGGAGAAAAGCTGTAAGTCACGGATGCCGCTCCAGACATAGCCGCCGGTATTTCCCGTCGCCGTCTCAACAAAGCTGCGGTCCCCAAAGTCCGGCAGTCGGGAGGCGAAATGCTGCATCAGCACTTTGCCGTCAGACGCACGGTATAAATAGACCGAATCAATCATCGGCAGCGGTGACATGAAATCCAGCAGCACCTCCGTTACCCTGTAATCCTGATAAGGATCAAGCTTCCCCGGCCGGTCAAAATAACTGCCAACCTTCTCATCCAGCAGCAGGCTTTTGATCGTTGTTGTCTCCAGGTTGCGCAAGGTGGTATCCACGATCTGCAGCACATTCTCTGCGTACACGCCGTTCGCCTTGGCCGTCTGTCTCTCCATCGCCTCATTTAAGGTCAGGAAGAACAGGATAATCAGGCAGAATACCACGGCAAACAGGATCGGCAGGTAGGAAAGAATCAGTCGGTACAGCCATTTCTTATGCATCGGTGTCATCCCCTGTAAGTCCAGATGTTGGCTATCATCGCTTAATAATATCGGCTACGGGGCCGGATTGGGAAGCTTAGTCTGTCAGTACCCCAGTTCTGTGCTCGCATTGCGGGAGACCAGCCCGAAGTACCCCGCTTCACCGATGGCTCCTGCGGCGGTGTCCAGATAATTAAAGATCTGCACCCCGTTAACCTTCAGGATCAGCCGCACACCCCCGGATTCTTGAAAAGCACCCAGCTGAACGCGGCTCTGCACCCCGAAGGTGATCGCCGTATTCGGAATCGCCGGCCCGCCAAGGCTGGTCAGGCCGTCAATCTTGCCATAGATCACGGTGCGTACCCCTTCGTTAAAGCGGTGCAGCTCAATCCCCGATGTCCCTATGACCACCAGATACATGCTGCCGGTGCTATAGCTTAGCTCCTTGCTCTGGTTATTGAGCATCAGGGCGTACCAGTTGGCGGAGGCCGCACTGTCATTGATCTTCATTTTGAAATCCAGCAGCTCATTCTGATACTTGCGGTTCTGGTAAATGACATGCCCTCCGGGAGCCCTCAGCGTAAGGCTGTCTTGCCCGGTCTCCTTCAGCCCGTTCGCGGTTGCCGATACGTACCAGCCATCCGGGTCCTGCAGCTCTGCCGTCAGGGGATGCTCGTATTGGCTGGCCTCATCCCATACCTTAACCTCATATTGCCCCTGGGTCACGGTGCCCAGATATTCAGCCGATAACGTGAGGGTAGCCGAGCCGGTCTGATGCCCCGTCAACAGGCCGCCCTCGCTGACGCTGACGATGGAAGGATCGCTACTCGTATAGGTGACTTCCTCCAGCTCCTCGCGGTTGCCGAACAGCGTCTCGCCGTAAGGCTGCAATTGCAGGTCTGTGCCTTCACGGATATACGCCACATTGCCGTCATGCCCCTCCAGGCGGACTGTGGCTAAGGTATCGCCCACAAATACATCCGTTGTGATTGTCCGCAGAATGGAGCCGTTAATGATGTTCACGATAAGCTTCGTCTGTCCCTGGCTGAGTCCGGTGACCACCCCCCCGCTACTAACCGAGGCTACGGCCGGATCAAGAATGCTGTAATAGAAGGTGCTGGTTTCCTTGCCCAGCGGCTGGTCTTTGCCATCCATGGCCTGGATTGAGACCTGTCCGCTGCCACCCGCGGCCAGCTTAAGCGGATCAAGCTTCCAGCGGCGGACCTGACCGTCTGCTGCTGAGGCATATTCCGGCTCAAGCCCGGCCTGATCAATGATCGAGCGTGCCGCCTGAGGCCACTGTGCATCCGGCTGGACCGTATTGTTCTCGAACAGAACATTGCGCCCGTTGTTGGTATAGCCGTCCGTCGTTGTATAATTGTTCACGAAATCCACATCATGGATGGTCGGCACATACGCCATCGCCCAGCGGAACGCTGAATGCCATAGCGGAGCATCCTTCAGATCGATCACATTGTGCTCAAATTTCCAGTAGGCGGAGCCTTCATCCGTGTACAGGGCAGAATTGCCGTCCATCTGGTTGCGGATGTAGTTGCCGCTGACCAGATTTTTGTCCTGTGCGGTGGCTCCGGTAGGTCCGAGACTGTAGATGGCGCCTCCGTCACGCAAGCCCATTCCCATGAGGTCATAAATCAGGTTATCCTGAATCTTCACGTTCCGGGTAGCGGCGTCGAACAGCTTATCCCAGCCATACCCGATATGGGTTCCGCTGTAAGGCAGGTTGTACATTTCATTATGACTGATATCCATGTCTACCGGATACCCGGCAGATACGGCGGAAGCCGATTTATAGTCAATCCCGATGTCGTGGATCACATTGTTCAGCACATCATTATTCTTCATCAGCAGCCTGTGGTCTGCCGGATGATAGATATTCCGGTCGGAGGAATTCGGCTGTCCCACGTTCAGCGCACTGCCTGAAATGTCATAGAAGCGGTTGCCTTCCATCCGGCTGTTCTGTACACCGTTCTGCATCCGTACGGCCGTAATGCCCAGCTTGGTGAATTCATTGTTGCGGAAATTCACCGTATTGGCCAGCTCCAGCATCACCGCCGCATCGGTCAGCTCATCGGGGATCGACGGATAACGCAGATGGTTGTTCTGGGAATCGGAATGTCCCGCTGCCGTACTCGGCCGGTTCCAGGTGGTGTACATAAATTTCAGGCCTTCAAAATTCAGGTTGCGCACCGGCTCGTCAGCCGAGCTGCCATAGACTGTGGCAAGCTGTTCCAGTACAGGAACCACAACCTTGGCAGTGGACAGATTCTCCCAGGCACGCGGTTTGTAATACAGCATACCTTCATTCCGGTTATAGTACCATTCCCCGGCCTCATCCAGCAGTTCCATAGCATTCTCGTAATAGACAGGTACAGTCGCCGAGGTTAATCCCCGGTTAAAGACCGCGCTCCGGCCCGGCTCCTGCAGGACGATCTGTGCTTTGCCGCCTGAAGCGGTTACCGACCCTACCTTAATCCGGGAATTCGTCCACAGCTCATTGAATACCAGCTCCATATCTGACGTATTGCTCCACCCGGCCAGCTCCGTATTATCCGAGGTATAGCCGGTTGCTGTCTTCAGCGGATTCACGAGTCCTGCTGTGCTCCTGGCCCGGACTGCCCGGATGCCATCTACGAACAGCTGCCTTGTCTGAAGGCCGGTCCCGACATTCGCCCGGTAGATGCCCTTGGCGCTGTCGAACACCGTCCAGCCTGTGACAGACCGCCCGCCGCTGATGGCTGCCTGCTCCCCGGGGTAGCTGCGGTAAGTGACAAAATAGCCGTTCGTCCCCGAATCCTCCGGTGTGAATTCCAGCGGCTCCGTCAGCGTATACATCCCTCCCCTCAGATTGACAACAATGTCGGCGTCCATATCCTCATTCAACAGGCGTACCGCCTGCTGGGCACGGGCAATCGTCCGGAAAGGCGCCGCCTCGGTACCATTATTGCTGTCGTTCCCGCCAGGAGCGACATACAGCTCTTGACCTGTCGTTCTTCCGGTGACGGTGACTTCCGTCTCCGCACGGACGCTTCCGGTCTCATCCGTGACGAATACGGTAGTCGTTCCGGCGCTTACCCCCGTCAGCTCTCCATAGCGGTCAATCACGGCAATACTCTCGTCCTCTGTTCCCCACCGGATGCCTGTATCCGTGTTGTCTTCCGGTGTTACTGTTGCCTTCAACAGCACACGGGAGCCTACAGGAACCGCCCGCTGAAGCGGAGCGAGTACAATATCCGTGATCGGATCTTCGTAGACGGCTACCGTAGCGGTTACCGCCGGAAGCGCCTCGTTCGGCTGTGCCGTAACGGTCGTCACCCCCTCACGGATACCAGTAACCAGACCATTGGCGTCCACCGTTGCCACCTCTGCGCTGCCGGTGGACCAGGCTGCCGTCTGATCCGTAGCATCTGCAGGTGTGAACTGGAGCGGCAAGGACAGCTTCTCCCCTCTTCGCAGCCCGTAAGACTGCTGGGAGAAGGCTGCACTTTCCGCCTGTTTGTATCCGCTTACAATAAAATCGTCAAAACCTATCTTGCCGATGCTGTCCTTATAAAAACCCATGTAGAATAAGGATAACGCTCCTCCCTCGGCCATGGGCTCCTTCGTCAGCAGACGATTGCCGTCAATGGACAGATCGAAGTTGTGGCTGACGCTGTCGAGAGCCACCCGTACGTCATACCACACCCCTGCCGATATTGGCATTACGGAGGTCCATGATCCGGCACCTTTTTTCATATAACTGAACGCACCATTATTAATGGCGAACTTCACCAGCGTGACAGAGCCGCTCTGCGGGGTGGGCAGGTAGATCACCGCTCCGGTCTGCTCCGCTCTGAACGAATAGCTTAACAGGCTTCTGTACGTAACATCCGTAACGGATTTGCTTATAATATAGCTGCCCGCTGTTTTGGCTGCCTGATGGATCTCCAGCAGCTTGCCGGCGTAGCCTTCCCAGGTCTGTACGGCAACGCTCACCCCCTGCGGCGGCGTCTTGATGGTCCAGCCGGCCGGCTTCGTGCCGGGGCTGTACGACTCGAACGTCTCATCCAGCTTATAGGTGCTGTCTGCCCGGGCCACCGAACCAGGATTTGCCGGGAGAAGACCTGTCAGCAGCAGCAAAATGATAGCGCATACAAAGAACGGTTTCCGATTGGATTGTCTCATAATAGCCACCTTTCCGTATGGAAGCAAGTATAGTGTTCCGGTAGAGCATCCGAACTTAAGCAGTGAATTCATTCCATAGATGCAGCCCATAGATACGGAAATCAAGTAGAAACGGCCTTGCTGTCCTTTTAGGGGCAGCACCGTTTCAGCGATAAATGCGGCCTCTATGGAACTGCGTTCGACGCGAACATTTAGCGATAGTTGTATTTTGTACATTTAAAAACCGTGAAACGGAAGGATTTCGTCTTCTAACTGCATTCTGTACAACTAAATTCACCCAAATGGGTGAGAAGCGGGGTATAGGGGGATTTTAGTTGTACCAAATACAGCTAAATTGATATTCGGCGGTACATCGGACGATTTAGTTGTATGGAGTGCAATTAAGCCTACTGCTTCCGCCTGCACCTTAATCGGGACACGGCAACCCCTGAGGCATGCAATGGGTCAAAGGACCATGCAAGGAACAGAAAGGAATACAGTAATGAATAACAACGAACAGAAAGGCTTGCCGCTTGAACTGCGCGGCTTGGTTAAGTTGGTTAAGGGGCGTACGGATCAACGGTTAGCCGGACCGGCGGCTGGTTGCCCGCCGCCAGCACAATCTCCCGCGCCCGGGCCCATGGCTCCCGCGGCACCTCCCGGTCGTCCGTCTCGATGTCTTCGATCCGCACCGCATCCAGCAGTCTGCGGACATCGCCAGCTTCCGCTGCCTCGTCCAGACATACTACCGCCCAGCCCGCTTCCAGGCGGGACTGCGCCAGAAGGGTGCTGTCGCCGGAGTAGAGGACCTGGCGGAGCCTGATCCTCCCCTCCTCCCGCACCACAATGACAGGCTGCGCGGCGCGCGCCTCCGCACCGGAACAAATCCCACTGAGCGCCGTGACCGCCACCGCACAGCCCGGATAACGCAGGACCAGCCATTCCCTGTCCCCGGCGGCGTTCACTACCCGCTCCACCTCACCGTCATAGCGGTGGACAACCCATTCATCCGCGATCTCCGCGGCCCGGTTATGCAGCCGGGTCATAGAGCGGACCACCACCAGCGCATTCGCCTGCTGGGCCGAACGGGTCTCCACCTCCGGGTACAGCGGTTCTGCAAACAGCGCGGGCATCAGATAGGCGGTCCGGTAATCCTCCGCCGGATGCGTCCGCACGGCGGCGGAATCATCCACGTACCACCGCAGATAGGATACCTGCTGATCCTTCACGCTGAAGCTGACCGGAAAGCTCTGCCAGCCCAGGCCCCAGGTGGGGTGCTGGTAGCTGCCCGGCATCACCGGAAAGCGGTTGATGCTGCCCAGCCGGGTATGCCGTCCGATCCAGCTGTAGGAACGGGAGGCATCGAAGATCCGTTCCTCCAGCATCCGGGGTACGGGCAGCGCAGCCAAGGGGGCACTCCCTTGAAGCAGCTCCTCTTCAAACAGGAGCAGCGCCGCCACATCATTAAGCGAAAACTTCTGTTCCGCCAGACGGCTGAACTCGGCTACACCCGCAATCGCCCACAGCAGGCTCGGCCGCTGCGTCTCTCCCCGGAAGTTGTAGCTGCGGATGGCCGGAACCAATTCCTCCCCGTCATGGAACACGAGAATGCTCTTCAGGGTATCCATATGCTCTGACAGCCGCCCGGCCAGCTCCCGGTCATGCTGCTGAAGCACCGAACCGGCAATCCTCAGCGCATTCATCATCACCCCCTGGTAGACGAGGCTGATATTCTCTCCCCAGCCCCAGCCCCGGCGGCCGGTATATTCCGCCCATCTGGCGAAATATCCGCTTGCGGTCTGCAGATGCTCAGGTTCGCCCAGGAAGTGGGCGATGGCCAGCAGCATGGCGCCGTCGCTCATCGTCTTGTTCGGATAGAACAGCTCCGGGGTCCGGCATTCCCTGGAGAACCAGGCCGCCGCATGGCCGAACATCCGCTGCATCACCTCCAGATGACTGGCCGGGAATACCTCCGGCTTGCTAAGACGCACCGTTATAAGCGGCATGAGGATAAAAAATGCCGCATTCGAATCCTGTATCCCGCTCTCCTCCCGGTACCAGAGGAATCCCCCGTAATCCGGATGCTCCGGATCTGTAAACTGCAGCCGGGCGATGGCCTCAAGCATCTCCAGCCCGGCCTGCTCCTCCAGCCGGCCCAGCAGTGTGCCATAGGCATAATACCCTGCTGAGAACCGCGCCTCATGACAGTACGGCAGCTGTGATACCTGCCGGGTGTGGCCGGGCCAATTGTAGCGCACCAGCCCTTCCTCCACCACAATCCCCTCCGAGGCAGCCGCAAAGCTCTGCTCCAGAATTGCCCTTACCCCATTGTTCAACGCTTGCTCGCCTCCTATGCCGCGAATTCCGTTTATTCGGCTGTATCCAGCTGTTTGCCCATCTCATAAATATCCTTCAGCATGATCGCATCTGCTTTATGGTCCTGATACCAGGTTGCGTAGAACTCATCGACCTTGGGGCCGCCTGCCTTCTCCCAGATTCCCTTCGCTTCCGCAATGAACTGGTCCACTGAACCGGGATCAGAGCTGACAATGGCCTGCATGGCCCGGTCGAGAATTGTTTTATTCGCGTTCGTGTTGATCTGGGTCAGATCCTGCGGCAGCAGCGGCAGGAAGGCCTTTTGCGTAATGCCGACAATCGGGCGGGCAGGGTCCATATACAGCTTCTCGGACATTTCATAGATTTTGATTAAACTCTGCTCGGCAGGGGTAGGGTTGACCTTGTTCTTCAGCCCGTAATTCTTGCCGATCAGCGGAGTCAGCATGCCCATATCGCGGTTGTATTCCAGCTCCTTCTTGTTCTTCTCAGGGTCGATTACCTCCGCACGGCCGTCGGCAGTTTTCTTGTAGTGCACGCCTTCAATGCCGTTCTGGATAGTAGTGGTGTACTGCTCCGTGACCATGAAGTCAATCATTTTCATTACAGACTCAGGGTCCTTGGCCGCTGCGTTCACCATACCAGTCATTTGGATCGGGGTGGTCAGGGTCGGACTGAACTGGCCGAATTCCGTCGTCGGCAAGGCAATCGGAATGACCTCGGCTTCAGGAGAATTCTTCATCAGCGTCTCATAGGTGCCGATATCGGCACCGTTGGCCCCGTAAATCCCCAGCTTGCCGGAGATCCAGTCCTGCTTCTGCTTCTCGCCGTTCTTATCGGTGACGAAATCCTTATCCGCCACACCGGCTGCATACAGTTGCTTCTGGAAGGATAGCGCCGCCTGAATCCGGTCCCAGTCATGGACAACCTTGTCGTTCTCCAGCACCCAAGGATACTGGTCCTCCCCGAACAGTGTGAATCCGGTGCCGAACATGTTGTTCAGAATAATGCCGGCCACGAAGCTGAGTCCAGTCCCGTACGTATCCGCCTTGCCGTTGCCGTCGGGGTCCTGCTCGGTGAACGCTTTTGCCACATTCAGCAGTTCTTCGGGTGTAGTAGGCACCTGCAAATTCAGCTTCTTCAGCCAGTCATTGCGGATAAACAGATAGTGCTGCGGGCCGAACTGGACCGGACGCCCCACCGTATACAGCTTGCCGTCCGCCATCGTGCCTGCCTTGCGCAGCGCCGGATATTTCTCCAGCATCGCTTTATACTCTGTACTGCTGTTCTTGATCAGGTCATCCAGCGGAAGCAGCTGCTTCTGGTTATAGAGCTGGCCCTGGTAAGCGGTATCAAATTCAAAGATCAGATCCGGGGCAGACTTCGACGCGAACAGCACATTGAACTTTTGCAGGGATTCGAAGCGCGGAACCGTAATGTATTTGACGTTCACCGGGCCGTTCTCGTTGACCCATTTCGTCCAGCGGTTGTCGCTCATTGTCCCCTCTTCCGCCGGTACGCTGCCGCGGTCATATAGAGAGACGGTGATGGAGCCGCGTTTCCCCGAAGCCTCTCCCTTGCCCCCGTCTGCGCCCTGTGTGGCATTATTGCCGCCGCAGCCTGTGACAGCGATAACGAGCATCAGGGAGGCTGCTCCGGCAGCGGTTTTTTTTCTAAGCCATAGTGGTTTGGACATATGAATGTGACCCTCCTATTGTGGTGTTCTTGATCGTTTGGATAGGATGCAGCGGTTAACCCTTGATCGCACCGATAGTCACGCCTTTAACAAAATACCGTTGCAGCAGCGGATACACGATCAGCATCGGAATGACCATAACCATAATCCCGGCGGCCTTGATGCCCTCCGGTGTAATATTGACAACCTCCTGCGAGTTCATCGTATTCAGCTCCTGCAGGACGGCCTGGCTCTTCACCATCTGCTGGATGAGCACGGTAAGATTGATTTTCTCCGGGCTGTTCATATAGATCATTACGTTGAAGAACGAATTCCAGTAATACACGCCGTAGAAGAGGCCGATGGTCGCCAGCACAGGCAGGGACAACGGCAGAATAATGCCCGCCAGCAGCCGCCATTCGCCGGAGCCGTCAATTCGGGCCGCTTCCACCAGCTCCTCCGGAATGTTCTCGAAAAAAGACCGCATGATCATCATATTATAAGTGCTGACCAGAGCGGGCAGCCACAGTGCCGCGTACGAATCCACCAGGCCGAGACTGCTGACCACGAGATAGGTCGGAATCAGTCCGCCCGTGAACAGCATGGTGAACACAATCGCCAGGGTCAGTGTGCGTCTTCCGTAGAAATCACGGCGGGACAAGGGATAGGCGGCGAAGATGGTGAACAGCATACTGGCGGCCACCCCGACCAGAGTAATCAGCAGGCTGTTGCCAAAAGCGCGTACCACCGGCGTTCCCTCGAACAGCATGGTATAAGAGCTAAGCGTGAACTCCACAGGCCACAGGGTAACAAAACCGGAGAGCACCGCATCCTTGCCGCTGAGCGACAGGGAGGCCAGATGGAGCAGCGGCAGCAGACAGAGTATGCCTGCGAGCGTCAGCAGCAGATAATTGAAGCTGTAGAATACTTTTTCACCTTTTGTACTTTGCATAAATAGTGTCCTCCTGTTACCACAAGCCTTTGTTGAAGCGCCGGGCGATAGCGTTGGAGATCAGCACCAGGGTCAGCGCCACCAGAGAATCGAACATCCCCAGGGCAGCCGTCAGGCTGAACTGTCCGCCTTGCAGGCCAATCGCGTAGATGTAGGTGCTGATGACCTCGGAGATCCCCGATACAATCGAATTCTGCAGCACGTAGACATGGTCGAAGCCCACCTCCATCACCCGTCCCATGGCCAGAATCAGCATAATGACGATGGTCGGACTGATCCCGGGCAGCGTGATATGGCGGATCTGCTTCCATTTGCCCGCCCCATCCATACTCGCCGCCTCATAGAGACTGGGGTCGATGGAGGTCAGCGCAGCCAGATAGATAATTGCATTGAAGCCCGCATCCTTCCAGATTCCCGAGCCGAGGAAGATCGAGACCCAGGACCACTCCTTGAACAGGAAGGGAAAAGCCTGGCCGGTCAGCTTCTCAACCACCGCATTGGCTACCCCGGTCTGGGCAAAAATCGTTACTACCAGCCCGCCGACAATGACCCAGGAGAAAAAGTAAGGCAGGTAGACGAGGGTCTGGACCGATTTTTTGAAAAACTTGTTCCGGACCTCATTGAGCATAATCGCCAGGGCAATCGGAAACGGAAAGCTGACCAGCACCGACAATATACTAAGCACCAGCGTATTGCGGATAATCTGTACCGATTGCGCCTGGGTGAACAGATTGGTGAAATTGTCCATGCCGACCCACCGGCTGCCCCATACCCCCTCATAGAAGGTATAATCCTTGAAGGCGATGACCAGCCCCAGCATAGGGGTGTATTTGAAAATGATATAAAATGCGATAACCGGAACAAACATGACCCACAGGGGGACATTATTCTTGAAGCGGCGGGTCTGCCAGAAGCGTCTGCGGCTGCTTCCGCTCTGCCGTGAAGTGTCCAGCCGCAGCACCGCCTCACTGCTTGTATTCGCTTTCATTACGGTGCCTCCTTTCACTTGCGTGTGGTGCGTGATTGCGTGATGAATGAATGCTATGGAGCTGAAATGGCCGATTTCATGTCCTCACCATAGCTGCTTTAGCGGGCCAGAGCAATATCCAGTTTTTCTGTTAATCGCCGCTGAACCCTTATACAGCCTGGGTTTGCAGGATTCCTTCCAGCACCCGGGCCAGATTCTCCCCCATCCGTATATGTCCCTCATCCCCCGGGTGAATCAGGTCGCAGGACAGCCCGGCAAGGTCATCCAGCACTTTGTTTCCCTCGATCAGGCTCAGCTTCGGGTGGTCCAGACGCTTCACATGACTGCGCAGAATATCGTTGAAATGAACATCCTTCTCCGCTATCCCGCTTCCCGGGAACCCTGCAAAGTTGGGATAGATCGTAATGACCGCCACCGGCTTCTCCGGATGCCTGCTTACCAGCTGGTCCAGCAGATAGCCGGTCCGCTCACGGAATTCGTCCGGGGACATGTGGTCACGCATATTCACGCCCAGCTCCAGCGTCATGAACGACCAGTCCTGCTGCGCCGCAAGATAATTACTCATCTCCCGTTCACAGTGGCAGGAGCCGCTCATGCCGAGACCCAGTACATCGGCGGCCAGTCTTCTTGCCGCGTGGGAAATATACGGCAGGCTGCCGTTCTCTCCATAGGTGATGGATGAGCCGTAAGCAATCCAGCGCTTGCCGGGGGTCTCCCCTTCCACCGGCGGGCGGAGCGGATGCCCGAAGGTCTCAACGCCGCAGACCACACAGGCATACCGTCCGAAGCAGATCCGCCATACCTCCGGCGCAAAGCCCGCTTTCATCAGCAGATCACGCTCCGCCATCGCCAGCCTTGGCGGTTCGCTTAACTGGAGGGTGCGGATCGTCCCGGCCTGAAGCTCATGTCTGGAGTGGAACAGCCCCCCCTTGTATACCGTTACACTGCCATCCGTCTCCGGCAAGGACAGGGTAACGCGGATATTCGGAGCCATGGTGACGAACCGGAGCTCGCAGCCGCCCGCTTCCCCGGCGATGAACCGCCCCCGCTCATTCAGATGCTCCCTGACGCTGCGCGGAATGCGGCGGAGATACAATCCGTAGCCCGCTGCCGGTTCCAGCTCGGCAACGTTATGGAAGGCAACCCGGTCCAGCCCCGGCAGCCCCTTGGTGCTGGAAGAATGGGTGCTGGCGGAATTATACATGCTTCATCGCCTCCACCAGCAGCAGGAGCGCCATGGATTGCCCGTAGGGCATCGGGCAGACCGGAATCTCGCGGTAGTCCTGTAAGGTAGCCCCCATGCCGGTGCCATAGGACACTCCCTGCACCACGCCTTCTTCATCAATCTGGCTCAGCACGTACCGAAGCGCTGCCATTGCAGGCTTGCGGCAGTCCTCCGGCAGCAGCCCCTGCCGCACTGCCTTCAGCATGCCATAAGCAAAGGCGGCGGTAGCCGAGGTCTCCAGATACGAGCTGCTGTCGTCCAGCAGGGTATGCCATGCGCCTGACGGGTCTTGCAGCTCCGTCAGCTTGTTCACCTGGCGCGTAAGCGAGGACAGCAGGAAGCTGCTCACCCCTGACGGCAGCTCCACCATCTCCAGATAATCCGCCAGCCCGGCGGTATACCAGGAATTGCCGCGCGCCCACAGGGCCCGGGCAAAGTGATGGCTGCCCTCGAAGGTCCAGCCGTGGAAGAACAATCCGGTCACAGGATCGGTCAGATACTTAAGATGGACCAGAAACTGGCGGATGCTCTCCTGAATGCACTCCTCCTCCTTCAGTAAGATCCCCATCCGGGCCACGAACAGAACTGTCATATACAGCGTGTCGTCCCAGAGCTGTCCGGTATTCGGACTGCCGGTCACCTCATGCTGAAGCCCGCCTTCCTCCGTGCGGGGCATGTCATACAGCACGTACCCCAGCCATTCCCGGCACAGCCGGAGATAATCCGCGCGCCCGGTCTCCTCTGCCAGATAGCTTAGGGTAAGCATCGGGCACATGGTATTGACGTTTTTCTCCGGGATGCCCCCGTCAAGCTTGCTGTCGAACCAGCCGGTCAAATAGCGCAGAATCTCCTCCTCCCGGTTCTCCCGGTAGTAGCTGTATAGGGCAAACAGTCCCACCCCCTGCGGCCATTCCCAGTTGTCCATCGAGATGATGCCGATCGGGGCGGTCTCCTGAATGGAGCCTTTCATATCCTTCATCCGCTCAATGACGCGGGCGATCTGTTCCTCAAGCGCTGTTCGTGACATGGTGTGCATAATGTTCCCCCTTGTGAATGTCCTGACCAGGGCCTGCCGCTTGCGCGAATTCCCTGTTCGCCACCTCAGTGTAGCCAAGCGGCGGAATGCCGTCCATTAACAAGAATCTTGCTTATGGCTTTCATTTCTGGCATTGTTTTTGGTGGAGCCGTATTCGCCTTAGGCGGGACCGGTGCTCACATGCAAATTCGGTATATTTTATAGTTAGGGAGGATAACAGCAATGAGAATCAAATTCGATCTATTTCCAGGCGGGGTTTCTAAAGCGCTAACAACGAGCTGGGATGATGGAAGAACCTACGACCGGAAGCTCGTGGAGATTCTGAACCAGCATGGGTTGAAGGGGTCTTTTCATCTCAATTCGGGGTTCTTCGGCAATGAAGGCTATATCTCGGGGGACGAAGTGGCAGCGCTCTATGAGGGGCATGAGATTTCGGCGCATACCCGCACCCATCCCTTCCTCTCCATGACCCCGCGCGAGGGCATCGCCGATGAGATTCTGACGGACCGCAAGGCTCTGGAGGCCATCGCCGGTTATCCGGTTCGGGGCATGTCCTATCCGTTCGGCAATTACAGCGATGCGGTGCTGAGCGTGCTTCCGGCCCTCGGGATTGAGTATTCCCGCACAGTGAAGTCGCATGGCAGCTTCAGCCTGCCGGACAACCTGCTGGCCTGGCATCCCACCTGCCATCACCGCGACATGCTCGCGCTGGGCAAGCAATTCCTTGAGGAGAAACCCCGGTTCTCGCACATGCAGATGCTGTATGTCTGGGGACACAGCTACGAATTCAACGACAATGACAACTGGCAGGAGCTGGAGCAGTTCGCCGCCATGATGGGCGGCCACGATGACATCTGGTACGCCACCAACATCGAGATCGTGGATTACCTGTCCGCGCTGCAGGGGCTGCGCTTTTCCGCTTCGCAGGAGATGGTCTATAACCCTTCGGCTGTCGAGGTGTGGGTCAGCGTGGGCGGCGAGGTACGACAGATTCCCGGAGGGGCAACGGTGCGGCTGGGGTAGGCATTGCTGGCCAGGAAGGAAAAATGTTGCACAAATTGCAGCTTTGATTCATTACTCCCGGGGTTTTGAGAGGAATGTTGTACAAAATACAGGAATTGTCTCGCCCATCGGTTCGGGGGATGAGAAATGCTGCATTTCATGCAACAATCCATAATTACAGCCGACTTAACGCGGGGAATGTTGTATTTAGTGCAGGATTTCGGCTACAGCAGCCGGTTGGTTCAAAGGTACACTGTGGTGTGGTAACTCTCTGCTATATGCAGCACAATATAACCCGATTCCGCCGCAGCCTGAATGGCTGGTGGAATCGGGTTGTTGTTATAGTAGAGTCGCTTAGGCACTGAGAGTTGTCGGTAATAATGTATGGTCTGGCGGCCCAAAGGCCTGATTACCGGCGTGTGACGGCGATAATGCTTCAGGCGGTGGCAGCAGCTTGAACAGCCTGAGTCGTAGCGCTGGCAGTGCGGATGAATGTAGCCTACAGCCTGATTACCGGCGTGTGACGGTGATAATGCTCAGGCGGTGGCAGCAGCTTGAACAGCTTGAGCCGCAGCTCTAGATGAATTAGGGACAGCCGCCCTGTCCGCCTGCTACTGCCACCCTCCGGCGGCGGCATCTGTATTGTCCTGCCGGGCAATCCAGGTCAGGCAGGCCGCCCGCAGCAGCGCTTCGGTCCGGTGGGCCGCGCTGCAAAAGATCCCGCTCAGGCCGATCTCATACAGATCGGCCAGCGCGTACGCCGCCGGTGCCCCCGCGGCGAGCACTGCCGCCGCCGGCCGTACCCGGCGCACGGCGGCCAGCACCCCAGCCGCTGCCGTGGCGAAGCTCTCGGCGGCGTTCTCTCCGGGCGCGGCTTCGCCCGCCGCGCCGTCCAGCACCAGGAAATCGGCGATACGCGCGATTTCCCCGGCGGCAGCCTGCCCCACATCGGGCGCGAGCAGCGCCCCGATGCGGCAGGCTGCCGCATAAGCGTGGCCGAGAGTCTGCTCGGCCACGCCCTCAATGAATTCGCGCTGCGCCGCGAATTCCTCCAGGCTGGCGGGGTACGGCGCCAGCAAGTCAATGCGGCTGTCGCCGCCCAGCCGCTGGCTGTGCAGCGCGGCGGCGAACAGCGCGTCAAGCTGCGCGTCCTGAAGCGCAGCCAGTCTGGCCGGGCGGGCAGCGAGCTCCGGCGTATAGAGCAGAGTAACAGCGGCCCAGACGCCGTCCGCTGACTCCAGGAGGTCGGCAGCCGCAGCCCGCAGCCGGTGATAGATCCGCTGAAGCAGCCGCTCAGCCTGCGCCGGCTCCGCCTCCCCGCACGACATCCAGCGCGAATAGAGCACCGACAGTTCCGGCTCATGGAGCCATTCTTCGCCCCGGATCAGGCAGGGGCCCGCAGGGTAGACTCCCGGCTCCCCGCGCTGAAGAGACCGGTCGCCCCCTCCATCACGCAGAACCAGAAAAGCCTGACGCTCCCCCGGGCGGCGGGAATACGTCCGCTCCCGGTTCACTTTCCCCTTGCGCGGCTCGCCATCAGCAAGAAATTCCGCTGCGGCGGAGGCTACAGTTGCGGACTGGCTCATCTCCACGCCAAGGGTCCGGTCGCCCGCGTTATACTTGAACGGGCGCTCCTCCTTGTTTGGATCATCCTTCTGCTGGCGTTCACCCTTCATCCTCGCACCCACCTTTTACCTTTGGATTACTGCCGCTCCGCTCCCCTTGAGGAGTAGCTGCCAGCATTTGACGATGCTTCAATCTATAAATACTGGCCAAAGCCCTGAAATATGCAAACGGTATCAAATGATGCAACAGCAAAATCTTACCCTGATAGGTAGTGGACAAGCGGTGGGGTGACGAGCTTCAATGGGTAGGCGAGCTGAAGTAGGTGGGAAGTAACCTTTACATATTCTGTTATTAATCACTATAGGCTTCGAATTGATTTAAGGTTCGGGTTGACGCTTGGTGATCTATTGTATTTACTACAGCAGCTCTTCTCTTTAGGGGCTGTAAAAAGCGATCTGTTGCAGTTTGTACAGCAGATTTTCGCAGAAAGGATGTTTTGGAGGCGTGTGCCGGAAATCTGTTGTATGGAATACATCAGAACGGATTTTAAAGCCGAATATAGCCTAATCTATTGCAGAAAATACATTTGCCGGCCCACTTCCCCGGATCAATTCCTCACGAACCGTTTTTCTCACAAACCATTCCTTATTTCCTCGCAAACCCTCACACTCCCACTCCCAACCCCACCCCCTGCTCCCACAAAAAAAAGACCACCGCCTAATACAGAAACATTCTGCATCAAACAGTAGTCTTTAATTTCTCTTCCTAAGTTTCCAGGAACTGTGATCCATTGAAACCAGTTGGGGGGAATCCACAGCTTTTGCTCACCGTCTATCCAGCTACAACTCTCTGGCAGCTTAGCGGCTCAACCTCTCCCTCCAGCACAGCCCGCTCCCGCTAATCCCGCCTAAGCCTGCTGGCTGGCAGCGATCGCCTGCTCCAGGTCATAGAGGATATCGTCGATGGATTCGGTGCCGATGGACAAGCGCAGCAGCTCCGGTGTAACACCGGCGGTAATCTGCTCCTCGACCGACAGCTGCTGGTGAGTTGTGCTGGCCGGGTGAATAATCAGCGACTTGGAATCGCCGACATTGGCCAGATGGGAGAACAGCTTCACGTTCTCGATCAGCTTCACCCCTGCGGCTGCGCCGCCTTTGATCCCGAAGGTCAGGATGGCTCCTTGGCCCTTAGGCAGATATTTCTGAGCCAGCTTATAGGATGGATGACTCTGCAGTCCGGCATAGCTGACCCACTCTACAGAATCATGCGCCTCCAGATACTGGGCGACCTTGAGTGCATTCTGGCTGTGGCGCTCCAGACGCAAATGCAGCGTTTCGAGTCCCTGCAGCAGCATCCAGGAGTTGAACGGGGAGATCGCCGCGCCGAGGTCACGAAGCAGTTGTACCCGTGCTTTGATGATATAAGCGATAGGGCCTACAGCCTCAGTGTAGACTACCCCGTGGTAGCTCGGGTCCGGTTCGGTCAGGCCGGGGAACCTTCCGCTGGCCTTCCAGTCGAACTTGCCGCCGTCCACGATGATTCCGCCGATGGAAGTGCCATGGCCGCCGATGAATTTGGTTGCCGAATGCACGACGATATCCGCACCATGTTCAATCGGACGCAGCAGATACGGGCTTGGGAAGGTATTATCCACAATCAGCGGAATTCCATGCTCATGGGCGATAGCCGCCACTGCTTCGATATCCAGTACATTCCCTTGCGGATTGCCAATGGTCTCGGCGTACAGCGCTTTGGTCTTGTCCGTAATCGCTGCCCGGAAGTTCTCCGGATTGTCGGAATCCACGAACTTCACCTGAATCCCCAGCTTAGGCAACGTTGTAGAGAACAGATTATAAGTCCCGCCGTACAGACTTGCGGAGGATACAATCTCATCCCCTGCTCCGGCAATATTCAGAATAGAGAAGGAAATGGCCGCCATTCCGGAAGCGGTCGCCAGTGCACCTGCCCCGCCCTCAAGCGCGGCAAGACGCTGTTCAAACACATCGGTCGTCGGATTCATCAGCCGGGTGTAGATATTGCCGAACTCCTTAAGCGCGAACAGATTCGCTGCGTGCTCCGCATCGCGGAACCCGTAGGAAGTGGTCTGGTACAGCGGCACGGCACGGGCTAAAGTAGTGGGATCAATCTCCTGGCCTGCATGGACGGCGAGGGTTTCAAAGGACAGCTTGCGCTCTTCTGACATGGGTGTTTCCTCCTCTAAAATAGGTAATGTCAAATGTTAACTCCACAAAGATTGTACCTATTCTCTCACAAACCATGTCATTTGAAAAGCTAAAATTCTTATTAATTCACTGTGTTTTATTAAGTTTAACAAACCCCGGCAGAGCCTCAGGGGTGCTGCGCTATCCCCCTCATGAAGCTCATGAATTTCTCCGCAATTTGCTTGGGATGGGAACGGTATAAATAATGATTGGCATCCAGCAGCTCCATTTCTGCATGTACGGAATTCTTAATCAGCTTCTCATGCTCAGGAATCCATTGATCCGTAGCCGGATGCTCCGCCTGGACAAAGAGCAGGACAGGAAGATTGGGAGGGAACATTACCTTCCGCTGTTCAGCTTTTTCAAAATTGGAAAACATACTCTCCGCCTCATTTAACAGCGTCGTATTGTACATATTTTTCTGGATCAGCAGGTTCAATTGTTCTTTGGTATGTTCATCATAAGACAGTCCCTCATAAGGGTCGGCACTCAGCTTCAATTGCAGCCTTGCGAAGCCCAAATTGCGGAACCATTTCACCACGGTTGTCTCTGATGATTCAATCTTTTTCTCGCTCAGCGAGGGTACACTGCTGTCCAGTCCGACAAAGGCACTGACTTCATCTGAATATTTATTCACATAATCCAGACTATAAATGCCTGAAATAGAATGGCCCATAAGGATGTACCGGTCAATATGGAGCTGCTGCAACGCTTCATGGATTTCACTTACGATATTCTCTGAGATTCGTTCTTTCTTCGTTGCGTCGCTTAAGCCGTAGCCGAAAGGCTCAACCACTACAACCTTGTAATGCGGAGACAGCTCGTCAATAAGCAGCTTGAAATCAAGCGCCGGTGAAGCAGTTCCGAACCCGGGAAGCAGCACGACCGTGTCCGGGCCAGCGCCCTCTATGAACACATTCAACTTCTTGCCGTCTACGGATACATGCTGGCCGTAAGGCTCTATCCTTTTGGCTTCGGCATTGCTGCTGATTACATTCGTGATATACACAATCCCCACAAAAAGCACGATAGCGAGCAGGATGACTCCCAGTATTTTAAGCAGAAGGTTGCGCACCTTCTTGAACCCCGTCTGCTTTCCCGTTGTCTTCTTGTCTGGTGGTCTCATGATCATCTTCCCCTGTCTGTTTGTAGGCTTGCTTCATGGCCGTTCATGCAAGCTTACCGGACGAAGATGTCCTCTCTATGACGACAATATGAACGGAAGATGAACGGAAGATGTACTAAGCAAAAATGCTACGGCTACCTACAAGCAAGCTTGTGTGCAACCGTAGCATTGTAATGAGAGTGACGAGCCTCATGTATCGTAGCTGACCAAATAATGATGAAGCTCCGTGTTATAGCAGCCGATGCTATGTTCAATCAGCCTGCCTGTCCCGTCATAGGAGTTGCGCAGGCGCTTCAGTACATGCGTGCCGGGCGGCAGCTTCAGCAGCAGGCATACCTCGGGAGGCGCTGGCTCGACGAAGAAGCGGTCCCTGAAGCTCTCCAGCACAATGTCGTTCTCCTCCAGCGAGTCATACAAGGACTGGAAGTCCGCATCCATCTCTGCCGCACCACCGCCGGGCAGGGCTGCTGCGGCAAGAAAATGGGTCAGGTGGATATAAGGCTGTCCATCCAGAATATACAGACGTTCAATCCGCTGGCAATACGGCCCGTAGCGGCTATATTCCTCTGACCCGGCATCATTGGTGACCAGACTGGTGTTCAGCAGTTTCTTTTCCAGCTTATGCCCCGCTTCGACCAGCAGCTCTGTGAACCGTTTGCCCTTGGAGAGCTTCTGGTAGGCGGTATTGCGCATGACAATGGTGCCGATGCCGCTTTTCTTCTGCACATAACCTTCCTGGGCCAGCTCCTGGACTGCGCCGCGGACCGTCATTTTGCTGACACCGAACTCCTTCTCCAGCTGCGGCTCGGAGGGGATAATGCTGCCGAGCGGGTATACCCCGTGCAGAATCCGGTCCTTGAGAATCTTCTGGATCTGCTGGTATAAGGGACCTTGCTTGCGTTTCAGAGACACCTTACGTTCACTACCTTTCAACATCTAAGGTATGGCCATCCAGCGCCCGGAGCACCTCGCTCTCGGTAAACATCGCTGTATCGCCCGGGATGGTGTGGGCCAGCATCGCTGCGGCCGCTGCCATATCCACCGTCTGCTGCTGCGGATAATTCTGCAATTCACCATGAATAATAGCACTGGCAAAAGCATCCCCGGCACCGATCCGGTCATACACCGGAAAGGTCAGCTTGGGGGAGAACGCGAACGCACCTTGACGGTAAATGTAGCCGGTCAGGGAATGCGTATTATCTGCGTTAATCTCACGGTGGGTGCCCGCAGCCGCAGTGATTCCGAAGCGCTCCGTCACGGCGGGAATCACTTGCTTCAACTGTGTTATTCTATCATAATCTGCCGCTTCCATGCCAAGAATGTGCAGCGCATCCTTCTCGTTCATCAGCACCAGATCGGCAAGCGTAAGCAGGTCCTCATAATGCGGGCGGGCCTTGGTATAGCCGTCCTCGCCCCATAACGCCGGACGGTAATTGCAGTCAAACACCACTTTGCCCCCCGCACGCTTCACCTCCGCCGCAAGCTGCTTCATCTGCCCGCGTACCCCGTCATTCATCGCCAGTGTAATGCCGCATAAATGAAGCACATCCACCCGGGAAGCCAGCGCCGCCATGTCATACTGATCTGCCTCAGCGGTATTGAAGCTGCTGCCCAGCCGGTCGGTATACGTAACTCTTCCGGGGCGGGCGCCGAACCCGTTCTCCAGGAAGTACATCCCGAGGTGCTTGCCGCCCCGGCGGATCATTGACGTATCCACCCCAAGCTTGCGCAGATAAGCAATTGCGGCTTCCCCAACCGGAGTCTCCGGCAAGGTCGTGATTAGTGCTCCGTTATGGCCATATCTGGCGAGCGCCGCCGTTACATTTACCCCGCTGCCCGAAAAAGAGTACTCCAGCCTGCTGCTCTGGGCCAGCGTCTCGTAGCCCGGAACCTGCAGCCGCATCATCACCTCGCCGAAGGCAGCGATTCTAGGCATACCGGTCCACCAGCGATTTCATCATGCCAAGCAGCGTGCGGACATCCTGCACCTTCGTGCTGCCGGTCTCCGGATCAATAATAGAGGAGTAGACATGCGGAATCACCTGCGGCACGCCTGCCTGAAGCGCAATCTCCAGAATCGGAGCGAAGTTGTCCAGATCGATCCCGCCCGTAGGCTCCAGGGCAAATCCTTCTTCTCCGCAGGCCTTGGCTACCGCACGATACTCTTCCTCCAGCTCCAGCCCCTTCATCGGATAATATTTGAGCGCATTGCCGCCCATGTCCCGGACCAGAGCGATGGCAGCATGAACTGGCACGATGGCCTGCGAAGCATTCCCCGAGCTGACCGGACCGGTGGATATATTCACATAGCCGGGCTGTCCGCAGGGAGAGACCAGGCTGTTAATCCAGCTGTCCTTCGCTCCCAGATTAGCCCGTGTCGCGCCTACAGCCGGAAACACCTGATTGATATGACTGCCTGCATAGCTTGAAGCAATCTCTGCGACTACTGCCGCCTGGCGGTTGTCCCCGGCGCCAAGCCCGATGGAGACGGCATCCTGGATCGCCTGTCCATACTCTGTCATAGCGGCGGATGCTTCCTTGGCGTTAGCGTAATTCTTGGAGAGTACGCCTACCAGCACATGCCCCTCGGCAGCCTCATAGATATCCTTGGCGTTCCCGATACTGCCGGCCAGGACATTCAGTGCCGCTCTGTTCTTATAAAAACGCTCCTGAATCTTGCTCATTATGATCTGCCCCCTATAATCTCTTGAATTCTGCTGACAATGACCTGCAGATCATCGCCCTGCAACGATCTTGGATCGATATCGAAATACCCCTGCTTCACCCCATAGTCCCGGGTATACACCGCAATCCCGCCTTCCCGCAGGCGGTCATTGACCTCCCGCGCATCCACACCCGCAGCAGCGGCATCAATCTGGATGCGTCCCCGGTAAATCGCCCGGCCCGCTTCATCCTGCACGGTGCGGACCGACACTCCGGGAAGACCGGCCAGCGGCTGAAGCGCCTCCAGCGCCTGCTTCTCCTGCTGGCTGTTGTCCGGCTTGTCCTGGTATTCATCCAAAGCCTGGAGCAGCCCGAAGGTCGTCTCTTTGCCGACCTTCATGCTGCGGCCGATTCCGTGGAGCTGTACCTTTAGCCAGCCGATGTATTTTTTTCCGCCGGCTACAATGCCTGAAGTAGGACCTTCCACCGCCTTCGAGCCGCTGTAGATGGCCAGATCGGAATACTGGACATACTTGCGCAGATCCTCCTCCGCAGCCGCATCGACAATCATCGGCACGCCTCTGCGCTGTGCAACCTCCCAGGCCTCCTCCACCGAGATCATGTTCTTCTGGACGGCGTGGTGGGATTTCACATAGAGAATCGCTGCGGTATGTTCTCCGATGGCCTGTTCAATATGCTCTGCGCGGCCTTCGTTGGCATATCCTACTTCGACCACCCGGCCGCCGCCGAGGAAGACCATCGTCTCCACAGGCGCTCCATACTGTACATTATGGCCCTTCAGCATAATAATCTCATTCTTCAGCACCGGCTCCTGGTGCAGGCGCAGACTGAGGCGCGGATCTCCGGCGGTTACAATCGCCGCCACCGACAGCGCAATGCCGCTGGAAGCCGAGTTCACAACAACAGCTCCTTCCGAGCCGAGCAGACGGGCGATGTAATCTCCCGATTTGTCCACCAGATCCGCGATCTCCACATACCGCTGCCCGCCCTGCTTCATTGCCTCCATCACCGAATCGGTGGGCGCAGATACACCAAGGATGCTCATTCTTCCGCTGGCATTAATCACGCGCTTCAATCCATATTTAGCCTGTAATGAGTGATCCATTGATAAAGACTCCTTTTGCTTCAATATAGTGATTCGCGGTCCGGACATCGCCTTCCGAATCCTTCAGCTGCTTCTCCCCTGCTTCCAGGGCGAACAAGGTCAAATTGGCCTGCTCCCCTACCCGGATCTGCCCAAGCTCCGGCTTGCCCAGCCACGCTGCGGCGCTGCTGGTAACGGCACTGATGACCTCTTCCAGAGTGTAGCCGAGATACAGGAACTTCGTCAGCACATCCGCCATACTGTACACCGGACCGTTCAGCCGGTTGCCCCGGTAGATATCTGTGCTGATCGTATTCAGCGCAATTCCGGCCCGCTTCGCCTGCTCCGCCACCCGGAAGGAGAAGCTTGCGGTGCCATGCCCCACATCCAGATGAATGCCCCGGGCCACAGCATCCAGTAGCTCTTGCAGCGGGGAGCCGTCTTCCCGGAACAGATTATTGGCTTTGCCGTTCAGGTAATGGGTAATTACATCGCCCGCCCGCAGCAGCTCCAGCACTTCGGAGACGGCAGGCGGAGCGGAGCCGATATGCACCATGAGCGGAAGCCTCATCTCATCCGATAATGCACGTGCCAGCTTAAGCGGCTGTATGCCGCTGTCTTTGACAACACTCCGGCTGATACGGGCTTTCAGGCCGACGATGAACTCAGGATACGCCGCTGCTGCCGCAAGTGCGCAGGTCCGGTCAATCCACTCCAGCTGCGAGAGCTCATCGGTCCGCGCAAGGCCGATTCTGGAGATATTGAGCAGCGCGAACACCCTGGTCTCAGCCTTCCGGCTTGCACTATAAAAGGCTCCGATCCGGTCTGCCCCGCAGCTTCCGGCATCGACCAGCGTCGTCACCCCCTGCTTCACCCCGATCTCGTCGATCTCATCGCCGTAGGGGTCAAGCTCCGGCACCGCATGCACATGCAGATCAATCCATCCGCTGGAGCCGTATAACCCGGAGCAGTCCAGCAGGCTCCTGCCTTCCGCCTGGCCCGGCGGGGTAATCGCGGTGATAATCCCATCCTGAATGGAGATATCCACCGTCCGGCCATCCACCAGCCGCAAATTGCGCAGCACGTTCTCTGTGCCCACTCTTCCCATCTCCTTCTTCAATTACAGATTTACAGGGGAATTACAAAAAATGATTAATGACATGAACTTCATACATCTTTATATTTAACAATAAGCAACGGCTGTGCCGTCCCGTCATTAAAATATAAAGCTGCTTCACTCTAAAGATTATAATGTTATAATGTTTATAGTAGCACAAGTGTAATCCGGAAGAGAACTGTAATTTCTAAAGCAACAGGTTCCATCCAAGCTTTCTGGTCCGAATATCTTAACACTGGAGGTACTGCTGCATGCCCAATCCCTCACCCAAGCCATCCTTGCTTAACCGGTTCCGGCTGACCTGGAATCATTTCAAGTCAAGGCTACTGCTGAAATATGCTTTTTCCTATATCCTCATGTTCCTGATCCCGCTTACGGGCGTTACCATCTTCGTCTATGAAAACGCCGTCAAAGGCCTGCGGGTCGAAATTGAACAATCCAATGTCAATCAGCTCAATCAGGTGAAGAACACCATCGACGGCCGGATGAATGAGCTTCAGGAGATCGCCGGACGCATCGCTTATGACAAGCATCTGACCCCTTATATGGTCCGGCATCCCTATTACAGCCTGGAGGCGATTCAGGCACTGGCGAATTATAAGGCCAGCAGCAGCATTGCCGAGGATCTGTTCCTCTATTTCCACGGCGATTCGAATATCTATTCTTACCGCGGGCTGGCCGATCTTCATGTCACCTTCGATACCCTCTATCAGTTCGGACGCTGGACCCCGGAGGAGCTGCGGCGGGATTTGAACGAGACCCGGCAGCCGCTGGTGCGCCCTGCCGAGAATGTAACCGTCAATTCCCGTGTGGAGCCGATGCTTGCCATGCTCGTCCCGGTGAAGCCGAATGACCCGTTCCCTTACGGGACGGTCGTCTATCTGATGAAGGAATCCAATCTCACCGGGGTCATGGATTCGATTCTGAGCGATTTCTCAGGCAGCAGCTATATCTTCGGCCCCTCCGGTGAAGTGCTGACTGCGAACAGCCATGGCGTCAGCCTCCCCCAGCACGAGCTTCAGACGATCTCCGCGCTCAAGCCGGGAATTCATAATCTTGAGCTGGACGGGGAGCAATACTCCGTGGTCTCTGTGCAGTCGGAGGAGAATGGCTGGACCTACGTCACCACGATGCCCAGCTTCCAGTTCTTCAGCCGTGTCGCCCATGTCCAGACGCTGATCCTGATTGTCTTCGGTATTACAGTCGTTACCGGCATCGCGGCCGCACTGCTGCTGGCCAAGCGGCAATACCACCCGATCCGGGACCTGATGGAATTCGCCAAGCCGCGGGGCAGCAGCAATGAGGCTCCGAAGCTGCGCAATGAATGGGAGTCCATCCGGCAGACGCTTCATGACTACAGTGCCCGGATTGATCTTCAGGAGCCTTTTGTCCGCAACCAGTGTATGCTGCTGCTGCTCAAGCACGGCAAGCCGGATGATCCCGAGATTGAACAGATGATCCTAAGCGCAGGCTTCAGGCACCCGCAGGGACAGGGCCTCTACTTCTCGGCCATCCTCTCTTGGGATGATACGGCTCCGCGAGGCAGCTCCTTGCAGGAACGCTATGCGCTTCAGGAGATGCTCAGCAATATTTGTCTGCCCGGACCGGATGCCCAGATCTTCGGGATTGAATTCTCGGTCAAGGATCAGTTCGCCCTGATCATCTCCCTCCCCGGTGAGGGGGAGCTGCCCGTTCAGAGCCGGATGGAGCAGGTGGTCGAAGCGATTCAGGCCGTGATCCGTGAACATTCGCAGCTTGCGCTGAGCATCGGTGTCGGCATGGCCTACCGGGATCTGGCCCGGCTGAACCAGTCCTTCATTGAAGCCGCTGCCGCCCTGGAGCACCGGATGATCCGGCGCGGCGGTCAGGTCACCTACTTCGAGCAGCTCGCAGAGCTGAACCCCGCCGCCGCCGAGAGCTTCTGGATTCCGCGCAAATCGATGCTGAAGCTGGAGCAGAGTCTGAAGCAGGGCAACGAATCCGTGGCGGCCCAGATGATTGCCGACACCATTGATACGATCAAGGACGAGCCGCTGCAGGTTCATCTGCTGCGGTGCATCTGCTTCGATCTGCTGAACGCTTTTCTGCGGACCGCCTCCGAGCTGGGCATGGATGAGGTGTTCAGCAATATGCCGGAGCTGACCTCCTTCGAGACGCTGGAGGAGCTGGAGAGCCGGCTGCTCTCGCTCGCTTCCGCCATCTGCGCTCAGGTGGAGCGGAATACGGAGACCAGCGAGTCTTCCCTGATGGATGACATTCTGGCTTATGTGGACCAGCAGTTCGCCGACTACACCCTCAGCCTGGAGCATGTAGCGCTGAAATTCGCCATCTCGACCTCTTATTTAAGCCGCAGCTTCAAGGAGAAGACCGGCAGCAACTTCTCGCAGTATATCTGGCAGCGGCGTGTGGACGAAGTCACCCGGCTGCTGGAGAATACCAGCGCACCGCTCAAGGAGATCATCGAGCAGGTCGGCTATCTGGATGCGCCCAACTTCATCCGTAAGTTCAAAAAAGAAACCGGTCTGACGCCGGGGCAATACCGCAAGGAACATGCCTTGAAGGGGGCCGCTGCGAAAAGACCGGTTTGAGGCGGGCGGAGCTTCCGCCCTGTGGCTGGGCTCAACCTTGGATAGGCTGAGCCTTGGATAGCCTGAATCTTGGATAGGCTGAATCTGATATTGCGATGTCCAAGCAATTATTTATCCTATGAATAGTTAATAGCCTGAACCCCTGCGGCAGCTGTTGCCGCAGGGTTCCGGTTTTATGCGGTCCCATGCGGCTTCATGTGGTCCCAACCACATCCATACGCTTTCCGGGGCAGAAATCTGGTGATCCCCTCTACAATCCTGCAACAAATGCAACATTTCCCGCATCCTTTTGGCCCGAATCCGAGATTGTTGCACAAAAGGCAGGATTTCACCTTTTTCAGGCTGCTTAGCAGGAATATTGTTGAATTCTATGCAACAATCTGCCCGTAGAACTGGCTACGTACGAACCGAAGCTGCAAAAAGTGCAACATTTATGTCATCAAAGCCTTATGAAGGAGTTCCCGGGAAGTTGGGGTTGAACCCATTGGGCTGAACACGTCGCCCGCAGGGGACTGGGACTGGTTACTCCGCTTCATTGCACACCCCAGCTCTTTGCACACTCTGCGTCACTGGCTACTCCACTTCATTGCCTACTCCGATTCCTGGAGCTGCTGACTACTCCGCTTCCTGCAGAATATGCTCCACCAGTTCATCCAGCGGCACCGTGGCGAGTGCGATGGCTGTGTCGGTTACCCCGTAGTAGATATAGAGCAGCCCGTCCTTGACGACATTGCCGGTCGGGAAGATGACATTCGGAATCTGGAAGCCGAATTTCTCGTAATAGGTCTCCGGCTCCATAATGAAGTTATGGGTCCGGGCGATGATTTTCTCCGGCTGCTCCAGATCCAGCAGCATTGCCCCCACACGGTAGACAATCTCCTCATCTACGCCGTGATAGAGCACCAGCCAGCCCTTGTCTGTTCGGATTGGAGGCGTAGAGCCTCCGATCTTCCGCGACTCCCAGGACAGGTTCCCGGCGGTGGCGAGCAGCTTGGGCTCTTCCCAATTCACAAGATCCTCGGAATAGGTAATCCACATGGCGGCTTTCTCCGTTCCGTAGGCCTCGCCCACATACTCCTCGGGGCGGCGGAGCAGGACGAATTTTCCGTTTATTTTCTCAGGGAACAGGATGTTGTCCCGGTCATTGATGTCCAGCGGTGTGGTGTCCGCCACGAACTCCCAGTCCAGCAGATTGGTTGACTTCAGAATCGAGGAGCGGGTCAGCCAGTGGCCCTCCTCTTCCCCCCAGCCGTCCGGGTATTCGGGAATGGAGCGCTCAGGAACGCCGGCCCCGGTAGGATAATAGCTCATGGCGCAAGGGCGCAGGGCGTAGTTCAGGTAGAACGTTCCGTCGATCTTCACAATGCGCGGGTCCTGCACACTGCCGTACGGGAAGCCCAGCATATCCGGGGTGACAATCGGCTCATCCTGCACATGTGTGAAATTTACGCCGTCTTCGCTCTCAAGCAGCCCGAGATAGTTCTTGCACGGAGTCAGGGAACCGGCGGTGCGCTCGATCATATAGAACTTGCCGTTATCGATAATAACCGCAGGGTTGAACACGGTAACCTTACGCCATTCATAGCCGCCCGGGACGACAATCGGATTATTGGGATGTCTTGTAATTTGCATGTCTATTCCTCCTGCGAATGATGTTCGTGGTATAGCTTGAGCGTCTGGACCTCATAGGGCCGGAAGGACAGCGGGATGACGCCGCCGGTGGTCTCCACGGAGCCGGTCTTGCTCTCCAGCAGATTAACCCGGCAGGCACGGACCTCTGTGTCCTTCCAGTCCAGTGCAGCCGTCTCTCTGCTGCCCGCCGCTTCATACAGACGGACAATTGTTCCGCTGCCGTCCTCTGCCTGCTTGATCGTATCGAGCATGACATGGCTGCTCTGGAAGGCGAGCCAGGCATGGGTGCTTGGATATGGGCCGGGATGTGCGGATTCGCTGACCGCAAGCAGCGGCTCATTCAGCTCCGCCGCCTCCCGTACCACATCCGCCTGCCGCCATTCTCCGCTGTGCGGATACAGCGAATAGATGAATTCATGCTCCCCCTGGTCTGCATGACGGTCCGGCCAGCGCGGGGAGCGCAGCAGTGAGAGGCGCAGCACCCCGTCATGGATGTCATAGCCGTATTTGCAGTCGTTCAGCAGACTGACGCCATAGCCGCCCTCGGACAGATCGGCCCAGCGGTGTCCGCAGACCTCGAATTGCGCCTGCTCCCAGCTGGTGTTGCGGTGGGTCGGGCGCTCCAGCGCGCCGAACGGAATCTCATACGTTGCCTTCGCGGCCACAATATCCACCGGAAAAGCAACCTTCAGCAGCTTATGCTGCTCCCTCCAGCTTACGCGGGTGCGGAAATCCACCCGGCGGCTGCTCCGGGGCAGGACGATCTCCTGCTCAATCAGCGATTCATGCAGCTGCCAGCGGAACTTCAGCACGGTCTGCACAGGGCCGCTGGTGAGCAGCCTGCGGTCCAGCAGCTTCGCCTTGCCCGCAGGCTGCTGCTCATAACGCGGGTCCAGGTCCCAGGCATCCCACAGCGGCGGGGTGTCATGGTAGAACAGAAGCTGGTTACCGGTCTGGCCGGGCGGCAGCAGCTCGCGGCCCGCGCTTTTGTCAAACCAGCGGCTGATTTCGCCGTCTTCATTGAATGTGAGGATGTAATGGTCGGTCTCCCACTCTTCCGGGAAGGCCTCCCCGATGACGGAAGCACCCGGCGGCTCAGGCCATGCTCCGGCTGGCCCCTCCGCTTCCCGCAGCCAGATCGTCCGGCAGCCGAAGGCCGGAACCTTACATACCTGAACAGCAAGGGTATAGCTGTCCCCGGCTCCGTCTGTACGCCAGCATTCGCCCGCAAGCGGCCCGTCTTCATCGTACGCCCGCAGCGCAGCCAGTTCAGGACCTCCCTCTAACCGAAGCAGCTCCGTCCGCTCCCAGCCCAGGCTGTTGAAGACCACATAGGGACGGCCCTCGCCCGAGGTATTGACCCGGCCCGCCAGAGCATGCAGGGAGCGGTCCAGCACCTGCCCGCCCAGGCGGAAGATCTCGGCGTATTCCTCCCGCGAGGTCGTGTACACCTCCGGGATGGAAGTCCCGGGGATGATATTATGGAACTGGTTCAGCAGCAGCAGCTTCCAGCCCTCGGCCAGCTCCCCGGCGGGCAGCAGACGCTGCGGCTCCGGCTGCTCCAGATCCATAGCACTGTCCTTCTCCGCCAGCACACTCCAGATCTCCGCCTGCCGGTATAAGATCTCCGCCTTGCGGTTGCTGCGCTTATTGAAGGCATGGGTCGTGAAGGTTCCCCGGTGCAGCTCCAGATAGAGATCGCCGTGCCAGGCCGGAAGCTCCGGCTGGCGCGAGCCGATCTCCGAGAAGAACGCTTCCGCCGTAGAGAATCCGCTGACCGGCTGGCCCGGCGCGAGATCGGTGCGGGTCACATATTCCAGCATCTCGTGGGTGACCCCGCCTCCGCCGTCGCCATGGCCGTAGAGCAGCATCAGCTCATCATGCTCTTCCTTCTGGGCGTAGGCCTGCCAATGCTCCTGCACATCCTTCGGATGAGTATGCTCGTTCACCCCATGGTTCTGATAGGCCACGATCCTTGTCCCGTCAATCCCGACCCAGTGGAACAGTGTATGCGGGAAGGGATTGGTATCATTCCAGCCCAGCTTGGTGGTCATGAAATAATCGATGCCCGCCTGCTTCAGCAGCTGCGGCAGGGAGGCGCAATAGCCGAAGGTATCCGGCAGCCATTCAATCGCGGAATGCTTGCCGAATTCCTTCATATAGAAGCCCTGCCCGTACAGCATCTGCCGCACCAGCGACTCCCCGCCGGGAATGTTCAGATCCGGCTCCACCCACATGCCGCCGACCAGTTCCCACCGGCCTTCGGCAATCCGCTCCTTGATCCGCCCGTACAGCTCGGGATAATGCTCCTTGGCGAAGGCATAGAGCTGGGGCTGGCTCTGGGAGTACCGGAAGTCCGGGTACTTGTCCATCAGGGTGCAGACGGTGGAGAAGGTCCGGCTGACTTTGCGTACCGTCTCCCGGACCGGCCACAGCCAGGCCACATCAATATGCGACTGGCCGACCATATGCATGGTCCCCGGCTCTGGCCCAACAGACCGTTCCGCTGCCGCAGCAGCCCGCAGCTGCTGTTCAGCCGCAGTTACCGCATCACTGTCAAGCAGCAGCTCCTCCTTCATATAGAGCGCGTCCATCACCCGCTCCAGCGCCTTAAGGCTGCGGATGCGGCGCATGTCTCCCTCCGGCAGCAGGATTGCTGCTTCGTGTACGATCTTCACCGTATGCAGCAGGCTGTACACCGGACGGTTTACACGCACAAGCGTGATTTCAATCCCCGTCAGCGGCGGCTTGATCACCGCTTGGCGGTTCAGCGGGTCCTCCGGCTCAGGCACCGGATCATACAGCTCAATCTCCAGCTCCAGGCATTCGCCCGCACGGCCGGACGGCAGCGGAATGAACCAGTGATTGCTGTCCAGGCCATGATAGGGCGTTCCGCCCAGCTTCAGCAGGCCTTCCCCGCGCCCCAGATAGAGCAGCGCCGCTTCTTCCGGTGCCCAGTCTCCCGGAACCGTAATCTCCCGGTGAAGGAAATAGGTGGTTCCATATCCGCCGTCCAGTTGTGAAATCCGGTAATTCTGATGAAGCCCGGCTTCATGTTCATAGTTGCCGGGAGTGAGGTAGCGGGACCTCCGCATCCTCCACTCCGCAAGCTCAATCTTCTCAGCCCACTGCCGCTTCGCCAGCCACGCGGTGAACCGGTTCATACGCTTCATGGCTTAGCCCTCCTCCCGGACCCGGAGCGGTGCGCTCAGGTAATCGGCGGAGTGCGGGCCTGCCATCACCGTGAATTCACCCGGCTCCACGATCCGCGTCAGATCCGCCGACACGAACTCCAGCTGCTCCCGGCCCACGCTGAATGACACCGTCTGCGTGTCTCCCGGCTGGAGACTGATTTTGCGGAAGCCCTTAAGCTGCTTCTCGGGCCGGGTAATGGAAGAGGCCAAGTCGGAAATATACAGCTGGACCACCTCGCTGCCCGCCCGGTCACCGCTGTTAGTTACATCCACGGAGACAAGCGCTTCTTCATCCGCAGAAATAACAGGCGGCTCCACCTTCAGGTTGCTGTACCCGAATTCACTGAAGCTAAGACCATAGCCGAAGGGATATTCAGCATGGAAGTCCGTTTCCAGATACCGTTTGCCTCTCGTCCGCCGCTTATAATAGTACACGGGCAGCTGGCCGACATGCTTCGGGATGCTGATCGTCAGCCGCCCGGAAGGGTTCACCTCACCGAACAGAATGTCAGCAATTGCATGTCCGCCCTCCTGCCCCGGGTACCATGCCTCCAGAATGGCATCCGCGTGTTCCACAATCCAGGGCTCGGCAATCGGACGGCCGTTGATATAGACCACAATCAGCGGCTTGCCCAGCGCGTGAATGGCCTGCGCCAGCTCCAATTGCACGCCCGTCAGATTCAGCGTGGCCCGGTCGATGCCCTCCCCGCATTCCATGTCGCTCCAGGAATGCTCCGTCACGACAGAAGCGCCGGTGAGCAGATCAATCGTCCCCTCACCGAAGTCTCTGGCGCTGGAACCGCCGATCGCCAGCACCACCGCATCGGCTTCAGCCGCGCAGGCGAGCGCAGGGGCGAAGCCTTCCCGGGAATCGCCCTTGATCCGGCAGCCGGGTGCATACAGGACCTTGTCCGCTTCCCCGCCCAGCGCCTGCCGGATGCCGTCCAGCACGGTGACGATGGCGCCCTTGGGCTGCGGCGAGGTATAGTCGCCAAGCTGGTTATATGGGGCATCCGCATTGGGCCCGATCACCGCAAGCTTACGAATTCCCTTGCTCAGCGGCAGCGTCCCGTTCTCATTCTTCAGCATGATGATGCTCTCACCGGCGATCCGCCGCGCCAGCTCCCGGTGCTCCGGCTTGCCGATGATCTGCTCCGCCTGCTCAGGATCGGCGAAGGGCCGGTCGAACAGTCCCAGCCTGAACTTCAGCTCCAGAATCCGGGCAGCCGCGCGGTCCAGATCCGCTTCCTGCAGCCGTCCATGCTCGATTGCCGCCGCGATATGCTGCCCGAACATCTCGCCTGACATCTCCATGTCGATACCGGCCAGCAGCGCCTGGGCTACGGCCGTCTCCCCGCTGTCTGCGGTGTTATGGCCATTCGTCAGCATGCCCAGCGCTCCGCAGTCCGTGATCACGAAGCCGTCGAAGCCCCACTCTTCCCGCAGCACATCCTGCAAAAGATAACGGTTCGTCGTACAAGGCACGCCGTCAATCTCGTTGTAAGCCGTCATAATGGACAGCGCTCCGGCCTCCACCGCCTTACGGAAGGGCAGCAGATCCACCTCATGCAGCTCGCGCAGTCCCATATGCACGGGCGCGGAGTTCCGTCCGCCTTCGGAGCTCCCGTAGGCGGCGAAGTGCTTCAGGGTCGCCAGCACGGAATCCTCCGCATCCAGCCGCTCCCCCTGCAAGCCCTTCACGGCTTCTACGCCCATCGCCGCAATCAGGAACGGGTCTTCGCCGAAGGTCTCCTCCGTCCGGCCCCAGCGCGGATCGCGCACCACATCAAGTACCGGCGAGTAAGTGGCCGCTCCGCCCTGGCTGCGGGTCTCCAGAGCAACTACCCGGCACATCTCCCGGTACAGCTCCGGGTTCCACATGCTGCCCAGCGCCAGCGGCACCGGAAATACGGTCGCCCCTATCGCCATATGCCCGTGCGAGCATTCCTCCCCGAACAGAATCGGAATCCCGAGCCGGCTCTCCTTCATGGCATACGCCTGAATCGCATTGACCGCCTCCGCCCCCTGCTTCGGGGACAGGCCGGTCTCCAGGGTGACGCCGGTCCACGGGTCGGCGCGCAGCGTTCCATACAGGGAGCCGACACCTCCGGCGGCCACCTGCCGCTTGAAGGCTTCGGTCATGCCCGTGGTTCCATCCGGCTGCTTCTCATAGCACTGCCAGCCGAAAGGCTGGACTAATTGTCCAGCCTTCTCTCCAAGAGTCATGCGCTGCAGCAGGTCCTGTACCCGATCCGCCACAGGGCGTGCTTTATCCTTATAGATCATTTCTACAGCACCTTTCTGCACTAGTCATTCGTGCCGCTCTTTGCGGCTTCTGCAATCCTGTCATCCGTATACAACGTTAGTTCAGGATTAAGCCTGAATCAGTTCGTTTTCCAGCGGTCATAGGCAGCCTGGTTGATCTCGGCCACACGCTCTCCGCCCATCTTCTTGACGGTCGCCACATAGTTGTCCCAGCCGGTAAGCGGCTCGGCCCCGGTGATGAACTTTGCTTCCATCTGCTTGACATAGGTGCTCAGATCCGAATTCAGACTGCTGATCTCGGTCTGTTCTTCCACTGTGAGGAACAGGGCCGGGAACGGAATCCGCGCGCCTTTATCCAGCAGCTTCTGCTTGGTTTCCTGCTCTACCCAGAGGTCGAAGTCGGTCTTCAGCCCCTTGTTGATATCATCCATAGACAGCGTAGGTGCAGGAATGCCGTAGTTAGGCGTCAATGTCGCCCGGAAATCCTCCATTTCCTTGCCGTCCGGTACAGGCAGGTATTTCTTCACCCGGTTCTCTTTGTCCGTATACTCCCAGAGCACGCCCTCCGGTCCTTTGTTGAAGAACATAGCGCCTTCATAGGAATAGAGGTAGTCCACCCAGCGGAGCGAGGCTTCAGGTGCAGGATTGCTGTTCGTGATGGCGAATGCGCCGGTGGTAATTCCCCTGTTCTTGGCAATCGCCGGAGCGGCCACCGATTCACTGCGCACCGGGGCGAACATCGGATCTGTCGTGGACGGCTCCCCGCCCTTGGTCATATACGCATGCCAGTCGGAGAAGAGGGCGACACGGTTGTTATTCGCCTTGGCCTTCTTCTGCTCCGCCGTCTGCGAGAAGCTCTCATGATCCAGCAGCTCCTCGGCCCACAGGCGGTTCATATACGTCAGGTACTCCTTATAGCCTTCTTCAAGCGGGGTATAATGCACCTTATCCGCGTCGTCTACATAGATTTCTTCTTCATAGATGCCGAAGGCGCCCATCAGCCAAGTGCGGATATCCCGCAGATTCGCAGCGGTAGTGGTCACCGAAGAGATCGGAATTTCATCGGCGGTTCCGTTGCCGTTCGGATCTTCCTCCTTCACGCGCTTCAGGTAGGTGTACAGCTCCTCGGTCGTTTCCGGCAGCTTATCGATGTTCAGCGCCTTCAGGAAGTCGCCGTTATACCACATCGGGTTGCGGTACCAGTGCTGGCTCATTTCCACCACCGGCAGGGAGTAGATATGACCGTCCGGGGCGGTAATCGATTTGCGCACATCCGGGTTCTCTTCCAGCAGCGCCTTGAAGTTAGGAGCGTATTCTTCGATCAGATCTTCGAGCGGGATCAGAATCCCCTGCTCTCCGTAATTCATCTGCTCGGCAGTCGTCAGACCTGCGGCATAGAAGATATCCGGGTAGTCGCCGCTGGCGAACACCAGATTCTTTTTGGTCTCGAAGCTGTCCTTCGGCGCATTTTTATATTCCATCGTAATCCCGGTCTTCTCCTTCATCTGCTGGAGCACCGGCATGTTCTCCCAGTTCTGAATGCCTACATCCGGTGCCATCATGGACAGAGTGATCGGCTCACTCACAATCGGGAAGCCCTCCTTGTTCACCGTGGCCTCGCCAGTACTCTTATTCGCGTTGCCTTCATTGGAGCTCCCGCAGCCTGCCAGCAGTCCAAGAATCACAGCCGATGACAGCAGAATCTTCCATGGTTTACGTGTGATCTGCATTAATAATTCCTCCCTTATTGTCATTACATTCTAACCGTTTAACCTTTCACAGAGCCAATCATGACCCCTTGGACAAAATAACGCTGCAGGAACGGGTAGACCGCCACAATGGGCAATGTCGAGACAACGATGACTCCATATTTGACCAGCGATGCCGTCTCTGCCTTATTATTCATGGCCATGGCCACCTCGCCGTTGATCGCTGCACCTGTGGTCTCAGCCGACATCTCCTGCAGGACCAGGATCTGGCGCAGGACCATCTGCAGCGGATATTTGGCTTCATCATTCAAATAGATCAGGGACGGGAAGTAACTGTTCCAGTGTCCAACCCCGTAGAACAGGGCCATTACGGCGACAATCGGCGCGGACAGCGGCAATATAATGCGGATGAACAGCTTCAGATTCGTACAGCCGTCGATGTGGGCCGCTTCCTGCAATTCTTTTGGGATCGTGGACTGGAAAAAGGTGCGGGCGACAACAATGTTCCACACCGATGCAGCCACCGGCAGGATCAGCGCCCCCATGCTGTTAATGAGGCCCAGGTTCTTGACGAGTAGATACGTCGGCACCAGCCCGCCGCTGAAGAACATCGTGAACAGAATAAGACCCATGAACAGCTGGCGTCCGACAAAATCAGACCGGCTGAGCGCATACGCGGCAGGCAGTGTAACCGCCAAATTAAGCAGAGTGCCCACCGCTGTGTAGATGATGGTATTGAGATACCCGTTCCAGATCTTCGGGTTCTCAAACACCAGCTTGTAACCGTCCAGTGTCACATTCTTCGGGAACAGCCACATCGCGCCCGAATTGACATCCTGCGGCGAACTGATGGACGCGCTGAGGATGTAGATCAGCGGATAGAGAACCACTACCAGCGCAAGGCACAGATAGATGTACGTGCTGATCAGAAACAGCTTATCTCCCCTGGATTCTTTCATCGCAGTAACCAAAAGACTTCAACTCCTTTCTACCAGAGGCTGTTCTCACTGGTGCGTTTGGCAATCCGGTTCACGGTAACGAGCAGTATTACATTGACTACCGAGTTGAACAATCCGACAGCCGTCGAGAAGCTGTATTGGGCATTCACCAGACCGGCGCGGTAGACATAGGTGGATATGACATCGGAGGCTTCCATATTGAGCGAATTCTGCAGCAGCAGGATTTTCTCGAAGCCCAGGCCCAGAATGTTACCCATGTTCAGAATCAGCATGATCGTAATCGTGGGTATAATGGTCGGCAGGTTGATATGCAGCACCCGCTTGATCCGGCTGGCTCCATCGACAATGGCCGCTTCATGCAGCTGCGGATCTACGCCGGACAGCGCCGCAAGATAGATGATCGTCCCCCACCCGGTGCTCTGCCAGACGCCCGAGAAGACATACACCGTCTTGAACCAGGCGGGATCGGTCAGGAACTGTGCCGGCTCGAAGCCCAGGAATTCAATCGCCCGGACAATCATTCCGCTGGAGGGCGACAGGAAGGTTATAATCATCCCCGCCATCACGACAACTGAAATGAAATGCGGTGCATAGGTAACCGTCTGGACCGACTTCTTGAACGGGCCGTTGCGGACCTCATTGAAGGCCAGAGCCAGAATGATCGGCAGCGGAAAACCGATGGCAAGCTCATAGAAGCTGATGCTGAACGTGTTCCACAGCAGATCCCAGAAAAAATAAGAATTGAAGAAGCGCTCGAAGTGGTCGAAGCCTACCCAATCGCTGCCTGTAATTCCTTTGGAGGGTATGAAGTTCTTGAAGGCAATCTGAATGCCATACATCGGACCATAATGAAAGATGAAGAAATACAGTAACGCGGGAAGCATGAACAGATAGAGCTCCCAATTCTGCCAGATTCTTTTGCCAAGGGACTTGTTCCCCTTCATTCTCCCACTCCTCTCTATGTTAGTTTTCATTACACATAAATCTGTATCCGCTTCGCATTCTTGTGAAGGCCCTTCCTGCTAACGCTTACATCCCAAATTGTAGTGAAACTAAGCTGACATCGTAAATATGTAGGTTGTGCATTGTCATGTTCATGGAGTGTAAAACCGCGCTACTACGGGGCTTACGGTCTTAATAGCTTGTATAGGCCGCCGCTGGCTGTCTGCCGTAAATGTGTGAATTATGAACCCTCCTTCCCCCTGCAAAAGTTACATATTGTGATCCCCCGGCAGGTATGCAAACATTTGCTACGAATGCCGACACTACAACATCGACTGATGATATAGGAGGTTTCTGTCATGACCCGTACAACTGCCCACCTGATCTCACACACCCATTGGGACCGGGAATGGTATATGCCTTACGAGCGTCACCATGTGCTGCTGGCGAAGCTGATGAACGAGCTGCTGGATACGCTGGAGCAGGACGAGCGCTACCGGTATTTCCACCTGGACGGACAGACCATTATTATTGAAGATTATCTGCAGATTCATCCTGAGAAAAGAGAGCGGCTGGAGCAGTTCATCCGCGAAGGCCGGATTGTCATCGGCCCCTGGTATGTGCTCCAGGACGAATTCCTGACCAGCTCCGAAGCCAATGTGCGCAATCTGCTGATCGGCCATCAGGATGCGGCGAAATACGGCGTCATCTCGAAGCTGGGGTATTTCCCGGATTCCTTCGGCAATATGGGCCAGGCCCCGCAGCTGCTCCGGCAGGCTGACATTGAGACTGCGGTGTTCGGGCGCGGCGTGAAGCCGACAGGCTTCGATAACATGGTCGGCGAGCTGAACAGCTCCAGCTATGAGTCACCTTACTCCGAGATGTACTGGGAATCGCCCGACGGCTCAAGCGTGCTGGGATTGCTGTTTGCGAACTGGTACAGCAACGGCAATGAGGTGCCGGTAGATGCAGAGGAAGCCCAGGTCTTCTGGGACAAAAAAATCGCGGATGCCGGCAAATACGCCTCCACCCCGGAGCTGCTGTTCATGAACGGCTGTGATCATCAGCCGGTACAGCGTGATCTCGCCGATGCGCTGGAGACGGCCCGGAAGCTGTACCCGGACACCGACTTTGTCCACTCCAGCTTCGGGGAATATTTGGGGGCGCTGGCGTCTTCGCTGCCTGAGGATCTGGTCACCGTGCACGGTGAGCTGCGCAGCCAGCACACGGACGGCTGGGGGACGCTGGTGAATACCGCTTCCGCCCGCGTCTATCTGAAGCAGCTGAACCAGCAGGGGCAGACGCTGCTGGAGAAGGGCGCCGAGCCGCTGGCGGCACTGGCTTACCTGGTCAGCGGGCAGGCTTATCCCCATGCCCTGCTGACCTACGCCTGGAAGACGCTGATGCAGAACCACCCGCATGACAGCATCTGCGGGTGCAGCGTGGATGAGGTCCACCGCGAGATGATTACACGCTTCGAGAAGAGCCGCCATGTCGGCGAGGCTATTATTGAAGAGAGTCTGAAGGCGGTATCCGCACAGATCGGAACGCGGAATGTTGCGGCCTGGGGCGACTCTGCGCTTCCGGTGACGGTGTTCAATACCACCGGCTGGCAGCGCAGCGGAACGGTTAGCGTGGAGGTCATGTTCGCCAAGCGTTATTTCAAGGAAGGGCCGAACCCTGCGGCGATTGCCGAAGCGCTGGATCAGCTGCCGCTTGCGCTTGATCGCGGGCGGCTGCTGGACAGCTCCGGGCAGCCTGTAGCTTGCAAGGCCGAGGATCTCGGCACCCGGTTCGGCTATGAGCTGCCGGATGACCAGTTCCGCAAGCCTTATATGGCCCGGATGGTCCGGCTGACCTTCGAGGCCGGGCAGGTACCTCCGCTTGGCTACAGCACCTACGCCTGGACGGGGTCGCTGGACGGTTCTTCCGCTGGAGCTGCCGGTGCTGCTGATGTGGTTCCGCTTATGCTTCTTGAACAGGGGATGGAGAATGACTTCCTGACTGTCCATATCCGCGAGGATGGCTCTTACGATGTAACCGACAAGCGCACCGGCAAAGTCTTCACCGGACTCGGCGTCTATGAGAACTGCGGCGATATCGGTAATGAATACGTGTTCCGCCAGCCAGAGGGCGATGCCGCCCTGACTACCAGAGGACTCGCTGCCCAAATCTCGCTTGCCGAGCAAGAGCCTTACCGCATCACCTATGAAATCGTGCATGAATGGGCCATTCCCGCTTCCGCCGATGCTTCGTTCGAGGACGAGAAGCGCCGGATGGTGCCGTTCCGGCAGCGCAAGGCCGGACGCTCTGCGGAGCAGGTCCCGCTGCGGATCGTGACCCGGATCAGCTTGGAGGCCGGCGGAACCGGCGTACAGGTCTCTGCCGCGTTCAATAATCAGGCCAAGGACCACCGGCTGCGTGTGCTTTTCCCTGCCGGGCTGGCCGCTTCCACCCTGCGGGCCGATTCCATCTTCGAAGCCGCCGAGCGCGACATTGAACCGGCTGCGGACTGGGTCAATCCAAGCAATGCCCAGCACCAGCAGGCTTATGTCAGTGTGTCGGACGGCAGCGCCGGACTGCTGGTGGCGAACAAGGGGCTGAACGAATATGAGGTGCTGCGTGACGGCAGCAATACCATTGCCGTAACTCTGCTGCGCAGCGTATCGGAGCTGGGGGACTGGGGCGTGTTCCCTACACCGGAAGCCCAGTGTCTTGGTGAGCAGACGGTGGAGTTCGCGGTCCGTCCCTTTGCCGGGGATACGGACTGGACGGAGGCCTGCGCCTGGGCCTATCAGTATCAGGTGCCCTGGTTCGCTGTCCAGACCGGCTGGCAGGAGGGTTCCCTCCCTGCGGTCTATCAGCCGCTGGAGTGGCAGGGCCGCACCCTGGCGTTGTCCGCCTTCAAAATGTCCGCAGACCATGAGGACATCATTCTGCGCTGGTACAATCTGGCGGGCGCGGAGCAGGAGCTCGCGCTGACGCCGCATTTTCCTGTGAAAGCTGTACATGCCAGCGATATTCTGGAACGGCGGAAGCAGCGGGAAGTTCTGGATGAAGGCACTCTGCACCGCGCTGTCGGCAAAGCCCAAATCGTCACCTACGCCCTGCAAACCGTACAACCCTAATTTGACTATCCCTGAGGAGGAATTATCGATGAACCTGCCAGCTTCTATTACCGCCTATCTGAATGAGGCCGATGAACGGCTTGCCCATCACCCGAAACTGCAGCAGCTCTTCCGCAACTGCTTCCCGAACACACTGGAGACAACCACTAAGCTGCTGGAAGACGGCACCACCTTCGTGTTCACCGGCGATATCCCGGCGATGTGGCTGCGCGATTCCACGGAGCAGGTGCGCCACTATATTCCTTTTGCCAAAAACGACCCTGAATTGCAGCGGATTCTCCGCGGCCTGATTGCCCGCCAGATGTTCTATGTCAATATTGATCCGTACACCAACGCCTTCAACGAGACGGCCAGCGACAAGCATTACCGGGACACGGACGACTGTAATCTGAACCCGTGGATGTGGGAGCGCAAATATGAGCTGGACTCCCTCTGCTTCGTCGTTCAGCTCGCTTATATGTACTGGAAGGAAGCGGAGCAGACCGATATCTTCGATGCTGCCTGCTATCAGGCGCTGACCTCCATCGTGAACACAATTGAGACCGAGCAGCATCACGGGGAGAAATCCCCGTATCATTTCATCCGGCAGACGCTCCAGGACACGGAGACGCTGCACAATAACGGCCGCGGGATGCCCGTCAACTACACCGGGATGAGCTGGTCGGGCTTCCGCCCGAGCGATGACAGCTGCGAATTCGGCTACAACATTCCCTCGAATATGTTCGCTGTGGTTATTCTAGGATATATTGGCGAGATGGCAACTGAGGTATATAAGGATGAGCGGCTTGCGGCAAGAGCAGCGAAGCTGCGCAAGGAGATCGACTTCGGCATCCGTACCTACGGCATCGTGACCCATCCGAAATACGGCAGAATCTACGCCTATGAGACAGACGGCTACGGCAACTACTCACTGATGGACGATGCCGGTACGCCGGGACTGATCTCTATTCCTTATATTGGGTATGTGGGTGTGGAGGATGAGATCTATCAGAACACCCGCCGGTTCGCGCTCAGCTTCGACAACCCGTTCTATTTCGAGGGCAAGCACGCCAAGGGCATCGGCAGTCCGCATACGCCAGGCGGTTATGTGTGGCATATGGCGCTGTCCATGCAGGCACTGACGGCGGATAACGATGAGGAGATCAAGGAGCTGATTGATATGCTGATCCGTACCGACGCCGATACCGGCTACATGCACGAGGGCTTCCACCCGGATAATCCGGCCGACTTCTCGCGCGAATGGTTCGCCTGGTCCAACAGCCTGTTCGCTACGCTGATCGGCAAGGCGATGGATAAAGGGCTGGTGTAGGAAGACGGCAGTAGCAAGGTTGTCGCCGCGCGGACTCTAGTTGTAGTTTGTACAACTAAAAGGACGCAGAATCCGGCTTAACCCGGTTTAATTGCAGTTTGTACAGCTATAATTCCCCATTTTCCGCAAAAGGCGGCTAACCGCTTCCTGCACCATGCCAGTGGAATAACGTATCTTAATTCACCGATATGGATGGAGATACCGGTAACAAGTGGAAAAACAGCAACTACTATAGTTAGTTTTCGCTGCTTCGGATGAATCTGGGGAATGTAAGTGTTGTTTATCCAATTGCTGCTTCGGCAGCGCTCAATCTTTCATTAATAGTTGGAGGAAATCCATCTACTATACGTCCTCTAGACAGAAAACGGCTGCGGCTCCCTTGATATCAAGGAGGCCGCAGCCGTTTCTATGTGTCTAGCTTACCTATGCTTAGTAACCGCTCTGGCTCTGCTCGCCCTTGGCGATCGCTACGCCGCCGCTGGTTCCTATCCGGCTGGCGCCTGCGCCGATCATCACTAGGGCATCTTCCGCGCTGCGTACACCACCGGACGCCTTCACGCCGATCTCAGGACCCACCGTTGCCCGCATCAGGGCGATATCTTCCTTCGTGGCCCCACCAGTGGAGAAGCCGGTTGAGGTCTTCACGAAGTCTGCGCCCGCTTCTACAGCAAGCTTGCAGGCACGGACCTTCTCCTCTTCCGTCAGCAGGCAGGCCTCAATGATGACCTTGGTCAGCGCTTTGCCGCGCGCTGCTTCGACTACAGCAACCATATCGCGCTTCACCAGCTCGTCATTGCCGTCCTTCAGTGCGCCGATATTGATGACCATGTCCACCTCTCCGGCACCGTTCGCAATAGCATCCTTCGTCTCAAACGCCTTCGTCTCAGGAGTCGAGGCTCCCAGCGGGAAGCCGATTACGGTACATACTTTCACTTCTGGTGTATCCTTCAGCACGGCATGGGCCGTAGCTACCCAGGCCGGATTCACGCACACCGAAGCGAATTTGTAAGCCTTGGCTTCCTCAGCCAGCTTGATAATATCGTCTTTACGGGCATCCGCCTTCAATAGCGTATGATCAATAATCCCGGATATTGTAGTCTCACTCATTGTTCTATTCCTCCATGTAATCGGTATTAGATATTCACATACCCTGTAATCATACCAATAGTCGGACGCTTTTGAAAGCTGGAGGGTGCAGCGTCTGCCCATCCCTTCCTAACGGACCGCAGGACAAGTCCGTTTAGGCCAGTGGAAGACGGAGCCCTATACCTTCACCTGCCGGATGGCGTCACGCAGATCGCCCGTACTTGCGCTGATAGTCAGCGAAGCCTCATAGACCTCCTTCATCCGCGCTAATTGCAGAGTGGTCAGCTCGCGGATCTCCCGCGTCTGCTCCGAGACCTCCCCGGCAATATCAGCCATGCTGCCTACGGTTGCAGCGACCTCCTCCGACCCTGCGGAGAGCTGCTCGGCAGTCGCAGACACATCGATAATCTGCCCGGCCACCTCACGGAAGGCGGCCGAGGCCTCAAGCAGCGACGCCTCCGCTTCGGCCGACATCCGCACCCCTTCCTGCACTTCAGCCGAAGCTTCCGTCATCTGTTCCCCGATGCTTGCCGAAGCCTGGCCGATGTGCAACAGCAGCTCAGCCACCCGCTCGGCGGAGGCGGTGGAGCCTTCCGCCAGCTTGCGCACTTCACCGGCTACGACCGTGAATCCCCTGCCGTGCTCCCCCGCACGCGCCGCCTCAATCGAGGCATTCAGCGCAAGCAGCTTTGTCTGATCCGCAGACTCCCTGATCGCAGCGAGCGCGCCCTCAATCTCACCGGTATAGCCTTGCAGCCGCAGCACGATATCCAGCGTCTCCCCGGTGGATACGGAGATCGATTTCATCTGCTGGTTAGTATGGTTCATGGCCGTCTGGGATGCCTCTGCAATGTCCAGCGCCTTGACCGCGAATTCCGAGACCGCAGCCGAGGCTTCCGAGATGCGCGAGATACCCAGCGCCATCTCGTCCATGGCCACAGCACTGCTCTGTGCGCCTTCGGTCTGCGAATGGGCACCGGCGTCAATATCGCTGATTCTCCCGCTCACTGTCTCACTCATCTTCAGCACATCATCGGCATTCCTGGCGAAGGTCTCGGAGGAGCCGTAGAGACTGTCGGACGCGGTCGACACCCCGGATACCATCCCCTTCACTCTGGCATTCAGATCTCCCGACATCTGGAGCATCGCCTGATACGCCCTGCCAATCTCATCCCGGGAGGTGACCGGACGGGCATGCAGAGTGCGGGCTGCCCCGGCCAGATCCCCTTCCGCCATGGAGCCCGCACTCTGCGTAATGGTCGCCAGCGGACGCAGGGACCGGGAGACGAACCAGGCCAGCACCGCGAGCGCGGCCAGAGACAGGGCCAGAATAATACTGTAGAGCGGCAGGCTCTGAATCAGGACATCACGGGTCAGCGTACTCAGGACAGCCACATCGGTGTCAATGCCCAGCGCCCCGACCAGCCGCCCGCCCGCATCCTTCATAGGGACGAAAGCTGAGATATAATCTCCGTATTCAGGACTATGGATCAGCGGCGTGCTGGCATTCTCTCCGGCCAGGACCGACTGCACCGCAGCAGCAGGCATATCCGTAGCCTCATTGATCCCCGATGCCAGCGGGTCTCCCTCCGGCCTTCCGTCAATCATCAGCTGCGGCTGGTTAGCCTCATCAATCCGTACAAAATATACATAACGGGCACCAATCGACTTCCGGAACTGATCCAGTTCATGGCGGAGGGACCAGTACAGGTCCGACTCCTGCGGATCGGCCAGGAATCCGCTGTAGCGGCCGGCATCAATCTGGGTTACATAATGGCTGGCAATACTCATGTTGTAGCTGCTGATCGTCCCTTTGACCGCTGATCCGGTGTTCATCCATTGAATGGCGGCGTTGCCTGCTGTAATGGATAGAATCACTAAGGTCATAACACAGAGAATACGGGCAATCAGTCTGGTTCGGATAAAAGAAAACATGGAGGCCTTCCCTTTCGCGCATCACAATTGCGTGGTTAAAGTAGGGCCACCCGAATAAGCAAAAGCAATGACAAATGTCCCTCTACCGGAAAATTTCGACAAACTTTTCAAAAATCCTTTTCCAAAAGACGGCATTAACTATTAAAATTTGAATTTCCAAATAAAAAGCTGCTTCTGAAGCTCAACCGCTCCAAAAACAGCCTTCTATTCCTTATCCGTTAATTTCCGTCAATGGCCGCCCGAAGGCGACAAGCCCACCCGCTGCACCAGCCTGGCGCTCTCTTCATTAAGACCGGTGAGGGTGACCTTAGTACCCCGTGCCGCGTACTTGTCGATCGTCTTGGCAATTGCGCCCACGGCCGACTGATCCCATACATGGGAACGGCTGAAGTCGATAATGACCTGCGCCGGATCACTGTCATACATGAATTCATTTACGAAATGGCTCGTTGTCCCGAAGAACAGCTGGCCAGATACTCTATAGGTCGTTACAGATGCGGTAGTATGAACACTCAGCTGGATGGAAGCAATCCTCCAGGCAAAAGATAAGGCGCTCAGCAGGACACCGAACAGCACACCGATCGACAGGTTATCCGTAGCCACTACTGTTACTACAGTTACTACCATAACCAGGGCATCGCTTAGCGGTACCCTCCGCAAGGAGGTCAGCGACTTCCATTCAAAGGTGCTGATGCAGACCATAATCATTACACCGACCAATGCGCCCATAGGGATCTGCTTCACCACATCACCCAGCACAAGTATCAGGAACAGCAGGAAGATCCCGGAGACAAAAGTGGACAAGCGCGTCCGTCCGCCCGATTTCATATTGACCATCGACTGGCCGATCATCGCACAGCCCGCCATGCCACCGAAGAAGCCGGTCACGATGTTGGCCAGGCCCTGCCCCTTCGCTTCGCGGTTCTTGTCGCTGCCGGTGCCGGTAATATCATCAATCAGCGTGGCCGTCATTAGCGATTCCAGTAATCCTACTACCGCGAGTGACAGCGAATACGGCAGAATAATCAGCAGCGTATCCAGCGTCAAGGGAAGATCCGGCAGATGGAATACAGGCAGCGCCGAGGTAATATTCCCCATATCGCCCACAGTTCGTACATCCAGATCCAGCACAATGCTCAGGACAGAGACTACGACAATGGCGACCAGCGCCGACGGCACCGCCTTGGTGATCCGGGGAACCGTATAGATAATGACCAGCGTAAGAGCCACCAGTGCATACATGATCCAGCCCTGTCCTTCAAAATGTACCAGCTGGGCCATGAAGATCAGAATCGCCAGCGCGTTGACAAAGCCGGTCATGACCGGCTGGGGCAGGAAGCTGATGAATCTGCCCAGCTTCAGCTGCCCCATCACGATCTGCAGGATTCCTGCCAGCACGGTAGCTGCGAACAGATACTCGATGCCATATGACAGCACCAGGCTGCCGACCAAGAGCGCCATCGCCCCTGTCGCCGCCGAGATCATCCCCGGCCGCCCGCCGGCGAAGGCCGTTACAACAGCGATACAGAAGGAGGCGTACAATCCAACCATAGGGCTTACACCAGCCAGGATGGAGAAAGCAATCGCTTCAGGAATTAAGGCAATAGCCACGGTCATGCCTGATAAAATATCACTCCGTGTGTTGGAGAACCAACCGTTGTTGTATGAGACGATTTGCTTCAAAATTTCAGTTCCTCCTATGTCCTGAACTATGATTTGAATTCACTCTATTCAGCAGCTTAACGATATAATCCCGAAGCCTTCACTTCATTGAAGAAGGTGTTGAACTCCTCGATATTCAGCTGCTGCGCCGCATCGGACAAGGCAGTAGCCGGATCAGGATGCACCTCCACCATAATACCGTCGGCACCGGCAGCAAGCGCGGCCTTGGCACACGGGATCAGGATGTCCTTGCGTCCGGTGGAATGGGTGACATCGACCAGCACCGGCAGATGGCATTCCTGCTTGAGAATCGGCACCGCCGAGATATCCAGCGTATTGCGCGTTGATCTCTCATAAGTGCGGATACCGCGTTCAATCAGCATAATCTCCATATTGCCGCGGGACATAATATATTCGGCCGCATGGACGAATTCATCCAGCGTGGCGGATAATCCGCGCTTCAGCAGCACCGGCTTGTTCACTTCCCCCACTGCCTTGAGCAGCTCGAAGTTGTGCATGTTCCGCGCGCCCACCTGAATGACATCCACGTAATCCAGTGCTTCTTCAATATGCCGGGGATCAACAATTTCACTGATGGTCAGCAGCCCGTATTCATTCGCCGCTTCATGCAGTATTCTCAGCCCGTCCATGCCCAGCCCCTGGAAATCATAAGGCGAGGTACGGGGCTTGAAGGCACCCCCGCGCATGACCTTAACGCCTGCCTTCTGCAAGGCCGCCGCCACCGTACGGGTCTGCAGCTCGCTCTCCACCGAGCAGGGGCCAGCCACCATCAGCGAGGATAATCCGCCTACCGTAACGCCGCCCGGAAGCTTGATAACCGTATCTTCCGCATGGTCTTTGCGCGCGACCAGCAGGGTCTTCTTATGCTCCGTACTCTGCAGATCAAGCGAAGCAGAGAAAATCTGCTTGAACAGCGTACGGATCGTTCCATCCGTGAACGGCCCCTTATTACCTGCTACCATTTTCTCCAGCATCGCCTTCTCCCGTTCAGGATCGAACTTCGGCACGCCCTGTTTCTCTTTGAGCACCCCAATCTCCTGAACGATTCCGGCACGCTCCGAGATCAGCTCCAGCAGCTGACCGTTAATCTCATCCAATCTTGCTCTCAGATCATCCAATTCCACATTACTCATTCCAAGACACTCCTTTGTGTAGTTAATAGTTAAGGCTATGAACGAACGCAAAAAGACCCCCCGCCGCAAGGGACGAGGAGCCGTGGTACCACCCTTATTTAGAGCTGAATCCCGCTGACGCAGCAGCTATGCGGCGGCACACCTGAAGCTTGCCGGCCTGTGGATTCAGTCTGTCTTACATCCGTTAACGCTGGAAGCGGGCCGCCCTACCCATACCTGCTGCAGCAGTGTACTTCAGGGACCGACTCAGAAGTGAACTTCGGCACTAAGCGTCTAATGAGGGTGCTCTCAGTCTCCGGCACGCCTTCCCTGTTAAGATCCGCTATGAAGTGCTTACTCTCTTCGTCATTGTCATTACAAGGTATATCAGTGCTTCTTGCGCACCAGTTTCTGCTATCTTAATCAAAAAGACTTCCATATGCAAGACAATACAGCAATGCATTGCAGCTTTAATACAGCATTGTGATTAATCCGTGAATAGGAGACTGCTTATTCCTGTTCCGCAAAAAATTTCCTGATCACTTTCATAATGCTGTCGCTTCTCAGCGGCTTACTGATATACTCGTCCATCCCTGCTTCCAGACACCGCTCCCGGTCGCCCTTGAGCGCGTTGGCCGTCACTGCAACGATGACAGGCTGCTCTTCTGCCGGCTGCTCTGCCCTGATGGCAGCGGTGGCCTCCAGGCCGTTCAGGCCGGGCATCTGCACATCCATGAAGATCAGATCATAGCCGTGCTGTGCGTTCATCTCGAACGCCTGCCGCCCATCCTCGGCCACATCGACGGTGAAGCCGCGCTTCTCCAGGATTTTGCGCAGGACGATCTGATTGATCACATTGTCTTCGGCCACCAGAATATGCAGTGAACGGCCCGCCGGTTGCTGATCCGGCAGATTCCCCTCCGGCCCTTCAGCCGGAAGCGCCTGCGCTTCTGTCCTTAGGACCACAGTGAACACAAAGGTCGCCCCCTGCTCGGCCGTCGTATCGAGATAGATGCCGCCGCCCATCCGCTCCGCCAGCTGCTTGCTGATCGCCAGCCCCAGACCGGTTCCTTCCCCCTGGCGGCCCCTGAAATGCTCCAGCTGATAGAACGGCTCGAACAAACGGCTGCGGGCCTCCTCGGGAATCCCGTTCCCCGTATCCGCCACAGTGAACTGGAGCGTTACCCCTGCCTGGCTTGCTTCAAGGCGCTTCACGCCTACTTGTACTCCGCCGGTGCAGGTGAATTTCACAGCATTGCCGGCCAGATTCAGCAGGATCTGCTTCAGCCGCTCCCCGTCCCCGATCAGCCGCTGCGGCACATCCGGCTCCGTCTCCACACGGATTGTCAGGCCTTTGCGTTCCGCCTTGAGCTGAAGCAGCTCCAGCGCGGAATCGAGGCAGTGCTGGAGGATGAACGGCTCTTCGTGAAGTGAGATTTTGCCGGCCTCAATCTTGGAGAGATCGAGAATGTCGTTGATGATATTCAGCAGCGATTCACCGCTCTGGCGGATAATCTCCAGGAACTCCCTCTGCTGTGAACCTGGCTCACTGCTCTCCAGCAGCAGGTCGGTCATCCCGATCACCCCGTTCATCGGGGTGCGGATTTCGTGGCTCATCATGGCCAGGAACTCGCTCTTGGCACGGTTCGTATTCTCTGCGGTCTCTTTGGCAATCAGCAGCTGCTTCTGCTCGGTAATATCCTTGACGATAATATAAAAGCCTACGGTAGACTGATTGATAATAATCGGCGCAAGAGTGGTCAGAACCTCCACCGAATGCCCGTCCTTATGCCAGATCAGGTTGATATCCTGTTCCACGGAGCCGCTTGAGCGGCGGGGGCCGATTACATTCTGCAACTGGCGCTCGCCGATGATCCGGCCGACACTCATGCCCACCATCTCGGCGATGGTATAACCCGTCAGCCGCACCGCCTGTTCATTGCCGTTGATTATATGACCCTCCAGATCGAGGGAGATAATGGCATCATGATTATACTTCTTCAGCGATGTATAACGCTCAATGGACTCTTGCAGCTTCTGCTCTGTCTTCTTGCGCAGAGTCACATCGCGGCCTACGGCCAGCACCCCGCGCTCCCCGCCGTCCTCCACCATCCTTAAGGTGAATTCAATCCAGAGGTATCCGCCGTCCGCATGAAGAATCCGCAGCTGGACGACAGGCGCGTCTGCAATCTGCTGCTCATTGAACAGGGCCAGATCGTCAGGGTGAACCAGCCTGCTGATGTCATGGCCGATCAGCTCCTCCGGTCTGTAGCCGAGCACCTCTTCCACGGAAGGGGAGCAATAGCGGCAGAGCGACCCAGGGGCAGCATAGTAGACGATATCCCTGATATTGTCGGCAATCAGGCGGTACAGTCCGTTAGACGGCCCGGGGAGTTCCTCCACAGATGCCGCGAGCGGTCTTCCGGCGAGATGAACGAGATAATACAGCCCCTCTCCCGTCGAAGGCTCGTTCACTCTCGCTACATGCAGCAGCACCGGAACCGCAGAGCCGTCCGCATGGCGAAGCTCAACTTCAGCTTCAAAAAAAGGGGCTGCTCCCGTCCTGAGGCTCCCCATCCTGTAACTATGTATGTGCAGGCAGTCTCCATACCAGAACTCCGAGAATTTGCGTCCCAGCAGTTGTTCTCCGGTATACCCGAGCAAGAGGGTTACCGCCGGACTCACATTGGTCCATTCCTCAGCAATGGAGAGGAATGCTACTCCGGCAGTTCCTGTCTTAAATGCCTGTTCCCATGGAGAAGACGTCTCCGTATGCTGTCTTAGCATAAGATCCACCGCCCGTTTGTGAAGTATTAGATGCAATTCTTTTATATTAAATCTGCAATATAAATATCTTGCATAATCGGGCGAAAGTCAAATCATTATGTCTAATTTAGACGTTTATTTATTCAGCTGAACACTGCAGCCCGTGAACCCGCCGTCAGACAGAGATCTCCCCAGTTCCCCACCTTTAATCCTTCCCTTGTTGCCACATAAGCTAAATCTTCTGTAAGTCTTCTCCGTAGAGCAGCCTTTTCACGGTTTCGGTGAACGCTTTAACCTGAAACGGCTTGGTGATATATTCGGCAAAGCCCTTCTCCCGGGCCTTCGCAATATCCGTACTTTGGGCAAACGCACTGGTCGCCAGTACCGGGATATGACAAGTCGCCTGATCTTGCTGCAATATTTCCAAGGCTTCATATCCGTTAAGGCCGGGAAGCCCGATGTCCAGGATGATCAGATCCGGCAGAGCTTCCCGCACCATGCGTAGGCCCAGCTCCGCCGTTTCAGCTTTCAGCAGCAATACGGAGGGCAGGTTTTTTTTGAAGATATGATACACCAAGGCCATATTGAGCTGATTATCTTCCACATACAGCACCGTCCACTTGTACTCCTCCATCCAGCTTATCCTCCTAAAAAGTCCCAGCACCGTCGGCTTCGGATAGGCAGAAAATAAAAAAACCGAAGAAAGGGACCATTCCCCCTTCTTCGGCTCATGTTCGGCTCATTTGCATGTCCGACTCATTTCCACCTCATATATGGTTAGACTTTAATGAAAAGTATAGGCTATCACGCTTGTATCTTTGTCGAAGTCCCAGTCCACATAAATATCCGCCAGCTCTTTGCCGAGCATCTGGGCGATGGTGGTGGTATCCTCCAAATATCGTTTTTCCATCTTGCGCTTGGTGGTCTTAAGCGTATTCTCATAGCCGAGGCCAATCAATTCCTTCTCTAGCGGAATCATAATGCCCTCACGCTTAATAATCAGAATGCGGGGGCCCAGCCACCAGGAATCCGTATGGACCGGTTCCTTCTGGACCTTGCTGCTTACTTCCTTAATCTGGTTATGGACTTCTTCGCGTCCGGCATAATCGTCAACTGGTACATCGTCATTCTTGATGAGTGCCACGATCATCCCCGATGCGTTATGAATGCCCCAATCATAAAAAAGCTCGCCGACCTCAATAGCCATGCTCTCCTTCAGGTACGCTGCAAGCTCGGGAAGCAGGGACTTCATCAGAAGCTCCCGTGTATAACGAAACGCCTGTTCTTCTTCCTTATTCAATAAAAACCTCTCCACAGGTCCGATGAAGTTACGGATATGCAGTGCAATACACTGCTGCCCGATCGAGGCATGTATCGATTCAGGTCCCTTCCCGAAGCGTTCCCGCAGTAGCCTTCCTGTGAAACTGGAAAGTTGGCTAGTAAGTTCTGTAATGCTCATTCAATTTCCTCCAGCATAATATTCTAGTGTCTGTGTGCGTACATCTGGGGAGACGCTCCGCCTGCTGAAGAAACGGTTCGTTCAACTTAGTATAATCTCAACCGCCGAGTTCGTATATATAAAAGTTTGCGCAGATGTTCCCGCGATCATTCAAAAAGGCACTCCTCTGCCATAAATGGCACTGGAGCACCTTGGACGCCTGGATCATCTGCCTGCTATCTTCCATGTTGTTAGTCTGGTTACTTGATCTGCCAATCGCTGATATTGAAATCCTTCTTGGCCAGCTTCTCATCGACGAGGAAATTCTTGGTGCCCTCCAGCAGCTTAAGGCCGTCATCAGTGAATGCTGTATCCTTGATATCACTAATCGGAGTGACCTGCTTCGCGATTTCCGGGGTGGTATCTCCGATCTCTGCCAGGAACTTATAATATTCATCTTCATGCTGCTTCAGGTCGGCCAGTGCCTTCTCCCGGGCCGCATTCCAGACCATGGGGAAATCTGGGAATTTCGCAAGATACTCCTCCGACACTACGGTAGCGCTGCTGCCCAGCAGGTCCGGGTGGCTTGAAGCATCATCCAGATGAATATATCCTTGATCAATCAGCTTGAGCGCAGGCACACCGGTATTGGTAGTCGCATCCACATCTCCACGGGCAAGTGCTGCAGTCGCATCCGGAATCAGCATATGAACCAGCTTATAGTCAGTAACGCCCTCCTGCTGCAGCAGGCCAACTACGTAGCGGTGCATAAACGAACCTTTTTGGATCGCAATCGTCTTGCCCTTCAGACCCTGTACCGTCTTCGGTCCATCCTTCTTGCCGATCAGATAACCGACCGTATGGGCCGTGGTTTGGGCGATCAGACGGGTCTTGGCTCCTGAAGCGTAGGCGATAATCGCCGGGGTATCCCCAAGACTGCCGGAATCAAGTCTGCCGCTGATTAATGATTCCGTCTGATCCGGTCCGTTCGGGAAGCCTGTCAGCTTTACTTCGGTAATTCCGTATGGTTTCAGCTCTTCCTGAATAATACCTTTGTAGAGGCCCCAGCCTTCCGCGCCTCCCGGCAGATTCAGCTTATTGGAGCCAATGTAGCCGAAATTCAGCACAGCCGGAACATGGCTTGCAGCCTTATCGCCAGCCGCTTCAGCGGTATTGGTACCTCCACTGCCTGCTGCCGGGCTGCTGCTACCCGAACCTGTATTATTGCCGCAAGCCTGCAGTACCAGCATGATCATCACCACAGCTGTAATCAGCGCGGGGCGTCCCTCTTTGCTCCATACACCCTTAATCTCTCTGTACAATTTGCTCATTGCTGTATTCTCCCCTCAGTCGTCTGCTGGATGATGTTAACGCATCTGAAATCAGAATCCTGCCCGCGCCGCCAGCTTAACCATGAAGTCATGACTAGCCACCGGCTGTCTGCCCTTGCCCCAGCCTACCTTCTCGCGGTAGCCTCCAAGCAGGCCTTGCTCCTCCAGCTCTGCCTCTGTTATCCCGGTAATCCCCTCGGAATCCGGAGCAACATACAGCGCATCCACCGGACAATATAGCTCACACATGAAGCAGGTCTGGCAGTCGCTCTGCCGGGCGATAACAGGAATTCCATTATCTACCCGGTCGAATACATTGGTCGGGCAGACGGATACGCATTGGTTGCATTCTACACACCGGTCAGCGCTGATGACTTCAATCACAACAATACACTCTCCTTCGCTATCTCTTCTGTCTTCACCCATACCTGATCCAGTCCGCCGCTAATCAAGCGGTGATGCTGGCTGTCGTCACTTCCCTTGAAGTCCTCCCGTTTATGCATTCCCCTGGTTTCAGTGCGGGCCAGTGCGGAGCTGTACATCCAGCGTGCCGTTGCCGTCATCGCTTCGGCTTCACGCGCCTTCATGCCTTCCGGCGTACGCTGGATTTCCCGGCTGCGCTGCTCTCTCCATAGTCCGTCCAGACGTTCCAGCGAAGAGGCCAGTCTCTGCTCTGTACGGAACAGATTAATGTCGTACGGTTTGACTTCTGCCTGCACAGCCTCCACATATTCTGCGGTTCTGGCCGCCGCTCCCGCCTTCACTTCCTGGTGAACCAGCGGTGAAGAGGATAACCCGGCGGGTGTGCGGTGATCCGCATGCCGCCCGAGTCCGGCTGCATAGGCTGCCGCCCCTTCTCCGGCGAAAGAGCCGGAAGACATTGCCCAGGCGGCATTATGGCTGCCGCCTCCGGTGAATCCGCCGCAAATCAGCTCCCGGGTAGCCGCATCCCCTGCGGCATATAACCCTGGAACACCCGTGCCGCAATTCTCGTCTGTAATCCGGATGCCGCCTGTGCCGCGGACTGTGCCTTCCAGCCGCAACGTCACCGGGAATACATCCTTGAAGGGATTGATGCCCCGCCGGTCGAACGGCAGGAAGAAATTCGTCTGCGCCACCCGCAGCAGCGGCTGCAAGGCCTCATCGGCTCCGTCAAGCTTCGCGAACACCTGGCGGCCTGCCAGCAGATTCCTGGCAATTACCGAGCGGCCCTTCTTGGAGCCCGCTCCTTCCACCACACTGCCGTCTTCATAATAGAAGCTGGCATAGCTGTAATACGCAGTCTTCGTTACAGAGGAGAAGGTCGGGCAGATCGCATAGGCATTGGAGAACTCCATGCCGGACAGGCTCGCCCCTGCTTCCGCAGCGAATAAGTAACCATCGCCTGTCAGGACGTTGCAGCCCAGCGCCTTACTGAGGAAAGCGCAGCCTCCGGTAGCGATAACTACCGCCCTTGCATGCACATTCCAGGCTTCTCCGCTCTGGGTCTGTACGCCGGCGGCTCCGGCAACCCCGTGCTCATCGGCGAGCAGCTCCAGTACCGGACTATGATCCAGTATTTTGACACCTGCCTTCTTCACCAGCTTGCGCATCAGGCGCATATATTCAGGCCCTTGCAGGCCCCGGCGGTACGGGTTGCCCTGCTCATCCACCGGGAATGGATAGCCGCTGACGCCCAGTCTGTTCATATTCTCATAGGTACGGTCCAGCACCCGGTCCATCCAGCGGTGCTCCGCCAGCTTACCGCCCATAGCATAACGGCTGGCCTTCGCCGACTCGCGCAGCTCTGCCTCCGGCTTCACATACCAGACCCCGGTGCCCGACGGGGCCGTTGCACCGCTGGAGCCGCAGTAGCCTTTATCGGCCAGAATCACCTTCACTCCCTTGGCTGCGGCTGTAAGTGCCGCCCATGTTCCTGCCGGTCCTCCGCCGATGACCAGTACATCTGCCGTCAGTTTCAATGCTTCCTTCAGTGCCGGTTGGTTCATGTTGTTTCCCCCTTGGTTTCATTAGCGTTAGCGTTGCATTAGCCCGTCATTAACCTTGATAGCTGTCACGCCAGTGCAGGAATTTGCGTTCGATGACGCGGAATAGAGAATCGATTAGCTTGCCGACCACAGCAAAAATAAGTATTCCGACAAAAATAACTGCCGTATTGGAATTCTGCTTCGCTTCATTAATGAGAAATCCAACCCCGGACTGTGACCCGATCAATTCAGCAACCACCAGACCGATCCAGGCCACAGCCATCGACAAGCGCAGTCCCAGGAGAATGCCGGGCAGCGCTGCCGGCAGGATCAGCCGCCGCAGCTTCTGCAGCGGACTGAAGCCGAGTACCCGGGCCACTTCGAACAATTTGTTGTCCACACCCCGGATGCCCATGAAGGTATTAATATAGAGCGGGAAGAAGGAGCCGCTCATGATAATCACCACCTTCGAAATCTCCCCAAAGCCAAACCACAGAATAATTAGCGGGGCAATCGCCAGATGCGGAACCAGCCGCAGAATCTGAACACTCGGGTCCAGCAGATAGGCTGCGCTGCGGAACAAGCCGGTCAATGTCCCCAGCAGCAGGCCGAGAATCCCCCCAATCAGGAATCCGATGCCCGCCCGTCCGATGCTGACGCCCAGATGATGGATGAGCTCTCCCCTAACGGCCAGATCCGCAAATGCGGAGAGGATCGTCAGCGGTGCCGGAAGAAACTCCGGCGAGATCCAGCCTGCGCTCCCGGCAAGCTGCCATACAGCTAGTACCGCTACGGGAATGGCAGCCCCGGCTCCCCAGTCATACAGAAGCTTTTTCCAGAATACAGAATCTGTCTCTCTCTTGTTGTTAGCTGTAGTAATTGAAGCAGTTCCGCTATAATCACGGGCTTCCCTTACCCCCTTGGCTGTCTTAATTATGGCTTCTATCCCTTCACTCATGATGTTCTTCCCCCCTATCCCTGATAACTGTCCCGCCACCGAAGCAGACGCTGTTCGATCAGGCGGGCAATCGTGTCACTCAGCAGTCCGACAGCGGCAAATACAATAATTCCGGCAAATACAACAGGCGTATCGGCAAACTGGCGGGCATCCGACATCATGTAGCCAATCCCCGAGGTAGAAGCAATAAGCTCCGCGACCACAAGTCCCAGCCAGGAGAGTCCCAGCGACAAGCGTACCCCGAGCATAATATTCGGCACCGCCGCAGGCAGCACCAGCCGTACAATCTGCTTCCCTCTGCTGAAGCCAAGCACTCTGGCTACCTCAAACAGCTTGTTATCCGTCCCGCGTACACCCATAAAGGTATTGATGTAGACCGGGAAAAACGCCCCTTTGGCAATCAGCAGCACCTTGGATTCTTCGCCGATGCCGAACCAGAGAATGAACAGCGGCACTACGGCAAGACTCGGAATCATCCGGATCATTTGCAGCGAGGGGTCCAGCAGCTTCTCCGACCGGCGGAATAATCCGACCAGTATGCCAAAGAACAGGCCGAGCCCGCCCCCAAGCAGAAATCCTGACAATGCCCGCACGACACTGATTCTGAGGTTACTCCATAAATCTCCGGTAGACGCCAGCGTAATGAACGACTGGACAATCGTATAAGGTGTCGGGAATAGCATCTCCGAGATCACTCTGTAATGGCCCAGAATCTGCCACAGGATCAGCACCCCTGCCGGAAGCAGCAGCCCCAGACCGGCAATGACCACTTTTCCGGGTCCATCAGGCCGTCCGGTTCTTCCGGCATTCTCTGCCGCTACAGTCCGCTCTGCCATGACTGTCCCTCCTTGAGAATCATTTAATATATTCGCATGGATTAAGTCGGATATAAATCGGCACTTACCCTCACTTTTCCACAGTAAGAATCTGGATTCACTTTATATTCCCGCCCCGTCCCTCAATTCAAGCTCCTCCACCTTCTCAAAGTAATTCAAAACCTTCAGCCGCAGCTCCTGAAAGGAGGTTGTCGTTTTGGTGCGCGGATACGGCAGGTCTATGGGAACGATCTTGCGGATTCGTCCAGGTCGGGGCTCCAGAATCACCACCCGGTTCCCCAGGAACACGGCTTCATCAATATCATGTGTCACAAAAATCATCGTCGTCCGGTTCCGCCGCCAAATGTCGAGCAGCACCGCCTGCATATGCGCCCGGGTAAAAGCATCCAGCGCGCCAAAGGGCTCATCCAGCAGCAGAACCTTGGGACTGCGCAGCAGTGCCCGGGCAATCGCTACCCGCTGGGCCATCCCGCCCGACAGCTCACGGGGATAGGACTTCTCGAAGCCGCCGAGCTTCACCAGCTCAATCAGCTCATCTACCCGCTGCCGGATATCCGGCCTGCCCAGCGGCAGATCCGAGGCAATATTCTTCTCTACCGTAAGCCAGGGAAACAAGCGGTGCTCCTGAAAAATAAACCCCTTATCGATTCCCGGCCCGCTGATCGCTGCTCCCTCCAGAGTAACACTGCCGGTATAGCCGGTATCCAGACCGGCAATGATGCGGAGCAGGGTGCTTTTGCCGCAGCCGCTGGGTCCAATCACCGTGATGAACTCGCCCTCCTGCACCTCCAGCTCGACATCCTCCAGCGCCTGCACCTTACCTCCAGCGGCATCAAAGTGCTTATTCAGTGCTGTGATGGACAACAAAGCCTCTCCCATATCTGCTCCTCCTTCTGGCTGAACTCCCTTAGTAACAAAAAACAGAGGAACCTCGCGCAGCAATCACGCAGGCACCTCTGTATGTACAGTCGGTAAAATATAATCCAAAGTAAATTGATTGGAATTTGTAAATTTAAAATATCATCCATCAGATGATCTGTCAATAAAAACACACAATATCCGAGCGGATTAATTTGATTTGATACTGACATCCTTTTGAAACTATGAAACAACAGCGAGGAAGCAGCCCATATTAATGGGATAATCGCAAACTTCCACTCATATACTTACAATTAGTAAGTAATTATGGTATACTGGGCTATATCCTTGCACTAACGGACAAGCTTACAAGATAACTGCTGCTCACTATTCTGGATGATAAGGGGTCTGTACCATGAACAATCAAGGGATTACACAAGCTAATGCGCAAGCAAATACACAAGCGGATGCTCAAGAAAAAGAAGCAAGCCTGCCGGAGTTTGAATTCGGCATTTATACATTGGGCGATATTGTTACCGACTGCCATACAGGGCAGCGGATCAGCCCCGCCCAACGCCTGCAGGAAGTCATTGCAGCCGCGAAGCTGGCCGATGGAGCCGGGCTCGATGTATTCGGCGTAGGCGAGCATCACCGGCTGGATTTCGTAATCTCATCGGTGCCCGTTGTCCTGGCAGCTATTGCCCAGGTTACACAGCGGATCAAGCTCACCAGCGCCACGACCGTGCTCAGCACCATTGATCCGGTCCGTGTCTTCGAGGATTTCGCCACCCTGGACCTCTTGTCGGGCGGTCGGGCCGAGATCATTGCCGGACGCGGCGCTTTCCTGGAATCCTTCCCGCTGTTCGGCTACGAGCTGGAGGATTACAAGCAGCTGTTCAGCGAGAATCTCGACCTGCTGCTCACACTGAACCAGCATGAAGTCATGAACTGGAAGGGCAAATTCCGCTCTCCGCTGCATAACGCCGAGATCGCTCCGCGCCCGCTGCAGCAGAGGCTGCCGCTCTCGGTCGGCATCGGCGGCTCGGCCGAAAGTGCCGAGAAGGCCGGGGCCCTTGGCATAGGCATGGCTATCGCTATCCTGAGCGGCAGCCCGGAGCCCTTCCAGAATCTGGCCGGCACCTACCGCCGCGCCGGGGCTGCCGCCGGCCACCAGCCGGAGGACCTGAAGATCGCCATCACCAGCCACGGCTACATCGCCAAGACCTCACAGCAGGCACTCGATGAGTATTACCCTTATTACTACAGCTACCGTAATAGCATCAGCCCGCGCCCTGGTCAGGAATACCGGGTCTCCCGCAGGGAATTCGGCCGGTTCACCTCGCCGGACAACACCCTGGCCGTGGGCAGCCCGCAGCAGATTATTGAGAAGATTCTCTATCAGCATGAGCTCTTCGGCCATAACCGCTTCATGACCCAGCTCGACATCGGCGGCCTCCCCTACGCCAAGGTAGCCGCCGCCATTGAGCTGCTCGCCACCGAGGTCGCCCCGGTGGTGCGCCGCGAGGTTGCAAAGAAGCAGCGCGGAATTTCCTCCGCGCAATAAACCTGTACTGAGGCCGCCCGGTTAATGGGCGGCTTCTTTTGACGGGAACAGGTGCACTAGTGCTCCTCATTTCCGCTCACCGCCCACTTTCTGCGGAATCGGGTGCATTAGTGCACCTTATTCTCCTCCTTTAGCTACCTTTTGCCGGAATCTGGTGCACTTGTGCTCCTCATTTGCTCATTTAACCAACTTTTCCTTGATTCAGGTGCATTTATGCACCTGATTTTCTCATTCAACTAACTTGCCCTCCCCCTCTAATCCGCCCCGCACCACTCGGCCCGCTTCCAGCAGAGTCTAAATAATTACCCTAATTCCTTATATTAGTTTCAATTCAAGACCCGGCAGACGGAGGCTGCCATATATGAGCAGGTGCATCAGAAAGGCGCATAACCTAAATGGGCGGCGGCCGTTCGTTCCTTCATTCGTTCTTCGTTCCGCCGTTCGTTCAACGCCAAAAAAAGCCTCCAGCGATTGCTGGAGACCTGTTCATTAGTATCATAGGTTAACGAATATTCAGGCAAATGAGGGCTTGTTATTATCCACCTTACCACTGACCAGCTTCTTGTACTCGTCGTCTCCACCCTCCAGGGATGGTGCCAAATACACGCTTGACGCCGAGGGCGTAAGCTTGGAGCCGGATTTGCGTCTGGAGCGGCCTTTGCCTCCCGCGCTGTTGCCGTCACCGCTTGCAGACCGGCGGACAGTACTGGATACACTAACGGCATTCTTCATATTCTTCATCCTGTTAGTCCCCTCCCACTAAATGATTGACGGTGCGGAACAAATCCCGGTTATAGGCCACGACTGCTGTAATATCCTCTGCCGATAACCCCTGACTTCCCGAGAAGTGCACGGACAGCACATGGTTCTCACCTAAAGGATAGCATAGGATATATACCTCCGCAACTTCCGTACGCTGTAAAAAAGTCCATTCTTTTGCCAAGAAAGCGTCCAGCACCCCCGGCTTCCCGCCTCCGTCCTCATAAGCCGAGAACGAATAGCTATGCCCGCGTCCCACGTTGCCGCCCACCTGCTTCAGCCCTTCTTCCGCTTCGGCCCGCCACATGGCGGCTCCGATCACCCGGCAATCCTCCGGGGGCATGAAGGAATTACGGACGGCTTCGCTGAGCGCCTGGTATTTCTCCGCCGACTGCGGTGGCGTCACATTATTATTATATTGCCAAAAGAAGTGAAGGATACTTTCTTTTCGCCTAAGCTCTGCCCTAAGTTGAAGCAGCTCCACGGCGGGGTCATGGTACATGCCCTGCGCCTGAATGATGTCGATGATCTTGCCGCAGCTGACATCCACCGCCGCTGTAGCATTCTCATGCTGCCACTCGTACTCCAGCGGGGTCAGCCCCGACAGATCCGACAGCAGATGATAGGCTTCCACATTCTCACCCGGAATCAGGTCACTGCGGGCGGGCACCTGATCCGGCAGCAGGCAGAAGACCCGGCCGCGCCGCAGTCTCGACCAGAACAGGCCCATTTCGAACTGGGTGTTGTCCCGGGTCACATAATAATATTTACCCCTAATCCGGGCTACATCATCCGGCGAGAACACAAATACGGCAAAATCGCTAATATCCAGATTCCGCTCCAACGCTTCCATGGTGTACTCATTCGGCCGGAAAGCAGCGGCATACCACGGATGAACCTCGGCTGTCCGCTTCAGCTGTTCGTGGATCGCCCGGGCATAGCGGATAGATTCTCTGGAAGAACCAATGAATAATCTAGGTCTGATCACGGCGGCACTCCTTTGTCTGTTCCCCAATATGTAATAATTATACAGAAGTTTACCGTCAAGGAATAGAGTTTACATTTATATTAAGCAGCTTAATACAATTATGCGAATATACGTTGTTAGCAGAATGGTCAGAATTTTTTTGCTTTTAATTTTAAATAATAAGTATTCTACGGCCGATGAAACGGGTAATAGAAATTTATCTATCCGGGAAATGAGGCTTTATTTGTATGCGAAAAAAAATACATACCGCAGTCCTGTCAGCCTGTCTGCTGACTTCATCCATAGTAGCGTCCCTCCTGCCGTCATCCCCGGCGTATGCTGCAACGGCGTACACCGCCAAAGTATACGCCAGCTCTCTGAATGTACGCAGTGAACCTGCTGCGGGGGCATCCGTCACAGGTACTCTGGCTGGGGGAGCCACCGTTACCGTCACTGAGGAGCAGCATGGCTGGCTCAAGGTCCGGGCCGGCTCTGTCTCCGGCTGGGTAGCCGGTTATTATCTGAAACGCACCAGTGGAAGCTCCAGCACCTCTGCCAGCTCCTCCGCCTCCAAGGCATCCGCCAAGACGGCTGTTAAGACCTCAGCGGTCTCCAGCGGTTCGGCTGTCGTTACTGCCTCTTCGCTGAGGATGCGTGAAGGACCGGGAACCGGCCACGAGGTGGTAGGGTCGCTGCAATCCGGCAACAAGGTGACCATCCTGCTCCGGCAAGGAGAGTGGTCGCGGGTCCGCACCGCCGGAGGAACGGTCGGCTGGGTATCCTCCCAGTTCCTGTCGGGCGGAACCGTCCGCAGTGCAAGCACTGTCAGCTCAAATAGCCAGACTCAGAGTGTGGTAAGGAAATCCGGCAGTATCCGCGGCAAGCTGATTATTGTTGACCCCGGCCACGGCGGCACCGATCCCGGTATGCTTGGGACAACCTATGACACGATGGAGAAGGATCTGACGCTGCAGACCTCCCTCTACCTGCGGGATTATCTGACCGCCAAGGGTGCAAGAGTGGAGATGACCCGGACCCGCGGGGACCAGAAGCCTGCGCTCTCCCAGCGGGTGCAGCTCGGGCGGCAGCTCGGTGCGGATGCTTTTGTCAGCATTCATTATAATTCATCCCCGAAGAATGTGTCCGGCACGCTGACCTTCTTCTATTCGCAGCAGAATGATCTGCGGCTGGCCCGGGCAGTCGAGACCCGTCTGGGTGAGGGCATCGGTCTGCGCAGCAACGGTCTCTCCTTCGGCGATTACCATATTCTGAGGGAGAATCCGCTGCCGGCTACCCTTGTAGAGCTGGGCTTCCTGTCGAACCCGTACGATGAAGCGATTGTACGCAAGGCAGCTTACCAGCGGAAGGCAGCCCAGGCTGTCGCCGAGGGAGTGGCCGATTATTTCAACAAGTAGATAAGAGTCAGAGGCTGATCTCCCGGATGTTAAGCTCCGTTCTTTTGCTGAGATCAATATATTCGTCACCGATGCGGATCAGCGGGGTCTCGATATCATGCGGGTTCAGATAGACAATCTCGCCGACCCGGCCATCGGTTAAGATCACCTCACGGCCCACGGAGCGCTTCACCATATTCTCCAGAAAAACGGTTACAATATGCGGGTCCAGCGCGCCGAAGCTGCCTCTTCTCATCTGATCCACAATCATATGAAAGGGCATCGGCTCATGATACGGGCGCTTGCTGGACATCGCATGAAAAATATCCGCCACGGCCACAATTTTGCTGTAAGGATCGATCTGTTCCTCCTTCAGCCCCAGTGGATACCCCTTGCCGTCATTGCGCTCATGATGCTGAAGTGCCACCAGGGCAATGCGTGAATTGGCTCCGGCGGTCTCCTTCAGCATCTCGTAGCCGTAGACCGTGTGCTTCTTCACCTGAGCAAATTCCTCGTCCGTCAGCTTGCCGGGCTTATTCAGCAGCTCTGAGGGGATCTTCAGCTTGCCGATGTCATGCAGGGTTGCAGCCATGGAGAGCACGGACAGCTCCGCCTCACTCAGCTCCAGCCATCTGCCGATCAGGGTAGACAGGACCGCAACGCCGATGTTGTGCTCATATGTATAATCATCCTTGCCCTGTACCGAATGGAACAAGGCGAAGATATCCGGATTGCGCGAGATCTCCTGGATCACAGGAAGCACTTCCTTGCGGATATCCGCCAGCGGGATTTTGCGGGAGATCCGGTAGGATTCGAATAATTCCTTGGACAGGTCCACTGTACTGTTTACCATCTTCTGATAAGAGGGTGCCCGGTCAGCCTCATCAGCAAAAAGAATGTCGTACCTGTCGATTTTTTGTTTGCGGATAAGCTCCAGATGTTCGGCATTCAGTCTGCTTCCCGCCGGAATTACAGTAACTCCATAGGCATTAATCAGGTCGTTCTTGATCGTTCTTCCCAGATCTTTATCCATATTATCCAGCACTCCCTTATAACCGCAGCTATGTATTTATTGCCCGTATAGCTATTATCGGTTTCTTGCCGGAAAATGCTGAAAGGCAGACCGGGAACCTTGCTCAGGCTTCCTCTTGCTCCTGCTTGCGGTATTCTCTTGGCGAGAGTCCGGCGGTTTTTTTGAACACACGGCTGAAATACTTCTCATCCTCATAGCCCACCAGCTCTGCGATCTGCGACAGCCGCAGATTCGTATTCTGAAGCAGCGTCTTCGCCTTATCCACCCGGAGGCCGGTCAGATAATCCGACAGATTCTCCCCGGTCATCTGCTTGAACTTGCGCGATACATTCTCCCTGCTGATGAAAAAGCGTTCCGCAATATGCTGCAGCGTCATCTCCTGCGCGTAGTTCCGGTCCAGGTACTCCCTGATCTCCTCCACGAGCCTGCTGCCCGGAGCCTGCGGGCTGCCCTTAGACAAGCGGTGCAGCAGCGATTTCAGCCGGGATTGCCAGTTCTCCACCGAGAACAGCCCCTCAGTGTCATAACAGCGCTCCAGGCTGATCTCCGCCTCCGGCCGCCAGCGCTTCAGAACATCCAGAAGCTCCGTCTGTTGATGCAGCAGAACACGCTCTGTGAGCAGCTGCAGCCCGGCCAGATGTCCGGCCCACTCTTCCGCCACCCGCTCCATGCGCTCCAGATCGCCGGATAATACGGCTACCCTGAGCTTATCCAGCCGTTCCTCCAGGCCGTAGTCTTCCACAGGCACACTCCCATCCTCCCGCTGCCTGAAGAGATGGATGCGCCCGTCCCGCTGCAATAGATTCCGCTCTGCAAGCGCCTGACCCGCCTGTTCCAAGGCAGGCCGCAGTCCCGCCGGCAACGGGTTCAGCAGACTTAGCCCGATGTCCAGCTGAACACCGAACGCCTGGCGGATAGCTTCATTCATGCGGTTAAGCAGCTCCTCAGCCTGCGCTACAGCACTCCACAGCAGAACTACAAGCTCGTCTCCGCCCTGCCAGTTGCGGAAGGCATAGCCGCTCTGCTCCTCCGCCATTACCTCATTGCAGACATTGGCCAGCACGAAGGCCGTCAAGGCCACATCCCCATGGAATCTTTGCAGCAGCAGGCAGTCTGCACCTTGCAGCGGAATAACGGCGATCCTGCATTCATGTGCCCCAATCGGCATCCCCAGCTCTTCACAGAGGGCCAGCTTCAGCTCATGGAAGGAGGCCTGTCCGCTCACCAGATCGGACAGCATCTTGTCCCAGTAGAGCGGACGCAGCGCGTTCAGCTGCATGTTCTGGCGCTGCCGCCGCTTCCGTTCCGCCTCCTCCTCCATCCACAGCTTGAAGGCATGCTCCGCAGAGGCAATCAGCTGCTTGCTGTTCAGCGGCTTCAGCAGATAATCCGTACCGCCGTATACGATAGCCGGCTTCACGTAATTGAAATCCTGATACCCGCTGATGACAATCGTCTTCGTATGCGGATAATGCCGGTGCAGCCATTCCAGCAGCTCCGCCCCGTCCATCAGCGGCATCCGCATATCCGTGAAGACGACAGCGGGCTGGTGCTCCTGCATAATCCGGGTCGCCTCCTGCCCGTTGGTCGCTTCATAGATCCCGGAGATATTATAGCTGTCCCACGGAACGAAATAACGGATAGCCTCCCGCACATGCTTCTCATCATCTACAATCAGCACCTTCATCTCAGCCGCTCCTTCAAGAATAGTCTCTGTTCGCAAAAGCCGCCGGAATTAACCCCCTGTCTCCTCCAGCGGAATGATCAGCGTAACGGTAAGCCCCAGGCCGTCTTCATTATTCTTAAGCCGCATCTCCGCTCCGCTGCCGTATTGCAGCCGCAGGCGGGCCAGCACATTATACAGGCCGATCTCCTCCAGATGCGGCTGGCTGCTGCCCCTGAGACAGGCCGTAATCTCCTCCAGCCGCTCCGGGCTCATGCCCCGGCCGTTATCCTTGACGGCCAATACCAGCCGGGCCTGTCCTTCCAGCATGCAGTCTATCTTGATAAGCCCCCCGCGGACGCCGTCAGCGAAGGCATGCTTGAAGATATTCTCCACGATCGGCTGCAGGATCATCTTCGGCAGGATCAGCTCCAGAGCCTCCGGCCCCGCCTCCACCTCCAGCCGCAGATTCTCTTCGCCGAACCGCTCCGTCTGCAGAATCATATAGTTCTGCACATGCTCAATCTCATCACGCAGCGGTACCTGGGTACGCTCAGTGTTCATCGAATAACGCATCATACTGCCCAGGGAATAGATGAGATCATACACCTTCGGCGCATTATAGCGCAAGGACAGGCTGGCGATAGATTGCAGCGCATTGTAGAGAAAATGCGGATTCACCTGGGCCTGGAGCGCCTTCAGCTGATTCGTCTTGTTCGCCAGCTCCAGCCGGTATTCCTTGACGATCAGCTCATTGATCGTGCGGGTCATGCCGGTGATCTTGCGGGTGAGGAGTCCGAACTCGTCCTCCCGCTCGGCATCCATATGCGCGTCCAGCTGGCCGGTCTGCACCTTCTGCGTGAAGTGAATCAGCTTCTTGATCGGACGGGTGAAGCCGATGGAGATCAGTACGGCACTGACGCCCCCGATCAGGAGGAACAGCAGTCCGATCCCCATATTGAACCGGGTAATCACCCTGGCGTCTGTATAGAGATCCCCATAGGGCACCAGCTTGATAATGCTTCCGCTGAACAGAGGGTCCTTGAGCTGCTTGTACATCACAATGCCCTGGAAGCCGTCCTTCTTCCAGGTGAAATGCCCGCTGTCCCGCCCTGCGGGCAGACGGCTCCAGCCCGCGGTGACCGGCTTCCCGATCCAGTCCGGATCTGAAGCAAACAAGGCCTCACCCTGCTCGTTCAGCACATACAGGCGTTCTGTGTCCGAATTATACATCGATTCCACGATGCCCTCCAGCTCCTCCAGCCTGTAATCAATCGACAGATCCGCCAGCACGCTGTCACTGGGGGTCCGGTAGATCGGAAAATGGGCGGTAAAGACCGGCACACTCCCCGGCTTAAGATTCGGGAAACCGGACTTCACCCCGTATTGATGGTCCATATGCGTCACTTCGAGATAAGGGCGGTACGTCCCTGCGGCATGCCCGTTCGCGGCGTAGTCTCCGTTATCCTCGCGGCGGAAGTATCCCTTAAGCAGCAGGTTGGACTGCCTGGCGGCTCTGACATACAGATGGATCTGATACGTATTGCGGTCCGAGAGGAACAGATTATACAGCTGGGTGGAGATAATGGCCCGGGTATCCGGCAGGATGGTGCCTTCCGGCACCCGGGCTGCGCTTTTGGCGGTAAGCAGGGTGGTGTAGAAGGAGCTGGGCACATTGATCCCGCTGTAGAGCGACATCGCCCGCTGATTCATGCCGCTGAAATAACTCCGGAGATTCGCTTCCCCCAGCGTCAGCAGCTTCGTATTCTGCTTCACAGACTGGTCCGTTACCGACTGCTTCGTATAGAGATAGGAGAAGGTCACGGAGATGCCTGACGGGATTACTGACGCCAGCAGCACTAAGGCCATCAGCCGTGTGCGGATGCTGTTCTTGAACATGGGGGGAACCTCCTACAAATTGTATAAGGCGCTGGGCCTGCAATATAATCCACTTTTCCCGGCATGAAATGAAGTGTTGGCGGCGGCCCGGGCTTTTTATAATCAAGCTGTGAACCGTAGATATCTTACCCAAAGGAGAGTCCATATGAGAAAAACTCTAGGTATACAGCGCGGCTGGGGACAGCAAATCGTATTTCTCGGCCCCTGTCTGCTCTTTTTCCTGACCATTGTGGTCACCCCGTTCTTCCTCGGCTTCTACTACTCCTCCACCGACTGGAACGGGCTGGATCTGGACAAAGCGGTCTGGACCGGCGCGGCCAACTGGAAGCGGATTTTCATGAATGACGATAAGTTCTGGGAATCCCTGGTCTTCACCTTACGCTTCACCGTGATCTCAGTGGTCGCTGCCAACGTGCTTGCGCTGCTGCTGGCCTTCATTCTAATGACAACGCTGAAGACGAAGAAGCTGCTCCGTACGGTCTTTTTCATGCCCAATGTGATCGGCGGCATTCTGCTCGGCTACATCTGGCAGTTCATCTTCACCAAGGGCTTCGCTACAATCGGCGAGCTGACAGGCATCTCGTTCTTCCAGCTGCCCTGGCTGGGGACTCCAAGCACCGGGTTCTGGGGTCTGGTGATCGTGTTCGTCTGGCAGACAGCCGGTTATATGATGGTCATCTATATTGCCGGGCTGGCCGGGATTCCGAAGGATCTCATTGAAGCTGCCCGCATAGACGGTGCCCGTGCTCCGCAGTTGTTCAAAAGCGTCTATATCCCGCTGATTATGCCGGCGATCACCATCTGCCTGTTCCTGACGACCTCCAATGCCTTCAAAATGTTCGACCTCAACCTGTCGCTGACCAAAGGCGGACCGGGCACCTCGACCCAGTCGCTGGCCTATAACATTTATGCGGAGGCGCTGATCAACAACCGGTATGGCCTGGGTACAGCCAAAGCGCTGCTCTTCTTCGCCGCCGTCTCCCTGATTACCGTCACCCAGGTCTGGCTTACCAAACGAAAAGAGGTGTCCGCCTAATGAACAGCAGCCGCTACCGCCCGGGCAACTTCATACTCGAAATTGCCGCCATTCTGCTGGCGATTGTCTTCCTGTCACCGTTCTATCTGGTCCTGAGCAATTCGGTGAAAGGGCTGAAGGACATCCTGATTGATGCCGCTTCCTGGCCCCAGGTGTTTCACTGGAGTAACTATTCCAAGGTATGGGATGCCATTAACTTCCCGCAAGCCTTCTTCAATTCTCTGCAAATTACGGTGGGCAGTGTAATCTTCATTGTCCTGTTCAGCTCCATGGCCGCTTACCAGATTGTGCGCAAGCCCACGCGGTTCAATTCCTTCGTGTTCCTGCTGCTCGTCTCGGCTATGATCATTCCGTTCCAGTCGCTCATGCTGCAATTGGTCCGGGTGACCAGCCTTCTGGAGCTGCGCGGCGAATTGTACGGCATTATCGCCTGTTATCTCGGCTTCGGGATGCCGCTGTCTGTCTTTCTGTTCCACGGGTTCATCAAGACGGTGCCTCTGGAGCTGGAGGAAGCCGCGCGGGTGGACGGCTCGAATCCGTACGGCGTGTTCTTCCGGATCGTCTTCCCGCTGCTGATGCCGATTATTGTAACCGTAATTATCCTGAATACGCTCTGGATCTGGAATGACTATCTGCTGCCTGTCCTGGTGATCGGCGGAAATAAGGATCTGACTACCCTGCCTGTAGCCGTCACCAAGTTCTTCGGACAGTACACCAAGAAGTGGGATCTGGCCCTTGCCGGTCTCGTTATGGCGATCACGCCGATTCTCTTGTTCTTCCTGTCCCTCCAGCGTTATATTGTGGAAGGCGTGACGGCAGGCTCCATTAAGGGATGAACTTGGGGCAGGCTTGTCTTGACAGCAATAATATCCACTTTTTCGAGCAAAATATGAAGTGTATGTCATCTCTCCATTCCATTACGCTCTAATAGCAGGAACCACAGACCAGGGAGGTTATTCTATGAAAAGAAAGTTCGCGTTCATTATGGCAACCGTTTGCACCCTCATTATCGCAGGTTGCGGGAACAGCGGCAATACGAATTCCGCAGCCAATGGAAGCGCCGCGAATGCTCCTAATGCATCAACTGAATCCGCAGCACCGGAAGACGGCAAAGCGCCCGCCAAGGATGTTACGATCAAGATGTTCCAGTTCAAGGTGGAAATTGCCGAGCAGCTGAATGCACTCGCCGAAGAATATGAGAAGGAGACAGGCGTGAAGGTGGAGGTCGAAACGCATGGCGGCGGTGAGGATTACGGCGCGCTGCTGAAGGCGGAGATCGCCTCCGGCTCCGAGCCTGAGATTTTCAATAACGGGGGGTATACGGCCCTTGTCCCTTATATGGACCGCGCCACCGACCTGAGCAATGAGCCTTGGGCCGCCCAGCTGATCCCAACCGCCAAAACACCGGCAACCGTAGACGGCAAGCTCTATGGCATGCCTATGAATGTAGAAGGCTACGGGCTGATCTACAACAAGGACCTGTTCGCCAAAGCCGGCATAACGGAAGAGCCCAAGACGCTCCCGCAGCTCAAGGACGCTGTAGCCAAGCTGAAGACTGCTGGCATCACACCGTTCGAAGCTACCAATGAGTGGTGGTCGATGGGGATTCACCTCGTGAACGTAGGAATGGCGCACCAGCCTGATCCGAAGCAGTTCATTGACGATGTGAAGGCAGGCAAACAGACCATCAAGGGCAACGCCGTCTTCAAGCAATGGCTGGATCTCGTAGATGTGATCTTTGACAATGCCCAGGACAACAAGATGACTACCGATTACGCGACCCAGGTGGCTGAATTCGCCTCCGGCAAGGCCGCCATGATGCTGCAGGGGAACTGGACCCAGGGCGATATCGACAAAATCGATCCGGCCCTGAACCTGGGCCTCCTCCCGCTCCCGATTAACGGCGAAGAAGGCACGATCCTGGTAGGTGTGCCTAACAACTACATCGTGAACAGCAAGTCCGCGCATCCTGAGGAAGCCAAAGCCTTCCTGAACTGGATGGTCAGCTCGGAGACCGGCCAGAAGTATCTGACCAAGGAATTCAAGTTCATCCCGGCGGAAGCGAACGTAACCGCAGACGCAGCCGATATCGGCCAGGTTGCCGTTGCCGTGCAGGAGAAATCCGCAAACGCACTGGGCTGGAACTGGGATATGTTCCCTGACGGCGTCACCCAGGGCTTCGGCGCAGCCATGCAGGAATACCTCGGCGGCCAGCTGAACCATGATCAGCTGCTGGAGAAGCTGGACAAAGCAGTGCAGGATATTGTGAAGCAATAGGACGGAACGCTTATAAAACTAAGAGGTGTCTTCAGAGGCCGGCAAACGGCAAATGAGACACCTCTTTTGTTATGCGCATGATTTACGTACGACGCCCGGTGAGCACGCTCCGCAAACGGAATGTTGTTCCAATCGCTCTTGTATCCAGATTTTTTTCATTCCCCTAATCGGTGAAAATCCGGATACAAAGGCGACCGCTCCGCTGTTTAAGAGGGGAGTTACAAACACAGATTCAAGTGCACTTCTGCTCTTCATTTACGTTCGCCTCCCACCTGCGGCGGGTTCAGGTGAACTGTACGTGGAATCCAATGTAGTTTCTTCCTTTCCTGGTGTGCTCCGCCTATCTCTCGCCAATTCCGAGACTTTCCTCTCACGGATCGCTTGTATGGATCGCATTGTTGCACATTTTGCAGGATTCCTCTAAAAATGTTACGGGCTACGGTAGATTGTTGCATCTTTTGCAGGAATTCTGGTGTTTATAGCAAGTTAGCGCTGAATTTGTTGCATTTCAGGCAGGATTTCAGCATAAGTCGCTTCTATTGGGCAGTATTGTTGCACATCTTGCAGGATTCCTTTATAAATGTTACTGGCTGTGGAGCATGGAGTCCACACCTCATCGCAGCAGCACCGATTGTATTCGGATTTCCGCATACAGTTGGCCGCTTACCCTCGTGGCAGCACCGATTGTATTCGGTTTTTTCAGATGATTCACAGACTGCTTATCCCCAAATCTATGCATAACAGCGCACTTCATATACAGCTGCGGAAGGGTCGCCGTTCGTGGCTTCGATCACGATCCGCAGCTTCTCCGTCCGAATGGATTCCGGCAGCTTGTGACGCACATGACGCTGGTAATTATTCACGGCATGAATGACATCGGTCCACTCTCCGCCGTTCCATGACTGGATACGGTAGTCCTTCACACACTGCGGATCACGGTAGAAGGGGCCGTAGGCATGGTACTCCCGGAATAAATGTCCGGAAAAGGTAAGCTCCACCGTACCTATCGTTTGTTCCGTCCCCCAGGAGAGCTGGACCCACTGCGGCAAGGGCTGCAACGGATCAGAGCGCCAGAGGTTGGTGTAACGGTATGGCCTGTTGACCCCGCTAATCATATTGCCTGCGCCGAACGGCTGCTGTGGTGGAGCGATGCGGTAGCTCATCGTCATCCCTTTCTCGAAGCGCCGCATTCTGCCGCCGCCCATCTCGAAGGCGCTGATATGGCCGGGGATAATCGTGCCCGCCGCATGCCAGATGACATGAGGACTTGCGGTCAGGTCCAACCGGACATACCGGCCCGGCTTCAGCCCCTCCCCGGCTCCGGCCGCCGGGCTGGCCCATTTGATCCAGTGCCTGCCACCCGGCGGAACGGTCAGGGTGCAGGAGGCCAGCCGCCCCTCCTCCGGCTCCAGGCGGTAGTCCCAGATATGGTCCACCTGGAGCAATATAGCTTCCACCTCCTGCGGCTGGTCCGTAATGTTGCTCAGGCAGACGGCCAGGCTGTCGATCTGCGGGGTGGACACGGCGATCCATTGGCCGCGTCTTCTAAGCAACAGCTCATCCTGTTCGCTCCAGTCCTTGCGGTCATTCCACTCGCTGAGCTTCGGCAGGTAATTCCCCGTCTCTGGCCCCGCCCCGTAGACCTGCACCTCACTGCTGACCGTGATTACGGCCTGCCGGGCCAGATCGCCCTCATCGCAGTTCTCCACATTCGGCAGGAAGCAGCCGTCGCGCAGCAGCGTCTGCTGCAGCTCCTGCATCGCATCCGTGGTAACCGCCTTGATGCCGGTGCCCTTCTTCAAGGCAATGGCCGCCGCTGTCCCGGCAGCCTGGCCCATCAGCGCGCCGGTGGCCATGACGCGCACGGTCCCCAGCGCGGCGTGCGTCACGCTGACATTGCGGCCGGCCATCATCAGATTATCGGCATCCCGGGCCAGCATGATCCGGAAGGGGATGCCATACGGTCCGCAGTAGCTTTTGACCGCGTAGTCTGAAGTCTCATTGTAGCCTTCGGAGCTGGCATGTTCACTGGTTGCAGCCAGCAGGCCGCCCGGGGTATGCAGGTCCAGGAACCATCCGCCGTAGGCGATCTCGTCCCCGAACACCTTGCGGTTCACCGGATCATGCTCGGTCATGAAATATTCGCCCATAATCCGCCGGCTCTCCCGCTTGCCCGGCACCTGTCCGATCCAATCCAGCGCATAGTTCGCGGCAAGCTCCTTCGTCCGGGGATCACGGTTCTTGATCCAGTCCCAGATGCCCAGCGTATGCCTGGTCAGCTCATGCCGGATATCCTCGGCCTCGGTAATCGTATGCCAGGGCACGCCGATCTCGATCCACCAGTATCCGCTGCGGATATCATACGGGATGCGCCCCTGATCATAGAAATAAGCCGCATCCTCATACTTCGTCGCCCACTCCGGGGCTGTGTACGGCACCGGCCGCCCCATATCCTTGGCCTTGAAATGAATCGAATTCCCCATAGTGTCCCCGCTGGCCTGCTCTGGGGCATGAGGCTCGTTGAACTCGTCCCGCCCTTCGGTGCCCATTCTCCACTCACAGCCGGCCAGATCGGCAATCACCCCATCCCCGGTGCAGTCAATGAACAGGTCCGCCGTGATCTCCAGATTCGTCTCCGCATTGGCTACCCGGGCCAGAATGGACTGGATGGTCTTGTCATCCTTCATCACCACCTCATGAACGGAGGTATTCAAGTGAAAGGACAGATTCCGCGTACTCACCGCCATATCATACATCGTCATATCCCAGACGCTGTTCGTCCAGCCGTTCTCGGTAATCTCCTCATGGTTGCGCGCCCGCTCCTCAATGAACAGCTCGGAGATAATTCCCGTTTCCTTCGCATACGTGTGAAAGGCCGCGGCCCCGTGCAGCGTCACCCGGATCTCTGACGAGCTGTTGCCCCCGAATACCGGCCGGTCCTGGATGAGGCAGGTCTTGGCCCCGTGCCGGGCTGCAGCAACAGCTGCACAGAATCCCGCCATTCCTCCGCCAACCACTACGAACTCATATTGTTCCTTTTTGTGCATCATAACGTCATCCCTCTCCCGTTTATAATCGCTGCTTCTCAGCTCCTTAGCTCCTTAGCTCTCCAACTCTCCATCTCCCCAGTTCTCCAGTTCTCCAGTTCTCCAACTCTCCATCTCCCCAACTCTTCAGCCTTTAAGCCCCGTACTGGCAATCCCCTCCACGAACCAGCGCTGGAAAATAGTAACCACAAGCACCAGCGGCGCCAGCGCCGACACGGAAGCGGCCATAATCAGCGGATAATCCGTCCCGTTCTCATCGGTGAAGGTGGTCAGTCCAAGCGGGATGGTGAACAATTGGCGGTCCCGCAGCAGAATCAGCGGATTCTCGTATTCATTCCAGTGCCAGGTGAACGTCAGAATCAGCAGGGTGACCAGCGCCGGCTTCGTCAGCGGAAGACAGATCTGCCAGAACATCCTAAAGTATCCGACACCGTCCACCTTGGCCGCTTCCAGTAGTTCGCCGGGCAAGGTACTGAAGAATTGCCGCATGATGAAGGTACCCAGCACCGTGAACATCCCCGGCAGAATAATCGCCAGATGCGTATTGACCAGGCCCAGACTGTCGAACAGGATGAACCGGGGTACGAAGAAGACCTGGGCGGGAATAATCATGGTTGCCAGATACAGCAGGAAGATCGTCTCCTTGCCGCGGAACCGCAGCTTCGCGAAGGCATAACCGGCCATCGAGCTGGTGATCAGTGAGCCCAGCACCTGGAAGAAGGTAATTTTGACTGAATTCCTGTAATACACCCCGAAGGAAACGGCGCCGTTCCAGACCTTCTCATAATTGGCGGTGTTCAGCGTATCCGGAATCCATTCGATCGGATAGCGGAACAGCTCCGAGGTGTTCTTGAAGGATGCCGAGAGCATCCAGATGAACGGCAGCAGCATCCCAATTCCGATCAGAAGGAATACAGCTGTAATCGATATTTTTGCGGCCACCAGATAAGCACTGCGCTTGTTCAACACCCTCACCCTTCCTCCCTAGAATTGATCCTGCCAGCTTCGCTGCGAGCGCCATTGCACCAGTGTCACAATGAAGATGAACAGGAACAGCAGCCAGGACACCGTGGCTCCGTAGCTCATATTCCGCAGCTCAAAGGCCTGCTCATAGATATACAGCGCAAGTACGTTGGAGGAGCGCATCGGCCCGCCGTTCGTCATCACCTGCACAGAGGCGAATACCTGAAAGGATGAAATAATCAGCGTAACCGCTGTCAAAAAGGTTGTCGGCTTCAGCATCGGTACGGTGATGTACAGAAAGCTTGTCAGCCCACTGGCCCCATCAATCTCAGACGCTTCGTACAGGTCCTTGGAAATCCCCTGGATACCGGCCATATACAGAATCATCGCATAGCCGATATACGTCCAAATGGTCATGAGGATGATTCCCGCGAGCGACCAGTCCGGGCTGGACAGCCAGCCGGGCGGATGGTCTATACCCAGCGCCTTCAGCACCGAGTTGACAGGTCCCTGGGAAGGATTGTAGAGCACCCTCCAGACCACTGAGATGGCCACAATGCTGCTCATATAAGGCAGAAAAATCATGGTGCGGATCGCAGTCTTCATATATACGAACCTGTTCAATACCACGGCCAGCAGCAGGCCCAGCACCAGCGCCACAGGCACACTTGTCAGGGAGAACACTACGTTATGCAGCAAGGATCTCCAGACAATGGGATCTCCGCCAAGCTTGATGATATTGTCAAGACCGGCGAAGCTGAAGCCGTCCATTCCCTTAAGGTAGTCCCAGTCCGTAAAAATAAGCACGAAGCTGAATACCATGGGGAAGAGGATGAAGGCGGCAAAGCCCAGCAGGTTCGGAAGAATAAACAGGTAACCGGCAATATTCTCCCTGGTTTTTTCTCTCATACACTCAACTCCTTTTACCCGTATTATAGAGGCGGAGTCCCGCTCCCTGAATGTCATAAACTGTGCTTAAACCGGGATATTCTGTGGTGTTGAAGCGGTTTGAAGGACGGTACATTTTCAGCGAAAATACAAAAAACCGCTCCCGGAAATTTCGGGAACGGCCATGTATCGTATTCCTCTGTCTCCGGGGCTGCACCCGGGACTATTTCGCCGCAGCGATCGCCTCGTCGGCCCGTTGTTTGATCGTCTGTACGGTAGTATCCAGATCCTGCGCATCCATGAAGTACTTCTCGGCCTCTTCCATGAAGGCTTTACGCATCTCGGTCAGCCCCGCAGTCTGGGTGATCTCTGTATTGGTATACTGGGTGTTCAGCAGCTTCACGAAGGATTCCTTGTCAAAATATTGGGCCTTGTCGCCCATAATGGCTTCCGCCACCTGCCCGACATCGGCCTTCTTGCTGGAAGGAATACGTCCGCCGGGCAGCATTTCCGTATTCCCCCCGGTGAGGAACCAGCTCAGAAACTTCATCGCCGCCTCCTTGTTCGGACTCTTGGCATTGATCGAGGTCATATCGTTCAGCTTGCTGTTGTTGATGTTGCCCCCCGCCGTCCACTGCGGCATTGGCGCAAAGGCAATCTGGTAATCGCGGTTCGGGTACGCAGTGTCATCCTTAATATAGCGGACAAAGTAAGCGGAGGTGTAGGTGGATGCTGTTCTTCCGTTCAACAGCTCATCCTGCGGCTGGGCTTTATTCGCTACCCCTTCCGCATAAGGCATCACATTCTTGCCGTCAATCAGCCGCTTTTGCAGCTCAAGTCCTTTGCGGAAAGCTTCATGCCCGAAGTTGGATTTGCCGTCTGCGGCATAATAGGCATCCTTCGGCTGCGCTGAATTCAGCACATCGAAGGCTATCGGCTCCCAGGTGGGCGTGAAGAACGCCCCGTACTGCCCCTCCTTCGTCAGCTTCGCGGCCAGAGCTGCATAGTCATCCCAGGTCCAGCCCGGCTCCGGGACACTCTCTCCGATGGCATCCAGCGAAGCCTTGTTGAAGGCGACGAACTTCACATCCCTGGAGCCTGGAAGATTATAGATAGTGCCGTCCACCTTCGTAATGTTCTCCGAGCCGATGATTCCCTCCAGGTCGAACCCGCTGGACTTGATCAGCTCCTCCAGCGGCTCTACCATCCCCGCCTTAATGCGCCGTTCCAGATGGGCGTCCGCATAACTGACAAACAAGTCAGGCGCATCCGTATTCGACAGGAGCGCCGTCTCCAGCTTCACATTGCCCGGATCATCATTGACGAACCGGACATATTCAACCTTGATGTCCGTGTTCTCAGCGTTCCAGCGGTCCGCTACCGCCTTGGGTCCGTTCTCTTCAGGTACGCCGCCCCACCATTTCAGTGTAACCGTTTTCGATTCCCCGGATGCCTTGGCACTCTGCTGCGGCGCCTTGCCCGGGTCCTCGGCCGTATTCCCGTTATTGCCTCCGCAGCCGCTTAACAGGACACTTGTCAGCAGGACAGCGGACAGACTTAAGGTTATTCCACGCTTCATTATGATTTCCCCCTTCGTTAGTTGAACAGTAGACACAACTTAGTTATAACAAAGCGCTGCCCAATAACGAACGGCTTATTCTGTGGTCTTAGAGGGATTTTCCAAGCGGTCCCGCCTCCTGCCGGTCATCGTTTTGCGGTATTCCAGCGGAAATAATCCCTCTATTTTCTTGAAATATTTACTGAAATGATTGGAATCGGTATAGCCGACCATCTCAGCAATTTCATATATTTTGTAGGTGGGATTGCGCAGCAGCTCCCTGGCCTTCTGCATGCGGATCTGCGTCAGATAATCCACAATCTTCACCCCGGTCTCCTTCTTGAACATGACACTGAGATAATTCTCGGCAAACCCCGTCCTTCTCGCCAGATCGGCCACCTTCAGTGAACAGGCATACTCCTCCTCCATGATGCGGATCATCTCCTTCACCTCATCACGGTATACCGGCTGGCTGTTCTGCCCCGTCACGGTTAAGGCTTCGGGAAGCCAGCCCAGAAACCACCTGCCGATTTCCCCGAGCGTCTCCGCATTGCGGATCACATCGAAGGGATATCTTCCCTGATGCTCGGGCATGACGTTCAGCATATGACCGGACTGCCCCATGTGCTGGCAGACCAGATGCAGCCACTGCAGCCACTGCTCCCTGACCCAGGCGCCCCCCATTCCTTCTTCCTCCTGCAGCCGGACGGTCCAGCGCTGTAATTCCTCCAGAATAACCGCCTGTTCCCCCTTTTCCAGCAAGCCGTTCCAGTGCCCGCTCTTCAGAATACTCACCTTGGGCTGAACTTCATCCGTCTCAGCCAGCGGGTACAGGATAGGGCAATCTTCATGAAAAAACCGCCGGGCCAGTGCCTGATCCGCCTGCCGGAAGCCTTCATTTAACTGATAAGGGCTACAGCTATCCCCGGACACGCCGAAGCTGACCTTCACCTTGGCAAAGGTGCCGGCCGCAGCCTTAAGCTCATCCAGCATCGCTTCCGAATAGGAACCGGCCAGAATCACCAGCTTGCGGTTATGCATATCCACCAGCTGGCATTTTTCATACTTTTTCAGGATTTCATTAAATATATTGCTGACTGTATAGATGAGCAGCTGCTCACTTTGAAAGCGGTTCTCCTCCAGAACCTGCCGGTAATGATTGACCCCCGCCACAATGACCCGGCAGCCCTCCAGCACAAACGGCGGAAGATTCCCGTCCCTCTGCAAATGGTCCACCTCAAGCCTCGATCTCTGCTTCACCAGCAGATCAAGCAGCGTCAGCTCGGCGGATTTCGACTCCAGCACCTTGATCCGGTAATCCAGCTTATGCTTCTCGGAGCGCTCCTGCTGTTCACTGCGGAAGGACTGCTGAAGCCGCTTGCACTTGTCCAGCAGCTCCTCGGGCGTATAGGCCAGCTTCAGCGTATAGTCGGCTGCTCCCAGCCGAAGCGCCTTCTGCACATATTCAAAATCATTATGGTTGGATAAAATAATAAACTTGATAGCCGGCCACTTCACCCGGACATGATTCATGAGATCCAGACCGTTCATCTCCGGCATCCGGATATCTGACAAAATGATATGGCAGGCTTCGCGGTTCAGCAGCTCCAGCGCCTCCACCCCGCTGGCGGCTTCCCCGATAATCTCAAAGCCGTGCTCCTCCCAGGGAATCAGTGTCTTGAGTGCCACCCGAACCAGAATTTCATCATCCACAATCAATACCCGTGTTGTCATCCTTCCAGCTCCTTCCGATAAGGAATCCGCACCGTCACCTGAAGTCCGCCCCCGTCCGGCTGAGACAGGAGAATGCCGCATTGCTGCCCGAAATGAATTTTGATTCTCCTGTCCACATTCAGCAGCCCGATGCCGCTCGTCTTCACGTGATCCTGCAGCAATTGCCTGGAAATGACCTCCATGGTTTCCTCAGAGATACCTTGTCCGTTATCCCGGATGTGAATAAGTACATATTGACCCGTATATTCCGCCCCAATGCGGATATGCAGCGGGAGCTGCGAGCCATGGATAATGCTGTTCTCCACCAGCGGCTGGAGCGTGAATTTCAGCACCGTGCAATCCAGCAGCTCTTCCGGAACCTCCATCGAGACCGTAATATCGTCATGGTACCGGATCTTCTGCAGTGACATATACAGCTCCAGGTATTCCAGCTCCTGCCTAAGCGTTACGAACAGTGTATTCTGCTTCATGGAGAACTCCATCAGCTTCCCCAGCGCCGTGATCATATCGCTGACATTGCGGTTGGTCCCCGAGAGCATGGCCATCAGCTTGATGGAATTGAGCGTATTGAACAGGAAGTGCGGATTAATCTGTGCTTGCAGCGCCTGGAAATGCGCCTCCTCCTTAAGCCGCTGCTCCTCTGCCACATGATGGACCAGTTCCTCCAGCTGTCCAACCATCTTATTGAAATGACTGCCGAGCAAGGCAATCTCATCCTTGCCGCGCACCTTAACCTTGGTGCTGAAATTGCCACTGCCCACTCTGCTCATGGAACGCACCAGTGCATAGAGCGGCTTCGTCAGACGCAGCAGGATATAGATCACGATCATGATCCCTACACCGAAGAACAACAGGAACAAGGCCATCGACTTCGTCCGGGAGTTATCCAGCTGGGCTGAGAAATCCCCGATCCGCTGAAGCGAGACGATGGATAAGCCCACCTGCGGTACGGAGGCTGCATTCATCAAATAGGTCTCCTTGCCAAGTGACAGCTTCCTGGGTACAGACGGACTCTTCCTTGCGTCCTCCAGCTGCTCCGGCGTCAGGGAATACTGCTCCTGGCCGTATATGTCATACAGGCTTCCGGTCTTATCCAGAACGAGCAGCTGTGTATTATCGGGCAGCCCTTTGGCAGGTATGCCATAGAACTGGCTTACAGGTATGCCCACTACCGCTAAGCCCCAGTTACGGATCGAGGATTCAAAAGCAAAAGAACGGGACAGCAGCATAAACTCCTTGTCCGGCGCATTCTCGGTATATCCCAGGGTCACGGGCAGACGGTAGACTCTCTCCCAATAGGGGTACCCCTTCTGCTCCATCCCCGCCTTGAACCAGGGTTCGCGGATCATCGTGCCCGTTGCCTGACGGTTGAAATTATATAAGGTCGTCACCACATTCCCATCCGTATCGACAAGTCCGATGAAGGCGCTGTTATCCAGCAGGATATCCCTTAAATACCCCATCTTCTTCTGAATTTGAAAAATATCCCCCATCGCCTCGGCATTCCCGTAGTCCCAATTGAAGGTGTTCGACCCGAAACCCTGGGCCATATCTGCCTCCAGCAGATACGTCGCCTGAATCATCCGTTTGGCTTTATCATTAATCGTCAACGCTGCCTGCTCGATCAGACTCTGATTGGCCGCATACACTTCCTGCTCGACCACGCGGGCCGAGGTTGTAAAGTAGCTATACAGCACGATCAGCGCCGGAAGGGCAATCACGATGAGTACGGTAGCGATCAGCTTGCTGCGGATCGAACGCAGCCCTCTCCAGCTTCCGGCTATGGCGGCTTCCTCCCTGGCTCTGCGACCTGTAATCCCTACATATCTTAAACACATTAATTATAGCAAAGGATAGGCCTTGCTATGAATGGGATATACTGTGTGAAAACAGGGGAATTCTGTTGCGGGTTGGCAAATCAACTGTAATCAGCAGCGCCAGCGCCAAACAGAGCAGTAACCCTCACTTCAGGAGGATCGCTGCTCTGTTGAAATTCTCATGCTTTTCATGCTTTAAGTTCAAAGGCTTACACAAACATCTCCACTACCAGGAACAGGTTCAGCGCTACCACCAGCGCGGAGATGATCCAGCCGAGAATGGTGGTGATCCGGTGGTTCACCAGCCCCTGCATGATCCGGCGGTCACTGGTGAAGATCACGAGCGGAATCAGGGCGAAGGCAATCCCGAAGGACAGGACGACTTGGCTCATCACCAGGGCGCTGGTCGCATTTATTCCCAGGGCGATGATGACCAGCGGCGGGATAATGGTAATGGCGCGCCGGAGGTATAGATTGATTTTTTTATTAATGAAGCCCTGCATGACCACATCACCGGCCATCGTGCCTACCGAGGAGCTGGACAGACCTGCAATCAGCAGGCCAAGGCCGAAGGAGATAGCTGTAACCGGACCCGCCAGATTACGGAACTGCTCGAAGGCGATATCGAGATCTTCAACGACCAGGCCATTCTTGAAGAACAGTGCTGCTGCAACGATCACCATCGCCATATTCACTGCACCGGCAATCAGCATTGCAATCAGGATATCGATGAATTCGAGCCGGAAAATCTGCTTCTTCTCCCGCTCATTAGCACCTACGATACGGCTCTGGGTCAGCGAAGAATGCAGATAGATCGCATGGGGCATCACTGTTGCGCCGAGAATCCCGGCCGCCAGCAGGATGCTGTCCACGCCCTCGAATCTTGGGGTGAACATTCCGGCAACCACGCTGCCCGCATCCGGCTGCGCCATAATGACCTGGAACGCAAAGGCCAGCACCACAATCATTACCATGCCGGCTATCCCGGCCTCAAGGGTACGGTAACCGCGCCGCTGAAGCTCCAGAATAGCGAATGAACCAACAGCGGTAATCAGTGCAGCCGGCAGCATCGGTATGCCGAACAGCAGATAGAGCCCGAGAGCCGCGCCGATGAATTCAGCGAGATCGGTAGCGATAATGACAAGTTCGCTCTGAATCCACAGGAAGATCGACACGCCCTTCGGGAATCTCTCCCGCGCGACCTCGGGCAGATTCTTGCCGGTGGCAATGCCAAGCTTGGCGGATAAGGATTGTATCAGTACGGCCATCAGATTCGAGGCGAAGATCACCCAAAGCAGGAGATACCCGTATTTCGAGCCTGCGGTAATATTGGTGGCGAAATTGCCGGGGTCCAGGTAAGCTACGGAAGCTATAAAAGCCGGGCCCAGGAACGGAAGGAGTCGCTTCAGTCCTTTGACATCTCCGTTAAGCACCGATTGTGCCGAATGATGATTCGTATGGCTTTTTAGTATAGGGGATGATTCTACTGCGGTATTCTGCTCCATCATGTTCTGTACCTCCTCTTGCCCGGAAAAAGTTGTCTATACACACGAAAGTTTCCCTGGTGCAACATTTAATCTGGTTTTATTATAATCCTCAATGTGAGAATTGTAAATGTATTTTCATTGGGTTTTCATACGCTGCCTGATCTTATGCCTGCACGCCTAATCCTCCACCCATATTATGTAATTCGACTCTATAAAGTGAGGCTTATGCCTTATGTTATTACCCGCTCCTACAATCGAGTTGACACCTCTGCTGGGGGTGATTGTACTTTGTGCAATAGATTACGCAATAATTTGCGATAGAACTCACTCTGTTGTATTTCATACATTTGATTTCCGGTTTTTTGTTTTCAAAGGCCATTTTCCCAATAATCTGCTGTATAAACTACAATAGAAGCTGTTTTTTGATCGATTTTAATGAAATCTAATGTACAAAGTGCAGCCAACGCTTTACTCCCAACCGGAAACGGTATGTCTCCCGCTTGTCGACCCTTAACTTGGCAGACGCCTCACGCAAATCAGCGATGCTCCTATAACAGGAGTATCGCTGCATGTGTAACTCTTTGAGCTTTTAAGAAATTACCTTGGCGAAGCCAGTCCGTACAGCGTTCACAGAATGTATGCGAAAGGTCTTGTATTTATTACGCTTCCCCAGATGTAGCCGTCTTGCCCTTCCAGGTGTCCTTCAGCGGGACGATTCTATTGAACACCAGCTTCTGATCTGTGCTATGCCTGCTGTCGATGCAGAAATAGCCGTGTCGCAGGAACTGATAGGTATCCCCGGGCTGCGGATTCCCTGCAAGCGGCTCCAGCAGGCAATTCTTGAGCAGAGTTACGGAACCCGGATTGATGTAATCCTCCCAGCTCTCCCCCTCCTCCTTCGGCCCGTTGTGATCCGTCAGCAGCTGCTCATACAGGTATACCTCACAATTCAGCGCATGGGCAGACGAGACCCATTGCACGGTCCCCTTAACCTTCCGGCCGCTGAGTGCACCGCCGCTCTTGGTATCCGGGTCGTAGGTACAACGCAGTTCGAGGATTTCTCCCGTCTCCGCGTCCTTTATGATTTCATTGCAACGGATAATATATCCGCCCTTAAGCCGCACCTCTCCGCCTAAGACCAGTCTGCGGAATCCCTTCACAGGCACCTCCATGAAATCCGCCCGTTCGATATAGAGTGTGCCGGAGAACGGCACCTCCCTTGAACCCAGCTCCGCGTTCTCAGGGTTGTTATTGACGGTAAGCAGCTCCGAGGCCCCGGCCGCGTAATTGGTAAGCACGACCTTCAGCGGGTCCAGCACAGCCATGACGGCAGGCACCTTCGCCTTCAGATCCTGTCTCAGACAATGCTCCAGCAGCGAAAAGTCTACCATGGCCGTATTGCGCACCATCCCGATCTCCTCCACGAAATCCCTGATGCTCTCCGGCGTAAATCCCCGTCTGCGCAGCCCGCTGAGCGTGGGCAGCCTTGGATCATCCCAGCCATCCACGTATTTCCCGGCTACCAGCGCCCGCAGATACCGCTTGCTGGTGACCACTCCCGTCAGGTTCACCCGGCCGAACTCCCTTTGCTTGGGTGCTTCCGGGGTATCCAGCTCCCGCAGCACCCACTCATACAGCGGGCGGTGATCCTTGAATTCGATGGAGCACAGCGAATGCGTCACCCCTTCCAGCGCATCTTGAATCGGATGGGCGAAGTCATACATGGGGTAGATGCACCAGGCATTTCCAGTGCGGTAATGCTCCGCGTGAATAATCCGGTACAGCACCGGATCACGCAGATTCATGTTCGGCGAGGCCATGTCGATCCGCGCCCGCAGTACTTTGGCGCCACTAGGATATTCGCCGCTGCGCATTGCTCTGAACAGCCGCAGATTCTCTTCCGGCGAGCGGTCCCGGTAAGGACTATCTGTCCCCGGCTCCGTTAATGTCCCCCGGTAAGCCGTCACTTCCTCCGCCGTCAGGTCACAGACATAGGCTTTGCCCTTCAGAATGAGCATCTCTGCGCTGCGGTAGATCTCCTCCGAATAATCGGAGCCGTAGTAGATATGCTCTCCGGGACTGCAGCCCAGCCATTCCAGATCACGTATGATCGCCTCCACATATTCCATATCCTCCTTGAGCGGGTTGGTGTCATCGAAGCGCAGATGGAAGCGTCCGCCATATTTACGGGCGATCCCCACATTCGTGTGGATGGCAAAAGCACTCCCGATATGCAGATAGCCATTGGGCTCCGGCGGAAACCGGGTACAGATCTCCCGGCTGTAGACTCCCTCCTCCACATCTTCTCTAATCAGCTTATCCATATAATTCTCCGGCAGGGCCGGTTCATTCGTATTAACAATATCGTCAGTCATTCGATCTCCTCCTGTAAATGGGTGGTATACTGCCTTCCCGGACAACAAAAAAGAACCTCACCTCCAAGACGTATGGTCTTGGGGACGAAATTCTCGCGGTACCACCCCAGGTTTATTAATATGTCACCATATTAATCTCATCAAGTACGGCGCTGCCGTCCGGCAGGGCTTATACTCTAGCTCTGTAACAGGAGCTCCTGTCGTACCATCCCCCGGCTGCTGCCTGGTTCCGGTAAGCCGCTCAGAGGCTTGTTTCCATTCAGTCTTCCCTGCTCCTTCACACCAGCCGGAGCTCTCTGTGAGGGAAGAACCTGAATGTACTCTTCTCGTCATCGCGTTTAAATTATTGGATACAGAATATCAAATCTCACGCCGGGTGTAAAGTACTTACGCCGGGCTGCCGGGAGCAGCAGCCTAAGCGTCTGCCGGGTCCTGGCTGAGTGCAGCCAGCAGCTCCAGCGCTTCCTCATGCTCCGGCTCGATCAGCAGGGATCTGCGCGTATAATCCAGCGCCGCCTCATCATCCTCCTGCTCATAGCTGCAGATCGCCAGGCAGTACAGCACCGTAATCACCGGCTCCTCCTCACTGGATGCAAGCGAATGCTCCAGGAAGCGGCGGGATTCCCCGTACTGCTCCATCTCGAACAGCAGCAGGCCGCAGTCGAGCGCCAGATCATACTTCTGCGGCATCGGATAGAAGCCCTTCCACATCCGGTCTATCCCCCGCTGCAGGTCCAGCAGCTCTTCGTCGCTGGCATCCGGCAGCAGCGCCGAGATCCGCTCCGCACTCTGGATGAACAGCTCCGCGTCATATCCCCCCAGCCGCCAGAAGGCCAGGATCTGCTGCATGCCGATGGTGTCATAATTCTTGTCGATCCACACCTTCAGGCTGAAGAAATCATCCGGCCCGAACCGCTCGACAAACCGCCGGTAGGCCAGCCGGGTATGCGGATGCAGCATCGGCTGCTCCAGCATCAGAATGCAGCCCACATTGAGATTCTTATAATGATGCTGCGTGAACTGCGACAGCGCGCCCTTCCGTTCAAAATAATGCACCAGCGCATGATAATTCGCCGTAAGCGAGATGCTGCCATGGTGGATCAGCTTCGGCGGTTCGGCGAATTCCCAGTTCTCCAGCCGGTGGTCCCCTTTATCGGCAGTGAGCAGCAGGAAGCTTCCCCGGGAGAGTGCCCCCAGACGCTCCATGCAGGACAGCGCCGCTTCCGGGAACAGCACATGTGAATCCTCCAGCTTCTCCAGATAGAACGAGATCACTTCATGATAAGGATATGAGCTGTCCTCATAGCCTGCTGCGCGCTTGTAATGATATTCCGGCACCAGATCACGGAGGACCTCGGACGGCCCCATAACAGCAGACTGCTCAGGATATTTCAGCGAGACTTCACATTCATAGATCTTGCCTTCATCGACATAGAGCAGCTCCTGCGGGATACTGTCGAAGAAGTAGTTGGCGATCACCATCAGCGGCTGCTCCAGCCCGCCGGGCTTAATCACCATTCCGCTCTGCGTTAAGCTCAGCTCGGTATCCCGGACCGCATCGAAACGGGCAAAGTCAAGAATCCCCTGCTCTACAAAAGGCTTCAGCCCCTCATGCTGCTGCCAGCCCTCAATGTTCTTCCAGGGCAAATCGCTCATTACGTAACGGAACGGCGGCAGCCGCACGCCCGCATACTGGATCAGCTCACACAACTGCTGCAGCACATGGAACGCCAGACGTCCCACTCCTGCACCCAGCTCCAGTACGATCACCGGCTCTGCGGTGTACCCCTTCTCCGCACGGTCCTGAAGAAATCCGAAGATCATCTCGGCATAAGCCGTTCCGATCATCGGATTGCTTGTAATATATTGCGGAACCTGGTCATTGGCCCAAGCCTGGAGGCCCAGCTGTTCATAATAGGTGCGCTGCAATTCCCATATCGGCGCTTCACTGAAGCGGTAGCGTTCTTGTCCATCTAATGTCATTGGTTCTAACCCTGCTCTCTTGATTATCTCGTACGGATATTTGTCCGGTAGTCAAATATTATCACATTTGCGCATATATTTTCTTGATAAGCTGTGCGTTCCAGAAAGGAGCCTATGTGATGAATCCTGAGCATCCCCGTTCTCCAGGCCAGCCCGTCATTCCCCAGCCCATACGCAGTGATGGTGCAGGCAATATCGACCTGGGTCCACGTGACGTCATGCGCGACCGGGAGAATCCCGACATGTTCATTCCTCCGGTCACGGACAACGGGCTGATCCCTAATCTGAAGTTCTCGTTCTCCGACGCCCATATGCAGCTGAATCATGGCGGCTGGTCCCGTGAGGTGACGGTCAGGGAGCTGCCGGTGGCCACTACGCTTGCAGGGGTGAATATGAGCCTGACGCCGGGCGGCGTGCGTGAGCTGCACTGGCATCAGCAGGCGGAATGGTCCTATATGCTGCTGGGCAGTGCAAGGATTACAGCCGTGGACCAGAATGGCCGCAACTTCATTGCCGATGTCGGTCCCGGCGATCTGTGGTATTTCCCTCCAGGCATCCCGCATTCCATTCAGGGTCTGGCTGAGGGATGCGAATTCCTGCTTGTGTTCGACGATGGAGGCTTCTCGGATCTGAACACTCTATCTATCTCCGACTGGTTCGCCCATACACCGCCCGAAGTTCTGTCCGCGAACTTCGGCGTACCTGAATCCGCATTCGCCTATCTTCCCAAGGAGCAGGTGTACATCTATCAGGACCAGGTGCCCGGCCCGATGGAGAGCCAGCGGATCGAATCGCCTTACGGGGAAATTCCGCTGAGCTTCAAACATCGGCTGATGGCCCAGCCGCCGTTCAAAACTCCGGGAGGCAGTGTGCGGATTGTCGACTCCAGCAATTTCCCCGTCTCCCGGAATATCGCCGCAGCCCTGGTAGAGATTGAGCCCGGGGCGATGCGTGAGCTGCATTGGCATCCGAATAATGACGAGTGGCAGTATTACCTCAGCGGGCAAGGACGGATGACGGTGTTCGGAGGCAACGGCGATGCACGCACCTTCAATGTCAGAGCCGGGGATGTCGGCTATGTGCCTTTTGCCCAGGGTCATTATGTCCAGAATACCGGCACCGATACGCTCTGGTTCCTCGAGATGTTCCGCAGTGACCGGTTTGCCGATGTCTCCCTCAACCAGTGGATGGCGCTCACGCCCCAGGAGCTGGTCCGCAGCAATCTGCATGCCGGGCCGGAGCTGATGAACGCCCTGCGCAAGGTGAAATGGCCTGTGGTGAAGTACCCGGATCAGGGTCAGGGGAAGAAGAAGGAATGATCTGGATTAGATTGTAAAAAAAAGAGCGGTCAGACTAAGGTCTGTACCGCTCCTTGTATATTGTGAATTGTACACGGGGTCGTGGTCCCTGGTTCGCTTATACGGCTCATGATCAGAGCCACTTCAGCTCCAGGTATAGACCCAGCAACGTGATGAACAGTGTGGGAACCGTCAGGATAATCCCTATTTTGAAATAGGTGCCCCAGGTGATCTTCACACCCTTGCCTGACAGCACATGCAGCCACAGCAGCGTGGCCAGTGAACCGATCGGTGTAATCTTCGGACCCAGATCGGAGCCGATGACATTGGCATAGACCAGCGCTTCTTTGATCAGGCCCCCGGTGTGTGCTGTATCCACAGCTATCGCACCAATCAGCACCGTAGGCAGGTTGTTCATTACTGAGGAGAGCAGTGCGGCCAGGAAGCCCATGCCCATCGTAGCCGCGAACAGCCCGTGCTTCGCAATGCCGCCGATCATCTCTGCCAGCACATCCGTCAGTCCCACATTGCGCAGTCCGTACACCACCACATACATTCCAATGGAGAAAAAGACAATCGCCCATGGCGCATCCCGCACCACTTCTCCAGTATTCACGAAAGGGCTTCTGCGGGCCAGCAGCAGGAAAATGACGGCAATCACACCCGCTACCACCGAGACGGGAATATTCAGAAACTCACTGATAAAATACCCGATCAGCAGAAGCGCCAGGATGACCCAGGACAGCTTGAACATCCTCAGGTCCTTAATCGCTTCTGCGGGAAGCTTCATTACCGAAGCATCATAGACCTTAGGAATGCTTCGGCGGAAGAACAGATATAGAACCAGGATACTTGCACCCAGCGAGAACAAGGTCGGCAGCCACATATGGCCCGCATACTGCATGAAGGTAATGCCGAAGAAATCGGCTGAGACGATGTTGACCAGATTGCTGACGGTCAGCGGCAGCGAGGTCGTATCGGCTATGAAGCCGCTGGCTATGATGAAGGGGAATACTTTTTTCTCGTCAAAATTCAGCGCCCGGACCATCGCCAGCACGATCGGCGTCAGAATCAGCGCCGCCCCGTCATTGGCGAACAGCGCTGCCACCACTGCGCCCAGCAGGATGACATAGATGAACATCAGCGTCCCGTTGCCGCGCGCCGCTGCAGCCATATGCAGGGCCGCCCACTCGAAGAAGCCGATCCGGTCAAGCAACAGCGAAATCAGAATAATCGCAACAAATGCCAGAGTGGCATTCCACACAATCAGCGTCACATCGCGGACATCCCCGAAGCTGACCACACCCGCCGCCAGCGCGACAATAGCTCCGCCGCAGGCGGACCAGCCAATGGACAAATTCCGCGGCTGCCAGATCACAAACACCAGTGTAACAACAAATATGAGACCGGCAACAATAATCATGCCCCGGCCACCCGTTCGATCTGCAGCAGCATTCCCTGAAGCACTCCTTAAGTAGATATAGATATAAGCCAATTTATATATACTAAAGCAGCCTAATCTGAAGTACAAGAGAAAAATCACTGGAAGAATCACCTGCGTTACGCAAGCCTGGTTAGAGGCATTGCCGCCCAGACCGGTAGCCGTCTGCTGCAATAATATTTATATGCTTAAGTACTAACTGTATGTAGGAATACATAGGCTGGAATATGGGGAACGAAGCAGCTTCTTGGAGAGGAGATGCAGGTCCGGAAGAGCCATCCTTGTTACGGGATTGGAGGTTCGGACTACCATGAGTACAGACCAGCTCATCGCACTGCTCGTTCTTGTTATTATGATTGTACAGCTTGCCGTCAAGAAGGATAAATCCTGAATCCTGCAGACAGCAGGCCGCTGAAGAGGCCGGGGCAACCCGGTCTTTTTGGCGTTAGGGCGTGTGAAGACAGCACGTACCGCCCTTTGTAATTTCACCTACGCGCCGCGTCCGGTCCAATTGTAATCGGTTTTTCGCATACATCGCTTCGATCTGCTAAAACTATAGTTTCCGATACAATAAGAAATCAATAACAGCCACTTATTTCACTTACTAAAGTTGAGAAACATTAAAAAGTATAGTAGAATGATCATATAAAGAAAGGGGCGGATGATGATGGCCGAGGAAAAGAAGATTATGGAAATAGGGATAAGCACGTTTTTGGAGACGACACCTGACCCGGTGACGGGACAGACGATCAGCCATGCAGAACGGCTGCGGGAAGCTGTCGAGGAGATTGTGCTCGCTGACCAAGTGGGCCTGGACGTATATGGAATAGGCGAGCATCACCGTAAGGATTATGCCGGGAGTGCTCCGGCTGTAGTACTCGCCGCCGCCGCAGCGACAACCAAGCGGATTAGACTGACCAGTGCTGTCAGCGTCTTGTCTTCAGATGACCCGGTCCGGGTCTATCAGGATTTCGCTACGCTGGACGGGCTGTCGAACGGCCGGGCCGAGATTATGGCCGGACGCGGTTCATTCACCGAATCGTTCCCGCTGTTCGGGTACAGCCTGGAGGATTATGATGAATTGTTCGAGGAGAATCTGGAGCTGCTGCTGGCGATCCGGGCCTCCGAGAAGGTCACCTGGCGCGGCGGGCACCGCCCGGCGATTCACAATCTTGCGGTCTACCCGCGTGCGGTCCAAGACCCGCTGCCCGTCTGGATCGCCAGCGGAGGCAATCCGGAGTCTGCCGTGCGTGCTGGAACGCTGGGTCTGCCGATTGCCTTCGCCATTATCGGCGGGATGCCCGAGCGGTTCGCGCCGCTCGTCAACTTGTACAAGGAGGCCGCGGCACGTGCAGGGCATAATCCCGACAAGCTGCAGATTGCCACGCACTCCCACGGCTTCGTAGGGGAGACTACCGAGCAAGCCGCTGCCCTGTTCTACCCGTCCACCCAGGCGCAGATGAATGTCATCGGACGCGAACGGGGCTGGGGCGGAACGTACAACCGCGCAGCCTTCGACGATGCCCGCAGCTTACGCGGAGCACTCTATGTCGGTGACGCGGAGTATGTCGCCGAGAAGATCATTCTGCTGCGCAAGAATCTCGGCGTGACCCGGTTCTTCCTGCATGTGAATGTCGGCTACATGCCGCATCGTGAGGTCCTGCGTGCCATCGAGCTGCTGGGCACCAAGGTGGCCCCGATTGTGCATGCAGAGTTAGCCCGTACTGAGGGGTAATAAAGACCGGACTGCACTCTAATTGCGCACTGTTACTCTTTCCTGTAAGAAACACCTCAAGCGACCAACCGCGCTTGAGGTGTTTTTGATGAAACCTAAGAATTTACCAGCGCCTCGATCACAGGATAAGAAACCAGATTCCGGTCTCTATAAGCCGCCGGGATCACATCACTTTGTGAGCTTAGAATGCCATTCTGCAATAGAACAGCCTTGAACCCTCTTTCCGCAGCCCCGTTATAGGTGAACAATACGCAATGCTCCGCAGCATACCCGGAGAGGATCAGCAGGTCGATACTCTGCTCCCGCACAATTTGTTCCAGATCCGTCTTCCAGAACGCATTCGAGTATTCCTTCTTAACGTTGAAATCCGTCTCCTCAATCTCAATTCCGGGGATGATCCCGAACTTCGCTTCCTCAGACGGCTGCATCCCTTCAATGTCCTGAATATGAATCACGGCATGTCCCTTGGCGCGCAGCAGCCCGGAGACATAATTGATATACTCGCAGACGCGGTCAATCTCCTTCTGCTCTACCCTGCTTACATGAACCTCTTGCAGATCAATAATTAACAATCCGATTTTCAATCCTGCTTCCCCCTATCCGTTGATCCTTCCACATTACCCGATGCCGCGTGTTCATTCAACCGCTTCTGCCAATCGATTCTTGTATATGTGGTCTCATACGCTGTACCGTCTTCTTTATAAAAAATCGCTGTTTTCAAATATGGCTCCGTAACCGCCTGATAACCGAGCCTGGTAACGAGCTGTATCATCCTTGGGTTGTCCACCGGATCAACACTGGTAAACAGTTCAGCATAGCCCAGCTTGCGGGCCAGTTCCTCATGGTAACGGATCAGAGCGGAGCCTACACCTTGTCCCCGGCTGGCTTCTTGTACATAGAGGTCACTTAATTTGGCTCCGCTCTTTCCATTTAACTTCAGCAGCCCGAACCCGGCAATCCTCCCATCCTTCTCAGCGGCAATAAAGCAGATGTCCCCTTGGCGATGCTGATCCAGATACTTGCGGAATAAGCCCTCGTGATTACGGATTGCACATAGACTACCCAGATCGCTCCCGCTGGCGGCTCTTATGTTATATTCCATTGCTGCCTCCCCCCTCATAGATCTTATCCCTAGAATTGTAGCATCAATTGGCACTGAACCGGAATCTCCCAACACAAAAAACTGCAGTAGAATGATCCACCGGAATGGACCCGTCTCTGCAGTATGTTTTGTCTTCACAGCTATCCTGAATCTGATCCGGTTACTCTTTGACCCCGCCCAGCGCTACGCCTGCGATAATATAACGGGACAGCAGGAAGTACACCACGAACAGCGGCAATGCGGTCAGCGCCAGCCCCATATAAATAGAGCCGAATTCCGTCTTGTAGATGTCTCCGCGCAGCAAGCTTACCATGATAGGCATCGTATATTTCTCCTTCTGGGTAAGGAGGATTAACGGCATGAACAAGTTATTCCAGTTGGCTACAAAAGCAAAAATCGCTTGAGTCGCAATGGCCGGCATCATCAGCGGCATAATAATCCGGTTGAAGGTGCGGAATTCGCCAGATCCGTCTACACGGGCTGCCTCTACGATCTCAATGGATAGAGTAGCGAGCAGATATTGACGCATGAAGAATACCACCGCAGGCGCTGCAATGGCAGGCAAGATCAGCGGCAGGAAGTTGTTGGTCCAGTGCAGCTTATACATGAACTGATAGAAGCCGATCGCACTGGCCTGGGAAGGAATCATCATCACGCACATAATGAAGGTGAAGAATGCGCCCCGCAGCTTCCAGCTGTAGGTAACCAGCCCGTAAGCCGCCAGTGAGGAGAAGTAGACCGTACAGAGCGTTGCACAGCTGGCAATAATGAAGGAGTTCATGAAGCCTTGCAGCGGATCAAAGCTCTTGTCGAGCAGTACCTTCAGATTGCTCATCATGTGGCTCGAAGGGAGCAGGGAGAGCCCGCTCTGAATTTCCGGCGTGGAGCGTGTGGCGTTCACGAACATGATCCAGAACGGCAGAATGCTCAGTACTGCCAAAGCGATGCAAACCACATAGATAATCGTCTTGTTGATAGTATGGGTAACCTTCCCGTTTTCACGAATCTTTTCCATGGATTACACCTCCCTGGCGGCTGTCTTAGCAGCATTTCTGTGTGTTTGTTTTTGGATTTTTTTCATTTTGGCTGCATCGCGGTCACGCATGACGTAGAACAGCAGGCCGGACAATACCGCCGAGATGACGAACATGATCATACTCGCCGCTGCTGCGCGGTTATACATGTAGCTGCCCTTGAACGCCTGCCCATAGATGAACATGGACGTAGTAAGCGTAGAGTCATCCGGTCCGCCCGCAAGGAATAATTGCGGAATATCGAACATGGTCAGACCGCCTACCATCGAGGTGATCAGCGTGAACAACAATATGGTACGCAGACTTGGCAGCGTGATCCGAAAGAAGGTCTGGAATCCGTTGGCGCCGTCAATTGCCGCGGACTCGAAAAGCGCCGGATTAATCCCCATGACGCCTGCAATCAGGACGATCATGGTGTTGCCGTACCACATCCAGAACTGGATGAAGGCGATAATACCGCGCGCTGTCGTCTTGTCCTGCAGGAAGAAGACCGGAGCGTCGGTCCATCCCAGCATTTGAAACAAGCTGTTGACCGGCCCCATCGGGTAGGCGAACAAAGTACTGAACAGCACGGCAATGGTACTTGCAGTGATGATGTTAGGCATATAGAGCAGGACCTTGAACAAGCCTTGCCCTTTAACATTCAGGCGTTTGTTGGTGAACCAGGCGGTCAGCAAGAGCGCAAGGGCCATCTGCGGAACGAAGTTCGTAATCCAGAGCAGTCCGGTGTTGATCAGGGACTTGCGGAAGGACACATTATCAAAGAGAAGATCCTTGAAGTTCTGAAACGGGTTATCCAGGATATGTATAGGCTTAGGAATGAGCCCCTTCATATCCGTGAATCCAATCACTGCCGTATACAGAATGGGATACAGTGAAAAAATCAAAAAGGCAAGTACAAAGGGAAAGGTAAAAATATAACCGAATTTCGCATAGCTGACATCCTTGCGGCGCATGCTCTCACCTCGTTAGTTGATTATAGGGGCGGGAAAACTTCCCCCGCCCCTCCGAATTCTTCTTATTCGCTTTCAATACCCAGCTGGTCTTTGACTTGCGATTTGAAGGTTTCGATTGCTTTTTCTTTGGTCTTATTGCCTGCAGTGTACTCGCGTACCTGTTCGCGCCAGGCTTTGTTGATTGTTTCGTCGAATTGGGTCAGGTTCTTACCGGATGCATTCGCATTGGCCGGAACGAAGACGTCGAACATGTTCTGTCCGCCGAGCAATGGCACTTCACCATTGGATTTGGACATAACCACGGAGGAAGCTACGCTATCCTTCGTACCTTGTTCGCCCGTTTTCATCGTACCGTTAGCCCAGTAATACTGGAGACCCGTCTCGGAGCTGTCGAGCGTTACCCATTTCACGAAATCTGCAACTGCTTGCTTCTTCGCTTCATCCTTGGTGACTTCGGCATTGGCCAAGAGCCAGGTACCGCCCCAGAAGAAGCCTGTAGTCGGCTCCGTCACTGCCCAGTCGCCGTTGGTGTCCTTCACCTGGCCGTTCATCACGTAGTTGATCAGCCAAGCCGGACCGAAGAATCCGAAGATCGGCTGAGCGCCTGCACCGGACATATCTGCATACCATGCTTCTGTCCAGTCTGTTGTATCGTTATGATAGCCGTTGTCTTTCAGCTTCTTGGAGAGATCCATGAATTCTTCACGCTTCGGATCAATGTGCAGCTTGCCGTCCACAATCCAGCCCTTGTCCGAGCTGTTCTCGATCGGGTGCCAGATGTCGCCGTCGCCGGATACGATACCATATCCTTTAGCCTTCAGCTTCTTCGCAGCATCGAAGAATTTATCCCAGCCGGGTCCAACCTCTGTTTTGATCTTGGCCGGATCATCGGTTCCGAACACATCCTTCGCAATGGAGCGGCGATAGATGAAAGCCCCGCCTGTAGCCTGGTAACCCAGACCTTTCAGGTGGCCGTCAGTGGTACTGCCGATATCTACAGAATACTGGGCGATGCCCGCATCTTTTACCATTTGATCATCAAGTCCGAGATCTGCATAATTGGCAGCATAGGTCGATGCATCGCCTTGCGTGTATTTAAGTACGAATGCGGATTCCGCTGCGTAAATATCCGGGGCATCCTTCCCGCCGCCTGCCAGCGCCTGGTCAAGCGCCGGCTGATAAGCGCCGTCTGTCGTTGCTATTACGGTAGTTTTGAATTCCACATTCGCATCAGGATGCGCTTCCATATACTTCTTGGTCATGTTCGGAATTTCGTCGGTGAAGCTCCACAGATTGATGGTTACCTTCTCACCGTTACCCACTGCTGGAGCTTTGGTAGCCTCTGCGGCAGTTGTAGCTGCTGGAGCTGTCGTTGCGTCTGTACCGGATGAGCTGGAATTCGAGTTCCCGCCTCCGCATCCTGCCAGCGCAGATGACATCACGAGCACTGTTGAGAGCCCCGCTAAAACACGCTTCATACTTTTCATACTTTGCCTCCCCTTTTATATTCATCCTCGGTTTCATGTAACCGCCTTCATATTATAGTGCTTGTCACTCTCCGGCATAAGGAACCCCTCATTGGGAAAAATACCACTATTTATGGGTTTTGCTCTTAAAAGGTACAAAAAAGACGCCCGGGGATGGCCCTTAGCGTCTCTAACAGGCTGGCGAGGGATCATCTACTGATCTCTTTTCCCAGAAGTATTCTTTTCAGGAGCAGACCGTCACTGAAGAATTCCTCTCCATACCGGATAATGATGCTTTTTCAACTCATTTTTCAACTGCCACTTCTAACATATGCTCTTCAGTAAGATCAGCATTCAGATTTAGAGCGGCTTGTTAACCGGAATCCGTTCTCCTTACGCTGCCATTTGACGCGCATTGGAAACGCTTCATATAATGAAGAGACTACAGTGACAGGAGGACATCGAATGGGCGCCTGGGGTATCACAGCATTGGAAAGTGATGAAGGGCTGGATCTAGTGGCAGCGATTGAGGACATGCTCCCTCGTGACACGCTGGATTTGGGTGAATTGATGACGAAGTTTGGTGAGGATCATTTCCTTTATGACGGAACCGTGCTCGCTCTCGCGGAGCTGTATATCGAGTTTCTGGAGAAGGGGCGTTTGGATTACGATCATGAGGAGAAAGTACGCTCCTTGACGCAAGTACGGGCGTTCACGGCCGATCGTATCTCGCTTGGAGCTTTGCTGGAGCATTTGAACGTGATTTGGACGGATATTGAGGGTGACTGCGAGGGGGATTTGGCGGAGCTGTGGCGGGAGTCGCCGAGCTGGGACGAATGGCGGGCTCATGTGCAGCAGCTGATTGCCAAGTTGGATGCACGGCTTGCCCAAGAACAGTAGCAGGATGATTGAACGGGAACAAAAGCGCCGCTACCCGATAGGGTTGCGGCTTTTTGTATAATGGATTTTTCGTTATTTCTGCGGAGAAATTGATCTCCGCCGCGTTTCTTCCAGTCCTCTACGAACTTGTCAAAGCTGTCAACCGGCTCAACGCCGGTGATGATCTTCGCCGCCATCTCCATCCACAAGCCGTTTTTGCCCAGCTCCGGCTTGGACAGCATCGCCTGGGTTGTCGGCATGCCGGTATAAGTAATTAGCTGCCCGGGCTGAAAATGTTGAAACTTGTCATACAAACTAACGTAAATTGGGACCATAGAGACAAAGAAACACGGGAGAGGAGCTTATACCTGATGGAGTATTACCGCAGCAGTGTGTCAGACACCCTGGAAGAAGTCCACAGTTCCACAAGCGGGCTTACGTCTGCTGAAGTAGAGAACCGGCTGGCCAAGGAAGGCTACAATGAGTTAAAGGGCAAAGCCAAAGATCCGCTCTGGAAGCTGTTCCTGGAGAATTTCAAAGATCCTATGGTCGTGGTGCTGCTCATCGCGGCAACGGTTCAGATCGTAATGGGACATATTATGGAATCCGTCATCATCTTTGTGGTGCTGATTCTGAATGCCGTAATCAGTGTGGTGCAGACCCGGAAGGCGGAGAGCTCGCTGGACGCCTTGCGCAAAATGTCCGCACCCGAAGCCAAAGTAATACGGGACGGGGCCCTGCTGTCGATTCCGGCAAGGGAGCTTGTCCGGGGAGACATCGTCTTCCTGGAGGCTGGCGATTATGTGCCTGCGGATGGACGGATTATTGAATCCGGGAGTCTGCGGATTGATGAGGGCATGCTGACCGGGGAATCCGAGCCCGTAGACAAGCATATCGAACCCATTCCGCAGGACGCTCCGCTGGGCGACCGGCGCAACATGGCCTTCAGCGGCTCGCTGGTCGTCTATGGCCGGGGAACATTGGTCATTACCGGAACGGCGCTCGGCACCGAGCTTGGGAAGATTGCCGGTCTGATTGAGAGCGCTGAAGCGAAGCAGACGCCCCTGCAGCGCAAGCTGGAGAGCTTCGGCAAAAAGCTGGGGATCGCCGTCCTGTTGCTGTCTGTGCTGATCTTCTCCATTCAGGCTGCACGCGTCTGGCTCTCGAATGACACGGTGGATACCACCGAAGCGATTCTAAATGCCCTGATGTTCGCCGTGGCTGTAGCCGTCGCCGCAATCCCGGAGGCGTTATCTTCTATCGTAACCATTGTCCTCTCCGTGGGCACGAACAAGATGGCCCGGCAGCATGCCATTATCCGTAAGCTGCCTGCTGTAGAAGCCCTGGGATCAACAAGTGTCATCTGTACAGACAAAACCGGGACGCTGACTCAGAATAAAATGACGGTTGTCGATTATTTTCTCCCCGGAGGACCGCAGGAGCAATTCAAGCTGAAGGCCGATGACTGGTCGGAGGAAGCCCGCAAGCTGCTGCATATCGCCGTACTCTGCAACGACTCCAATATCAATGAGGAAGGCAAGGAGCTGGGGGACCCGACTGAGGTTGCACTGATCGCCTTCAGCAACAGCAAGGACAGGGATTACCGCGAGATCCGCGATAACTTCCCGCGTGAAGCCGAGCTGCCGTTCGACTCCGAACGCAAGCTGATGACGACGCTGCATACCTTCGAGGGCCAGAAAGCCCTGCTGACCAAAGGCGGACCCGATGTCCTGTTCAGCAGATGTACCCATGTACTGCTGAACGGCCAGGAGGTTCCGCTGACACCGGAGGTTCTGGAGCGCTTCACCGAAGCCAACGAACAGTTCTCCAGCCGGGCCTTGCGGGTGCTGGCTTACGCCTATAAGACTGTTCCCAATACAGTGACTGAAGTGGGTCTTGAAGATGAACAGAATCTGGTGCTGGTCGGCCTGTCGGCGATGATCGACCCGCCGCGCGAGGCTGTATATGGCTCCATTGCCGAGTCCAACAAAGCAGGTATCCGTACGATTATGATCACCGGAGACCATAAGACCACCGCCCAGGCGATCGGCCGCGATATCGGGCTGATGGCAGAGCATGAGATTGCAGTCACCGGCCAGGAGCTGGATGCCATGTCCGAGGAGGAGCTGGACAACAGGCTGGAGCAGATCGGCGTCTATGCCCGCGTCTCCCCGGAGAACAAGATTCGGATCGTCCGTGCCTGGCAGCGTAAAGGCAAAATCACCGCCATGACCGGTGACGGCGTCAATGATGCACCGGCCCTGAAGCAGGCCGATATCGGTGTAGCCATGGGCAGCGGAACCGATGTTGCCAAAGATTCGGCGGCGATGATCCTGACCGATGATAACTTCGTATCCATCGTTAACGCAGTGGCCGTTGGACGGACGGTGTTCGATAACATCAAGAAGGCCATAGCCTATCTGTTCGCGGGCAATCTGGGTGCGATCATCGCGATCCTGTTCGCCCTGATCTTCGACTGGATTAACCCGTTCACCGCGATTCAGCTGCTATTCATTAACCTGGCGAATGATTCCCTGCCAGCCATTGCCCTGGGTATGGAGAAGGCGGAGCCGGATGTAATGAGCCGCAAGCCGCGGGATATCAGCGAGGGTATCTTCGCAGGCGGGATGATGCAGGCAGTGATCACCCGTGGTCTGCTGATCGGGATTGCCGTGATTATCTCCCAGTATATCGGGCTGCAGCATTCGGATGAAATGGGCATTGCGATGGCCTTCACTACGCTGATTCTGGCGCGTACCCTACAGACCTTCGCCGCCCGCTCCAACAGCCAGACCTCAGTGGAGGCCGGCTTCTTCAGCAACAAATATGTCATCGGCGCGGTCATGATCTGCTTCGCCTTCTATGGTATTGCGGTCCTTCCTGGTGTCCGTGAAATCTTCTCGATCCCTGCCACGTTCGGAATGAACCACTGGCTGACCGCCACCGGACTCGCCCTAGGCGCAGTCATTGTGATGGAGCTGGCGAAGCTGGTCCGCCGCCTGCTGCCTGCGAAGCAGGCTGCTTAAGCCAGGCTAAGTTAACGAACCTTAATAACAGCAAGAAGCCTGCACGCCCGGTATGGGGGTGCAGGCTTTTTTATACTCAATCACTTCTTCAAATGATAAGGCACTGTAGTGACAATCACATCGCTGCGGAACAGCAGACGGGCGCGTATCAGCAGGCTCGATTGATTATGAAGAATATTATGCCAGCCTTTCTTCGGAATGAACTGTGGAATAATGACCGTTACCCTATGGTTCAGCTCTGCGGCCTTCCAATTCACTTTATCAATAAACTTGGTCAATGGCTGTACGATGCTTCTATAAGGAGTATATAGAGTTACTAATCTTACGTCCGGCTGCCACTTTCTCCACTTCTCCTCGAACACCGCTTCATCTTCCCGCTCGAAGGGCACATAGACGGCTATAATCTGCTGCGGAGACAGCGACTTGGCATATTCCAGGGAGTTCATCACGACATGAGTGATTCCGGCAACCGGCACGATAATCACATTGCCTTCAATCTTGATCGTCTCCTCACAGGTCGAAATTCTAAGCTGGTCCGCAATGGCCTCATAATGCTTATGAATCCGGTGGAACACCAGGAGCAGAATCGGCAGGAAGACAAATACCGGCCATACCTGAGTAAACTTGGTCATGAAGAACATCATCGTTACCACGAAGCTGATTAGAGCGCCAACCGTGTTGATGATGAACTTTTGCACCCAGCCCGCAGGCTTTTCCCGGAGCCATTTCACCATCATTCCGCTCTGCGACAACGTAAAGGGAATGAACACACCTACGGCATATAAAGGAATCAGCTGCTCCGTTTTCCCCTCGAAGACATATATCAGAACCATGGACAGAACACCCAAGATGATAATACCGTTGGAGTAACCCAGCCGGTCCCCCCGCATGGTGAACATTCGCGGAATGAATTTATCCTTGGCAAGGTTCACAGCCAGCAATGGAAAGGCGGAATAACCGGTATTCGCAGCCAGTATCAAGATTAATGCAGTCGTTCCCTGGATAAAATAGTACATCGCATTCCGGCCAAAGGTTTGCTCGGCAATTTGCGAGACCACAGTGACGTCAGCACGGGGAGCAACCCCGTAATAATAGGCTAACACCACAATGCCGGAGAACATCACAGCCAATAAAGCCCCCATGGCGATTAAGGTTTTGGAGGCGTTGGACGCTTCCGGGTTTTTGAAATTCGGTATGGCATTGGAGATCGCTTCAACCCCCGTTAACGCAGAGCTCCCGGAAGAAAATGCGCGCAATAATAGAAATAGGCTGATCCCCGCTACCGGAGTCCCCAGTGAGGTATGCAGTTCTGCCGGAACGTTACCTGACAAGATGTTGTACAGACCTGTACCAATCAGGATGAATAAGGCCAGAACGAATAAATAGACCGGATAAGCGAGGACGGAAGCAGATTCCGTTACCCCTCTTAAGTTCAAAATCGTGATAAGCAGCACAAAAGCAATGGCAATCACCACTTTATGCTCATGCAGGCTTGGAAACGCTGAGGTGATAGCATCCGTACCCGCCGAAATACTTACAGCAACCGTTAAAATATAGTCCACCAGCAGAGAACCGCCAGCAATTAACCCCGGGTACTTGCCCAGGTTCTCCTTGGACACCACATAGGCGCCCCCGCCGTGGGAATACGCAAAAATAATCTGCCGGTAGGACAGAATGAGCGCGGTCAGCAGGATTAGCACACCCAGCGCTATCGGGATCGAATACCAGAAGGCGGCGGCCCCAATCGTAACCAGTACAATCAGGATTTGCTCCGGCCCGTAGGCAACGGATGACAGCGCATCAGAAGACAGTATAGCCAGCGCCTTCTTTTTATTCAACTTTTGTTCTCCGAGTTCACTGGACTTTAAGGGCCTGCCAATTAAAAATCGTTTTAAAAATGAAATCACTCAGTTTCACCACTCGCTTGTTATTTGTAGGATCTTGGTTGAACTCCATCTACTCCCGTTCCGGGACACAACAAAAACACCACAGAAGACTATTCTGTGGTGTTCAACATATCATGTCCGGCATTAATATAGCGTTAAGGAAAACGCAAAGACATTAAGATTGCATTAAGATTATTCTTTGGCCGGAGCATGGCCTGACCCTTGCTCCGGCCTGCGGACAATTCAGGGTGTCTCTGTACGCAGATTAAACCCCTTAACCAAGAGCCAAAGCGGCAGAATCATTTCAAATATGGCCCCTGGAATATACAGAATGGTTCCGGTATCACGGCCGCAGATGGCCAGACTACTGCTTGTTAACAACCCGGCATACCCGATGAAGCCAATCACAGACAACCATCGCGGAACCAGCTCTGAACGGTAGAGAACATAACACAATAACAAGCTGCCTAAGCTCAGCACGATCATAGCCAGTTGAAATAGCATCAAATGAGCTTCTACCGCTAAATCCGCTATACGCTGGAGGTGAGAATAACCTGAGGCTTCCGCCGATGTGTAATCTTCGCTCAACGAGATGAGCAGGATTGGCGCGATTAAACTGAGCATTAGAAGCGCAGACTCGATGATCCGGGAGCTTAAGTACCCTGCCGCAAACGCCCCGTTATATTTTTGTATAACAGGATAAAGCAGCATCGCAATCCCCACAACTGCTATAGCGTTGATCAACTCCAGCAATAATCCGGCGGTGGCTCTTGTTCTGTCTACAAATAAACCCGCGAGAAATTCAGGCTCCTGGAGGATGGGATTCAATAGCCCGCTCCCTAGCATGTAAGCCCCCGTTGACACCAGAAAGAGTACCCCTGCCACCCTTGCATTCCTATTCATCCTTATCTCCCCTTAACTCGAGTTACAAGGATTATAGCTAAGCGGCAGTATAGCCAGTAGACACTTTAGTGTGGTTTCAGCGGGTCTGGAAGCAAATTCAACTCACGGGCACGCGCGATCGCTTCTGTGCGTCTTTGTACTTGCAGTTTCTCAAAAATCCTGCGGTTGTGTCCTTTGACCGTGTCCACAGCTAAGAAGAGCTTCGCGCCGATGTCCCGGTTGGACAGTCCCTTGGCGATAAGTTCCAGCACTTCAAGCTCTCGTCTGCTGAGCGGCTCGATCAGGTGGTCTTCCTGGCCCGGTTTGCGGCCCCTCTGTACACGCTGCAGACCCGCCTGTGCTTCTTGAATAGCCGGAAGCGGCAGATCACCGGCCAGGCGAAGTGCCTCCTTGTAACATTCTCCTGCCGGACCGGGCCGGTTGTCCGCTTCCTCCATCTGACCCAGGCCGATCAGAGACAGAACAGCCATCGGTTGATGGCCCATCATATGGCTGTACGTAATGACCTCGTTATAGGCCTTTCGGGCTCCGGCATAGTCTCCCCGCCGTTGGCAGGCCACACCCAGCATCCAAGCAGCCGATGTCCTAACCGCAAGATTATCCTGACGGAGATATTCTAACGCACGGCTTGACTGGGTAATGACCTGGTCTATCTCCTGGCTTACATCTGCCCAAGCCTCCCTTGCAGGGGCAATCAGCCCGATGAGATCATCGGTCTTATCCTCCTGCTCCGTCAGTTGCATGAACGCCTCGGCTGCCAGTAACTTGGGGCTGGCTCCGCCAGGCTTTGATGCCATCATCAGCGCGGCTACGGCAGCCCGGGTTGCAGCAATAAGTCCGATCAATTCCCTAATACGGGCATCCTGCCGGACGCCCTCCAGCGCCGCTTCCGCTGCCCGCAGCTTAGGCTCGACATGTGTCGGCTTGCCGGTGATCAGCAGAACCGAACCATATATCACCAGCAGCACGGGTCTTGCCCCCAGCTCCGCAGCAGGCAACGACTCCAGCCATTTCAGTGCAAGGTCTGCTGCTCCGCGAAGATGCAGCGGCTTCCCGTCCCCTTCAAGCAGTCGTGCAGCACGCTCAATATCAGCCGATTGTACAGCATGACGAAACGCTTCGATCTCATAGCCTTGGCTTTCATACCATTCACTTGCCCGTTTATTCATTTCCGCGATACTGCTGTTGTCGTGACTATCCTGCAGCCGTCTTTGCAAGGATTCGGCAAACAAGTGATGATAACGATACCACTGTCTTTCATGGTCCAAGGGAATGACAAATAAGTTCTGGCGTTCAAGATCAAGTAGCTGCTGCCTGCCCGGCATTGCAGAATTAAGCAGAATGGCATCGCACAGAGAACCGCACAGGCGGTCAAGGACGGAGGTCCTTAGTAAAAAACTTTGAACTGCTTCCGGCTGCCGTTGCAGAACTTCTTCCACCAAATAGTCCAGTACGAAATGATGGCTGCCAGCGATAGACTGGATGAACCGTCCGGTACCATGATCCCCCTGTATCGAGAGTGCTGCCAGCTGCAAGCCGGCAATCCAGCCTTCGGTACGTGATGCCAATGCGTCTATTTCGTCTGCGGGCAGGGTAAGCCCCATGATTCCGTTAAGAAATTCTTCGGCTTCTGTGGAAGTAAACACCAGATCAGAGGCACGCAGCTCTGTTAACTGGTCTTGAACCCGTAACCGGGCTAATGGAATAAGGGGTTCCTCGCGGGTAATCATCACCAGATGAAAATCCCCGGGAAAATGGTCAAGCAGGAAGGAAACTAACTTGTCGGCAGATTTGGATTTCACTAGGTGATAATCGTCAAGGATGAGTATACAAGGAGCCATGGCGGCAATATCCTTAAGAAGTACCGGCAGGATCGACTCCATGGGCGGCGGCTCGGGAGACTGAAGCACAGCGAGCACGCCTTCACCTGTCTTCGGGGCAAGTGTTTGCAGGGATGAAATCAGGCAGCTCAGAAAACGCGCAGGCTCGCCGTCTTCTTCCTCCAGCGACAGCCATGCGCAAGGCCGCCCGCAATTGGCGATCCACTCACCGATCAATGTGGTTTTCCCATAACCCGCGGGCGCGGAGATCAGGGTCAATTTACGATGCATACCATCTCGAAGCTTATGGATCAACCGTTCACGGGGAACCGTTGCGGGCCGAAGCGGCGGGATATTGAATTTGGTATCTAGGATAGGTGTAGGCATAACCACATCTTACCATCCGCCATGACCATCATCAATGAGTCTGCCGCACTTCATTAGCAAGCTCCTCAATTTCACTTACGAGGTCATGAAGACTGGATTTCTGGTAACAGAAGCTGAATTCTTCCCGGTGCTGCTCCATATAAGACTTGGACAATCCAAATTGGGCGCTCACTTCACGGAATCCTCTTTCCAGCGCTTCACAATCGATGCCGGGATGCACGTTATCCAGCTCCACAATTTCTGCAAGAGCTCTCTGCTTCTTGTCCTCTAATAGTAGTTGAACGGCTTCTCCCGAATAGATCTGGTGGACCCATAGAATACGCAGGGCCTTCAGGCCTATCGTTCCTCCTGCTGTTAGCCGGATTAGCTCCTCCTGAAGCTGGGCAATCTGCTCCGGGCTCCAGTGATCAAGGATTACTTCAAAAATCCAGTACATCCATTCCTCATCTTGACTTTGATTCCTGAACACATCTTGAATATAGGGGATTAACGGATCACCGATCTCTCTCAAAAAAGGAGCAATCCGGCGCGATCCCGGCCAGTTCATGTCCTGAATCCACTCCAGCAGTCCCGGCAGGATCGGCTTCACGCGGGGATAGCCTAGCTTAACAATGACCTCCGCCGCTCCATCCCAATACTCTTTGCCCAGCGGCTGCAGCAATAGATGAAGCTGTTCATCGCGGATGTCCTGAAGCTTGTGAATGGCCTCTGCTTGTTCTGCTGCTGGTGTGTCCCAGTCCAGCTTTTGAATAAGTGCTTGAATGTCTTCCACTTGCTGACCCCTACTTTACAATAGTCTATTCCCTCTGTTCTTCTGCCCACGCTCCATCCTTATAGATGAAATAACGGGCATTTCCCTCCCGGTCGCGGGCAACAATCTTCCCTTCCGGCTCCTGTCTGCTCTCCCCGCTCACTTTAAATGAAGCTTCATCTTCAGCAGGAGGCACCCGGTACACGTACTCCAGCCCGTCTTTTCCCGAATTGCTGCGCACAACGTCACCCTTCGTGGCATAGATCAGATTAGCATCCAACAGGATGCCACCGCCCGGCACAGCCAACACCCCAAGCACCCTGCGCTGGGAGTCGATGACGTCAAACCCCATTTTCCAAAAATCACTCAGCTTGTGCACCTGATTATCCCCCAGCGGATACACCTGTACAGCAGCCTGTGGAGTGAGCGTGAATTTACGCGGAAGCTCCTGCTCCAGTTGTATCAGCATGGCAAGCTTAAGGCCAAGATAGATCACAATAAATCCAGCACACCCCATACTAAGTACCCGTCTCCTGCTCACAGGCACCGGAAGCACGAAACTCGTAACCCCCACCAACATAGGCACCCATACTGTAGGATCACCGAGATAGATCAATGCCAGCGTATAAGCTTCACTGGACAGCGGGTAGATCAAATGTACTCCATGTCCCAGATAGTCCACCAGAATATGACCCAGCACACTCCCCGCCAGACACAGATATAGTTGGATATATGAATATTTTTTCAATAGAAGCTTGAATATGAACACAATTGGAACCATAACCAGCCCCATGACGACGATGGAATGTGACCACGGAGATACATACCTGTTCCCCAAGAGATCCGGCACAATTCCCAGGAATGAGGCCAGTCCGAGTAAAACCACTTTTTCCTTAAAAGAAATCCCCTTGCGCATAAGCACCATCGATACAATGAAACTGCCCGTAAGCAGATGTGTCATCACATGCATAGCCAGTATAATCGTCAACTGTAGCCCTCCACTTTGCTGCTCTGAACAGCCAGACGTTCCCCACTGCCCAGAGCCTGTTAAGTTATAAACAAACGAAGGAGGCATAAGGTTCATTCGTGTTAACTCTTTATTCTTATTAAGCTTCGTACTTCTTGAATTCCTTCTTATAGAAGTCTAGGTTCTCTTCATCGAAACATACAAATATCACTTTCTTAATGCTGGTGTCATTCTCCGATAAATACCTGAACACTTCCCCTAGAGCGATGAAACAGGCGGAGTCTTTCGGATATCTGTAGATACCGGTGCTAATATTGGGAAAAGCGATGCTGCTCACTCCCTTTTCTTCTGCCTGCAATAATGCGTTTCTGTAGCAATTCCGCAGCTTGTCTTCCTCCTGATTCATGCCGCCATTCCACACGGGACCAACCGTATGAATGACATACCGGCTTGGTAATTTCCCGGCTGTGGTCACTACCGCCTCACCCACCGGACAACCGCCTTGCTGATTCCGGATCTTCATGCATTCTTCTAAAATAGCCTTGCCCCCGGCTCTATGGATAGCGCCATCTACACCACCTCCGCCCAGCAAGCTGGTATTTGCAGCATTGACGATTGCCTCTGTCTCCATTTGGGTGATGTCTCCGCGAATCAGCTCTATGCTGGAATCCTTCACGACCAGTTCCATAATTCCCCTCTCCTTATCCGTTTGGTGTGCTCGCTATTCACTGTACCGTATTACGGATTCATTATTTCCCCCTTAACGGGCATGAACCGGCCTTCAGCAATCTCAAATTAAAGCGGCAGCCCTGGCCACCCCCTCAGTCCTAGCTACCGTTACTTGTTATTTGCACTGCTGTTATGTTATCCCGCGGACCTGCATCCCCACTAAATCATCCAGCGTAATCTCACAGACGTCCGTCCTAATCATTAGCGGATGCGGATAAGCTTCCTCCTGGTCAGACATGAACCAGACCCGGCCTTGCCTAACTGCAATAATCAGCCCCTGCTCATCACCTGCGGCGGCGAACTGGCTATGGTAATCCTGCCAAGGAACGATCCCTACCCGGGATAGCTTGAGCAGTGCCTCCTCCACATCGCCTACAGGCAGACCGATCTCACTTACACATAACAGACTGGCCGAAGAAAATAATTCATTAGTGGAATTGTTCAGATTGTGCCGGGCAATCAGCTCCACAATATTACCTGCCGGATCATAGAAATAGATGGAATCGGCATTCCAGGACTCAAAGTGCACAATCTCCTGTCCTTGGCTCGGAATAATCTGGACCTTCGGAGTGATCCACAGCAACGCTTCATCTATCTGATTCTCAGGGATGTTGAACGCAAAATGATATTTCGGCTGTCTGCCTGGGTCAGACTCAGTAAAGGTTAGGGTAGACGCCCCTGCTTGTACACTAAAGGAGGCTGCAAGTTTCTGGACTACCGCCAGCCCAAGAGTATTCTCATAAAAGTCTTTCGTTTCTTTCAAGGAATGAGTTTGCATCTCTACTTCTCTTATCATTTAGGATCACCTCTGTTTGTGGCCTAAAGCCAGTACTTTGCTTCCATGGTATCCATGCAGAGAATTGAAGTCAAACCCGCATCTGCAACTTCTGCGCAGCAACCGCGTCCATAACAATATGGAAAATCTATCTATTATCAGAAAACAATAGGACAATTGAACACAACAGGAGGTTTATGTATGCGCTATATGGCAGCAATTGTGCTGGCGGCGGCTCTGCTCTCAGGGTGTCAGGGAGCAGACAGGGCCGCTGTGAACAGCTCTTCCTCAGCCCCACCCACAGCCTCCCCAACCATCGGATCACCTACGGCTGTGTCATCCACACCTTCCGCTTCAGCACCTTCAAGCGGGGAGGAGCCGCTGCTCTATATTGAGCAATTGAGAATTATCGGCGGAGGCGGACAACTGGTACAGGTGAAGTCGAACAGCGATATCAATAAACAATCATTGGAGCAAGCGCTGAAGAAAAGTCTGCAGACCAGTACTCCCGAGGCAGAGTTCCGTTACACGCTGGAATGGGAGTCCCCGCGCTTTGTGCAAATCCGCCTGCATCTGGATGAGAGCAGCGCCTGGTCCGGGACGTTCAACCTGGATGAAGCCGTCACCTCAGATGGGCGCAAGTATGCCAGTACCGAGCAGCCGCACCGCAACACGGTTGTGGTTAGAGCCCAGGCTGGTGGGGGCAGCCTGCTGTTCCAGGGCATCACCTCCGGCACCCGGCGCGTAGTACCTGCCTGGAACACGGGCTGGATCAAGTCGATTCAGACTGCTGGATCATCTGCTCCCTCCTATCTGTTCTACGGGCAGGAGAAGCACCATCTGGTACACGCCCTGACGGGCGAGGCGCTAGAGATTCCAGCTTGGCCGCAGGAGAAGAATGCCTACGGCAATGACTATGGCTACCATGAGCTGTACTCCGACCGCTTCTATTTGGGCTTCACTTATATGATTTCAGGCAATAAGACACTGTACCGGGTAGACCTGAAGGACTTCACCCGTACAAAGCTTCATGTGTTCAACAAGCCGGTTTACGGAATGTCCTCCTCTCCTGACGGTAAGCGCATTGCTGTATTAACTGCACATAACGAGTTTATCGGCCCGGAGGCAGATTTGACGGTACTGGATCAGAAGGGGAAAATACTGCATTCGCAGCAGAACGCCGCCTACATCTCCCATAGTGACGGCTTCCTGTTCGTATATTCTCTGACTTGGGAGGATGATTCGCATCTGCTTCTTCCCGCAGACAGAGGTGAGAAGAACCCTCTCGGCCAAAACCGCTACAATACCGGAAGCGGAACCTCCACGGTTATGCAGGATGAGCGGATCACGGACCAATTGAAGCAGGATCTCACAGAGCATGAGCGGCAGCCACATAATGATTTACTGCTATCCGGGCTGAAGTGGTCACCGGATGACAGATTCGCAGCCTTCCATTCAGGTACGGGCGCCATTCAGGTCTACGACACACAGGAGCGGACCTTCACGTTCGTATCCGCAGGCACGCTGCTGGGCTGGATGCCGGATGGAACGCTGGCCTGGGCGGATGCCGGGGATCATGTGTATACGTTTTGAGTAAAAAGATAGCTATTTATTGAAGCTAAACGGCGGCAGCCATTCACAGGAATGACTGCCGCCGTTTAGTGTGGAGCTATTTTGTTTTATCGGAAAACCATATACGAATAGTATCACACCAATTAACGTGGCCAGACGACGGTTCCGCTGCGGTTCATGTACCCTCTGATTTCCTCGCGAGTTTCTGGAACCAGTAAGGTGATTTCCGCCAACTCGCCGTTGAACGAATCCGCCCAATAGAGCTGCGGCTTGACCACGAAGCGGCCGGAGGTATTAATATAGCCATACCTCTGCCCCGGGCTGGCCGGAGCCAGACCGCCCTTGAACAATCCTCCGGCTGTGAATCCCTGGATGACTTTGGCGCCCTTCTTATTAATATAGAAGGTGGCTCCATTGCGCTCGACGAACGCCAGTCCTTCCGAGAACGGCTGCGCCATGCTGAACTGCGGCTTAATCAGGTAATTGCCATTTTTGTCGATGTAGCCGTATTTACCATTCACATACACGACTGCCGCCCCGTCGGAGAACGGTGTGGCGTGATCATACCGGGGCGTAATGCGAAGCTTGCCGGTGGTGTCGATATAGCCGTATTTGCCGCCAACGGCAAGCTTAACGATTGCCATGCCTTCGGAGAAATCAGACGTCGAGCTGTACCGGTACGGAATGATTAGCTCGCCCTTCGTGTTAATATACCCTGAGGCTTTGCCCATATTGACCGAAGCCAATCCTTCAGAGAAATTAAACGCCCGGACGTAGATTGGCTGTATGGCCACCTTGCCTTGACTGTCGATATACCCGTAACGGGTCGCCTTAGCTCCACCAGCGGTCTGAACCTGCGCGGTATACAGCGCGCGGTCATTATACAGAATGCCGGCATCTCTCAGCTTATATTCAAACAGCTTGGTACCGGCCGAGCTGAAATAATATTGCTTCTTAGCCGCATGGTCCTCGACATACACCGTCCCTCCAGGTATTCCTGAGTAACCATAACTATCATACACGGCTTCGATGACCACCGTACCTTTGCCGTTGATGAAGCCGTATTTCCCGTTCACTTCAACCGGATATAATTGATCGGCTGTCTTGGCCTGCACAGCGCCCGCACCGGCAGCCTGGGCCTTGTCCTGTGATAGACCTGCTACACTTGCACTGAACACCATCGTCGTCATTAGTAGGGTTACAGCCAGCTTTTTAAACACCTGTGGTTCACTCTCCTCAGAGGCTATTTTCCATTCTTTATGTATAGACGGCGATTGTACCGGTTTTGTTGTGCAATATTTGGAAGAAAAAAATAGGGCTGCCCCAAGCAGCCTCTCATGGCTACCAGGACAACCCTTTGCAATTACAATCAGCGAACCTCGCCTCTGGAAGCAATCAGCTTCTGATACCAGTAAAAGCTCATCTTGCGGATGCGGCGCAGCTCCTTCAGGTCGAACTCCTCACGGTCCACATAAATGAAGCCGTAGCGTTTGCTGGAGCCCTGATGCGTGCTGACCAGATCGATGGCAGACCAAGGACAGAAGCCGAACACCTCTACCCCATCGGTAAGTGCAAGCTGAATTTGCTCGATATGCTTGCGGAAGAATTCAATCCGGTACGCATCATTTACCGTTCCGTCTTCCTCCAGCTTGTCGAATGCGCCCAGCCCGTTCTCCGTAACAATCAGCGGCAGGTGGTAACGGGAATAGATTTGGCGGAGCGTTGTCCGGAAGCCAACCGGATCGATCTCCCAGCCGAACTCTGTGGTCTGCAGGTTAGGGTTCACTGAACCCCGATACGCTCCCGGCTCCCCGACGATTTCGTGCTGGTCGCCCGTGTGGGAGAAGTCGTTGCCGTCATTTTTACTCTCCCCAACGGTCTGTGAAGTGTAGTAATTGAAGGCGATGAAGTCCGGGTGGCCTTGCCGGAGGATATCCATATCCCCTTCCTCAATCTTCGGCTCGTAGCCCTTCTCCACTAGATAACTCCAGGCAATATGGTTATAACGTCCATAGACCGCCATATCTAGATAGAGCCAATTGCGAATCGCTGCATAGTTATCTGCGGCCAGCATATCCTCTGGCTTGGAGCTGGCCGGATAGATCACGCCGATGTTGGGGGCAGGCCCAATCTTCGCGCTAGGCAGCATCTGATGACATAGCACCATAGCCTTCGCCTGCGCAACGAGCATATGGTGATTCTGCTGGTAGAGCTCTTTTTGCGGATCGGTCATATTCTCATTCAGGGTTCCGATCGATCCCGGATGCAGAATCAGCATATTCTGTTCGTTGATGGTCAGCCACCACTTTACGCGGTCCCCGTAATTCTCATACAATGTCTTGGCATACTGTTCAAAAGCATCGATCGTCGCCCGATTGGACCACCCTCCACGCTCTTCAAGCCCGTAAGGCAGATCGAAGTGGTACATCGTGACGATAGGCTCAATGCCGTATTTAAGCAGCTCATCGATCAGATTGCTGTAGAATTCAAGCCCCTTCGGATTGACCGCTCCATCTCCTTGCGGGTAGATCCGGCTCCAGGCGATGGAGAAGCGGTACGCTTTGAAGCCCATTTCTGCCATCAGGGCAACATCCTCTTTGTACATATGGTAGTGGTCACTGGCGACCCTGAAGTCCGTGACCCCTTCCACGTGGTTGGCCAGGTCAATGACAGAAGGCCCTTTGCCGTCCTCATCCCAGGCACCCTCCAGCTGATAAGCTGAAGTGGACCCGCCCCACAAGAAATTCTCTGGAAAAGCGTGAAGTTGTTTGTGCAGCATACCTTATTCCTCCTCAGTCTTGTATTAATCCACCAATGTCAAAAGCACTTCGTTCTGCTCAATCTGCTGCTGGTCCGTCTCGAAGATCTCGACCTCTTTCGGGGTCAAGGTTACGATCACCGGCGTAATCGTCTGATACCCGGCTGCCCGGATCTGCTCCAGATCGAAGCGGATCAGCAGATCACCCTGGCTTACCCGGTCACCCTCCTTGACCACTGGTGTGAAGTGTTTGCCCTTCAGCCCGACCGTGTTAATACCGATATGAATCAGCAGCTCAGTTCCCGCAGCGGACGTGATGCCAATCGCATGACCTGTCGGGAAAATAGAAGTCACCGTCCCGTCCACAGGAGCGACCGCCTCCCCAATGACCGGATCAATGGCGAGTCCTCTGCCCATAGCCCCGGTTGAGAAGGCATCGTCCGGCACTGCGCTAAGCGGAAAGGCTGCGCCGGTCAGCGGGCTGAAGATCAGTTCCTTTTTCAAGTCCACAACTGGTGTTACTGGCTTGTCTGGCTGAATCTGTTCAGGCGCGGCTGCTGGAGCGGAAGCTTCGATTTTACCCTTACTCTCATATCCGAACAGCCAGGTCAGCAGCAGCCCTGTACCCATGGACACAACCATCGAGACAATGAAGATCGACATCGGCTGCTCTACCGGAATCGAGAAAATATTATGGAACACATACGCCGTATACAGCACACCGAAGTGTCCGTTAATCGCGCCGCCGAGCGCTCCGGCAATAATGACGATCGGAATGACCCGCTTGTAGCGGAGAATCAGGCCATACACAATCGGCTCACTGACCCCGGCCAGCAGTCCGGTAATCCCGGAAGAGGCGGCGATACTCCGCAGGTTCCGGTCTTTCTTGGCCCGCAGGAAGATCCCGAAGGCTACCCCGATCTGGGCGAATACCGCTGCTGAAGCCATGGCTTCAATCGGGTCACCGCCGTTCGCAATATTTTGCAGCGTGATGGGAGTGAAGCCCCAGTGGAGTCCGAACACGACCATGAAGGTCATCCCCCCGCCGAGGACGATCCCCGACAGGATGCCGCTTACGCCAATCAGCCAGGTCACACCGGAAGCGATCCAGTCGCCGACACTTGTACCGAATGGACCGAAGGCAATCACCGACAGCGGAACCATAATCATCAGCGAGAGCATCGGCACCATGAAGATCTGCAGGTCCTTGTGGATAATCTTCTTCAGCAGCTTATCCAGCAAGGCATAGATGCTAATCGCAATGAAGATCGGGAAGACGCTGGAGGCATAACTGACCATGACCACCGGAATTCCCAGGAAGGAATGTCCGCCATCTCCCTCCAGCATCGCCGTAAAGTTCGGTTCCATTAGCGCCGCCCCGATGGCTCCTGCTACGTAAGGGTTCGCTTTTAACTTGATGCCCAGGGTAATTCCCAGGAAGATCGGCAGGAAGTAGAACACGGCATTACCGGCCGCAGACAGAATCTTGTAGGCATCGCCTGAATCGGACATCCAGCCCAGCAGCGTAAGCACTGTCAGCAGCGCCTTAAGCATCCCCGATCCGGCCATTACAGGAATCAGCGGCGAGAAGCTCCCGGAGATAACCTCGAACACCTTTGATACCGCCGAAGTCTTCTGGCCGGAATTCTGATTATCGGTGGATGTGTTAGACAGGAAGCTGGTATTTTTGACAATTTCGGCGTACACATTCGCTACATTGCTTCCCACGACAACCTGGAATTGCCCCCCGCTCTCCACCACGGTAATGACGCCCGGATGCTTCTCCAGCGTCTCCCGCTCTGCCTTCTTGTTATCCTTGAGGCTGAATCTCAGCCGGGTGGCACAATGGACAAGATCGTTGATATTCTGCTCCCCGCCGACGAGACGGATGATGTCTTCTGACATTTTTTTGTTATCCATGCTGACTCTCCTTTGCTCTACTGCCAAAAATGGGCATAAAAAAAACCTAAACGAAAGTTGTGAGATCACACCGGTGTGATCCACATCTCGTTTAGGTATCGCCTGCTTCAGCAGTAACAATCCTTAGATTTAAGTTGTGACTCCAATATAGCGGATTAGGTAATCGTTTGCAAGCCCTTTCTTGCTTCCTTTTTAATCCAACGGGTTCATATCTCTCGAAGTGACCCGCTGAATATGAATTGTCAGATAGACCTTCTCATCAATGGACATGGCATTCCCGTAGGTCTCTTCCAGGTAATGATTAATCTTATTCGTACATGCAAAAGCCTGCGGAAATTTCACCTTAATCTGATCATACAGGAAGTTGTCGCCCGATGCGGACCGTTCCTGCTCCCCGCTGATCATACGCTGGAGAAAGTACTGGAGATGGGTGAGGAACCGGGAATAATTGAACGAATTCTCATTGAGCTTCACCTGGTATTCTTCTGACAGAATGCTGAAGATATCGCTCATCGCCTTGGTCACCTCGACCGTCCGCTGCATCTCCTGCCCATCCTGCCGCGCATTCACGAAATGCATGGCAATAAAGCTGGCCTCATCCTGATCCATCTCGATGTCAAAATGCTTGCGGATCAGACTCAGCGCATGTACGCCAATAGCGAACTCCTTGGGATAGAACCGCTTGATCTGCCAGAACAGGGCGTTCTTCAGATTCATCGACTTCCGGTAGCGGGCAATGGCAAAATGAATGTGGTCGATCAGCGTGATATATATATTGTCATTGAAGATGTCGCCCATATCGGCCTTGGCATAGGCAATAATCTCATCGGCCAGCGAGAAATATTCAGCCGAGGTCTCACCGATCAGATCAATCAATTTGCGCGGAACCTTCTCGGGCTTCAGCATGAAGGTCTTCTCAATCCGTTCCTCTTCGACCCGCTGGCCCGGCTTCTTCTTAAAGCCTAACCCGTTCCCAATGACAACGTATTCATGTCCGACCTGGTCTTCAGCCCGAATGACATTGTTATTGAAAATCTGCCGGATAATCATGGTGCTTCACCTCTTCTGTATGACTCCCTGAAAATATATCCTAAGATAACACAGTGGTATTAGAAAAGACAAGGGGCGCGGGCTTCTGTTCATTTGGAACGTATTGGTACTACAATGGTAGCTACGAATTGAACCAATAGAATCAGAAAAAATACGTTCCAAATGCTCGGAATGGATGCCATTGCCAAGTAGAATGAATAGGGTGCCAGCCAGATCCAAGAAATGGCCATGAACACGCGAAGACCAAGCCAGATTGAAATGGCCATGACGGCTGAAGGTACTATAAGCATGAGAAGCACAATCACTTGTGTGCTGCTGGATGCCGCCTGATCACTGTATGGGTTAGCAAACAGTAACAGAAAACTTAGTCCAATACCCAGTAGGGATAAGAAAAAGGCCAACCACCTCACCCCAAGTCTCAAATGCCCACCTCCTGTTCACTGTGGATAATAATCAGAGAATCCCGAAATCAGTACTCTGGAACCCTTAGTGACGCTGTCCACCTTCCAAGTTCCGTTCGCGAATATTAGCGAGACTGTCCGATCTTCTGCATATTGATCTTCACCTGTAAGACCATTCGCTACTATTACAGATTGTGAAAGTGTGGCAGAATTCTTACTGGTATACATAGGTGAAGTGACCGGCGTTTCATAAGCACCTGCTGTTTTCAATCCTTTGTTCTGAGTAATAGACTTAATTAATTTATCCGTGAAGTACGGTTTAAATGTTGAATTTACATTCTTAATTGAAGATACATTTGAGGCTTGATTTAATTTATCAGATAGAAGTTTCAAACGTGCTTCAGAAATTTTATTCTTTTCCGGAATTTGAATAGACGGGGTCTCCATATGAACAACCAATCCTTTGTTGCCCACTGTTACTGTAGCTTGTTTAGACAGTTGGTTCCACATTACCGTTGCCCCTAACGACTGACTAACAAAGCGAAGAGGAACATAAGTGGTTCCATTGATGACTTGTGTAGCAGTATCCAAATCAACATATTTCCGCGATGGTGTATCTGGAGCTTCACTTGAGGGAGCAGATTCAATAATCACACGTTTGAAATTTGCTGCAAGCCATATCGTCGAATTTCCGGTTTTGATTTTAACAACTTTATCTGTTTGAAACCATTTTAAGCTTGCGCCAAGATTTTCGGAGACAGCACGTAAGGGGATTAATACTCGACCGTTGTTTATTTGACCATTGTTAATCGTTGTAGATGTTTGTGCCTCTGCCGCATAACTAGACCCAGTTGTTAAAGGTAGCATAAGAAATGCAGTTGAAAGCAATGCAATCGTCCATTTTTTTATCATAATATTTCCTCCTCTTAAATAATTCACCACAAACTACTCTCACGCATCTGATTTCACTAAGAAAATAGAATTCGGTCACACAAAAACTCCCCATGCAGCAACAGGCTTTATTATCTCACCTGTCTACCATATGGGGAGCAAATCAGTGCAGAAACACTGTCTTCTTGTGGTGCGAATCAGCCTTTACTGTGAAGAGTGATCAGGTAACCGTCCGGATCGGCGAAGGTAAAGGTACGTCCGAAGGGGCCGTCGATGGGTGCGGATGTGATTTTTACGCCTGCTGCTGCGAGTTTATCGTGAATGTCTTGCGTATCCGGGGCATAGAGCCATAGCGCAACACCAAGTCCAGGCTGAGTCCCCGTACTGAGTTCGACTCCCGGCATGAGGTCACGAAGTGCAAATGCGATAGGCTTGGTGTCAAAAACCACCGCATGAGGCGGGCCCGCCTGTGAACGGACAAGTCCAAGATAGCGTTGATAAAATTCAGCAGAGCCTTCAAGATCGCTGACCTGAAGTGAGATGAAATCGGGTCCAATGACTGACATAATATAGCCTCCTAATATTCGCGTTTGTAGGTTAATATAGTCTTCATTATACCCACCCTTCCTGACAACGTTATGTCAGTAGCGTTCTATCTGCTCCCCCGGCATGGTTCAGCCTTGTCTCCTCCAGACGCCTCCTGCACAAGCGGTAAATCCGCATATGCTTGGTATCGTAGGTCAGGGTTACAATCTCCAGCCCGACATGCTCCGCTTCCTGAAGTAATCTCTTTACCAGGGCTTGCCCCAATCCCTTCCTCTGATATTCAGGATGCACGAGGATGTCCTCCATATAGCCATGCTGCAAGCCCATTCCAGCAACATAACCGAACGCTATTAGCTGCTGGCTCTGTTCATCCCTCACTCCTGCCCAGAAGTTGCATCGCTCGAATACAGCAGGGTAATCCACCTGCCTGCCCTCCCACCCCACGAGTTCCCTTAACACTGGAACTTCATGCGGTTGGATCGGGAGATTGAGGATGATCTCAAGGTTCATGGGCGGCTCCTTTTACGCAATTTCTGAAATGCCGAGTATTCCTGATTAGACTTAATATAACGTAAGATCTGTTCGGCGCATTCTGCCGGAGTCTGCTCTTCCGTGTTCACTTCGAGGTCATATTCATCAAAACAATAGACGACATCGAACTGGGCATCCGCCAGTCCAATCTGCCGGTCCCCTCTGGCCTGCTCTCTTCGGATGAGCTCTTCCCGAGAGCATAGGACGCCAACAAATAACGTAGTCCGGCCGGCAAAATGATCCAAAAACTCATTAAATCTCTTGTCGTTGTCGAATACGGTATCCACGATGACATTGAATCCCATTTCCGATAACAGCTTAATCGTCGAATAGAACACGGAGCAGATGGAATCATCCAGGATTTCCGAGACCACCTGATGGTCTATTTCCCGTACAGGATCATCCGGAAATTTATGATTAATGAAATCATTGTAATTCATGAAAAAATCATCAATTGATACATGATAAAACGGAATCTCTTTCTGCTTTATCAGTTCAGCCGAGATGGACGTCTTCCCGGAGCTTGAAGTCCCATTCAGAACAAGCAACATGCCTTTATTGTTCATTTTGCCCCCTCCTATTCATCTTCCATTATAAACCATAGGCGATAGAGGAAGGAACTCATCAGTTGTATCAGTTAAACCCGCCATTGACGCGAATCGTCTGTCCGGTGATCCAGCGGGCCTTGTCACTGACGAGCAGGTCGATCACATTCGCAATATCCTCCGGCTCCCCAAGCCGTCCAAAAGCATTCATCCGGCGGAAGGAATCCACCAGCTCCTCGGATTTCCCGTTCAGGAATAACTCTGTCGATACTTGTCCGGGTGCTACGCAATTCACGACGATATTCTTCGCCCCGAACTCCTTCGCTAATTGGCGGGTTAACTGCTCGACGGCCCCTTTGGTTGCGGCATAGACGCTATAGGTTGGCAGCATCGCGCCCGATACGGAGGTTGAGAAGTTGATAATCGTTCCGCCCCGCTCCATATGCTTCATCGCTTGCTGGCAGGCGAAATAAGTTCCTTTGACATTCACAGCAAAATGACGGTCGAACATCTCCTCCGTTACATCTGCGAGAGGCACACACTCCATAATTCCGGCATTATTCACCAGAATATCGATACGCCCAAATTGCCCGATTGTCTCCGAGAACAGCGCTTCGACCTCGCTTACTTTGCTTACATCGCCTTGAACGGCTATCGCTTCCCCGCCAGACTCCTTAATGATTTGCACGACCTCGTCCGCTTTCTCCCGGTGGGAAGAATAATTAACAGCTACTTTAATCCCTAATCCAGCCAATTGAATGGCGATTTGTCTACCGATCCCCCGTGACGCACCTGTAACAATCGCAACTTTTCCGTTCTGACTCACTCACGAACACTCCTTTATCCTCGTTTTAAGCCGGGTTGAACTCTGTCGGCCTTATGGATTCATTGTAAATCAATCGACGAGCATCCCGTTATAACAGACCTGTTCACTTCTTGCCTATTTCTCTTCAACTCGTTATGATTAACAGCAAACCCAACTCTTACGAAAAAAGGAGGCTTCTAACTTGGACGATACATTGCGGACCGGACCACTTTTACAGCAATTGGCTGCGCTGATTCTTCGCCATGCTCCATCGGCAGGCACCCGCCAGACGCTCATTCCTTCCTTGCAGCTGATGCACGCCACAGATGTAGCCGAACCGCTGGAGTCCGTGTATAAGCCATCGATCTGCGTCGTTGCTGAGGGATCCAAAGCAGCCGCCCTGTCCGGCGAAAGTTACCATTACGATCCTTCCACTTACCTGGTCACTTCGGTCGAGCTGCCGATTAACGGGAGAATTACCGGGGCTACGCCTGAGCATCCTTTTCTGGGCATCAAGCTAAGCTTCGATCCTGGTACCATCCTGGAAATTGTAAAAGAAATGGATGACCCCTCCCTTATCCCGGGTGAAACGTCTCTTGGCATCACGGTTGCCCAAACCTCCGGGCACTTACTTGCAGCCATCGTACGGCTCATCCAATTACTCGACGCGCCGCAGGATATTCCTGTTCTGTCCCCGCTCGTGATCCGTGAAATTCTCTATCGTGTTCTTCAGAGCGACCAAGGCGCACACCTGCATCAATTCGCCATCATCGGCAGCCATGCGCACCGGATTGCTCAAGCCATCCAAGTGATTACCAGGCAATATGCCGAGTCCCTTGTCGTGGAACAGCTTGCAGAATCCGTAAATATGAGCACCTCAGCCTTCCACAAGCACTTCAAGCGTGTCACCGCCATGAGCCCGCTCCAATACCAGAAGGTCATCCGACTGCAGGAAGCCCGCCGCCTCATGCTGACCGAATCGTTCAAAGCCTCTGATGCCGCCTTCCGAGTAGGCTATGAGAGCCCTTCCCAGTTCAGCCGGGAATACGCACGCCAGTATGGGAGACCTCCGGTGACCGATGTCCAGGGACTGCTGGGCTCAGCGAAATAGCGAAGTGGCAAGTGAAATTATCCGGCTGCAGACGATATTTTGCCCGCTATGGACAAACAAAAGCAGACATTACGTTCTTCGTGTCCTGGATTTGAATAAACACTCTCCATCTTTTCTTCGAAAATGGCTGATAAAAGAGCCGTTCCAGTTCTTCGAACTGTGCTTCATTCAGATGTAAAAAGAGCGCATGTTTTGCGATTTTGGCGGCAGGCTGGGAAGAAATTTTCCGTCCTCCGGCCTTTCGTTTGATAGGGATATGAAATTGCAGCAGGTCTTCCAGCTGATGCCAGCCTTCCCAACTCAGCCGGCCTCCGCGCTTCCAGTCGATGGCATAGAGGACATAATAGGCATGTACTCCTGATTGTTTGGCAGCAATAATCCAGGTGGAAGGAATAAACTTTTCCCGTTGTCTTCGATTCATTGAATTAAGCCCCTCTTTCAAAAGATATCAAAGTCCTTCACGCGTGACATCGAGATACATCCGGGGAGCCGGGCCGCCTTCCGTGTTGGCGAAGCCGTTAGCGATGAAGCCGGCGGCTTCGTAAAATCCTACAGCTTGCGGGCCAGCAATCACCTCTACACGTACACCGCGGCGCGCAATATCTTGGATCAGAGCACTCGCAACACCTTGGCGCATCCATTCAGGATCAGTGAACAGACCCTCTAGCTCAAGGCAGCAGTTGACAGGGCATACTGATGCAAAGCCGACGACTCTCCCGTCAACAACAGCGACACGTGTGAACGGCAACAGCTTGTCGTCCCATACGAGCCAATCAGGATGAGCAGCGAAGAGATCCCGGTCAGCCTCAACACTCAGCGAAGCACGGCGATAGATATCGCGAAGCAGGCCGATATCGTCGAAGACTGCGTTTCTAATGATGAAGTTAGACGAGTATAACGACTTTTTCATCCCGGTTCGACTCCCTTTTTAAGAAAATCAAAAAAAATAACGGCTTCATTCTCTGGCCAATTCTGAGAATTCTCTCTAACCAGCATGCAACCTATTTCCTGTTAGTTGAATAAGTACTGTGCATTATTTCTATCATCCATGTTTTACTTTTATTATGGGAAGGGTTAGAATAATATTGGTTTTATATACTTATTACCGATTATTAAGATGTGTACTCAATGAAAGGATTTGATGATTGTGGAATCGACTAATTTCAAAGTTATACCTGAAAAACTGAAAGGTAGGACGATTGAAGATATCGCCATCACTACTAAGGCTGTGGTTATTAAATTTACTGATGGTACTTTTTTAGATATCTATCTCGATGAGGCGGCACAAACATTAAAGACATCAACAAACAGGCTGGATAGTTAACTCAACCCTTTACACTTAGCTATCATTTTCCCAGCTTTCTACTTCACAGTATACGTCAAATACGACATATAACCTCCACTTATCTTCTTCAACTAAATTGCCCCGTTAGCTGGATTTGTTGCATTTCATGCATAATTTCAGCATATTCCGCTTTTATTGGCCAGTACTGCTGCATTTATTGCAGGATTTCGCTAAAAATGTCACTGGTTGCGGGGCATTGAACCGATTTCTCACCTGCTTATTTTGTCCGCTCCACAGAATACAGAAAAAACCCCATATCTGTATTCCTAAAATTCTTAGTATCTTTATCAATAATATTCATGCCGTTTCGGATAGCAACCTTTTGAGAGGCTATATTGGTGTCCCGAATAATAGAATAAACCCTATTTGCATTAAGAACTGAGAAGGCGTATTCCTTGCAAGCCATTGCCGCTTCTGTGGCGTAACCTTTGTGCCAAAACGCTTTTTGAAACAAGAATCCTATTTCCAAAACTTCTTTGTCTCTCCAGCCTTGCAGGGTCAAGCCACATTGACCAATCATTTCGTTGGTTTCTTTTAAGACAACAGCCCAAAGTCCGAAACCATAATCTTCATATCTTTTAAGATGCCTGTTAAGCCAATTTTGCGCTTCTTCTAAGGTGAATGCCCTCTCATAACTAGCACGCATTACTTCCTCATCACATAATATTTTGCACAATGCATCATAATCGGACTGTACCATTTCTCTAATGATAAGACGTTTTGTTTCTATCAAAAAAATCCCGCCTTTCTTTTAATTTCAGATAATGATCCATTGGAAAGTCAAATACAAGCAGTCCCCTCCGGCTGCGTAACCTTTGTTACATTGAAACCAGAATAACTACCAATCCATAAAAAAGACAAATATCGTATAGATATGCAAGAAGCACAGAGTTTAAACACACTCTGTGCTTCTTTTTTAAATATAGCAGCCGATCCTTAAATTGGCATCCATTTGCTAATTAGAATGTTTTATATGTTCCTCACTATTAACTGTTCACGTCTTGGCCCTATTGAAACGTACGTGATTGTCACATTAATTGCTGATTCAATAAACTCAACATAGTGCTTTGCGGCATCTGGCAGGTCATCATAAGATCTCGCATTAGATGTATCACATTTCCAACCTTGAAAGTGCTGCAGAATCGGCTTTGCTTTATCTAACTTAGCACTCACTGGAAATTGGTCAGTTATTGTTCCATCTTCTAATTCATAACCCGTGCAGACTGGAATGGTTTCCAAATATCCAAGTACGTCAAGATTCGTTAATGCGACTTCCGTTGCACCTTGTACCATACAGCCATAACGGGTTGCGACAGCGTCAAACCAACCGACACGACGAGGGCGGCCAGTGGTTGCGCCATACTCCCCCGCATCCCCTCCAAGCTGTCTCAATTCATCTGCCGCCAATCCATCTAATTCAGATACAAAGGGCCCCGTACCCACGCAGCTTGAATACGATTTTACTACTGCCAGTACCCTTGTAATCGCAAATGGAGGCAACCCAGCACCTACTGGAGCAAAACCTGCGAGTGTTGAAGAAGATGTAGAAAAAGGATAAATGCCATGGTCAGGATCTCGAAGTGCGCCAAGTTGGCCTTCTAACAGTATTGAATCACCATTTTCATAGGCTTCGTGGAGCATTGAAGTGGTGTTACAAACAAATGGACGAAGTTTTTCTCCTTGGCTTACTAATTCCGGCATCAACTCTTCGGGTTGAATCGGTTGCCGCCCGTACATATGTACAAGCAGCACATTTTTAATCTCCAGCGATTGTTGTAATCGTGAGTAGAGCCGCTCCTCATTGTACAAGTCCGACACTTGAATCCCAAGCTTTGCGTATTTATCAGCATAGAAGGGCGCGATTCCGCGTTTTGTCGATCCAAAACTGCGTGAACCTAGCCGCTCCTCTTCCAGTTCATCAAATAAACGGTGTATTGGAAGAATGATTTGGGTACGATCTGATACACGTAAACAAGGCTCTGGGACACCCCGGGCGATCAACTCTTCCCTTTCTCTCATAAGAGACTCTACATCAAGCGCTACTCCAGGGCCAATTACATTCGTAACGTTTGGATAGAAAACCCCCGAAGGCAGCATGTGTAGCGCAAATTTTCCGTAATCGTTGATAATCGTATGCCCCGCATTGCTTCCACCTTGATAACGGACCACATAAGATGATTTTGCGGATAGCACATCCGTCATTTTGCCCTTTCCTTCATCTCCCCAATTCGCTCCGACAATCGCTGTAACCGTCAATTTTATTCGCCCCCACAACTTGTAATCCTTTACAGCGATTATTATAATTTGAAGTGTGGGCATTAGTAAAATTGATTTTGATAATGACTGACATAAATTGAGGTAATGACTATGGAATTGAATATGGAATGGTATCGTGTTTTTTATTGGACGGCAAAACTAGGGAGTTTGACCAAGGCTGCAGAGAAACTCCATATCACTCAGCCTGCGGTCAGCCATACACTTAAACAGCTAGAAGGGGGCCTAGGCGGGCAACTATTTTTCCGTACGACAAAAGGGGTTACGCTAACTGCTGAAGGTGAAGTGCTGTTTAATTTTGTGGAGCAAGCCATGCATTTTATCGAAATTGGTGAGAAGAAACTTTCGGAGATGCAAGAGCTGTCTTATGGGGAAATCAACATCGGAGCAAGTGATACGCTATGCAAGCATTTTCTGTTGCCGCACCTTGAACAATTCCACAAACAATATCCAGAAGTCAGGATCCGCGTCACTAATCGGACAACACCTGAGACCCTCACACTTTTGAAGGAAGGTAAAATTGACTTCGGAGTTGTGAACCTGCCTGTGTTTGATTCAAAGATCGATTTCCGCACCAGTTCAACGCAGCAGGATTGCCTTGTTGGTAATCAAGAGTATGCGGCCTTAGCAGAAAACCCATTACCTCTGGAGGAACTTCATCGTTACCCTTTGCTGCTGCTTGAACCAGGAGGAAGCACAAGAAATTTTCTCGATGAGTATGCTGCATCTAACGGGATTACGTTAAGTCCTGAGTTTGAATTGGGCAGCCTTGATCTCCTTATACAATTTGCACAGAGCGGGTTTGGCCTTACCTTTATCGTGCGGAAATACGTTACCACTGAATTAAATACCGGTAAGCTAATTGAAATTCCCCTAACGCCTCCAATTCCTGAACGTCATGTCGGGATTGCGACACTTAAAAGTGTCCCACTTTCCGCTGCTTCGAGACGATTCCTTGAATTTTTGCCATGAAATTTTAAACTGGGCTCTTTATATGCAACAAATGCTGTAGATTCTTTTTCCACTAGGGCCCCGCCTATGATAAGCTGCGGCTAGTAGTTCGTTGGCTTTGCTAAGAATTGTTAGAATATCACTGTTGTAATCATTCAACGTTGTATCACATTCAATGATCTTCGTAATATGAGTAATAGTCCTGCAATCAAAGGTGTAGATAACGGGAGGAAAAGAACTGCATAAACAGGACCCCATTGCAAATAACCTTCAATGTTAACGGTCTCATACCCTCTGGTTTCACCACTAACAATAATTGCACCTGCTGTACCCATAATTAACACGTTTATAAAAGCGATGATCATACATAACACCATAAATTTGGCACCTTTAAATTGGATACGGTGGAATTGAAAACCGGATATCGCAAAAGACAAGGATAATGGAACACATAATGTCAAGAAAAACCATAGCCAGCCATCACTTCCTGCTCCTCCTGCAACACCGTTTCCGAAAATAGCTATAAGGAAACCAATGACCAGGCTGGCACAGACTTTTTTAACTTGGAAACTCACGTGATTCGCTGAATAATATAATTCTTGAGTATTATCACGTTGTGGTTTAAGACCGGCAGTTGAGCATTTACCATTCAATGAGATAATTACCGATTGATATTATGCATAATTGCGCTGTAAAGAAAATCTGCTAAATACTCATTACCATATTGATTAAAGTAGCTTTTGAATCGTGCATCGAATTTGTAGGTATGGGCAATGCAAGCCAGTAACTCTGCATCGCATGTCATGAATTGCATTAGATTTCCTTTCCACTCTTCGATTAATTGCTGCACTTCATCGGAGGAAGGATCCTGATGGATACAAGACGCAATTTTTTTATATATTTCCTCAGTATCGGAAAAACGTTTCTCTTTTTCATCGACAGATAGTTTTTCAATCGTCTCAATATACACTTTGTACGCCTCTGTTTCGCCATAAATGAATCTTGCCTCATTGGCATACTGTTCTTTCAATGGCAAAACGGAAGAATGGTTAAAAATGTGCAAATTACTAATATCATTCCCCGAAACGTATTCATCGAGAGCAGTCATGATGTTGTCCAGTCTTTGTTTTCTCAATAATAAAGTTTGTCTCTGCTTCTTTAATATTTGTTTCTGTTCTTGCCTGGTCAGCTTTAAAATGTCCGCAATTTCTTTCAAGGAAAAATCCAATTCCTTTAAGAATAAAATGGTTTGAAGTTTTTCCAAACTGCTTCGATCATATAGGCGATACCCTTTTTCAGTCAGATGTGTCGGTTTAAATAGATCGATTCTATCGTAATAGTGCAAGGTACGAGCTGTAATGCCTGTTATCTGAACAATATCTTTAACCGCTAATAATGGTTTCTTCATCCCAAAATCCCTTTACTTCGTCTAGTATTTGAGCAGCAGGCGTGATTGTTGCCTCAAAGATCGTTCTTCCCGTTTTTCTTAGGTAATACTGGATTAAATAATATCCGCAAGCGTAGCCGGCGCTGTAAGGCATATTGACCGGTTTAAAGTTCTGAAGTTCTGCGATCTCGTCACCGTAAAGATAAGGGGCAAATTGATCAAACCCCGTTAATTGCAATTGCTCTCTTAGCACGGGCTTAATGCGCCTGTTAAGTGTTTCTGCATTTGTTTTCGTTACCCAAGGGCCAAGCAACTCTTCTCCAAACATGAGCGTAGCAAAGTTCTCAGCTAATCCTTCACTTACAATAAGCTCGCCCAAATTAACGGTGTGATCCCATTGAATAAATTGATATCGCACATTATGATTGCATTCGTGCGCCAGCGAAGCCTTCATTCTAGGAAGCGTGTACTCATTTGGCAAGAGTGTACCCCAGATAAACCCGGGAATGCCCCCGAAGCCGCTATATCCTTCATTTATTAATAAGGCACGGCTTTCCGGATTTCCTAGTTGAATGGTAAACAAATATTCGGATACAGGGAGATTTATTTCATGTTCTATAAATAGATGGAGGCTTTTCTTTACAGCATGCTCACACTCTAACCAAAAAGAATCCGACGAAATCAACTCGATCTCTGATGAAATCTGCCCGGTAATCTGATCAGGGGACCGATGCATTATACTATTGAACGTAACAACGTCATAACCATTCGCCTCTTTAGCTTTAAAAGGGAGCTGTTGAATTTGCCATTGTTTCATAAAGGGAGCCATCATTTCATTTCTGAATAATTCAAGCTTTTCCTCGGGCGAAGCTTGGGCAACTTTTTGATAAATTTGGTCTGAACGCAATGTTTTTATGTTCATGTCTCTCACTCCTAGTTATTATTCATAGAGAGAATTATGCACTATGACCTAACGTCATAGTCAAGAACTTTTAAACTATCCTTCCGTTAGAATGAAGCAGCGGCAGTCTAAGACTTGATAAATAAAGTCTTGGACTGCCGCTGTGGTCGTTCAACTAACGTATCCCGTTAGCGTCATCGTTTATGTTATCAACGCCTCGTTTTGTAGTCGCATGATTATTTCTTTAACCGTCTCTGTAGGGGACAAATCAGATGAATCCAACCAAAGACCCGAGCGTGGAGTTTCATTTCGCAATACGCGATCCAACTCATCTACGCTCCAAATCCCATAACCCTTCTTAGCCCGCATAGCCTCTCTCGTTGCAACCACTGTAGAGTTTGGACAAAGCACGACTAAGTAAAATGGGCGGCTCTTAATAAACGAGATGAAATCGGTAAGTAACGGTCCAATGACAACATCTTGAACAACGACTGTATATCCCGCCTTATAATACATCTCCGCTGATTGGGCGGCGAGCTGGTATCGTAACCTCAACTGATCAAACTCGTCACTTTCTGAATCTGGACGAACCTCTTTGCGGTTATTTACAATCATTCTTCGAAAAATATCACCTCGTAAATGCACCGATTTATCAAATTGTTCGGACAGTAATTGTGCTACGGTAGATTTTCCACTGGCCATTATTCCTGTAATGAGTATGATGCTTGGATTTTCAATCAACGTAACCCACCATCCTTTAATATTATATAAACATAATAGTTGATAAGAAAAATCGAAAAAAGGTCGATTATAGATATATTCATTTATTACGCTACCCTGCCCGTTAGCTTAATCAAGCGCCCGCCAGTCTAACACTTTATTTTTCAGTCTAAACATTATTTTCTTTTGACAATTGAACTTCAACAATCCTCCGATATATGTGACTCTCCCCAAAAAAATAAAGCCGAACATCATAGAATCTCTTCTAGATGTTCGGCTCAGAACTACAATAAATAGGCGTTCCACACTTTTAACATTGGTTCCAGACTTTTTTACTGGTTCCAAACTTTTTTATCACCAGACACCGATGATACCCAATCCTATCCCCTACTCCACAGTAACACTCTTCGCAAGGTTTCTTGGCTTATCAACATCATGACCCAGAGCCAGCGAAGCGTAGTACGCCAGCAACTGCAGCGTAACTACCGACAGCGCAGCGGTCAGCAGCGGCAACGTCTGCGGGATCACGAATACCTGGTCAACGGAGCGGAGCAGGTCGTCTTTGTGCTCTTCATGGGTGATGGCCATGACATGGGCGCCACGGGCCTTCACTTCTTTGATGTTGCTGACGGTCTTCTCCAGCACAGATTCCAGGGTAGCCAGAGCGATGACAGGAACGCCTTCTTCGATCAATGCCAGGGTGCCATGCTTCAGTTCACCCGCAGCATAGGCTTCGGAGTGAATGTAGGAGATTTCTTTGAGCTTCAACGAGCCTTCCTGAGCTACAGCGTAATCTACGCCGCGGCCGATGAAGAACAGGTGCTTGTGCTCAGCAATTTGCTCAGCGTAAGCTTTGATCGCGTCTTTTTGACCGAGAATCACTTCTACTTGTTCCGGCAGAGACTGCATAGCGGCCAGAATCTTGGTAACCTCAGATTCAGACTGTGTGCCGCGTACTTCAGCCAGATACAGACCCAGCAAAGTGAATGCGATCAATTGGGACGTATACGCTTTGGTCGAGGCTACAGCGATCTCTGGACCCGCCAGCGTAACCAGTACACTGTCTGCTTCCCGGGCAATAGAGCTGCCTACTACGTTGGTGATCGCCAGCACATGGGCTCCGTTCGCTTGGCCTTCACGAAGAGCGGCCAGGGTATCTGCAGTTTCACCAGATTGGCTGACTACGATAACAAGTGTCTCCGAAGTTACGATGGGCGAACGGTAACGGTATTCAGAAGCGATATCATTCTCTACAGGAATGCGTACCAGGGACTCAATCAGATTACGTCCAACCAGACCGGCGTTATAAGCAGTCCCGCAAGCTACCACTTGGATATTGCGGATGTTCTTGATTTGTTCTTCTGTCAGGTTAAGCTCAGGCAGAATAACCTTGTTGCCTTCAGCGTTCATGCGGCCGCGCATCGTATCACGGTAAGCCTTAGGCTGCTCATGGATTTCTTTCAGCATGAAGTGCTCATAACCGCCCTTTTCTGCGGTAACGGCATCCCAATCGACAGTAATCATTTCCCGAGAAATAAAGTTGCCTTCAATCGTCATCAGTTCGACAGCATCCCGTGTCAGTACAGCCATTTCGCCGTCGTTCAGAATATATACGTTGCGGGTGTATTCCAGCAGTGCAGGAATATCGGACCCGATAAAGTTCTCGCCATCGCCAAGACCAATGATCAGCGGGCTGGCTTGACGCACAGCTACCAGCTTATCCGGTTCATATTCAGTCAATACACCCAGGGCAAAAGCTCCGCGCATGTAAGAGATCGCCTGCTGTACAGCCTTAACGATATCTCCCTTGTATTCACGGGCAATCAGGTGGGAGATGACTTCTGTATCTGTCTCCGAGGTGAAGTGGCATCCTCCGGCAATCAGCTCTTCCTTAAGATCAAGGTAATTCTCAACAATCCCGTTATGGACAACCGAGAATTTGTGAGTATTATCCGTGTGCGGATGAGAGTTCTCATCGGACGGCTTGCCGTGTGTTGCCCAGCGGGTGTGGCCGATGCCGGCACTTCCTGTCAGTGGAGTTGCATCCAGACGGGATTCCAGATTCGCCATACGTCCCTGTGCTTTTACAACCTGCAGACCATCCTTCGTGAACACAGCAATACCGGCGGAATCGTACCCGCGATATTCCAGCTTCTTCAAGCCCTCAACCAAGATCCCCTGCGAATTCTGATTACCAATATATCCTACAATACCACACATTATATTTTCCTCCGTCCAATTTATCGTAATTAGGGGCGCATGAGGAAAGAAACGTGCCGTGCGGCATGTTTTGAAGAAAAGCAAATATGATGTTGTCCATTACACTCAACATGATAACCTGTCAATTACATCGTTAGTCACGATTATGCACAGTCTTCTCCTCTGCCGTGGCAGAACCATCTGCGTTCCTGCAAATGCGCATACCCATGATTTGTACATCTTCAATTGGCACCCACAGAAGCGTTGTGTGCAAGGTCGCCCTCGCATTTTCCGCTTCCATTTACGGCTCTGGTGCATCACCGGGAGGTCCCCGCCGAACATTTCGAACACCTCCACCTCGTCAGCTTACATCTGCCGTGATCCGTTCAGACCGTCCTGCACTGTCGGCGCAGCTACCGGTCCTCCCTTCTCTCCCGCGCAAGATCAAGCTCTGGCGCTTGTGTTTCAATAACCTTACGATCCCCGCTTTCCTTCTGGAATGACACTCAGTCTATTATATGCATCTCAACCTGTTTTTGCAACGATGTGCCGAAGAAAACCTTTTTCATCCATTTCAAAATTCACCAGATAGCCATGACCACATTAATAATTCAGCCAGTGAACGAATCGGATCGATCCATCCACCAGCTGCGGGTCGTGCTATTCCATGTGTGATTACACCAGCTCGCGCTGAACCACTTCAACAATCTGCCCTACAAAAAGATCCAGCTCCGCCTTATCCGGCCCTTCGGCCATTACACGGATCAGCGGCTCCGTTCCCGAAGGACGCACCAGGACACGCCCGTTGTCGCCCAGCTTGCCTTCCACTTCCAGAATCGCGGCCTCAATCGCCGGATTGTTCGGATAATTGGTTTTGTCCTGCACACGCACATTGACCAGCACCTGCGGATATTTAGTCATCATGGACTTCAAGGTGCTCAGCTTTTTGCCGGAAGACTTCATGGTATTCACCAACTGGATGGCAGTCAGAATTCCGTCGCCTGTAGTATTATAGTCCAGGAAAATCACATGGCCGGATTGCTCCCCGCCCAGATTATAACCGCCGCGGCGCATCTCTTCCATCACATAACGGTCGCCGACCGCAGTCTTCGCGGTATTCAGCGACAGCTTCTCTGTGGCCTTGTAGAACCCGATATTGCTCATTACCGTTGATACAATAGTGCCGTCCTTCAGCTTTCCTGCACGGTTCATCGCATCCCCGCAAATGCAAAGAATGAAGTCGCCGTCTACCTCGTCGCCGTTCTCATCGATAGCGATCAGGCGGTCGGCATCCCCGTCAAAAGCAAGTCCCAGATCCGCACCATGGCGCAGCACCTCTGCACGAAGAGTCTCCGGATGTGTGGAGCCGAAGCCGTCATTGATATTAAGCCCGTCCGGCTCTGCCCCAATGGCAATCACTTCCGCACCCAGTTCCTTGAACAGACGCGGTGCCAGCTCATAGGCTGAACCGTGTGCACAGTCGAGTACTACCTTCATCCCCTTGAAGGTCTGGTCGATGGTTGTCTTCAGATACTCCAGATAGAGATATTTCGCTTGATCATCTGTCCGCAGTGTGCCCAGACCAGCTCCCACCGGACGCGGCAGCTCATCCTGCTCGGCATCCATCAGCTCCTCAATGCGCAGCTCTGTTTCGTCTGTCAGCTTGAAGCCGTCTCCGCCGAAGAACTTAATTCCGTTATCTTCCACCGGATTATGTGAAGCAGAGATCATCACTCCGGCATCCGCCTGGAGCAATCTTGTGATATAAGCAACAGCCGGGGTAGAGACTACACCCAGACGGATTACATCCGCCCCAATGGACAACAATCCGGCAATCAGTGCCGATTCCAGCATCGGACCGGAAATCCGTGTATCCATCCCGATGACCACCTTAGGCTTTTCCACATTTCCTGCCAGCACATATCCCCCGCAGCGTCCAATACTGTAGGCCATTTCTGCTGTTAATTCACGGTTAGCCACCCCGCGTACGCCATCTGTTCCGAAATACTTACCCATCTTATTTTCTCCTTTGTGAATACGCTGCTTCAGCTTAATAAATTATAGTATGAATGATTCAATAATTCGTGTATGTCAGGTGCTCATATAGACTCGTACATGACCGGAAAATTACGTTCCGCCCGTACTGTTGGCATTATTCCCGCTTGCGGGCGGCGTCGGTTCAGCCTCCGGCGGAATATGTGTCGGCGTCGGGGTCTCCTCTATAATCTCGACTGTAGGCTCAGGGGTAGGCTCTACGAGCGTCTCATTCCCGGATGCAGGCTCAGCACTGGGCTCCGGGGTAGGCGACGAGGCAGGCGTGCTCTCAGGCGCAGCAGTAGCTGCCGGAGCAGCAGGCGCTACCAGCTCCACCTTCGCAACAAGCTGCGAGGCGGGATTCTGCAGGGTAATGAACCGGGGGAGCGACACCTGCAGCGTGACATCATGAATGCCAGCCGCAAGCCCCCCGACATCTGCAACCACGCTGATACTATCCTGGGCCAGCTGATCCAGCAGCGTTGGCGCACCTGATATGGTCAGATCTATAGAGGTGCTTCCAGGGTCCAGCATACGGGCGGTCAGCCCGCTGCTGACGCCCTCCAGCTTAATCGGTACAGCGGAGAGGGTCCGCTGGGTAATCTCCGCCGCAGAGACCGCTACGTTCATGGCCGCAGGCTCAATCTTGCCGGTGCCCTCCGGCGGCTTAAGCTCCAGCTTCATCTGCTCGGTTCCTGCATTCTTGATCGTGCTCAAATCCAGTACGGCCTCATAGGAGGATAGGGTCTTCAAGGTCTCGGCACTGCCGAATACCGTGACCATATCCTGTTCAGGTGTCACCCTTGACAGCACCAGCGAACCGGGCAGACTGCCGGTGAAGCTGATGTCGAGCGGCAAGGTTTTGGAGGGGAGGGTAACAGGCACTTCCACTGCTGCTGTAGAGGGTTCAATGACCGCATCCTCCAGCTCTTTCCCCTTACTGTCCAGAGCATAGAGCTTCACCCGCTTCTCGCTAAAAGTCTCATCCTGCCCCTCCAGCTCCACCTTCCCCTGTACCTTCGCTACCCGCCCAAGATCACTTGCCGGCAGGGTAACCTCTACAGATACCGGGTCAATTACAGGCTCCCCTACTTCATAGCCTGCTGCCGGCTCTCCCGTAATATTCAGCGAGACGGGAAAAGACTTGGTCGTCCGCGGCTCTATATGCACATTCACCTGATTCGGGACCATAGCTTCCAGGGTGACACCACTCGGAGTCGAATACATCAGCGGAAGCGTGTTATCGCCGGGCTTCACATCCTTCAGATCCAGCCATACCCGATAAGCATCGGAGAACTTATAGGTCAGATCTGACTTTTTGCCCATTACCTCCATCCTGACGCTATCCACATCCTTGGTCAGTACATACTTCTCACTGTCGAAGCCTTCAATCTCCACTTTAACATTCTCAATCGTCTTCGATTCGTTATTAACCGTAGTCTGGTAGGTTGGCGCTGTATCTACATGCACAATGGTCCACAGAATAATGGCGAGTGCAAGGGCAAGGATCTTGTTGAAGTTGTTGTTCTTCATCCATTTATCCATTGTCTTTATTCCCCCTCCGTTTCCAGAAAGCGGAACTCTTCTCCATCAGGGGCGAGCTGGTTGCACTCAGCTCTTGGTGCAGCTTCGAGATCAGGGACTCTTCCTTAATATCCCGGACAATTTGTCCATTAATTGCCAGTGAGATCTGCCCTGTCTCCTCGGAGACGACCACAGATACCGAGTCTGCCACCTCGCTGATGCCGATTGCGGCACGGTGCCGGGTTCCCAGCTCTTTGCTGATGAACGGATTCTCTGAGAGCGGCAGATAACAGGCGGCCGCCGCGATCTGGCTTCCCTGCATAATCAGCGCACCGTCATGCAGCGGCGTATTGGGTATGAAAATATTAATCAGCAACTCCGAGCTGACTTGTGAGCGCATGGCGATCCCGGATTCCGTATATTCATTGAGCCCCGTCGCCCGTTCGAATACGATCAAGGCCCCTATTTTGCGGACAGCCAAATAATTCAGGGCTTTAATCACTTCACCGATTAATTTGCTAATCTCTTCATCGCTCTCCGCATTCCGCCCGAAGAACTTGCCCCGGCCCAGCTGTTCCAGCCCCCGCCGCAGCTCCGGCTGAAAAATAATAAAGACCGCAAATACCCCAAACGTAAACATCTGGTTCATCAGCCATTTCAGCGTGAACAAGTCGAGAAGCGTACTGCCGCCCCAGATCACGACCAGCACCAGAATCCCTTTGAGCAGCTGAACCGCCCGCGTCCCGCGCACCATATTGAGCACTTTATAGATAATGTAGCTGACAATTAGAATATCGATTATATCTTTAATGGATTCTTTCCATGTAAGGTCGGTAAAGTAGCTCATGACCGAAAACCCCCGTCATTTCAAATTAGCTGGGTTTATGTAAATTGTCTGTTAAGTTTGAATCTTATTCTAGGTTATAACGTTCCGCCTCCGGTTGCAAGTTTCGCGGCTGATAAATTGATGAACCTGTACTTTCAGGCAACAAAAAAGCGCCATCTTTCCGGAAAAAGAGGCGCAAATGAGTTATCTGCTACAAGCGACCAACATTAGCTATCGGTAGGCAACTTCAGAGAACATGTTCGTCACTTTATACCAGATCCAGCTTACGGCTTGGTCTATACTTTTGACTTGCCCGGAGATATGGGCGGTTGAAGCCTGATACAGCGAGCCGTCGATTACCGTTACGTTCCCGTTGACTTCCCCGTATACTTGAGTTTTACCGTTCTCCACCGTCAGATCACCGGAGATAATTTTGCCGGAGGGTACAATTACCGTATTCCCCTGGATCACAACCTGGTCGAGGTCTGCACCTCTCACTACAAGCTGCCGATCCTGATTCCAAAAGGTTACGGAGCTCATCAGCATCACCAGAATGAACAAAGACGCCGCCGTCAGGGCCGGATGTCTCTTGATCCAGGTGATAAAGGCTCTTTCCTTCTTGGGTTTCGGCAATGAATCCATAATCCGGCCAACCAAATCCTCCGAGGCCACAGGGGTCTGGTGCATCAGGGAAAACATCAGCATATCGGTCTGTTCCAGTTCTTTGAACCTCGCACGGCACTCCGTACAGGATAAAAGATGCTCCTTCAATTCCCTCTGCTGCAGGTCGGGCAAGTCGTCATCCAGGTAGTCGTGCATCATAGAGACGGCCAGTTTGCATTCCATAGGAGCCAATCCTTTCATACATGCTTATTTAGTGCATAAGACTTGCTTAACTTACATACGTCCCTGCCCTGCAGGAGTTTCATAAAAAATAATCTATTTTTACAATTTGGGTCCTAACTTCTTGCGCAAAAACTCACGCCCCCGGTGCACCCGGGTCTTGATCGTCGTTACGGGCATATCCAGCACATCGCCGATCTCCTGAAGCGACAAATCCTGCAGATACCGCAGAATCATGACCGACCTGTATTTCACGGGCAGGCTGTCGATGGCTTCATAGATGAGTCTCTGTGTCTCCGAGAGGAGCAGTTCCGTCTCCGGGGTCACATTATCGCTCGGAATCATGGAATACCCGTCAATACCCTCCTGGTCGTTCATCTCGGCATCCAGGGAATAGGTCGGGCGCCGCTTGCGCAGCCGGTCAATGCAGAGGTTCGTGCCAATCCGGTAGATCCATGTTGAGAACTTCTGCTTATCATCATACCTGTCCAAATTTCTGTAGACACGCAAAAAAGTCTCCTGAACAATATCCTCCGCCTCATGGCGGTTATTCAGCATACGGTAAGCCAAATGATAAATTTTGTCTTTATATAAATCCACAAGCTCAGCAAATGCCCTTTGGTCACCCTTCAGGGCGAGCTTTGTCAGTCTGCCTTCCAGATTCTCCACCTGTTAACTCCCCCAGACTTGCCGCCCTTGGACTGTCAGCTCTTCGAAGACCACGGTACAAGCAATTAAATCGTAAATCATGTGTCTTCAAAAATCAAGGTTTGTATTGTTACCTTCTATATAATGTGCTGGAAAAGGTTGCTGCCAGGTTGCGCTGAAGGAACCCCATGGCCCTCTGGCGGCTGATTAGTCGGGGGCTGCGCAGAACATTTGGACTTCCGGTCGCTGTTATTGGCAGATTTCCTGATTGGAACCGCAGGCTGCGGTCGAAATCTGCCAATAAAGGCGAACGCTATCGCTCCTACAGTTCCAAATTTCCGCTTCGCCCCCTCCATCAGCCTGGTTCCCCCACTGCTTTTCTTGTTGCCCAAGTATATCTCAGGCAACAATGGGGTGGGGCATGGGCTCGGCTGGGTCTTTGACTCCCGGCCTCCCTTCCTTCACAACAAACCCTCCGGACAGATGAAGCCTGCCGGTGCCTTATGCCCCTCTTGAAGCAGCACCCCACTTGTCTGCCCCACCTACATGAATCCTCATTCTATTTCTATTCGGTTTTCCGCATACAATTGGCCCGTGCGCCTTCGTAACCGCCAATTTCCTATAAAAAAATGCCCACCCCGGTTAGGAGGTGGGCGGAGACTTCTGAAGCGGCTTAGGGCCAGCTTCAAAGATTCAAGACCGAAAGATCAAAGCCTAAGATCGGAAAATCCAAACCTTAAAGCGGCTTCGCCGACTTTTAGACCCAAACCTTAAAGCGGCTTCGCCGACTTTTAGATCCAAACCCTAAAGCGGCTTCGCCGACTTTGAAGAACAAGATCGGTAGAGCAAAGTGCAGCTACGGTGAGCAACGCAAAGCATCAGCCGGTATTCCGAAGACCGGCGGCAATACCATTGATCGTGAGCAGCACTTCACGCAGCAGCTCGGCGTCATCCCCCTCAGCGTCACGCAGGGCGCGAAGCTCGGCGAGGAGCTGAACCTGCAGGTAGCTGAGCGGATCAACATACGGATTACGCAAGCGGATTGATTCCTGAATGACTGGAACATTATCCAGAATGTCCTGCTGACCGGTAATCTTAAGAATCAGCTCGGAAGTCAGCTTGAACTCGGCCTCAATCTGGCCGAAGATACGCGCACGCGCCTCCTCGTTCTTGCCCATCCCGGCATATTCCTTGGCGATGACAAGATCCGCCTTCGCAATAGCCATCTGCAGGGTATCGATCAGGGTCGTGAAGAATGAGAAGTTGGCATACATATGCTGCATGATCTTCATATTCTCTTCCTTGCCCTCATAGAAGCTCTGCAGACCCGTTCCGGCGGCGTACCATGCTGGAAGCAGATAACGGCTCTGCGTCCAGGCGAATACCCAAGGAATCGCACGCAGGTCCTCGAAGCGCTCGCTGTTCTTCCGCTTCGAAGGGCGTGAGCCGATATTCAGCTCCCCTACTTCCGGCAGCGGGGTTGACTCTTTGAAGTACGTAAGGAAATCCGGATCACGGAAAATCAGATCTTGATATTTGTTCAGGGACACCTCAGAGATGCGGGCAATAATCTCATCCCACTTGGCTTCATACAGATCCGTCTGCGGCGTTCTGGCATGAATAGCCGCTGTAATGAGCGCTGATGTTGCCTGCTCCAGACTGCGGTATGCAATACCTTTCATTGAATACCGGGAGGAGATCACCTCTCCCTGCTCGGTAATCTTGATCCCGCCGCCGATGGTGGAAGCCGGCTGGGCCAGAATGCTCCGGTTGAGCGGCATACCGCCGCGTCCGAGGGCACCGCCGCGTCCATGGAAGAACTTCAGCTTAATGCCGAAATCATCGGCAGTCGCTGTGATCTCCTTCAAGGCAACACGCAGCTCCCAGTTCGCTGTAACTACACCGCCGTCTTTATTACTATCGGAATACCCCAGCATGATCTCCTGGAGATCGTTCATCGCTCTGACTGCATCGCGGTAGATCGGCATGTTAAGCAGCGTACGCATAATCTGCGGCGCATCATGAAGGTCGTCAATCGTCTCGAACAGCGGCACTGCCTGCAGAGTACAGACTACCGTACCGTCATTGTCTTTACGGAACAAGCCGACTTCCTTGGAGAAGACCATTACCTCCAGAATATCACTTGCCGCTTCCGCCATACTAATCAGATAGCTTGTAATACACTGCTTGCCGTATTCCTCCTGTGCCTCATAGACCGCACGGTATACCGCCAGGCACTCCTCTGTCCCTTCACTGTAATTCTGGTAAGGGGAGGTCAGCGGACGCGGATCATTCAGCAGCTTCTCCAGCAGCACAATCTTCTCTTGCTCGGACAGCTTGGAGTAGTCCGGTGTAACATTCATCTTGGCCAGAATCTCGGTCATTGCATTCTCATGCTCCTGGCTGTGCTGGCGGACATCCAGCGTAGCGGTGTGGAAGCCGAACAGCTCCACCTGACGAATCAGCTTCTTAATGTAGGTATCCGCTACATAATCGGCATAGTGATGCCGCAGGCTGCGGTCAATCACGTTCAGATCTGCTATGAATTGCTCTGGGGACGAGTAGCGTTCCGGCGTTCCTTTTTTCTCATCGTCCAGCACATTCTGTGTCTTCGAGATCATATAGCTGAGTTTAATCCGGTAAGGCTCGTTATCATTACGCCAGGCATCGACCCGGTTGAGATTGATAATGTTCCGGTCCGCTTCAATGGATTCCACCAGCTCCGGCGTCACCTTCACAATGCTTGTACTAAAGCTGAGGTACTGCATCAGCTCGCGCATAATCCGCTGGTATTCACGAATAGCCAGCTTGCGCTGCAGACGTAGGGTCTGCAAGGTAACTGCTGCCTTCACCGACGGGTTGCCGTCGCGGTCTCCACCAATCCATGAACCGAAACGCAGATAGGTCGGCACATGCCAGTTCTGCCCCGGATAATATTTGCTCAGACAGCGTTCAAGCTCCTGATAGACATCCGGCAGCACTTCAAAAATCGTCTCATGGAAATAATACATCCCGTTACGCACTTCATCCAGCACCGTAGGCTTGCGGTCACGCAGTTCATCCGTCTGCCATAAGGTAATGACCTCATTCAGCAGCTTCTCACGGAGTTGTTCGCGTTCGCGGAAGGTCAGCGTCGGATTATCCAGCCCCATGACGTCATCGGAGATCCGTTTGTGGATATCGAGAATCGCACGGCGCATAGCTTCCGTAGGGTGAGCGGTCATCACCAGCTCCAGCGACATGCCCTTCATGATCTCATGAACCTCTTCATGCGAGAAATCCCGCTCGCGAAGCTCTTGAATAGCGCTCTCAATCGACCCCGGCTGTACCGTCTCCCCGGCAGAACGTTCGTAATCGCGTTTGCGGCGAATCCGGTGGTTCTGTTCGGCGATGTTCACCAGCTGAAAATAAATAGCGAAGGCACGGATCACCTGATGGCGATTCTCCGGGTCCAGCGAGCTGATCAGCTCTTTAAATTCATTGTGCAGTTCAGGCAAAAACAGTGAGCGCAGCGATTTGCTGGTCTCCCGGATCTTCTCCACGATATCCAGCAGTTCGTTGCCGCCTTGGTGTACCAAGACTTCGCCCAGTATGTTCCCCAGGAACCGTACGTCTCGCCGCAGCAGATTGTTGGAGTTGCTTTTGCTAACGGCAGTCGTAAGTTCGGTCATGCTGCTCCCCCCATCCTCTTCCGGATCAATGCTCTTAACATTGTCTATTTGAAAAGCTTTCCTCATATCATACAATAAAACCGCCCGGAAATCTTCAACTTTATTGCGCGGTAAAGCAGTGCAGTAATTTCGATTATACACTAACCCGGCTGTTTATGCAGTCAAAAATAATTATGTAATTCTTCCTATTAGATTATCTGTTATATATTTGTTTTATGTAGCGGTTATGTAAATTTATATAACGCCAGATGCTAAAAAACCGGCTCCAAGGAGCCGGTCATTTGTGTAACAGGTTACCTTTTATTTCATTGTATGATCGGAGCGGTTGTTGAATGCCAGTTCAAATAATCCGGTAGCCGATAATCCGGCCAATCCGCCTGCCCATAGACGCAAGGTCAACTCCAACTCTGTAAAAGGATACGCCGCCGCTCCGATCAGCAGCCCGATGCCAAGTCCAATAAACGGAATGCTGTTACGCGGCAGTGTGGTGTTATTTTTGATCAGCTGCACCAGGGCAAAAATAAATACGGCCAGGATAGAGGCAAAAGCCAACACATTATCCAGTAGTTCGCGGTTCATCATGAGATACCTCCCTTCTGCGGGATAGTGGTAATCTCGACCGTATTGACGGCCGGGTGGTAAGCAATCTGAGCGCCGAGCGCTTCCGCAATCTTACGTGCAGGAACATAGGTGACCCCGCCATCCAGCCATCCGTCCGCAATCTTCTTGCCATTGACCTGTACTGCAACTTTCATCTGAGTCTTCACTGCTTGTTCCTCCTTGGGCTTCATCTGTTCAACCACCGCCTCCACGGCCGCAGCCGCAGGCTTCTTCCCCGTCCGCAGCTCCGCCAGGCTTAATCCGAAGCGCATCTGCAAATGCGGGTAATCCTTGAAGCTCGTCCAGTCGCCGCCCCATTCGAACCCGATGGCCTTAGCGTGCTGCACCACCTCCATCCAATCCCGAGTGCCATTCTGGTTGCCGTCCCTGCTCATATCCCAAGAGACGCTGGAACCATTCGGAAGCAGCAGCGCAAAATCCACCGCCATTCCATAGTTGTGATAACTGTACCCGCCGCGCGCATTCGTCACGACCGCACCCGGCTTGGTTCGCCCCTGGGCATAGAGCGCATCCTGTTCTGCCATCGTCCGCAGGCCTTGCGTAATTAGGATGGGAATACCAGAGGCATAACTGCGTTCAATCAGTGCGTTCGCGGCGGCAAGGACGGCGGGATGAAGCCCGGACAGCCGGGCAGCGGATTTATTCAGAACCTGCGCCAGCGTCAGCATGCGAATCCCCTCCGTTCCTGATTTCAGAGAGGACCACGAACAGATCCCGGCGTCTGGTGTACATGAGCAAGGTCAGGATCACCAGCCCTAGGGTGGTTCCTGTCTGGGCAATGGCCCAGGCATCCGATTGCAGCGAGCTTCGTACAGCGTCCGGGACAGGCGCGGAGCTGAATCTGATCCAGAAGGCCACCGCCATTTTAACCGTATACGCCCCGAGGAAAAAGAACGCCGCCAGCATAAACAGACTGACTACGCGTACCCGGAATCTCCGGCGGAAATACAAAAAAAGCGCAGCCATCAGCAGCAGCGCACAGATAAAGGATATGGAATAGGCCAATAACAACACAATATCAATGCTGCTCATCTTCTGCCCCCCGATCATAGATTAGGAACTCGGCGAACCCGTTGTTCCTGATTTCTTCCTGAATGTCTTTGGATACATTCTTGTACCTGCGGATAGAGAGCGATACTCTATGTCCTGCCAGTGCAAGCTTCCGCTCTCTGTCCCGGTGCAGGGGCGATAGCCGCCTGATCCATTCACTCAGCACGTTATCCCCCCCTGTCTTCTTCATTCGTACTCCCCGTATGGCCGCCTGCGGAATGGTCTATTTTCAATCGCTGCAATACTTCCAGCGTGGGTGCCATGAAGTCTGACCGCTCTTTGTCGAGGATATTCTGCAGCCGGTCCCGGTCTTCCTCAGCACGCTCCAGCAGTTCACGCGGCACCAGATTCCCCTTCACAATTGACCGCAAAAGCACAAGCATAATCATGAGCAGAATCAGAGCGATGATATAAGCCAGTCCATACTTATCTGCAAGCGGCAGCAGCTTCTCCAGATTCGCAACATCATTGCTGTCCATTGCTTCACTCCCTTCTGTGTGGTTATTAAAATAATTATTAAAGTAGTTATATAAGACGCACTTAAGATTTAAACTTGAAGCTTCATCGTCACTGCGGTGAACATTTGGACTTCCGGCCGCTGTTGTCCGCAGATTTCTTGATTTTATACCGTTTCTAACGGTTGAAATCCGCAGACAAAGGCGGTCGCTATCGCTCCTACAGTTCCAAATTTCCCCTCCGCTTCTTTTGCTTTTTGTTTATTTCTTCAGTGCTTCTCATATAGCCCCCGGACGGGTCCGAGGGCAAAATAAAAACGCCTTGGTCGGCGCCTGCGGTTACCTATTCTTCAGTTGCCAGAAACTCCAGACCGTTATCTTCCAGAATTTCTTTGACGGCCAGCTTCAGCGTGGAGGGTACTTCACTATACTTCGTTTTCCCCAGAGTGACGCGTTGTGCGAAAAATAATGCCATTCTATCCTCACCACCTCTCCATATGAGTATGAGCTTATAAAAAACGAAATATTATGAATAGACCTGTATTGCCATTTCGGCAATGATGTCCTCAATAAAATCGGCACGCTCCGACAACGCGCTATTCTGCGCCTTCAGCAGCAGATTCTCATGCTGCAACTGCTCCATCTCCGTCAGCACCGGCGGCTTGTTCGCCTCAGCTTCCTGGTACGCTTCCCAAGCTGTCCGCAACTCAGCCTCTGTCGGCTGCGTCGCATCCAGCTTCCAGACCGCAATATACGGTCCGCGCTCCACCAGATCATAATCCTCGCCTTCGGTCAGCAGATTATAGTCGATACCGTAACGGTAATGGACGCCTTCTACGGGTTGTTCGCCGATTTCTGGCGGCTTGATCTCGTAGCGGACTCGGCCTTTGGCTTCGGCTCCCGGCCGAAGGACGGGTTCTGGTCCGTTGTCCTGGACGCTGAAGTCGTTCATGGGATTGGCGTTTGGGTGTAGGTGCTTGATTGCTTGTGACAAATTCATTTATTCATCTCCTTTATGCAACTCGAATTAATGATACATGTGTGTATGGATCATGAGGAGAAATAGAAATATTTTGAGTAGGGTTTACGAATATTTCTACATACTCTCCCGCACTAAGGCGCAGAAGCGAAGATCCGCCCAATGATAACCCTAATTGACTCGCATCACTCGTCTGTTCTATTAAAAGTCCATTTAGGTTCCCATTTACGAAAGCTCCAATAGCGGCCCGCCCTGCTCCTGAATTAGATACCGCTATACGGACATTCAATAAATATACTCCCGTTTCAGGAGAAACAAATCGACTGTTTACTGTGTCCGCAACATTTTTAATACTGTAAAGAGACTGCTTTAATGTAACCTTGCCCCATACTCCAGCACTTAATAATTGGTCAGAAAGCGGCTTCATCTCAGCCATAGGCCTATTTAATGTCGTATTATCTCCCCATGGGTTGAGCACTCCACCTGTTGTAAGTGTCCCACCTGCTATACCTTCCATTTGATTTCCAGTCAAGGAGCAGTTGAACTTTGTCACGAAGGAACCATCATTCGATCCAATTCCAACGGCATTCCCGGTTCCAGTAACACCGATCAAATCAATAGTCGATGCAGCACTGACATTGACCCCGAGAATTCGATTACTGAAAACACCACCGTTGATTATGCCAACAGAAAAATAAGCCATTACACCACTAAATGATCCTGTCGATGCCACAACTCTAAGATTATTCAGTCGGAACCCAGTGCATCTATTAACTATGAAAGCATCCTTACTCACAGTTGTAGCGGTGAGACTCTCTATAGTTACCTGCCCAAAATTGGAGTGTAACTCCATACTACTAATGGTAACAGTGGCCGGATTGGCTGGGTCTCCTGTTATGGTTAGACCTCCATTGGATCCAAAGTTAAATCCCCTAATAACAATGTTCTCTGAATAGTTACCGGAGGCGATATTAATTGCAGCTACATGACTGATAGTTTGGGGAAGCATATTCACAGCCTTCTGAATCGTCCGAAAAGCCCCACCCGCCGTATTCGCAAGCCCCGTATTCCCATCATTCCCATCCGTCCGGACGTAATAGGTAACATCCGCCGTAGTCTGCTGAGGTGTAGTCACCAGATTCGCCTTGCCATTCCAGGCCGTCTTCTCCGCATCGGTTACGAAGCGGTTGGACGAGTCCTGTACGATGATGGAAGGCGAGTGCGTGGACGGATGCACATAATTATTCGCCCCCTGCACCACGCTATCCAGCTTCGACTTATCCGCTGCGGCCATTAGCCCCGCAGCAGTCGTGGTTGCAACCGCCGTAGATGCCTTACCATTCCATGCCGTCCGCTCAGCCGCCGTAATATGCTTCACTGTATCGGCGGCGTGATCCTGCACAGCCTTGACGGCGGTGTCCAGAATATCCATATTGCCGTTCAGATCGGTGATATCTACAATGTCTGTACCATCGGGCTTTTTCAGCCCCAGATTACCCGTTGTCTTCATCGCTCACACTCCTATTCATATACTCTTAGTTCGTTCCAGGTCTTGCTGTGTGCACCGTTCCAGGTAAGGGACTTCAAGGAGTCCCACCAGGTGTAGCTGTACACGAAGCTATAGTCGAGATGGGCCGGCTTAATCTCTTCCATGATCTGAATCAGACCCGCCATGTTAGCTGGAATACCCAGCGTGCCGACGAAACGCACCTCGAAGCTGTAGGCTCCGGGCACCTCCACGACCTCCACATCCCCGCCGGAAAAAGCAGACGCCGTCCGCCGGATCATCTCCGGTGTCGTCGTGCCGCTGCCCCGCAGCTTGGCCTTGATCATCTCCCGCCGGGTAGCGTAGGACTTGTTCGGATCTGAGGCCAGTCCCAGCATCCGCTCCCAGCGGGACAGCCCCCAGGTGGCCGACTCCAGCGTCTTCTGCCCATCGCTGTCAGCCATGGCATAAGCCAATTCACCGCAGGCTATACCTGCGCTGGCCTGCACAGTCTCCATCTCAGGCACTCCCTGATAATAATCGGGCAGGTACTTCATCAGATCAGGAGCGGTAATCTCCGGCCCTTCCCCTGTCACACCATCTGCCGAATACGCCACAAGGCCATATATACTGTCTCCATAAGCCATAGCTACACCCCCTTCAGCTGGTTCCAGGTCAGCGGACCTTTGGGCAGATAATCATGGGTATGCGCAGCAGCCGGAAAGACAGAAGGCTTGCCGTCTACACCTGACCAGGGAACTGTATCCGCAGCCTGTGCATAATCGACCTTGCCGTTGTTATTGGTATCGTAGATGCTTTTCAGCATATCGCCTGTGCTTTGCCCTGCCGCCAGCAGCATATTGCTGCCGCCGCTGCCGATGAACAGCTTGCCGCTATCCGTGCAGTAGCCCAGCTCGCCTGCGGCCAGTGTGCCCAGCGCACTTTCCAGGCCGCGGCGGATTTGAATCAATGTCTTCAGTGCCATGCTCACCGCCCCCTAGAATGTTCCGCCATCGATACTGCCCACCGTCAGCCGGTTGCCGTTGCCCGCGTCATACACAATACTGCTGCCATCCACATTTGCCGCAACACCGGATGCATCTACGGTAATCCCCTTGCCTGCGGTTACAGCAATCGCATCTGCGCTTACCGTAACTCCATAGCCCGCTCCGATATTCAGCGTTACCGCATCCGCCTGTCCGCCGCCGGTAAGGCCGCTGCCAGCCGTAATGGTCTGCAGTGCCCCACCGGTACGCACCCAGGCGCTTCCGTTCCAGCTGTAGATTTTCTGCTCATCATCCACGTAGGCGGTCCAGCCAACAGCCGGAACATAATAAGACCAGCTACCTGCGGCATACTCCGCAATCTGATTGGTTTTACCCGCCCAGACTCCAGTCGCTCCAGCCGGGATAATATACCGGTCTGCCTCCACGGGACTGCCCGGCGGAGCAGTCAGGTTCTGATCCTTTACCGAAGCCTGAGGCTCGATATTATGCTTGGCCAGCTCGATTTCGTTTTTGATTTTTTGTGCGGACCACAGATCTGTCATCGCTGAGCCGCCATCGTTAATCACCCTGTGCTTCGCGGCATCGTTGATATGTGTTGCAATCTCTGCTGCCGTCTTCGTATTCGTGCCGTCCGACACTTTATTGGGATGCCCTGCTGTAAGATCTGCCCTCAGCACCTTGGCATATGTGGAACCGTCTGCAACATCGTCCACCGTTCCGGCCAGATCGGTTAATCTCTGCGCATTCACCCGGCGCCAGGCGGCCCCGTCATCGAAATACAGATACCCGTTGTTACTCCCGCTGCTCACAACATACAGACGCCCCACCGAGGCCGCCGCAGGTCGCGAAGCTTCGGGACCGGACAAGGCCCGGCCCACCATGGAATTAGAAGTACCGTCTCCGATATAGATCTCCTTCGTGTCTGTACAGAAGCCCATCTCTCCTGCTCTAAGCGCGCCGTAAGTGATCAGCTCCGCCCGCGTACCGCGTTTGACTTGAATGGTTTGTGCCATTTCACACCTCTCTTCTAAAAGATCCGCCGTCAATCCGTCCGGCCTGTTTGTAACGTTCCAGCTCACGCTGCGTGGCAGTCAGTCCCGTCTGTAACTGATTCACATCATCCGCTTCCACGGTGTCCCCAGGTGTCTCGTAAGTCACATACACCTCAGGAACATCGGCATAGATGCTGATAAGCCGCTGCCAAGGGGCCTCATCCGGGAAAGAGACCGAGTAATTCCGCACCTCTGTCCCGCTGAAGCGTGAGCCTGTGTACACGGCCAGTGTCTGATTGTTGATATTGTCATGAGCCAGCAGACCACTGAATACACCATTTGTAAGCAGAAGCTTCTCCTCTACAACATGACTGCCGCCGTTTGCCTTTTTGTTCAGCTTATCCTGAAAGACATCGATCTGCTCCGGATATCCCATGCCTACACCTCCAGTACGACATTGCCGAACAGCGGCACTTCCGTCTCCAGCAGCGGGATATTTGCCGTTCCGCCGTTCAGCTTAAGTCCGCTATAATCCACAACACCCTCGGTATCCAGCAGCAGCGCTCCAATGACGGATTGACTGATATAGGTAGCGGTAAAAGCTTTCTCCTTGCGGTACTTCTCCAGAAGCGCCGTAAACGCCTGAATGACCGGCTGCAGCGCATAACCCGCTGCCAGCGTGACCTTGGCGGTGACGCTGATCGTCTTGCCTGCGGCCGATTCCACCGTCACTACGGCACCCACCGGTGCTTGGCCCTCGCCAAGACCCGGCGCAGGATCAATGTACTGTTGCACCTGGGAGACCAGCAGCGTAGAAGCAGGCTGATGCCCCGCGTTCACAATGACCACTTTGACCGTCTTCGGCCCGGCCCACAGCGGGAAGACCCGCGCTCCCCCTACGCCCTGAATCTGCTCTGCCCACTCCATGTAATGATATTTATTGCCGCTCGTTGCTGGCCGGCGCGCCGAATCGAAGTACCGCTGCCGCAGCGCTTCATCCGTCTCCGCATCCGTACCGGGAACAAGCAGGGCCGTAATCTCCCCCCGGGCCAGCCCCGGGATATAATCGATAGGCAGCAGCGCCCCTGAATACTGATTCCCCTCAGTCCCGGCAGTCTCACTTTCGAGACGAACCATCCCAGGAGCCAGCTTCTCCGCCGCACTATAATGAAGCAGTCCCAGGGAGAAGCGGCTGCCCAGCGGAATGTCCAGCGGCTGCTCGCCGCTGGTATAGAACCTCGCACCCAGCTGCGCTTTGCCTGCGGGATGACGCTTCAGTCCCGTCCAGGCAATGGTCCGTTCCAGATATTCGCCGCCTGCCGTATCCGGGAAGAACAGATTGTTGCTGACCTCAAGCTCCAGATACATCTGGGCCATTTCGGCCGCTGCCGGAGCCAGCGCATCATAGATAATACTTCCCTCACGCTTGTCCAGCCCCTCTGGAACCCGGTCCAGCATCCGTTCAAGCAGGGCCTCATACGTCTGATCCTCATACACTCTCGATCCCCTCCTTTCTCAGTTCCAAATCACCATATACCGTGACAGCGATGCAGCTGAAGCTAACATTATCCCCGTCAAAAAAAATCTCCACATCCTCAAGCGCCAGAATCCGCTCATCCTGGAGCAGCGCATCGCTGATCAGCCGGCGAAGCTCCGGCCGGGCCAGCAGCCTGTCCTGACCCAGCACCAGCTTCCACTCTGTTCCATAGTCCGTACTATAGATCAGGTGCTCATAACGGCTGGTCTGGAGCACCTTGACCGCCGCCTGCTTCACCGCCTCCAGCCCGTCTACCCGTCCGCCGATCCGCCCGCGCTCCCAGTCCATCCGGTAGGTTAGACTTGGAGCATTCCCGGGATCGGTCACATTCCCTTCAAGAGCTCCCGTCACCGGACCGGATCTTCCTATCGCCGGAATCATAGATCCACCAGCCGATCGAGGACAATATAGCTCTGTCCGCCTTGCATCCGCACGAGCAGCACGCGGTCACCCGCTTCAAGTCCACGGCGCAGCAGGATCTCCCGGCCCTCGATCATAGCCTTGCTCTCCATCACGGATTCAACTACAACCAGTGCGGCTCCAGTCAGCAAGAGCCGCTGCTCCACCTGAATCTGCAGCGGCTGTGCCAGAACCACCGTCCCATAAGAAAAAGCCACCGGATTCGTATTCGATACTGCCCCGAGGCTTGCCTGTTTAATAATATCGAGCATGTTGTCTACACCACCTTAATGTCCAGGGACATCGTATGCTCCCCTCCAGATATTTTATGGCTGCATTGGTCCACCAGGAACAATTGTGTCTGGAATTCATCCAGCAGCACATAGATGAAGCTGCCCGCCCTCACCCGCATATCGCCAATGGCTTGTACAGAGAGGCTGATCTTCTCGCGGTTATGCTGCTTCAGCAGATTGTCTGCTTTCTCCTGGATCTGCGCGGCATTCGCCTTATCATCCGCCTTCTGGTAGAGATGCAGGATGCCCCAGCGTTTTACATTCTCCTTATCCGTAACCGGATAGAACTCGCGCTTCCCTGTCTTTTCGTTATCCTGGTACAGCAGGATCGTATTATACGTATTATCGTCAATGCTTCTTTTCAGCGAATAATCATACAGGTAATGGCCTGCCCCCAGGATCACATTCAGCAGCATGGACTGCGGACTGCGCAGCGTCAGCTTGCCGAAATCATCATAGAAGGCCATCAGCTGGCCCTTATACTGCAGCTCACTCCCGACAGCACCCATAATAATATCCAGCAGCTTCTTGCCGTCCTCGATCAGGGAGGGAATTTTATATAGAGACGGTTCCAGTAGTCCAACCCGCAAGCCGCGGTCTTTGGCAATAGTGCTGATAACCTCACTGGCTGTAACGTCCTGAAGCACATAACTGCCGTTGCCCAGCAGATAGCGGATCTGGTCATACGCCGTCAGCTTGATCTCCTGATTCGCACCCGTGTCGATGCTGAAGACGAAGCCGTAAAATACATCGACCCCGTCCCGCCGGAACTGTACAATATCCCCGTTACTGATAGCGAACTTCTTATGCTGGTATATCCCGCTGTCCACCAGGGTAAGCTCCAGCGTCGCTGGCTTGCCGGTCCGGGTTGTTTTCCACGAGATATCCGTAACGATCCCGGCAATATTCCAGATGGCGCCTTCCTTATTGATTAGAATTAATTCCATCGCCACGGCCTCCTAAGACAGCTTGATCACTCTGCCAACTTTGAGCTTCTTCAGTTCGCTGTCCGAGATATTATTCAGCTTTTGCAGCGTTTTGTATTTACTGCCGTCACCGAGCAGCTTTTGGGCAACCGACCAGAGCGTATCCCCGGCTTTGAGTGTATAGGTAGCAGGCGCTGCCTTCTCACTTGCCCGTTTCTGCTGCTTCTTCACTTCACCGGTGCTGCCCACCTTCACCGCTAACGCCTGATAGAACACATACTTTTTGAGTCCAAGTGTATAATCGATGTCCCCCGAGGACCCCGCACTAAGCTTCCAGGAGAAGTTCTCAATGCTAACCGCCATATTAATGCCAATATCCCCGGTAAAAGTCTGCTGCGCCTGCGCCCTGGCCTGCTTCAGCCAATCTGGGGTCTGCGTATTCTGCACGTTCGCCGGTTTCAGTCCTGAGAAAACAAACCGGACCGGCCTGCGGCTGAGCATCCATTTGCGGATCAGCTCTACATACTCATAGGGCTTCAGCAGCTTGCCGGCATTCTCGCCGGAATACACCACGAACGGATAATACTGTGCCGGGAACATACTCTCAATCGTAATCTCCGTCAGCTTCGGATAAGCAATCGCATTGATTTCGCCAAAATCCACAATCGTATAGCTTTTGCCATCGCTGTTCTCCTTGATCTCCAGCGTCTCAGGGTTCACCGGAAGCCGGATCACCTCTTCATAATTATTGAAGCTAAGATAGAATCCATACTCCTCCATGTTACGTGTACACCCCCTGCGCCGTAGAGACGAACTCCTCTTTCAGCTTTTGCCCGATCTTCGTAATGATAGAGTCAATATCGCCGGAATTATTAATATTTCCGGTTGTTACCTGCACCGTCGGCGTCAGCTCGACAAAATTCTGAATCGACTGAATCTCCGCCAGATCCCGCAGCATATCCAGATCATCACTGGAGATATCGACCTTTTCATTGATCTTGCCTACCTCGCCTACCTTGTTGACGTTGTTCATGTTTGTGGCAGCGGCCTGGGCAGGATTTGAAGAAGGAGCATCCTTGGGCTTGACCGGCTCCAGCTTGGTATCAAATTTATTAAGGAGATTTTTTGTTTTCCCAGCATATTCCTCCACACTCTTGGAGGTATCTACGAATTCCTTCTTCGGAGTATTGTATACATCCTTAGTCGATTTAGGTTCTACCAGCGTCCCTTGAACATTCTTGATCATATCACTGAAGACATGCGGGTTCTCCGGGTCAAGGAAGTTAGGCTTGAAATCAGCCAAGAATTCAAAGCCTGGAACTTTGCTTAACCACCCTGCCAGCGTTTGAACTCCTTTAAGCACGAAGTTTATACCCTCAGCTATGGCTTTGACGAACCCGCCTGCAAAGCTTTCAACACCTAATGCCATTTGATACATGAAGCCCAGGAAGTTCGTAGCCAGGTCATAAAACAGCTTCTGGACCGCATACGTCGGATCAATAAACAAGTTACGGAAGAAGTCTGCAAAGGAGACGAAGTTATTGTACAGACCGATTACAAAATTCTCTATAGTTGCCCTCAGCCAGCCAAATGCTCCCCCGATAAAAGCCACTACCTGGTCTACGGATACCCCCGCTTGCTGCAAAATATAAATAAGCAGCGCTACAGCAGCAACAATTAAAAGGATCGGCCACATGCCTACAAGCCACGCAGCAGCAAGACTATACAACTGCACAATCATCGCCGCTATGAAGACAATGGCAATGGCTGCAAGGATCGGACCTACTACATCCCAGTTCTCCTGAAATGCTGTGAACATATACATGATACCGTCCACCACTTCGCTAATCACCGTAGCAATGACCAAGAAGCCGTTCGCGATCAGATTTAGAGCCGTAGTCATTCCTTCAGACTGAAACGCATTGTTCAAGGTATCCAGAATCGGACGCAACGCAACAATCGCTTTTTGACCCATCAATTCAACTGCGTTGTCCATGTTGCCTTGCAGCTTGCCCCACTTTTCCTTATCTTTGTCAGAGGCATTGGCTACTACTGCCTTCGTGCCCAGTTCTTTCACCTTATCGAATACGCTCCCAAGGTCCAGTGCGCCTAATGAATCCTTTGCTTTGGAGAGGAATCCGGGCTCCGCTGCTTTTTTCTCCTTCTCAGCCTTTTCTTTTTCCTTCTCTTCTGCCTTTTCCTTTTTCTTGTCCAATAGATACCCAACTGCTTTTTCACCCACGTATGTGATTAACTCGAACCCGCTAACGTCCAGCGCCTTCATTATTTTTTGGACTTTACCCATGAACCCGTTTTTGGCATCACGGACCTCGCCGTCATCTGGACCGTTATCATCCGCCCCTCCAGCAGAGCGGCGGGATCGTGAAGAGGCCCCTTCCTCTGACAAGCGTCTGGCTGCATCCTGAGACTGCATGAATCCTTCCATGAAAGACTTGTTCTTCTCTTCATACACCCGCTCCAGGATCTGCTGCAGACCACTAAGCGAGTGGCTGGCCCGGTTAAAATTCTGGTTCAGCCTGTCCCACTGTGAGTTTACATTTTGCCAGACGGTTAGTGCAGTTACGGGAACCAGCGCTGTACTTGTAATTTCCATTCTTTCACCCCCTTCATCTCTTCTTCCCCTTGCTCCGCGCGCGCTCCCGCTTCTCCTTGTCCACGCGTACGGAGATCATGGCATAGATCGCCGCGCGTTCGCGGACGGAGAGCTTCATCAGCTCATGCGGCAGAATGTGCAGCTCATGGAGGGCGTAATAGGCCAGATTGGCCTCACCATCGCCCTCGTTGATTAGTTTTTTACGTCATCTACCAGCTCATTCATATCGGTGGCGAAGCCGTTCAGAGCCTGCACCCGCTCCCCAAGCGCCGCGAATTCTCCGGGCAGCAGCATTTTGCGCAGCAGCGATTCCGCGCCCATCACCCCGTAGGAACGCTGAAGCTCGGTGTTCTTGAGGTCCGGGTGCACGATGCTTGCCGTCATCAGCTTCGCCATATATTCATTGGGATCAATGTCCGTCGTGTAAGTGCCATTCTTTCCTTTGACCTTGCGGGTAGCCGCTTTGCGGCATTCCTGATTCTCTTCCTCATTCATACTGCGCAGCTTCCAGACCGCAGGGTTACCTTCCTTGTCCTTGAACCGCAGCGAGACCGCGAATTCCTCCGTTGTATCACAAGCCGCATTTTGCGCAAAAAACAAACTTAATTCACTCATATTGTTCCTCCCGGATTCTTATTGTGTTAAGGCAGCGAAGAGGCCCACCGCAGAATACCGCCGCCCAGCGCGGCTTTAACTGTAATGATCATCCAGGTACTTTGCGGGGGACCCCAAACCTATTCTTTCTTCTACGAACCACTACGAACGACTAGCCCTACCCGCTCTGAGTGAAGGGATCGTCTGTTATGCTTTATTGCCCGGAACTAGCCGGAGCCGCGAAGGGCTGCACCAGTTCCACATCCTCGAATGTAAAAGCAACCTCTTCCTCCAGCGCATCCGACTCCGTATCCAGCGAAGCCATAATAACACTGTCCAGATTGACATCCTTCAGCATGATGCGCTGGGCGCCTACGGTTGAGGACGGATCTTCATTGGTCACGATAATGCTGAAGTATTGGTCAATCCCTGTCTTCATGTACTCCAGCATCATCTGGCGGAAACGGCTCGTCATATAGAAAATCGTCATCGTCCCGCTGCCCGACCAGCCGGTCGCCTTATGCTGGACCCCGCGGCGTCCAAGCGTCTTCACTTCCGCCTTCTGCTTCTCAACCGTGGCTTCCAGGGTTTTGACATAGAACATCTCTTCTGTCTGTCCGTTAATCGTGGCATAGGCCCGGCCCTCCTGGCCGGACAGCGTATCGCTGGCTCTCAAGAATGTCATCTTAGACCACCTTCACTTTCATATATACTTTTTCTACGGAATCGACCGGCTTCACCGCTACCTCCAGCACTACGCTGTCGCTGTCCGCTCCGGGAGTTACCACAATGTCGGTCTGCGCATTGAAGTTCTCAATGGCCCCGAGGTTCTGGAGATCATTCATATAAGTGACGCACTGCGACCAGAACAATGCCCGTCCGTCCTCATTATTCGGCAATTTGCCAATGAAGTAGCTCTCAAAAATCCGCTTCAAATCACCAGCGATCCCATCCAGCACACGCAACACGCGGTTCTTGGAGAAGGCTTTGCCTTTGTCTGTGGAAAAGGAGGTGAACGTGTTGATGTCCTGCTCCACTACCGCCCGGCCGCCGCTATAGGTGAAGAGCAGCTCTCCGTCTGTGAGCGCCTCTACAGTCTCGGAATGGCTGAAACGCACATCGGCGTCCACCGCGTCATCATAGGCCTGATAAGTCAACGATTCATTCACCGCAGCAGCCGCAGTAGCACCGGCTACCCAAGCCACGGCATGGGCTTTATCCACTACCGTCCCGTCGCTCAGAATGACACCGTTCGCCACACTGATGATGCCTTCGTGGTCAGCCGTGGCGTAATCGGACAAGACCGCCTGCACCTTCTTGCCTTCCGTATTACGCAGACGCTTCACATAGGCGCTATACAGGGACTTCAGCGTGTTATCCTGTGACACCAGTCCTACCGTCTGGAAGTCCTGAACCTCCAGCGCCGACAGGAACGCACTATGCTCCGCATTAGTGACCGCACCATTCGCCCCGCCTGTCAGCGGCATGCCTGCCGTTACGCTCAGGGCACCGGGTCCGTTCGGTTTGAACTCCACGTAAGCATTCGCCATCAGCCCTTCAGCGGTGCTTACCGTCTGTTTGTCCACCTCGGCACCCTCCAGCAGCGTCCGGACATCGAACTGAGTGCTGTCATCGATATTTTTCTCAATAATCACCTTGAGCGCATTGCCGCGTTCCCCGCCATACAGCGCAGTCGCCTGAACTCCATTATTGGTTACTGCGGCCTTCACGCCCTGATTCAGACGGTAGAGCAGCAGCGTGCCCGCCCGCTTCAGCACCTCTCTCACCGGCAGCAGCTCTGCAGCCGTCAGGTCATAGCCCAGCTTTTGCTGGAAATCATCCTGCGCCGTAAGCTTAAGAATGACGCCCGCAGGCCCCCAAGGCAGTGCAAGCGCTAGCGCAGCCGTACCGCGTTCCCCCATTTTACCTGCTACAATGCCGTTCGAGGCCACATTTACATATACCCCCGGACGCACCTTGTTTTGTGTTGTCCATGTTCCTCCAGCCATTAGATAACCTCCTTATTTAGATACAGCTCCATTAAATGCTTAGCCTCTTCCAGGGTGTAGCTCCCGTCCTCTTGCAGAACTACCTCCAGTACATCCTTTTCCTTAGGCCCAAAAAGGGCCGAGCCCCTAATCTGCTTTTTCCCAAAAGCATCCGCTTCCCCGCTGCCGCGTACCCGCTCACTTGCCTTCAATTCCTTAGCACTCATTTCAGCCGCGCCCCTTCTGTGAAGTGTCCCATCAGCTCCGCCTCACCCTCCGGCAACTTCTGCTTCTGGAGATAGAGCATATAGTCCACGGTGAACAGCGCCCCCTGTCCCTCTCCTCCTGCTACCCAGGACTGGCGCACCACCCGGTAAGCGGGATTTACGCGTTCTCCTGCATCCAGTGCCTCGCACAACCCGTCAGCCATCGCCTCTGCGTCCAGCAGACTTCCTTGCTTATAGCGGATACCGAAGCGGTAGACCGCCATGTATCTGCCTTCACGTTGCCTGTCATAGGTTGCCGTGAGCAGCTCCAGCCTGAAGTAGGCTGACTGCGGCTTGTCCCCTTCCACATAGACAGGAATATCCGGGAAAAACTGCATCAGCGCAGCCGTGATAACTCCCCGTAGTTGTTGTACCGTCATGATTTCATTCCTCTCATGATTAGATGTGGTAATCCCTCCTGCCTTCCTTGAAGTCACCCGCGGGTTCGATTTCTGAAGAATAGGACCCGTCTTGTACCCGGCAATGACCGAAGGAGCTTTCACCGCGCTTGTATACCGGCCTGTAATGGCTGGATGATGTGGAGCATTCATGCTCCTGCGGTGTCCTTCTGCTTCATTTGCCATGTTATAATCATAGCCCCCCTGAGACCTTGCGCAGGCGCTATTACAGCGGAGTTAGCGATAACTTCCGGTGGTAAAAGGGATGGTAAACGGCGGTCCCCGCTCTTATCCCCGTCTCTCCTGCACGGCCGCTTCAATGGAAGGGTTCAATATAGGACAGGCCCGCCAGAATTTATAAGGTCATGCAAAAAAGCCGCATCACCCCGGCGGGCAATACGGCCATGTCGATTACATATGAAAGCTGCATTTTGTGTCCAAAGGACCTCTACCCCTTCGGCAGAGTCCCTCCGGCAGAGGTCTTCGTGAGTGCAGCCAGAGACAGCAGCTGCAGATCGGCGAGCGCCAGGGCCATCTTGTAGAACGCCTTCGATCTTATTTTCACATAAGTATCCTTGCTCACCGGGGGATCGAACACATGATTATATATGGTATAGTCGTAGCTCTCCTCCCTGCGCATGTAACGCTCCCGGACCAACTGCTGTTCTCTCTGGGTAAGCCGCTCCACCACCGAATCGATCACGGCACAGTAGGCCCGTCTGGCAGCAGGCACATCTACATTATGCGTTGCAATAGCTGCTGTCTGATCGGTAACCGTATGAGTTGCGCCATGGAACCGTTCTGTGTAAGAGTACGTTATCCCAGCCTCTTTGGCCTCGAACGTTACAGACTTGAAAATCCGGTATTTCTCCAGCATATTCTCTATAGTGACCTGAGTCCGTCGGCGGTCAAGCTCGGGCAGCGAAGATAGAATTATCATTTTATACCACTCCTTAGATGTTATACAGATTTATGAACTTTGTTGCGGACCTTTCCGGCCAAATGTGTTAAAATTCTACTTGTTCGTATAGTGTTCGCTTTTTTTAATAATATACCACTTATCTACCAATTCAGTAAAATCCCATTTTCGCCCGTTTTGCAGCATAAACAAGACCTATGCATGGTCATTCTTACCTTTTGGCAATATTGGACTCTTTATTGTTTACCTATTGGCATAAATAGCTTATAGTAGTAGCAACAGCTTTTTAGGCGATTAGGGATAAGGAGTGGTTATCGATGGCAGAGGAATTCGGAAACTATCTGAGACAGCTACGGGAAAGAAAGGGACTGACCATTAATCAGCTGGCAGCCCTTGCCGGAATCAGCGGAGCCCAAATATCACGGATAGAGAATGGATTGCGGGGTGTCCCTAAGCCGGCTACCCTGCGTAAGATTGCGGAAGCAACGGATGTCTCCTACGAGGAGCTTATGGGCCATGCCGGTTATTTAACAGAGACTGAGGGCAGTACAGAAGGCTCTGTGCCTGCGTGGGCCACGAGCAAGGATAAGCGGGACTTCCGCCAAATGCTGGAAGACGACGGTGAGCTGATGTTTGACGGGATTCCCTTGAACAAGGAGGACAAGCAGCGGATTAAGGATGTATTAACCGGCCTATTCTGGGAGGCGAAGCAGATGAACAAGCGGACCAAGCCCAAGCACGATCCAGGCAAGGAGTAAGTACCAGGCAATCCAACTACTATTAACATGCTGCGGGTGAAGAATATGGATGAGCTAATCAAGCGTTTGGTCAAAAAATACAATACCAGCAGCCCCTTCGAGCTGGCTGAAGCACTGGGGATCCATATCCGGTTCATGCATCTGGGTGACGGGACCAAGGGCCTCTATTACCGTAAGCTAAGAAGAAGGTTCATCGTCATTCATAACCAGCTGCCACTGGAGTGGCAACGATTCGTATGCGCGCATGAACTCGCGCATGACCGTCTGCATAAAGGGGTCAACCGGTTCTTTCTGGAGGAGAATTCCTATTTCTCGTCAGGCAAGCTGGAGCGGCAGGCTAACCTATTCGCGATCAAGCTGCTATCGGTCGGCACTGCCATTGAGCAGGATGAATCGGTGCAGAGCTATTATGCAAGGATCGGCATCCCGGCAGAGGTTGTCTTTTTTTTAGACGATTAAAGGAACATACGTTCCTTTGATGACGCAACAAAAAACTCTTACCGCAGTAAGAGTTCATTTGCCAGCCATAAGCTGTTCGATCGGGATGACACGATTTGAACATGCGACCCCCTGGTCCCAAACCAGGTGCTCTACCAAGCTGAGCTACATCCCGAAACTATGAGATTAATATGGAGCGGGTGATGGGAATCGAACCCACGCTATCAGCTTGGAAGGCTGAAGTTCTACCATTGAACTACACCCGCACAGGTGAAATGAAATATCGGGATGACACGATTTGAACATGCGACCCCCTGGTCCCAAACCAGGTGCTCTACCAAGCTGAGCTACATCCCGTTAATAAAAGTGAAACGATGATTCAATAAAGTGATAATGGCGCGCCCTGAGAGATTCGAACTCCCGGCCTTTTGATTCGTAGTCAAACGCTCTATCCAGCTGAGCTAAGGGCGCAAAAACATTGGAGCGGACGACGGGAATCGAACCCGCGACCCTCGCCTTGGCAAGGCGATGCTCTACCGCTGAGCCACGTCCGCAAATAAGTGGTGCGCGTGAAGGGACTTGAACCCCCACGTCTTACGACGCCAGATCCTAAGTCTGGTGCGTCTGCCATTCCGCCACACGCGCATGAATTAATAAAAGTGAGCCATGAAGGACTCGAACCTTCGACACCCTGATTAAAAGTCAGGTGCTCTACCAACTGAGCTAATGGCTCATATTTGGCAGGGGATATAGGATTCGAACCTATGATGACGGAGTCAGAGTCCGTTGCCTTACCACTTGGCGAATCCCCTACAATAGATACCTATATAATGCCCACAATTTCACCCAAATATCAAGGACATTATGGTGGAGGCTGAGGGGTTCGAACCCCCGACCCTCTGCTTGTAAGGCAGATGCTCTCCCAGCTGAGCTAAGCCTCCATATGTATGGTGACTAATAAGGGTACTGATTAATAATGGTGACCCGTATGGGATACTCTTCACTCCGTTACGAGATTGCGAAGTATTCCTAACGACGCCTATGCTTCAACGAACCTAAGGAATTCTCATCCCATAAAAAAGTGGTGACCCGTATGGGATTCGAACCCATGTTACCTCCGTGAAAGGGAGGTGTCTTAACCCCTTGACCAACGGGCCTAATAAATTTGTGGAGCTCTCAACCGGATTCGAACCGGTGACCTCTTCCTTACCATGGAAGCACTCTACCTGCTGAGCTATGAGAGCATGGCTCCCCGAACAGGACTCGAACCTGTGACAACTCGATTAACAGTCGAGTGCTCTACCAACTGAGCTATCAGGGAATATTGTCCGCTTGGCAACGTCCTACTCTCCCAGGACCCTTCGGTCCAAGTACCATCGGCGCTGGAGGGCTTAACGGTCGTGTTCGGGATGGGTACGTGTGGAACCCCTCCGCTATCGCCACCAAACGGCAGGCTTGATCGCCTGAAAACTGAATCCGAAACGAATCTGTGTATTAGAAATTGGATAAGCCCTCGACCGATTAGTATTGGTCAGCTCCATGCATTGCTGCACTTCCACCTCCAACCTATCTACCTCGTCGTCTTCAAGGGGTCTTACATACTGGGAAATCTCATCTTGAGGGGGGCTTCACGCTTAGATGCTTTCAGCGCTTATCCCGTCCGTACGTAGCTACTCAGCCATGCTCCTGGCGGAACAACTGATGCACCAGCGGTACGTCCATCCCGGTCCTCTCGTACTAAGGACAGCTCCTCTCAAATTTCCTGCGCCCACGACAGATAGGGACCGAACTGTCTCACGACGTTCTGAACCCAGCTCGCGTACCGCTTTAATGGGCGAACAGCCCAACCCTTGGGACCTACTTCAGCCCCAGGATGCGATGAGCCGACATCGAGGTGCCAAACCTCCCCGTCGATGTGGACTCTTGGGGGAGATAAGCCTGTTATCCCCAGGGTAGCTTTTATCCGTTGAGCGATGGCCCTTCCATGCGGTACCACCGGATCACTAAGTCCGACTTTCGTCCCTGCTCGACTTGTAGGTCTCGCAGTCAAGCTCCCTTATGCCTTTGCACTCTGCGAATGATTTCCAACCATTCTGAGGGAACCTTTGAACGCCTCCGTTACTCTTTAGGAGGCGACCGCCCCAGTCAAACTGCCCGCCTGACACGGTCCCCGTACCCGATAAGGGCACCAGGTTAGAACCTAGATACGATCAGGGTGGTATCCCAACGGCGCCTCCGCAGAAGCTTGCGCTCCTGCCTCACCGGCTCCCACCTATCCTGTACAGATCGTACCCAAATTCAATATCAAGCTGCAGTAAAGCTCCATGGGGTCTTTCCGTCTTGTCGCGGGTAACCTGCATCTTCACAGGTATTAAAATTTCACCGGATCTCTCGTTGAGACAGCGCCCAAGTCGTTACGCCATTCGTGCGGGTCAGAATTTACCTGACAAGGAATTTCGCTACCTTAGGACCGTTATAGTTACGGCCGCCGTTTACTGGGGCTTCGGTTCACAGCTTCGGGTTTAACCCCTAACCGCTCCCCTTAACCTTCCAGCACCGGGCAGGCGTCAGCCCGTATACTTCGCCTTGCGGCTTCGCACAGACCTGTGTTTTTGCTAAACAGTCGCTTGGGCCTTTTCACTGCGGCCCCCTCGGGCTATTCACCCTACCGAGGCACCCCTTCTCCCGAAGTTACGGGGTCATTTTGCCGAGTTCCTTAACGAGAGTTCTTCCGCGCGCCTTAGAATTCTCTTCTCGCCTACCTGTGTCGGTTTGCGGTACGGGCACCTTCTCCTGGCTAGAGGCTTTTCTTGGCAGTGTGAGATCATGACCTTCGCTACTGTAATTTTCGCTCCCCATCACAGCCCAGCCTTACGATGTGCGGATTTGCCTGCACACCAGCCTCACTGCTTAGACGGACATCCATCAGTCCGCGTCACTACCCTCCTGCGTCACCCCATCGCTCATAGCGGATTACGGTGGTACAGTAATTTCAAACTGTTGTCCTTCGACTACGCCTGTCGGCCTCGCCTTAGGTCCCGACTTACCCTGAGCGGACGAGCCTTCCTCAGGAAACCTTGGGCTTTCGGCGGATCAGATTCTCACTGATCTTTTCGTTACTCATACCGGCATTCTCACTTGTATGCTGTCCAGCGCTCCTTACGGTACACCTTCAACCCACATACAACGCTCCCCTACCCCAGATGCAAAGCATCTAGCCATAGCTTCGGTGGTGTGTTTAGCCCCGTTACATTTTCGGCGCAGAGTCACTCGACCAGTGAGCTATTACGCACTCTTTCAATGGTGGCTGCTTCTAAGCCAACATCCTGGTTGTCTGTGCAACTCCACATCCTTTCCCACTTAACACACACTTGGGGACCTTAGCTGATGGTCTGGGCTGTTTCCCTTTTGACAATGGATCTTAGCACTCACTGTCTGACTCCCGGCAAGAAGTAAATGGCATTCGGAGTTTGACTGAGCTTGGTAACCCTTGCGGGCCCCGCACCCAATCAGTGCTCTACCTCCACCACTCCATTCACCGAGGCTAGCCCTAAAGCTATTTCGGGGAGAACCAGCTATCTCCGAGTTCGATTGGAATTTCTCCGCTACCCCCACCTCATCCCCGCATTTTTCAACATGCGTGGGTTCGGGCCTCCAGTGCGTGTTACCGCACCTTCACCCTGGACAGGGGTAGATCACACGGTTTCGGGTCTACGTCCACATACTCAGTCGCCCTATTCAGACTCGCTTTCGCTGCGGCTCCGGCTTCTCACCTTAACCTTGCATGTTAAACGTAACTCGCCGGTTCATTCTACAAAAGGCACGCCATCACCCCTAAAACGGGCTCTGACTTTTTGTAAGCACACGGTTTCAGGTTCTATTTCACTCCCCTTCCGGGGTGCTTTTCACCTTTCCCTCACGGTACTGTTTCACTATCGGTCGCCAGGTAGTATTTAGCCTTAGCAGATGGTCCTGCTGGATTCATACGGGGTTTCACGTGCCCCGCACTACTCGGGATCCGTCTCGGAGGGAACACAGTTTGGGCTACAGGGCTTTTACCTCTATCGCGGGCCTTTCCAGACCTCTTCGCCTACTCGATTCCTTTGTAACTCCATGTGAGACGTCCCACAACCCCAAGAGGCAAGCCCCTTGGTTTAGGCTGTTCCGCGTTCGCTCGCCGCTACTGACGGAATCACTATTGTTTTCTCTTCCTCAGGGTACTTAGATGTTTCAGTTCCCCTGGTCTGCCTCTGCGTATCCTATGTATTCAGATACGAGTAACTGCGAATTACCACAGCTGGGTTTCCCCATTCGGACACCCCCGGATCAAAGCTTGCTTACAGCTCCCCGAGGCAGTTTCGTTGTTCGCCACGTCCTTCGTCGGCTCCTGGCGCCTAGGCATCCTCCGTGTGCTCTTAGTAGCTTAACCATGCGTTTTCCGTTAGGAAAATCGCTGTAGCAACTAATAACCATTTCAACTTGCTTACACAAGTTCCAGCTAAAAGATGTTCTAAAACGCAAATTCGTTTCGGTATCCAGTTTTCAAGGATCAAATTACTGTTATTTCGGGACATTCACGGCTGTGATGTTCGGAATAACAGATAATGTGCATATACTTTTGTAAAGAATTTTTGGTGGAGCCAAGCGGGATCGAACCGCTGACCTCCTGCTTGCAAGGCAGGCGCTCTCCCAGCTGAGCTATGGCCCCAAATAGGTATTTAATTCATAAGTGTTATATGGTGGGCCTTGGTGGACTCGAACCACCGACCTCACCCTTATCAGAGGTGCGCTCTAACCAACTGAGCTAAAAGCCCATATAACAAAACTTACAGTTGTGAAGCAATCAATAAATTGATTGTTCGCTTGGCGGCGTCCTACTCTCCCAGGACCCTTCGGTCCAAGTACCATCGGCGCTGGAGGGCTTAACGGTCGTGTTCGGGATGGGTACGTGTGGAACCCCTCCGCTATCGCCACCAAACGCATACGAAAGAGACTTGCTCTTTCAAAACTGAACACGAGTGAGTGTTCGAACCCGAAGGTTCTATTGTGGAAGCTTACGCTTCCGATTTGAATGTTTCCATTGCAGGAAACGATTCTCCATAGAAAGGAGGTGATCCAGCCGCACCTTCCGATACGGCTACCTTGTTACGACTTCACCCCAATCATCTACCCCACCTTCGGCGGCTGGCTCCCTTGCGGGTTACCCCACCGACTTCGGGTGTTGTAAACTCTCGTGGTGTGACGGGCGGTGTGTACAAGACCCGGGAACGTATTCACCGCGGCATGCTGATCCGCGATTACTAGCAATTCCGACTTCATGCAGGCGAGTTGCAGCCTGCAATCCGAACTGAGACCGGCTTTGCTGGGATTGGCTCCACCTCGCGGCTTCGCTTCCCGTTGTACCGGCCATTGTAGTACGTGTGTAGCCCAGGTCATAAGGGGCATGATGATTTGACGTCATCCCCACCTTCCTCCGGTTTGTCACCGGCAGTCACTCTAGAGTGCCCAGCTCTACCTGCTGGCAACTAAAGTCAAGGGTTGCGCTCGTTGCGGGACTTAACCCAACATCTCACGACACGAGCTGACGACAACCATGCACCACCTGTCTCAACTTTCCCCGAAGGGCACCTGATGCATCTCTGCTTCGTTAGTTGGATGTCAAGACCTGGTAAGGTTCTTCGCGTTGCTTCGAATTAAACCACATACTCCACTGCTTGTGCGGGTCCCCGTCAATTCCTTTGAGTTTCAGTCTTGCGACCGTACTCCCCAGGCGGAGTGCTTACTGTGTTAACTTCGGCACCAAGGGTATCGAAACCCCTAACACCTAGCACTCATCGTTTACGGCGTGGACTACCAGGGTATCTAATCCTGTTTGCTCCCCACGCTTTCGCGCCTCAGCGTCAGTTACAGCCCAGAAAGTCGCCTTCGCCACTGGTGTTCCTCCACATATCTACGCATTTCACCGCTACACGTGGAATTCCACTTTCCTCTTCTGTACTCAAGTCACCCAGTTTCCAGTGCGACCTCAGGTTGAGCCCAAGGTTTAAACACCAGACTTAAATAACCGCCTGCGCGCGCTTTACGCCCAATAATTCCGGACAACGCTTGCCCCCTACGTATTACCGCGGCTGCTGGCACGTAGTTAGCCGGGGCTTTCTTCTCAGGTACCGTCACTCCGGCAGCAGTTACTCTACCGGACGTTCTTCCCTGGCAACAGAGCTTTACGATCCGAAAACCTTCATCACTCACGCGGCGTTGCTCCGTCAGGCTTGCGCCCATTGCGGAAGATTCCCTACTGCTGCCTCCCGTAGGAGTCTGGGCCGTGTCTCAGTCCCAGTGTGGCCGTTCACCCTCTCAGGTCGGCTACGCATCGTCGCCTTGGTGGGCCGTTACCCCACCAACTAGCTAATGCGCCGCAGGCCCATCCCCAAGCGGCAGATTGCTCCGCCTTTCATTCTCTCCTCAGGAGAAGAAAGAAATTATCCGGTATTAGCTACCGTTTCCGGTAGTTATCCCAGGCTTGAGGGCAGGTTGCCTACGTGTTACTCACCCGTCCGCCGCTAAGTCTAAAAGGAAGCAAGCTTCCTTTTAGACTCCGCTCGACTTGCATGTATTAGGCACGCCGCCAGCGTTCGTCCTGAGCCAGGATCAAACTCTCCAATTAGGTTTTTCCGAAGGAAATAACCCTCCGAAAACTATCGAAAAGAGCGATTGCTCATTTTGAAACATCTGACGAGAATTGTTACATCCTCTAATTTTGGATCTCACCGAAGTGATTTCCCACTCACTCGTTGTTCAGTTTTCAAAGATCAATGTCTCGGTTTAGCTCTTCACCGCATCTCAGCGGCGACCTTCATAATATATCATAGTGTTTCATTGTTTGGCAAGCTTTTTTTTTGAAAAAGTTATTTTTCATTATTTCTTGCCTGCGTCTTCTCTTTAAACATTCAAAAGGAGCGCGAGATATAATGTATCATGTCGGCTCCCTTTTCGTCAAGCTATTTGGTTGATTTATTTGTTCCGCTTCTCATCCATTCCAAACATTAGTGCTTGAACTGAGAAGAACGTCCACCCCACGCATACTTAGACAACTCTTTCTGTGGGGCAAAACGCGCATACATACGGAAAACTGTTTTATATCGATTGGCTATGGCATGCCTAATGTTCTGATCTAAACGCTGGTCGCTCATATCCAGTAGCATCTCATCCAGCTCTTTGCGCAAAACATAGTCCAGCTCCTTGCACTCCTTCTCATTGAACAACATTCCCAACATAAGCTTGGCCTCCTTCATGAAATTCATAGTTATCCAAAATCATCAAACGCTGTTTCATTTCACACGAAAAGTAGCCATTTGATGCGGGAAGCTCTTATTGAAGTGTTTACACTAAATTAACCGGAGTACTGAACCTATAACCATTATCATAAGAAAATTCCATTTATGGACTCTCTTTATTCAAACTGGCAACAGATCCAAATGTTTCGGCTTTACTGTTATGCACAATTCCCGGGGATTTTATGATAAAAGCCAAAATGTAATTGTGCTCTCGATGATTGCTGCAACAAATAACAGAATCACGATCCAGACTGAAGCGGTGAAGGTCTGCCGCATAAAGGCCTGCCAGTTCACTGCCCCTTCCCCGCTCCGCCTCATCGCTCCAAAGAGTGCAGACAGCACCTTGCTGCCGAACTTCAGCCCGAAGGCGCAGGCAATGATGATGGCCGGAATCTCAATGATGCCATGCGGCAACAGTCCTTTTACAATTAGCGTGAACAGATCCTGTCCCTGTATCGCGGACAAATGAATCAGATAGCCGATAACCGCACCGTTGATTAACAGGAAGAATGCCGGGAGGAGTCCGAATAAGGCACCGAGATAAATGATCACTACGCTTTTGATACTGTTGTTGAGAAAAATGAATACAAAAAAGCTCCACTGCGGATTGGACGACTCTCTGAGATCCCCGCTAATCTGACTAAGTCCCTTCAATTGTTCATTAAGCAGCTGCTGAAGGCTTCCTGTGCCGATCCATCCCAAAATCCCCCCGACTATGAATAGTATTGTGGCCATTAGCAGCGCTGTGCGAATCGTCCTTAGATCTTTGAAAAATGTATTAAAAGATAACATGCGTACCTCCTGGTTTAGATTCTCCCTAATTGCAATTCGTATGGATTGATTCATATCTGAGGTCATAAGCGCCCTGTACGAGCATACATTTAGAACAAACAAGCATTTCGCATGGGAGAGGAGCGCTGACATTATGAATTCTTTTTATGTATTTAGCGGCAAAAAGATCAAACGGTTCCTGTACATCTTTGCCGCTGCGCTTCTTACCGCCGGCGTTGTCTATGTGGAGAGGGGCAATATCACCGTGTTCTCTGAAGCTACCCCTTCTGCAATTTACAGTGTGCCGACGGAAAAGAAGCTGATCGCCTTGACCTTCGATATCAGCTGGGGAGAGAAAAGACCCGAGCCGATTCTGAAGGTGCTGGAGGACAAAAAGGTGGATAAAGCGACATTCTTCCTGTCCTCACCTTGGAGCAAAACCCATCCTGAAATCGTTACAAGCATCAAAGACGCGGGGTTCGAGATCGGTAGCCACGGTCACAAGCATGTGAACTACAGTACACTAAGCAATGAAGAAATCCGCACACAGATCAGTACTGCCCATACGGTATTGACAGAGCTAACCGGCTCGCAGCCTAATCTGATCAGAATGCCTAACGGTGATTTTGACAAAAGAGTCCTGCAGGTGGCCACCGATCTGGGCTACAAAGTCATCCAATGGGACACGGACTCACTGGACTGGAAGAACATCGGTGTGGATAACATCGTCAACCGTGTAACAAGCAAGGCTCATCCCGGAGATATTGTGCTGCTGCATGCCAGTGACTCCTGCAAACAAACGCATGAAGCCCTGCCCCAGATTATTGACAAGCTACGCAGCCAGGGGTATGAGTTCGTAACCGTCTCTGAGCTGATCAGCCAGAGCAGCGCAAACGGCAAGGAAGTCCGCGATTCCGCCTGGCTGGATGATGGCCTGGAAGACGCTGCCGGAATGTGATATCCCGTAACGGTGCAGTCCGGAAATCAGTGGCGCGGTGAGATGAGCTCAGAGATATCCGGTGTTGGCGTATTCAGCTTCGGGTAGCTCAGGTCAAGCCCCTCAAGCGTTTTGACCACTATCTTCAGCGCCAGATAATTGCGGTACCAGCGGTGATTCGCAGGAATCCAGTACCACGGAGCCTTATCGATGCTGCTCTCCCGGAAAACATCCTCATACGCCTTTTGATAATCGTCCCAGTATTCGCGTTCCTGCAAATCACTGGCATCGAATTTCCAGTGCTTCGCCGGGTCGTCAAGCCGCTCCTTAATCTTCTCAAGCTGCTTCTCCTTGGAGATATGCAGGAAGAGCTTAATGACCGTCGTTCCCTCCTCCGCCAGCATTTCCTCGAACTGGCGGATGTAGCGGAACCGCCGCTTGGCATCCTCTTTACTGAGACTGCCGTGCACGCGCGGCACCAGCACATCCTCATAATGTGAACGGTTGAATGCTGCTATATAACCTTTGGGCGGGGTTTTCATATGGACTCTCCACAGGAAATCATGCGCTTCCTCCTCCAGTGAAGGCTTCTTGAAGCTGGTTACGATGAACCCCTGGGGATTGACGCCGGAGAATATATGTTTGACGGTTCCGTCCTTACCGCTTGAATCCATTCCTTGAAGAATGACCAGGAGTGAATGCTTTTTCTGTGCAAAAAGGATATCCTGCAGCTTGACCAGCCGTTCTTTCAGCTTCTCCATTTTGGCTTCGGCTTCTTCTTTGGATTTGAAGTCCCCCTGATCATCAGGATCAAGGTCCTTCAGGCGTGTTTCACTTGTGTCTTTTATCATATAGCGCTTGATGTTCATATATTCCCTCCTCCACTCTGTTCTTTAAGATTAACCTCTTCATCTTCATTCTAACCGCTCCCTGCAGGCAATGCCAAAACCCCGCATCCCTGGTTGTAGACAGAGAGGCGGGGCTTTGGCATGAATGTTATTGTCAGATTGAGGCCGGCTTCAGCACACGGTGCAGCATCAGAATCTGGAAGGCATTGCAGGCGACAAGCGGGACGAGAATAAATATGGTCGCGCTGTCCACACCGATCCGCAGAACGCCGATAATCTCCACGATCGTGATGGCGGTCATGTAGAAAAAAGTCGGGACCCAGGCCGAAGCGTTCGTGCTGCGCATTTTGAACCAGGCTACAATAAGTGCGGTGAACAGAATAGCCGCGCCCAGCGTCAAATCTGACCAGGCGCTCCGCTCTCCGCTGACAAAAGTGCGCAGGAACATCAGCTCCAGCAGCGCAAGCACGGCCAGCACCAGTTGTATGTAACGCCACGCCTTGCGCGGGAACACTCCAATGCCCGTATAGTTAAGAATCAGATAAGCAAAAAATCCAAGCTGGGCGTATACGCTTACAAGCACTCCATAGCCCAAAAGAATCAGGGAGTACAGGAGAAGATCGGCAGTGCCTTTAAATTGTATTCCGCCATTTCCTATCTGCAGAGCAAGTCCGGCAATGACTGCCCCGCCTGCACCGATCAAAAGCGTGGTCCAGAACAAATAAAACCATTTTCTTAAGCTCAGCGCTTTCACCTCCCCGTGTCAGATTTATTTTACCAAGGTTACCGTCAAAAAACCATTCCGCTTCAACATAAATGTTCCCTCACGCGGCATACTACAATCAGTAATTCCATAAAGGAGGGCAGCGCCAATGAAATGGAGGGCTTTGTGGTCTGGTGGCTTGGTACTCGGCTTGATAATCACCTTGACGGCCTGCGGAGGCGAACAGAGCAGTTCTTCTTCCGGTGGACAAGGCGGGTATAAGGAAATGAAGACGATGGTTGTAGATATATTGAAAAGCGACGAAGGTAAAAAGGCTGTAGAGGAAGCCCTGTCTACCCCCAGCTCGGAAGAGGGCGGCGGCAGCGGTGGGATAAGCATGAAAATGATGCCTATGCAAACGACGGAACAGATTCGGATCGCTGTTAAGGATACCCTCACCGCACCCGAGTATCAGAAGGAAATCGAAAAAATCATGACCGACCCGCAATTTGCCGGGGATTTTGCCAAAGCGATTAATAAAGAGAGCAAAGAACTTCATCTTCAATTGATCAAGGACCCCACTTATCAGAAGTCGGTTGGCGAAATTATGAAGTCGCCGGAAATGGCGAAAATGTTCCTCGACCTTACGAAAACTCCGGATTACCGTAAGCAGTCCATGACGATTATGCAGGAGGCCATGCAAAATCCGTTGTTCCGTATGGAGGTCCTTACTCTTCTCAAATCCGTAGTCCAGGATGAACTGCAGCCTAAGGTTGAGAAAAAGGATGCAGGGACAGGCGAAGACGGCGGCGGGGAAAAAGGGGGCGGGGACAGCCAGAAGCAGGAAGGCGGAGATGATTCCGGCTCCGGATCAGGTTCCTAACAAATAAGGCCTTGCCCTGTTAGGGGACAGGCCTTATTTGTGTTATGCGCAACGTCAGCGGATCATTATTGCTCGTACTTGGCAATCAGCTTGTCCGCTATCTCTGCGAACAATGCTCCGGTAGCCGTATCCGCCTTATAAACTGACGGTGAGAAGTCCGGCTCGGAGATATGGTTGTCCGGGGCCCCCAGCGGCACCTGGGCCAGCAGCTCTGTATGCAGCGTTTCCGCCAGACGGGCTCCGCCGCCTCTGCCGAAGATGTAATCCTTTTGGCCACAGGCGGAGCATTCGTAGTAGGCCATATTCTCAATGACGCCAAGAATCTCATGCTCGGTCTGCAGAGCCATAGAGCCCGCTCTCGCCGCCACAAAGGCTGCTGTAGCATGAGGGGTAGTCACTATGATCTCTTTGCTGTGCGGCAGCATCTGGTGGACATCAAGGGCCACATCTCCCGTACCCGGAGGCAGATCCAGCAGCAGGTAATCCAGCTCTCCCCAGCCGACATCGGCGAAGAACTGGCGCAGCATTTTGCCAAGCATCGGTCCTCTCCAGATCACCGGACTATTCTCTCTGATAAAGAAGCCCATCGACATGACCTTCACACCGAAGCGTTCTACCGGAATAATCGTACCTTCTTCCACAACCGGCCCTTCTTCAATGCCCATCATGTCCGGGATACTGAAGCCATAAATGTCCGCATCGATCAAGCCGACTCTCTTGCCCTTGCGGGCCAGTGCCACAGCCAGATTCACGGTGACCGTGGATTTCCCGACCCCGCCCTTGCCGCTGGCGATTGCAATGAAGTTGACTCCTGAATTCTCATCAATCAGCTCATGCCCCTCAAGGCCCGCTGCGTGTCCTTTGAGCTTCCCCTCTTGATCTGAATCGGGCTCGTCCCCGCCGCCTTCTCCGCGAAGCGTAGCCCGTTCATAATCGGTGGCATCACGCAGGCGGATGTGAATCTGCTCTGCCCCGCCCTCTGTAAGCAGGTCGCGCACCTGCTGCTCCAGCTCCATCCGCTTCTTCTCATCCGCATCCAGACATACGATGGATAACGAAATACGGTCCTCCTTGATCATGATATCGCGGATTAACTGTAATTCGATCAGGCTTTTTCCGGATTCCGGATCTGTAAGCGGCTGTAAAAGTTCCTGAATTTGTTCCCTGGTCTGCATGGAAAGCACCTCTGTTCCTATCCGGTGGTAAGCTCCGGTATTTGTACCCATTATAGCATTACCCCCGGAGGGAAGAGTAGTCCCACCCTCGGCTTCTATGGCTGCTCGGAGCTGTATCGCAGAATGCCCCGGTAGATGCTCGTTGCCACCTTCCGCTGGTACAGATCATCCCCCAGGAGCAAGGACTCCTGAGGATGTGACAGGAAGCCTACCTCAACGAGCACGGACGGCATCTTTAACACTTTTAACAAATAAATGGTATTCGCTGTCTTCGCCACGCGGTCGGTATTCTCAAGTGTCGCCCGCAGCTCATCCTGCACCAGCCCGGCCAGCACCTTGTTCGCCTCGTTGCTTGGATAATAGAAGGTCTGCGCCCCGCTCCAGCGGTTGGAGGGAATACTGTTCATATGTACACTGACAAACAGGTCGGCTCCCTTCTCTTCAATGCTCCGCACCCGCTGCTTCAAATCCTCCGTCTTGCGCCTTGCGTACCCCTTGGTGTTGTCACTGGCCAGATCATAATCCCCTTCACGGGTCATCACCACAATTGCCCCAGCCTGCTGCAGATAATCGCGCAAGTACAGCGACACGGAGAGATTGATATCCTTCTCAATCAGGCCTGAGCGGCTCACCGCTCCGCCATCCGGCCCCCCGTGACCTGCATCAATGGCAATGACCTTGCCGGAGAGCGGCAAGCTCCAATAATTGACCGTCCTGGCTGTCGGCATGTCGTATGCGATAATCCCGATCATCACCATGAGCAGCACAGCGCCCAGGAAGCTTTTTTTGATGCCGCGCCAAGAGATCCAGACCGAGACTTTATGCTTCTGCCCTCCAGACATAACAAAGACCCCCTCGTCCCGATAGATTCTACTCATCTATATGGGACAAGAGGGCCAAATAGTACTGGCTGTCAGGACTTTACAGAGACTTCCGGTGCCATGCCTTCAATCAGAATCTGCGCCACCTCGGGGCGTGTGAATTCGGGAGGCGGACATTGTCCGTCACGCAGCAGCGCCCGTACCTTCGTACCCGAAAGCGTCAAATGCTGGTCAGCCGGATGCGGACAGGTTTTGCTGGAGGCCATATTGCCGCATTTCACACAGAAGAAGCTGTGCTCGAAGAATAGCGGCGTGATCCCAAGCTCCTCGGCGGTGAAGTTAGCAAAGATCTCCTGCGCTTCATACGTACCATAGTAATCTCCCACCCCCGCATGATCACGCCCGACAATGAAGTGTGTACAGCCGTAATTCTTGCGCACCATGGCATGGAAAATAGCTTCACGCGGTCCTGCATAACGCATCGCTGCCGGGAAGACGCCAAGGAAAGTCCGGTTCTCTGGATAATAATTCTCCAGCAATGCCAGGTAACTCTTCATCCGCACGTTGGCCGGAACATCGTCCGACTTGGTCTCGCCCACCAGGGGATTCAGGAATAGGGCGTCTACAACCTCCATAGCGCATTTCTGGATATACTCATGGGCTCGATGCACCGGGTTACGCGTCTGGAAGCCTACAACCGTTCTCCAGCCCTTCTCAGCGAAGATCCGGCGCGTCTCGGCGGGGTCAAAATAGAATTCAGCGAACTTCTCCGGCTGCGGACGGTTCAGTACCGTTACAGGGCCGCCTACATACGTTGCCGGACGGGCCAGCAGCTTGCTGACTCCGGGATGCGCGGGATCGGTTGTTTTGAAGACATTGTGCGCCTCAACCTGCTGATCTACAGTATAGATACTCTCAATATCCAATAAACCGTAGATAACGCCATCGTCTTCACCGATTAGAGAAACCCTGTCGCCTGTCTTAAGAGTTGCTGCAAGCTCGTCACCGACAGCCAGTGTAACCGGTATACTCCAAACCGTGCCGTTAGCCAGACACATATTGCTTACTACCGAGTGATAATCCTCTTCGTTCAGGAAGCCGGTGAGCGGCGAGAACGCCCCTACACCGATCAGATCCAGATCCGATAAAGTCCAAGTATTGAGGGCAATCGATTGATGGGCTGAAGCTTGCTTCAGCAGTTCTTCCCGCTCTTCTCCGTCTGCTATACGCCGGATCAGCGTTCCTCCGTGAGGAAGTATTGAAGTCATCCCTGTTCTCTCCTCCTGTGCAATGCCTGTGTAGAGCTGTATAGAGTGCTGGTAACTTAGTGCGCGTAAATTAATGATTAGTGATTATATCTGAGCGATACAAATTTAGGAATGTCTTATTTATGTTTATTTATGCAGTCCGCACTCTGTCTTGTCCGAACCGGACCATCTGCCGGCACGCGGATCTTCACCAGGCATAACGGCCCGGGTGCATTGCTCACAGCCGATACTCGGGAAATTGCGGTCATGCAGCGGATTATAAATCACATCATTCTCGCGGATATAATTCCACACATCCTCAGTAGTCCAGTTCGCAATCGGATTGAATTTGACCAGGCCGAACTTGTTATCATACTCTACCTTCTTCGCATTAGCCCGGGTAGGGGCCTGGTCCCGGCGAATCCCGGTAATCCAAGCGTCGTATTGTGAGAGAATACGGGTCAGCGGCTCTACCTTGCGGATCGCGCAGCACTGGTTCGGGTCAGTGTTCCACAGCGCCTCTCCATACTGCTGGGCCTGCTCCTCCACCGTAATCTGCGGCGATACCCGGACGAACTCCATCCCGTACTTGTCAGCCATAATATCTCTAGTCTCATAGGTTTCCTTGAAATGATAATCCGTATCCAGGTAGAACACATCGGTCGAAGGACTCACCTTCTGGATCATATCCACCAGCACCACATCCTCCGCTCCAAAACTGCAGGCAAAGGTTATATTCGGAAAAGTCTCCACCGCCCAGCGGATAATCTCCTCGGGAGAAGCATTCTCCAGCTCTTCCGCTTTCACTTTGATTAAATCCTCTTTCTCGAGCAGGTTCATCTCAGTTTCCTCCATCCGGATATCGTCAAGATCGAAACCTACGAGGTTAATCCCGACTAATTCTATAAGATATAGTATATCCGTTTATCCGGCGAAGTCAATGGGTTTTGTTCAATTTGGAATAAAGTATGGAGTGGAATTTAATTCTGATCAAGATTAACTTGGTTTAAGTCAAAAAAAGACCTCTCCGTTTCTGGAGAGGCCACTAAGATATTCGAAACTAAATATTTTATGACGCTTCCACTTATCTATTCTACTTCCATTAGTGCGGAAACATCAGCTCGAATATTCTTCTGCACCTGTACCGTAATTCTCGGCTAGCACAAGCTGCACAGTGTCAGCGATACTAACTTCCCGATTTCCAACCCGTCCTCCAGTGGTGAGTTATCTGAGTTTGACGACACATACCTTTTCTCGCACGTGCTTAACCAGTTCCTAGATGCTCGCAAAATTCTGATCCTCAGTGTCTCCGGATAACCTCGGGCAAATATAACTCACTCTATAGTTCCAATAAAGTCAACATATATGTCATCTGCATAATTATTAAGGAGACTTTTAAGTGTTACAGATATCTTGGTCATTTTTCTTACACCGCCCTGCGTCGATTGTGAATATGCAGAATAATGCACATATATTTTTGGGCTTGGTTCTCTCAAAACAGATAATTGCCCATCGACGTAGGAAATCACACCACTGGATGCTGCAGGATTACTCTTCGGATACACAAGTACAGCAACAATATTGTTAATCCTACTGAATTCAGATTCAACTGTCACAGTATCGCCATTACCTACGAATTGCTCTACCCGATATCGTGCTACAGGAACCAGCGTCCCCACAACCCCATATATCCGCGTCCCCCCTCTAATGTTATTGGGCATGATATTATTATCTGCGCGGGCCTGAGCCGCCGACAATTGTATTTCTGGATACCCAGAGCCGCTGGTAGTTTGATAAGCTCCTACCGGAATACGTACGTACATATAGTTTCCATCCCATGTGGTTGATAAAGGTGCCGTATAAACTCCCCGACGCGGCATAGCACCCTGAATGCCCAGGACGTTTTTGTCCTCTGGAAAATTATTTGGATGTATATCAGTCGCTGGCGCCACAACCCACGATTCTCCACTGTACCAACCATTAGGAGGCTTCAGAAAAACCTTATCGCCTGCCCAAACAGTGTACTCTAATGCAGGCATGTGGTGATTTTCTCCTGAACGGTTTGGCATTATACCCGTATCCAGCCCGTTTTCATTGCCAAATTGAACGCCGTTCAACACTTGATCAGCTACCACATTTCCATACTCACCCCCTTCACCCTGTAAGATAAAAGCCGATCCGTCATAAACCAGTGTATAAACTCCACCTTGTGCAAATTGCGGGTTATTACTGTTCGGCTTTTTGATTGGCTTGGCTCCCAACCCGTTAAGGTTGAGTGTAACCGCACCTGTTGTGGCTAGATGGGCTTTGATAGATACCCGCATCCCGGCGGACAAAGCAACCGGAGCCGGAGTGATTGATGCAGCAAGTGCTGCCGTGGTTCCAGTAGTGACCGCATAAACAAGCGTACCTTGTACCACATCGATAAGTTGTTTGCCGTCCAGTAAATCAGCATCCAAACCGCTTCCCACCCCATCCACTGTCAATAATTTTGCAATTACATCAGCAGCAGTATAGGCACTAGCATTTAACTTAAGGGCTCCAAGCGCTGCAACGAATGCCGTTGTCGCTAACTGAGTACTGTTATTTCCGGCCGCAGCTGTTGGCGCTGTTGGCACTCCGGTCAGCGCCGGGCTTGCCAATGGAGCCTTAAGAGCATCAGCAGCCACAAGAGCCTGCCGTGCAGATTCTACAAAAGCTGTCGTGGATAATTGAGTCGTATTGGTTCCTGCTGGGGCTGTAGGTGCTTTCGGTATCCCTGTGAAATTGGGGGAATCTAGTAAGGCAAGTTCATTTATCCGTTTGCCTCCATGGTACTCAACATTTAACTTATCTACTTGAGTTGCAGAGGCGACAGTAAACGGCGCAGTCCCCTGTTCTACCCTACTTTCAATTATGCCTTGTATTAGTGCTCCTTTTTCAGGTTGTGTTCCTACATCCAATCCTGACTCTGAAACTACTAAACTGCCCACATGTATAACTTGTGCACTTCCATCTGTATTCCGAAACCCTATGGAATATGGTGATATTAAATCTGCATAAGACGTTATTTCTAACTTGTGACCATACGTATTACCGGGGTCCGTTATTGTCATGCCATTAAAGGTTGGACTTGCCGTGGTGCGCACATCTTGGTTTAAATGGTAATTGTCTACCGTATCTGCATTACCTCCACTTGCCGGTAAGCTTGAAGGAATGTCAGATTTATTAGCTTTGGCATTCCAAGCCGCCCGCTCTGTAGCTGTGAGGTGACGGGTGGTGTCATCCGCGTGGGCCTTAGCCGCTTCCAAGGTTGTTGCCGGTCCCGTTAATGCGCTGGCCTTGCCTGTAATTCCCTTGATTAAGGTGAATAAACTAGAGAACAACGTCGTGATGCTCCCGGTCAGACTGGGCGTAATATTGTCGGTTGCAGTCCGGCTTCCAATAACCGCGTCCGTGGCAGTGCCTGCTCCGCCTGCTCCCGCAGTGATCCCGGCCAGCTTATTCTTTTCGGCTGTGGTGTAATCATTAGCAGACAACCCCTTGCCGGAGACTTTATCCACTTTAGCAGCTTCAACGGTGTCCAGTTCGCTCTTCTTCGCAAACACCAGCGAATCATCAATGACTGCCGTAATATTGGCGGCTGTGCCTACTACTACGACACAATCGAACGTTTTCTCGATAATATCCGATCCGCCGCCCGGCGGAATATAGTCTGCGGTTACTCCGGCATTAGCGTAGGCGTAGAGAATTTCCCCGGCATCGGGGTCTTGTGCGAAGACACCTACCTCCCGCCAGTAAAATCCCGTAGACACATCCGCGTTCCGCAGCACCGAACCTATAATCGCCTTATTAGGCGGCTGTGTGGTTATTCGTGTAATCGGCAAATTGATCTTTTGCGAAATCAGTCCATTCATCGCCGGAACAGCTTGTCCTGTAAGTGAACCGTCGCCTACAGCAATGCGGGTATAATTCAACTTGCCCCCCGCCTGGGCTTTCCCCTGCAGTACAAGACCTTTATTGGTAAGCGTCATGCCTCCAAATACTGCCATATGATTCCCTCCCTAAATCTGAATATGTTCCCCGAAATGTAAAAAGCCGCCCAAATAAAGTGGCAGCGGCTCCGCTTGTGAAATAGTGACGCTATCCAGTACAGCAGACAACCGCTTCACTGCATCAACAGCGGCGATAAACTCCTGCGCCCGCGCCGCAGTCACATCAGCATTATTGGTGACTACCCGGAAATGATAGGGTTCTCCCCCATATTGCCACCATTCTTCGACTGCACCCTGGCCAAACAGGATGCCGATCAGATCTTCTACTGCACCCGCAGTCCCTTTGTGTCTGTGAAAAGGAATTGCATTTTGAATCAGCAGCCTCTTCTGTTCAACAGGAAGAGCCGGATCATAATACGGCGGCTTGAATTGCCAAGCCAGCTCATCTGTATCCGCATCTGTCCATTCCGCTGATCGGCTGAAAATATTCAGACCGGCGATCATAGCGCTTGTCTCTTGCAACTGTATATCTAGCGCAGCCGCAGCCGCGGCCATGGCAGGGTCCTTACGAATGGAAGGCGGGAGCATATCATTCAGGCTTAAGGTCTGGATATTAATCATCTGACAGCCCCCCGTAAGTCAATGCCGTTGTGCCGGATAGGGCCACTTGGGTTGCAGACATTGTTTTAAACACGGGCTCTGTCACCGTGACCCGTAGCGCCCCGGCAGCCATAATACGGGATATTAGCTCTGACGGGTTGATATCCCGGCCAAGCTTGGAGCGCTGCCATAGCTGATAAGCAACAACAGCTGCCGATACTGCCGCCTGAATACCCTGAACCTCAGCAGCCCGGCTGCGGCTAATATAATAGGTGAGCGCAGTATTGTAACTGATTGGCTGTGGTGCACTCACAGTTACCTGATCGGTCAGCGGCCGGATTCCCCGGTCTTCCAAAGTTTCAGCAATAGAATTCAGGACATCCTCGTTTGGAATCTCCCCCTCTGCCAGTAACGGAACCACGGTTACACGCCCGGGCGCCGGAGAGAAGGCATGAACATCCTTAATTGCCGAGGAAGCGGACTTGGCCCAGAATTCATATGCTCCCTGAGGCCCGGCCGTTGAGTACGATTCCGGCGCATGGCGGATGCGTTCCTTGAAGGCTTCATCCGTCTCAGCAGCAGCGCCGCCAGAGCTGGTGGTCAGATTCATTACCGACTGGACAAAAGGCAGCGGGTCCATTTGAACATTAATCTGTCCGGGCAAAAACCCGTTCCCTGTTGTGCCCGATTCAGAGCATCGTGCCTTAATAATGCCCGTTGCCTCTCCCGCAGGAATCTCTAGATATTCCATGGTTATAAAATATATCGATCCCTTCCCGCCCTGCACTCCGACACGTGTTCCTGCCGGTATTGAGGTCGCCGAAGCTAGTGGTATGGATAAAACAAATTGGAGCGTAACGATTGCCGCCGATGGCTCCAGTCGCTTCGATCCCTGAAATGCCCCCATGTGGTCCAATAGTGTGCCGGAGGCATAGCGCAGCAAATTTCCTTTGGCGGTCTGATTGATCAGCACCTTTTGCTGGATAATTAATGCTGCGAGTGAAGACAAAAAAAGCCGCACCGGATCGGCAGGCTGCAGCGTGCGTCCGGCAAGGCCTTCATATACAGTGATTACATTTTGCTGAATGGCGGCTGCATCCTCCTCCGTAAAACTGATTTCCGGTAACTCAGCATATTCCAATTCCTACTCCTCCTCTGCCAGGCTATATTTCAGTACTACGGCTAAGCTGCCTGTAAGCTGCTCTTCTATATCCTTATGAAAAGAAACATCGGCCACTATAGCACGCGGCTCCTGCTCTGTGATGGCTGTGATGATCGCTGCCGTCAGGCGGGATTCAGCGATGTATGCCGGTTCATCAATAATGGAGTAGTCCAGACCAATCCCCCGGGCTAATGGTGCGCTGCCAAGCGGAGTAGCAAGGATCATCTTTATATTCTGAGCAACTTCCTCTTCTACCGTTGCCGGGTGAAAATCAATCAGTGTGGGCTGAGTCATATCTACGGTATACATCATTTTACATACTCCTCAAGTGAGATCGTGACCTGTGCATCCAGTACATTGCCAATGCTATCCAGCCTGTTCCAATCCTGTGACAAACTGCTGATGACCCATAGCCCAACCCCCACATTCTTGCGTCCTATGATTAACGGCATCGCCTTGCCGGCACGGTCCAGCTCAGTAAGCCTGTCTAGCTCTTTGCGCGGATTAAGGCCAAGCGCCGCTGAGAATTGAACCGAGAATGAAACTGAATCTGCCCCCGGTCCCAGAAATTCCTTCTTGGGCTTCTTGCCGATAATGTCATGCTGGGCCCAACGGCTGGAGCTGCTGCGCTTGAATTCATCTATGGTACGAATCGCACCCTCCGCAACGACAAACACTACCGGCCCCAGACTGCCAATCTTATTCATTTTGTAATCTTGCTTCTGCTCTTTGCTGTTGCCCTTATTACTCATCCGGTTCTGCCTCCCCCATCATGAACTGAGCTGGCAGACAGCTTGCCGGTAACCGTCAAGTCTCCCTCGATACGCACCCCGCCGGCTGCCTTAACATTCAGCTTCTGGGCTGTTCGGTCATAATAGACATAGCTGCCATCCTCGAACCATACCCCCTGCTGATCCTGAGTGCCGGAAGGCTGAGCATCATCTGCATAGTAGCTTCCCAAACAGATGCCAGCGGAACGCGCATGATTCAAAAAAGCACACACGACCCGCTCTCCCGGCAACGGTACGGCATTGCCTTTTCCCCAGCCGCCCGGTGTCAGCACCGGCAACTCGCCGGAAACCATATCATCACGGTCTGCAAAAGTAACCCTGACACTTCCGGCTGCCGGATTAGCTGTCGATACCCTGCCAATAAGTATCACCTTTCACCACCCCAATACTTTACGAATGTCCAGACTGGTTGTATATCCGCTGCTTCCAATTGAGTGCCTTGCCGATTCAATAATGTATTTGCCGTCAAACCGCTTCCAGCCTTTGATATTAATGGTGAGTCCCGCAGCCATCCTTAGATCACCCATAAGCGAGAGAGTCCCTTTGCCGCCCTCTTTATTCTTTTCCCGGAGCCTTTTACGGGCCAGCCGCATAGCATCTGCCTGTGAGTCAACCTGTTCATTAATCTTAAGTACAGGGCCGCTCTTAGGTGCGCCTGGAGGGGTATACGTAGCCTTGAGAGACTCTTTGCCCTGTGAGGGAGTATACGTCACTGTACATGCCCGGAAAGCTGCATAGGCCGTATTGTAAGCGAAGCTGTAATCCGTCACATTGTCCTCCCCCCGCACGATCGTGGCCACCGCTTCTTTTTGTTCATATTCCTGTTCATCAAAAAGCACTAGGCATCCAGAAGATACTTTAATCGCGATACCTTCTTGTGTAGCTGTGTTCAGCAAAAAGGCCAAGTCCGACACCTCCGACTGCTCCAGCCGGTCATAAGAGGGGTTGTCCTGTGCCTCATAAATTAATTTCAGCATTGCGCGTTTGGCCACTTGAGCAGCGATTGTTTTCAGATTGGTTTTCTCCCAGCTGCGCGAACTGCGCTGCATCCGAACCTCGGAGGTCACGGGAAGCGAGACCGCCTTAATCGAGATCGTGTCGGGAGGACCGCTAAAATCAATACTGTCTACCTCAAAGGTGCCCAGCGGCAGCTTCTTGATTTCACCCGGCTTGTCCCAGTTGACCGTCCGGATCGCAGCAACCAATTGATCGCCTTCAACCGGGGACCAAGGCCCCTGCCAATTGCGCTCCCTATCCTCAAGCGTGACTGTAAGATCATCTAATGAACCTGAGGCAGCATCATTATACTGTAAATCTGTCAGCGATTTGGTAATATCCTGCGTAACATCTTTTCCGTTATAGCGCAGTTCCAGTACCGCTCTGCGTGCGTCCTGCATAAGTTCCATATGCTTCACTCCCTTCGCCAGGGAGGCAGTGAACTGGATATGTCCGTGGGCAGCTCTGGTACATTTAGTACAATATTGCCTGAGAATACACTGACAGCAGCATGTGCCGGATTAGCATTCAGGAGCAGCGTCAGGAAACGGGCATCTCCATAGATTTTAAAAGCAATCCCATCCCACATATCGCCTTGTACCGTTCTATAGATCATTGGAAGCTCACCCGCCTCTGCTGCAGCAGCATCGACTTGAACCGGCGTTCGAATCCGTCCTCTGTCTGCCTTAAAGCCTCCCGTACCTGTTCAGCTACAGATTTATCGCCCCCCTGAAGGGTTACACTGGGCGCCCAGGTTACATGAATATCCCCATTGTTAACAGAATTATTATTATACCCCATTAAATCATTTGCCTTCTCAAGCAAAGACCTCGACCGGGGCTTGCGGTTCAAGGGAATGGCGATTTCAGGACCAGCCTCACCAAAAATAGAGGGAACGTATGCGATACCGCCTTCAGCGTACCCCTCAAAACCCGGATCATGTTGCGCCAAGTAATTCATTTTTTGGCCAGCTTTAGTGCGGGAATTGGGTGTACCATTGGTTTCAATGGACTTATGGACTTCGCCCCACTCTTCCTTTGTAAGTTTCCAGTTTGGAACCTGTCCGGTTTGCTGCCATAAGACCATAATATTAACCATCTTTTCGGCAGGTACTTTGTCCAGCTCACTGGTGAGATTCCCCACTTTATATATTGCTTGATCAATCTGTTCTTTTTGAACAACGGACATATCCTTGTACTTTGCTACTTGTTCTTCCAAGGTTCCTCCGAGATTAAGCTCAATTAATTTTTTTTGGGAATTGTAATAGGTTAACATGCTATTTTCTGCTTTGTTTATGTCACCCTCGGTTTCTTTGATTTTAGCGTTTTGGTCATCGAAGGAATTCATATATTTTTCATAATCTCTTCTGATCGACTCAATAGCCCACCCACCGGAAACATCGTAATTTGTACCTTGAGCTTTATTGATTTTATCTCTTAATGCATCTATCTGTGCTACTTTCTCCTTTTCGCTTCCCTTTCCATCCCAAATCTCATCAAGCTGATTCACGTACTCACGATAATCTTGAAATTTAACCTTATTAGTCTCATATTCAGCGTTCTGCTTGGCGAGTTTTTCGGTCGATGCTGTGTATTCATCCTCCAAATCAGGCAATTTAGCCTGTGCTGAGAGTGCATCATGCTCTAACTCTCGTCTGCCTATCTCCTCACGGGCTTTGGCCAGATTACCGACAAGCCCAAGCTGATCGCTAAATCTTCCACTTTTCAAATCTTCAGCCGACAAAATACCAGGATTCATATCAATTAACTTTTGCTCTACATCTTTCTGTTTTCGTCTGGCTTCTGCTAATTCTGCAGCGGGGGTTCTGACATCCTTAATTTTCCTCGCCAACCGGTCATATTCGGTAATCAAGCCTTGGGTTTTAGTACTGGCTTCCTCAATCCCTGAATAATTGTTATAGGATTCTTCCAGTGTACCTCCCATATTCAAAAGCTCCTGGCGCGCATCCTCCTGATGCTTTTTGAAGGCGATGACACCGGCCGTGACCAGTCCGACACCGGCAACAGCGAGACCTACGGGATTCGTCAGCAATCCCAGTGCACCTGCAAATCCTCCAGCCGCTCCGCTGGCCGCGCTGGCCGCCTTAATGATCGTGGAGAACTCCTGAACAATCTTCACTGTTTTTGTGGCCAGCATCGCAGCAGGAACGGCGAGACCGATCACCATCAGCACTTCTTTGTTGTCTGACGCCCAGCTGGTCAACCCCTGAAGTGCAGGCATCACGCTCTCTCCCAGAGGAACCACAAGACCGGACATCAACTCCCGCCCTATGGCTGCAAACTGCTCGGTTAGCGTATTATCCTTAATCGCAGACACTTCATCCATCGTCTGCCGGGTCATATCAAACTGATGCCGCGTCTGGCCCAGCGACAACACCGCTTTGTTACCTATCTCCTCAAACTGAGACCCGAATATAGCGCTGGCCAGGGACGCTTGATGAACCGGATCTTTAATTGCTTTTAATTTCGCAATGACCTGATTCATGGCATCCTTACCTGTCAGAGACCCGTCTGCCAGCCCTTTGAAGATTTCATCCCCATTGCCCATTGTCTTGCGCAGTTGAAGCATGGCCTTGCTCGCCGAGTCTCCGCCCGCCTTCAAATCCTTGACCAGGGCAACAGCTCCATTCTTCCCGGCCACTTTCACCAATTCGCCGAATTCCTTCGACTTCGTTCCGCCACTTACAAGCGCAGCACTGAATTGATTCAGCTGCTCAGGTGCAAACAGCTCATAGACAGCGGCCTTTGTGGAATCCGAACCCTCTTTTACGGTGGAGCTGAATTTCTTCACAAGCCCGGCAAGACCCTCAAGGGAATTCCCCCCATTGTCCATGCCAGAGCTTAATAATTCAAACATCTCGTCAGCAGAATATCCCATCTTCTTGAAGTCAGCGCTGTACTTCTCTACGGCACTTAGAAGCCCGCCGGATGTGTTCATGCCCTTCTGCGCACCTTGGGCCATCAGATTATAGGCCTGCTCTGAAGAGATGCCGAACTTTTGCATCATCGCATCAACGGCTTGTACGGAGTCTGATATATCCCCCTTAAAAACATCGCGATACGTCATAGCGGTCTGAGTGGTCTTCTCCAGCTCATCTCCGGTTTGGCCCAGAACTTGCTTCACCGTTCCAACCGCGTCACCGATATCCTCGAAGTTTTTACCGTAATTCTGACTGTACAGGCTATCGGAGATTTCTTTCATTCCGCTCATTTCAGCGGCGGTTAATCCGGTTGATGCCTGAAGCTGCGCCATTGCCCCGGCAGAATCATTCACAGCCGTCCATACCGCTTTTAGGGGTTCAACCGCTTTAGTCAGCATGGAGAAATCCACTTCTTTGAAAGCAGTCTTAAGTTTGTCACCGAGTTGTTCGGCTTCGTCACCAGCGTCCTCAGCATCTCCGCGCAGTTGATCAAAGTAGCCCGCCCTGGCCAGCTCTTTAAGCACGTCTTCCAAATCCTTAATTTGCTGTTCCACTTCCTCGACAGAGCGGGGAACATTTGGATTCACCAATACATTCAGCCGGACAATAAGCTCACTGATGCTGCTTGGACTCCCTGAACCTGAACCTGCCATAGGTTACCTCCCTCCTTTAATTCTCGCCACCCGCTCTGCCCAATCCCCCAGTTCCTCAACAGGCAGGCCGAGAAAATAGGGGATTGGAGTATGGGTAAGCATGGCCAAAGAGACGGCGATGTCTTTGATCCCATCGCCGTCTCCGCAGCCTACAGCAGCAAAAAACTTTGTGCCTGTAAGGTAAGTTTTGTGAAATCCTTAGCGGGCAGAGCTTTGATCAGCCCCACATGGACACCAGCAGCCTTGGCCACAATATAAGCCTGATAGGCTTTATTGGTCTCCTTAATCAATTCCCCGCCGGATTGACGGGCAGACTCCATCTGATATTGCCGGTCACAGGTAAGGATGTCCTCACCGGTTAATTTGTCAAAATCAATACTCAGGCTCTCAAACGTATCGCCCTCAAAGTTGACAGGCCGGGCGAAAGTGTATACTTCCGCTCCGGTCTCCTCCAGTTCTTTTGTTCCCATCGTGCACTCTCCTTATAGACCAAGATTCTGTTTGGTAGCGGCAAGGTAATCCACTTCATATACTTTATGAATGTAGTTATACTTATCAATTTCCAGTACCTGGACACCATCCAGGGTGACCTTCAAATAGTTAACCGAGAAGTTGTTGGTAGTATCCATTGCGGCTCCAGTCTCCAGATTACCGAGTGTCAAGCCGAGCGGTCTCGCCCGAACAGTAACCTTAAACGGCACCTCGCGGTATTCACTTGTCGCGGTATCGAAGGTCTGAATGGAAGCACGCAGATCCAGCGTGTGGACCTTCGGTGCCAGCAGAGAGGCTGCTGCACTCTCAATCGTGCGCCATTTAAGCGCCAGACTCATCGCTCCCGTGTACCCTGGGGATGGCGCCGCCATTTCTCCGGCAATCCCGCCCCCTTTGATGGTATCTACCAGGTAAGTAATTTCAGGCAAAGTCGCGGTTGCTGTTCCCAAGTAATCGACGGCATTCAAATACACCGAATAATCAATAACCCGTTCTGATCTGTTTGGCATTATTGTTCCTCCTTCTACGCTACCAGCGCAGCTAAATATGTTGTGTCGTATTCAAGCAGGAATGAAATCTCCTGTGCCGGTCCAGGCGGAGTAAGATGCAGATGGAAGGTAATCTTGCCCGCCATCAGATCTGTCACCGGATTCTCGGATTCATTGAACTCTACCCGTCCGCCCAGCAGTGCTCCTGATGCCGTCAGGCCATTCAGCCAAATGTTAACGGAGTCCGTAACCGCTGCTACCAGCCGCTTGTTCATCGGGTCATCCACCTTCTGCATGTAAGTCAGAATCAGACTGTTGCCAATCCAGTTGAACATCCGGCGGACCGGAATAAAGCTGTCTTTAGGATCGGTTACGCCCGGATATGCAGCGGTGTTGTTCCCCCAGCTTTTCCAGCCGCTCGTTCCCAGGTTAAGTGCGGTTACAATGCCTGCACTGTTCAGGTAGCTGGCCTGATCAATTCCGAGGAATTGGCTTGTCCCATCGGATAATGCAGTGCCATCCGCCTGTAGAGGCTTATTAGAAGGCGATACAAAAGGGATACCGCCATTATCGGCATCCGCCGCGGCAATAAGGCCGGCAAGCTGAGTGGAGAAATGATATTTTTTATCCCCAAGCGTCAGCATCGGATAGGCGGCAATTTGTAGAGCATCCGTGTAGCTATTGTTGGCTTTCCAAGTACCGGCATCTGTATAAGATCGGGATGGATCAATATCCGTCAGGGCAATCGCCTTGAAATTCCCGTTAATATTTCCGGCCTTCGCCTTCATCACTGCAGCAACCTCAGGCAAATGCGACCAGCCCGGGGCCAGCAGCAGATCCGGAAGGATCCCGAAACGCGGGTAAGCCTGATGAACCAGTTCAAAACCGGTGTATTCACCCGAAGCGGTTACGCCCCCAATGATATCCTCAGCTTCTACAGCATCAGGGTCCAGCTTGTCATATCCAATAGAAAGTTGATCAATACTGGATGCGATTGCACCAGAAGCCTTAGTTGTGACTAACACTTGTCCATTCTCATCAAAAGCAGCTGTGTAATCCTTACCGGATACATAAGTAGAAGTACCATCTGAAGATTTAACAATCAGTGTCGGCAGTAGTACCCCTTCAGCCTGCAAAGTTGCCAACCGGTTACTGACAACTACCGCTGCTGGAGCAACCGTTGTTTTATGGATAGCCGGGTCAAGCACATTGACCAGGATCATAGGAGCTCTTTCGTACAAGGCAAAATGAGAATACACTAATTCGCTCAGCGTATACTGTGACCAGTCTTCACTATATCCCAGAGCAGCAACTGCTTCCGCATAGCTATTCACAAGCACCGGAGTATTAACCGGAACTGCTGCCGTCGCCAGATGAACCGGAGCTGTACCTACTGCAAAAGGAATTCCGCTTGTTGCTTTAGCCGGAGCCAGAACCGAAGTCGACTGTTCAATAATACTTACACCATGTTTAAATGCCATTGATTAAATCCCCTTCCCAAGAAGCCTTTGATAGACTGTATATTCAGCGGTACCCGCTTGAAGAATGCGCTCCTGCACAGTTGTCATTTCCTCGACCGGTACAATCAGTTCGGCCACATCCGGCTGTTCAGCCATTAGGGGCGTTAAATAAGATGGAATGCCTGACCGGAATACGGTCGCTTGCAGCAGTTGCCCGCCACGCAGGTTAGGCCCCAGATAAATCCGGATCGGCTCCCGCTGAGTTTGTTGCTGGTCTTCATTTTCAATAGAATTCACAATACTACCTCCTGTCGAATTTGGGGCAATGCCCAGGTTGTTGTAAGTTCGCCCCTCCATATTGCTGAAGGGTGTTCTTCATCAAGCTTCCATGTCCAACTAGCGTCCAAACTGAATTTCTGTTCAAGAACTCTCTGGCGCAATAGCAGAATACGTACCCGCTCCATCAGATTAAGCAGAACAATTAAGCCTGTATCATCTTCGGAGGAAGTTCCAAAGTGAAGTTTAATTTGAATTTGCCCGCGAACTGAATCTCCCTCACCCTCTGCAGGCCGAATCATAATCACAGGATAGACTGGATTTACACTGGCATCCGGCAGAAGATAACCTAGCAGCACTGGGGGCACAGGTTGCGTATCATCAGCTAATTCCTTTTTCAAAAAATTCTGGATTGCCATAATTAACATCGTGATGGTCATCATTGTCGCCCTCCTTATTTACGATGGTTAACCTCCCTTCTATTTATTAGGGGCTTTCACTAGACAAACCCATTTAATTATTTATAAAAAGCTTACTTTGTCAGATAAGGGATCTATACTCCTCCATTACGGAGCTGATCTTTTTTTGCGCCCGCTGGATATACTCACTGACACTGCCAGCCGAAATCATGAGCATTCCAGCAATAGCAACATGCGAGAACCCTTCGCCGTTAGCCAGCATATAACATTCCCGCTCTCTTCTGCTTAACAGTCCCAAGATATAATCCAGTTGATGTTGTTCATCCTCTGTGAGTCCTTGTGAAGGGATTGCATTGAAGTCGCAGGTGAAGTTCTGCATACGAAATGGCTCTAAAAGAATTTCCCGCTCATAACCCGCACGGCGTTCAATTCCCCGCTTGTTTCCCGGCCGCCGGCCATTGCTCAGCCAATCAATCACATATTTACAGTCACTCACCATTCCGGCGATTATCCTTTTATCATCTTCGCCCGCAGCTCTGTATATCTGCTCTACACGTTTTAATGAAATCTGATATTCCGGTAGCATTCTTTGTAATAAATCAGAATTTATGAATACCCTGTCCTCCTGCTCAATAGTGCTCATCTTAATTCCCCTTTCTTATATAATCTTCAAATGTGATACTCAATTTCGTATTTTTTAATTATAATATGCTCAATTTCGCACTACGTCAAGCCTTAAATAAGAATAAATACGAAAATGCATATTTACAATGGACAATAAAGACTTTACAATGAGGATAAACAATACGAAGTAGCGTATATACCAAGAATTATAGGGAGGGGCTACATGTGCAGCGGGCTGAAGTCTTAAAGAAGTTAATTGAAGAAACCGGCCTGAACACAAAGGCTTTTTCAGAAAAAGCGGGGATTCCTTATACAACGCTGAGATCCATCCTAATGCGCGGTGTAGGAGGGGCTTCTGTGGATAATGTCCTTAAGGTTTGTCGTGCACTGGGCATAACCACTGAAGAGTTGGAGCGTTTGGCCTTTGGCTCTAGTGAAGTAGAGGGTGCTTCTCCAATGGCTGAGCTATCTGAATTCGAGGCCTTCTTAAGCAATCCCGAGCATGGACTGTTCTTCAAGGATTACCTCGATGCACCAGAAGAACGCAAACGGGAAATGTTAACCTTTTGGCAATTTATTAAAGATCTTGAGAAGAAAAAAACAGAGTCTTCAGACAACTAATTCAATGTCAGCAAACATCGTGGTTTCAGCCAACGGGCTGATTCCTCATACCCATAGATGCGAACGTATATTCCTATTATGGAGGTTTCATATGTTTATTCATTATAAAAAAACGCATTTGGAGAATTTCGTAGAAAACCTCTATATAAGTCATTCTATTCTCCAACCGGAAGACATCACGATTTCCAGGCTTTCCGCCGAGTTAAATATCCATGTAGATTACGCTCCTGTTCAAAGCCGTGCATACGAGTCTTTATCAGGTCTGCGTTGTATATTATTGAACAACCGTTCTACACCAATGAAACAGCGATTTGATTTTCTGCATGAACTATGCCACATGCTGAGGCATGCCGGGAATCAAATGGTGCTTCCTGTTCCCTTTATCAAAGCACAAGAAGAGGATGCTGAGAAGTTTGTCCTTTATGCCACCATGCCCTTTTTCATGATTCAGCCCAATAATTTATCTGCAGATTACAATATAGCCATCCAGCAGATTTGCAAGATATTTGGGGTATCCAGAGATATGGCAAAAATACGGTTCGATCAAATTTTACGCCGTGAGTATGAGGGTGAAATGTTGCCTGGAGAGTATGAGGAATATAAATCATTTGATTCTGTCCAACAGAAACCAGAGATTCAACAAGTTATAGATAAACCTGTAATCTTTGCATATTATGATCCCCACAGCACCTTGGATGGTCCTGATCAGCTTATTGTCTGTCTTGATCACAATACTTTGTCCACTCAGCATGAATGGATTGTACCTGTGGAAGAAAGGTTTGAGGAAATAGAGCTGGATGCATTGAAGAACCTTGAGCTTGAATCTGCATCGAGGGGGGACTTGATCTGTTTTGATGGAGAACTTACCTTACAACTTCACCAGCTGGTGTATCGGTATGGTTGGTCCAAAAGGAATTTCGTATTGCAGATGAGGGATATAGAACAGATTCTTGAAGCGGATCAAAGTACAGTACGAAGATTTCTGTGATAAAAAACAAAAGCTCCCAGCCATAAAGGCCAGGAGCTTGAATTCCTTGATAACAAGGGAATCTTAACGTTTCGAGAACTGTGGAGCGCGACGAGCAGCTTTGAGGCCGTATTTCTTACGTTCCTTCATACGTGGGTCACGAGTCAGGAAGCCGGCTTTCTTCAGCGTACCGCGATATTCAGGGTCTACTTTGAGCAATGCACGGGAGATCCCGTGACGGATTGCGCCAGCTTGACCGGAAATGCCGCCACCATGTGCAAGTACGATTACATCGTAGCTGCCCAGAGTTTCAGTCAGGTTCAAAGGTTGTCTTACGATCATTTTCAGTGTTTCAACACCGAAATATTCGTCCATCTCACGTTTGTTAATGACAATGCGTCCTTCACCCGGTACAAGGCGAACACGTGCTACCGAATGTTTACGACGACCTGTCCCATAGTATTGTACTTGTGCCATGAAACTGTCCTCCTTTATTCTTATCCGCGAAGTTCGTAAACTTCAGGTTTTTGTGCTGCATGTGGATGTTCAACGCCTGCATATACTTTGAGTCTCAGCTTCATGTGATTTCCTTGACGAGTCTTAGGAATCATACCATGAACTGCGAATTCAATCATACGCTCAGGTTTGGTCTTGAGCAGTTCTTCCGCAACGGTAACCTTCAAGCCACCTGGGTGCATCGAGTGACGGTAGTATTTCTTGTTTTGCATTTTCTTACCTGTGAGGTGAATCTTCTCAGCGTTGATAACAATTACGAAATCTCCAGTATCAACATGTGGAGTGAATTGCGGTTTGTGTTTGCCGCGGATCAGGGCAGCGGCTTCGCTTGCCAAACGGCCAAGTGTTTTGCCTTCGGCATCAATGATGTGCCAATTGCGTTCAACTTCGTTCGGCTTCGCCATGTAGGTGGTACGCATGAATGTTTCCTCCTTGTTCTCGTACGAAAATCATCTGTTTCGTATATCTTGTTTCGCGATTGGATTACAATTTTGTGAGTTAAAAAACTAATTTGTTGGCATTTCCTTGATCGGGGCTGTGGGATAGCCATCAAGAAAACACAACTTTTATATTACAGTATAAACATGACAAGCGCAAGTGATTTTTAAACATTCAGCAACTATTTTTATGATAAAAATAGAACCGGCCGTTTAGCCCTCAATCTCGTCATATTCCACACTCCAGAGTGCCAGCCCCTTAGACACAGCCGTAGGTCCCGCCGCTGCACGATCACAAGCCGCAAGAATTGCAGGCATTCTATCTGCGCTGATTTTACCTTGCCCCACCTGCATCAGCGTCCCCATAATAATGCGTACCATATGCTGCAGAAAGCCACTGCCTGTGATATAGGTATGGATTACTCCCTGGTCAGAAGAGCCCGGACGGCACATGCTGCGGTCCACCTCAAGATAAGCCTCGTATATCGTCCGCACGTGCGAAGTCTTGGTAGACTTTCTTGAGGCAAACGAGGTGTAGTCATGGGTGCCAAGCAGCGCACCTAACCCCAGCTCCATCGCAGGAATATTCAGCTTCATCGGATGATGATGCTGCCAGCGCCGCTGGAACGGGTCCGGGAACCGGTTGCCGTTAATCGTGTACCGGTAGGTTTTACGCTTCGCCCCTCTGCGGGAGTGGAACGAGAGCGGTACCTCGGCAGCCTCAGTAACCACGATATCCTGCGGAAGCCTGGCATTCAGAGCCAGACACCAGCGCTCCAGCGGAATCTGGGAGGAGGTTATGAAGTTAAAAGGTTGGCCATAAGCGTGCACCCCTGCATCAGTCCGTCCTGAGCCCGTGATTTTGAGCGTCTCACCGGTCAGATGGAGAATAGCATGCTCCAGCTTGTCCTGAATCGTATTGCCCTGAGGCTGGGTCTGAAAGCCATCATAATGGGTGCCGTCATAATTGACTTTCATCAATAGATTGCGCATTTCATTCTCCTGTTGGTCCATATACTTAATTTACTCCAAGTGGAAACGGCTTTGCCGTCCTTTTAAAGGACGGTACCGTTTCGGCGAGAAATAGAAGGATAATGTATAGCGTCAAACATACACATTCTTATATTTTCAAAAAAAAGAGCCCCGGCGGGAGCTCCTTCTACTCTATACAAGGTGATTCCCGCGGTTATTTGCACGGCAGGGTAATATGCCCTGCAGTACAATAACGTTAAATACGTAAAGCGTACGTCCGGAAATCATGGCTTGTGAAACTACGCGCGGTCTACCAGTTCAAGATAAACCATAGGCGCAGCATCGCCACGGCGAGGTCCCAGCTTCAGGATACGAGTGTATCCGCCTGGACGCTCTGTGTAACGTGGAGCAATGTCAGAGAACAATTTTTGGATTGCATCTTGTTCACCATCTACAGTCTCACGACGAACAAATGCAGCTACTTGACGGCGAGCATGAAGATCGCCCTTTTTCGCTTTAGTGATCAGTTTCTCAGCGATGGAACGAACTTCCTTCGCTTTGGCTTCTGTTGTCTGAATACGTTCGTATAGGAACAGATCCGTTACCATATCGCGGAACAAAGCTTTACGCGCGCTGGAATCACGGCCCAATTTTTGGTATGCCATTTGTTTTCCCTCCTTCACTCAAGTCTCAAGAACCCCGGGATACTATTCTTCTGTACGAAGTCCCAAACCAAGTTCCTCTAGCTTCTCTTGAACCTCTTCCAAAGACTTGCGGCCCAGGTTACGAACCTTCATCATATCTTCTTCAGTTTTCGTAGTCAGCTCTTGCACGGTATTAATACCGGCACGTTTGAGGCAGTTGTAGGAACGGACAGAAAGATCAAGCTCCTCGATCGTCATCTCAAGTACTTTTTCTTTTTTGTCTTCTTCTTTTTCAACCATAATTTCGGCGTCTTTCGCTTCATCCGTAAGACCTACGAACAGAACGAGGTGCTCGTTCAAAATTTTGGCTCCAAGGCTAACGGCTTCTTCCGGTCGGATACTGCCATCTGTCCAAATTTCCAGCGTCAACTTGTCGTAGTTAGTCACTTGACCAACACGGGTATTATCAATACCGTAATTCACACGTGAAATAGGAGTGTAGATAGAGTCAACTGGAATTACACCAATTGGCTGATCGTCGCGTTTGTTCCGGTCCGCTTGGACGTAGCCGCGACCACGGCCTGCAAAAATGCGCATGTGCAGTCTCGCGCCAGGTCCCAGCGTTGCAATATGAAGATCCGGGTTCAGGATCTCAACATCGCTGTCCGCACGGATATCACCTGCGGTAACGATGCCTTCTCCTTCAGCATCAATCTCGAACACTTTCTCTTCGTCTGAATGGATCTTCAGAGAAAGAGCTTTAAGGTTCAGAATGATTTCCGTCACATCTTCCATTACGCCGGGAACGGTCGAGAACTCATGCAGAACGCCGTCAATTTGGACCGAAGTCACTGCGGCTCCCGGAAGGGAGGAAAGCAGAATCCGGCGAAGCGAGTTCCCCAGAGTCGTGCCATATCCACGTTCCAGCGGTTCAACTACGAATTTCCCATAGGTCCCATCATCATTGGCTTCTACGGTCTCAATCTTCGGCTTTTCGATTTCTATCACGAGTGTACCCCTCCTTCAAACGTCGCTCCTATATGAAACAGTCACCCCATCAGGTGTATCATGTAGTATGCCTAAACACCTATTATTAGCAGATGCGTCAGAATTATACCACAATCACAATTCTGATTGTACTAAACGCGGCGACGCTTCGGCGGACGGCATCCATTGTGAGGAACCGGAGTAACGTCTTTAATGAGGTTTACTTCAAGACCAGCGGCCTGAAGGGAACGGATGGCTGCTTCGCGGCCCGCGCCCGGTCCTTTAACCATAACTTCAACGGACTTCATGCCGTGTTCCATAGCTGCCTTAGCAGCTGTTTCGGCTGCCATTTGCGCTGCAAATGGAGTCGATTTACGGGAACCTTTGAATCCTTGACCGCCGGAGCTGGCCCAGGAAATTGCATTTCCGTGGGGATCCGTGATCGTAACGATAGTGTTATTGAACGTGGAACGGATATGTGCCACGCCAGACTCGATATTTTTCCGGTCGCGACGTTTCGTACGTACGACTTTTTTCGGTTTAGCCATTGTCTCTTATCACCTCTTCTTATTTCTTTTTGTTTGCTACAGTACGACGCGGGCCTTTACGGGTACGAGCATTGGTTTTGGTACGTTGACCGCGAACAGGCAATCCACGACGGTGACGAACACCGCGGTAACAGCCGATCTCAGTAAGACGCTTAATATTCAAGGAAATTTCACGACGAAGGTCACCTTCAACCTTAACCTCTTTGTCGATCGTTTCACGCAGTTTGCTGACTTCATCTTCCGTCAAATCACGGACACGTGTGTTAACGTCAATGCCTGTTTCATTAAGAATTTTCTGGGAAGTCGTTTTACCGATTCCGAAAATATAAGTCAAGGCGATCTCAACGCGCTTATCACGTGGCAAATCCACTCCAGCTATACGAGCCATTTTACGCTACACCCCCTTCTTAACCTTGTTTTTGTTTGTGTTTCGGATTTTCGCAAATTACCATAACAGTCCCTTTGCGGCGGATGACTTTGCATTTTTCGCAAATGGGCTTTACAGAAGGTCTTACCTTCATGTTAATTACCTCCTCAAAGTTTTGCGAAGCAAAACTTTTGTTGTAGTTCCCATCTATTTACGGTAAGTTATACGGCCTTTTGATAAATCATAAGGCGATAACTGCACGACCACTTTGTCTCCGGTTAGGATACGGATAAAGTGCATCCGCAATTTCCCGGACACATGGGCAAGTATTTGATGACCGTTCTCAAGCTCAACCTTAAAAGTTGCGTTAGGCAACGGCTCAATAACCGTTCCTTCTACCTCAATGACGTCTTCCTTAGCCACAGTTAGTCTCCTTTCTCATTAGCACTTTTTCCAGCGGGCTGGCCATACTTCATCACTGCAAACCGCAGCTTTCCGTTGGTGACCCGGCCGGTTTCTTCCAAACTGTCTACAATCTCACTGCTGATGAAGGGTATGAGCTCCAGGTGCTGAATATTCTTCTTCTTTGGGCTGTCAAACTTACGTTTGTCCCCGTCAGCAATGTATACAAATCTGCTATCCACAACTGCGATAACAACGGCAGCCTCTCCGGCATCCTTGCCTTTGAGAATTCTCACGATTTGACCAATCTGCGGGCTGCTCCCAGTATTCACGTGAAGATCACCTACGCATTCAGTTTTGTGAAAATTTCCATGCCGTCCGGTGTAACTGCTACTGTATGCTCGAAATGAGCACATAGTGAGCCGTCTACCGTAACGACCGTCCAGTTATCATCCAGTGTTCTGACATAACGTTCTCCGGCGTTGACCATCGGCTCAATGGCGAGTACCATACCCGGCTTCAGTCGTGGTCCGCGGTCCGCTATGCCATAGTTCGGAATTTGCGGTTCTTCATGCAGTTCTGCCCCAATGCCATGACCAACATACTCGCGGACAACGGAGAACCCCGCGTCTTCAATGTATGTTTGGATTGCATGGGAGATTGTAAACAGGCGCACATCCGGTTTGACTAACGCCAGTCCAGCGTACAGGGAGCCTTCCGTGACATCCAGCAGACGCTGAGCCTCTTCGGAAATGCTGCCCACCCCGTAAGTCCAGGCGGAATCACCGTGATAACCGCGGTACTCCGCACCGATATCCAGCGTAACGATGTCGCCTTCTACCAGTTTGCGTTTCCCAGGAAATCCATGCACCAATTGTTCGTTGACTGAAGCGCAAATGCTGGCAGGAAAACCGTTGTAGCCTTTGAAAGACGGCACAGCACCCTGACTGCGAATGTACCCATCGGCGATTCTGTCGAGCTCACCGGTCGTAATGCCCGGCTGGATAGCCTCAGCAATTAGACGGTGACTCTCGGCAACAATTCGACCAGCTTCCCTCATAAAGACAAGTTCCTGTTCGGATTTGCAAATGATCATTACATTAACCCCGCAGCATAGATACGATTTCAGAAGAAACGACATTGATTTCGTTTTCTCCGTTTACCTGACGCACAAGACCTTTATCGTCATAAAACGCAAGCAGCGGCGCTGTCTTGTTATCATACTCATCCAGACGCTTGCCTACGCTCTCTTCGTTGTCATCCGGACGCTGATACAATTCACCGCCATCAATGTCGCAGATGCCATCTTGCTTCGGCGGGTTGAAAATTAAATGGTAGGAGGTTCCGCAAACTGAACAGATCCGGCGTCCGGTAAGACGCGCCATCAGCAGTCCGCGGTCCACATTCAAGTTGACCACGTGATCCAGTGAAGTGCCAAGCCGGCTGAGGATTTCTCCCAGCGCTTCCGCTTGCGAAAGGGTTCTTGGAAAGCCATCCAATAAAAAACCTTTTTCGCAATCGGACTGCTGCAGCCGTTCTTCGACGATTCCAATAGTCACATCATCAGGTACAAGCAAGCCTTGATCGATATAAGATTTAGCCTTCAGCCCTACCGGAGTCCCCTGCTTGATTGCCAAGCGGAAGGCATCTCCTGTGGAAATATGCGGAATGCCAAGTTCCTTCACAACAACAGCGGCTTGTGTTCCCTTGCCTGCCCCAGGAGGGCCCATGAATAAAATGTTCACGATTCTCTTCTCCCCCCGAAAGTTCGCCACCAAGCAAGAAACAGCACAATAGGTACCGGGAAGTTTAAAACCTTAGGTACTTCGCCGGAACCTATCGCCTATTTATTGATGAAGCCTTTGTAATGGCGTTTGATCAATTGGCTCTCGATCTGCTTCATGGTATCCAGTGCAACACCGATAACGATCAGCAGTGCCGTACCACCAATCTGCACTTGCTTTGGTAACCCGGATAACGATCCAAATAATACTGGCAGTACAGAGATTAATGACAGGAACAGCGCACCGGACATGGTCAGACGCGACATTACTCTAGTCAGATACTTCTCAGTTGCCTTACCTGGACGTATACCTGGAATGTATCCACCATTCTTTTTCATATTGTCAGCCATTTGCTGCGGGTTCATCTGGACAAACGTATAGAAGAACGTAAATCCGATGATCATGACTACATACAGCAGCATGCCGAGCGGCTTGGTATGATCCAGATTGGCCGAGACCCATTTAGCCCAAGCATGGGTGGACCAGAAGCTCGATAAAACGACCGGGAATTGAAGTAGCGAAACGGCGAAGATAACAGGAATTACACCAGCCGCATTAATTTTAAGCGGAATGTGCGTATTCTGTCCACCGTACATTTTGTTACCGACTACGCGTTTGGCATATTGTACCGGGATTTTACGGATACCTTGTTGAACAAAGATCACCCCGACAATAATAGCAACAACCACGATCAGTACAATAACGACTTTAAGAATATTCAGGAACATCTGACCCGGCTGGATAAAGCTTGATTGCGCCGTAGTGGTGATATATCCCGGAAAGGCGGCGACGATTCCCGCAAAAATCAGGATCGAAATCCCGTTTCCTATACCCTTTTCAGTGATCTGCTCACCTAACCACATCAAGAACGATGTACCCGCCGTCAATATGATCGCAATAAGCAGGTAATCCGCAAAGGTTGCATTTGGAATCATCTCAGTGCCATAAATCCGGTTGAACCCGATAGATGTGGCAAACGCTTGAATCAAACCTAGCACTACTGTGCCGTAACGCGTAATTTGCGCCAGCTGCTTTTTCCCGTGTTCCCCTTGCTTAGCCCATTCGGCAAACTTAGGGACAACATCCATCGAAAGCAATTGAACGATGATGGATGCTGTAATATACGGGTAAATGCTGATCGCAAAAATCGAGAAGTTTTTGAGCGCTCCGCCCGAGAAGGTGTTCAAAAGACCCATCAAAGCGTCTCCGCCCTGATTTGTTGATTCCAGTACTTCTTTGTTCACACCGGGAACCGGTACAAACGAACCGATGCGGTAAATGATCAGAACGAACAGGGTAAACAGGATCTTTTTGCGCAAATCTTCAACATGCCATATATTCTTAAGCGTCTTGAACATTAGATCACCTCGGTTTTACCGCCGGCAGCTTCAATTTTCTCTACCGCAGATTGAGAGAACTTATTTGCTTTGACAGTTAATTTAACAGCCAGTTCACCATTGCCGAGAATCTTGATGCCGCTCTTAGTGTTGCTGACAACACCAGTTTCAAGCAAAAGCTCAGGAGTTACTTCTGTTCCTTCTGCAAAGCTATTCAGATCTTCCAGGTTCACAATCGCGTACTCTTTACGGGTAGGATTGACGAAACCACGTTTAGGCAGACGACGATAGAGTGGGTTTTGTCCACCCTCGAAGCCTGGACGTACACCACCGCCGGAACGGGAGTTTTGACCTTTATGACCACGGCCCGAAGTTTTACCGTTACCGCTACTTGGTCCACGACCAACGCGGTTGCGTTCTTTACGTGATCCAGGAGCTGGAGCAAGTTCATGTAACTTCATCGTTTGCACCTCCTTATGTTTGTTAATTTATGCGAGGCTTTTAGCCTTCAATTTCAGTAACGGACAGCAAGTGGCTCACTTTGTTGATCATCCCGCGAATTGCAGGAGTGTCGTTGTGAACCACGGACGAGTTGGTTTTGCGCAGGCCGAGCGTCTTAACAGTAACACGTTGTGTTTCTGGACGTCCAATTACACTGCGTACGAGGGTAATTTGCAATTTAGCCATTGACGTTCCCCTCCTTAACCGCGTAATTCTTCGACAGATTTGCCGCGAAGCTTCGCGACCTCTTCAATGCGTTTCAGACGGGAAAGACCCTCTAAAGTAGCATTGACCATATTCATGGAATTCGAAGAACCCAAAGATTTTGTCAAGATGTCGCCAACGCCTGCCAATTCAAGCACCGCACGAACCGGTCCACCAGCGATAACGCCGGTACCTTCGGATGCTGGTTTCAGCAGAACGCGTCCTGCGCCGAAATGTCCAGTAACCAGGTGAGGAATCGAAGTTCCTACGATTGGAATGTGGATCAGGTTTTTCTTGGCGTCTTCAATGCCTTTACGGATGGCATCCGGAACTTCGCCGGCTTTACCGATACCAGCACCAACGTAGCCGTTGCCGTCGCCCACAACAACAAGTGCACTAAAGCTGAAACGGCGTCCGCCTTTTACAACTTTTGCAACACGGTTGATGTGTACAACTCTTTCTGTCAGTTCTAAACTGTTCGGATCTACACGCAAGTCGTTAACCTCCTTTTAGAAATATTCTAGAATTCAAGACCAGCTTCGCGAGCTGCGCTAGCCAGAGCCTGAATCCGTCCATGGTACAAGTATCCACCGCGGTCAAATACAACCACAGCATAACCCTTTTCTTTGGCACGCTCAGCGATCAATTGACCCACTTTGCTTGCAGCTTCAACGCTGCCGCCATTTCCGATTGTAGCACTCAATTCTTTATCCAGTGTGGAGGCAGAAACGATAGTTACGCCTGTCACATCATCAATCAGTTGAGCGTAGATGTGTTTCGCAGAACGGAACACATTCAAACGTGGACGCTCAGTAGTACCCTGGATCTTCTTACGAACACGCAGGTGTCTCTTGAGACGAGCCTTGTTTTTATCCTCTTTTGTAATCATGACTTCCCTTTCACTCCCTTCAGTTTGCCGTAAACAGCTTCACTTTAAGATGCACGGGGTATCTTACAATTAAGGTAGAGCTGGTTATTTCTTCTTACCAGCTTTACCTTCCTTGCGGATGATACGCTCGCCTTCATATTTGATACCTTTACCTTTGTATGGTTCAGGTTCACGTACGGAACGGATTTTGGCAGCATAAGCGCCAACGCGTTCTTTGTCAATACCTCTAACGATGATCTTCGTGTTCGCAGGAACATCGAACTCGATTCCAGCTTCCGGTGTGATTTCAACCGGATGGGAGTAACCAACGTTCAGTACGATTTTATCTCCGGATTTGCTTGCACGATATCCGACCCCAACCAGCTCCAGAGATTTCGAGAAACCTTCAGTCACACCACTCACCATGTTGTTGACAACGGAGCGGGTTGTGCCGTGAAGTGAACGATGCAATTTGTTGTCCGACGGGCGAACAACAGTGATTTCGTTATTTTCAACTGTAATCTTCATGTCTTTATGAAGCTCACGAGTCAAAGTGCCTTTAGGACCTTTTACTGTAATAACGGCGTTGTCCAAAGTGACATCTACACCGCTAGGTACTGCGATTGGTTTGCGACCAATACGAGACATGTGTTGCACCTCCTTATCTTGTGACGTTTATTACCAAATGTAGCAGACAACTTCTCCGCCGGATTTAGATTGACGAGCTTCTTTGTCGGTCATAACTCCCTTAGATGTGGAGATAATCGCGATTCCAAGGCCACCGAGTACACGAGGCACTTCATTGCTCTTCGTGTATACGCGAAGACCTGGTTTACTGATTCTTTTCAGACCGGAGATAACGCGCTCCTGGTTCGGGCCGTATTTCAGGAAAATACGGATAATCCCTTGTTTGCTATCTTCAACGAATTCAGCATCACGGATGAAGCCCTCACGCTTCAAGATGTCCGCGATTTGTTTTTTCATAGTAGAAGCAGGCATTTCTACTGTCTCGTGACGCACAGTGTTGGCGTTACGAATACGAGTAAGCATATCTGCAATAGGATCAGACATAGTCATGTGTGTAAACCTCCTTCCCGTTTATAAACTTCTTACCAACTTGCTTTTTTCACGCCAGGAATCTGGCCTTTATAAGCTAATTCACGGAAACAAATTCTGCAAATTTTGAACTTCTGCAGTACCGAATGTGGACGACCACAACGCTCGCAACGTGTGTATGCACGTACTTTGAACTTAGGCTCGCGCTGTTGTTTAACTTTCATTGAAGTCTTTGCCACTTAGACTGACACCTCCTAAACATTTTCGGAGAAATGGATGATTCTTATTTCGTGAAAGGCATTCCCAGCTGATTCAGCAGCTCACGGGATTCCTCGTCCGTCTTAGCAGTCGTTACAATAACGATGTCCATACCGCGAACCTTATCCACTTTGTCATACTCGATTTCCGGGAAGATCAATTGCTCTTTAAGACCCAGTGTGTAGTTACCGCGGCCATCGAAGGCTTTGCTGGAAACACCACGGAAGTCACGAACGCGTGGAAGCGTTACGTTGATCAATTTATCCAGGAAGAAGTACATGCGCTCGCCGCGCAATGTTACTTTAACCCCGATCGGCATGTTTTCGCGCAGTTTAAAACCGGCGATGGATTTTTTAGCTTTAGTGATTACCGGCTTTTGACCAGAAATCAATTGCATATCGTTAACTGCAGCGTCAAGCACTTTGGAGTTTTGAACAGCGTCACCCACACCCATGTTGATGACGATCTTCTCGATCTTAGGCACTTGCATAACTGTTGTGTAGTTAAACTTCTGCATCAAAGCTGGTGTAATTTCATTCAGATAACGTTCTTTCATTCTTGCTGCCATGAAGATTTACCTCCTTTCATTAGGACTGTATTAGTCGATAATCTCTCCGGATCTTTTTGCTACCCGAACCTTCTTACCGTTATCTAGTACTTTATAGCCGATACGCGTAACTTTCCCGCTCTTCGGATCAATGTGCATTACGTTGGACACATGGATCGAAGCTTCCTGCTCGATGATTCCGCCTTGCGGATTCAACTGGTTAGGCTTCTGGTGTTTCTTCACCATGTTCACGCCTTCTACCAGGACGCGGTTTTCACGAGGATAAGCAGCGATGACACGGCCTTTTTTACCTTTGTCTTTCCCGCTGATCACAAGCACCACATCATCTTTTTTCACGTGCAGTTTATTGTTATGGGATTCCAGAACTTTTTTAACTCTAGGCATTGATTACACCTCCTATAACTGACCTTTTCAAGTACACCCGAGCATTACTCGAATTTTTAGATAACTTCCGGTGCCAAGGAAACGATCTTCATGTAGTCCTTGTCGCGAAGTTCGCGAGCAACTGGTCCGAAGATACGTGTTCCGCGCGGGCTTCTGTCGTCTTTAACAACAACAGCTGCATTTTCGTCAAAAGCGATGTAAGATCCATCTTTACGGCGTACCGAACGTTTTGTACGAACAACTACCGCTCTAACAACATCACCCTTTTTGACAACGCCGCCTGGTGTTGCTTGTTTAACGGAACAAACGATCAGATCGCCGATTGCTGCTGTACGGCGTCCAGTACCACCCAGTACGCGGATACACATCAGTTCCTTCGCACCAGAGTTGTCAGCCACATGCAAACGTGTAAATGGTTGAATCATTATTATTTTCCTCCTTCCGGAAAGGGATCTGCTTCAGGTCTTAGATGATAACCGCTTTTTCTACCACTTCAACCAGTCTCCACCGTTTGTCCTTCGACAATGGACGAGTTTCCATGACTTTCACGACATCACCAATTTTAGCTACATTCTCTTCATCATGTGCCTTGAATTTCTTCGTGGACTTGATGCGTTTGTGATACAGACTGTGCTTTTTATAGGTTTCAACAGCAATTACGATGGTTTTATCCATTTTGTCGCTGACTACTTTACCGATCAGCACTTTACGTGCATTACGCTCTTCGCTCATAATTAGCCTCCTTCCTGATTACGGATTAAGCATCCGCCGTCACTTAACTAATCCCAAGTACTCTTTGATGGATAACGGTTTTAGCACGAGCTATTTCCTTACGCACATCACGAATCCGAGTCGGGTTATCCAGTTGGCCTGTTGCCAATTGGAAACGGAGATTGAAAAGTTCTTCCTTAAATCCGGCGATTTTCTGTTCAATCTCAGCAGTGGTTAAGTTGCGAAGTTCATTAGCTTTCATTTGCTTCACCACCCAATTCTTCACGTTTCACAAACTTAGTCTTTACAGGCAGCTTGTGAGCGGCAAGACGCATCGCTTCACGAGCGATTTCTTCCGACACGCCTCCGAGTTCGAACATAATCTTACCCGGTTTAACTACAGCTACCCACTTCTCAACGTTACCTTTACCACTACCCATACGAACCTCGAGAGGCTTCTGAGTGATTGGCTTATCCGGGAAAATCTTGATCCAAACCTGACCGCCACGTTTGATGTAACGTGTCATCGCGATACGAGCAGCTTCGATCTGACGGTTAGTGATCCAAGATGGTTCCAGGGCCTGCAAACCATATTCGCCGAAGTTCAGTTCGGTTCCGCCTTTTGCCATACCCTTCATGTGACCGCGTTGTTGCTTGCGGTGTTTAACGCGCTTTGGTACCAACATGATTAGTTGCCTCCTTCCTGAGCAGCATGTTTCTTAGCTGGGGGAAGAACTTCTCCACGATAGATCCATACTTTTACGCCGATAAGGCCATAAGTTGTATGTGCTTCAGCTGTTCCGTAATCGATATCAGCACGAAGCGTATGAAGTGGAACTGTTCCTTCGCTATAACCTTCTGAACGGGCAATCTCAGCGCCGCCAAGACGTCCGCCAACCTGAGTTTTAATTCCCTTTGCGCCGGAACGCATAGTTCTTTGAATCGCTTGTTTCAGAGCACGACGGAACGATACGCGACGTTCCAGCTGTTGTGCAATGCTTTCAGCAACAAGAATAGCATCCAGTTCAGGGTGTTTGATTTCATTGATGTTGATGTGTACTTTCTTACCGCCGGCGATAGTTGTAACTGCGCTGCGAAGTACTTCTACTTCTGCTCCGCCTTTACCAATTACCATACCTGGCTTAGCAGTGTGAATTGTAACGTTCACTCGGCTTGCCGCTCTTTCGATCTCGATGCGGGAAACAGAGGAATCTTTCAACTTGCCTTTAAGGTATTCCCGGATTTTGACGTCTTCCATTAAAAGAGTACCGAAATCTTTGCCTGCATACCATTTTGATTCCCAATCGCGAATAATACCGACTCGGAGTCCGACTGGATTTACCTTTTGACCCACGTGTTATCCCTCCTTATTTCTCAGATACCACCAAAGTAATGTGGCTGGTACGTTTATTGATCCGGCTTGCGCGGCCCATGGCGCGCGGACGGAAACGTTTCATTGTAGGACCCTGGTTAACGAAAACTTCGCTTACGAATAAGCTGTTCACGTCCAAAGAGTAGTTATGCTCAGCGTTCGCAATCGCCGAGTTTAGTAGCTTCTCAACAACCGGAGAAGCGGACTTCGGAGTGTGGCGAAGAATTGCAATTGCTTCCCCCACTTGCTTGCCGCGAATCAAGTCAACAACCAGTTTCGCTTTACGAGCGGAAATCCGCACCGATCTTGCATGTGCTTTTGCTTCCATTGTTTTCCCTCCTCTCAAACGAAGACGTTAATTATCTTCTTGTTTTCTTATCGTCACCCGCGTGGCCTTTGTAAGTACGTGTTGGCGCGAACTCGCCCAACTTGTGACCTACCATATCTTCTGTTACGTATACAGGCACGTGTTTGCGGCCGTCATATACACCAAACGTATGTCCGATAAACTGAGGGAAAATGGTTGAGCGACGGGACCAGGTTTTAACTACGACTTTCTTGTCTGTCTCGTTCAAATCCTCAACTTTTTTCAGCAGGTAGCCATCGATGAACGGCCCCTTCTTTAAACTGCGACCCATGTGTGAATCCTCCCTTCATCCGGTTCTTCAAAACCGCGAATCGACGCTTCGCGCTTAACTAACTTGCCTGAAGCGTCTTATTTTGTGCGGCGACGAACGATATATTTATCAGATGCTTTGTTTTTCTTACGCGTTTTGTAGCCGAGGGTTGGTTTGCCCCAAGGTGACATTGGCGATTTCCGTCCGATTGGAGCGCGGCCTTCACCACCACCGTGTGGGTGATCGTTAGGGTTCATGACAACACCGCGTACTTCAGGACGACGTCCGAGCCAGCGGCTGCGTCCGGCTTTACCAATCTTGATCAGTTCATGATCTCCGTTACCTACGGCACCGATTGTTGCACGGCATACGCTGAGGATTCTGCGAACTTCACCGGAGTTCAAACGAACAGAAACGTATTTATCTTCTTTACCAAGCAACTGAGCTTCTGTACCGGCAGCACGAACCAATTGTCCGCCTTTACCAGGTTTCAGCTCGATGTTGTGGATAATTGTACCTACCGGGATGTTGATCAGCGGAAGGCTGTTACCAATTTTGATGTCTGCAGCAGGGCCAGACTCCACTTTATCCCCAACTTTAAGGCCTTTAGGAGCGATGATATAACGTTTCTCTCCATCAGCATAGTGGATCAAAGCAATATTGGAAGTACGGTTCGGGTCATACTCGATTGTAGCAACGCTACCTGGTATGCCGTCTTTAGTCCGCTTGAAGTCGATGATACGGTATTTACGTTTGTGTCCGCCGCCATGGTGACGAACCGTAATTTTACCTTGGTTGTTGCGTCCGGCATGCTTGAACAGCGGGGACAGCAACGATTTCTCTGGCTGGTTTGTTGTAATTTCTTCAAACGTAGACACAGACATGTTGCGTCTTGCCGGAGAGGTCGGTTTGTACTTTTTGATTGGCACTATAGTTTCCTCCTTACTTTAAGAGTATTATTCTACCGCTTCAAAGAACTCAAGCGGCTTGCTGTCCGGGCTAAGCTTCACGATGGCTTTTTTCCACTCCGGAGTATAACCGGAATATTTGCCGTAACGTTTCAGTTTGCCAGGTACGCGCATTGTGTTCACACTAACGACTTTTACTTTAAAAATAGCCTCGACAGCTTTTTTGATTTCGGTCTTGTTAGCACGGATATCCACTTCAAAAGCGTACTTCAGTTCGCTCATGTATTCGGATGTGCGTTCCGTAATCACTGGACGCTTGATTATATCACGAGGATCTTTCATTACGCGAACACCTCCTCTACCTTCAGAACTGCTTCTTTAGTGATGATCAGTTTGTCGTACGTCAGTACGTCAAGAACATTGATGCCGTCAGCCGCTACGAATTTCACCCCAGGGATGTTACGAGCGGAAAGTGCTACATTGTCATCATAACTAGGAGCTACGATCAGGGCTTTGCTGCCCACTTTAAGGTTGTTCAGAATGGCTGCGAATTCTTTCGTCTTCGGAGCATTCAGAGTCAGGCTATCCAATACGATGATGTCATTCTCAAGTACTTTTGAGGACAACGCGGATTTGATGGCCAACCGGCGAACCTTCTTAGGCAATTTCCAGGAATAGCTGCGTGGTGTTGGTCCGAAGACTACGCCGCCGCCTTTCCATTGTGGAGAACGAATGGAGCCTTGACGAGCACGACCTGTACCTTTTTGTTTCCAAGGCTTACGTCCGCCGCCACGCACTTCAGAGCGTCCTTTTACTTTGTGTGTACCACGACGAAGGGAAGCTCTTTGCATAAGTGCAGCTTCATGCAGCACATGTACATTCGGTTCGATACCGAAAACTGAATCACTCAGTTCAACTTCGCCAACTTCGTTACCACTAGTATTGAAAAGTGTTACTTTTGGCATTTCATGTTCCTCCTTTCTTCAATAATTATTTCTTAACGGTCTGTTTAACTTTCACGAAGCTGTTTTTAGGACCTGGAATAGCGCCTTTAACCAGCAGTACATTACGTTCTACGTCAACCCGGATGATTTCAAGCTTTTGAACCGTTATGGTCGTGTGACCCATGTGTCCTGGCAGGCGTTTGCCCTTAGGAACACGGTTAGCCTGGATGGAACCCATGGAGCCCGGTCTTCTGTGGTAACGCGATCCGTGTGCCATTGGTCCGCGGCTTTGTCCCCAGCGTTTGATGTTACCCTGGAAGCCTTTACCCTTCGAAGTACCTGTTACGTCAACAAACTCGCCTTCAGCGAAGATGTCAGCCTTAAGCTCTTGTCCAACCTCGAGTGACCCGAGGTCAACACCGCGAATTTCGCGAACGTAGCGCTTAGGTGTTGCATTTGCCTTTTTGGCGTGACCCTGTTCAGGCTTGTTGGAGCGACTTTCCTTTTTATCGGAAAAGCCCAACTGCACTGCTTCATATCCGTCGATATTCAGGTCTTTCTTTTGCAGTACCACACAAGGTCCAGCTTCGATAACAGAAACCGCAATTACGTTACCTTCTGGAGTAAACACTTGAGTCATACCGAGTTTTTTTCCTAAGATACCTTTCAATGTTGACACCTCTTTTCTTTTCCTGATTACTTAATGAATTACAATTTGATTTCGATATCTACACCGGACGGTAGATCCAAGCGCATCAAGGCATCCACAGTTTGTGGTGTTGGGTTCACAATATCGATCAAACGTTTGTGAGTCCGTTGCTCAAACTGTTCACGGGAATCCTTGTACTTGTGTACCGCACGGAGAATGGTAATGATTTGCTTCTCAGTTGGCAGCGGAATCGGCCCGGATACACCAGCACCCGAACGTTTTGCTGTTTCAACAATTTTCTCTGCGGATTGATCAAGAATTCTGTGGTCGTATGCTTTCAAGCGAATACGAATTTTTTGCTTTGCCATTTTAGTCCCTCCTTCTATCGCCCAATTTATTATCGGACATACTCCGTGAAAATTTTCCGACGTCGACCTCATGGCAAAGGGGCCGGGTGTGTCAGTAACCTCTCACATCATCGCAACGTCTCAGAACAACATTTATTATTATATCTAATAGGCGGCTATATTGCAAGAGCCTTTGCATAACAAATCAGCTTTTCCAGAAAAAAACTTCAATATTACCCGAATATCTCTGAAAATAATTAATTACTGATTTCAGCGAGCTGAATTAGTGCTTCCATCTCCAGAATATTCACGGTTCTCTTATGCATGGCGATGATCTTAAGGGCTTCCAGCTTGTTCAGCTTACGGCTTAGGGTCTCGGCAGTAGTACCGATCATTGCAGCCACCTCTTTTTGCGCCGACGGCAGATCTACGGAATGTCTCAGAGCTTGCACCGCCATAGCCGGTTCCGGCAAGTTGCGCGTGTATAAGTACACTAGAAGCCGGGCTAACCGCTTTTCCACTTCAAACATATGCAGTGCCCCTGCTGACTCTTCGGCCAGATGCAGCTGCTCGCTGACAGACATCAGGAAGCTGAACGCAAGGCCCGCATTCTTCTCCAGCAGAGGAATGAAATCCTTCCGGTGCATCCGGCACACCACTCCGCTCTCAATCATCTCCGCTGTTACATCATTATTTTTATTATGAAGCAAGGCAAACTGTCCGAAGTAATCCCCTGGGAAAAGAAACCGGACAATATGCTGTTTGCCCTCTTTACTGTTCTTCGTCAATTTGATAAGACCGTTCTTCACTACATATAAGGCTTCAGACGCCTCTCCCTCTCTGCAGACCTGACTGCCCTTCTTATATGAATGGGATTCTGTGATCGATTCTATGATAACCAGCTCCGCATCGGACAAGCCCCTGAATACCGGAACCTGACGCACGCAGGTATGCGAGCTGCACGTGTTACACTCCATCATGCTTCCTCCTTTACTGCCGCTTATTCCACCATATCAATGATAGAAGCAATGCCGGGTGACTGGACGCACAGTTTTTCATAAAACTTGATCTATATCAAGGATTAACATACCCGCAGCCTATACAATAGGTTTATAGAGAGAAAAGGAGTTGACGCACTTGCTGCAATACACTTTTGCTGATATGCGCCAGATGGAGAGAACAACCCTGGGCAACATGGTACCTCTTGAACTATTCCGGACTATCCGTCTCATCGGAATGAACCAGGGATTGCCGTTAGGCGGAAAAGGAACTACTGTTACCATTGGCAGAAAGATTGGCGAGAGCCTGCCTGTCACTTCCGTTGAAGAGCTACTGCAGATCTTTGAGGAGCTCAAAATCGGAATACCCCGGATTGTTCATTCGGATGAGCGCAGGATCAATATTGCTGTTGAAGATTGCTTCTGCAAAGGACTGCCTTCCCTGGAGGATGAGAAGATGGTCTGTGATCTGGAGGGTGCCATTATTGAAGGTGCGCTTTGCAAAATTCTCGGCCGCAAGGTTTCAGTGAAAGAGATCAAATGTAATGTCACCGGTCATGAGCATTGTGAGTATGAAGTTAGGCTGTAAACAATAATAATTCACACGAAAGCAGGGATTTATCATGGAAAAGAAAACATTAGCAGAGGCAGTACAGTATCAAGAGGAGCGCTTTACCAAAAAGATCATATTCCAAAAAGGGGATAGCGTTGTATTCGTGCTTAATTTCATGCCCGGGCAAAAGCTGCCCGTTCACAAGCACCCCGGAGCAGACGTCTACATCCTGGCCTTACACGGTGATGGTGCCATTCATGTTAATGAAGAAGAGTTCCCCTTTGTCCAGGGAGAGACCATCTACATCGCCGGTGACGAGTCATTCGCTTATACGAATAACAGTTCATCTCCGTCCAGTCTGCATGTGGTATTATCCAAATTGCCCAATGCGGATTATGCGAAGGAAATCTAAACCACTCAATTTAAAAATACAAAAGACCGTTACTCTTCTGGAGCAGCGGTCTTTTTGGCATATCTGCCGGTTCTTTTATACAGCCTTGCACAACAAAAACAGGGCCCCTTCGTTAGAAGGGGCCCTGACTTATATTCGGTCTATCCTCACGGATAGAGTCGAATTATTTCTGGATGGAAGCTACGGAACCGGCACCAACTGTACGGCCGCCTTCGCGAATGGAGAATTTAGTACCTTCTTCAATAGCGATTGGGGAGATCAGTTGAACAGTTACGGTGATGTTGTCACCAGGCATAACCATTTCAGTACCTTCTGGCAGGTTGATGATGCCAGTTACGTCAGTTGTACGGAAGTAGAACTGTGGACGGTAACCAGTGAAGAATGGTTTGTGACGTCCGCCTTCTTCTTTAGTCAGAACGTAGATCTGAGCAGTGAACTCAGTGTGTGGCTTAACAGAGTTCGGCTTAGCCAATACTTGGCCACGCTCGATCATGTTACGGTCTACACCACGCAGCAGTGCGCCGATGTTGTCGCCCGCTTGTGCGGAATCGAGCAATTTACGGAACATTTCTACGCCGGTAACAACGGATTTCTTAGTTTCTTCGTGAATACCTACGATTTCAATTTCTTCTCCGACTTTAACTGTTCCGCGTTCTACGCGGCCAGTTGCCACGGTACCGCGGCCAGTGATGGAGAATACATCTTCGACAGGCATCAGGAAAGGCTTGTCAGTCTGACGTTCTGGAAGCGGGATGTATGTGTCGATCGTTTCGAACATTTCAACGATCTTCTGTGCATACTCGCCATCAGGGTTCTGCAGTGCTTCACGAGCAGATCCGCGAACGATTGGAGTGTCATCGCCTGGGAAGTCGTATTCGCTCAACAGATCGCGAACTTCCATTTCAACCAGTTCCAACAACTCTTCGTCTTCAACCATGTCGCATTTGTTTAGGAATACAACGATGTAAGGAACACCTACTTGACGGGACAGCAGGATGTGCTCGCGAGTCTGTGGCATAGGGCCGTCAGCTGCGGATACAACCAGGATCGCTCCGTCCATTTGCGCTGCGCCAGTGATCATGTTTTTAACATAGTCGGCGTGTCCAGGGCAGTCTACGTGAGCGTAGTGACGGTTAGGAGTTTCATATTCAACGTGAGCGGTGGAGATAGTGATACCGCGTTCGCGTTCTTCAGGAGCCTTATCAATTTGGTCGAATGCTACAGCAGCACCACCGTATTTTTTGGACAATACAGTTGTGATTGCAGCAGTCAGAGTTGTTTTACCATGGTCGACGTGACCAATAGTACCAATGTTAACGTGCGGTTTGTTACGTTCAAACTTTGCCTTTGCCATTTGAACAGTTCCTCCTTATTGTGGGGTCCATATATTTGAGCCGTCCGCCTACATGCAATTCTAAGGTGACTTATGTGTTATACCCGGACGGCAAGTTAAAAATCGAAATTATTCTCCGCCTTTATTCTTGGCCGCGATTTCATCAGCAATACTTCTAGGAACTTCTTCATAGTGAGAAAGCTCCATTGAGAATACGCCGCGTCCTTGAGTACCGGAACGAAGTGTTGTAGAGTAACCGAACATTTCGGAGAGAGGCACCTTAGACCGGATAATCTGAGCTCCACCACGGGAGTCCATACCTTCGATCTTACCGCGACGGGAACTAAGCATCCCCATAACATCGCCCATATACTCCTCAGGAACAGTTACTTCCACTTTCATGATTGGCTCAAGCAGGACAGGTTTACACTTGTCTTTTGCAGCCTTAAGCGCCAATGATCCGGCAACTTTAAACGCCATTTCATTGGAGTCAACATCATGATAAGAACCATCTACGATAGTGGCTTTAACATCAACAAGCGGGAAGCCTGCGATAACACCATTTTTCATAGCTTCTTCAATACCCGCAAGTGCAGGAGCGACATATTCTCTAGGTACAGAACCGCCGACTACTTTACTTTCGAATTGGTTGCCAGTACCAGCCTCGAGAGGTTCGAATTCAACCCATACATGGCCGTATTGACCGCGTCCGCCGGATTGACGAACGAATTTACCTTCGACGCGAGCAGGCGCATTGAATGTTTCACGATAAGCAACCTGTGGTTTACCAACGTTAGTTTCAACGTGGAACTCACGGCGCATACGATCAATGATAATATCCAAGTGAAGTTCGCCCATACCTGCCAGGATCGTTTGGCCAGTTTCTTCATCAGTATGCGCACGAAGAGTTGGATCTTCTTCGGTCAGCTTACCGAGAGCAACGCCCAATTTATCTTGGTCGGCTTTGGTTTTTGGTTCAACGGCAATTTCGATAACCGGATCAGGGAAGTTCATAGATTCCAAAATAATTGGATTCTTCTCATCACACAGTGTATCGCCCGTGCTTGTATCTTTCAATCCTACAGCAGCAGCGATATCACCAGAGTACACGATGGAAATCTCTTGGCGGCTATTCGCATGCATTTGCAGAATACGTCCGATACGTTCACGTTTGTTCTTAGTAGCATTGACTACGTACGATCCGGACTCCAGAACACCAGAGTATACACGGAAGAACGTAAGCTTACCTACATAAGGGTCTGTCATGATTTTAAATGCCAAAGCTGAGAACGGCTCTTCATCCGAAGAATGGCGAACCCCTTCAGATCCATCATCATGATGACCAATAATAGCTGGAACATCAAGAGGTGACGGCAAGTAATCAACAACAGCGTCCAGCATAAGCTGAACCCCTTTGTTACGGTAAGAGGATCCGACAATTACTGGGAAAATCTTAACTTCACATACGCCTTTGCGCAATGCTGCTTTGATTTCCGGGATTGTAATTTCTTCACCTTCAAGATACTTCATTGTAAGTTCTTCATCAAGTTCAGCAACTTTCTCGATCAATTCGAGACGAAGTTCCTCAACCTTTGGAAGGTATTCTGCCGGAATGTCTGTTATTTCAATGTTTTGCCCCAAATCGTCCTTGAACATATGAGCTTTTTGCTCAATCAGGTCGATAATCCCAATGAAGTCGTTTTCTGCGCCGATCGGCAATTGAATAGCAACGGCATTAGCCATCAAACGATCACGCATAGAATCAATTACATTAAGGAAATCAGCGCCGATAATATCCATTTTGTTGACATAGGCGATCCGCGGTACACTATAACGGTCAGCTTGTCTCCAAACAGTCTCGGACTGAGGTTCAACACCCTCTTTGGCGCTAAATACGCCTACTGCCCCATCCAATACACGCAGGGAACGTTCGACTTCAACGGTGAAGTCAACGTGTCCTGGGGTATCAATGATATTAACGCGGTGACCCTTCCAAGCAGCAGTGGTAGCAGCGGAAGTAATGGTAATTCCGCGCTCCTGTTCTTGCTCCATCCAGTCCATTGTAGCAGCACCCTCGTGAACTTCACCGATTTTGTGCGTACGGCCTGAATAGAAAAGAATCCGCTCAGTGGTAGTAGTCTTACCAGCATCAATATGTGCCATGATCCCGATATTACGTGTATTTTTTAAGGAGAACTCTCTTGCCATAAAATGGATCTCCTTTCAAAATAGAAGTTATTTGAACGGCTGCAATCCTACCAGCGGTAGTGAGCAAACGCTTTGTTCGCTTCAGCCATTTTGTGTGTATCTTCACGTTTTTTCACGGAAGCGCCTGTGTTGTTGGAAGCATCGATAATCTCAGCCGCCAAACGCTCTTCCATCGTCTTCTCACCGCGGTTGCGTGAGTAGTTTACAAGCCAACGTAATCCCAAAGCAGTACGTCTCTCAGGTTTAACCTCGATAGGTACCTGGTAGTTAGCGCCGCCGACACGACGAGCTTTAACTTCCAGTACAGGCATGATATTCTTGATGGCTGCTTCGAAAACTTCCATCGGCTCTTTACCTGTACGTTCCTGAATCAACTTGAATGAATTGTACAAAATGCTTTGAGCGACACCTCTTTTACCACCCAGCATAATACGGTTGATCAAACGAGTAACCAACTTGCTATTATACAATGGATCTGGCAATACATCTCTCTTAGTAACTGGACCTTTGCGTGGCATGGATATCCCCCTTTCTTAAATGGTTATTATTCAGATATGCTTATCTTATTTCTTGGCCTTAGGACGTTTCGCACCATACTTGGAGCGAGCCTGCATCCGGTTAGCAACACCTGCAGTATCCAGTGCACCACGAACGATGTGGTAACGAACTCCTGCAAGGTCCTTAACTTTACCTCCGCGCAGCAATACTACACTGTGCTCTTGAAGGTTGTGTCCGATACCCGGAATGTAAGCAGTCACCTCAAGACGGTTCGTTAGACGAACACGGGCATACTTACGAAGTGCTGAGTTTGGTTTACGTGGAGTCATTGTGCCTACACGAGTGCACACACCGCGTTTCTGCGGAGCGCTCAAATTTGTAGCCTCACGCTTGAGGGCGTTGAACCCTTTTTGAAGAGCGGGAGATTTGGATTTTTCGATTTTGGCTTGACGGCCTTTACGAACCAATTGATTAATAGTTGGCATGTTGTGCCACCCCCTTCCTGAAATGATAGCCAATTTACAAACGCTAAGTCCACAGACCCAGGTGGTTCATAAAAAGACAAATGAAAAGTCCTTGCTGCCGAAGTGTACCCCGGTACAAAAACGTTCTCTTGCTGCTATTGTTTTAAGACGGCTGCCATCGCAGCACCAACTTCTATACCGCAGGCCTTGCCCAAATTCAGCATTGTGTCCACATACGTGACCTTCACACCTTGTTTGTTGCAAAGCATTACAATTCTGGAAGTAAGCCGTTGATCTCCGTCCTCTGCCACATAGACTTCTGCGGCTTGGCCCATCTCCACCGCCTTGACGGTTTGCTTGGAACCGATCTTGACCTGAGCATCCTGTAACCCTCTGTCATCAGTCATGAAACACATTACCTCCACTGAATAAGAATGACAAGACTACTCACGCACCTTAGACATATTAGCATCCACAGCACATGATGTCAAGAAAAACGACAATAAATTTATTAATAATCACAGCAGACAGCCGCGTCACGCCACATTCCTGCGTGACGCGGATACTGCTTGCCATGAGTATTCAATTATTCAGCAGGAACCGGCTCTAAAGCTTCTTCGCTGCTTTGTGCATTCGGGTCGCTCAGCTTCACATTGCGGTAACGGTTCATACCCGTACCTGCAGGAATCAGCTTACCGATGATAACATTCTCTTTCAGACCCAGCAGCTTATCCACTTTACCCTTAATCGCTGCATCCGTTAAGACGCGGGTAGTTTCCTGGAAGGAAGCCGCAGACAGGAAGGAGTCAGTTTCCAGAGATGCCTTGGTAATCCCGAGCAGAACCGGTTTGGCCACTGCTGGTTCATTTCCGGCAAGAATGGCTTCCTTGTTGGCTGCTTCATATTCATGAATATCCGCAAAGGCACCCGGCAGGAGACTGGTATCTCCGGCATCGATAATCCGGATTTTGCGCAGCATCTGCTTAATCATAACTTCAATGTGCTTATCATTGATTTCAACGCCCTGGTTACGGTATACACGCTGAACTTCTTGCAGAATGTAGTTCTGTACCCCGCGGATCCCTTTGATACGCAGCATTTCTTTAGGGTCAATGGAACCGTCTGTCAGCTCATCGCCGGCCTCGATCTCCTGGCCTTCGCTGACACGCAGACGGGAGCCATAAGTGATGGAGTAAGTCTTGGACTCTGCTTCACCCTGAACCTCGATTTCGCGGCGGTCCTTGGTTTCACGGATTTCCTTCACTACCCCGTCAATCTCACTGATTGTCGCCTGACCTTTAGGGTTACGGGCTTCAAACAGCTCCTGGATACGCGGCAAACCTTGCGTGATATCGTCTCCGGCAACACCGCCGGTATGGAACGTACGCATGGTAAGCTGTGTTCCCGGTTCACCGATGGACTGTGCGGCAATAATGCCGACAGCTTCCCCGATTTCCACGAATTTACCTGTTGCCAGGTTACGTCCGTAGCACTTCTTGCAGACACCGTGACGGGCACGGCAGCTCAGTACAGAGCGGATCTGCAGCTTGGTTACGCCAGCATTCACGATCTCTTCAGCCTTATCGGAGTCAATCAGATCGTTACGGTGAACGAGGATTTCCTTCGTCTCCGGATGACGGACGGTCTCGAAGGAATAACGGCCTTCAATACGGTCGTAGAGATCCTCGATAACTTCCTTGCCATCCTGAATCCGGCTGACCATGAAGCCTTTGTCGGTACCGCAATCTTCTTCACGGACAATGACATCCTGCGCCACATCAACCAGACGGCGTGTCAGGTACCCGGAATCCGCTGTACGCAGCGCTGTATCGGCCAGACCTTTACGCGCTCCGTGAGTGGAGATAAAGTACTCGAGGACAGTCAGACCTTCACGGAAGTTCGCTTTGATTGGCAATTCAAAGATCCGGCCCGAAGGTGTTGCCATCAGTCCGCGCATACCGCCGAGCTGTGTGATCTGCGATTTGTTACCGCGCGCCTTGGAGTCAACCATGAGCATGATGGAGTTGAAACGGTCCATCGATTTCAGCAGGACGTTGGTAAGCTCATCCTTAGTCTTCGACCAGATCTCGATGACGCGGTCATACCGTTCATCATTGGTGATCAGACCACGGCGGTATTGGTTCGCAACCACATCAACCTTAGCTTCGGATTCTTTAAGAATTGTAACTTTTTCCTCAGGCACGATAACATCCGATACGGCAACCGTAACACCGGAACGTGTAGAGTACGTGAAGCCGAGTTGCTTGATTTTATCCAGAATCACTGAAGTCTTGGTGGTGTGATACGTTTCGAAGCAGCGGGCGATAATGAGGCCCAGATATTCTTTACCTACAGCACTGGCTTCCGGAGCAGCCATGATCAGTTCGCGGACATCCGCACCCTTTTCATAGATGAAATACTTCTCAGGTGTTCCCTGCAGCAGGTTAGTTTTGGTGGCTTCGTTAATATACGGGAAGCTGCTTGGATAGATTTCGTTGAAGATAATCTTACCCACAGTAGTGATCAGCAGTGCATTCTGCTGCGCTTCTGTGAAGCTGGTTTTACCCAGAGCCTTAGCAGGGATTGCAACACGCGCATGCAGACCCGCCGTTCCGCGCTGATAAGCGGAGACCGCTTCGTTCACGGTGCGCAGAATCATTCCTGTACCCTTCTCTTCCTTGTTGTCCATGGTCAGATAGAACGTACCAAGGACCATATCCTGGGAAGGGGTAACGACCGGCTTGCCGTCTTTAGGGTTCAGGATGTTACCGGACGCCAGCATGAGAATACGGGCTTCAGCTTGAGCCTCAGCGGACAGAGGAACGTGTACCGCCATCTGGTCACCATCGAAGTCGGCATTGTAAGCCGTACATACGAGCGGGTGAAGACGGATTGCGTGACCTTCTACCAGAATCGGTTCGAACGCCTGGATACCCAGTCTATGCAGCGTAGGGGCACGGTTCAGCAGAACCGGATGCTCTCTGATTACCTCTTCAAGCACATCCCACACTTCAGGACTTACGCGTTCAACCTTACGCTTCGCACTCTTGATGTTGTGGGCCAGCCCTTTGTTAACCAGTTCTTTCATTACAAACGGTTTGAACAGTTCCAGTGCCATTTTCTTCGGAAGACCGCATTGGTACATTTTCAGATAAGGTCCTACGACGATAACGGAACGGCCTGAATAGTCGACACGCTTACCGAGCAAGTTCTGACGGAAACGTCCCTGTTTACCTTTCAGCATATGGCTGAGCGATTTGAGCGGACGGTTACCTGGTCCTGTTACAGGACGGCCGCGGCGGCCGTTGTCAATCAGTGCATCTACAGCTTCCTGAAGCATCCGTTTCTCATTCTGAACGATAATGTCAGGCGCGCCGAGGTCCAGCAGTCTTTTCAGACGGTTGTTCCGGTTGATTACACGGCGGTACAGGTCATTAAGGTCAGACGTAGCAAAACGGCCGCCATCAAGCTGAACCATTGGACGAAGCTCCGGAGGGATAACCGGGAGTACATCCATGATCATCCAGTCAGGCTTATTGCCGGAGTTGCGGAAAGCCTCAATGACTTCCAAGCGTTTGATCGCCCGGTTGCGGCGCTGGCCTTGAGCCGTACGCAGCTCCTCTTTGAGGAATTCCAGTTCTTTATCGATGTCGATATCCTGAAGCAGCTTTTTGACGGCTTCCGCACCCATGCCGGCCTGGAATCCGTAGCCGTATTTCTCACGGTAGCTGCGGTATTCTTTCTCGGACAACAGCTGCTTCTTCTCCAGCGGAGTTTCCCCCGGATCAGTTACAACATAAGATGCAAAGTAGATAATCTCTTCGAGCGATCTAGGAGACATATCCAGCGCCAGGCCCATACGGCTTGGAATACCTTTGAAATACCAGATATGAGATACCGGAGCTGCCAGTTCGATGTGGCCCATACGTTCGCGGCGGACTTTGGCGCGGGTAACTTCTACGCCGCAGCGGTCGCACACTACGCCCTTATAACGGACGCGTTTGTATTTACCACAGTGACATTCCCAGTCCTTTTGCGGTCCAAAAATACGCTCGCAAAAGAGACCCTCTTTTTCCGGTTTCAACGTACGATAGTTAATGGTTTCCGGCTTTTTAACTTCTCCGCGGGACCAAGAACGAATTTTTTCCGGGGAAGCGAGCCCGATTTTCATAAATTCAAAATTGTTAACGTCCAACAAGGAGCAACCCTCCTTAACCTATATCCTGATTTAGTACCACAGCCCTCTCTTGACGCTAAGGTCAACAGAGGGCATGGTCCTTTGTGTAATGAAATTAGTGGCTTGCTGGTGAACTACTCTATGCCGACTTCTGTGCCTTCCAAATTGAGGCTCAGCTTGTCGCTTGACGTCTCGTCCTCATCGTCCAATTCCTTCATCTCGATCTCCTGCTCGTCACCGCTAAGGATTTTGACATCCATACCAAGCGACTGCAGTTCCTTGATCAATACCTTGAACGATTCCGGAACACCCGGTTCTGGAACGTTTTCGCCTTTGACAATGGATTCGTACGTTTTGACACGGCCGACCACATCATCGGATTTCACAGTCAAAATCTCCTGCAGTGTATAAGCCGCGCCGTAAGCTTCAAGCGCCCATACTTCCATTTCCCCGAAACGCTGTCCGCCGAACTGAGCTTTACCGCCCAGTGGCTGTTGTGTAACGAGAGAGTAAGGACCTGTAGAACGGGCATGAATCTTATCGTCAACCATGTGCGCCAGCTTGATCATGTGCATGACGCCGACAGTAACCTCACGCTCGAAGCGTTCGCCTGTACGTCCGTCATACAGCACAGTCTTACCATTACGCTGCATGCCTGCTTCCTCCATCGTATCGAATACGTCATACTCACGGGCTCCGTCGAAGACCGGTGTAGCCACGTGGATACCCAGACGCAGTGCAGCCATACCGATGTGGACTTCAAGCACCTGTCCGATGTTCATACGGGAAGGAACGCCCAGCGGGTTCAGGACAACCTGTACCGGCGTACCGTCCGGAAGGAACGGCATATCTTCTTCTGGCAGGATACGGGCAACGACACCCTTGTTACCGTGACGTCCGGCCATCTTATCCCCTTCAGAAATCTTACGCTTCTGGGCGATGTAGACACGAACCAGCTGATTCACGCCAGGAGGCAGCTCATCGCCGTTCTCGCGGGTGAACACTTTGACGTCAACGATAATCCCATCACTACCATGCGGAACGCGCAGGGAGGTATCACGGACTTCACGAGCCTTCTCACCGAAGATTGCATGCAGCAGGCGCTCTTCAGCAGTCAGCTCAGTTACACCCTTAGGAGTAACCTTACCTACCAGAATATCGCCGGCATTGATTTCCGCACCGATACGGATAATTCCGCGCTCATCGAGATTGCGGAGCGCTTCTTCACCCACGTTCGGAATATCACGCGTGATCTCTTCAGGTCCGAGCTTCGTATCACGGGCTTCGGATTCGTATTCCTCGATATGAATCGAAGTGTACACATCTTCCTTCACCAGCTTCTCACTCAGCAGGATCGCATCCTCGTAGTTATAGCCTTCCCAAGTCATGAACGCAACGACTACGTTGCGGCCAAGCGCAAGTTCGCCCATTTCTGTGGAAGGTCCATCTGCCAGAATGTCACCTTTTTTAACGATATCCCCACGTTTGGCCAGCGGACGCTGATTAATACAGGTACCCTGGTTCGAACGCATGAATTTGTGTAATTTATATTTAACGATATCGCCTTTAACTTCCTTGCCTTCAACTGCCTCAACACGGCGCAGCCAGATTTCATTGGCAGAGGAGCGTTCGATAATACCGTCATATTTGGAGACAATACATACGCCGGAGTCTTTAGCAGACTTATGTTCCATTCCTGTCCCTACAAGCGGAGCCTTCGGAATGAGAAGCGGAACGGCCTGACGCTGCATGTTCGATCCCATCAGTGCGCGGTTGGAGTCATCGTTCTCAAGGAACGGAATGAGCGCCGTCGCGACAGATACGACCTGTTTTGGCGAAACGTCCATGTAGTCTACACGGTTGCTCGGCATGGTAGTGATGTTGTCGGAATCCTTGTTGTAACGAACGATAACCTGGTCTTCCTTGAAGGAGCCATCCTCATCGATCAGTACATTCGCCTGCGCAACTACATAGTTATCTTCTTCATCGGCAGTCAGATAATCGATTTGCTCCGTTACCTTACCAGTCTTCGGATCTACCCAACGATACGGAGCTTCGATAAAGCCGTATTCGTTGATGCGGGCGAAGGTGGACAAGGAGTTGATCAGACCGATATTCGGACCTTCCGGTGTCTCGATTGGACACATACGGCCATAGTGACTGTGATGGACGTCGCGGACTTCAAAGCCGGCGCGTTCACGTGTCAGACCGCCGGGTCCGAGTGCAGACAGACGGCGCTTGTGCGTAAGCTCGGCAAGCGGGTTCGTCTGATCCATGAACTGGGACAGCTGTGAACTACCGAAGAACTCTTTGATGGACGCGATGACCGGACGGATGTTGATCAGGGCCTGCGGTGTAATCGCATTGGCATCCTGAATCGACATTCTCTCGCGGACTACGCGTTCCATACGGGATAGACCGATACGGAACTGATTCTGCAGCAGTTCACCGACAGAACGCAGACGGCGGTTACCCAGATGGTCAATATCATCCGTGTTGCCGATACCGTGCAGCAGATTAATAAAGTAGCTGATTGAGGATATAATATCAGCCTGAGTAATATGCTTAACCGATTTATCAATGTTGCCATTGGCAATCAGTTTGATGACACGGCCTTCTTCGATTGGCGAGAATACGTCAATCGTCTGAAGCGGAATATCTTCGCTGTCCATTACACCGCCGGTTACGCGGTAGTTTTTGGCAGCCATGCTCTTCTCGAAATAAGGAATCAGCTCATCAAGCAGACGGCGGTCTACCATCTGGCCGGATTCTGCCAGGATTTCTCCGGTAGACTCATCAACCAAAGGCTGGGCCAGACGCTGATTGAACAGACGATTCTTAATATGCAGCTTTTTGTTGATTTTGTATCGGCCTACATTGGCCAAATCATAACGTTTCGGGTCAAAGAAACGCGCAACCAAGAGGCTCTTGGCATTATCAAGTGTCGGTGGTTCGCCCGGACGCAGACGTTCGTAGATTTCGATAAGCGCCTTCTCCGTGGAATCCGTGTTGTCTTTATCCAGCGTGTTGCGAATATATTCATCATTGCCAAGCAGTTCCAGAATTTCAGCATCACTGCCGAAGCCCAGAGCACGCAAGAGCACTGTTACCGGGATCTTACGGGTACGGTCGATACGGACATACATGATGTCCTTAGCGTCGGTCTCCAGTTCCAGCCAGGCTCCGCGATTTGGAATTACTGTGGCGGTGTAAGTTTTTTTACCGTTCTTATCCACTTTTGTGCTGAAATAGACGCTTGGAGAGCGAACCAACTGGCTGACAATAACCCGTTCCGCACCATTGATAATAAAAGTGCCGGTCTCCGTCATCAGAGGGAAATCTCCCATGAACACTTCCTGCTCTTTAACCTCACCGGTCTCCTTATTGATGAGACGCACCTTCACACGCAGCGGAGCTGCATATGTTACGTCCCGCTCTTTAGCGTCGTCAACCGTGTACTTCGGTTCACCCAGGCTGTAATCAATGAACTCTAGCACCAAATTCCCTGTGAAATCCTGGATCGGCGAGATGTCCTGGAACATTTCCCGCAATCCTTCCTCCAAAAACCAATCATAAGATTTTTGTTGGATCTCGATCAGGTTCGGGACCTCGAGTACCTCGTTAATTCTCGCATAGCTCCGCCGAGTGCGTCGACCATACTGAACAAGATGTCCTGCCAACTTTACTCACCCCTCATGTCTACTCACTTAAAAATTGATTGCGAACCCTTGTTTGGACCCGTATAATGGAACCATACCACAAGGATTCAGCCATAAATACAGAAAAGCCCCTTATCGAAATCTTTCGAAAAAAGAGCACATCTATCCACGGCCAAAATACTCCTTATCCAGTAGATTTGCCCAAAACGTGCGTATTATACGTCACCAGGCTACAGTTCATGCGCTATTATCTATTGTCCCGGCGACCTTCGCCGTGACAGGAACATAGAGAACGGAATTCGCAAAAACCTGCCGTGCGGCATGCGCTTACCGGGCGACAATATATCACTTGACATTTCAGCAAACTAAAGACATGGAGCCTAGCTTAATACTGACATTTTATAATAATACCACTGTGGGCATTGCATGTCAATGAGTATTATTATTTATTTTTGAGCTTTTAGGATCCGATAGCCCTTGTCTTTGCCTACTTCTTCTACCAGCGCATACAAACTCTCCAGCTTGGCAACCGCCGACGGCGCCCCCTGCTTCTTCTGAATGACAACCCACAGACATCCGCCCTCATTCAAATGCTCATACGCCTGCTCAAAAATCCCATGCACTACTGCCTTGCCGGCGCGAATAGGCGGGTTGGTCAGAATCACATCGAATGTCTGCCCCTCTACTGCCGATAGCACATCACTTTCCATCACCGTAACATTGCGGATTCCATTATGCTGCGCATTCTCGCGGGCAAGCTCTACCGCACGGCTGTTGATATCAATCATCGTGACATGTCCCTTCGGAGCAAGAAGCGCCGCACTGATCCCTATGGGTCCGTAACCGCAGCCCACATCCAGAACCTTAGCATGCTCCGGAATCTCCATTGCCTCAATCAGAACACGGCTGCCATGATCAATATCCCCTTTGGAAAAAACACCGGCGTCGCTGGTAAAGCGGAGGCGTTTGCCTCTCAGCTCCGTATCGATGCTGCGTCTGTCATGACGCGCCTCCGGCTGCTGCGAGTAATAATGCTGCGACATACAATCCTCCCTTTCAAGTTGAACTATACTAACCTGCAACGCTCCTTTATAGAGCAACCCCCTTGAACAAGTTCAAGGGGGTTGCAGGAACCGGAGAGAATTGCTTCTACTCCGGGGCAGTACCTATTGAATCAACTTATTTTACTTCTACAGCTGCGCCTGCTTCTTCCAATTTTGCTTTGGTAGCTTCGGCTTCTTCTTTGCTTACTTTTTCTTTGATTGCTTTTGGAGCGTTGTCTACAACGTCTTTAGCTTCTTTCAAGCCAAGACCTGTGATTTCGCGAACGATTTTGATAACGTTGATTTTGGAAGCGCCAGCGCTTGTCAAAATTACGTCGAATTCGGACTGTTCTACTTCTACAGCTGCTACTGCGCCGCCAGCTGCTACTGGAGCTGCTGCAGTTACGCCGAATTCTTCTTCGATTGCTTTAACCAGGTCGTTCAGTTCCAATACGCTCATGCCTTTAATTTCTTCCAGGATTGTTTCTTTGCTCATGATTGAACCTCCATTATATTTGAATTGGTTTGTGGTCTTGATTATGAAGCCAGAAGCAAAGGCTTACGCGCTTTGTTCTTCTTTCTCAGCAACAGCCTTAACTGCAAGCGCGAAGTTGCGCATTGGAGCTTGAAGCACACTAAGCAGCATGGAGAGCAAACCATCGCGGGATGGCAGTTCAGCCAGTGCTTTCAGTTGGTCCGCATCGATAACTTTACCTTCTACAACGCCGCCTTTCAGTTTCAAAGCGTCGTTCTTCTTAGCGAAGTCATTCAGAATCTTAGCTGCTACTACCGCATCAGTCTCGCTGAATGCGATCGCTGTAGGACCAGTCAGGACAGCGTCCAGATCAGTCAACTCAGCTGCCGCAGTTGCACGGCGAAGCAGTGTGTTCTTCAGGACTTGAAATTCAACGCCAGCTTCACGAAGCTGCTTACGCAGTTCAGTCACTTGCGATACGTTCAATCCGCGGTAGTCTGCAACTACAGTGGAGACACTGTTCTGCAGTTTGCCGGTAACAACATCCACCGCATCCTGTTTAGCTTGGATTACTTTTGCATTTGCCAATTGTATACACCTCCTGAAAATTTATGTCACGGCGATTCTTCCGGGGAAGCCACGCCGCTCCTACGCAGGCATTAGAAAAGCCTCCGCAGATTCACGAAGGCTTGATAAAACGGAAAGTTAGTCAGGCGAGCCTGTCACTTTTTGTTTCTATCACAACACCTCGGTAGGAAATTAAGCCCTACGGCACCTACTGTCTACGGTAAGCATATTCACATTTAAGATTGATCACCTTAATGTTCACAACTGTTATAGAATATCAAAGATAACTCGGAGAGTCAACCTTTAATTATCTGAAAGCAGCTGCGTTCACACGAGCGCTAGGTCCCATTGTGGACGAAATAGCGATGCCTTTAAGGTATACACCTTTGGCAGCAGCCGGTTTCGCACGGTTCAAAGCGTCCATAAGAGCTTTAAGGTTCTCGTTCAGTTGTTCAGCGTTGAAAGACACTTTGCCGATTGGCGCGTGAATTTGGCCCGCTTTGTCGAGACGGTATTCGATTTTACCGGCTTTGATTTCTTGAACAGCCTTGGTAACGTCGAAAGTAACTGTACCCGCTTTAGGGTTAGGCATGAGGCCTTTACCACCGAGCAGACGACCCAGTTTACCGACTTCACTCATCATGTCAGGTGTAGCAACGCAGACGTCGAATTCGAACCAGCCCTGTTGAATTTTGTTGATCATGTCAGCATCACCAACAAAATCAGCGCCAGCAGCTTCCGCTTCCTTCGCTTTTTCACCTTTTGCAAATACAAGCACGCGCTGGGTTTTGCCGGTGCCGTGAGGCAGGACAACAACACCGCGAACTGCCTGGTCTTGTTTACGCGGGTCTACACCCAGACGAACTGCTGCTTCAACGGTTTCGTCGAACTTGGCAGTTGCCGCCTTTTTCACAAGCTCTACAGCTTCTGAAGGCTCGTAAGTCGCTTCGCTGTCAATCAGCTTAGCAGATTCCATGTATTTCTTACCATGTTTAGCCATGAAAATGTTCCTCCTTTGTGGTCTTAGCGGAAATTCCTCCCACATATTGCGGTCATAAATGACCGGTTCATCGAATACTTATTAGTCTTCGATTGTGATTCCCATACTACGGGCAGTACCTTCAACCATACGCATTGCAGCTTCAACAGATGCAGCGTTCAGGTCGGGCATTTTGGTTTCAGCGATTTCACGAACCGCTGCGCGGCCCAGCTTCGCTACTTTTTTCTTGTTTGGTTCACCGGAGCCCTTTTCTACTTTTGCAGCGATGCGAAGCAGAACAGCAGCCGGAGGAGTTTTGGTGATGAAGGTAAACGAACGGTCTTCAAATACTGTAATTTCAACCGGGATGATCAGGCCAGCCTGGTCGGCAGTACGAGCGTTGAATTCCTTACAGAATGCCATGATGTTGACACCTGCTTGACCTAACGCCGGACCTACTGGAGGCGCTGGATTCGCTTTCCCTGCAGGAATCTGCAGTTTCACCATTTTAATAACTTTTTTAGCCATGAGTGACACCTCCTTGCGTAAATAGTGGTATTCGAATGCTAAGCAGCATTCTCCCACAAGAAACCCTTATGCTTGTTATATCTTCTCCACTTGAGTGAAATCCAACTCCAGCGGGGTTTCCCGTCCAAACATGTTGACATGCACCTTGATCTTGCTTTTGTCTGCCAAAATCTCTTCCACAGAGCCCACAAAATTCGCAAATGGACCGACCATAATACGTACGGATTCCTTAATTTCGAAATCAATCTTCGCTTTAGGTTCAACCATGCCCATATGCTTCAGAATCTGTTCAACCTCTTCGGGTAGCAGAGCGGTAGGCTTAGAGCCCGAACCAGTTGAACCGACAAATCCGGTAACGCCCGGCGTATTGCGGACTACATACCATGAATCATCCGTCTGAACCATTTCGACCAAAACGTAACCAGGGTAAACTTTGCGCATGACAGTTTTTTTCTTGCCATCCTTGTTTACCAGCTCTTCTTCCATAGGAACAAGAACGCGGAATATTTTGTCTTCCATGCCCATGGACTCAACGCGTTTTTCCAAATTGGCCTTGACCTTATTCTCATACCCGGAATAGGTATGAACAACGTACCATCTTTTTTCCATATCAAGCCACCTGGGACCTCTCTAAATAATCGCTTCAATCACAGCGGAAATACCGATGTCCAGAACCCAGAAGTAAAGAGAAATAACTACAATTGTACCGAGAACGATCAATGTATAGTTTTTCAGTTCTTTACGGCTAGGCCAGCGAACCTTTTTGAGTTCACTCCAGCTCTCAGTGAAAAAGGAAAACAAAGACTTGAAACTACGTTTCACGCCGACTACACCTCCAAAAGACTATCTGGTTTCGCGATGAGGAGTTTGCTCGTTACAGAACTTGCAAAATTTCTTCATCTCCAAGCGGTCGGGGTGATTTCGCTTGTTTTTGGTTGTTGCATAGTTTCTTTGTTTGCAACTTGTACAAGCCAAAGTGATAATTACCCGCATGATGTGCACCTCCCGAAGACGTACTTCTAACGGTTAAATTAGAAGACGTAGATATTGATTCAAAAAAAAGCCGCGAATTTAGGCCTACCTAAAACACTTTAGCATAATATCAATGTCTGTGTCAACGAAAGTTTCCCCCATCGCACTGGGTAATTTCGGGTGCCGTAGCCTTACGTCAATTGTCATCTTTGATCTTGCTTCTTCCTTTTACCACTGGCTGTCTTCCATATCATTATGCTGCAATCCGCTTGTGTATAAACCTGCCATCATCCAACGCTTCAGCCATCGTAAATTCATCGTCTTCCAGTCTAGTGGACACTAAAAAAAGACTCGAGTCCCGAGCCTTCCTAGTCATTATATCATTAATTGTCACGCACTTCCAGATATCTTTCCAATTTACGTTTCACACGCTGCAAAGCATTGTCAATGGACTTCACATGCCGCTTCAAATCCTCGGCAATCTCCTGATAGGACCGTCCGTCCAGATAGAGCATCAGAACCTTACGTTCCAGATCACTCAGAATCTCGGCCATCTTATCTTCCAGTCCGATGAACTCCTCCTGGTTGATAATCAACTCTTCCGGGTCCAGCACCTGGCTTCCGCAGATCACATCCATCAATGTCCGGTCGGAGTCCTCATCATAGATGGGCTTGTCTAACGAGACATATGAATTAAGCGGAATATGCTTCTGGCGGGTAGCTGTCTTAATGGCGGTTATAATCTGACGGGTGATGCACAGCTCAGCAAAGGCCTTGAACGATGACAGCTTGTCACCCTTGAAGTCACGGATGGCCTTGTATAAGCCAATCATGCCTTCCTGCACAATATCTTCACGATCTGCCCCGATCAAAAAATAGGAACGGGCCTTGGCACGCACAAAATTACGGTACTTGTTAATTAAATGCTCCAATGCGCCACTGTCGCCACTACGGAAGATCTCGACAATTTCTTCATCACTTATGAAATCATACTCGGACAGCATTATTTCCTTGAGGTCGACACTCACCAAGAATCCCCCCGGCTGCAACGCAAGACACATCGTTACTTCTCGAAATATAGGAACAGTATATATTATGTTACCTTACACCGTCAACCGGAATTGTCCAAAAACAATCTTCAATAACATATTATGTCATTTTCCCGCAAGAGCAACTGCCGATTCTGTCCTACTGTCTGCGCCAGTCCTCCAGCCGTTTGCGCGTCTCCGGAGGCAGCTTGTCTTCCAGCGAGTGGCGGTTCCCGGCTACACTTCCCGGTTCGATGGCTTTCTTCACCTGCTTCCGGTTCTCCTCGATCTCAAGCCGCAGTTCCCTGGCTGAAATCCTCAGTGCACCCTGGGCAAAAACGACATGCTGCTCTACAAAATCACTGGTGGCTACCGAGATCTGTCTGCGGCGGTGCGTGAATTCACCTACCAGCCGTTCGATGCATTCATCTGCCGTTTCCTTCTCTTTGGTGAAAAAAACCTGGACCTTCCCTTGCACGAAAGAACGCCCCAGCCCCGGTACACGGTAGGCATCAAATACGGCAATGACGCGCAGCCCGGAGAATGCCTGATAATCGGCCAGCATATCCAGCAGCCGGTCGCGTGCCGCCTGCATGCCGGTCTGCGACAATGCCGCAAGCTCCGGCCAGCCGCCGATCATGTTGTATCCGTCCACGAGCAGGATATCGCGCCAGTCTGCCATCATTATCCCTGTTCTTGGCGGCGGCGGAGTACCTCGTACATGATTACGCCCGCCGCCACCGAAGCATTCAGAGAGTTGATTCTTCCGGCCATCGGCAGCTTGAGCAGCACATCGCATTTCTCACGGATGAGGCGGCCCATCCCTTTGTTCTCATTGCCGATCACCACGGCTACCGGTCCGGTAAAAATATCCGATCCGAACAGATTCTGATCGGTATCCACATCCGTGCCGACTACCCAGACCCCCAGCTCCTTCAGCCGGTCAATGGTCTGTCCCAGATTCGTTACGCGGGCCACAGGCACATATTCAACTGCACCGGCAGAGGTCTTGGATACGGTAGCTGTAATCTGCGCCGAGCGCCGCTTCGGCACAATGACACCATGCACACCTGTACAGTCTGCCGTACGCAGGATAGACCCGAGGTTATGCGGATCTTCAATCTCATCCAGCAGCAGCAGGAACGGCGGTTCTCCCTTGGCTTCAGCAGCCGCCAGAATATCAGCAACCTCTGTGTAGGCAAAAGGTGCCGCTTGCGCAACCACGCCCTGATGCTGGACACCCGGTGCCAGCTGATCCAGCTTACGCTTGTCCACATGCTGAATCACAATGCCCGCCTTGCGCGCTTCCGCAACGATAGGTGCGGTCAGGTGCTTTTGCGCGGTCTCGGCGATCCAGATCTTGTTGAGTGTGCGTCCCGCTCTAAGGGCTTCAAGCACTGAATGCTTGCCTGCCAGTATTTCCTCTTCTGTTCTCAATTCTTCCATGGTTTTATCTCCTGTTCTGTATACTCACTTGGGCCGGTGCATCATATATTCAATACTGCTGTGAACAAGCTCCTGAATTCTCACCTGCTGTCCGGTGTAATATAAATAGCCGACCAGACATTCAAAAGCGGTGGCGTGGCGGTATTCCAGCACATCCGCATTTTTGGGAATGCTGCCCGATTTGGCATTGCGTCCCCGTCTGACCACATCCTTCTCCTCCTCTGTGAGCACCGGCTCCAGAAAAGCGAGTATGGTGCTCTGCGCCCTGGCGGAGACCAGCCCGGTAGCCGAGCGGTGCAGATGATTCGGACGCAGATTAGGCAGCGAGATCAGATACTGCCGGACGGCGACCTCGTAGATGGCGTCCCCTGCATACGCAAGGACAATAGGTGACAGCAGATTGGCCGGTTTGGAGGGCTCATACGGGAACCAGGCGCGGTTCAGATCAAACGGTCCGCTCATTTGCGCCGCCACCGCATTCCCTGTGGTGTGTCTTCCAGCAGAATGCCCAGCGCATTCAGCTCATCGCGGATTTCATCCGACCGGCTCCAGTTCTTATTCTTGCGCGCTTCTGCACGCTCCGCAATCAGGCGTTCCACCTCTTCGCTCGCCACCTCTTCCTCAGTCTCTACAGTGAGGCGAAGCACCGAATTCATCCCGGCAAAAGCCTTCAGCAGTGCTGCGAAGTCAGCAGGCTGCGCATCATTATCCGCAAGCGTAAGGTTCGCCAGGCTCACCCAGTCGAACACCGCCGTGATGGCATCGGGTGTATTGAAATCATCCTGCATGCGGGCATGGAAGTTGCTAAGGATGGCGGCCAGCCGGTCCGCAATCTTCGGACTTGCTTGACCCTCTGCTCCCTCCGCAGCCAGCTCCAGGCGATGCTTCACATTGCTTTCGGCCAGCGCGATCCGCTCTACGCTTTTCTCGGCAGACAGCAGGGCTTCCTCGGTGAAGTTCAGCGGATTGCGGTAATGGCTGGATAGCATGAAGTACCGGATGGCGCCCTGCTTGAAGCGCGCACGGATATCCTTCACCAGCAGACCATTCCCGAGCGATTTCGACATTTTCTCGTCACCGATATTCAGAAAGGCATTATGCATCCAGTAATTCGACAGCGGTTCGCCCGTCAGCACTTCCGTCTGGGCACATTCGCATTCATGATGCGGGAATTTCAGATCCTCGCCGCCCCCATGGATGTCGATCGTTGTACCCAAATATTCGCGCACCATCGCCGAGCACTCAATATGCCAGCCGGGACGCCCCTCTCCCCATGGACTGGACCAGTGCACTTCGCCAGGCTTAGCCGCCTTCCAGAGAACGAAATCCTCCTGGTTCTCCTTGCGCGAATCCACCTCGACACGGATACCGAACCGCAGCTCCTCCAGATTCTGGCGGGACAGCTTGCCGTAATTGGCAAATTTGCCGGTACGGTAATACACATCTCCACCGTTCTCATAAGCGAAGCCCTTGTCCTCAAGTTCCTTAATGAATGCGATAATCGTGTCCATGCTCTCTGTAACGCGCGGATTCATCGTCGCCGGCTTCACGCCAAGCCCGGCCAGATCCTCCTGATAGGCGGCAATGAACATTTCGGCAACCTCGGCTACGGTGATGTTCAGCTCTTCGGCCTTACGGATCATTTTATCATCCACATCGGTGAAGTTCGTCAGATAGCGGACCTCATTGCCAAGCGACTCCAGATAGTTGCGCACCATGTCAAAAACAATAACCGGTCTCGCATTTCCGATATGCATATAGCCATAGACCGTGGGTCCGCAGACGTACATCTTGACCTTATCCGGCTCCTGCGGTACAAATTCTTCCTTCGTGCGCGTCATTGTGTTGTAAATGTGCAAAGCCATTCTTCTCCCAACCCTTTCTATTGTCCCCGGATTCCTGAACTGCCGGTACCCTTAAATTTCGTAATCGCCGATATATTGCTGGCTTTCGAGCCGCCGCTGTTCCGTCTTCTGCTTATCTTCAGCACCCATCTGTTCCCTGATCTCCTCGATCTCCTTCTGCAGGAACCGGAGCGAATCGATCAGCGGGTCAGGCATCTTGGTATGATCCAGCCGGTCGGACACACGTTCTCCGTTACGCTTGACCACACGCCCCGGATTGCCTACTACCGTACTGTTGTTTGGCACCTCACGCAGCACAACTGCGTTAGAGCCGATATTAGAATTATCGCCGATTCGGAAGGAACCCAGTACTTTGGCACCGGAGCCGATGACCACATTGTTGCCGACGGTAGGGTGGCGCTTGCCCTTCTCTTTACCGGTTCCCCCGAGTGTAACCCCCTGATAGATAATAACATCATCGCCAATCTCGCAGGTCTCACCAATGACAATACCCATTCCGTGATCAATAAACAACCGGCTGCCGATGACCGCGCCCGGGTGAATCTCCACACCGGTCATGAACCGGCTGATCTGAGAGACCATACGGGCCAGGGTAAACCAGCGGCGTTTGTAAAAAGAGTGGGCCGTCCGGTGTGCCCAGATCGCGTGAAGCCCGGCGTAGGTGAAAACGACCTCGAACCTGCTGCGGGCGGCGGGATCATTGTCGAATACTGCCTGAATGTCCGACTTGATATGCTTAAACATCGCAGTTCCCCTCTTCTGTGACTTTTCAACAAAAAACGCCCCTGCAGCATTATAGCTGCAGAGACGTTTAACCGCGGTCCCACTCTGCTTGAACATTCGTATACGCCAGAGCTGTTTCACTTCGCAGCCCCTGTATCCGGTGTTCCTCTTGGCGTCTGTAACGGCGACAGCCCGGCACAGTCTACAGCCCCCGCACAGGGACGTTCAACCATGCAGCTCACAGGTGCATCTTCAGCGGCAGACAAATGAATAACTCCCAGCCTGCAAGGGCCTTGGCCCTTAAGCGGTTATTCTCTCTGGCAAATGTCTGTGCACGCCTACTTTTCCTGATCCCAGCTATTCATATATTCTTCTATCTTAGCGAAAAGCCACTGAACTGACAAGGGTCTTCTCCCCTCGCTTGTCCTGCTTACGCGCCTTTGATTTGTGATTTCAGACGTTCGATGACCCGGCTACGGCCGAGCAGCGCAATCGTAGCATTCAAGTCACGGCCATGCATCTGCCCGGTAAGAGCGACACGAATCGGCATAAACAGCGCTTTGCCCTTATGTCCGGTCTCCTTCTGCACTTCCTTGATCAGCACAGCCATATGCGGAGCGCTGAAATCTTCGGCAGCCTCCACTTTGGCCAGAAATGCGGACAGCACTTCAGGAACCTGGGCTTCGGCAAGTACCTGTGCCGCTTCAGTCTCCAGCTCCAGGTGGCTGCGGAAGAAAAGCTCGGAGAGGGCGACAATATCCGATGCGGCTGTCATTTGCTCCTGGTACAGCGCAACCAGGCTCTCCGCCCAGCTCTGCTGCTCCTCACTGAGTACCTCAGGCAGGCGGCCCGCCTTCTGCAAATGAGGAATGGCGAGTGCCGCGATCCGCTTAGGATCGGCATGCTTGATATAGTGATTGTTCAGATGCGCCAGCTTGTTCGTATCGAACACTGCCGGACTCTTCGACAGGCGGTCCGCCGTAAAGATTGAGATCAGCTCTTCCTTGGTGAAGATCTCCTCTTCCCCCTCCGGCGACCAGCCCAGCAGGGTGATGAAGTTGAACAGAGCTTCAGGCAGGTAGCCCAGCTGATCGTACTGTTCGATGAACTGAATGATCGATTCATTCCGTTTGCTCAGCTTCTTGTGGTCATCGCCGACAATCAGCGTCATATGGCCGAAGAGCGGAGCTTCCCAGCCCAGCGCCTCATAGATCATGAGCTGACGCGGAGTGTTGGAGATATGATCTTCTCCGCGCAGCACATGGGAGATGGCCATCAGATGGTCGTCCACCGCTACGGCGAAGTTATAGGTCGGAATCCCGTCCTTCTTCACGATGACAAAGTCGCCCATTTCTTTGGTATTGAACGAGATGCTGCCCTTGACGATATCATTGAAGGTATAAGTACGGTCTTCGGGAACAAGGAACCGGATGCTGGCAACGCGTCCCTCCGCCTCATAGGCCAGGCGCTGCTCCTCGGTCAAATTACGGTGTCTGCCGGAATAACGCGGAGTTTCGCCGCGTGCCGTCTGCTCCTCACGTTCGGCTTCCAGCTCTTCTTCCGTGCAGTAGCAGCGGTAAGCCAGACCGCGGTCCAGCAGATCCTGCCAGTATACACGGTATAGATCCAGACGTTCAGTCTGGCGGTAAGGTCCGTATTCCCCGCCTACATCCACGCTCTCATCCCAATCGATTCCCAGCCACTTCAAGTACTTCAGCTGGCTCTCTTCACCTTCTGCAATGTTGCGCTTAAGATCCGTATCTTCAATCCGGATAATGAATTTGCCGCCCAGATTGCGGGCGAACAGATAGTTAAACAAGGCTGTTCTGGCATTTCCGATATGTAAATGTCCCGTAGGGCTCGGTGCGTAACGCACCCGAACTTGATCCGCCATGGGTATCCCTCCGCTTCATAATGGTTAAAATTAGGCCTTTCCTTACGCTAAAGCCATCTCACGATGATATCACATCTTGCAGCAGACAGACAATAGATTGGGCGGCAATTCCCTCTCCGCGCCCCGCGAAGCCAAGCTGTTCAGTCGTCGTTGCTTTTACATTAACCTTCGACAGGTCAGCGCCCAGCGTGCGGGCAATAATCTCGGTCATCTGCGGAATATAAGGCGCCATCTTGGGCTTCTGTGCAATGATGGTCGAATCGATATTTCCCAGCCGGTATCCGCGCTCACGCGCAAGTGCCCATACTTGCTCCAGCAGCTTCAGGCTGTCTGCATCCTTGAAGGCCGGGTCCGTATCCGGAAAATGTCTGCCGATATCCCCAAGGCCCAGCGCTCCCAGTATAGCATCGCTAACCGCATGCAGCAGCACATCCGCATCGGAATGCCCGAGCAGCCCCTTCTCATAAGGGATCGTCACTCCGCCGATAATGCACGGCCTTCCCTCAACCAGCTGGTGTACGTCAAATCCTTGTCCTACAGCAATCATCTGTGTTCCTCTCCCCTGCTTCTTACTGTGAATTCTGCGAAATCCAGGTCCTCCGGTGTCGTGATCTTGATGTTCATGTAGCTGCCTTCTACAACGGACACGGTAATGCCGCTGCGTTCCGCCAGACTGGAATCATCTGTACCGAGAAAACCGTCCCGCTCCGCCTCCTTATAGGCGGACAGCAGATCGGACAAACGAAAAGTCTGCGGGGTCTGAATCGCCCACAGACTTCGCCGATCCGGCGTAGACAGCACGTTGCCCTCACTGTCCACCTGCTTGATCGTATCCTTAACCGGTACTGCAAGCACCGATGCTCCGGCTGACTGTGCCCGTTCGAGGCAAGCCTCTATCTCGTGAGTCTGCACGAACGGCCTTACCCCGTCATGAACCATGACCCAGCCGGTCTTCAGTTCATCCAGTCCTCGGCGTACCGAATGCTGGCGCTGCGTTCCGCCGGGAATGACTGCTGTCACTTTATCCAGCTTGTAGGCTTGTACCCATTGCCGGCAGCGCTGCACATCCTCTTCGCCGGTGACCAGCACGATTTCGGAGATCAGCTCAAGCTTCTGGAATATCTCCAGCGTATGCACGATAATCGGTTTGCCCTGCAGCAGCAAATACTGCTTACTCTCTGCCGTTCCCATCCGGGTTCCTCTGCCTGCCGCTACGATAACGGCGCCTACACTGTTTGACATTCTTTTTGGCTCCTGTCTTTCACGTATACTCCCATCATAACGTGTTTGGCTGCCATTTCCAAGCCCGCAAGGGCGCTGCCGGAGACCGTGGCTGAACTTATTGTGCTTTTTCCAGAAGCTTCGGTTTGGCAAAAATCATCCGTCCTGCCGATGTCTGCAGCACGCTGGTCACCAGAACCTCCATCGTAGTGCCGATATAATCCCGGCCGCCTTCCACAACAATCATCGTACCATCGTCCAGATAGGCTACACCTTGTCCATGTTCCTTGCCGTCCTTGATCACCTGAACAATGATCTCTTCGCCCGGCAGTACCACCGGCTTCACTGCATTCGCCAGATCATTAATATTCAGCACCGACACTCCCTGGAGCTCGCACACCTTATTAAGGTTGAAGTCGTTGGTGACGACCTTGCCGTGCAGCACCTTCGCCAGCTTGACAAGCTTGCTGTCCACTTCCGAAATTTCCTCGAAATCCCCTTCATAGATCAGCACCTTGACGTCCAGCTCCTTCTGAATTTTATTCAGAATATCCAGTCCTCTGCGTCCCCGGTTACGCTTCAGCAGGTCCGATGAATCGGCAATATGCTGCAGCTCCTCCAGGACGAACTCAGGGATCACAATCGTGCCTTCGATAAAGCCCGTTTTGCAGATGTCCGCAATCCGTCCGTCAATAATCACGCTGGTATCGAGGATCTTATGCTCCTGAGTTCCGCGTTCCTCTGGTTCGGTAGAGCGCGCCCAGCGTCCGGTATTCCAGAGCGAAGCCAGCTCCTCCTGCTTCTCCAGCCCAACCCGCAGTCCCATATAACCCAGGGCCAGTGTAGCAGCCACCTGCAGCAGCTCCCCTGCCTTGCCCAGCCAGGCCATAGCGGGATACAGCAGCAGAGACAGCAGCAGACCTCCCGTAAGCCCCGCTGCGCCTGCAGCAAGCTCGCTCATCGGGATACGCGAGCAATACGCAACCGCCTCCCGCAGTTTCGAACTTGCCCAGTCCGCGCATAAAGTCCCCGCAATCAGAAAAATAATGGCACCCAGCACCGCAAATAAAACGCTTCCTTCCATAGGCAAGCTATCCTCCAGTTTCCCAAAGCCAACCGGGAACCCTCTTTCTGCCGCGTGATATAGCGAATAACCGGACCAGGCTCCACAACACCCGGCAAGCATCAAAATCATTTTTTTCCACATAACCTCGCACCTCCTTTTATTCATCCATCAATCCTCTATACCTCACCAGTATGTTCCAATTTTTAGGACGATAATCCAGGAGAGCGTTATTTTTTCTGCAAGCCTGAAATTCCTGGCTGCTTCAATTGCCGTAAACTTCTATTGCTGGTTGAAAATGAGGGAGGCCCTGGCATATAATGAACTCAATTCGAACCCAGGGGTGAATGGAAAATGAGCGCACCAAGTTTACAGGCCTTTCAGGATCAAGTCTCCGAACTGCTGCTCCGTCACCGTAGTCTTCTGGATGTCTTGTCCAAGAATGGACAGAGCAGTGCTTCCGTCAACCGGGCCGTCGTCAAAGCCATTACCGAATGCGGCTGCATTCAGCTGCATGCCACCAAGCAGGTCTTCGAACCCACCTTGGGCCTTGAGCAAGCCAAGGAGCTTGCCGGGACCCATCTGGCCGGGGAACTGTGTGAGAACTGCCGGGAGGTCATTGGCTCGGAGCTGGGCCGCGAGTTGTTCTACATGTCTGCACTCTGCAATTTGCTTGACATCAATATGGACGAGGTTGTAGCCAAGGAATCGCAGAAATGCGCAACCCTCGGCTTGTTCAACTTGTCCTGAGCAGACTGCTCCCGCTCTCCTTCATCCATTCCGCCAGCTCAGAGGGGACCGTATGCCGTAGACTTCCCTTTCCGCAGGCAGCAAAAAGGCATTGCACTCTCCTGATATTCAGGAAAGGCAATGCCTTTTGTACAAATATAAGAATTTATATGTTTCACGCAATAACTTATCCTTATATTTCTCGCTGAAACGGTACCGTCCTTCAAAAGGACGGTACCGTTTCCACTTGTTACCGGTCTATGAATGAAATAAGTTCTGATGAAGGGCTATCCGTTCTTGGAATGATATACCTTATCCTCCGAGCGTCTTCTGCGGCGGCGTTGCCGGCGGACCTTGAACAGTCCTAAGCTCTGTCTGAAGCCGTACAAGGCGTACAGCGCAAGCAATCCAAAGATCAGCTTGGCAATCTGTTCAGGGAAGACAACGGCCACAGCTACAGCGATTACGATCACTACAGGTGCGCCTATAACCGCTTTTTTGGGAAAACCGATCTTCTTGAAGTTGGGATACTTCACTGTGCTGACCATCAGATAAGACAACAGCAGGGTAGCCACAATCATGAATGGTGCAGATACATCCTTATGGAAAAGCGCAAGCGTGGCCAGGACCCCGCCCGCAGCAGGAATAGGCAATCCTACGAAATATCCCGGAATCCCCGGGCGGACATTGAAGCGGGCCAGACGCAAGGCTCCGAATACAGGGAAGATGGCTGTGATCGTCCACCCCAGTGCAGGATTCAGCTCCTGCAGACTTGTCAAATACATAATCAGCGCCGGCGCTACTCCGAACGAAACCACATCAGATAAAGAATCCAGCTCCTTGCCGAATTCACTCTCACATTTCAGCACACGGGCCATACGGCCATCCAGCCCATCCAGCAGCATCGCGATAATCACCATGATAGCGGCCATGCTCAGCTTGCCGTCAAACGCCATCATGATACCAAACATTCCAAGCATCAGATTACCAATCGTAAAAAGACTTGGAATTGATTTTTGTATCATTTCTTCACCTCAATTTTCCTACTTGTACTACAGGGGATTGCAGCATTACGTGATTGTATGGTATTTACATTTGTCTGTCAATAAGAACTTGTTTCTGGAGCCGCTTCAATCCGTCCTGAATATTACGTGCCCGGACCTCGCCAATGCCGTCCACTTCATCGAGTTCAGCAATGCTTGCCGTCATAAGATTCGGCAGTCTTTCGAAGCGTTCCACCAAATTGTGTATAATTACATTCGGCAGCCTTGGGATCTTGTTGAGCAGGCGGTAACCGCGCGGAGTCACAGCTTCTTCGGAGGAAATCGCTGTCGAGGAATAGCCGAGCAGACGGGCTATATGGTTGTCATCCATCAGCTCATCATCCGTGCTGCGCTTCAGCCCGGCAATGATCTCGCGGATCTTGTCCTCTTGCTCCACTCTTGCATAGTCTCTGTACAGCAGCCATGCTTCTTCCTCAGTATTTCCCACCAGTTCTTCCATCTGCATGCTGATCAGGCGGCCTTCATTGCCAAGCTCGTTGATGTAACGCTTAATTTCCATTTTGATTCTCAGCACCATCTCCACGCGCTGGATCACACCGACGACCTCGGCCACCGTCACAATTCCCTCGTATTCAGAGGCGGACAGGTTGGTCAACCCTTGTGTCAGTACGGCTCTGTACTTCTCCAGGGTCTGAATCGCCTGGTTGGCTTTGGCCAGAATCGAACCGATTTCCTTGAGCGCGTAACGGATGGAGCCTTGATACAGCGTAATAATATTCCGTCGCTGGGAAATGGAAACTACCAGTTTGCCGGTCTGTTTGGCTACACGTTCAGCCGTCCGGTGCCGGATTCCCGTCTCGATGGAAGAGATGGAGGAATCGGGAATCAGCTGCGTATTGGCGTATAGAATCCGCTTCAGATCCTCACTCAGAATAATCGCCCCGTCCATTTTGGCCAGTTCATATAAATAGTTGGGCGAAAAATCGCAGTTAATGGAGAAGCCGCCATCGACAACCTCCATCACTTCCGGACTATATCCGACAACAATCAGTGCCCCGGTCTTCGCGCGAAGCACATTCTCCAGCCCCTCCCGGAAGGGTGTTCCCGGTGCGGCCATTCTAAGCAGATCATTCATATTATCTAATGGATTATATTCTTTCATGTCCCTGTGCCCCCTAATCTAACGCGACCGCTAGTGCCTGTGCTACTGTGCTGACGCCTATAATCTGGATATCCTGCGGATGCTTCCAGCCCTTCAGACTCTTCTCGGGCATAATCACCCGCCGGAAGCCAAGCTTGGCCGCCTCTTTCACCCGCATCTCTGCGCGTGATACTCCTCTAACCTCGCCGGTAAGTCCTACCTCCCCGAAGAACACGTCATACGGTTTGGTCGGGAAATCACGGAAGCTGGAGGCAATGCTGATGGCGACAGCCAGATCAACCGCCGGCTCATCCAGCTTCACCCCTCCCGCAACGTTGAGGTAAGCATCCTGATTCTGCAGGAACATGCCCATCCTCTTCTCCAGTACAGCAATAATCAGCGCCATCCGTTGATGATCCATACCCGTGCACATTCTGCGAGGCGAAGGGAAATGGGTCGAAGCCACCAGCGCCTGCAATTCAACAAGCACGGGTCTTGTGCCTTCCATGCTGGCTACCACTGCGGAACCGGCCACTCCGAGCGGGCGCTCGGACAGGAACAGCTCGGAGGGATTCTCCACCTCGGTCAGCCCGATTTCCCCCATCTCAAAAATCCCGATCTCATTGGTGGAGCCGAAGCGGTTCTTCACCGCCCGCAGCAGGCGGTACGTATGATGGCGTTCCCCTTCGAAATAAAGGACACAATCCACCATGTGCTCCAGCATGCGCGGTCCGGCAATCGCGCCTTCCTTCGTTACATGCCCTACAAGCACTGTGGCGATTCCCCGGATCTTGGCAATCCGCATGAATCTTGTCGTACATTCCCGCACCTGTGCCACACTGCCCGGCGCACTGGTTACCTCCGGCATAAATACAGTCTGGATGGAGTCAATGACGAGGAATTGAGGCTGAATCTGCTCAATCGCTTCCTCAATGCTCTCCATGTTAGTCTCACATAGAACGTACAATTCCGCAGACAGCGCTCCGAGGCGGTCGGCCCGCAGCTTGGTCTGCCGCACGGATTCTTCCCCCGAAATATACAGCACGCGCAGCCCCTGAGTAGTAAGAGCATGCGAGGTCTGCAGCAGCAGTGTCGATTTCCCGATTCCGGGGTCGCCTCCAACCAGCACCAGCGAGCCGGGAACGATCCCGCCGCCAAGCACGCGGTTAAGCTCACCGATGCCCGTCAGAATACGCGGCTCCTTGTCACTTTCTATATTTATGATCGATTGCGCCTTTTCTTTACTCTGAAAAATAGGTGCATTCATGCCTTGTGTTTTGACGACGCTTTCCGTTTCCTCTACCATCGAGTTCCATTCCTGGCAGCCCGGGCACTTCCCGAACCATTTCGGTGATTCGTAACCGCATTCGGTACAGAAAAATTTTGTTTTAGGTTTAGCCATGTGCACTCCTTACCGTCCGAACTTGCTAAAATTGCGGATATTTTACTCTTATTCAAAGTTTACCATTTCTGCACACTGAACGGAAGGTCACTTAAGATCTACTTTTCATTTGCGTCTTCTTTCGGCGTGTTCAGGATGCCTGAAGGGCGGAATCACAAATAAAGCTCCCGCCCCTCTATACGGAGGAATGGGAGCTTTGTTTCATTTTCCGGAACTATTATTCAGTTTCAACTGTTTTCTCCTGCGGGATCTCCGGCGGTGCTTCGACGGTGGTTACTACCAGCTCGCCGTTCACCTCATCAATATTGAGGGAATCCCCCTTCTTGATGTTACCTTTGAGCAGCTCTTCGGAGAGGCGGTCTTCGATATGCTTCTGAATCGCCCGGCGGAGCGGACGGGCACCGAAGGCCGGGTCATAGCCTTCTTTGGCCAGGAACGCTTTGGCCGTATCCGTAAGCAGGAAGTCTACATCGTACTCACGCAGACGCTTGCGCAGCTCCTCGGACATCAGGGTAACGATCTCGGCGATATGCTTCTCATCCAGAGAGTGGAAGACAATAATCTCGTCGATCCGGTTCAGGAACTCGGGACGGAAGCTCTTCTTCAGCTCTTCCATAACCTTGCCCTTCATATTGCTGTAATCAGCGCCTGCATCTTGAACTGCCGTGAATCCAAGCGTCGAATTCTTCTTGATCGCCTGGGCTCCCACATTCGAGGTCAGGATGATCAGTGTGTTACGGAAATCGACTACCCGGCCCTTGGAATCGGTCAGACGGCCATCTTCCAGTACCTGCAGCAGAATGTTGAACACTTCAGGGTGAGCCTTCTCGATCTCATCCAGCAGTACAACCGAATAAGGCTTGCGGCGCACCTTCTCTGTCAGTTGTCCGCCTTCTTCATACCCTACGTACCCTGGAGGCGCTCCGACCAGACGGGAGGTGGAATGCTTCTCCATGTACTCCGACATGTCGATGCGGATTACCGCATTCTCATCACCGAACATCGCTTCGGCAAGCGCCCGCGCCAGCTCGGTTTTACCGACCCCGGTAGGTCCGAGGAAGATGAAGGAGCCCATCGGACGTTTCGGGTCCTTCAGACCCGCACGCGCCCGGCGGAGCGCCCGGCTGACCGCCTTCACGGCTTCATCCTGGCCGATTACACGTTCGTGCAACAGGGCTTCCATGTTCAGCAGCCGGTCTGTCTCTTCTTCCTTCAGCTTGCTGACTGGAATGCCGGTCCAGCTGGCAACCACCTGTGCGATATCCTCAGGGGTAACCTGAGAATCGGTACGGCCCTGCTTTTCTTTCCACTGGTTCTTCGTAGTGTCCAGCTCTTCACGAATCTTCTGCTCGGTATCGCGCAGTGCAGCAGCCTTCTCGAATTCCTGGCTCTGGACTGCGGAATCCTTCTCCTTACGGATATCATCGAGACGCATCTCAAGTTCCTTCAGATTCGGCGGAATGGTGTAAGAATTCAGTCTTACCTTGGAGCCAGCTTCATCAATCAGGTCAATCGCCTTGTCCGGCAGGAACCGGTCCGGAATATAGCGGTCAGACAGCTTGACGGCTTCCACAATGGCTTCATCCGTAATCTTCACCCGGTGATGGGCTTCATAGCGGTCGCGGAGGCCAAACAGGATCTGAACAGCTTCTGTAGGCGAAGGCTGATCCACCGTGATCGGCTGGAAGCGGCGTTCCAGAGCGGCGTCCTTCTCAATATATTTGCGGTATTCGTCCAGCGTTGTGGCACCGATGCATTGCAGCTCACCACGGGCCAGGGCAGGCTTCAGGATGTTGGAGGCATCGATCGCACCTTCCGCACCACCTGCTCCGATCAGCGTATGAAGCTCATCAATGAACAGCACGATGTTACCCGCCTGGCGAATCTCATCCATGATTTTTTTGAGGCGGTCTTCGAACTCACCGCGGTATTTTGTACCGGCTACGACTGAACCCATATCCAGGGTCATTACGCGTTTGTCGCGCAGCGTCTCCGGAATTTCATTGTTGATGATCTTTTGGGCCAGGCCTTCGGCAATCGCCGTCTTACCCACCCCCGGCTCACCGATCAGTACCGGGTTATTCTTGGTCCGGCGGCTCAGCACCTGAATGACACGCTCAATTTCCTTGCTGCGGCCGATCACAGGGTCGAGGTTACCGTCCTTGGCATATGCCGTAAGATCGCGGGCCAGTCCGTCCAGCGTCGGCGTGCTGACATTAGCCGGAGCCCCGCTGTGACTGGAGGTCGCTTCGCTGCTGCCCAGAAGCTGCAACACCTGCTGGCGGGCCTTGTTCAGGCTGATGCCCAGATTGTTCAGCACACGGGCTGCTACGCCTTCTCCTTCACGGATCAGACCGAGCAGGATATGCTCTGTTCCCACATACGTATGACCCAGCTTGCGGGCTTCGTCCATGGACAGCTCGATGACCTTCTTGGCACGAGGAGTATAAGCGATGTTGGTCGGTTGTTCCTGACCTCTGCCGATCAGCGTTTCCACTTCATCTTGTATCTTCTCCAGACCCAGACCAAGTCCGATCAATGCCTTAGCGGCAATGCCGTCTCCTTCACGAATCAGTCCGAGTAAAATATGCTCTGTCCCAATGTTGTTGTGTCCCAAACGTACGGCTTCTTCCTGCGCCAGCGCCAGCACCTTTTGTGCGCGTTCCGTAAATCTTCCAAACATCATATCTCCTGCACCTCCACGGATAATAAATATCTATAATTAATGTTGTGATCCCAGTGTCTCCCGGAGCAGCTTCGCCCGGTACATATCGCGTTCAGTCGTTGACAGCTCATCACCGAACAGCTTTTGCAGAAAACCAGGCTGAGTCTTGACATTCAGCTCATTGAGCACTGAAATCGAAGGCCCTTCCAGAATCCCCAGATCCACACCAAGCCGCAGATCGGAGAGCCGCTGTGCAGATTCTTTCAGTTCCATCACAGCAGCATAGGCCAGAATCCCGTAGGAGCGCTTGATACGGTCAGTAATCCGCAGGGCGGAATCGGCCAGCAGGCGTTCACGCGCATTCCGCTCATGCTCTATAATCTGGGTGACTACGCTATGAAGATTCTCGATAATCTCACTTTCAGTCTGACCAAGCGTAATCTGGTTCGAGATCTGAAAGATATTCCCTACTGCTTCGCTGCCTTCACCATAAATTCCTCTAACGGTAAGCCCCACCTGATTGACTGCGGACAAAATCCGGTTGATCTGATGAGTCATTACCAAGGCCGGCAGATGCACCATAACCGAAGCTCTCAGCCCTGTTCCCACATTGGTGGGACAGCTTGTTAAGTACCCTCTGCGGTCATCGAAGGCGTAATTGACAGCAGCCTCGAAAATATCATCGATGGCGGTTGCCCTGCCCCAGGCTTCTCTGACCTGCAGCCCCGGAAACAGGCATTGAATGCGGAGATGATCCTCCTCATTAATCATAATGCTGACCGACTCGTCCTCATTAAGAATGACTGCTCCGCCTTTGGAATCATCGGCCAGATTAGGACTGATGAGATGCTTCTCGACCAGCACTTTTTTGTCCAGCTCACCCAGCTCATCCAATCTCAGCAGTTCAAAGCTGCCGAAATCTGCCGATGCCTCACCCTGAAATACAGGGGCAAGCTGCTCCAGCACCTCCTCCGCCTGCTCTGTTGAAGCTAACAGCGGGAACGGAAGATGCTCCAGATTACGGGCGATACGCATACGGCTGCTGATGACAATCTCGGAATGACTGCCGCCGCAGCGCATCCATTCACTAAGTGCTTGTTCGGTATACCGGAGACTTGACATGCCTGATCCCCCCTATATATCAAAGACTTTACTCTTGTAGCATTTCTTTTTCAAGCTTGCGGATTCTGTCCCTCAGCTCAGCTGCGGTCTCGAACTCCTCCTGCACAATGCTCTCCTGCAATTCCTGCTTCAGCTCATCAATCTGGCGCTTGCACATAATCTGTGCACCCGCCCGCTGTGGGAGCTTCCCGACATGCGCCGTACTGCCGTGTACCCGTCTGAAGAGCGGGTCGAGCGTACTGTCGAAATACTTATAGCAAGAGCTGCAGCCGAACCGTCCCAGCTTGCTGAACTGTGAATAGGTCATGCCGCAGTTTTCACAATGCAGACCCTGCACACTTTGCGCTGCCGACTTGCCCTTGCCTGAGCCTTCCAGATCCAGCAGACCGGACAGCAGACTGTGGATAGAGAAGCCTCCCGCAGTTCCGGGAATCAGTTCGCCCTTCTCCCTTGCACAGCTTTCACAGATATGAAATTCCGTCTTCTCCCCGTTCACGATCTTCGTGAAGTGGAGTGTAGCTGGTTTGACGCCGCATTCCTGGCATAACATGAGCGGTGTCCCTCCTTACCATTTGACAAATTATTTGCCCAATAAAGAGATTAGCATGGCCTTCATAAGCTTGGCACGAATCTCATCCCGGTACGGCAGATTGACCGTCAGGCACTCCCGGGATACAGCGGAACGCATCAGACATGCTTCACGTTTGGAGAGGAAACGGGCCTCCTCCAGCTGATAAATCAGCCCTTCAGCAGAATTCTGATCTATATCATTCCCTATCGTGGAGTTCAGATGTGCGTACAAGGCCACATTCTGTGGCAGCTCATAGCGCTGAATCCGGATATATCCGCCGCCGCCGCGTTTGCTCTCCACTACATAACCCTTTTCCAATGTGAACCGTGTACTGATGACGTAGTTGATCTGCGACGGCACACAGGAGAACTGGTCCGCCAGATCATTGCGCTGAATCTCCACCGTACCTTCGGGACTCTCATGCAAAATATTCTTCAGATATTGTTCAATAATATCGGAGATATTACGCATCACTCACCCTCCAGTGTGTTAGCATTGGTAAAATCGTGCTGCGCCTCCGCCTGCCGTCCAGACATGCTCTTAAGAATTTAACCCGGGCAGGGATTTAAGAATCGGCTGCAATAGCCTTGGGGCTGCCCTTTTCTTCTAAATGTTACATTCCTGAGAACGATGACGTTTGGCCTGCGTTGACTTTGACTTTCTTTGACTTTTTCATATTATAACATATTCTCACTGAATTCCAAGGGGTACCTTCTATTTTTTACTTTTTGGCTGTATTGTATTCCGGTTGCCCACAGAGATCACTGAATTTAGGCGTTATGTATGGCAGAGCTCCTCCGCTTCTAAGGGAAGGGGAAGAGCCGTTTTGTGTCAGAAAAAATCGAATAATGCCGTCTCGGCCTGCGGAATTAGTGCTTCCAGCCAGGCTGCCGCCTCAGCCGTCCCGGATAATTGTCCGTACCGGGCTGCCTGAAGCGGACGTCTGTATCCCATCAGCAGTGCTGTAAGCGTGCCGATACCGCATTGAAGATCAGCCTCTGACCGCTCTCCTTGCATCCGGGTAAGCGTCGCTTCCCCGTGCTCCGATACATTCCACCGCCATAACCCGTTATTCCAGGCTGCATGCTTATCTTCAATATAAAACACCCGCTCCCGGTCACCCTCCGGCACATTAAAGGTCATGTTCTCCACAAAAGCCTTAGCATTGACGATACGCGCCATGAAGTATGGATAATTCTCCTGCGCAATCCGCGGATCGGGAAGGAGGAAGGGAAGAATGTCGTCAGCAGGCACCAGCTTCAGCTGGGCAGCCGTAATCATCGAATCATGATTGGCCAGGAAGGTCCACAAGCCTTGGCGGGCCTGCTCATTTCCATAGATGAACTCATCGATGACCAGCTCCTGCTGCACTATTTTATACAGCACATAACCCTCCGGTTCACCCTGCTCCGAATAAAACACACAGGCATGCATCTCGTCATCAAGCACACTCTCCTTCCACCAGGACTCGCTGCGCTGGAGTGTACCGTTATACCTCCTGGCAAATGAATCGTACATCTGCTGGAATACTGCAATATCCGAGATCCCGCGCTTCACGGTGCCTTGTATCTCTGTCTTGTGCGGGAACTTCCCTACAGGAATGGTGTACTTCTTATATTCACAGTAGATCTCCCAGCCGAATTTACGGTAAAAGGGAATCAGGAACGGATGCAAAAAGGACAACGTCTGACCCGCTTCGTTCATCCTCTGGAGCGCATGGGTCAGCAGCTCGGCCACATACCCCTGCCGGCGGTTCTCCGGCCAAGTGGCAACACCGGCAATTCCCCCCATAGCAACGGGCTTGCCCTGTATATATACCTGTAACGGAAGTAGCGTCAGCTTCGCGCCGATGCTGTCCCCTTCAAAAATCCCCCAGGTTTGTTCCGGTTTGAAGTTCTCCCTGGCGCGTACTCTATCTTCTGCAGAAACCTTATACTTAAAAGCATATTCGGACAAGCTCAGGCTGTCCTCAAATTCTTCGGCACGCAATTGCCTGATTTCCATTCTGTTCCCCCCGTTAACATTCCATAGATTAACTGCGAAGTTTGACACTGAATAATTGCTTATTAGAGAGTATAACAAGCCAAGCCGCCGGATGCTAATAAAGGCTGGCCATCAGCTGCAAAAAGAATAGTTATCCACAGCTTTTGCACAGCAAAGCAAAAAACCGGAAAGAGATTCTTTCCAGCTGAAATGAGTTATCCACGATTACGTTTTATCTATCCACATTATTCACTTTTTATCCACAAAATCGGTGTATTACTTATGTTTTCGCTTGACTCATCCACAATATTATGCATATTGCACCCATTAACCGGGGAGAGATTCATTCCTGAAATTGTATCCACATGTGCGTAATTTTTCTGCACTTGCTGAAATCTATCCACAGCTTTTCCACAGCCCTGCACAAAGCAAAAAAACCACTGTCGATTGCTCAACAATGGTTCCTATGTGCTTGGCAACGTCCTACTCTCCCAGGACCCCTCGGTCCAAGTACCATCGGCGCTGGAGGGCTTAACGGTCGTGTTCGGGATGGGTACGTGTGGAACCCCTCCGCTATCGCCACCAAACATGCGTCTGTGAAACAGACGCTGCCGCTTGAAATTCGGTTCATCACGGATGTGTGAATGAATTCCGTTGCGTTCAGGATTTGATTCCTGAAAACTGAATCCGAAACGAATCTGCGCGTTAGAATTTTTGGATAAGCCCTCGACCGATTAGTATTGGTCAGCTCCATGCATTGCTGCACTTCCACCTCCAACCTATCTACCTCGTCGTCTTCAAGGGGTCTTACTGACTTGGGAAATCTCATCTTGAGGGGGGCTTCACGCTTAGATGCTTTCAGCGCTTATCCCGTCCGTACGTAGCTACTCAGCCATGCTCCTGGCGGAACAACTGATGCACCAGCGGTACGTCCATCCCGGTCCTCTCGTACTAAGGACAGCTCCTCTCAAATTTCCTGCGCCCACGACAGATAGGGACCGAACTGTCTCACGACGTTCTGAACCCAGCTCGCGTACCGCTTTAATGGGCGAACAGCCCAACCCTTGGGACCTACTTCAGCCCCAGGATGCGATGAGCCGACATCGAGGTGCCAAACCTCCCCGTCGATGTGGACTCTTGGGGGAGATAAGCCTGTTATCCCCAGGGTAGCTTTTATCCGTTGAGCGATGGCCCTTCCATGCGGTACCACCGGATCACTAAGTCCGACTTTCGTCCCTGCTCGACTTGTAGGTCTCGCAGTCAAGCTCCCTTATGCCTTTGCACTCTGCGAATGATTTCCAACCATTCTGAGGGAACCTTTGAACGCCTCCGTTACTCTTTAGGAGGCGACCGCCCCAGTCAAACTGCCCGCCTGACACGGTCCCCGTACCCGATAAGGGCACCAGGTTAGAACCTAGATACGATCAGGGTGGTATCCCAACGGCGCCTCCGCAGAAGCTTGCGCTCCTGCCTCAACGGCTCCCACCTATCCTGTACAGATCGTACCCAAATTCAATATCAAGCTGCAGTAAAGCTCCATGGGGTCTTTCCGTCTTGTCGCGGGTAACCTGCATCTTCACAGGTATTAAAATTTCACCGGATCTCTCGTTGAGACAGCGCCCAAGTCGTTACGCCATTCGTGCGGGTCAGAATTTACCTGACAAGGAATTTCGCTACCTTAGGACCGTTATAGTTACGGCCGCCGTTTACTGGGGCTTCGGTTCACAGCTTCGGATTGCTCCTAACCGCTCCCCTTAACCTTCCAGCACCGGGCAGGCGTCAGCCCGTATACTTCGCCTTGCGGCTTCGCACAGACCTGTGTTTTTGCTAAACAGTCGCTTGGGCCTTTTCACTGCGGCCCCCTCGGGCTATTCACCCTACCGAGGCACCCCTTCTCCCGAAGTTACGGGGTCATTTTGCCGAGTTCCTTAACGAGAGTTCTTCCGCGCGCCTTAGAATTCTCTTCTCGCCTACCTGTGTCGGTTTGCGGTACGGGCACCTTCTCCTGGCTAGAGGCTTTTCTTGGCAGTGTGAGATCATGACCTTCGCTACTGTAATTTTCGCTCCCCATCACAGCCCAGCCTTACGATGTGCGGATTTGCCTGCACACCAGCCTCACTGCTTAGACGGACATCCATCAGTCCGCGTCACTACCCTCCTGCGTCACCCCATCGCTCATAGCGGATTACGGTGGTACAGTAATTTCAAACTGTTGTCCTTCGACTACGCCTGTCGGCCTCGCCTTAGGTCCCGACTTACCCTGAGCGGACGAGCCTTCCTCAGGAAACCTTGGGCTTTCGGCGGATCAGATTCTCACTGATCTTTTCGTTACTCATACCGGCATTCTCACTTGTATACTCTCCAGCGCTCCTTACGGTACACCTTCAACGTATATACAACGCTCCCCTACCCCAGGATCGACTTCACTCCAGCTTCGAAGTCTGTGTTTATCCCCTGAAAGCATTTAGCCATTCATCCCTTCGGATGGTTCACGGCATCAATGTCAATCTGGATAAACACGCCTCAAAGGCGCAGTGAAGTCGATCCTAGCCATAGCTTCGGTGGTGTGTTTAGCCCCGTTACATTTTCGGCGCAGAGTCACTCGACCAGTGAGCTATTACGCACTCTTTCAATGGTGGCTGCTTCTAAGCCAACATCCTGGTTGTCTGTGCAACTCCACATCCTTTCCCACTTAACACACACTTGGGGACCTTAGCTGATGGTCTGGGCTGTTTCCCTTTTGACAATGGATCTTAGCACTCACTGTCTGACTCCCGGCAAGAAGTAAATGGCATTCGGAGTTTGACTGAGCTTGGTAACCCTTGCGGGCCCCGCACCCAATCAGTGCTCTACCTCCACCACTCCATTCACCGAGGCTAGCCCTAAAGCTATTTCGGGGAGAACCAGCTATCTCCGAGTTCGATTGGAATTTCTCCGCTACCCCCACCTCATCCCCGCATTTTTCAACATGCGTGGGTTCGGGCCTCCAGTGCGTGTTACCGCACCTTCACCCTGGACAGGGGTAGATCACACGGTTTCGGGTCTACGTCCACATACTCAGTCGCCCTATTCAGACTCGCTTTCGCTGCGGCTCCGGCTTCTCACCTTAACCTTGCATGTTAAACGTAACTCGCCGGTTCATTCTACAAAAGGCACGCCATCACCCCTAAAACGGGCTCTGACTTTTTGTAAGCACACGGTTTCAGGTTCTATTTCACTCCCCTTCCGGGGTGCTTTTCACCTTTCCCTCACGGTACTGTTTCACTATCGGTCGCCAGGTAGTATTTAGCCTTAGCAGATGGTCCTGCTGGATTCATACGGGGTTTCACGTGCCCCGCACTACTCGGGATCCGTCTCGGAGGGAACACAGTTTGGGCTACAGGGCTTTTACCTCTATCGCGGGCCTTTCCAGACCTCTTCGCCTACTCGATTCCTTTGTAACTCCATGTGAGACGTCCCACAACCCCAAGAGGCAAGCCCCTTGGTTTAGGCTGTTCCGCGTTCGCTCGCCGCTACTGACGGAATCACTATTGTTTTCTCTTCCTCAGGGTACTTAGATGTTTCAGTTCCCCTGGTCTGCCTCTACGCATCCTATGTATTCAGATACGAGTAACTGCGAATTACCACAGCTGGGTTTCCCCATTCGGACACCCCCGGATCAAAGCTTGCTTACAGCTCCCCGAGGCAGTTTCGTTGTTCGCCACGTCCTTCGTCGGCTCCTGGCGCCTAGGCATCCTCCGTGTGCTCTTAGTAGCTTAACCAAATTGCTCCGGTATTGGCTGCTTCGCTCATCTTGTTTTGAATAGCGCCCCCGGATTTCTCCGTGTGCTAGAATATTCAAAGCCAAAAGTCGCTCACCATCCAAAACCATCGCTCAAGCATTACTAATTATTGAAACTTGTTTACACAAGTTCAGCTTAAAGGAATGTTCTAAAACGCAAATTCGTTTCGGTATCCAGTTTTCAAGGATCAAGTTGTATCCAATATTTTAGACATACAAATAGATGAAGTTTGTTGGTGGAGCCAAGCGGGATCGAACCGCTGACCTCCTGCTTGCAAGGCAGGCGCTCTCCCAGCTGAGCTATGGCCCCGCAAATTCCATCAAAACCGAACAAATGGAAACGCTCAAGACTTTACGAAGTAAAGCCCGCTTCAGGAAGCAAGCTTACTGAAGACTTATATTTGAATGTTTCCGTTGCAGGAAACGATTCTCCATAGAAAGGAGGTGATCCAGCCGCACCTTCCGATACGGCTACCTTGTTACGACTTCACCCCAATCATCTACCCCACCTTCGGCGGCTGGCTCCCTTGCGGGTTACCCCACCGACTTCGGGTGTTGTAAACTCTCGTGGTGTGACGGGCGGTGTGTACAAGACCCGGGAACGTATTCACCGCGGCATGCTGATCCGCGATTACTAGCAATTCCGACTTCATGCAGGCGAGTTGCAGCCTGCAATCCGAACTGAGACCGGCTTTGCTGGGATTGGCTCCACCTCGCGGCTTCGCTTCCCGTTGTACCGGCCATTGTAGTACGTGTGTAGCCCAGGTCATAAGGGGCATGATGATTTGACGTCATCCCCACCTTCCTCCGGTTTGTCACCGGCAGTCACTCTAGAGTGCCCAGCTCTACCTGCTGGCAACTAAAGTCAAGGGTTGCGCTCGTTGCGGGACTTAACCCAACATCTCACGACACGAGCTGACGACAACCATGCACCACCTGTCTCAACTTTCCCCGAAGGGCACCTGATGCATCTCTGCTTCGTTAGTTGGATGTCAAGACCTGGTAAGGTTCTTCGCGTTGCTTCGAATTAAACCACATACTCCACTGCTTGTGCGGGTCCCCGTCAATTCCTTTGAGTTTCAGTCTTGCGACCGTACTCCCCAGGCGGAGTGCTTACTGTGTTAACTTCGGCACCAAGGGTATCGAAACCCCTAACACCTAGCACTCATCGTTTACGGCGTGGACTACCAGGGTATCTAATCCTGTTTGCTCCCCACGCTTTCGCGCCTCAGCGTCAGTTACAGCCCAGAAAGTCGCCTTCGCCACTGGTGTTCCTCCACATATCTACGCATTTCACCGCTACACGTGGAATTCCACTTTCCTCTTCTGTACTCAAGTCACCCAGTTTCCAGTGCGACCTCAGGTTGAGCCCAAGGTTTAAACACCAGACTTAAATAACCGCCTGCGCGCGCTTTACGCCCAATAATTCCGGACAACGCTTGCCCCCTACGTATTACCGCGGCTGCTGGCACGTAGTTAGCCGGGGCTTTCTTCTCAGGTACCGTCACTCCGGCAGCAGTTACTCTACCGGACGTTCTTCCCTGGCAACAGAGCTTTACGATCCGAAAACCTTCATCACTCACGCGGCGTTGCTCCGTCAGGCTTGCGCCCATTGCGGAAGATTCCCTACTGCTGCCTCCCGTAGGAGTCTGGGCCGTGTCTCAGTCCCAGTGTGGCCGTTCACCCTCTCAGGTCGGCTACGCATCGTCGCCTTGGTGGGCCGTTACCCCACCAACTAGCTAATGCGCCGCAGGCCCATCCCCAAGCGGCAGATTGCTCCGCCTTTCATTCTCTCCTCAGGAGAAGAAAGAAATTATCCGGTATTAGCTACCGTTTCCGGTAGTTATCCCAGGCTTGAGGGCAGGTTGCCTACGTGTTACTCACCCGTCCGCCGCTAAGTCTAAAAGGAAGCAAGCTTCCTTTCAGACTCCGCTCGACTTGCATGTATTAGGCACGCCGCCAGCGTTCGTCCTGAGCCAGGATCAAACTCTCCAATTAGGATGCTTGCGGAGCAAGCATCACCTGCAATCTCTTCGGTCCCACTCGGCTGAGCAGATGAAGAGATTGCAGTATAGAAAGAGCGATTGCTCATTTTGAAACTGACGATTCATAAATGAATCTTGTAAAAATTAAAGCGTTCCATTTGTTCAGTTTTCAAAGAACTTGCTCCCGGCATTTCAACTTATTGTCTCTTGCACAGGAATTAGATCATATCATTTTATCACTTTCTTTGTCAACTTATTTTTCTACCGCCGCTTCATTCAGCGTCGATGTCTCATAAGCACAAGAGATAATATATCACGCGCTCCAAACGTTGGCAAGTCTTTTTTATAAGTTGGTTAAGCAACCACTTTATTTGAGGTAATAATGAATAGTTGACCGCCCTCCTGCACAAATTGATTCCCATAACGCTCCATTTGTCGCTACAATAGAATTTATCTTCATCATCTACAGGTACCTTACTTATTAGTTGTTCTTGAAAGGAGTTCAAATGTCCAACAAGACCCTGCCTCAAGCTCCCTCCAGCTCTCTGGGGGAATCACGCAATCTGCAGCAGGCTACCATCTACCGCATTTTGCTCGCCGTCAGTTTTGTTCATTTATTCAACGATTCCATTCAGGCTCTGATTCCGGCGATGTTCCCGGTATTGAAAGATAACCTGGTACTCTCCTATGCCCAGATCGGCTGGATTGCGTTCGCGCTGAACCTCACCTCCTCGGTGATTCAGCCTATTATCGGCTTCGCTGCAGACCGGAAGCCGCGTCCTATTCTGCTGCCGCTGGGGATGTGCTGCACCTTTGCCGGGGTTTTCCTGCTCGCTTTTGCCGGTAATTATCTATTGGTGATTGTGTCCGTAATGCTGGTGGGCTTCGGATCAGCGGCCTTCCATCCGGAAGGGATGCGTGTGGCTCATATGGCTGCCGGTCAGCGCAAGGGGCTGTCACAATCCATATTTCAGGTGGGCGGCAACGCCGGTCAAGCCCTGGGTCCTCTATTAATGAAGTGGGTGTTCATTCCCTTCGGGCAGATGGGTGCTCTCGGCTTCACTGTTATTGCCGCTGCCGGAGTGGCTATCCAGGCCTATGTGGCCCGCTGGTACCGTGAGATGCTGGATGCCGGATATACCTTCCGCAAAAAGTCAGTGTCCCGCTCCATTGATCCTGCCCGCAGCAAACGCATTCTGATTACCACGGTCATCCTGGTCTTCATCGTGTTCGTGCGCTCCTGGTACGGCGCCTCCATAGGCGGGTACTATGCCTTCTATTTAATGGACAAATACGGGATGACGCTGGATAAGGCGCAGATCTATATCTTCATCTATCTCGCAGCCGGCGCTGTCGGCACCTTCTTCGGCGGGCCGCTGGCGGACCGCTTCGGCCGCCGTAACCTCATCCTGGTCTCGATGATCGGGACGGTGCCGTTTGCGCTGGCCTTGCCTTTTGTGAACCAGTTCTGGGCGGCTGTGCTGCTGATTATCTCCGGGTTCATTCTATTATCCAGCTTCTCCGTCACTGTTATCTATGCGCAGATGCTGTATCCGGGCAATATCGGCACGGTCTCGGGTCTGATTACAGGCCTGGCGTTCGGGCTTGGCGGAATCGGGTCTGTCGTGATCGGACATCTGATTGACACGATCGGAATCGCCACGGTGTTCGTGGCCTGCGGCTTCCTGCCGCTGCTCGGCCTGCTGGCGCTGCTGCTGCCCGGTGACAAGAAGCTGGAGGAATGGGCAGCCGAATAATCCTCGGAGCCCTGGATTGCGGCAGAGCATTATTCAAGCGACACTTTTTGCGGTACAATTAATTAAAACTTGAATTAATCACTCTAAGCTGGAGGCACCAGAGGAGGCTAAGCGCTTGAAGAACTTACTTACATCCCTTCGCAAAGGATATGGCAAGAAGCTCGTCTCCATTCACCTGTGGAATGCGTGGCTGGTCTTATTCCTCGCCCTTAGCGGTCTGATGCTGGTGGGCGGCTTCTGGAGAGAGCTGCTCGGCGAGGGCAGAGTGTGGCTGAAATGGGGCCATATCGGGTTTGGACTGATACTGTTGATCCCCGTGGTCTATTATCTGCTCCTGGCGGCGAAGCACTGGAAGCGGCTCAAGGGTAAACCTGCGCAAAAAGCCAATGTCCTCTTCGTGCTTACGCTGTTGATCGGCTGGCTGATCTCGGGAGTGGTGCTCTGGCAGTTCAGACTTGCCGGGCCGAGAGCGGCGAATAGCGCGTTATTCATTCATGATCTGCTGACCTGGGTCGGCCTCCCTGTAATCATCTATCACTCCATTACCCGGGTGAAATGGCTGAAGGAGCCCAAGAAGCGCACGATTGTGGCAGAAGCTGTACCTGTAGAGGAGAAATCCCCCCTTACCGGAAGGTCCCGGCCTGTGACACCTTCTGAAGCCCAGCCTATGTACTCACGCCGTGGTTTCATTAAGGTTGCGGTAGGCGCCGGTCTTGCGGTAACGCTCGGCCCTACTTTTGTCCGCTGGATCGGCAAGTCCCTGCAATTTCCGGGTACCGCCGACTATGCGGCCACGAATGCCAATGCATTGGTTCCCGATCCTGTGCCGCTGGCGGAATCCGCACCTCCTATAGGCGGGGGAGCGGAGGGCAGCTTTCGCGTATATACGGTCACGGCCATTCCCGCTTTCGACAACTCCAACTGGTCTTTTACCATTGATGGCCTGGTGGATAAGAAGCTGAGCTGGAACTGGGAAGAGTTCGTCAAGCTGCAGCGCGAGGTGCAGGTCAGTGATTTTCACTGCGTGACAGGCTGGTCTGTGTACAAAAATACATGGGAGGGCCTGCCCCTCTCGAAGCTGCTCGATATGGCCGGTGTGCAGTCTGAAGCAGTCATGGTCAAGTTCTACTCGGGCGACGGCGTCTATACCGACTCTCTGACCCTGGATCAGGCGCGGATGGACGATATCATGGTGGCAGTGATGCATGACGGCAAACCTATCCCCAATCAGCTCGGCGGGCCGGTTCGTCTGGTGACTCCGCAAATGTATGCTTATAAATCGGTCAAATGGCTGAACCGGATTGAGTTAATCAATGAAGATTATGTCGGGTATTGGGAACAGCGGGGGTATGACAAAGATGCCTGGCTTCCGGGTGCCAAGCGGGTGTAGTTGCAGCTCCTGCCTTTTATCCAATTACAAAAACCTCCTTTCCCATCAGGGATTTGGAGGTTTTTGTGCGCTTGTGTGGCGGATTACAGGCTGGTGAAGGAAGCGTCGTACAGTCGGAACATGGTTTTGTAGCCGGATTCGTCGATCTTAATCCCCACATCCAGTCGCCCCGATATCTCCAGAGGACCTGAGGTATACCGGAGCTTGCTGCCCTCAGGAACAAACACAATCATAATCTTGTTCCAGTACGTCTCATCCCCATTATCGAACGGACACTCCGCACCCGGCTCGGGGATCAGCAGAAACCAGTTGTTCTCAAAGGAAAGGACCTCGCCCATGAAGCCCTTAATGGTCACCTGCTGGCCGCTGATATCCCAGAATTGCTCGGAGGGCCGGGTCTGATCGCCTCCGTCAAAAAAACCGTTCCAGTCTATGGCTGTATTCCCTGTGGAGGCAACCACCACTGTAGCCGTTGCTGCCGCAGACGGTGAAGGCGATACGCTCAATGCCGGAGCAGATCCAGCCTTGGCGGATTCTGCTTCAGCGCTGCTCCCCCCGGTACCCTTAGGCCCTGCTGCTGGGCGGGGGCTTTGTACAGAAGAAGAGGCTTCCGGACTCGGGGGAGTAGTTACAGTCTTCCTGGAGGTCTTCCGGGTAGCCGTCTCAACAGGTGCAGCAGTTGGCGCGGGAGACGGCTTGAACGTAACCTTCACCTCGGGTCCTGCATCTGCACCTTTGGATGAAGGAGCGGATGCCGCAACCCCGTCTTTGGCTACTGGAGCAGTGGCCTGCGGGGAAGGGGAAGGTGATGCGGACGCCTCAGCTTCCGCCGTGACTTCTGCCGCGCTCTGCGGAGCTTCCGCTACTGCCGCAAAGGACTCCCCGTTCCCTTTAGTAGCAGCATTTTGGCCGCATGCCTGAAGCAACAGCATACCCGCTATAGCCCCCGACAGTAAAAGCAATCTTCCTTGTAGTCGTATCAATTGAACGTACCTCCTATGATTTGAACAAGGCGAGCGGATGCATCCGGTACATACGGAAGGCCGGTCCAAGCGAGGACAGCAGGCCTATAGCTAGCGCCCCAAGCACAATAAGCCAATGCTCCTGTGTCCAGTGGTAGGGCTCGATTTGAATGCCCGCCTGCGAGAACAGCATATCCTTAAGCAGATAGGCTCCGAGATGACCGATTACAAGCCCCGCGATGAGTCCGGTTGCTGTTACCAGCAGGCCTTCTGTAGTCAATGTCAGCCATACGTAGGCCCGTGATTTTCCGAGGAGGCGCAGTATTCCCACATCCTTGGTCCGCTCCGAGGCTGCTGCAACGAGAGATAATAGAATTGCAATCCCTGCGAGCAGCACGCAAATGGCCGTCAGCATCCCAAGCAGCCGGGAGCCCTGATCCACCGCATTCAACACATCCGACACAGCCTTGCTGGTATACGCCGCCTGAACACCGTTACTGCCATCGAACGCCTGCTTCAAATCATGGGCTCCCAGCAGACTGGCCGGCTTCACCAAGACCGCCGTAATCTCCCGCTCCTCAGGTGCCAGACCATGTACAGCCCAGGCATAGTCCACCGTTGTAAAGACCGCACGGTCATCCGGAGTATGGAGTTCAGGAAGAATACCGGCTACCCTGTAGCGAAAATCCTCATGGGCATGCTCACCGTGCTCTCCGGCTCCCTCTTCCTCAACTGCAACGTGTCCGTCAGACTGCCCGGCCTCATGCTCATCCCCATGTTCTGCCTTTGCGGATTCGTGATGCTCGCCTTGCACAAGTCCATGCGCGCCAGCAAAGGTATCGCCAACCTTCAGCCCCAGCGACCGGGCGACATATGAGCCTATAATGGTATCACCGGTATCGGCATACATCTTGCCTTCCTGGAGCTTGCTGCCCCCGTAGCGGGTGAAGAAATAACCGGAGTCTATCCCGACAATCGGATACCCCTTGTAGTTGTCGCCCGTAGTCAGCGCATAGGCCGCTTCCACAGACGGGTCCTGCCGTGCCTGATCCAGAACAGCGAGCGGGATATTCCCGGTTGGCGCGCCAATATGATAAAAGGTATTGAGCACCAGCTGTGTCTCACTGCCCGCTGCTCCTATCACAAGGTCAAAGGGGCCATAGCCCTTCTTGGCCCCCTGCTCTACACTCTGCCGGGACAGGACAAGCAGGACGATAAAAGCCACCGTAATCGCCACCGCACACACGGTGAGCAGGGACAGGAACCGCCGGTGCAGCACATTGCGGAGGGTGAGCCGGAACAGGCTCATAGTGAAATCCCCTCCTGTTCCACCGAACCGGACGAAGACCGCTGCCGGGGGAATGTCTCCCGGTGCACTTCGTTGATCTCCCGGATGTTCAAGCGTCGCGGAAACCGTTCAGCCATATTGAGGTCATGCGTGACCACGATTAAGGTGTGGCCATGAGCCGCACTAAGCGCCAGGAGCAGAGTGGATATCTCATCGGCCGTCTCCCAGTCCAAGCTGCCTGTCGGTTCATCCGCCAGCAGAAGCGGCGGGTGATTCACCATGGCCCTTACAATGGCAACGCGCTGCTGCTGCCCGCGGGAGAGCTGGGAAGGCAGATGCCTGCCGCGGCCCGCAAGGCCTACCTGCTCCAGCCAGCTGTCTACTATGCGCCGCCTCTCCTTTTGCGGAAGCCGGGCCGTCATGGCAATCTCGACATTCTGCCGCGCCGTCAGCGAAGGAATCAGATGGAAGTCTTGCAGCACGTAGCCGATAGCGGAAGCACGGAAGGCATCGCGCTTCGCCTCGGTCAACTCATGCAGCGGCTGTCCATCTACGGTAATTGTGCCGCTGTCTGCACTCATGATGCCGCTGATCAGATGCAAAAGCGTGCTTTTACCGGACCCGCTGGGTCCGGTAATGGCTACGCGCTCTCCTTGTTCAACCTTCCAAAGGGGGATATCGAGAATCGGCACCGCTCTGCCATCCACTTTGAATTGTTTGGTCAAATTCTGAATCTGGAGCAATAAGAGCCACTCCTATCTGAGGATAATACGTTCGGACAACGCATCCCAGGTTAAGGTCGTGCCCTTCAACTGGTTGAACGCACTAAGCGGAAGGTAGAGTACATTGTTATCCACATCCACCGTGTAGGCGGCTGCTTTGCTGTTCAGCTTCGCTGTTTTGCCGGTCAGATCGGCCTCGATGGTATTCTTTCCAATAGTGAGCTTGGCAGTAGAGGCGTTCCCTGTATAAGTTCCTCCAAGCGCCTTCACCAGAGCCTGTGCCGGGAACAGCACTTCATTGTCGCGGCTGATTTTGAACTTCGGATAGACGTATTTCGATTGCAGCTCTGCGGAACGCTTGTTCAGATCCAGTCCCAGGATTCCCGCTCCCATAGTTGCGATCTGCGTATTGTCAATCTGTCCCTTCACCTTGTCAGCAATCGGGCCATACGCCCATACCCCAACATCCACCGCAGAGTGGCCGTGACCCGACCAGCCGACCAGCAAGCGCTTGGATATCACGGCATTATATGCACCCTCCCGTTTGTAAGAAGACCCGTCGCCATTCATGATCTGAGTAACTTCCTCCTCTGTCAGATCTGTAATCCAGGTGTTGGCCGTGACGATCTTGCGGATTTCTTCCGGTGTCTGCGCTGCTTCAAGATCCGCCGCCAGACTCTCGGAGGAGTGCTTCTGCTTGTTCCACAGATCGATATTGATCTCATAGATATTGTCACGCGAGAGGGAGAGGCCGCCTGTCTCATGGTCAGCAGTCACTACCACGGAGGTATTGCCGTTTTTCTTCGCAAATTCAACGGCTGTCTTGAAGGCTGCATCGAAGTCGAGCGCTTCCTGCACCAGGGTCGGCAGATCGTTGGCATGACCGGCATGGTCGATACGCCCGCCTTCAATCATCATGACGAAGCCATCTTGATCGGCAGACAGAATATTCAGTGCCTTGGAGGTCATCGCGGCCAGGCTCGGAATCTCCGGGGTGCGGTCAGGGGTATAAGCCACATGGGAGTTGCCGAACAGGCCTAACACCTTGGCATTCTTGGAAGTGAGTGCATTTAAGGCCGAGGTGTTCTCAACCACGGTATAGCCTTTGGCTTTGAAGTCAGGCAGAAGGTTCTTATCCGTACGCTTGCCCTTCTCATCCTTCGTCAGGAAGAACTGCTTCCCGCCGCCCATAAGCACATCGACTCCGCTCTCCAGATACTGTGAGGCAATCGCCGATTCGTTGTCACGGTTACGGACATGGGAAGCGTACACGGCTGGTGTGGCGTGGGTGATCCGGGCAGTGGTCACAAGACCTGTGGCCTTGCCTGCACTCTCGGCAGCTTCAATGATGGAAGCAAAGGGCTTGGAGATATCCTCGTTTGAGACGCTGATGCCCGCATTATAGGTTTTATGGCCTGTAGCAAATGCAGTACCTGCTGAAGCGGAGTCCGTGACGATCCCGGAAACGATTTTCCCGCTGTCTTCTCCCCGGTCTGCATAGGTAGTGGCTTGTCCCACGTAGTAGGGATCGAGGTTCAGGTGATTGACACCCTTGGTGTATTGCTGAAAATATCTTGCCGCAGACACTTGGGCCGGTCCCATGCCGTCGCCGATCAGCACGATCAGATTCTTAGACTGGGCCTTGGCAGCCCCCCCGGAATTGGCCGGGCTCTTGGCCGCACCTGCAAGTGTTGCTCCTGATACTACTGCTGCCGCTAATCCTCCAAAAATCATACCCTTCATTAACTTCTTCATCATATACCCCTTTCTCATTATGACGGTTCTAACCCCAAGCTTACCTTGGAAAGGTTAACTAACTGTGAAAACAAGTATGGAGTTGTATTAAATTATCAAATGTTCACACATACACAAAAAAGCCCTGTACCCCTCCGCCAACAGGCAAAGGAAATACAGGACTCAGTATTCAACTCTATCAGTTGATCGTTCTCACCTTACATCTCCAGCAAGCGGATCAGTTCGTCTTCATCCTCAATGACTTGAATGCCGAGCTGCTGGGCTTTGGCCAGCTTGCTGCCCGCCTTCTCCCCGGCGATGACCAGGTCAGTTTTCTTGGAGACGCTCCCGGATACCTTGGCTCCCAGTGCTTCCAGGCGTTCGGCCGCTTCCTCGCGGGTCATTTTTTGCAGGGAACCGGTCAGGACGACTGTTTTGCCGCTGAAATAGGTATTGGTATTGACTACACGCGGAGCTTCAGGAGCCTTGGCCTCTACCCCCAGCGCCCGCATCCGGTCGATGCTGACCACTACGAACGGATCGGCAAAATAATTCACGATGCTCTCCGCCACAATACCACCAATATCCGGCAGCCCGGCCAGTTCCTCCGCAGTAGCAGCCATTACAGCTTCCAGACTGCGGTAATGGTCAGCCAGCATTCTTGTCGTGGCTTTGCCGGTATTAGGAATGCCCAGGGCATACAGGAAGGAGGCCAGATCTCTGCCCTTGCTGTCTTCGAGTGCCTTCAGCAGATTCGCCGCCTTCTTCTCTCCGAACCGCTCCAGCTTCACCAACTGGTCGAAGGTTAATTCATACAGATCCGCAGGCTCCCGCACACTAAGCTCCTCATGCAGCTGAGCCGCCGTCTTCTCACTGAATGTCTCAATATCCATGGCGTCTCTGGAGGCAAAATGCGTAATCCGGCTGACAATCTGCGGCTTGCAGTCAAGCTTGTTGTTGCAGAACAGATGCGCACCGCGCATCTCCAGCGGGAACTCGCAGGCCGGACACTCCTCGGGGAAGACAATCTCCCCGCCGTCGCTCTCCTCCGTCACCTTGCCCAGAATCTCCGGGATTACATCATTGGAGCGGCGGATGAACACCCGTGTGCCCAGCGCATGCTTCAGGTTCTTGCGTTCAATATCGCCTACATTGTTAAGGGTACAGTTCTGCACAGTAACCCCGGCTAATTCAACAGCTTCCACCCGCGCGAGCGGAGTGACCTTGCCGGTACGGCCGACATTCCAGCTGACGGATTCCAGAATGGTCGTGGTCTCTTCCGCCTCGAATTTATAGGCCACGGCCCAGCGCGGGAACTTGTCGGTATAGCCCAGCGCCTCACGGATGCGGAAGTCCGTGACCTTAATCACCGCCCCGTCAATCAGATAATCAAGACCGGAACGGCTCTCTTCAATCTCTGCCAGCTGCTCGGTCACATCATCGAAATTGCTGAAATAGTTAAGATATGGATTAACCTTGAACCGGTTGCTGCGCAGGAAATCCATCATCTCCTGATGATCGGCGAACTGTACACCCTCTGCATACCCCACATTATAAAAGAAAGCATTCAGCCTGCGGTCGGCAGTCATCTTGGGATTCAGGTTGCGCAGCGCACCCGCTGCACCATTGCGCGCATTCTTCAGCGGCTCTGCGGCGCGGGTATTATAGTCCGCCAGTACAGACAGGTTCATAATCCCCTCGCCCTGCACTTCAATCACGCCTTCCTTGAACGGGATATTCAAGGGAACAGACTTGATCGTCTTCACCTGTGCCAGAATTCCCTCACCTGTCACCCCGTTGCCCCGGGTAGCTGCTTGGACAAGCGCCCCATCACGGTAGGTCAGGTTCAGCGTTAAGCCGTCAAACTTCAGCTCCACCGCATAACACGGCTCGGGCAGCGGATTCTCCGGGTTCTTGGTATTATAATCATTCACCAGCTTCAGCACACGGGTGTTCCAGGTACGAAGCTGTTCAATGTTCTGGGCTTTATCAAGACTCCACAGCGGTGCCAGATGGCGGTGCGGCGTGAAGCCCTTCAGCAGTTCTCCGCCTACCCGTTGGGTCGGGGAATGCGGCAATACAATTCCGCTCTCTGCTTCCAGGGCCACCAGCTTATCGTAGAGCACATCGTATTCCTTGTCGCTGATCTGCGGGGCATCCAGCGTGTAGTAATGATAATTGTATTGATTCAGCTCAGCAACAAGCTCTTCCATCGTGAACATAATATCCATCCGGCACATCCCTCCGTCAAATGGGTTTCCTACGGTTAGCGTGAACCAAAAGCACTGTCGTTAATCGCAAGCTTAGTTATTCAACTTTGGTGATCGGCGCAAAGCCGGCCAGCAGACGCTTGACGCCCATCGGCGCCGGGAAGGCGATCTGCAGCTCCGTATCGTTGCCGCTGCCCTTCACGGCCACAATGGTGCCGATGCCCCATTTGCCGTGGGAGACCTTGTCGCCTGCCTTGAAGCCTCCGGCCTCTGCAGCCGCCCCGGCTCCGCCCGTCGTGCGCTGCGCGCCGCCGGTCGTCACCACGACCCGGCCCGCGCCCGGCACCGCGCTTGCCGAGCTGCCGCTGCCGAAGCTGGCGGCCCCGCCGCCTCCCGGCGCGTTCCCGGCCGCAGCGGTGCGGCTGCCGAAGTTCCCCCGGCCGCCTCCGCTTCCGCCGAAGCCGCGGCCGCCGTAGGCACCGCCTGACTCCGTGCCTCCGCGCCGGAAGCGGTCCGATTCACGGACGGTATCTTCCTTCAGCTCCTCCGGAATCTCCTCCAGGAAGCGGGACGGCGCATTCGCGTTCGTCCGCCCGAACAGCGTGCGCATCCGTGCACAGCTGAGGAACAGCTGCTTCTCCGCACGGGTAATGCCCACATACGCCAGCCGGCGTTCTTCTTCCAGTTCATCATTGTCCTGGAAGGCACGGCTGTGCGGGAATACCCCTTCCTCCATCCCAATGATGAATACGGTCGGGAACTCCAGCCCCTTCGCGCTGTGCATCGTCATCAGCACCACCGCATCGCTGCGTTCTTCTTCATCGTTCACGCTGTCGATGTCTGCAACCAGCGCCAGATCCGTCAGGAAGGAGACCAGCGACTTGTCTTCATTGTTCTTCTCGAATTCCATCGTCACAGACAGGAACTCGTCAATGTTCTCCAGGCGGGAACGGGATTCCAGCGTATTCTCGTTCTGCAGTTCAAGCCGGTACTGGGACAGCTCCAGAATCTTCTCGGTCAGCTCTGTCACCGAGAGGAACTCCACCATCCGGTGCAGGGCTTCGATCATATCGTAGAATTCCACCAGCGTATTGCGGGTCCGTCCGGCGAAGCCGAGATCATCCACCGTCTGCAGCGCCCGGAAAATCGAGACGCCCTGGGCAGCCGCCGCTGCCGCAAGCTTACCCACAGTGGTATCCCCCAGCCCGCGCTTCGGAACATTGATAATCCGCGTCAGGCTGATATCATCATCAGGATTGGACAGCAGGCGCAGATACGCCAGCAGATCCTTAATTTCTTTGCGGTCATAGAACTTGATGCCGCCGACGATCTGATACGGAATATCCGATTTGATCAGAATTTCTTCTATTACACGGGACTGGGCATTCGTACGGTACAGAATCGCATGGTTCTGGTAGGCCTGTCCCTGCTTCACATTCTTACTGATCTCCCCGGTGACGAAATATCCTTCGTCATGCTCAGTGTCACCGCGGAACACCTTAATCTTCGCGCCTTCATCGGAGTCGGTCCACAGCTTCTTCGGCTTGCGGCCCGTATTGAGGGCAATCACGCCGTTGGCGGCATTCAGAATGTTCGAGGTGGAGCGGTAATTCTGCTCCAGCAGAATCGTCTGGGCTTCGGGGTAATCCTCTTCGAAGTTCAAGATGTTCGAGATATCCGCCCCGCGCCAGCGGTAGATGGACTGGTCACTGTCCCCGACCACGCAGATCCGGTGGTGGCCTTCAGCAAGCATCCGGCAGAGCATGTACTGCGCCCGGTTCGTATCCTGATACTCATCGACATGAATATACTTGAACTTCTTCTGATAGAAATCCAGTACATCTGGCTTCTCCTTGAACAGCTCGATCGTCTTCATAATCAGGTCATCGAAATCCAGAGAGTTATTGCTTCTCAGGCGGTGCTGGTATTTGGTGTATACCTTAGCTACCAAGCCTTCAAAATAATCGCCGGCCTTCTGCTCATACTGCGCCGGTGTAATCAGCTCATTCTTGTTCGTGCTGATGACGGCCTGGATGGCCTTCGGCTCGAACTTCTTGGTATCGATATCCAGATCCTTCATACAATTGCGGATAACAGATAGCTGGTCTGTCGAATCCAGAATGGAGAAATTCGAGGTGAAGCCGATCTGATCAATGTCCTTCCGCAGGATCCGCACACACATCGAGTGGAAGGTGGATACCCAGATATCCCGGCCCTCCGGCCCTACCAGCTTGGAGACCCGATCCTGCATCTCCCGGGCGGCCTTATTCGTAAACGTAATCGCCAGAATCGCCCAAGGCGGTGCCTTACGGTTCGCGATCAGCCAGGCAATCCGGTGGGTCAGTACTCGGGTCTTGCCGCTGCCTGCGCCAGCCATGATCAGCAGGGGTCCTTCAGTTGCTTCTACAGCCTGACGCTGCGGGGGATTCAGACGGCTTACGGCGTCCTGTATGTTAACAAGTTGCATGTGTTACATGCTCCTTTCTGAATATAAACTACATCAAGATCTATCCATTCTACCAATCCATCTGCGGGGTATCCCGCACAGCCTGGACCGTCAACAGCGCTTGTTCCACATTACTATAAATAATATTGCCGACCACTACTGTATCACATAGTGCGGCTACATGCATGGCTTCCTCTGGACCTGTAATTCCGCCTCCATAGAAAAGCTGGCTGTGCTCAACCACTTCCCTGACCTCGCGCACAATCTCCAGATCTCCATAACGTCCGCTATATTCAAGGTAGACCACCGGGAGGTTCATCAGCTTGTCTGCAATCTGCGCATAGGCTCCCGCACCAGCCGCATCGAGCGAGCAGTCGGCACCGGTCAGGCGCGCTACCGAGGAATCGCTGTTCAGCACAATATAGCCCTCTGTCAGCAGCAATTCCCATGGGATCAGACTGCCGAAGCGTTCAATGGCCCGGCGGTGATGGCCGAGAATCCATGAAGTATCGTCAGTGTTGAGCACCATGGGAATCATATACAGGTCAAAACCGGGCACAGCGGCCTCCAGATCCGAGATCTCCAGTGCGCAAGGCAGGTCATACTGCCGGATTCTCGCAAGCAGACTCACCGTATTCTCATAAGTCACGCCGGTAGAGCCGCCTACGATAATCGCATCGGTTCCTGACTGGCACACAGCGGCCAGCTCCTTGTCACCAAGCACACGGTCCGGGTCCAGCTTGAATACATGCCGCCATGGCCTGATCATTTGCCGCATCTCGTTCATCTTTGTCCATCCTCATTGTTCATCTAAGTGAATATACACACTCCTGCGCTCGCAAAAATCCGTATCTCTAGTCTAAGTCAGCACGAAGGGGGGTGTCAATTTAAAAGAGAACAAAATGCGAACATTTTTTCGCATATTTGCCTTAGCCTTCTCCTCGATCAGCGGAGACCCTTGATCCGGTTCAAATCATTTTCCGGGACAAAATCAGTATAGAATCCGTTGACGCCCAGCCGGGACAGCTCCACAATCTCCTGCTCATCGTTCACGGTATGCACGTAGACTCTGGCGCCCGCTTTTTTCAAGTTACGCACGAAGGTCTTGGTAGCCCTGGTTGTCGGCATCGTGATGTCCACGCCGGTCTGCTTGACGAATTCAATGACCACCTCGTCGCTGTCCTCTGTCTGGTATAGGGTATAAATGATTTCCGGAAAAGCGTACACCTGCTTCACAACCTCCAGCATCTCCCGGCTGTAAATCTGCGGAACGATCCGCTCCAGCAGCGCAGGGTCCTTCTTCCGGGCGGCTTCTACAATGAGCTGAAATTGCTTCGTTACCTGTTCCGGTTCCAGCTCCTTCGTGTCCGTAACAATATAGGTATCCGGGTAGATCTCCATCAGATTGACGATTTTCTCAATATCCAGCGGAGAGTAGAGCTCCAGCACCGGGCTGTTCATCACTTCATCGTGAGTCAGCACCTCTCCCTGCTTGTCAGGAGGAAGAACCTCCTGTTGACCCAGCTTCTTACTCATACCTGTAGTCCATTCATGACGGGCCACGAGCTGTTCATCACTGGTCAGCAGCAGGTCCGCCTCAAAGATCCGGGTCCCCTGCTCATAGTTCGCAATAAAAGCGTCCTTGGTATTGGTATACGCCTTGTCATTGATTCCGCCCATGGCATGGGCAATGACCCTGTGGGCCGCGAAGCCTGTAGCTGGCTGTTTTTCTTTTCCTCCAAGCATCAATACAAGCAAAAGTGTAACAGCCCCGATCATAGTAATAGAAGCAATAAGCTTTGTTCTCTTCATGATGGCAGTCTCCTTTGCAAGTAGTAGAGAGTCGGCTGAAAAAAGCAAAAACGGCTGTGTCATCCTCAAGGGGCAGCAACCGTTTTTTAGCGGAGAATAGAATATAGATAAGACCGTGTATTAATAAGCGTTCTTAAACCCATTACGAATAGTCTTGGCAATAATCCGGATGTCGAACAGCAGAGACCAGTTCTCGATATAAAAAATATCATGCTTGATCCGGTCCTCAATCGAGGTATCCCCGCGCAGACCGTTACTCTGAGCCCAGCCGGTAATCCCCGGCCGCACATGATGCTTAACCATATACTTCGGAATCTCGCCGCGGAACTGCTCTACAAAATAAGGGCGCTCCGGCCGCGGACCAACCACACTCATCTGCCCGAACAGTACATTAAAGAATTGCGGCAGCTCATCCAGACTCGTTCGGCGGATAAACGTACCAAAGCGGGTCCGGCGCGGATCTTCCTTCGTGCTCCAGCCTGTGTCCACTTCACCGTCCGTCTGCATTTTCATGGAGCGGAACTTGTACATCATGAAATTACGGCGGTTCAGGCCCACCCGCTCCTGCTTGAAAATCACCGGGCCGGGTGAGGTCAGACGCACTCCGAGCGCAACAATCAGCATCACCGGAGACAGCATGAGAATGGCGAACAAGGCGAATACAATATCAAACGCACGCTTTGCCATTTTGTTCCCGGCCATATCCAGCGGAATATCGCGCACATTAATCATCGGCATCCCGGCAAAGTTATCGAAATACGGACGGGCCGGCAGGTAATCGAAGAAATCGGGGATAATCAGCGTCCGCATCCCGGCTTTCTCACAAGTTGCAATAATAGCCGGGTATTTCGAGTGGGCATCCAGCGGCAGCGCCAGAATCACCTCATCGACAGGAAGCATCTCCAGCATAGCCTCCAACTGATCCACTGTACCCAGAATCGGCTTATACCGCTGCTCCTCAATGCCATCCCACTGATGGAAGTCATCCAGGAACCCGATAGCCTCATAGCCCAGCTCCGGATACTGCTCCAGGTTGTTATAGAATCTTTTACCCAATGTGCCTGCACCAAGAATCAGGACGAACTGGCGGTTGAAGCCTTTTTCACGCAGCGACTTCAGCATCTTCTTCAGCACATAACGGTACAGCATAATGGATAGAATATTGAAGCCCATGTAGATCGCCAGGTATTGCCGGGAGATATCAATCTCCCTCAGGAAGAACATCAGGCCCAGCAGGATAAAGATCCCCATGGCATGAACCTGAAAAATCTTGATGAATTCATCAATGAACCGCTTCTTCCGCTTAGGCAAGTATAGAGACACTACAATACCGATCAGTACGGCTATGGCCCCATAGATAATACTCCAGTACCCATAGGATTCTATAGGCAGCGTCCGGTAGGATTCCAGCAAGCCGCTCTTGAACTTCAGCCACCAGGCCGCAAGGAAGGACAGCTGGATCACCAGGAAGTCAGCCACCATATATAATTGGGTCAAAAACTTTTGATTCCGGCGAATCATAATCTCACCTCAGCCTTCGATTCATTGCGGATACCGGCTTCCCCGGGAACATTCAGACTCTGTGCGGGTGTAGGTACCTTACGCGGGGCAATCAATGCGTTGCGCAGCAGCGATAAAGTGAACTTCACGCCGACGCCCGCATAGACCGCTCCATTTATCATACTGTTGTAACGGCGGCTATAATGCTTCTTATGAAATAAAATCATGGCCCGGTGGAACTCATACACAATCTTGAACGGCCTGCGCCGCGCACTGCCACCCTTGAGGTGCACGATTGACGTCTGCGGATAATAATAAATTCCCCAGCCCGCTTCCTTAATCCGGTAACACCAGTCCAAATCCTCTCCATACATGAAAAAGGTATCATCCAGCCCACCCACCTGCTCAATCGTCTCCCGGCGCAGCAGCATGAACGCTCCAACCAGACAATCTACCGGATATTCATCATCCGGGTCCAGATAGCCAAGCTGGTAGCCGTTGAACTTCGGACGGTCCGGGAACAGCTTACTGAAGCCAAAGGCATAATAAAAGGACGCAGACGGTGTCGGGAACCCTCTCCGGCAGGCCTTATCCAGCGACCCATCCGGCAGAATCACCTTACACCCGGACGCGCCAAGATCCGGACGGCTGTCCATGAACGCCAGCATCGTCTCCAGCGTATCCTTACGGATCACTGTATCCGAATTGAGCAGCAGCACATAACGCCCGGAAGCGACCTCCATCCCCTGGTTATTCCCCTTGGCAAAGCCTACATTCTCCGAATTGGCGATTAACAGCACCTCCGGAAACTCCTTGCTTATCGTCTCCACCGAGTTATCCTGGGAGTTATTATCGACTAGAATAATTTCATAGGAATACCTTGTCTCCGAATCATACACCGACCTCAGACAATCCATCGTCAGGCGGCATGTATTGTAATTTAGAATCAATATACTAACATCTACATTCACTGCTATACTCTCCTGACAAATATAGTAATCTATCGACAATTATTATAACACAAAAACCCCGCTGATAGGCAGCGCCTATTCAGGGAGGTTTTTACAAGGCTATCAGTCATTCCCCGGCAGGCTTGACTCTCTCCTGAATATACCGGCGCTTGCGCTTCAGGGCTGCTCTCTGTGCAAAAAAGGATTTCCAAGCTCCCAGCAGCTTAGGCTCTTTCAATAGCGAGTAGCCATGTGCGGCGATCTCGTAAGGAAGAGAATTTAGCAGAGTGAGCAGCAGTGTGCGGGAGGGCTCGTTCTTGTATATCATTTTATACCGATTAATATAGGAGATCCGCTTGATGAACATCGCTTTACCACTCCGGCCGGACGTCTTCCACCCCCGCTCATGGTAGCCTAGCGCTTCCGCATCATAGTAGGCCTTCCAGCCGAACAATTCCGCACGCCAAGCCACATCCACATCTTCCTTATACGCAAAAAAATCCGCGTCGAAAAACTCCCCCTCCACGCTGATATCTTCAATCATCCGCCGCGAGTACATCGCCGCTGCACCGGAGACACCCAATACTTCGCCAGACTCATTCCACTGGTCAGCAGGCTCTCCCGCTCCACGGTCAAACGCCCTCCGCGCCTTATTCATCCGCAGTCCGGTACTATCCACCAGCGTATGATCCGCCTTCAGCAGCAGCTTGCCTGTGGCACTGCCGATTCGGGAGTCCGCTTCCATCTGGGCGACCAGCCTGGATATATAGTCCGGGGCCAGCGTAAGATCCGGGTTCAACACCAGCACATAATCGGTCGTAGTCCCGGCAATCGCCTGATTGTGCGCAGGGGCGAAGCCGGTGTTATGTTCATTTTCCAGAAGGACCAGGGTTGGGTTGGATATGCTATTCTCATAAGCTCCGGATTGAGCCGCTGCTGTGTGCTCTTGATAGAACGCCCTCACCTTCTCCGCCGATCCGTCTGTGGATGCATTATCCACCACTACAATCTTTTTGACCGGATAATCTTGAGTGAGCACAGCTGACAAGCATTCCGCAATATCATCTGCGCTGTTATAAGTAACAATATGCACACTGACTGTTTTAAGTTTCATGGGGTACCTCGAATTCCATATATTCATTGTACGAACCTGTTACTCCCCATTATAACGAAAACAGAGGTGCCGGGCTATGGAAGGTTGTTGAATCGCTCTCATCAAGACTATCGAATTACAATAAGAAACCCCTAACCATTAAAATGGATTAGGGGTTCTTCAACATATCCTGCAGCTATTTCAGCTCCAGCAAAAAGTCTCTCAGCCCTTCCCGCCATGGACGGATATCCTGGAACCCGTTGGTACGGATGGCCAGATGCTCCATCACAGAGTTACGCGGACGCGGCGCTGGACGGGGGAATTGCTCCGTAGCACAAGGCTCAAGCTTCGCCGTGAATTTTAGCCCTAGAAGTCCCTCCGCCTCTGCAAAGATCGCCTGAGTGAACTCATACCAAGTGCAGGAATCACTGTTCGAGGCATGGTATACTCCATACTTTTCAGTCTGAATCAGCTCCAGCAGGAATCTGGCCAAGTCCACTGTATAGGTAGGCGAGCCCTTTTGGTCGTCTACCACCTGCAGCAGCGGCTTTTCCTGCCCCAGCTTCAGCATCGTTTTCACAAAATTATTGCCATACTTCCCGTAGACCCATGAGGTGCGTACGATGAAATACTTAGAAGATAACGACTGGACTAATACCTCTCCAGCCCGTTTGGACTTCCCGTAGATACTCTTCGGATCGGTATTATCATATTCATGGTAAGGCTGCTCCCCCATGCCGTCGAACACATAATCCGTGCTGATATAGACCAGCTTAGCCCCTGCCTTCTCAGCAGCGAGTGCCACATTGCGGCTTCCAGTAGCATTAATCAGGTACGCTGCATCCACATCAGTCTCAGCTGCATCCACCGCCGTATGAGCCGCACAATGAATGACAGCATCGGGAGCGAATGCACCAATCGTCTGTTGGCACTGGTCCAGATCGGTAATATCCATCTCCTGACGGTCACAGCCCAGCACTTCATACCCTTGCCCTTGAAGCAAAAGCATAAGATCCTGCCCCAGTTGCCCGCCAGAGCCTGTGACAAACACCTTCATCTTCGCCATTACAGAGAATCCCCCAGACGGGTACCGTACTGGAGTGCGGCATATTTCTGGTATTCGCCAGACTGAATGCGAGTCCACCATTCCTTGTTATTCAGATACCACTGAATAGTTTCCTTAATGCCGGTTTCGAACGTGTGCTTAGGCTTCCAGCCCAGCTCGTTCGTAATCTTTGTTGGATCAATGCCATAACGACGATCATGCCCTGGACGATCCTGAACATACGTAATCAGCGAATCCGGCTTGCCGAGCTCTTGAAGCACAGTATTCACGATATGCACATTCGTCCGCTCATTGTTGCCGCCGATATTGTACACCTCACCATTCACACCTTCATGAATAACAAGATCAATCGCGCTGCAGTGATCTTCAACATATAACCAGTCACGGATATTCATTCCGTCTCCATACACAGGCAAAGCCTGATCTGCCAGCGCACGCGAGATCATCAGCGGAATCAGCTTCTCCGGGAATTGATAAGGACCATAGTTATTCGAGCATCGGGTAATGTTCACCGGCAACCCAAAGGTTTCATGATAAGCACGCACCAGCAAGTCTCCGCCTGCTTTACTTGCAGAATACGGGCTGTTCGGCGTCAGTGGAGTCTCTTCCGTGAACAGACCTGTAGCACCAAGCGATCCATAGACCTCATCCGTGGAGACTTGAACGAACTTAGTTACACTGTATTTCTTAGCCGCATCCAGCAGCACTTGAGTGCCCAGCACATTCGTCTTCACAAACACTTCCGGCTCCAGAATACTCCGGTCCACATGCGACTCCGCCGCAAAGTTAACCACCACGTCTACACCGTCACCGATCAGCTTATCCATCGCCGCTGCATCAGTAATATCCGCCTTTACGAACGTATAGTTCGGATGATTCTCAACCGATTTCAGGTTTTCCAGATTCCCCGCATACGTCAGCGCATCGACGTTGACGATCTGGTAATCAGGATGTTGCTGCAGCATGTAGATTACGAAGTTGCTGCCGATAAAGCCGGCTCCGCCGGTGATTAGGAGTTTCATTTTGTACCCACCCTTATTAGTAGTTAAGATTAATGGCCATTCTCATTATGGGGCAATTATCTGTTATAAACATTACAGTCCCATCATATCTTATGCTCTAGGTCATTCCATAGTATGCCCCGGTCATTCTCAGTGGAATAAAATTCGTCTATTTTGAATTTAACGTAGGTAAATATTATTTGTTATTTGCTTTTTATAATAAGCTTAGAAAGAACAAAAGTAACTGGAATAGTCACTACAACAACAATTAAAGGTACAATCTTTGTAGATAGATGGAGATGTTCTACTAAAATATATAACATTAATAAATTAATGAAATATTGTATTAAATACACAATGGGAAATTTAAGAAATTTTTCGATTGACATTTTCTCTTTAAATACAAATACTGTATTCAAGTAATAGGACAGAAATATTCCGGAAACGTAAGAAACCGTATATGATAAAGAATAATTCAAAAAAAGTAGCAGTAGCAAATACATTAAATATGTAGTTAATGTATTAATCCCACCACTTACGACAAATTTCAAGAATTCTTTATTCAAAAGTTTGGTCAATAACGTAGGACGGCCGCTCTCTACTTTCATCTAATATCCTCCATAGATATTCACCAATAATACCCAACATTATCATAATGATTCCCAATAAAAAAGTAATTAAAGCAATAATTGTAGTCCAACCTTGAAGCTCGATAAATCCGGATAAAGTTCCCACTATTACAAAAACTCCGTATAAAAAACTTAAAATGGCTGTTATAACCCCTATAAAGGACATAAAACGGATTGGAGAATATGAGAAGCTTACAAAGGAATCAATAAAAAGCTTTATTTTTTTTGAAAGTGTCCATCTCGACTTGCCCAATTTTCTTTCCTGTCTTACATAAGGAATTTGCACTTGATCATGTCCGAGCCAATATATAAGACTCATAATATTAGTATTTTTTTCTTCGATCCTAACCACTTCATGAACAACCTGTTTATCTATTAGCAAAAAGTCGAATCCGCCCTTTGGATATCCCTTTAAAGCAAATTTCTCCAGCAACAAATAATAAGTATTAGAAAATAGTTTCTGAGAAAACGATTCTTCCCTGTCTTCTCTTGTAGCAAGCACAACTTTTTTTCCAGATCTCCAGTATTCTATCATTTCTTTAAATAATTCAGGAGGGTCTTGTAAGTCAGCCGCAATGATCCCAACGCAATCGCCAGTAGTATAGTTTAGGCCTGCTTGTATTGCAGACATTGAACCAAAATTACGACTTAACTTGATGACTTTAATTCGTGAATCTTGTTTTTTCGCCTCCATCAAGAGCGAAAACGATCTATCCTTTGAGCCATCATCAACAAATACAAACTCAAAATCACAATCCGGTATAATATTCTCTAAGTCCTTCAATCGCGGAATAGTATGTGGAATATTCAATTCGTTATAATAAATAGGTACAACGATCGATAACTTAATTCGGTCTATACTCATTTACAACCTCCACAATTCTTTTAACATCATCCATTTCCATCACTGGACTGATTGGAAGGCTCACAATTTCAGCATGAATTTTCTCAGAAAGGGGGAACACCATCTCACTCCACTCTTTATAAGCCTCTTGTTTATGAGGAGGAATAGGGTAATGAACCATTGTTTGAATTTCATTATTGGTCATATAATCTATAAAATGACTTCTTGACGGGGTCCTCACAACAAATACATGCCACACATGTGATAACGGTCCCTCTTCTACGCTTGGTAATACAATATGGTTATTATTGATATTATCTAAATAATATATAGCTATCTTTCTTCTATAGTCATTATCTTGATCCAGATATTTTAATTTCATACTCAAGATAGGAGCTTGAAACTCATCTAATCTGCTATTATATCCTTTAAATAGATTTTCGTATTTCTTATGCGATCCATAATTCCTTAAAGCGTGAAGATCTTTATACAGATTTTCATCATTTGTTGTAATTGCCCCAGCGTCTCCTAAAGCACCTAGGTTTTTACCCGGATAAAAACTAAATGCTGCAGCATCTCCCAAGTTTCCAACCTTTCTGTTACCATAAACAGCACCATGAGCTTGAGCACAATCTTCAATTATCTTTAAGTTATATTTTTCTGCGATATTTATTATAGGTTCCATATTACATGACTGGCCATAAAGGTGAACAACCAAAATTGCTTTAGTATTAGAAGTTATACTTTCTTCAATCTTGTTAGGATCTAAATTGTATGTTGTTAAGTTTGGTTCTACTAATATAGGCGTTGCCCCATTTGCAGATATAGATAATATGGATGCAATGTAAGTATTTGAAGGTACAATTACTTCATCCCCAGGACCAATGTTGTAAGCTCTCATTATTAATTCCAGGGCATCTAAACCGTTTGCTACTCCCAGAGCATATTCAGTACCGCAATAAGTAGCAAATTCCTTTTCAAATGCTTTAACTTCCTCACCAAGGATATACCACCCGGAGTGTAGGACTTTATGAACACTATCTAATATTTCCGTTTCATGACGCAGATTAATCTTCTTTAAATCAAGGAAAGGGATCATTTTAACCCACCTGTTCTATTTCGAGTAATTTATTAGTTTTCAATAATAATCTCGTTTTTTAAAGAGTACTGCTTACCGCAAGCTGGACAAGAGAATTGTTGACTCAATTTCTCACCACAATTACAAATGTAGCCTTTGAATTTAGCTGGATTTCCATACCAAAGTGTATTATTAGGAATATTTTTAGTTACCAGCGAGCCAGCCCCTACCATGGCATACTTACCAATAGTGTTCCCTGCGATTATAGTTGCGTTTGCACCTATTGAAACCCATTCCTCAAGTATAGTTTCAAGAAATTCACTTGGGTACTGTTTGGAGCGCGGTCTAAGATCATTAGTAAAGGTAACATTGGGTCCAATAAAAACGTTATCTTTTATTCTAACGCCATCCCAAATATAGACTCCTGATTTAACTGTAACATTATCTCCCAAAACAACATCATTTTCAATAAAAGTATGGTCATTAATGTTACAATTCGATCCAATCATCGCATTAGGTAAGATATGTGCGAACGCCCAAATGCGAGTGTCCGCTCCAATTTCCTCAGATTCGACAATAGCCTGTGGATGAGTAAAGTAGTGTTTCATCCCCCATACACCTCTTTGAATTTTTCATAATCACGAATATAATCTTCTGCATCATATAGATGTGATGCAAGTACGAGAAGAACACAGTCTGCTGAGAAATCATACATTTCATGCCAATCATTTGGTTCAAGAATTAAAACTTTTGTAGGTGAATCTAATAATACGTCTGTCTTTCTTTTGATGTTATCTAGATATACTTTGCAATTACCAGAAACACATACCAGTGCTTGCCTCGTCTTATAGTGAGCGTGAAATCCTCTCCGCACTCCTGTTATAGTATTATAAATATAAAATATACGATTAATTCCGAATGGAATCGATTTATTGCCCTCTAAAACGGTTAATAGCCCTCTTTCATCTCCAAGTTCCTCAATTTCTATTATTTCACTGTAATTAACCACTGAATCCATTTTATATCCTCCCTAATATTCACCTAAAAATCCAACCAATTGATTCTTCCTGTTTGAAAATCTATTAAAAATGACAAGTAAAATAATGAAATCAACAATATAATATTAATAATTGAAAATTTAAAAAATTTATTTATTTTTATTGATTTATCTATTTTCTTGTTACTTATATAATCCCACAAGTGCTGCGTGCTGATTCCTGCAAAGGGGAGGATGAGTACAAATAATGGATAACCAAACCTTGATTCGATTATAGTAGTTCCGATAAATCCCCAGTATATTAAAAATGAACTTACTAATGAAAGTATAATAAATCTCTCTAGTATAGTTTTATTGTTTTTAATAAATAAATACAATCCATAAAAACCAAAAATCCAGAATAAATATAAAAACAAAGATCCAAAAATTCTACTTATGGAGTAATAATCAGTAATGTATGTTTTTATATATCCCCAGTCTAGCACACCAAATAAATGAGAAGAATAAACTGTTATAAATGCTAGGAAGTTAGTATGAATTAATTCAAATATTCCATTTTTCAACGAATCGATTGAGTATGGTGCAGGAAAAAATAATTGTGCATTTTCACCTGGGATAACTACTGTTCCATATTTAAGATTAGAAGCTGCTAAATTACTTTGAAATTCATATAAATTAGCATGAATTAATGGCGTCCAGTGATCAAACTGTTTAATATTATTATATAATTGCGGAAAAAATATAATTAACATGATACAAGCAAAAAAAACAACCTTCTTAAGGTTAACATCTTTAATTACTTTTTTACGAATTATCATTAAGCAAAATACTATTGGAATAAAAACGATTGATGAAGGGCGTATCATTGTAGCAATATAACCAAAAGAAAAGATCAATAGATACGTTCTATTCTTATCATAATCCCCGAATATCAAATAAGTTAACGCTAGTAAAACGCAACAAGTGGCTAAAAGATCCGTTAAGAATAAAGTAGTTGATTGAACTAAATAGGGGTTTAGTAACCCAAAAAATAATATTCCAAGACTTAAAGATTCGCGGCGAGAAATTTCAAACATTTTCTCGCTAATTAACCAAATAGTATAAGCATAGAATAAATACTGAAAAACGCTCATTATAATCTTTATTAAAGCAATATCGCCATTTGTAAATATACTAATTATAGCTATTAAAAGTGAATAGAAATAAGTCCTCAATTCATCAGTAATATTAAACAAACCTTGGTTTAAAATCATTTTGCTAATATTTATGTAGCCCGTTTCATCGTAATAATTAACTTGATAATTCTCCCTTAAATAATACAGGAATAAAAATAAAGAGGATACAAAAATTATTATTTTAATTTTCCTATACCTATTAAATAATAAAATGTTCATTTTTAATTATGCTCCTTTAGCCAACTAGATTTTCTTTATAAGATTCCTCTTTAAATTTCCCACAAGAAATCCTACCAGAAAATATAAAGCAAATCTGCCTCAAGTCTTACTCGATTTTAATCTGAATATATACCTAAGTTTCTTAATATTAACTACTAGAATTACAACTAGTGAAAAAATCGTTATTAGAAGTCCTTTAATTAATAATGGAGGCATATAACTCAACTCCACTATATTATCCCCTTTTTGTAAGTCAATACCAATAAATCCTAAATTAATATTCGAGACATCAACTTTTTTGCCATTAATTTTAGCCTTCCAACCCTTATCATAGGGAATTGATAAGAAAAGTTTTTTAGGGGTGTCTGTTTCTATACTTCCTTTAATAAAGTCGTTAGTTTGCGAAAATAAATTAAAAGTATTTTTCTTTAGGTTATTGATATCATCTAATGATTCGTTACTAATAATTTGCATTTTAAAGTCAGATATGGTGAAAGTACCGGGGGCATTTGAAATATCAAACCTCATTTGTTCGATATCTGGATAATCAAAAATAAATTCTAAGTAATTATCACCAGCGATATAATTAAAAGATCTAGTATTCTCCTCTACGAAATTATTTTCCTTTCCAAAGAATAGCTGTCCACTAGATGATATATTACTATTAAATTTCAGGGACAGTTTAACCTTTCGCTTCATATTTTCATTCTTAATTAGAGGTAGAACGATCTGCGGGTCATTATTTAAAGCATTAAATGTGAAAACAGTCCCTAAGTCTCCATTTACAGGTTCTATATTTATTAAGCTAATATTTTTTTCATTTAATGGGAGTGTGTTAAAAACATTAGAAGCATCTATTCTACTCAAATCAATACTCTTGTATGTAAGAGCATCTTCAGCAACTTCTTTAGAAACAAATGATTTTAATAGGATATCACTACGTTCGGAAACATTGAATTTCGAAAATTCTTCATAAGAAATAAAATTGTCATATGCAAAACCTAAAGGCAAAGCATAGTCATCTTGATATATTTTTATATTTCCACTTTCATTGATAAGTCTATATCCATTAGGTAAAATTGCTGCATTGTTAACTAAAAAGTATTTAACACCTAATAGCCTATTTAAATTGGTGTTAGAATCTAATCCCGTGAGGTAATTGGGATGATTTATATTTTTGAATGGAACTTCCATACTTCTAAGAAAATCTAAATATGCAGGTTGATTTAAAGAATTATATGATTTGACTCCTTTATATCCTTGGATCATTGCGTCAGCATAAAATACAGAATTATAACTTTTATCTATTCTGTAAAATCCAAGATCATTACTGGATATATACTCTAAAGCATTCTTAGTATAATCATTATAACCTGTACTTGATTCAATTGTTTCCTTACTTAGCATAACTCTATTCACAGTTATAGATGAAAAAGATGCTAGTTCTAAACATATTAATATTAAAAACACTCTTTTAAATAAACTAATATATATATATTTCATATTAAGACAATATAGAGCCAGTAATACTAAAGAAATAAATAGATATTTAAATGAATGTGTAAAAAACTCACCCCAATTCAACAAATCATTTCCGATCAACAAAGAAGTTATAGACGTAAATAAGAAAAATGAGAATAATATCATTAAAAATCCTGTATTTATTTTCAATTTTCTTTCAAATATATAATTAAGAGATTTAGCATTAATTATAGAAACAAAAACAATTATTATGAATGTCCAACGATATGAGTTTGCACTAAAAGCATTTAATAACAGTGAAGAGAATGGAAATAGTAAGAAAAGAAAAAGAACTAACAAAAGAAGTCCATATATAATTCTACTTTTTCGATTAGAATGAACAAAAAACAAGGGAACTAAAACAAGTGATACCGTGCCCGTATATAACATTGGAGCTTCATAATAGTTCCAAACACCATGAAATTGATTTCCTGTCCCAAGTATATCATTTGAGAAAATCCTGAAAATTATAGTTAAATAGTCAATAACATTAGCAAAACTCAAAATATCCGCACCAAAAAATTGTCCATTAATTCTAGGGTTATTCAAAGCTACGTAAATTGATGGCAGTAAAATAAAGCTACTTAATCCTATTGCTAAAATAGAATACCCCGCAATTTTAGATATATATTCAAAAAAAGTCTTAGTATTAAACTTAAATTCTTCAAAATATCTTATTAATACATATATAACAAAAAACGCAACAAACATATACAAAAAGTAATAACTACTTAATGATACAAAGAACAAAGAAATAATATATAAAATATTTTTTTTCTCTTTAAGCCACTTTTCAAATCCTAATAATACAAATGGTATAAATACAATTATTGTCCCCATATGGTAATGCTGTCCCCATAAAATGATAAAACCATTAAACCCGAATAATAATGATGCTATTAAAGATGCATATTTATTAACACCTATATATTTCAAGTAAGTATAAAATCCTAAGGCTGCAATCATAATTTTCATCAATGCAATGTATGGTAATACATAAACTAAAAGATGGGGTCCCCAAAGTGCAGCAAGAATATTAAATGGGTCAGTAAGAATTGGATTAGTTGAAAATAAACTTGTTCCTATTCCTATATTAAAAGACCAAAAAGAAAAGTCGCCTGAATATATCATTTTCGATAAATAAGTTAGATATGGCCAATATGAGTTAATAGTATCATTACCTACATCATTATAAATATAGACATTCTTTAAGAAGAAAAAGTCTTTAAACACAAACAAACCAATCATTACCAAACCAAAAATCAATATAATCATTTCTTTTTCAATATTCTTAATTTTCCTCATAGTTGTCTCCAATTCAGTTGATACTTAATTACTTGTTGAAAAAAATACAGTCAAATAAACCAAGTTAAAATTATAAAACTTAGTCTTATGCATAGAAGTTTTTTACATCGAATGAAAACGGCTACTCAAATTCAAAACTCGTCGAAAGATCTCAGCGACAGGAGTAGATGGAGCAGCAAACAGAGTTTAAATGTTGATGATGTGGATCGCCGCATTTGATTAGCGTGCTTCTATCATAATATTTTCTTTGTGGAATCCCTTGATATGTGTAAAATGTCACTGGCCTAAGATACTACAGGTCTACTCTTTCAGATCTGAATAAAGTGAAAGTTAATTAAAAATCCTGATTGAAAATTCAGAAACTGGATAAATCGAGATTTGAAAAGTTTTTATTATATAGATTTTATTTTTTTGTTATTGGCCCTTAAACACCTTACCCCCAAATTATTACTTAGCACTTTAACTGGTTCTCCTATTGAATAATCCTCTTTCACCTTCGACAAGTTCGGATTGTAAGCCGGGTCATTTTCTAACAAATTGGACCAACGATTTTTGACCCAGGCTATTTCCTTCGAGAATCTTTCCTGTTTCTCAATAGTATCCTCATGTCCTCTACTTTTTGATTCATAATGATAAAGCTTCACGTGAGGTAACCAAACATTGTTGTAACCTGAACTCCATATTTTAAGACAGAGATCAACATCATTAAAAGCAACTTGTAGTTCCTCTTCCAGACCATTCACTTCATTATACACATCCTTGCGAAGCATTAGACAAGCTGCAGTAACAGCCGTATAATTTGATACTATTTTCAGTCTACGGTAATACCCTGTGTGATCAGAATTGAAGTATTTATGGCTATGACCAGCTACCCCACCAATTCCCAATATCACGCCGCCATGCTGAATTGTATTATCCGGATAATAGAGACAAGCGCCTACGGCACCTATTTCTTTGCGCAGAGCCTGGCCTGCCATTTCTTGCAACCAATCACCAGTGATGACTTCCACATCATTATTCAACAATAATATTAACTCTCCACTTGCTTTTTCCACACCAAAATTATTTAATTTTGAATAATTAAAGGGAATATCCAAAGCGTGAACCTTAAATCTATCTTCCTCAATGCTTTCATAATGACGATATAATTCGAATACATCAGTTTCATTACTTCCATTATCTACAATAATAACTTCAAAATTAGCATAGGTAGTTTTGTTGAAAATAGACTCCAAACATTGCCTTAAAACTGAGGACATATTCTTAGTAGGTATTATAATTGAAATTTTAGGATTATGTGTTGGTTTATATCTCATCAAATAAACATTCGAATGTCCTTCTATTGATTCTACAGTTGCATCAAGTGCTCTTCTGTGAATTGCATCCTCAATAGCTTTTAATCCAGCAACATGAGTATAGTCTTTTGTTGAGCCATTAGATGCAGTAGAAGTTGGTATCGCTCTCCAATGGTAAAGGATTTTGGGAATATGATAAATGTTACTTGTTAGTTCAGTAACCCTTAGCATTAAATCAAAGTCTTGGCTACCTTCATAACCAACTCGAAACCCACCTATATGATCTATTAGGCTTTTACGATACACAGATAAATGGCACGTATACATTTGAGACATTAGTAAATCTGGTGACCAGTCTGGTTTAAAGAACGGAGAGAATCGTTCCCCTTCAACTGATATTTTATCTTCATCACTGTAAATAACATCGGCAGCAGGAAATTCATTTAGTAATAATACATTTTCATAAAGAGCATCTGGAGTCAACTCATCATCGTGATCCAATAAAGCAATAAACTCTCCACTTGCTATCTCCAATGCCGAATTAGAGGAGTTAGATATATGGCCATTTAAATTTCTAAAAACTACTTTTATTTTCGGATCAATTTCCTGGTACTCTTTTAATACTTTCTTGATATGAGATTTTGTTGAAGCGTCATCTGAGATACACAATTCCCAATTAGGATAAAATTGTCCTCGCACTGAATCAATACATTTCCTTAGCCAAACTTCTTCTACGTTATACACTGGAACGACTATGGAAATTAAAGGCTTGTATTCAAGTTCTTCAATTGACTGTTTAGTTCTAATGATATCCGAGTCTGTCAACCGACTTTTTTCCATCCATTGTAAATAATCATCAACTGTGTCTTCATTACTGTATTCAAGAGTTTGCTTAATAATAATCCAGAGTGACCGTATACCTTTATTCCTATAAATACCCCAGGCCTTTTTCAGGGGGCCTCCGATCCCCCTAAAGCTGATACCTCGTTGATTACGATATTTTTTAAATGATCTCAACGCAATAGACACTCTACTGATTTTCCTAATCTTTAACCTTTTAAAACTAAATTGTATTTCCTTTTCTCCTGGATCAAACCTTATTGTCTTAGCTTCATTAGGAATATAAAGGAAAGTCTTATTCAATGTTACTCCTTTGGGAATTTCCGCAATTATCATGCTTCGAAATTCACTGAACCCTCTTCCATCATCCCAGTACATTTTCAATGGAATCTTTTCATCTGAGTTCGACTCCCAATATAACTCATTCCATCCATTTAATATATTACCTTCAACTAAAAAGTGCGGATCGGGTCCAACAACAATCCATTCATTATTAATTTCTCTTAGGTCATTAATCGGAACTAATTTCAAATTAATTCTTACTCCAAAGAAACCTAACATAAAGAACAAAAGCTTTTTAATTCTAAACAACAAAAAAACACCCACCCTCATTGATTTCACTTTCCAAAAATCTTTTTCAATCTCGATAGATAAATCCAAGATCTTGAGGTACGTATAGATTCTAATTCCTCATTATACTTTGAATTAATTCGAACCAATTCTTCATTCATTAATTTCATTTCTTTATTTTTACAGGTCATTTCTTCTTTTTCATTCGCCATAACTTCTATTAGTCTCTCAAATCGATTAATCTCATTCTTTAGATTTTCATTTACATAAGCTAAATGTGAGTTTTCCTCATTAATTAGTGATAACTTCCCCTGTAATTCTGATTCTTTCATTGCAAATTCAGTAATTTGTTTACTGAAGTATTCAATAAGTGATATCGACATATCATTTTCGATTAATTTTTGAATATTAAAACTAATCTCCTCAATAGAAACTTCATTTAATAGTTTAAATACTATGAAAGGATCATCATTGTAAAAAACAAAAGTATCCTCATAAACAAAATTATAATTACCACTCATCAAAATATCTTCTTTAGCCACTATCTGTTGGGAAGTTCTAACTGTAATATTATTAATTCGAAACGTCCCTTTAATATTAGAAGGATCAATTCTGAAAGAACTAATTGAAACACCATTGTAAATCATGCTTATGGATTTTTCTAATCCCTCATATTCAATCTTCTTGCTATTCACTTCACTAAAACCATCTCCAGAATCCATAAAAATTTGAAGATAATCCTCTATGACGTTAGATGATTCTTTAATATCAAGTCCAGCTAGCATATAAAATTTTCTTTCTAAATCTATCAGTTTAGCTATAAGTTTCTCTTTTGCTAGCAGATCTGTTTCCAACGGTTGCACTAAAGATAGTCCCTTTTTCTTCGCTGCAATACATATTTTTCTATAGGAATCATCAACATAATCATATTTAAAGATATATTGATTATAGAATCTATCAAGTTCGTTTCGATATATGCCTAATTTCGGATTTTGTGCCGCAACAAAATGAATTGTCATCATTTTTTCCCAAATGTCTACATCGCCATGACTTATAAAATCATAGTTTATTTCCTGTGAATCCAAATACTCTGAAAGATCATTTAAAATAGGCAGCCCATTCACCATGTGCTCTTCAAGCCAAATAAAGTCTTTATTAAAAATTGATTTATATACTGCATTCACTCGCCTTTCGGCTTCAACTACTTTAGGGGAATGAAAAGGTGCTGTGATGACAAAAAATTCCGAACTCACTCTATAAATTTCCTTAATAAACTTTTCCCTATCCTCTGGAAATATATGTTCAAAAACATCCAAAGCAACTACGATATTGTATTTATTATCGGGGAACTCCATAGAGGTAGCATCGCCTAATAAATATTTCGGGTTATCCTTTAAATTATCAGGTAGCTGAATGTCTAAATATGTTATGTGATCCTCAGGCAAAAATTTCTCGAGATTTTGATGTTCATTTGCACCAACCTCTAAAATACTAAATGTTTGCCCAGCTTCCCTTAAATTATTTATTAAATTCGCTACATTATTATATCTTTGATATTGATCAAATAGTATATCAATCACTTTAAGACCTCCCAATTATGATTAATATAAACAAGTCCTTCCGAGAAATACTTATTAGTTATTGTAAATGAAACTGAATTTTCTTTATAATGTATATTAACTAATCCTTCATTATTAAATAGACCTACATCCAAACAAAATGTACCTCCAAGTAAAGGAATCTGAGGTATACAGTATTTCACTTTATGACGTCCCATATCATTGGGTATCGATATTTTTTCCAAAAAGGTATTAGGACCAAAGATGTACTCTCTATTCGGAGTGTATATGGCTGCCCCCAACAAAAGGTCCTCAATTATTTCTTCATAAATTTCGTATTCAATCTCTACAAACATTTCATCAAATGTTTTAAAGGAGGTCTTATTAATTTCAACCTTAGTTATTAATGCGAGAATATCAGGATTTGAGGGTAATATAAAATCGGGATCTACCACTTCCACTTTCGGAGGTTTTTTCATCTCCTCTGAACTGTTTGTATCATTTCTCATATAATCTTCGTATCTATCCACTACTTCGCTTGACTCTCCGACTGACTCTATTTTTCCATCTTTTATCCAAACAGCTTTATTACAAAATCTTTTAACTTGTTCCGAAGCATGAGAAACAAATAGTATTGTCGTTCCACTACGCTTTAAATCTTTCATTTTATCTATACATTTTGTTTGAAAACGTGTATCTCCAACAGCTAGTGCCTCATCCACAATTAATATATCAGGTTCAACATTTATAGAGACAGCAAAGGCAAGCCTTGCAAACATCCCACTAGAATACAATTTAACTGGTTGATCAATGAAACTCCCAATATCAGCAAAATTAATAATAGATTCAATTTTTTCGTCCATTTTCTCCCTGTTATGGCCCATCATTAATCCATTAAGATAAATATTTTCTCTACCAGTATATTCAGGGTTAAAACCAGCGCCAAGCTCTAATATAGCAGATATTTTACCGTTCACTTGTATTTCCCCACTAGTAGGAGTAAGTACCCCTGTTATCATTTTCAAAAGTGTTGATTTGCCCGATCCGTTTCTTCCAAGAATACCAATAGCATCTCCTTTTTCCACAGAAAGACTAATTCCATTCAAAGCAACAAAATCTTTGTGATACACCTTTTTAAGTGGGTGAATGGATTCTTTAAAACGATCAGCAGGTTTATCATACAATTTATAGGACTTAACAATATTTTTAATCTCAATAATTTTCATAATTACCACTCCTATAGCACATCAGAAAAGTGAGGTCTAAGTTTTTTAAAAATTTTGAGACTGAAAGTGAACATAACCAAACAAAATATCCAGAAATAAACCGTTTGATACGGACGGTCAATAAATAAAATATGATCTATTAAAGAATCCCTATAGCCTTGAACAATATAATACATAGGATTTAATTTAAATAATCGAGCCAGAAAATCAGAGAGCATAGTTACGTTCCAACCGATTGGAGTAAACCAAAAACCCATTTGAAGTATTACTGCTATAATCTGGTTTAAATCTTTAAAAAACAAAACGACTGCTGATGTAAAAAAAGAAAGCGAAACAACTAAAATTAATGAACAAAAAATATAATAAATTAATTGAAAACTATAAAGTGTTGGGTAATGTCCATAAGCCCCATAAATCAAAAATATAAAACCAACAAAAAATACTTGAATAAAAAATGCAGAGAAAATTTTCACTAATGGAAGTAATTCAATTTTAAAAACAACTTTCTTCACTAAATAGCTGTAATCCATAAATGAGTTTGTTGAACTTGATAAAGCATCCGAAAAGAAGAACCATGGTATTATTCCCGCTATAAACCAAATAATAAACGGAGTATCACCGATATTCCCATTTCTTAATCCTACCTGAAACACAAACCAATATGTAGCAATGGTCAAGAGCGGATTAATAAACCCCCATAAAACTCCCAAATATGAAGAAGCATACTTTGTTTTAAAATCATTTTTAGCTAAATTAAAAATAAGCTTTCTATTGTTAACAAAGTCTTTAACAAACTGTAGAATACCTTTTACTGAACTTCCCACATAATAAAAAGTAAATGCTACTAACAAACTTAAAACTAAAACAACCCCCATATGAGTGCGATCAAGTTGTTTATTAAGTGTATCCAGCAGTACCGTTCCATTAAGAATGAAAAACGGATCAGTTCCAGTTGAAGCAAGAACTGCTTTTTCGCTATTGCCATCATTAGATAAAGAAATTTGATTTAATTGTAGATCACTCTTAAACAAATCGATCTTCACATCAGAATTACCGCTTAGATATATATTTTTTACAGATATTGAACCTTTTTCATTCCCAATATCTACTCTTATAAAAGAATACCCATTAGGAATTTCAAATTTTAGAGTTTGCCACTTTGTATTCTGATCATAGATCTTTTTAACGGAGTTAGTTTCGTCCCAGCCTTCGGGGGAGGAAGAATAGAATACTTGGTACTCATCAGATACTTCAGAATTAACATCCATTTTCAAGATTATTTTCCCATTATCTTTGACGTACAATTCAATGTAATAAAAAGAAACAACTAATACCAATAAAGCACTAAGTAAAAGTAAGATTCGTTTAACTAACTTCATTCAATATTTCTCCTAACTATCTCTTAAGATTCACCTAAAAAGGATAAAAGTTTTATTCAAATCGCTCATATGCTAAAATATCCTCGTACCTACAGATAAAGGAGATTATAAACGTGTCGAAACCAGTATACGGTAAAAATGCGGTTCAGTCGAGAAATGTTGAAAAGATATCCAGTTACATATGGGCGTTAGCGATAGGGTTCATTGTTTTTTTGGTCTGGGCCCCGTTTCAAGTGGGATTATTTAATGGACAGCAGATTGACTTTGAGAAGCCGATCTATCTGTCTTCACTCCTAAGCAGCCTATTGCTGCTGGTGTGGTTAGGCTTGTACTTCACCAAGTTCAAGCTGGAGGGACAGCGTGATGCGCTGGCTGTGGCTTCGTTGCTGTTGCCTGCTACCTACGCGTTGTCGCTTATTGGCGCTGCTTCGCATTATATGGCGATGAATCTGCTGTTTGTGCAGAGCATGTATGTCGCAGTATTCATTATAGCGTTATATTTGCTCCAACAAAAGCAACTAAATGTTGTCATTCAAAATGCTATTCTGGCAATTGCTTATTTCATCGTCGGTTTCGGTCTGCTGAACTGGCTTGGCAGCTGGAAATTTGCCGGAGGTATGGTAGGCTGGTTCTCCAACACGGTGCGCAATGGTAAATACTTGGATGCGGTCATGACGGACTCTAACGGTCTGCGTTTGACCTCCATTTTCCAGTATGCCAATACTTATGCGGCCTTCCTCATGGCCTTCCTGTTCGTGGCAGTGTATGCCCTGGTTCGCTCCAAAAAGTGGTACGGTACGCTGACGCACAGCTTCATGCTGGTGCCCATCATCGTCTCCCTGCTGTTGACCCTGTCTCGCGGCGGACTTGTCATGCTGCCTGTAGTGTTCATCCTGCTCCTGCTGTTCCTGAAGCCTGCGCAGCAGATTCTCTGGATTATTCATCTGGCGATATCCGGCCTTGCGGCTCTGCTGGTTACCAACCCGCTGACAACTCTTGGAACAGAGTTAAATACGACTTATTCCTCATCAGCAGCGCTTAAGGCCTGGGCCTATCTGATCGGAGCCTCGGCAGTAGTTGGCGCTCTGGGATGGGTGATTCAACGTTTTGTTGCACCTTGGCTGCATGAGAGGCTGGGAGGCTCAGAAACCCGCAGATTCACAGGACTATGGATTCCACTCGGCTCAGTCGTAGCTGTGGCTGTCGTTGCATTCCTGCTGATCGGGACAGGATTGAAAAGTATTTTACCGGATAATATCGAGACGCGGCTGGAGAACATTAACTTTAAACAGCATAGTGTACTCGAACGGTTCACTTTCTACAAGGATGCCATGAAGGTAGTGAAGGATTACCCGATTCTCGGATCAGGCGGCGGCGGTTGGGCTTCCTTATATGAAGAGTACCAGAACAACCCTTATATAAGCCGTCAGGTTCATAACTTCTTCCTACAGTATTTGATCGAAGTCGGGATTGTCGGGTTCATTGTATTTATGGGCTTTATCGGATATATTTTCTACAAATACATTCGTGCCTACCTGAAACGTGACAAGGATGAGTTCAATAACGGATTCTTCTTCTACATTATTGCGCTGTCTATCCTTGTACACAGTCTGCTGGACTTTAATATGAGTTACGCGTTCATGGGTATTCTGGTGTTCATCGGTTTGGCTGGTATGGGCGCTGTAATGGATAACAAACCTCTCCGTCAGAGCTGGAATAAAACAGGAATTCGTATGGGTTACATGGCTGTCCTGACCATCGGGACGGTATTCCTGCTGTTCCTGTCGATCAATTACATCGGGTCCAGCAATGCTGCTCTCAAAGGTAAGAGCTTAGTTTCGGTTAGTACTTCTTACGAGGAAATCAAAACTCCTTTGGTCAAAGCATTAGATGCCCGTCCGTACCATCCGGAAGCAGCATTATACTTGTCCACTCTTGACATGCAGGTATTCAAGCAAACCCAAGACGAACAATATCTGGCTGAAGCGTCCAATGTATTGACTCGCGCTTTGAAAGATGAGCCTTACAACAAAAATCTGTTGGCTCAATTGGCCAGCTATTACGATCTAAAGGGCCAGCCTGATATGGCATTGGCAGTATATAGTGACAATGCCTACAAGTTCAACTGGGATATTACATGGTATGAGTCATTGATTAACCGTGCTCAGACGCTTGCTGCGGCGGCGGCTGAGCAGAAGGATGAGGCTAAGAAACAGGAATTCATTACAAGCGGTCTGGACGCATACAAGCATGTAGTGGATGGCGTGGAGCATTTGAAAACCTTGCCGCCTGAGCAGCTCCAAGGCCGTCCGTTCTCGGTTACCCCTGCCATCGCACTGAATGTGGGCAAGCTACAGGTCATCTCAGGACAAAATGATGTAGCTGCCACTACGTTGAAGCTTGGGTTGAGTGAAGATTACAGTGATACCACTAACCGCGAGGTAGCCCGCTGGTACTTGGCTGCACTGAAGAAAGCAGGAGCAGCAGTTGATCAGCCCGTCTATGACAAGCTGGTTGCCGCTGATCCGGCCGAAGCCGCAGCCATTGAGGCTGTTGTGAAGACACAGTACTGATCAGAACAGCAGAACAGTTATAGAAAAAAAGCGGCTTACTGTCTGAGTACAGTAGGCCGCTTTTTTATGATGATTCAGGGGAGGTTGGATAAGTATATGCATGAAGATAAGCGATAGTTTTCTTACCTGCTAAACAGTTTCTCCTCGTTCTCGATAACCTGCTTCAAATACTCCAACAGCCCTTCCTTAAGCTCCTCATGCTGAAGTGCATAATGAATGCTTGTCTGGATAAAACCCATCTTCTCGCCGACGTCATGCCGTCTGCCTTCGAAGTCATAAGCAATAATCCGCTCTACTTCGCTTAAACGGGAAATCGCATCTGTAAGCTGAATCTCTCCGCCTACACCTACCTGCTGCTCACCCAGCATATCGAAGATACGCGGAGTCAGGATATAACGTCCCAGGATTGCCAGGTTGGATGGGGCATCCTCACGCTTAGGTTTCTCAACCAGCCGATTGGCTTTATAGACACGTTCTGCTAATTCAGAGCCGTCCACCACCCCATAACGGGAAACATCCTCCCATGGCACAGGCTGCACCCCAACAATGGATGATCTATATTGCTCGTACACCTCAATCATCTGCTTCAGGCAGGGCTTGTTCGACTCCACGATGTCATCCCCCAGCAGGACGGCAAAGGGCTCGTTACCGATGAACTTACGGGCGCACCAGATGGCATGTCCGAGGCCGCGCGGTTCTTTTTGGCGGATGTAGTGGATGTCGGCCATCTCGGAGGATTTGCGCACCGATTCCAGCAGTTCCCACTTCTGCTTCTCTGCCAGATTGAATTCCAGTTCGAATGAATTATCGAAATGGTCTTCGATTGCGCGCTTGCCTTTACCCGTCACAATAATAATATCTTCGATCCCGGAAGCAACCGCTTCTTCCACAATATATTGAATCGTTGGTTTGTCTACGATGGGCAGCATTTCTTTGGGCATCGCCTTGGTCGCGGGCAGGAAGCGGGTTCCCAGACCGGCAGCGGGAATAATCGCTTTACGGATCTTCATCTCATAGCTCCTTTATCGTAAATACTCATAATCTCAATTATAACAGTTCCTGCTGCTTTTGGGCAGCGCACAAAAACAAGCCCGGGAGAACTTCCAGAGCCATCCGATTGGATGGCCCCGGTTTCGCCCGGGCCTTAGCCATATTAAGTCGGTATCAATTACTTCGCATTCACCAACTGCCCGCGCGTAACCCCAAGCTGGTTAGTAGCCTTCAGGCTCTTCCATACCTGCGTACCGGAGATTTCACCACGCAGTGCACGGCTGTAGAGGCTAATGACCTCCGCGACCTGCTCTGGTGTCTCCTCCAGGAATTCAACACGGAAAGAAGCTACGCCTAGCTCACGGAAGTGATTGAGGTATTCAGCGCCCGACTGCTCGACGGCGTTATAGACGGTGTTGCGGCAGCCTTCATCCACACGGACGGGATGGGACATGCCGATGCGGTCCTGTAAGGACGCACGCTGCTCCTCACAAGGACGGCCACAGTTGGTGTAGTCCGTGCCTTCACTCATGAAGGTACAATAGACGCAGTGTTCTGTATGGAACATCGGCAGATGCTGGTGGATAACAACCTCCATGCGGGAGGTGTCGCTGTGCCCCAGCAGGTCGACCATCTGCTGAATGTTCAGGTCATACGACGGTGTCACCATGTCACAACCGGCGTCAAGGAACAGATCCACAGCCCGGTGATTGGCGATATTAAGCGAGAAATCGCCAATCAGCCGGGGATGCACAGCATCCGGGTGCTCCATACGGTGGCGCAGGTAATAATACAGCGCACCGGTGTTGCGCACCAGCACGGCATCCGGCTGCAGCCGCAGGATGTTGGCATGGTAGCCGTTCTCGTTCGGCATATGGATGCGCGGTGTGGCCAGCGCAATGCTGGCCCCTGCAGCCCGCACAGCGTCTACTGCCGCCGGGAACTGCTTGATGAACTCGAAGTCGGCGTAGATATTCGTTACGCCTGCTTCGAGCGCAGCCTGCACCTGCGGCAGGCTGCGGCACAGCGCGGTGAGCTCCGCCTCACCGCTGCCCGCTGCGGCGCCCCTGCGGGAGGCGCCGCCGTAGACCTCTACCTCCCGTTTCACATACACGGGAGGCTTAGGACGCTCGCCCGCAAGCAGCTCCACCGCCTGGCGGCGGATGCTGTTCAGCTCGCGCATGGGCACAATCACGTCGCCTTGCAGATGCGACTCCAGCGCTTCAAGCTGGAACAGGGTCCCGCCCAGGCGGCCGAATTGTTCTTCCAGCAGCGCGGTATCCATCGGACGCTTCTGCGCTGTCTCCAGCGCGAGCTCCGAATCCACACGGACAGTGACGTTCTTCTGAACGTCTGTCCACCAGGTCGTCAGCTTCTCGCCCACGCAGCCTTGTACTCTCACATGGACCGGGAATACCCGGTACGGCTTTTCAGTCTCGTAGGACTGGCGCAGCGCCTTGTCGAGCGCAGGGTCGTTCGTCTTCCAGATACGGTCTCCTACATGCAGTCGGCGCAGATCTACGTCATTACGGCCCGGAACGATGTCGATGATCCAGCCTTCCCCGGCTTCACCTTCCAGCTTGACGCCTTTGCGGCGCAGGTCGTAAACGCGGCCACCTTCTTCCTTCTTCGTCGGATCTCCGGCGTCGAACACAATGCCGTCTCCACGTTTAAGCGGAGCATGAATGCGGCAGACCACGCCATCGCGCAGAATCTGCTCCACGGTGCCCAGGTACACTCCCCGGCTCTTGGGGAAGGTGCCGTCGACTAATTTCTTATTATTGGTGCCTTCAAGGAAACCGTTGGTGAACCCGCGTGAGAAGCTCTGTTGCAGCTCACGCATATCCTCCTTCGAGGTAGGCGTCCAGTTACCGTCAAAATACTTATCAATCGCCTTACGGTACTTACTGACCACATTAGCGACATACTCCGGGGTTTTGAGCCGGCCTTCGATTTTGAACGAAGTCACTCCGGCTTCAATCAGCTCCGGCATCAGGTCAATGGCGGCAAGATCCTTCGGCGACAGAAGATAAGTCACATCGCCCATCGGCTTCACTTCACCGTCAATCATCAGATCATACGGCAGACGGCAGGCCTGAGCGCATTCCCCGCGGTTCGCCGAGCGTCCGCCCCACATTTCAGAGGTTAGACACTGGCCCGAGTAGGATACACAAAGTGCACCATGCACGAAGACCTCCATCGGCAGGCGGGCTTGCTCGCCAATCGTGCGGATCTGCTTCAGATTATTTTCACGGCCGAGTACGACGCGTTCCAGCCCCCACGGCTTCGTGAATTCCACCGCTTCCGGCGAGGTAATCGTCATCTGTGTAGAACCGTGAATCGGGAAGTCCGGAGAGATCTCACGGATCATCTTCACCAGCCCCAAGTCTTGCACGATTACAGCATCTACACCAGCGTCCACACAGGCATCAATCAGTCCCTTGGCATCCGGCAGCTCATTCTCGAACACCAGTATATTAAAGGTCAGGAACCCCTTCACGCCATAGCTGTGCAGAAACGCCATAATCTCCGGCAGCTCGTCCATCCGGAAGTTGTTCGCTCTGGCCCGTGCATTAAATTTCTCTACGCCAAAAAAGACAGCATCCGCCCCGTTCGCCACCGCTGCACGCATGCAGTCCCAATCTCCCGCCGGAGCCAGCAGCTCTACGTCTTCTCTGCGTATTCCTTGCTCTTTCATTTATATCCTCCCAAACCGCCTGATCGGCGGGTCATTTACAGCTTTTTAACTTATTAATTGTATCAAATATCACAGCTGTCTGCCAGTAAAATAGAAACACTTGGATTTTACTTTCCATAGGGATCTATCTTAAAATAGCCAAGAGCTCCTGCTTTAATAGACAAATGAAGAAGAACCAGCGTAAAATATGAATAGAAAAGAATAAATACGCAAAAGATCTCACGGTTCCCAAAATTTATATGCAGCAAAAGGAGAGTTGAAACAGTTATGAAAGGCATAATTCTTGCGGGAGGAAGCGGCACCCGGCTTTACCCTCTCACAATGGTAACCAGCAAACAATTACTGCCGGTCTATGATAAACCCATGATTTATTATCCTCTGTCCACATTAATGCTGGCAGGCATCAAAGAAATTCTTATCATCTCTACCGCTGAGGATACACCACGCTTTGAAAATCTACTTGGCGACGGCTCCCAGTTCGGAATTTCACTGCAGTATATCGTCCAGCCAAGTCCGGACGGGCTGGCGCAGGCTTTTATTCTGGGGGAAGACTTCATTGGGGAAGACTCCGTAGCTATGGTTCTCGGAGATAATATATATTACGGGAACGGCATGACCAAGATGTTGAAGCAAGCTGCCGACAAAACAAGCGGGGCGACCGTATTTGGCTACCATGTGCCCGATCCCGAACGTTTTGGTGTAGTGGAATTTGACGGAGACGGCAAGGTCCTCAGCATTGAAGAGAAACCGGAGCATCCAAAATCTAATTATGCGGTTACCGGCCTGTATTTTTATGATAACCGGGTGATTTCTATTGCTAAAGAAGTCAAGCCGTCGCACCGCGGCGAACTGGAAATCACTTCAATTAATGAAGCCTATCTGAAGCTGGGCGAGTTGGATGTTGCTCTGCTTGGACGCGGGTATACCTGGCTCGATACCGGAACCCACCAGAGTCTGGTAGATGCCACCAACTTCGTCAGAACGATTGAAGACCATCAGGGGATCAAAATCTCTGCACCGGAAGAAATTGCTTATGTCAATGGCTGGATCACCAAGGAACATCTCCTGGAATGCGGACATAAGCTGAGCAAGACCGGATACGGCCAATATTTAATTAAAGTTGCTACAGGTAAAATCCAATTTTAAACCATAGAAAGAGTGGATACGATGAAGTTTATCAAAACCAATCTTGAAGATGTTCTCGTCGTTGAACCGGCTGTCTTCGGGGACCATCGCGGCTGGTTCATGGAGACCTACAGCGAGTCCAAGTTTCATGAACACAATCTCTTTTACCAGTTCGTTCAGGACAATCAATCCTATTCCGCTGTAAAAGGAACTTTGCGCGGACTTCACTTCCAGCTTAACCCGAAGGCACAGACCAAGCTAGTACGCTGTACACGCGGATCGATCTTTGATGTGGCTGTCGATATTCGTCAAGGCAGTCCTTCTTACGGCAAGTGGTTCGGCGTTGAGCTAACTGCCGAGAACAAGAAGCAGCTTCTCATCCCTAAGGGGTTCGCCCACGGCTTCATGACACTAACGGAGGATGTCGAGGTGCAGTACAAGTGCGATGAGCTGTACGCGCCTGAATGTGACGGTGGAATTCTGTGGAATGACCCTGACATCGCCATTGAATGGCCGATTGATGTAATTCCTGTACTGTCTGCCAAGGATGAACAAGCGCCGCTGTTAAAGGATGTTAAGCATAATTTTGTTTATCAGGCTTAAGTAATTATTTTAATGGAAAATTGCAAAAATAACGTCCCGGCTCATCGGCAGCCCGGGACGTTATTTTTGTATTTATATTTATTCCGCCCACCCAAACGACCCCAGCACCTTCTCCAGTGTGGCTTGCTGGCTCGCCGTAGCATTGGCGGTGTTCAGCGTGATAGTGAGCGTATAGACCACCTCATTGCGGCTGAAGACAATGATCTTCGTGCTCACCGGGATGCTGTTCTTGGTCTGCTTTACTGTGAGTATGGTGGCTGGCATACCGGCGAAGGCGGTTTCCGTGACGCTTTTCACCTGCGGACCCTTGGGATCTTGCTTGGTGTTCTGGTAATAGCTCTGCAACTGGCTGACGGCATACTCCGGCGTGACCTCGGGGCTGGCATAGAGCTGGAACCGGCCGCCGGTGAAGCGGTACTCTATGCTCTGGCTCTCCAGAAGATCCTGAACCGGGCTCCACAGCCGCGGAATATCGAGCTTGTAGCCGTAGGTCTTGGACGTCTTGGTGACCGACTTCTGGCTGAGCTGGGTATAATCCTCTGACGCCAGGCGTCCGAAATTACTCTTAGTCTGGGCAAAATCAATATCGATTGCGTTCAGCACCTCTGTAAAGCGCGCCTGATCCGCGTTCTGTGCAGGCCCGGAGGCCGCAACATATTCAAAGTAATAACGGTACCCATTCTTCAGCAGCAGAATCTGATATTCCGTATTCCAGCCGCTGCCCGGATTAAGTCCAATTTCATTAATCAGTGCCGGCTCACCGGAGACCTTGCCCGCTGCGCTGTTCTTCAAGCTATACGCCTCCGCCACATAAGTGTCGCGGAGCTGAGACAGCAGTTCCTCGTTCCAGCTGGCCAGCGTGGAGCCTGCCGGGGCGGAGCTTACTTTTACACGCAGATAACTCCCCCGTGGGCCCGTATAGGAGAGCTGCTGGTCATCTGCACTCCAGTCGGCAGGAACCTTCAGCGCAATCCCATAGTCTTCATTGTACCCTGCGCGCAGCCCGTTGCGGATGGAGGAGAGATCGCGGAGCTTTCCGTCAGAAGTGTCAAAAGAAGGCTGAAAAGAATTCAGCAGCGCTGCATATTTGCCCAGGTCCTTATAATTCGCTGCATTGTCATCTGTCAGATAGATCTCATACAGCCTGCCATCAGCATAATATTGCCTGCCCTCCCAGAGCGCGCCGCTCGAATCCTTGCTCACAGTCCGGGCGTAAGGAACCTTGGCCTTAGACACAGCCTCCCGGTCCAGCACAGTTTCCCCGCCCTCCTCCGAGGAGCGGACCAGATTCTCGAGCAGCCCATCGGCATCCAGCGGAACGGCCTGCGGCGAAGCATGTACCTCCAGATAGTAACCGTTCTCCGCACTGGTAAAAGTCGCTACGCTCTCGTTCCCTCCGCTGTCGCCTACCACCAGCCCTGGCGGATAGTTCATGCTCCACTTCAGATAACTGTTGCCGATCCGGGTTTTGCCGGAGTCACTGTCGATCCCGCTCTGCGTTTCAGCGCCTGCTAGCGCCGCCGGAGGAGTCAATGTAACCCTTACGCCTCCATCCTCCGCCGGAGTAATCCGTGCGCCGAGCACTCCAGCCACGAACCTCAGCGGCACCATCAGTACACCGGATACCATACGCGGCGGCGCGGCGAGCTTGATTTTGACGCCATCCTTCCAGGCGGTTGTGCTGCCTATCGTCATCGCACCGGTATGCTGCCCGTACATCACCTTCACCACATCATCGCCTTCGAGGGAGACGGTGCTGCCGAAGGCTTTTTTGAATAGACCCAGCGGGACCAGCAGCGTTCCATTCTCTGAAAAGGGCTTCTGAATCGTAACCGCCTTCCCGTTAACCGTCGCAGATGTACTGCCCGCTTGAATACTAAGCTGTAGCATGGCCCCCTCCGCCGCCCCGGCCCTTCCCAAGGGAAATAGGCTGAGCAGCAGCAACAGGATTACAATGACAGACACGCCGCGCCGTAGATGCGCTGCCTTGCTCCCCGGCTTGGCTGTGCCTGCCGTCCCCTCATTCTGTCGTCTGATCATCGGCATCCCCCTCCGTCTTACCGGCACTCACCAGAGGGTCACCTTGTGCAAGAACAAGGCTTCTGGCTACGATATCGCCGTCACTCTGCATGAGCAGTTTTACCACTGCCCCCGGCTTGTATTGCCTGAATAATTCATTAACGTCAACAAGCGAAGTTACCCGGTGACCGTCTATGGCATACAGTGCATCTCCGGCCGTAATTCCTGCCTTGCGCGCTTCTGCCGTAAGCACCTTTGTCACCGTCAACGGCTCCTGCCCCGGCAGTCCGACGATTACAGGCCAGCTCTCTTCAAGCTCCACGCCAAGGCTCGGACGCCGGACCTCTCCGTATTGGAGCAGCTGATTCATGATGTACTTCACCGTATCGGCGGGAATCGAGAAGCCCATATTTTCAACACCCACGGCTGCGAACTTCATGCTGTTGACTCCGAGCACCTCGCCCTTCATGTTAACCAGCGGTCCGCCGCTGTTGCCGGGATTGATGGCCGTATCGCTCTGGATCAGCCGGTACGCCGCATCCACTGAACGGTTGAGACCGCTGATTACGCCTACAGTAGCTGAATTTCTCAGGGAAAAAGAGATCGGCGTTCCGATCGCTATAACCTTCTCTCCTACCTGAAGCTTGGCGGCGCTGCCTGCGAAGGTTGCGGGCCTCAGGGCTTTGGCTTTGATTTTGACCAGTGCAAGATCACTGAATTCGTCCGAGTATGTATCTGTGATGTTATAGCTCGTCCCGTCTGAGGTGACCACTACCGCCTTCTCCAGCCCGGTCATCACATGGGCATTGGTAATGATCCATCCGTCTGCGCTGACGATAATCCCGGAGCCGTGGGTCAGATTGTAACGGTCATCCGGTCCGCCGGTTTCTCCGCCTGCTTTGCCTATAATGCCGACTACAGACGGCGAGACTCTGCTTATGATCTGCGGAACCGGGTCTGCTGCTGCGGACTGGCCCCATTGCCCCCTGCTCTCCTTTTGCACCGGACCTGCTTGTCCGGCCTTCATTACGTTCACAACCGCGCCTCTCTCTGACGCTAACTCTCCCTGTTCCCTGTAGACCGCCCCATGCACAACACCGGATGCACTTATGAATGCCGATGCCGACAACGACAACAGCAGCATGCCCAGCAGTATATTCCTGCCCCGGGCAATCCCGCTCCTCCCCATTCCCATGGCTCTCCCCTTCTTTCCTGTGCGCGAAGCATATGAATTCTTATCTTTAAAAAAAGACGCCTTTAGGATCGCCGCAGGCGGTAAAGGTGTCTTTAAGATGAGCTTGCATCTGAGGTTATGTGTGCCTTACTTTAGCTGAACCAGTTCACAATCATTGCATAATCGGAGACCACAAAAACCAGCAGGCTCACCACCCCAAAGCCGATGGCAAACTTGTTCTTCTGCGGAGCTCTAAGCAGCCGGACCACACCGATAAGTATCAGGATCGTGAATACAATCATAAACGCATCGAAGGTATGAAATTTAGACGGTTCTTGCGCGGCAGCTTCTGCAAGCAGCATGGCAATCCCTCCCCGAGAGTGTTGTCAAGCAAGTTTCTCTAATCCATATCACCTTCTATGTTATCGTTACCATTTCCGTCACGCAATAGAAATATTTTAAAAACGGTGTATTTGTCACAAAAAATATCCCTTATGGCTAAATCACGCCTTGAATTAGCGATATTTATCATTGACCGCTGTTGTATTTTCGGTTTTCAATGAGCCAAGCCACCTCATTCCAGGTCATTCCAACCTACAGCTGCTGCTATCCATTCAACACAAAAGCTTCTCATTGAATCTTACGGCGGACATGCTGTAGATATGCCTGTAATGTACGCCCGCTGCTGGTTTAATTTTCGTATAATATAGTGTTACAATCAATCCTGAAATCAAAATAGAGGTTAGTAGAAAGAACGGTGATCCCTGCTTGAAATACATCGAATTCGGATTCGGAAATACATGGCTGATGCGGACAGAAATTGAACAGCCGGATGGTACAGAGGTCGAAGTACAGGGAATCGTCCGGCCGATTATCTTCCGTTCCTTCTACATCCGAGTCTGGATCGGAACAACCGTCTGGATTGCGGACTCACGGGAAGGGTTCAAACGGGGAACTAAAACTACCAAACAGTTTAAAATCATCTTCGGCATCCGCAGTGAGTTGTAGCGGGGAGCGGATACTATAAATTGCTGATGAGGCAGCCTTGGTGTTGCGTGTGTTTTGCTTACCACCGTAGTGTGAGTGCGAGGGATATTAGTTGAATATTAAAAATACCCCATGCCTCTCCTGTTAGAAGGGACATGGGTTATTTGGGTTATTCAGCTACACTGTCTCAGAGGTCTGTAGCTCCATAGCCTGCGTACGTTCTGTATCACGAATCAGGACAGGCTTCAGGTAGCGGCCCGTGTAGGATTCTTCCACACTGATCAGCTTCTCCGGTGTTCCGGTAGCCAGGACGGTACCGCCGCCGCTTCCGCCTTCCGGCCCCATATCGATGATGTAGTCAGCAGTTTTGATGACATCGAGGTTATGCTCGATGACCAGAACCGATTCGCCGGAATCGACCAGGCGGTGCAGTACCTCAAGCAGACGGCCGATGTCATCCACATGCAGGCCGGTTGTCGGCTCATCCAGGATATATAGCGTCTTGCCGGTGCTGCGGCGGTACAGCTCGGAGGCCAGCTTCACACGCTGGGCTTCACCGCCGGACAGGGTGGTTCCCGGCTGGCCGATGTTGATGTAGCCTAGGCCTACATCCAGCAAGGTCTGCATTTTGCGGTGAATCTTCGGAATATTCTTGAAGAACTCCGTTGCATCCTCCACTGTCATCTCCAGCACATCCGAGATATTCTTGCCTTTATACTTCACTTCCAGCGTCTCACGGTTATAGCGTTTGCCTTTGCAGACTTCACAGGGCACGTAGACATCCGGCAGGAAGTGCATCTCAATCTTGATGATCCCGTCTCCACGGCACGCCTCGCAGCGGCCGCCCTTCACATTGAAGCTGAAGCGCCCCTTCTGGAAGCCGCGCACCTTGGCCTCGTTCGTCTTCGAGAACAGATCGCGGATATCATCGAATACGCCAGTATAGGTAGCCGGATTAGAGCGCGGAGTACGTCCAATCGGGGACTGGTCAATTTCGATGACCTTGTCCAGATTCTCCAGGCCGCGGATTTCTTTGTGCAAGCCGGGACGGACCTTGACTGCCTTGTTCAGCTGGCGGGCAAGACTCTTGTACAGAATTTCGTTAATGAGCGAAGATTTGCCGGAGCCGGATACCCCGGTTACCGCTGTGAAGACACCGAGCGGAATCTTTACATTCACATTCTTCAGGTTATTCTCCTTCGCTCCACGGATCTCGATCCAGCGTTCATTATCGGTCGGCCGCCGCTTGGCAGTCACCGGGATGAACTTGCGTCCGCTCAAGTATTCACCGGTCAGGGAACCGGGATCCTTCATAATCTCCTCCGGGGTCCCCTGGGCAATAACCTGGCCGCCGTGTTTGCCGGCCCCTGGTCCAATGTCGATAATATAGTCAGCCGCCATCATGGTATCTTCATCATGCTCAACGACAATGAGCGTATTACCCAGATCGCGCATATGGGCCAGCGTGGCAATCAGCCGGTCATTGTCCCGCTGATGCAGGCCGATACTTGGCTCATCCAGAATGTAGAGGACGCCCATCAGACTGGAGCCGATCTGAGTAGCCAGCCTGATCCGCTGGGCTTCCCCGCCGGATAGAGAACCCGCTGCCCGGCTAAGGGTCAGATAGTTCAGCCCCACATTCACCAGGAAGCCGAGCCGGCTGCTGATTTCTTTGAGGATCAGATTGGCGATCGCTGTTTCTTTCTCACTAAGCTTAAGATCCGCGAAGAAGTCCAAGCAATCCCCAATGGACAGATCTGTCACATCCGCAACATTCCGCTCATTGATGGTCACTGCCAGAATCTCCTTCTTGAGCCGCTTGCCCTTACACGAATGGCAGGGCTTGGCGCTCATGAAGCCTTCAATGAACTCACGGATGCCCTCAGAGGCCGTATCGCGGTACCGGCGCTCCAGATTGGGAATAATCCCCTCAAACGCAACGAGGGCGTCTTTGCGCTGGCCGAAGTCGTTCTCATACCGGAAGCGGATCTTCTCGCTGCCCGTTCCATGCAGCAGCTTGTTCATATGCTCCGGCGAGAGGCTGCTGACAGGGACATTCTGCGGAATTTTGAAATGCTCGCATACCGATTTCAGGAACTGCGGATAGTAGTTCGACGTACTGCCTGTCCAGGCCAGGAATGCCCCTTCTTCAATGGATTTCTCCATATCCGGGATCAGCAGATCGGGATCGACTACCATATTCATCCCCAGACCGTCACATTCGGGGCAGGCCCCGAACGGGCTGTTGAAGGAGAACATGCGCGGCGCCAGTTCTTCTATGCTGAATCCGCAGACCGGACAGGCGAAGCTGGCGCTGAACAGCAGCTCCTCCTGACCCATTACATCCACGAGAATCTGACCGCCTGACAGCTTGAGCGCAGTCTCCAAGGAATCGGTAAGACGGGTCTCGATGTCATCCTTAATTACAATCCGGTCAACGACAACCTCAATCGTATGCTTCTTATTCTTCTCCAGGACAATATCTTCTGTCACTTCACGCAGCTCACCGTCCACACGTACACGGACGAAGCCTTGCTTCGAGATATCTGTGAACAGACCTTTATGCTCACCCTTACGGCCGGAAATGACCGGAGCCAGAATCTGCAGACGGGTCTTCTCCGGGTATTGCATAATCCGGTCCACCATCTGTTCAACGGTCTGGGAAGTGATCTCTATGCCATGATCTGGACAATGCGGATGGCCGATCCGGGCAAATAGCAGTCGCAGATAGTCATAGATTTCGGTAACCGTCCCAACCGTGGAACGCGGGTTACGGCTAGTCGTCTTCTGGTCAATCGATATGGCTGGGGAGAGTCCGTCGATGGAATCTACATCCGGCTTCTCCATCTGGCCCAGGAACTGGCGGGCATAGGCAGACAAAGACTCTACATACCGGCGTTGTCCCTCGGCGTAGATGGTGTCGAAGGCCAGGGAGGATTTACCCGAACCGCTCAGTCCCGTCAGCACGACGAAGCGGTCACGCGGAATCGTTACGTCGATGTTCTTGAGATTGTGGGCCCTTGCGCCCTTGATTACTATACTTTCATGTGCCAACGGTACCTCTCCTTTACTAGAAACAATTGAAATGCGAAACATTTTGGGAAAATATTTTCGATCCCTCCCAAACCCTCCCTTCCAAGGGAGGGCCCCAAGGGTTGCACCCTCTGGACACCCGCAAAGTTGGCGGAAGGAATTAGGCGGGGGAATGGACGACTACTGGGGCTATGGGCCCGCTAACCCCTACGGGGCCGCTATACTTCAAGATCAGGCTACGGCTCGCTGCCGCTTGCCGCAGACGCTGTCCCTCCGGGATACGCGCTAAAGCTTAACGGCACGCTGTCCCTTCGGGATACGCGCTAAGGGCTTAACGGCACGCTGTCCCTCCGGGATACGCGCCAAGAGCTTATCAGCACACTGTCCCTTCGGGATACGCGCTAAGGGCTTAACAGCACGCTGTCCCTCCGGGATACGCGCTAAGAGCTTAACTGCGGGCTGTTCCTGCGGAATGCGCAAAAGGCTTCAACAGCACGCTGTCCCTCCGGGATATGCAAGGGCATTGCCCCCTTATCTTCAAAAAGAACGGCCTGAATAGCGCCGTTCCCTGGATCGTAAACTTCAGCGCCGGGTTACTCGGCCCGCAGCTCAAGCAAGGCATCGCGCAGCTCGGCGGCGCGCTCGAATTGCAGGTTCTTGGCGGCGTCCTTCATCTCGGCCTCCAGACGCTGCATCAGGCTCTGCTTGTCTTTCTTGTTCAACTTGCCGCCGACACCGGTGAGGTAATCGGCCTTGGACTCGGCCACCTTGGTTGCCTCGATGATATCGCGCACCTTCTTGTTGATGGTCGTGGGGGTAATCCCGTGCTTCTCATTATGGGCGATCTGAATCTCACGGCGGCGCTGGGTCTCGCTCATCGCCTTCTCCATAGAATCTGTAATGCGGTCGCCATACAGGATGACACGGCCGTCCGAGTTACGGGCGGCCCGGCCAATCGTCTGAATCAGCGAACGCTCGGAGCGGAGGAATCCTTCCTTGTCGGCATCCAGGATAGCGACAAGGGAGACCTCAGGCAGGTCGAGCCCTTCTCTGAGCAGGTTAATCCCGACCAATACATGGAATGTACCGAGCCGGAGATCGCGCAGGATGGCCATACGTTCCAGTGTCTTGATGTCGGAGTGCATATAACGCACTTTGATCCCGATCTCCTTGAAGTAGTCGGTAAGGTCCTCTGACATCTTCTTCGTAAGGGTTGTAACCAGTACACGCTCATCGCGTTCGACCCGGTCACGGATCTCACTGATCAGATCATCAATCTGTCCCTCGGTTGGACGCACTTCAATGATCGGATCAAGCAGACCGGTAGGACGGATAATCTGCTGCACCATCGTATCGCAGTGTTCCATCTCATAAGGTCCCGGTGTAGCGGACACATATATAATCTGGCTCACCTTGTCTTCGAATTCCTCGAACTGCAGCGGCCGGTTATCCAGCGCAGACGGCAGGCGGAACCCATGCTCCACCAGTACCGTCTTACGCGCACGGTCACCATTGTACATCGCCCGGATCTGCGGAAGCGTAGCGTGGGACTCATCAATCACAATCAGCATATCATCCGGGAAATAGTCCATTAAAGTATAGGGAGTGGCTCCCGGCTCACGGAAGGTAAGCGGACCGGAATAGTTCTCAATCCCAGAGCAAAAACCGACTTCCTTCATCATCTCAATATCATAACGGGTCCGTTGCTCCAGCCGCTGGGCTTCCAGCAGCTTGCCTGCTTCACGGAGCACAGCCAGCCGTTCCTCCAGCTCACGCTCAATATTAACAAGGGCAACACGCATCGTCTCTTCCTGAGTGACAAAGTGGGACGCCGGGAAGATCGCAATATGATCGCGTTCGCCGATCAGCTCGCCTGTCAGAACGTCTATTTCGGTAATCCGTTCGATCTCGTCTCCGAACAGCTCTACACGAATCGCATGTTCGCCCTGAGACGCCGGGAAGATCTCAACCACATCCCCGCGCACACGGAACGTACCCCGTACGAAATTGATATCATTACGCTGATACTGGATATCTACAAGCCTGCTCAGAATCTGATTGCGCGGCTTCTCCATCCCTACCCGCAGCGAGAGCAGCAGGCTTCCGTATTCCTTCGGCGAACCGAGACCATAAATACAGGACACACTCGCCACTATAATGACGTCACGGCGTTCGAACAACGAGCTGGTCGCTGAGTGGCGGAGCTTGTCGATTTCTTCATTTATGCTGGAGTCTTTCTCAATGTAGGTATCGGAGGAAGGAATGTACGCCTCTGGCTGGTAGTAGTCGTAGTAACTGACGAAGTAATCAACGGAATTGCTCGGAAAAAATTCTTTGAACTCACTCGCCAGCTGCGCAGCCAGCGTCTTGTTGTGCGCGATGACCAGCGTCGGCCGGTTCAACTTGGAAATTACTTGTGCGATGGTAAAGGTCTTGCCTGTACCCGTCGCTCCCAGCAGCGTCTGGTGCTTCTTGCCCTGCCGGATGCCGTCTACTAACTCTTCTATGGCATGAGGCTGATCGCCCTGGGGTGTATACTCGGACTCCAGTTCAAAAGTCTTCGTACTGACGACAAGTTCACTCATTTGCCCGTCTCCCCTCTATCGTCTAAAATATATGAATATATTATAATTGTAACCAAATAGCTTCCTCCTCCATACCATGCTGAAAAATATGGAAGATAGGAATGCACGTTCCCGTTTATTATACAGCGTTGCCCAGACTGTTGCAAACCATAATATATAGAAATTTAAGGAGCCTGAACTTATGGATTTCACTACAATTATCGGCCTGCTGGCCGGGATTGCCGCTATGATTGGCGGCTTTCTGTGGGAAGGCGGCAGCATCGAAGGCCTGCTGCAGCCCAATGCAGCCCTGATCGTGTTCGGCGGCACCCTGGCGGCGGTACTCGTCAGCTTCCCGGCGTCCAAGCTCCGCAGCATTCCGGCGGCGCTCCGCCTGGCTTTTGGCAGACAGCGGGATACCAGCCGGGAACAAGCTGAGGAGCTGATCGCCATGGCTGCCCTCACGCGGCGCGGCGGCGTTCTCGCTCTGGAGAAACGGGCGGAGGAGCATCCCGATCCCTTCACCCGTGAAGGCCTGTTTCTGATCGTCGACGGCAATGACCCTGATCAGGTCCGGCAGATCCTGGAGCTTGGGATGGATGCCAAGGAACTGAAATATGAAGGCTATGCCAAAATATTCGAAGCCGCCGGCGGGTACGCACCCACCATGGGGATTATCGGCACCGTTATGGGGCTGATCCGGGTACTCAGCAATTTAACGGACCCTTCCCATCTGGGCGCGTCCATTGCCGTAGCTTTTACAGCCACGCTCTATGGCGTAGCCAGCGCCAATCTTATCTTTTTACCCATTGCCTCCAAAATCAAATCCCGCAGCCAAAGTGAGCTCGGGACCATGGAGATGCTGCTTGTCGGCATTCTGTCCCTGCAGAACGGGGATCACCCGCATCTGGTCCGCCAAAAGCTGGCTCCCTTCCTGGCAGACGCCCCTAAGCGCAGCACCGGTACCAGCCCGGGGGACCCGCTATGAGACAAAGAAACCGCCGGCAGCCCCGCGCCGCCGCAGGCAATGAGAGCCGGGACCGCTGGATGATTACCTACGCGGATCTGATCACACTTCTGCTTATTTTCTTCGTGATTCTGTATGCCATGAGCAGCCTGGATTCGCAGAAATATGCCATTGTGAGCGGCTCCTTATCGGATACCTTCAAAAGCGGGAGTGCAGTGCTGGAGGGCGGAAGCGGCGTGCTGGAGGGCAATCAGGAAATCACCGGAACGGATGTATCGAAGGACCATAATGAAGACAGTGGCACCGCTGGCGGTCCTTCTGCTCCAGGCTCTGTGAATGCGAACGGGGGAAATGGAGCCGGGGCAGATAATCCTGCAACCGGACAAGAGGGCGATGGGGCTTCACACGAGCCGTCGGCGCGCGAGCTTGCTTTTCGTGAACAGGAGGCGAAGCTGGCTGCGCTTATGGGTGTCATCACCCAGTACGTGGAGGAGAATAACCTGGGGGAACAGATTTTCGTTGCAGACAAGCCGCAGGGCATTGCCATCACGCTGAGTGACCGGTTCCTGTTCGATGCGGGCCAAGCGGAGCTGAAATCGCCTGCCCTCCCTGCACTGCGCCAGCTCTCCGGCCTGTTCCGCGGCATCGGCGCGACCATCAGCATCGAAGGCCACACCGACAATGTTCCCGTCACCCCAGGATCAGTCTACAGGGACAACTGGGAGCTTTCCGGTGCCCGTGCCCTCTCTGTCCTACGCTTCTTTTTGGATAAAGAGGGGCTGAGCCCTGCTACCTTCCAGTACGCGGGTTATGCCGATACCCGGCCTGCTTACGATAATACAACCGCCGAGGGCAAGCAGCGGAACCGCCGGGTTGAACTGATTGTGCTGCGGCAGCTTCAGGAGAAGGAATAGCCTATAGACGCAAAAAGACAGACCTCTCACATTAGTAACATCTAATGTAACAAAGAGAAGTCTGCCGTATTAACAGCCGCTTTCGCAAATATGCTAACTCTTACTCGCCAACCAGTTCCTTGTACGCAGCCGCATCCAGCAAGCCGGTTACGGCCTCTGCGAACTCAGCGTCCAGCTCCAGCTCAAAAATCCATCCGCCTCCGTACGGCTGATCGTTGATCAGCTCCGGGCTGGCCTCCAGCGCATCGTTGATCTTGGTCACCTTACCTGATACAGGGGAATACAGCTCCGATACCGTCTTCACGGATTCGATACTGCCTACGCTGTCGCCTGCGGAGATCGCCGCGCCGACCTCCGGGAATTCGACAAACACGATATCGCCCAGCAGATGCTGCGCATGGTCCGTAATCCCTACACGTACTACACGTCCCTCGCCCTGCTGTGCCCATTCATGCTCTTCGCTGTATAGCAGGTTGTCAAGCACTTCACTCATTTCCAAGCCGCCTCTTTTCCGTAGTTGGAGTTCTAAATTTAGTTATAGCCTAAGTTATCGGCTTGCCGAATGTCAATATAACTGACAGTAAAATTAAATTTGTCAACTTTTTGACGTTTTTTTGATTGACAGGGCGGAGGGTTACCCGGTTTAATGGAGTCAGCAGAAAAACATATGGTTGGCGAATGATGGCATAGGGAGAGACTGTCTCACAGGAAGACAGCGCCGAAGGAGTAAGCCCGGGATGGGTGAATCTCTCAGGCAAAAGGACCTTTGCCGGACGCATCTCTGGAGAGCATCCAGGCCTGCAGCATAGGCCGCACGGATCACCAACGGGGAAACCTGCACCAGAAGCGGCAGGGTAACTCTCAGGTACAAAGGACAGAGCGAAAGTCCATTTATGCATGCGTGCATAATGGCTTTCGCCTGTCCTTTTTCGTATGTAACCAGACCAAGGGAGTGACGAGATGGAAGCTTTGAGAAGAACGCCTTTTTATGATCTCTATGCCGCTTATGCGGATTCCAGATGTATTGATTTCGGCGGCTGGGAGCTGCCGGTGCAGTTCACGGGCATCGTGAAGGAGCATGAAGCCGTCCGTGAACGGGCCGGACTGTTCGATGTATCCCACATGGGGGAATTCATGGTTACCGGAGAGGGCGCTGAAGCCTTCCTCCAGAGAATGACCACCAATGATGTCAGCCGCCTGGAAGACGGCGCGGCGCAGTATACTCTCATGCTCTATCCAAGCGGCGGAGTGGTGGACGATCTGCTCGTATACCGGCTGGGGGAGGAGCGTTACATGCTTGTCGTCAATGCGTCGAATATCGACAAGGACTTCCAGTGGCTGCTGGAGCATCTTACCGCTGAATTCAGCGGTGTCACCCTGAAGAATATCTCGGACCAGACCCTACTGCTCGCTTTGCAGGGACCGCTGGCGGAGACGATTCTGGCCCAGGTCACAGAGGCGCCTCTAACAGAGCTTAAGCCGTTCCACTTCATCGAACACGCTGAAGTTTGCGGCGTCACCGTCCTGCTCTCCCGTACCGGATATACCGGCGAAGACGGCTTCGAGCTGTATGCTCCCGCAGATACTGCAGCAGCACTCTGGAACGGCCTGCTGGCCGCAGGCGCTCCGCATGGCCTGACGCTTGCCGGACTCGGCGCACGCGATACGCTCCGCTTCGAAGCTAAGCTGCCGCTGTACGGCCAGGAGCTGTCGGCGGAGATTACGCCGCTTGAAGCCGGTGTCCAGTTCTTCGTGAAGCTGGATGCAGGCGATTTCATCGGCCGTGACGCCCTGCTGAAGCAGAAGCAAGCCGGTCTGCCCCGGCGTCTTGTGGGCCTGGAGATGATCGACCGCGGCATTCCCCGCTCCCACTACCCCGTATTCGCGGACGGAGTGAAGATCGGTGAAGTCACCACCGGTACCCAGTCCCCGACCCTGAAGCGGAATCTCGGACTCGCCCTGCTGGACGCTGCCTATACGGAGATCGGCACAGAGGTGTACGTGGAGATTCGCGGCAAGCAGCTCAAGGCTGCCGTCATCAAAGCCCCATTCTACAAAAGAAGCCAAGGAGTGAAGCCGCAATGAAGCACCGCTATCTGCCTATGACCGAGCAAGACCGCGCAGAAATGATGGAGACCGTAGGCATCCAGTCTATCGATGAGCTGTTCGCCGATATTCCGCAGTCTGTCCGTTACCAGGGGACCCTGCCGATGTCCGGCGCCCTGGACGAATACGCACTGCTTCGCCATATGAAGGGGCTCGCAGACAAGAACGCCGATTTCGACACCCACACCAGCTTCCTCGGCGCCGGATTATATGACCACCATGTTCCGGTCGTGATCAACCATGTGATTTCGCGTTCGGAATTCTATACCGCCTACACCCCCTATCAGCCGGAGATCAGCCAGGGCGAGCTTCAGGCCATCTTTGAATTCCAGTCCTATATCTGTGAGCTGACCGGGATGAAGGTCGCCAATGCCAGCATGTATGACGGCTCAACGGCCCTGTCCGAAGCGGCTGTGCTGGCCGCAGGTGCCACCAAACGCAAGAAGCTGATTGTCTCCCGTACGGTTCACCCGGAAGCGCGTCAGGTGCTGCGTACCTCCGCCAACGCCTGGGGCCTGCAAATTGTAGAGATTGACTATGCTGACGGAGTAACGGATCTCGCCAAGCTGGCCGAAGCCATCGACAGCGATACCGCTGCTGTTCTGGTCCAGTCCCCCAACTTCTTCGGCGGTATTGAGGATCTGCGCCAGATTGAGCCGCTGATCCATGCGGTCAAGGGACTGCTTGTGGTCAGCGCGAACCCCATTGCGCTTGGCGTATTGGAGTCCCCCGGACGACTTGGTGCAGACATCGTAGTCGGCGACGCGCAGCCGCTGGGGATCGCCGCGTCACTGGGCGGCCCGACCTGCGGATTCTTCGCGGTGGCTGAGCCGCTCATGCGCCGGATGCCGGGCCGGATCGTCGGCCAGACGGTGGACCGGAATGGCAAGCGCGGCTTCGTGCTGACGCTGCAAGCCCGCGAACAGCATATCCGCCGTGAGAAGGCGACCTCGAATATCTGCTCCAATCAGGCGCTCTTAGCGCTGTGCGCTTCCGTCTACTTGTCCGTGATGGGTAAGGAAGGCATGCGCGAGGTTGGTGAGCTGAACATCCGCAAGAGCCACTACGCCGCAGGGCGGCTGGCTGAAATCACCGGCGCAGAGCGCATCTTCACTGCCCCGTTCTTCAATGAATTTGTCCTGAAGCTCCCGGAGGGCAGCAGTGTGAGTGCAGTTAACTCCAGGCTGCTGAAGGAAGGCTATCTGGGCGGCTATGACTTAAGCCGGGATTATCCCGAGCTGGCCGGACATATGCTGGTTGCCGTAACGGAGAAACGAAGCAAGACCGAAATTGACGAATTCGCAAGCGCACTGGAGGGCTGTCTATGAAACCGGAACAAAGTCTGATTTTTGAATTAAGCCGTCCCGGCCGCTCGGCCTACTCCCTGCCCCTGTGTGATGTGCCGCAGGACGAAAGCCTTGACACACTTCTTCCCGAAGGTCTGCTGCGCAGTGAACCGGTCGTGCTGCCGGAGGTATCGGAAGTGGATGTTATCCGCCACTATACCGCCCTGTCCCGCCGCAACTTCGGAGTCGATAACGGCTTCTATCCGCTCGGCTCCTGTACGATGAAGTACAACCCGAAGATCAACGAGGATGTCGCCCGCTTCCCCGGCCTGTCCAAGATTCATCCGTACCAGCCAGAAGAGAGCATTCAGGGTGCGCTTGAGCTGATGTACACGCTGCAAAAGGATCTCGCCGGCCTGACCGGCATGGATGCCGTGTCCCTGCAGCCTGCTGCCGGAGCCCACGGGGAGTGGACCGGCCTGATGATGATCCGCGCCTATCATGAGAGCCGCGGTGAAGTCCGCACCAAGGTCATCGTGCCGGATTCCTCGCACGGCACCAACCCGGCGAGCGCCGCAGCCGCAGGACTCGACACCGTGACCATCCCCTCCAACGACAAGGGAATGGTCGATCTCGAAGCACTGAAGGCAGCGGTCGGCAGCGACACCGCCGCGCTGATGCTGACGAACCCGAGCACCCTCGGACTGTTCGAGACACAGATCGTCGAGATCGCCGCGATTGTCCATGAAGCGGGCGGCCTGCTCTATTATGACGGAGCGAACTCCAACGCCATTATGGGCATCACCCGCCCGGGCGATATGGGCTTCGATGTGGTGCATCTCAACCTGCACAAGACGATGAGTACGCCGCACGGCGGCGGGGGGCCGGGAGCCGGACCGGTCGGTGTGAAGGCGAAGCTGATCCCGTTCCTGCCGCAGCCTACGGTGGCGCAGAACGAGGATGGCAGCTTCACGCTGGACTGCGGCGGGCCGGAATCGATCGGCCGCGTCAAAGCCTTTTACGGCAACTTCGGGATTCTCGTCCGTGCCTACGCCTATATCCGAACCTACGGTCCGGACGGACTGCGCGAGGTCTCCGAGAACGCCGTGCTGAACGCCAACTATATGATGCACCGGCTGGCTCCTTACTTCGAGATTCCCTTCCCGGGCGTCTGCAAGCATGAATTCGTCATGTCCGGCAAGAACCTTAAGCAATATGGTGTACGTACGCTGGATGTAGCCAAACGGCTGCTCGACTTCGGCTATCATCCGCCAACGGTCTACTTCCCGCTGACGGTAGAGGAATGCATGATGATTGAGCCGACCGAGACCGAGAGCAAGGAGACGCTTGACGGCTTCATTGAGACGATGATCCGAATTGTCAAGGAAGCTGAGGAGACCCCGGAGATTGTCATCAATGCACCGCATACCACAGAGATCAGCCGCCTGGATGAGACGCAGGCCGCGCGTAAGCCGGTACTGAACTGCTCCTGCGGTTAACCCTTACGCCTTAGAAGCCAGGCTTCTAAGGCAAACAAGTGGAAACGGCTTTGCTGTCCTTTTAAAGGACGGTACCGTTTTGGCGAGAAATAGAAGGATAATTTGTAGCGTGAAATATATCAATTCTTATATTTTCAAATAGCCGGGTCAGCGATACATCCGTATCGCTGACCCGGCTATCTTTTATATGTATCCGAATACGGACTTGCCCGGCTACGGCGTAAGACGCTTCACGAACTGGAAGCGGTCATTCACCCGCATTTTACTATAGATGCTCTTCAGCATATTGCGCACGGTGCCTTCGCTGATCCCCAGGTCGCTCCCGATGTGCAGCGCGCTTTTCTCCAGCAGCCACAGCCTCGCTACCTCCTGCTCCCGTGCGGTCAGCTTATATTCCAAGAGCGTAGCTTCCAGCCGATACTGCTGCATCTCCGGGTTCTTCTCCATCCACTTCTCCATGATATTCTCGGCAATCTGCTGCACGAACGGAATGGCGAATTCAATAGGCTCTCCTCTATGAAAAGAAATGTCAACATACCCGTAAACGGTATCATGGTCCTGCAGCGGAGCGCATACACAGTTCCAGTCCCGGAAGGTCTGATCCGTATGCTCCGGTCCCCGCACGACCCCGATGCGATTCATCTCCATCGCCAGCGATACGGCATTCATTCCCGCCTGCTGCCTGCATAAGCTGACCCCCGGCCGCAGCTCCGCCTGCTCCATCTCAGTCTGCGTATCCGAAGAAGAATAGACCAGCTCCAGAATGGTCCCCGCCTTGTCTGTCAGGAACACCACATAAGGAATGGAGAGCAGCTGGCTTAATTTGTTCATCTCACTGCGTATCGATGAGATCATAGCTCTATGATAGATATGCTCCTTGGGTTCTTCCGAAGAACCCGCCGCGGACATCCCGCCATTCAGTTCAGTCTCAGCTGCGTTCAGCGGCCGGAAGGCTTCAAGCTCGCTTGCTTCCAAATCCCCAGGCATACTCCATGCTCTTGATTGATTAAAGATTGTCACGAACGATCCCTCCATTTTTACCATTTCTTATATAACCGATTTTAAAAGAAAGCATTATAACATACAATTACGGAATAATGAACATTCAGTATTGGATCTGTAAATCCCCGCGTTAGCGCTGTAAAATGTAGAAATATGTTCACCCATATTTCTACAACATTCCAGGAGGTTCGACATGCTTCGCATCGGCTATCTATCGGTTGCTCTCAATCTGGCTACCGCCATGGTATCGTTCCTGCGCTTCGGCAGTAATTATGCCCTGTTCATCATGGCCAGCTACACACTCTTGACCCTTGCGGGATACCGGCTGCTGCAGAATAAAAGGGCGCTGCATCTGATTCCTCTGCTCACCTTCAGCTGCTCATTCCTCTTCTATAACGTGGTATATGTATTATTGAAGCAAATTAACCTCGTAGACCTCTACGCTGTAGACTGGAGGCTTGAGGTTCAGCTGGCGCTGCCCCTGCTGGTAGGCTTCGCCGTCCGGTCTCTCCTTAAGCGTAGCGGCAACTCCCGGTTAGTGTAGGTGATCCGGGAGTTGCCGTTTTTTTGCCTAATCGACCTAAACCGATAGTTTTCGACATCTGGACAGTGATATATTTACTCTTACGGCTTTTAGGCCGCTGAGGATGCAGAAATTTACAGCCGCAGCCATCTGCGGGAGCGCTTTCAAAATAAAAATCAGGAGGGTTCAACTTGAGTATGATTGAAGCCAGAGGGCTGAGCAAGTCCTTCATGCAGGCGGTGAAGGAGCCCGGCCTCAAAGGGGCGGTCAAGCATCTGTTCCTGCCCCGGCATATTGAGAAGGTGGCGGTCAAGCCGCTGGATCTGAGCATTGAAGCGGGGGAGACGGTGGCCTACGTAGGACCGAATGGTGCCGGTAAATCGACCACCATCAAGATGCTGACCGGCATTCTGATGCCTTCCTCCGGGAGTATCTCGGTGAACGGGATCAATCCGTACCGCAAAAGAATGGAAAACGCCGCCCAGATCGGCGCAGTCTTCGGGCAGCGCACCCAGCTGTGGTGGGATATTCCGATTGCCGAGTCCTTCTCGCTGCTGAAGGATATCTATCAGATTCCAGATGCCCTCTACAGGAAGAATATGGACCTGTTCACCGAAATGCTCGGGATGAGCGAATTCATCCACCTGTCGGCGCGGAAGCTCTCGCTGGGGCAGCGCATGCGCGCCGATCTGGCCGCAGCCCTGCTGCACAATCCGCCGATCCTGTATCTCGATGAGCCGACGATTGGCCTGGATGTATCCGTGAAGGAGAAGATCCGCGGGTTCATCAAGCAGATCAACCAGGAGCAGCAGACGACCGTGATGCTGACGACCCATGATCTGGGCGACATTGAGGATCTGTGCAAGCGGCTGGTGATTATCGATCACGGCGCGATTATTTATGACGGTACGCTGAGCGAGGTCAAGGCCCGTTTTGCCAAGAACCGCGTCATCTTCTTCCAAATGCGCTCCAGGGTGCCGGAATTGTACCGGCTGCTGGAGCAGACGCCCGGGCTGAAGCTGGAGCAAGGGAGCAGCCAGGAGTTCTCGGTCTCTTTTGACAGATATGAATATACCGCCAGTGAAGTGGTCAGCCGGGTGATGAAGCACGGGGAGGTTCTCGATTTCCGCATGGAGGATACCCACATTGAGCAGGTCATTAAGGCTGTCTATGACGGGCATCTGGACCTGAACGAGAACCGGGGAATTAGGGGGCAGGAGCACCATGATGACAGCAGCCCGGCTTAACAAATACAGAAGCATCGCCAACCGCTCCCTGCAGAATGTGATGGCCTACCGGAACACTTATATCATTAATATACTTGCGAATTCGATTAATCTGGTGGCGATCTTCTTCCTCTGGCAGGGAATTTATGGCGGACGCGAGGCGGTGGGCGGCTACTCCTGGGATCAGATGAAAACCTATCTGCTCCTAACCTTCCTGGCCAATTCCGTCTTGTCCTGGTATTCCGAGACCGCTATCTCCGGCAAAATTCTGGACGGCAGCGTCGCGATGGATCTGCTGAAGCCGATTGATTTCCAGACGGCCCGGTTCGCTGAGACCTTGGGTGCAAGTCTGCTGGAGGGGGCTATCAGTACGGTAATGCTGATTCTGTTCGCTACCTTCCTTACCGGAGTTACCTTTCCCCACTCGCTGATCGTCTATCTGCTGTTTGCGGTCAGTCTGCTCTGCGCGGTGGTAGTCAAATTCGGCGTGGTCTATCTGGCTGCCCTGCTATGCTTCTGGTCGACGGGGTCCCTTGGGATTGTCTGGACGCGGATTGCGCTCACCAACCTGCTGTCGGGCGCACTGGTGCCGCTGGCCTTCTTCCCGGACTGGCTGGAAAAGCTGGCATTGCTGCTGCCCTTCCAGGCCATCATTCATACACCGACGATGATCTTCCTGCAGCAGGCGGATACCGGGGAGAGTCTGCGCTTGATCGGCCTACAGCTTTTTTGGGGGGCAGGACTCTGGATGGCAGGCAAAGCCATGTGGAACTGGGCGATCCGCCAGGTGACCATTCATGGAGGCTAAGGCGGAAGGCGGAAGGAGGACGTAGAATGAAATTATCTCGAATGCTCTATCTCTATAGAAGGCTGTATGTGCAGCAGCTTAAGGCGATTCTGGAATACAATAAAGACTTTTATATCCTGATGTGCTCGGCGGCCTTGACGCAGGTACTGGGATTCGTGTTCCTGTGGGTGATCTATGACCGGATTCCGGATATTCAGGGCTGGCAGTTCTGGGAGGTTACCTTCATGTACGCCATGATCTTCCTGACGGAGGGGGCGGGTTCGCTGTTCTTCGAGGGCAGCTGGCGGCTGGGCAGGCTGGTCAACACAGGCGAGCTGGACCGTTATCTGCTGCGGCCGGTGCCGGTTGTTCTTCAGGTATTTTGCACAGGGATCGGAATTAACGGGCTGGGCAATCTGCTTATCGGCGGGGTCATCATCTGGCAGTCGCTTGTGCACAGCCCCATCCACTGGACAGCGGGTAAGGCCGCCATTCTGATCCTGTTATTCGTCACTGCGGTCATTATCCGGGTAGCGATTAATCTCATGGGCAACTCGGCGGCCTTCTGGATTCGCAATGCAGGGAATGCGTTCCCGCTGATGGTGCATAATCTGTCCGATCTCGCCAAATACCCGATTACCCTGTTTCCGCAGGCGGTCCGCATCTTTATTTCCACGGTGCTGCCCTATGCGTTCATCAGCTTCTATCCGGCAACCTATATTTTCGGCAAAAGCGGCTGCTCCGGCTGGTGGCTGCTCGCCCCTGTCGCGGCTGTAGGAAGTGCGGCGGCGGCTTACGGGGTCTTCCGGTACGGGTTGTCCCGGTATGAGAGTACGGGGAACTGAGGGGTGGCGATGTGGCGAGTGGGTAATGTGGCGGTATGGCGATGTGGCGAGTGGGCAATGGGCGGTATGGCAGTCCGCCGCTTACTTGCGGCGGGCCGGCGGGAGAGGGGGAGCTGACGGTAGCCGGGATAGGTGAATGAGGTGCAGAAGTGCACCTTATTTGCTGGTTTGGCGCACATTTGGGAATTTCAGGTGCATTAGTGCACTTCATTTACTGGTTTGACTAACATTCGGGGATTTCAGGTGCATTAGTGCACTTCATTTACTGGTTTGACTAACATTTGGGGATTTCAGGTGCATTAGTGCACTTCATTTACTGGTTTGACTAACATTCGGGGATTTCAGGTGCATTAGTGCACTTCATTTGTCCAATTGGTCGGTATCCAGTGAATTCAGGGGTACTAATGCACTTCACTTGCCCGTTTTGGCGTATGTTCGCTGAAATCAGCTCCGCCAGCCACCCGAATTCCTTCCCTTTTGATTTCAGCGGCTTATTATACAAAAAACCTCCCTTGGTTACCTGGAAGAAAAACTCCAGATACAAGGGAGGTTTTACTCTACTTCGTTCTACTGCGCAACAAATTGCCGCTTATCTAGGTCCAGCTCATACATCTGCGGCTTCAGCTCCGGGTCGGTCCCGGCACCCTCAGGCGAGTGTACAGCTAACTGTTCATTCTGGTTGGCAGGCGCGGGCTGAATCTCGGAGTAGACCAGTGTATCGTGTACGTATTCTCCCTGCTTGAAGGACAAGGGGAAGACTTCTCCGCTTCCTTTGTCCATAGCGAAGGCATAAGCAACGAGCCCATGTCCCGATTTATATTGGGGAGCAAGCAGGTATACCTCTGCCCCCTTGAAGCTGACTGCGGCGAACTCCAGGACACGGTCTGACGGCTGAACGAACAAGAAGGCAGGCAGCTTAAGCAATACCTGATCCTGCTTCCCTTCCCGGTACACGATGGAGTAATCGGCCTGATAGGTCTGATCCCCTTCGAGGCCGTCATTGCTGGGCACATTCAGATGCCCCCGCTCCTCCGGGCCGCTTGCGATCATCAGCAGCTCGCCTTGTCCAGCTGCGCTTCTGGCGCGGATGGTTCCTTTCTCATTCAAGGAATCGACAATCACAGAGCCGGCGATCCCCTTCAAGGGAAACTGGCTTGTGAGGCCTGCTGGAGCTGCCGGGGTCACTGCGGAAGCAGTTTCCGGGGCTGCTGGTGAAGCAGTTGGAGTAGGTGCCGCAGAATGAGACAAAGCGGCGGCTGTCGATTCTGCCGCCGGAGTAGCTGTGCCGGATGCAGCTTGACTGCTGCACCCCAGCAGCAGGCCAAGGGACAGGAGCGCACCTGCTGCCCGTATTCTAAGTGTAGACCGGATTGGACTCATTCCCCTCTAATCGTTTTTTGAGTACAACCCATTATAGAAGGTAATCACTGCCCACACGTTTAGATATTGTCTTTTTTCCGTTAAAAAATAGTCACAGGATCAGCCGGGCCGCCAATCACTATGAATTGTTGGTCTCAAACGCTTGTCTCCAAAATAGCTCCAATGATCCTGGCTGTAAACCGGGCTACTCCAGATAAAAGACCTCGCGCAGCGGCACCATCGGAACCGCATCGTTGAAATCAAAGGAGCCCTCGACCATCTTCGAGGTGATCGCATTCCAGCGGTTGCAGGCTTCACTTCCGGCGATGTAGGCGAATGCCGCCTCCGTATCCTCACATTCGAAGCAATAGAAGAACTGGTTGCCGTTCTGAAAAATAGAATAGTTGCGGAAGCCCGCCTTGCGGTGCTCCTCCAGTATCTCCGGCCATGGCTTCAGATGCATCTGCACGTATTCCTCTAAGTTTTCCTCTTTCACCGTCCAGGTCCAAGCCAGTTTGTTGCTGCCCATCCTCGTCTCCCCCTGTCATATAATCCTTTGATCCGATCATATCACATATTAATGAGGTTTGAATATGTCTGATTGGGACACTCGCTGACATCAAAGATAAGGTACAAGGTTCAGGCGCTGATTCCCGCCTCGTTCGGACGGAGAATGGCAGAGCCGATCGCCAGCAGGACGGCAGCCATCAGGCCTAAGACCGCAAACGGCAGCCACAGCTCATTCCAGCCGCCGCCGGTGGCGGCAATGTCCACCGCTTGAATCGCCCATTTCTGCGGTGTAAAATTGGCCAGCTTCTGCATATATTCTGGCATGATGGAGACGGGCCAGAAGCAACCCCCCAGCATGCAGGTCGGTGTAAGGATCAGCGAATTCAGCATCCCCGCATTACGCGGATTGCGGATCAGGCCTGCAACGGTGCTGGCTATCCCCATCGATACCAGCATGAAGGCGGCCAGAACAAGGAAGTAGAGAAGCAGCGGCAGCTGATAATCGTAGCGGAGCACCCATTTTCCCAGGACCAGCACCACCGTGATCTGAATCATCCCTACAAGAGCGCTGCCCAGGAAGTTGCCGAGCGCAATTTCATAAGAACGGACCGGAGCGCTGAACATGCGCATCATGGTACGCCCTCTGCGGTCATCCGTGATCCGGGAGACGGAGCTGGTCACCAGCGCCATCAGGAACATCAGCGTCAGGCCCGTAATGACGCCGAGCGTCTGGCGCGGATACAAATCATAATCGGTGCGTGTGCTGCCCACGTTATGCTGCTCGGCCTGCTTCAGCACAGCTGCGAGCTGCGTCAATTGATCGCCTGTTCCTCCGCCTGCGGCAGTAACGGTATGCGCAGCTTCGGCAATATTAGCGGCAGTGGCGGTGATCTTCATCTTCATCATGACCGAGCTTTCACTTGCCCGCAGCTCATAGATGCGGATCTGCGGCTGCTCCCCCGCCATCAAGGCGGCAGTGTATCCGGCAGGAATCAACACCCCCACTATTCCCTCCTGCTTAATTGTCGCTTCCTTCAAAGCGGCCTCGCCCGTACGCGGCTCGAACTTGTATTCTCCGGCCTGCTCAAGCTCCGCAATCAAATGTCTGCCGGCTGCGCCCGTATCCGCATTGGCATATAACACGGTTGCCGGCCCTTCTCCCATCCCTCCGGTAAGGGAGATGATCCCTGCCACCACTACGGCGGGAAGCAGGATGAAGATCACCATCCCTTTGACGGTGCCAATACTTCGTCTGACCATATTCCAGGCAATAATCACTATTTTATCCATGGTAGCCCACCTTCCGGTATGAGACAATCACTGCCGCGAACAGAGCCGCGCTGATGAAGCACATCACCCACAGATTCGGCAGAAGCTGCTCCAGGCTTGAATGCAGCATCATACGGATGAACGCCTGCTGTACCCAGTGATTAAGCGTGAATACTCCGACACTGTTCACCCAGGAATCGGGAAGCGGCGCCATCCCGCCGCTGGCGAAGGTCATCACAACCACCAGGATATTAATGATATTCGTTGCCGTTGCCGAGGACCGGCTGAAGAGGCAGACCAGCACGGACAGCGTCATCGAGGCGATGATCATCAGCAGGCAGAACAGCAGCAGCAGTCCCGGGCGGTTGCCCCAGTAGACCCCGAACAGCCAGGCGGAGAGCAGAATGATCGTGAGGCACTGCAGGATGCTGACCAGGCCAACGCCCAGCATTTTGCCGATGAATAGCTGCGAATCTTGTACCGGCATGGATTGGATTCTGAACAGCGTATGGTTCTCTTTATCGCCATAGAGCGAGGCTATTACGGTCAGTCCGCTGTACATGAGGAACATCAACAGCATGGACACCGCATAGAACTGGGCTGCCGAGTAAGTCTTGCCGCCATTGTTCAGATCCCCCAGCACCACTCCCGGCTTCCCGGCGGGTGCCGAAGAAGCTGCAAGCGCCTGCGGTCCAAGGGTAACGGCTGCCGCCTGCTTGTAATTCAGCTCCAGCAGCAGATTGTCGAAGGCTGTTCCGGCGACTATGTTATCGGAATGGCTCTTGCCGAGAATGAATTCCAGGCTCACCTTCTTGCCGCTCTGCACTTCCCGGTCGAAGCCCGCAGGTACAATAACCCCATAGGCATATTTGCTGGTGCGCAGCCCGCTCTCTGCCGCTGCACGGCTCTCCGCCTGGACCGGAATCATCAGCCCCTTCACTTCGGGCGTCTCCAGAAAGGCCGTAATGATAGCCGAAGGCTCCGTCCCCCCGCCTCCATTATTCACCACAGCTACACGGACAGGGTGAATCTCATCCGCTTCCTGTACCCCCACGACCCCGGAGAGCGAAGCGCCCAGCAGGAAGATCAGCACCAGCGGCAGCAGGAACATGTTGAGCAGCAGCGTGCGTGAGCGGAGCTGTCTGCGCAGCTCAAATCCCATAATGATCCAGATATTCACACCGATTCCTCCTCTCTAGTCCCGCAAGGTCCGGCCGGTCAGACTCAGGAACAGGGTCTCCAGATCCGGCTCTTCAATATTCAGCGAGGCAATAACCCCTTCGTGCTTGGAGAAAATAAAAAGAATATCCTGCAGCGCACTTTGCGAGGAGGGAAGATACAGCTCTACCGCATCCGGCACAGCTTCCACCCGGCTGATCCGGGGATGCTGCTTAAGCTCGTTCACTAAGGCAGGGGTGATGCCCGCTGCCTTCACAACGATTTTCTCCTCATGGGCCACCCGTTCTCGCAGCTCGTTCTCCGTACCGCAGGCAATGATATGCCCCTGGTCCATAATGGCCACCCGGTCACAGATCGCAGCTACCTCCTCCATATAATGGCTGGTATAGATCACAGACGATCCCATCTTGTTCAAGGCTTTCACGGATTCGAGAATATGATTGCGCGACTGCGGATCAATGCCGACCGTAGGCTCATCCATAATAATCAGGCGCGGTCTGTGCATGATGGCGCAGGCGATATTCAGCCGTCTTTTCATCCCTCCCGAGAAGGTGGACGGCTTATCCTTCGCCCGGTCGAGAAGGCCGGTGAACTCCAGCGCCTCCCGGGTCCGCTCCTTCAGCAGCTGGCCGCGCAGCCCATAGAGCCTGCCGAAAAAGCTAATATTATCGGTTGCCGACATGTTCTCATATAACGCCAGCTCCTGCGGGACAAGCCCGATGCGCTTCTTGACCTCAAGCGGCCGCTCCCTTACGGATAGCCCGTCGATGATAATGTCGCCGCTGTCGGCCTGAAGCAGTCCGCAGATCATGCTGATGGTCGTGCTTTTTCCGGCACCGTTCGGGCCCAGCAGGCCGAAGATTTCGCCTTCCTGTATACTGAAATTCACGTGATCCACAATCAGCTTGCCGTCATACCTCTTCACTACATCGCTCAGTACTGCAAGTGCCATTGCCGATGCCCCCCTGTTCCTTCATTCTCGTATTCTTATTGTACTGCAGGGCAGGTAGGAGCGAAGGTACCAAAGGTCATCACCCGGAGGTGACCAAAGTCATCTCCTGAAGGGCAGCGCTGTTATGCTAAGATGGAGATACCTGAGAAGAAGAGAAGAACAAGCTATCTTGTGAAACCTATACATTCTTAATCTTAATATTTTCTTGAAAAAGGATGAGCTTACTTGACCAGAGAACTGATTCTGCTGCGTTACGGACTCCTTATCATTCCGGCCATCCTCTCCGTGTATGTCTATGAATACGCCGACTATGACCGGTTCACGCTGCATTTCCTGCTGTTACTGCTGTTAGCAACCCTGGGTGCCAGGCTGTCACGGCGCTTTTCGGTGCTGACAGGGGGCATGGAGCTGATCGTTACCGCGTGGCTCTGTTACAACTATGGCCTGCTGATGGTATTTCCGGCCTTGTCGGCGGTGATCTCCTACACCCGGCTGCAGCAGAAGAACACTGCCCTGGCCTTCTTCTGTATTCATCTGGCTCTGCTGAATGCCGCTTTCCTTCATACGGCCCCGGCCCTGCTTGTGTTCACGAACCTCACCGTTCTGCTGTGTGCCGGCTTGAATCTGCTGCTGCTCCGGGCCGGGCGCGGCCGTACCGACACCTTATCTCTCTATGATGAGCTGCGCAAAAAGCATTTCGAGCTGGAAGAGGCCCGCGCAAGGCTGCTCCAGTTCACCTCGCACATCGAGGTGGCCGCGCAGGCTGAGGAACGGGTGAGGATCGCCCGCCAGCTGCATGATGACATCGGCCACCGGCTGATCCGGGTCAAAATGATGACCGAAGCGGCCATCCACACCCTCCCCTCGGCACCGGACACGGGACTGCAAATGATGCACCAGATCCGGGATCAGCTCTCGGGCAGTATGGAGGATATGCGTGCGGCACTGAAGCGGATTAACCATACCCCGCAGCTTGAGGGGGCTTATGCGCTGGACCGGCTGCTGGAGGAGGTAGGCCGGGATACCGGCATCGCTACCTCCTATACCGTGCAAGGAATTCCTTATCCGCTCTATCCGAGCCTTCAGGTGGTGCTGTACACCAATGCCCGGGAGGCCATCACTAATGCGCTGCGGCACGGCAAAGCCGATTCGGTCTGGATCAGCTTAACCTATACCGATCATGAGGTTAGTATGGAAGCCGGAAATAACGGCAGGCTGCCGGAGGAAGACCCCCTGCACAAGCTGCATCATGGCGGCGGAATGGGCCTGAAGGGCATGACCGAACGCAGTGTCCTGATTGGCGGAACGCTGGAGCTGCGGCTGCAGCCGCAGTTCACGGTCATCACGCGGCTGCCGGTGTACCGGCAGCCGGAGGGGTATTTGGCGCGCTGAGCCGGGACGGGATGATCCGCTGTCCAACTATATCCCCACGCCATGCAGCTCCCCGTTATACCGCATCCCTTAGCTTCCTATATTAGTCTTACAAGAGATGAAGCCACGCGGGGAGATTGCACACATTCATCAAGTCAGCCGGGGACGGACAGCGGGAGAATATTCAAAGATAAGGAGGTGCCGGACCATGATTAGAGTATTGATTGTTGACGACGATTCTTTTATCCGCGAGAGCCTGAAGGTATTGATCGGGCTGGATGCCGGAATCGAAGTAGCGGGAACCGCAGGGGATGGCCGGGAGGCCCTCTCTTTGCTGGGGGAGCTGCCCGGTGGAGCGGATGTTGTCCTTATGGATATTCGGATGCCGGGATGTGACGGGGTAGAAGGTACACGGCTGATCAAAAATGCTTATCCGTCCGTAGCCGTCCTGATGCTGACCACCTTCGACGATGACGAGTATATTATAGAGGCTCTGCGCGGCGGGGCCAGCGGTTATCTGCTGAAGAACATTCCCCCGGACCGGATCATTCAAGGCATCAAGACCGTATATGAGGGCAACCTGCTCATTCATCCCGGGATCGCCCATAAGCTGGCCGGCTTCCTCCAGCCTTCCTCGCGTCAGGATGCCCCAGAGGCACAGCCGCTTGCTTCCTATGGCCTGACGAGGTCCGAGCAGGCAGTCGTTACCTCCATCGCCGAGGGACTCACCAACAAGGAGATCGCCGCCAAGCTGTTCCTGAGCGAAGGCACCGTCAAAAACTATATTACCGACATTCTCAGCAAGCTCGGCGTACGCGACCGGACACAAATCGCTATTCTGTATCTGAAGACGGAGCGGGAGAACGGGTGAGATTTTAACAGACCCTTTCTGCAACGCGGAGCAAGAAGGCACTCCTGACACATGAAGGTTGCGAAGGTCACCGGATCAGAACGTAAAAAGGCCCGCTCCCCTGAACTTGGTTCAGAAGGAACGGGCTTTTGATGTTTCTATACCAGCAGCCGCTAGCGGGAACACTTACGTTGATACTCTTCCGTCAGATACCGCTAGACTCCTGCTGCTTGACCTCTGCTGCGGGCGGCGTCTTCTTCGCCCGGCCCAGCCGGTCGCCCTGCACTCCCCGCTGCCGGGTGCCTGTCCGCATCCCGATGATACTGAAGATGCTGGACGGCTTGGTCTCTGCCGTTAGGCTGCCATCGGGGTCCGGCACCAGAATGATGCCGAGCTGATGATGGTCCCCGGCATAGATCGCGCGCTGCAGATACTTGCTCTCGCCTTCGCGGTTCTGCACCTCCAGCTTGCAGAACGCGGGGTTCATGCGCAGCGCCTCATGCAGCTGCGCCGTGCTGGTCAACAGGACCCCGTTGACCTTCAGCAGAATCTCGCCCGGCAGGATGCCCAGCTCCTGCGCGGGGCTGCCCTGCAGCACGGCCAGCACCTTGCGGCCGGCCGGGGGATGCACGAAGACGGGGCTAAGGCTGCGCTCCTCCAGAGCGCTGTACCAGCTTAACCCTTCGTGCAGCAGAAGGGCCGTGAGCGCCGCGACAACAGTCAGCGGGCTCCATAGGTCCGCAAGCAGGCTGAGGCCGAGCAGGACGGCGCTGTAGACCAGCAGCCGTCCGAACGTACGGGCCGCCTTGCGTCCGGGCAGCATGCCCTGGGTCATCTCGCTGAAGCCGATGATGACCGGCAGCGAGACCAGGCCCAAGGCTCCGCCCAGCAGCGGATGCCACGGCAGCTCACTGATTCCCGCTCCGGGGGGAATCAGCACGAACAGCGGCAGCGGCCAGAAGGCCTGCAGCTGGTAGCCGCCCACCACCTTGCCGCGCTTGCCGGCCAGGAACAGCGGCGTCGCCAGCCGGGGCCCCTGCCAGCGCGCCAGCACCGCCTCGGCCAAGTGGAGCAGCGCGGCGAGCGCCAGCAGTGCCGGGATGTCCATCTCCCGCACGGCACCGGCAACTGTTCCGGCAGCTCCGCTCTGCAGCGCGCCCGGGAAGAACGACAGTACAAACTGCACGATGCCAAGCACGCCTATGGCATACGCAAAGCATAAATAACGCACCCGAAAGAGTATTAATACAAGACTGACCACCCAGATACAGGCTACAGCCGTATAGGTCACTGACACTCCCAGCGCAACCGCAGCAAGGGAGACAACCAGCCCCGTGAGTCCGCCGGTCCACACGGTCCGCCAGGTCTCCGGTCCCCAGCTATGCAGCTTCACATGGATCAGCTTCCGCTCCAGGGCGACCTGCCTGCGGTAATATAGGGCAATAAATAGAATAGCAATATAGTAATAGGGCTGCATCAGCAGATGAAGGACTGCCGTGCCCCAGCTGTTCAGCAGCTCCGGAAGGACATTCAACGGTTCGCACACTCCTTTTCATAGCCTAGAGCATAGGTAATCCTTTTGTTGCAAGTGGAAACGGTATTGCCGTCCTTTTAAAGACGGTACCGTTTCAGCGAGAAAGATAAGGATAATTATAGCGCGAAGCATGTAAATTCTTATCTTTTAAAGAAAAAAAGAAGGCTGAAATCAGCCTTCTTACTTGTTCGACGCCGCAGCCTTGATTTCCTTCTGAATCTCTTCGATCCCCTTATTCCGCTGATTGTCATTCACCGGGTTCTGGATGACCTTGATCAGCGCCAGCTCCAGTGCTTCAGCGGTCTTGGCATCAATTGCGCCTGTCGTCTTCAGCTTGGCTGTGCTCTGGAATTTCTTGACTGCCTCTTTGGTCCCGGCATCGAAATAGCCGTCCTTGCGGCCCGGCTTATAGCCTAGCCCGCCCAGCATAGTCTGGGCACTTTTGACATCTGCATTGTTCATATTATATTGCAGCGTAACGCTCTTGTTGATCGGCGCCACCGAGAAGTAATCCGGCTGGGCGACGGCGATGTCCGGCTTAATGCCTTTGCCGTGAATCCAGGTGCCGTCAGGCGTCAGCCACTTGGCAATCGTAATCTTCAGCAGGCTTCCGTCACCGAGCTGCTCCTCGAAGCTGGTCTGGACGGTTCCTTTGCCGAACGAATTCTCCCCGATCAGCTTGGCTCCGGCAGATTGCTGCAGAGCTCCGGCCATGATCTCCGATGCGCTTGCGCTGCCTTTGTTCATCAGCACAACTACCGGATACTTCTTGCTTGAACCCTTCGAGGTGCTGATCTCGCGCCGCTTGTTCTTGTCCTCCACCTGTACAATGGCTTTGCCCTTCGGTACGAACTGCTCGACCATCTCAATGACGACCGGCAGCACACCGCCCGGGTCATTGCGGACATCAATAACGAGCCCCTTCATGCCCTGCTTCTCCAGCTTGGTCAGCTCTTCCTTGAAGCGCTCCGAGGTGTTCTGCGAGAATTGCGTCACCTCGATGACACCCACATGTTCCTTCTCCATCGTCGCATAGACCGTCTCCAGTCTGACATCATCACGGGTAATGACGAACTGCAGCGGCTGCGGTGTTCCGGTACGCTGAACCTTCAGGGTCGCCTTGCTGCCCTTGGGTCCGCGGATTTTGGCTACAGCTGCATTCAGCTCCAGCCCTTCCAGCGATTCACCGTTCACGGAGAGGATTACATCCTTGGCCTGAATACCGGCCTTCTCTGCAGGTGAGCCCTTGATGGGTGACACCACAACGACCTTGCCGTTGTCCGAGGACACCTCAGCGCCAATCCCCGAGAAGGAGCCTTCGATGCTCTCCTCGAACCGCTGTGCCGTCTCCTTGCCCATGTAGTTGGAGTACGGGTCGCCCAGTGCTTCCATCATTCCGTTGACCGCACCGTCAATGAGCTTCTCCCGGTCCACCTTCTCATAATAATTGCCCTCGATCAGACTGAGAGCGGTGCCCAGCTTCTTCGATTCCTTCTCCTGTAGTCCGGCAGTCTGCAGGACCGTTGCCAGCCCTTCACCTGCAGCTTGTCCGAATACCTGCACATAACCGGTCACGCCGAGGGTCAGCAGACTGCCGCACAGCAGTGCCGCGACGATCATAAAGGCCGCAGTACTTTTCTTTAACATGATGTTCCCACCGTCCCTTCTTGTCCATCTTAACACCGGCATGGGACCGTTCCATGAGAAACGGCATCTCTTCCAGTATATGCCGCAGCATGAAAATATATTTATTCGATCAGCCAAACTTGCAATTTATCCGCTGTGTCCACTTACAGATAAGGCATAGGATTCACCGGTGTCCCATTGATCCGCACTTCAAAATGCAGATGCGGGCCGGTTGAACGTCCGGTAGACCCGGATTCGGCAATCTTCTGCCCGCGCTCCACCCGTTGTCCCTGGCTCACCTTGATGCCTCCCTCGCGTATATGTCCATACAGCGTCCATACTCCGCCGCCATGATCGATAATGACACAGTATCCGTAACCGCTGTACCACTCTGCTACTATAACGGTACCGGAATCCGCCGCATGAATACTCGTACCCTGCGGCACTGCAAAGTCCACACCGGTATGCAGCTTGCCGACCTCATGCGTCACCGGATGGGTCCGGTAGCCAAAAGGAGAGGAGATCCGCGCGTAGCCCACCGGCCGCAGGTAAGGGCCATCTCCACCGGAATATTCTTCTGCGCTCGCAACGGAGGAGCTGTCGCCGCCCGCAGACCTTGCGGCCTTCGCGTTCTTGGCAGCTTCGGCCGCCTTGGCTGCGGCTAATGCCGCCCTGCGCTGCGCCTCAGCCTTCGCTGCTGCCGCTCTGCGCGCCGCCTCCTCGGCCTTGAGCTTGTCCTTCTGCGCTTCCAGCGCAGAGCGGCTGCTGGCGAGCTCTACCAGCTTGGCATCCTGTTCGGCGGAGAGGACCTCCGAATTCTGAATCTCCTCATCGTAGTACGCGATGAGCTCCTGCTTCTCCGCCTCCTTCTCCTTCAGCATACTGCGCTGGGCTTCCAGATCGGTATACAGCTGCTTCGCCGTTGCATATTGCCCTTCCAGCTCCTGCTTCTTCACAATCACCGTCTGCTTGTCCAGCTTATGCTGCACCAGCAGATCCTGATCCTGATCCACGATCATCTTCAGGGAGTCGGCCCGGTCCAGGAAGTCGGAGAAGCTGGTCGAGGACAGCAGCACATCCAGATAGGAGACTGCGCCATCCGTGTACATCAGACGGACACGGGATTCCAGCAGCTTTTCGCGGGAGGCTACACGCGCCTCGGCCTCATCCAGCTCCGTTGCCGTCACGGTAAGCGACTGCTCCGTGCTGGCAATTTTGCCGGATATCGTGGTCATCTCACCCTTCACCTGTGCAATCTGCCCCAGTACATAATCCAGATTCAGCGTGGTCTTATTCTTATAGTGCTTCGCCTCCTGATTACGGGAGTCCGCCTTCTCCTGCGCCGCCTTGGCCGCCTGAACCTCCTGCTTCAGCTGCTTCAGCTGCTTATCAATCTCGGCAACACTTGTTTTCTTCGCATATCCGTCAGAGGGTCCGAACATTGTGACAGCCAGCAATATTACGGCCATTCCGGCAGCTATTCTTTTCAACTTGCACTCCCCGTCCTTTGTTCAAATGTGAATAATAGATAACTATACCTTCAAGAACTTACGGATTGACACGGTGCTTCCCCATACGCCAATCAGTACCCCCAGGCCCACCAGCAGCCCGCATAGCAGCACCCAGATATCCGCAAACGGAATCAGCTTCAGCCCCAGCATCGGATCTCCCTTCACGGAAGCCACCAGACTGCTGTAACCGGCGTAGAGCGCACCCGAGGTTACCAGTGAGCCGATCAACCCGATCAGGGCGCCTTCGATGAAGAAGGGCCAGCGGATGAAATAATTCGTCGCTCCCACGAGCTTCATAATGCCGATTTCCTTGCGGCGGGCCAGAATCGTTACCCGGATGGTATTCGAGATCAGGAACATGGACATCAGCGCCAGGCCTGCTACAAAAACAAACCCGATATTCCGCACAGCCTTGGTCACCTTGAATAAAGTCTCTACGGAGCCTTTGCCATAGTTCACCTTGTAGATCGGCTGCTCTTCATGCGTCTTGTTCAGTGCTTCTATCTTCTCTGCTACGAACGGAACTGTGGTCGGCTGAATCACCTCGACAAGCAGCTTGTCCGGCAGCGGATTATTATCTTCATCGAATCCTTCCAGGAGCTCGGCGGCATCCGGCCCCATATCTTCACGGAATTCCTTCAAGCCCTGTTCTTTGGAGACGAACTCCACCTTGCTGACTTCCGGCATAGCGCCGATTTCGTTTTCCAGCTTCTCCCGCATCTTCTGGTCCGTATTCAGCGTCAGATGCACATTGATCTGCACCTGGCTGTCTGCTTGGTCCGCGATTTGATTGACGTTGAGCACCAGCAGGATGAACACTCCGAGTACGAAGAGAGAGACAACGATGGAAGTGATGGACGCCACCGACATCCAGCCGTTGCGGAATACGTTTTTGAAGCCTTCCCGCACATGCCGCAAGAAGGTTTTAAAACTCATAACCGTATTCCCCTCTCAATTGGTCTCTGACGATCGTTCCGTTCTCAATGGCTAGCACCCGTTTGCGCATTTTGTTCACAATATCCCGGTTGTGGGTTGCCATAACGATCGTGGTGCCGCGAAAATTAATTTCATCCAGCAGCTGCATAATGCCCCATGAGGTCTCCGGGTCCAGATTGCCGGTAGGCTCGTCCGCAATAATAACGGAAGGGTTGTTCACTATGGCTCTGGCAATCGCGATCCGCTGCTGCTCTCCCCCTGAGAGCTGTGAGGGCTCACGCCCCGCCTTGCTGCGCAGTCCCACCAGATCCAGCACTTCGTTCACACGCTTCTTGATAATCTTCTTCGGCGCCTCAATAACCTCCATCGCAAAAGCCACATTCTCATACGCCGTCAGCCTCGGCAGCAGCCGGAAATCCTGAAAGACCACGCCGATATTGCGGCGCACATACGGGATCTTGCGGGGCTTCAGCTTGCCGATATTGAACCCGCCGACCGAGATCTGTCCTTTGGTTGGGGTTTCTTCTCTATAAATTAATTTCATGAACGTTGATTTACCTGCGCCGGACGGTCCGACAATATAAACGAACTCATTCCGGTCGATTTTGACGGATATTCCTTGCAATGCATGGGTCCCGTTAGCATAGGTCTTCCATACATCCTGCATCTCGATCATTTTCTCACTTCCCGATTCTGACATCTTCCGCCGGCCACCGGGCCGGGGGAGCTTCCATATACTGCATGATTACCGCAGGCGTATCTATTGTAACAAATCCATAACCCCTTGAGTACCCGAAAGTTTTACCGATTCCTTACATATACATAAAAACATCAGGTTTCGCCCCATAGAAGGAGAGATTGCCTATGAAAAAAATACACGCCGCTCTCATCGCGGGATTCGGTCTGATGCTGGCCGGTTCGCTGGCTGCCGGAGGGCTTCATCTATACGGCACGCAGCCCACTCTGCCCGCAAACACCGCTATCGCAGGCTGGGAGGTTGGCGGAATGAACATTGCTGCCGTAGAGGCCGGAATCCATTCAAGGCTTCAGGCGCTGGAAGCCACTCCGCTCGTGCTGAAGGCCAAGAACAATGCAGGGCTACAGCTTACCCTTCACCAGGCCGGTGTGACCTATGAAGCCGGAGAATTCCTCCAGGCACTGAAGACGCTGACAGACGGCACGCTGATGGAGCGCGTACAAGCCCGGCGCACCTGGCCCGGCCGCTGGAATATGGAGATTCAGCTGCAGACTGCACAGCTCCGGAGCCTCTTGAATCCCGCATGGGAACAAGAATCCTTCGGCGTTCCGGTCGATGCTGTCCGGCGGATCACCCCGGATGACCGTGTCGTATATACGCCGGGCACCTCCTCCTATGAAGTGGACTGGCAGGCGCTGGTGACTGCGGTGCAAGCGGCGGTACCTACCCGGATTGCCGCTGCAGGCGAGCTTCAGGATAAGCACATTCAGCTGGAGATCCCTCTTGCCGTCAAGCAGCCGAAGATTACGCTACAGGCGCTCAAGGATCAGGGTATCGAACGCAAAATCGCCCAGTTCAGCACCTCCCTCGGGGCCAGCGGCCCCGGGCGCAGCTATAATGTGGAGGCTGCCGCCAAAGCTGTCAACGGCACGGTGCTGCCGCCCAATGCGGTTTTTGATTACGGCAAGGCGATCCAGAAGGCCCAGACCGAATACGGCTTCCGCGAAGCCCCGGTTATTGTGAACGGCAAGCTCCAGCCCGGCACAGGCGGAGGGATCTGCCAGGTCTCCAGCACCCTGTACAACGTGGCGCTCCGCTCCGGGCTGGAGATCGTAGAACGGCGCAATCATTCCCTCCCGGTGAGCTATCTGCCCAAGGGACAGGATGCCACTTTTGCCGAGGGTTATATCAATTTCCGCTTCCGCAACAACACCGGCAAGTATCTGATCATCAAATCCGAAGTCCAGGGGCGCACGCTGACCATCAAGCTGTTCGGCACATTTCCGAAGAACGTCACCTATTCCATTGAATCCAGAACCGCCCAAGTGCTGCCCCCCACGGACAAATATGTGAACGATGCCTCACTCCCCAAGGGCGGAACCAGGGTACTGCTTGCCGGTAAAACCGGCTATGTAGTTGAAACTTATATCACCCGCTATGTAGACGGTAAAGCGGCGGAGCGAAAGCAGCTCTCCCGCGACATCTACTACGCCCAGAAACGTGTCATCGCCATCAACCGCGGCGGGATGAGCAAATCCGCCCAGCCTGAATCGCCGCGCCGGCAGCTCGTCGAGGACGGAGTGAAGGAGCGTTAACATCCGGTTCCCTGAACCCTTAGCAGTGTGTATAGCAAGCAGAAACGGCTGTGCCCTCCTTGTAACAAGGTGGGCACAGCCGTTAATGATGATGCGCTGGACGGAGCCTGAAGCCGTTGCTTAGAACAGAGTATCCGGCGACATATCAATTCTCCAGTAGCCGCTAACCTTCTTCAGCTTCACCGTTACCACTTCGGAAGACCCGTTCGCCCCCTCGGCAGGTACAGTCAGCTCAAACACTGCCGCCTGGGCATTCTTCGAGACCATCCGTGCAGTGGCTCTGCTGAAATCCAGCGAATTGCCCAGATCGGCATTAACCTGCGCCATTCTGCCCTCATGCTCCAGGAACTGTGTCTGTGCATAGAAGGCCGCCGCATTATGCGTGAATCCCTTCTTGATATAGCTCATCAGCTGCTGCTTCGTGCTCAGATCACCGGACAGATAGCGATACTCCTGCGCTTTATAAGTGAACAGCTCCGGGCTGAATACATTGCCTCCCCGGCTTGCATACGTATACAGCTTCTTGGCATGAACCACCAGCGGAACAACGCTCCGTTCCGTGAGATTGTTAATGGTAGCCGGCCCTTCCTTGCCCGGTGCCAACGCCGCAACCGTTCTAACTCCCTCAATGCTTGCCACCGGTGAAGCCGCAAGCGCTCCGCCCCCTGCAGAGACAAGACCCAGTGATAATGCCAGTGAACCGATCATCCATTTTTTGTTCAAAATTGAACGCCTCCTCGTATTCCTGTTTGCTAGTTGGAGGGATGCTTCTCCCTACACTGCTGCGATAAGTACTATATAACTTACGATAGCCCGTAAGCTGTAATACCCAAACCACCCCGGGGTGTAAACGGATAATGGGGGAAAAGCGTAAAAAAACTCTGCCCTTCGTTAAGAAGCAGCAGAGCTCTATAGTTATTCACTGTTATTAATTTCCGCTTATGGATACCGGAGTGGAATTCCCGGCAGCAAGTGCCTGATCTTCACCTTCAGGATCACTGGCATTTTCAAAAAAGGCTGTAAACGAAACATTCGCCGTTATAATTTTTGAAGAACCTCCTGCGCCGCCACCGTCCGAGGATAGCTGGTAGGTTAATGTATCGACATTTACCACACGGGGCAGCTGTTGCAGCGCAAGCAGCCAATTACTGATACTTGAATAATCCCCTTCGACTACAGCCGTCATAGCGAGCGGCTTGACAGTGGGGTAAACTACCGTCCCCGAACCTGTCATCGTCTGGATCGGATTCTCTTGGCCTATGCTGAAACTGACATCCCTCAGCTTCGCCCCGGATACAGATCCGATAGAGCGGAGATCCAGAATCATGCGTTCACTGTTGTCCCCTTTCGGAAGCTGGGTGAGCAATGCAGCCTCTTCAGCTTGCTGAGAGGTGTCATTCTTTCGTTCATCGATCTTGCGCTCAAGCAGACTATTCTGTTCATTCAACTGGCTGAGCTGGGATTCCTGATCCTTGACGGCTCGGCTGGCGGGCTGCAAACCAAGCATGAAGAATGCGAACAACAGCAAGAACAGGGTTAGCACGCCTAGTGTAATAGGGGACCTGTATTTATTAATTTGTTCCACTGCTATCCTCCTCTCCTGCCGCTGCCGGACGGTCCGTTCCACCTGTTATACCATCAGTCTTCGCTTTGAGTAAGCTCACATGATACACCGCAGTATATGTACCGGATGCGGAGACTGCCCCGGACTGTATAGTGTTATCCCCTTCAGTCAGCTTCTGAATTTCGGCTCCCTTAGAGAAAGACATTTTGCGCAAATTGGCCAAAAAAATAGAGGAAGCTTCCATACTTGGCACCCTTAATGTGAGATCGATAGAATCATGATACGTATAGTTTATACTTCGCAGCAAGCTGCCCTGCGGCAAACCCGAAGATAACTCATTCAATACAGGCACGATGCTCGTCCTATAGGTGAGGAGCTCATCCACTGCAGCCTTTCTGTTCAGAGTCCCGGAATTTCCATTTATCTTGGCAAGCTCGCTTTGAAGCATGAGAGAGCGGTCCTGGGCACCTTGGATTTGTTGCTCGTTCTCTGCGATCTGCCCTTTATTCGATGCAAAGAATATGCCGACTCCAATCGCACCGATCAGCCATACTCCTACAAGAGCGACAGCAACATACGGGAATAGTACAGCCTCCCGGTCCTCGCGCGGCAGCAGATTAACGGCAAGGATATTACTATCCTGAAGAGCTGCACCGGCAGCTACACGATAATCATTCAGCTCTGGATCAGGAGCACTGTCACCCGCGACATCCTCCAGTCCAATCGTAGATACTTCCAGCTCCGTCAAGGATTGCTGCAATTCCTCAAGCAGCTGGTTGCGAATCTCTAGCGGACCTGTAATTAGGACAGTTTGAATTCTCGTACTCCCGTCATGAAGACTATATTGATAGAAGTTCAGCATGCGCGATATTTCAGCGGTGATCTCCAGCATCCGCCCAGGCGCAAGTAAACCACCGGCTAGACTGGATGACGTAGCCGCAGCTTCCCTGACATAGTCAATTCCAGCTTGTATAGAGGGCTGTACTCCACTGTTCAGATCCATTTGATTGATCGTTCGGATAAACACCGGATTACCGCTGCGAAACATATATACATCAAGAACATTCTGTTCGATGTTAATCAGCATCGTATCCTCGAACTCCGCCTTCCGGCCAACCGTCAAGCTACGGGCAAGTGCAGTTGCCGCAATCTCCACCGTACCTACGCGCAACCCCGCTCCTTCAAGCACATCAATATAATCTTGAATGGGCTTGCGGGGGGCAGCAAACACCAGGAGATGGCTGTTCTCCTCATCCACATCCATCGTGACATAATCATAAACAGGGCTTTCAAAGGGCAGATGCATTCCCGTCTCCACTTCCAGCTTCACAAGCTGCTCTACTTGCTTCGGATTCGTGCTGGGAATACTCATCTTACGGATGATGATCTGGGATGGCGGAATTGACAGCGAGACCCGGCTCCCGCGCAGCCTCTCAGCCTTCACCCAGTGCTTGACAGTTTCCAGGAGAGCTTCACTATCGGCTACCTGATTCTCAACAATTAATCCTGGCGGGAGCGGAAGGTAACGCTTCTTGCGTACTTCCCATGACTTTTTGTTCTTAAAGCTGATATAGCGGATGCCCGTCTGCTCAATCGCAAGACCGGCCACCGGGTTCTGAAGTCCAAGCATAAGCCTTAAGCCTCCTAATGAATAAGCGAGAGATACCCGCCGATAATCTCTGAACCGTAACCGTAAGCAAGTAATGCTCCTAGAGCAAGCCAAGGACCAAAGGGAACGGGCTGCCCGCGCTCAACGATACCCGCTAATTGCAGTGAACCGCCAACCAGCGTACCTAGCAGACATGCTCCGAAGAAGGCAAGCAGCACATTAGGGAACCCTATGACCAGTCCCAGCAATGCGAACAGCTTACAATCTCCCATGCCCATTCCCCCGAACCAGGCAAAGGGTAGAATGACCGCTCCGCCAACAGCAGCACCCAGAAAGAATAACCATACCGGTCCTTCAACATTCAATAGAGTGAGCACTAGCAGGAAGGGTGTGAAAAATAGCAGTACTTTGTTCGGTATCAGCATATATTTGAGATCAGCCACCGTCACAATAACAGCCAAACTCGACAATACAATCGCCGTTACACCTCTAACGGTTACGCCGAACTCCAGATAGGACCACAAGAACAGCAGTCCAGTCGCAATCTCTCCTATCGGGTACAGCATCGATACTTTAGCACCGCAATGCCTGCATTTACCACCACTGGCAAGCCAGCTGAGTACCGGCACCAAATCCCGCGGCTTCAGGCGCGTTCCACAACCCGTGCAGTGTGAGGGAGGATGATTGAGCGATTCTCCCGCTGGCACACGCAGAGCAACAACGTTATAGAAGGAGCCTAATATTAGCCCGAGCAACATGATATAAACAGCGATAACGATGGTCATAGTCCGTTCCTTTTGTGTAATGTGATTTGTAAAAAAGGAACCGGAATGATCCGATTCCTTGAAAAATGAGTGGAATTACGTGGATTAATCAAATAATCTTTAAGGTTTTGTTACTGGTGTCGGTGTAGCTGGACTTGACTTTAGAACCTCCGAAGCTTTGTAGCTACCTCCAGCTTCTGTTTTACCTGTATCAATTGTAATACTTGTTTCTGGTGCAGAGCCAAGCGGCTTTGGCGCTATTTGTACTGAAGATAACTGGCCTTGGTTAGTGAAAATAACAATACCACCCTGAATAGTAGCCTTTGAACTTGGAAGACTCAAGTCAGTATCCAAATACCCCTCCCTCTGCATTTCAGCAATAGTAACACTTACAGGTGTAGTAGTATCAACGAACTTACCATCTTTTTCACCGGCGATATATAGTCTCGCCGCATCATAAATTTGGCGGGCTGTAGCTACGTCAGAGTCTTTTTTTGTATCCGAAATAATATTCCCGATCAACGGAATCGCAATAACAGCGATAATCCCCAGAATAACGATAACCGCCAATAATTCAATCAGCGTAAAGCCCTTCTGGCCTTCCTCTTTGCTCAATCTCTTCTTGATCGCATTTGCCAACATTTGATTTCCTCCTAAAATATAATAATGAAGTTGTAGATGATTGCTTGCGTTAGATGCTCTGAGGTGTTTGTTCGTTATATCTGCATTCGTCAGTACGAAAGCTATCTGCCCCCGCCCGGCGTCACCCCTCTCAAAGTCATTTCATCACATATTGCTGTAGATACTGAACATTGGCAGCATAATGGCTGCTACGATCACACCGACTACTCCCGCCAGGAAAGCTATCAATAACGGCTCAAGCAAAGACTTCAGCCGGTCAACAGTGTTTTCCACATCCATCTCATAGAAATCTGCTATCTTGGACAACATCTGATCGAGTGCCCCGGTCTCTTCACCTATGGCGATCATCTGTGTAACCAGCGGCGGAAAGACCCAGGCTTTTTTCAAAGGTTCTGACAGAGGCTTTCCTTGTCTGAGTGAGTCCCCTGCGCTGCGTATGTACTTTCCAATCACCTTGTTGCCCGCAATTTCTTCAACAATTGCCAGCGATTGCAGGATCGGCACTGAACTGGCATACAGCGAGGAGAAGGTTCTGGTGAACTGCGCAATAGAGCCCTTCTGATTAAGCTTCCCGAACACAGGCACCTTTAGCTTGGCGTAATCCAATGCATAGGCCCCCTTCTCTGTACGCTTCGTTATCTGAAAGGCTACTATGATCACAATCAGACCGATCAGCCAAAAATACCATTGCCCTTGTATACTCTTACTAAGCACAAGTACCATCTTGGTAATAGCCGGAAGCTCTGCATTCATCGACTCGAACATAGTTACGAACTGCGGAACGATAGCCCACAGCAGATAGATAACGGCTGCCACAGCCATAACACCAACCGTGATCGGATACATCAGCGCAGATTTAATTTTCTCAGTGGTGGTATGCTGCTTCTCGAAATACATCGCCAGCCGTTCCAGAGTTCCCTCAAGGTCCCCGGTCTCCTCACCCGCCCGTACCATACTCACGAACAAATGCGGGAATATCTTTTTGTGATCCTGTATGGCTTGTGAGAAAGCGATCCCCCGCAGAAGACTCGAGTTAACGTCCTGTAGCGCTTTGTCCAGCGGCTTACTGTCTGTCTGCTCCGCCAGGATCCGGGTCGCATCCACGATAGATACACCTGCCCGGATTAACGTGGCGAACTGGCGGCAGTAAATAATGAAATGAATGGTTTTCACTGGATTGCCGATATAAATCTCCATCGACAGGATAGAGTTTTTCTGCTCATTCAGTGAGAATACAGTAAGCCCCCGCTTGCGGAGTTCCTCCATGGCAATGGACTTATCTTGTGCCGTAAGCTTACCTTTGAGTGGTTTGCCCGCCGGAGTCTTGACCTGATATTCAAATTGAGGCATCGGAACTCACCCCTGCAAGATAGATTTTAGCTGCCGCTGGCTCAATTAGCCCCTTGGCCAGACACTCACGGATGTTCATCTCCAGCGTATGCATCCCCTGGGCCTTACCAGTCTGCATGATATTCTTAATCTGATGTGTCTTCTCGCTCCGTATCATATTACCGACTGCGGGCGTATTAATCAGAATCTCAGTTGCACTGATTCGCCCCTGACCTTGAGAGCGGGGGAACAGGCGCTGGGAGACTACTGCCAGCAATACAGAAGCCAGCTGCAAGCGGATTTGGTTCTGCTGATGTCCAGGAAATGCATCGATTATCCGGTCAATCGTCTGCGGTGCGTCTGAGGTATGCAGGGTTGCCATGACTAGATGTCCGGTTTCAGCTGCGGTTACCGCTGCCGATATCGTCTCCAAGTCGCGCAATTCTCCAAGAAGGATCACATCGGGATCTTGCCGGAGCGCCGCCCTTAAGCCGGTTGGAAAGCTGGCCGTGTCGCTTCCAATCTCTCTCTGATCGATAATGCAGGTCCCATGGCTATGTAAAAATTCAATCGGATCTTCCAGCGTAACAATATGTTTCCGTTCACTGCTGTTCATATGATGGATCATTGCCGCTAATGTAGAGGACTTGCCGCTCCCTGTCGGGCCTGTTACCAGAATCAGCCCCTGCGGCTTAAGTGCCAGCGATGATAGAATCGGCGGCAGCGCCAGCCTCTCCAGGGTCGGAATGTCAGCCGGAATACTGCGGGCAGCAATACTGATGCCTCCTCGCTGGCGGTACACGTTCACGCGGAACCGGACTCCGCCTTCCAGCGGGTAGGCGAAGTCATGCTCACCCGCTGCACGGAACCCGGATTCCCGCTCGGGGCCCAGCAGGTCTAGGGCCATCTGTTCAGCTTCACCTGGACCAATACATGTCCCCTCCACGTTCTCAAGCCTGCCGTCAATCCGCAGCACGGGAGGTGAGCCTACGGAGATATGCAAATCAGACGCCCGGGAGGAATACGCCAAGTGCAAAAGCTGTCTAATTGTTCTGGCTGTAACCGGCACTATTGTCTCCTCCTTATCATTAATGGGTTACCGTCTCCCGCAGCACTTCCTGCAGGGTTGTCACCCCTTGCGCTACCTTAAGTAAGCCGTCCTCCATCAGTTGGACCAGGCCGCGTACTTTTGCAGCTGAACGCAGTTCTTCCACAGAAGCGGCGTCCGTAATCAATTGACGTATATGGTCATCGATAGTCAACACTTCATGAATGGCAAGCCTGCCCCGGAAGCCTGTAGAGTTACAGCTTCCACAGCCGCTCCCCCGGTGAAGGATATCTGTCCGGAGTCCGTAACGCTCCAGCATAATCGCTTCCTGCTGGGACGGCTTATAGGTCTCCTTACAGTCCGTGCAAATTTTGCGCACCAGCCGCTGGGCAACGACACCGATCAATGACGAGGCAATCAGGTAGGGCTCGACACCCATATCGCGCAGCCGGGAGATGCTGCTTACAGCATCGTTAGTATGTAGTGTTGAAAGTACCAAATGCCCTGTCAGCGAAGCCCGTACCGCAATTTCGGCCGTCTCGGTATCCCGGATTTCCCCTACCATAACAATATTGGGGTCTTGACGGAGAATAGAGCGTAATCCTGCTGCGAACGTAAGTCCAATGGCCGGATTAACATGCACCTGATTAATCCCTTCGAGCTGATACTCCACAGGATCTTCAACCGTGATAATGTTGACATTCTCCTGATTCAACTGGCTGAGCGCCGAATACAGCGTTGTTGTCTTTCCGCTGCCGGTAGGTCCTGTAATGAGCATGATGCCATACGGACGGCCAATCATTTCCTTGAACGCTGCCGCATTTCCTTCGCTGAATCCCAGCGTATCCACTGCCTTTATTCCGGTACTGAGATCCAGCAGCCGCAGTACAATTTTCTCCCCGTGCATCGTTGGCAATGACGACACCCGAATGTCGATCATCTTATAGTCGAATTGCATTTTGATCCGGCCATCCTGGGGAAGGCGGCGTTCCGCTATGTTCAGGCGCGCCATGATTTTGAGTCTGGCTGTAATAAATCCCTGCATCTGCTTGGGAATCAGCCGCTCGGTGCGAAGCGTTCCATCAATCCGGTAACGGATGAGCAGGTTATTCTCGCCCGGATCAACATGAATATCGGACGCCCGCAATTGAACCGCCTGTTGAATCATCTGATTAACAAGCCGGACAATCGGCGAATCCTCATCCGTAATTTCCGTCTCTGTAATCTCTTCCTGCGTCGGCAGCTCAATCAGCATCTGGTTCATGGAATCGCGCATACCGTAGTGCCGGGCAATAGCGCGCTGCAATTCGTCTCTGGTAGAAATGGCCGGCTCAATCCGGAATCCCGTACTCATCCGCAAGTCTTCAATTGCAAAATAATCCAGCGGATCTGCCATCGCCACCATCAGCTTCCCCCCCTCCTTCAAGAAAGGGAGTACCTGATACCGCTTGGCCATACTTTCCGGAATAATCTGTGTTATCGCCGGATCGATATGATATTTATGCAGACTGACATGCGGGATACCCAGTTGAAATTCCAATACCTCGATTAACTGCTGTTCGGTAATGTACCCTTGAGAAATCAGCAGGTCACCTAATTTGCGTTTGGTATTACGCTGGTCTACCAGCGCCTCCTGAAGCTGTTCCTCGGATATAATTCCGTTCTCTACCAGCAAGTCTCCCAATCTCTTCTTTATGATTGCCAACCGCAGCTCATCTCCATGCCATGTAGATTATGTAAGGTTCATAGGTATATTTACTCATCAAAACACATGTTTCAAAATTTTATAATCAATATTTTGGTAAATAAATTTAAAAATATAATTCTAAAGTCTCAAATTTCAGGGTATATTTACACATTCCCTCATTGCCTAACTGTGAAATTTATCCTAGAATGATATATAGCATATTATAGGTGATCTTACAATAATTTTAGGCAAAAAATGCAATTTCGACATACGAAAAACTACTCAATCTATTTTTTCGATAAACGGAGGAATTGATGATGAAGGAAATATTTAGACGGAGAACATTAGTTTTTTTTTCTGGAGCCATAGCATTGATTGCAGCGCTAGTGTTGCTAGTTCAGATGTTCAGCCCGGATGTTGAGGCCTCCAATAACAACTATTCAATACGTATTCTGGAGATCACTGATCCGACCAGTAGCAGTCTAAGTTCAAGCGGCAGTGAACTGGAAGAACTCAAGAAACTGTCTAATGTCAACGTAGAGACTATGACCATGAAAAGGTTCGTGTCGCTGCGTGAGGACTGGGATGGAAAGTACGATGCAATCTACATAGGCCGCGGAAGCTTCAACAAGCAATTGGTTACAAGCACTGTGAATACTAAAGATACCGACCGGGACAAAGCCCATAATACGCTCGCTGTCCAGAATGATATCACGGGCCTGAAGGCACAAGAAATTATCGATTACTATATCAATAAAGGGCTTTATGTATACTTCCAAGAGGATACCTTTGCAACTCAGGATAAAGATAAGAGCCTTCAAGGGAAACTCTATGCCGCTTTTAATACCTACCGTTCTTCTATGGGCGCAAAAAGCAATGTCATATTTCTCACGGATACTACCCGCAGCAGCCTGATAACCGGAATTAAGACCCGCACTGCGCCAACAATAACTGGCCTAATTCGGCGTCCGCTGCTTACCATTTCCAATAAATCAAAGATTAAGAGTTACTTATCTAATCCTAATGAGACTTATGGACCAGGTGATACCCTTACATTCGGGATTAAGCTTGATAATGTCCCTAATATTGCTACCACCCCTGTCAGGGTAAGATTATATATGAATATGGATTCTTCAATTCCTATGACAGAAGAGCATGTGGTCGCCTCACTTGAGCTGAACTCAACGGAAGGGACGCTACACTACACACTACCGGATACTTATACCGGACTACTGTATTGGAAGCTGGAGGTCACCGATACCTCTACAAACCTTAAGGCCTTTGACCGAGACATAATCCGCTTTACGGGCGTTAAGCCTGTCATTAATGTTCTTCAGGTTATGCCCTCAGGCCGTTCTGACAGCTCGCTCCTCAATAGTCTGAACATGAATCAGAATTACTTGAATACCAGCAACTATCAGCTTTCCATTTCTACAATGAACGTCGACAAGTTTAATGCTTATATCACTGATCATGCCAAAGATCCCCAGCGTGGTCTAAACGGTGTTTATGACATGATCGTCTTCGGTTTTCAGGATATGTATGACCGGGTAACCAATCCAATGCTTTCAAAAGAGGCTGCTCAAGCAGTCTATGATTTCGCTAATACGACAAAACAAAGCATCATGCTCACCCATGATACGATTTTTATTGATGATCCGAACGATTCGAATTTCTGGGGGGATTTTTTCCGGGTGCCCGTTGGACAGGCTATACGAACTTATCTCGGGGGGAATGCAGTAAATACATCCTCCAAGGTAGTTCCTGTCAATAACGGCTTGCTGACGCAATATCCATTTAACCTTAACAATGCGAACAATACCTACTACCCTGTTGCCGATACACATGATCAATTCTTTATGCTGGATCTGGAACGGGCTGATGTAGTGCCTTGGTATAACATCAAGAGTGAGTCTGGAAAAATTCAGCGAGATGTCGACGACAGCTATAATCACTTCTACACTTACTCAGTAGACAGTATTACATTCTCCGGCACAGGGCATAGCAAAAAAGGGGATATCAATAGTAATATCAAATTTCCGGACTGGGAACAGAGGCTTTTCGTCAATACCATGTACAGGGCTTTTGCCGGTGCTAACCACGCTCCTGAGATTACGGTAAATTCTCCTGCTGAAGGCAGTGTCATCCCATCCTATGCCAATGAACTGCTGGTAGATTACAGCGCAAGAGATTTTGATCTGAATGACCGCAACCTGAAAACCTCCATTCGCTTTAAAACTGGAGGGAATTACATCGATCATACCGGGGTAAATGATTTGAACCTTCAGTCTGGACTGACGATCAGCCGTTCCTTTACCAATCCGCTTCCGAACGGCGGAGATCTACAAATCGAAATTAAGGCCTGGGACAGTCATGGTGCGCTGGCAACCAAAACGGTTAACGTAACGATCAAACCAGCCACCTCCAGCCTGACCGCTACACAATCCTTGCCCGCCAGCATTGTTGATGGTCATATTGTAAGGGGGGAAAACGTTGCTGTAACCTATACAATTATTCCAAAACCGATTCCATTCTCCCAGGCACAGATTACGGCAAATGTCGGCGACAGCCAGGTTATTTCTAATATCAACTTTAAAAACAATCTTCCATCCGGTCTGGAAATTGTCGAGTCATCCTCACCCATCAACCAAACAGGAACGGTAGAATCAGGCTATAGCATTAGCAAAAAATTAGATGATATTCGTTATACACTCCAGACGGGAACAAACGGTGTGAAAACATTTATTCCCGATCCAGGTCAGGAGGTTACTTTCTCCATTACAGTATCCCCGCAAAAAGGCGGGGACTTCACATTGAATTCGGCTTCTCTACAATATGATGAAATTCACGCGGCTGCTAACGGTTCACTTCTTGGAGCCGGACTGGATTACAACCTAATTGTTATCAATAATCAAACAGCGGCTACAATCAATAATCTCTCTATTAAAGGGCGGGTGGCTGTCAGTGGCGATGTCGACTTCCGCAATATTAGCGGGGGTGCCACTATTTACGGGGATAATGCTAACGGTGATTATTCTCAAAATGCTCTAGTAGTAGGCGGAAGTCTGTACTACAACAACAATATCACTATCAACGGTAATGCAGTATATGGTGGCACTTACTATTACAGCGGTGCCGCAGACACGCAGTCTATCAGAGGAAAGGTTGTGAAGGGATCACCTGTTGATTTCACTTCGCTTCGGGACCGGATGACAAGTCTTTCAGCCCGCCTAAGTACACTGACCGGTAATGGATCAGTAGAATCTGCGTATGGCACAATTAAACTAACGGGCACGGGTGATGCCAAACTATTTGTATTTACCGTTCCGGCTACTATGGTTGCTTCTGCAACCAGCTTAAATATATCTGTCCCATCAGGCTCTACTGTCTTAGTCAACACTGGCTCAGACAGTGATACTGTCAAAATGGCACTCAACACTAATCTCACCGGAGTCGATGCCGCCCATGTTATTTACAACTTCCCCAGTGTTAAATCATTGGAACTGCACTACACTCTGAGAGGAACATTCTTGGCTCCGAATGCAACTGTCAGTTTTGATAACGGCGAGCTTACTGGACAGGTTATCGCGGGTTCCGTTACGAAGATGACAACTTTATTCTACTCACCCTTCAGCGGAACCATTCCGGTTAATGAAGTCCTTGTCCCTGGCATGGCTGTATTTTCACCGGACTTAAAACTGCATGCAGCAATCCGTGTTGAGAAAATCACGCTTCCACCAACAGATATCCTGCTGAATGATAAACCCTTGCGGATTGTTCCTACAGAAATTTCACCAGCGGATGCGACCAATAAGATATTAAGCTGGAGCTCAGCTGATCCATCAATCGTGTCCATTGATCCCATAAGTGGAGATGTTACCGGCAATAGAACCGGTTCCGTTGAAATAACAGCTGCAGCTACAGACGGAAGCGGAGTGATAGGAAGAACTGTCATCACCGTCAAGGATCGCAGCCTAAGGATTGATGGCGGAGATAGTCCGATTAGACCTACTACCAATGTCGGACTTAGGGCCATTTATAATACAATCCTGGAGAAGAACATCACCTATAGCTGGAAGGTTTTGGATGTGAACGGCAAAGATGTGAGCAGCTATATCCAGGCTACCGCTGAGAACGCCACATTCAATGCACCTGCATCCGGACAATATAAGGTTCAGGTCTATGTATCCAGTGACAAGGCTGATAATATTTCTGCCAGCAAAATCATAACTGTGAAAACTCCACTTGAGACACTGACCATTTCGGGCAACGGAAACTCAATCCCAACGAAGGGTTCTCTTACTCTAACGGCAATTCTCACCCCAGTAAATGCAGACGAAACATCCTTGGAATGGAGCTTTTTCCATCCGGACGATAGCCAATATGCCGAGTTGAAACCCATTCCTGGAACGAACCAATGCCAACTGGTAGCAAAAGATGTTCCCAACCATACGATACAGGTTGTAGTACAAGACAAAACTAGCGGAATCTCCAGTCTTCCTTATGCTGTAAATATTACCGGTCTTACCAGTCTGGAATTCAGCCAGTTCAGCCATACTATTTATGTCGGCGATCCTGCCTTTAACCTGGCGGATCTGTTATGGACAATACCACGCACCTTTTCCTTGGCATCGATTCTAAATGACTTAACCTGGACTAGCAGTGACCCGGCTACTGCCTCGTTTGCCAATATGAACACAGGAGCAGTTACAGGGAACAAGAAAGGTACAGTAACGGTCACTGTCACCTACGCTCCTTCTGGAACAACTAAGGTTACGGCAAATATCGAAGTAATTGTTAAAAAACGCGAAGCGAACCTTAATGAGGGAGACCTCTACTAATTACCTTGGGGTAAAAATCTTATATCACATAAAAAGACCTTCTCAGTTCCCGATCTCTACTGAACGGATGAGAAGGTCTTTTTCGTTCTTAGATTATGCTAATTCTCTTAATTAATCTGTTGTATCGGTATCGGAAGAACTGGAAGGTACACTTACCAGTCTCATCGGACTGACAGCTATATTCACTTTGCGGACCCGCGGCAAACTGGATTGCTGATCGGTGTAGACCTTGTAATTGTATATGACCCGAAAACGCTCCCTTGCCCTCGGCTCTGTAACTTGAGGTTCCGAGAAGATCAACTGGCTGGGTAGTGCCGCTTCAGACGGTTCAGATGTATTACCCAGCACCGCGTTTACTGTCAAATCTCCTTTTGAGAAAAACCCGCCCTTCAACCAGAATATGGAACCCACCCCATAAAGCTTAGCTTCAGCATCCGTATAAAAAAATGCATTCATTTCATCTGGATCTGCATTGGAAAAAGCATCAATCCGGTTTACCAGCACCGGTCCCTTGGAGATTAGCACTAATTCCTTTTTATCAGCACCCGTTCCCAAACCGCTGATTACAGCATCCTCTACTGTAGTACTTCCCAGCACAAACATCGTAGAATCGAAGGAGACATTGCCTTTAATCTTCACATCACCGGTAACTAGAATGTTTGCTTTTATGGGAATAAAACCGGCTTTATTATTTATAATGTTCAAGTTACCATCCACCACAATCCACTTGGGCACACCACCTCTTTTAGCCATTTCTTCAAAAGTCAGTCCGTAGAAATCATTTCCCTCAATGGTGAGATTACCGTCAACCCGGTAAGATTGATTCAAGCCCATGAAGGACTCATGATACGCTTTAAGCTCATTATCATACTGTTCAAGTCTCGCCAGATAATCTTGATCACTCTCCTCCTCGCCCTGTGCAGGTTTCTCGGGAGGAGGATTAACGGTCTTGGCTTCAATAAGACTCCCTGTCTGAAGCCATTGGGTTAGCTCACTTGGATTCTTTCCGCTTAGCCGACCTCTCAGTGCATCGGCCGCATTGTCACTAGAAGGCGAAGTCGATTCGACCAGCTTATCGATAAAGGACTCCTCAACATTAATTTGCACAAACTTCTTCTGCTCTTTAATTTTAATTTTGTCCAAATCAATCCCCATAATATCCTGAACCGTTTGTTTCATATCGGAGCTGTCAGCTAATCTCTTGGCCTCCCCCCCGTTTCCTGACGGATCGAATACATGGTATTCAATATCTTTAAGAGACTGTACAAATACCTCTCCCAAATTGGCAGCATCCATTCCATTCGGCTGTATCTGCGGAAACATTGTTGGTTTTTTCAACCCGGAATCCCCTAGATATTTATACTCTGCCCTGTTAGAGATAATCAGCTTATTGCCTGCGTAAATATTACCTTTTACCACCGGAGCTCCATTTAGATAGACGTTCTGTTCGGAGCCAAAGGCATATTTCAGAAAGTCAGGATAGGTATCGATAGTAATTCTCTGCTGCAGTGTGCGTTGCACTCCATTCACCAATGCTGAAGCCTCTACATCAATATAATATTGTCTTGTCTGCTTAATATCATCGAATTTCTTGTCTTTATATTCTATGTAATCAATGATGCCACTGCTGTTAACGCCAAGCTCTGTAGATACATTGAGACCTTTCTGATCTAACCCGTTCAGAATATGCTCTAGCTTATCCGGGTTAATATCCGTTATTGGGGATAGCTTGGCTTGAATATACGCGGTGGCCTCATCCAAGCCCTTTTGCGCCAAGTGAAGACTTTGCACATCATTCTCTCTGGTCTCTGTCCGTACAGCTCCACCGACAGTCGCGCTGAGTACCCCCATTCCAAGAATCGTAAGCAACAGCACGATGAACATTACCAGAACCAGGGCAGAACCACTCTCTGAATGAAACTGCCGCCCCCCGTCTCTGTCGCCTCCCTCTTGTAAGAGACTCTTTAGCTTAAGCAGCATAGCCTTACCTTTAGAAGCCGAATTGGCTATCCACATGTAGCTCATCCTCCTCTGACGCTCCGCCTTTGTAATTCAATTTGAGCTGAATTCGCACCAGTCCGGATTCATATAATGCGTTAAGATTGGATCTATTCTCATCCACCTTGGTTACTGCTATAGTTGATCCCGCTAATGCCGAGTCCAAATGAAGTGCCGATGTGCTTCCCGGACCAATTCTGGAATCCCCTATTTGAATATCGTTGCCGTCAACCTGAATACGCAGCGGATCACGATCAGATCTTAATAGCATAATTCCTGAATTAGTACTCTGGATTTCCTCAGGTCCATACGTATAAAGTTGCGTAATAATGGAGGACATCACAAGATCAGCTTCATCGCGCAGTTTATTTTCCACCGTAATTTTATGATAGCTTCGAAAACCAAACATAGTCACGGAGCCAATGATCCCGGCCACAATGGCAAATAGACTGATGGCAGCGATCAGTTCTATTAGAGTAAAACCTTTCTCGCGCTCTGCTGCATTAGCGAATCTCTTCATTGCTGATATATCCCTCCACCTCTACTGGTGCCGCCGGGCCTCCCCCTGAGTCACGGGTAACCACAACCTTGACTGGGAGCAAGTAGTTTCGAAAATCGTTTTCATCCAGCCCTTTTTGATAAATAACGTCAATACTGTAATCCGTTCCGTTTACTATGGGGTGTAGTACATGAGACAGGGTTTCCGTGTTAAACGCCTTCCGGTAGGCAGCACCTTCATCGCTTACGGCATCACCGCAGCTCCCTATCTTGCAAACATCAGCAGAAAGTCTATCGGTCTTATCTCTGAAGAACTCTACCGTTTTGTCAAAATCCTGCTTCTCCATATAAAACAAAGCGTTCCGCGCCAGATTGACCATGATCGTCTTGTTCTGGTTGGACTTGGAATAGGTCATGGCGTTGGTGAAGTAGGAAGTCAGGACCAATGATACTATTGATAAAATGACGATGGCGGCCAGCACCTCAATCAAGGTGAAGCCTGCTTCCTTGTCCCGCTTGCGGCTGCGGTTCCATGGGTCTTTCGAGGACATTGTGCTCGCTCCCTATACTCTATTGGTTTCCGTTATGGATAGTTCCCGCGCAGCAGAACACCGGCCTCTCTCCCTTGTTATCTGGAGCGCATCCCTGTCTTAAGTCCTGTATCCTTCTACAATTCTATGTATCTTTCTACCTACTTCCATTATATTCTTTATCCTTGGGGACCAGCAATGCTTGATGATAATAAATCTAGAGAAATCTACAATTTAACTCGGGTGGGGGCTGTGCTATCATGTGGGCAGAAAGGGGATATGCACATGGCTTTGATTGAATGTAAATTTTATTCGGAGGTGCTGGGGCTCAGTACTTCGATGACTGTCATTCTGCCGCAGCAGACCACTACGCAGATCGGAATGAGCAACGTCTCCAGGGGCAAGCTTCACCCCACGTTATACTTACTTCATGGCTTGTCTGATGATGATTCGATCTGGCTCCGCCGGACTTCGATTGAGCGTTATGTGGCGGAGATGGGGATCGCCGTGGTCATGCCGCAGGTGCACCGCAGCTTCTACACAGATATGGCGTCAGGCGGACGGTATTGGACGTTTATCAGTGAGGAATTACCGGCGCTGGCCCGTTCCTTCTTCCCATTGTCGGCGAAGCGCGAGGATAATTTCGTGGCGGGATTGTCGATGGGCGGTTATGGAGCGATGAAGCTGGGACTGCGCAAGCCGGAAGACTGGGCCGCCGCGGCGAGTCTGTCGGGAGCACTAGATATGGCGCATAATTACTTGAACTTTGAAGTTGCAGCACAGAAATCCAAGGATTATCTACAGGTTTTTGGAGACAAGGACATTGCAGGCACTCCGGAAGACCTGCTGTGGCTGCTTCAGGAAGTTAACCGCTCCAAGGGACCGAAGCCGCTGCTCTATCAGTGTTGTGGCACCGAAGATTTCCTCTATGAGGACAATCAGGTCTTCCGTGAGGCGTGCTCCAAGACCAAGCTGTCTCTGACTTACGAGGAAGGGCCGGGCCAGCATGAGTGGGGATACTGGGATGCCAAGATCCGCGATGTGCTGAAGTGGCTGCCACTGGGCAAATAGAGTGTTCCTAGTTGTAAGCGGATACGGTTTATGCCCGTAAGCTTCTATCCATGGTGCGGAGAATGTAACCCTATGATTTGAAAAAAAGACTGTCCTACCGCATCTAACCGATGCAAGCGGGACAGTCTTTCGTTTAAAATATAAGAATTTATATGTTGCACACGATAACTTATCCTTCTATTTCTCGCTGAAACGGTACCGTCCTTTAAAAGGACGGCAATGCCGTTTCCACTTGTCCTCTAGTTTCGCCTCCAGGCTCTACCGGGCTTACTCCGCAGCATTCTCGTGCTGCTTCACCCATTCACCCGCAGCCTGCAGGTCTGCTTCGGCCCGCTCAATGGCGGCCTGCACCTGAACCGTAGCTGTGCCGCCGTAGACATTACGGGCGTTCACTACCGCCTCCGGCTGGAGCACCGCATAGATCTGGTCGTCGAACAGCGGAGAGAACTGCTTGAATTCCTCCAGCGTCAGATCCAGCAGGAACTTGCCTTCGTTGATGCAATAGAGGACCGTCTTGCCGATCACTTCATGCGCCTGGCGGAATGGCAGGCCTTTGCCTACCAGGAAGTCGGCGATATCGGTCGCGTTGGAGAAGTCCGTGTTCACCGCTTCGCGCATCCGCGCCTTGTTCACCTTCATGGTGGAGATCATCGGCGCGAACAACTGCAATGCCCCTGTCAGGGTAGCAACGGTATCGAACATGCCTTCCTTGTCTTCCTGCATATCCTTGTTATAAGCCAGCGGCAGCGACTTCAGTACGGTCAGGAGTCCGATCAGGTTGCCGTAGACACGGCCTGTTTTGCCGCGCACCAGCTCCGGCACATCCGGATTCTTCTTCTGCGGCATGATGCTGCTGCCGGTACAGAAGGCATCGTCCAGCTCCACGAAGCTGAATTCTGTGCTGCTCCACAGCACCAGCTCTTCGCTGAGCCGGGACAGGTGAGTCATGACCAGCGCTGCATTCGCCAGGAACTCGACGATGAAGTCCCGGTCGCTGACCGCGTCCAGACTGTTCTCGTAGACCCCCGCGAAGCCAAGCTGCTCAGCCACGAAGTGGCAGTCAATCGGGAACGTCGTTCCCGCCAGCGCCCCGGCGCCCAGCGGCAGCACGTTAATCCGCTTGTAGCTGTCGGTCAGGCGCTCCGCATCGCGGCGGAACATCGACACGTAAGCCAGCAGATGATGCGCGAACAGGATCGGCTGTGCCCGCTGGAGGTGAGTATACCCCGGCACGATGGTCTCCAGGTTGTCCTTAGCCTGCCCGATCAGCGCACCCTGCAGCTCATGCAGCAGCGCTACCAGCTCCACCACGCGGTTACGCAGGTAGAGGTGCATATCTGTAGCCACCTGATCGTTGCGGCTGCGGCCGGTGTGCAGCTTGCCGCCGACCGGGCCGATCTCTTCGATCAGGTTCTTTTCAATATTCATATGGATATCCTCATCGGCAATTGAGAACACAATCTCCCCCGCGCGCACCTTGTCCAGCACCTTCGTAAGTCCGTTCTTGATCGTCTCGACATCCTCCTGCGGTAGAATTCCGCATTTGCCCAGCATCGTGACATGCGCCAGACTGCCCTGCACATCCTCTTCCGCCAGCACCTTATCGAATTCGATGGAAGCCGTATACTCCTCCACCAGCTTGTTGGTCCCTTTGGTAAAACGTCCGCCCCACAGCTTGCTCACCTGTTGTTCCTCCTCGGTTGACGTTAGAAGGGCCGCCCCTATCCTTACGGGAGGAACGGCCTGCTTCTATCCGCTTCTATTGTGTGTCATCCTATAAAAGGCCGCCGAGCGGCCACCCGCTGCTACTTACTCGACTCTGCTACGCCCGCCGATACCTTCAGACGCAGGGCATTCAGACGGATGAAGCCGGTCGCATCGCCCTGGTCATAGGCCTGGGTAGGATCTGCCTCCATGGTGGCGATATCCGGGTTGTACAGGCTGACCGGACTCTTGACTCCGGCGCCGATGATATTGCCTTTGTAGAGCTTCACGCGCACCGTACCGGTCACGTTCTTCTGGCTTTCCTTCACCAGGGCCTGCATCGCAATCCGCTCAGGCGCGAACCAGAAGCCGTTATATACGAGCGTGCTGTAACGGGTAATCAGGCTGTCACGCAGGTTCATCACTTCACGGTCCATGGTGATCGATTCCATTTTGCGGTGAGCGGTGAAGAGAATCGTTCCGCCCGGAGTCTCATACACGCCGCGGCTCTTCATGCCGACAAAACGGTTCTCGACCATATCCACGCGTCCAATCCCATGCTTGCCGCCCAGCTCGTTCAGCTTCTCCATCACTTGCAGCGGAGATAACGGCTCGCCGTTCAGCGCTACACAGTCACCCTTGAGGAAGTCAAGCTCCAGATATTCAGCTTCATCCGGCGCATCCTCCGGCGCATTGGAGAGCAGGAACATTTCCTTGTTCTCCGGTGCGCTTGGATCGAACCATGGATCTTCCAGCACACCGCTCTCATAGCTGATATGCAGCAGGTTGCGGTCCATCGAATACGGCTTGGCCGCAGAGGCTTGCACCGGAATACCGTTGGCTTCCGCGTAAGCGATCATCTCGGCCCGGCCCGGGAACTGGTTGCGGAACTCTTCCAGACGCCAAGGCGCGATGACCTTAATGCTCGGCGATAACGCAGCAGCGTTCAGCTCGAAGCGCACCTGGTCGTTACCCTTGCCGGTGGCTCCGTGGGCAATGGCTGTAGCGCCTTCGGCGATGGCGATATCCACCATACGCTTGGCGATCAGCGGACGGGCAATGCTGGTGCCCAGCAGATATTGTCCCTCATAGAGTGCGCCCGACTGGAACATCGGGTAGATGAAGTCATTCGCGAATTCGTCGCGCAGATCATCGATGTAGACTTTGGATGCGCCGGTGGCGAGTGCTTTTTCCTCGAGGCCGTCCAGCTCTTCCTTTTGACCGATATCGGCTGTAAAAGCAATAATCTCCGCATCATACGTTTCTTTCAGCCATTTCAGAATGACTGAGGTATCCAGCCCGCCGGAATAGGCGAGTACAATTTTTTCTTTTGGCATGGGGTGTTTAGCTTCCTTTCGGTGTGGAGGGTGGTTATAAGATCAACTTCGGCTTTAAAAACGGGTTTTGGACGTCACTACAGAGAATATTTGGACTTCCGGCCGCTGTTGTCTACAGATTTCTTGATTTATACCGCTATTGCGGTTGAAATCCGTAGACAAAGGCGGACGCTGACGCTCCTACAGTTCCAAAATCCCCTTCCGATCCTCCCCAACCCTCTTATTTAAGTTCCCGTTGATCTTATATATGTGTTGTGTATATATAATTCAATTACTTCAACCCATCGAAACCTATCGCTTGCTCAGGGTTAGCATTGCACGATTAAGGCGCAATCGGTAGGCTTAGGTTTAATTGCAATCTGTACAATTAAATTGGCTGATATACCGCCGAAAGTGCGTTTAGCTGTAATTCGTGCAATTAAAACTCCTCATTTCCTGCATTCTTACCCATTGGAGAAGATTTAGTTGTACAAACTGCACTTAGGAGAGAAAAACCTTACTTTTCAATGTTTTTAATTGCACGAAATACACTATCTCTTAATATTCGCAGAAAATTTACACTTCACTTCATAAAATCAGCGCATTCGTTGGTGGAATGAGCTCATTTCTCTGCTCTTAATGCTCTGCTAGGCTACATCTACATCTAGCCCATCAAAGCCGCCATAAGCGCCTTCTGCGCATGCAGGCGGTTCTCCGCCTGATCGAAGATCACAGAGTTCGGGCCGTCAATGACGCCTGTGCTGACCTCTTCCTCCCGGTGGGCCGGCAGGCAGTGCAGGAACAGATAGTCGCTCTTCGCGCCCTTCACCAGCTCCTCATTGACCTGATAGTCCTTGAACGCCGCTTCACGCGCCAGCTGCTCGGCCTCGAAGCCCATGCTCGCCCATACATCCGTATAGATCACATCAGCGTCCTGTACCGCCTCCTGCGGGCTGCGGGTAATCGTGATGACCGCGCCTGTCTCCTTGGCGATCTCACGTGCCTCGGCCACTACAGCCTCGTCAGGCTCATAGCCCTCCGGTCCGGCTATGGCGACATGTACGCCCAGCTTCGCGCCGCCGATCAGCAGCGAATGGGCCATATTGTTGCCGTCGCCGATATACGCCAGCTTCAAGCCCTTCAGCTTGCCTTTGTGCTCGTACACGGTCTGGTAGTCTGCCAGCACCTGGCAGGGATGTGCCAAGTCGCTTAGGCCGTTGATTACAGGAACGGAGGCATAACGCGCCAACTCTTCGACTTTATCATGGCCGAACGTACGGATCATGATACCGTCCAGGTAACGCGACATGACCTGAGCCGTGTCACCCACCGTCTCGCCGCGCCCGAGCTGGATGTCATTTTTGCTGAGGAACAGCGCATGTCCGCCAAGCTGATACATGCCTACTTCGAACGACACCCGTGTACGGGTAGAGGACTTCTCAAAAATAAGGCCGATTGTCTTCCCCAGCAGCGGCTGATAGACCTCGCCGTTCTTCTGCTTGCGCTTCAGCTCAATTGCCAGATCAATCAAATATGTGATTTCCTCCGGGCTGTAATCGTTCAGCTCGAGTAGATCACGGCCTTTGAGCTGTGCGGCAATCGTCTCTGTAACGCCTGTTGTACCCTGACTCATGATTGGGCCTCCCCGCTTCCTTTGTTAGCATAAGTATGAATTAGTTCCGATAGGATGTCCACCGCCTGATCAATCTCATCGGTGCTTACATATAGATTAGGCAGCAGGCGAATGACATTCGGCCCGGCCTGAACGAACAGCAGTCCACGTTTCTGTCCGGCAAGCACGATCTCGGCCACCGGCTCCTCGCATTCGATGCCGATCAGCAGGCCTTTGCCGCGAATCTCCTTCACAAAAGAAGTGTCCGCCAGCTTCGCTCTCAGCTGCCCGCTTAAGTATTCGCCCATCTCCGCAGCCCGCTCTGGCAGCTTATCTTCGAGCATCGTCTCAATCGTGGCTTCCATAACCGCCGCAGACAGCGGTGTGCCGCCGAAGGTGCTGGCATGGCTGCCCGGGCTGAACGCCTCGCGCAGGTAACCCTTGCCCAGCATAACGCCTGCCGGGAACCCGCTGGCCACGCCTTTGGCCAAGGTGAAGATATCCGGCTCAATGCCGTAATGCTGATGAGCGAACAGCTTGCCCGTCCGGCCCATCCCCGTCTGTACTTCATCCACGATGAGCAGTAGTCCGTGTTCCTTGCACAGCGCCACTACTGCATCCAGGAATTCCTGCTGCACCTCAAGGACGCCGCCTTCAGCCAGCACCAACTCCAGCATGATCGCTGCTGTATGCTCGGTAATCGCTGCCTTCAGCGTCTCCAGATCATGCAGAGGCACGGTCTTAAAGCCCGCCGGCAGCGGCAGGAAGCCTTCCTTCACCTTGGCTTGACCGGTTGCCGTCAGTGTAGCCAGCGTGCGGCCGTGGAAGGACTGCTCGAACGTGATCACTTCGTAGCGGTCCGCCCCCTTCACCTTCTGGTGATACCGGCGCGCCAGCTTGATCGCCGCTTCATTCGCTTCCGCTCCGCTGTTGCAGAAGAAGACCTGATCCGCGCAGCTATTCTCTGTAAGCAGCGCCGCTACCCGGTCCTGGCCCGGAATGTGGAACAGGTTCGAGACATGCCACAGCGTATCAATCTGCTCCTTCAGCTTCGCGCCGACCTTCTCCGGTGCATGGCCCAGACTCGTTACCGCAAGTCCGCACATGAAGTCCAGGTACTTGTTGCCCTGGTCGTCCCATACCCAGCTGCCTTTGCCTTTGATCAGACTGATATCGTATCTGCTATACGACGGGAATACCGCACTCAACTTGGCCGGAGCTGGAGCAGCCCCCTGTTCCTGCGTTTCCGCTGAACGTCCCTGCGGCGCCCCTGTCAAAGAATCTTTGTCTGTCTGCGTAAGCTCACTCATTCTTAGTCACTCTCCCACCATGCTGCTGCCGGTCTCCCGTCAGCGCGTCTAATTTACTTGTCACTCTGCTACAGAACTACGAATACCTGTCAGAACGTCTTTCCACTCCATCTGCTATCTCCTTATCGGACAATCCGTGTCCCGATCTGCTCGCCGCGCAGCACCCGGCTGAGTACACGCGGCTCCTTGCCGTCTACAATGATGACCTCCGACACCTTGCCCTGGATGCAATCCATGGCCGCACGCACCTTGGGAATCATCCCGCCGTAGATTTCGCCGCCCGCAATCAGCTCTTCAATCTGCGCCACAGTCACGGACGGAAGCACTACCTTCCCCCCGTCCACAGTCCGCATAATTCCCGGCACATCCGTAACCACGATCATACTCGGTGACCCTATATAAGAAGCCACCGCTCCGGCAGCGGTATCCGCATTGATGTTGTACCGCTGGCCTTCGCCATCTACGCCCACTGGTGCAATGACCGGGATATAACCCATCGCCAGGATACCCGTCACAATCTCCGCTTTGACCCCGGTCACTTCGCCTACCAGACCAACTTCGTTATGATTGGCTACAGGCCGCGCCATGATCAAGTTGCCGTCTACGCCCGACAAGCCGAGCGCCTGCCCCCCGCTGGCCTGAATCCGCCGGACTATCGCCTTGTTGATGCTGCCGGACAAGGTCATCTCCACTACATCAAGCACCTCTTCTGTCGTCACCCGCAGGCCGTTCACGAAGCGGCTCTCAATGCCAAGCTTCTCCAGATTGCCGGAGATCGCCGGGCCGCCGCCATGGACAATGACAGGCTGGTTCCCGCTCTGCTGCAACTCCCGCAAATCCTCGAAGAACGAATCCGGCAGCGCAGCCAGCGTACTCCCGCCGCATTTCATCACGAACAGGCCACTTCCCGGCTGCTTCTCTATAGAATCCAACGCCATCTCCCAATTACCTCCCTATATGAGCTGAACTTAAAATATGAGTCTAAGCTCAGCCGTCCCTAAGCCACTACGGTGAATATATGGATATCCGGCCGCCGTCAGTCAACGCGTATTACGTGCGGTAAGCCGCATTAATCCGCACATAATCATAGGTAAGGTCGCAGCCCCAGGCTGTAGCCTGCCCGCTGCCGTCCGACAAGGTTACCGTGATGAGCACGGTATCCGTCTTTTGCAGATAATGCAGCGCCTGCTCCTCATCAAAAGCCACCGGACGCGAAGCGCGCAGCACCTCAATCTCACCCAGCTGAATATCTACCCGCTCCGGCGATACCGGAACGCCCGCGCGCCCTACAGCCGCGATAATCCGCCCCCAGTTGGCATCCGCGCCGAAGATCGCCGACTTCACCAGGCTTGAGCCGACCACGGTCTTGGCAATCGCTGCCGCAGCCTCATCATGAACCGCCCCGTTCACCTGCACCTCAATCAGCTTCGTCGCCCCTTCGCCGTCACGGGCAATCGCCATCGCCAGAGCGCGGCACACATGCGTGAACCCTGCGGCAAAAGCGTCCCAGTCCGCATGCAGCCGCGTCAGCTTCTCATTGCCGGCCAGCCCGCTGGCCATCGCAACCAGCATATCATTCGTACTGGTATCACCATCAACTGTAATCATATTAAAAGTAGAGTTAGTAGCTGTGCGCAGCAGATTGAGCAGATCCTCTCCATCAATGAGCACATCGGTGGTCATGAACCCCAGCATCGTCGCCATGTTCGGATGGATCATCCCGGAACCCTTGGCCGCACCGGCAATCGTAACCTCTGTCCCGCCTACCGTTACTTTGACACAGCTTTCTTTTTTAACCAGATCGGTAGTTAGAATCGCTTGGCTGAATTCCTCCGCACCGGCAGCGCCCGCGTCCAGCTTCTCCGGCAGTTCGGCAATCCCGCTGCGCACACAGTCCATCTTCAGCAGCTCCCCGATCACACCTGTAGAGGCCACAGCGACGTCCAGCTCGTTCACGCCCAAATAGCGGGCAGCTGCTGCACGCATCTCATAAGCATCCGCCTCACCCTGATCACCCGTACAGGCATTGGCATTGCCGCTGTTCACGATCACTGCCTGTAACGTCCCGTCCACTAGACTCTCCCGCGTCACCTTCAGCGGAGCCGCCTGAAATACATTAGTCGTATACACCGCAGCCGCCGTAGCCGGCACTTCACAGAGAATCGCACCGAGGTCATTGCGCTCTGTTTTTTTAAGACCGCAGTGCAGGCCTCCGGAGGTGAAGCCCTTCGGTGCAGTAATGCTTCCGCCTTCTACGACGGTATATAGTGGTTTCTCACTCATTGTTTGTTTGACCGCTGGCGCTTATGGATACACTGGTGTGTAACCAAGCCCGCGGGTCTCCTCCCATCCCATCATCAAATTGAGGTTCTGAATCGCCTGTCCTGCGGCACCCTTCACGATGTTGTCGATAACCGACACAATGGTGACCCGTCCGGTACGTGCGTCTGTAGCGAAGCCGATATCGCAATAATTCGAGCCGCTGACTTCCTTCGTCGCCGGAACCACTCCGGGTTCGCGCACCCGCACATACGGCCTGCCTGCATAATACTTACGGTATAAATCTACCAGTTCCTGTTCGCTATGTTCACCAATCAGCCCGGCATACATCGTCGTCATAATCCCCCGGGTCATCGGCACCAGATGCGTTGTGAACGTTACCGTGACTTTCTCTCCGGCGATATCGGTCAGTACCTGTTCAATTTCCGGGATATGCTGATGTTTGTTGATTTTGTAGGCTTTGAAGTTCTCGTTGATCTCGGCAAAATGCACCATCAGGCTCGTTCCCCGCCCTGCCCCGGACACCCCGGATTTCGCATCAATAATGATGCTGTCCGGCTTAATCCAGCCTGCCTCAAGCGCCGGAATCAGCCCCAGCAGCGTAGCTGTCGGATAACAACCCGGATTCGAGATGAAATCCACTCCGGCCGCCCGTTCGCCGTACACCTCACATAAACCGTATACCGCCTTCTCGAGGTATGCTGCCGGAGGAGCAGGGTGCTTATACCACTGTTCATACTCCGCACCATCCTTCAGCCGGAAGTCGCCGGACAGATCCACAACCTTGAGTCCCGCCTCAAGCAGCCCGGGCACCAGCTTCGCGCTCACTCCCGAGGGGGTAGCAGTGAATACAACATCCGCTCTGCTGGCAATCTCCGCTGCATCTACACCATCCAGCTTACGCTGCACCACTCCCGTTAGATGCGGAAAACCCTCCTCAATCGGCGCACCCGCACTCGAAGAGGAAATGACTGAAGTAATCTCTATATCAGGGTGGCCCTGCAGCAGCCTGATCAGCTCCACGCCCCCATAACCCGTTGATCCGACAATTGCCGCTCTCAGCTTGCCTGTCACTGTCATCCCCGCTTTCCGTTTCTCATTTCTATCATTATCGCCTGACTTGAACCGTTCTGCAAATATGTATTATTATACGACCGAATTAATATAAATACAACATGTTGCGTTAAGTTTATTCAGAGGATTTCCTGCAAAAAGAAAAGCGCAGAGCCCCCCAAGGGAGTCTACGCTTCTCGTTTGAAACCTTCGCCCAGCACTTCATGGGCCTCCGTAATAATTACAAATGCACCCGGGTCCACCGAGCGGACAATCGCCTTCAGCCGTGTAATTTCATTCTGGCCTACGACGACCATCAGCACCGTACGGTTGTCACCGGTATAGCCGCCTTGCGCGTTCAGCTTGGTCAGCCCGCGGTCCAGATCATTCAGAATCGCCTGCGAGATGTTCTCGGTATGATCCGAGATAATATACGCCACCTTCGTGGTGCTAAAGCCCACCTCCAGCGCGTTGATCACCCTGCCCGTGACGAACAGCCCGATCAGTGCATACATCGCCTGCTCCATTCCCAGCACAAAAGCCGCCAGGGTAATCACCGTACCATCCAGCAGCACGACAGACAGCGAGAAGCTGAAGCCGGTAAGCTTTTGAATAATCTGTGCAGCAATCGTCAGTCCGCCTGTAGAGCCGCGCCCCCGGAAGACGAGGCCCAGGCCGAGACCCACCCCAATCCCTCCATAAATAGAAGCCAGAAGCGGATTCGTGGTCGGCACCGGCCCGTCCTTCGTCAGGAAGATAAACAGCGGCAGCACAAAGCTCCCTAAGAGTGAGCGGATGCCGTACTGCTTGCCGAGGAAGATCACCCCGAGAATGAAGAGCGGAATATTCAGCGCCCACTGGGTAAAAGCTGGCTCGGCCCCAAACCAGGCCTCCGCCAATACAGACAATCCCGACACCCCGCCGGAAGCAATCCGGTTCGGAAGGAAGAACAGGTTGAATGCCAGCCCTGTGATCAGCGAGCCGATCAGAATGAGCGCAATATCCACCGTATGACGCAGCGGCCCGTTCAGGGGAATGAGCGGAGGTTTGTTGCGTGAATTGATTTTTTGCATGGTTGGCCGGACTCCTTTATGTTCAGAAAAAAATCCCTACACCTCCGAAGACGCGTAGGAATACTCTTGCGGTTATTCTGTCTCTGTCTTGATCTGGCTGCGCAGATACCCGTCAATGAACCCGTCCAGATCGCCGTCCATCACCGCTCCAACGTTGCCGGTCTCTACAGAGGTGCGGTGATCCTTCACCATGCTGTAAGGATGGAAGACGTAGGAACGAATCTGGCTGCCCCAGGCAATCTCGGATTGTTCGCCGCGGATCTCGTCGAGATGGGCCTGCTGCTCCTGGATTTTGCGCTCGTAGAGCTTGGAACGCAGCATCTTCATTGCCTGTTCCCGGTTCTTGATCTGTGAACGCTCATTCTGGCACGTTACCACCACGCCGGTTGGGATATGCGTAATCCGCACCGCCGAGTCTGTGGTATTGATGTGCTGACCGCCCGCGCCGCTGGCCCGGTACGTATCAATCTTCAGATCCTCTGTACGGATATCCACCTCAACGTCGTCTGCGATCTCCGGCACTACATCGCAGGATACGAAGGAGGTATGCCGTCTGCCTGAGGAGTCAAAAGGCGAAATCCGCACCAGCCGGTGAACCCCCTTCTCCGCCTTCAGGTATCCATACACATTGTATCCTTTAATCAGCAGTGTTACACTCTTGATCCCTGCCTCATCGCCCGGCAAATAATCGAGCACATCTACCTTGAAGCCCCGCTTCTCCGCCCAGCGTGTGTACATGCGCAGCAGCATCTGGCCCCAGTCCTGGGACTCGGTGCCGCCAGCACCGGGATGCAGCTCCAGAATCGCATTCAGCTTATCGTAAGGCTGATTGAGCAGTAGCTGCAGCTCGAACTCATCCACTCTGGCACTTAGACTGCGGATAGTTCCGGCCATCTCCTCAGCCAACGCATCGTCGCCTTCCTCATCGGCCAGCTCCACCATCATGGCTGCATCGTCATAATCCTGCTGCAGCTTCTCGTATTGGTCTACTACCGACTTCACGGCATTCATCTCGCCAATGACGCTCTGCGCCTGATCGGAATCATCCCAGAACCCGGGAGCCGCCATCTTCTCTTCAAAGTTCGCTATCATCTCCAGCTTCAGGTCTAAGTCAAAGTGACCCCCTAAGGTTGGTTAATTTCTTGCCGATTTCACGCAGGTCCTGCTTCACATTCGGATCGATCACTTGGATCACATCACCTTTCATAATTGAATATTGCGCCGGGCTGCCGGTTTGGGCTCACCGGCATGGACGGACATCTATGCTGCTGTCGCTTTGCTTCAGCTGCCCCATAGCCAGGTGTACGCCGTAACTGCGGGGAATGTTTGGACTTTCGGCCGCTGTTGTGCCCAGATTCATTTGATTATACCGCATAGCGGATTCAATCCGGGCACAAAGGCGGACGCTGACGCTCCTACAGTTCCAAACTTCCCCTCCGTTACTTCCACCTCAGCCATAAAGCTTCTGAAATCTCCCGTCTGCCGCACACCTGTGCATCCAGACCCTCAAAGCCAAAAAAGCAGCCGGGCCGCAAACGGGGGAGTCCCCCGGGCCCAGCCGCTTTTTATTGTCATTATAACCTAAGTGCCGGTGAACAAAACCGGAAGTGCGGGATGGTGAAAGGTATTCGCAGCTCAATGCCTGCTCTTTATTTCACCGGGCAGTAAATCTACTTACGCCTGACCATGGCAGTTCTTATACTTCTTGCCGCTGCCGCATGGGCATGGATCGTTACGGCCAACAGTGGATTCCACATGCACCGGACGTTTCTCGGCAGGCTCTGCGTTGGTGGAGATCTTATCTTCCTCCACTACCGATTGCCGCTCCTGATTCGTCTCGATGTGCGCCTTCATAATGTAGGTCGCAACTTCCTCCTGAATGTTCGCTGTCATGGCGTTGAACATCTCGAAGCCCTCGAATTGATATTCGCGCAGCGGATCGGTACCGCCGTAAGCACGGAGGTGAATCCCTTGACGAAGCTGATCCATGGCATCGATATGATCCATCCATTTGCTGTCTACGGAACGAAGCACAATGACCTTCTCGAATTCGCGTACCAGCTCGGAGCCAAGACGTTCTTCGCGTGCAGCATATTTCTCAAGTACACGGGCGAAGATGAATTCGATCATTTCCTCTACTTCTTTGCCCCACAGATCATCGCGGGTCAACTCATCCTCTTCCAGCAGCTTGCTGTTCACATAATCCGCAACCTCTTGCAGCTCCCAGTTCTCGGGGATATCGTCACTGCAGTGGGCATTCACAATGCGGTCGATGACCGGCTTGATCATTTCGAGTACGATGTCTTTGATATTGTCCGACTCCAGAATTTCGCGGCGCTGCTTGTAGATAATCTCACGCTGCTGGTTCATGACGTCATCATATTGCAAGACAACTTTGCGGATGTCGAAGTTGTTGCCTTCTACCCGCTTCTGGGCAGATTCAACGGCCTTGGTAATCATACGGCTCTCAATCGGCTGATCTTCCTCGAATCCCAGACGGTCCATCATATTCAGCACGTTGTCCGCACCGAAACGCTTCATCAGCTCATCCCCAAGGGACAGGTAGAACTGTGTCGAACCCGGGTCGCCCTGGCGTCCGGCACGGCCGCGAAGCTGGTTATCGATCCGGCGCGATTCATGGCGTTCCGTACCAATAATATGCAGGCCGCCAACATCGGTTACCCCTTCACCCAGCACGATATCCGTACCGCGTCCAGCCATGTTCGTGGCAATCGTTACCGTTCCCGGTTGACCGGCAAAAGAGATAATTTCCGCTTCTGCAGCATGGTGCTTCGCATTCAGTACCTGGTGTCTTACACCCTTGCGCTTCAGCATTTCCGATACCCGCTCGGAGTTCTCAATCGATACCGTACCTACCAGCACTGGCTGATTCTTCTTGTGGCGTTCCACAATTTCAGCAACGACCGCGTTGAACTTGCCGTTCTCGCTTTTGTAGACCACATCAGGCATGTCGATCCGTTGATTCGGCTTATTCGTGGGAACCTGAAGAACCTCAAGACCATAGATCTTCTTGAACTCCTCTTCCTCCGTCTTTGCCGTACCTGTCATGCCGCCCAGCTTACGGTACATCCGGAAGTAGTTCTGGAAAGTGATTGTAGCCAGCGTCATGCTCTCATTCTGCACTTCAATCTCTTCCTTGGCTTCAATCGCCTGGTGCAGCCCGTCGCTGTAACGGCGGCCCTGCATCAGACGGCCTGTGAACTCATCGACGATCATAACCTCGTCTTCGTTAACTACATAGTCAACATCTCGGCGCATAATCGCGTTCGCCTTCAGCGCCTGTACGATGTGATGGTTCAAGGTAACATGGCTATGGTCATACAGATTCTCTATCCCAAAAGCACGCTCAGCCGTAGCCACGCCCTTCTCGGTCAGCGCAACCGACTTCACCTTGATATCCACGGTGTAATCCTCTTCAGCAGTCAGCTTCTTGACGAAACGGTCTGCTGCATAATACAGCTCCGTCGACTTCTCAGCCTGGCCGGAGATAATCAGCGGGGTCCGCGCTTCATCAATAAGGATGGAATCGACTTCGTCAATAATACAGAAGTATAGCGGACGCTGTACCATCTGTTCCTTATAGAGCACCATGTTGTCGCGCAGATAATCGAACCCGAATTCATTATTCGTTCCGTACGTAATATCGCAGGCATATGCCGCTTGTTTATCATTATGGTCCATGCCGTTCAGGTTCACCCCGACGCTCATGCCCAGGAAGTTATAGATTTGTCCCATTTGCGCACTGTCGCGCTGGGCCAGATAATCATTTACGGTTACGACATGCACGCCTTTACCCAAGAGTGCATTCAGATACACCGGCAACGTCCCTACCAGTGTCTTGCCTTCCCCGGTCTTCATCTCGGAGATCCGGCCTTCATGCAGCGCCATCCCCCCAACCAGCTGAACGTCAAAATGCCGCATGCCCAGCGTCCGTTTGGAAGCTTCGCGTACGGTTGCAAAGGCCTCGGGAAGAATCTCTTCCAGGGTCTCACCTTTCTCAATACGGGCGCGGAATTCCGCTGTCTTCGCCTGCAGCGCTTCATCCGTAAGCGATACGAAATCCGGCTCCAGCCCATTAATTACTTCGACCGTCTTCATCAGACGTTTGACATCCCGTTCATTAGTGTCGCCAAATATTTTCTTAACAAGTCCTAGCATGGTTAACCCCTTTCATGCAACACAGATGGTGGAACCGAGCCCATCCTCATAGATTGAAAGGGCCACATATGATTTCGATTCCGCTGCTTCATAAATTGTAACAGTTTGTAAGAGAAGCCGCAATACAAGCTGCCCTAACCTTATTCTGCATAATCCCCTTACATAAGGACAGATGATGGCATTTTGCCGAATCTTCTATATATACGCACAAGAGCCCTATTCGCTTCAGGCGAATAGGGACTCGTCTAATTGTCCACGTTAGGCTGAACCGAAGCCCTTCATTATTCCAACAATTCCCGGTCTACAGATTAGTTCTGCTCGATCAGACCGTACTTGCCGTCATCACGCTTGTAAACTACGCTAACTTCGGAAGTGTCAATGTTGGAGAACACGAAGAACGTATGTCCGATCATGTTCATTTGCAGAATCGCTTCTTCCACATCCATAGGCTTCAAGGTGAACCGTTTGTTCCGCACAACCTCAAGATCATCGTAATCCTGTTCCTGCTCTTCAACAGCTACGGCGCTTCCCGCACCTTCAACGAACAAGGTCTTCAGGCTGCCTTCCTGACGGAACTTGCGATTAAGCTTAGTCTTGTGCTTGCGGATCTGACGTTCCAGCTTGTCCACTACGGCATCGATGGATGCATACATATCATCGCTGCGGTCTTCCGCACGAAGCGTCACACCAGCCAGAGGGATTGTTACTTCCACCGTATGAAGGCCGCGAACGACGCCAAGCGTCACATATCCTTCTGAGGTAGGGGGTGCTTCGAAATACTTCTCAAGTCTGCTGAGCTTCTTATCAACATAGTCTCTCAAAGCGTCGGTCACTTCAATTTGTTGACCTCGAATGCTGAATTTCATAAGGCACTCCTCCTTTGTTTACTTTTTCATTATAGCAAATTGTCAGGGCTAAGTAAAAAACAAATCATGACAGACTTTACATTCACCTAACAATAGATGTAACAGACCTGTCTTAACAACAAACGGCCCGGCTCGAGCATAACGCTGCCCTAGCCGGACCGAATACAGATGCTGTATTATCTCACTCTAATGCCTGGATTATGAATGATTGCATTCATCAAGCTTACTTATTTAGTGTGAATCCGCAGAAGCTCTACAGGTGACAACGTGCCATTAGAGTCAGTGATAAAGAAGACTTTATAGGCCGTATTGGCAGTGAGTCCAGTCAGGTTAATACTTTGCTTCACAACTGGATTACCTGTGAGTGTATCGGCCCAAGGCGTTGTTAATGTAGCACCCGCACTGTTCTTCCCTTGGGAAATCTGCAATGCGGTTGGATCAGCATCTGTTGCCTTAACAACCACATATTTCAGAGGGGTTACCGGTGTACCCGCCTGCCCGTAAGCAGCATATACTTCCGCAGACACTGTTGTTACGTTGATGATTCCAACTTGAGAAACCGACCAGTTGCTGCCTGCTGTTGTTTTCAATTGAAGCGGGGTTACGCCGGACCAGTTACCAGAAGCGTCAGCCAGGGCAACGTATACGGTATAATCCGTATTTGCAGTCAGACCATACACAGAGAAAGCAACAGTAGTATCGCCGGTTGCAGCGATTTTGCCGGAATGAACGCCTGCTGTTGTGGGATTAATCAGTCCGTCCTTCACTTGTGCGGCAGTTGGTGCAGTTACGTTCACGCTGTAAGGAGCAACTACATAATACACGGCTCCTGTAACAGAAGGCGTAACATATACATCAGCGGTAACAGAACCTACATGTCCGTAAGTCACGTTGCTTACAGACGGCGAGGTAACACTGCCACCACCGCCGCCGCCTCCACCGCCGCCACCACCACTACCACCGGTAACCGGAGTAGCTGTTGGGCTGGTGCTTGGCACAGGTGTTGCAGAAGGAGCCGGTGTTGCTGTCGGTGCTGGTGTAGGCGTTACTCCGCCCGTAGCCGGCTTATGCACCACCGAGTTGCTTATAATTCCAACCGCTTCGGCGCGGGTAAGCGACTTCTTCGGACCGAAGGTTCCGTCAGGATAACCGTTGATGATCTTCTTCTCAGCCGCCGCTCCCACTGCAGCCTTGGCCCATGCCGCAATCTGGGCATTATCCTTGAACTTAAGGGGAGTAGAGCTTGTACTTAGTTTAAGCAGCTTGGCAGCAATGACTGCTGCTTCTTGCCGGGTAAGCGGGTTATTGGCCCGGAAGGTTTTATTCTCATACCCGCCGATGTATCCGGCTTTTACGGCCTTGGATACTTCACTGTAGACCCAGTTGGATTTCTTCACATCGGTGAAGCTAATGGTAGCCGTTTCGGTGAATCCGAACAGGCGATTAATCAGTGCCACATATTCACCACGGGTAATTGCCTTATTCGGCTTAACCGTTCCGTCAGGATAACCACCCAGGTATCCTTTATCCAGCCAGCTCTGCAATTGCTTCTGTGCCCAGTGTCCTTTAATATCCTTGGGAGTCGTCGCTGCCGACACACTTCCCAGAGAACCGAGCAGCATTGAAATACCGAGTACTCCGGCCGTAAGGCCACGCCACAATTTCTTCATTCTGTTGTTCATCCTCCTGTGAGTTTGATGGGCATAGGCTTCACTGCATGACTTCTTTACAAAAGCTCCTTCGGAAGCATACGCCTAAGCAATAATGAGAGTGCAGACTAGGCAACAAAAAAAGCCCAACGGTTTCTATTACCCATATTTTGGAGATGGTAAACGCTTTTCCGAACTAATTTTTACAAAAACTCCAAATAAGCTCTCTTTTATTCCAAATTTGAAGAAAATTTATGAATTTAATGTAAAACAAACTCGCAAAATGCGGTCTGCTTTGGATGCTCTGGAGGATTGCTTATTACGATTGTATGCACCCTCAAGCCTATAAAAAAGACCCCAGGGAATATCCCCAGGGTCTAACGCTAGCGTTGTCTCAATTGCTAACCATCTACCATATATGTAGGTCGGCTTCGCCGGATGATTATAATTTGATGACGTTAGCTGCTTGTGGTCCGCGTGCGCCTTCAACGATATCGAACTCTACGGATTGGCCTTCATCCAAAGTCTTGAAACCGTCAGTTTGAATCGCGGAGAAGTGTACGAATACGTCGCCACCATCGGCAGTTTCGATGAAACCATAACCTTTTTCTGCGTTAAACCATTTAACTTTACCTTCCATTGACTAAACATTCCCTTCGTCATCAGATGAACGTGAGTCTTGCTCACAATTCGACTATACCACCGCTGCTTCTCTATTGTCAATTGGAATAGTAAATGATTACTTTCAATATTTTACCAGACTATAATTGACATCAGAAATGGATAGGTTTCGGTAATATAAGTTACAAAAAAAGGAGCAGACGATTTAAAAATACCCGCCTGCTCCCCGACTGAAACAGGGGAAATCTATTATTCTATCTTTATTTTTTGCGGTCCATGAGGAAGCTGTCCGGGGTGTATGCCGTCTCGTATGCGTTGCGTTGGATTTTGGCTTGACCACGTTTCTGGAGGAAGTCTTGGGCTTCTTGGCGAAGGGCATTCATCCGGTCCAGCAATTCATTATCATGTGACAGAATCCGATTAATTTCCTGCTTTTGCGCAGGAGTTGCCGGACAAATTTCGACCTCTTCTGTAATTGAATCGACAAGCTTTTGCCGCTCCTCTACGAAGTCTTCAAGCTCCTCATAGGTCGCGTCCTGGAGAGCCTCCATCATCTCCCCAGTCAGCAGATCCAAGTAACGGATAAGCTCATCCATTCGCAATCTCAGTTTGGCTTGCAGCTAGCTTGGAGGCTTGCAGCCAAGTTTCGCGGAGATCGGTAAGATAGCCGATGGCTTCTTCAGCCTTCTCCGGGCTCTTCTGGATGTTGGCCTGAATTAACAGGTAGTTCGTATATTCGTAAAGGGAGTAGAGACCCTTGGAGACTTCAATAGAGTGATCCAGCGTGCTCATCAATTCACTGATGATGGTCTGTGCCTTGCCAAAGTTCAAATTCGACTTCTCCAGATCCCGCTTGTTCAACCCGTCCACCGCAGTCTTCACGAAGCGGATTGCTCCATCGTACAGCATAATGACGAGTTGCGCAGGGGTTGAGGTCTGGACAGAAGACTGGCGGTATTTGTCATAAGGAGATTTAATCAAATGGGTCACCCTCTATTGTGAAATATTCTTATTTGCCGGTGGAGAAGAGGCTGTTGGACTGGGATTGCAGCTTGTTCATGGCGGTTTCCATGGCCGTAAATTGTTTGTAGTAACGGGTCTCTGTGTTATTCAACATCGTGGTCATGGCACTTAAGCGTGAGTTGTATAGCTTCATTTTCTTACCCATCACACTTTCTTCCTTGAACGTACTGGTAAGATCCATGGAATATCTGTTTGTTCCCGCCCGCTCAGATATTTTTTCAATGGCCACAGTAATTTTATCAGCCATTTTATCTAAAATACCCTCTTTAGGCGCGCTGGCAGGGCCCTGCAATAAGTCAAGCGCGAGCTGCGGATTAGCACTGATAGCCGTATTCAGCTTCTCCTCATTTATCACGAGCTTGCCGTTCGACATATAATTCCCGGTTGTAATACCAAGGGTGCTGAGCGGTCCAAGCTTATCACTGATAATGCTACGCATTTCAGACAACACGGATTTGATAATATCATCATTCTTGAGCAATCCGCTCTTGGCCTTCTCGGTCCAGGTTTTGATGTCATCCTCTTTCAATTCAGCCTTCTGCGCATCTGTCAGCGGTTTGAAATCACGATATTTAGCTTCATCAATCTTGGAATTCAAGGATAGGATCAGACTGTTATAATCCTCAACAAAGCTCTTGATGGACTCTACTGCTTTGCTCGGATCAGTCTGTGTCTTAATGATAACCGGTTCGCCAGGTTTGGTTAACTCCAGAAGCGTGAGTTGGACGCCGTTAATGGTTAATGTATTGCTAGTTACGTTATCAATATCTACATTGTTAATATTGACTTTACCATTTTCGCCTATAATTGTCGGAGTAATAGAGTTACTGTCAGCCGGATTGGACTTCATCCCATTGAAGAGCTTCATGAACCCGTAAGAGTTGCCGCTAAGATTGACAGCCCCTTTCGGATTACCGGGATTATCTACTATCCCAGTCAGCTTCAAAGTACCGTCATTAGTAAATTCTGCTGTTACTTTGGCATCGGTATCTGCATTTATCTTAGTCACAATCTCCGAAATCTTATCAGAGCCTTTGAAGGTAAATTCTTTGCCATTGATACTGAATTTGATGTCTTTGACTTCTGCATCGGTCAGAGCGCTTCCGTTAAGCATATTGGTAAGCTGTGTTAATGTAGTATCATTGGTAGCGCCTGTAACCTTATTAGTCTCAGCCACCTTTTTAGTGGAGAAAAGGCCCAGCAAGGTATTGCTGCTCGCAGGTGTTCCCATAGCAACGACGCCATCTTTACCGCTGGTCTTAGAGGCTATAGTCAGCTTGCCGGTAATTTCATCATAGCTGGCGATAGCATTAGCCTTAGCAGAAGAATTGATTGTTGCTACCAGAGTCGAAATCGAGGTCATGCCATTGAACAGGGATTTCCCGTCCTTATCCTTGAACGTCTCGCCGTTGATGCTGATGTCGAAGCCCTTCTTCAGGTACGCCTCCATATCTAAGCCCGACATGCTTCCAAGGTCAACACCATCAAGTGCAGCTAAGGAGGTCGTAGCCGGTATACCTTGCCCTAATCCGGCTGTCTCATAAGTCGTTCTTGTCGCAAGCTTCGTAACATCAACCTTCATATCCAAGCCGGTTGCCGTCGCCAGTGCTTCAGCTTTGACAGCCGTCGTATTTCCGCTAAGTACCGCTTTCTGGGCATTGAGTGCCGAGTTGCTACCATACTTGGTAGTTAATTTATTGGTCCGGAAATCGTACAGCTTGCTGTTCATTTCCCGGTAGCTTTCCCGTGTCCATTGCAGAAGCTGCTTGTCCTGATTCAGCTTGTCGAGCGGCACCCGCTTGGCAGCCATCATACTCTTCACCATACTGTCGATATCCATACCTGAAAACCCATTGACTCGAGTAACCAAAAAAGCACCACCTTCTACTAGATTTTCTCGTCTATAAGTATACCTGCAAGCTCCATCATATTCGCCACAAGATCCAAAGTCTTCTCCCGGGGAACCTCACGGATTAATTCACCTGTATCTTTGTTAAGGACTTTCACCATAATGTCATGTGTCTTCTCATGGATGCTGATCTCCAGCGTGGTCTGGGGGCCTTGCAGAGATTTCACTGCCCGTTCTATGGTGCGGATCAACTGCTCCTCACCTACTGATACACTCGCTCCCTGTTTCTCCTTCAGGCTCATATCTTTAACATCCCGGATGCCCGATGCTTGGTCTACAGGCGCTGCTGACCCTGTACTGGACGGTACTGCCTCTGGCTTGCCCTGTCCACTTGCTGTCGTACTAGCAGTTAGCGAAAACTGTACATTCATTAACCCCGACCTCCACCAACACTCATTTTATACTTTATATATCGGTTAGTTTCAGGGATAATTTAGGACTTACCGAAGATAAACAGAGAAAACTCCACTATAAATAGCGTTTTCGTGAAATAGTAATAGGTTAAGGCAGCAACAAAAAAAGCTCCGGGAAAATCCCGGAGCTTTAAGATGTAATATGTTGGAGAATGACTTGAAATTAACGAAGCAATTGCAGAACGCCTTGTGGCTGTTGGTTAGCCTGAGCCAACATAGCTTGTGCAGCCTGCGCAAGGATGTTGTTCTTAGTCTGTTGCATCATTTCTTTTGCCATATCAACGTCACGAATACGGGATTCAGCTGCAGTCAGGTTCTCGGAAGCTGTTCCCAAGTTGTTGATCGTGTGCTCCAGACGGTTCTGAGTAGCACCCAGTTTAGAGCGTTCGCTGGATACAGTTGCAGTAGCTTTATCCAGAATTGCGATAGCAGCAGCTGCACCTTCTTTAGTAGCAATGTTCAGAGCAGCTTCGCCCTTAACATCGTTAGTTCCGTCAGTTACTGTGTTAGCTGCTGTGAAACCAGCATCGCCAGCTTTACCAGTGATACCCAGAGCTTTGGAACGCATGTCGTTGATCGACAGGCTCATGGATTGACCAGTGTTAGCACCGATTTGGAAGGAAGTTTCGAAGGCTTTTTGAACGCCACCGTCTTTGATTTCGAGCTTATAAGTAGCGCCAGCTGTTGCACTATCAATTTTGATAATACCAGTTGCTGCACCAGTTGCAGCCGCTTTAATGCCTTCCACTTTACCATTCAATTGTGTTGATACAATATTGGCTAATACATCATCGAAGTTAGCTGTTGCATTGATAGCATCACTGATGTTTACTCCAATGCCCTTGCCAGTGTAAGTACCTTTATTTGCATCATAGAATTCGACCTGTTGGTCATTAATTGTAAAACCTTTACCAACGAGTGCTTCCACTTTAGCTTTGCTGTCAATATTAAGACCAGAAGCAGAGAAGTCCAAATTAGTTGTTGCCGCAGTTGCTGCTGCTGTTTTACCTACTGCACCCGTTACAGTTTCAGTGAACGATGCTCCAGTAGCTCCACTTTCATCATAACCAGAAATATTCCCTGCTGCACCTTCGAATTTACCTCCAGCAACTGCTGAAATTGTAACTTTTCCCGCACCATCAGAAACAGCAGTGTAATTACCTTTTAGCATTTCATTATTGTCAATCATTGCTTGGAACGCATTTGCTAATCCATCTGCTGAATTATTAGCATTTGCAGTACCAGCAATATTGATATCTGCAGTACCTGCACCTGTAACAGTTGCTTCAGAATCCGCCTTGGTATTGACATTTGCTTTAAATGAAGCAGTTAAATCCACACCATTTAATGTAATTTTAATATCGTCGCCAGCGACTGCTGTGGCATTCACAGTGATGTCAGCAGTCGCTTGTGTATGCACTGCATTTACACCAGTTTGAGAAACTGCAGTAGGAACTAATCCCGAAGCTGCTAAGTTCGATTTCCCATCACCCTGCAGCAACTTCTGAGTGTTGAACTCAGTTGTGTTACCGATACGGTTGATTTCGGAAGTTAGTGCGTTCATTTCATCTTGCAGCGCTTGACGATCGGAATCGGTGTTCGTTCCGTTCGCGGATTGGTTCGCGATTTCGCGTTGACGTTGCAGGATGGAGTGAGTTTCGTTCAATGCACCTTCAGCTGTCTGAATCAAGGAGATACCGTCTTGAGCATTACGGGAAGCCTGATCCAAACCGCGGATCTGACCACGCATTTTTTCGGAGATTGCCAGACCGGCAGCATCGTCACCAGCACGGTTGATGCGAAGACCGGAAGACAGCTTCTCAATATTTTTGTTCGTGTTGGCAGTGTTGATGGACAATTGGCGGTGAGTGTTCAACGCCGGTACGTTGTGGTTAATAATCATTTGATATTTCCTCCCTGAAATTGAGTTAGTTCCACATCCATGTGGTAAGCACTGAACCATTAAGGTCGGCCGCCCTGCCGGCTCAATGCCTAATACATATATCGACGGCTTGGCCCTAACTGTTTAGAGCATTTTTTCATTTTCCGATAATTATTTTGATTCTTTACTATGATCACAAAAAAACCCGAGCCACAAAAGCTGACTCAGGTTCATAAATATATCTTTTATTTCCCTAAAGAGACTACCCTAAGAATTCGATCCGCGGAGACGGTGTATCAAGGCATTCAAGTCGGAGGGTTGCGGCGCTACGGACTCACGGTTCGATTCCTGTATCGATAAGTAGACCTCTTTGCGGAAGATATCCACGTGCTTCGGTGCGGAGATTCCTACTTTTACGGTGTCGCCGTCTACACTCAGAATCGTGAGTTCAATCTGATCCTGGATCACGATGGTCTCCCCTTTTTTGCGGGACAGTACGAGCATATTAACCCCCATCCTTTCCATCAGCCACTAACTGCTCTTGCAGCAGACTGTGCTTCGTATGATATGAGGTGCGGTGTATTACAATCTGCTTCCCGGTCAATCCAATGGGATTGAAGATAATGGGCGCCAACAGATTAATGGTCGAAGCTTCTACTTGTTCTTTCAGCGTAACAATACAGCGGACAACCACATCGGATTCGATCCCCAGTTCTTCTGCTTCATCATCCGGAAGTTCAAATTCATAAGATGGATAGAAGGTAAAAGGGTCAGCAAGCAAAAAGGAATGGCCTTGCTCCTTAACCGACTGCAATACCCAAAACGGAGACTCGTCCAAAGCCACCAGCGCAAAGTCCGCTTCTTCATCAAAACCTGGAATTCCTTTGGCGAAGTGGAACACCTGATCCTCCCTAACTTCAAGTGTACCCATGGATAGTGTTTCTATAATCAAGTTATTCACTCCTTGTTGTTCTAATTATTGTTAGATAACAGAAAAGCTATAGAAGTGCCCAGAGCACATCCATAGCTTATTACATTACATTTGTACATTCAATTCCGGCGGAATAAACTGCACCGAAGCATATTGCTGCATATAAATATCAAGCTTGCCGCGTGTATATTCTGTCTCCGGGCGGTGTCTCTCTACCTGAATATCCACCGTGGCGGGTCTGAAATTAATTTCCGGTGCCCTCGCTTCGTAACGTAAGTCCACATTATCATATGAAGCTGGGCCACAAGGCTCAGGAAAGGAATTCGGCTCGGTATCCGTTCCGTAGATCTCAGCAATGCTATTCCCTGGCTTGAAAAATTCAGCCATTCGCGTCCCTTGCTCCACTCTGCGGGCAATGGCCTGAAGATATAATTGCTGAATCCCCGAATAGATTCTTCGGTTCATATCCAGCACACTGCCCCCATTATACGCGGCGCGTGCCCTGGTCTGGTCAATGATAAGCTCTGGAGGTGTGGATTGAACGCTTAGCTCACCCGGTGTTGTTGTGATACTAATGTCTGCCTTCGGTTGAGTGATAGAGAATGTCCCGAGATCCGCATCAATACCGATCCGTGCAGGTGTCTGTCGAATTTGCAAAATAGGCTGCATCAACAAGAACCCCCTCCGTTATCGGATAAAGTCAACAAGCGTTGTGGAGATAATCTTCGCTCCCACAGACAGCGAGGCATTGTAGATATTCTCCTGGATCTTCGACTGCATGATCAGTCCTTCATAATCGGCATCCTCTGTCTTAGCCTGGAGATCCGTTAAGTTAATGTTCAGATCGCTTAAGCGGTCCTGCATCAGCTCCACGCGGTTAGTCTTGGCTCCAATTTCAGAACGTGCTGATAGAATCGTCTCGGTGCGCGTATCAATTTTATCAAGCTGGCTGGAAATGCCTGTGAGGTCCCCCGCCTTCAAGGCAGATGAAAGATTATTAATTAAGGAAAAAATATTATCTGATTCACCAGTGGCACCAAATACCGCATTCCCCGTTAAATTGATCGGCATTTGAACCCCTTCGCCGACAATGTACTGAATTTGCCCGGCGTCCGTTATAACCTCCTGTGAGGTGTCGTAGGTTCCATCGGCCCCCTTGGGAAAATCATAAGGCTTGGTAGTATACTGCTCACCATTGAAAATATACTTTCCGTTCAGCTTACTGTTCGCTATATCCACCAGCTGCTCTTTGAGCTGCATCACTTCTTCATTGATACTATCGAGAGCTGATTGCGGATTACTGCCGGTAGAGGCTTGTACTGTAAGATCGCGAAGACGCTGAATCACATCCCCCGCCTGCCCCAATACCGTATCGTTATAATCCAGCCAGGACAACGCGCTATCCACGTTCTTAGTGTACTGCTCATTCGAAGACAGCTCGGCACGGTAACGCAGAGAATAGGTGATGCCTACCGGGTCGTCGGAGGGCTTGTTGATTTTGCGGCCGCTGGCCAGCTGGAGCTGGGTGTCGTTCATGGTGCGTGCATTACGGTTCAGGTTAAGCAGCAGCTGAGAGCTCATCATATTGGAGGTGACTCTGATCATTGTATGTTCCTCCTTATCTGCCGACTGTGCCGGTAGAATTAATCAATTTATCTAGCATTTCATCATAGGTGGTCATGAAGCGTGCGGCCGCACTATAGGCGTGCTGGAATACCAGCATATTGGACATTTCTTCATCCAGGGACACACCGCTGACAGACTGGCGGCGGGAACTCACCTGATCCACCAAATAATCGGAGTTGCTGGCCTGGCGCGTGGCCTCTTGGGATTGGATACCCAATTGTCCAACCATGGAGCTGAGATATGATCCGACCGTACCGGTCTTGGTGCCGTCCGCTGTAGCAAAGGTATTGTTATCCTTCATATTGCTGAACAGTAGCGCCAGTGTGTTATTCCCTTTGACGACAGATACGTTACCTGAGGTGTCAGTAGTAGTCCGCAAGGAAGTAGCAAACAGCGTGGGATCAGCAGCAATTTCCGGGTTCAGCTTGAGATTGGCAGCAGTGATCGCTTCCCCGGCTACCGCAGAGGTGAAGAACGGCCTGCCCGAAGTCCCATTCAACGCATAACCCAGCTGATGGAGCCCATTCAAACCCTTGACTGTTGTTCTTAGATCACCTGGCAACGGGATAGGTACCGCGCTTCCTGCTGAAAGAGTTGTTTTGGTGCCATCTGCATTAATAATCTCTGAATCCTTAAGCACAGTGGTCCCTGCGGGTAAGGTAGAGCCTGACGGTATGGTCACCTGCACTTCACCATTGGCAATGGTATTAGCCATCGTGTCGAGCTGCTTTCTGTAATCTGCTACATAAGTATTTCTGGAAAAGAGCATCCCATAGGCTTCGCCAGCCTTCAAATCACCGGAAGCGAAGGCGGTATTAAGAAAAGTACTGTCTACAGCCGCAGCTACGGTTGCCCCTTGAACTAACGGCTGTGTGCCCAGCGAGATGTTATATCCGGCATCTGTATCCATGATGGTGATATTGGCAATCTTGGACAGCTTGTCCGTCAGCAGGTCACGCTGGTCGCGCAGGTCATTGGCTTTGTCACCCATGCCTTCTATCTTGGAAATGGATTGATTGAGGTCAGCGATAGAGCTGAGGTAGCTCTGGATCTCTTTGCCTTTGACGTCAATATTGGTGGTTAGATCTCGGTCCAGATTGCTGAGCTGTGTACTCATATAGTTCATGGCATCCGTGAGGGCCTGGGCGGTCTGTACAACGATCTTGCGGGCGGTTGGATCTTCCGGGTTCTTACTGAGATCCGACCAGGATTTCCAGAAGTTATCCAGCACGATACGGACACCGGTATCCGAAGGCTCATTCACGATCGCTTCCAGCTTATCTAAAGTATCCGACTGAATGCTCCAGTTACCGCTTGCCGAGTTCTCCCCGCGGTACTGGTCATCCAGGAACATCTCGCGAATCCGCTCAATGGAAGTGAATTCAACCCCGGTTCCCAGCTGCCCTGGCATCGTCGAGTTATTCATGCCATAGGCTTCAATCGGGATGGCCGCCTTCATATTCACACGCTGGCGGGTATACCCCTCCGTGTTGGCGTTGGCAATGTTGTGGCCGGTGGTATTGAGTGCAGCCGTCTGGGTAAACAGGCTTCGTCTTGCGGTCTCGATGGAGTGGAATGTGGATGTCATGCTACTGTGTTCCTCCCTTGTGATTGCTGCGGACAGCGCGGCTCAGCGGATAACCTGGTTATCCACGGGCATCAAAAAGCCCCGGCCGAGTAACACTGCTGCCCTTGTCGGACGGATGATGATACGTCATTTCCTGATTTGGTCTTCCGACAAGCAAATCCAGGGAATAATCTATAAAGGTAAGCGACTGCTCAATCAGCTTCTGGTTCAGCTCATTGGCCTTTTTTAATTGCTGCAATGTGCCGGAAAGCTTCTGCTGAATATGCAGCAGGCGCGATTTGTCTTCGGGATCAAATACAAGGCGGGACAGCTCGGTAAGATTCAGATTCAGATTGGAACGGATTCCAACCCCCTGCAAAAACTCAAATGCCGCTTCTGCACGCCGTTCTTCCAGCTGTCCGATTACCTTCATCAGCTTGGACTCGCGGTTCAGGATATCAATAAGACCCTCTACCTTGTTGTCCATAATCGTCTGTTTCTTGACTGCGGCCAGATCCAGCATCTGCACATGCGCCTCGTCCAGCCGCTCAAGCAATTCTAATAATGTTGTAAGTGCCATGGGTGTGTTCACCTAATTCTCGGAGGATTGCTTAAAGTAGGGGGCGAGTGTCTCGGCGAGCTTGGCTGCGTCAACCTGGTAGGTACCTGCGGATACTTGCTGTTTCAGGCTCTCGATCTTGTTCGCACGTTCAGTGTCAATCTTCCCGCTCTTCTGTGCCTGAAGCAGCTTAATGGCTTCATCCGAAATCGATACCTCATCCTTGCGTGTACTCTTCTTCATCTGTTCCTGCCTTTGCGATTCCGCACTTCGTTGGTATGGATTAATCGCATTGATTCGTCCGGCATCGTTAATTTTCATAACTTCACCTTCCTTCTGTAATAAAAAAGCCGATAATCTTTACTAAGTTTATCGGCCCCTGTTGAAACATTCTTTATAGCTGCAAGCGTTTTTTTTGCAGAATTGTTTAGTTGCGGAACTTGTCCACCGCGCGGTAAGCGCCATCTGGAGCCTTCTTGGAAGCGCTCGAGTCTACACTTTCCTTGGCTGCATTGGCCAGGTCCTTGGTCAAACGGCTGCGGCAGCTGTCGCACATATGCCCGTCCCGGATCAGGGTTCCGCATACCTCACAAGGGTACATCATATTGGGTGCATTAGCTATGGAAATCCGGCCCTCCCGGATAAAACGCGTGATTTCCTTGATGGAAATATCGGTGGCATCGGACAGTTCCTGTATGTTGGTGCCTCTATTTTTGCGTAAGTATTCTACACAGATTTCGTACTCATGCTCTAACTCTTTGATGCAGGGCTGGCACAGGTTCATCAGGTTCTTCACATATAACCGGCCGCATCTCGGACAATTGTCTACATTCATTTCTACCGCGGCTCCCTTCTATCATTCTGCACAACTCATGAATCGCTTATGCTACTAAGATTACATGATCGCCGAAGATCCGTCTATGTTTAGTATCGGTCAGGGAAGCGGTTTTATTGAATTCCGGAGCGGCTACAACTGCTAGGAACGCGCCCAGGTCAGAGAGTAGATCTCAGCAGTGCAATCCAGACTGCGGCAGAGCTGTTGAAGCGCCCCGGCGCAGGCACGAATCGTACTTCCTGTAGTGTAGATGTCATCGACAATAATAATTCGCAGGGGGCGCTGTTCAAGCTGATGCGATGCACGGGAATTCAGGTGTTCCTTCAGACTTTGCAGAACTGCCGAATCTGTATTCCCGGCAAAAGCATGCTTCATATCGGCCAGCCGTTCCCTTCTGCTTTTGAAGCTCTGCTTGGCGGTGTGCTGGGTGCGGACCAACAGCGGGAGCTGGGGTATTCCTCGGCGTAGGGAGACTACTTCTGCCATCCGCTCCGCCTGATTGAAGCCCCGCTCGGACAGGCGGACAGCGCTCACAGGCACAGGGACCAGGATGTCGGCTTGCCATAAGTTAGATTGCATATGAGGCATTGATTGTAATAACGTGCGTGGTTCGCTGAAAAAATTACTTGGTTGTGCTCCATTCAGTGCTTGTCCGCTCTGTTCCTGTTGCAGCAGCGCATAGGCCCTGTCCAGCATCCGGCCGAGCAGAGGCGCGAGCCGCTCATTGCCTCTGTATTTGTATTGGCCCAGGATCTCGCGCATTTCACTGGTGTAGGCTACTGCACTCCGGTTGCACCGGATCGGCAAGGGTCCATGGCTGCGGCTGCAATCGGGACAGCCCACATGCCGCCCGCAGGTCTGGCACCGGGGAATACGAATCCATGGAATGCCGTGCTGGCAGTGCAGACAGATTCCAGGCCATTCGGGAGAAGGGCGGCCTCGGCGGCCGCAGAACAGACATTCCGGCTGCGAAGGCGCGATTATGGAGCGGGCTTGCTTCATCCATGATGTCAGGGGGCGCATTTTAATCCTCCTTATAAAGTAGGATGTGTGGAGATCAAAAGCTCAGCATGTACAGCATTCAAAATGAGGAGAGCCGGGCATTCACAGCTATTTCCTAAGGAATCATCACGAAAGCATTAAGACTTGAGATATCCTTGTCTGCGGGCGATGGCGTTCATCCTGCGGATCTGTGATATGGCAGCGCGCTGCGAGCGGCTCCACTCTGCTGAAGCGAAAATGACCTTGCCCGCCGGATCATCCTTGGAGCGCCCCGCCCGGCCCGCCATCTGTACCAAGGCCGCTTCATCAAAAAGTCCGCTGTCCGCATCCAGAATAAACACATCACTATGCGGTACTGTGACCCCACGCTCCAGAATCGTTGTCGTTACCAGCAGGGAAATGGTGCAATCCCGAAACTTAAGCACCTTCTCTGTCCTGCCCGGGTCTTGAGAGGATGTTCCCTCTATAGATATTCCGGGAAACATCCGCCGCAGAAGCTGTAGCAGCCCCTCAATGTGGGCAATCCGTGAGACAAAGAGAAACACCTGCGCTTGGCGGTCCAGAGACCGTCTCAGGGCAGAGCGTACCCCTGCCGGGAGCTTCCCCTGCTTCAGGCAACGAGCGAGCGGCGGCATATGAAGATGGCGCGGAACCGGCAAGGGATGGCCGTGAAAGCGGACCGGAACCCTCGCATGCGGCAATCTGCCGGCACGGGCAAGGCGCTGCAGCTCCGCAGGCGGCGTGGCGGAGAGAAGGATGAATCGTCCACCGGGCTTGCAGACCTGCCTTGCGGCATAGTCCAGCATGGGATCGTTGTGATAGGGAAACGCATCGATCTCATCGATAATGACCAGATCGAAGGCCTGGTTAAACCGCAGCAGCTGGTGCGTGGTCGCCAGGGTGATCCGGCTGCGGCGCAAGCGGTCCTCGCTGCCGCCGTACAGCACGGCGGGCGCATCCGCCGGGAAGGCCTTGGCCAGGCGCGGCGCAAGCTCCAGCACGACGTCACGCCGCGGCGTGGCGATCAGCGCCCGGCCTCCGGCCGCGAGCGCCGCCTCCAGGAGCGGGAAAGTGATCTCCGTCTTTCCCGCTCCCGTCACCGCCCAGAGCAGGAACCGCTCTGGGTCCGGGGCAGCGGAGCGCCTGTGCGGCTCCGACAGGAATCCCAGCGCAGCGGCGGCGGCTGCCGCCTGCGCTGCGCTAAGCCCCCACCGGCGCGCCGCCACGGTGGGGGACACGCCGGCCGTGCAGCGCACGGCCGGCAGCGGTGCGCTGCGCAGCAGCAGCGCACAAGCCCGGCTGCGCCCCAGTGCGAGGCAGGCCTCGCAATAGGCGCAGCCGGCCAGGCCGCACGCGGCGCAGGCCGTGCGGCCCGTGGGGACGCTGCCGCAGCGCAGGCAGCGCGGCACTTCGCGGCGGCGCAGGCCGAGCCGCGCGGCGCCCGCAGGGCCCTGGACGGCGGCTTCCAGCCGCAGCCGTCCCTGGAGATAGGCGAGCTGCGCGGCAGCCCGCCAGCTCTCTGCCAGCTCCGGGAGCTGCTCGGCGACCAGTGCCTCTGCTTCACCCTGAAGCAGAGAGCGCCCGTCCAGCGCCGCAACCAGCCGGTCTGCTCCCGCTGCAAGCACCTCCATTCCCCTCCTACGTAAGCTCTCCTGTTCGTTCCCCCACACACCCTCCAATCCCCCATACCCGCTCCATTCCCTGTCCTCCGGCAGCCTGTACACCTTAGCCTCCTCAAAAGGCCACCCTGCACCCCATTTCCCTCTGGCAGCCTGCTCCGCCCGAATCTCCGCCTTCAAGAGAGCAGCGGCGTACTTCCTCCAGACTGCTTCATCCCAGCGCTGCATCTGGTCCGTGAACCTGCAGACTGCTGCCAGCTTCACTGCCCAGCCGAGCGGCAATGACCTGGAGAGTAGCACCACCCGGTTGGCCGTCCGGGAGTTCCAGCCTGAACCGGCTGCTTTCCCCCCGCCCCACCACAGGGTATCTACCGCCATATTCAGCGACACTCTCGCTTCCCAATCCCCGCCCTGCGCCACCACATACACAGCCACCTTCAATCCTATTGCCCCCTTAAGTTTTAATGTACGACATTACCTTCGCGCGAGCAGAGTGTATGCTGTTTTTCACACACATTCAGGCCGTGTGACTGCATGCGAACACAATGTATACTGTTTTTCACATACATTCAGGCCGTGTGGCTGCTTGCGAGCACAATGTATGCTGTTTTCCACATACATTTGCTCCATATTCCGCTGTAACAGCCCATTGTATATGGTTTTAAGCATACCTTCGGCCTTCCGTCACATTCAGCATCAAAGTCATTCTACGAATCAGGAAACTATAGTTTCCTATACAACAAAAAAAGCACACTGCCCCATTCCTGGAGAGTGTGCTTCACCCGTAACTGGCATATTCAGCTGTCATTCGCCGTGCTTGGATGGGCATCCCCTGCTTCCCGGCAACTGCATGATCCGCAACGGCAATAGCGGCTCCTGAACCCGCAGGTCCACCGTAACCCCTTGCCGGAGTTCATCCCTGTCCGCTAGAACGTACGACGACACCGCAGGAGCAAATTCAATCGAAGAGTTATAATAAGCCATCCGTGAGGCTACCGCCATTGTCCCGTCCTCTGAACCGTCATCCACCAAGGTAATATGCAGGGGTCTGCCTATCCAGCAAGCATGAACTGCGAAGACCCGGAGATACCACTCCACCACGGCCTCATGATTACGGGTAATCAGAATATAGTGAAGCCGCTTTCCAGTCCGCGCTGCTGCCCGGGTCACTTCCCGATAATGCAGGAGTTGAACAAGGGCTGCTGCGGATGCATAAATAGTGATAATCCAGATTAACTGGGCGATCATGAAGATGCACCTCCCTCTTATACCACACTATATGCCGGTGATAAAAGGACGGTGACAGCCCAAGTATCGCGGGAACCCCTCCCGCCAGCTTCACTTCGGGTACATCATTAAATCAGCATTTTGCAAAATTCGAATAGAGTGCGGACTGAAACAATACTATGGCTGCAGCACCCGGCTGCATACAAGTTATGTACCGTTTTATAGGATCATTAGGATTCTCCAAAACGCTCAGTTAAACGATTATAGGGGGAAGCTATAAAGTTACCCAGCCATATTTGATAGAATTAATGACGGCCTGTGTCCGGTCATCCACTTCCATCTTTTGCAGAATACTGCTGACATGGTTCTTGACCGTCTTCTCACTGATAAACAGATACTCCCCAATCATCTTGTTGCTCTTGCCCTCTGCCATCAGCCGCAGCACCTCTGCCTCACGGCGGGTCAGCGGATTGTTGTCGCCTGCGACGAATTTGACACCGGCTTCCTTCACGGGCGTCTCGGCCATAGCGCCTGTCTCGTTAAGGTACGTCATGCGCCGCAGCTGATTAATCAGCTTGCCGGTCACCTTCGGATGGATAAAAGCATGCCCCTCGCATACGGAGCGGATCGCATTAATCAGCGACTCGGCTTCCATATCCTTCAGCAGATATCCGTTCGCCCCCTTGCGCAGCGTCTCAAATACATAGCTTTCATCATCATGGATCGAGAGGATAATCACTTTGACATCCGGGAACATTTCACGGAGCTTTTGCGTAGCCTCCACGCCGTTCTCAATGGGCATATTGATATCCATCAGCACGATATCCGGCTTGTTGCCGTTGCAGAATTCAAGCACCTGGATGCCGTCACCGCATTCGCCAATGACCTCGATGTCGTCCTCCATATTCAAAATACGCTTAAGCCCTTCACGAAACAATTGATGATCATCGGCCAAAAGAACTTTAATGGGCGCTTTGCCAGAGTTTTGGTTCTCCATCACATTACTCCTTTCCCTTTTCCACATTCGTCGGAATGTGAATTACGATTGTTGTGCCCTGGTTCTCGGCTGACTGTATTTCCATTCTTCCCTCCAGCAACTCCACGCGTTCCCGCATGCCCACCAGACCGAAGCTTTCCCGGTTGGCTTGTTCACTGATTTTTTTCACATTGAAGCCTAAACCATTGTCTTTCACGACGATCTTAATTAATTGAGCCTGATAAGTAATCTCCACGAGTACGTAGCTGGGATAAGCGTGCTTCGCGGCATTGGACAGACCCTCCTGCACCAGCCGGTATACCGCTGCTTCCATCGCTGAGGACAAACGGTGCTCTTTCCCCCTGGTTTCAAAAGAGGTACGGATCTTCGTCTTCTCCTCATAATCATGCACGTACTTCCGCAGAGTCGGGATCAGCCCCAAATCATCAAGCGCCATCGGACGCAGGTTGAAAATCACCTTGCGCATTTCTTCCAGGCTGTATCTTACCTGCCCCTTTAAGTCTATTACTTCGGCTTGTACCAGCCCAAATTCCTGCTTTACCAGCATTCTTTCTACAATTTCCGTCCTTAGGACTAGATTCGCCAGCATTTGAGCAGGACCGTCATGAATTTCCCGGGCAATTCTTTTCCGTTCCTCTTCCTGAGCCAGGATTATCTTGAGTCCGATCATCTGACGGTTCTTCGCAGATTCGACAATTCGTGTCACTTGGCCTAGTTCTCCGGACAGATATTCCAGGACCACGCTCATTTGCGAACCAATCGACTCGGCACGCTCTACAGAATTTTCGACACTGCGAACCCGCATTTGCAACTCATCGCGCCTGCTCCGCAGATACGCCTCCCTCTCCCTGGTCATCATCAGTTCAAGCTGCAGCTCCGTCGCCTTCTCATAGGCAATCCGGATGTCCTTCTCCGTGTAGCGGACAAAATCCCGGCTGACCTCTGTCAGCCGGATCCGGGAGCGGTGGTACTGCTGCTCCAGCTTGTCTACCTTTTGCAATGTTTCATCCGTTTCTTCCATAACCCGCTGCAGTTCTTTGTTGAGTGCAGCAAGCTCATCGCGTGCCACCTGCAATATTTCGAATATCTGATACTTGCTGCTCTCCATCACGTCGATGGTGTTCTTAATCACGCGATCTATCGCATCGGCTTGAAATTCCACGGATGCTTGCCCCATTTCTATCGAATCGTATTAAAGGCTTTCCTTTATACTAACATATCACGATTCGATAGTTACGGTCTTAGTGTTCTGTTCCCATTTTACAGTAAGTCCAAGCTGTTCTGTCACGAGTCGAAGCGGTACTAAAGTCCTGGCATTCAGGATTAGTGGCGCTACTTCAGCACTCTGCCGCTTCCCGTTCAGCACGAATTCCTTCTTGTTCACGGTCAGATCCAGCGCTTTGGAGCCGCGAAGGACCATAATCTTCTTGGTCTTGGCATCCCAGACCGCATTGCCGCCGAACGCGTCCAGTACATATTTTATCGGCACATACGTGCTGCCGTCCTTCACGATCGGAGCGACATCAATCGGCCGCTTGGCGCCGTTCACCGTCATCGCCTTACCGCCAATACTCATCGCCGCCGTCCCTTTGGGCAGTCCCGCCTCACTGGAGAGTGATGGCATTACGAAGGAAATATTATCAAAGGCCACGGTGCCCGTCTTGGCCCGTTCATCCTGGCCCTCCTCTACATTTACCACGTAAAGTCTCTTAAGGGAAGCTGGGAATTTAATCCCTGAGCCGGACAGATCGAGATTAAGCGTCTTCCAGCCGTTCCAGTCAATGACTTTGGCCAAATCGATATAGGCCGTCTTCCCGCTGGCATCCGCTAACTCGGCACGCAGCCAGTTCAGGCTCATGTCCCCCATCACATCCACTGACATGGAGGTTGCCGACTCCGGAATATTCTTGCCCGTTGTACCGTTGAACTGGGCGTAAGCGTACATTTTACCGGTGCCTGCCGTCATATCATAGCTAAGCGACAGTACCTTCGAGCCTGCACGCTCTGCGCTTCCAGGAACGACTGCTGCTGTCCCAGTAACCCCAGCCGCATTGGTAGTGAACGCGAACGGATAACTGACATTCTCGAAATCCTCCCACGCCGTGGCAGCCGCAGTAGACAAGACAACCGCCGTGCTGAAGCCGTCATAGCGGGCAATCGCATACCCGGTAGTTACGCCAGGATCAACCGCCTCCACCTTAAGCTTACCGTCCCCCACGCTTCCCTTGAAGCCGATAAACTCCCACTTCAATGCGGTTGCCGGAACAGCTATCGTTGCCCCGCTCTTCGACACCGCACTAACCGGAACCGATACAGTGGCCCCTGCCTGAAGCGATGCAGTAGAGGTACCTGCAACTAGGCTGGACAGGTCGTCTCCGCCCAGAACGGTGACCTCGGTCTCCGCGCTTGCCGTTCCGCTGCTCGCCTTCAGCTTGACGGTTCCCGGCTTGACGGCTGTAGCTTCACCCGCGTTCACAGTCACACTGCCTCCGCTTGCAGTCCAGGCGGGATTAGCTGCCGCTACATCCACCGGATTGTAATACGTATCATAACCTTTGAGGGAGTAGGTGGCCTTTTGCCCGATTAACAAGACCGAACTGCCGCTGATCTTGATCCCTTTCACTTCACCTTGCGGAGCAGAAGTGTATACCCCGACGCCGTTAACGATCGTGCGCTGCTCCTTGCCGTATTCCGTATTGAAGGTAAGTGTAGTCGAGGTTTCGGCCAGCGGGCGGTCTACCATCGTTGTAGAGCCCCCTCCGTCCAGATTAATCCCTTTCCACACTCCAATCTTCGTCATGAAGGATTGCAGCTCTGTCAGCGACAGACCTGCACTATTGCTGTTCTTCTCGGCTGCAATGACATATACATACCTTCCATCCTGGGAATACCCCAGCGCTGTACGTGCCCGGTACCCGCCAATACTGCTGGTGGAACGCGAGAACGACGACGCCTTGCCGTTATTGACCAGAATCGTATGCCCTCCGATCATCATCTGCAGCGTGGAAGGATCAAGCTCCTGCTGGGTGGTTTTGGAACGGAGCACATAGGTACTGTTCAGCTTCTGTCCTACTACCAGATGGGCCTTGACGAACTGGGCAGCCAGCCCGTGCGTCCGCAGAATATAAGCTCCCTTGGGTACGGTCACCGGCAGAGCCGAATCCAGCGAGATCTGGGTAATCGTATTATCCTCTACCAGCACCTCTGTCGGTGTAGTAGAGCTGCCCTTAGGCCGCTCCAGCGCTTTCCAAGCATCCGTATAGATATAAGCGGCATTAGCATGACTGTATGTTGAACTGCCGCCTTCGGGGTTGTAGGCCCCTTTGTTGATGCCGGAGAGCGGGAACTGGGCGCCATCCTCGGCAGTCAGCATCCCCTCAAACGTATATTCATCTATAATAGGTTTACGGTCTTTGGTTACCGCAAAAGCATACATTCCGTTCAGCTGTGAGGGGGTAGACACCAGCACTCCGCCGGATACCTGACCGCCAATCGGTGCACCTTCTCCGCCGGTATTGAAGTAATCCCCGTTCACCGCCGCGACCGCTCCGGTCTCCGCAGCCATGCCGCCGGTGCTCTGCCGGGTCGTCAGATTCCCGCCTTTGCCGGTCATTACATCTAGAGAGACATAAGGATTATTGAGATCGACACGAATGACGCTGGCCAGTCCTGTCGCACTTTTACCGGAACGCACCGTAGTGAATTTATATTTCATCATCATCGCACCGGAAGTGATAACCTCTTCACTCAGTTTTGTCGCCGAGAAGGACGCTGCTGCAGCTTGTGCTACCGGCGCATTCCCTGCACCCAGCCATCCGGCCCCCTCACTTCCGACAACCGGCATGATCCATATTACACCCGCCAGAGATGCAGCAATCCATTTTTTAGCAGGCGACCATTGATTTCCCCGTGTTGGCTCTGTACTCTTTTTCCCCATGAACAACTCATTCATTTCAGTGTAACTCTCCCATCTATTTGTACTCTTCTACTTCGCTATCAAGCTCCCGATATCAGTTCATAGTAATAGACTATACCTTTAATAGACTGAATTCAGCTCGAAAAGTTGCGAAAATTGGAGAGAAATAGCAGGTTTTACCGGCTGGGAGTAGCCACTGTGGTGCTGGATGTGCAGACAAAAAAACACCCGGCCTAAGGGCCGGATGCTCTGCTTAACGATACAGTTCACTTACAAATAGCCTGCCGATTTCAGCATCCGTTGCAGCATGACCGCAGCCTGCCCTCTGGTAGCATTGCCTTGCGGCTGGAACTCTGTGGTGCTGACTCCCTGAATAATCCCCGCCTTGACCGCCTTGGCTACAAATTCGATACTCTGGCTCAGGATTTTCGCCCGGTCCTTGAACGGGTTGAGCGTATCCATCACCGACGCACTCAGCGTCACCGGTTTCCCCGTGTACTCCAGCGCCCGCACCATCATAATCGCCATCTGCTCACGGGTAATCTTATCCTCCGCACGGAAGGTCCCGTCCGTATTTCCGGTGATAATGCCGGCTTTGGCTGCTGCGCCTATGAAATCACTGGTTTGCGTGAAGGGACGTACATCTTTGAACTGAGAAGCTTCACCACGCACAGCCTGTAGCCCCAGCCCCCTGCTAAGCATCACAGCGAACTCGGAACGGGTAATGGACTGTTCAGGCTTAAATGCAGTGCCATAGCTGCTATCGATGATATTTTTGGCGGCCAGCTCTGCCACAGCCGTCTTACTCCAATGGGAGGCCATATCTGCAAACGTACGCATAGAGATCAATACCCCCACTACCTGATTCCCCTGGGTACGTGCGCTAACCACGCTATTATTACCTACTGTAGCGATTTGGGCCGGTAGATAAATAGCATCATTGTATGTTGAATCTACTCCGGCTGCCATCGTTTGGGCGGGGTTCAGTATAGCAGCATTGCGAACCGTATATTGTCCTGCTACATTTAACTCCTTGGCGTTGGAATAGTTATCTTTAATAGAACCGGTTAGACGTAAATCCATAAGACCGGTAACGTTACGCATGGCCTGGCTGCCAATTTTTTGGTCAAATGAATAGAACGTTCCGGACGGAACACTCTCCATACGCAGGACAACTGAGACTTTAGTTATATCCGTTCCTAAACTGGAAATTAGCGTATTTGCATCCAGGTCGCTAAGCTTTATGCCATACATATGATCTCCGTACCGGATGATCAATTTAGCATTCTTGTTGCTTGCCGCTGCATCCGATAGAGCTTTTAGCGGGACGGTGACATAGGCTGACTTCTCAGTAGAAGGAACTTCGAATACCAGCTCATCCACACCCGCATTCTTCAGATATTGATAACTGGCCGCCACCCGCTCTGCATTCAGATCATATCTTTTAACCATTTGTTTGTAGACCGAGAGATCTGAAACTGTGAGTGCAGAATCACTCTTGAGCAATGGATATTCCTTGCCAAATTCACTGGCAGGCTGCGTTCCCAGATAAGAAGGGCGGCTTCCATTTCCGGCTGCACCAGTGGTCAGATTCTGAACAGACAATGAATTGAAGGAAGGAAGCGAGTTACCATTCGTGTCTGTTATCATCCCTGCACCAGACAGGTAAGAGAGCTCAACCTTTTGTCCGGACGTCACTGCTTGCGAGAGATTCAATTTCAAAAGAGTTCCTGACAGGCTGAAATCCTGAACATCAATACCACTTCCATCAGCCTTGACCCCAAACTGATTGGCATACAATTTCGAAGATGACTGCATGCTCTTATTAAAGGTAACATTAAGTTCATTGCCTTTCACCGTAGCTACGCTGATCTCAGAGACAACCGTGGCTGAAGTTACAGACACTGGCTGAAGATCCACATAGGCCGCACGATTTCCATTCAGATCACTAAGTCCAAGAGTACCTGGAACATAGGATACTGTAACGGTTCCGCTAAGCGGCAAAGCATTCTGAAGAGTCAATGTAGCTTGTGTTCCACTCACTGATACATTGGTAACATAGTTAGGTTTGCCTCCAACCAGCACCGAGAACTGGCTATTCATCGGCAAATTAAGGGTGGACAGACCTTCGTTATAATTCAGAAGTATCTTATTGCCCGCTCCCGTCGCATTCTGGAACACCGGTGGCACGTTATCCTTACTGTTACGGATATTGAACTCGGTGAAGCCTGCGATATTCTGCCCCAGCGAACTAACCAGCGGATACGAAGCGGGATAGTAGGATACCCGGACCGACTCCGAATTGCCCACCTCCGAACCTACTGTTAAATACAAGGTGTTGCCGCTGGAGCTGACCGAGTTCACCCCAAGGGAGTAGCCGTCAGTCGTTACGACAAACTGATCATACGCATAAGGAGAGACTGTTTTGAGCGTATCATTGAAGGTCAGTGTCACCGTTCTGCCGGTAATTCTGCCTTCTTTGGGCGTAGGGAGCGCCGATTCTATAGTATTGGTGATCTGCTGTCCAGAAAAGGTAGGCGCAACATTCCCGCTCGCATCCTGAATCGTCCGCACACCGCCGGTGTAGCTGATTCTCACATTCTGCCCTACAGCGATGCCTGTGCTGATCGCTACAAATACGCTGTCCCCTTGAATATAGGCACTTTCAATATTTCGGGCTTCCTCATTCACGGTTACCCCAAAGCTCGAAGCCAGCAGCGCCACTGAAGCATTAAGCGTCTCATTATACCTCAGGCGGATCGTCCGGTTGTTCTCCAGCACTGCGCCCGTCAGCGCCGGGGGAGTCTTATCTATGGCCACAGTGCGGAAGCTCCAGGATTTGGTGCCGCTTAATCCCTCATACTGCACACTGGGATCGGCGGCATCCGTGAACGTCCCTTTGGCGATATCGATATAATAGATCGTATCGGATTCCAGCGCTGCGGACGGCTTAATGATGAATTCCTTGGCAGAAGCGCCCTGCTGGACTACTGCTGTCACTTTAGATCCATTGCTTTTGTATAGAACAACCCCGTTCTCGACGGCGCTATTATAGACAACCTCCCGGTTGAAATTAACCGCAATCGTTTTGGAGATATCTACCAACTCACTGCGGTCCGCTGGTGATAACGCGGCTACGGACAGACTTGTCAGTGAAGCTGTTGTAAACGTCCAGGAATACGGGCCTGAAGCCGGGAAGATATGACCATCCTGATCATAAAAAGCCCCCTGCGGTATGGTAACTGTATATAGCGTACCGCTTAATAGCGGCGAAGCCGCAGAAGCTGGCAACAGTGTAATGGACGAACTTCCCCCGCCGGTGACACTCGTCGAATTGACATTCAGCCATCTTGTTCGCGGGTCCCCTTCTGCACCTGGAGAGACCGAGATCACTCCCGAGGCCGGACTCATCGGGCGGTCGAAATACAGCTTAAGGGCCCCGCTAACCGATGCGCCAAAAGATGCGTTAGCCGGAGCCGTAGATGCGGAGATGGCCCCTGTGCCGATCGTGGAGAAGCTCCAGCCGCTGCCGCTGGCTATCCCTTGATAGGTTCTGTTATTGGCATCCTTGAACGCATAAGCATCAATAAGCACATAGTAATTCCCGCCTGCTGGCAGCTTACTGGCCAGTGCCAATGTAACTGTAGTGGTGGAATCTGCACTCTGGAATGCTACCCCGGGTTCTCCCTCCTTTATCGCAAACTCCTGTATCACCGCATTATCCGCTGACGAGAGCAGCCTGACGCTGCCTCCCCCGGCTGTAAGGACTCCCGATAAGCGTATGCTCAGTTCATTTAAGCTTCCCGGCTCTACCCTGGAATTGATGGCCGGAGACATACTGCTTGCGGTAATCGCCGGATTCACCTCCGGTGCTGTCGTGAATTTCCAGCTTGTTGCTGCTGATTCATTGCCTGCACTATCCTTGAACAACCCCTTAGGTACACTTACGCTATATGTTTTGTAGGGAGCAAATTTAAGGCTGGAGCCTAATTTAATCTCGTAGCTTGCCGAGTTTCCAATTAGCCCTGCACTCCCGATTGCAATTTCCGTAAATACCGTTTCGGCATTTACATCTGTAATGGTGATTTTCCCGGCTTGCGGGATCACCTGACGGTCAAAGCCAAGTCCCAGCGAAGCCCCGACATTTACAAAGGCAGCTCCATTCGCAGGAGAAATGCTGATTCCGAATTCCGAAGCGGCGTATACCGCTGATGTATGTATACCGATAGCCGGACTGCCCAGACCAAGCAGCAGATGACCTGCAATAATGATCGCTGTACCTATTCTTACCTTCTTTTTCATTCTTGATAAAGCTCCCTTCAGCCCCTAGAGCGTTTCTTGTATACTGTTATATTTCGGCTAAAGGGCTTCCAAAGTTTAGAAGATGACGGCTGCGGGCACATTGACTTGCTTTTTCCATGAAAAAAAGCCCATATAATCCCCCCCCTGATGGGGGTACTATATAGGCATGATTATAATTTGATGGCATTATGCAAACAAGCTCAATTCATTTGCTGTACTTTTAGATCCCGGACTGGGCTTTTAACAAATCCGCCTTATCCACGCGTTCCCAAGGAAGATCCACATCGGTACGGCCAAAATGTCCGTAAGCTGCTGTCTGTCGATAGATAGGCTTACGAAGATCCAGCATCGAGATGATTCCTGCCGGACGCAGATCAAAGTTATCACTGATCAGTTGAACCAGCTTCTCCTCACTGATCTTGCCCGTTCCATATGTATCCACATTGATCGATACAGGGGTGGCAACACCGATAGCATACGCCAATTGAATCTCGCACTTGTCGGCAAGACCGGCAGCGACCAGATTCTTCGCTACATAACGTGCCGCATAGGCTGCCGAACGGTCCACTTTGGTCGGATCTTTACCGGAGAAGGCTCCACCGCCATGACGGGCATAACCGCCATATGTATCCACAATAATCTTGCGTCCAGTCAGACCGGCATCTCCTTGAGGACCACCAATAACAAAGCGGCCAGTAGGATTAATGAAATATTTAGTGGCTTCATCCAATAATTCGGCTGGAACAACCGGAAGAATGACATGCTCTTTGATGTCTGCCTGAATTTGCTCAAGGGTGATTTCTTCTGCATGCTGGGTAGATACCACAATAGTGTCCACACGCACCGGCTTGTCGCCCTGATACTCAATCGTAACCTGGGTTTTGCCATCCGGCCGCAGATATTTCAAGGTTCCATCTTTACGGACTTCAGCCAGACGGCGGGCAATCCGGTGAGATAGGGCAATCGGAAGCGGCATAAGCTCAGGCGTCTCATTGGTAGCGAACCCGAACATCAGACCTTGGTCACCGGCACCGATGTTAGCCGTCTCTTCAGCTAATGACGCAGGGTCCCGATGCTCAAGAGCAGCGTTTACACCCTGAGCAATGTCTGCCGATTGCTCGTTCAATGAGCTAAGCACCGCACAGGTATTATAGTCGAAGCCAAACTTCGCGCGGGTATAACCAATTTCCTTAATAGTATTACGTACGATAGCCGGAATATCCACATATTCAGACTTGGTGCTAATTTCCCCGATGACAAGCACGAGACCTGTTGCAACAGCTACCTCACAAGCTACACGGGCATTAGGATCGTTAGCAAGAAAAGCATCTAGTACCGCGTCGGATATCTGATCACAGATTTTATCGGGGTGTCCCTCCGTTACGGACTCAGAAGTAAACAGATGACGCCCTTTAATCGACATATACAACAACCTCCCATATTGTGAATCTGACACTGTATGCAAGGGGGCTCCCTAGTAGATAACAGGCCAAATATAAGTAGTAGAATTATAATAGCGGGTTGCCTGTTTTATTCAAAAAATGAACCTTTTCCGAGTGGAAAAGGTCTACGGCCTTCCTCAAAGGTCATATTATCTTATTTACCGGGTGCTGTCAATTGAAGCAAGCCTATGCGAAAAGCGACTGCTCGGCCTGTTTGATCAACCGCTTTGTGATTTCCCCGCCAACAGATCCATTATCTCTGGAACTAAGATGTCCCAGATACGGCGTTCCTCCAGAAACCCCTGATCCACCCATGCTCCCCAGCTCAGAAGCAAACTCCGTGTCCATTCCACCACCGTACGAAGCTCCATATAACCCGAATTCAGAAGCGATTTCATACTGCATTTGTTTCAGCATTGCCCGGCTCTCTGGTACCACTGTGCGATTAGTACGTGCCATGTTACAGCACCTCCTGCGAAATTTTTTAAGATTACAGGTAGTATTGTGTACGCATTCCAGTGAACTCAGTCGGCGCAATGTTTGTCAGCGGTGGGAATGAGTTCCGGTGTATATGGAGACCCAATATGGGGCATTCTTTATATAGAAGGAAAAATGTCGAACGAAGGTAACCCTAAACAGGTTAAAGCTTATTTCAGCGTATATGCACCACGGACCATAACAACGATTTTCATGGTTTGACCGTTCTGAACAGCGATTCCACGGCCATCCCGGGGGAATGATAACAGATGATTCGTAGGCGCAGCGACACCATTCGCCAAATCGACACCATCCGTCAAGTCAGCTACCCCATTGGTATCCTGGGAATAAATAACTGCTTTGCCGGCGCGAACAATGAATTCTGCACCCGCACCTGCAATTAGAGTCTGGCCTGGCTTCACATCAACAATTTCACTGGCATTTCCAGTATTTCCTGAATCAGCCGAACCGGAAGCCGGTGCTTTGGTAGGAGCTGTGGTTGCAGCCGGTGCATTGGTTGCAGTAGCAACTGGAGCTTGGGTAGGTGAACTTATGGTACCACCCTGCAAAGCCTTCTGAATCTGTTGGTCCACATAGCTCTTGGTAACCACCGGGTCCTCTGCCGTTCCTGGCTGTGAACCGACACCGGCACCTTCAGCCGTTAAGTTAAGCATGGAGCCTGCCCACAGGCCACCCGCCAGCAGCACCGCCGACATCGTAACTTTCCAAGCCGTCTTCAAATGTGATTCCTCCTCATAGTGGGATAAATGGCTATAAAAAAAGAATAGCCTCCGAAGAGGCTATTCTTAATTGCAGTAATCGGAGATTACTTAACGGAGTAGCTTGTTCCGTATACAACTTCATTGCCAGCAATGTCTCTAATGTCAGAAGATCCTTGATCTTTAACCTTAACAGACAACTGGTAAATTTCATTTGCATTCAGGTCGCGTGCTGCATTGTTAGCATCCAGGAAGGTTACATAGAATCTGTCAGCTTCAGTAGCATTACCGATTGTACTGATTCTTACCTTCTCAGGAGCAACAACATCATTGTTAATTGTGAATGTGAAGTCATTAACATCAACACTCTTAACCAATTCGCTGAATGTCAGAACCATAGTCTTGCTGTCTGCAGAATTGATCACTGCAGAATCAAGAGTAGGTTTCTTACCATCTTTCAACTCGATTGCAAGTGTCTTAGGCTCTACACCGTTGTTGGAGTTATCCACAACACCACTTACAGTCAGGTCATAAGACTTAGTCTTGTCAATGCTGGATTTAGGAATGAAGATCCAAGCAGTTTTGTCTTTTGCTGTGTTAACAATGCCAGTAGCATCAGCAATTGTGATATACGCAGTGGAAGGCAGAGCCTTGTTATCCAGCGTGTAGCTGTTAACGTCACGAACAGAGTTAATGTTCAGTTCATTGTCATCTTGCAATCTAACAGCAAGTCTGTACTCACTACCTACTTCTGTATAAGTAGCTGTTCCAACTACTTGTGGTCTGCCAGTATCGGAAGAAGCAGAGTTTCCATCAACTGCAAGGTTAACTGCTGCCAACTTATTACCAGCAGCGCTCTGGTCTTTAACAATGCCCTCAGGCAGACGCAGAGTGTGAGTTCCTGTCAAAGATCCCACATTGAAGATCAGGGACTTCTGATCATCAGATACACGAGCAGTGGTAGAAGCAAGACTAGTGGAGATACCAGTGCTTTCTTTGATCAGAGTAGCAGTAGCTCCAGTATATACGATTTCTTCAGAGAATTTAACTACGATACCAGTACCGGATCTGTAAACTGAGCTAGTAACGGTCGGAGCAGTTGTATCCTTAGTGAAAGTAACTGGTTGAGAAAGTGCACTTCCCAGCGTGTTGCCTAGAGTATCCTTAACGCCAGCACCGAATACAATCGTACCAGTGAAAGTACCGGAGTCTGGAAGCTTACCAAGCGGCGAAGTCAGAGTAAAGGTCTTCTGATCAGCACCACGTGTTACAGTGAACATACCTTTGCTTTCGCCATTCGGATCAAGCAGACGGATGTTATTGGACAGGGAGTTGAAGTCCATGTTTTTGTTGAATACAACAGTGACTTTCTTCTCGCCAGTTGCAGTCAGGCTAACGATTTGTGGAGCTGCAACATCAGAAGTTACAGTTACTTTAGTTGCAAACGGATTAGGTGTGATTGTGTTGCCTGCGTAGTCGCTCAGGTTTCTAATCGACACATCATAAGTTGCACCACTGTTTAATGTAGCAGTAGTCAGTGTCACTTCGTCAAGCGGTGCATAAGCATCACGGCTAACCGTAGCTGCAGATCCGTTAACGTAAGCGATCAGACCAGTCAATCTTACTGGCTCGCTCAGTTTCAGATAAACTTTGTTTGTTGTTGTTTTGGCAACAGAAGTTACAGATACAACCGAAGGAGCAACAACGTCATTTACATTGATAAGGTCAGTAAATGCAGGAATCACTTCATTGCTAGTTGTTCTTACTTCACCCTTAACAATTACAGTATACTGGCCTTTCAAATACTCATTGTTCTGGAAAGTAACCCAAGCTTCAGTACCATCAGCAGCCAGTGTAACATCTGCATCGTTAGGAAGTACACGAAGAGCACCGCTAAGTGGAGTAACTTCAACTAGACCGTCAACCAGTGTGCTTTTTCCGCCAACGTTCTCAATAAGCGTTTCTGGGTCGATAGCACGGTTAAACTTGATAACCAGTTGCTTAGCGTTTGGAGTTGTTACACCAACAACCTTAGGAGCCTGCAGAGTTACTTTTGCAGTGTAGTCCTTTTCAAGGTGTTTGAAGTTGATTGTTGTTTCAACGCCTGCTACCAGAGCAGTTGTCAATTCAACGTTTGCTGTAGTCTTGTCAGAGAAAGTTACAACTACTTTGGTTGGGCTTACTGCTTCAGCAGAAGCTACAGTCAATGTAGCAGTTTTACCAATTTGATCAGCATAGTAAGCTGTTTCAACTACCAAAGAACGAGTAGCGTTAGCTTTGAAGTTGGTGTCCTTAGCAACTAGACCAGCGTTGATAACCGCTTGAGCATAACCTTTAGCCCATACAGATGCACCGTTGTCAGTTGTAGTTGGTTGTTCCAGCTTCAGAGCGATTGCCAATACTTTAGCAACTTCTTCAACTGTTACTTTACCATTGTAGTTAAAGATACCTTTAACAGTGTCTTGACCTTGCATCAAGCCTGCAGCTGTAACAGCTTCTACATAAGGAACAGTCCAGTTTTTAGCTGTGTAACCTTTATCTTTGTAAGACAACTTGCCAGTTACTTCAGTAAGACCGAACAATTTAGTAACGATCTTAGCGAATTCACCGCGAGTCAGATCTTTTTCAAGGTGAGCTTTACCATCAGGGAATCCATTAACGACACCCTTTGCTGCTAAAGCATCAAATGCTTGTTGCGGAGTTACCTTTGCTGTTTCACCAAATGCTACAGAGGCAAACATCGAGAATGCCATTGCTGTAGATAATGCTACGGATAAAATTTTCTTCATAACCTTTTTTTCTCCTCCTTGGACCTTCATAAACTGGGATTTTTCTTTAGTTGTGTAGCTCATATCACTCATTTGTCGAGCACCCCCTTTCCCGAGTTGAGCAGATTAAGTATAAATAATGTCTGTGACGGGTATCACAGAAACTTGTAAACAGCTTCAAGGCATAGCAATACTAGATTCCTAATTCTACCTAAGTATTATACAATGTGCCTCTAGTCACGTAAAGCTAATTTTTCCATTTAGCAATGAGCAGTGCCTTTAAGGCCATCCGCTCTTGCCTTGTGCAAGTGACTCTACACCTTAAACGCAATAGTTTTGAAAAAGTTGCGCTTTGGTCAAAAAAACTTTTTTTGTCCTGCAGTATCCCTGCCCCGAAACTCTAGAAGATACAATATGTATGTTCTACTAACTATTGTTAATGTTGGGTGGCTACGGGAATCAGTATAGCATAGAGGTATTCCAAACGTCATTAAACAATATTTGTTAAGTTTATACACAAATATTATATATTAAAAGCGGGGCTTTTGTAGATCAGCCATTGAGCTAATAAGTATATACCCACATTGCAACACGGTTACACGTTTACGGATAATGATTTACATAAAGAAAGGCTGCCGAGATCACCTCAGCAGCCTTTCCTTGAACTTACTATATCCAGGACTATCGAATCTTCATCGATAGCTGTATTAACTCCTGGCGCTTCTCAGGACTTGCATTAACATTCTCATACATGGCATCAATCGCTGCACGGTTCTCGCGGTAGCTCTTCTCATGTTTGATTGTGCTATGGGACCATTCGATCAAAGCATTCTCTGCAATAACCAGTTCATTATAAGCATCATGGAAGCCAGTTGCTTGGACAAGCTCTTCCATTACTTCCTGAGTGATCTCCTGCAGAGCCCGCTTCGCTGCAATTTCCTTTTCCATAACCTTTGCTCTATTCTCAAACATATTCTTTGCTTTCGTGTAATCCAATTGTGCTTTTGATAAAATCGGTTTCATCGATGGCTTTCACCTTTCACGTAAAAATGGTTTCTTTGACATTGTAACGCAAATGGGAGCAGATTACAAAGATGTCCGAATGGTAATTTAACCTGTATAAGGTTATTACTCTTGGGCTCTCATCCCTAGCTCAGGGTTTTAGGGAAAATTGTAGTGCTTTTTTTCAAAAGCTCCACAGCAATTTTACCGGCCTCAGCTCTTGTCATATTGGCTTTGGGATTAAAGTTGTAAGAAGCCTTTTTCTGCCCTGGGGTGTTCACCTCAGCCCCGTTCATGATTTTAGCCTTTGACACGGCCTGAACTGCTGATAACGCGTAGGACTCTATCTTACCGGAATCCAGGAAGGACTTGGCTACTGCATCCTTCAATTTCTGATCGTTAACCGGCAGCTTCAGCTTGAGTGCTCTGGCAATCATCACAGCCGCCTGCTCACGCGTAATCGGTTGATCGGGTCCAAATACCCCATCGGTAAGCCCGGTCACAATTCCGGCTCTGGATGCTGTCTCAATATGTTCATAGTCCCAAGTCACTGAACCTGCTCCTGGAACCAAATCTGAATAGGTCTTATTACTATCGTAGTTAAGCGGCAGATTCAGGCCCTTTACAAGCAGGGTCGCAAACTCGCCTCTTGTTGTCTGATCGTCTGTACCAAATTGTTCAAAGCGGAGATTATTCATAATCCCCTTGGCATACAGGGCATTGAGAATGTTCCGGGCCCATTGATGATTCGTAATATCGTTATAGCCGCGGCTCATCTTCATAACCTTATAATAACCAAACTCGTCAAACGGAACACTGATCGTGTGCTTGTTGGTATCCACAGTACCGCCAATATTCACCCATTCACGGTTGGAGTTATATTGGAACACAGTGACAACCGTCCCCGCATCGTCAACGACATTGGAGTCAAAGGCCAGGGTTAGTTTCCCCCGCTTGGACGGTGTGATCTTGCGTTCTGCTGGAGTCTGCGGATCTCCGAACAAACCATCTACAGAATAGGGAGCCAGACCATTCGTGGCAGGAATGTAGCCTGCAGTTGAGACTGCACCCAGTTCGCCCAGGCCTCCGCTAATCCAGTACACATCCGATATTCTTACGAAGTTGCTGCTCTCATAAGGAGAACTAAATCGGAGTGAAAACTCATCGGGAATATTCCAGTTAGGAATCCCGCTCTCTTCAAACGTTACCGGGAAGCCGATGACATTGCCATAATCGTTACGGCGTTCCACCACACCTGTTGTCGGTTCAGCAATACCGAAGCGGAGTTTGGTATCAGGATAGAACTTCTTCAGATTGCGCGTATCTGTACTTTGCATTACCGTCCCTTTCGGGAAGTTGAGTTCCAGCTTCTTATTAAATACACTGTATTTGTCCGCTACCTTAGGTGCCATATACTGTGTATCAACGGCTACAGTGCCCGTATAGAATATTGAAATGGTATCTGTACTTGTACTGCTTCCTCTGACAATTTGAATTTTGATGCTGTTTGCCTTATCCGGCTTCAAGCCTACATAATCCAGAACGAACCGGCCCGGTCCCAGATCCGTTCGCTTAACGGCCTGCTCTTTATCAATAACTACATTTGTAGCTCCCTCAGCTTCAATATCAAAATGAACAAAGTTCTTATTCACAACATATTGGGTTCCTACTGAAGGTTGCGGCGACAGAATGCGGTAAGCACTGACCTCACGAATCAGTTCCAGCTTCTGGCTGGTCTTGGCACCCGTGCTGTTGATCAGTTCAAGCGTATAGATGTAGGTTCCCGGTGTATCATTAGTAAGATCCTGAATCCGCATGACGAAGTCCTTCTGACTGCCGGCAAAGCTGGTAGTGTAACGTTGATCTGCAAACACCGGGCTTGCTGTATTCGCGGCACTGGCATTGGCCGGAATATCAAGCGACAATATATTTTTGGTCCCCAGGTTCAGGTTCAGCTTCACCGCTCCGCTGCCTCGCAGCACCAGATCGTAAGTCTTCAGGCTGGTTGTATACTTTGTATCATTATAAATAAAGTCAGGTGTCAAATTGAACAGCTTGGTAAGCAGTACATCCGTTGGTCCAAAATTAGCGTCAGGGAATGTAGATCTTCCTGTGCCTAAGGCCGGCTGGAATTTGCTGATGGTCGATACATTCTCATCCAGAATATAGACGCGCAGTTCCTTGCGGACCTCACGAACCTGTCCCTTTTCATCAACCCCTGTTCCTGTCAGAACAATTTTGTTCTCTCCAAATACGATGGGTCCAGCGGTTGCGTCAATTTTTAAATCCACTGAGAAATTACCTAGTGAATCAAGCCATGTGGTAGCTGTTCCCGTTGGTCTTGTTTTTGCTCCATTCACATACATTTCAGCCAAAAAATATTTACTGCTTAGATTAAAATCAATATACTGCCCTTTGACATTCAACATTGTACTTTCTTTGGAATTGATTACATAAGTCTGTCCATCCGTAAGGTTGGATACATAAATATAGCTTTTGGAGGCAAATGAAATATTCACATCCTTGTTGGAGGACGAGCCATCAATCTTGAACCGGACGGTCTGATTACCGTTCTGGAAATCTGTAATTTTAAAGATATGCTCTGTTGGCGTTACCGCCTTTATCCATGTTGGCTCTAACATTCTGGTGGACAAAGGCAAATAGCTTGCCAGCAGCTTCACAGGTGTGGTTGATATAGCCGTATTGGTCTTAACCAAGATATAAAACTCACCCGAATCCACCTTAGCCCCATTCAACGCTACTCCTGCAGGTACTGTCCCTGTTGTTTCGTTATATCCCGGCAGATACTTCATATCTGTAATTACAATGTTATTCTTCATATACTGAAATTCAATGGAACGGTTAACAGTCTTAGTTCCATAGGCTACCGAAAGATTATGCGTCTGCTTCTCCAAGCGGTTAGCAGGTGTTGCATTATCCTTTGTTAGAGTTAAAGGAATTTTAAAGGTTACCAGCCGATAAGCAGGCGCATCTTTAATGGGAGAAGGCACCAGAATTTCTGAGCCTGATTTCAACTCTACAGTTCCACTGCTTCCAAGTGTTAATCCTGCACCATATTCGATAGCAGGCACTGTGCTATCCAGCTTCACAACTGCTGATCCGCTGAAGGGCACTCCGGAATTGTCTGGAACCATCATCTGGACGAACAAATTGGCAGTATCGCTGTCTTCGGTCATCACAGGCTGATCTCCGTACAAGAAGTCTTGACCTTGGCCATTCTTATCTCCTAAATACATGGCGACTATAGGGTTCTTCTCATCATAATAGAAAATTGAATATTGAAAGCTCAGCGTGTCAGAGCCATTCTGCACAACCAGCTTAAGGCTGTTCACCCCAGGCTTAAGCTCCATTCGCTGGGAAAAGAAGGTGCCATCCTGCAATAAAGATGTACTTGATGCAGTACCCTCATTAAGAGAAACGGTAACCTTGGTTGCATTCTGCGCCTTGCCTTCAAGCGTAATTTCCTTGTTGGCTACGACCAGCTGTGCACCTTCATTCAGATTCAGCTTCTCAGATCCCCCAAGAACCTGAAGCTTCTCCACATAAGGAACCTTATCAAACAGAACGTAAAATGCTTCTGAACGGTCATTGCTGCCTTGTGATCCGGTCAATGTAATCCGGTTCATACCGGGATACAGGGTCAAATTGGCGCTGAAACGGTTATCAGGGCTGTCAACATCCAGTTGAACAACTCCGGGTGTTACATGTGTAGGGTCTTCCAGCCACTTGTTATTCTTCTGATCCCAATTCAATAACTGTACATTTGCTCCCAGTGTAGAGCTGGTTACCTTTGTAAAGGTTCCCGTAACTGTCAGACTCGCATCTGTCACCTGCAATACATTGTCTCTTGCAATCTGCTTTGACGGCACTGAAGAAGACGGAAGTAAAGTCAGATCAACCGTATTCCGCAGCTTTTGATTATCCGGTGTAAAGTAACTGGTCGGCTTATCTGCAGCCGCCGCAATATTCATAAGTCCTGGTGGGACTAAGGATACCAATAAAGCGAACAGAAGTGTCCAGATAAATGTTTTTCTCATGCGCTGCATGTCATTAACCTCTCCCTTTTTGTTGATGATAATTATTTTATCGGTCCAGCAGTCCATAATTTGAAGGACTCTGTCCAACTTTTCTGTAAGCGGCATCCAGATCTGCAATAAGACAAAAAAAAGGCGCACCCTTTATGAAGGATACGCACCAGTATTTAATGAAGCTATTTGTGAATTGAGCTTGGCTTCAACAGAAATTATAACTTGCTGCCCCGCTCCTGCCCAACCTTCATCCGCATCCGCAAAAACAAATCAATCACCGGACGCTTGGTCTTGCTGATGACACCTGTGATCTCTGCGCCGATCTGCAGGAAGAAGAGCATCACGCAGATGACTACGAAGGTAACCCAGTTGGCTTCGTAGAGCGAAGCGGAGGTCTGGATGACCGCCAGGATTCCGAAGAAGGCGGCAATGCCGTAGATGATCAGTACCGTCTGGCGGTGGCTGAAGCCCAGCTCCCGCAGGCAGTGATGGAGATGGCCTTTGTCCGGAGCGAAGATCGGCTTCTTTTGCAGCTTGCGCCGCACGATGGCGAAGAACGTATCCGATAACGGAACTCCGATAATCAGGAGTGGTGTGATGAATGAGACCACCGCAATCTGTTTGAATCCGAGGAGTGCAAGCAGCGCCAGGCAGAAGCCCAGGAACAGCGAGCCCGTATCTCCCATGAAGATTTTGGCGGGATGGAAGTTGAAGAACAGGAATCCCAGGATGCTGCCCAGAAGCAGCAGACAGAGCAGGGCAACCATAGTGTTCCCCATCAGGAAGGCCATGACGGCAATCGTAGCAATGGCGATACCGGATACGCCTGCTGCAAGCCCGTCCAGCCCGTCGATCAGGTTCACGGCATTCGTGACGCCGACAATCCAGAAGATCGTCAGAGGGATGGCAATCCAGCTTTCCAAGGAAGAATAGCTATTATGAAAAGGAATATTTACGAAATCAACCGTAATGCCAAACCCGAAAACGACGATACAGGCAGCGGCAATTTGGCCCAGCAGCTTCACTTTGGCTGACAGCTCAAAACGGTCATCCAGACCGCCGATCAACACAATCAGCCCGCCGCCGCATAGCAGCGCCTTAATGAAATTAGCCTCCCGGGGAGTGAAGTCATACGGAATAATCGGTAATACGGCAAGCAGGCCTAACACAAACGCCAGAAATATGCCGAGTCCGCCAAGGCGGGGCATGATCTTCGTATGCACTTTCCGGGCATTTGGCACATCTGTCGCACCGATCTTAATAGCGAATTTCTTCACGAACGGCGTCAATAGCAGTGCAAGCACCATGCACACAATGAATCCGGCGATGTATATGATTAACATTTGAAAAGTCGACCCCCATTTCTCTACCGCATTGAATTATACGCTGAACCAAAAACAAATTCCAATACTGTTTTTAGGCGGTAACACGGATTTTTTCAGTAAATACCCTCATTTAACTAGTCTTTTGTGACTTTATCTTTCTCTCGCACCACTTTTACTGCGAATTTCGGCAGCGCAAGCATTCTTTTGTAACGTGACGGTTCCTTCAACAGCCGGTATAACCATTCTGCTCTTAATTTCTGGAAGGCAGCAGGAGCACGGCGGCTCTTGCCGGAGATCACATCAAAGCTCCCGCCGACCCCCATCATCACCGGGATCTGCAGCCGGGATTTGTATTTGGCGATCCAAGGCTCCTGGCTGTCCGCCCCTCTGGCGACAAAGAGCAGGTCAGGCTTCGCTTCAAGGATACCCTCTACAATCATTTCGTCCTCTGCCGGACCAAAATACCCGTCATGATATCCTGCGATGACAATACCGGGATATCTTGTTTGTAACCTAGAAGCCGTCTCGCGAATCACCTCAGGGGTGGAACCGAGCAAATATACTCTCCAGTTGTAGCTTTCGCCCTGATGCAATAATTCATGTAAAAGATCAAATCCCGCTACACGCTCAGCTACAGGCTCATGACAATATCCCGCTGCCCATACTACTCCAGTCCCGTCAGGGACAACAAGCTCTGCTGATTTCATAATCTCCATATAAGCGGGATTCTCCAGCGCCGCCATAACCATAATCGGATTGGCAGTAATTACCTGATGGGGTTCACGCTTATGAACTGCGTCAATCAAATAGGAAACGGTGGTTTTCATATCCGCCTTGGATACTCGTATGCCAAAAATAGGCACTGTAGGTAATGCGCTATCTGCTTTCACTTGTCACTCATCCTTTATGGCCGAAATATTGGGCAATTCGCCGGGCCGGAGCTTCTGCCGCTTGCACGAGCGCGGCAATCAGCGGCTCCCGCTCCTGCCTCCAGCTCTCCCCTGAACTCAGCAGCTCCAGCACCCCGGCAGCCACCTTGTCTGCCTCCAGTGTATCTGTCTTGCCCACCGGCTGACAGGCAACCCGCTCCAGGAAATGATCAATCTTCGGATCATAGGAGACACCCAGCAGCGGAACACGCTGTCCCGCAGCATAGATAAGGCTGTGCAGCCGCATGCCTATAAGCGCCTGACACCGGCTTACCTCCTGCAGCATCTGCAGCGGATGAAGCGCGTCTTCACGGATCGTTACCGATCCCCCATTATCCTCTATGCCCCGGCCCATCTTCTGCATCACATAGCGGGAAGCCTCATTGTCGGCAGAATGATGGAAGGGCAGAAAGCGAACATGGAGCGGTTGCACCGCCGAAGCCTTCACCAGACCTTCGGCCAAGGCATCCAGCTCCTGGCGGGATTGCTCCCAGAAGCGCACGGAGACACCAACGGTAGCAGGTCCGCCTTGCAGGCCGGAATCGGGTGTATCCCCGGCTACAGAACCCGCATCAGTATGCTCTGTCTGCATATCCTTAGGCAACTCCAGACCCATAACCGGGTCAGGTACAACGTCTATCTCATCAATGTTAAGCCCCATAGACTGAAGCAACAAGCGGGACTGTTCATCCCGCAAGGAGATATAAGCACATTTCCGGAAAATCGATTTGATTAGCGGATGAAACAGCTTGCGGTTCACCGGGCCGACCCCCTGGGCATAGATAAATGTCGGCTTCCCCATCCACTGGGCCAGCTTAATGATGCCCAGGTAATACGGAATGGTCTTGCTGCTCGTGACATCCTGAAGCAGGCTGCCCCCGCCGCTGATCAGGCCCGCACTCTCCGATAGGGCCCTCCGTACCTCACCCAGCTTCATCCGGTGTACTGATTCTACCCCGTACGTGGCGGCGGTCCACTCTGGATCAATGGATAATACCACAGGCTCCAGCGTAATTCCGGCAGCCTGGGACTGCTTGCGTAGAGCATTCAGAATAGACTGCAGAACGGCTTCATCTCCGCTGTTGCGGAACCCGTAAAAGCCGGAGATTACAATTTTTTGAGCAGCGGCGACCATCGTTTCCAACACCCTTCTGCAATCTGCCATACCCCTACAGCGATAATCCCGATGATCAGGCCGAGTCCAAGACCCAGGAGTCCGCGGATCAGCGAGATCAGCACAGGCGAGTGAATATGGGCAAAGGTATCCACCATAGACAACTGGCCAATGACTGCAATAATCATGATGAAGGCTGCGCTCCGGTATTTATAGGCCAGGAATGCACCGAGAATAAAGAGCGGATGAGCCAGCAGGAATTCCTTGTTGCGCGGTCTTACACCTACGGTATTCTCCAGGAAGACACGCAGGAGCTTCTCCGGTCCGCTCACACTTCCCGCATTGCCGGTCCGGCTTAAATAGTACATGCCCACGATGCCGATAACCCCGGCGGCAATGACCATAGCAAGTGTAATCGGCGTGCGCAGCAGCTTGCCCGTCTTGTTAAAGGCAAACTCACCACGGTACAAAAGAACATAAATGGCGATAAGCCCGATCGGGGCCAAATGCAGCAGACTCACACCGCGGAACTGTTCCAGTACCAGGGCATAGGTGATATTGTTCAGCAGTGCAATGACGAAAGGCACCGCACTGAAGGTGATTAACGCAGTTTTGACATACAGGACCAGACTATGCGTCAGACGGCGGCGCGGGCTCATTACGGCAAAGGTTAACGGATTGGCGCGTAAAGGCGGGCCCATCTCATTAATTTTGCGGATAGCCAGTATTATAGCCAGGGTAGGTGCACTTATGGCTACTGCAAGCGCAAGCGCCTGTTCAAATAAGGTCGGCTTCAGAACCAGCAGCCCGGCGCTTCCAACCAGTCCAAGTACCCACACTGGCAGCGTAAGCCAAGGAATGAAGTAGGAAAACAGCAGCGCAACCATAGCCACCGCTCCGATCACTGCAATCAGCTTGAAATAACGCTGGAAGGAGGAGTCGGCCACATCAAATGCTGTAGCTTGTCCAAGATTGAAGCCGTTAGCCTCAATCTTGGCCACCGCACCTTCAGGTCCGCTGAGACTCTCGATCAGATTATCCAGCGTATCGGTAATCGCAGCCTTCTTGGTATCTCTTGAGGGAATTGTATTCAGATAGATCATGCGGATATTGCGGTCTTTCGTGCCCAGCGCGAAGCGGTCTGCAATCACTTCCGTCTTCAGGTTGGAATCCGCCTCGCTGAGTGAATACAGGCGTGTCACGTTGTAATCCAGCATATAGGCCAGCTTGGAGAAGCCCTTCTGCTGAACCTTAATATTCTCGATAGCCGCAATCCCCATCCCGTGCTGCTTCAGGAGATTGGCGAAGGCTGTCAGACTGGCCGTATCGGCATCATCGGAGTAACCCTTGACAGACTCGCCTTCAAAAAGAATCCGCTTGACGCCAAGCTCGGCGTAACGGTCCAGCAGCTTCTTCACGGCATCCTGATTGTAGGCCAGAGAATCTACGAGCCGGGGCACAATACTGAAGCCCTTCCCATGCAGCATTTCCAGGGTAATAGGGTCCGGCTGTAGCGGCTTGAGCGTTGCATCCTCCAGCGGTGTCTGGATGATCAGCCCCTGTTGCCCCCGGTAGTTCCACTCTTCCGTCTGGATATCCAGCCTGCTGAAGGCATCCCGGATAACCGGCAAGAGCATTTCACTGTTCTTCGCACTGGTAAAGAGGACATATGTATAGTTCTCATTCTCCGGAATCACAGTATCGGTAAGATTGGCAATATCAGACGCTCCCCAGATCATCAGGCGGCGCGCCTTGCGGAAATCCTCCAGTGTATTCTCATAGATAGCCATACTCTGAACACCGGCAGCCTTCAGCCGGTCCAGCTGCTCGTTGATATAATCCTGCGGGTTCTCCCGGTAGCTCGCAACCTCAACCAGATCGCGGTAATCAAAGACAAACTCCACCGTTTTGGAAGACCTCTCTGTCTGCAAACGGTCATATACGACCGGAAGCGCCCCGATCAGTCCAATCACCATAATAATCCATAACCACTTGCGTGATGCTATATTCCAGCGTTGCCATTTCTGCTGCACCAAAGTACCTCCTCTTTCACTTTAAAGCTGATTGCCGTACCTCATAGATGCTGATCCTCTTGCCAGCGGCAAATTTAAGCGGAAACGGAGATCTCTCCATCTGGAGCAGCTCCGTTTCCGCAGTGAAGTTATATATTGTGTATTATTTCCCGTCTACCCGTGCCATAACCTGACGGGTCAATTCAGCAACCTTGTGCTTGGCATTGTCCAGTGATTCACCCACAACGGCAAAATACACTTTGATCTTCGGTTCTGTGCCGGAAGGGCGCAGGCAGAACCAGGAACCGTCCGACAGCAGATATTTCAGCACGTTCTCCTTAGGCAGTCCGTCCAGACCCAGGGAATAGTCCAGCACCTGCGTTACGGAAGCTCCGGCGATTTCATGCGGCGGGCTGGTCCGCCAGTCATTCATGATCCCCTGAATCTGAGCCACTCCGTCTTTGCCTTTCAACGTGCGGGATTCCAGACTCTCCAGGAAGTATCCGAACTGCGCATACAACTCTTGCAGCACATCATACAGGGTCTTGCCTTGGGCTTTGTAATAGGCACCCGCTTCGGCGATCAGCATCGCAGCCAGGACGGCATCCTTGTCACGGGCATAGTTGCCGGCCAGGTAACCGTAACTTTCTTCGTATCCGAACAGATAGGTATACTCGCCGGACTGCTCGAACTGGTTCATCTTCTCCCCGATATATTTGAACCCGGTCAGAGTGTTGAACACCGTAGCGCCATAATGGCTGGCTACAGCAGCGCCCATCTCACTGGTTACAATCGTCTTGACTACAGCACCGTTGCTTGGCAGCTTCCCTTGTTCCTGTAACCGGCTCAGATAATAATGAATCATAAGTGCGCCCGACTGATTCCCGGACAGCACCACAAATTTGCCTTCATTGTCACGGACCACAGCACCCATACGGTCAGCATCCGGGTCTGTACCGATCAGCAGATCCGCATTTAATTCCTCGCCCAGCTTCATCGCCAGGGTGAAGGCTTCGCGTTCCTCCGGATTCGGTGATTTCACGGTAGAGAATTCGGAATCCGGCTGTTCCTGCTCAGGGACTACATGCACCTGGGTGAAGCCGATCTTCTCCAGTACACGGCGGACCGGAAGATTGCCTGTTCCGTGCAGAGGCGTATAGACAATGGAGAAGTCACGGCCCAGCGAAGAAGCAATTTCTTCACGGCTGACACTTACCGCAGCAACCGTATCCGTAAAGGCTTCGTCCTCTTCGGCTCCCAGCCAGTGCAGCAATCCTGCGCTCTCTGCAGCGTCCTGAGACATGCGCTTCACCCCGTTGAAGGAGTCCACATTCAGGATATTAGCAATAACCTGCTCTGCTTCATGCGGCACCAGCTGACCGCCCTGGGCATTGTAGACCTTGTACCCGTTATATTCAGGCGGGTTGTGGCTGGCGGTGATCACGATGCCTCCAGAAGCCTTCAGATGGCGGACAGCAAAGGACAGCTGCGGCGTAGAGCGCAAGGAAGGGAACAGATGGGTCTCAATGCCGTTGCCGGCGAGTACAAGCGCAGCCTCCAGCGTGAATTCCGGCGAGAAGCGCCGGGAATCGTGGGCAATGACCACCGAGGGTCTGCCTTCTCCCGTATGCTGTCCCAGAATGTAATCTGCAAAGCCCTGAGTTGCCCGGCCCACCGTATAACGGTTCATCCGGTTACTGCCTGCCCCAATGACTCCGCGCAAGCCGCCTGTACCGAATTCAAGATCTCTATAGAATCGTTCTTCCAGTTCCTTCGGTTCACCCGCAAGAGCCTTCAGCTCTTCTTTGGTGCTCTCGTCGACAGAAGGGTCCTGCAGCCAGCGTGTCAGGGTCTCCTGCGCTTTCGGGCTTAATCCAGTCATGTCAATCTCTCCTTCTCCATCTATAATATATAAGTTTATAACAGGAACTAGCTCAGTGCGAACATAATCTCGCCGGAGGCTACCGTCTTGCCGTCCACCTTGGCGGTGGCTTGTCCTTTGCCGATGCTGCCTTTAAGCCGGGTAATCTCTACCTCAAGCACAAGGGTATCGCCGGGTACAACCTGTCCACGGAACCGGAAGCCGTCAAGCCCGGCCAGAAAGCCGATTTTCCCACGATTGGCCTCTACTCCGAGAATAGCTACAGCACCCACCTGAGCCAAGGCTTCGGTAATCAGCACACCCGGCATAACTGGAAACCCAGGGAAATGTCCGGCGAAAAACGGCTCGTTCACTGTAACATTCTTGATGCCTACCGCACGTTTGCCCATTTCTATTTCAGTAATTCTGTCCACCAGCAGAAATGGGGGCCGGTGGGGGATTATTTCTTGAATTTCATTGGTATTCATCATGATTAAAAAGCTCCCTTCGGTTGTAACCGCGTCTTATGAACCTCCGCCTACAGCAGCACTTTTGTTTTATTCTCCGCTGCCCTGCATAAATATGGGCAGCTTCGGCAAAAACTATAATTATCCTTCACCACCTGCAGCAGTGGAGGTTGAGATAAGGGGCTTTCTCCGCCGCACGCGGCAGCATGGCGGAGAGAGCCCTTTTTGGCGCTCTTAGGGCACGCCATCATTATACATTTTCCAGTATAAAAAAGAAAACTCCCCTGCACAACAAGGGAGCCTCCGATATCGGTGTGTCATTACGTTTCAGGGTGCGAATACCAGGTCATATACATGCTTCCAGGTACTCCACAGGAGCACATCGCTCAGTTCCTTTTTGCCGAGGATCACATACCCTACGACCAGCCCGCCCCCAAGCGCGGCAACGAGCAGCAATGGGATCAGGAACCACTGGATAATGGTCCAGGCCTTAATTCTGCGCCGCTTCACCGGCTGCTGTTGCTGTTCTTCTTCTGCATTCTGTGCAGTCTTAACCTTCTCACGACTCATTCCTTCACCTCACGCGCGCATGTTATTAGCCAGGCCCAGCATCTGGTCACTGGAGGACAGCGCCCGGGCAGCAAGCTGGTACGTACGCTGAATCTGCATCATCTCCGTCATTTCCCGGCTCAGATCCACGTTAGAGGATTCAAGATAGCCTGAACGCACGCCCACTGTCGAAGGCTCTGCAGCAGCCTTGAATGCCTGCTGCGCGGTCACACCCTCAGCCAATACATAGAAATTGCCATCTACCGCCTGGAGTGCTCTCTTACTAAGCGGCTCAACAATCATTAGACTGCCTGCCAGGACAGGCGGCTGTTTCTCATCCGTCTTGGTCCACACTTGCCCGCGCTCATCAATAGCAGCACTTACATTAGCCCCTACGGTGAGCGGGGTGCCGTTCGCACCCAGCACAGGGTTCCCGGTATTGTCCACAAGAATCATCCTGTTCTTATTGGCGGTATCCGGGGTGAAGTGGAAGTTCCCCTGGCGGGTATATGCCGTTTCACCGTTCACCTGAACACCGAACAATCCGTTGCCTTGGAGCGCCAAGTCCGTAGGCTTCCCTGTCTCCTGGAGCGTACCTTCCTCCCAATTACTTGAAACTGTAGGCACACGGACACCGAAGCCGATATTGAAGCCCAGCGGCATACTGCGTCCAGGCTGATTATAATCCTTGGACTGCTGCTGCACACGGGTAAGCACATCCTCGAATGAGCCTTCTTTACTCTTATAACCATTGGTATTCATATTGGCTATGTTATCCGCTATAATATCCAGCCGCTGCTGCAGACTGGCCATCGAGACAGCGGCACCGATTGTCGAGTTGTTCACAGGTCTAACCTCCCACAAGTCTGATAAGAAGAAACTGGCTTACACCGTCAGTATAAGGGTCCATGCAGCCCGGTTATACCCGGCCGACTTCATTCACGGCCTTCTGCAGGCTGCTGTCATAGAACTGGATCACTTTCTGATTCGCTTCATAAGCGCGGTAAGCGGCGTTCATATCCACAGTCACCTGAGTGGCATCCACATTGGAGTTCTCGAGGTAGCCCTGCCGTACCTGCAGATTATCCGTTCCATTAGAAAAGCGGATGTCTGCGGCCTCCACATCATCGGCATGGAAGACCCCGTTGCCGTCACGCACCAGCTCCTGCGGTCTTGTGATGACGCTGATTCCGATCCGGGCGCCTGAAGGCTGCCCCGTATTATTGTTAATCAGATTGCCCTGCCCGTCCACTGTAAGGTTATCCTGGGGCCCTGTCAATCTCAGCGGATTGCCGTTACTGCCCAGCACCTTGAATCCTCCTGAGCTGAGCACTTCCCCTGTGGGAGCAACGGTAAAGCTTCCGTTACGTGTATATAAATTATTTCCTTCATTATCTTGAACGGTAAAAAACGCCTGCGGCCGGTAAGTAACCTCGCCATCCGGACTGATATATTTACCCGAGCCGTCAAAAACAAGGTTGGTCCCAGGATTATCAGGGTCCTCGATCTGCAAGTCGGTGGACAGCGCAAAATCCGTGCTTTTGCCGCTCTCGATGAGGTCGCCCTGAAGGTATTGGGAGACGGACTGCTCGGCAAAAACCCCGGTGTTGATCCGTCCGACGGGCTTAGCGGCGCCCCCGCTCATTGCGGTAATCAGCACCTCGGGGAAGGCGTGGCTTACACTGTCCACCTGCTTGTACCCCGTAGTATTCAAATTGACCATGTTCTGCGTCGCCGTATCATGTCTGCGCTGCTGTGTTACCATGCCTGCTGCGGCTGTATATAATCCTCTGAGCATGAGGTCAGTCCCTTCCTGGAATCTGCTGTTCTCCCTTATTATCGGCAGGCTAGAACTTTTTCTTAACCACCTTGTCCAAATGATCCAGCATAATTCCTGTGCCCTTCACTACACAATGCATCGGGTCCTCAGCCACCCAGACCGGCACATGAAGCTGTTCGGAGAGCAGCTCGTCCAGTCCGTTAAGCAGAGCACCGCCGCCGGTCAATACAACTCCACGGTCAATGATATCTGCCGACAGCTCAGGAGGCGTACGCTCCAGCACCGACTTGGCCGCAGCCACAATGGATGACACCGGGTCCCACAGCGCTTCCTTCACCTCGGCGGATGAAATGGACAGGGTCTGGGGAAGTCCGCTCACCATATCACGCCCGCGGATATCCATCTCTGCCTTCATCCCGCCCGGACGTACCGAACCGATGGTCACCTTGATATCCTCCGCTGTACGTTCACCGATCAGGAGCTTATATTTCTGTTTGATATATTTTAAAATGGCATCGTCGAACTTGTCCCCCGCAATTTTAATGGAAGAGGCGGTAACGACGTCGCCCATAGACAATACGGCTACATCCGTCGTTCCGCCGCCAATATCGACGACCATATTTCCGCTAGGCTGATAAATGTCCATTCCTGCGCCAATGGCTGCAGCTTTGGGCTCTTCCTCCATGAACACCTCTTTGGCCCCGCTGCGCTCTGCCGCCTCACGGATGGACTTCGTTTCCACAGAAGTAATATTGGTGGGAGCACAAATCAAAATACGGGGCCGCGAATACCAGGTCCGGCCGCCAACGCTGTCAATAAAATATTTGAGCATCATTTCCGTAATGGCAAAGTCGGCGATCACACCATCCCGGAGCGGACGGATCGTCGTTATATTACCAGGTGTCCGCCCGACCATCCGGCGTGCTTGTTCACCAACCGCAAGGACCCGCTTCGTATCACTTTCAAGTGTGACCACGGAAGGTTCATTCAGAACGACTCCCCTTCCCTTGACATGAATGAGCACGTTGGCTGTGCCGAGATCGATTCCGATATCCTTGCTAAGCATAATGAAAGAGCCCCCAAAGTGTTATTTTAAATGAGAAATGAAGATTGTACCAAATTTAAAAATACCATACTTTAGGGGGTGAGTACAATGGACTAAACCTGAATTAGGGCTTGAAAATCCGAAAATCTTATGGCTTTGAGGCTACGGCAACCTCACGCTTCTTACCTGTGGTTTTCTTATATTTAATTTTTGTGGCTTCTCCCCCCCGAAGATGACGGATGGACTTGTGATATTCGAGAATGTGCTTCACCTGATCAGCCAGATCCGGATTGATCTCCGGCAGCCGTTCGGTTAAATCTTTATGCACCGTGCTTTTTGAAACACCAAATTCCTTGGCAATGGTCCGGACCGTGTGCCTGGTTTCCACGATGCAGCGTCCGATCTTAATGGTACGTTCCTTGATGTAATCGTGCACGCTCCCGCCTCCCAACTGTGAATAGTTTGGTACATTATATGAGTGGCGGGACTATATATTCGCGCTTTCAGGACATGACAAGCCCAGGAAGGCTCATTTTATTTCTCGGACAACCCAATTCACTGCATTTCACAGCCTGATTTCCGGAATAGAACCTGCCAGACTGTCCATTTCGGGTCAAGTAGCGACGGCAACGCCGTCCTTATAGGTTCATAAAAAAACAGGAGGCTTCCGCCCCCTGCATTTGTTTCGGCTTAGCGCTGCGGAAGCAGATCTGAAGGATTCACAATCTTGCCGTCCTCATGCACTTCAAAGTGCACATGGTTGCCAAGACTCTTCTCCATCTCGTTGCGTCCCGCTGTAGCCAGTGTATCGCCCTGCTTCACATCATCGCCCTGCTTCACCTTGGTTTCGCCAAGGCTCTGGTAGACCGTCTTCAGATCGCCTGGAGAGGTTACCTCGATTACCTTACCCAATACAGCCACATCTTCCACTCTGGTGACTTCACCGCTGAGTGCCGCCTTCACATCAAACGTCTTGTTGTCCTCACGGGCAATATCAATTCCGGTGTTGGTGACAAAGGTATTGTTGTACTGTACCATCGCCGCAATATGATTCTCTTCCGTGCCGTTCTCATCGTAGTACGGTTTGACCACTTCTACTTCACTTGGGCTGGCAACCGGCCAGACCAGGCTTTCGGCTGAAGCAACAACTTCCAGGGCTTCGGGATCACCGTTGACGGCTCCGGTTTTGTTACCGGCTTCTCCTTGGGATACTACCGCGGCGTTGTCCGGATTCAGCGGCTTCTGGCCGGCGTCCTGATAGACCCACACCAAGGTTAGTATAATTGCCGCTGCCGCCGTGTAGACTGCCGGGAATACCCACCGTTTGGATAACAGTCTGGTCCATGAAGAAGGCTTGGCGCCTGAATCTCCCTGCTTGTTTTTGAGAGATTCATCATGGGTTGATTTGATTTTGTCTTGTTCATTCATATGGTTATCACCTCAGTAACCAGTGTTACCGGGCGCTTCGCTTTTATACGTATCTTGCAGATTATTTTTTCAGGAGAGTTGAGATTCCGGTAAAAGTGACCCCGCTGTAGTAGTGTTTGAGAATCTGGGTAGCGGTCTTCCCCTGCTTCGCCATCCCGTTCGCCCCCCACTGGCTCATGCCGACACCGTGGCCGTTACCATAGGTTGTGATCAGTACCTTCCCCGCTTGGCGCTTCCAGGTGAACTGGCTCGAACGCAGCCCCAGCTTCTCTCTCACTTCCCGCCCGGTAAACACCTTCCCTCCAATAGAGATCTCTTTGATCCGGTGCCCGGTAGTAAGCGACAGCACCTCTGCCGGCAAGCCGGAGGAGGAGCGCGATGAGACCGGCTGCGCCTTGCCCGAGGCTCCCAGACTGGCTGCCGCCGGCAGCTCCCCGCTTCCCAGGCCCAGCTTGCTGCGCAGCTCCGAATTACTGAAGGTGTAGGTTGCCGCCAGGTTCGGGGTGATCTGCAGCTCCCAGGGGCTGGCTACACTGCGCAGGTAGGGAACCGCAGCATTCCAGTACTCCTCGGAGTTCTCGGTGTACCCTCCGCTGGAGGCGAAGAAGGAAGCCGTGATCGGCTGCCCTTGATAGGTCATGATCGTTCCGCGCGTCTCCAGGACCGCGCGGCGGAGCTTGGCCAGTCCGGCACGCTTGCTGCCGGACGCCCAGTCCCGTTCCAGCACGGCCTTCGATACGTAAGCCTGATGGCTTACCGTATCGCTCACATCGGCTTCAGGAACGGGCACCCCGCTGTGGTCGCCGGCCGCCAGACGGCGGGCAATGAACGTGCGGGCCGCTACGGCCTGCGCCTTGAGCGCTTCTAGCTCAAATTCGGCCGGCATCTCGGCCGCCAGTACGCCGCTGACGTATTCCTCCAGCGGCAGGGTCTCTATTTGTCCGCTCCGCGACAAATAGACGGAGACCTCCGGCTGCGGCGCCTCTGCGGCAGCCGCCTGGTCCCCCGCCGATGCCGGAGCCGGCGGGGGGACTGTTCGGCCGTGGCCTGCGGCACGGCCGGGGGGGCCGGCGGCTGTTGGCCCCCGCGCTGCGGGACAACAGCCAGCGGCAGCAGCAGCGCCGCCAGCAGGGGCGCTGCCAGCCAGGCGGCGGGGGCCAGCCGCCGCAGCGGAGACGCGCCGCGCCGCGCGCGCGCGTAACGGCGCGGACGCTTCAGGATGCGCCGCAGGTTCGTTAACTCTTTCATCTCTATGGCTCCTTCCGTAAGCACCGGTGATTCTTATAGATATGAATTTGCGGCACCTGCTAGAACGGGATTTTGAGAGAAAGAGAGTTGCGGAATACCCCAAAATAACCCCACAAAGTGGGGCTTTAGCTTAGATGATGACTCAGGTACTTTGCGGGGACCCCAAAACATATAAATTCTTATCTTTCAAAAAAGGGACCAGCCGCTAAGCGGCTGGTCCCTTTACATTTAAGAATAGCTATTATACCCAAGAAGGCTGAATCTGGAAACGGGGTCTGATTTCTTCGGCTTTGGAGGATTCGATTCTGGCCGGTTCAGGCTTGAGAACTTCTTCCTTCGCAGCCGGAGCAGCCGACTCTTCCATGGAAATACGCCATATGTCCGCACCGAGTCCTGACAGCTTCTCAGCCAGATGTACGTATCCGCGGTCAATATGATGTGTTCCGCTAACCTCCGTGGTGCCTTCGGCCACAAGTCCCGCCAAAATAAGTGCTGCACCTGCACGCAGGTCGGTAGCACATACCTTAGCGCCAACCAGGCTGGCATTGCCGGTTACAATCGCAGAGCGGCCTTCAATCTTAATCTCCGCGTTCATATTGTGGAATTCATCCACATGCATGAACCGGTTCTCGAAGACGGTCTCGGTCACTACGCTGGTTCCTTCCGAGCGAAGCAGCAGTGCCATCATCTGTGACTGCATATCTGTCGGGAATCCCGGGTAAGGTAATGTCTTGAGATCCACAGCCTTCAGCGGCTTGTCGCTGATGACACGGACTCCGTTCTCATCCGGGATAATCGTAATTCCCATTTCCTCCATCTTAGCAATCACCGGACCCAGATGGTCGGCAATGGCACCCTCTACATACACATCGCCGCCTGTGATCGCTGCTGCTGCCATGTAGGTTCCAGCCTCGATCCGGTCAGGAATGACATGATGTCTTACGCCGTGCATGCGCTCCACGCCTTCAATCCGGATCACTCCGGTTCCGGCTCCGCGCACAATGCCGCCCATCCCGTTCAGGTAATTCGCAAGGTCCACAATCTCCGGCTCCTTGGCGGCATTCTCAATCACTGTGGTGCCTTCGGCAAGCGCGGCAGCCATCATTATATTTTCGGTCGCACCTACGCTGGCCACATCCAGATAGATCTTGGCTCCGCGCAGTCGTCCGTTACTTTTCGCATCAATGTAGCCCTGGCCCAGACTGATCTCGGCTCCAAGCGCTTCAAAACCCTTCAAGTGCTGGTCAATCGGCCTTGTTCCAATGGCACAACCGCCAGGCAGTGAAATACGAGTATGCCCCATACGGGACAAGAGTGGGCCCATCACCAGGAAAGAAGCCCGCATTTTGCGTACCCATTCATATGGCGCTTCACAGGAGGTAATCCGTGTCGCATCCACTTCAATCACATCGTTCTGGTATGTAATACCTGCACCCAGAGATTCCAATACCTTATTAATCGTCATTACATCGTCTAACGGAGGTGCGTCCACAATGACGCTAACTCCTTCTTCTGCCAATAGAGAGGCGGCTATGATCGGTAGTACGGAATTTTTTGCGCCGCTAACTTTCACGCTCCCGGTCAATCTGTTGCCACCGCGGACGATAAATTTGCTCATTTCGGTTTCCCTCCGCGTCCATTATTTCTGAAATTAATTTTTGAGGTTAAAATTCGTTTGTTAAGATATTGAATATTCCGTCATTGCGTCTGAGGTGCAGATTCCTTGCTTAACTTCAGTGTTGACATAATAAAACCTTATTATTCGACACTTTTTTCACTACTCTGGCCTATACAGATATAACCAAAGCTGCTGCCGTTAAAACATCCGTACGGTAAGTCCGCTCCAGCTCAGGTAATCAAGCAGGAACCCGGCGACGAAGTGACCCAGGACAATCGCCAAGAGCAGGTGCAGCAGTCTGCCCTGCGGGCTCTTGGGATATCTTATGACCAATTCCAGCTTAAGGTTCTGAAGTGCCCACCAGGATAATGCAACGCAGATCAAAGAGACAACCATCGAAATCATATTGCTGGTGCCGATCGCACCCGACAACTCAGCGGATAAACGTGTGTTCATATTAGCCCCCTGTGTTAGGTACTCGGAAATCGACTCTTATATCATACTTGTGCAGGGGAAAAGAATCCAGTACTTTTACGAAATTTTAAACAATTCGTCCTTTAAAAGCAGATCTGTTTACGGTATCTTCATATTCTGCTAGATTCGCGCCAGTCAAATCCCCTCCAGCAAAGTGGGGCTAGGGCTCCCGGAAGCAATATTTTCTAACCTAGCAAGTAGAAACGGCTTTGCCGTCCTTTTAAAGGACGGTACCGTTTCAGCGAGAAATAGAAGGATAAATTATGGTGTGAAACATATAATTTCTTATATTTCAAAAAAAGCAGTCAAGCTCAGGGCTTGACCGCTTATCTGCTACTGTTGTCCTTTACCGGTCGAAACTTTGATCCGCGTTACAGCACGCTGCAAGGCCAGCTCCGCACGGCGGTGATCGATCTCATCCTGCTTGCTTTGCAGCTTCAGGCGGCGCTCAGCCCGTTCCTTAGCCGCTTCAGCGCGCTCCACATCAATATCCCGGGGCAGCTCAGCACTTTCAGCCAGCACCGTTACTTTATCTTTGTGCACTTCAACGAAACCGCCATGCACAGCGATGGAGACTGTAACGCCGTCCGCCTTAACGCTAAGCGGAGCAACCTGAAGCGGGGTTACGAGCGGAATATGTCCCGGGAGAATCCCCAGCTCACCGTTCACGCCGCGTACCGTCAGACTGTTCACTTGCTTGGAGTAGACCAGATGCTCCGGAGTAACTATTTCGAGCAAAAAGGTATTCACTTCCATTCCTCCTCAAAGCTTTACAGAATAAAGCCCGATCCCCCAGCATAAGCATGCTTAGGGTTACAACGTTTTCGCTTTTTCCACGGCTTCTTCAATCGTGCCTACGAACAGGAACGCCACTTCCGGAAGATCATCGTGCTTGCCTTCCAGAATTTCCTTGAAGCTGCGCACGGTCTCTTTGATCGGCACATATTTGCCTTTGAAGCCGGTGAACTGCTCGGCTACGTGGAACGGCTGGGACAGGAAGCGCTCAACCTTACGGGCACGGGCCACAATGACCTTATCCTCTTCACTCAGCTCATCCATACCCAGGATGGCAATGATATCCTGAAGCTCGGTATAACGCTGCAGCAGCTGCTTAACGCCTTGTGCCACGTTATAGTGCTCTTCGCCGACGATTTCCGGGGCCAGCATCCGCGAGCTGGAAGCCAGCGGGTCAACCGCAGGGAAAATCCCTTTTTCAGAGATTTTACGCTCCAGGTTGGTTGTTGCATCCAAGTGGGCAAACGCCGTAGCCGGTGCAGGGTCAGTATAGTCATCCGCAGGCACGTAGATCGCCTGGATGGAAGTAACAGAACCTTTCTTCGTGGACGTAATCCGTTCCTGCAGCTGACCCATTTCTGTAGCCAGAGTAGGCTGGTAACCTACCGCAGACGGCATGCGGCCGAGCAGGGCCGATACTTCGGAACCCGCCTGGGTGAAGCGGAAGATGTTATCGATAAAGAGCAGCGTATCGCGGCCTTCCACATCACGGAAATATTCCGCCATGGTCAGACCGGTCAGTGCTACGCGCAGACGCGCGCCCGGAGGCTCATTCATTTGTCCGAAGACCATCGCCGTTTTTTTGATAACGCCGGAATCGGTCATTTCGTGGTAGAGGTCATTCCCTTCACGTGTCCGCTCGCCAACGCCTGCGAATACGGAGATCCCGCCGTGCTCCTGTGCGATGTTGTTGATCAATTCCTGGATAGTTACCGTTTTACCTACGCCGGCACCGCCGAACAGGCCGATTTTACCGCCCTTGGCATAAGGGGCCAGCAAGTCGATAACCTTAATTCCGGTCTCCAGAACCTCTGCCTGAGTTGACAACTCATCAAAGGTAGGAGCCAGACGGTGAATCGGGTTTCTTGCAGCCACCACTTCAGCACCGTTATCGATCGGATTTCCCAGTACGTTAAATACGCGGCCCAGTGTTGCTTCACCGACAGGAACCGAGATCGGCGCTCCCTGGTCAATAGCGTCAATCCCGCGAACCAGTCCATCAGTAGAGGACATGGCGATACAACGCACCAGGTTATCTCCAAGATGATTGGAAACTTCAAGAGTCAGATCCATGCTGCGGCCATCGCTGAGGCTCGCAACAATTTTGATGGCGTTGAATATCTCAGGCAGCTGGCCGCGTTCAAATTCAATATCGACAACCGGACCCATAATGCTCACAACGCGTCCTTTGTTCATCTTCATTTCCCTCCTCGAAAGCTGTTACATGTGTATTAAGACTGCGCGTTCGCACCAGCCACGATCTCGGTAATTTCTTGCGTAATGGCCGCCTGACGGGCACGGTTGTACGTAAGCCTAAGTTCTCCGATCATTTTTGACGCGTTCTTCGTTGCACTGCCCATCGCTGTCATCTTAGCTCCCAGCTCACTGGCCTTGCCGTTCAGGAGAGCACCATAGATTAAAGTCTCGGCATACTTCGGAAGCAGAACTTCCAGTACGCCTGCTGGTGAAGGCTCGTATTCATAGGCAGCCGCTGCTCCGTGATGTTCGCCTTCCCCGACGCCTTCCATAGGCAGAAGTTTGTCTACAGTCGGTATCTGGCTGATCGCATTGACAAACTGGTTGTAGCAGATGTACAGCTCATCGTAGACGCCTGTCTCGAACTGGTTGACCGCCGAATAGGCAATCGACTTGATGTCGGCGAATTTCGGGGTATCGGACAGCTCGGTGATTTCTTCTACAATGGGATATTCACGGCGCCGCAAAAAGTCGCGGCCTTTGCGTCCGATCACAAACAGCGCATACTCATCCTTGGACTTATGCCGTTCTGCGATCAGCATCGTTACTTTACGCAAAATGTTGGCATTGTAGCCGCCGGCAAGACCTCTGTCCGAGGTGATGATCAAATAACCTGTTTTTTTGACAGGCCGGCTGACCAGCATCGGGTGCTGGATATCCTGCGTACCGGCAGCAATACTCGAGACGACCTCTTTAAGCTTCTCGGAATACGGACGGGCTGCTTCTGCCTTCTCCTGCGCCTTGCGCAGCTTGGACGCAGCGACCATCTCCATCGCTTTGGTGATCTGTCTGGTGTTCTGAACGCTCTTAATTTGACGTTTAATATCGCGCATGCTTCTTGCCATGATTTCACCACCTTAGAGCTTTGGCATAGCCAAAGCTAACTTCGTAAGCATAAGCTGAGCTTTGACGTAATCAAAGCTGACTTCGTAAGCATAAACTGTAATTTCTATATATTAGCTTGTAGCAAAGCCTCTTTTGAATTTCTCGATGGCTTCCTTGAGCGCAGCCTCGTTGTCTGCGGTGAGATCCTTGGTATCCGCGATGGATTTCAGGATTTCGGTTGCACTGCTTTCGATAAAGGCCAGGAATTCCTTCTCGAAACGCTTAACGTCCTTGACAGGAATATCATCCAGGTGTCCCTTAACAGCGGTGTACAGACTGAGTACCTGATGCTCAACGGTAAGCGGCTGATTGACACCCTGCTTCAGAATCTCCATCATACGCGCACCGCGGTTCAGACGGGCTTGAGTAGATTTATCCAGGTCGGACCCGAATTGGGAGAAGGCTTGAAGCTCACGGTATTGGGCCAGATCCAGACGCAGGGAACCTGCAACCTTCTTCATGGCCTTGATCTGTGCGGAACCCCCTACACGGGATACGGAGATACCGACGTTGATCGCCGGACGCTGGCCGGAGTTGAACAGATCGGATTCAAGGAAGATTTGGCCGTCGGTAATCGAAATTACGTTCGTAGGAATGTAAGCCGATACGTCAGAAGCCTGTGTTTCGATGAACGGCAAGGCGGTTAATGAACCACCACCAAGCGCATCGCTAAGCTTGGCCGCACGTTCCAGCAGACGGGAGTGCAGGTAGAATACGTCACCAGGGAAGGCTTCACGGCCCGGTGGACGGCGGAGCAGCAGCGACAATTCGCGGTAAGCCGAAGCCTGCTTGGAAAGGTCATCATAGATGACAAGCACATGCTCGCCCTTGTACATGAAGTATTCGCCCATAGCGCAGCCTGCGTACGGAGCAATATAGAGCAGCGGAGAAGGCTCGGAAGCCGACGCGGTTACCACGATAGTGTAATCCAGCGCGCCATGACGGCGGAGGGTTTCTACTACCTGTGCTACAGTAGATTGTTTTTGTCCGATAGCAACATAGATACACTTCATCCCGTTGCCCTTCTGGTTGATGATCGCATCAATCGCGATCGCAGTCTTACCCGTCTGACGGTCACCAATGATCAGCTCGCGTTGCCCACGGCCGATTGGTACCATGGCATCAATAGCTTTGAGTCCTGTCTGCATCGGTTCGTGTACCGACTTACGGTCGATAACCCCCGGTGCATTATGTTCTACTGGACGGAATTCCGTAGTAGCGATTGGACCTTTGCCGTCAAGCGGCTGGCCCAGTGCGTTGACTACGCGGCCCAGCATGGCTTCGCCCACCGGAACCTGCATGATCTGTCCTGTACGTTTCACTTGATCGCCTTCACGGATCGCTGTGTATTCACCCAGAATAACAACACCGACGTTGCTTTCTTCCAGGTTAAGCGCCATGCCTACTACACCGTTGGAGAACTCCAGCAGTTCCCCTGCCATTGCGTTTTCCAGACCGTAGACACGGGCGATACCGTCGCCGACTTGAATGACGGTGCCAATTTCGGCCACTTCGATATCGGCTTTATATTGCTCAATTTGACTTTTGATCAAAGTGCTGATCTCTTCAGGTCTGATGCCCAATATCCTCACCCCTATCTTCTTTGCTTATCATTAAAGGATTTCTCAAGACGCGTAAGCTTACCGGCCAGACTCCCGTCATACAGCGTATCACCGATGACCACTTTCAGTCCTCCGAGCAGGCTCTTATCTACCACATTGGTTACACGGATCTTCCGGTTTGTTAGCTGGCTGAATTCAGCAGCTACAGTATCCTGTTCTTCCTGACTCAGGGAATAGGCGGAGTAGACCGTAGCATCGCCGATGCCGAGGGCGTCCCCTTCTATTTTGATGTACGTAGCCAGCAATTCTGCGAAAATATCGGTTCTGCCCCGCTCTACCAGCAGTTCTACCATGTTCATTACCGCCTGCGAGACTTTACCCTGCAGTGCCCCGCGCAGCACATTCAGCTTGTCGGACTGCGAGATGCGCGGTGCCAGGATAAACCGTTTCACCTCTGCATCATCATGAAGCACTTCGACAACCATTTTAAGCTGGGCTTCCACTTCAAGCGTAATGTTCTCATCCACTGCAGCACTGTACAAGGCTTTGGCATAGCGTTTGGCAACTACCGTATCGCGGCTCATGATCGGCCTCCTACCTCTTTGAGGTATTGATCAACAAGCTGTTCCTGCTCGCCGTCAGCTGCAACTTCCTTCTCAAGCAGCTTCGAGGCAATGCGTACCGAAGCTGTACCCAGCTCGCTGCGCAGCGCTTCCACCGCTTTGTTCTTCTCGTTCTCAATGTCACGGACCGCTTCGTCTTTCAGACGGCTCGCTTCCACGTGGGCCTGCTCAAGAATCTTGTCAACCTGATTGTTGCTGGTAGCCTGAGACTGCTGAATGATAGCCTGTGCCTCTTGACGCGCCTGCTGCAGGGCCTGCTTCTGCTCTTCTACATAAGCGACCGCCTGCTCTCTGGTCTTAGCTGCTTCATCCATTTGCTGCAGCACCATTTCGCGCCGTGTCTCCATAATTCCAAACAGCTTGCTGAAGGCAAACTTGCTGAGCAGGAAGTATAGAATCGCAAATGCAGCAATAGAAAATACTATATTGGTCCAAACGATATCCACTGAGGTCACTCCCTTCCGTTACCGCGGCTTGCGGACATATACAAAAGTAAGGCGCGGATGGCACTTGCCCTCCCCGCCAAACCGTAAAAACGGTTTATTAAGTAAACATGATCAGGAACGCAATAACTGTAGCGGCCAAAGGAATAACTTCTACGATACCTACACCGATAAACATTGTTGTCTGCAGTGCGTTACGTGCTTCCGGCTGACGGGCGATAGATTCCACCGTTTTACTGACGATCATACCGTTACCCAGACCTGCGCCGAGTGCGCCCAAACCAACCGCGATTGCTGCTGCCAAAAATTCCATTTGTAAATATCCTCCTTTAATTTCGGTTCTTTTTGTAATTGCTTAATAATATAAAATCTCCCGCGAAGTATTCCGGCACCTGCCGCTTTCCTCACGGCAGCTTATTAATGCGCTTCTTCCTCATGGATCGTCATCTGTGCGATGTAGACCATCGTCAGAATCGTAAAGATAAAGGCCTGAAGCGCCCCGACAAAGATACTGAAGCCCTGCCAGACGGCCAAGAACGGAATACTGAGTATTCCCAGCTTCAGAATAACGGTAATCAGAACCTCGCCGGCAAAAATGTTGGCAAATAGACGGATGGCAAGCGCCACAGGCTTCGCCAGGTTCTCAATAATGTTCAGCGGCAGGAAAATTGGAAACGGCTCAATATAGTGCTTGAAATAATGCTTGCCGTTCAGCTTGATGCCCAGATAGTTCATGAGTACAAACACAACGATTGCAAGTCCAGCGGTTACGTTGATGTCTGCAGTCGGCGATTTGTACCACAGAATCTCCGCATGTGCGCCATCGGCCAGGTTCTTGGTTGCTTCGATAACATGTCCGAAGACTGTAACCGGCCCATGGGCTTCTGTAATGACGGAAAACGGCAGACCAAGGAGATTGGAGACGAAGATAAATAGTATCAGCGTCAATCCCAGTGATATGTAAGGTTTTCCCTTCTTCAGATCCATGGCGCTGCTGATCAGTCCCTGTACAAATTCGACAACCCATTCCATGAAATTCTGAAGCTTGGACGGATTCTCAACCGACAGGTTGCGGACGGACAGCATGACCAGTACGAACACAATTACCGAGCTGATTACCAGCATCAGCACAGCAGACAGGTCAATCGGTATTCCGCCAACATAGATTAAAGGCATTTCGTGCATAGTATCATCCCCCTTTCTCTTTAATATGGCTACAGCTTATTCTTGATTCCTAGATATATCCCCACGGGAATAGCCAGAAGCTGGGGGATGAACAGGCCGGCAATCGTTGCCTCCAGCGAGAAATGCTCATATTTGACAGAAAACATAGTAACCAGAATTGCAAAACTGATTCTTGTAGCAAAACCAAGGCTGAAGGAACTCTTTTCTTGCTTCGCCACCGATTCTGTCACTCTTCTGACCTTAAGGGCAAGATAACGGAAGTTAACCAGTCCTGCCAGCAAGCCGAGTGTCATGCCCAGAGTAACTGCGCGGGTCTCATGATGGAGAGCCCAGCCCATTACCAACCCTGCCATAATGATTACGGTCACCCTGGTGACGATATTGATTACGGGAGTCATATTATCCATTTTGCTCCCCCAGAAAATTTTTGATTAGCAGAGCCACATTCACAACTCCGAGAATCAACCCGGCAATTGTTCCGATGGCCAGCCAGGAAGCAGGTCCGTCCATCAGATTACGCAGCCACTTTGCCACAAAAAAACCTATTACAATGTAAGCGGCAAGCAAAGTGCCTGCACCCCCGAGTACCAGAGCTGTCCGCGCCAGTCCGGGCTCCTTCTTTGATTCCTTCATAGGCTACAATCCCAACTAATTTTACTGAATATCCAGACTCTTTGTCAATTCACAGAAAATTGCTCAAAAGCGCATGAAAACATGAAAATAATCACAGCAAAACATGCCAAAACCATATAAACCGTACAGTTTCACTGTATGCTGCTTTTATTAACTTTAGTATATTAGTTGTCGTTACCTAAATCATCATTTGTGAACATTGTGTGAAATTCTTCCGGACGTTCTTCAACTGCTCCGAAATGGTGCAAAATCGCATTGACAATTCTCTCGGAGGCTTTGCCGTCTCCATACGGGTTGGCGGCCCGGCTCATGGACTGATACAGGTTCTGATCGGTCAAAAGAGCATGTGTCCGTTGATACACCTTCTCCTCGTCCGTGCCCACAAGCTCCAATGTTCCGGCTTCGATCCCTTCCGGGCGCTCGGTCGTATCACGCAGCACAAGCACAGGAACTCCAAAGGAGGGAGCTTCCTCCTGCAGGCCGCCGGAATCGGTCAAAATCAGGTGGGTATGCGGATAAAAGTTATGCAGGTCAACGACATCCAGCGGATCAATCAGCTTGATTCTCGGGTGTCCGCCGAGGATCTCATGGGCCGGTTCCTTCACTGCAGGACTCGGGTGCACGGGATACACAATGGCTACATCTTCGAATTCATCAGCGATTCTTTTGACTGCACGGAAAATATGACGGTGCGGTTCGCCTTGGGATTCTCTGCGGTGCGCCGTCATCAAAATAAGTCTTTTTCCTGAAGCAAAATCAAGGACCGGATGCCGGTAGTCCGGCTGTACGGTATATTGAAACACATCAGTTACAGTGTTGCCTGTGATATAAATACTTGATTCTTTTTTGTTCTCGTGTCTCAGGTTGCCCGCTGACCAGTGGGTCGGAGCAAAATGCAGATCGGCAAGCACACCTGTCAGCTGGCGGTTCATTTCTTCCGGATAAGGCGAAAGCTTGTTCCATGTCCGAAGACCTGCTTCCACATGTCCAACCTGAATTTGCTGCAGGAAAGACGCATAGCTGGCCAGGAAAGTGGTCAGGGTATCGCCGTGTACAAGCACCAGGTCCGGCTTTACTTCACGGAGCACCGGCTCCAGGCCTTCCAGCACCCGGATGGTAATCTCATTCAGCGTCTGGCGGTCCTTCATTACGTCCAGATCATAATCCGGGGTAATCTTGAACACCTCCAGCACCTGATCCAGCAGCTCCCTGTGCTGCGCAGTTACGCAGACAATAGATTCAATCTGTTCAGGGTGCTTGTTCAACTCCAGAACCAAAGGCGCCATCTTGATCGCCTCGGGGCGCACTCCGAAAATCGTCATTACTTTAATTTTGGACATAACCCCTAACCCTCTCTTCTGAAAAATGTTTGTTCTATATTACTTGGTTCCGTACAGTCTGTCCCCGGCATCTCCGAGACCCGGAATAATATAACCATGCTCATTCAGATGATCATCCAGCGCGGCAACATAGATGTCTACATCCGGATGAGCGGCTTGTACAGCAGCAACGCCTTCCGGGGCAGCAATCAGGTTCATCATCTTGATCTGGGTACATCCGCGGTTCTTAAGCGAGGTAATCGCTGCAATCGCCGAGCCGCCTGTCGCCAGCATAGGATCAATTACGATCAGCTCACGCTCCTGCACATCTGTAGGCAGCTTGATGTAGTACTCTACCGGCTGCAGTGTATCCGGATCGCGGAACAGGCCTACATGCCCTACCTTGGCTGCAGGAAGCAGCTTCAGAACCCCTTCGAGCATCCCCAGACCGGCGCGCAGAATCGGAATCAGGCCCAGCATTCTTCCCGAAATCACTTTGCTCTGTGTCTCGGCCACCGGCGTCTGCACCGTAATGGTCTCCAGCGGAATGTCACGAGTAATCTCATAAGCCATAAGTGTTGCTACTTCATCGACATGCTCCCTGAACTCTTTTGTGTTGGTCCGCACATCGCGAATGAATGTCAATTTGTGCTGAATCAATGGATGATCGCAAATCACCAATTTTCCCATGTTGTCCCTCCGGTAATTGTAAGTCTTATTTATAGCCAGAGTAAGCGCTTTGCCTCTCAAGTGGCTAAATCCTATCTATTATATCATCACCCGGACTGCTTTTCACCTACAGAAGGACGAATCTGCCCGTTCTCCAGCTCCCTTGAAATTCCCAGCCCATGGAAGCTTAAGGGAATACAGCCACCCCTCTGGATATAAAACAAAACTTAGTTTGTACGATTAAGCGCTTTTAATACTATTCACAGTTCTTTCACCACTTTTAATGAAAGTTCCATGAACTTTCATGGATTTTTCAGTATAATTCATGGCGTTTTCTTCGCATGTAGTTGTGAACATTATGTAACAGCAAACAAGTGGAAACGACTTTACCGCCCTTTTAAAGGACGGTACCGTTTCGGCGAGAAATAGAAGGATAATGTGTAGCGTGAAACATATACATTTTATATTTAAAAAAGCCTTTGCGTAAACCCGGCGGAACCGGATACGCAAAGGCGATGGTAGAGGGATGGAGCTTAATACTGCAATCCCGGGTAAATCGGATATTGTTCGGTCAGCTTCGCTACCTCGCTTGCTGCCTGGGTCAGGTTCGCCTCATCCTTCGGATTCTTCAGGACATTGGCAATAATCCGGCCGATGGTAACCATGGCCTGCTCATCCATTCCGCGTGACGTCACAGCCGGTGTACCGATACGGATACCGCTGGTTACGAACGGGCTGGTCGGGTCGAACGGAATCGCGTTCTTGTTGACTGTAATTCCGATGGAATCCAGCACCTTCTCGGCGTCCTTGCCGGTGATGTTCAGGTTGCGGGTATCAAGGAGGATCAGATGGTTATCGGTTCCGCCGGATACGATGTTAATGCCAGCGCCGACAAGGGTCTCCGCCAGCACCTTGGCATTCTTGACTACGTTCTCGGCGTAAGTCTTGAAGGAAGGCTGCAGCGCCTCACCGAAAGATACGGCCTTGGACGCAATCACATGCATCAGAGGTCCGCCCTGGGAACCCGGGAAGACTGCTTTATCAATTGCGGCAGCCCATGGCTGTCTGCACAGAATCATCCCGCCGCGGGGACCGCGCAGGGTTTTGTGCGTAGTTGTCGTGACGAAGTGGGCATGCGGAACCGGATTCGGGTGAAGTCCGGCAGCCACCAGACCGGCAATATGGGCCATATCAACCATGAACAGCGCGCCCACATCATTCGCAATCGAACCGAGTGCGGCAAAATCAATCGTACGCGGATACGCGCTCGCACCGGCAACGATCATTTTGGGACGGTGCTTGAAGGCGGCCTTGCGCACTTCATCATAATCGATCAGGAACGAATCCTCCTGTACCCCATAAGCCACGAAGTTATACAGAATACCGGAAGCATTCACCGGGCTGCCGTGGGTCAGATGGCCGCCATGCGCCAGATTCATACCCAGCACGGTATCGCCAGGGCTGAGGGCGGCAAGATATACGGCCATGTTAGCCTGTGCGCCGGAATGCGGCTGCACGTTGGCATGCTCGGCACCGAACAGTTCCTTGGCACGGTCGCGGGCCAGGTTCTCTACGATATCTACATCTTCACAGCCGCCATAGTAACGCTTGCCGGGATAACCCTCGGCGTATTTGTTCGTAAGCACAGAGCCCATAGCTTCCATGACAGCTTCACTTACGATATTCTCTGAGGCAATAAGTTCAATGTTCGCACGCTGGCGGCTCAGTTCGAGGCCCATCGCTTCCAGTACTGCCGGGTCACTTTTACGCAATTGTTCCATGTTTCTAATTTCCTCCCTGTAACTCTGATTTATGTGGTGTTAGTTAAACCCTCTTCACTTCAGTCACAATTCGCGGAGCCGCTTGTCTCAGGTGTGCGGTACACGGCCCGCTCCCCGCCGATCAGCGGCGGTCTGCTCCATGCGGCATTAACCCGGGCTGCCCCGATATACCGCAGGCTCGGGCGGTAAGGTACGGCAATCCGGCGCAGATGCATACCGATCAGCGTCTCTCCGATATCAATACCGGCATGCGCTTCAATGGTCTCTGCCAGCACAGGGTCTGTCATGGACTGGTAAGCCGCGGCAGCCATGGAGCCTCCGGCTCCCGGAATGGGCACAGCCGACACCTCCCTGAGGCCAAGAGATTCCAGCAAAGCGCGTTCCAGCACCAGCGAACGGTTCAAATGCTCGCAGCACTGGTAGACCGGGTGAAACCCGAATTCATCCGCAATCTGCGTGATCCCCTCCAGCAGCTGCCGCGCAACCTCCAGCGCACCGCCTGTCCCAATCCGCTTCCCCGCCACTTCGCTGGTGCTGGCACCGACGACCAGTAGCTTCCCCGGACCGAGCTTGCCTGCTACTGCAAGTTCACGCGTTACCGCAGCAGCGGCTGCGGAGAGCGAAAGCTCTCCGCTGTCCGTCACCTGCTCTGCCGCCGGCATACCGGATAAGCGATCCTCCCCTGACTTTTGCTTCAGGACTTCCTCCATCTTACCGCCCCCTTCAACCGTTTCTGATTTCAATGGAGATGCAACTTTTAAACAAAAAAGAGCAGTCCGCAGGTTGAACTGCGGATGTGCTCTTTTGCCCAGGCGACCGGCCGTTTATTCCAGGTGCTCCATCGTGGTTTCATCCACACTCGTCGCCAGTTACACCGGAACCGGATCATATTTATTACATCTTAAGGGATTGGCGGCAAAAAATCAACCACTTCACAGCCGTCTTAGCGATTCAAGCTTATCGAGCAAACCGTACAGTGCGGTGCGGATCTCGGCAGCCGCCAGCTCGTAATCTTCGCGCGAGCCGCCGAACGGATCACTGATATCGAAGCTGGGGATACGCTGGCGGATCTCAATCATCCGCTGCATAGCCGCTGCATCCGGCTCTGTGCCAAGAGACAGGTTCAGCTCCGCCTCCGCATACAAGCTGTCCAGCTCCCGGATATCGGCGTCCACGGATTCCTGCGTCTGGACATACTCCTTAAGGGTATGGGTCTTCGTAACCGCGTCAGGAAAATATTGCAGCAGGTGCCGCTTGTGCGCTCCTGTCAGGGTAAGGATCAGATCGGCCCAGGCCACCGCCTCTCCGTCCAGCTGTGAGGATACGATGCGGTCCTGAATCCCTTCATCCTGCAGAATGCCGGCGGCATGTCTGGATATGGAAGTACCCGGAACAGCAGAAACTCCGGCAGACCGCACCTCCACATGAATGCCCCGCTCCTTCGCAAGCTTCCGCAGAAGCCCTTCGGCCATGGGACTGCGGCAGGTATTACCTGTGCAGACAAATAAAATATGCAGCAACCTTTCCACCTCCGGTAAGTATTATAATTTCGGTTGGTACAGCCTTTGAATCATTTGGTGTTACCCGTTATTGTATCAAAAGATGAACAGCAAACCAAACGCAAGCAGAATGGCCCCGCCCAGCGCTTCCCCGTATTCCCCCAGGCTGCGGCTCACCCGCCGGCCCAGCAGCAATCCTGTAATGGACATGACACCGCCGCAGGCACCGAAGGCCAGCACGGTTAGAATAATACTATTCACAAACATCCCGAGTGAAACCCCGACCGAGAAAGAATCCACGCTTACACTGAGCGAGATCAGCAGCATGCCCAGGGCCGTCCGGTGATCCATCTGCCTGCTGCTGCCGCCCCCGTCGTCCCGGCGGAAGGAATTGAACACCATATGTCCGCCCAGCAGAACCAGCAGGCCTCCGGCGGCATAGGTGGTAACCTGTCCCAGCAAATGGCCGACATAGCTGCCTGTGAACAGGCCCAGCAGCGGCATCAGCACATGAAAAAAAGCGATCAGCAGGCTGAGCTGCAGCACATGCAGCAGACGGATGCCCCTCATTCCGATACCCACGCCCAGCGAGAATGCATCCATCCCCAGCGCCACCGCCATAATGGCCACTGTTACAATCTGGCCCCAGCCCTCATATATTCCGCCCAAGCCCATGAATAACCCTCCACCCTGAGTCCGTAAGTTCTTGTACAACCACGATATGCGGACAAGATGGTATTCATGACTGTGAGGTAGATGGCAGGGACTGGATATTCTGGCTTATCACGGACTGAGAAGCTGTTATTTTCGAGAAAAACCACTTTTGCGCGGGCTAGCGGACTCCCCTGCGCTTATCCGCTGACTTCCACCCAAAAATGAGCTGACGGAGAGAAAATAAGCGCGATTACAGTCCGTTAGGCCTGGAAAAATGGACTAAATGCGAAAATAACAGCATTACGGTCCGCAAGGCCATCAGGAACTCCACAGCCCCCTAATGAAGTTGGAGTCCTCCCCCACAAAAATGTAGACTAGATACAGGAGGAGGATGAACACTATGGGACACCTAACGGGAACAAGAGAGAAGGCAGCGCAAGAGGTGTTATCTGGCATTAAGGCGGCGGTGGTTGCCCGAAAGTATGGGGTGACTCCGTCCACGGTGAATCAGTGGGTGAGGGATTACCGGGAAGCCCATGGAGAACAAGATCATCCGTACCCCCAGGAGCAGGTAGAGGAACTGAAGCGCCTGGTAGAGGTCGAGCAGAAATATGAGAAGGCGGTGAAGATGCTCGGTGAAAAGGAGTTAGAGATTGAGATTCTGCGTGAACTGCTAAAAAAGCCCACCCCTGCTTATCCGAAAAAATCGAGGTAGCCGAGATGTTCATTAAGCAGGGATATTCCGCAGCGTTGGTACTACGTCTCATCGGGCTCGCAGAGTCCACGTACTACGACCGTAAGAAACGCAAGTCACAGGATGCACAGGCCGTACTCCAGGGGCGCGGAAGACCCGTACCCGGCTACTCTCTGACCGAATCGGGAGAGAAGATTAGCGACGAGCAGATCCAGGAAATGCTCCTGGAACTGGTCGCTGGAGAAGAGCACGTGTACGGGTACAAGCTGCTGGCCAAGTGCTTGTGGAACCAGCACCAGCTGAGGCTCAATCACAAGAAAAGCTACCGGCTATGTCAGGCGCTGGAGATCCTGCAGCCCCAGCGTCAGAAGCGCTTTAAGCATCCCCGGAAGTTGCCGGAGAACCGAGTCATTACCGGCCCGGGCCAGCTCTGGCAGATGGACATTAAATACGGATATGTGGCAGGACGGGACCGGCATTTCTTCGTTCTGAGCATTATCGATGTGTTTACCCGGGTCATCGTCGGTTATCACCGCGGATCGTCGTGTGAGGCCAAGCACGCCTGCCAGACGCTGGGACGCGCCATGGAGCAACACTGCGCCCCTGGCAGCGCGCGCCCGGTGATCCGCACCGACAACGGCCCCCAGTTCGTCAGCCATCTGTTTGGCGACATGTGTGAAAGCTGGGAAATGACCCATGAACGCATTCCGCCTCGAACGCCGGATTTAAATGCTTTTATTGAATCGTTCCACAGTAATATCGATCGGGATTTGTTCCGCAAAGAGGCCTTCGACACGTTCGAAGAGGCCTATGAAGCGGTGGACCGGTACATGGACTTTTACAACAATCGCAGAATGCATACGAGTCTTCGCAACATGCCGCCAGCTACCTTTGCGGAGTGGGTCCTGACCCTAGAAGACCGCTCCAGCTTCTTCTGGCCGAGAGAAAAAGCGAAATAAAGAGCAAGACTACGACAAGTACTGATTTTATATGGAGGACTCCGGGATAAGGGGGTCGCACCGGGAATGAATGGGGGGATAATAATTCGGCGTTAGTCTGCGTCGATCACCGTTTCTCCGGCGGCTTTCATCAGCCGGTTCATGATGGCTGCGCCGAGGCCCGTGACCGGGCAGGCCTCGGCCAGGATGTACGTTGCCCCCGCTTCATCGAAACGCCGCAAGGCAGCATACAGGAAGCGGGCGGCCTCCTCCGGCGAGGCGAGCGAGCCGAGAGACACCGTGCAGGCGGCCGGGTCGGCGGGATACAGGGCCCTATGCTCCTCGAAGAGGAGCAGGCCCGTGATCTCGCCCGCCCGCTGCGCCGCCCGCAGCAGCCCCGCGGCGGTCTCCGCCACGCGCTGCGCGGAGGAGCCGCGCACTATGCCAAGCGCGCCGCGCGGGGCATAGTGCGTGTACTTCATGCCCGGCGCGCGCGGCGCCGGGCTGTCGCCTGCGGCCGCCTGCGATGCAGCGCCGGCTTCGCCGCCGCCGGGCGCAGCTGCCGGCGGCACAGGCACGGACCCGCCGCCGGATGCACCGGCAGGCGTGTCCGCCCCGGCGGCCGGCTTCGCCGCGGCCGCAGCAGTGCCCGTCACCGCCGCGAGCTGCTCGGCGGTGATGCCCCCGGGACGGAGCACCGCTACCGTCCCGTCCGGCTGCACCTGTACCACGGTCGACTCCAGGCCGACCCCGGCCGCGCCGCCGTCCAGAACCCCGCCGATATATCCGGCGAGGTCTTCCAGCACATGGGCGGCCAGCGTCGGACTCGGCCGCCCGGAGCGGTTGGCGCTGGGCGCGGCCACCGGACAATCCGCCGCGCGCAGCAGCGCCAGCGCTACCGGATGATCCGGCATGCGCACGCCGACCGTATCCAGGCCTGCCGTGACCAGCGGCGAGAGAACGCCGGGACGGACCGGCAGCACCAGCGTCAGCGGGCCGGGCCAGAAGGCGCCGATCAGCGCCGAGGCCACCGGATGCACCTCTGTCACCAGGCGGTCAAGATCCTCCCGCCGGGCAATATGCACGATCAGCGGGTTATCCGAGGGACGGCCTTTGGCTGCGAACACCGCTTCTACCGCTGCGGTATTCCGCGCATCCGCGCCCAGCCCGTACACCGTCTCCGTCGGAAAGGCCACCGTCTCCCCGCTCCGCAGCAGCGCTGCCGCTTCCGAGATCTGGCCGAGGTCGCTCCCGCTCACCGGCAACCCGGCAGAATTCCCCGTGCCGCCATCCGTCCCTTCCTTGCCGGCATCCAGGCTCCAGTACAAGGTCGACTCTATATGACCGCTGCGGCGCTGGGCCGCGAACGGTGAATGCTTATCTTCTGTCATCTAACATCACTAGCTTTCTGATTGAATTATTACGCAAGTGGAAACGGCCTTGCCGTCCTTTATTATAGCGCGAAGCATATAAATTCTTATCTTTGCACAAAGTCATCCTAACGGATGACTAGGATTACCTTCACGCCAGCACAATGTATACTGTTTTTCACATACATTTGGTCCATACGCCTGCATGGTAGTCAATGTATGCTGTTTTTGGCATACATTTGGGCCATACTCCTTCACGCCAGCATAATGTATGCTGTTTTTCACATACATTCGGGCATTCGCCTCCTATGCCAGCACAATGTATACTGTTTTTCACATACATTTGGTCCATAAGGCCCTGTGCCAGCTTATTGCATTCGGTTTTAGGCAGCTTGTCCACAACAGGAGGAATCTATAGTTTACTATACGACCAAAAACGGCCCCATCAGGCGGAGCCGCTTCTGCTCAAGTTCTGCAATCATCGTACCATATCCGACGCGAAAACTGTAGAATCTATACTGCGCTTACGCCATGCTTCACAGGGACATTCAGGCGAACAGCCCGCAGATCCAGCTCCAAATATTCTTCAGCAGCTCCCATACGAAGAACTTCACCTTTGGTGCCTCAGCCTGATCACCTGTGTTTCCTTCCTTGTTAGCGGAATCTGAGAGACTAGAGGCTGCCCCTTGTGCTGTTCCATCCGCAGCCTTCACCTTCGCACCGTCTCCCGCCGCCTTGGCCGAGACCTTAACCGCATCCTTAGCTCCTGCTGCAGCAGCCGGTTCCGCAGCCGCATCCCCTGTCCCCGCATCGATGAAGCAGAGCGGCGGGAACAGCACACACCACCAGTTCTGCCCTTTGCCTGCTCCAAGCGTGACCCGCACAGCCTCGTATTCTCCGGCAGGGTAGACCCGGCCGCCATACATTTTGGTTGGAAAAGGAACCGTGCCCAGCTCCACCTGATAGCCGTATTCAATCCCCCGCTGCGCAAGCTCTCTGCCCACCAGCTCATTCAGCTCCGGCAGATGATTGCGTATCAGGGCGCGGGCCTGTTCCAGACTCTGCGGATCTTCCAGCCCGGCCACCCACTGGTTGATCTGTTCCACCACGCGGTCACGAATCTGGCGCTTGACCAGCTGATCCCCGGTACCATCCGAATTGGCCAGAATACGCAGGCGGATCGACTCCTGCGGGATCGATACCTCCGCTACAGCGGCATCGCTTTTTTGCCCTTCCCAGGCCATCATCAGAATCATAAAAAAACAAATTAAAATGGCAGTATACTTAAAAGTAATCCGCAAGGAATCCCCTTGCTCCAGCTTATCATTCTCCATCTTCCGCAGCCCCTCTCCCTCTGAACCTCTTATGTTCCCAGTATGTCCAGGAATGAGAGACTGCAAACCTAGTAATCTATGATTAATGAAGTAGGGAGGGCGGATGCCTAGCTTTTGGGCAAAAGAGAGTGGCCCGGCTGCGGCAGCGGGAGATCATCCTCCGCATCCTGCCCGTAGAGCCGTACGCTCATCGCTATCCCCATACAGGCCATATTAATCAGCAGCGAGGTCCCGCCGTAGCTGATGAACGGCAGGGTAATCCCCGTCAGCGGCATCAGCCCGATCATGGCCCCGATATTCTCCAGAATCTGATAGAGCAGCATCGCCACGATCCCGACAATCAGGAGCGGCCCGCCGCGGTCTCTGCATTCCAGCGCAATCACAATTAATCTGTGGATCAGGATAAAAAAGAGCATCAGCAGAGCCGCTGCGCCCAGGAAGCCGAACTCTTCCCCAATCTGCACAAAAATCGATTCCGAATACAGATACGGCACACGGTTGCTCTGTACTGAGCTCCCCTGCAGATAACCTTCTCCGTCCAGCCCGCCGGAACCAATGGCCGTCTGGGCATTTTTGGTCTGATAACTCGCAGTGCTGCTGGCCAGCTCGGGCACCAGCCAAGGATCGAAACGTCTGACGAAATGATCCCGGCCCAGCGTTTTCTCAATGAAATCAACCGTCTGTTCGTGATAATGGATATAGCACAGGATGAAGCCCAGAATCGCCCCGCCCGCGATAACGAGACCGATCAGCGCATGCGAGAATCTGATATGGCCCACCCATAGCAGGCCAAGCAGGATGACGAGATAACTGAGCGCATTGCCCAGATCATTCTGGACGATGACCATCGCACACGGCAGCAATGCAATCAGACCCAGCGGCACGACATCGCGCCAGAACTGGAGCCGGATTTTATTTTTGCGGACAAGCACGGTGGTCAGAAAAATAATCAGAACCAGCTTAAACAGCTCCGCCGGCTGAATACTGAGTTCCCCGATGCCAATCCAGCCCTGCGCGCCGTTCTTCACCTTGCCGATGAAGCTGACCAGCACCAGAATGCCAATTCCAAGGATATAAATATACAGCCCGTAACGGACCAAGAGGCGGTAATCGAACAGGGTAAGCAGGGCGAACGCAACAAAGCCCACCGCATAATACTTAAGCATATTCATATGCATGCCGTCCAGGCGTTCTCTTCCGTGAGTTACGCTATAAATGGAGAAGATACTGATTCCCATCAGCACAATCAAAATAAGCACAATGCTGCCGTCTATTCTTTTGATTCTCTGCAACATAAGGAATAACCCCTTGCCCTCTCCGGATTAAGAATACGCCCGCTGTAACAAGCCCAGGCTGCAATCCACTAATTTCCATTGTAATGCAACTGGGAGCTTTTATTCAAATTTTCTAATTCTGCATAGCTGATCCACTTCACCCGAGCGGCCTTCCTTATCATCCTATTGCACAAGTGGAAACGGCATTGCCGTCCTTTGTAAGGACGGTACCGTTTCAGCGAGAAAGATAAGGATAACGATAGCGCGAAGCATATAAATTCTTATCTTTTAAAAAAATACCGGAACCCTTCGTAAACGAAGAATTCCGGTATTGATAAAGCTATTCTTAACAGGTCAGCTTCTCTTGGCAGGGGCAGCGGAAGAATACAGCGCATGACTCGGCAGATCCTCCTCCACCTCCTGGCCATGCAGACGCACGCTCATTACAAGCCCTATGCTCGCCATATTGATCAGCAGTGAGGTCCCCCCGAAGCTGATGAACGGCAGCGTAATCCCCGTCAGCGGCATCAGGCCGAGGAAGGCCCCGATATTCTCGAAGATCTGGTACAGCAGCATCGCCACCACCCCGACGATCAGGAACGGCCCGCCCCTGTCCTTGCACTCCAGTGCAATGAGAATCATCCGGTGAATGAGGATAAAGTACAGCAGCAGCACCAGCGCCGACCCGACAAAGCCGTACTCCTCCGCAATCTGTACAAAAATAGAGTCCGAATAGGTGTATGGCACACGGTCGGTCTGCACCGAGCTTCCCGTCATATAGCCTTCACCGCTCATTCCGCCGGAGGCGATAGCCATTTTGGCGTTCTTTGTATGGTAGATCGCTTTGGCCGTCGCCTTATCCGGCACCAGCCATGGATCGAAGCGCTCGATCCAGTGCGAGCGTTTGATATCTGTCAGGAAATCCTTAATTTCATCGTGATAATGAATATAGCTCATAATTCCAGCTGCCGCAGAGCCGCCTATCACCAGCAGCCCGATCAGCGCATGGGTGAATTTGATATTGCCGATCCACAGAAGACCGATCAGAATAACGATGTAAGAGAGCGCATTCCCAAGGTCATTCTGGCTGATCACGATGACAAACGGCAGGAGACTGAATAAGCCCAGCGGGACCACATCACGCCAGAACAACAGCTTATTCTTATTCTTGCGGACAAGCACAGCCGCCAGGAACAGAATCAGAATCAGCTTGAACAGCTCGGCCGGCTGAAGACTGAAGCTTGAGCCGAACTTGATCCATCCTTGTGCACCATTCTGCTCAGTGCCGACAAAACTGACCAGCACCAGAATGCCTATCCCCGTGACGTACACATACAGCGCATATTTTACAAGCAGGCGATAATCCAGGAACGTCAGCCCGATAAAGGCGATGAAGCCCATGATATAGAATTTGATCATCTTAATGTGCGAGCCGTCCAGCCTGTCGCGCCCGTGGGTCACACTGTATATGGAGAAAATGCTGACCACCATCAGCAGTACAAGAATCACCAGGATGACGCCGTCAATCTTTTTAATCTTCTGAAGCATATTCTGTCTCCTTACTCAGTACTGGTTCTTCCCGTTCTTGCCTCCCGGCCGCAGCCCAGGCAGAAGTTCCGTCATGTCTATTGTAAAGGAAGGGGCCGCGTAAATACAATTCACCAAAGTTTGGCGCTTTTCTGCTCCACCGGAGGGAGAGGCCACTGTACGCACCGTTCACTCCAGAAGTTTCTCATAAAGCACTGCCTATCCTTGGTTAACAGGAGCAACGGACAGTAGAGGACAGAGCAGCCCTTATTTGTGCCAAAAGCGCTGTTTCGGCATGTTTATCGGACTCCAGGGACGTTATTTACTGATTTTGCTGCCCGAATGGCACATTGAAGGGAAATAACGTCCCCTCCGTCCGCAAAAGTGACGAAATTCCCGCTGCTATAGGATATAGCGTCTTCTCGGTCCGTAAGGAACGGGCGCATGACTAGACGGCGGTCCGTTCCTCACCTCTTGTGGAGTAATATGGGGGACTCGCCATCGTAACGTGGCGCAGAATCGGTGGCTAATGCTGGCTCCCCAGCCAAAAACATTCCGGCGGCAGCTGAAGCTCCCACGGGTCCAGTCTCCATCTCCGCCCTCGCTCTTCAAGCGGCCAGCCGGTTGGTTACATCGGCCCGCTGCCGCCTGTCCGCTGGCGTGCAATCCCCAGCACATGCCGGGGAATCCCGGCGAGATCATCGATGGTGATGATCTCGTCCCAATGTCCGGCTGCCCGCAGCAGTCCGGCTACCTGCTCGGCCTGCCCCTGGCCGAGCTCAAAGCCGACCAGGCGCGGCGGAGCCGGGAGCAGCGGCAGCTGCTCCATCATGCGGCGGTACGGGTCCAGCCCGTCCCCGCCGCCGTCCAGCGCCGTGCGCGGCTCATGATCGCGCACCTCGCGCTGCAGCCCGGCGATGTCGCCGCCGGGAATGTACGGCGGGTTGGAGACGAGGATATCCGTCTCCAGCCCCGCGAACGGCTCGAGCAGATCGCCGAGCCGCAGGTCCACTGCCGTGCCGTGCCGCTGCGCATTGCGCCGGGCCACGGCCAGCGCGCCGGGCGAGATATCGCCGGCGCAGACCCGCCACGCCGGCGCTTCCGCCGCCAGCGTGACGGAGATCGCTCCGCTGCCGGCGCCGATATCGACGGCGGTCAGCGGCCGTGCGGCGTCGGCTGCGCCCGCGCCGCTCTCCCGGCGGGCGGCGCTGCGGCCCGCCCCGCTGTGTGCGGCTGCTTCACCCGCAGCCGCCGTATCTTCCGGTGCGGCTTCGCCCCGCACCGCCCGTGCCTCACCGCCCGCAGCTTGTCCCTGCTCGTCTCCATCACCTTCCGGTGCGGCTTCGCCCCGCACCCCTACCGTTCCGCCCGGCCACAGCTCCGCGCCGTACTTCAGAATCGCCTCGACGAGCAGCTCCGTCTCCGGGCGGGGGATCAATACCTCGGGCGTGACCTCGAAGGCGCGGCCGTAGAATTCCTGCTCGCCTATGATATACTGCACCGGCTCCCCCGCTGCCCGGCGGGACACCAGCGCTTCCCAATCGGCCTTGCGCTCCAGCGGGAAGGGATCGGCCAGCGCCATATAATAAGCCGCCCCGGACAAGCCCAGTACATGCTCCAGCAGGAGCTGGCTGCTGCGCTGCGGCTCACTGATCCCATGTCCGCTCAAAAAAGAAGAAGCCTCCGCAAAGGCTTCCCGGATGCTTTGCACGGCAGGCATGACGTAAGAGTCGTGTTTCAAAGCATTATTCTCCTTTTTCCATCAATTCTGCCTGTTCCGCAATGGACAACGCCGAGATAATCTCGGTAATATCCCCGTTCATCACCTGATCCAGACGGTGGAGGGTCAAGCCGATCCGGTGATCCGTCACACGGCTCTGCGGGAAGTTGTAGGTACGGATACGCTCACTGCGGTCACCGGTTCCCACCTTGCTCTTGCGTTCTCCGGAATATTTCGCTTCCTCTTCCTGACGCTTCAGATCCGAGATCCGGGCACGCAGTACCTGCAGCGCCTTCTCCTTATTGGAGTTCTGGGACTTGCCGTCCTGACAGGTAGCCACGATCCCCGTAGGTACATGGGTTACACGTACTGCCGACTTGGTCGTGTTAACGGACTGTCCGCCCGCGCCGCTTGAACAGAACGTATCGACACGGATATCCTTGTCATGAATCTCAATTTCGAATTCTTCCGCTTCCGGCATTACGGCTACGGTAGAGGTGGAGGTGTGAATACGTCCGCCGGATTCTGTGGTCGGGATGCGCTGCACACGGTGTGCGCCGCTTTCGAATTTCATTTTGCTGTAAGCGCCGCGCCCGTTGATCAGGAAGATCACTTCCTTGAAGCCGCCCAGATCATTCGTGTTCACATCCATCAGTTCCACGCGCCAGCCCTGGGTATCGGCATAACGGGTATACATCCGGTACAGGTCAGAGGCGAACAGAGCCGCTTCGTCTCCGCCGGCTGCGCCGCGGATTTCCACGATTACGTTTTTGTCGTCATTAGGGTCCTTAGGCAGCAGGAGCAGACGAATCTTCTCCTCCAAATGGGCCTGCCGCTCAGACAGCTCATCGATCTCCATCTTGACCATTTCTTTCATTTCATCATCAAGCTTCTCGGCCTGCATCATCTTCGCGGCTTCAAGCTCTTCCATTACGTTCTTATATTCGCTATACGCCTCGAAGGCGGGCTGCAAGTCGGATTGTTCTTTGGAATAGTCCCTCAGTTTCTTACTGTCGCTTGCAACATCCGGGTCACATAGCAGTTCACTGAGTTTCTCATAGCGGTCCGCCAGGGATTGCAATCGGTCCAACAAGGGAATTCACCTCTCCTGATTCAAATTCTTCATTCAATATTACTTTCAATATTACTTTAAATTGTTGCTACAACTGAAGTAGATATACGACTTTATATTATACCACCACAAGCATCAATTGGCTACAGCACCGGCGGCGGGGCGGGGAAATCTTTTGACACAAGGTCCGGATGACGCAAAGAAACCACTCAGCAAGCAAAACCCTCTACTCCTGAATGGCCTCTCTATAATAAGCGGTAAAATGTCTATACGTTGAACCGGAAATGCATAACGTCGCCGTCCTGCACCAGATATTCCTTGCCTTCCAGACGCAGTTGCCCGCGTTCCTTGGCGCCGTTCATTGAACCTGCCGCTACCAGATCGGTGTAAGCTACAACCTCGGCCCGGATGAATCCGCGCTCGAAGTCCGTATGAATCACACCCGCTGCTCCAGGGGCCTTGGTGCCCTTCCGGATAGTCCAGGCACGAACCTCTTGAACGCCCGCCGTGAAATAAGTGTACAGGCCCAGAAGCTTGTAAGCCGCTTTGATCAGACGGTTAAGACCGGATTCCTGCAGACCCAGCTCTTCCAGGAACATATCCTTGTCTTCGCCTTCCAGCTCGGCAATCTCCGCTTCCACCTTGGCACTGATCGGCACCACTTCAGCATTCTCGGCCGCTGCGAATTCGCGGACCTGCTGCACATAAGGGTTCTCCTCGGCAGTTGCCACTTCATCCTCGCCCACATTCGCCGCATACAGCACCGGCTTCAGGGTGAGCAGGTGAAGATCACGCACGATCTGGCGCTCGTCATCGGACAAGTCCAGACTGCGTGCAGGCTGGTCCTGATACAGGGCTTCCTTCACGCGCTCCAGTACTTCAACTTCCTGGGCGTATTTCTTGTCGCCGCCCTTGATATTTTTGCGGGAACGCTCAATCCGCTTCTCCACGCTCTCCAGGTCAGCCAGAATCAGCTCCAGGTTAATCGTCTGGATGTCGCTGATCGGATTCACCTTGCCGTCCACATGGGTCACATTCTCATCGACGAAGCAGCGCACCACATGAACAATGGCATCCACCTCGCGGATATGCGCCAGGAACTTGTTGCCCAGGCCTTCGCCCTTGCTCGCGCCGCGCACCAGTCCGGCAATATCGACGAATTCAAAAGCGGTCGGAACCGTCTTGTTCGGCTGCACCAGCTCTACCAGCTTATTCAGACGTTCGTCCGGTACTTCTACAACCCCCACGTTCGGGTCGATGGTGCAGAACGGATAGTTGGCGGATTCTGCGCCCGCTTGTGTAATTGCATTAAATAATGTCGATTTGCCCACGTTGGGAAGTCCAACGATACCTGCTTTCAAAGCCATTTATATGACAACTCCTATTTTCGGATGGTTTGATCACCGCATGAAATACCGAACTGATCTCAAACCATTATATATTAGAACAAATTCTCCAGCAACAGCGGATGTCAAGGGCGGTCGGACACCATCACCTTATCGGGTAAACATTAAATCACTTGGCGCGGTCCATTGTGTTCGGTTTTCCGCATACATTCGGCACATTCGCCCCACGCCAGCACATTGCGTTCGGTTTTTCGCTTACATCCGCATTTACGTCCGCACACTCTAAATTATGCAAAAAGACTCCCCGGGGGAGTCCCTTTTACTTCCGATTTTGCATCAACGTCCGAAGCCGCAGATAGTGGCACAACATGCTCGTACAGAGAAACATCTCCCTGTCCGCTTGCGGCTTGCCTGAAACCTATACCAGACCTGGAAATACAGTCTGCGGAATTCTGTCTGCGGGCTATAGCGTTTTGGACATCGTGATGTCTGTAACCTGGAAGCCCATTTTCCGGTACAATCCGAAGGCGCGCTCGTTGTGTCCGAAGACATGCAGGCCGATCTTGGCCGCCTTCAGCTTCCGGGCTTCCTCATCCAGCAGGAGCAGCGTCTGCTTGCCGTATCCCCGGCCCTGGAACGGCTCGAAAATATAAATGTCATAGATGAACGCCTCCCGCACCCCGCGGTTCTCGGTCACATTGAACCAGATATAACCCGCTTGGGTTCCCGACACGTCCTCTACTACCGAATAGAAATAAGCTCCCGCCGTATTGAGCCCTTGCGGCAGGTAGCGATTCATCGATTCCTGGGCCTGCGCTAATGCTGTGTCTGCATCCCAAGCACCGGCTTGTACTTTCTCTTCTGCGTAGTCGCGGGTAGATTGCTTCAAGAACGACTGAAATGCGGCTTCGTCCATCGGGACCAATGTAATCGTCATTTGGATACATACCTTCCTTCGGTTCTGATTATAAAAGCAAACCTGGCTCAGCGCCGGACCAGACGCGGCGTTCCGCGCAGCGCTGCAAGGTCCGGCGCGCCGATGCCGAACATCACCGTCTGCAGTTCCAGCTCCACCTGTGCCAGCGCCTGATCCAGCGCCTCCTCGGAGCTGACGGCCGGACCCAGCAGCCCCCGCCCGAAGCCCGCCAGATCCGCGCCAAGGGCCAGCGCCTTGGCAGCATCGACCCCGTGCTTCAGCCCGCCGCTGCCGATCAGCGCGCCGCGCGGGGAGACCGCGCGGACCTCGGCAATGCACTCGGCCGTGGGAATTCCCCAGTCGGCGAAGGCCTCCGCTGCCGCGCGGCGCACCGGATCGATGCTGCGGAACTTCTCTACCTGGCTCCACGAAGTGCCGCCCGCACCGGCCACATCAATGAAGGCAGCGCCCGCCTGATACAGCCGCGCCGCCGTATCGCCGTCTATCCCCCAGCCGACCTCCTTGATCCCCACCGGAATCTCAAGGCTGCGGCATAATGCCTCAATCCGCTTCAGCAGGGAGCCGAAGCCGGTGTCCCCCTCCGGCTGGAATACCTCCTGCAGCCCGTTCAGATGGAGCACCAGCCAGTCGGCTCCGGCAATCTCAACCGCCCGGCGGCATTCCTCTACGCCGAAGCCGTAAGCAAGCTGCACGGCTCCGACATTGGCAATGACCGGAATCGTGGGTGCTTGAGTCCGCACATGGAAGGTGGACGCCAGCTCCGCACGTTCTACAGCCGCACGCACCGAGCCGACTCCAAGCGCCCAGCCCCGGCGCTCCGCCGCTTCGGCCAGCCGCTCGTTAATCTTACCGGTAGCCGCGCTTCCCCCGGTCATGGAGCTGATCAGCAGCGGGGTACGCAGCCTATGCCCTAAGAATTCAGCACTCAGTGAGATCGTATCATAATCCAGCTCCGGCAGGGCGTTATGGCGAAACCGGTACTGCTCGAACCCGGTTGTAATTCCGCTGGCGGCCACATCTTCGTTCAGGCAGAGCCGCACATGCTCAATCTTCCGTTCTCCGGTCCGGGAGTCGGGCAGCAGAGATTGATGTCCGGCAAGGCCAGAGCCTGCTGCCTGCTGCCCCGGCCCGGACGCTGCGCCTGACTGCTCCACAGCGTCCTGCGGCACACCATTTCGCGGCATATCATTCATGCTGTCTTCCTCCATTTCTGCTTCACTATTCTCAAACTATAACAACATCACCCTACGGAGAATGTATGCTGTTTTTCATATACATTCTGCCATACGCCTGTGTGCAAGCACTATGTATGTTGTTTTTCACATACATTCGGCCATACGCCTGCCTGCGAGCACTATGTATGCCGTTTTTCACATACATTCGGCCATACGCCTGCCTGCGAGTACAATGTATGCTGTTTTTCACATACATTCGGCCATACGCCTGTGTGTGAGCACTATGTATGCTGTTTTTCACATACATTCGGCCATACGTCTGCCTGTGAGTACAATGTATGCTGTTTTTCGCATACATTCGCATTCGGACCATGCGCCGTTGTACCTGCCGATTGTATTCGGTTTCTAGCATACATTCAGCAACCAAGTCACTATAAGAGTTATTCATCTACTTGCAACATATCCGTTTCCACAAGTACTTATCATTATAGCACAACGCCGCCCGGCCTTTGAACGCGGGCAGGGTTCTCTCTCTTCATAGATGGCTTGCAATATACTCGCCCACCAGCCTGCCGGACAACGACACGACCGGGGTTCCCCCGCCGGGATGCGTGGTGCCGCCTACATACCACAGCCCCTTCACATCGCTGGAGCGGTTGCCTGGACGGGCAAAGGTCTGCTTCACCGTATTGGAGGATATCCCGTAAATGGCTCCCTGATGCGCCAGCGTATCGCGGGCGATGTCCTGCGGGGTATACCGCTCCAGTACATCCGCTGCGGCCAGCCCTGTAATGCCATGACCCTCCAGTACAGAGATCACCCGCTCCCCATACACAGCACTCTCCTCGCTCCAGTCACAGGCTGGATTCAGATAAGGCGCATTAGCCAGGATGAACAGGTTGCTGCCGCCCGCAGGCGCCATGTCAGGCTCGGAATAACCGGAGTGGCATACATACACTGTCGGCTGCGGCGGCGGACGCTTATGCCCGAAGATATCCTTGAATTCCTGTTCATAGTTCTCCGGGAAAAACACCGTATGATGCAGCAGCTTATCATACGTGCGGGGCACGCCCGCCAGCGTAACCAGCCCGGACAGGGACGGCTCATACGCCTCTATCTTACGGTCCGTCATTCCCGGCCGGACCGGCTCTGGCAGAAGCATCCGGTTGATGCTCAGAACATCGCCACCGGCAATCACGGTCTTGGCCGGATAGAAGCCCTGCGCCGTATCCACACCTTCCACCGCACCGGACACTACGGAAATCCCCGTCACCTCTGTGCCTGTAATCAGCCGCACGCCCAGATTCCGGGCGAGTGCCGAGAGGCCGCTGATTAATTCATAGGTGCCGCCCTCCACCCCGTACACGCCTTCCTGAATCTCCAGATGGCCGAGCATGGCGAAGATGGAGGGGGAACGATACGGCGATGATCCGACATAAGTGGCATAGCGGCCTAGCATAGCCAGCGTATTCGGGTGGCTGAAGTAGCGGAGCAGCAGGTCATGCAGGCTGAGAAAAGGTCTTACGCGCAGCAGATCCCGCACAAGAGAAGGCGACAGCTTATCCTTCCAGGACAGCAGCAGTCTGTGCAGGAACTGCTTCTCGCTGAGCTGGTACAGCCGCGAGGCTTCCGCCAGAAAGTCCGGGAACCGCGCAGCATCTGCCGGGCTGTAGGCGGCCATCTGCTCCCGCATTCTCCCGGTATCCCTGGAGAAATCGACAACCTTGCCGTCTGCGAATACGTTACGGGTACGCGGCTCCAGCTCATAGAGCCGCACATAATCCTCCATGCGGGCTCCAGCAAGCTCATAGAGCGAGCGGAAGACATGGGGCATTGTAATGGTACTTGGACCCCGGTCGAAGGTGTAGCCCCCCGCCTTCACTCGCTGGAGCTTGCCGCCGGGCTGCTGCTGGCGTTCCAGCACGGTGACTTCCCAGCCCGCAGCGGCAAGAGTCACCGCACAGGACAGCCCTCCGAATCCGGCGCCTATGATCACTGCCTTCTGTTTCATCCATACCGCCTTCCTTTCCATTCATAGCCTCCGCGCGGGCGGCTTCCGCGCCAGGACGCCACGGCAATCAGGGACAGACAGAGCATACCGGCCGGAAGAAGGAGGCAGAACCAGACCGGCTGCCGTCCGGCAGCATCACTGGTCCGCTTGACGGCCATACCGGCAAGCAGCGCAGCTGCGGGCCAGAGAGCCGCGCCGGGTGAGCCGCTCAGGCCATAGTACAGAACTGCGGCGGCTGGCAGCACATACAGCGACCAATACACGATAAGCACAGCCAGCAGAAGCACTGGGCTGCGGCCGATACCGGCATAGATATTCTTCCGGTAGCCGCTCCATACCTCCCGGGCATTGTGGTACATCCGCATGTGCACCTGCTCCGTAATATCCATGAGCGCTACTGTCCCGCCTGACCGCTTCACGGCGCGGGCCAGCGCCATATCATCCACCAGCTCGCTGCGGATGGCTGCATGCCCGCCGCAGCTGTCATAGCTGTCCCGGTGAATCAGGATGAAGCCCCCGTGCGCGGCAACAAACCGCGGATCACGGGACGCCCGGACCAGCGGAATGGGCAGGTGGCAGATGATGGTGAAGACCATCAGGGGAACGATCAGCCGCTCCAGCCAGCTTCCTGTATTCTGACGGGGAAAACCCGTGATCATGCCGCCGCCCGCTGCTCCGGCAGCGGAGAGCGCCGCCTGAAGTGCCTTCGGCTGCAGACGGACATCCGCGTCCAGGAACAGCAGCCAGTCTCCGCCTGCCGCCTCCGCAAGCTGGGCGCAGGCATGGGACTTGCCCAGCCAGCCCTCCGGCAGTTCGCATCCCTGCAGAACGCGGACCCTGCCGCCGCCCGCAGCAGCGGCAATAGCCCCCGTGCCGTCAGTCGATGAATCATCCAGTACAATAATCTCCGCCTCGATTCCGCCGGTGCTTGAGGCCAGGACGGAGGTAAGACATTCCCCAATATTATCCGCTTCATTCCGGGCAGGAATCAGCACCGACAAGCGTAAGGCCCGGGAGCCCCCTTGTACGGGCAGCGCCTTCACCGCTCTTGTTCCAGCTGCCCCCAGCTTGGGGAGCTGCGCTGCATTCCATATTGCGAACAATAGCTGAAGCAGCAGAATACCGGTTACAGCCTGAAAGAACATGTTCATCCTCTCCCTCCGCCCGGCCGCAGCAGGTCCAGCCATTCATTCGTTGATCTTCCTCTGCGCAGCAGCGGTCTGAATTCATCCGGCATGTAGCCTTGATGGTTAAGAACCCGGCTGCGGTGTGTCTCCAGTTGGCCGCCAAGAACAGTCTCCAGCGTCCGGGCTATCTCGGAACGGTCCATCTCCGCCCAGGGGAGCAGCTGCGGCGCACCGGCCAGCAGCGTGGCTTCCGGCTTGGTATGCCGGAACAGGCCGTGATATAGCGTTACCGGCACTACGGCAGTCTGCGGACTGAGGCGCAGCGCCAGGGCAGCCCCTTCCTTCAGGCTTAGCGGGCGGTGCTCCAGCGGCCGGATTTCGCCTTCGGGATACATCCAGACACGCTCACCCTTTTGCAGCAGCCCGGCTGTATACCGCAGAGAAGCCCGCGCATCCCCGGCATTGCCGGGGTTAATGGAATACGCGCCGAGCTTTCTGAAGAAGGCATATTTACGGAGCTGCTCCTCTTCCATCATGAAATAATGGCGCTTCCCCAGCAGCTTCCCCACGGCGTGATAGGCCAGCAGGCCGTCCCACCACGAGCTGTGATTCATCAGGTAGAGAATCCCCCGCCCGGCGGTGGCGGCGGGCTCAAGCTCGCCGCTGATACCGATGAAATGGAAATGCCTGCGCAGCAGATACATGGAGTTATAACGGTAGAATAACCAGTCAAACCTTACCGATGGAACGGCTTCCAGCATAGCGCAGACTCCCTTCGGCTAAGAAGGCGCCGGCCCCGGCGATCACCGCACAGGCAGGCAGTCCCTCTGTCAGACTGATTAGGCCGAACAGGATCAGTATCGCCTGATACAGGCGGGTGCCCCGGCGGGCAGCCAGGCGGGTGAACGGCACGGCCGGGAGCAGCATGGACAAGGCTGCGCCTGCAATCAGCCAGCCGCCGAAGTTGCTCCAAGGCACCTGATAGAAGCCCCCGCCGCCTTCCCAGTGCCAGAAGTTCCTGGCATGGGCAACGGGGTCAAGCACCAGATCCATCAGCACCGTCCAGAAGCCCACCTGCACGGCCCGCAGCAGCAGCAGCCGGAGTCCGCGCTGTCCGAAATCATGGCTGATAAGCACAGCATTGCACACAACGGCTATCCAAGCGAAGCCCAGTGTAACCGGCACACCGAATAATAAAGGCCCGAGAATCGAAGAGTAATTATAATCCCCAAACAACCGGCCGGAATGTACGCCCACCCATTCCACCGTCATTCCCCCTAACCAGATTAGCGCCGCAAAATATCCTATCCGCTTGGTAATCCGGCTTCCGGACGAATTGACTGACCAGTCAGACATGAAGGGCTGAAAGTATCCTTTGATTAATAAGTCCAGTGCATATGCGCCATAGAATACGAGAAACAATCCGTTGGAGAACTTCAGGCTATCGGGAATCCCGAGCCAGATCAACAGCAGAGCGCCAATGGTATACCAGATCCAAAATAGGGTTCGGACCATCGTTAAACCACCGCAGCTCGTACACCGGCATAACGCACGACCGTACGCTGGAACAGCTGGAGCTTGGCTTCATCGCTAACATAGGACCTTTTGCGGAAAACATCATAACCATCTGCCTCCACGGCATCCAAAATAGCGGCATAGAAGGATGCGGCAAGTTCAATGGCAAGGCCGCTCTCCAGCGGATACGTGTGCACATTCTCCAGTCCCTGCCGGAACCAGTCCAGCGCTTCTGTCCTTAGCTCCTGAATGACAGCGGTGAACTGAGGATTCACCTCTCCGTTCTCCAGCTCCTGCCGGGTATAGCCATGTCTGTCCATCACCTCAAGCGGCACATATCTGCGTCCTCTTCTGAGATCCTCCCCCACATCGCGGATGATATTCACAAGCTGCATTCCTATCCCCAGAGCAATTCCGGCTGTCCGGGCCGCTTCACTCTGATCATCCCGCAAGACGGGCAACAGCATCTCCCCAACCGTCCCCGCTACAAGATAACAGTAACCCTTGAGTTGCTCCATCGTGTCATAGGCTGTGAAGGTGAGATCCCTAAGCTGTCCCTCCATTTGCAAAAAGAACGGCTCACGCTGAAGCTGCGGGAAGCTGCTGAACAGCCAGCGCAGCGCCGGCCAGATGAAATGTCCGTCCGCCTGCTCCAGATTCATGAAATGCTCCCGCAGCTCATGAATGCTGTACGGCGAGTCTTCCGGCTCATCCACACTATCGTCAATAATCCGGCAGAAGGCATATATCACATGCACCGCTTCACGTCTGGGACTTGGCAGAACATCAAAAGCCTTATGGAACGAAGTGGACCCTCTCTTCATCAGTTCCTCACATTGCTGCAATATCCTCTCATCCATGTATGTTCATCTCCTTTATCATTTCCTGAACGGCAAGCTTCGCTCCCTGCATGACTATCGGCACACCGCCGCCGGGATGGACGGAAGCGCCTGCGGCATACAGTCCCTGGAGAGGGTAGGGCTTCGGCTGGGGCCGGAACACTCCCGACTGGCTCAGCAGCGGTGCAATACCGAAGCTGCCCCCGCCATACATTCCTTCCTGCTCCGCATCGGCAGGAGTTCTCAGCCTGCGCCAGATCACACTGGCGGCAAGCCCGGGGAAGCCCCTCTGCTCGGCATCCGCCATGATGGTGTCAGCCAACGCTCCGGCTGTTCTCTCCCAATCCAGCTCCGGCGCGGAGGGAACGGGAACAAGGAAATACAGCACACTCTGCCCGGGAGGAGCTGCGCTGTCATCCAGCGCTACCGGATTAAATACATAATAAGATGAATCGGCGGGAATCTGTCCCCGGTCAAACAGCTCATGCAGGCTGCTGTTCAGACTGTGCGGCAGGAAGAATTGATGCACCAGCGAGTCCGGCCACCGCTTGTCAGTGGCAGCATAGATCAGCAGACACCCTGAGGACGGCTTCCAGCTTCCGCGTTTTACCGCCTTGCCCGATAGAGGTCTGCCCTTATCCGCCGTCACCCCCAGCGCCCGGTTCTGCTTGAACACACCAGACGGCAGCAATTTCTCAACATTCGGAAAATCGCCATTGTACAGTACAGCATCATAGGGAACCGGCTGCCCCTGAACAACCACTCCGCAGCAGCTACTTCCTTCAACCAGCAAGGATTCCACCTCGGTGCCTGTATGAATCTGTACCCCGCGGCTTTCCAGTTCCCGGGCCATGATCTGCGGGAGCGTTCCGTATCCGCCCTTCAGCATCCAGATGCCGAAGGCATGCTCGGCATAGGGAAGCATCGTGTAGATACCCGGTGTGCGGAACGGCGCGCCTCCAATATATAAGCTCTGCAGGGAGAACGCATCTCTAAGCTCCTCGTTCCGGAAATACTGGCCGATAGCAGAGCGCAGGCTTTGGTAAGCGCGCAGACGGACCATCAGCGACAGATTAGACGGACTGAAGAATTCCCGCCCGCTGGCATATCCCCGTTCCAGGAACGACGTGCGCCCCTGCGGATACAGTACCGACATCTCTGTCATGAACCGGGTGAAGCCCTTGCCCTCTCCGAGATAGAGCCGCTCAATCTCCTCGGCCTGCGCCGCCGCATCCGCGAATTTGGTTAAGCTGCGCCCGCTTCTGAAGTGAACCCGGTAGAGCGGGTCACAGTGCAGCAGCTCCAGGCTGCTTCGCGCAAGGCCGCCTTCCTCCAGAATCCCCAGAAGCATCTCCGGCAGCAGCACGATGGTCGGCCCGCGGTCAATCCGGTAACCGTCCTGCTCTTCAAAAGCCACACGCCCGCCCGCCTGGGCCGCGCGCTCATAGATCACTACCTCATGCCCCTGACGGGTAAGCAGCAGCGCTGCCGTCAGCCCGCCGATTCCGCTGCCTACGACGGCCACGCGGCTCATAGCGGAACCCCCGCACCTGTGCCGGATGCGCCCGCCTGCACGATGAACCTGCCCCGCACCGCCTGGTCATGCTCCCGCAACAGCTGCGCGCTGATCTTGGCCGACTCGAAGATCGTCGGCAGGCCGCTGCCCGGATGGGTCCCCCCGCCGACCAGCCAGATGCCGCGCACCTCCTCGAAGGTATTATGCGGCCGCAGATGCATCATCTGCCCCAGATTATGGGCCAGATTGAAGGTCGCCCCGTTATATACATTCTGCTGATTCTGCCAGTCCAGCGGGGAGAAGAACAGGCTCTCCTCAATCCGCCCGGCGATCCCGGCCAGCTGCGGGATCTGCTGCAGCCGCTCCATCATCCAATCCTCCACCTCGGCCCGCTCCTGCTCCCAGTCGATATCCGCGCTCAGATTAGGCACCGGCATCAGCACGTAGAGCGAGGATTTGCCGGGAGGGGCCAGGGTCTTATCGATAACCGAAGGATTATGAATATAGATAGAAGCATCCTCCGACAGCACGCCCAACTCTGTGATCTCTCTGACATTAAGCTTGTAATCATCGGCAAAATGAACGGAATGATGACCCAGATCCACCTCTCCGTCCACGCCGAGATAGAGCATGGCTGTAGAGCAGGAATATCTTTTGCGGGCAATCTTGGCAGGCGTGTATTTCTTCAGAAGCCCGGGCTCGAACAGCTGTGTCATCGCAGAGCCGAAGTCTGCTCCAATCACAATATAATCCGCGGCCACCTTCTCCCCGTTCTCCAGCAGCAAGCCTGCGGCCTGTCCGTTCTTGACCCTAATGCGCTTCACACCGCTTGCGGTATGGACGCGCCCGCCATGCTCCTGAATGACCTCAGCCATGGCCTGAAGCACACGGTTAATGCCGCCGGCCGGATGGTACAGGCCGTAACGGTGCTCCATGTACGACAGAATCGTGAAGGTGCCGGGGCATTCCCACGGCGACATCCCCAGATACTTCGCCTGGAATGAGAATGAGAACCGCAGCCTTTCATCCTTGAAATAACGGGACAGGCGCTTATACACCGTGTCTGTAGCGTTCAGTTTGGGCAGCGCGTGCAGCACATCTCTTTTGACATAGTCCCCCAGTGATTGGAACGGACGCTGCAGCAGCGGGATCACCCGCTCCAGCTTGTCGGCTTCTTCAGCCATGAACCGGCGGTAGCCGCTTCCGTTCCCGGGGAACAGCCGCTCAATCTGCTCAGCCGTCTGGTCCTGGTTCGTGGAAGGCGTAAATACGGTATCTCCAAAATGCAGGGAATACAGCGGATCAAGCGGCGTAAGCTTGACATAGTCATGCACAGAACGCCCTGCCAGAGCGAACAGCTCCTCCAGCAAATGCGGCATCATCAAGAAGGTGGCTCCCCGGTCAAAATGGTAGTCTCCCAGCTTCAGCTCTCCTGATCTTCCGCCAACCGCCGCCTGCTGTTCATAGAGATCTACTTCATATCCTTCGGCGGCAAGCAGCATGGCGGCAGCCAATCCGCCCGGCCCTGCGCCGATAACTGCGACTTTTGCGGTATCTGTGGTTCGGATCAAGCGGCATCCTCCTTCGTTCAAACATTATACAAAAACTATACAATAGTGATACAAATATCATACATACTTTGCCGGGCCATGTAAATATCATCACCCGGACTTCCAGCAATTTGATTGCTAGACTTGTCCATAGCAAAAGAACCGGCCAGCCCCGCAAGCGGGTTCTGACCGGTTCCATAAGATATCCTGAACGATTATCGTTCACTGGTTTGCTACATTCTCTGCCTGGCTGCGGCATACTCCTGGTCGAACCAGGCCTGCCACCGCTCCGGCGGCTCCGCCATTAAATAGGTGGCCCTGGTCTCCAGCGGGCTGACCGCCTCATAAGCTTTGCCGCCCGCAATGAGCTGCAGCTCCGGGTACAGGCTGCCCAGCCGTTCAAGCAGCTCTTCCGCATAAGGGAGCAGCTTGCCATTCGTAACGGACAGACAGACGGCTCCGATCCGCTCCTGCTTCGCCAGCAGCTCCATCACACCCTCCTCGGGGGTATTGGCCCCCAGGTAGATGACTTCAACCCCGTTCCTGCGCAGGAACAGCGAGAACAGCAGCAGGCCGATCTGGTGATGCTCTCCCGCCGGGCAGAAGGCCAGCACCTTTTGCAGATGGGCGTATACCGGGAACACGTGAAAGAACTGCGACAGCCGGTTCGTGATCATATGCGTCATATAATGCTCCTGGGCCACAGTCGCCGTCCCCTGCTCCCAGTCATCACCGACCTTCACCAGCACGGGCACCAGCACCTGATGGACCATCGCCTCATAGCCATATAGGGAGAACCCGAAATCAATCAGCGCATCGGCCCGCTCGCCCTGAATATCGAGCAGCGCTGCGTAGATCTGCTGCCTCATTTTGTCCAATGCATCCTTGGGATCCCCGCCTGCAACGGCCAGCCGCTCATCCAGGTCCTTCTGCTTATGCTGCTTCAGCATCCGTACAGCATGTGAGATACTGATGCCCTGTTTATCGGTCTGTTCCTTCAACCAGCGGAGGTCCTCAATATTCTCCTGGTTGTACAGCCTATAGCCCGATTCGGTACGCTCCGGGACGACAGCCTGATACCGGTTCTCCCACGCCCGCAGAGTAACAGAGGGAATATCGAGCATTTCGACGACCTGTTTGATGGAATACACGATGGATCTCACTCGCTTCCTGTTTCACACTGAATACTTTGAAGATTCAAACCTTATACAAATTATTTACACTCATTATACAATTGCATGTGTGTTATGTCACCAGAACTTGTATAATGCAGCTTGCAGGTAGGGCACGGATGAAATGCGGCGCTTTTTGCAACACTAGATTTTTCGGGGATTTCTCACTCAGCTGCTTCACTTCTCCTTAGCGGGCGTTATAGGTACTTACCATGCTGGCGCCACGATCTAGCCGCTCTGGCCCCGCAGCAGACCCAGGAGGATGATTATGAATCAAGGCCGCCATCCCGTCACACCCGAACAGTTACAGCTCACACTGGCTTCAGGCGCCATTACGGCCTCCCGCCGCAAGCACCGGATTCAGTTCGTCCTGCGCCGCCGCTCCAAGGTCCTGATGGCCCTGCTCCTTCTTCTCCTCTGGCTGGCCGGGGTAATGCTCTATCAGACCCATAAGCCACTGCCGCAAGGGATCTCCACGGAGAGCCCTGCTTACAAGGTGAACAAGCTCGCCTTCTGGCATGATCTGACCTACCAGGACAGCGGCGGGAAGCAGGCAAGGGAAGAACAGATTCTGCCCAGAATCCTGCAGATTATTGAAGAGTCCAGACAATTCCTCGTGATCGATCTGTTCCTGTTCAATAACTATACGCATACAGACCAGCAGTTCCCCGCTGTCAGCCGACAGCTTACCGATAAGCTGCTTGCCCAGAAAGCCGCCTACCCTGCCCTGGAGATCGTCTTCATCACCGACGAGGTGAATACGAATTACGGCTCTGCGCCCAATGCCCTGCTGGAGGAGATGAGCGCCGCCGGGATCAAGGTGATCCTGACGGATGTGGATGATCTGCGTGATTCGACACCCGCCTATTCTGCGGTCTGGCGTACCTTCATCCAGTGGTTCGGGCAATCCGGCACCGGCTGGATTCCGAATCTGATGGCCAGCGGAGGACCGGACATTACGGCCCGCTCCTATCTGAAGCTGCTGAATGTCAAAGCGAACCACCGCAAGGTCGTGCTGAGCGAGAACACCGCCCTGATCTCCTCCGGCAATGTGCATGACGCCAGCGCATATCATTCTAATATTGCCCTGGAAGTGCAAGGTCCTATCCAGGAGGACATTCTGCGCAGTGAGCAGGCTGCGGCCAATCTGTCGGGAGCCGGCCCCCTGCTGAGTAAGACCCCTGCATTCCAGCAGGCTGCTGCTTCCGGGAAGTCTCCGCTTGAAGTCCGCTATCTGACAGAAGGCAAGGTGTACAAATATGCACTGGAGGGGATCGCCGCAGCGGGACCGGGGGATGTCATCTGGATGGGCATGTTCTATTTGGCAGACGACGGAATCATCGATGCCCTGCTGGCGGCAGATGCACGTGGCGCCCAGGTCAGGCTGCTGCTTGATCCCAACCAGAATGCCTTCGGACGGGACAAAATCGGCATCCCCAACCGGCCCGTTGCCATGGACCTGGACCGCCGCTCTGACGGGAACATCCTGATCCGCTGGTACAACACAGGCAAGGAGCAGTATCACAGCAAGCTGATGTTCATTGCCAAGGCATCAGGGGACTCCATCCTCCTGGGCGGGTCGACGAACTTCACAGCCCGTAATCTGGACGACTATAACCTGGAAAATGATCTCTGGGTATCCGTTCCGCGGGAACAGCCGCTGTATGCGGAGGTGGAGGGATACTTCACCCGGCTGTGGAACAACGAGGGAGCCGAGTACAGCCTGCCGCTGGGGGAATATCAGAGTGAGATTACCTGGCTGAAATACGTCCTCTACCGGTTACAGACCCGCCTTGGGCTCACTACCTTCTGATGCAAAAGAACAAATTCACCCTAGAGGGTGGATAAGATACCTGTGCGCAAACACAATGTATGCTGTTTTTCGCATACATTGTGACCATGAGCCTGCATCTGAATCAATGTATGCTGTTTTTCATATACATTCGGGCCATCAGCCTGCATCCGAGTACAATGTATACTTTTTTTCGCATACATTTGGCCTATGAGCCTGCATCTGAGTCAATGTATGCTGTTTTTCGCATACATTCCAGGCCATGTGCCGCTTCAGTCACATTCAGCAACACTGCCACTCGTTGAACTTCCTCAGAAGAAAATCATAATTTCCTAAAACAAGTGGAAACGGCATTGCCGTCCTTTTGAAGGACGGTACCGTTTCAGCGAGAAAGATAAGGATAATTATAGCGCGAAGCCTATACATTCTTATCTTTACAAAAAAACGGTACCGCGCCCCAAGGGTCGGTACCGTTTCTATTTCAGTCTGCCGGTCGTCCGCTTACAGCAGCGGGGACATCAGCCGGGCTGCGGATTCCAGCAGCCGCTCCAGCAGTCTTTTCTCCATGAAGGTCTCATGGACAATCTGCCGCGTGGACTGCAGGTCACGCTCGAAGTCTGCGACAATGCGCGAGACACTCTCGGTCTGCAGCAGCAGCGCGTTCACCTCAAAGTTAAGATGGAAGCTGCGCATATCCATGTTGGCCGTTCCGATCGTGGCAATCTCCCCGTCTGCGATCAGCAGCTTGGAGTGGATGAAGCCCTTCTCATATTCATAGATCTTCACGCCGGACTCCAGCAGCGCCGGGAAGTAGGAATGGGAGGCCAGGAACGGAATCCATTTATCCGGCTTGGCCGGGAATAGCAGGCGGACATCCAGCCCCGACATCGCTGCCACACGCAGCGCGGTCAGGATATCCTCATCGGGGATGAAGTAGGGACTGGCGATCCAGACTGATTTTTCCGCGGTAGTAATCATGGAGAAGAAAATATTTTTGAGCGCACGCCGCTCGTTATCCGGTCCGCTGGCAATAATCTGCACCGCCCCGTCACCGGTGGTGAAGCGAAGCTGCGGGGAGAGGTAATCCTGCTCCATGATTTTCTCGCCGGTGGTATGCATCCAGTCCTGCAGGAAGATAATCTGCATCGTCCGCACCGCTTCGCCTCTCAGCAGCATATGCGTGTCCCGCCAGAACCCGTAGGTCTTGCTGCGGCTCAAGTACTCGTCCCCGACATTCAGCCCGCCCATGAATCCGACATCGCCGTCGATGACCACGATCTTGCGGTGGTTCCGGTAGTTCACTCTGCTGGAGAAAAAGGAAGTCGAGTTCCCATAAGCAGCCACCTGCACCCCCGCATCGCTGAGTTCCTTGAGGAAGGCTCTGGAGAGCTGAATGCTCCCGACCGCATCATACATGAACCGGACCGCAACGCCCGCACGGGCTTTCTCAATCAGAATCTGCTGAATGCGCGTACCGATATGATCTGCCCGGAAAATATAATATTCCATATGGATATGATGCTGCGCCTGCCGCAGCTCCAGCAGCAGCGTCCCGAAGGTCTCCTCACCGTTCGTCAGGATGCGCGTCTCCGAGCTGAAGGAGATCGGCGTCCGGCCCAGTCTCTGCGACAGACCCAGCAGCTTCTGGCGCGAGGGGCTGAATACCGACCAGTCCTGGTGCATCCGCAGCGCATCATTCTCAATCCGCTCATAGGCCATCAGATCGCGCTGGGCTTTTTTGTCATACTTGCGGCGTTTGAACACATTCTGTCCGAACAGGAAGTAGAACACCAGGCCCAGCACCGGAATCAGCGCCAGCAGCAGAATCCAGGATACAGTGGTCGAAGGATTGCGGTTCTCCATGAATATACCCAATCCGATAGAGATGACCGTCAATGTGGAAAAAATACTGATAATGGTTCCGGCTGTGCTGCCGAATATCCCAAATCCAAAATAATAAAAAGCCAGCATAGCCGCTATGATGACTATAGCCTGCAGTCCTCTTCTCATATGTACCCTACCTTCTCATTCCGCCGATTATCACTGAACTGACACATTTATATCTTACATGAAGAATCCGATTCTTCCTACTGAAACCTGCAAATTTGTAATGCCGCAGGATATATAATATAATCTCACTGACCTTTCAGTCAAATATAGAACTGTCTAGTCAGAACGGGGGCCTATCTAGCCTTGACCGCTAATAGCACGACCAAAAAAGAACTGATCATCAAGACCGCCATGCAGCTATTCGCTGTCAAAGGCTCCTCCTCCACCTCCATGCAGGAGATTGCCGAATTATGCGGGATCTCCAAAGGAAGTCTATATCTGGTCTTCAAATCCAAAGACGAGCTGGAGCGCAGCATATACATCTATTGCTTCCGGATGATTCATGATCCCTTGCAGCAGGAAGAGCAGGCTACCGGAAGAGATCCCCGGGAGAAGCTGCGCAACCAACTCGAAATTCTGCTTAGCCACGTCTACGAGCTGCGCGAATTCCTGCAGCGCCAGTTCCAGGAGTTGGCAGGAAGAGGCGTGGCCGAGATTCCCGATTGGGTGAAGCAGAACAACGCCGCCCTCCTGCGCTGGTTCCAGCAGAAGCTGGAGCTCATGTACGGCCCCGGGATCCTGCCCTATGCGGGCGACCTATGCGTGCTCAGCCATGGGATGATCAACTCCAGCATCAAGCTGCTGTTCGGCCGGGAGACCGTGGTTGCTATCCCTGAGCTGGCTGACCGGCTGGTGGACTGGCTGGACATTATGGTGTCCGGCCTGCTTGCAAGACAGCCAGTCCCCCTGATCTCTTCCGCAGTGCTGGCCGGATGGGCTGAGGGTCAAGGGGAAGGCCCTCGCCAGAGCCCGCTTCAACTGATTAAGGCGATGAAGCTCCTGCTCAGTGAAGCGGACGGAATGCACCAGGAGCATGCGGAAGACGGCCTGGAGTCCCTGAGCATTCTGGAGAACGAAATCCTTACCTCCCAGCCCCGTAAAGCGATCATTCAGGGAATGCTGGCCAATCTTGAGGGGTATCCCGGGCTGTCCGGCGAGCTAAGTCAATTGAAGAAAGTATTCGCCCCTTATATGCACACTTCCTGCGGACTTCATTAAGCGCAGATGCGGCACACCTGTAAGATCAAGATGAAATGTACTGGAGGTTCTTTTTACTGATGAAAAGCCTAATTAATTTCTCGCTCCGCAACAAATTCGCCGTCTGGCTGCTGACGATCATTATTGTCTTCGCCGGTCTGTACAGCGGGATGACCATGAAGCAGGAGACCCTGCCCAACATTAGTATCCCTTATCTCAGCATTACTACTATTTATCCTGGAGCCGCACCCGAAGGCGTCGTGAATGACGTCAGCAAGCCGCTGGAGCAGAAGCTCCGCAATGTGGACGGGGTCAAGATGCTGACCTCCACCTCCCTTGAAAATGCGTCCAGTGTAACCATTGAATTCAACTACGGTACCAATCTGGACAATGCGACAGCCGCGGTGCGCGAGGCGCTGAACGAGGTGGCCCTGCCGGATAATGTGCAAAAGCCGCAAATCTCACGCTTCAGCCTCAGCTCGCTGCCGGTCATCTCCCTCAGTATCTCTGATGAGAGCTCCGGCGATCTGGAGGAGCTGACCCGGGTTGCCGAGAATGATATCCGCCCGGCGCTGGAGGATATAGAAGGCGTTGCCTCTGTGCAGATTGCCGGACAATATGTCAAAGAGGTCTCCCTGAAGTTCAATCCGGAGAAGCTGAAGCAGTACGGGCTGACCGAAGATACGATCAAAGGCATCATTCAAGCCTCCTCCCTGCGGGTTCCGCTCGGGTTGTTCGAGATGGACAAATCACAGAAGGCTGTTGTAGTTGACGGCAATATTACTACGGTGGAGGACTTGCAGAATGTCCGCATTCCGCTCGTTCCTTCTGCTCCCGCGGCTGGTGCTGGAGCCGGGGCCGCAGGCGGTGCAGCTTCAGGCGGTGCCGGTGCTGCAACTGGCGGTACGGGTGCTGCTGCGGCTGGCGGTACGGGTGCTGCTGCGGCTGGCGGTACGGGTGCTGCTGCGGCTGGCGGCAATAGTGCTGCAACTGGCGGTACCGGCGCTGGCGCGGGTGCCATGACCGGGCTGCCGACCGTGAAGCTGAGCGAGCTTGCCGCTATTGAAGTGGTCGGCAAGTCAGAATCGATCTCCCGCACCAACGGCAAGGAATCGATCGGGATTCAGATTGTGAAGGCCAATGATGCCAACACTGTCGATGTCGTGAACGGGGTCAAGGACAAGACCGAAGAACTGAAGAAGCAATACAAGTCGATGGACCTCACCGTGCTGCTGGATCAAGGTAAGCCGATTGAGGATTCGGTGAACACGATGCTGTCCAAGGCTGCCTTCGGCGCCCTGTTCGCCGTGCTTATCATCCTCCTGTTCCTGCGCAATATCCGTTCTACCATTATTTCCATTATCTCGATTCCATTATCACTGCTGATTGCGATCTTATGTCTGCGGCAAATGGATATTACGCTGAATATGATGACGCTCGGCGCCATGACCGTGGCCATCGGGCGGGTAGTCGATGACTCCATCGTCGTCATTGAGAATATTTTCCGGCGGCTTACGCTGTCCGGCGAGAAGCTGCGCGGCAGAGAGCTGATCAGCGCGGCTACCCGTGAGATGTTTGTGCCGATTATGTCCTCGACGATTGTGACGATTGCCGTCTTCCTGCCGCTCGCTTTTGTCAGCGGTATGGTCGGTGAGCTATTCTTGCCGTTTGCCCTCACTATGGTATTCGCACTGCTGGCTTCGCTGGTGGTTGCCATTACCCTGGTGCCTGCACTGGCCCATACCCTGTTCCGCAATGGACTGAAGAAGGGGAAGAAGGGACACGAAGACAAGCCTGGCGCATTGGCAGCCGGATATGTCCGAATCCTGGACTGGTGCCTCTCGCATAAACTAATTACCTTCGGTGTTGCTGTCCTGCTCCTGGCAGGCAGCCTGTTCCTGATCAAGCCGATCGGCGTTAGCTTCCTGCCTTCCCAGGAAGAGAAGAATGTTACGCTTACCTTCTCCCCGAAGGCCGGGCAGACGCTGGAGGATGTGAAGGCGCTGGGCCTGAAGGCGGAGAAGTTCATTCTAGCGCAGAAGCATCTGGATAAAATGCAATATTCGATCGGCGGCAGCAGCCCGTTCGGAATGGGCTCAGGCAATTCAGGCTTGTTCTATGTCACGTATGACAGCAATACACCTGATTTTGATACCGTGAAGGAACAGTTAATTGAAGGCTTAACCAAAGAGGTGCCAGATGGCGTGTGGGGCGATCTGTCCGGCATGGCCGGAGGCGGACTCGGCGGCAGTACCCTTACTGTCAATATCTACGGCGATACGCTGGAGCAGCTCAAACCGGTAGCGGATGAAGTTGCCGGGATCGTTAAGGAAGACACCAAGAACTTCAAAGACGGGAAGACCAGCCTCTCTGAAGCCTACGATCAATATACCATCGTAGCGGATCAGGCCAAGCTTAGCTCTCTGGGTCTTACAGCCGGACAGCTTGCGATGAAGCTGAGCCCTGCCGGAACCCGGCCTGTACTGACTGAGGTAGAGCTGGACGGCAAGAATTATAAGGTCTACATCGAGACCGACAAGGATTCCTACAGCAGTATTGAAGAAATGCAGGCGGCTACGCTCACTTCTCCGCTGGGCATTACCGTACCGATTGGCGAAGTAGCAAGCATTGAGCAAGGCCAGTCACCGGACTCCATTACCCGCGAAGACGGCAAAATGAAAGTCGAGGTAACCGCCGACATTATCTCAAGTGACATCAATAGTGCCTCAGGCGCCGTTCAGGACAAAATAGATGCTCTTGATCTCCCGGATGGCGTGACCATCACCTTCGGCGGGGTCACCGAGCAGATTAATGAGACTTTCGGACAGCTTGGCATCGCCATGCTGGCGGCTATTGCGATTGTGTACTTCGTGCTTGTGGTTACCTTCGGCGGTGGTCTGGCTCCCTTCGCCATCCTGTTCTCCTTGCCGTTCACAGTCATTGGCGCCCTTGTCGCCCTGCTCCTGTCTGGCGAGACCTTGAATGTCTCCGCACTGATGGGTGCCCTGATGCTGATCGGTATCGTGGTCACCAATGCGATTGTCTTAATTGACCGCGTAATCCATAAGGAGCAAGAGGGGATGTCTACCCGCAAAGCGCTGCTTGAGGCGGGTGCTACCAGGCTGCGTCCGATTCTCATGACTGCGCTGGCTACCATTGGCGCCCTGCTGCCACTGGTGACAGGCCTGGAGAACAGCGCCGGGATCATCTCCAAGGGACTTGGCGTAACCGTCATCGGCGGTCTCGTCAGCTCCACGCTGCTGACCCTGGTTGTTGTGCCGGTGGTCTATGAGTTCCTGATGCGGTTTCGGAGTAAGAAGACTTACGAATAAATAGGGGGATGAACTTCAGTTTCAGTTATATGGAGTGAACTGGGGCACCTCCGCTTCAGGCAGGACCGTGACTGCGGAGAATGTTTGGACTTCCGGTCGCTGTTAGGTTGGAAATTCCTGATTTGAACCGCTCTTTGCGGTAGAATTTCCAACCTAAAGGCGAACGCTATCGCTCCTACAGTTCCAAACTTCTCCTCCGCCACTCTCCCTGAAGGGGATTCTCCAGATCACAACCTATAAAGTGAAAGCTTAAGTTCAAGACCCCCGTCTGCTATGCAGACAGATCATTTATCTGCTAATTGTATTTTGTACACCTAAATGATGGTTAAAAGCCTGATTAGTCGGTATAACTGCATTCCGTACAATTAAAAACAACGGTATCGCTTGTTTTAGGAAAAATCGGGATATTTAGTTGTACAGACTACATTTATAACCATTTGCTTAGCGTTCAAGCATCATTTTAGTTGTACAGACTACACTTAAAGCATGTTGACCCCAAGCAGAAATAAGGCGCCCTTCCGGTTGATGGAAGGGCGCCTTATTGATTGAGTATGGATGCTTATTAAGCCATGGCTGCTGCGCTGCTCTCCAGCGAAGCCTTCCAGGCACGCAGCATGTGCAGATCCTGCGGCAGGAATTCCTCCAGCATATGGCTGAGTCCCAGATACAGCGGGCTGTCCGTTGCAGCGTTCATTCTTGCACAGAATAGCGGTGTCCACTTCAGCAGATGCTCTTCGAGGAACCTCTCCTGAATTTCCAGCAGCTCCATGGCACTGCGGATCGAGAAGCTGTTGTACAGCATCCGCTCGTGCAGCACCGCCATGAATTCCAGCTCAATGGCAATATGGTCATCGGCTTCGCCGCTGCACTTCTTGAAGACAATGCCTGCCGAAGCATACACATCCGAGAGCACGTTGCAGAATTCTTCCTCACGGCCCAGTTGAGCCGCTTCACGGGCTACGAAGGAGCTGACCGCACGCTCGTTCATCAGACGTTTGTATTCAAGCTTCTCTTTCTCACAGATAGCCGGGAGCATGGATGGCTCTTGGCTGCACAGATAACGCTTCAGCTCACGGCCGCCTTCGGTCATCTCCGCAGCGACACTCATCTCACGGTTACGGCTCCACTGGGCGACCAGTGAGAGTGAGGGTTTTCTTCCATAGAAGTCCACCAGTAGCTGATATATTAATCCCCGACTCTCCAGCCAGCGGCTGCAAGCCTCCGGCACGACAAGCGATGGAACGGTTGGTATAGTCATTTTGCAAATCCTCCCTACTTAGTTTGCCGGATGTCCGGGGGAACCTGAGGCTGCCTCCTGAATCTTCCGGTTATCATAGCTGTGCTTCGCAAAAGTAAAAGGTTATAAAGTTTGAATCTTCCGCACCTAAATTATATCGAATATGTTAAACGCTTTCGGTGAGCATTCTATGACCATTCCCTGTAATTGTCGCACTTTTGTCATAATTAGGATGCTCCTTTACCTTTCTGTCCCCTATGCTTTAGGTTGTCTGCTTGTGCATTGACGCGGCGGGATGCTTTCTTTAAAATTTAAACTAAAATCAACAGGTGAAGGAGCAACGCTATGGAGCCGCTAACTGATCCTTTTGGACGCGTACATGATTACCTCCGCATTTCGGTTACAGACCGCTGCAACCTGCGCTGTATCTATTGTATGCCCGCCGAAGGAATGCAATTCCAGCCGCAGGACGAGATTATGAGCTACGAGGAGATTGCCGCTGTGGTGGAGGCGCTTGCGCCACTGGGCTTACGGAAGGTCCGGCTGACCGGGGGCGAACCGCTGGTCCGCAAGGATCTGGAGAAGCTGGTCTCTATGATCGCAGTCATACCCGGCATCGAAGATATATCATTGACTACGAATGGCCTGATGCTTCCAGCCAAAGCGGCTATCCTGAAGCAGGCCGGACTATCCCGGGTGAATATCAGCCTGGATTCACTGCGGCCGGAGCGCTTCTCGATGATTACCCGGGGCGGCGATGTCGCCAAAGTGCTGAAAGGAATCGAAGCCGCTGAAGCTGCTGGCCTGTCTCCGATCAAGCTGAACGTCGTGCTGATGAAAGGCATTAACGATGACGAGATCAAAGAATTCATCGCTTTGACCCTGAATAGCCCGCTGAACGTGCGCTTCATTGAATACATGCCAATCGGCAGCGCCAGCGATACCTGGCGGCAGACCTATCTGCCGCTGGAGACTGTAGTAGAGGCCTGCAAGGAAGCGGGCTGGACCACCGAGGAGGCTGACATGCCTTCCGGGAACGGACCTTCGCAGAATAGGCGTGTCACCGGTGCAAAAGGGACCTTCGGGCTGATCCACCCGGTCAGCGAGCATTTCTGCGACAATTGCAACCGGCTGCGCCTGACCGCCGACGGCAACATCAAAGCCTGCCTGTACTGGCAAGACGAATATAATGTGCGCCCACTGATCAGCGACCCCGCTGCCGTGCAGGCCCTGTTCCGCCAGGCGCTCGGCAACAAGCCTCATAACCATGAAATGGCGCTGGCCCTGGAGCACAAAGCCCAGAGCCATACCCCCACCGCCCGCCGCATGTCGCAGATTGGCGGGTAGCGCACGGAGACAAATGTAACAGGCCCATGAACAAGTTCATGGGCCTGTCTGTATAACAATGTATAATCATAATATGCATGTATGAGTAGAACACATTCGTAGTTGTCTAAGCAAGTGTGTGCTTCAACCCGACTTCGGAATATCCGAAATCGCAATCTCGAAATCCACGGATATTGTCCCCCGGATCACTTGTTGCTCACTGTCTAATCTCGCGGATAAGTCAACGCTTTGCATGATCACATCATCACCTTTGTACCGTTTGCGGGATAGATAGTATGTTCCCAGTTCGCTGCAGAACTGGGTGTAGTTTTTTTCATGAAGAAATTTGTTATGTTCACCAAAGATACTATAAACCTTCCGGTAAGGAATGTAGTCCGCAAATCTCTGTATCACATGATCCACGTCCCACTTATACTGATTAGCCATTTGAACGATCTTGAACAGCGCCATGAATATTTCATTTTCGTGATTTGAGATGTATTCGACATATGCATCAAGAACCTCAATCTGCCCATCCATTAAGCGGTAAAGATACGTATTAGCCGTTCCCCACTCTATATATTGAGCCTTAATACGCCACGCTTCTTCGTCATCTTCCCGTATCCAGCTATGATCCATATATATAGGTATCATATCGAGCGCAGTTTTGTAATCTCCCATCTCTTCATAAACACAGGATCTCATAAGCTGAGCATGTAATATATAAGTATACAGCGGCCTTTTATATAACTTACGATCTCTATGCCTACGGCCTGATTCACCATGAAGGTCATAATGGACGGAAGCCACTCGGAGCATTTCTTCTACAACCTCAGATACCTTGTCCCATTTCTGAAGCGCGAGATAGATATCCGCCAACTGCTTCAACGCATCCAACTGATTGACTTCGTCCAGCTTATCGACATAATTCTCTAATAAAGTAGCAGCGATTAGATTTTTCTGCGGATCATCACCCAGATTAATCAGGAAGAGCCGATATTGGCAGAGAGCCAGCCGTTCAGAATGCTGATACTTCTCGCTGGCTCCCACATTGTCATAGATTAATGCTGCGGCCTGCCAGTTTTTCTGCTCAAATAACTCCTCCGCAACCTCGAACAGCAACGGTGCATACAGCAGATTATCCAGTAAATTCTGCGCCACCCGCTCAATACAATCCAGACGCGATAACGCCGCGCATTGCAGCAGGAACGGCCGTAAACGCCGCCAGGTCGGTGTCGAATCGTATAAACATTCATCCACATACTGACTGTAAAAGTAATCCTCCGGCAGCCCCATCCCGCTGGTCACGCGGGTCAGGTGGTTCATCGCCAAGGCTTGTTGCCCCTTCATGACCCGGCTGAGTGTACCGGAATGAATTCCGCTGGCAATTGCAAACTGATTAATAGACAGTTTATGTTTTGTGAGATACGCCGCTATCTCGTCTCGAATTTTGACTGTATGCTCCACCGCATTTACCACCTCTTTTATACACGTATCCGTTGGATCTTATATTTAAATTTCCAGTTATTTTCATGATCAATATTTAAGCAGGCGGACGCTTGTTCATCCGATAGGCATTATCGTAGGCATTGAGCAGCTCATCCAGTACTACGGATTGCCGCAAGACCTCCGGGTGATTGAAACCGCCATATTGAATATGTAATGTATGAAGCTTACTCCTAGCTTGCTCTATACGAATTCTAACGATTGCTGGACTATGCATGGGAATCCCGCCTCCTTATGCAACATTATAGATATTTATGTAAAACTGCATAAAATAGGTCTCTTTGCATTATCTACTATATTGGTTATAGGTACAATAATTTCAAAACCATGGCGAGGAAACAGTAAGTCTGCTCTGCCTCTTACAATTGACATCAACCGTTTGATAAATGTATGTACATCTACACGACAGTTAGGTTCTGAATATATCCCCTTTAAAAATCAGCAAATAAAAAACGTTCCCGGAATAAACGGGAACGTTAGTTGATGGGTCAGTTAACCACCAATACCATGTGAATTAGTTTGGATTAATGACTGAATGCTGCTATCTTTTACAATTCCACTAGTTGAAATTGTAGACAAAATTACGACAGATAAGCTACATAGAACCAGAAGCTTGATAAATTGTTTTTTCATTTGGTTTGCACACCTCTCTCATTAAAAGTTTGTATCTTTCCAACTCTTCTGCACTGGCAACATCCCTGTATTGTTCAAACAAATTGACACAAGTGATTGCTACACTCTCATTGTTTATAATAGATGAAGATTCCAAACATTCTAGTAAGAATTCAATCCCTCTGTTTCTTTTATTATGCAAATAATAGTTTGCCAATTCAGCGAGAAATCTGGCGTGTTTGTCTGCCATAATCTGTGAGTTGTATTGACCGAATTCTGATTTATATGTTCGATATGGGATATAGGCAGAGAAGCGCTCCAGAATGTGATCAACATTCCAATCATACCAATTTGCACATCGGATAATATTGTACATCGCCGTAAATATCTCGTCTGTTTGTGCAGATATATATTCGACATACTCGTCTAGCACTTCTATTTGTCCATCCAGCATGCGGTATAAGTAAATGTTCGCAGTACCCCACTCTCTAAACTGAACTAACGTTCGTCTCGCTTCTTCATCATCTTCCTTTATCCAGCTTCCGTCCATATAGCGCGGCACAAGTTCTATAGCAGATTTATAATCCCCGTATTCCATGCAAATACTAGAGAGAAAGAGATGAGCGCGCAAAATATAGAGATATAGTGGAGTTTTAGAAGTTTTAATGTTACCTTGATTAAGGTTTGACTGGAGCTGGAGATTATAACGGAGTGTAGCCAGTCCAAGCATCTTCTCTGCGAGTTCATCAACTTTAGGCCACTGCTGCAAGGAATAATAGACTTCCAACAAATCCTTTAACCCATCCAACTGATCCGCCTCGTTCAGGCGCGGGATGTAGCTCTCGAACAGAGTGGCCGCGCGCAGGTTCGTGCTCTGGTCATCACCCAGAGCAATCTGGAACAGGCGGTATTGGCAGGTGGCCAAGCGTTCGGAGTACTGGTATTTCTCGCTGGCGCTTACATTCTCATAGAGTAGTGCAGCCGCCGGCCAGTGGCCCTGCTGGAACAAGCCTTCCGCCACTTCAAACAGCATGGGTACATAAGTCAGATTATCCAGCAGGTTCTCCACCAGACGCTCGATACAATCGGTACGCCCCAGTTCCGCACATTTCACAATGAACGGGCGAAGCCGCCGCCAGGTCGGTGCCGAATAATAGAAGCATTCCTCCACATACAAGCTGTAAAAAAAATCCTCGCTAAGCCCCATTCCTGCAGTGATTAACTCCAGATGGCTCATGGCAATGGGCTGATGACCATTAATAATCCGGCTCAGTGTCCCGGAATTAATACCGGAGCTTATGGCGAAGTGATTAATAGACATCTCATGCCGGGTTAAATAATCTGCAAGCTGGTCTCGAATCATGACTGCAGGCTTCAAAGGAACATCACCTCCTACATCCCAGAATTTAGAACATTATGTTTATATCTGTAATAGTAGGGGATCGAATTTGAAAATTCAATAGAATAGAGTCAAATAAAACAACTATATCCATAAAGTGTGAAGAATTCGAAACAGTTTGGCAACGGGCTTGCCGAACCTTACGATAAGGGGAGAGTTTATGAGAAAAATCAGCATCATTTCAATTTCATTGATAATATTACTTGTTTTCATATATGTGTTAGTCAGACCAAATCCTGAGATTGTTAGCGTCAGTCTTATTTCCGAAACAGCGGAAATTACTTACACTGATATTGAAAGCATGCGAATATTCGACGATGCTATAAGAACGGTGAAAAAAGTACGCGGGGCTGTGGATGTGGCTCCCCCCACATATCGAATGAATGTTACTTACGCGAATAGCAAAGTTGTGAAATTCAGCTTTTATTTAGATTTTAAATCCAAAAGTGGATTCTTGATTAAAGATAGTAATAGCGAAAAAATGTTGAAATTAAAAGATCGCAGTTCTAAAGAATTAACAGATCTATTGAGTAAAGACTAATTTAAGAGAAATCACTTAGCCATACACCAGCCCCCACAGCTGGACTCCCATGTAGACGGCGATCGCCCAGATCAGCAGGGCGGAAACGGTATTCAGCCCCTTCATGACCTTGCCCGAAGCATCCAGCCTGCCGAGCTGGCGGCCCGCTGCAGCAAGACCCAGGAACCAGAGCCAGGAGACGGCCACTGTCGCCGCCGCGAAGGTCCAGCGCACCGCCCCTTCGTATTGCAGCGAGCTAGTCCCGATCACGCCCACCGTATCCAGAAGAGCATGCGGGTTCAGGAGGGACACAGACAGCGCATAAAGGATCTGTCCCTTCGCCGAGAGTCGGCCCGACTCATCCTTCGCTGGAGTAGAGCGCCAGATTCTCCAGCCCATGAAGGTGAGAAACAGAATGCCTGCCCCATATATAACAGGCGTGACCCAGCGCAGCGATAAAATGACCAAGGAGACTCCGCCGACTGCCGCAGCGATAAGCAGTGTGTCGCATACCGCTGCCGTCAGTACGACAGGGAGTACACTGCGGAATCTGGGATGCTGCGCCCCTTGATTGAAGACGAATATGTTCTGTACGCCCAGCGGCAGAATCAGCCCGAAGGCCAGGATAATTCCATGTAGAATGGCCTGCACCATTTCTTTTCCCCCTTATATCTTCCTAGTAGTGCTTCCAGATAAACAAGCCTCTCAGGCTTCCTCCGGTTATAGCCTACTGATCGTACCCTGCTCGTACCCTGCCATAGCAGCTGAAGTAACCATCCAAGTTCTGCGGCACATACCAGCCAAGACGAATGAACGGGGAGAAATCATGGTAGACTGGAAGAAAGAAGGAACGAAGAAAAAGATGTAAATAGATGAAAGAGAGAAATGAGGGCAATGCTAATAGCCGCTGTAGGGGGGAATTGGTTCGATTGCCTTCGCGGAGGCACAATGTATGCGGTTTTTAGCATACATTTCGCCCATACGCTGCGCACCAGGGCAGAATGTATACTGTTTTTCACATACATTTGGCCCATACGCTGCGCACCGACAGAATGTATGCTGTTTTCCACATACATTTGGCCCATACGCTGCGCACCAGCAGAATGTATACTGTTTTTCACATACATTTGGCCCATACGCTGCGCACCAGCAGAATGTATACTGTTTTTCACATACATTTGGATCATACGCTGCGCACCGGCAGAATGCATGCTGTTTTCCACATACATTTGGATCATACGCTGCGCACCAGCAGAATGTATGCTGTTTTCTCCACAGCCCCCTAATGAAGTTGGAGTCCTCCCCCACAAAAATGTAGACTAAAGATAGGAGGAGGATGAACGGTATGGGACACTTAACAGGAACAAGAGAGAAGGCAGCGCAAGAGGTGTTATCTGGCATTAAGGCGGCGGTGGTTGCCCGAAAGTATGGGGTGACTCCGTCCACGGTGAATCAGTGGGTGAGGGATTACCGGGAAGCCCATGGAGAACAAGATCATCCGTACCCCCAGGAGCAGGTAGAGGAACTGAAGCGCCTGGTAGAGGTCGAGCAGAAATATGAGAAGGCGGTGAAGATGCTCGGTGAAAAGGAGTTAGAGATTGAGATTCTGCGTGAACTGCTAAAAAAGCCCACCCCTGCTTATCCGAAAAAATCGAGGTAGCCGAGATGTTCATTAAGCAGGGATATTCCGCAGCGTTGGTACTACGTCTCATCGGGCTCGCAGAGTCCACGTACTACGACCGTAAGAAACGCAAGTCACAGGATGCACAGGCCGTACTCCAGGGGCGCGGAAGACCCGTACCCGGCTACTCTCTGACCGAATCGGGAGAGAAGATTAGCGACGAGCAGATCCAGGAAATGCTCCTGGAACTGGTCGCTGGAGAAGAGCACGTGTACGGGTACAAGCTGCTGGCCAAGTGCTTGTGGAACCAGCACCAGCTGAGGCTCAATCACAAGAAAAGCTACCGGCTATGTCAGGCGCTGGAGATCCTGCAGCCCCAGCGTCAGAAGCGCTTTAAGCATCCCCGGAAGTTGCCGGAGAACCGAGTCATTACCGGCCCGGGCCAGCTCTGGCAGATGGACATTAAATACGGATATGTGGCAGGACGGGACCGGCATTTCTTCGTTCTGAGCATTATCGATGTGTTTACCCGGGTCATCGTCGGTTATCACCGCGGATCGTCGTGTGAGGCCAAGCACGCCTGCCAGACGCTGGGACGCGCCATGGAGCAACACTGCGCCCCTGGCAGCGCGCGCCCGGTGATCCGCACCGACAACGGCCCCCAGTTCGTCAGCCATCTGTTTGGCGACATGTGTGAAAGCTGGGAAATGACCCATGAACGCATTCCGCCTCGAACGCCGGATTTAAATGCTTTTATTGAATCGTTCCACAGTAATATCGATCGGGATTTGTTCCGCAAAGAGGCCTTCGACACGTTCGAAGAGGCCTATGAAGCGGTGGACCGGTACATGGACTTTTACAACAACCGCAGAATGCATACGAGTCTTCGCAACATGCCGCCAGCTACCTTTGCGGAGTGGGTCCTGACCCTAGAAGACCGCTCCAGCTTCTTCTGGCCGAGAGAAAAAGCGAAATAAAGAGCAAGACTACGACAAGTACTGATTTTATATGGAGGACTCCGGGATAAGGGGGTCGCACCGTTTTCCACATACATTTGGCTCATACGCCTGCACGCCAGCGCTTGCTTTACGCGAAAGCGGAACGATAGTTACAGGCACACGGCCGACCTCCGGCCGTACAGGAATGACAGCCGCAGCGACTCCAGCCAGGCAGGGGCACTCCTGCGTCGGCAACTGGAACGATGATGTGGAGGCAGGATATTAACCGGCTTGGGGATGAACCTGGCCTAATCCGGCTGAGGTATCGGCGGACCACTCGCATCCACGGCGGGCTCATCTGCTCTGCTGAGGCAGACGCACGATAAACGCCGTCCCCTCTCCGGAACGGCTCGTTACCTCTACGCTACCTTCGTGGAGCTCTACAATCTTCTTCACGAGCGGGAGCCCCAGCCCGCTTCCGCTGCCGCTGCTGACGCTTCGGGACTTGTCTGCCTTATAGAACCGTTCGAAGATCCGCCCCAGCTCCTCTTCGGCCATACCGATCCCGCTGTCCCTGACCTCTACCTCCACCCACCCCCCTATGCTGCGCAGAGAGACGGTTATCCGTCCGCCCTGCGGGGTGAACTTGATGCTGTTATGCAGCAGGTTGGTCCATACCTGGCTCAGCAGATCCTGTACCGCGCTCACGGTGGTCTCCTGAAGCTCGGCTTCCACTTCTATCTCCTTGCCAAGCCACTGCGGCTCTGCGGCCAGGATCATCGCCTGTACCTGCTTATCCAGCCTATAAGGCTTGCGCTCGAACGGGAAGCTCTCCGCCTCCAGCACGGACAGCTTCAGCAGATTGTCGCTCAGGCCGGACAGACGGCGGCTCTCTGCTTCTATAATATCCAAGTAATGCTTGCGGATATCCGGACTGAGATTCTCCGCTTGCAGCGCGGCAGCGAACCCGCGGATCGAGGTCAGCGGCGACTGGATCTCATGGGATACGCTCGCGATGAAGTCCTGCCGCATCAGCTCCATCCGGCTCAGCTCACTCGCCATTTCGTTGATCCCTTCCACAATCCCTCCGAACTGCCGGTACTGGCCGCTGTTCTCCAGTTCAATCTTGAAATTGCCTTGAGAGATTTGCCGCATGGCTGTAAGGATCGGCATATAGAAGTTCTGATCCTTGCCGCGTGTAGCGTAGGCAATAGTGGCCCCGCAGACGAAAAAGATGATAATCTGCATAGCCATAACAAACAAGTGATACCCGTATTCAGAGAAGGACCAGCCGAAATGACGGACCAGCAGTCTTGATCCGAAATAGCTCCCGTTCCAGGATATATAGAGCATAATCAGCATTCCGGCGATAGGTCCGGCTATATTCATTTTCTCCCATATCTTCATGATTCTGCGCTTCATGCCTATCCCTCCAGCCGGTAGCCCAGGCCCCGGATCGTACGAATAGCGAAGCCGAATTTCTCCTGCGGGAACCGCTCGCGCAGACGGCCTACATGCACATCCAGCGTCCGCTCATTGCCTTCGTAATCATAGCCCCAGATCTCTTCAATCAGCCGGTCGCGGGTCAGCGTCTGCCCCCGGTAGCTGGCCAGCTTGAATAACAGCTCGAATTCCTTCAGCGGCAGGGTAAAATCGCCATGCTCAGACAATACTTCGTAGGTTCTGCGGTTCATCCGCAGACTGCCTACGGTAACACTCTGGGCGGCCGAGATCTGATAACGCTTCAGCAGTGCCTTGACCCTGGCGATCAGCACCGGCGGCTCGAACGGCTTGACCAGATAGTCGTCTGTGCCCAGTTCGAAGCCTTTGACAATCTGCGAGGTCTCCCCTTTGGCCGTCAGCATCAGGACCGGAAAATCATACCGCTTGCGCAGCTCCCGGCACAGCTCCCAGCCATCCATATTCGGCATCATAACATCAATGATCGCCAGATCCGCCGCAGTCTCTTCGAGCAGCCGCAGCGCCTCCAGACCGTCAGAAGCGCTCAGCACCTCTGCCATCCCCTCAGCTCTCAGGAACACTCCCACCAATTCGCGGATGTGCGGATCGTCGTCCACTACCAGTATTTTGGCCATAGTCTGTAGAATCCTCCTCTATCCCCCGGCTCTGAAGCTCAGGTGTGTTCATCTGCAGCTGCTGCTCGGCGAATTCACGGTACAGCTCATGGTCCCTCAGCAGCTCCTCATGCGTTCCCTTGCCGGTGATCCGGCCCTTCTCCATGAATATAATCTGGTCCGCATTCACCACCGTAGCCAGCCTGTGGGCGATCACAACCGTGGTCCGGCCCTGCATCAGATTGCCCAGCGCCTTCTGCACCACGGCCTCCGACTGGCTGTCGAGGCTTGAGGTCGCCTCATCCAGCATGAGGATCTTCGGATCGCGCAGCAGCGCTCTGGCGATGGCAATCCGCTGCCGCTGTCCGCCGGACAGCTTCACCCCGCGTTCCCCGACATCCGTGTTGTACCCGTCCGGCAGCTCCTCAATGAAGCCGTCCGCATAGGCCATGGCCGCAGCGCGCTTCAGCTCCTCCTTACTGATCTCGCGGTCCAGCCCATATCCGAGATTCTCGGCAATGGTACCGGCCAGCAGCGGACTTTCCTGTGAGACATAACCAATCTGCTTCCGCCAGGACTTCAGGGAGAACATCGACGCCGGTTTGCCGTCCAGCCGAATGACTCCGTTCTGCGGCTCATAGAAGCGTTCCAGCAGCGAGAACAGGGTTGTTTTACCGCCGCCGCTTGGGCCGACAATGGCCGTCACCTGCCCCGGCAGCATAGTGAAGCTTACCTTGTTCAGTACCTTCTCTCCCGTCTTGTATCCGAAGCTGAGATCTTCTACGGCAATCGGTCCCTCTGTGCCCTCGGCCTCTTCCACGCCTTCATACACCTCCTCCTCTGCTGCCAGGGTCTCAATAATCCGCTCGGAGGCACCCTTGGCCTTCTGGAGCTGGGTGAAGAATTGTGTCAGCTGCGTCAGCGGCATAATAATCTGGATCAGATACAGAATGAAGGCGACCAGTTCACCGGCGGTGAGCACCCCCGAGGACACCAGCATCCCGCCATAGCCGATAATGACTACCAGCAGCATCATAAAAACAAAGGAGATCAGCGGGCTGATCAAGGCGCTGATCCTGCCCTCACGAATCCCGAAGCCCAGCAGGTTCATAATCCCTTTCCGTCCGGCTTCATATTCCTTCTGCTCCGCTCCAGAGGATTTCACCAGCCGGATCTCGGACAGCACGCCGCTGAGAACAGCAGTGAAGGAGGCCGTCTCGTCCTGCGTCCCCTTGGAGATCTTGTACATCTGCCGTCCCAGCGGCACCAGGATGAGCGCTGACAGCGGCAGCACCGTGAACAGCACCAGCGTCATTTTCCAGTTCAGATAGAGCAGCACGGTGATGGAGCCGACAATGGAGATGAGGCTGGTGAACAGACTGGCCAGATGCTCCGAGATCAGTGTCTTGAGAATTCCTGTATCATTGGTCATCCGGCTGACGCTCTCGCCTGTCCGGTTCTCATTGTAGTAGGACACGGGCAGCACCAGGAATTTGCGCCACAGCCGATCCCGCAGCCCGGCGACAACCCTTTGTCCGACCGCATTCAGCAGATAGATGGAGACTCCGGCGGCAATGGTCTGAGCGATGAACGCTCCGGCAATTCCGGCAATCTGCAGTCTGCTGACAGAAGCCAGCGAGAAGCCGTCGACCAGATTCTTCGTGAACATAGGAATTACTAGACCTACCAGGGTCGAAATGATGCTGAGGCCAAGAGCCAGCGCCAGCAGCGGATAGGATGGCTTGGTTTCGTGCAGCAGCTTCAGGAACGGCTTCATGGCCGCCCCCTGCTTCTGCGGTGCTTGCTTGTTCTTCATATTGAGTCCCCTTTTCCGGCAGATAAATGTATGGAGCAGACGAGGCCCGCTTCTGCCCTTGGACCCAGAATAACGCTCCTGTGTAAACTGAAGTTAAACAGCGATTTTGCCATTGATTTGTAATTCACCATAAAAGATGGTTTGTATCCCTTTTCAACAAATGTTACAGTGATAACAGAGGCATAATAATACTGCCACATCAAGAATGCAAGGCACCCTAGCAGGAAAGGAGTGCAGAGTTTGCGGGAGAATCTCGATAAACAGCTGTCTTTCACCTCTCTGAAATGGTTCAACTTCTTCGTGTACGGCACTGTCGTCCTCTTCACCAGCTTCTTTCCGCTATATCTGCAGGATGTGGGGATGAATAAGCTGGAGATCGGAAGCCTGATGTCTGTAGGCGCACTGGTATCCATCATTGCCAATCCCTTCTGGGGCATCTGGAGTGACCGGTATCAGAATATCCGGCGGATTGTCCTCGTCATGCTGACTGGAACGCTGGTCTTGTCCCAGCTTGTTTTTCAGGCCAATACATATGAAATGATCTACATATCCATTCTGTTCTTCTACTTCTTCCAAGGGCCGCTGTTCGCCCAGAGCAACACGATGATTCTCAGCTATATTGACGGAACCAGCCGCAGATTCAGCTCTTTCCGATTATGGGGGTCGCTCGGCTGGGCGTTCACTGCCATACTTGCCGGTCCCGTAATTGAATGGGCGGGCATCTCTGTGCTGTCCTATCTTTTTGCTTCGCTGCTCTGTGCGGCGATGATTGCACTGATCACTCTGCCGAAGCTGGATCATTCGATCGGGATCGCCCCCCTGCCCTTCAAGGGAATGCGCCAGATCTTCTATAATCCGTTCTTCCTGTGCTTCATCCTGTTCGGCATTCTGGTCTCGATTCCGAATACGATGAATAACACCTTTGTGTCACTGTACATCACAGAGCTGGGCGGAAGCAAGACGATGATCGGTCTCGCTGTGTTCCTGTCCTCCATCCTGGAGATGGGCGTGCTGCTGCTGTGCAATTACGTTCTCCGGCGCAAAATCTCTGTCCTGCTGGCCTCGCTCACGCTGGTCAGCGCGCTGTTCTTCCTCCGCTGGTGGCTGATGGCCGATGCAACGACACCACTGCAGGTCGCGCTGATTCAAGTGCTGCACTCCATTACCTTCGGCGGGTTCTTCTATGTCGGAACCCAGTTGACCATGCTGCTGGTGCCGAGGCCTTACCGTTCCTCAGGACAAGCGCTCTACACGCTCACCTGGAGCGGAATGTCCGGTATTCTCGGCGGAGTCCTCGGCGGCTGGATGTATCAGACCCTCGGCGCGCAGACGATGTATCAATCCGGTGCGCTCCTCGCCCTGTTCGGCGCCATTGGCTTCGGAATAATGTGGCTCACCGTGATCCGCGGCAGCTACCGGCCTCGGACTGATTCTGAAGATGAACTGGCAGAAGACTAGGACTGCGCAGGATATAGCAAACAGGCTTGGCCTCCCGGCGGGAGACCAAGCCTGTTGCTGTGTATGGGGCCCTTCTAGCCTTGCTTGGGCTGGAAGGAGCTTTTGAGGGATACAATCAGATTGAACACCAGATGCTCCGGCGACGAATACTTGCTGTCTACGTTGAAGTACCCATGACGGAAGAACTGGAACTTGTCCTGTGCCACACTGTCCTTCAGTCCAGGCTCCACGAAGCCCTGCAGGATCTCGATAGACTTCGGATTCAGCTGATCCAGGAAGGTTGGCTCCGGCTTGTCAGCGGAAGGCTCCAGACCTTCAATCTCGGCATCCGTCTCCGGCTCTTCCGCAGAGATCAGCGGCTCGTAGAGGCGGAATTCCGCCGGTACAGCCTGTCCGGCATCTACCCAGTGCAGCGTTCCCTTAACCTTGCGGCCGGTGAAGCCGCTGCCGCTCTTGGTCTCAGGATCATAGGTGCAGTGCAGCTCCACGACTTCACCGTTCTCGTCCTTGATGAAGTCGTTGCACTTGATGAAATAAGCATTCTTCAGACGTACTTCATTGCCGGGGAACAAGCGGAAATACTTATTCGGCGGAACCTCCATGAAGTCATCGCGTTCAATATAGATCTCACGGGAGAACGGAATCAGGCGGTTCCCCATCTCCGGGTTCTCCACATTGTTCTCAATTTCGAAGTACTCGGTCTCGCCTTCCGGGTAATTCGTGATCACTACCTTCAGCGGCCGCAGCACGGACATCGTCCGGGGAACTGTCAGCTTAAGGTCTTCACGGATGAAGTGCTCCAGCATCTGCAGGTCCACCAGCCCCTGACTCTTGGAGATTCCGGTCTCATGCACGAAGCTGCGGATGGCCTCCGGCGTATAGCCGCGGCGGCGCAGCCCGGAGATGGTCGGCATGCGGGGATCATCCCAGCCGTCCACATGGCCTTCATCCACCAGCAGCTTCAGCTTGCGCTTGCTCGTAACGGTCTGGGCCAGATTAAGGCGTCCGAATTCATATTGATGCGGCGCAGCCTCCATCTCACATTCAGCCACCACCCAATCATAGAACGGGCGCTGATCCTCGAACTCCAGGGAGCAGAGGGAATGGGTAACATGCTCAATGGCATCCTCCAGCGGATGCGCGAAGGTGTACATCGGATAGATGCACCATTTGTCACCCGTATTGTGATGATGGGAGTGGGAGATCCGGTAAATGACCGGGTCACGCAGATTGATGTTCGGTGAGGACATGTCGATTTTGGCGCGCAGGACCTTCTCGCCGTCCTTGAATTCCCCAGCCTTCATGCGGTGGAACAGGTCGAGACTCTCTTCTATTCCGCGGTCACGGTAAGGGCTATCCTTCCCCGGTTCCGTCAGCGTTCCCCGGAATTCACGGATCTGCTCGGCGCTGAGATCATCGACATAGGCTTTGCCCTTCTTGATCAGCAGCTCGGCCCGCTCATACATCTCCCCGAAATAATCCGAGGCGAACCGCAGCTCTTCCCATTCATACCCGAGCCATTTCACATCCTCCTGGATGGAATTGACGTACTCGGTATCCTCTTTGACCGGATTCGTGTCATCGAATCTCAGATGGGTCTTGCCTCCGAACTCGTCAGCCAACGTGAAGTTAATCCAGATCGCCTTGGCATGTCCGATATGTAAATAACCGTTTGGCTCCGGCGGAAAGCGGGTGACAACTTCCTTAACCTTGCCCGAGCGGAGATCTTCGGTAATGACGTTCTTAATGAAATTGGAGGGTGTACCCTGGTTCTCCACATTGATCAACCTTTCATTCTGTAATATAACTACTTCCTTGTTATGAACATGTTTCCTACTAATATACCCGTTCAGCCCGGAATGTTCAACAAGTGGAAGCGGCAGGTGCCGTCCTTTTAAAGGGCGGTACCGCTTCAGCCCCGCATTCTTTGACTTCTCGCCAGACGATGGAGTAGCATGATAAATATAGGAATACCAAGATGAGGGGGATGCTTATGAAACCGGTTAAACTGCCCAAAGAACAGCGGGAGATGATCACGGACAACATCCGTGCCTACTTCGAAGTTGAACGCGGGGAAACGATCGGCCACCTGGCCGCAGACAACCTGCTGGAATTCTTCATGAAGGAGCTCGGACCAGCCATCTATAACGGAGCGCTTAGCGACTGCCGCACACTTGCCCTCCAGCGCATGCAGGCCCTGGAGGAAGATATCTACGCTCTGGAGTGGCATAAGCGTTAGTTCAGCGTGGCTTATATCTCATAACGCATAGGGGGCAGCCGCATGTTTAATTATGTCATAGATGATGAACTGAAGCTGAAGCTGCTCATGCCGGAGCATGCCCGTCAGATGTTCGCCCTGGTGGATCGTTCCCGCCACCGGCTCAGGCAGTGGCTGCCTTGGGTGGACGGCGTAACGCAGCAGGATCATCTTACCACGTTCATCAAGAACTCCGTGAAGCAAGGCATTGATAACGGCGGGTTCACCGCCGGGCTGTGGGTCCGGGAGGAATTGGCCGGAATTATCGGCTATCACGAGATTGACTGGCATAACCGCTCGGTCGGCATCGGGTACTGGCTGGGCGAAGGGTACGAGGGCCAAGGCTACATGACCAGCGCCTGCAGGGTCTTTGTGGATTACGCCCTGCTGGAGCTTGCGCTGAACCGCATCGAGATCCGCTGCGCTACCGGCAACATAGCCAGCCGAGCCATTCCTGAGCGGCTCGGCTTTATCTTCGAAGGAGTCATCCGCCAGGCGGAGAAGCTGCCTGCCGGTTATGTGAACCACGCAGTGTACGGCCTGCTGCGCAGCGAATGGAAGCTGCTGGACTGAGCGGGGAAGGATGCCGGCAATAGAGTACGGGTGAGCGAAGCACTCAGGGGGACGGGTTCGGTCCAGCGGATTCGGGGGCACTTCTGCTCCTCATTTCCGCTACCGGCCTACTTTCGGCGAATTCGGGGGCATACCGGATATAGTTGGATTTTGTCCACTTGCTGATGAACGATTTGCCTGTGCGCGGACAGAAGTTAGATAAACAACACTTAATTTCTCACCTTTCGCCTAACAGGGAGGAAACTAACTATTTTAGTTGGACTTTTTCTACTTGTTTGCGGTTATTTGCTAACCACCCTAACTCTCCGCCGCGTCCAGCCAGCCCCGGAACCGCTCCCGGAGGCCGGCTGCAAGGCTCTCCAGTCCGGCCAGCTCCGCAAGGCCCGTATGATCCTTGCGTCCATGCTCCATCGAGTACAGTACCTGTCTCACCGGGATACGGCCTGCTCCGCTCGCCAGCTTCACAATCCGGTCACCGGCTGCAAGGCTGCCTTCACGCAGCACGCGGAAGTAGAAGCCGCTGTATCCGGTGGACAGCACCTGGGCCGGCATATCCGCCGGTCCATGCTTCTGCGTAAGCTTGAAGCACGGAAAGCGCGGCTGGCTCACCTCCAGCAGTGCTGTACCGATCTCGAAGATATCCCCGATGCAGACCTCGGTCTCCAGCAATCCGCGCGCCGTAATATTCTCGCCGAAGGCAGAATACTCCAGCTTCCGGCCAAGCCGCTCCTCCCAGTAGGCATAGTGCTCCACCGGATAGACGCAGACCGCCTTGTCGGGGCCGCCGTGGTTGACCAGATCCGCTTGCCCGTCTCCGGTGAACCCTCCGGCCCGAAGGGCAAGCGGCCCGTCTACCGGCAGCTTGTAGATTCCGGTGTCCAGCGGCTTCCCGCGGTATTCCACCGTCTTCGGCTTACCTACATTCAGCGAGATGACTTGCATCTTCATTTCAGTCTCCATCCCCTTCTCCTCCCGTCAGCCAGCAGCTCATAAATACCTCATCCACGTAACGTCCGCTTAAGTAGAATTCCTCCCGCAGCCGTCCCTCTTCCTCGAATCCGCATTTGCGGTAGAACTTAAGCGCCGGTGTATTGCAGGAGAGTACACGCAGGCGCAGCTTGCGGATTCCATGCTTGGCTGCATGGCGCTTGATCTCCGCAATCAGCCGGCTGCCTACACCCAGCCGCTGAAACCGCGGATGGACCGCGATATTCACCTCACATACATGGCGGTTACTCTCCATCCCGCTGGGACAGCCGAAGCCTACATAGCCGCATAGCTCCCCGTCCTGCAAAGCCACAAGCTGGGAGCCGGGCGGCGCATGCAGCAGATAGTCCTCCCGCGAGCGCCACATCAGCGGACCCGGGGTTGTATCCTCTGTCCAGATCATATTGTCAAGAACTATCAGCTCACGGGCATCCCTGATTTCGGAGGGCCGGATGAGCAGCGCAGCATCTCTGTTGATTGGTTGCATCATTATACACCCCTTGCCTTACTAAGCAGATAGTAAAAGGATTAGTTACAGCGTGCACGGTTATGCAGTCCTGCGCTCAGGCTCTACGGCTGAACGGTTCATATAGGCATGGACCGCGAAGAATCCCACAGACAGCACCGCCATGCCGCAAGCCAGCCAGCCGGTTGGCGCAAGGCCGCCCCTGTCGAATTGAACTCCCATCAGATAAGGACCGATGACCCGGCCGACCGCGCCGATCCCGCCGCTGAGCCCGAGATAGAACGGCGCGCTGCGCTGGGCATGCTCCGAGATGAAGGAAGGCATCGCCGGAGAGATCAGCATCTCCCCAAGGGTTGCCAGCACCATACCCAGCAGCAGCCCCGGATAGCTTGGCATAAACAGAATGACCGCATATCCGGCGAGATAAAAGACTGCACTTGCGGTCATCTGCGCCGTTGAGGTCTGGGCGAACCCCCGCTTGATCAGGCTGACCAGCGGCTGAGCCGCGAAGATCAGCACGCCGTTCAGCGTCCAGAGGAAGCCGTATAACTGCTTCGACCAGCCTTCGGAGATAATATACGGCGAGACCCCGCTGTTCCAGATCGAATTGCCGATCAGCAGGAACATCGAGCCTACCGCCATGAACAGATAGATCCGTGTATGGCCGAGGAGTCTCCAGCCCGACACTTCATTCTGGGGATGCTTTTTAGCCGCTTGGCCCTGAGCCGGTGCCGCCCCTACCTTGCGCAGATAGACGAAGAAGAAGCCGGCAAATACGGCTGAGGTTACCCCGTTGAGCACAAAGCTCAGCATATAATTGCCCAGGAAGCCGCTCAGCGAGGTCCCCAGAGCTACCCCGATATTATTGGCAACATAGATGATATTGAACAGCTCCGCGCGCTGCTCCGCGAACCGGAAGCCGATAAAGGCCTGAATGGCCGGAAGGGAGAGGGAGTTGAACAATCCCATCAGTCCCATTACGATAATGAACACACTCCAGCTTCCGCTCGCCCACGGGAGCGCAAACAGCGTCAGGGCATTCATCGCCAGGGCGCCGACAATCAGGCGGTTCACCCCTACTTTATGATATAAAGAACCGCCCAGTAATTGTCCGGCAATTCCGCCGAGCGACTGCACCAGCAGAACGATTCCGGCGTCCTTCATACTGCGTCCCAGCTCATCGAATACGTACATCGTAACCAGCGGCCACATCAGCGCACTGCCGGTAGCATTAATAAGACTGGCAATCAAGAATACTCTAATTTCCTTCGGATAGGCTTGCAAGAATCTCATACTTTGTCTGTCATCCCCTGTAACATAGCTGTCATTAATCCATCCAGTATCATCCCAAAACAGGAGACAGGGCAAGCATATGCGTTAATGCTTTATCGCGGGAAACGAAGAAAACAATCTACTGAACATCAATCCTGTTTTACCGCTGCCGCGATATTTTATATTCTATAACCCGCTCTTTCACACGTAAAGAAAAAACCCTCGCCCGCGCTGATTCGTTCCCCGGAAGCCGGGGTAATGATCCATATGAAACACTCCCTATTGTATTCACCGTGAAGCCCGATTTCGTTCCCCCGAATCGGATTCCACGGTGAATTTTGTTTGTAGGGACAATCTCCTTTATCAAGTGGAAGCGGCCTTGCCGTCCCTTAAAGGACTGTACCGTTTCAGCGAGAAATAGAAGGATAAGTTATCGTGTGCAACATATAAATTCTTCTCTTTTAACAAAAAACACTCCCTGTCTCCAGGGTTCCCGCAAAGCGGGTGTGCCAAGAAGCCAGGAAGTGCTTGAGCCAACTTATGCTGCAGCCGGTCAACTACACCGGTTAAATATCTATTAAGCGTGTTTCTTCAAGCCTGCCGCCGGGAGGCCTTCCACGGAATTCACAGCTGCCGGCTCCTTGCGCAGATAAGCCATCCAGTACGCCGCAGCCACGAAGATTGCACCGCCTGTGAGATTGCCCAGCCAGACCGGAACGAAGTTGGCGACATATTGTCCCCAAGTGAAATGTCCTTCGAAGATCGCAGCAGGGATAAGGAACATGTTAGCTACAACGTGCTGGAAGCCGATGGCTACAAACGCCATGGTCGGGAACCAGATACCGAGGATTTTGCCGCTGAAGTTATCCGCCCCGTACGAGAGCCATACGGCCAGTGCTACGAGCCAGTTACAGCCGATCCCGGAGATGAAGGCCTGCAGGAAGGACGCATCAATCTTATGCTCCGCCATACTTACCAGCTTCTCCAGATACACTCCATCCGATGTAAGGCCAACGATGTGACCGAAGAAATAAGCGACGAACAAAGCGCCAGCCAGGTTGCTCAGTGTGATCAGCACCAGGTTCTTAATGACTTCCCAGAACGAGATCTTCTTCGCAATGAACGCCAGCGGCACCGCCATCATATTGCCTGTCAGCAGTTCCCCTCCGGCAAGCAGCACCAGGATCAGTCCAACCGGGAACACCGCAGCCCCGATGAAGTTAGCAATGGACCCCCACTCGGCGGGCGCACCGGCGATGACACGAATATCCAGCAAAAATCCGAGCGCGATAAACGCTCCTCCCAGAAAACCGAGAATGAGTACAGTGCTGAGCGGATTATGTGCTTTCTTGATTCCGTTCTCTACCGTCACTTCAGCGATTCCCTGCGGTTTGTTATAAGCCATGATTCCTATCCCCTTCTAATTACTTAAAATTTGTTCCTTTATGCCATTGTAACGTGATCCCAATCACATTTACGTGATAAAAATCACTATCCGAAAAACTAAGTGAAAGTTTTCACTGACATGTCAAATTTACCATATAAGCTTGCAGCACAGAGTGCTTTTTATCATAAAAAAGTCCGCAGATGGAAAGGTAGCTTTAGTATTTTGCATGGCCAAAAAAAGAGCCCTGAGCGGGCTCCAGTTCGTGACGGTATAATTAAGCGTGGACTGGCTCCTTGACTGCAGCCGGTTTCGGCAGCGCCTGGAGGCCGACTGTGTTCAGGAAGTTCCAAGGCTTGTTGTAATGCGGCTGGAAGAAGAAGTCGATGAAGGCCAGCTGGTCTACGGTCATCTTATTCTGGATGCAGACCGATACGGTATTGATCGACTGCGTCAAATCCATCTTGGACATGATCTGTGCGCCCAGAATGCGGCGGGTGGCACGGTCAAAGACCACTTTTACCTGAACCTGCTCGAAGGTTGGCATGAACTCCGGACGGTAGTTGTCGATCAGCATGACACTTTCCACATCCATCCCCTCGGCCTTGGCGGCATCCTCAGTCAGTCCGGTTCCGGCAATATTGTCCTCGTAGATCTTGATGCCCGATGTTCCTTGTGTACCCATGTAAGGGATCGTGTTCGAGACCAGATTGCGGGCAACCAGCGTTCCCATACGCACTGCGTTGGTGGCCAGCGGGATATACGCGTGTTTACCAGTTGGATTGTAATGAATCGCGCAGCTGTCACCAGCAGCATAGACATCCGGCAGACTGGTCTGCATATAATCGTTGACCATAATTGCGCCGTTCGGCAGCATATCCACTTGACCCTTCAGCAGCTCGGTATTCGGACGGAAGCCGATGCAGAGAATGACCAGATCGGTCTCATGCTCTCCCTTGCTGGTAATCACCTTGGTCACTCTGCCGTTCTCACCGGCGAACGAGGCGACCTTCTCGCCAAGCGCCAGCTTAATGCCATGATCCTCAAGCGACTGCTGGATCGGTGTAGTGAACTCTTCATCGAGATATTTGCTCAGGATACGGTCTTCCCCATCAATCAGCGTAACTTCCTTGCCGTTCATCTGAAAAGCTTCCACCAGCTCCACTCCGATATACCCGGCGCCGACCACAGTAATTCTCTTCACCTTTTGCGCTTCTTCGATAATGGTGTTGGAGTGATTGTAGTTCTTCGAGAGAAGAATGCCCTCCATCTCTATTCCTTCGAGCTTAGGTACGATCGGCCATGAGCCTGTTGTCATAATTAGTTTGTCATAAGTATCATCCATTTCCTCGCCGGTCACGAGGTTGCGGGCTTTCAGGGTCCGGCGGGCGGTGTCAATGTTGATTACCTCATGACGCATCTTCGTCTGCACACCCAGCGCGGCAAGCTGTTCCGGGGAGGAATAGAATAGTCCCTGCGGGTCCTTGACCACGCCCCCAACGTATAAGGCAATGCCGCAAGACAGGAACGAGATATTATCGTTGCGCTCGTAGACCGTAATCTGTGCATCCGGGTACAACTGTGCGGTATTTACAATGGCGGCCGTTCCGGCGTGGGTACATCCAATGACTGCTACTTTCATGATTTCTTCCTCCTCCAAGTTGAAAAGCTTATTTAGTAGGGCTTGTGAGCTCGTGACTGTGCTTATAAAACTATACGTTTGTGATTGTTTTCACTTCATACATTGATTATATTGTGATATTTATCACATTACAAGCACTTTTGTGATTTTCCTCACAATGTTCACAATTTCAAATTTTAATCACTTTGGAGTTTCACCACTTCATCCACTCCACCTGTGCCACCGATTCCCTCTTCAACCTTGGCTTAGTTTCCCCCGGAGGAGGGGCATTATGTCTGCCAGGAGCAGGAAACAGCAGGAGTGAACCTGGCTTATGCGGCGCTCCCGGTCCCACTGTGTTCGTTCTGTTTTTAGGCACGCGCTCATTTTCATGCTGGAGTTGTGCCTTGAAAGACATGTTTGTTTTTGCATACCAAATAGCCTCACCCACCGTAGCATACCTGCGGTAAAGTGAGGCCAAACTACATCTATTCGCTCATGATGTCTTATTCCAGACCTGAAATCACGCCATCCTCATCCACCCGCAGGCCTTCTGCCGCCGGTTTGGCGGGGAGGCCCGGCATGGTGACCATGTTCCCGGTGATCACTACAGCGAACCCCGCACCGAGGGACAGGGTGATGTCCCGGACGCCCATGGTGAAGCCTTCCGGCGCACCGAGCAGCCGGGGCTGATCCGAGAAGGAATACGGGGTCTTGGCCATGCAGACCTGAAGATGGTGCAGGCCCAGCCGGTCAATGATAGCCAGACTGCGCTTGGCTGCCGGAGAGAAGGTTACTCCCGTACCACGGTAGATTTCCGTAACGATGCGGTTGATTTTGGACGGGATATCCAGATGGTCTTCGTAGAGCGGTGTAACATTCACAGGCTCTTCCCGGTCCAGCAGCTTCATCAGCTCTTTAGCCAGCTCCTGTCCGCCCGCGCTTCCTTCAGCCCATACCTTGGATACCGCAGCAGGTACTCCCAGCCGCCCGCAGGCCTCCAGCACCTCATTCACTTCAGCAGGGGCATCCCCTTCAAAATGATTCAGCGCCACCAGCACAGGCACGCCGAACTTGCGCAGATTCTCAATATGCCGCACCATATTGGACAATCCGGAGAGCAGCGCCGGCCGGTTGACCTCATACAGCTCTTCCTTGCGGACGCCGCCGTTGTATTTCAGCGACTTCACCGTTACAACCAGGACAGCCGCCGCAGGAGCAAGCCCGGCCTGGCGGCATTTGATGTCCATGAATTTCTCGGCCCCCAGGTCCGCGCCGAAGCCTGCCTCCGTCACCACCACATCGCCCAGCTTCAGCGCGTAGCGGGTTCCGATCACACTGCTGCAGCCGTGGGCAATATTGGCGAACGGGCCGCCATGCACAATGACCGGGGTCCCTTCCAGCGTCTGCACCAGATTCGGCTTCACCGCTTCCTTCAGCAGCGCAGTCATCGCCTCCACCGCTCCGATCGCCTGTGCCGTTACCGGCTGGCCTGCATGGTCATACCCGACCAGAATGCGGCTGAGCCGCTGCTTCAGATCCGCAAGGTCGCTGCACAGGCACAGCACGGCCATAATCTCAGAGGCTGTTGTAATCTGGAAGCCGCTCTCCCGCACAGTCCCGTTGCCGTCGCCCATGCCGGTCACAATATTCCGCAGGCTGCGGTCATTCATATCCATAACTCTTTTCCAGACGATACGCTGCGGATCAAGCCCCAGACTGTTGCCCTGGAACATATGATTGTCGATCATCGCCGAGAGCAGATTATGTGCAGCGCTCACCGCATGGATATCCCCTGTGAAATGCAGGTTAATCTCATCCGCCGGAACGATCTGCGCCTTGCCGCCTCCGGTCGCTCCGCCCTTCATCCCCAGGCAGGGACCAAGCGAAGGTTCACGCAGCGCTGCTACCGTACGCACTCCCGCTACATTCAAAGCCTGGGCCAGTCCGATCGTCGTCAGCGTCTTGCCTTCGCCCGCGGGCGTAGGATTCATTGCGGTAACCAGCACCAGCTTGCCGTCCGGTTTGTGCTTCAGCTCTGCCCAGAGCGAGGGCGCCAGCTTGCTTTTATATTTGCCGTACAATTCCAGATGCTCCTCATTGATTCCCGCTGCCGATGCTACCTCTGTAATTAACCTCATGCCTCTATGTAACCCTCCTGCCGTTATTATCCTGCATCCTTGCTTCCTGTATGCGATTCATTGTAGTCAGGCGAACCATGTCTCTTCAAAGAATACAGGGTCTCTGAAAAGATTCAAGGATAATTTTCATAGGAGGGGTAACGGTGTACTGAATAACCAGCCACTGCGCGGAGCAGATACACTGTTATAATATGCAAAAACTCCCGGACCGGGCACAGGTGCACCACCATCCGGGAGAGCGCGTATAGCCTGGCTCCAACCTCGCAACAGATTAATTCAGCTTCATTACAACAGGGATTCGATAAGCCCCTTCATGCTCTCCGGTGATTCCTTCGGCTCGACACGGGCCACCACATTGCCGCTGCGGTCCACCAGGAACTTCGTGAAGTTCCACTGGATATCACTGCTCTCGCCGTCACCCGGCTGCTGGCCCTTCAAGAATTGGAACAGCAGGCTCGCATCCGGACCATTCACATCGACCTTGGCGAACACCGGGAACGTGACTCCATAGTTAATCTGGCAAAAGGACTCCGCTTCCTCGCTTGTGCCCGGCTCCTGGCCGGCAAACTGGTTGCACGGAAAACCCAGCACGACCAGCCCCTGGTCCCCGTACTGCTCGTACAGCTTCTGCAAATCCCCGTATTGCGGGGTCAGCCCGCACTTGCTGGCCGTATTGGCAATAAGCAGTACCTTGCCCTCATAGTCCTTAAACGGCACTTCCTTACCCGAAGGTGTCACTCCGGCAAAACTATAAATCGACATCGCTGCTTCGCTTCCTTTCGGCTGTATAGTAGGTTTAGTTCCATCACTTCATGTTCATGTTAAGCCATTCTTCTTCATTCTACCCTATTCACAGCCAAAACCAAATTCCGGCGGCCAGTCCGCTTCCGTGTCAAAAGTTTCTTGGACAACAAACAGGCAGCCCCGCAGCTATCACGGGACCGCCTGATTTTCTTTTAATGTTCTACTCATATAGATTAATGTTACTCTTCAGGGAGCCATGTTGCTTGTGTTGCGTGTGCTGCTTGTGATGCTTTTACTGCTGCACCATCTTCACCAGCATATGCGCCAGCCGGTGGCGCTCCTCCTTGTTCCCGGCCTTCCACAATTCCAGCAGCAGCTTCTCTTCACTATTGCGGGGCTCCTCATACGCGGCCAGATAATCGGCGATTTTCTCGGCAGCCAGGGCGAGCTGTTCGTTGCTCAAGCCGATTTTTTGTGCCAATTGAATGCGCTTTCCTAAATACGCCTTGAACTGCTCGAAATTGTCCAGAATCATCTCCTTCTGTTCCGGGTCGATCCGGTCCAGCGCCTCCGTTACGCGGTTCATGGTCACACTGCCGTCCTTACTCACCACATGATTATGTTCAGACATCCAGAACGCCTCCCATTTCATAGTGTGCGGTTTCCCACTACTTAACCAGCGCTCCCCGGGGTGAACCATACTGCTGAACGGGACACCACCCGCGAGCCACCGTCCAGATACACAAACGGCCCCGCTAAATCGCGGGACCGCCTGATTATAGTGTGGAGTTAATTCGATACTGGAATGGCATCATAATATTCTTCGAGTGTAATCCCTCTGTCGGCGATGGAAGCGGCAATCTCCTTGCCTACATAGCGGACATGCCAAGGCTCATACTTGTATCCGGTAATGGCCTCCTTGCCTTCAAGGAACCGGATAATATAGCCGTATTCAGCGGCATGGGCTGCAAGCCACTCCGCTTCCTTCGTCCCTGCAAAGCAGCTCTCGGCCGCACATTTGCCGTCTCGGCCGGACAGGTCAATGGCAAGTCCCGTCTGATGCTCGCTGTGTCCCGGCATGGCGCTGTAGGTCCGGGCCTTCTCTTCGCCGTCTCTGGCTACATAGTTATCGAACAGCCTTCTCTGGGTCGATTCCGAACGGTAGCCGGATACACCGGCCAGATAGACCCCGTCCTCCTTCGCCCCCGCGAACATCTCCTCCAGTGCCGCAGCCGCTTCACGGCGCAGCATCCGCTTTTCAATTTTCTCCGAGAAGATAAAAGGGACGTCCGGGTAGACCAGATCGGCAGGCTTATACTGATCAGGCAGGCTGTACTGCTTATTGACCATGACCGCGATGCTCTCCGGCTCGGCTACGACCATCTGCGCACCGTTGTTCCCGGAAGCGCCATTTCCTGAACCGGGGTCTGGCTGATCTGCGGGCTCCGGCACCGGTGAACCCTCAGGCGCTGTTTCCGGCCCCCCGGCTCCCAGATCTGTACCTGTGTTTATATGGGTCCCGTTCTCCGGGGAAGCAGACGGTGCGGTGTATTTCCCGATTCCCCAGCCGACCGCAATGACGACGATGAGTAGAATGACAATTTTGGCGGTTTTGGACATGCTGTGTAATCCTCCTAAACGTTGTGTAGCCTCGCACACTGAATTCTGCAACTCTCGCTGTCAGAAGTGCAGGCTACAATCTGTATCTCTCTATATTTGTACCCGAATATTCCGGCGGTATCTACTAGACAGGTCTCCCGGCAAAAAGGTTTCAGTAAATAAATATTACCATAGAATCATTGGCGGTTACGCCAATGGCCCTATGGTAACAAGGATTAGCTATGCGTGTAAAGCGCCTTTATCTGGAGGAGCCGCGTCCGCCTCGTGAACCGCCGCCACTGGAGCCCCCGCTGCGCCCGCCGCGCGATGAATTCCCGCCGCTGCTGCGTCCGCCCGAGCTGAAGCCGCCTTTGCCGCCCTTGGAGCCGCCGCGTGAGCCGCCTTTGGGAGCGGAGGCGCCTCCGCTCCCGGCATCGTTGCTGCGCGCTACATGTGCCCGGAATTTCGGGCTCGACTTCGCGCCGCCCGGGTTATACCCGGCTCCCGAGCCAGCACCCTTCGAGGCACCGTAGCTGAAGCCTCCGGCTTCTGCGCCCCGGGACACGTTGGTGCTGTAGCCGCTGCTCGGCCCGCCCTGGGAGGCGTTGCCTCTGGCGGCACCGCCCCGCGCGGCGCCGCCCTTGCCGCCGCGCCCGCCTGCGGCACCCGCACCTGCACCCGCAGCATAGCCGCTGGGTGCTGCGCTGTCGCCGCCGCTGGCGAAGGCGCCGTAGCCGCCGCCAGGTCTCGGCTTCTTCGCCGCGCCTTGCCCGGCGGAGTCGCCCTTCGGCGCCGCAGCCGCGCTGTACGCGCTGCGCTTGCCGCCTCCGGCCGCGTCCTTCCGGCTGCGGCCGCCGCCTTCCGCAGGCGCACCCCAGCCGCCTGCGTCTTTGCCGCCGCGTCCGCGCCCGCCCGGACGCCCTGCGGCTTCGCCGCGCGGCGCACCGCCGCTGCGGCCCTGCCCGCGGCCGCCACGGCCGGCGCGCGCCGCTTCAGGCGCAGCGCTCTGCCGCCCGCGCTGCGAGCCGCCGCCTTGGACCGAGGTGAATTCGCCTACGCCGAATTCATCCTTCTCGTACCGGCGGCGGTCCAGCCGCTGGGAGATGCCGTGCTCGATCAGTTCGAGCCCGGCGCGCTCGCGCGGCGAAGCGAACGTGATCGCGAGGCCCTTGCCTCCGGCGCGGCCCGTGCGGCCAATCCGGTGAATGTAGCTGTCCGCATCCAGCGGAAGATCGTAGTTGAAGATATGCGTGATGCCTTCCACATCCAGACCGCGTGCCGCCACATCCGTAGCCACCAGCAACTGAAGCTTGGCCTCACGGAACCGCTTCATGACGGCTTCGCGTTTGCCCTGCGACAGATCGCCGTGCAGCTCGTCGCAATCATAACCGGCCGCCTGCAGCGCCTCGTTCAGCTTGATGGCCCGGCGCTTGGTCCGGCAGAAGATGATCGCCAGGTACGGGCGGTCCCGCTCAATCAGCGAGATCAGCGCCTCTTCCTTGTTGCGGTCGGAGCATTCCACCACCTGCTGGCGGATATTGTCCAGAGGGATCGGTGATCCGCTCTTGATGATGATATCAAGCGGCTCCTTCATATAGTTCGCAGCCAGCCGCTTGATCGGGTCCGGCATCGTCGCGGAGAACAGCATCGTCTGGCGGCGGTAAGGCACAGCCGTAATGATCGTCTCCACATCCTCCAGGAAGCCCATATGCAGCATCTGGTCCGCTTCATCCAGCACCAGCATCTTCACGCCGCCAAGGTCCAGTGTCTCCCGGCGCAGGTGATCCAGCAGCCGTCCCGGCGTGCCGATGATCAGATGTCTGCCGCCTTCCAGCTTGCGCAGCTGCTTCTCCACATCCTGCCCGCCGTAGACGGCCAGAATCTTCACACCCGTGTGACGCGCCAGCTTGCGCGCCTCTTCGGTAATCTGCAGCGCCAGCTCACGCGTCGGCGCAAGAATCAGCGCCTGCGGATAAGCGGCCTCGACCCGGATCTTGCCCATAATCGGCAGCAGAAAAGCCAGCGTCTTCCCCGTTCCTGTCTTCGCACGTGCAATCACATCCAGACCCTGCACCAGCGGCGGAATCGCCTCTTCCTGCACCGGCGTCGGCTTTACGATGCCCTGCCCCTTGAGCAGATCGGTTAATACTTCAGATACTCCTAATTCCTTAAAACCCGGCAATTGCTCCACCTCACTATTTTTCTAAGTTTTCATAACTTATATTCATCCATGTAACGGAGTAATGTACGCAAGGTAAGCAGAGGCGGATCTCATCCTCAGGTCCTTTGACAAGGACGGTACCGTTCACATTCTTATCGTTTCAAATAAAAGCGGAAGCACCCCGTCACCGGAGCCCTTCCGTCCTATGGGCCCGCAAGGCAGCGGTCGAACGTTCGGTTATACGGCGCAGCAGCGATCCACCGGACGTTCAGACGGCACTCCATTTGCGTTCCATTACACTTTAATTGTGGCAAGTTATCTTAATATTGTACTTGATTTTGCAGCCTTTGTGTGCATCCGGCGAAGAATAATTATTTCCCGGCCTTCTCCCGCTAGAATCTGCCCGATTTGAAGATGGAGAAGAGCAGCCAGAGAATCATCAGCAGGGCGATGACCGAACCGATCTCCACGATCGGGAAGTCCCAGAGCAGCGAAGGCTCGCCGCGCAGGGATGAAGCGATAATCAGCCCGGCCATGATGATGCTGAAGGCCAGCAGTACAATGCTGAAGGATAAGCGGTTGCCGACCCGGCTGAACTTATGCTCCAGGCCCTCCAGCTCAGGCACCCCGATCTCGACCTTCAGCTTGCCCTTGCTAATCAGCGCCGAGAGCTGCCGGGCCTGGGCGGGAAGCTCGACCAGACTCTCGGCAAGATCAGCCACTCCGCCCAGCAGCTTGCGCTGCAGGCGGCTTCCGCTGAAGCGCTGCTTGAGCAACCGCCTGCCGAACGGCTCGGCCATCTGCATAATGCTGAAGCCCGGGTCCAGACTGGATACCATCCCTTCCAGCGTCAGCATTGTCTTGCCCAGCATCGCCAGATCCGGCGGAATCACCAGCCGGTGCTTGCGGGCAATGCTGAACAGGTCATTCAGCGCCTTGCCGATGCTGACCTGCTTGAACGGAATATCATAATACTGCTCGCGCAGCCGGTCCATATCCTCGTGCAGCGCCATCCGGTCGGCATCCTCCGGGATCACCCCCAGGCGCAGAATGGCCCGGACCATTGAGTCCGTATTCTTGCGCATTAGCGCGATCACCAGTGCGGACAAGCCGTCCTTCATGTCCTCGCTGAGCCGCCCGACCATTCCGAAATCAATCAGAGCCAGCTTCCCGCCCTCCAGCACCATCACATTGCCGGGATGCGGGTCGGCATGAAAGAAGCCATGGATAAAAATCTGGTTCAGCATCATCTCCACCAGCTGCTGGGCAATGGTCTTGAGCTTCATGCCCGAGCCCACCAGTTCGTCCCTGCGGTTCAGGGTGATTCCTTCCATGTACTCCATGGTCAGCACCCTGGTGGAGCTGTAATCCCAGTAAATGGCCGGAATATATACATTATCTTGAGCAGACAGCTGCCCGGCTATACGCTCGGCATTGCGCCCTTCCTGGGCGTAATCCAGCTCCGCCAGCAGTGCCCGGGAGAATTCCTCCACCATCCGGGCTAAGCCGTATTGCCTGGCCCAGTCCATCTTGCGCTCGGCGAGCAGGCTCAGATCCGTCAGAATCTCCAGATCCCTGCTCATCGTCCGCATGACGCCGGGGCGTTGTATTTTGACCGCTACGCTCTGCCCGCCATGCAGCACAGCCCGGTGCACCTGGCCGATGGAGGCGGCAGCGAGCGGATTGTTCTCGAAGTATTCGAAGACCGCATCGATCTTCTGGTCCAGCTCCTGCTCCAGAATATTGCGGGCCGTCTCGGCTGAGAAGGGCGGTACATTGTCCTGCAGCTTGACCAGCTCCTGAATAATCGCATCAGGCAGTAGATCGGAGCGCGTGCTGGCCAACTGGCCGAGCTTGACGAAGGTCGGCCCCAGGTCCTCCAGCACCCTGCGGACCCGTTCACCGAGCGTCACACTTTCGTGCACCTCCTGTGTAATGATCCGGCGGGGAAGAGACAGAAGATGGTAGAGGCCCAGTTCCTCCACCATATAGCCGAAGCCATGACGCATAAGCGCCATGGCGATTGCCCGGTAACGTCCGGCATGCCTTATGCGGACTGCCATTTATTCACTACGCGTTTCCGGCACGATGGTCTCCTGGGTGAACTCCTGAGGAGACTTTCCTTCCAGTTCGGCTACGCGCCCTTCCAGCTTGGCAATACGCGACTCCAGGCGGGCGATATCCTCCTGCACAGGAACCTTAAGCTCCTTCAGCACCCGCTGAACCTGCTCCTGCACGGCAAACTTGAACGCACCCCGTTCCTCATCTCCGCGCTCAACCAGCCGGTCCACCAGCGCCTTGGATTCCGACGGGGCCAGCTCGCCCCGCTTCACCAGCTCGTCTACAACCTTTTCCACTTTCTCCTTGCTGACAATGGTGAGGCCAACGCCTAATGAGATAGCTTTCTTCAACAGATCACTCATGGTACTTCCCTCCCAAAGATTGCAGTTATGGATAAAGTATACCCCTTCGCCCGCCATTTCACAAAATAACCCCACAAAGTGGGGCATAGCTTCGAACCCTGCGGATTATCTGGGGATACGCGCTGCCCAGGTGGCAGCCCGCAGAATCAGCTGGCGGACAGCCGGATGACGGAACGACGGCTCGTGATGGCCGGGCATCAGATAGACTACCCGCCCCAGGCCATAGCTGTGGCACCAGGCCGCAGGCAGCCTCTCCCCATCCGCTTCATATTCAAGCAGAATCTGCTTCTCGGTGAACGGATCGAACTCGAACCGGTACGGCTCTTCATCGAGCTGGAAGTCTTCGATGCCTTCGGTAATATCATGCTCCTGCACCTTGAACTGAAGCGGAGTATAAGCCGGATGGCCGGTGAATCTGCCGCCGATCAGATGGGCCAGTTCATAACGCTTCGCCAGGGATATTCCGGTGTGAAGGACAATCAGACCGCCGCCGCCGCTGACATAACTCAGCAGACCTGCAGTCTGCTGTGGAGATACGGTCTCGTTCCACAATTCATTATATGCGATGCAGAGATCATATCCAGACAGATGCTCGCTTAACAGCAGCTTTTTGTTCTCCGAGCACTGCACCGTCAGAAGCTCATTCAAGATTTCACTGACCTGCTTGTCCACACCCTGCAGCGGGTGAAACCGGGGGTGTGTATAATCGCCTAACAACAGGCATTTTCTCTTATCCATAGGTGTCTCCTCCATAGTTCTTGGTCTTAGTTGCGGAACGGCAGCCGCCCGCTACCGGTTCGCCGCAATATAGCGTCCCAGGCTGACGAACATGCTGCCCATCCGCTCGTGTTCCGGCATGACGATCCGCGTCACGCCCTCTTCCTTCAGGGCCTCCGAAGTCATACGGCCGACAGAGACCGCCAACACCTTGTCTTCAAAAGCCTGCACCAGCGCCTCCAGGCGGCCCCGCTCCCGCGCATGCTTCGCCAGGAAGCGGAACTGCGGGGCGCTGGTGAATGCCACCGCATCCACCTGTCCTTCCGTAATCTCTGTGAGCAGCAGGTCCAGCGCTCCAGGCTCCGGCTGCGTATACCGGTAAGGCTGCACACAGCTTACGGCTGCCCCCGCCTGCTCCAGCCACCCGACCAGATGAGGCGCAGTCTCCCCGTGCAACTGAATCATAACCCGCTTGCCCTGCAAATCCCAATCCTGCAGTCCGCGGATCAGACCGGCGGAGCTGCCGTCATCGTCACGCACCACCGGCTCAATTCCCCGTTTCTTCAGGGCGTTCACTGTCTTATAGCCACGGGCGGCAACAGGCGAAGCGGAGAGAACCTCCAGGAAGCGGTCCGCAAGCGCGTGCTTCCCGGCCATCTCGAACAATGCGTCCAGCCCCATCCCGGTAGTCAGGATGGCCAGATCCGGCGGCTGCTCCGTCCATGCAATCAGCCCGTCACGCAGTGCGGCATCATCCAGAAAGGTTGTTCCCTGGGCGGGACGTTGCAGCGCGGTTCCCCCCATATTCTCTACCAGCCTGGCCATGTCTTCCGCTTTGCGCGGACCGGCCAAGGCCACGGTAATGCCCTTAAGTTGCTCTGCCATGAACGATTCTCCCCTTCATCACCCCGTATTATTGCTTATCAGTATACTTGCAAAAGCAGGTAAAAGAAAAGACCGGACTGCATTTTATCCTCTGGCAGCCTGCGGATCATCAGCAAGGCCCGTCCCCGGCTTAAGCGCTCCGGCTACTGCGGGAGCCTACTTTCCGGGGTGCAGCTTGAAGCGCCCGACCAGCTGCTGCAGTTCATCGGCTTGGCGGCTCAGATCCGCCGTGGAGGAAGCTATCTCCTCCACGGAAGCGAGCTGCTGCTGGGCGGCTGCGGAGATCGTCTCGGTATTGCCCGCCGCTGCCTCGGTAATGCCGCTTATCTCGCCGATGGCCTGTTCCATACTGTCCGCTTCTGCGGTAAGGGTACGGACGGCTTCGTTCATGGCTTCGATTTTCTCCGCTGCGCCCTTAACGGCCCTGCGGATGCGCGAGAACGAACGTCCCGTTGTATCCACCGCCATAATACCGTCCATCACCTTGCTCTTCGCATCCTCCATGGTTGCTGTGGCCTGCATCATCTCAGAGTGAATCGACGTAATCTGTTCGGAGATCAGGCTGGCCGACTTCCCGGATTCCTCAGCCAGCTTGCGGACCTCCGAGGCGACTACAGCGAACCCCCGCCCCTGCTCACCGGCTCTGGCCGCTTCAATGGAAGCATTCAGCGCCAGCAGGTTCGTCTGCCGCGAGATCCCCGAGATTACACCGGCCATCCCCTGAATCTGTCCGACCCGCTCGCTGAGCTGATCGATCACGATGCCCATTTCCTCCACGGTCTCATGAATGCCGTTGATCTTGTCCACCACACTGATGACCGAATCATTACCTTCCGAAGCCGACAGCGAGGTCTTGTCCATCATCGCCGACACCTGCTCCATGAACTCCGAGATACGGGTTACCTCGTTTGTCGTGGCAGCCGTGCTTACTGTTCCTTTATGTACGCTGTTGACCTGCTGCTGCATACCGGCCGCTACCTCCTGAATCGCCACCGTGACATGCTCTATGGCCCGGGTCGTCTGCTCGGCCCCTGCGCTCAGCTGTCCGGCGGAGGAAGAGACATTCCCCGTCATCTCCTGAACTCCGGTAATCATCTGCCGCAGATTTCCGACCATCTGACGGAAATTCCCGGCCAGGAGGCCAATCTCATCGCCGCGGAAGCTCCCGATATCCTGCGACAGGTCGCCGCCGGCAATCTTCTCGGTCGCACTGCGCAGGCGGATCAGCGGCTTCAGGATGGACGAGATGTTGAAGTAGATCAGCACCAGGGCCAGCAGCACGGATACAGAGAGGACAAGCCAGACGGTCTCGCGGATATCCCGGGTTGCCTCTGTAATCTCATTTAAGCTGATGGTTCCCCCGATTCTCCACCCGGTCAGCTCGTTCACCATGAAGGTCAGCTTCTTGGGGGCATCCTTATATACATAATCGAAGCTTCCGCTCTCACTCCCGAACATCTGCTTCACGAAATCCAGCGAGGATTCCACGCCAACCGGTTCTGTGGGGTGCACCAGAAATTTCTTGCTGCTGTCGATAATCAGAATGTACCCTTCCCGGCCGACCTTGATACTCGTCGTAGCGGCCAGCGAGGACAGGTTCAGATCCAGACCGACTACGCCGTCTCCGCCCTCTAGCACCGCCGAAATCGCAATCGCGCTCTCTCCGTTCACCGTCTGGAATACCGGTGAGATCACGGTTCCGCTGCCATGCTTAAGCGCATTGATATAAGCATTCTCCTTGCGCGGATCATAGCCGTCCGGCAGCTTGGTCTCTGCGGCCCGGATACTCCTGCCTTTGCTGGTTCCGGCATAAATATCAAGCACATCGGGATGCAGCGCCGCATACTCCTTCAATCTGCTGCCCAGTGCGGGGGCAGCCATTCCAGCCGCTTCGCTATTGATGGAATCGGCCCCAAGCTGTGCGGCGAAATAGAGAATATCATCTATTTTGGACTGAATATTAGTGTTGATTATTTCGTTCACCGCAATGACGCTTTCGTTGGCATTATTGGTAAGCTGCTCCCCAACGCTGCTGCTCGCTGACTGATAGGTTAACCAGCCGATAATAATGCTTGGCACCAGCAGGACAAGCAGGTAGGTGACAATCAGCTTCGTGCGGATGTTCAGACGCACCTTTGTATTCATAGGATGGACTCACTCTCTCTTTCTTCATAGGTCTTAAGAACGATAACTCCGGCAGGCTTTATATATAATTATATATCGCACCTAGAAACCCTCTTTTCTCCAGCAACTCATGATTATTCTTCTATATTTATTGATAATTTTTATATCTGAACAGCAAAAAGACCGTTTCAATGAAAACGGTCTTTTGTTATATCCTATTGACGTACCAGGAGGTACCCAGCCTGCGAACCCATACAAAGGTCCTATTTGTTATGCGAATTCCTGCTCTGGCAGGCCGGGCACACACCGCCGAATACCACATGGGTATGAGTGATCGAATAGCCTGTATCCGCTGCTACCGAGTCGTTCCACTCCTTCGGAACCTGGCTCATCACTTCATCCACCGCACCGCAGATTTCGCAGACAATATGCTGGTGGTCATCCAGACGGGCATCATACCGGCTGGCCGCCTCCCCCAGCTTCAGCTCGCGGATCATCTGCTTATCCGTAAGATAACGGAGGGAATTGTAGACTGTTCCATAGGCCAGGTTATGCCCCTGCTCGACCAGCCGGTTCATAACTTCCGCAGCGGTAGGGTGATCCTCGGAATGGCGAACGATATCGTACACGGCTTGACGCTGCGAGGTTAGGTTCAGGGTTCTCATCTTTATCATCCTCTAACTTGTTTTTAGATCAAGTATAAATCTTGCTGCCGATAGCGTCAATCCGGGGCTGCCCTATTTGATCATTCCCGAGTATTTCACCTCCACTTTGGCCTCCACCCGGAAGCCGAGCCGGGGATACAATCTCTCCCATTCCGTCATTTCCGTCTTATTGTTCCAGTGTCTCGCTCCATAGTGCAGCCCCCAGCCCATCGGGTCCATTCCGCTCTCCCGGATTTTGACCAGCAATGCCTGAACGGCACTGCTCAGCTCCGCCGCACCCGCCTCTCCAATCTTCTTCAGCATATGGTGGGTGATCATCTCCTCCGTACTGTTCTCCTCCAGAATCGCCCGGATCTTGATGGTATAGCGGATGTAAGGCTCGCCCTCCCGGGGAACCACAATCTTGTAGCCGGAGGAAGAGCTCTCGGTGTAGTACTCATACATGCCGCTGCCGATATGGGCAGGGAAGTTCGTCCGCAGATTGGAGCGGGACAGCAGATTGAACAGCCGGGTCTCATCGGGGGTGAGGACCAGGCGGATTTTATTTTTATCCAGCAGAGCGATCTTGTTAATCAGGAACTGTTCCTTCCCCTGCGCTTCAATAATCGGCAGGATGGGGTCTATGCCATTCTCATAGATGCTTCTCATTAACTGATAGGAGTACACGCTTGAGATAAAAGGCGACTCCGTTCCCTGTCCGCTCATCGCCAGGATCAGCGAGTTGGACGGAATGCGCTCGGAGGGCGGCTTGACCTGCAGAACTTCAAGCGCTCCCGGTCTTCCTACCGCAAAGTTCAGAATCGACTGGATATCTCTGCGGCGCACCGCCCAATCTGTCACTTGCCAGATATCCTTCGCCGCTATTCGCTCTCCCAGAATTATTGTCTTGCAGTGGACATAATCCAGTTCCTTCTCTACTTTGGACTTCATTCTCCGCAGTGCTTCAGAGATACTCTCGGATTCTTCCGTGAGAATCAGCATCTTCTCGTCAATCTTCGTGACATCCCCTTGGGGGATTGCCAGCTTGAGGCTTACCTTGAAGGTTCCGTCCTGTTCGCCGGGGTCAATCCCGATGGCAACCACGAAGATTCTCCGGTCGATATCTTTGAAATTGCAGCCTGTGATGGTCATAGCCAGCAGAAGCAGCAGGATAAGGGTCCCGCCAACTCTGTTATATCGGCTACTTCTTCCTCTCATGCCCTGCGCCTCCTCACAATCCAGTAGCACCAGAACAACAATAAGATCAGCAGCAGCTCCCCATACCAGCGGATATGCAACAGGAACACTCCCAGCATGTTAAGGTTATATTGATCCAGTTGCAGAAGGACAAATGCCCCGGAAGCGAACAGAACCAGGATAATGATCTCCTGCCACAGTTTTTTCTTCGGCGCTCCGGTGGTGGTTGGAAGCAGACTGAGCAGCAGCTCCTTACCGACATGCCACTGGATGATGGCACTGACCAGCGATAGGGTGATATATGCGAAATAGAAGATGTACAACATGCGTTCAATCAGAAACGCCTCAATGCGGATGCTGTCCGCTGTCGTGAACCAGGTGTATACATGCCGCTCAATGCCGACCGTTCCGTGATATCCTATAGGCACAAAAAAAGTCAAAGCCAGTACCAGCAGGCCCTCCAGACTCAAAATCCACAGATGCTTCAGCTTCAAGCCATGAAACACCCGGTTGAAGATCGCCAGATTGATATAACCGCTGAAGGTAAAGGTTGCCGCTGCCAGGCTGTTCATATCGGGCGCATGCAGGGAATGGGTCATGATCTGCAGGACGGCATCCCAGCTAAAGTCGGGGTTAAGCACCGCCTTGACTGTCGTATACAGGATGAGCGGCAGGGTAATCCCGAGTGTAACCTCAAGCCCGTAGAGCAGGGACAGCGAATCGATCCGGGTGCAGAGGCAGACGACCGTCAGGAACCCGAACAAGACCGCATAAGGCCCGGTGTCCGGGCTGATAAACCGCTGGGTAATATCCACAAAGGACAGCATAATCAGCGCCCCGGCCATATACCACAGAAAGGCATAAATGAAGATCAGCGGGGATGCCAGCAGCTTGGGCAAGGCCGATGCGAAGATCTCCGGCAGTCCCTGCCCGGGGAATTTATTGATGACTCTGGTGAACAGGTAGATGAACAGGGTGCCCGTACCCACTGCAATCAGAATAGAGGACTGCGCACCGTCAAACCGGGCATCGATCAGCTCACGCGGGGCGAAGTTAATGACATTGATCAGGGAATTCATGAGAAACAGGCAATAGAAATAGCGGCTGTTCGCCATCATTGCCCACCGCTTTTCTTCTTATGGGCGGTTCCCAGGGTATCCAGAAAAAACAATTTGAAATACGGCTGGCCGAAGCTGCGCTGGCTGCATAAATACATCGTGAAGCCGACCAGGCAGACGACCACCCCGACAAGCCCCAGCACAGCCGCTGCGATCACGAATAAATACTTCAGCACACGGATGGAGAAGCTCATCAGATTCAGCGGAATCAGGAAATTGGAGATCGCCACCACAGAGACGAGTATAATCATGATGTTGCCGATCAGCCCCGCCGCTGTAGCCGCCTGCCCCAGAATCAGACCACCCACCGTTGTGGCTGTCGGGCCGATGGCGCGGGGCAGACGCAAGCTGGCCTCGGTCAGGAATTCCATCATCAGCATCATCAGAATAACCTCCACGAACGAAGGATACGGCACAGTCGCCCGGCTCCCCCCGATCAGTAGGGCAACCTGCACCCGCACAATCTCCGGATTGTACGAGGTGAAGGCAATATACAAGGCCGGCAGCCACAGCGTCATAGCCACGCCCAGGATACGCAGAAGCTTCAGGAAGCGCCCCACGAAGGGAAGGTGGATTTTGTCATCCATGGCGGTGAAGAAATCATTGAAGATGGACGGCAGGACAATGGCATATCCGGTAGTATCCAGCAGGAGCGCCACCTTTCCTTCCGCCAGATTGAATACCACCCGGTCCGGGCGCTCGGTCACAATGGTCTTGGGGAAAATCCGCAGCTGATCGCTGCTGATATATTTCTCCAGCTCACCGGCAGCCTGAAGAATATCCAGCTTGAGCGAATCCAGCTTCTCTTTTAACTCGGCCAGAACCTTGGGGTTCACTCTGTCCACATCATAGAGGATCGCCACCTTGGTCTTGGATACATTGCCGATGACGGTGAATTCCGTCTTGAGCGTCTGAGACTGGTAACGCCGCCGGACCAGATTCAGATTCACCGCCAGGCTCTCCCCCAGCGCATCGGAGGGCCCCTGGCTGATGCTCTCCGTAATCGTCTCCTTAATGCTGCTGGTCTCGGCCTTGAGGACATCGAAGAAGCAGAGCTTGTCCTGCCATCCTATGCAGGCATACCCGCTGAGCAGAAGGTCCAGCGCACGCTGGCCCTCTGCTGTCTCCTCACTGCCCGGATAATTGGCAATGTAGCTGTAATACGCGGCCGGTTGATCCATTTCGTAAAAGGGGGCAATGATATTCCGGCTGATCGCCTGTGCGTCCGTCACGCTTTTAATATACAGCAGGCTGGCCTGTCCCGCCGGAATAGCCATGTGCTTGTCCTCCAGATCGCCGAACCCGTCCAGCTCCCTCCTGATCCAGTCCAGGGAAACCTCCTGCTTATGCTGTTGTCCCGGCATGGATCATCTCTCCTAAACGCATTTCTCTGCGAACTTCTCCTTATATTGGCACTTTCTGGCGGTTTTCATGCACCAGTTGCCGAATCAGGGCGTTTCTTTTTCCAGAAGAGTGGTAATAAATGAAATGGATCATCACTTAGGAGGGATTAAATAATGAACTCACAGGAACACCGTTCGCAAGGTCTTCCGCAATTTCCGGAATCGCTCTGGGTGGGCAGCACCGGGCTTCCGTCTTTTCCGGTGCTTGCGGAAGACCATGTCACAGATGTAGCTATTGTAGGGGCAGGGATTACCGGGATTACTACTGCCTATCTGCTGTCCAAGGCCGGATATAAGGTCACGCTGCTGGAAGCCGGAGAGATTCTCGGCGGGACCACCGGCTATACCAGCGCCAAAATCTCCGCCCAGCACGGAATGATCTATGAGGGTCTGCTGAAGCATTTCGGCGAGGAGCAGGCCCGGATGTATTATCAGTCGAACAGCGAGGCGATGGAGTGGATGATTGCCACAGCGGCGGAGCTGGACCTGTCCTGCGGAATGACGCGGGAGGCGGCCTATCTATATGCGGATAAAGGCGACACGAAGACGCTGAAGGCGCTGAATGACGAATTCGAGGCTTACGGCAAGCTGAGACTGCCCGGAGAGTGGCTGGATCAGGTGCCCCTGCCGCTGGGCGCAGGCGGGGCCATCCGGATGCCGGACCAGGCGCGTTTTCATCCGCTGGAGTATCTGAAGGGGCTGCTGCAGGCCGTTCTGGACAGGGGCGGCACCGTATTTGAGCATACGATGATCGGGGAGAAGGTCGATACGGACGGACAGTTAACCCTGCATACGGAGGGAGAGAAGTTCCAGATCCGTTGCCGCCATGCCGTGTCTGCTTCCCACTTCCCCTTCTATGACGGCGGATCCCTCTACTTCTCGCGGCTGCATGCCGAACGCTCCTACTGTCTGGCGTTCGAGCCGGAGACCGATTACGAAGGCGGCATGTATCTGAGTGCCGGTGAACCGACCCGCTCGCTGCGGGCAGTGGAATGGGGAGACCGGAAGCTGGTCATTGCCGGCGGGGAGAACCACAAGACCGGTCAAGGCATCTGTACGTTCGGCCATTATGAGAATCTGGAACGGTTCGCCGGAGAGCTGCTGGGCATCCGCAGTATTCCGTTCCGCTGGTCCACTCAGGATCTGATTACGCTGGACCGGGTTCCCTACATCGGCAAGCGGGCCGAGGATGAAGAGATCTATATCGCCACAGGATTCGGGAAGTGGGGCATGACAAACGGAACCGTGGCTGCCCGCCTGATCGCAGACGGCATTCAGGGGAGCAGCAATCCGTACACCGGGTTATATGATCCCTCCCGCTTCAAGGCGGTTCCCGCCATCAAGAACTTCATCGTGCAGAACTTCTCTGTCGCCAAAGAGCTGGTCGCCGGTAAAGTCGAGATTGTGCACACCAAAACGAAGGATCTGGAGAAGGATCAGGGTGCAGTCGTCTTCCATGACGGCAAACGCGTTGGCGCCTACCGCGATCCCGAAGGCCAATTGCATCTTGTCGACAGAACCTGTACCCATATGGGCTGTGAATGCGAGTGGAATGATGCCGAGCGCTCCTGGGATTGCCCGTGTCACGGCTCCCGCTTCTCCTACGAAGGCGATGTGCTTGAAGGCCCGGCGACTCTGCCGCTTAAGACAATCACGCCGGGAGACTGAGCGGAATCACCGGGCGCTGCACGGCACTATGCGGCGGTCCCGGCTTCTCCCGCGGCCCTTCCTGCACGAAGCGGCTCCGGCGTGATTGTGCCCCGCCGCTCAGGTATAATAGACTGTATCATCTAGAGTTACCTATTATTCTATATATAAGGAGCGTGACGACAGGTTATGGATTTGAGAGGAACCAGTATTGTCATTACAGGTGCAGGCAAGGGAATCGGCAAGGCGCTCGCCATGGCGCTGGCCAAGGAAGGCGCCAACCTGGGGCTGATCTCCAGAACCTCGGCGGATCTGGAAGCGCTGAAGCTGGCGCTGACCGAGGTGTACGACGTCAAGGTCAGTATTGCCGTAGCCGATATTGCGGTACGTGAAGAAGCGGAGCGGGCAGTAGTGGCCCTGCAGAAGGATCTCGGTCCCTTCGACGCACTTATAAATAATGCCGGGATCGCCCAGTTCGGCACGTTCCTGGAGATGGACCCGGCCGACTGGGAACGGCATATGCAGATCAACCTGTTCGGGGCGTATTATGTGACCCGTGCCGCACTGCCTGCCATGATTGAGCGTTCAAGCGGCAACATCATTAATATCTCCTCCACCGCAGGAGAACGCGGATTCGCTACAGGCTCCGCCTACTGTGCTTCCAAGTTCGCTCTGATGGGCATGACCGAAGCACTGGCGATGGAGGTGCGCAAGCATAATATCCGTGTCGTGGCGCTAACCCCAAGCACGGTCAATACAGGCCTGGCGACAAGCGCAGGTCTCAAGATCGGGGACGAGGACCGGATGATGCAGCCGGAGGACGTGGCCGAGCTGACGCTTGCTGCGCTTAAGCTGCCTGACCGTGTCTTCCTGAAGACGGCAGGCATCTGGACCACCAATCCGCAATAATATGGAAGCGGAAATTACGTAAAGCCCTACAAGGAGGACTTGGCATGCTGGTAGTTACCAATACGATCAAGATCAAGGAAGGGCATGGCGAAGCGCTGGCCTCACGGTTCAGCGCAGATAACGGAGTGCAGAGCATCCCCGGCTTCATCCGCATGGAGGTGTGGCACGGCGCTCCCAAGGAAGGCGTCGAGGAGCTGAAGATCAGCACCGTCTGGGAGAACGAGGAAGCGCTGAACGGCTGGACCTCAAGCCCCGCCTTCCGGGATTCGCACCGCGGAGCCGGACGGAACGAAGCCATTGTCGGTTCCTCGCTCGACAAGTACGAGCTGCTGCACAGCCGCACTCCGGACACCCAGGCTGACAGTAGCACATCAGATCTAAACATGTGAGAATTACTTTAACTAATGGCTTGCTGAGGGGTTACCTCACCCCGATTAGGGTGCAAGGGGGAGGCTTAATTGCAATTCGTACAAGCCTGTTGATTAGCTAAAAAAAGGTAGAAAAAAGGCCGCTCATTCGGTAAAGTGTTTGTACCCCTACAAACATCCGAAATGAGGCGACCTCATGAAAAAGTCTACTTCAATCTCGAACATTCTGCAATCGGTGATTCCCGAAGAGAAACTCTCACCGTTTCTTCAAGAACTTGAATATGTCGATAAAGCAAGGAAATTCACCGTCTATGACCTCTTCTTGTTCTTGGCGGAGGCTTCGTTCCAGCAGTGGAAGGGGTATCGGGATGGTGAAGTACGCATGGTTTCAAGCAGCCTCAGACCCGTAGACCATTCTACGCTCTCGAAAAAAGCGAAGAAGGTTCCCTTCGAGCTTTTTAAGCAACTGCTGAACCTCATGATCGATCGGTGTAATCGCTCGACCCGAAGACATTTAGGGATTCCCAAAGCGTTATTGCTCGTCGATTCCACTAAAATTACCGTGGGTAAAGGGCGGCTTCCTTGGGCTCTGCTGAAAGGCGAACGAGCGGGAATTAAATTGCACGTGTCGGTAGTGGCCGATGAAGGCCGGCTCCATAAGGTGACCGAGACCACAGGGAATTCCCATGATTTCAAAAGCTGTCCCGAGGTGACCGACAAGCGGTTTATTCTCGTAGCTGATCGGGCGTATAGCGGTTACAAACGATTCGATGACTATCTGGAGCAGCACCAATTCTTTGTTATTCGGCTTCGGGACAACACGCTCTTTCACTCCCCGGTCTCCCGAACGCGAAGCGAACCCTTCACGGGAACACTCGAACAAGATTTCACCTGCCAATTGGGAAAAAAACAAGGGCTTTCCAAAAACCGTTTTCGCGTGGTGATCCTAAGAGATCCGCAAGGCAATCCGGTGATCCTTGCTACGAATCTGCACTGGCACTCCGCCGAGCGGATTGCAGAAATCTACAAAAAGCGGTGGCAGATTGAAGTGTTTTTTCGCTGGATTAAGCAGCACTTAAACATTCCAACCTTATTTGGGACCACACCAAACGCTGTGTACGGCCAGTTATATACGGCTCTACTGGTTTATGTGTTATTAAAATTCCTGTTTGACGAAGGGAATGCAGGGGTGCATTGGAGCGCAAAACTAACGTTTGCCGACTTTGACCGCTTATTTACGCTGCAACGTTTACCCGTAGAATGGATTACCTTTTTCGCTAATGATCTTGCATTCCCATAATTTAGCTAATCAACAGGCCTGCACATAATACACTTATCCCTGTTTTTTCGCTGCGAAGGCAGCTTCGTACCTTACTGCTTTTATGGAATGAAATCACTTGGCGCTTCTCCCTTCAATAGAGATTCGCTGGCAACAGCAAAAAAATCGCTCCTTTCGGGATGGTTGATGGATCTTCCATTTTCCCGAGAGGGCGATTTCTTTGTTGTTTTTTCAGAAAATTGTATAACTAAATACTTCTTATTGCTGTGTATCAGAAGCAGCGGCTTCGCTTATCTCCTGATGCTTACCCGGCCAGAAGGCCACGCGGCCGAAGAGGACGGTGATAGCCGGTACCAGGAACGGACGGACGACGAAGGTATCCAGCAGAACACCGATCGCCGTGATAATCCCGAACTGAACCAGAACTTGAATTGGAAGGCTTGCCAGCACGGCGAACGTACCGGCCAGGATAAGTCCGGCGGAGGTAATGACCGAGCCGGTCTCATTCACCCCTTCGGCAATCGCTTGCTTCAGCGGCATATGCTTACGCTTTTTCCAGATATTCGAGATCATGAAGATGTTGTAATCTTCCCCGAGCGCTACCAGGAAGACGAAGGAATATAGCGGAATGGAGCCTTGAATCGCGTCTGCTCCGAGCACATAATGAATGATGATCCAGCCCAGGCCCAGTGCCGAGAAGAACGACAGGATTACTGTGCCCACCAGATACACTGTGGCTACGACAGATCTGAGATAAATCAGCAGCAGCAGGGTAATCAGGCCGATAACGACCGGTATAATCAGATCGGTGTCCCGTTCCCCAAGCTCCTTGGTATCATGCTGGGTAGCGGTCTGCCCGCTGATCCATACCTTATCCTGCGCGTTCGCAATCCCTGATTCCGCCAGGGCCTGCTCGACCGTAGCCTGAAGTGCCGGAATATGGTCCATCGCCTCAATCGAATACGGATTGTCCTTGAACTCAATATCATAGGCGGTAATCTTCGGGTTGACCGCCCCCTGCTGCGGGTCTGAGACCACATCCACGTAGGACAGGCTGCTCAGCACAGATTTCAGGTCTTCACCGCCGGATAACCCTTCTGTATCGACCATCAGCTTGGCGGGTGCCAGCTCACCGGGTGAGAACTGCTTGCCGATCAGGTCGAAGCCTTCCCGCGACTCCATCGTCTTCGGGAATGATGACAGAATATCATAGGTGAACTTAATTCCGCTGGAGAACGAAGCCAGCACTCCCAGCAGCACCACGGTAATTCCGACAATGGCCCACGGGCAGGAAACGACCAGGTACCCGATTCCTCTGCGGCGGGCGGGCTGCGGCTGCGGCACCGGTCTGCCCTTGGCCTGGGCCCGCTCTGCTTCCATCTGCGGAGTGCGCGGCACGAACGGGAAGAATGAGGTCCGTCCGAAGATCGCCAGCAGGGCCGGAACCAGGGTCAGACTGGCTACGCCCATAATCAGAATGGAGACGCTGAACGGCACTGCAAACCGGTGGTATGCGCCGTATTTAGCCAGCAGCAGAGCGAAGAGGGCCAGCACCACCGTGAAGCCGCTCATCGCAATTGCCCCGGAGGAGTGGGAAATGGCACTCAGCAGTGCACGCCCCTTATTCTCCTCCACCTTCAGCATCTGGCGGAAGCGCGAGATCAGGAACAGGCAGTAGTCTGTTCCTGCCCCGAAGAGCAGCACGGTCATAATCGAGACCGCCTGGGAATCCACCGTAATCCAGCCTTCTTTGGCCATCAGACCGAGTACCGGGCTGGTTACACCATAAGCAAAGCCTACCGCAACCAGCGGAATCAGGGCCAGAATCGGTGAACGGTAGATCAGCAGCAGGAAGACCAGCACCAGAATGACGGTCGCAATCAGCAGCGACACATCGGCATTCTTGAATAACCCTGTAGCATCTACTGAGATTCCAACCGGACCGGATACCCGCAGGCTTAAGTCCCCGCTGTCCGGCTTGGCGGCAGACGGGTCAGCCCCCGTCTCTGTCCGGACCCGCTCCTTCAGGCTCTTTAGCGACTCCCCCAGCTGGTCGCTGTCCGCCGTCTTGTCGAACAGCACCGGGGTAACGATTGTGCTCCGGTCCTCCGACAAGGACGCCTGCAGCGCCTGCGGCGGCAGCTTGCCGAGCGGCGGAACGAAGTTCTGATGCTCCAGAGGCTGCTGCTCAAGCTTGCCGTATACTGCTGTAATATGTACGAGGTCCTCCTCGGAGATTCCTCCTTCACGATGCCATACAAGCAGTGCCGGCACGCCGCTTCCGGCCGGAAATTCCCGCTCGGCAACGACCGATGCCCGCACCGATTGTGAGTCCTCCGGCAGGTTGGAGGCATTGTTCGCAACCTGTGAATTCACCGAAGGCCATAGCATCGTAAGCACCCCAACCAGTACAATCCACACCAGCAGCGTGATCCATTTGGTCTTGCTCCCTGCTACCCATTTTCCGTAGCCAGACATACCTTTCATCCTCTCTCCTATCCGTCCGCCCAAGTAGAAACGGCTGTGCCGTCCTTTTAAAGGACGACACCGTTTCAGCGAGAAATATAAGGATAATTTATAGTGCGAAACATATAAATTCTTATATTCCAAAAAAATGAGCCGCGGGTCATTTTACTATCCTTATCATATATACCCCGAAAATTTTAAGCAAATCTTTTTTCTGAAATTCCGAAAAACTAGTACCTCATCAGATTTAAAATAGTGGAGCAGAAGCAATTCCCCTTCAAATTGCAACTTTTCCAAGCGGGGGTTGTTCTTTAGGGGCGTTTGGCCTAGCGTAACGGACTGAGGTGCTCTTATCCGGGAAGAAAGTCGTCACTTGGGCGATTAACGGACCCCAAGGACCTTATCCCCTGCAATTCAGCCCCAAAACGACTCGTAGAAGGACGATAAGGTCGCCTGAGTCCGTTACGCTGCATAAGGTGGCGTTCTCGTGAGAATAAGGTCTTTTCGGTCCGTTAGATTTTTTGGGAGGATAGGGTTTCATTACACGAACCCCTGAGTTTCACAAGCTTATCCATCCTTTTAAATCTGATACAGTACTAGTGTTAAAACTGCCGCTGCTTGCCCGGAAACAGCGGACTCCATGCCGCTAATAACGGGCGATTGCAGCCACTTTATCTAGTATTATCTGGAAAATCACATTTAGACCTGCGCCGGATTCCGCAGACAGAAATCTTGCAGGAATTGCAACTTCCGCTCACAGATAAGCTGATATTTGGAGGATTGCTGCACAAAATGCAGGAATTTTTGCTGGCAGCCTATGGATGGAGGAGGAATGCTGCTTTCTGTGCAACAATTTGAGATTTAGGCCAATTGGACGCGGGGAAAGTTGTATTTTGTGCAGGAAAGGTTCAGTTGGAGAGTTGAATGGTGGCATAGGTAAGTGGTGAGTTGGTGAGTTGGTGAGTTGGTGAGTTGGTGGGTGGGTTGGTTGGTTGGTGGGTGAGCGAGTGCAAAAAAAGCGTTCCTGCAGAGAATGTCCGAAGACGCTCTGCAGGAACGCTGGGTGATGCCTGGCTGTGAACTACAGCCGGTTATATTCAGGTAACTCTTCCATTCAGATGCAGAGATCAGCCTGCGTCCGGCAGGTCATCCTCCGAGAACTGGCTGTTATAGAGATCGGCGTAGAAGCCGCCGGCTTCCAGCAGTTCCACATGGGTTCCCTTCTCAATCACACTGCCCTGGTTCATGACCAGGATCAGGTCGGCATCCCGGATAGTGGACAGGCGGTGAGCGATGACGAAGCTGGTTCTGCCGTGCATCAGCGTGTTCATCGCCTTCTGGATCTGCACCTCTGTCCGCGTATCCACGCTGCTGGTCGCTTCATCCAGGATCAGGATGGACGGATCGGCCAGAATCGCCCGGGCGATGGTCAGCAGCTGCTTTTGACCCTGGGAGATGTTGGAGGCTTCTTCATTCAGAATCGTATCATACCCGAGCGGCAGCGTACGGATGAAGTGATCGGCATGCGCCGCCTTGGCAGCCCGCACCACATCAGCCTCTGTCGCCCCTTCCCGGCCGTAAGCGATATTATCGCGGATCGTACCGTTGAACAGCCAGGTATCCTGGAGCACCATACCGAATTTGCTGCGCAGTTCGCTGCGCTTCATATCGGTGATGTTCACGCCGTCGATCACAATCTCCCCGCCGCTGATCTCATAGAAACGCATGAGCAGGTTGATCAGCGTGGTTTTGCCGGCACCGGTCGGCCCAACAATTGCAATGGTCTGGCCCGGGCTGACCTCGATATTCATGTCTTCAATCAGCAGCTCATCCGGCTTGTAGCCGAACTGCACATGGCGGAACTCCACCGAGCCCTCTTCAGCATCTGCTGAACGTTTCGCCAGTGTAGTTGCCACTTCAGGGACTTCCTCTTCCTCATCCAGCAGTTCAAATACACGTTCCGCCGAAGCGATGGTGGACTGGATGATGTTGGCGATATTCGCGGTCTGCGTAATCGGCATGGTGAACTGGCGCGAATACTGGATGAAGGCCTGGATGTCACCGACATCAATTACTTTTTTGGTCACGAAGATCCCGCCGACCACACACACCAGCACATACCCCAGGTTCCCGATGAACATCATCAGCGGCATAATCACCCCGGAGATGAACTGGGAGCGCCAGCCGGAGTTATACAGCTCCTCGTTGATGGCATTGAAGTCCTTCAGGGAATTCTTCTCCCGTCCAAAAGCCTTGATGATCCGGTGCCCGGTATACATCTCCTCCACATGACCATTCAGCTGGCCCAGCGACTTCTGCTGTCCGACAAAATACGTCTGTGAACGCTTGGTGATCAGCATAATCACCACGAAGCTCAGCGGCAGCGTTACGATTGTAATCAGGGTCAGCCATGGGCTGATCGTCAGCATCATTACAATAACCCCGACAATCGTCACAATAGAGGTGATCAGCTGGGTCAAGCTCTGCTGCAGGGTGGTACTGATGTTGTCCACATCATTGGTGGCCCGGCTGAGTATCTCCCCGTGGGTCCGGGAATCGAAATATTTCAGCGGCAGCCGCTCCAGCTTGCTGTTGATCTGCTCGCGCATATCGTATACGACCTTCTGTGCAACACCAGCCATGACATACTGCTGGATATAGCTGAACAGTGCGCTGAACAGATATAGACCGGCGAGCAGGATCAGAATATCATTCACATAGCCAAAATCAATCTTCGCCCCAGGCACATCCATCATCTTGCCATAAGCGCCTTCGAAGAGCTTGGTTGTTGCTTTCCCCATAACCTTGGGGCTGAAAATACTGAATACGGTACTGGCAATGGCCATTACGAATACGATAATCAGCTGAACCTGGCGCGGACGCAAATACCGGATCAGGCGGCGCAGGGTGCCCTTGAAATCCTTCGCCTTCTCGGCGGGCATTCTCATGCCGGGACCGCCGCCCGGTCCACCGCCGAAGCCGCCGTGTCTGCCGCCCTGCGGCGGCTTCGCTGCTTTGTTCTGTTCACTCATGCTATTTCCTCCTCTGACAGCTGCGAGGATACAATCTCGCGGTACACCTCATTGTTGTCCAGCAGCTCACGGTGCGTGCCCATTCCGACAATTTTACCTTCATCCAGTACGATAATCCGGTCTGCATCCATTACCGTGCTTACCCGCTGTGCAACGATAAGGACCGTAGATTCCGTGGTCTCCTCCTTGAGAGCCGCGCGCAGCTTGGCATCGGTCTTGAAGTCCAGCGCGGAGAAGCTGTCGTCGAACAGATACACCTCCGGCTTGCGGACGAGGGCACGGGCAATCGACAGACGCTGCTTCTGGCCGCCGGAGACGTTGCCGCCCCCCTGGGAGATGTTCGAATCGAAGCCTTCCTTCATCGCGGAGACGAAGTCATAGGCCTGAGCCACCCTGGCGGCATGAAGAATCTCTTCTTCTGTAGCATCCTCTTTGCCGTATCGGATATTCTCGTTGATGGTACCGGTGAACAGCACGGCTTTTTGCGGAATATAACCGATCTTGCTCCGCAGATCCTCCTGCGTCATCTCACGGACATCCACTCCGTCCACACGCACCGCGCCTTCTATGGCGTCATAGAATCTCGGTATCATGTTAAGCAGCGTAGACTTGCCTGACCCGGTTCCGCCGATAATGGCGGTAATCTCACCGGGACGCGCACTGAAGGTAATGCCCGACAAGGCCGCCTGTTCCGCACCGGGATAAGCGAAGGATACATTCTCGAACTCCACATACCCGCGCATTCCGTCACGCCCGTCTTCATGGGTTGCTGTAGCCGTAGTCTTCAGCTCTGCGGTGGTAGGGTCCTTAATCTCGGGCTGCATATCCAGCACTTCATTAATGCGCAGCGCGGAGGCGGAAGCCCTTGGAATCAGCACGAACATCATCGAAACCATGATCAGCGAGAACATAATCTGCATCGCATACTGAATGAAGGCCATCAGGGAGCCGACCTTCAGGTCCCCGTCGCCGATACGGATTCCGCCGTAATACAGAATGGCAATCATCGAGAAGTTCATGACGATCATCATCAGCGGCATGAGTCCCGCCATCACCTTGTTGACTTTGATCGCCGTGTCGGTAAGGTCGCGGTTGGCCGTACTGAACCGTCTGTTCTCATGCTCAATCCGGTTGAAGGAGCGGATGACGCGGATACCGGTCAGATGCTCGCGCAGCACCAGATTTAATTTGTCCAGCTTAATCTGGATCGCCTTGAACAACGGCAAACCCTTCATTCCGATGAAGAAGATCGCTCCGACCAGCAGCGGAATTACCACCACAAAGATCAGCGAGAGCTTGGCATCCTCCGACACCGCCATAATAATCCCGCCGATCATCATCATCGGGGCACCGACCATCATGCGGAGCATCATAGTCAATACCGTCTGTACCTGTGTAATATCATTAGTCGTACGTGTAATCAATGAGGCCGTGCCCAGCTTATCGAATTCATGCAGGGTGAAATTCTCCACATGATTGAACATCCGTGAACGGGTATTCTTGCCGAAGCCTGCCGCCACTCTGGCTGACAGATAGCTCGCAATAATAGAGCATATCACACCGCCTGCCGCCACCAGCAGCATGAAGCCGCCGATTCTCCAGATATACGGCTGGTCTCCTTGCACAATCCCTTCATCGATAATGTTACTCATCAAGGTGGGAAGATACAGATCACCCATGGACTGCAGGAATACCAAAATTAAAACCCCTGCGATGGCCAAGCGGAAGGGCTTCAGTTGTTTCATTAATTTAATCATGCTTCTCATCTCCGTTCATTTGTAGCCGGTCTAGGTTAGGCGGCGGATTCTCCTCCATGAAGGTATAGACCTTCATTAGCAAATCCGCCAGCTGGTCGGATTCTTTCTCCCCCAGATACTCCACCATCTTCTGGAGTGTCGAGTCCATGTGGTTCCTGGCCTTGCGTGTAATAATTTTGCCCTGTTCGGTCAACTTGATGCGCACGACTCTGCGGTCGGAGGCATCGGCCTGCCGCTCGACCATCTGCTTGGCTTCAAGACTGTTGATCAATTGGGTTACCGTAGGCGGAGTCAAGCCCAGGAAACGGCTGATCTCCGAGACCTTAAGCCCCAGGTCCGAGGAATGTGACGCCCGTGCAATGCATATTAATAAAGTCATCTCACTTGGCTTATGCCCCTCCACCGAGTGATGCCATAGCCCCTTCCGCAGCTTCCTTAAGGCTGAGAAAAGCTTGTGCCCGACTGTGTTTTCACCTTCCCGCTCTATCCCAATGCTTCCACCTCATTTTAGTTAGGTCTACAAATAATTAACTCCTATATTAATTAGGCTACCTAATTATATTTTCGTGATTGTACTTTGTCAATTCCTGAATGCGCTCTTGATATGTATTTTTTTTCACATGTATACGCACAAATGCTCCCGCGACACGGACGGCCGGGGAGTTCCTGTTCACTTATATCATTGACTGCTCTGCTCCGGCCTAGAATTCCACTCCGTGTTCAACAGCCGTTAAGCCTCTTGTCTTGACCTTCTGGTCTGTGCCTGTACCGATAAGAATGAAGCTAAACAATACCAAAACGCTGGCCGTCATCAACATTGATCTCTTCATGTGCTCTCACCTCCCTGATCAGTTCACGGTAAGCATTCTGCTGGGTATCCGAGGCGTAGTCTCTGTTCAGTTCAAATAAGGTCACACAATTAATGAAATCCTTGCCGCTGTTCAGCCTGATGGTCAGACGCAGACAATGAATGATGTAGTCCAATCCTTTGGCATACTGCTGACGGGAGATATGGTACATTGCGATCTGATAATACAGACGGTACACCCGGTCAACATTGATCGTATCCTGGAATTGTTCAAAGCGCAGCATCTCCCGGGAAAAGCGTGACAACACCGCATCTGCGGAGAACCCGAAGCGGTTGGCCGACTCCATAATGATCACCATGCCGGACAGAATCTCGCCGGGATGCTCTGACAAGAAAGAGATATAGGAGGGCAATACAGAAATGTTGCCCATCAGCAGCTCAAGCGTATACCCGTTCGCGGCGGCAAACAGCTTGAAGCTGTCCACACTGCTGCGCCCCTCGTCATCCAGCATCTCAAACCAGCCCAGGTCCGCATAGCCGGCGGTATATTTCTTGGCCTGCTCATACTCGCCCTGCTTGGTAAGCGCCGAAGCCTTCAGCAGATAGCCGTGCCCGTAATAGACCACCAGCGGACGTTCCGCCTGGAAGGGCTGTCCCGCCCTCTTCCCCTTGCTGCGGCGCAGCTCCTCACGGTAGATCCCGCTTGCTAAGGCCCTCAGCTCATCGGCGAATTTCTCTACATCCTTCCAGCGGTGCAGCGCGAAGCACACCTTCGCCAGCTTCAGCAGCCCGTCCAGCTGCATCTCCTCGGGAAGCAGCCCGCGGTACGGCTCGAAGCTGATTACAGCACGCAGCTTCTGCTCCATATCCACATCGGGAGTTGACTGCAGAGACTTGAAGATACGGTACTGGCTAATCGCCATGCGCTCGGAATAGCTGTCTTGTTCATGGTCTACAATCAGCTTGTAGAACACGATGGATTCCTGGATTCTGCCGCTGCCAAACAGCCTCTCTGCCACCCTGTAGATAATATCGAGCGGCCGCTGATATTCCATAACCCGCCTTAAGACCTCTTCAATGCACATTTGCTTGCCGATCTCGGCACATTTGACCAGGAAGGGCTCGATGCGGCGGCGGGAGATCCGCTCTTCACCGAAGCACTCATCCACATACAGCGGATACAGCCAGCCTTCCGGGAATCCGAAGGCCCGGGTCATGGCATCCAGCTGTCCCAGTGAGATCGGCTTCGGCGGATTGCCGTGAAGAATGGCGCTGAGACTGCCGCGGTTCAGCCCGGAGACTTTGGCAAATGAGGCAAGATTATGGCCCGAGCGGGACAGACTCTTCTCGATTTCCGTACGTAATGTAGTCAGCTTCGCCTCCACCCGGCACCTCCCTATCCATCATTCAGGTTATCCTTCTATTAATTGCCATTATAGGACATGACTATGAAAAGCACAACAAAATGGCCCCACATTTAGTAGGACCACAGTTATCAGACACCGTCAGAAAAACGGTTATATTATAGATTATTGCTGCAAAGCCGCCTTATTCCTGATCCGCTGGCTCTTCTTATTCTTGCCGTAGGGCGCGGCTGCGTTCTTGCGGCTGCGCAGGCTCTCCATCATCAGGTTCTGGGCCATCACGATGTATCCGTCCAGCCGCTGGCTAAGCTCCAGCACCGCATGGTCGCTCAGACTCCGCTCCTGGGCTACCTCCAGCAACTCGCTTCTTAAGTTCTCTATAGTAAGGAACAGCTCATCTTCTCTGTAATCCCGGCCGCTAACATCAGGAGAATTCTGGTAAAGGCTCACGGTCACTCACCTTCTCTCTATCAACTTCTCCCCTATCATAAATCATGATGCCAAAAAACAAAATTTGCAGAAAAAGAAAAAAATGTCGGCGGAATTTATAAATAAGCTGCGTTATTTATAACTTCTCCGGCTGCTCCGGCGGGAGATAACGCTCCCCGAGTACCCCCATCGCAAAAGCAATCCACTCCCTTGCGGCAAAGGACAGATAGCGGTCCTTGCGCCAGATCATGCCCAGCTGCCAGGGGATGACCGGCTCGGTCTGAGGAATGACCGCAATCCGTGAACGGTCGATATCCCGGCAGATGGTCTCCGGCAGCAGCGCAATGCCCATCCCGGCGGCGACCATCCGGCTGATCAGATCCCACTGCGAGCTTTCATAGACTACCTTGGGCTGAAAGCCCGCCCTGAGGCATTCCGAGATAATCCGGTCATGCAGGGCGAAATCCTCCCGGAACAGAACGAACTCCTCTTCTGCCAGCTCTTTGAGCGGCACCTGCTGTGCTCCATCCAGGCGGTGCCCTGCGGGAACCAGCAATTCCAGCCGCTCTTCCACAAAGGTGAAGCTGTGGAACCGGGTCTGGTCCACCGGCAGCACAATCGCCCCGATGTCGAGCAGGCCGGACTCTACGTCATCTTCCACCTTTTTGGCCCCGTCCTCATGAAGCCGGATCGTTACCTCGGGATACCGCCGGTGAAATTCCCCGATAACCGCCGGGAAAAAGCTGGCCCCTACCATGGGCGGCAGTCCGATGCGGATATGCCCCTGCTTCAGATTGCGCAGGCTGTCCAGCTCCGAGGAGAGGCTGGCGAAGGACTCGACAATGTTCTGCGCCTTGACGAGCAGCAGCTCGCCGGCATCCGTCAGGCGGATGCTCCGGCCCTCGCGGTAGAACAGGTCGGCTCCCAGCTCCGTCTCCAGATTGCGGATCATCTTGCTGATGGTCGGCTGGGTAATATACAGCGATTCTGCGGCTCTGGAGAAGCTGTTCAGCCTCGCGGCCTGCACGAAATACTCCAGTTGTCTGATCTCCATTAGGGCCTCCTCCATGTATAGACAATAAGAATGTGAGCTATTCATTCTATTCATTGTACCTATGAAAGAATTAGATGTAAACTTTCAGTAAGATGAAAGGAAGTAATCATGATGAAGAAGATTGCCTTAGGCTTACTGCAGGTGGCCGGACTGACAGTGTTCTCCCTGCTGGTTAACGGATTGACCTCACTGCTGCATATTCCCCTTCCCGGAAGCATTATCGGGATGATTCTACTATTCCTGCTGCTGGAATCCGGCGTGATCCGCCTGAACTGGGTGGAGGCGGGGGCTTCGTGGTTATTGGCTGAGCTGCTGCTGTTCTTCATTCCATCGGCTATCGGAGTGATGAACTATTCGAAGCTGCTTGAATCCTTCGGCCTGCAGGTACTGGCCGTTGTGCTCGTAGGCACCTTTGCTGTTATGGCCAGCTCGGGTCTGCTGACAGGCGTTATCTATAAAGCAAAGGAGCGTAGAAGCTCATGATCACCGGACTCTTATTCCTCGGACTTACCATAGTGGTATACCTTATAACCAAACGTGTCTATGCAGCCAGCGGCAAAATGTACACCTCTCCGCTGATCATTACCCCGCTGCTGATCATCAGCTTCCTGCTTATCACCGGCAGCTCTTATGAATCCTACAATGCAGGCGGCAAATGGCTCTCAGACCTGCTTCAGCCGGCGACAATTGCCTTCGCGATTCCGCTGCACAAGAACTTCAAGGTACTCAAAAAGCACGCCGCCGAAATTGCGGCAGGCGTGCTGTCAGGAACGGTAACGGCTGTGCTGTCCTCGATGCTGCTGGCCAAATGGCTGCACCTGAGCGGAGATCTGGCCACCAGCCTGGTCCCCCGTTCGGTAACCACGCCGATTGCCATGAGCATCTCGCAGAGCATCGGCGGCGTCCCCAGCATCACCGCGGTCTTCGTCATTCTGACCGGTGTACTGGGGACGATGATGGGCCCCTCGGTGCTGCGCCTCTTCCACATTGAGAATGAAGTGGCGCGCGGAGTGTCGCTGGGCACCGCAGCGCATGGCACCGGGACCTCCAAGGCCTTCGAGCTCAGCTCGCTGACCGGCACCATCTCCAGTATCTCGATGATTCTGACGGCCCTGTTCTCCATCGGGCTGGCACCGGCCCTGCTTGCGGTGTTCATACATTAAGCAGCACCCTGCCAGAAGACGGAGTCCTGCCTACAGCTTCACAGGCATTCCGCTCTGGGCGGATTCATACGCGGCGCAGGTGACCTTCAGCGTCTTGTACCCGTCCTCATAATCGCTGAGAATGCGGGAGCGGTCCCCGGTACGGACGGCATACAGGAACGCCTCGCTCTCTACCGCGTAAGGATTGCCCGTATTCTTGTATTCCTTGCTGTCTCCGCTGCGGACTTCAAGGAGCCGCTCCGGGTTCCAGTCGAGCAGCCCGTTTTCATTATAGAAGCTGATTCCGGCCTTGTTCACCTCACCGGGCAGCACGCAGGTATTGGAGATGCTGGCGATAATGCCGCTCTCAAGCTTCAGAGACACGGTGCCCACATCAGCTACGGTCACCCCTTCATGCTTCTCATGCATAATCCGGTTGCCGAACATGCCGTAGACCTCAGTCACTTCACCGGCCAGATATCGCAGCAGGTCAACGATATGCGTCGTCTGCTCCGTGAACTGTCCGCCGGACTGCTCCTGATTGCGCCACCACGCTGCGCCGGGCATTCCGCCCATCCATTCCCCGGTGATCATCCCTACCTTATCCCCGGAGAGCATCTGCTTCAGCCGCTGGATATTCTCCTGGTAGCGGAAGTGATAGCCTACCGAGGTCAGCAGGTTATGCTGCTTGATATCCTCCAGCAGACTGGCCGGAATCATTGTACTTGAGCCAAGCGGCTTCTCGATGAAGAAGGGAATATCCCTGCGGATCAGCGCCCGTTCAATTGCCCCGTGCGACTGCGGCGGCACACAGATATAGACGGCATCCAGCTTGTGGCTGTCCAGCATCTCTGTTATCTCCCCGTACCCTTCGGCTCCATAAGGACGGGCCATCTCCTCACCCTTTGCACTGTTGCTGCCGCAGACCGCCTTCAGCGATACCCCCTCCATGCCTGCCAGCAAATCCGCATGTACCTTGGAGAACCAGCCTGTTCCAACAAGTCCGATATTAAGCGTCATGTGATTACCTCCTGAGTGGTCTGATGAATGCCTTGTCAATAGATTATACCCGCTTAGATCATGACAGAGTAGTCCCGCCACTCCTCAGGGAGCAGTTGACGGTAGGAAGGCTGCATGAAGCGGTCGTCCGCCAGTACAATGACACCGCTGTCGTTCTCGCTGCGGATCAGCCGTCCTCCGGCCTGCTGCACCTTGCACATCCCCGGGTAGATATACGCATAATCGAAGCCGTTCTTGCCCTGCGCCTGGAAATAGCTCCGCAGCAGGTTGCGCTCCAGCCCCACCTGCGGCAGTCCGACACCTACGACCATCACCCCGTTCAGCCGGTCGCCGGGCAGATCCACCCCTTCGGAGAAAATCCCGCCCAGCACGGCAAAGCCGAGCAGCGGCTCCGGGTTATCCGGCCGGAAAGCCGCCAGGAAGCTCTCCCGCTCCGGCTCGCTCATCCCGCTGCCCTGAAGCAGCGTGGGAACTTCAGGATACTTCTCCGTGAACACCTCGTAGACATGCTTCAGGTACAGATAGGAGGGGAAGAAGACCAGATAGTTGCCCTTTTTCGAGACCATGCCTTTGAGAGCATCACTAAGCGGCTGCAAGGAGGCCTCCCGGTCATGATACCGGGTGGATACCGGCAATACAGAGACCTGCCACTGTTCCTTGTGAAAAGGCGAGGCCAGACTCAGACTGTAGTCCTCCTCCCCTGCACCGATCATATCCCTGTAATACGAGAGCGGCGAGAGGGTCGCGGAGAACAGAATCTGGCTGCGGAAGCTCTTGGCCATGTGCTGGAGCAGATGTGACGGATCGAGATTGAACAGCTTCAGATACACATCCCCGCTGCGCACCTCGGCATAGGTGATGTAGCGTTCATCGTAGGTTTTGAAGGTGCGGAGCATCACTTGCACCTCGTAATAAGTATCCAGCAGGCCGCCCGTCCCGTCCTCCTCTGCCTGCGCAGAGCTTACCGGGGAAGAGGCATTCAGCAGCTCCAGCTCAGCTTCGGCCGCGAAGCTCTCCAGCAGCTCCGGCAGCTCCTCCGGATAGGCCGTCCACTCGCCCGCCCCCTTGTCCCCGCAGCTCTTGCGCAGTGCAATGAAGAAGGCATTCACCGCTTTGGCGGCGCTGCCGAGCCGGGGATTCGCCGTTTTGTAGGTCCGGCTGAGCGCCAGGAAGGGCGCCTTGGTAAGCGAAGCAGAATACATCTCCCGGCCCCGGTCCACCAGATTATGCGCTTCATCCACCAGCAGCACGGTGTTCTTCTTGCGCTCCTCGGACAGGCGCTTCAGGCTGATGCGCGGATCGTAGATGTAATTGTAATCGCAGATGACGACATCGCAGGCATAGGCGGCATCCAGGGAGAATTCAAACGGGCAGACCCGATGCTTATGGGCATAGGCGGCGATGGTCTCCCGGGTCATCAGCGTCTCATGCTCCAGCATATCAATCAGCGCGCCATTGATCCGGTCATAATAGCCCTCCGCATACGCGCAGGAATCATTGCCGCAGATCCCCTCCTCCCGGAAGCAGGCCTTCTCCTTCGCCGTCAGCGTAAGGACATGCAGATGCAGCCCCCGGCGGTTCAGCATCGCGGCCGCCTCCTGCGCCGCAATCCGCGTCACTGTCTTGGCCGTCAGATAGAAGATACCAGCCGCTTTGCCTTCCCCCAGCGCTTTGACTGCGGGGAACAGAGTCGAGATGGTTTTGCCGATGCCTGTCGGCGCCTGGGCGAAGAGATTGGCCCCCTCAGCAATTGAGGTGTAGACTGCGGCAGCGAAATGGCGCTGGCCGGGCCGGTACGCCTGGAACGGAAAGGACAAATCCGGGATGCTCTCCCCTCTCTTGACCTGGTAACGGACCATCATCTCGGCATAGGGCGCATACCTGCCTACTGTCTCCAATGCGAAGGCCGTCAGCGCTTCACGGGTCATCTCCCGGTACAGGCTGTACTGCGCCCCGCTTCCCCGCTGCACATAAGTGAGCTTCACCTGTATCGCGGGCAGCTCCAGGTCGGCTGCCAGAATGTAGGCGTACATGTAAGCCTGCGCCCAGTGTACCTCCCGCCCTTCCAGCGAGGAGTCCGGGACTCCGGCCATGGATTTGATCTCCTCCACGGTCAGGCTGCCGTCCTCCGCCGTAAGCAGCCCGTCGCAGCGCCCGTCGATCAGGAACATCAGCTCTCCGTAGGGAATCCCGGTCTTCAAATAGACCTCCTTGCGGTCCCCTTCCTTATATTGCTTCTGGATCAGCTGATGGCTGCGCGTTCCCTCCGCCATAGCAGCTCCGCTGCGGAAGCCCGGCTCCAGACTGCCGCTGCTGTAGGCAAATTCCACGAGTGCCCTCACGGACAGCGTGATTTCTGTATGCTCCATCCGTCCCCACCTCCAATAATTTCAACCCGCTTCTGCGGCGTAAGCTTCATATTCTTCGTTTAACGCCGATATTAACCTGCCTGAGGGAATGGCCTGCGCCGGATTCATTCTAGCCGTAGTTTACGCGCGCTCCAGGGAGTATACGGCCGTTTCTGATTTTTGACATTCCTTCCCTGGCACTGCATAATAAGTTCTATTGATAATGGTATCCTTATGTCCTCATGCCGCAGTTTCCTAGTCAGCCGGGAAACATGTTCATTCTATAGAAAGAAGGCGAAGCTGTGTCATCCCAAACTGTAAAACGATGGCTCTTGAAGCCATTTGTGTTCTTTTCCATTCTTTTTCTGTTCAAAAGCCTCCTGGCCTGGGGTGTGATCTTTGATGATCTGCAATTCTGGCAATCCCTGTTGACGGAGCTGCCCTTTGTTTGGGCCCTGTTTTTCCTGATTGAGCGTTTCGCTTCCAGACGGAAGCTCGGATATTACATGACAGTCAATCTGCTGGTGACTGCGATCTTTTTTGCCGCCATTATGTACTTCAAATATTACGGGGTCATTGTCACTTACCATGCCGCCGAGCAGGTGAATCAGGTCACCGCCGTCAAGAACAGCGTGTTCTCCCTGATGGACCCTTATTATCTGCTAATCTTCACCGATATTATCGTGCTGGGCTTCTACTTCTTCATTAACAAGAACGGCCGCAATTATAAAAAAGACCAGATCAACCGGCGCAGTGGCCGGACGCTGCATGTCGTACTGTTCGCGGTCTCGCTCGGACTGTGCCTGTTCAATATTCTTCCGAATAAGGCCAGCATGAATGAGATCAAGAAGGCCCAGGAGATGGGCATCCTTAATTATGAAGCATACACGATCTTTGCAAAAGATAAAACAGAGCTGGTCCAGGCCAGTGAAATCACACAGAGCACGATTAATCAGCTCAAGGGTACCGATCCTTCCGCCGTCTCGGCTTATGCCGGTGCCGCCAAGGGCAAGAATCTGATTGTGATCCAGCTGGAGTCCTTCCAGAACTTCCTGCTCGGTCTCAAGCTGGACGGCCAGGAGGTCACTCCTAACCTGAACCGCCTGATGGAGCAGAGCCTGTACTTCACGAACTTCTATCAGATGGTCGGCCAGGGCAACACCTCCGACGCGGAATTCGTGGTCAATTCGTCCTTCTATATTCCTCCGCAGGGTGCGGCTACCATGTCGTATGTTGACAAGAAGGTGCCAAGTCTGCCCCGTCTGCTGGCGGACAACGGCTATCAGACGGCCACGTTCCACACCAATGTGGTGGAATTCTGGAACCGGGGTGAGCTGTACAAGGCCCTCGGCTGGCAGAACTATTACGATCACAAGTTCTTCGGTGACGAGGACGCCTTCTTCTTCGGCGCTTCCGATGAGGTGCTCTACCGCAAATCTTCGGAGAAGCTGAAGGAAATGAGCGGTGCGGGCCAGCCCTTCTATGCCCAGGTCATCTCCATGTCCGCGCATCACCCGTTCACTATTCCTGCAGAGAAGCACAAGATGAAGCTTCCTGAGCGGTACGAAGGGACCTTTGTCGGGGACTACATCCGGTCACAGAACTATGCGGACTATGCCTTCGGACAGTTCGTGGATGAACTGAAGGCGGCCGGACTATGGGAGAACAGCCTGATTATGGTCTACGGCGACCATATGGGGCTGCCGATCTATTCGCTGGATCATGACGACAAGCAGCTCATGAAGGAAATCTACGGGGAAGATTACAGCTACGCCCATATGCTTAACATTCCGCTGCTCATCCATGGCGGAGGAATTGAACCGCAGAAGCTTGCGCAGGTCGGCGGAGAAGTGGATATTATGCCTACGGCCGCCAGCCTGCTGGGGGTATCGATGGATCACAACATTCACTTCGGCCAGGATCTGCTCAGCCAGACCTACAATCTGCTGCCGCAGCGGTATTACCTGCCTACCGGCTCCTTCATTTCCAGCTCCGCCCTGCTGATTCCGGGCAACAGCTTCGGGGATAACACCCAGTATCCGCTGGCTACCGGAGCTACCACCCCGGCCGGTACTGAGGATGAATACAACCGCGCGCTGCGGCTGCGCCAGCTGTCTGACAGCTACGTCACCCAGCTGCCGGACAAAGAACCCGCCGCAGAATAACTAGACAAGTAGAAACGGTACCGTCCTATTAAAGGACGGTACCGTTTTGGCGAGAAATAGAAGGATAATGTATAGCGTGGAACATATACATTCGGTGCGACCCCCTTATCCCGGAGTCCTCCATATAAAATCAGTACTTGTCGTAGTCTTGCTCTTTATTTCGCTTTTTCTCTCGGCCAGAAGAAGCTGGAGCGGTCTTCTAGGGTCAGGACCCACTCCGCAAAGGTAGCTGGCGGCATGTTGCGAAGACTCGTATGCATTCTGCGATTGTTGTAAAAGTCCATGTACCGGTCCACCGCTTCATAGGCCTCTTCGAACGTGTCGAAGGCCTCTTTGCGGAACAAATCCCGATCGATATTACTGTGGAACGATTCAATAAAAGCATTTAAATCCGGCGTTCGAGGCGGAATGCGTTCATGGGTCATTTCCCAGCTTTCACACATGTCGCCAAACAGATGGCTGACGAACTGGGGGCCGTTGTCGGTGCGGATCACCGGGCGCGCGCTGCCAGGGGCGCAGTGTTGCTCCATGGCGCGTCCCAGCGTCTGGCAGGCGTGCTTGGCCTCACACGACGATCCGCGGTGATAACCGACGATGACCCGGGTAAACACATCGATAATGCTCAGAACGAAGAAATGCCGGTCCCGTCCTGCCACATATCCGTATTTAATGTCCATCTGCCAGAGCTGGCCCGGGCCGGTAATGACTCGGTTCTCCGGCAACTTCCGGGGATGCTTAAAGCGCTTCTGACGCTGGGGCTGCAGGATCTCCAGCGCCTGACATAGCCGGTAGCTTTTCTTGTGATTGAGCCTCAGCTGGTGCTGGTTCCACAAGCACTTGGCCAGCAGCTTGTACCCGTACACGTGCTCTTCTCCAGCGACCAGTTCCAGGAGCATTTCCTGGATCTGCTCGTCGCTAATCTTCTCTCCCGATTCGGTCAGAGAGTAGCCGGGTACGGGTCTTCCGCGCCCCTGGAGTACGGCCTGTGCATCCTGTGACTTGCGTTTCTTACGGTCGTAGTACGTGGACTCTGCGAGCCCGATGAGACGTAGTACCAACGCTGCGGAATATCCCTGCTTAATGAACATCTCGGCTACCTCGATTTTTTCGGATAAGCAGGGGTGGGCTTTTTTAGCAGTTCACGCAGAATCTCAATCTCTAACTCCTTTTCACCGAGCATCTTCACCGCCTTCTCATATTTCTGCTCGACCTCTACCAGGCGCTTCAGTTCCTCTACCTGCTCCTGGGGGTACGGATGATCTTGTTCTCCATGGGCTTCCCGGTAATCCCTCACCCACTGATTCACCGTGGACGGAGTCACCCCATACTTTCGGGCAACCACCGCCGCCTTAATGCCAGATAACACCTCTTGCGCTGCCTTCTCTCTTGTTCCCGTTAGGTGTCCCATAGTGTTCATCCTCCTCCTGTATCTAGTCTACATTTTTGTGGGGGAGGACTCCAACTTCATTAGGGGGCTGTGGAGCATTCAGGCCATATGCCTGCATGCGCACCGAATGTATGCTGTTTTCCACATACATTTGGGCATTTGGGTGCTTGCGAGCACCATGTATGCTGTTTTTCACATACATTGGGTCCATATGCCAGCTTGCGAGCACCATGTATGCTGTTTTTCACATACATTCGAGCCATACGGGTGCTTGCGAGCACCATGTATGCTGTTTTTCACATACATTTGGTTCATATGCCAGCTTGCGAGCACCATGTCTACTGTTTTCCATATTCAAGACAAGAAGCAGCGCCTCTCCATAGTGGAGAAGCGCTGCTTCTTTGTGATCCTTATGTTAACGCTCCTGATTCTCCAGCATGAGATAATAATCGGCGAAGTTCTCCAGCTCCTCCGGCTCCAGTATGGCCAGATGCTCCCCCAGCAGCAGCAGCGACCGGCGCTGCGCTTCTTCCAGCACCTCTTGCCCCTTGCCGGTGATTGTGACGATCACCGCTCTGCGGTCGTTCTCGTCAGGAACACGGGCGATCAGCTCCAGCAGCTCCAGCCGGTCCAGCATGACTGTGACTGCACTGGACTTCACCTCCATCTTCTCCGCCAGCTGAATGACCCGTGCCTGCTGCTCCTGAAAGATCATGTGCAGCAGCCCGAATTGCGGCACGGTGAGTCCCAATTCCTTATGCATTGACATCTGCGACATGATTCTGCGCTGAACCTTCCACATGGATAATCCCACACGTTCGATCAACGGATTGATTTCTTGCGACATTCCTTCAGCTCCCAGTCCGTTCGTTCTGCTTCAAGCGTACCATTATACAGGGTAGACATCCAATATTTTTTTGAATATACAACAGGATTCAACGCTTATTTTGCAATGATTTTTTATACACTATTCATCCATTTCCGACACAAAATATCTTTTTTCTGACGTCTGCTCAAAGGGTAGCGTATGCGCTATAATCGTAGCAGTGAACCCTACAATTCACTTAATCTTTTAGAGTCAGGGCTGGTGATATTTGTTATGAAATTGGCAACAAAATTAACATGGATGATGCTGATTGTATTGCTGTTGGTTGGATCATCCATAGGCTTCTTCGGTTATCATGCTGCTTACAAGCAGATCGATGAAGCCGCAGGCATTGAATTGGTAGGCTGCGCTAATATTACTACCGGCCTTATCGATCCTGCCGACATAACCGCTCTGGCTGCCGGAGATACCCGCAAGCTGACGGCGATCGAAGACCGCATCGGCTGGATCAGTGATCACAAGCCTATTTTCAAAGAAGCCTTCATTCTTTCGCTGGACGGCAAGGTGCTGGCCGCGGACAAAAACTTCAAACAACGAGGATACAAGGCAGGAGACGCCTTCTACTTCTCCGATGAAGATAAAGAAATGATTACAGACATGAAGCATTCCGCTTACTCCAAGGTGTATACCTATCAAGGCACCTCCCTCAAAACCGGCTACGGCCCCATCTATCAGGACCATGACCCGACCAAACCCATCATTGCATTAATGGCGATTAACTTCGACGGCCCCTTAATTCAATCCCGGACGATGGATATCATCACCCAGCCCTTCCTGATCGGCAGCTCGATTCTGATTATTGCCATTCTCGCCGCCTATCTGTTCATCCGCCGGATGGTCAGCCCGCTGACTAAGCTGTCCGCATCCGTCAACACGGTAGCCAAAGGAGATCTTACCCGGGAACCGCTGCTCTTCACAGCCAAGGACGAGATCGGCGAGCTGGCCCGCGACTTCAATGCGATGACCCTCAATCTGCGCAACCTGATCACACAGGTCAACGATACCTCCATGCTGGTTACCTCCTCTTCCCAGGAGCTGTCTGCCAGCGCCCAGGAGACCAACCGGGCCGGAGAGCACAGCGTTAATGTTACCCTGGATTTGGCTGACGGGGCACATACCCAGCTGCAGAATCTGGAAGGCAGCTTCAAGGCGGTACAGGATATGTCGCATTTCATAACCGAAATTGCAGGGAATGCGGACAGCGCGATGAACCAGGCGGCCATCAACTCCCGGAAAGCCCGGACAGGCCGGGAATCGATGGATTCGACAACCTCCCAGATGGCCATCGTGGGTGCAAGCATCTCGGATCTCTCCGGTATTATCGAGACGCTGGGCAGCCATTCCAAAGAGATTGAGAATATCGTCGGCACCATAGCCAGTATTGCCGAGGAGACGAACCTGTTATCCCTCAATGCGGCGATTGAAGCTGCACGGGCCGGAGAAGAGGGGCGCGGCTTCGCCGTTGTGGCAGGCTCTGTACGCAAGCTGGCTGAACGTTCGGCCGGATCTGCCCGCCAGATCGGTGAGCTGGTCAGTCTGATTGTCCAGCAGATGGACAAGGCCGGAGAGACCATGAAGCATTCCACAGCAGAGATGCATCACGGCAAAGAGATGATTATAGCAGCCGGACATTCCTTCTCCGAGATTGAGACCTCCGTCTCTGATATGTCTTCCCACAGCCAGCAGATTTCGGCCACAGTCCGTGAGCTGGCCCTGCTCTCTGAGGGACTTGTCACTTCGATCCAGAAGATCGTGGCGGTCTCCAATCAGACGGCCGAGGGCGCGGAGACCCTGTCCGCCTCGTCCCAGGAGCAGCTTGCAGCCATGGAGGAGGTCGAATCCTCCGCTGCCTTCCTCTCCTCCCTTGCCGAGAAGCTGCAGGTATTGGTCGAGAATTTCAAAGTCTAGGCCGGAGCTTCATTTATGACATTACAGTATTACAAGTGGAAACGGCATTGCCATCCTTTGTAAGGACGGTACCGTTTCAGCGAGAAAGATAAGGATAATAATAGCGCGAAGCATATAAATTCTTATCTTTTGAAAAAGGCTGCCCTGATGTGGAATAATCTCCACCTCCAGGACAGCCTTTTATTCCATAGCAGCCAGGCGCATTATGCCGTATTCTCAATGAACCATTGGCCCAATTCATTAACCGGCATCGGACGGCCGTAATAGTAGCCCTGCATCACCCGGCAGCCCAGCGATTGCAGCAGCTCAATCTGCTCCGTAGTCTCCACGCCCTCCGCCACAACCTCCATGTTCAGATTGCTGGCTATGGCAATGATGTTGCTGATGATCGCTTTCTTGGAATGCATCTTGCTCTTGCGGATGAAGACCTGGTCAATCTTCAGCGTGTTGACCGGAATCTCATCCAGATTCCCGAGCGAAGAGAAACCGGTTCCGAAATCATCCAGTGATACCCTCACTCCCAGATCCCGCAGCTTGGAGAGCTGGGCTACCGTCTCCTCCATATTGTTCATGGCAATCGATTCGGTAATCTCCAGCTCAAGGAAATGCGCCGCAAGGCCCGAACGCGACAGCGCCTCTTCCACAACCTCATACAGGTATCCGCCTTCAAACATCCGCGCCGACATATTGATCGAGACGGCTACACTCGCTACCTCCGCCTTATGCCAGAGCATATTCTGTCCGCACACCTCATGCAGCATCCAGTATGTAATAGGAACAATCAGGCCGGTCTCCTCCGCAATCGGAATGAACTCTGCCGGAGAGATGATGCCATGCTCCGGGTGCCGCCAGCGCAGCAGCGCTTCAAGGCCCACCGTGACATTCAGCAGTGAATCCCATTTGGGCTGGTAGACCACCATGAATTCCGAGCGGGCCAGTGCCTTGCGCAGATCCTTCTCCAGTGACATCCGCCGTACCTGATGGCGGTTCATCTCCAGATCGAACACACTGAATTTATTCTTGCCCGAATCCTTGGAGGTATAGAGCGCCGTATCGGCCGCCTTCATTAGCGCCGAACGGTCGGTTCCGTGCGCCGGAGTCATGCTGATTCCCACACTCGCAGTTACGTACAATTCATTGCCTTCAATGCTGTAAGACTTCTTAAGCTCCTGGAGGATATGCTGCGCCACTTCCTCCGCCGCCAGGGCGGCGCAATCCGGCAGTGCAATCAGGAATTCATCTCCGCCAAGCCGGAATACCTTCCCCTTCCCGCCCACGCAGCGGGTTAACCGGGCAGACACCTCACATAGCAGCAGGTCTCCAATATCGTGCCCCAGCGTATCATTAATCGATTTGAAGCGGTCCAGATCAACAAAAAACACAGCCCCGGAGATCCCGCCGAAGAAATCATCCTTGAAGTAGCGCTTCAGCCCATGCCGGTTCGGCAGCTCGGTGAGCGGGTCATGATAGGCCATGCGCTCCAGCACATCCCTGTCCAGGAAAACAGTGCCGCCGGAGATCGCCAGCACAAACAGGGTAACCAGTGAGATCCCTGTCAGAAGAACCACATCGGTCTCCATCAGCATGGGGGCGGGTGCCTTCCAGCTTAAACCATGCAGGCCGCTTGCTCTCAGACTGGTATAATGCATACCGGTAACCGCCAGGGCAATGAACAATGCTGAATACAGCTTCCAGCGGCTGAAGCCCGTCTGATCCTTGAATCTGCGGAACATTACTATTCCGATATAAGAAGCGGCAAGGGCAATCAGTACCGATACAGCCTGATCGCCAGCCCTGTAATGAAGCTTGCCCTCTATCTCCAGGGAGGACATTCCCGCATAATGCATGAATGATATGCCGCTGCCGAGCAGGCCGCCGCCCGCAAGGAACCGCCAGCTTCTCTGGCGGGGAGCTGTGGCGCTCTGAAGGGCTGCATAGCTGGAGAACATAATAATGAGCAGGGAGAGAGCAGCCATACCCGGATGGTAGCTGGCCTTGAACGGCAGGCGGCTGGCCATAATGCCGACAAAATGCATGGCCCAGATGCCGCCGCCAAGCACACAGGCACCCGAGAGCAGCCAGAGACGTCTGACCCGGCCCGAGGAATGGGAGACCTGTGAAATCAGATTAAGCGCGGAGTACGCTGCTGTGGCAGCAAGCGCATAGGATAGTAATACAATCCAGATATTATAGTGGATTCCCATTTGATCCATAGTTGACCTCTTCACCGGTTTTAGTATCAGCATCGTTTCAGCGTCTAGCTCAAGTTAAAAATCAATATACGGATAGCGGATAAATGGAAGAGTATATAAAGATTACAGGTATTCTCTGAAAACTGACTTTAGCTGTATTTTACCTTGTATTCGCCAGGCTGTCTAAGTAAATACTGGAACTTGGACCCTTTTTTGAACGCCGGCAAAAAATGTCCATATTTGGCCTCAGCCGCCTGCACGAAGGGTTGGTAATCCGCTGTCCTGAGCTCGATCCGGCCGGAAAACCCAGTGCCATATCCAGGCGTTGGCAGCTGCCAGAATTACCATGTAGATGTATATCCCCGCCGGAATTAACGTGAAGACAAAGTGTACCCCGGCCAGACCCGCCAGAATGAACAGCTGCACAAATGCGCTGCCGGTAAATCCCTTACGCTGGGCGGCCTCGTACTTCTCCGAGAACGGGAGCGCCTTCGGGAACGTAAGGAAGCAAATAACGGCATACAGCAGCAGCGCAAGCAGAACGACTGCCATATCAGCAATGATCCATGAGCCCAAAAGGGCGATGAACACCGCCGCCTCCAGCAGAAAGAGCGGAATCAGCAGTTTCACGACCGCTGCCTTCAGCATTCCCCGGTAGACCATAGCCTTCCCCGGCAATGGAATCACCTGGTAGATCCACGCGCCCTTGTAGCTGGCCGAGTAACGGACCATCTGCACAACTGTCATCAGCAGCAGCGCGCAGTAATAGATAAACAGATAGGACTTGGAGCTTCTGACCCCGGCCATATCGCCGCTCCACACCTGATTGAAGATGAAGATAAAGGGAAAGATCAGCGAGAAGCCAATGGTCGGGTATACCCGGAGCTTGAACTCGCGTTCATTCTTCATCATCGACCAGGTGAAGCGGAAGAACTGGGCCTCCGTCCTGTTCCGGCATACGATCTCCGACAGCAGCCGGGCTAGCCGCCCGCTGTCCCGTCCCTCCGCCCCATGCTCAGCCAGCTTCTGGAGACTGCGTTCAAATACCGGCATCAGCCGGATGTAGGCGGCGAACATCACGGCAGGCACTGCCACAGAGAGCGCTGCCAGAATCATCACAGACCGGCTCCCTGATCCGCCGCCAAGCAGCTCGAACGGCGCCCCGAACCAGACCGGGGCCAGCAGATAATGCCACCAGTGGGGCGTGAAGCCCAGGTTCAGCTCCGATAGATTGAACATCCGGCTAACCAGCTGGGCACCGGCAGTGACCGCCACGGACAGAATAATTTGTACATAGTTGATGATGTCCTTGAGCTTTTCCCCGTCGAAGAACCTCAGGATCAGCAGATAGATTAGCGCAGTGAACACCAGAATGAAGCCGTCCATCAGCACAATCTCAGCCGCGTACACCAAGAAGAAGCCCGGTCCGTGCCGGAATAACGAGAACAGCAGCGAAGGGCCGGTGAAGGTCAGCGTTAAGGTCAGCAGATAGATCAGAATATGTAAACTCTTGGCCGTGTTCAGCGTGCGGCGGTCCACCGGCTTGGAGAAGAGGATGTTCTTATCGCGCAAATCCAGCATCACGGTTGAGAAGTCGGAGATCAGCGTCGTGGTGATCAGGAACATCACGATACTGAACAGCAGACTCATCATCAGGATATGGTTATCTCTGGGCGCAACCATGAATATCAGCATCAGCCCCAGCACCAGATAGAGCCACTGTACCTTGAAGGATGAGCCCTCCATCTCCAGCTTGGAATTCTGCGCCCCCGAGAACAGGGTAGGTGTCCGTCTGCCGTCCATCGTCAGCTTGACCTGAAGAATACGGCGCATGACGGCATAGTCGGCTCCCAGGGCCTTGAAGATCCACTGCACCCGGTCAAGCAGCTTCAGAATCCGGAATTCAGTCATGCGCCGCACCCTCGCCAATCACGGCCACGAACTCACTTGCAATATCCCTGTATTGATCGAACCCGGTCAGCTGATTAAAAATCTCCTCCAGCGACCCCTCCCGGCTCTGCTCCCGCAGCTCCGTAAAGGTTCCGTCCGCCACAATACCGCCTCCGTCCAGCAGGATGATCCGGCTGCTGATTCTCTCGACCACATCCATAATATGCGAGGAATAAAAGATGGTCTTGCCTCTGGCCGCAAGCGTGGCGAAGATCTCCTTGACCACCATGACACTGTTGGCATCCAGCCCGCTGAGCGGCTCATCCAGGAACAGAATATCCGGGTCATGCAGCATGCTGGCAATCAGCAGCACCTTCTGCTTCATCCCCTTGGAGTAGGAGGCAATCCGCATATCATAAGCCTTCTCCATACCCAGCAGCCCCATCAGCTTCCGCGCCTTGTCATCGGCATCCGCCTGCCGGAGTCCATACAGCTCACCGGTGAAGGTCAGATACTCCCGCGCCGTCAGGCTGTCATAGAGCTCCGCCACCTCGGGCACGTAGCCGATTCTTCTTTTGTACGCAGTATCCCCGTCCGAGATGTCTCTGCCAAAAATCCGTATGGTCCCGTTGTAGCCCTCCACCAGCCCGAGCATAATCTTGACTGTCGTGCTTTTGCCTGCACCGTTGGGTCCGATGTATCCGATAATCTGCCCGCGGTATACGTTCAGATCAATCCCCCGCAGCACCATCCGGTCACTGTAATTCATCCACAAGCCCTCAATTGAAATCACCGGCTCCTCCGTTAAGCCCATTCACGCCTCTCTCCCTTCGCTAAGCCTGCTCTTGATTCCAGAAACAAAAATTACCATTGATCCTATTCTAGCAAATTTTAGCACTTGATTCCTGTGATTTATCGCAGCCGTTATTCTGCATAAGCCCCAAAATGTCAAAAAGAGCAGCCCTTAGGCTGCTCTTGATGAACTCGCTATGATATCCGAAGAACAAAAATGATTACCTTAAGCTGATCCGCTCACGACTGCGGGCCGACGCAAGGCAGCTCTCGATCAGCCTCATATTCAGCACCGGGTCCTCTTCCGCAATCCAGGGCTTGCCGCTGAAGACGGCTGTGGCGAAGTGGTCGGCCTGCTGGACGTAGGGATTGGCTCCGACAGCTTCCACGCGCCGGGGCTCTTCGCCGCCGTACACGAAGAATTCCGCATCATCGAACCGGGCATTGAACGGCATCGGAACCTCGATCCGTCCCTGCGTACCGAGCACCTCCAGGAGCTGGCGGTTGTACGCCCACATCCCGCAGTCGAAGATCAGGCTCTTCCCGCCGGGAAACTCCACCAGCCCGGAGGCCACCATATCTACATTGTCATGCTCCGGCGAGAACAGCGCTTGCACGGTTACCGCCTCCGGCTCTGTACCGAACAGCAGCCGCGCGGCAGTGAGCGGATAGCAGCCGACATCGTAGAGCGATCCGCCTCCCCAGGCAGAGTTAAAGCGGATGTTGGAGGTATCCGTAGCATCGTTGTAGGTGAACGTGCCGCGGATGGTACGCACCGCGCCGATCTCGCCGCTATTGATAATCACCTGCAGCTCGTTGATGCGCGGATGATGGCGGTACATGTACGCCTCCGCCAAGTGAACTCCCGCCTTGCGGCAAGCTTCCACCATCTCGGCCGCCTCACGGCTGTTCAGCGCAATCGGCTTCTCGCATAAGATATGCTTGCCGGCTTCAGCCGCGCGGATCACCCATTCGCAGTGGAGATGATTCGGAAGCGGAATATAGACCGCATCCACCTCCGGGTCGGCAAGCAGCTCTTCATAGCTGCCATAGGCCTGCTCAATGCCGAACTCGGCGGCTACGCTGCTGCTCTTCGTGAGTCCGCGGCTGGCAACCGCCCGGATCACTCCGGTCTCGGACTCCCGGATAGCCGGCATGACCGATCCTGTGGCGATTTGGGCGCAGCCCATAATTCCCCAGCGAAGCTTCTCTGCCATCTTATCACCTTCCTTATCTTAGTGTGACCCATATAACAGCTATACCCAGCACAAGGATTCTTGCCGCACTCATCAGCACGAAATTCTTGACAGCGAGAATGAAGGTCGTGCCTTTATGCTGCTCCTGATAGAAACGTGCAATATTGCGGCGCAGCGGAATCAGGGTCAGCAGGAGCAGCAGGACCAGAAGCGGATGGACCCCGAGCAGAACGAGCACAATCAGATCGGCAAAAGACACATAATAGAGCAGCTTCCACAGCAGCAGCGCATTCTCCCGTCCGATGTACACCGGCAGCGTGTATCTGCGGTTATCGATATCATCCTCGATATCGCAGATATTGTTCGCCAGCATAATTCCGGCAATGCCCAGAATGGCCGGGACTGAGAACCAGAACAGATACAGTACCTCCAGGAAATTGATATGCAGGCTGATCCATTCCCCCTTCAGCAGCAGGGCCACCACCGCCTGATCCGAATGAATATAGGCCGAGATGAAAATAATGACGAACCCCATGAACAGCCCGGAGAACAGCTCTCCGAGCGGCATCCGCGAGATGGGGATCGGTCCGAAGGAATACAGGATGCCGATCAGGAAGGAGAGTCCCCCGAGCAGAAATACCAGCAGTCCGGTCTGGAATACCAGGGCAATGCCCCCGCCTGCCGCAAGCAGAAGGAGAATGACGATGAGCGCCACCACCGTAGGCTCCTTCAGCTTGAAGCGGACAATCGGATTATGGGTCTCATACCCGTAGCCATGGGTTTTGGCGGCTTTTTTGAAATCATAATAGTTGTTGATCGCTGTTGTCGCCATATCGAAGCTTAAGAGGGACACCAGCATCAGCACGAAGCGCAGGATATAGAAGTCCTCGAACCGGTACAGGGCGTACAGCGTCCCCAGCAGCAGCGGGAGCATACTTGCCACCTTGGTCGGCAGCTCGACAAACTTGAAGAAAGTTCTTATATTCACGGCTATTCATCCTTATCAGTCATATGGGCACGTTACTGTGCGGTGGTTGTAATGGTGACCGGCGACCATTCAGCGATCACTGTCTGTCCGTGCGCCGACACGCTGCCTTCCGGGGTCAGGTCCTTCTCCGTCATGATGCCCAGGGCAATGGTGAAGCTGTTGAACTTCACAGGCACATTCCGCTCGCGCCGCACCTCCCGGCCGTTCACATAGAAGACCGCCTCGTTGTTGCCCCGGTGGTAGGTAATGGTGTACGTATTGAATTCGCGCGGCTTGAAGTCCGTATCCTCCTTGAAAATGCAGAAGTACTTGGTGCCTCCGGTCTCTGGCACGGTAACCCCGGGGAACGGAAGAATGCCGTACACACTGGCGTATTTGTCGTTGCCCGCGAAGAAATCAAGCGCAGCGCCTGTGGTGAAATCCAGCAGGTTCAGCGACACATAGCCGTCATACAGATCCCCCGGAGCCGTACCTTGCGTGCGGGCGCGGATCTGCAGCTCGAAGCGGATCTCACCCTCCTCCGGGACTTCTACCGGCTGAGCCGAATAGTACATATGCTTGGCATTATCCAGAATCTGCACATGATCATGCTGGCGGCTCAGCTGAGCCCGCACGTACAGGTAACCGTTACGCACGATCACAACCGCTTCCGGCTCACGGTACGCCCAGAACGAGCCGTCCGGAAGCTTGAAGCCGCCCGTCTGCCAGACCTTTCCTTCCTCCAGAATCGTATGGAAATCCCCGATCACCGTTTGCTTGCCCTGTACAGCAGGCATACCTTCATTCTCTGGCTGTTGCTTGTCCATGATTTCTCCCGCTTTCTGTAATGTAGTAGAACGGATAAATGACTTAGAATAGACCTTGAATCAGCAGGGCTGCCGTCATGACGGCCCCGCAGCGGACGGATGCGCGCTGTGAGGCACCCATAAGCGGCAGGTAGGCTTCCGAAGGATTCTCCGGCCGGAGGCTGCGGTAGACCCGTATCGGCGCGGCGGCCGTCAGCAGAGCGAGCAGCGCATATACCGGCAGGATCTGAAGCAGCACACATGCAATCAGCGAAGCATAGGCGATGTAGAGCAGTACTTGCGAGAAGATCAGCGCTCTGCGTTCCCCCCAGACCACAACCAGTGTGCGCTTGCCGGCCTGCCGGTCCGCTCTCCAGTGCAGGAAGTGATGATTGAACAGCAGCAGGGTAGTGAGCAGGCCGCTTGGCAGCGACAGCAGCACCGGCTTCAGGCTGAACGTTCCGGTCTGGACGAAATACGCGCCAAGCACCGGCATTAATCCAAAGGCCAGGAAGATCGCAAGCTCACTGTAGCCTTTGCCCCGGTATCCGAACCGCAGCGGCGGAGCCACATAGAAATAGGCGATCAGCGCCCCTCCGGCCACAAACCACAGAATCTCCCAGCCGCTGTAGAAGCTGAGCAGCAGGCCGCAGCCAGCCGCAACGGCCAGCAGTCCCCAGGTCAGCAGGGCAAACAGCGACTCACGCATGACACCCCCGGACAGAAACCCGGAGTTCGTAGAGATGACTCCTGGCGTATGCTGCGCCTCTGTATCCGTTCCGTTGCGGAAATCCCACAGGTCATTCACCATATTGGAGAATAGATGGGCTGCAACCGCACCGATGAACGTTATTGCAAATAAAAACGGATGGAATACTCCCTGCCATACATATGCCCCGGCCGTTCCCAAGACAACCGGTATGAGCATAACGGGGATCACTCCAAACCGTGAGGCTTTCTTAAATAGAGTCCACTTCTCCATCATGCCAACAACTATCTCCTTTTATTATTATTTGATAATGATTATCATTAAATTATTATACATCAAAATTCGACACTTTGGTCAGATTTACGCTGCAAAATATTCCCTATTCGTGGTACACTATAATGGATGGTACTTATTTCCTATTAAGTCTTAAATAATGAAGGGGCTCCGATGAAACTCCGCAAAAAAATAATCATCTTCATTGGTTTTGTCGCTATCTTCGGAATTGGCGTCACCTACCTGTTGCTTCATGTGATTCTGCTAAGCCGTTTCGAGAAGCTGGACGAGGCAGCGCTGGAGCGCAATCTGAGCAAGGCAGTCGCTGCTTATCATCAAGAACTGGATAACCTGAGAACCGGACTCCTTGAGGTTGCCGTCCGGAAGGATACCTACCGGTTCATGGAGACTGCAGCGGCTACGGGCTCTGCCGACTCCGGCAGTGCGGCTGCCGCCTTCATCCGCAGCAGCCTTGAACCGTCTGCTTATCCAATGAATCATTTCGATATGATTGCCCTGCTAGATCTGAAGGGACAACCGCTGTACGGCGGCTCCTATGATCTCTCTGCTGGAGCAGTCACCCCGTTAACCCAGGAGCAGCAGACGCTGCTCAAGCTGGTCCGCAGCCGCCTGCCTGTCCCCGGGTCCCCAGATGTGAGCCGGAGCGGCTTCGTTAATCTGGACAAGGGGACGATGCTAATTACAATGACGCCTATTCTGAGCAGCAGCAAGGACAAGCCGGCCATCGGAACGGCCATTGCCGGACGGATGCTGCATCAGGATGGGATTGCACAGATCTGGGAGGATACCCAGTCCACCATGGAGATGTCGCGTCTCACCACCCCTCTGCTTGCGGACAGCGGAGGCGAACGCATCTGGACCAGCCCTGCCCGAGGCGGGCAGATGTCCATTCACACCATACTGGACGATCTGTTCGATGATCCGGGGATGGTTCTCACTCTGAAGGAGCCTCGCCAGTTCTACAATAGTGGGCTCAAGTCGCTCTCCACCTTCCGTCTGTGCTATTTCATCTCCATTATGCTCATACTGGCCGCCAGCCTGCTCTTCGTGAACCGCTTCATTCTGCGAAGGATGTCTTCACTGGTGCGCAACATCCGCAGGATCGGCAGCAGTAAGGATCTGTCCATCCGGATTCCCAGCTCCGGGCAGGATGAATTCAGCGAAGTGGAGGTGGAATTCAACCGGATGATTGATTCGCTGGAGCAGACCCAGGATGAGCTGCGGCAGCAATCGATGCTGGACCCGCTGACCCGGCTGCCCAACCGCTCACTGTTTTTTGACAAGCTGAATGAAGCAATTGCCGCCGTTAAGGGAAGTGACCGGCAGATCGTCCTGGTCTTCATTGATCTGGATCATTTCAAGACGGTGAACGATACCCTCGGCCATGATTTCGGCGATGCCATCCTGAAGGAGACCGCCTTCCGCATCACTCAGGTGGTCGGCAGCCATGATGTGGTCTCCCGCCTCGGCGGGGATGAATTCACCATTCTGCTCTACGATGTTCCGGATGCCGACAGCATTGCCCGGCAGCTCTCCCGGATTCAGGAGGCCCTCTCCATGCCGCATTCGATCAAGGGACATCTTCTATATAATACCGCCAGCATCGGCATCAGCATTTATCCGCAGAACGGGGAGGATGCCGATTATCTGGTCAAGCAGGCGGACCTGGCCATGTTACATGTCAAGGAGACCGGCCGCAACAACATCTTCCAGTATTCAGAGGATCTGGAAGCAGGCATCCGGCGCAAAAAGGTGCTGGCCCAGCAGCTCCTCTCGGCTGCCGCCGGGAATGAGTTCGAAGTGCACTACCAGCCGATCCTCAGCGCGGGGCAGCTGCAGGTCTCCAAGGTGGAAGCCCTGCTGCGCTGGACCAGCCCTGCTTACGGCAATATCTCACCGGCCGAATTCATTCCGCTGGCGGAGAGCAGCGGCTCCATTGTCGGCATCGGCAGCTGGGTGCTGCGCCAGGTCTGCTCCGACATGCGCGATTTCCGCAGCCGGGGCCTTGAGCTTATAGCCGCGGTGAATATCTCCGCGCTGCAGCTCATGCAGCCGGGTCTGCTGGAGCTGCTCCTGGAGCTGCAGCATGAATATGAGCTACCGGCCTCCAGCCTGGAGCTGGAAATTACGGAGAGTGTGCTCGTCTCCGGGGACGGCATCTTCCTGTCGCTCCAGCAGCTTCGGGCCCACGGGTTCCGCATCTCGCTGGATGATTTCGGCACCGGCTTCTCCTCCCTCAGCTATCTGCGCCGCTTCCCTGTCGATGTGATCAAGATTGACCGCTCCTTCATCTCCGAGATGTCACGCGAGTCTCAAGGAGATGTGCTCGTCAAGGCGATTATCGAGCTGAGCCATAATCTCGGGCTGCGCGTAGTCTCCGAAGGCATTGAGCTTAGGGAGCAATTCGATATGCTGCTGGAGCTGGGGAGCGACGAGCTTCAGGGATACTATATCAGCAGGCCGCTTCAGGCCAGGGCGCTGTATTCTTTTCTGGAGCAGGAACATTATTACACCGGACACAAATGACCACTTCTTTTATAGGCAAGCTACTGGCGTTATGATATGATAGGCAAGCTGATAACAGCACCCGCTCTAGGGTGCTGTTATCCTATGCGAACACTTATGAAAATTGGAGGCTTTCATTGTTATGTCAGCGCAACCGCACACCACTCAGTCCGTCAAAATCGTCACCGCCGACCCCAGCGCCATCGGCTTGTTCGGACTAGCCATCGTTACCCTGGTCGCTTCTTCACAAAAGCTCGAAATCACAACAGGTCTCAGCTATGCTATTCCATGGGCCATCTTCCTCGGGGCCTTCGCCCAGCTATTCGCATCCATCCAGGATGCCAAGCACAACAACACCTTCGGCATGACTGCCTTCGGCGCCTATGCGTTCTTCTGGTTCGGCATGGGGGCAAGCTGGCTGATCAAGCTCGGTGTATTCGGTGCAGTGCTGGCAGAGGGCGTTGATCCCAAGCAGCTGGGATTTGTTTTTGCAGGATATCTTGTGTTCACCCTCTTCATGACGCTCGGCGCCGTTGAGGCGAACCGCGTACTGCTGATCATCTTCATCCTTATCGATTTCCTGTTCCTCGGCCTCTCCATGGATGCCTTCGGCGTCGCTGCGGAGTTCTTCCACAAGCTGGCCGCCGTAGCGGAAATGGCTATCGGTATCGTATCGCTCTACGGCTGCGGCGCAGCAGTACTAAATGCCCATTTCGGACGTACCTTCCTGCCGGTCGGCGCCCCGCTAGGCATCTTCAAAAAATAGCTCCGGCCTTCCTGCCGGTCAGACTATGCCTTTCGCTCCAAAAGCCCGGATAAATACTGACTGCCCCTTTAGGCAGACGGTGTTTATCCGTTTTTGGATTCCGGCGGATTTTGTTAGGAATTCCCTTGCGCAAACACGATAAAAATGACATGCTATAGAGACTTAAGCGACATTTATCGACAATTCCCTGCGGTTTAAGCACCGCTTCTCCTAAGCTTTGACATCTGCGGCTTTCACTTTTCCGGTATCGGGGGCAATCCATGGCTTTCCTTAGTAAAAAGCCTTTGACCATTATCATCGGCTTCATCATCGTCCTGCAGCTCTGCTTGTTCTATTATTATTCTGTGTCCCTGGCCCGGGAATACAGAGCCGAGAAGGCAGATCTGGCCTCACAGGCAGTCATGCTGACCTCGAACATCGAAGAGAAAGTGGCCATTGTGAAAGGTGTCAGCTCCTTTATCCAAACTGTCGGCTTCGATGCCGATCCTGCGCTGGTCCGTAACTATCTGGTCACCGCTCACACCAAGAATACCAGCAACGTCACGAATATCATGATTGCTCCGGACGGCCTGATCCGCTATCTCTATCCGCTTGAAGGCAATGCGTCACTGATCGGCAGAAGTCTGCTGCTGGATTCCTCCCTGGCTTCTCCCGGCATGATCCAAGAAACGCTCCGTTCCCGCAAGATTACGATTGACGGTCCTCGCCAGCTGGCCCAAGGCGGCTATGGCATGGTGATCCGGCAGGCCATCTATCAGGCTAACTCCCTGGAGGGCATCGTCTCTGTCACCGTGAAGATTGACGATATCGTGAACCAGCTTGTGTATAAGGACAGCAATATCTATGTGACCGCCAAGGATCATACCTTCCTGTTCGGCAATGAATCCAGTGCGTTGGACCCGCAGCTTACCGTTCCCGTGAACACCTACAATCAGCACTGGCTGATGGGTGTCTCTCTGCCGTCCCACAAGAAATGGCAGGTGCTGAGCAGCGTGCTGTGGATCGATATTGCCTTTCTGCTTGTAATTGCCTTCATTCTATATATCTTCTGGTATCAGAGCCGCTTCAACCGCGAACTGGAGCGGGTGGTCAGCATTCGGACCCGGGACCTGCGTATTTCCAAGCGTTTGTATGAAAAGCTTGCGCATTACGACAGTCTGACGGAGATCCCCAACCGGCGTTTCTTCATGGATGAATTCGAGCGTCTGCTGCAGAGCTCGGAGCCGACGCAGACCTATACCTTATTCTTTTTCGACCTGAACCGGTTCAAGGAGATCAATGATACGCTGGGCCATTCTACGGGTGATCAGGTCATCAAGACCCTGGCTGGACGGCTGAAATCCGGGAGCCTGCCCTTCAAGCTGTTCGCACGTACCGGCGGAGATGAATTCGTAATGATCTTCCAGAACCTGCCGCACACACAAATTCCGGTAATAGCCGGACAGATCAGCGCCCTGATCTCACAGACCCTGCTGATCTCCGGAGCGCATCTGAGCCTGTCGACCAGCATCGGCATCTCCCTGTACCCCGAGCATTCGCAGAAGACGGACGATCTGATGAAATTCGCGGATATGTCGATGTACCAGGCCAAGTCGCAGGAGGATGCCAATTATTTCATCTTCGACTGGGAGCTGCGCGAGAAGCTGGAGCAGAAGACCATGATCGCCAAATATCTGCACTCCGCCCTGGAGCGGGAGGAATTCGTGCTCTACTATCAGCCGCAGATCAACGCCGTCACAGGTGCAATGATCGGGATGGAGGCGCTGATCCGCTGGAATCACCCCGAGAAGGGGCTGATCGGGCCGGGGACGTTCATCACCGCAGTCGAGGAGGCCGGGCTGATGATCCAGCTGACCGACTGGGTGCTGCGCGAGGTGTGCCGCCAGCTCTGCGAGTGGCGCAGCCTGGGCATGCCGCTGCTGCGGACCTCCATTAATATCTCCAACAGTTGGTTCTACAACCGCAACCTGATCGAGAATCTGCTGGCCGTGCTTGAGGAGTACGGGCTGGATACCAGTGTACTGGAATTCGAGATTACCGAGAGCACCGCGCTGCTGGAGGAGCATTATCCGCTGCTGCAGCAGATGCGCGATCATGGGATCATCGTCTCTATCGATGATTTCGGCACGAAATATTCTTCGCTGAATTATCTGAAGCATTTTCCCGTGAACAAAATCAAAATTGACCGCACCTTCATCACCGGCATCGGCGTCAGCTCCATTGATGAGACCATCATTAAATCCATCGTCTTCGTCGCCTCCCAGCTTGGCTATGACCTGATTGCCGAAGGGGTCGAGACGCAGGAGCAGCTGGCCTTCCTGGTGCAGCATAATTGCCCGCATATCCAGGGATTCCTCTTCTTCCCGCCGCTGCCTGCCGAAGAGATCCGCAAGCTGGCTTCCTGAGCCGGTCAGAATGCTTTGCACGCGGAAACCGGTATCGTTATAATTAGGTTAATTCCGATGTTATCCCGAAAGGATTCTGAGACTATGAATAAATTGACTGCCGGCGAATTGGCCGGAACCGCCCTGTTTGCGCTGATCCTCGCCCTCCTGGCGTACCGCATCATCCGCGGGATGCCGAAGATGGCCGGAGACATTACCGCCTTCCGCAAACGGACCCTTGTCTGGACCCAGGTCGCCCTGGTGCTTACCGTCCTTCAGCTCAACTTCAAGGCCGGGGACTGGCGCTTCGGCATTATTCTGGGCCTGATCGTCCTGTTCACCGGCAGCATCTGGCTGTCCGCCCGCCGCTACGACAACGCCCGCCAGGCTGAGGTTGAACATCGGGATGAGCATTGAGGCATACGGTACGAATTAGTATCAGGGAGCAGAGATAGCGGATTGGAGACAACCTGGAGTAACCCGGCCACCATTCGTCCTAAGCCTCTCTATCCGGATACATTTGGGCCATACGCCTGCGATGAGTACAATGTATGCTGTTTTTAGCATACATTCGGCCATTCGCCTGCGTGCGAGCACAATGTATGCTGTTTTTCGCATACATTCGGGCCATGTACCTGCTAGCGAGTACAATGCGGTGCGACCCCCTTATCCCGGAGTCCTCCGTATCAAATCGGTACTTGTCGTAGCGCTGCTCTTTATTTCGCCTTTTTTCTCGGCCAGAAGAAGCTGGAGCGGTCTTCTAGGGTCAGCACCCACTCCGCAAAGGTAGCTGGCGGCATGTTGAGAAGGCTCGTATGCATTCTACGGTTGTTGTAAAAGTCCATGTACCGGTCCACCGCTTCATAGGCCTCTTCGAACGTGTCGAAGGCCTCTTTGCGGAACAAATCCCGATCGATATTACTGTGGAACGATTCAATAAAAGCATTTAAATCCGGCGTTCGAGGCGGAATGCGTTCATGGGTCATTTCCCAGCTTTCACACATGTCGCCAAACAGATGGCTGACGAACTGGGGGCCGTTGTCGGTGCGGATCACCGGGCGCGCGCTGCCAGGGGCGCAGTGTTGCTCCATGGCGCGTCCCAGCGTCTGGCAGGCGTGCTTGGCCTCACACGACGATCCGCGGTGATAACCGACGATGACCCGGGTAAACACATCGATAATGCTCAGAACGAAGAAATGCCGGTCCCGTCCTGCCACATATCCGTATTTAATGTCCATCTGCCAGAGCTGGCCCGGGCCGGTAATGACTCGGTTCTCCGGCAGCTTCCGGGGATGCTTAAAGCGCTTGTGACGCTGGGGCTGCAGGATCTCCAGCGCCTGACATAGCCGGTAGCTTTTCTTGTGATTGAGCCTCAGCTGGTGCTGGTTCCACAAGCACTTGGCCAGCAGCTTGTACCCGTACACGTGCTCTTCTCCAGCGACCAGTTCCAGGAGCATTTCCTGGATCTGCTCGTCGCTAATCTTCTCTCCCGATTCGGTCAGAGAGTAGCCGGGTACGGGTCTTCCGCGCCCCTGGAGTACGGCCTGTGCATCCTGTGACTTGCGTTTCTTACGGTCGTAGTACGTGGACTCTGCGAGCCCGATGAGACGTAGTACCAACGCTGCGGAATATCCCTGCTTAATGAACATCTCGGCTACCTCGATTTTTTCGGATAAGCAGGGGTGGGCTTTTTTAGCAGTTCACGCAGAATCTCAATCTCTAACTCCTTTTCACCGAGCATCTTCACCGCCTTCTCATATTTCTGCTCGACCTCTACCAGGCGCTTCAGTTCCTCTACCTGCTCCTGGGGGTACGGATGATCTTGTTCTCCATGGGCTTCCCGGTAATCCCTCACCCACTGATTCACCGTGGACGGAGTCACCCCATACTTTCGGGCAACCACCGCCGCCTTAATGCCAGATAACACCTCTTGCGCTGCCTTCTCTCTTGTTCCCGTTAGGTGTCCCATAGTGTTCATCCTCCTCCTGTATCTAGTCTACCTTTTTGTGGGGGAGGACTCCAACTTCATTAGGGGGCTGTGGAGAATGTATGCTGTTTTTCACATACATTCGGGCCATGTACATGCTAGCGAGCACAATGTATGCTGTTTTTGGCATGCATTCAGGCCATGCGCCTGCGTGCCAGCACAATATGTACATTTCAGGCTCCCGCCAGGGGGCCTTTTTCTGTGGCTTCCGGCCGGGCGGCAGGCATACTTTCCCTCTTCCTAACCATACTAATGACATTCTATGGATACCGATGGAGGGCTAAAGAATGGGCAAAAAACTCAACCTGCTGATGTTCAGCGGGGAGTATGACAAGGCGATGGCCGGGTTGATTCTGGCAAATGCGGCCAGGGATATTGAGGTGGAGGTTACGATGTTCTTCTCGTTCTGGGGGCTGTTTCTCGTCCGGGACCCGGAGACGATGACGCTTGCGGACAAGAGTATCTACGAGAAGCTGATGGATGTCATTACTCCCAAGGGGCCGGAGCAGCTGCCGCTCTCGCGGATGAACTTCAGCGGGCTTGGCAAGCTGATGCTGGAGGAGATGATAGAGGATCAGGGGGCACCGAAGCTGATCCATTTCCTGAAGGGGGCGCGCAAAAAGAACATCAAGTTCTACGCCTGCAAGCTCTCAGTGGAGATCATGGGCTTCAAGCCGGAGGAGCTGCTGCCCGAGGTGGAGATTATCGATGCCGCCGCGTATCTGAAGGATGCGCTGGAGAGCGATATCCAGCTCTTTATCTGAGCGGCGGTGAGCGGCGAATCTGAGCCGCCATGGGCTTTAACCTATTTTCATCACCGGGCATATACTGAGGCAGACGAAGACGGTTCGGTAACGCGCGGCAGGCAGCCATTAGCTTGGGTTGAAGCTATACTTGAGCAGCGCCAGTGCCTGCCGGAATCCGTCTCAACGATAGAGCATTCATTGCCTGGAGGGATTGTCCGTGTTGAGTATCCACCGCACCGCTGCGGCAGAGGCGCCGTCTTCACTGCAAGAGCATTTCGCGGTATTCCGTGAGCATACTGTCGGGACCCGCCATCTGATCTCCACCCCCTACGGACAGCAGCCGCTGCTGTATGCCGACTGGACGGCCAGCGGCCGCCTGTATGAGCCGATTGAGCGCAAAATACAGGACACCTTCGGCCCCTATGTCAGCAACCCGCATACCGACTCCAACACCACAGGCCTGACCATGACCCTGGCTTACCAGGAGGCCAGGAATATCATCCGGCAGCATGTAAATGCCGCTCCCGCAGATGCCCTGCTCTTCTGCGGCAACGGCACCACCGGCGCGGTGAACAAGCTGCTGCGGATGATGGGCCTGAAGCTGCCGGAATGGCTGAAGCAGGAATATCTCTGCACACCGGAGGAGCGCCCGGTTATCTTCGTCACCCATATGGAGCATCATTCCAATCTGCTGCCCTGGCAGGAGAGCTTCGGCGATGTGGTCACCGTTCCCTCCGGGCCGGGCGGAGAGGTGGATCTGAAGAGGCTCGAAGAGCTGCTGCTAAGCTACCGGAACCGCCGCTTCAAGATCGGCTCCTTCACCGCCTGCTCGAATGTTACCGGCATCGCGACCCCGTATCATCAGCTTGCTGCGCTCATGCACCGGCATGGCGGGGTGTGCTTCGTCGATTTCGCAGCCAGTGCCCCTTACGAGGCGATCAATATGCATCCGGCAGCCCCGCAGGAGAAGCTGGATGCCATCTTCTTCTCGCCGCACAAGTTCCTCGGCGGCCCCGGAACCAGCGGAGTGCTGTTGTTCGATACCGCGCTCTGCACCGGCCGCCTGCCGGATGAGCCCGGCGGCGGCACCGTGGTATGGGTCAACCGCTGGGGCGGCCGCCGTTACATCGACGATGTGGAGGTCCGCGAGGACGGGGGCACCCCCGGCTTCCTGCAGGCGATCCGCACCGCGCTCTGCGTGAAGCTGAAGGAGCAGATGAACGGTAGCGGACAATATATGGTCGTCCGCGAACAGGAGCTGTGCCGGAAGCTGCTCTCCGGGCTTGCGCAGATTCCCGGCTGCTCTGTGCTGGAAGGCGTACACCGTAAGCGCCATGGCATTGTCTCCTTCACGCTGAAGGAGATTCATTACAACCTCGCAGTACGGCTGCTGAATGACCGCTTCGGCATTCAGGCGCGCGGCGGCTGCTCCTGTGCCGGTCCGTACGGCCATCAGCTGCTTGGCGTGAACCCCGCACAGTCCCAGGCGTTCATCCAGGCGATCCACGCAGGGGACCAGTCGCTGAAGCCGGGCTGGGTCCGCCTGTCCCTGCACCCGATCATGACCGAGCGCGAGGTCGATCATATGGTCTTCGCCGTGCAGTCTATCGTCAGCCATATAGAAGGTTGGAGCAGGGATTACCGCTACAACGCAGTCACCAACAGCTGGCTGCATACCGGAGAACGAGGCGCCTCCGAGGGCGATATCCGTGAATTATTTGTGCTGTAGCGGCGGTTTGCCGCGCAGCTCCCGTTCCCGCGCCTGCCGGGCGAACCTGGCTTCAATCGCTTTAACCCCCCAGAGTGAAGCTCCGATAAACAGCAGCACATAGATGATCTCCGCCGGATGACGGATGAACTGCTGCACATCATTGCCGATGTAGGATACCGCAAATACCATAATGGCTTTGCCGGCACATAGGGCAATCAGATAAGAGCGCAGCCTCATTCCGGCCAGCCCCGCCGCCATATTAATCACCACGAACGGACCCACCGGAAACAGACTAAGCAGGAACACATAGCTGAACCCGCTCTGGCGGACCCAGGTCATGGCTTTGGCTACCTTGGGCCGCTTGGCCCACTTGGTAAGGTAGGGATGCCCGGCAATTTTGCGGATAATCAGAAAAGTGACCGTACAGCCTGCGACAAGTCCGATCCAGGAATAGAGGAACCCCAGCCATAAGCCGTATACCGCCCCGTTAAGCCCCACAATCGCTATGGTCGGCAGCGGAGGCACGAATGATTTCATGAAGGTGAGCCCCACACCGGGCAGCGGCCCGAGCGAGCGGTATTGCTCCAGCAGCTGCAGCAGACGCTCCTCGGTCAGCCATGACATAATATTTAAAAAGAACATTTCTTCAGCGCTCCTCAGGGTACGATATGAAATTCAATTATACAACACTTCCGGCGGGAAGTAGAAGGAGGGTGGACAAGCACAAGCTGCCGGGGATATGATGAAATTATGAGAACATTTGATTATAGTCTGCTGGCCAAAAGAGTACTCGCCATGCTATGCATCGGCCTGCTCACCGCAGTGGTGCTGATTCCCCTGCTCGGCTCCCCGTCTGCCTGCTACAGCCCACGGTCAGGATGGGCCGATCTGTCCTCCTGCACCTTCGATGATTCTGCCGTCTACCCGCTGGGAGGGGAATGGGAATTCTATTGGCAGGATCTGCTGGAACCGCAGAATACCCTATCCGGAACCGCAGAGGCACCTGCCTACATGCCTGTACCCGGCGCTTGGGGCCGGGGATCAGAGGCTACCAGCTTCTCCCGCTACGGGTATGCGACCTACCGCCTGCTGGTTGAGCTGCCGCCGGAGGTTACTGCCTTCGCCCTCAAGGTGGGCAATATCCGCAATGCCAGCGAGGTATATGTCAATGGCGAGCGGCTGGGCGGAAGCGGAACGCCGGGTGAATCCCCGGAGACGACGAAGCCGCGCAACCATCCATACTCCCTGACGTTCCACAGCAAGGACAACGTGGCGGAGATTCTGATACATACATCCAACTTCACCTATTCAAGCGGAGGCATTGCCGAGTCTATACGAATCGGTACCCCCGCTGCCATACATGCCATCGACCAGCGGAACCGGACCTACGATATTTTACTGGTAGCAGGCTTTGCTTTTATCGGCTTTTACTTTTTCGGCCAGGGCTTTCAGCGTAAAGAGGACAAGTCTTCGCTCCAGCTGGCCATCTATTGCTTCACTGTCGCCCTTTATATGCTGACGCACAGCGAGAAGCTGCTCTTTGAATACCTGCCCTCTATTTCCTATGAGGGATTCAGTAAGCTACAGGCGATGTCCGGCGTAGTGGCGTTCTATTGTGTTGCCAGCTACACCTATTCATTATTTCCCGCACTCTATTCCCGGCTGTTCAAACGGATATGTTCTGTGTATGCCTTAAGCTTCTGCATCGTTGTACTTCTAAGCCCGTTGCCCGTATATTCCCGGATTACAGGACTGCTGCTGGCCTTCAGCTTCATCTCTGTCTGCTATACCTTCTATGTTATGGTCAAGGCGGCCTGGCTGCGGGAGACCGGCTCCTCCTATCTGCTGATCGGTGTCATTGCTGCTGTCATGTTCACCTTATCCCTGGTCAGTAATCTGTTCTTCGGCACGGAACTCTACGCTGTTCCTCCGGTAGCCGGTCCGATCTTCATTCTTGCCGAAGGCCTGTTCCTGTCGGCGCGCCATGCCCATGCATACCGGACCATTAAGGAGTTGTCCCGGCAGCTTGAGCAAAGGGACCGGGATAAGGACGAATTCCTGCTCAAGACCTCCGCCGAGCTGCGGACGCCGCTGAATGCCATCATTAATGTAGCATTATCCATGCATGAAGGGGCCGGAGGACCGCTAAGCCCGTCCCAGCGGGAGGATATGCGGCTGATTCTCGGTACCGGCAAAAGGCTGGCCTTCCTCGTCCGGGATATTCTGGATTATGAACAGATTAAGCGCCAGCGCATCACCCTGCAATATGGTACCGTAGATATTCAGGGCGTGGCGGCCATTGTCATTGAGGTCTTCCAGTTCCTGAACAAAAAGGGCAGCATCCGCATCAAAAACCATATTCCGCCGGGCCGCTTCCTGGTCCAGGCTGATGAGCAGCGGCTGATGCAGATTCTCTATACCCTGCTGGATAATGCGCTGAAATTCACAGAGCGCGGCAGCGTAGTCATTGAAGCGGCCTGGCAGGAGGCGTTCATCTCCATAGCCGTCACCGATACCGGAAAGGGGATTCCCGAGGATCAGCTGGAGTCCATCTTCCGCGACTACGAACAGATTAGCGAGGCCGATTCACTGGAGACCGGGGGCCTCGGGCTGAGCCTTGCGATCAGCCGCAAGCTGGTAGAGCTGCATGGCGGGAGCATCTCCGTCTCTTCCCGGGTGGGCCGGGGCAGCACGTTCACCTTCACGCTACCCGGCACCCCGGCGGAAGCCGCCGCTGCCGCCCAAGCCGGAGAGCAGGCGCTCTTAAGAACCGAGTATACCCAGCCGGAAATGCTGGATGATCTCTATAAATACCGGTCGGCTGATCCGCCGCAGTCCAGCAGTCAAGCCGATCCCTATGCACCGCGTGTCCTGATCGTAGATGACGATTATGCCAACCTGAAGGCATTGACCAACCTGCTGGCGCTGGAGAATTACAGCATCGCCAGCCGCAGCAGCGGCAAGGAGGCGCTGGCACTGCTGGCCGTAGACCGTCAATTCGATCTCTGCATTATCGATGTTATGATGCCGGAGATGTCCGGCCTTGAGCTGTGCAGGATCATCCGCCAGACCTATACCCCGCTGGACCTGCCGATCCTGATGGCTACCGCCGGGCAACAGCTTCACTTCAACGAGGCGGCCTTCCGCGCCGGAGCCAATGATTTTATTCATAAGCCCTACGTCTGGAGCGATCTCAAGGGACGGGTCAATACGCTTGTCCAGCTAAGACGGTCCGTGTCCGAGCGGCTCAGCTCGGAGATCGCCATGCTGCGTGCGCAGATCAAACCGCATTTTCTCTACAACGCCATTAATACAATCATCTGGATGAGTACGCGTGACACCGAGAAGACGCAGCAGCTGCTATACGATCTCAGCCATTTCCTGCGCGGCAGCTTCGACTTCAGCAATCAGGAGACCGCCATTCCGTTCGAGAAGGAGCTGGAGCTGATCGAAGCTTATCTGTCGCTGGAGCAGGCCCGGTTCGGGAAAAGGCTGACGGCCGTGTATCAGATCGAGGTCAGTGAATTCCCGCTCCCGCCGCTGATTGTGCAGCCCATCGTGGAGAATGCCGTCCGGCACGGACTGATGGAGAAGATCGACGGAGGAACCGTGATCATCTCCACCCGGCAGGAGGGCGATGTTATCCTGATCACCGTCTCGGATAACGGGAAGGGAATGAGCGATGAACAGCTTTCCTCGTGGATGAAAGACGACTACCGGTCTGCGCATGGCGAAGGCACCGGGATCGGCCTGCGGAACATTAACCGCCGGCTGCTGACCCAGTTCGGGCGTCCGCTGATTCTTACACGGGGAGCCAGCGGGGGTATAGATGTATTGATTACAATCCCATGGAAAGATGAGGTCTCCTGAGTATGAGCATCTCTGTAATGGTAATTGATGACGAATGGCCGGCACTGGATCACATGAAGGAGCTGCTGCTCCAGTGTGAAGGCATCTCCTCTGTCCTGACTTACGATAACCCGCGCGAAGCCCTGGCAGCCGCTGCCGAGCTGAAGCCGGATGTCCTCTTCCTGGACATCCAGATGCCGGAGCTGTCCGGTCTGGCTTTTGCCGAGAAGCTATTGCCGTTCTCTCCGGACACAGACATCGTATTCGTAACCGCCTACCGCAATTATGCTGTCGAAGCCTTCGACCTGTCTGCGATGGATTATCTGCTGAAGCCCGTGGATCCCTCGCGCCTGCTGAAGACCTGGAACAAGCTGCTCACTAAGCGTCTGGCGCAGGCTCCCGCCGGAGCAACCGGAACAGCCGGGATGACAACCGCGTTCCGTCTGCTGGGGGATAATGAATTGATCAGCCCTCAGGGCGTGGTGAAGTGGCGGACACATAAAGCACAGGAATTATTTGCGTATCTGTGGATTCACAGGCAGGGCAGCGTCAGCGTAATTCTGAATGATGTGTTTCCGAAGTGGAATTACGAGAAGGGCAAGCAATATCTACATACTACGATCTACCAGATCCGCACAACCTTGAAGAAGGCTGCGCTGGAGGACAAGATTGAGCTGACCTTCGGCAGGGAGAATTACAGGCTGGAATCCAGGGGCATTGAGGGGGACCTTGAGCAATTCCAGGAGGCTGCCGCCCTTGCGCTTCAGAACACCCGGCTGGAGGATATGCAGCAGGCAGCCGCCCTGTACACCGGTGATCTGCTTCAGTCGCTGGACAGCCTCTGGGTCTATTCCGCCCGTGACAAATACCGCCGGCTGTATCTTAAGCTGCTGGAGCAGCTTACGCAAGGATTAGTGCAGGCTGCACGGCCTTACGAGGCCGAGGATTACGCCGTGCGCCTGACTGAGCTGGAGCCGCTGGAGGAGAACTACGCCCTGCGGCTGATCGCCATCTATTACGAGACCGGCAAACCCCTGCGCGCCCAGCGTAAATTCACCCAGTTCAGTGAATCCTACACCGCAGAGACCGGCGATGGTTTGCCGGACTGGTTCGTGGAGGAATACCGGCGGCTGGGGAAATAGCCGCCGAAATTCTTTTATCATATGCTTGGGAAACTAACAGTAAAGGGACGACAATCATTCGAACTTAGCGAATGATTGTCGTCCCTTTACAATACAACTCCGTTTGCGGTCAGTCTCTTTTATCATTTAACCATTCATTCCGTTGTTAAGGTTGGCTTCTTCTCCACACAATCTGACCGTTCTTATTAATGTATACTTCTCCATCAACACTATATGCGTAAGCAAGCCCCTTAGAAAAGGGTCCAGCCCATTCAAGCGTTGGTTGAATAACCCAGGCTCCTGTTTTATTAATGAATCCGGTCTTTCCTCCCGATTCTGCCACTGCAAGTCCTTCATGAAAGTCGCTCGCTGCATCCAATTGGTTAGGAATAAGCAGTTTTCCTTTGTTATCTATATAACCTGACTTTCCATTGATTTTAACAGCCGCCATTCCTTCTGAAAAAGAGTGGACCTCCTCATACTTAGCAGGAATCACTAATTTTCCTTTCTTATCAATAAAGCCATAGTTAACTCCTGCTTTAACAGCCGCCAATCCCTCTGAAAAAGACTCCCCATTTTTATAACTTGAATTGAACAAAAACTTCCCTTTCTTATCGATATAACGGGAAGTGCCATTTATTGTGACCAGAGCAACACCTTCAGAGAAATCATTAGCGCTGTTATATTGTGCTTTAATTACTATTTTCCCGGAAGAATTAATGTATCCATATCCACTCCCCACCTGGACAGCAGCCAATCCTTCGGAGAATTTATTAGCTTTTTTGAATTGCGGTTTTATAACACTAGTTCCTGTAAGGTCCATATAACCATAGTTAGATACAGCATAATCCGTTGCGGTACTAAGCGTTCTATATGCCGCAAGCCCCTCTGAAAACTCCTTAGCATCGTAGTAGTTTCCCTTTGATATTACTTTATTCCCTTGTTGATTGATAAATCCGTCAAATTTAGCATTTGAATATACAATGGCTAGTCCTTCATTAAAAGCATAGGCATCTGTAAATTTTGTTTGATAATCAATAACCATTTTGCCTTCCGCATCAATGTAGCCAAATTGCCCTCCGCGTGATACCGGAAAAAGATTTTGCTTAGAATATAATGAGACAATCCGAGAGTCCCCGTACCACTTCACTTCGAGACTGCTGGCTTCCCCGATGAAACGAAGTGGTACAAATGTTGCCCCATCCATTATCTGTGGAGCTACTTGAAGGGTAGTTGGAATATCATTAATCCAAGCCGTATTTTGATTGATAACTAATTTAATAGTAGTGCCTGTCTTATGCCCAGAGATTGTTTTACTTGCTGAATCATAGCTAATATTAAAACCTAGTTTTTCGAGTATCCCTTTAAATGGAACCAACACCGTATTGTTCTTCATAATGGGTGAGTGCTTTTCTTGAAGAAGATTTCCATACAAAATCACTCGAATTCCATTTTTCGCAAATGCAGACTCTTTACTGACCATTACAAGAAAGAATATAACAAGGAAAAATGAGACCAGCGCTTTTATTGATTTGCTCATATCTTACAATTCAGCTCCTTTGGTTTTTATTTCATCGAAGAATCTAAGTGATATAGCCACCCTCCTACCATTCTAAGGAATCGGCTATATTATCAATTAATTCCCAGTTAAAGAAATTATAACATTGTTGTTAGAATCACGTGCTACGGTAGCATCATTCTGGTCTGAACGACATACTGTCTGCCGCCAATACCATCTGGTAAATCTGTTCCAGTTTTGCGCATGGAAAAAAAACACTCGATATTTTACGCCATAGTTCGACGTTTATCAGTGTTTTATCAGTGACAATTGTTACCATTGTTCATATACAAGATCATTCATGCATAGAGATGCATCATTATGATGGCAATGGGGGATGTAACATGAATACAAGAAGTAAATTCAAGCAGGCAGTCAGAGGGATGAAGGTATTGCCGCTTATGTTATCTATGATTCGTGAGGCTGCGGTGGATAACACTGCGCCTGCGATGTCTGTTGAAATCACCACGGACCGAGCGGTCTATGCTCCAGGGGAGGAGGTGACGGTGCTGGTGCATTTAACAGGCTTCGCGCCCAATGACCGCGGCTACAGCTATCTTAACTTCATTGTCCAATACGACAGCCAGGTATTCGATAACCTTGAATATACACAGCATTCAGTCTATGCGGAAGGTAACTATACGGCTGGAAGTGAGGTGAATAACCTGCTCCAGTTCAATTTCCAGAGTCCCGTGGACGGCAGCATCTATCTTGGAAAAAACACCAGTATGCGCGGCATCGATATACAGGTTGAGGCGGGCGGCGGACAGCAGAATATTCCGGCGGTTGACCAGACTCTGGTTACGTTCAAGCTGCGGGTCAAAGCCCTTACGCTTGCCTCCTCCTCAACGATCAGCCTGGCCAATGAATTCACCAGAATCCGCACCTCTGAAGCTGCGGACAGCTTCTATCTCTACTCGCCCGATGTCACTGCTAACTCCCCGGCAAGGGTCGAAATCACCCAATCCCCGTCCGTGTCCGTCTTCTCTTCAGGGTCCAGTACGAACCAGTTACTCTAAAAGGCACCCGGTATCCGCTCATTCTGTCCGCCGTAAATCTACGCATTCCACTTAAATAAGGGTCTCTTGGGCGGCAGCAGCCTGCCTGCTTCCGCCAAGCAGCAGGGTCGTCATATGCTTGCGCGCGTCCGCTGTGAGCAGCCGCAGTTCCACCGGCCCGCCGGCCGGCGCACTGCGGATGAAGGTCACCCTGGCACCATCCAGATCTTCATAGATACCGGCGATGGTATAGCCCTGCCCAATAAGATTATCAATTTCCTGCCGTTCCCGGCCGAATTCTGCGAATGCTGACATCTCAGACCACTCCTCCGCTGATTTCTGCCTGGGCCGGGCGGGGGGCTTCGGCTTCGAAGCGCTTGCGGTGCAGATATTTGCCCTTGCCTGCGGCACCGACGAAGACCTTGTCCCGGATGACGAACTCCCCCCGGCTGAGTACAGAGACCGGCTCTCCATTGACCATAAGCCCCTCGAACGCATTATAGTCCACATTCATATGATGCGTCTCTGCCGACAGTATCCGCTCCACTGCCGGGTCGAAGATCACGATATCGGCATCGCTGCCAACGGCAATCGTCCCCTTTTGCGGGAACAGGCCGAACAGCTTAGCGCTTGAGGTGGCGACGATATCCACGAATTTGTTCAGCGTGATCCGGCCCTTCTGCACCCCCTCGGAGTAGAGGACACTGAACCGGTCTTCGATGGTGGGTCCACCGTTCGGGATCTTCGAGAAGTCGCCCCGCCCCAGCTCCTTCTGCCCTTTGAAGTTAAATGAGCACTGATCGGAGCCGATGGTCTGCAGCGTTCCGCTCCAGAGCGCATCCCAGAGTACATCCTGATTCCACTGTTCGCGCAGCGGAGGAGACCAGACATACTTGGCGCCTTCGAAGTCCGGCTTCGCCAGCGCCGACTGATCCAGCACCAGATACTGCGGGCAGGTCTCGCCGTAGACACGCAGCCCTTTCTTGCGGGCTTCGGCAATCTTCCAGGCCGCCTCGGCGCAGGTAACATGCACCACATAGAGCTGTGAATCCGCCAGTCCCGTCAGATAGGCCGCCCGGCCGGTGGCCTCGCCTTCCAGCTCAGGAGGACGGGTCAGCGCATGATAGAGCGGATCGGTATTCCCTGCGGCCAGCGCCTGGTCCACCAGATATTCGATCACATCGCCGTTCTCGGCATGTACCATGACCAGCGCCCCTTCACGCTTCGCCGCCTGAAGCGTCTTGTACAGCACCCCGTCGTCGGCCTGGAAAGTGTTCTTGTAGGCCATGAACACCTTCAGCGAGGTGATACCCTCCTGTTCGATAATCTGCGGCAGCTCGCTGAGCACCTTGTCATTCAGCTCTGACACCATCAGGTGGAAGCTGTAGTCGATGACCGCTTTATCCTGTGATTTGTGGTGCCAGGTATCTACAGCCTGCCGGAGCGGCTGCCCCTTCGTGGTCAAGCAGAAATCAATCACCGTTGTAGTTCCGCCATAAGCGGCGGCAATCGTACCGGTCTCGAAGTCATCGGCGGTAACCGTACCGCCGAAGGGCATATCCAGATGGGTGTGGGGATCGATCCCTCCCGGAAAGACATAGCAGCCGGAAGCGTCAATAATCTCCGCTCCCGGCGCTTCCAGCTCCAGGCCGATGCCGCTGATGATTCCATCCTCAATCAGGATATCTCCCGTATACGTATCTGCCGCCGTAACGATAATTCCGTGCTTGATGAGCTTCTTCATCTTAACCCGCCTCCACTTCCGAATAAGAACCGTTGACCCCGCTGATGATCCGGCTGCGCTGATTCCAGCTCATCGGAGCCGCTCCGTTGTCCAGGGCAATCATATCAATGGCTCCGTCTGCCGGGCAGACAATCGAACACAGATTGCAGCCTACACAATCCTCCTCGCGCACTTGCAGAATCGCCTTGCCCTCCGCATTCGTCAGCATATCGATGCATTGATGAGAGGCGTCTTCACAGGCAATATGGCATTTATTGCAGTTGATGCAGTTCTCCCCGTTGATCCGCGCAACGACTTGATAGTTAAGGTCGAGATCACCCCAGTTGGAATACTTAGGCACCGACTTGCCAATCAGCTCGGTTACCGAAGCCAGCCCCTTCTCATCCAGGTAATGGTTCAGACCGTCGATCATCTCCTCCACAATTCTGAAGCCATGATGCATAACCGCTGTGCAGACCTGAATCCCTGTCGAGCCCATCAGCATGAATTCGACGACATCCTGCCAGGTGGAGATGCCGCCGATGCCGGAGATCGGCACACCAACTTCACGGTCCCGGGCACATTCCGCCACCATGCTGAGGGCAATCGGCTTGACGGCCGGTCCGCAATAACCGCCGTGCGCTCCCTGGCCGCCAACATTCGGAATCGTATTCCAGCTGTGGATGTCCACCCCGGCCAGGCTGTTGATGGTATTGATCAGGCTGATCGCATCCGCTCCGCCCTTGACGGCATGCCGGGCCACCACGGTAATGTCGGTGATGTTCGGCGTCAGCTTCACAATGACCGGTGTAGTCGCCACCTCCTTGACCCAGGCGGTCTGCGCCTGCACCAGATCAGGCTGCTGGCCCGAAGCCGCGCCCATGCCGCGTTCAGCCATGCCGTGCGGACAGCCGAAGTTCAGCTCCAGACCGTCTACACCGATGGCCTCCACGCGCTTCACAATCTCATGCCACTTCTCCCGCTTCGGCTCCACCATCAGGGAAGCAATGATCGTATGGTCCGGGAATCTCCGCTTCGTCTCATAGATTTCCTTCAGGTTGACCTCCAACGGACGGTCGGTAATCAGCTCAATGTTGTTGAAGCCCGCTACACGCTGTCCGCCAAAATGAACGGCGGCGAACCGGGCCGAGGTATTGATGACCGGCTCCCCGAGCGTCTTCCACACCGCGCCTCCCCAGCCTGCCTCGAACGCACGCTGCACCTGATAGCCTGTATTGGTAGGCGGCGCAGAGGCCAGCCAGAACGGATTCGGTGACTTGATGCCTGCAAAATCAATACTGAGATCTGCCATTGCCATTCCCTCCCCTTCTAAGAAATACGCTTTATACGGCAGAGCCGACTACGCCATCCTGACGGCCTGACCACTGCTTCACAATCGCATAGGCAGCATCCTTGCCCTGCTGCGCGGCAGAGACCACCATGGCCTCCCCCGTCCCTGCGCCGAAGACAATATCGCCGGCAGCATAAATCTGCGGATCAGAGGTACGGCCGGTCGCGGGATCAATCTCCACTACGCCCCGCTTATGCTTAAGCCCCAGCGCCTCAATGAGGTCCATCCGCCGCTTCTGGCCGATAGCCACCACTACGGCATCCACCGGGAGCAGGAATTCCGAGCCCGCCACCGGGGCGGGAGAGGGGCGTCCATCCGGCCCGGCCTCACCGGTCAGCTCCATCCGCACACATTCCAGTGCCGCGACATTCCCCTGCTCATCCCCGATGATCCGCTTCGGCAGCGTCAGCCAGTTGAACTCCACACCCTCCTGCTTGGCGAATTCATATTCGAAATCATAAGCCGTCATCTCCCCGCGCGTCCGGCGGTAGATCATCTTCACGTTCGCCGCGCCGAGCCGCACCGAGCAGGTGGCCGCATCAATGGCCGTATTGCCCGCACCAATGACAGCCACACGCTGTCCCATCAGCTCCAGGGCAGGAATCCCGGTCTTGGTAGTCTCCACCAGCTCAATTGCATCATAGACACCAGACAGCTTCTCGCCTTCAATCCCCAGCGGAGGGACGTAACCCATCCCGGCCGCCAGCACAATGGCATCATATCCGGCCTTAAGCTCTTCTATGGAAATATCCACGCCCACCTTCATTCCCGTGCGGATCTCTACGCCCAGCCCCTCCACCTGCTCCACTTCCCAGAGCGAGATATCCTGCGGCAGCCGGAAGGAGACAATCCCGTGGGTATCCAGGCCTCCGGCCAGTGGCTTCGCCTCATAGATCACCACCTGGAAGCCTTCACGCGCCAGTTCTCTGGCCGCTGACAGACCTGCCGGTCCGCCGCCGATCACCGCCACTTTCTTGCCGTTAGGCTCACCTGCCCGGAAGAGCTGGAGCCCGCTGCGGATCGCCCAATCCGTAGCGTATCGCTGCAATAGGCCAATCTCAATCGGCGCGGAAGCGCCGTTCAGCACACAGGCCCCCTCGCACAGCTCCTCCGTAGGACATACCCGTGCGCAGCTTGCGCCGACCGGATTGGCGTCCATGATGGTCTGCGCCGACCCTCTGAGATTGTCGGTAGCGATTCTTTTGATGAAGGAAGGGATGTTGATGCTGGTCGGACAGGCCTTGATACACGGCGCATCATAGCAGTACAGACAGCGGTTGGATTCTTCGATAGCTCCCTTGCGGGTAAGCCCCGGCTCTGCCTCGGCAAAATTACGCATGAACAGCTCAGGTGTAAATGTGGTTAACGGTGAAGATTGCTCCATCGGGTACCCCTCCTTCTGGCCAAAGTAGCTTCCACTCTCGGCTTCGATTTATGTTATATAATATAACATTATTACGATAATCGCCTTAATATTTTGCATACTTGTAAGAATTATTGTAGTAAAATAAACTTCAAGCCGATAAAATTGCTAATCACACTCCAATTTAAGTTAAGTTTCCTGACATATTATATTCAAACTATAGTCCATTCGTTTTTTCGTTACATTAGACAGATTGTCTAATTCCAAAAGTCACTTTTTTACCTGTGAGAATGGCCTGAGAACGAAGTAATGAGGGGGAAGCTTATGGATTGGGAACTTGTATTTACGATCCGCGACGCGCTGAAGCGGCCGCTGTTCGCTGAAGCTGAGCTGATCGGGGGAAGAAACGGCCTGAACCGGGCCATCCGCTGGGTGCATGTGCTGGAAAGTGCGAGCCTGGAGAGTCTGATCAATGGGGAAGAGATGATTCTGACCACCGGAATGAGCGCAGGCACGGATCTGGACGCCGCCCTGTCTTTCATGCAGAATCTGATTGACAAGAACGCCGCCTGCCTGTGCATTGAGCTGGGAGCTTACTTCCATGCGATTCCGCAGGAGATGGCAGATCTGGCTGACCTGCATGATTTTCCGCTGATTCAATTCACCCGCACTGTACGGTTCGTCGACATTACACTCGATCTGCATTCCCTCATCATCAACCGCCACCACCGGATGCTGCAAGAGCTGGAGAGCATCTCCCGCGAATTCCACCGGCTGACCCTAACCTCCCAGGGAACCCTTAAGGTGCTCCAATTGTTATGTAAAAGCACCCGCACACAGATTCTCTATATGCAGCTGCAAGGCAAGCCCCTCTTCTTCCCGGCCCTGGCGCCCGGGGAACAGCAGCCGCTGCTCCGCTTCTTCGAAGCCTTCAGCGAAGAGATGGAGGGGAACCAGCCGGAAGCCGCCCCCTATATCCGCGAATACGGCCACAAGACCATTGCTGTGAAGCCGGTTGGAGCCTTGGACCAGACCTGGGCCTATATCCTGATGGTCTGTAATCACAAGCCGCAGGAATTCGACTGCCTGCTGCTGGATTCCGCCTCCCTGTCGATTGCCCAGGAGCTGCTGCGCACACGGTACATGGAAGAACGGAAGCTGTTCTCGGAGAATCTGTGGGTGGATGAGCTGGCCTCTGGACGCAGCCAGGATGACAACCGGCTCAAAGGGCTGGTCGGCCCGGACTTCAACCTGGTCAATGAGCTGCAATACCGGGTGTGCCTGATCGAGATTGAGAATCCGCGTGATGTCAAATGGAACAGCTCGGAGAATGACTGGGAATCGATCACCTTCCACCTCTCACTCCTTCTGCGCTCCATCTTCGAGAAGCACTCCCTCCGGCCGCTGATCACCCTGAAGAACAACCGGCTGACCGTCATTGCGCTGGATATCCAGTCCAAGCTGCCCGGCAAGCTGCGCTTGCAGCAGGCGCTCGATTCGTTGCAGCATATCCGCGCGGATGAGAAGCTGAAGGACCTGCAGCTCATCATCGGAGTCAGCAAGTCCCACAGGGGTCTGAAGCATGCTCATGCCGGATACCAGGAAGCCGTACAAGCGCTGTCCCTCTATACCTGTTATCAGAAGCCGGTGCTCATGTATGAGGAATTAGGCGTCTTCCAGCTCCTGCTGAGCCTGAACGACGGCAAGACACTGGAGAACTTCATCCGCAGCTATCTCGGCCCGCTGATTGACCACGATGAGGCGAAGGGCAGCGAGTTGCTGCTGACGCTGCGCGTCTACCTCGATCATGACGGGTCGAAGCAGATCGCTGCCCGCAGCCTGTTCATCGTCAGGCAATCGCTCTACTACCGGCTGGACAAAATCACCGAGCTGCTCGGCGAAGACTTCATGCTCCCGGAGAACCGGATCTCCATCCAGGTCGCACTGCGCGCCTACCAGTTCCTGTACCCGGAGAAATTCACTCTGCCCAGCTCCCGTTCAGCACAGCTGTAAAGGTATCGATGATGAACTGCACATCCTCATCTGTTGAGGACAACGGCGGTGCGAAGGTGAGCACGTTATTGAAGCCCGCCACCGTGTCACCGTTCTTGCCGATGAGCAGCCCCTTGGCTTTGCAGTCGGCAATAATCCCCTTGACCACGCTTAGATCAGCGGGTACTCTGGCTGACTTATCCGCCACCAGCTCGATCCCGATGACCAGCCCGAAGCTGCGGATATCCCCGACCAGCTTATGCCCAAGCAGCCCGGCGAACCCGTCCGCCAGCCTGCGGCCCAGAAGCGCCGCGCGTTCAATCAGCCGCTCCTGCTCCAGAATCTCCAGGTTGCAGAGAGCAAGCGCACAGGCGGCCGGATTGCCGCCGAACGTGTTCACATGACGGAAGTGCGCGTAGTCATCGCTGTTATCTTTGAAGGCCTCATAGATCTCCTTGCGTACAGCGGTAGCCGATAAGGGCAGATAGCCGCTCGTCAGCCCCTTCGCCATTGTGACAATATCGGGCTTGATCCCGAAGTTATGATGTCCGAACTTGCGGCCGGACCGCCCGAAGCCGCAGATCACCTCATCGATAATCAGCAATACGCCGTGGGTACGGCATATCTCCTGCACCCGGTCCATATAGACCTGATGCGGTACAATCACGCCCCCGCCGGTAATGACCGGCTCCATGATCACCGCCGCTACAGACGCTACGCCCTCCCAGACGATCATATCCTCAATCGCCTGCGCACACTGGAGGTTGAACGCCTCTTCGGTCATGCCGTCCGGGCGGCGGTAGCTGTCCGGCGGCGCTACATGCAGGAACCCGCCGCCCAGCGGCTCGTACCTGTACTTGCGCTGCGCCTGCCCGGTCGCCGCCAGGGCGCCCAGCGAGCTTCCGTGATAGCCCCGGTAGCGGGCAATGAATTTATGGCGGTCAGGCTGGCCGGTCTGCTGCTGGTACTGGCGGGCGATTTTGAAGGCTGCTTCGTTCGCTTCCGAGCCGCTGTTGGAGAAGAAGATAACATACTCATCCTCCAGCCATTCATTCAGCTTCTCAGCCAGGGCGATGGCCGGCAGATGGCTCTGCGTCAGCGGGAAATACGGCAGGCTCAGCAGTTGGTTATACGCGGCTTCCGCCAGCTCCTTGCGCCCGTACCCCACATTCACGCACCACAGGCCGGACATTCCGTCCAGGAATTTGTTTCCGTCGAGATCGGTAACCCATGAGCCGCTTGCGGAGGCCGCAATCATCGGCGGATGCTGCTCACTGTAAGGGGTCATATTATGCCACAAATACCGCTGGTCCTTCTTAACCGCCAGCTCGCTTTCTTTACCCAGACTCTGCACGGCACACTCTCCTCCTTGGCTTTCATTCTTTTTAGTAACGCGCGGTAATCATTTTCTTGCGGGTGTAGAATTCAACGCCGTCGCGGCCGTTCGCGTGCAGATCCCCATAGAAGGACTTCTTGTATCCTGAGAAAGGGAAGAATGCCATCGGCGCAGGCACGCCCAGATTGACGCCCAGCATCCCGGCATCGATCTCTTCGCGGAATTCGCGGACCGCCCTGGCACTGTCAGTATAGATGCACGCTCCGTTGGCGAAGGGCGACTCATTCGTGACCGCTATCGCCTCCGGCAGATCCTTCACCCGCACCACTGCCAGCAGCGGCGCGAAGATCTCGTCACGCCAGATCTTCATACCCGGCTGCACATGATCGAAGATCGTCGGGCCCAGGAAATAGCCGCTGCCCGCGGCCGCAGCATCCTTCCGGCCATCCCGCACCAGCACTGCCTTCTCGGCAAGTCCCGCTTCAATATAATCGATCGTCCGGTCTTTGTTCGCCTGCCGGATGACCGGGCCCAGGAACACACCCTCCTCCTTGCCGTTCCCGATCTTCAGCCCGTCCGCGGCCTCAGCGATCCGGCTCACCAGCTCTTCGGCAATGTCCTCCTGCACCACAACTACAGCGCAGGCCATGCACCGTTCGCCCGCCGAGCCGAAGGCTGCGGATATAATATTCTTCACCGCATGGTCCAGATCGGCATCCTTCAGCACGATGGAATGATTCTTCGCGCCGGCCAGCGCTTGAACCCGTTTGCCGTGCGCAGTCCCCTGCTTATAGACATATTCCGCCACCGGCTGCGAGCCGACGAAGGAGACCGCCTTCACTGCCTCATGCGCAAGCAGGCCGTCCACCACCTCATGCGACCCGTGCACCACATTCAGCACCCCCGGCGGGAAGCCCGCTTCTGCGAACAGCTCCGCCAGCCGGTTCACCAGCAGCGGCGTCCGCTCAGAGGGCTTCAGCACAAAGGTGTTGCCGCAGGCCACCGCCAGCGGAAACATCCAGCAGGGCACCATCATCGGGAAGTTGAACGGGGCGATACCGCCCACAACGCCCAGGGGATAGCGGTACATACCGGACTCTACGCCTGTCGCGATGTCCGGCAGCTGGCTGCCCATCATCAGCGTGGGAACGCCTGCGGCGAATTCCACGCATTCGATGCCGCGCTGCACCTCGCCCAGCGCTTCCTCCAGGCTTTTGCCGTTCTCCAGCGTGATCAGCTCCGCCAGCTCCCGGGCATGCTGTACCAGCAGCTGCTGGTACTGGAAGAAATAGCGGGCCCGGCGCGGGACGGGGACTCTTTTCCACGCGGAATAGGCTCTGGAAGCTGCCTGCACTGCTGCATCCAACTCCTCCCTGCCGGAGATCGGCACATAGGCAATCACCTCACCTGTCGCCGGATTGAACACCTCCTCCTGCCGCCCGGATGAGGATTCCACCCAAGCTCCGTTCACATAGTTCTTCACCTTACCGGCCTGCCCGGTGAGCAGTGTCATGTCCTGCACCTCTTTCCCGTAGATTCATATGCTCTAATTAGAAGAAGAGATGACCGCCTTACCCGGGCGGCCATCCGTTGCTGCTATGCAGGTATTCCGTTATTTCGCCGCCATCTCCACAATCTCGTTCGTGTAAGCCTCCTCTACCTTGGAAGCGGTCTTAATGACACCGAATTTCAGCGCAATATCGGCGGTCTGCTGGAAGGCGGCAGCATCCGTATAGCCCAGCTTGGAAGCATCGAAGCCCTCCGGCTGGATCAGCTTGGCTACCTCCGTCATCATCGTCAGCTGATGCTCCCGGGTCGTGCTGCCCGCTTCCGCCAGCTTCATCACACTGTCCACAGCCGCTTCGGGATCGGCAATCGCATCCGCCCAGCCCTTCAGGGACGCACGGACGAACTTGGCCGCCGTCTCCTTGTTGCCCTCCAGCCACTCCTTGTTGGCAAACAGATTGTCTTCAAGCATCGCCACCCCTTCGTCATTCATGTCGATGACACTCAGGTCCTCTGCCTTAATGCCCGACTCCAGCACCACCTGATATTCGTTGTAGGTCATAGCTGAAGCCGCATCCAGCTCGCCGCCGAGGAACTGGTCCATCGTGAAGCCCTGCTTGGTGAAGTTCAGATCCTTGCCTGAATCCAGCTTGTATTTATCAAAAAGCGCCAGCAGCTCAAACTCATTGCCGCCCATCCAGTTGCCCACCTTCTTGCCCTTCAGCCCCGCCGGTGAAGTGATGCCCGCCTCCTTCTTGGAGACCAGCACCAGTCCGCTCTTCTGGAAAATCTGGGCGATCTGCACCAGCGGCATCTCCTGCTCCTGGCTGGTCAGAAGGCTCGCCACCCAGTCTACCCCAATATCGGCCGAACCGCCCGCCACCTGCTGCTCAGGCACGATATCCGGCCCGCCCGGCAGAATCTCGACCTTCAGCCCCTCTGCCGTATAATACCCTTTGTCCTGCGCCAGGAAGTACCCTGCGAATTGGGCCTGCGGCACCCATTTGAGCTGAAGCTTCACGGTAACCGGCTCCGCTGCCGGCTCTGTGGTTGCCGCAGTTTCCGGCGAAGCTGCCGCCGCATTCCCCGCAGTCGCTTCTGCCGCCGAGGGAGCGGCGTTATTGTTGCCGCCGCAGCCTGCCAGCAGCGAGATCAGCATTAGAGCCGCCGCAAGCCATAACCCGCCACGAGTTTTGCCCTGTCTACCCTTCATCATAGCAACTCCCCCTACCACTTTTTTTGGTCATCCGGCCTAACACAGCATGGCTGTCTCTTGTTGCTATATACATACGGCTTGTGCTTGGCAGCTTCTCTATCTCCTGTCAGCACATAAGCCGGATGTAACAGATCGACGGTTGTGCAATGTCCAATACGGTACTGCGGGCACTACACACGCCGGGAAGGATGCCACTTGATACATACCTTCTCCAGCCGTTCCACAACCAGGTAAAAGATCACTCCGGCAACCGCAGCAAGCACGATGCAGGACCAGCCCAACGGCATCTTCGCCACCTTAATGGAGTTCGAGAGCAGATAACCCAGCCCCCGCGAGGAGAAGAAGAACTCCCCGACAATCGCCCCGATCATGCTCGCCGTAGCGTTGATCTTCAGGGCAGTGAATACATAAGGCAGGCTGTTCTGAATCCGCAGATGGCGGAATACCGCCCGCTTGCCTGCCGCATAGGAATGCATCAGGTCCAGCGCCAGCGGGTCTACAGCAGTCATGCCCTTATAGGCATTGATCGCCATCGCCGCCATCGTGGTCGCGGTCACAATCGCCGCCCGCGAGCCGATGCCGTCACCGAACCACAGGTTCATGATCGGGGCAAGCGCCACAATGGGAACCGCATTGAGCGCAGCTGTCATCGTGAGGCTCCCGCCGCCCCAGCGGGGCCAGGCTATAGCGGCCAGAGCAATCAGGAAGCCGAGGCCAGAGCCGATCAGCATGCCGAGAACGGCTTCGGTGAGGGTATACCCGGTATAGGAGAGCAGCAGACTGAGATTGTCCCGCATCGCTTCAGCGATGGCGGAGGGCAGCGGCAGCTGATATTTCTTCAGATCGAAGATGCGGTGAAAGATCTGGAGCTCCCACAGCAGCAGGAACAAAGCTCCGGCAAGTAGCGGCAGCACGAACCCGGGGCTCAACCATTTCAGGAATTTCCCGAGATCTCCGCTCTGGTCCGCATCTGGCGCAATAATGTTGTTAGAGGACGGGAATTCACGGACTGAATTACTTTCCATCAGCGTCCGCCTCCTTGGGGACGGAATTCCGGCTGCCAGGGGGCTGCCAGACGTTCCACCAGACTCATCAGCCAATAACTGGCCATACCCAGCAAGGCACCGACCAGTACTGTGGACCAGAACATATACGTGTGGGAGGGACCGTAATAGAGATTGCGGAGCATAATAACCCCGATTCCGCGCTGCGCACCCATCAGCTCAACCAGAATTGCGCCCGTTACAGCCAGCGGCGCCGCAATCTTCAGCCCGCTGAACAGCCCCGGCAGCGCTGCCGGGAAGCGCAGCTTCCAATATACAGCCCACGGCTTAGCGGCATAAGAGTGCATCAGCTCCAGCGCAGAGGGATCCACACTCCGCAGACCGCGCAGCATATTCAGCGCCACCGGGAAGAAGGTGATGTAGCCGGAGATGATGATCCGCGACAGCTGCTCATCCCGCACAATCCCGTATATAATCGGGGCCAGCCCCAGAATCGGAATCATCTGTGAAGCAACCGCATACGGGAAGGCGAGCTGCTCTATCGTCCGGGAGAGGCTCATCAGCACGGCCAGCAGCACCCCTGAGAGTGCTCCAATCAGGAAGCCCACCCCGGCATTGCCGAAGGTCGCTCCCCCTTCCCGGAGAAGGGTGCCGCTGTACTGCCACAGGGTGAGCGCCACCTCATGGACATAAGGCAGCTTGGACTGGGCCAGCGGCGTCTTCGCCACATGCAGCAGCCACCAGGAGACCGCCTCCCACAGCACCAGCAGGCCGCAGATCCAGACAAACAGCGGCAGTGCACGCCCCCGCATTAACGCACGGTTCAGCTTCATCACTACACCCCTTCGAAGCTGTCGCGGATACGGGCAATCAGCCCGAAGAACTCCGGACTGTTCCTCATCTCTGCCGTACGCGGACGGGGCAGCGGAATATCGACAACCGCCGAGAGCCTGCCCGGATGCGGAGACAGGACGAATACCCGGTCCGACAAGAAGATCGATTCGGGAATGCTGTGGGTAACGAATACAATCGTGCTCTGGACTTTGCTCCAGACGGAGAGCAGTTCTTCATTCAGCCGCTCGCGCGTGAATTCATCCAGCGCCGAGAAGGGCTCATCCATGAGCAGAATTTCCGGCTCCATCGAGAGCGCCCGGGCAATCGCTACGCGCTGCTGCATCCCTCCGCTGAGCTGCCAGGGATATTTGTCGGCGAACCCTTGCAGGCCCACGAGCTCAAGCAGCTCCAGCGCTTTGTCCTCACGGACGGATTTCTTGACGCCCAGCAGCTCCAGCGGCAGCGTAATATTATGCTTGACCTTCCGCCAGTCGTACAGCACCGGACTCTGGAACACGATTCCGTATTTCTGGGCCAGCCGTGCCTCCTTGGCACTCTTGCCTGCCACCCTGATATTTCCCGCCGTCGGTGTTATAAGATCTGCCATCAGCCTCAGCAGAGTCGTCTTTCCGCAGCCGGAAGGACCCAGCAGGGAGACGAACTCCCCTTTGGCAATATTGAGACTGACCTGATGCAGGGCCAGCACATCCGCCGTTTCCGTCTGATAACGCATTTCGATATGGTCCAGCTGTATTTCAGGAATTTTCGCCGCTACTAGTGACATCTCCAGTCCCCCTATCCCTGAATCTATTCAAAGTCAATTAACATAACATGACCATCTGCATTGCTGCACTTAATCCCGATCCATGTAGGATTAATTAACATGTTACACTGTGCCCGCGAATCCCACATTAGACAAAGCGTAACATTGGGGCTGTGAAAATCCGTCACTTTGTCTAGGGGGCCGCTTACAGTGTAAAGAATAGAACGGATTGCCGATAAAAATACTAACCGCAAAATAACCCCGCCGCCTGTCCAATGTCATCTATGCCGATGTGTGCTATCATCTAACTACATCTAAATCTTGCTGCATCCAATCTTGTGTTCAGGAGACTATTCACCATGTCCAATGCCCATTCCAACCCATGGAGGCGCTACCCATGGCATCCATGATTTCCAACTATATCATTATCGTTTCGATCTCCGGTGTGCTGAACGCATTGCTCGCCCTGTTTGCTTTTTACAGAAAGACCGACTTCTCGGGACTGCGTGCCTTCATCGTCAGCTCCGCCGCCTCGGCGGTGTACACGTTCGCCTTCGCGCTTGAGCTCTCCGGGAACTCTATGGAAGAGATTAAGTTCTGGATCAAGCTGGAGTATCTCGGAATGCCGTACATTGCACCCTCCAGCCTGATGATGATCATGCACTTCGTCGGTCTGGAGCGGCTGGTCTCCCGAAAATTGCTGGTCCTCCTCTATTCCATCCCCCTGATCTCCACGGTGCTGGTATGGACCAACGACGCCCATCACCTGTTCTATCAGTCCATCTATTTCCGGGAGGGCGCGCCTGCACCGCTGGTGGATATCGTTATGGGACCCTGGTACATCGTCCAGGGCAGTCTGACCTTCGGCTGTATGCTGGCCGGAATGTGCCTGATCCTCTGGCGCTGGGGCCGGATGAGACGGGCTTACCTGCGGCAAATGCTGATTATTTTTGTCGGACAATTCCTTCCTGCCCTGGGGGCCTTCCTCTATCTGATGGATCTGACCCCGTATGGCATGGACCCTGTGCCTGTGGTGATGAGCGTAACCTCGTCCCTGTATATATGGGCCATTCTGTCCCGGGGGATGCTGACCGCTGCACCGATTGCCCGCGAGAATCTGTTCGAGAGCATGCGTGACGGCGTACTGGTCATGGATCTCTCCGACAAGCTGGTGGACTATAACCGCGCCGCTGCCGAGATGCTGGAGGATCTGGATGCCGCCGCCATCGGCCGTCCGCTGGCCCAGCTCTTCCTGCCTGCCGGGAAGGAGGCTGTCGATTATGTAATGAATTCCAATCCCCAGGTCAGCGAGGAGCAGGAGCTGGTGTGGCTTTCCGGAGGAGAAGTCCGCTATTATCAGGTCCGTTCCTCCCCGGTGCAGAAGCATGACGGCCACCTTGCCGGGCGGATGATCATGCTGATCGATGTTACCGAACGCACCCTGCTCCAGGAGAAGCTGCTGCAGCTCGCTACCATCGACAGCCTGACCGGCATCTATAACCGGACCCACTTCATGGAGCTGAGCCGGCAGCGGTTGAAGGAAGCCGCCGAAGCCGATGCCCCCTTCTCGGTCATCCTGCTGGATATCGACTTCTTCAAGAGCATTAACGACCGCTACGGGCATCAGATTGGGGATATGGCCTTGCAGCACGTAGTCGGAGTATGCCGCCTTCATGTGCGGGAGGAAGATGTCTTCGGACGGTATGGAGGCGAGGAATTCGTCTTAAGCCTCCCGGGAACTGCCTTGAAGCAGGCCGCCCAGATCTCCGAGCGCATCCGCAGGAACATTGAGCAGAGCAGCTTTTCCACCTTGTCCGGAACGATTACTATCACGGCAAGCTTCGGGGTGGCCGAGGCCTCCCGCAGCAGCGTTTCATTGGAAGAGCTGCTCTCTGAAGCGGACCATGCCCTCTACTCCTCCAAGCGGAACGGCCGTAATAGCGTTCATCTGTCCGGCGGCTCCTCCATCACCCGCTTCAAGCCTATGTGATGGGGGCGGCCCCTGAATCCCTGAATTTATCGCCCAAGGGCACCTCCTCCTCCCTCTCTGCATAAGAATAAAAGGCACCCGCCGGGTATATCTGCCTGCTCTTTTGGTGATACCAGCTCCCATAGCCGCGTTTTTTCTCCAGTTCCTTCCTGGCATTGCCCTGATTCAGGTCATTCCTGCACTGCCCTTGTTTGCTTTGCCGGGTTTTCAGTTTAATAAGAGTTAGCCGATCCGTTCGGTCGAAAATCAGGCATAAGCGACACGGAGGGGGTACTATGATTAAGATTGGGCTCACCGGATTCGGAGACCATGAGGAGCTGTACGGCAAAATCAAACCTGCCGACCGCCTGCCCGCCTACAGCGCCCATTTTCCCATCGTGGAGATTGACAGCTCCTTCTATGCGGTTCAACCGGTCCGAAATTACGAGAAGTGGGTACGTCAGACACCGGATTCGTTCCAGTTCATTGTGAAGGCTTATCAGGGAATGACCGGACATCTGCGGGGGAAAAAGAATTACTACGACACGCCGGAGGAGATGTACCGGGCCTTTCATACCTCTATCGCTCCTGTCCGCTCAGCGGGGAAGCTGGCTATGGCCCTGTTTCAATTCCCGCCCTGGTTCGACTGCACCAAGGATAACGTCGATTTCCTGCGCGAGGCGAAGGAGCGGCTGCTGGATGTACCCGCCGCCATCGAATTCCGCAATGATTCCTGGTACAGCCCGGAAATGCGTGAGCGGACACTCGGGTTCCTTGCGCAGGAAGGCTGGATTCATACGATAGCCGACGAGCCGCAGGCGGGCTCAGGCTCGATCCCGATTGTCCCTGTGGCCACCCGGCCGGACATCACTTACGTGCGGCTGCACGGCCGCAATACCGCAGGCTGGAATCAGAGCAGCCACCCGGATTGGCGCAAGCTGCGCTATCTCTACCGCTACAGCACCGCGGAACTGACGCAGTGGCGGGACCGGCTGCTGGAGCTTGAGCAGACCTGTAAGGAAATCTACGTGGTTTTCAATAATAATTCTGCCGGGGATGCCACTCCTAATGCCCAGGAGCTGCAATCGCTGCTCGGGATCGACGGCGGACTGGCTCCGCGCCAGCTGGACTTATTCACCTGATGTACAGAGGTCTACATACATCTCTTCTACTCCTTGCTGAAGTGCCAGCATTACCAGAATTGCCAGATCAGATCACTGCCCGAGTCGTCTTACACATGTAAAGGAGGCCTACCCGTATGAAGAGAAACCATACTATGATGCAATTTTTTGAATGGCATGTCACGGCGGACGGAGAACATTGGAAACGCCTGGCCCAAATGGCCCCGGAACTGAAGGCGGCGGGAATAGATTCGGTGTGGGTTCCCCCTGTTACCAAAGCAGTCTCCCCGGAAGATACCGGTTATGGGGTCTATGATCTCTATGACCTGGGTGAGTTCGACCAAAAGGGGGATGTACGCACGAAATACGGAACCAAACAGGAGCTGATCGATGCCATTGCCGAGTGCCTGAAGAACGGCATTGCCGTCTATGTCGATCTGGTCATGAACCATAAAGCCGGAGCGGATGAGACCGAGGTCTTCGAAGTCATCGAAGTGGACCCCAACGACCGCAATAAGGATATCTCCCCGCCGTTCGAGATTGAAGGCTGGACCAAATTTGATTTTCCCGGACGCGGCGATGAATACTCCAGCTTCAAATGGAATCATACCCACTTCAACGGAACCGATTTCGATGCCAAGGAAGGCCGCAACGGCGTGTTCCGGATCGACGGCACGAATAGAAGCTGGAATCAGAATGTGGATGATGAATTCGGCAACTACGACTATCTGATGTTCGCCAACATTGACTACAGCAATGACGATGTGAAGAAAGAGATGCTGAGCTGGGGCAAGTGGCTGGTCGATACGCTGCAATGCAGCGGGTACCGCCTGGATGCAATCAAGCATATCAATCACGAGTTCATCAAGGAATTCGCCATGGAGATGAAAAAGAAACGCGGCGAAGACTTCTACATTGTCGGTGAATTCTGGAACTCCAACCTGGAGGCCTGCCGCGAATTCCTGAACACCGTCGATTACCAGATTGATCTGTTCGATGTCTCCCTGCACTACAAGCTCTACTCCGCTGCGCTGGCAGGCCGGGACTTCGACCTGACGCATATCTTTGACGATACGCTGGTCCAGACGCATCCGGCCAATGCCGTCACCTTCGTGGATAATCACGATTCCCAGCCGCATGAGGCACTGGAGTCCTGGGTGGGCGACTGGTTTAAGCAAAGCGCCTACGCTCTGATTCTGCTGCGGCGCGACGGATATCCCGTTGTCTTCTACGGGGATTATTACGGCATCGGCGGACCTGCTCCTATGGAAGGCAAGAAGGACGACATCGACCCTCTGCTCTGTGCCCGCTATACCAAGGCTTACGGCGAACAGGATGATTACTTCGACCATCCTAACACCATCGGCTGGGTACGGCGCGGGGTGGAGGAGATCGAAGGCTCCGGCTGCGCCGTAGTCATCTCGAACGGGGACAACGGAGAGAAGCGGATGTTCGTGGGCGAAGCGCGCAGCGGAGAAGAATGGGAGGATTTCACCCATAACCGCGAGGAGTTAATCACCATCGGCGAAGACGGCTGGGCGGTCTTCCCGGTGAACGGCGGCAGTGTCTCTGTCTGGGCGTTGCCCGAGCCGAAGCCTGCCGATTCCTGCGCGGAAGAATGAGCTTCTAAACACATATAATGCCGTCCCTGTTGTTACGGGGGCGGCATTCTTCAAATCCCATCTATTCCTCTGCGACTTCATCACTTAACCAACACAACTCCCAAATTATCCACAAATTATCCACAAAAGAAATATATTACTCCCTTAAACGAAAACAAGTTACTCATTTGCTCATCTGGTACTCATCCGGCCCGCTTTCAGCTCAACCTATGGGATATATCCCTCTCATTTACTCATTCGGCCCACTCCGAGCTCAGCAAACAGGATTTATCCCCGAAGTTATCCACACTTTATCCACAGAATGCACAACATCTGATGAACCTCACAGAATTCCTATTGTGAATAATGAAAAATAGGCAATTTCACGCCGCAGGGGCTATGAAATCGCCTATTTATACTGAGCAAGACACAGCTTGCAGGCAGTAACTCATTGTTGCGGTTAGCGGCTTGTGGTTGTATTGTCCCCGTCCGCCCAGACGCCCGTATCATTGTTCAGGATACGTTCGATCGGATATACCTTCCATACGGCTGTTACTACAGCCGAACACAAGACTGCTTTGAGCAGGTCGCCCGGAAAAAACGGCCACATGCCTGCCGTCAATGCTGTGGCGAGTGAATCAATACCTGTGGAATAGGCCAACCACCCTACCCCGCCCGCATAGACTAACAGCGCTCCGAAGATAAAGTTAGCGGCCAGCAGCTTCACGAAGGTATATTTGTCCTGCTTGATACGCTCGGCGAAGAAGCCGATCAGCCAGGCCGCGAACGGCCAGGAGAAGATATATCCAGCGGTAGGGCCAACCAGGACCGCCAATCCGCCGCTTCCGCCCATCACCTGGAATCCGGCAGCGGCCAGCCCGATTACAATCAGTACAGCAAGCGCCCCGTAACGGGCCCCAAGGATAGAACCAGCCAGCATGACCGCAAGGGTCTGCATGGTAATCGGAACCGTGGAGAAGGGCAGCGAAATTTTCAAATAACTCAGAGCTATCATTACAGCGGCGAATAAGGCACTGAATATCAGGCCGCGGGTTGTCCATTTCTTCATGCCCGGGAGGCTCCCCCTTTTTTAAAATATAAGAAGTTATATGTTTCACGCTACAAATTATCCTTCTATTTCGCGCCGAAACGGTACCGTCCTTTAAAAGGACGGCAAAGCCGTTTTCACTTGGGATCACTATAACACCCCCCTCCAGATACATCAATCCTGAAATCTTTGTTATAATGGGGAGCAATTGTTGACTAGAGCTGGACGGAAAGCAGGCATGAGGATGATCAGGGCACATAATGTAAGCTTGTCCGTGCGGGACGGGCAGCATCGCCGTACGGTACTGCAAGGGATTAACATTCATATAGAGCCTGGGGAGTGGGTAGCGCTCACAGGGGCCAACGGCTGCGGCAAAACCTCGCTGATCCGCACCTTCAACGGACTGAACCTCCCCTCCGGCGGCAGTCTGTCCGTGGCCGGACTGGATCTGCGTCTGCCGGAGAACCGGACGGCTGTGAAGCAGCGGGTGCAGCTCGTATTTCAGAATCCCGAAGCACAGACGGTTGGCTCCACCCCCTTCGAGGATATCGCCTTCGGGCTGGAGAACCGGGGACTGGAAAGGGAGCGGATGATTGCACGAATCCATGAGATTCTGCAACAGGTAGGACTAAGCCATAAGGCTGAGACAGAGGTATCCACGCTGTCCGGCGGAGAGCGCCAGCGCCTGGCGGTAGGCTGCTGCCTCGCACTGGAAGCCGATATGATCATCTTCGATGAGGCCACCTCGATGCTGGACCCTGAGGGAAGAGCGGACATTCTGGAGCTGGCCCGGGGGTTATGGCAGACGGGCACCACCATCCTCTGGGTGTCGCAGCGGATGGAGGAGCTGGCCGCAAGCCCGCGCATCGTGGTGCTGGGCGAGGGGCAGTTGCTCTATGACGGCGGCCCGCGCAGCCTGTTCTATACCTCGGAGCTGCCCGATGCACTGGGATGGATTCCTTCTCCGGCCGTCCAAGTCGGGAAGCTGCTGCTGAAGCAGGGCTGGCCGCTTCACCTGCTGCCGCTGACCGGACAGGAACTGGAGGAGCTGCTATGAGAATTCAAGCGGAGCAGCTCTCCTTCGGCTATGAAGGCGGCAGGCCCGCCGTTCAGGATATTTCTCTGGATATCCCTACAGGTACGCTGACCATCCTCTGCGGGGTGAACGGGAGCGGCAAGTCTACGCTGCTCCGTCTGCTCGCAGGTCTTGCACAGCCTTCGTCCGGGCAGATATTCTACGATGACGTGAAGCAAGCGGACCCTAAGACCGCCGAAGCGGTATCCATGGTATTCCAGCAGCCGGAGACTCAGCTGTTCGCGGGTACGGTGCACAAGGATATCGAATACGGCCTGACGCAGCGCAGGGTTCCCAAGGCTAAGCGCACAGGGATCATCGCCAGCGCCCTGGCAAAGACCGGGCTGGCTTACGATGACTTCGCCGGGCGCTCGCCCTTCCTGCTTAGCGGAGGCGAGAAGCGGCGAGTCTGTATCGCCGGTGCCCTGGCCGTACAGCCAGGGCTCCTGATCCTGGATGAGCCGACCGCCGGACTGGACCCGCAGGCGGCGCAGGCACTGCTCGAAAGGGTGCAGGAACTGCGCCGGAGCGGTCTGACCCTGATCATCGGCACCCATGATCTGGACAGCTTCCTGCCGGTAGCCGACAAAGTCATCGTGATGAAGCAGGGCACCCTCTATTATGACGGCCCCGCTCCGGCATTGACAGCCGACCCCGGACTGCTGGCAGACGCCGGACTTACGCCTCCCGCTTATGCTTCCATAGGGCGCAGAGCGGTGCAGCGCGGCCTGCTGGAAGCGGTCCCGGACAGTCTGGAGGAGCTGCTGGCCGGACTGGAGAAGCACCCGCTGCCTGTGCCGCAGACGGACAACCAGCCTTCAGGCCATGTGGCCGCTGCGGGCAGAGGCATCCTACCACCCGGCAGCCCGAACGACAGCGCCAGCGAACACAGTGCGCAGTATGGCAACGCCAGCGAACACAGTGACGCCAGTGAACACAGTGCACAGTATAGCAACGCCAGCGAACACGGCACGCAGTATGGCAACGCCAGCGAACACGGTGCGCAGTATGCCAACGCCAGCGGACACAGTGCGCAGTATGGCAACGCCAGCGGACACAGTGCGCAGTATGGCAACGCCAGCGAACACAGTGCGCAGTATGGCAACGCCAGCGAACACGGTGCGCAATACAGCACAGCAGAGATCCGGCACCGGGCACATGCCCTTCAAGCCACCGGAGCGGAGACGGCCCAGGCGATCATCAAGCCCGGCAACCCGAGACAGGAGCCGGCCCCTCCCCGCAGGCCTGGCTGGCAACGACTTGATCCCCGCGCCAAATGGCTGGGGATGATCCTCGGTTCGCTGGTCCTGTTAGGGATGAACACGCTCCTTCCGCTGCTGCTTACCGCAGGACTGCTGACCGGACTGGCGGCTTCGGCACGCATCTCCTGGCGTAGAGCTTTCCGCTTCTTCCGCCCGTTCCTGCTGATGTTCCTGTTCCTCTGGCTGTTGTCCGGGCTTAGCTGGAGCTCCCCTGACTTCGTGCTCGGACCGCTCAGCTTCAGCTATGCCGGATTGGTGCGCGGAGGAATTAGCGTACTGCGCTTCCTGCTGCTGATTGCCCTGGGCTTCCTGTTCACTGAGACCACCACCGGCGCCCCCTTGCGCGAGGGGCTGGAATGGGGCATCGCTCCGCTGCGGAAGCTGGGCATCCGCACCCGTAACTGGTCGCTTGCCGTATCCGTGACCCTGCAGTTCGTGCCGTGGATTCTCGGCAAGCTGACCCAACTGCAGCTTGCGCTGGGCTCACGCGGAAGACGGGCCCGCGGGGTGGCGCGTTGGTCCCCGAGGCAGATCGCCCTCATCATCGTGCCTCTCTTGATCCTTGTCCTGGGCATGGGCGACGAGCTGGCGACAGCCGTAGAATCACGGGGCTATGATCCCGCCAAGCCGCGGACCCCTGTCTATCAGCTGCGCTGGAGCAGGCGCGATATGCTGGCAGCGCTGGCAATCCTGGCGGCTGCCGCCTTGCTGTGGTGGGTCGCCCGGATTAACTGACCCGATGCGGAATGAAGGGGAGCAAATTAGACGCAGAAACATTCAGAGAACAAATTAACCATCTGCCCACTTCTCGGGGCCTCCGGCGATTTCAGGTGCACTAGTGCACCTCATTTGCTCCTTCTGCACACATTCGGCGATTTCAGGTGCACTAGTGCTCCTCATTGGACTCCTTCTGCTCACATTTGGCGATTTCAGGTGCACTTGTGCACCTCATTTGCTCCTTCTGCTCACATTTGGCGATTTCAGGGGCACTTGTGCTGTTAGTGTTAACCGTGGACACCCGTTAAGAGAATAGAGATAATTAGTTTAACGAGGAGGTGTCCCCATGAGTGGAACACGGAGAAGCTACAATGAAGACTACAAAAGACAGACCGTCAAGTACATCCAGGAACAGACGAAATCGGTGGCGGAACTGGCCCTGGAGCTGGACATCCCCGCCAAAACGTTGCATAAATGGCTGGGACAGTACCGGCAGTTTCAGGATGAGCCCATCGTGACTCCAGATAAGTACAGAGAGCTGGAACGTCAACTGAAGGAGCGGGAAGAGCAGCTTGCAGACCTGACCGAAGAGATGGCCATCCTAAAAAAAGCAGTGCACATCTTCAGCAACCCAAAGAACTGAGATTTCAGTTTATTGAAGATCATCGCTCCGAGTTCCCTGTGGAGAAGATGTGCCGTGTCTTTCAGGTGTCCCGGAGCGGGTATTACAAATGGAGAACAGCGAAGCCCAGCCCTCAATCCACCCGCAAAGCGTTGCTATTAAAGCGGATAGCCTATCATTTCCATGACTCTAAGGGTCGCTATGGCAGTCCCAAAATCAAGGTTCTCCTCGAACGTGAAGGGCACCGGGTCAGTGAACGCACCGTAGGAAAGTATATGAAGGAACTCGGTCTGCGCTCTTGTGTCGCGAAACGATTTCGGGTATGCACCACCGACTCCAACCATCCGTTACCCATTGCCCCCAACCTGTTAAACCAGCAATTTCACACGGAAAAGCCGAACCAGACGTGGGTGGCGGATATCACCTACATTCCCTGCCGGGAAGGACGGATGTACTTGGCGAGCGTGCTGGACCTGTGTACCCGGGAGATTGTCGGCTGGCGGCTTAGCGACCGAATGACCACTGACCTCGTACAAGACGCTCTGGACGCTGCCTATCAGGCGAAACGCCCCGGGAAGGGCTTGATTCATCATTCGGATCGGGGCTCCCAGTACGCCTCTGCCGACTACCGGGAACGCCTCAAGACGTACCAGATGACTGCAAGCATGAGCCGCAAAGGAAACTGTTATGATAACGCCTGTATCGAATCGTTTCACAGCCTTTTAAAAAAAGAGTTGGTGTACTGGCATCGATTTAAAACGAAGCAACAGGCGTATGATGCCATCTTCCAGTACATTGAATTTTTCTACAACCGCAAACGAATCCATGGGGCGCTGGGTTACGTTTCTCCGGTTCAGTTTGCAGCCACATTTAAGCGAAAAACGATGTAGTTGCTGTCTACTTTCTTGACAGGAGTCCATTGTACACCTCATTTGCTCCTTCTGCACACATTTGGCGATTTCAGGTGCACTTGTGCACCTCATTTGCTCCTTCTGCTCACATTTGGCGATTTCAGGGGCACTTGCTCCACAGCCCCCTAATGAAGTTGGAGTCCTCCCCCACAAAAAGGTAGACTAGATACAGGAGGAGGATGAACACTATGGGACACCTAACGGGAACAAGAGAGAAGGCCGCGCAAGAGGTGTTGTCTGGCATTAAGGCGGCGGTGGTTGCCCGGAAGTATGGGGTGACTCCGTCAACGGTGAATCAGTGGGTGAGGGATTACCGGGAAGCCCATGGAGAACAAGATCACCCGTATCCCCAGGATCAGGTGGAGGAACGGAAGCGCCTCCTGGACGTCGAGCAGAAATACGAGAAGGCGGTGAAGATGCTCGGTGAAAAGGAGTTAGAGATTGAGATTCTGCGTGAACTGCTAAAAAAGCCAACCCCTGCTTATCCGAAAAAATCGAGGTAGCCGAGATGTTCATTAAGCAGGGATATTCCGCAGCGTTGGTACTACGTCTCATCGGGCTCGCAGAGTCCACGTACTACGACCGTAAGAAACGCAAGTCACAGGATGCACAGGCCGTACTCCAGGGGCGCGGAAGACCCGTACCCGGCTACTCTCTGACCGAATCGGGAGAGAAGATTAGCGACGAGCAGATCCAGGAAATGCTCCTGGAACTGGTCGCTGGAGAAGAGCACGTGTACGGGTACAAGCTGCTGGCCAAGTGCTTGTGGAACCAGCACCAGCTGAGGCTCAATCACAAGAAAAGCTACCGGCTATGTCAGGCGCTGGAGATCCTGCAGCCCCAGCGTCAGAAGCGCTTTAAGCATCCCCGGAAGTTGCCGGAGAACCGAGTCATTACCGGCCCGGGCCAGCTCTGGCAGATGGACATTAAATACGGATATGTGGCAGGACGGGACCGGCATTTCTTCGTTCTGAGCATTATCGATGTGTTTACCCGGGTCATCGTCGGTTATCACCGCGGATCGTCGTGTGAGGCCAAGCACGCCTGCCAGACGCTGGGACGCGCCATGGAGCAACACTGCGCCCCTGGCAGCGCGCGCCCGGTGATCCGCACCGACAACGGCCCCCAGTTCGTCAGCCATCTGTTTGGCGACATGTGTGAAAGCTGGGAAATGACCCATGAACGCATTCCGCCTCGAACGCCGGATTTAAATGCTTTTATTGAATCGTTCCACAGTAATATCGATCGGGATTTGTTCCGCAAAGAGGCCTTCGACACGTTCGAAGAGGCCTATGAAGCGGTGGACCGGTACATGGACTTTTACAACAATCGCAGAATGCATACGAGTCTTCGCAACATGCCGCCAGCTACCTTTGCGGAGTGGGTCCTGACCCTAGAAGACCGCTCCAGCTTCTTCTGGCCGAGAGAAAAAGCGAAATAAAGAGCAAGACTACGACAAGTACTGATTTTATATGGAGGACTCCGGGATAAGGGGGTCGCACCGCTTGTACACCTCATTTGCTCCTTCTGCACACATTTGGCGATTTCAGGTGCACTTGTGCACCTCATTCACTCCTGCTGCTCACATTTGGCGATTTCAGGTGCACTTGTGCACCTCATTTGCTCCTTCTGCTCACATTTGGCGATTTCAGGTGCACTAGTGCACCTCATTTGCTCCTTCTGCACACATTTGGCGATTTCGGGTGCACTAGTGCACCTCATTCACTCCTTCTGCACACATTTGGCGATTTCAGGGGCACTAGTGCACCTCATTTGCTCCTTCTGCACACATTCGGCGATTTCAGGTGCACTAGTGCACCTCATTTACTCCTTCTGCACACATTTGTTCGATTCCTCCCGCAGCAGCAATTGTGTTCGGTTTATCGCACACATTCGTCCATGTAACTCAGTAGCGACGCATTGTGTTCGGTTTTCCGCATACATTTTTCCCATACACTTCAGTGGCACCGATTGCATTCAGTTTCCGCATACATCCAGCTCACGCACCCTCCTGTCAGCATGCTGTATTCGGTTTTCCATATACATTTCAGACTCCTCATTCGTATGATGCCGCAACATAGAGAAATCATTATTTCCTGTACAATAACAAAATGCCGCCCACTCCAGCTATCGGAGAAGAGCGGCATTTTGTTTGAACAGACACAGTTCACATATCCCTCATTCAACTCTACATTCTCTGCATAGTACATAATTGTACATAACACGACACCTGCCAGCACGCGGATCTCACTGCCCCTCCTGCGGATGGCGGGAGACCAGCCTCACCAGATCCAGGGTCAGGAGCGGAAGAGTCACAGCAGCGGGATAGGCCAGATACCGCGGCTCCCACACCGGGCTGAACTTCTCCTTATACCGGCGCAGACCGGAGAAGCCGTACCAGTGGCCTCCGCGTTCAAAGACCAGCCGGGCCAGCTTCTCCTCCCGCAGCGCTCCAAAGCGGCCCCCGACATTGGACAGCGGGGCAGACCCGAGATTGAAGCTTCTGTATCCGCGGGCGCTCGCCCATTCCATCAGGCACAGGAACAGGTAATCCATAGTGCCGTTCGGGGTATCCTTGCGATGGCGCATCAGATCCACCGAGACCGTCTTCTGCCCGTCATAGCCCGGGGCTATGGAGGCGAAGGCCGCCAGACGGCCGTCTGGTCCGCGCAGCAGCGCCAGCGGTGCGAGCTGAAGGTACGGCTCGCTGAACCAGCCCAGCGAGTAGCCTTTTTCCAGCCGCCCGGCCAGCCATTCCTCTGACAGCAGGTGAAGCTCCTGCAGCAGCTCCTTCGAATGCAGTGCCTCTGTGATCCCGAAATGGTAGCCCTCGCGCTCGAACCGCCCCTTCACACTCCGCAGGCTGGCGTTCCGGGAACCGCTAAGACTGAAGTCCGCCAGCGGGACCAGCGCCTCTTCCCCCAGCTTGAAGAACCGGTAGCCCTGCTCATGATAGAGCGGAAGGTACGCCGGGGTTGCCTGATAGAAGACCACGGAGAGTCCATACAAATCCGCAGCCTGTCTGAACTCGCTGATCCCGTTATTAAGCAGATTCATAGGCCCAAGCGGATCACCCAGCACCACAAGCTTGTCCCGGACTCTGGCAAAGGCAAACAGCACATTGCCTTCTTGGGCCCAGTAGAAGCTTTTGTCGCCAAGAAAAAGCATATGGCTTAAGGCATTGCCCCGGCCCTCCGAGAGGAAGCGCTCCAGCCGCGCCATATCCTTGTCCGCACAGAGCGCGTCTGCCTTACGCTGCGGCCGGAGCGCCACCAGCATCGTCACCAGCAGCCAGGAGAAGATCAGTCCGCCGGCAGCCGTAACGGCCACATTGCTGTGATGCCGCAGCCATTCCGGCTGGATTCCGGGCGGGAGATGCTTCAGGAAGCCGTGATGGGTGTAACTCCCCAGCCCGTAATAGCTGAGGGCTACCGCCGAAGTCAGCAGGAGCCACCATAAGGTGCTTTTAGCGCTCAAGGGCACGCTGATCCGGTAGAACCGGCTTCGTGATATCCAGAGAATCAGGGCCACGAGCAGCAGGAACAGGGCTTCCTCGTAATCGAATCCCTTCGTAAATGCAAAGACCGCCCCGCCAAAAAGAAGCAGGCTTGTCCAGACATACGCTCTGCGGACGCGCAGGGAGATTCCCCGCGACAGCAGAATCAGCATAAAACCGATCAGCACAGACAAATGATGTGAGATCTGCATGACAGGCAGTGACAGCAGCTCCTCCGTCACCTTCAGCCGGTAGAGCAGCCCGGGCGTAGCTGCAGACAGCAGCAGAAGCAGACCGCTGGCCAGGACCAGCTTGCCGAGCGCCCATACGCCGAGATCGCTAAGGAAGGTATACTGGCCGGGCCAGCCCCATATTCGCTGCCATACCGTCAGGGACGCTTCCACTCTGCCGCCGCTGCGTTCCGCGCCCTTCGTCCCCGGCAGCCCGAATTCCAGCGCGGCCAGCACCAGTCCGATCAGCCAGGGGATAATGTAATAGAATAATCTATAGATGACCAGGACTGCCATGGCATGGTCGCTCTTGATGCCGAGCTGGGTGAGCCCAAGCAGCGCAATCAGATCGAACGCACCGATGCCGCCGGGAGCCATACTTAGAATCCCCGCTATGGCGGCCACTACATAGATACTGAAGACCGTGAGAAACGGGGCGTTCCCGAGCAGCTCACCGGCGATGAACCAGAAGGTCAGCCCGGCGAACACCCATTCCAGGAAAGACGCCCCCACAGAAGCACCCACGGTAAGCCAGGCAGTTCTCCCCTCGCCCCGGTTGACCCATTTGGCGAAGAGGGCGGAACGCTGGAGAAGCACGAAGAACGGCAGATACAGCGCCATCCCCCAGACCGCAAAACCCAGCCAGCGATGGGCCTGCAGCAGCCGGTCCGCCGGCAGAAGTCCGGTAATTGTCCCCCACCCGAGCAGCGACAGCCCCGTAATCATCAGCGGCGACAGAAACACAATGGCCGGTGCCAGCAGGGACGCAGGCACATTGCTCCGCTTATAGAGCAGCGTTCTAAGGCCCGCGCCGGCCAGACCGGCGAACCCGATCATATTGTTGAACGTATTGGCAATCCAGGCATAGCGGAAGGTCCGCAACCAGCCGAGCTGAAGGCGGAAATGCCGCCGGATCAAGTAATCATAAGTGCTCATAACCGCCACCGACAGCAGCGAGATTCCCAGCATCTGCACAATGGCCGGTGCGGGAACGGATTTGAGATCATGGATGATTTTGCCTAAGTGAATCTGCTTCAGCTCATGCTGCCCCTCCAGATAGACCAGCCCGATAATCAGCAGCGGAAAAAGCGCCCGCACCGCCTTAATCCGGTAGATGGATATAAGCAGCCGTACGAATTTGAAGCGTTCCAATCTTGTTTTGATTACATTATGCATGACTTCACCTATCCTTACCTGCCGAACACTCTGATTGCCTGAACCTATTCAGCCTCTTCATACGAACCCATTATAGCAAGATCCACAGCAGAAGACCCGTATAATGGTCACACGCTTACAAGGGTTAGACGGCGGGAGCGGGGGAAGCCCTGCACCAGAATTGATATTTAGCCGGCAATCCCGCCAGGCACACAGATCTGTATTTTCCGTCAAGTGGAAACGGCTTTGCCGTCCTTTTGAAGGACGGTACCGTTTCAGCGAGAAATATAAGGATAAGTTATTGCGTGAAACATATAAATTCTTATATTTCAAAAAAGCACCCGGACTGTAATCAGTCCGCGTGCTTATGAATGCTGCGCAGGATTTCCGCCCCTGAACAGAGAGGCTTGTCACGCGAAAATGGCGGCTTTCGGCACAGCATGCTGTTTCTTCAGGAAGGCTATACGCGGATGTTGAATCTTCCTTCGCTATCCGTAAGTTAGCTGAATATTATCGTCTCTTTAACCTTTCCCGGCTCTCCGGTTCACCAGCATGACACTCAGCAGGATGATGACCAGCCCGGCGACCGTGTTGGCATAGACCTGCTCCTGCAGGAAGATCACGCCCCACAACAGGCCAAATACAGGTACGAGGAAGGTAACGCTGACCGTCTTGACCGGGCCGACACTGGCAATCAGCCGGAAATACAGCAGATACGCCACCGAGGTGCAGATCAGCGACAAGCCGAGGACAGAATATACAGCGGCGGATGAAGGCAGGTGATCCGGGGCAAATAGCACCGCCAGCGGCAGCAGTACCACGCTTGCTCCAAGCTGTTGTCCCGCAGCAAGCGCCAACGGGGTGAGGCCGGAGCCTACACGTGATGCGTATAATCCTCCGAACGCATAGCAGAGCGCTGCTCCCAGCGAATAGCCTACGGAAGCAAGAATCGTGCCGGTCAGCGGGAGCGGGCTCCAGCCGACCAGCACTCCCACACCCACCAGGCCTATGATCAGCCCTGCCGATTTGGCCGCACCCGGCTTCTCTTTCCGGGTTCCCCACGCCGCGAGTGCCGCGAACATCGGGGTGGTAGCATTCAGAATCGCCGCCAGCGAGGCGCTCAGGTGCAGCTCAGCCATACAGATCAGAGTGAACGGGAGCGCCGCATTAACCGCACCGAGCAGCAGGAAGGATCTCCAGTGCTTCAGGAGGCCCAGCCTGCGCCGGGTCAGCAGCGCATAGAGCAGCAGAGCAGCCCCGGCAATAGTAACCCGCAGCTCTGTTGTGAAGACCGGACCGAGCTCCGGCGAGGCAATCCGCATGAACAGGAAGGAAGCCCCCCAGGCAAAAGCAAGCAGCAGCAGGGTAGCAAAATCCTTGCGGCTCACGGCTGAACCGCCCGTCTGCACAGCAGCAGGTAGGACAGAATGGACAGGAGGCCCGCTCCCGCGATAACCAGCGCCATCGGCAGAGCCGAGCCGCTCCCGCCAAGTCCGACCAGCGGTGCTGCGCAGCTCCCTAGCAGCAGGGGAAGCAGACCCAGAAGCGCGGAGGCGCTGCCTGCCGTCTCCCCCTGATCCTGCATCGCCAGCGAGAAGCTGGTTGTACTCACAAGACCCACACTTGAGACGACAGCGAACAGACAGATTAGAATCGGCAGCAGACTGCCGCCGGCGAGAAGGGTAATCAGCAGCAGAATACCGCCGGAAGTACTGAGCAGCAGGCCGCAGATCAGCAGCTTGCGCTCCCCCACTCTAGCCGACATCCGCCCGGCAATCTGTCCGGTCAGAATAATGCCGAAGCCGTTCACGGCGAAGATCAGGCTGTACATTTGCGGAGATACCCCGTAAATCATCTGCAGGACAAAGGATGATCCCGAGATATAAGCGAACATGCCTGCTGTAACAAAGCCCTGGGAGAGCGCGTAGCCCATGAATCCGGCATTGCCCAGCAGGACGCAGAAGGTACGCAGGGTCCCTCTGAGCCCGCTGCGGATGCGCCGCTCCTTGGGCAGAGTCTCCGGCAGCCGCAGCAGAATGACCGCCGCGAAGAGCAGTCCGCATACGAACAAGACTACAAACACGCCCTTCCAGTCGGTCACTCTCAGCAACTGCCCCCCGATGACGGGAGCTGCGATCGGGCCCAGCCCGTTAACAATCATCAGCAGCGAGAAGAACCTGGTTAATTCCGGGCCGCTGTACATATCGCGGACTGCCGCGCGGGAGATCACCACACCTACTGATCCGGCCAGACCCTGGAGGAAGCGCAGCACGATCAGCAGTCCGACCGACGGGCTGAATGCGCAGAGCAGCGAGGACACCGCATAGATGATCATTCCGAACAAAAGCGGAATCCGGCGGCCGTGAACATCACTGAGCGGTCCGGCCACAAGCTGGCCCGAAGCCAGCCCCAGCAGGAAGAAGGTTAGGGTAAGCTGAACCATGGCGGGACTGGTATCGAAATAGAGGCCAAGAGCAGGCAGGGCAGGCAGATACATATCAATCGACAGAGGACCAATGGTAGCGATGGCTCCCAGAATCACGGCAAGCTGCAGCCGTTGTGCCCGCGACGGTCCGCTCGCAGCAAGGCTTGTCATCGAATTTTGCTTCATCATGAACAGGATACATCCTTTCTTGACCGTAACCTTTAGTAAGACGGCAGAGCCATTTATGTTCAGGTCCGTTTATATATTTGTCCATACTACCCGATTACCGCAGGATTGTTCAATGAATTTCTGGTTCAGCGGGAAAGAGTGTCTCGGCAGGGAGGGCATGCATGGAAATCCTGCAGAAAATGCAATAATATTGCTCAATAGGAGCCGGCCACTTGCTAATCCTGCATGAACTGCAACAATCGCAGCCCAACAAGCACCGAATCGCTATAATTCCTGCTAAAGATGCAACAAAGTGCTAAACCCAGTAACAAATTCAGAAAATTCCTGCATTAAGTGCAACAATGTCCGCCCAACCAACACGATACCCCGTGCTTCCCGACCTCGCCCCCTGTGCTCGTTTCTCGCATATATTTGGCCCGCACCCCTCGCTCGCTCGCTCAATCACCAGAACCACAAAAAACCGCCTGCGGGTCCAGCCAATCCTCGTAAGGATTAGCAGGCCCGCAGGCGGTTGTACAGATGATGGCCGTTTAGTTCGCTGAAGCGGTATGCTCTGCCAGCCAATCCCTGGCCGCTTCCGCTTCCGCGGCGCTCAGCCGGTGCCCCTGATTCCCCCAGTGCGAGGTCACCTCTGCTCCTGCGCCGCTTAACAGAGCTTCCAGCTCCCGGGTCTCCTCGGAGCGGATGATCGGATCATTGGTTCCTGCCCCGATAAAGACCGGAACCCCCTGCAGGGAAGGCAGCTCAAGGCCGCGCAGCGGAACCATCGGGTGCAGCAGCACGGCCGCCCGGAAAATGTCACCGTAATGGAAAAGCAGGCTGCCGGCGATATTCGCGCCGTTGGAGTAGCCGACCGCAACCAGATGGCCCGGGTCGAATCCGTACTTCGCTGCCGCTTCATCCAGGAATTCCTTCACCTCACGGGTGCGGAAGATGAGATCGGCCTCATCGAAGACCCCCTCCGCCAGCCGCCGGAAGAAGCGCGGCATGCCGTTCTCCAGCACGTTGCCGCGAATACCCAGCACCGCTGCTCCGGGAGCCAGCAGCTCGGCCAGCGGCAGCAGATCATGTTCATTGCCGCCTGTGCCGTGGAATAAGACCAGCGTAGGCTGGCTTACGTCCGTACCTTGTTTGAATACATGGATCATACCTGCTTCACCTCGATTTCACGGATTTCAAATGGACTTAAGTTCTCTTCAATAGCTGCACGCTGCGGCTCGAACCATGCCGGAAGCATCAGCTTCTGTCCCAGTGCATCCGCTGCTTCATCACGGGCGAAGCCCGGAGGATCAGTGGCAATCTCGAACAGGATGCCGCCTTCTTCACGGAAGTAGATCGCATTGAAGTACTGGCGGTCCTGCACCGGAGTCGGCTGGTAGCCGTGGCTCTGCACCCGGCGGCCCCATTCCAGCTGCTCATTGTCGTCAGCAGCGCGCCAGGCGATATGGTGAACGGTGCCTGTGCCGCCAGCCCCGTGCGGAACCGGCGCAGCCTTCAGATCGATGATGTTCCCGATATCCCCGGCAGCTCTGTACCGGATGTAGCCATCCCCTTCAGCGATACGCTCCATCCCAAGCGTGCGGGAGAGCGTATCTGCCGTCCGGTCCGGGGCCGTGCTGTAGAGGACAGCACCTCCGAAGCCTTTGACCGCGTGCTCTACAGGAACGCCGCCGAACGACCAGGTGCTAAGCGCACCCTCTTCCCGCTCCACCAGCTCAATCCGCAGTCCGTCATAATCCGCGAAGGAGAGATACGGCTCGCCGATCCGGGTAACCTTCGTCACAGGAATCTGGTAAGCGGCCAGCCGCTGCTCCCAGAATCCGAAGGAGCCGGCCGGGACAGCATAGGTGGTTACGCCCACCTGACCGCCGCCGATTCTGCCTTTGCGGCCATGGGCCCAAGGGAAGAAGGTGATTATTGTACCCGGCGCACCCTGCTCATTGCCGAAGTAGAGGTGGTAGACCTCGGGGGCATCGAAATTTATCGTCTTTTTAACCAGCCGCAGTCCAAGAATTCCGGCATAGAAATCGGCGTTGCGCTGAGCGTCTCCCACAAAAGCGGTAACATGGTGAATCCCTGCAGTTTGCATAGTCATAAGTATGACCTCCTGAATTTAAGTGTATGATACGATCCTTCGTGACAAAACATGCTATCGATAGGCCAGCCTTGGGCAAGCCGTCCGCTGTATGCGGAGCAGGCTGCCTGGGTTACCTTTGTTTTAGTTGAAAAAAAGTGCATCCAGTGAAATCGAACCCGCACCCGTCAACGCTACACCCACAGCTACCACCAGCACAGTCAATGGAAACTCAATCCCGTTAGCGGTGGACCAGAATCCGTTGGGCGCATGTACCTTCACAATGGCACCGAGCATCGTTGCGGCAATCAGCACCGCAGCCACCGGAGTCAGCAGACCGAGGGTGAACAGCAGCCCGCCGAACAGCTCCATCAGACCTGCCAGCACCGCCATCCGCACACCGGGCTTAATCCCGATCGACTCCATCCAGCCGCCTGTTCCTTTGGGGCCATATCCGCCGAACCAGCCGAACAGCTTCTGTGCGCCATGCCCGATGAACGCGACACCAATCACCAATCTCATCAACAATAAACCTACACTAACCATTTTAAACACTCTCCATTCTCTTCATTTTAATTATCTTAACGTTAAGATATTGACTAAAAAATTTTGGCTGAGCTATTTTCTCTTACTGAAATTCATGCTAACTTATGCAACGACCGGCTATAGCGCTGAGCGCGATACCACTGACCGTTAACAAGCAGACAACCTTACCACCGCTGGGCTGCTTACGGACTCACTTCTATACGCCCTTGCCCAGCTTCTTCAGCAGCAGTGTAGCTTGCGCCTTCTCCACACTGTCCAGTCCGCCCATCAGGCTGTGAATCGAATCGATATGCAGTGGAAAAATATCATCGAACAGCTCCCGCCCCGCCTGCGTAATCTCGGCATACGTCACACGGCGGTCTTCCTCGCAAGGAACGCGCTTCAGCAGTCCCCGCTTCTCCAGCTTGTCGATGTTGTACGTAATGCTGCCGCTGGTGACCAGAATCTTCTCACCAATCTGCTGAAGCGGAATCCGGTTCCTATGATACAGCACCTCCAGCACCATAAACTCCGCCGATGCCAGCCCGTGACTCTTCATATCCTTCACCGCCTGATCCATCAGGCTCTTGTACGCCTTCGACAGCACAACGAATAATTTCAGCGATGCCGCCTGCTCCTGCTCCAGCGTAGTATCCGCTTCTGTTCCTGCTGTCTTATTCTTGCTGCTCATACCTTGCACCTCCCGTCCGGCTGCTCTTATCTTTAAATTAATTATCTTTAAGTTAAGATAAATATACTTTATTCGTGTCGGACTGTCAAGGGTGTGAGAAAATAAATTTCGTTCCGCTCCCCCCGGATCCTGAAACTCCTGCAACGCCTGAAACAATACATTAAACCTCGCACTCCGGCTCCGGCAACCATACTTGATCTGGAACGTCTATTTCCCGCTCTGCCTATTTGACCTGTTCTTCAAAACGGCGTAGACTTTCAAAAGGTGAGTATACACCAAAGCAACCCGCCTTAAACAAGCAACTTATTGGTTATTCCTAATACTTCAACTGAATCCTATCCTAATTATATTAGAGCCACAAAAGGAGGCTGATTATGGAATCGAAAAATCATCATCACTCCGGGACCGCCGCGCGCAGAGCTGCGGCGGAGGACACCCCCGCGCCGCGCGTGCTGATCGTGACGGCAGTCGCGGCTGAGCGCGAGGCGGTCCTGCGCGGCCTGAACGGCAGCCGCAGGTTCGAGGTCATCGCGGCGGGCGCCGGCCCCGCAGCGGCAGCGGCGGGCACCGCCGCCGCCCTGGCAGCCGGCTCGTACGGCTGCGTCGTCAGCGCCGGAATCGGCGGCGGCTTCCCGGGCCGGGCACCCGTAGGCTCGCTGGTCGTTGCCAGCGAGATGCTGGACGCGGCCCTCGGCGCAGAGACGCCGGAGGGCTTCCGCAGCGCTGCCGAGCTGGGCTTCGGCAGCGTGTCCGTGCCTGCACCGGGCGCAGCGGTGCAGGCCCTTGCGGCCGCGCTGGCAGCGGCCGGCCTTACGGTAAGCACGGCACCCGTGCTTACCGTATCGACCGCGACCGGCACCGCCGGGACGGCCGCGGCTCTTGCCGCGCGCCACCCGGAGGCGGCGGCGGAGGCGATGGAAGGCCACGGGGTCGCCGTGGCCGCCCAGGCGCTGGGGATCGCGGCGCTGGAGCTGCGCGCGATCTCGAACCCGGTCGGCCCGCGCGACCGGGCCGCGTGGAAGATCAATGAAGCCCTGGACGCCCTCACAGCGGCTGCGGCTATTTTACGGGAGGTGCTGTAATGACAACCGAGCTTCAGATTGCTTTTTCCCCTTGCCCTAATGATACCTTTGTCTTTCATGCCTGGGCGCACGGCCTTGTGCCTGGCGCTCCCCGGCTGGATGTGACGTTTGCCGATATCGATATTACGAACGGGCTTGCCGCAGACGGCGCCGGGCCTGAAGTACTCAAAATCTCCTACGCCGCCCTTCCCTGGGTTCTGGACAAGTACAAGCTGCTCCCTTGCGGCGGTGCGCTGGGACGGGGCTGCGGCCCGCTTGTCCTGACGCGCAAAGGCGCAGGCGCCATCAAGCATCCGCGCGAGCTGTCCGGCCGCAGAATTGCTGTACCGAGCGAACGCTCTACGGCATACCTGCTGTTCCGGCTGTGGGTAGCGCAGCAGGTGCAGGACGGTCCGGCCGAGATCATCGTTATGCCGTTTGATGAGATCATGCCTGCCGTGCAAAAGGGAGAGATCGATGCCGGACTCGTCATCCATGAAGCCCGCTTCACTTACCCGTCCTACAATCTCAATCTGCTGACTGACCTCGGCAGCTGGTGGGAGAGCGATACCGGCTTGCCCATTCCGCTCGGTGCGATTATTGCCCGCCGCGATCTGGACCATGAAGCCATAACCGGCTGGATTCGCAGTTCACTCCAGTATGCTTGGGACCATCCTCTGGACTGCCAGGAATACGTGTTAAGCCACGCCCAGGAGCTGTCGCCGGAAGTAGCCAAATCGCATATTGATCTCTACGTCAACGAATTCACAATGAATCTGGGTGAGGACGGCTACGCGGCCATCTCTGCACTGTTGACCCGGGCCGCTGCCGAAGGGCTTGTACCTGCGGTTGATCCTTCGCTTTTGCGTTAGCAGGGGGAGCTTCATGACCTCCGTTCCTTTTGAACAGCAGGCATGATTAACTTATCCAACACTTAGCTATCTATAGCGGGGAGGCCGTTCTTATGATTCCTTCAGGCAACAGCAAGGCTAATATCGACCGTTTTCTGGGCTACCAAAATGACTACGACCGTTACCGCCCTGAAGCGCCGCGGATGGTAATTGAACTGCTCACCAGTTACCTGGGCCGCCGTCCTGCCTATGTTGCAGATATAGGCTGCGGCACCGGCCTGTCCACCTTTCTGTGGAAGGATGCCGCCGATGCGGTAACCGGAGTAGAGCCCAACCCGGATATGCTCAGCAAGGCTCAGGACAAGCTGCGCCTCCTGGATCAGGGAGCGGAGAACCTGTCTTTTATGCAGGGCTACTCGAACCAGCTTCCTTTTGATACAGAGAGTGTCGACATCATCACCTGCTCGCAGTCCTTCCACTGGATGGACCCGGTCAGCACTCTTCAGGACATCGCCCGTTGTCTGCGGCCCGGCGGAGTCTTCGCCGCCTACGATTGTGACTGGCCCCTGGTGCTCCAGCCTGCTATTGAAGCCCGCTACAACCGGATGATCGCAGCTTCGGATGCCTTGCTTACAGAGCTTCAGCCGGACACCGATCAGGCCAGGAAATGGGATAAAGAAGGACATCTCGGCCGGATCAAAGCCAGCGGATGCTTCACCTACGCACGCGAGATTGTTTTTCATAACACGGAGTCATGCGATGCTCAGCGCTATATTGGGCTGGCTCTCAGCCAGGGCGGCGTCCAGTCCCTCCTGAAGCTCAGCCCGGCCTCACTTGAGCAGGATATTGCCGAATTCTCGGCAGAGGTAGAGGAGTTCTTCCAGGGCCGGACCTTGCTGGTACCGATTAGCTACCGGATGCGGACCGGCGTGAAATAAGTGCTTTTCTTGATGCATCCTAGCTTTACGCCAGCATCTAACCTATACTTAAACATAGCGAGACGAAGAACGTCCCGGTTGCCCTTTGTGGGGAAGCCGGGGCGTTTTCTATTTTCTGGAAATAGGCGAAACAGTGCTATTACATATTCGCAGTGGAGAGACTTACCCTGTTTCTTTCTTAGCGTTGCAACCCTATGATATACAGCATCAGATGCATGATTGGGAGAAAGGCTTCGATTGGTCCATATATTTCAGCCAGCGCGGAATCGAAATCTATAAGATGGTGGTACGCGGAAATACAGCTATTCAAGGGGCTATATCTCTTGAGGGAAAGGAAGATCATGTTTGGGTACATCTTATTGAGAGCATTCCTTCACAGCGCAAGGAGTTTAGCAGAGTTGGATTGCATTTACTCGCCTTTGCTTGCAAGCGAAGCAGTGAACTTGGATTGGGTGGTGCTGTAGCCTTGCAATCGAAAATCAAGCCAAGGCTGATACATTATTACACGAGTATCGTTGGGGCTTCACATTTTGGCGGCGGCCTAATCATCATCGATGAGATTGTCGCCAAACGTCTCATTATGTTATACTTTCCATAAAGAGGTGATGATCGTGAAGAAATATCCTGCTGTTGATCTTGATGATGTTGTCCGCCAGTATGCTGACGGTCATTACGTGCAACAATCGATGCCTGGTCCCAATCCGGAGCGTGATAAAAGGGTCAGTGACGCTATTGCTAAGTTAAAAAAAGAACGTTCGTCTGCTCGGGTTTGCCAATAAAAAGGCGGACCTTTTTTATTGCGTAAGACTGGTTTGGTTCTCCCAAAGCACAAAATCACCCTAAGGGTGAAAGATGCCGAGCCCTGTGCCCCATACATAGCCCCTCTCGGTTGCACATTGAATTGTATTCGGTTTTTTACATACATTTCAGTTCATTCTGCGGATGATTCACAACCCAAAAAGCCCCCCGCCTGCGCAATACGCGCATGCAGGGGGCTTCGGTAATCTTCCGGCGTTCCGCCAGCTACTTCTTATTCATCTTGAACATCAGGAACAGCTCATTATAGTGGGCAAGCATCCGCTTGCCGAGGTTGTCGTAGACCTCCAGCCGGTCGGTGAGCTCGGCGGGCGGGTAGAAACGTTCGTCGCCGGAGATGTCCTCCGGCAGCAGCTTCAGCGCAGGCACGTTCGGCGTGGAATAGCCGACGTATTCCGCATTCTGTGCAGCGACTTCCGGCCGCAGCATGAAGTTGATGAACTGATGCGCGCTTTCGACATTGCCTGCGGTGCGCGGAATGACCATGTTGTCGAACCATTTGTTCGAGCCTTCCTCCGGCACGACGAAGTCCAGCTTGTCGTTGTCATCCATAATCTCCGAAGCATCGCCGGACCAAACAATACCGACCGCCGCCTCTTCGTTGGCGAGCAGCATTTTGACCTCATCGCCCACAATGGCCTTCACATTCGGAGACAGCTTGTTCAGCTTGGCGAGCGCCTCCTGCAAATGCTCCTCCTTCGTATCGTTGACAGAGTAGTGCAGGCTGTTCAGTGCCATACCCATGACCTCACGGGCTCCGTCCACGAGGAAGATATTATTCTTCAGCCGCTTGTCCCACAGGGAATCCCAGCTGCTGAAATCAATCCCCTTCGTCATGTCGGGGTTGAAGATAATGCCCACCGTCCCCCAGAAATAAGGAACCGAATACTTGTTACCGGGATCGAAGGACAAATTCATGAACTTGGAATCGATGTTAGCGAGATTCGGCAGCTTGCTGTGATCCAGCGGCAGCAGCAGATTCTCTTCCCGCATCTTGGCGATCGCATAGTCAGACGGGATTACGACATCGAAGATCGTGCCGCCCTGCTCGACCTTGGTCAGCATCGCTTCATTGGAATCGAATGTCTGGTAGATGACTGTAATTCCGGTCTCCTCCTGGAACTGCTTCAGCAGATCGGGGTCCACATAGTCGCCCCAGTTATATATGGTCAACGTGTTGCCGCCCGAATAGCCTTGGGCCGAGTTCAGCCGGGAGGCCAGGAACATTAATCCGAAGGCAACGATCAGAATCGCCAGGAACGTATTGACTAGCTGCTTCATCTAGGCACCCCCGCTTCGGCCACCGGCTCGGCAATCTGTACCGGCGGGCGGCTCTTACGCTGGTTCAGGTAGTAATAACCGATGACCAGCAGTATCGTGAAGAGGAAAATCAGGGTCGACAGCGCGTTAATCGACAACGAGACCCCTTGCCGGGCGCGGGAATAGATCTCCACCGACAGAGTGGAATAGCCGTTGCCCGTGACGAAGAAGGTAACTGCGAAATCATCCAGGGAATAGGTCAGAGCCATGAAGAATCCGCTGAAGATTCCCGGCTTGATGATCGGCAGGATGACCTTCGTCAGCACATCCCGGCGCGTAGCTCCGAGATCGCGGGCGGCATCCGTTAAGGTCGGGCTCATCTCCTGCAAATGCGGCAGGATCATAATGACCGCAATCGGAATACTGAACGCCACATGCGAGAGCAGCACGGAGGTGAAGCCCAGCTTGATCCCGACAATCGTGAACAGGATCAGGAAGGAGGCTCCGATAATGACATCCGGGCTGACAATCAGCACATTGTTCAGCGAGAGCAGCGTGTTTTTGGCACGGCGGCTGCGGACATGATGAATCGCCAGCGCGCCGATCACCGCTATTATCGTGGCAATAGCCGATGACAAGAGGGCAATGACCAGTGTGTTAATCACAATAATCATCAGCCGGGTATCGGCCACCACCTCACGGTAATAATCCAGCGTGAAGCCCTCGAACTTATGCATCGTGCCGCCGCTGTTGAACGAGTAGTACATCAGATAGAAGATCGGCGCGTACAGCACCAGGAAGACCAGCACCAGATAGATATTGGCGATCCCGTTTTGATTCTTGCCTCTGCGTGTGTTCTTCATCCGCGCACCCCCTTCCGCGAGCCGCCGGTCAGAATCATGAACAGCGCCATTATGGCGATCAGGAATACCGCAACGGTAGAGCCCATGCCCCAGTCCTGTGTGACCAGGAAGTGCTGCTCAATCGCTGTGCCGAGCGTAATTACCCGGTTCCCGGCAATCAGACGCGTAATCATAAACAGCGACAGCGCCGGAATGAACACCGCCATGCAGCCGGAGCGTACTCCCGAGATCGTCAGCGGAAAGACCACCCGGCGGAACGTTGTCCACCCCGATGCACCCAGATCGCGCGCGGCATCCACCAGCGACAGATTCATCTCATCCAGGGCGCTGAAGATCGGCAGAATCATGAATGGAATGAAAATATAGACGGATACAAATACGAAGCTGAAGCCCGTGAACAGAATCTGCTGCTCGCCCAGACCCACCAGATCAAAGAAATTATTGACCGGGCCAAAGGTGCCGAAGATCCCGATGAACGCATATGTTTTGAGCAGCAGGTTGATCCAGGTCGGCAGAATAATCAGCAGCAGCCACAGCTGCTTGTGCTTCGTGCGTGTCAGCAGATAAGCGGCCGGATACGCCACCAGGAGCGAGAACAGCGTGATCAGAAAAGCATACCAGAACGAATTCAGCATCATTCTCATATAGACCGGTGTGAAGAAATTGACGTAGTTATTCAGCGTCAGCTTCCCCTCCAGATCGAACAGGGAATAGTAGACCACCAGCAGCACCGGCGCAATAACAAACAGCGCGATCCACAGGTAGTACGGGATGAGATAATACGACTTGCCCTTAGTCTTCATGGCTCTCCACCTCGGCGTAAGCCTCCAGACGCTTGTCGAATTCTTCCTCCGTTTCACCGAAACGCATCACATGGATGGCTTCCGGGTCAAAATACAATCCGATCTCAGAGCCAACCTCCGCCTTACGGGTAGAATGGACGAGCCATTCATGGCCGGAGCCGTCATAGCAGCTGATCTCGTAGTGAACCCCGCGGAACAGCTGGGAGTCCACACGCACCTTCAGCTTGCCCGCTTCCAGGGTCGTAATCTCCAGATCCTCAGGGCGGATCACAACCTCCACCGCTTCATTCGGCTTCAGACCGGCATCGACACATTCGAACCGCTGGCCGCCCCACTCCACCACATAGTCCTCAATCATCACACCCGGCACGATGTTCGACTCACCGATGAAGTCGGCCACGAACCGGTTAATCGGCTCATCATAGATATCATTGGGCGTTCCGCTCTGCTCAATCTTGCCGCCGTTCATGACGAAGATCCAGTCGGACATCGCCAGCGCCTCTTCCTGGTCATGGGTGACGAAGATGAAGGTAATGCCCAGCCGCTGCTGCATCTCCCGCAGAATATACTGCATCTCCGTACGCAGCTTCAGATCAAGCGCAGACAGAGGCTCGTCCAGCAGCAGCACCTGCGGCTCGTTGACAATGGCGCGCGCAATAGCGACACGCTGTCTCTGCCCGCCGGACATTTCATTAATGGCCCGCTGATCATAGCCGACCAGGTTGACGAAGCGCAGCGCTTCCTGCACCTTTTGCTGAATGACATCCTTCTTCAGCTTCTTGATGCGCAGTCCAAACGCCACATTCTCGAATACGTTCAGGTGCGGAAACAGCGCATAGTCCTGAAACACCGTATTGACCTGCCGCTCGTTGGCGGGAATGTGGTTGATAATTTTGCCGTTCAGATAGATAGAACCTTCAGTCGGCTCCGCGAAGCCGGCGATCAGTCGCAGAATGGTCGTTTTTCCGCAGCCCGAAGGGCCCAGCAGCGTGTAGAATTTACCGCGTTCAATTTCGAAGCTCACGCCTTTGAGTACAGCCTCTTCGTCGTCGTACTGCTTAATCACCTGGTCAAAAGAAATAATAGTGCCTTCCGGGGTAGCTATAGCTAACAACCTCCCTTACCTTATGTAATACAACCTATTTTACCCGCTTCTTGCGGGAGACAATCCTTCAGCGGCATGCTTAGCGCGGATAAGCGACAATTCCTCCCTTAGTTCGACAGGCTTCAATATATATAGCATAAAGGAATGTTGCGATATATGCGATAGCTTACATTGTGAAATGAAGCACAAAAACTTAACAAGTTCGTAAAATCTTGCCCGCGTCCGGCCTGTTTTGAGGTGCTATAATGAAAACGACTGAAAAACCATAAAATTTTTCCTATTTTCACGAAAGAAGATGACGACATGGACGAAGGGTTACAGGACCGCCTTGAGAAATTCGGACTATCCCTATATATGATACGCATTACGCTGGCTGCTTCGCTCTCGTGGCTGGCGGTACACAGTATTTATGGAGACCAGTATTTGTACTTCGCGCCGCTGGCAGCGATTCTGATCACCCAGAGCAGTGTCAAGGCCTCGCTTGAAAAAGGGGTCTACCGCCTGCTCGGCATCGTCCTCGGCGGAATCGTCAGCCTGGTTGTAGGCCGGTTCTTCGATGTCGGCGCTCTCTCGATCCTGCTCATGCTGCTGATTGGCATAGGAGTGGCCACCGCCTGCCGGATCAATATCCAGGCTGTCTCACAGGTAGGCGTCACTTCCGTTCTTGCACTTACCTTCTATCATGACGGGTATATCGTCTGGAGAGCTGCCGAGACCCTGATCGGTGTGCTAATTGCCCTGATCATCAATATGATTATCGTTCCGCCCAAGGGGTTCGTCAAGGCCAAGAGCCTGGCCCTGAAGGGCAGCCTGACTTTGTCGGATGCCTTAACCGGTCTGGCTTCAGGCGGCCGGGATGCCGCTCAGGCCAAGGCTGCTCTTGAGAGCTCCGGCGAGCTGCTGAAGAAGAGCGACCGGCTGCAGAAGGAGATGCATTACACGCTGTCTCATTACCAGTGCCGTAAGGAGCTTGGCACCGTGTCACGGTCCACCTCCCATCTGCTCAAGGTGCATGTCTACGTGAAGGGCATCGCCGAAGAGATTGCCCTGCTGCCTGCTCATTATGCCGCAGCCGACTGGATGCTGGAGGTTGTCACCGCAACGGCTGACTGTATCGCCCTGTACGGCACCCGGACGCTATCGGATGCCGAATGCAGCGGACGTTCACTTCCCGAGAGTCTGAGAAGAGCCCGCGATGTGCAGCTGGCCTGGTTCTCGGAGCTGCAGGGCCAGTGCCCGCTCGCCGCATTCCGCGATCTCGGTGCGGTGTTCTCCCACCTGAACCGGATTCTTGAAGAGATTGAACGCGCCGATTACGCGGCTCTCTCAACCGCACCTCAGCATGTCAAGGCACAGCCTGCGCGCGCTATCCAATTCATACAAAAAGGACTCTTCCACAAGCTGTAAGCTTGGGAGGGTCCTTTTTTGTGTGTTGCTGTAACGCCGAAAGCGGTGGTTAATCAGCGGGCAGATATCTCCAGCCCCCGTAGGCTGTAACGTTCTCGGCTCCGGCCGCGGCATAGCCTTCGCAGATGAAGCCTGTCACTTCGCGGCCATCTGCAAGTGCCACCCGCCCCAGTCCCAGCGGAGCCGGGATGAGCGAGGCGAACGCGCCCAGCGATTCCACCGGCATCTGCCACAGCTCCAGCTCGACAGCGTTTCCCCCTGCCGCCTGCCGCAGCAGGCCCGGCTTAGCCGGCACGGTGGGGAGCTTGACCAGCTCATAGCAGGGTGCCGTCCGCGCCTCCTGCCAGAAGCGCGCGCCATGCTCCAGCATCTGCTTCTCCAGCGGGAAGCCGCGCATATGCAGCCCGCAGACTGCCAGGGTAACCATGCCGGACACTGACAATTCAGCAGCAGCACCTACTCCAACAGCACCGCCACTAGCACCGGCAGTACTCCCCCCACCAGCTACTCCAACACCACCTCCACCAGCATCACCATCACCTATAGCACCCCCGCCATCCTTCCTTTCCGGCGAATGCCCCTCCGCCAGAAACCGCTCCCCGGCTCCGGCAAGCAGATGCTCGCTGTCCGCGAGGGCGAACAGGGTAATGCCGAACGGCAGCCCCTCCGCCGCTTCCCCGGCGGGAATGGCCACCGCCGACAGATCGAGCAGGTTGCAGTGATTGGTGTAGCGGCCCATATCGGAGTTAGCCCCTACCGGGTTCGCGGCCACCTGCTCCCTGGTCCAGGTTCCGCCGCAGGTCGGCAGTACCAGCACCGCATCCCTCAGCAGCAGCTCTGCTTCCCGCTTATACCGCTGCCGGCGGTGCATGGCCTGGAACAGGCTTGATGCGGTGTGGCGCTCCGCGGCACCAGAGGAGAGAATCGACTCCGTTACCGGCAGCACAGCTTCACGGTGAGTCTCCACGAATCCGGCCAGATCCGCCCAGCGCTCGGCTACCCAGGGACCTTCGTACAGGATGGCTGCCGCTTCGGAGAACAGCGTGCAATCCACCCGTTCAACGGGCAGCCCCAGCTCCTGCACCGCCGCTTCGGCCCGTTCCCAGGCCCGGCGGTATTCATCCGCATGGAGCCCATAGAAGTCCAGCGGTGCTTGCGGCAGCAGCAGCTTCCCGGGCAGAGCGGCAGCCTCCCGCTTCACGCAGCGCGACCACGGATCGGCTTCATCGAAGCCGCGTGCTACGCGGTCCACTGTGAGCGCATCCTCCAGATTGTGCGCGAATACGGTGACGCAATCCAGGCTGGCACAAGCCGGCACTACGCCGCGTACCGGCCAGGCGCCCAGGCTGGGCTTATAGCCGACCAGCCCGTTCAGCGCGGCCGGCACACGGCCCGAGCCCGCCGTATCCGTGCCCAGGCTGAACACCGCCTGACCCCGGGCCACAGCAACCGCCGAACCGGCGCTGGAGCCGCCGCTGATGTATTCGGGACGCAGGGCATTATGCGTCTCTCCGTAAGGGCTGCGCACACCGACGAGTCCGGTGGCGAACTGGTCCAGATTGCTTTTGCCGACAGGGATCGCCCCCGCAGCCACCAGTCTCTCCACCACCGCTGCGTCAGCTTCCGGCTGATAAGCAAATTCAGGACAAGCCGCCGTCGTGGGCAGTCCCTTGACATCGATGTTATCCTTCACCGCGAACGGAATGCCCCACAAAGGATGCTCCTGCGGATTAAGCTCTTTGAGCGCCGCCAGGAAGGGAGTAATCTGCGCCTCGGCGGGCGGTTCTATCCAGATGTTCATATCCTTGTCCCGCACCGCGCGGCGGATGATCTCCCGGATCACCGCCTCCGGGTCTAGTAGTCCGCTCAAATACTGCCCCCGCAGCCACCCGGCAGTCAGCTTCGCAGGCCATTCTGTTATTGCCGTCATCAGGCTTCATCTCCTTCTCTGCGTATCGTTGCCTGACCTGCGGCCCTTGCCCATCTCATGTAGCTTGAGCGCGAGCTGCAGCTCCAGCATGTCGTCACCGTCATCCTGGCTTAATCCCAGCAGCTCACAGGCCCGGTCGATCCGGTAGGTGACCGTGTTATAATGAGTGAACAGCTCGCCGGAGGTCCGCTTGACGTTGCGGTTGCACTTGAAATACAACTGGAGCGTCTGGAGCAGCGAAGCGTTGTGCTTGCGGTCATACTCCAGCAGCGGGGCAACATATTGGTCCCTGTACTCGCTGATCTCCTCCAGCTCCGGCAGATGGTACAGCAGCCGGAAGACCCCCAGCTTCCGGTAATCCACATAAGATCCGCGGTATCCGCTGATCTGGCGGATGCGGGCGATTTTGCGGGAGGATTCATAGCTGAACCGCACCTGATCGGGACCGTCCGCAAGATCGCCAATACAGAAGGCGCAGGTCTCGCTGGCAAATACCCGGTTCATCTCGGCCAGCAGACGACCCAGCGTCTCCTCAAGCGGAAGCCCCGGCTGCTCCGGCACCGTCAGGACCAGCTCCCCTTCAAGGATGGTGAGCTTCACATGCTGAAGGTCTGCCCGGGCGCGCACCCGCTTCACAACCTGCTGGAGCTGCTTAAGCTCCGGCTTATCCTCCAGCCACCCGGCGGTTACAGCGCGCAGCGGACGCTCCGGAAGCGGGCAGCCGCAGGCTGCGCCGCGCAGCTTCAGATCCTCGGCAGCGGCAATCCGGCCGCTGATCCAGTCTTGCAGGAACTGGTCCACATACTTCAGCTCCACCTCCCGGCGGGCCCCGGCATTGATCATCTCCAGCCCGACCAGCACGCCGACCCGGTCAATCGTTAACTGATCCACTACCGACAGCTCGCTGTTCCACTCCAGCAGCACCAGCAGACACTGGTCTGCTCCCTTGTCATTGACGGCTGAGACATAAGCGCGGATACGCCGTTCTCCAACGGTAAGGAACGTAATGCCGAGACTGCCTTCCTGGCGAAGCTGTACCCAGGCCGGAAGCTGCTCTTCCAGCTTCAGCGCTTCCGCCTGCGGAGAACAGAAGACCTGATCGGTATCGTCCAGCAGGACGACCGGATTATGCAGCATGCCGTCCAGGGTCAGCAGGAAATCCTCAATGCCGTCGCCATGGAGCAGCTGCTTCGACAGCTTCTGGAACCGGCTCTGCAGCTGCGAGAGCTCCCGCGCCTCCTGTACCAGCACCCGCTCCATAATGTCGCGCACCACATCGGAGAAGGAGGTGGAGGCGGGCAGCTCGAAGATCGGGAAGCCGAGCTGATCCGCGAGTTCCAGCGCCCGCGGCGGAATCTCATCAATATAACGCTTGGTTTTGATCCCGAGCGCGGACACTCCCTTCTGGTTCAGCTGGGGAATAATCTCAGCGATCAGCTCCGGCCGGTTATGAAAAGGGAAGCCGCTTGTAATCAGGAACTCTCCCGGACGGACCCAGTCGATGACATCGGGAACCTCCATTACATTGACCCGGTTAATATAACGGCCAAGGCCCCCAGCTCCAGCCAGCAGGGCCGCTTCCTTGAGGTCGGGAATCAGCAGGATATCGCTGCAGGTCAAACCGGTAATTACATTGCTGCCCATGGCTCCGCCGCCTTTACTATAGCTTGGAAGAATAGATATCCTCGATTAGGGTAGTGCCGAAGAAGCTGTTCGCCGGCACCTCCGCCTCCGCCGGTACAAAAATACTGATCTGCTCCGAAGGAGAATCCCCTATATTCCGAACAGAATGGACTACGCCCGCAGGCACATGGAACGTATCTCCAGCCCGGTAGCTGTACCATTCCCCGTCACATAGCAGCTTGACCTCTCCTACGGTGATATGAATGATCTCGACTACATCATGATAGTGCGGCAAGACCTGACCGCCAACACCCAGCTTCTCCCACAGAATCGAGCTCATACGGATACCCAGGCGGTCCGCTTCCTCTGCCGAGACAATCTCCCGGTGATACAGCTCTATATGATTCGGCATTAGCTCCCATGTCATATCTGCTGCTGCCAGCACTTTCGTTTCCTGTGTATGCATATTCGATTCCCCCATGATGGATAAAATGTAGTTGTATACAAACTCTGCTACTTACGGCGGAATACAGCCGCCACCGGCCCTCCGCCCTTTGGCCCCTGATGCTCGCCTCCGCCGGAGACGTAGATCATCGGATCACCGCCGACATAGGCCAGCACACCCCCGACTACAGCCCGCGCATGGCGGGTATGATTGATATCTGAATCATCCAGCATGATATGGCGGCGTCCGCGGATGACGCCATCCGGGTCAGCCTCCGCCTTGGCAAGCACCTGCACCAGCTCTTCGCCGGGATACCGGTCCAGCAGACCCTGGAGCGCCGCACCATCCACAGCATCCTGCATCACGGCGTGGTCGATGTGGTACGGGCCGTCCGCCGACAGCGAATTCCCGAACACAATCACTTCACAGCAGGACAGCTCACTGCCCGCCGAAGTCGATGCCACCGTGCTGAATTGACCCCAGTCCGTGCAGATATCTTCTTCCTTTAAGACGGAACGGTCCACTTCACCCAGCGCGATGCCTGCACCCAGTGCTGAAGCTCCTCTGGAATAGCCCATCGATTTATAAGTATCCTCTGTGATGAGCGATACCTCACGGCTGTGCGCCTCATAGATCTGCTCAGCGGTAAGCAGCGGGCACTTAATCTGTACAAAATGCACATCCCTAGGTGAGGTGATGCCCGCATCTATAACCGCACGGGCCACGGCATCCGCCACAGCGTCCACCTGAGGGAGCCGTCCCAGCTCCTCCGGCCGGAAGCTCCGCGTTCTGGCGACTCCAATGGCCAGTGACTTCGGGCCGTCAGCAGACTTATCGGCGTCTGCGCCTCCCTGTCCGCTGCGGCTGATAACCGTAAAGTGCGGGCTGAGCACGCCTTCCGTACCGCCTGACATCACATAGGAGATGTCGGCGGCTCCTCCTTGTGCCGCTTCAGCAAAGAATCCCTTCAGCGCCATAACCGCATAGCCCCGTGTAAAATCATTCACACAGCCGTTGCCCTCCGTCTTCCCCAGCACCGCGACCACTTCCTCCGGACGGAACAGTCCCTCTTCCACCGCTGCGCCAAGGCCGGACATGTCATGCGGCGCACGGGCAGGGATTTTGATTACCGAGCAGTTCATCATAGATCATCGCTCCTTGTCCAGAAAATAACCCGTTTCTCCAGCAGCCCGATACACCAGAACAGCAGCAGGCCGCACAGCGCCGAAGCCACAATCGCCGAGAACATCACCGGCGTATCCATATGATAGGAAGAGACAAGCACCACATAACCGAGCCCCTTATTCGCTCCGACGAATTCGCCGACTATGGCTCCGACAATAGCGAGCGAGGTGGAGATTTTGAGCGCAGAGAAGATATAAGGCAGACTGGTCGGCAGGCGCAGCTTCCAGAAGATTTCGCTTTTCGTCCCTTTATAGGTCGAGAACAGCTCCCAGGCTTCGTATTCGATGGCCTTAAGACCCTTAACACTGTTCACCAGAATCGGGAAAAAGCAGATCAGCATCGAAGCGATTACCTTCGAGGTATATCCGGTCCCCAGCCAGACGACCAACAGCGGGGCCAGCGCCACCAGCGGCGTAGTCTTAAGCGCGATGGCCAGCGGGAACATCCCCTTCTCAATAGGCTTGGAATGAACAAAAATCACTGCGGTAGCCAGGCCAAGGATGTTGGCAAGAATGAACCCTGTCAGCGCTTCGCCCAGCGTAACCAGCGTATGCGACCACAGCGAGCCATTAATAGCCGAGACTACTTGTGTAGGCGCAGGCAGCAGATACATCGGAACCGCCAGAAGACGTACCGCCAGCTCCCACAAGATCAGGAAGCCAAGCGCAAAGCTGAGCGGGTACAGGGTGTCTTTGATTTTGACTGTCATAGATGCTTCACCCGCTTTCTCAGTTCCTTGACGATGCGGTGGAACTCCGGCAGCTCTTCCATTCCCGCCTCACGCGGGGAAGGCAGCGTCACCGGAATAATATCCGTCACACCGGCAGGGCGGGGTGACATCATCACGACCCGGTCCGACAGCAGTGCCGATTCATGAATCGAATGGGTAACCATCACGATGCTGCTCAGGCTCGTCTCCGGGCTCTCCCACAGCCGCAGCAGCTCGAAATTCAGCTTCTCGCGCGTCAGCTCATCCAGTGCACCGAACGGCTCATCCATCAGCAGCACCGTCGGGTCGGCAGCCAGGGCACGGGCAATGGCCGCCCGCTGCTGCATTCCGCCGCTGAGCTGATGCGGGAAGTGGCTCAGGTAATCCTGTAAGCCGACCAGCCGCAGGGCACTTTCCGCTTTTTCACGCGCTTCGCTTGAGTTGAATTTCTTCTTCGCGCCCAGCTCAAGCGGCAGCATTACATTCTGCAGCGCGCTGAGCCACGGCATCAGGACCGGCTTCTGAAAGACCATGCCCAACGACAGGTCGGGGGAGGCATACGCCACTTCTCCACCCGCTTCAGGGCTTAATAGCCGCAGCATCAGCCGGAGTGTCGTGGATTTCCCGCAGCCGCTCGGTCCGAGAATCGAAATGAACTCGTTGCGGTATACGTCAAGACTAACCTGATTCAGCACTGGCACATCGCCGAAGGATAGAGAGCAATTGCGCAGTGAGAGCATGGTTTCCCGGGTACCGGGATGCTGCGCGGGGGCAGCATCCAGCTGTTCTTTGATCGCTGTTGTCATTATCGGGTCCCTCCTTATTTCAAAAACTCGTTGGTGAACATTCCGCCCGTATCCTGTTCCTTTTTCACAAAGCCCAGCTCGACCAGATTCTTCTGCAGTGTCTCCCAGGCCGCCTCGTCCATTGAGCCCAGCGGAAGCTTCTCCGGATCAAGCAGCGGAATGCTGGCCTTCATCATATTGACCTCATGCTTCAGATCCAGCTTCTCGCCATATTTCAGACCGAATTCCGCTGCCTCCTCCGGATGCTTGACCGCATAATCCCAGCCCTGCATAGATGCCTGCACGAAGCTTGCGACCATCTCCGGGTCCTTCTTAATAACAGACTCCGTGGTGAACAAGGTATCGGCATAGAAATTGATGCCATAGTCGTTCGGATCAATAATATTCACTTCCTTGCCTTGCTCCTCTACAGCCAGCACTTCATTAATAACATATCCGGGCCAGGCCTTGACCTGACCGGTTAACAGCGGACTCAGATCATATTTGACCGGCATCTCTTCGATTTGCGAAGGCTCGATGCCCGCGCTTTTCTCCATGGCACGGAAGGTCAGCTCTTCGTTGCCGCCCAGCTTAATGCCCACCTTTTGCCCGACAAGGTCCTCCATCGTCTTGATCCCGGACTCTTTGAGCGTGAACATGACGAACGGGGTTTTGCGGTAGATCGCGGACAACGCTTTGACAGGGACCCCCTTCTCTCTGGCAATGACGACCTGGTCGGCACCGGTCACTCCGAATTCCTCACTGCCGGAAGCCACCATCTGCACAGCCGGGAAGTCCGAGCCCCCCGGGCGGATCTCAACATCAAGCCCCGCTTCTTTATAGAAACCTTTTTCCACTGCGGTATAGAACCCGGCGAACTGCGCCTGGTGAATCCACTTCAGCCGGAGTACCACCTTCTTCAGACCGCCCGAGCCTTCCGCTCCCTGGCCTTCGGCCTTACCGGCCCCCGTATTGTTACCGCAAGCGGTCAGAAGCAGCATTAGCGAGGTTAACAGTATCAATGCTTTCGTTCTGGATTTGTTCCACATGGTTATTCCCCCGTTATGATGTAATTTGAACTCGTAGGATTCAGTATTGCTCCAGCGCCTCAAGCACCGCTTGCGAGTCACTTACACTGCCGAACACCCCGCCCTGCATTTGAACCATTTTCAGCGCTGCCAGATGATTCGCTTCATCCGTAGCCCCCGTGCAATCCTCCAGGATCAGACACTCGTACCCGCGGTCATTGGCTTCCCGCATCGTGGTGTGTACGCAGACATCGGTAGTAATCCCGGTTAGGATCAGATGGGTAATTCCTTTATTCTTCAGGATTAGGTCCAGGTCTGTCGCATAAAAGCTGCCCTTGCCCGGCTTGTCTACAATGTACTCTCCCTCGGCAGGCGCCAGCTCATCAATGATCTGCCAGCCGCGCTCCCCCCGCACCAGGATACGTCCCGCCGGCCCTTCCGAGCCGATCTCGGCGCCAATCTGCTTGCTCCGCCACTGCTTGTTGGCCGGCAGATCCGACAGATCCGGCTTATGCCCCTCCCGGGTATGGATTACGGTGAACCCTTCGATGTCCCGGATACGTTCCAGCAGCCGCTGAATGGGCTGAATCGCTCTTGCTGTTAGCGAGAGGTCATAACCCATTCTTTCCACGTAACCGCCCTTGCCGCAAAAGTCTGTCTGCATGTCGATAATCATCAGCGCCGTCTTCGCCGGGTCAATGTCACCGTCATAGGGCCAAGTGTAGGGTGTTGCTGTAATTTGCATGGTTCATGCTCCTCTCCTGATGTCTCTGGCTCTATTAATGTTATATTAGTTAACATTTAATCGAATTTCCTTGTTATGAGTTAGATTATATTACAACATAATCGTGATGTCTTCGGTTTTATTACGAAAAAACACACATAATGTTTGTGTTTATCTACATAGTTAACACATATATAACATTAATGTACACAATGAAGATTACTCAAAAAGGAATACCTGCTGATTCCTTCCAAGTTTGATCCATTCATTATCTATATATTAGATGAGGCTTCTCCACTCGCCCGGTATAAAGGACAGCCCGGACCTTTTACGTCTCTCTAGCCTTCCATAAGCTGTAAGCGCTGGGAAACCAGTTTTTTTGTCGAAATAGAACTGCACATTTTAAGTTTTTTGATAAATAGGCATAATATAGTTGAAAAATAGCTCTTTAAGTACTAGAATTAAGCTTGTTTGCAGAAGTTAATGCCACGTAAGAACTATTTATGACTCTTTTTGTCGATTACAGTCGACCGCACATAACCGCCTCTACAGGATGTATATCATTGATCTATTTCTAAAGGCAAACTCCCCGAAAGGGCAGGACGCAAAGCCATGGGCCTAAGAACACCGGAATCTGCGTTTACGGTCGCCAGGCTGCCAATAGAGACCACTTAAGCCAGCCGTTCACGGGAAGCTGTCCCGGGCTTGAGGATGTTCTTTTTCTGTACGAATTGCCATTGATCATACGAAAAAGTGAGGTTACAACCATGCCGCAGCAGTATATCGAACCAAGCCGATATGAATTCGTAGAGTCCCTGATGCTCGAACGCAAGGGTCTCCTGGATTCATTCTCTGTGGAGGGCCGGACTTCTGGCGGGACATCTGGAGATAAGAATGGAATTATCCTCGTGCAGGACAATCAGATATTCATTACTCCCCCGCTCCCCGGAGGGGCCCCCGCCCGCATCTCTGCGATCCACCCTGTTGTCCTGAAGATCAACTGTAAGACTGTTACAGAGCCAACCGAGGTGTCGAAGACGGATTATATCACCTGGGAGATCTGCGAGAAGCCGCAATATGAAATTACCGTGTCGCCTGACAAGCTTAAGGTTCACTTCACTTTATACCGTACAGAGAAGTACGCCTGGAATCTGGTCAACTGTCCCGCCGCCTTCGAAGCGGTAGTCCGTGCCCAGCCCAACCCGGCGATGCTCCTGTCCACGCTTACCATAGAACAGATTATCGCCTCATTGGACAACCGTTTTGTTCTGAGCAACCTGAACATTCCCGCCCTGTACGCGGAGCTGGACAATCCTACCTATCTCCCGGTCTGCATCGCCGAGGGAAGAGCCCCGCTGCCCGGAAGGGCATCCCGGCTGGAATTCATGCTGCCGGAGCATACGCTGGCGGGCAACGGGATGCTTCAGGACCGCCGGGCTCAGGAGCCTGCGGATACCATGGAGTATCTCCGCTTCCCCGGAGCCCCGTTTACCTTTGCGGGCGAGGTCTTCGCCCGCAAGCTGCCGCCGGAAGAAGGCATTCCCGGCTTCGACACGGACGGAAGTGTCCTGCCTCCTCCTCCTCCGCAGGATATCTACTTCGCTGCCGGTGAGCATGCCCGGCTCCTTCCCTGCGGCAATATCGTCGCCCGGCAGACCGGCAGACCGCGCATCTGCGGAGGGAATGGCAGCGTCAGAATATGCGACTTCCCTCCGTTCTGCCTGCTGACCCGGGAAATGGCGGATACTGCGGGCGATGTGATTTTCGCAGGCGACATCGTTGTCCCGGGAGATCTCGAAGGACCTGCACGGATCGAAGCCCTGGGCAATGTCTACGTCTATGGCGATATACGCCAATCTACGATCATTGCCACCGGCAGCATTTATGTGAGCGGCCAGGTCACCGGCAGCGGCCTGTACGCCGGGCACGCCGGGGTACAGCAGCACCGGCTGCACAGCCTCGCAAGCCTGCTGCGGACAGAGACGGACGAACTGCGCGAGTCGGCGCGCCAGCTGGCCAGGAACGTGGAATCCCGCCAGCAGTCCGTGAATTATGGCCTGGTGGTCATGCTGCTGCTGGAGGATAAATACAGCCACCTGGAGAGCCTGATCCGCGACCTTCAGGCTGCACTGAGCCGCATGAACGGAAAGTTCGGCTCCGGTACGGACAAGCTCCGGCATATGCTTGAGGTATTCGCCCATCCGGGACAGTTCACCGGGTGCATCACGGACAGTGCCCTAAGCAGCTTCTCCAGGCTGCTGCTCAAGCTGGGCGAGGAGATCGAGCTGCTCCAGGAGGAGCATGCGGTGATTAATCTTGCCCGTTCACATGACAGCCGCCTGGAGTCCGGCGGGAAGCTGCTTCTGCGGGATTCTTGTTAAGTACTACTAGCAGCTCATTAGATTTAAATGTGTGAGAATCACTTTAACTAATGGCCTGCTGAGGGGTTTACCGCGCCCCGATTAGGGTGCAAGGGGTAGGCTCAATTGCAATTCGTACAACTAAATCGCCAGTTGTGCCGCCAAATCTCCGTTTCGCTGTTTTTAGTTGCACAAAATACATTTATCTCTGAGGGTTAGCTACGAACGCTGCTTCATCCCTTGCCGCATTTATGGAATGAAAACACTTGTTTAATTATGATGGTCTACCAGATAAGGAGAAGTGATAGCATGCGATATAACCGGCTAGGCCATAGCGGCCTGCAGGTGTCTGCGCTGGGTCTGGGCACCAATTCATTCGGCAAACGGGCTGATCAGGACACCTCCGTCCGCATTATTCACGCCGCCATGGACCTGGGAATTAACTTCATCGATACCGCCAATATCTATGCCGGGTCTGAATCCGAGCGGATTATCGGACTTGCGCTTGAAGGCAGACGCCACAGCGCCGTGCTGGCCACCAAAGCCGGATTGCCGAAGCATGAGGGACCCGGCGGCAGCGGCTCTTCGCGCCATCATCTGATGCAGGAGCTGGAGGGCAGCTTGCGCCGGTTGAAGACAGATTATGTGGATCTGTACCAGATTCACACCTTCGATCCCTACACACCGCTGGAGGAGACTCTACGCACGCTGGATGATCTGATCTCCGCAGGCAAGGTGCGGTATATCGGAGCCTCCAATTATGCCGCCTGGGAGCTGATGAAGGCGCTCGGGATCAGCGAAGCCCGCAGCTGGGCGAAATACATCTCTATCCAGTGCAGCTACTCACTGGCTGACCGCACGCCCGAAGCCGAGCTGCTCCCGCTCTGTCTGGATCAGGGTCTGGGCATCATCCCGTACTTCCCTCTGGCGGGCGGCATCCTTACCGGCAAATATGCCGGCAGCGGCAAGGCCCCTGCCGGCTCTAGAGCAGAGACCGATCCGAACTTCCGCCGCTTCCTTACCCCGGAGCGCATCTTGCTTGGGGAGCGGGTTCAGGCCATTGCGGAAGGGCTGGGCACCTCACCTGCAGCTCTATCCCTGGCCTGGCTGATGAACCGGCCCGCCGTCTCCACAGTGATTGTCGGCGCGACTACAGTAGAGCAGGTACAGCATAATTTGCAGAGTCTCTCTGCTTCGCCGGATGCGGGGGTACTTGAGCAACTTGACCAGGCTAGCGCCGCCTTCCGCACCGGCGAGCCGTTTGCGGTCTACCGGCTGCCATAAGCGCTGACGGTAACGTTCATATCTATACACACACAAAGCGAGCCCCCGTATACGTATACGGGGGCTCGCTTTTATGTTTTTTGGCTCATATTGAATTTGTATTAGACCGCAGCGATGAACCGCTCCATGTCTTCCTGTACGGTAGTAATCCCGCCGATGCCGAAGGTATCGACCAGGACCTTGGCTACATTAGGCGACAGGAACGCCGGAAGCGTAGGACCCAGGTGAATGTTCTTCACGCCCAGATGCAGCAGCGCCAGCAGTACGATGACCGCCTTTTGCTCATACCAGGCAATGTTATAGGAGATCGGAAGATCGTTGATATCCGCCAGACCGAACACTTCCTTCAGCTTAAGCGCGATGACCACAAGGGAATAGGAGTCATTGCACTGCCCGGCATCAAGCACGCGGGGAATTCCGCCGATATCGCCAAGCGCCAGCTTGTTATATTTGTATTTGGCACAGCCTGCAGTAAGGATCACCGTGTCACTAGGCAGCTCTGCTGCGAAGTCGGTGTAATAATTCCGGCTCTTCATCCGTCCATCGCATCCGGCCATGACGAAGAATTGCTTGATGGCGCCGCTCTCTACCGCTCCAACCACCTGATCCGCCACATTCATGACCGCCGCATGCGCGAAGCCGCCGACGATCTCGCCTGTCTCAATCTCCACCGGAGCGCTACAGCGCTTGGCCTGCTCGATCAGAGCCGAGAAATCCTTCCCGCCGTCCGCGTCTGCCGCGATATGCTGAACTTCCGGATAACCGGTGTTGCCTGTCGTGTACAGCCGGTCCTTGTAGCTGTCCTTCGGCGGCACGATACAGTTCGTGGTCATCAGAATCGGACCATTGAAGCTGGCAAATTCCTCATTCTGCTTCCACCATGCATTGCCGTAGTTGCCAACGAAATGGCTATACTTCTTGAAGGCCGGATAGTAGTGGGCCGGCAGCATCTCACTGTGCGTATACACATCCACTCCGGTACCTTCGGTCTGCTTCAGCAGCGCCTCCATGTCCTTGAGGTCATGACCGCTGATCAGAATACCGGGGTTCGTACCTACACCAATATTGACTTTGGTAATCTCAGGGTTGCCATAGGCTGCGGTGTTCGCACGGTCAAGCAGGGCCATTACATCCACGCCGAACTTGCCGCATTCCAGCACCAGGGCTGTCAGCTCGCCGCCGCTCAGACTGTCATCCAGGGCAGCAGCCAAGCCTTTTTCCATAAAAGCATGTGCGCCCGCTTCATAGAAGCCCAGCACTGCGGCATGCTCCATGTAGGCAGCCATTCCCTTCAGGCCATAGGTCAGCAGCTCGCGCAAGGAACGGATATCCTCATGCTCCGTTGCAAGCACACCCACCGTTGCCGCCTTCTCCATCAGCTCTTCATCGGTCACCGCATTCCAGTTCGCCGCGTCATGCTCCGACAAATGGGCCATCACTCCGGCATCGGCCACTCTGCTGCGCCACAGGTCCCGCAGGGCAAGTCCTTCCCGGACCTTCGCAGTGAAGAATTCCGGCACAAAGTTGGCATTGGTAATCGTAGCGAACAAGCTCTCTATAATGAATTTCTCCGTTACCGGATCGGTGATCCCCAGCTCGCGCCCGCTGCGCGCGAAGACGGCAATGCCTTTGAGTGTATATACCAGAAGATCCTGCAGATTCGCTACCTCACTGGTCTTGCCGCACACCCCCTGAATCGTACAACCCGTCCCCTTAGCTGCTTCCTGACACTGGAAACAAAACATTTCGCTCATTACCTGAATCACTCCTTATCATTATTGGAACCGCTCTGTGCCTCGCCTTTACAGTTACCAATAATTGTAGTAGACTTTCGTCTATCAATCGGTAACGAATGTTACCAATGACTACACTTTGGGAGGAAAAGTATGAGACCGGAGCCTGCTACACTGCAATCCTGCCTGCTATTTCGCGGAAAGTCCGCAGAAGAGATCGGACAGCTGCTGGATACACTGGCTTACGCTGTCAGCTCCTACCACAAGAATGCGATTATTCTCGCAGAGGGCGATCCGGCGGACCGGCTCGGAATTCTGCTGTCCGGCCGCATTGAGGTGCAGAAGACACATCCTACCGGCAGCAGTGTGACCATCGCCCACCTGAAGGAGGGGCAGACTATCGGCGAAGCCGTATTATTCCGCAGGAATAACACCGTACCCGCCACGGTCACGGCCACAGGTCCCTGCAAGGTGATGTTCATCAGCAAGCAGGAGCTGCTGAGATTATTCGCGGCCGACACCGATATCCTCACCCGCTTCATCGAGAATCTGTCCGAGCGGCTGGTGCTTGTGAACCGGAAGATCGAGAATCTGTCCGCCGGGCCGCTGCGCCGCCGCATCGTAGACTTCCTGCTGGAGCAGGGAGAACAGCAGGAATCCGACACGCTGAAGCTCCCCTTCAGCCGGAAGGAATGGGCCGAGCATATGAATACCGCCCGCCCTTCCTTATCGCGGGAGCTGGGATTCCTGCGCGATCAGGGCTGGATCGAATTCAAAGGCAATGAAATCACCCTGCTGAACCGGAGCCGGATGCAGGATTACATCCAGACTCTGCCTTCTTCGGCAGGCAATCTATAGAGACCGCCACCATACCAAGGAGGATACAAGTATGCCACCGTTCACTGCAGAGCAGATCGACCGGCTGCTGGCTGAGCATAGACAATGGTTCGCCAGCGGAGTCACAAGAACCGCCGCCTTCCGGCTGGAGCAGCTTCGGAAGCTGAAGGATGCCATCTCACGCAGCGAAGCCCGGATTATTGCTGCACTGAACCAGGATCTGCATAAAAGCGAGTTCGAGGCTTATGCGACAGAAATCGGATTCACGCTGGACAGCATCGGCTATATGATGAAGCATCTACGGCGCTGGATGAAGCCGGTGAAGGTGGGCTCGCCGCTGCATCTGTTCCCGGCGCGGAGCAGAATCATAGCCGAACCTTACGGGACGGCGCTAATTATCGGGCCGTTCAACTACCCGTTCCAGCTGCTGATTGAACCGCTGATCGGCGCCATCGCCGCCGGGAACTGCGCGGTACTGAAGCCCTCGGAGAGCACACCGGCCACCTCCGCTGTTATCGAAGATATGATCCGGGAGACCTTCGATCCCGCGTATATCCGGGTAATACAAGGCGAGAAAGAGACGACAAATCTGCTGATTCATGCGGCGTTCGATTATATTTTTTTCACCGGAAGCGTGCCTGTGGGCAGGATTGTCATGGAGGCGGCTGCGAAGAACCTGGTGCCTGTCACTCTGGAGCTGGGCGGCAAAAGCCCAGTCATCGTCGACCGGAGCGCCGACCTGGAGACCGCCGCGAAGCGGATTATCTGGGGGAAGCTGATCAATGTGGGGCAGACCTGCATTGCGCCCGATTATCTCCTGGTCCACAGCGAGGTGGCAGCGGAGCTGATCGAACGGATGAAGCGCTGTGTCACCGATTTCTATGGCACCGACATCCGGCATAACACAGACTATGGCCGGATCGTTAACGAACGCCAGCTGCGGCGGATCGGGGATATGCTGGAGCGGGACCGCTATAAGCTGATACTGGGCGGAACGGTTATTCCTGAGGAGCTGTATATCGAGCCGTCCCTGATCTACCCGGCGGCTTGGAGTGACGCTTCCATGGAGGACGAAATCTTCGGGCCTGTGCTGCCGATTATGGAGTATAACCAGCTTGAGGAAGCCATCCAGAGCATCAATGCCCGTCCGAAGCCGCTCGCCCTCTATCTGTTCACCCGCGATAAGCAGGTGGAGCAGCAGGTGATGACAGAGGTATCCTTCGGCGGCGGCTGCATCAACGATACCATCTCCCATGTAGCCAGCACCCGGCTGCCGTTCGGTGGTGTGGGTAACTCCGGGATCGGCGGCTATCACGGCAAATACAGCTTCGACCTTTTCTCCCATCACAAAAGCATTGTTAAGCGAAGCACGAGGTTTGACCTCGGCATCGTCTACCCGCCCTACGGCAGCAAGGTCAAGCTGGCGCGGAAGCTGCTGAAGTAGCGTCTGAGGCAGGGGCGGCAAGCACAAAGGAAACCTCCTTTATATAGAGAGAAGGTTTCCTTTTAACATACCTAACTCACCTCAACCCGCGATCCGTCCCGCGACCCAGCCTGCGACCTCTTTCTCCGGAATAGGCTTGCTGATATAGTAGCCCTGAATCTTGTCACAGCGGGTCCGCTCCAGAAAAGCAAGCTGCTCGGGGGTCTCTACCCCCTCAGCGGTAACGTTCAGCCCCATATCATGGCCGATGGTGACGATGGAGCTGGCCAGAGACATATTGTTCGGGGTATCGATACTGTCGATGAAGGACTTGTCGATCTTCAGGGTCGTAATCGGCAGCTGCTTCAGATAGCTGAGTGAGGAATAACCCGTTCCGAAGTCGTCCAGCGCAATGCCGATGCCCCTCTCCTTGAGCGCCTCCAGCTTGGAGCTGACCGCCTCGAAGGATTCCATGAAGATTGATTCCGTAATCTCCAGCTCCAGATACTCCGGCGCAAGCCCGGTATCCTCCAGCACGCTAAGCACCATCTCTGTGAAGTCGTCTTGCATCAGCTGAACGACCGAGATATTGACCGAGATATGATAGCCCTCATAGCCCTGACTGTGCAGCTCCCTGGTGAACCGGCAGGCGGCGCGCAGCACCCACTCTCCTATGGGAACGATCAGGCGGCAGTCCTCGGCAATCTTAATGAAGGATAAGGGGGAGACGAAGCCGAGCACCGGATTGTTCCAGCGGATCAGAGCCTCGAAGCCCCAGATCCCGCCGGAGCCGGTATCCACCAGCGGCTGGTAATGCAGCGACAGCTCATTGTTGGATATCGCGCTTCTTAAGTGATTCTCAATAATCATCCGTTCGTCAAAATACCGCTGCATCTCCTGCCCGTAGATCATATAGCTGCCCTTGCCTGCTTCTTTCGCCTTGTACATGGCAATGTCGGCATTCTTCAGCAGCTCCTCCGCATTCTCCCCGTTCTCCGGGTATTGGGCAATTCCGATACTGGCCGAGATATGCACCACACTTGCATGAAGCTGGAACGGCTCCTTGAAGCCTTGTACCAAGGAATCTGCATAGCGGATTACCTCACCCGCCTCCGCCACATCCTTGAACAGAATCACAAACTCATCGCCGCCGAAGCGGAAATGCTTGCTGCGCTGATCCGAGCGGCTAAGCAGCCGTTCACCGACCTGCACCAGCAGCTCATCCCCGAAGGTATGGCCCATAGAGTCATTAATGTACTTGAAGTTATCGATATCCAGGAAGAACAGCGCCGCATGGCCGCCGCAATGCTCTTCAATGAACCGTTGCAGCTCCTCGGACAGCGACAGCCGGTTCGGCAGACCGCTAAGTACGTCATTATAAGCCAGCAGCCGGTATTTCTCCTCACTGGTCTGCAGCAGCGCCTGATTCTCCACTACCTTGTTATACTGCTCCAGCAGCTCATCCTGCAGCGCCGTCAGCTCCTCATAAGTCGACTCCAGCTCCTGATAGCTCGTCTGTAGCTTACTCTCATAACCCTTACGGTCCGTCACATCCACCATCGACCCGGCAAACCGGACATATCCGCCGTCCGCATTACGCAGCACCTTGCCCCGCGCCTGAAACCACTTGTATTCGCCCGCCTTGCTTCGCAGCCGGTATTCAGCGTAGTAGTAGGAAGAACGACCCTCCAGATGCTGAATGCGCAGCCGGTTCTCCTGCTCGGCATCCTCCGGATGGAGGATGTCCCGCCAGCCGCCGCGGCTCTCATTGATCTCATCCCGGGCATACCCGAGCAGCTCATACCAGCTGTCCGAGAAATAATAGATCATCGTAGACATATCAACGTCCCAGATTACCGCATCCGAGCCATAGGTCGCCAGGCCGAAGCGTTCATTGCTTTTCTCCAGATTGCTTCTAATCCTTCTGACCAGCTGCACATAGAACAATAAGACAAGAATAAAGGTTACCAGTACGGCGAAGGCAGCCACGATGCTCAGCACCAGCACTTTATAGGTCCGATAAAAGGAGAACGGCTCGTTGATCACCTCGCTACCCTTCGGCAGCTGATCCGGTGATATCTTGAAGCGCTGCAGCTCATTGTAATCAAATACCTTACGTACATTGCTGTCGGTCACCACCGGAATATCCTCGGCACGCTCCCCCTTCAGGATACGCTGCGCCAGATCGGCCGCCGTCTGCCCCTGCCTTCGGCCGCTGATCAGGCTCCCGCCGAAGGCGCCATGGTTCAATGCAAAATCATAGATATGGTACACCGGAACACTGCTGCTCTTGCCCAGCTCACTTGCGAACCTGTCGAACTCGACAATTCTTCCGGTAGCGTCACTAAAATATGTAGTCATCAGCACAATACTGTCCGGAGACAGCCCGGCTGCCGTTGTCCGGATCTGTTCCATGGACATACGGTTCATGGGGAATAGCGCAAGCCCCGGATTCAAGGAGCTAATCTGATCCATCACCATCCGGCCGGTCGACAGGCCGCTCTCCGAATTATCGAAGACGACATACACCTTTTTCAGCGAAGGGTTGAGGTCCATCGCCATACGGATGGTGGGTGCGGCATCTATTTTCTCAATAACGCCTGTCATGTTGCTCCGGTCCTCGATACTGGACACCCCCAGCTCGTTGACCCCGCTGAAAATAACCGGAGCATCGTTCAGAAGCTCATGGCGGTACTTCATCGCGAAGCTCAGCGCCGCATCGTCCGTTGTGATGATCGTATTAATATGGATGTTCTGATATTTGAATCGGATGGTTTCGTAGAAATGTTCGAGGTTACCCTGCGTGGGGTACCTTTTCCAGTCCATGTATTCGGTGTAGATGACGGGAGGATTAGCTGTGCCCTTGAGACGTTCCTCTATTCCGGCACCTTGTTCATCCGTCCAGGCGAAGCCCTTCTGATAGGAATGCAGCACCAGCACGTTCCGGGCGGGAAGCTCCTCAGCTGCGGCGTATGCAGCTCCTGCCGGGCCTGTTATACACAGGAAGATTAGCAGAGGCAAGAGCAAGCTTCTTAATAACCTGAGATGAATATGATCTACACTCATTCGCACACTCCCGTTCATCTGTCTCATAGTCGGAATTTGGCAAGTAGAAGGATAATCCATAGCATGGGGCTTAAGTACGAGGACTGCTTGGATACAATTATAGGGGGTAACTGTGTTTTTAGGAACAACAAAAAGCGACAGCAGCCGTCCATATTGGACAGAGCAGACCGCTCACGTTAGAATGAATCTGTTGTTGACTGCTCAGACAGGAGGCCAGGCTATGCCGACCATCAAAGACGTTGCGCTGAGGGCTGGCGTATCGGCGACCACCGTATCCCGGGTACTGAACAACAGGGGTTACTTAAGCGAGGAATTGAAGCACAAGGTGCACCAGGCGATGGAGGAGCTGAATTACCGGCCGAACGAACTGGCCCGTTCCCTCAGCCGCTCGAAATCCAACATTATCGGACTGATTATTCCGCATGTGTCTTTGCCTTTTTTCGGCGAATTGACCAGTCATATTGAAGAACATGCCTACCGGGAAGGCTATAAGCTGCTGCTCTGTAATTCGTGGCAGGACAAGCAGAAGGAACAGGAATACATCCACATGCTGCGCGCAAGCCGGGTGGACGGCATTATTATGGGCAGCCATACGCTGGAGGTGGAAGCCTACCGGCAGATGAATCTGCCCCTGGTGACATTTGACCGGCAGATCTCACCAGATATCCCTTATGTCTGCTCGGATAATTATGAGGGAGGCAAGCTGGCCACTACTCTTCTGATCCAAAAAGGCTGCCGGCACCTCGCCCATATCGGCGGGCATCCCAAGCTGAACATCTTATCCCATCTGCGCTGTGTGGCTTTTGAGGATATGGCGAAGCAGCACAGCCTGGAGTATGTCATTCTCCATACCGACAACAACAGCTTCGACTTCGAGGCTTATGAGCAGCTGCTCGGGCAGCTCTTTCTGGAGCATCCTGAGGTGGACGGGATTTTTGCGGGCAGCGATATCATCGCGGCCTATGCCCTGAAGGCCTGCCGCACAAGGGGACGGCGTGTCCCGGAGGATGTGAAGATCGTCGGCTATGACGGCATCGCGCTCCGCAGCCTGCTCGACCCGCCGATCACCACCATCCGCCAGCCGATGGAAGCGATGGGCCAGCTGGCCGTGGATCTTATTCTGCAGCAGATGCAAGGCCACAGCGTGGCCGCTGCTCACGTTCTGCCTGTGGAGCTGGAGGAGGGAGCAACTACTTGAGGGGGCTATTACCTGGGAGGGCTATTACCTGGGAGGGCTATTACCTGGGAGGGCTACCGCTTAAAGTAGGTGAAGACTGAGGGTTTGCTCGCTGTACCTGATTAAGATGCAAGTGGTGGTGTACTTAACTGCATTCCGTACAACTATATCGTCTGATTTAACGCCGAAAACCCGTTTAGCTGTATTTCGTACAACTAAAATGCCGGCCATACCCTGTTCTCGCCCTTTTGGGCAAATTTAGTTGTACAGACTACACTTAGAAGAAGAAATCCTGCCTTTTTACGGTTTTTAATTGTACAGAATACATCTATCGCCGAAAGTTAGCTTCGTACACCACTCATACTTAGCTCTACATAGGAGTGTAGCCGAAAAAGCCTCTGCAGCGATGCAGAGGCTTCTTAAATCTCATAGTAAATGATGTTTAATATGAACGAAATCGACTTTTGAGTAAATAACGTTATATTCCTCGCCAGCACATTGTATGCGGTTTTTCGCATACATCCGGCCACGCGCCCGTTCCCTTCCTATACGGACAACAAACTCGCTGCCCGATGCCGCCTTCCACACGCGGCTAACGCGCAAACAGCTCAAGCAGCTTCCCCGCATCCAGCTCCGCCGTAGAAGGCAGCACCAAGTCGGCCGCGCCAAGCTGCCCGGCCGTGCCGATGCCCACAGCCTTCATGCCCGCCGCCCGGATCGCGGCCACGCCTGCGGCTGCATCCTCCACGCCGATGCAGTTGCCCGGCGGAACACCCAGCCGCTCTGCAGCCTGCAGGAAGATCTCCGGATCGGGCTTGCCCTTCCGGAGCACAGCCGGGTCGGCAACCGCCTGGAACCACCGGGCTGCGCCTAGGCGCTCCAGAATGAGCGGCGCATTCAGGCTGGCCGAGGCCAGCCCCACAGCGATTCCCCGCTCGTGCAGGGAATCAAGCAGCTCCCGGATACCCGGCAGGAGGTCCGCCGGGGTGATCCGGCCGATCATCTCCCGGTAATGATCGTTCTTCTTCTCCGCCAGCCGGAGCTTCCCGGCTTCAGGCAGTTGCGCAAGCTCGCTGCCCTCCAGTACAATCTCCAGCGACTCCATCCGGCTGACGCCCTTCAGCCGTTCATTCTTCTCCCGGCTGAAGGACAGGTCCAGCTCATCCGCGAGCGCCTGCCAGGCCAGATAGTGGAATTCAGCGGAATCGGTGATTACGCCATCCAGATCGAAGATTACGGCCTCCAGCCGGTGCGCCAGCGAAATCCTCACCGGTTCCTGCGGAAGCAGCTCCAGTAGCTCTTCCCGGTGCCTGATCCCAAGCTCCGTCCCCTCCAGCAACGTATACACCACCGCCTCACGGCCAACGAAGATATCCAGTAGCTGCCCGCGTACCGTAATCTTGAAGCGGTAGCTCTCCCACTGCTCCGGCAGAGCCGGATCGAAGCTCAACTCTCCGTTGTACAGCCGCATTCCGCCGAAGCCGTTCACAATCGACATCCATGACCCGGCCATCGCCGCCATATGGAGCCCGTCCTTGGCATTGCGGTTAATATCATCCAGATCCATCCGCACCGTGCGGTCGAAGTAGCTGTACGCCCCGGCCAGATCGCCGATCTCCGCAGACAAAATACTGTGGATGCAAGGAGACAGCGAGGAGTCATGCGTCGTCAGCGGCTCATAATAATGGTAGTTGCGAAGCTTATCCGCCAGGCTGAACTTGTCCCCGAGCAGGAACAGGGCCATTACCAGATCCGCCTGCTTCAGCACCTGATGCCGGTAGATCACCAGCGGGTGATAGTGAAGCAGCAGCGGATATTGATCCGCAGGCGTATGCTCGAAATCCCATTTCCGCTTACTCAGGAAGGTGTCATCCTGGGCATAGATGCCGAGCTGTTCGTCAAAAGGGATATACATGCAAGCGGCAGCTCTGCTCCAGCCCTCCGCCTCTTCCATGGATAGTCCCATCGCCTGCCGCAGCCGTTCGAAATCAGCCGGATATTCCCGCTGAAGCAGCAGAGCCGTATCATAGGCATACTTGAGCTGATCCTGCACCATGAGATTGGTATAGGCATTGTTATTCACAATCGCCGTATATTCATCCGGCCCTGTTACTGCATCAATGCAGAAGGCGCCCCCGCGCGCAGGGTTGTAGTGACCAAGGTCGGCCCAGAACCGCGAGGTCTCGAACAGAATCTCCGCGCCCCGGCTAACGAGGAATTCCATGTCGCCCGTTGCCAGGACATATTGCTTCAAGCCGTAGGCGATGTCGGCATTAATATGCGCCTGGGCAGTGCCTGCGGGGAAGTAGGCGGAGTTCTCTTCGCCGTCAATCGTCCGCCAGGGGTACAGCGCCCCCTTCTGTGCCATGACCGCCGCCCGCTCCCTGGCCTTGCCGAGCGTAGAATAACGGAATTCCAGCAGCGCCCGGCCAATCTCCGGCTGCGTGAAGGTGAAGAACGGCAGCATGTACATCTCCGTATCCCAGAAATAATGCCCCTCATAGCCCTCACCGGTTAAGCCCTTGGCTCCAATATTCGTTGCTCCGTCCCGGCCCACGGATTGCAGCAGCTGGTAAGCATTGAAGCGGATGCCTTGCTGGAGTGCAGGATCGCCGCTAATCTCCACATCAGCCCGTGCCCAGAATCGATCCAGATAAGCCCGCTGCTCCTCGGCCAGACCGGCGAAGCCCGTAGCCTTAGCCAGTGCCAAGGCTTCAGCACTCCGGCTGGGCAGCTCCTCCTCCCCGTAATCTCTGGAGGTGTGATACGTAATATACTTGGTAAGCGTCACCGTCTCCCCGTTGCGGACAGCAGCGGCATAACAGGCGGAGATGCGCTGTCCGATCAACTGGTGGCCCATCCCGCGCCCGGACTTCGCCTGTAGCCCATGGCTGACAGCGGTCTGCAGCACGAACCGTGTATGCCGGGTCCGCTGCTTCATCCACAGGTCACCGGATGCTTCATCATAGCCGGTATCCTCCAGCAGCAGGCGGGGCTCGCCGCCGCCCGTTCCCAGCCTCGGGTCAGCCGTAGCCTCCGGCCGCCGGATCTCGCCGTCCACCGCTGAATCGAACTTCAGCGTGCCGGAGAAGTTCAGCGCCGTCACGGCATAGTCGATCGCAGCCAGATGCTTGTGCGCCAAGGCAACCATCCGGCGGACCGTCAGCAGCACCCGGTGTCCGGCGGGAGATTCCCACTCCAGCTCCCGGTACAGCATGCCGTTGCGCATATCCAGCCGCCGTTTATACCGGTGCAGCTTCCCCTGATCCAGCCGGAATTCATGGCCTTCAATGCTGAGTCTGATGATACGGGCATCGGTCACATTCAGCATGGCCTGGTTGCGGGAAGGGTATCCGAAGGCCCCTTCAGGATAGACTACCGGCTCAGAATCAAAGAAGCCGTTCAGATAATTCCCCGCTACCGAAGTCCCCGCCTTCCCGTGGTACCCTTCCTCGAAATTGCCGCGCATGCCGATATAGCCGTTGCCAAGCGCGAATATACTTTCGCTCCGCTGATTGTGCTCCTCCTCGTAGCGTTCCTCTTCAATACTCCACTCCCTGTAAGGATATAATGCCGGTAGAGCTTCATAGGACTTCATCTTCATCTCAGTATTCTCCTCCTGATCAGCCTTTGACAGAGCCGCCCATCAGACCCCGGACGAAATACTTTTGCAGCAGGAAGAAGATCGCCAGCGGCATCAGCATCGAGATAAAGGCGGCCGAGGTCAGCAGATGCCAGTCATTGCCACGGGAGCCGACCAGATCGGCGATCTTCATGGACATGACCTGCACCGACGGCTGGTTGCCGATGAAGATCAGCGATACCAGGTAATCATTCCACACCCAGAGGAACTGGAAGATCCCGATGGACGCGAGCGCGGGCACCGAGAGCGGCAAAATCAGTCTGCTGAATATAGTAAAGTGGCTGGCACCGTCAATAAAAGCCGACTCGAACAGATCCTTCGGCAGCTGGCTGATGAAGTTGTACATGAAGTACGTAACCAGCGGCAGCCCGAAGGCCGTATGCGCCAGCCAGATGCCAAGATAACTGCCGTTCAGCCCAAGCGCCGTGTAATCCTTGAGTACCGGAATCAGCGCAACCTGAATCGGAATGACCAGCATAGCAATAATGATGACGAACAGCGTCTTACGTCCGGGAAACCGGAGCCAGGCGAAAGCATAGGCGGCAAAAGAAGCGATCAGCACAGGAATCACCGTAGCCGGAACCGCAATCGTCAGTGTATTCCAGAACGCCTGAGACAATCCGCTCCCCTTCTGCACTGTCTCGCTGCCATCCGCTTCCTTAAGCGTATACTCCTTGCCCGACAGCACATTTTTGTAGTTATCGAGCGTGAGGTCAGGCATTGCCTTCCAGCCCTGCTCCTGCATATTAACCGTGCGCGCCCTGCGGTTCTCCCACATCAGGCGGCTGTCCTCCGCCTTCACACCCTCTTTAAGCTGTTCATCCGTATAGGTCTTGCCGTTCACCTCAATCGGTCCGCGCAGATCAGCCTCCTTGGAGAGCTGCACTGTCTCGCCCGCTTTCCATTCCTGATGGGGGAATACCTTCCACCAGCCGGTCTGCAGAATATCTGCTGCGGGACGGAAGGAGGAGGCGAAGAGTCCGAACGTCGGCAGAATCCAGAGGAAGCAGATCACGCCCAGAATCAGATTCACGGCCGTTTTTCCGCCTTTTCTTTTCTTCTTGCCCATCATTAGAATCCCCCCTGCTTGCGGAACTGCCGCAGATTAATAAGGATAACAGGCAATACAGCGATCAGGAGCACGATAGCCAGCGTGGAGCCGTAACCGAAGTTGCGGTACATGAAGAACTGCCGGTAGAACTGCGTCGCTACAACCTCTGTATCGTATTGACCCCCTGTCATCACCATGACAACGTCAAATATTTTCAGCGTGAAGACGATGATAGTGGTGGTTACCGTCAGGATGGTCGTGGAGATGTACGGAATCATGATGCCAAAAAAGATCTTCACCTCGCCGGCCCCGTCCACCCGGGCAGCCTCCAGAATATCCTCGGGCACTCCTTTGATGGCAGCCGAGAAAATAACCATCGCAAACCCCGTCTGCATCCAGATCAGAATAATAATAAGGAAGAAATTGTTCCAAGGCTGCAGCATACTCGTCCAGGCCTGCGGTTCGCCGCCGAAATAGGTGACAATCGCATTCAGCAGTCCAATCTGCTCATCGCCCGGCTGATAATAATAGACGAACTTCCAGATGACCCCTGCCGCTACAAAGGAAATAGCCATCGGCATGAAAATAATAGATTTGGCGATCCGCTCATAGCTGCTCCGGTCGGCAAGAATGGCAATCAGCAGCCCGAAGCATACACAGGCCAGCGTCCCCACGAACACCCAGAGCAGGTTATTGCGCAGGGCAGTAGCCATCAGACGGTCGCTGAAGATAGCGGCGTAATTGCCGAATCCGACGAACTTCTCGGAGGAAGCGTTGAAGAAGCTTAAGTACAGCGTCCGCAGGGCAGGCAGAATCAGCAGCCAACCAAGAATAAGGACAGCCGGTCCGACAAAAACATAAGGCAGCACCTTCCTGCGGACATGGTCCGGGTACTGCTCCACCGCCCAGGTTAAGGTGTAATAGATCAGATATACGCCCAGCACGCCCCACAGTACCGCAAGCACCGCAGTCACCAGCGGATGAAGCGTTGAATCACGGAAAAACAGGAAGATCAGCCCGTTGACCACGATATTCGCAAGCAGTACACCCAGCGACACCAGCACGGCCCTGCCGCTGATTCGCTGCTTGGCCTGCGCCCCGGCAGCACCCGGCTCCGGCCTTAGTTGTGCATCCATATCGGTTCCTCCTATAGGCTCTGTTGGAGCAGAGCCTTCTTCATAAGCACCTGTTAACACCAGCCGGGGGCAGCCCCGATTCCCCAAGACTGCCCCCGGCAACCTATTGGCGCCTAAGTCCCGTGCTTCCCGGTCCTTAGTTCTTCCAGCCTGACTGAATCTGCTCCAGGGCCTTATCCAGCGTAGCCGTTCCGCTCACATAGTCGGTCATGCCTTTCCAGAAGGTCCCCGCACCCACCTTGCCCGGCATCAGGTCCGAACCATCGAAGCGCAGAGTCGAGGCATCCTGTACCAGCTTCGCCATCCGGCGGTCGGATTCGGACTGGTACCAGTCAAGCGGGGCATCATTCATGGGAGCAATGACACCGCCGGATTGCACCCAGCTTTTGATCGATTCGCCAGTGGTGAAGAACTCCATTACAGCGCGTACCTCAGGGCGGTCATTGAACATGGCGTAGATATCGCCTGCCACCAGCACCGGCTTGCCGTACTGCTCGTCAATCGGCGGAAGATAGAACCAGTCATAGTCGGTATCCACCTTGGCCGTCTCCGGGAAGAAGCTGGTAATGAAGTTCCCCATCAGATTGAACCAGGCTTTGGGCGGATTCTCGAACATAGGCTTAGGCGCATCGCCGAACGCAGTCGTGACAATAGATTTGGTGCCGCCGTAGACATAATCCTTGTTCAGCCAGATCTTGGACATCACTTCCACCGCGTTCTTCACTTCCGGCGAAGTGAACGGCAGCTCGCCGCTTACCCACTTGTCATAATTCTCAGGCGTTGTGGTCCGCAGCATAATATTCTCCACCCAGTCGGTTGCCGCCCACCCGGTTGCCGCGCCGCTCTCGATACCGATCGCCCAGGCTGGATCACCGTCCTTGGCGATTTGCTCCGTCAAGGCCATCATTTCATCCCAAGTCTGGGGAACGGTATATCCCGCTTCGTCAAATTGCTTCTTCGGATACCAGACCAGACTCTTCACATTGCTGCGGTTCCAGATCCCGGCCATAATCTTGCCGTCCTTGCCGTCCATGGTGGACATATCCAGCCAGCTCTTATTGTAATTAGCCGTCAGCTTCGCCTGATCCAGCACCCCGGTCAGATCGATAACCTTGCCCGTCTTGGCGATGGAGGCCAGGAGGCCCGGCTGCGGGAAGTCCGCGATATCCGGCGCATTGCCGCCGTCGACCCGGATATTAATTGTGGCTTCGAATTCCTTGGAGCCTTCGTACTGGATATCAATGCCGGTCTTCTCTTCAAATTCCTTAATGCTGCTCTCGAACTTCACCTGGTCAGCATCCACAAACGGGCCGAACATCGTGACCTTCGTGCCTTTATATTGACCCTTCATGGCCAAGTCCAAGGGGCTGCCGGCAGCAGCGGGATCTGGACTCTCTGTTGATGCAGCGTTGTTATCTGCTGAAGGTGCTGCTGTTGGTGCTTCTGTAGCTGCCGGTGCCTTCGTTGGTGCAGCGTTGTTATTGCCGCCGCATCCGCTGAGCATCATGGTGAAGGATAGACATAGCACCATCGCAAGTGACAGTTTACGTGCTGGAGCTTTCTTCATTTTTTTATACATCCCCTTTAAATGTTTTTAGAGACTGCATTCAGCAAGCTTCGTTACCGGAACCCCTTCCGGCAGGGCAGCCACTCACCTCCTTCTACAGACTAATGGAGCATGGGCACCTTCAACGTCTATCATTCAAAATGGATCATTACAATGTCTATCCTCCACCATATAATCTACACGCGCTATACGCGCATATTCCTATATTCCCCACCAATGTATGCGCTTCCAACAGTCAGTTAGTACCTTGTGCTTTGGACAGGATTGCTGAGACGATTCGTTCACAATCACCCTGACCCGCCATTCTGAAAAGCTTTTCAGAAACATGTAAAGAAACGGTTCCGCCCTGGCACCCGGGCAGCCGTGCTCATGCCCCCGGATCCCCCCTCATTTCTCACGCGAGGATTCCCTTACGATTAGCTTATGCTCCATCTTCTCTTTCATGACTGCCACCTTGCCTGTTGTCAACAATTCATGCAGCTTCTCCGCCGCCCGGTATCCGAGCTGATAGATGGGCTGTGCGATGGTTGTCAGCTTCGGAATGAACATCCCCGACATCCGCAGATTATCGAAGCCGATGACCGATACCTGACCCGGAACCAGAATATTGCGGTCCTTTAAGTACGAGATCGTCCCCATTGCGAACTCATCCGCGACACAGAATACAGCGGTTAGCTCAGGATACTCAGTGAACAGCTCGTGCGATGCCTGATAGGCGTGTTCAAAGCGGTGGTTCGCGTACTTAATCTTCCCGGTATTGCGCTCCAGACCCGATTCGTTCAAGGCTCTCACGAACCCTTCCATCCGCGGTGGCCCGGACACCGAATTATCATGGTTGAAGCCGATCATTCCAATCTCCTGGTGCCCCAGCTCAATCAGGAACTTCACAGCGTCATATGCCGCCTTCTCATCGTCCACCTCCACCGACGCTACCTCATACTCATCGGAATGGGAGGAGACCAGCACAAATGGAATTCTGCAGCCTACCAGCTTCTCGTAGTACTCGGGGTGCAGAATATCACTGGCGAACACGACACCATCCACCTGCTTCTCATGAAAAGTATCTATATAGGACAGTGTCCGCTCCCTGTCACGGTCTGTATTGCAGATCATCAGACTGTAACCGAGCTTAATGCAGGCATCCTGCATGCCCCGGATTACCCCTGCGAAATACAGGTTCTCAATATCGGGAATGAGCAGGCCGAGCGTAAATGACTTCCTGTAAATTAACCCCCGTGCGAATGCATTAGGCTGATACTTGAGCGCTTCTATCGCTTCAATGACCCGGCTGCGCTTGCTCTCCACTACCGTATCCGGCGCATTCATTACACGGGACACCGTGCTGATGGATACTCCGGCCATCTTGGCGACATCTCTGATTGTTGGCTTCATAGTCTGACTTCCTTTGTGATCTTCTGGCTCGAAACACATGCCCTCCTTAATCAGGATTGGCCTAGCCGTGTAAGTTAGAAAAGCTTTTCAAAGCGATTATAGCAAGGCTCCCTTAAATTGGCAAGCAAATTGTTATGCGCTTACATTCCTGTCTGTTGAGCCCTTGCTTCATGGTTGTTACAGTCCAAATACAGTTCAAACACACTCCCAATCACTTCAAATTCATTCCAACAGCAACTGTGATTTCCTGCCGCCAAATTACCCCTCCCCGCCGTGTCGCTTACTTAAAGTGTGTAAATTATATTAATTCATGTTATAATTGGCGGGTATATTGATTTATGGCTGCAAATACTGCTACTGATGCCCAAGGCATCTATTATAGGAGGGATTCATGTGAAGCAATTGCACGACATACCATTCTCCGTACTGGATTTAGCCCCTATCCGGGAGGGCGGAACAGCGGCGGATTCTTTTCATAACACCCTTGATCTGGCCCGTCATGCCGAGAAGTGGGGGTATAACCGTTACTGGCTGGCAGAGCATCATAATATGACCGGCATTGCCAGCTCGGCTACCTCCGTTGTAATCGGTCATGTGGCAGCCGGGACTACCAGCATCCGCGTAGGTTCAGGCGGCATCATGCTCTCCAACCATGCACCGCTGGTGATTGCAGAGCAATTCGGCACACTGGAATCCCTGTATCCGGGACGGATTGATCTGGGTCTGGGCAGAGCCCCCGGCTCCGACCAGGCAGCCGCCAGAGCACTGCGCCGCAGCCTTGGCAGCGACGGCAGTGAATTCCCCGAGCAGCTTAGCGAGCTCCGGGCTTATTTCGACCCTGAAGGATCAGGCTCCCGCCCGGCCGGTGTCCGTGCCGTACCCGGCGAGGGACTGAACATTCCGATCTGGCTGCTCGGCTCCAGTGGCTTCAGCGCCCAGCTTGCGGGCCAGCTGGGTCTGCCTTTTGCTTTTGCCAGCCACTTTGCACCGGATTATCTGCTGCCCGCGCTGCATCTGTACCGCACCAGCTTCAAGCCTTCGGCTGCACTCGACAAGCCTCATGTTATGGTAGGCCTGGGCATCACAGCAGCGGATACCGTTGAGGAAGCGCGCAGACTCGCCACTTCCCAGCAGCAGCAATTCCTGAATATTATCCGTGGCCGCACCGGCAAGCTCCAGCCTCCGGTAGATACTCTGGACGGAATCTGGACCTCCCAGGAGAAGGCGCTGCTCATGAGCAAACAACAATATTCCATCGCCGGCGACCAGGCATTGATTAAGGAACGGCTGCTGCAGATTCAGGAAGAGACGGATGCGGATGAGTGGATTATCGCCTCACAGATCTATGACCACTCTGCACGCTTGCATTCGTATGAGCTTGTGGCCGATCTGTTGAAGAAGTAACAAGGCCATAGTAACTCATCAGATTTAAAAGCGTGAGAATTACTTTAACTAATTGCGTACTGTGGGTTTACCGCGCCCCGATTAAGGTGCAAGGGGTAATAGGCTTAGTTGGGGCAGTATTGCGCCGCATTTATGGAATGAAATCACTTGTTTCATTTTGATGGTATACTAATCTGATTACAGACCAGTCTATATATTTAGCCCATTTAACTACCTGTGGAGAACTCCATTGAGGCAGCTAAATGGGCTATTTTAGCCTTGCAGCAAGTGAATTAAACGAAGCACTTTCATCATTTCGATCAAATACATATTAACAGTGAACATGGAGCCGAGCCCTCCCAGCCCTAATCGTTCTTTATAAAACACAAAATCCATTAATAAACAGAGAATTAATGAGTTAAACGCAGTAAACATTAAATAAAAGCAGTTTATTTATATTAAACGTCCGAATTCATTTACTTAAAGTATCTTTTGCTGTTTTTCTTTATGCTAAGTTTTGATTATACTGTAATTATCATTCGTTATAACGAACGACAGAGCATTCTCACCATTCAGGCTCGTTCCCGTCTGTTCAGATTCATCCAGACCCGTCCATGTTCGTTCTGATCAGTACTATCGCCTTAATAGTTAGTAGTCCTTCAAGAAACTACTTTATTCGACAAGCTATGATTCAGAAGCGCGAACCGGGGCGGATTGTGGCTGAAGGCTCCCGAAGGTCTGCAAAGAAAGGGGCAGGGAGAGTGAAGAAGAGACATAGATCCATCATAGGCGCGTATATTCTGGCTGTTCTGGCAGGCGTAATCTGGCATGCCGGAGGGGTCAGCGCAGAGGATACGATCAAGCTGACTGTGAACTCGCATACGACCAGCACCGCAACCATGAACAATATGCAGCCGGGAGATACCATGGCTTCGGATTATACAATTATCAATGACGGAAATGATCCGTTTGATTATTCCGTAGCCTTCCAGTTCCGCTCCGGGGACGCAGATCTGTACAATATCCTGCAAATGACCCTGCAAAAAGAGGGAGTAATCCTCTATTCAGGGACAATGAGCGAGGCCCCGGGCGTAGTGACCATCGGCTCGCTTGCCGCAGGTGCAGAGGAAGCCATCCAAATGAAGGTGTTGTTCCCGCCGGAGGCAGGCAACGAGTTCCAGGGGAAGACGGTAAGCGTGGCCTTTGAATTCACAGCTACAGCAGAGCCTGCGCCTACAGCCGGGCCGACATCCTCACCGCGGCCTACGGCGGAGCCAGTAGCCTCAGCCACTCCTTCACCTGCGGCAACACCAGACACCGGCAGTCCCGGCAGTACGCCGGCAGCAACAACCGCCCCTACGGATTCAACAGCCGGTACAGTCTCTCCTGGCAGTCCTCCTTCCCCATCCCCGGCAGTGGCAACACCGCCCGTGGATGGAGTGGCCGTAAGCGAAGACCCTGTTCCGCTGGGCGGAGGAGAGGCAGGCGGCAACCGCCCGTCCGCGACCCCGGATGACGGAGCCGCTGCACTTGGCAGCACGCCAGCCCCTTCACCGGGAGAGGACGTTAACCTTAGCGGTGATCCGCTTCCGCTGGGCGGACCGGAGGAAGACGGCAGGCTGCCGGACACGGCCAGCCCTTGGTACAATCTGATTGCGGCCAGCCTTGTTGTCGCCATGATCAGTATGATTGCGATCCGCAGGCTGGGCTCGAAGAAGTAACAGTACGCATAGGGCAGGAGGAGAGAGAGCATGAAGATGCGCAGCGGTATTACAATAGCCGTGAAGCTGATCTTCCTGCTCTCCTTGTGCGTTATGGTGTATTCCACCTTCCAGATCCTCAAAGCGCCCGCCGAAGCCCGCGAAGCCCTAAGAATCTGGGACAAAAAGAGGGAGGAAGCCCGGCTTCCCGTAAATTCTGAAGAAGAAATACCGCTGCCCGAAGGTATGGTCAGCAGCCCGGCAGCACCGGCAGGCGACAAACCTGCTTATATAACAGGCGAGGTGATAGGAGAGATCTATTTCCCTAAGCTGGATAAGCGGGTTGCGATTCTGGAGGGAACCGGCCGGGCGGAGCTGAAGCGGGGCGCCGGACATGATGAAGCAAGCGCCGCCCCGGGGGCCTCAGGGAACAGCGTACTGGCCGGACACCGTGATACCGTCTTCCGCAGCCTTGGAGAGCTGGAGACCGGAGACCGGCTGGAGCTTGCGACAGCGGACGGAACTTTTACCTATGAAGTGACCGGCAGCCGGATTGTTGACGGAGAGACGCGGGGAGCGGTGAAGCCCAGTACAGACCCTGTACTCACCTTAATTACCTGTTACCCGTTCTCCTATGTAGGCTCAGCGCCCGACCGCTACCTGCTCTCAGCCAAGCTTGTCACCAGCCAGCCGCCAGTGCAGCAGCCATAACCCTCCTTCCTCTCCGTCTCTCCGTCTGTCTGCCTCCCGCCTCTATTCAGCCTCCCCCTTCACTCCACACCATCCGCCTAAAGTATGAGACCCGGGGCAGATCGTGATAATATAGACATACGAAGCTGAAGAGGAGATGACCCGCATTGAAGGAAGAGTTAATTAGACGATTTGTATCTTATGCTGAGATGGATACCCAATCCAATGAGGACAGTGAGACCTGCCCGTCCACACCCGGCCAGATGGTACTCGCACATAAGCTGGCAGAAGAACTCCAGGAGCTGGGGCTGACGGAGATTACGGTGGACGAGCATGCATATGTCATGGCTTCCCTGCCGTCCAATACGGATAAAGAGGTTCCGGTGATCGGCTTCCTGGCCCATCTGGATACCGCTACCGATTTCACCGGCACGAATGTGAAGCCGCAGATTGTAGAGAACTATGACGGGCAGGATCTGGTGCTGAATGCAGATCAGAATATTGTCATGTCCACGACAAGCTTCCCGGAGCTGAGCGGTTACAAGGGGCATACCCTGATTACGACCGACGGCACCACCCTGCTGGGGGCGGACAACAAGGCGGGCATCGCAGAGATCGTGACGGCTATGGCCTATCTGCTGGCGCACCCGGAGATTAAGCATGGCAAGATCCGGGTCGCTTTTACCCCCGATGAAGAGATCGGACGCGGCCCGCATAAGTTCGACGTTGCCGCCTTCGGCGCTTCCTATGCCTATACTGTGGACGGAGGCCCGCTCGGGGAGCTGGAATATGAGAGCTTCAATGCCGCCGCCGCCAAAATCAGCTTCCACGGAGTCAATGTTCATCCCGGTACAGCCAAGGGCAAGATGATTCATTCGTCCAAAATCGCCATGGCCTTCCATCTCCGCCTGCCTGCCGGTGAAGCCCCTGAATTCACAGACGGCTATGAGGGGTTCTACCACCTGATCTCCATGCAAGGCAGTGCCGAGCACAGCAAGCTGCATTACATCATCCGTGACTTTGACCGCGGGCAGTTCGAGAACCGCAAATCGAATATCGCCGCAATTGTGGAGGAGTTCAAGTCTACGTACGGGGCGGACAACATCGTGCTGGAGATGAATGATCAATACTACAATATGCGCGAGAAAATCGAGCCGTTGCGGCATATCGTCGATATCGCCCGGGAAGCGATGGAGGGCCTCGGAATCACGCCGGTTATCCGGCCCATCCGCGGAGGGACCGATGGCTCACAGCTCTCTTATATGGGTCTGCCTACCCCGAACATCTTCACCGGGGGCGAGAATTTCCACGGCAAATTTGAATACGCCTCTGTGGACGTCATGCTGCAGGCTGTACAGGTTATCGTTGAGATTGCCCGTCTGGCTGAGCACAAAGCGTAAATAAGATTATATGAAAAACAGCAAAACCCCGTGCCGCCCTGGAACAAGGAGCGCACGGGGTTCTTATATTGCTTTGGTCACAGACCGTTAACCGTCTGTTGCTTTATTGCTTAACCGGCAGCCAGCCCGGCGTATGAATCAGCGCTCTCCAGAGCGGGTCCGGGATCACAAGCTCCGCCTGGGCAGCCGGATCAAGCTCTGTCTTAATCTCATCGGCCCGGCCTCCGGCCAGCTTCTGCACCCAGTCCGGTTCAATCAAAAGCGGGCGGCCCAGTGCCACCAGGCTGATCCCGCTGTCCAGACTCTTCAGGGCATCGGCGGCAGTATAGAGGGAGCCTACGCCGATTACCGGAACCTTGCCCCCTGCACGTTCCACAATCTGTTCGATCCGCGGACGGCTGTCTTCTGTCCCCCGGTGCGGCAGCGACCACAGATCCATGAGGGAGGCATGCAGATAATCAAGCCCCTCCGCTGTCAGCGCATCAATGAGCGCAAAGGTCTCGGCCATCGTAATTCCCGGGGTCTCCGGCTCTTCAGGCGAGAAGCGGTAGCCGACGAGGAATGCGCCCTGTGCATACTGCTTCACCGCAGCCTTGACACTGCGCAGAACAGCCAGCGGGAAGGCGAGACGCTTGTCCAGATCCCCGCCCCAGCGGTCTTCGCGTCTGTTGGAATGCGGCGAGAAGAACTGCTGCAAGAGATACCCGTTCGCACCGTGAATCTCGACGCCATCGAAGCCGGCTTCGATCGCCCGGCGTGTTGCTTCTCCGAAATCAGCGATAATGCCGGTAACCTCTTCCTCCGTCAGCGGGCGCGGGACCGTACCTTGTCCACCGCCAGGCAGCTCTGCCGGTACATCACTTGCACTCACTGGCTGCCCGTCAACCAGCTGCTCCGGCGGGCATTGGCGTCCGCCATGGAAAATCTGAAGCACTGCCTTGGCCCCTTCGCCCTTGATCGCATCCGCCAGCTCACGCAGGCTCGGAATCAGCCCGTCATGGTCTGCTCCGAATTCGCCCGGGAAGCCCTTCCCGCTGCGTGAGACATAGACACAGGCGGTGATAACCATGCCCGCCCCGCCCGAACGGCGGATATAATAATCCAGCTCCGGCCGGGAGACCGTTCCATCCTCATTCGAGGAGAAGTTGGTCATCGGCGCCATGACCACACGGTTCTTCAGTTCAATCCCGTTCTTGAATTCGAACGTCTCCAGCAGCGGGCTATATTCTGTCTTCAGCATACCTACCAGCCTCCATTTATTTAAATCTCAACAAATGTTAGTATACAACTTAATTTTGCACAATACAAATATAACACCTTCGTTTACAGATGCTTTCTATCATAGGGAGGTGCATCTTTCCAGATCACCTTTTCTCCGTAATTCTTGCCCCAGTCATACATCATGCGCAGCACCGGCATCAGGGTATGTCCATACTCCGTCAGGGAGTATTCTACCCGTGGAGGAACCTCCGCATATACCTGCCTGAATACCAGCTGGTCTTCCTCCAGCTCACGAAGCTGGTTAGTCAGCATCTTCTGGGTGATATGGGGGATTAGCCGCTTCAATTCACTGAACCGCTTGGTCCCTTCCAGACCCAGGTGCCACAGTATAATCAGCTTCCACTTGCCGCCGATCACAGCGAGCGTAAGCTCCTTCTCGCAGTTGATCTCCTTCAGATTGATGCGGTCTCTAATTTCAGTTGCCATACCCAGCCCCCTTCCGGCTATCATCTTACTACACAACCACACAACCATCAGCAAGCCCACACAGGCAGCAAAGGATGCTCCCGTCAAGGAAAGCATCCGTGTGATCACTCTATTCTATTCCAAAATGTGCTTTATTCCAAATTGGCATGCTTGCCGAACATCCGGCCGGAGGTCTGCCCCGTCTGCTCCATGATCCGCAGAATGACTGCGTCATAGAACACAAGCAGCGTCTGTTCAAACAAGGAGGCCATCGGCTGCAGCGTGGCATAGCTGCCGCCCGCCTGATCCTTGGGAGCGCCCGGCAGCTTGACTGTATAATCCGCGAGACGTCCGAGTGACGAGTCAGGCAGAATAGTCACGAGGACAACCGCCGCGCCGGCCGCCTTGGCTTTCTCAGCCATGGAGACCAGCCCCTTCGTCTCGCCCGAGCCGGAGCCCAGCACAAGCACATCCCCCGGGCCGATGCCCGGCGTTACCGTCTCTCCGACTACATGCGCCGCCCGTCCTGCCTGCATCAGCCGCATGGCGAAGGCCCGGCCCATCAGGCCGGAACGCCCGGCACCGGCCACGAAGATCTGGCCGGAGCGCAGCAGCAGCTCCGTAAGCGCCTCTCCTTCTCCGGCATCCAGCCCGGAGACCGAGCCCTGCAGCTCCTTCACAATCTCCTGTGCGTAATGCAGCGTGTCCATAGCCGCTTAAGCCTGGCTTACAAGGCGCTTCATCTCCGCCGCAGCTGCCTTCATGTCCGCTTCGCCGGTAATGCCGCCGCCCACGATTACCAGATCAGGCTGCGCAGCAATCACTTCAGGCAGTGTGCTCAGCTTAATGCCGCCGGCAATTGCCGTTTTGGCCCGGGTAACCACGCTCTTAATATCTCTCAGATCCGCGAAGGAATTCTTGCCTTCCGCCTGATGATCATAGCCGGAATGCACGCAGACATAATCCACACCGAGCGCATCCACTTCAGCGGCTCTGGCCTTGAGATCCTTCACGTTGATCAGATCGACCAGGATCTCAGCACCGGTCTTCTTGGCTTCCTCTACCGCGCCGCGGATCGTCGAATCATCGGACACGCCCAGCACCGTCACGATGCCCGCGCCCGCTTCCACTGCCTTCATGACCTCATAGCCGCCGGCATCCATAATTTTGAGATCGGCCAGCACTGTAAGTGCCGGAAAAGCGTCCTTGATCGCTTTTACCGCATGCAGCCCCTCATTGATAACCACCGGTGTTCCAATCTCAACGATATCTATAAATTCGGCAACCTCTGCAACAACCGCCTTGGCTCCGGCAATATCCACCAGATCGAGTGCTAACTGTAATTTCATAGGTGTAAGTTCTCCTTATCCGTAATATATTTTGGGAAGTGATGTTCTTAGTCTAGGGATATACTGCCGATAAGGGAAGTAGGCACTTTATTGTGAGGTAGTCACCTGGAGGATACTATTGGGCTAAACCGCGGCTTTTTTGGCGTCATGTCCGAAATCCTGCTGCATTTTCACAAAAGCTGTGCTACCATACATTTGATTCAAATATTCACCGCCATAAGCAATCTTAAGAAGAAGGTGTAAGATGGAAACAAGCAAGCCCAAAGCATTTAACTTAATGAAGCTGACCTGGCCGATCTTCCTGGAGCTGTTCCTGTTCATGCTTATGGGAAGTATGGATACCTTCATGATCAGCTCCGTGTCCGATGATGCGGTCTCCGGTGTCGGAGCGGCCAATCAGATTATTGCCATAGCCATTCTGGCGCTTAGTGTCATCGGGAACGGCGCGGCTATCGTCGTGTCGCAATATCTCGGCTCCAAGCAACCCAAGGAAGCCGCCAGAGTCATCGGCAATGCAGTGACCTTGAATCTTGCGGTAGGGATCGTACTCAGTACGGTGATGCTCCTGCTCGGAGGCCATCTGCTGCAGGCGCTGAACGTGAAGGGCGACATTCTCGCCTACGCCCGCTCGTATATCAACATTGTCGGAGGCGCGATCTTCCTGCAGGCACTGATCAACGCGCTGGCTGCCACCATCCGCACCCACGGCTTCACCAAGCAGACGATGGCAGTGTCGCTGCTGATGAACGTCATCCATGTCGGCGGCAACTATCTGCTGATCTTCGGGCATTTCGGACTGCCTGCACTCGGCGTAGAGGGGGCTGCCATCTCAACGGTGATTAGCCGCTCGATCGCTCTGCTTCTGTTCTTCGTACTGCTCTACCGGATTATGGAGGTACGCGTGAAATGGAGCTATTACATTCATCTCTCCAGGAAATACGTGCTGCAGATTCTCAAAATCGGCATTCCGTCCGCCTTCGAATCGGTCATGTACCAGTGCTGCCAGCTCGTCTTCACCCTGTACATCACCTATTTGGGGGCCGAGGCCATGGCTACCCGCCAGTATGCGGTCAATATCTCGAACTACATCTTCCTGTTCAGCGTAGCGGTGGCGATGGGGACCTCAATTATTGTCGGCCACCTTGTAGGTGCAAGACGGACACAGGAGGCTTACTCACGCGTCTTCACCAGTGTGAAATGGGCGCTGCTGGTCACGGTCATCATGGACCTGATCGTTATTCTCTTCCGTAAGCCGCTACTGGGCCTGTTCACAGATAACGAGCTGATTATCGCCATGGGTGCCCAGGTCATCCTGCTCAGCTTCTTCCTGGAGACCGGGCGGACCTGCAATCTTGTCATTATCAACTCGCTGCGCGCATCGGGCGATGCCAAGTTCCCGGTCTACATGGGCATGATTTCTATGGTGTGCATGAGTCTGCCGCTGGGGTACTTCCTGGTGTTCACACTGGATCTGGGTCTGGCCGGGGTCTGGCTGGCCACTGCGTTCGACGAATGGGTGCGGGCCGTCATTATGTATTTCCGCTGGAAAAGCAGAGCCTGGGAGAAGCACGGCCTGATCCGGCACGAATTGCCGGAACCGCCGGATGCCGCTCCAGTGGCCCCGGCGCACTAACTCTGCGGCGGGTCTTGATGCCTGCTCCTCACCAATAAGGGATGCTGATCAGCCCAATTTCCGGCGGCTGATTAGCATCCCTGTGTTTTACGCTTGTCCCCTGTTCAATTCCCCTTGGCTACAGCTTCCTTATGCCTGGCTGCGAACTGCTCCGGTGTGACCGCTTTGCCGAACAGCGCCTGAATCATATCCAGATGGACCTGGGCAGCATTGGGCTTCATCTGCACATCTGCGAACAGGGTAATACTGCCGGCACTGTTCAATTCATTCAGCAGATCGACGGACAGCTGCGGCAGCTCCCCATTCGTGGTATCGACCTTGGTCGCCGGGATCACCCCCGCACTCGTCACCGAAGCCTCTCCCCATTTGTTGACGAAGTATTCGACAAAAGCCTTGGCCTCCTCCTTCACTCTGGACGATTCCGCTACGAACAGTCCGACCCCCGGACCGCCCACCCAGCTGCTCAGCTTCCCCTTCCCGCCTTCCACTGTAGGGAATTTGAAGAAGCCGACCTTGTCCTTGAAGGCCTGCGGAATATCCGGGTTGGTCGTGAAGTTGGGCAGCTCCCAGGTACCGGTCAGGTACATGGCCGCTTTTTCCTCCATGAATTCCGATTTGCCCTCATCATACGACAATCCGTTGAAGCCGTTATTGAAGGCGTTCATATCCACCAGGCTCTGCACTTCCGCCGCAGCCCGGACCAGTCCGGGATCATCGAAATAGCCCGTCCCCTCCGTTGCCCGCTTCAGCGTCTCGCTTCCGGCAATCCGGTCCGCCAGATACATATACCACATCGAGCCTGTCCAGCGGTCCTTATTGCCCAGCGCCACCGGAGGCACACCGTGACTGGAGAGCGCCCGCACCACTGCCTTGAACTCCTCATAAGTCGAAGGTACTTGAAGATTATATTGAGCGAAGATCTCTTTATTATAAAAGATCGGCGAAATGTTCATCTCCAGAGGCAGCGCATAGGTCTTGTTATCGACAACGTAAGCCTCCGTCGTGCTCGCCAAGAACTTGCCCTTAAGCTGTTCGCCGTTCAGGATGTCATCCAGCGGAGCGAACAGGCCGCCTCTTACATAAGGCTCCATGAAGCCGGCCGCCCAGGTGATGCCCACATCAGGGAGGTCGTTGGAGGCGGAGAGTACCTTGAGCTTGCTTTTATACTGCTCATTCTCCAGCACATCCTGCTTGATGATCATACCCGGATGCTCCTTCTCATATTCCGCGATAATCTGGCTAACCAGCTTATACTGCTGGGCGGAGAGTCCGGCGGGCCAGATGTGCATCATATGAATGGTTACTTTGGGGGAAGAGGCATCGGTAGCTTCCAGCACACTGTTCTTGTCTCCCGCAGAGCTGCAGCCTGTCAGAACCAGTAGCCCGATACAGGCCAGGAGCAGGCCCTTGGTGATGTGATTCCTTCGCATTGCCATTGCCTCCCAAATCTCACATTGCACAAGGCCGGTCGTATCCATGTAATCGCTATCAGTAAAATTCTAGCATCGTACCCCGGGGCGGATAAGGGCACACTTATTGGCTAAAATACCACATTTATTGGATTTCCTCCGATCCGCCCTTCATCTGCTGCCGGTAACGGCTCGGGCTTATAGCCTCCAAAGACTTAAAGACCTTGATGAAATATTTATCCGTCCGATACCCCACACGCTCTCCGATCTCCCCGACCGGCAGCGCGGTCTGCAGCAATAGCTCCTTCGCCCGCTGAATCCGCAGACGGGACAGATATTCGGTGAAGGAGACCCCGGCCTGCTCCTTGAACAGCACGCTGAAATAACTGGCATTCAGGTGGATCAGCCCCGCAACCTCAGCCATCGTCAGCTGTTCGTGCAGATGCTGCTCCACATAGGCTATCGCCTCCTTGACCGGCTGCCCCATGCCCGCCTGATCCGGGTCAATCTCCAGCAGCTTGTGATCCACCAGCTTCTCCAGCTTCACATGGCGCTGCTGCTCCTCCTCCCGTTTCAGCGCATCCTCGACCACTGTCAGCAGCTCGGACTTGTCCAGCGGCTTCAGCAGATAATTAACCGCTCCCAGCCGCATCGCCTGCTGCACATAATCGAATTCTGCATAGCCGGAGATGACAATAATCACCGGCTTCCGGGGAGACTCCTGAAGCGAATAGATCAGATCCAGCCCGCTTACCTCCGGCATGCGCACATCTGTAATCAGCAGATGGACCCGCTCCTGCCGCAGCCGCTCGCGCGCTTCCACCCCGTTGTCGCAGGTCTCCACGCTATACCGGCCTGCCGCCCATAATTCCAGCGTCTGCTTAATCCCCTGACGCGTTCTTGGTTCATCATCTACGATTAGAATCGTCTTGTTGCCCAGACTCATAGGTATCTCCTCCAGTGCTTGGAATCTCAAACCTTATTACGGTCCCTTCAGATCGCTTGCTCTCCACGATCAGGCCTTCCGTCTTCATGCCCGCTTCCGCGTAGTACAGCTTCAGCCGCCGCTGCACATTCACCAGCCCCACTCCGCTGCCCTTGGCAGAGACCGGCGGCCCGCCGTCCAGCGCATCGCGCAGCGCCAGCAGGGTGACCTCGTCCATGCCCGGGCCGTTGTCCGACACCCTCACCGAGGTCCATCCCTTGCGGGAGGACGGGGTGATCACCACTTCAACCACTCCGCTGCCGACTCGGCTCTCCACCCCATGGAGAATCGCGTTCTCGACAATCGGCTGAATCAGCAGCTTGGGCACAGGTACCGCGGCCTCATGCGGGTCAATCCTGATGTCCCAGGACAGCCGTTCTCCCATCCGCATCTCCATAATCCGCAGATACCGCCTGATCTGCTCCGCCTCTTCACTCAGCGTTACCCATTCATCCTTGTTATGGGGGCTGCCAATAATATAGCGGAACAGCCTGGACATCATGACGACTAATCCGGCCAGCTCCTCCTCGCCCTTCTCCTCCAGCGACCAGTTGAAGGCCTCGAGTGTATTGAACAGGAAATGGGGATTGATCTGCGCCTGTAAGGCTTTAAGCTCGGTCCGGCTCTGCAGGAGCTCCTTCTCATAGACCACCCTGATCAAATCATTAATATTAGCCACCATACCGTTGTAGGTATTATTCAGCTCCCGCAGCTCCATGGTCGATACCTTCTGCGAATTGGGGGTCAGCACCCCCATGCGGGATTTACGCATCGCCCGGATCAGATGAATGATCGGCCGGGTAATCATCGTCGACAGCAGGAAGGAGATAATCAGGAACAGCACGGTTCCAATTCCGCCTGACACCAGCAGCACCGTCCGCAGCACGGACAGCCCCTTGGTGACATAGCTGACAGGCGTCAGCACCAGCAGCGTCCAGGATGTCTTATCCGAGCGCAGCTTGACCTGCACATACTCCTTGCCCCGGAAGGTTACCGTCTGATCCCCGCTCTCCAGCAGCGGCAGCAGCTCCTCCTGCGGCGTTCCGCTGCTGCCGAGGAGCTGGCCTTCATCATTCACGAGCAGCACCGACTCCCCGCTGTCACTGCCGGAGAACGGGTCGTCAAGCTGGAAGTAGCTGCGCTGGATGCGGGCCATCAGGTAGCCGCCCCGCGAGAACCAGCGGTCCATCAGGCTGACCTGGCGGATCGCCAGCAGGCTCTGGTCATCATGGGGATCAACGCCGATCCAGACCAGCCGGCCCTTCTGGCTGTTAGCCTCACTGATATGCAACTCGTTGATCCTGCTCTCCAGACTGCCGTCCTTAATCGGGAATAACAGTCTATAATCGGCGGTATATAGCTCCAGCGAGCCTACGCTCGGCATGTACGCCTGATAACTGGAGATAATCTGCAGCAGCGACTGGCGCTGATTGAAGGACACCTCATTGCCGTTCAGCTCCTCCAGCAGCAGCTGTTGCACGGTAGGATGGTTGGCCACCTGCTCCATCAGGCTGTCAATCTGGCCGGTCAGCGCATCCAGCCTTCCGTTGGCCTGAACCGCCGTCTGCTGGATATGCCGCTCGGCATTGTTTTTGAGCAGAATAGAGACACGGTCATACACAAATGCCCCCGACACCAGAATAATAATAAGCATCACCAGCAAAAAACCGATGAATATCTGATTGCGCAATGTGTTGAGCTCTCGGAATCTCTGAAACATCGGAATTCCCTCTTTCGTTGGCAGCGTTTCCAACTCTATTCTCCAAACCCCGGGGATTTTGTCAAGATAAATCATCACCCTCAGGCGGAAAGACCATCCCGAAGCTCCTTATTTGCAACAACACCAAAGAGTCCTTAGCACAGTTCTCCCGGGTCGGGAGCTGCCCTAAGGACTTACGCAGAAGACTACTTAGATGAACATGATCGGAGTCACCCATTCAAAATGCAGGGCAAGCCACACAAGAGCCAGCAATACAGCGCCGATGCAGTAACTCATTACTTTACGCCGGGTTGGCTCCAGATAAATATCCAGCGGAATCAATATCATAATCATACCGATCGCAATCCTGTTCAGCATAGGCTTGTGATAGAAAATCCCCGCAGCATTTAGGGCAATGACAAGAAACGTCAGAAGCAGAAGATATTTTCTCATAGCTCCATCATCCCTTGATTTACCATTACTGTCAACCCTGCCAATCCCCCGGCATCTATGAACGGCTTATTTCACAAAAAAAATAGCCCATTGCGGGCAAGAAACGGATAGCTGTATGGGACTGCTGTCTTCTAATTCTGTAGGAACCGGTCAGAGAGCGGCAGCCTAACGAATAGAAACGCTTTTCTTGATAGCCTTCGCGTCCAAATTCTTATTAACGAGCGTAGGCAGCAGCTTCATGCTCCGGGTCATTGGCGAATTGCATTGCCAGCAGGTAGGCACATGTTGGAAGGCAAAGTTGTCGCGTATCCACCCGGTGCATTCTTCCTTGGTGCAGGACCAGATGGCTGTCTCTTCCTGCGGAAGATCGACTACCGATTTTTTACGAAAATACATAAGTACCCCTCCTAATATCTTGGTTAGTGCGTCCTATGAACTGTCATAGCCGAACGGATGCTTGCACTCTAATGCCTGGTCACAAAAAAAAGCTACCCTCAACTGGTGTTAAGGGCAGCTTATTGGTGATATTACAGTTTTACAACGTTCTCAGCCTGTGGTCCACGAGCGCCTTGAGTTACGTTGAACTCAACGCGTTGGCCTTCATCCAAAGACTTGAAGCCTTCGCCAGTGATTGCGGAGAAGTGTACGAATACGTCGCTTCCGCCTTCAACCTCGATAAAACCGAAACCTTTGTCTGCGTTGAACCATTTTACTGTACCTGTTTGCATGATATTACCTCCAAAGTTTATTTAACACATGTCCTTTTATTCCTACGTATTGTACGAACAAATAAAAATTCACACATTGGAAAAGGCTTCAGACACAAATTGATAACCTTTTACAATATGTGAATTAAGGGTTAAATTTATGATTAACTTCATTATAGCACACTAATTCCCGGAATGCAAAGGATTACTTGCACTTCACACAAATAAATTTTAAATTTTAAGAATGCTTGCCGGGCACACGGCTTCTTAGACTCCACCGCGCACCCGCCCGCACCATGAATTAGTCGATATATCCGGCCAATCCCTTGTCCATCAGGTAATCCATTTCCGCGTCAAGAATGGTCTCCACGGTCAACTCGTCCAGCTTCACATCGCGCTGCGCAGTCACATAGTCGACCAGATCATCGTTATCGATATCAATCTCGCCTTTGGCGTTGGCCTTGGCCTTATTGATGAACGTCTGCTCATGCTTCAGCACCAGCCGGATGACAGCCGGGTCCACCTTCGTCTGTGCAGATAATACCTCCACCAGTTCCTGTTCGTTCACTTCGTTACTCATCTTCGTTCGTCAGCTCCTTGGTATATATGAACCCTGATTGTACCACAAGACCTCTTCTGGCGTGCAGCCTCATCTCCACCAGGGAAGAACCGGATATCCGGCAGCCCCTGCGGTTACAGTCTCCCCGATCCTCGGCGTAGCTAGCCGTACTCCTCTCAGCGCCGCAGCAGCCGAGATACGTTCTGCCGGATCGGTCCAGTCATGCATCGACAGAGTGAATGCGCCCCAATGGATGGGGATCAGCAGCCCTCCCTGCACATCGATGTGCGCCTCGACCGTCTGCTCAGGCAGCATATGGATATCTGCCCAGCGCGGATCATATTGGCCGCATTCCATCAGCGTGAGATCGAACGGTCCATACCTGCGTCCGATCTCGGCAAAATGCGGGCCATACCCGCTGTCCCCACTGAAGAAGACCTTGGTCTTCTCCCCTTGAATGACCCAGGAGCACCACAGCGTGGTGTTGCGGTCCAGCAGACTCCGCCCCGAGAAGTGCCGCGCCGGGGCGCAGGTGAAGGTGATCCCTTCATAGATAAGCGTATCGCCCCAGTCCTGCTCGCGGATCTTCTCTGCCTCCACCCCCCAGCGCCGAAGATGCGCGCCGACGCCCAGCGGAACAATGAACAGTCCCACCTTATCCTTGAGCTGGCGGATGGTTCCATAGTCCAGATGATCGTAATGATCATGGGAGAGCAGGACGGCATCCATCTGCGGCAGAAGAGATACCTCCAGCGGAAGCTGCTTGCTGTAGCGGCGGCCGCCGATGAACGGAAACGGTGACGGCGCATGACCCAGCATCGGATCGAGGAACAGGGTCACGCCGTCCATCTCCAGTAGCACCGCCGAATGTCCGAACCAGGTAACCCGGGTGTCGCGGCTCTGTCCAATAGAGGACGGTAACAGCGGCTGCGGCCGAAGAGGCTCGGCGGGTCTGGAGTGAGGGTTGCCCTTAATGAAATCCCTCAGAATGGAGAATCCGCTGCTTCCGGCCTTCTCACCGCTTAGCTCCGCAGTCTGCGGATAAGCGAATTTGCCCTTGTTGTACTGGGCGGAACCGAGGTTCCGGGCCTTCTCCTGCTTCCCCGCCCTCCGCCCGAACGCCGGATAGACGGTCATGAGAAGATACGCAGCGGCAATAATTGCAAGCAGAATGGAACCAATAATAATCAGGGTCATGCGGTAATCCTTCTTTCTGCGGGTTCGTGTCCGGAGTCAGCCTTGTCCTATCTCGTCCGGCCCAGCTTGCGGGCAACGATCAGAATAAGCAGCAGTGAGACCGCAATAATAATGGCATTGAAGCCCCAGCGGCCCTGAAGCCACCAGCTTGTACCGGTCGGCTCTGCTGCCGTTACCGGTACGGGGGCTTCTTGACCAAGCGCAGCCGTTACAAGCTGCTCCCCGCTGATCCGGTCTTTGAAATTAATAATATCATACTGCGGGGCGGATGCCAGCGCGTTGCCATAGAGCAAGGCATAAGGCGTCTTCTCTCCGCCCGCAAATACAAGCCGGTCCACCAAATACTCGATCTTAAGGTCCGTTATGGAGATTGGAGCATCGTCCAGATTGTAGATGACCACCCGCAGGGAATCAGCGGTGACTGGCATAACCGGCTGAATCTCCGTCCGGGAGATGCGCGTATCCTTGAAATCCAGCCAGTACAGCTCACCGCTTCCGGTGACCGGTATCTTAACTCCGTCACCGTCATACAGTTCATAGCGCCGCAGGAAATTTCCGGTGCTGCCGAGCATCACCTTCCCGATCCTCAGCCGGTCCGTGTTGCTTATTACCATCTCAGTCCGGTTCTTCACCTGCGTAATCTCCGTCTGCGGCGTCTTCTGCCGCATGAAGGCGGCCGTGCTCCACTCTCTGCTGCTGTCCACCAGCGTCAGGCCGGGGAACTCCAGCCCTTCCGGGTTGTTCTTCACCACAAGCCGGTAATAGCTGAACTTGTAGCTGCGCTCCAGCGTAATGCTGTCCTCACTTAACCCGCTTGTGGCATACAGATCCCCAGTGCCCAGCAGCTCCCAGGCCTGCCCGTCATAACCGCCCCATACCTCTACATGCTTCAGGAAGGATTCGGCCGGAAGCTCGAACACCAGCCGGTTCCCCTGGATATCGACATGCTCGGCAAGCGGCTTAATCTGATAGTCCAGCAGGGTATCTGTCTCTTTCACTGCCTTGTGGATCAGGGCTGTTGAATAGACCGCGCTATGCTCCTCCACCGTCTCCGCTCCGCTCTCCCTATAATACGGAACCGGAGCGCCGGTACTGTCCTGTATACGCAGATCTCGCAGGTCCTCAGCCGCCGAGCGGTACACCGCTTCATCCAGATACAATTCATAGTAAGGAGCCGTCTCCGGGACGGAGATTTCGCGCGAGAACTTCCATTGCCCGCCGCCCGTTTTCTCCGTTCCGCCGGATGCCGCTGCCGCACTGTGCGCCGGGAGAGCGCCGGGACCCAGCACGAATCCGCCCAATACGGCGAGCAGCAAGGCTGCTCTAGCTCTCCGGCCTGTCTTGCTCAGCAAGCGCATAAGCTTCCTCCATTCTGACCGATATCCGCTGGTAGAGGTAGGATATCCCCAGCAGGCAGAGTCCGAAGCTGAAGTACGCGATGATCTTGCTGCCGGTGTTCAGCAGGGTCAAGTCATAGAGCAGCAGCTTGCCGGTTGCCAGCAGAGACAGCGCCAGTCCGAAGCGGCGGATATACAGATATCTTTTCCAGAAGCCATACATAATGAACAGCACCGAGAGCAGCAGATAGAGCAGACTGAAGGCCAGCCCGCCGTCACGCACCTGCATCTGCACACCCAGGAACGCCGTAATCATCACCAGCAGATAGATGCCCATAGCTACCGGATACAGCTCTATATTCTTGTAATCGCGCAGCAGTGTTGCCCGCAGCAGCCTTGCACTGCTGAACCATACGAACACATTGAACAGGATCAAGAGACCCAGTACCACAATATCTGCGGCTGTGCTGCCGGACCAGCCCTCCGGAAGACTGGGCAGACCCAGCGTAATGCCGATGCAGACCGCATAGGCGACCCCATGCAGCACCAGCACCATGATGCCGACCACCCTGTCATACAGAACGTTCACCTTCGGCAGCGCATAAGCAAGACCAGAGGTTAAGAGACCCGCCAGCAGCAGCTTGTAAAAGGCATTGTGCGCCATATCCTCCGGCACCAGCCAGTCGTGCAGGCGCAAGGCTTCATACACCACATACGCATAGAAATTGACGATAGCGGCGTACTTGAACCAGACGGTAGCCTGCACCTCCGCAGGCGCGCTGCGGAGCAGCGTCTCCTGATTCGAATAACGGACGGCATACAATAAGGCTACAATTCCCATTCCCGCCGTGATAAAGGTATATTTCAGATCGAAATAGGAGTTCGTGTAGTAGATTACTGCGTTATAATCCGAGAGCTGCAGCAGAACGTCGAATCCGAAGAAGGTCAGCAGACAGAGGGAAAGAATGCCCCAGCCTGCGCGTTCCACCATCTTGAAACGGTACAGATGTCCGTAGACCGTAAGCGCCACCCCTTCCACCAGCCAGCCGATGGACCACCAGGCCGCTCCCAGCTGGAACGGAATCATCAGGATGGCGAAGGTCAGCGAGGTGACGTAGAAGAGCAGACGGCTCTCACGTTCCTGTGGCATCTGCTTCTCCAGCAGCACGCCCAGTCCCAGATACATCAGACAGAAGGCCAAGGCCAGCGCGCCCTTGAAGTCATCCAGCCCTGCATTCAGGAACAGAACATACAGCGTCATGCAGCTAACTAGTGTGTTACAGCCCAGCAGGCAGAAGTCCAGCCAGTTGAGCTTCGTCTTGAACTTGAACGGGTACCAGAGCGTAATGCCCAGATACATCGCGAAGGTCAGTACAGCGCAGGCGATGCCCGCAGCGTAGCTATCCGCCAGGTATATCAGCAGCAGAATAGACGGCGTGTTGAACAGGAAGCTGATATAATTGACCACCACCCAGCGCTTGCGCAGGGAGATCAGCAGAATCAGCAGGTTCAGTACGAACAGATACCCCATCGCCGCATACACCGCACTGCCCTCCAGCCCGAAGGCTCCTATGTAAGAGAAGAGCGGCAGATAGCCTCCGACAAGCCCCATGGAGCAGATCGTCCGTGACTCATAGCGCAGCGACAGCAGCACAGCGGACAGCGTGACCAGCACCGACAGGCCGATCCCGGCCCATAACCCGATAATCTCCAGCAGAAAATAACTGTAAAATATCGAGCCGTACAACACCGACACCCCGCCGCCAATCAAGCCCAGCGCGAAGGCTCCCCGCCCCTTGCGGAACAGCCATTCCCCGCCGGCCAGCATGACTGCCCCCAGCAGGAAGAAGGCGCTGCCCTTCATATAATCATTGAACCAGGTGGAGTAGGTGTATCTGAACCCGGCGCCCACCGCCAGGATCAGCAGCAGAATGCCCAGGCGGTTGATCCAGTTCAGGCCGATCTTCATTTCGATCCGGTTCTGCTTGCGGCGGCGCAGCAGGGTCTCCTCGTCAACCCCTTCGGCAGCCATATCATCCAGCCCGCTGTCCATCTTCCCCTTCAGGGACCGCTCTGCCTCCCGCTGCCATTGTCTGCGTAGCAGAATGCTCTCATTCAGCTTCGCCTGTACCTCATCCAGAATATAAGTAATCTGTGTCTTCTCCTGGCCCAGCTCGCGGGCACCTATAGTGTACATCTCCTCAATACGCCGCTTGGCCTCCTGCTCGAAGGACGTCAGCCGGTCCAGATACGCATGATCCCGTGAGGCAAAATAAGTCTGCAGCTTCTGCCGCGATACCCGCAGAATACCCAGCTTCTCATCCAGAATCTGCTCGGCCAGCGCAGTCCGCAGCTCCGAGTTGTCACGCTCAAGCCTCGCAGCCTGAGCCTTCAGCTCTGCCAGGCTCTGCCTGTTTGCCCCATTTTCCTGCCTCAGCACTTCATTCTCGCGGACGAGATCACTGCTCTCGTATTCTTCAATCAAAGACTGGTATTCCTTCAAAAGCCCGTCCTGCTGCTGCTGCACAGCCCTCATCCGATCTCTGAAATCCTCCATAAGCACCCCCCAGTATCTGCTAACCGGCAAATTGTTAATATATTGTTATTACTATATTTCTATTCACCACCACAGACCTTACAAAAACACAATCACTTAGTTAAGATCCTGTCACATTTTTGTCTTGGCAAACGTTATAGGTTTATTATTATCTTATTATTTGGTAGACGGGGAGAATCGGACATTGAAACTGAACCTGCACAAACCGCAAAAACGTTATATCCTCATCCTTCTGCTGATGGCAGTAGTCTTCCTGCCTGTGCAGTTTAGACATAAAGCGATGACCAAGCTGAGCATTACCGGCCTTGATGGAGTCACAATCTCGACAGATGCCTATGCGCTGACAGCGGATCATAAGCTTATGGTGGATAAAGACCTCGCTGAACAGATACTGAAGGCGCGTATCGGCTGGGAGAAGGAGGCTCCGCTTCCCAAGGGTATATACTACAGGGATCATGTGGCGGTACTCATGTATCACCATCTGACAGATGACCCGTTGATGCTCTATCCCGGCGTATTACCCGCAGCACAGTTTGATCAGCAGCTGCAGCTGCTGAAGCAGGAGGGCTTCCATGTCATTACGATGAAGCAATACCGGCAGTTCATGCTGGACCGCGCGCCGGTTCCCGATAATGCGGTTCTATTGACGTTCGATGACGGCTATGAGAGCTTTTATAAGCTGGCTTTTCCCATTCTGCAAAAGCACGGCTATACCGCAGTGAACTTCATCATTGTCTCTGATGTGGATCACCCCATTAAGCATCAGGTGCCCAAGCTGACCTGGGAGCAGATGCGGGAGATGAAGCGCGCCGGAATGGACTTTTATAACCATACGTATAATCTGCATAATTACGCTGTCGTCGATGCAGAGGGCGGAACCCGCCCGGCGGCGAGCGCCTTGCTGTACATTCATGATGAGAACCGGAATGAGCTGAATGAAGAATACTATAGAAGAGTAACCGGGGACCTGGCCCATGCGGAGCGCAGGCTGACAGAAGAATTAGGCAATACGGATTCGGCTATCGCTTTCCCTTACGGCTCGTATAATGACAAGCTGCTTGAGATATGCGATTCACTCGGCATTCAGCTGAAATTCAATATCGGGCTGGGCTTAGGCTCCAGAACCACGCTGAATGCTCCACGGATCAATGAAGGGAACCGGACACTCACCCCGGCACTGTCCATCCAGCAGCTGAAGCAATTCGAGCCGCCGATGGTTCTGACTGTGAATTCCCGGAAGCTCCCCCTTGCCGGACCCCCGCCGGAGCTGAAGAACGGGAAAGTCCTGGTCCCGCTGGATGCGCTATGCACCGGGCTAGGCGTGGAGATGCATTACGACAGCAGCAGCGGAGTAGTGAAGCTGACGCCCGTCAGCCGGAAAGAGGCCGGGTGAGGACGCGACCATTGCTTCGCAGCAGATTCGGGGCTGATCCGCAGCCGGTAACAGATGGATTACGTACACTCTCTCACCTAGCCAATCTCCAGCGGAATCAGCGGCAGTCCGGAACAGGTTAACCGCTACCCCTTAGCCGCCTGACGTACCATAGGCTCGCGGCCTAAGGTTACCCGGTTCTTCCCCATGGCCTTGGACAGGTAGAGCGCCTCGTCCGCCTCGCGGTACAGATCCTCGAAGGTCACATCTGTGCGATCCGTAAAAGCAATGCCGATGCTCACCGTAAGCCGGATGTGATGCCCTCCATCCAGCTCAACGATGTGCTCGCCCATTGCGGTGCGGAAGCTCTCCGCCTCCAGCAAGGCCGCAGCTTCGCTGCCGGCGAAGAAACAGACGGCGAACTCTTCGCCGCCTACCCGCCCGGCAATCCCTTGGTTATGGTATACCTGCATAATCTTGCCCGACAAATCCACCAGCGCCTGGTCACCGGCCATATGCCCATATGTATCATTGATTAATTTGAAATCATCGATGTCGAACAGCAGCAAGGCCATTCCTGCACCGGTCTCCGCGGAATAATTCTGCACCAGCCTCATGAAGTGCCTGCGGTTGTACAGCCCGGTGAGATCATCCACCGTGGCCTGATGCAGCAGCTCCCGCTCATACCTCTTCTTCTCACTAAGATCACTGAATACCAGCAGCATCCCCGCCCCCTTCGCCCGGGCCTGCTCTGTGGCGATGAGCGCAACCCCATAGCAGGAGCCGTTCCGGCCGGGAGGCTCAATCTCGAACTGGCCTTCCCGCCGCTCCGCGTAACAGGCCGAGAGCTGCCCGTGCTGCCTCAGCAGCGGCTGAATGCTTGTGCCCATCCTGCTCTCCGGCTTCTCCTCCAGCAGCTCGGAGAGCATGGCGCCCGCCGCCTCATTCACATCCATTATGTAATCGTAGCGGTCCGTCAGGACGATGCCGTCCTTCATATTCTCGAAGATCTTATTCTTAGCCAGCGGATACAAGGACAGTCTGGGATCGCGGAACAAGGTGAGGTAGGCGGCCACGATGGGCGGCAGGTAGGTGAATGCCGTGAAGCCTGTAATCGTAATCCGCAGCAGCGGAAGCAGGAACACCGCCAGGACCGGAACCAGCAGACTGATTAACAGCAGCGCATTATGGCGGAAATAATATTTGGTTCCGTTCAGGAGAGAGATCGCCAGCAGATACACTGCATACAGTGCGAATAACTGATCATATGCGATGAAGATCATGCTTAACACCGTGGGCTTCAGGGCGATTCCGGTGACACCCGCCACCGTAGCCAATCCGACTTCGCTGCGCATCAGATGATGATAGGAATCCGTGAAGATCAGGAGCACATCCGCCGCCACGGGGATACACAAGTAAATTAGCCTCTTGGACAACCCCTCAGAGGAACGGGACACATACTCTTTAATCACCGCATAGGTAAAGATCGCACTCAAAAAAAGCGGGCCTTGCTGCACATTTTTCCACCATAGCTTCGCTTCAAAGGAACCGGATAGAATCTCTCCGGCCGTAGCCGCGAAGATCATGCTGACCAGCAGCATCAATATCCATAAATAGCATCTTCCTGGTGTGTGCCGGTGCTTGTAAGAACCGATGCCCATGTAGAGACTTAGAACGCTGCCCATTACCAAGTAGAACGGATAACCCTGCATCCACGGCATGTCATATTTCTCCTATTTTTGAGATTGATTTGCCTTATTATATCCTACTCTTTCTCACAAATGAATCATTCTTCCAAAAAATACTGCCTGTACCCAAAGTACCGGACGCGACCTGTCGCCCTGGTGTGAACGCAATCATCCGCTCCGTGCTGGTAATACTCACGAAGACCCTGCGGACAGCCCGCAGGGTCTTCATGAGATAAGCACAAGCAACAAGTGGAAACGGCTTTGCCGTCCTTTTAAAGGACGGTACCGGTTCAGCGAGAAATAGAAGGAAAATTCATCATGTGAAACATATAAATTCTTATATTTGAACAAAATCATCCTAACGGATGAAGGCTGCCAGAGCCTTCTCTCACCGGCCGCTTGTATAGAGTATTGTTGCACTTTTTGCAGGATTTCTCTATAAATGTTACTGCCTGAAGTAGAATGTTGCATTATTTGCACAAATTTCGGTGTTTAGAGCAAGTTAGCGCTGAATTTGTTGCATTTCTTGCAAGATTTCAGCATATACCGCTGCTATGGGGCAGTATTGTTGCACTTCTTGCAGGATTTCTCTATAAATGTTACTGGCTGTCAACCAAAAACAAAGAGGATATTCCTTCACCATCTGCATGGATGCGGGAATATCCTCTATAGCAATACCATTATTTCTTCTGAGCGAGACGTTGTTTGAACTTGTCAACGCGGCCGCCAGTTTCGGTATCTCTTTGTTTACCTGTGTAGAACGGGTGGGATGCAGAGCTGGAGTCTACACGGATCACCGGGTAAGTGTTGCCGTCTTCCCATTCCATCGTTTCACCGGATGATTTGGTGGATGAGCTCAGGAATTTGTAGCCTACGCTAGCATCGAAGAAAATAACCTGGTTGAACTTAGGGTGTATGCCTTGTTTCATTGTAGTAACCTCCTTTCCGTACTGATACAACTGATGAAGGGTATTGAAGCCATCTCTTGGTCTATTTGAACAAACCGTTTAGACAAAGGGAGATGCGTAAATCTTCCGATTTTTACACGCCATACTATCATACGTGAAATGAGCCACTGAGTCAAGAGCCTGTCCTAGAGCGATTTCACCATTCCGCCGTCGATCAGCAGGGACTGTCCGGTAATATACGTATTGGCAAATGAACCGAGGAATACCGCCGCCTTGCCGAACTCCTCCGGCGTGCCGGTTCTTCCCAGCGGAATCGCCTTCAGGGCTTCCTCCTGAATCTGTGCAAGCGTGATGCCCTGCGCGTCCGCCCGCTTGCCGTCAAGCTGGAGGATCCGGTCTGTGCCGATCCGTCCGGGGGCCAGGCTGTTGATCAGGATGCCCTCCGGGGCAAGCTCTGTAGCCAGGCTCTTGTTCAGCGCGCTCACGCCTGCGCGGAACACATTCGAGAGAATCAGCCCCGCGATAGGCTGCTTGATCGAGACCGAGCTGATGCTGACAATCCGCCCTCCCCCTGCGCTGCGCATATGCGGCAGCGCCTCGCGGATCAGGCGGACCGCGCTCATCAGCGTAAGCTCGAAGCCGCCGCTCCAGTCAGCGTCGGCCATATCCCCGAAGCTGCCGCCCGGAGGCCCGCCGGCGTTCGTGACCAGCACCTCCAGGCCGCCGCCGAATCCGGCGGCCGTCCGCACCGCCCGGGCGATCTCCTCCGGGCGGGTCACATCCAGCTCGGCCACGGCGACCTCCTGCCCCGTAGCCTCACGGATCGCCTGCCGCGCCTTCTCCAGCTGCGGCAGGCTCCGGCTCGCAATCGTCACCCGCGCCCCTTCACGGGCATACTCCAGGGCGGTCGCCAGACCCAGCCCCTTGCTTGCCGCCGCAACGAGCACCGATTTCCCCTCAAGACCCAAATCCATTGTCCAGTCCTCCTGTCAGATTGGTTGCAGGACTTCCTGCTCCCTCTCATTATACATCGTACTCCAGTTCCTTTTTGGCCTGGACAATGAAATCCAGCGGATTCTCGATGGTGTCTGCGGCATATTCCACCGCACCGATCTTCAGCCCCAGAGTAACCTTGTATTTGCCGGAGAATTCCGAGTCATTCAGCTCCTGCAGCCGCTGTTTGATCCGCTCAATGACAATCTTGGCTCCTTCCCGGTCCGTGAAGAGCAGGAGTCCCCAGGTCGCATCCTCCTTGTCCAGGAGATACAGCGCGTCATTGGTACGAATGCTCGACTGGCTGAGCTGGGAGACATCGTAAACGGCTTCAGACAGCTGCTCTTCCGGGATCAGACGGCGGATCTCATTCCAGTACTTCACCTTCACCACAAGCAGCGTCAGCGGGATTTTATAGCGGACCGAGATTCCGGTGAACAGGCGGGCGTCCTTTTGAAAAGAAATGCTGTTACGCAGATCTGTATTCTCATCCACCGCAGCCAGATTATTCGTGCGCTTCAGCAGACGTTCATTCTCCGCCTGCAGCTCGCGGGTGCTTGAGGTGAAGACCCACAGCACCACCGTAAGCAGCGGGGTCATAATCAGCCAGAAATACGTCTCTACACCGATGGATGCGCCTTGGGATACCGTCTGATAGACCACGTAGAAGCCGTAGCCGAAGACGAACGCCAGATTCAGCGTCAGGCCCGCCGTGACCGTGGTGAAATACGTGACCAGCGCCAGGATGAACGATACATTCAGAATAATAATGTTCTGGACGTAGTGGTCGGGTGAGCCCGCGATGTATACGATGCAGGCGAAGATCAGGACCAGAAAGGCCAGGAAGCCCAGATCCGAGGTCAGACTGCTGCGGTTACGTCTCACGCTTGATCACCACGTTTCTTCTTATGTTTGCGCAGCATCAGGAGCAGCGCCACCACCACCAGCGTCACGATCATCACCGCTGCGGTTACGAAGCCCAGCACATCGCCGCGCTCCATCACCCGCGAGACCAGAGAGTCCGGCGCGGCACCGGAGAGGGTCTTGAAGCGGTAGGCATTCACTGTGCCGTCCTTGTCCGCGATCACACCGTCACCGTACACCCTCCACCTGTCCTTCTCGCTCCCGATCAGCTTGGAGACTACGAAGTAGCTCTCCGAGCTGACCGCCGTGACCGCCAGCAGGCCTCGTCCGTTCTCATAAGGGGATTCCAGGAGCTGAAGGGTGCCGATGGCGGCTCCGTACTGCTCATCCAGAGCGATTTTCTCATTGGAGAGGAGTGTGGAGCCGTCTTTGTTGTATTTGAAGAAGAGCTTGCTGTTGTTGTCACGGATCACCTTGTTGTTCTTGAAGGTCCCGATGGCAATGATATTGTTGTCCTTCAGGTTACCCGCTGCTGCGTTATCGCTGTAAAAGTGGACATCACCGGTATTCCCTCCGGCAAATTGGCCCAGCATATTAAAGACATTGCCGAGACTCCGGTAGGTGTAATCGTCCCTCTCCTGCGGCAGCACTACCGCTACACGGTTGAAGATGCCGTCACGCAGGAACGGATACGGGTAATTGCTCAGCAGGAGGTCCGTGCGGTCCTTCGTGTTCAGGCGCATCAGCGATTCCTTGCTGATATAGGCCCAAGGCATCTGCTCCTTGTTAGGTGTGCAGAGCATGCTCGCAAGCTCCAGATCGAAGGCCACCGTAACAGTGAAGTTGCCGGAGATATTCAGACTCTGCGGCACACTGAGATTCAGCACATCACCGTTCGCCAGCTCCTTCGTCAGCTTCTTGCTGCCTATAGGCGTATTGTTGATGCTCACGGTTACCAGGGAACGGTTGAAATCCAGATTCGCCGCATACCGGAAATCCAGACTGATTCTGCCGTCATCCGCAATGGAGCGGTTGGACGGAAGGGAGACGAAATACGTCTGCTCCTGATGATTCGGCCCGTTCAGCTTGTCCCCCGTCTCCGTGAACGTAATGTTCGTGCTGATGGGCGGTGCAGGGTTCACTACATCGGTAGCATTGTCAACGACCTTCAGATCCTTGCGGAGCTGGCTCACCAGCTCCCGGCTGGCCAGCAGCCGTCCGGCCTTGATCAGCAGGCTCTCGTCCTTGGAGGTCACCACCAGCGTGGGCTGGGAATCCTTGTTCACCAGCTGAATGACCGCATGGGTGCCGAGGTCATCTGCCGTGCTTACCAGCCTCTTCAGCCTGTCCGGCAAATGATCATACATCGCTACCAGTACTACGGCACTCTTGTCCTCGATGGTATCCTCGCGGTAAGGCAACAGCGGAATGCTTCGGTCGTTCAGCGTGTTGCCTTTGGCGAATCCCGAGAGGGCGTAGGTGGCACTCTCCAGCTCCGCCCCGCTGGCTTTCTGCGGCACGGCGAGCAAGGCTTGTTCATTCTTCACCGTATCCATTCCCGAGAATCTGGCGCTGAAATCCTGAATGCCTCCCGTAATGTCTTTCGGTGTATAATTCACAGCAATGTTCGAGGTGTTGAACAGATGCAGCCAGCTGTCCTGCATATCATCGATGTTGCACAGCTGATATTCGCCTGTGGTAGTTCTTAAGCTTCCCTGTATCCTCAGCGTATTGCTGCCCTTCGTCAGGAACCCTCTGGGCGCTTCCACGCTCAGGCTCTGCTGCCCGTTATTGTCCAGGGACGGCCGGAAGGAGTAGAACGGGATGCCGTTCAGCGACAGCGTGACGCTCGATCGGGTATCCTCGCTGATCTGTGAGGTCTGGAATTGCAGATTGATCATCACTTTATCCACATTCCAGTAATCCATGACTGTGAAAAACTGCTGCTGGGAGCTGGACCCCTTCAGAGAGACATCGCTGCCCGTGAACAGTGTTTCATACGTGGCCCCAGCTTCACCGGGAAGCACCGCCGCCTGCGCCGCAGGGAGGTGAACCAGGAAGAAGGAGAGGCAGAGCAGCACTGTCAGTATCTGTTTTTTCATCATGTTCCGTATCTCCTGTCTATCTTATTTCTGGACCTCCGGCGCACTAATAACGCTCGGTTTTGTACCACTTGGCTTCCCGTTTGAAAATGACGTCTTTGAAATAGTTGTACAGCCCGTAAGCGGCCACTACCATCCAGAGCTGGCAATACGAGACATACATCAGCAGAATGATCCACAGGTTCGACAGGCTCATCTCGCCCTTCTCCGTGGTCAGGGTAACGAAGATCCCCACCACGAACAGCACAATGGCGAGCAGCCACAGGAAGCTGCTGAGTCCGGCGATGGTGGTATGTACATACCCCATGGCATGCAGCACGAGCAGAATATCCGAGGTGACCAGCGAGATCAGCAGCAGGAAGTAGATCGAGACATAATACAGAATATCGAAGCGGATCTTCGCCGCCTTCCGGTCAATGAGGAGCGGAAGGTTCTTCACAATGACATAGATATTGCCCTTCGCCCAGCGTGTCCGCTGCTTGAACCATACCTTCACCGTCTGCGGCTCCTGCTCCCAGGTGACTGATTTCGGCTGGAACTTAATCCGGTAGCCCATCATATAGATACGGAAGCTGATCTCCGTATCCTCGGCAATCGCCTTCACATCCCAGCCGCCGATGCTCTCGACAATCGTTCTGCGCATAATGAAGTTCGTCCCCGGGATCGTACAGAGCTTGAACAGCTTCCAGCGCCCCGCCTGCGCCATCCACTGGAAGGACAGGGTCTCGATATTAATGAACCGGGTCATCAGATTGGCATTCCGGTTCCGGGTTCTGAACTTGCCGATTACGGCCCCGAGGGAAGCATCATTTATAATCTCCGCCACCAGGTATTTCAGCGCGGTGCGCTCCGGCGTATTGTCGGCATCATAGATCGCAATCAGCTCCCCGCTGCTGCGGGTGAAGCCGATGTTCAGCGCATTGGATTTCCCCTTGCCGCCGGTGACGGCATCCGTATTGATAATGATCAGATTGCGCTGCGGATTGCGCTCTTGGATAGCGGCCAGCAGCTCGGCGCTGTTGTCTGAGGAATTATCGTTGATGACGATAATCTCATACCGGTCATGCGGGTAATCGAGTGCCAGCAGGGATTCCACCGTTTTGCTGATAACAATCCCCTCATTATGAGCAGGAACCATAATCGTAACCATGGGATGCTCCCCGGTAATCTCCGGCACCGGTTCGTTTTCCGTTTGAATGTAATACAGATACCCCGCTATAATCAGCATCACATTCACCAGCAGCAGTGACCAGATACAGATGACCGCGATCACCATCAATACGTCTGAGATCGTCATAGTATTCTCCTAAGCTCGCTATATTTTTCCGGGATCACTTGTTCAAATATTTCCTGCGGTACAGTCTGTAGCCGATAGTAAGCAGGCCGCCGAACAAGAGCAGCGCAGCCAGGATCACAATGATGAAGAATTGATTCTGCACGCTGAACAGCCTGTTGAAGCTGGTCGCCTGCTTCTCCTGATATTCGAAATCCACGGCGACTTCCCGCGGAGTATAATCGACATCCAGCGTGTTGCCGTCCACCCGGACTACACCAGCGGCAGACTCTAGAGTGTGCATGTCCGTACGGACTGTATGGGCCCCCTGCTTATAGTCTGCGAAGGTATACCATTCCGCATTCAGCTTTTGCAACATTTCTTCCAGCGCCCGCTCATCCTCCGGCAGATCCAGCGTAACCGCCGTATTCAGCGGGAGCTGCGGCATCGCCTTGCCAGCTCTGCCGATCCCCTGCAACAGCTCCGGCGGCATAGTGTATAGAGAGGAAGAGAAAGCCGCCGAGGTGTCTGTCTGCTCCATATAATGGGCCTCAGCGTCGGGGAAGAGCACCGCAGAGTTGAAGAACCCCATGCCTGCGGAAGAATATTCCTTGTCATACGTCCAGTAGCTCTCGGCTGCAACGCCTAGCGGTGCCACGCCCCCCTCCGCCAGCACATTGATGAACTGATTCATCTTCCCGCGCAGCGAACGGTCATTCGAATTGATTGGCGGTCTGACCGCCGGGGCATTGACAATGATGCTGCCGTTGCGGGACTGAACGGCTCTGAGAGCCTCCAGGTACCGCTTCATCGCGGGGAAATCTGTATTGGCGAACACCGGACGGACACTGGCGACGAATGGAATGCCGCTTCTGTACAGGCGGTCTGCCATCTGCTCCAGCAGATTCAGATCCGAGAAGGGATAGATCTCCTTGATTACCACGTACATCTGCGGCTCTGAGGTATAATGCAGCCAATCCTTCAGCACATAGGCCGCTGCTATGGCAGTGAAATCACCCTGCTTCAGATAAGGCAGATACGCGGACCGGCCGCTGCTTACCGCAAACGGTGCCTGCGCCCCCTCATCTGCGGAGGACCACGTTCCATAAGTACGACTAGCATCCGCAGCGGTTATATAAGGCATGCCTTCTGCCTCCAGCGGAATTCCGTTGAATCCGCCGATGGAGAGGCTTGCGCCCGCTCTATGCCATACCCCGGTCTTCAGCCGCAGCGTCTGCTGCAGCAGGGCAGACGGTCTATAGCCAACATGCAGCAGGGCCCCCTTATACCGGGCCGCCTCCTGAAGGTAGGCTTGATTCGTAATCTTGAGCTCATCATTGTTAATCACGGTGATTACACCGGAGTAGCCCTTCATGCCGCCCGGCTTATAAGAAGAAATAGGCTTCAGTGTAACCTGTGCGCTGTAGGCTGCAAGCAGCCGCTTCAGCTCGGCCACATTCCCTTCCTGGCCTGTGTTCTTGGCCAGGCTGTCGAACAGCAGCAGAATCCGCTGCGCCGGAGCCGGAGAAGCGGCAGCGGATGCCGGCCCGGCAGGCGGCAGCAGATACCCTGCCAGGAAGATTAACAGCACAATGACGATCCCTCTGCGTCTCACATGCCCACCCCTTTATTCAGTGCCGGATATTCCTTGAGCGGCCGTGCAGACGGTGCAGATGGTGCAGCAGGCACCGATCTGCGTGAAGAGATTCCGCGGCCGATTACGCTGGCTGCCGTCTGGAAGATGATCAGGTCGAAGGCCAGGGTGAACAGGAATTCATGCTTGGCAATATCCGCGTCGCCCGCCCCGATAATGGAGACTACGATACCCGACAGCCCGACCAGCATCGTCGCCAGAATGACAAGCAGACGCTGCATGCCCCGGAAATCCTGGGTGCGGACTGCCCGGACGAAGGATGGCATATAGACACCTATAGTTACGGCCATCCAGAGGAGAATGAAGGCAAACGGACGGGGAGCCAGCTTCTCCTTAAGCGTGCTGTACAAGGTGAAGAAATGGCTCTGCGCCCGGAACTCCTTGCCTGCGGACTGCTCATAATTCCCCATAGCGGCCGGCTTGATCTTGTAGGCACTCTCGGCAGCCGTATCCAGAATCGAGCCCAGCTCGTTCGGGTGGGAAGCATAATAGGTCAGAATGGAGACGAAGCCGTAACGGCTGTAGAAATTTTTATCGAGCAGCTCGGATTTCACATCCACCGTACCGTATTGGTCGTAGTACGTATTCTCTTTGAGAATCGCGTACTGTTCATTAATCCCGAAGGAGCCCAGAGCAGTCTCCGGGTTCTTGGATTCCATCAGCACCCCGCGCGTCATCGCATGGTACTGGTTAATATTCACGAATTCTTTGGAGATATTAAGATACGTCGCAATTCCGGCGAACATCATCAGACCGGCCGACAAGAGCGTGATCCAGCGGAACAGCTTATCCCGGCGGATCAGAATCAGCGGAACCGAGAGCAGGGAAATAACTATCCCCACCGGAGCATTCTGCTGCTTGGAGGTGGTCAGGATCAGGGTGCTGATCAGCAGGATCGCCAGCATGGCATAATCGTTGTACCGCTTCCGGTACAGCAGCAGCCAGGAGGCGAAAACCAGAATCATGGTAACCATCACCAGGCTCTCGCCGAAGAAGGAGCTGAAGTAGTTGGTGTAGCCCGTATCCCCGAAAATGAACACCGCAAGAACCGCGACCACCATCCCCCGCTTGAGTGACATTTTCAGCGTGATCGCTTCAACCAGCAAGTAGACTGCAGCAACGTAGAGCACGGTGTAGATTGCAGCCTGGAAGCGGATATCGAAGACTTCGCGGCTGAAAAACAGCTTGTTGACGAAGATCGCCAGCTTGATGAACAGAGACTGGGAGGAGACCACCATCGTGCTGTTCTCGTTAAAATATTGGAAGATTCCGAACTGCTTCACGAAATAGCCGAAGTACTGGCTATCATAGTCCGCAGCATTGAAATACAAGCCGTTGCTATATATAATCCGGTAAAAGTCTCCGTTATCTGCCATCCCGATATAAGGGGAAGTAAACAGCGAGATAAGCGTGACCAGCAGCACGCCAAACGCAGCGGCAAACGCCGGGGTAATCCGAAGGCCAGCTAATGTGATACCGGGCCGGGTGGATGTAAGCTCTAAGTTGTTTATCATTCCGATTCCCCTTTTGGTTATATTATGAAGCCTTATAGGAGTAAGCCAGGAGTGCCATCAGGTTGTCAAAAGAGTAGGCCTGCCCGGAGGCAGGATCACCGAATCCGCCGTACAGCGGACTTGCAGGATCTGTCACCCTGAATTCATTCATCCGATCCATACTGGACTGATAGAGGTCATCATCCTCCAGCACTGCTCCAATCATGGCTGTGAGCGCATAGACCGCCGTTGAACGGATATCATTAGCCGGCTTGCCCTCACGGGTATATTGTCCGTACAAGGTCCCCGCAGCAACCTGGGCTTTGATGTAGCTGATGCTTGCCGGCCTCTGACGGCCGGTCTCTGCCAGATGAAGAATAGTGAGCAGAGATTCTACCGAGTTGATGCCTTCAGAGCTGTATTGTCCACTCTTGTATTCGAAGCGGGTCTCATAGAATGGAAAAGAATCGGACAAATATCCCTCCTCCAAAATACCGCTCATATTCTTCAACAAATTATCCTGTAATTCGCTAGATATCGACAATTTCTGCAATACACTCAGATCAATATAACACAAAGTTACGAATCCGTTGACCACTTTCAAATAATTGTCATAGATGTCATAAATGTAACCTTTTTTGGTGTTGTTTTTATAGAAACGTTCTCCATATTTATCGGCGGCTCTGGTATATTCCGGCTGGTTAAATACCTGCCCTGCTTCATATAGCGCTCCGATCATCCGCAGGTCATCGACCGCTGCATTCACGGGATAACGCTTCTGCTGCCTGGGACTGTAGCGGTAGCTGAAGCCGCCCTCCATATCGAAGATTCTGCGTGCCGTCTCCCACTGCCGGTCGAACAGCTCCTGATTGCGGGTCCGGACGGCAGTCTCCATCAGGAGAGAGGCAGACTCGCTCAGAATCTCATGGCCGGTAGCCACCTCTGCCGATTCAGAGGTCTCTTGCAGGTTTGTATACACCCCATCCGGTCCTGTAAGCTGCGTATTAATGAAAGTAAATAATTCCTGCTGTTCCACTGTAGGCTCAGGTTGCGGCGCCTCATCCGGCCGGACAGTCCCTGTAGGAGAGGCTGCCGGAGTATACCCGGGAGAGGATGGCGCTGGCCGGGCCTGATTGCCGCCGCACGAGGTTAGCAAGAGCAGCGACATCCCCAGAACAGCAGCCTTGCTGTATCTGCTTCCCAATCGATCACATCCTTAAATGACAACTGACAAATGATTCATACTACTATAACGGTAATTATTGTCACATTATTTACTGTTTCTTCGAACATTATGTGTCATCTTCACATATTTCTCTTTTTTGCCTAAACCATAAAAAAAAGAGCTGCTCCGTCTCTTAAAGAACGGAACAGCTCTTATGGGTACTTCAGTAGCTCTCAGTATTGCCTCTAGCCCTCTTTAATCCTCCGGTACGTGGCCTCATCGGCGACGATGTAGAGTCTGGCCGCTGCCGGAATCGGCTGGTCCAGCTTACGGTTAATGCCCAGATCCCCGCGGTCCGACAGCAGGGTCGCCCCCTGGCGCAGCAGATCCTGGAAGGCCTCACCATAGGTTGTCCAGCCGCTGTGCCGGGGAATCTCATAGATATCATCCCCGTGCTCGCGGCTGAGCAGCTGGGTAATGACCTCAGAATTGCCCTCCTGCAGGGCAGAGCGGACGGCCAGTCTGGAGATGGCATCATGGGAGAGCACGAACTCGTTCACCTGCACATGCTTGAAGTTCTGAATATTCTTTTCCTGCATAATCTCTACGGTTGTATGTACCTGCGGGGCAATCCGCTCAATGCTGGAAGCGATCAGCAGCGACTTGCCGTCGCTCAAGGACGCTTCGTCGATACGGGTGTCGCTGAACACAATCGCCGCTCTGGCGCTCCCGATATTCGCCTTCAGCAGAATGTCATCGCTGGAAGCATCGCCGCTGATGAAGTGGACCTGCTCCAGCGATTCCAGCGGATGGCGTCCGTTCTCATCAATAATTACCACTTTGCAATCCTTGTCGTAACACAGAATCTCATCCACTGCCGCTTGTGTCTTGCGGTTCCAGTTAATCAGCACCACATGATTGTGTCCGTGAAAGGTCAAGGTTCCGGCTCCTCTCCTGCGCTGCATCTCGCCCATGGCATCGATAATCTTGCCGATAACCAGACTGAGCAGACCGATGCCAAAAATATATAAGAAAATCGTAAACACCTTGCCGGTGACAGTAGCGGCGAAGTAATCGCCATACCCCACGGTAGCCATGGTGGTCATTACCCAGTAAAAGGCGTTAAACCAGCTATGAAATGTGTCCGGCTCCAGCAGGAAGGCGATCGTTGCGCTCAGAAGAATGAATGCCAGAATAATAAAAGCAATGGACTTCTTCTTCAAATGAAGCAGCTTGCTGGATAATTGGATCAAAAAATGCAATGCCCATCCCTGCCTCCCGGGTGAATTGAACCGGCAGGCGGGCAGCCTCCACCGAATCCCTTACGGGATGCAGCCGCTGCCCGCCTGCCAGGCGGATCTTCCTAAATAATCAGACTGCTGACCGCGAAGGCCGTTCCGACGAACACCATGCAGAGCATCACGCCTACTGCTACATTCCCCTTCTCCAGCTGCTCTGAAATCCGGAAGCCGGGCGTGAACAGCTCGAAGATCCAGTACGAAGCGATCAGGCAGACATACCCTACCGCGAACCAGAGCATCATGAACCAGATGGAGGTATTCGTGTAGGCGGCAACGCCAAGAACGACCGCCGTAGCCAGGAACTTGCCGCCGAAGGCCAGCGCTACCGCAACATTCCCTTTCTTTAGCTCCTCCATATCCTTGAAGGGAGTCATGAGCGCGAAGATTACCATACCCAGTACTTGAAGCAGAACAATGGTCAGAATACTGACCACCAGATTAATTACGATCGTCATTTAGCCCACCCCCGAAATTTCGCATAGGCCGAATCATAGTCGGCGAAATCATGTACTTCCTCCAGCACCACAGAGGCCTTCTTCTGCTTCTCCAGCGCGGTATAGCGCTTGTCGTCAATCGGCTGCTTGATCCGGTTGCCGGAAGGCAGCTCCAGCACTGCGAAATTTCTCGTCTTGTTCTGATATTCCGTTTTGTACACGCCCACCAGATCCACATCCGTTGTGATGGAGACCTTGAGATTGGCCAGATCCTCCGTGGCCGCCTTCTGGTCGGCGTAGGACTTAAGCGTCGTCCAGGCGGACAGCTTGATCTCATTCTTCTGGTCAGCATCCGTCACCAGCTCGGCGTCCATGAACTGAAGCGTCCAGACGGTGTCGCCGGTAGCATAATTCCCGTCGTTGGGAAGCAGCTCATTATCCGGCAATATAGTCATATCGCTGCCGACCAGATCGCCCACCTTGCCTTCCACCACCCGGTAATCCCACGGTACACGGGATACATTATCGGTTGTATCGGTACCGGTATGAAATACGCTGTCGCTATTCGCTGAGCATGCACTCAGCACCATAACTGCCAGCAGCAGCACTGCAGTCAGCAGGGCACTCCGGGATCTGCGTCCGGCTGCTCGCCCCTCTCTATCCTTGAACATCTTCAAGCCCCCTCACTCCTAGCGCGATAAAATGACTGGCATTGCCTGTAATCGGCCCCCCGGCCCGGCCAAGCAGCCCGCAGGGCGTTCCATTAATGACGAACATGCCGGTCAGCAGGTGCAGCTCGCCTTCCGCCGTCATGATCCGGGCCATTTCGGCCCTTTTCTGATAGACCACGGGGAAAAGCTGGCTGCTGTCGTAGCCCTCTTCGTCCTCGATCTCAAGCGCGCCGCTGTCATCAAAGATCCGTACAGACCCGCCTTCCCGGCCGAATACCGATTTGGACACAAAGCTCTCCGAGAATACCGCCTTATTGTATGTCGGCAGGATGTACCGGGATATTGCCTCGCGCTCCGGCTCCGTGAACAGCAGGCCCAGCTCATACATTCCCCAGACGGCGGCCATCAGCCCCTTGGACTGGAGGATAATGCTATGCGGCCCGTTGAACAGCTGGAGCTTCCCGCTCTCAATGGCATAGGCCAGCGCATCGCCGCCCTCATCTACCGCCATCCACTCCTTCGGATACAGCGCGAACATCCGCTCTATGATCCGGTTCTCCCCGTCCTTGACCACACCCTCGTCAATCCACAGATCCAGGCAATCGACACAGCGGATATCCAGCCCGCTATGCGCGGCCAGCGCCTCAATCGTCCCGCTGTCCTCCTCATGGCTGCCGTAATCCACACAGGCTGCCGTGTCGGGGCGTTCCACGCTCCAGGCTGCGGCAAGCTGCTGCTTCATGGCCGCATTCGGGCTCCCGATGCCTGCTTCCGCGCAGATCCACGGCGTAGCAATCGACGCTTCCACATAGCCGGTCGGAGTATCCGCGTTCAGCTCCAGCAGCTTGATCGTACCGTCCCCGGCCACGGCAAAGTCGAACCGGGCATACCGGCTGATCAGCCCCGGTTCCGGCATAGGACAGTCATCCAGCATCTGCCACAGCACCGGAGGAATTCCCAGCAGGTCATAGAGGTCATGCCTGAGATGGACGTAACGCACGGCCTTATCCAGGATCGCCCACAGCGCTGCGGCGGCTTCCTTCAATTCCTGATAGGTCTCGCCGCGCATCACAGCTACCGCGTCCAGCCAATATTCTTCTTCCTCCAGATCGGCCCAGGTGAAGCCCAGCTCATGCAGCTTCTCTACCCGGGGAGCACGCTCCAGACCGGACTGGTCTATATACTCGAATGCCTGCTCCGCCCGGATCATCCGCCGAACCCGCTCTTGCCGGAGCGTACAGAGCTTTTGCCGGAGCTTTTACTGGAGCCGGATTTGGACTTGTTCGAGCCCAGTCCGCTGGAGGTACCGCCGATGCCGCCGGATTTGGACGAGGTATTCCTTCTGGTAATAGAGCCGGTGGAGGAGGTTGATGTCTTCGGCTTCACTACCGAGCCGGCCACCGGCTTGTTCTGGAACCGTCCGCTGTTGTAGGAAGGCGGCTTATAGGTATTCCGGGTCCCCCCATAATAAGTAGGCCGGTCATTGTACCAGCCTCTGGAAGAGTAGAATGAACCGCTGTTGAAGAGCATGTGGTACAGCAGCACATCATCCCAGCCGAAGCCCGAGTTATACCCGCCGTAATTGTTGATGACCGTGGTGCCGCCGGAAGTTACTGCCCCTTGCCCTTCCTGGACCTTCTCTTCCTGGTCTTCCGGATAAGGAATGCTCCAGTCTACATTCTTGTCGAAATATTGCTTAACCTCCTCGGTAGACCAGGAGACCAGCTTAGGCTCCTCTCCGCCCGTGCCGCTTGCGCCCGCACCTCCGGGAATGAACAACGCGTTAGCCAGCAGGGCAATGCCGAGCGAGGTGGATAATACGCGGACCGGTTTGCCGTCCGGCGTGAACAGCCTGCTTACTGCGGGTTCTTTAGCACTTTCGTCTTTTGCCAACTTGGGCCCCTCCCTTCCTTGTATTCATTCTTAATCCTCCGTACGCATAGGAACCAGCAGAAGCTCCAGATTCCCTTCATCCACATTCAGCCTTCCCTCTACCGCCTCGAACTCGCGGCCGCCAACGACAATATAATTGACATGCTCCAGAGCCGTAACCATATTCATGCTCCAGACGCGCTCTTCAATCCTTTGCAGGTCGCCTTCAGGCAGCTTCTCGAATAAGATGACCTTCATCCCGTTATCCATTCCTACTCCATCTCCTCTTGAATACTCGTATGCTTGTGATACGCTGCTAAGACGCCTTGCGTTTCAACTCCCGCAGCCTTGAATATGTATACCACAGGATATAAATAATAATGACATCAAGCCGTTGTGCAGTGGCAGGCTACGGACTCACAATACCTTCTGAACCCAGCTGTCCATCACCTGGTCGGGACGGATGCCCAGTTCCTTCTCCAGGAGCTCCTTGTATTGATCGTAGTGTGTCCTGAATCCGATGAAATCTCCCAGGTCGGCATAACTCCTCAGGATCAGCCTGCAGAGCTGGTCGGAATACGGATCTGCCGCCTGCAGGTCCAGCAGCCGCTCCAGCGCCAGCCGGGGCCGCCCGGAGGACAGCTCATATTCGGCGGAGTGCAGCGCCATGCGGATATACCGGACCTGCAGCTCCTTACGCCGGATCTCTGCCCAGTCGTAATGATGTTCTTGCAGGTAGTCTCCACGGTACAGCTTCAATATATGTTCACGGCGCAGCCATTCCTCTTCCGACTCCACAGGCGTACCGGCGTAACCCAGCTCGAACTCCTCGACATCCAGCAGCACCTGCTCCTTGGTCAGCCTGTACCGCTCCTGCGAGAACTCGACAAGCACCTCCATATCCCAGGCCTTCAGCAGCTTACGGATATGGTATACCGTCGTATGCAGGTTCGTTACGGCCTTCTCCGGCCTGAAATCGGGCCAGACGAGATCCACAATGGTGTCCTTGAGTATCCACTGGCCGCGGTGATGCAGCAGCAGAGCGAAGACCTCCTGCGCCTTGCTTGTTCGCCACTGCATTTTGCGCCCCGGCTCCGTGCTGTCCTTGAATTCCAGCCGGTGGAAGCAGAGGATCGACAGCTCCTTAACAGGTGCCGCAGCCGCCGGGGAAGGCGCCATCTTCACTTCAGAGCTCTCCCTGCCCACTTCCAGACGCTCCAGGGTTTTGCTTAACCGCTGGGAAGTCACCGGCTTCAGCAGATAATCCGCGGCATTGAGTTCGAAGGCTTCAATGGCATACTCGCTGTATGCGGTAATATAGACAATCCGGGTGCTCCGGTCCATACCGGCAATGTATTCACCGGCTTCCAGCCCGTTCATCTCCGGCATCCCGATATCCAGGAATACAATATCCGCCTTCTCCCGCTCCAGATGCGCAAGTCCCAGTCGTGCCGAGGTGTATTTCCCGGTAATCGTAAGACGCCCATCCTTCTCGAGCAGACGCTCCAGGTGCTGCAGAGCCGGCTTCTCATCGTCAATCAGTATTGCCTTCATCGGAAGACTCACCTCCTCTTCGTCATTCTCAGGTGTCTTTAGGTGGGGATGGTATACGAAATGGCTGTTCCCCTTCCCGGTACACTGTCTATATTCAGGCCCGTTCCGTACATCTTGAGCAGACGGTCCTGAATATTACGCAGTCCGATGCCCCCCTCTGTCCGCTCCTCCGAGAGGACCTCCGCAATCCTCTCCGGCGACATTCCTACACCGTCATCCGTGACCGCTACCTTCAGGCAGCCGGGCAGCAGCTCGACGCTCAGCCGCACCGTCCCTCCGGCCTCCTTCTGCATCAGGCCATGATTAACGGCATTCTCCACAATCGGTTGAATGCTAAGCGGCGGGACCATCGCCATCACATCCTCCGGTACATCGAACTCGATGCTCAGCCGTTCATCGAACCGCGCCTGCTCGAGCGCAAGATAGGATTTGACCAGTCCCAGCTCCTTCTCCATCGACACTGTCTGTCCCCGGTTCTGGAAGTCGAAGCTGCTCCGCAGATATTGGCTGAGGTCCAGCAGCAGCTCTGTGGCCTTGTCCGGGTCCACCGGACAGACCGAGATAATGGCATTCAGCGCATTATATAAGAAATGCGGCTTGATCTGCGCCTGCAGGAAGGCAATCTCCGACTGGACGGAGACCCGGATCGACTTGCGCATATCCAGCAGCGTCTGCATCCGCGCCTTGAATTCGCGCACCTCCACCGGCTTGCTTAGATAATCATTCGCTCCGGCCTCGAAGGCGGCGAGGATATCATCAGGGCGGCTGCTCGCCATGAGCACCAGGATGGGAAGCTCGGACAAGGTGAACCGTTCACGGATGGCCTTGCACAGCAGAAGTCCGGGAACCTCCGGCATTACCCAGTCAGCAATTACCAGATCAAGCTCAGGATGCTCCTGGATGATCTGGATCGCTTCCGCCCCGCTGCTGGCGGTAATGACCGAATGGTTCTCCAGCTGAAGGACACCCACCAGCACGCGAAGGTTAACGGGATCATTATCCACTACCAGAATAGAGCAGCAGTCCCCAGACGGCGGCGGTACAGATTCTTCTGCAGAAGGCGGGAACGCAGGTGAGGTCTCCCATCCGTTGCGCTCCCCGAGGTCTTCCTCCAGCAGTGCATGGCTCCGCTTCAGGACAGGCTGGGTGAAGCTGAAGACCGAGCCGTGTCCCAGCTCTGAATGCACCTCAATCTCTCCGCCCGTCAGCTCCACCAGCCTCTGGGTAATGCTCAGTCCAAGCCCGTTCTCCCGGTAGACCTTGTTCGCGGCAGGACCGCTTGGATCATAGGCATCGAAGATGGAGCGCAGACGCTCAGGCGCGATCCCGTTGCCGGTATCGGATATGATCACGGTAACATACTCTTCTTTAACCTCAGCAGACAGCGTTATCACGCCTTTAGGGGTATAATTCACTGCATTTGCCAATAAATTATGCAGAATCTGGGCGAGCCGCTGCTCGTCCGTCTCCAGCAGCGGAAGCTGCTCCGGCAGACTCAGGCGGAATTCCAGCTGGCTGTTGCCGTAGACCTGACGGGTGACCTCCATGATGGAAGAGGCTGAAGCGCGGAGATCGACGGCCTGCCGGCGCAGAAAGAGCGAGCCGTGATTCAGCTTCGCAAAGTCCGACATATCATGGATCAAAGCAGTAAGCCGCTTGCCGGTGGAGACAATGGTGAGCAGCTGATCCTGCTGGGCAGCGCTTATGGAGCCGGCTGTACCCTGCGCCAGCACCTTGGCCAGATTGACAATCCCCTGCAGCGGCTTGCGCAGCTCCTGCGAGGTATCCGAGATGAATTCATCCTTCAAGCCGTCGAGTGACAACAGACGTCTTGAGAGCTGGTCCACCTCCCGGAAGGAGGCCGCATATTGGCGGGTCATCAGGATCGCCTGTACGAACCCGAACAGGAGAATCTCATAGGAGATAATGAAATAGCTGAGGGACATGCCCATGAAGCTGACCAGATAATAAATGATAACCACGCTCAGACTCTCGATGCTGACCACCATCAGGAGCATATTCTTCGGATTGCGCCGGGTCCCCTGGACCATGGAGTAGAGCACGAATCCCAAGCTTACCGAGCCCCAGGTCAGCAGCAGAACCTCCAGATAGCTGAACAGATAGGCGGGGACGAAGACCGCAATCAGCAGCAGGAACACCGTAACCAGCCTGGAAGCCTTAATGACCCCGACAGACATAGGATAATTGACTGAATTGGCAACATAGCGCAGCAGATAATAATAGACCAGTGTGGAAGAGGCGAGCTGCAGCTTGAGTATAATCTCGTAAGGAAGTCCGGGCAGCGCCGCCAGGATGAGCTTCTCGCCATGGGTAGAAATATAGACAAATGCCGCCATGCAGAACAAGCCCAGATATAACGTGACGCCCCGGCTTTCCCTTACCTTGGAGAACATCAGCAGGAAGAGGGATAGAACAAAGAATCCGATCAGGGCAGCCCCGTCTACAAACAGGGCAAATTCCCTATGCTTCAAAATAGAGGTCTGATCCCCGATCACAATCGGCTGAACGATTCCTCCTGAGGAGTAGCTGTAGTTAGCCACCTGGGCAATAATCTCCATGGTATCCCCGGTGACCGGGGCGAACCCCATGAAGGGCACGTTATTCTGTCTGCCCCCGGAGGGCGAATCCGCCGGAATCCCGCTGCTGCCAATCTCCTGCCCGTTCAGATATACCTTGCCGGCGCTGCGGATGTTGCTGGTGCGCAGGCCATAGACCACCGCTTCCCCTTCGGCAATCCTGGCCTTAAGACGGTAGGTGGCGTACCCTTTGGCTCTAGGCTCCCCCTGCTGCGAGAGTTCATGGTTCCATTTCCCCGGAACCTGAATCATCGTAGAGACGGAGGGGGCCTGCCCGTCCCCGTTCTCCGGATGGAAATCCCCGGGCGACAGCAGCACATCGCGGTACAGCTCCCATTCTCCATCCAGCTTCATCACCCCGTCGGTACTGGCATCCCAGGTGCGAAGGTCAATCACGCCTTGGACCGCCTGCGGCCTTTCTCCCTTGATCTGCAGGGTATGGAACACGGAGAGCAGCGGAACACTCAACACCAGCACCAGACTGCCGAGAATACTCAGCCAATACTTTCTCATATCCTCTGCCATTCCCTTCTCGTTGTCATTGTATAAATTATACAACAGGCTCCGTTCATCTGAGCAAAAAAAAGCCGAGTTCCATTTATTTCGGAATCGGCTGTGCATCTCATTAGATTTGGGTCAATGGAATATTTTACTTCGTTTCCGGGGCAGCGGCTACGGCAGCCGCACTCTCCTGGGTCTTGGATAAGAAGATATTGAGAATGATCGCTGTCAGCGACCCGGATACAATGCCGTTCTGCAGCAGCATTCTGGCGAATTCCGGCAGTTGGTCGAACATGGATGGAAGCACCGCAGAGCCGAGGCCCACCGCAATGCTGCAGGCGGCGATCAGCAGATTGCCGTCCTTGCGCAGATCCACATCGGACAGAATCGACATGCCGGAAGCGGCGACCGAGCCGAACATGACAATCATCGCCCCGCCCAGCACCGCATTCGGCACGACCGTAGTCAGTGCCGCGAGCTTCGGCAGCAGCCCGAGGACGATCATAATTCCCCCCGCTGCAAAAATAACATTCCGCGTCTTCACCCGCGTCAGCGACAGCAAGCCGACATTCTGGGAGAATGCGGTGTACGGGAAGGCATTGAACAGGCCGCCCAGCATAATGGCCAGTCCCTCGGAGCGCAGGCCGTTCACGATCTGCTTCTTCTCCACCTGCTGGTCGGTCGCCTTGCCAACGGCAAAGTACACTCCTGTCGATTCCACCATAGACACTATATTTACGATAATCATCGTGAATATAGCGGTAATGCTGAACTGCGGCCAGCCGAAGTAGAACGGCTGTGCGACACTGACCCAGGAAGCTGTGGTCACAGTAGAGAAATGCACGATGCCCATAGCGTAGCCGATTACAGTGCCCACTACCAGACCTACCAGTACGGATACGGAGCGCAGGAACCCTGTGGTCAGCCGGTTCACAGCCAGAATGACAAGCAGGGTGATTAGCGCCAGCAGCAGATTGCGGGGCTGGCCGAAGTCGGCGCTCCCCTGGCCGCCGGCCACATTATTCATCGCAACCGGGATCAGCGACAGGCCGATAATAGTCACTACCGAACCCGTAACCACGGTCGGGAAGAACTTGAGCAGCTTCCCGTACACCGGGGCCGCCAGTACAACGAACAACCCGGAGATAATGATCGCACCGTAGGCTGTTGCCAGATTGGAGCCTGAGGCGATGGCGATAATCGGGCTGACTGCCGTGAAGGTACAGCCGAGCACAACCGGCAGCCCGCTTCCGAAATACTTGCTGCCCATAATCTGCAGCAGGGTCGCCAGCCCGCAGGTGAACAGATCCGCTGCAATCAGATACGCCATCTGCGTACCGTTCAAGTTGAGCGCTCCCCCGACAACCAGCGGTACGATGACCGCTCCGGCGTACATCGCCAATACATGCTGAAGCCCGAGGGCCAATACCTTCTGTTTGCTTAACATCCTGCACGCTCCTTGATTAATCCTTCATTATCTATGAAATGAATCTCACCCGGCGACATGGAAGCAATCCGCGCCAGGGAATACACCGGAACTCCGCGCTGCTCCAGCAGACCGCGTCCCTCCTGGAAGCTCTTCTCAATGACACAGCCGACCCCGGCCAGCTGCGCCCCGGACTCTGCTACGATATCGCATAACCCTACAAGTGCCGCACCGGTAGCCAGGAAATCATCAACGATTAATACGGTGTCGTCCGGCCCGAGATATTTCTGCGAGATGCTGATCTGATAGTCCTCCTGACGGGTGAAGGAATGGACCGGTGCCGAATACACCGCTTCGGACAGCGTCACCGCCTTCTTCTTCTTGGCGTAGATGAACGGCACACCCAGTGCAATTCCCGCCGCCATAGCAAACTGGATTCCGCTGGCCTCCACAGTCAGCACCTTGGTGATCTTCCGGTCCGCGAAGACCGCGGCGAATTCCTTCCCGATCGCAAGCGCAAGCGCCGTGTCTACCTGATGATTCAGAAATGAGTCCACTTTCAGTACAGTCTCCGATAGAATTAAACCTTCTTGTCTAATGCGTTCTTCCAATACTTTCATTACAGCGGATCTTCCTCCTTAGAAATAAAAAAGACAGATAAAATAAAAAGGACAGATTCCCTGAGTGTTTCGCTCAAGTGAATCTGTCCTTCTGGGTTTTTGTCCCTTAGTGGTGTAACACATATAAGTGTCCGCATCGCTTGGACCAGTCCTTCCCGTGCCGCAGCACAAGAAACGGAACCCTAGATGCGCTATTTCACTCATAGTCGGATAATTACAGTGGTTATCCGGTAGAAACTTATGGGCCATATTCCCAAGATTATATGAGTTGTATGATATCTGATTTGCCGTTCACAACCTTCGTATATATTACACGCTCTATTCGCCTCATACAAGCAAAATTTTAAGTATACTTGCGGTGGTTTCATAGTTTTCATGAAAAATTAATATTATCTTCATATAGCGGGCGGTGAAGCTGCAGATTTCACCGCCGCCTGGCTGCAAATGACCCGAATCTCAGCAGATATGGGTACAAACCCGGCAACAAACCATGTAATTTCAGGGTTTTCAAGGTTTTCTCTATGTATTCTATTTCGCTAACCCTTCATAAAAAGTATAATTATATAGCTAGAGACTACTAACTGAACAAAGGCGGCGAACAATGAGGATAAAACAACAGGTTTGGTTAGCAACGTCAGCTTCTATACTGCTGTTAGGCAGTATGATTACTATATCCATTCTCTTTATGGAAGGAACTTCCCGCCTGCTCGCAGCAGGATTGGGTGCGGGCGGCATTCTGATCAGCATCGGCCTGATCTACAGCATTCAGCGTAATATAGACCGCGGTCTGGGGCGCATCGCGGAGATCTCCGGGGATATCGCCGCAGGCACGCTTAATCCTGCTGGTGCGGCGCCGGTGCGCGGGGATGAGTTCGGGCAGCTGGCCGCCTCCTTTTACGGGCTGGCGGCTGACCTTCATCACCGAACCGCCGAAGAGCGCGAGCTGCGGCTTAGAGCCGAGGAACAGGCCTGGATTAATACACAGGTGTCTGAAATGTCGCTGCTGCTTCAGGGCTCTGTACAGCTGAAGACCGCCTCACGCGTGTTCATCGGCAGGCTGGCTACCGCTGTCCGCGGAAGCTACGGGGCAGTCTATCTGAAGCGGGACGGTCTGCTGAACTTCGCGGCCGGCTATGCCTTCGATGAATCCGCAGGACAACAGGAGCCTATCCCGCTGGGCAGCGGCCTGGTCGGGCAATGCGCTCTGGATGAGCAGATGATTGTTCTGCAGGACCTTCCCGGGAATTATATCAAGGTCCGCTCCGGGCTGGGGGAGGCTGCACCCTCATCACTTATTATCGTGCCGATCATGCACGAGCAGGAAGTGGTAGCAGTGATGGAGCTGGCAGCCCTAAGCCCGTTCGGCCCCAAGGAATTGCAGCTGATTGAACGCACGGGGCAGAATATGGGCGTGCTGATCAATACCCTGGCGGATGTCACCAGAATTGAAGAGCTGCTGAGCGAGACCCAGCTCCAGAAGGAAGAGCTGGAGGCTCAGACCGAAGAGCTGACGGCCCAGACTCAGGAGCTGGAAGCCCAGACCGAAGAGCTGATGGCCCAGACGGATGAGCTGCGGCTGCAGACCGACCAATTACAGGACCAGAAGATCGAGCTGGAGGCGCAGTCCGAGAGCCTGCTGACTTCCAATGAACAGCTCCAGGCCCAAATGAGACTCACCGAGGAACAAAAGGACGAAATTGAAGCCCAGACCGAGGAACTGCGGCAGCAGACGGAAGAGCTGCTGGCCGCAAATCTGGAATTGCAGCAGCAAATGGAGATTACTGACCGGCAGACTGCGGAGATCAAGGCACAGGCCGATGAGATATCGGCGGCAAACCGCGATATGCAGAAGCAGCTTCAGATCTCGGAGATTCAGAAGTCCGAGATTGCGGAGCAGGCCGATGAGCTGCAAGCTCAGACGAACGAACTGCTGGAGCAGAAGGAGCAGCTTCTGACCCAGACGGAGGAACTCCAGTCTCAGACAGAAGAGCTGCAAGCCCAGACGGATACGCTGCAGGCCCAGGCCGGTGAGCTTCTGATCCAGAAGGAAGAGCTGGCTGCCTCCCATGACCAGTTACTGCTTCAAGTCGAGCTTACCGAGAAGCAGAAGGAAGAGATCCAGGCGCAGGCCCAGGAGATCTTCATGGCTGCGCAGTACAAGTCGGAGTTCCTGGCCAATGTCTCCCATGAGCTGCGCACTCCGCTGAACAGCCTGCTGATCCTCTCCCAGATTCTTGCCGAGAACAAGGACGGCAATCTTGGGGCGAAGCAGCTGGAATACGTGCATACGATTTTCTCGGCAGGCAAGGATCTCCTGCAGCTGATCGACGAGATTCTAGATCTGGCGAAGCTGGAGGTCGGCAAAATGACCGCGGTGATTGAGCCGGTCTCTCCGCAGGATCTCAGCAATCATGTCTACCGCCATTTTGAGCAGCAGGCCAAGAACAAGAACCTCCGGTTCGATGTCCATTCAGACAACCGGCTGCCTGATTATCTGATGACGGACGGCCACAGGCTGCAGCAGGTCTTGAATAACCTGTTGTCCAACGCCATCAAATTCACCCCGGAGCAAGGCTCCGTCTCCCTGTCCATCCGCACCGGCGGCGAAGAGGTGATCTTCGCCGTCAGCGATACCGGTATCGGCATTGCCGCCTCCAAGCTGGAGAGCATCTTCGAGGCGTTCCAGCAGGCGGACGGCACCACCAGCCGCAAATACGGCGGAACCGGACTCGGCCTCACGATCTGCCGCGAGCTGGCCACCCTGCTGGGCGGACGGATTGAGGTAGATTCTGTAGAGGGCAAAGGCAGTACCTTCTCCCTGATCATTCCTGCTGTGGAAGCGGGGGAGGATGCCCAGACCCTTGCTGCCGCAGCCTTTGCAGCAGCCTCTCCGGAGATCCCGGCTTCCGGGCCTATACGACGGGAGAACCCCGCCTTCCGCGAATCCTTCGTGCCCGATATATCCATCTCTAATCCGAAGCTGCTGCAATATGCGGAAATGGATGATGACCGCGGCAATCTGCTGAGCAGCGATATTATCCTGCTGATCATTGAAGAAGATGCCGAATTCGCCGCCCGGCTGCTGGAGCTGGCGCGCAGCCGGGGCTTCAAGGCCATCGTTGCCTTCCAGGGGGACCAGGGTCTTGCTCTGGCCCATGCCTACAAGCCGGATGCCATCCTGCTGGATCTGCATCTTCCCGTTCTGGACGGCTGGTCCATTATCAGCCGCCTGAAGAGCCGGCCGGAGCTGCGCCATATCCCCGTGCATGTCATTTCGACCGCTGAAGAGAACCAGCAGAGCCTGTCGATGGGCGCCCTGTCCTTCTGGAAGAAGCCGAATGATTATGCGGAGCTGGAGGCCGCCTTCCTCCAGATCGAGACGTATATCCGCCGTCCGGTCAAGAGCCTGCTGATTGTCGAGGACAACAAGGCTCTGCGCAGCAGCCTTGTCGAATTCATCGCCCATCCCGATGTGAACATTATTGCGGTCGGCACCGGCAGAGAAGCGATGGAGCATCTGGCCAGCCATCATTTTGACTGCATGGTGCTGGACCTGGGCCTCTCGGATATCTCCGGCTTCGACCTGCTGGAGCAGGTCAAGACCAACCGCAAGCTGCAGACGCTGCCGGTCATCATCTATACAGGCAAGGATCTCAGCAAGACAGACGAGCAGCGCCTGAAGCACTACGCCGAGAGCATTGTGATCAAGAACGTGAGGTCTATGGAACGGCTCTATGACGATACTGCCCTGTACCTCCACCGCAAGCATGCAGACCTGCCTCTGGACAAGCAGCGCCTGATCGAGAATCTGCATAATCCGGAGTCCGCTTTTGCCGGCAAAAGCATTCTGCTTGTGGACGATGATATGCGTAATATCTTTGCGTTATCGAGCGTACTGGAAGGTTATAATATGGAGATCAGCTTTGCCCAGAATGGTAGAGAAGCGCTGGAGCATCTGGAGACCCACCCTGATATTGAGCTTGTATTCATGGATATCATGATGCCGGAGATGGATGGTTACGAGACGATGGAGCATATCCGGCAGAGCCCGGCGTATGACCAGATCGTCATTATCGCGCTGACCGCCCGCGCCCTGGAGGAAGACCGGGTCAAATGTCTCGAAGCAGGGGCGAATGATTATATATCCAAACCAATTAATACTACACAGCTGGTGAGAGTGCTGAAATTATGGTTGATTCAATAGGAGGCAGCATGGAGTATCCGATCAATATTTTAGTTGTAGATGACCGGGCAGACGAGTTCCTGTCCATTCAGGCCTTGCTGGCCGATTCGCCCTACCGGCTGATTCACGCCCCCTCGGGCATGGATGCTCTAAAATGTCTGCTGGAGCAGGAATTTGCCCTGATTATTATGGATGTGCTCATGCCTGACATGAACGGGTTCGAAACGGCGAAACGGATTAAGATGCGCCAGAAGTCGCGCGATATCCCCATCATATTCTTAACCTCGCTGACATCCGAGCTGGAGAACTATATGATGGCCTATTCGGCCGGGGCGATTGACTACCTGACCAAACCGTTTCATCCGACTGTGCTAACAAGCAAGATTGACGGCTTCGTCCGTCTCTACCAGACCCGCAAGGAGCTGCAGCTTAAGACACTGGAGCTGGAGACGGCCAACAGCATTCTGACCGAGCTGAAGGAGACCGCCGAGGTGGCGCTGCGGATCAAGAGCGGCTTCCTCGCCATGATGAGCCATGAGATCCGCACCCCGCTGAACGGGATTATTGCCATGTCCGATGTCCTGCGCTCCTCCGATCTGTCCCCAGACGACCAGGAGATGGCTGAGATCATTCATACCAGCGGCCATGCGCTCGTCTCCGTCATTACGCATATCCTGGATTTCACCAAAATTGAGTCCGGCAAAATGGAGCTGGATTACGAGCTCTTCAATCTTCACTCCTGCCTCAAGGAGACCGTGGATTTGTTCCGGGCACTGGCCAGAGAACGCAACTTGACCCTGGAGACCTCCATTGCCCCCGATATTCCTGCCCTGCTGATCGGTGATCCCAACCGTCTGCGGCAGGTACTCAATAACCTGATCGGCAATGCCATCAAGTTCACGCATGCCGGCGGCGTCAAGGTGAATGTCCGCCGCCGGCAGGTGATGGACAAGCTGCTGGAGCTGGAGTTCATTATTGAGGATACCGGCATAGGCATTCCGGCGGACAAGATGAAATATCTGTTCCAGCCGTTCACCCAGATCGGGGCCACCATCAACCGCAAGTTCGGGGGAACCGGACTCGGGCTGTCCATCTGCAAAATGCTGGTCGACCTCATGGGCGGGACGATCTATGCCAAGCCGGGTGTAGTGGGTGGGGCAACCTTCATCTTCACCATCCAGGCCGCTGAGGGACAGCCGGACTGACCCCATTGCTTCAGCATGAAGCGTCTCACTGCATATAAGAAGCTCCCCCTTCAGATAATGAAGAGGGAGCTTCTGTGTTATTGCTGTGGACTATTGTAGAATGGAATGGATCAACTCTGGAAGGAGATGAACTCTATAGATGGGAACCTCTAGATTCCCTTTGTTCCAGCAGAACTTCGTGCTGCAGGCGCGAAGTACAACTCATCATTGGGAAGGCACCGGCCCCCTATCCTTAAAGACATTTCGGAATGGCCGGGCCTATTACAAAACAAAATTCGGTCATTATGCTGTGGAGCGAGAGGGCTACCTCCTGTTAAATGAAGGGGAGCAGTACGCTATAGCCATTGAGTCCGAAACGGAAGTCGACTCTTTTTGTGTATTTTTCAAGACCGGATTTGCAGAGGAGGTCCATAGAGCTGTTCATTTAGGAGTAGAGAAGTCCTTGGACGATCCATTTTCCGTAACAACGCACCCGTTGCAATTTCACACCAAGTCCTACCGGCATAGTCATTTGATAACTCCACTTCTTGAGAACTTCAAGCATTCCTTATCTGTACTCGGCAGTGAGCATCTCTGGGTCGATGAACAGTATCAAAATCTAATTCAAGCACTGCTTCACGTGCATCAGAAGATGTCTCAGGAAATTAATACACTGCCAGGTATGAGGCCGGCGACCAGGGAAGAACTCTTTCGGCGGTTGACACTGGCCTACGAATATTTACATGCGTATTACAACCAAAACGTGACCCTTGAGGAAGTCTCAAGAGTCGCTTGTCTTTCTAAAAACCATCTGATCCGCAACTTCCGGCACTTTTTCAACAGGACACCTCACCAGTTCCTCATCGAAAAAAGGATACTTGAAGCCCAGCGTCTCCTTGCTCACACAGAATGCAGTGTAACCGAGATTAGCCTAAGTGTTGGCTTCGACAACGTCTCTTCCTTCAATAAAGTGTTTAAACAAAGAACGGGATTATCGCCCCTGATGTTTAGAAAAAAGTGATTTTGGAAAAGTAACGCTTCATCCGCACATGTTACATTTACTGCGTGGAACATACAACATACACAGAGGAGCGATATTACATGAATTCAGAATTTCAAATTAAAGGCATTGGGCAAATATCGATTCGCGTACATGACATGGAGGCTGCTACCCGATTCTATCAAGACACTCTAGGCCTCAAGCTGTTATTTCAGATCCGCAACATGACCTTCTTGGAATGTAACGGGCTTCAGATCGTGTTGAGTATTGCTGAAGATGCGCAGTTCGATCATCCCAGCTCTGTGTTCTATTTCCAAGTTGACAATATTCACGCATCGTACGAAACCTTAATCCACCGGAATGTACATTTCCTGGACCAGCCGCATAAAGTCGCGGAGATGGGTCAGACCGCAACCTGGATGACGTTCTTCCAGGACCCCGACCAGAATGTTCATGCTCTAATGAGTGAAGTACCTGTGTCGCAATAATTTGAGATTATCCCCCTACCGCCGCAATCAGCACCGGCAGGACCAGGAAGGAGGCCAGGGTCGTCCAGACGATGCAGCGCGAGACGAGCGCAGGCGAGCTGCCGAAGCGTTCCGCCAGGACCACGGAATTAACCGCCACCGGCATGGAAGCCAGGATCAGCAGCACCGAGAACAGCGTGCCCGTGATATTCAGGGCAAGCAACACCAGCGCGGCCAGCAGCGGAGCCAGCAGCAGCCGGACGGTCAGCCCCGTCCAGAAGGCAAGCTGCACATTGCGCTCCGTATGTGCGGCCTGGACCTTCACCATCTGGGCACCAAGGATGGCGAGCACGACCGGCGAGTAGGCCCCGGCGGCCATCGCTACACCTGAGGCCAGCTCATGCGGCATATGCAGGCCCAGCGCCCGCAGCAGCAGCGCCAGAATGGCGGCGTAGATTGCCGGCAGTGAGAAGACCGACTTCAACGCGCTGCGCACGGAGAACTGTGACCGGGCGGCAAAATACACGCCGATCGTATTCACGATCACCATCTGGGCGATGACATAGACCGATGCCTTGTCCAGGCCCAGCTGGCCGAAGGCCAGCAGCACCAGCGGCAGACCGTAATTGACGCTGTTCGTGAAGGTGGAGATGAGCGTAAGACCGGCGGCTTCCGGCGGAGCCAGCTTGAGCATTTTGCCGATCAACGTCGCCACGCCCCATAGAAGGAACAAATTCAGCAGTGAGAACGAGAGTGTCTTATAGACATCATCGAAGGAGATATCTGCCGTAGCCAGCGTGTCGAGAATAATAGCCGGACTGAGAAAATACAGGTACAACGTCAGCAAAGGCTTCGTATCAAGCTGCTTATACCGTCCAAGCAGCGCTCCGGCGGCCACCGGAATGGACAGCGGTACGATGACCTCAACAAGTGTCGTGAGTACAGTCTGAATCACAAGCCAGGACTCCTCTATGTAGTAGTTATTTCTACTATAACCCTCCTTAGCAGGGAGCGTCTAAGACAAGGAATCAATATCCTTGATAGCAATTGCCTATGGCAGCCAGCGGCCACCTTCCATTCCACACAAAAATCCCGCACCCTTAGATCAAGGTGGGCGGGATCTTAGCCTTCAATTGAATTTACAGCATTTTGATCTCAAGCAGCTCGTATTTGATAATCCCCATCGGGGCATTGACGCTGATGATGTCGCCTACCTTTTTGCCGATCAGCTCTTTGCCGAGCGGGCTCTCGTAGGAGATCTTGTTGTCCAGCACATCGGCCTCCGCCGGTCCGACTACTCTATATTCAATCTTCTCCGAGTACTCCACATCATTCAGAATAACGA